>NZ_AP046530.1:0-4463909 GCF_059705275.1 Pedobacter sp. TM02
CGAAAAACTGAGCGTAAGAAGTGGCCCTTATGCTTTTTACGAAAACGGCAAACTGGTAGAATCGGGAGATTTTGACAAGGGCTATAAATATGGCGAATGGAAGGTCTTGTTTCCCAATGAGCAGGTACACGAGAAGGCCAACTATGCCTGGAATACGCTCCATGGTAATTATCGCCTGTATTGGGATAATGGCCATGTAAGGAAAGAAGGGCGCTACAGCCGGGGCAAGAAGGTGGGCAACTGGCGCATGTTTCATCAAAACGGCAAACTGGCGCTCAAAGAAAACTACGATGACAACGGGCAGCTTACCGAGGGCGAGTATTTTGATGCCGAGGGCAAGCCTGTAGCCAAAACGGAAGTGGTATCGCCACCAAACTATAAAGGAGGCCTAGCCGCTTTTTATCAGCTTTTTGCACGTAGCTTTAAATATCCGGCCAACCTGCCCAAGGAAGAAGTGCCGGCAAAAATAAACATTGATTTTGAGGTGACGAGCAAAGGGAGGATTACCGCTGTTGGCTTTCCGCAAAATACCAACCCTAAATTGAAGCGCGAAATACTCAAGGTATTGGCTTTGTCTTTGGGTAATTGGGTTCCAGGGACCGAATTGGGCGAAGCTATTGATATGCAGTATATTTTGCCATTAGAAATTTTACTTCAACAATAAAATGTTTAACTTCATTCAATCTTCATTTTAATAAAACAATTTTACATCAACAAAATGGAAAACTTGAAGCCTCTGTAAACGAGAGGTTCATTAAAAATTAAAAAATTAGCATCATGAAAAAATTATTAGGTCTTATTGCAATTGCAGTATTAGGTGCAAGCACCACTTTCGCACAAACTCCAGCCACCGCACCGGTAGCTAAAAAAGCAGCAGCGGCCAAAACAGCTGTTAAAGCCGAAGCTAAAAAAGCAGACGAAAAAGCTGCCACAGTAAAAGCTACTGCACCGGCAGCCGCTAAAAAAGAAGTTAAAAAAGTAGCGGCTTCAGCCACTCCAACCAAAAAAGACGGTACTCCAGACATGCGCTTTAAAGCAAACAAAGATGCAAAAGCTGCTCCAGCTGCAGGCCCAACCAAAAAAGACGGCACTCCAGATATGCGCTATAAAGCCAACAAAGCCGCAAAGAAAAACTAAGTCATAGCTAGTTTTATTAATTTAAGGTTTAATTGAAAAAGGCTCCCGAGCAATCGGGAGCCTTTTTATTGTGTTGGGCTACAAACTGATGGTTTCGCCTATGGCTGGCAGCAATAAGGTCTTGTGGGCCCGTTTAAAGCTTTCTACGGCCGTTTCAGAGTCGATGGCAATAACCGGAAAGGTGTCGTAGTGTACACCGATTATTTTGTCGCAGTTGATGTAGTTGGATGCGATAACCGCATCGTCAACATCCATGGTGTAGTTGCCGCCGATTGGCAAAATGGCATAGTCCAATTTGTAAAGCTCGGCCAGTAACTTCATTTCCAGCGTAAGGCCGGTGTCGCCTGCAAAATAAATCTGATGCTGATCTAGCTCCAGCACAAAGCCAGCCGGATTGCCTCCGTAGCTTCCGTCGGGCAGCCCAGAGGAGTGGGTGGCCCAAACCATGCGTATTTTTCCGAAATCGAAAGTGTACTTGCCAAAATTCATCGGATGTACTTTTTCGATGCCCTGCTTGCCTAACCAGCCTGCAATTTCGGGAATGGAAATGACCGTGGCCTGTGTTTGCTTGGCCAAGGCAACTAGATCGGCTACGTGATCGCCATGCCCATGACTTACCAAAATATAGTCGGCCTCGATTTTAGTGCTATCGATATGCGTTGCCAAGGGGTTTGGACTGATAAACGGATCGAAAAGGAATTTTTTGCCGGCCTCCGTCTCTAACAGAAAACAAGATTGGCCATAATATGTATATTTCATTTTTTTTGCTTGAGATTTAAGATACTAGATATGAGATGTGAGATGTGGGATTTGAGGGGCGAAATATGAGCACTGAGATTTTAAAATGGAATGCCCTTCCGATTTTTAATCCTCAGCCTTCTATCCCATACCTGCTGTTTAAGCGCCGAACATACCGCCCAATCCACCAAGCATGTCTTTGGTTGCGGCCTGCATTTCTACGGCACTGACCTGGTCGGCCTGTTGCAGGGCTTTGTTTACGGCAGTTAGGAGCAGTTCTTCCAGCGCTTCTTTATCGGCTTGTTTATAAAAATCTTCGTCAATGGTAATGGCGGTAACTGCTTTGTTTGCCGTTGCGGTAACGCGAATGGCACCGCCTTCAACTTCTCCAAACACTGAAACGGTATCTAATCTTTTTTTAATTTCATCTGCCTTTTGCTGGGCAGCCATCAATTTATCGAACATAGCTCTTAGTTTTAAATTATAAGTCGAAAATAAGGGAAAATGTTTTAAAAAATTACAGCCTTCTGCCCAAGGTAAACCCGGTTATCGGTTGTGTAAACTCGAGCGCCGAAGTGGCCACAGAGGCTTGTCCGGTCGACAAATTAATCTGATAGAGCTTGTTTTTCCCCTCTACCG
This sequence comes from Pedobacter sp. TM02, assembly GCF_059705275.1. Classification (NCBI taxonomy): domain Bacteria; kingdom Pseudomonadati; phylum Bacteroidota; class Sphingobacteriia; order Sphingobacteriales; family Sphingobacteriaceae; genus Pedobacter; species Pedobacter sp. TM02. The sequence goes on from NZ_AP046530.1 coordinate 2,515, forward strand.
TAAAAATGCCGTAAGCAGTATCGCCAATGTTGCTAAAGCTAATGTCGAACCCGTTAACGGCGCTGATTATAATTTTTAAATCGCCAACAGGGCTCAATAAACCTGAATTTTGGTCTTGCGTGTAGAGCTTGTTCAGCACGTGGTCTATCACATAAAGCCTGCTTGTGGTGCTGCCTGCAATATTGTTGCTATAGGCGGCTGCACTTACCGTTGGCGAACCTGTGCTGGTTGATAGGTTGGGCTGTACTGAAACGCTGGCGGTAATCGGGTTGATACGCAGGTTTTGTCCCGTATTGCTTACCACGCGGATGATATCTTCTTGCGGGCTGAAATCGAAACCAAAACTTGTGCCGGCTAAGGCAGTGGCAAAGGTACCCGTGCCTACCTGCGTAAACAGGCCTGTGCTCAGGTTAACCGTGTAAAGCCTGTTGCTGCTGCCTAAGGCATAGACCTGGCCGTTTAAAGGCCTCATGTCTATACCCAGTACCGTTTCTCCGCTCTGCATGCCCGTAATGGTTTTGGCAACTGCCACAGTTGTACTTAAAGTAGGGTCGAAAATAAGTAAGGTGTTGGCCTTATTGGCATCAATAGTAGTGGCATAGGCCACAGGATTGGTCGGAATGGCGATGCTTTGTATAGCGATGTTGCCTGTAAACTTACCGACTAATTTGGTTACCTTTCTGTCTAAATCAATGCTGAATAAACCGACGAAGTCTTTTAAAGTACCTGCCAGGAGTACGTTTTTGTTGTTTGGCGAAATATCCAAACACACGTTGTTGCCTACATCCTGACCTAAATCGGCCACTTTGGTTAAGGTGCCGCTGTTTTGGGGCTCTTGTTTGTTTAAGGTTTTGGCTACGGGGTCAATACCGTATAAGGTGGTAGTGCTTGCCCCGGCAGTACTGTTGGTATAGGAAATGCCCATCACAGTGCCTCCGCTAATGTTGGCGTCGGTGGCCTCAACGGTAGCCGTTTCGGGGTTGATGCGCAGGTTTTGGCCGGTGTTACTCACCAGCCTGAGGCGATCGGTTGTAGGATCAAAGTCTATGCTGATTACCGTGCCCGAAACAGCAGGCGTAAGCGGTGCGGTGGCTATTGCGCGCGCCAATCCGGTACTCAAGTTAATGATGTATAGCTTGCTGGCATCGCTAATGCCATACAGGTCGCCCGTTGTAGGCCTAAAGTCGATGCTCAACATTTTTTCAGTCGGGCTCATGCCTGTAATGCTTACACTATTGAGCGATGTTTTGATGCTTTTGGCATTGTACTTCAGCAAGGTATTGTTATTGGCGAGTACATAGAATTCTTGGTCTGGCCCCGAAAGCGGCAGATTGATTTGGGTACTTTCCTTTTTGCAGGATAAGGATATTGAAAAGAAGAAGAGCAATGCACAAAGTTTAAATGCAATTGTGCGATTGAGTTTGAAGGCCGTTTTTTTCATCTGTTTATTATTCGTTATTCGGGTAGGCAAGCCCGCAGACTGTTGTAAGTTGATGGTGGCTTTCTTTGTCGAACAGCGGCTTAACAAGGCTTGTTTTTTGAAGCCAAGATAAGCTTAATATTTAAATTAAACGTGTTTTGGCACGTTCATATTGCGATGGCCATCTTACATCAACGCCGAGTTGAAAGGCTGCATGAAGCGGAAAGTAAGGATCTCTCAGTAATTCCCTCGCCAAAAAAATCAGGTCTGCTTCTTCCTGTTGCAAAATGGTTTCGGCTTGTTGGGCTTCTGTAATCAATCCAACGGCGCCGGTTATCATCCCTGTTTGTTGTTTAATGGCCTTGGCAAAGGGCACTTGGTAGCCGGGCTGTACCGGTATTTGCTGGTGCAGGTCTAAACCGCCCGAAGAAGTATCAATGACATCGACCCCCTTGGCTTTAAGCAAAGCCGATAGGCGTACCGATTCTTCTTCGTTCCAGCCTCCCTCTACCCAATCGGTTGCCGAAATGCGAACAAAAAGAGGGTTTTCAGCTGGCCAGGTTTCCTGTACCGCTTCAACAACTTCTAATAAAAGTCGAATGCGGTTTTCAAAACTGCCCCCATATTCATCGTTGCGGTGGTTGCTTAAGGGCGATAAAAACTGATGCAACAAGTAGCCATGTGCGGCATGTATTTCTACGACTTGAAACCCAGCCCATAAGGCTCGTTTGGCGGCCTCTCTAAAATCGGCTTTAACTTTGGCCAAACCGTCAAGATCTAAAGCCAGGGGTATTTTGTCTGTCGGGTTAAAAGGCAATGCGCTCGGGGCTAGGGTTGGCCAGCCTCCGTTAGTGTGGTCTAATTGCTTGGGGTTTTGCCAAGGAATATCGAAACTGGCCTTGCGGCCGGCATGTGCCAATTGAATACCCGAAACGGCTCCGTTTTGGTGAATAAAATCGGTAATTTCCTGAAGCTTGGCAATGTGTTCGTCTTTCCAAATTCCAAGGTCGGCAATAGAAATGCGGCCTTCTGGCGAAACGGCTGTAGCTTCGGTAAGCACCAGTGCGGCGCCCCCAACGGCACGGCTGCCCAAATGTACCAGGTGCCAGTTGTTGGCAAAGCCATCGGTTGAAGAATATTCGCACATTGGCGATACCACAATACGGTTTTTAAGGGTAATGTTTTTTAGGTGAAGGGGGGTGAAGAGTAGGGCCATTGCTCAAATTTTTGACAAATTAACAATAAGCCAAGGTATTTGTTTAACCGAGGAAGAACTTAAACAATCAGATGACAGGCGCTTAGTTCATCAAGGCGGTGTTAAAACCCACAAAAAGCTTGAAGAGCTGCTCGTAAACAGTAAATGGGAGGGTTTTAGGCTGGTCGTATACATCGTGGTAAGCTGTAATGCCACCCTGTGTATAAAGAAAAAATGCGGGCACACCCTTTTCGGTAAAAAAATAATGGTCGCTGTTGGCCGCTTTTCCCCTGGGGTTGATCTTGACCAGAAAATGTCCAGCATCATTGATTTGGTTAAGCAGGGCAAACGCGGCGGGGTATTGGGTCGCATTAACTACGGTAGCTCCGGTTTCGCCTGTGCCAACCATGTCCACATTAAGGAGGAAGCGAACTTTTTTAAGATCGACCAATGGATTTTCAGTAAAATATTTGGAACCTAAAATACCGGCTTCTTCTCCGGCAAAACAAATAAAAGCCATGGTATACCGCTGCGGATGGGCGGCGTAATATTTGGCTAGGCTGAGTAGGAAAGCTACGCCGCTGCCGTTATCGTTGGCCCCCGGAAAATAAGTGTCGGCGCCCATGCCCCCCAGATGGTCGTAATGAGCGGTTAGCAGCAGTATAGAATCAGGTCTGGCGGTGCCTTTTACCATAGCGCAAATATTGCTTGCCCTAAAATCGGGAATAAAAACATTTTCGATGTTGGTGGCTATGGTTTGCGGTGGCTGCGTTAATGCCGATTTTTTAACCATGATTTCGGTAAAATCGTTAACCTTTTGTGCTACAGACCAGGTGAGTTTGTCTTGCAGGCTTACCACAATCCGTTCTGCTTGGGCTATAAAGTGGGTGCTGTCTTGCTGGGTGAGGTTTGTTTTGGCCACAACGCCTTTACTGGCCTGGCCTACAATAAAATCTTTGCCCGGCACGAGTTTTTTACCGTTTATTTGCAGCTCCATTTTACCCGGGAAGGTATTAACCGAAAACAGAAAGGCTTGCTTGAAGCTTTTTCCATCCATGGGTTGCAGGCCAAAGGATTTGAGCTCGGCCACTATAAAATCGGCCGCTTTTTCCATGCCGTTTTTCGTATAGCCTCGCCCCCAAAAGGCCGGAGCAGTTAGTTTTTCTAGGGTCTTGCGCGCGTATTTGAGGTCTTGCGCAAAGGCGCCGGAAGAGAATAGCAATAATACGCCAAGAACGATTTTCTTCATGTCAGCAAAGAGAGGTTTTGTAAGGCAATATACGAAATCGAAGGCTTTGTATACTTGCGAAGTTTTTTCAGTTGGCAGGGGCGACAACTGAAAAAGCCACAGGTAGACAGATTTCGCTTGACTGATCTGTCTGCCTGTGGCTTGATTATTAGGCTTAATAAATCCCTGGATCGGTATGTATGGTGACTAACCTTTGGCCAAATAAGCCAAAATGATTTTTTTGATGCCTTCCTTGTTTTGGGCAGAGCTCCAGTTTTCTTTGATCGATTGGTCGCCCAAGGCAAAAAACTGCTCGTACAATAATTTGTTGTCCACTTTGGAAGTCAATTTAATGACGTCGTTTGCTGCAAAAATAGCATCCCAGGTTTCGCGGGCATCTTTCCAAAAGTTTTGTTGCTGTTTCCACCAGGTTTGGGCATAGCCAAAAGATTTAGGGTCGGTTTTGATGAATTCTTCCATGCCTTTTTCCATGGCTAGTAATTTATCGCCACTTTCGGTACGCAGTATTTTTTTGTTGTCTTGCTCAAACATCCAGCCTTTTGGGGTAAGGTAAAGCATGTTGCCACGGTTCAGTACATTGTAGTCGCTACGCTCGGTATACTCGCGACGAGGTAGTGGCGAGTCGGAATTGCTTTGCCATTGGTGCCTGCCGTCAACATGCACCCAGGTGCCGATGGCTTGGTAACGTGGACTATCATCTACCTGATAAACTTTTTGGGTCCATTTGCCTTTGATGTCGTTGGCCGATAAGGTTACTTTTTTCCAGGTGTCGTTTTTGTCATATACCAAAATTTGTGGGTCTTCATAAGTCCAGTCTTCTCTCCAGTGTTTGATGATCATGCTGTCGCCTCTCATGACCAACAGGTGCTGTATAACGATTTTTTTGGGCGAGTCTTCTAAAATTACGGCCCATTCTTTGGCTGATGAACGGTGTCTTTCGTGAAACTTGTAGTCGTCGTCTGGCGAAAAAGTTTCTGCGTAGTTAAACGTTACCTTATAAAAACCTGCCAATGATTTGATGGCTTCGCGGTCTTGATCCATTTTTGATTGCGCCACTGTTCCTAAAACAGGAAGGACCAGTGCAAATAAGAGTTGTAGTTTTTTCATTGTAATGATTGTTTTTTGTGCTATTGTTTTTGCTCCGTTAAATCGCAACGGGCTTTGTTGATTTTTTCTTCTTTTTTTTCTTTTTGCCCAACCAGATGATGAAGCCCGTAATGGGCAGGCTGGCGGCTACCAGGCTGGCAAAAAACGCCATGATTTTCCCGGTTAGACCCAAAACGGCGCCCACATGGATGTCGTAGTTCATGCCGATGAGCTTTTCGCCGGTATTTTGCTCGGAGTGATTGCGCCGGTTAATGAATTTGCCCGTGTATTGGTCAAATTGCAGCACATCGAAATCGTAATAGGTTTCTAAGCCCCTGTAGCCATAGGCCGAAATGGTTCCCGATTTGTCGGTCGGAGGGTTCATGCCAATGCGGTCAATACCTTTCAGCATTTGACGAGCCTGTTCAAAAGAGATATCCAAGGGGTGTGAAACCTTGGCCCCCGTGCTGTCTGATTTGAAGGTTTTAACGGCTGGTGGCGTAGTGCTTTGCGAAGCCACCGCATATACTGTTGCCTGAAACCATTGGAAGGCCCATACCAGGCCGGTTAAGGCCAGTATGAGGCAAATCAGCAGGGCATAAAAGCCTGGTACGTTATGCAGGTCGTAATTGAGACGTTTAAACTTGGCTTTCCATTTAACCTTGAAGCTTTTATCGAAATTGGATTTTTTAAGGTTTTTGGGCCACCAATGGATCATGCCGGTAATGAGTAGGATCACGAAGATAAAAGTGCTCCAGCCTACCAGCTGTTGCCCGATGGGGTGATTGATCAGCAAACTCCAATGGATGAATTTAACCACGTTAAAAAAATCGTATTTGTAGTCTTTAACCAGGTTTACTTTTCCGGTATAGGGATTAACGTAAACTACTTTATAATAATCAATCGCATCGAAATAGAAAAAGGCATTAGGATTGCCGGCTTTGTAGCTGCCGAAAATCCAGGCCCGTTCTGGCGACTGGTAAGTTTCTACAAAGCCTACTTTAATGCCATTGCCCAAAGCCTTTTCGGCTTCTTTTTGCAACTGGCTTAAGGGCAATGGCTGTGCTTTTTCGGGTGGGCTAACAAATATTTCGTCGTGATGGATACGCTCTGTTATTTCGACCTGAAAGGCAAAGATGCAGCCCGTGGTGGCCACGATAAACACAATAAGGCCCGAAAACAGGCCCAGCCAAAGGTGAAGCCAATCGCTTATACGCCTAAAGCGCGATTTTTTTGTTTGATTGGATGTGGGCTTTGTGGTGCTCATTTTTTAAAGAAGAACCAATCGACCGCTTAAGGCCAATTGGCTGCAAGATTAATTGTTGCTAAGGGTTATTGTGCCTGTACGAAATAGGTTGCCACATGCCAAACCTTGTCGTATTTTTTCCCGTCGAGTTCTCCAGGCGTGGCATCTTCCTTAAAGGCTTCTAAAAAGTAATTGCCTTTTTGTGCTGGTTTAAAATCAAACTTGCCGTTGGCATCAGTTACAGGTTCTTGTTTTTTTCTTTCGGTATCAACAACCGCTAGCTTCTGTGCGGCAAAGGGTGCTTTGTTGTACAGCACTTGATGGGGCACCGAAGTGCCGGCTTTAACAACAGCTTCTGATGGGCGAATGGCAAACAAAGTGTTTGCCGGATAGGCCGTGTTGATTTTTGGTGCATTTCCCACGGCAACATGTGCAAAAGCATAGTACGCTATTTTGGCGTGTTCGTAAATGGTTTTTACTTCGTGCACAACCGATAAGATGTAAGTGCCGTCTTGGTCTGGCGTAAAACTCGCTTTGAAGCAATGCACATCGGCCACCGTCTTTAAAATTCTGGCGGTGCCATTTGGAGCGGTTAGCAGCAGGCTGAAGTCTTTGAGGTTGCTGAACCATTTGGCCGTCGAATCGGGTTGGTTTTCTTCATATTCGCCAAAGAATATTCTCACTTCCTGAGCCTGTCCCTTTTTGCCGGTTGAAGCGGCTTCTATCCATAGGGCATGGGCAAAGGCGCCACTAATGCTCAAGGCGAGTAGCACCATTACCAAAACTGTTTTTTTCATCGTCATTGAGTTTAAAATTTATAGGCTATGCTTAATCTGTAGTTTCTTGGGGCTTCGGCTTGCCAGTAATAGGCATTTAACCAAGCGTAGTAGGAACCCGAGTACAGGTAACGATTTAAGAGGTTAAATGCGTTGGCCGTAATCCTGATTTTATCCCTGCCATAGTAAACACCGCCATCTAGCTTAAAGTAGTTTGGTAGTTTTTGCAACCCAACGCTCCAGGTATCTGTAGCCCGATCGGCCATATAGGTAAAGCCGGCCGATACGCCAGCACCTTTTAATGCACCATTTTGTATAGCGTAGCTCAGCCAGCCGTTGGCTACATGCTTGGCAAAGCCCGGAACAACGTCGCCAACGGTAAAGCCCGTTACTCCTGGGGTTACCTTGGTTACTTTGCTGTCGGTATAAGCGTAGTTGGCAATGAGTTTAAGGCCGGGAAGGATTTCGCCCCTAAGGTCGAATTCAACGCCCTGTGCTCTTTTTTCGCCGAATGCGATGCTATAGGTTTCTTTAGAGCCATCTGGGCGGGTTCCATTTGATGGATCGGCAGTAAGTTCGTTTTGTTTCAAGATTCTATACACCGATAATGTGGTATTCCATTGGCCATCAAACCAGTCTTTTTTGAGGCCAAATTCGGTATTGGTGCCGGTAATCGGATCAGGTGTGGCGCCACTGCGTAAAATGCCGCTTTGAGGCGTGAAGGCTTGGTCGTAAACACCGTAAACTGCCGTGTTTTTATCGATAGAAACACTCAGGCCTAGGCGAGGAGTAATTTTATCGGCTTTGTCGGCCGCGGCGCCCCACGATGATTGGCTGACATAGGTATAGCGGCCAGCCAGGGTGAGGCGTACCCTATTTTTAAAAAAGCCCATTTCTTCTTGAACATAGCCGCTCAGGTACTTTTGATCCATTAAGCCACCAATGGCAACGGCTCTTTCCTTTACGCTTTTGGTACGGTCAAAATTGGGATAGCCGTTTGCAGGATAGCCATAGTTTGGATGATAGATGTTAAATGGCGCTGTAGGTAAATCCAAATCGTGCGATTGACCCCAGTCGGCAAAGTATTCTTTTTTGCCCCCATCAAAGCCAGCTAAAATGCGGTGGGTTATGCCTCCGGTTTTAGCTTCGCCGTTGATGAATAATTGGCCCAGTTTCATGGTGCTTTCGGCATCCCAAATGGCTACATTTCTAATCACATCGCCATTCTTGCTTACAGCCGATGGCCATGAGCTGGTGCCGGTTTGCAGGTACCTGAAATAGGCCGCCTGTGCCGTAATTTTCCACTTGTCGCCAAGATTTTGGGTGAGGTTCAAGAACAAACTATGGTCTTTGATGCGGGTTGGATCAACGCCAGGCTGGGTCATGGTAAATTTAGGGCCAACTTTGGCGTATTGATCGGTACCAAACACGTAGTAAGAGCCTACCTCGGTCATTTTTGCGTTTTGCAAGGTGTATTCGGCGGTAAATTTGGTGCTGTTGGTAATTTGATAGCTCAACGAAGGCGCAAAGCTATAACGGTCGTTTTGTTCAAAAGGCCTGAAGCTGCCTTTGTGCTGTACGGCGGTGTTCAGCCTAAACAATAATTTGCCATCAGCTGTTATTTTGCGGTCAAGATCAACGGTTGTTCTGTACAGATCGTAGCTGCCTGCGGTAAAAGAAACTTCGCCCGTGTTGGTGCCCATTGGCTTTTTGGTTACTACATTGTATAGGCCGCTCGGATCGCCATTGCCCAACATAAAGCCTGCCGGACCTTTTACAAATTCGATGTGATCAACAAAGCTCATGTCTTCGGTTAGTGGCCCCCAAAAAGAGGCTACTACATTAAAGCCGTTGCGCATAGCCTGGATTTGTGAGCCACGCATGGTAATGTTGGTGTATAAATCGCCCCAGTGCTCTAATTTTACGGCACCGCTTACGTTGCGGATCAAACCATCGCTCATGCTGATTACCTGTTGATCGGCCAAGGCCTCACCACTTACAATCTGGATGTTTTGTGGCGCTTCCAATACAGGTTCGTTAAGCCTTAGGGAAGATGATGGCGTACCGATTTTATAGTTGTTTTTGCGGGCCTGGATGGAAACTTCTTTCAAAATTTGGCTGTTTTCGGTCAGCACGAAATTCAATGTTGCTGTTTCTCCAGCGGCAAGCGTTACCATTTTTTCTTGGGTATTGATGCCAACGGCACTCACCTTTAAAGTATAACTTCCGGCCTTGATTTTGGTAAAGGTGTATTCGCCGTTTTCGTTGGTAGCAGTGCTTTGGTTTTTGTTTTTGAGGCCTATGCTTACAAAAGCGGCGGGCTGGCCGTCGGCCGTGGTAATTTTTCCTCTAAGGCTACTAAATTGTTGTGCAAAAACAATGGAATGGGTTAACACCATCACTGTTGTTAGTATAATGAGTCTAATTCTATTCATTTTATGGAGTGCTTTTTAATTATTTAAAATTTGAAGGCTGGGCTAGTTGCTAAGTCAATGGTAATACCGGTTGCTGACGAACCGCCGACAGTGTTGGTTTTTTCCGCAGGCCTCCATTTAAAGGAGAAGGGTTTGAAAAAGGAGCGTAGCTAAAATGTAATCGTATCTTCATGTCAATTGTTTTTATTTGGATTAATTCTAAACAACTGCAAAGTAACGTGATGAAACAATATCATCCAAATTATTTTGAACAATTCTAAATAAGGGTGTCGACAGGGTGCCTTACTTAAAAAGCTACGCCCGTCAAACATAAAGCTTGCATTGGCTGTTAGGATTCAATAAATCAGGTACATGAATATTAGATCAAACGAACCTTACTGGCTGGTTAAGAATGGCATTTTGCATGCCTATCCATCTTTAAGAACCAACCAAACCTGCGATGTGCTCATTGTTGGTGGCGGCATTACAGGCGCATTAATGGCCCACGCTTGTATCAAAAGCGGTTTAGATACCTTACTGGTTGATAAGCGCGAAATTGCCAATGGCAGCACTTCGGCCACTACCTCCATGCTGCAGTACGAAATTGATGTGCCGCTTTACCAGCTCATCAAAAAAATTGGCCAGGAAGGGGCCGTTGCCAGCTATAAAGCCTGCCGGGATTCGATAGATCAATTAGCCGAAATTGTGCAGGAAATACAGTCGGCCTGTGGTTTCGAAGCCAAAGAATCGCTTTACTTTGCCCATAGCAAAAAGGATGCGAAGTGGTTGCGTACCGAGTTCGAAACGCGTCAGGCCAGTGGTTTTGATGTTGATTGGCTAACGGGTGAAACGATTAAACAACGTTATGGCTTGCTAGCTGATGGAGGCATTTTATCGGCTGATGGGGCAAGCGTGGATGCTTTTTGCCTCGCCCATGATTTGTTGCACCACAACGTCCAAAAAGGCCTGCAGGTTTATGATAAAACCGAATTGAAAAAAGTAAAATACGAAAGCGATCATGTGCTGGCCCACATGCATACAGGTGCAAGCGTAAGGGCAAAACATCTCATTTATTGTACAGGCTATGAAACCCAACAGCTGTTGCCTAATACCATTGTAAAGCTTAAAAGCACTTATGCCATGGTCAGCGAGCGAATGGAGCACTTGAGCGATGCCCTAGCCAATACCTTGTTTTGGAATACCGATACGCCCTACCTCTATATGCGGAGCACTGCCGATGGAAGATTGTTGTTGGGGGGCGAAGACGAAAATTTTAAGAATGCGCTGAAACGCGACGCGCTTCTAGACCTCAAGCAGCAAAAGTTGCTCAAAACATTTCAGAAACTGATGCCAGACGTCAATTTTATCACAGATTTTAGCTGGTGCGGCACCTTTGGAGAAACCAAGGATGGATTACCTTATATCGGCACCCATCCCAAGTTTCGGCATAGTTATTTTTGTTTGGGCTTTGGGGGCAACGGTATTACTTTTTCGGTAATTGGTGCGCAGCTCCTTGTGCAACTGATCAAAGGGGAAACCAATCCCTTAGCCCATTATTTCAGATTTGGCCGCTAGCTATTGGTGTACAATTACCTGGCCGCTAAAGGCATTTTCTTCGCTATTGGCTGGTGTAACGAGGCCTCTTGCCAAAATGGTGTAATAGCTGTTGGCGCCTACCGAAATATCGCTTAGGGTAGCCCTAACCACACCATTGGCATCCTTGATTTCGAAGGTGTATTTTCCGGCGGCCAGTTGGGTAAAGCCGCTGGCGGTTTTATAGGCCTTGCCGGTAAACAACGAATTGCCATCTTTAATTTTGAGATCCATTGCAGGTGCATCGGGCGAAACGTTTACAAACCTGATGAAAGCATTGGTTGTAGAAGTTGTCGATACGTCGTCGGTTACGACAAGGGCATCAAAATTAGCAGGTCTGTTGATTACATAAAAAGTAGTATAGGTTTGTGGGGCAATAGAAACGCCTTTAGTAAGCAAGCTTTCTGCACGTCCGGCTATCATGATTTTTACGCCATGATTTCCCGAAACATAAGTGCCGTATTTGAGCTGGCCTCCAAAAGGAAGTGCGCCGTTGTTTATTTTAACGTCGTCTACGTACACATCATAGGTAGCTGAAGTTGGAGAGGTATTTACAATGCTTAATGCTCCGGTGCTTGGAAGCTCGGTGCTGCTGCCTTTGCAACCAGCCAAAGCTACCATGACCACTAAAACAAAAAGAAGACAAGCTTTAACAACATGAAGCCTGGCTAAGCGATTAGGAGTATAATTTTTAGTCATAATAAGTAAATATAGAAGTTAAAAAGCTGTTTTTGAAATATTAATACGCTTCAAAAGCATCCTAATGCAAATATTGGCTTTATCTCTTGGAAAACCATGTTAAACTTTGTTAAATTCTGGCTGAGCGTATAAAGCGAACAGGAAATAGGCAATTGGGCAATAGAAAAGGAGAGGTGTTAGGTGCCTATTCCCCATTTGCTATTCCCTAATTTCCTGCACTAGGAAAAAATAGAAAAAATGTAAAAAAATCAGATTCTTATTGCACAACTCGATTTTTATTTAAACCTTTGCGCCTCAAGTAATTTACAACGGGTTAGCAAACCATAAAAATGAGCAAAAACATCATACATAAACTCTCTATCTTAGAAGCAAAGAATATTGCTGCCGAGAGTCTGTTTATTGAGCGCTTGCGACCCGTATTCTTCGTTACTACCAATCGGCAAAACTTCACGCCGCGTATTTAGTACTCCGTACCCTAGATACATTCAGAGGAATTGATCCTCTCTAAAAACCCAATTAACAAGAAGACCTTATTTTTTTCGTTAGAGAATTAATGAATATAAACGATTTTATAGTGCAAGTTGCACTTCCTGAACATCGTGTTTTCGCTGAAGAAATCTGCACCGAGATGGCAGAATCTGCAAAAGCAAGAGGTACAGGTATCGCTAAGCGTTCGCCAGCCTATGTGGCAGGCAAGATGGAAGAAGGAAAAGCCGTAATCGCCTTTCACAAAGATGGACGCTGGGCCGGCTTTTGTTATATCGAAACCTGGAGCCATGGGCAGTTTGTGGCCAATTCCGGCCTAATTGTTAGTCCGGAGTTTAGAAAAGCAGGCTTGGCACACGCCATTAAAGAATCCATTTTCAAGCTTTCGAGAACGCTTTATCCCAAAGCTAAAATATTTGGCCTGACTACCGGATTGGCGGTAATGAAAATCAATTCAGACTTGGGCTACGAACCTGTAACCTATTCGGAGCTTACCCAAGACGAAGATTTTTGGAAAGGCTGCCAAAGTTGCGTCAACTTCGAAATCCTGAAAATGAAAGAGCGCAAAAACTGCATGTGTACCGCCATGCTGTACGATCCGGCCGAAAAAAAGCACGAAGCCGCCAAGATCTTTGCCGAAGAACTGCAGAAAAAACCGGGCCTGTACGAGCGCTTTATGCGCATTAAGCAACGCCTGGTGGTCAAACCAAAATCGGGCCTGAAATCGGTCTTACTCTTGTTTACCCTTTTATTTAAATAGCATAGCACCCATGAACCATGATGATTTGCCAAGCCCAAAGGGATCGATTAACAAATCATGATGACTTCATCACCATTGAAAACCAATTAAAAAAGATGAAAAAGAAAGTTGTTTTAGCTTTTAGCGGAGGTTTAGATACCTCGTTCTGTTGCATCCACCTGGCCCAAGACCGTGGTTTGGAAGTACACTCGGTCATTGTCAATACCGGTGGTTTTTCTGACGAAGAATTACAGGAAATCGAAAAACGGGCCTATGCTTTAGGTGTGGCTTCGCATGCTACGGTCGATGAAACCGCCAACTATTACAACTCTTGCATCAAATACCTGATTTATGGCAACGTGCTTAAAAACGCTACTTATCCGCTTTCGGTAAGTGCCGAGCGCGTGAGCCAAGCTACCGCCATTGCCAATTATGTAAAGAAAATCGGTGCCGATTATGTGGCCCACGGAAGTACTGGTGCCGGCAACGACCAGGTGCGTTTCGATATGATCTTTAACATCCTGATCCCGAATGTAGAAATCATTACGCCGATCAGGGACCTGAAACTATCGCGCGAGGCAGAAATCGAATACCTCCGCGAACATGGTGTTGAATACAGTGCCGAGAAAGCCACTTACTCGATCAACAAAGGCTTGTGGGGTACTTCGGTAGGAGGCAAGGAAACCTTAACTTCTCACGATACCTTGCCAGAAAGCGCCTGGCCAACACAGGTTTCCGAAACCGAGGCCCGCAGGGTAGAACTGACTTTTGAGCAAGGCGAATTGGTTGCTCTTGATGGCGAAAAAATGGAGCCGGTAAGGGCCATCCAAAAACTGCAGGCCATTGCGCAGCCTTTTGGCATTGGCAGAGACATTCACGTAGGCGATACCATTATCGGTATTAAGGGCCGTGTGGGTTTTGAGGCCGCTGCGCCGATTGTCATCATCAAGGCGCACCATACCTTAGAGAAACACACCCTGACCAAATGGCAGCTGAGCTGGAAAGAACAATTGTCGTCGTTTTATGGCAACTGGCTCCATGAAGGCCAATTCCACGATCCGATTATGCGGAATATCGAAGCTTTTTTAACCGACACCCAAAAAATGGTGAGCGGCAAAGTATTTGTAGAATTGCTGCCTTACCGTTTTCAGGTCATCGGCATTGAATCGGCGCACGATCTGATGAGCAACAAGTTTGGCAGCTACGGCGAAATGAACAATGCCTGGACTGGCGACGACGTAAAAGGCTTCTCTAAAATATTTGGCAACCAGGTGATGATCTGGCATAAAGTAAACGAAGAGGCATAAGGCTAAAGAATAAGGCTGAAGATTAAATCACTCAGCCTTCACCCTATACCTTCCGCCTTCAACCTTAAAAAGATGAACGAAATCCTTTCCAAAGAAAATTGTTTAAGCCACTACAAATGGGGCAATAACTGCGATGGATGGAACTTTGTTGTCGGCGATGATGCGGTCATTAAACAAGAATTGATGCCTGCCCAAACTGCCGAAAAACTGCATTTCCACATCCGTGCTACACAATTTTTCTTTATCTTGAAAGGACAGGCCACTTTTTTGGTTGATGGTGAAACCCATGTTGTCAATGCGCAAGAAGGCCTACAGATCAAAGCCGGACAGCCGCATCAAATCATAAATGCCACTATGCAGGATTTGGAGTTTGTGCTGTTCTCTTATCCATCAACCCAAAACGACAGAACCGATTGTGAGTAAGATTGAAATCAAACAAATAGACAAAACAGAAGCCAACCTCGTAGTTGGACTGTTTAATCAATACCGAATATTCTACAAGCAGTTTTCGGATATCGGGATGGCGCAGGCCTTTATCAACGAGCGTTTGCAAAACAACGAATCGATCATTTTTGTAGCCCTGGATGCCGAAGCGCAAAAACCGGTGGGCTTTACGCAGCTTTACCCTAAATACTCATCGGTAAGGCTGGTGCAAAACTGGATCTTAAACGATTTGTATGTAGACGAAGCCTACCGCAAACAAGGCATTGGCGAAAAGCTGATCAAAATTGCGATGGATTTTGCCAAGACCAGGGGTTCGAAGTTTGTACAACTGGAAACAGCGGTTGATAACTACACCGCGCAAAGCTTGTACGAAGCCATCGGATTTAAAAAACAAGAACCAGAGACAGATTTTCTGCTCTACAGAATAGCTATAAACCCATAAAGATGAACAAGATCAAAGCAGGCATAATTGGTGGCGCAGGTTACACAGGTGGCGAATTGCTGCGTATTTTGGTGAACCATCCACAGGTAGAAATTGCTTTTGTAAACAGCAGCAGCAATGCAGGTAACCTGATTTCGGATGTACATACCGATTTGTTGGGCGATACCGATTTGAGGTTTACCAACGAAATTTCGCAAAACATCGACGTGTTGTTTTTATGCGTAGGCCATGGCGATGCCAGAAAGTTCTTAGAGACCAATTCGATTAACGAGCATGTAAAAATCATCGATCTTTCGCAAGACTTCAGGTTAACCCGTAACTCACAAATCGCAACTCGCAACTTCATTTACGGTTTGCCGGAATTAAACCGCGAGGCCATCAAAACGGCCAATAATATAGCCAATCCAGGTTGTTTTGCCACATGCATCCAATTGGGCTTGTTGCCTTTGGCGGCCAAGGGCTTGCTCAACGGCGAAGTGCATATCAACGCCACTACGGGTTCAACCGGTGCCGGACAAAGCTTATCAACTACGTCGCATTTCAGCTGGAGAAACAACAACCTTTCGGTTTACAAGGCTTTTGAACACCAGCACCTGAACGAAATTGGCGAAAGCTTGGTGCAGCTACAGCCGTCGTTTGCGGAAGCCATTAACTTTATTCCGCAGCGTGGCGATTTTACCAGAGGCATTTTAGCCGCGATTTACATTGATAGCGATCTAACTTTGGAGGAGGCACAACAGCTTTATGAAGACTACTACAGCTCGCAGCCGTTTACGCATGTCAGCAAAAAGAACATCGACCTGAAGCAAGTGGTGAATACCAACAAAGCCTTGGTGCATGTAGAGAAGCACGGCAATAAACTATTCGTTATCAGCATTATTGATAATTTGCTGAAAGGCGCCAGTGGCCAAGCCGTACAAAATATGAATTTGATGTTTGGACTGGAGGAAAGTACTGGACTGAAACTCAAAGCCTCAAATTTTTAGGCAGGAAGCGTGAGGGCAGGAAGGCAGAAGGTAAAGTAGAAAACAGACGGAAGATAGCATAAACCTTAAAAAACATATATCATGAGAGACTATCAAAAATTAGACGTTTGGAAAAAAGCACATTTGTTTACGTTGCAAGTCTACAGAGAAATCCTGCCTATTATGCCTAATGAAGAAAGATTTGCTTTAACTCAGCAAGTCCGGCGGGCAACCTATTCAATCCCGCTAAATATTGTGGAGGGAAGTGGCAAACATACGGATAAGGATTTTGTGAGTTATCTGGATAATGCGCTTGGCTCTGCGAAAGAAGTAGAATATATTTTTATTTTAATCCGTGATCTAAATTATATTAAAGAAGATCTATATACGGAAGTAAATAAAAATGCAAATGAAATTAAGGCGATGTTAATCGCATTTATTAAATTTTTGAGAGGCAAGGGAAAAGGTTAAGCAGTATGCACCTTCAGCCCTCCCGCCCTCAACCTTTAACCTTAAAAAAATGAACTTATTCGACGTATACCCACTTAACGATATAGAAATTGCAAAAGCGCAAGGCAGCCATGTTTGGGATGCCAATGGGCAACAATATTTGGATTTGTATGGCGGCCATGCCGTTATTTCCATCGGCCATACCCACCCGCATTATGTTGGTCGCCTGACCGATCAATTGGGCAAGGTTGGTTTTTATTCCAACTCCGTAAAAATTCCTTTGCAGGTACAGCTGGCTGAGAAATTGGGCCAGGTGTCGGGTAAGCCAGCCTATCAGTTGTTTTTATGCAACTCTGGTGCCGAAGCCAACGAAAATGCTTTAAAACTGGCTTCGTTTTACAACGGACGTAAGAAAGTAATCGCTTTCAAAGGCGCTTTCCACGGACGCACCTCGCTGGCTGTAGCCGTTACCGACAACCCCAAAATAGTAGCACCGGTAAACGAAAACCCTCATGTGATTTTCTTGCCGCATAATAACGAAGTGGCCTTAGAAGAAACCTTCAAGGCACAAGGCAACGAAATTGCAGCGGTAATGATCGAAGGCATCCAAGGTGTGGGTGGCATTAAAGAAGCCTCTAAAAGCTTTTTGCAAAAAATCCGCTCGCTTTGCGACGAATACAACGCTGTTTATATTGCCGATAGCGTTCAATGTGGCTATGGCCGTACAGGTTTGTTCTATTCGCACGATTATGCAGGCGTAGAAGCTGATGTATACACCATGGCCAAAGGCATGGGCAATGGGTTTCCGGTAGCAGGAATTTCGATTGCGCCAAAATTTAAGCCTTGGCATGGCGAGTTGGGCACCACTTTTGGCGGTAACCATTTGGCTTGTGCGGCAGCCTTGGCCGTGCTCGAAATTATGGACCAAGATCAGCTCATGAAAAATGCCGAAGAAGTAGGCAATTACCTGATTGCCGAACTCAGAAAATTTGAGCAGGTAAAAGAAGTGCGCGGCCGTGGGCTGATGATTGGCATCGAACTGCCAGAAGAGCTGGCACATGTGAAGAAGGATTTGCTGTTTAAGCATTTCATCTTTACCGGCGAAGCCAAGCCCAACGTGATCCGCTTATTGCCGGCCTTGAACTTAACCAAAGCCCAGGCGGATGAATTTTTGACCGCATTTGGTAAACTAGTAAAATAGATTTTTTGAAATTTTGAAGAGGCAGTGTAGGGGAAGCCTTTAGGCCTACACCTCAGACCCATTAACCGTATTAACATGAAACTTTTTTCATCTGTACACGATGTCCCCGACATTAAACAGTTTGTAAACGATGCCTTGGCATTAAAAGCCAACCCTTATGCACACCAGTCGCTGGGCAAGAACAAGACTTTAGGTCTGGTTTTCATGAATCCAAGCCTGCGTACCCGTTTAAGCACGCAAAAAGCGGCCTTAAACCTGGGCATGAATGTGATGGTAATGAACATGGACAAAGAAGGCTGGGCTTTAGAAACGCAAGACGGCGTAGTAATGAACGGCACTACCGTAGAACACATTCGCGAAGCCGCTGCCGTAATGGGCATGTATTGCGATATCCTCGGCCTCCGTTCTTTTCCTAAGCTGCACAACCGTGAGGAGGATTACAGCGAAGACTTTTTCAATAAATTTGTAAAGTACTGCGCCGTACCCGTGGTCAGCTTGGAAAGCGCTACGCGCCATCCCCTGCAAAGTTTTGCCGATCTGATCACCATCCATGAAACTTGGGCCAACAAAGGCACCAAACCAAAAGTGGTGCTGGCCTGGGCGCCCCACGTAAAAGCTTTGCCACAAGCCGTACCCAACTCTTTTGCCGAGTGGATGTGCAAGGCGCAGCAAGATGGCATGATCGATTTTACCATTGCACAGCCAGAAGGTTATGAGCTGGCCGCCGACTTTACGCCGGGTGCAAAAATCGAATACGATTTGGAAGAAGCGCTAGCTGGTGCAGACTATGTGTATGTCAAAAACTGGAGCAGCTACAAAGAATACGGAAAAGTGTTAACTTACCCCGACGGTTGGATGATGAACAACGAAAAGCTCCAAATCACCAATCATGCCAAGGTCATGCACTGCCTGCCGGTTCGTAGAGATTTGGAACTATCGTCCGAAATTTTGGATGGGCCAAATTCGTTAGTTATTCATGAAGCCGGAAATAGGCTTTGGGCCGCACAAACGGTACTTAAGGCTATGTTAGAGAAACTGTAACCGTCATCCCGAGCTTGCGTGCTTCGGGAGCCGTAAAAAATAAGCATATGAAAACCCAACTCACCGTCATCAAAATTGGAGGAAACGTAATCGACAACTCCGAAAATCTACATCAGTTTCTGTTAGATTTTACGGCATTGCCCGGTGCAAAGATTTTGGTACATGGTGGGGGTAAAATTGCAACCGAACTCGGCCATTCTTTAGGCATCGAAGCCCAAATGGTTGATGGCCGCCGTATAACCGACATCGAAACCCTGCGGATCGTAACCATGGTTTATGCCGGGCTGATCAATAAAAACATGGTGGCGCAGCTACAGGCCAAAAACTGCAATGCCATTGGCTTAAGCGGTGCCGATGGCAACGTAATCAAAGCCACCAAACGTCCGGTTAAAACCCTAACCCATGGCGCGCCTCCTGGCCCGCAGGCAGGCGCTGTAATCGATTATGGCTATGTGGGCGACCTCCATGAGCATTCTGTGTCGTCGGCTACTTTAGACAACCTGATTAAGGCCGGCATGGTGCCGGTATTGTGCGCCATTACCCACGATGGACATTCGCAACTGCTCAATACCAATGCCGATACCATTGCTTCGGCTATAGCCGTGGCCATGTGTGGTTTGTACGAAACCCAATTGGTGTATTGCTTCGAGAAAAAAGGCGTGCTGAAAGACATCCACAACGAGGCCTCCGTGGTAAGAGAAATCAAGGCCGAAGCATTTGCTGGCCTCAAAGCCGATGGCACCGTAGCCGGAGGCATGATCCCCAAACTGGAAAATGCATTCGATGCCATCAAAAAAGGCGTGGGTGCAGTTTTCATTGGCAAAGCCGACGAGCTCCCCGAGTTGGCAACGGGCCTTTTCGGTACCAAAATGTTGCCATAAATTCAGACCTTGTTGCCAGGGGTTTGGAGATGCTTAAAATGTCTCCAATAACTTCGCACATCCTGTTTTGCAGCCCATCGCTGTAACAACAACCTCGAAAATTCACCTAAAAATTATATTCTAATCACAATGACATGAAAAAAATAGCCATTATCGGAAGTGGAAACATTGGTTTGTCGCTAGCCAAAGGCTTGGTCAAAGCCAACTTTGTACAAGCAGGAAACATCACCCTAACCCGCCGCAACTTCGCGCAGCTGCAGCCCTACCAGGAAGCAGGATTTCAAACCAGCAACAATAATAACGAAGCGGTTAAAACTGCAGACATTGTAATCTTGGCTGTGCTCCCCCAACAGTTGAATGCAGTTTTGGATGAAATTAAACCCACAATCGATCCGGCTAAGCATTTGGTTATTTCTGTAATTTCGGGGGTGAGCTGTGCGGCCATCAAAGAAAAGCTCGGTGCCGAGGTGCAAGTGGTCAGGTCTATGCCAAATACGGCTATCGCCATTGGCCAATCCATGACCTGCATAGCTAGCGATAATGCTTCGGCCAATAACCTGGCGGAAGTGACGCAGATGTTCGAAACAGTGGGTTCGGTGGTGAAGATCAACGAAGATTTAATGACTTCGGCCACAGCTTTGTGTGCCT
The DNA here is from genome assembly GCF_059705275.1 of Pedobacter sp. TM02. Lineage (NCBI taxonomy): Bacteria > Pseudomonadati > Bacteroidota > Sphingobacteriia > Sphingobacteriales > Sphingobacteriaceae > Pedobacter > Pedobacter sp. TM02. Next base: position 22,797 of record NZ_AP046530.1, read on the forward strand.
GCGGTATCGCCTTCTTTTTGCGGGCCATCCGGGCGGCATCCCAGGGTGGCGTAGAGATTGGCTTCCATGCCAACGAAGCCCTGAAAATGGCTGTTCAAACCGCCAAAGGGGCTGCCGATTTGCTTTTATTGCACAAAACCCACCCAGAATCAGAAATAGATAAAGTAACTTCGCCCAAAGGTTGTACCATTGCCGGCCTCAACGAAATGGAGCATAACGGCTTCAGTTCGTCGTTGATCAAAGGCATTAAACTCTCGGCCCTCAAAGCGGGAAATTTGTACACAAAAGAAGGGTAAAATTTTGATAATCACTAGTTCGTGCTGTCAAATCTTGATGCGCGATACTAGCTACTCGATACGATATGATTGAAAAAATACAACAAGAAAGCCTGGATTTATTACGGCAACTGATCCGTATCCAGTCTTTCAGCAAGGAAGAAGACCAAACCGCCGATTTGATTGCGCAGTTTTTGGAAGACAAAGGCGTTAAAATCTACAGAAAGCTCAACAATGTTTGGGCTTATAACCAGCATTTCGATCCGGCCAAGCCCACTTTGCTGCTCAATTCGCATCATGATACCGTAAAGCCTAATTCGGGCTATACCCGCGACCCTTACGATGCCGCCATCGAAGGCGATAAACTTTTTGGCCTGGGCAGCAACGATGCCGGTGGCTGTTTGGTTTCGCTCATCGGTACTTTTCTTTATTTCTATCCGCAAAGCGATTTGAAATACAACATCTGCTTGGCGGCCACAGCCGAAGAAGAAATTTCGGGCAACAATGGCTTGGAACTGGTACTGCCAGATTTGGGCAAGCTTGAATTTGGTATTGTTGGCGAACCTACCGAAATGAATTTAGCTATTGCCGAACGTGGCTTGCTGGTGCTCGATTGCGTATCGCACGGGAAAGCAGGCCATGCCGCGCGCGAAGAAGGCGAGAATGCCATTTATAAAGCACTAAAGGATATCGAATGGTTCAGGAATTATCAGTTTCCCAAAGTTTCGGAAGTATTTGGCCCGTTAAAAATGACCGTAACCATTATCAATGCCGGCTCGCAGCACAACGTCGTGCCTGCTACCTGTAATTTTACGGTTGATGTACGTGTAACCGATGCCTATACCAACGAAGAAGTATTGGAAATTATCCGCGCCAATGTTGGGTGCGATGTAACCCCACGCTCCATTCGCTTGAAGCCATCGTCTATTGATAAAGACCACCCTGTAGTAAAAGCAGGCGTGGCTTTGGGGCGCACCACTTATGGCTCACCGACTACCTCAGACCAGGCCTTGCTGGATATTCCATCAGTTAAGGTAGGCCCAGGTTTCTCGGGGCGGTCGCATATGGCTGACGAGTTTATCTACGTCCGCGAAATTGCCGAAGGCGTTGCAGGCTACATCAATATGCTGAAGCCGGTAGTTCTCTAGCAACACATCTGTCTCCTTTTGGAGGGGGTAGGGGGAGGAAAAATAACAAACGCCAACAAGAGCTATAATCTAACTCGAGAAAGATACCGGATCAAGTCGGACATAAGCATTTGTTGGTGAAGAATGAGAACATTTAAACTAAACCGGATTGCAAATCCGGAGCTAATTAGATCGGGATGGCATATCCCGACCAACAATACGCACTGCTGTGGTTGACGTTCTTCACCAGCGATTTAAATAGAGTGGTAAGAAACCAACAATAAACACAAAGCCCCGGAAATTTTCCGGGGCTTTGTGTTTACTATTTATTTCCTGGAGCTTCCTCAAAAGCGCGGGCTTCTAAATGTTTCTCCATATCCAATCGGTTTATGCCTTTGCTCCACCACTCTGGCGCAGGCTTGCCTTTCAGCATGTAATCGAAATATTCAAGCATACGCACGGCGTAGTCCTTGCGGTTAGGCAGTTTGGCAATGCCATGGTTTTCGCCTCGGTAAGTAATCATAACTACCGGTTTGTTCAGTCTTCTTAAACCGTTGTAGTACTCGATGCCTTGGGTAAAATCAACCGCACCATCTTTATCGTTGTGCAACAATAGCAAAGGCGTTTGTACCTTTTTAATGTGGTAAATAGGCGAGTTGCGGGTAAAGGCATCCCAGTTATCCCAGTAGCCTGGAGTTAACCTGCCTTGGCTGGCTTCAAAAATGGCCTGGTTGGTGCCACCGCTGTTCCAGTAGATTAAACTGTACATACTGATCATGTTGGTTAATGGCGCACCCGCCGCCGCGGCTTTAAAAATATTGGTTTGCGTAATCAGGAAAGAAGTTTGGTAACCGCCCCATGAGTGTCCGTGGATCGCTACATTTTTTCCATCAACAATACCCGTCGCAATCGCAGCCTTAACGGCTGGGACTACACAAGCCACCGCCGACATGCCCGGATCGTTCAGTTTATATTTGATATCTGGTTCTAACACTGCATAGCCATTGCTCAAGTACATAGCCTTGTTAAAGCCACCACCTGGGAAACTAGGCATGGCATAATTATTAAGGCCATCGGTTAGGCGTTCGTAGATGTAGGTAATGGTAGGGTAAGACTTTCCAGCAACATAGTTAGCCGGCAAGTATAAAGCAGCCTGTAACGAATCGCCATTGGCACTTACATAATCGATTAATTTTACGCCCGATGTCCACGCATATTTGGCTTGGTCTGGGGTATTGGTATTTACCTGTTTGGCGCCACTTAAATTACCGGCATTACTGGCAAAGGCAACAGGCGATTGTTCGAAATTACTTTTGGTGTACACAAAGGTTTTGCCGTTCTCGGCCTTGGCCAATGCACCGTACGAATTGTCGTCCATAAACAGGATTTCTATTTTGTTTTTTCCTGCCGGAAGATAGCCATAGCCCGCTTTTTTATCCTTTACATTGAATACGCTAAAATATTGGTCCTTACTCAGGTCGGTTCCTTTTTCGTCGGGATAAATGCGCATACGGCCCATTACTTCCGATTTTTTGGCTTTCCAGTTATCAGATAGCGCGACAACACTTTTGCCGTCGGCGCTGATTTTCCATAAATCGTAGTTGTCTTTGATCAGGGCATATTTCGAATCGCTCGACCAGCCGAAGCTTTGTGTAGCCGGTTTGCTGACATTATGGTCGTCTAGCTCGTCGATAAACGAAGCTTTGATGTTGCCGGTTAAGTTCGCTATTTTTCCCGTCTCAAAATCGATGCTGTAAAACACACCATCGTTGTAATAGCTGGCTATTTTGCCATTTGGCGCTACCGATAAACGGCCACCATTGTATAATTTCTCAAACAAGCGTTTTTTGGTGCCGGTTTTAAGGTCGATCAGGTAAATATCGGTATAGCTTTGGCCATCTAAATTGCCCATCAGCTCATATTTGCTGTTGTCGTAGCCAACCGCATACAACTGTTTTGGTGCCACCATCACCGAGCGCATGTTGCTATCGGCCAGTTGGGTAAACTTTTTATCGGCCACGCGGTAAGAACTGGTATAGCTGAAGTTTTTATCACGCATTTCCTGCGTTTGCTGCGCCGATTGCAGGCGTTTATCCTGCCAGTTCCAGATGATCATGTCTGGTTTTTCGATATCCTCTTTTTTAGGCTCTGGTTTTACTTCTGGTTTGGCTTTGGCGGTGCTGTCGGCTTTACCCTCCGGTTTTTTCTCGTCCTTCTTTTCGTCTTTTTTGTCTTCCTTTTTATCTAGGATGTTGATGCCAAAAAACAAGGAGCTCTGATCGTCAGCCCAATAAGGCCCAGCATTGGTATTGATGCCCATGCCTTTCGGAAAAGCGCTGTCGTCAATGCCGTTGTAAACGACTTTGGCCGTTAAATCGCCGTTAATTTTATTGATGCCGATTATGCTGTATACATCGTCTTTGTATTTTTCGTTTTTGTTGGCTTTTAAAAGTGCAAATGCAGTACCTTCTTCATTCCAGTTGATGCTTTTGTAAGTGGCTTTATCATTGTCTAAAGCAGTGGTTAAACCCGTTTTCATGTCCCTGATAAAAACGCCATTGCCGTTTTGGCCATTGGCATCAACGGTGTAAGCTAGTTTATCGCCGGCTTTGTTAAAGGCATATTCGCCTACGTTGCCCAGGTTGAAGCTTTTTTTGGTGGCCAGGTTATACAGCAACACATCGGTTCCTTTGGCGTCGTCCTTACCTTTAGGCGCTGTTTCGAGCGCGGCAAACTGGATGGCAATCCACGAAGGCGATTCGCCCGAAAAACTGAAGGTTCTTACCCTGTCAAAAGAAGTTTCCTTCTTGTCGGCCAACGAAACCAAGGTGAGTTTATCGTACAGGGGCTTATTGGTTTTACGCGCGGCCTTTACCTCGGCATCTTTGGCCGAAACCTTGAACGCGGCATATTTAGAATCCTTAGAAAAAGTAAGGCTGTTTGGGGTAGCGCCTATGGGATAAGTGTAGTGGAGCGTATCCATGGTTTTGCGGATGGTCATTTTCAGGTCGCCTTCCGTTGGCCCGCTCGACCAGGCAAACCATTGGCCATCAGCCGATAGGGTACTGCCACGGTTGTACGACCACTTGGATACATCTTTCCAAGTTAGTGCCGGTTTTTGTTGCGCAAATGCCTTTTGGGCAAAAGCGGCAACCAGCATCAATAGAACAAAGTTTAATTTCTTCATAATTAAGGTTTTGATTTTGCTAAAATAAAACTTTCGCACGAATTAATCAGGGGAACAGCGCATTTGTTTGCAATAAAGTTGCGTTTGTTGTGGCTGAAGGCTTAATTCCTTATTCTGTTGTATTTATTGTATTTTTGTATCGATTAAAAATAGTAGCAAATACCGATAACATCCATCTGCAATGAAGATCTGGCAAAAGAATATTGAAGTCAATAAAGGAATCGAAGCTTTTACCGTAGGCAAAGACCGAGAACTTGATTTACAAATGGCGGCATTCGACGTGCTGGGCTCCTTGGCCCACGTAGAAATGCTGGCCAGCATCAATTTGCTAAGCGCCGAAGAACTGGCGCAGGTAAAAGCCGGACTAAAAGCCATTTATGCTGAAATTGAGGCAGGCGAGTTTGCCATCGAAGACAGCGTTGAAGACGTACACTCGCAGGTAGAGTGGCTGTTAACGCAACGTATTGGCGAAGCCGGCAAGAAGATACACAGCGGCCGTTCACGCAACGACCAGGTATTAGTTGATTTAAAACTGTATTTCAGGTCCTGCATCCAAGAAATGGTAGCTAATACCGAAGCCCTTTTTTCGCAACTGATAGCGTTGAGCAACGCCCATCAAGACAAGTTATTGCCTGGTTATACCCACTTGCAAATTGCCATGCCATCGTCTTTTGGATTATGGTTTGGCGCCTATGCCGAAAGCTTGGCCGATGATATGGAACTGCTGCTGGCCGCCTATAAGATTTGCAACAAAAATCCTTTGGGTTCGGCTGCCGGTTATGGCTCATCGTTCCCTTTAAATAGAACCATGACCACCGAATTGCTGGGCTTCGACAAGCTGAACTACAATGTGGTTTATGCACAGATGGGCAGGGGCAAAACCGAACGAATTTTGGCGCAGGCCATGTCGGCGGTAGCGGCAACTTTGGCCAAAATGGCTATGGATGTATGTTTGTTCATCAATCAGAATTTCAACTTCATCAGTTTTCCGGCCGAATTGACCACGGGCTCTAGCATTATGCCCCACAAGAAAAACCCCGATGTTTTTGAGCTGATCCGTTCGCGTTGCAACAAAATCCAGGCTTTGCCCAACGAAATTGCCCTAATGATTACCAATTTGCCATCGGGCTACCATCGCGACCTGCAGTTGCTTAAAGAAAACCTTTTTCCGGCGATTGTATCGCTTAACGAATGCCTGGAAATGACCACGTTCATGTTGCAAAACATCACGATAAAAGACGACATCCTGAACGATAAAAAATACGATTACCTGTTTAGCGTCGATGTGGTGAACGATTTGGCCTTGAGTGGCATACCGTTTAGGGAAGCTTACAGAATTGTTGGCGAATCGATAGAAAACGGCACTTTTGAGCCTAAAAAGCAAGTTAACCATACCCATGAAGGCAGCATCGGCAATTTATGCAACGACCAGATAGAGGAAATGATGAATGAGGTATTGAGCCAGTTTAACTTTGGCAAAGTAAGAGCGGCCATAGAAAAACTGTTGAGCGAATAAAAAGGAACCTATGAGATTGCTTCGTTCCTCGCAAAGGCGAGCGACGCAAAATTTTTAATAAAAACCATAAGAATATGAATGTATCAGTATTAGCGAACACGCTTATCGGCTCGGAGATTATCAAAATCGGAAACGAAGTAAACGAGCTGAAGCGAAAGGGTGCCCAAATTGCCAATCTGACCATCGGAGATTTTGATTCGTCGATTTTCCCAATCCCAGAAGCATTAGAAACCGCTATTGTAGAGGCCTATCATCAGGGACACACCAATTATCCGCCAGCTGATGGTATTTTGGGGTTACGCGAGACCATTACAGGTGTTTTGGCCGATCGTTATCAATTAGATTATACCGTAAAAGATATTTTGGTGGCAGGCGGTTCTCGTCCTTTGATTTATGCTACCTACTTGGCCTTGATCGACCCGGGAGATAAAGTGATTTATCCGGCGCCATCGTGGAACAACAACCATTATTGCCACCTTTCTTCGGCCAATGGCGTAGCTGTTGAAACCACTGTAGAAAACAACTTCATGCCTACAGCGGCCCAGCTGAAGCCGCATTTAAAAGGCGCTACTTTGTTGGCTTTGTGTTCGCCGCTCAATCCAACCGGTACCATGTTTACCCAGCAGCAGCTGGAAGAGATTTGCGATATCGTAATTGAAGAAAACAAATCGCGCGGAGCAGATGAAAAGCCACTGTACATTATGTACGACCAGATTTACTCGTTGCTTACTTTTGGCAAGGAGCATGTTAATCCGGTAAGCTTACGTCCAGAATTGAAAGATTATACCATTTATATTGACGGCATTTCGAAGTGCTTGGCTTCTACAGGCGTGCGCGTGGGCTGGGCATTCGGACCAGAAGCCATCATTGGCAAAATGAAATCGTTGTTGGGCCATATCGGCGCCTGGGCGCCCAAGGCCGAACAGGTTGCCGTAGCCAGCTATTTTAAAGATAAAACGCAGGTTGATCATTTCTTGGGTGATTTTAAAGCCCAGATCCAAACTAGTTTAGATGCATTGTATAATGGCTTTCAAAAGCTGAAAGCTGATGGCTTCAACGTTGACGCGGTTGTGCCGATGGGCGCCATTTACCTGACCTTAAAAATCGATTATATTGGTAAAACTACACCAGCTGGCGATTTGCTCAAAGACAGTGCCGACGTTAATTTCTATTTGATTAGAGAGGCTCAGGCAGCTCTGGTGCCGTTCTCGGCTTTTGGCAACGAAGAAAATATGCCTTGGTTCCGCGCCTCGATTGGCGGCTGTTCTTTGGCTGATATCAACAATATGATTCCTCGCATAGCAACTGCCTTGAGCAAGTTGAAGTAATTGTTGTCAGAATGACAAATACAAAAAGGCCCCTCCAATTAGAAGGGGCCTTTTTGGCATTCCTAGTTAAAGGATAATAAAACAATTAATCCTCCCTCGAACCATCATCGGCCATTCGCACCATTTTCGGTTCAAATTTAGCTACTACATTTACCAAATCGGTTTGCGCGGCCATTACCTTATGGATGTCTTTATAGGCCATTGGGGCTTCGTCTAAGCCTGCGCCGATCAGCGTTACTCCGTGGTCTTTCAAAACGGCCTTCATTTCAGCGCGCGTAATATTTTGTATGGCTTTGGTTCGGCTCATTTGACGGCCTGCACCATGTGATGCAGAGTTGATCGCCGAAGTATCACCTTTTCCTCTTACCAAGAAGCCGGGAGCCGTCATGCTCCCTGGAATAATCCCCATTACGTCTTTACCTGCCGGTGTAGCTCCTTTTCGGTGGACGATAACTTCCTCACCCTTCCAGCTTTCTTTCCAGGCAAAGTTATGGTGGTTTTCTATTCTAGCTAATACCTTGGCACCAATAGCTTTTGTCAATTTTTTATGGATAATCTCATGACAAGCCGAGGCATAATCACCAGCCAAGTTCATGGCGATCCAATATTCTTGGCCTTCCGCTTTGCCGAGATCTAAATAGGCGAGATTAATAGCCTCTTTTGGTAATTTACAAATGTCCTTGGCCAAATTGGTGTAATGATTGGCAATGGTTGCGCCCAATCCCCTCGAACCTGAGTGGGTTAACAAGGCCACATATCTTCCTTTGTCGATGTTTAATTCCTCGTCGCGCTCAGCAAAGTCTATAATGCCCCATTCTACAAAGTGATTGCCACCACCCGATGTTCCCAATTGACTCCATGCTTTGCCATGCAAATGTTTCAAAAAGGGAGTGACCCTAAAGGCTTCGTTTTCCAACACCTCATGCTCGGCGCGTTCTTGACCTTTAAAGCTATGTCCGGCACCGAATTTGGTATGGGCAATCAATTCCCGTTTGTACATGGCATCTTTTCCAAAATAATGTTTTTCTGGAATGTCGAAAATGCTCAAGGCCATACGGCAACCAATATCAACCCCTACGCCGTAAGGAATAACTGCGTTGCGGGTGGCCAAAACACCACCAATAGGCAAGCCATAACCTTGGTGCGCATCGGGCATCAAGGCGCCGGCTGCGGTTACGGGCAATCTCATCGCAATATTCATTTGCTCTCTTGCGCCTTCATCGATATAATCGGCACCAAAAACTGAATAAGCCTTTGTTTTTTCGGTTAAGGCAATCGTGTCGTCGATAGGGGCTTTGGTTTCTTCGATCATGGCTGTGGCCAAAGCATCTAAAACCGGATCATCCAAAAAGCTTTCTGGGTAGTCCTTTACTTTTTTAAATAAGGCTAATACCTCTTCGGTTGTATTTTCTTTAAAGCTGGCATTGATGATTTCCAGTGCCAAGCCTACAATTTTTCCTTCGGTAAAACCAATTTCGATTAAGTTTTTACCTGTGATAGTCGTTTTCATGTATAAGTAATTTAGGCATAAAGCTCTTCGCGCAGACAGACCAGCAGGCCTTCTATTTTTTCAACGTCTGGTACTTCCTGAAGTTTGCTTGTTAGGCTTGCTTTTTCAATTTGTTGTATAAGTTCTTCTGCCATTTTGAGCAGGTCTTGGTACCCGAGCTCTCCTTGTTTAATAGCCAGGAGCTGTGCCCGGTTTTCACGCTTTACGTTCAGCTCCCCATCCCTTATAATTTCTAGTGCCACCTGTAATAACCTTATCGTGTGCATCATGTTTTTGGCATCGTAATCTTTGCCGTGCGCCTGGTTAAGCTGATAGCGCTCTTCGTTCCGTTTGCTTACCCAGGCCCAGTATTCGTTATACTGCTTGCAGTAGATAGAGTAGCTGTCTTGGTTAAAGTGCAGGTAAGCCAGTTCTTTTTCTCCCGGCGGAATCGAAGAAACCGAAACATCGTCAGAGGTTGTTTTGTGAGCTATTCCCTTGTAAGCCAAAGAACCAGTTGCATCATAAAACAAAGCATAAAGTCCTTTGGCGTTAGGTATTTTCGACAACCCGCAACGGCTTTGTATCAAGGATCTTTTGGCCAACCAGCTTCTTGCCTTAACAGACGAATAATTCTCGGTAACAAAGCAGAAATCGAGTATTGATTTTCTGGTCTTTGGCATAGGGTTAACTATTTTTTTATTCAAACCTTTCGCTTTTTTGATCTGCGTAAGCGCATAGCCTCCAAAAGTCTCTTTGCAAAGCTTGGATAAGAACATATCTAGTTTGAGTCTGTCCATGATTGGGTGCTTGTGCATTACACAATCTGCCGGACTAGCCAAAATCTCCAAAATATTAGGGTTGTTTTTAGCCAATAGTTCCATAAATCGGCCAAGCTCATAATACACCTCGTCATTGCTCTCATTGCTGATTTGAGGGATATAGCTAAATCCATAAAACTGCTCCTTTGGCAAATAATACACACCTTTGAGGTCTGTATCTGATGTGGGCGTTGCCAGACCGTAAGACTTGCTGCCGCTCAAACATTCAAAGAGCAATAATCCTTGTTCCTTAAGTTCTGCTATGGTCATGGTGGTATATGTTTCTCCTAAAAAATATTTCTAATTCTTCAAGCTCAAACTTTGGAACCGATAGCTCATCCGCTCCGGTCGCACAAGATTTAAACTCTTCGCCTATATATGTGCTCAATGCTGGATCGATATGTATCACAAATCCTTCGTTGGCATTAGCTTTAAATTCGATCAGCTCTTCTACCATTTTCCTTAAATTGGCAGGCATTAGCGTAAGCAATGGACCTATGGTCATGGGGGCGATGGTGTTTTTCTCTAAGCACCATTTGGCAGCTAATAAGGGTCGCAAAACGTAAAACAGTTTCTTAATCTTGATTTCATTGTTGTTTACAACCGTATCTAATGCTCCTTTGGCTATACCCAAGTAATGATGGATGTTAGATTTGCGGTTGAAGTAATTCGGACAGAGTTCCCAGAGCCTTGTGCCAAAATCGTCACGGTCTCCATATACAATCGGCGATTGCAGCCATTCAAAAGGCGTAGTATTCGATTTGCGGATCAACTTCAATACCTTTTTAAGGTCCCATCCATAGATATCGAGTTCCTCGTTTATCGGGAAACTTAAATGGTCATCTCTCTCTAAAATAGAAAGATAGAAATCGACCGGTCTTACATAGATGAAACGCACATCAAAGTCGCTATCTGGCGATGGGAATTGCCAAGCTCGGCTTCCCGATTCGCAGGCATAGAGGATGGTTATGCTATGATCTCTTTCTATGTCCTTTAACTTGTTAATGATTGTCGTTTTCATTTTCTCTTTCGTTAAACCCCGGCTGGCGTCAGGCCAAACCGGGGAGCATCTAAATTTAATTTATTTCACAAAGATTTGTTTCAATTGGTCAACGATTTGCCCACTTCCAGATAAACTGATGGTGTTTATTTTTTCGGCAATCTTCTCCACGTACTCCATTTCTTTGAGTTTGTACAACATGGCATTGTCTTCCATTAACTTGGCGGTATTCAATAAACTTCTGGTAGAGGCTGTTTCTTCCCTACGGGTAATGATATTGGCTTGTGCTCTTTTTTCGGCAACCAAAACTTGGTTCATGATTTCCTTCACATCGCCTGGTAAAATAATATCCTTTACTCCACAGTTGCTTAAGCTTACACCTAAGTTGGCCACCCTATCGGTAGCTATAGCTGTTACTTGCTCGGCTACTTTTTCCTTACTTTCCATTAATTCGTCGAAAGTCATCAAGCCAACACATTCTCTCAATGCCAATTGAATGGTAATGTACAATTGCTTGTCGAACATTGCGTTTTCCAACAAAGCCTTTATGATATCTGTTACTTTGTATTGGATGCTAAAGTTGATTCGCAGTTGTGCCTTGTCTTTGGTCAATATCTCCTGGCCAATAATTTCCATATTCAATTGCCTAGTATCGGTTTTTAATACTTGGATAGCAGTGCTGTTTTTCCAGTACATATAATTGCCCGCAGCTAAAGTCCTATCAAACTTGCCGTCGATGAACAACAAGGCACCTTCGTATGGTTCTACTTTAAAGGCTCTTATAAAGTTGTTTAACGGAGCTCGCTCCAATAAGTTTTTGTCGATGCTATTGTCTACCTCAAGCTGGCCAGTATTTACTTTCGTAAAGCTATAGGTAGCCAAACCTCTCCAAAACGCATGTCTTCCGGCAGTTAATATGGTTTTAAAGTTGCCGTTTCGGTATACCAAAGCCAATTCGTTATCGGCTACTTCTACTACATGTACCAAATTGGCAAAGTCAGCATTCAATAATAATACCTCAAGCTCTGTCGCCGTGTAATGGTATTCCTTACCCATGTCGTATATGGTGATGGTTTCGCCAAAACCTAACCAGTAGGTTCCGGTAGTTAAAACTGTAATTAATTCTCCTTTTTTGAACACCAATCCAACATAATTGGTGTTAATGGTTACTCTTTTCATGTTTTTTGATGTTTGATTTTATTTATTGTTTAATTAATTCTTTTAAAAGCATTGCTTCAATGCGCCATCCGCTATTGGCGGAAGTAAAAAGATGCAGAACTGTTTTAAAAATGAAAGCTGATGTTAGACAGGAGCGTTAAACTGTTCCAAATGATCAGATTTGATTTATAAAGCCCATTCTCGTCGGTTTTGCCTACAAAGCAAATAGCAAATTGGCATTTTGGTTGCTCATTGGCCAGGCGTATTGTTGCAATGCTTCGATAATGAGAAATTTGAAGTATCTCTTCTTTTTGCAATAGTTTTTGAGACTATAACTGCTACCAATTGCATTTTCCAGGAAATGGTGGAAAAGCAGGATTCGAACCCGCATGTTTGTTGTTACTCTAACCCCTGAGTTACCCCGATTGCTCGAGAGTGGGATTCGAACCCACGACACACAACGTGTGAGACAGGCTATCTTGTTTGCTAGCCAGCATATAAGTTGCGATTGCACCTACACTTTGGGGCTGTACAGAAACCCTCAACTGGGGCCGCATTAGCGATGAGCTGTCGTCCCAACTTTCGTCGGGATATCTTTATCATGTATTGAATATTTTTCAAAGAACAATTATCGACTGGTGACATGACAAAGATGCAAGCCATGCTACGCAGTATATTTGCGCACTTAAATTAATGTTGATAATTCATTGTAACTTATTGATTATTAAAAAAATAAATTTTTACGTTCGGAAAAATAAAATGAATTGCGCAGTTGTGTTGCGTAGTGAATTGACATTTGACTATATTTAACCTACTTGTTTCAGCCGATTTTGGTACTGACCTCTTAATTTTTATAAAAATGGCGATCAATAAACTCGCGCTCATCCGCTATAAAACCATCGACGATTGTTTGCGAAACCGCTTTCGCAAATGGACCTTGGAAGACATTATTGAAAAAGTGTCCGACACTCTTTACGAATTGGAAGGCATTACCAGTGGTGTAAGCAAGCGTACCATTCAGGCCGATATTCAGCTGATGCGGAGCGATAAGCTGGGCTACAATGCGCCCATCATTGTGAACGACCGCAGGTTTTATGCCTACAACGACCCCAGCTTTAGCATCACCAAGGCACCGATCAACAATGCAGATGTAGACAAAATGAAAGAGATTGTAGGCGTATTGAAGCAGTTTAACGCCTTCAACTATTTTGACGAGATGAGCGATATGATTGCCCGTTTGGAAAATAACCTTTACAAATCGACTAAGCAGAGTAGCAACCATATCCAGTTGGAGGGAAATAAGCAGACAAAAGGCTTAGAATATATTCCCCAACTTTATCAGGCTATTTTGAATAAACGGCCTTTACTTTTGGAGTATAAATCGTTTAAGGCTAAAGATTCTCAGCAAAATATTTATTATCCATATTTACTGAAAGAGTATCGCAATCGTTGGTTCTTAATTGTAAAAGCCAGAAACAGGCCTTTTATCTTGAATTTGGCATTAGATAGGATCGAGCGTTTTCAAGAATTGCCTAACGAGCCATTTATACCGCATGCAGGTGTCGATTTTGAACGATATTACAGCGATTTGCTCGGTGTAACCAAAAGCGAAAGAGACAGGGCCCAAAAAGTGATCCTCGAATTTGATAGCGGTACCGCGCCTTATGTAATTACAAAGCCCTTGCACCATTCGCAGGTCGTTTTAAAACAAGATGAACGGGCAACGCAGATTAGGATAGATGTGGTGCTCAATTTTGAACTCGAACGAGAAATATTGGGATTTGGCGAATGCGTAAAAGTAATGGCGCCAAGACTATTGATCAGCAAAATACGAAACCGACTGAAACATGGTTTGAGCTTGTATGGCGAAGAATCGGAAGTCCGAAGTCGGGGTCAATAGTCAATGGTCTATCGTCAGATATACTATGGACAATCGACTATTTACTATCGTCTAACGCTAACCGCCAACGCAGATCGCTCAACGACCTACTTAAATTCGCTAGTCCTATAAAAATCGATGTCCGGATAATCGTTTTTGGTCATGTTGATCATAAACTCATTATCGGCCAGGTAAACCGGATTGCCTTCTTTGTCGGTGCCGATGTGCTGCTGTTTTCTTTTCAGAAACTCTTCCAATTTCTTTTTATCGGTAGAATTTACCCAGCTCGAGCGACTGTAGCTCAAGGTACGGAATCTACATTTGGCGCCGTATTCATGCTCTAGCCTGAAGTTGATTACCTCAAATTGGAGCTCGCCAACAGCGCCAATTACCTTGCGGTTGCCGGGCTGCATTACAAAAAGCTGGGCCACGCCCTCGTCGGTTAGCTGTTCTATGCCTTTTTCGAGCTGTTTGGTGCGCATAGGATCCATGTTTTCTACTTCCTTGAAGATGGACGGCGAAAAACTTGGAATGCCTTTAAAATGGAGCTTTTCGCCTTCAGTCAAGGTATCACCGATTTTAAAGTTGCCACTGTCGTACAAGCCCACCACATCGCCAGGCCAAGCTTCGTCAACGATGCTCTTTTCGTTGGCCATAAAATCCATCGGGTTGGCAAATTTAAGTTTCTTGTCCTGACGGGTATGGTAATAGAATTTGTTGCGCTCAAACTTGCCCGAGCAGATACGCAGAAAGGCGATCCTGTCGCGATGCTTAGGGTCTAAGTTGGCATGGATCTTAAATACAAAGCCACTAAAATTCTTTTCTTCCACTTTTACATCACGTTCTTCGGCCTCGCGGTGTCTGGGGCTAGGCGCAATGTCGATGAAAGTATCTAACAGTTCCTTGATGCCAAAATTGTTGATGGCACTGCCGAAAAATACCGGCGCCAACAAACCCTCGGTATACAATGATTTATCCACTTGTCCGTAAATGCCGTCTACCAGTTCCACCTCATCCTGCAGGCCTTTAACTTCGCTTTCTTTCAAATAATCCAGCAAAGCCTCGTCTTTCAGGTCGTTTACGGCCACTACCGAATCGGTTACTTTAACCTTATCTGAATTGAACAGGTTAAGGTGATTGTTGTAGATGCTGTATACGCCTTTAAAAGTATGGCCTTGTCCGATAGGCCAGCTCAAAGGGCAAAGGCTGATGTTCAGTTTGTTCTCGATCTCATCTAACAGATCGAAAGGCTCTTTACCTTCGCGGTCCATTTTGTTGATGAAAATAATCACCGGTGTGTTGCGCATACGGCAAACACCCATCAGTTTCTCGGTTTGCTCTTCCACACCTTTCACGCAATCGACCACCAAAATCACGCTATCCACCGCCGAAAGGGTGCGATAGGTATCTTCGGCAAAGTCTTTGTGCCCTGGGGTATCCAGAATATTGATTCTTTTGCCATTGTACTCAAAACCCATAACCGAGGTCGCTACCGAAATGCCACGCTGCTTCTCGATTTCCATAAAATCGGAAGTGCTGCTTTGGTTGGCCTTGTTGCGCTTAACGGCTCCAGCGGTATTGATGGCGCCGCCAAAAAGCAGAAACTTTTCGGTTAGCGTTGTTTTGCCCGCATCGGGGTGACTAATAATAGCAAATGTCTTTCTTTTTTCTATTTCAGGATTAACCATGGATTTGTATTGAAGGTGATGGGCAGAAACCAATTTAATGCAAAACAGCAGGCTTTATAAAAAGCGAAGGGGGAACAATAGGGCTGTCGTTTGTTTCATGCGCAGCAAAGGTACGGATATTTTGGAAGAATTTATCATCAGCTATCGCTAGCTAGAACGCATAAAAAAGCCGGCGATTAAACCGGCTTTTTTGTTGTTCATACTTTATTTTATCTTCCGCCTCTGGCTGGTCGGCCGCCGCCGCCACCACCGCCGCTTTCGCCACGGCCACCACGGCCTTCAGAACCTGAACTTCTTTGTGGAGGTGCTTGTTGTACACGCTCGCTACGTTGAGGTTGCATTTGTGGCTGCGGTCTTTCCATTCTTGGTTGTGGCGCTTGCTGTACCGGTTGCGGACGCTCCACTCGTTGTTGTTGTGGCTGAGGTTGCATTTGTTGCTCGCGGCCACGCTCCATCCTTTGTGGCATTTGAGGCATTTGGCCTCGGTCAACACGTTGTGGTTGGTTGTTGCCGTTTTCGCGGTTCCTGTCAAAAACACCTGGTCTTTGAAGCACATTGTTGTCGCCGGTTGGAGCCACGCCTACGCGGTTATCTCTGCCTTGTGGCGCATTAACTTCGTTGTTGCCCCTGCTCGGACGGGTAGACATGTTGCCATTGTTTCGGCCGTCAAATCCATTAACGTTGCCGTTTTCACCTCTATTCGGACGGGTAGCTACACCATTGTCGCTATTTCTATCGCCAAACACATTGCCATTTTCGCCTCTAGTTGGACGGGTATTGGCCATACCGTTGTTATCTCTACCAATAGGGCCACGGTTAATGTTGCCTTGTACCGCGTTTCTTGGCGCAGCATTGTTGTTGTTTACATCGTTTCTGCCCGGACGTGGGTTGTAAATGTTTACCGTATTGTTCTCTACCCTGCTGGCGCCTGGCCTGCTGCTTCTGTTGATGTTGTAAATGGTTACATTTTGATTGGTCGCACGTCTAATATCATCGGCTCTCGGACCGGTATAGTAGGTTCTGCTGCCCCGAACATAAGTATTATTGATGATAACGGTATTTTGAATGTAGACACGGTTCCTGCTGGCATAGTAGCGTGGGTAGCTGTTGTAATAGATATTGCTATATGGAATAAAATTCCAGCAAAAATCAGGTACACGGTAGCCTCCATGGCCAATGTTAATGCCTATGCTGATGCTTGGTCCCAAAGGTGCCCAGCCATAATAACCGCCACCACTTCTCCAGGTTACCCAAGCAGGTCCCCAAACGGTGTCAGGAATCCAAATCCATTGGTTGTAACGGTTATATACCCAACGGCCATAGTGGAAAGGAGCCCAGCCCCAATCGTAGTTAGATACCCAGGTATTGCCATACTCGGTCATGGCCCAACGGCCATTGCTGTAATAAGGCCTAAACTCGTCTTGGTCTACATCAGGACGCCAAACGTAGCCATACTGTGGATCCTGGATCCAAGTGCCATAAGGCGACAATTCATCGTAGAATGATTGCAAGGACACGTCCTCGTTTTGCGCCATGACTTTTTGGGTGGTTCCGGTAAGCAGGAAAACTAGTCCTAATATTACCGACAATTTGATCATGATTTTCATTTTGTGTGTGTTTTAAATTTATAATTAACCTAACGCTGTGTGTATATCAATTTGAGCACCATTTTTAACAAAGGATTAATGTGTGCTTAATAATCTTTGTCTATGCTACAGTTTTAACGTATTTCTTGACACTTAAGTGTTTAAATACAGTACATTAATTGGTATCAAACATGTGTTAAAAACAAGGCAGCCGGAACTAAATTTGCTACATTGGCCCAAATGCCTGCCTTAAAGTGTAGCTTTGTAGGCTTAAAGCACAGTTTATGCAAAAAGGTACACTTTATCTTATTCCCGTTCCCCTGGCCGAAAACGCAGCCCAGAAATCTTTCACGCCTTTTTTGGTTGATACCATCAATGCCATCAAAACCTATATTGTAGAGAACGAAAAAACCGCGCGCAAATTTTTAAAGGAAGCCGGATTGAAAACCCCGCAAAGCGAACTGGTTGTGCATGATTATGGCAAACACAAGCGTGGCAATAGCCTGGTTCCTTTTTTTAAGGAGCTGATGTCGGGGAGCGATGTGGGTTTGATGAGCGAGGCGGGATGCCCTGGGGTGGCCGATCCGGGAGCCGATATTGTGGCCGAAGCGCATAAGCGAGGAATTAAAGTAGTGCCATTGGTTGGACCCAATTCGATGATACAAGCACTGATGGCTTCAGGGTTTAACGGGCAGAGCTTTGCTTTCCACGGCTATTTGCCCATCGACAAGGCAGAACGGGCAAAGCGCATTAAGGATTTGGAAAGTTTATCGTTAAAAAACAGACAAACCCAACTGTTTATGGAAACGCCTTTCAGAAATAACCATCTGCTTGATGATGTATTGAAAAATTGCCACGGGAGTACCCAATTGTGCATTGCCTGTAATATTAACGCCGAAGACGAATTGATCAAAACCCAAGCCGTAGGGGCATGGCGACAAGAGAAAATAGACCTGCACAAAAAGCCAACAATTTTTTTGTTGTTTAAGGTAGGCTAGGCTCTCGATGGTTGGGATGTGCTTTATTGACCGGGGATTTTAAATCCATCATCAAAATCTTCTCAACTAACCGATTAGCGATACATATTCTTCTTCTCGATAAATTCCAACACATTGTCAGGTACAAAAAATTGTACGTTTTTGTTGTCTTTTATCGCCTTGCGGATAAAGGTTGAAGAAATTTCCATTTCTGGCGTATCGGTAAAGGTAATGGATGGATGGTTTTCCCATTCGCTTACATCGGCGCCGGGGCGCGGGTAAACAAAAATGTGATAGTCTTTAAGCAGGACCTCGTAATTCTTCCATTTTTTGAACGAGACGAGGTTGTCTGCTCCCATAATGAGCACAAACTCCCTTGCTGGATAGCGTTCGCGCAAGTGGGTTAAGGTATCAATGGTGTAAGAGGGTTGTGGCAGTTTAAATTCGATATCGCTCACCTTAATTTGAGGGGCGTTTTCGGTAGCCAGCTTGGCCATTTCCAAACGGTCGTACATGTTGGCCAAACCGCTTTTCAGTTTCAGCGGATTGTGTGGAGAAACCACCAGCCAAACTTCTTTCAAACCACTAAATGTGGCCATGTAATTGGCAATGATCAGGTGCCCAATATGGATAGGATTAAAGGAGCCGAAGAAGAGTCCAGTTTTCAGTTGTCGGTTTTCAGTTTGCATTTCAGTTTTCAGTTAACAATTTGCACACTTCCGTTGATGGGTCAGTTTATAAACTGCCGTATTTTTCGGGATTGCTGATCATGTGGTTTAAGAGTTTTCCTATTTCATCTGATTGATTAACCAGCTCCTCATAAGTTTTAGTATCAATATAACCACAAGCTAATGCAAATTTAAGCCAGCCTTTGGTTTCGCTATTTTCCATGTCGCTATCAGTCAGTTTGCTGATGAAGTGGGCTTTGTATCGTCTTTTTCTATAAGCTTCTATCGGGCAGATATTGGTCGATCTGGATGATCTTCTAATCTGATCAGTTAAAGCGTACATCTCTTCTTTCGGAAATCGCTTGCTCGCCCCAAATATAGCCATTGCCAAGCCAAATGACTTTTTATAAGCCAATAATCCGTTGAAGTCGCCCATAGGTAGATAGTTTACTTAAATATAAGCTATTTACCTGAAGATTCTCGGTGGGATTGCCAACTGCAAATTGTAAACTGCCAACTATCTCTTTAGGAAATCACCTACCAATTGCTCAGCTTCCGCACAAGCGGTGTCTAGGTCGAAATTTTTGAGTACAACGTCGAACTTGTCGGCGTATTGCAGTTCTTTTTCGGCTTTGGCAAAACGTTCCTGCAACTTCTCTTGGCTGTCGGTGCCACGGCCGGTTAAGCGCTCTTTAAGTACATCTAACGATGGTGGCTGCACAAAAATGGCCAATGCATCGTCTTCGTATTTTCTTTTCAGGCGCAAGCCTCCTTCCACATCAATGTCGAAAATAACATGTTTGCCTTCGTTCCAGATCCGCTCAATTTCCGAACGCAGGGTGCCGTAAAACGTACCGTTATATACTTCTTCAAACTCCACAAACTCCTGGTGGGCTACCTTATGCAGAAATTCTTCCTTGCTGATGAAATAGTAGTCGTTCTGGTGCTTTTCGTTTCCCCTCAATTCGCGCGTGGTAGCCGAAATGGAGAAGCTGAGCTGCGGGAATTTGGTTAAAAGGTGTCTGACGATGGTGGTTTTGCCAGCGCCGGAGGGTGCCGAAAATATGATGAGTTTGCCTTGCATCTTGTAATGTTTGAATGCTATAATGCTGAAGGGTTGAATGTTGAATGCGGTGGGCATCGCAACTTTAGGCCCTTTAAGCGTTACAACACGTTGAGTAGTTGTTCTTTAATTTTTTCTAGTTCTTCTTTCATGCCCACTACCAGTTGCTGTATCTGTGCATCGTTGGCCTTGGCACCCATGGTATTGATTTCGCGGCCTATTTCTTGGGAGATGAAGCCCAGCTTTTTGCCATTGGCATCCTTGCTTTTCAAGGTTTCCATAAAATAGTCGCAATGGCTTTTTAAACGGGTTTTCTCTTCGGTTATGTCTAGTTTGTCGATGTAATAGATCAGTTCCTGCTCAAAGCGGTTCTGGTCTACGTTAACCTTGCCAACGGTTTCTTCCAAAAATTGGGTTAGTCTGGCCTTGATTTGCGGTACCCTAAGCGGGGCCAGCTGGTCAACTTCGGCAAAAAAGGCAAGTATGTTTTTAATGCGCAGTTCTAAATCGGCTTTCAAAACCTTGCCCTCGTCTTCTCTAAACTGGTTGAAATTGGCTAAAGCCTTCAAAAAGGTCTGGTGTAGCAGTTCCCATTCTTTTTCATCGCCTTCCTCTTCCTGGTAAGAAATTACTTCCGGAAAATTGAGGGCGGCCTGCAGCAGGTTGTTGGCATTGGCTCCCAAAGCGGTGTTAATGGCTTCCAATTGTTTGTAATAATTGGTTAGCAAGGCCTGATTGATCGTTGCGCCCTTTTGGCTCTCGTCACTGCGTTCGATATTGACCACGGCACTTACCTTGCCACGTTCAATTTCCTTGCTGCAGGTATTGCGCAACAAAAGTTCTTTGTCGGAATAAGCTCTTGGAAGTTTCAGGTTCAGCTCCAAAAATTTAGAGTTCAAAGACTTGATCTCTACAGAAAACTTTACGTTTCCTTCGTCGGTAGCCGCCAGGCCAAAGCCTGTCATCGATTTTATCATGTGCAAAGATATGATTTTTAAGCAAACAGTCTATAAGCCGTTAGTTAATAGTCGATAGCCTATGGTCTAGGGTCAGCGTTGGCCCTTGCGCATAGCCATTCCCAAGCACCCATCAGTCTCAACAATTAAACTGTGGAGCAATTGCACATTAGCTGTGTTTTAAAATGGCCTCTTCCATTAAACGGAATACTTTTTCCTTAAGTTGGGGCAAATCTTCCTGCTGTAGGCCCTTTACATCAACAGGAGTAATAAAAACGGTGGTTATCAAGCCAGGGTGTGCCTTTAAAGGAGCTGTTCTTGGCAACAGGTTTCGATTGTTGATGGTGACGAACGGCATGAGCGTTGTTTGGGTTTCTATTGCAATGCGAAAGGCGCCGTCGTAAAAATCGGCCAATGGCTTCTCGCTCTTGTTCATGGTGCCTTCCGGAAAAATAAGAATAGACTGCCCTTCGCCAATGGCCTCTTTTAAGGCGTTTACCGACTGCTCGCGGCTTTCTTTCGAACTGCGGTCTATCATTACCACGATACGCTCGTACATCCAGCCAAAGACGGGAACTTTAGCCATTTCTACTTTGCCCAAGGGGCTGAAATATTGTGGGATGCTGATGCAAACGGCTACCGCATCAAGATAGGAGCCGTGGTTGCCTACATAAATATGCGGCACGTTGCGGTTAATGAGGTGTTTGTTTTGGGTTTTGATCCAAAAAAAGGAAGCCAAGCTAAATGCCCAGGCCCAGCAACGCAAAAAGAACAGGCCTGTTTTTTTGCCCTGCAGATTGGGAAGCAAAGCCGTTGCCAATAGAAAAAAGGGAAGGGTAAGGAACATCAGTACTACGAAAATCAACGAAGCGTAGATTAAATACAGTGCCGACAAAACTTTAGCCATTTCTTAACGTTTTTTAACTTATAGGGCTCGCAAACAATGCTTAAGTTTACAAAATAAATAATTTGCTCCAATAATGAAGTCGCTCTGCCGTATTTTCTTGTGCATTTTAGCATTTATTTTGTCGGGTGTTGCAAGTGGTTTTGCACAACAAGAGTTCAAGCTGAAGGGTGTATTGTTTGAAAACGGCACCAAAATACGGATTGCCTTGGCCGAAATAGCCAACCATCGCAACCATTATGCGGTAGGCAGCAGCGATTTGGGACTTTTTGAGATTAAGGCACAGCTCGGAGATACCTTGTTCATTACCAAACGTGGCTTTAACGACCTGACGGTTGTAGTGAATTCTTCGAAAGATCTGGTGTTAAAGCTGAACCGTGGCAATATGCTGAACGAAGTGTTGATCAAGGGACAGGCCAAGGAGAAAGACCTGCGCGATATCGAACAGGATTTTAAAAACAAGGGGTCTTTTTATGCAGGAAAACCTCCCATTGGGCTCTTGTCGCCGTTTGGCGGTAGTCCGTTAACTTTTTTCTACGAGCTGTTTGGCAAAACGCCAAGAGATGCCCGCAGGTTTAGGAAATACCATCAAACCGAAAACGAGCAGACGCACGTAGACCAGTTTTTTAACAAGTCGATCATCGCCAAAAATACAGGGCTGGAAGGCAAGGCGCTAGAAGATTTTATGATCGCGTATAGACCGGATTACGACAAGGCTAAAAACTGGAACACTTATGATGGCTTAAAATGGATTGCAGATTCCTATAAAAAATATAAGGATAGCCTTAATTAGCGCAACAATGAACAATAAGATTAAACTTGCCTTTTTTCTCATTTCCTGCCTGTGGAGCTTCACGCTAAAAGCCCAGCAGGAATTTATGCTGAACGGCGTGTTGTTCGAGAACGGCAGCAAAATCAGGATAGCCTTAGCCGAGGTTAGCAATACACGCAACGGCTATGCGGTAGGCAGCAATGATATAGGGCTTTTCCAGATCAGGGCTGTTGTTGGCGATACCTTGGTGATTACCAAAAGAGGCTTTAACGATTTAACGGTTGTTGTTAAATCGACAAAAGATATGGTACTGACGCTGAACCGAGGCAATATGCTGAACGAGGTGGTGATTACCGGCGAAGGCAAAAAACAGACCTTGGACGCCATTAAGAAAGACTTTAAGGACAAAGGCTCTTTTTATGGCGGAAAACCGCCCTTGCTTTCTTACATTTTCACCCCGATAACTGCTTTTTACGAACTTTTTGGCCGAACGCCAAGAAATGCGCGACGCTTTAACAATTACTACAATACAGAGATCCAGCAAACGCATGTAGACCAGTTTTTTAATAAATCGCTGATTACCAAATACACCGGGTTGGAGGGCAAGCAGCTCGACGATTTTATGATCAATTACCGGCCCGACTACGAGAAAGCCAAAAACTGGAACCAGTACGACGGCATTAAATGGATTACCGAATCGTATAAAAAGTATACCGATACATTAGGGAAGAAGGTGAAAGAGTAGAGGTTCACTGGTTCATTGGTCTGGTTGAAGGAAAACGGAATGGAGAGGTAGGAAGGCGGAAGGTTGAAAGTTGAAAGTGGAAAGCGAATCAATTTCACTTCTTGCTACTCACTATATAACCAGTGATTCGCAGGCTTTCTCAGCGGCCAGTTTTTCGGCGTTTTTCTTGTTGTAATCTCTGCCTATGCCTTGTATTTCGTTGTCGATGATGGCATGGATGGTAAACAGCTTGGCACTTTCGCCTTCGCCGTTCTCTACCATATCAAAAGCAATGTCTTTGCCATGTCGCTGGCACCATTCGATCAGTTTGCTCTTGAAGTTGGTTTCGGTCATTTCGAGCGTATGGATATCAATGTAGGGCTTTACAATCCTTTTGAGCAACAGGTTTTTGGTAAAATTATAGCCTTTGTCTAGGTAAATGGCACCAATCAGGGCTTCAAAGGCATCGCCGAGCATAGAATGATGCTTAGCCTGCAGGCTTACCATCTTTTGGTCATAAATAATCAATTGATCGAAGCCCATTTTCTTGGCCAATTGGTTCAGGTTGGCCCTGTTTACGATTTTAGATCGCATTTCGGTCAGAAAGCCTTCTTCTTTGTAAGGATAAGCCTTAAACAAGAGTTCGGCAATTACCGATCCCAAGATGGCGTCGCCTAAGAATTCGAGGCGCTCGTTGCTGCTTCGGCTGCCATTTTTAAGCACCTTGGCCACAGAGCGGTGCCTGAATGCCATTTTATATAAAGTGACATTGCCAGGTACAAAACCCAGGATATTCTTCAGTTTTTTTACAAACTCTTTGTTAGACGAGAAGTAAAGCTTATATAAATCGAATAACGGCATCAAAAAAGGTTACAAAAAATTACAGGCAAGCCAGTATCATGTATAAATATACAATACAAATATCTGTAAAGATAGTGTTTTAGGTTACTCCTCGTATTTTTTGAAAATAACAGATGCGTTGTGTCCGCCAAAGCCGAAAGTATTGCTCAATGCAGCACGAACGGTTCTTTTTTGAGCCTTGTTAAAGGTGAAGTTTAACTTCGGATCAAATTCGGGGTCATCTGTAAAGTGGTTGATGGTTGGAGGAACAACATCGTTTTTCACGGCCAGGATAGCGGCAATCGACTCAACTGCACCGGCAGCGCCCAAAAGGTGGCCTGTCATCGATTTGGTCGAGCTGATGTTCAGTTTGTAGGCCTGTTCGCCAAACAAATCAACAATCGCTCTGCTTTCGCTAATATCTCCCAGCGGGGTAGAAGTACCGTGAACATTGATATAGTCAATATCATCAACGGTTAATTTGGCATCTTTGAGGGCATTGGTCATGACCATTCTGGCGCCCAAGCCTTCGGGATGCGGAGCCGTAATGTGATTGGCGTCGGCACTCATGCCACCACCTACAATTTCTGCGTAGATTTTGGCGCCACGGGCCTTGGCATGCTCCAGTTCTTCTAAAATAATCGTTCCTGCACCTTCGCCGGCTACAAAACCATCACGGTCTTTGTCGAATGGGCGAGAAGCGGTTTGAGGGTCGTCATTTCTGGTAGAAAGGGCGTGCATGGCGTTAAAACCTGCCATGCCAGCTTCGTTGATAATGGCTTCCGAACCACCGCTGATGATGACATCGGCTGTACCCAAACGGATATAGTTGAAAGCATCGATCAAGGCATTGGTTGAGGAGGCACACGCCGAAACGGTGGCGAAGTTTGGTCCGCGGAGACCATATTTGATAGAGATATGCCCAGGAGCGATATCAATAATCATTTTAGGGATAAAGAAAGGGTTAAATCTTGGTGTTCCGTCACCCTTAGAGTAATTGGTTACCTCATCTAGGAAAGTCTTTAAACCTCCTATACCGGCACCCCAAATTACGCCAATTCGGTTGGTATCTAATTTTGAAAAATCAAAATTACCGTCTTTAACCGCTTCTTCGGTTGCTACTAATGCATATTGTACAAATGGATCGAGCTTGCGGGCTTCTTTTTTGTCCAAAAAGTCTTCCGGATTGAAATTTTTAACCTCGCAAGCGAATTTGGTCTTGAACTTTTCTGTATCAAATCCTGTAATTGGCCCAGCGCCACTCACACCAGTCAGCAAGCCGTTCCAATAGTCCTGAACGTTATTGCCAATTGGAGTGAGTGCACCTAAACCCGTAACTACTACTCTTTTTAATTCCATTTATACGTATTGTACGGAAAGCGTATGATTACTTAACGTTTTTTTCTAAATAAGCAATTGCTTGACCAACTGTGCCGATTGTTTCAGCCTGATCATCAGGGATAGCAACATTGAATTCTTTTTCAAATTCCATAATCAATTCTACGGTATCCAAAGAATCTGCACCTAAGTCGTTTGTAAAAGAAGCTTCTGGCGTAACTTCGCTTTCATCAACACCTAGTTTTTCTACGATAATAGCCTTAACTCTTGAAGCAATATCAGACATAATTTTATAATTTAATGGTTAAAAATTCTGTGCAAAGAAAAATAAATTCTAACACTTTTCAAATGTTTTTATTTCTCAATCAATTTTAATGTTTTTATTTCAAACTTTGAGTAAAATTAGTTTTATAATTTTGTAATTCTAAAAAAAATTCTGTTTTGAACAAAACTTATTTAAAACTCTCTCTCGATCTCGACTTCGTTTTAATCGCAATTACGTCCTCTTTAAAGGACTATATCCTCTGTCATAAAATCAATAATGCCCTTGAATTCGAGTTCGAAAAAATAGAAGACCACGAGATTTTTCACCAGGTAGACGATGCACCGGTAGCTTTTTCGAGGTACTATTTTTACGTAGAACAGGGCGAGCGCGAATATTATGTGGTAAACAATCGAAACAGCGAAGGGTTTTTGATCCCGGAAATGAACAAGGTTGATTTTTTCATGATCATCCACCAGTACATTGACAAGGAGGACCTTAATTTTATCCTGACCCGACTTAATAAACTACCTGATATACAGGTGGCTGCGCAAATCGATCCGCTGAAATTAAAATCACGGGAAAATTTAGTAATGTAAATTTTATATTGTTCGTGTATTAAATACACTATATTTGAATCTTAATAAAATTGAAAAACAACACAAACAATAGGCAGCACATCGCTAATATTTTTGCATAGTTGCTGTTTTTGTACGATCGATAATCAAAAAATAATAAATGAAACCTTTTCATTCCAGAACTAAAATCGTGGCCACCTTGGGCCCGGCCTCCGCTAAGCCAGATGTTTTGTACAGTATGTTTAACGCCGGATTGGATGTTTGCCGACTCAACTTTTCGCACGGTTCGCAGGCTGATCATCAGGAAGTAATCGATACCATCCGCAGCATCAACAAAAAATACAAATATAACGTGGGCATCTTGGCCGATTTGCAAGGCCCTAAAATTAGGATCGGAACCGTTAAAGACGGTGGAATCCACTTGGTGAACGGCAATAAAACCATTATTACCACTCAAGAATGTGTAGGCAACGAAGACCGGATCTACATTACCTACGAGAGCTTTCCGAAAGATGTAAAGGCCGGCGAGATTATTTTGCTCGACGATGGCAAGCTGCAGATGCGTGTGCTCGAAACCAATTACAAGGACGAAGTGGTTTGCGAAGTGGTACACGGTGGCATATTGACCTCGAGAAAAGGCGTAAACCTGCCAAATACCAAGGTTTCTATCCCTTCGTTAACTCCAGAAGACCGGAAAAACCTGGATTTTGTATTGGAAAGCGATGTAGAATGGATCGGTTTGTCTTTTGTGCGTAACGCCGAAGATATTATCGAGCTTAAAGATATCATTAAAGCCAGGGGCAAGGCCGCTAGGGTGGTGGCCAAAATAGAAAAACCAGAAGCCATTGCCAATATCGACGAGATTATTGCGGTTTCTGACGCGGTTATGGTGGCCCGTGGCGACCTTGGGGTAGAAATGCCGATGGAAGAGGTGCCCCTGCTGCAAAAAATGATTGTTAACAAGTGTAAGGCCGCTTCTAAACCGGTTATTATTGCTACGCAGATGTTGGAAAGCATGATTACCACGCCTCGCCCTACGCGTGCCGAAGTGAACGACGTGGCCAACTCGGTGTTGGATGGTGCCGATGCGGTAATGCTGAGCGGCGAAACCTCGGTAGGCGAATTTCCGCTGATCGTGATCGAAACCATGCAAAAAATCATTTCGAACATCGAAGACAATAATTATCCTTTCCATCCGGAGAAATTTTTGAAGCCAAGCAAGGAGAGCTTTTTGAGCGATGCCGTTTGCGATTCGGCTTGTTTCTTGGCCAAGCAAACCAATGCGGTGGGTATCGTATCAATGACGTTGAGTGGCTACACGGCCTTCGAAATCTCGAGCCACCGGCCACAGGCACCGATTTTCATTTTTACCAGCAACGAGAGCTTGTTGAATACTTTAAGCTTGGTTTGGGGAGTAAGGGGCTTTTTCTATGATAAATTTGAAAGCACCGATAATACCATTACTGAGGTAAACGAGTTCCTGAAAAAGAAAAAACTGATCAAAAAAGGTGATGTCATTATCAATACGGCCGCCATTCCGATGGAAATTAAAGGCAAGACCAACATGCTGAAAATTACAGTGATCGACTAAGAAATTATCATCCCTAATTATAGATAATTTATGCCCGAACTCAGGTTTGGGCATTTTTTATAGCAAAAAGTTATATTTTTGCCACCCGTAACTCAAGGAGAGGTGTCCGAGTGGTCGAAGGAGCACGCCTGGAAAGTGTGTATACTCCAAAAGGGTATCGAGGGTTCGAATCCCTCTCTCTCCGCCAGAAACTACTTTTTAAAAGGTAGATCAACAATAAAAACGATAAAAAGCCTGCAAATCATTGATTTGTGGGCTTTTTTAATGGATTGGTCAAATGGCAAAGGAAGTTTTTGAAATAGAGCGACCACAGGCCGTTCGGCATATTTTTCTTGTTATACGGGTTTGGCATGCCGATGTGAAAAAACGAAGATTGTAACCGCTATTGAGGGGAAGCAGTGGATTACTATTGCATGTCGGAAACCCGGTAGAGCTGCGTATCTGCTGCTGCTTCCGCAAGTCATAAGAATCCTGGAACGGTAAAAAGAAGTGGCAGATTTATGTGGTATGTTCTATTTCTTGGCACTTTTTCCACCCCAAAAGGCAAAAGCATAATTCAGCTGTATGGCGATTATGAACGTAATACCTATGTAAGGGTTTATAAAACACAGCAGTGCGCCAGCCAGGTAAAGCGCCTGCGCCGTAACAATTCTGCGTTTGATAGGGATATAGACCTGATCTTTCGTTTCTTCGGAAATAAAACCATGCCTGTTTGCATATTCCCAGTTGATGTACAGCATCAGCCCCATCAGGAAAATATTAAACCAATAAAGCAGGATGGAAAACCTAAAGTTGATATGGTCGCCCAAGAAGGCGGTGGAAAAAGGAAGCACCGAGACAAACAGCAGGAACAGCAAATTGATCCAGTTAAGGTTCCTGTCGCTGCTCTTGATGTGCCTGAACTGGGCCGACTGCCCGGTCCAGAAAATGCCCGCCGTCATAAAGCTAAGGAAGTAGACCAGAAACTTTGGCATCAATGCGAAGAATGCATGAGCCAACGCACTTTCTGTAATGCTTCCTTCAAATTCCGGGACCTTGATTTCCAGTACCAGCAATGTCATTGCCACCCCGAAGACAGCATCGCTGATAGCATCTATGCGCCCGGCGCTCTGCCCGGCCAACTTGTTGTATGATAAACTCATGTTTTGGATGTTTAGAAATTAACCCTTACAAAAGGGCCGATGTTAAATTCCTGTTCCAGGTGTTCGCCCTTGCCATGCTGGCCCAGCTCAAGGCCTGCACCAAAGCCTATTTTTTCTTTATACTGCATGCCTACCTTTACCTGCTGCGTGCTGAAAGCGTGGCCATGATCATAGCTGACCGCCGTACGTAATTCTGCCCGCGTTACTAATCTCCATTTTTCATTAAGCTCTGGCAGGTAGCCGAAGATAACCAGCAACTGTGCATCCGGATCTTTGGTGACCGCGGTCGAAAGATTGGCATACACCAGCAGTAGCTCGCTTTCTTTAAGGTAGCCCAGCCCCACCCTGGCGCTGAACGGGTAAACAGAAGATGCATAGGTGCCGGCCGTGATGCCGAAGTGGTTTTTAAAATTGTAGGAGAATGTGTTATAGTTTACGAATTCCGGGTGCTCAGTCTTATAATCCAGCAGGTGCAGTTCGCTACGGGAGAGCACATTCCAACGCCCCGTCTTGTCTATAGGTTCAAGGAAGAAGAATTCGGAGGTAAGACCTTTATGTCCGCCCAATACATCGATGTAAACCTGGGACTGTGCCTGTACAGTAATATGAAACAGGATAAATAATACAAGGAGTAGATTTCTTTTCATAAGCCCGCAGACTAATAATCGGCTTGTCCAATATCCAACCGATCAAACTTTCCATTTGCATCCTGGTGAAATCGGAAAAATACTTTAAAGGTACCCCAGCTTCCGGCTTTGAAGTTCCCATAGACCTCTTTCCCGTCATTTTCCACTTTATCGATGGTCTGGAATTTTTCATTCCCAAGCGCTTTTGAAAAGAAGCTTTTGAAATCAACTTTGTTGCCGTCATCGGTCATAGCAGGCTGATCGGTGAAAAAAGCGTACCAGCTTTTATCGCCGGATTGCAAGGCCTCGATAGCGCTTCTTACCGTACCGTTTGTTATTTTAGATAAGTCCATGGTATGTTTTTGTTTTGAATTGTTTTTAGATGATTGTGATGAATGTTGCGCACAGGCCGTAAGCGATATGTAGAGGTATAAGATTGATAATATTCTTTTCATTTTAGCAGTGGCTACTTTTTGAACGGGTATCGCAGAGCGATAATCAGCAGCAGCAATACGGAAGCAAGTCATGTAACTGCGCCGAGTCATATCCCTGAAATTTGAAAATGTTCAATGATTGGAGAGTTACAATCATTGAACATTGCATTTGGTTTTTAAAACACCTACCTGGTTGTATAGCCACCATTAGCAAAAATGGTCTGTCCGGTGATCCACCATCCGTCGGTTACTAAAAATTCAACTAATGGGGCTATGTCCCTGATGTCGGTAAGTCCGCCTAATGCCGAAGCAGATTTGTGGTACGCTACGGCATCCTCATTTTCCTGTCCATAGAAAAAAGGAGTGTCCATGGGGCCAGGAGCTACCGCCGTTACCGAAATTCCCCTGCTTCCGAACTCTTTAGACGCCATTCTGGTAAAATGTTCAACAGGTGCCTTGGCTCCTGCATACGTTGAATACAGGCCGGTATATGCCGCCAGCAGGGACGTTACAATGGTACATATTTTACCTTTGTCGTTCAGTTTTTTACCGGCTTCCTGGATAAAGAAGTAAGCCACCTTCGAATTGATATTGAACATGGTGTCGTACTCGGCTTCCGTCGTATCAACAAAGGGTTTTTTCAACACCATTCCCACAGTATTTATCGCAATGTCGATGCCGCCAAAGGCCTTAATTGTTTCGTCAAACAGTTTAGTGATGTGCTCAACTCTGGTGAGGTCTCCCTGGAAAAGGAAGGCTTCAGCTCCCAAGGCCTTGACGTCTGCGAGTGTTTTTTCGCTTTCAGCCTGCGAGCTTTCGCTGTTGTAGTGAATGGCGAGTTTTGCGCCTTTTGCTGCAAAATCTCTGCTTAATAATCCGCCCAGGTTTTTTCCACCACCAGCGATCAGGACAATTTTTCCTTTTAAGTCGTTATGAATCATAGATCTGTTTTTAAGTCTAAACAAATCTATATAATTGACTGAATATTCCGTCAATTATATTTAAAAAAATTATTTGCTTATGGAATCCCAGGCCATTTGCAAGAAAAGTGTGACCATATTGTTGTCGATATCCATTTTTTCATCTTGTGCCCATAGGAGCCACCCGTTAATGGTACTGAATGTGAAGAGCCGCAGATGCCGTGCGCTGAGTGGCTTGAACAGCTTTTTTCTGATTCCCGACTCATACAGATCATCAAACCTGAGAAAATCGTTCATCGCCACTTCATGGATCTCCTTAGTCAGTATAGGAGATGCAGCGAACTGGTAGGAGAACTGGAATTCGAGTGGATGTTCGATGAAATATTGGATAACTCTCTTCCAAAGAAAATCGAAGCGATCACGGACATCACCGTGTCCTTGGTAATCTTTAAAGACATAAGCTGATTCCTGGGCCTTTTGATGGATCCATAGCTGCTGTACGATGTCTTCCTTACTTTTGAAATGCTTGTATACTGTACCTATGCCGACTTTTGCTTCAGCGGCAACCTGTGCAATGGTAACCGCGTGTAGGCCACGCGTTACGAACAGCAAAAGGCCCGCATTTAAAATTTGTAATTTTTTCACGAATACTTCTAAATTTAATAGGGTCTCAAATCTAGCAAATAAATCGAGCAGAACTATACAGATGACGGGTATAAGTTTGAGATTGTAACCGGCATTGACGTGCGGCAGTGGATTACTGCTGCACGTAAGAAAACCAATACAGCTGCATACCTGCCGTTAATGTAATTGAGAGAATGGGGGCGCATCATTCGTGTATTCTCCTTCGAAACCTCAAAAACCTTTTAAGAAGGTTTCGTTTTTGAGGCACTGTTTTGTAGCTGCTGTAGTAATTCATTATCTTGGCCAATATATGAAGTTCCCTATCCCAACAGCAGCAATGAAGCTCGCCTTTTTAACGACTCTATTTTTTGTGTTTACCTACAGCGTAAAGGCGCAAAAACAAGCTACGCTTACCGATAGCCTTGCTGTTTTTCTTGATGAACTGCAACTGGCTTCAAAGCAGCATATTGGCCTTTGGAACAAGGAACTTTACGGCCCGATGATCTTTGTTGATCCGAAAACCAGGAAGATTTTTGCCAACGAAGCCGATACGGCTGGCGTGCTACGTCCTGACGGGAATATCTATTCAGGCACTTTGCCCGCCAAAATTAATATTGCCAATACCGCAATCAATTGGGGAGGCAAAAGATGGGCCATGGTGATGCTGCCGCTGCCTCAAAACCAACAAAATAGGCTTAATTTATTGGCCCATGAATCATTTCATCGCCTTCAGCCTGAATTGGGATTTGCCCTTGGCAATGCCGAAAATAATCACCTCGACCAAAAAGACGGGAGGATTTACTTGCGCCTGGAACTCGAGGCACTGAAGAAAGCCGCTCAATCGACTTCGGCAAAAGAACAGCAACAGCACCTGGCCCATGCGCTTATCTTTAGGACATACCGACACTCGCTTTACGCCAATTCGCGCACTACTGAAAACGAACTGGAATTAAACGAAGGCATCGCCGAATTTACCGGTGTGATGCTTAGTGGCAGAAACAAAACAGAAATGACCGCATTCTTTTTGAAGGAAATAGCCGATTTTTTTAAAAATCCCACATTTGTGCGTTCATTTGCTTACTACAGTACCCCTGTTTATGGTTATTTGCTGTATCAAAGCGACAAAAACTGGAACAAAAAAATTACCGCCAAAACTGATTTGACTGGCTTTTTCGTCAAGGCGTTTAACATCCGAATTCCGATTGACGTAAAAACCGCTACCGAAACCGTTGCTGATCTTTACAACGGAAAGGCAATACTTCAAGAGGAAACCGAAAGAGAGGAACGAAACAAAAGGATCGTAGCCGAATATAAGCTCAAATTCATTGAACAGCCCCATTTTGAGGTCAAGTTTGTGAAAATGAACGTTTCTTTTGATCCAAGAAATATTGTGCCTATTGAAGATAAGGGCACGGTTTACCCGAATATCAGGGTTACGGATGTATGGGGTATTCTAACGGTAGAAAAGGGCGCGCTGATGAGTCCGAACTGGGACAAGCTTTCCATAGCTAACCCTATCCAAACCGAAGGCCAAAAAATAACCGGTGATGGTTGGATACTTGAATTGGCCGATGGGTATGCCTTAGAAAAGAATAGCGTTTCTGGAAACTATAAACTGATTAAGAAACAGTAAAGAGCCGCTTACAGATAGCAAATCACAAAGGAATTGCATTTGGGCAATCATTGTAGGCATTGTGTGGTACAGGCAGGTCGATTGTCAGAACTTAGAGCTGGAAAAACCAGCATTGGCATTGTTTATTTAACTACGCTTATCGTTTGTGCAACATTGATTGTGCGCAACTTGAAACGTAAATAAGCTAAAAAACATTTGAGAAGATCATAAAAGGAACACCTTTCTAGTTTAGCTGTTCCTTTCTAAGAAATAAGGCTCGTGGTCGGCTAAATTATGGGCGTGAATTCCGAAGGCTTAGTAACCTCGTCCCTCCACTGACACGATAGGCCGATGATAGCCATGCAGGTTAGGATTTCTATCAAACTGAAAAACTTATAATGCAGGGTGTTCTCGCCCCAAAACAACGTGCTGAGCTGTAAAATGAGCAATAGCATGGCCACAATCAGGTTAAGCGTCCTATTGGCTCTATACTTCAATAGTCTGGAAAGCAGGATCATCAACATCGGAATTTC
Organism: Pedobacter sp. TM02; assembly: GCF_059705275.1. Taxonomy (NCBI): domain Bacteria; kingdom Pseudomonadati; phylum Bacteroidota; class Sphingobacteriia; order Sphingobacteriales; family Sphingobacteriaceae; genus Pedobacter; species Pedobacter sp. TM02. The sequence goes on from NZ_AP046530.1 coordinate 56,415, forward strand.
CATGATGATTGAAAATAGCAACAAAAAAGGTTGCGTAATCGGTGTGTCGCCTACCTTTCCGTTCAAAAGATTTTGCAGGTCTTTCTGGTAATGCAAGGAGAAGACATCGCAAAAAATAAAGTTCAGGGTAAGGAAAATCCACAGTGTGGATAGCCTTGTTTTTTTGTCCATGGGTTGATTTGGGAATAGGGTAGGTTCAATAACAATTACTTTCTTTCTGCTCCTGGTTTTTGCCCGCTTTTGCTGGGCGCTCTTTGATACGCGCCCAGCCAATTTACAGGCCTGTCTATGAAAAAGGCATAAAATGCGAGGCTGCTCCTGGTTTTTATGCAGTCCGTCAATTGGTTTACAAGGGCAGTTAGCGCTTGCTCATCTGTCTTGATCGTGTTTGCCTGTGCATGGTTGCACGCCAAAAAGAGCAAAGCAGGGGGCAACAAACAGAGGCTGATTTTCTTCATGTCTGTCTGCAAACGGATTACCTGAGATTGAACTGCGCGGTTGCAGACAATGCTGTTCCGGCACTATTGCCTTCTTTTTTCAATACTCCGTCAACATAGACCTGAACTTTTAATGTAGAAGAAGCATTTGCGCCAATGGCATTCATGATAACGCTGGCTACAGAGGCATTCGCTGGTGCTGTAATTTCAGGGCTTGTCCATGTCGTGCCGCTTAAGCTGGAAACGGAGGTGAGGCTGTTGTCATACCCATACACAACCGTGTTAAGTGATGAGCCCGAAGAGGCTTCAGCCTTAAAAACCAATTTGTGCGAGGTGTTGGCAGGCGTATCGTCTTTGTCTTTTGAACATCCGATTGACGAACACATGATGGTGGCCATTACGATAAAAGCGGCGATTTTGTTTTTTAATAATTCCATGTTACTTAGTGATTGATGAGTAGCGTAAAGCTAAAATCATTCAAGCATCTAGAATTGTATCAAAACGACATCTTGCTATTCCAGGTAAATAAAAGACGAACTTTCAGCGCCCAGGATGGTGTCTTTGGCAAAGGCGTAAGGCGACAGGCCGGAAAACATTTGGAAATCCTTAATAAAATGCGACTGATCGGTGTAGCCCAGGCTATAGGCCAATTGTGTAAGGCTGCCGTACTTGGCATTGGCTAATGCGCCCAGCGATTTTTCGAATTTGGCCAGCCTGGCAAACTTTCGGGCCGATACGCCAACGCCCTGCTTGAAGCGCCGTTGGAACTGTCGTTCGGAAAGGTGGTAATGATTGGCTAAGGAAGCCAGGCGAATGCCATCATCAAGTTTGTCTGACCAATGCCCGCAGAACAGGTCGTTGATGATGGTATCGGGCTTGCTTTGGGCCAACTTCTCATAAAAATAGCGGGATAGGATGCTGACACGTTCTTCATGGTTATGCGCAGCCAATAGCAAGTTGGTCATTTCTTTTTTCTCCAGTAGCTGCAGGTCGGGGGTTTGATTGGTGAGCTCATCTGCATGGATTCCAAAAATAGCTTGGAGAGCATGTGGCTGAAAGCTGACCCCAAAATGAGAAAATCGGCTTTCCCAAAAGGCCTCTGTGGGTAGGGTATCTATGCCGCTCAGGTAGCAAATGGGCTTCATTGATCCTGTCGCCTCTTTAATAGGCGATGAAGAATTCATGTCCTGAAAAATCAGCCTCGGATAGCGGTCGGCAAAGGAACGGATGTGCAAAGCTTGTACGGCTGTCGTGTATACATCATAACTCCAAAAATAACGTATCCAATTGCGCAGCGTTGGATGTACGGGATATTGCTGATAAGTCATTGCCACAACCTCTGGTTCATTACTGATAAATATTAGGGATGCTGTCTCTTTTTTGCCATCAATTGTTGGGCCATTTAACCACGCAGACAAAAACAGCTTTAATTCCTGAATCTTTGTGGTTGTTAGGTCTGCCCGGTGTTTGAGGCCAGTGCCTTGATTTCTTCTTGCAGTTTTTTAGGCAGCGACTGTAGAACCAATTCGTAAGAGTGGTCAATCTGCGCTTGCAGCTGCTTAAACGATAAGTTGCCATCTAGCCGTACCGAATTCCAGTGCTTTTTGTTCATGTGGAAGCCGGGAGTAATTTCCCAGTGGCGCTCACGGAGTTCGATCGCCAGTTCGGGATCGCATTTTACATTGAACCATTTGCCATGCTCTAAGCCAATCAGCAGAAACAGCTTTTCGCCAACCTTAAAAACAAGGGTTTCTTCACCAAAAGGAAAACCTTCGGTAACACCAGTTTTGCTGAGGCAGTAGTCTCTAAGTTCTTCGATGTTCATATGTTTTAGGATTGGATGGCCAAAGAACGCTATTTTAAGAATTTTTCTGGAATATATTTAGAGTGGCCTGAAATCATGATAGTTGTTTCTTGTTTAGGCCCGAACGGCAAGGCCGAAAACAAAGCCCCCGGCAAACGCAAGGGGCTAAGCAACTAAACAGGATATTAAGGAACTTTTATGGTTTTACGTTGGGTGGTGTACGCACTGAAATACCCTAAAGCACCACCTTGTATATTGGTTAAAGGGTTGGAAGGCGCGGCATTGTTGCCATTGCCCGATGCACCGTTGTCCAGGCTATAAAAATATTTATACACAGCCGCATCAATGCATTGCATCTCAATGGTGAGGTTGTCGCCTTTTTTCAGGTCGATGCTCAAATCGTCGTTGGGGTTGTTGTAATTCAGGATGGTATTTACCGTTTGTCCTGGCGTGTACTCGTCGTTAAAGGCAAACAAGGTCTTTTCTTTCTTGTTGTTGAGGTACTGCACAAAACGATAATAATTCAGTTCTCCTGCCGGATCTTTGTATTTGACCACGGCAAAAGTGCGTGGCACTTTGTCTTTGTTAAGGTCGTATTTGCTTTGGCTCACATAAATACTATCGAGCGTTACCGCTTTGGGCATCGTACAATGGGCTGTATAATTTTTGCCGGCAAGGTTTACCAACAGGCGATACGAACCGCCCGGCGTACCCACCAGCGTAGCAGCCTGATAAACGCCTTTGCTGGTTTCGGTAAGCGCGTAGGCCGTGCCATTGTTTTCAATGCTTACCTGGGCACCACTAACGCCGTTAAAACTGTTGTTGTCTTTAAAGTCTTTCGTGGCGCTGATCAGTACCTTGGCGCCACCTGCTTCATTGCTTATTGTACCTTCGATAACGTAATCTGGTATCGCATTTTCGAGCTTGAGATCTATTGCTTTTTCGCAGGAGGAAAATAAGCATCCAATGATTAATAAATAGCCAATATAACGTGAAATTGAACTCATGCCATTAAAATTTAAAGTTATAGGAAATAGAAGGAACAAAGGTGAATAAAGTCGTTCTTACCGCCTCGGTTTGGCTAGGCTCGTCTTTTTTGTCCCTGAAGAATATGGTATAGGCATTTTCTCGCCCATAGGCATTGTATAGGCCCAACACCAATTCTGAAGAGAATTTTTTGGTCTGCTTCAGCTGTTTGGTGGCCCCCAGGTCTAAACGGTGGTAGCTTGGCATACGCGAAGCATTACGGCTGGTGTAATAGTAATAGTTGACGCCGTCAATTTGGTATTTGCCACTCGGAAAAGTTACCGCATCGCCGGTGTAATAGATGAAATTGGCCGATAGAGTCCACTTGTTCGTGAGCTTGTACATGGCCACCACGGCAATGTCGTGTGTACGGTCTTGTCGGGCATTGTACCACTGGTTGTTGTTAATGCCGTCAATTTTCCGTTCAGATTTAGCAAGCGTGTAGCTGATCCAGCCGGTTAATCGGCCTGCTTTTTTCTTAAACAACAACTCAAGGCCGTAAGCTCTGCCTTTGCCATAAAGCAATTGCGTTTCTATGGGCTGATTGGTAAAAATATTGGCGCCGTTACGGTAATCGACCTGGTTATACAGCTGTTTGTAATAGGTTTCAGCGCTGAGCTCGTATTGGTGTTCGCTAAAATCGCGGTAATAGCCGATAGAGTACTGGTTGGCCTGTTCGGGTTTGATGATGTTGGTGCTGGCCACCCATTTGTCGGTAGGCGAACTCGCATTAGAATTGCTGATCAGGTGCAGGTTTTGGGCGTTGCGAGCGTACGATGCCTTTACCGAACTGTTCTCGTTCAGCTGATAGGCCATGGCCAGGCGCGGTTCGAGGTTGTAATAGGTTTTAACCAATTGGCCCGAAGCATAGCTGGTACTGCCTATAATATTGCCATTGCCGTCCAAATCGTAATAATCGCCTCTGCCCAAAATGCTAAATGCCGATATCCTGAGGCCATACGTAAGCGAGAAACGGTCGGTTGCTTTCCAGGTATTGCTGGCGTACACGGCATTTTCCCACGAGAAGCGGTTCTGCAGGTTTTGCGAAAGAATGCCTGAATTGCCAGTGGCCGAAATCTCGCCCGGCTTAATGGTATGGTAAATGCTGTTGAAGCCAAAACTGACCGAATTTTTGCTGTTGGCAAACCATTGCAGGTCTTCTTTCAAGTTCCAATCGCGCAGTTGCGAAAAGATGTTGTATTCGTTGACGTCTTCCTTAATGTTGATGTTGTATTTGTAGTTGCTGAAGCTGGCCGAAGTATTGGAAAAAAGTTTGTTGCTGAAAATATGGTTCCAGCGTAAAGTGGCTACGCTGTTGCCCCAGTTGATGTCGGCTATTTCCCGAGCTACCAGCACGTCTTTGCCCAAATAGCCAGAAACATACAATCGGTCTTTTTCGCCCAGAATGTAATTGGCTTTGAGGTTAAAATCGTAAAAATAAAGCTGATTGCGATTGATGGTGCTGTCGCTCGAAAGCTTTAAGAAAAGGTCGGCATAAGTACGTCGGGCAGAAAACAGGAAGGACGATTTCTCTTTTTGGATAGGGCCTTCTACATTTACCCTGGCGGCAATGAGCCCAATACCACCGCTAACGCCGAATTTTTGGTTGTTGCCTTCGTTCATCTTGATATCAAGCAGAGAAGAAAGCCGACCACCGTATTGGGCAGGCATATCGCCTTTGTAAATGCTCATGTTTTTGATGGCATCGGAGTTGAAGGTTGAAAAGAAGCCCAGCAAGTGCGAAGCATTGTATACCGGAACCTCATCCAGCAAAATCAGGTTCTGGTCGGCCCCGCCTCCGCGTACATAGAAATTGCCGTTGCCCTCGCCAGCCGATTTAATGCCTGGCAACAGCTGGATGGTTTTCATGACATCTTTTTCGCCAAAAAGCACCGGTACGTTTTTAATGTCTTGGATGTTTAGCTTTTCTACGCCCATTTGCGGATTGCTCAAATCGCGGCTGCCTCTAGCCTTGGCCACAATATTGATGGTAGCCAGTTCCTTCGAGCTCTCTTCGAGTGCAAGATCCATTTTTTTGTTGCCGTCTAGCATCAGGCTGATGATTTCGTTCTTCATGCCTACGGCCGATACGGCCAATTGGTAGCTGCCCTTGGGCAAGGTAAGCGAGAAAAAGCCATATTCGTTGGTCGAAGTGCCTTGTGAGGCCCCAACAACCCTGATGGTAGCCCCAATAAGGGTTTCGCCAGAGGCTTTTGAAATGAGCGTACCACTTACGGTAAACTTGCTGTTGCTAGCCGGATTAGCCGCCGGAACGGCGTTGGACTTTTTTAGCTTTTCGGCATCAAAACGGATCAGTATTTCCTGGTCCAGCAAACTGAAAGTATAAGGCTGGTTGCTCAGTGCTGCAGTCAGCACATTTTCGAGCCTTTGGTTTTTGGCCTCGATGCTGATTTTAGCCTGGCTGTTGGCCACGGTTTCATTGTAAGTAAACCTTACGCCACTGGCTGTCGTAATTTTATCCAAGGCCTGTTTTAAAGGCTCGTTTTTGAGGCTGAGGGTAATCGGTTTATCCAGGGGGCTGAGCTGCTGTGCCATTAAAGGGGCATGGGTAACCCAAAAAAGCAGCAAGGCCAGCAACGTAACTTTAACAAACAAGGGAAGCTTCATTACAATATAAAAAATAGACATGAACCCGTAAGGGTCGGTTTTTTTCATGATTTTAAATTTAAAGGTGATTGACTTGTCTCCGGCTTTGGAAACTTAAACAGGTTCTTTCGTGGTTTGGTTAAGCCCGATCCTGAGAACCGGGCTTTTCATTGTGTGTGTGGTGTGTGTAGTGTTTTTTGTTAATTGTTATTTGGGGTTTTAGTTTGCAGTACATAGGTTTTGCCTTCCTTATGCCAAGTGATATCCATTACGGCCGATAGCTTATCCAAGGTTTGTGGCAATGGAGTGCTGGTGTTGAGCTGTCCGTAAAAAGCTTTGTGGAGCAGCGAAGGGGCTAGCTGTATGCTAACGCCATATTGCATCTCCAAGTCCTGGCTTACCGTTAGCAATGCGGTACCGTTATAATTGAATAGACCGATTCGTTGCTCGATAAACCGTTGGGCATCTGGATATTTCTCCTTAACCAAGCCATTAGTGGTTTTATTGAAGGTTACACGCTGGTTGGCGGTCATGATTTCGGTTTTGTGCTGTGCCGTAACCCCAACTTTGCCGCTTACTACTGTTACTTCGGCCTTGTTGGTACCCGGATAGGCGCGTACATTGAAGCTGGTACCCAATACGATCGTGCGCATGGCCCCCGATTGGATCACAAATGGATGTTCGGGATCGTGTTTTACTTCAAAAAAAGCTTCGCCACTTACTTCTATTTGTCGTTCATGGCCTCTAAACTTATTGGGATAACTGATTTGTGTAGCCGGACTCAACCATACTTTGGTACCATCGGCCAGCTGAATTTGGCGATGCTGCCCAGGCAAGGTTACCAGTTGTAGTTGCTGAACCGGACTGAACAGGTTTTGGATCGGTTCTCTAAACAGGGTAGCTCCAAATATAACAAGCACTACGGCGGCTACGGCGGCTATGCGGGGCCATAGCTTAACGGTTTTTGGTTGGGCTACTTCCTTGGCCAATTGCTGGTCGATGTTGGCTTTAATATGTGCTTTCAGCTGTTTCGCATTAATATACTTGCTCTCGCTCAACAACAGCTCTTCGTCGTTAAAACTAGTATACCATTGCTCAAAACGGGTTTTTTCTTCGGGCGTAAGCGTGCCATTTTTCCATTTGTAGGCCAGTTCCTGTAGTTGTGGGTTGGGTTTTTCCATACGTTTGCCGAGCATCTTTTAACATATAGTCAATGTTGCACGGCCATACCCTTAGTTGGCAATGAAATTTATTTTCCGAGCAGGAATAAAAGCAATGGCAGGGAAATTTTCAGGCTTTGCCTTAAGCTGCTCAGGGCTTTGGAAAGATGCGCTTCGACGGTTTTTTCGGAGATGCCCAGTTCGTCGGCAATTTCGGCGTAGGTCTTGTTTTCTTCGCGGCTCATCAGAAAGACCATTTTGCACTTGGGTGGCAATTGGTGGATGGCTTCGTCTAAAAGTTGGCGCAATTCTTTTTCGGCCAGCCAATCGTTGGTGCTGTCGGTAGTTTGAGGCGCCGAATTGGCCAGGTTCACTAAATGTTGCTGTTGTTTGTACTGACTGGCCAAATGGTTAATCACTTTGTATTTGATCGCAGCCGAAAGATAGGTGGCTATGCCGTTTTTGATTTGTAGGGTGGCGCGACGCTGCCACAGGCTTACAAAAATATCCTGCACAATTTCTGCAGCGACATCTTCGTCGGCAGTACGGTGCATGGCCACGGTAAAGGCCTTGTCCCAATAACGATGGTAAAGCTCGGTAAAGGCCAAACGGTTGTTGGCGCCAACCAGTTTTAACAGCTCGTGGTCGCTGGATTTTTCATGAAAAGACTGCTGTAGGGCCAAAGGCATTTTGCGTTTGTGGTTTAAACTAAAAACTATAAAGTTAAGCACAAATTGTATGTCGATTTCACCTTTAACATTTTTTTAACGCGCATCGGCCTGTTGCCTGATGAAGTGAGCGGTTTGATCAAAAGGGGTAGGTTAAAAATGGCATATAACTTAATTTGCCAGGGTTAGATGATCTATTCTCGCCCAAAGTTACGCGTTTGTTCAAATTTAATGGGTTGATAATTAAAGAAATAATCTCTTTGTCTTGATATTCGTTGTTTTTTTTGCCTGTTTAGCATTTTTTTTGAAAGAACGGGCATCAAATTTGTACAATGATGCTCTACAAACACTTAAACCAACGGAGATTTTTAATGCCATTTTAATCGACCGAATAAATGCTGCCTTTGGTGGCATTTGTTGTTTAGGGCTAGGCTGCCGCCGAAGTTTCATCCGTCATTTTAACAGTCGTATTTTATGTTTACTTTAGGTTGAAAATTACATCGCCTTTCATGAAAAAATCAGGTCTTTTACTATTTGCAATCCTCAGCTGTTACGTGGCCACTGCCCAAGAACCAACCGCGACAAATCCTTTTAACGAAAAAGACAGTGTTCAGATCAGCGGAAAGATTATCGGCTATAAGCCCGGCCAGGGAGATCATTTCATCACCTTTTCTACCTACGACCTTAGGGGCAAGCCCACCAATCAGGCCATTCAGGTTAAAGAAAACGGAGATTTCTGGATTAAACTTTATCAGCCCCTTGAAGGTGATATGCTGCTAAATTACAGAGATGCTTTTATCGATATTTATACAAAGCCCGGAACAGCAATAAGGTTAGAGATCAATAATGATAAAATAAGCGAAGAAAGAAATAACGAGGACGCTGTTGTAGCTTTCGGGCAATTTGCGGCGTTAAACAATCTTTTATTCAGGTTTAACAAGGCCTTTGCCAAGCAAAAATTCAGCGAGGTAAATATGGGCGATAAAAGCCAAAGCGACAGCCTGTATGCGGCCCGTAAAATGGACCAGCTGCAGGAGCAATTGAATTTCTTGGACGTTTTTGTTAAACAGCATCAGGTTCATGATCAGTTCTTTATCAATTGGAAGAAAAACGAGCTGCAATACAAGGCGGGTATTGATATTTTGTTTTTTCCTTTTGCAGGCAAGTTTAACAACAAGATTGTCCAATCCCAGCTGCTCAAAATGATTAGGGCAATTCCGATCAATAATCCAGAAGCCCTCAACAATTCGGCTTATTATGCGTTCTTAAAAATGTTAAGTGCCGACCAAGAGATTATGGTCAATATCAATCCCAGTTATGACTTGGCAAAGCAACAGGCAGGCAATTCGATCGACTTATATTTGAATGAGATCGATAAGTTTTCAAACGGCCTAAGCAAAGACATCTTACATTACAACGTGCTTTTGGATAAAGCCAGTTTTGTAAAGGATACGTTGGCCTGGGAAAGACAGGTAAAGACGATATCAAATCCATTTCTCCGTCAAAAATTGATAGAAGCGAAAGCAAAAACAAGCAATGGCTTCGCCTCGTTTGCTATTCTAGACCGTTTGCAAAAGCTCAAGGCAAGCCGCTCGTTAAAACAAAGATTGATCAGCCTCTTTACGCAAACCAAGGGCACAAACCTATATATTGATTTTTGGGGAGATTGGTGCGGACCCTGTATGGCCGAAATGCCGAGCTATCCCAGGTTGATTGATGGATTTAAAGGCAAACCGATTAAATTCTTGTTTCTTTCGACCTTTACAACCGAAGAAAATATGTTGGCTGTTAAAAAGAAATATGGCATTAATGCGGAATTTGTGAATCTCAATAAAGATGAAGTGGCGATTTTAAACAATGTGTTCGAGTTCCATAGCTATCCATCCCATTTTTTGGTCAACAGCCAAGGAAGGGTAGTGGCTAACGCTTCGGGTGCTATTGCTGAAGGAGCAATTGGCGAAAAGGTGCAGGCATTTGAGAAGATTTTAAACCGGAAATAGTATCAGAAGACAGCGGGTTTAATTTATAGCCCCGTTATTTGCGTAAGCACTGTTGATGTATTATTCTTGGTACTTTAAACACGAACGCGCTAAACCTTTTAATTTTATACCCCATCAATTAAACAATGGCTATGAATAAATATTTACTTACAGTTGCGGCGCTTGCCTCGGCATTTGTTGCCCATGCCCAGCAGGGCAAACTAACGGCTAAAGACTATGAGCGTGCCGAAAGCTTTATGGCTTATAACACCTCGCCTTTGATCGATAAAGCGGCGATTTTTCCGAATTGGCTCGAAAATGACCAATTTTGGTACACCGTGAAAACGGCGAACGGTTCTCAGGATTTTTTGGTTAACCCGGCAAAAAAAAGCAAGGTACCTACAGATGCTTACAAAAATGCCGAACCTCCACGCGCAGCCAGGTTTAGGGGCAATAGCGAAGTGTTGTCGCCAGATGGCAAAAAAGCCGTTTTTATTAAAGATTGGAACCTTTGGGTACGCGATGTAGCCACCAACAAACAAACCCAGCTCACTACCGATGGGGTTAAAGACTATGGCTATGCTACCGATAATGCGGGCTGGACCATGAGCGATGGCCCGGTGGTACGCTGGTCGCCGGATTCTAAAAAGGTAGCCACTTTCCAGCAAGACCAGCGCAACGTAAACAACATGTACCTGGTAACCACCAATGTGGGTGCGCCGGTGCTCAAACAGTGGAAATATCCTTTGCCGGGCGATAAGGTAATTGCCACCATCAGAAGGGTGATTATTGATGTGGAAAATGCGAAAGTTGTCAGCTTGCAAATTCCGCCAGATCCACATCGTGCTACCTTGAGCGACGATATTGCCAGCAGTGGTACTTTTGATGACATCGACTGGAAAGCAGATGGCTCTGAAATGGCTTTTCTTTCTACTTCCCGTGATCATAAGCAAGAGAAATTCCGCATTGCCGACGCCAATACCGGGGCAGTACGCGAGGTTTTTGAAGAAACCGTAAAAACCCAGTTCGAATCGGGCCGTGGAGCCATTAACTGGCGCTACTTGCCGGCTACCAAAGAAATCTTGTGGTATTCGGAGCGCGATGATTGGGGCCACATGTACCTGTACGATGCCACTACCGGCAAACTGAAAAACCAAATAACCAAAGGGCCTTGGCTAGTAGGCCGTTTGCTAAGGGTTGACGAGAAAAACCGTGTAATCTATTTTACGGGTCATGGCCGCGAAAAAGGCAATCCTTATTTCGCCTATCTCTACAAAGTGGGCTTCGATGGCAAAGGCTTGACCTTACTTACCCCAGAAGAGGGCAACCATTCGGTCACTTTCTCGCCGTCGTATAACTATTTTATAGATACGTACTCTCAGCCTGATGTGCCACCAACCATGAACTATCGTGATGTAAAAGGCAATCTGATTACGTCATTGGAAAAAACAGACGTATCAAGGTTAACAGCTAAAGGCTGGAAGGCTCCTATCCCAGTAAACGTAAAAGCACGTGATGGCAAAACCGATATTTACGGACTGGTATTTACGCCTACCAACATGGATCCGAACAAGAAATACCCGGTTATCGATTATATCTATCCAGGTCCGCAAGGCGGCAGCGTAGGCAGCTGGTCGTTCTCGGCTTCTAGGGGCGATAACCAAGCCCTGGCCGAACTAGGCTTCATTGTGGTGGTGATTGAAGGCACAAGCAATCCCTTCCGTTCAAAAAGCTTCCATGATATGAGCTATGGCAACATGGCCGATAATACTTTGCCTGATCAGATCGAGGCGATTAGACAGTTGTCGACAAAATACCCAATCGATACCAATAAGGTAGGCATTTGGGGGCACTCGGGTGGTGGCTTCGCTACGGCAGCAGCCATGTTCCGCTATCCCGACTTCTTTAAGGTGGGTATTGCCGAATCGGGCAACCACGAAAACCGCAACTACGAAGACGATTGGGGCGAACGCTACAATGGCTTGGTAGAAAACTCGGATTACGAAGCCCAGGCCAACCAAAACTATGCGAAAAACCTAAAAGGAAAACTAATGTTGGCGCATGGCATGATGGACAACAACGTGCCACCTTACAATACGCTTTTGGTAGTAGAAGCCCTGAATAAAGCCAACAAAGACTACGATTTGGTTATTTTCCCTAACAGTGCGCACGGCTTTGGTGCTTATTCGCCTTACATGATGCGTCGCCGCTGGGATTATTTTGTCAAAAACCTGCTTAATTTGGAACCGCCAAAAGAGTATCCGCTAAGAGGAACTACGAATGTGCGCTAACTAAAGGCGAACAAGCTACATTAACACCGTTTTATATTATTCGTCATGGCGAGATTGCTTTGTTGCCCTCGCCATGACGATTTTTTCTTTTACCTTAAAATAGGCAGTTTGATGTAGCTGTCGTTGTACCATTTTACCTGTAAAGGCTCTTTGGCGTCTTTAATGCTTTCGAGGTTTACATCTTGGCCTGTGCCGTAATTGATTTGTTCGCTGGCGCTCTTGTTAATATTTACAAGGGCTACAATGCGGCTTCCTTTGCTCAGTTTTTTGGCGCTGAGGTAAGTATTGCTAAAGGGTAGGGTTTCTTTTTGGCCGGGTACCAGCAGTTTTCTTTGGCTATGGTCGGTTGCATAGCTTGCCCTGCCCATAAAGTAAGAGAGGTAAAAATATTTGCCTTCGGGGGTAAGCTCAAACAACACCACGCTATAGTCCATGTCTTTTTTGTTGATCATCACTTTCATCTGTCCGGTAAAGTTGCTCGTTAGGTTAACCGCTTCGGGCAAAGGATTGCTGTAAAACATTAGGCCATTATGGTATAAAGTATCATAAGTAACGCTACGTAGCCAAAAGTAGCTGTGTTTGTTGCTGCGGTCCTTAAAATCTATTTCCTGTTTTAAAAAGCCCTCTTTTAGTGGCTTTTTGTTACTCAGTTTAAAAGCATCTTGGTCACGCTCGCTGCTCAGGTAAAGCACCAGCGAATCGTTGGACATTTGTTTTAGGGATGGTGCACTGAGCCATTGGTTGGTGCCCATCAACTGATAATTGACTTTGTCTTTTAAAACAGCCGGTTTAGCCCCCCCTTTTAAAATATAGTCGAACCATTGGTAAATGAGATCGTGGATAGGGATTTTAGCCACCTGATCAATTTTGTAGCCGTTGTACACCGAATCAGGATAGCCTTGCGCACCAAAGTGGCCATAAGGGCCAACCAATAAATAATGCTCGGCTTTGGGGTTGTATTTGAGATGCTCGCGGTAGTAATACATTTCGCCAATTTGCCCGCCGTCAAAATAGCCTGTGGTACTTAAAATAGGGATGTCGATTTTGGCAAAATCGTCTTGGTAGGGAATCATGCTTTGCCAATACGAGTCGTAAGAAGGGTGTGCCAGCCAGCGCCTGAAGATTTTGTTTTTTGGCCGGCCAAGCAAGCTGTCCAGCGTAGGATAGGGCGTACCTGCCGCATACCAGCGGTCGTCGAGGTCGTTCCATTGCTTGTTGTTGTAATCGGCATTATCCAAAAGCTTGTTATTGGTGGTGTAGTAAGTCCAGGAGAATACAAAATTCATCACAACGTTGTTGGTCATGGGTACATCTAAACCTGGGCTGGCCGAGGCCGAAGTAACAATGGTTTTTAAAGCGGGATGCAAGTGCTTGGTAGCCGCCCATTGTGTAAAGCCGTTATAGCTGCCCCCGTACATGGCTACCTTTTGGTTGCTCCAAGGCTGCTTGCTGATCCAGTCGATTACAGTGGTAGCGTCTTGCCCATCGTATTCGTAAGGTACGGCTTCATCCGGACTGTTTTTCTTGCCCCGCGAATAGGCCACCACGCCCACGTAGCCTTTGTCGGCCGCTTCTATGGCCTTGTTGATGTCGCTGAGACGGGCATAGATGGTAAAACTTAAAATAGCCGCCTGTTTTTCAGACATATTTTTTTTGCGTACCACCAAGGCCGAGATCTGTGCGCCATCTTGGGTCGGAATCAACAGGCTATCCTGCACCAGATAAGCGCTCAAGTCTTTTGTAGTGCTGGTTTGGGCATGGCTGCCTAAGCTCAGCCCTAGGCAAAGCATGGCCAGGGAGAAGGTTTTTCTCAATAAATTCATCGTATTAAATTAAAAGGGTTAAAAAATCTAGAACATGTTTCTGCTTTTAAATAGGGCGCTTTGCCGGTTAGAAGCGCCATAGCTTTCGTTGTTTTTTAATCGAAAGGATAAACGGCCGTTGGCATCGGGCGTCACTTGTTCAATAAAGCTGGTGTTGATAATGGTATTGCGGTTAATCCTGAAAAACAAATTGGGATCGAGGGTCTTTTCCAACTGGCTGAGCGATCTTTTGAAGAATACTTTTTCGTGTTTAAAATACAGGCGTGCATAGTTGCCTATCGATTCGATCAGGTACAAATCGTTAAGCGCTATAAAATGATATTTCTCGCCCTCCTTTACAAAAAGATATGCTGGTTTAGTGGCACTTGTATTTTGTAATTGCTGCCTTACTTTGAGGATGGCTTTTTCCAATCGCTCCTGGCGGATGGGTTTTACCAAATAGTCGAGTGCGTTCAATTCGAATGCCTTTACGGCATATTGGTCAAAGGCTGTAGTAAAAATTACGGCGGGCACATGGTCCAATGCTTCCAACAATTCAAAGCCTGTTTTGCCGGGCATCTGCACATCCAGGAAAATAAGATCGGGATGGAGGCTGTTCATCAACTCTTCGGCTTGAAAAGCATTAGAGGCTTCGCCCAAAAACTCCAAATCGGCATAGGGCTTTAGGCTCCACTTCATTTCTTCGCGGGCCAAACGCTCGTCGTCTATGATCAAATAGCCTAATTTTCCCATTGCAAAGGTGTTTTTAAAGTGGCCAAAACAGTTTGTACATCCAAAGGCTCGAGGCTAAAGCTGGCTTTGCCGTTAAACTGAAGTTGTAGGCGTTCTTGCAGGTTTTTTAGTCCCAGGCCAGTGTTTGTTTTCATTTGCAGGGTGCCAGGGTTCTGGACCGTAGTTACCAGCAAGCCATTTTGCCTTGAAATACCGACTAAAATAACACCGCCACTGGGTTGTTGTGCAATACCATGTTTAATGGCATTTTCGACCAGGTTTTGTAGGCTGAGTGGAAGCACCTTGGCCTCTAATATTTGCGGATCGACCTCAAAATTAACCTGTAGCCGTTCTTCAAAACGCATTTTCTCCAGCTCCACATAGTCGTTAATCAAATCCAGCTCTTCCCGTAAGGTAATCAAGGCATGGTCTCGGTGATAAAGCGATGTGCGCAAGAGGTCTGAAAGAAGGTCGATAGCCCTGCGGGCACTGTTTGGATTTTCGTTGATCAGCGCTTTGATGTTGTTGAGCGAGTTGAAGAAAAAATGTGGATTAAGCTGTGCCGTTAAATTATCCAGCTGCGCATTTTTGGCGATGAGGCTTAAGCGTGCGCTTTCTTTGCTGGCCCTGATTTCGGCCTGGGCATAATGGTACAGGTAATAGGCCAGGATCCAGATACACATAAGGCGAACGCCTGTCATCCAGGTAACCAGCCAGCTCTGTTCGAAATACAAGGCAAAGCTTCCCAAAAAGCCGGGCTCCCAAAATGTCCTGAACCAATAGTTTTTAGTGATGGTGAGCACCATGAAAACGGTGCCTAATAACAGAATGGCCAAAAGCACAATAGGCAATAGCTTTTTGGGTTTCAATTGCTCCCAGTGTTGCTGTTTAGAAAGGTTGCGGAACAGATGGGTAGGAATGATGTAGATGCACAAATCGCCAAAAAAATGAAATATGCCCAAGATGAAGCTAAAGTTAGACCCTAAATAGCCTACAAGTGCCCAATACAACGCCGCCAGCGACCAGCCGATGAGCTGACATTTCCAGTATAATGATAGACCTTTTTGGGTGCTTGGCATGGGTGCTTGTATTTTTTGACGAAGCAAATGAAACAAAACTATTTCAAAGCCAAAAGGAAAAGTACACGAACGTTAGGGAAGCGGTGATGAGCGTGGGGTTTGTGCCCTGTTTCCTCCCCTTGGTCCTCGTGGAGGGGGATAGCATGCTGCCTAAGAAATTTTGACCATATTGTTTGCCAAACTAAGCGCTATACAAAAGATACTGAGAGGAAGGGCTAAGTCTCGGTGTGATTAATCGTGTCGTCTTTGCGTTCTACATGATCAGCCAAGCTATAACCTTTTCTTTTGCTATCCTTTTCTTTATCCAAAAACAAGAGAACAATCAACGAAATAATGGGAATCAAGAAGGATATAAAAAACCAGAACCAAAAATTCCTGCCGATGCTTTTGGCATAAACCCCCGCTACAATTTGGGGGATCAGCATCACGGTTAAGAGGAGGAGTTCTGGCATGGTTTGATCAGGCTGTTAATTTGGCAAATGTAAAAATAACAGCCCAAACCCTCTCTTGGTTTTGGCAATTTTGGTTGCTTCAACTTATTAAATGCTTAAATTAGGACATGGAAAAAATCAGAACCATTATTACAGGCTCGACAGGTATGGTGGGCGAGGGCGTACTTTACGAATGTTTGCAGCATGAAGCGGTAGAAGCTGTTTTGGTGGTTAACCGCAAGCCCTGCGGCTATAGCCACCCCAAGCTAAAGGAGATCATCCATGCCGATTTTTTTGATTTTTCTCCTATAGAGGCGCAGCTGACGGGCTATAATGCCTGTTTCTTTTGCCTCGGCGTATCGTCGGTAGGCATGGATAAAGAAAAATATTACCAAATGACCTATGTTTTAACCATGCATGTGGCCGAAACCCTGAGCAGGCTTAACGCAAACATGACTTTCTGCTATGTATCGGGCGCAGGCACCAATACCAGCGAGCAAGGCGGTTCCAATTGGTCGAGGGTGAAAGGCAAAACTGAAAACGACTTGATGAAGCTGCCTTTTGCACAGGTCTTTAATTTCAGGCCCGGATTTATCAAACCTATTAAGGGGCTTAAATACACCCATTCGTTCTATAAATACATCAACTGGCTATTTCCCATCGGTAGAGCCCTGTTTCCAAACGGATTTTGTACGTTAAAGGAATTGGCGTTGGCCATGATCCATACTTTGGATCGTCACAACGAAAGAAGGGTAGTTGAAGGCAAGGATATTATTGCCATGGCGAAAGCAACATAGCTTTAGCCGTCAAGGGATCTAGGGTTGCCAACAAAAAAGCACCTTTTCGGTGCTTCTCTGTCTATTTGTTTTCACGCTTCCGCTCGTTGTCTTTATTGGACGTCTGGTCGGAGCGCTGGCCACCGGCATTGCTGATGCCATTCTGTTTTTTATCTACCTTGATGTCCTGATGCGCGCGATTGGCTATTGGCCCGCCTTGTACGTTCGGATTATTTTTGGGTGTGCTGGCATTTTTCATGAGCTTAAATTTTAAGTTAGTTCGAAAAAGAGCGCCGTTCAAATAACCCTGCTTGAAGGATATTTGTTTGCAAAAAGCCACAACCTGTGGCTATTGGCAATTGAAAATGGTCTAATTTTTTACATTTTCAAAGCGAAATATTGTTTTCAGATGCGTTGAAGCGCTTTTGGATTTAGATACGGAAAGCCGTATTGGAAATCATTGCAATTTGAAATAATTTTATTTTAACCAAAGGTTAATCATCCTAGCCTTTGGCTGAATTAAGTTAACGCTCAAACGCTCGGTTATTGAAAACATTCCTATTGCTCTGCATCAGTTGCGCGCTGTTGTATTTTTCCATTAATTCTAGTAAAAAAGAATTGCCTGTGGCCACTTGCTATGGCAAAACGCCTTGTAATGCCTGCTCCAATTGCTCGCGTTGCAAATATTGTAGTAATGGAGGCACCTGTGGTGTTTGCGGAGGGGGGAGTGCATCTCGATTTTTCATAAGTAAGCCTGCACAAAAGACAAGCAATAGCAAAGCAAGTATTTATGTTGGGCAATGTAAAGCGCTTACTAAGAAAGGAACACGTTGTAAACGAAGCGCCAACAGTAACGGTTATTGCTGGCAACATGGGAAATGAAAAATAATAAAGAAAGTAAATTTAGATAAAGATTAATCAAATAATCATCGTGTATATGAAGATATCAGAATGTTTTAACCTGAACAAAACACAAAAAGAACTTGATTTTGTTGATGTAGATGTATCAACAGATACTCCATTATTCTTGGACCCTTATTTTCTTTCGATAAGAGAAGATAAATGGTCAAAAAGTGCTACAGCAACATTACGTGATTTTTTTCAATGTGTTATTACATTAATTAAAAATAATAGAATTGAAGATGCAAAGATGTTATTTGACTACCTCCATGAACCTGAAGAAACATTTCTTGGTCTTTCAGCAGAGGAATCTAATGGAAAGGGAGTTGGGAAAACTGATACAAATAGAATGTTTAGACGATTAATTAATAGTCAGGCAATCCAAAGTGGTTTAGTGCAACATTTAGAGGATACCACAATCTTCGTTGACAGAATAGGAAAAGATAAATTATCTGACATGTCAACAAATATTCTAAGAAAGCACTTGATAGAATATACTAAACGTCAATGTAAACTCTGGGGGATCCCCCTTGTTCAAAATGTGCCAACTGGGGCATTTTGGGACGTTAGAAGAAAAACCTGGGTTAATGAATATGATGAAATGATGATGATTGGGAATCAGAAAATCCTGCTAGTTCCCAAGGCTGTAGTTTCATATAACTCTTTATATACATCCAAGAATTATCACCAACACTTTGTTTTGAATTTTCTTCAACAGGAACATTTGAGGTTAAGAACTGCATTAGTTGAAGTAAGAGAAACAAAAAGAGGAATTACAAGGCGGGTAACAAAAAAGGCACTAATTGAAGAGGTCGCCCCATATGATAAATCGTTTATTAGAAGTTTCACTTTGGAACACCCCAAGATTTTCGAAGAATTTAAGGCAAGAACCAAACAAAGCTCATTAGCCTCAAAAGATTTAGAAGATTTTAATTATAGAGAGTTTGCCAACTATTTAAAGGAGCAGTTATTAAGAATAAATAAAGGCATTAAAGATGCTGATATCTATCACCAATTTATTCTTAGCGCATTACATTTTCTTTTTTATCCTAATTTGATGAATCCAGAAAAAGAGGTTAGCATCCATGAGGGAAGGAAGAGGATTGATATAACTTTTGATAATTGTGCTGAAAAAGGTTTTTTTAAAAACCTTCATGAAATTGATAAAATTCCTTGTAGTTATATAATAATAGAATGTAAAAACTATAGCTCCGATCCTGTGAATCCGGAATTAGATCAATTATCAGGAAGGTTTGGGGTTAATAAAGGAAAATTTGGGATATTGATGTGTAGAGCATTAGAAAATGAAGAATTATTTATTAAAAGATGTATCGATACTTATAAAGATAATCGAGGACTAATAATACCTCTTACTGATAGTGATCTAATTACGATTTTAGATTCTTATACATTGAATGGAGAAAATACTTTAGAAAACATATTAACAGAGAAAAAAAGAAGGATAGTATTATCCTAATCTTGTTAAGATGCCAATTTAATGTAGCCTAGACAACTTAAAAAATAACTTAAGCTACTCTAGTACTGATTCGTCTAATTTTTTTGATTTTAAACAAAAAGCCGTTCCTTTTGGGAACGGCCTTCTGTTTTTATAGGTTAATTAATCAATTAGAATTTAATGCCTAAACCCACTTGAAACACCTGGTTTTTAAACTCTGGGTTTTGGCTGGTTCCATTTTCGTTGTTTTTCTGAAAATCGAGGGCATAACGGCCGTTAATGCCAACCTGGTTGTTAAAGTCGTAACGGAAGCCGATTACACCACCTACTAGGCTCTTTTTAAAACGATCCGAATTGTCTTCGATAATTTGTTGCTCAACCGTTCCGAAACCATTTTCGAATTTATTGTTGGTAGACAGCAAGAATGAAACCTGCGGACCTACCACCAAATTGAATTTAGGGGCTAGCGTAACGCTGGCCAAAATAGGAAGTTCGATAAAATGGGTGCGTTGGGTAAATTCGCCAAAAGAAGAGGTTTGCTTATAACCCTTGGTCGAGTAAAGCAACTCGGGCGTAAAAGCCAAGTTCTGCAACAATTTAATGTCTAGGGTTACACCGGCATGGTAGCCTACAATGTAACTGGTTTTAAAATCGTTGTTTCCATCGTCTTTAATGATGTTTGAAATATTCACCCCCGCTTTAGCCCCCAGTCTAATTGGTTGGTCGGTAGATTGAGCGTTGGCAACTCCTGTTATGAACAGTGCAATTGCAAGTAAAGCTAACTTTTTCATATCTAAATCATTTATTTGTGGATGGCATATTGGAATAAATGTGCCAAAGCCAGGATTTGAAATGTTAAATAATGGCCGAGCATTGATCCAGACTAGCTGGAAGCCCATTATTGAATGTTTAAACAACTATTTGGAATGTTTTGGCCAAGCTGCGATAAGGTGTTAAAGTGTATCAAATTTAATACAATTGGTCCGGTAAGGCGTCAAGTTGGGCTAATTTTTTGGTGGGGCTCGATTAAATTCAGCATCTTTAATGCGCAAATTATTCACGATAAGGAAAAGCAGCATACACAAATGAAAAGATCTCTTTTATATACCCTTGGCCTTGTGGCAAGCTTAGGCACCCTAAGCACGCAGGCGCAACAAATACAGCCATCTTACCTCGAATTGTTGAAACAACAGCCTAAATGGGTCGATTCGGTATTCAACAGGATGAGCAAAAGGCAGAAAATTGCCCAGTTGTTCTTTGTACGGGCACATACCAACAGGGGTCAGGCCTTCGAAGATTCGGTAGGCAAGGTAATCAAAAGAGAAAAAATTGGTGGCTTGGTGTTTTTTCAGGGCGGGCCTGGCCGACAAGCCATCTTGACCAACAAATATCAAAAACTGGCCAAAGTGCCTTTGCTGATTACTTCTGATGGCGAATGGGGTTTGGGCATGCGTTTAGACAGCACCATTTCCTATCCTTACCAAATGGCCTTGGGCGCTGTTCAAAACAAAGAACTGATCTATAAAATGGGCCTAGAGGTAGCCAAAGATTACAAACGTTTGGGCATGCACATGAATTTGGCTCCTGATGTGGATGTAAACAACAATGCCAAAAATCCGGTCATCAACTACCGTTCGTTTGGCGAGAATAAATATAACGTAGCCGAAAAAGGTGCCGCTTATATGAAAGGCATGCAAGACGGTGGTTTGATGGTCAGCCTGAAGCACTTTCCTGGCCACGGCGATACTGATGTAGATTCGCACTACGATTTGCCCCAGCTCAATTTCACCAAAGAGCGTTTGGATAGTTTGGAAATTTATCCTTTCAGGGAGCTGATTAAGCAAGGCGCTGCGGGCGTAATGATTGCACACATGAACATTCCGGCGCTCGATGCAACGCCAAACATGCCTTCCACCTTGTCTAAACCCATCGTAACGGGTGTATTGAAAGAGCAATTGGGCTTTAAGGGCATTGTTATTTCTGATGCCATGGAAATGAAAGGCGTGGTCAAATATTACAAAGATAGCGAGGCTGATGTAATGGGAATTATTGCCGGCAACGACATTTTGGAGTTGACCGAAGATACCAAAAGAGCCGTGAAGAAAATCCGCCAGGCCATTAGAGACCAACGCTTAACCATGGAACGGATCGAGGAAAGCGTAAAAAAGATTTTGGTGGCCAAGTATTGGGCAGGCCTCAATGTTAAAAAGCACGTTAACGAAGACAACGTTGTGGCCGAGGTAAACAGGCCTGAAAGCATGGCTTTGTTGCAGCAATTGGCTGATGCCAGCATGACCTTACTCAAAGGGCGCGATGCGTTACAGCAGCTTACGCCTGATAAACGCACTGTAATTTTGAACGTAGGTACGCCTGACGTAACGGTTTTTCAGCAGGAATTGGTCACCACCTATAAAAATTCCATCGTTTATAACCTCGACAAAAATGCCAACGCCAACGCCATTGCCAAAGTTTTGGCCGAAATCAAGCCAGAAGATCAGGTAATTATCGGCATCATCGATAGCCGTTTGCGTCCAAGCAACAATTTGCCTCTAAGTGCCGACCTGAAAATGTTCCTGGCCGACATGGCTAAAAAAGATGCCGTATTTGCATTTTTTGCCAATCCTTATAATTTGGCTGGTCTCCCGGGATTGGAAAATGCAAAATCCCTATTGGTAGCCTATCAAAAAGAAGATTATATGCAAAAAGCTGCGGCTTCGGTGTTTAAAAAACAATTGGTGCCAACGGGTAAGCTGCCGGTTTCGGTCAATGCCTTCTTCAAATATGGAGATGGGCTATAGCTTTTTTTGCCAGATTTTGAATTAATCCCTATCAAAATGAAAGAACTGAAGCTTGTTGCTTTATTTTTAATCGTCTTCTCCTTTGGTTTAAATGCGCAGCAGGTATTCGAACCCGCTAAACTGGTCAATGTTTTTTTAGGCTCTTCTGGTGATCACGGACAGCTAAGTCCGGCGGCATCTTCGCCTTTTGGCATGATGAGCATTGGTCCGCAAACCTACCCTAACCTGCATGCGGGCTATGAGTATGAGGCTAAGAAGTTTTTGGGCTTTACGCACAACCGTTTTGAGGGTGTAGGCTGTACCGGCAGCGGCGGATTATTGCTGATCAAGCCTTTTTTGAGCGATGAAAAAGAAGAGCTGCTCAAGGTTAAGGAAGATGCCAGCCCAGGTTATTATCACGTCGCTTTCGGCAATAAAATCGATGTGAGGTTAACTGCTCGGGATAAATCGGGTATGCACCAGTACACCTTTCCCAAGGGCAGAAAAAAAGGGTTTTTTATCGATTTTGGCCATGCTTTGTCTAACGGTTTTGCAGCCGAAGCACACGAAATCAACAGTTTGGGCATTAGCGGCTGGATAGAAGCCAAAACCACTTGCGGTGCCGGAAAATATAAGGTTTACTATCAGTTGCTCATTAACAAGGGCTTCGAGGTCAGAGAACTTAATGCGCATCAGCTCAATCTTTTTTTGAAAGGCGACGAAACCGCCGTTGAACTGAGGGTCGGTTTTTCTGCTGTGGATGAAGAACATGCGAAAAACAATTCCTTCAGGCTTTCTTTTGAAGCTTTGAAAAACCAGTCGCAAAAAGAGTGGAACGAAAAATTGGGCAGCATCAGGGCAGAAGGCGATTTGGCGAGTCAAAAGCTGTTTTATTCGCTACTGTATCGAACCCTGCAATCGCCTTACCTCATTTCGGAGCAAGACGGCAAATACAAGCTGAGCAATGGTGTTTCGCAGAGCAAAAATTTGCATTACAATGGCTGGGCCATATGGGACAACTACCGTACGCAGCTGCCGTTGCTGTCTATCATCCAGCCCAAGGTTTATCAGGATATTGCCACTTCCATAGCCAGCATGTACAGCAGCGGCAAAAAAGACTATGCTACCCAAAGCGAGGCCTCCAACACGGTGAGAACCGAGCATGCCATTGTAGTGTTGTTAGATGCCTATAAAAAAGGCTACCACGTAGATTTTGCCAAGATTGCTGATTCGCTGGTGGCCGAAGTCAACAGGCTCGATTTTAGCAAGCCAGATAAAGCTTTGGAGTCTAGTTATGACGTTTGGGCGCTGGCGCAGATTTTTGAGGTGCTCAAACAGCCGGCGCGTTACCAGCAGTACCTGGAAAAAGCGCGAGCCTATCAAACCTATTGGAACAAGGATTTTAAAGATATCGACAAGAACGATGTAGACCGGATGCAGGCACGTGGCTTATACCAGGGTACCATTTGGCAGTATCGGTGGTTTGTGCCCTTTGATGTAAAAGGCTTAAAAGAGTTGTGTGGAGGCGAAGAGGCTTATTTGGCGCAGCTGAAGCGCTTTTACGAAAACGATTATTATAACCATGCCAATGAGCCCGATCTGCAGGTGCCATTGATGTTCAATGCCAGTACATCGCCATGGCTTTCGCAACAATGGATGCACCAGTTGGCCGCCGATACCGTGGTGCAATATTATTTCAACGACAACAGCAGGGGAATTGATCCTTTTATTGACAGGATCTATAAAAACGAGCCCAAGGCCTATATCCGCACCATGGATGATGATGCCGGGGCCATGTCGGCCTGGTATGTATTCACGGCCAGTGGTTTTTCACCCGCTTGTGTTGGCCATCCGGTGTATTACCTCAACGTACCTTTGTTTCCAACTTTAACCTATCAGCTTGCCGAGGGCCGGCAGTTTAAAATCAGGACAGAGAATTTTGCGAAAGGTAACAAGTACATCAGTAGCGTTAAACTAAACGGTAAGGCTTTAAACCGGAACTGGATTACCCAAGACGAAATCAATAAAGGAGGTGAGCTGGTCATCACCGCTTCGAAAACACCGAACTGGCAGTTTGGATTGAAAAACCAATTTATAACGAGCATAGAAGACAAGTAGCTTTTCAGCGGCAATAGGTTTTAGCCATTTAAGCGTGTCAAGGTGAAGAACTAAGATTTAATAAGTCGCCTTAGTTGCTGAATAAGCCATTATGCTCGAGGGCTTGAACCATTAAGGCATTAAGGATGTTGAGGCGAAGAGCTAAGGCTTTCTAAGGCACCTTAGATGGTAAAAAGCAAGCATTAATAAAAAAATCCTGAGCCTACCTAAAGACCCAGGATTTCAAATTATAAATTCAATACTAGTACTTGTTGTTTTCAGGTTTTAAAGCGGCCACGTTCCAGTTTTTCAAAAATTCCATGATTTTCTTTACGCTATGTCCATTTCCTTCTTCCAGATAAGCCGAGTTTTGGGTGTGGATCAGTTTGCCATCGCCATCCAAAATCAAAAATACCGGAAAGCCGAAACGGCCAGGGTACTGTAGTTTTTTAAACACCGCCTCGTTTTTGTTTTCTGGGCTCCAGTTCAATAATACCGTTACATAGTTTTTATCCAGGTAGTCCTTCAACTCTGGTGTTGCATTGACCAAATCGTGAAAACGGATGCACCAAATGCACCAGTTGCCACCCGCTTGTATAAAAACGTGCTTGCCTTCTTTTTTGGCTTTGGCCACAGCGGCATCAATATCGGCTTGGGCATTAGCCTTAGGGTCGTAAATATGAACGGCTTCTTTTTTGGCTGGAGCTTGTGCCGGAGCCTGGGCAAAACTGGCTGTCGCGATAAACACCGAAGCCACTAGAATGATGATTTTCTTCATGATTTTGAAATATTTGAGCAAAAATAAAAAAGACTACTAAAATTATAGATTATTCACGATTTCTTTACAGAACAAGTACATTTACTTATTCTTTGTTTTCTAAAGTTAAGTGGTTTGATGCAATTATTAGATATCCATACCCATAAAGCAGCAACAAATTTAGAGGTCGTTAGCATCCAGAGCTTCTCGCTTACAGCACCATTGCCCGTAATATCAGCTCATCAGCCCATTTCGGTAGGGTTGCATCCTTGGTACGCTACCTTGCAAAATTTAGAAGAACAACTAGCCGTATTGACGCAAATCGCACAGCGGCCCCAAGTAAAAATGATAGGCGAGTGTGGCCTCGATCGATTAAAAGGCGAACCCTTGGCCAATCAGCTGGTGATTTTGGAAAAGCAACTTGCATTGGCCGAAAAACTGAACAAACCACTTATTTTACATTGCGTACGTTGCTTTGATGAGCTCATGGCCATTAAAAAAAAGCTAAACGTACAAGTGCCGATGGTGATTCATGGTTTTAACAAAAATGCCGAATTGGGACAGCAATTATTGGATAAAGGATTCTGGCTGTCTTTTGGAGCCGCGATCCTCAAACCAGCGGCTAGTGCAAGCCAGCTGCTAAGTGTTACCGATCGTTTCTTCCTCGAAACCGATGAAGGGGGGGCAGACATTACAACCCTTTATGAGGCTGCGTCTAATTTAAAAAAATCTTCGCTCGATGAGCTCAAAGCACTTATTTTTGCCAACTGGAAAAAAATAGGTTTAATATAGCGCTGCCATCGCTTGATGCACAGTGTTTTAATGCACGAAATTTTATGTCGGATGTGAGTTGGTTGTCGCGCTCAGCCCTATTGGTAGGCAACGAAGGAATTGAAAAATTACAGGGCAAACACGTTTTGGTTGTGGGCCTTGGAGGCGTGGGCTCTTTTGCGGCCGAATTTATTTGCAGGTCGGGCGTAGGCGAAATGACCGTTGTAGATGGCGATGTGGTAGATCCGAGCAATCGCAACCGACAATTGCCGGCATTGGCCACCAATCATGGCGTTAGTAAAGCCGATATCATGCAGGAACGCTTACTGGCCATTAACCCATCGCTGAAACTGCACGTGGTTAAAGAATTTTTAACGCCACAAAAATGCCGTGAACTGATGGAAGGCAAATTCGACTATGTAATGGACTGCATTGATAGCATTACGCCAAAGGTGACCCTGCTCTCTAAAGCCCTCGAAAAAGATATGCCCATTGTGAGTTCGATGGGAGCGGGTGGCAAGCTTGATCCTACCAAGTTGCGCGTAACCTTGCTGCCAGATACCTACCAGTGCGTATTTGCCCAATATGTGCGTAAACGTTTGAAAAAGCTCGCCAATTACGAAAAAGTGAAGGCGGTATTTTCTACCGAAGAGGTGATGAAGGAATCGTTGATCATGACCGATGGCAGTAATTTTAAACGCTCGGCCTATGGTACCATTTCCTATCTTCCGGCAGCTTTTGGTGGCGTGTGCGCATCGGTGGTTATCCGCGATTTGTTGGGCTATCCAATAGAGATGGCCAAGCGTCCGGAACGCATCAGCCTCAAGGCAATTGCCAAGAAAAAGAAGCAGCAATAACGCTATCGCATCGCATTTATCGGTGAAAAACGCCGACACCAACATTTATAACTTATTCAGTTGAATTTTTCAAGATGGCATGCGTATAAATTCAAAATTGCGTAAGTTTAACCCTATGCCTAAACCCCTAAAAATACTTCAAGCTGCTGCCGGTTCGGGCAAAACATTCAGCCTCACGGCGCATTACCTTACCCTGCTTTTTAGCGGCGAGAACAAATACCGCGAAATTCTGGCCGTAACCTTTACCAACAAGGCTACCGAAGAAATGAAAACACGGATCTTAGAGGTGCTGCATGGCTTTGCAGTAGGCAGTGCCGATGTAGAAGGCTATCGGCAGCTTATTTTAAAGGCGCATCCAGGCCTCAATGCCGAAACCTTGAAGCAAAAGGCCGATCAGGTGTACCGCAAAATCCTGCACGATTACAGCCGCTTTTCGGTAAGTACCATCGATGGCTTTGTGCAGAAGGTAATCCGTGGCTTTGCCTTCGAGCTGGGCCTCAATGCCGATTACAACCTGGAAATGAACTATGATAAGGTGAAAGACGATTTGGTAGCCAAATTAGACGAAGCCTTAGACCATAACAAACAATTGTTGCAATGGATCATCGACCTGGCCATTGAACGCATCAACGACAACAAAAGCTGGAATTACAAGGCCGAGCTTTACAACCTGATCGGCGAAATTTTTAAAGAAAGTTTCCAGGTGTTTGAACAGGCCGTAGAAACCCTCGGTCTCGAAAATATCGACGAACTTTTTAAACAGTACATCCAGGTTACCCGTGCCGAAATCAAAAACTTCGAAGAACAGCTCATGGCTTTGGCCACTCAGATTTATCAGGTATTTGAACAGCACCAGGTGAGCAACGAGCAGCTGAAAGGTAAATCGAGAAACGGATTGGCCAAAGCCATTTTGGTAGCCAGGGGAGATTTCTCTAAAATCGATGCCTTGTTCAAGTACATCGACAATCCCGACGAGTGGTTCCAGAAAAACACCGAAATGCCCGAGGTATACACCTTGGTGAACCCGCTCTTGCAGCAATTGCAAACACAGTATTTAACCCACCTACCCAATTATAGCCTGGCTATCGCCTTTAACAAAAACCTCTATTACCTGAGGCTGATGCAGGAAATCGCCGGACTTTTAAAGACCTATCGCAACGAAAACGATAACCTGCTGATTAGCGATGCGCAAAAACTGATCAGTGGCATTACTGATGATGCAGGCGACAACCCTTCGTTTATTTGGGAAAAAGTGGGTACGCGCTACCGCAATTTCCTGTTCGACGAGTTTCAGGATACTTCAACCAGCCAATGGAACAGCTTTAAATCGCTCCTCACCAATGCCATGGCCACTCCAAGCCAAGAGCTGATAGACCATTTGATTGTTGGCGATACCAAACAGTCTATTTACCGCTGGCGCAACGGTGATTGGAATATCCTACACAAGCAGGCCAAAATAGACGTGGGTGTAGCGAACGTACTGGAAGAAAGTTTGGAAGAAAATTACCGAAGCGCGGCCAATATCATCACGTTTAACAACTTTCTCTACAAATCCATTCCGCTTACGCTGCAAAACCTGCTCAACGAGAATGTAGCTGCCAAGCCCGAACCGATCAACCAGTGGTGGCAAGCAAATCAGTACCACGAAATTATTACGGGAATTTATGCTGGCGCTACCCAAAACTTTGCCTCAAAAACCCTGGCCGGCGGAACCATTAAGATCCGAAGGTTTGGAAAGGACGACTCTTCGCCTGAGCAGCGTTTTTCTGAAACCGTATTTAGGGATGTGGCTTTAGACGATGTGATCGAGGAAATCCTGACTCTTAAAAACGAGAAATATTATGCCTCAAAAGACATCGCCATTTTGGTGCGCTCCAACAGCGAAGCTCTCTTGGTAGTGCGTAAATTAATGGCTCGGCAACTGGCCGTAATTTCGGGCGACGCCTTGTTGATTTCGAACAACTCCTGCGTGCAGCTCATCGTTAATACCCTAAAAGTGCTGACCGGTATCGATGCCCAAACTGCTTTGTACAAAGCCAATTGCATAGCCTTGCACCATAGCCTGCATCAAAAACCGGTTGATGCCAATGCCTACCTCAACCTCACCGGTACTTCGTTGAGTGCCTTGGGGCATATTTTGCCGGCATCGCTTTGCGAAAATTGGTCTAATTGGCTACAGTTGCCTTTAGCAGAGCTGATCGAGAATCTGATCGATGGCTACGAACTCAAAAACCTGTCAGACCACATTCCCTATCTGTTGGCCTTTAGGGATTTGGCGGGTAATGCCACCAAGCTTGGCGAAAAGGGAGCCGTTGCTTTTCTTACCTGGTGGGATGAAGAAGGTGTGGCCAAATCATTGCCATCGCCCGAAGGCGTGGATGCCATTCAGGTCATTACCATCCACAAATCGAAAGGCCTGGCATTTAGGGCAGTCTTTATCCCTTTTTGCAATTGGGACATCAAGGCGCAGGCCAATTCCATTTTTTGGGTTTCGGCCGAAGAAACCCTGTATAAGGAACTGAAGGGCATCCCGCTTAAATTTAACGACACCCTGGCCGATTCGGCCATAGCCAAGGCCTATTATGAAGAGCTGTTGTTTAGTCAGATGGATGCGCTCAATATGCTTTACGTAGCTACAACCCGTACCAAAGACTATCTCTATATCGCTACGATGGCCAAAAAAGACAGTTCAAAAATTTCGACCATGGGCGATGTGCTGAATTATACCTTCGAACAGGAATTTGACGACAACAACCGCTACGAAATTATAGAGGATGTAGCTGTTAAAGAACCTGTCGAGCAAACGGATTTCGTTAGCTTAGACACTTATCCTACCACCAACCGGTTGTCTGAATTGTATGTGTTGCCACAAGAAAAGCACCTTAAGCACTTGCTCAATATCCACGAATCGGGAAAAAGAGGTTCTTTGATGCACGATGTGCTGGCCAATGCCGGAACGGCCGCCACCGTAGAACGCTATTTAAGCAAACTGTTGCTGGAGGGCGAAATACAGGAAAGCGAATTGCCAGGCTTACAGGCCGAAGTCATGGAAGTGCTCAACCATCCAGAATTGCAACAGATTTTGAGTACGGCCACCGAAAGCATTACCGAGCAGAATATTATCGATGCGAATGGCAAAATGCACCGGCCCGACCGGATTTTGTTCAGGCCAAATGAAGTCATTATCCTCGATTACAAATTTACGCTCGAAGAAAGCGACAGGCATATCGAGCAAGTCGCGAATTATAAAAGCCTGCTGATGGCCATGGGTTATGAACAAGTTAAAACCTATTTGTTTTATGCCGTAAGCAAAAAATTGAAATTAGTTTAAGGGAATATGGTTGGAAGACAGGCTTAATCAGCTTGGCATGACGTGATTCATGTACCTCTCATATTTCGATACGCCTAAATATCTAATAAAGAATGAAGCCATTTTTGCAGGAAGTTGCCGAAGACATCGTAGAGAAATTTGGTGCGCAGTTGCAGCACTGTGCCATTGTTTTCAACAACAAAAGGCCGGCGGCCTATTTGCAGAAATATTTGGCCGATATTATTAAAAAGCCGTTTTTTAGTCCTGCAATCTTCACCATCCAAGAGTTTTTCTCGGAGGCGGTACAAGAAAAAACAGCCGATTTTTACCTGCAGTTCTATACCTTGTTGCAGGTGTATAACGAGCTTTTGCGCGAAGAAGGCCTGGAACCCCTAAGCAGCCACAGGTTTTTCCCCTTGGCCAAAATCATCCTAAGCGACTTTAGCCAAATCGACAACGATTTGGTTGATGCCGACAAGCTTTACCGCGACTTGGAAGATATTGCCGTCATTAATCAGGAATTCGATTACCTCAGCCCCGAACAACACGAGTTTCTGTCGCAGTTTTGGACTTCCTATTCGGAAGGCAAGCATAAAAAACAGCAGGAGCTTTTTATTCAGATGTGGCGGCGCATGCCCAAGCTGTACCATCAGTTTCATGCCCGCTTAAAGGCGCAAAACTT
This sequence comes from Pedobacter sp. TM02, assembly GCF_059705275.1. Taxonomy (NCBI): domain Bacteria; kingdom Pseudomonadati; phylum Bacteroidota; class Sphingobacteriia; order Sphingobacteriales; family Sphingobacteriaceae; genus Pedobacter; species Pedobacter sp. TM02. The sequence goes on from NZ_AP046530.1 coordinate 86,814, forward strand.
TATCACCAATGGGTATGCCTACAGAACTTTGGCCAATAGCGATATCGTAGCAGTGCCTTTCTTGCAGCATTTTGATCAGGGCAAGCTTATTTTTGTAGGCTTTAATGCGCTAACCAGTGCCGAGGCGCGCTTGTTTGCCAAACTTCAAGAAGCTGGTAAATCGCTTTTCTATTTCGATATAGACAGCTACTACTTCAACGATCCTTTGCAGGAGGCAGGTTTGTTTCTGCGTAAAAACATCAGCCAGTTGCAGCTCCAAAATGCTTTTGCCGATAGGCCGAGTTTGATGCAAAATATGCCCCATCATGTAGACTCTTATCAGATACAAGGCAAAACGGCCCAAGCCAAGCTGTTGAACCATATTTTAGCCGATGATTATGCACAAACCGACCCGATAGGAACAACGGCGGTAATTTTGGCCGACGAAAGCTTGCTGATCCCTGCTTTGCAAACCATACCTCAACAGGTAGGGGAACATACCGTGAACCTCAATGTAACCATGGGTTTTCCGCTGGGTACTTCAAGTGTATACGGCCTGGCCGATTTATGGCTCAGCTCGCAATTGGAAATCCAACAGGAACAGCAAATCAGCTACCAGCAGCTGGCCGCCTTTTTAACTCATCCTTTAACTGGTCTCAGCCAAAAAATGAAGGATAAAGTGCAGACTACCCTCTTGGATGAGAAAATTGCGCACATCGATTACGAAAGGCTGTTGAAGCAAAAAGGGCTTTTCGAAATCTTCTACCAAAAAGTAAAAGGTCCAGAACAAGTAATTAGCCAGCTGCTAACCGTTATGGATTTTCTGCTCAATAGGCTTTCTACCCAAAAATTGCTCAAAAAAATAGATGCCGAACTATTCATCAAAACCATTCAGGAGCTTAACCGCCTGCACGATACCATTGGCAGGCACATTGGCCAAGAAGAAATTGCCTTTGTTTGCGCCTTGGTAAAAAAAGCCTTGCAGGGTATTGCTGTACCTTTGTCGGGCGATCCGCTGAGTGGCATCCAGCTGATGGGCCTACTTGAAACCCGTAACCTGAACTTCGATAAAATCGTTTTCCTGGGCTTTAACGAAGGTATTATTCCCAAATCAACCATCGGAAACAGCTTTATTCCCGATAGCATTCGCCGTGTTTATGGCTTGCCGGTGCTCGAAAATCAGGATGCCATTTCGTCGTACATGGTGTATCGTCTATTACAAAGGGCCAAGCATATCAGTTTTGTCTATAACAGCCTGACAGACGAATCGAATTCAGGCGAGGTAAGCCGGATTTTGAAGCAATTGCAGTACGAAAGCAATTTTACCTTCAGCCATTATGCCCTGAGCCTTAATGTAAAAACAGAACTGGCCAAAGAAATACAGATTGACAAAAGCAACCCGGCCATTCAGGCGGTGCTTCAAAAATACCTCAATAAGGAGCGCGTCCTTTCGCCTTCGGCATTAACCCAATACATTTCCAATCCGATAGATTTTTTCTTCAATTACATTGCAGGCATCAAAGAGCCCAAGGAAGTAAGTGCCGTAGTAGAAGCCAATGAAGTAGGTTCTGTTTTGCACAAGGTGATGGAGTATTTCTATCAAGACCTTAAAAAGGAAATCATCACCAAGGAGCTGATCCAGGTTAAGCGCAAAAAGGTGCCTGCTCTGGTACAACAGGCTTTCGCGACGGTAATGTTCGACAATCCCAATAAGGTTTTGGAGTATTCCGGCATGCAAAAAGTAATCCTGGCCATCGTTGAAGCCTATGTTGAGATTATTTTAAATCAGGATGAGCGCCAGGCACCTTTCCAGATCCTTACCCTAGAGCAAAAGGTAGAAGCTATGGTTTCCTTTCCGTTGAAGGGCCAGGAAGCCAGCGTCAAAATATTTGGCTATATAGACCGTGTTGATGAGAAAGATGGCGTGGTTAAAATTATCGACTATAAAACCGGAAGCGACAAGCTTACGTTCAAAGATGTTCCCGAGCTGTTCAATTCTGATGGCAAGTACATCAATAAGGCGTTGGTGCAAACCTTGCTCTATACCTATGTGTATGAGCAATATGCAGGCAAAACTGCCGTAGAGCCCAACCTGTATGTGGTTAAAACCATGAGCCAGGATGGCACCTGGTTTAAGTCGGGCAAACAGAGCCTCGCCGGCGATTACCTGGAAGAGCTCAAACCCCAGTTTTTGGAGGAATTGCGCAAAAAGCTGACCGAACTTTTCGAAGCGCCATATTTTAAGGCCAGTGCGGTTGAAGACAACTACAAATACTCGATCTACAAAACCTTGTTTGGAAAATAGCCAAAGCCTAGGCTTTGGTAGGTTGTTTTTTACGGGTTTAAACGCTTATATTTAGGCTACCTATATCCAACTACTGATGAAAAAAACTCTTCTCCTCGTGGCCTTGAGCTTGCTATGGGCCAATGCCTTACTCGCCCAAGGCCCAAATGCCCTAAAATTATGGTATACCAAACCGGCCGGTCAGTTTGAGGAAGCCTTGCCTCTGGGCAATGGCCGTTTGGGGGCCATGGACTATGGCGGTGTTAGCAGTGCGCGATTTTCGCTTAATGAAGCCACTTTGTGGGCCGGAGGCCCGGTAAACCCCGACATGAATCCCCGTGCCAAGAACTACCTGCAGCCGGTAAGGGATGCCTTGTTTAGCGAAAACTACAAAAAAGCCGATTCCTTGGTGCGCTTTATGCAAGGCAGCTTTTCCGAATCGTATGCGCCTTTAGGCAATCTGTATATTGATTTTGGCCATCAGGGCGAACCTGTCGACTATAAACGGGAGCTGGATATCCAGAATGCCGTTTCAAAAGTAAGCTATACCCTCAACGGCACCGTTTATACCCGCGAAACCTTTATCTCGCATCCTGATCAGGTGATGGTAATCAGGTTAACGGCAAAAGGTGGCGACAAGCTGAACTTTACCTGCCGTTTCAATAGCCTGTTGCAAGCCAAAACAGCTGTTGAAGCGGGTAGCCTGCATTTTAAAGGCCATGCACCATTCCATGCGGAACCCAATTACCGTAGCCATTTGCCGAGTACGATTGTCAACGACCCGGTAAATGCCATGCGTTTTTCGGCGATGCTCAGGGTGCTGAAAACCGATGGGCAGCAAAATTTGCAAGACAGTACGCTAAAAGTTACGAATGCTACCGAGGCCGTGCTCCTGGTATCGATGGCAACCAGCTTTAACGGAGCCAATAAAAATCCAGGTACGCAAGGCAAAGACGAAGTAGCCTCGGCGGCCGCTTATTTGCAGGCCGCAACGGGCAAAACCTATGCCGAGCTGCTCAAAAAACATACAGCTGATTTCAGGAAATATTTTGATCGCGTACAGCTGGATTTGGGAGATAGGGAAGCAGAAAATTTAACCACAATCGACCGCTTAAACCGTTTCGCATCGGGCAAGAGCGATAACAGTCTCGTAGCTTTGTATTATCAATATGGCCGTTATTTGTTGATCAGTTCATCGAGAGTAGGCGGCTTGCCTCCAAACCTGCAGGGCTTGTGGAACGAATTGGTGCGTCCGCCTTGGAGCAGCAACTACACCACCAATATCAACGCCGAAATGAATTATTGGGGCGTAGAAACGGGCAACCTTTCAGAACTGCACCAACCTTTGCTCGATTTTATTGGCCAGTTGGCCCAAACCGGAGCGATAACAGCTAAAAATTATTACAATGCAGGAGGTTGGGTTTGCCACCACAATACCGATTTATGGGCCATGACCAATCCTGTAGGCGCCTTTGGCGAAGGGAGTCCGCAATGGGCAAACTGGCCAATGGGAGGCGTATGGCTATCGACACATTTGTGGGAGCACTATGCCTTTACCAAAGACGATGCCTACCTGGCCAAACAGGCCTATCCTTTAATGAAGGGAGCAGTACAGTTTTGCCTCGATTTTTTAACTGCTGATCCGAAAGGAAACCTGGTTACGGCACCGTCAACTTCGCCTGAAAATATATACATTACCTCAACAGGTTATAAAGGAAGCACCCTATATGGCAGCACCGCAGATTTGGCCATGATCAGGGAGTTGTTTGCCGATTACCTCAAGGCCACCAAAATATTGGGTGTCGATGCCGATATGCAGCAGTCTGTCAAAACAGCTTTGGCCAAATTGTACCCTTATCAAATTGGCAAAAAAGGCAATTTGCAGGAGTGGTACCACGATTGGGAAGACCAAGACCCGCGCCACAGGCATCTTTCGCATTTGTTTGCCGCTTATCCAGGCTACAGCATTACCAGTTCGCAAACCCCAGAACTGGCCCAGGCGGTAAAGAAATCGCTCGAAATAAGAACCAACGAAGGAACGGGCTGGGCCATAACCTGGCGTATTAACCTTTGGGCCAGGTTGCAAAATGGCGAAAGAGCTTATGATGCCGTAAAAAAAATGCTGCGCTATGTGGGCAAAGATGCCCAGATCAAAATGGGTGGGGGCGGCGTATATGGCAATCTTTTTGGTGCGCACCCGCCGTTTCAAATCGACGGTAATTTTGGCGGAGGCGCAGGCATTGCAGAAATGCTGTTGCAGAGCCATCAGGGCTTTGTTGAGCTTTTGCCAGCCTTGCCTGCCGAATGGGCTGAGGGAGAGGTAAAAGGTTTGGTGGCCCGAGGCGGTTTTGTAGTAGACATGAAATGGAAAAAAGGCAAGCTTGTAAGCAGCAAAATTACCTCAGTTGCTGGCGGAACCTGCAAAGTGAAGTATGGCAACAAGTTCAAAGCGCTGCAAACCGTGGCCGGAAAAAGTTATGCTTTAGAAATTTGATGGATTTTGCTATCATTGGCTTTTCACCCTTAACCCATCAACGATGCTGGTATTAGATTTTCCCGAATTTCCTGTATTAGAAACAGAAAGATTATTGTTGCGCGAACATCGGTCAAGCGATGCCGATATCCTTTTCGATATGCGGACCAATGAAGAGGTTATGCGCTACATCAATCGCCCACGACCTAAAGGCTTGCAAGACGTACAGGACCTGATTGCCTTGATCCAGGAGAATACCTTGGCCGGCAAAAGCCTGCCCTGGGTAATGGCGCTAAAAGATCGGCCTGAACAGATGATCGGCAGTATTGGTTATTGGCGTATTGATTCGGATAACCATAGGGGAGAGTTTGGCTATATGCTGCATCCTGATTACTGGAGGCAGGGCTTTACTTCGGAAGCCGCAAGCAAAACGCTTGCCTTTGGCTTCGAAACCATCGGTTTGCACAGCATGCAGGCCATCATCAGTCCCGATAACGACGCCTCCAGGCAGCTCCTGCTCAAACATGGTTTTGTAAAGGAAGCCTATTTTAAACAGGATTATTACTTTAATGGCCAATTTCTGGATAGCGAAATCTATTCGCTGTTAACGCCTTTAAAAGACTAATATTCTAAGGCGGTTTTTAATGCTCGCCAAATAACAGTTTACACTTGGCGCCTGCGGCTTAGGGTTTCCTCATGGCTAAAGCATCGTGTAATCAAAACACTACTTTAAAATTACGATTCATTAGTTATATTTGCCCTCGGTAATTTTTGAACAAACAATGAGAGAAATCCAATTTAGAGAAGCACTACGCGAAGCATTAAGCGAAGAAATGCGTAAAAACGAGAACATTTTTTTAATGGGCGAGGAAGTTGCGCAATATAATGGTGCATATAAAGTGAGTCAGGGCATGTTAGACGAATTTGGCGATAAACGTGTAATTGATACGCCTATTGCCGAGCTAGGCTTTGCAGGTATTGGTATTGGCGCCGCCATGAACGGCTTGATACCTGTTGTAGAATTTATGACCTTTAACTTCTCTTTGGTAGCCATCGACCAAATTATCAATGGCGCTGCCAAAATATTATCAATGAGCGGTGGACAGTTCTCGGTGCCAATCGTTTTCCGCGGCCCTACCGGTAATGCTGGTCAGCTAGGTGCACAGCACTCTCAGAACTTTGAGAACTGGTATGCCAATTGCCCGGGCTTAAAAGTAGTGGTTCCGGCTACGCCTTACGATGCCAAAGGTTTATTGAAACAAGCTATTTTGGATCCGGATCCAGTAATTTTCATGGAATCGGAAGTGATGTACGGCGATAAAGCCGACGTGCCAGAAGGCGAATACTACATTGAACTAGGCAAAGCCAACGTGGTTAAAGAAGGTACCGATGTAACCATTGTTACTTTTGGCAAAATGCTAACCCGTGCAGTTAACCCTGCGGTTGAAGAATTAGCCAAGGAAGGCATCAATGCCGAGGTAATCGACTTGCGTACTGTACGCCCGATCGATTATGCCACCATCATCAACTCGGTTAAGAAAACCAACCGTTTGGTGATTGTTGAAGAAGCTTGGCCGTTGGCTTCGATTTCTTCAGAAATTGCCTTCAACGTTCAAAAAAATGCATTCGACCACCTGGATGCACCGGTATTGCGGATCACTTGCGCCGATGTGCCGCTTCCGTATGCGCCAACCCTAATCGCCGCCAGCTTGCCAAATGCCGAAAAAGTGGTTAAAGCGGTTAAAGAAGTAATGTACGTTAATAAATAACATGCAGTTGTAGGGTTTTTAAAGCCGTGCAAGTATTAGATAACAGATCCCCTAGGCCAGCTTAGGGGATTTTTTTATTGGGCCAGTACTGGTTTTACTAAGTAACCTGTATTTTTCCATGGCCAAATCGTTTTTGGCTGGCTCCATCAAAGGAAATCATTGTTAAACAAATCAGGTATATCTTTTTCATCAATGAATGATAAAGGGCTAAATATTATTCCATAATAGTTTTAATTTTACGGCTTTCCTAATTAAAATATGAATATCCACGCTAGGCAAATCGCTTCTCAATTAAATATCGCTAACAGTCAGGTTAATGCTACGCTAAGCTTGCTCGACGAAGGGGCTACCGTTCCGTTTATTTCGCGTTACCGTAAGGAACAGACCGGCAGTTTGGATGAAGTGCAAGTGGCTGCCATCCGCGATTTAGCCCAGCAGCTGCGCGAGTTGGACAAGCGCCGCGAGGCTATTCTCAAGTCGTTGGCCGAGATGGAAAAGCTTACGCCAGAGTTGGAGCAAAAAATAAACGAAGCACAAACGCTCTCGGCTTTAGAAGACATTTACCTGCCTTATAAGCCCAAGCGTAAAACCCGAGCTTCGGTAGCGAGGGAGAAGGGTTTGGAGCCTTTGGCCTTGCGCATCCTGTCGCAAAGTCGCATAGAGCCCGCTATCGAAGCCGATGCTTACATCAATACCGAAAAAGGCGTAAACAACGTGGCCGAAGCCTTGGCCGGTGCCAGGGATATCATTGCCGAAATGGTAAGCGAAAACGCCGAAGCCAGAAATAAAATGCGTCATTACTTTATGCAAAAGGCTACTTATAAAACGGTGCTGGCTAAAGGCAAGGAAGAAGAGGGCATTAAGTACAAAGATTATTTCGAGTGGGAGGAAAATGCTAAAACCGCACCTTCGCATCGTGTATTGGCCATGTTAAGGGGCGAAGAAGAGGGCTTTTTAAAGCTTGATGTGCTGCCTCCCGAAGAAGAAGCCATTACCTTGCTCGAAAACCAGTTTATAACCGCCCGCAATGCCTGCGGCGAACAAGTACAACTGGCCATTAACGATGGCTACAAACGCTTGTTGCGTCCTGCAATGGAAACCGAATTGCGGGCAACGATTAAACAAAAGGCCGATACCGAAGCTATCCGTGTATTTGCCGAAAATGCCCGGCAACTGCTCATGGCAGCGCCTTTGGGCCAAAAAAACGTCATGGCCATCGATCCGGGTTTCAGAACAGGCTGTAAAGTGGTTTGTTTAGATAGGCAAGGCAAATTATTAGAAAATACCACCATTTATCCGCATACTGGTCAAGGCAATTTAAAAGATGCCGAATGGCAGGTAAAGCAACTGTGCGATCGATACGAAATAGAAGCCATTGCCATCGGTAATGGTACAGCTGGTCGCGAAACAGAGACTTTTGTGCGTGGCTTGCGCATACCTGAGGTAACCGTGGTTATGGTTAACGAAAGTGGCGCTTCCATTTACTCGGCTTCGCCTTTGGCCAGGGAGGAGTTTCCTGATAAAGATGTAACGGTAAGGGGTGCGGTATCTATCGGCAGGCGCTTGATGGACCCTTTGGCCGAATTGGTTAAGATCGATCCGCGTTCCATAGGGGTTGGCCAATACCAGCACGATGTAGACCAAGGCCAATTGAAACAAAGCTTAGACGATACCGTAATGAGCTGTGTAAATGCCGTAGGTGTTGAGCTGAATACGGCCTCTAAACAGGTATTGGCCTACGTTTCAGGCTTGGGCGAGCAGTTGGCACAAAATATTATCGACTACCGCAATAAAAACGGTGCCTTTAAAAATAGGGAAAGCCTTAAAAAAGTGCCACGTTTAGGCGAAAAAGCTTTTGAGCAGGCCGCTGGCTTTTTGCGCATCCGCGATGCCGAGCAGGTTTTAGACCGAAGCGGGGTGCATCCAGAACGTTACGCGCTGGTTAAACAAATGGCTTCCGATTTGGGTTGCACGGTAAACGACTTGATGAAGGATGGCAACCTGCAAAAACAACTGAACCTGCAGCGATATGTAAGCGCTACAGTGGGTTTGCCTACCTTAAATGATATTGTAAAAGAACTGGCCAAGCCTGGTCGCGATCCACGCGAACAGTTCGAGGTATTTAGTTTTGCAGAAGGCGTAAACTCGATAGAAGACCTTAAAACGGGCATGAAGCTGGCGGGTATTGTTACCAATATTACCAATTTTGGCGCTTTTGTCGATATTGGCGTGCATCAAGACGGACTGGTGCATACCAGCCAATTGGCCAATCGCTATGTAGCCAACCCTAATGAAGTGGTTAAGGTAAGCCAAGTGGTGCAGGTAACCGTGGTTGATGTGGATGTGGCGCGCAAGCGGATTTCCCTATCCATGAAAGAAGATAGCCAAAAAGGGCAAGGCGCAAGGACCGAGGCGAAACCGGTTAACAAAAGTCAAAATGCAAGGCATAACCCTAAACCCCAGCATCAGGCTAAACAAGCTCAGGCCAAGCAAGAAGCCGATGGCGATTTGCAGGCTAAACTGGCCGCGTTAAAAGGATTATTTAATAAGTAGCAAGAATCAACGAAAACTTGTAACAATTGATAATCTAACCGACTAACAACAAACCAACCAACAAACTAGCCCAGTTCGATTTGCCTTTTGATGCTTTCTTCTAATGAGATGAGGGTTTCTGTACGCTGGATGCCTTTTACAGCCTGTATCTCTTCGTTCAGCACATGGCGCAGGTGGTTGGTATCTCTGCAGGTGATTTTGGCAAACATGCTGTACGAGCCTGTGGTGTAATGTAGTTCTACCACTTCCTTGATCTTGCTCAAATGTTCGACCGCATCCTTGTATAACGAGCCTTTTTCCAAATAGATGCCCAAAAAGGCCGTAATGTCGTAGCCTGCTTTTTTGGGGTCGATGATGAGGTGTGAACCTTTGATGATGCCCATATCGCTTAGTTTTTTCATCCTCACGTGTACGGTACCACCCGAAATGATCAGGTCTTTGGCTATTTCGGTATAAGGTTTGGTGGCATCCTGCATCAGGTGGGTCAGGATCTGGATATCCAGGTTGTCAATTTCTAAATTTTGGGTTTCTTTTTTAAGCATAATTTTCTTAAATTTTAATGATACTGCTAATTTATTATAATAATTATAAAAATAAAATAAAAACATTAAAATATTTGCAACATATTGGCTATTTGTCTTATGTTTGTATCAAGCAATTGCCAGTAGGCAGTTCCCAGTTTGCAGTAAACAACTGAAAACTGACAATTGAAAACTTAAAATAATGTAGGGTGGTGAAATTGGCAGACACACCTCCTTGTCTCGGTGGTAGAGAATAATGGGAAATCCAGCAATGGTACAACCACTCTATGAAGGTTCGACTCCTTCCCCTACAGCACCTCAGCTAGCAGTTAACAGTTTGCAACTGGAAACTGAAAATTGTGAACTGGGAATTAAAGAATGTTGGGTGGTGAAATTGGCAGACACACCTCCTTGTCTCGGTGGTGGGGATCATGGGACAAACGCAGTTTATGGGTTGACCACAAATTAATTTTTGAACTGTAGCTAACTACCCCTTGAAGGTTCGACTCCTTCCCCAACAGCCAGTTTTATAAATAATAAGTTAGTTAAGGGAGCGGCTTGAAATTCAAGCTGCTCTTTTTTTTGCCTTAGGTAAAAAAAAGACGCCATGGATTTTTAAGACCCATGACGTCTGATGATGAAAGCTTCGGAAGGCCAATCGGCTATTTTATTCCGTACTTATCGCTGAATTTTTTGTCGAGCTGTTTATGCAGGTTGTCAAGGTTGATAGAACGGCCTTGGATGAAGGCTTCTTCCACCTTGTTACTCTTCATGTCGAGCGCATCGCCTTCCGAAATAAAGAAGGTAGCATCCTTGCCAATTTCCAGGCTTCCGGTAGTTTGATCAACGCCCATGGCCTTGGCGGCATTTAGAGTAATGGTTTTAAGTGCATCTTCCTTGCTCATGCCCCAGGCAGCGGCTGTGCCCGCCATAAAAGGCAGGTTGCGTTGTTGCCAAAATCCATCAATGCTCAACACTACGGTTACCCCTGCATTGCTTAACAAAGCCGCGTTTTTATAAGGCATGTTTACATCGTCGTCGGCGTTGTTGGGTAGGGCGTGTGGCTGTTTAACCACTACGGCTACATTGTTCGATTTGAGGAAATCGGTTAGCAGATAAGCCTCATCGCCACCTACAATAACGGGCGTAATGCCGAATTTTTTGGCAAACATTACCGCACTTACGATATCTTTTTGTGCATTGGCCGTAATGAACAGTTTCTCGCTGCCGTTAAAAACACCTTTCATGGCCGCCATCCGGGTATTGGTTACGGCGGGAGTGGCTTCTGTGTAGGCTTTTGATTCGGTGAAGAACTTATTAAGCTCGGCAATGGCATTTTGGGTACGCTCGTTAGGATCTACGCCACCAGGCGCAGCGCCAAATCGGCCACCGCCACCAAAACCGCCTCTGCCACGTGGGGTAGCTGGCCAGGTCATGTGCATGGCATCTTCTTTTCTGATTGCGGCATCTTCCCAGTTCCAGGCATCTAATTGCACTACCGACGAACTTCCGGAGATGCTGCCGCCTTTTGGCGTAATTTGAGCCATTAAAATACCGTTGCTGCGCAAAGTAGCCGGAACTTTAGAATCGGTGTTATAGGCAATAATAGAGCGGATATGCGCATTGTTTTCGCCCAATTCGTCTTCGTCGATGGTTGCTTTTACCGATTCGATTTCAATCAGGCCCAAATTGGTAATGGGGGCAATAAAACCAGGATAAATATGCTTGCCGCTTGCCGTAATCAATCGGGCATCGTTGGTGCTGAATTTTACGGTAGTGGCATCGCCTATGCCGGTAATTTTGCCTTTATCAAAGGTGAGGTAGCCATTTTCGATTACCTTGCCGTTGCCGGTATGGATAGTCGCGCCCATTACAATAATTTTTTGGCTTTGGGGCTTAGCCGGAGAAATGTTGGCCTGCCCATAAGCCAAAGTACTGCTGGCGAACAGGGCTATTGCAGTGCTGATATATTTATTCATGATTGTGTTCTCCTTCCATTTGGTTCATTTCTGCCCAATAATCTTCCTGGGTTTCGCAGGCATACAATCTTGGCGGCCTTTCGCCAAATGCGCGCTGCGTACGTGCACCAGCATTTTTGCTTTCCAAAAGCTTTTGTATAAGGCGCGCTTTTTCTGCCTGCTGTGTTTTTTGAGTTTGTGCATCGCGGTCTATGTCCCAATAGGCAATACCGTCGACAAAGGTTTTTTCGGCTTTGGCATAGATAGAAAGCGGGTTGGCCGACCAAACCACTACATCGGCATCCTTGCCTGGTTTTATACTGCCTACTTTGTTGTCGATGTGCAACATACGGGCAGGATTAAGGGTTACAAATTTCAAGGCTTCTTCTTCTGGTACGCCACCGTACAATACCGCCTTACCGGCTTCTTGGTTTAGCCTGCGTGCCATTTCGGCATCGTCAGAGTTAAAAGCGGTGGTGATACCCACGTTGTGCATGATTTTTCCGTTGTAAGGAATGGCTTCCTGTACTTCCATTTTGTAGGCCCACCAATCGGAAAAGGTTGAGCCTGCAATGCCATGCGCCTTCATTTTGTCGGCCACTTTATAGCCTTCTAAAATGTGGGTAAAGGTGTTGATCTTGAAGCCCAGGCTATCGGCTACATGGATCAGCATGTTGATTTCGCTCTGTACATAAGAGTGGCAGGTGATGAAGCGCTTGTTATTTAAAATCTCCACAATCGCATCCAATTCTAAATCCCTGCGTACGTTGTTGCCTTTTACGGCCAATGCTTTTTCGTATTCCTTGGCACGGGTAAACTCGTCCACATAAGTTTGCTCAACGCCCATGCGGGTTGCCGGAAAACGTTGGTTGTTTTGGGCCGAGCTTTGTTTTACATTTTCGCCCAAGGCAAATTTGATGAAGCCATCGCTGCCTGCGAATTTGAGTTCTTCAGGTGTTTTGCCCCAGCGCAATTTGATGAGCTGCGTTTGTCCACCGATAGGATTTGCCGAGCCATGCAGGATGTGCGAAGTCGTTACCCCACCTGCCAACTGGCGATAAATGTTAACGTCTTCAGAGTTGATGACATCGGCAATGCGCACCTCGGCCGAAACCGATTGGGCACCTTCGTTGATGCCGCCACTGGCCGCAATGTGCGAGTGCTCGTCAATTAATCCGGCAGTAATGTGTTTGCCGGTCGCATCAATGACCTTGGCATTGCCTGCCGATAAGTTCTTGCCTACAGCCTTGATTTTGCCGCCTTCTAAAAGCACGTCGGCGTTTTGCAGAATGCCTTCTTTTTCGTTGGTCCAAACTGTTGCGTTCTTAAGTAATACAGCTTCCTGTGTAGGCAAGGTTGCGGTGCCGAAAGCAATAAACGGAAAGATTACCGAGCCATTGTTGATAGCTGGCTTAGGTTCTTCGCGTTTTGGGGCTTCTTTGGCGGCTTCCTTAAAGGTGCCGTTCCAGGCTCCTGCCGGACTAGAATTCAAAATCACATCGCCTTTAAAGGTTAATGGGCTGGCGCTGGTTAAATAACCGCTCAAGCGAACATCGCCAACCGGATTTTTCTTCAGGTTAAAGGTAATGGTTACCCAATCGCCAGTGCGGCTAAAAGTAGCGTTGGTTTTTACGCTGTCGGCGCCCAAACGCTCAATGGCTGCGGTCGATCCGCCGTTTGTGCCTGTAATTTTTAGCAGGGTAGTACCTACGCCATCGATGTTGAGGCTGTAGGTGCCACGCAAGTCGGTTACATCCATTTTGTTAACCACAAAGCGTTTGCCCTGTACCCAGTTTTCGAAAATGATGTTGCCTGGTTTAAAGATGTTGTCTGAAGTGATGAGGAAGTTGGCCAATTTGCCTTTTTCGAGCGTGCCTACTTTATCACCGATGCCCAAAAGCCCTGCAGGGATTTCGGTAACAGCCATTAAGGCTTGTTTTTCGGTTAGTCCGTTGGTAATTGCTTGCGTCAAATTAGTCCAGAAATCTTTAGGGGTTTCGAGGCCGAAAGTAGTGAGGGCAAATTTAACGCCTGCTTTTTCCAGCACGCCCGGGTTGGTTGGGGCCAGCTCCCAGCCTTTTAATTGGGCAAGGCTCAGGTTGCGGGCTTCTGTAGGGTCTTCTACGTCAAAAGCCTTAGGGAAGTTGACCGGGATGATCAACGTAGCACCTGTGGCTTTAACGGCATCGATGCGTTGGTATTCGTCGCCGGTAGATTTGATGATAAATTGTTTGTTGAATTCTTTTCCGATTTTATCAACGCGCAAAATATTGGCCCAGCCATCGGCTTCAAAAAGCTGTGGCAAGCTTTGTTGTTTGTTGAATTGCTCTAAAGAAATATTGTATTCTTCTTTTTGGTTTTTGTACCAGTTGGCATCCAAATAGGTTTGGCGCAGCAAGGCGATAGAACCCATTAATGAAGACGGATAGTCATTGGTAGAAGTACCGCGGTTAAACGAGTAGTTGGCTGCACTCTGGTCGTTCAGCATCACTTCGTTTTCCTTGCCATCGTTTAGGGTAACGGCGGCGGAGGTACCACGTGCAATACCATCGCGACTGATGACGTTTACGCTCCCGAAACCGGCTTTGCGCAGGTCGTCTGCCTTTTTGGTATCGATGGTGAAGATGCTTTTCACTTCCACTTCGGGGCGGATGCTTTCATTCCATCCGTAAGCTCCTTTTTTGGTAGAGGTAAAAACCGACTGGCGTCCAAAGAAACCGCCTGCAGCCTGGGCGCGCTGTGCTTCTGGAATGCCATAAGTGGTAAAGGCATCGATAAGCGAAGGATAGATGTATTTTCCTTTCAAATCAATCACCACATAACCTTTCGGAATTGCGGTGCCAGTGCCTACCGACTGGATGGTTTGGTTTTTGATCAGCAATACGCCATTGCTGATCGTTTGATTGGCGTTAACTACAATGTTCGCATTGGTAAAAGCGTACAATCCTGGTCTGATGTCGAAAGAACCGTTAACGGGATAAGTCTGCTGTGCAAACAAAAATGCAGTAGAAAGCACCAGCGCGAGCGCGAGTAGAATTTTCTTCATAATTGTTGTTAAGTTAAGACCTTAAAGCTATTGATAAATAAAGATTTATACCTTACCTAACTTTTATTTTACATTTTCGGCGCAATAAATTACTAAAGCCGATGGTAGTTGTTTTTATCACCTTGAAGCACGTGAATGTATTTACGGTATTTGTCATCTGGAATCTAGGCTTAGCCTAGTATTGCAATGCTTCATGTTGATTATTTCTTAATGCCTGAATGGTTGACCTAATTTTTTCACTGTCTGAGACACCTGAGGGCGGTTTAGTCCAAGCCAATCATCAACAGAAAACCCCACCTGCAAATGCAAGTGGGGTTTGGTTAGCCACAAAATCCTGAATGGCTTGCCTAATTGTTAAAATCCGTAGCGCAAACCAATTTGGAACTGGTAAGGATTGCCCGATGGGTTAACCACGCCAGAATTGTTTACACGGTAGTTAAATACCTTGTTGGTGGTGTCGAAGTTCGGAACAGCCGGATTGCCACCCGATGCCGGGATACCCAAGGCATATAAAGCTTGGCTACCCAACGACTCGTTTACTCCCCATTTTTTGTTCAGTAAGTTGGCAAAGTTGAAGATGTCGGCCGAGATTTCTACGTTATGCGATTTTTGGATCTTGATTTTTTTGCTAACCCTTAAATCAACCGTACCAAAGAAACCATTGATGCCGCCATTACGTTCTGCAATTTTGCCAGAATATTTCAAAATATAATCTTTCAGGCTTTGGCTGGCTAGCGGATTGTCAAGCAAAGCTTGCAGGCCTGTACGTACGTTTGCAGGTACATTAGGATTGTTCCTGTCGAAAATGAAAGCCAAATCGTTGGTAGTTACAAAATCGCCGTTGTTGTTGGCTCCAGATAACAAGGTGTAGCGCGTACCGCCAATGCCCGAGTAGCGAACCCCAATAGAAACGCCATAGAATGTAGGCAAAGTACCATAGATAACCACCTTGTTGCGGAACTGACCATCAGAATAACTCATTTTGCTCAGGTTTCGTGGATCGTCTTTTACCGGCAATGATAAGGTTGCCGAGTTGGCTACGTTACCGTTAAACGAAGTGTTGTCTTTGCTGTCGTTCCAGGTAAAACTGGCCGAAATTTCGCCGTCCTTAAAGTACTGCCAAGTTGCATCGAGCACTACGGCAAACTGGTTTACGCGGCCTTGGCTGTTCAGCTCCAATACACGGCCAAACTTGTTGCTCAAACGACCGGTTTTCCAGTCGGCGGTACCATTGCTTGGGATGCTCGGCACATAAACACCACGGTTGTCTTCGTTTGATAGGGTAAAGAACGGATTGGCGGCCATATTTCGGTCAACATACATATAATTGTGGCGACCTAAAGAAGCATAGCCGGTTACCCCAACTTTTAGCTTGTCGGTAATCAGCTTGCTGTAAGAAATGTTGGCTTTATAAATAACTGGAACCTGGGCATCGGCCGCATTGGTATTGATGGTCGGCACCTGAAAGTTAGGCAAAGTAGGCGCACTTACACCGGTTCTGTAGCCAGGGAAGTTTGGCGTAGGTACATCGGTACCAAAAACATCTACCGTAGCCAAATGCTTGCCATCAAAAGTGAGGTTGTTAATGGTTACATAGTTGTTGATGTCTGAACCAAAGATACCTGCGCCAAAACGTACATAATCGGTATGTTTTTCATTGATATCCCAGTTCAACTGGATGCGTGGCTGCACCAAAAATTGGGTCAGCTTGTTGTCTGTTCTGACGCCCAGCTCCTGAAACAAGGTTTCGTTCAATGGCGAAGTAGGATAGGCGCTGTAATCAACACGTAAACCAGCGGTAAGGTCTAAACCTAAGCCTAATTTGGTTTGCATCTGACCATACAATGCGGCATTCCAGATGCCGGCTTTAACGCTTGGGTCGGCCACCAAGGGAACTTCGCGATAGTACCTGTTTGGAATCAGGTTCTCAAAGTTCTGTAACGAAGTGGCAGTTGTTCCCGTATTGGTGTACTCGAAACGGCCATTCACCTCGCTGCCATATAGCGATTTGGCATTGGTGTACATGATGTCGGCACCAAAAGTATATTTGATCTTATCGGTGTTGTAATAGAAATTATCAACCAATTGGAATACGTTATTGGTAAATCCTTCCTGGCCAAAGCGATGGCCACCAATTTGTACCGAAGTAGATTTCGTGCTTCCATCAGAAAGAATCGAGGTCAAGTTGCCAACAATAGCCCTTGGAATGGCATAACTCAATTGATCGTTTTGGGTACTGGCTTGGAAAGTGTACAAGTGCTGGAACTTCAGTTCGTTGGTTACCTTGCTGCTCACGGTGGTGCGCAAAGTGGCCAATAAGCTGTTGTCTACGTTCTTGTCGTTGCCATAGCTTTCGAAGAAGTTGATGGAAGTGTTATCAGCCAACCCAAGTGGATTTCTGTCGTTGGTATAGTTGTCGCGAACGGTTAGCAAGTTCTTGCCATCAATTTGCCAGTCTAAACGGGCAAAAGCCGCATCAGAACCACGTTTTTTAGGGAAACTGCCATATTGTGGCGAGTTGGCTACACCGTATTTGTTGCGAGCAATATTCAAGAAGCTGCTCAAGGTAGTGTTTGTAATGTTAAATCTCGCTTCGTCGGCCGGAGAGTTGATGTCAGCAATAATCAACGGACGAGAATCTTTCTGATGGTCCCAGGCCACAAAATAATGCAGCTTGTCTTTAATGATGGGGCCACCCAAAGTAAAGCCATACTGATAGGTAGAAAAATCGTTCACGCGTTTGTTGCCTCTGATATCGTACGGGCTGGCCAACCAATCGGCACGGCCATAGCCAAAAGCGCTGCCACTTAAGGTATTGGTACCCGCTTTGGTTACTGCACTTACGGTACCGCCGCCGGCACGGCCAAAAGTTACGTCGTATTGGTTCGTTACCACCTTAAATTCCCTTACGGCTTCGATAGAAATCGAATAAGGCGCACCGCTTCTGCTGGTGGTAGAACCCGCCGAAGTAGGGTTCTTGGCATTCATGCCATCAATGGTATAGTTGGTAGACGAGCCCAGCTGACCGGCAATGTTGCCGCCACGGCTCAATGGCGAAAGATCCATCAGCGTGGTAAAGTTACGGCCGTTTACAGGAAGTTTGGTAATGGCTTTGGCCGAGATTTCGGTGGAGGCGCCAAAGTTTTGTACCTTATTCCTCAGTCCGGATGCCACCACCTGTACCGCTTCCAAGGTTTGCGAAGTGGCCAGCATGTTAATGTTTACCTTAACCGCATCGCCCTGGTTCAGCATATAGCCCGAACGGGTTTGGTCGCCGAGGCCGGTAAAAGTAGCCTTAATGGTGTAAGGCCCGCCCAAAGGCAGTTCTTTAAAAGTAAATTCGCCGGTGGCGTTGGTGTTGGTTCTGGTGGTAAAACCAGTTGATTCGTTTTTGACCTGAACCGAAACGCCTGCAATAGGCTTTTTCTGCTCATCGGCAATAATGCCCGAAATAGAAGCCTGCGTAGTTTGGCCCGATACCTTGCTGGTACCCCAAAAGCAGAGCATAATAATGGATAGTAAAAAATACCTCATAGCTGATTAATTTGTTTGGCGCAAAAATCCAACCCCTACATTAACTCAAAACCGGGCTTTGATTAAGTAATTGTAAGGCGATGATTACATTAAGCAGCGCTTGTTAATTCTGTATTAAGAAGGTTTATAAATAAAGTAATTGGACTTGCATTTGCCATTAATTAGCTATTTTTGGATTTGACAAAAAATTAAATTGCTTATACAATGAACGATATCCTTAAAAGTGCGCACTCAGGCTGGCGCTATGTAGTTTTTATCCTGTTGGTAATTGCCGTAATCAATGCGTTATCAGGCTGGCTAGGCAAAAAGCCTTATACCGAAGGCAACAGAAAACTGAATGTTTTTACCTTGGTAAGTGCCCATATCCAGTTGTTGTTGGGCTTGGCGGTATATTTTTTAAACGGCTGGTACAAAATAGACAGCTCGGTAGCCATGGGCCGTTACTGGAAAATGGAGCATATCAGCATGATGATTTTGGCCATCATTTTGATTACCGTAGGCAATTCGAGGTCTAAAAAAGTGGCCGATGCTGCGGCGAAACATAAGAATATTGCCGTTTTCTTTGGTCTAGGGCTGCTGATCATCATCGCCACGATTTTTATGATGGTAAAAAGCGACCCTTCGAGAACTTTCTTTGGGGTTTCTTAAGGTTAAGGTACTGATGAGTAGGCATTCGAAAAAAATTCAAAATATTTTGATTATTTAACTTTTTATATATTTTTGCTCCACGATGATTAACAATATACATACTTGGCAATGGCGTGGTAATTCTAAACAGAGTTGCGTCGTAGCCTTGTGTACCTTATAGTTTATCAACTTAAACCTAAACTTAAACCACATTCAAAACCCGACGGAACCACACGTCGGGTTTTTTGTTTTGAAATACCGCCATGGCAAAGCCCGACCAATCAATTGAAATGGCGGCTAAAGAAAATAGAAGCTTATGAAAACATACCAGATACACACACACACCAAAAAGCGCTTAGCCGATACCACTACGCCGGTAAGCATTTACCTGCGCCTGCGCGATGTGTTCCCAAACACCATTTTGCTCGAAAGCTCCGATTACCATAGCCGTGAAAATGCTACGAGCTATGTGTGCGCCGAGCCTGTAGCCGGATTGATTTTGCAAAACGAGCAGCTGAGTGCCTATTTCCCCGATGGCGAGAAAAGCAGCAAGGACAGCTTTGTGCTTACCGATGAAATTACGGCATTTAAGGCACAGTTTAAACCGATAAGCCCCGCAGTTGATAAAAAAATATCGACAGGCTTGTTCGGTTATTTTACCTGGAATACCGTGCAGCATTTTGAGGATATCAAATTTACTTCGACTGCTCCGGCCGATGAGACGATTCCAACCATGCAATACCATGTGTATCGTTATATTATTGCCATCGACCACTTCAAGAACGAGATTACCTTGTTCAAAAACGTGTTTAACGACGACGATAACGACGACCTGACCAAAATCGAATACCTCATCCAAAACAAGAACTTTCCAGAGTATAGTTTCCGGGTTAATGGCGAAGAAGAATCGAACCTGAGCAACGAGGGCTTTATGGAGATGGTCGAACAGCTGAAAAAGCACATCTATCGAGGCGATGTTTTTCAGATTGTACCTTCGAGGGCTTTTAAGCAAGGCTTTCTGGGCGACGAGTTTAATGTTTACCGTTGCCTGCGCTCTATCAATCCTTCGCCCTACCTGTTTTACTTCGACTATGGCAGCTTCAAGCTGTTTGGTTCTTCGCCCGAGGCACAGATTACGGTAAGCAACAGCGTGGCCAGTATTTACCCCATTGCAGGCACCTTTAAGCGTACCGGAAACGACGAAGAAGATGCAGCCTTGGCCAAAAAATTGGAACAAGACCCTAAAGAAAGCGCCGAACATGTCATGCTGGTTGATTTGGCGCGTAACGATTTGAGCAGGCATTGTACTGGTGTAGCAGTCAAATCGTTTAAGGAAGTGCAGTACTACTCGCATCTCATCCACTTGGTGTCTAAAGTAAGCGGGAATTTGCAGGAAGGAACCAGCTCGTTCAAAATCGTGGCCGATACCTATCCGGCTGGAACTTTGAGTGGCGCGCCAAAATACAAGGCCATGCAACTGATTGATCACTATGAAAAGCTGAGCCGTAATTTTTACGCAGGAGCCATTGGCTACATGGGTTTTAACGACGATTTTAACCACGCCATTATGATCCGAACCTTTATGAGCAAAAATAACCAGCTGCATTACCGGGCAGGTGCCGGTATCGTAGCCGATTCGGTGGCCGAAAGCGAACTGAACGAAGTAAACAACAAGATAGCCGCTTTGCGCAGGGCAATTGCAATGGCTGAAGAGATTTAGGATTTTAGATTTACGATTTACGATTGAGATGGAAAATAATCAAGCCTTAACAGGAGGCAAAAAGATATTGGTAATTGACAATTACGATAGTTTCACCTATAATTTGGTACACCTCATTAACGAATTGGGCTTTGAGGCCGAAGTATGGAGAAACGATAAGTTTGAACTTGAAGAGGTAGCGCAGTTTGATAAGATTTTGCTTTCGCCAGGGCCGGGTATACCCGAAGAAGCAGGTTTGTTGCTCGAGGTAATTAAAACCTATGCGCCGCGTAAAAGCATCATGGGCGTTTGCCTAGGCCAGCAGGCCATTGCCGAAGCCTTTGGAGGCAGCCTGCTCAATTTGGGCCGGCCTATGCACGGCATTGCCACGCCAGTTACGGTGCTAGACGAAAGCGAATTGTTGTTTAGAGACTGTCCGACACAGGTGGAGGTAGGCCGTTACCACTCCTGGGTGGTTAATCCTGCCGATTTGCCTTCGGTGCTGCACGTTACGGCCATCGATGCCGACCAGCAGATCATGGCCTTGCGTCACCGCGAGTATGATGTGTGCGGCGTACAATTCCACCCCGAAAGCGTGCTCACGCCCAATGGCAAGCAAATGATGAAAAACTGGTTAACCATCTCAAGTCCTCAAAGAGGCTTTAACCTATAACTGAAAGAAACATGGAAAAATCAAGCACTCCTTCAAAAGCTGGAGATAACATACTCGATAAAATCGTTCGCCGCAAAAAAGAAGAAGTTGCCTTGGCCAAAAGCCGGGTGAGCGTAAAAGAGCTGGAGGCTTATGCGCATTTTGGCAGGCAGCCTTTGGTATTCAGGGATTTTCTGTTGGACGAACAACGTACCGGTATCATTGCCGAATTTAAACGCAGGTCGCCATCAAAGGGGCTGATTAATGGAACGGCCGATGTGGCATCGGTAACCCAAGCCTATGCCCAAGCCGGTGCCTCGGCCTTGTCGGTGCTTACCGATGCCGATTTTTTTGGAGGCAAGGCCGAAGATCTGCAACAAGCCAGAGCGGCCAATCAAATTCCCATCCTGCGTAAGGATTTCATGATAGACGAATACCAGATGTTGGAAGCAAAGGCCTGGGGTGCCGATATCATCCTGCTCATTGCCGCTATTTTAAGCCCACAGGAAATTGCCCAACTGGGCAGTTTTGCGCAAAGCCTCGGGTTAAACGTGTTGTTGGAAGTGCACAACCTTGAAGAGCTGCAAGCCAGCATTTGCCCCTACGTAAACGCCATTGGCGTAAACAACCGTAACCTGGGCGATTTTACCGTAGACATCCAAACTTCCTTCAAGCTGGTGAGCCACATTCCTGATACGTTTTTGAAGATATCAGAAAGTGCCATTAGCAAGCCACAAACCATTAAGGAGCTCAAAAGTGTAGGGTATAATGGATTTTTGATAGGCGAAAACTTTATGAAAACCGAAAATCCCGGTCAGGCGATTTCAGATTTCGTAAAGTGTTTATAGTCTGTAATTTAAGGGCTTGAACAAGGCATGTTATTGTTTTCTTTTGAGTTAATGGCATAGTGTTTGTTTTTTAGTTGGCATTACTCACTAAAAACTAATAAGATGAAAAACTTTAGAAAACTATTACTAGCCGTACTCCCGTTAATGGCTCTTGCAATTTTGGCCTCATGCAGCAAAAAAGACGATGAAACACCTGCCGGAACACACAAAGTAGTGTTCAAGGCCGAAACTTCTACGGATGCCAGCATTTCGACTGCCCTGTTTACCAACGCAACTGGCGATGTAACCACCAATACTTCGGTAAACAGCAGAACGTTTACCAGTGCTGAGCTGACTATTCCTTCGTCTGTATTAGTGATTAATTTTGGCGCAAACGGATCAGGTGCAAGTGCCAACTCTAGCCTAAAGGTACAGATTTGGGTAGACGGCAAACTCGTTAAAGAAAACATCGGAACAGGTACAGTATTATCTGCTACCACAAGCTATACGTTCGGTAAATAGCATGGGTTAAAATCAGGAATAGCCCGGTCTGGATGGTAAATCCGGATCGGGCTTTTTGATTCTTAGCGAATAACAGCCATTTTTTGCAGGCGCTGCTCATTGTAGCCACTGCAGAAATGCCTTGATTTAATAAAAACACGTGTTTTTTGGGTGTTAAAATACTGGTTTTCCGTGATGGACTGGCATAAGGCACAAAGCTAACTTTGTCGTAGTTACAACGAAAAAGATAAGACTATGAAAAAGATGAAAAACCTGAGAAAGCTATGCTATATAGCGTTGCCTCTAATGGTGCTAACCCTATTGAGTGCCTGCAGCAAGAAATCCGACGATGTGGCCGATCCGCGCAAAGGTTATCCTAAAAATGTGACCATCGAATACCGCGTAAGCAAGGTGTCGGGCGATAATATTGGGGTAATGGACATCCGTTTTACCAACGAAACAGATGCCGATACCCAGCTAACCGGTCAATCGCTGCCTTTCTCGAAAACAATTACCAAAACCGTAAACTATGCAAGCGATGTTAGCCTGAGCATAACCGAAAATTACAGGATTACAGGTTCCATCAAACTTGAGATATTGGTTAATGGCAAGGTGGTTAAAACCGAAACCCCGGTTTTTTCAAATACTTACATTACTGGTGGCGTGGTCTACCAATTTAATGATTAATTAACAAATGACGTGCGTGGTTTGCACAATTCCATTAGGAAATACAGTTAATTGATGAGGGCCTCTTGAAAAAGAGGCCCTTTTTATGGGGTTTGGGGTAAACGGCCAATCCAGAGCTTTTAATAGGACTTTACACTCGTCTTCCCTAAACCCGATGGCAGCGGGCACGAAGTAAAGCGTACAGCGGGGCTGTTGCGGCCATGAAATGCTGTACTTGCTTTTCTAATTGATATGCTCTTGTTGCTTTTTGCTGCCAACGGCGCTAATGTTGGTATTATTCGCCAACAATTAGTAGCGGGCAAATGGCTTCGTTAAAAATAAAGCATTTAGCCTTAATTGCGTTTTGGTACCCTTGTTGGTGTTCTTCACCAGCAAGTCTAGCTCAAAGCCTCCTCTTTTTGCCGACCAATTTCTATGCTAAGGGACATTTTTCTAAAACATTAGCGCTTTAGCCGAAGTTTTATAGGTGCAAAATGAAACGAACTTAGATTTCGTATCTTTGTAGCATACAATGGGAAAACAGAAATATTACGATACTGCCCTTAAGCAAGAACGAGCCGTTCTGGTAGGGGTGATTATGCCGGGCGAAAAACCCGAACAAACCAAAGAATACCTCGAAGAATTGGCCTTTTTGGTTGATACGGCAGGTGGAAAGGTAGAAAAAGTTTTTACGCAGCGCATGAGCAAGCCCGATCGTGCCACTTTTGTGGGCACCGGAAAGCTCGAAGAAATACAGGCTTATGTAAAGGCAGAAGAAATAGACATGGTGGTTTTCGACGATGAGCTTTCGCCGTCGCAACTGCGCAATATTGAGCGCGAACTGCAGGTAAAGGTCTTAGACAGGAGCAACCTGATTTTGGATATTTTTGCCGGACGGGCGCAAACCGCGCAGGCCAAAACGCAGGTAGAGCTGGCCCAGCTGCAATATTTATTGCCTCGATTAACCCGTTTATGGACCCACTTGGAGCGTCAAAAGGGCGGTATCGGGATGCGTGGTCCGGGCGAGACCCAGATTGAAAGCGATAGGCGGATGATCTTGGAGAAGATCTCCCTGCTCAAAGAACGCCTCAAGCTGATTGACCGCCAAAACGAAACACAACGCAAAAACCGTGGACAACTGATCCGCGTAGCCTTGGTAGGCTATACCAATGTGGGCAAATCAACCATCATGAACATGCTTTCCAAATCGGATGTATTTGCAGAGAACAAGCTTTTTGCTACGCTAGATACCACGGTTCGAAAAGTAGTGATCGAAAACCTGCCTTTCCTGCTTTCGGATACGGTGGGCTTTATCAGAAAATTGCCACACCATTTGGTCGAGTGTTTTAAATCAACCTTAGACGAGGTGCGCGAAGCCGATATTCTGGTACACGTGGTCGATGTTTCGCACCCAAATTTTGAAGACCAGATCCATACCGTAAATGAGACCCTGAAAGACCTGGGTGCCCGCGACAAGGAAACCATCATGGTTTTTAACAAAATCGATGCCTACGTAACGCCAGAAACAGACAGGCATGAAGACGAAGAAGAAGCGCCGCTTACCCTGGCCGATTTCAAAAAAAGCTGGATGGCACATCATAACGATCCGGCCATTTTTATTTCGGCAACGCTAAAGGAAAACGTAGAAGAATTTAAGCAGCTGCTGTACGATAAAGTAAAAGTCCTACATACTACGCGCTATCCCTACGATAAGCTGCTATATTAAGAAAAAAGAGCGTGCACATCTGGAAAAGGCTTATATTGCAACAAATGCTTTAGCCATCCAATGCAGCAGTTGGATATAGATATTTGAGATTATGGAAAGTAAAAGACAACAGAAGTTTGCAGGATTATTACAAGAAGAACTGGCCGCAATTTTTCAGCGCGAAGGGGCTTCTTATTTGCCCAATACGTTAGTAACCATTACCAAAGTTAGGGTATCGCCCGATTTGGCCGTAGCCAAAGTATATTTGAGTTTTTTGAATACCAACAATACCAGTCTATCGGTAGCTACCGTAAATGCACATGCCAGCGAAATCAGGTATAAACTGGGCTCGCGCATCCGCCATCAGGCTAGGGTTATTCCAACGCTTTCGTTTTTTGTAGACGATACCAACGAATACGTGGAGCACATGGATAAAATATTCGATAAAATAGCCAAGGAACGAAAAGATACAGACGAGCCAACCGATGCAGACCAATAGGTACATTCGCGAACCAGGAAATTTTTTTACCCATGCAGTACCGGCCATTTTGGCCATTCCGGCTTTGTATTTGCTGCTGCAGGCGGCTAGTACCTCTTTTGCTTATACCGCCGCTTATGTGTACGGAATTGGCATTTGGGTATTGTTTAGCGTAAGCGCCATTTACCATAGCCTGCCCAAAACAGAATATGGCATCCGTTTTTGGCAAAAATTCGACCATTGTTGCATCTATTTGATGATTGCCGGCTCGTTTACGCCTACGGCGCTACTGGTGTTTGAGGGCTGGGTCCGCTGGTTGCTGTTCGGCTTGGTATGGTCTATTGCCCTGGTAGGTTGTTTGCTCAAGATCTTTAACCGCCTCAAAAACCAGGCGGTATCAACCGGGCTTTACATTGCCATGGGCTGCCTCATTATTCCGTTCGTTACCAAAATGGTCGAAACCTTGCCAGCAATGGCTTTGGTATGGCTTTTTTTGGGCGGTATTTTTTACATTGGCGGCACCTATTTCTATGCCAAGGACAAACCGCTGTACAAATACTTCCATACCCATGAAATATGGCATCTATTTGTGAATTTTGGTGCTTTGTCGCATTTTATCTATAATTACGTCTATGTTTTTAAAGGCTGATGAGAAAGGTATTGTGTTTTGCTCTTCTTTTTGTTAGCGTCCTGTTGGCCAAGGCCCAGCCCTTGACCCAAACCTATATCGACAGCTTGGTAAAGGTTTATAACAATCATATCCCCTCGGTACACCACTATGAATACTTTTTGCCCTATTCAGGATTTTATGAAGCCAAGGATAGTTTGAAGCTCAATAGAAAACTAAAGTCCAAAACGGCTAAGGATTTGTTGCGCGTAATGCTGATGCATCCGATAGCCAATACCGAGGAGGCGCTCGGTGTGGAGGATTTTTCGAAAGGCTTCATCACCATCGAGCTTAAAAGCAGGCAATCCAAGCAACAAAAACGTGAAGCACTTGCCGAAGCTAGGGATGTGTTTGCCATTGAGGCTGAAAAGCCAATATTGATGGTAAACGAGGTAATGGTTCGCCCAAATGAGGCAAGCGCAACGCTGGCAAAAATCAAGTTTGAGGAGCTGGATGCTATTACTAGGTATTACAGGCCACTTTCGGCCGCGATTTACGGCCAACAAGGTGCCAATGGAATGATACAGGTTTGGATTCGACCTTTAAAAAAATAAGATGCTTCCGTTTAAAGAAATCATAAACAAACACATTGGCCTCATTGGCAAAGTGGTAGATTTTGACCCTGCTAGCGACCGGCTTTTGCCTTTCGATTTCACGGCGAACAATACTGAGCTTGACCCAAGCATTTTGGTCGATACCAGTCGTTTTTCGGCTTGGGTTAATGAAAAATTGGCTAAAAACAAGGCGCGCTATGGCGTTGGCGGTTATAACGAACATCGCACCATTTACAGCAGAAGTACGCATTTTGACCAAGGCGAAGAACCTAGACGCCTGCATTTGGGTGTAGATATTTGGGGGCCTGCCGGAACGCCTGTTTATAATTGCTACAACGCCAAAGTACACAGCTTTCGGTTTAACAACAATTTTGGCGATTACGGCGCTACGATTATTCTGCAATATCAGTTTTACGAACTCACCTTTTATGCCTTGTATGGCCATTTAGCGCTAAGCTCGTTGCAAAATCTGTACGAAGGCATGACTATACCGAAAGGCAAGGCTTTTGCGCACTTTGGAAAGCCTGCCGAAAACGGACAATGGCCGCCACACCTGCATTTGCAGCTTATACTCGACATGCACGGTCTTAAAGGCGATTACCCAGGTGTTTGCCAATTCTCCCAGCGCGAGGCCTATTTGCAGAACTGCCCAGATCCGGCCTTGATTTTAACACAGACTTTTGCATCGGCTTTGCCATAAAATTCGTAAATTGAAGCATGATAAGAATAGCCACCCTTTTTTTGCTCTTCGTTTCTACTTTTGCGCAGGCGCAGCAACCTAGTATAAAAGGGGGCTTGTCGGCCTTTATCAAAAGGAACATCATTTATCCTGCCTATTCGTTGCATCACTGCATTCAGGGCACGGTAAGTATAGGGTTTAAGCTCAATGCCAAAGGCGGGGTGTATTACACTGCCATCAACAAGGGCATGGGGACCGATCTTGACGATGAAGCTTTGAGGCTGATCCGGATGAGCAGTGGCAAATGGACTGTACCATTAAGTCACGATACTACGGCTTTGCTAGTGGTACCCGTTAATTTTAGTCTCGACGGCTACGACTGCCGATTTGTAAGTGCCAACGATATCGCTCTTGCGATAAAAGGCTATAAAGATGAGCAGGCCTTGGTTAATGTGGTGCTCAACTATTACCGTAACAAGGAAAATGGCAACCTCAAACCCGAAGAACTGCCCAAAATCATGAAACTCAAAGCCGAATTGGGCATTGACGATGATTACCTGAACAGCAGGATTGAAGCCGGTTTGAGCAAATACAAGCAGGGCGATAAGCTTGGTGCCTGCGAAGAATTCAACTTTGTTAAATATATGGGCTCTCCAAAGGCCAAGGAGTACTTGGATAAATACTGTAAATAAAAAATGCGCCTACTTTTCCGTTGCTTTGCTTTTCTCGACCTCGTTTCTCTCGTTTTCATGTCCATGCAATTGTGGCAAATCGCTACACAGTTTAACAAACTGCCCAATCAGCTTTCGGCTCAAATTAGCTCCATTTTAATGTTCCCGATGTTTATATTGGTACTGTTTGGAGCTTACGGACAGTTCAGATTGAAGAAATTCGGCTTCGTGCTTTATTACATCCAGTTTCCTTTGAGGTTATACCTGTGGGTGTTTTCGGTTGGCTTTATTACCTTGCTGCCCGAGGCATTGAGCTATTACGGCGATAAATGGTTTGACGTATTGCTCAAAGTCTGCATCATGTTCGAATTTGTAAGGCTCTACCTGACCATTAGAGGTCAAGTAAAGCTAAAAGAAATGCAATAATGCGCTTGGTTTAACCACCTAAGGCACCTTAGAGTGGCTGAGGTTTGGTCGCTTTAATTCTTCATTTGCTCAATGCCTTAATGGTTTGCCTCATCCAATGTAGGCAGGCTAAGCTGAAAAAGTAATAGTACGCTTGGTTTGACCGCTACGACGTCTCAGGGCGGCTGAAGTTAAGCCGGAAATTTCATTTAGAGCTCGTTTTTGGCGCATGTGAAGCCGGAACGACTATCTGGATTGCCCGAGGGATAATTTTTGCCTTGAGCGCGCTTATTTTACCCAAATATTCGCCGTCTACCTGAAAATGTACCCGATGCTTGGTATTGATGTGCAGCTTGGTAGTTTGAAAGCTCTCTATCTTTTTCGGGTTGAAAGGCAATTTGCTGATCCATATCTTCAGAATTTCCATTATGGCATATTCTTTGACCAGGATTACTTCAAAAAGCTCATCGTCCAATTTCCCGTCGGGATTGATCTGTAGCCCCGTACCGTATTGCGTGGCATTGGCAATGGCCACCATGGCGGCTTTTTGCCGGATGGTTTTTGGGCCAATTGAAAATTCTACATCCATCTTGCGATGGTTCCAAAGTGCATGCCAGAGGGCTTTGGCATAGGTAATCATCCCTCTTTCGGGTAGTTCGTCAAATTTTTTTACCAAGTAGGCGTTAAAGCCGATATCAGCCAGGTGTATGCACAGCTGGTTGTTGATGAGGATGGCATGGATCTGCTTAGGCTGTCCGGTAGCAGCTAAATCCAGCGCTTCGTTTATCTCCAACGGAATGCCCAGCTCTTTGGCCATGCCATTAGCCGAGCCCGCCGGAATAATGGCAATAGGTGTTTCGCTTTCCAACAGGCATTCGGCCACCAATTTGAGGGTGCCATCGCCACCAACGGCAACTACACGGTCGGCCTTTGCGTTTTTGATGATGGCTTTCAGCTCTTTCATGGCACAGTTTTTAGGCAGTTGGTAAAGCTCAGCCTGCTCCTCCCTGTCGTTAAAAAAAGAAACAATGGTTTCGGCAAAATTTTGGGTTCCGTGACCAGAACCTGGATTGATGATAAAAAGAAGCTTTTTTGTTTTCACGTACCTAATTTGAAGTGCCTACAAAACAACTGGTAGCCAAAGCCTGTTTTAAATATCATGAATAAAAAACTGAGCGTAAAAATATACCATGGCTATGGACATACCCATAACTTGGTGCTTTATGGCCATGTGTTTAAGTTCAAAGCCAAAACCAAGCAGGGCTTTAGCCGTAATTTTTTGGTTAATATGGTGCACCTGTTTAAATTATTTATGGTAAAGCCGTATCCTTTTGCCCGGGTCAGGTTGCATTTTAATACGCAGGTTATCCATCAAAAAACAGCGTACGACGGTTTTTTCAAGTTCGAGTGGCAAGCACAAGAAAACGTAGCGGCTGGTTGGCACCAGGTAAGGGTTGATGCGGTTGACGAGGCCGATCAGGTATTGGCAACGGCCAATGGCGAGATTTTTGTGCCCCACATTACCCAATACGCCTTTATTTCTGATATAGATGATACGGTTATGGTGTCGCATTCGGCAAAATTGGGCCGGCGATTAAAAGAACTCTTTACCCGTAATCCGCGCACACGCAAAACCTTTGCCATGACGCAAATGCATTACCAATTATTGGCCAATGCCCATACCGAAGCTACGCAGCCTAACCCTTTCTTTTATGTATCGAGCAGCGAATGGAACCTGTACGATTACCTGGTAGAGACTTTTAGGTTTAACCAATTGCCAGAAGGCGCATTTCTGCTCAATCAGCTTAAGCGATGGAAAAGCCTCTTTAAAACCGGGAAAACCGGACACGAGGGAAAACTGCTTAGGGTGATGCGCATTATTGATGCCTTTCCGAAACAACGGTTTATCTTTTTTGGCGACAACTCGCAGCAAGACCCAGTCATTTATCATACCATTGCCAAGCGATATCCGCAAAACATAGCTGCGGTTTACATCAGAAACATCAGGCCCAAAAAACAAAAGGAAACCTTGGCGCTTTTAAGCGAGCTCGAACAAAGCCAAATACACACCTGCCTGTTTACGAATAGCGAAGAAGCCATCAGTCACTCGAAAAAGATCGGATTAATTGCTTAGCAGGCAAATGCTGCTTATCTTTAGGTAAACCCTATTCAAAATGACCATGAAACATGTATTCTTTGGCTTAGTAATGATATTGATTGTTCAAGCCTGCGCCCCAAAAATGCAAAGTGCCAATGTGGCAAACACCAAATGGGTATTAAGCGAATGGCCCGGTAAAACCCTGCCTGCCAAGGCCAAAGCTACTTTGAGTTTTGACGGCAACAATCGCGTTAGTGGTAAATCGTTTTGCAACGGTTTTGGTGGCTCGGCAATCATCAAAGGCGATTCGGTAAAATTTGATCAGCTTATTGGCACCATGATGTACTGCGAAGAAGTGGGACAGGCAGAAAACAATTTCCTCAACGATCTTAAAAGCGCCAATACCCTAAAAGCAAGCGCTAATAAGCTACAGCTTTTGAAAGACGGGACGGTACTGCTGGTATTTACCCCGGCTAAATAAAAAACAACTAGTTGATTGATTTGCCAAACGGCGAAAAGGCCAGGCTCATTAGCTTAAAGTGCTGCAGGCCGAACGGAATGCCTACAATGGTTATGCACAGCAAAAGGCCAAAAAGCAGGTGGGTAAGCACAATGCTTAAACCGCCGAAAATCAGCCAGATGATGTTCATGATGGTCGATAAGCAGCCTACACCATAAGTAGTGTGGGTAATTTTAACGCCAAATGGCGCCAATCCAACGATGGCAAATTTAAAGCATTGGATGCCGAATGGAATGCCAACAATGGTTAAGCAAAGAATAAGGCCACCAAAAATATATTGGAAAAAGATCAATAACCCACCAAAAATAATCCAGATAATATTGCCAATCAGGTTCATGTATATGCTTTTTATTAAGAGCGAATACCTGCCCGAATGTTACAGCGCCTAGCGGGATGTTTCTGTTGGATTTTCATGCCAAACTCATGTTAAATTAACCCTAATTACTTATTGGGATATTACAATTGTGTATATTTAGGATACACACAAATAATCAATAAGAACATGAAAAAGATGATTTTTTTAATGGCTATGGCCATTGGTATGACATTTGGCGTCAAAGCACAAACCGTAGGCGACCAAAAACTGAGCGAAATCAAGTCGCCCTACATCGAGCTAAGGGAAGTTGGAAAATTTCTGAGCAACAAAAGATGGGTAAAGCTGGATTATGGCCAGAAAATAAACCAGGAAGAGGAAGCCTATATCAAAGATGACAAGGGCAAGGAACTCGAATTCAACTCGGTGCTCGATTGCGTAAACCAAATGAAAAACTATGGCTACGAGCTTTTTCAGGTCTATGTAATTGTAGGCGAATATGGAAGCTACAAATATTACGTACTCAAGCGTACAGCCAACTAGATAAAATCCAGGGTTTGGAATTTCTTGGTCAGGATTTGCTGATTGCTTACATCGAGCCAGTTGTCTAAAATGGTTCCATAAACCTCTCTAAAATCTACTTGGTACTTAAGGTCGCCATTGTCTAAATCACTTAAATTCGGGGCATTGTTATAAATGCCCTGTTTTTTTAACCGGCCCCCAAATAAAAATAGGTTGTTGGCAGTGCCATGGTCGGTGCCGTTGCTGGCATTCTGTTCTACCCGGCGTCCAAACTCAGAAAAGGTAATCACTAAGGTGTCGTTCAGTTTGTCGTGCTGCTTCAGGTCGTTTAAAAACGCGGCCATGCCTTCGCTGTATTGCTTAAACAGGTTGCCCTGTTGCTGCAGCTGGTTGACGTGGGTATCGAAACCGCTTAGCGACACATAGTAAACCTTGGTTTTTAAGCCAGAAGAAATAAATCTCGATACCGTTTTAAGCTGATTGGCGAAACCGCTGTTGGGATAAGTGGCTTTGCTTTCATAAATTTTGGAAGTCTGCTGAATATAATTGGCCGACGAGGAGGTTTCGACCATGGTTTTGTACAGGTAGCCCAAATTATCTTCATCCAAATGGTCTTTGCTGCTGTTGAGCACCTGTTTAAAAAAGGCTTCGTTGGTGTTTCTAAACAACGTGTTGGGGTCTTTGAGGGCAATTCCCTTTTTCGAGTTTCCCTTCAGGGCCAACGACAGGCTATCGTCTACCTCAATTGCCGTATAGGGGAATTTGCACGTTTCGCAATTCGAATCGAGGTAGCGGCCAATCCATCCGGTAGAAAGAAACTGATTGCTGTCGCTGCCGGTTTGCCAAATGTCCATCGAGCGGAAGTGCGAACGGTCGGGGTTGGGATAGCCCACGTCGTTGATGATGGTCATCCAGCCTTGGTCGTAGATTTCCCTCAAGGCACCCAGGTTAGGGTTAAGGCCCTGCATGTCGTTCAGTTTGATTACATCCTCGGGCTTAATGGCAATGCTCTTTCTTTTTTGGTAATAAATGTCGTTACCAAAAGGAATAACCGTATTGAGGCCATCGTTGCCACCCGAAAGCTGTACCACCACCAGGTTTTTGTAAGGGCTCAGCTCGTCTAAGGCCAAGGCCTCGAAAGGTTTCATAAACACCGGAACAAACAAGCTGCCGGCGGCGGCAAGGGCAGAATTCTTTAAAAAATCTCTTCTTTTCATCTTCTTAGGTTTATGGTCCATGGTTGATAGTTAAGGCACATAAGCGGTTGACTATCAACTATAAGCCTTTGTTAGCAGAGCTGATACTCTGGCAAACTGGTTACTTCTATGGCTGTGCTTTTCAGGCCTTGGTTGTTGACTATCATATCGGTAATTCTTTGGTTTAGTGCAGGCTGCAGTAAGAACCTGGCCAAGTCGAGGGGTTTGGTTCCTTTGGGCAGGCTTGCCAAAAACTTGGGCCAATCGCTTTGCGCATCTACATACGATTTGGGTTTGGGCTTGGCATTGGCCGGTTTGTTCAAGGCAATTACCGCTTCGTCTTCGGGGTCGGCCTTGCCGCTAAAGTCAATCTGGCCGTCGTTTAGCACCAGCGATGGGATTTTCATCCTGAGCATAAGCGAAGAGCTGTCTATCCAGTTTTTGCCACCCGGCCAACCTGCTACGTTGGGCGGATTAAACAGGTATTGCCCTAAACTGCTTTGCAACTGGATGAGCACCTGAGGCTTGTTGTAGGTGACATAAAATTCGCGGCTCAAGCCAACCAAAAATTCGGCCGGCGATTTGATCTTGGTGCCTACATTGGGCGCGCTGTAAAACCAGTCGGCCATAAACATCTTTTTCAGCACTGCCGAAATATCGTACTGACTGGCATGAAAATAATCGGCCAGTTCCTTTACATGCGCTTCGTTTGGTGTTTCGTTTACAAAAAACACATACAACTTTCTCGAAATGAAAACGGCTGTTTTGGGGTTTTCCAAAATCATGTCGATGATCGATTCTCCATCGAAATTGCCTGTTTTGCCGAAAAAGGTTTTGTTGCCTTCATCGTGAAAGGCTGGTCGCAGCTGAAAATCGCCATTTTTATCATAGGTCCAGCCGGTAAACGACCGTGCCGATTCTTTGATGTCCTGTTCGGTATAATTGCCAATGCCCAAGGTAAAAAGTTCCATCAGCTCGCGGGCAAAATTCTCGTTGGGCCTGCCTTTACGGTTCTGTTGGTTGTTGAGGTATTGCAACATGGCCGGCGACTTGGAAACCTCAACCAGCAAAGTCCTGAAACTGCCCAGTGCGTATTGGCGCTGTATATTATTGAGCTGTTGGGCAAACATGGGGTTGTTAGAACGGCAGGCAAAATGGCCATGCCAAAACAGGGTCATTTTCTCGCGCAGCGATGCATTGGTGCTGATCATGCGCATAAGCCAATCGATATTGAGCGAACGGCTCCTTTCGTTCTGTATTTTGGTAATTTCCTGTCGCTGATTTTTTTCTTCCTGGGTAAGTTCTTTTTTGGCACCTAGGGTTGCCTGTAATTCCATTTGCTGTCTTACTTCGGCCGGATCTACGCTTTTCAGTTCTTCGAAAACGGCAGAATCCTTAAAGAGCTGTTCTACTACCTTGTTCAGGTTTTTTCTGCTGAGGTCTTGCAGCTTGGGGTAGGAAATTCCGAAAGAGGCGCGGCTATATAAATGCTTAACACTGTTGAAATTATCTTTTCTCTCCATGGGAGTTCGATTTACAGTTATGACTCTTTTAAAACGCTTGGGTTTAACTATTGTTTTGTTTGCTATTATTGCAGCATGATTTTTAGATTGCTAGACGATGTGCTGCTTTTTCCGGATACGGCTTTGGCCGAGCCCGATGGGTTATTGGCCATTGGAGGCGATCTGCGTGTAGAGCGATTGGAACTGGCTTATCAGCGTGGCATATTCCCTTGGTTTAGCCATGGCGATCCTATTTTGTGGTATGCACCGCATGAGCGTTGCGTAATTTTTCCGGAACGGATAAAGGTGAGCAAGAGCATGGCCAAGGTCATTAAAGACGGCGTTTTTGAGGTCACGGTAAACCTGGATTTCGAAAATGTGATCAAGAATTGCGCGGCTGTGCCCCGCGAAGGACAGGATGGAACCTGGATTACCAACGAGATGCAGTCGGCTTATGTCAAACTTCATCAAAAGGGACTGGCGCACAGCATAGAAGTTTGGCAGCAAGGTCAACTGGTAGGGGGCTTGTATGGCGTTAAAATCAATAAGGTGTTCTGTGGCGAAAGCATGTTCAGCTTGGTGAGCAATGCCTCTAAAACAGCACTTATTTACCTTTGCCAAAACATGGGTTTTAAACTGATCGATTGTCAATTGCCCAATGAACATTTGATGAGCTTAGGCGCCGAAATGATTAGCAGGGAGGCGTATTTGGAGATTTTGCAGGGTCACTGATTTATTGCTAGCGTAGCTTGTTGGTGAAGAACACCAACAAGTGCATGAAATCTGATGAATGGGGGGAATAGCGGTGTAGGCTATCGTTTGGCGTTCTTCACCGGTGATAAATCCAGCATTAATTCGGCTTTAAAATAGCATCCACTTCCTCTTTGGTCATTCCTGGCCTGATGCTTTCCTGGTAAAAGGCCGAAATGATATGCGCATCGAAATCATCTATTTTGAGTTTGTCGTTATGGTCCGAATAAAACAAGCTGTTCGCGTTGCGCTCGGTAGGGGTTAACAGGCCGATACTTCTTAAGAGGTTCTTTTTTAGCGAATGCCTCAAAGGGGCTCTATCCCGGTAACTTTCGGGAAAAATCAGGTTTTCGGCCCGGTAAATTTCAGATTTGCTGTTCGATTTGAAATAAAAGCCTCCATAAGCATTGGCATAGTTCACGATGCCTTCAGATAATTTGTTCAATGCGCTTTCTTCCCGCCCCGCTACGATCAGAAAATTTACCTCATCATCATCGTTCGTTTTTTTGATGTCGAGTTTAGTGAGCCTTCTGATTTGGCTAAAGGTACTGTCAATTTCCTTCTTGAGGTATTGGCTGGTATCGCCATAGATTTTATACCTGATTGGAACCACCCATTTTACAATTACCCTATAGTCATTAGGCCTGGCTCTGTAAAATGCAATATCATCAAATGCGGCCTTTTCTTTTTCGTTAAGTTTTTGGGCAAAAGCACCCAAACTGAAGCCAAGTAAGAGGAAAATAAGCAGTTTGATCTTTTTCATCAGCAGGAAGTTTATTGGTTTCTAATTCAGCAATTCCCTAATATCGTCTTTACTGAGCGATTTGAAGAAACTTTCTTCGGTGGTAATCAGTGAATTGGCCAATGATTTCTTGCGTCGCTGCAGGGCTAGTATCTTCTCTTCAACGGTATCTTTGGAAATGAATTTGTAGATAAATACCTTTTTCTCCTGCCCAATGCGGTGCGTACGGTCGATGGCCTGTTGTTCTACGGCCGGGTTCCACCATGGGTCGAGGATAAATACATAATCGGCTTGGGTAAGGTTTAAGCCCACGCCACCAGCTTTGATCGAAATCAGGAAAACCTTTAAATCGGTATTCTGCTGAAACTCGGCCACAATTTCGCCACGGTTTTTGGTACTGCCGTCTAAATAAGCATAGGGGATATGCTCTTTCTCGAAGTAGTTCTTGAAAATGCCTAAATGCCTCACAAATTGTGAGAAAATCAGCACTTTGTGGCCGCCTTTCAGCACATTGTCGAGCGTGTGCACTACGTTTTCAAATTTGCCCGAATCCGATTCGTAGCCTTCGTCAATCATCGCTGGATGGTTGGCCAGTTGCCTTAAAGCGGTTAAGCCTTGCAGCAGTTGTACCTGTTTTTTGGCATAGGTGCCATCGTCCATGCTGGTCAGGAGGTCGTTGCGGTAAGCCGACTTGGTTTTCTCGTAAACGGCCGCCTGGTCTTCGCTCATGTCGCAATAAAAAATATGCTCGGTTTTGGGTGGCAGTTCGGCGGCAACCTGCTCCTTGGTTCTTCTCAGTACAAAAGGCTTGATGATGGCCTGTAGTTTTTTGGCTTTGTCTTCGTCCTTTCTTTTTTCGATGGCCTGTACGTATTCTTCGTTAAAAAAAGATTGGGTGCCCAACAAACCTGGATTCAGAAAAGTAAGCTGCGTCCATAAGTCGGCCACCGAATTTTCTACCGGCGTACCGCTCAAAATAAGGCGATGGCGCGATCGGAGCATGCGTACGCTTTTGAACGATTTGGACGAAGGATTTTTGATGTTCTGGCTCTCGTCTAAAATAATATAGTTGAAATAAAACTCCCTCAGCAGCTCGGCATCAACCCGGGTAATGCCATAGGTGGTAATCACCAGGTCGTACTTGCCAAAAAGGCTGATGTCTTTGTTGCGGAAAGTGCCGGTGTGGGCATGGATCTTGAGTTTGGGCGTAAATTTTTTGGCTTCGTTTAGCCAGTTGTAGATTAAAGAAGTTGGCATAATGATGAGCGAGGTGCTGTGCGTACCGTTTTGCTCGTCTTCTTCCTTCAGCTTTTGCAGCATGGCCAAAGTCTGGATGGTTTTACCCAAACCCATATCGTCGGCCAAACAGCCTCCAAAATTGTATTCGCGCAAAAAGCTGAACCAGTTGTAGCCCGCTTTTTGGTAATGGCGCAGGTCGCCTTTAAAGTGGGTAGGCATGGCGCTGTCGGCAATATGCTCAAAATCGTTCAGGCGTTGCAGTTTGCGGTCTAAAGTGACGTTGGCCAGGCTGTCTTCGGCCAAATCGTTGACCAAACCGATGTGGTGCTTTTTCAGCTTCAGGTTTTTGTTGCCGTCGGCCAGGCTGAATAAGGCACTATATTGTGTAAACCATTTTTCGGGGATAATGGCAATATCGCCGTCAGGCAGGGTAAATTCTCTCTTTTTATGGAGGATGTGCTGTTTTAAGGCGATAAACGGGATGGGGTGGATGCCAAAATACACGATGGCATTGATGTCGAACCAATCGTTGTCTTCCTTGATTTCGAAATCGATTTTATTGGCGCCAAAAACAAAGCGTTTGCTGCTGTTGGCCTGCTCAATTTCATAGCCATGTTCTTTCAGCAGGTCGATATGCTCGTTTACCCAGGTAATAATGGCGTAAGACGGATTATGGCTTTCGTCGAGGTTGGGCAGTTCCAGGTGATGAAAGAGCGCGCTTGTTTTTTTGAGCCCCAGGCTTTGCAGCAAGGCAAATTTCTCCTTCTCCCATTCGCTGTTGCGTTTGATGCGGGTAAAAGTATAGTTGTCGTTTTCCTTGCTTAGCCTAACCGTTACCTTTTGATCGTTGCCCATGGCAAAGGCATATTGACCGTACTTAAAATATAGCTGCAGCTGCGAAACGCCACCATCAACATAAATGACCTTGATGACAGGCCTGGCTTCCAGTTTTTCGGTTCTGATTTCGAAACCTTCGGCATAAACATGGTATTTTTCGATCAGCGGACCTACAAACTTTTCGAAATAGGTGGCTTCGGTAGCCTTCGGAATGGTAATGTAGCGCTTGTTAAGGAAGGGCATCAGCTTTTTGCCCTCTATATCCTGTTCAAAGAAATACAGTACATCGTTAAGCAGGAGCCAGGCCGGCTGGTTGCAAACCACCTGTGCCTCTTTAAACATAAAATCGATGCGCATGCCCTGGTACTTGATGGTTGGGAAGTACCGCGTTTCGGTTTCGCTGCGCCTGAAATGGAAAAGCACCGTAGCTGGTTCGGTGGCCAGGTCTATTTTACGTTCGGCAGGCCAGCCGTCTTTGTCCATCAGGTAGAGGCCGTCCTTGGTTTTGAGGATTTCCAATACCTCGGCCAGTTTTTTCTCGATTTTTGGCCTTACGTTGTCGTAGAACTTCTCGTCGAAAAACTTGCTGAAGAACTCGAAAGGCCTGATGGCTTTTTTGTGGTATTTTTTGATGATGAAATCCTGTTCGGTTTCGTCGAGGATCTTGATCAGCTTAAAATCTACTTCGCTCAGGTGCTTGGCAAATTCTTTGGCCGTATGCGTAAACAGCCGCTGGTAGGTGAGCGAGAAATCGCCCTGCGGATTGAGCTGTACAATGTGCGGTTCGATCAAATAGCCCAAAAACTCATGCTTACATAATGAATATACGATTTGGCAAGGACTGGAACTATTTACGCGTAACATTGAATAAAAGCTAAAAGAAAGAAAAGCTAGGCATCTAAAAAATGTTAAACATACATCAAATTGTTTTTTATTCAAACAGCGAGGGCATAAATTCTGAACATTTTATCGTGCCTTGCAATCCAATAACCTTACAAATCAAATAGTTGCTTATCGACGAAATTTTTTTGTGCGAGTTCGTCGAAAAATTACAGGCGTTCGTCTAGTGTTACCCAAGGCTGGTATAATACGCCGATTTCCGGTGCAACTTTTCTCATCTGATGCAGTCTTATTTACGAAACCCGCCCAGAAGAACGGCGGGCCCAAACAAAAAATAAATAACAGTTATACAACAGTTTAAAATATTAAAGTCATGAAAACCTCTATTAAAACCTTATTCGCAGCCGCCTTATCACTAGTCGTATTAAGCAGTTCTGCATTTGCTTCAACAGGAGTAAAAGAAAACAACAATGTAACCGTGTTAAACCAAGTAAAAAACATCAGCAAAATCGAAGTAAAAGGTAATGTTGAAGTGATCTTGGTACAAGCGCCAACAGAAAGC
The DNA here is from genome assembly GCF_059705275.1 of Pedobacter sp. TM02. NCBI lineage: Bacteria > Pseudomonadati > Bacteroidota > Sphingobacteriia > Sphingobacteriales > Sphingobacteriaceae > Pedobacter > Pedobacter sp. TM02. Next base: position 126,183 of record NZ_AP046530.1, read on the forward strand.
GTAAAAGTGTACGACAGCTACTATGCTAAAAACGCTTTGGTACAGCAACAAGAAGGCGTGTTGCGCATCAGCTCTTTCCAAAAAGAAACCTTAACCGTAGCGGTTTATGTACGTAATTTGGCTGCCATCGAAGCTTCCGATAACGCCGTTGTTAGAACTTACGGAAAAGTAAACTTCCTTAACCTGAACATCGACTTGAAAGGCGCCGCCAAGGCCGATATCAACGCCAGTACCATTAACTTGTACACTTCGGTTAAAGATAGCGCGAACTTAAAATTGAGTGGCAGCACGACCGAGCACTATGCCGTACTGGGATCAAAAGCGAAAATGAGCATGGATCAGTTTGTTGCCGATAGCACCAGCGTAAACACCGTAGCGCCGCTAATTGCCAAAGTGGCTCCGGTTAGCCAAACTTTAGAGAGCATTATCCTTGCCGAAGATGCCAAACTTGCAAAGTAATAAGCCCATCATATATCAGTTTTTTTAAAAGGAAAGCGCCCCGAATTCGAGGCGCTTTTTTTTGGCAAACACTTCCGAAGTTTCAAGAATTGCGGAAGTGTAAAATTGAATTTTAAAGGTCAAATTTTATGCCCTGTGCTAAAGGCAGGGTATTCGAATAATTGATGGTATTGGTTTGACGGCGCATGTAGGCTTTCCAGGCATCCGAGCCGCTCTCGCGACCGCCACCGGTTTCTTTTTCGCCGCCAAAGGCCCCGCCAATTTCGGCGCCAGAAGTACCGATGTTTACATTGGCAATGCCGCAATCAGAGCCCTGGGCCGATAAAAACTGCTCGGCTTCCCTTAAATTGAGGGTCATGATGGCCGACGATAAGCCTTGTGGAACACCATTTTGCAAAGCAATGGCCTCTTCGAGTTCTTTGTATTTGATCAGGTATAAAATTGGTGCAAAGGTTTCATGCTGTACAATTTCATAATCATTTCTTACTTCGGCTATGCAAGGTTTGACATAGCAGCCAGAGCTGTAATCGCCACCGCTTAAAACACCGCCTTCAACTATAAAGTTTCCGCCTTCGGCCTTGCATTTGGCTATCGAATCTAAATAGCTGGCCACGGCATCGGTATCGATCAGTGGCCCTACATGGTTGTGCTGGTCTAGCGGATTGCCAATGCGCAATTGGCCATAGGCTTTGACAAGTTTCTCTTTAAAGGCCTCGTATACGCTTTCGTGGATGATGAGCCTGCGGGTAGAAGTACAACGTTGTCCGGCAGTACCTACCGCACCAAATACCGCTCCGATAATCGACATATCCAGGTCGGCATCTTTAGATATGATGATGGCATTATTGCCACCCAATTCCAAGAGGCTTTTGCCCAGACGCGCACCTACAGCGGCTCCAACGGCTTTGCCCATGCGGGTAGATCCGGTAGCCGAAACCAGCGGAATCCGAACGTCGTTGCTCATGAGCTCGCCAATGGTTCTGTCGCCGATAACCAGGTTAGAAACCCCTTCTGGAACATCGTTAGCCGTTAGTACCCGGCTAATAATGTGTTGACAAGCCACTGCGGTTAAAGGTGTTTTTTCTGATGGCTTCCAGATACAAACATTGCCGCAAACCCAAGCCAGGGCCGTATTCCAGCTCCAAACTGCCACCGGGAAATTAAAGGCCGAGATAATGCCCACAATGCCTACCGGATGCCATTGCTCGTACATGCGGTGCGAAGGCCTTTCGCTGTGCATGGTTAATCCGTAAAGCTGGCGCGACAGGCCAACGGCAAAATCGCAGATGTCTATCATTTCTTGTACTTCGCCGAAACCTTCTTGCAAACTTTTGCCCATTTCGTACGAAACCAAGGTGCCCAAAGCCTCTTTGTTTTTTCGCAATTCTTCACCAAACTGGCGCACCATTTCGCCCCGTTTGGGTGCCGGTACGGTTCGCCAGTGTAAAAATGCCTTTTGGGCTACCTCAACCACCTGGTTGTAGTCTTTGGTCGATGCCACTTGCACCGATGCTATTTTTTTGCCATCAACTGGAGAGTGGCTGTCGATAATTTTTTCGTTGCTCGGGCTTGCCCATTTTTGGCCTGTGCTATAGGCCGGATTGATGGATTCTATTCCTAATTGCTTTAAAATAGCACTGATATTTGTTTCCATTCTATTAAGGTTTGATCTGAAATCGATTTCTACAAAGCAACAAAAAATTAAGGAGGATTTATAAATTAGATTGGCGTTGGCGATTCGTTTATATTAACTTTCCTTGTTAATTAATAGGCTCTGCATATATCTGTCTGCCCCAATGCTGTAGATCTAAACTCGAAATAGTCGTATTTTCGAAAAGCTCATCAACCTCTTTTTTGATTCGAACAATTGCATTGATGTCAGTTGTTCTTATTCTTGTCTCATAATTATGTTGAGTTCCACTTTTGGTAAAGTTTAATGAACCCATGTAAGCAATCTCATTATCAATAAGATATATTTTTCCATGTACAAATGTTTCATTTGCATCTTCTGAACAGACACATACTTTGAAAGGAAACAGCGAAGTATAATGATAAGAATAGATGCGAAAATTTTTAATTTTGGACTTATATAAATTGTATATTAAGAAAATCACAGCAATTGGAACTATACCAAAAAAGACCCTGATATCTTTAACATAATAAATCAACCCGATTAATATTGCAATTAATCCTGCATTAACGTAGAGCAATATTTTAGATAAATCAATCCATTTATTTCTGATTATTTCCTTATCCAGAAGAGTTTCACGATGTTGGATGATTAACTTGTAGATATTTCGCTCTCGCGTTCCATAAAAATCTTCAATAGTATTAGAAGTAATGAGTCGTATATCTATGTTTTTGTTTTTAAGATAAATAAGTTCAGAGATCAACTGTGGCGATAAATAGGGAGAGACGATTTTGACAGAATGTTTTGCATTATTCATATCTTCAATTAATTTCTTCCCAGCACCTTTTCCTATGTAAATATCACAGATGGCATTATTATAAAACATATTAATTGGACTTATATTTTGTTAATGGGAGGTAATTTAAATATTTTTTTGAGACAGTAAATACGGTTTACCTTATGTAGACCTCATTGTAAGTTTTGCTTGTTTTTAGTTAAATTCTATCAACAAAAAATTAAGGAGGATTGCCACAAAATAAGCGGATTTAGATTGGCAAGCCTGCACGGCTGAGTTGCAGTACACGCTTGGCCATGTTGCTTTTGCCCAATTACTTGTCCTGCTGGTTGTAATTGTATGCGTTAACTTTGCTACATTAGCCCATTGCAAACCAAAAGCACATCAGTCATGAATAAAATTTTTACTACCGGTTTAATTGGGTTGGCCCTGCTTTGTGGCCTTACTTCGCTCCATGCACAGCAAGAAGCACCCAAAACCAATCAGGTGTACAGGGCTACGCCTACCAAAATAAACGATTTGGTGCATACCAAGCTCGACGTCAGTTTCGACTATGCCAAACGCTACTTGTATGGCAAGGCCTGGCTTACCTTAACGCCACATTTTTACCCAACCGATACGCTTACCCTCGATGCCAAAGGCATGGACATTAAAAGCGTAGCCTTGGTAGGGGCCAAAGCCAATACCCCGTTAAAATATACCTACGATAACGAACAGTTGTTTGTGCAGCTGAACAAAAAATACACGCGCAATGAGAAATACACCATTTACATCGCTTACACGGCCAAACCCGACGAACTGAAAGTAAAAGGCAGCGCAGCGATTACCGATGCCAAAGGCCTGTATTTTATCAACCCTGATGGCGCCATTAAAGATAAGCCGATCGAAATCTGGACCCAAGGTGAAACCGAAGCTTCTTCGGCGTGGTTCCCTACCATCGATAAGCCCAACCAAAAAACCACGGCCGAAATCGCGATGACGGTACAGTCTAAATATACCACTTTGTCTAATGGCAAGCTGGTATCGCAAAAAGCCAATGCCAACGGCACCCGTACCGATGTTTGGAAAATGGACCAGCCACACTCGCCATACCTGTTTATGATGGCTGTTGGTCCTTTTCAAGTCTACAAAGATACCTGGAAAGGCAAGGAGGTAAGCTATTATCTAGAACCAAAATATGCACCTTATGCCAAGCAGATTTTTGGCAAGACGCCAGAAATGATGACGTTTTACAGCAACATCTTGGGCATAGACTACCCTTGGGTAAAATATGCGCAGGTAGTGGCCAGAGATTATGTGTCGGGCGCAATGGAGAATACTTCGGCAACCCTGCATGGCGAGCATGTGCAGAAAACGCCGAGAGAGCTGATTGATGCCAACGAACAAGGCACCATTGCACACGAGTTGTTTCACCAATGGTTTGGCGATTATGTAACCGCCGAATCGTGGTCTAACCTTACCATGAACGAATCATTCGCCACTTTTGGAGAGGTAGTTTGGCACGGCCACGACGAGGGTAAGGATGCTGAAGACGAATCGCGCTATGGCAAACTGACTTCTTATTTGAGCTCGACCAAAAACGGCGAAAGCCCGGTATTGGCCCGTTTTTACTATAACGATAAAGAAGACATGTTCGATAACGTAAGCTATGCCAAAGGATCGATTATTTTATACGCTTTAAAAAACCTCTTGGGCGACGATGCCTTTTACAAAGGATTGAACCTTTACCTCAGAACCAATGCCTATAAAAACGGCGAACCTCATCAATTGCGTTTGGCTTTAGAAGAAGTAAGCGGCAGGGATTTATTGCCTTATTTTAACCAATGGTATTATGCGGGCGGCCATCCGATTTTGGACGTGAGGTACGATTACAAAAATGGCAATGCGGTGATTGATGTTAAACAAACGCAGTCGCCCGATGTACAAACCTTTACCTTGCCATTGAAAGTCGATTTGTATGTGGGCGGGCAAAAAATCAGCAAGGAAATAACCATTAACAGCAGGGAACAAAGCTTTAGCTTCCCAGTTTCGGCTAAACCCGACCTGATTGATCTTGATGCCGACAAAATTTTGGTAGGACAAATCAAAGACAACAAAACCTTCGATAACTATATTTTCCAATACAGCTATGCGCCATCTTATGCAAACCGCCTGAAAGCTATCGAGCAGGCCGTGATCAATAACAAAGAACAAGCCGCGCAACAGTTGCTTTTGAAAGCGCTCGACGATAAAAATGCAACATTAAGAGCTGCGGCTTTAAAAGGATTTAACCTTAAAGACGATCAGATTAAAGCGCTGGCCGGCGAAAAAATCGTGGCCTTGGCTAAAAACGACAAAAACTCAAACGTCAGGTCTACCGCTATTGCAAGGCTGGCCATGAGTGGCGATAAAGCTTACATACCGGTGTTTCAAAATGGCTTGAAAGAGCAATCATATAAAGTACTCGGTACCGCGTTGCAAGCCATGAACATGGTAGAGCCAACGGCCCTAGGCCCAATTGTAGCGGGTTTGGATCAGGATACGAAAGACCATGTGCCGTCGCAGCTGGCGCAGATCTATGCCAGTTTAGGCGACGACAGCTTCCATCAGTTTTACCTGAACATTGCCAACACAGGAAACATCAATGCCCTGGCTGGTGTGGTAATGGCTTATTCGAACTATTTGGTAAAAAACAAAAATCCGAAGATTACCCAACAAGGTGCACAGGCCATTGTTAACGGCATGAACCGCACCAAGTTGGCCCAGTATTACGGCAAGCAGTTCGTACAGGTATTTACCACGGCTGAGCAAACCAAAATCAAAGAAGCAGAAAATGCCAGTGGCGATGCCAAAGACAACTTGTTGATGCAAGCGGCTTACTTTAAGGCCGCTGCCGCAGAATTGAATAAATAGTTCGTCTTGGCGATGAGCCTGGCGAAAAATCTAGCTCTTTCAATAAAGCGCCCGCCTGAATTTCAGGCGGGCGCTTTCGTGTAGACTAGGAGATGAGGGGCTTAATCCGCCCCATGCGATATGCTGCTCCCACAATATGTTGACGTCTTCCCTGTGCCGGCCACTGCAAACCCTGGTTGCGTATAAGAAGTTTACAAGTGCATTATTTCACCGCATCACTACACCCCTCTTTCCGTCTCGTATCGATAATGTAAATGATTTTCCACCCCTCTTCGCCCTTAAACAGCTGGAACGAATTAACGCCGCAATGGCTAAACTTGTCGCCGATATAAAATTTATAGTCGGTCCAAACGCTAGCCAGGTTGGCATCTACCAACACTTTGGTAAACACAATGCGCTCGTCGTATTTTTCGGGATGCGGGGTCCCAACGGCTTTGACAAAGCCATCAACGCTTTCGGTGCGGACGATCGATTTGCCGTCCTTGCCCTTCACAATGGTCTGCATTACGTTTTGCTTGGCAAAGGCCTGGCGCACCAAGGCGGTATCTGCCTTGCGCATGCCCTCAAAAAGTTGGTTAATGGTTGTTTTTACAGCTTCTTCTTCGGTGGTTTGGGCAAAAGAGGTAAACCCCAATACCCATAGTAAAACAATAATGCTAAGGTGCTTCATGACTTAAATTTTACGGTTATCAAACTAAATATATGTAAATTTGTAGTCTATTTAAAAGAACGGCAGCCACCTGACCTACCTATTGCCGGTCGCCCACAGCCCCTTATCGGCTAAATCTTTTATTATTAATCAATTATGGAAAGGGGTGTGTGTATGTTGATAATTATATTTTTGCGCCTCTTATAAATAGCGTAAACTTATGATTAATTAAACAATTGGGCTGTTCTTTAAATATTCAGGATACATGGAAGAAGAATTTGAATTTGATTTTAATGAAGATGCGCAACATTCTGTAGAACGTTATGAAGAAATGATCCGCAATGAGGATCAGTATTTTTTCGATGCGCAGGCATTTGAATATATAATTGACAATTATATAGAGAAGAACGATCCAGTTAAGGCTTTGCAGGTGATAGAGTATGCCCTGAGCCAACACCCCTACGCTGCGGTTTTTTTGATTAAACAGGCCCAGCTCTTATTGTTTACCAATCAGGTAGAGAAGGCATTTGCTTCGCTTGAAAAGGCAGAAATGCTCGAGCCTTCCGAAGCAGATATCTATGTGCTCAGAGGCAACATCTACCAAAACCTAGACCGCCACTCGGAAGCTTTAGAAAACTTTGAAAAAGCACTGGGACTGGCCGAAACCACCGACGAGATTTTACTGCAGATGGCTTACGTGTACCAAAACATGCACGATTATGAAAATGCCATCGTTTACATCAAGCGCAGCTTGGAACAAAATATGGAAAACAAAGACGGCTTGTACGAACTGGCCTTTTGCTACGATATTTTGGATAAACAGGAAGAAAGCATCCATTTTTACCAGGAATATATAGACAACGATCCCTATTCGTATGCGGCCTGGTATAACCTGGCCAATTCGTACCATAAATTGGATCTTTTCGAAAAAGCCATCGATGCCTACGATTATGCCATCCTGATCAAAGAAAACTTTGCTTCGGCCTATTACAATAAAGGCAATGCACTGGTGCAGCTCGAAAAATACGAAGACGCCATTGCGGTTTATAAGCAGACTTTCGAGTACGAACCGCCCAATGCCGATACCTATTGCGCTATTGGCGAGTGCTATGAGAAACTGGAGCAGATGGGCGAGGCACGTGCCTACTACAAAAAATCGGTTAAAATGGATTCGAAAATGGCTGATGCCTGGTTTGGCATTGGCGTAACCCTTAATTTTGAGGAACGTTTCTTCGAATCGCTGCATTTTTATAAAAAAGCGCTGGAGCTGGACGAAGAAAACCCTGATTTTTGGTTTGCCATTGCCGATGCTCACTATAAATTGGGCCAGATAGACCAATCGATAGAGGCTTACTACAAGGTATTGGAATATAATCCGATTGATGTAGAGGCCTGGCTCGATTTCTCGACGGTGCTTTATGAACAGGGCAAATTGGTAGAAGCCTCTGAAACCATGGCCGAAGCCATCAAAAACAACCCCGATGCGGCCGAACTGTATTACCGCATGGTAGCCTACCTGTTTGCCTTGGGCCAGAGCAAAGATGCCATTGCCTATTTGGAAACAGCCCTGGTTACCGATCCCGAAAAACACTACATCTTGTTCGAATACCTGCCCCAGTTACAGGACAATGGCTTGATTATCGACGTAATTAATAAGTACATCAAATAGAAATGTCATTAATTAGATGTTTATTTTAAAAAATAGCAGAGTTTTTTAACCTTTGCATCCTATATGAACTACAAATTAAACGACATTCCTGAGCGCTCGGTTAAACCCCGCCAAAAGGGCTTAACCATGGTGATGGACAAGGGCCTAAGCCTAAGGCAAGTAGAAGATTTTATAGAAGTTGCTGGCGTACATACCGATATTGTTAAGTTGGGATGGGCCACTTCTTTTGTAACGCCTAACCTCAAAGAAAAATTAGCCATATATCGCAGTGCGGGTATTCCAGTCTATTTTGGAGGAACCTTATTCGAGGCATTTGCCATCCGCAACCAATTCGACGATTATTGCAGGGTTTTGGAAGAGTTCGGCATGGAATATGCCGAAATATCAGACGGATCGATGGATATTGAGCACGAAGAAAAATGCGAATTCATCCATAAATTGTCTAAGCAGGTTACTGTAATTTCTGAAGTAGGCTCTAAAGATGCCACTAAGATTTTCGCACCTTACAAATGGATCAAACTGATGAAGGCCGAAATCGAAGCGGGTTCGTGGAAAGTAATTGCCGAAGCCCGCGAAGGCGGCAATGTAGGTATCTACCGCGGTACCGGCGAAGTGCGCGAGGGTTTGGTAGACGAAATCCTGACCCAAATTCCGGAAGAAACCATTATCTGGGAAGCCCCGCAAAAAGAGCAACAGGTTTGGTTCATCAAGCTGATCGGAACCAACGTTAACTTGGGCAATATCGCACCGGCAGAAGTTATTCCGTTAGAAACCATCCGTTTGGGCCTAAGAGGCGATACTTTTGATTATTTCTTGAACAAAAAATAAATCGTCGACGAGCGGAGCATGAAGCCTCATAGAAATGTCTTCTCCCTGCCTCCTCGCCATGACCTTATTCGCCTATGAGACTTTTCGGATTAATCGGTTTCCCGCTTTCGCATTCTTTTTCGAAGAAATACTTCACCGAGAAATTCGAAAAGGAAGGAATAGCCAATTGTCGCTATGAGCTTTTTCCAATCAGGCAGGCCAGTGAGTTTGGAGACCTGATTTCGGCATATGCCGAGCTTTGCGGCATCAATGTAACCATACCCCACAAAGTAGAAATACTGCCTTTTTTAAACGAAATTGACGAAGCGGCGGCGGCAATAGGGGCGGTAAACTGCATCAAGATCGAAAGAAAAGACAACTTGCCATCGATTAAAGGCTATAACACCGATGCCTATGGTTTTGCCGAATCGCTAAAGCCATTGCTTGACGAACGTCACCAAAAAGCCTTGATATTCGGCGATGGAGGTGCGGCAAAAGCCGTTAAGTATACCTTAGAACAATTGCAGATCCCGTACCTCACAGTAGTCCGCAACCCTGCTCCCGATGCTATTCTGTACAGTCAGGTAGACGAAAAACTGCTAAACGAGCATCAGTTGCTCATCAACACCACGCCTTTGGGCATGTCGCCAAACTACGATAGCTTTCCGCCCATTCCCTACCAGTTTTTAGGGCCTCAGCATTTGGCCTACGACCTGGTTTATAACCCGGAAGAAACCGAATTCCTGAGCAAAGTGAAGACGCAGGGCGGAAAAATCAAGAACGGAATGGAAATGCTCTACCTGCAAGCCGAACGTTCTTGGTATATTTGGAATACATGATGACCAACCGAAACATTTTTTTGCTGTTGTTTATGGCCGCAAGCCTTTTGGCCTGTACCCAGCAACAGCCAAGTACACCTAAGCCACGAGGGTATTTTCGAATCGATTTTCCGAAAAAGGCCTATCAAACCTTCAATTCCGATTGTCCCTTTACTTTCGAATATCCGGTGTATGCCGTTATGGCCAAAGATAACGACCGCAATGCCCAGCCTTGTTGGAACAACCTCAATTTTCCGCAATTTAATGGGGTGTTGCACTTAACCTATCATGGTGTTTTTTCTAGGGAAGCATACGATAAAATGACCGAGGCCGCCCGTTTCCTAGCCATGAAACATACGGTAAGGGCCAACGCCATCGACCAAAAGCTCATTAATTATCCCGAGCGAAAAGTATATGGCATTTATTACGCCATAGAAGGCAATACGGCATCTTCGGTACAGTTTTTTTTAACCGACAGCGCCAAGCACTATTTTAGGGGAGCGCTCTATTTTAACGAACGCCCGCAATATGATTCTATCCAGCCAGTGGTTAAATTCATCAAGAAAGACATAGACCGGATCATCGAAACGTTTAAATGGAAAAATTAATAGTCCGATGTTTTAAATGCCATTAAACAGATTATCATGAAAAAAATTACGTTATTGTTCTTCAGTTTTTGTTTGGCTACGCAGGTTTTTGCACAAAGTGAAAACATCAATCTTGCCAATCAGTTCTTGGCCGATTTTAAGGCCAAAAAGTTCGAAGTGCTAAGCAACTATTTCGATGCCAGCATAGCCGACAAGATTACGGTCCAGCTGATGCAACAAACCCATACCGCTTTAACCGCGCAATTTGGCGATTTGCGTACCGGCGATGCGGAAGAAACAAAGTCAGGACAATACCAGTTGGTAAAAATGCCGGTGCTCAATGAACCCCAAAATATGGTGGTACAGTTCATTTTTAACGCGGCTCATAAAATGTTGGGCTTTACATTGGTGCCCAAGCCTAAAGTCTCGCTGTATAAAGATCCTGCCTATGCAGACGCCAGCCTGTATGTTGAGGAAAAAATAACCATTACAAGTGGCAATTTTAAGTTGCCGGGTATTTTAACGAAACCCAAAACCGGCAACAATTTTCCGGTGGTTATCCTGGTGCACGGTTCTGGACCTGGCGATAGGGATGCAACCGTTGGCAATACCAAAGCCTTCAGGGATTTGGCTCTGGGTTTGGCCACCAAAGGCATTGCCACCATCAGGTATGATAAACGTACCCGGATATATGGCCCTAAATCGGCCCCCGACGGTGTAGCATTAACCATTAAGGAAGAAGTAACAGACGATGTACAAGCCGCCGTTAGATTGGCGCAGCAGCTGCCTGGCCTCAACGCCAAAAAAATAGTGGTACTGGGCCATAGCTTGGGCGCTATGCTTGCCCCAAAAATTGCAGCAGAACAGCAGGGGCTGGCCGGCATCATCATGATGTCTGCTCCGGCACGTCCTTTTGGTCCTACCATTAAAGACCAGTTTGCTTACCTCATCAAAGATCAGGAGCAGCTACAAAAACAGCTCCATTTGGCCGATGAAATTACGCACGCCGATACGGTTAAAGACCAGCATAAACTGATAATGGGCATTGAGGCCAGTTACTTTACCAACCTTAACCAATATAACCAGGTTAAAGTGGCAAAAGCACTTCGATTGCCCATTTTAGTGTTGCAGGGCGAAAGAGATTATCAGGTTACCTTAAAAGACCTTGCTATTTGGAGAACCGAACTGGGCAAAAACAAAAATGTAACCATTAAAAGCTATCCCAAGCTTAACCATTTGTACACCGAGGGAGAGGGCGCGCTCAGTACGCCTGCCGAGTACGAAACTCCGGCAAATGTGCCTTTATACGTCATAGAAGATATCGCTAATTGGATTTTAAAACACTAAGATGATCAGTTTACAAAAATTTACTTTCAATCCTTACCAGGAAAATACTTATGTTTTGTTTGATGAAAGCAAGGAATGCGTAATTATAGATCCGGGCATGTACGATGGGAGAGAGCAGAACCAGTTGGCCTCGTTTATCAACGAAAACGATTTAAAGCCGGTGCTTTTGCTCAATACACATTGCCATATTGACCATGTGCTGGGCAATAAGTTTGTATTTGACCATTGGGGGTTGAAACCGCAGTTTCACCAAGGCGAACTGTACATTTTACAAGCCGTACCTGGTTATGCGCCACAAATGGGCATGCGTTACGAACTTTCGCCAGAGCCGGAGACCTTTTTGCCTGAAAGTGGTACCGTTTATTTTGGCAACAGCCAGCTGGAGCTGATTTTTGCCCCGGGCCACTCGCCTGCGCATCTCTGCTTTTATGCCAGGGAAGAGAATTTCCTGATCGGAGGCGACGTGCTGTTCCATCAAAGCATAGGCCGTACCGATCTTCCGGGTGGAAACCACCAGCAACTGATCAACAGCATTAAACAACAACTGTTTGTATTGCCCAACGATTGCGAGGTGTTTCCGGGCCACGGCCCTTCTACTACCATAGGTTTTGAAAAGCTGAACAATCCTTTCTTAAGGTAGGATGTAAGCGCCGAGAGCAGATAGGCTGGGTTCTATAGGCCTTTTAACCTCTTCCTTCCACCTTGAACCTTTTCCGTATATTTGTCAAGTGAACACCGCATTTTATATCGCCCGCAGGTATCTTTTTGCAAAAAAATCAACCAATGCCATCAATATCATTTCGGCCATTTCGGCGGTTGGTGTTTTTGTAGGCAGCACGGCCTTGGTTATTATTTTGTCGGTATTTAACGGATTTGAGGAAGTGGTGCTCAACATGTTCAATACCATTACGCCTCAAATTCTGATCGAACCGGCAAAAGGGAAGACATTTGACCCGAATACAGCTGATTTGCAGACATTGCGCAACGATAAGTCGATTTTCTCGTACACCGAGGTGCTTTCGGAAAATGCATTGGTCAGGTACAACGAAAAACAGTCGCCGGCCTTGATTAAGGGGGTAAGTAACGATTTCCTGAAAAATAAAAGCTTAGATGCCGTGATGCTGGAGGGCCATTTTGTGCTCGAAAACAGAAACGGGCCAAATGCGGTGGTTGGTTCGGCCCTGCAGGCTTATTTGGGCATTAATTCGAGCGATCCTTTTGAACAACTGCAGATTTATTCGCCCAAAAAAGATGTTCGGGCAAGTTCTATCAATCCGATGGACGATTTTACCGTGCTGAATATCCCGCCTTCGGGTGTATTTGAAATCCAACAGGATTTTGATAACTTGGTTATCGTGCCCTTGTCTTTCGCAAGGCAGTTGCTTGGCGAAGAAAAAAAAGTGAGTGCCATCGAAATCAATTTGAATGACGGGGTGGATGTTGAGAAATTTAAGCAACAAATTGAGGATAAACTGGGAATTTCTTACTTAGTAAAGAACAGGGTACAGCAGAACCAAGCGCTGTATAATGTTTTGGGTTCAGAAAAGTGGATGGTGTACATCATACTGACCTTTATTCTAATCATTGCCATTTTCAACATTATTGGTTCGTTAACCATGCTGGTGATCGATAAACTTAAAGATATTGCCGTGCTGAACAGCCTTGGGGCCGGAAAAAAGCTAATTAAGCGAATTTTTTTGGCAGAAGGTATGATGATCACCTTAACAGGTTGTATCTTTGGCCTGTTAATCGGATTCTTGTTCTGCTTGTTGCAGCAGCATTACGGCTGGGTAAAAATGGGCGAATCAAATTTATTGATCAGCAATGCTTACCCAATCGCTTTCAAGTGGAAAGATTTTGTGCTGGTTTTCGTAACGGTTAGCTTTTTTTCTTTTATTGCATCAGCTTTGGCATCAAATTTAAGCGTAAAGAAAATAGACCATTTAAATCAAGACCTTTAAAAACATGAACACCTATAAAAGTCTCCTGCTCGCTCTATTTGCTTCCTTGTTTGTATTGGCGGCCTGCAACCGCAATAAATCAAGTGATTCTGGCCAAAAAACAGCCGTTGTTGCCAAGGGGCTTTATAGCTTTGGACCAGAAATCAGGTCTTTTACCGATTGCGAGGAAGGACGCGAATATTGGGTAATTGATAGTGCCAAAACGCTCGAACTGGCCTATAGCAACCTGGGCTTCGAAAAACCTTATACACCGGTTTATATCGAGGCAGAATGTCACTTTATCAAGTCTGATACCACAACGGTTACCGGCGACTATGATTCGACGATGGTGGTTACCAAACTGCTCAAAATCAGCAAGCAGATCCCGGAAGGGCCTTGTAACCAATAGTTAAAAGGGATAGGCCGATTTTTAAGGATTGACGTAAAGAGGCTGGCCGATCGGTGGAATCACTTCGCGTTCGGTAGCCATGCCAAACAAGGTGTCTATCGCTTTGCGCCCAGCGGTGCCCAAATCAACAGAATAGTCGTTTACATACAGTTCGATATGCTTGTACATAACGGCTTCTTCCATTTCCTGTGCATGCTTACGGATAAACTCGATGCCCGATTTGGGGTGGGCGAATGCAAATTCTACAGATTGACGCACCAGCCGGTTGATTTGCTGCTGTACTTCTACCGGCAACCTGCGGTTAACCACAATGCCTCCAAGCGGAATGGCGCAACCCGTTAACTGCTCCCAATAGCTGCCCAAATCAACCACCTTATGCAAGCCTTTTTCCTGATAGGTAAAGCGGTTTTCGTGGATGATAAGACCTAAATCTATGGTTTCGTTCAGCAAGGCATCTTCAATGCCCGAAAATACCATTTCCTGTTTGTTGGTTAATTGCGGAAAGGCTACCCCCAACAAAAAATTGGCCGTGGTATATTGCCCGGGGATGCCAACTCTGAGATTTGAGATTGGAGATTGGAGATTGGAGAGGATCTGCTCTTGGTATTCTTTTTTGCAGATGAGCAAGGGTCCTACGCCGAAACCGAGCGCACTGCCTGCATCTAAAAGCGCATAGCTGTTGGCCACATAGGCAAAAGCATGGAAACTGAGCTTGGTAATGTCGAGCTGGCCCTGCATGGCCTTTTGGTTCAGCGTTTCCACATCGTCAAAAGTTACCTCAAATTCGAGACCTTCGGTATCTATTTTGCCATGGATCAGCGCATCAAAGATAAAAGTATCGTTAGGGCAGGGCGAAAAGCCAAGGGTAAGTTTCATGCCGTAAAAATAAAGTTAAATGTAATTTCAATCGTCATGTCCAGTTCATTTCCTGTCGTTTGTCACGAAATTGATGAGCCAGCTGTTCAGGTTTTGAATGGCCAATCCAATTTGCCAGCTTTCCCGGTTTCTGGGCTCAACGTAGTTGGAAATGCTTCTTACCTGTAGGCAGGGTAGGTTCAGTTGGCTACAGGCGTAAAACACGGCGGCGCCTTCCATGCTTTCTGTTTGCGGCTCAAAACGTGTCTTGGCTAGGGCAATGCTCTGCGTTTGGCCATGTACTTGGTTAACGGTAATGCCTTTTACCTTGGGCAATTGGTCTACGGCTGGCGATGTCTTTGCATAATTATTGAAATAGGTAGAGGTACCAAAGCCCAATTGGTCGATGCTCAAGAACGAATCATGGTCTTCTGCACCCAGTTCGGCAAAAATATCGGTAGTGATGTTGACCAGGCTGCCCAGCTTCAGTGTTGGGTCAAAGCTGCCGGCAATGCCAACATTCAGCACCAAGCCATAGCTTGGGTTGAGCTGTCTGCCTAAGGCAAAGGCCGTGGCCGTCATGCCCACGCCTGTAATCAAGATGTCAAATTTGGGCGTTTGCACAAAGTTGGCTTCGGCCAGTCCAAAATGCTGGTAAAGACCGCTGATTTCTGCGCTGGTGGCAGCAACTACCAATAATTTCATCAGGTAAATTTAACATTTTTTGTTTGCTTATTTATCCGGATATTGTGCCTTAGGCAAATTAGGGCATAGGCTTGGCCATTTATCCGTATATTTGCCTTTTATTTGTAAGCAATGATTTATATAACCCGAAAAGCAAGTTTTAATGCCGCCCATAAGCTGTCGAGAGCCGATTGGAGCCCCGACAAAAATACCGAAGTGTATGGCAAATGTGCCAACCCCAATTGGCATGGGCACAACTACCAGCTTTATGTAACCGTAAAAGGGGAAGTAAATCCGGAAACCGGATTTTTGGTAGACCTCAAATGGCTAAAAGATGTAATCAATACCTACGTAGTTGATAAAATCGATCATAAAAACCTTAATTTGGATGTAGATTTTATGAAAGACAAACTGGCTTCTACAGAAAATTTAGCCATCGCCATTTGGCAGGAACTCCTTGCGCCTATTACCGAAAGCGGCGCACAATTGCACAGTATTAAGATTTACGAGACCGAAAACAACTTTGTTGAATACTTCGGTTAACAGCATTTATATGGAACACGACAAATACGACCACGACGAAGAAGTATTGGGCTACCAGAAAATAGACCGCTATGATGATGATAAAATCAACTCGGTAGCTACCCATTATAAAGATATTTTGGCCCAATTGGGCGAAGACCCTGCCCGCGAAGGTTTGGTTAAAACACCAGAGCGAGTGGCCAAGGCCCTACAGTATTTAACGCATGGCTATGATATCCAGCCGGACGAAATCCTGCGCTCGGCCATGTTTAAAGAAGATTATAGCCAAATGGTTGTGGTGAAAGATATCGAGGTTTTCTCCATGTGCGAGCACCACATGCTGCCTTTCTTTGGCAAGGCGCATATTGCCTATATCCCTAACGGACATATTGTTGGCCTGAGTAAAATTCCGAGAGTGGTTGATGCCTTTGCACGCAGGCTACAGGTGCAGGAGCGCCTGACCAACGAAATCAGAGACTGCATCCAGGAAACCCTGCAGCCGTCGGGCGTTGCAGTGGTTATTGAGTGCAAGCACCTCTGCATGGCTATGCGTGGCGTACAAAAACAGAACTCGGTAACAACCACATCGGCATTTACCGGCGAGTTTATCAGCAACGATAAAACAAGAGCAGAGTTTTTGAGGTTAATTACAGCAAGCCTGCACTAGTTAAACGAATTTCAATAAGGCCATTTCGGAGAACAATATCCAAAATGGCCGAAAACATTTATCAATAAACCTTAAACAAAAAATAGAGGCCGGTAATGGCATGGTTTCAAGCCAACGCCGGTTTAAATCTGTAAGTATGAAAGCATACGTTTTTCCAGGGCAAGGTGCCCAGTTTTCGGGTATGGGCAAAGACCTTTACGAAAACCCGATGGCCAAAGAATTATTTGAGAAGGCCAACGAGATTATGGGGTTTCGCATCAGCGATATCATGTTTGGCGGTACCGACGAGGAACTTAAACAAACCAATGTAACCCAGCCTGCCATTTTCCTGCATTCGGTTATCTTGGCCAAAGTATTGGGCAGCAGCTTTAAGCCTGATATGGTTGCCGGGCACTCCTTGGGCGAATTTTCTGCTTTGGTGGCCGCCAATGCGCTTTCTTTTGAAGATGGCCTTAAATTGGTAGTGGCACGTGCCAATGCCATGCAAAAAGCCTGCGAAATCCAACCTTCAACCATGGCCGCCATTTTGGGCCTTGCCGATGAAGTGGTTGAACAGATCTGTGCCGAAATTGACGAAGTGGTTGTGCCGGCCAATTACAATTGCCCCGGACAGCTGGTAATTTCGGGCAGTATTGAAGGTGTTGACCTGGCTTGCCAGAAACTAACCGAAGCCGGTGCCAAAAGAGCTTTGAAACTCAACGTTGGTGGTGCATTCCACTCGCCATTGATGGAGCCCGCCAAACTGGAGTTGCAGGCGGCTATCGAACAAACGCAGATTTCGGCCCCGGTATGCCCAATTTACCAAAACGTGAATGCCCAGCCTACCACCGATCCCGAAGTGATTAAAGCTAACCTGATTGCCCAATTAACCGGTGCTGTAAGGTGGACACAAACCGTAGCCAACATGATTGCCGATGGCGCTACAGAATTTGTAGAAGTTGGCCCAGGCAACGTGCTGCAGGGACTGGTGAAAAAAGTAAATAGAGAAACACAGACCAGCAGCGCATCTTTGGCCTAAAATATGCTGTGCCTAACGCATTGCTTTGGCATGGCCAAGGCAATGCGCTTTGATAAATACCCTAACTAAATTAAACTTTAACGTGAGTATTGGAGGTAAAATTAGGTTTCTGTTATTGATTTTGGGCCTTTGCTGTATTGTAACGGCATTGTCGCTCGATAATTCGATTACCCAAACCGATCTCCTTTTGCACGAAGCCGGCGAGCTGCAGCGTAACCTTTCGGCCAAAGAACGCATTGTACAACAATATCTTTCCGATCCGGAGAAGCTGGCCGAACTCCAATCGCTGTATAAAGACGACAAACTTGCCGTTAAATTCATTAACGATTACCGCGAACAGGGCATCAACGTGCTGGTTTACCAGAACGGCATCCTCGATTTTTGGAGCTCTGCCAAGGCCTTTCCGGCCAATGTAGAGCGTTTAAAGGAAGGTACTTCATTTAGTCAGCTGTCTAACGGCTGGTATGAACTAATCAAAAAAACGGTCGATGATCATATTTTTGTTTTCCTCATTACCGTAAAAACACAGTTCAGCATTGAGAACCAATACCTCAAAAACCAGATCGCGCCTGAGCTTTTTGCCAATAACAGCCTAGACCTGGCCACTTTTACGGACAAAGACATTACCGAGATTTTCAACATCCACAAGGAATACCTTTTTCCGGTCAAGCTGAGCGAAGAATACTCTAAAAATATTTACAGCACCATTCAGCTTTGGCTTTGGATAACCGGCCTGCTCAGCATCTGTATCTTTGTCAATTCGTATTGCTCGTGGCTAGCCAAAAGGGGCTTTATTTTATCGGCCACCTTGGTGCTTGCCATTTTTTTTACAGCCGTAAGGCTTACCGACTTGCAGTTCTTTTGGTTTAACCACCAGTTTAACCTCGAAATCTTTAGCCCATCCATTTATGCAGAAAGCGATTTTTTGCCCTCCCTGGGCGATTTGTTGCTGAACGTGCTTGCCATTACCTGGGTCTCGCTTTTTGTGTACGTGCATCGCTATAAGTACCATTTCCCCAAAAGCATAACCCAGAGCAGGCTTTTTGGCTATCTGTTTCATATCCTGGCCTTATTGGTATTGGCTTATATCGGTTTTTTGGTTGACGATGTGTTTTTTGGCCTGATTTATAACTCAAAGATCAACTTTGATATCACCAATATCATCAACATGGGCTGGATCAGTTGGACAAGTATCTTCATTCTCTGTCTGGTGTGGTTTAATGTTTATCTGCTGGTTAATGTCATCATCGAGCTGAGCAAGCAATTCCATTTTAACAACCGCGAACGCCTTTTTATTTTCCTGGCTTTGCTGGCCGTTTATTTTGTGTACAAGGTCATCGACGATTTTAATGTTTTCTTCCTGGTATACGCGCTGTTCATTTTTATCATTGCCTGGAACGGCTATATACAACATCGACGGTTTTCTATCGGTATTTTTGCCACTTTGTTCCTGTGCATGGCTTTTTTAACCGCCATTAAATACATCAAATATATCGACATCAAGGAAAGGGGCATCAGGGCCACCATTGCCGAGAAGCTTCCTTATTCAGACGATCCGAAAGTTATCAATTCGATTGATAGCTTTGAAAAAGGTGTCTCGTCCGATTCGCTGGTGGTCGACTATTTTAAACGCCCATTGCTTAGTCAAACCAACAGTTTCCACAATTACATTGTTAAAAGATACCTCGATGGTTATTTGTCGCGCTTCGATTACAGGATGTACGAGTATAACAACCAGGATTCGACCTTGAAAAAGGAAGAAGTAATTCCCTTTTCGAAGTTTAGGGACCTGGTAAGGTCGGGTGCAGTAAAAGTACAGGAAACAGAATTTGCCTATCGCATTAACAATACCTTTGGCTTTCAGAGCTATTTTTGCATTATTCCGATCCTCGAAGGCAAAAACCTGTTGGGCAGTATGGTGATCGAACTCAAGTCGCAGCCTTATGATTCGAATAGCCACTTCCCTGAATTGCTAATAGACGGCAAGCTTAAAAGCGATGAGGACTTTAGCGATTATTCATTCGCATTTTATAAAGACAACAAGCTTTACGGCCAGTCGGGTACCTACACCTACGACATGGTTAACCAGGATTTTAAGGGGAGCATTGGCAAGGTCGAATTTTTGAATGAGGATACGGCCGATGGAACCAGCTATAGCCATGCCATCTATAAGCCAGATGCCTCGAAACTGATTGTCATTACCAAGAGCAAAATTCCTTATGTAGTGCGCTTGGCTACTTTGTCTTTCTTTTTTCTGGTATTTATCTTGTTTGGCATCTTGCTGTATGTTTTTATGTGGCTGGTCAAAAACATCAACAGTAACCAGGGAGGCTGGTTCAGCCTTAATCGCTACCTGATGATCAATGCCAATAAGATTCTTTATAAAACCCGCATCCAGTTCTCCATTGTGTTGTCGGTTGTGGCCACCTTGCTTATTGTGGGCTGGACTACCTTCTTTTACATCAAAGACGAATACCTGAAGCAGCAGGAGGGGGCTATCAGAGAAAAGCTGAGGAAAGTACAGCTTTCCTACGAGCGCCAGATCTTGAACAGCGGCATGCTTAAGAAAGATGCCGAGGCCGAATCGGCATTTAGCCAGTTTGCCGATGTGAACGCGTCGTTCCTGAACCTTTACCTCACCAATGGCGATTTATACCTTACCTCTTTGCCAAAAATGTACAATTATGGTATTTTGGGCCGGAAAATGGCCTCCAAAGCCTATATTGAACTACACCTGAAGCAGCGCTCAGAATATTTGAATACTGCAGAAAGAATAGGCAATTTCAAATATGCGGCAGCCTATGCGCCGATCCGTAATGCACAGAATCAGACCGTTGCCTACATCGGCATTCCGTATTATTCGAACGAAGAAGATTATGAGGCGAAAATAGGTTTGTTTATCAATACACTGATCAACATCTACGCTTTGGTATTCGTGCTTATTGGCGTATTGGCAGTATTTTTGGCCAACCAGATCACCAACCCGCTTACTTTTATACAAGAGAGCATCAAAAAGACCAAACTGGGTCAGAAGAACCAGCCCATTGTTTGGCATCGGCAGGATGAAATCGGGTCTTTGATTAAAGAGTATAATAAAATGATTGCCGCCCTGGAGGCGAGTGCCAATAAGCTGGCCCGCTCCGAACGAGAAAGTGCCTGGCGCGAAATGGCCAAACAGGTGGCGCACGAAATCAAAAACCCGCTTACACCCTTAAAATTGGGCGTTCAGCTGTTGGAAAAATCATGGAAGGAAAAAGATCCCAATTTTGAGAAAAAGTTTGCGAGCTTCAACAAATCTTTCGTAGAGCAGATTGATAGCTTGGCTACCATTGCCTCAGAGTTTTCGAACTTTGCCAAAATGCCCGATACCAAGCTCGAAAACCTGGAGCTGTTGCCGGTTATCGAACAGGCTATTGCGGTATTCAATACGGCCGATAATATAGAGATTGCGGTAATTAACCGTACCAATAAAAACATCGTGGTTTTAGGAGATAAGGACCAGTTGCTGCGCACCTTCAATAACCTGCTTAAAAATGCGATAGAAGCCTCGGAAGGCCGCGAAAGATGTGCCATCAAAATACACCTCATCAACGACGAAAAAAAGGTTTACATCGAAGTTGAAGACAATGGCAAAGGCATAGATCCAAGCCTGCAGCATAAAATCTTTGTGCCAAACTTTACCACCAAATCGTCGGGTACAGGTCTGGGCTTGGCCTTTGTTAAACAGGCCACAGAGAATGCGGGTGGAACAATAGAGTTTCGGTCGGAAGTAAATAACGGAACTACGTTCTACTTCAGCTTCCCTTTGGTTTAGCTATTTGAGTACGATCTGGTCTTTGCCCATCACAAAGCCATCGGCATAAAGAATAACGGCATAGGCGCCTTTCATAAACTCTTTTGGATTGGTCCAGTCGATTTTATAAGCCGTATCGTCATCGTTGTACGAAATCTCGATGGCGCTGCTGTACTGCATCTGTTGTCCGTCGGCTTCAAACAGGTTGTTGCCATTGGCAATGAGGTTGCCTGCCGGATCAAATACACGAAGATAGATTTTATGGTAGTTTTTTTCGGCCAGGGTATTGGGCGCAATAGAAAAGTCGATCACCAGCTTTTGGGCTGTGCTGGCTCGGGTTACCTCTACCAGGCGGCCGCTGCTTTTGACCTTAAATGCGGTAATGTTTATTTTGGCCGCCTTTAAGGCGGCCCCCACCTTTACTTTTGCGCTCAGGTTTTCGTTTTCGCGCTCTAGGCTTTGTGCTTTTTGGTTAATGGCGTTGGCGGTGTTCTTCAGGCTGTCGCGCTCTGATTTAAGGTAAGAGTTCTCTTTTTCGAGCCTGATGATCTGGTCGTTGTAGTTCTTTACAAATTCCCTCAGCTCTTTTACCTGTGCCTGCGCCTTGTCAAGGTCGCCCTGGGTGAGTTCGCCCTTTTGCAAGGCCAGCTTAAGTTCGGCTATTTTTTCGCGGGCCAGCTTCTGTTCGTACTGCAGTTTTTCGCTCAGGCTTACATTAATGGCATTTACGCGGTCTAATTCTACTTCTATTTTTTCAACCTCGAGTTTAAGCCGGTCTTTTTCGGTGTTTACGGTAACAAAACGGCTGCTTTGCTGTTTGTCTTTGAAATAGAGATAGGCGTTGATGCCCAAGAGCGCGGCGATAACAACAACCAAAAAATAGACCTTATTCCTATCAACTTTATTTACGGGATCCTGATTCTGCATAGTCATTAATTTTTACTGACATCAAAGCGAAGGCAATAAACTTTAATTTAATTTTCATTTTACGGGGAGGCTAACATAGTATAAAAAAATGAAAAGCTTAAATTTGCAATGTTTTTGTATCAGATTTTTTAGAAAAAACCGTTTACTTATAAAGTTTAACACCAAGGTGTACCTTTACGACTACAAAATTTAAACCGAACATATTTGCTATTACCAAACCAAATAATGAATAAAAGCCCTTTTATTGCACTTTTACTTTCATTAGTAACCTCATTTTCCCTAACAGCGCAAACTACCACAAAAATTACTCCAAAACGAGAGTTTAGGGGTGTGTGGGTAGCTACCGTAACCAATATCGACTGGCCCTCAAAGCCAGGCCTTTCCGTTGATCAGCAAAAGCAAGAGCTGATAGGTATTCTGGAGCAACATAAAAAGAACGGAATTAATGCGATAATGTTGCAGATCAGGCCTACGGCAGATGCACTTTATGCAAAATCGCGCGAGTTGTGGAGCCACTGGCTGATGGGCAAGCAGGGATTGGCGCCTACGCAAGACTATGACCCCTTAGCATTTGCCATTAAAGAGGCTCATTTAAGGGGCATGGAACTGCACGCCTGGTTTAATCCCTATCGTGCTACCATGAGTGCCAATGCAGTAACCAGTCCGGAACACATTACCCGAAAACGGCCCGAGCTGTTCTATACCTACGGCGGCCAGAAGCTGTTCGACCCGGGATTGCCCGAAGTGCGGGACTATATTACGCAGGTAATTTTAGACGTAGTTAAAGAGTACGATATTGATGGCGTACATTTCGACGATTATTTTTATCCCTACCGCATTGCCGGACAAACCATTAAAGACAGTGCAACTTTTGCCAAATACCCGAACGGATTTACCAATATAGACGATTGGCGCAGAAACAATGTAGACCTGCTGATTAAAATGGTGAACGACAGCGTGCATCATTATAAAAAATACGTAAAGTTTGGCGTAAGCCCCTTTGGCATTTGGCGCAACTACCGAGAAGATACGTTAGGCTCTAAAACCAATGGCCTTTCCAATTACGGAGAGCTTTATGCCGATTCGAGGAAATGGATTAAAGAGGGCTGGGTAGATTATATCAATCCGCAGATTTACTTTACGTTTAGCCGTCAGGCGGCACCTTTTGGCGTGCTGCTCGATTGGTGGAGCAATAATACTTATGGCAGGCACCTCTACATTGGGCAGGCGGCCTATCTGGTGCACGGCATGCCTTCGAGGCAGGAAGCTGCCTGGGGCAAGCTCAGCGAAATTCCTAACCAGATCAGATACATCAGGGCCAACAACCGCGTGCAAGGCAGCGTATTTTTCAGTTCCAAATCGCTTTCTACTGTAGCTCGGGCGGTTGCCGATTCGTTGCGCAACGATTTGTACAAATATCCGGCCCTGCCACCACAAATGCCTTGGCTAGACGATGTGATGCCTAACCAGCCACAAAACCTGACTGCCGAAGCCGAAGCGGAGGGCGTAAGCCTGAAATGGACGAAGCCTTTAAAGGCCAAAGATGGCGAAACGGCATCGGGCTACGTGGTGTACCGCTTTGAAGAAGGCGAGAAAATCTCCATTTTGGATGCCAAAAACATCGTGCATATTAGTTTTGAAGATTTTACTTTTTACCTGGATACCAATGTGGAAAAGGGTAAACGCTACAATTATTTGGTCACGGCACTGGATCGTTTAAAGAACGAAAGCGAGCCAAGCGGACCGGTTGGCATACAAGCCAAGTAATTAAGATGTTAGGGTTGCCGTCATCTTGCCTTTGCTTTGCAATTGGTTTAAGATGTGGCCTAACTGTAAATCGGTGAGCCCATAAATGGGTTCCCTTTCTCCAAAGGCCTGATAGATTGCGGGTTTGCTGTGTGTACCCGAATCAATGATTTCGAGCAGTGTTTTTTCGATGTGGTTGAGACCATCGGGTGTTTGTGGAAAACGTAGCAAGTGTGCCTGCAGTGCTTTTCTGAGCAAAGGCAATTGGCCAAAATCACGATTAAGGAAGGCTTCGAGTTGTTCAGGGTTATTTTCTACATAGAATTGCCAAGCCTCGCTGGCAAGGGCCAGATCGCTTTGGTGCAATTTGATCCGGCTGGCCCATAAACTAGCCAGCTGTTGCGGGTTAAGCTCGCCCAGGCCTTTAAAATTAGGCATGCCGTCGAAATGGTCTGGACAGATCAGGTAGATGCCGGGCAATTGTTTGGCCGATTGATGGAGGATGTTTAAAATACAGCTCAGGTTGATTTGGCAAAGCAAATCGTACTCGAACCAAAGCACAAGTTCGTTGTACTGGCCAAGATGGTTTAACTTCTCTATTTCGGCAAGTACTTTTTGTTGGTAGGCAGTGGTTGTTTCGCCATAAGTTTCACTGATCCATTTGGCCCGGGTTGGCCAGAGATCGGTTGTTGAAACAGGTCCTTCGGATAAAATTTCGCGCCAGACCACAACATCGCCTTTTAAGGCTGTTTGCTCAAAAATGTGCCGGGTAGCATCGCCGTTTAAAATATGTAGTGTGCTGTTCATGGCCAAAAAGAAAAGGGGTGTATGGCCTGAAACTATACACCCCTTGTAATTTTACGATTATTTCTCTGGAACCAATACCAGGCGGATATAATTATCGCCACTGAGGTATTTTTGCGCCGAAGTTTTGGTGCTGGCTACGGTTACGCTGTTTACGCGGTCTTTGTCGCTCAATACCTGCTCAAGGCTTTCGCCATATTTGAGGCGGTTAGCCAGGTAGCTTAGCCAGAAACCGTTTTCCCTGAGGCTCAATTCTTCTTGCCTTAGTTCTTCCGATTTGAATTTTTTGATATCCTCTTCGGTAGCGCCATTTTGCCTGAACGAGTTCACCTCGTCTAGCGCAGCATTGATCAGCTTGTCTACATTAGCCTTGGCACAGTTGAAAGAGATGGTGAAATAATAATGCGCTGAAGGGTATTTTTCTACGCTGAGCTGTACGCCCGGACTGTAAACACCGCTTTCCTTTTCGCGCAAACGCTCTAGGATTTTGATTTCCAAGGCACTTTTTAAGGCTTCTAACTGTGTGTTGTTATCAGCATTATAATCGTAATCGCCATGGAAATACAATTGTACGGTGGCTTTGTCTTCCAGGCCTTTGTATACGGTTTTGCTTACTTTGCCTTTTGGCGGATTAAGGCCAAGGTCCACAAAGTTTTCGTTCCTGTTCAATGCTGGCAGGCTGGCCAAATAAGTCGTAAGAAAGGGCTTTATTTTTTCAACGTCAAAATTCCCGACAAAAACAAAGGTTTGTCCGCTTGCATCGGCAAAACGATCTTTGTAAAAGGCAAAGGCCTTGTCAAGCGAGATGTTGTCGATGTCTTGCAGCGTAGTTGGCATCCCCCTCTTGTTGTAATTGGACATTACCGCTTGTACGGTATCTGCGTATACGCTGGTTGGGCTACTGTTTTTGTTGGCTGTAATTACCTTAAAATCGCTGATGTTCTTATTGAATATTTCAACGTCTTTGCGCGGATTGGTGGCATAGGCATAAATCAGCTGGAATGCGGTTTCGAGGTCCTTAGGTGTGCTGCTACCCGAAAATCCTTGGTATTCTGAATTGATGTAGGCACTGGCCGATACCGCCTTGCCAGCCAGGTATTTGGTGAGCTGGGTAGGGTTAAACTCGCCTACGCCGCTTTGTGCAATAAGGTTGGCGTTTTCGGCCGACTGATAATCGCTATTGCTGGCCAGCGACGAGCCACCTTTGGCGAAGGAGTAGAAAATAACCTGGTCGTTTTTAAAATCGGTAGGTTTAAGCACCACTTTTACGCCGT
This sequence comes from Pedobacter sp. TM02, assembly GCF_059705275.1. Taxonomy (NCBI): domain Bacteria; kingdom Pseudomonadati; phylum Bacteroidota; class Sphingobacteriia; order Sphingobacteriales; family Sphingobacteriaceae; genus Pedobacter; species Pedobacter sp. TM02. Next base: position 152,476 of record NZ_AP046530.1, read on the forward strand.
TGCTTAAGGTTAGGCTGGTAACGCCCACTTTGTCGTTTTTGCTTTCGCTTACAATTTTGCCTGCAGCTGGCTTAGTGGCCAAAAGCGGTTTGTTTACCGCATTGTCTACATAAGGTTTTACGTTGTTGCCCGCATTTTTAAGCACGGCGAGCAATTGAGCCTCGGTTGGGAGGTCTTTGGCCTCTTTTTCTGGAGCCTGTACCACGATTACCTGATTGGTTTGGGTAACCAGGCTTTTGGCCATGGCATTAACTTCTGCCAAGGTTAGGCTTTGAAGTATTTTTTTGGTTTCATTATAATTATAATCGGCCGATGGCATGCTGGCGCCAACCAGGAAATTTTCCAGGTATTGGTTTACATAAACCGCCGATTTGGTTTTGTCTTTTTCCTTGTACTGCTTTTCTATGCCTGCTTCTACTTTTTTCTTTACGGTTTCGAACTCGCTGTTGGTGAAGCCGAATTTGGCCATGCGTTCGTTCTCTGCCAAGGCGGCGCTCAGGGCATCTGCCAATCCGCCAGCGGTTTTAGCTACTGCGATGGTTTGAAGTGCGCTGATGCCCCAAACCAGGCCTCCTTGGTAAGGAGCGTAGTTGCTTTGCGCAAACAAGAAAGGTGCATTGCCTTTTTGGGTAATTTCCTGCAAACGGGCCCCCAGCATGTTATTGATCATGCTTTGGATCAGGTCGTTTTTGAAATCTGCGGTCGTTTTTGTAGGGCCTTCGTGGTGTTTATAAATAACCTGGGCTACGTTGTAAGGCTGCTCTTTGTCGGTAACGATTTTGACCAAGGGCTGTACATTGTCTGGCAAATCGTAATTGAGCCTTGGTTTGGCATTTTTAGGATTGCTGAGGTCAGAAAAATTGGCTTTGATCAGGTTTTCTACTTCGTTTACATCGAAATCGCCTACAGCAATAACGGCTTGAAGGTTTGGCCTGTACCAATCGGCGTAGAAAGAACGGATTTTATCGTGGGTAAAGTTGTTCAAAATATCAACCTTACCAATCGGGATGCGTTTTTCATAGCGCGAGTTGGCCAACAGAAAAGGCAACAGCTGGTTGCTGATCCTTTGTTGCGCATTTTTGCCACGTTGGCGATCTTCTTCAATAATAACGCCCCTTTCGCTGTCGATGTCGGCACCGTTCATGCTTACTTTTCCGGCCCAGTTGGCCAAGATTTTGAAGCCGGTTTTGAAAACCTCGATGCTGTCTGTTGGAATTGGTAATTGGTAAACGGTTTGGTTAAAGCCAGTATAAGCATTCAAATCGGCACCAAAACGAACGCCTGCCTTTTGCAGGTAATTGATGATTTCGTTTTTTGGAAAATCCTTGGTGCCGTTAAAGGCCATGTGTTCGGTAAAATGCGCCAAACCCTGTTGGTCGTCGTTTTCCATGAGCGAACCTATTTTGTTGGCCAGGTAAAGTTCGGCTCTTTTTTTAGGTTCGGTATTTTTACGGATGTAATAGGTTAATCCGTTAGGCAACTTGCCAATTTTTACATTGGGGTCGTTGGGGATCAAGGCGCCTGTTGAAGCCTTTTGTACGGTTTTGGCTGTCGCTGGTTTTTTGGCCGGTGCTTTTTGCTGGGCAATTGCTGGCTGGGCAAATAGCAAGGCTACCAGCCCCCATGTCAGAATCTGATGGTGGTTTTTCATGGCTTGTTTTATAAATTTAGTCAAGTAACGCGTTTATTACATTAGTAGCGTTTGGGCTTTAATAGTTACACCTTAATGATAATATTCTTCTTGTACATGATCCAAAGGATAACATACCAGAATAGGATGAAAACAATTGCATAAGCCAAGGAAGCATTGATTGGCGAAAAATAGGGAGGAAAGAATTTTTGATAAAACCAGCTCAATGCGCCTAGTTTGGAGCCGTCGGCCATATCGATTTTGATCATGTTGAACAAGCGCGGTGTTAATCCGGTTAAGAAAAATACCGTTATGGCATTTACCCCATAAACCACAAAAGGCTTGGTAAAGCGGTTGTATTGGTTAATGTCTATAATCCAGTAGGATAGCGCCAGGCCAATGGTGGCCAATCCGCCGGTATACAATACATAAGAGCTTGTCCAGAGCGATTTGTTGATCGGAAACTCAAGGTCCCAAAGCAACCCGGCCATTACGCACAATAAGCCGGTAGCGAATAACCAAGCCACTTTAGTTGCCGCTTCAACATCTTTGCGTTTCAGGTAAACACCAACCAATACTCCAAACAAACAGGTGCCAACGGCTGGCAAAGTACTCAAAATGCCTTCTGGATCCCAGGTCTTAGCCGATTTCCACAAATGTGCTTCGGTTAACAGCGTGCGGTCTAACCAAGCGCCCAAGTTGGTTTCTTTTTCCAGATTGGCAGGTCCAAAATCAGGAACCGGTACAAACATCATCAACGCCCAATAGGCAACAAGGATCAAAATAATGGTCCTGAAAATGCTTTTTTCCGATTGCTTGAGGAAAATTAGGGTCGAAATAAAGAAAACAACCGAAATGCGTTGCAATACGCCTGGTATGCGCACATGCTTTAACGATTCGACCAGGTTAAAATCTTGGAAATTCCTGGGGAAAATAGCCAGGATAAAGCCCAGTGCAAAAAGGGTGAGCATCCGTCTGAAGGCCTTTTTGAGGAGTTGTCCGTGGCTTTTGGGATCGGTTTTCTTGCTGCCCATGGCATAGGCGATAGAAACCCCTACAATAAAAAGAAAAAAAGGAAATACCAGGTCGGTTGGCGTACAGCCGTTCCATTCGGCATGCTCTAGCGGCGCATAAATATGCCCCCAGTCGCCGGGATTGTTCACTAAAATCATGGTGGCTACGGTAAGGCCACGAAAAAAATCGAGCGACAATAGCCGCTGGGGTTTGGTTTCCATTTTTTGAAATTTATAAATAAGGAGATTGAGAACTAATATAGATAAATTCCAAAAAAAAACATCCGAAGTTTTAGATGCCGGTAGCAAATAACTCTTCGGATGTTAGGCTTGCGAAGTTTTTAAAACTTCGCAAGTATGGTTTCTAGAACTTATACCTTACAAAAGCTTCCATGGCTTCGTAATCGGCAAGGCCTAAACTATCATAAGCTTTGGCTGTTTCCCTGTTTCTGTCTTCGGCCCTTTGCCAAAACTCCCTGGCATCGTCGCCCGGAAACACGGCCCTGTCTTTTTGCGACTGGTGCTTAAAGATGGCAAATTTCTTGCGCTCCACTTCTTGCGGGCTCAATGGCACGGCCATTTCAATTTCGTAGGTTTCAAATTCAAGCCAAGCACCACGGTACATCCACAACCAGCAGTCTTTTACCCATGCCTCGGTTTTTTGCAAACGCCTTAAAGCTTCGAGTATAATGTTGAAGCAAACAATATGCGTACCGTGCGGGTCTTCAAAATCACCGGCTGCAAAAACCTGGTGAGGCTTTATTTTCTGCAACAGCTCCATGGTCAAAATCACATCGGCTTCGGTAACCGGGTTCTTTTGGTTTTTGCCGCTTTCGTAAAAAGGCAAGGCCATGAAATGGATATGGTCGTCTTCCAAGCCGCAATAACGGGCGCCTGCAATGGCTTCGCCTTTTCTGATCAGGCCTTTTACGCTTTGTATTTCTGGCGTATCGATTTGGTTGGGCTGTTTTTGCTCAATAAACTTGCGCATTTTGTCGTAAACCTCTTTCATTTCCGGCTGATCGATACCCATTCTTTCGGCAAAATCGATGTTGAACTCCATAAAGCGCAGCACATCGTCGTCCCAAACGGCTGTATTGCCCGAAGTTTGGTAGGCTACGTGCACATCGTGGTGCTGATCAACCAAGCGGATAAACGTACCGCCCATCGAAATCACGTCATCGTCAGGATGCGGCGAGAAAATAACCACCCTTTTTTTGGCAGGTTCGGCCCTTTCTGGCCTTTGGCTATCGTCGGCGTTAGGTTTTCCTCCCGGCCATCCGGTAATGGTATGTTGCAGCTTGTTGAAAATATGGATGTTGATGTTGTAAACCGGACCTTTTTCTAGGGCCAGTTGGGCCATGCCGTTGTTGTTGAAGTCGTCTTCGGTGAGTTTAAGTACCGGTTTGCCCAAGGTATTGGCCAGCCAGATCACCGCTTTTCTGGTTAGTTCTTCTGTCCATACACAGTCTTTTACCAGCCAAGGCGTGTCAAAACGCGTCAATAGGCAGGCGGCATCTTCGTCTAAAATAAACTCTACGTTATCAGAAAGCTGCAGGTAGGTAGCCGGTACATCACTCGACATTTCGCCCTCTACGGCTTTTTTAATGATGGGTGCTTTTTTCTTGTTCCAGGCCATGAGTACAATCTCACGAGCCTTAAAAATGGTGCCGATACCCATGGTAATGGCTTTGGTTGGCACAAAAGATTTGCCGCCAAAGTCTCTGGCTGCATCTCTGCGGGTCAAATCGTCTAAGGTAACCAGGCGTGTTCCAGAGTTTGGCGCCGATCCCGGCTCATTAAAACCGATGTGGCCCGTACGTCCAATACCTAAAATCTGGATATCCAAACCGCCCAATTCTCCGATTTTTCGTTCGTAATCTAAACAGAACGCCGGAATTTCTTCCAGTTTCAGGGTGCCATCCGGAATATGTACGTTTTTCTTTTCGATATCGATATGATCGAACAGGTTTTCGTTCATAAAGGTTACATAGCTCTGCGCGGCATTGGGTTGCATCGGGTAATACTCGTCCAAATTGAAGGTAATTACATTTTTAAAGCTCAAACCTTCTTCTTTATGCAGGCGCACCAGTTCGGCATAAACGCCAATTGGCGTAGCGCCGGTAGCCAGGCCCAGAACGGCCGGTAAGTTGTTTTTTTGTTTTTCCTTAATGATGTTCGCAATGCGATTGGCTACGTTTAAGGATGCTTCTTTCGGGGTTTTGAATACGGTAACAGGTAGTTTTTCGAACCTCGTTTCTTCTAAAAGATTTAATCTTGCCATTAATCTGTGTTGTTTAGTGAACGGAGCAGTAAATATATAGAGTATTTTTAAAAAGCGTGACAAAATTTACTGCGAATACGTTTGCGCTATTTACCTTTATCGAAATTTAATGCCATGAATCCACAGCTTGCCCGCCTTTATCAGATTGCCCAGCAACAAGAACGCAAAATCATTGGCCTCATGTCGGGTACTTCGCTCGATGGCCTCGACATTGCGCTTTGCCTGTGCAGCGGCAGCGGCCGGCAAGCAGCAGTCGAGGTGCTTCATTTTATCACTTTGCCTTATACCGATGCGTTTAAGGCCGACATCAAAAGCGTTTTTTCCAGAAAAGATGCCGATTTGGAAAAGGTATGCCTGCTTAATGAGCTGGTGGGCCTCAGGCATGCCGAAATGGTTTTGGAAGCATTATGCCAATGGGGAGTAAAACCCGAAGCGGTAGATGCCATTGCCAGTCATGGGCAGACTATTTTTCATGCACCCCAATCGCTGCATGGGCAAGCGGGCTATCCGAATGCCACTTTGCAAATAGGGGATGGCGATCATATTGCCGTTAAAACAGGCATCATTACCCTTGCCGATTTTAGGCAAAAACACTTGGCTGCCGGTGGCGAAGGTGCGCCCCTGGCTGTATATGGCGACTACTTGATTTTTTCGGCAACAGGCGAAGACAGGCTCATGCTGAACATTGGCGGCATTGCCAATTTTACCTATCTGCCAGGCGATAAGGATGCCGGCAAAGTGTTTTCTACCGATGTTGGCCCAGGCAATACGCTGATGGACCAATACATACAGCGGCATTATCCGGGCTTGTATTACGATCAGGATGCGGCCATTGCCAAAAGTGGCAAAGCAGATAAAAAACTTCTGGAAGCTTTGCTCGACAATAAGTTTTTCGATGCCGATTTCCCCAAAACCACAGGCCCAGAGTTGTTCAGCATGGCTTACCTATTAAAGGCCCAGGCGCAAAGCAATACTTCAGGTTTGTCCCACGAAGATGTATTGGCTACGCTTTGCCATTTTTCGGCCCAAGGAATTGTACAGGCGGTAAAAAAAACAACAGGTTCGGTGCAAGGTCTACGTATCATCATGAGCGGGGGAGGGCTGCACAATCCTTTATTGGTGGAGCTCTTAAAAGAAGCTTTGCCAGAAGTGCGTTTTGGCACCACCGATGAGTTGGGCATTCATCCAGATGCCAAGGAAGCCGTGTTGTTTGCCTTGCTGGCCAACGAAACCCTTGCCGGAGAACCGATCAATTTCGGGCCTCGCGAAGGCGTACCCTCGGTGTGCATGGGCAAAATCTGCCTGCCCGCCTAAAGGTTATAGAATCTGTAGCGATTTGGCCGTATAATTGGCCAATTGTGCATCTTTCGCTTCGAGTTCGGTAACCAAATAGTCTATATTTTCTAAAGAAGCCACCTTTAGCCTTAAAGAAATATTCAGTTTTTCGGAAATGCACAGTACGGCCGATTTCCTGGAACAGCTGAGCATTGTTTTTTTCAACTGGTTGATTTCCCAATCGGTATCGGTAAGGCCATCTAGTGGATGTAGCGCACTGGTTCCCATCAGGCACAGGTCGGCGTTAATCTCGGAAAGCTGATTGATGACGTGCCCGCCATAGGTAATTTGCGAATTTTTGGAAAAGAGCCCGCCAATCAGGATGACTTCGATGCGGGCATATTTGGCCAGTTCTACAGCTACCAGCGGACTAATGGTAAAAAAAGTGGCCTGAAGGCTCTCCGGCAACTGCTTGACCAGCTCTATAATGGTAGTTCCGCCACCGGTAAGCACCACCATGCCATCTTTAATAAGCGAAATTGTTTTCTTGGCGATGGCTATTTTGGCTTCTTTGGCGTAAACGGTACTGTCGTCAAAAGAAGAGTGGTACGATTTGGAAAGCGCGCCGCCATGCACCTTATACAGCAGGTTGTCGTCTGACATTTCCTGTAGGTCTCTCCTGATGGTGTCTTCAGAAACATTGAGCAGTTGTACCAAGTCTGACGTGAGCACCCTGTTATGCAGGTTGATCTGGCGCATGATGAAATCGTGTCTCTCTTTTTTTAACATAGGTTTTTGCTGTTTGGACTAGTAAAGATATAAATATATGAAAATAAAAATATCCTGCGGGTTTTTGCTGGTTTGTGCAATAATAGTTTGCAGAACCTTATCAAAATAGTTACTTGTTTTCTTTTTTTACTGAAAAACATTTATCATATTTACTTGACAATTGTTATTTTGCGTGTTACTGCGTGTTTTCGGCAAGATAAAAAACAACAACAAAACTTAAATTATTAACCAAATTGGCGTTTATGAAAAAAAAACTACTCATGCTGTTTTTGGGCACGTTTTTGTTGGCTATTCAAGTAATGGCTCAGCAAATAACGGTTACGGGAAAGGTGACCTCTACAGAGGATAACCTGCCTATTCCGGGTGCTACGGTAAAGATCAAAGGAACAGAAACAGCCGTGCAGACTAGTCCGGCGGGGATGTACTCGATCAAAACCAAACAAGGAGATGTACTTCAATTCATCTATTTGGGCTTAACAACCCAAGAAAAAACAGTGGGCTCAAGCACTGTAATCAACGTAGCTTTAGTTCCAGATTCTAAATCACTTAACGAAGTTGTGGTAACAGCTTTGGGACAAAAGGTGTCTAGAAAATCTCTAGGTACCGCACAACAGGAGGTAAAAGGCCAGGATTTGGCCAATACCCAAAGAGAGAACTTTATCAATGCCCTGCAAGGCAGGATTGCCGGGGTAGAGGTAACCAGCTCTTCGGGCGTACCCGGCGCATCAACCTCGATTACCATCAGGGGTGTGAGCTCGATCAGTGGCAGCAACCAGCCGCTATTTGTGGTAGATGGTTTGCCAATCGACAACAAAACGCTGAATACTTCGGCTTTCTATTCGGATAACAGCTCGAACACGGCATTTTCTAATAGAGGTGTCGATTTTACCAACCGTGCTGCCGATATCAACCCTGAAGACATTGAGAGCTTAGTGGTATTGAAAGGCCCTGAGGCCGCCGCGCTTTATGGTATCGATGCCGCCAACGGGGCCATCGTTATTACGACCAAAAGAGGTAAGGCAGGCAAAGGTTCAATTAACTATAGCAACAGTTTCCGTATCGAAAAAACCAGCAGCCAACCAGAAATCCAAGGCGTTTATGGTCTGGGCACTGGTGGCGTAGCCAGTGCAGGTACCCTACAGTACTTTGGTCCGGCTTATGCGCCTGGAACAGTGCTGTACAACAATATCGACGGCTTTTTCCAAACTGCGCTTACCCAAAAGCACAACTTGTCTTTTGATGGGGGCAGCCAAGATGTAACCTATCGTATCTCGAGTTCTTACACCGACCAAAACGGTGTAGTGCCAAATTCAGACTATGAGCGTTTTACCTTAAATGGTTCAACCAATGGCAAAATAAACGATTGGTTAAAAGTAGACCTTTCTATGAACTATACTTATGCAGTGAATAACCAGCCTTTTAAAGGCTCGGGCGGTCCGCTAATTGGTTTGTTGCTTTGGCCGCAAGAAGACAATGCCAAAGATTACCTTACGCCAGCAGGTACCAGAAGAAGGTTTACTACAGCAACAGATTTGACCTCCGAAATAGAAAACCCTTATTTTAATATCAATAAGAATAAAATCAACTCGATCCAGAACAGGATCACTTCTAACTTCGGGTTTACCGTTACGCCGGTAAAATGGCTGAACTTAAAATCTAACATCGGTTTTGATGTGTACAACAACAGAAACCTTTTGTTAAGCCATCCAGAGAGCTCTAGGGGCTTTAGCCGTCAAGGTATTTTGGATATCGCGAACGATAATACGCGAAACGTGAACATCCAAAACTTGTTGAACCTGACTTCGCAAAAAATCACCAGCGATTTGTCTATCGACGCTACCTTGGGTAATGCTATTCAAGATTTGAAATCTTCTATCGATTCGCAATATGGCGAAGGCTTTTTAGATCCGAATTTCGTGTCTATCAACAATACTACGCCAACCTTAAGGAACGCAAAATCGACAATCACGCAACGAAGATTGTTCAGTTTGTTCGGAAGAGCGACCTTAAATTATAAAAACTACCTTTATTTAACCGCAACTGGCAGGAACGACTGGACTTCTACCATTCCGATCGGGGCTAACTCATTCTTCTATCCTTCGGTATCGGCAAGTTTTGTGTTTACTGATGTGCCGGCATTTAAAGATGGCTTGAGCAAGATTTTTACTTCTGGTAAAATCAGGGCCGCCTTTGCCAATGTAGGTAAAGATGCCAGGCCTTATTCTTATGTGCCTTCGCTAGAGAGCAAAACTACGGTGGGCGGCGGTTTTGGTTATGGCTTTACCGGCCCTAACTTGGATTTGAAGCCAGAGTTTGCAAGTTCTTACGAGCTGGGTACCGAATTGGCCTTTTTTAACGATCGTTTGGGCTTAGACTTTACGGTTTACCGCAAAGAAACTTCAGACCAGATTGTAAACGATATCAGGGGCAGTTATGCAACAGGTTATGTGTTATTTAACCTTAACGGTGCCAAAACCCGTAACGAAGGTATCGAGGTTACCGTAAGAGGTACGCCAATCAAGACCAAGGATTTCAGCTGGAACGTATTGACCAACTTCGAAAGTGCAAAAGGTACGGTATTGGCCCTGCCAAACTCACTGCCTGAGTCTTACGTATCTGATACCTGGGTGTATGGCAACGTGAGAAATGGTAACTCGCCTGGCTATTCTACCCGTTCGCTAACCGGTTATTTCTACTTGAGAAACAACAATGGCGATATTTTGATTAACCCTGCAACCGGTTTGCCGGTAAGGTCTTCTATCTTTATTCAGGGCCCTGGAAAAGGATACGACAGACAGCCAGATTTTTCTATCGGTATAACCAATACCTTTACCTACAAAAACTTCTCTTTGTCTTTCTTGTTAGACATGAGAAAAGGTGGCGATGTGCTAAATGCCACACAACATTACTTGACCCAAAAAGGCTTGAGCATGATGACCCTAGACCGATTGAATCCTAGGATCGTAAATGGTGTATTGCAGGATGGAAAAGAAAATACGGCCAATCCAACCAAAAACAACATTGTGGTAACACCTTTCTATCAAAACAGTTATTATAGCGGTATGAGTGAAGAGCTGTTCATTGAGAAAAACATCAACTGGGTTCGTTTAAAAGACGTAACCCTGCAATATAGGCTGCCACAAACTTTGTTGAGCAAGCAGAAGTTTGTTAAAAACGCAAGCGTTTTTGTTACCGGTACAGACTTGTTCCTGATTACCAACTACTCTGGTTTAGATCCGGTAGTAAATGGTAACACTGCAGCGGTAGGTGGATCTGGAGCTTCAGGTATCGATTATGGTAACTTCCCTATTCCTATAGGTATCAACTTCGGTGTTAAAATTGGTTTATAATTAGGAGAGCATTAAAACATGAAAAAATTATTCATAACATTTACAGTGGCTGGTCTTATTGTTCTTAGCGGATGTAAGAAGTTTTTGGATGTCAATACCAATCCAAATGCGCCACAGGTGGTAGAAGCCAACCTTTATTTGTCGCCAATGTTGCATTGGATGGCTACTGCACCTCAATACGACGGTATCTATATAGGCCGTTATACCCAAAACTTTGCTTCTGTTTCATCGGGCGACCTTTGGGAGAAAATGGGGCATAACCAAGGCGGTAGTTCGCCAGACCAAGGCGGACAGATCTGGAAAACAACGTACTACGATTTTGGCCAAAACTTGGTTGATATGACCAACAAGGCCGAAAAAGAACAACGTTGGGATTTGTTGGGCGTAGCTCAGATCTTAAAGGCCTGGGGCTGGCTAACAGCCACCAACTGCAATGGCGAAATTATTATTAAGGAAGCCATTGATGCCAGCAGAACTTCGTTCGATTATGATACACAGGATTTTGCCTACCAAGAAACACTCAGGCTGATCAATGCGGCTATTGTTAACCTGAACAGAACCGATGGTGGCGTAAACGAAGGCTACCTGGGCAAAACCGACTTCGTATACAAAGGCAAAAGAGCGCAATGGATTAAGTTCGCGAATGGTTTAAAAGCCATGACCTTGAACCAGCTTTCTAACAAATCGGCTTTGTATAAACCCGATGATGTCATTGCCGCTGTTGATGCTTCGTTTGTAAGCAATGCAGATGATGCCTTGATCCCGTATGCCGGTAGTGCAAATGACGATGCCAACTTTCTTTCGGCAACCCGAAATAATATTGGTAGCTTAAGGCAAACCAAGTTTATTGTAGCCCTGATGGATGGTACCCAGTATGGTGGCGTGGTTGATCCTCGCATGAGCAGGATGTTGGCACCAGCACCCGATGGCGTTTACAGAGGCCTGGAGCCAACTTTCGGTACAGGAGCCTTAACAGCCTCGCAACAACCGCTCAACCTTTGGGGGTATACTACACAGGCTTTGGCCAACGCCACTACCACCACGCCGGCAAGATATTTGTTTGCGCGTAAAAACAAGTTCCCGATCATGACTTATGCGCAGCTGCAGTTTGTTAAAGCAGAAGCCGCCTACAAAAAAGGAGATAAGACTACGGCCTTGAATGCCTATAAAAATGGCATTTCGGCGCATATCGATTTTGTAAATGCACGTAACACCGACGATGGGCAAACGCCAACACAGATCAGCGCAGCCGAAAAAACAGCCTATCTTTCGTCAACTGCAATTGTTCCGGCACTGCCAAGCAGTCTTACGCTTTCGCAGATCATGTGCCAGAAGTATATTGCACAATGGGCTTGGGGCCATGTTGAGCAATGGATGGATTTGAGGAGGTATCATTATACCGATATTGATCCGGCCACCGGTAACCAAGTGTTTACAGGTTTTGCAGTGCCTTTGGTTTTGTTCTCAGAAAACAACACCAAAGTGGTACAAAGGATGCGTCCGAGATACAATTCAGAATATGTTTGGAACAGAAACGGACTAAACGCGATTGGAGGCTTGGCTACAGATTATCAAACTAAAGAAATGTGGGTAACAATTCCTCAATAATTAGATTATGAAAAGAAACTATATATTAATAGCAGTACTTCTGCTATCCACCATAATTTATTCTTGTAAGAAGAATGCTGTGCAGGACATTTCGAGTCCTATAAGCGGCGCGCAGATCAAATTCTTCAATTTTGGTTTAAATAGTCCGGTGGTTAACTTTTATGCCAATAATACCAAGGTTTCGGCGGCTTCTTCAACTACGGGTACAGAAAGTGCTACTACAGGCGTAGCCTTTGCAGCGGTATATCCAGCTACCAATGCCTATGCCATTATTACGCCAGGTACCTACGACCTGAAGGCGAAACGCCCAAGCACTTCTACGGTAGATCCAGATCAGGTGATTGCTTCGATCAGCTCTACCTTGGCCGATGGCAAAAACTATTCGCTGTATACTTCGGGCTTGTATAACACCACGACTAAAACCACTGATGTGTTTGTGGTGGAAGATGCTTTGCCGGCTATCGACAGCTCTGCGGCGTATGTACGCTTTGTACATGCCTGCTACAATGCCAACGCCTTCACTTTTATCATGAAGAATACCACAACCGGCATAGAAACCGTTGTAGCCCCGAGTGTTTCGTATAAGAGCGCATCTGCGTTTTTCAGGATTCCAACGGGTGTTTACGACCTGATTTTGCGCTATCCAAGTGCACCTACTACCAATGTTGTAGTCAGAACAGCCGTGAGTGTAATCAAGTCGAACACCTACTCTTTCAGTTTAAGAGGGGATATAACCCTGCCTTATACGGGTTCGGCAACCAATAGGCCTTTTATAGATAATACACCTAATAGGTAATAACCCTGTTGTTCCTTACAAAAAAAAGCCACTCCAATAGAGTGGCTTTTTTTTGTAAGCGCTTAAGATCAATAGCAGTTGGCCATAATGGTAAAGCCCGGAGTGTCTGCATCGATTACAAAAGTCATCGAGCCAGTAGAAGTAGTTACCTGATGGATGAAAGGCGGACTGCAAGGCGTGCCTGCCGAAACCACAATGTAATTGCCATAAGGCACATCTGTAGAACCTTGTGTATCTACGGCGGTAATGTCATAATAAACGTTGGTGTCGGTATTTTGGATGGTTGCCGAACCGCCGTGCCCCGAAAAAGAGCTTATTTCGAGATAAACAGAGCCTGTGGTAAATTGGCCTTTAAAAGAACTCAATGCAAAAAATGCGAATACTGCTGCCAAACTGAGAAATAGTTTTTTCATAATAATTAAATTTTAGTGAGGGATTAGTTACCTGCTTAAATTTACTAAAATATCTAAACTATTGATGTTCAGTTTTTTGACATTTTAAACAGGGTCGATTTTGTTAATTTTTAATTAACAAACATTGCTGGGCCAGCCTTAACAATTACTTGCGTGTATTCATAAATATTTAATACTTTTGCATTCCAAAGTATTATCCAATGGCAAGCTTTACCCTTACTCCCGAAACCTGGCAAAAAGTTAAAATCAAATTTTTGAGGAAGTACCGCGAATTGGCGCAAGCCGATCTTGCGTTTGTGCCAGGACAGGAAGACCAACTGGTGCAGCAACTCATGCAATTGGTTAACAGAGACAAAAGCTATATCGAATTTACAATCCGCAAAGCCTTGGCCGATCCCAACGGCAACCGGTTATAGCATCGTTTTTAATTTCCTCTGCTTTTTTGTAAGTTTACCTTTATTTCACATTGGTAGATGAAGAAAACTAGGGTATATATTCTGTTGTTGGTTGTGTTGTTGGCCTCGTTAACGATGGCTTTCCGGGAAGACTTGTTCTTGGTTTCTAAGAACCTCGATATTTTTGCTTCGCTGTACAAGGAAATCAACATCAACTATGTAGAAGAAACCAATCCTGCTGATTTGATGCGCAACGGCATCGATGCCATGCTGGGCGGATTGGATCCCTATACGGAGTACATTCCCGAATCGGAAATCGAAGATTATAAGCTCAAATATGTAAGTACGCAATACGGTGGCATCGGTATCGGCACCTTAAACATTGAGGGCAAGCTGTATGTAAACGAAATCAGCGAAAACAATCCTGCCTACAAACAAGACATCAGGCCGGGCGACCAGATTACCAGGATCAATAATGTAGAGGTTCAAGGCAAAGACCGCAACCAGGTTAGCCAGTTGATGCGCGGCCCCAAAGGCTCGGCAGTAAGCCTGGTGATTATCAGGGAAGGTACAGTACTCAACAAAACTTTAACCCGTGAAGAAATCAAACAACCCAATGTTTCCTATTCGGGCATGCTCGACGGACAGATCGGCTATATCCGCCTAGACAAGTTTTTGGAAAATTCGGGGCAGGAGGTAAAAGATGCCCTCGAAAATATCAATAAGGAAAAGCCTAAAGGCCTGATCCTCGATTTAAGGAACAATGGCGGAGGCATATTGCAGGAAGCTGTTAAGATTGTAAACCTTTTTGTAGGCAAAGACGTGCTGGTGGTTACCCAAAAGGGAAGAAATCCAGAAAAAACAGTCGCTTATAAAACCGTCAGCGAGCCTATCGCTCCAAATCTACCGCTTATTGTGCTGGTCAATAATGGTTCTGCTTCAGCCTCTGAAATCGTAGCCGGCGCTTTGCAGGACTTGGACCGGGCAATTGTTGTTGGCCAGCGCAGCTTTGGCAAAGGCCTGGTGCAGCAAACATTCAACCTGCCTTACAACAGCTTGGTCAAAGTTACGGTAGCTAAGTATTATACACCATCCGGCAGATGCATCCAAGCCTTGGATTATGCACATAAAGACCAGAATGGAATAGCCGAAAAATTTGCCGATTCAGTAATGAAAGCTTTCGATACCAAAGCGGGCCGTACAGTATATAATGGCAACGGCGTATATCCCGATGTTTTTGTGGCGCCGGTCAAATACAGTCCGATTACTATTTCCTTGGTGAGCAAGAACCTGTTCTTTGATTATGCCAATAGTTATAAAAAGGCAAATAAAACGGTGCCCAATGTGAAAACCTTCCAGATTAGCGATGCTGATTACAACCAGTTTGTAAACTCGCTGGCCTCAAAAGATTATAGCTATATTTCTAAAACAGAACAGCTGATCAACGATTTGCGTACCGAAGCAGAAAAGGAAAACAAATCTGTTGCAGTAAAAACAGACCTCGACGAACTGAAAACCAAATTGTTGGCCGCCAAGAAAACAGATCTGATTACCCATAAGGCAGAAATCAAGCGCGTACTCGAAACGCAGATCATTAGTCGTTACTACTTTGAAAAAGGCAAAATAGAACAGGCTTTTCAATATGACAAGGAGATGGCACAGGCAAAAACGTTGTTTGGCAATCAGGCCCAGCTATTTGCCATCCTCAAAGGCGATGGAAGCTATAAAACAATAGGCAGTCCAGTAAAAACCTCGTCTACAGAGAATTAAGCAATTCTGTGCGTGTATTCTAACCTTAATGTTTAGTTTGTATTTTGGCTTTTCGAGGCAAATGTGTCAATATCACCTAAATAGTGTTAAAAAGTGTTAAATTTTAAACAGCTGACAATCAGGTATTTGCAAAATTTGATTATCACTTTAACATTTCAAAATTTTGATTCCCCTATACTTTTACTCATATTTAGGGATTAATTAACTATTAACTAACCTAAATTTTATTAATTTATGAAAAAACTTGTACTAAGTTTATTCATCTTGTGTACAATGGCTGTTGCTTCGTTCGCCCAAGAACGTACAGTAACAGGTACCATTAAATCAAGTGATGACGGATTGCCGATTCCGGGCGCTTCCGTAAAAGTTAAAGAGGCCCCTGCTGTAGGTGCAACAACAGGAGTTGATGGTAAGTTTACGCTAAAGGTGCCTACAAATGGCAAAACTTTGCTAATTTCTTACCTAGGCTACAACACTCAAGAGGTAGCTATTCCTGCTAACAATTCTGTTAACGTTTCTCTAACCTTAGACTCTAAAACCTTAGATCAGGTGGTAGTAACCGCTGGAGGTTTGACAGTTAAACGTCGTGAGCAAGGTTATACTTCTACAACTTTAAAAGCTCAAGAACTTACCCAAGCCAAAGCAACCAACGTTGCAACAGCTTTGAATGGTAAGGTTGCCGGTTTACAGATCAATACTGTAAGTAGCGGTGTTAACCCAACCGTACGTTTAGTATTAAGGGGTAACCGTTCGTTATTGGGTAATAACCAGGCTTTGGTTGTAGTTGATAATAACATTGTTCCAAACTCTATCTTAGGTAACTTAAACCCTGAGGATATTGAGGACATGCAAGTGTTGAATGGTGCTGGTGCGGCCGCTCTTTATGGTTCAGATGCTTCAAACGGTGCGTTGATCATCACAACCAAAAAAGGTAAAAGAGGCGAATCTAACATCAAAGTAAGTAACACAACCAGCTTTGAGCAAGTAAGTTTCTATCCTAAAATGCAAAAGCAATTCGGTTCTGGTTCAGCTCCTGACGTTCAGATTTATACGCCTTATGAGAACCAGCAATACGGTCCTGCTTTTGACGGCAGCATGGTGCAAATTGGTAAACCATTGGTTGATGGCAGAATCCAAACCGTACCTTATACCTACAATGATTCAAAATACAAATTCTGGGATACTGGTATCACCAATCAAACAGATTTTGCAGTTTCATCAGGTGATGAGAAATCAACTACCTATGCAGCTGGTCAGTATGTAACCGTAAACGGTACTACACCTGAAGATAAGTATAACCGTTTCTCTGCTCGTTTTAATGGTACCCGCGATCTTGGCAACAAAGTAACCGTTGAGTTCAATACCAACTATGTACAAAACAGGTATGATATTACCAGCCAAACTGCATCTATTTACGATCAGATTTTGCAAACACCTGGACAAGTTATGCTAACCTCATACAAAAACTGGCAAACAGATCCATTTGCAAGCCCTGATGGTTACTACAACGAGTACTATAACAACCCTTATTTTACTTTAGAAACTAACCGTTCGAACGTTCGTAACGATTATTTCATTGCAAATAGCCAGGTTAAATGGAATCCAATCAAAGAATTGAACTTCATTTACCGTGTAGGTATCACTACTCAAAATGCTTCTAACAAAGATTACAGTGCTAAATATGCATTAAGTGCTTATACCAAATCAATCGGCACCAGCGGCGTGAAAAAGAACGACAGACTGGGTAGCGTTTCTGATGGCCAAAGCTATAGCACGCAGTTGACCTCTGAGTTATTGGCTCAATTCAATAAAACTTTCTTTACCGACCTATCGGTTACGGCTACAGCAGGTGTGAGTTTAAGAAACAACAAAGGCAAAAGCATTGGTGTTTCGGCAAGCAGCTTGGTAGTACCAGGTATCTATAACATTGGTAACCGTTCTGAGGCTCAGCCAAGTGGTTCAGAGAGCAACTCTACTGTTCACCAACAAGCAATTTTTGGTAACGTACAATTTGGTTACAAAAACTATTTGTACTTACAATTAACAGGTCGTAACGACTGGTATTCTACTTTGTCAAAAGCAAACAGATCGGTATTCTATCCATCTGCTAACTTATCGTTTATCGCTACAGAGTTTTTCCCTTCTATCAAAAGCGATAATTATTTGAACAACTTGAAAATCCGTGCTGGTGTATCTAAAGTAGGTAACGTAAACTTAGGTGCTTATTCATTGGTTCCTACGTTTAGCCAACAATCTGGTTATCCATATGGTTCTAACCCAGGCTTTGGTTTAGATAACCGTATCGTATCCTTAAACTTAACCCCAGAGATCACTAAAGGTTTCGAAGGTGGTTTTGATGCAGATTTCTGGAACAACCGTATTTCTACCAGCGTAACTTATTACAAAACTAAAACCAGCGATCAGATCGTTCCTGTAAATATTTCTAACTCTACAGGTTATACTTCTTTCTTGATCAATACTGGTGATGTATCTAACGAAGGTATCGAGACTACTTTGAGCGTTACTCCAGTTAGAACTAACTACGGTTTAGAAGTAACCGTTGGTGGTAACTATACTTATAACAGCAACAAAGTATTATCAATCAGCTTAGACCAAAAACGTTTGGGTCTATCTACTGGCGGTACTGGTCAAGTATATGCGGCTGAGAACGATTTATTCCCTGTATTATATGGCGCTACTTATAAAAGAGATGCGCAAGGTAGAGTTCTTGTAGATCCAGTTACTGGTTATCCAAGTGCAAACACAGATTTGCAAAGAATTGGCAATACCAACCCTAAACATATCTTAGGTTTAAACACGTCTATCAGATACAAACAATTCCGCTTAGCGGCTGTTGCTGAGTATCGTGGTGGTTATGTAATCTTCAACAGTGGAGCTAGTGGTTTCGACTTCTCTGGTTCATCTGCAAGATCAGTAACCTTTAACCGTCAACGTTTCGTATTCCCTAACTCGTCTTACAAAGATCCAGTTACTGGTCAAATCGTAGCTAACACCAGTGTAACAGTTAGAGATGGTGGTGCAGGTTTCTGGACTGACGGCAGTATGAACATGAACGTAACTGAAAACTATGTAAACAGTGGTGCATTCTGGAAAATCCGTGAGATTAGCTTGTCATGGGATATGCCAAAATCATTGTTGAAAGGTTTGAAATACGTGAAAGGTGCAACGATCAGTGCGCAAGGACGTAACTTGTTCTTGTTTGTACCTAAATCTAACTTATACACAGACCCAGATTATACGCTTGGTGGCAACGCAATTGGTATCAATACCTTGAGCCAAACTCCTCCAACTCGTTACTATGGTGCAACATTATCATTAACATTCTAATATCGACATACGATGAGAAAAATATTTAGTTTATTTATTATAGGTGCTTTGGTTGTTTCAGCTTCTTCCTGTAAGAAATATTTGGATATCAATGACAATCCAAATACACCAACCACGAATACCCCAGATTTGGTATTACCGCAAGCACTAGTATCAACAGCATTCCTAACCACAACTTATAACAATACTGGTGCTTGGCAAGCAGGCTATCAGGCTAACGGCGGTGGTGTAGGCGGTTTTGGTGTGGTTTGGACCTACAACTACGGTACAGGCGACAACAATGGTCTATGGACTTCGGTTTATGACAATGCGAACGATTATCAGTATATCATTAACAATACTTCTATCTCAGATGTAACAGTTAATTTCAATGCTGTAGCGCGAATCATGAAGTCTTATATCTTCTTGAAATTAGTTGACCAATATGGAAATGTACCATATTCTGAGGCCTTAAAAGGCGCTTCGAATGTTACGCCTAAGTATGATAAAGATGCAGATATCTATAAAGCTATTTATGATGACTTAACTGTTGCCATTGGCGGTATCGATGCAAACGTTGTTGGTGCAAAACCGATTGCAACTTCAGGTACAAATACTGTTGATGTATTGTTTGGTACAAACAGCTTCTTCCCAACCAGTTCATTCTCAAATGCACTTGAGATGGCTAAATGGAGAGCATTTGCAAATACTTTGAGATTAAAAATCCTAGTTAAATCAAAAGGAACCGTAAATGATGCTTGGGCTACAGGAAAAACCTTAACTGGTGCTTTCTTAACCGATGATGCCATTGTTAACCCTGGATTTGGTGCTATTTCTGGTAAAGCGAACACTTGGTTCACCAACTTTGCTTGGACTGTAACTGGTGGTGCTGGTGGTTTAGGTGCACAACAATTGCCAACACCTTTTGCCTTATCATTCTACAATGGCGTTAAAATTACTGATAACACCAGAGGAAAATTAATGTATCAAGGTTTCCCAAGTGTAAAGAAAAACCAATTGGGTGTGGATGCCGAGCCGATCGACAGAGCTCCTGCGGGTTCTGCATGGTTCACAGGAACTTCAACAGGACAAAATGCGACCAGTACAGGTATCATGAAAGGAATTAACGCCGGTATGCCATTGATGTTGGCAGCTGAGAGTTATTTCATTCAGGCCGAAGCTGCTGTAGTAGGTGTTGGTGGTGTTTCTGCTGCTAATGCCGAAACCTTGTTCAACTTGGGTATCGAGAAATCTTTTGTTTACCTGGCTGAAGGTCCAACTAATGCCCCAGGCACAAATGGTCCGACCGACAGAGCTGCTTATCAAGCCGCAAACCCAGGCAATGCTTTGGTTAACTTCCCAACTGCTGGTACTGTTGAGCAGAAAAAAGAAGCCATCATTACCCAAAAATGGATTGCATTGAACTTTGTGACTTGCGATGAAGGTTTTGCTGAGTTCAGAAGAACTTCTTATCCAAAAATCGTACCTGGTTCTAGCGACCCGACCTTGAGCTTTGCTTCAACCAAATCTGTATCAACCCGTGCTGATAAATTACCGGTAAGATCTATTTATCCTTCATCTGAATATTCACTAAACTCAGCTAATGTACCTGCAGTAGGTCCGTTTACTGATAGAATCTTCTGGGATTTGAATTAACATTAATTAAATGAAAATAATCATGAAAAAATATTTTAGTCTATTAATTTTATCAGTAGCGGTGTTTTCTTTATCGTCTTGTTTAAAGGATGATAAAGAAGTGATCCAGGCTGATAATTCGCCATCTGTGGTTGAATTTAGGAACCCTGTGGCTATTGGTTCGCCTTCAGGCGCTGTTTACCCAATGTTTCCTAAATCATTTGGTTTAGATGCAGCAAGCGTAACCTATAGCGTTACAGTTGCTTATACTGGAGCTACAGGCGCACCTCAAGATATCCCATTAACATTTGATATCTATGATGCTGCTGTAACGGCTTATAATACACAACAGTCGTCTAGCTTAACGATTATGCCTACTTCATTGTATACTTTGAACACACCATCAGCAACTATTGCTAAGGGAACGTTCTTTACTACCGTTTCATTTACATTTAGCCCACAGTCGTTCGATTTTACCAAAACTTATGGTTTAGCGGTAAGGATCAAGTCGGCTACGGGTGCTAATATCAGCTCTAACTTCGGTACCATCATTTTGGCTATCGGTGCTAAGAACAAATATGATGGCGTATACAAAGTAACGGGTTCGTTAACTGATGCCAACGGTGTTTATCGTGGCTTCTACCCAACCGAGGTTGAGTTCAGAACAATTGATGCCCAAACTGTTAACGTGTACAACAGAGATTTTGGCGGTAACTATTACATTTTCAATAGGATTTCTGATGATGCCTATTTGAATGGTGGTAGCTTACGCTTCAAATTCGATACAGCTACAGACAAATTGCTAACAATTACTACCCAAACTGGTGGTGCATTCCAAGGTGGTGCTGTACTTGACGTAACTGGAAACACCATGGTGTTCTCAGGTGGCGCAGGTACATTGAATGCCAAATGGAAAGCTGGTGCAGGTAGGTATACTGTTGACGAGACCTACAAATACTCAGGTGCAAGATAATTAAGCCTGAATAACGAAAAGGCGCTTCATAACGAAGCGCCTTTTTTATTGCCTATTTGTAGGCAAATAAAAAAGAAAAGCCACAAGATAGATCTTGTGGCTTTTTAGGTTGTAAGTATTGTGCGCTTATTGCTCAGCGTGCAACCTGACCTTTAAACCGTCCATAGCCGGACTTAGCTGTAATTGGCAAGCTAGCCTAGAGTTGGGTAGCAAGTCAGGCAAGGTGTCTAACATGGCATACTCATCGTCTGTCATTTCGTTTAGCTTTTCTTCGCCTTCCAGTACATCTACGCAGCAGGTGGCACAAAGCGCCATGCCGCCACAAGTAGCCAGAATGTCGTATTCGCTGGCCTTTAAAAATTCCATCAGGCTTAAGCCCATGTCGGTAGGAGCTGTTAAAGTGGCAATGTTGCCTTGACGGTCCTCAACTTGTATAGAGATATCGTTTGTTTCCATGCTTAAAATTCGCTAACTCCGTTTACGGTCGTATATTTCATGGTGTATTTAACTCCAGGATTGATGTATTGATAGGCGCTGTGGCTCATCAAGGCTGCCTCATGGAATCCGCACAAAATTAACTTTAATTTGTTAGTATATGTATTAATATCGCCAATGGCGTAAATGCCTGGGATATTTGTGCTGTAGTCGTCTGTATTTACTTCAATGGCGCTTTTACTGATGTTGAGGTTCCATTGCTCTATAGGGCCTAATTTAGGGCTTAATCCGAATAGCGGAATGAGGTGGTCGGCTTCGTAAGTGGTAGTTTCCATGGTTCGATTATGGATCACCTCTACACTTTCGAGCTTGCCGTTTCCGTTAACTGCATTTAAATTGCTATTGAGTACGAGGTTGATTTTGCCACTTTCAGCTAATTCCATCACCTTGTTTACCGAATCAGGTGCACCGCGGAAGCTTTCGCTACGGTGTACCAACGTAAGTTCCGATACCACATCGGCCAAGAAAATGGTCCAATCCAAGGCAGAATCTCCGCCACCGGCAATCACCATTTTTTGCCCACGGTATTTTTCAGGATCCAGGATCATGTAATTTACGCCTCTTCCATTTTCAAATTGCTCTAAACCGGCAACTGCAGGCTTGCGGGGCTCAAAGCAACCTAGGCCACCGGCAATAACTACTACTTTGGCCTCAATAATGGTTCCCATATTGGTGGTGAGCACGAAATCGGCTTCGCCACGTTTTTCAAGGCCTTCGATACGCTCGCCTAAAGTAAAGCCGGGATGAAAGGGTTTGGCTTGTTCTACCAAATTATCGATCAGCTCTTGGGCTAATACGCTTGGATAACCAGGAATATCGTAAATAGGCTTCTTAGGGTAGATTTCAGACAACTGGCCGCCCACTTGGGGTAAATAATCGATTAAATGACAACGCATCTTTAATAATCCTGCTTCAAAAATCGCGAATAAACCTACGGGGCCGGCGCCAATAATGGCTATGTCAGTTGAAATCATATTTTAAATTTTTGCAAATTTAGCAATTAAACTTTAAATATAGACCTTATTTAGACGCGTTCTACATAAAAACTTAAAAAAGTCTATGATTTTGATAGACTAAGCGGTTTTAAGGGCTTAATGGCTAGCTCACAGGACCATGAAAATTTGCTATCTTTGCAATAACTATGGATAAATGCATCTATTTTGCTTCTGATTTTCATTTAGGTGCGCCGAACTATACCGAGAGCCGCAAAAGGGAAGCCCATATTGTAGACTGGCTAAATTTTATCGAGCCCACTTGCAGCGAATTGTTCCTGATGGGCGATGTGTTTGATTTTTGGTTCGAATACGGTAAGGTCATACCCAAAGGATTTATCCGCTTGCAAGGTAAGCTCGCCGAAATGGCTGATAGGGGCATTAAGATTTATTTTTTTAAGGGTAACCACGACATGTGGGTAGACGATTACTTTACCAAGGAAATTGGCCTGCAAATTATCAGCGACGAGCTGATCATAGAACGTGCCGACAAAAAATTCTTTTTGCACCATGGTGATGGTTTAGGCCCGGGAGATAGGAAGTACAAATTTTTGCGCAAGGTGTTCAGGAATCCGTTTTGCCAATGGCTGTTTTCGGTTTTGCCACCACGTATAGGTATGTTTATTGCCAATGGCTGGTCGAGTAGCAGCAGGGTGGCCAGCAACAAAAAGGAGGTTTTTTTAGGTAATGAAGGCGAGTGGCTGGCCATCTTTGCCAAAGAAAAGCTGCAGGAAGAACATTTTGACTATTTTGTGTTTGGGCATAGACACTTGCCTTTAGATATAGATCTGGGCAACAACAGCCGTTATGTAAATATTGGCGAATGGATTAATTATTCTTCGTATGGCGTTTTTGATGGCCAAAACCTGAAGCTCGAATATTATAAGCCCATTTAAGCGAGTTAATATGCTCGGTCAAGAGGTCTTTGCTTTGGTCATTAAACTTTCACGTTTGGTCTTAAAATCGTATTTTTGCATCCTTTACGGCACAGGTGGCCGTTAAATAAACCCGATAGCAGCGAAAACTTATTTGAAGTTGAAGCGGATAGCGGGACTGGCGCTGTTGCCTGCAGCAGGGCATATTTTCAAAAAAACAAAATTATGTTAGAGAAATTAGAAGCAATTAAGCTACGCTGGGAAGATGTTGAAGAACAACTGAGCAATCCTGATACGATACAGGACATGAAGCGTTTTGCGGCTTTAAATAAAGAATACAAAGACTTGGGCAAGATTGTAGACGAATACAAAATCTACAAGAATGTGATGAGCAATATCGAGGCCAATAAGGAAATCTTAAGCAACGAAAAGGACCAAGAGTTGCGCGAGATGGCCAAGGAAGAATTGGATATTCTTTTGGTGCAACAGGAGAAAATGGAGGAAGATATCCGTTTGATGCTGATTCCGAAAGACCCTGAAGATGCCAAAAATGCAGTTTTCGAAATCAGGGGCGGTACCGGCGGAGACGAAGCGGCCTTGTTTGCGGGCGATTTATACCGCATGTATACCCGTTTCTTCGAAACCAAAGGTTGGCGCGTAGAAACCATGGACGTTACCGAGGGTACGGCTGGCGGCTACAAGGAGGTGATTTTAAAGGTGAGCGGCGACGATGTGTATGGTCAGCTGAAATACGAATCGGGTGTGCACCGCGTACAACGTGTGCCTGATACCGAAACACAGGGTCGTGTACATACTTCGGCCGCATCGGTAGCGGTATTGCCAGAAGCCGAAGAAATCGATCTATACATTAATCCAGCCGATATTGACTTGCAAACTTCAAGGTCGGGTGGTGCCGGTGGACAGAACGTAAACAAGGTAGAAACCAAGGTGCAGCTAACGCACCGTCCGTCGGGTATTGTGGTGGTTTGTCAGGTAGAGCGTTCGCAGCTGGCCAACCGCGAATTAGCGATGGAAATGCTGAGAAGCAAACTTTATGACTTGGAAGTACAGAAAAAGAACGGAGATATTGCTGCCAAGCGTAAAACAATGGTGTCAACCGGCGACCGTTCGGCCAAGATCCGTACCTATAACTATCCGCAGGGAAGGGTAACCGACCACCGCATTGGTTTAACACTTTACAACCTGAGTGGCATTATGGATGGAGGCGTGCAAGAACTGATTGATGCCTTACAGTTTGCAGAGAACGCAGAGAAGATGAAAGAAGGTGCTGTAAATTAATGAGTTATAATTATTTTAAAATTTTTATTGCAAAGTAATATAAAGGAGCTATATTTGCAATCCCAAACCGAAAGAGATTTTGGTTGAGAGGTCTGGTAGTTCAGCTGGTTAGAATGCCGCCCTGTCACGGCGGAGGTCGCGGGTTCGAGTCCCGTCCAGACCGCAAAAAGCATCACCCAATAAGGTGGTGCTTTTTCGGTTTATAGGCTTTTGCATTTAAGCCATCAAGAAGACAATCTGTTTTCCTTCTGCCAAATAGGCCTTATTAGTCTTCCTTTAATGAATTTATCCCGGACGGCTTTAAGTAAGCGCTGTAAAGCATTATATTTACTGTTGTTCATCATAAACTTCATATGGCTAAACCAGCGATAATATTTTGTTTGTTTTCCTTATTGTTCGCCCATGCGGGCTGTAAAAACAGCGGCGAATCAAAAGACCATGTAAATAAGCCTGGCCATAAAAAGGTGGCCATTGTTAAAGAAAAATGGCATTGGGGCAATAGCCAAAAGCAAAATGAAAGTGCAGGTTATGCTCAAGTTGTTAAAATGGGCAATACCATTTACATTTCGGGTGTTCCAACAAGCGATTTGAGCCCAAAGGGTATAGCCGAGCTCTATAAAACATTGGAAAAATGCCTGGGAGCCTTTAGTGCCACGCCCCACGATGTGGTAAAAGAAACGCTTTATACTACCGACATAGAAGCCATGAAAAAGTACAACGATCCGAGGAAAGAATTTTATAAAGGAGATTTTCCGGCAGCTACATGGGTACAGGTCAGCAGGCTGTATGAAGCAACAGCCAAATTGGAAGTAGATTTAGTGGCGCAACTGGCTAGCGGTAATGAATAAAATGTTTGAAGATCGGTGTGCATTGCGATGCTAAACTTATGCTTTTAGCTCTTTAGGCAAAAACCCCAAGATCAAGCCCTTAAAATTCGAAAGCAAGTCCCAAAATAAACGGTTGCTATCAATTGTCCTTTCGCCACAATCAATTGTATCTGCGCGGTTGATCACAAAATCGGCCATATTTTCAATAAGCTGCAGTTGAACGAGGTTTTTTAAGGCTTCGGCAAAATGGCTGGCATAAACGTGTCCCCAGATTTCCACGATCATCGAATCATCCTCAATAGCCAAAGCCTGGTTTGTGCACAACAGGTAGTCTGATTTGATGAGCGTCACCAAAACTAAGGTTCTATTGTCAATGTCTTCTGATAAGAAGCGTTGCAGTTCTGCTGAGCCGTCAATCTGAATTAGCCCATCTTTAAAGATCACCGGCAGGCTAAATCCGTTGAGCTCATACGTTTTTTCCGTTGGCATAGGCTTTTTGTAGATATCCCAATACTTCTTCGTTAAGATCTTCGGCAAACATGAGCCTCAGGTGATGGTTGTATTGATTGCTTCCGGGTACTTGTCCGATCTTGCGGAAACACAGGTTGTCGTAATAAGGTTCGCTAAAAGGCAATACAATATCGACAAAGTTTCTGCCCAGGTTAATTACAAAGGCAAAGCGGGTAACAGCCGATAGCACGATCATCGATTTGGTTGCATGGAGCTGAATAGGGCCGATCTCGGCTAGTTTTACCAGCAATTGATCAAATAAGGCCAATGAAACATCGCTTTTCCCTTTTAGAAAATCGCCCACTGTCCTGTCCCCACAATAGTGTTGCTGATTGGTTTGCTTAAATGGTCGGTTACATAAGGGACAGGTCCACATCACTTGAAGATTTATCTGGCCAAACATAGTCATTTAAGCGAACGTAAAAAAGGCTCCCGTTTAAAGGAAGCCTTTTTTGATCGCTTTGAGCTTAACTGAAGAGTTCTTGCTCGTCGCGATCGGCCACAGGTATTTTTTTTAAAAAATCGTCAAAAGCCGGACCTTCGTTATCAGAATAAATGCCATAGGCATCCAAAATATACCCGATGTTTTGGTCGGCATCTTCTACCAAATAAAGTACAGAGTTATCTGCAGGGTCAGACATGCCCTCAAAACGGTAAGTCTTTACAATGGTTAGGTCTTCTGGTTTGTATATCTTGTTAAGGCTTGCCGATTGCATTTTTCCGTGGTCCGACATCCTGATTTCGTTGTCTCTTCCTTTGAGCCTCAGTTTTTCCAAAATCTGGCTCATGGTATTCATTTCTACTGGCTGTTCCATGATGGTTGAAGTTTGTATACCGTAAAAACAAAGGCGCAACAAATTGGTTTTGGATTTCGATATATTCTTTCTTAAGTATTCGAAACCAAAGCGTTACTCCATTTGTTCTTGATAAAACCTAAAGTATATCATGATGAAAAAATACCTCATACCGCTGGCGCTGTGCTTTGTAATAGCATGGAGCTCATGCAACAACGCAAGCAAGGAAATTGCCCAAGCAACCTTAAATACAACCGCAGATAATAAACCTATTGGGACGGCCAAGTTTTACAGTTTGGCCGATGGAAAGATCAAGATGGATTTAGAAATCAATTATCCAGCCCGTGCCGATAGCAATGTTGCCGTGCATTTTCATGAGCATGGCGATTGCGGCAACATGGGAGAAAATACCCACGGACATTGGAACCCAACCAATGAGATGCATGGCAAATGGGGCTCGGCAGCCTATCATTCTGGTGATATTGGCAATATCAAGCTCGATGCCAAAGGCCATGGCAGCATCAGTGTAAGTACAGATAGATGGAGCGTAAAAGAAGGTGATGTGAAGAATATCATTGGCCGTGGTATCATTGTACATGGTGGTACCGACGATTATACTACCCAGCCAACTGGTAATTCGGGGCCTCGGGTAGGGTGTGGCGTGATTGAAGCCATTAAATAACCCAAAAATGATACATAGAAAGGCGGCTAATTTTTTAGCCGCTTTTTTTATGCAATTTTTGCCAGGCTGTCATCCTGTTTAAAACTAAACACGATATGGCAACACTTACTGCTCCACAAAACGGCAAGGCCGTAAAAGGAAGAACCCAAACACAAGCCCCAAATGTAGACCTGACCGCCATGGTCGACCTGGCATTTCTGCTGATTACTTTTTTTATGCTCACTACTTCCCTGGCTAAAATGAAAGCGATGGAAATTGTAAAGCCGGTTGATAGTAATGAGCCGATTACCCTGGCACAATCGCGAACCATGACCATTCTTTTGGGCAAAAACAACCAAGCGGTTTATTACATGGGCGAAGCATCTAAAGCGATTATGCATACCGCAAGCCTGGCTACTATTCAAAAATATATTTTGCAAGGTAAGCAACAGGTGGCCCAGCAGCATCAGCATGATGCATCGAAGTTTATGGTCGTCGTGATTAAGCCTACCCCTTCGGCCAACTATAAAAATTTTGTAGATGTGATCGATGAAATGCACGTCGCCGATGTGAAGTCTTATTTTATAGACGATAGGAACGTTTTGGCGCAAGAACGTGCTTTTATGAAAGCAAACGGAATGTAGCTGAAACAACAGAACCGGCACTGCTTATACATGCCGGTTCTGATTTAAGGATGGAGTTGGACTCAGCTTTCGCTGTTGCCGGCTGCAGCGCAAGCCGCATCGGCTATGGCGCCACAGTCATCGCCTTCGTCGCAAGAGATGCAAACTACGGCTCCATTGCTGCATTGGATTACAACAAATTCGTTGCCGCCGCCAAGAATAGATTTTTGTTCAGCTTTGCTTAGGGCTTTGCCCAGATTTAGGGTCTTTTTCATGATTTAATTTTTTGGTTAAAAATAAGGACGATTGTAACCTTTGGTTAAGAGGCTATTTTAAAGATAAGCGATTCGCTTCGGCTTTAGTTCGGTTGATAAAATATTGAACAAAAACAAAAAGCCCCCGATTTAACTCCGGAGGCTTCCACTATAAACCGAAAGCGGTTTTAACTTGGTCAACAAAATCGAGTTTCAAATGGATCGTCTTTAGCTACAACAATCAACTAGTGAGTAACTGTTGTAGCTAAAGTATAGCTAAAATAGGGTTAGGTGAATACGCAGCAAAGTTGAAATAATTGTATATTAGTTATTTAACTTATAAAACCATGAAATTATGAGGAAAAATAACCTAATCAGCAAAGCTGAAATGAAGAAAATTTGGGGTGGTGGACCTATTGAAAGGTGCGCACCTAATGGGCACAATCCTGATGCGTACGCATTTGGTTGCTGTTCGGGCTATGCCTGTCGTGATTTTGGCTCAGCCCCAGTTTGTTTCGACCCCGATCAAGGAAGGCCTTGCAATGACGTTCCCATTTAATGAAAAAGATGGTATAAAAAAAGGGGCTATTTTTTAGCCCCTTTTTGATGTTTATAAGCCGAAAGCGGCTTTAACTTGGTCAACAAAATCGAGTTTCTCCCATGTAAACAATTCAACCGTAACCTTTTTTTCTTCACCGTTTGGCGATTTGAAGGTTTTGGTTACCGTTTCAGGCTTACGGCCCATATGTCCGTAGGCGGCGGTTTCGCTATAAATCGGATTCCTCAATTTTAGGCGTTGCTCAATAAAATAAGGACGCATATCAAAAATGCCTTCAACAATCTTGGCAATCTCCCCGTCTGTTTTATTCACTTTGCTGGTGCCATAAGTATTGATGTAGATGCCCATAGGCTGAGCTACACCGATAGCATAAGATACCTGAACCAAAACTTCGCTGGCTACACCTGCAGCCACCAGGTTTTTGGCAATGTGGCGCGTAGCATAAGCCGCGCTTCTGTCTACCTTGCTTGGGTCTTTGCCCGAGAAGGCACCACCGCCGTGCGCCCCTTTGCCTCCGTAAGTATCAACAATGATTTTTCTTCCGGTTAGGCCAGTATCGCCATGCGGGCCGCCAATTACAAATTTGCCCGTTGGGTTAATGTGGTATTGGATGTTGTCGTTGAACAAGTGCGCATACTGCGGATATTTTTTGATAATCCTTGGAATAAGGATGCTGACCAAATCCTGTTTGATTTTGGCCAACATCTTGCCTTCTTCGTCAAAATCATCGTGTTGGGTAGAAATTACGATGGCATCAATACGAACTGGCTTATTGTTGTCATCATATTCTAAGGTAACCTGCGATTTTGCATCTGGACGCAAGTAAGTGATTGCTTGGTTTTCGCGTCTCAAGGCGGCAAGCTCTTGTAGCAACTTGTGCGAAAGATCCAAAGCCAAAGGCATATAGTCGTCGGTTTCGTTCGTGGCATAGCCAAACATCATACCTTGGTCGCCAGCACCTTGTTCCTCTTTGTTGCTTCGGTCTACGCCTTGGTTAATATCTTGAGACTGTTCGTGTATAGCCGATAAAATACCGCAAGAATTGGCTTCAAACATGTATTCACTTTTGGTATAGCCAATTTTCTTGATCACGTCTCTTGCAATTTGTTGTACATCCAAATAGGTCTGAGATTTTACCTCTCCGGCCAAAATTACCTGTCCAGTGGTAACCAACGTTTCACAAGCTACCTTTGATTCTGTGTCGAATGCCAAGAAATTGTCAATTAACGCATCCGAGATTTGGTCTGCGATTTTATCTGGGTGCCCTTCAGATACAGATTCTGATGTAAATAAATACGACATTTTAAATAATTAAATTTTTAAATAAACTTATTATGTAAAATGGATTGATGGTCCTGTAAACAGGTGGTAAAACGATTGAAGTAAGGTTTTAGCACTTTTTTTTACGTGGTTGCAATCCCGCTACTTGCATAGCATCGCAAATCAGTCCACTTTTAACAGCTGCAAAATTACTATATATATTATTAATAGTCAAAAAATATCAATTATTTTGTGCCAACCTAATTCTAGCAATTTGTTAAAAACGAATATCTTATTCATCATTAATCCCATTTCGGGCGGTAAAAAGAAACTCAAGATACCTGCTTTGGTAGATCGTTGTCTGGACAAGACAAAGTTCAATGCCAATTACAGTTTTACCGAGTATGTAGGCCATGCCTCAGAATTGGCCGAAGAGGCGGCGAATAAGAATTTCGATGTCATTGTAGCCGTTGGTGGCGACGGTACCATTAACGAAGTGGCAGCAAAGGTAGTTCAGTCAGACAAGACGCTGGGGATCATTCCCTTGGGTTCGGGAAATGGTTTGGCGCGCTTCCTGAAGATACCCTTGCAGACCAAAAAAGCCATTCAGCTGCTCAATACGCTTAACGTAAAACAGATAGATACAGCCAAACTTAACGGAAGGCCTTTCTTTAACATGGCCGGAATGGGTTTTGATGCCCAGCTTAGCGCCGTTTTTGCCGGCAATAAAAGCCGTGGCCTCAAAGGTTACATCGAAATGGGGCTTAAAGAAATGGCTTCTTATAAGGCGCAGGCCTACGAAATAGAAATAGACGGCCAAACCTATGCACGCAAGGCCTTTGTAATCAGCATCGCTAATTCTTCGCAATATGGCAATAACGTTTACATTTCGCCCACATCGTCAATAACCGATGGTCTTTTAGATGTTTGTATCGTCAAGCCGTTTCCATTGTATAAGCTTCCGCGTCTAGCCTACCACATGTTGCGCGCGCGCACCCATCGGTCAGATATGGTCGAAATTATCCGGGGGCAGCATATCAAAATCAGGAGAAGCAAGGAAGATGCAATCCATTTAGATGGCGAACCCTCATTTATGGGCAAAGACATCGATATTGAAATATTGCCTTTATCTTTGAATGTCATTACCAAGTAGCGAATCGAAAAAATGAAGCCGAAGAAGAATACACTAAGCGATTTGGGAGGCATTATGTACTCCACAGATCCGTCTTTCGTTTTTGAAAGCAACGAGCCAGAGGAAAACAGCGAATTAGCCAATGCCCAGCAAGATTTGAGGGTAATGCTCGACCGTAAGAACAGGAGGGGCAAGGCCGTTACCCTGGTTACCGGTTTTAGGGGCAGCGACGAAAAACTGGAAATATTGGCCAAAATGCTGAAGACCAAATGCGGGGTTGGCGGAGGTGCCAAAGATGGCGAAGTGCTGATCCAGGGCGACTTCCGCGACAAGATCGTTTTACTACTCCAAAAAGAAGGCTACAAAGTAAAAAAATCTGGCGGTTAATTGGGTTTTAAATAACTGATAATTAGCTATTTAATTGTTAGTGTATTTGCCACAATAAGTAAAATTTTTATCCAAATTGCGTTGTTTTTTGCGTTAATAACTGTTTAGATTTGCAGCATATTAACCAAATGTATGAGCAACAATAGTGTACAGCAGCCTGATTTGAGCTATCTTAAATTAGACGCCAAAACAGTTAAATACCAGCTTAGTGTAGCAGAGTTGGTGCAGGAAGCTTTAAAGAATGGAGAGGGTACGCTGGCCGATAGCGGCGCTTTGGCAGTGGATACCGGAAAATTTACTGGCCGTTCGCCAAAAGATCGTTTTATCGTTTGCGATGAAGTTACCGAAGATACGGTTTGGTGGGGCGATATCAATATCAAGATCAGCCCTGCGCATTTCGATTCTTTGTTCAACCGCCTTACGGCACACCTCAACACCAAGCAGATCTATGTTCGCGATGCCTATGCCTGCGCCAGCAAGCCTTACCGCACCAGCATCAGGGTGGTTACCGAACATGCCTTCCAGAATTTGTTTGCCAATAACCTGTTTTTAAGGTACGATCAGGAAGAGCCACCTGCACAGCCTGAATGGACTATTATTGCTGCGCCTTCCTTCGAAGCCAATCCAGCTACAGATGGAACCAGGCAGGCCAATTTTTCGATCCTGAATTTTGCCAAAAAGATTATTCTTATTGGTGGCACGGCCTATACTGGCGAAATTAAAAAGGGTATTTTTTCTGTGCTCAATTATGTTTTGCCACAACAAAAGCAAACTTTATCTATGCATTGCTCGGCCAATGTAGGTGCAGATGGAGATACCGCCATCTTTTTTGGCCTGTCGGGAACTGGTAAGACTACCCTTTCTGCCGACCCAAAAAGGGCACTCATTGGCGATGACGAACATGGCTGGAGCGAAGATGCCGTATTTAATTTCGAAGGAGGTTGCTATGCCAAGTGCGTAGACCTTACGGCCGAGAAGGAGCCTCAAATATTCAATGCCATCAAGTTTGGAGCATTGCTCGAAAACACCAATTACTTTCCGGGTACGCGCAAGGTAGATTTTTCGAATATCGAGAAAACAGAGAATACACGGGTTGCCTATCCAATACATTATATAGACAATGCCCAATTGCCATCGGTGGCTAAAGGGCCCAAGAACATATTCTTTTTAACTGCCGATGCTTTCGGCGTGTTGCCTCCTATTTCAAAGCTAACTACCGGGCAGGCCATGTTCCACTTTATTTCTGGCTATACGGCCAAGGTAGCGGGTACTGAGGCCGGGGTTACCGAACCCCAGCTTACTTTCTCGGCTTGCTTTGGCAAAGCATTTCTGCCTTTGCATCCGGCTCGGTATGCCAAACTGCTTGGCCAAAAGATGGAGAAGCATCAGGTCAATGTGTGGCTGGTTAATACGGGCTGGAGCGGCGGACCTTACGGTATTGGCCAACGGATGAAGCTAGGTTACACAAGGGCGATGATTACCGCGGCACTAAATGGCAGTTTGGCCAACGCCGAGTTTGTAGAACATCCCGTTTTTGGCTTGCTGATGCCAAATGCTTGTCCGGAAGTGCCAGCCGAAATCTTAAACCCACGCAATACTTGGAACGATAAGCAGGCTTATGACCATAAGGCTAACGAATTGGCTACGGCCTTTTTGCAAAACTTTAAGCAATTTGAGGAATTTGCTGATGAAGCCATCATAAAAGCGCTTCCCAAGGTGGTTGAGCCTGTGGTTTAAGGTATTTTTTTTACATAAAATTTGCTTTTAATTAAATTTTTAGTTTTAATTGCGGAAGATTGTCTAACCATAGGCAATCTTTTTTAGTTATATGCCCTGTTCGCTTGGTGAAGATGGATAGCAAAACGTAACGAATTAATTGTGTAACGATTATTTAATTTGTAATTTAAATCAAAGTTATAAATTTGTTAACGCAACAATTAGTGTCGATACGCGTTGTGTGTATTACTAAAAGATTTAATAATTTATCTAAAGTTTAAAAAACAAGTACTAAAACTAAAAAACTAAAAAAATGGCAAACGCACCAAAACCAACAACAGTTAAAAAAGAGAGCTCAACTGCATCTAATCTATTTGCAACGCTGGTAATCCCTATCTGTCTTATTATCGGTATTTCACTTTTCATCTTTGTATTAGGAAAGCCTTCAAACTTCAATGTTCCACCTGATGTGGCCAAAAACAACAGCGCTGTATCATTGGCTTTCTACAATGATGATACCCACAGCTTTTTACCACACCCAGGAAACTATGGCGGTATGGCTTACAAAGGTGGTTTCATCGTACCTATCCTAATCGGTATGCTTTTAATGGTGTTTGTATTCTCAATTGAGCGTTTAATTGTTATTGGCAAAGCTACAGGTAAAGGAAGCTTGGATTCTTTCGTTAAAAAAATCCAATCGCTTTTGAGCGCTGGTAATATCCAAGCTGCAGCTGCAGAGTGCGATAAACAAGAAGGTTCTGTGGCAAACGTAATCAAGTCTGGTCTTAAAAAATATGGCGAGATGGAAGTAGAGGCCAACATGGACACCGATCAAAAATGCTTGGCTATCCAAAAAGACATCGAAGAAGCTACTTCATTGGAAATGCCAATGTTGGAGCAAAACCTAACCATCATTGCTACTTTGGTATCAGTAGGTACGTTAATGGGTCTATTGGGTACGGTAACAGGTATGATCAAGGCCTTCGGTGGTTTGGCTAACTCAGGTGCTCCAGATCAAGCGGCTTTGGCAACAGGTATCTCTGAGGCATTGATCAATACAGCTACTGGTATCAGTACTTCTACGCTTGCGATCATCATGTATAACATCTTAACTTCGAAAATCGATAAATTGACTTATGCTATCGATGAAGCTGGTTTCAGCATCATCCAAACTTACGCTAGTACCCATAAATAAGAATTATTTTAATTTTTTTTACCGGCTTTATGGAAAACCGGAAGAATTAACATCATTAATTAAAATATTATAATTTTTATATTATGCCTAGAGTAAAAGTTCCAAGAAAGAGTACCGCAGTAGATATGACCGCCATGTGCGACGTAGCCTTCCTGCTGTTGACTTTCTTTATTTTAACGGCAACTTCACGTCAGCCAGACCCACTGGAAATCAAGACGCCTTCTTCTTCGGTACAGTTTAAAGTGCCAGATAAGGATTTGACAATCTTGAGCATCGGTAAAGGAAAGGTTTTTGTCGAGATTATCGGTAAGGACGTGAAAATGCTGACTTTGCAGAAAATGGCTGAATTGTACAGCATGAAGTTCACCCCAGAAGAAATCAACCGTTTTGGTGTGATCTCATCGTTCGGCGTACCTTTCGGCAACCTGAAGCAGTTCATTAAAATGAACGGCGAGGAGCGTACCAAATTCGAGGCGCAGTTTCAAGGTGTTCCGGTTGACAGTACGAGAAACAACGATTTGTTCAGATGGATTGAACAAGCCCGTAGAGCTACGGCCGAATTGCACCAAACCGAGATGCGCGTAAGTATCAAGGGCGACGCAAAAGAAGAATATCCGGTGATCAAAAAGATCGTAGACGTACTTCAGGAGCAAAAAGTCAACAAATTTAGTTTAATTACATCGGCCGAAGCCGGTGCACAATAAAAAAGAGCTATGGCAGAATTAGATACCTCCGGCGGGGGTGGCAAAAAAGGTGGCAAAGTAAGAAGCAAGAAACAATCAACCAAGGTTGACTTAACCGCGATGGTGGATCTGGCTTTCTTATTGATTACCTTCTTTATGTTGACCACTTCGCTATCAAAGCCACTTGCAATGGATATTGCAAAACCAGATAAGGATGCGAAAGATGAAAATAGATTAGAGGTGAGAGAATCTCAGACCATGACAATTCTTTTAGGAAAGAACGATAGGATTGCTTGGTACATGGGAAAAGCTGGTAGCACGGCGCCAACTATCGAAGGATTTTCAGACATCAGGGCATCTTTATTAAAAAACAAAAAAGAAGTAAAGGATAAGACAGGCAGAGATATCATCATTTTGGTCAAACCGACTTCGGGTGCCAACTACAAAAACTTTGTAGACATTATGGATGAAATCAATGTAACCAAAACCAACATCAGTGCTCCGGCAATTGATGACGACCCTAAGCACTTGCTTGAAGCTGAAATAGCTTTCATGAAAGCAAAGGGCATCCTTTAACGAGAATTAGCGAATAATAAAAATACTTGAACAATGTTTGGAAAAAAAATAGATTTATTTGACAAAGAATGGCTTGAGATTGTATTTGCCAAAAAGAATAAAGCTTACGGAGCTTATGAGCTTCGCCAAACAAATTCTTGGAATACAACCAAATCATTATTGATTGCCTCAACAGTATTCATATTGCTGTTTTTGGGGCCAAGAATTTACGCTTTAATCAAAGGCCTTGCGCCAGAACCTCCTCCCGAAAAAGCGGTAGAGGTAATTGTGCAGCCACCGCCGCCGATCGATCCGGAAGTGAAAACACCTCCACCGGTAGAGCCTCCTCCACCGAAACAAGATCAGGTGAAATTCCCTCCTCCGATCGTAAAACCCGATAACGAGGTAAAAGACGAGGAGCCACCAAAACTGGAAGACTTGAAAAAAGCCGATCCTGGACAAAAAACAATCGAAGGAGATCCAACT
Organism: Pedobacter sp. TM02; assembly: GCF_059705275.1. Classification (NCBI taxonomy): domain Bacteria; kingdom Pseudomonadati; phylum Bacteroidota; class Sphingobacteriia; order Sphingobacteriales; family Sphingobacteriaceae; genus Pedobacter; species Pedobacter sp. TM02. Next base: position 189,037 of record NZ_AP046530.1, read on the forward strand.
GCGGAAATCGTTCAGATTGCACCAGCAGGCGAAGGTCCGAAACAAGCGGTAGTGGTAGAGGATAACACGGTTTATAACTTCGTGAGTATGGAGAACCCGCCAACCTATCCAGGCGGTATCGAAAAGTTCTATGCTTTCTTGGGCGCGAATATCAAATATCCGCCAATGGCAGCAGAGAACAATATTCAAGGTAACGTGTTCGTTTCATTTACAGTAGAGAAAGACGGCTCATTAACCGATCTTAAAATCGATCGTAAATTAGGCTACGGAACCGATGAAGAAGCATTAAGGGTATTAAGACTGGCTAAACGCTGGAACCCAGGTATGCAAAACGGTAAACCAGTGCGTGTAAAATACAACATTCCTATTAAATTTAGCTTACAACAATAAGCATACATGTTTAATCTGAATTACTTTAAACAGAAATCGCCTCAGCAGCGATTTCTGTTTATTTTAGGGCTTACCATGATGCTCATCTATTTGGGTATAGGCATCGTCGTTATTTTTTTCGGCGATTTAATTAACCTGGATCCGGAAAGGTTTCCGCAAAAATACCGGATCGCCTTTGGGGTGGTTTTGATTGTTTATGCAGCCATCAGGTTTAGCCGCTTAATCAATAAAAAAGAGTCCGTATAAATGAAAAGAATAAGTTTGATCTTGGTGCTTTTGGTGCTTTTGTTCGGCGCATGCCGCAGAAAGGACAAAAAGGACGCGGTTAAGGAAACCAGGACTTCGGGTACCACCAAGCTGCTGGTTGATGCATCTTTTGCCAGAATTTTGGACGACCAGATCCTTGTGTTCAAAAGCGATTATCCGAATGCCACTGTGACGACTACCTTGGGCAATGAGAACCAGATCCTTCCCGATTTTCTGAACGGCAAAACAAAGATGATCGTTTTGTCGAGGATGCTTAAACCAGAAGAAGAATACTATTACAAGCAAAGACAGGTTCCGGTGTATACAGACCGATTTGCAATTGATGGCATTGCCCTAATTACCAATGTCGCCAATATAGATACGAACATTACCGCAGCCGAAGTGTTCGATATCATGAAGGGCACTTCAACATCAGGAAAAAAACTGGTGTTTGATAACGCCAACTCCAGCACGATCAGGTACTTTATCGACTCGGCAAAGGTTAAGGAACTGCCCAAAAGTGGCGTATATACCCTACAGTCGAACAATGATGTGATTAAGTATATTGCTGAGCACAAGGATTACATTGGGGTAGTGGGCGTGAATTGGTTGTTGGAGAACAATAAAGATATTTTGGCATATTTGCCACAAGTTAAAATGATGGGCGTGAAGAATTTGCCTGGAAAAAAGGGGAGCGACTCGTATTATAAACCTATCCAGGAGAACCTGATCAACGCAAAATATCCTTTTTTAAGGAATGTTTACATCATTAATGCCGAGTACAGTGATGGTTTAGGCACAGGATTTGCAAATTGGTTAACTAGTCAACGTGGACAGTTAATTGTACTCAAATCAGGACTAGGTCCTCATAAATTAGCACCGAGAGAATTAAACATAAAGAACACGAACTAAATTTTAATATTCAACTAAGGAAATAATATTCTTAATGCAGAACCAGATAAAGGCATAGGAAAATTTTATTTCAGTTTAAAACAAATGATGACAATGAAAATGATCAAGAAAGCAATAACCTTAAGTTTAGGTTTGGTAATGATGGGTGGTACTGCCTCATTTGCTCAGAGTTTAGCCGATGCGAAGAAGGCCATGGATGCAGAACAGTACCAAAAGGCGGGCGCGATGCTTAAGACATTAGTAAACACCCAAGGAACAAAGGGCGAAAACTTTTTTAACCTTGGTGAAGTATATTTACGGACTGACGATATCGATTCGGCTAGAGCAGTGTTTACAAAAGGTATCGCTGCCGATGCAAAATACGCCCTAAACTATGTAGGTTTGGGACATGCCGATTTGAAATCGGGCAACCCAACTTCAGCAAAAACAAATTTCGACAAAGCTTTGCAGCTGGGCACTAAAGATTACCAAACCTATTTGGCAATCGGCAGGGCTTATACCGATCAGGCAAAACCTGACTATGCAGCCGCTTTGCCTAACCTGCAAAAAGCAGAAGAACTAGATGCGAAAGATAAAGATGCCGAAACCTTTTTGGCTTTGGGCGATTTTTATGCCATGCAGACTAAAAACACAGAGGCTTATCCGATGTACCTCAGGGCTTTAGATATTAATCCAAACCTGAACCGTGCACACGTACAGATCGGCAGGATGTATAAAATGGCTTTCGCCTTTCCTGAGGCAGAAACCGAATTGAAAAAAGCAACGGAAAGCGATCCTAACTACGGACCAGCCTACCGTGAGTTGGCCGAAAATGAAATGCAATGGTCACGTGCCGATGTGAAAAATGCAGAGGCAAAAAGAGCAGAAGCATTAGCTAACATGAGAAAGTACTTGGATTTGACCGATAAATCTTTTGAATCTCGTTTGCGTTATGCACAGTTCTTGGTGTATGCCGGCGACTTCGTTACTTTGGAAAAAGAAGTAGCTACGTTGAATGCAGAGGCAAATAATCCAAAAGAGTTTGTGGTAATCCGTATGCGTGGCTATTCGGCGATAGAAAATAAAAACTATGAGCAAGGCTTAAAATACATGAACGAATTGTTTGCACGCAAGCAAGACGAGTCGCGCATCTTGGGTGATGACTACCTTTATTTGGGGAAAGCTTATGCTGCAACAGGAAACGACAGCTTGGCTGTATTAAATATTGAAAAAGCTGTTAAGCTTGATTCGACAAAAGTTGAGGAATTGGCGGCTGTAGGCAAAAAACTGTTCGAAGGCAGAAAATATCAACAAGCAGCGGACGTATATAGAAAAGTAATTAGCTTGAATTCTAAAAACCCATCAATGGCAATGAATAACTATTGGTTAGGTAGTGCTGATTATTTTGCATATGCTATCGCTAATAGCGAAAAGAAAAATCCAGATAAGAAAATGTTAGTGGAGGCTGATACCGCGTTTTCAAGAATGTTAAGTGTAGCCCCTGAAACAGAAATTGGTTGGTTGTACAAAGCCCGTATCAATAAATTGATGGATAATGCCGAAACCCCTACTGGTTTAGCGGTTCCTTTCTACGAAAAGTACATTCAATTGGTAACTGTAACAAAACCGGAGAAGGCAACTTCATCGACCAACATGAAAGGTCTTGTAGAAGCTTATAATTGGTTAGGTGCATTTTATTCTGGCTCGGATAAAGAAAAGTCTAAAGAATATTTCAACAAGACTTTAGCTATCGATCCTCAGAATGCCTATGCTACAGAGAGCTTGAAGTCATTGACAGCGCCTCCTGCGCCGGCTAAGAAGGCTCCAATTAAGAAATAAGTTTCTTTCTGAATAGATAAACGAAAGGCAGGGTTTGTAATCCTGCCTTTTTATTTTAATTTTGCCTTAAATTATTGATATGGAAACGCAAAGTACAGCACAGGATTTTCTGCCTATTATTTTTCAGGTTATCGTAGCCTTGGGTTTTGTAGTGGGTACATTGTTTGTAACGCACATTTTAGGCCCTCGACGTAAAACCAAAGACAAGCTTTCTACATTTGAAGCCGGTATCAAAGTAATCGGCAATGCGCGTCAGCCGTTTTCTATCAAATATTTCCTAGTAGCCATACTTTTTGTGCTGTTCGACGTAGAGGTAATTTTTATGTACCCATGGGCAGTTAATTTTAAGGAGCTTGGCTGGAACGGCCTCATCGAAATGTTCATCTTCATGGGCACCTTGCTATTGGGTTTCATTTATATCATCAAGAAAAAAGCGCTGGACTGGGCGTAGTCAGTTATCAGCTGCCGGTTAGCAGTTGGCATTTTACGGGTGCTCGAGGATAATACTGAAAACCGAGAGCCGCAGGTTGAAAACTATTTATTTAGAACGGTTCTAAATGCTAATAGCTTAGGCTAATTGCTTTTAAAATATTGTAAATTTGTTGCTCATTCTTTATTTGAATGAGCATTTTTTGTTTAAAAACATGAGTGAAATCAACATAGTAGATGCGCCTCCAGGTATCGAAGGATCTGGTTTTTTTGCCACCTCTTTAGATAAGGTCATTGGTTTGGCTCGTTCGCATTCCTTATGGCCATTGCCATTTGCCACCTCATGCTGCGGCATCGAGTTCATGGCTACCATGGGTTCTCATTACGATTTTGGGCGTTTTGGCGCCGAACGTTTAAGCTTTTCGCCTCGTCAGGCCGATTTGCTGATGGTAATGGGTACCATAGCCAAGAAAATGGGTCCGGTATTGAAGCAGGTTTACCTGCAGATGGCTGAGCCTCGTTGGGTAATGGCAGTGGGTGCCTGCGCTTCTAGCGGCGGTATTTTCGATACTTATTCGGTGCTGCAAGGCATTGACGAGATTATTCCTGTTGATGTGTATGTGCCGGGCTGTCCGCCTCGTCCGGAGGCTATTTTAGACGGCTTCAACAAAATTCAGGAGCTGGTGAAGAACGAATCGGGCAGAAGGAGGCATTCTGAGCAATACAAAAAAATGTTAGCTTCTTACGGAATAGAATAATGGCCAAAGCAACCAATACAGAAATTATCGAATTGCTTGGCGAAAGATTTGGCGAGCAACTTTTCGATGTAACAGAGCCTTACGGACTGTTAACCTTTTCGACCACCAAAGACAAGGTGATTGCTGTGCTTTCTTTCCTGAAAGAAAACGGCAAAATCGATTTCAACTTCTTAACTGATATTACTGCGGTTCATTACCCTGAGAAAAACCATATTGCGGTAGTTTATCACTTGCACAGCATGGTAAGAGGAATTAGGGTGAGGCTAAAGGTTTTCATCCATGAAAACGAGCCAACCATTCCAACGGCGAGTACGCTTTGGAATGCGGCCAATTGGATGGAACGCGAAACCTACGATTTCTTTGGCGTAAAATTCGAAGGCCATCCCGACTTGAGGAGGATCCTGAATATGGACGATTTGGGCGTACACCCGATGCTGAAGCAATATCCATTGGAAGATCCGAACAGAGTTGATAAAAAAGACGAATATTTTGGTAGATAAATCCATGAATCACAATCAACCAGTATATACAGACAACGATCCGCAGAGTGAATTGGTAACCCTTAACCTGGGGCCAACCCACCCGGCTACGCACGGCGTTTTCCAAAATGTTTTGCAGCTGGATGGCGAGCGTATCGTCAGTGGTGTTTCTACCATTGGCTATATCCATCGTGCATTCGAAAAGATTGCCGAACATAGGCCTTTTTATCAGATAACGCCCTTAACCGATCGTTTAAACTACTGCTCGTCGCCCATTAACAACATGGGTTGGCACATGACGGTAGAGAAACTCTTGAATATCCAGATCCCGAAACGCGTGGATTACCTGCGTGTCATCATCATGGAGCTTTCGAGGATTGCCGATCATATCATTTGCAATACCATTATTGCACAAGATACCGGAGCAACCACTACTTTCCTTTATCTTTTCCAGTTCAGGGAGCATATTTACGAAATCTACGAAGAGGTCTGTGGCGCACGCCTAACCACTAATATTGGTCGTATCGGCGGCTTGGAAAGAGATTTTAATGATATTGCCTTTGCCAAGATCAATAAATTCTTAAAAGAATTCCCTAAAGCGCTGAAAGAGTTTGAAAGCTTGTTGAACCGTAATCGTATTTTCATAGACCGTACTGCCGGCGTTGCTGAAGTAACGCAGGAAAATGCGCTGAGCTACGGCTGGACGGGCCCATTGCTGCGTGCTACCGGCGTTGATTACGACGTACGTACCAGCGAGCCTTATGCATCGTACCAGGACTTCGACTTCGAAATTCCGGTAGGTACCAGTGGCGATATTTATGACCGTTACCTGGTGCGCAACGAGGAGATGTGGCAAAGCGTACGCATCATCGAGCAAGCGATGGAGAAAATAAAATCGGAGCCCAAAGGCATTTTCCATGCCGACGTTCCGGAGTTCTATCTGCCAGGAAAGGAAGAAGTATACAACAATATGGAAGCATTGATCTATCACTTTAAGATTGTGATGGGCGAAATCGATGCGCCAAAAGCAGAAGTTTACCATGCCGTAGAAGGCGGTAACGGCGAGCTGGGCTTCTATTTGATTAACGATGGTGGCCGTACGCCTTATCGCTTGCACTTCAGAAGACCAAGTTTTATTAATTATTCTATGTTTGCCAAAATGAGCGAAGGCATGTTGTTGTCAGATGCCATCATCAACATGAGTAGCATGAACATTATTGCAGGAGAATTAGATGCTTAGAGTAGAAGAACAACAACCTGTAGAGTTTTCGTCGGCATTGATCAGCCAATTCGACGAGATCGTAAATCGTTATCCTGCCGGAAGACAGAAATCGGCACTCTTGCCTATTTTACATTTGGTACAGGCCGAGTTTGGCTGGACCAGCGTTCCTGCGATGGATAAAGTGGCCGAATATTTACAGATTCAGCCCATCGAAGTGTATGAAGTAGCATCTTTCTATACCATGTACTTCTTGGAGCCTAAAGGAAAATATGTATTGGAGGTTTGCCGTACCGGCCCTTGCTGCCTGGTGGGTGCCGAAAAAATTATGGACCAAATTGAACAGAAATTGGGCGTTAAGGAAGGCCAAGTAACCGAAGACGGCTTGTTTAGCTGGAGAGGCGTAGAGTGTTTGGCCGCCTGTGGCTTTGGACCGGTGTTGCAAATTGGCCCTGAGTATACTTTTTATGAGAACCTGACCGAACAGTCGGTTGATCAATTGATAGACGATTTAAAAAATAAGATTTGAGACCTTAGATTTGAGGCTTGAGAACGGAGCATTTTGGCTTTTATCTCATATCTCACATCTCATATCTATAGCAAATGGCACGTAAACTATTATTAGAACATATCAATGTACCTGGCATTAACACGCTAGAGGTTTATCGCCAAAAAGGCGGTTACCGAGCCGTTGAAAAAGCATTGAAAACGCTGACCCCCGACGAGGTAGTGGAAGAGGTGAAAAAATCGGGCTTGCGTGGCAGGGGCGGTGCGGGTTTCCCTACCGGGATGAAATGGAGCTTTTTGGCCAAGCCAGAAGGTGTTCCGCGTTATTTGGTATGCAATGCCGATGAATCTGAACCTGGAACTTTCAAAGACAGGTATCTCATGACTTATATTCCGCATGCCTTAATCGAGGGGATGATTGTAGCAAGCTATGCCTTGGGTGCAAACACTTCCTACATTTATGTGCGTGGCGAGATGATGCCTCAGATCCGCATTTTGGAAAAAGCGATTGCCGAAGCCAAAGCTGCCGGATTGTTGGGCCAAAAAATATTGGGAACAGACTATAGCCTCGAATTGTACGTACAGCCAGGTGGCGGTGCCTACATTTGTGGTGAAGAAACCGCTTTATTGGAATCGTTGGAAGGCAAGCGTGGAAATCCCCGTATCAAGCCACCTTTTCCGGCTATTGCGGGTTTATATGGCTGTCCTACGGTAGTAAACAATGTTGAGTCGATTGCGGCTGTAGTGCCAATCATCAATGATGGTGGCGATGAATATGCCAAAATCGGTATCGGTCGCAGTACAGGTACCAAACTGATTTCGGCTTCGGGCAACTTGGTTAAACCGGGTGTTTACGAAATCGAATTGGGCTTGCCGGTTGAAGAATTTATCTATTCTGACGAGTACTGTGGCGGTATTGCCAATGGCAAAAGACTAAAAGCTACGGTAGCCGGTGGTTCGTCGGTGCCCATTCTGCCAGCCAACCTCACCTTGAAATATGCCAACGGCGAGCCTCGTTTAATGAGTTACGAATCTCTTTCCGAGGGTGGCTTTGCCACTGGAACGATGTTGGGCTCGGGCGGTTTCATCGCTTTCGACGAAGACCAGTGCATTGTAAGGAACACGTGGAACTTCTCGCGTTTTTACCATCACGAAAGCTGCGGACAATGTTCGCCTTGCCGTGAAGGAACAGGTTGGCTAGAGAAAATTTTGCATAAAATTGAGTACGGACATGGCACGATGGACGATATCGATTTGCTATGGGATGTACAACGTAAAATAGAAGGAAATACAATTTGTCCACTAGGCGATGCAGCCGCTTGGCCGGTAGCCAGTGCCATCAGACACTTCAGAGAAGAATTTGAATGGCATATCAAAGAGCCGGTGAAGAGCCAGCAACAGAACTATGGCATAGCCAATTATGCAGTGCCCATAGAAAAAGCAGTGGAAGTTAAACAGGATAATCTTTAACCATGAGCGATTTAGTTAAAGTAACTATAGACGGAATAACAGTAGAGGTAGCTCCGGGAACCACCATCTTAAATGCCGCAAGGCAAATAGGCGGCGATATTGTTCCTCCTGCCATGTGCTATTATTCTAAGCTGGAAGGCAGCGGCGGCAAGTGCCGTACCTGTATCGTAAAGGTAAGCAAAGGCTCTGAAAAAGACCCTCGCCCAATGCCTAAGCTGGTAGCCTCGTGCCGTACCACAGTGATGGATGGCATGGAAGTACAGAACATCACTTCGCCAGAGGTTTTGGAGGCGAGAAGTGGCGTAGTAGAGATTTTGCTGATCAATCACCCTTTAGATTGCCCGGTATGCGACCAGGCGGGCGAATGTGATTTGCAAAACCTGGGCTATGAGCATGGCTTGCAAAAAACCAGGTACGAGTTTGAGCGCCGTACTTTCGAAAGGATAGATATTGGCGATAAAATCCAGTTGCACATGAACCGTTGCATTTTGTGCTACCGTTGTGTGTTTACGGCCGATCAGATTACCAACAAACGCGTACACGGCATTTTGAACCGTGGCGACCACTCGGAGATTTCTACCTATATCCAAACTGCGGTTGACAACGATTTTTCAGGAAACGTAATCGATGTTTGTCCGGTTGGCGCCTTAACCGATAAAACTTTCAGGTTTAAAAACAGGGTATGGTTTACCAAACCTGTTGATGCACATCGCAATTGCGACCACGAAAAATGCAATGGTAAGGTAACGCTATGGTACAAAGGCGAAGACGTGTTGCGTGTAACTGCCCGCAAAGATCAGTTTGGCGAGGTGGAGGAATTCATCTGCAATACCTGCCGTTTTGAAAAGAAAAATACGGCCGACTGGGTAATCGAGCACCCAACGCACATTCCTGATACTTCGGTAATTGCCTCAAACCACTACGAAACTTTTAAGCCGCTACCGGTGATCAAAGAAAATCTGGCCCTGCAAAAAGCAAATCAAATAGAACTAGAAAAAACTGCTAAATTCTAATGGATATCAACTTTGTAATCGAGAAATTTATACTGGTAACCATTTTATTTGCCATCAGTTTGGTTATTGCCATGTACTCTACGTATGCCGAGCGCAAGGTGGCTGCATTTTTACAAGACAGGCTTGGACCGGATAGAGCCGGACCTTTTGGTATTTTACAGCCATTGGCCGATGGGGTAAAGATGTTCATGAAAGAAGAAATCGTTCCAGCTACGTCAAACAAATGGTTGTTCATGGTTGGTCCGGGTTTGGCCATGCTTTGTGCCTGTATTGGCACGGCGGTTATTCCATGGGGACAAGACCTAACCATTGGTGGCAAAACAGTGCCTTTGCAGGTAACCGATATCAACGTAGGCGTTTTGTACATCTTCGGCGTGGTATCGTTAGGTGTTTATGGCGTAATGATTGGTGGCTGGGCCTCTAACAACAAATACTCGTTGCTAAGCGCGATCCGTGCCGCTTCCCAAAACATCAGTTACGAGGTGGCTATGGGCCTTTCTATCATCGCTTTGCTTTTGGTTACCAACTCGTTGAGCCTAAAAGAAATTGTAGCGCAGCAACATAGCTGGCACTGGAATGTAATTTATCAGCCATTGGGCTTTATCATTTTTATGGTTTGTTCTTTTGCCGAAACCAACCGTGCACCTTTCGATTTGCCGGAGTGCGAAACCGAGCTGATCGGCGGCTACCATACCGAATACTCGTCGATGAAACTGGGTTTCTACCTGTTTGCTGAGTACATCAATATGTTCGTTTCGTCAACCGTAATGGTTACGCTTTATTTTGGGGGCTATAACTATCCGGGTATGGACTATATTGCGGCACATTGGGCTCCAAATGCGGCAGTCTTGTTCGGAACGGGTATATTTTTTATGAAGATATTTATGTTCATCTTCTTCTTCATGTGGGTACGCTGGACCATTCCACGTTTCCGTTATGACCAGTTGATGAATTTAGGATGGAAGGGATTGATCCCGTTGGCTATTGTCAATATCATCATTACAGGAATTTGGATTGCCTTACGTCAATTTTAAAAGGGAGAGCAATGGAATCATTAAGCAATAAGAAAAAAGTACTGGAACAAAAGCCGTTGAATTTGGCCGAGCGTTTGTATTTGCCGGCTATTGTAAAAGGCTTGGGTACTACAATGAGCCACTTTTTTAAGAAAAGTGCAACCATCAGGTACCCAGAGGTAGAGCGCGAATTTTCGATCAACTGGCGTGGCATGCACTCTTTAAAAAGAGACGAAGAGGGCAGAGAGCGTTGCACAGCCTGCGGTTTGTGCGCCTTATCGTGCCCTGCAGAAGCCATAACCATGATCGCGGCCGAGCGCAAAGCGGAAGAAAAACACCTTTATCGCGAAGAGAAGTATGCCGCCGTTTACGAAATCAATATGTTGCGTTGCATTTTCTGTGGCTTGTGCGAAGAAGCCTGCCCTAAAGAAGCCATTTACCTGGATGGACCTATCGTGCCGTCTGATTATCTGCGCAAAGACTTTATTTATGGCAAGGATAAATTGGTAGAAGCTCCGTTGGAGACCAAATAAAAAACAGCCGTTGCAAGGAAAGAAGCAATCCCAAGCAACGGTTTAAAAAATGAGATTGCTTCGTGCCCCGCAATAGCGATGGCAACTAATAACTAAACAAAGAATTAATGGGTACACAAGTATTCTATTTTGTAGCTGCACTGAGTGTCATTTTCTCGCTGCTGGTGATTTTCTCTAAAAATCCCATCCACAGCGTGCTATACCTGATACTTACCTTCTTTACGTTTACCGTGCACTATGTATTGTTGAACGCCCAGTTTCTGGCCGTTGTAAACTTTATCGTTTATATGGGGGCAATTATGGTATTGTTTCTCTTTGTGCTCATGTTGCTGAACCTGAACAAAGAGAATGAACCCAACAAATCGAACCTCATTAAAATTGTGGGCGTAATTGCCGGAGGCTGTTTGGCCGTAACCTTAATCGGTTCGTTCAAAGCAGTTTCGATCAATAGCCCGCTGGTATTGCAGAACCCGAGCCTGGGCTTGGTCAAAAATCTGGGCAAGGAACTTTTTGGCCCGTTTATGTTGCCATTTGAGTTGTCGTCCATCTTATTGCTTACCGCAATGGTTGGTGCCGTATTGTTAACTAAAAAGGAAGAAAAGCAAAATGGATAGTTTGTTTCAAAATATGAAGGTTGTGCCGCTTAACCATTACATTTGGTTATGCGCCATTATTTTTACCATTGGTGTAATCGGGGTATTAACCCGCAGAAACGCCATCGTCATCTTTATGTCGGTAGAGCTGATGCTGAATGCCGTAAACTTGTTGTTAACTGCCTTTTCGGTTCACCATAACGACCCATCGGGCCAGGTTTTTGTGTTTTTTATTATGGCTTTGGCCGCGGCCGAGGTTGCTGTAGGATTGAGTATCATCGTCATGGTTTACCGCAATACGCAGTCGATAGATATTAATGTGTTAAATCGCCTTAAGTGGTAATTATATAGAATAGGAATGATGAATAATTTACTTTGGCTGGTTCCTTTGCTTCCGCTTTTAGGCTTCGTAATTAATGGCCTTGGCCGAAATACGTTCAGCAAAAGCCTGGTTGGCTTGATCGGAAGCGGTGTGGTATTGGCCTCTTTTGTACTCAGCGTAGTTTTATTTTTTCAATTGAGCGGCAGTGCCGAAAAACAGATTAATGTAGTACTTTTCGACTGGATCAGCGCGGGCAAGGTACACATCCCATTGGCTTTCCTGCTCGATCCGTTGAGCTCGGTGATGCTGCTGATCATTACCGGTATCGGTTTTCTGATCCATATTTATTCGATTGGCTATATGCACGAAGATGCCGGTTTTGGCAAGTTCTTCAGCTATTTGAACCTCTTTATCTTCTTCATGTTGATTTTGGTGCTGGGTTCAAACTATATTGTGATGTTCATCGGCTGGGAAGGCGTAGGTTTGTGTTCTTACCTGCTTATCGGCTTTTGGTACACCAACCAAAGCTATGCAAGCGCGGCCAAAAAAGCTTTTGTAATGAATCGTATTGGCGATTTGGGCTTTTTGATTGGCGTATTTATGTTGGTAAACGCCTTTGGCAGCACCGAGTTTGCACAGATTTTCCCCCAAGCCTCTAAATTTGTTACTAACGATACGACTATAATTACCATTACCATCTTATTGTTTATCGGTGCCTGCGGTAAATCGGCACAGTTGCCTTTGTTTACCTGGTTGCCTGATGCGATGGCTGGTCCAACCCCAGTTTCGGCTTTGATCCACGCCGCTACCATGGTAACTGCTGGTATCTACATGATTGCCCGTTCGAGCGTATTGTTCGATTTGGCCCCAATTACCCAAAATATTATCGCCATTATAGGTGCCGCAACTGCTTTGATCGCGGCGTTGATTGCTTTGACCCAAACAGATATCAAAAAAGTATTGGCCTATTCAACCGTATCGCAATTGGGCTATATGTTCCTGGGTTTGGGCGTTGGTGCTTACACCGGCTCGTTTTTCCACGTGTTAACACATGCTTTCTTTAAAGCCTTGCTGTTCTTGGGCGCTGGTTCGGTTATCCACGCCATGCACCACGAGCAAGATATGCGCCACATGGGTGGCTTAAGGTCGAAATTGAAAATCACCTTTGCTACCATGATGATCGGTACCATTGCCATTGCAGGTTTGCCACCGTTTTCGGGTTTCTTCTCTAAAGACGAAATCTTGGCCCATACTTTCGAGCACAGTCCGATACTTTGGGGCGTAGGTTTGCTTACCGCTTTCCTAACTTCGTTCTACATGTTCAGGATGATGTTCCTGACTTTCTCTGGCAAATACCGGGGCACGCACCACGAAGAAACCCATGTGCATGAGTCGCCAGGTGTTATGACTTTCCCGTTAATTGTGTTGGCCATTTTGGCGGCCATCGGGGGACTGATCAACTTGCCGCATTTTGCCGGAGGTAACGAATGGTTGGCGCATTGGTTGGCTGGTGCAGGTATTGCCCCACAAGAATTGGGCTTAGATCATGGCACAGAAATCGGCCTCATGGGCGCTTCTGTAGGCGCTGCCGTTATTGCCTTGATTTTTGCTTATGTAAAATATGTGAAAAATGCTGATATCCCTGTTGCCGATGAGGGCAAAAGATCGGTATTGGCCAAATTGTCTTACCACAAATTTTATCTGGACGAGATTTATGATACGATCATCAGAAAACCATTGGATGCTTTGTCCAAGTTCTTCTACCGTATTGTAGATAAAAAAGTAATCGATGGTTTGGTAAACGGCTTGGGCTGGACGGCTACCGAAGGCAGCAAAAACCTTCGCCTGTTGCAATCTGGAAATGTAGGCTTTTATATCTTTATGATGGTGTTCGGTATCATTGCCTTATTGTTGTACACCTATTTATCCATCTCTTAACATTGGCTAAACAAAATAAATGGAACTTTTAATACTTATATTTTTACCACTAATTGGTGCCATTGTCACAGCTGCTTTAGCCAAAAAAACCGCTAAGCAAACGGCCTTGGTGTTTTCCATCCTTTCGCTGGCAACAACCATAGGTTTATTGTGCAAATTTACGCCCGATGCCAGTACACAGTTTGTAATCAACTGTGCTTGGATTAAAGAGTTTGGAATCAGTTTTCATGTAGGCATCGACGGCATCAGTATGATTACTGTGCTACTGACCAATATTTTGATGCCTTTGATCATTTTGGCCAGCTTTAAGCACGACTATAAAAACAGCAACGCTTTTTATGCTTTGGTGCTTTTTATGCAAAGCGGACTTTTACTGGTGTTTACCTCGCTTGATGCATTTTTGTTTTACATCGGCTGGGAAGCGGCTTTGATCCCGATTTATTTCATCTGCGCCATGTGGGGCGGCAAAGACCGCATCAAGGTCAACATGAAGTTTTTTGTGTATACCATTGCGGGTTCATTGTTCATGCTTTTGGGCATGATCTACCTGTACCTGCAAAATCCGGCACATACTTTCGCTATCGCCGATTTTTATAAGCTCCAACTCGATGCTACGCAGCAGGGCTGGGTATTCTGGGCCTTCTTTATTGCTTTTGCCATTAAGATGCCTATTTTCCCATTCCATACCTGGCAGCCAGATACCTATACCGAAGCTCCGGCAACCGGTACGATGCTCTTATCAGGTATCATGCTGAAGATGGGTATTTATGGCGTCATCAGATGGCTATTGCCGGTTGTGCCGCAAGGCGTACAAGACTGGACCAATCTGGCCATGATTTTGTCTGTTATCGGTATCGTCTATGCCTCCTTAATAGCTTTTACGCAAAAAGATGCCAAACGTTTGGTCGCTTATTCGTCAATTGGCCACGTAGGCTTGATTGCGGCAGGTATTTTTGCACTAAATACGCAAGGTTTGCAAGGTTCGATGGTACAGATGCTGAGCCACGGTATCAACGTAGTAGGTTTGTTCTTTGTATTGGACATCATTTCGTCGCAATTGAAAACCAACAAGGTGGATGAACTAGGCGGTTTGGCCAAAGTGGCTCCAAAACTAGCCATTACTTTCCTCATCATTGTTTTGGGCACGGTAGCCTTGCCAGGAACCAATGGTTTTGTGGGCGAGTTTTTATTACTGATGTCTGTTTACCAATATAATGTTTGGATGGTGGCTGTAGCCGGATTGACTATTATTTTCGGCGCTGTTTATATGCTGAGGATGTATCAAAAGGTAATGTTGGGCGAAACCAACAGCCTCACCATCGACTTTACAGATATTAAAGGAACAGAAAAAGTGGTGTTGTATATCATTTGTGCACTTATCATTGTAATGGGCGTATATCCTAAGCCAATATTGCAATTATCGGAAGCTTCAGTACAACATTTATTAGAACAAGTCAATCAAAAATTAACAGGGTTAAACTAAACATGAACATTATTATAACCATTGCCGTAACGGCATTAGTAGTACTTTATGCAGGTTTGTTCAAAGCAAAAAAAGCCTTGTTGCCATTAACCTTGGTAGGTTTGCTTGTAGCCTTGGGCTTTACCCTGTGTGCCTGGAATAATCCGACAACTTATTTTGGCATGATGAAAATGGACAATTTTGCACTGGCCTTTAGCGCCATCAGCATTATTGGTACTTTCTTGATCTTTTTGCTTACCCAACGCTATTTTACCGAAGGCAGCGATAACGTAGCCGAATATTTCACACTGATTTTGTTCGCTTTGTCGGGCATGATCATCATGGTATCTTACCAGAACCTGTCTATGTTGTTTATCGGTTTGGAAATCATGTCGGTAAGCTTGTACATCCTGGCAGGTATTCGCAAGCTTAATTTTGCCTCTAACGAGGCTTCGCTGAAGTACTTTTTGATGGGTGCCTTTTCGACCGGATTTTTGTTGTTCGGCATTACCCTGATTTATGGCGCTACCGGATCTTTTGATATCGAAGTCATCAACAAATATTTGGTAGAGCACAATGCGGTTTCTACGCTATTCTACCCGGGTGTGATCCTGATCATGATTGGATTATGCTTTAAAGTAGGTGCGGCGCCTTTTCATTTCTGGACACCGGATGTATACGAGGGTGCACCATCGCTCATTACCGCCTTCATGTCGACCGTGGTAAAAACCGCTGGCTTTGCGGCTTTCTTGAGGTTGTTTAGCAATGCTTTTGAGCCTTTGCACGATTTCTGGACGCCTGTGCTAACCTGCATTGTCGTGCTCACCCTATTTATCGGCAACATCACCGCCCTTTACCAAAAGAACTTCAAGCGCATGTTGGCTTATTCGAGTATTTCGCATGCCGGTTATTTGCTGTTTTCTTTGGTGGTATTGACACCAAACTCGGCCAATAACGTATTGGTTTATGCGGCAGCCTATACTTTTGCCAGCATCATTGCCTTTGCCGTGCTGATCATGGTGAAGCAAAAAACAGGCAGCGATACTTTCGACAGCTTTAATGGCTTGGGCAAAAAGAACCCTTTGGTGGCTTTTGCCTTAACGGTTGCCATGCTATCGCTGGCAGGTATACCGCTAACCGCCGGCTTTATGGGCAAATACCTCATGTTTATGAACGTAATGGACAACTATCAGGTAGTTTTGGTGGTTATTGCCATTTTAAACGCTTTGGTAGGTTTCTACTACTATTTTAGGGTAATTATTGCCATGTACTTTAAAGAAGGCGAAGAAATTTCTTTGGAAGCGCCGTCGCAGTATAAAATCGTATTGGTACTTGCCGTTATCGTAACCTTGCTATTAGGCGTTTATCCATCGCTTATTTTAAATTTGATATAGCATAACGATATAGATTATTATTTGTAGTTTTACGAATAATTGAACTATGCAAGAATTCTGGAATTCAGTACAGCATTTTATAGACCCTGAAAAACTGCTCAAAGAGGGGGGATTTTATGTGGTATTGTTCGTTATTTTTGCCGAAACCGGGCTTTTCTTCGGTTTCTTTTTACCTGGTGATTATCTGTTGTTCTTGGCAGGCATGTTTGTAGCTACAGGCAGGCTCGATGTCAATATTACCGTGCTGGTGCTGGGGCTCTGTGCCGCAGCCATCCTTGGCAATTTTACAGGTTACTGGTTCGGTCGCAAAACAGGTCCGGTTTTGTACAACCGCAAAGATACCTTCTTTTTTAAGAAAAGGTATTTGGTTGCCGCCGAACGCTATTACCGCAAACAAGGTGCTTTTGCCCTCATCATGGGCAGGTTTGTGCCGATTGTACGCACGTTTGCACCTATTTTTGCAGGCGTTGTTAAGCTCGATGTAAAAAAGTTTGCACTTTATAACATTGTTGGCGCAATATTATGGATAGCATCCTTAACTTTGTTGGGATATTTTTTGGGCAGGAAGTTTGCCACACAAATTGAAGAATATTTGGTTTATATTATAATAGGTTTCATTGTCATCACCACCATTCCGCTGATTATTACCTTTGTGAAAAAGCAGGTTTTGGGCGCTGGAGAGACAGATGAAACAGAGAATGAAGAAGAAAAATGAGTAAAGACGGCTATCATCCATGGCATAGTGTTTCTCCGGGCAAAAACGCACCGGAGGTTGTGAATGCAATTATAGAAATTCCTAAAGGTTCCAAAGCAAAATACGAAATCGATAAAGAGTCTAACCTGATCAAGCTAGACAGGGTGTTGTTCTCTTCGGTGATGTATCCGGCAAACTACGGATTTATTCCGCAGACGTATTGCGATGATAACGATCCCCTGGATATCTTGGTGCTGTGCTCGGTAGATGTGTATCCAATGACCATCATCGAAGCCAAGGTAATTGGTGTGATGCACATGGTGGATAATGGCGAACAGGATGATAAGATTATCGCAGTAGCCAAAAATGACATGTCGGTAAACTATATCAACGACTTGCACGAACTGCCACCACATACCATGAAGGAAATTGTAAAATTCTTTCAGGATTATAAGGCTTTAGAAGAGAAAAAGGTAACAATTGAACACCTGCTAGGGGTGCGATACGCTCATAAGGTAATTAATGAGAGCATCGAATTATATAACAAAACATTTGGAAAATTAGCTTAATGGGCTGGGATCTATTCTGGACTTTCTTTTTAGTTGCGCTGAACGGCTTTTTTGTGGCCGCAGAATTTGCTATCGTTAAGGTTCGGGGTTCCCAAATTGAGATCAAGGCAAAATCTGGAAGCCGTGTAGGCAAAATGGCCAAGCATATCATCCATAACTTGGATGGCTATCTGGCCGCTACACAATTGGGCATTACCTTGGCTTCGCTAGGCTTGGGCTGGGTGGGCGAACGTGTGATGCACGACTTGATCCACGATGGCTTGCAAAACTTGGGCATGAGCGAAACCTTTATCAGCTCGGCATCAACGGTTATTGCCTTTTCTATCATTACCATTATGCACATCGTATTTGGCGAGTTGGCGCCAAAATCATTGGCTATCCAGCGACCGGTGGCTACCACCTTGTTTATTGCCTTGCCCTTACAGGGTTTCTACTTTATTGGTAGGCCTTTCATTTGGTTGCTCAATGGTTTTGCAAGGATTGTACTTAAGCTGTTTGGCATCAATACGGCTGATGGGCACGAATCTTTACACAGTACCGAAGAGCTGCAGTACCTGTTAGATCAGGGCAAGGAAAGCGGCGCCTTAGATACCAATGAGCACGAACTGATTAAAAACGTATTCGATTTTAACGAGCGCGTGGTTAAAAACATCATGGTGCCCCGGACCAAAATATCGAGTATCGAGCTGGATACGCCGAAAGAAGAAGTCGTACAAAAGATCATTGCCGAAGGCTATTCACGTATGCCGGTTTACGATGAGATCATCGATAAGATTATCGGCATTGTGCATGCCAAAGATATTTTGCCATTGTTGGCGGGTAAAAAGGAGTGGGCTTTAACCGATATCATCAGGAAGCCTTACTTTGTGCCTGAAACTAAGAAAATCAACGACCTGTTGAGCGAACTGCAGCAAAAACGCATCCAAATTGCCATCGTCATCGACGAGTTTGGCGGTACGGCAGGCATGGTTACGCTCGAAGATATTGTGGAAGAGATTGTGGGCGAGATCCAAGACGAGTATGACGAGGAAAAGCCAACCGTTGAAAAGATTTCAGATACCGAATTTATCATTAATGCCTATGCCACGGTTTACGACGTAAACGAGCATTTGCCACACGATTTGCCCGAAGACGAAGATTTTGATACCGTAGGTGGCTTGGTTTCGCATGCCTTTGGCAAAATTCCGGAGGTTGGCGATAGCGAAGAATGCTATGGCTACCTTTTCACCATCCTTAAAAAAACGGAACAAAATATCGAAACCATCAAGCTCGAGCTGGTTATTGGCAAAAGCGACATGGTTGATAACCATTAATCCCCCACATTATGCATATCTTCTATACACCAGATATTGCATCGGCCCATTATACGCTTAACGAAGAAGAAAGCAAACATTGCAGCAAGGTGCTTCGGTTGGGTGTAGGCGATGTTGTGCAGCTTATCGATGGTCGTGGTGGTTTTTACGAAGCCGAAATTAGTTCGGTCAACAAAAAGCATGTCGATTTAAAAGTAATCAGCAGCCAGCAGGATTATGGCAAACGTAACCATCACCTGCATATTGCCGTCGCGCCTACTAAAAACATCGACCGTTTGGAGTGGTTCTTGGAAAAGGCAACAGAAATTGGCATTGACGAAATTACACCGATCATCTGTGATCGTTCCGAACGACGTGTGGTTAAGGAAGAAAGGCTCGATAAAGTAATTACTTCGGCGGTCAAGCAATCGCTTACAGCCTATCATCCGCGGCTAAATCCAACTATGGCGCTGGCCGATTTCCTCAACAAGGAAACCTCGGCCAATAAACTGATTGCCCATTGCATGGATGGCGATAAAACCTACACTAGAGATTTGGTACAGCCGCACCAATCGTATGTGGTGCTGATTGGCCCTGAAGGTGATTTTACGGTTGCAGAGCTGGAGCTCGCTTTGCAAAATGGCTACAAACCCGTAACTTTAGGACAAACGCGCCTGAGAACGGAAACGGCAGCCTTGTATGCCTGTTTCGAGCTTAACTATATCAACCGATGAACCTGATTTACGATTTACGAGCTACGATTTACGATTTGGGCAAGTCACTTAAGCGCATTGCGGTTTCACTTTGGGTTTTGGTCTTTGGCCCTTCCGCTTTAAACTTTAAACTTTCAACCTTCAACCTTCTGCCTTTAATCTTGGGTTTTTCGGTCTTGGTTTCCCTTACCGGCTTCAACGCCCCAACCTATAAAATGGGTAAGCTGAAGTACAGTGGGGGTGGCGATTGGTATGGCAACCGAACAGCTTTGCCTAACCTCATCGAATTCTGCAATAAAAATATCAATACTAATTTTGCGCCAGACGAAGGCATTGTGGAAGTGGGCAGTGCCGAACTGTACAATTTTCCTTTTGTGTACATGACCGGCCATGGCAACGTGATTTTTAACGACCAGGAAGCGGCTAATCTGAGAAAATATTTAATCGGTGGGGGCTTCTTGCATATCGACGATAATTATGGGCTCGACAAGTTTATCAGGCCCCAAATGAAAAAGGTTTTTCCTGAGCTGAGCTTTGTAGAACTGCCCGCCGACCATAAGCTGTACAACCAGAAATTCAAGTTCCCGGCAGGCCTGCCCAAAATACACGAACACGATGGCAAACGGCCGCAAGGCTTTGCGCTGATCTGGCAAGGCAGGGTGGTTTGCTATTATACCTACGAATGCGATCTGGGCAATGGTTGGGAAGATTACGGCACATATCCCAGCGATACGCAAGAAAGTAGGACCAAGGCGCTAAAAATGGGCGCAAATCTAGTGCAATATGCTTTAACCCAATAAACATGTATCAAGTAAAAGTAAACAACAAGTATGATTTTGAGATCGAGGCAACTAACCAATCGCTAAAAATCAATCATGAGGTAGTTACATTGGATAGTTTTCCCTTGAACGGGAACACCGCTCATGTGCTTTATCAGAACAAATCTTATACTACAGAACTTGTAGAACTGAACAAAGAAGAAAAAACCGCTACGGTTAAAGTAAATGGCAACTTGTATACGGTTAGCATCAAAGATCAGTTTGACCAGTTGCTTAAGCAATTGGGTATGGACAACCTGGCAGCCCATAAAATACAGCAGGTAAAAGCACCAATGCCAGGGCTAGTGCTAAACGTACTGGCCAGCGAAGGCGATGAGGTAAAGAAAGGCGATAGCCTCTTGGTACTCGAAGCCATGAAAATGGAAAATATGATCAAATCGCCTACCGATGGGGTAATTAAGAAGATCGCGGTAAAACAAGGCGATAAAGTAGAGAAAAATGAATTGCTCGTTAGCTTTAGCTAGGACCGCTCTCGAAGTTTCAAAAAGCTTCGTAAGTGTATGAACAGGAAGGCCCGAAAATCCTAGATTTTCGGGCCTTCCTGTTATTTTTTGAGGATTACCTGCCTGACTTGAATTGAGGCTTGCCACTCGATTTGATTTCTGATGGGCCCAACATGGTCATGGCGCAACGGAAACCAATATCCGCGGTCGATTCGTCTTCCTGCAAGTGTCTTCTTGCTGCCGGATTTAGCCATTGTGCCTGGTCGTTCCACGAGCCACCTTTGTAAACTCTCGATTTATCGTTTACCAAAGTAGTAATGCCGTACAAAGCACTTTGCTCGTCGCGGTAACCGCGTTGATCGGCGTTGTAGGCCGCGCTGCCGTTGGTGCCTGCTGCTTTTCCGGCCTGTAGCTCTTCCCAGGTTTGTTTAACGCCAGAGTTGGCTTTTACCATTTCAGGCTTGCCATATTTGTTTTGTTTCAATTGGCTGTTTACAGGATCTCTGTCTTTGTTTTGGAATTGGTTACCCCTGAATGGGTTTAAGGCATCGGCCTGCTCGAAAGTAGCGGCACGGTATACGTCGGCTACCCACTCGTTTACATTTCCAGCCATGTTGTAAAGGCCAAAATCGTTAGGCATATAACTTTTTACGTTTTGGGTAAAAGCAGCTTTATCGTTCAAAGAACCACCAACACCCATGTAATCGCCTTTGCTTCTTTTAAAGTTGGCCAAAATCAATCCCCTGGTTTTTTTCTTGGCTGAAGTGATGCCCAAACCATTCCAAGGATAGATTTTTTTCTCGTTTACGTTTTCATATTGGGTGTTGCCAATGAGGCCCAAAGCAGCGTATTCCCACTCGGCTTCTGTAGGCAAGCGGAAAGGCTGCAGAATTACACCGTCTTCCAATCTTACGTTTCTGGTCGGGCCGTTTTTGCTATTAGTGGCATTTGTTGCGCCAGTAGCAGCTGGATTTAGATCTTTCATGGCTTTCGGTCCCTTATCGTCATATTGACCATTCAAATAAACATCAGTATTGAAAGGCTTGTCTTTTTTGGTTACAGTAGCGGCGTTAGAATTTTTGGCTGTGCCATTAACCATGGCAAAGGAATTCATATAGCCTTTGTCGCGTAAAAGCTTTTCGTTTACCATATCCGTTCTCCAGGCGCAGTATCTTTCGGCTTGTTTCGCACTTACGCCAACTACCGGATAGTCTTGGTAAGCCGGATGTCTTAAATAGTTGTTTACATAGGGCTCATTAAACGAAAGCGGACTACGCCAAACCAAAGTATCAGGAAGTTCTTCATAGTAGTATTGCGCATCGGTAGGAAAGTTCCTTTTGATCCAGTTCAGGTATTCTAACCAGTTGGTGTTCGAAACCTCGGTGTCGTCCATATAAAAAGAGCTTACCGTAACCTCGCGTTTGTAGTTGTAGTTGCTCATGTCTTGGCCCGGAATATCAACCGCACTGCCACCCATGATGAACTCGCCACCTTCAATCTCTACTAATCCTGGCCCTGGGCCACGTTTGTACTTATTTGCCACCTCGAATCCGCCGTTTTCCTTTTTGTTGTAGGCATATCCGGTTTTGTTCGATACCGCACTGCTGTTTTTAGACTTGCAAGAAGCAAAAACGGTAAGACTGATCAAGAATGCAAAAGAGTAAAAGTATGTTTTTTTCATAAAATGTGCCTTTGTAACACTTAACCGTTAAAATTACGTAAAAAGGGCGGGCCACCAAAAAAAATCTTACTTTTTAGTTGCCTATAAGTTAAACTCCAAAAAACAGGCATAACCCTTTGCTCCAATAATAGAACAATACCTACAAACGTAAACTTCCTTAATTTATTGTGGCTAAATGTATTAGGTGTTTTCTTCCCGTCTGGACACGTGCCGGCCCCGATGCTTTATAGTATAAGCGAGAAGGTTTTTTTGCCTATTTTGATGCGTTTAATTGGCTATAACAACATTTAATTGAAAAATACGTTTGTTTGCTAACAAGTTGCCCCGCTAGAAGTCATATAATATATTAATGCTTTGAAATTAGTAAACACTATGTTAACTTGCATGCCTGATATATCTGTTTCAACTGATGAAATTAAAGTACTTTAGTGCAACAGCTTTAGGCATGTTTTCTTTAACCATGTTTTTTAGCGCCGGGCTACAGGCACAAGTAGTGCAACCGGGTACGCAAACTAATGGTAGTCAGTCTAACAATATCATAACAGCGGTTCCTTTTTTGCTGATTACGCCCGATGCCAGGGCGGGCAGTATGGGCGAGGCCGGTGTGGCCGCGCTGCCCGATGCCAACGCGATGAGCATCAATCCTTCCAAATTGGCCTTTTTAGAATTGCCTTACGGCTTTTCGGCTTCTTATAGTCCATGGTTAAAAAGTCTGGTTCCCGATATCAATCTCGCCTACATCAGTGGTTTTTATAAAATCAACGACCAGAGTACGTTGGGAGGTTCTTTGCGTTATTTTTCATTGGGCCAAATTCAGCTAACCGACGCTAACCAACAAGATCTAGGCATTTACAGCCCGAATGAGTTTGCATTTGATGCCACTTATTCGAGGCGCTTTGGCGACGAGTTTGCCTTGGGCACCACAGGCCGCTTTATCTATTCCAACCTCTCGTCGGGCCAGTTTGCCGCCGGACAGCAGACGCGTGCGGGCAAAGCCTTTGCAGTTGATGTTTCGGCCTATTACAGAAAACAGACCGTGATGTTTGGCAAGGATGCCATTATAGGGGCAGGCGCCAATTTCTCCAATATCGGAACCAAGATCGGCTATGTTGATGGCGGAGAGAAATTTTTCTTGCCTACCAACATGAAAATTGGAGGTGCTTCTACATTGATCATCGACGATTATAACCAATTTACGCTGGCACTCGATTTCAATAAACTGATGGTGCCTACCCAGCCAATCAGAGATTCGAACGGCAAGATTATTTCGGGCCGCGATCCCGACCGTTCGGTTCCGGCTGGCATATTTGGTTCTTTTAGCGATGCGCCAGGTGGTTTTAGCGAGGAACTGAAGGAAATTAGCATTAGCACCGGCGTAGAATATTGGTATAACCAGCAGTTTGCCCTTCGTGCAGGCTATTTTTACGAGTCGCCGCAAAAGGGCGATCGTCGTTATGTAACTTTGGGCGCTGGTTTAAAATATAATATCTTCAATATGGATTTCGCCTATTTGCTGGCCAATCCACAAAAAAGTCCGCTGGCTAATACCTTGAGGTTTAGCCTGCTGTTCAACTTCGGAAATACGAAATAATGAAAATCAAGGTAGGTTTTGGTTTTGATGTACACCAATTAAAAGACAATCATCCATTTGTAATTGGCGGCGTAAACCTGGCGCATCACAAAGGTGCCTATGGCCATTCTGATGCAGATGTGTTATTGCACGCCATTTGCGATGCACTTTTGGGCGCAGCCAACCTCAGGGATATCGGCTTCCATTTTAAGAATACCGATCCCCGCTGGAAAGGCATCAGTAGTATGATACTGCTGCAGGAAACGGTAAAGCTGTTGCAGGAAAAAGGCTGGCAGATCGGCAATATCGATGCCATGCTATGCCTCGAGGCCCCTAAAATAAATCCGCATATCCCGCAGATGCAGGCTAACATTGCCGAATCAATAGCGATGGATGTGGAAGATATTTCTATTAAAGCCACTACCAACGAGCAAATGGGATTTATAGGTAGGGAAGAAGGGGTGGTTGCCTATGCCGTTTGCCTGATCCAGAAACCTTAAGCAAAAATAGTTGTTATTGATGGAAAAGATCATCACGTTTAAAAGCCCGGCCGAAGCCATTGACAGTTTGGATAATGGCGGTAGGTTTTATAATGTTTTAACCAAGCCAAACGATGAGATTGTCAGCCTTTCTGAAGTAGGGAAAGTGGCCGGCCTATTTTTCGAAAAGCAAAAAGCGATCTTGTTTTTGGAACTAGCCATTGCTGCGCTCGACGAAAATGCCAAGCAGCACATCGTGTCGAAGTTTGATAAAGACCTGCAAATCTATTACAACAAGTATAAGCCGCAATGGCTATTGCCTGCTATGGTAAAAAGCAAAGGCATTACCGGTGCAAATACGGTGATTACCGGCATACCGCACCTGATTGATTCGAATGCTGAACTTAATGGCTTCATCTTTATTCCTGCCGGAAAAGCATTGGTGATGGTACCGATTTTTGACGAATACGATATTTACGAAATCAGGGACGAGCAGCATTCGGAAACATTCATTATCGGCAACAAAAAAGGCAAAGAAAAACTGCCCGAAAAGAAGCTCAAGGTTGGAGGTGTTTTAAAAGAAATGAAGGCCAAGAAAGGCGACAGAACCGCGCTTGATCGATTTCTGGAAATCAACTACTTTGTAGACGAGGATTAATTCGGCTATCATAAAAAAGTCGACCATGCCCTATGCAATGGCCGACTTCTTAAAAAACCATCAAGGTAATTTAGTCTTCGAGATAGCCAAATTTGCCTTCGTTGTAGTCGGCTATGGCTTGTTGTATTTCCTCCGGCTTGTTCATTAAGAATGGCCCATAAGCCGCAATCGGTTCGTTGATGGGCTCGCCGCTCAGTATCAAAACGATGCTGTTTTCTAAAGCTTCCAGCTCAATCTCTTCGCCTTCGTTTTCAAAATAAACCATCTGGTTGGTGTTGGCCTGTTCTGTTCCGTTTACTTTAATGCTGCCTTCTATCACTACAAAAGCGGTGTTGTAATGGGCCGGAAAGCTGAAAACGGCTTGGGCTCCCTTGTTCAGCCGGGCATTGTACATTTCAATGGGGCTGAATGTAGTTACGCTGCCTTTGGTGCCTTGGTAATCGCCTGCAATCACTTCGATGATGCCCTGCTCATTGGGCAAGACCAATTTTTGCATATCGCTTTGTTTTACGCCCTGGTATTTTGGCGTGCTCATTTTGTGTTGAGCAGGCAGGTTTACCCAAAGCTGCACCATTTGAAAAGGACCGCCTTTTTTGCTGTAGCTTTCTTCGTGGTATTCTTTGTGGAGTATGCCACTGGCCGCGGTCATCCATTGTACATCGCCGGGATAAATCGTACCCGAGTTGCCCGCACTGTCGTGGTGTGCCACGGCGCCATGATAGGCAATGGTTACGGTTTCGAAGCCGCGATGCGGGTGTACACCAACCCCACGAGGTTCGTTACGGGCAGAAAATTCGATTTTCGCATTGTAATCGAGCATAAAGAACGGACTCATGTTCAGTCGATAGCCACTAGGAAAGAAATTATGTACCCTAAAACCATCACCTACCATGTGTGGTGCAGGTGGATTTAACACTGCTGCTACTTTTTTTACATTTGCTTCCATCATTGAAAAGATTAGAGTTTTGCGTCGAGCGTTTGGTGTTATAAACCCCAAACGCTTTTACTTATCGTGGTACGCTCAACGCGTTTGCTTACGCTTGTTTGACGAACTGGAGTTCGCCTAAAATTCTTACGTCTTCGCTTACCATTACGCCACCGGTTTCTAGGGCAGCATTCCAGGTTAAGCCAAATTCGGCACGGTTGATTTTGCCACTTAAGGTGAAGCCTGCTTTGGTGTTGCCCCAAGGGTCGGTTGCAATGCCACCAAATTCGGCAGTTAATTTTATGGGTTTGGTATTGCCTTTAACCGTTAAATCCCCTTTAACGATGTAGTCGTCGCCGTCTTTTTCTACTGCGGTAGAAGTAAATTCGATAGTTGGGAATTTTTCGGCATCGAAGAAGTCGGCGCTTTTTAGGTGGTTGTCCCTGTCTTTGTTGCCGGTATCGATAGAATCTATATCTCCTTTAAAAGATATAGACGAATTAGAAAAATCGTCGCCTTCTGAAGTTAATTCTGATGAGAAAGATTTCAAACTGCCGGTAACAGTAGTAATCATCAGGTGTTTTACCTTAAACTGAAGTTCGCTGTGGGTTGGATCCAATGTCCATTGAGTAGTTGCCATAACTTTATGTTTTTTAAGTTGTTTAAATTTGATAACACAAAGTTAAGGTGGCTAGTTTGCTCCCACATTGATGTATGTTAAGTAATTCGGGAGTTGGATTGTTTGTTGGTTCGGTGGGGGTTTTTGAGGTGATGGTTTTAGGGTACACCAGCTATTTGTCATCAGCAATCAGACTTCCGACTATTTGAAATGCTTTTTGGCCAAATCCTTGCGTACGCGGCTCAGCGATTCTGGCGTAATGCCCAAGTAGGAGGCAATCATCCATTGCGGTACACGCAGGGTGAGGTTGGGGTAGAGCTTGATGAAATCGAGGTAGCGCTCTTCGGCGGTTGCGCCCAGCAACATGTTGATCCTTTTCTGCATAAAGCGGATCGAATTGTGCAACATCAGGATGTTAAGCTCCAGTATTTTGGGCACGACGTATTGGATGGCCGGAAAAAAATCTTTCTTCACTACCACCACTTCGGTGTCTTCTATGGCATCGATATAAAAGAAAGAAGGTTCGTTAAACACGGCGCTGTTCCTTTCAGAAATCATCCAGTTTTCTGGTGCAAATTGAATGATGTGTTCTTTGCCTTTTTCGTCGATGGAAAAGCAGCGCAACAAACCACTGTTAATGAAATAGGAATCTGATTTCAAATCGCCCGGACTTAAAACAACCTGACCTTTTTTAAAGCTTTTGGTTTTGAGACAGCTCACGGCCTCCTTGGCCTGCTCGTTGGTAATGGCTAATCGTTCTTGCAGGTAGGCTTGAAATTTCTCCAGCATGTGGCTTATTTTTTAGGCTCGGGAATATTAGAGAAGTTGGCGCCGCATTTGCCACAGCCCGAAGCGCAAGATCCAGCTTTTGGAGAAATGGAACGGTAAATCAATCGGCCGATGTAAAACAGCGCGGCGATAAAAACCACGATCATTAAGATAAACTGAATATCCATAGATGCAAAATTACGATTATTTATGAAGCCCGGTTCAGATTACTGTCAAATTTGTTAATGATTGAAGGCTTGGGTGAGAGAATGATTGAATGAACCCGTTTTCAGTTAGCAATTCTGAGTAGGTAATAAGCTAAGGGCTAATGAAACAATTAGTCTTGATTTTCCATCAGCCCCACCGTACCGCCAACCCAGTCGAAATCCTTGTTGTAACGGACGCCAATCATTTTGCCACGACTTAGCCTGGCCAGGTTAATGCACAGCTGGGGCTCTTCGCCTTCGGGCCAAAGGTACATCATCCTGATTTCGGCTTTTACGCCGGCATCGGGTGCCTGGATAACTGGTTCATAGGTTACCTTTCGCTGCAGTATCCAATTCTCGGGATCTTTGATCTGTGCAACGTCGTTTGAGGTTACATCGATAATGACGCCCATGCCGGCAAAAGAAAACAGGGGTTTGAGCACATAGTTTTCCAAATCGGGGGGTATGGTTTTCAAGGTATGGAGAAAATGCGTTTCGGGTACAAACTTGCTCTGCAAGAAAGGCATGGTGTATTTGCTGATGCGGTAGAACCAATTGGGATGGGTAATCCATTCGATGTCCAGTTCTTCGCGAGGATCGAAGGATTGCTCGAAAATTGCCGTATTTTGGCCAATCTCGTCAAAAATCAAGCGGTTGTAGATCCGTTTCAGCTGGATTTTTTGCCCGTCTTTTTCGTAAAAGAGCTGCCTGCCTTCTTTTTTGATTTCTTCCAGTGCCAAAACCGGTATGCCCAGATGTTCGGCGGTTACAAAAAAGTCGATGGCCGTTTTTTGGTTCGGGGCATCCAGATCCATCAGGGCAACTTGGTGAGGCTCATGCTGGCCGATGATTACCTTTTTGAGTAGTTCGAAATAGGTAGCCTGGGTTAAGCCATTAAAGTAAGGGCTCAGTTGCTCATCAAGTGCGAAAATACGTTTAAAGGTATGGCTCAGGTGAGTCTGGAAGCCATATAGCGAAGGAAAGCCCTGCATTTCGATCAGCATGGGTACCACTTCACCGTTTTCGTCTTTGCATAAGCCGTAGTCGAAAGTCAAGAAATGCGGATGACCGGTTTCATGGGGTACGTTCCACTCGGCAGGAATCGATTTTTGGGTCAGTTCCTTAAAGTTGGGTTGCTTAATCAGTGCGATAATCTCTTCGCCCGCGGCAATCAGCTTTTGTTGAAGCGCTGCTGGTATAAAAACAGGCGTTTCTGCTACCCGGAATGGAATTTCTGGAAATCCTTTTCCGAGCTCCCGTAAAAACTGCTGATATTTTTCGGCCGTAAAGGCGGCGTTAAATGCTTGGCGATATTTTTGGATCATGGTTTCAGTTGGCAGGTTTCAGTTATAGGTTTTTAGTAAGGAGAGTTCGGTTAAAACTCTCCTAATGCGTAATAATTGACCACGTAGGTGTATAGAATTGAATGTTTTGTGTGCTTTCTTATGGTTTATCTTCTACGCCTCTTGCAAAGTCTTGATGGCCTGGGTTAGGAAATTAGGTAAAATAATGCTTTGGGTTAAGGTAATCCGGTTGGGGTCTTCCAAGCTATTCAGCATGTCATGGTATTTTTCTTCGCCGTGGTTGTTGCTAATCGCTGTTTTCTTTTCTTCCTGTAGCAGGTACATTTTCATGCCAATCGGGTCGGCTTCGGGATGAAACTGCGTGCCAATCACCTGCTCGGAAAAGCGTATGGCCATAATGCAGCGCTCTAAAGCTACATGTGGCCGTTCTTTTTCGATGGCCAGAATCTGTGCGCCTTTGGCTTCAAAATCTTCCTGTTTGGGCTCAACCACTTGCCAATCGCGGCTGTCAACCGAATAAAATGGGTCGGGCAGGCCGTTAAATACCGGTTCGTGCATGCCATCTTCGGTCAGGCTAACCGGGAAAATGCCGAAAGCGTTCGATTTCCTTTTGGTTACTGTTCCTAATCCGTATTTGCGACAGGCCAGCTGAAAAGAATGGCAAATCAGGAAAACATGCTTTTTATGCTCGTTTTGTGCATTGAAGGTTTCAATGCGGTCTAGCAAGGTAAAAAAGTCATGTTCCCATTTTTCGCCTTCTCCATCAAAGGGGCTGCCTGGGCCGCCACTCGAAATATAGATGTCGTATTCGGTGCCTGGTATTTCTCCTTTTTGCCTCAGGTCAAATAAATCAAAGGTTAAATTTAACTGGTTTTGTTTGGTGTAGGTTCGCAGCAGTTCTTGTATGCCTCGCATTCCCTGATTGGGAAAGCCGTTGTTCATGTCGATAACTGCTACTTTTATCTGTCTTTTAATCATTTTTTATTTTGCGCCTATTAAAGTTTGGGTAGTGATGTAGTCTACCACCGACTCGAAGCTGCCTGTTTTTTCGTAAACGGCCAGTTGCCTGTCGGCTCCGGTTCCATTGGCCAAGATCTGGTGTACATAATTGATGTCTTCGCGGCTGCCCAAATCGTCAACTACATCGTCAACAAAATCCAATAGCTCAAGCACAAGGTTACGGCAGTTGATTTCCATCTCCTTGCCAAAATCGATTAAGTTGCCATCAATGCCATAGCGGGCTGCCCGCCATTTGTTTTCGTTGATCAGTGCCCTCGAGTAACTGATAAATTCCATGTTTTGGAGGCGCAATTTATAAAGTTTGGCGCACAATGCCTGAAACAGTGCCGTAAAAGCCATGGTTTCGTCAATGAGCATCGGGCAATCGCAGATGCGGAACTCGATGGTGTCGAAGAAAGGATGTACGCGGATGTCCCACCAGATTTTCTTGGCATTGTCTATGCACTTGGTCTTGATGAGCAGTTTTACATAGTTGTCATAATCTTCTATGCTGTTGAAGATGTCGGGTATGCCTGTGCGTGGAAATTTGTCGAACACTTTTGTCCTGAAAGATTTGTAACCCGTATTTCTCGATTCCCAAAATGGCGAATTGGTAGAAAGCGCAAATACGTGTGGCAGGAAATAGCGTACTTGGTTGGCGATGTGGATGGCCATTTCGCGCGATTGGAAGCCTACGTGTACGTGGAGGCCAAAAATGAGGTTCGAACGGGCAGCTTCCTGCAGTTCGTTTACAATTTCGCTGTAGCGTGGATGTTCGGTAATGAGCTGCTTTTCCCAATGCGAAAAAGGGTGTGTGCCCGCCGCGCCGATGCGCAGGCCTTGTTCGCCGGCCAGTTGCGATACGGTATAGCGCAGCTGTGAAATTTCTTCCCGCGCTTGCGCGGTGTTGTGGCAAATGCCAGTGCCTACTTCTACTACGGCCTGGTGCATTTCGGCCTTTACCTGGTCTTTGTGAATCTTCTGTGCCGATTCTACAATTTTCTGTTCGTGGGAGGTCAATTCTCTGGTAACGGGATCAACTACCATGTATTCTTCCTCAATTCCGAGCGTAAATTCGTTCATCATCATATCTCCTTGTTAAATAAAAAATCCCAATTATTTTTTTGCTGGTGCTTTTTTTGGTTTTGCGGTGCTTGTTTTTGTGGTTTCTTTAGGGGATGATTTGGTGGCTGGTTTAGCTTTTGCGCTGCTTGCAGGCTTGGCCGCACCGGTTAAAGGGGTTCCTGTGGCCGAGGTTCTGATGTACTCGCCCCAGGTCAGGTTGTCTTTTCCTGTTTTTTGCGCCTTGGCTCTTTCTATGGCGTAGGTGGCGGCGGTTTCAACCACCCACTCAAAGTTTTCTGCACCCACGCTTTCTAAAGCGGCATCTGGCGCCGGATTGCAGAAATCAATGGCGTAAGGTATGCCGTCGCGAACGGCGAATTCGACGGTGTTGAAGTCGTAACCCAGGTATTTGTTTAGCCTTAGGGTGTAGTCTTCGATGGTTTTGAGCAATTTTGCATCAGGTTTTGGCCCGTCAATTACATAGCGCAGGTGGTGCGGGTTGCGGGGTTCGTACTGCATAATGCGCACATACTTGCCGCCAATGCAATAGCATCTGAAATATTCTTCAAAAATGATTTCTTCCTGCAGCATCATCACGGCCTGCTTGGTTTGGCTGTGCTTATCAAAAAAATCTTGTTTGTCGTGCAGCTTGTATACTTCTTTCCAGCCACCGCCGTCAAAAGGTTTCATATAGGCCGGAAAGCCGGTGTATTCGAAAATAGCATCCCAATCTAAGGGCATCACCAGGTTGCTGAACGATTTTTCTGTCGTGTCGTCGGGGTGTTCGCGCGAGGGAATCAGCGCGGTTTTGGGTACTGGAACACCAATGTTTTCGGCCAGTGCATTGTTGAAAAACTTTTCGTCGGCACTCCACCAAAAGGGATTGTTGATGACCGCCGTACCGCCCATGGCTGCATTTTTGAGGTAGGCGCGGTAAAAAGGCACATCCTGCGAAATGCGGTCGATGATTACTGCGTATTCGGGCTGTTCGGCCTGAAACACCTTGCTAATGTTGACAAACTCGGCCTTAATGTCTTTTTCGCCTTTTTGGTTAACCCTGTCAACAAAGGCCTGTGGAAACGAGCGTTCCTGGCCAAATAAAATTCCAATCTTTTTCATCTTGTTATAGTTTGATTTTCAATGGTGATGGAGCCTGTGGTCAGGCCAAATCATGATTAGAGCAATTTGGGAATCATGATCGTTAATATCTATGTTTTAAAGTTGTGCTAAATAGTTGGGGAACATTTCCCTCCAAATTGGCCAGTCGTGGTCGGCATTGGGCCTGATGTCTAGCCAATGGTTGATGCCCTTTTGGTGCAATATGCCCGAAAGGCGCTCGTTGTCGGCACGGCACATGTCGCGGTCGGAGGTGCCCAATACGATTTTCATCTGCCATAATTCGGGGTTCATGTCATTGGGCAGAAAATCAACCGGGTTGTTGAAGTAGGCGTCGTCATTAAAAAAGCCGTCTAGCTGGCTCTTAATGTCGAATGCGCCACTCATGCTAAACAAGTGGCTTACTGCCCAAGGGTGCCTAAAGGCGAAATTGGCGGCATGATAGCCCCCAAAGCTACAGCCAGAGGTAATCACCTTGTGGTGGCCGGTTTCGTGTTTGGCCAAGGGCACCAGCTCTTCGAGCAGAAACTTGTCGTACCAGATATGGTTTTTCACCCTATCTGCCGGATGGATGTCTTTATTGTACCAGCTCTGCTTATCGATGCCATCGGGACAATAGATTTTTACTTTGCCCGAATCGATAAAGCCCTGTACGGATTCGATTAATTTAAAGTCCTTGTTTTCATAGTACCTGCCCATACTCGTTGGAAAAAGCAGGATAGGGTAACCGCCATGTCCGAAGACCAGGGTTTCGATGTCGAGGTTCAGGTTAGGACTATGCCACTTTTTGAGTTCTTCTTTCACGGTATTGTATTTAGATTGCTTTAAGATATGAAAATCGGAACCAAACACAAAAAAATAAAATCAATTAAAGCTTGCAAATCTGTATGTTAAGTAAAAAATGGGCAATGTGGATTAATTGTTTTTCAAGATTCGTATTTTTGCGCCTGATTTAGTGAGAACGCTATTTGTTGACCATGTACACCACCTTGTTACTACCCACTGTTATTAAAACGCTTCACCAGTTCCAATCGGTTTATTTAAAGAGGGCGGTTGAAATCGAAATTTTCAGCCCCGATCATTTAATGGGCAACGAAAGGGTCAACCTTTTGCTGCTAAACGATGGCCAAGACCTCGGCCAGATGCAAATGGAGCCGATGCTGAACAATCTTTATGAGAAGTGGAAGATCGAGCCAACGGTTGTGGTGGGTATCAAGGCAGGCGCAGAGCGCGTGCAAGAATATGGTGTGGCTGGCCGGCCAGACTTTAAAAAGCGTGGCTCGAAAGCCCAAGCCTATACCGATTTTGTGATCAAAGAGTTGCTGCCCTATGTGCAAAGCGAAGTAAAGGCAACCATTAACGGTAAAAGGGCCATCGCAGGATTCTCATTGGGGGGCTTAACTGCTTTTGATATTGCCTGGAACAACGACAATTACTTTGATGCGGTTGGTGTGTTTTCGGGCTCGTTCTGGTGGCGCAAAAAAGACCTGAGTGCGGGTTATACCGACAACGACCGCATTCTGCACCAAATGATCCGCGAAAGCAAGACCAATCCGGCGCTTAAGTTTTGGCTCATGACCGGAACCGACGACGAGCTGGCTGATCGCAACCATAACTTCATTATCGATTCGATAGACGATACCATCGACGTGGTGAAAGAGCTCATGCAGAAAGGCTACAAGCGTCCGAACGATATTTTCTATTACGAAATGGTGGGTGGCAAACACGATGTGCCTACCTGGGCCAAGGCTATGCCTGCTTTTCTAAGCTGGGCTTTCGGCAGGTAAAGCCAATTTCCGATTTCTTTTTTTTGTTTTTGTGACCTTTAGAGTGGTGCATGATGGTGCCAGTCTTTTGTTTATTTTGTTCATTGATAGGTTTTTGCGGGTTTTACAGGTTGAAATTTGTAATTTAACTGATGGCCAGTTAAGGGCTGGCTAAAACATTATTTAACCTAAAACAACCGGAACAATGAAAAAAGAAAATCTATTAAGCAAGGCCGACCTGCGCAAAGTGCTTGGCGGTTCTATTGGAAGAGGAGTTTGCGAAACTAAAAACTGTTCTTTTGAATTTATGGGTATTGAGTATGCCGGCCAATGTGGCTCATCAATTCAAGAAGGTGCGCCTATAACTTGGTGTAGATGTATAGCCATGGGCCCCTATGGCGATTTTATCGAAGACGATACCAATCAGAATTGTTATGTAGCCTAGTGACTGGATTGTAGCCTTGGCCAGTCTTGTATTGCTGCGCTTAAAAGCAACTGCCTTGATGGCCCTGGCTACAAAACGCTGATTTTCAAAAATTAACAAAAAGATAATCCGCTAAACTGCCTGCATTTGCGATAAAAAATCAATAAAAAACCTTATCTTTGCGCCAAATTTAGAGGCGCATTGTATGCAAAAGATTAGAAACATAGCTATTATAGCACACGTTGACCACGGTAAAACCACTTTGGTTGATAAGATTTTACACTCTTGTTCAATTTTTCGTGATAACGAACAAACAGGCGAGTTGATACTTGATAATAATGATTTGGAGCGCGAGCGAGGAATTACCATCGTATCAAAAAACGTTTCTGTAAAATACAAGGATGTAAAAATCAACATCATTGATACACCGGGCCACGCCGACTTTGGCGGTGAGGTAGAGCGTGTACTTAAAATGGCCGATGGGGTACTTTTGCTTTGCGATGCCTTTGAAGGCGCCATGCCACAAACCCGTTTCGTAACCCAAAAGGCACTTTCGCTAGGGTTGAAGCCAATTGTGGTGGTCAACAAGGTTGATAAGGAAAACTGCCGTCCGGAAGAAGTTTACGAGCAGATTTTCGAACTTTTCTTCAACTTGGAGGCTACAGAAGATCAATTGGATTTCCCGGTAATCTACGGTTCGTCTAAACAAGGTTGGATGAGTACCGATTGGAAAGTTCCAACTACAGATATTTTTGCCTTATTGGATACCGTTGTTGCAACCATCCCTCCGGCACCAGTAAACGAAGGCACTTTGCAAATGCAGATTACTTCATTGGATTATTCTTCATTTGTAGGCCGTATTGCCATTGGCCGTGTACACCGTGGCACCATCAAAGAAAACCAACCGGTTACTTTGATCAAGCGCGATGGCAAAATGGTTAAATCGAGAGTAAAAGAATTGTATACGTTCGAAGGCTTGGGTAAAGTAAAAACAACCGAAGTAGGCTCGGGCGATATTTGTGCCGTGGTAGGTATTGATGGTTTCGACATTGGCGACACCATTGCCGATTTCGATGCGCCGGAACAACTACCGGTAATCAAAATCGATGAGCCTACCATGAACATGTTGTTTACCATCAACAACTCGCCGTTTTTTGGTAAAGAGGGCAAATTGGTAACCTCGCAACGTATCAAAGACCGTTTGTATAAGGAAATGGAGAAAAACTTGGCCCTTAAAGTGGTTGAAACCGAATCTCCAGATTCATGGCTGGTATACGGAAGAGGTATCCTGCATTTGTCGGTATTGATCGAAACGATGCGTCGCGAAGGTTACGAAATCCAGGTTGGCCAGCCACAGGTAATCATCAAGGAAATCGATGGCAAGAAACACGAGCCTATCGAAACCCTGATTGTTGATGTACCTGGCGATGTTGCTGGTAAAGTAATCGAGTTGGTAACGCAACGTAAAGGCGAATTGTTGATCATGGAGCCAAAAGGCGATTTGCAACACTTAGAATTCGAAATCCCTTCACGTGGTATCATCGGTTTGCGTAACAACGTATTAACCGCAACTGCTGGCGAGGCGATTATGGCGCACCGTTTCAAAGCTTACGAGCCTTGGAAAGGCACGATCCCTGGACGTTTGAATGGGGTATTGGTATCGATGGAAAAAGGTCAAACTACGGCTTATTCAATTGATAAGTTACAAGACAGGGGCCGTTTCTTTGTTGATCCAGGAGTTGATGTTTACGAAGGACAGATCATGGGCGAGCACATCCGCGACAATGACTTGGTAGTTAACGTGGTTAAAGGAAAAGCCCTAACCAACATGCGTGCTTCGGGTAGCGATGATAACGTGCGTATCGCTCCGGCCATCAAATTTTCATTGGAAGAGTCGATGGAATATATCCAGGCCGACGAGTATATCGAGGTTACGCCGGTAAGCATGCGTTTACGCAAGATCTACCTTACCGAGAACGAACGCAAAATCAATGCTAAAAAGTTCCAATCGTAAGTAAACGATTAAAAAACCATATCAGCCCCAATCCTGATTTATATCGCGATTGGGGCTTTTTTATGTAAAAATTGTGAGGCAATGTTATCATGGGCCTACAAGCTGGCAAATGTGGCAAGTAAATGCATTACTTTGTGGCCTTAAATCATTTATGTTTCGAAGAGCGCTTAACCATATCGGTATATTTTTTTTAAACTTGCTGTCGCTGTTGCCAATGCCGATTTTGTATGGCTTGGCCAAGGCAATGTATTTTCTCCTCTACCGTGTAACCGGTTACCGCCTCAGCGTGGTTAGGGAAAATCTGCAGCTGGCCCTGCCCGAGCGAAGCCCTGAAGAACGCAGGCTGATCGAAAAGAAATTCTACAAATATTTGGCTGCCTTGGTGGTAGAGATTGTTAAAATGAGTTCGATTTCGAAAAGAGAGCTCGAAAAACGTTTCCGGATCAAGCGGTCGGAATTGATGGAGTCTTACTTCGCAAAAGGAGAAGGAGTATTGCTGTGTGCAGCGCACTATGGCAACTGGGAGTGGGGCTCGGTTGCTATCGGACTTGCGGTTTCGGGTCAAAACTATCCTATTTATAAGCCTTTAAACAACCCGGTATTTGACAATTGGTTTCAAAAAGCGAGAAGCCGGTTTGGAAGCAAGCTCATTTCGATGCGCCAAACCTTAAGGGCCATACAGGCCAGCAAAGGCGAAGCCAGTATTTTTTGCTTTGGCAGCGACCAGGCACCTTCAAGAGACGAATCGCACTATTGGACCACCTTGCTTCATCAGGAAAGCTCCATCCAGTTGGGAATCGAAAAAATTGCCAGGAAAACGAACCGGCCAATTTTCTATTTTAATGTAACCGCAGTACAAGAAGGCTATTACGAGGCAGAATTTGTACCGCTTTGTTTAAATCCGCAAGAAACTGCCGAGTTTGAAATTACCGAAATGCACACCCGGTTTTTGGAAAAAATGATCCGTAAAGAACCTGCCTATTGGCTGTGGAGCCATCGCCGGTGGAAACATAAAAAGCCGGTTGACGGTGTATAGTGAGTAGTTCATCATCGGAAGTCAGGGGCTTGGTACAGCGTTGCTGTCTATCCTCTATTTCGCTTTCTGCCTCCCCGCCTTAGCATTTAACTTTTAAGCAAATCTCTTCAAATTGTAAAAAATTGAGGGTTATCCGCATCATGGGGCCTAAACCAATGGACGAGGCAACAGAAATGTTTAATTTTGGGGCCTTGAATTTAGTTCCATGTTACAAAAGGCATTTACCCACATTGGTCTTTTCTTTTTAAAACTGCTGGCGCTTTTGCCCATGTCGGTACTTTATTTTCTGGCCGATGGGGTTTATCTGCTGCTTTATTATGTAATTGGCTACCGCAGAAAGGTTACCCGCGAAAACCTGCAAAACGTATTTCCTGATCAAAAACTAGAAGAGATCATTGCCATAGAGCAGAAGTTCTACCGTTACCTGGTTTCGCTGATGGTAGAAATCGTGAAGATGGATAGCATTTCTGAAAAGGAGGTGCAAAAGCGCTTCAAGTTCAAAAATCTCGACCTGATGGAGGCCTATTGGCAAAAAAACGAAGGGGTGCTGATTTGTACCGCACATTACGGCAACTGGGAATGGGCGGGCCTGAGCCTTGGACTGACCGGGAGCGCCCAAAACTATATCATTTATAAGCCCCTAAACAACGCCACTTTCGAAGATTGGTTTTATAAGGTAAGAACCAAGTTCGGCAACAAGGCCATCGCTATGAGGCAAACCTTAAGGGCTGTGCAGGGCAGCAAGGGCGAGGCCAGTGTATTCTGTTTTGCCAACGACCAGGCGCCTTCTAAAGACGAATCGCATTATTGGACCACCTTTCTCAACCAGGAGAGCTCGGTGCAGCTGGGTATCGAAAAAATAGCCAAAAAAACCAACCGGCCGGTGTTTTACCTCAAAACCAAGGTCATTAAAAGAGGCTATTATGAAATGGACTGTGTGCCGATCTGTTTAGAACCAGCCAATACAGCCGAATACGAAATCACCGAACTGCACATCCGTTTTTTAGAAAAAATGATCATCGAAGAGCCGGCTTATTGGCTTTGGAGCCATCGCCGCTGGAAATATAAGCGGGGTTAGCCCTTCGTGTTTAGCCTAGAAATCGGAAAACCGAGGTTATAGTGCGTAATTAACCAGGCTGCTATCTGTTTTGCCCTTTTGATCATACCTTCAACCTTTCTACCCGCTATCCCTGTTTTAGTCTCCGTTTACCCTTAAGCTTTTTGGGCATGGTAATTGCATAAGCTTCTAAAACGATTTTATATGCATCATATTGTGTAACTTAATTGCAATGATGCTTAAAATCTGTTTTTGGTTTTAAAGCTAAACATTCACCTAGACTATTAACATCTATGCTTGCAAGGGCCCTGTCCTATTTTGGAATATTCCTGTTAACCCTATTGTCTTTATTGCCGTTATCTATACTTTATATCATTGCATGGATATTTTATTTCTTCGTTTACCTTGTTTTTGGCTATCGAAAAAAGATAGTCAGGGCAAATTTGCGTAACGTCTTTCCTGAAAAGAGCGAGGCCGAACTGTTGTGTATCGAGAAAAAGTACTATGCCTATCTCACGGCACTGGTCGTAGAAATCATCAAGATGAGGTCTATTTCGAAGGCCGAACTGCAACGCCGTTTCCGTTTTAAGAATATCGAGGTGCTGGAAGAATATTTTAAAAAAGGTCAAAGCGTATTGATTTGTTCGGCGCATTATGGCAATTGGGAGTGGGGTACAATGTCATTTGGCTTAGCTATTTCGGCGCAAAATTATCCCATTTATAAGCCTTTAAAGGATATGGTTTTCGATTGCTGGATACGCAAGGTACGTAGCAGGTTTGGCAACAAGCTCATTGCCATGAATCAAACCCTAAGGGCTTTGCAGGCCAATAAAACAGAAGTCAATGTATTCTGTTTTGGCAACGACCAGTCGCCGTCTAAAGATGAACTCAACTACTGGACAACCTTTTTGGGCCAACCAAGTGCGGTGCAGCTGGGCATTGAGAAGATTGCCAAGAAAACAAATCGACCGGTGTTTTACCTGAAAACCACTGTGCTCAAAAAAGGATATTACGAGGTAGAGTGCGTGCCACTTTGTTTAGATCCCGCGGCGGCTGCCGAATTTGAAATCACCGAGCTCCATGTTCGCCTGCTTGAGCAGATCATTTTGGAAGAACCTGCCTACTGGCTATGGAGCCACAGGCGATGGAAGCACCAAAAGCCGGCGATTGGTTCTTAACGAGAACCTTTAAATCTCCTCAATCTATCTATAGTCATAAACACCTACACAACAATTTGTGCCTGTACAAAGGTAGCATAACCAACGCATGGGCTTTGGTAAACAGGCTTTTGGGGCGTAGGTAAAGGTCGATTGCCGCCATGGGCCTATGGCAAGTTGTTTGAGTTTGTTATTTTAGCAATTCAATAACAAGCTTGTGAAAATTATTAAATACAGCCTGCTCACTTTGCTGGGTATAATAGTGCTGGGTTTGACCATCCTGTTTATTTGGCAGCCGGTGCTGCTAAAAGTGTTGCGCTACCGTACGCCCAATGCCGAAACCTACAAGATTTTTCCGCAGGCCTATGTACAGCCCAGCGATTCAGCTTTCCATTTCATCCGACCGGCCAAGCAACGGAATGACCTGGATACGCTCCAAGTTTTTGATGGGCAGCAGCATTACCTACCCTTAAAAGATTACCTTAAAGCCGGCCAGGTAAATCTGTTTATGGTGATCAGGAACGACAGTATTTTGTACGAAAAATATGATAAAGGCTATAGCGACAGTACTTTGGCTACCACTTTTTCGATAGCTAAAAGCATGCTTTCGGTGTTGGTGGGGCAGGCATTGGCCGATGGCCACATCAAAAGCCTCGACGACCCTATCCTCAACTACATTCCAGAGCTCGGTGTAAATTCGGCTTATAGTACCTTGGTTTTGCGCGACCTGTTTACCATGAAATCAGGCTTGGCCTTTCGCGATACCAATGGTGGCATCATCAATGCCTTTTTCTCTGACGAAGCCAAATATTACTATACCGACGATATGAAGCGCGAGCTGTTAAAGGTAAAGCGCGTGGGTTATCCTGGACAAGCATGGCAATATAAAAGCATTGATGCCATTTTGTTGGGTTGGGTAGTTGAAAGGGCTACCAAAAAGAGCCTCGCTCAATATTTTCAGGAACGCTTGTGGCAACGTATCGGTACCCAATATCGGGCTAGCTGGGGCCTCGACCATGTAAAGGGGCTGACCAATACGGCAAGCCGCTTTCAGGTTACGGCCATTGATTTGGCAAAAGTTGGACGTTTATACCTGAACGATGGGCAATACAATGGCCAACAGGTGGTGCCTCAAGATTGGGTTTTGCAAACCATTAAAATGCAAGGCCGCACTCCTGTAACCAGTAAGGGCTGGCAAAAAACAACACAAAACTATTTATGGTGGTTACCACAGGAAGGCGTTAACGGCGAATATGCTGCCGAAGGCATGTTGGGCCAGCGCCTGTATGTTGATCCTTTAACCAAAACCATTATTGTGGTGTTTGCCGACAAAGGCGGTGGCGATTACCCCTACCGTAAAGTGAGCCGGTATTTGGCGGGCATGCCGTTTTCTTATCCCAAAATATTAAATTAGCAAAAAACTAATCGCATGAAAATCAAAATCCTATTTATTGCTTTTGCAGCCATATTGCTAACCAATGTGGCTTTTGCGCAAAGCACACCTCCTTCGGCCGAAACCGTTTTGAAGGATGCCATTAAAGAGGCTAAAGCCCAAAAGAAAAAAGTATTTATCATGTTTCACGCTTCGTGGTGTGGTTGGTGCCATAAAATGGACGATAGTATGAACGATCCAGCAGTGAAAGCCTATTTCGACAAGAGTTTTGTGGTTAGGCATTTAACGGTCATGGAAAATGACCCGACTTTAAAGAAAACCGAAAACCCAGGGGCAGATGCCATGCTTAAGCAGCACAATAGCGATGGCTTCGGCATTCCGGTATGGTTTATTTTCGATACGAATGGCAAATTGTTGGTCGATTCGCATTTGAGACCTGAAGGAGTGGGCATGGAAGTGAAAGGTAAGAACATCATCGGTTGCCCTGCGGCCAAAGAAGAAGTGGTAGCTTTTGTAAAAGCACTAAAGCTAACTACCAAGCTTAATGATGATGAACTGGCCAAAATAGCTGCTCGTTTCAGAAAGAACGACCCAAGCTATAAAGGCGAATAAGTTAAAAGAGGCTTAGCTAGCACAGCTAAGCCTCTTTCTTTTTAGGCATGTTGCCCTGCGTGCACTCCTTCGGCAAATTCTTCTACCAATTTATCGTTAAAAGCGGGCAGATCTTGCGGTGTGCGACTGGTAACCAAACCTTGATCAACCACTACTTCTTCGTCTACCCATTTAGCACCTGCATTGATCAAATCTTGCGCTATATTTTTTACCGAAGTCATCTCTCGGCCTTCAACTACTTTGGCATTGATGAGCGTTTGCGGTCCGTGGCAAATGGCAGCTACCGGTTTTCCGGCTTCAAAAAAAGACTTTACAAAAGCAATGGCTTCGTCATTAACCCTTAATTGATCGGGGTTGATTACACCACCTGGCAACACCAAACCATCATAATCGGAAGCGTTCGCTTGGTCGAGGGTTTTGTCAACAGCTACTTCGACCGACCAATGATCGTGGTTCCAAGCGGTTATTGATCCACTTTTGGAAGAAATGACATGTACGGTTGCATCTTCTTCCTTTAAGCGTTTAACTGGTTCGGTCAACTCCACTTCTTCAAATCCATTTTCTGATAGCACTGCAATGGTGCGGTTACTTAAACGTCCCATAATTTTCTCTGTTTTTAATTCATGTTTAAAGACACGCAGAAAAAATTATTGTTTGCGAAAATTTATTCGTTCAAGCTATAATCAGCGCTGATTAATCGTTGGTGCGGCGATGTTTGATGTAGTACAGGCCTAAATTAATGGCGATAAAAACATGGTTGATTACGTTCGGTATAAGGCCGTAATAATGGCTCAATATCTTAAAACGTTCCTTTAGGCTTTCCCAATGTTTTTGCTTCGACATGCCTCCCACCAGGTATTTGGCTACGTACAAATGCGTATTCACAATGTTCGACGATTTTTTGGCCGCCTTTAAAATCCAATCGATATCCGCACTGTATTTGTATTGCAAATCGTAAGGTTCGGTAAGGCTTCGCTTGATGTAGATGGCCTGATGACTAACATTCATGCCGTATTTGAAGCTATGCCAGTCGAACTTTTCAGGTGCTTCGTGGCGACGCTGACCCAAGCTATGCCAATCGGCATCGAACATTTCGGTTTCGCCATAATAAATATCGCCCGATGGAGCCGAGGCAAAGACTTCTTCTACTGTTTCGGGTGCATAAATTTCGTCGCCCGAGTTCATAAAAAGCACATAATCGCCAGTGGCCAGGGCCAAGCCTTTGTTCATGGCATCGTAAATGCCTTTGTCGTTTTCCGACACAAATTTGGCCAGTCGGTCTTTGTATTTGCCAATCAGCTCGGTCGTGCCATCGCTAGAATTGCCGTCTATTACAATGTACTCGATGTTTTTGTAGGTTTGGTTGAGCACCGAAAGCATGGTGCGCTCAATGTCCTTAACATTATTATAAACGATGGTGATGACGCTTAGTTTAGGCTGCATGACTGATTATTGGGGTAGGGCGCTGATGAGTTTGTAGTACAATTCTTCGTGTTGACCGGCAATTACTGCAGGGGCAAAATGGGTCAGTATGCTTCTTCTGGCTTCCTTTTGCACTTCTGCAGGCTGTTCGTGCAAAAATAGCCATTCTATGCCGTCGGCCAGGTCGCTTGCCGATTGATAATCGGCCAGATAACCGTTCTGTAAATGCTTAACCATATCCGGAATGCCACCCGTTTTAAAAGCAATAACCGGCGTGGCACAAGCCAGGCTTTCCATGACCGTATTGGGCAAATTATCTTCCAGCGATGGCGTAATAAAGGCATCGGCGGCCGAGTAGCATTTGGCCAAATGGTCGTCTTTGCTGATTGTGCCCAAGAAGGT
Source organism: Pedobacter sp. TM02 (assembly GCF_059705275.1). Taxonomy (NCBI): domain Bacteria; kingdom Pseudomonadati; phylum Bacteroidota; class Sphingobacteriia; order Sphingobacteriales; family Sphingobacteriaceae; genus Pedobacter; species Pedobacter sp. TM02. The sequence continues at coordinate 232,756 of NZ_AP046530.1, forward strand.
CGTCTTAAAAGGAAATTCGGGCAGGTTTTTCTCGTCTTTGTTGCCAAAAATAACCAGCTCTATTTTTTCTTTGGGTACTTCGGGCCTTGCCGCCAATTCGTTAAGCGCATCCAGCAAATATTGCGTGCCTTTGTGCTTGTCGTTTTTGGAGGGCATAAAGCCGCTCATGATCACAAACTGATCGGGTTTTATTTTGAGCACCTTCTTGGCTTCGGCTTTTACATAAGGCTTAAAAATATCAGTTTCAACAGTGTTCGGAATAACCGAAGTTGGCCTGAGGCCGAGCAGGCTGCTTTGTTTGACCGAGTTGGCCATCCAATGGCTGGGGGCAACCACATGAAAATTAAGCTCGGAATAAGCCTTTTGCTTGCGCAGCCAGGTTTTGTGCGAAATATCCTTAGGGCCGCTTAAGCTTAAGATAGGGCAGTTGCCACATTGCCGGTGGAAATGCTCGCAGCTGTAGCGCACATGGCAGCCACCCGTAAAGGCATTGCTGTCGTGGAAAGTCCATACAATAGGTTTTTCCAGTTCGTCCAGCTCGGCCAGCATTTTTGGCGACAAAAAGCCATGGTTTACCCAGTGCAGGTGTATAATGTCGGCATCTTTCAGGTCGGGATGGTTTTTGATCGATTTGCCGAACCACTGGAGCGAAAAGGGCGTTTTAACGGCTTTGGTCAATAATTTAGCCAGGTAACGTTCGGCCATGATGTTAAAAACGGCATGCAACTTGGCCAGAATGCCTTTGCTAAAGGTGTCGATGGCTGGGTTTTGCCCAAACTTATAATACACCATGACCTTCGAGCTGATGCCATTTGCGTTAAGCGCATTGCTCAACCGCAGGCAGGCCCTTCCGGCGCCTCCGTTTCCGTCGTAGGTATTTAAGTGTACTACTTTCAAATCAATCAAAAATACATTTTATTGTTTAGGATTGTAAAATAGTTGCGTATTTTCAACCCTTAAAGCCAATAAACAAAATTATGAAGAAGAATATGTTCGGCGCAATGGCATTTTTGCTATTGCTGTTCCCAGTTTTTGCTCAAGCACAAGACCAAACTTATTTTGCTGCTTATCCTTCATTAACGCCCGATGCACAAAGTATTGTATTCAGCTACGACGGCGATATTTGGAAAGTAGCCGTAAAAGGAGGCTTGGCCACACGCATAACGGCTATGCCCGGCGAAGAAATCAATGCACGCGTTTCGCCTGATGGAAAATGGCTCGCTTTCTCGTCTAACCAGTTTGGCAATTACGATGTTTACCTGATGCCCATGGCCGGTGGCGAAATCAAGCAGCTGACTTTTAACGATGCCGCCGACGAGGTGGATGGCTGGAGCTGGGATTCGAAAACCATTTACTTTACTTCGGGCAGGTACAATTCTTATTCGAGCTATAAAGTGGGCATCAATGGCGGCACCGCCATCCGTTTGTTCGACAATTATTTCAATACCACCCATAACATTGCCGAGGCGCCAAACGGCGAACTTTTCTTCAACGATACCTGGGAGAGCAAGAATTTTGCCAACCGAAAGCATTACAAAGGCGCATTTAACCCCGATATCCAATCGTACAACCCTAAAACCAAAGCTTATAAACGCTATACCGATTACATTGGCAAGGATTTTTGGGCCAGTGTAGATCAAAAAGGCAATGTGTTTTTTGCATCAGACGAGGGCAACGAAGAGTACAACCTTTACACTTTTGTAAATGGCAAAAAAACGGCACTTACCCGGTTCGAAACTTCTATTAAACGTCCGTTTGTGGCCGCCAATGGTACAGCCGTTGTTTTTGAGAAAGACTACCAGCTGTATGTGTACGATGTGGCCAGCAAAAAAGCCGAAAAGGTAAACGTTGCCTCTACGCGCAACCAGGTGCTGAGCAAAGAGCAGGAATACGACGTTAGAGGAAATATTTCGGCTTTCGATGCCTCGCCCGATGGCAAAAAGTTTGTGTTTATATCGAGGGGCGAAATCTTTGTGAGCGATATCGATGGCAAATTCATCAGAAAAATAAGCAACAGCGGAGAGCGCGCGCTGGAAGTGAAATGGCTGGCCGACAATAAAACGATTTTGTTTAACCAAACTTTTAATGGCTACCAGAACTGGTATACCATCACCGGCGATGGCAAAGGAACAGCCAAACAACTAACCAAAGACAAAGCCAATAACCGCGACATTACTTTCAACAAAACCAAAACCTTGGCGGTTTACCTGAGCGGCCGCAACGAGCTGCGCCTGCTCGATCTTAAAACTTTGGAAAGCAAAACCATTGTGAAAGACGAGTTTTGGGCCATTCAAAATGCGACGCCAAGCTTCTCGCCCAACGATCAATACGTGTTGTTTACGGCTTTCCGCAACTTTGAGCAAGACATCTTGGTGCACGATATCAAACAAGATAAAACCATTAACTTAACCAATACTGGCGTGACGGAAACCAACCCGGTATGGTCGCCAGATGGTAAGTACATTTATTTCATCAGTTCGCGCACCAAGCCTTCGTACCCAACGGGTCTTGTCGATCCGCATGTTTACCGCATGGCACTGAACAATTACGATACGCCATTCCGTTCGGATAAGTTCGATGAGCTGTTTAAGGAAGACAAGCCTGCCGAGCCCAAAGAGGTAAAACCGGCAACGCCAGTCCAAAAGAACGAAAAGGCCAACGATACGGCTAAAAAGAAAGCCGAAACCAAGCCAACACCAAAGGCACCTGCATTAATAACCATCAATACCCAAAGAATATTAGATCGTATTGAGCAAGTTAGCCCTAATTTTGGCAGCCAATACCTGATTGATGTTTTTGCCAAGGGCGACAAAACCCTGGTGTATTATACCACCAACCAGGATGGCGGTGCGCCGTCGGTGTATCGTACTACGTTAGAGCCTTTTGAGAACAACAAAAACGAAAAGGTAAGCGATGGAGGCGATTTTAACCTGATAGAAAGCGGGGGCAAGTTCTATGTGCTGAGCCGTGGCGTAATCAATAAATACAATCCCGATGCCAACAAACTAGACAAGGTAGATTACGGCTACAAATTCAGCAGAAACCTGAACGCCGAGTTTAACCAAATGTTTTACGAAACTTGGGTGGGCCTCGACGAAAACTTCTACGACGAGAACTTCCACGGGGTTGACTGGGAAAAAATGAAGACCCGCTATGCGGCTTACCTACCTTATGTAAACAATCGAACCGATTTGAGGATTTTGCTGAACGATATGCTGGGCGAACTCAACTCGTCGCACATGGGCTTTAACAGTTTTGGTGCCGAAGAGCGCAAGAACCTGAATTACATCACCAACGAAACGGGTATCCTATTCGATAATGAAAAACCTTACCAAGTAGCACGTGTGGTAAGTAAAAGCAATGCCTTTTTGGCCGGAGAAAACATTAAGCCAGGCGATGTGCTGGTAGAAGTGAACGGCGTTAAGGTTGACGAAAAAATGGACCGCGATTATTATTTCAGCAAGCCGTCATTAGATCGCGAAATGAGTTTGGGGTTGATGCGCAACGGCAAAAAAAGCTATGTCAACGTGCATCCGCAAAGTGCGGCGGCTTTAAGGGCCAACCTGTACGACGAATGGATTGCCGAAAACAGAGACAATGTAGCCAAATGGGGCAATAGCCGTATCGCTTATTCGTACATGAAAAACATGAGCGGCGGCGAGCTGGAACGCTTCCTGCTCGATATGGTTGAACAGGAAAACAACAAAGATGCCATTATTTTGGATCTGCGCTACAATACGGGTGGCAATGTGCACGATGAGGTGTTGCGTTTCCTTTCGCAACGGCCATACCTGCAGTGGAAATACCGCGGAGGCAAAATGTCGCCGCAAAGCAACTTTGCGCCAGCCGTTAAACCTATTGTGCTCTTGATTAATGAGCAATCGTTGAGCGACGCCGAAATGACCGCTGCCGGATTCAAGCAATTGAAACTGGGCAAGATCATCGGTACGGAAAGCTATCGTTGGATTATCTTTACTTCAGCCAAGGGCCTGGTTGATGGTTCGTCGTATCGCTTGCCGTCGTGGGGCTGCTATACCATGGATGGCAAAAATATAGAGAAGGAAGGCGTAAAACCGGATATTTATGTGAAAAATACCTTCGAAGACCGCTTGCAGCACAAAGACCCGCAATTGGAAAAGGCCGTATCCGAAATTATGAAGGATTTGAAATAGGTATCAGTTGCCGGTTACGGGTTGCCGGTTCGCCCCTAAACAATTCAGCAATAAAGCATAAAACAATAAAAGCAATTAGCATAACAAAAGGAATAATGTCGAATTTACTAACCGATAGGGATTTTTGGGTAAAGTACTGGGAGAGCAAAACTGATTTATCGGTAGTTATTCCTGAAAACTATCTTTTTCATCGCCAACTGGCCGAGCTGACCGAAAAAAACAAGGTTAAAACTGCTATCGAGCTGGGTGGATTTCCGGGCTATTATGCCGTTTTCTTAAGGAAATACCTCAAGCTTGACGCTACTTTGCTCGATTATTTTGTCCATCCGCCAATTACCGAACAGCTGCTCAAGGTAAACGGGCTCGAAAAAAACGACATCCATATCATCGAAACGGATTTATTCAGCTATGTGCCCGAAAAGCAATATGATTTGGTACTGAGCTGCGGTTTGATTGAGCATTTTAACGATACGGCTGATATTATTAACCGGCATATTGCCTTTGTAAAACCGGGAGGAAGCCTGTTCATTACCCTGCCTAATTTCAAGGCTTTGAACGGCTGGTTCCAAAAGAACTTCGACAAGGCCAATTACGATAAGCACAACATCGATTGTATGGATCCGGCACTGCTGGCCCAAATTTGCAAGGATGCAGGTTTAGAGGTATTGCAATCGCGTTACTTTGGCCGGTTTAGCGTATGGCTGGAAAACGAGAAAGAAAAATCGGTTGGCGTAAGGTGGTTTAAAAAAGCGGTTTGGCTTGGTGGCAAGGTATTTAGCAAAATCTTCCCTTTCGATTCGAGGCAATTGTCGCCCTATATTATTTTAGAAGCCAAAAAGTCTTGATATGGCCATTAGTTGGGGTTACTCGCCAAAAACGGAGAAATATATTCCCTTAGGAGATTTTCCGGCAGACAAATATCTTATTATTGCTCGTCAGGCCATCGAGAATTTGGGCTGGAAGCTAAGCCATATCTCTTCAAATGGGCTGATTGCCTATACTGGCCTGTCGTGGCAATCGTATAGCGAAGAGATTTCACTTAGGATAGAGAGTAACTTTGCCGTAGTAAAGAGCGAGTGCGTAGGCTTGCAAATGTGGTTTAACGATTATGGCAAGAATAAGCAGAACCTGGCAAAGTTTTTTCATGAATTTGCCTATGTCGAGTTTCACCTTAAAGATATATGGGAAGAAAGTCTTGCACAATTCCACAGTTTTGTGCTTAACCAAGACAATGCTTACTTTGAAAAGGCGCCATTAGCGGTTAAGAACAAAATCAAAAATGTGCTTTATCTTTTTTGGCCCCAAAAAGGCTATTTGGCAACACCCATTATTACTTGGCTAAATATTTTTTATTTCGGCTTTACCTTTATCTGTACCGTTATTTATTTCAGGTACTTTTTTGCCAAGGCTACAGTTGTCGATCCGGCTTTAGTGGTGCAAAAGCTAGAGCAGTTATTGCTTAATTTGGGTGCCAACAATCGAAAACTGGTTTTGAACGGGCAATATTGGCGATTAATCAGCTACCAGTTTATGCACGCCTCGTTGCTTCATTTGTTCTTTAACCTGTATGCTTTGTTGTATTTAGGGCTGATGATAGAGAACAAACTGGGCTGGCGGAAGTTTGTATTCATTTATTTCTTTAGTGGTATTTGTGGTGGATTGGTGAGTATAATTTTTCATCAGGAGGAGATTTTGATGGGTGCATCTGGAGCAATCATGGGATTATATGGAGCCTTTATTGCCTTGTTGCTTAATAAAGCCTACGAGAAAAACGCAAACAAGGCTTTATTGGTGAGTACCCTTATTGTGATGATATTGGTGCTGATAAACGGCTGGTTTGGCCGCAGAACAGATAATGCCTGTCACTTGGGCGGCGTAATTGCTGGCTTTGTAAGTTGTTGCTTTTTGTATGTAAAACCCATGAATTCGAGTCGCATATGGGCCAGGTATGCCGCTACATGCGTCATTGGTCTTGCGTTTGCTGCTGGCGTGATCGGCTTTAGTCCAAGGTATCAGCATGAGGAATTTAAAAAACTGAGTATCGAATATGCCAAAAACGCAGATGCTTTTAATCGGGTGATGACTTTAAAGGCCTCTTTAAGTAAGGCCGAAAAAATAGTCTTTATCGAAGAAAACGGATTGGCGCCAAGCCGGAGCAATTTGGAACTTGTTAAAAAGATGAAAAAGCTCAAACTGGACAAAGAAGATCTGTTTGAGCTTGATTTTAAAGCGCAAGTGGCTCAGCAATCGTATGCGGTAGCCCAACTGATGAAAAAGGACATCGAGTCTGAAAATTATAGCTACCGTAAACAGGTTAATGAGCAAATGAACAAGCTGATCATTTTCAGTGCTACTGCCAGAGATTCTTTACGCAAGGCAGATTAACCTAATTATGCCGATTTTTTATAAAGCCCAAACTCGCTCAGCGTTAAACATACCGGCGATTGGGTGATGTTGAGGCGTACTTTGCTTGCCGTAACGGGTTGTGCCAACTTGATGAGCCTTTTGGCGCCTATGCTGGTTCCATCGTAAACCTTTTCCCAGGTATTGTTCTTTAGAACTTCAATGTTGTAGCCCTCTATTCTTTGCCCTAAGGGAATAAACTCCTGTAGGCTGATGATGTCGAATGTTTGTGGAGTTTTTAGGCTGATTTCCAAGCTGGCTTGGTGTACATTGTCGGCGCTTGCCCAAAAAGTTTGCTTATTGCCATCTAAAAGCGTTGCTGTGCCATGGGTTTTGTCTCTGGTATTGCTCGATTTAATGCTGGCGCCTTTGGCCAGGTTTTGGGCAAAAGTTTGTTTAACCATTTGGCCAAAGGCTTGCAGGGCCGCTACATCGTCGTCGTGCAAGAGCCCTCTGGTATCGGGTGCCAGACCTAAATCTAAAGCTGCGCCATGGCCAACGCTTTTTAAATAAAGATCGAATAAGGCTTCTGGCGTTTTGGGCTTTTGCTTGGCATGAAAAAACCAGCCGCTTCGCAAAGGTACATCGCATTCGGCTGGCATCCAGAATTTGCCATTCCTAATTCCCACCGGACTTTCTGGATAATTGGCCTGCCCCGGAACGGCTACGTTTTTGCCTTGTGGAGGCATAGGCGTAAAAGTGGCCCAGCTAGTTTCGGCCGCATGGCCCTCTTCGTTGCCCACCCATCTCACATCCAGGCCTACATCGCTAAATATATTGGCCATGGGTTGCATTTTACGGGTAATGGCCCAGGTATTTTTCCAATCGTAATACACCGTATTGTCAATGCTTCTTTTCTCGCGGGCACCGCCATAATAGCCGTCGCCACCGTTGGCACCATCGTGCCAGCTCATAAACAGCTGGCCGTAGTTGCTATACAGCTCTTTGAGCTGCGCCTGGTAAATGGCAAGGTAGTTTGGTGTGCCATACTGTGGATTGTTTCTGTCCCAAGGCGAACAATACACGCCGAATTTAAGTCCGTATTTCTGTGCGGCAAGTTGTACTTCCTTCACCAAATCGCCTTTGCCGTTTCTGAACGGGCTTTTCGAAATGTTGTAAGGCGTGGTTTTTGTTGGCCATAAAGCAAATCCATCGTGATGTTTGGCCACGAGGATGATTCCTCTTAAACCGCCGGCCTTGGCGGCCTTTACAATTTGCTCGGCATCAAAATTAGTCGGATTGAAAATTTTCGGATCGGCATCGCCATAACCCCATTCCTTGTCTTCGAAAGTTGTCGGTGTAAAATGGATAAGGCCGTAAACTTCTACATCGTGCCAGGCCAATTGTCTTTTAGCTGGTGTGGCGCCATAAGGCTTGATGGGTTTTTGGGCATAGGCAAAGCTGCAGATGAAAAAGCAACAAATAAGTATTTTGTTCATGGGAATAGATTTGGTAGCTATCCAAACTTAATCCTAATTTTTGGATGGCTATTAAATTATATTGGCCTTTCATCAAAGGATATTGGAATACTTTCGAAGCCTACGAGTTCAGTTTCTCTTTGATGAAACGCTTGATCCGTGCCCACAAGCTGCCTTTGCGGTTGGCCAGGAAATGCTTAATGGTCTGGTAGGCCTGCTCGTTTTCGGCAATAACCGATGGGAACTGTTTAATGGGCTTGGGGTTGATGATGACGTTGTAAATATCGCTCAGCCCCGAGTGGATGCCGCTGCCATCGTGTCCGATGTTGTTAACCAGCGATTGCGAAGGGTTTAAAGTCAAGCCACCCTTTAAAAAGATGGACGCATACCAACGGATGGCCCAAGAGTTGTTTTTGCCGTTCTTGAAATCCTGCATCTGTTTCCAGAAATTCATGGTGTTTTCGATGGCGAAGGCGTGTTTCTTTTTGGAGTCGAACTGCGCCATTAAAGTATCGATGTTTGGCTCGAAATGTTGCCAAGCTCTTGCCCAAGTAGCCCAGCCCCAGCTGGTAGCCGCACGGTAAAAAAAACTTTCAGGCAGGTTTTCGTCTTTGAGGGCATACATGTAAGCCCCGATGTGCATGACCTTTTCTTCGTTGCGGTAGCGGTCCAGTGCCTCGTTAAAGTAAGTGAGGGTATATGGCGACGAAATCAGGTCGTCTTCAAAAACAATGGCCTGCCCGTAGGTTTGGGTAAGCCGACTAACACCTGCAATAACCGAATTGGCCAACCCCATATTGGTCTGACTTTCAATAATTTCGACAGTCTTAAAGCCTTCAACCTTTTTAATGAACTCCCTTACCTCTTTTACCTTGTCTTCGTCGGCTACGGTTTTAGGGCCATCCGAAAAGATAAAGAGCCTGCTTTCTGAAGCCAATTCGTTCTGTTGCAAAAACTTTAGGGTCCGCTCGGTATGCTTGGGGCGGTTGTATACAAAAAGGGCTATAGGCGCAAAATGTTGCATTAAACTGGGTTGTTAGGTAGCCACAAAGATAGGATATGAATCATTTGCTTGGATAAGTTGTTTAATTCTACCTGATAATTGTAACGCTGCCGGTATAAATAGTCGATTTTTTGTCGTTGAGCGCAATGGTGTAATAATATACCCCAACTGGCAAGGGCTTGTTTTTGTGCTTGCCATCCCAGCCACCTGCATAATTGAAAGCCTGATAAACAATAGTGCCATTCCTGTTGTATACCATCAACTTGGAGCCTAAGTGGCTGTCAAGGTTCTTGATTTCCCAGGTATCGTTAACGCCGTCCAAATTAGGCGAGAAAGCATTGGGGATGTGGATTTCTTTGATAACCCTAACCGTTACCGAAAGGGTTTTGATACAAGTCTCGCCATAACTAACCTGTAGCGTATAGGTGGTTGTTTCGGCCGGACTGGCATTTGGACTGAGCACATCGCTTTGGTCGAGCCCGGTTTGAGGGCTCCACGCAAAAGTATAAGGAATATTACTGCTTAAGTTGGCGCTTACACCTAAGTTAACAGCTTTGCCTAGGTCTATGAACAGCTGGCTTTGTGCCTGCAACATCAATGCCGGATAAGACATGAGCGTTACTTCCGAACTGCTTGAGCTTTGGCAGTTCGCATTATCGATTGTCCATCTTAACTTAACCGGTTGTCCTTGCGGCAAATTATCGATAGTGGCTTTAGGATTATTTATGTTTTGTGCCGTAAATGGTCGGTAGCCGATTGGAGCAACAACCTGCCAGCTTCCCACTTCATTTGGCAAAACTGGATTGGCATCGAGCGTTACTTGGCTTACGTCGCAATAGCTGGCATCCTGCCCTGCATTGGCAATAGTAGCCATGGGGAATATTTCTATTTTTAAACTATTGCTCGGGCTTGTACAGTTAGCCGCTTTTGTGATTCTCCTAAAATAAGTAGTTTGGGAAAGCGAGCCGACAACGAGATCTTTTGAAGTGCCCGAAATGGGTAGCCATGAAGCACCATCGGTACTTTGCTCCCAGCTGAAACCGATCACGGCAGTTGTGGCTCCGCTCGGGTTGCTGCCCGTTAATTGCAAATTGTTTACCGTTCCGCTGCAAAAAACAGTAGCGCTTGCGCCAATCAGGTTATTGAAAGTGGTTGGTGCAATGGCAACTTCATATTTCGAATCGTAATAAACCAAGTTGCCAACGGTTACCTTTCTTCTGTAGTCAACTTGAACTGTCCCGTTTCCAGTGTTTTGATCGGCAGTTAGGCTAAGGCTTTGCTGGTTTTCACCAGACAAATCGGTCCAAGTGCCATTAATTAGTTTTTGCCATTGAAGAATGGACTGAACCTCATTATTGGCATCGCCAGTTAGCGAGAAGATGTTTTCAGAACATACGTTCAGTTGAGTTGTCTTGTCTACAATAATCCTGGTACTGGCCACCACAGTACAATTTTGGCCATAATTTATGGTCAGGGTGTAAAGGGTGGTTTGTAAAGGATTTGCTGTTGGATTTAATTTGCTGTCGTCGTCAAGTCCGGTTGCAGGGCTCCATTTGAAGGTATAAGCAGTGCTGGGATCTGGTGTAAAAGATGCTGGTATTACGATGCTTTGCCCATTGTTAATGGTTATGTTTGCTGGTGTAGAAACCACCGGTTTGGCGTAGTTGTAAAGTTTTATTTCGGCATAGGAGGTACTGCCGCAACCCTGCAATTGCTTAATGGTCCACCTCAGGATGATTTCCTGATTCTGGGGAATGTTGGTAATAGTGGCTTTAGGATTGTTGAGGTTGGCTGTGGTGAAAGGGAGGTAACCAGCCGGACTCATCACCTGCCAGGTACCCGTTTCATTTGTCGCCGGCAAATTTGCATCCAAGGTTAGGGTTGGAGTTTCGCAAAGTTGGCTATCGGCTCCTGCATGGGCCGAGGTAACCGCCGGATAGACTTCTATTTTCAAGATATTACTGAATGCGCTGCAAGTGTTTGATTTTGTAATTCGCCTGAAGTAAGTGGTTTGGGTCAATGGCTGCGGCGAAAAACTTTCGTTATCCGAGTTGCTGATGTCGGTCCAGTCTGTTTGGTTATTGCTTTGTTGCCATACAAAAGCCGGAGCGATATGACTTGCCCCATTTGGAGTAGTGCCGGTTAAAGTTAGGGTGGCAGTTCCATTGCAGAAAACAGTTTGTGCAGCGCTAATGATGTTGTTGGTTGTAGCAGCATGAACGGTCAAGGTATATTCAGAATCGTAAGTGTCAATACCATTCACGCTCACTTTCCTTCTCAATTCAATCACCATATCGGCATTGCTGTTGTTGGCTGGGCTTTGGAAAAGATAATCTGACTGATTCGAAGGATTAGGCGCGTTGACCCAAGCAGCGTTGGTATCTTTAATCTGCCATTGAAAAATGGCATTCGGTGCAGCGCCCGATGCGCCACTTAAGCTAATGGTTTCTGCAGAGCAGGCCTCCCGCTTACCCGATTCCTCAACAATTACTTCTACCGTCCAGATATAGTCTATACAGTTAGATGAGATTTTGTAAGGTTTGGGATTGGTAAAGTCAAGCTCTGTGTCAGAAAGTGGCGTAAGTACACCAATATCGGTTTGTACAGTGGGCCTTAATTTGGTAACGTTGGTGCCTTCTTTCACCTTTATTTTTATGCTCCTGGTTGCGTTGTCAATTACTGCTGGCTCGCTCTGCTCGGCCAGTTGGAAGGAAATGATCAAAGGGTCGCCGGTTAGTTTAACCTGATTGAATTTGGAAATATAACCATCCGAATTAGCGTTCTTGGCGGTTAGGTTAAGCACACAGGTAGAAGGGTTAAAATCAACCGTGCTGCAAAAAGCGCCACCTAACAGTACATTCTTTTTAGAATCGACAGCGATTTTATGCCCATAGTTTCCTACGCAGTTGCTGCCAAAGTTAAATGCCCAAAGGTAGTCGCCAGTGCCGCTAAACTTTCCGAAAAAAGTATCGCGACCGCCATGATAGGTAATGGTTTTGCTATTGGTGCCGTCGGTAAAGGTAAGCGACTGATCAAAAAAGCCACCGATGTATACGCTGTTCTCCACATCGGCCGTAATGTAGTAGCTGTATGGGTTAATGGCTGTGCTTTGGATGTTTCTGGCCCAAATTGGCCGGCCACTGGTGTTGTATTGGGTAACAAAGAGATTCCTAGTGCCTACGGCTGTAAGCGACAACGTATTGGTGGCCGATTTAAAGTCGATTTGACCCGAATACACCCCGGTAAGAAACACATCGTCTGTTGGACCAACCGCAATAGATGAAACCGTTTGTGAGCCTGAGGCTTCGATTTCATTGGCCCATAATAAGTCGGCGTTAGTACTGTATTTGCCAACAAAATAGGTGGGTACTGATTTAGTGAGGTTATAGGCGGGGCCTTTAGGATTGAGGTTTACGCCACCACTAAAGTAACCCATTACTAAAATCGCATTATTCGAATCGGTTTTTACGCTTTTGATTTCATCGTCGCTAAAACTGCCGATGGCATAGGCCCATAAGGTATTGCCATTCGAGTCGTATTTGACCATAAAACCATCTAAACCGCCCTTGTTCGTCAGGGTAAAACTTCCGGAAGTTATGCTTGCAGAGCCGTATGCGCCTACAAAAATCACGTTACCGTTGTTGTCGGTGGTTACTACGTGGCCACGTTCGGTGCCAAAACCGCCCAAACCCCTGGCCCATACAAAATTTCCATTGGCATCTAGCTTTACAATCAAGGCATCGTCGCCACCTGCGTTGCTTATGTTAAAAATACCAGATCCTGGATCGCAATCGATAATGCCCGATCCAAACGAAGCCCCTAGGATTACATTTCCGCTAACGTCGACGGTAAGATTGTTCACTTGGTCTAGCGCCGATCCGCCTATCGATTTTGCCCAGATTAGTTTGCCATCGGGTGTATATTTGGCTATAAATATGTCGTAGCTGCCATTAGAATTCAGGTTAACCGCAGGCGATATACCCGAATGATCGACGGTGAGCGTACCTTGAAAGTTTCCAGCCACATAAACATTGTCGAATTGATCAACCGCTATGCCTGTCAGCTTGCTTTCTCCAGAACCCCCAATGTCTTTTACCCAATCGGGGATAGGTTGTTGCTGCGCAAGTACAGTGGTTGAAAAGAGGCCGAACAGCCATAAAAAAAATAACCTACGGAAGAGTTTGCTAGCGAACATTAATTTAAAACGGAAGTAGTCAACAGTAAATGTAAAAGAAATATTCAAGTTTATTGCGCCCTAGGGTAGCTATGCTTTGCAACCAAGCTTGACACAGGCCATTTAAAAACCTTAAAAGTTATATTTTTTCCGAACAAAAATGTTTCTTTGTGTCCGATAAAGCAATTGGGCTTTAAAATAATTACGGCAACGGTTTTAACAAACAAGGCTTAATGATCAAGAACCTCAAACGAATTCTTTCCAAATATCTTCCTGTCCATTATTTTCAGTACAGCAGGTCTTATAGCCAAGATGGAGAAGACATGATTTTAAAGGCTCTTTTTGAGCAAAAAAAGAATTATAAAGGTTTTTTTGTTGATGTTGGCGCCCATCATCCCGTTAGGTTTTCCAATACCCAGTACTTTTATAAACGAGGCTGGCGAGGCATCAATATCGAGCCCACCCCAGATGCCATCAAGGCCTTTAGGCTTTTTAGGAAAAGAGACATCAACCTGAACATCGGCATAGGCGAAACCAGGGGCCAGCTTAAGTTTTATTGCTTTAACGAACCCGCGCTCAACAGCTTTTCTAAAGAAGTTTCCGAACGCGTTGATGCAGAATCGACCAAGTACAAGATCATCAAGGTACTTGACATCGAGGTATTGCCTTTGGCCGAAGTTTTTGATCAGTACCTGCCTAAAGGTCAAACCATCGATTTTTTGAGCATCGATGTAGAAGGCCTCGATTTTCAGGTATTGCTGTCCAACAATTGGGAGCTTTACAAGCCCGGTATAATCTTGGTAGAAGAAAATGTTGACGTAGATGCCATCAAGGATTCAAAAATCTATACTTTTCTCAAAGCGAAAGGCTACAGCTTTTTTGCCAAAACATTGCGTACCTGCGTTTATCGGTTAAACCCTTAATTTTTGAACAGTTTTTGAAACGTACTGATCAGCAGTAACGATTTGAGCATCATCAGGCCCTGCCGGCGGGTTTTCGGAATGAGAATGATCAGGAAGGTAGAAGAAAAATAGGCGATAACGGTTGCAATGGCCGTACCCATCATGCCCATTTTGGGAATCAGGATCAAGTTAAGCACAATATTGATGATAGCGCCCAATCCGGTGCGTACAAAGGTCAGTTTGTTATAGCCTTCGGCAATTAGGAACTGGCCACTGGCTACGCCAAGAAACACAAAAATACTGCCCCAAACATGCACCGAAAGTACCGGTGCCGCCGATGCGTATTCGGGTTTGAAAAATTTATAGATATAAGGCGCCGCAATGGTGATAAAAATGGCGAAAGCCAGGCTGAGCCAAACCATCAGATCGAAAAGATTCTGCAGGCGTTTTTGGTAGCGGTTAAAATCGTCGCGCTTGGCATTGAGGATAGCCGGAAACAAGGAAGTGACAATGGCTACCGGCATAAAGTTAAGCGCTTCGCTGAAACTGACCACCGTTGCATAGGCACCCGAAGCCTCGGCCCCTTCTTTATGGCCCAGAATCTCTTTGAGCATAATCGAGTCAATTTTCATATAAATCGAAACCATAATGCCCGAAATGATCAATGGCCAGGATAAGTGAAGAAGCTGCTTGGCCAATTGCCTATCATAGCTCCATTCGAAAATGCTGCGGCCTTTTCTTTGGTAGGTAAGGATATACCCCAACGAGAGCAACAGGATGTCGAAGGTAAAGGCAGCAACAAAATAAAAAAGATCGGCCTTGCATACAATGAGCAACAATTTGATGCCCGCCGATAACAGATTGCCTAAAACCTGCACCTGCATGATGTATTTCGACTGTACTTCGCTCTGAAAATAGGAATCGATTACCGTAAACGATTGAAACAAACCGCTAAACGACAGGATGAAAATAAGGAGATAGGGTACATCGGAGAGTGGAAAGAGCTGCCAGGCCAAGAAGATGGCCGGAATACAAAGCAGTCCGGCAATGGCTTTTAAGGTAAAAGCCGTACCCAATATCTTATCTCTGTCTTGTGGCGCCTGGTGTAGCGTTTTAACAATAAAGCTGTCCAAGCCTAGTCCGGCAATAGAAGCAAACAGAAAGATATAAGAGGTAGAAGTGTTCAGGATGCCATTGTTGTACGACAAGAGGTAGTTGGCTACCTTGATGCTGATCAGCATCTTGATGGCCGCACTGCCTACCCGGCCAAACATCAATAAGCCTGTATTTTTGAAATACTTTTTCAGCGCTTGCTCATCAAAACCTTTAATGGCCGGTAGTTTCATAAACGCAAAGATGTGAAAATATTTGGGCTATCTTCAAAATTATGCATGTTGCAAAAAGTTGCGTTCAATGCGCTTCAGCTGTTTCAAATGATGGTTGAGGTGTATTTCGATAAACCTCAGCCATTGCCTGGCGTTTAAATAGCCCAATCGGGGGTGCTTGGTCTTGATTTTGGGATTGGCACCATCAACCTGCGGATAAAGCTTGGCCAGCTGCAATTCAAAATCGGTGATGAACTGCTGGGCATTGGCCAAGCTGATCTTTTTTACCCTATCGGCCATGCGTTTGGGCACCTTGTATCTTTTTCCGGGTGGCAGCTGGCCAAAAAACAGCACCAGCTTTACGCCTAGGGCCGTAGGCTTGTTTTCGCCTTCGTTTCTGATGCAGTTGTTCATGGCGATCAAAGAAAGCAAGCTGGCGTCGAAAATATGCGAATATACCTCGCTATAGCTCCAGCCACCCATGGGCGGGGCTAACTGAAAATGGTCTTCCCTAAATGTGTGCAGCTTTTGCTGGTAGGCATTGGCTATATGGTTGATGGAACGGTGTACCCGGGCTAAATTCATATTTTAATTTAAGCTTTATTGCTGACGCTTCAAAAAATCGAGCAAAGCATCTTGATTGCTTTTAAAAGTAAAAACGTCTTTTAGGGTAAAATAGCGTTGCGGATCTGCAATATAAGGATAAGCCAGCTTGGCGCAGGCCAAGGCCTTGTCTTCAAAGGCATAAAGCTTAAGCAGTTCGGCAAGCTGCGCCGTACTTAGCGCCGAGTTCTGGAAAGTTGCCTGCAGCAGCTTGGTCTTGCTGTCGTCAAAGCTCTCGCGTTTGACCTGGTTTCTTAATTGTTCGAAGGTAACGGCATCCATTCCTCTGGCTTGTCGCGACGAAGGGTTGTTTTTGATGAAGTTCAGAAAATCGTCTTTGGTGCTCATGAAGCTAAACGAGTTGGCCAAAGAAAAATATTGCTGCGGATTGGCGATTAAGGCCCATAGGCTTTTGGCTAGGCTTAATTTCTTGTCATCGGTGGTAAAACCCTGCAGCAAAGTAGCCACCTGGTCGGTATAAAGTCGGTTGTTGTTGGCATAAACTAAAATCACATTCATTTTGCCATCGTCAAAAGCTTCTTTTTTTACCATGGTCAATAAGCTTTCGAAATTGTTGGAATTGGTATTGCCAGGTCTGGCTGGTGGCACGATGCCCGTGTTGTAGGCGCCTGCATAATCGTCGAAATCATCTAAGGCGTATTGCCTGTTTCTGTAAAGGTTCAATGCCTTAACTTGTTTTAGTCCTTGCCTAATGGAGTAGCTGAATACGATACGTTCATCTGGTCTAACGCTAAT
This sequence comes from Pedobacter sp. TM02, assembly GCF_059705275.1. Classification (NCBI taxonomy): domain Bacteria; kingdom Pseudomonadati; phylum Bacteroidota; class Sphingobacteriia; order Sphingobacteriales; family Sphingobacteriaceae; genus Pedobacter; species Pedobacter sp. TM02. The sequence goes on from NZ_AP046530.1 coordinate 249,512, forward strand.
CCTGGCGCTGTATATTTTCTTGTTGCCCTGTACAATAGACAGGGTTGGAGAAGCATTGTAAACATCATAAAACCTAAAACGGCCGTTTGTAGAGCCTACAAATTCATTGTCGAGGTAAACGGTAAAAGTGCCCCTGTCTTCAACTTCAATAAAAACTTCGGCTTTGGTGCGGTTGCCTTGGGCAAAGGCCAGCTGTGCACTCCAAAGTGCCAGGGCCAATAAGATGATCTTCTTCATTTGTTTCAGTTTTGTGTGTGTAAAGTTCAGTTCAAAGATTAAACCGAAAACTGTTAAGAAATGTTAAAAATGTTCCAATAGCTCTTCCAGGTGGGCAATCTCCCATTCTACGTCGGCAGGTCTGCTTATTTTTAGCGGATTGAAAAAGATGGCCTTCAATCCAAAAGCCTGGGCGCCGCGGATATCGGCCTCTAGGCTGTCACCAATCATGATGCTTTCCTCTTTTTGTGCTCCAGCTTTTTGCAGTGCATGCTCAAAAATGGCTTGGTTGGGCTTGTTTACACCCACATCTTCAGAAATAATAACCTGTGTAAAATAAGGGTTCAGTCCCGAAAGCTCCATTTTGGTTAAGGTGGTTTCCTTAAAGCCGTTCGAAATGATGTGCAATTGATATTTGCTTTGCAGGTAAGCCAGCACTTTGTTGGCACCGTCGAAAAGATTGGTCTTGGTCGGACTGATCCTGACATAGTCGTCTTCAAACTGCAAGGGAACAGCCTCTGGTTTAACGCCAAGTTCCAAGAAGGTCGACCTGAAACGTTCTTCGCGCAGGGTTTCCTTGGTTATCTGGCCCAAATGGTACTGTGCCCAAAGGCGATGGTTGTTTTCGGTATAGCGGTCAATAAATTCCTGTGCCGAATGAAGACCCAGCGCCCTGAGCTGATACACCTCGTAAAGCTCCAGCAAGGTTTCTTGGGCATTGCGGTCAAAATCCCAAATGGTATGGTCAAGGTCGAAGAAAATATGCTTAATCGGTAATTGCACAGTCGTAAAATTTTGAAGGTTTGAAAACGGAATGTTACGATGGCAAAGGTAGGATAAAGCAATCGGCTATTAAAGGTAAGGAGCTACTTTTGTTTCGAGGGTCGCTATCAGTTCCTCATCCATGTAAGTGTATTCGTCGGCAATATCGAGTACCACGACGGACTTGCCGCTCAATTCGGCTTCGAAATTTTCGAACAGCCTTTGCCGATGCCTCTTTTCCATCACAAAAATCAAATCGGCCCAGTTGATGTGTTTGTAATTGACCTTAACTCTGGCACTCTGTGCCGTACCCGCCGATCTAACCTGATGCACAGGGTGGTTTTGGTAAATGGTCTCGGCAGTAGCGCTGCGCCATTTGTTGCGGCTGCAAACAAAAAGGATATTCATTCGATAAAAGACTTAGCTTTTGATGCCATAAGCCAGGTCGCCGGCATCACCAAGGCCCGGAACGATGTAAGATTTGCTGGTCATTTCGTCGTCTATGGCGCCAACCCATAAATCGGCCTTTGGCAAATTGGCACGCACGTGCTTAACGCCTTCGGTGCTGGCAATGGCCGCAATGATATGCAGTTTCCGGATTTGATAACGATTGATGAGCTCTTTGGCGCAAAGTACCATGCTCAGGCCCGTAGCCAACATCGGATCGGCCAAAATCACAACTTTGTCTTCCAGGTCGGGCGCAGAAATATGTTCCATTTGGATAATGAAATCGCCACTCTTTTTGGTTTTGCGATAGGCCGTGATGAAAGCGCAATCGGCGCGATCGAAAACGCTTAAAAGGCCGTGTTGCATAGGCAAGCCAGCCCTTAAAATGGTGGCCAATACAGGTTGGCTTTTTAAAACTGTGCTCTTGGCAATGCCCAACGGAGTTTGGGTTTGCACTTCCTGATAAGTCAAGGTTTTGCTGATCTCGTAAGCAAAAAAAGCGCCCAAGCGTTCGAGGTTTTTCCGAAAGCGCATCGAATCTTTCTGGACTTGCTCGTCGCGGAGTTCGGCAATAAAAGTATTGGCAATAGAATGAGTTTTGCTCAGGTCGAAAATCATAGGGTAAATATACCAAATTGCAATTTGATTGTTGAATGGTTAGGATGTTTAATTGCGAGGTAGAGAGAAACAGGTTGAACCATTAGGGCATGAAGAAGATTATGCATACAAGAGGCTTGTTTCATAATTTTAGTGTTGCAGCCTACAGTCCTAAATTCTTTCATGTTGGCTTGCTTGTTCCAGCAGATGCTCATAAACGGCCTTCCAGCCTTTCCAAGGCCGGGCATCCGATAGCGATTCGTTGTGCCAAAGGCTCGAAAAAGTGCCGTCTACCAGCCTGATGTTCGCAATAAGCTCGTCTATTTGTGCCATGGCTTGCTGCGGTCTGAGCTTGAGGTACTGCTGCAGGGTGACATCCATTAAAGCAAAAGGATGGATTTTAAGGTGTGTTTGTTTCTCCAGTTGCAGGTCGTACCAAAAAAATGAGGTGCAGGTGCCTGCCCTAAAGCCCACTTGCGAGGGATAGCCCATCGAATAGTCGTGGTTGATGCCAGCCTTGATCAATTGGAGATAGGTTTGAGGCAAATGCACCTTGATAAAATGCTGACGCGACGAATCTATCCGTTGCCTGCTGATTTGCTCCAGGTTTTGCAGCTCTTCGCTGATCTTATGCGTTTCGGTGTTGGAAGCATAAGAAGGGTGCAGGCCAATGCTGGCATATTGTGCAGTTTCGAGAATCAGGCTTTTAAACACTTCTTCGTTAGGGTCCAGGTTGCTATCGAAGGAGTTGTTGTTGGATTTGGCCAGCAGAAAAAAGAAAACCGGACTTAAGCCGTATTCGGAATGGATTTGCTTCAAATAGTCGTAAGTATCGAACGGGTCGTTATGGCCAAGGCCAGTTTTGATGATCGATAGCATTTTGTCGGTTTTCAGTTGCTGGGCAGCCTTCAAAAACCGGATGGTATTTTTTAATAAACCACTCGAACGGAAATGATAGGCACGATCTACATCGATAGTCGGAACAAAGCTGAACTTCCGTTTGACAAAAATAAGCGAAGGAAACTTTTTGAGCAGGATGTTTTTCAGCAGCAGTGCCCAGTTGTCGATAACCGGAACAGCCAGTAGCCCAAGTTGATACTGCAGGCTTAGCTCGGCGCGGAAACGGCCATGCTCATCGGCTTCGAAAGGCAAATACTCTTCGTATCTGCTCAAAAAGTAGAAAGAAGCAGCAAAAACATCAAAAGGCAAAGTACTGTTGGCCACTGCAAATGGCACCTGCCTATCACCAAATGCGGTCAGTTCAATATTGATAGGCGTAATGGCATGTTGGTTAAGCAGGGGAGCGCTGGCAAAGAAAAGCTCATCGGCCAAAGGGGCGTCCGCATAACTGATTTTGGGCTGTGTACTTGCCAAAAAATCATTCGCAATGCCCGTAAATTCAAAATCGCAACCCAAAATCTCCCTAAAAATAAAGTTAAATGTGTATTTGATGCGGGGAGTAACCTTCGGACAGTAGATTAACAATTGCATAGTAGGGAGGATTATAACTGTTAAGATAACAATTTCAAAGAAACAATGGAAGTCGCAAATAGTTAGGAAGATAAATTTCCGGTTGCCACCGGCTAATGGTTTTCCTTGAAATTTCGTTCCCCAAAAACCATGATTTTTATTTTTCTTCTTGCGCACCGCTTGACTGCATGGCGATGGGGCTAACCTTTGAAAAGCCTTTTCTGTTAATTTAGAAGGTGGTTTTTTTGATTTTTTTAACAATGATTGAGCCGTTTATGGTGATTTTAGCTCAATAAATACTAATCGATTAGTTTTGTCATTAATTAATTAGTATTATCTTCGTCTTGTTGTTTGTCCATTTCGGCAGGCGCCGCTTTTTTTTGACACCATTCGTCTATAAGCCAAGTAACCAACCAGATTAAAAAAATGAAAAAAACAAAAACATGTCCGGTATACCCATTAACTACGAATTTTTTCGTAATCATGGTGCTGCTCTCTTTTTTTGGATCGATAGCTAAAGCCCAGGTAAGACCCAGATTGCAGGGCCTGGTTAAAGATAGCACCAGTCAGGAGCCGTTGTCTTTTGTAACCATCAGCCTTTTGAAGAACGATTCTGCAAAAACGGTTGTTGCCAGTGCATTATCCGATTCGACCGGCCGATTTGTGCTTCAGGCAGATTCGGGTACCTATCTCTTGTCGTTCAACTTGTTTGGCTACCACAAACTGGTCAAGTCTATTAAAGTTGGCCAAAACGCACAGGATCATTTGCCACTATATGTATTGCAACCCATGTCTAATCAGCTGAAACAAGTGCTGATCACTGGCCGGAAGCAATTGATTAGCCAAGACAAAGACAAATTGGTTTACAACGTGGAGCAAGACGTGGCGGCCAAAGGCGAAAACCTGACCGAAATATTCAGGAAAATACCCATGCTGAGTGTTGATGGCGAAGGCAACGTGCAACTGAACGGACAAACCAATTACAAGGTGTTGCTCAATGGCCGTGAAACTGCCATGTTTGCGGCAAATACCAAAGATGCTTTGCGAGGTTTTCCAGGAGTGGTGGTTTCAAAAATTGAGGTCATTACCAATCCATCGGCCAAATACGATGCCGAGGGTGTTGGCGGCCTTATCAATATCATTACCAAAAAAGGAATTATGGGCTACAATGGTTTTTTCAGCGCCTATTACTCCAATCTCAATTACCAAACCAGTACTAACCTCAGCGCGCGCTCGGGCAAGTTTGCCATTACGGGTACGTACTTTTTAAGCGGCAACCACAATAACAAAGCGGACGTAACCAGTTTAACCCTGCCTTTGCAACCATCGGTATACCAAAGCAGGTTCTTGGAAGGCGAGCGGACCACCAATCGCTTTTCGAACGACGGCAATCTGGAGATGAGCTATAACATCGATACCCTGCAGACCATCGTGGCCTATGCCAATGTGGGTGGGGGCAACAACAAAAGCAGGTTTGCCCAAAACATTACAACTGAATTTGCCAATGCTACTCCGCAACATGATTTTTTTACCCAGCATATCAGAAATAACATTCCGTCTTTTGGGGTAGGGAGCGATTTCATTAAAAAATTTAAAGGAAACGCCAATAGAGAGCTCAGTTTCAGGTTTAACGGGCAGTTTAGCAAAAACGATGGGTTGAATACAAGCCTTATGGCCATGGCCAATGGTAACCTGTTCAGGCAGAATGATAGCTACTCCAAAAACAGGGAATACACTTTGCAAAGCGACTATATCGAGCCCCTAACCCAATCGACAAGGTTGGAAATGGGCGCCAAATTCATTTTTAGGGATGCCAATGCAACGTACCAGAGCCTGAGCCGAACCAACGAAAACGATCCTTTTCAGCCCGATTATTCCAATTCGAATAGCTTTGCCTACAAACAGCAAGTGTATAGTGGCTACGGCTCGTTGTCGTTTAGCTTGAACAAGCTTAATTTCAGAACGGGGCTGCGCCTTGAGCATACGACCGTTGATGGCGATTTTTTTAGTTCGAATACCAACGTCAAGCAAAACTATACTTCGCTCATTCCAGATTTTTCGATGAATACCAAATTGAGTGATAAGTATACGATGGTATTTGGCTATACCAAACGCTTGCAACGCCCTTATATCAATGCACTTAATCCCTTTGTCAATAACAACGATCCACTAAATATCTCTTTTGGCAATCCCAACCTCAGTGCACAAACCATCCATTCGCTGTCGCTTCAAAACCGCTTGCTGCTAGGGCCAGTTTTCATGTCGTTGATCCTCAATGCATCCTATACCGGCAATATGATTGTGCAATACACTACTTTTAACGAGGTAAACGGCATAAGCACTACAAAGTATGGTAATTTGGGCAAAAATCGAGAGGTAAGTGCAACTTTTACGTTTGCCGCCAATCTCCAAAAACTGAGAAGTGGCTTCGGTGGAACCGTCCGCTATAACAAAATCGAGAATACCGCCATGCCAACGCAGCAAGAGCAGGGCTTTAGCGGCCAGGTTTATGGATTTTTCTCCTATAGCTTTTATAAATCCTTCTTTTTAAGTGGCAATGGTGGCGTGAGCAGGTCGGCTTATGCCTTGATGAACACCGTCAATGCTTTTCCTTATTACCAGGTAAATATTGGTGCCGAGTTGTTTGATAAAAAACTGACCGCCTCTATCAATTTCAATCGCTTTTTCAAGAAGTGGTTTACCGCAAATGCGTATACCGAAGATGCGAATTTCCGTACAGCATCTACTACCACAACACCGTATCGGGTCATTTATATGGGTTTTACTTACAATTTTGGCAAGCTGAAAGAAAACCTCTCGAAGAAAAAAGGCGTAACCAACGATGATTTGATCAATAACTAGGGCAGGTTGATGATCCTCAATCCATAGTTGATAGTTTATTGTCCATGGACTATGGACAATTGGCCATTCGCTAAAAACTCACGCTCAGCTCGCGGTTGGGGTAATTGGTACGCGTACTTTTTCTAATCCCGCCTTTTTCTACATGCAGAATGCTCATCTGGTCATCGAAAAGGTCGTAGAGGATGCTGTTGTTTACGGTTAGGGTATTCAAAGCACTAACGTTGTCGATTTCCAGGTACACGTTGGTGGCTTCGTTGTCTTTTTCAAAGCCTACGTAACTGGCTTTTGCCGCTTTGCCATTTAAAAGGTATTGCAGGTGAAGGTTCATATATTTCTTAACGAGCTCGTCCATGGCTTTATGCATGGCTGGCTTTGAAAGATCGGTTTTGGCTTTGAACTGTTGCGCCAATACGTTTTCAAAATCGTCGGTAAAAATGCGGCAGGTTATTTCCAGGCTTCTCTCTTTCGCGTTGAAATTAATCTCGGTGGTGCTCACGTGCAAAGGGTGTTTGTTGCTCTTTTTCAGCCCAGCCGGAAGAAAAAAGAACAAAACAAGTAACAATTTTGAATAGAAGGCCTGCATTTGCAACAATGTTTCGTTTAAATAATAAAAAGAATCTAATTTAGACTCTGAAACAAAGTTAACAGCTCTTTTGAATAAACCTCTAACATTCTAATGCCTTTAGCCGATTTTCTGTTTTATTTTAAGCTGGGCTGGTCCCATATCGTAAGTCTTGATGCGCTAGACCATCAGCTTTTTATCTTGGCCCTGGTGGCGGTTTATACGGCCCGCAACCTTAAGCAGGTGCTGATTTTGGTGACTGCGTTTACCATTGGCCATTCGCTTACCCTCTTGCTCAGTGTGTTGGATGTGGTCAGGTTTTCGAGCAAATGGGTAGAGTTTCTTATTCCATGCACCATTTTTGTTACCGCTTTGAGCAATCTCCTTAAAAAAGATTTTTCTGCCAAGGCAGTCCATACAAATTATTATCTTGCACTGTTCTTTGGCTTGATCCACGGCATGGGTTTCGCCAATTCGGTACGGATGATGTTGGCCAAAGATCAGAATATGGGTTGGGGCCTGTTTGGCTTTAACCTGGGTTTGGAAGTAGGGCAGGTGTTTTTTGTAGTGATTATTTTGGCCTTGACCTGGTTCGCGTTGTCTTTTTTGAAGATCAAGCGCAGGGAATGGGTTGTATTTTTATCGGCAGCCGTATTTAGCCTGGCTTTACAAATGGCTTTAGAAAGAATTCCTAACTAAACTATAGAAGAATGAACAAATTTTACAAGATCTTCTTTTCAGTGGCGCTCCTAGGCCAAACGGCTTTTGCCCAAAACATCTTGAACAATCCGGGTAGCAACCACGGCAACAAGTTCGAGCAATTGGGCACCATTTTAAATACGCCTAACGAGCAGCGTACCGCGAGCGGCGCACCTGGCGTAAAGTATTGGCAGCAACGCGCCGATTACAACATCAAGTGCGAACTGGACGAGAAAAAGCTGACCCTAACCGGTAGCGAAACCATTACTTACCACAACAATTCGCCCGATGTGCTGACCTATATCTGGATCCAGCTAGACGAGAACGAACACAACAATTTGCGCAATGCCAATTACCAGAGCAGTACCAGAATGCCGGTTGGCACTTCGAATGTGCAGCTGGAAAAAATGACCACGCCAACAACTCCGGTTGATAATGGCTATGGCATTTCTATTGCCAAGATTACCGATGCTACAGGTAAAAAATTAAATTATACCATCAACAAAACCATGATGCGTATCGAAATCCCAGCTTTAAAGTCGGGTCAGCAATATGTATTTAATATCGATTGGAAATATAAAATAACCGATCGTATCGCAGGTGGTGGCCGTGGTGGCTACGAGTTCTTTCCGGAAGATGGCAATTACTTGTTCACCATGACCCAGTGGTATCCACGCCTGTGCGTGTACAGCGATTTTCAGGGCTGGCAAAACCACCAGTTTACCGGAAGGGGAGAATTTGCCCTGACTTTTGGTGATTTTAAAGTACAAATGACTGTTCCGTCTGATCACATTGTGGGTGGTACCGGCGAGTGTATCAACTACAGTTCGGTGCTTAGCCCAACCCAGTTGGCCAGGTACAACAAAGCCAAAACCAGCACCACTGCTCCTGTAGAAGTAGTGACCCTGGCCGAGGCCAAAGCCGCTGAATCCAAAAAATCAGAAGCCAAAAAAACTTGGGTTTTCCAGGCCAACAATGTTCGCGATTTTGCCTGGACAGCTTCCCGTAAATTTGTTTGGGATGCCATGGCACAGCCAATTGCCGGTCGAAATGTAATGTGTATGAGCTTTTATGGCAAAGAGGCCTATGGTTTGTACAGCAAGTTCTCTACCAGAGCAGTAGCCCATACCATTAAAACCTATTCAGATTTTACCATTCCTTATCCATACCCGGTGGCACAAAGCGTTGAAGCAGCCAATGGCATGGAATACCCGATGATTTGTTTCAACTATGGCCGTACCGATGCCGATGGAACTTATAGCGAAAGCACCAAGAACGGGATGTTGGGCGTAGTGATACATGAGGTTGGACATAACTTCTTCCCGATGATCGTAAACAGCGATGAACGTCAATGGACCTGGATGGACGAAGGCTTGAACTCTTTTGTAGAATACCTCACCGAAGAACTTTGGGATAATAAATTTCCGAGCAAAAAAGGTCCGGCCTATACCATCGTGCCTTACATGAAGCTGCCAAAAGATCAATTGGAGCCAATCATGTCCAATTCGGAAAATATCGTCAACTTTGGTCCAAATGCCTACTCTAAACCGGCAACGGCATTAAACATCCTGCGCGAAACCATTATGGGCCGTGAGCTGTTCGATTACGCTTTCAAAGAATATTCGAGAAGATGGGCATTCAAGCATCCTACGCCTGCCGATTTATTCAGGACGATGGAAGATGCCAGTGGCGAAGACTTGGATTGGTTTTGGAGAGGCTGGTTCTTTGGCACCGATGCCTGCGATATCTCCTTGGATAGCGTAAGGTATGCCAAAGCCGATTATCCAAGCGGAAATACACCCGCGGGTGGCCGCATGATGGGTGCCAACAGAGGCAACAGGATAGAAAAACCAGCAGTGAATGCTTTCGAAGATATTTCTAAGATCAGAAACCGTGAAGACAGCAAAATCAAGTTTTATACCGATAAGGATTTGGCCGCCAGAGATTTTTATTGGAAATACGACAGGGGTTTGGTAGAAATTGATACCACCTTGGCACCTAAAGCTACGCAACCTGCCCGTTTGCCAATGGAAGAATTTACGGCCGAAGAAAAAGCGAAGTATGCCAACAAGTTCTTCTATGAACTGAATTTTGGCAACAAAGGGGGCTTGGTAATGCCGATTATCGTAGAGTTTACCTTTAAGGATGGCTCTAAGTTTGTAGACAGGATACCGGCACAAATTTGGCGTTTAAATGAGCAAAAAGCTTCTAAATTCTATGTTTATGATAAAGAAGTAGCTTCGATTAAACTGGATCCGATGCGCGAAACTGCAGACATCGACGAAAGCAACAACACCTGGGGCTCGGGTGCACAACCCTCAAAATTCCAGTTGTTTAAGGTAAGATCCGCCAATGCGGCGCCAGCCAGAGGACAATCGGTTGGCTCAAACCCGATGCAGCTCGAAAAGAAAAGCAAATAATTGCATTTAGCAAGGAGTAAAAGGCTGTACAGAGAAATTTGTACAGCCTTTTTTATGGCGCTGAACCATTAAGGAATTAAGAGTGATGAAGATGTGTTCTGGCTATGGCTTTGTAGTTTGCTAACTGAGAATTGCCAACTCCATTCCATCTTTCCGCCTTACCCGGTTGAACCATTAAGGCATTAAGAAAATTAAGGGGTTTCAAAAAGTTGCCAGTTAAGCCGGTTTTTTAAAAAAGAGGTGTAATTCGAGCAATATTGCATTTAGTGGCGGCGTCATCTCAGGCCCTGGCAATGACCCTTAAATTACTTTTCCCGACCTTGTCCTTTGCGGCAGCGCAGTATAGGCCTCCGCGCAAACGTTAAAGCAAAGGGCGCAGTCGGCGACTTTTCCTCCATTTTGGTCGCTCAAAATGGAGAACCAATGTATTATGACCCCATCGTTGAGCTTTGGTCTTTGACTTTGGTAGGTTTACCATTAAGGAATTAAGAGTGATGAAGATGTGTTCTGGCTATAGCTTTGATAACTGCAAACTGCCAACCGAAAACTGCAAACTGTCAACTTCATTCCATCTTTAAGTTTTGGTCTTTCGGCTTTAACCTTTATCTAGTATCTTTACTTACAATGAAGTTTAAACTCATCTCAGATTATAAGCCCACCGGCGATCAGCCAGAGGCTATCAAACAATTGGTAGAAGGTGTCAATGCGGCCGAGCATTACCAAACTTTGCTGGGCGTAACCGGATCGGGCAAAACCTTTACCGTAGCCAATGTCATTGAGCAGACCCAAAAGCCAACCCTGATTCTGAGCCACAACAAAACCTTGGCGGCCCAGCTTTATGGTGAGTTTAAGCAGTTCTTTCCCGAGAATGCGGTTAACTACTTTGTGTCTTACTACGATTACTATCAGCCAGAGGCTTACATGCCTACGACCAATACTTATATCGAGAAAGATTTAAGCATCAACGAAGAAATCGAGAAGCTGCGTTTGCGTACCACTTCGGCATTGATGTCGGGTAGGAGAGATGTGATTGTGGTTTCCTCCATCTCGTGCATCTATGGTATGGGAAATCCCGAAGATTTCTCGCGGTCTGTTTTCCGTTTCGGCGTGGGCACCAGAATTAGCCGCAATTCCTTTTTGCATAGTTTGGTCGAGATTTTATATGCCCGTACCATCAACGATTTTAAACGGGGTACATTTAGGGTAAAAGGCGATACCGTAGATATCTTTCCTGCTTATTTGGATAACGCCTATCGCATTTCATTCTTTGGCGACGATATTGAAGAACTGTCTATCATCGACCCCGTTACCGGAAAAACGCTGGAAAAGCTAGAAGACATGGCCATTTATCCGGCCAATCTTTTCGTTACGCCAAAAGACAGGTTCAATGCTTCGATTTGGGGCATTCAGGAAGAACTGGAAGTACGCAAAAACCAGTTGCTGGCCGATAGGCAGCTGCTCGAGGCCAAGCGATTGGAGGAAAGGGTAAATTTCGATATCGAAATGATGAAAGAGCTGGGCTATTGTTCCGGAATCGAAAACTATTCGAGGTTTTTCGACGGCCGTTCGCCGGGCATGAGACCCTTCTGTTTGCTGGATTATTTCCCAGACGATTACCTGATGGTGATTGATGAGAGCCACGTAACCGTACCACAGATCCGCGCCATGTATGGTGGCGACCGTTCGCGCAAAATGTCGCTGGTAGAATATGGCTTCCGCCTGCCTTCGGCCTTAGACAACCGCCCGCTTAACTTCGACGAATTTGAGCGCCTGGCGCCACAAACCATTTATGTAAGTGCTACACCTGCAGATTACGAGCTCCAAAAATCCGATGGCGTGGTGATTGAACAAGTGATTAGGCCTACCGGCTTACTAGACCCGGTTATTGAAGTAAGGCCAGCCATTAACCAGGTAGACGACCTGTTGGACGAGATTGACAAGACCATTAAAATGGGCGATCGTGTTTTGGTAACCACACTCACCAAACGGATGGCCGAAGAACTTACCAAATACATGGACAGGCTGAATATCAAATGCCGCTACATCCACTCTGAAGTGAAAACACTGGAGCGGGTAGAGATTTTGAGAGGCTTGCGTTTGGGCGAATTTGATGTGTTGGTGGGCATCAACCTGTTGCGCGAAGGCCTGGACTTGCCAGAAGTAAGCCTGGTAGCCATTTTGGATGCCGATAAGGAAGGCTTCTTGCGTTCAGACCGGGCTTTGATCCAAACGATTGGCCGTGCCGCGCGTAACGACCGTGGCCGTGTAATCATGTATGCAGACAGCGTGACTGAATCGATGGAACGGACTATCGAAGAAACCAACCGCAGACGAGAAAAACAGGTCAACTACAACCTGGCCAATGGCATTGTCCCGAAAACAGTAGGCAAAACCAAAAAGGAGATCATGGAACAAGGCTCTATCCTCAGCATGTCGGCCCAAGGCAACGAACGCGCCAAAGCCTATGTTGAAGTAGATGAGGTGAGCGTAGCTGCCGATCCGATTGTACAATACATGACCAAGCCCGAAATGCAAAAAGCCATAGACAAAACCCGGAAAGACATGCAGAAAGCGGCAAAAGACATGGATTTCTTGCTGGCGGCCCGCCTGCGCGACGAAATGTTCGCCTTGGAAAAAGTCTTTGAAGAGCGGTTTTCGAAATAGCATGCTGTTGCCAGCACAATCGTTTGAGTAACTTTTTAATAGAAGTGCTTGGGAGTTAAAGTTTTCTGTTAAAATTGCAGTTATCAATCTACTGCTATGAAAACATTCAAATCATCAATCCTATTGGGCTTACTCGCGCTGGTCTCTTTAAATTTAGCCGCACAGGAAGTCAGCGTGCCATTGGGTGGCAACGTGTACAGCGCTAACAAATCAGAAAGAAGAGGCAGCATTACCAACAATGGTATCGAGCGCTGGACCAACCCATCCGATATTTTTACGGTCTATTTTCGCGTAGGACAACCCGGAACCTTAGCGGTAGCTTTGGGCGAAGTGAAGACCGAAGGCAAGGCTACCTTGGGATTTACCGTTAACAAATCAAGCAAAACGGTAGACCTCGAAGCCGATAATGCCAGCAACAAAAAGGTTGGCGAATGGAAGATCAAGGATACGGGCTATGTGGCCATCCAAATTAAAGGCTTGAGCAAAAATGGCAACGAGTTCCCAGCCATCAAGAACCTGCTGCTGAGTGGAACGGCAACAGTTGGAAATGTTGTTTACGTAAAAGGAAACGAAGACGGATTGTTCCATTTTGGCCGTCGTGGCCCATCAACCCATTTGAACTACGAACAGCCTAAAGGCGTAGATGCAGAGTGGTTTTATAACGAAGTAACCATTCCGGTAGGTGAAGACAAGATGGGGAGCTATTTTATGGCCAATGGCTTTGGCGAAGGCTATTTTGGCATGCAGGTTAACTCGCCAACAGAGCGCCATATCCTGTTCTCGGTGTGGAGCCCATTCACCACCGATAACCCGAAGGAAATTCCCGAAAGCCACAAAATCAAGCTGATTAAAAAGGGCGAAGGTGTGCATGGTGGTGAATTTGGCGGCGAAGGCAGCGGCGGGCAAAGCTACCTCAATTACCTTTGGAAAGCCGGAAATACCTATAAATTTCTGTTGCGGGTTAGGCCGTTGGCCGATAATTACTCGGAATACACTGCTTACTTTTTTGCGCCCGAACTTAACAAATGGCAGCTGATTGCCTGCTTCCAGCGCCCGCAAACACAAACCTATGCCAAGCGACTGTATTCGTTCCTCGAGAACTTTTCGCCAAACATGGGCGATGTGGCCAGAACCGGCACTTATGGCAACCAATGGGTGTGCGATACCCAAGGCAACTGGATAGAAATAGACAAAGCCATGTTCAGCATTGATGCAACCGGACGCAAGAACTACCGCAAGGATTACCAAGGAGGTATCCATCCAAATGGGAACTTCTATTTAAAGATAGATGGTTTCTTTAATGATTTTACGCCCTACAAAACCATGCTGACCCGTAAAAAAACAAATAGGAAGCCCGAAATCGATTTCAGTAAACTGCCTTGATAAAGAATTTGCGAGTTTAAGCCACTTAGCCTAATTTTGAATGGCCATACAGCTATTTGTTAGGGAAACAGGCAATGGACCATTTTAAGTATGCAAGGACAAAACAGAAAAGACATCTATCCGGGTTTGGAAGTAGGCATCATCCTGAAAAAAGACCAACGAAACGGCACCGTAACCTATGGCTTTGTGAAGAATATATTAACCTCGGCGGCTTTCCATTCGAGAGGGATCAAAGTCAGGCTGGATGATGGACAGGTTGGTCGGGTGGTGGAGATTATTGAAGAATAGCCGATAAGACTGTTTGCAAACAATTGCAGTTGCCAATTGTAATTAAAGTGTAACTATCTTTTTGAAAAGTAACAAAAAAACGCTTACCTCGTCTATATTTGTGTTTAAGGGTTGGTTAAAATTGTCGCAATGGCAATGATCAGCTTTTGTTTTTGAATTTTAGATTAGATAAAAATGGGTTTGTTAAAATTCCTCTTCATAGCCATCCTCATCCTTTGGATCATTCGCATATTGGTTCGGATGATATTTCCAGTAATGGTCAGAAAAGCCTTCGGAACTATGCCAGGCCAAGGCGATTATGGGCAACAACAACAGCAACAAAGATCAAGAAGACCTGAGGGGTCTATCAGCATAGACTATATGCCTAACAAGAAAGACAAAAAAGGCAACGCCGATAAACTGGGCGATTTCGTAGACTTTGAAGAAGTAAAATAGTTTCCGGATTGCTGCACCCCAATGCCCCAACTACTTAGGTGTCTGAGGTGGTGAAAAATTCAGTGCCTGATTACCAGTTTTCAACTCATGGCTAACTAATCTTTGCCTGGGCCATCAAATCCGTGATTGCCAGATCGGCAGCTGGATATTGGAATTTAAAACCATGGGCTAGCAAAAGGCTAGGCAAAACCCATCTGCTTTTTAAGATCAGCTCGGTTTCGGTTCCAATGAGCCAAGCACCTATGCCTAACATCCAGGTTGAACTAGGCAAGCCCAACGGAATGCCATAAGCTTTTCTTATCAACCTCATCAATTCATGGTTTTTAATAGGGTTTGGAGCCGTACAATTTACTATTCCCTTGATATCATTATGTGTTAATATCCATTCCGTACTCAAGGCAACATCCTGTTCATGTATCCAACTCACATATTGCTGGCCATTACCTTGCTTCCCGCCCAGGCCAAACTTAACCAAATTCAAAAGCCTTGGAAAAACACCATCGGCCCGACCCAAAACAATGCCCATGCGCAGAGCGACTTTTCTGGTGCCCGGTAGGAAAGTTTCAAAAAAACCGGCTTCCCACTTTTTGCAGACATCGACAGAAAAACCGTAACCTATTTCGCCATTAATTTCGTCTTGTGCGCAATCTTCAGCATGGCGATAAATAGTAGCAGAAGTAATATTGATCCACACTTTTGGCGGATTCTCCATGCGCTCGACAACCCAATTCAATAATCGAGTAGGCGTAACACGCGAGCTGATAATTTCCTTTTGGTTTTTAGGAGTATACCTGCAGTTGACGTTTTTGCCGCAAAGGTTGACCAACAAATCTGCATGTTCCAGGTTCTGCGCCCAAGCTCCTTCGCTTTTGCCATCCCAAACTACGGTTCTGATGTTTGCTTGTTTGGTTTTGGGCTTTCTGGCCAATATAATGACCTCTTCTGTTAAACTGCTGTAGTGCCTGGCCAGAACTTGACCCAAATAGCCACTGCCACCGGCAAGTACAATTTTTTTATACTTTTTCATCGTCAATTAGATTAAAATCCAAACCAAAACAGCGAATCGATAAATAGCCCAAGTGATACTGAGGGTAAGCCCTAAGTCTAGGATTCGTCCTCTTCTCAAATGTTCCAAAAACATGACTCCAGCCACTCCTAAAAAGTAACAGACACAAATTAGGGCATCAACAGAAACAAAGCGATCTATTAGAAGTATAGGCAACAACAATAAACTCCCTGCAAAAGAAATCGTCATCATATTGCCCAGGTAATCCCAATATTTTTCGCGTTTATAACAAAGACAAACCAAACCTTGCCATACAATCTGTCCCCCACAAATCAAGTATTCGCGATATGCTGTACCCAATGGTACAAGCGGACTTAAGATTTTGGCATAGGCGGTAAGGGTATAGGCAGTAAACAGCCAGGTAAAAACTAAATAGGCAATTCGGTAGTGCAATTTAAAATCGGGCAATAGTTCATTGGGTTTAGCTTTTGAGGGAATGATCATTTTACGATTATAAGAAACAAAGGCATACGCTTTGCTCATTAGCCAGGCAAAAGGCCTGAAGCTGAAAAGTGGTTTAAACAAAGGCATGGCATTGCCCAAAATCTTGAAGATGCTATAGATCCCATAAGTTACTTCGCCGGTTTTTGTGTTTACCAAAGCGATTTCGTTAACTGCTCGTTTGTTATCCACCAAAGAACAAACCGTTGCTGGAGTATTTTGATAAGCCGCTCTGCCGTTTGGATCCAGCATTTTTGTTTTAATGAAAGCCTTGGTGTAGAGGTTGCACATTGGGCATTCGGCGTCGTAAAGGATGAGGTGGTTAACTAGCGGATCCATCATTTTGTTTTTAAGTTTCAGAAAAAAATGAAATTAATACTTCGTAAAATGAGCCTATCGGCTCGGTGGTAAATTGTCATTTATTTCGTTCATCAAATTTAGGATAATTTTCTGAACTTTCAAATATTATTGAAATTAATTTTGGTTGAGCTCATCTGGTTGTGTTGGGGGCAACTTAATCGGGGTGTCTTGGAACGAATAGGCGCTTGCAAATGGCGGCCTCATGGCACTTCCCCAAATTTTTCCTTTTTAATCTGCATCAATTTTCTATTTTTGGGCTTAGTTTAATTTTAAATATAAAACCTTAATGAACAATTGGTTTAAACAGAATGGTCTTCATTTGGCCATCATTGCAATTTTTGCGGTTATTTGTTTCGCGTACTTTAGCCCCGTAATGCAGGGGAAAGTCCCTGTGCAGAACGACGTAGTCCAATCGAAAGCGATGCAGAAGGAGATTATGGAGTACAAGGATAAAGATGGCAAAGGACCTCTTTGGACCAACCAAATGTTTGGTGGTATGCCTGCCTACCAAATTTGGGTACAGTATGCCTATAATGGTGCTACCTATGGTATCGCTTTAATTACAAAAACCTTTCCTGATCCAGTAGGTACCGTGCTTTTGTTGTTGGTAGGCGCTTATTTCTTGTTCATTACCTTGAAAATAAACCCTTGGCTGGCCGCTGCGGGGGCCATAGCCTTTGCCTTTACCACCTATAATTTTGTGCTTATCGCTGCGGGCCATAGTAATAAAGCATTGGCCATCGGCTTTTTTGCGCCTATCATAGCCAGTATATTGATCACTTTGCGTGGCAAATATTGGTTGGGCGGGAGCTTAACAGCCTTGTTTTTGGCGCTCGAAATCAGGGCCAACCACGTGCAGATGACCTATTACCTGTTCTTGGCCATCCTCATTTTTGTAGGTATCGAAATCTATCAGGCCTATAAAAACAAAACGCTGCCCGCTTTGGGCAAAGCCATTGGCTTTTTAAGCCTTGCAGTGATTTTGGCGGTTATGGTAAACGCGAGTTTATTGTGGACGACCTCAGAATATGCCAAGGAAACCAACCGTGGCAAGTCTAACCTAACCAGCGATGCAACCGAGAAAAATGCGGGTATGTCTAAAAAATATGCCTATAACTGGAGCCAGGGTGTGGGCGAAAGCTTTACCTTCCTCATTCCCGATTTATATGGCGGTGCTTCGAGCATAGACAAGATGATGGAGCCCGAAAGCCATTTCTACAAGGCTTTCGGAGAGAGTTTTTCTCAATATCCTGAGCAGGATCAACGCCAGATTCTATCGTTTTTTGCTCAAAACATGAACCAATACTGGGGCGAAAAGCCAGGCACTTCCGGAGGCTACTATTTTGGTGCCATTGTGTGTTTCTTGTTTGTGTTTGGTTTGTTTATCGTGAAGAGCAGGCTCAAATGGTGGACTTTAGCCGTAACGCTATTGTTTATGCTGCTGTCGTTTGGCCGAAACTTTCCATTCGTATCGGATATCTTCTTTAATTACTTCCCGCTGTATAACAAATTCAGGGCGGTAGAATCTATTTTGGCCGTTGTTGGCCTCATGGTGCCTATCCTTGCCTTTTTGGCCATTAAAGAAGCGATGGAATCCAAAATGGATCAGAAGGAGTTGATTAAAAAACTGACCTGGTCGGCAGGTATTACTGGGGGCTTTGCTTTAGTTGTGGCTATTTTGCCAACCTTATTCTTTAGCTTTAAAACCCAGGCTCATGATGAACTTGTGGCGCATTTAACCCAAGGCCTGCAGAACAATGCGAGTGTTGCGCATAGACTGGCTTCGGCAGTAGTTGAAGATAGGATTTCCATTGCCCGCGCCGATGCCATTCGTTCTTTCCTATTCATTGTTATTGGTTTTGCCATTGTTTGGGCATTGATTACCAAAAAAATGAACACGCAATTAGCCTGTGGCTTGTTGGCGCTCGCCGTATTGATCGATATGTGGCAGGTTGACCGCCGTTACCTGAACAATAAAAACTTTGAAAACGAAAGTGCGGTAAACAACTACTTCCAGCCACGTGATGTCGATACTTTCATCATGTCTGATAAAGATCCAAACTTTAGGGTGTACGATCAGAGTATAGAAACCTTTCAGAATGCAAGTACTTCAGCTTTCCACAAAACCATTGGGGGCTACCATGCGGCCAAGCTTAAACGTTACGACGAACTCATTGAGCACCAATTTGGAAAAAGTGTGAACCAAGATGTGCTGGATATGCTTAATGCCAAATATTTTATTTTGCAAGATCCGCAAAATGGTTCTTATAAGATGCAGCGCAACAGCACGGCCTTAGGCAACGTATGGATTGTAAAAGGAATCCAGTTTGTAAAAAATGCCGACGAGGAAATGAAAGCCATTAGCAGTTTCGATCCAAAACAAGAAGCTATTGTTGACGAGCAGTATAAAAAACAGATCGACACTACCCGTTTGGGCGCCGATCCAACTGCTTTCATCAAAATGGAGCATTACCATCCAGATCATATCGAATACAGCTATAGCGCGCCAAGAGATATTATTGCCGTATTCTCTGAAATCTATTACGACAAAGGATGGAACATGTATGTAGATGGCGTTCAAAAACCATATTTCAGGGCAAACTACGTATTGCGTGCTGCGCAATTGCCTGGAGGCAACCACAAGGTTGAATTCAAGTTCGAGCCAAAATCATACTATACCGGCGAGAAGATTTCTTTGCTTGGTTCTGTCTTGCTATTGGCATTCTTGGGTTTTGGTTTTTATACCGACAACAAAAAGAAGAAAGCGGCTTAATGCCCGATCATTCAAATAATCTGAAGCCTCTTGCCTAGCAAGGGGCTTTTTTATTGTTTGTTGGTGGCCTTCACCAATGCCTTCCTGATTTTTCAATTTGTTAACATTTGTTTGAAATAATGTTTTCTTAACATCTTGTTAATCTGTTGCTTGCAATTTTGCATTATAAAACTGTATCAAGATGCCTGAACTGTTTCTGATTGTTTGCCTTCTTGTCATCATTGCTTTTTTCTTTAGTCCATACGACCTGACTATTGATGAAGAAGAAGATTAGGCTAAGGCCTTTGTCAACAGCTTTGGATGCCGGTTTATATGGGCATCTAGCATTTTATCCCCAAAAAATCAGTCCATGGAAAAGAGAGAAGTAGAAATTGCCGTAATCTCTGATGTGCATTTGGGTACTTATGGTTGCCATGCCAAAGAACTGCTCAAATACCTGAAAAGCATCAAGCCCAAAATGATTATTCTGAATGGCGACATCATCGACATCTGGCAGTTCAGCAAAAGATACTGGCCAGAATCACACATGAAAGTGCTGCGCAAACTGATGAAGTTTATGGTGGAGGGCGTACAGGTTTATTACCTTACCGGCAATCACGACGAAATGCTGCGCAAGTTTGCCGATATGCACATGGGTACTTTCCACTTGCAAAATAAACTCGTGCTCGAGCTCGACGGCAAAAAAGCATGGTTTTTTCATGGCGATATTTTCGACGTAACGATGCAGCATTCTAAATGGCTGGCCAAAATGGGAGCCATTGGCTACGACAGCCTAATCCTGATCAACAGTTTCGTAAACTGGGGCCTTGCCTTGCTTGGTCGACAAAAAATGAGCTTTTCGCAAAAGATAAAGGCTAAGTTTAAGGATGCCGTAAAATTCATCAACAGTTTTGAACAAACAGCCGCCGAACTGGCCATAGAAAAAGGCTACGAATATGTGGTTTGCGGGCATATTCACCAGCCCGAAATCAGGGAAATCAGTACCGAAGAGGGCAGGGTTAAATACCTGAACAGCGGCGATTGGGTAGAAAGCCTTACCGCCTTGGAATACCACAAAAAAGAATGGAAAATCTTTAAGTTCGAATACAAGGATTTTGAGAAGGACGATGTGGAACAAGGAATCCTGTCTGACGGCGAAGACCTGCACAGCAAATTGGATGTGAATACCTTGTTGCAAAAGATCAAGCTAGAAATTGCCTAAAGCATAAAACCACCATGTTCGCTTCATTTCCATTAAAACTATAAATACTGCCGAAAAATATAGATATTAGGAGCGGATGAAGATACTTTATGCAATTCAGGGTACTGGTAATGGGCACATTAGCAGGGCAAGGGAAATCGTGCCCTTGTTGCAGCAGCACGGAGATTTAGACATCTTGGTTTCGGGTACGCAAGCCGACGTCAAACTGAGCCAGGAAGTTAAATACCAATTGCATGGCTTCAGTTTTGTTTTTGGGAAAAAGGGTGGGGTAGACCACTATAAAACCTGGAAAAACATGAATTTGCCACGTTTTAGCAAAGACATGCGCAAAGTGCCGCTAGCCGATTACAACCTGATTATCAACGATTTTGAACCGGTTACCGCCTGGGCCTGTAAAATGCAAAAGCTAGAGAGCGTTTCGCTGAGCCACCAGGCTTCATTTAAATCGAGAAAAGTGCCGCGTCCCAAAACCATTGATTGGGGCAAGCTCATCTTAAGCCATTATGCGCCCACCACCCATCATATCGGCTTTCATTTTGAGCGTTATGACGATTTTATCTACACACCGGTGATCAGGAGCGAAATCAGGAACCTGCAGGCCACCAATTTGGGCCACTATACCGTTTACTTGCCCGCCATTGACGATAAGCACCTGGTTAAACTCCTGCAACAGATCCCTAATGTAAGATGGGAGGTTTTTTCAAAACATACCAAACTCAGCTATGCCGACGGAAACGTGTTTGTAGAGCCGATCAATAACGAGCGTTTTAACAAAAGTATGGCCAGTTGCGAGGGTGTCTTTACCGGAGGTGGCTTTGAGGGCCCGGCCGAAGCCCTTTTCTTGGGCAAAAAACTGTTGGTGGCCCCCATGAAATTCCAGTACGAACAGCAATGCAATGCCTATGCCTTAAAAAAATTGGGTTTGCCGGTAATTTGGGGCAGCAATAAAAACTGGTTGCCCATGTTAAAGCAGTTTGTAGCGCAGCCACAGGAACACCAGTTTAACTTTCCCGATGAAACAGCGGCTATTATTGACCAAGTGGTGAAGAAATATACCAGAGTGTAGTCGTAAATAGTCCATATTTTTCGGCTATAACCTCTTCACCACCGGCCGTGGTGTATTAAGCACTAACCACAAGAAGATTTCACGAAATTTTCTTTACTTTGTCCTTATTAACAGGCATGATCAATCAGTTTCGGAGCTTAAGCCCATTCAATCTTTTATTGCTGGCCGCATACACCATTTTTATGCGTTTGGCTATTTTCATTCATTTGCCAGATCCCTTGAGTTTCGAGTTTTTGGAGCCTTATGCCAAGTTGCTGATCCAAATTCCGATTGCCGATTCGTTCTCGCCGGCCATTAATATCGTTTTGGCCATGGTCGTCACTTTTGCTCAGGCCTTGCTTTTTAACCGCATCATCAACAACCACGGCCTGTTGGCCAAACCGAGCTATCTGCCCGCACTCCTGTATGTAACAGGTTCTAGCCTGTTTTTGCAGTTTTTGATTTTGAGTCCGCCGCTCATTTGCAACTTCCTGCTCATTTGGATCATGGACAAGTTCTTGAAGATTGGCAAAACCACCAATGCCATGATGACCATGTTCGATATCGGCATGATCATCGCTTTGGGTACGCTCATCTATTTCCCCTTCATCGTACTCTTGCTCATGTTGTGGCTCAGCCTTTTGCTGTATCGCTCGTTCAACTGGCGCGAATGGATTGCGGGCATTATCGGCTTCCTTACCATCTTTTTCTTCATCGCCGTTTTTTATTATTGGAATGATAAAATCAGCCAGTTTTACCAGATCTGGAAGCCCTTGATCAATAAATTCCCTTCGGCCCTGCAAATCAATTATAACGACTATCTAGTCTTGATCCCCATTGGTGTAATCATCATTTTGGCCGCCCTGCAGCTGCGCGAGAATTTTTTCAGAAGCTTTATCAGCACACGCAAGGCTTTTCAGATGCTGTTCTTCATGTTTGTAATCGTCATCATCAGCTTTTATACCAAGCCCGATTTCAGGGTTTACCATTTTTTGCTGTGCGTACCACCGGGTGCGGTGTTGCTGGCCTACTATTTTTCAAATGCCAAAAAACGCTGGTTCTACGAAAGCTTGTTCGCCATTTTGGTATGCAGCATTCAGTATTTTTTGTTTGTTTAACCTTTTTTAACAATTTGAGACCTTGAAACTTGCCAAAGATTGATAGCTTTGTGCCATGAAATTTGGAGTAGTAGCTTTTCTGGTTCAAATTGCGGACAAATCTTTCCAGGCTTGAGCTTATGCATAATCTGGTTATTGATATTGGAAATACAAATAGTAAGCTTGCGGTTTTCGACCATCAGACCATGGTTCATTTCCAAAGGCTAAAAGAACTGGACGAAATTAGCCTGCAAAGCCTAATCGAAACCTACCAGGTAAAAAATGCCACTGTTTCTAGCGTAAGCAGAGATGTAACAGCACTAGGCAACTTTTTGAGCCGGTCTGTTCGCTATATCCCATTTACCACCGCAATCAACACCGGCATTAAAAACCACTACCAAACGCAGCCCACGCTAGGATTAGACCGGTGGGCAAAGGTAATTGCGGCAAAAGGCCTATATGCTGGCGCCAATTGTTTGATGATCGACATGGGAACTTGCATTACCTACGATGTGCTGACCGCCAACAGCGAATATTTTGGAGGAAGCATCAGTTTAGGCATCAACATGCGGTTTAAGGCGCTGAACCATTATACCGGTAGGCTGCCGCTGATCAGCTGGGATAAGGAAGAATCCATCCCGGAAGGCACAGATACCGCCAATGCCATCAAAAGCGGCGTTTTGTTGGGCGTGCTGAACGAAGTGGAAGGATTTATAGCTTCAGAAAACAAGAAATACAACGACCTGAGGGTCATAATAACAGGTGGCGATGCCGATTTTTTGAGTAAACAATTAAAAAATAGCATCTTTGCACCCCAAATAACAAACGAACCCTATTTGGTTCTAAAAGGATTGAATGAAGTTTTTATACACTAATATGTACCAAAAATTAAGATATACATTTGTAGTTTGCCTTTTGCTGACAGGTGTAATTGCAAATGCACAAATTACCCTGCAATCTCCATATTCTAAATTCGGAGTAGGAAACATCAAAGGTTCGTTGCTGCCCCAGCTTAGGGCAATGGGTGGCGTTTCTACCGCGGTAAACAAAGTTAATTTTTTCAATAACATTAACATGCAGAACCCGGCCTCGTATGCATCGATCAATCTAACAACTTTAGATATCGGAATGGCCGCAGGCTTTACCGAATTGAGCAACAGCACGCAAAAAGAGAATAGTTTCAACTCAACGCTGAGCCATGTGGCGCTTGCTTTTCCGGTAACGACAAAATCGGCATTGAGTTTTGGCATCATGCCTTATTCGGAGCTGGGCTACAACTTTATCAATTCTACAAAAGTGGGTACCACTACCGACAATACCAAAAACGTGGATTACAGGTATACCGGCGAAGGTGGCTTAACCAAAGCTTATTTGGGCTATGGTGTACAGTTTGGCGATCATTTTAGGATTGGCGCCAATGCCGAATATTTGTTTGGTAACCTTTTGGAAAACCGTTCTACAGAATATGTAAACGAACCAGGCGCCATCAATTCGCGTTTGCAGGCTAAAAACAGCGTAGGCGGCATTGGTTTTTCTTATGGTGCACAGTATGACATTAGCCTAGATAGCAAAACCACGATCATGTTGGGCTATTCGGGGTCCTCATCGTCTAAAATCAATTCGAAAAGAAGCCAGGTCGTTACGCAATATTATAACGATTCGCAAGGCAATGAACAAACGGCAATCGATACCTTGGTGTTTGTAGAAAATGCGCCAACAAATCTTAAAATGCCTTTGATACACAACTTTGGTATCAGCATCCAAAAGAACAATAAATGGTTGTTTGGTGCCGACTACCGCATAGGCAAATGGTCTAACTTAACCATCGACAAGGTAAACCAAGGCTTGCAAGATACTTATGGCTTTTCTGTTGGAGGCCAGATTACACCAGATATTACCGCGATTAACGGCTATTTTAAAAGGGTTGATTACCGTTTTGGCTTCCAATACGATAAAACCTACATCCAAATGGCCGGACAAGACATTAAGCAAATGGCCGTTACGGTAGGCTTAGGCTTGCCTTTATCGTCGTTTGGCCGAACCCTTTATAAAATGAACTTCAGTGCCGAGCTGGGCAAAAGAGGAACCATTAGCAACGGCCTGCTTCAAGAAAAATACATCAATTTCCACTTGGGCTTTACACTTAACGATAAGTGGTTCAGCAGATTTAGGTTCGACTAAGACAGACTTTGTAGCGTAAATTTTCGTTACAGATGAAAAAAATGTACACTGATGAGAAAGTCGGGTAACCCATTTGGCCTATTGTTGCTTTTGGTGGTGCTGAGCAGCGTCATGCTGGCTTGCAACGACGATGACCTGAAGAATGCCACCGCAATCTCGGCCAAGAAGATTACCTTGAGCAAAGACCGTTCTTATGGCGTAGAAATTATCTATAGCGATTCGGCCAAAGTAAAAGCAAAAGGTTTTGCCCCCATTCTCGACCAAGTTACTCCATCGCAAGGGCCAAAGTACAATGAAATGCCTAAGGGTATAAAAATCAACTTTTTCGACGATTACCTCAAAAGCACAGGCTCTATCACTTCTGACTATGCCATCAACAAGGAAGGCGAAAAAATCACCATTTTTAGGAAACACGTGGTGGTGATCAACGATCAGATTACTTTTACCACCGAAGAACTGACCTGGGACGAAAACAAGCGGATGTATTTTTCGCCTTTTGGTACGGTTACCACTAAAGATGGCAATGTAGTTACAGGAACACAGTTTTCGGCTCCCCAGGATTTTAGTACCTATAACATTAAAGACGCCGCTGCCGAAGGCTATCTTAAAGATAAAATAGTCCCTTAAACAAATATAGATTAGCAGACTATCTGCTTAATTCAAGGCAAAAATCAACTAAAACCATCATGATTTGCCGAGGTGTATAGCAGAAATGGACAAAAAATCAGGATGGCTTTATCACCACTGAAAATCAATAGCTAAACAGATGAAAATTATATTTTCTAATTAGTTGCAAATTTGTATCTTGCGCCCTCTTAAAAAAAATTGATAAAATAAGAATAATATGGGATTAATGACTTTCATGCGTACCAAGATGGGGTATTTTCTAGTAGGAGGTATCGCAGTGGTATTAGCGTTATTTGTATTAGAGCCTTTGTTGCAGCATACTTCGTCTCTTTGGGGAGCTTCTAGAACTTCGGTTGGCTCTATAGACGGCGAGGAGATTAAATATGAAGAATTTAATCCTAAGGTAGAACAAAGCATTTCACAGTTTAAGCAGCAATATGGTGGCAGCATCAACCCGCAAATGCAGGCCATGGCTGTTGATCAGGCATGGCAGGGCGAAATTGCCAATGTGTTGTTAACCAAAGAATATACACGTTTGGGCCTAATCGTTTCAGGCGATGAGCTTTTTGACCTTTTGCAAGGCAAAAATCCAAGCCCACTGATTAAACAGTATTTCTCAAACCCGCAAACAGGCGAGCTTGACCGTAATGCCGTAATTACTTCGTTAAAAGCACAACAAAAAGACCCTAAGCTTAAGCAACAATGGGATATGCTACAGGCCGAAATCGAGAAACAGGCTTTGCAACAAAAATATGCCAACCTAGTTCGCAATTCGGTATACGTAACTTCATTAGAAGCCAACGACGAATACATCAACCGCAACAAGCTGGTTAACTTCAAATATGTAAACCTGGATTACAGCACCGTTTTGGACAAAGACGTAAAAATTACAGATGCTGATTATCAAGCTTACTACGATGCCAACAAAAAACGTTTTGACAATCCTGTTGAGACCCGTTCTTTCGAATATGTTTCTTTCAGCATTAAGCCAACTGCAACCGATTCGGCAGCAGTTAAAGCACAAGTAGAGAAATTGGCTGCCGATTTCAAGGTTACGCCTAACGATTCGTTGTTTGCCATCAACAATTCTGACGTAAAAGTTCCTTATGCTTATATTGCTAAAGGAAAATTGGATCCGGCTGTAGATTCGGTAATTTTCAATTATCCTGCAGGAAGTTTCTACGGTCCTAAATTTTCAGGCAATTCCTATAAACTGATCAAGGTGATTAGCACCCGTTTCTCTCCTGATTCGGTAAAAGCAAGCCATATCTTAATCGATCCGAGCAAAGTAGGTGGCGAAGCCAATGCACTTAAAATGGCCGACTCGCTAAAAGCTGTAGTACAAAAAGGCGGAAGCTTTGCCGAACTGGCCAAAAAATATAGCGTAGACGGCTCTAAAGATAAAGGTGGCGATTTGGGTACCTTCGGCCGCAATGCCATGGTAGCTCCATTCGAGGAGGCAGCATTTGGCGGAAAAACCGGCGACTTGAAAGTAGTAAAAACCCAATTCGGTGTTCACTTGATCAAGATCGAAAAGCAAATCGGTTCTTCTAAAGAGGCTAAATTGGCCTATATCGAGAAAACATTGGCCCCAAGTGCCAAAACCAGGGATATTGCCTATAAAAAAGCGTCTAACTTCTTAAACGAGGTTAAAGGCGATAACTTCAATGCCTTGGCTCAAAAACAAGGTTATACCGTGGGTGTGGCCGACAAGGTAGTTTCTTCACAAGGCTTTGCGCCAGGCTTGGATAATCCTCGTCAGCTGATCAGAGATGCATACGATGCCAAAAAAGGCGATGTACTTGGTCAGGTTTACACCATGGACAATGGCTTTGTAGTTGCCCATTTAACAGATATTAAACCTAAAGGCCAATTGAGCTTGGAAGATGTAAAAAAACAAATCCAGCCTATGGTCATGAATGCCGTTAAAGCAAAAATGTTGACTGAGCAGGCTAACAAAGCCTTGGCAGGTGCTTCAAACATTGATCAAGTAGCCCAAAAACTAGGCAAAACCGCTACTCCAGTACAAAATATGGTGTTTGCAAACCCGATCATTCCAGGTTTGGCCCAAGAAAACAAGGTAGTTGGTACTATTTTCGGTTCGGCTGTAAACAAGTTGTCTAAACCAGTTGATGGCGAGAAAGGCGTGTATGTGTTTACCGTAGAAGGTTTCACCGCTCCTGCACCATTGGGCAACACATTTAAGCAAAAAGAAACGATGTTGCTTGGTTTAGGCCAACGCTCTTTAGGCGCTGCTTTCCAGGCATTACAAGAAAAAAGCGATATAAAAGACAATAGGGTGAAATTCTATTAAGCTGAATTGCGTAATTTTACAACCGTCCCCACTTTAGTCGGGACGGTTTTTTATTTTATAGAGGTTATGGATATTCAGGAAAACATCGTTAATAAAGTGGCTTCAAGTGGTTTGCTAACCCTAAATCTGGAAGAATATTTCCACAAAGGAGAACGCTTGGTGTATGATATTAAAGACAATCTGTTTCATGGGCTGATTCTCAAAGAGCAGGATTTTAGGGCCTTTATCAAGGAACACGACTGGTCGCAGTATCAGGATAAAAACGTAGCAATTATTTGCAGCGCCGATGCCATTGTGCCGACTTGGGCCTATATGTTACTGGCCAATAAAATGCAACCATACGCCAACGAAGTAGTGTTTGGCAACCTTGATGTACTTGAAGCCGTGCTTTATAGCAAGGCATTGGCCAAAATAGACCTTAATGCCTTTGCCGGACAGCGTGTGGTGATCAAAGGTTGCGCCGACTTGGAAGTGCCTGTGGCTGCCTATGTAGAAATTACGGCATTGCTAACGCCGGTGGCCAAAAGCATTATGTTTGGTGAACCTTGCTCAACAGTGCCGATTTATAAGCGTAAGGACTAATTTTTTTGGATTGCTTTTTGTTTGTTCACCAAATATGAGAAGACTAATAATAGGAATAGCTGTAACATTATTTGGCGTACAGGCTTTGGCACAAGAGCTGCCACTTAAGAAAGAGCCCATCTTTCAAGAGGGAGAGGTATTGAGTTATAAGCTGAAGTATGGGTTTTTAACCGCTGCCGAAGCTACTATTAAAGTATTGGGTACCGATGTCAAATTCGACAATAAACCTACCTATAGGCTGTCAGTCGATGCGCAGACTTCGGGCACTTTCGATATTTTTTACAAGATCAGGGACCATTACGATTCCTATATCGACAAAACCGACCTTACCCCTTATTTCTATCAAGAAAATATCAGGGAGGCCAGCTATCGGAGGCAAGACAAGGCAAGGTTTCACCAGGACGACAAGAAAGTGGTGGCTAATAGAGGTACTTTTGCTACGCCAACCACGCAAACATTCGATTTGGTTTCGGCCTATTATTTTGCCCGTAGCTTGGATATTTCGAAACTGAAAATCGGCGAGAAGTTCAAGCTCAACTATTTTCTGGGCGACGAAATCAGTGCGCTAGAAATAGAATATGTGGGCAAGGAAAACGTAAAAAGTAAACTAGGCAATATCCGTTGCCTCAAATTCAGCCCCTCCATTAAGCCAGGGCGTGTTTTTAGAAAAGATAGTAAATTGTACCTTTGGATAACCGATGATGGTAACAGGGTGCCTGTAAAGGCGCAGGTAGAGATTTTGGTAGGTTCGGTAACACTAGAAATCAAATCGGCCGAAGGCCTGAAATATCCAATAGGAAGTTAGCTCAAACAGATGATTGAAGTACAAAATGCCTTAGTGCATGAAGATGTGGTTAGCGAAAGCTTTGTGTGTAATTTGAATAAATGCAAGGGGATTTGTTGCGTAGAAGGAGATTCGGGTGCCCCGCTAGAAGTGGCAGAAACTGCAATCCTGCAGGAAATCTATCCTAAAATCAAGCACTTGTTGGCGCCAAAAGGCATTGAAGCCATCGAGGCCCAAGGTACCTATGTTGTAGATTTAGATGGCGACTTGACCACCACTTGCGTAGATGGCAATAAAGAATGCGCCTACGTAACTTTCGAAAACGGCATTACCAAATGTGCCATCGAAAAAGCCTATGAGCAAGGTTTGGTGGATTGGAAAAAACCAATTTCTTGCCACCTTTATCCGATCCGGATTACCAAATATCCAGAATTTGATGTGCTGCATTACGATAGGTGGCACATTTGCAGCGATGCTTGTACCTTTGGCCGCGAACTCAAAGTGCCAGTTTACCAGTTCCTTAAAGAGCCATTGATCAGAAAATATGGTGCCGAATGGTACGCCGAATTGGAAAATAGCGTAACTTCAAAAGATTAATCCATACCAAATAAAACCAATGAAGGGAATAATTTTAGCAGGAGGAAGCGGTACGAGGCTGCATCCCTTAACATTAGCCATGAGCAAACAGATGATGCCGGTTTATGATAAACCCATGATCTATTATCCGTTGTCTATCTTAATGTTAGCTGGAATTAAAGAGGTATTGATTATTTCTACGCCACATGATTTGCCAAATTTTGAAAAACTATTGGGTGATGGTGCAAGTTTAGGGTGTAGCTTTAGCTATGCTGTACAACACGAGCCCAACGGTTTGGCCCAAGCCTTTGTAATTGGCGAAGAATTTATTGGTACGGATAAAGTAGCGCTTATTCTAGGAGACAACATCTTCCATGGCGACGGAATGGCTAAGTTGCTACAAGCTTCCGCAGATCCCGATGGCGGTGTGGTGTTCGCTTATCAGGTTTCTGATCCGGAGCGATACGGCGTGGTAGAATTTGATAAGGAAAATAAGGTCATCTCTATAGAAGAAAAGCCAAAAGAGCCCAAATCAGATTATGCAGTGCCAGGACTTTATTTTTATGATAATTCTGTAGTAGAGATTGCCAAAAATATCCAGCCATCGGCCAGGGGCGAATACGAAATTACCGATGTTAATAAAGAATACCTCAAAAGAGGCAAATTAAAAGTAGGTATTTTGAGCAGGGGAACCGCTTGGCTAGATACAGGCACTTTTACCTCTTTAATGCAGGCTGGCCAGTTTGTACAGATTATCGAAGAACGCCAGGGCCTGAAAATAGGTTGCATAGAAGAAATAGCCTACAGAATGAACTTCATTAATGCCGAACAGTTAAAGGAAATTGCAAGACCACTTTTAAAAAGTGGTTATGGCGAATATTTATTAAAGATAGTAAGGTAAATAATGAACCAACATATAAAGATTGGAATAGTTGGCTTAGGTTATGTTGGTTTGCCTTTAGCAATAGAATTTGCAAAGAAATACAAGGTTGTAGGTTTTGATATTGACCCAAGCAGAATTGATGAATTAAAAAATGGCATAGATAAAACTCAAGAAGCTGATTTAAAACAATTGGTACAGGCGCTCCAATCTAAAAATCTGGTTTTTTCTTCGTTTTCGATTGATATCCAATCATGTAATATCTACATTGTAACTGTACCAACACCAATAGATCAAATCAAAAAGCCAGACTTAAGGCCGCTTCTAGAGGCCTCTGCCATGATTGGTTCATTGTTGAAAAAGGATGATATTGTAATTTACGAATCGACGGTTTATCCGGGATGTACAGAAGAAGATTGTGTACCGATATTAGAAGAAACGTCGGGTTTAAAATACAATGTCGACTTTTTCTGTGGTTATTCACCTGAACGCATCAATCCAGGCGATAGGATAAATACGCTAACAAAAATTAAAAAAGTTACTTCCGGATCTAATTCAGAGACAGCGGAAACGATAGATCAGCTTTACCTTAGTATTATTACCGCCGGTACACATAAAGCATCCAGTATTAAAGTGGCTGAGGCCTCAAAGGCAATTGAAAATGCTCAACGAGATGTGAATATTTCATTTGTGAATGAACTTGCTTTGATCTTTGATAAAATGGGTATTGACACCAATGATGTGCTAGAAGCAGCTGGTACTAAGTGGAACTTTCTCAGATATAAACCTGGATTAGTTGGCGGGCACTGTATAGGTGTAGATCCTTATTATTTGGCCTATAAATCGGAATCTTTAGGTTATAAGCCAGAAGTTATTCTATCTGGACGTAGAGTAAATGACGAAATGGGCATATTCGTGGCGAATAAGATAGTCAAAATGATGCTAACCAAGAATAAAGATATTAAGAATTCAAAAGTACTCATTTTAGGTTTTGCATTTAAAGAAAATTGCCCTGACACTAGGAATACCAAAGTAATCGATATTTATAGGGAACTTAGTTCGTTTGGGGTTTCTGTAGATATCTATGACCCTTGGGCAAATCCGCTACAAGTTAAAAAAGAATACGGGCTTAAATTAATTCCTGAGATAAAAACCATTACTTACGATGCAGTTGTTCTGGCCGTAGCTCATGATAAATTTCTTGATATAGATTACGAAGATTTAAAAAATAATGGTGCCATTATCTTTGATACAAAATCTTTCATCAATCGCATCTTTGTAGATGCACGCCTTTAATAATTCAAGATGATTAAAGTAAACATATGAGTTTAAACATTTGCTTTTACTAATGTCGGCTAATGACTTTTGTGGATTTTTATCCATTTAAATGTAAAGTTTCTGTAGTAAAAGGCAGAAATTATTTGTTAAGTTTGCAAGCTTGAAAGAATTAGTTATTTAATATGAAAGTTGCCTTAATTACAGGAGTAACAGGACAAGATGGAGCTTATTTAGCTGAGTTCCTTTTAAAAAAAGGTTATTTTGTTCATGGTATTAAAAGGCGGTCTTCTTTATTCAATACCGATCGTATCGATCATCTATATCAGGACCAACATGAAAATAATGTAAGATTTAAATTGCATTATGGCGATTTGACCGATTCTACCAATCTGATTCGCATTATTCAAGAAACCCAACCAGACGAAATCTATAATTTGGCAGCTATGAGCCATGTGCAAGTAAGTTTCGAAATGCCGGAGTACACTGCGAATGCCGATGGGATAGGCACCTTAAGGTTATTAGAGGCCGTGCGAATATTAGGGTTGACAAACAAAACTAAAATTTATCAAGCCTCAACTTCCGAATTGTACGGCCTGGTACAGGCGGTTCCGCAAAGCGAAACCACACCATTTTATCCGCGTTCGCCTTATGCTGTGGCCAAAATATATGGCTATTGGATTACCGTAAATTATCGTGAAGCTTATGGCATGTTTGCTTGCAATGGAATTTTGTTTAACCATGAAAGCCCTTTAAGAGGTGAAACCTTTGTTACGCGCAAAATTACCCGTGCTGCTTGCAAAATAGCCTTGGGCCTTCAAAACTGCTTGTATCTAGGTAATCTATCGGCACAACGTGATTGGGGACATGCTAAAGATTATATAGAGGCCATGTGGCTCATTTTGCAACAAGAACAACCAGAAGATTTTGTAATCGCTACAGGAATAACGACAACTGTCCGCGATTTTGTAAAAATGAGCTTTGCTGAACTTGGGATTGAAATCGAGTTCTCTGGAAAAGAAGAACAGGAAAAGGGCGTAATTATTGATATAGACCAAGAAAAAATTGAAAAGTTAGGTTTAAATTCAAATAACCTAAAACTTGGCACGACCGTTGTGCGAGTGGACCCGAAATATTTTAGGCCAACTGAAGTTGATTTGTTGTTGGGCGATCCTAGTAAATCGAAGACCAAACTAGGATGGAGACCAAAATATGATTTACCTGCATTGGTAAATGATATGGTGACCTCCGACTTACATTTGATGAAAAAGGATGAATTCTTAAAAGATGGGGGCTTTAATACGCTCAATTATTTTGAATAAGCTTAAAGGCTAAATATTAATTTAATAATACCGTGTAGAAATATACGGATACCTAAGATACAAAATACCAATGAGACAAAAAGTAACTTTATTAATCACCTTTGTTTTATTTTCATGTGTATTTCATTTTTCTTCTATAGCTCAAACCAGTTATGTAGATGTAAAAGTTGATCAGCTATCTGATTCGCAAATTCTGAAAATGATCAAAGATGCAGAATCAATAGGCTATACAGAAGCACAACTGGAGCAAATGGCCTCTGCTAGGGGTATGAAAACAGAAGAAATCCAAAAGTTGCGTTTGCGGGTAAATAAATTGCGTAGTCAAGGAACAACAACGCAAACGGAAAACAAATCTTCTAATACAGGGCGAGAATATAGTGAAACTACGCAAGGTGGAAACATTGCTAATGAGAAGAAAGAGAAAGACGATGAAGTTGCCCCAAAAATATTTGGTTCAGAGCTATTTCGTAATGGCAATATTACCTTTGAGCCAAACCTTCGGATTGCAACACCTCAAGGATATATTATTGGCCCTGATGATAAATTGATTATTGACTTAACAGGTGATAACGAAGCAAGTTATAATCCGCAGGTAAGTCCAGATGGTATAATCAACATCCAATATGTGGGAAGAATTGCTGTAGGTGGATTGACTATAGAGCAAGCCACGTCTAAAATTAAGACAGCAATGTCGAAAACATATAAGGCAATAACTACAGGCCGTTCTTTCTTGGCCGTAAACCTCGGAAATATCAGAAGTATTAAAGTAACTGTAACAGGTAGTGTAATTAAACCAGGTACATTTACGGTATCTTCACTGTCAACTGTTTATGCTGTACTGTATGCCTGTGGTGGCCCATCGCATAATGGATCCTTCAGGAATATTCAAATTATTAGAAATAATAAAGTGATCAAGACTGTTGATGTCTACAGTTTTTTATTAAAAGGCATTCAGGAGGATAACATCCGATTGCAAGACCAGGATGTTATTCATGTACCAGTTTACGAAAAAAGAGTAGAAATTTCGGGAGAAGTTAAGCAAACCGCCCTGTTTGAAATCAAAAAGAGCGAAACACTACAAGATGTAATTAATTTCGCGGGAGGCTTTACCACCCAGGCTTATACTGCTAAAATCAAATCCTTCCAAAATACAGATAAAGAAAGAAGAATATCAGATATTTCGGCATCAGAATTTAATACTTATGAGCCAAAGAATGGTGATAAATATATTGTAGAAGCGATTTTAGATCGTTTTGATAATAGAGTAGAGATATTAGGGGCAGTATTTAGACCAGGAATCTACGAACTAGAAAAAGGGTTAACCGTAAAAGGATTGATCAATAAAGCCGAAGGATTAACAGAAGATGCATTTTTGAATCGCGCCTATATTAACAGACTAAATCCAAATAATACTTTCTCGATGCTGTCTTTTGATATTGCTAAAGTAATGGCAGGCACCACAGAAGATATTCCTTTACAACGTGAAGATAAAATTACAATATCCTCTGTGTTCGACCTACGCGATGAATATAAAGTAAGCATCCAAGGAGAGGTTCGTTTACCTGGGACATTTGATTTTGCCGATAACATGACTCTTGAATCGATTATCCAATTAGCAGGCGGATTTAGAGAAGGTGCGACTCCAAATAGGATTGAGATTTCGAGAAGAGTTAGAAATAGTGATGCGACTTCTGCAAAGGCAAAAACTGCAGAGGTCTTTACGGTAAATGTTGATCAAAATCTAAAAATACAGGATAATTCTTTTGTACTTAAACCTTTTGATATCATTTCAGTGAGAAGTGCAGAAGGATATACTACGCAAAAGCAAGTTAAATTAGAAGGAGAGGTAGTTTATCCTGGGCCATATACGATTACCAATAAAAATGAAAGAATTTCTGACCTTATTAGAAGAGCAGGTGGTCTTACGTCGTCAGCTTATGCAGATGGTGCTTCTTTAAAAAGACCAGGAGCAGAAAAAGTAAATCCGACCGATAAAAATGCGATTAATAATAAAGAAGAAGAGGATAAGAAGTTCTTGAGTTTAAAAAGGGCACAAGAATCAGGAGTAAAAGACACAGTTAAGGCTGAAATTGAACAGAAATTAATTCAAAGCGATTTGGTAGGTATAAACTTAGAAAAGATTTTAAGTAACCCCTTGTCGAAATATGATTTAATTGTTGAAGATGGGGATGTCATTCGTGTGCCCAGAACTTTGCAGACAGTTAAGGTTACAGGTGAAGTTTTAAATCCTAACAGTATAGTATTCCTGCCAGGGAAAAGTCTAAAACAATATATTAATAATGCGGGTGGTTTTACGTCTAATGCTAGAAAAGGAGGAGTTTATATTAAATATGCAAATGGGTCAGCTGCAGCGGTAGGGAAATTCTTATTTTTTAACAGTTATCCAAAAGTAAAACCGGGGGCAGAAATTATGGTGCCAAAACGTGCAGAGCGCGAAAAATTAAGCGCACAGGCTTGGATAGGTATCGGAACGGGTTTGGCATCATTGGCGGCAATTATAGTTAGTCTATTGAGATAGTATCCCGTGGCAGATAAGCGAATTAAATACAGGTCTTCACTTAAACAGAAGAGTATTAAAATAATATTGAAATGATCGTCAAAAAAGATCAAGAACAGGAAAATTTAACGGATGAGATTTCATTAAAAGAAATCATGCTAAAGAGCAAGGAATGGTTCCGCTATATCTTGTCAAAATGGCTTGTTCTCGTAATAATGGGATTATTAGGGTCTGCATTAGGGTATTTATATGCCAGTTCAAAGAAAATAATTTATGTAGCATCAACAACATTTGTGCTTGAAGAAGCAGGCGGAGGCTCTGGGGGCTTAGGACAATATTCAGGACTTGCCTCGATGGTAGGTATTGACTTGGGGAGCAACGGTAGCCTTTTTCAGGGAGATAATTTATTAGAACTATATAGGTCTAGAACTACACTCCAAAAAACACTGCTTAGCGAAGTATTAATAAATGGGAAAAAGCAATTATTAATCGATAGGTATATTGACTTTAATAAACTTAGGGAAGGCCTTTCAAAGAAGTTGGGAAAACAGAGCCTATATTTTGCTAAAAAACCTGAAGAGTTGTTTACTAGGGCTCAAGACAGCTTGATTGGCGAATTTACGTCAAATATTCGGAAGAGCTATTTGACTGTGAGCCGGCCAGATAAAAAACTGAATATCATAAAGGTAGAAGTAAGAGCAATAGATGAGTTCTTTGCCAAGGCTTTCAACGATCAGTTAGTTAAAATTGTAAATGACTTTTATGTACAGACTAAAACAAAGAAATCTGCACAGAATGTAGCGATACTTAAACGACAAAGCGATTCTGTTAAATTGGTTTTAAACGGTGCTATAGTTTCAGCCGTATCAACACTAGATGAAACCCCTAATATAAATCCAACAAGAATGGTCTTGAGAAGTGGGGCCCAAAGATCTCAGTTCAATGCTGAAATGAATAAAGCGGTTTTAACAGAATTGGTTAAAAACCTGGAACTTTCCAGAATCACACTTAGAAGAGAGACCCCCCTGATAGAAACGATAGATACACCGGTGCTACCTCTTGAAAAAGTACAGGTAAGTAAAAAAGTAATGGTTGTGTTTTGGGGAATGATCGCGGGTTTAATTGGGGTATTCTTTTTTACCGCACGAAGATACCTCACAAAATTTTATTAAAATCTAGATTTTGTCACTCAGGTTTTAATAAGCTTTAAAGATATATTTTAATAAAAATCTTAAGATAAAATTAATGGAGTTAAAAAATAAAAGTATTTTAATTACTGGGGCAGATGGCTTTATTGGAAGCCACTTGGTTGAAAAATTAGTTGAAGAGGGAGCCAAAGTACGAGCGTTTGTTTATTATAATTCGTTTAATAGTTGGGGCTGGTTAGATAGCCTGCCAAAAACGGTTCTCGACCAAATTGATGTATTTGCTGGAGATATCAGAGACCCTAATGGGGTGCGAACGGCAATGAAAGGAATAGATGTGGTTTTTCACCTCGCCGCCTTAATTGCAATCCCTTTTAGCTACCATTCTCCAGATTCGTATATAGATACTAATGTAAAGGGAACTTTAAATATTGTTCAGGCCGCTAAAGACCTTGGGGTAGAGCGGGTACTTGTAACTTCTACTTCGGAGGTTTATGGTACAGCGCAATATATTCCAATTGATGAAATACATCCTCGCCAACCCCAATCTCCTTATTCGGCCAGTAAAATCGGAGCAGATTGCATTGCCGATTCGTTTTATAGAAGCTTTGATTTGCCTTTAACTATTGTAAGGCCTTTTAATACGTATGGCCCTCGCCAATCTGCAAGAGCGGTCATACCAACGATTATTACACAATTGCTTAATGGCAAAAAAGAAATCAAGTTGGGGGATCTTAGCCCTACAAGAGATTTGCTGTTTGTAAAAGACACCGCAAAGGGATTTATAGAAATTGCAAAATCCGACAGTTTAATCGGACATGATTGCAATATTGCCACACAATCCGAAATCTCTGTCGGAGATTTGGCCCAGGAGCTAATTAGACAAATAAACCCCGAGGCTAAAATCATTACTGACGACGAGCGTTTGAGACCAGAAAAATCGGAAGTGTTTAGATTATACGGCAGCAACGAAAAAATTCAAAAATATACAAACTGGAAGCAATCTTATACTCTTCAGCAAGGTTTAGCAGAAACCATAGAATGGTTTAGTAAGGAAGAGAACTTAAAACAATATAAGGCCGACATTTATAATATATAGTAATATGCATATTTCTTTGAAGGAGATCGCTGACTTCATAAAAGGCGAATTTCCCAATCAAGACTTTATCCCCTTACATGCACCTCTTTTTATTGGAAATGAAAGAAAGTATGTATTGGAAACATTAGATTCTACCTTCGTCTCATCGGTTGGAGCATTTGTAGATCGCTTCGAAGAAATGATGTGCGAAATAACAGGCGCTTCGTATTGCGTTGCCATTGTAAATGGTACTAACGCATTGCATATGGGCTTGCTCATGGCCGACGTACGGCGCGATGATGAAGTGCTTTCTCAGAGCTTGACTTTTATTGCTACTTGCAATGCAATAAGTTACATAGGAGCTAAACCTGTGTTTGTTGATGTAGATCGAGATACATTAGGTTTGTCTCCATCTTCACTGGCCCAATTCCTTAACGAACATGGCGAGCTTAGAGCTGACGGCTTTACTTATAATAAAAAAACGGGGAACCGTATCAAGGCATGTGTACCGATGCACACATTCGGATTACCCTGTAGAATCGACGAAATAGCCGACATATGCAGAAATTGGAACATTTCACTTGTAGAAGATGCCGCTGAATCGCTCGGAAGCTATTACAAAGGCAAGCATACCGGTGTATTTGGGCAAGTAGGTATATTTAGCTTCAACGGAAATAAAACTGTAACTAGCGGTGGTGGCGGAGCGCTAATAACAAACGATCAGGCATTGGCGAAAAGAGCCAAGCACTTAACAACTCAAGCAAAAGTGCCACATCCATGGGCCTTTATACATGATGAGATTGGATATAATTATAGGATGCCTAATCTCAATGCCGCATTGGCCTGCGCCCAACTTGAACAATTGAGTGCGTACGTTAAAAATAAAAGGGAGCTGGCGGCTATTTATATGGAAAAATTTAATGCCAACGGGATTGAGTTTTGCAATGAAATCGAAGACGCTGAGGCGAATTACTGGCTCAACGCAATTCTCTTGGATGGCTTAGACCAAAGAGAGGAGTTTTTGGCTTATATGAATAGTAATGGTGTTATGGCTAGACCAATTTGGGCTTTAATGCATACATTACCCATGTTCAAAGACGCACAGCGAACCGATTTGTCAAATAGCGAATTTATAGCCGATAGGTTGGTAAACCTTCCTAGCAGCGTGAGGTTATGAGAAGGAAAGCAATTATTATTGGATACTCTGGGCATGCGTATGTAATGTTAGATGCCCTGATTTCTAGTGATTTTGATGTTTTAGGTTATTGTGAGAAACAAGAGAAGGCAAATAATCCGTATAAGCTGAAGTATTTGGGTACGGAAGATGATGAATATGTATCCAACCTGCTAAAAGAGAGCAATATTTTTATAGGTGTCGGCGATAACAAGATCAGGTCTAAGATTTTTGATAAGATGTTGTCTCGACATGTCGAATGCCCACTTCTTATCAGTAAATCGGCACAGATTTCACCACTTGCGACAATTGGTGATGGCACTGTTGTAATGCCGGGCGCCATTATAAATGCCTGTGCCAAAATAGGAAAGGCCGTAATATGCAATTCTTCGTCTATAATCGAGCATGAATGCAGAATTGGTGATTATAGCCATATTGCCCCCGGTGTAGTTCTGGCAGGAAATGTAAGTGTGGGGAAATATTCATTCGTTGGGGCAAATACAGTAGTTAGACAAGGAATTAATATCGGATCCAACGTAGTTATAGGGGCAGGCTCTGTAATAGTTAAAGATATACCGGATAATGCTTTGATTTATGGCAATCCGGGGAAAATGAATTAAGATGAATAGAACAATAATTATTGCAGAAGCTGGTGTAAACCATAATGGCGACATACTTCAAGCTAAAAAACTTATAGATGCTGCAGTGGCGGCTGGAGTTGATTATGTGAAATTCCAGACCTTCAATGCATCAAAACTAGTGAGTAAGGCAGCGGTTAAGGCGGCTTATCAGAGTAAAAATACTGGTGATGATTCTATAAGCCAGCTGCAGATGCTAAAGAACCTCGAGTTGTCAAAAGATGATCATCATGATCTTGTTGAATATTGCAGGTC
This sequence comes from Pedobacter sp. TM02, assembly GCF_059705275.1. Taxonomy (NCBI): domain Bacteria; kingdom Pseudomonadati; phylum Bacteroidota; class Sphingobacteriia; order Sphingobacteriales; family Sphingobacteriaceae; genus Pedobacter; species Pedobacter sp. TM02. Next base: position 289,649 of record NZ_AP046530.1, read on the forward strand.
AAAAGATATAAATTTCTTCTCTACTGCATTTGATTTAGATAGCCTTGATTTCTTGAAAGAGTTAGGCTTAAAGTTGTTTAAAATACCCTCTGGTGAGCTTACAAACCTGCCATATCTTGAAAAAATTGCAGAACTAGCCGAAGAAATTATTCTCTCTACGGGTATGAGCACCATGGAAGAGATAGGTGAAGCGATAGCAGTAATAAAGGCAAAATCAAACGCGAAGATTACCGTATTGCATTGCAATACCGAATACCCGACGCCTTATGAAGATGTGAACCTTTTGGCAATGAATGCCATCAAAGATGAATTTGGTGTTGAGGTGGGCTATTCTGATCATACGCTAGGCATAGAAGTGCCTATTGCGGCAGTAGCTTTAGGGGCTACCGTAATTGAAAAACATTTTACTTTAGATAGAACACTGCCAGGCCCAGACCATGCTGCATCGCTGGAGCCAGAAGAGCTCAAAGCTATGGTAACTGCTATTAGACATATAGAGAATTCGTTAGGATCCTCAAACAAAGAACCAAGTGCTTCTGAACTTAAAAATATAGCAATTGCCCGAAAAAGCATACATCTTGTAAATAACAAGCTTGAGGGAGAAATCCTGACAGAAGATGACCTGGAAATGTTGCGTCCAGGAGATGGGATCTCTCCAATGAAAATGCGGGAAGTAATCGGCCGAACTATTTTAACTGATTTATCTGCCGGACACAAACTTACATTTAAAGATTTCAAATAGATGAGAATAGGTGTACTTACAAGTTCGAGGGCCGATTTTGGAATTTACTTGCCTCTATTAAAGGCAATAAAAAAAGATTCTTTTTTTGAATTGGCTATCATAGCTTTTGGAACACATCTTTCCGAATTTCACGGCAAAAGCATCAATCAAGTAACAGCAGCGGGCTTTGAAGTCAAATATACAGTTGAATCAATGATGCTTACAGATTCGGCCAATGCAATAAGTACTGCAATGGGGCTTACCATGATCAAGTTTGCAGACTTCTGGAAAGAACATGCTGAAAAATTTGATGTGGTACTTAGTTTAGGGGATCGTTATGAAATGTTTGCCGCAGTGATGGCTGCCATACCCTTTCAAGTTAAATTTGCCCACTTACACGGTGGCGAAAAAACAATGGGAGCCATTGACAATATCTTTAGGCATGCTATTTCCCATGCTTCAAGTATTCATTTTGCCTCAACTCAAACCTACAAGGATAGGCTAGCAAATATGCTTGATGAAAATAGTCTCATCTTTAATGTGGGTGCCTTAAGTCTGGAAAACTTGAGTGATGTGAAAATATTATCGACAGCAGATTTTGAGACAAAGTGGGGCGTTAACTTTAAACATAAAACCATATTGGTTACTTTTCATCCAGAAACTATCAAAGCTGATGAAAATGTAAAATATGCACAGGAAATAGTTGCGGTAATTAATGCCCGGCCAGATTACCAATATCTTATTACCATGCCAAATGCAGATACTGCAGGCAATTTGGTCAGAACTATATTCATCAATGAGTTGAGTAAATTAGAAAATGTATTTTTAATAGAAAACTTAGGTACGCAAAGCTATTTTTCTGCAATAACCCATGCCAAATTTTTGTTGGGCAATACTTCAAGCGGAATAATCGAAGCGGCCTCATTTAAAAAATATGTTATTAACTTGGGAAATAGACAAGAAGGAAGAGCTTGTAGCGAAAATATCTTTAATGTAGAAATAGAGCATAGAGCTATATTAGAAAAAATTAAGGAAATAGAAGAGCTTGGATCGTATAACGGAACGAATATTTATAAAAATGAAAATGCAATTTCTCTGGCAATAAGTGAATTGAAGAACTTTGCCACGGCAATGCCCAAATAAACAATATGAAAAATGATTATAAAAAGCATTTAGTAGCCTCTTTAACGCCAATTAAAGACTGCTTGGCAAAATTAAACGAGTTGGCGTTGGATGCAATCCTGTTTGTTGTTGATGCAGAAGGGAAATTACTGGGATCTTTAACAGATGGCGATATCCGCAGAGGGTTGCTGAGAGGCTTGGATCTCGACTCTGTTGTGGATGAATTCATAAAAGAAAATCCAAAATTTATCCAAAGAGGGAATTATACGATAAACGACGTTGTTAATTACAGAAACGACAACTTTAAAATACTACCGATTTTAGATAAAAATGGAGTCGTAATAAATATAATCAATTTTAGGTTTTATAAATCTTATTTGCCGCTAGACGCCATAATAATGGCCGGTGGTAGGGGAGAAAGGCTTAAACCGCTTACAGATACATTGCCCAAACCCTTATTAAAGGTAGGCGATAAGCCAATAATCGAACACAATTTAGATAGGTTGGCTAGCTTTGGTGTCGATGATTTTTGGATTTCAATAAGGTATTTGGGCGGTTTAATAAAAGATAAAATTGGGAATGGACAAGAAAAAGGGATAAATGTTAAATATATAGAGGAAGATTCTCCTTTGGGAACTATAGGATCGGTTTCATTAATCGATCAATTTGAGCACGATTATGTTTTGGTAACCAATTCTGATATTCTAACCAACTTGGATTATGAGAATTTCTTTTTGGAATTTATCAAATCCGATGCCGACTTTTCCGTAGCTACAATACCTTATAATGTCAACATTCCATATGCAATTTTAGAAACTTCAAATAATAGAATATTAAGCTTTAGCGAAAAACCAACCTATACTTACTTTGCTAATGCAGGCATATACCTTATGAAGAAGGAAATTTGCAATAAAATACCGAGCAACACAGCTTTTAATGCTACCGATCTATTAGAAAACCTGATTAATGAAGGCTGTAAAGTTACCTCATATCCATTAAGGGGCTATTGGTTGGACATTGGTAAACATGATGATTTTAAAAAAGCACAAGAAGATATAAATTATATTAAATTTTAATAATGGAAAACTTTGTTCTAGTTATTGGTTTGGGCTCAATGGGAAAAAGGAGAGTACGCAACCTCCAAGCTATAGGGCTAAAAAATATTATAGGTTTTGATTTAAGGGAAGATAGAAGGCTTGAAACAGAAGAACGCTATCAGATCGAGACGTTCAGTAGCTTTGTTGACGCTATTCATAAATATGATGTGGGAGCCTTTATTATATCGTTGCCTCCAGATATTCATCATATTTATATGAAAAAGGCAATAGATTTGGGAATACCTGCCTTTATCGAAGCAAGCGTAGTTGATATCGACTTTGAAGTGATGATAGCGGATGCAAAGAGCAAACATGTATGCCTTGCGCCGTCTTGTACGCTATATTTTCATCCCGCCATAAAAAAGATCAGTGATATAATTAAAAATAATGTATTAGGTAAGGTTACCAATTTTCTTTATCATTCTGGTCAATACCTGCCAGATTGGCATACGTATGAAGCCGTATCGGAATATTATGTTTCTAACAAAGCTACCGGTGGCGGTCGGGAGATAGTGCCTTTTGAGCTTACATGGATTACATTGGTCTTGGGGATGCCCAAAAGGGTTACGGGCTTCTTTAAAAAAACAATTGATATTAAAGGAGCTGATGAAATAGACGATACCTATAATTTATTGATGGATTATGGGAAAAGTATTTTTAACCTCTCTGTAGATGTTGTTTCCAGAAACGCTACAAGGAGATTGGTGATAAATGGAGAAGAAAAACAGCTATATTGGAACTGGGAAGATAACATGATCAAGATTTTTGACCCAGAATTGAATACATGGGAAGAAATAACCTATGAAACCCTGTCAGCTCAAGATGGCTATAATAAAAATATTACCGAGCAGATGTATATTGATGAAATGCAGGCATTCTTAAAAGCGGCCAAAAATGAAGAGGCGTTTCCAAATACATTAGAACACGATCATCAGGTTTTAAAGATCTTGTATGCTGTGGAAGATTCTGATACGAAAAACCAAATTATAACTTTGTAGTAAAATGAATGGGATATTTATAACGGCAAGGCTAGGATCTACAAGGCTTTCCCAAAAACACCTGATAGAGGTTGAAGGCAAGACATTTATCGAATGGCTTGTAGAAAGATTTCAGCAGGAGTTCAAAACAGAAATTGGTCAAGCGCAAGTTAAGATTTACATTACAACGTCGGTACTTGCAGAAAATAAAAAGTTTGAAGATTTTTTTAAAGATACTGGTGTTGAGGTGTTTTACGGCTCCGATCAAAATATTCCATTAAGACATCTGGAGTGTGCAAAAGCCAATGACATCAAAAGCATTATATCTATTGATGGAGACGATATACTTTGTTCGCCCAAAGCCGCTAGAATGGTAATCGAAAAATTAAATTTGGGATCTTCGTATGCAAGCACAAAAGGATTGCCGTTGGGTATGAACGTAGCTGGCTATACGACCGATTTTTTAGAGGAATCTTTAAAAAATATAAACCAGCAGGTGCTTGAAACAGGCTGGGGCAAAATTTTTGATGCAGATAAGATAGAGACAATAGCAATAACCGACTTTAAAGAAGACGATAACCTAAGATTGACATTAGATTATCCAGATGATGCATCTTTCTTTAAAAAAATCATAGAATTTAAAGGCAAGGAAATCATAAGTACGGGAGATAAGGAGCTTATTGATTTAATAATTGAAAATGGATTCGAGAAGATTAATTCTGCTTTAAGCGAAGAATATTGGACCAATTTTAACAAGCAAAAACAATTAGAAAAATAGTTATGAACAGTGAATTTAAAAATAGACTTCACAAAGCTATTCCAGGTGGAGCTCATACATATTCAAGAGGCGATGATCAATTTCCAATCAATGCGCCATCAATTCTAGAGAGTGGAGAAGGGGCCTATGTGACAGATAATGAAGGGAATGAATTTTTGGATTATGGAATGGGCTTACGTTCAGTTAACATTGGCTATGCCAATAAAGAAGTTGCTGATGCTTGCTATGACGAAATATTAAAGGGGAACAACTTAACTAGGGCTTCAATTACAGAATTAAAGGCTGCAGAGTTATTAATAGATCTTATTCCTGCCGTGGATATGGTGAAGTTCGCAAAACATGGATCGGCAGTTACAAGCGCGGCAATGAAATTGGCAAGAGCGTATACAAAAAGAAAATATATTGCCGTACCATTTGAACAGCCTTTTTTCTCTTATGACGATTGGTTTATCGGTTCTACTGTAATGAACAAAGGAGTACCAGAAGAAGTTCAAGCCCTTACATTAAAATTCCATTACAACGATATCGAATCTTTAAAAAAGCTTTTTGATCAATACCCGGGCCAAATTGCCGCAGTTATGATGGAAGCTACAACAACTGTGGCACCAATAGATGATTTTTTGCAGCAAGTGCAGCAATTGACCAAAAGCAACGGAACAGTGTTTATTATCGATGAGATGATTACAGGTTTTAGATGGCATATGCAGGGGGCGCAAACATATTTTAACATTCAGCCAGACTTGTGCACATTTGGCAAAGCAATGGCAAATGGTTTCGCTGTTGCAGCTTTAGGGGGTAAAAGAGAGATAATGGAATTAGGAGGTATTTTAAATGAAGGTGCAGAAAGGGTGTTCTTAACTTCTACAACGCATGGTGCAGAAATGAGTGGTCTGGGTGCTTTTATTAAAACCATGGAAATCTTAAAAAGAGATTCTGTTATAGAGCACTTCTGGTCTTACGGCCAAAAGCTGATGGATGGAATGAATGATATTGCTAGGGAATTGGGTATCAATGATAATTTTTATGTTGAAGGCTATCCATGCTCTCCGGCTTATATCACAAAAGATTCTGATGGACAGGTTTCCTTGGCGCTAAGAACATTGTTTGCGCAAGAGATGGTCAACAATAAAGTAATCATGCCTTATATTGCTATTTCTTATGCGCACCAATCAAAAGAGTTAGAGAAAACGCTGGCCGCTGTAGAGGCTTCTCTAAAAGTGTATAAACAAGCTCTTGAGAATGGGGTTGAAGAATACTTAAACTCTCCCGTTATAAAACCAGTATTTCGCAAATATAATTAGAAGCAATGTTTTCTGTAAAAAATAAGGTTATAGTTGTTACTGGAGGCAATGGTCTTTTAGGAAGCAGAATCACCCAGAGTCTAAGAGATCAAGGAGCAACGGCTATCTCGGCAGACCTATCGGCAACCAATGATCTGGATGTTGCGATAGATATTACCGATGAAAATTCTGTACGTATCGCTATCGAAAGTATTATTCAAAAGCATGGTCGATTAGATGGCTGGGTAAATAATGCCTATCCAAGAACGAAAGATTGGGGACTTAAATTTGAAGATATTCCGTTCGATTCGTGGAAAAAAAATGTAGATATGCATCTTAACGGCTACTTTATTTGTTGTAAACTGGCACTAGAGCAGATGAAGGTCCAAGGCTTTGGAGCGCTGATCAATATGTCATCCATTTATGGTTTGGTTGGTCCAGATTTTACTGTTTATGAAGGAAGCAATATGACTATGCCAGGAGCATATTCGGCTATTAAAGGCGGCATAAACAATTTAACCAGGTATCTCGCAGCCTATTACGGCCCTTATGGTTTAAGGGTTAATACGGTTTCTCCTGGCGGTATCTTTGATCATCAGCCAGAAGAATTTGTGAATAGATACAATAGTAAGGTTCCATTAAGGCGAATGGGAACACCAGATGATATTGTTGCTGCGGTTCATTACCTATTAGCCGACGAAGCATCATACATAACTGGACACAATTTAGTTGTTGATGGAGGATGGACAAGCATATAGTTATTAAATGAAAAAAATTGTAATAATAGGGGCAGGACAGCTCGGCAGCAGGCACCTGCAAGGGCTCTCCAAAATGGAAGATCAGATTGCGATAGAGGTTGTCGATCCTAGTAGTGCGTCTCTAGAAATAGCCAAGCAGCGAGCAAATGAGATTCTAAACGAATCAGACCGTGATAAAGTCAAGTACTATAATTCAATAGATCTCTTAGCCGATGAAATTGATGTTTGCATTGTTGCTACAACTGCCGGTTTTAGGTATAAGATTTTGGTAGAACTTTTGGATAAGAAAAAGGTAAAAAACCTTATTCTCGAAAAGATTTTATTCCAAAAAATCGAAGAATATAATAAAGTCCAGGAATTGATTAATCAAAATGGTATCAATTGCTGGGTAAACTGTCCAAGAAGATTTATGCCTGTTTACCAAAGTATCAAGAAATTAATCCAAAAAGACGAAAAATTAACATTCACGGCTATTGGTGGAGACTGGGGGCTAGCCTGTAATTCTATCCATTTTATAGATACTTTGGGATACCTAAATGGCAATGATGATTTTGAATACAATATCGATGGCATTTTAAAAGTTATTGAAGGTAAAAGAAGCGGCTATCTCGAATTATTGGGGACATTGATTGGTAGGCAATCAAATGGCTCTGAATTATTCCTTCACTCGAGAGAAAATTCAACAGCTCCTATAAAAATCCAAATATTGGCTGAAAACTACTGTTGGCAAATTGACGAAGCAAATGGGGTGTTAACAAGTAGTAAAAAAGAAGACAACTGGCAACCTGTTCACACAAGCTTTGAGATTCTTTATCAAAGCCAGATGACTAATTTAGTTGCCGAACGTATTTTAAAAGGAGAAGATGCGGGCTTAACGGAGTATTCGGTTTCAAGCAAATTACATCAACAAATGATTAATGCAATGTTGCCGATTTTCAGCAAGCATATAGGAGAAGATACTGATCGCTGTCCAATAACTTAAAACTCAAAAATAAATGCAAAATAATTGTTTGTTAATAGGCGCAGGCTATATGGCCACCGAATATATCAAGGTCTTAAAAAAATTAGAGGTAGATTTTTTAGTCGTTGGAAGAGGAGAAGAAAAGATAAACGAATTGAAGAAAGCCTTTGACATTAGTGCGGTTTCGGGCGGACTACTAAATTATGTGCAAGAATATGCCGGAAAAATTCCTGAAAATGCAATTGTTGCCGTTTCTATCGAAGAGCTTGTGCCAACTACACTAAAGCTCATTCAAATGGGAGTAAAAAATATCTTGGTAGAAAAACCGGTTGGGCTAAACCTTAATGAGGTTGAAGAGATTATAACAAACAGCAAACAGCATAATGCGCATGTATTTGTGGCCTATAACCGCAGATTTTATGCATCAGTAATAGAACTTAAGAAAAAAATTGAGGCAGAAGGCGGCATCATTTCGGTGAATTTTGAATTTACAGAATGGGTACATACTATTGATACCAATAAGTTTTCTGAAAATGTATTAAATAAATTTATTATTGCTAATTCTAGTCATGTTATCGATACCGTATTCTATTTAGCTGGTCGGCCCAAAAGCTTGGATGCACAAGTATCGGGAAGTGCTGTTCAATGGCATTCTAGTGGCTCAATATTTATGGGAAACGGCGTAACTGAAAATAACATCCCTTTTTCCTATTCTTCAAACTGGGACTCTGCAGGCCGATGGGCAATTGAGATCTTAACGACAAATAATAGATACTACCTTAAGCCCTTAGAACAATTGCATGTTCAGGCTAAAGGTAGTGTAGCGGTTAACGGAACTAATACTGATTACACTAATGATTTAGATTATAAACCAGGGGTACTGAAAATGGTACAATCCTTTTTAGGTAAAGATAAAAGCGATATCTGCTCGATTGAGGAGCATTTAAAAAATTTCAAGTTTTATAATAAAATTGGTGGCTATTAATCTTTCAATAAGGCTGTGTTTTACGAAATAGTAATAGGAGCTGACGATTAGTGACTTGTTGAAATTAAATCTAATTTGTAATACGTGAATTTTAAATTATTCTATAGTAAGTGCCCTCAACGTATTGATGATGTTATATTTAACGATGACAAAACCATTACTGCAACATTTATTAATTTTATAAGTTTTACAACTGCTATAGAATCCGATGTTGACTATACGCAGTTTGACTACCTAATAAGCGACGGTCTGGTAATGACAAAGCTGAACAATCTATGCTCGGCAAAGAAAACAATCAGGATTTCGTTTGATTTTTCATCGTTTGCACCAATAATATTTGACAAATGCGAAAGAGAAAGCAAATCTGTTTTCTTGTTGGGAGGCACTCCAGATGAGGCCAAGGACTTTACCGCTTCAGTGAAAGAAAGGTTTAAAGATCTCAACATTGTCTGTCAGAGTGGATTTTTTGAGAATAAAACCAAATTGCTGCAGGAGATCGAGGAAATAGGCAAAAAAAATTATGACGTTGTGGTACTGGGGCTGGGTTGTCCATTACAAGATGAAATGGCATTAGAATTAAGAAAATTAAACAAAACGTCAAATATTTATACCTGTGGGGCATTTATTTCCCAAGTTGGCGCAAATAAAGAGTTGCACTATTTCCCACCTTTAATCAACAAACTCGGATTAAGGTTCTTGCACAGGCTCATATTTGAGAAGCACACCAGGATGCGCATGATTAAGGCCATGTTTAAATTTTCGAAAGTATTGCTGAATTATGGAAAGTACAAAGGAGAATAAGATCTTTATTATCCCGTATTATATCTATACTCATATAAAGGTTATAGATTATCTGGGCAAAACTCTAAGCAATCAATTTAGGCTGAAATTGTTGTATATTCCTGGCAATAGATTTTTTAATCAAATAAATGAAAAATACCTGTCTAAATTGTCTTTAAAGATAAATAGGCAATTTTTAATTCCGTCTTTCGAAAGTAAGAACGCATTGGTAAGCATAATAAAGCTGCCAATTCTCGTAGTCAATTTCGGCTTTATTTTTTTTAAGTTGTTGTTTGATAGGCCAGATACCGTTATTTTAACAACAGACTTGGGTGGCCTATACATTAGATATATCCAGGAAATCTGCATAAAAAAGCAGATTAAGATCATTGTTGTACAGAATACGCTATTTTTAAATACAAATCATAGAGAAGATATTGCGCCTAAGTTTAATACCTTGTTCTTAAAAATCATGAGATTTCTAAAGGTCGAAAGGTTATTTAGTTTTGCTGGGGATATACCAGGTTTCTATAAAAAGGAATCATATGTATTATGTAATTCTAAAGATACTTACAATCTTATTCAAAACAACGGGAAAGATTCTGATAAGATTTTTTTATTTAATCTGCCCGAACATGAAGAAGATAGGAAAACTATATTCGCAGCCAACGATAAAAAAAATGTACTTTATGTAACCGAAGTTATTCAGGAAATAAAAGGAGAGGAATACCTGACAGAGATAAATGTTTTTCTGTCTAAAGTATTTAGCCAGATTGACGACAAATATAATGTCATTATTAAGCTCCATCCTAGAGAGAGCAAAAAAAGCATCACCTATTGTAAAGAGTATTTCCATAAATACTCCATTATTGAAGATGAATTTAATATTGATGAGATACTGAAAACAACCGACTTGGTAATTGGGTGCTATTCTGCTGTGTTGGAAACGGCTAAAGCAAAAGGAGTCAGTGTCTTATCTTTAGAAAAACTAAACGGGATGGATATCAAGGTAAGCAGTGTAATGAATACATTTATTGAAGAAATAGATGGCTTGATGAAAAGTGACCATCCTCATATCGGTAGTGCGACTAAAAAAGAAGCCATTGGAGAGGATATTTCTGCTATCATTAAGAATATAATAGGGTAGATATGATACATGCATTCATCTTGTCGACCAATAACCACCTGAGCCTATATTCAGATATTTTAAGGTATTTCGATAAAAATGGCATCGAGTTTATGCTGATCAATCTAAAACAGGCCAACAAAGAACGATCAAGAGAGTTTATCGATAACCTAGCCTTGTCTAAAACATACCAAGTTCACAGCATAAATTGTAGTATAGATTATTTTAAAATACGCGATTATGTCTTTGGCCAAAAAGTATTGCAAGATAACATACATCAAATAAGAAAGATCATAACAGATGAAAAGGTTTCTAAGTTGGTTCTAGCAAACGACATCGGTTTCTTTGAAAAATGGCTAATTAGATTTTCCTTTGCCAACTCAATCAAAACTTTCTTAATAGAAGAAGGATTTGTTGATTATAATTCTCGTAATTCATTCTTTAGACAAATAAAGTACTTTATTACCCGAGCACTACTTAGGCCTATGAGTTTAGATCATTATGGGTCTAATAAATATGGTGCCTATGGGGTAGATTATGCGTTATGTAAAAGCAAAAACAGCCTAGGATATTTCAATAGGATAAAAAGAAACAGGACCAAATTGTTGCTGGTTGGTTATAGCAGGGTAAAGGATAAGGAAAATTTGCTAGACAACGTTGATAAAAGAATTCAGGCAAATCTGATCAGCCCGGATGTAAAAAGAACGATTGTCTTTTTTACATCCGGGATTGATGGCCAATTACCAGGGTCTCATCTTGGCGAGGCTGAAATGAGCACAATCGATGAGCTTTTTAAGATACTGGATAAACTTTATGGAAGCGAAAACTTTACATTCAACTTAGTCTTGCACGTTGATTCTAATCCTCAAAACTTCAATAAGCTGGCCTGTTATAAAAATATTCTATTTACAGATCGGAGTGTTTTGCAAAATGCTAACGTAGTTTGCTTTACTTTTTTTAGTTCTGTAATTTACGAACTTGCCTATAATGGTTTTTTGGTGTTTTGGCTCTGCCTATCAGCGAATGAAGATAAATGTCCGTTAAATGATAAGGTATTTTCATTTAGGCTTTATAGAACCACCACAGAATTATTAAGTATATTGGACAAATATGACCAAAATAAGGTTAGAGAAATTTATTTACAACAAAATAGTGAGCTTGAAGAAGATATATTTATGACGAAAAGTTATAGCAACAATCTAATTGGAGATACTATAATTTACCTATAAATAATCTTAAGAGATAAAAAACATGTTGAATAATCTTTTAACCCATATAAAATCTAACAAGAATATTAAGCATTTCCTTAACTATTTTAGTGCGAGCGTATTTTTGAGGTTATTGTCTCTGCTCATCATTCCTTTTCTGTTAAGGGTTCTCAATGCAGAAGAATATGGAAAACTTATACTTTACCAAAGCTATCTGGGGTTTGCCACAATATTGGTTACGCTTAATACAAGTTCTGCAGTAGGAAGATATTGTTATGAAAAGCAGGATGATCTATATCAGTTTGTAGGAAACACATTGATCATAAATGTATTGTGTTTCTTTGTGGTAGGATCATTAGTAATGGTTAAAATAGATTTCATAGCCACTTATTTTGGTATTGCGAAATGGTTTGTTATTTTTTTATTGAGCCTTGGCCTGCTCAAATCAATGATATCTATATATTATCAATTGTTGATTCCTTTAAAATTAAGTAAGGAATATTCTTGGATTACCTTCCTTGAAGGGGCAGGCACATTGATATTTACGCTTCTGTTTTCATGGTTTTTAATAGATAACAAGTTCTATGGCGGATTTTACTCGATTTTATTGATTAGTGTGCTGCTATTAGCTTATATCTTCTATAAAGTGCGACATGAGATTTCTTTGAAGATATCAAAGAAACACCTCAAATACATTCTGTATTTTTCCATACCACAGATACCTAATTTGCTGAGTGGCGTAATTATTGAGCAGATTTCAAAAGTAATTATTGGCTTGAACGGTAATTATGTGAATGTTGGCAAGTTCAATATCCTGGCTCAAATTGCCTCCATACTATTATTTGTCAGCGGATCCCTACGAAGCACTTTCCTGCCAGATTTTTATGTCGCCTTACAAAATAACGACCAGAAGTCTATACGATTAGGGTGTAGGATCAATTTTTATATTACCTGTGGCATTGCTGTTTTGTTGGTTATATTTTCGCAGGAAATATTATACATCATTGCCGGAGATAAGTATTTAGAATATCATTATGCTTTAGGCTGGTTTACCTTTCCTTTAGTAATATATGATTTGTTCCTAATTAATTCTCTTATTATCGAATATGAAAAAAAGATGATTTTTATTTCGGTGATTGCTATTTTGGGAGGAATTTCCACGCTTCTGTTTAGCAATTTGATTTTTCAGCAATTCGGATTTAAATATGTAATTTTTGCTTCTTCTTTGGCCTATTTTGTAATGTATATATGCTCGGCATTAGTCTTGAAATATATATTTAAATCAGGCGTTAACATTCTTAAGCATTCTTACGATATAATTATACCGTTTATACTTATAGTTTTGGTTGCAAACATAGGATACTTTTATTTTATAGACCACTATTTCTATTATACACTTTTTAGGTTGGGGCTGCTTGTCGCAATTGCATTCTTCTACAGAAAAGAACTATTTAAACTTGTATCTTATTTTAGGGCTACAAAACTCGCATAATGGACAGGGTATTTTTTGCTTCTTCGATATTGACGAATTTTCTGTTAATATTTTTTCTTATTAAGAGGGTTAATTATATATACTTTCTGCCTTTTTTGGCATTTGCGGGGAAATGGCTCGTTTACCTAGTTCCTAATATCCACTTTGTTTTTTATTCATATTGGGAACTCTTGCTTTCCACCATTATTATATTCCGATATTTTAATATTCAAAAATCCCAAAATAGCCTTTTTTTGTTTGGCTTGGGGCTAATGGCAATGCTCCCATTTATAAACATAAGGTCGTTAGATGGATTGATTACCCATTTTTTTTATTTGTACCTTTTTTTTTGCGCCCTGGCCTATTATAACTACTTTTTGGCAACTTCACATAAGATACATTCTGGTAAAGCCATTAACGCCATTGCGATAACATGGGTATCACTGAGTTTTTTTTATAGATACGTATGTACGATAGATTATCAAACAAACCTTCTTTTTATAAGGGGAGGGAGTAGTTTATGGGCAAGTAACCATAATGGTATGATTCTGTTGATGTTCTTGCCATTGATAAAGAACAAATATGTGAAAATCGTGGTTATACTTGCCTTGGTTACATTCTTCTCAAGGGGAATTTATCTTTGCTTGATTATTTATGCTTTATTTAACATCAAAAAGGTAAAGCTTAGCGGCACAACATTTAAATATATAGGAGCAGTGGCTGTTTTATTATATGTCCTGCTTTTTACGCCCTTAATAGATAAATACAAAAACTTCCTGATTCTTCGTTTTATTGGTGGATCATCCATTACTAATGATCTTGGGAATGTTTCAAATATAGAAATTAATAGTGGAATAGATTTCGACGCTGTATGGGCGGTATTAGAATCCGATGACAGAAATGAAATTAAACGCGTAAGTTTTACTATAATAGGTGATTATAATTATTTTGGTACGGGATTTGGTAATTTTCAGAACGCAGTTAAACAAATTGATGATGCTTTGGATTACTCAAATGCGCATAATCTATACATTACCCTTATTGCAGAAACTGGGGTCTGTTTTTTTTTCTTTTTTATGCTGTTTTATTTCTATAATGTAATTATTGCCTATAAAATTAATCGAGATGTTTATATGTCTCTTATTATATTTCTCATTTTTGGTTTTTTCAGCGCACAGATCTATGAAGAGGCTTCAGACAAGGGTATGATAGATTTTATATATCTGCTATTCTTGTTTAGCTTTTGTAACATTACACCAGCCCTAAAAGAAACGAGAGCATCAAATTTACAGATTAAATAAATCCCAGTGAAAGAAAAAATACAAATTACTGGGCTAACAGGATTTGTTGGCGGCAATCTTGAACCATATCTAGCCGATCTAGGTTTCGATGTGCAGGCATTAAATCTTAGAGATGATGATTATGAAATTAATGGTGATGTTATAATACACTTGGCCGGAAAAGCACACGATTTGAAAAAAAGCGCAGATAAGGAAGAATATTATAAGGTTAATTTTGAGCTAACCAAAAAATTGTATTCCAGGTTTCTGGAATCTAATGCAACCAAATTTATTTTTTTGAGCTCTGTTAAAGCTTCGAGAGACAATACAGATGAGCTATTAACTGAATCTGTAATCCCTGATCCGAGGACAGACTATGGAAAGTCAAAACTTCTTGCTGAAGAATACATTAAGGAACAATATCTTCCTGCCGATAAATCCTATTACATCATTCGCCCCTGTATGATACATGGCCCGGGAAACAAAGGCAATTTAAACCTGCTCTATAAATTTGTTAAAAAAAATATACCATATCCATTGTCCTCGTTCGAAAACAGAAGATCATTTTTAAGTATAGAGAATCTTTGTTTTGTAGTTGCCGAATTAATTAGGCAAAATGTCCCATCAGATACCTATCAATTGGCTGATGACGACCCACTATCTACCAATGAGGTAATAGCTGTTTTAGCCGATGCACTAAATCAAAAACCGAAGTTTTGGTTTTTGCCAGCTCGTATAGTTGTTTTTTTTGCGAAAATTGGCGATCTAATGGGTTTTCCTGCCAATACAGAGCGCTTGCATAAGCTTACAGAAAATTTTACAGTTAGCAACGCTAAGATTAAGCAAGCCTTAGGCGTTGAGTTGCCCCTAGCCTCTAAAGAAGGATTATTCATTACTGCTAAATCATTTACTGCCAAATAGAATAGTTTGATTTTCTGTATTTAATACCGTCGCCACTCGTTTCAAAGAAGCATGAATTTACCTATCTTCGCAAGAAAGTTCTTCATATGCCTTTAGCAAATCTTGTAGTAATATCTATTATTTTATTAGCCCTAGAGCTGATTTATTTTAAGATAGCTACCCATTTTAATATTATCGACCACCCAAACTCACGAAGTTCTCATATCGATAAAACGATTAGAGGAGGCGGGATAATTTTCGTGCTGGCCACACTACTATTTTTCTTTCTTTATGGATTTCAGTATCTTTATTTTATTTTTGGGCTGGTTTTGATAAGTATAATAAGCTTCTTAGATGATTTGTTTACCTTGAAATATTCGCTTAGACTCAGCATTCATCTTGTAGCTGTACTATTATTGGTTCTGCAATTAGGTATTTTGACCTTTCCATGGTACTATACTGTTTTTGCCATCATTTTTATAATTGGTACAATTAATGCCTATAATTTTATGGATGGTATCAATGGTGTAACCGGTAGTTATAGCCTTTTGACGATTGGTACATTATACTATATCAATAGGTATATTATCGCTTTTACCTCAGAAGACCTTCTTGTAATTATAGCGCTTGCACTTTTGGTTTTTAATTTTTTTAATTTTAGAAATAAAGCCAGCTGTTTCGCCGGTGATGTCGGAAGTGTGGGTATTGCTTTTATTATTGTTTTTTTAATCGGACAGCTAGTTTTAAAATGCAACAATTTCTCGTTTGTTCTATTGCTTTTGTTTTATGGGCTTGATGCTACTTCTACTATTGCTTTTAGGCTAATACGTAAAGAGAATATACTAGATGCTCATAGAAGTCACTTCTATCAATATATGGCCAACAGTCTTCGCTGGCCACATTTAAGAGTTTCTGGCCTGTATTTTGTAGTACAGTTATTGATTAATATTATCGTGGTTTTTTTTGCAAGAAAATCTGTTTTATTGTCAATAATGTTTATGCTGTTTTCGGCGACTCTATTTTTTATAGTAAGATTATTAATAGAGGGAAGAAGTCAATTGTTTTATAGAAGGATAAAGATTGATAACTCTCTATAACGTAGTTTAAACGCTGGGTTAAAAAATTAGATATGATTTATTTTTTTATATTATCTTTACTTCTAAATTAAGGCTATTCTATTTTGTTTGGTAAAATAAATATAGTACCTCGTTGGATTATTTTCCTGCTGGATTTGGGCGTTTGTCTATTGTCTTTGACTATTGCCTATTTCGTAAGATATAACCTAGATATTTCAGGATTAGATCTTGTTGAATTTAGTCGAAATGTACTTGTTTTTACTGTTATCAATATTATTGTTTTTCTGAATGTGAAGACCTATTCAGGCATTATTCGCTATACCAGTGCTCAAGATACCTTTAGGATTTTATTTGCAGTACTGATCAGTAGTGGGATTTTCTTTTTTCTCAATTTAGCAGTGATAGCATTTAATAGGCCTCCATATATATCAAATACGATTATTATTGTAACCGGCCTTTGCAGTTTTTTGTTGCTGATTTCTTATCGGGTAATGATCAAGTATTTTTTCTTGTACATCAAAAATCTTAATCTCGACAAAAGAAAAGTGATTATTTATGGCGCTGGCGAAGCAGGTCTGGCTACTAAACGTACTTTTGATCATGATGGTAAAGTAAACAAAACCATTATGGCCTTTGTAGACGATGATGATCGTAAGGTAGGCAAGACAATAGATGGGATTAAGATCTTATCTGCTATTAAACTAGAAGAGCTTATCAAGGAACACGAAGTTGATGAAATCATTTTTGCTTCCTATACTATTCCTGCTGAGCGTAAAAATCAGATTGTAGATGTATGCTTAGAGAACGAGATTACCGTATTGAATATTCCGCCTGCCGATGCCTGGAACGGCGGTAAGTTTCACAGTACCCAGATTCAGAATATCAATATCGAAGACCTGTTGAATAGGAAACCTATTCAGATAGATATTGAAGGCATACAAAACCAGTTAAAAGATAAAAGAATATTAATTACTGGAGCGGCAGGGTCCATTGGAAGCGAGATCGTTCGTCAGCTAATGAAGTTCGATACAGGTTTAATCATTCTATGCGATCAGTCAGAAACCGCTCTACACCATATTTATTTGGAGTTAGAAGAAACGCATACCAATACCAACTTTCATGCTTTTGTAGGTGATGTAAAGGATGAGAAAAGGATGCATCATCTTTTCGAAACATTTAAGCCTCATTATGTTTACCATGCCGCGGCTTATAAACATGTACCCTTAATGGAAGATAATCCTGCAGAAGCCATTAAAACAAATGTATTGGGTACTAAAACTATAGCCGATACGGCCGTTAGACATGGCGTGCAGAAATTTGTGATGATCTCTACTGATAAAGCGGTGAATCCTACGAACGTAATGGGGGCCTCTAAACGCATCGCAGAGATTTATGTGCAATCATTAAATAATTCTTTAAGCAATCATAATTTTGTTTTCAGCAATGGATTGAGCTATATCAATGATTTGGATATAAAGCCAATCACTAAATTCATCACCACTCGTTTTGGTAATGTTTTGGGCTCCAATGGCTCGGTAATACCTCGCTTTAAACAACAAATTGAGAAAGGCGGACCAGTTACGGTTACTCACCCAGAAATTACTCGTTATTTTATGACAATACCCGAGGCCTGTCGTTTGGTGCTTGAGGCCGGTTGCATGGGTAAAGGAGGGGAGATTTACATCTTTGATATGGGAAAATCTGTTAAAATTGTGGAACTAGCAAAGAAAATGATTCGCTTGGCAGGATTAGTTCCTAATCAAGATATTAAAATCCAGTACTCTGGTTTACGCCCCGGAGAAAAACTATTCGAAGAGTTATTGAATGATAATGAAAACACCATGCCTACCCACCATGAAAAGATTATGATTGGAAAAGTAAGAGAATATGTGTTTTCTGAAATCGAATCCCAGATATATACGCTTTTGCAATTTGCCAAACAAAATGATGATAGGCAGGTTGTAATCACTATGAAGGCGTTAGTAAGAGAGTATAAAAGTAAAAACTCTATTTTTGAAGAACTTGACACTCATACGCAATTAGATAAAACCCCCTGAACGAAATGAAGAAACATCTATGGATGATTGTTTTTGTCTTGGCTTTTAGTAGCTCAAAGGCTCAAACACCAAATGTTAATATACCTTACTCTTATCAATTTTACCAAAAGCTTAATAAATCCGTATATGATGTAAATAGTCGTTCGCACTCGTCTATTAAGGGCTTTTATGCTGATGATTCTTTGTTGCGTGTTCGCTATGATAGCTTGATGTATGTGGTGGGGGTTGATACCTTAAATAAACATTCGTGGGTAAGAAGAAAATTGCTTGAAGAACACTTGTTTAATTTTAAAGGCGACGACTATGTTGTGTATGCTGATTTTCTCCCGGACTTTCAGATTGGACACGATTTTAATGGAATCAATAATCCCAGTACTTGGCTAAATACAAGAGGCTATCAAATTGGAGCGACAGTTGGCGATAAATTTTCATTTTATACCAATGGGTTTGAAAACCAAGCTGTGTTTTCAGACTATATAACCAGTTTTATAAATAAGAATCAAGTAGTGCCAAGTCAGATGACTGGAAAACTTGGCAAAAATACCAAAGACTGGTCTTATGTTACAGCTTTGCTTTCATATACCCCTAATAAACATCTAAACTTTTCACTGGGTTACGATAAAAATTTTATAGGTGACGGTTATCGCTCTATGCTCTTATCCGATGTTGCGGCTAACTATTCCTTTCTTAGAATAAGGGCAACCCTTGGAAGTGTGCAATACCAAACAATATTTGGATATATGCTTGATCCCGGAGCACCTAAGCTAACAACAGATCGGCGTCTGGGTGCGAGAGGAAAATGGGGCGCTATGCACTATGTAGATTGGAATGCAACAAACCGTCTTTCCATTGGCCTGTTCCAGGCCGTAACATGGGCAGATGCAGAAGTAGAAGGCAAACGTGGCTTTGATTTCAATTATATCCATCCGTTTGTTTTCTTGAGACCAATTGAGGGTGCTAATACAACTTCGCCAGATAAAATGCGATTAGGTTTAAACCTTAAATATGAAGTGCTTAATAATATGGCATTATATGGCCAATTTATGATTGATGAATTTACTGCCAAGGAGTTTTTTAGCAACAAGGGTTATTGGGCTAATAAATGGGCTTTGCAGCTAGGATTAAGAGGTTCTGATCTTTTCAACACACCATCATTGAATTATCTTGTAGAGTTTAACACTGCCAGACCTTATACCTATGCACATTTTGATCGCGTTTCTAATTATGCAGAGATGAACCAGCCTTTAGCCCATCCATTCGGTGCAAACTTCAGAGAACTATTAGGCATAGTAAATTACAGCTATAAAAGATTTGATTTTCAGGGCCAACTTCTCTATGCTCAATATGGATTAGACCCAGCAGGTAAAAATTATGGTAAAGACATTTTTCAAGATTATTATACGCATGTTTCTGATTACGGAAATTCAATTGGACAAGGTTTAAAAACAAATCTTCTGTTTGCCGAGTGTAAGGTAGCTTATTTGCTAAATCCTAAGTATAACTTACGCCTTGAAATAGGTGGAGTAATCAGAAAAGAAAATAATTCGGATATGACAAATAATACTTCTTTATTTACTTTTGGTTTAAGAAGTAGCTTTCGAAATTTATATCAGGATTTCTAATAGTTAATCATATGGTTAAAAAGGCTCATGAAACTCATGAGCCTTTTCTTTTTATATTTTACTGAGATAGTCTTGATAAGCTAGCTTCAGTCCTTCTTCCAGCTCAATTTGGTGTTTCCAGCCCAGTGCATGCAGTTTCGAAACATCCATTAGTTTGCGTGGTGTGCCGTCTGGTTTTGTCGTGTCAAAAGTCAATTCGCCTTCAAAGCCTACTACTTTCTTAATCAACAAAGCTAAATCTTTTATAGTGAGGTCTTCTCCGGTGCCTATGTTGATTAAATTCGGCTCGCTATAGGTTTGCATCAAGAAATAGCAAGCGTCGGCTAGATCGTCTGCAAAGAGGAATTCGCGCATAGGCGTGCCCGAACCCCAAATTACTACTTCTTTAATGCCGTTTTTCTTGGCTTCGTCAAATTTTCTAATCAGCGCTGGCAAAACGTGAGAGTTTTGTGGATGATAGTTATCGTTATAGCCATACAGGTTGGTAGGCATGACCGAAATAAAGTTGCATCCATATTGTGCCCTATAGGCATCACACATTTTGATGCCCGCAATTTTGGCAATGGCATAGGGCTCATTGGTTTCTTCCAACAATCCAGTCAGTAGATAATCTTCCTTTAATGGTTGCGGAGCCAGTTTTGGATAAATGCAACTTGAACCCAAAAACATTAATTTGGTTACTCCATTTACATAAGCCGAATGAATAACATTGTTTTGGATAGCCAAATTTTCATATAAAAAATCAGCGCGATAAGTATTATTGGCTACAATGCCACCAACTTTGGCCGCAGCCAAAAACACATATTCGGGTTTTTCGTTGGCGAAGAAGTCGGCAACAGCTTGTTGGTTCCTCAAGTCTAACTCGTCAGAGTTTCTGGCAATTAGGTTGGTATATCCTTCTTTTTGCAATTTGCGATAAATGGCAGAACCCACCATTCCTCTATGGCCTGCAACGTATATTTTTGAATGTTTTTCCAAAACGCGGTAAATGTATATTCTTTAGGTTTTTAGAGGGCTTAAGAGGCCATTGTTTTAGTGGTACGGCTTATCGCTACTTTTTTTACAGTTTCGATAATGGCTTGTGTGTCATAGCCACAAAGCGCCCAAAGTTCAGGCTGTTCGCCGTGTTCTATAAATTCGTCAGGAATGCCCAATCGGATGACGTCGGCCTTGTAGTTGTGATCAGCCATAAATTCCAATACGGCACTGCCCATGCCGCCTTGTAAACAACCGTCTTCTACGGTTACTATTTTGGCATAACGCTTAAATACTTCGTGTAGCAGGACTTCGTCTAAAGGTTTTACAAAGCGCAAATCGTAATGTGCAGGATGTATGCCTTCGCTGTTGAGTTCTTTACAGGCTTCTACGGCAAAATTGCCTACATGACCAATGGTTAGGATAGCTACATCTTCGCCATCGCAGATTTTGCGGCCCTTGCCAATTTCCAGTGCCTTAAACGGGCGTTTCCAGTCGGGCATTACGCCATTGCCACGTGGATACCTGATGGTAAACGGGCCGATGTTTTCTTGCTGGGCAGTATACATCAGGTTGCGTAGCTCTTCCTCGTTCATCGGAGAAGCGACCACCATGTTCGGAATGCAACGCATGTAGGCCAAATCGTATGCGCCGTGATGTGTAGCACCATCGGCACCGGCCAAACCGGCTCTGTCTAAACAAAACACTACATTCAGGTTCTGGATAGCCACGTCGTGGATAACCTGGTCGTAAGCCCTTTGCATAAAGCTCGAATAGATATTGCAAAAAGGTACCAATCCCTGCGTAGCCAAACCCGCCGAGAAAGTTACCGCGTGTTGTTCGGCAATCCCCACATCGAAAGCGCGATTGGGCATGGCTTTCATCATGATGTTCATTGATGATCCCGAAGGCATTGCCGGAGTGATACCCACGATTTTCGGGTTGCTTTCGGCCAGTTCTACTAGGGTATGCCCGAAAACATCCTGATATTTAGGTGGCTGTGGCTTATCTACTACTGGTTTTTTAATTTCGCCGGTAATTTTATCAAACAAACCTGGTGCATGCCATTTGGTTTGGTCTTTTTCGGCCAGTGCAAATCCCTTGCCTTTTACCGTGATGCAGTGTAATAGTTTCGGTCCCGGAATTGCGCTCAGGTCTTTGATTACTGAAGCTAATTTTTTAACATCATGTCCGTCAACAGGACCAAAATACCTGAAATTGAGTGCTTCGAAAAGGTTGCTTTGCCTTAACAAAGTGCCTTTGATGCTTTTTTCTATCTTTTTAACGTACTTGTGTGCATTGGGCCCAAGTTCTGAAAGCTTGGTCAATACATTCGAAACATCGTCTCTGAAACGGTTGTACGATTTAGAGGTGGTGATGCTGGTTAAATATTCTTTTAGGGCGCCCACATTAGGGTCGATAGACATGCAGTTGTCGTTCAAAATTACCAATAGATTGGAATTTTCGATGCCGGCATGGTTCAAGCCTTCAAAGGCCAAGCCTGCGGTCATGGCGCCATCGCCAATTACGGCTACGTGTTGCCTGTCTTTTTCGCCTTTGTAATGGGAGGCCACGGCCATGCCCAAAGCAGCCGAAATTGAAGTTGAAGAGTGGCCTACGCCAAAAGTATCATATTCGCTTTCGCTTATTTTAGGAAAGCCGCTAATGCCATTTAGAATACGGTTGGTATGGAACTGGTTTCTTCTACCGGTAAGGATCTTGTGTCCATATGCCTGATGGCCCACATCCCATACCAATTTATCGTAAGGAGTGTTCAGGGCATAATGTAAGGCAACCGTGAGCTCTACCACACCTAAACTTGCTCCAAAATGCCCGCCGTTAATGCTAACTACATCAATGATGTATTGGCGTAGCTCTTGGCAAATTTGCTCTAAATCTTGTTCACTATATCGCTTTAAATCAGCGGGATAATTGATAGTAGATAGTAAAGCTCCAGTCTTAATTTCCATGCCGTATATAAAAAGTACAAATTACGGCATTTTGTTTAATACTTTTATCAAGAATCGTTTCAAATTTCATCCTAACCAATGCCTGTTTTATTTCTTGGCCACATCAAAACTAATGGTCGATGCCAAGTTGGCCATCAGCTTCTCGTATAGTGCTCTGTTAGTGGTGCTGGTTACTACAATGGCGTTATTGTTGCCTGTGCGCGTGGTTTGGCCAAAGTCGTTTCTGGTTAGGCCGGTTACCAGCTGATTGATTTTGATGGAAACATTGGCGATATAGTCGCCAGCTACCACCTCAATACGTTTGGCTTCGAAGTCGAGTGCCTGCGATTGTGTAAATTGCACAGAAACTGGTATCTGCGTGCCACTGGCCTCAATATAGGTGCCGTTAAGCGTAAAAGTAGGCACGGCGGCATTTTCTGCCAGGCTTAAATTGAATTTAACATTTTCGTATACGCCGGCAGGAATAGCAACGGTGCCTTTCACGATACCCACTTGCAAGGGATTAATAGCATTGAAGTTCATCGATTCGAAGGCCACATTTGATCCGGCATGGCTGGCCTTGAACACGATCTTGGCAATGTTAAGCGACATGCTTGTCCAATTGATGCTGCCATTTGTTCCCTGGGCTACAGGCATGCCACTGGTTGCAGCGGTGCTGCCTAAAGAGGCATACAGGTTACTAACGCCAAAGCTGTAACTCAGGTTGGCTTTGGCGGTTGTATTTTCTTTATTGCAACTGGTTGCAAACAAAGCTATCCATAATACAACGGTAAGAAACGCTAATTTTTTCATTTTTAATAAATTAGATAAGAGATTAAATTTAGTAAAAAATGTGAACATCAAGAAAAAACGGCAATTTATTATTGCCTCGCAAAGGCTCTGGTTTTGGCGCTAAAATTCAGCAATAATTTAGTATTTTTACCAAAAATACTTTTCCCATAATGAAACGAGATACTATAATTTTTGATCTAATTAACAAAGAATTAGATAGACAGGAGCATGGTCTTGAGCTTATCGCATCCGAAAACTTTGTGAGCAAACAGGTAATGGAAGCAGCAGGTTCGGTATTAACCAACAAATATGCCGAAGGCTTGCCGGGCAAACGTTATTATGGGGGCTGCCAAGTGGTAGATGACATCGAAAATTTAGCTATCGAAAGAGCAAAACAACTTTTTGGAGCCGCATGGGTAAATGTACAGCCCCATTCGGGCGCACAAGCCAATGCGGCGGTTATGCTGGCCGTTATCCAGCCTGGCGATAAAATCTTAGGCTTCGACCTGTCGCACGGTGGCCACTTGACCCATGGTTCGCCGGTTAACTTTTCTGGTAAATTGTATCAGCCACACTTTTACGGTGTTAAAAAAGAAGATGGCTTGATCGACTACGCCAAATTGGAGGAAGTTGCCCTAGCCGAAAAGCCAAAATTGATTATCTGTGGTGCCTCTGCCTATTCAAGAGAATGGGATTATGCTTTTATCCGCAAGGTAGCCGATCAGATTGGCGCCTTAGTGTTGGCAGATATTTCTCATCCAGCAGGTTTTATTGCCAAAGGCTTGTTGAATAATCCGTTGCCACATTGCCATATCGTTACTACCACTACCCATAAAACCTTGCGCGGTCCGCGTGGTGGCATGATCATGATGGGGCAGGATTTTGAAAATCCTTGGGGACACAAAACGCCAAAAGGCGAAATCAAAATGATGTCGGCCATTTTAGACATGGCGGTTTTCCCAGGTACACAAGGCGGTCCGCTAGAGCATATCATTGCGGCTAAAGCCATTGCCTTTGGCGAAGCGCTTAGCGACGATTACCTCACCTACATTAAACAAGTTGGTGCCAATGCACAGGCCATGGCCAAAGCTTTTGTAACCAAAGGTTATGGTATCATTTCTGGCGGAACAGACAACCATTTGATGCTGATTGACCTGCGCAACAAGGGCATTACCGGTAAGCTGGCCGAAAATGCATTGGAGAAGGCAGATATTACGGTTAACAAAAATATGGTTCCTTTTGATGATAAGTCGCCGTTTGTAACCTCGGGCATGCGCGTAGGTACGGCGGCCATTACTACCAGGGGACTAAAAGAAAGCGAAATGGGACAGATTGTAGACCTGATAGACCAGGTATTGAGCAATCCGGAAGACGAGAATAATCTTAACCAGGTCAAACAACAGGTACAAGCCTTAACCAGCCGCTTCCCGCTTTATAAATAAGCTTTTAAGCAATGTTCAACCAGTCTCCCTATTCTCCTGAACAAGAAGAACAGCGCCTTGCTGCACTGTATTCTTATGATATTTTGGGAGACGGACTGGAGCATGAGCTCGACAATTTGGTGAAGCTTGCGGCGCAGATTGCCAATGTGCCTATTGCCTACGTGTCTTTTGTTGATCGCGACAGCGTGGTCCTGAAATCGGCCGTAGGCGTAGATGCTGAGCATAGAAAGTTGCCTAGAACGGTAACCATTTGCCAGTATACCATGATGGCCGATCATATTTTTTTGATGCCAGATGTAAGGCAGGAACCAGAATTGTCGAGCCATCCATTGGTTAATAGCGACGCCCACATTAGGTTTTACGCCAGTGCACCGCTAAAAGACAGCGAAGGGTTTGCCTTGGGCTGCCTTTGCCTGCTCGATGTACAGCCCCGAAACCTTAACGAACACCAGCTCGAAGCCCTGTCTACCCTGGCAGTACAGGTGGTAGCTCAACTGGCGCTTAAAAGAAAAAATGCCCAGCTCGAAGCCCAAACCAAACGTTTTGATGAGTTTGTCGATATCTTTACGGTTTCGCCCGAAATCCATTGTATTTTAGACCGTAATGGAGCCATTCTTTTTATCAACGATGCGGTAACCTCGCTGTTGCAATATACCGTTGAGGAAACCATTGGCCAGAGCATGTGGGATTACTGCCTGCGTGAAGATGTAAACAGAACCGTTTACGCGATTGAAGATGGATTGCGAAGTGGCGAGAAACAGTTCAGCATCGATTTTAGGCTGGTCAGCAAGTACAACCAGGTGAAATGGATGGGCTGGAACATGGTGGCCAAAGACAATCGCTGGTATTGCTATGGCAGGGATATTACCGAAAGCAAAAAGGTGGAAAACGAATTGACCCAGCTGTCGTTCGTGGCCAGCAAGGTAAATAATGGCGTGGTAATTAACGATGCCAACAACAATGCCATTTGGGTTAATGATGCTTTTGAGAAAATTACCGGCTTTACCCTCGAAGAAGTAAAGGGCAAGCCTTTGGGCGATTTGATTCGCGGTCCAGAAACCGATTGGTCGCTTATTGAAAAAGCACGCCAGCTTACCCAGCAAAAGCAGTCCTTTACCGTCGATATTCTGGCCTACCGTAAAGATAAACAACCCATTTGGCTGTCCATCTACAATACGGTAGTGCTAAACGACGAAGGCAAGGTAGAAACCGAGGTAGAAATCATCATCGATATTACCGAAAAGAAAAAGGCCGAAGAAGAGCTGCAGGTGCTGTCGCTGGTGGCCAGCAAAACCAATACTGGCGTTACCATTTCGAACGAGAAAGGAGAAATTACCTGGATAAACGATGCCTTGGAAAGCCTAATAGGCTATTCGCTGGCCGAGCTTTCGGGCAAAATGCTGGGCGATGTGCTTTCTACGCCCGAAACCGACAAGGAACTGATCCTTAAATCGCGTAAAAAGGCCAACAACAAGCAAGCCTATACCATTGAGGTTTTGGCGCATAAAAAAGACGGCACACCTATCTGGCTTTCGGTGGCCAATACGCCGATCATCAATGCCAACGGACAATTAGAGCGCCAGGTAGAGCTTATTTACGACATTACGCAACGCAAACAGGTGGAGCGCGAAATGGTAGAGGCCAGGGAACAGGCCCTGCAACTGAGCGAAGCCAAAGAGATGTTTCTCTCGGTGATGAGCCACGAAATACGTACGCCACTCAACGCTGTTATCGGAATGACGCATTTGTTGTTGGAAAACGAACCCAAAGATTCGCAGATTGACGACCTGAACATCCTGAAGTTCTCGGGAGAAAACCTGCTCAATATCATCAACGATATCCTCGATTTTACCAAAATAGAAACCGGAAACCTGCAATTGGAAGCCTTGCCCTTCGACTTGCACACGCTTTGTGTAGACATTGTCAACTCGCTACAGGTGGCCGCCGGCAAAAAAGGAAACCAGTTGCTGCTGACTTACGACGACAAGATACCCGAACCCTTGCTGGGCGATAAAACAAGGCTCTACCAGATTGTGATGAACCTATTGGGCAATGCCATCAAGTTTACCGATCATGGAAAAGTTGAGTTTACGCTTAAGCTCAAACAGCAAACGCCAGACGAAGCCTTGATTTATTTTGAAGTTGCGGATAATGGCATCGGTATTCCCAAAGAAAAGCAGTCTTATATTTTTGAAACATTTACCCAGGCCAGAACTGATATTTCGCGAAAATACGGAGGTACGGGACTGGGTTTGGCCATTACCAAAAAACTGATCAAGCTCTACCAATCGGAAATAGAGGTGCAAAGCGTAGAAGGCAAGGGAACGGTGTTCTGTTTCGAAATTAGCTTCAAATTGCTGGAGCAACCTGAAAAAGTTCAAGTGCCTCATGCCTTGCCTAGCCTTTTTACGGGCAAACACATCTTGGTGGTTGACGATAACGAGGTGAATATCCTGATTGCCAAAAGATTTTTGAGCAAATGGGGCTTGGATATCGATTTTGCCTCCAATGGCGAAGAAGCGATCCGCAAAATCATGGACAACACATACGACCTGGTATTTATGGATATCCGTATGCCGGGCATTGATGGTTTTGATACCACGCGCATTGTTCGCGAAATCCCAGGCGCTTATTACAAAAACCTGCCCATTATTGCCTTAACGGCATCTACCTTGCATAACGAAAACATGAAATTTAGGGATTGTGGCATGAACGGACACGTTTTAAAGCCGTTTAATCCAGAAGAAATCAAACAGGTGCTCCATAACTTCCTTAAAAAGTAAAGGGCCGATATTTCCTAAAAAATATCGACCCTTACCATCTAAATTAACGCTCTCGATATAATAAACGCGAGCAAGTGCCAATTGTTTTAAAAAGGGCAATAAAATTTTTAATTATTTTCGTAACAACCTAATTCTGAGGGAAATATTCTTAACTTATAGTTTAAATCTTTGTTCAGGTAAGCATTGAAATAGCTGTCGTTGCTCAAATCAAAGCCCTTGTTGTTGGCCGGACTGCCCTTGGCCAGCCTGAAATTTCCGGCATCAGCATTGATAAATAGTGGATCGCTGTTCAGCAGGTTGGTGTCGTTTAAGGTGTTTGTATTGATTTTGAGCAGGTTGTTTTTTACGGTAGCCGTTAATAGTGTATTGGCAACTTTTTTGTCGATCAGAAACTCATTGCTCAAGCTTCCCCATACAATATTGTTGTAAAAATCGATGTTCAGGTTGCCCGATTGTGTATTGCTGATATAATCAGAGAAGTATACGGCCGCTGTTTTCCGTGCAAAGTAGGGGTTGTAGCCTGCAAAAGTATTTTGTTTAAGGTTGTATTTGCCACCCCCCACGCCGTAGAGCAGGTATTGGCCACAGTTAAAGAAAAGATTGTTGAAGGCGGTGAGGTCTGTTTGATAGCCCAAAAAGCCTACCACCTCCATGTTTTTGATAATGGTGTTGGTTAATAGCAGCTTGGGCTGGTCGTTTACCGATAACGAATCGACGGTAATGCCGGTAATGCCATTTTTGATGACTGCATAATTGATGCGCGAATTTTTGCTTTCGGGATAGAAATGGATACCATTCCACTGCCCGGTTTCGTTGCTGTACAGCTTTTCCAGCCGATCGCTGGCAAATACAACGCTATCGGCCTTGGTGCCCAGCGCGGTTAAGGTGCCTTTAATACTCATGGTAGAGTTGCCATGAAACAGGATTTTGGTGCCCGGCTCTAAGGTCAGGTTGGTGTTTTCGGCTACGGTGAGCGATTTGTAGATGATGTAGGGTAGCTTGCTGTTCCAAACCGTATTGTTCTTAATGGTGGCGCTGTTGATAAACACCGCATTCTGTCCGTAGGCCACCAGTGCAATGCGTTGCTTTTTGCCGTTAAAATAGCACAAAATCGAATCCTGCACAATAAAAGGGAGGTCTTGCTGGGTTGGGTTGATGTTGACTTTGACAAAGACGTTGATCGAATCGTTGCCGTTTATTTTGAGGTTATTGGTTTCTGAAACCGCTTGTCCGTTAATGTTCAGGCTAAAAGCCGAATTGTTGCCTCCGCTTAGACGGATTTGGTTGAGGTTAATGGCCCTCGAGTTTCGGTTGTAGATTTTTAATCTCCTGGTGCTTGAGCCTACTGCTGTAAAAACCGTATCGAATAACACGCTGTCTGATGAGAAGTTGAGTTTGGCATCCAAGTCTAGAGTCAGCTCCTCGTCCTTGTTGCAGGCCGCAAAGATCAGGCTGGTTAAGATACTCAGAAGCAGTAGTTTTATTCTCATCTTATTCTGCAAAAGCAAGGGTAGCTATACTTAATTTTTTAACACCAATGTTTAATAACGTTTGGCCGCAGGCTTCTAGTGTTGATCCGGTGGTAATTACGTCGTCGACCAAAAGAATATGCCCGTCTTTTAGTTCTTCAGGATGCCTCACCTCAAAAACCGATTCCATGTTCTCGTGCCGGGTATATCTCGATTTTTTGGTTTGGCTGCTGGTGGCCTTTTGGCGTAATAAGTTAGCATTTTTTACCGGAACATCCAAAACTTCGGCTATGCCCTTGGCAATGAACAGGCTTTGGTTGTAGCCCCTTTGTTTTTCTTTGCGCGCATGCAAAGGTACAGGCACAATGGCGCTGATACCGGCATACGCTGGATTTTGAAGCAGTTTTTGGCCTAAAAGATGGCCCAACAGTCTGCCTGTTTCGGTTTTGCCTTTATATTTAAGGCCGTGCATTAATTGTTGCACTTTGTTGCCTTTCTTAAAATAGAGCATCGCCATGGCCGCGTTAAAAGGTATACGGCTCCAAAATTGTTTTGCTACCGGGTTGTCTGGATATAAATGGAAATCGGTGTAGGGAAGGTCGTAAAGGCAATGGCTGCAGATTTCTTTTT
Source organism: Pedobacter sp. TM02 (assembly GCF_059705275.1). NCBI lineage: Bacteria > Pseudomonadati > Bacteroidota > Sphingobacteriia > Sphingobacteriales > Sphingobacteriaceae > Pedobacter > Pedobacter sp. TM02. The sequence goes on from NZ_AP046530.1 coordinate 319,888, forward strand.
CGCCATAATGCAAATGCGTGCCACAAGCATTGCAGAGCAATGGGAAGAGCAGGTTGATCGTATCTTCGGCTAAGCGCTTGATGGCTATCATACCTACAATTTAAGCAATTGTTGGCATACGCCGAATACATTTGCGAAAATTTAAGCCGTTTCTTTTACAGCCAGCTGTCCGCAGGCTGCATCGATATCTTTGCCACGGCTTCTCCTGATGTTGGTGTTGATGCCCTGGCTGCGCAGGTAATTGGCAAAAGCATCTATTTTGTCGCCTTTGGCATTGATGAAATCGGCAAATTGAATAGGGTTGTACTCAATGAGGTTTACCTTGCAAGGCACGTGCTTGCAAAATTTGGCCAGCTCCATGGCATCCTGTATTTCGTCGTTAAAATTATTGAAGACGATGTATTCGTAGGTAACCGGATTTTTGGTTTTGGAGAAATAGTATTTCAAGGCTTCGGCCAATGCCTTTAACGAATTGTGTTCGGTAATAGGCATGATTTCGTGTCGCTTGCTATCGTTGGCGGCGTGTAGCGACAGGGCCAGGTTGAACTTTACGCCATCATCGCCCAGTTTTTTGATCATTTTAGCAATGCCTGCAGTAGAAACGGTAATTCGCTTGTACGACATGTTCAGCCCATCGGGAGCGGTAATTCGTTCAATAGATTTCAATACGTTGGCATAGTTAAGCAATGGTTCGCCCATGCCCATGTATACGATATTGGTTAAGGGAATATTGTAGTTCTTTTTAGCCTGTTGGTCAATCAGCACCACCTGATCGTAAATTTCGTCGGCATTAAGGTTACGTTTGCGGTCCATATAGCCGGTTGCACAAAACTTGCAGGTGAGGCTGCAGCCCACTTGCGAGCTTACGCAGGCTGTCATCCTTTCGTCGGTAGGAATCAATACGCCTTCCACAATGTTGCCATCGTACAAACGGAAGGCATTTTTGATGGTGTGGTCGTTGCTAAACTGTGCGCTGTTGATCTCGACAACGTTAATGGCGTAATTGTCTGCAAGCTTTTTACGCAGGTCTTTAGACAGGTTGCTCATTTCGTCAAAGCTACGTGCCGATTTTTCCCAAAGCCATTGGTAAACCTGTTTTGCTCGGTAGGCGGGCTCTTTCATTTCGGCAAAGTGCTGCTGCAATTGCGCCAAATCAAGCGAACGGATATCTATTTTCTTCGTGCTAAGCATGTTACGGTGCAAAGATACTCATATTAGTTCGTTAGCAATGGGTTCGTTGATAAAATGACGCCCAAACCTGAACTTTTTGACATCGGTATTAAATTATCTTTTGGGGCTGCGGGTTTTGGCTGCAGGTGCGCCCGATTTGCCTTTGCCTGGTCGGGTAGGCCTTCTGTTGGGTCCAGATTTAAACCAGTCGCTTCCTGTGGTATTTGATTTGCTTGGGCCACCATTGGCTTTGGCCTTGCCTTTTGCTGCTGGGGTTTTCTCTTTGCCAAAGCGCTGTGCGGGTTTTTCGGTCTTTGGAGCGGCCGATCTTTGGTTTTCTTTTTTAGGGGTTGCAGGTTTCTCAGAACTCGATTTGGCCAATTGTTTGGTAATTTGCGCCAACTCTTCTGGCGTAAGCTCGCGCCAATCGCCGACCGGAATGCCCTTTAAGGTGATGTTCATAATCCGAACGCGCTCCAGTTTCGTTACCTCATAGCCAAAATGCTCGCACATGCGACGGATTTGCCTGTTGAGGCCTTGTACAAGCACGATTCTGAAAACATTGGCTGCTTCTTTGGTTACCTTGCACTTTTTGGTCATCACGCCCAAAACCGGTACACCCTTGCCCATGCCTTCAATAAACTGATCGGTAAGGGGTTTGTTTACGGTAACCACATATTCTTTTTCGTGGTTATTGCCTGCACGAAGTATTTTGTTAACCAGGTCGCCGTTGTTGGTTAAAAAGATAAGACCTTGCGAGTCCTTGTCCAGCCGGCCAATCGGGAATACCCGCTCGCTGTGGTTTACATGATCTACAATGTTGTCTTTGATCTTCGCTTCGGTGGTGCTGGTAATGCCTACAGGCTTGTTATAAGCCAAAAGAATGGTGTTTTCTGCCTGTTGTGGCTCAATGGTTTGGCCATTTACGCTTACCACATCGCCAAAAAACACTTTGTCGCCTACCTTAGCTTTGCGCCCGTTAATAAAAACCTGGCCAAGTTCAATGTACCTGTCGGCCGCTCTTCTTGAGCATAAACCGCTTTCGCTAATGTATTTGTTTAATCGTGTTGTAGAATCAGACATGGGGTAAAGATTATGAAATATCTTACAAAGTAACCAATTCTAATCCGATAAACAGCAACAATACTGAGTTTTGCCGATCAAATCTTTGATGCAAAACCAGTATGCTATGGATTTTTAGGGCTGAAATACCGTCAATCAAGTCGCGGGTGCCCAACCTCAGAATAAATCAGGCTTCGGGCAACGTTTAAAACAATGCCAAGCCAAACTTTGACAACCCTTAGGGCCAAAGTAGCCAAAAAGGTTGTCAAGGTACAGGATTTAAAAGCTTGGGTCGTCTGCACTGGGGCCATAGCTTCCTGGAATTGGAATGTTTAACAAACGCAGGTAAACGCCTAGTTGTGCCCTGTGATGAATGGTTTGACTATAGGCATGTCTGATGGTTTCGTACTTGGTCATGGCGGCATAAATCTGATCGGCGTTGCGCAAAACCCAAGTGCCGCTCAGGTCTTTGTCTGTTGCTTGGCTGAGGCTCGAACGACCATCTTCGTAGCTTTTTTCGAAGAGGGCAAGCAACTCGGTGGCATTGCTTACTGAGGTTGGATTGTAGGGCTCTGTGGCAAAATCCAGGCCGTCGGTTTTTAAAGCTAGGGTTACCCAGGTTGGCAACTCGGCTATGTGGACGCTCAGGTCTTTCATTTTCATGCTTTTTTCGTGCGGCGCCCAATCCAATTTGTCGGCAGGTACCAAAGCCAGCATTTTACGGGTTGTTTGGGCTTCTTGCGCCAATTCGGTCAATAAAAGTTCAATCATGTTCATCGTTTTGCTATTTGTTTAAACAAAGTAACGAGCGCTTACTGACAACCCTATGGCAGTGCGAAATTCGGGATGAAAAATTTTAGCAGCATTTTGTTTTTCGCCACCTAGCCTGCAGGCTAGTCCTTTCTCCTTGATGAGAAATGGACCAAAGAATCAAGGCTTCAAACTGCGCTTCAAAATCAACGAAAGCATAAAAAACGATTTGATGAGATGCAGGAATCGAGGTCAGGCATGATGATACCTTAATAATCCACTGGCAATATCTTCATGTAGTCGTTCAGGGCCATGTGCTCACTTTTGCGGAAGGGGGTTTCGGTGCATTTAACCGATACGATATTGATAACCTTGAAATCGCGATATTCGTTGCGCAGGTGGCACCAGGCTATCAAATGCCAGCTAAAAGCATAAAAGATCAGGCCTATTGGCTCAACCTCTCTTTTGCTGGCTTCGCCTTTCTTGTTTTTATAGTCTATTTCTACAATACATTTGGCGCTGATGGCATTTTGGAGTGCTGAGAGGTATTCGGTGTCGTTTTTCAGCCTTTCGGGTAGCTGCAGCCTGATGTTTTCGTTCAGGTTTTCGAGCTTTTCCTTTTGGCTGCTGCGCAACACGCCTTTTACCTTGTTGAGTGCCGTGGTGTAATGGTGCGCAATAGATTTATCGCCAAAGCCCGTTAAGAATCGTTCCATCAGCAATAACGCATTGGCCTCGTCAGAATTAAACGAAATTGGCGGCAAAAAATAACCCTGTACAATAAAGTAGCCTTTATGGGGCTCAAAACTAATGGGAACGCCCTGTTCGCCAAGCGCCCGCATATCGCGGTAAACTGTACGTATACTGATGTCGAACTGGTCGGCAATTTTTTCGGCAGTTACGTATTTTCTTGACTGCAATAAGATTAATATTCCAAAAAGTCTGTCTATTCTGTTCATTTTGGCCTGAAAATAGCTGTGATAAAACTACAGATAATCGGTTAGAAACGAAACCGAAATTTAAACGCAACTACATTTTCTAAACCGTTGCGTTAACTAAGGGTTATTTAGCGTGAAACAATTTTAATGCAGACCAATATCAAAAGGCGTTTTTTTACGGTAGCAAAGAGCAAAGTGGTGATAGGCTTCTTATTGGCTTGTTTTGCGCTTTTAACAGCTTGGGCCATCAGCAGGTTTGCCTTTAAGAAGATGTTGCGCACCGTTGAAGAGATTTCGGCACCAAACGAGCGCCTCAAAATGGTAAACCAGTTGTCGCACAGCATTTCAAAACTCGACCAGTTGCAACGCGACCAGGCCATCAACAACAAGGGAAAGAGCGCCGAGTTTATCAGGGAATCGCGCGCTTCGCGTGGTAATTTAGATACCTTGGCTAAGCTCTATGCCAAAGACAAGGCCCAATTGCGCCGCATCAGGTCTATTAAAAGATTGCTTGATGATAAAGACCAGCAGTTTGTGATGTACATGCAAGTACGCGAAACCCTGGTTAATACCAAATCGTTTTCAGAAGAAGTAAGCAAGCTGAGCGATCTGATTGCCCAGCGCGGCCAACAACGCGATAGTGCGTTGCTGACTACCGAAACGTCTACTTCGACTACCATTGTAGCGCCCGAAGAGGAGAAAAAATCGAGGGGATTTTTAAGCAAGCTGTTTGGCAAGAAGAAATCAGAAGTCTATAAAATCATCAATGAAGAATTTAAGATCAAGCGCGATACCTTAAATACGCAGGTTGAAGATAGCATTGCCAACCACATCGACACCATTTTAAGAACCATTGAAACCGAGCAGAAAGAAAAAAGCGCCAGGTTTTTGAAAAGGGAAGCCGATTTGGCTACGGCCAGTACGCTGATTACCACCCAAATGCTCAATATCCTGAAAGAGGTAGAGGCAGATGCGGTAGCGCAGGTAGACCTGAAAAACAACCAGGCCAAAGCCGTCGTGAATAAAGGCGCAGGGCAGATTACGGCTTTGCTGATCGGTTTTTTCTTCCTGACCATTGTGCTGGTGTACCTCATCCTAACAGATATTGCCAGCATTAACCGCTACCGGAAGGACCTCGAAACTGCCAAAGACGAGGCCGAATACCACAGCAAGGCCAAGCAGCGCTTCCTTTCTAACATGAGCCACGAAATCAGAACGCCCCTGCAGTCTATTTTAGGCTATGCCGAACTGATTGCACAACAGGATAAGCCGAACCAAAAAAATGTGGATGCCATTTACCAATCGGCAATGCATTTATTGCAGATTGTAAATGAGGTGCTCGATTACAACCGTATCATTTCGGGCGAGTTTACTTTTAGCCAACAAGTGTTTAACGTAGGCAAAGTACTTGATGAGGTGATAGAGGTTATGCGCCCATTGGCCGAGCAGAAGCAGGTTGGTTTGGTTGCAGCCTTTGACTTGGATGGGGTACAGTATGCCTTAGGCGATGCTTTTAGATTGAAGCAGATTTTGTTCAACCTGTTGGGCAATGCCATTAAATTTACGGTAAAAGGCCAGATTAATTTCGATCTGTCGCTAAAAAAGCATGGCGGTTTTGTGCATTTTAACTTTGTAATCAAAGACACGGGTATTGGTTTTGACGAAGCACACATCCAACGGATCTTTAACGAGTTTGAACAGCTAGAAAGCAACGAAAAATACATCCATAACCAAACCGGAACGGGTTTGGGCTTGGCCATTGTCAAATCTTTGGTAGAAAGCCAGGGTGGCCACATTAACGTGAAGAGCCAAAAAGAGAAGGGTACTACCTTTACTTTCCACCTGAAATATCGACATGCCGAAAAACCCGAAAACGAACTGGAAGCCATTGGCCAAAACCCCATTGTCAATACCGGCAAAGTATGGATGATAGACGATGACCAATTGATTTTAGAGCTCTGCGCATTGATTTTCGAAAAACACGATATCCCTTATCAAACCTTTAACACTGCACAAGCCATACTCAATGCCGAACACAGCGATGTAAATTATGTGCTCATTGATATGCGCCTGCCAGAAATGTCAGGCTTGGAACTGCACCGCATCCTGAAGCATAAAATGCCTTCGCATGTTAAGTTTTACGCCATTACGGCGCAGGTACTGCCCGATGAACAGCAGGCTATTTTAGCCGAAGGATTTAATGGGTTGATTACAAAGCCTTTTAAAACAGAAGACCTCTTGTCTATTTTCGAAAGAATGATGGTGATTGAAGAACAGGTAGCGTTTGATGTGAGCACCATTGAAAAGATGACTTTGGGCGATCAACAATTGCTGCAAAGGATACTGAACCAGTTTCAGGCCGATTGCCAGCAGGATAGCGCAATGCTTAAGGAAAGCATCGAAAAACACGACAAAGCCAATTGCCGACTTATTGTACACCGTTTGGCCGGACGTACTGCGCAGGTTGGGGCTGCCGCGCTGGCGGCAAAGTTCAGAAAGCTGGAGCTTGCAATAGCGGAAAGCCCCCAGGTTGACGAGAAGATAAAGAATCAGGCCATTAGCCTTATTAAAGAGCTAAATCAGTTGCTGGTAATGATCGATGAAATAGATTATTCGATGCCGTAGCGTTCCATTTTGCTGTAAAGCGTTTTCCGGTCAATATTAAGCAGCTTGGCCGCCTTTGATTTATTGAACCTTACTTTTTGCAAGGTTTCGGTAATGAGCTGTTTCTCGTTTTGCTCGTTTACGGCTTTGAGGTCGGTGCTGCTGTTTTTCGACAGCTGGCTTACGGCCATTTTCATTTCGTCGGGCAGGCTTGCCATTCCGGCCGTTTGGCCAGGGCTTAAAAGCACCATTCTTTTGATCACGTTTTTGAGCTCGCGCAAATTGCCTGGCCAATCGTAATCCAGCAACAATTGTTTGGCATCGGGTTCAATAGCCTGTACGTTCCGGCTCAGTTCTTTGTTGCTTAGCGTAATAAAGTGGTTGATAAACAGTTCCAAATCCTTGCCTCGATCTCGCAAGGCAGGCAATTGTATCTTAAATTCGTTTAGGCGGTGGTAAAGGTCTTCCCTAAATTCGCCTTGCTGGATGCTGTTGGCCAAATCGTCGTTGGTGGCGGCAATGATCCTCACATCTACAGGGATGGCTTTTGTACTGCCAATAGGCTGAATAATACGCTCTTGTAGGGCCCTTAGTAGCTTTACCTGCACTTCGTAGCTCAGGTTGCCCACTTCGTCTAAAAACAAAGTACCCCCATTAGCGGCCTCGAATTGTCCTTTTTTATCGTTCAGCGCACCGGTAAATGCACCTTTTGTATGGCCAAAAAGCTCGCTGCCGGCCAAATCTTTCGATAAGGTGCCACAATCGATGGCGACAAAAGGCTTGGTGCTGCGCTTGCTCTGCAGGTGCAGGGTTTTGGCAATATGTTCTTTGCCGGTGCCGCTTTCGCCCTGTATAATCACCGACATATCGGTTGGAGCTACCAGGGCAATGTGCTGATGCAGTTTTTCGGCTACTTCGCTTTTGCCTTTAATAAAGTTATCGTCTGTGGACACAGGTTCAGCTTCGTCTTTGGCCAGCGAGTTTTTGATAACCATCAGCAACTCGTCGGGGTTTACCGGTTTGGTAATGTAGTCGAATGCACCCAGCTGTATCGATTTTACGGCAGTACGCACATCGTTAAAGCTGGTCATTATGATGGTAGGGGTGAAAATGCCTTTTTCGCGGGCATATTTGAGCACGTCGAGCCCGGTGCCGTCGGGCAGGCGATAATCGACCAGCAACAGCTCGAAATCCTGTTCGCCAATTAGTTTGTACGCCTGTTTGGTATTTGATGCCAATAAGACCTCGAAACCACTTTTAATTAAAAAGCCTTCAATAATTTGCGCAAAAGTGGAGTCGTCTTCAACAATCAGGAATTTTGACATGATACAAAAATAACAAAAGCCAGATAAATCTGGCCTTTGTTAAAGTATAATTGTGTTTTCTGCTATTCAATTATGCTGTTGATTTTTTTAGCTATTCAACAGGTTTACCGTCTTTGTCAAGTTTGATAGAACCGGTTTCTTGTTCTTTCTTCACATCGATTTGGTACCACTCTTTTTTGGCTTTTTCGTCTTTGACCAAGAAAGCAGCAGTAGCTGTCCAGGCTTTGTAAGGCTCAGAAGCCAAAGTAGTTTTTATGCCTTCTGGCAAATCTTCCAATTTTACCGGCGTTTTGGTTACGCTGTCTTGAACGGTAGTAACGATTTCGATTGGGTTTGATTTTGATTTTGCTTCACTTGCTTGTGCTGCCGAAAATCCTGCGAATGCTAACGTAGCGGCTAAAAATAATTTTTTCATAACTGTATTTTTAAATTAGGGTTTTGAAATAAATAATTATACTGAGCTATAGCGCATAATGGTGCCAAAAGAAAAATTATTTTCAATTAATTGATAATCAGTGTAATAAATTTATTGATGAGGTTTGCTGTTGTAGCGTTTCTCTACAACTTGCTGATTTTGTCGTCAAAAAACAGATAAACTTCTTAGGTTTCGAACAGAATGCGCTTAATTTGTGGCATGCAACATTACATTTCGGCCGACTGGATTTTTCCGGTTGAAACAGCTCCTGTCCAAAATGGCGTAATTGGCCTTGATACCGATGGAACCATTACCGCCGTGCTCACGCCCGAACAAGCTCAAGAAATGAAGCTTGAAGGCATTGTTAAGTATAAAGGAGCCATTATTCCGGGTTTGGTTAACACCCATTGCCATTTGGAGCTCTCGCACCTGTTCAAGAAAATCGACGAACATACCGGCCTGCCCCAGTTCATCAGACAGATTTTGGCCTTGCGTGCACAGCCCGAAGACGAAATAATCGCGGCTATGCAAAAAGCCGATGAAGCCATGTATGCCAATGGCATTGTTGCCGTCGGCGATATTTCCAATCAACTGGATTCGAAACCTGTTAAGCTGCAAAGCAAAATCTATTACCATACCTTTGTTGAAGTTTTTGGCTTCAGCAGATCAGCTGCACCGGTAATAGAAGCTGGCCTAAAACTAAAGGCCGATTTCTTGCCACTCAAGGCTTCTGTGGTACCTCATGCGCCATATTCGGTTTCTTCAAGTCTGTTTGCCGAAATTAAAAAGAACCATACCGAAGATGATATCTTGAGCATTCACAACCAGGAAACGGCTGGCGAAAACGAGCTTTTTAGCAAGGGAACAGGTAAATTGGCCGATTTTTTTACCAGTGTAGGCATTCCTCCACACGAAGCACAGGCCTCGGGCCAGAATGCAATCCGCTACCATTTGCCCCAGCTCAACCAAACGTTAAATACGCTGTTGGTGCATAATACCATGAGCGAGCTGGAAGATGTGCAATTTGCCGAACAAGCACATGCTAATTTGTATTGGTGCCTTTGCCCTAATGCTAATCTGTATATCGAAAACTGTTTGCCCGATGTAAAAATGTTCAAGGCTCAGCAGGTAATTTTAACTTTAGGTACCGATAGCTTGGCCAGCAACCATCAGCTTAATATTTTGGCCGAAATGAAAACCCTGCAAGACCGTTTGCAAATCCCTTTTGCCGATTTGTTGCAATGGGCAACTTTAAACGGCGCCATGTTTTTAAATATCGACTCAACTTTTGGAAGCCTCAAAGTTGGCAAAAAGCCAGGCCTGAACCTGGTGCAGCTCTCGGCCGATTTTAAACTGGAAAGCGACCAGGTCCAACGTTTATTTTAATGAGATAGACCATGAAGATAGCCATATTAGACGATTATCAGGATGTAGTTAAAACCTTGGCTTGTTTCGAACTGTTGGATGGCCACGAAGTACAAATCCTGAACGATACCGAAAAAGATCCGACTTTGCTTGCCACCAAGTTGCGAGATGTAGAAGCATTGGTGCTGATCAGAGAGCGGACAACCATTATGGCTGCTTTGCTTAAACAGCTGCCCAACCTGAAGCTGATTAGTCAGACAGGTAAAATAGCCGGACACTTGGATTTGGAAGCCTGCAACAACTATAACGTGGCCGTGGCCGAAGGCGTGGGTTCGCCGGTAGCCCCTGCCGAACTAACCTGGCTCCTCCTCATGAATACCCTGAGGCAACTGCCCAATGCCATTGCCGCGATGAAAGCTGGAAACTGGCAAACCAACATGGGCACCAGTGTTTACGGAAAAACCATTGGTATATGGGGCTATGGCAAAATAGGCAAGCTGGTAGCCAATTACGCCAAGGCTTTTGGCGCCATGGTTTTGGTTTGGGGAAGCGAACAGTCGCGGGCCAATGCCATAGCCGATGGCTTCGAAGCCGCTCCTAGTAAAGCCGTTTTTTTTAGCGAAGCCGATGTGGTTACCTTGCACCTGCGTCTCAATGAACAGACTATGGCCATCGTGAAGGCAAGCGACCTGAGCCTCATGAAGCCTACCGCCGTATTGATCAATACCGCGAGGGCCGAGTTGATTGAAAGTGGCGCGCTGCTCAAATGCCTAAAAGCCGGCCGACCTGGTTTTGCCGGTATCGACGTTTATGAAAACGAACCCGTTAAAAATGCTAATTTTGAATTGTTAACGCTCCCCAATGTAGTGTGCACCCCGCATTTGGGCTATGTAGAGCAAAACAGCTATGAACTGTATTTTGGCAAAGCCTTCGAAAACGTGGTCAACTACAGCAAAGGCAGGCCAACACATATTGTAAATCCAGAAGTACTTAAATAAGGTAAATCAAACATGAACCCCATCTGCAAACTATTCAACATCAAATATCCCATCATACAGGCCGGAATGATCTGGTGCAGCGGCTGGAGGCTGGCTTCGGCGGTTTCGAATGCTGGTGGATTGGGTATTATAGGCGCCGGGTCTATGTATCCGGAAGTTCTTCGCGAGCATATCCGAAAATGTAAGGTGGCTACCGAACATCCATTTGGGGTAAACGTACCTTTGCTTTATCCCAATATTCAGGAAATTATGGATATTTTGGTAGAAGAGGGCGTAAAAATTGTATTTACCTCGGCAGGTAATCCTGCCATCTGGACATCTTTTTTAAAATCGAATCAAATTACGGTAGTCCATGTTATTGCCAATACCAAGTTTGCGCTCAAGGCAGAAGCTGAAGGTGTTGATGCCATTGTGGCCGAGGGTTTTGAGGCCGGCGGGCATAACGGGCGCGAAGAAACTACCACCATGTGCCTTATCCCGATGATTGCCAAGGCCGTAAAAATTCCGGTAATTGCTGCCGGGGGTATAGGCAGCGGACGCGCCATGTTGGCGGCCATGGCCTTAGGCGCGGCTGGGGTTCAAATAGGATCGGCTTTTGCCGTTGCCGAAGAATCGTCGGGCCATCCCAACTTTAAAGCAAAAATTATCCATGCGGCCGAGGGCGATACCAAATTGAGGCTGAAAAAACTGGTGCCGGTACGCCTGCTCCAGAATGAATTTGCGGCTGCGGTTGGACAAGCCGAGGCCGAAGGTGCCAGCACCGAACAGTTGGCCGCGCTTTTGGGCAGGGCCAGGGCAAAGCTGGGCATGTTTGAGGGCGATATGGAACAGGGAGAGCTAGAAATTGGGCAGGTTTCGGCTATGCTGGATGAAATTAAGCCTGCAGCACAAATACTAAACGAAGTTTGGGAAGAGTTTTTGCTAGAGAAAAAAAGATTGCTAGAAATGAATTTTTAACCCAGTTTATAGTTATTAGTTACTAACTAACTAACTACTATTTACTAAAAACCATCGACCCTAACCAACCAACAACGAACCAACCAACTAATAACGAAATGAAACATATCAATATAAAAGTTACAGGTAAAGTACAAGGTGTTTTCTTTAGGGCAAGTACCAAAGCCGTAGCCGACCAAATGGGCGTAAAGGGTTGGGTAAAGAACCAAAAAGATGGGACCGTTTACATCGAAGCCGAAGCCAGTGAAACCATACTGGGGCTCTTTTTAGATTGGTGCAAGGAAGGCCCCGAAAAATCGGTAGTAGAAAATGTAGAAGTAGCCGATGGAGAAATTAAAAATTATCGCAACTTTGAAGTTATCAAAAAGAATCTGTTGTGGTAAAACTGATTAACGATTTAGCTTGACGGTTTACGATTGCAAAAAGCTCGAGCCTAATCTGAAATCCAAAATCTAAAATCGTCAATCTAAAATCGTCAATCTAAAATCTAAATTACATTGTCTGTATATAAAAAATTTATTGGTCAAACCGCTGTTTATGGCATAAGTACGGTTCTTTCCAGGCTGTTCAACTTTATCCTTACCCCAATTTACACCAGGGTTTATCCCAAGGGTGTGTATGGAATTTTTACGAACATCTATGCCAATGCTTCCATCATCAATGCCATTTTGGCCTTTGGTATGGAAAGCACCTATTTCAGGTACCTCAACAAGTTTGAAGACAAGAAACAGGAGGTATACAACAATTCGTTTCTTTGTATTGCCTTTGTTTCTACCTTGTTTCTGTTAACCGGTATTGTGTTTAACGAACAGATTGCCGGCTACCTGGCCAATAAGCCCAGCGAAATACCCGATTATAAGCAGTATGTTAATTTTTTCCTGTGGATCTTGTTCATCGATGCCATCAGCGTTATCCCCTTTGCCAAACTGCGTGCCGACGAAATGGCCGTTCGCTACAGCGTAGCCAAATTTCTCAATATCGGCTGTTTTGTAGGGTTTAACCTGTTTTTTATCTATGGCGTTCCGGCAATTATTAAGCACCATTGGTTAGGTGCCGATTGGCTGGCTACATGGTACAGGCACCATTGGGTGGGCTATGTGTTTATTGCCAACCTTATTGCCAGCATCGTAACCTTTATTTACCTGATTCCCCAATTTTTGCAATTGCAGCTTAGGTTCGATAAAAAATTGTTTGCGGCCATGTTTTCCTACAGCTGGCCAATTTTAGTGGCCAATCTTTCTTTCATTGTTAATGAGAACTTGGATAAGATCGTATTGAACAAACTGTTGCCCCCTGCGATTGCCAACGGCGAAGTGGGTATTTATGGAGCCGTATGCAAAATTGCTATCTTTCTGAGCATCTTTATTACGGCCTTTAGGCTGGGCGCCGAGCCTTTCTTTTTCAGTCATGCTAAGCACAAAGACGCCAAGAATACCTATGCCACCATTTTGCAGTACTTTGTAATTGCTTTGGCCATTATTTTTGTGGCACTGATTGCCAATATCGAAATCCTTAAATATTTCATCAGTCGAGACGAAAAGCACATTGCCGAGTTTTGGGTAGGCTTGCCTGCGGTACCTTACCTGTTGCTGGGCTATGTTTGCCTGGGCATTTACATGAACCTTTCGGTGTGGTACCGTCTTTCAGACCAAACCCGTTTTGGCCTGTATATTTCGGTAGCAGGTGCCATCATTACCATTGTGCTTAACCTTGTGCTGATACCCAGATTCAGTTACATGGGCTCGGCGTGGACCAGCATGCTGGCCTATTTTGTGATGATGGTTTTATCGTACGTGCTGGGGCAGAAATATTACCCGATACCCTATAACCTGAAAAAGATTTTGGCTTATTTGGTAATTTCTACCGCCATTGTATTCTCCTCGTTTTTCATCTTTCACCGCAATATTTATATCGGCAATGCCATGCTCGTCGTTTTTATTGCAGGTATTTATTATGTAGAGAAAGACGGCTTAATGAAAATCTTAAAAAAAGGCTAGCCCATGTTAAACATCAAGATCATCAACCACTCAACCCATCCTTTGCCGGCTTACGAAACCGAACATGCCGCGGGTATGGACTTAAGGGCTTTCATTAATGAAGCCATTACGATTAAACCTTTGCAGCGTATTTTAATTCCAACGGGTTTACACATCGAGTTGCCGGTAGGCTACGAAGCGCAGATCAGGCCCAGAAGCGGACTGGCCTTTAAGCACGGCATAGGCATTGTCAATTCGCCGGGAACCATTGATGCCGATTACCGTGGAGAAATCAAGGTGTTGCTGGTTAACCTGTCTGACACTGATTTTGTGGTGAAAGATGGCGAAAGGATTGCACAGATGGTAGTGGCCAAGCACGAAACCGTTAACTGGAAACTGGCCACCGAACTGGGCGATACCCTGCGGGGTGCCGGTGGCTACGGCCATACGGGAAAATAATTAATATTATAATTTTGAATGAAGCGTTAATGCATGCACAACTAAAAAGGGATGAAATTTAAACTTGTTTGGGTATTGGTTTTTCTCTGTTGCGCCCTTACAAAGGCGCAAGAACCTGTAACGCTTCCTTCGAGAGAGAACAATGCCGTTAAGGAACTGTTTTTTGCGGGGTTGAAAGAAAAAATGGCCGAAAATTATGCCAATGCCAACGTTAGCTTTAACAAGGTGGTGGCCATGGACGCCAAAAACCATGCGGCTTATTTTGAATTGGCTTCGCTTAATCTGCGTCAGAACAAGCTGTTGGATGCAGAAGTGGCCATTAAAAAAGCCATCGCCCTTAACCCCGGAAACGTTTGGTATCTGAAACTGCAATCGGAGATTTACAAGCGCAACGGCAACATGGAAGCTTTGATACCGGTGCTCGACCAATTGGTAAAGCTCGCTCCAGAAACCGAAGAATATTATTTCGACAAGGCCAGTGCATTGGCCATTGCCGGCAAAACCGAAGAAGCCCAGAAGGCCTACGATGCCGTAGAAAAGAAATTTGGCTCGTCAAAAGAGCTGGCCCTAGCCAAGCAGCGCATTGCCGTGCAGGGCAAAACCCCGGCAACCGACGAAGCCTTGAACAAGATGATTAGCGAGGGCCCTGCCGATGTCAAAAACTACCTCTATTTAAGCGGCATCCTTTTAGAAAAGAACAAACAGGCCGAGGCGCTGGCGCTCTTGCAAAAAGCCAAGGCACTAGAACCCGATAATTACGAAATAGGCCTGGCCTTGGCCGATGTTTATCAATCGCAAAAGAACAACGAACTGGCTGTAGAAGCCTTAAAGAGTGCATTTGCAAATCCGGCGATGCCCGTGGCCAATAAAACCAAGATTATCAGTGCCATGTTGGCCAAATTTAGCAATCCGGGTATAGCTAAAGATGCTACGGTTTTGGCTCAAACGGCTTTAAAGGCGCATCCTAACGAGCCAAAGCTCCTCCTCCTCTATGGCGATGTATATTACCAGCAAGGCAGCCTCAATCAGGCCAAAGCGCAGTACATGGCCGCTTTAAAGCTGTCAGATCAGCTGTATATGGCCTGGGAAAAGGTATTGAGCATCCAAACTTTACTGGGCCAATACACAGAAGCCATTAAAACCGGCGATGATGCCTTGGCCATTTATCCCAATCAGGCCATTTTATATTATTACAAGGCCTTTGCATTGCATAGAAACGGGCAAAATGCCGAAGCCGCACTGGAAATCAAATCGGCTTTGCAGCTAGATGCCGACGACAATAGCTTAAAGGCCATGATTTTTGCCCTGCAGGCCGAGGTTTTTATAGATCAGGCCAAGCTCAAGGAGGCCGATGCGGCTTTCGATAAGGCCATTTCGCTTGATCCTGCCAATTATTTGACCTTGAGCAATTATGCCTATTATTTGGCGTTAAGAAATCAGAATTTAACAAAAGCCGAACAACTGGCGGCCAAGGCGGCGGCGGCACTCCCGCAAAATGCATCCATCGCCGATACTTATGCCATGGTACTGCTTAAACAGGGCAAGTACGAACAGGCGCTTAACTGGATCGAAAAGGCATTGCAAAACAATGAGGCTTCAAATCCTGTTTACCTAGAGCACTACGGCGATATCCTTTTTCTGAAAGGAGAAACAACAGCCGCGCTGGAGCAGTGGCAAAAGGCCAAGCAGGCAGGAAATGATTCCGATAAACTAAACAAGAAAATCAATGAAAAGAAATATATTAAGTAGCCTATTATTGGCATTGGTGGTTTTTGCGACGGGCTGCAAGACCAAAAAGATTATTGTGGCCACACCTCCGGTTAGTCAGGAGCAACCCGCCCAACCCGATAAAAAGCAGGACAACCTTAACCTGCTTAAGGGAAAAGACCTTTCTTTTAATACCCTGGCCTTAAAAGGCAAGGCAAAGCTTGACATTAATGGCGAGGAGAATAACGTAACTATCAATCTCCGGATACAGAAAGACCAAAAGATCTGGGCAATCATTACGGCAGCCGGTGGCATTGTTGAAGTTGCCAGGGCGGTAATTACGCCAGATAGTTTGCTCTTGCTCAATAAGCTGGAAAAAACCTATACCCAAAAGCCGTTCAGCTATATCTACAACTTTACCAACAAGCAGATCAGTTTTGGCTTGTTGCAGGCCATATTTGCCGGCAATACCATTCCCGAGTTTATGAACATGGATGCCAATCTGGTTCAGGAAAACGGTGTATGGGTGCTGAGTGGCAACAGTGGCGACCTGGCCTATCGTACGCTCTTTAACACCTTGCTCAAACCATCAGAAGTTACGTTGAACGATGCCAAGGCTGCCCAAGCCCTCAAGGTAAGCTATGGAAAATATACACCGGTAAACAATGCACTGTTCCCATCAAGCGTTAAAATCAATACGATGTCGGGCGAGAAAAAGATCAATATTGAGATCGAATTCACTAAGATAGAGAGCGATGTGCCGGTAGAGTTCCCTTTCAACGTCCCTAAAAATTTTAAGGTTATCAACTAAATTTTTATATTTTTGGTGCAATGAAGTTAAACAAGTTACTCCTTTCCCTGCTGTTAACGGGCCTATGTTCAACCGGTTTTGCACAATCGAGCAAAGAGCTGATCAAAAAAAAAGAAGCCCTGCAGAGGCAGATAGAATTAGCCGAAAAAAACCTGAATAAAACCGCTAGTGGCAAGAAACTAACGCTGACCGAGATCAACACGATCAAGGCCCAGGTACGTTTAATGCAGGATAAAATCTCTACCATTAATTCGGAGATGAAAAATCTGGACCAGCAGATTACCGAAAATACGGGTAAGGTGCATAACCTGCAGAACCGCTTGAGCGATTTGAAAAAGGAGTATGCCAATATGATCCGCTTTGCACAGCGCAACCGCAACTCGTACGATAAGATGATGTTTGTTTTTGCGGCCAGCGACTTCAACCAAGCCTACAAGCGCATCAAATACCTGCAGCAGTTTGGTCAGTACCGTAAAAAACAGGCCGCCTATATACAAGGAACCGAAAAAGACCTGAGCAATCAGATTGTGGTACTCGACAAAGACTTAAAGAACAAAAACAGCCTGCTTAAAGAACAGGTAAGCGAAAAATCGAAACTCGACAAAAAGAAGATAGAGCAAACCGTAGTGCTTAACCAATTGAGCAAACAGGAAAAACAGTATAAGCAAGACATCCAGAAGAAAAGGCAGCAACAGGAAGCCATAAGCAGGGAAATCAGGGCAGCCATTAACAGAGAGATTGCCGCCGCCAAGAAAAAAGCCGAGGAAGAGGAAAGGGAAAGAGAGCGGATTGCCGCAGCGAAAGCCAAGGCCGAAAACAGACCGGCACCGGCTGCTCCGGCAAAACCTAAGTCGGCAACAACCAGCGAAATGCTGAGAGCAACTCCAGAAGCTGCCAAATTATCTGCCGCTTTTGAAAATAATAGGGGCAGTTTGCCTGCGCCGGTAGCTACGGGTTATATTGTGCAGCGCTTTGGTTCCTATAAAGTTGACCAGGCTACGGCAAATAGCGATGGCGTAACTTACAACACGGCAGAAGGCACCGCTGTGCGCGCAGTTTTTAATGGCAAGGTTACATCGATCAGCCCTTTCCAGGGGCGTTACTTTATCCTGATCAATCATGGCGAATATTTTACGGTTTATTCTAACCTCAAAAGCGTTAGCGTATCCAAAGGCGAAACCGTAACTACAAAGCAAGTTATAGGTGTAGTGGGTGATAGCAATGGTGTAGGAGAGCTCGAATTTCAGGTAAGGAAAGGCGATAAGGCACAAAATCCGGAAGGTTGGATTGCGCGTTAAACCTTTAAGAACTAATATTTGTCTATATTTGTATAAAAATTGATTAAAGATGTATTCAGGGGTGTTATTAGAGTTCCTAAACATGGGGGGCGGCGAGATTGCCATCATTATGGTGGCCATACTTTTGTTATTTGGAGGTAAAAAATTGCCTGAATTGGCAAGAGGCCTCGGAAAAGGTATCAGAGAGTTTAAAGATGCGTCGGAAGGTGTCAAGCGTGAAATCCATCGGAACATAAATGCCGTAGATATAGACAAGGAATTGAACGAAGAGGCAGAGATTGAGAAAAATGCGGCGCGCCACCATCCAACAGAAGAGGCTACTGCAGAAACAAGCGAAGCCCCAGCCAATGAGCCAACGGCAACCGAACCCCACAAGGATAAGGAAACCTACTCATAGGCCATAAAATCAGACTTAAAAAACTTAATATAAAAAAATCATGGTACAACCAACAATTCTTGCCAGCTTAGGCACACCAGAGATCCTTTTGATTATCGCTGCTCTTTTGTTGCTTTTTGGAGGCAAGAAAATCCCTGAATTGATGCGCGGTTTGGGAAGAGGCGTAAAAGAATTTAAAGACGGTAAAGACGGGTTAGATTCGGGCGGCAACCCAACTAACAGAGACGAAAAAAACTAATTTAATTCACGCTATCCTAATTCTTTTAAATCCAAGTCTTGAAGAAATTTGCTTCACTAGCCGAGATACGTGCAAAGCTCGACCAAAAAGAGCTTGATTTACAGGAATTATTGGCCTATTATTTCGAGCAGATAAGCATTCATAAACACCTCAATGCGTTTAATGAGGTGTTTTTTGATTCTGCCACGCAGCAAGCTGACACGGTACAGCAAAAGCTAGCTAACGGAACGGCAGGCAAACTGGCGGGCATGGTTATTGGCATCAAAGACAATATCTGCTATGCCGGTCATGAAGTCACTGCCTCTTCTAAAATGCTCGAAGGCTTCATTTCTCCTTATTCATCAACGGTAGTAAAACGCCTGTTGCAGGAAGATGCCATCATTATTGGCCGCTTGAACTGCGACGAATTTGCCATGGGCGGCTCTAACGAAACTTCTTATTTCGGTGCGGTAAAAAACGCAGCCGATGAGGCAAGGGTATCGGGCGGTTCCTCGGGCGGGTCGGCAGTAGCCGTACAAGCCGATATGTGCCTGGCAGCTCTGGGTACCGATACTGGCGGTTCGGTTCGTCAACCGGCAGCCTTCTGTGGCAACATCGGGTTTAAGCCAACTTATGGACGAATTTCTCGCTATGGCGTAATTGCCTATGCCTCTTCCTTCGATCAGGTAGGTACCTTAACCAGTTCGGTTAGCGATGCCGCTTTGTTGCTCGAAGTATTGGCAGGCGCCGATGAAGAAGACAGCACCGTAGCCACGCTTGCAGTGCCTCAATATGCGCAGCATTTAAGGCCACTGGCCCCCAAAAAAATTGCCGTGTTGCGGGAAACCATTGATAACGAAGCCCTTGATCCCGAAATTAAGCAGGCCATACTCGCCAGTTTGGAGCAATTCAAAAGCCTGGGCCACGAAATTGAGTACGTATCGTTTAACCTGCTCGATTACCTGGTGCCAACCTATTATATTTTAACCACTGCCGAAGCCTCTTCTAATCTTTCGCGCTTTGATGGTGTCCATTACGGCCATCGCAATACCGATGCCGAAAGCCTGAACAGCCTTTACAAGCTGTCGAGAGCTGAAGGTTTTGGTGAAGAAGTGAAACGCAGGATCATGTTGGGCACTTTTGTGCTTAGCGCTGGTTACTATGATGCCTATTACCAAAAGGCACAGCAGGTACGTCGCTTAATTAGGGAAAAGATAGAAGAACTGTTAAAGACCTACGATTTCTTGTTGAGCCCGGTTACGCCTACACCGGCCTTTAAAATGGGCGAACATAGCCAAGACCCCTTGGTCATGTACATGGCCGATATTTACACCGTGCTGGCTTCACTGGCTGGTATTCCGGCAGTTGCCTTGCCTTTGGGCAATAACCAGGCGGGTTTGCCGTTAAGTGTTCAGTTAATGACCAAACATTTTAACGAGCAGGAGCTACTTTCCCTGTCGCATAGCTTTTTAAATAAAAATTAGGACTAGCCGTTTCGGCGGTACTGGATAGGCCATGCTCATGGCATTCATGGGCAAACCGAATAAAATTGATGCCGGATTTCCTTGCGGAAGTTTCCGTCATTTAAAACCAAATAATAAGCTGATGAAAAAAATCGTACTATTTGCGTTAAGTTTAGTGGCATTTTTCAATGCAACAGCCCAAAATCCGATCAGAAATAACCAAAACGATTCCTTGTTCAAGGCCGTTACGGCTAATTTGCCCCACGATACCATTGCCGTACCTTTCATAGACAAGCCCCTGTTTTATAACCAGAACCTGGTGTATAAGCTGCGTTTGGATTCGATTCAAAAAACGGTTCCATTAAGCTATAACGAATATGTACAGAACTTTATCGACATCTACAGTCGGCGAAAAGACATGATGGGCAAAATGCTCGGGCTGTCTAACTACTATTTCCCCATCTTCGAAAAAGCGCTAAAAGCCTACAACATTCCGGCCGAAATTAAATACCTGCCTATTATCGAATCGTCTATGAGTCCGCATGCCATTTCAAGGGTGGGTGCCACAGGCCTTTGGCAGTTTATGTTCGGCACTGCCAAAGCTTACGGCTTAAACATGGACAATTTTGTAGACGAGCGCAAGGATCCAATCCAGGCCAGTTATGCCGCGGCGGCCTATTTCAGGGATGCCTACGAAGAATTGGGCGATTGGCTGCTGGCCATTGCGGCCTATAATTGTGGCAAAGGCAATGTAACTCGGGCCATTGATAAGGCAGGTTCGCGAGACTTTTGGGCCATCAGGCCTTTCCTGCCCAAAGAAACCAGAGATTATGTGCCGGCTTTTATTGCCACGGTATATGTAATGAACTATGCCAATACGCATAATATTGCCATGCAGACCTCGCCAATTACGCTTAAAACAGATACCGTTCATGTGAGCCATTTTGTAGCCCTGGCCGATTTGGCAAAGGCTATGAACTACGAAGAAGAAACCTTGGTTGGACTAAACCCTTCGTACAAGAAAAAAATCGTTAACGGAACCGCAGAATTGCCTAAGCGCATCATCATGCCTAAGGTAGAACAAGAAAGCTTTGCCAAAATTTACGAGGTTTTAAATAACGATATCGAAATGGATCGTGAGGTGGTTTTGGCCTCCACAGACGACGTGCGGGAGCTTCGCAAGAAGGCACCGGTACAAAAGGCAGTGGTCAAATCTAATTACCATAAAGTTAAACCCGGCGAGAACTTGGGCGCTATTGCCAATTTGTACGGCGTAGAAGTGCAGGATATTAAGGTTTGGAACAAGTTGCCCAGCAGTACGATTGTTCCGGGCCAAAAGCTAAGGATTTACGGATCCGCCCTCGAACAGGCCAAGCCTGCGGCCAAAGCGAGCTTCATTAACTATAAAGTAAAGGCTGGCGATACCTTGTCGGGCATTGCCGAAAAATTTGACGGCGTAACCGTGGCCCAGATCAAAAAAACAAATGGCCTTAAAAAAGCAGTCTTGCAACCGGGTATGGTGCTGAAGATTAAAAGCTAGTTCGGGGCCTCATTTCAGAGTCCGATTACCTGATATTTTTGCCTAAATCTCTCCGTAAAAATACCTGTTTCGATACTTTTTGAGCGCAGAGAGCTGTTGCATAATTCGCTGTAGGTACGTGTGATAACAATTAAAAAACAGTTACATTAGGACAAAATAATTGTAACTTTGACCGTTACCAAACTGTACTGTATGAGCAAAACGAACAGAAAACAAGACGCTTTAGATTACCATTCCCAAGGCCGGCCGGGCAAGATCGAGGTCGTACCTACCAAACCTTATTCATCGCAAAGAGACTTGACCTTGGCTTATTCGCCGGGCGTAGCAGAGCCTTGTTTGAAAATAGCTGATCACAAAGAAGACGTTTATAAATATACAGCCAAAGGCAATCTGGTAGCCGTAATTAGCAACGGTACCGCGGTGTTGGGCCTTGGCGATATTGGCCCCGAAGCGGGTAAGCCCGTGATGGAAGGCAAAGGCTTGTTGTTCAAGATTTTTGCTGATATCGATGTATTCGACCTTGAGCTTGATACCAAGAATGTCGACGACTTTGTGAAAATCGTAAAGGCATTAGAGCCAACTTTTGGTGGCATAAACCTCGAAGATATCAAAGCGCCAGAATGCTTTGAAATTGAGCGCAGGCTAAAAGAAGAAATGAACATTCCGGTGATGCACGACGACCAGCATGGTACCGCTATTATTTCGGCGGCCGCCTTGCTCAATGCTTGCGAACTGCAAAAGAAAAAAATGGACAAGATCAAAATCGTGGTAAACGGCGCCGGCGCCGCAGCCATTTCTTGTTCGCGTTTATATGTGGCATTAGGCGCCAAAAAAGAAAATATAGTGATGTGCGACAGGAGCGGCGTCATTCGTAATGACCGCGCCAATCTCGATCCGATCAAACAAGAATTTTCCACCAGCAGAAACCTCAATACCTTGGCCGAATCGATGAAAGATTCGGATGTGTTTATCGGGCTTTCTTCGGCAGATTGCGTAACTGCAGACATGTTGAAGTCGATGGCCAAAAACCCGATTGTTTTTGCCATGGCCAATCCCAATCCCGAAATTGCCTACGATTTGGCCATCAGCTCGCGCAAAGATCTGATTATGGCTACCGGCCGCTCAGACTACCCCAACCAGGTAAACAACGTCCTGGGCTTTCCTTATATTTTTAGGGGCGCATTAGACGTAAGGTCGACCAGCATTAACGAGGAAATGAAGATCGCGGCGGTTCGCGCTATTGCCGATTTGGCCAAAAAATCGGTGCCAGAAGCTGTAAACATGGCCTACAATGCCAAAAACATCAAGTTTGGCAAAGATTATATCATCCCTAAGCCAATGGATTTCCGTTTGATGACCAATGTGTCTATGGCGGTGGCAAAGGCCGCTATCGACAGTGGTGTGGCCCGCAAAACCATTACCGATTGGGATGCTTATGCTGAAGAGCTGAAACGCCGCCTGGGCATGGACGATTCGATTATGCGTGCCATTACCAACAAGGCCAAGCAGGCGCCAAAACGTGTGGTGTTTGCCGAAGCCGATAACTACAAGATTTTAAAGGCCGCGCAAATTGTAAGAGACGATAATATTGCCATTCCTATTTTGTTGGGCAACAAAGAAGTAATCCAGCAGATTATTGAAGAAAATGCCCTTGATTTGGAAGGCGTACAGATCGTAGATCCGGCTCTGGAGCCTGAAAGAATGAAAAAATATGCCGAATCGCTCTACCAAAAACGCCAGCGCAGGGGAGTTACCTTGTTCGAGGCCAATAAGTTCATGCGCGATAGGAACTATTTTGGCGCATCGATGGTCGAGTTTGGCGAAGCCGATGCCATGATTTCAGGCTTGACCAAAAACTATGTATCAACCATTAAGCCCGCTTTGCAGGTAATTGGTACCGAAGCTGGCGTAAACCGCGTGGCTGGTATGTACATGATGATGACCGAAAAAGGGCCAGTATTCTTCGGCGATACCACGGTTAACGTAGATCCAACGGTTGAAGAACTGGTAGATTTGACCCTGCTGCTCGAAAAATCGGTGGGCAAATTCAATATCCAGCCTCGCATTGCCTTGCTTTCGTACTCCAATTTTGGGTCAAATGAAGGCGAAGTGCCTGAAAAAGTGCGTAAAGCAGTAAAAATATTACACGAAAAACATCCCCAAATCATTGTAGATGGCGATATGCAAGGTAACTTTGCAATTAACAACGCTATGCTAAAAGATAATTTTCCTTTTAGTAGATTAGCAGATGCACCCGCAAATACATTGGTTTTTCCTAACTTGGAGTCGGGCAATATTGCCTATAAGCTCTTACAGGAGTTGGGCGGGGCCGAAGCCGTTGGACCAATTTTGCTGGGCCTTAAAAAACCGGTGCACATTGTGCAGCTGGGCAGTTCGGTAAGGGAAATTGTAAATATGATTACCATTGCGGTACTCGATGTCCAGGCCAAGGAAGAAGATGCTAATCCGGTAAAGAGAAGGGGAATATTAAACAGAATAGCTAAAAAGTAAACGCTCATGTACGATTATATTGATGGTAAATTGGCTTTTAAATGCCCAACTTATGTGGTGGTTGAAGCCGGAGGTGTAGGCTATCACATCAATATTTCGCTCAATACCTATTCGGCCCTGCCTCAAACAGAGCGCTGCAAGATTTACACTTGGCTACATGTTAAGGAAGATGCCCATACCTTGTACGGTTTTGCCGACGAAGGCGAAAGGCGCCTTTTTTTGCACCTGATCTCGGTTTCGGGCATTGGCCCTACCACCTGCCGGATGATGCTATCGTCTATTACGCCGGTTGAAATCCAAAATGCCATTATACAGGCTGATGTGGCCCTCATCCAGCGCATTAAGGGCATTGGCGCAAAATCTGCACAGCGCATCGTGCTCGAACTGCAAGACAAACTGAAGAAAGAAGGTACAGATTCGTTAATTTCTATGCCTCAACATAATACAATTAAAGATGAAGCGTTATCTGCTTTGATCATGCTTGGATTTGGCAAGCAGGTAGCAGAGAAGGCACTAGACCATGCCGTTAAAAATGCAACGCAGGATTTAACGGTAGAGCAAATGATAAAAATAGCTTTGAAGAATTTATAACCAAACGCCGATTGACAAATAAATTTACACTCTTAATTCTTCTTTTCTTTCTTTTTGCCGGAACAAACGCCTTTGCTCAAGTTACGCCTGCAAAATCAGGAACTGATTCGCTCAAAAATTCCTTCAATTTACGCGAAAAACAGCTGTTGGGCCTACGGACCAGCAACAACCCCTTTTTGCCTTTGCCCGACAACGTCAAACGCGAAGTAGAATTCGATGCGGTAAACAAACGCTATGTCATCACAGAAAAAATAGGGAACAGGTTGTACTCGCCGCCACAGTACTTAACCATTGAACAATACCTGCGTTTGGTTAACAGCGAAATTAAACGCGAAAACTGGCGCATCCTGTCTAATGCCGAGATTGCCGACGTGAGAAAAACCGGAATTATTCCGCAGGTTAAGGTAAACAGCCGTGTTTTTGAAAAGATTTTTGGCGGGACCACTATTGATATCCAGCCAAGGGGCGAAGCCGAGCTTACTTTCTTGGGCCGGATCAACAAAAACGAAAACCCCTTGTTCAACGAGCGCCAACGCGTACAGAGCAACTTCGATTTCAACCAACGTATCCAAATGGACGTGGTGGGCGATATCGGAACCAAGATGAAGATCAAAATGAACTACAACACCGAAGCGCAGTTCGATTTTGAAAATCAGATCAAGCTCGACTATACCGGTGGCAAAGATGACATCATCAAGAAAATAGAGGCCGGTAACGTGAGTTTGCCGCTTAACAGTACTTTAATTAATGGTACGCAGGCCTTATTCGGCGTTAAAACCCAGCTCCAATTCGGAAAGTTGGATGTAGCGGCGGTCTTTACCCAACAAAAATCGCAATCTAAAGAAATCCAGATCAACAACGGCGCACAGCAGAACGAGTTTAGGATCAGCGGCAGCGAGTACGAAGCCAACAAGCACTACTTTTTGGCCAAGTATTTTAGAGACAACTATAACAGGGCCTTGGCCAATCCGCCAACCATTCTCTCTGGCATTTTGATTACTAAAATTGAGGTTTGGATTACCAATAAAACGGGCAATACCCAAGATTCGAGAGATGTCTTGGCCTTTTTGGATTTGGGCGAAAACCAACCCTACAATACGGCACAAGTAACGGGTGGCGGTTCGGTGTTGCCATCGGGCTTTACCAATCCTACTTTCCCAACGGCTTCCAACAATTTGCTGGCCAACCTTCCGGCCGATGCCAGACAAACCAATTCCAATTCGGTAATCAGCTATTTTCAGGCTAATGGCGCTACCGACAACTTTGCCAAGCTTACCTATGCCCGTAAACTGACCGAGCGCGAATATACTTTCCAGCCTCAATTGGGTTATATTTCGTTAAATAATGCGCTCAATGCCGACGAGGTACTGGCTGTTTCCTATCGCTATACCTACAATGGCGTAGAGTACCAAGTGGGTGAGTTTTCTACCGATGTAGCCTTTGACCAGGCTACACCAAAAGTGCTTTTTTCTAAACTCTTGAAAAACGAAACCATCAAAACCAATTTGCCAACCTGGGATTTGATGATGAAGAATATTTATTCGATCGGTGGCTACCAGATCAGTCCGCAGAATTTTAAACTCGACATTTTCAGGATCGACGATAAAACCGGTATAGAAATGCCATTGATTAGAGAAGGCACAAAAACAGCGCTGAAGCAATATATATCGCTCACTAATCTCGATCAGCTGAACCAGCAAAAAGAGCGCAAGCCCGATGGCGTATTCGATTTTGAAGCCGAAAACAAACCTTTCTCCAACCCTGCACAAAATACCCAAAGCAGCTATTCGCCCACCGGATCGGGGCTGAGCAACCTGGTCAACAATACCAACAACGGCTACGTCACTATCGATCCGTTGAACGGCCGGGTTATTTTTCCTTTGATCGAGCCTTTTGGCAAAGATTTGGCCACCAAGTTCGATTTGCCTGCCGAACAGGCACTAGCCGATAAATATACCTATCCGCAATTATACGATTCGACCAAAGTAGTGGCGCAGCAACTGTTCAGCAATAAAAACCTGTACATCATCAAAGGCGCTTACCAGTCGGAAATTGCTTCCGAGTTTTCGCTCAATGCCATTAACGTAACCAAAGGCTCGGTTAGGGTTTTTGCCGGAACCATTCCTTTGCAGGAGGGTACCGATTTTACGGTTGATTATGACATGGGCAGGGTAAAAATCGTAAATACCGCTTTGCTCACCTCAGGTCAGCCCATCAGGATTACCACAGAAAACAACGAACTTTTTGGCCTGCAGCAACGCTCGCTTTTTGGCGCCCGTTTAGATTACCATGTGAACAACAAGCTGAACATTGGCGGTACTTTTATGAACCTGACCGAAAAGCCGCTTACGCAAAAGGTAAACTATATGGAAGAGCCGATATCGAACAGTATTTTCGGGTTGGACTTTAACTACAGTTCGCCTTCGCGCTGGCTCACCAAAATGGTGGATAAATTGCCCCTGATTTCGACCAAGGCACCATCCAGCATCAGTTTTGGCGGCGAATATGCGCAGCTCATTCCGGGGCATCCAAGTGCCATCAATTCGGGGGGCGATAAAGGCGGTTCGAGTTATCTCGACGATTTTGAGGCTTCGAGATCTATCATCGACCTGAAAAGTTCGGTGCCATGGCAAATTTCGGGTACGCCCCAGCTATTTTCCGAATCGCAGCTGGTCGATAACCTGGCTTATGGCTACAATCGTGCAAAATTGGCTTTTTATAATATCGATCCGGCTTTTTACAACAGCAGTTCGAGCATTATACCTTCTAGCTTAAGAAACAACCGCAACGAGCTTTCTAACCATTACGTGAGGGAAGTACTGGAGCAGGAGGTATTTCCTTTCAAAGAAATCAGCACCGGTCAGCCCCTGAACCTGCCAACTCTCGATTTGGCTTATTATCCCATGTTGCGTGGCCCTTACAACTACGTAACCAATGGTTTTAATCCGAATGGTACGCTCAACAATCCAAGATCGCGTTGGGGAGGTATCATGCGGAGGATAGACATCAACGACTTTGAGGCCAACAATATCGAATACATCGAGCTTTGGGTGATGGATCCATACATGTACAAGCCAACTTCGCAAGGTGGCGATTTGTACTTTAACGTCGGAAACATCTCTGAGGATATTTTAAAGGATGGCCGAAAATCGCTGGAAAATGGCTTGCCGGCCAATGGCGACCCGAGTAAGTACGACGAAACCAACTGGGGAAGGGTGGCCAAGCTGCAACCGGTAATCCAGGCTTTTGACAACGACCCGGCGGCCAGAAAAGCACAGGACGTAGGTTTAGATGGTTTATCTAATGCCAACGAAAAAGCGAAGTTTGCCGCGCTTATCAACCAGATCAAGGCACAGCTTAATCCTGATGCGGCATTGGCATTCGAGAACGACCCTTCGTCAGACGACTACTCTTACTTTAGAGGAGGTGCCCTCGACCAGCAAAATGCCGGTATTTTAAGGCGTTACCAAAACTACAACGGTACCGAAGGCAACTCTAAAACCTCGCAGCAATCGATAGACGAATTGGGCATCGAAAACTCGGCCTCTACGTCGTTGCCAGATGGAGAAGATATTAACAGGGACAATAACATGACCCAGTCTGACGAGTATTTCCAGTATAAGGTTTCGATGCGCCCGGGCGATTTGGTGGTAGGACAAAACTTCGTCACCGATAAAGTAGTATCGCAGGTTAAATTGGCCAATGGCCAAACCCAAAGTGCCACTTGGTACCAAATCCGTATTCCGTTGTCGCAGTACCAGCAAAAAGTGGGCGGCATCCAAGACTTTAAATCTATCCGCTTTATCAGGATGTTCATGACCAACTTTGCCGATACGGCCATTTTAAGGTTTGGCAAGATCCAGCTGGTAAGGGGCGAATGGCGTACCTACAATGCCAAAAACGAGGCGAACCAGGTTATTGCCGATCCAAGCCTGCAACCGGCAAATCCGGATAATTCTACCATCGAAGTAGCCACCGTAAACATTGAGGAAAACGGCAAGCGTACGCCAATTCCTTACGTGGTGCCACCAGGCATTGTACGCGAACGCGATTTTAGCAATTACCGTGGCGATACCCGCCAAAATGAACAGTCGCTTTCGGTAATCGTGAAGAGATTGAGAGACGGCTATGGCAGGGCCACTTTTAAAACCGCCATCAACGACTTTAGGTCTTACAAGCGCCTGGAAATGTATGTCCACTTGGAGGCAATCGGTAATTCGACACTGAACGATAACGATGTAAGCGCGTTCCTGCGTATTGGTACAGACAATCAAGACAACTATTACGAATACAACCAGCCTTTAAAGGTGACAAGGCCGGGTACCAGCGATCCGTATGCCATTTGGCCGGATGCCAATAAAATGGACATCCAATTGGAGCTTTTCCAAAAAGCCAAAATAGCCAGGAATAACGCTAAGGTTGCCGGTGGCGCACCATGGCCGATTAACGTACCCTTTGTGTACATAGATGGAACCAATACCATTATTGTAAAGGGCCAGCCAGACATGAGCAAAGTGCGGGTGTATATGTTGGGTATTAAAAACCCTTTACGCAACCAGGCAGTGCCGGCTGGCGACGATGGCCTCGACAAAGATGCGCAGGTATGGTTTAACGAATTACGCCTCACCGAATTCGATGAGCGCGGGGGATGGGCGGCTACGGCGCGCATGAACGCCAAGTTGGCCGACTTTGCCGACGTCAATATTTCGGGAAGCAAATCGACCATCGGTTTTGGTTCTTTAGAGAAAAAGGTAAGCGAACGCAACCGCTCTGATAATACTTTCTTCGATATTTCTTCGAGCATTGAACTGGGCAAGCTCCTGCCTCAGAAAACAGGCATCAAAATACCGATGTACGTGAGCTACTCTAAGCAGGTTATGACTCCGCAGTTCGATCCGCGTACGCCAGATATCGAGCTGAAAAATTCGTTGAAAAATGCTTCGAAGGCACAAAAGGATTCGATATTGAACTTTGCGCAGGATTATACCACGCGCAGCAGCATCAACTTTACCAATGTACGCAAGGAGCGTACCAATACCGAAAAGCCTGTCCGTTTGTGGGATATCGAAAACTTCAACGTGTCGTATGCGCAGACCAAGTTTGCCCATCGCGATTTTGTGAACGAGAGCAGTGTCCAACACACTTACAGGGCATCTTTGGGCTACAATTATACCGGAACTTCTAAAAGCTACCAGCCTTTTGATAAGATCATCAAGTCGAATACCCTCAAACTACTGAAGGACTTTAACTTTACGCTGCTGCCAAGCTCAATCAACTTTAGGATAGACGTCGATCGTTTTTACTCCGAAAATACCTTGCGCAACAACGATCCGAACAATTATATCCCAATCAATACCACCTTTAACAAAAACTTCCTGATTTCGAGGGTATATGGCATTGCATGGGATTTGACCAAATCATTAAGCCTCGATTTCGACGCCACCAACTATTCGATTGTTGACGAGCCCGAAGGCCGGATTGAAGGGTTAAAACGCGATACGCTTTGGCAAAACCTTAAAAACCTGGGCCGTACTACAGACTATAGCCACAACCTGAATGTCAGGTATAATTGGCCGATTAATAAAATTCCGGGTTTAGACTGGATCAACGTGGCTACGGTATATGGAACCAGCTTTAACTGGCAAACAGAGCCTTTGTCTACATTGAGGGATCCGAACATTAACCTGGGTAATACCATTCAGAACTCGAGGACCATCCAGTTCAACCCAACCCTTACCATGAGCAACCTGTACCGCAAGTTTGGTTTTGTCAAGAAAAGCCTGAACAAGCCAGATACGGTAACCAGCTTTTCAGATATCCTGGTTGGATTGGTAACCAGTATCAAGAGCATCAATGTGGCCTTTACCCAAACCAAGGGTACATTCTTGCCTGGCTATTTGCCTAAAACCAAGTTCTTTGGTATAGATGCTACTACTGGCGCACCAGGCTTGGGCTTTGTTTTTGGCAGCCAAAGAGACATTAGGCTGATGGCCTTGAACGATGGCTGGCTAACTACCGACGAAAACCAGACCCAATTGTACATCAATACCCTGCGCGAGGATTTTCAGCTCACCAGTACCATCGAACCTTTGAGAGATTTCAAAATTACGCTGAGTGCTACCAAAAACCGGACACTGAATTATTCGACCAATTTCAGGTACGATAACAGCATTCAGAATTTCAGAAACTTTAGTCCAACCACCACCGGCGATTACAGTATTTCGATCATCAGCCTGGGTACGGCCTTTACCGATAAAAATGGATCGACCATATCGAAACTGTTTAATAAGTTTATGAGCAACAGGCAGGTAATTTCTAGTCGCTTGGGTGCCGAAAACCCGAACTCTTCTGGCCAAAGCGCCGGAGGTTTTGCCGATGGCTACGACAAGACTTCGCAAGATGTGGTGGTATCGGCATTTATTGCCGCCTACACAGGCCGTAATGCCAGCTCGATGAGCCTCAACAGCCTGCCTAAAATTCCTTTGCCAAACTGGAGGATTACCTATGCTGGCCTCACTAAAATTCCTTTCATTGCCGAGAACTTTTCAGAGTTTGGCATCAGGCATGGTTACCGGTCGCTTTACAGCATTAACGGTTTTAACAGCTTGCTAAAATATCAGGAAACCGATGGCTATGTAAGCAGCCGGGATGTAAACCAGAACTTCCTGCCGTTGTACCAGTTTGCGCAGGTAAGTATTTCCGAGCAGTTTGCGCCGCTTATTGGCGTAGATACCAAGCTGAAAAATAACCTGACGGCCAGTTTTGAAATCAATAAAACCCGCATTCTGGCCCTCAGCCTTTCAAACAGCCAATTGGCACAGCTGTCGGAGAATAACCTGGCATTTGGTTTGGGCTACCGTACCAACAAGTTCAGGTTTCCATTTGGCTGGTTTAGCCAATTGAAAATGGACAACAACATGGACTTTAAATTAGATGTTTCGGTAAGAGACAATAAAACGGTTATCTACAGGGCTGATGTTACAGAAGCCGAGGTGTCGTCGGGCGCAAAAAACATTACTTTAAGGCCAAGTGTCGATTATATCCTCAACCAGCGCTTTAACTTGAAGGTATTCTATGATTCGAACATTACCAAGCCTTATACCTCGCAATCGTTCAACACTTCTTTCAGCAATTTTGGATTTAGTTTGCGCATTACGCTGAATTAGCCGTTGTTAGAAAGCGGTTTAATAATTACCTTTGGAGACTAACTCAATAAACGAAAATAAAAACACATACAAAACAATGAACTTTCCATCAGAACTGAAATACACCAAAGACCATGAGTGGGTAAGGGTGTCGGGCAACGAAGCGGTAATCGGCATTACTGATTTTGCGCAACGCGAATTGGGCGATATCGTTTACATCGACATCAATACAGTAGGTGCAGAAGTAAGCAAAGAAGATGTTTTTGGCACGGTAGAGGCTGTTAAAACAGTATCTGACTTGTTTATGCCATTAACAGCCACGGTATTAGAAGTAAACAACGATTTGAACGACAGCCCGGAACTGGTTAACTCAGACCCCTATGGAAAAGGCTGGATGGTAAAAGTTGCCATAACTAACGTAGCCGATGTAGATGGCCTGTTAAGTGCCGATCAATACAAAGAATTAGTGGGCGCCTAAAACCATGAAAAAATATGGAGTGCTAAGGTCGCAACTTTGGGCCGTTATTTGGACCATCGTTATTTTAGTGCTTTGCAACATGAAAATGCCAGACTCAGATGGTGGGCCTGGCTTTTTCTTTGAAGGTTTTGATAAGCTGGTGCACCTGGGTTTTTTCTTTGTGCTTAGCGTGTTGCTTTTTTACGGAAAGATCAGATACCAGCATAACTACAATTTTCGCTCGCTCACCATATTTAAAATTATACTGATTTCGGTTGTTTTGGGCGGAGGGATCGAGTTGCTGCAATGGAAGGTGTTTACCTACCGATCGGCCGAGTGGTGGGATTTTGCTTGCGATATGATCGGTGCTCTGATGGGCGTATTCAGCTACGTTTTGCTGCACTTGTCCAATTACGGCAGGCACAACGAAGATTTGCCTATTACCAAACACAAACATAAAAGCCATGGTGCTGGCTTCGGCATCGACAAGAAAATAAGAGGCGATGAAAAAAAGGTTTAAGCTGCTGCTGATTTTAATGTTAAGCTTTTTGCTGGCTGGATGTGGTTTGTTCAAGCCTTCCTGCTATTGCCCTAAATTGCCCCGTTCGCATTACCAAGCCCGTTAATTCCGTTTAACTGCCTTTGTCTGTTGCCGGCTCCCTGAAAGGAAGAGAGCCGCTCTGTAACGATAAAGTTAGTTGTATTTAAATTGTTACCCATATTTTAACACTTCTTAACAAACTTTTGAGGCTCCCGCTAGTCTGATAGGATAACTTTACAAAATTATATAAAAATTAGAATGAAGAATTTGATTAAAAGTACACTACTCATTGCTTTCTTGTGTGTAAGCTATTTTGCCCAGGCCCAGTCTGGCGGAACGGTTAGCGGAAAAGTAATCAATGGCAAAGACAAATCGCCAGTCGATTATGCTTCGATAGCCATCAAAAAAGTAAGTGATTCATCTACGGTTGGTGGTACCAATACCTCATCAACCGGTGCTTTTACCGTTGGTGGCTTGGCCCCAGGTAAATATAAATTATATGTGGCCTATTTGGGTTTTAAAACCATTACCCAGGATTTTGAACTAACTGCTGCCAAGCCTAGCATGAACTTTGGTACATTAACGATGGAAGATACCGGCGTAACCTTGAAAGGCGTAGAAATCAAAGGAGAAATCCCACCGGTAGTCGTTAAAAAAGATACCTTGGAAATCAGTGCATCAACCATCAAGGTTAAAGAAAATGCAGTGGTTGAAGACCTTTTGAAAAAAGTGCCGGGTGTAGATGTTGCCAAAGATGGCAGCGTTACCGCGCAGGGCGAGAAAATTACCAAGGTAAGGGTTGATGGTAAAGACTTTATGGGCAACGACCCTTTGTTAGCCACCAGAAACCTGCCTGCAGATATGGTTGACAAGATCCAGATTATTGACGATATGTCTGACCAAGCCAAATTTTCTGGCGTTGACGATGGCAACCGTGAAAAAATCATCAACATTACCACCAAGCAAGACAAAAAACATGGTTATTTCGGCAACAGCACTTTGGGCTATGGTTCAGACGATCGTTACGACGTGAATTTGAACGTGAACAAGTTCAACAAGAACCAACAGATTTCTTTGATTGGCCAGTTTAACAACGTCAACAAGCAAAACTTTGGTGGCGGTATTGGTGGTGGCGGCTTTGGTGGCGGAGGCCGTGGCATGCAGTTCGTAACAGGTGGCGGTGGTAGTGGTTCAGGCGGTATTACCACAACCAATGCAGCGGGTATCAACTTTGCCGATACTTATGACGATCAAACCCAGATTAATGGTAGTTATTTCTTCAATAAAACTTCATTGTTCAATACCAACAACAGCTTTACCCAAAACTTATTAGGCACCATAAATACAACGACCCTAAATGATGCGGTAAGTACGACTGAACGTATTAACCACAGGTTTAACTTTACCATTGATACCAAATTGGATTCAATGACTTCGATCAGGGTCCAACCATCTGTTTCGTACACAAAAAATACAGGCGACAACCTAACAAATTATAACAGGGTTCTTCCAAATCAAACTACCACTGGTTTGCAAAAATATCTAACCAGCTCAGAGTCTCCGGCTATTAGTAATAATTTGTTAATCCGTAGGAAATTCCAGCGCCGGGGCCGTACGTTATCATTGAACCTGAATACAAATATCAATGATAATGATGCCAACAATAACAATTACATTTTAGAAAATGTAGTGACAACGTCAACGTCTCAGCGCTTAACTAATCAGCTAAACGATCAGAATTCAAGTTCATTGAGCAATACGACCAGATTAGTGTATACGGAGCCCCTATCTAAAACATTGAGTTTGGAACTTAATTATCAAAACGGTTATAGTCATGATAACAAAGAGCGTTTGGTCTATGATTTTAACCCTCTAACTCAAGATTTCGATATCAAAAATGCAATCTATAGCAATCAATTTGAAAATAAAACGATAACCAATGCCTTAGGGTTCAGTTTTAATGGAAACGAAAAAAAATACAACTGGAACATTGGCGTGGCTTTACAACGTACTAATCGTGAAAACGATAACATGACTACTGGCGATGTGTTTACGCAAAACTTTACCAATATTACGCCCCAAGCGCAGTTCAGGTATAATTTCAGCAACAGCAAACGCTTGAACATCAGGTATAACGGACGTACCAACCAGCCAACTATCGATCAGATCCAACCTATTCCGGATAATACTAACACGTTAACGAATCCTATTGGCAATGCCAATTTAAAACCTTCTTTTTCAAACTCGTTGAATATCTTTTATAATAATTTTGATTTCGCCAGCTATCGTACGTTCTTTTTAGGTGCTTTCATTACCCAAACCTTCAATGATTTTGGAAATAACCAGACATTGGCTTCCGATGGTAGAATTAATAACCAAGTGATCAATGTCGACGGAAATTTTAATGCAATGGTATTTAGTAATTTGAGCCAGCCAATCATCAAAGGCAATAAGTTAACATTACAGATTAACTTGAACGGAAGCTATGGTAAAACCACAAATATTAGCTATGGTCAGGACAATGTAACCAAAAGCTCTTCATTGACGAATGGCTATAAATTAGTATCTAATTTAGACAAATTAGATTTGATTGCAGGTATTTCGGGTAATTGGAGCCACGGTAGCTATACTGTTGGCAATCCAACTAACTTTTATACTTTGGCGCCGAATATCGATATCAGTTACCTGTTCCCAGGCAGTATCCGTTTGCAAACCGATGTTACCTATAACAAAACTACGGGTCGTGGCGATGCCTATAACACTAGCTATACCATTATTAACGGCTACATCAGTCGCCAGTTCTTTAAAAACAGAGGTACCTTCAAGTTTGCGGTAAATGACTTGTTGAACGAAAATACAGGTATTTCGCGTACTGCTACCAACAATAGCATTGTAGATTCTAATTTCAACGTATTGAAACGCTACTATATGTTCTCGTTTACTTACTCCCTAAACAGGGTAGGTGGTCAAACCATGAATATGCAAGGACCAGGCGGTGGCCAAAGAATGAGAATGGGCGGCATGGGCATGTAAGCCTAGCCACTCGGCAACAGATCGCCATCGGCTTAATTGCCGTTGGCGATTTTTTTTAACACATTTTAACTATAAAAATAGTTGCAAACTACTATGTTTTTAGTTAGTTTAGGGAAACCAAACTAAAAACTAATGATTAAATCTGTTTCCCTAAGCTTTTTCTTGCTTTTCTTTTTGAGCACAACGCTGTTGTTCGCACAGCAAAAATCGGGTTCCGTAAAAGGCAGAATAATTGATGCCAAAACTAAAAAGCCTGTCGATTTTGTTTCTTTTGCCGTCAAAAACGTCAGGGACTCTACCGTTGCTGGTATGGGAGCTACTACAACCGAAGGCAACTTTTCGGTTAAATCCCTCGCCTTTGGCCAGTATAAGTTTTATGCGGCCATGATTGGCTATAAGCCGATTATCAAAGCCTTCGAAGTTACCTTAGGTAAGCCATCAGCCGATTTTGGCACCTTAGAAATGGAAGAAAGCGCCATTACGCTAAACGACGTCCTCATTAAAGGCGAGCTTTTGCCGATGATCATTAAAAAAGATACCATCGAATTTACCGCTGATGCCTTTAAAACCCAGGCCGATGCCAATGTAGAAGACGTGCTCAAGGTCATGCCGGGTATGGAAGTGGATAAAGACGGCAACATTACCTTTAATGGCAAGAAGATTGACCGGGTATTGGTAGATGGAAAGGATTTTTTTGGCAAAGACCCCAAAACGGCTACGCAGAACCTGCCCAAGGAAATCGTGAATAAGATACAGGTAATCGAAAAGAAAACCGACGACGCGATATTCAAAGGCATCGACGATGGCAAGCGCGAAAACGTGCTGAACATTACCTTAAAAGACGACAAGAAGAAAGGCTATTTTGGGAACATTGTTGCCGGAAAGGGCAATGGCAGTTTGTACGATGCCTCAACCAGTATCAATCGCTTTAATGGCAAACAGCAGCTTTCGGTCATCGGTTTGGCCAACAACATCAACAAAACCAGTTTTTCTTATGCTGATTTAAGCGATTTCTTGGGAGGCGATGTCTTTGGGTCGGGTATGGTAAGCTCGGTTATGGTCGATGCAAGTGGAAACATGTCTATAGGTTTAAATGGCGAAGATGCATTTGGAGGTGGCGGAGGCGGCATTAACGATAACAAGGGCATTGGGCTCAACTACAACGACGAATGGGGCAAGAACAAGAAATTTCCCAATAAAATCTCTTTTAGCTATATGTTTAACCGCAACTATGGCATTCGCCAAAGTTTGTCGAGCCGGTTGAACCTGCTGGGTGCAGACAGTTATTTTAATGATAAAAACAACGATGCCACCACCACAAGCAACAGGCACCGCTTTTCCATGCGGTTAGACCTCGCGCTTGACTCGACTGCCAAAATCCAGTTTACGCCAAACTTTGGTTTTAGCGGATCAGATGCCGAAAGCAATTCCATATTCAGCTCTTACCTGCAAAATACCTTGGCCAACATCAACAAGGGCAATTCTACCAATACCAGTAACAACAAGACACCTGGTTTTGGGGGCAGACTCGC
Organism: Pedobacter sp. TM02; assembly: GCF_059705275.1. NCBI lineage: Bacteria > Pseudomonadati > Bacteroidota > Sphingobacteriia > Sphingobacteriales > Sphingobacteriaceae > Pedobacter > Pedobacter sp. TM02. The sequence goes on from NZ_AP046530.1 coordinate 357,150, forward strand.
CTATAACAAAAGATTCAGTAAAAAAGGAAGAAGCTTTTCGTTGTCGGCCAATGGCAACAGAAGCGATTCTTCGGTTGACGGACTCAATTTCTCTAACATCACCATCAACAACAATGGCGTTCCAACCACTACCATCCTTAATCAGCTCATTGATCAGGCAGGCGATGTAACGGGCTATGGATTTGGTGCCGATTATTCGGAACCTTTGAGCAAAAAGCTTAGCCTAAGCGGCTTTTATAACTATAGCAAAAGAGAAGATGTAGTGGAGCGCATGGTGTACGACTACAATACCGCTAGTACCCGCTACGATTTGATCAATCCGGGTCTTTCGCGCAACTTGGAAAATTTTAATGAAAGCCATACCACTGGATTGAGGCTGAACTATAATCCTACCGATAAGTTGACCTTAGGCCTAAGTGCAGATCAGAAATTTGTGGCGCTTAAAGGCAACAACCTGATGAACCAGGTGAACGTAACCAACGATTACAGTTTCTTGCAGCCTAATCTTTTCCTTTCTTATAAAATCACTAAAACCTCTAGTTTTTCGTTGTATGGCAACCGTTACGTTAACACGCCAAACATTTCGCAGCTGCAGCCCATTACCGATAATTCCAATCCTTTGCAGATCACGACCGGAAATCCAAATCTTAAGCCTTCTAAGCAAAACAGTGTAAATCTTTCCTATAACCGGTTTAATCCAACATCAGGCAGCAGCCTTAGTTTTAATGCCAGCTATTATGGCTATGAAGACCAAATCATGAACAATTCGGTGCTCGATCCTAAAACAGGTATACAAACTACTTTTTATGATAATATCAGCGGAAGCTACAGCTACAGTGGACGCCTGAGCGGCAGCATCAGGGCAAAAAGCCTAGGCCTTACCTTTAATCCGAGCATCAGCCTCAACTATGGCCATAACATCTCCTTCCTTAACAATAGTGTGGTCAGTTCAAATTCCACTTCCTATAATGCCGGTTTGGGCATTAATTATGCCATTGGTTCAGACCTCCAGCTGTTTAACCGCATCACCTACAACAAACGCAACTTAAGCTACAATTACAATAACCTGCCCGATAACAGTTTTACTTCTGTTTACAACAACTTGAGCTTAAATGCGGCCCTGCCTTACGACCTGAGGTTTACCTTGCAGAGCAACCTCTCTTATAATTCGAATATTGCGCTGGGTACCAATAACAACACCATACACATGGCCAATGTAAGTTTCGAAAAGCTGTTCATGAAAAAAGCATTGAGCTTAAAGGCAACCCTATCAGATGTGTTTAACAATAGCCGCAATACATCGAGGTTTGCCAACGAGATTTATGTTACGGAAAATGTGAACCTGGGCATGAGGCGCTACTTTTTACTAGGCTTAACCTATCGCTTGAGAAAGTTTGGAGCGCCTGCAGGCGTAGCCCCGCCAAATATCATGAGATTTTGACGGGGGCTTATTTGGAATTAATACAAATAAAGGGTAAATTGCGCCCATAATTTCATATAATGAAGCTTTCGCAGTTAAACCCAGGAGAACGAGGAACCATCGTAGCATTTACAGACCTAGAAATGTCTGTGAAATTAATGGAGATGGGCTGTTTGCCAGGAGAGGTGGTCGAAGTAGAGCGCTTTGCACCACTGGGCGATCCTATGGCCATTCGTGTAGCGGGGTACCAACTTTGTTTACGCAAAAGCGAAGCATCGGTTATCCTAATACAGTAATATTTTGGTCGATATAAAAGTTGCACTTGTTGGTAATCCCAATACGGGAAAATCTACCCTTTTTAATCTCTTAACGGGATTAAATCAGAAGATTGGAAACTTTCCAGGAATAACCGTAGATAAGAAGACCGGCCAGAGCAAACTCAACTCAACCCAAACAGCCAATATCATCGATTTGCCCGGTACCTATAGCTTGTACCCTAAAAGCAAAGACGAAAGTATCGTTTTTCAGGTGCTGGCCGATAAGCAAAACCCCAGCCATCCAGACATGGTGGTGTTGGTAGCCGATGCAACCAACCTGCGCCGTAACCTCTTGCTTTGCTCGCAGGTAGCCGATTTGGGCCTGCCTATGCTATTGGTGTTGAACATGACCGATATGGCCAAGAAGGAAGGCATCAATATCGATGTTGACAAGCTAGCTAAGCGCTTGGGCATTCAGGTAGTGGCCATGTCGGCCAGGAAGAATGAAGGTGTCGATAAGCTTAAGCAAGCCATTGCCAATACCACGCGTATCAGTACGCAGTTGCCTAGTATCGACTCGAAACAGTTTGCGCCGGAAGCCATCGAAGCGATTAAGGCGAAGATCGATACCGAAAACGACTATTATGCCTTGCAGGTGTTGCATCAGCATGAACACCTGGCTTTTTTCAACGAGCAGCAACAGCATGAAATAGAACAGATAGAACAGGCGCATGGCTTCGAATCGTCGAAAATACAAGGCGCCGAAACCGTAGCCAGGTACCGTTATCTCAGTACCATTTTAAGCGATGTGGTAATAGACCTCGGCGCCGCCAAAAAATTCAAGATTACCGATAAGCTCGATTCGATATTAACCCACCGCGTTTGGGGATTTGTTATCTTCTTGCTCATTCTTTTCTTTGTTTTTAATGCTATTTTTTCTTGGTCTACCTATCCCATGGACCTGATTGAAAGCGGTTTTGCCTGGCTAACCGATTTTGGCCACGCGCATTTGCCCAATGGCGTGCTTACGAACCTGTTTTTGGATGGTATTGTGGCCGGCTTGGGAGGCATCGTTATTTTTATTCCGCAGATTGCCATTCTGTTTGCGCTCATTTCCATCTTGGAAGATACCGGCTACATGGCCAGGGTAACCTTTATGATGGATAAGATCATGCGCAAATTTGGGCTAAGTGGCAAATCGGTAGTACCTATGATTGGTGGCATTGCCTGTGCCGTACCCTCTATCATGAGTGCCCGTAACATCGAAAACTGGAAAGACCGTATCATTACCATCATGGTTACGCCATTGGTAAGCTGTTCGGCCCGTTTACCGGTTTATACATTGCTTATCTCGTTGGTTGTTCCAAACGAAAAGATATTGGGTGTTTTCAATAAACAAGGCTTGGCACTTATGCTTATGTACGTGATTAGTATTGCAGCAGCCATATTGGTGGCGCTGGTGATGAAGTTCATCATCAAGGCCAAGGAAAAATCATATTTCATTATGGAACTGCCGGTATATAGAATGCCGCGTTGGAAAAACGTGTGCTATACCATGTACGAAAAATCGAAAACCTTTGTATTTGAAGCCGGTAAGGTTATTATTGCCATTTCTATTGTATTATGGGTTATGGCTACCTATGGGCCTGCCAAACGATTTGAAGCTATAGAAACAAAATATGCGGCCATTGAAACACCTGCTACCGATAGTGTAAAACTGGCCGAACTGGAAAGAGATAAGGCCGCCGAGAAACTGGAAAATTCTTATGCTGGCATTTTGGGACAAACCATCGAACCGGTAATCAAGCCGTTGGGTTTTGATTGGAAGATAGGTATTGCCCTGATTACTTCTTTTGCCGCACGGGAGGCTTTTGTGGGCACGATGTCGACCATCTACAGCGTAGACAGTGCCGATGAAGCAACCACAACCATCCGCAATAAAATGCGTGGTGCCGTAAACCCCGATACCGGCGAACCGATTTTTACTTTTGCCACGGGCCTGTCGCTCATGCTCTTTTATGCCTTTGCCATGCAGTGTATGAGTACCGTTGCTATTGTTTACCGCGAAACCAAATCGTGGAAATGGCCGGTTATCCAACTGGTTTACATGACGGCCATGGCTTATGTGGCCAGCCTTATTGCCTATCAGGTGCTCAAGTAAGGAGTGAATTAAAGAGTGGTTGAATTAGTGAATGAACGTAGGAACAGCTTAAATGAGGGGCCGAACTGCTCATATAAGGGTGTCCGCCCTTTGCTTTAGCCTTAACCTTCCTGCTGGATCCCTCTTGTCTTTAACCTTTGGATTTGATAAATTGCATCAAAATAATCTCCCAGCAGAGAAGAACGGTAGAGAATGGATAAAACAGAGGTTCTAGCACAATATATGCCCGTTTCGGCAGCGCCCATCATTGCCAAATGGATCGACTATTTTCAGTGCGAGTTTAAAATTTCGAAAGACAGAAGTACCAAACTTGGCGATTACAGGCATCCCTTTAAGGGCAAAGGGCATAAGATTTCGGTCAATAATGGCCTTAACCCCTATGCTTTTCTGGTTACTACTGTCCATGAGTTTGCACATCTTTTAACCTGGAACGACCATAAGGGCAAAGTAAAGCCCCATGGCGCCGAGTGGAAGTACAATTTTAAAAGGATGATGAAGCCTTTTTTCGAGCTTCGGGTTTTTCCGGCCGATATCCATCACACCATCATCAACTACCTCGATAATCCTGCGGCTTCGAGCTGTACGGATTTGAGCTTGGCCCGGGCGCTCAAAAAATATGATACAACGCTGGCTACCACCAGGGTAGAAGAACTGCCGCTGCATACTGTTTTTGTGCTGAAAGACGGGCGCAAGTTTAAAAAGGGCGAACGCATACGCAAACGCTACAGGTGTGTTTGCCTTGATAACGGAAATACCTATCTTTTTAACCCTTTGGCCGAAGTTTGGCTGGCTACCGGAACGTAAACCGCCTCTTGGTCTTGAACAATCCATTTGAGGTTCAGCTTCTGATCTTTAAAATCGATTGGACTGTTTAAAAGGCTATCGATGAGCGCATCCTTTTCCTTGACTAAAATACTGGCCGTATAACTGTTTTGCAGTTTGCTTTTGAGCATAATGTATCTCGAATCGGGGAAGGTAGTAATGTTTTCAAATACCATATCGAATTTGTCGCTTCCACTTAAAATCTGGTCTAAGGTTTTTATTTTTTCAAGATAGCTGTGGTCTGAGGTATTCGCTTCGCTTAAGGTAAGGTCTATGAAGGGCAGGTTTTTAATGGCGGCTTCGTCGGCTGCCGTGCGGTTTTCTACCTTAAAAACAGTGTTGTTGCGCAAATAGGTGCGGGTGTCTTTGAGTACGGTGCCATTGTCGCTGCTCAATTCGTTTCTAACTGTTTCTAAGATCAGGCTGTCGTTTCTGAAATAGTATTTTTTGGTATTGTTGCTGAGGCCGTTGTAGCCATGCTCAATCAAAACGATGGGTTGGCCGTTGTCGCTGTATTTGTCTACATAAAAAGACAGGTCGCCAAGCATATAGACCAAGCTTGTGCTTTTTGCCAACTGAGAAAGACCCTTGTCAACAGAATCGGCATAATGCAAAATAGATTTTGAATCAAGATCGGTGGCATGCTCGTCGGCCATGTTGGCCTGTGGATGATCGGAATTGAGCTTGGTGCAAGCATATGTTGTACTCAACAGGCAAAGCAAGACAAAATAATATACAGTTTTCATGGGCTTCCTTGGCTTGATACAGCTGGTAAGCTATGACTATTATCGTGCCAATGCGCAACTCGAATGCAAAAATAGACTTTAAGCAACTGGCTTGGGCCGGAAAAAGAAATCTACAATGTAAAAAATATGAACAAAATATATGGGTTACAACAGGTATTTTTAGGTGAAACCTAAACCGGTATTATTTATCGGTAAATCGAAGCACAACAACCAAGGAGTGGCGGCTTAACCGACACCGCTGAAGCAGCCCAAGCGTAATCGGGATGCATGAATTACTTAACTAAAAACTAAACATGAAAAAAGTGAACCAACTCAGTAAAGCTGAACTTAAGAAAGTATTAGGTGGAGGCCTGCCTCCAGAAACCCCAGGTGGCGATCCGAGCTATTGTGCAGCGAGGGGCAAAGGCTATGTAATCTGCATTGATAATGGAGGTTCTGGCGATGGCCATTCGTATTTCTATGCCTGTTGCAGCAGTTTGGCCGAAGCAGGCATGTTCTGCCCTTCAGGCTCGGCTTATGGTTGCGATATGCCTTATGTAGACTAGGGCCGCCCAGCTAGACCAGTTGTTGGCGTTGATGCCCGCATTGGTTGGCTACGAAACAAAGTGAAAGTCTCGATTCGCCGAGACTTTCCTAACTTGATACATCAGAAAGCCAAAGCCTTAGAAAACATCGCTTTCAATCTTTAAATTAGGATATTGTTTTAGATAAGGACAACAACCAGATACAAATATACTATGACTCTATTTTCTTCAGCAAGCCAGGCTAATGCTGTGGCCGTAACCGCCTTGTTCCTTAAAAAGCTCAAAGTAAAGTTTACCAACGATGGTTTACAGCAAGTTCTGGAAGACCATCCAGAATACCCCAGCCTTTTGGCTATCAGCGATTGCTTAACTGAATGGCATATCCCCAACCAAGCCTACAAAATTGCCAAAGAAGATTATTCGGTAGAAGAGCTCGAATTTCCATTCATCGCGCATTCTGCCATGAATGGGGGTAATTTTATGCTGATCCATGCCATTAAAAATGGGCAGGTAACCTACAGCAACGAAAAGCATAAGCAGGCCATGATGCCTGAAGAAGAGTTCCTGAAAAAATGGAGCGGCGTGGTCTTGCATGCCGAACCCAATGAAGAAAGCATAGAACCTAATTATAAAGCACAGGCACTCAAAGAAAATTTTAACAACATCAAGGTTCCTGCCTTGCTCTTGGTTGCCCTCGGCACGGTTTTGCTGAGTATCGATTACCAGACCCTACAATTGAATATTGGCCTGGTGCTGTTTATCAAGCTAGTAGGACTTGTTGTGGGTGTTTTGCTTTTAATGCACAGCATTGATGCCAATAACCCACTTATCCAGAACCTATGTAGTTTGGGCGATAAGAATAACTGTAATGCCATTTTAAAGTCTGATGCCGCCAAGGTAACCAGTTGGCTAAGTTGGAGCGAAGTAGGCTTTTTTTACTTTGCAGGATCCTTTTTGGCGTTGCTGGTTACTCCGGCTAGTGCGCCTATAATTGGCTGGCTAAACCTGCTTTCGTTGCCTTATACCGTTTATTCTATTGGTTATCAGTATAAAAACAAGAATTGGTGCGTATTGTGCTGCAGCGTGCAAGCCCTGTTATGGCTCGAGTTTTTTGTCATCTTTTTTATTCATCCAACTTATGCGCTTATCCTTACGCCTGAGGTCGTTTTAACAACGGCGGTAAGCTTTTTATTGCCTATACTAGCCTGGGCTTTTGTTAAGCCGTTTTTGGCACGGTCGGCCCAATTTAAACCGCTTAAAGAACAATTAAAGAAATTCAAATACAACAGCGAACTGTTTGAGCAAGTATTGAAAAACCAGCCACGTTATGCCGTTCCGAACGAATTGATGCCGGTAGTGCTCGGAAACCCAGCAGCAGAAATCGTGATTACCATGGTAAGTAATCCGTTTTGCGGCCCTTGCGCCAAAGCCCATCAAACTATCGACGAGTGGCTGAGCTATCGCGATGATATACAGCTCAAAATCATTTTCACCACTGCCAACCACGACGATGATGCCAGAACCAAGGTTTCGAGGCATGTAAGCGCACTAACCACTTTAAATGATCCAAAATTGGTAGAAAAAGCCTTGAACGATTGGTATGCCCAAAGCCCTAAAAAATACGAAACCTGGGCCGAGAAGTTTCCGATCAGCTTTAATGGCGAAATGGATATCGTAACCGAAAAGCAGAAGGCCTGGTGCGATATGGCCGAAATTGCCTATACCCCAACCATTTTAATCAATGGTTATAAGTTGCCAGAACCTTATCGATTGGAGGATATCAAGTATCTGTTGACCTAAGATTTATCATATAGTCGGTATTTGCGGTTAATGTTTTTTTAAGTCTGGCGACTGAATTTTAGAAGGAAATTAAACTGTTTGTACAAAGTGGGGCAGCCGGTTGCAAACGAAACTGCCCCAAAACGAGTGCTGGCGTTTACCGGCATCGCTATCAGTAGCCCAGCGTGGAGGGGCTACAGAACTTACAACCAAAGTTAATATTCGAACAATGAAAAGAAAGAACTTACTGAGCAAAGCTGAAATGAAAAATGTTTTGGGTGGCATTACGCCAGAAATGGCAAACTGCGAAGATCCGGCTTGGAGACCTATGATTGTAGACCAGGAAGGAAATTGTAGGATTCACAATTATAATTTCTGTTTGAACTGGTGTTCTCCAGAATTCTGCGACATGGGCGTTTGTACCCTAACTGCGCAATAAAATCCGAAGGATTGTGGCAAGGCTAATCCCTTGGCTTTTTATGTGCAACACCCATTTGGAGTAAAACCGCTTGACGGTTTCTATAAGGGGCAGTAGCTTTAAACACACTGCCCCATAACGAATAGCAGCATAAAGTGCTGTCGCCGAAGCTGGCTAGGCGTGACTGGCCCGCATATTCTAATTCATAAACTAAAACTTTTTAATCATGAAAAAAGTGAATTTGCTCAGCAAAGCTGAGCTTAAAAAAGTAATGGGAGGAGGCGGTAGTGTGCCTTGCGCAAAATATGTTGTCTGCGTAAACAATTCAGATTGGTCTGAAACGCACTATCCTAATGTTTGCTGCAATACTTGGCAAGATGGGGTATCGTTTTGTGCCTCGCATGGATTTGTTGGGCCGGTTGGTTGCATAGATAACCCTGACGGCCCAATAGAAGTGTAATTTGCTAATCGGATAAGCCAAGGCCGTAAGGCTTGGCTTATCTTCATTAAACTGGCCCGCTAGCGCAGGGCTATTAAGCCAAATCAAATCAAGAAATTGATAATATTTAATGCTTTTGTGTGCAGAGCATACAAAAAATGCTTAATTTTTCACTTCGTAAATACTCGTTGCCTTACCCGATAGAACCAAGTAACTATCTTGAAAAAATTCCCATTCTATAAACAACCCGATCAGATGGACTGCGGTCCCACCTGTTTGCGCATGGTAGCCAAATACTATGGTAAGAACTTTAGCCTGCAAAAACTAAGAGACATTAGCGGCATTAATAAGGAAGGTGTTTCCCTTTTGGGCATTAGCGAGGCTGCCGAGAAAATTGGCTTCAGAACCATGGGCAGCCGGCTCGGGGTGGAGCAGTTGGCCGAAGCTGAGCTTCCCGCCATTTTGCATTGGAACCAAAACCACTTTGTTGTTTTACATAAGATTAAAAAGGGCAAGTACTATATCGCCGATCCAGGCAAGGGATTAATCGAATACACCCAAGCCGAATTTCTGCAACGCTGGCTAAGCACGCAGAACAACGGACATAGCCAAGGCATAGCCCTGATGTTATCGCCAAGCCCAACTTTTTATGAGCAGGAGGGCGATAAAAACGAAGGATTGAATTTTTCTTTCCTGTTACGCTATCTGTACCGCTATAAACAGCTGGTTGCCCAGCTTTTTGTAGGCCTTGGGGTAGGCAGTTTATTGCAGCTGATCGTGCCTTTCCTTACCCAATCAGTGGTAGATATCGGTATCAATACCCGTAACCTTAACTTTATCTATATCATTCTCATCGCGCAAACCATGTTGTTTTTGGGTCGGATGAGCGTCGATTTTATCCGATCCTGGATTTTGCTGCACATCAGTACCCGGATCAATATCTCTATCCTGACCGATTTCCTGATCAAGCTGATGAAACTGCCAATGAGCTTTTTCGATACCAAGATGACCGGCGATATCATGCAAAGGATGAACGACCAGAAAAGGATCGAAAGCTTTTTAACGGGTTCTACCTTAAGTACCATCTTTTCCATGTTTAACTTGGTGGTGTTTACAGGTGTGCTCGCTTATTATAACGTTAACATCTTTATCATTTTCCTGGCTAGCAGCATTCTGTATTCGGCTTGGGTAATTGCTTTTTTAAAACGCAGGAGGGAACTCGACTTTAAGCGCTTTGACATTTCTTCCAAAAACCAGAGCAGTATTGTACAGCTGATCGGCGGGATGCAGGAAATCAAACTGAACAATTGCGAACAACAGAAACGATGGGAATGGGAGCGCCTGCAGGCTGGCCTATTCAAATTCAGCATCAAGAGCCTTTCGCTGGGCCAGATCCAGCAGGCCGGTGCGTTTTTTATTAATGAAGGAAAAAATATTGTAATTACTTTCCTGGTAGCCAAATCGGTTATCGACGGACAGCTTACTTTGGGTGGTATGATGGCTATTCAGTACATTGTGGGGCAGGTAAACAGTCCGATAGAGCAACTGCTGGGCTTTATCCAGCAGCTGCAGGATGCCAAGATCAGTTTGGAACGCCTGAATGAAATCCACCAGATGGAAGATGAAGAGCCTGCTGACAAAAGCTTTCTCAAAGAACTGCCCATGGATCAGAGCATTGCCGTTAATAACCTGAGCTTTACCTATCCGGGAGCCGGCAACGAGCCTGTGCTTAAGGGAATAGATTTGTCTATCCCGCACGGCAAAACCACCGCTATTGTAGGCATGAGCGGAAGCGGCAAAACGACCATACTAAAGTTGCTCTTGCGCTTTTATGTACCCCAAAAAGGCGATATCAAAGTAGGCGCAACGCATCTGGACCAAATTGGTTATGGCTATTGGCGCAAACAGTGTGGTACGGTCATGCAAGATGGCTTTATATTTTCGGACAGCATTGCCAAGAATATTGCCGTAGCCGACGAATATCCGGATATGGCCAAGCTGCAGCATGCCATTAAAGTGGCCAATATCGGCGACCTGATCGAGAGCCTGCCTTTAGGCCTTAATACCAAGATAGGCGCAGAGGGCAATGGCATTAGTCAGGGGCAGAAACAAAGGATACTGATTGCGAGGGCGGTTTATAAGGATCCGGCCTATATCTTCTTTGATGAGGCCACCAATGCGTTGGATGCGAACAATGAAAGCGTAATTATGCAGAACCTGGAAGACTTTTTTAAAGGCAGAACCGTAGTGGTGGTGGCGCACCGTTTAAGTACGGTTAAAAACGCGGATAATATTGTGGTGCTCGACAAAGGAGTGATCATCGAACAGGGTACGCATACCGAGCTGACCAAGAAAAGAGGCGAATATTATAATTTGGTGAAAAACCAACTGGAACTAGGAAACTAACACGAACATGCCATTAAGAGAAGAAAGTATTTATCAGCACAGCGAAGAAGTTAATGAAATCATTACCTCGGTTCCCTCATGGATATTGAGGCGAGGCATTACGCTGATTTTATTGATTTTGTTGGCTATTATTCTGTTATCGGCATTTATACGTTATCCAGACATCGTTAAAACCTCGTTGAAGGTTAATTCGCTTAATGCCCCGAAAGAAGTCATTGCCCATCAGCCTGGCAAACTGGTAAAGCTTTTGGTGAAAGACAATCAGCCCGTTAAAGATAAAGAGCCTCTGGCTTTTATAGAAAGTACGGCCAACCATTACGACGTGATGAGTTTGGTTGCCAAATTGAAAATGCTCAGTAAAAAACTGGCCGATGGCCAGGTTATCAAAACAAACGATTTGGACACGAAAGGCCTTAATCTGGGCGAACTGCAAGGCAACTACCAATCTTTTTATCAGGAATACCTGCAGTTTATCAGTACGCAAAACGGAGGCTTTTACTTAACGCAAAAGGCTTACCTGCAAAAAGACCTTGAGGAAGTGCGCAAGCTGCAGCAACAGATCTATAAGCAAAAGCAGATCCAGGAGAAGGAATATGCCAATGCCGAAGAAGAGTATGAAAACTACAAAAAGCTGAAAAGCAAAAACGTAATTTCCAATAGCGAGTTTAAGCAACAGGAGAACAAATACCTGGCCAGTAAATACCCTTTAGAGCAAACGGCCACTGCATTAATCAATAACAACGCCAGCTACTTGGCCAAGCAAAAAGAGCTGGCTACCTTAGAAAATACCATAAAGGAACAACAGGCCAAGTTTGTACAGGCATTAAATAGCATGATCAACGAAACGGAAAGCTGGATGCTGAAATATGTAGTGTCGGCGCCTATGTCGGGCAGGGTAGGTTATGTAGGTATTTTGCAGGAAAACCAGAATGTAACGGCTAATCAGGAACTGTTTATTGTTAATCCGGGCAACACCAATTTTTTTGGTGAGGTACAGATACCTCAGTACAACATGGGCAAGGTAAGTGTGGGGCAAAGGGCATTGGTTAAGCTGCGGAGTTATCCCTTTGAAGAATTTGGCGCCATCAATGGCAAAGTAAGCTATATTACCGACGTAGCCCTCAAAGACAGCGTATTTGTGGCCAAAATAGATTTTCAGCAATTTGAACAAAAGGATCCCGAACATCCCATTGTGTTGAAACAGGGCATGGTGGCCGATGCGGAGATCATTACCAGAGAAAGCTCGTTGTTGCAGCGCTTTTTGCGAAACATGACCAAAATGTTTAACAGCCAAGGCGGCTGAGCCGGTACATTTTTAAACAACCGGGTGCTCTTTTTGAGCTATGGGTTTGGTTATTGGGATGATAATTATTAATTTATAGTTAATCTAACAACAACCAGCATGCGGTTGTAAAATAAATGCCGTGGTGTATAGCCCTGCGTAGAAAGGCTAAAATCTATAACCCTTTTAAATCCAAATCATGAAAAAATCGAATTTATTAAGCAAAAACGAGATGAAAAGAGTAAAAGGCGGTGTTCCTGCTTGGAGTGCAACCTGTACAGACCCCATTTCAGGTTCCTCAGTTTGTTATGACAGGATGACGTTGTGCCAGCAATATTGTTGGGATGGATGGGTGTGTACACAAAACACCGGCTCGATAGGTTGTAATTATTAGCATCTGATCGACTTATTCGGTGAAATGACTTAGCAATTTCCAACGCCAATTGGAAATATACCGAAACGTTTATCATTCAAATTTCAGCCATTCAGGGGTATGCCATAACCAAATCATTTAGTTTTTTAGGCTCAGTACTTGCTTGAGTTCTTCTATTTTCGCATTTTTTCTTTCAATCTTCGCCTCAAGCTCCTCTATTCTTTTTTCTTGCTGGAGGATCATCTTCTGCATCAGTTCTATTTCTTTGGTGTTGCCATTGTTCAGGTTTCCCTGATTGGGATCTGTGCCATCGCCTATAAAGGCTTCGATTGGTTTGTCTAAAATGGCAGCAATCTGCAATAGGCGGTCCATGGACAGGCTTACCTCGCCAGTTTCTATTTTTTGGTAGGCGCTTTGGCCAATCCCAAGCTCGTTGGCCATATATTCTTGAGTAAGGCACCTTTCGTTTCTGTACTTGCGGATATTGCCGCTCCTTACCGTCTTCATTTCAGTCTTTTTAAGTCTAAGTTTTGATAGCATGTTGTTAGCCAATAGTTTTTTAGGTAGGAATAATATTATTCTCTATAAGGAGAATTTTATGCCGTTTAAGCTTAAAAATGTCCGTTAAGCAGTACCATAAGATAGCAAATAAGCCTAATTTTATACTAATAAGTTAGTTGAAATTTTGTCAAAAATAAGCAACAAGCTTACCCGAGGTTCAAGTTTGCAAACACCTTATCCAAACGTGTACTTACGTTTTTTAGTGCTGCCTAAGTAAGCCGGGCAGAATAGGCTTACTTTACCAAAACCAAGAGAAAAACATGAAAAAATTAAATGCGCTTAGCAGAGATGAAATGAAAAAAGTTACTGGTGGTGTACAAGGAGGTAGTTATTGTGGGGAGGGGTCGGTACTGGTCCGTTGCGTTTTAAGCTACGATATTATTGTGAACCACCCCGGAGGTATTTGGGGAGCCTGGGGCTGGGAGAGCAATCCGCCTACTTCAGAAACACATACCGCAGTTTGGGGAGGATGCATTCGCTATGAAGAATACGTGGCCAATCAGGCTAACTGCACATTGGATGGAGTAGGAGGGCCATATCCATTAGAACCGTAAACAGAACGTAGAGATATCAAGGGGCCGACAGCCCCTTTTTTAATAAGCTAAAATTCTTTCTACAGCTTCTCCAAGTCTTTTCTTCGCCAAAAAATCTTCTTCCAATACCTTGCTCATCGGGATGGCGGTATCTAAGCTCGCGCAACGCATCACCGGCGCATCCAAATATTCGAAACAATGTTCGGCAATCCAGGCCGAAAGCTCTGCTCCAAAACCGTTGGTTAAGGTGTCTTCATGAAGAATAATTACCCGGCCAGTTGCCTTAACGGCTTCTGTAACAGTTTCTCTGTCCCATGGTTGCAGGCTTACCAAATCAACCAACGTGGCTGAAATTTCAGGATGTTGGGCCAAATATTCGATTGCCCAATGCACCCCTAAGCCATAAGTGATGATACTCAATTGGTTGCCCTGTTTCAATACATGAGCCTTGCCGATTTCGGTGGTGTAATAGCCGTCGGGTACCAAGCCGCTCAGGCTGCGGTACAGGTATTTGTGTTCGAAATAAATAACCGGATTAGGATCGTTAACAGCGCTGATCAGCAAGCCTTTGGCATCGTGAGGAAATGCGGGATAAACCACTTTTAAGCCCGGGGTTTTGGTAAACCAGGCTTCGTTGCTCTGCGAATGGAAAGGCCCTGCGCCTGTGCCCGCACCCGTAGGCATCCGTACAACCACATCGGCCTTCTCGCCCCAGCGGTAATGCGTTTTGGCCAGGTTGTTGACGATCTGATTAAAGCCACAGCTTACAAAGTCGGCGAACTGCATTTCAACCACTGCTTTATAGCCGTTGATAGAAAGGCCCAAGCCAGCTCCCACAATCGCCGATTCGCAGATTGGGGTATTGCGTACCCTTGCTTTGCCAAAAGTGGCTACAAAACCCTCCGTAATCTTAAAGGCACCGCCATATTCGGCAATATCCTGTCCCATTATCACCAGGTTTGGGTGTTTTTGCATGCTTTCGCGTAGGCCATCGCTAATGGCATCCAAATAGCGCTTTTCGCTTTGCGCAGTGCCCGGAGCTATTTCTTCGGGTTGGTAAGGCGCATACATGTCAACTTCTTCAGCCCATTCGTTGGCGGTAGGTTCGGCTTCGTTAAAGGCTTCTTCAACCTCGGCTTCAATGCTTGCTTTAAATTCGCTTTTGATGGTGCCAATAAGCTCCTCGTTTAAAATGCCCTGCTCAACAAGATAGGCTTCAAAATTTTTAACAGGGTCTTTAGTTGCCCATTCGTCAAAAAGATGTGGAGGAACATATTTGGTGCCCGATGCCTCTTCGTGGCCACGCATTCTAAACGTAAGGCATTCGATAAGTACAGGACGAGGGTTGGTTCTGATATCCTGGGCTACGCGATCAATCGTGTCATACACTTCCAGTAGGTTATTGCCGTCTAGCTGGATGCCTTCTATGCCGTAGCCAATGGCCCGATCAACCAAGTGTTTGCAGTTAAACTGCTCGTTTATTGGTGTAGAGAGACCATAGCCATTGTTTTCGATGAGAAAAATAACCGGTAAATTCCATACTGATGCCACATTAATGGCTTCATGAAAATCGCCTTCGCTGGTAGCGCCCTCGCCAGTAAATACCAAAGTAGCCTTTGGTTGTTTGGCAATGATGTCGGCCAGTGCAATTCCATCGGCCAAAGCCATTTGCGGACCCAAGTGCGAAATCATGCCGATAATTTTATAATCCTGTGTTCCGAAGTGGAAAGAACGGTCGCGACCTTTGGTAAAGCCTGATATTTTGCCCTGCCATTGGGCCATTAGTTTTTTTAAGGGAATATGGCGAGTGGTAAAAACGCCCAGATTGCGGTGCATCGGCAAAATATACTCGTCGTTTTGCATGGCCAAAGTGCTGCCCACCGCAATGGCCTCTTGTCCAATACCCGAAAACCATTTGCCAATTCTGCCCTGCCTCAAGAGGATGAGCATCTTTTCTTCAACCATTCTGGGATAAAGTATGGCCTTGTAAAAAGCCAACAGTTGTGCATTGTCTTTACCTTTTCTGTCGAATTGCATATAATTTGGTTAGGTTTTTAAGCTTAGCTAAGCTAGTGATCTTCGGCCTAAGATTCTGGATTTTTCTGTTTTTCTTCCCACTGCTTGGCAAAAGACTTGTTGGCAATTTCTGGCATGCTGCGGTATTTGCCCCAGCTCTTTTTAAAGAACCTTTTCAAAAAGAAATTCTTGGCCTTGCCGCCAACCATATCCATCAACGAACGTTTTTGCATGCCTTTTTTCCAAAGCTTCCAGCCAATTTCTTCTGTTTTGCTGTTTTCGTGCGCACTGGCGGCATCGCGCCTGTTCAGCAGTAGCATTTTGTGGATGTCGATCTTAACCGGGCATACTTCCGAGCACTTGCCACAGAGGCTGGAGGCATAGCTGAGGTGCTTAAACTCGGCCATTCCCTTAAAGTGTGGCGTAATGATAGAGCCAATAGGCCCGCTATAGGTCGTATCGTAGGTATGGCCTCCAATATTTTTATAAACGGGGCAGGCATTTAAGCAGGCGCCACAACGGATGCAATAGAGGGCTTGGCGTTGTTCTTTTTGGGCCAACAGATTGGTACGGCCGTTGTCGAGCAATACCACATACATTTCTTCCGGACCATCGGTTTCGTTGGCCTGACGGGGACCGCTTAAAATGGTATTGTAAACCGTAAGGTTTTGCCCTGTGCCGTGACTGGCCAGCAGTGGCCAAAAAAGGTCGAGGTCAGCGATAGAAGGAATCAGTTTTTCGATGCCTACAATGGCAATGTGGATTTTAGGAAATGTAGTTGATAAACGTGCGTTGCCTTCGTTTTCGGTTAAGGCAATGCTGCCGGTATCGGCAATTAAAAAGTTGCCTCCCGATATGCCGATGTCTGCAGTCAGGTATTTTTCGCGCAACAGTTCTCTTGCTTTTTGGGTGAGTTGCTGAGGCGTTGCATCTATTGGTGTACCAAATTTTTCATGAAACAGTTCGGCAATCTGTTCCTTGCTCAGGTGCATGGCGGGTGTTACAATGTGGTAAGGCGCTTGGCCCAGCAGTTGTACAATGTACTCGCCCAGGTCGCTTTCTAATGATTCGATGTGGTGTGCTTCCAGAAATTCGTTGAGGTGGATTTCTTCGGTCGTCATCGATTTGGATTTGATGACTGTTTTGCCACCTGCTTTCTGGATGATGTTGAGAATTTCTTTTTGTGCTTCGGCCGCATCATTGGCCCAAATGACCTTGCCGCCACGTTTCTGAAAGTTGGCTTCGAATTCGGGCAGGAGCTTATCGAGGTTTTCCATCACGCGCCATTTGATGGTATGTGCTTTTTTCTTTGAGTTTTCGAGATTTTCGAATTTGGATAGCCCACGTTCAACAGCGGTATTGTATCTGCCAATATTGAAATTGATCGTTTTACGGTGCGCTACATCAAATGCCTTTTCATCAGCTTTTACCAAAAAATCTTCTGCCGTTTTACTCATGCCCAAATATACTATAAAATGTAAAATGGATAACGGAAAATGTAAGTGGCAGGTATGTATTTAGCTCCATTTCCTCCTTAAATTTTTTCGCAACCAAGGGCTTTGCGTTTGGGCAAGCATAAAAAATCCCGATAGTTTTGGTTATCGGGATTTTTTAATCTTTATTTTACTTTATTTGGTTTTAGGCGTACCGTCTGCGTTTTTATCTACTACCGGTCGGTTAGGCCTGTTGGCCAGCTCCCAAGCTAGATAATAGGTTAAATGAGCACGTTTGGCCAATAATTCAAAATTGATTTTGCTCACCTCGTCGCCAGGTTGGTGATAATCCTGCTCCAACATACCATCGTAGTAGAAAATTACAGGAATGCCCAATTTGGCGAAGTTATAGTGGTCAGAACGATAGTAGATCTGTTGAGGATCTTTTGGATCATCGAATTTGTAATCCAGCTTCATTTTGGTATACGTATCGTTCACTTGTTCGGCGAGTTTGCCTAGCTCGGTGCTCAATTTGAAAGAACCTACAGAATATACGTAGTTGGCACTATCAGGTTTGCCCAAATAAGGCTCGCCCACGCGACCGATCATATCCGTATTCAAGTCGGCAATGGTGTTTTCAACTGGGAAAACCGGGTGCTCCGAGTACCATTCAGAACCTAGAAGGCCTTTTTCTTCGCCTACTACAGTCATGAACAAGATGCTCCTTTTCGGACCTTTGCCTGCTTTTTTGGCTTTAGCGAATGCTTCGGCCATTAACAATACACCGGTAGTACCCGAACCGTCATCATCGGCACCGTTGTTTACTTTGTCTTTGGCATTTGGATCTTGCACCAAACCAATATGGTCGTAGTGGCCGGTTATGATCAATACTTCATTTTTCAATTTCGGGTCAGATCCTTCTAAGAAACCCAACACGTTTTCGCCACGGTGAGCGTTTTCTTTTTTGGTGGCGTTTGCTACAAGCGATACGTTCAGTACTTGAGAAGCTGGTTTCCCAGTTTCTGCGATTTTTTGAGCTACTGCTGCAAGAGAAGTTGAACCAGCTTTCAATATTTCGTTTGCCAATGTTGGAGAAATAGTGATGGTGGTATAAGGAATTGGTCTTTCCAAAGCTTTTGCGCTGGCGGCGTTTTTCAGCATGATACGGCCATTTGCCGAAGCGGCTTTCATCCACTCAGGTGTTTTGTCAAAATTGGGATCGATCAATAAAATTGCCTTTGGCTTGTTTTTACCGATGTTTGCCATCATTTTTGATCTAGCCATCATCATAGCACGAGGATTTGCTGCGTCGCCTTCTGCAGGTTTGCCACTAGGGTCTCCAGAAGCAAATACCATCACTACCTTGCCCTCAACATTGATACCGTCGAAATCATTGTAACCATCTCTCGTAAGACCATAACCTGCAAAAACAACTTCATTTGCATTAAGATCTAGACCATTGATTCCTACAGCGCCGTTTGAGATCAAGAAATCTTTGTTTTTTTGTTTAGCTACGCCATTGATCGAAAGTGAACTAGAAGTTAAATCGTAAGTAACCAAGTCAACTTTTTGGAAATAAGGATCATTACCTTCTTTAACAGGTCCTTTCAAGCCAAAGCTTTGGAATTGCTTTTTAATGTAGTCGGCAGCCATCCAAGCTCCTTTTTTGCCGGTTTCCCTGCCTTCAAACTCGTCAGAAGCCAAGATAGACAAGTGGGCCCTGCCACGCTCTGGATTTATGGTCTGACCAAATTTGACGGCGTTTTGGTCTTTCTGCGCCGTCGCACTCAGGCTCAGCATTACTGCAAGCCCGGTGTATAGAAATTGTTTTTTCATCAAATTTTGGTTAAGTTTTATTATATAAGTCAGCTGGCTTTGGGTTAACCGACCTTTGGTCTTCAACCTTCTGCCTTGTAAGTTAGCAAGCTATTTTGTCGACCCTCTTCTCGTGTCGGCCTCCTTCAAAAGGCGTATTTAAGAAAGTGGTTGCCATTTCCTTAGCCAATTCAGTCGATACAAACCTTGCCGGAATGCAGATGATGTTGGCGTTGTTGTGCTGTCTGGCCAATGCCGCAATTTCTTTTTCCCAGCAAATGGCGGCCCTGATTTGCTGGTGTTTGTTGGCTGTAATGGCTACGCCGTTGGCACTGCCGCAAACCAAAATCCCGAAATCAAATTCCTTGCTTTCTACCGCTGATGCTACTGGATGTGCGAAATCGGGATAGTCGACCGAATCCGTGCTATGCGTGCCAAAGTCTTTTATTTCGTAATCCGATAGGTAGGTTTTGAGCATTTCTTTGTATTCAAAACCGGCGTGGTCTGCGCCAATTGCAATTTTTAGTTTTGGGTTTGTAGCCATTCTCAAATTTATATAGAATTATGGAGCTTATGCGTAAATTTTTTGTTGCGACATATCGCCATTAAAAGGAGCTAATTTAGCTGCTTGCAACGTGCTTTGAAAATTATATAGCCACAGATTCATAGCTTTGTTTTGGCCGGATGTTGGCCTTGCTTATAAAAACTGTTCACCTGTGGCTCAAGGCTAAGCTTTATAGAGTTCTTTTTCTGCCTTTAGCTTTTTCTTTTCAATATTGGCCGAAATCATGATGCTCAATTCGTAAAGCAGGAACAAAGGCAGGGCAACGATCATCATGGTATACGGATCGGCAGTAGGTGTAACCACGGCGGCAATCACCAAAATCAAAATGGCCGCATATCTTCTGCTCTTGCGCATGAACTTAGGGGTCATTACACCAAGTTTCGAAAGGATGAAGATGACAACCGGCAACTGAAAAATAATACCCGTTCCTAAAGTCAGGGTCAGTACCGTTGACAAATAAGAATCAATGGTGAAGGTATTTTGTATGCTCGGATCAACAGTAAAATTGATCAAGAAGTTGATGGAAAGCGGACAGATGATGTAATATCCAAAAAGTACGCCCAAGAAGAACAAAACAGAGGCAAAAAATACAAAGCCTCTGGCCGATTTGCGCTCGGCTTCTAACAAGGCGGGTTTAATGAACAACCAGATTTCGAACAACAAATAGGGGATGCCCAAAATGATACCAGCAGTAATACAAGAGTTCATTTGCAAAGTAAACTGGCCCGACATTTCGGTGTTGATGATTTTTGCATCGATTTTTTGGATACAAAACTCCTTGCCAATTACTGAAGGAAACATTTCATAAAGCTTACACATCATGCGATACGTCCAAAAGGCTGGGTTTTTTGGCATCATGATGATGTCGGCCCAAATGAAATCGGAAAAATAGAAGGCAAAACAAGTTAGGATGGTTACTACAAGCAGCCCTCTTAACAGGTGTTTCCTCAATACGTCAAGATGGTCGAAAAAAGACATCTCTGCCTCTAGGCTTTTCCCTTTGTTTTTGATCGAATCGATCAGGTCTTTTGCTTTATTGTCGCTCATTGAAAATAGTTGTAAACAAAAATACCATTCTGTTTGATATAGAATGGTATTTACGATTTAAATCTATAAAAAGATTAAATTATTTGGACATAATCCTTTTTATTCTGAGAATTCGAATGTTTCCATGAATTTGGTGGTAAAGTTGCCCGCCCTAAAGTTAGGGTCTTTCATCAGTTTCAAATGGAACGGGATGGTGGTTTTAACTCCTTCGATCACAAATTCGCTCAAGGCACGCTCCATGGTACAGATTGCCTCTTCGCGGGTTTGGGCCACACAAATCAGTTTGGCAATCATCGAATCGTAGTTAGGCGGAATTTGATAGCCCGCATATACGTGGGTATCAACGCGTACACCATGTCCACCCGGCGAGTGGAAGTTGGTAATCTTGCCTGGCGAAGGCCTGAAGTTGTTGAAAGGATCTTCGGCATTGATACGGCATTCGATGGCATGCATATCAGGCATGTAATTCTTGCCCGAAATCGGAATGCCAGCGGCAACTTTGATTTGTTCTTTGATCAAATCGAAGTTGATCACTTCTTCGGTTACCGGATGCTCTACCTGGATACGGGTATTCATTTCCATGAAGTAGAAGTTGCGGTGTTTGTCGACCAAAAACTCTACGGTACCAGCGCCTTCGTAGTTTACGGCCAAGGCGCCTTTAATGGCGGCTTCGCCCATTTTTTGACGCAATTCTGGTGTCATAAATGGAGAAGGAGCTTCTTCTACCAATTTCTGGTGACGGCGCTGAATAGAGCAATCCCTTTCAGACAAGTGGCAGGCTTTGCCATATTGGTCGCCAATGATTTGGATTTCGATGTGGCGTGGATCTTCGATGTATTTTTCGAGGTAAAGGCCGTCGTTGCCAAAGGCTGCGCCAGATTCCTGACGGGCGCTGTCCCAAGCGGCTTCAAAATCTTCATCTTTCCACACAATGCGCATCCCACGACCGCCGCCACCGGCAGTAGCTTTTAAGATAACAGGGTAACCCATTTCGTTGGCAATCCTGATGCCGTCTTTTACACTTTCCAGCAAGCCTTCAGAACCTGGAATGGTGGGTACGCCAGCGTTCTTCATCGTTTCTTTGGCCGATGATTTATCGCCCATGCTGTTGATCTGCTCTGGCGTAGCGCCGATAAATTTGATTCCGTAATCGCGGCAAACCGACGAAAACTTGGCGTTTTCAGACAAGAAGCCATAACCCGGATGGATGGCATCGGCATTGGTCAGCTCTGCCGCAGAGATGATATTAGGGATGCTCAGGTAAGAATCCTTACTTGGTGGCGGACCTATACAAACAGCCTCATCGGCAAAACGTACGTGCAAGCTCTCCCGATCAGCTGTAGAGTAAACCGCAACGGTTTTTATGCCCATTTCCTTACAGGTACGGATAATACGCAAAGCGATTTCGCCCCTGTTGGCAATTAATATTTTTTTAAACATGCTTTTATATTTGAGATAAGAGATTGCAGACATGTAAAGCGCAACAAAATTTTGCTCAGTATCTTTTGTCCCTTATCTGGACACTACGATTAAATAGGTTCTACTAAGAATAAAGGTTGGTCGTATTCAACCGGCGAAGCATTATCAACCAATACTTTAACGATGCGTCCTGAAACTTCGCTTTCAATTTCGTTAAACAATTTCATGGCCTCGATAATGCAAACTACCTTGCCGGCGCTAATTTCGTCGCCAACATTTACAAAAACTGGCTTATCGGGGCTAGACGAGCGGTAGAAGGTACCGATCATTGGCGATTTTACCGTAATGTATTTCGAGGTGTCCTCAGTGGCTTGTGCACTAGGTGCTTTTGCTTCTGCTGCTGGTTGCACAGGTGCTGCTACAGGCGCTGCAGGTGCGGCCGCCACTGGCGCAGGTAACGCTGCGTTTACGTAAACAGGTGTCTGGTTGGTTTTGATGGTAATTTTGAAGTTTTCTTGCTCAATCGCCACTTCGTTTACCCCCGAACGAGAAACAAATTTGATGAGTTCCTGAATTTGTTTAATATCCATTCTTTCGTTGTTATGTTAAAAAAATTGGTGTCTTATGAATTAACTAAGTTATAGTTTTTTTGTTTTATTTTTAATAGCAAATCGCCTATAGTTAATAGTGTATAGTTGATGGTCCATGGTGGGTAAATTTGACTATGGACTATCGACTAAAAGACTATCGACTAATTAGTAGGCCCACTTCAGGTAAACCGAGCCCCAGGTAAAGCCTCCGCCAAAAGCTGCCAAGATAATGTTGTCGCCTTTTTTGAGTTGGCTTTCCCATTCCCACAGGCAAAGCGGGATAGTGCCGTTAGTAGTGTTTCCGTAACGCTCGATGTTGATCATTACCTTTTCAGAACCAACGCCCATTCTCGAAGCGGTGGCATCGATAATGCGTTTGTTGGCTTGGTGTGGCACTAGCCAAGCCACATCGTCAGAAGTCAGGCTGTTGCGCTCCATGATTTCGGCGGCTACATCGGCCATATTGGTTACGGCAAATTTAAATACGGTTTGTCCTTCCTGGTGTGCAAAGTGCTCTTTGGCATCAACGGTTTCGTGCGAAGCTGGTTTTACAGAACCGCCGGCTTTCATGCCCAGGTATTTGCCGCCGGAACCATCAGACCTTAAGATCGAATCTTGTATGCCCAGGCCTTCTTCATTCGGCTCAAGCAGTACGCAACCGCAGCCATCGCCGAAAATAATGCAGGTAGCACGGTCTTCATAATTGATAATGGCCGACATCTTATCGCCACCAACTACCAATACTTTTTTGTGTTTGCCCGCCTCGATAAACTGCGAGCCGGTGGTTAAGCCATAAATAAAACCCGAGCAGGCGGCCTGCAGGTCGTAGCCCCAGGCATTTTTGGCGCCTATTTTATCGGCCAGCACGTTGGCTGTAGCCGGAAATGTAAAATCGGGGGTGGTTGTACAGAAAATGATCAGGTCTATTTCTTCGGCCGTAATCCCTCTCTTTTTAAGCAAGCCGTTTACAGCCTCCACAGCCATATCAGAAGTGCCAAGACCTTCGCCTTTTAATATTCTTCGCTCCTTAATGCCCGTTCGCGTCGTAATCCATTCGTCGTTTGTGTCAACCATGGTTTCCAGTTCCTGATTGGTAAGGATATAATCTGGAACATAACCGTGAACCGCAGTAATAGCAGCGTGAATTTTATTCATTGTGTTAAGTTTAAATTATTGGAATGCAGCTTGTATTTTGCCTACCAGTCCGGTAGTGATCATGTCTCTGGATTGAAAAATCATATTTTTTACAGCTTCTGGGCTCGAAATTCCATGACCGATCAATACAGGTGCATTGACGCCCAAAACCGGGCTTCCGCCGTAGTTTTCGTAATTGAAACGGTCGAAGAACTCGTCTTTCAATCCTTTTTTGATGGTTAGCACATAAAACGATTCTGCCAGTTTCAGCATCACGTTGCCCGTAAAACCGTCGCAAACAATTACATCGGCCTTGTCGTTAAACAAATCGCGGCCTTCCACATTGCCAACAAAGTTGAAAAGTTCGGTTTCTTTCATCAAAGGAAAGGTGGCCAGCGAAAGCATATTGCCTTTTTCGTCTTCTTCGCCAATATTCATCAGGGCCACTTTGGGCTTTTCGATCTGCATCACGTTTTCGGCATAAAGGCTGCCGAGTATGCCGAATTGCAAAAGCGTATCGGGCTTGCAGTCGGCATTGGCGCCAACGTCTAGCAGCAAACCTGTGCCGCCTTTAAGCTTGGGCACGATGGTGCATAAACAAGGACGGATAATGCCAGGAATGGTTTTAACGCTAAAAACGGCGCCAACCAGCATGGCGCCAGAGTTGCCTGCGCTTGCAAATGAATCGATTTTGCCTTCTTTTAAGAGTTGAAAGCCTACAGCTATGCTTGAATTTGGTTTTTGAAGGATGGCCTTCGTGGGATGTTCGCCCATGCCAATCACTTCGTCGGTGTGTACAAATTCGAAGTGATCAGGATTGAATCCTTGATCGGCGAGTAGAGGTTTAATCTGCTGGGTATCTCCGATAAGCACCAAATGCTGATCGGGAGTAAGGGATTGATGGGCCGCTATTGCTCCTAAAACAATTGCTTTAGGAGCATAGTCTCCGCCCATAATATCGAGACCTATTTTCATAGTAAAAAATCTTTTGTGCGGTTAAGCTAAACGCTTTTAATTCTATCAGTCTAAGTTAAAACTTAAACCAATGGAAAGCACAAAAATTTTTCAGAAAATTAACCTATCGAAGTGTTTTCTATAACTAATTTGCCGTTGTAGTACAAGTTGCCGTCAACATTGTACGCATGGTGAGGTAAGTGTACAGCACCAGTAGTTTGGCATGTGGTCAAAGAAGGTGCTACTGCTTTATAGTGAGTTCTTCTTTTGTCTCTTCTTTGTTTAGAAACCTTGCGTTTTGGATGTGCCATTGCTGATTTGTTTAATTATTTATTTTAATTTTTTTAAGGCGGCCCAACGTGGGTCGTCGTTTTGTTCTTCTTCTGGCGTTGTGCTTTCGCCCGATAGTTTGTCTAAAGTGGCCAGCATTTGCTGATCACATTCCTGTCCGGCTTGCGCACAACTGTTAATGTAGGGAACCGCCACGGTAATGAATTCGTAAATCGATTCCGAAACATCGATAGCGCTTTCCTTTTTGTGAAGGATGATGATGTCTAAATCATCGCTTTCTCCTTCGTCTTCGGTAAATTTTACAATCTGCCTCTCCTTCAGTTCAATTGGCTGGGCAAACTCAGATAAACATTTGTCGCAATTCAGCTGTATCGTTCCCCAGACGTGGAAATCTAATAGCAGCATCGTTTCTTGTTTATCTAGCTCAACTGTGGCTTTAAGTGCTCCATCTTTTACCAAAGAGTACTCAAATGCATCAAAAAAGCTTTTGTCAATCTCGAACTCGAACTGGTGCTTGCCCAGTTTCAAGCCAGTAAACGGGATTGAAAATTGTTTTAACGCTTTCAATTGTAACTAAATTTTAGCCTGCAAAGGTAGAAAGAATTTTATTTAAAGAGAAATATTTTTGCAAAATAGAGTGCGGTTCGTTTGTTCAATAGTTCATTGGGCATTAGCTGGTTGGACGGCTGGCTTACGTTTGGGAACGATATGTTGAATTGTTGGATGATTAAATGAAGATGATTAGTCCATAGCAATTGCTAACTATCGGCTGCAAGCTAGCCCTTCGGCGCGAGCACCATTTCTTTGTCGTTTCTCGACCATTCGCTCCACGAACCTACATAGAGTTTAGGAATAGGCAAGCCGGCATAGGCCATGGCCAGTAAGGTATGGCAGGCAGTTACACCAGATCCACAATGTACAATGGTTTGCGCAGCACCAAAACCGGTTAAGGCTTTTTCGTATTTTGCCTTTAAAACGTCGGGTGCCAAAAACCAGCCATTGCTGTCGAGGTTTTCGGTAAAAGGAATATTGGCCGCCCCCGGAATATGGCCCGCTATTAGATCGATGGGTTCGGTAAGTCCGGCATAACGATTGGCGTCTCTCACGTCAATAATCAATTGCTTGCCGTTTTTGCTGGCTTCTTCTACTTCGCTAAGGGCGGCCTGGGTTAAATTCCAGTTCCCAATAGGGTATTTGCCTGTTTCTTTTGCTGTTTCTGTTTGGTTGCTCGTGGCCAAGCCTGCTTCGATAGCCGCATTAAATCCTCCGTTAAGCACTTGTACTTTCGGATGGCCTATGGCTTTCAGCATCCACCAGCAACGCGCAGCGGCGTTGGATCCGTTTTTGTCGTCATAAATCACCACATGGCTGCTTGGCGAAATTCCGAATTTGCCCAAAACCGTTGCAAACTGATCGGTAGTAGGCAGGGGGTGCCTGCCACCATCGGCATAGTCGGCTTTAATATCAGCCAGATCGGTATTCAGGTCGATATATAAGGCGCCTTTTAAATGCTTTTCGTCATACCTGGCTTTAGAACCCGCGCTGGCATCGATCAAGACCAAGTTTGGATCGTTGGCTAATGCAAGCAGTTCGGCAGGCTGTATAATTGGTGAGGTTTGGTGTTGCATAGGTTGGGGGTTAAGCTTAAGCAAATTTAAGCCTTATATTCCGAAAATACACTATTTTAAGAGGGTCAGGCTTCCCGAAATAATTTTATCGCCATCTAAATTAATGACGTAATAATATACCCCGGGATTGCATATTTTGTTTTTGTAAGTGCCATCCCAAGGCTTTGCATAGCCAATTGAGTTGTAGATTTCCGTGCCGTTTCTGTTGAAGACCTGTACTTTGCATTTAGGGAAACTTTTAAGCTCCTCTATTGTCCATAAATCGTTAACGCCATCACCATTCGGCGTAAAGGTGTTTGATGGGACTACTTTAATGACTTTGATTACGGTTATGATCAAAGTATTAGAAACGACTGTGTTGGAGCTTGTGCATAAGGTGCTGACGTTTAGTAGGCAGTTTATTTCATCGCCATCTTTTAAAGAATTGGTCGTAAATGTACTATTGTCAGATCCGGTCGGGTAGCCATTAACAAACCATTGGTAAGTAGGGCTAGTTCCTTCGTTGGTCGTGTTGGCACGAAATGTAACATTGGTGTTTTCGTAAATCTTGGTTTGATCTGCCACAATAGCGATGCTTGGCGTTAAGATTGGATTTACTTTAACTCTTACGATATTGCTGCTTGCAATTGCTGTGGCTTGACAATATTGGGCATCGCTGTTTATTTCGCAACTCACCTCGTCGTTGTCGTTTAGATCAGTACTTTCGAAAACATTGCCTGTGGCACTTGGCAAGGCAACATTGTTGATTTTCCAATGATATGAAGGAGATGTGCCGGCATTGGTTGCGGTAGCCGTAAAAGTAAGTTTAGCGCCTTGGCAAACATTATTGCGGTCGAGATCGATGCTAACCGTTGGACTTTCTATTGGAGTAATAAGTGCAATTGTATTACTCAAAGCTAGGGCATTGATTACGCATATATCATTATTAATCACTTCGCAGCTTACTAAATCGCCGGCCTTTAAGCCCGATGCAGCAAACGAAGTGGCATTGGCGTTTGGTACAGCTACACTGTTCACCTTCCATTGTATAGTTGGGTTGGCGCCTCCATCTGCTATCGAAGCTGTAAAAGTAGGTCCAAATTGGCTACAAGCAACTGTGGTGTTCGATGAAATTGTTATTTTGGGCGTCGCATTGTTTTGTACAACGATAGCATTTGATATTGCAATGCAGCCGGAGGTCGTTGTGATTTTGGCCGTATAAGTTCCCGCCTTAAGTGCGGTATAGGTTCCAGTATAAATATTAGAAAACTTGATGATTCGCCCATTTAAAAAGTCGGAAACGTAGAGGTTATTATATTTATCCATCCAAACACCAGCAGGTGTAATCTGATTAGGATTGCTTCCCTGTCCGTTGCCACCTGCTATAATGGTGCCATTGCTTGCGCCAGAAGGCCATTTTTGTACGCTAAACCCAGTATAGTCGGTAATGTAGATATTGTCGGTGCCATCAACATAAACCCCGAGCGGATTACCGCTGATACGGGCAACCGTAGTGCCTGAACTGGCCCCAATAACCCATTTTTGGATTCTCGAATTGTCCGTATCACAGATATAAAGATTGTTTTTGTTGTCTACAAAGATGCCGGTAGGGCTAGCAAGTTGGTTCGAAGAGCTTCCGTAGCCATTTCCGCCAGCAACAATTACACCTGTTCCGGTTGCATTTGTATATTTCCGTATACATTGGCCATTTTGCTCAGATACGTATAAATTGCCGGCAGCGTCCAGGCAAATTCCGGTAGGTGTGTTTAATGAAGTAGCAACCGTAACGCCTGAAGTTGCGCCAACACTCCATTTTTGTATGCGAGAATTGTTTTGATCGGCCACATAAATATTTCCCAAAGCATCGGCTGTAACTGCGGTTGGCCTATTAAATTGATTAGGTGCATTGCCAGTTCCATTGCCACCAGCAATGGTTGTTCCCGATGTGGCTCCAGACGTCCATTTTTGGATCCTGTTGTTGGCCATGTCGGGAATGTACATGTTGCCTTCCTGATCAACAAAAAGTCGGTTTGGATTATAAAGCTGATTGGCTGCATTTCCGGTTCCATTGCCGCCTGCAACCACTTGCCCGTTGTTCTGCTTATTGATGGCTTGGTCAAGTACGGAAACTCCATCCAACAACCAGGATATGGAAGCAACAGGATCACTGCTGTTTAAGGTTAAGGTACTGCCAACGCAAGTGTTCCCGCTGAGAACGGCCGAGCAAAAAGACGGGAGAGTGGATTTAAAAGAGGCTTTTTTAGTGAACCCTCTTTTTGGAACAGTTGGTTGATGATTTGTTTTAGAGGGTTTTAAGACCGGTTGCCTGCCAAAGCCAAACGAAAAATAAAGGCCGGCTAAAACGGTAAGCACCGTAAAGCATAACTTGGCATTTAATGGAGAGCGATTAATCAAATAGATGTAAGTTTAAGAGGTTAATTCGCATCATCCTTCACGTCGGCTGCAGTTTCAATGATTTTGCCACCTGTTTTTAATTGGTTGCCCAGCATGGCTTCCTGTTCCCTGCGGTGCTTCACAATATGGATGGCGGCAAAAAGCGCTTCCATAAAAGAAGTTGGGTCGGCCAGGTTTTTGCCGGCAATATCGTAGCCTGTGCCATGGTCGGGCGAGGTGCGTACAAACTTCAATCCGGCTGTATAGTTTACGCCGGTGCTAAAAGCGATGGTTTTAAAAGGAATAAGTCCTTGGTCGTGGTACATGGCCAACACCGCATCGAACTGCTTGTAGGTACCGTTGCCAAAAAAGCCGTCGGCCGGATAAGGGCCAAAACAGATAATGCCTTTGTCGAAAGCCGCTTGGATGGCCGGACTGATAATTTCCTGTTCTTCTTTGCCCAGCAAGCCATTGTCGCTGGCATGAGGGTTAAGGCCCAATACGGCTATTTTCGGCTTTTCTATCCAGAAATCCTTTTTCAGGCTATCGTTGATGAGCTGTAGTTTTTTTACGATTTTTTCTTGGGTAATGGCCTGTGGTACTTCTTTCACAGGGATATGGCCGGTCACTACGCCTACGCGCAGGCTATCGCTAATCAGGAACATCAGTACATCGTTGCTGCCACTGCGTTCTTGCAGGTATTCGGTATGGCCCGGAAAGTTGAAGTTCTCTGATTGGATGTTGTTTTTGTTGATGGGAGCGGTTACCAAGGCATCGATTGCACCGCTCAGCAAATCGTCGGTTGCCTTTTGCAGCGACAATAATGCATACTTGCCACCGGTTTCGTTGGCTTGGCCAAGTTCAATTTTTACATCTTCCTCCCAGCAGTTGATCATGTTGGCCTTGCGGGGGTTGGCAGCGTCGGCACTGCCGATTACGTTGAAGGCAAAATCGTTCATGTGCAAAGATTTGCGGTGAAACGAAGCCACCTTGGTATGCCCGTAAACAATTGGGGTACAGTAATCTAGTATTTTCTGCTCGGCCAGGGTTTTTAAGATTACCTCTAAACCTATTCCATTTACGTCTCCTATGCTGATGCCTATTTTAACTTTGTCGCTCATGCTTATCAAAAAGAATTTAGCGCAAATTAGCGATTATAATGGTTAACCACAAAGATTGCCGGGTTTTCTGACCGTAATCACAGTATATTAAGCATAAGTGTCAAGTTGTATGTTAAGTAAAAGATTTTCCAACGCTTAGATGAGCTTAGGTGTCTGAGGTTAGGTTATAAACGCCTTGGCAAATATATTTACCACCTAAGAACCCTTAGTGTCGCTAAGTAAAATGGTTTTATTGGAGCCAAGCTGGCATAAGGCTAAAGCAATTAACCCTTAGGAGTACTCAGGTGCCTTAGGTGGTAAAGTAACGAGCCATAGATTATTTAAAAACTCCTGAAATAACTTCATTAATGAAACCTCACGCCTTGATGGTTCAAAATAATGGAATAGCCGGATTTATGAAACCAAAGCCGATGCATTCTCCTGAATTATTGCGTCATAAAACCTTACCTTTGTGGGCTTAGCGGTAAAAATCGAGAAAATGAGTTTAGTAAAAGCAAAAAAACATTTAGGGCAACATTTCTTAACCGATAAAAAGATAGCCGAAAAGATTGTAAACGGCCTTGTCCATACCAACCAGTATCGCCAAGTATTGGAAGTAGGACCGGGCATGGGCATCTTGTCTGATATTCTACTGGAAAGGGAAAACCTTGAAACTTTTTTGATCGACATCGATGTAGAATCTTATCACTTTTTGCAGCAAAAATACCCGCAATTGGGCGATAGGCTCATTAACGGCGATTTCCTGAAACTCGACTTAACGGCTATTTTTCCGGGCAAATTTGCCGTAATTGGTAATTTTCCCTACAATATTTCTTCGCAAATTTTGTTCAAGATTCTCGAACATCGTGCTAACGTGGTAGAAATGGTAGGCATGTTCCAGAAAGAGGTGGCCGAACGCTGCGCGGCCAAATCGGGCACCAAAGAGTACGGTATCCTCAGTGTGCTGATCCAGGCTTATTACGATATCGACTACCTGTTTACCGTAAAGCCGGGCACTTTTAACCCGCCGCCTAAGGTTAATTCGGGGGTAATCCGCTTAAGCAGAAACCAAACCGAGACCCTGCCTTGCGATGAAAAGCTATTTTGGCGTACGGTAAAAGCCGGGTTCAACCAGCGCCGCAAAACCTTGCGCAACGCCTTGTCGGGTACCATCAAAAAAGAACAGATGGACCAGCATCCGTTTTTTGATAAGCGCGCCGAACAATTGAGCGTAGCCGATTTTATTGAACTAACCCAACACCTGAGCCAACTAATGCTTGCTTCTTAAGCCATGAAACCAAAAATTTTAATTGTAGACGATCTCCATCCCCTATTTGCCGAACAGGCCAGGACTCTTGGCTTCGAAGTTGACGACCTGCCCTTGATTACACGTGCCGAAACTCTAGCCATCATTAAAGATTATGTGGGTATTGCCGTGCGTACCAAATTTAGGATAGACCAAGAACTGTTGGATGTGGCGCCTCAGCTTAAATTTGTAGCTCGTGCGGGTGCAGGGCTAGACAATATTGACGAGGCAGTGGCCAAAGCAAGAAACATCAAACTGATCAATGCACCAGAAGGCAATAGCGATGCCGTGGGCGAACATGCCGTAGGTCTGTTGCTGGCGCTGATGAATAATTTTCGCAAAGCCGATCAGCAGGTGCGCAATGGCGTGTGGGATAGGGAAGGCAACCGTGGCTACGAGCTGAAAGGCAAAACCGTTGGCCTGATCGGTTATGGCTTTATGGGCCAAAAAATGGCCAGAAAGTTGGCAGGTTTTGAAGTTGAGGTAATGGCTTACGACAAATATAAAACCGGCTTTACCGATAACTATGCCAAAGAAGTAAGCATGGAAGAAATCGTTAGGCAGAGCGATGTGCTGAGCCTGCATATTCCGCTTACCGCCGAAACCAGGCAAATGGTAAACGACGAGTATTTTTTCCATTTTAAAAAACCCATCTTTCTGATCAATACCGCTCGGGGCGAAATTGTCGATACACAGGCAGTGTTGAATAATATCAGGACTGGAAAAATTATTGGCGCCGGATTGGATGTGCTCGAAACAGAAAAGTTTCCGGCACTAGCTGCGCAGCCATGGTATACCGAGCTGCGCGAATCAGACCAAGTGATTTTAACGCCCCATGTAGCCGGGTGGACTTTCGATTCGTACCGTAAAATTTCGGAAGTACTCGTCGAAAAACTCAAGGAAATACGCTTATAATTCCTTAAATTGCCATAACCTGCTGTCGATTCAGCGTTTTTAATTTGCAAATAAGGGCTTAAATCTCTTATCTTAATACTCAAATCTCAAAGACATGGCAAAGGAACATCAATATAAAACCGAACTGGTTTGGACAGGAAACAAAGGGTCTGGCACAATGGACTACCGCTCGTACGACCGCGATTTTGTGGTTTCGATAGCGGGCAAAACGCCTATTGCGGGCTCTTCCGATTCTGCTTTTTTGGGCGATAAGACCAAATACAACCCCGAAGATCTTTTGCTGTCGTCTATTTCTTCCTGCCACATGTTGTGGTACCTGCACCTGTGTTCCAAAAACGAAATCGTGGTGCTGGAATATAGAGATAATGCGGCGGGCCTAATGATAGAAAATGCCGATGGCAGCGGCCAGTTTAAGGAAGTGTTGCTGCAACCCGAGGTGGTGATTTCTGATGCGGCCCAAAAAGACCTGGCTAATGCCCTGCACGAAGAAGCCAACAAAATGTGCTTTATTGCCAACTCGCTTAACTTTCCGGTAAAGCATCGGGCCAGCTGTACGGCTATTAACGAGTAATTAAAAGAACGGTTTAATCATAAAAAAAAATCCCGAAAGCTTGCTTCGGGATTTTTTTTATGGCTAGTGTTTATCAGACGGTATGCTTTATTTCGCTGTCCAGATATTATCGGCTGGAGTAGCATCTACAAAAATACCGTTGTCGATCTTGATCGATTTTACCGGCTTGCCGGCAACCATCTTAACCGTGCCCGATTTGCCTGCTTTCCAGAAGGCTGGCGTAAAATGCTCTTTTTTGGTAGAGCCATCCTCAAACGTAAGAATAACATCAAACGGAATGGCAAAGCCACCCACATTCTCTATACGGAACTGTAGCGGGCCCGGAGTTTTCTTAACCTCGACAAACCTTAGGTCGAGGTAATTGTTGGTGAAAAACCAGTTTTGGAAAAACCAGTTCAGGTTTTGGCCCGAACCGCTGTTCATCGAATTGAAGTAATCCCAAGGAATAGGATGCTTGCCGTTCCAGTTGTCCATGTAATGGTGCAGTGCTTTTTTAAACAAATCGTCGCCAAGCAAGTCTTTCAATGCCAGGTACGACAACGAAGCCTTGCCATAAGAGTTGTTGCCATAGCCTGCGCCCGATACCTGGGTAGACATGGTAATGATCGGCTGGTCTTCTTCGCCCGATTTATCCCTGATGTAGTTGTTTACCCTAAAACTCTTATAAAAATTATCGGCCGATTCTTTGCCATGTTCGGCAATGCCGATCAAATATTCGAGGGTGGTAGCCCAACCTTCGTCCATAAAGGCATAGCGCGTTTCGTTAATGCCCATGTAAAACGGAAAATAAGTATGCGCAATTTCGTGGTCCTGCACCAGTTGGGCAAATTTCATGTCGCCGGTTTGCGAGTCGTTTACCATCATCGGGTATTCCATATCGGCAAAGCCCTGAAATGCCGTCATTTTCGAAAAAGGATAAGGAACGCCTGGCCAGTTGTTAGAGAACCACGCCAAGGCATAGTTGTTAAATTTAACCGAGTTTACAAAGTCGGTGCCCTTTACATCGTAGGCGGCTTGGGTGCTGGTTCTGCGGCCGGTTTTCGAATCGACCACCACGCTGCCGGCATCCCAAATGTAGGTGCTGCTCAGTCCGAAACAAACATCAACAATGTTATTGGCCATAAATTTCCAGGTGTTCCAGTCGTTTTGCTGGGTAACTTTGCCTTCTTTTACTTCCTGCTCGTTGGCAATATGGATAACCTCGTCGCTGGTGTACGATTTTTTGAGGCGTGCGGCAAATTCGGGCTGCAATACCTCGTCGGGGTTCAGCAAATCGCCGGTGGCATAAACGATATAGTTTTTAGGTGCCTTGATGGCGAAAGTGTAATCATTGAAATCGTTGTAGAACTCCTGGCGGTCGGTATGCGGAACGCGGTCCCAGCCGTTATAGTCGTCGTATACCGAAACGCGCGGGTAGCTGTAAGCCACAAACATGGTGGTGGGGTTGATCTGTCCCTCGCGGCCGCTTTCTTTGGATAGCGGATAGTTCCAGTCGATGTTCAGCATGGCTTTCTGGCCGGGCAGCAAAGGTGCTTTCAGTCGAACATCGCCGGTAGTGCCCCAGTTTTTGGCATTGACGTTATAAGTTTCGCCGTTAATTTTGAAGGAAGTAATGGTGAGCCCCTCGCTCAAAAAATCGGGCGATACATTAGAGCCCCGCGATGAGGTTGGCTTGTGCAGGTTGTTGACGAAGCGGATGGTGATGGTTTTGAGCGTATCGCGGCTATTGTTGCTGTATTCGATGCTTTCGGTGCCACTTACCACCTTGGTATCGGGGTTAACGCTGATTTCCATATTGTACTTGCCATGGTTCTGCCAGTAGTTTTTGCCGGGTTTGCCATCCATGGCGCGCGTGCCTTTTTCGTAGGCCGCTTTAATGTTGCGGGGCATGTACAGTTCCTGGCCAAAAACAGCCGATGAACAGGCCAGCAACAAAGTGCCCAGTATCAGTTTTTTCATTTCAGTTTAGATTAATAAGCTAATTAATGAACTAAGGTAGCAAAATAGAAGGTCAATTGTCGAGCGATTGTTTTTTCGATTAAAATATTTGCTTTTATAAAAATTGCCTTATATCTTCGTTTTAATCACAGCAAGACTATGGAGGCCGAGGCCAATATAGTCTTGTTTGTTTTTTATAGAGACTAAAGCAAAAGAAATAGTGTTATGGCAGAGATTACTTATTATACCAAAGAAGGATTAGAAAAACTTAAAGAAGAACTTCACCAGTTAAAAACCGAAGGAAGATCGGCTATTGCAAAGGCCATTGCCGAAGCCCGCGATAAGGGCGATTTGTCTGAGAACGCCGAATACGATGCCGCCAAGGAGGCGCAGGGCCTGCACGAAGCCAAAATAGCCAAATTGGAAGCCACCCTGGCCAATTCTCGCCTGTTGGACGAATCGAAATTAGATACCTCGAAGGTGTTGGCCCTCTCTATCGTTAAGATTAAAAACGTGAAGAACGGCGCCACCATGACCTACCAGTTGGTAGCCGAAAGCGAAGCTGACCTTAAAACCGGAAAGATTTCGGTAAAATCACCAATTGCGCAGGGTTTATTAGGCAAATCGGTGGGCGACAAGACCGAAATCCAGGTGCCTGCAGGCAAAATAGAATTCGAAATCCTAGAGATATCGAGGTAAGCTTAAGGTTCAAATCCTCAATCTAAATCGTAATTCTAAAATCGCAAATCTAAAATATCCTGATATGAGCATCTTTTCTAAAATCGTAAGTGGCGATATTCCGGCACACAAAGTGGCAGAGAACGAAGACTTTCTGGCCTTTTTAGACGTAAGCCCTTTGGTAATGGGCCATGTGCTGGTAATCCCGAAAAAGGAAGTGGATTACATTTTCGATATTGAAGACGAAACCTATGCCAAGCTGATGCTGTTTGCCAAGCAGGTGGCGGTGGGCGTTAAAAAAGCCTTTCCCTGCAAAAAAGTAGGGGTGGCGGTTATCGGCCTCGAAGTGCCCCACGCACATATCCACCTCATTCCCATGAACAACGTGAGCGATATGAACTTTGCCAAAGAAAAACTAAGACCCTCACAAGACGAGCTGGCCGCAGCGGCCCAGAAGATACGAGCGGTATTGTAGATCAAAAAAAGCCCGTTGCCAAGCAGCGGGCTTTTTTTTGGTTATGGGTTTTCGGTTACGGGTTGCGGGTTCTCGGTTGTGAGTGGGTTGCCGGTAGAGAACAGGTTGATTGATCCATCGGTAATTACGAAATAAGGATTAGGCCAAACAGCCTTCGTTACCGAACCACTAAAAAACCAACCAACCAACTAACTAATCAACCAACCATCCAACAAACTACTTCAATTTTTCATTGTTCTTGTGCCTGTCGGCATCGCGGATGGTTTTCTTTTCCAGGTTTTTAACCAGTGCCTGGTTCAGGTCTATGCCGGTTTGGTTGGCCAGGCAGATGAGTACGAACAATACATCGGCCATTTCGTCGGCCAGGTTCACTTCCTCGTCGCTTTTTTTGAACGACTGCTCGCCGTATTTGCGGGCCATAATGCGGGCCACTTCGCCCACTTCCTCCATCAGGATGGCCGTATTGGTCAGTTCGTTAAAATAGCGGATGCCCGTGGTCTTGATCCATTGGTCTACCGTTTCCTGTGCTTCGTTTATCGTCATTGCTTTTCTTCTTCTATTTCTCTTTTAATGATGGGCGTAACCTCGGCCGTGGCACCTTCGAGCAAAAATACACCTGCACCCCGCTCGCGGGCATAAGGATTTTTAATCTCGCCAATCTTGGTGATTTTTGCAAAATAAGGTTTTTCTCTGGTTCTGAGCGGATCTTCGTCGTGGTAGCCGGTTACCATGATCATGGTTTTGATGGGCTTATCCAGGTTAAACCAGTATAAATAATCGGCATTGTAGGCCACCGCCTTGATGTTCTTGTATTTAGAGTAATAATTGATGGCGCCTGCCTGTCCGTAGTTATCGGCGCGCACCAAAAGGCCATCCTTGTCTTTTACCAGGGCATAGGCACTATCGGTTAGTTGGGCCAGCTCTTTCCAGCCTTGCATGTCGGCATAGTCTTGTGGCAACTGGTGGTTCTTGCCGTCTTCCCAGCGTAGCGAACCCACCCTTTCAAAACGCTTGTGGTGCGCCACGATTTGTGCCGGCGAATAAACAGGCATAATGAGGGGCAGCAGATACACAAAAGAACCGATGTTAAACACAAACAAACTGGTGCCCAGTACGCGCCGCTTGGCCAGCCACTGCCCCAAAAAGGCAGCGCCAAAGGCCAGCAAGATAGGATAAAGGCCCAAGGCATAGTAATCTTTGGCCCTGAAGAAGGTAAAAACGGCCATCGTAAATATATAGGCAAGCAACACCCATCGGTATGGCCTAAACGGCTTGTACAGCAAAAGGCCAACTAAGCCAGCCAGCAGTACAAAAATAGAACTGATAAAAAACAGGGGCTGGCTAATGAGGAAACCGAAGCGGCTTACATGTACCAGTTGGGTGCGCTGCAGCTCTTGCATATGCTTCAGTACAGGAAACTGGTGGCCTACCTGCCAAACGAGGTTGGGCAGCACCATGGCCAAGCCTAAAAGCAGGGCGAAATAAAAATGCCTATCGGCAAAAACCTTTCTGCCCGGCGTTATGATTATGGCTGGCAACAAACCCATTATTAAGAACAGGATGTTGTATTTGTTCAGGAAGCCCAAGGCAATAGTTACGGCAAAAAAGTAAAGGTATTTGGGTTGGCTGCAGTTAAAATAGCGCAACAGGTAATAAAAGGCGGCCGTCCAGGCCAATACATCAAAAGAGTTGGGCTGGTAAAGCGTGTTGAGCCTTAAGAGCGACGAACAGATGAGCGCCACTGCTACAAGGCACTTGGCCAGCAGGTTGCCCTTTAAAAGGTCGATGGTTTTCCAGCAATAGGCAATGGTGAGCATGCCGAAAAGTGCCGGAAACAGGCGGACTATAAAAAAACCATTGCCCAGGGCCTGGATAAGCCAAGAAAAAAGCGAGGTGAGCGGTGGCACCGAGGTAAAGCCGGCGGCCAGGTGCCTGCCTTGGTCAATATGCAGGTACTCGTCGCGGTGCAGTTCGTAAACACTGTTGACCAACACGTAAGACAAAACGAGTTTAAGCAGCAAGAAGGCCAGCAATATTAAGCGTTCCTTGTTTTTTGTAGCCGGGTTTGCCATGGGCTTGATGGGGTTTAGAGTTGTTTTTTTGACGGCTAAAGCTGGCCGGTGTTACACACGGATGTGGGTTTGCCGGGCTATTCCTTGTTTTTGGTATCGATGATGATGGTTACCGGCCCGTCGTTAAGCAGGCTGATTTTCATATCGGCTCCAAAAATGCCGCATTGCACGGGCTTGCCTATCAGCTGGCCCAGCTGTTTGATCATTTCCTCGTACAGGGGGATGGCCTTGTCGGGCCGGGCGGCACGGGTAAAGCCGGGGCGGTTGCCCTTTTTGGTGGCAGCAAACAGGGTAAACTGGCTAATGAGCAGGATGTTGCCGCCAATATCGGCCAGGGCCTTGTTCATCAGGCCGTTTTCGTCGCCAAAAACGCGCATGTTGGCTATCTTCTGCGCCAGCCACTCCAGGTCTTCCTGCGTATCGGCATCTTCAATGCCCAGCAAAACCAAAAAGCCGTTTTCTATCGCGCCGGTAACCTCATTGTTTACCGTGCAGCTGGCCTGCGTTACGCGTTGTATTACTGCTCTCATGTTAGATTTAAATACTAATTTAGCTTATGCGATACAAGTATATACTGTTTTTGATAATTCTGCTAATCGGCTGCCAACAAAAAAGAGAAGTAAACACCACTTTCTACTACTGGAAAACGGTTTACAAACAAAATGCCGACGAAAGCAGGTACCTGCAGCAGCTGCGCAGCAGAAAACTCTATGTACGTATCATGGACGTTGATGAGCAAAACGAGCCGATTCCGGTTGCGCCCATCAGCTTTGCCGAACGGCTTCCCGACAGCCTGGACATCGTACCTGTGGTCTTTATCGTTAACGACGTGTTTAAAAACAAAAGCGAAGCACAGGTAAGGCAGCTTGCGGCCAATGTAATGCGCTTTGTAAAAGGTAAAGTAGGGCAGGCGGGCAAAAAGGGCTATGGCGAGCTTCAGCTCGACTGCGACTGGACTGCAAGTACCAAAGCCTCCTATTTTATGTTTTTAACCGAAATGGCCAAGCTCAACAAGGGCATAACACTTTCGGCCACCTTGCGCCTGCACCAGCTCAAAAACCAGGCGGGTATGGGCATACCACCAGTAAACAAGGTATTGCTCATGTGCTATAACATGGGCAATTTGCGCAAATACGGCAAACAGAACTCTATTTTGGAGGTAGCCGAACTGCAAAAATATGCAGGTAAAAACCTGGGCTATTATCCCATGCCTATTGATGTAGGCCTGCCGCTGTTTGGCTGGGCGGTGGCCTTTAGGAACGGCCAGTACATCGGCATATCCAAACGCTTGGCGCCGACCGATCTGAAAAACCCCGCGCTGTTTGGTTTTGATGCCGAAGGTTTGTACCAGGCAAAGACCGACCTGCCCCAGTTTGGCCTCAAAAAGAACGACGAAATCAGATACGAAGAAAGCAAGCCCGCCCAGGTACGCGAAGTGGCGCAATATTTGTCGCGTTATTTATCCGAAAAACCCCTTAATTTAGTGTTCTATCATTTAGACAGTGCCATCCTTAAAAACCACCCTGCCCATGAACTGGAAAAAATCGGCGATTTGCTGCGTTAGCTTCCTTGGCGTTTTCTTTGGCGAAATTGCCGTCAATCTGGCCTGCGGGCCCGAGCAAGATCCCTACGATTACTACATCTCCTATTTCCACAACAATGTGCAGGGCGATGAGTATGCCCCGTTTTCCTTTAACAGCATGCTGCCCCTTTACAGCGAAGAAGAGGTGGTTAGCGAAGCCGACATCAACAGTGCCGAGTGGGCCAGCTACCTGAAGGCCAAAAAAGAAGATGTGTACAACGAAATGTATGGCGCTACCGATAGCCTAGCCAATACATCCTTTTGGCAGGCCCTGTCCAAAAACCCTAAAGCCGGGGCCTATTATACCTTCGCCAAAAGCTGCGAACCTTTTACTGTAATTGAGGCCGATGCCTGGGATCCTGCGGTTAGAGACAGCGTGCTGATGATCAAAAAAGCGAAGGAAGCTTTGGCGCTTGCCGATAAGGCGGGCAGGGACGATTTTTTGAAGCTGCGGTATGCCTACCAGGCCGAGCGCCTGTTTCATTATGCCAAAAACTATGCCGACAGCAGGTTGTCCTACGAGAAACTGATCGGCCCCATCAAAACAAACAGCGCCGCCAAGGGCTGGGCAACGGCAATTTATGCGGGTGCGGTGCGCTATTCGGGCAGGCCGGCAGAGGCGGCATTTCTCTATTCGAAGGTTTTTGCCAGCAATCCCGAAAGGCGCGTACAGGCCTACAAAAATTATTTCTATACCAGTCCCAAGGTAAACGAGGTGCTTGGCTATGCCAAAAGCGACGAAGAAAAGGCAAACGTGCTGGCCATTGCCAGCTTTGGCAACCCCGACTTTCAATTGGAAAGCCTGCAGCAGGTTTACCGTTATGTGCCGGCCAGCAAGCTTAGCGGAGCCTTGCTGGTGCGCGAAGTAAGCAAGCTTGAAAAAGACCTGATTGAAAGGAGCAAGTATTCGAAAGATTTTTTCGACAGGTATTGGGGCAACGATAAACAATCGGCCGATAGTCTAAAACGTGTCCATTTAAATTACCTGGCCAGGGTTAAGGCCTTTGCCCTGAAGCTGGCTGCCGAAAAAAAATATCCCGAACCCGAATTGGGCACCGTAACAGCCGCCTACCTGTCGTGGATGGAAGGCAAGCCCCTGCAGGCCCAGCTGTACCTGCAGGAAATCAGGCCTGGGGCGACGCTATCGGCACGCCTGCGCGACCAGATCCGCATAGTAACGCTTTTATGCGAGGCCTCCAAAATCAAAAAGGGGAGCGCCTTTAACCCAAACAGCCTGCTGCCGGTACTGCAATGGCTAGACGAGAAGAGGTATGCAGAAAACACGCGGCATCGGCAAGACGATTTCTCGGCTATTGAATATGGCGGGCAGCAGCGCTTTACCACAACCACCCGCAACTTTTACCAGCAGCTGCTGGCGCCGGCCTATATCAAAATGGGCGATACGGCCAGGGCGGCCCTGGCCATGCTAAAGGGCGATTTGTTTGTAAAGCCCCCAAAAAACATGAAGCTGTCTGGCCTAAGCTGGCAAACCATTTCTTTTTGGCGCAACTATCTGGGGCCAAAAGGCGTAGAGGCCCTGGCCACCATCAGGAAAACGGCACCCGCCAACAATCTGGATGGGCTATTGGCCAACGGTTTCCAGCAGCTGAACAGCGACGATTTTTACGAGCTGTGCGGCACCGTTTACCTGCGTACGCACCAATATGCAAAGGCCTTGGCCTGGTTTAACAAGCTCGATAAAAACTATGCGCTGTTTGAGCCCAGCAACTGGTACAGCGACCAGATACTGTATGCCAATCCGTTCAATACCACCTTTAACGATTATCCGAAACAGTATGTTTCGAAAACAAAGCGCTACAACAAGAAGAGCTTTGCCCAAGAAATGCTGCGCCTGCAGCAGCTTATTGTGAGCGACAAGAAAAACGCCGCATCGTATTATTTTAAGATGGCCAACGGCGTTTACCAAACGGGCTATTACGGCAATGCCTGGTTTCTGATCAGCTACGACTGGAGCAGCTACGCCAACTACGATCCGGCAGCGTACACTTACGATGCCGACTTTAAGCTGGCCCAAACCGCCAAGGCCTGGTACCTAAAGGCAAGGGCGCTGAGTACCGATGCCAACTTTAGGGCCAAGTGTACGTTTATGCTGGCCAAATGCGAGCAGAAAAGGATTGTTAATATCGGCTTTGTCAATTGGTACACTAATGATTACGAGGCAAGGCAGCGGGGCTTCATTGCGAAGAATATAGGCAACCCTTACTTTAGGGAGCTTAAGGCCGGCTATGCCCAAACACCGTTCTACAAAACGGCTGTTGCCGAATGCAGCTACCTGCGCGATTTTTTAAGGAGCGCTACGGCCAGAAGATAGTTTTAGCGCGTTTGGCGGCAACATAGGCGCACAGGCTTTAAGGCACCGCTTTGATTTGAACCTGCTTTTTTGGTCGTTACGCTTTAGTCTTTGGACTTTCCTCAAGCCCGCGTATCGTTGCCGTGGTAAATGCTCAGGTAGCTTTCGTAGCGGCTGGGCTCTATTTCGCCCGCTTCTACGGCCCTGATTACGGCGCAGCCCGGTTCATTAATGTGGCGGCAGTTGTTAAAGCGGCACTGGTTCAAACGGTCGCGCATTTCTACAAAAAAGTGGCTCAGCTCTTCCTTCTCAATATCAACAATGCCCAGTTCGCGTATGCCCGGCGTATCTATAAGGTAGCCGCCAAAAGGCAGGGCATGCATTTCGGCAAAGGTGGTGGTGTGCTGGCCCTTGTCGCTCCATTCAGAAACTTCGCCCGTTTTGATGTCGAAGCCCGGCAAAATGGCATTGATGAGGCTCGACTTGCCCACGCCAGAGTGGCCCGAAAAGAGGGTGGTTTTGTCTTTGAGCAAATCCTTGATCTGGTCTACATGGGTGCCTTTTAGCGCCGAAACCTCGTAGCACGGATAGCCGATGTTTTCGTAAATGGCCTTGTACTCGGCCAATATTTCCAGGCCCCTTGGGCTAAACAGGTCGAGCTTGTTGAACACCAGCGAGGTGGGAATGTCGTAGGCTTCGGAGGTAACCAAAAAGCGGTCGATAAAGCCCAGCGAGGTACGTGGCGAGGCCAGTGTAACGATCAGAAAAGCCTGGTCGAGATTGGCCGCGATGATCTGCGCCTGCTTGGACAGGTTGATGGATTTGCGGATGATGTAGTTCTTGCGGTCGTGCAGGCGGTCTATAACGCCGGTTTCGGCATTGGGCTCGAGCTCAAAATCTACCTTGTCGCCTACGGCAATCGGATTGGTGGTTTGTATGCCCTTGATCCTG
This sequence comes from Pedobacter sp. TM02, assembly GCF_059705275.1. Taxonomy (NCBI): domain Bacteria; kingdom Pseudomonadati; phylum Bacteroidota; class Sphingobacteriia; order Sphingobacteriales; family Sphingobacteriaceae; genus Pedobacter; species Pedobacter sp. TM02. Next base: position 400,035 of record NZ_AP046530.1, read on the forward strand.
AACTTGCCTTTGATGCGGCAATCGTAGGTTTGGCCGTCTTCGGCATAAACCTGGTACCAGCTTCCGGTCGATTTGATAACTAATCCCTGCATATTGAAGCGTAAAGGTAAGGAAATTTTGCAGGCCTGTAGCTAAATGCCTTATTTTCGCTTTGCAGATGAAGGATAAACCGATGAAATCGAAATATTTAATTGAACCGGCTGTTAAACACGATTATCCCGAACTGATTGCCATTTGGGAGGCATCTGTTCGTGCCACCCATCATTTTTTAAAGGAAGACGACCTGCAGCTGTTTAAGCAGCTCATTTTTGACCAATATTTTGATGCGGTTGATTTGTATGTGGCCAAAGATGCCGAAGGCCGCCTGCAGGGCTTTATGGGTATTGCGGCACATCACCTCGAAATGCTGTTTGTACATCCCAATGCGCATGGCAAAGGGGTAGGCAAGCTATTGTTGCGCGAGGCGATTGGCCATTTTGGGGTAACGCATGTAGACGTGAACGAAGACAACCAGCAGGCTTTTGGCTTTTACGAGCATTTTGGCTTTGAAACCATAAAAAGAAGCGAAACCGACGGCATGGGCAAGCCTTATCCGATTTTGCATTTGGCCTTAAAAACGGCGAGCCCAAAATGCTAAACACCTAAAAATCAAAAAATTTGAAAAAAAATTTGCAAAAACCCTTGACATTGCAAAAAATAATCTCCTACTTTACGGTGTACAAGATACACCAAGACAACAACATGATTTTTAACTCTTCAATTATTACCATTATTACTTCAACAACCGGAAAAACACCGGATGGGGAGATGCTAGTGGTATAACTGAAGCCAAAATATACTAGAAGCGCCCCGGACATCCGGGGCGCTTTTTTTTTAACCCGTTTTTATGAAAATTTTAAAATTTGGAGGTACTTCCGTAGGTTCCGTAGCCAGCATTAAGGCCCTGCTCGATATTGTTGCACAAGCATGTAAAAACGACGAAAAGCCCATCGTGGTGCTATCGGCTATGAGCGGGGTAACAAACCTCTTAACGGCGATGGCCGAAAAGGCCGCCTTGGGGCAAGCTTATGATGAAGAGCTCAAAGCCATTGAGCAGCGCCACTTTGAATCGGTGCGCGCCTTGTTGCCGGCAGCAGCCCAAAATCCGGTGCTCACCAAACTTAAAATCTGCTTTAACGAGTTGGAAGAGCTGCTGCAGGCCATCTATAACCTGCAAGAGCTGAGCCTGCAGGCCAAAGACCTGGTACTGAGCTACGGCGAGCGCTGCAGCACGCTGATGGTAAGCCATATGGCCAAGCAAAAATTTCCGGAAGCGTTTTTTGCCGATGCCTCGCAACTGATCAAAACCGACAGCAACTTTGGACAGGCCAGGGTAAATAACCAGCTCACCGATTTCTTGGTGAAGGATTTTTATGAGCGTCATCAAGACAAGCTACTTTTCGTAACCGGTTTTATTGCCAGCAACGAAGCCGGTCGCGTAACCACTTTGGGCAGGGGGGGTAGCGATTATACCGCCGCCATTTTGGGCGCCGCCTTAGATGCCGAAGAAATACAGATCTGGACCGACGTAAACGGCATGATGACCGCCGATCCACGCATGGTAAAGAAGGCCTTTTCGCTCAGCGAATTGAGCTATATCGAAGCCATGGAGCTATCCTATTTTGGCGCCAAGGTTATCTATCCGCCAACCATGACACCGGCTTTTCTCAAAAAGATCCCCATCGTTATTCGCAATACCTTCGAACCCGGTTTTGCGGGCACTTACATCCGCCATGGCGCCAAGCCGTCGGCACTGCCCATCAAAGGCATCTCGTCTATCGACGAGATCAGCATCATCAATTTGGCCGGCAGCGGCATGGTGGGCAAGGCGGGTTTTAGCGGACGGCTGTTTTCCCTGCTGTCGCGAGAGCAGATCAATGTGGTGCTCATTACCCAGTCATCGTCAGAGCACAGCATTACCTTTGCCGTTAAGCCTGCCGATGCGGTAAAGGCGGTACAGCTCATCAGCAAAGAATTTGATTTGGAGCTGCAGGCCAAAAAGCTCGATACACCAGAAGTAGAAAACGGACTGGCCGTATTGGCCATCGTGGGCGAGAACATGAAGCGTACGCCAGGCATTTCGGGTAAACTGTTCCATGCCTTGGGCCGCAACGGCGTTAATGTACATGCCATTGCCCAAGGCTCGTCTGAATATAACATCTCGGTCATTATTGCCAAGGTCGATTTGTCAAAAGCCGTCAACGCCGTGCACGATGCCTTTTATACTTCGCTCAATAAAACCCTGCATATTTTCTGTTTGGGAACCGGGAACATTGGAAAAACCTTGTTTAAGCAATTGCAGGTGCAGATGCCTTTTCTGTCCTTAAACAACGATCTGCAGGTAAAGGTAATGGGCATCAGCAATACGCGGAAAATGCTATTGTCGGCCGATGGCATTGCTTTGGCGCAATGGGAGCAGAGCCTCGAAGCAAATGGCAAACCTGCCCAGCTCGACGATTTTGTGGCACAAATGAAAGCCATGAACCTGCCCAACTGTGTGTTTGTTGACAATACCGCCAGCCCGTTGCCGGTGCCATATTACCAGGGCATTTTCGAATCGAGTATATCGGTAGTTACCTGTAATAAAATTGGTAATTCTTCGAGCTTTGCGCAGTATCAATCCTTCAAAAATACCGCTCGTAAGTATGGAGTCGATTTTTATTACGAAACCAATGTGGGTGCAGGCTTGCCGATTATCAGAACGCTGAAGGATTTGATGACCAGTGGCGATAAAGTGGCGCGCATCGAAGCGATTTTGTCGGGCACCATTTCCTACATCTTTAACCACTTTAGAGGCAATGTGGCTTTCCACGAAGTAGTAAAAGAAGCGCAAGAAAAAGGCTATACCGAGCCCGATCCGCGCGATGATCTGAACGGCCGGGATTTTATGCGCAAAATGCTCATCCTGGCCCGCGATGCCGGTTACGCCTTTGAAGAGCAAGATGTAAAAATCGAAAGCATGTTGCCCGAAGCCTGTCTGCAAGCCCCAACCGTGGCCGACTTTTATGCCCAACTAGAGGCCAATGCGGCCTATTTCGAGCAATTGAAGGAAGATGCCGAGCAGCAACGCAAAGTATTGCGCTACATTGGCAAGCTCGAAAACGGCAAGGCCGAAATCACCCTGCAAATGGTTGATGAAAACCATCCATTCTTTATGCTTTCGGGCAGCGACAATATTATTTCGTTCACTACAGACCGTTACCAAGAAAGGCCATTGGTGGTAAAAGGGCCCGGTGCAGGTGCCGAGGTAACCGCTGCGGGCGTATTTGCAGACATTATAAACGTAGGAACCAATTAAGGAAATGACACACTTAGAAACTGCACAGGAAATAGGGAAAGCCGTTGATCTGGCCTTCGCCGATTTTGAAAAAATAGCTAACGAGACATGGAACGCCAAGCCAAACCCGGCAAAATGGTCAAAAAAAGAACTGCTGGGCCATTTGGTTGATAGCGCCAGCAATAACCTGCGCCGTTTGGTGGTAAGCCAGTATGAGCAGGGAACCAAGATCGTTTACCATCAAGATGAATGGGTAGTTTATCAAGATTACCAATCGGCACCGGTGAAGAGCTTAAAACGCTTTGGTTGTTGCTCAACCGTCGATATGTAAGGGTGATTAAAAACATACCCGAACACAAACTGCAAAATGTATGCGATACGGGTAAAGGAACGGTAACCTTACACACGTTGGCTTATTTTATAGAAGATTATCTCGTGCATTTAAACTATCATTTAGCCCAAATTCTTAAACAATGATAAAAAAAATTAAGGCATTTGCTTTATCCATGTGCTGTGGTACACAATACCTTGGTTATTGTATATTTTGAAATAAAAGGCTACGAATTTGCCTAAACTTATAAACCAAAAAATGAAAGAAATAAAAGTATTTGCCCCCGCTACCGTTGCCAATGTGGTTTGTGGATTTGATGTGCTCGGCTTTGCCGTTAACGAGCCCGGCGACGAGGTGGTTATGCGCTTGGTTGACGAGCCGGGTGTGCGTTTGCTCCAAATTACCGGCGATGAAGGTCGTTTGCCGCTCGATTCGAACAAGAATACGGTAAGCGCTAGCGTGCAGCATTACCTGCAACATTTGAACCGCCCTGATATTGGTGTAGAAATAGAGTTGCACAAAAAAATGCCCATAGGCAGTGGCTTAGGGTCCAGCTCGGCCAGCACCGTGGCGGGTCTTTTTGCCATTAACCAGCTGATGGGCAATTTGCTCACAGCCAAAGCACTGGTGCCTTTTGCCATGAAGGGCGAAGAATTGGCCTGTGGCTACGGTCATGCCGATAATGTAGCACCCGCTTTAATGGGCGGCTTCGTGTTGGTGCGCAGCTACGATCCGCTCGATTTGGTGGCGTTGCCAACACCCAATAACCTGTTCGCTGCCATTGTTTATCCTGAAGTGGACGTGCCCACCAAAGATGCCCGCCAAATGATACGGAGCAAAGTGCTGCTTAAGGATGCCGTAACCCAATGGGGCAATGTAGCCGGACTGGTAGCTGGCCTTTGCCTTAACGATGTGGAACTGGTTGGACGGAGCATGCAGGATGTGCTGGTAGAACCTGTTCGGTCCATCCTCATTCCGGGTTTTGAGCAATTGCGCAAACTGGCCATGGAAAATGGCGCTTTGGGTTTTGGTATTTCGGGTTCGGGTCCATCGGTTTTTGCCCTAACAACCAATGTAGAAACGGCTAAGCAGGTTACCAAGGTACAGCAGCAACACCTCAATCAGCTAAACATCAACAGCAAGGCCTTTGTATCGGCGGTAAATGCCGAAGGCCCCCGAGTATTATAACTAAGGTGGATGCTTAAAGGGAAAAGCATATACTCTTCACCCTTTAACACTTAGCCTTCTCACCTTCAACCTTTTCAGACATGAGACTATATTCAACCAACAATAGGGATCTTCGCGTTTCTTTTCAGGAAGCGGTTTTTAATAGTATGCCCAAAGACAAGGGTTTGTATATGCCGGTAGAGATACCCAGACTCGAACAGGCGTTTATTGACAACATCGAACAGTATTCTTTTCAGGAAATTGCCTATAGGGTAGCTTCGGCCTTACTGGGCGATGAAATTCCCTATGCCGATTTGCGCTCGATCATTAACGAAGCCATTAATTTCGATGCACCAGTGGTCAAGCTCGACAAACAGACTTTTGTCTTGGAGCTTTTTCATGGGCCCTCTTTGGCCTTTAAGGATTTTGGGGCGAGGTTGATGAGCCGCATCATGGGCTATTTTCTCCAAAATGGCGAACAGCTGCTCGATGTATTGGTGGCCACTTCTGGCGATACAGGTGGCGCCGTAGCCTTGGGCTTTTTGGGCGTACCCAATACACGTGTAACCATCCTTTACCCCAAAGGCAAGGTAAGCGATGTACAGGAGTTGCAGTTGACCACCAATGGCCAAAACATCAGGGCCATAAGCATCGATGGTACTTTCGACGATTGCCAGGCGCTAGTTAAACAGGCTTTTGCCGACGAGGAACTCAATGCCAAGTTTAGGCTCACCTCGGCAAATTCGATCAATATTGCCCGATTGGTGCCACAGGCCTTTTATTATTTTAATGCCTATGCGCAACTTAAAAGACAGGGCTTTAGCGAAGTGGTTTTTGCCGTGCCTAGCGGCAATTTTGGCAATATTGGTGCCGGCATGCTGGCCTATAAGATGGGTTTGCCCGTTAAGCGGTTCATTGCAGCTACCAATAGCAACGATACGGTGCCGCGTTTTCTCGAAACAGGTATTTACGAAACCAAGCCTTCGGTACAAACCTATGCCAACGCCATGGATGTGGGGGCGCCGAGCAACTGGGTACGCATTATGGACTTGTTTAACGGCGATATAGATAAACTTAAGGCCATGCTCAAGGCTTACCGTTTTACCGACGAGGAAACTTTACAAGGTATGGAAGCCATTTTTAAAAAGTACGGCTATATGGCCTGTCCGCATACGGCTATTGCCTGGTTGGCAGTAGAAGCGTATGTACAGGAAAACCCTGAGGATGAAAGTGCCAAGGTTTTTCTTTCAACGGCTCACGCCTGCAAATTTCCGGAAGTATTTCCGGAAGCCATTCGGGAAAAACTTATTTTGCCAGCACAGCTCGGTTCGTTGCAAGGCAAGGCCAAGCAATACAAAGCATTGGATAGGGATTTTGAAAGTTTTAAGCAATATTTGCTTGATTATAATTAGGAAGCTAGTTGGATTAGAAATCCATGGTTATCAGGGTTGAGATTGTAAATCAAGACCAACCAAGAGCAGCTGTTTAGGAAATAATTTCCCGGCCCTGCTAACTACAGATTTGCAGGCTGTATAAATAAATCAACTTGGCTGATAAGAAATCCATGGTTATCAGGGTTGAGATTTGTAAATCAAGACCAGTCTAAGCGTGTTAGTCGGGAAATATTTTCCCGACTGGATAACTGCGGATTTTCAATCCGTTTTTAGCATAACTGGATTAGAAATCCAGTGCTATTCGGGTCGGGATGGCATATCCCGACCAACGTGTCCGATTTTATTTGATTATATTTAATATATGGCTTTCAAATATCAGATAACAAATCAGGATGGAATTTACTTCATGACTACAACTGTTATAGGTTGGATTGATGCCTTTACCCGAAAAGAACTGGCAGAAGTGGTTATTGATAGCCTTGTTTATTGTCAAAAACATAAAGGGCTTGTTATTTATGCTTGGTGTCTTATGCCAAGTCATCTTCATTTCATCGGCAGTGTTGGCGAAGGCAAAAAACTATCGGATGTGATCAGGGATTTCAAAAAGTTTACCTCAAAGCGGATAATCAGCACCATTAAAGAAATTAACGAAAGTAGAGATTGGATGCTGAATAAATTTCAGTTTGCGGCAAAAATACACCCCAAAAATGAAGAATTTAAATTTTGGCAAGATGGATTTCATCCTATTGAACTCTTTAGCCCAGAATTTGCAATTCAGAAACTAAATTACCTCCATCAAAACCCTGTGCAGAGTGGCTTGGTTGCGTTGCCTGAGCATTACCTATACAGTTCGGCTAGCAACTATGCTGGCGAATTAGGATTGATTGATGTAGTTTATCTAATTTAGCTAAGCTACATACTGGATTAGAAATCCAGGGTTATCTGGGTCGGGCGACCAACCCGGCTAGCAGGGAAATGCTTTCCCGACTTTGCTAGCTGTGGATTTTCAATCCGCTTGGGACAGCCTACCCGGCAAAACTAATTAAAAGTCACTTCCACTTGTCCAATCCGTTCCAGTATTCGGTGGCATAAGCCTTCACGCTGGCCGGTAACTGCTGGAAATTGGCGCTGTAGATTGTGATTTTGTCCTTGGTTTCCGATATCGTATAGCTATCGTTTTTGTAAAACAGCAAGAGATTGACCGCCAGTTGTTTTTGCATGGAAGCATCATGCAGGCTATAAACAAACAAAGCTTCTACCTGCTTGTCTTGGTCGGCATCAAAAAAAGCCTTTCTGTTTTGCCAAATACTGATCGCTCCAGGGGCGCTGATTGTCTTTTCCTGGACCAGCTTCCATTGCTCGTTGGTTTTGCTGAATTTTTGGAAAAACAGCGTATCGGGGTTGCTCCCTTGGCCCACTTTCGAAAAAAGAAAGATATTTTTGCTGTTCGCATCATCAACACGGTCGGCCATCATCGCCCTGCTGCCTTTAAATTTAAAGGGAGCCCCTTTAAGGCTTTCTGCCGAAATGGGACTAACCGAAATCTGCGCATGGGCGAAGTGGAAGAGAAAAACAGCAAACAGCAAAGAGAGGGTAACCTTCATGGGCGATATAGCTTATAAACACGTAAACCTATAAACGCCTAAACAGCTGGTTTTGTGTTTGGTTCCAAATAAAAAATCCCAACAGCATTTTTAAGCCATTGGGATTTTGTGATGTCGGATACAAAGATCCGGGCCTAGAATACGGCCCTCGCAATTTTTTGTGTCTGTTCTGGCCTGCCCATGGTATAAAAGTGCAATACTGGAGCACCAAATTCAATCAGCTCTTTGCATTGCTTGATCATAAACTCGGTGCCGATTTCCTTGACTTCGGCAGTGGATTTGGCATGCGAAACGGCATCGCTCAAATCCTCAGGTAGATCGATATGGAATATTTTGGGCAAGGCAACGAGTTGTTTGGCATTGCTGATGGGCTTTAGGCCTGGAATAATTGGTACGTTAATACCATTCTCCCTGCATTTGTTGACGAAGTCAAAATACTTCTGGTTGTCGAAAAACATCTGTGTTACGATAAACTCGGCCCCCATGTCTACCTTTTTCTTCAAATATTTGAAGTCGGCATTGAGGTTGGGTGCTTCAAAATGTTTTTCGGGATAGCCTGCTACGCCAATACAAAAATCGCTTTTGTAGGTTTCTACATCTTCGTGCAAAAACTTGCCTTCGTTATGGTTTTTGATATGCTGGATCAGGTCTGTAGCATAACAGTGTCCGCCGGGCGTAGGGATAAAGGTCGACTCGGCCTGTCTCGAATCGCCACGCAGGGCCAAGACATTGTCGATGCCCAAAAACTGCAGGTCGATCAATGCGTTTTCGGTCTCTTCCTTGGTAAAGCCACCGCAAATGAGGTGTGGCACCGCATCTATCTTGTATTTGTTGATGATGGCTGCACAAATAGCAATGGTGCCCGGACGCTTACGGTAAGAAACTTTTTGCAGCAACCCGTTGTCGAGCTCTTTATAGATGTAATCTTCCCTTAACGAAGTAACGTCAATAAACGGCGGATTAAATTCAAGCAAGGGGTCAATGGCATCGTACACCCACTGAATGCTCTGCCCTTTAACCGGGGGCAGGAGCTCGAATGAAAAAAGAGGTTTTCCCTTTGCGTTTTTAATATGTTCGGTAATCTTCATTTTTGTCGGTTCGTTGTCAGTTGTTAGTTGATAGAATTGTAATATCTGATAAATCCATTAATTAGTTTTCCTAGATTTTCAATTTTATCGAGTGATTCTTTTAATTCTTCATTGCTTATTAAAGATAAATCATTAGAAATATAAAGTTGGGTCTCTATTTCGAACAGAGAACCTCTAGCAATGGTAAGAAAATGTATTGTTTCCTTTTTATGTTGCCTTCCACAGCCTTCTGCTAGGTTTGAAGCGATTGAGACAGCACATCTTCTTATTTGAGTTGTTATTCCAAATTGTTCTTCTTTTGGGAATACTGTAGTTAGCTCATAGATGTATGTAGCAAATTCTCTAGCTTTTTTCCAAACTTCAAGATCTGTATATTTTTGATAACTCATCCCTAACTAACAACTAAGAACTAAAGACTAACAACTAATAAGCCAAATTCGGCGCAAGCCATCTTTCTGCCTCTGCTAAAGGCATGTTTTTTCTAAGGGCATATTCCTCTACTTGGTCTTTGGTAATCTTGCCCAAACCAAAATAACGCGATTGTGGGTGCGAGAAATAAAATCCGCTTACCGCCGCCGCCGGATACATGGCAAAGCTTTCGGTTAGCCTTAATCCGATTTTGTTTTCGGCATTCAGCAGGTTAAACAAGGTCTCCTTCTCGGTATGGTCTGGACAAGCCGGATAGCCCGGTGCCGGACGAATACCTGCATAAGCTTCCTTAATCAGGTCTTGGTTGTCCAAGTTTTCATCTTTGGCATAGCCCCAGTATTCTTTTCTTACTAGTTCGTGCATGCGTTCGGCAAAAGCTTCGGCTAAACGATCGGCCAATGCCTTGGCCATGATGCTGTTATAATCGTCGTGGTTCTGCTCAAACTCGGCCACCAGCTCGTCGCAACCGATGCCGGCCGTTACGGCAAAGCCACCAAAATAATCCTGCACACCGCTTTCTTTTGGCGCAACGAAATCAGACAGGGCATAATAAGGCTCTCCAGCTACTTTTTCGGCTTGTTGGCGCAGGGTATGGATAGTGACCAGTTCACCGTTTTCAGCTTTCAATTGTGGGTCGGTTGCCAACTGTGAACCGCCAACTGTTAACTGGATGTCGTCTCCAACCGAATTGGCCGGCCAAAACCCGATTACGCCCTTGGCAGTGAGCAGTTTTTCGTCTAAAATACGTTTCAATAGCACTTGGGCATCGTTGTATAGCTTTTGTGCTTCGTCGCCAATGGTTTTATCGTTGAAGATTTTTGGGTAACTGCCCCGCAGTTCCCAGGTATGGAAAAACGGTGTCCAATCGATGTAAGGGACCAAATCTGCCAAAGGATAATCTTCAAAAACACGGGTTCCGGTAAAGGTTGGAGCAGGCGCTACCTGATCCAAATCAATCTGGAATTTATCGGCACGTGCTTCTTCAATATTTTTATAGCGTTTATCCGAACGTTTGTTCAAATGCGCTTCACGGGCTTTGTCGTATTCGGCTCTGATGCCGGCAATGTACTCGCCACGGGTTTCTTGGTTCATTAAGGTGCTGCAAACCGTAACGCTACGCGAAGCATCGAGTACGTGGATGGCTGGACCACTATAATTGGGCGCAATTTTTACGGCGGCGTGAATGCGCGAAGTGGTAGCGCCACCCACGATCAGCGGAATGGTGAAGCCTTCACGCTCCATTTCTTTCGCGAAATGCACCATTTCGTCCAACGAAGGTGTAATTAAGCCACTTAAACCAATAATATCTGCATTGATTTCCCTGGCTTTTTTAATGATTTCCTGCGCAGGAACCATCACGCCCATGTCTACAATTTCGAAGTTGTTGCAGGCCAATACTACACCTACAATGTTTTTGCCGATGTCGTGCACATCGCCTTTTACAGTGGCCATCAGCACTTTGCCCGCCGATGAGCTTTGGTTGCCATCAGGGTTGGCCAATTTCTCGGCTTCAATGTAGGGCAATAAAATAGCTACTGCTTTTTTCATGACCCTGGCCGATTTCACGACCTGTGGCAAGAACATTTTGCCTGCGCCAAATAGGTCGCCCACGATGTTCATGCCGTCCATTAAAGGCCCCTCGATCACGTGCAAGGGACGTGGATATTTCAACCGGGCTTCTTCCACGTCTTCGTCCAAGTATTCGATGATGCCTTTGACCAGGGCATGCGATAACCTTTCTTCAACCGTGCCTTTGCGCCAGGTTTCGTCTTTTACAACCGCCTTGCCTTTGTTTTTTACGGTTTCGGCAAATTCTACCAAACGCTCGGTAGCATCGGGCCTGCGGTTCAGCAATACATCTTCTACTCTTTCTAACAGCTCGGGCTCAATTTCCTGGTACACCTCCAGCATCCCTGCATTAACAATGCCCATATCCAAGCCAGCTTTAATGGCATGGAACAAAAAGGCAGAGTGCATGGCTTCGCGAACCACATTATTGCCCCTAAACGAGAAAGAAATGTTAGAAACACCGCCGCTCACTTTGGCGTAAGGCAGGTTTTCCTTGATCCAGTGGGTGGCGTTGATAAAATCGACGGCATAGTTGTTATGCTCTTCCAAACCCGTGGCAACAGTTAAAATATTAGGGTCGAAGATGATGTCTTGGGGTGGAAAATCCAGTTCATTGACCAAGATATCATAGCTTCTTTTACAGATTTCAATCCTACGTTCGTAGTTGTCAGCCTGGCCTTGTTCATCGAAGGCCATCACTACTACCGCCGCGCCATAACGCATAATTTTGCGGGCACTCTCTTTGAACTTTTCCTCGCCTTCTTTGAGCGAAATGGAGTTGACGATGCCCTTGCCTTGCAAACATTTTAAGCCGTTTTCAATAACCGACCATTTAGACGAATCGACCATGATGGGCAGTTTGGCAATATCGGGTTCGGAAGCTATAAGGTTGAGGAACTTGGTCATCGCCGCTTCCGAATCAAGCATGCCTTCATCCATGTTCACATCGATAACCTGTGCCCCGCCCTCTACCTGCTGGCGCGCTACGGTCAAGGCGGCCTCATAATCGCCACCCAAAATAAGCTTGGAGAACTTGGGAGAGCCGGTAATGTTAGTGCGTTCGCCCACGTTCACAAAAATGCTTTCGGGGGTAATGGTAACCGGTTCTAAGCCGCTCAAACGCATATAAGGTTCAAGCGTTGGGATTTTTCGCGGCGAAGCTTTGCTGGCTTTCTCGGCAATGCAGCCAATGTGGTCTGGCGTAGTGCCACAGCAACCGCCAACGATATTTACAAATCCAGAGGTAATGAAATCATCAACCAAATGTGCGGTTTCGTGAGGCATTTCGTCGTAGGCCCCAAATTCATTAGGCAAACCCGCATTGGGGTAGGCCGAAACGTAGCAGTTTGCTTTGGCGGCCAGCTCTTCGATGTGCGGGCGCATTTCTTTGGCGCCCAGGGCACAGTTAAAGCCAATGCTCAAAGGCTGGGCATGGCTAACCGAATTGAGGAAAGCCTCTGCGGTTTGGCCCGAAAGCGTTCTTCCCGAAGCGTCGGTAATGGTACCCGAAATCATGATTTCGAGCTTACGGCCAATTACTTCTTCATATTGTTTAATGGCCGCAATAGCCACTTTGGCATTTAGCGTATCAAATATGGTTTCGATCAGCAATACATCTGAGCCGCCATCAACCAAGCCGCGGATCTGTTCGTAATAGGCATCAAACAACTGGTCGTAGGTAATGGCCCTGAAGCCCGGGTCGTTTACATCAGGCGAAAGCGAAAGCGTACGGTTGGTAGGGCCAATGGCTCCGGCTACAAAGCATTGCTTACCCGGATTTTTGGCCATAAACTCTTGAACAGCCTCTTTAGCTACGCGGGCACCTTCAAAACTCAGTTCGTAAGAAAGGTCTTCCATCTGGTAGTCGGCCATAGAAATGCGTTGCGTACTAAAGGTATTGGTTTCGATAATATCGGCACCAGCCTGCAGATACTCGAGGTGTATTTCCTTGATAATATCGGGACGGGTGATGTTCAGCAAATCGTTATTGCCTTTTACATCGCAGGGGTGATTGGCAAAACGTTCGCCCCTAAAGTCTTCTTCGGTTAAAACGTAGCGCTGTATCATTGTGCCCATGGCACCGTCTATGATTAAAATTCGCTTCTCTAATTCTTCTCTAATGTTCATTCTTATTGTTAGATATTAGATTGGAGATGTGAGATATGAGAATCAGAAACTCATCACTGGTCTCAAATCTCAAATCTAATTTCTCAAATCTCAAATAGGCTTATCTCGAAAAGTCGGGCTATAGTTTGACTTTAACTTATCTTTTCCTGATTGCTCAGGATAGAATTTAGCACCTTGTTAGCACAGGTTGCTAAGACTTCGCAGGGTCTAATCCCTCCATCTTTCTGAATAAGCGGTACAAAAATGCAACAATGCCACATCAATTCCAAAAATATCGCGCTTAAACCAAATAAAATTACAAAGGCCATGCAAATGTGCACGGCCTTCGATATAATGTTTTGGATTTAAGAATTGTAGATGTACGATTTTGGCTTGGATTGTCCTAACCTTTAAATCGATGGATCTTATCTTCTGCTGCCAAAAAGACGAAGTAAAGAGAGCAACAAGTTAATAAAGGTGATATACAAAGACAAGGCACCCATCAATGCGAGTTTTTTGCTGTCTTCGATAGCAATTTCATTTCCTGCCTCATCCAAACCTTCGCCAATTCTTTTGATTTCCTGTACTTTATAGGCCGTTAAGGCGGTGAAAATGGCAACGCCTGCAAAACCAAGGATATAGTTCAAGGTATCGCTTCCGATGAACATATTGATTAAGCTAACAATAACCAATCCGATTACGCCAGCAATTAAAATAGATCTAAACTGGCTTAAGTCTACATCGGTTGTATAGCCCATAACGGCCATAACGGCAAAAATGCCCGCTGCCGCAACAAAGCAGATTGCGATTGACGATAAGGTGTAGATTAGTAGAATAAAGCTTAGCATTACCCCAGTTAAGATAGAGTAGAGGACAAATAAACCGACCAAAGTGCCAAACGAAAATCTGGAAATGCCGCCGCTAATTAAAAAAACTAGTCCTATGGGTGCAAAAATAGCGATGTAGCCAAAAATTGTAAAACCATTTTCGCCAACTAAATAGCTTAGTAATGCAGGTGTGGTAGCTAAAACATAAGCAGATACAGCTGAAATCGCCAAGGCCACAAACATCCAAAGGAAAACGTTGGCAAAGAATTTTTTAGCAACCGATCGCTCTTGTACAAAGACCGAATTGTCTTGATATTGATAATTTTGTTGTTCCATGTTTTTTGGTTTAAAAATATGTTGCGTTAAAAATACGGTTTTAATTTAACCTTTTTGTCAGCAGTTCGTCCACTTTTTTGTAAAACTGCAAAGGTTTGAGCTTCCGCCAGTGCAATTCGTCGAGCTCGCCGCCAAAATTGATGTAGTAATCGATGCCATGGTCGCGGAATTCGCGAATTACATGCTGGTTAAAGTTGATGCCGGCAATCCAGCCGTCTTCCACATCCTGAAACCATTCTTCGTAATAGCTGTCGTCGGAAGCATGGAAGTTCAGCACGTTTTCACCAATCAGGATAAATTTGTTGATGCCTTCCTGGATCATAAGCTCAATGATTTCCCTTTTCAGCATCATGATGTCGTTGTGCAGCGTGTCGTTCCATTCGCCCATCATCTCGATCATGGCATAGCCCCTTTCGTAATCGGCATACAGCACTTTGAGGTACAGGGTAGGCGAGCCAAAAGTGTCCCATTGCGGATGGATCAGGAAATTGTAAAGCTGCTTGTCGAAATAGAATTCGGAGTATTCGGTATTGAAAAACGGCGAACGCTCATCTTCTGCAGCGATATAATCGTCGCGCCACAAATAAAAAGGTTCTATTTCGTGCATAAGGGGATTTTAGATTTTAGATTGACGATTTCAGATTACGATTTCAGCTTACAACAACAGTCAATCTAAAATCCAAACTCGTAACTATTTTTTATTGGCTTCAACTGCCTTGCGTACGCTTCCGTACCTGTTCAGCAGATCGGCGGCCTGGTCGTGGTCAATGTGCAGTTCGTCCATCACCATTTGCGTGCCTCTATCCACCAGCTTATGATTGGTTAACTGCATATCTACCATTTTATTGCCCTTTACACGGCCCAAACGGATCATTACCGTGGTGCTGAGCATGTTCAAGACCAGTTTTTGGGCCGTACCCGATTTCATGCGTGTAGACCCGGTCAAAAATTCAGGCCCTACCACTACCTCCACCGGAAAATCCGATTCGGCCACAATCGGACCACCTTCATTGCAAACAATGCATCCGGTTAAGATGCCGTGCTGGCGGGCAGTGTTTAAGCCCCCCACTACATAAGGCGTGGTACCCGAAGCGGCCAAGCCTACCAACGAATCCTTTTCGTTGATGTGATATTCCTGCAGGTCTATCCAGGCCTGTTTGTCGTCGTCTTCGGCAAACTCTACGGCCTTGCGGATAGCCGAATCGCCACCAGCAATGATGCCTACCACCTGATCGAACGGTACGCCGAACGTAGGAGGGCACTCAGAAGCATCAACTACGCCCAAACGGCCGCTGGTGCCAGCGCCAATGTAAAACAAACGGCCGCCTTTCAGCATCCTTTCGGCAATGGCAGTGGCCAGTTTTTCAATTTGTGGCAGTGCTTTCTCTACGGCAAGGGGAACTAGCTTATCTTCGTTGTTTATTCCTTTCAAAATTTCTAAAACCGACATTTGGTCAATGTTGTGGTATTTAGATTCTTGTTCGGTTACTCTGTTCATGGATTTCATTTGAGGTAAAGTTCGTTAATTTTCAAATTAACAGGAAATATTTGCGTAAATCCATACAATTTTAGAGAGAAGATTACGCCCCTGCAAATATTTGCGGCAAAATATTCGAAAAACTAAAATGTTGTGGGCTTTGTTCTTTCATTAAGGCGCTAATTTTCATAACTTTGTGCTGTTGCTGCGTAATGAAAAAGAATACTCGTTTTAATGTCTTTATTGCTGTTACCTATTCCGTTACCTTAATAGGAGGGATGTACTTGGGTTTTAAGTTTTTAAAAGACCAAGGCTTTCAGGTACGGCAAGACAAGCGTTACGTTGACAACAATGCAAGAAAAGTTGAGGATATCATTCATATCATCAATAAAAACTACGTAGACGAGGTAAATGCCGACAGCCTGCAGCACCTGCCCATCGATAGCTTGCTGCATCAGCTAGACCCGCACAGCAGCTACCTGCCACCAGCCAAGGCCGATGAACTGGCCGAAACCCTGGAAGGCAATTTTGAAGGCATTGGCGTAGAATATTATATCCTTAACGATACCCTTTTGGTAACCAATGTGCTTAAAGACGGACCGGCATTTTTGGCCGGCATCAAGCAAGGCGATAAGATTTTAAAAGTAGACAGTACCAATGTAAGCGGCCATTCGTTGCCCCGCTCCCAAATGATGGGCAAAATTAGAGGCAAAAAAGGCACACCTGTGCAGATTACCTTGTTGCATGCCGGAAATACCACCCCAGCCATGCTTACCATCAAAAGAGGCCGGGTAGAAGTCAGCAGCATTGATGCCGCTTACATGCTGAACAATGACGCGGCCTATATCCGCATCAGCAAGTTTGGCGCCAATACCGACGAAGACTTTGTGAATGCCATTCGCTCACTAAAGGCCAAAGGCATGAAAAAATTGGTGCTCGATTTACGTGACAATGGCGGAGGCTACCTCAATGCGGCAACCGGCTTGGCCAACCAGTTTTTGCCGGAAAATAAATTGATCGTGTATACCGAAGGCAAGCACGAACCCCGCACCGATTATTTTGCAACGGGTGGTGGCGAATTTGAACAAGGCAAGCTGGCAGTGCTGATCAACGAAAATTCTGCCTCGGCGAGCGAAATTTTTGCAGGGGCTATGCAAGATTTGGATCGAGGTATTATCGTCGGGCGCCGTTCGTTTGGCAAAGGACTGGTACAAGAACAGTTTGCTTTTGAAGATGGCTCGGCACTTAACCTGACTATAGCCCGGTATTATACCCCATTGGGACGAAGCATTCAAAAATCGTACAAAAAGGGTTATGCCGCCTACCAGCATGAATTGGAAGACCGTTACAACGATGGCGAGCTGACCGCAAAAAATGCGAAACAGAAAGACAGCCTTCAAAAAATCAATGCCTATGTAACGCCGAGTGGCAAAAAGGTATTTGGTGGTGGAGGCATACAGCCCGATGTATACGTGAAGCTCGATACAATGGGCTACAACAAATTTTACAGCACCTTGGTACAGAAAAAAGTGCTGATCGATTTTGTATTTGATGTGTTGGCCGATCGGTATACGCCAAGTTACCTGTCGCAAAACCTGAATGTTTTTACCATTAACGATGCCGATTACAAAGACCTGCTCAAGTATATCCAATCGAAAAACGTGGTCATCGATCCCAAACAATTGTTGGCTTCGAAGCAGGTTATCTACAACGACCTGAAAGTGATGTTGTACAAATACCACCTCGGCGATATAGGCTATTACAAGGCGCATAACCTGACCGATAATGTGGTAAAGCAGGCGCTGGTTAGTTTGCAATAGGTAGCGCCTAGTGGGGCAAGCTTTAAAATGCTGTATTGGATGGAGTAGCAATAAATCTGTCCTTTGTTCAAAGCAACTGGCCAAATCATAATAGGTAAGGTCTAAGCTTTAGTAGTTGTTTTGGTTTTTTATTTTGAATTGTTTTTTATTTCGGAATAATATTCTAAAATTAATATTTTAATTGAAATTTAATTTCATTAGGGCTAGTTTTGTAGCTCAATCTACAAGCAATGCACCTTAGTTCCCTATCTCCGGCCGATAGCCAAATCTTAGCCGATCTGCTGGCACAGGTTAAAGAAAACACCCAGAATTTTATGGGCTATCCTGTTTCAAAGGATTTCGATTTTGAAGAGCTGATGCCTTTTCTCAGCTATCCGATGAACAACCTCGGCGATCCTTTTGTAGCCTCTACTTATGCGGTCGATTCGAGGGCGATGGAAAGAGAGGTTGTTCGGTTTTTTGCCTCCTTGTTCAGGGCACATGACGACGATTGGTGGGGCTATGTTACCAATGGAGGTTCTGAGGGCAACCTGTACGGACTATACTTGGCAAGGGAGCTTCATCCTAAGGCCATGGTTTACTATTCTGAATCGACCCACTACAGCGTGCAGAAAAACCTGCACCTGCTCAATATGCCCAATATTGTCATCAGCGCGCAGGCCAATGGCGAAATCGATTACCACGATTTGGAAAATACCATCGGGATGAACCGCCAAACGCCGGTTATCATCATGGCCAACATCGGTACCACCATGACCGAAGCCCGCGACGATATTGCCAAAATCAAGGCCATTTTAAAGAAGCTGGCCATTAAAAACTTCTATATCCATGCCGACGGAGCCTTGTCGGGTAGTTACAGCGCTTTTATCGAGCCTCGTCCGGCTTTTGATTTTGCCGATGGAGCCGATAGCATTGCCATTAGCGGGCACAAGTTTTTTGGCTCGCCCATGCCATGTGGAGTAGTGGTAGTTAAAAAATCGAACCGTAACCGCATTGCCCGTGCTATCGATTATATTGGAAGCATCGATACCACCATTACGGGCTCGCGCAATGGCCACAGTCCGCTGTTTTTATGGTATACCTTAAAGAAACATGGCATTGAAGGCCTGAAAAAACGTGCCCAACACAGCTTGGCGGTAGCCGAATATGCTTTGGCTAAGTTTAAGGAAATCGGTTTGGCTGCATGGCGAAACCCCAATGCCATTACCGTTAATTTTCCCGAACCAGATCCGGCGATTAGGCAAAAATGGCAATTAGCCTCCGAAAATGGCTGGTCGCACATCATCTGCATGCCCAATGTACAGCGCGAGCATATCGACGAGCTGATACAGGAGCTGTCGCTTAGTGCGGTAGGGATTTAGCTTTGCGTGGCTATAGCCCATGCCAGACGCATATCGCAATACTAGCCCTACTTTTGCCTAAAGTAAATCTGTATCGGCACGCCCGAAAAGTCGAAGTTTTCGCGCAATTTGTTTTCGATAAAGCGTTTGTAAGGCTCTTTAATGTACTGTGGCAGGTTGCAGAAGAACGCAAACATAGGCGATACGCCGTTGATTTGCGTAATGTATTTGATTTTAATGTATTTGCCTTTGAGCGCCGGTGGCGGATAGTTTTCGATGATCGGCAACATGACATCGTTCAGTTTTGAGGTAGGTATTTTCTTGCCGCGGTTTTTGTAAACCTCTAATGCGGTTTCGATGGCTTTGAAGATACGCTGCTTATTGAGTACCGAAGTAAAAACAATCGGCACGTCGGTAAACGGTTGTAGTTTCTGGCGGATCTGGTCTTCGAAAACCTTCATGGTTTTGTTGTTCTTCTCTACCAAATCCCATTTGTTAACCAACACCACAATGCCTTTCTTGTTCTTCTCGGCCAGGTGGAAAATGTTGATGTCCTGCGACTCCAGGCCTTCCTGCGCATCGATCATCAAAATCACCACGTCGGCTTCTTCCAACGCTTTGATGGTCCGCATCACCGAGTAAAATTCGATGTTTTCTTTTACTTTGGTCTTTTTGCGTAGTCCGGCGGTATCAATAAACATAAACTCGTGGCCAAATTGGTTGTAGTGGATGTGTATCGAATCGCGGGTGGTGCCGGCAATTGGGGTCACAATGTTGCGTTCAATACCCATCAAGGCATTTACCAGCGACGATTTGCCTACGTTAGGACGGCCTACTACCGTAATTTTCGGCAAGGAATTTTCTTCTTCCGGCACATCTTCAAAATGTTTCACGACATCGTCAAGCAATTCGCCTGTTCCAGAACCCGTCATGGAGGAGATGGTATAGATTTCGCCCAGGCCAAAGCTGTAAAAAATAGGAGCTTCGTGCTCTAAAGCAGTATTGTCGACCTTGTTGATGACAGTGAACACCGGTTTTTTGCTGCGGCGCAACAACTGGGCAATCTCATCGTCCAAATCGGTAATGCCGGTGGTTACATCAACCATAAACAAAAGCACGGTAGCTTCTTCAATAGCAATAATCACCTGTTCGCGGATGGCGGCTTCGAACACGTCTTCCGAATTGGCCACATAGCCACCCGTATCAATAACGGTAAACTGCTTGTCGGTCCACTCGGCCACACCATAGTGCCTATCGCGGGTTACGCCGCTAAAATCGTCAACAATGGCCTTGCGGCTTTCTGTTAAGCGGTTAAATAGGGTCGATTTGCCCACATTGGGTCTTCCTACTATAGCGATGATATTGCTCATGTGATTTACGATTGTGCGATTTACAATTTACGATTTTTGCGAAACAGGTGTTTAATTGAACATTGCAAGCTAAACTCCCTGTGTTTCTGCATAGCCGAGCCTGCAAAAGTACGCTTAATTTTTTGAAGATGAAGCCTAAAATTAGTTTTTGTACTTCTCCATCAGGTCGGTAAGCACTTTTTCGGTCAGCTCAAAATTGCCCAATAAAGGGAAGCCTTCCCATCTTACAATGCCTTTGGGATCGATGATAATGACATGCGGGATGCCTTTTACCTCCAGTTGGCTGTGCAGGCTTCTTTTGGTATCGATGGCTTCGGCATAGGTTATTTTCGGGTCTTTAAAGCCTTTTACGCGGTCTTCGGTTTCGTCTGAAATGCCAATGACAGCCAGTTTGTCGCCGTATTTCTCCTGAAAATCATTCAGCATTGGGATGTATTTGCGGCAAGGACCGCACCAGGTAGCCCAAAAATCAATCAGCACAAACTTGCCTTTGGTGTCGGGCTGTTTAGAAAGCCATTTTTCTACAACCAGTTCGGGCGCTTTTTCGTTGAGCACCGATTTGGCCCAGAGCTTTTTGCCATTGTTGCTTTCTTGGGCAAATGAAGTGGCGCTGTACAAGGCGAGCACGATGAAAAGTAGTTTCCTCATAAAGGTATGCGATTAGCTTTCGTAGCCAAAGTTTTTAAGGTAGTTTTTTTTGCTGCGCCAGTCGGGCAGTACTTTAACAAAGGTTTGCAGAAACACTTTTTTGTCGACAAATTTTTCGATGTCTTTACGTGCTTCCATGCCCACTTTTTTAAGCATGCTGCCTGCTTTGCCAATGAGGATATTCTTTTGCGAATCGCGCTCAACAATAATTTCGGCATTGATGCGGATAATATCTTCTTCCTCCTTGAAAGAAGTAACGATCACCTCGGTGCTGTAGGGAATTTCCTTTTGGTAGTTGTTAAAGATCTTCTCGCGGATGATTTCCGATACGAAGAAGCGCTGGCTGCGATCGGTCAGCTCGTCTTTGTCGTAATAGGGCGGATGCTCTGGCAAATTGTCGAGGATCAAAGGCAGGAGCCCATCAACATTATAGCCTTCTAGGGCAGAAATGGCGAAAATATGTTTCGGATTCAGTTCCTTTTGCCAAAAAGCGATTTTTTCGTCCACCTGTTCCTGGCTGGCCTTGTCTATCTTATTTAATAGTACGACCAGCGGGATGCTGGTGTTGTTTATTTTTTCGAGTACGTCGTTTTCGTCGTGCTTTTCGTTAATATCAGTTACAAAAAAGATAAGATCAGCATCAACCAGTGCGCCATTTACGGCACTCATCATCGAATCCTGCAAGCCGTAGAGGGGCTTGATGATGCCGGGTGTATCGGAGAACACAATTTGGTAGTCGTCTTCGTTTACAATGCCCAGAATACGGTGACGCGTAGTTTGCGCTTTTGGAGTAATGATAGAGAGCTTTTCGCCCACGAGTGCATTCATGAGGGTAGATTTGCCTACATTAGGCTTACCTATAATGCTTACGAAACCAGCTTTGTGCGACATATTCGAATTTTTTTAAAATAAATTTGCACTACAAAGAAACGAATTATATCTTTGCATTCCAATTCGGAAGAAGCGCGAATAAAAATCGCAAAATTTCAGGATTGTATAGCGTGCGGGGTGGAGCAGTTGGTAGCTCGTCGGGCTCATAACCCGAAGGTCATCAGTTCGAGTCTGGTCCCCGCTACCAAAGGAGTTGAAAAGACACTTCTTTTTTGGCCCGTTCGTCTAGGGGTGAGGACGCCAGATTTTCATTCTGGAAACAGGGGTTCGATTCCCCTACGGGCTACAAAAAACATCAGCAAGCGCTGGTGTTTTTTTGTTAAAAGATTTTAGGTAACTGCCAATCGTCAATCTAAAATCGCAAAATATAAAAATCGATTGGCCCGTTCGTCTAGGGGTTAGGACGCCAGATTTTCATTCTGGAAACAGGGGTTCGATTCCCCTACGGGCTACTGAAAAGCCGTTGATTATATAATCAACGGCTTTTTTTATTGTATTGGACTTTAAAAATATGGTTTCGTCCCATCCCGATAGCTATCGGTAGGATTATGCTCATTACGAGCTTGTAAATTAATTTATTTACAAAATTTACATTTTTATTTACAGTCCAAACCACTCGATTCGAAAAATATCAAAGTAGATTGGCTCAATTAATTTGAAAGGATATGAAAAATAAAAGAAAAGTGAGCTACGCGCTGATCTTGGCGCTGGCTGTGGCGTGCGGACTGGTGTTTGCCAATCGTAAAGTCAAAAGCGAAACCAAGCCATCCTCAAAACCTTTGTCTGCTGCCGAAATGAAAGCCCGTGTGGCGGAAGACAGAAAAAAATGGGAGGCTTCTCCCGACGGTATAATGTACAAAGCATGGGTGTTTTCTCCAGAAGGTAAAAAAGTGCATGTTAGCAATGAAAAAATAAGCAAGCACATCAAGGATTTTTCCAATATGGAGGCCGTAGTAACCTCGGTAACTTTTCAGCGCCCAAATGAGAACCCATCGGCATCAAAGTGGCTTATAGTCAGGATAGATGGCGAAAAATACATGATGCAGTTCAGCGTGAAGGAGTTTCGGCAACTAAATGACCTGAAAGTTAACGACAAAATAATTGTGAGAAGTCGTTATGCAGGGTATTCACCGAATCATCCTTATTTGATTATAGCTGGCGATTATATTGAGCAAAATAATAAAGTGTTGCTAAAACGAGATTTGAGCAAAAACAACGGCTGCTAAACATGGGCTGCACGAAATGCGAAGTGTTTAAAAAACTTTCTTTTGGAAGAGCCGTTGATTAACGATCAACGGCTTTTTTTGTTGTCTTGGATTTTGGAAATAGTTTGCTCGGTAGTACAGTTTAATTGGGAAATTTTATGTTTATCTTTTGACTAAGAAACTAACTTTAAAGTATGTTAATTTCGGCGATCCATATAAACTTAATGAAACCAGCCTTGATGCGTTGGTGCTTTTAAGGGTTTAGCTTTTCTTTTCTTCGGTCGCCCATCTCTTTCTTCTTTCGAGCTCTGCATCACTAATCACAGCGGCTTCAAACGAACCCAGTTTCACTTCGCCGTTTGGCTCGTAGCTGGCTACGATAATGCCGTTTTTCGAGATGGCCGATTCGGTAAGCTTCCATTCCTGTGCCGGAACGCTATCGCCGAACAATTTTTTGCCTTGGCCCAAGGTAATCGGATAGATCCAGGTGTGGAGCACATCTACCAGCCCGTTAGCAAACAGGGTTTGTGCCAATACGCTGCTGCCATGCACCAATAAATCGGGGCCGTTTTGCGCTTTCAGCTTTTTCAACTCGTTTACCACATCGCGGCTAATCAATATCGAGTTGTTCCAGGAGGTATCAATAGGCGTAGTGCCTACTACATATTTGCTGATGCGGTTAAACTTTTCGGCAATTCCGTCGTTTTGGTATGGCCAGTAAGCGGCAAATATTTCGTAGGTGCGCCGACCCAACAACAGGTCGAAGGGGGCCGACATGATTTTGGTTAAGGCTTTGTCGGTTACTTCATCGGGATAGCCAAATTGCCAGCCGCCCCACTTAAAGCCGTTGCTGCGGTCTTCTTCAGGTCCGCCTGGAGCCTGCAACACACCATCCATTGTTAGAAATGTAGTTACAATAATCTTTCTCATGGTTTAAGATTTAAGTCTAACCAAAGTTAAAGGCCTTTAAAAAACAAGGAGGGGTGGATGCGCGACAATTACAAGGTGGCATCCGACAAGGCCGATATTAGTCTATCGGTTCCCAAAGCTCAACTTTGTTGCCCTCGGCATCGAGAATGTGAACAAATTTACCATAATCGTAGGTTTCGATTTTATCGACAATGGTTACGCCTTCTTGTTTGAGCTCCTCAACTAAAGCTTCGAGGTTTTCGACCCTGTAGTTGATCATAAAATCCTTGGTCGAAGGCTCAAAGTATTTGGTGTTTTCGGCAAAAGGCGACCATTGCGTTTGTGCTTTCTTGGTGCTGTCTGTGCCTTCGTACCATTCGAAAGTCGCGCCATAAGGGTTGGTGTCTAAACCCAGGTGCTTTTGGTACCATTCGGTCATCTTTTTGGGGTCTTTGCATTTGAAGAAAATGCCGCCAATGCCTGTTACTTTTTTCATTTTAGTTTGATTTTGTTTTGAAACGATGGTGTTGAACGCAAAACCTGAAAGAAAAGATGCCGTAATTGTTAAAGCGATCAATAATGTTCTTTTCATGTTGCTGGTGTATTTGTGGCTGGTATAAGGCTACCAGTTCTTAAATATACGAGGCTGGTTAAATAAATAAAATGTTTTCGCATGATGAAACAAAAGGCGGATCAAACGGTCCGCCTTGAAAGTATTTTAGGTACAGTGGCCGTTCACGCAATAGCCACTGCCTGGAATAATGTTGCCCACTGAGCCCGGAGGGCCACCTACATACCTTCTTTCAGGGCATTGCGTATCTGCAAAGCAGGGGCAATCGGGGACATATTCGGTTTCTTTGACCTCGTCGCAGTAAGGGTCATAGGGGCGAAGCTCGATAGGGTCTCCGCCAAGAATTAGTTTCATGGCCGAACGGCTCAATACTACATAGGAGCTCGATTTCCAGTCGTTGAAATTTTTCATGATGATTTAAATTTGGTTAGACTGGAAATTACAAAAATATGCTGACTATCAGTATATTCTGCGTGGAAAAGATAATGGAGGTCTGGAGGCTAGGCCTTCTTTACAAACTCAGATTTAAGCGCCATGGCCCCAAAACCGTCTATTTTGCAATCTATATTGTGGTCGCCATCGGTTAAACGGATGTTCCTTACCTTGGTGCCTGCCTTAATGCTTTGCGCAATGCCTTTTACGGGAAGATTTTTAATGGTTACTACCGAATCGCCGTTTTGCAGGATGTTGCCATTGCAGTCTTTTACCACCAGTTCGCCACTTGCGGCAGCGGTTTCTTCTACATTCCATTCGTGTCCGCATTCTGGGCAGGCCAATAGGTCGTCCATTTGATAGGTATAGCTGGATTTGCATTGAGGGCATGGAGGCAGTTCTGTCATTTGCTGTGCTGTTTGGCTGTAAAGGTACGAAATATTTGCCGATTGACCTTGATAGGCCAAGCGCTATCGTCAATCCGTAGCATTTTTATCTCCGCCCAACTGATAGTTCTTGGCATTGATTCCATATTGCTTCTTAAACTCGCGACTGAAATATTTGGCATCGTTAAAGCCCACTAGATAAGCGACTTCGGCTACGTTATGGATGCCTTCTTTTAGCAATGCTTCGGCTTTTTTGAGGCGGATGGATTTGATGAAATCGTTGACTGTAAGATCGGTAACTGCCCTGATTTTTTTGTACAGCACTGGCGCCGTCATACCAATATCCTTAGCCAGTTCGGGTACGCCGAAGGTTTGATCGGCAAGCCGGGCTTCTATGCGCTGGATTACTTTTTCTATAAACTGCTGGTCAACTGTGTTAAGTTGTATCGATTCGCTGATGGTGCCACTAAACTTCCTGCGCATAATTTTGCGCGACTGCAACAGGTTGCGCACATGCAAGCCCAGCAGCTCTACACTAAATGGCTTGGTAATATAGCTGTCGGCGCCGGTAGCCAGGCCATCCACCTGTTGTGCATGCGAATCCATGGCCGTTAGTATAATAACGGGGATATGCGAGGTCCGTTCGTCGATTTTAAGCTGGTGGCACATTTCGGTGCCGTTCATGATGGGCATCATCACATCGCAAATGATCAAGTCGGGGATCGAAGCTATGGCTGTTTCCAAACCTTCCTGCCCATTTTCGCATTCTACAATATGGTAGCGGCTTTCCAACGAATCGCGCAACATTTGCCTGATTTCCCAATTGTCTTCCACAATCAGTACGGTTTCGCTATGGTTTTCTTTGGTGCTACTAGCCTCGGTCACTGCTGGCAGTGGCAATGGGGCAAGCGTATGCCAGCTTTCGGTACCCGATTCTTGTGGCATGGTGGCTGCTGTTTGGGGCTGTTCCTTCTTGAGTAGCACCGTAAAGCGCGTATCGCCCGGCTTGGTTTCGGTTTCGGCAATGCTTTCTAATAAAAGCTGCCCGCCGTGCGCCGTTACAATGCTTTTGGAGAGTGCCAAGCCAATGCCCGAGCCAATATGGGTAGAGCCTTCGCGGTCTACTTGGAAAAAGTCGCTAAAAATCTTATCGCGACTGTCTTCGGGTATGCCCAGGCCGTTATCGCGAACAGAAATGGCCACCTGTTGGTTATTGTCGGCAATGGTTACGTTAATGGTTCCGCCATCGTTGGTAAATTTAAAGGCATTGGATAGCAGGTTAAAGAATACCTTTTCCAGTTGGAGCTTGTCGAACCAAATGCTTACTTCGGGTTGTTCGTAGCTGAAAGTGTAGGTAATGTTCCGGCTTTCGGCCAGGTGCTCAAAAGCCTGAAAAATCTGTTGCACAAAGGGTACGAGGTCTTGTTGTGCAAATTTGAGCTTCAGGTGTCCCGTTTCGGTTTTTCTGAAATCGAGCAATTCGGTTACCAATAGGTGAAGCCGGTCGGCATTGCTTTTGATGCGTTCTACCTGTTTGTTGATGTCGGGTAGGTTGCGGGTATTCTTGAATAAGGTTTCTAGTGGTGCCAAAATGAGGGTTAATGGAGTCCTGATTTCGTGTGAAACCTGCGTAAAGAACTGGAGCTTCATTTGCTGAATGTCTTCTGTGCGTTTGAGCAACGCCTTTACAAAGAAATACCTGATGGTAACCAGCAAAATGGTGAAAAATACGACGAGGTAGAGCAGGTATGCCCACCAACTTGCCCAGGGCGCGGGGCTTACGTGTATGTGCAAGCTGCGTATGGGCTTGCCCGGAATGCCGTCGTTGTTAAGTGCCTTGAGCATAAAACGGTAATTGCCTGCAGGCAGATTGGTATAGCTGGCACTTGGGTTAACAGTGGCAATCCAGTCTTTGTCGTAGCCATCTAATTTGTAGAAATATTTATTCTTGTCTGATTTAAGGTAGTTCAGTAACGAAAACTCCAAGGTAAACTGGTTTTGGTCGTGCCTAAAATCAAGCTTGTCGGTTAAATTGATCTGTTGCTGCAAAATATCATCGTCGCCACCAACCCTTAAGTATTGGTTAAAAAGCTTGAGATCGGTGAATACCAATGGCGATACAAAATTATTGAGCTCGATTTCCTGTGGATAAAAAGCAGTCAGCCCGTTAAATCCGCCAAAAAACAGCTGACCTTGTCTGTTTTTAAAAAAGGAGCGTACATTGAATTCGTTGCCGGCCAGTCCGTCGCTTTTGTTGTAGTTTCTGAAACGGCCACTGGCTATATTGAGTTCAGAAATACCATTAGAGGTGCTGAGCCATAGGTTGTGGGCATTGTCTTCGATGATGCCGACTACATTGTTGTTGACCAGACCGTTGGTTTCGCTGTAGGTTGTGAAAGTACCTTTGGTAGGATCGAAAATGCTCAAACCGGCCCTTGTGCCTACCAATACCTTTCCGTTGCTGCTTTGGGTAATGCAGTTGATATAGTTTGAAGGGAGCTTAAGTTTGTTGTTCTCTTCTTTGGTATAGCTGTAGATTTTTTTTAAATTAAGGTCATAGCGATTAAGACCGGCATTGGTGCCAATCCAGAGCTGTTGCCAGCTGTCTTGAAAAAGGCAGGTAATGCTTTTGCTCTTTAATCGGCTTTCTAAAGGACTTTTACTGGTTTGGGCAGGGTATTCTCCGTTTTTCTTTTCCAGTACGGTTAATCCCTCAAAAGAACCTACCCATAAGGTGCCACGGCTATCCATTTCCAGTGCAATGATCTCGGCGGTGCCCACAGTACCTATGGTGTCTTTAACATTAGCTATATGCCTGAATTTATTGCTTACAGGATCGAACAGGTTCAGGCCGCCGCGATGTGTACCGATAAACAACCTGTTGCTGGCATCGCTTTCTTTTTCGATGATCTTAACCAGGTTGGAGCTGATGGAGTTTTGATCGGCGGGGTTGTTCTTGTAGCTTTTGAACGTATTGTTGGCCGGATTAAAATAGTTGAGCCCTCCGCCCTCGGTACCTATCCAAAAGCCCGGGCCAATTTCTACAATAGAGCTCACCACATTGTTGCTTAAGCTATTTTGCTGTTTGCTGTTGCGGTAAACCTTAAAATTGGTCAGGGTAGGGTAAGAGATGTTTACGCCACCAAAATAAGTGCCTACCCAAATGTTGCCATCCCTATCGGTAAATAAGTTATGGATGGAGTTTTGACTAATGCTATAGGGCTTTTCAGGATCGTGCTGATAATTGGTGCAGTAGCCATTGGCGGGGTTCAAAATACTTAGTCCGTTTTGTGTACCTACCCAAACCATGCCGTCTTTATCAAGCATAACCTCCCTGATGTCGTTGTGTATGATGGAGTTGGGGTTATTGTCGCTGTGCAGAAAAGAGCGGATGTTTTTGCCGTCGGGCGCAATTTGGTAAAGTCCGTTAGAAGAACCTACCCAAATGTGATGTTGCTTGTCGCTTGCAATAGCCGTAATGTAATAGTCGCCGTCGGTTGAGTTGGGCAAGGCTACTTTTTGGTAGCTCACCTGATGGTGGCTATAGCGCATGGTAAAGAGCCCTTTGCCGGTACCAATCCAAAACTGACCGTTTTCATCCTGAAACATCGCATAGATATTATTGACGGGGTCTTTGGCTTTTTTGCTGAAAAAGAAGGCTTCGAAGCGCCGCTGTTTTTTGTCGATTAATAGGTTGATGCCTCCTAAGGTACCGATCCAAAGGCGTTTTTGCCGGTCTTGGTATAGGCTTTCGACGTTGCTGTTGCTTAACCCTTTTACGGGTTCAAAAATATCCTTGTTGCCATTATAAACCGCAAAGCCTTTTGACGTGCCGGCCCACAGTGTACCTTGGGCATCGGTAAGCAGGGCGGTGGTTTCGCCTGGAGGCAGGTCGGGGTTGTTTTTTTCTTCGCTCTTGTAGATTTTAAAGCGGTAGCCGTCGTAGCGGTTCACGCCTTGCCGTGTGCCCAGCCAAATCAGGCCCGTACTGTCTTGTGCAACGGCCATGACCGAGTTCTGCGAGAGGCCGTTTTCTACCGTAAGGTTGGTAAAAGACAAACGGCGCTGCGCAGTTGCCGGATTTAGGGCAGTGAGTAGCGTAAACGATAAAATGGATATGAATCGCAGGTAGAAATTCATTCAACAATAGGTCAGGTTGGTTTGCAAGATAAATATAGCAAATTATCCAGGGCTAAGCTGCCTAATTTGTGTTTTAACAAGCAGTTTTAAGCTCCTTTATAGATTATTCTATCTTTTCCGACAGAATTTTCATCTTTTTTCAATTCTTAATCCGTCAGCTTTGTATAAGCACGAAAAGTGATTATCCGCCACTTTTTGCAACTAAACTAACCAATTGGAACAAGTGAGCGCCAGCTCGTTTTGTTCCCGACTTACAACTAACCAAATAAATTATGAAAACAGATTTACGCATTCGTAATCCCCGACAGTGGAACTTGAAGTTGCTCTTTTGGTGTTTGTTGATGTCGGCCGGTTTTATTTCCTGTAAAAAGGAGATGAAGACTTCCGATGTTTACACGCTCAAGCAATGGAAGGTAAACCTAACCCCCAGTGATGTTGTTCCGGCAGTTGCCGGCCGAACGGATCATGCCGTTGCGGTATTTTACCTCATGACCGACAACAAGCTTTATTACTACCTCTATTTTGATCAGGCGTTGAACAACAACGATACGCCCACAAAGGCCATTGTTTATACAGGTGCAAGCGGCAGCAATGGAACGGTACTGATTGAGCTTAATAATGGGGCCTTTAGCAGCACCCGCGAAGTAAAAGGATCCGTTGCGGTTTCGGCTAGCACCATCAACGACCTGAATACCAAAACCAACTATTTGCAGATTGCCTCTAGCCAACAGCCTAACGGACTGGT
The DNA here is from genome assembly GCF_059705275.1 of Pedobacter sp. TM02. Classification (NCBI taxonomy): domain Bacteria; kingdom Pseudomonadati; phylum Bacteroidota; class Sphingobacteriia; order Sphingobacteriales; family Sphingobacteriaceae; genus Pedobacter; species Pedobacter sp. TM02. The sequence goes on from NZ_AP046530.1 coordinate 430,136, forward strand.
GAGGGGGGATATGCAGTCATACTAACCAAACGAAAAACATGATGAAAATGAATCACTTTAAGATCAGATCTTTGGTGGGGTTGCTGAGCGTGCTTCCGGCAGTGGGTTGGGCCCAGGCTAAACCAGCACAAGTGGCAGACAGTACGCTGATCAAAAGATTTGACCCGAAGAACTACCTGCAAAAAGAAATAGGCCAGTGGAATGGATTTGGCAAAAAGGCCAATCAGGTTGAAGGGGTATCTACCATTTATGCAGAAGATGTAAATACTACCCCAGTATCAGATATCACCAACGTAGTAGCCGGTAGGCTGCCTGGATTGTACACCTTGCAATCATCGGCCAGAACTGGTTTTGATGGCACTTCGCTTACCTTAAGAGGACAAACGCCAATTATTGTAATTGATGGCGTGGTGCGTACGTTTACCAGTTTTAATCCTGATGATATTGAGAGCATAACGGTATTAAAAGATGCGCTTTCTACTTCGATGTACGGGATGCGCTCGTCGGGTGGGGTGGTGTACATTACTACTAAAAAACAAGCGGCCTATAAGCTATTTGAGATTAAATTCGGTGCCGAATACGGACATTTAGAGAATTTATTTACTCCTAATTTTATTACAGGCGCCAATTACGCTAAAATTTACAATGAGGCCCAGCAGAATACCTCGCCGGGCAGCACGCCATTGTACAGCGATGCTACTATTGCCGCTTATCAAAATGGCACCAACAATCCATTTTTGCAGCCTAACAATAACTGGTACGATTTGGTCTATAAAAAGAACAGTGCCCAACAACGCTATAACTTAGGGGTTTCGGGCAATTCTAAAACCTATAGGTATTATGCCAGTTTAGAGCATTTTAGCTCTGATGGTAATTTTGTAACCGATAACAACAATGCCTATAATACCAATAACTTTTATAAAAGGTACAACATGCGTACCAATGCCGAAATCAATTTTAACGAGGATATATCCCTACAGTTGAACGTTTTTGGTTCTATAGAAAATACCAATCAGCCGGGTGGCAATGCCAATACCATTATGGGCTTGGTATACAGTACTTCGCCTTTGGCCTATGCGGTAAAAAACCCTGATGGTACTTATGGCGGTACCGCATCTATTACCAATAATATTTTGGCCAATACCATTAATTCGGGCTATATCAGAGACAATAGCAGGTCTGTTAACGTCGATGTAGCTTTGAAGTATAAACTAGACGACCTTACCAAAGGTTTATGGGCCAAGGCTGGGCTTTCTATCAATAACTTTTATAACCAAACGGTTGATAGGGGCAAGAACTTTGCCATTTGGTATCCTACCGTATCTGGTTCTACCGTCACCTATACTAAATCTGGTGCCGATGGCAACGTTTCGGCCGGAACTGGCGCGGCTTCGATCTCTTCGCAGTTAAAACAAACCTATTATAACTTTTTGGTGGGTTATGATAAAACAGTTGGCCAGCATCAGTTAAACGTATTGGCCACTTATAATGGCGATAACAGATTGGCCAGCTACAACCAACTGAATCAGATTTACAGAACAGCAGGTTTGGCCATTAAGTACAATTATGGCGAAAGGTATTTTGCAGAGCTGGGCAATTCTTATGGCAGCTACAACCGCTATGCCAATGCCAATAAATGGATCTATCTGCCATCATTAGGTTTAAGTTGGGTAGCGAGCAAAGAAAGCTGGTTTAACTCGAACGCCATTAACTTCTTAAAGCTGAGAAGTACAGTTGGCTTAACCGCAATGGCTAATGCCGATGATTATTATTCTTATATCCAACGCTACAGCAACAGCACCACGGGCTATGTATTTGGTACGGCTTTAACCGGGGTTTCTGGCGCGGCAGAGAGTGGTTTGGCCACTACGAATATAGGTCCGGAAAAAGCCTTGAAGTTTGAAGTGGGTGCCGATGCGGCATTCTTCAATCAAAAATTAAATGTTGGCCTTACTTATTACCGTAACCGTTATTACGATCTGTTGCAGGCCCCTGCTTATGCGAGCAGCATTATCGGCCAAAACTATCCAAGCCAGAACATTGGCAAGAACAGGTTTTCGGGCATGGAGTTTACTGCCGATTATGTAGGCAAGGCTGGCGATTTTGGCTATAAAGTAGGTATCAATGCAAGCTTCCAAAAAAGCAGCGTAATTAATGCAGGCGAGCCTCAATTGCCTTATAGCTGGATGTACAGGGCGGGTAATCCGGTGGGTGGTACCAGAGGTTATGAGGCCATTGGCTTTTACAAAGCAGGAGAGAATGCCAGCAATACACCAACTATTTTGGGCTATAGTCCGGTGCCGGGAGATATCAAGTATAAAGACCTTAACGGCGATGGCGTAATCAGCACTTTAGACCAAAAGCTGATTTCAACCACCAAACCTTTTGTATTTGGAGGCCTAAATTTCGCCATGAACTACAAAGGTTTTGATTTGAGTGGTCTTTTTCAAGGCGTTTACAACCGTGTAATCCATTTGAGCCAATCGTCTATGCTGGCCCTAAATAACAATACAGGTTATGTATTGGATTATACCACCGAAAACAGATGGACCCCACAAAACCAGGTGAATGCTACTTTGCCTCGCCTTACTTTGGGTACCAATGTAAACAATAATGCGACCTCTACTTTCTGGCTAAGAAACGCGAACTACCTGCGCCTAAAAAACCTAGAAGTGGGCTATACGCTCCCGGCTGGCTTAGTGCGCAAAATGCATGTGGCTAAGTTGAGGGTATTTGTAAACAGCTATAACCTGTTTACCATTAGCAAGCTAGATTTTGATCCAGAATCGTATGTGAGTGCGTTCCCTAACCAAAGGGTAATCAATGGAGGTATATCATTAACATTATAGCAACAACTCTTATGAAAAAATATGTAATAGCAGTAATGACTGCCGTTTGTGTAGCTGGAACGTTGGGCTGTAAAAAGATGACAGAGAGCGAACCGCTAGAACTGATAGAAAAAGATTTAATTTTTGATTCGAAAGATTCTTTGGGCGTTAATGCCGAACGTTTCTTGAACAACATTTACTCGGGCCTGCCCAATGGCTTTAACCGTATTAGCAGCAACATGCTCGATGCAGGAACCGACGACGCCATTCCGAATGCTAACGGCGATGCCGTACAATACTTTAGCAATGGCGGTATTAGTCCAACTAACGTGGTAGACGATGTTTGGGCCAAAAATTATGCAAACATTAGAAAGGTAAATGTTTTTTTGGCCAATATTAACGTGGTGCCCCTTAACATTGCCGGATTAAAAGACCGTTGGAAAGCAGAGGCCAAGTGCTTAAGGGCCATGTCGTATTTCGAACTGATCAAACGCTGGGGAGGCGTGCCTTTAATTGGCGATAAGGTTTACGATGCCAACGAAACCATCACCGTTTCGCGCAACACTTATCAGCAATGCGTTGATTATATTCTTTCGGAGCTTAATGCAGCCATGCCATACCTGCTTACGGCAAATGGTTCTGTCAATGGAACTTTTGCCGCCAATTATTATGGCCGTTTTGGCAGGGGAGCAGCCATGGCGCTTAAATCAAGACTGCTACTGTATGCGGCCAGTCCTTTAAACAATCCATCGAATACGCTCACCAAGTGGGCCGATGCCGCCGCTGCGGCAAAAGCAGTGATGGACAGTGTAACCTTAGGCAAGTTTACCTATAAGCTGAACGATGCCGCTACTACCGCACATTATACGACTACCACTTTGGCTGGAGTAGCACCTTCAGCATCCTTATCGGCCTATGTAACCAACGTGAACAAGTTCTTGAGCGTATTTACCACCAATAGCAATAACGAGATCATTTTGCCGTACATGACCACCACCAACAGTACGGTTGAGGCGATTAATGATCCAGTAGGCTATACCCGCGCCAGTTCAACATCGGGCAAAACCAACCCTACACAAGAGTTGGTAAACGAGTATGAAATGAGCAATGGCAAGATGATTGGCGAGAGTGGTTCAGGTTATACCATCACCAATCCTTATTTCAATAGGGATCCTCGTTTTCCGGCAACCATTATGTTCGATGGCTTATACTGGCTGAACAGAAAAGTACAAACTACCGATGGAGGCTTAGACAGGCCATTCGGCTACGGAAGGGTAACCAAGGGCGAAACCAGAACAGGCTACTATTTGCGCAAATTCATGACCAGCAATAGCAGCGCAACCTCTTATGCTAACTATCCGCACGTGTTTCCGATTATGCGTTATGCCGAAATATTATTGAACTATGCCGAGGCACAAAACGAGGCTGTTGGTCCTGATAATACAGTATATAACGCAGTAAATGCCATTAGGGCAAGAGTAGGCATGCCAAATTTGCCAACTGGATTAACCCAGGCAGAGATGCGTACCCGTATCAGGCACGAGCGTAGGGTAGAATTTGCTTTCGAAGAGCAAAGGTTCTGGGATATCAGGAGGTGGAAAATTGCCGAAACCGTGTTGAATGGAAAATTACACGGCATCCAAGGCGTAGTATCAGGCAGTACAACAAACTATACCATTGTTGATGCCGCCGATGCCAAATTTGATGCCAACAAAATGTACCTGTTCCCCATTCCATTTAACGAGCTGGTATCCAATAAATCAATGGTTCAAAATCCCAATTGGTAAACATGAAAACAAAGCATATAAAAACAATCATATCATGTATTTGCTTGTTTCTGACGTTCTTTATTGCAAATAACGCTTGGGCACAAACAGGTAAAGTGGTTAATGGTACGGTGTCTGATGGGCAAGGTCCAATTCCGGCAGCAACCATTTACGAAAAAGAATTTAATACAAACGGTACGCAAACCGACGAGAAGGGCAAGTTTACCTTAAAATTAAGAGGTACACAAGGCATCATCGTAGTGAAGTCGATCGGCTTTTTGTCGCAAGAGATCAATGTGACAGGCAAGTCCGATATTCAAGTAAAACTAGAAAGCGATACCAAAGGTTTGGAAGAGGTAGTAGTGTTGGGTGTGGGCCAAACCGCTAAAAAAGTAACGCTTACAGGTTCGGTAAGTTCTATTTCTGGTAAGGAAATTAGGCAAAGTCCATCGGCCAGTTTGCAAAATACCCTGGCTGGTCGCTTGCCAGGATTTTTCTCGCAGCAAAGAAGTGGGCAACCAGGCAGAGACGGTGCTGCTTTTCAAATTAGGGGCATTAATACCTATGCCGGTGGTACTACGCCATTGATTATTGTTGACGATGTAGAATTTACTTCTGATCAGATCAGTCAGATCGATCCGAATGAGGTAGAAACCGTAACCATTTTAAAAGATGCTTCAACTACAGCGGTGTATGGTGTAAGAGGCGCCAATGGCGTAATCATTATTACTACACGCCGAGGCAGTTCGGGCAAGCCTGCTTTAACTTTTAAGAACGAAACAGGTTTGCAAATTCCAACGCAGCGCCCAGAAGTGAATGATGGTTATACCACCTTGAATTTGTTGAGGGAGCGTTTGGCAGGTCAATATACCAATCCGTTAAACTCTTATTCTAACTTTTTTGCTGGCAATAACTTGCAACATTATTTGTTAAACGATGATCCCTACAATTTTCCAAATGTTAACTGGTGGGATGAGGTGATTAAAAAAGTGAGTATCCAAAACCGTATCAACTTTGATATTTCTGGAGGCTCCGAAACGGTGAAATACTTTGTGAACCTAGGCTATTTGTACCAAGGTGGTTTGTTCAAAGATTTTTCAGAAGGCCAAGGCTACCAATCGAACTACATGTACAACCGTTACAACTTTAGATCGAACGTAGACATTACGCCTACAAAAACCTTAAAGATCAAGCTAGATTTATCAGGCAGGTTTGGGGTAACCAACGAGCCTAACGATAAGCCTTGGAATAACGGAGGTTCTACCTTCCAATATTTATGGAATGGCGAGTTATCGGGCTTTTTATACCCTGTTTATTGGCAAAATGGTTTAATCGCCAGTTCTGCTTCTTCTTTAACCAAACCCAATCCGGTAGCCAATTTAATGTACTCGGGCTATAACCGTTCTTATACCAATAACATTGCAGCGGTAACCAGCGCCAATCAAGAGCTTAATTTCATTACCAAAGGGCTTTCGGCCAACGGTTTGTTGTCTTTTGCTAGCGATTATGGCTTTAGCAGAAACTTGACCAGAAGCTCATCAGAAATCTTGGCTTATACCTATAATGTAAACACGGGTAAATACGATCCGGTAACGCCTAACTTATACCGTATGGGCGCATTGAGCAGAAGTTCCTCTAACTCGGGTACCAACCGCACCTTAAATTTAAGGGCAAGCTTAAACTATAGCCGTACTTTCGATAAGCATGCGGTAAGCGCGTTAGCCTTGTACAACCAAACTACCTATAACGCCGATCCATCAGGTAGTGTAGCGGCCGATCCTTACAACATTAAAGGATTTACCGGAAAGCTCACTTATGCCTATAACCAAAAATATCTGCTTGATTTAACAGCTGCCTATAATGGTTCAGACCGTTTCGAATCGAGCAAGCGTTTCCAATGGTTCCCGGCGGCAAGTATTGGTTGGAATGTAAGCGAAGAAAGCTTTATCAAAGACAACCTGAAGTTTATCGATTTCTTGAAACTGAGGGCCTCTTATGGTTTGACCGGTAATGACAATATTGGTAGCAACACCTACATTTACCAAAAATCTTACGGTACTGGCGCCAGTGGTATCATCTTTGGCGAAACCCCGCAAAGCTATGGCGGTATAGTAGAGCCAACCTTGGGCAATGCCAACATTACCTGGATGACTACCGAAGATTTTGATGCCGGTATAGACCTGAAGCTTTTTGGCTCGCGCCTATCGATTACTGCCGATTACTTTAAAAAGGTAACCAAAGATATCTTAACCACGCCAGGTTTGATCCCGAGTTCTTTCGGAGCTTCATTGCCTCCTTATAACTTGGGCAAAGTATCTAATAAAGGTTACGAATTGGATCTTACCTATAGGGATAAAATCGGTAAAGACTTTAGCTTATTTGTGAATACCAACGTTACCTATGCCAGAAACAAAGTTTTATACAGAGATGAGCCAAGCTATCTTTATCCTTGGTTAGCTTCTACGGGCAAACCTGTAGGCGCAACGTTCCAGTATACTTACGATGGTTTCTACGAAAGCCTTTACGATTTGTACAACTCGCCTAAATTGGCTTCTTCTACGCAGTTGAGTACCATCAACTTGGGCTCGGTTAAGTTTAAGGACCTCAATGGCGATGGCATTATCGATGCAAACGATAGAGGTTACATTGGCGATAACAATCCGAACTTTACCGGGGGCTTGAGCCTTGGTTTTTCTTACAAAGGATTTGATGTTTCTACCTTGTTCCAAGGTTCGTTCAAATACATTATCAGCATGTACCGTGGCTCTTTGGGCTATGGCAGGCCAGACCGCGTGTCGGTGCCATGGAATGCTACCCGTTGGACGCCAGTTACCGCTGGTTCTGCTACTTTCCCCGACTTGGCAGGTGCACAGAATGGTTTTGATGGGGCCAACCTTTCTACCTTTTGGTATGTACCTGGCGATTTCATCAGATGGAAACAGTTCGAAGTAGGCTATCGCTTCCCAACCACATTTGCTAAAAAACTCCATGTAAACAACATTAGGGTATACGCCAATGGTTATAACATGGGCTTGGTGTACAGCAAAATTCCTTCTTTCGTCGACCCTGAATCGGCACTGTCTTCATCAGTGGGCGAATACCCGCAACAAAGGGTATTTAATTTCGGGATACAGTTTGGGCTATAATTAAAAAATGTAAAGAGATGAAAAGTAAAATATTAGCAATAGCATTGGCCGTTTCGGGCACCCTATTGATTGTATCTTGTAAAAAGGGCGGTTCTTTAGATCCTAAAGTAGAGCCACTTACCGAAGCAAAAGTTTTTGCCGATAGTGCAATGACTTTTAACTTCTTGAACAACATCTATTATAATACTGGTTTGGATATCCATCCTTACCGTAATACCATAGGTGGGGCTACAGGCGGTGGCCCAGGCAGCAGCGATTGGAACGATAGTTTTGAAACCTTGAGCTCTAATGCCGCCAGTGGTTATTCTGGCCAGAACGTATTTTTATCAGGTACGGCCAACTCCAACTCGCATCCCTTACTGGCCATGTGGGCATTATTGTACAAAAAGGTGAGGGCGGCCAACAAGTTCATGGCCAACGTACCTCAATCGCCAATTTCTGCTGCCCGTAAAAAGACAATGATTGCCGAGGCTCGTTTCTTGAGAGCTTTTTATTATCAGATGCTGATCCGTTTTTACGGTGGCGTACAGTTAATGGGCGATGACGTGAGCGATGATTTCCCGACCTACGACTACAAACGCAATACCTACAAAGAGTGCGTTGATTATGTAGCCAGCGAGTACGACAAAGCTGCCGCAGACCTGCCTTCGGCTTTAACACTCGAAGCCATTAATTATGGTAGGGCTACTTCGGGTGCTTGTAAAGCTTTTAAAGCCAGGTTGTTGCTTACTGCTGCAAGTCCGCTGTTTAACGGTAGTCCGGCTTCAACTAATGCTAGTGTATTGCCTTTAATTTGCTATTCGGCCAATTATGATGCTTCCTTGTGGCAAAAAGCGGCCGATGCCTGTAAAGCGGTGATCGATTTGCCAGACTATGCTTTGGTGGTTGATAACACAACACCAGGAAATGGTTTTTGGAAATTGTTTACCAGTGGCCGTAAAAACTCAGAATTCATCTTTGCGTATAATATCGCCCTTGGATCGGCCACTAGCCAATCGGCCACTGCAGGTAACTTAGAACGCGCTTGGTTTCCGCGCTCCAATAGCAATGCTACCGATTTAACCTATATGAACCCGAGCCAAAACTTGGTGGAGGCTTTCGGTATGGCCAACGGTAAAATGATCAGCGAAAGTGGTTCGGGCTTTAACGCATTAGATCCTTATAAAAATCGCGACCCGAGGTTCTATAATTCGATTATCTATAATCAGGCTACCATGACCAGTAAAACTACTACGGCATTGGCTACGATTAATATTTACTCGAATGCTGCGGGTACACGTGTGGGCGATGGGATAGAGGCTTATTATACCAAAACTGGCTATTATACCCGTAAAATGTGCAACGACAGGATTCCTTACAATAGTTTAACCGTAGATCGTTCGTTGCCGGTAATCCGCTTGGCAGAAATGATCATGGGCTATGCCGAAGCATTGAACGAATTGGGACAAACCGAAGCGGCGGTGGTAGAGCTGAATAAAATCAGGAGCAGAGGTGGAGTAGCCGCAGGAGCTGATAACCGCTATGGCATTCCGACCGGCATTAGCAAAGACAATTTGCGTACGCTGATCAGAAACGAATACCGTGTAGAGTTTTATGGAGAAGGCCATTGGTTTTACGATACCCGCAGATGGAAAACAGCCGAACAAACAGAAAGTGGGGCCTTGCAGTTGATGCGTGCTACGCAAAATGCAGCAGGCAGCCCATATCCTTTTAAATATGAAGTTCAAAATGTGTTTACCACCAAATTTATTGCCCCAGCCATGTATTTCGTGCCTATTCCATTGGCCGAAATATTAAAGTCTAAAAATTTGTTGGTTCAAAATCCTGGATGGTAGAGTGTGGTGGATAAGTGGAGCATAAGCTGGTTTTAATCAGTTTATGCTCCTTATAAAAGTATGTAGTTTTTCGAATATGCTAACCACAATTATAGTTCAGCAAGCATAGAACCACCTGCTGAGCATTTTTTACCTAAATCAATCTAAAACCATGAAAACAAGAAAAACAAATCTTTTAGCCTCTTTAGTAGTGGGGGTTGCACTTTTAAGTGCCTGCGAAAAGGCGAAAGTAACCCCAGTAACCACCAATAGCCTCAAGGTAGCAACCCAATCAACCCTACCCTCAGGCTATACCGTTCCAACTTTTGTAACCAATCCCAAAAACCTAAACATCGTAATGTTTGTGCCTACAGATAATCCGGCATTAAGCGACTACAAAACCCGTTTAACCGATTTGATGGTACATTTTCAAAACTGGTTGCATACCGAAATGTCGCGCTATGGCTACGACAAGTATATGGGCTTGGCCAAAGATACCAGCGGTCTCGTTAAGTTTATCGAAATCCCTGCGGCAGGTCCGCAAGCCGATTATCCTTACAGCTCGAGTATTTCGGCCAATAAAATCATCAACGAAGTGAATGCCTACAAAGCCACGCATGCCAGCGAGTTCTCCAATTCGCAGCACATGCTTATTTTGCTGCCGCAACGTACCGATGCCAGCAGCGATGGGCAACCGTTTTACGGCTATGGCAAATATTGCTTCGCCCTCGATAACAGCAATATGGCCGTCAGCAAAATCCCTAATCCGAGCTCAAACTACATTGGGGGTATGCTGCACGAATTGGGCCATGGATTAAACCTGCCTCATGATCATGGAAAATACACCTCAGAACAACCAACTTTGGGTACTTCGTTAATGTCTGATGGCAACGTAACCTTTAGCAAAGGCCAACCTACTTTCCTCACCGGTGTTGATGCCGCGATATTGAACCGAAACGAGGTTTTTCAGGATCCTTCGCCAAGTGAAACACCTTATGGTAGCGCCACTACAACCCTTAATGCCAACATGACCTACAATAGTACGGCACAAACTTTTAGTTTAACAGGTAATTTTACAAGTGATAAAACCGTGAGCGACATTCTGGTATACCTCGATCCAAAAACAAGCGCCAGCGATGCCGATTATAATGCCGTAACCTGGCGATTTAATCCCGGAGCTGGAAACACCTTAACTGGTACCATGGCGCTCAACGATCTTTATTATAAAACCAACGAGCCTTATGAACTAAGGGTTAAGCTGTTGTTGAATAATGGCAGTACCATTTCTAAAGCTTATTCTTTCTCGTTTTTAAGTGGCGTGCCACAATTGGGCGTAAATGGATCGGCCAAATTTTTCCAAAATGCCAGCTATGGTGGCTATGGGGTATCGTTGCCTGTAGGCAATTACACCACTGCCGATCTGATCAGCATGGGCATTAGCAATAACGACGTGTCATCTGTAAATGTTGGCCTGGGTATAAAAGTAATTATGTACGATGGCGACAATTTTACCGGAAGCAGCATTGAACTTACTTCATCAAGTTCTTATGTTTCTACATTCAATGATAAAGCATCGTCAATAAAGGTAATAGCACTTTAATAGTTTAGTAGTTAAGTATCCCTGGTGCCCATTGGGCACTGGGGTTTTTAAATAAGTATATTAGCCTTAGTTTACCTAAGGAAAAACATAAATGAAAATTAAAAAATCGATTATACTGCTGTATTTCGTATTGGCGAGCTGTTTAACGATGGCACAAACCATGGCCAAGCCAGATCTTACTTGGTTTAAAAATGCCAAGTTCGGATTGTTCTTGCACTGGGGCTTGTACTCGCAAACAGCTGGCGATTGGAATGGGCATCCGGCCAAGGGAGGCGAGCATTTCATGCTCTACGAACGCATCCCTGTAAAAACCTATGCCACCATTGCCAACGATTTTAACCCTATCCAATTTAATGCCGAAACTTGGGTGAAGCAAGCCAAGGCTACTGGGATGAAATACATTGTTTATACCACCAAACACCACGATGGTTTTGCCATGTACAATTCGGCGGTAAGTCAGTACAACATCGTAAAACAAACCCCATTTAAGCGGGATCCGCTGGCCGAACTGGCGGCAGCCTGCAAAAAATACAACCTCAAGCTCTGCCTGTATTACTCGCTGGGGCGCGATTGGGAAGACCCAGATGTGCCTACCAACTGGCCGGTAAAAGCGGGGCGAAGCAATACCTGGGATTATCCGAACGAAGATGCCAAGGTGTTTAGCCGCTATTTTGAGCGCAAAGTAAAACCTCAAATCAAAGAATTATTAAGCAATTACGGCCCGATAGGCGTGCTGTGGTTCGATACACCCGAACTGATCAGCAAAAAGGAAAGCGCCGAATTGCGCGCGCTGGTTGCCCAATTGCAGCCACAATGCCTGGTCAACAATCGTATTGGCGGTGGTTATGGCGATTTTTCCATTTCGGAACAAACCCTGGATGCCTCGTCGAAAAAAGCCTGGGAAGCCTGCATCACCATTGGCAAAAACTGGGGCTATAGCCGTCACGATAGTACCTGGAAATCGGCCGAAATGCTGGTGCGCAACCTTATTGATGTCGTGGCCAACAACGGCAACCTCCTGCTCAACGTAGGGCCGATGGGCAATGGCGCCTTTCCCAACTGGGCCGTTAAAAGGCTCGACACCATTGGCGCCTGGATGAAAATTAACCAAGAAGCCATTACCGGTACCTCGCCATTTCGCCTACCAGCCGAAGGCTATGACAAAGAAACCTCAAAAACCGACGATAAAAATACCATGAAAGATGCCGTACACGATGCTACGCCTAAATCTACCAAAGCCGATGTGTTTTTTACCACCAAAGGCCGAACGGTATATGTCCTGCTCAGAAGTTGGCACAACCAATCGCTACGGCTCAAAAGCCTAAATGGGATGCCTATAAAAGCCATTGGTTTATTGGGCAACCGTAAAAAAGTAGAGTGGCAGCAAACCGCCGAAGGAGTAGCCATTACGCTTCCGGCAGACTTTTCGAAAACAAACCCTATTCCAATATATACCTTAAAAATAGACCTGAAATGAACAAAGTCCTCTGCACGATTTTTTTAGGCCTGCTGGGCCTAGGGCTGAGGGCACAGGCACCATTGGCCATTATCCCTTATCCAAAGCAGGTGACGGTACAGACAGGTACATTCACTTTTGATCAAAATACAACGATCTTTGCCTTAAGCGAGGAGCTGCAAAGCCAGCAACAGTATTTGAGGCAAAGTCTTTTTCAGCTGTACGGCCTTAACTTTTACCCAGGCAAAGACAAAAAAGCCACCATTGTTTTAAAACTGAGCGGTAAGCCTGGCGTTAAAGGGGCTTATCAGCTAACCGTCAACCCTTCACAAATTGTGATTGAAGCGCCAACAGGTAATGGCGTGTTTAACGGCATCCAGTCGCTGTTGCAGCTGTTGCGGGGTGCTGGCGAATTTAAAAACAGCCTGAAAATACCATCATTGCTTATTAAAGATGAACCGTTGTACCAATGGCGTGGCTTTATGCTCGACGAATCGAGGCACTTCTTTGGCAAAAAGAAAGTAAAGGCCCTGCTCGATTGGATGGCGCTATACAAGCTCAACCGTTTCCATTGGCACCTGACCGATGAGCCAGCCTGGCGCTTGGCCATTAAAAAATACCCGATGCTAACTTTAATTGGAGGCATTGGCACCTACACCGACCCCAATGAGCCGGCCCAATATTACAGCCAGGCCGATGTGCAAGAAATTGTGGCCTATGCCGCCACGCGTTTTATAGAAGTGATCCCCGAAATTGATATGCCCGGACATGCTACGGCGGCCAATAGGGCTTACCCGGCCTTTACCGGCGGCGGCTCTAAAGACCATCCGGAGTTTACCTTTAATCCAGGCAAGGAAAAAACCTATGCCTATTTGGCCAATATCCTGCAAGAAACGCAGTTGCTATTTCCTTCAAACCTCATTCATTTGGGAGGCGATGAAGTAAGCTTTGGCAACGAAAAATGGAATGCCGATAGTGGCATTACAGCCTTAAAACAGCAACATGGCTTGGCCAATAACCTGGCCGTAGAACGTTATTTTATGAAACGCATGGCCGATTCGGTTTTCGCCATGCAGGGTAAAGTGGCGGTGTGGGACGAAATGGTTGATGCCGGTTTGCCTGTTGAAAACACGGTGATCTTTTGGTGGCGCCATGATAAGCCAATCCAGCTGGAACAAGCGCTAGATAAAGGCTATGCTACGGTGCTCTGCCCGCGATTGCCTTTATATTTCGATTTTGTTCAGGACAAAAGCCATCAGCATGGCCGCAAGTGGGATGGCAAATTCAACGACCTGCTTTCGGTGTACCATTTTGATGCGGCTGCCTTCACCAGCAAACCTACTACAACTGTTTTGGGGTTGCAGGCCAACCTGTGGACAGAAACCGTTCAGAACGAGCAACGCTTCGATTACCTGGTGTTTCCGCGTTTGGCGGCCTTGGCCGCTGCGGCCTGGACAGCGCCGGCAGCTAGAAACGACGAACAGTTTCTAAATCAGGTAAAAATCCATATCGATTGGTATAAAAAAGCTGGATTGAACTTTTATAATCCTTTTAACCCCATACAAACCCCCGAGCCGGCCAGCAAGCGCAGGTTGCCGCTAAATTATAAAGACTAATGAGAAGATGGCTTTTTTTGATCTGCTTATCGGCCACCGGTTTTGTAGCCAAAGCCCAGCGCCTCAATTGGTCATCGTTTATGGACCAACAAGCCATGCAATGGGATGCCATTGGCCGAAACTATTACAGCGGTGTCCTGCTGGGCAATGGCTTGCTGGGCGTTAACATTTATCAGCCCGAAAAAGAAGCGCTGCGTTTCGCCATTGGCCGTAGCGATGTAACCGATAATCGTGTGGCGCTATATCCAGCAGCGAGCAAGCTTTACACGCAGGCCCGTTTGCCCATTGGCTATTTTAAACTCGTAACCAAGGGCCGTATTTTAACTGCTACGGCCAAGCTCGATATCTACAGGGCATTGGCCGAAGGAAAACTGACCACCGACTCGGGCGAGGTTCAGTTTATGGCCTATGTATCGGCCGTAAAAGACGTCATTACCATCGATTTGCAAGGTAGGGGAAAAGAACAGCCACAGTTGGAGTTTGTACCCGAGCCCAGCATCAGTCCGCGTTTTTTGCAAAGCTATCCTAAAGACAAGCCTGCAGCTTTCGCACCAAATCCACCTATCGAAAAAACAACGAATAACGGGTTCACCATTTATCATCAAGCCTTGCTTAATGGTGGCGGCTATTCAACGGTTTATCAAACTATTTCCGATAATCAACACGCCCAAACCATGATCAGTATTGGCTATGACGAAGACAACAGCAGGGAGGAGACAGCCCTAGCTCAGCAAAACCTAATCGGCTTCCAAAAAAGCAGTGCCAATTTTGCCGAACACGAAAATTGGTGGCGCAATTACTATCCTAAAAGTTTTGTTTCGGTACCCGATAAGCGTATGGAAACCTTTTATTGGGCGCAATTGTACAAGTTGGCGGCCTTAACGCGCCCAACCAAGCCCATGATAGACCTGATGGGACCCTGGACCAATCCTACGCCTTGGCCTGCCATTTGGTGGAATTTGAATACGCAGCTCACTTATTCGCCCCTGTTTACTTCTAACCATGTAGAGCTGGCCGAGCCTTTGTTCGAGGCCCTGAACCGCTATCAGAACAACCTGATTGAAAATGTGCCCAAAGCCTGGCAAAACGACGCGGCCGCCATCGGCCGGTCGTCATCTTATAACCTGGTAAGCAAAATAAGCGAAGCCGAAATAGAAAAAGGCAGCTTTGAATCGGCAAACCTGACCTGGACCCTTTTTTATTACTACCAGTATTATTTGTATACCGGCGATCGGGCTACGCTTAAGGATAAAATCTATCCCTTGCTCAAAAGAAGCACTAATTTCTTGATCCATGTATTGACAAAAGACGAGCAGGGCATTTACCATCTGCGCGAATCGTTTTCGCCCGAATATAAAAGTGCCGTAGATGCCAACTATGGTCTGGCCTCTTTAAATTGGGCGTTAAATACGCTCATGGCGATTAACAACGAGCTTGGGCTGAAAGATAAGGATGCTGCCAAGTGGAAAGCAATCAAAACCAACCTGACTCCATATCCGCAAAACGAAACCGGGTTTATGATTGGAAAAGATGTGGCCCTAGAAAGCTCACATCGCCATTATTCGCACTTGATGATGATTTATCCCTATCATTTGGTGAATTGGGATGACCCTAAAAATCATGAGGTTATCGAAAAATCTATCCAACACTGGCTATCGCTCAAAGGAGCCCTGCAGGGTTACACTTTTACGGGTGCCGCATCGCTGTATGCCAGTATGGGCAAAGGCGATCTGGCTTACGACATGCTCAACCAGCTGTTCGATAAATACATCAGGCCGAATACGCTTTACGAAGAATCAGGCCCGGTAATCGAAACTCCTTTGTCGGCTTTGACCTCGGTGCAGGAAATGCTGCTCCAGTCGTGGGGCGGTAAGATCCGGGTTTTTCCGGCTATACCTGTTGCCTGGAAAAATGCGGCATTTGATCAGTTATTGGCCGTAGGCGCCTTCGAAGTGTCAGCCAAGCTAGAAAATGGCAATACTACCTACATCAAGATCAAAAGCAAAATTGGTGGTACCTGTACGTTGCAAACTACGCTCAAACCGCTGGTGGTAAAAAGCGACAAAGGCAAGGCGCCATCATTGAAGCACACACAGTTGGAGGGCAAGCAGCTCCTTACTTTCGAAACCGAACCTGGCCAAATCATCGAATTTTTCGCCTCAAAAGATACCAACAAAATGATTTTTCCCGTAGCCTACGAGTTTTACAAAGACTGGCAATGGGGATTGAACAAAGGCAAAACCAAGTAACAGCACATCTGAAATTTATATGAAAACAACACCTCAACTTCGAAAACTAAAATTAGCGTGTCTTGTGGCGCTTGCCATAGGCGGGAGTACGGCCATGGCCCAGCAAACAGCTGCGGTTAAAACCGACACCATTCCGTTAAAATATGGCGCCCATCGTACCGGCAACAGAAACGACGCCGACATGGAACGTTGGCGCGACTACGGCTTGGGCCAGTTTATCCACTGGGGCGTTTATGCCATTCCGGGCGGCCATTGGGAAGGCAAGAGCTACAATGGGGCGGCCGAATGGATCAGGTCATGGGGAGGCAACGGTGCGCCGGCCAATTGGAAAGAAACCTACGACAACCTGTACAAACAGTTTAATCCGGTCGATTTTGATGCCAAAAAATGGGCCAAGCAAGCCAAAGACATGGGTGCGAAATATTTGATTTTTACCACCAAGCACCACGATGGTTTTTGCTTGTGGCCGAGCAAATACACCGAATACACCATTAAAAATACCCCTTACAAAAAGGATATCGTAAAACAGGTGGTTGATGCCTATAATGCCGAAGGGATTGATGTGTACCTGTATTTTTCGATTATCGATTGGAACCATCCGGGTTACCGCAGCGCAGCGCCCAAAACCGAAAAAGACAGCTTGGCTTACGAAGATTTTAAGCAGTTTACCAAAAACCAGCTGCTCGAACTGCTCGAGCGCTATCCAAGCACCAAGGGCTTTTGGTTTGATGGCACCTGGGACCAGGCTTGGATTAAACAGGCCGGTTTTACCGATGCACTGGAAAAAGAGCTGCGCAAAATTCATCCAGGCCTCATTATTGGCAGCCGTTTCAGGGCCGACGAGAACGGCAAGCGCCATTTTGATAGCAATAATAAATTGATGGGCGATTACGAACAAGGCTGGGAGCGTAAATTGCCGGCCAGCTATGATGTGGTAGCCGGTAGAGACTGGGATTGTGTAATGACCATTCCGCCAAATCAATGGGGCTATAACTCCGACTGGAAATCGTCATATGTTAAAACCGCTTCCGATTTGAGCCAGATGCTGATGCAGGCAGTTTCGATGAATGGCAATCTGGTGATCAATTTCGGTCCCGATGGCAAGGGCAACATCAGGCCCGAAGAAGGAAATATTGCGCAGCAGTTGGGGCAATGGGTAGGCCAAAACAGTGAAGCCATCTATGGTACACGTTATGCCGGCTTGCCCAAACCTGATTATGGCTATTACACCAAAAAAGGGCAGCAGCTCTTTTTAACCGTATTCAACCAGCCGGTAAATAAGGTATTGCGCCTGGCTATTCCGCGCGATTATGCCGACGAACCTAAACAAGTAACCGTAGCCGGCAAGAAACTGTCGGTAAAACGCATAGATATGGGTATGGATCGCGATAAAAACCTGTACTACGATGTAGTCCTCCCTGATGGTTTCAACCCTAAGCAACCTTATGTTATGACCATCGACCTGGAAAAAACCAACAAAAAGCAGAGCACTTTCGGCGATGCCAAAACCTAAACCCTATATATTAATTGCAATTACTACAAAAATGATAAAAAGAATAAATTTAATACTCCTGTTGGTTATAGCTTTGTCGCCAAGTTTTGCACAGGTAAAAGACAGGGCCATGGCCGATCTGATAGACAGGCAATTTAAGCTGGCGCAGCAGCAATACCAATTGTTGGGCCAACATACACCGGCTACGCGTATGCCCCAAACCTATTATGCCGCTAAAAACAAATGGGAAAGCAGCGACACGCAATGGTGGTGCAGCGGGTTCTATCCCGGAAGTCTGTTGTATATTTACGAGTATACCAAAGATACCGCCACTTTGAGCGAAGCCAAAAAAAGGTTGGCCATACTCGAAAAGGAAAAGCATTACACCGGCAACCACGATTTGGGTTTTATGATGTATTGCAGCTTCGGCAACGCCTATCGCATCACCCATGATCCGCTTTACAGGCCTACGCTCGATACGGCGGCGGCTTCGTTGGTTACCCGCTACAGGCCCAATGCCAAAGTAATCCAGTCGTGGAATGCGAGCAAAACCTGGAAAGGACCTGTAATTATCGACAACATGATGAACCTTGAGCTGCTGCTATGGGTAAGCGAAAATGGGGGCGATCAAAAATTGAGGCAGATTGCACTGAACCATGCCGATGCAACGCTCAAAAACCATTTCCGTAAAGACTACAGCTCTTATCACGTAGTAGATTACGACATGAGCAATGGCAATGTGGTAAAAAAAGCAACTGCCCAAGGTGCTGCCGACGAATCGGCTTGGGCTAGGGGGCAGGCTTGGGGGTTGTATGGCTACACCATGATGTATCGTTTTACCAAAGACAACCGCTATTTGGAACAAGCCAAGCATATCGCCGATTTTATCCTTAAAAATCCTGCTTTGCCTGCCGATGGCATTCCGTATTGGGATTTTAATGCGCCTGATATGCCGAATACCTATCGCGATGCTTCTGCAGGCGCAATCATTGCTTCGGCATTGCTTGAACTGGGACAATACGGCAATAAAAAAGAACAGGCTTTCTATGTTGAAAATGCAAAAAAGATGCTGGTGTCCCTGTCTGATGAGCAATACACCGCCAAAGCTGGCACCAATGGCGGCTTTTTGCTGAAACACAGCGTGGGTGCCTTGCCTTCAAAATCGGAAGTTGATGTACCTTTAACCTATGCCGACTATTACTATTTAGAGGCACTTTTAAGATATAAGAACTGGTATTTATAATATGGAAAGAAGAAATTTTATCGGAACGCTCTCGTTTTCGGGTTTGTTGGCGTTCATGAGCCCAACTAAAATCATGGCCAGTGAGGCTTTGGACAAAGAAAAAACAGTTAAACCCACCGACGACAGAACCTACTGGTATCAGTTGCTTTATAAAATCGCCTATCCGGTGGTGGCTAATTTGGCCGAGGGAAAACTGAAACAGAACATGGTGGTGGTTAAGTCGCCCACCTTCGATTCGCGTTCCGCAAGCGTGACCTATTTAGAAGCCGTGGGCCGTACCTATGCTGGCATTGCACCTTGGCTGGCTTTGCCCGATGATGCGACCGCAGAAGGAAAGCAACGCAAAAAAATGAGGGATTTGGCTGTTCAGGGATTAGACAGCTGCTTTGCGCCGAACAGTCCAGATCAGCTTAATTTTGAAAAAGACTATCAGCCCATTGTCGATTCGGCCTATTTGGCACAAACTTTTTTGCGTGCTCCCGAAGCTTTGTGGAAACCGCTTAAACCAGTTACCAAACAGGCAATTGTGGCTGCATTCAAATCGTTGCGCAACCGCAAGCCCTTTAACAACAACTGGCTTTTGTTTGGCTCGATTACCGAAGCATTTTTAATGTCGATAGGCGAGCAATACGACGAAGCGCGTTTAAAACAAGGCGTAACCAAGCTTAACGAATGGTACAAAGGTGATGGCTGGTACGGCGACGGGCCAAATTTGGCTTTCGACTACTATAATTCGTTCGTTATCCACCCGATGATGGTTGATACCGTAGCTGTAATGCTGCAACACGGCATGGCAACACAGGCACAGTACGATTTGGCGCTGAAAAGAATGCAACGCTATGGCGTGGGGCAGGAGCGGATGATTTCGCCGGAAGGGACTTTTCCGCCTATCGGCCGGTCAATCACCTATAGAACTGGCAGTTTTCAGGCCTTGAGCCAGTTGGCTTTGATGAAAAAGTTGCCTCAAGACATTAAGCCTGCCCAGGTACGTTGCGCACTAACCAAGGTAAAACAGAACATGTACGAAACCAAAGGCACCTTTGACGACAAGGGCTGGTTGCAACTGGGCTTTTGTGGCAACGACCCGAACATAGCCGATTACTATACTTCTACAGGCAGCTTGTACATGGCCACCTTGTCTTTCCTGCCTCTGGGCCTGCCAGCCTCCGATCCTTTCTGGGCCGATCCGGCAACCGATTGGACTGCTAAAAAAGCCTGGAAAGGCGAACATTTCCCTAAAGATTACCATGTAGATTATTAGTCTTTTTTCGGTAGTTAAGAGATGAAGCCGCTTTATGAAAGTAAAGCGGTTTTTTGTTTGGAGCACACTTAACGATTAACCAAATATAGCCTCAAGTTGTAGCTTTAAACAATTAGTGTTATCATTGTAGCAAAATCTTACCAATGAAAAGAATAACGCTTTTGGCATTAATGAGCATGAGTGCTTTTTCGCTGCTGATCTCGTCTTGCAAGTCGAACGATGTTGAGGACGACCCGAAAGGATGTAACTATAAACTGGATATTGCCTATAAATGGTATAACACCTATACCACCATAGATACTTACAGTGACGAAAGTAGGACCAAAAAGACCGAAACCTCGGTTGTTTCTCCGGTTGGCTTTCTGAAGATCGATCCAAATGGCACTTATGAAATCGTAAATGACGATGTAGCACAAATAGGAACCTGGGAGATAAACAAAGAAACCTGCCGATTGGTGCTGGGCGATAAAGCGATTACAGCCGTAGCCGTACAATACGATATCTTAAACCTTTCGACCAAAGAATTGGTAGTTAAAAGAGCCAAGGGAGCCAAGGTTTATACCGAACATTACAAAACGGCAAATTGCCCTACCAACACCGAGCTGTCTAAACAATGGGATAACAAGAAAACATTTTATTTTCAGTACAATTCGTCAACCAATACCATTAATAACCCTTATTTGGTTTACCCAGTCGGCTATTTTAAACTCAACACCGATTTAACCTACAATGTACTGAGCGATGGTGTACCCCTCAACGGCTCTTGGAAATTAGGACAGCCTTATTGCCTGCTAGATCTCGATTTGGGCAAGCAGAATGCCAGATCTTTTGAAGTGGTTAAGCTAACTACAGATTCGTTGGTTATCTGGCGCAAAGATGCCAATACCTCATTGGCCTATCTGCAATATTATTTAAAACATTAGCCATAGCTCAGGCTAGCCATAAAAAACCCGTGCAAGACTGTACGGGTTTTTTGTTGTTCGATAAATCAAATTCTTCGGGTAAATAGGCAAGGCGATCATTAAACAATTGAAGAATCGTTTCCAGAGCAAAACAGTAATGAAGAAATTACGAAAGTCAATGAATGACGCTTTTTCTGCCTATATCGCATAGGTGTAGCGTTTTTTTATTGCTAAAACGTTTTTCTTTTGTTTTTTTGTAGACCAAAGTCTTGAGCGGTCTTTGGTTTCTCTGTGGCTTTTGCCATCTTCGCACATACGTTAACTCTCAACATGATGTCTGCTAAAGTGTATGCCCTGATGCTGTTATTGCTGGTGGGGCTCTATGCTTGCTCGCCAAATTCAACGCCAGGCAACGGCAATGCCGAGGCTGGATTGTCTATGGCCGGTAAGACTACAGGAAAATCCTTTGCCATTGTAGACCGTCTGAAGAAACTTTTTGCTATTGCCGATACCTTGCAACGCACCTACAACGAAAGCGATTCGGTTAACAAAGTCGATGAGGTTAATGAAGCTATCGCCACAACTTTAACCGCCATTCTTAACGACCCAAAAATTACCCGACAAAATATGGATAGCCTCTTGCAGGCACCCGGCTTGGGTATTGTGCATGCCGATGACAAAAAGCTCTGGCTGTTTACCTGGTTCGAGAATACGGGAGGCAGTTTCAAGAGCAATATCAGCATGGTTTATGCTAGAACGGCTTCAGGCCAAGCCATGATAACCAGCGATGGCCGCGTCGGAAACGAGCAGGAAAACCCTTTCCCTTCGTCTGGAGCATGGTTCGAAAAGATTTACAAACTAAGGTCTACAAAAGAACTTTACTTATGCATTGGTTCGGGCATTGGCTGCAATACCTGTATGTTTCAAACGGCGGTGGTGGTAGAGCTGTTGCCCGATGGCTTAAATTTTGATTATGAGGCTTTTGAAACCCCTGGCGAAGAAGTAAGTACCTATGGCGAAAACGGCCCGTCATGTTTGACCATTGGTGCCGGAAACGAAGACATAGAAGAGTTTTCCTTCGATCCAAAAACCCAAACCTTAACCATAGCATACCTAACCGACGAGATGACGCCCATTTCGCGCGGCGAAGGAGAACAACAGCGTAGGATCGTCAGAAAGCTGATCTTCAATGGCAAGCGTTTTGTAGGAAATGCCTTCAGGTAAAAGCGCTAATCGATAGCAAAAAAACAGCGGTTATTTATTTTTTTCTTACTTTTGCTTACCGCAAACAACAAACACATCAATGTAGGATCGAATTTCTTTCACGAAAAATAAGTAGGGTATCGCCTTCGGCAACCCTTGTATTTGTTCACGTTTAAAAGAAAGGAATTTATGCTTACGCTTCAAGATGTAGTTTATGCACATCCAAATAAAGATTTATTGTTCGATGGGTTGAGCCTCATCGTCAACAAACACGATAAAATTGCCCTGGTGGGCAACAATGGTACCGGAAAGTCTACTTTATTGCAAATTTTGGCTGGTCGCCTGTCGCCAACCGGCGGACAGATTCAGGTGCAAGACCAACCTTATTTGGTACCCCAGGTTTTCGGACAGTTTAATCAGTACAGTGTAGCAGAGGCCTTGGGCATTGCCCAAAAACTGGAGGCGCTGCAACAGATTTTAGCTGGCGAAGCAACGGAAGAAAACCTCAACCTGCTCGACAACGACTGGGCTTTGGAAGAACGTTGCCAAATGGCGCTTGCCCGTTGGGGGCTGAACGATATTGCCCTCACCCAAAAAATGGAAATGCTAAGCGGGGGCCAAAAAACGAAGGTCTTTTTATCCGGCATAGAAGTGCACCGCCCTGAGTTGGTATTGCTCGATGAGCCGAGCAACCACTTAGATGCCAAAAGCCGAAACCTACTTTATGAGTATATACAATCTACTAAAAATGCGCTGGTGGTGGTGAGCCATGACAGGGCCTTGCTTAAGCTGTTGCGCACGGTTTGCGAATTAAATAAACATGGCCTTGTTATGTACGGTGGCAATTACGATTTTTATGTCGAACAAAAGGATTTGGCCAGCAATGCCTTTGCACAAGATGTAAAGAACAAGGAAAAAGCCCTGCGCAAGGCTAAAGAGACCGAACGGGAAGCCATAGAAAGGCAACAGAAACTAGATGCCCGGGGCAAAAAGAAGCAAGAAACGGCCGGTTTGCCAACCATTGTGATGAACGCGCTGAAAAACAGCGCCGAAAGGAGCACCGCGCAAATGAAAGGCATACACGCCGAAAAGGTGGGGGCTATGAGGCAAGAACTGCAGCAGTTGCGCCAAAATCAGCCACAAACCGATAAAATGAAGCTTGATTTAGACCATGCGGGTTTGCATAAGGGCAAAATGTTGCTCAAGGCCCAATCTGTTAACCTGAACTGCAACGGCCGATGGTTATGGAAAGAACCGATTAACCTGCAGCTCAACAGTGGCGACCGCATGGCCATTAAAGGCAATAATGGTTCGGGAAAAACCACCTTGATTAAACTGGTTTTGGGAGAACTGCAACCTGAACAAGGTACTTTGGAAAGGACGCCGATAAAAGCCATTTACATAGATCAGGATTATTCGCTCATCAACAACGAGCTAAGCGTTTACGAGCAGGCACAGCATTTCAATACAGGTATGTTGCAAGAACATGAAGTCAAAATCCGCCTCAACCGTTTCCTGTTTGGCAAAGACGATTGGGACAAGCCCTGCCTGGCTTTAAGTGGTGGCGAAAAAATGCGGTTGATGCTTTGTACGCTAACTATTACCCACCAGGCACCCGATTTGATTGTGCTAGACGAGCCTACCAATAACCTCGATCTACAGAACATCGATATTTTAACAACAGCGATCAACGAATATAAAGGGACTTTGCTGGTAGTGTCGCATGATGAATATTTTTTGGAGCAGGTGAATATCGTCGAAAGCATCCTGTTAGAAAGATAAGATTCGGTTCGTTATGCCGAATCTTGTCTTTCCTTGATCAGGACTAGCGCTCTCTGCAAAAAGCTTTTCATTTTCAGTTGTTCCTCCACCTCCAAAATGGCCTGCATCAGGTTGTTTTGGGTATTGATCAGGTCGGCGGTGGCTGCGGTAATAACTTCCCAGGCAGGGCCCATCTGGTCAATCAGTTGTTGGCCTTTGGTACTGAGCTGCAAAAGGCGCTTACGCTCGTCGGCTTTATCTTTTTTAGAGCGGATGATTTTCTCTTTTTCCAGTTCTTTGAGTAAAGTAATGGTCGATGGATGGGTATAACCGATTTCGTTGGCGATTTCTACCACGCTCAATACGTTCTTTTTATGCAATACGTAAATAACCGGAAACCATTTGGGTTCAAAACTGATGCCCATTTCCCTGTAAATTTCAAGCCCGTCTTTGCGGATGCGGTCGCTTAGGCGCTGGAGCCTTGTGGAGAGGGCTAGAATACCAGCTTCGTCAATTACATTCATGCTTGCTTTTTTAAGTGCAGGTGATAAAAAAGGTTGTCTACCTGCATTCTCGGAAAATAAGATGGCAGCTCATCAGCTTCGATTTGCTGAAAGCCGTTGCGTTCATAAAAGCGCTGGGCGGCATTCATCTGTGCTATCGTTCCGAGGTAAATATCTGTCATATTTTTGGCTTCGCAATAAGCGATCAGCTGGTTCAGCAGGTGTTGGGCTATGCTTTTTTCCTTGCCGCGAAATTCCTTCTTCACAAACATTTTTCGGATGGCGCCCGCCTGATGGCCAATCGCAATCAATGCAATGGTGCCTATCAGCTCATCTTGATGAAATGCGCCCCAAAAATTCCCGCCTGGCTGTTGATAGTAGGTCTCAATATCCAGCAAATCGGGCTGGTCGTTAACGGTAATGGCTA
The DNA here is from genome assembly GCF_059705275.1 of Pedobacter sp. TM02. NCBI lineage: Bacteria > Pseudomonadati > Bacteroidota > Sphingobacteriia > Sphingobacteriales > Sphingobacteriaceae > Pedobacter > Pedobacter sp. TM02. The sequence continues at coordinate 455,403 of NZ_AP046530.1, forward strand.
CATTAAATTCCTCTTGTTGTATGGGTAAAATCAGGTCAACAATCCGATTGCTATAGCCATTGTCAAGTGGTTTGATCTCTTCCTGTGTTTTCATTGTTCAAATATACGTAGTTAACTACGTATATTTGAATATAAAATCTAAATTTTATAAAAAAATATTGATCAGTGGTTTATTTTTTTGTTTTAGCAGCATTTGCTGGCTCAGGCACTACATTTTCCATCTCTACAGAAAAAATAACGCTGGCTATTTTCCATTGGCCGTCTGCCCTGATCAGGCCCCAGCTTTCCTGTCCCCAATTTTGCTTTTTGCCTTTAGACCAATAGCTATAGTTGAAGGTAATGATGGCCACGCGCTCATCGCCATCCATGCGTATGTTATAAAACTTTTCTTCTTCACCTCCGCCTTCGGCAACAATACTGCGTATAAAGCTTTGCGGACTGCTTTTGAAGTAGTTTTTGCTAAGCTTGTTGTTTTTCTTCACAAAATACTGGTGACTTTGCTCTTTGTCTACTCCAACCCAGGTTACCGGCCCATCATAAAAAAGCTTGTAAAATTTAGTGCTATCGCCTGTTTTAATGCTGGCCATAAAATCGTGCATAACCGTTTCAAGTTCTTTGCGGATTTGGGTATTGGTTTGTTGGGCTTGTGCTGCGGTGCCGGGTTGAATGCCTGCCCAAAGGCAACCGATCAAAACGCTCAAAATTCTTTTCATCTGCTTATTTTTGAAATGTAAGTTAGCGAGCAACAAAACGCAAAATGCAGCAAACAGTCGGATAGTTGTTTATCGTCGATAGAAACCGGGATATGGTCGATAAGCCGAAGGAACCTGGGTTCTGTTTTTGGACTATCATTAGCGCAAGAAACTGGCTAGCGTCACGCTTGCTTTTTGGTATCTTTGTACATGGAACACTTGTTGGATAACCCCATCTATCATGCCTTGAATTCGGCGCATGGCCAATTTGCAAAAGGAACGAAAAACGTAAGGTTTTATGAAGAAGATATCGCTTCTTTTGCTGGCCTAAGACACAATAATGAGCAAGAGTTTGATGAGCTATGCCGCATGAGCGAGGCTGGAGCTACTTATGTGGTTTTCAGTCCCGTGCAATTAGCCATCCCTGTAAAATGGAAAGTCATTGCCCATATCGATATGTTCCAATTCGTTTATGAGGCCAAGGAAGCTCCCGCTGGAAACGATATCCTTTTTGCCAATCTCGACCAACAGCATGTAGCCGAAATGATGGCTTTGGTAGAACTCACGCAACCTGGGCCCTTTAGGCAACGTACCATCGTATTGGGCAATTATACCGGTATTTTCGACAATGAAAAATTAGTTGCCATGGCTGGGCACCGCTTTAATCCTACACCTTACACCGAAGTAAGTGCGGTATGCACTCACCCCGATTATTTGGGCAAAGGCTATGCCTATGAGCTCATCCGCGAGCAGCTCAAAAGAATATTGGCCAAAGGCGAAATCCCCTTCCTGCATGTAAGAAATGATAATGCCGGTGCCATTAAGCTCTACGAAAAACTGGGCTTTCGCAACAGAGGCGAGATGTTTGCCTATGTCATCAGGAAGGAGTGGAACTGATTCTGTTAAGCGCTCCTATTTCAAGAGCTTTGGCCACACGATGCCAGCCTGGGGTATCGTATAGTTAAAGCCACAATTTTTTTAATTTCTATTGTTGCTTTGTGAAATTTCAGGGCAAACGGCATCATCGTTGCAAAAGCTTTAACAGTTTTTGTTAAAGCATGTTAAAATTTCTAAGCCCTCCATTCAAACTCATAATTTCATGTGATGAAAATTTTCTGTACGCTTTTATTTTTATGCTGTGCCTGCACTGCATTTCCGCAAACGGTACTCATCAAAGGAACAGCAAGCGATACCTCCGCCAGATATAACGAGTTTAATGCCGTACGGGTAATCTTAAACGATACATTGAGGAAATGGAGCAGTGCAAATTCGGCAACGATTTCGTCCTTGAGCAAGAAGTATAAAAAAGACAGCATCGCCCAATACCTCAAACGGCTGGATTGGGAAATGAAAATGTTTAATGGATTAAGTCAGGACACCAATTTGGTGGTGAAAACAAAACCCGATAGGACATTCCAAATCAAAGCCGATCTGAAAGACAGTCTGTTTTTTAGTGCCCATAGGTATATAACCCAAAAGTATGCTGTGGCCGATTTGGTAAAGATGGATAAAATAGCTATTCGATTGGCGCCTCAAATTTGCATTGAACTTGAAAAATGCAATGATAAAAACCCTAAGCATTATGTCGTTATTGCCGAAAAGATAGAGGTCAAGCGAATTGATCCTTATTACTGTGGCAACTTGGTCTCTTTTGATGGACAGTATGTGTCAAAGTATAAACTGTTAAAAACCATGTATGGCACTGTCTTGCCAGACACGATTAACTTTACGGCTTTTGACCATTATGGTAAACCAAAGTTTTCCGATTATAAATATGTGATGCTCTTTTTAAGTGAGTATTGTGGCAAACTCTATCATGAAAAGTACCAGTTTTTTGATGTTTACCCAACAAAAGACGGTCGTTGGGCAAGGCCTGGAGATCCATATCGTTATGATAAACATTGGCAAAAAGATATTCAAGCCGTAGAACTGAATTTCAAGGATAATTTGTCTTTTGATATTGAAGACGAGTATGAACACGTAATTAAAGAAAAATATCCTAGGCCTTATTTTCGCATTACCAAGAATAAAGCTTTTCCCCTAACTGGGGTTTATGCCGAGGAGCTACTTGAAATTAAGAAAGATGGGGTGTTAAAAGCAAGAAATATTGAACTGAAGTAAATTCGTTTCCTTTTAAGCTTTTCTAACGCAAAAAAGCCGAGCATTAGCCCGGCTTTTTTAACAAATAAATCAAGCAACCGACTAGCGTAATTTTAGCGTTTTGCCAGCAATATCTTCCCAACGGTAATAGTGGAAAGTCTTGTCGTCGCTCATGGCCACAAATAAGCCATGCTTAAAGGTGTCGTTCAATGGAATGTTGACCACCTCAGAACCGTCGCTTTGGCGTGCCTGTACATCGGCTATTTTGAGTAGTTTATGTTCGAAAGGGTCTTTACTGGTTCCCTCTCTGCTAAAAATCTGGAAGCGGTTGGCGCCTTGGTCTGATACGAGAATATAGCCCGTGCTATCGGTCAGTTTGTAGATAGAGATGCCTTCATGGTCGGCCTGAAAGCCGGTGGTGCCAAAAATAGCCAACTGTTTGTCGCCTTTGGCAGGGTCGGCATAGTATTGACGTACGCCAGTTTGCTCGTCCGAATAATAAACGTAACCTAATTCGTTGTCTACCGCAATGGCTTCGATTTCTTTTTTGCCACTGTACTCGCCGAATTTGCGCGCCAAAGTAGCCTTTACATGGCCAGTTCCATCATCTTCCAACAGGTATTGCCACAGGTAGCCACCAGTTTTTGGACCATTTTTACGGCCTACAATGGCGTACATTTTGCCGTCTTTGCTGGTGTAGATGGCAATGCCCATCAAATCGCGGTATTCGGGGCCGGTTTCACCTACAAAAACATCAATCCCGCCTTTGTCTACCGGCTTCATGTCGGGCAACGAAAAGATGCGCAGCTTATGGGTCATGCGTTCGGTAGCAATGGCAATATCGGTAGGCTTGCCGTTCAATAACAGACCGTAAGCCAAATCAACATTGTTGGGTCTTTTTAGTCCCCTTACCACTTTGTCGGCTATTATTTTGCCTTTCAGGTCGAAAACATAAAGTGCGCCATCTGCGTCTTTATCGGTTCCGATGATCAAGCTTTGCGCAGGGTCGGCCTTGTTGATCCAGATCGCAGGATCGTCGGTATCATATTTAACAGGTTCGGTAATAATAACCGGCTTAATGCTGTTCGTTGTGTCGGTGCTGTTGGTTTTGCAGGCCGCCAATAGCAGCAAAGCCGGCCATAAAGTAAAGTTCAGTTTATTCAAATTCATTGGTTACAGTTTAATGCCATAAGCACCTACAAAGGTAGAAGGCTCTGGAGATATGTAAGTAATGCCATTGGCCATGGTAAGACCTGCCTTATGGTGACGGGTAAAATTGGTAGTTCCCTTGGTCAGGGCCGGTGAGTTTCCTTGCAGGTGGAAATCCCAGGCGGTATTGAAATCGGGGCTGGTTACCAAATTGTTGAGCGGATAATTTACAAATTTCGGATCGTTGTCGCCAGCTTTGGTGCTGATTACATCGTTGGTGCCACCGATCACATCGCCACTTGGCTGAAATTGGTTTACCGTAGTTTGGTCGTAGCCATAATACCAGTTGTTGGTGTATACCGAGCGTTTGTCTTCCGGGTTTTTAGGGTCTCTTTTCACACCAAAACGGGTATTGGCAAACAGGTTGTTGTACAGGTCGGCACGGACGGTACTTTCTAGCCAAACCGAGCCTCCTTTGGCGGTAGGCCTGCGCCAGCCGGTGTTTACCATGGTATTGTTGTAGGCAATAATGTAGGTCTGTGGTGTTCTGTCGCCACTGTTGGAGAGCTTGAGTGCGTTGGTATTGGTGCTGTAAACCAAATTGTAGGCTATATCGGCCAAACAACCCGATTTAAAGTTCATGGCTTCGCCACCCGTTACGCCCGTGGTATAGAATACGTTGTTGGCGAAGATGATTTTGCCACCCTCAATATAGGTACAGTCTTCTTGTAGGTTACGGAAAATGCTGTTGGTTACCACCAGTTTACCTTTTACGTTCGAGAACCAAAGCGCAGGCAGGTTTTCGCCAGCTTTGTTTTTGTAAAGCCCCATTTTTACCGACGTAGAGGCGTCGGAGGTGGTAGAACCGCCATATTCGATTATGGTGTGGTCTAATACGAGTTCGGCACAGGTAGGCGCGGCCAAAATGCCGCCCCATAGCTTGCCGAATTTTTTGGCTGCGGTTTTATAAAACTCGTTAACGGTAAATTTGATTGGATTTTCGGCTGTGCCCAAGGCGTAAAGATTTCCCTTTACGATGATTTCGGGCTTGGCAATCGTATCCATCAATACGGTAACCCCTTCTTCAATGGTGAGGCTTTTGCCTTCAGGGATGATGATGTCGCCTTTGATAACCTGCGTGCTTCCCTTGGCCCACACTCCCGAAACTTCGCCAATGGCCGATCCGTTGCCGGGTGTGGTATCTACATCAATATTTGCCTTTTCGCAACCTGCCATAGCCAGGGCCAAGAGCAAGAAGAGGTTAAGAATCTGTTTAAATTTCATTGCTTTTAAATTTGATGGTTTGTAATCAATTAGTTGAGTTTATAGCGAACGCCAATCAGGTAGCTTTGACCGTAATTGTCGTTTCTGATTAATGTATGACCGTTACTAATTAGCTCTTCCTTGATTTTTTCGTTCTCGGGGTTGGTGCCTTTGATGAAGAGCTTGGTAGGGGTGTTTAGCAAGTTGCCGGCTTTGATAAAGGCGCTGATGCCATGCTTGAAACGCTTTTCGGCCGAAAGATCCATCTGGATAAAGCCTTGTTGCCAAAGATCGTTGTTGAGGAACTGCGATACCGTGTTGATGCGCGGCCCCGTGTAGGCACCTGCCAATTGCACATCCCATCCTTTTTTAGTGTCTTTGTATAATAAGGAAAGGTTGGCAATATGCTCTGACTGACCGTACAATGGCCTCGACTGATCAACCGAAACAGCTTTGATATCGCCGGTAACTGCATCTCGCTGACGAGAAGTTTTGGGTGTGGTAATTCTCGAATGCGTGTAGGTATAGTTGGCCTTAATCCCAATTTTGTGGAAGAATTTGATGTAATCCAGCTCTGCGCCATAATTTTTGGCATTGCCAAAGTTACCCGGACTGTAGTAGATGTCTTGTCCGCGGGTAGCATCTGGCTGAAAAGTATATTCGATTGGGTTTTTGATGTTTTTGTAAAAGACGCCCACCAACAATTGTTCGGATGCACCCGGAAACAGTTCGTAGCGCAAGTCGAAGTTGTCGGCCAAAGCGCGTTTCAGGTTCGGATTGCCACGTTCCTGGTACTCCTCATTCACCACCTTGCTCGGTACAATTTCGTAAAATCCAGGACGGTTTAGCGCCTTGTAGTACGAAGCATGTAGCTGTGCTTTTTCGGTGAGGTGATATTTCAAGGTCAAGCTTGGCAATACATCAGTGTAAGATTGGTTGCCTGTTGGTTTGCTTTCTCCGGCCGGAAACAACAATTGATAACCCTGGTTGGTATGTTCTATCCTGGCGCCGCCGGTTACCTGCCATTGGTTAAGGCTAAAGTTCAGCATGCCATAGCCGGCGCTAATTTTTTCGTTCGCGTCGTAAGTTAAGGGATTGCTTACTGCACCCGTGGGGTTGCTTACCACCAGATTGAGATCGGTGTAGTTTTGGAAATCCTTACCATAAACCAGGCCTGCATTGGCTGCGGTAGGTGCAAGGGTGTAATTGTTAAAGAAGCTGCTTCTTTGCTTGTCGCGGTAAAGTCCGCCAGCCGTGAAATCAACTTGGGTGCCTGCAATGGTTGCGGTGTAGGTTAAATCGAGATAACCAGCCTTATCTTCGTCCGTGTTACGTTCCCAACGACGGTTAACCGGAGCGGTGTTAACCAGGCTTAAGCGACTAGCCACAAAGTTCTTTTCGATGCCGTTCAGGCTGATCGTGGTATTGTCTGGCACTTCGTTTCGTGCCGATGAGTATACCGCCGACCATTGTACCTTGAATTTGTTGGCGAAGAATTTGTGATCGCCATGCAAGGTGCTGTTGTAGATTTCCTGTTGCGTTAAACGACTGCGGGTGTTGTACACCAGTTCGGCATTGCCATTGGCTGGATCATAAACGCCATTGTAGGTGGTGCTCACGCCCTCGCGCAGCTGCTTGTTTTTAAGGTTAACATAAAAATTGTAAAGACTGATTTTGTTGTTTTGGTCAAAAATATAGTCAACCTTGCCGTGCAGGCCCAAGCGGGTTTGCTGCTCCGAATATTGGCGGTAGTCTTTGCTGGTAATTACCGCATACTGGTCGGTACCAGTTACAGCCGAATTGTAGAACGTACTGTTGCTGCCACGGTAGGTGTTTTGATAGCTTCCGGCAACAATTACGCCCAGTTTACCGTCTAAAAAGCGCTGACCAATAGAGAGGCTGCCTATAAGGTTCGGCGCCGGATTTTTGGCCGTATAATCAAGTGTTCCTTTGCTAAAGTCGGCTTGCGTGGCGTTATAGGTTCTGCCCTGCAGTTCGTATGGCGATTTGCTGTTGCTGCTGGCCGAATTGAAACTGGTAAACTTGCGGTCGAAGAACAGCTGATTATAGCCCGTAGCCAAATTGGCGTTAATTTGGAAGTGGTTTGGCGCATTTTTCATCACCATATTTACCGCCCCGCCAATGGCATCGCCTTCAAGGTTCGGGGTTAGGGTTTTGTAGACCTCGAGCCTGTCTAACAAATCTGACGGAAAAAGGTCGAGCGGCACATAGCGGTATTTGTTGTCCGGACTTGGAATTTTAACGCCGTTTACCAAAGTGTAGTTGTAGCGTTTGTCCATGCCACGCAAAATGGCGTATTGGCCATCGCCGTTGCTATTGCGTTCAACCGAAATACCCGATACCCGTTGGATCACGTTGGCTACGGTTAGGTCGGGCGAAATTTCTATGGCCTTGGCCGAAACGATGTTCATCACCTGATTGGCGTTTTGCTCTATCCTGCGGGCTTCGTTTTCGTTGTTGCCATTGCCTACGCCCTTAATGGTTACCTCGCCCAGTATTTTAGAGGCGGGCTCCATGTAGATTTTAACATGCGGATTGTCTTCGCCTAAAATGTTGATATCCTGGCTTACGGTGGTGTAGGTAAGGTAAGAGATCCGCAACACGGTTTTGCCTGGTTTTACGTCTTTCAGCTCAAATGAACCATCGAGGCCTGTAGTGGTTGCCCTGCCGGTATTTTCGAGCACTACGGTTGCGCCAACGATGGCTTCGCCGGTTTGCTTGTCGTAAACATGTCCCTTTAATTTGGTGGCATTGGCTATGCCGGCCAAAAATAACAGGGGGAAAAGAAGTTTTAAAAATTTGCTCATTTGCTTTGCGTTAAGTCAAGGATTTTAAATGACGCCGCAAAGATGTGGAGGCAATCGGTTAGGAGTGAAATCTGAAGAGTTACAAAAAGGCAACAGCGTTACCAATACCGTAAACCAGAAAGCAACAATATTTATTAAGTAACTGATTTTTAATCAATTATGTTTTATTTAAACCTCCGTTATCATTTTATTACCGTTACATTAAGCAAATGTTAAGCGCTGCAAAGCCGAAAAAATAATAGCTAAAAATATCAGATGGCTTGTATGAAAGCAGTAAGGTTGTCGCCTTGCGGAATGTTCAGTTTTTTTCTTAACCGGTAGCGCGAAACGCGGAGGCTGTCGGTAGAAATGCCGAGCAGAATAGCAATGTCTGTTGATTCGAGATTGATCTTTAACAAGGAAACCAATCGGAGGTCGGCCGCGGTCAATTCGTTGCTGTAGGCTTTGAGCTTGTCGAAAAAACTTTGGTGTACCTTTTCAAAGGCGGCGGTAAATTCCTTCCAGTATTGCTCATGGCTAAAGCTGTCGTTAATCTGGTTAATGAGTTGTTGCATCTGTTTTTTCTGGTCGCGTTTGTCGTCTTTAACCATTAATTGCAGCTTGTTGCGTAGTTCTTCGAGAAATTTGTTGTGCTTAATCAGGTTGAGGGTGTGGGTGGAAAGTTCCTTGCTCTTGATGTCGAGCTCCTGTTTCAGATTTTCGTCTTCCAGTTGCTGGGTTTTTAGTTCCAGTTGTACCAGTTCATGTTCTACTTCCCGTTGGCGGGCCAAAACCTTTTGGTCTTTGAGCTTGAGGCGTTGCCGGCTGAAAATAACGATACCGAGGATAATCAATAAAATTACCACAATCACCACAGCCACCGTGATGATGCGGTTTACTTTTCGGCTGTTGTTGAGACGGGCAATCTCATCGCTTTTTTTGTTGATGTCGTACAACACCTGCAAAAATGAGGTTTGGTTAACCGCTTCCTTAGAATAAACTTCGAGCGAATATTTCCGGCTCAGTTCGGCATAATAATAGGCGCTGTCCATGCGGTTCATCAGCTCGTAGGCCTTGCCCAGGTCTTTGCTGCACGAAGCCAATTGGTAAATATTGTCGTTTTGCAGGGCCAGGTCATACGCCTGTTTTGAGCGCGCGATACTGGCGGCATATTGGCCTGTTTTTCTTAGGATATCGCCTAAATTATTGAGTACTTCTATGCTACCAACTTCGTTATGGTCTAATTTGTATAGCTCGAGCGAGTGCGCGAAGCTGGCGTGCGCCGAGTCGTATTTGGCCAGATCTTCGTAAATGCTGCCTAGGTTTTCGTAAATCTTGGCAATGCCCTGCTTGTAATTGGTCAATTTGTATTGCTCGAGGGCCAAATGCTGATAATAAAAAGCGCTGTCGTATTGTTGGCGCTTTTCGTACAAGTGGCCTATGTTGCCTAAAATCTGGGCTTGCCCCTTTAAGTTTCCGGTTTGTTGGTACAAGGCCAAGGCTTTGTTGTACTGCGCACGCGATTTGTCGAGCTGTTTGTTGTAATAATAAAGCACTCCTATTTCGCCCAGGTTGGCGGCCAATAAATCGCGTTGGTTATGGGTAGAGAATAGCTTATCGGCATGCAGGTAAAATTCGAGCGCCTGTGCATAGTGCCCCTGGTTGTAGCATACTTTGCCCATTTGTTGCAGGCACAAGGCCTCAGCCAGCTCATTGTTTTCGGCCAATGCCTTGGCATGCAGTTTTTTGAGGATGATCAGTGCGGTATCGGGATGCTTTTGGCTGATGGACTGTATGCTTGCAAAGTCTGTCGACTGTGCCCGCAAAAGTTGGGGTACGCCAAGTAGGGCCATCAGAAAACAAAACAACAAAGGTACTTTTGCCATACGCCAAAAAGCAGGTTTACAATCTTCAAATAAACCAACTTCATGTTAACTCAATGTTACCTCGGTGCGTGTATTTTAAACTTTAGGCCTTTAAGCCTCATGAATGTTTCTTCCTTTACGCCAATTAATTAGATAGCCGTGATGGAATATGAGGATAACAATCCCTAAATTGGCCAAAAATTTAATACATGATTGCACACCACGTTTTATTCTGGCTAAAAGCCGATACCAGCGACGAACAGAAAGCGGCTTTTTTAAAGGGCCTGCAAACGCTTGAACAGATCGAAGTTGTAAAAAACTATCATATTGGCACGCCTGCGCCTATTGAAAGAGCCGTAGTTGATACCACTTATACCTTCAGCCTGGTTCTTTTTTTCGAGGATTTGGCTGCGCATGATGTTTATCAGGTGCATCCGGTACACAAAGTCTTTTTAGACGAATTCCGCATTTTCTTTGAAAAAGTAGTCATTTACGATGCGCAGAACTAAGCCCTAACTGCTCAATGAATCAAAAGGCCTCAGCTGTTAAGCTGAGGCCTTTTTTAATGCTATTTTAACTTATTTTTTGCGTGAGGTAAATCAGGGGTGCGCTTTCCGTTAGCTCGGGCGCCACGGCCGCAAAGTCGGTAATATAGGCTTGTTGGTTGTGGGCCGCCAAACCCTCGGCACTCGTCCATTCTTCCTGAAAGATGAAAAGGTTTTCGTCTTCGGTCGATTGGTGCAGGTCGTATTGGAGGCAGGCGGTTTCTTGCCTCGAATGGACAACCATGTTTTGAAGAACGGCTTTCAGTTCTTCGGCCTTGCCGGGTTTGCTTTTAACCAATGCTGTGAGATAGATGCTCATGAGGTTTGTTTTTGATGCTGAATAATTGGATGAGGTGTTTTTCGTATGCCTTTAAATCGCGCGCAATATCTGCATTCTTTTCTACATCGTGAAAATGGAAGCTTGGCAAAGGCTGCATGCCCACAAAGGCATTCATGCGGTGGAAGCCGAAAAGTACGCCCTCGTCTACGCTTTTTTCGTTAAAAAACTCGCCGGGCAAGGTAAATGCCGTAGCTGGGGCATTCCAGCTGCTGGTAACCAGGTAGTGTCGGCCATGCAACAGGCCGCCGGTGCCGTAGTTGATGTTCGGGTTGTCGGACGAACGGCCATCGCTATGGTAAATGCCCTTTTGGTGGCCAGCGGTAAATACCTCGTCTATGTATTTTTTAAAGCCATTGGGTACCTGGAACCACCAAATAGGCGTATGGTAAATCACCAGATCTGCCCATACAAAATTTTCTACTTCCTTGTTGGCATCGTAAACCTCGTTGATGTTGGTAGAGCGAATGCTTACGCCAGGCAATTGGCCTAAAAAATCGATGCTGAAATTGGTGATGGTCTGATTGAAACGGCCACCTGAATGCCCGAAAACCTGGCCACCGTTAATGATGAATATTTTTTTAAAGTCCATGTTGTTTCTCTATTGATGAAGCAAAATTACCGCCTCTTTATTTACTATTAAAATAATATAAATTATATATTTGTATCATAATTATAATAAATAGAATTATGGTCAATCTAGAATGGTACCGCACGTTTAAAGCGATTTACGAAACGGGCTCGCTCACCGGGGCTGCCGAATCGCTGTATGTTTCGCAGCCAGGGGTAAGTTTGCACCTGAGCTCGCTCGAATCTTATGTAGGCTACAAGCTGTTTGATCGGAGCTCGAGAAAAATGGTGCCTACCGAGCGTGGCAAGATCCTGTATAATTTTATTTTAGAGCCTATTGGCAAATTGCAGGAAGCAGAAGGACACTTTAAAAAAAGTACGGAAAAAGATATTCCTACTGTAAGCATTGGCATGTGCTTCGAAACCTTTCAGTTTACCCTCGAACCTTACCTGCCCACCCTGGATTTTAACGTAATCATCAAGTTTGGCGAATACCCCGAAATGTTGGCCGATTTAGACAATGGTATTTTAGACATGATCATTACGCCGCAAAAAGGCGATTATAAGAATTTGGTATACAAGCCTTTTTTTAAGGAAAAACTGGTGCTGGTGGCCGGTAAGGAAACAGCTACGAAGGATTTTGAAGCGCTGATTGCCCATCGGGATTTGGCAGGGGCGCAGCAATGGCTAAAAACACAGACCTGGTACGGTACAACGGGAGATATGGAGCACTTGCGACGCTTTTGGTATCAGAACTTTGAGAAACGCCCCGATTTTAGGCCCAACTTTATCGTGCCCAACATCTGCTCTATTTTGCGTTGCCTAAGTGGTAGGAGCGGCTTTGCGGTGGTCCCCGATTTCCTTTCTAAAAAAGAGTTGGATGCGGGTCAGGTAAAAGTGGTTTGGGAAGGCGAAAAACCCATCGAGAACACCTTGCATTTCGGTACGAGAAGCAAGACCATCTATGCCGATCAGCTGGCCAAGATACAAGAGATCTTTGAAAAGGAAATGCTTAACTCCACACGCGATTAAAACAAAGCCAGCTGTTCTGCCTCTTGTTCTTTGCCGGTAAAAGGGAAATACTTGACCAATCGGTAGCTTTCTTTGGGACTGAAAGTAAGCGGATCTATTTCGCGTTTGAGAAGGAGCATGCCATTGGCGGCAAAAGAAGCATTGTATCGCCTTTTTCCCCACTCTTCCCAGGCTTGTCTGAACTGAGGTTCGGCCATATTGCGGGCAATGGTAAGGTGCAGGTTGTTGCTAAACGAAGGCTTAAAGGTATCCAAGGCATTCAGTTTTTTGCTCAGCCTCAGTTTCATGGCGCTAACACCTTGGGCAATAGGTTTGTTGTTGATTACATTCACATAAATGGTACGGTAGTTAAACTGGCCGAAACCAGACAATTTGATGGTTGTGGGCGGAATGGCCTTGGCAAGTTTTTCAAAATCTTCAACAATTGGCCTCTCCATACTTTCAAACTGCCCGAAATTGGCCAAAGTAATGTGCGGTTTCGATTTGATGGCACTGGCCAGCCCATAATCGTTGCTGTAGGCCGTTTTAATGTCCATAATTTCGGCGTTTACTTTCTGGTCTGGCGAAAGCAGCAACAAGTGCTCGTAAAATGCATAAGCGGTTTTCTTAGCCATGGCAAAAAAATTAGGATTGGGAAACTAAATTACTAAATTTATTAGTAATCTACAAATTTAATTTCAGCTAATTTGTTGCCTGCTAGTGGCTTGCCTGAGGCCTAGAGATCTTCCAAGCGCTTATTGTTATAGCGCTTGAATCGGGTGTTTTTGGCCTCGCCGATTACCTGTCCACGATAGATTCCCGTATGGCCAGAAATGAGGTAAGCGGTTACACAAGCCAATGCAGCATAAACGCCACAATCTGACCCGAACAATTCAATAGCCATTACCGTACAGGCCAGAGGCGTATTGGTGGCCCCAGCAAATACCGCTACAAAACCCATCCCGGCTAGGAGGCCAACAGGTAGGGGCAACCAAAAGGAAAGTGCGCTGCCCAGCGCCGCGCCAATAAAAAACAGTGGTGTTACTTCGCCACCTTTAAAGCCTGCCGCTAGCGTTATAACGGTAAAAGCCATTTTAAGGGCAAATACCTCAAAACCCAATGGTGCCTGGAAAGCACCAACAATGGTAGGAATGCCTAGGCCAATGTATTGGGTATGGCCTAAAGCCCAAACGGCCGAGGCTACCATAAGGCCTCCAGCAACGGGCCTAAGTGGCGGATATTTGATGAACTTTTTAAAGGCAGTACTCGCCCAATGCATCAGTTTGCTAAAGGCAGCTGCACAAAGCCCAAAAGCCAAACCGGCCAGTAGGGCATAGCCCATGGGCAACAACGCAAGGCGCGGAATATCGCCCATCTGGTAAGTGGTATGATGTACCTGCCACCATTGGGTAGTCAGGTTGGCCAGTATAGCCGCCATAAATGCCGGAAAAATGGCATCGTATTTTAATTTGCCGATCAGGAAAAGTTCGAGGCCAAAAATGGCACCGGCCAAAGGGGTACCGAAAACAGAGCCAAAGCCTGCCGCTACGGCAGCCACCAGCAGCGTTTGCCTGTCGGCTGGGCTTAGTTTAAAAGGTTTGCAGAGCTGATCGCTTAGGGCGCCGGCCATTTGCAGGGCAGTGCCTTCACGGCCTGCAGATCCGCCGAACAAATGCGTTGCCAAGGTGCCCAGGTAAACAAAGGGTGCCATTTTAAAGGGAATGGTTTGTTGCGGACGATGGTAGGTTTGGATGAGCAGGTTATTGCCCGCTTCCACATCCTTTCCGTAATGATGATAGAGCAAACCAATGAGCAGGCCTGCAAGAGGCAGCAACGCAATGAGCCAAACATGGTTTTCGCGGTAAGCGGTTACCCAATTAAGCGATTGCAGAAAGCCAGCCGAAGCCGATCCTACCATGATGCCGATGATGGCACAAATGAAAAGCCATTTGAGTAAATAGGGCAGGGCAGGGTACTTCCTGAAGCATAAGCGAAATTGCAAGCGGGTTTTTTGGCTGATGGTCTTTTCTGTTTTAAAGGGCATAACAATCCTGATTAAATGTTTTAACATCCATAACCAGGCGTCATCAGCGTTTTTAGGGCGGTTCAATTAGGAAGACACCATTTCCTTGCCACAAATTTATAAACTTGCGGGGAGAAAGTTAAATAAATAGTTTAAAATTAACCTTTGTTTTTGGCTCAACTTATTTTTAACACGCTAGTTGTCAATATTTTCTTGCTTTTTTTTAAACAGTAGCCCCTCAGCTTTGTTGTATCTAATAGCTATGAAAAAACAGGTTTACGTTGTTGAAGATAACGAAGATATAGGAGAACTGATTGGATACATCTTGAGCGGCGAAACTTATGAGGTTACCATTTGTCCTAATGTGGCGGCTTTTCATCTCGCGATGCAACGGGCCGTTCCAGATGTAATTGTGTTGGATGTGATGTTGCCCGATGGCAACGGCATAGAAGTTTGCAAGGAACTGAAATCGAGTCAGAAGTTCACGCAGGTGCCCGTTATCATCATGTCGGCCAACGCCGATAAAAAAATGGTTTATAAAGATGCCTGCGCCGAAGATTTTATCGGCAAGCCTTTTAATATCGACGATTTTCAGCATCGGGTAGAACGTTACCTCGAATAGCTAGAGCTCAATCTCCCTGTCTCTTTGCGTGCTTTTCCACCCTATATTTGTCAGATTTGCCCTTGTCTGGTGTTACTGGCTTGCACTAACTTTGCTTTATCCAATAACGATTAAAAAACACAAAAATAATTTGAACATGGAAACTGCAACCAAAAACCCAATTACTGTTAGCGCCGTTATCAATGCGCCTATTGCAAAAGTCTGGAATTCGTGGAACGAACCAGCGCACATTACCCAGTGGTGCCAAGCCTCGCCTGATTGGCATGCGCCTTATGCCGAGAACGACCTGCGCAAGGATGGAAAATTTAAAACCACCATGGCCGCCAAAGACGGTAGCTTTAGTTTTGATTTCGGTGGCGTTTACAGCGAGGTAGAACCCCGCCAATTAATTGCCTATGCCATGGAAGATGGCCGCAAAGTGAAAATTGTTTTCGAAGATTTGGGGATCAGTACCAAGGTAACCGAAACATTCGACCCGGAAGATACCAATCCCATCGAAATGCAGCAAGGTGGCTGGCAGGCGATTTTAGACAACTTTAAGAAATATACAGAACAGCTTTAGTTTAAGCGCACATCAGGCACAATCTGCCTTGGCTGCTTAGGGCTAAGGCAGGTCTTATGCCAATCTAACTCGATAGAAAGTGGTAAAATAGAAAATAAGGATTAACTTTAGCGCTAGAATCTATCCTTAACCATTTACCATGATCAACAACCTATTAAAAGGAGGCTTTCTATTCCTCTTTGCGGGCTTAACGCAGCTTGTTGTTGCCCAGCAACGCCCCAATATTGTACTTATTTTGGCCGATGATTTGGGCTATGCCGATTTATCCTGCTATGGCAATCCGGTAATCGAAACCCCATTTTTAGACCAAATGGCGGCCAAAGGCATAAAAGCCACCAATTATGCGGTTACTTCGCCCTCGTGTTCGCCATCGCGTGGCAGCTTGCTTACCGGAAGATACCCCACCCGTTTCGATATTCCATCGCCCTTGGCGCCGGGCCAAAAACAGGGACTGGCCGCGGCCGAAGTGACCCTGGCCGAAATGCTTAGGGCAAACGGCTACAAAACAGCTATGGTGGGCAAGTGGCATTTAGGCGATCATTACGAAAACCTGCCCATGCAACAGGGCTTTCAAAACTATTATGGCATGTTGTACAGCCACGATTACCACACGCCTTACGTAAAAACAGATTCGACCTTAAAAATTTATCGGGGCAACAAAGCCGAAATTATACAGCCGGCCGATAGTTCATTAACCAATTTATACGGCAAGGAGGCCATCAGCTTTATCAAAAAACAAAAAGCAAACCAGCCTTTCTTTCTGTACCTGGCTTACAACATGCCCCATTTGCCGGTTTGGTTTGCTGCGCAGAAGAACAAGAACAATAGCGAAAAAGGTGGCGAACTGGGCTTTGTGATCAACGAAATGGACAAAAGCATTGCGGCGGTTTGGAAGGCCATTGAGCAACAGGGCTTTGCCAAGAACACCATCTTTATTTTTTCGAGCGATAACGGCCCTTGGTCAAACTATCCCGACAGGATGAGCGAAGACCATGTGACCAAACGCAACCACGCCGGTTACGCCGGAATTTTTAGGGGCAGCAAAGGCACTACTTATGAGGGTGGCGACCGAGTTCCCTTTATTTTTTACTGGGCCGGACAAACGCAGCCCAGTGTATTGAAAAAACCATTGACTTGTTTGGATATTTTGCCAACCTTGGCTAGCATTACGGGCAGTACCCTGCCTAAGGGCCAAACCTTGGATGGCGAAAATGTGAGCAACCTGCTTACCGGCAAGCGTGCGGTGGCGCACCAACCATTTTATTATGTAAACAATGGCGTACCCGAAGCGGTAAGGGATGGCATTTGGAAGCTTCGACGCATCAAAGAAAAAGATGAAACGACTATCGAATTGTATAACCTCGAGGCCGACCCGGCAGAACGCGTGAACCTGAAAAGCGATTATCCTGAACTTACGGCCAGGCTTACGGCTAAACTAGACCAATACCCATATGGGAAAAATTGATTATTGAGGCAACCAGATTAAAAACCAATAGCATGGGGCAGGCTAAGCGCGGGCATAAAAACCGTACCTTAGCCATTGTTTTTGCCTATTTGCGGATTTCTATGCTGGCTCCTGGGCCAATGTGGGTAAACAAGCTGTCAATGTCCTGATTGGATAGGGCAATGCAACCTGCCGTCCAATCTTTGGCGTTCTTTTTGGCAGGCGTTGTGCCATGGATCATGATGCCGACTCCTGGCTTAACACCCCTTTTTTTAGCTATGAGCTTATCTTCGGCATTGGGGTAGGAAATCCAGATGCTTTTATAGAAGTTGTCGTTGCGTTCGGTTTTCAAGTCTAGGTGATAAATTCCTTCGGGTGTTTTCCCATCGCCATCGCTTACCTTGTTGCCCACCGGCGACCAGCCCAGGTTAATGGGCAGTTCTAAAAGCTTAATGCCGTTTCGGCTCACCAGTAATTTTCTTTGGCTTTTTAAAACCAGTACATGATCGCCCAGGGCCAGCATGTTGGCAATGTCTTTTAGTTTGTCGGACCAGGCCTTGCTTGTATTCCGATTTCTATAGGCTTCCCACCTGGCCGATCTTGCGACGGCGTAATCGTCTTTTCTGAGCGAATCCATTGCGCTTTCGTTAAAACGTTGCAGTTTCCATTGGCCATTGTCTTGGTAAATCATCGCCTCCTGATTAAAAAGGGGAGCAATGTATTGTTTAAACTTGAGCTGATTGCCTTGATTGTCTTCCACCAAAATACTGCTATCTATGCTTTTGGGCAGGTATTGTAAAAGCGAATCGCTCCATAGGGTTTCAGTAGGGGTAGTTTGGGCAGTTACAGGGTCTTTTGCCAGTAGCCAAATCCAAGTGCCAGCCATCAAGGCGAGCAATAAAAAAACGCCAGCATATTTCATGTCTTAAACCTTTGAAATAAAGTTAACCAAACTGTAACTAACTTTATAGTTTTTTGAAATATTTTTTAAAAGTAGATGGTAAAGTAGGTTTGGCCTGGGCCAATGGTTTTGAGGGAGAACTCATAGCCATGGTTCAATAAAATTTCCCTGACCAAAGTTAAGCCAATGCCTTGGCCATCCTTCTTCGTGCTGAAAAAAGGACTGAACAGCTGTTCGCTGTGTTCTTCCGAAATGCCGGGCCCGTTATCGGCAATGATGAGTTTTTTCTCCGCTGCGAAAAGCATGAACTTGATTAATCCGTTTTCGTTGACAGCTTCGGTGGCATTTTTTACGATGTTGAGCAGGGCCTGTTCCATCTGCGGCATATCTGCCTGGATATAAAAAGGAGCTTCTGGAAGGTCGAATTGGAAAACGATGCCTCTTTGCGTAGCATTGAAATGCAGCAGCTGCGCAATAGACCTGAGCAGTGCCGATAGGTCGACTTGCTGGCGGTTTACGGCTGTCAGTTTTACCAAATCGGCCAGGTTGCGCATAAACAGGTTCAGGTTCTGGTTTCGGTCTAAAGCTATTTCAAGTGCATTTTGCAATGGGGGGTGTGCCGCGTTTTGCCAAAGGTCTTGGGTTTGTAGAGCGGTGCTGATGATCGAATTTACCGGCCCGATGGTGTTGTTCACTTCGTGGGCCATCATCCTGATGACTTTGCTGTATACTTTCTTCTCGGTTTCAAGTATCTCGGTTGTTACCTCTTCCAGCAAAATGAAAACCCTTTCAAAACCACGATCTATAAAATGAGATTTCTGTAGCTTGTAAGTCCTGAGGCCCTGCACGCGGATAATTTTGGCCGTGCCAACCTGGAGTTGGTGTACATATTTATGCAGTATTTCGGGATTGGCATTTAAAATTTCTTCAGCTTTGGGGTTGATCTGTTTAACCTGACGATCGTAATCTAAAATAATAATGCCAGTAGGAGAGGTATGGATTAGCTTTTCCAAGAAAAAATGCTGTTCTTCCTGCCTTGTTCTTTCCTGGCGCAGCTCATCGATCATCTGGTTGTAAACGCCAATCAGCGAATCGACTTCTTTTTTGCCGGTGGGCAGAAACTTGACTGTAAAGTCGCGGTCTTTGATGGCATTGATGCCTTCTTGCAGATAGTTTAAAGGCCTGATGAGCTGCTGGTACAGGCTAAGGGCAATGAGAATGGAAAAAATAACCAGTATTTCGGCTATCATGAAGATGAGCTTGTCTTTTTCGAACACCAAATAGCTTAAAACCAGGGCTACCAGGTGAATGATCATGATGAACGCGATATATTTAATCTTCAGCCTCATTAAATGGGATTTGGTATTTTTCTAAACGGCGGTAAAGCGCATTGCGGGTAATGCCCAAGGCCGCTGCGGCCTTGCTGATTCTGTTTTTATGAAAACTCATGGCTTGTCGCACCATGCCCTCTTCCATTTCTTCCAAAGTCATGGTGCCCACGCCTGGTAATTGATTTTTGTCTTTTTGAACCGGCGAAAGCTCCAGTTGCGACTGGAAATCTTCAATGTTAAGCACCTCGTTGCCGCTAACCAGTACCGTTCGTTCGATCAAGTTTTTCAGTTGCCTGATGTTGCCTGGAAGCTGGAGCTTTTGCAGCCACTTCATGGCGGCGGGAGCTACTGACAAATTGGACCTTCCGTAAATTTCCTTCATGTTGCCAATAAAAAAACCGACCAGTAGGGGGATGTCGCCTTGGCGTTCTCTTAGTGGAGGCAAATGGATGTGGATTAAATTGATGCGGTAGAGGAGGTCTTCCCTAAAAAGGCCTTTCGCAACTAATTCGTTCAGGTTTTTGTTGGTGGCACAAACTACCCGTACATCTACTGTTTTGGTGCGGCTGCTGCCTAGCACTTCATAAGTTCTGTCTTGCAGTACCCGCAATAGCTTCACTTGGCTGCCACTTTCCAAGTCGCCAATTTCGTCTAAAAATATAGTGCCTTTATTGGCCAGTTCAAAGCGTCCGGCTCTGTCAAAACGGGCATCGGTAAAGGCTCCTCTAATATGGCCAAACATTTCGCTTTCGAAAAGAGAAGCAGAAATGCCACCCAAATTTACTTTTACAAAGGGTTTATTTGCTCTTTTGCTGTTTTCGTGGATGGCTTCGGCAATCAGTTCCTTGCCCGTGCCGCTTTCGCCGGTAATCAGTACCGAAGCATCGGTGGCGGCCACACGGCCAATGGTTTCTAAAATGGCAATCATTCGCGCATCTTCGCCAATCAGCTGCTTAAAGTTATATTGTTTGTCTAACTGCTTGCGGTTTTGTGGTGCAGGCTGCTGGTTTTGCAGGCTCAGCAGTGTTTTTACCGACTGGAGCAGATGGTCGTTGTTCCAAGGCTTATTAATGAAATCATTCGCACCTAATTTCATGCCTTCAACGGCCAATGCTATGCTGCCCCAGCCGGTAATGAGTAGCACGGGCATGGTATGGTTCTCTCTTATTTTTTTGAGCAGGGCCATCCCTTCCTTTCCAGAAGTATCTATAGAAAAATTCAGGTCGAGGATAACGAGCTCGGGCGTTTGCTGGTTTATTATTTTTAAGGCCTTGCCGGCACTTTCGGCACCGATGGCTTCGTACTTATGGTTCTGCAACAATAAGAGCAAAGAGGTTCTAACCGCAATGTCGTCGTCAACAATTAAGATCATACGCGAAGTTAAGATAATGAATTAATCTTCATGCAATGCAATTGCCGGATGTATGGTGGCGGCCTGTTTGCCCGGATAAAGCGAACAGATAAAAACAAGCAAATAAATAAAACTGATAGACAACAGCATGGCCATGATATAAACATTGGCCGGCAGGTTGAATACATGGAGCAAAGGAAACTGAACCGCAAAGAAACAACCTACGATCAAAGCCATGGTAGCCAGAATGAGCGATTCGCCAACTAGCTGGTAAGCTACCGATTTGCCACTGGCGCCAATGGCACGACGCAGACCGATCTCGCCTTTACGCTTGTTGATGTTGTACCAAAGTACCCCGAACAAACCCAAGGCTACATTGATGACCAAGAAGCTGGCCACGATGATAAAAATAATCATGGGGATAACGGTTTCCGAATTTTTCGAATCCCGCATCTGGTCCAAATGTGAAATTTCTATGGTCGAGTTTTTCATGTAATTGGCCAAAAACTTGTTGAGTTTGCCCTCAAAAGCGGCATCGGAGCCCGGTTTAACTTTTACCAGGATGTTGTTTTGCCATCTGCTGGTCGCCGTATCAGTCGGTACAAACATGGCGTTGCCTGCGGGCCAGTAATCGCCGTTGGCTTTGATGTCTTTCATTACCCCGATAACCTTCATTTTTTCCTTGTCATCGTAATCGCCAATCAGTTGCCCAGTGGCTGGACGGTCGCCAAACATGGCTGTTTTTAGCGTTTCATTGATTAGTATGGGTTTGTCTTTGCTAATGGCATCATTGGCGTTGAACCATCTGCCTTCCAGCAAACTGACGGTCATTACCTTGTTGTATTCTTGGTCTACCTCGTAATGGTTTACCCGGTCGTATTTCTTGCCTTTGTAGTGAATGCCCGTACTCATGGTGCTGTTAGAAAAAGGATAGTTGCTGCTGGCAAAGCTAACGGCCTCTACGTTGGGCATGGCCTTTATGCCTTGGCGCAGGTTTTCGAAATAGGCAATGGCCGAATCGGCAGTTTTAAACTGGGGCACATTGCTGTAGCTGATGGGCCATACCTGCTTGTATTCGAAGCCCATAGGCCTACTGTAGTTTTGGTAGTAGAATACCAAAAAAGAGCATACGGTAAAGATGACCAAAAAAGACACCAGTATTTCTGAGAGGAACAAGAAGTTTTGTTTCTTTTTGTTCCACAATAATTTGAATAAATGCTTAAACATGATAATTTCTTTTAATGGTTGATGTTATTGGGCTTTTAATGCTGTAACTACGTTTAACCTCGACATGCGCCAAGCTGGGTATACGCCAGAAATAAGCCCAAAAAACAAGCAGGCCAGCAAGCTATAGCCTAAAACCTTGAGGTTGAAAGTGAGGTTAAGGTTGGGAATCAGTTGCGAATCGTTAATCGCATAAATAATCAATACCGACAAAACAATGCCGATGAGGCCTCCCAGCAGGGTTAGGATGAGGTTCTCTACGATAAACTGATAGACCAGTGTTTTGGAAGAGGCGCCAAAGGCCTTGCGAACCCCAATTTCTGAAGAACGCTCCATGATGCGGGTAATGTTAATGTTCACCAAATTGAGCGTAGGCAGCAATACGAACAAGCATACCACTGTGCCTAATATGGCAAGTGCCTTGCTTTTTCCCGAATTGGAACCATCGCCCAAAATCCTTCTGGTCATGCTTTCAAAAAATGGGTCGGCGTGGCTATACATCTTGTCGAATTGCTTGTCTGGAATAGGTATCTTAGTCATCATCTGATCGAACTCGGCCTGGATTTTGGGTAAATCAGCTTTGTTTTTAGCTAGCAGAATGCCATTGTAGCCCCCCATCAGGTCTACTTTTTTGTAGTCGGCTTTTGATACGGTGTAAGGCAGGTAAACGTCGCCGTAGATGTTGTACATGGCTCGGTTTACATTGTCTACTACTCCAATTACGCGGTAATTGACATTATCAACCAGGATGTATTTGCCTAATGCGCTGGGAATATCTCCAAAATAAGCCTTCTTGGTATCTTCAGAAATGACCGCTACCTGGCTGGCCGTCGCGATTTCCTGGGCGCTGTAAGGTTTGCCTTCCAAGAAATTGTATTCTAGAACCTCCCAGTAGGCCGCATTGGTGAATTTGAAATTGATAACTATCTTTTTATTGTTGATATAGGCATTGGTGGCCTGCGCACTCGAAGAAATGGCCAGTTTTTCGGGTGTTTTCAGCGTAGCTACGTAATGGTCTAGAAAGTAAAACGAAACATCGCTTCTGTTGATCCAGCCTTGCTTGGTGTTGTTGAATTCCATAGTGGCCACGTACAGGCTCCGGTCTCTTTTATTGTCGGGATACCCCGCACTGATTACCTTGTCTAAAAACGCTGTGGCTACCATCAAAATGGTGAGCGTGAAACTGATGCCGAACAAGCTGATGAAAGTGAAGAATTTTCTTCGCTTGAGTACCGCTATGGCTATTTTGAAATAATTTTTAAGCATGATACAGGATTATTGAACTTGAGAACCATCAAATAAGCGCACCAAACGATGTGTTTTGTGCGCCATGTTTTCATCATGGGTAACCATAACGATGGTGGTACCGTCGTTGCGGTTCAGGTTAATGAGGATATTCATAATTTCGTTGCCCATGGCACTGTCGAGGTTACCGGTAGGCTCGTCGGCCAATATGATTTGCGGCCTGCCCACTATGGCCCGGGCAATGGCTACCCTTTGGCGCTGCCCGCCCGAAAGCTGCGAAGGGAAGTGTTTGAGCCGGTTGCTCAAGCCAACTTTTTCTAAGGCTTCGGTAGCCAACACCCGGCGCTCTTTGGCCGATGCCGTTCTGTAAAGCAGGGGCAGCTCTACATTATCCAATACCTGTAGGTCGTTGATCAAATGGTAGCTCTGGAAAATAAAGCCCAGCTTCTGGTTCCTGAATTTGGCCAGTTGCTGGTCTGAAAAGCTCGAAATCTGCTGATTGTCTATCTGTACAATTCCTTTTGAGGGCTCGTCTAACAAACCCATAATGTTAAGCAGGGTACTTTTGCCACAGCCAGAAGGCCCCATAATAGATAAGAATTCGCCTTTGGCTATGTCAAGGCTGATGCCATTGATGGCCAGGGTTTCTACCGTAGCCGTGCGGTAAACTTTTTCAATGTTCTGTAAGCGTATCATGTCGTATAGTTAATGATTTTATATTAAAAATTGGTTAAAGGATTAAGGTTTATGGTTCGTGTATACATTCACTCATTTATCACTGGTAGGTTATTTTCTGGTTTTTTTCAAAGTCGTAAAGCGAGAGGTAGCGCAACTGGTAATAGGCGCCCCAGAAGTCCTTCAGCGAGCTAACATAGTCGCGCTTGGCACGATCGTTTTCCTGGAAGGCAATGCTGAGGTCGGTAATGCTCAGATTGCCCAATACATAGCGTTCGCTGGCAATTTTGTATTTTTCGGCTGCAATTTTTTCGGCTTCTGCTGTCAGTTGCAATTGCTCTTTCATCATGTTAAAGAGTGTAACCTGCGTAACAATCTGTTGCTTAAAAGTCTGCTTGTCCTGCTCAACGGCATAAGTGGTAAATTTTTCGTTGGCCTCGGCGGTTTTGCTGCGCGATTTGGAGCGCCCCCAATCGAGGATAGGAACAGAGAGCTGCAGCTGTACCGATTGCTGGCTTTTGGGCGAGCGATACACATCGAAAGCGTTGTTGGCTGCATTTGAAAAGCCCAAGTTGGCTCTTAGCGTTGCGGTTAATCCGTTTTCGCCCTTGGCTTTGGCCACATCTCGCTTGGCTTCGGCAATGCGCCTTACAAAGGCAATGGCATCAGAGCGGTTGGCAAAAGCCTCTTCAAGTACTTTTTCGGTGGCCACGGTCATTTGTTTAACCGCGGTAGGCATGTCTAAAACAATGCGATCTTCGCCTTCTATGCCAATATAGCTGCGCAGGTTAAGGGTGGCAATTTCCATGTCGCGCTTGGCCGTGCCTACGGCTTTTTGGGCGTTGAGCTGTTCGAGCTGCAGCTGCAGGATCTCGTTTTTGGCAATTTTGCCCAGTTCGAATTTGGTATTGGCAATGGTCAGTATCCGTTGCGTATTTTCGAGGTTGGTGTCGGCAATGCTCAGGTTTACCTGCGCCAATAACAGGTCGAAAAAATACTCCGTTACGGTAATCGAAATCTTTTCCTGCGCTTCGATATAGGCTTGTTTGCTTTCGTTGAATTTGAGGGGTTCTATCTTCTTGTCCCATTTCAGGCTATTGAACTGTAGCAAGGGCTGGGTATAGCCCAGGCCATAGGGAATACCATTGTACAATACGTTATGGCGATCGAAATCGGCAAAACGCTGCAATTGTGTAGTGCCATAAATGGTGCCACCCGTGGCCGCTATGCTCTGTTTAAAGTTCATCGTTAACGACGAGTTGTCGTTGTGTACCGGCTGAAACAAAATGGTACCGTTGGGTTGCAAAACTTGGGTATAGCTTTTGTTGTAGCCCGGCAAGATGCCTTCTAAGGCCAACTGAGGCTGGTAATTGGATTTGAACGTGCGCCACTCCCAATATTTGGTTTCTTTTACAGTAATGGCTTGCTTGGCGGCAATAGAATTGCTTTTGGCCATTTCTACCACCTGTGGCAGCGACAGGCGCAGGGTGTCTGGCCCGGTAAAGGCAGCGGCCGAAAAGCCAAACGCTAAAAATAAGGCCAATAGTAAAGTCTTCATCATCTATGGCTTATTAATGGTCAATACTTTGGAATGCTTGTAGCTGCTCATGTCGGAAGTGATGATGACGTCGCCGGGCTTCAGGCCATTGACGATCTCGATATAGTCGAAGTTGCTGAGTCCGGTTTTAACCGTTCTGCGTTCGGCCTTGCCTTCGCTGGTCAATACAAAAATGTCCTGCAGGTTAGAACCGTTAAAAGTAGCGCCATTAGCCACGCGGATTACTTGGTGGTGTACCGCAGTAACCAAAAATACATCGGCTTTCATGTTAGGACGCAACAGTTTGTTGTTCTTTTCGTCGAAACGGATATCGAACGAAACAATACTGTTTTTAATGGCAGGCGAAATGTTGGTTACCGTTCCGCGCAGCTGCTCATCGTTGATGCGGATAATGGCCGGCATATTGTTGTGCAGTTGCTCCAACTGGTTGTCGGTCATGCTGCCGGCAACCTTAAAGCTGCTCAGGTCGGCAATTCTGGCAATGGCCTCACCTTGTTGTACGCTGGTGCCGATATTTTTGTTTACCCAGGTTACTACGCCATCCCTGCTGGCTACCACATTGGCCAGGTCGAGTTTGCGTTTTAAGGCGACCAGATCGTTCCGTTGGATGGCTAGTGCAATTTCAGCTTCCCTGATTTCGATTTTCATGGTTTGCTGCTTGCTCTTGATTTCGTTTTCGAGTTGCTGCTTTTCGAGTTCGGCTACTTTAAGATTGAGCTGGGCCTGTTCAATTTCCTCCTTGGTGCCACCTCCGGCTTTAAACAAGCGCTGTGCACCGGCTACCATATCTTTGAGGTTGCTGATGCGCAACTGTTTGATGTTGTTGTTCGATTTGATGTCGTAAAAGCTTTTTTCCAGGTCGAGTTTGAGTTTGGCTATTTCGTTCTGCTTCGATTCGATCTGAAACTGGAGCTTTTCATAATCGGTTTGGGCCTGCGATTTGTCGAGCGTTAAAATAGATTGTCCGGCTTTTACCTTATTGCCCGCATCCATCACTACGTTTTTGATGGAGGCATTGATGGGACTGGCCAATACCTCTTCAAATTCTGGCAATACTTCGCCGGTTGCATTAATGGTATTTTCGATGTCGCCGATTTCTACTTTGGCGGTGGTAAACTGGTTGGTATTGATCGAGGGATTGAGAAAGGTCCTAACCAGCCAAATGCCGCAAACCAACAAGGCCAATACGATGACGGCCACGAGGTAACGCTTCTTTTTTCTTTTGGTGATTACTTCTTCTTCGATGAGCTTGTCCATTTATAGATTTTTTTTGAACAAGGTTTTACAAGCAAGATGCCAATATTAAATTATTGATAATTAGATGTTTATGTATTTTTAAGAATCGAAAAACGCCCGATTTCGAACATTTTGCCTTTTATCGAACAAAAAGCTGGCTAAATGCTGTGACTGGTGTAGACTTGCTCCATGAAAAAAAATAGCACCTGGCGTATTTCGCCGAAACTATTTTTTGGTTAAAACACCAATTTGTTTTTTGCTCTAAATTTTTACATTACCAACCGCAAAAGGCTTCATCTAATCCTTATCTTCGCCTACGCTCTAGCACGCTATCTGATGAAGACTCTCCTTAGCCACTCTTGGTTAAAACTAAGCACACCAGCTAGGTTTAATCGCGTTTATGGCATTAACTGCGCCGTTTGGCCAGGCATACACTCGGGCTGTGTCCCTTCTAAAACTAGCATATCCTTTTGGCCTGCTCAACTGTTTAAGCTTATAGCAAGGATTTGGAAAGTCGCATTGTTGTTTGATCATGCTATCGGCGATAAAAGCGAAGCCCCAAATTTTATTGAATAGGCATAGTTGTTGTGGCTATTATGGCCTATTGGAAATGGATGGGAAAAAGTCCTAATTGGTTAACATAACAAAGAAAAATTATCATAGAACCCAAATCATAATACCTATCTCTTAAAAATCATGGAAGAACTTAAACTGAATTTAGATGCACGTAACCAAGGCGCTTTTGTAGTCACAGAAAATGGCGAACAGCTAGGCGAAATGGCTTTGGCCATCACTGGCGACGAGATGATCGTATATCATACCGAGGTGGTGCCACAGGCCGAAGGAAGGGGGCTGGCCAAGCAATTGCTCAATGCTATGGTAAGCTATGCAAGGACAAACCACTTGAAGGTCATTCCACTTTGTCCTTATGTGCATGCCCAATTTAAAAGGCATCCGCAAGATTTTGAAGATATCTGGAAAAAGAATGAAGACGAATAGATTTCGTCAGTCGCTTAATGGCAAACAGCCCAAACTCCATGGAGTTTGGGCTGTTTTTTGTTTGTGATGTGTTCTTAATGTATTGATTTTTAGCGGATTGTTTGGGTTTTGATTTTTTTTCGGTAAGCGCGTAGGGGTGTGCCGGCCTTTTGTTGTCTCATTTTAAAATCACACGAAAATGATCAACAAAAATTACCCCTTTAATGGCCTTCTCATTTTAAGAAACCTGGTTCTGCTAAGTCTTTTATGCGCTGGGTTTTCGGGTTTTGCTCAAAGTCGCAGCAACAAAATACATTTCGGATTAATCTATCCACTGAGCAGCAATGGCGTACATGCGCCATTAGACACCAATAATGTTTCTATCCACCTCCTTGCCGGGGTCTCGTCGGTAGAGAAAGGCGTAGCTTTCGCTGGTTTGGCCAACATTGTGCTCAATCATGCTGATGGGCCGCAATTTGCGGGCTTTGCTAACCATATCGGCAAAAAAGCTACCGGACCGTTATTTGCCGGATTTGCCAATGTTTATGGCAAGGGTGGCAGCGTTGCCTTGGCGGGCTTTGCCAACGTAGCGCGTGGCGAAGTAAAAGGTACGCAATTTGCCGGTTTTGCCAATATAGCCAAAAATTTAAAAGGAGGCCAGTTTGCGGGCTTTGCCAATCTCGCTACCAATGGGCGCGCCTCACAGTTTGCGGGCTTCATCAACGTGGCCAAAGACATTAAGGGTACACAAATTGCCGGCTTTATCAATGTGGCCAGAAAAGTGAAAGGCGCACAGCTAGCTGGTTTCATCAATGTGGCCGATAGCAGCGACTGCCCAATCGGTATCCTCAACTTTGTAAAAAACGGAGAAAAAAGCCTAGGCTTGAGTATCGACGAGAGCCAAACCACCATGCTCACTTTCCGCTCTGGGGGCAAGATATTGTATGGCATATTGGGTATTGGCTATAACCTAAAAAACAAAAAGGCAGTGTATGCAGCCGAAGCAGGCTTTGGGGCTCACTTCTTCCCCTCCAATATATTCAGGCTCAATGTAGAGTTAACAGCCAGCCATTTGGAAGACTTCAAGGCGGGCGATTATTTCAAATCGTCGTTTAAAGTGCTGCCTGCGTTTAAACTGGGCAAACACCTCGAAATTTTTGGAGGCCCTTCTTTCAACTATACTTCTACCAATACCGCCGAAGGCAAGTTGCTCCATATGCAGCACCTGCATTCGTGGCAAAACAAAGGGTCTGACCGCCTGCAGCGCCTTTACATCGGCTATGGCGGTGGTGTCCATGTTATTTTTTAATTCATTCATTGTAATCTAATCCATTATGAAACCGGTTTTAACATTTATTAACACGAAAGCGCTCTTGTGGCTTGCAACCTTCTCGATTCTTTTAGGCTCTTGTAAAAAGGATAACCTGACGGCTAACGGTAACATGACAGAAGTAACAAGAGATCTGGCAGTTTTTGCCTCCCTGCACAACAGTGGCTCAACGCCTGTACATATTGTTTATGGCAGTACGTATAAAGTTGAACTGAAAGGCTCAAGCAACCTGATTCCTTATTTTAAAACTACCGTAAGCAACGGCAAGCTCGAAGTTGGTTACGAAAGGGCGAGCGTGAGGCACGACGATGTGGAGGTAACGGTAACCATGCCAACAGTGAGTCGCATTTCGCTAAGTGGTAGCAGCCGGGTAGACCTTAGTGGTGCTTTTCCGCTTATCGATTTCCTGAGTGTAGACATCAGCGGCTCGGCAGTGGTTTTGATGAAAGAAGCCGCCGCAGCCAATAAAGTAGACATTGATATTTCTGGCTCGGGAAGCGTAGATTTTGAGAAACTGAACTGCCAAAATGCCAAGGTCAGCCTATCAGGTAGCGGCGATGCCCGTGTTACGGTCCAAGATAAGCTGAAGGCCAACATCAGTGGCAGTGGCAAGGTTTACTACGCGGGTAATCCTGTTGTAGAAGCCAACGTTAGCGGGTCGGGTAAAGTCATCAAATTCTAAACACAAAACACACACAAATATGTCAACTATCCAAACCTTTTGGCAATCGCTCTCCGAACTTTTTGGTGCGTCGCCTATCGCGTTAACAGCTGTTTATCAGCTGCAGCACAGCACGCCCAATCTGGTGGCCTACACTTTGCCTGCTGTTTTCGTTTTTACGCTGGTAGAGTTTATCGCAGCCCGTTTTAGCGAACACCATACTTATGAGCCACAGGAAACCAAGGGCTCGTTGCTGATTGGTTTGGGGAATTTGACCGTTAACCTGTTGCTCAAAACCGTGCTGGTTTCGGGTGCCATTTGGGTATATAACCTGTTGCCCTGGCGCATGCAGCTTAACTGGTATACGCTAATCCCCTGCTTTGTTTTTTACGATTTCTGCAGCTATTGGTCGCACCGTATTTCGCACTATTGCCGTTTCTTCTGGGCAACCCATGTGGTACACCACTCGGCCGAGCATTACAACCTTACCGTGGCTTTTAGGCAAAGCTGGGTGCAACACTTTAAAACCGTGTTTTTTATCCCGGTGGTGCTCATGGGGTTTCATCCCGTTGTGGTGTTGGTGGCTAGCCAGCTCAGTACGCTTTACCAGTTTTGGGTACATACCGAAGCCATTGGCAAATTGCATCCGTTTATAGAAAAACACTTGGGTACGCCATCCAACCATCGGGTACACCATGGCAGTCAGGAAAAATACCTAGACAAGAATTTTGGGGCCACCTTTATGGTGTGGGACCATCTTTTTGGCTCGTTCCAATATGAAGAAGAACAGCCGGTATATGGCATAACTACGCCGGTAGAGAGCAAAACCAATCCGTTTATCCTTAATTTTCACGAGTATCGCGATATGCTGAGAGACATCAGGCATAGCGATGGAATAGGCGAAATGCTGTTCTTCATTTTCGCCAGTCCGGCTAAAATATACCGGCATAAACTGACGCGGACACCGAAACTTGTTTCAAGAGCTCAAAGAACAAGCAATTGGCTGTTCAAGATCGCCTTGGTCATGGTGCTTTTGGCATTGGGTCAATTACTTTTTGCACAGGAAAAAAAACCGGCGGCTTTGCCAACGCCCAAAAGCAAAAACCTGCTTTTCTTTTTGCAGCGCACACCCGATGCTAACACGGTTATTTATGAGCTTAACTATACAAGCGATGGGACGGTTAATCAGGAAAATCCGGTAAAAGGCTCATGGATCAGGTACGAGGAGCAAGGCAAATGCCAGAACCTGAGCGGCATTGAAGAGAAGTTTGCCTACGGTGTCAAATGCAAGGCCTTGGGCAATGATCAGTTCGAAATCAGGTTGGCGGCCTATAAAAAAATGCCTTTATACCTCATCAAATCGGAAAGTGACCAGCAATACCGCATGTACATTAAAGACGAGGGGAAAAATCTTTTGCTCAAACGCGTATTCGTCAAAATAAACGGAGGATCTTTTTGGTTCCCCAAGGTACAGTACATCGACTTGTTTACGGTAAACAGTGAG
Organism: Pedobacter sp. TM02; assembly: GCF_059705275.1. NCBI lineage: Bacteria > Pseudomonadati > Bacteroidota > Sphingobacteriia > Sphingobacteriales > Sphingobacteriaceae > Pedobacter > Pedobacter sp. TM02. The sequence continues at coordinate 486,387 of NZ_AP046530.1, forward strand.
AGCGGCGCCGAAGTACTGAAAAGGATCAATTTGGGCTAAACGATTTTGGTACAAAGCAGAACGGTTCAGGATTTAACTTAATATATTTACGCAGCAAATTGAATCTAGCGGCAATTACTTCAGTGAACAACTATACAGACCAGGCATTTGAGCAATTGTTCAAAACCCATTACAAGCCCCTGCATGCTTATGCCCATCTTATCCTGAAAGACCTAGATATGGCAGAGGAAGTAGTGCAGCAGCTATTTCTTAAGTTTTGGGAAAAGCGCGAATTGTTGCAGGTGGGAACTTCCATGAAGGCCTACCTCTACAAATGTGTGTACAACGACAGCCTCAATTTTTTGAAGCACGAAAAAGTAAAGCTCAAATACCAGGATTATACCCTGCATACGGCTGATCACCTGAGTGATTCGGCTTCGGCAAAAATCGAACTGGGCGAACTGGAAATCAAATTGCGGGAAGCCCTCAACGAATTGCCCGAGCAATGCCGTACCATTTTCCAACTGAGTCGTTTCGAAGAACTCAAGTACAGGGAAATAGCCGAAAAGCTTAATATTTCTATCAAAACCGTAGAAAACCAGATGGGCAAGGCGCTGAGGCTGCTGCGCGTAAAACTGTCTGATTTTCTGTTGCTGGCCCTATTGGGGATGATGTATTACCAAGACTATCTAAATTAAGGAGAAGAGTGATGAACGATGAAATACTGATTAAGTTCCTGCTCAAGGAAACAAACGAAGAAGAAGATAGGCAGGTAAACGAATGGCTCGTTGCCGATGCCGAAAATGCCAAGTACTTTGCCAAGCTCGAAAAACTGTGGCAGGCCAGTGGTAGCATTGCCCCCAAAGAAGAGCCTGATGTGGAGGCTGCCTGGCTAAAATTCAAGGCTAAGGCCGATGCCCTGCCAACGCAACGGAAGCCTGTGGTTAAGCCTTTACAAACAAACCGTAGGCGTTGGCTAAGCCTAGCCGCCGCATTAGTGCTGGCTATTGGTGGCTGGACGGCCTATACTTTGCTCAGACCAGCCTATATCGAGCTTTCGTCAAGCAATCTGGTGTTTAATCAGGTACTGCCCGATGGTTCTGAACTTACCATCAATAAAAACACAGCCATGAGCTATGCACGCAATTTCGAAAACAACCGGAGCATAAAACTATTGCACGGAGAGGCTTTTTTTAAGGTAGCCCACGATCAAAGCAGGCCTTTTGTGATCGATGTTGGCCAGGTTTCGGTGCAGGTAGTCGGTACCTCATTTAACATCAAGCACCTCAACCGCAACCAAACAGAAGTTGTGGTAGAAAGCGGCATTGTAAAAGTGAGGCTTGGTGGCGAAGAAGTGAGGCTGGTTAAAGGCGAACGCATTTTCATAGGCCCAGCGACCAAGCAGCTGGCCAAGCAGCAAAGCAAAGACCAATTGTATAGCTATTATCGCACTGGTATGTTTGTGTCAAACAATACGCCCCTGCACGAATTGGTCGATATTTTGAACGAAGCCTACGGCAGCCATGTGGTGGTAAATGACAACGTGAGGGATCTTCCTTTTACCGCACCTTTAAAATATAGCTCGCTTACCAAGAACCTCGATATCATTTGCGATGCGCTAGATTTGGAAGTTGTTCGTAACCAACAGCAGCTTGTGCTGTCTAAAAAGCAGAAATGAAAATAAAAATAGCCCTTGTTTTACTTTGCTTGGCAACCTGGGTTAGGGCCCAAACTTCGGTTTACCAGAACAACCTGTCGAAAAGGGTCACTTTTAGTGCCCGACAGGAGCGTGTTGGCGATGTGCTGCAAAAAATCAGCAATGCGGGCAATTTCTACTTCGCCTACAACGGCTCGCTTATTAACCAGGATAGCTTGGTTAACCTCAATGCCAAGGGCCAGCCGGTAAGGGAAGTGCTCGATGCGATGTTTGATGGCAAGGTAGATTACAAGGAAAACGATTCGTACATTATTTTGCGCTATGCCGTAAACCATTTTACCATAGAGCCCGAAAACATTACCACCGCCGAAAACCTGTACATGATTAGCGGTTATGTAATTGACACCAAGACGGGGAAAAAAGTAAAGCAGGCCAGCGTATACGAAAAGAAATTGTTGCAATCGGCTATTACCGACAATGATGGTTTTTTTACGCTCAAATTCAAGGGCGAGCACCAGTCGATTATTTTAACGGCCAGCAAGGAAACCTATCGCGATACCGCTTTGGTTTTTCTGTCGAGCATCAATGTAAAGCCCGAAGGCTATAACGATCCCGACAAGGAAAAAGGTACTTTTTTTGGCAATGCTTTGGAAGAATTGGGAATCGGACGTTTTTTCCTCTCTTCAAAACAACGGCTCCAGAACCTCAATATTCCCAGCTTTTTTGCCAATACCCCATTTCAGGCGTCGCTAACACCGGGTCTAAGCTCGCATGGCATGATGAGCTCGCAAGTGGTTAACAAGTTTTCGCTCAATGTACTGGGTGGCTATACGGCCGGTGTAGATGGCGTAGAAATTGGAGGGATCTTTAACCTGAACAAAGGCGATATGAAAATGGTGCAGGTTGCCGGCGTATTCAATGTGGTGGGCCGTAACGTAACGGGGGTGCAGGTAGCGGGCTTGCACAACGGCGTGCAAGGCAGCATTAAGGCCGTGCAGGTTTCGGGATTGCTTAATCAGGTCAAGAAAAATGCAGAAGGGGTACAGGTTGCAGGCCTGGTTAATATTGTAAGCCAAAATTTGCGCGGCATACAGGTTTCTGGGCTAAGCAATATAACCAGTCGGGAAGTAAATGGCATACAGGTTGCAGGGCTTGGCAACATCGGCTCCCGTACCGTGCGAGGCGTGCAGCTTTCAAGCTTGTTTAACTATGCCAAAAACAACAAGGGCTTTCAATTGGCGCTGGTTAATGCTTCCGATACTTCGTCGGGTACCAGTTTGGGCCTGATCAATTTGGTGAAAACCGGCTACCATAAGTTGAGCTTTTCTACCAACGAAACCATCAATGCCAATGTAGCCTATAAATCGGGCAACGCCAATTTGTATACGTTGCTGATCGGTGGCTATAATTTTTCGGATACCGCTAAGGTCATCAGTTTCGGCTTGGGCATGGGTCACGATTTCATTTTGGGAAAAACCTTTTCCTTTGCCACCGAACTCAGTGCGCAGCACCTGTACCTGGGCAACTGGGATTATGCCAATATGCTGTACAAAGGCCAGCTCAACCTGCAGTTCAGACTGTTTAAGGGTTTAAGCATTTTCGGCGGACCTAGCTACAATTATTACGTGAGCAAAGCCCCCTTGGGTTCGAGTGGCAAAAACTATAGACAGCAGATAGTGCCTAGTCGGCATCAGGATGTGGGCCGTTACAAGGGCTGGGTAGGCTGGAGTGCGGGGATTACGCTCATGTAGGGAAAAGGTAGAAGTGAAAGGTAATATAGAAAAGGCTTAATCAAAATCAATGCGCTAATTGATCAGTGTTGAGCTGATATGTTCATAATTGTAACATTTTTGTTTTAATTCCTTCGTTTGCTTAATTTGTTTAGCGTCCCTGAATTAACCAGAAAACAAAAACTACTTATGAAAACGAAGACAAATGCTCTCTGGCATCAAATCAGGCTTTACGGAATGCACTGTTTGTTGCTAATGGCGTTCGTTGTTTCTTGCAAGAAAGACCAGACGCCTCAACCACTTACCCAAACAACACTTTCAAAAAATTCTTTAGACCTGCTTGCAAGGCTAGATGCCATTAAGCAACGATATTATGACCAGAAACTGAATATGCGCTTTATTGCTAATGACGATAAAGGCATAACCTGGTCACCGGATTGGGAAAAGCCAAGATTAGAAATAGTAAATGACAGCGTATCTTATGTATTCTATCCTATGATCGGGACTGTAAATAGAGATGGTAAATTAGCTAGGATACAGGAAATAGGTGCGGCAACCTACTTGATGGTCAAAAATGAGAAAGATTTTTATAAAGCCTTTTATTATCTGCCGGAAGACAAGCTCAGCAAGGATCGTTCAGCCGATAAAGCCGAGGTCATTATGCGCCATTTTACGGGAAATCTGTTACTTTCCAGCCTTAATGGCAAAGGTAGTTATCTGCTGGACTATGTAAATGGAAGGCTTAGCGAATCTTATAAGAAGAACCAAATAATAGGTAGAAAATTGCAATCTGTCGGTGGCGCAACCTCATATTGGCAAACAGATTGCCAAACGGTAATCAGGCACTGTACGTTTGTATCGGCAGGTTATAGCTATTGCGGAGGAGAAGTTATGGTGATCTATAGTTATAACTGCTATTGGCCACAGCCCATGTGTGGGGTAACTTTTTATATGACCGATTCTAGCGAAGAAGAGGTGTGCCAGCAAGTATGGTATCCCGATCCGCCAACTGATAGTGGCAGCGGTGGTAGCGATGGTCCTGATTTGGAAGATCCTGGAGAAGACTATGAACTCTTGGTTACCTTCGATTCTATTCGCTTGTCTAGAAGGCTAGACTGCTTTAACAGTGTGCCTACAAATAGTAATACAATCTACAGTGCTAAAATCTGTGCTGACCTTCCGGTTAACAGCAATCCAAAAGCATTACTGAACGAAAATAGGGAGCCTGGGCATACATTTTTGGAACTTACCAAAACAAATGGGAGTACAACAGTAACAGAAACTATAGGCTTTTATCCGGAAAACTATATCAAGGCCGCGTTCCAGTTGTCTGTAAATAGCATGATAGTCGATAATCAGACGCATCCGTATGATGCGAGCTTGGCAATGACTGTAAGTGCAAGTCAGTTTGAACAGATGTTGGCCACAGCAAAAGAAAAATCTGCTAATAATTACAGCATGACTGGGTATAATTGTACAACTTTTGCACTAGATGTTTTTAATTCGGGCAGGGCCTCCAATAACCAGTTGGTTGTATCCAATACCGTTCCTCCAAACACAGTATTCTCTAGCTATGGGAAAACTCCAAATGGGTTGTACAATACTATAAAGACCATGGCCGACAACAACGTAAGCGGTGCCTCGGTAGTTGCAGGCACAGGAAAGGTAAGTACGAATTGTGGCCCATAGGAAAATTTATATCCATTAGTTACATTGTATCCAAGTTTATTGTCATGAAATAAAGCTAACGGCATATGAAACGCAAGTATATTATCATCATTGTTATGGTCTCCATTATAATCCTGTCCAATATAACCCCATTTAGACAGCTACTTAAAATATCTGTAGACCAGAGGCATTACCGGTATAGCAATTACGATGGAAGCTTTACCTTCTACGAGTATATGGACCGAAATTTTGAAATGATGAATATGTCTTACAAGACCTGTATGTCCTATTATCCCGATCAAAAGGACAAAAAAATTTATCGTTTGTTCACTAAAAACCCATTGGCTTTTTGGCGCTGGAGACTTTATTTTTTCGATGAGCGGTATAAGTTTCCTTATAAGGATTGGGCTGAGATTGAGAAAGTAAGAGGTAATCCTATAAAAAAAAGAACGGGATGCATTATGGACTTCTAGGCTTCTGTGTTCTTAACCAATGCGTCGAAAATCACTTTTCGTAGCCGAGTAATTTGTTTGAAGATACAATATCATCTTTTGATTTCACCAAAATTTAATCGAAATACCCATATAAGTAAATGAATATTCATTTATATTTGTATCCATGAGAGTCAGGGATGAAGAAAAGGTAAAATTGGTCAAGCAAACGGCCATCAAGCTGATTGTTGAAGATGGCTTTGAGGGCTTTAGCATGAACAAGTTGGCTAAGGCCTGCGGCATCTCGGTGGCAACGCTCTACATTTATTACGAAGACCGCGACGATCTGATCATCAGCATTGCCAAAGAAGAAGGCGACCGCATGGGCGATGCCATGATCAAGGATTTCGATCCCGAAGCCTCTTTTGAAGAAGGAATGCGCATTCAATGGCGAAACCGCTATGCTTTTATCAGCGAAAATCCGATGTCTGGCTTGTTTTTGGAACAGTTGCGTACCTCTACTTACCAAGAGCGCTTTTTAGACGATTTTATGAAAAAGTTCAAGCATGTCATCGCGCGCTTTATGCACCAAGTGGTTGAACGGGGCGAAGTCAATGCCATGCCGTTTGAAGTATTTTGGTCGGTAGCCTATTCGCCGCTCTATGCGCTCATCCGGTTCGACCGCGAAGGCCAGAGCCTCGGTGGCAAGCCTTTTAAAATGACCGATGAAATGCTGTGGCAAACCTTCGATTTAGTAATTAAGGCACTCAAGAATTAGATTTTGATTCCATGGAAAATTTTGACCACATCCTCCTTTTTAAAACCGATATCAAAAGCGAAGCCTGCAAGGCCAAGCTTCAGGCTATTTTAGATGGCCACGAGGGCATTGCCAAATGGAACATCGCCTTAGATGATCAAGACTATGTACTGAGGGTAGTTTCGTATACCCTAACACATCAGCAAATTATAGAACTGATTAACCAGCAGGGGCACTTCTGCTGCGAATTAACTTAACCCAACAAATGAAACCACAAGAAATTATCCCTTTAACCGGCTATCAGAAGCTGGTAATTTTTTTATTGGCCATTACCCAGTTTACCGTAATCCTCGATTTTATGATCATGTCGCCATTGGGCGATATGCTGATGAAGTCGATGAGCCTGAAGCCTGCAGCCTTTGGTGTAGCCGTATCTGCCTATGCTTTTAGCGCAGGTATTTCAGGCCTGTTAACAGCCGGTTTTGCCGATCGTTTCGACCGCAAAAAACTATTATTGTTTTTTTACATCGGATTTATTGCCGGTACTTTTTTCTGTGGCCTGGCCAATACCTATACGCAACTGGTTGCGGCACGTATCATTACCGGGTTGTTTGGCGGTGTAATCGGCTCCATTTCTATGGCCATTATAACCGATTTGTTTAGTCTGCAGCAACGCGGTAGGGTAATGGGCTTTATCCAGATGGGCTTTGGCGCCAGTCAGGTACTAGGTGTTCCCATAGGCTTATACATAGCCAGCAAATGGAATTGGGAGGCGCCGTTTTTAATGGTGGCTTCTTTGGCTGTACTCATTGCCATTGCGATCCTGCTCAAGCTAAAACCAGTAAATGCACACCTGGCCGTGCAACGAGACAAATCGGCATTTATGCACTTGTGGCATACTATTCAAAAACGTAAGCACCGTATCGGGTTTACCGCTACGGCTTTACTCTCCATCGGAGGTTTTATGATGATGCCTTTTGGGAGTGCTTTTGCCATTAATAACCTGAAGATTTCTAATGACCAATTGGTGATGCTATTTATGGTTTCGGGGGTATCGTCAGTGGTGATCATGCCTTTTATAGGCCGTTTAAGCGATAAAGTGAGCAAAGTAAGGATCTTTGCCGTCGCCTCGGTTTGGATGATGATCATGTGTGTGGTCTATACCAATTTAGGCCCAACTCCTTTTTGGCTGGTGCTCATCTTTAACATTTTGATGATGACTGGCGTAATGAGCCGCATGGTACCTTCGTCAGCGTTAACCAGTGCCGTACCTGATTTGGAAGACCGTGGTGCATTTATGAGCATCAATGCTTCCTTGCAACAGATTGCCGGTGGCGTAGCTGCGGCGGTTGCCGGAATGATTGTAACCCAATCCAGCAAGGCCAGTCCGTTGCAAAATTACGATGTGGTAGGCTATGTAATCGTGGTCATTTCTATCCTCAGTATCTTTCTCATGTATCGCGTAAGCAACATGATTGCCCAAAAAAGCAACCAGCAGGGCGCGGCCAAAATGGAAGAGGCCGTGATGAGCGAAGGTGTATAAAGCAAACGTTTGCGTAGTTTTTGTCGTTATAATCTGTCAGAGATTGTAACTTGGTGTACTTTTTACACATAAAATGGGCAATTTGCTGTTTTGAACCATTAAATTCAATAAATTGCCTTGCAAACCACTTAAGAGATATGAACACGTACCCTAAAATTGCCTTGCTTGCCGCTGCTTTGTTGGGCAGTACCATTTCTTTTGCGCAACAAAAGAAAGCTGTTGCCATCGCCGGTAAAAAAGTAACCGTTTACAGCACGGTGAAGGGCGAAGGAAAACCTATGCAAGAGACCGCTGTATTGAGCTTTAAACCCGCCAAGCAGCCCCTGGAAACACAAACCAGTATTTTTGTCGATCCCGCCAAAACCTTTCAAACCTTGATCGGAATTGGAGGCGCCATTACCGATGCCTCGGCAGAAGTATTTGCCAAATTACCCAAAGCTACCCAACAGGAACTGCTAACGGCCTATTACGATAAAAACAAAGGCATTGGCTATACCGTGGTGCGGACCAACATCAACAGCTGCGATTTTTCGAGCGATACCTATACCTATGTAGCCGAGGGCGACAAGGATTTGAAAACCTTCAACATCGACCACGACCGCAAGTTCAAAATCCCCATGATTAAACAGGCGCAGGCAACGGCCGGAAAGGTTAACCTTTTTGTGAGCCCCTGGAGCCCGCCGGCTTGGATGAAAAGCAATAACAGCATGCTCAAAGGAGGATCTTTATTGCCTGCTTTTCAGCAATCATGGGCCAACTATTACGTCAAATTTATCCAGGCCTATGAGCAAGCAGGTATGCCGGTTTGGGGCCTTACCGTACAGAACGAACCGATGGCTACGCAACGCTGGGAATCGTGCATCTATACCGCCGAAGAAGAAAGAGATTTTATCAAGAACTTTTTGGGACCAACCTTGCATAAAAATGGCATGGCTGGCAAAAAACTGATTGGCTGGGATCACAACCGCGACCTGATTTACCAAAGGGCATCAACCTTGTTCAGCGATCCGCAGACCGAAAAATACTTGTGGGGCATCGGTTTCCATTGGTATGAAACTTGGACAGGCAGCAACCAGAACTTCGAAAACCTGAAAAGGGTAAAAGAGGCTTTCCCAACCAAACAACTGATTTTTACCGAAGGTTGTGTAGAGAAATTCAGCTTAGACCGCCTCAACGATTGGAGCCTTGGCGAACGCTATGGCCTATCGATGATCAATGATTTTAATGCCGGTACCGCTGCCTGGACCGATTGGAATATCCTGCTCGACGAAAACGGTGGGCCAAATCATGTGGGCAATTTCTGCTTTGCGCCAGTGCATGCCGATGTGAAATCGGGTAAGCTGATGTATACCAACTCCTTTTATTACATTGGCCATTTTTCTAAATACATTAAGCCGGGTGCCAAAAGAATTATCAGCGCACCAAGCCGTACCATGTTAAGCAGTACCGCTTTCCAAAACCCTGATGGTTCGGTAGTGGTGGTGGTAATGAATACAACCGATCAGAAATTGCCTTATCAGCTCTGGATAGCCGGTCAGGCCGCCGAAACCGTAAGCGAAGCACACTCTATCAGCACTTTGATCATTAAATAATAAATATTAACGGTTAATAGGCAACCTCGTTCCGATGTAAGTTGGAATGGGGTTTGTTTTTGGAGGGTGTTGGAGAAGTTTTATAGATATTCCATGTTAAGTTTTTGTTTTTTCGTAAAATACGATTAATCTTTATGGTTTTTCTGTTGTCATAGCATGGTAATTGTCCTGAAATATGAAACAAAGAATTCACCACTTCTACTTTTGCCTGCTTGCATTTGGGTTGGCTATTGTTTTTTCTTCGTTTGTAAATTCCCGTGGAAGAGAAAAGTTTGTGCTCCCCTACAAACAGGCCGGTTTAACCGAACAGCAGGCCGCCGCTCATTTGCTCAGTCGTTTCAGTTATGGCGCCCGGCCAGGCGATGTACAGGCCGTGGTGAAAATGGGCCTCGAAAAATGGTTCGAGCAACAGTTGGCCGGCAATCAATCGGATGCAGAGCTTGACCCCATGTTGGCCAGGCTCGATGCTATTAACCTGAGCAATACCGAGGTAGAAAACATCTTCCCGCGCAGGGCACAGCTGGTTCGCTTTGCCGTTAGGGATGGTTATATTCCGAAAGACTCGGTAAACAATGCCAACAGAAAAGAGTATGCGGCTACCATGGCCAAGTACATGCAAGACAAAGGCTATAGGCCACAGCAGGAATTATACCGGCAGTTTATCAACCAAAAAATATTAAGGGCTACCTACAGCAACAACCAGTTGCGTGAACTCATGACCGATTTTTGGTTCAACCACTTTAATGTATCGCTCAGCAAAAACCAGTGCGCTTCTTTTGTGCCCGCCTACGAGCGCGATGTGATCCGACCTAATGTGTTTGGCCCATTCGACAAGCTTTTGTTGGCTACAGCCAAATCGCCGGCCATGCTTATGTATTTGGATAATTTCAGCAGCACAGGCAATAATGTGGTTCCGATGGAAGAGCCTGCCAATGAGATGATGGCAACCGGTAATCGCCAGGCACAATCGCGTAAAAGGCTAGAGGCACTCATGCAAAAAGCAAAGGCCAATGCCAAAAACAAAAAACAAGGCCTTAACGAAAATTATGCCCGCGAAGTGATGGAACTGCACACCCTGGGCGTTGATGGAGGCTATACCCAAACCGACGTAACCCAGGCCGCACGTGTTTTAACCGGATGGACCATTGCCCCCATGGGCGAAAACGGCTATGGTGCGCCTATCAAAAAGCTGATGGAACGTGTAGGCGATGATAAATTGCGCCAGCAGGGATTTGTGCACGAAGGCGACTTTCTTTTTGCCATGAACCGTCACGATAATGGCGAGAAAGTAGTATTGGGCAAGAAATTTAAGGCAGGTGGCGGTTACGAAGAAGGTGTGGCATTGCTCGAATTGCTGGCCCACCACCCTTCAACAGCCAAGTTTATTTCAAAGAAAATTGCCGTCCGTTTTGTAAGCGATAATCCACCCCAAAGCCTGATCGATAAAATGGCCAAGACATTTACCAGCAGCAATGGCGATATCAGGCAAGTATTGATGACCATGGCCAGTGCGCCTGAATTCTGGTCGGCCGATGCCCTGCGCGAGAAAACCAAATCGCCATTTGAATTGGCTATCAGCGCGGTTCGCAGTTTGGATGCTACAATTAAGCAACCTTATCAATTGTACACCTGGATCAATAAAATGGGACAGCAAATGTACTATTATCAAGCGCCAACAGGCTTCCCAGACCGCGGACAGTACTGGATCAATACAGGTTCTTTGCTAAACAGGATGAACTTTGGACTGGCCCTGGCTTCGCAACGTATTCCGGGCATCAGCTTCGACCTGGCTGCCCTCAACAACAACCACGAACCCGAAAGCGCCGAAGCGGCCTTAAATATTTATGGTAAACTGATGATGCCCGAACGCAAGCTCGACGAAACCATATCGAGGCTAAAGCCTATGCTTAACAATCCAGATTTGGAAAGCAACGTGGCTAAAGCCGCAGCTCAAAATGCGGCGCCTCAGCAAATGAACGCGATGGCGAACGAAGATGCCAATATCATGGGCGAAAATGCGGATCAAATGAAACCAAAAGGCAAAAAAGCCTTAGTTAATAATATGCCGGGCCAACAGGCAGGAAACAATTCCATGTTGGCACAAGTAGTAGGGGTAATTATCGGATCACCAGAATTTCAACGTAAATAAAATTTATCATGACTTCGAGAAGAGGATTTATCAAAGCTGGAGGCTTGGCCTTATTTGGAATTAGCTTGGGTGGCATACCCGGATTTTTGGCCGATGCCGTCGCGGGTACCGTAGCCCCGGGCCTGTTCAAAAAACGTAAAATCATGGTGTGCATCTTTCAGCGTGGCGCCATGGATGGTTTGATGGCCGTTACGCCTTTTACCGACAATTATTTAAAGGCGGTTCGCCCCAATTTGTTTATGTCGGCTGCACAAGGTGGAAAAAACAAGCCCCTGATTGATCTGGATGGCCGTTTTGGTTTGCATCCTTCCATGGCAGTATTCGAACAAATGTTCCGCGAAAAGCGCCTCGGCATTGTACACGGCATTGGTTCGCCCAACAATACACGTTCGCACTTTGATGCACAGGATTTTATGGAATCGGGTACGCCTTTTAACAAAGGTACCGAAACCGGTTGGCTCAATAGGGCCGTGGGTTTATTAGGACACGAGGCCGCTACGCCGTTTCAAGGCGTAAGTTTAACTTCTTCGCTGCCAAGGTCGTTTTATGGCGAAAATCCGGCAGTAGCCATCAGCAACCTGGCCGATTTCAACATCCAGTTGCGTGGTAACCAGGCAGGAGCCAACATGGCTTCGAAGAGTTTTGAAGACCTGTACGATCAAACTTCGTCGGGCTTGTTGAAGGATACAGGCAAGGAAAGCTTCGAAGCGATTAAAATGCTCCAAAAAACCGATACCAAAAACTATAAGCCCGAATATAACGCCGTTTATCCGAATACGGCACTAGGCAACTCGCTCAAACAGATTGCGCAGCTCATTAAAATGGACGTGGGCCTGGAAGTAGCCTTTGCCGAATCGGGCGGTTGGGATACCCACTTTAATCAAGGCACCGAAACTGGCATTTTTGCCCGCAATGTAAACGACCTGAGCAATAGCATCATGGCTTTCTGGACCGACTTGAGCAAATACCAAGATGAGGTGACGGTAATGACCATGACCGAATTTGGCCGTACGGTTGCGCAAAATGGTACCGGGGGTACCGACCACGGGCGGGCTTCATGTAATTTTATTTTGGGCAACGATGTAAATGGCGGTTTGGTACACGGCATCGTTAATCCATTAGCCAAAGAAAACCTCGAAGATGGCAGGGATTTAGCCGTAACCACCGATTTTAGGGCCGTATTCAGCGAAGTGGCCGACAAGCATTTGGGCATCCACAATGATAAAATCCTTTTCCCTGATTGGGCAGGTAAGCAGATTGGGGTAATGCGGGGCGTTTAGGGCTAAAATTATTTTTAAAGCTGGTCGGGATGTGCCATCCCGTCCTAATAACTTTGGATTTTTAATCCAATTCCATGGAAATGAACTAACAATACTCATAGGCCAGTAAGAGGTCAATTTGTAACTTATTTGATAACAAGCCCCTTGGTGTTTCCCAATCGCCACAGGGGCTTTCTCTTTATTGTTAAAATGGCCCTAAAGTTCTATCTTTCGAGTATTAACTAAACTATTTAAGGATAATTCGTGAAACCGCTATGATTTTCGAGGCCATTTGCTTTAAAAATCAATCCCTGGCTATTTCATTACCGTTAAAACAAAATTTGAACAGATGAAAACTTTTCTACATCCCAAAGGCTTTCCTGCAGCAAGGTATGCCGCTGCAATGTTTATTGGTGCCAGCATGTGCTGCGGCAGTTTGAGTTTCGCTCAAAGCAGCAAAGACCCTGTCATCAACAATATTGTGAACGAAGAAAACAGCAATTCGCAACTCGAGAAACTGGCTCACGAGCTGTTGGATGTTGTTGGGCCCCGTTTGGTAGGCAGTCCGCAAATGAAACAGGCTAACGATTGGGCCGTAAAAAAATATGGCGACTGGGGCATTACAGCCAGGAACGAAAAATGGGGCGAATGGCGTGGCTGGCAAAGAGGCGTAAGCCACATCGATCTGATCAGTCCAAGGGTAAGAACCTTAGAAGGCACGCAACTGGCTTGGAGCCCGTCAACTTCGGGCAAAGGCGTGAAAGCCGAAGCCATTATTTTGCCAGAAGTGGCCGATTCAATCGCCTTTCAAAATTGGTTGCCTAACGTAAAAGGCAAATTGGTCATGATTTCGATGAATCCGGTATCCGGTCGCCCGGACAAAAACTGGGAGGAATTTGCGACGAAAGACCTGTACAACAAATTCAAAAAAGAAAAAGATGAAGCCGCTAAAGCTTGGAAAGACCGCTTGGCCAAAACTGGTTTGACCGCAAAAAACTTGGCTTTAGCCATCGAAAAAGCAGGTGCTGCGGGCATCATCATCAACAACTGGTCGCAAGGCTGGGGCGTAGATAAGATTTTTGGTGCCAATACCACCAAGATTCCTACGGTCGATTTATCGGTAGAAGATTATGGCCTGGTTTACCGTCTGGCTACTTATGGTTCAAAACCGGTGCTTAATATTGTTTCCGAATCAAAAGAACTGGGCATGGTGCCAACCTTCAATACCATTGCCGAAATTAAAGGCACACAAAAGCCAAACGAGTACGTGATGCTATCGGCCCACTTCGATTCGTGGGATGGTGCCAGTGGTGCCACTGATAACGGCTCGGGCACCATTATGATGATGGAAGCCATGCGTTTGTTGAAGAAATTCTATCCAAACCCGAAAAGAACCATTTTGGTTGGCCATTGGGGCAGCGAAGAGCAGGGCTTAAACGGATCGAGAGCCTTTGTAGAAGACCATCCAGAAATCGTGAACAACCTGCAGGCTTTGTTTAACCAAGACAACGGAACCGGCCGCGTGGTTAACCTTTCGGGACAAGGTTTCGCCAAAGCCAAAGATTATTTAACCAGATGGTTGGCCCAAGTACCTGATACCATCAAAAATCAGATCAAAACTAATTTCCCTGGTGCTCCAGGCGGTGGCGGTTCAGATTTTGCTTCTTTTGTAGCCGTGGGTGCGCCGGGTTTCTCCTTAAGCTCTACCAGCTGGGATTACGGCAGCTATACTTGGCATACCAACCGCGATAGCTATGATAAATTGGTTTTCGACGAAATCAGAAGCAATGCCATTTTAGCCGCTATTTTGGTGTACATGGCTTGTGAGGATCCGGAAAAAACTTCGAACGAAAGAATTACTTTGCCGGTTAACGAGCGTACGGGCAAGCCAGGCGTTTGGCCTCCACAGGTAAAAGCAACCCGCAAAGGTGGCGTAAACTAACCACATCAATTTAGAATTATAATGAAACGGACCATAGCCCATAAAGCTATGGTCTGTTTGCTATCAAACCCAATCTCATGATATTGAAGAACACCATACTGTGCCTGGCAACCTTGTTAAGCCTCAATGCTTATGGCCAGGTGCAAACAACGCCCAACGAAGCACTGAACAGACCACCTAAAGCCATGCAGGAGTTCAGGGCTGGGTGGATTGCCACCGTGGCTAACATCAACTGGCCCAGCAAGCCTGGCCTAAGTCCGGCCGAACAGCAGCAGGAGGCCGTTGCCTTATTAGACCTGCTTAAAAAATTGAATTTCAATGCGGCCATTTTGCAGATCAGGCCACAGGCCGATGCACTTTATGAAAGCAGTTTAGAACCTTGGTCGTTTTTCCTGACCGGCGCACAAGGCAAAGCGCCAGAACCTTATTACGACCCTTTGGCTTTTTGGGTAGAAGCGGCGCACGACAGAGGCTTGGAGCTGCATGTATGGCTCAATCCTTACCGTGCCCATCACTTATCGGGTGGCGAGCCCAGTGCCAAATCTATCGTAAAGGCCAAACCCGATTTGGTGGTCAAACTGAAAGACGGGCAGTATTGGATGGATCCGTCGAAAAAAGAAGTGCAGGATCACTCGCTGGCGGTAGTGAAAGACATTGTAAAGCGTTATGATATTGATGGCGTACATTTCGACGATTATTTTTATCCTTACGATTCGTACAATGGTGGTGCCGATTTTCCCGACGACCAAAGCTGGGCCGCTTATCAGCAAAGCGGCGGTAAATTGAGCCGTGGCGATTGGCGTAGAGAAAGCGTAAACAGCTTTATCGAAAAGGTTTACAAGGAAATCAAGGCCGAGAAAAAATACGTGAAGTTTGGGATTAGTCCCTTTGGCATTTGGCGTCCGGGTTACCCCGAATCCATCGAAGGGATGGACCAATACGATAAGCTTTATGCCGATGCCAAATTATGGCTTAATAAAGGCTGGGTCGATTATTTCAGCCCACAGTTGTATTGGACAGTCAATGCGCAAAGGCTGAGTTTTCCGGTGCTGCTAGGCTGGTGGCAGTCTGAAAATACCAAAGGCAGGCACCTGTGGCCCGGCATGAACATCGGCTTGGGTGGCGACGAGAAGAATGTAGACGAAATCATCAACCAGATTATGATTACCCGGGGCATGCTGCCCAATAGCAAAGGTGCTTTGCACTGGAGCATGGCTGGCCTGGTTAAACACGAAAAACTGCGGCAGGGATTAATTGATGGGCCGTACCAGAAACAAGCCTTGGTACCGCCTAGCGAATGGCTGGATAAAAAGGCACCTAAAAAACCTGAGGTTGCCGTTGTCTCCAAAGATTCGCTATGGCAGATCAGGTGGAGCCATCCAGAAAAAAGCGATGTGTTTAGGTGGGTGGTTTATTTTAAATATGGCGATAAATGGAACTACAGGATTTTGAACCGCAAAGACGAATTTTTGGATATCTTAGCGACTGTTAAAGGGGCCAAAACCTCAATCCCTTTAAATGCCTATGCGGTAACCGCAGTAGACCGTACAGGCAATGAAAGTGAATTTGAAGAACACCAGCTCATCAACAGCAAGCCATGAAAGCACATCCCAAAGAACTGATAGAAGCAACCGCCAACGCCATCAAAGATCATTTTATCCCCAAAGATCCAACGGCCCGGCAGTTCAGTTTCCATTTTACCATTCCGCCGGCTTCCAACTATAAAGCTAGCTATGAGCAGGATGCCAAAGGCAATTGGCTATTGAAAGGCTATGAAGCAGATGATTTGAAGTGAGTAAGTAGTTGGTGGCTACCTATCGAAGCTTTAAAGATAGTTGGCTAATAAGATAATAAATTTCCCATTCCCCTCCGATGGAGAGGTGCCCAAGGGCGGGGTAGCTAATGATGAAAAAGTTCACTTACGGAGCTGCCAAAGCTTCGTAAGTGGTTAACTCATTTGTAAGGTAATGCCTTCCCTTTTAAGGATATAATCGAAAATTCCTTCGATGGGCTTTTGGAGTATTTTGCCCACTTTAATGTGGTTGGCCGCAAAAGTAGCACGCAATTCGTCTTGATAGTAATAAGCAATAGAACCCACAAAATTACAGTCGAGGCTGCGATATGATTTATAGTCTTTTACATTGGTATCTATAAACTCTTGAAAGCCATCGTGAAGCACCTGTTGGATGAATGGATGCGACTGGTGTGCCTTCATAAAACGGCTAAATCCCGCCAGGTACGAATTAGGCAAAGGCTTTTGGTAGATGTTTTCGATAACGATGTCTTTGTTTACCTCATAAGCCTTGGCAAAAGCTTCGCATAAATCGGCAGGCATGGTTTGATACAGAAAAGAAAGCAGTATTTTTTTGCCAAAATAGGTGCCCGATCCTTCATCGCCCAACACATAGCCCAGGCCGTGTTTGCCATCGTGTACATTTTTACCATCGTAATACGAAATGTTAGATCCGGTACCCAAAATGCAGGCCAGTCCCTTTTTGTCGCCACAGGTGGCATAGGCAGAACCAATCAGGTCGTGGTCTACGCTGATGAAGGCTTTGGTGAAAAATGCAGATAGTCCGTTAGAAATAATCTCGTGTTTGTCTGGTGACGAACAGCCTGAGCCGAAAAAATAAACTTCTTTCACGGCCGTGGCATAAGGGGCAATTTCCTTGTTTTTGGAAAGGATTTTGACCACATCGTGCGCATTTACAAAATAAGGATTAATGCCTTGCGTACTGAAAGATAAGATCTGATTTGGACTATAGGCCATCCAGTCTGTTTTGGACGAACCGCTATCTGCAACTAAAATCATGCACTAAAAATAGCAATTTATTGAATATTTAACGTACCGCTGATTTCTTTTAGCGCAATTTCGGCCAGTTTGGCCTGGTATTGCACATCGATATAGCGGCTATTGGCATCGATGGCATTGCGTTGCGCTTCCCTTAGCTCCAGTGGCGCAATGCTGCCTAAGCGGTATTTCGCTAAGGTGATATCCAAATTCTGGTTGGCAATGTCAACGTTATGATGCTCCAGTTTAACCAGTTCTAAAAAGGTGCTGTAGTTTTGGTAGGCGCTGGTTAGCTGGGCGCTGATGTCTTGTTTCACCTTATCTAACGAAAGGCTGGCCGAGCTGATTTCGACCTTTGCATTGCGTTCGTTTTGGCGTTGCAAAAAGCCGTTAAAAATGTTTACACTGGCCGTTACCCCGTAAGTTAAACCGTTGGCCCTAAACTTGGTATTAAAGCCGGTAGGGGTAGTGCTGCGCGAAAACTCATAGCCACTGTTGAGGCTGACTTGCGGATAGCGGTTGCCTTTGACCTGCTTCAGGTTCAGCTCGGCAATTTGCTTGCTCAGCATGGCGCTCTGCAAATAAGGATTGAGTTGTTGCATCTGGTTGGCCAGCTCCGTATAATTGAGGGTGTTGTCTATCGTGATGTCGCTTGCTACCGAAAATTTGGTGTTCACGTCGCGAGCCATTAGCTGGTTTAAGGTAACCATAAAAGTAGCCAACTGGTTTTTTTGTTGCAGGTAGGTAGAAGTATCGGTGTTGTAATCAACTTTGGCGGCCAATACATCGAGTTTAGAACCGCGGCCAATTTCCAGTTTGTTGTTGGCAATTTTGAGCCTCAGGTTAGAAATATCGAGGGCGCTATCAGAAGCGACCACCAATTGTTGCTGCTTTACGATGTTGAAATAGGCCGTAATCACATCAGAAATCGTGGTGAGGATTTGTGCTTTGGCATTTACCTGGCCCTGTTGCTCTAAAGCCTTTAACCGGTCGTAGTTGGCAAACATCTTAAAGCCATCAAAAATGGTCCAATCTAGGCCTACTCCATACGACATGTTGGTGCTTTTGGCGCCATCGGTTACCCGTTGCGTACCGCTAGATTGCGTTTGAACAGTGTTTTGCCTGCTTCCACCCGTGCTAAATGTGCCCGATGCTGTTGGTAACATGCCGGCATTGCCCGCGTTGGCGTTGTTTTTGGCAATAGCGGCGGTGTTGTTGATCAGCTTGATATCGTAGTTGTTTTGCAGGGCAATGGTAATGGCGTCTTGCAACGTTAATTTCTCCTGCGCCGTTGCTGTATTGCATAAGCCAGCCCAACTTCCAACGATAAAAAATATAAAATACTTTAATTTCATGTATGTTAAATTTTGAATGATCGGGTTTGGAACGATTGAATGGCTTTTATTCCTTCCCTTCATGCTCTCCTTATTTTTTGTCTTGGCCTTCGTCGGCCAGCGCGGCGTTTAAAGATTCTTTTAACTCGGTATTTTCCTGGTGTTCTTTAGACCAGTACGAATAAATGGCCGGAATAACGAACAAGGTCAAGATCAACGAAAACAAAGTACCACCAATAATTACAGTACCCATACTCATCCGGCTTTTGGCCGCCGCGCCCAAGGCCATGGCAATAGGCAATGCACCAATGGCAATAGCCATACTGGTCATCAAAATTGGCCTTAACCTCGAAACCGCTGCCTCTCTAATGGCGTCGTGTACCGATTTGCCCTGTTCTTTAAGCTGGTTGGCAAATTCTACAATCAAAATGCCGTTTTTGGTTACCAAGCCAATCAGCATGATGGTACCGATTTGGCTGAAGATATTCCAGCTTTGTCCGCACAGCCATAGGGATAAAAATGCACCAGCTACCGCCATTGGCACTGTAAGGATAATGATGATGGGGTCTTTGAAGCTCTCGAACTGTGCCGAAAGGATCAGATAAACCAACAATAAGGCCAAGCCGAACGCGAAAAGGGTGTTGGAAGAACTCTCCTGAAAATCCCTCGATTCGCCACTTAAATCGGTAGAGAAGCTTTCGTCGAGCACTTTAGCTGCAATCCTGTCCATGGCCGCAATGCCATCGCCAATGCTTTTGCCCGGCGATAAACCTGCCGACACCGTAGCCGAAATGAAACGGTTGTTACGGTATAATTGTGGCGGACTGCTTTCTTCCTTGGCTGTGACCAGGTTGTCTAATTGGATAAGCTGCCCCTTGTCGTTTCTTACATACACCGAACTCAGGTCGAGCGGTTCCTTGCGGTCGCTCACATCAAACTGGCCGATTACCTGATATTGCTTGCCGTTCATAAAGAAATAAGAGAAACGCTGGCCACTAAGCCCCAATTGCAGGGTTTGGGCAATGTCAACAATAGAAACGCCCAAGTTTTTGGCCTTATCGCGGTCAATAGTAAGGTCTATTTCGGGTTTGTTGAATTTCAGGTTAACATCTGAAGTGGTAAAAGTAGGGTCTTTAGCAACCTCGTCCATAAACTGAGGCACTTTTTCGCGCAGCTTCTCAAAGTTTTGCGCCTGAATAATATAGCTGATGGGCAAACCGCCTCTGCGGCCCACAGAAATGGTAGGTTGCTGCGTAACGGTTACCTTGCCTTCGGTATATTTTTTGGTGGCTTTGGTCAGCTTATCAGCAATGTCTTTTTGGCTTCTCTCTCGTTTGTCGGGGTCGATCAGGCCCATGCGCATGAACCCCGAATTTGTAGAGCCAGCTCCGCCAAAACCTGGCGAGGTAATGGTAATCAACACGTTCTTCTCGGGAACCGAATCAATAATCATTGTGTTCAGCTTTGAGATAAAACGGTCGGTGTAGGCAAAAGAAGCACCTTCTGGCGTAGTTACGTTCAAGTTGATGGCACTTCTGTCGTCGTAAGGAGCAGTTTCTTTCGGCAATAGTTTCCAGAAAAGGAAAATCAGCCCCATACAGATCAAAATCAGCGGTACGGCAATCCAGCGCCTGTTCAAGAACTTGTTCAGGTTGTCCTTGTAGCTTTCGTTCAGCTTCACAAAATAAGGCTCTGTAAAGTTGTAAAACCTCGATGGCGTGTGGCCTCCTTTTTTCATCAGATAGGCATTCAGCATCGGGGTTAAGGTTAATGATACGAAGGCCGATATGAGTACGGCCGCGCCAATAACCACCCCAAACTCGCGGAAAAGCCGCCCCACAAAGCCTTGTAAGAAAATTACCGGCAAAAATACCGCGGCCAGGGTAATGGAGATGGAAATTACCGCAAAGAAAATCTCGTTCGAGCCTTTAATGGCCGCTTCGATTGGCGATAGGCCTTCCTCCACCTTTTTAAAGATGTTCTCGGTTACCACAATGCCATCGTCAACCACCAGGCCCGTTGCCAGTACAATGGCCAAAAGCGTAAGTACGTTAATGGAGAAGCCGAAAATGTACATGATAAAGAACGTGGCAATGAGCGATACCGGAATATCGATCAATGGCCTGAAGGCAATAGCCCAATCCCTAAAAAACAGGTAAATGATCAAAATTACCAAGACCAGCGAAAGCAAAATGGTTTCGGCCACTTCGGTTACCGAACGTTTGATAAAGAGGGTCGTATCAAGTGCTACCTTGAGCTTAATATCCTGAGGTACGTCCTGTTCCAGTTTGGCAAAACGTTTATAAAACTCCTTGCTAATGTCGAGGTAGTTAGCGCCGGGCTGCGGAATAATACCAATAGCCACCATGGGTTTGCCCGATTCGCGTAAAACGGTTTCCTCGTTTTCAGAACCCACTTCGGCAAAGGCCACATCCTGTAGCTTCACTACATTGTTGCTGTCGCTAGAAAGGATCAGGTTGTTAAACTCGTCGGCCGTGGTGAGCTTGCCCAGTGTTTTTACAATCAGCTCGGTAGTGGCTCCGGTCAGTTTTCCCGATGGCAATTCTACGTTTTCGCGGTCAAGTGCCGTTACAATATCCTGCGAAGTCAGGCCATAAGAAGCCAGTTTGGTAGGGTCGATACGGATACGCATGGCGTACTTGCGCTGCCCCTGGATTTGTACGCTGCTTACACCCGGAATGGTTTGGATGCGGTCGGCGATTACGTTTTCGGCAAAATCGCTCAGGTCGGTTACCCCACGCTTGTCGCTTTGGATGGTCATCGAAATGATCGCATCCGAATTGGCATCAGCCTTGCTCACGATCGGCAAGCCGTCTATGTCTTTTGGCAAGCTTCTGGCCGCCTGCGACACTTTATCGCGCACATCGTTGGCCGCTTCGTCTATGTTTTTGTCGAGGTTAAACTCGATGGTAATGTTGCTCGTTCCCTGGTTGCTGGAAGAAGAAATATTGCGAATACCGTCGATGGCATTGATTGATTTTTCCAGAGGTTCGGTAATTTGCGATTCGATGATGTCGGCGTTGGCTCCCGGATAGGAAGTACGCACCGAAACAATGGCCGGATCGATAGACGGGTACTCGCGTACGCCCAGAAAGTTATAGCCAATTACCCCGAACAGGATAATGACCAGGTTCATTACAATGGCAAGAACCGGACGTTTGATACTGGTGGTCGAAATACTCATGACTTAGCTTTTACCAGTTTAACTTTTACCGGAGATTTAGGTTTAAGGGCCATGGCGCCTGTGGTCAATACGGTGTCGCCTACGTTGAGGCCCGAAGTGATCTGTACGCGCTCGGCAGTGCGGTTGCCTGCTTCTACTTTTACCTGTTGTGCCAATCCGTTTTTGCTGATGTAAACGGTTTTTCCGTTCAGCACCGGAATAATGGCTTCGCTCGGGATCAAAATGGCATCGTTAATGGTCGCCAATGCCAGTTTAACCTTGGCAAACGAGCCCGGCAAAAGCTTGCCGTCGGCATTGGGTGCCAGGGCTTTGATTTGTAGCGTACGGGTTGCTTGGTTAATGCCCGGCTCTAAGGCAAATATCTTGGCCTTAAAGGTTTGGTGCGAACCGTCTATGTGGAAATCAATGTTGGCATTTTGATTGATTTGCCCAGCATATTTTTCTGGAATGGAGAAGGTGATTTTTACCGGATTGGTACTTACCAAATTGGCAATGGTGGTTGATGGGGTCAGGTATTCGCCCACAGAAATAGACCTTAAGCCAACTTGGCCACTAAAAGGTGCCAAAATCGAAGTTTTAGCCAACTGCGCCCTGATCAGTTGGGTTTGTGCTTTTAGCGATTGCAGGTCGGCTAACGAAGTGTCGTATTCTTCCTGACTGATGGCGCCTTTGGCCAACAGTTGCTTGGCCCTGTTCTCGTTGGTGGCCGAAAGCTTTTCCTTGGTTAGGGCATCTTTCAGTTGTGCCTGAATATCCCTGTCGTTTATTTTAACCAGCAAAGCGCCTTTGCTTACATGGCTGCCTTCCTTAAAATAGATGCCGGTTACCAAGCCCGATACCTCGCCACGCAGTACAACCGATTCGTTGGGTTCTATGCTTCCCGTAATTTCGAGGTCATTGTCAAATCTGGCGGTTTGCACCACTACGCCCTCTACAGCCAATGGTGGAGCGCCTTTGCCTCCTTTGCCGTTCTTGCCGCCTGGGCCGCCACCAGCCTTGGCCCCATTGCCTTCGGCCGCGATTTTTTTGTTTTCAGAAATTCTATAATAAACCAAATAGGCCAAGCCTATGGCTAAGAGGATGTAGATGATATACCTGATTTTCATGCGTGTGTTTAATCCAATGGGTTAACGTACAAAAATATTTATTTGTTTTTCTAATCATTTGATGTACTAAGTATGTTACAGCTTATTACATAAATATATGCCTTTAAAAACTTAGAAATTTTAAATTTGTCCTTAAACTTTCAACTATCATTAAATAACAGTAATGAATAAATCAATTTTCGGATTAGTCATACTCCTATCTATTACTATGGCAGCCAAATCACAAGTAAAAATAAACTTTGAAGTAAGCTTCAAAGAGCCGCAGGCACATTATGCGGAAGTAGAAATGAACCTATCGGGCATTGCGTCGAAAAGCTATGTCGATGTAAAAATGCCGGTATGGACCCCAGGTTCTTATTTGGTGCGCGAGTTTGCCAAAAGCGTAGAAAGCTTTGGTGCAACCGCCAACGGCAAAGCCGTTAAGGTAGAAAAAGTAACC
Organism: Pedobacter sp. TM02; assembly: GCF_059705275.1. Lineage (NCBI taxonomy): Bacteria > Pseudomonadati > Bacteroidota > Sphingobacteriia > Sphingobacteriales > Sphingobacteriaceae > Pedobacter > Pedobacter sp. TM02. Next base: position 509,969 of record NZ_AP046530.1, read on the forward strand.
AAAAATACCTGGAGGATTTTCAATGCCAAAGCCAATGCCGTAAAAATCAATTATAGGGTTTATGCATTCGAAATTTCGGTGCGTACGGCATTTATCGATGCTTCGCATGCCTTCCTTTCGTCGGCCAATATTTTTATGTATCCTGCCGGGATGATCAAGACGCCAAGTACGGTTAAGATTATTCCTTTTGGCAAATGGGATAAGGTAAGTACCGGATTGGAGCCGGTTCCGGGTCAAAAGTTCACCTATACCGCGCCTGACTTTGATATTTTGTTCGATAGCCCGATTGAAGTGGGTAACCAGGATGTATTCGAATTTAATGCGGCTGGCGTAAGGCATGAAGTAGCCATGTACGGTGGCGGCAATTACGACAAGGAGCGCCTGAAAGTAGACATGGCCAAAATTGTAGAACAGGCTACGGCGGTGTACGGCGAAAATCCGAATAAACACTATACTTTCATCGTGCACAACTACCAACAAGGTGGTGGCGGTTTAGAGCACCTAAACTCAACTGTTTTAGGCGCATCACGCAATGCCTATGGTACGCCTAGGGGCTATAATGGTTTCTTAGGATTGGTAGCGCACGAGTATCACCATTTGTGGAACGTCAAAAGATTGCGCCCAATTGCTTTAGGGCCATTCGATTACGACAACGAAAACTATACCACCAATCTGTGGGTTGCCGAAGGATTTACTTCGTACTACGAGAACAAGTTTATGCTAAGAGCAGGCTTTACCCCGCAAGATGGATTCGTAAACGGCTTGGCTGGTGCAGTAGGTACGGTAATGAATACGCCAGGCTCTAAATTGATGTCGGCGGCCGCGTCGAGTTTCGATGCCTGGATCAACGGTGCCTACCGTCCGAACGAAAACTCGCGCAATACTTTCATCTCTTACTACAGCAAAGGCGAAGTAGTAGGTTTATTGATGGATTTGGAAATTGCCAATGCCACTAAAGGCGCCAAAAGCCTCGACGATGTGATGAAAGCAATGTATTTGCAATGCAAAACCTTGAAACGTGGTTATACCGATGCCGAATTCAAGGCGATGGTAGAGAAAATCAGTGGCATGAACTTCACTAATTTCTGGGCCAAATATGTAAATGGCACAGACGCGATCGAGTTTGCCAAATATTTCGGCTATGCCGGTATCGATATTGTGAACGAAAACGAAGGCAAAAGCATTCCTTACTTTGGTGCAACAACCAGCAGGGCTACCGGTAAAGTTATCGTAACAGGTGTGGCGCGTGGTTCGGGTGCCTGGAATGGCGGTGTAAACGTAAACGACGAAATCGTTGCTATTGATGATGTACCTGCCGAAGCCTTGGTAGAAAGAATGACCCAAATTTCGAGCAAGAAAGTGGGCGAAACGGTAAAAGTGAGTATTGTAAGAGATGGTTTGAAACAAGACCTGACCGTAACCCTAACCAATAACGATGCCGTTAGGTTTAAAACTACCATCAAAGAAGATGCAACGCCACAACAGTTGGCCGTTCGCAAAAAATGGATGGGCATATAGACAGTTCAATGGTAATTGGTTTTCGGTTCGCAACCCATAGTTGATTGCCTAATAAATCAATGAACTAATGAGCCAGCAAACCAATAAACATAAAAAAGCCCCGAGCATATCGCTCGGGGCTTTTTTTATACATGATCTTCTTATTTGAAGATGTATTTAATACCTAGGCCAAATCTTCCGGCTTCGAAGTTGTTGCCACCATCATAAAATTGCAAAGCTGGTCTCCAGTCGAAGTTGAAACCGATTGGTGCACCAGAAATTCTGTAGTCTAAACCTACCATCGGACGGATCATAAAAGTAGAGCCACCATCGTACAAGTTAATGCCTGGGCCACCGCCTAAATACCATTGTAGGCCTGGAGCACCTTTAATTGGTGCATTGTATTGATAAAATGCTTGGATCAAAGTAGAACTTCCGCCAAATAAAACATCACCTTCAATTGCACTATTTTGGTTGAAGAAGTGTTTAATTGAAGGACCAACCATGGTAGCGCCATTGCCAAAATCGATGCCCAAACCTGCACCAGTTTTGTAAGCTTGAGCTTGTGCATTCAAGCCTGTCGTTAAAAGTGCTGCGCCTGCAATTAAAGTAAAAAGTAATTTTTTCATAACTAATGATTTAATTTTTATAAATAGTTTTTAACTACCTAACAAGTTTTGTGCCGTTGTGTTTGATTTATGTAAAATATTTGAAAATTGGTGGTTTTTGAGGGGAAAATGAAGAACCATTTTTCTGAAGGCAGGCAATAAAAATAAGATTCTTGGATCCTTTGTGCGAGCTTCGAAAAGTTACGGCAACGATGTGCAATCGCAATGAATTGAAAGTGTTGGCTTGCCACAAAGGATGGCTTGAGGTAGGTCAGGGCAAAACCGATCTGGGGCGGGTTGTCCATGAAGGAGCAATGTGGCCGTCTGTATGCCGCTTATCATTAATTTGCCAAGGCGATTGACCATTATTTAGGGTAGAGAACCCTAGGGCTTTAACTTCCCAACCCCTGATGAATTTCGGCAAACAACAAGCCACTGCCACCGCCATAATGCTTAATGATGGGTAAGTGGGGGCGTTGGTTGGCCAACTCGAGCTTAAGCCTGTCTATTTCTTCCTCGGTTATTCCGGCGCCAATGAGTACCAGTTTGATGCTTTCCTGCAGACAGATGTTTAAGGCTTCGGTCACAGAATAAGCCAGTTTGGCCTTCCACTCTTCGTTTTGGTCGATCAGCCGGGCAATGGTTTGCATGATGGGTTTGTTGGTGCCGATGACTACGATTTCTATAGTATGCATTTTCTTTGATTGTTTTATTGCTGAGTTTGTGAGTGTTAATCCACCCTGCATTTAGGCATTATCTCGGGAGGGCATGGAAAATTGCTCAAAACAAAAATCGGGAGTCTGTTGTCGAGACCCCCGATTTCTGATTAGAACTCCATCGGAACTTCCATTAACAAGAATTTAGCTTCTCCAATAGCTTTTATATTTACAGAATCGGTATCCCAAACACCGAAACCGTCTCTTGTTTCTAATTTTTGGCCTTCCACTTCCAATTCTCCTTCCAATACGAAAATGTATAGGCCGTTGCCTTTGCCGTGCATCGGATAGGCTTTGCTGTGGCCGGCTTCAAAAGTGGCCAGGTTAAACCAGGCATTTTGATAGATCCAAACACCCGCGTCGTCAGCATTTGGCGATAAAATCTGTACAAACTCGTTTTTGCGTTCGGTTTTGTCCAGCACAATCTGGTCGTACCTAGGCGTTACATTTCTTGTGTTCGGAAAAAGCCAGATTTGTAAAAACTTGGCCGGATGGGTAGCATCTGGGTTGTATTCAGAGTGGTAAATTCCGGTTCCGGCGCTCATTACCTGGATTTCGCCAGCTTTAATGGTGGCCACATTGCCCATGCTATCCTTGTGTTGCAGCTCTCCTTCAAGCGGAATAGAAATAATTTCCATGTTGTCGTGCGGATGCTCGCCGAAACCCATGCCCCCGGTAACGATATCGTCGTTCAGCACGCGCAAGGCGCCGAAGTGGATGCGTTCAGGATTATAATATCCAGCAAAGCTGAAACTTTGATAACTTTTTAACCAGCCATGATCTGCCACCCCTCGGGTGTTGGCTTTGTGCAATACTGTTTGTGCCATAATTGTTAAAACTTGTTGATACAAAGATAAGTCTATTGGTGCGCCCGGCTCTTGATGTAGGATAAGAAAGGTGATAGTACGGTTTTATGTGGACATTGTTAAATGGTTGGGCATTTGGACAATTCAACAAGTAACGGTTTGACAATCTCACAGCTAAGCCATCTGCAAGAATTTCCTGCCCGAGAAATTTACTTTTGGCCAACTTTCGCCAGGTGAAAATCCAGAACTAAAACACTTAACTTAGTAACATGGTAAATAGAGCAACATATCAGGCCGCAAAACTGGTAGCCCCGCAAATAGAGGCGCATTTCGCCAAACATTTGGCAGAAGCCAGCGCCAAGGGCGAAGTCGATTTGGCACCACAGCCACCCGCGAGGGTCATCGAGGCCATTCTCGATGCGGCCTTTTGGTCGAGTTTGCGCAAGGAGGAAGGACATTCACCAAAAATATCCATTGCTTTTTTGCCCCCAGAGCAGGCCAGCAAACCGTTGCTGTTTCATCAAACGCTGCCGTTAAATGCCAATATCCTTACCAAAATGGCGCCAGGTGTTGAGCGAAGCGGTATCCACATCGGCGTATGGCACGATGGCTATAGCCTGCATATTTGGGGTACAACGCTCAATATACCCAATTACTGCTTTGTGGTTGATGTATCAGAACCTGGCCTATTGGTGATCAAACATCGGCGTATTTACGGTTTTGGCAAATACACCAACGTGGCAGTACTTAAGGGCGATCAGATTAAAGTTGTAGAAGAAAAAAGTGCCACCAGTGCCGATTGCCCGACTATGCTCTTGTCGCTGCTCGATTTAACCGCACACTCTTATTGGAACGATGCCGCCAATATCCTGATCCAGCTGGCTGTTTCTATGCGGGCACATGCACGTGGCGGTGCCATCTTGGTCGTTCCAAAAGGTACCAAAGACTGGGAGCAGTCGGTAATCCATCCCATGGGCTATGCACTTAAGCCTCCCTACCGTGGCCTGGCCGACCTTACCAATAAAGATCGCAATGCCAGCGAAATCTTTTGGCAGAGCGCATTGAAAAGAGAAATCGATCACTTGTCGGGCCTTACGGCGGTAGATGGCGCTACCATCATCAGCGACGATTACGAATTGCTGGCTTTTGGTGCCAAAACGGGTAGGGCCAACAGCAGTGGCCATATTCAGGAATTATCGTATTCGGAACCTATTGCCGGTGGCGATGCGGTAACCGTGCATCCCGCAAAAATTGGAGGAACCCGACATCTTTCGGCCGCACAGTTTATTTACGACCAGCGTAATGCTTTGGCCTTGGTAGCCTCGCAAGATGGCCATTTTACCATTTTCAGCTGGTCGCCAACCTTAAATATGGTACAGGCCCACCGTATTGATACGCTGTTGTTGTAGTTTTGGTTGCCGCAGGAAAGCCAGATTTATATATGGTCTATTGAAAGACGCTAAGCAAATACGGCTGCGCCGATTATTCCCAAAAGATAAATAATTGCAATAACTATACGATCTGCCTTAACTCTATCTTTACGGGTAGGTTGCTCAACAGCTTTTGATACTTGCTGTCTAGTCGCTGTTGCTGTGGCCGGGAGTTGAAGTTTGATAATCATAAGTCAACATAATTAAGGAACAAACTCATTAACACAAAACTTGAGCCACAGCGCCCCAGGTTGTTAAGATGTGGATAAGTGTTGTTTTGAACCTTAAAATAGCCTGCTTATCTTATTAAGTCTTGCCTCAAACCCTTTTCGAGCTGTACTATTTATTAAACGATTTCCTGAGCAGGCTGTTCTTTTTTCCGTATAACAGGTAAATAACCAAGCCAATAGCCAACCAAACCACCAGTCTCAGCCAGGTTTCCCAAGGCATAAAAGCCATCATGGCCAAGCAAACCAGGATACCCAAGATCGGAACCAAGGGCACCAACGGTACCTTAAACGGCCGCTCGGCATCAGGATTGGTTTTGCGGAGGATCAAAATGCCCGCACAAACCATTAAAAACGCCAATAGGGTACCGATACTGGTCATTTCGCCTACCACATTTAATGGTACAAATGCCGCAAACAAGCCAATAAACGCACAAAGCAGGATGTTGGATTGATATGGCGTTTTGAATTTGGGATGAAGTTTAGAAAAAGCCTTTGGCAAAAGTCCGTCGCGGCTAATGGCATAAAACATGCGCGATTGGGCCATCAAATCGACCAGGATTACCGAAGTATAGCCGATTAAAATGGCTAAAATAATAGCCTGGCTTAACCACGAATATGGCGTTTTTTCGATGGCGAGAGCTACTGGTGCACCGCTGTTGGCAAACTCCTTGTAATTGGCCAATCCGGTCATTACGTGCCCAAAAAGCCCAAACAACACCGTACAGGCTACCAACGAACCGATAATGCCGATCGGCAAATCGCGTTTAGGATTTTTGGTTTCCTGGGCAGAAGCAGCCACCGCATCAAAGCCAATAAAAACAAAAAACACCAGTCCGGCAGCACGCAAAACACCACTCCAGCCAAAATGGCCAAATTCGCCGGTGTTTTGTGGGATGTAAGGGTGATAATTAGCAGGATTGATGTAATTCCAGCCCAAAGCAATAAAAACCAAGACCACGCCTACTTTTAAAAATACGATAATGGCGTTCACCACTGCCGAGCCTTTGGTACCCCTGATCACCACGAGTGTCATCAAGATCACCACCAAGGCGGCTGGTAGGTTAATCAGGCCGTGTACAATGGTGCCGTCGCTCAATTTGGCGGTTTCAAAGGGCGAGAGCGTAAACTGCGCGGGTAAATAGATATGATAGGAAGCCAGAAACTTAACCAGGTACTGCGACCAGCTGATGGCAACGGTGGCACAGCCAACCGAATATTCGAGCACCAGATCCCAGCCAATAATCCAGGCAAACCATTCGCCCATGGTGGCATAGGCATAAGTGTAGGCACTTCCGGCCACGGGAATCATCGAAGCAAATTCGGCATAGCACAAGGCGGCAAACCCGCAACCCAATGCGGCGATTACAAATGACAAGGTTACGGCCGGACCTGCATAGTTGGCAGCGGCCAAGCCAGTAATAGAGAATAGGCCGGCGCCAAGCGTAAGCCCAATGCCAATCAGCACCAGTTGAAAGGGGCCAAGGCTTCTTTTTAACGAGGCTTCCGAACTTTCGGCAACTTCGGCCTTGATGGCGGCTATCGATTTTTTGAACATGCTATCTGGGTTTTGAAGGCGCAAAGGTAGCAAAATAAATACTACTAAAATAGTAGTCTTAAAATATTATTCGGAAATGACATGGGTTTAATGATCGGTTCGGTATTTTATTTGGTGTTATTGGCTGGGTTTTTAAAGCTTTGGCAAGCTATGGTAAAGAATTAATAAAAATTAATTCATTGTATATCAGTGTTTTAAAAAATATTTTTGAATTTTTATAGTACTATGTATTGCATAATACTGTATAAAGCATATATCTTTGTATTATGATAGCAGAAAATACGCAAACCCAAATGCGAAAAGGCATACTCGAATACTGTGTGCTTTTAATCATATCGCGAGGTGAGATTTATGCCTCCGATATTATCGCCGAACTGAAACAGGCAAAACTGTTGGTGGTAGAGGGTACTTTATATCCTTTGCTTACCCGTTTAAAAAATAATGGACTGCTGGGCTACAACTGGGTAGAGTCGACATCTGGGCCACCGCGCAAATATTATGTGCTTACGCCGGAAGGCCGCGAAATCCTGAAGCAACTCGACACCACCTGGCAAGAGCTGGCCTATGCCATCACTACATCGCAAAACGGGGCCACAAAATAATTGAATGAGAGAATGAAAGAATTATCGAAGACCATTCAAAATTCAATCATTCAAAATTAAAATAAACAAACATGAAAAAGACACTGATCATCAATATAGGAAATTCCATTATCCACATCGAAGAAGATGCCTACGAGGTGCTTACCACCTACCTGAACGAAATTAAACAACACTTTGCCAAAAACGCCGACGATTTTGAGATTGTAACCGATATCGAAAACCGTATTGCCGAAATGCTGACCGAGATTTTGACAACTTCGCAAAAGCAGGTAGTTGAAATGGCCGACGTTGAAGGCGTGATTGCGCAGATGGGTCGCGTGCAGGATTTCCAAAACGAAGAAGAGGAAATGCCACAGGCCAATCAGACTTTTAGTTTTACCGGCGATAAAAAATTGTATCGCGACATGGAAGATGCCATGATTGCCGGTGTGTGTTCGGGCTTGGGCCATTACATGAACATCGAGGCACGCTGGATCAGGCTGGTGGCTTTCTTGTCTATTTTTATTGGCGGTGCGGGCATTTTGGCTTACCTCATTTTGTGGATTGCCATTCCGAGAGCGGTTTCCAGATCCGAAAAAATGGAAATGAAAGGAGAAGCGACCAATTTGTATGGCTATCAGCGGAATTTTGAAGAAGAAATGGCTGCTTTTGCGGCCAACATGAAATCGACTGGCGAAAAACACTTTAAGCCGATGATGAAGCGTTCGGGCAGTTTAATTACCGAATTTCTGGATGCGATACGCCGTTTCCTCAACGGAAGTGCCAAAGCCATCTTTAAGCTTATTGCCGGGTTGATGATTGTTTTCGGTTTTGGTGCTATGATCGGCCTAATCGCTTGCTTGGCTGCCTTGTTGGGTTTTTGGGATGCCTATGATTATTTCCCTTTCTCGATCATTAACGAAAGCTACAGGGATACCCTTGTTTTCGCTGCTTTTATAAGTTTGTTTATCCCGATTTTGGCGTTGGTACTTTTCTCTATCCGTGTTGCCTTTAACAAAACCACCATCAACAAAACCCTGTCGTTTGCCTTATTGATCATTTGGCTGGTGGGTGTTTCTACAACGATTTATTATGGCGCCAAAATTTCGGCCGAGTTTCAGGAGCATGCCGAATTGGTGCGTACCACTTCGCTTAAAAGCTACCCAACCTACCGTATCGACGTAGACAGGAGCATGATTTTTAGCAAGGAGGATAGCTTGGCCTACCACATCGGCAAAGACGATTTTGGCGACAGGGTAGTGGTAGACAACGACGAAGACCATCCTTTTCGCATCCCCCGAAATGTGCATTTGGAAATCGTAAAAAGCGACAATGGCAAAACCAGCATGATACAGACTTACGAATCGCAGGGCAAAACCTTTTCTATGGCGTTGAAAAATGCACAGAATATTGATTACAAATACACACAAACAGATTCGCTGCTCGTGCTTAGTCCGAGGCTGCAGCTGAAAAAAGAAAGCATTTGGAGAAACCAGGAATTGCACATCACCCTCAAGGTGCCGGTTGGAACCCACCTGTTGGTAAACGACAATATCTATATGCTGCAATTCTATTATTTCTCTTGCAATGCCGATGAAGATAAACAGGGCGAATACAAAGAATGGGTGATGACCGAAGAGGGACTGAAGTGCAAAAGCGAGCTGTAAAAGCTCCATAAAATAGCCATGAAGCTAGGTTTTGCAAATTAGTTGTCTTAAAATTTGGAATCTATTTTCTGTATTAATAACTTAGTGTATTATTTAACTAGTACAGTTGAAAAATAAAATGAATGAGGGATGCTGAACGGGATAAGCTTAGGCCGGTTTATCCTGCGAAATGCAACCGTAGGCATTGGGTTTTGAGACTGGTTTGATAAAGAAAAGAGCTTTGGTTTTGCCGGATTAACCAAGCCATAATGGGCGGAAGCCTGTTGAAAGTAAAAAGTTATTAAACGTATTTAGACAAAATTTTTAATCCGCCAACCACTTCAAAGGTGGCATTGGCGCTCATGAAAAAAAACAGATGAATTAAGCTCTACCGAGCATATAATCCCTAGACATTATGAAAAAATTAATTGTGCTGATAGCCTGTCTATTGGCGTACGGGACTTCTTTTGCCCAAAAAAACAGTAAAATTACAGGTAAGGTTACCGACGAAAAAGCAGAGGCGGTACCTTATGCCTTGGTTAAACTGCTCCATTTTCCTGATACGGCCACCCTCAAAACAGTGCAGACCGATTTTGATGGCAATTTTGCCTTCGAACAGGTAAAATCTGGAAACTACTTGCTTGCCGTACAGCTGGTAGGCTACAAAGCCACCAAAACAGAACGTTTTACAGTAGCCGATGCCGATGTAAAGCTGCCCGCCATTAAAATGGAAGGACTAACCAAGCAGCTTAAAGAGGTAACTATCGAAACCAGGAAGCCATTTGTGGAGCATAAAATAGACAAAACGGTGCTCAATGTAGAAAACAGCATCGTGGCTACGGGCGGTACAGCCCTCGAAGTGCTCGAAAAAGCCCCTGGCGTAACCATCGATAGGCAGAACGACCAAATCAAGCTGAACAATAAAACCGGTATTACGGTGATGATAGACGGAAAACCCAACGTGCTTTCGGGTGCCGACGTTACTACCTTGCTGAGCAACATGAGCAGCGACCAGATTTCGACCATCGAACTCATTACCAATCCATCATCCAAATACGATGCGGCTGGCAATGCGGGTATTATCAATATCAAGCTCAAAAGAAATAAGTTTTTTGGTACCAATGGCAGTGTTTCGTTTAATGGTGGCCAAGGTTTGATGCCCGGTTCGCCAAGCGATTTGTACAGGGCAGGAGTATTTCTCAACCTGAACCACCGTGTTGACAAGTGGAACATCTTTGGCAATGCGGGTTTTATGCGCAGAACCAACTTCAACAACATCAGGGTTAACCGCAACACCTTGTCAAATGGACTTTCGAGTGCTTTCGACCAGAATTTTGACCGCAACAACCACGGGGTGGGCTATACCGGAAAGCTAGGCGCAGATTACTATGTGTCTGAAAAAACCGTAATCGGCGTGATGGTTGATGCCAATACCATAAGCACCAATTTGGGCAACTTGAGCAATACCTATATCCAGGAATTGCAAAATGGTACAAGCACTTCAAACTCGGTAAGCCAGCAGGCAATTTCAAAATCGCCGGCGAGCAATCTGACCGCCAATTTTAACATCAAGCACGATTTTGGCAAAGAGGCAAGCCTGACTTTCGATGCCGACTATGCAGGTTTCAGCAACAAAAAGAACGAAGTTTTCGATGCGAAATACCTGAATGGTGCCGGACAAGTGAACAAGACCACCGGGTTGAGAAATACCACCGACGCCAACATTGATGTTTATGCCCTGAAATCCGACCTCACGTTGCCGATCTCTAAAACCTTTAAATTTGAAGCAGGCCTGAAGAGTAGCCATGTTATTACCCATAATAACCTGCTGGCCGAAGAATTTGTAAACGGCAATTGGCAAAATAACCTCGGACGCTCTAACGATTTTGTATATAAGGAAAATATCAATGCTGCCTACGCCAATGTGGCGAAAGAATGGAAGGTGTTTCAAGTGCAATTGGGCTTAAGGGCCGAGCATACCCATTCAAACGGCAATTCGATAACCGAAAACAAAGTAGTGGACAGAAACTATTTGTCTTTGTTTCCAACGGTATTTGTGAACCAGAAAATAAACAAAGACAACAACATCAGGTATTCTTACAGCCGTAGGGTAGACCGCCCGAATTACCAGCAGCTCAATCCATTTGTGTTTTACATGGATCCATATGCGCTTGATCAGGGCAATCCTTATTTAAAGCCGCAGTTTACCAACAATTTTGAGTTGGGCTACAGTTATAAGGAATATTCACTGTCTTTTAACTACTCTGATACCCATGATATGATTACGCAGATCAGCCAGCAAGACGAGGCAACCCGTATTGTAAATGTAATCAGGGCAAACCTGGGGAGGGCACAGAATTACTCGGTCAATTTGTATGTACCTATTCGCCTAGCCAAATTCTGGAATACGCAGCAAAACCTTAATGTTTTCTACAATAAGTTTAGCGACAACAATTTAGAAGGCGCCCAGTACAACGCGAGCAAGGTGGCTTATAGCTTCAATACGACACAATCGTTTATGCTGCCCAACAACTTTAGTCTAGAGCTTAACTTTTGGCTCAATTCGCCACGCGTATCTGGGGTAGAACAAACCACAATTTACCAATATGCCTTGAATGCAGGCGTACAAAAATCGTTGCTGAACAAAAAGATGAAGCTCAGGTTGAGTGTAGACGATATTTTTCTGACCAACCATTGGGAAGGCAAGCTCCAATATCAGAATGTAAACCTGCAGGTAGTAAACCGCTATACCAGCCGTAGGGCATCGTTTAGTCTCAGCTATAATTTTGGAAACCAGAATGTAAAATCGGCCCGTAACCGCAACACCGCCACCGACGATTTGAAGAATAGGGCCAATTAACCTGAAAAATCATGAAAACCAAAAAACTACTTTACCTAGGTCTCATTATGCCCTTCGTGTTTTGGGTAAGCATGGCCATTGCCGGCGAACTGCACGGCAACTATAATCCCTTTGTGCATACCGTAAGCGAACTGGGTGCCATTGGTGCAAATTCGGAAAGCTTTATGGCCATTGCCATGCTGTGTTGTGCAGTGATGGCCCTATGCTTCGTTGTAGGCTTATGGCGTGTTTGCACGGAGATGGAAGTAAGCATTGTGCCTATTTTGGCTACGCCTGCCTGTGCAATCATGTTCGCCTGGACATCCATTTTCCATCTCGGACATCCATGGCATGAGGTAATTGGTTTTGTGCCCTTGTTGCTTTTTATCGGAGCATGGCTAAGCGTGTTGCTTTGGAAGTCACGGCAGCTGCAAAACCTGAGAAAGCTGTCGTTGCTAAGTTTTTTGATGATGGCCTTGATTTTTCTGCGCTTTGTTCCTTCGTTTCAACAGCATTTTCCAGGTCTGGTACAACGTTTTTTTCACCTGGGCTGGTCCATGTGGTTTGTGTCCATGGCCTTCAGCTTTATCAAATTACTCAATGCTAAATATAATTATGTTCCGGCTATTAACGACTAATGTTTAATTATTTAATATTGAAGCGATGAAAACAATAAGCAGATTTAGGTTGGTATTGCTCATCATCGGAGGCTTGCCAGGTATTTTGATGGTGCAAACCATGGTGCAGACTGAAAATACCAGCTTCGTCAAGAGCCAGGATCTTATCTTCGAATTTATAAAGGCGAACAAAAAAATAGCCAAAATAATTGCCTGCGAAAATGGAAGTTTTGCAGCAGAATTGAAACGAATTAAATAAAACAGATATGAAAAGAATATACTTAATGGTAGCCTTGGTTGCGGTATTGGCATCGGGCTGCAAATTTGGTGGCCATGCTGATAGCCAATCGATCAGCATTAGGAACACCAACGAAGGCTACAACTTTCAGGCTTCTTATCCCGAGCGGAAAAGCAAATACGTGGTCGACTACGTTGAGCGTACCTTAAAAGACGACCGTATTTTTGATGCGGCAGAAAAAAAGGATGCCGAAATCGTTTTAGGTGATGGTAGCCGGTTTTACCTGAAGGCTTATCCAGGCTATGTAGAAATCGATTTTAAGAAGAACAAAAACTCATTCACTTCCTACCAAAAGCTAAAAGAGCTGTGTGCAGGTGTAAAAGATACGCTTAAATAAGCCAAAAGCCCCAAAGCAATAGCTTCGGGGCTTTTTTATGAAAAAACTATTTGACCGTATAGTGGTAAACAGCTCTTCCCAGGTTGCCGCTTTTGTCGAGCCCCTCAACTACCACTCTGTAGGTTCCCCTGCCGTCGGCATTGAAAAATTCGAAGCTGGCATTGCCTTTTTCGTCGGTAATTACCTTAGGGTTCCAATAAATGGTTGTTCTTAAGTCGTTGCTGTTGATTGGCGCGCCTGGAAGGTATTTTGGCGCATAAAACTCTCTTTCCTTGGCATATCCAGGTGGCGAATAGGTAATGATGTTGGTTTTGGGCAACATGTCCATCAGTTCTTGCTTGCTGATTTTTTTGCCCACAGGTGCCTTCTTGGTGTTGATTACCATTACACCACGTGTTCCATAAAGACGATCTACGGTTCCCAGGTCATCCTTTAAGAAAATCTCTACCGATTCTACTTCTGCGGCGTTTACGCCATTGATGTCTCTGGCATCAACCGGGTTTCCATTGATGAAAACCTGAACCGGCGTTCGCGATCCCGAGTTGAAATCTCTCGAAACATAAAAATTTTCATTGTCGAAAGTGAGGCCGGTGGCCATTGTTTTCAAACATTGCAGCAACATTGTACAGCCCGAGCTAAAACGGTCGCCACTTAACAAATGGTCGGGATTTGGATTAAGACCAGAAAGGGTTGCATGGTCGCTATGGCTTGGTTTTTTAATCGGAGCGCCTTTAATCTCTACGGTTTTTAAGGTGCGCAAATACCTGTACTGCTTTTGGCTGTTGTTCAGGTAGGCCGATAGTGTGGTGTCGATATTGGCCACCTCGTCTGCAATGTTTGGGTTTTTGGAAGGCGCAGGAGAGGGAACGCCATCGAGCATGATCATCATATTGGCCGAATTTGCATTGTACTTGGCGCTGATTACCACTTGCGATGAATCGGGAATGTTCAGGTTCTGGAAGTTGAACACGCCCATGTTGGTGGTTACGGTTTCGGCCGAAATCGGTTTTCCGGTTACCATTAAACGCATAGCGCCCTTTCTAATCGGCATACCGGTGCGGTCTCTCAGCGTGCCGGTAATGTTCATGCCTTGTTCTGGCAGCAGATTAACAATCGGATATTCGTCGGCCAGGATGGCTTTGTAAGAAAACCTGCGATAGCCTTGTGTGAGCATGAGCTTGTCTAAGTCAGCCAGTTTTTTCTCGTCGGTTTTGATGAAGTAGTAATTTGGTTTTTCGATGTAGCCTTTAAGGTCGGAAGTGAGCAACAGCGAGCTCAAAATGGTGGTTTCGCTATTTTCGTCAACCGGTACTTTTTGTTCGTCGGTTACCGATACCGAAAAATCGCCGGCTACCGGGAGGCTGGCACTCTTGGCGTCGAGCGATATTTTTACTTTTTGGCGAGGCTTGTACAAGGGCAGATCGCTTTTTACGGTCAGGTTAAGGGCATTTGGATGGAGAATAAAAACCAAGCGTTCGCTCAAAGGCTTGCTGTTGGCATCGAACAAAGTAAGCTGCACAATACCCGATGGGAAATTGCCTTTAGGTATTTTGGTAATGATCACCTGGTTTTTGAGTGGTGCTTTGGCCGCATAGTAAACCACATTCGAGTTTTGGGCCACTACAAAAAAAGTCTTGTCTTTATTGGCTTCAAAATAAGGCGTATTGGCCAAGATCTTTAAATTAACAAATTCGGTATTCGAATTGATTACCTGCAGGCTAATGCTGCTGGCATTGGCTTTTGGCAGTTCGTAGATACTGGTAGAGCCATCTTTAAAAGTGGCTTTAGCCCGGTAAACCTTGCCGGCTTCAGGTGTAATGAAAAACGAGCCCATGCCTGCAAACGAACTGTTGAAAGCGGTAATCTCGTTGTTTTGGTCGTCGATAATGCTGCCTTTCACGTCGGCACCTAAGCCAGAAGCCCTCACGGCCTTAAAGCCAACCTGGTTCGGAATGCCTCCAACCAGTTCGCCTCCTTCCGGGAAAAACTGAAAATCGACCGTATTAACGCGCTGCTTCAAATCGAAACTTGCATTGGCGGTTTCTTTTTCGTTAATGCTGAGCGAGGTTATAATATTGCCCTTGGTAATGGGTTCGCCGTTTTTGCTGGTTACACTGATGGTAAGTACGCCGTTTTGGTCGGTAGTGCCCTTGCCTTTGGCAAATACATCATAATTTGAATAGACCTGCCAGTTGACCGTTTTGTTGGCATAGGCCTTTTTGGTCATGTCGCGAAATTGGATTTTGGCATTGGTCTTGATGTTTTTGTCGCTCTGCTCGTTGGTAAAGGAAATATTGGTAATGAGTTGCTTGTCAATCGCCTCGCCTATGGGAATGGTTTTGGTAAAGAAATAAGCGTTGTCGAAATTGGCCATCCACAGGGTATAGGCTCTTACATAATAATTGCCCTGTTTGTAGGTGTTCATATTCAGCGGAATATTGCCGTAAGCTACGCTGTTCCTAACCGGCAGCTTAACTGTTTGTACCAGTGAATCCTTGGCCGTCCACAGTTCTACATACACAATCTTGCTCAATGGCGAAGGTACATTCTGTTCGGTAGTTACATAGGCTTTGAACCAAACCGTGTCGGCCACTGCATAATAGGGCTTGTCAAAATGCACATAAACCTTTTCTATAGGTTGCTCGTCGGAAAGTCTTTTGGTTTTGCTAATGATATTGCTAAGGGCCACGCTGTCTTGCTGGGCACTGGCCGATAAATTAAATAGGAAGGTGGAAATCAGGAAGGCGAAAAGGATTTTGGTCAGTTTCATCAATTGTCGTACTTGTTGAATGTTCGCTAATATATTGATTATTGATGGATAGAAACTTATCGTAACTCATCTTTAACATATTTTTACAATAAGGACCTGCCTGTGCAGGGTGGCGGATGTAGAGTGGCTGCGTTTGATCAATATTGGTGAAGTTTTCAAAATTTCGAAAGCTTAATCAAAAAAAACGGACGACTGTAAACAATCGCCCGCTTTTTTATTGCCAATGGGATAAGCAATTTCTTCGGCAAATCCAAAGTCTGCCTTTTCAGCTATTTTATTTGAATTCGATTACAAAATCTGCAAGTGATTGACGTACTTTTTTCAAGCCCACTAACCAGTCGCCCGTTTCATCGCGGTAGCCCAAAGGCAACATTGTAACGCTGCGCAGATTCTTGGCTCTTAGACCCAGCAATTCGTCAACTTTGGCATTGTCGAAACCCTCCATCGGGGTAGCATCCACTTGAAGTAAGGCCGCTTGTGCAATAGCCATGCCGAAGCCGATGTAGGCCTGACGGGCAGCATGCTGGAAATTGAGTTCGGCTTCACGGTCAACCAACATCCCTTTTAGGCGAGCAACATAGTCGGCAGTGGCCTCGGCCGGAACGCCACGCTCTTGGTTGGTTCTGTTAAATACCTCGTCAATGTTCTCATGGGTATAGTTGTCCCAAGCCGCAAAAACCAATAGATGCGACGAGTCTACAATTTGTGATTGGTTAAAGGCGTGTGGCAACAAGGCTTGTTTAAGTTCAGGGTTGGTTACCACGATTACCTTGAATGGTTGCAAGCCGGATGAAGTTGGCGCCAAGCGGGCGGCTTCTAAAATAAGGTCTACTTTTTCTTGCGGTACCGCTTGTCCGTTCATTTTTTTGGTGGCATAGCGCCAGTTCAATGCTTCTATTAATTCCATTGTATTATTCTAATTTTTATGTGATTTTTTAATTGTTGATGTTCATGATAAAGCCCTGTATGGCATCTTGCAGCACTTTTTGCTGCAGTTCATCGGGGGCAGCGGTAAGGTTGATCATGTTGATGGAGCTTAGTCCATGGAGGATCGACCAAAAAGTGTGGAACTTTAAAGTGGTTTGGGGGCTGCATTCGCCTCCCTGCAACTGTTTGAGGGCAGCAATAATGATGTCGCCAAAGCGGCCAATTTCGGCTATTTCTTTAGCGCGATCACAATTGGGTACGCCCAGGCCAAACATAATCTGGTAGTATTCGCGGTGCGAAAGGGCAAACTCGTAATAAGCTATGGCAATGAGCTTAAGTTGTTGCGCCGGATCGGCCGATTGTGCCTTTGCGGCCAGAGCGGCATCGCCCAAAAGGATAAAGCCATGCCTGATAAAATCCTCCATAATGGCATCCTTGTTTTCGAAATGGTTGTAAACCACGGGCAGGCTGTAGCCTATTACATCGGCAATTTTGCGGATAGAAACCGCAGTCCAGCCCTCTTTGAGCATAATGGCGCGGGCGGCTTCCAAAATGGATTCCTTCTGTTGCTCGCGCTGTTTTAACCGACGTTCTGTAACTGCCATTTAATAAAAAGTTAACACTGTTAGCAAAAGTAGAATGCCTTGTTCAAAACTGAAACATCTAAAATGGTTTATGACCAAAAAATGATAGGAAAAAGGGTGAGGTAAAAACATTTGCTGCCTAATGACGTTTAAATATTATACTATGCAAGCATAATGAATATGCTTGTTCCTAAATTCTCATCGTTATGAAAAAGCTTGTATTGATTGCTACATTATTAGCAGGAGCGTCTCTCTCTACTTTTGCCCAGGAAGGAAGGGGGTTTTACCTTAAGCCAACTGGAAGCTACTTTTTAAAGGTTACCCCGGTAGAATTCCCGAATGTGGGCTCGTTGCAGCCACGTGATTATGTGTTTTCGATCAACCCTTCGTCGGGTGCACAGACGCGGATTTCTGAAAGCACCATAACAGGGTCGTTTGGCCAGGGCTGGCGTGCCGGTTTAACTGGAGGTTTCAGGTTCAATAATGTTGTGGCGGTAGAATTGGGCGTGAATTATTTCCAAAGCGAGAAAAACACCATGGCCAAGCAAACGGGCTACATCGGCAATAACCGCGTATTGGCACTAGAGGCTGTTGGACAGGTTTCGGCATTGGATTTAACCCCGAGCCTGGTTTTCCACTTGCCAACGCAAATGAAATTTAAGCCTTATCTCAAAATGGGAGCGGTAGTTCCCGTATATGGCTACCTAGATATCAATACTACGGCCAGCGACCAAACCGGTACCATTGCCAAAACCGTAAACCCTAACTTTGTGGCCATTGAGCTTACCCGTTCTGAAAGGGTAAAACCTAAGCCAACGCTCGGCTTTATAGGCGCGGCGGGCTTTAATTACCCCATTGGTAAAAACATCAGCTTCTTTAGCGAAATCGAATATCGAAACGTATCGGTAAACAGCGATAGCAAAGAAGTGAAAAGCTTTAACGCTACCGGAACCTTGGCCAACGGAACCAAGGTAAACGTTGGGCTAAACGATTTGCCAACCGCGGTAAGGGAAACCAATTACCACAAAACGCTAACGCCAAGCTCTAATGTAGCGGGTACGGCAAATTACAATCCGAACCAACCCAGCGACGACTTGAAATCCTATATCAACATTGGGGGATTGGGCTTGAACGTGGGCTTGAAAATAGGAATATAGATTGCGCTTTTCCTGACCTGGATTTGCTAACAATAACAAAAAAGCCTCTTCTTGATTTAGATCAGGATGAGGCTTTTTACTTTAACCATTAAGCTAATTGAGCTTGGTTGTTTCGTGTTGCCGAGCCCATGTTTTGATTAACATAACCCTTAATGTGCTTAATGCCTCCATGGTTCCATGATTTGGATAGGATAGCCAACCATGAAATTAAGGTAATTAAGCTTGGTTGTTTCGTGTGGCCGTGTTTAGGCTTTTGAATGGCGTAAGCCTGAATGGTTCAACCCAGAACTTCCCACGATTTAATGTTTCAGCTTTGCTTTGAACAGCTTTTCCAGTTTTTCCATTTTGGGTAAGATCACCAGTCGGCAGTAAGGCGCTTCGCCATTTTTCAGGTAATAGTCTTGGTGGTAGTTCTCGGCCACATAAAAAGGCTGGGCCTTGGCAATTTCGGTTACTACTGGTTTGCCAAAGGCATTGGCTTTGTTCAACTCTGCCTTATATTTTTCGGCAATTTCTTTTTGCTCGTTGTTATGGTAAAAAATAACCGAGCGGTATTGGGTGCCCACGTCGGCACCTTGCCTGTTCAGGGTGGTGGCATCGTGGCTTTTCCAGAAAATTTCCAGTAGCTCGTCGTAGCTTATTTTTGCCGGATCGTATTCCATTTCAATAACCTCGGCATGGTTGGTGGTTCCGGTACACACCTCTTCGTAGGTAGGGTTGGCAATATCGCCACCCTCATAGCCCGACTTTACGTTCGATACGCCGTTTAATCGCTGGAATAAAGCTTCAGAGCACCAAAAACAGCCCATGCCAAAAGTGGCTTTCAGGGTTTTTGGTTTTTGGGCGTTTGCATCTTGCATAGATAGGAGGATTAGTGCCATAATGGTTAGGTATTTCATCTGATGAAAATATAATGTACGCAATGTTTAGTAAGTATACGTAAAAGGATGCATTAAAGTTTTTTAAATCAAAAAATGTACTTCTTGCTGACAAAAGCCGGAATTGCGCTGAACTTTCAGATTTGTTAATAACTTAACAAATTGTTTTGTAAATTGTTAGCTGGTAAAAATGGGCAGGTTCAAACTTTATTAACATATCTTTTCTAAATTTAAATATTCATTAAAATTAAAATCATATGTCTACACCGTATATTCCATGCCTAGATTTGGGCACCTACATTAATGGAAACGAGGAGCAACGCAAAAAGTTCTCCGACGAACTGGGAAGAGCCTTCAACGACTCGGGCTTTGTAACCATTACCAACCATGGCGTAAGTCAGGAATTGATTGACAAGCTGTACGAAAACATTAAAGCGGTTTTTGCCCTTCCGGTAGAAATCAAACGCAAATACGAAAAGCCTGAACTGGCCGGCCAGCGTGGCTACACCAGTGCAGGCAAGGAAACGGCAAAAGGCGCTAAAACTGCCGATTTGAAAGAGTTCTGGCAAATTGGCCAGGAAGTATCTGATGGGGATCCGATTAAAAAAGAATATCCTGATAATGAAGTGCTGGAGGAGTTGCCTGAATTTAACCAGGTTACCCGCGAAATTTATGTAAAATTAGAAGAAAACGGTAAACACCTGTTAAGAGCCATTGCCACTTATTTAGGTTTGCCAATCGATTATTTTGACAAACATGTACACAATGGTAACTCTATTTTAAGGGGTATCCATTATTTTCCTATCGAAAACCCCGATTCGTTGCCTGATGATGCAGTTCGAGCTGGCGCCCATGAGGATATTAACCTGATTACCTTGCTGATTGGTGCCAGTGCCGATGGACTTGAGGTGTTGACCAGAAGCAACGAATGGTTGCCAATTAAGGCCCACCATACCGATATTGTGGTAAACGTTGGCGATATGTTGCAACGCTTAACCAATAACAAGCTGAAATCTACCACGCACAGGGTAGTTAATCCGCCAAGAGAGCTGATGAAGACCTCGCGTTTCTCGGTGCCATTCTTCCTGCATCCGCGTTCTGATATGGACTTGACCAGCTTGCCATCAACCATTGATGCCGAGCACCCGAAAGTGTACAGCGATATGACCGCAGGCGAGTACTTGGATGAGCGCTTGAGAGAAATTGGACTAAAAAAATAATCCATTCAAAAATAAAAAAGGCAGCTGTCTGAATAGTCAGCTGCCTTTTTTTATGGCGTAGATCTTGTGGCTCGACGATGCTAGTTTTGCAACAGGCTTCTAACCGATACTTGCGGAGTTTCGCCTTTGGGTACAATAAAAATAGCATCGCTTTGCAGGGTTTGGCCGGCATCAAAATAATAGCCTGCCACTACGGTCATGGTTTGGCTCACAAATTTGCCGTCTTTGTCTTTGCCCGGATAAGTAACCGTAATCATGTGCGCTTTCATGCCTACGTCTAGCTTTTTCGAAGTTAGCCTGGCACCAGTTGCATTTAAGCAGTTCAGTTCCACAATTTTGCTTTTAAGCGCTGCCGATAAGTCGCTCGCGGAAGCCAACCTGACGTTAAATGATTTTGGGCTGTTGTTTTTTACGGTGGCCACCACTTTGTAGCGGTCAAAGCTTTGGTCTTTTACCTCGATGCTTTCTTTGTTAATAATGTTGAAGGTTACGGCGATGCCGTTGAGGTCTAGGGTTTGGCCATCTTTAAGCTGCTGAGCCTTTGAAGCACTAATAAAGCCCGTAACCAGTAAGGCTAAAATAAAAACAGTCTTTTTCATGAAGGGATGATTTTAAGGGTTGAAAAGGTAGTTGAAGATAAGCGTTTTTTATGGTTTTTGCCACGCCTGTCCCAAAGCCTGCAACTTAAATTTCAAAAGCCTTTCTGATTTCGTTGGCATAAGAACGGCTCGATTTTAGCCTGATTTCCTGTGCCCCCTTCATGATAAATACAAAAGCGCCATTAAAGCTTCGCCTGATTTCGGCAACCTGATTGTGGTTGATGATGATGCTCCGGTGTATGCGCATAAAATCTTTGCCCAGTTTTTCTTCCAGCGCTTTTAACGTAAAATCGGTAATGTATTTTTTGTGGTCGTTGGTATAGATGAAAACATATTTCTCATCGGCTTCCACGTAATTGATGTCGGCTATTTTGATTAATACAAAACGCTCGCCAATTTGCAGGCTCAGCGTAGTCGCTTTTTTGGCGGGTTCGGTAAACGCAAGTTGTCTGATGGCCTCAAAGTCGTTTTTAATGACGTTTTTTTGTAGTTTCTGAATGGTTTTTGCCAACCGGTCTGCTTCAATGGGCTTTAACAAATAGTCGATGGAGTTTTCTTCAAAAGCCCTAATGGCATATTGATCGTAGGCCGTCGCAAAAATAACGATGGGGTGGAACTCCAATTTGTCGAGCATCTCAAAGCCATTGAGCATGGGCATTTCGATATCCAGGAAAATAACATCGGGCTTTAAGAGGTTGATCAGTTCGGCCCCTTCTTCGCCGTTGGCGGCTTCGCCTATAATGACGATAGCATCGGTATAAGCAGCCAGCAACCTGCGCAGTCGGCTTCTGGCTAGGGGTTCGTCGTCTATAATTAAGGTTTTAAACATGGGCTAAAGGTATTTTAATCTGAACCATTTTTTGAGGACTGTTGATGAGCTCCACTTTGCCATGGGCCCCATAGAGCAGCTGTATTTTGTCGAAAGTGCTTTGCAAGCCATATCCCAACACTAAATCGGAGGCAAAAGGTTGGCCGTTATCGGCTACTTGAATAACCAAATCAGTAACCTCGGCAAAAACATCAACTGCTAAGCGGCCGTTTGCGGCGTTGTATTTGAGGCCGTGTTTTAAGGCATTTTCTACCAAAGGCTGGATCAAAAACCTGGGAATTTTAGTCGTATATAACCCGGCTCCAATGTTGACCTCAAAGGTAACCCTGTTTCCAAAACGTATCTTTTCTATTTCGAGGTAAAGGCTTAGCAATTCGGCTTCTTCCCTAATGCTCACCAGGTTTTCTTGGCTCTGGTTAATGCTGTAACGGAAAAGCTTGGAGAGCTTAATGGTCATTTCTTCGGCCTGATCGGGATTGTCTTTGATAAGGCCTGCAATAGAATTTAAGGCATTGTATAAAAAATGCGGATTGATCTTCGCCTGCAGGGCCTCTAGTTCGGCACTCGACCTCAGCTCTTTCATTTTATGCAACTCGAGCTCTTTTTGGTTCAGCTTGTTTGCCTGAAGGGCTTTCCGGTAAATGTCTACATAAATGAGCGTACAAACCACCAATACCAAAATCGAATCGAAGAGATAGTCTTTGGTGTGCGGAAACTGGCTTTCCCAGTTGTAAAAATAGCCCAGCACCAAATAGGTCAGTTCTACGGCGATAATCATGCCCGCAAAACTAATCAGGTAATAGATCGTAAAATTGCGCCATACGTTTTCCCAGTTGCGCAATAGCTTGGTAGAGGTAGCAAAATGGACCATGTTGGCAATGGTGAGCGAAATGCTGGTGCTAAAGGTGAGACTGGCAATAAGGTATTCGATAGGTTTTAAGGCATTAGCTATAGCCGATTGCGTAACATAGACCAAAAGTCCAAGCACAAGGCCAATGAGGCCATATTTGATATTGGTTCGCAACCAGCTTTTTCTGCACCGGGTTAACATATTGCAAATTGGCGATTTTTTTAAAGATATTGGGCTAATAATTGTGCAGTTCTTGCCATGCCCCAATTGGGCGATAAGTCGTTTGCGGGCTTAAATGCCTCAAATTTTTGTTTGGCCATTTCTAAAATGGGTTTGGCGGCGGCCTTTCCGCCTCCAAAATTTTCTGGCGTGTAAAATGTATTCTGTCCTTTGATGAGGTAAATGCGCGGGTTTTCTGGATTAAGCGCCTGTGCTTTTTCCAATGCCGCTTTAGAAGCGGCCACAAAATGGAGACGGTTCATCGGGTCGATAGATACTTTCATGTACTGCACATAACCACGTAAGGCATAAACTTCGTCGTTGCTGCCGGTTATCTTTTCGGCTTTGTCCAGCAACTGAAGCGCAAGGTCGAAAAAAGCATCCTTCTCTTTGGCATTGGCTTCGCTCAATCCACCCATCAAGTTGGCATAGGAGGCGTAATACAAAGGCAGCCAAGCCTTGGGTTCGGCATCGGCAATTCTGTTAAACGTGGCAGCCTGGGTAATAAAATCGCTCTTTTCCTGTGCTTTGTTTAGCAGGGCAATCGCATTTTGCATGGCCTTCACATAAGGTGTGTTTTGGGCTTTGGCTAGGATTGTAAAAGCCAATAAGCTGAATAAAATGATCAGGTTTTTCATCATGATTTGATTTTTGGTAAGTGATTGGTTTAGTTGTAAAAAGTATTGTCGCCTATGGTGATGATCAGGCCCAGTATGATATTTCTTTTGGTTGAGGGCGTAATGGGCGTCCGGACAGTTCCGTCGGCGGTATAGTTATAGCCGTATATTTGTCGAAGACCCAAAACATTGCCCACATTTACATAAACTACCGCCAGTTGCTTGAACAAGGTGGTGATGTAGTTCGCATTTACGCTGATGTCGTGGTAATTCGGACTTTTATCTGCCAAAAAATGCGGGTTGTTGGGGTTGTAATAGGTCCTTCCGGTGGCAAAAACATAGCCGGCATTAAGCTGGGTCTTGATATCGCCGAAGTATTTTCTGTAAAAGATATTAAAGGTATGTTTAGAGACAAAGCCTGGTGTGGCCAATGTAGGGTAGTCCAGGTAGTTTCTTTTGGTGTCGAGAAACGAGTAGCCAATGCGGTATTCGGAATCCTTCATGCTTTCTTTGTCCCGCCAAAACAAGTCAAAGCCTTTGGCATAGCCATCTCCGTTGTTGTTGAAAAGGCCATCCGCCGTTTTGATTAATTGGCCATAGGCTTTAAAATAGGCTTCGACTCTGAAGTTATAGCCCGATTTTTTGTATTCGAAATTCCCTACGTAACTGTCGGCGATTTGGAAATCTAATTTTGAACGCAACAAGTATTCATCGGCTGGCGATTGGAAATAACGGCCATAACCGAGGCCAGCTTGCGTGTAACTGTTCAGTTTATAGGTGCACGAAATTCTTGGAGAGAGGTTGGATTTTGCCAGATAGGAAGAGTATTCGCCCCTTAACCCGGCCCGAATGGCCAATTTTCTGCTCAGGTATAGGTCTGTTTCTGCAAAAACGGCAGACAATTGGTCTTGGTAGCTTCGAGATAACTCGTTGAGCGATTCTCCCCGATTGGTATAAAATGTTTCAGCCCCAAAACGGATCAAAGATAATTTGCCGACATCGTGTATTGCAACGGCACGCAATTGCAGCAATTGGTCTAAACGCTGTACATTTCCAAGCCGTATTTTGATGTCATCTTTGGTGTAGCTGTAAGCAATGCCGGTTTCTAATCTCCATAACGGCGATAGTGCATCTTGATAAGTGGTATTGAGGTAGGAATTTTTATTATGTACGACCGCAAAATCATTCATGCTGTTTGGGGTGGCGCGGTTTAGCCCGAGTTTCGAATCGCTGTAGTCCATATAGTATTTGAACATGCCGGTTTCGCCTATGCGGTGCATAAATTGGGTACCTATGGTTGCTGTTGCCGGGGGCTTGATCCAGTCTATTTGCGAGGGGTTTAAGTAAGTATAGTTTGGTTTAAGGTTATAATAGCTGCCTGTTAAAACCAGTCCGCTGTTTTTTAAGTTGATGTTTTGCTGGGCTTCAACACCTACCGAAAGCAAGCGGATTGTGGTGCTTGTTTTTTCGGGGATGTTATTGGTTTGGAGCGATAAAACAGAAGACAGTGCCTGCCCAAACTGTGCCGCATAGCCACTTGTAGAAAAATCGGTACTCCTAAAGTTGAAAGCCGACAAACGGGCCCGCGATGAGAGCCCCTGCACCTGGGCATTGATGGGATTTTTCATGAGCATGCCATCGATAAAAGTTTTGGTTTCTGCCGTAGAGCCTCCGCGAACCAGCAGGCCGCTTTCGCCAAAAGCCATTTGTGCGCCGGGCAGGGTTTGCATGGCGCCAAAGATATCGGCGGCCATGCCCGGCGTTGTGGCAATATCGAGGGCGTTTAACGAAATTCCCTTTCCCTGAATGCCCGAAACGAAGCTTCCTATGCCAATGGTCACGGTATTCAACGAATTTGATTTTTCGGTTAAGCGGAATTGCAATGAGTCAACAGGTTTGTTTAGATCAATCGTTAGGCTATCGGTTTCGTAACCCATTGCCTTAACCAATAGGGTTTTAAGGCCTCTTTCGCTGGTTGTAAAATGGAATTTTCCCGTACTGTCGGCCGTCGTGCCATCATAGCTGCCCTTAATGCCAACAGAAGCAAAAGGAACGGCTTTATGAGTAATGGTTGTAACATTTCCCTTAATCCTAATTTGAGCGGCCGAGTTGCCAGGTGTCCATAAGGAAATAGGCAAGAAGCTGAGCAAAAAGTAAAGCCTTTGACATTTCATGCCTCAAATTTGGCGCTGAAGAGGCTTTTTGCACAGCGATTTCCGACGAGCGGTTGTTTTTTAGCGACGAGTTGCTGTGGTGTTATAAAAAATCCTGGGGCAGCTTTTCCAGAGCAATGGCGATCTGTATCAGTTGAAACAAGGAAATTTTGGTTTCCCCGCTTTCAAGTTTTTGGTAACTGCCCAGGCTTAGCCCTAGTTTATAGGCCATAAAGGCCTGGCTGTATTTCTTCTCCGTTCTAAAACTGTTTATTTTGTGTGGTTTAAATGCCTTCATTTCGTTGGCACTTAGTAATGCGGCATGACGGATGATTTTTAGCTCATTGATCTTTGGTTGTTTTGATTCTAATGGCATAAAAATAAGGTTTAAGTAGAAGGCTGCTGGAGTTTTGCAGAAGCCAACTGACGCTTCAAATTTTCGATTTCGTCATCTTTTGTTTTTAATTTAAGTTCAAGTTCTTCTATCCACTTTGCTTGTTGAAGAATGATTTTCTCCATAAAATTAAATTGCTTGTGGTGCTGTAAGACTGTGTCTTTGATAGGGCCGCTTTTTTCTGGGCAGTCTAAAAAATCTTCTATTTTTTTTTCCAAAATGATAGCAATCTGGGCCAATCGTTCTAAAGTAATCTTTACATCGCCAGTTTCTATTTTTTGATAGGCGCTTTGGGTGATGCCCAGTTTATTGGCTACAAAGGCTTGAGAATAGCATTTTTCATCTCTATACCTCCGCATAATTCCGCTCTTTATCGTTCTCATCTTTTTCGGTTTAATCAGGTGTTATAAGAATTGACAATCTGCTAGCCGAAAACGGGGGATAAATTCATTCTTTATACCAATAAAATTATTCCGTTATTTTTTCGCTTTGGGAGCCGGTACTTCTAAATTTAGCTTATCCGTCAGTACATGGTGATTGATAAAGCTTAGCAAACCCGGCTAAAAGAGGTTTGACCAAACTAAAACAACTTTAACGATGAAAAAAATGAATTTGCTCAGCAAAGCTGAAATGAAAATGGTATTAGGTGGAGATGATCCGGGCTCTTTTGAGATAGGAGGCGGCGGTAAGATTTGGATGGCGTGTCGTACGGCGGATGGCAGTTTGATCGACGATTCGTTCGAGGTATCTGATTGCAGTCCTTCCAATTGGGACGGCTATTGTGCGAATAAAAGTGGTTATAATAAAAAAACATCAACCTGCGGCGGTATTGGAGGCGGGTAATTTCAACAATATCAACTTCTATTGCAGGCCAATTTATAGCATTTATTATGCTATAAATTGGCCATTTTGGGTTTTATTAGTTGTTTCCTTTGTCGATAGCCCTGTTGATGGCATCCTGAATACGCGGACGGATGTTCATTTTCAAGAGGTTGTCTGAAACCTGTGGGTTTACGCGGTTAGACAAAAAGATGTAAACCAACCCTCTCGATGGGTCAACCCAAACCCCGATTCCGGTATAACCCGTATGTCCAAAAGTTTGCGACGAAGCTAATTCTGACGGATATTTTTTGCTCAAGTCTGGATCCCAACGATCAAAGCCAAGGCCCCTGCGGCTCACATTAGACTGTTTGCTGGTAAAGGTTTCTACGGTTTGGGGTTTAAAGTACTGTTCGCCACCATAAGTTCCCTTATTGAGCAATAACTGATAAAAGATGGCCAAATCGTTAGCATTGGCAAATAAACCGGCATGGCCAGAAACACCGCCAGCCAAGGCGGCGCCCTGATCGTGTACATAGCCTTCTAGAAGCGTCTTTCTAAAAACCTTGTCGTCTTCTGTAGGCACAATCAGGTCTTTGCTGAAACGGTTCCTCGGCAAAAATCCGGCAGTGTGCATGCCCAATGGCGTGTAAAAGTTGTCGAGCGCATATTTGTCCAAAGGTTCTTCGGTAATGTGTTCTACAATATCCTTCATAACGTACATGCTGATGTCGCTGTATACGTAAGCGCCACGGGTTTTAATGGGCGAGTTGAGCATCTTCGGCCACATGAAATCGCTAAAAAATCCTTTTTTGATGTAATAATTGTCTGCCACTTTGGTCGGATAGGCGGCCGAAGAGTCGCGGCTATAATCGCCTTCTTTAATAAAGTTATGAAAAGGGATGTAGGGAATAAAGCCGGCCTGGTGCAGCATTACCTCGCGCACGTTAATATTTTCCATCGGCGTATTGCGTGCTTTCGGAATGTAATAGCCAATATTGGTGTCGAGCTTTAATTTGTTTTCCTCAACCAAACGCATGACGCTGGGCGTGGTGGCAGTGGTTTTGGTTACCGACGCCAAATCGAATATATCGGTAACTTTATCGGGCATAGCGTTGGCATAGGTGTGAAAACCGTAGGCTTTGTTGTAAATAACCTTGCCATCTTTGGCTACCAGTACTACCAGCCCAGGCGTTGCCTTGCCGGCAATGGCTTCGGCCGCAATCCTGTCTATTTCCATCAGGTTTTCGGTATTTACGCCGGCATCTTCGGGTACGGTATACTTTAGGCGGGTAACCGTGGTTTTAAAGCCTGAACCTTGGGTGTATTTGCCAGAATAGGTTTTGGCTAACACTTGTTCGGCGGCTATGCCTCCAAAAATTACTTGGGGGGCAATCATGGCAGCTTCGGCACTTTGTTGTGGGCTCCATACAATGGGCGAGCTTAGGTTGTCGAACGCCGATAGGTTTTTGCCGTCGCCAAACAGTACCAATACCAGTTCTTTGTGTTTAGCCACATTGCTGATGAAATTGAGGTAGCGACCATTGCTGGCCATTTGGTCGGTTAGGCCAATAATTACCGTGCTAAAATATTTAAGATCATCTTCCAGGTCGTTTAGGGTAGCAGAGTCTTTGTATTTTTCGGCATTAAGCGATTTGACATCGGCATATTTGTTGAGCAGGCTGTCGAACGGCGCTTGGTAAACGAAGCCAAGGTTTACCGAAGCAATTTTTTTTTCGGCCAGTTTGGTTAGGGGAATAAATCCCTGCTGATTGTTTAAAAGAACATCGCTTTTGGCAATGGCATTGATGTTTTTAAGTCTGTTTTCGTTCTGTTTGTGATCTTGGGCGCATGCGCTCAACGTAAAAACGGTAGCTAGGCAAATGGCAATTACGCCAGCCAGGTTATTTCTCATATACTTTTTCTCCATTCAGGTAGGTCTTTAACACTTTGTTGTCTAAAATCTGATGTGGCGTGGCCTTCATTATGTCTTTATCCATCAAGACAAAATCAGCCAATTTGCCCACTTCCAAGCTTCCTTTTTCTTTTTCTTCGAAATTGGCTTTGGCGGCCCAGATGGTCATGCCTCGCAAAGCTTCTTCTGGTGTAAGGGCATTTTCCATCTGGAATCCTCCGGTTGGATAGTCTTTGCTGTCTTTTCTGATGGTTGCGGCATAAAAAGTAAGCATCGGGTTAATCTGTTCAACCGGAAAGTCGGTGCCCAATGGTATCCAACCATTTTGGGCCATCAATTGTTTGTAGGCATAGGCACCTTTTATTCTTTCGTGGCCTAAACGGTCGGCTGCCCAGTACATATCTGAAGTGGCATGTGTAGGCTGTACAGAAGGTATAACACTGGTTTTGCCAAACAGAGCAAAATCGCTAGGAGCTACTACTTGTGCATGTTCAATGCGCCAGCGTTTATCGTTTTTGCCTCCAAGTACCTCGTTATAGATTTTTAAGATGCTGCGGTTGGCCGAATCGCCGATGGCGTGGGTGCACATCTGAAAGTTATGCTGGTTTATTTTTTGGGCTACCTCTTGAAAGTGCTTGATGTCGCTCAGCAAAAAACCCGATTTTTTGGGCATATCGGTGTAAGGATGCAATAAGCAGGCGCCTCTCGAGCCCAATGCACCATCGGCATAAACCTTAAAGGCACGTACATTGAGCCGGTCGGTTTTTATGGCGCCTCGTTTAAACAGGTATTCGAAGTTTTTCTCGGCATCGGAAAGCATCACATACAAACGCATTTTTAGGCTTTTATCGGCCTGCAGCTTTTCGATAAACTCAACGGCATCGTAATCCAGTCCGCAGTCGTCTATGGTAGTGAGGCCTACAGCAAAGCAGTTTTTTTGTGCGTCCAGTAACATTTTTTTGGTTTGAATTGAATCTGGCGAAGGTACTTTGCTGGCTACGAGTTCAACTGCATTGTCGATGAGCAAACCGGTCAGCTTACCGTCTTTTTCTACAATATCGCCTCCGGTTAAGGTAAATGATTTGGTGATGCCCGCCTCGCTCAATGCAATATCATTGGCAACAGCGGCATGGCCATCTATCCGTTCCAATAATACGGGTCTGTTCGGGAAAAGCTGGTCTAGTTTTTCCCTGGTCGGAAACTGTTTGTCGGGCCAGTCATTTTGGTCCCAGCCACGTCCGGTAAGCCAGCCCTCGGGATGGGTTTTGGCAAATTCGCTCAGCCTGTCTAAAACTTCCTCCCAGCTATTGGTGCCTCGCAAGTCGGCCGTTTGCAAACTCTGGCCATAGCCGAAAAAGTGGGCGTGGGCATCGATAAAGCCAGGGTAAATGGCTTTACCTTGTGCGTCAAGCTCCTCTTTGGCCTCATATTGGCCTTTGATGGCGGCATTTTTGCCCAGTTGTATAATCTTGCCATCCTTAATCGCCATGGCCTCCTCGATGTCAAATTTGTTGTTAACGGTATAGATTTTGGCATTGTAGACAATCAAATCTGCCCTTGGCTTGCTGCAACTGCAAAAAACAGCCAATAAAAGGAGTAGGGATAAAATCTTTTTCATCTGTGTGTTGGTTTCTTTTGATGGCAATGAAACTGGCGTAGAGACCTTTTTAAAATCCTGCTGGTTTGTTTGATCCTTTCACCTTTCATGCACCATGATGGTTTCATGCTTTAAAGATATAAAAAGCTTGTGATTTTTGCCCCGGTTCAACCCACTTCTTTAAAACCCGGCAACGGCCAACAAACCAATGAGCTCATGGGCCATTGAACCACATAGTTAAGTCATTTAGTATCAGTATTGTGAAAACAGGCTTATGGATAAGGCTTATTTTCGCTAAATTAGCACCTTTACACAACCATAATAGATGTCTGATATTATTCAACTTTTACCCGACAGTGTTGCCAACCAGATTGCGGCAGGTGAGGTGGTACAGCGACCGGCTTCGGCGGTAAAAGAGCTTTTAGAAAATGCCATAGATGCAGGGGCAGACAAGATACAGCTGATTGTAAAAGATGCAGGCAAGGCCCTGATCCAAGTGATAGATAACGGCTGTGGCATGAGCATTAGCGATGCGCGCCTCTGTTTTGAACGCCATGCCACTTCGAAAGTGCGCAAGGCCGAAGATTTGTTTGCCATTCGTACCATGGGTTTTAGGGGCGAAGCGATGGCTTCTATTGCCGCCATTGCACAGGTTGAAATGAAAACCAAACGCCATGAAGACGAAGTAGGTACCCTAATTCAGATTGAAGGTTCGACTTTTATCAAACAAGAACCAACCGGTTGCCCTAACGGAACCAGTATCGCCGTCAAAAACCTGTTTTATAACATTCCGGCACGAAGAAATTTTTTGAAGAGCAATCCGGCCGAGATGCGCCACATCATCGACGAATTTCAGCGGGTTGCGCTGGCCAGGCCCCATATTGCCTTTAGTTTGCACCACGATGGGGTAGAGATTTATCGCCTGCCGGCCTCGGGCATGAAACAGCGCATTGTGCATTTGCTGGGCAATAACTACAATGAGCGCTTAATTCCGGTAGAAGAAGAAACCACCATTATTAACCTCAAAGGCTTTATCGGCAAGCCCCAATTTGCCAAAAAAACAAGGGGCGAACAGTTCTTTTTTGTAAATGAGCGCTTTATCAAAGACGGTTATTTGAACCATGCCATTAACCGGGCCTACGAAGAACTGTTGCCCGATGATAACTTTCCTTTGTATGTGCTATTCATCGATATCGATCCGGCAAAAATTGATGTGAACGTGCATCCTACCAAAACCGAGATCAAGTATGTGGATGAAAAATCCATCTATGCCATTATCCATTCGGCGGTAAAAAGATCACTGGGCAAGTTCAACATCAGTCCAACCATCGATTTTGACCAGGAAACGGGCTTTAGCAACATGATCAGCCCCATTGCACCCGAAGATATTGTGCCTCCGAGCATTTCTTTTAACCCCGATTTTAATCCTTTTGCCCAAAGCAAGCCGGCCAGTTCGGGCAGTTTTGCCTCAAGAAGCCCCGTGCCGCATGCGCCTAGCGCCAAGAATTGGGGTTCGTTGTACGAGGTGGTACAGCACCAGCAGCCTGAACAGGCGAGCATCGATTTGGGCAGCTCGCCCCGCGACGAACAGTTTGAGCCGGTGCAGAAACAATTTATGCAGATCCATAACCGTTATATTGTTTCACAGATCAAATCTGGCATTATGCTCATCGACCAGCAGGCGGCACACGAACGTATTTTATACGAAAGGTTTTTGCTGCACCTGGAAGACCGCAAGGGCGCCTCGCAACAAAGCCTGTTTCCGCAAACGGTAACTTTGAGTGCCAACGATTACGAATTGGCCAAAGGCCTGCTCGACGATATCAAGAGCCTGGGTTTTGAAGTGCGCGAGTTTGGTAAAAATACCTTGGTTATCGAAGGCATTCCGGTCGATTTGGGCAGCAGCAACATCAACGAAACCGAGCTGTTTGAATGCCTAATAGAAGGCTTTAAAAATTCGCAGCAAGAACTTAAATTAGACAAGCGCGATGCCTTGGCCCGAAGCATGGCCCGTAACAGCGCCATTAAAAGCGGTACGGTATTGAGCCAACAGGAAATGAATGCGCTGATTGAAGAACTTTTTGCCTGTAAAACTCCTAACTTTAGCATTGGTGGCCGGCCGGTAATCCAAACCATTACCTTGGCCGAGCTGATCCAAAAATTTGAAAAGTAATTTTATGAATAACTTAAATATTCCTCCGGTAGTCAAAAACCTGCTCATTATCAATATCATTTTCTTTGCAGCCACTTGGTTTCAGCGAGAATTTATGGTTGAAAATCTATCTGTTTTTTATTTTAACTCTCCATTCTTTAAGATTTGGCAACCCATTACCTATATGTTTATGCATGGAGGGTTGGCGCACATCTTCTTCAATATGTTTGCCCTCTACTCGTTCGGCAGTATTTTAGAAGCGCATTGGGGAGGCAAACGTTTCATTAATTTTTATCTGATTACCGGCCTGGGCGCTTTGGCGCTGCAATGGGCGGTACAGGCTTTTGAGGTTTACCAGATTACAGGTAGCCCAATCAATAATCTTTACGGCCTGAATATTACCGATTTGGCAGCGGCTACAAAATTAAGGGATATCTATTCAACCCCGATGCTAGGGGCCTCTGGCGCTATTTTTGGCTTGTTGGTTGCTTTTGGCATGCTTTATCCAAATGTTGAATTATATATCATGTTTATTCCGGTTCCGGTGAAGGCCAAATATATTATTCCGATTTATATCGTTATAGAATTGTTTTTGGGCTTCAGTCAGTTTAAAGGCGATTCGGTGGCGCACTTTGCCCATTTGGGTGGAGCCCTGATCGGCTATATCCTGGTTAAGCTTTGGAAGAACAAGAATACCTTTTACGACTATTATGAATAACAATATTTGGTACGATTTAAAGCTGAAGTTTTTGAGGTCGGGTAGCCCTGCTATGGCCTATATAGGGCTCAATGTGCTTATTTTTGTAGTGGTTGGCCTGGCTGGTTTAGTTTGTTTTTTGGCGGGACAAAGAGGTTTGGCTGATGGACTTGTATACCAATACCTGGCCTTTCCATCAAGTCCTGAACTATGGCTGAGCAGGTTTTATACCCTCATTACCTATCAGTTTTTTCACGATGGTTTTCTGCACCTCCTGTTCAATATGCTTTGGCTGTATTGGATGGGGCAGCTGTTGCTCGATTTTATCAAGCCCCGGCAATTCCATGTCATTTATTTGGGTGGTGGTATTGCAGGTGCTATCTTTTTTGCACTTATTTTTAACTTCATTCCTGCTTTTAAGGAATTTGTCGGCATTCCGCTCGTTGGCGCATCGGCCTGCGTAATGGCGGTAATGGCGGCTTTGGCCACGTTGGTACCCAACTACGAAATCCGCTTGTTGTTTATCGGCAATGTCAGAATGAAATACTTGTTGCTAGCCTACATCGTTTTAGACCTGATTGGTACAGCCGATGGCAACGCCGGTGGCAGTTTGGCCCATTTGGGCGGCGCCTTGTTTGGCTTTGTTTATATCAAACTGCTGCAAAACGGCTACGATATGAGCTCGGTTTTTAAGCGCAGGCCAAAGCTGAAAGTGGTTCGGAACGAAAATGTAAAGCAAAATACAAGCCATATCAACCAAAACGAAATCGATGCCATTTTGGATAAGATTTCTAAAAGCGGTTACGATAAATTGAGCAAAGAAGAAAAAGAAACGCTGTTCAAGGCCAGCAAAAATTGATGAAGAAGAAGTTTACCTTTCTCGATAAGTTGTTGCTGTTGATCAGTGCTGTACTGGTTATCGGCCTGGTCTGTGGTATTTTGGCCGGTCAAAACGATCCAAGGCAACATATCGTGCTGGCCTTTTTCGGGTTGGCTTATCCTTTCTTTTTGTTGGGTAATGTAATGATGCTGGTGTGGTGGGTGCTGCGCCGGCGCTGGATATTAGGCTTGGTTACAATGGTGGTAATTTGCAGTGGCTGGCATACGCTTATTGCTACCTTCGGACTTTTTGGCAAAGTGGGTGCCAACCAAAAAGAAGAAGCCGGCTTGGTGCGGATGATGACTTACAACGTGCACAATTTTAAGCCCTATGGCGAAGAGATTACGCAAGGCATAAAAGCCAAGATGCTCGATGTAGTGAAGACCCAAAATCCCGACATCATTTGTTTCCAGGAATTTTATACCCGCTACAAAGGGCCTTTTGATACGGTTGATAGCCTGATGAAAATGCTCAACACCCAGTACTATTATTTTCAGCCTACCATGAAAAGCCAGTCGGAGGCTATTGGATTGGCTATTTTTTCTAAATATCCCATCAAAAACAAGGGTCAGATTATTTTCGAGCCAAATGCAGGCAACGAGAGCATCTACCTCGACCTGGATGTGAACGGCCAAACCATCAGGGTTTATAACATCCATCTGCAATCGATCTCTTTCGAAAAAGAAGATTATACCTATTTAGAAAAGGTAAAGGAAATGGATCCGCAGATGAATCCTTCTAAGCGCATTGTACGCATGTTGAGGAGCGCATTCAAAAAGCGCAGCGAGCAGGTAGGTATCATGAAGGCCCACATGCGTACCTGTACGGTTCCCTACATTATTGCCGGCGACTTTAACGACACGCCCGCTTCTTATGCGGTAACCCAAATGACCTATTCGCTGAACAATGCCTTCATCAAACAGGGAAGAGGCTTGGGGCGCACCTATAATGGCAAATTTCCGAACTTTCAAATCGATTATATTGCCACCACAAAAGACTTTGAAGTGGTTAATTACCATATTGTTGAAGCAAAATTGTCAGACCATTTTCCTGTTCGCAGCGACCTGCGTTTAAAAAGCAAGCCTTAAACGGTTTTTATTTACATTTGCAGCATGATACAAGATCTCCAATTATACAATACCCTTTCTCGAAAAAAAGAAGTATTCGAACCGCTAAATGCACCACATGTGGGCATGTACGTGTGCGGGCCAACCGTTTACAGCGATGTGCATTTGGGCAATTGTAGAACTTTTATCTCGTTCGACCTTATTTTCAGGTACCTGAAATACAGTGGCTACAAAGTTCGCTACGTAAGGAATATTACGGATGCCGGCCACTTGGAAGGCGATAGGGACGAGGGCGATGATAAATTTGCAAAGCGCGCCAAGCTTGAGCAGTTGGAGCCGATGGAAATTGTACAGAAATATACGTTGGGTTTCCACGAAGTGTTGCGCATGTTCAATACCTTGCCGCCAAGCATCGAGCCTACCGCAACCGGTCATATCATCGAGCAGATTGAAATGATCAAAGTCATCATGGATAACGGCTATGCCTATGAGGTAGATGGCACCATTTATTTCGATGTAGAAAAGTACAGCAAAAAATACAACTATACCATTTTAACCAATCGCAACCTCGACGACCTGTTGGCCAATACCAGAGAACTGGATGGCCAGGGCGATAAGCACGGCCGATTGGATTTTGCCTTGTGGATCAAAGCCAAGCCCGAAACCCTGATGCAGTGGGCATCGCCATGGGGCATGGGCTTTCCGGGTTGGCACATCGAGTGTTCGGCCATGAGCGCCAAATACCTGGGCAGCGAATTCGATATCCACGGGGGAGGCATGGACTTGGCCGCTACGCACCATACCAATGAAATTGCACAGTCTGAAGCCTGTAGCCATCACCAGCCAGCTAAATATTGGATGCATACCAATATGCTAACGGTTAATGGCACCAGGATGTCTAAATCGGCAGGTAACGGCTTTTTGCCAGGAGAGCTGTTTACGGGCAGCCATCCCTTGCTTAAAAAAGGCTATAGCCCCATGACGGTGAAGTTCTTTATGCTGCAGGCTCATTACCGAAGCACCTTGGATTTTTCTAACGATGCGTTGGATGCTTCAGAAAAGGGCTTTAAGCGCATGATGAATGCCATCGCCCTTTTGCCAAAGCTGGTAGCCAGCGAACAGAGCGATGTAGCCATCGAACCGATCCGCATCAACTGTATCAATGCCATGAACGATGATTTCAACAGTCCGGTAGTTATTGCCGAACTTTTTGAAGCTGTTCGCATCATCAATACGGTTTACGACGGCAGCGCCAAGATTTCGGCCACCGAACTTGAGGCCCTGAAAAAGCTGATGGATGATTTTGTAACCGATATTTTTGGACTGAAAGACGAAGACACCAGCAACGGCGAGTTTAATGAGGTGTTGGATATGGTGATTAACCTGCGCAAAGAAGCCAAAGAAAATAAAGATTATGCCACTTCTGATATGATCAGGGTAGGCTTGCAAAAAATAGGCATCCAGTTAAAAGACAGCAAAGAAGGAACCACCTGGAGCAAGGTTTAGGTTGGAAGTAGATGGTGTAGTCCGCAGTCTTTTGGCTTTAGTCTTTGCTATTTAATATAAAAAAGAATTTCATGATCAAAAAGTATTTACCGCTAGCCCTGATTGCACTTGCCGTGTTAGCGGCCTGCAATAACAACAAGCCAGGTGCAACAACCGACCAGCCCACACAAGAAGTGAAGCTTGTGTCGCCAGATTTTAATGCCGACAGTGCTTTGGCCTATACCAAGGCCCAGGTTGATTTTGGCCCTCGCATTCCCTCAACCAAAGCCCACGCCGCGTGTGCCGCTTATTTGGTGAAGCAATTCAAATCTTTTGGCGGACAAGTGTTTGTACAAGAAGGTGCCACCAAAACCTACGACGGCAAGAGCCATCAGCTAAAAAATATCATCGCCGCTTTTTATCCAGAGAAAAAACAGCGGGTATTGATTACCGCACACTGGGATGCCCGTCCATTTTCAGACCAAGATCCTGATGCCAATATGCACGATAAACCTTTTGACGCCGCCAACGACGGCGCCAGCGGCGTGGCTGTGATGTTGGAGATGGCTCGCCAGTTGCAACAAAAACAACCCAATGTAGGGGTTGATTTTATTTTATGGGATATTGAAGATTATGGCAAGGCCAATGACGAATCGGTAAACGAAACCACTTGGTGCCTGGGCTCGCAATATTGGGTTAAAAATCAGCCTGTAAAAGGTTACAAGCCACTTTATGCCATCAACCTAGATATGGTAGGCGGTAGCAACGCCCAATTTACGCAAGACGAGGTTTCTAGAAAATATGCACCACAAATTGTGAAGAAAGTATGGGATATCGGCAATGAAATCGGCTATTCGGCCTATTTTGTCAATGTGCCTTCAGGCAACTTGATCGACGACCATTTTTGGGTAAACCAAGCGGGTATTCCTTGTATTGATGTAATCCATTACTCAGATGCCACTGGTTTTTACATGAACTGGCATACGCAGCTCGATAACCTGAACAACATTGACAAGAACACCTTGAAAGCGGTGGGGCAAACCATGCTGGAGACCATCTATCGTGAGCAACCCGTTAGTTAATGTGTAATTGTGGAATACTTTTTGGCCGGTGTTTACGCCCAAATCTTATATTCGCGCTACCATATTAAAATTAATCATGAAGAAAATCATTTACACCGCTTTACTGGCCACTTTGAGCGTAGGTGCTTATGCACAAAAATCAGATGGAACAACAAAATCGTTGGTTAATGCCGAAAAAGCATTTGCCGAAGATGCGGCTAAAGAAGGCGCAAATGCAGCTTTTCTAAAATATACGGCAGCAGATGCCCTGGTATTTAGGCCAAACCCTACCAATGCCAAAAAATTCTATGCCACGGCAACCGACATGAAATCGTTGAGCTGGACGCCAACAACCGCCCGTGTATCGAGAAGCGGCGATTGGGGCTTTACCAGCGGTGCTTATGTAGTCAATGGCGAACAAAAATCGTATGGCCATTACCTTTCGGTTTGGAGAGCCAAAAACGGAAAATGGGAACTCATTCTCGACCTTGGAGCCGAAACCAACAGGCCTTTAAACAAGGCAGTTGCCAATTTTGTAGAGCCTAAAGATCATTTTACGCCAAAATTCGCAACAGAAAAAGAGCTGAAAGCAGGCAGGGATGTGATTTTAACAACCGAAAAAACATTAAATGCCACCTTGAAATCTTATGGACCAAGCGCTTTTGCAGGTTTCTTGAATAAAGATGCGCAATTGTTGTTCCCAGGTACAGAAACCATTACCGGTAAAGAAAGCATCCAGGCCTTCAACAACCGTATGGTAGACAAAATCAACTTGAAAACTACGGCTGCCGACAAGGCATTGGGTGGCGATTTGGCTTATACTTATGGTGTGGCCACTATCGACTACAAAACCGATTTGCGCGAAAGCTTTAATTACCTGTTTATTTGGGAACGCCAGAGCGATGGCAATTGGAATATCATGACCCAAATATTTACCTTGGCCGAACGTTAACCAAACCAACCAAATATAAACCTTCAAGGATTCTGGCTATGCTGGGATCCTTTTTTGTTTAGTAGCTAAAGGTCTTTTGGCTTGAGCCTGTTCCCTGCTCGCCATTTCAAAAACTGGCTTCATTATTGCTCGAAAATGGACATGAAAAAACACCTACTTTTCTTGATTTTTTGCTCGATTTCATTAACCGCCTTGGCACAAAAAAAATTCGATGTGCAAGGACACCGCGGCGCGCGTGGCATCATGCCCGAAAATACCATCCCCGGAATGATCAAAGGCCTCGAGCTGGGTGCCACCACGCTCGAAATGGAGATCGTCATTTCTAAAGACAGACAGGCTGTTGTTTCGCAGGAGCCCTATTTTAACTTCGAGTTTAGCCTAACGCCCGATGGCAAGCCGATTACCCTGAAAGACCAGAGAAAATATAATATCTACCAGATGAATTACGAAGAAGTAAAGAAATTTGATGTCGGCAGCAAAATCCATCCACGCTTTCCTGGTCAGCAGAAAATAGCGGCTTACAAACCCCTGTTGGGCGAACTGCTGGATTCGGTAGAAAACTACGTCAAACAGAAGAAATTGCCTAAGCCCGATTATAACATCGAAACCAAGCTGATCCGCAATGGCGATGGCGAATTTCAGCCAAGTCCGGAAGAATTTGTAGATATCATCATGGGTATTGTCAAGGAAAGAAAGCTGGAAAAAAGGGTGATCATCCAATCA
This sequence comes from Pedobacter sp. TM02, assembly GCF_059705275.1. Lineage (NCBI taxonomy): Bacteria > Pseudomonadati > Bacteroidota > Sphingobacteriia > Sphingobacteriales > Sphingobacteriaceae > Pedobacter > Pedobacter sp. TM02. Next base: position 549,674 of record NZ_AP046530.1, read on the forward strand.
TTCGATATGCGTTCTTTGAAATACCTGCACCAGAAATATCCGAAAATGCGCACTTCGCTGGGCATCGACGAGAAGGAGGATTTTGAGAATAACATCAAGGAGTTGGGCTTTAAACCAACCATTTATAGCCCCTATTCGGTGTTGGTGGGTAAGAATCTGGTTGATAAATGCCGTGCCGCTGGAGTGAAGATTATTCCATGGACGGTTAATTCGGTAGCTGATATAGAATACCTCATGAATTTGGGGGTTGACGGCATTGTAACCGACTATCCAAATTTAATGGGACAGCTTAATCGTAACAATTAATTAAACTTGGTGAAAGCTCTATCGCAGCGTGAAAAAAATTAAGGCAAATACAGAGACAAAAAAGCATTTTTGGCGGCAAGGTAACCACAACCGAGTACCACCAATAATTTAGACTGGAAACTATAGTTGCGATTGGATCGTGGTAGTCTTGGGCTTATTGTTGAACATGATCGCTACCAATACGCAGATGAGCAGCAAATTATATTCTACGCCGTTTCGCCCGCCACCAACCACAAACCAGCCCTCTTTAAAATGAACAAGTATAATGCCCATCACAAGTATAGCAATGGTGAGCAAAGCGGCAGGCTTTACCCACTTGTTGGCCACTAAAAGGATGGCACAAGCCACATGCGACAATTTGATGGCCCAGGCCAAGGGTACGCCCACGGGCGCAAAGCCGATCTGGTTTAAATAGTCCTGTCCGAAACTATGGATGCCACCATCGAACATGCCGGGCAAGGCATGTGTAAGCAAAATGACGGCAATGGCGATATGGAGGATAAAAATGCTGTTCTTCATGCAGGATTTAAAAGGTTATCCTGATTAAGGTACCCAAATAATTTCTCTATGCAGCAAACCGAGAACAGCTTGGTGATTTTCGCATAGGCGGGCTTAGGCCTGATTTAGTAGCCTAACTGATTAAAACAAATCTTTGATGAGTTGTTCTATCGATAAGCCCTCGGCTTCTGCACGGTAGTTACGTACGATACGATGGCGCAAAATAGGTTCGGCAACCGCTTGAACATCCTCAATATCCGGCGCATATTTGCCCGAAATGGCGGCATGGCATTTGGCGCCAAAAATCAAAAACTGCGAAGCCCTAGGGCCGGCGCCCCAAGAAATGTAGTTGTTAACCGCTGTCGAGGCAAACTCGGTATTCGGGCGGGTTTTGGCTACCAGCTTGACAGCATATTCCAAAACATTATCGGTAACCGGGATATTTCTGATCAGCTTTTGGAAATACTGGATTTCGCTGGCACTTACAATTTTGTTCAGCTGTACTTCCCTGTTGCTGGTGGTGTTTTTAACAATGGTCAGCTCGTCGGCAAACGAAGGGTAGTTGAGCTGAATGTTGAACATGAAACGGTCTAGTTGCGCTTCGGGCAGGGGATAGGTTCCTTCTTGTTCAATGGGGTTTTGCGTAGCCAATACAAAGAAAGGCTGTGGTAGGGTATGGGTATGGCCTGCGGCAGTAACCGCTTTTTCCTGCATGGCCTCCAATAAGGCTGCCTGTGTTTTTGGAGGTGTACGGTTAATTTCGTCGGCTAAAATGATATTCGAAAATATAGGGCCTTTAATGAATTTAAAATGGCGGTCTTCACCTAAAATCTCTGCCCCGATAATATCGCTGGGCATTAGGTCGGGCGTAAACTGGATGCGGTTAAAATCGAGGTCTAAAACGTTGGCAACGGTCTGCACCAATAAGGTTTTGGCCAATCCGGGAACGCCTACCAAAAGGCAGTGTCCATTGCTGAATATGGCGATTAGTACAGATTTTACGATTTCGTCTTGGCCAATAACCACTTTGCCAATTTCGGCCTTAATGTTCTTGAAAGATTGGTGCAGGGCATCTACCGCTTCGACCTCGTTATTAAATTGCATCTATTGTTTCTTGTCTTTATTAACCCAAAGTTTCATCTCGTCGCAAGTAGCAAACTCGTCGTCGATCCTAATATAAGTAGTTTCTCTGCGTTTTTCAAACCACTCGCTCATTACTTTTGCATTTTTATCCTGTTGCGCCCTTTCTTTAAACTTAGGGTAATCCTGCTCCAGGTTGCCCTTGTGTGGCGGGGTTTTAGACTTTAAGAAGAACAATTTATAGCCTTCCTTGCCGTCTTGTTGACTGCTAAATGGAATAGGTTTCGAAACCTCGCCAACTTTCATGGTATCGATAACCACAAATACCGAAGGATCAAGTTTTTCTACCGGGATAAAGGTTGTTCTGGCCGTTTGGTTGTCGGCGTAAAGCATCATACCGCCATTGTATTGGGTTTCTTTGTTGTCTGAATAGAGCGATGCGGCAGAGGAGAACGGTAGTTTTTTATCAGTGATGTCTTTATAGATACTATCGGCTTTGAGCTTGATGCGGTCTAAACTGGCTGGCGTAGTTTGTGGCCTGATCAAAATGTGCCTCACGTGTGCCTGCTCACCCCTGCGCTCAATGACCTGAAGAATATGGTAGCCATATTCGGTTTCGAATACCGGCGACATTTCGCCAGCTTTAAGCTTAAATGCCCAAGCCGTAAATTCCTTGACCATGGTGGTTCTGTCGATAAAGCCCATATCGCCACCTTCAGAGGCAGAACCTGGATCCTCAGAATAGCTTTTGGCCAAAAAGCCAAAGTCTTCGCCACTTTTGATCCGCAACCTGTATGATTCTATTTTGTCGTAATACCTTTGTTTTTCGGCTTTGGTTAGTTTAGGGTAAAGTACAATTTCGCCAACTTCTACTTCTGTACCAATGTCGGGCAAACTGTCTTTATTGTAGCTTTCGAAATATTTTTTAACCTCTAAAGGCGTTACAGTTGTGTTTTCGGTAATTTTTTGCTGCATTTTGTCGGCAATAAGACCTTCTTTTACTTCTGGTCTCATTTCGTCTTTGTACTGAAGCACCGATTTTTGCAAGAACTGCTCTAAACGCTCCTGTCCGCCCATACGTTGGATCTGGTAGCGCATGCGTTTGTCCAAAGCATCATCAACCTGGCTGTCGTCAACCATAATCGAGTCGATTTCAGCTTGTTGCTTCAACAGTTTTTGGATCAGCATTTGTTGCAGGAAGTAGCATTTGACCTTGGTATCGGGCGGATTTCCCTGGTTGAGGAAAATAGCATATTGCTGGTTGAGGTCGGAGAGGAGGATCACGTTGCTTCCTACTACGGCCACTACTTTATCTATGGTTGTTTTTTGTGCTTGTACATTGATGAACAGGCAAGTTAGCAAGCCTGCGATGATTAGAAATCTCTTCATTATGGGTGTATTCAATTATTTCTGTTGCAAAGTTAATATTATTCGGCTAACACCGGGCTTTTAAGGCTTGGCCAGCTTTCTAAGTTCGTCGTCGTTTACCTTTACGGTATATTTGGCTCTTAAAGATTTGATCCATTGGTCTTCGAGGCTTTGCTGATAATCGGCAATTACCTGTCCACGGACATCTTCAAAGCTTTTGCCGGCATAGTTGCCCGCGTTTTTGCTGTAGAAATTATGGATTTGCGCTTCGTCGTCCTGTACCTTGCTCCAGATTTTCTTTTCCGAAACATTGAACATCAGCACACCTTCGCGGTACTCGTTCATGATGAAGTTGTACTCTATGTTTTTGGGCGAGGTTTTTCTTTGCGCTTTCAGGGCATCTTCGTAACCATTAATTTCTTTTTTATAGGCCGTATCGGCATCCAGTCCCATCGCCTTGGCGTCCATTACCTTCAGCTTAAAGTTAATGTACAGGTTAAGGTAGGCCGCCAAGTCTTGGTAGGAGGCACTGGCCACCCCTGCATGATTTTTTTTGTAGACCCACATAAACTCTTTGCTGCTGATGGATTTGCCGTTAACGGAGGCAACATTTTGAGCAAAAGCAACATGGACCAAAGAACAGAAAATAAAAATGCAACAGACTTTTCTCACAAGAGACAACAGCTATAAATTTTAATGGATAAAAGTAATAATTTAAGGCGCTATAATAAGATATTTAACTAATTTTAACAGAAAATAATTTCAACAGAAAAGAGAAGAAGGTGAACCAACTTACCAATAACGCAGAAGCTTTACGTTTATTTTTTACTGAAGAGGTTTATTTGGTGCGACAAGATGTGCAAGCGACTTCTGTTGAACCAATTAGGGTAGTGTCTGCCCAAGTGCCCGGGCAGGCCCCTGTTGCCTTGCCCAAAGCCGAACCTGAGCCAACAACCGAAAAAGTGGTGGCCCTGCCTGCCATGCCAAGCCTGCAAACAGCTCCAAAAGGCGGTTTCGATTTCAAGTTTTTGGGCAAAAACCAGAAACAGATCCTTATTTTGGTTAACGATAATGCAAACGAGGTGAGTACGGAACAGGGGAGGGAACTGTTGCGCAAATTGGTCAAAGCCATTGAACTTACTGCCAACGATTTTGCCTTGGTTAATTATGCGAATTATGGCGGAGCCAAATTCCGGGATTTCAGCACTTTCTTTAATTGCAAGCTGGTGCTGTCTTTTGGGGTAACTGCCCAACAGCTCGAACTGGCCGAACAGCCTTTGCACCAATTGGCCATGCTCGAAAATATCCAATTTGTTTTTACCCATAACCTGCACAGCCTGGATAGCGACCAACAGAGCAAAAAAATGCTTTGGGGTAGCTTGCAGCAACTCAAAAAATAGCCGGTCTATCATGAAAAAACTTGTCTTTGCCACCAATAATGCCCATAAAACAATAGAGGTGAGTAACCTGCTGGCACCTGCCTATGAAGTGTTGAACCTGGCTGGCATTGGTTGCGAGGTGGATATTCCGGAAACAGGCCATACTTTTGCCGAAAATGCAACCCTGAAAAGCAGCTATGTCGTCGAAAACTTCCAGCTAGATTGCTTTGCCGACGATAGCGGCTTAGAGGTAGAGGCCCTGAATAATGAGCCCGGCATTTATTCGGCCCGTTACAGCGGCGTTAAAAACGATCAAACTAATCTTGAATTTCTATTGGGAAAAATGGAGGGGGTAGCCAATCGCAAGGCGCGTTTCAAAACCGTAATCTCACTCATGCAAAACGGAGAAAACCATTTGTTTGAAGGGGTCATTAACGGTTATATCAGACAAGAACCTGCAGGAACCAATGGCTTTGGCTATGATCCTATCTTCGAGCCAGAAGGCTTCGGTATAACTTTTGCCGAAATGGATTTGGCACTGAAAAACAAAATCAGCCACCGGGCTTTGGCCATGCAACAACTCATCGCATTTTTAAAAGGATAAGTCGTTTCTTTTAGCTAGGTAGAAATTATGATTCATTAAGTTTAATGATCCGCTTTGTGACGGTTAAAAGCAACCAAATCCATCTTCAGTAGCCCTATTTCCTTTATCATCAACCCTTTTTTGGTAAAATAACTTTTCCGGTATCGGTTTTTACCGGCTCCAGCTCTAAGGGCTTGCCAAGCGGAGCTGGTTTTTGCCCAGCCTCTTTTGGGGTAGCGCTGGCAACTGGTTTTTTGGCGGGCAGTATAGGCCTCACTCCACTAGGGTCAACACCCTTGTTTTTGTCGCCCGTCTTCGATTTGTCGGCAGGAGCCGTCTTGGGCGTAGCTTTGGCTTTTGGCCTGCCTTTAATCACATCGGCTTTGCTTCTTGGCCTTAATTCTGGTTTCCAGATAAATCCGGTTAGCAAAGGTTCCTTTGGCATTTTATCGATAGGGAACATGGTGCCCTCGTTTTTCTTGATAATGGTTACCTCAGAAAGCTCCTTGTCGGCAAACCTGAATTTGATACGGCCACTCACCGTTTGGTTAAGGTTGTCGTAATTGCCGTTTTTGTCTTTGTTGTAGTACATGCTCTCGGCATTGCCGTCTACATACATGTCGCGCAGTTCGCCGTTTTGAAAAAAGCCGGTAATCTTTTTGCCCTTTACCTGGTTAAATTTGGTGGTATCGGTTTCGAGGTTCACAATAAATGCATTTTGCAGTACCTGAAAGCTATGTGTTTTCTTGTTTTTAAAGAATACGTTAATGGTATCGCCGGTTTGTTGGGAGCCGTCAGACCATAAAATAGGGTTTTTGTACCAGCGCAGTACCGAATCGGCCGAAGTGTAGTACAATGAATCGGCTATGGCCTGCATATTCGATTTATATACCCTTACATTATGGTAAGCCTTAATTACCCTGGCGGTAACGGTATCGGCGGGATTAAACACAGCTACGCTGTCCTTGCCGGTCTTGCCAGCGGGATTGGCTTTATTGGCCGCTACAGCTTTTGCCTTTGGATCAACAGTTGCCGGTTTTTTGCCAGCTACCGTAATTTTTTTCAAGCTGTCTGCCATCTTTTGAGCAGTTTTCAAGCTGTCCTTGGCCTTGATCTGCGCTTGCTGTTGCTGCACGTTAAGCAAACTATCTTGTCTAATGCTATCGAGCCGGAGCTTGGCTTTGGTGAGCAGTATGCTGTCTGCCAATAATTTTGGCGGACTCGTGTTTTTGGTATCTTTGGCCTTTTGTTCGGCTTCTTTTCTTTCCTTTCGGCTTAATTTTTTCGGGCTTTCGGTTGGTACAACGGCCTTGTTTAAAAGCTTGGCATTGGCCATTTCCTTTTTGGCCGCCGCTTTCTCTTTTTCCTTTTCTTCCTTCGCTTTTTCGTCTTCGGCACCTACTTCGTTGTCTTTTTCAATAATAGGCTTATTAAGCAGTTTGATGTTTTTGACAAAAGATTTCTGTGCCTCCAGGCTATCGGCACCCAGCCAAAGCGTATCAGGGACCTTCTTGTTGCCCACCATTACCGAATCGTCAGTTCCTATACCCACATAAGCATTTTTGGTCACCAAAACCCGTTCGTCGGCTTTGTAATACTCGCCAAGTTGGCCACGCATTACGGTTTTATCTGAAGTGTCGATGTAAACAATATTCCTCACCGCTTTGGCATAGCCTTTTTTGCCGTAATAATACAAGCTATCGCCTTTTAATGATCTCGAACCGTTGGTATAGAGGTTGTTTCTGTCGAAATAGGCATTTTCAGACTTGGTGTTGTAAAGCCCGTTTTCGGTATAAAGGTTGTCGTCTTTGCCCTTGATGTTGGTTGGACCGTAAAAATAGGTCCAACTGCTTAGGGTGTTATAGCGAAGGGTATCTGATTTGATGACGCTTTGCGGCGTTACCACCACCACGTTGTACCTGAAAAAAGCATCTTTGCTAAAGGCAAAGTACCAGCCTTTTTTACTGGTTAGGGTTACGCCTTCCTTATTGACTATTTTGCCGCCGTCGGTATAAGTACCAATACGGGTATTCATGTTGTAATCGAGCACATTGGTGGTGAGCACCGAAGTGGGGTCTACCATCCGTACATTGCTGTTGAGGTGCGCCATCTTGGCATTGCCGTCGTAATCGAGAAAATCGGAAAAGATATTGACGGTATCGCCTTGGTTGATGTGTACGTTTTTATAGGCTTCGAAAAAATTTCTTTCGGTATAGAAAACGGCACTATCGCAAGTTAAAATGGCATTATCCTGTCTAAAAATAGGATTTTTAACATAAGTGATGTTCGTTTTCGTATCTACCTTGGCCTGGCTCGAACCCTGCAGGATGATCTTGGTGCGCTGCTGCGCAAGCAACAAGTTGGGCAAAAGGACTAGAAGAAAGAAAAAGCGTAATTTTTGCACGTTACAAAGTTAAGTTTTTGCTTAGTATTTTCAGCTGATTAATTCTTTTGTTTTAAGGTTTGGCAAGGGCTTTTGCCCTTCATTTTAAATGGTTCGGCTTTGCGGAAGCGTTTTTTGTTCTATATTTTAAGTACAATCGTTATAAAATAGATAATTTTGGATTATGTTGCCATTGACCCAGTTCATCGCTTATATCAAAAAGAATGCCCTTTTTGAGCCGGAAGATAAAATCCTCCTGGCCGTGAGCGGAGGCAAGGATTCGGTATTGATGGCACAGCTATTTAAACTCGCCGGATTTCATTTTAGTATAGCCCACTGCAATTTTAATTTGCGTGGCGACGAATCGCGGCGCGACGAGAGTTTTGTGAAATTGCTGGCTGCCGATTTGGAAGCGCCTGTAGCCATTGCGCATTTCAATACCAGCGAATATGCCGATACGCATCAGCTGTCGACACAGATGGCTGCACGCGAACTTCGCTATCAATGGTTTGAACAGCTGAGGCAGGAGCTGAATTACGATTACATTGCGCTGGCCCATCACCAAAACGATTCGATAGAAACCCTGTTGCTTAACCTGGTCCGGGGTACGGGTATTAGTGGCATGCATGGTATTTTGCCCAAACGCGATAAGTTGATCAGGCCTTTGTTATTTCTGTCGCGCCAAGAAATAGACCAGTTGATAGATGAAAATAACATCAGTTTTGTTGAAGACAGCTCTAACGAGAGCAGCAAATATGCCCGTAACCGTATTCGCCTCACGGTAATGCCACAACTGCAGGAACTCAATCCCAAGCTGGAGCAGACCTTTGTCCAGAATATGGAGCGTTTTGCCGAAACGGAAGAACTGGTACAGCGCATCGTTGCCGAAACCCGACAGGCCATAATGTATGTAGAACATGGCGATTGCCATCTCCAAATAGCAAAAATCAAGGAGCTAAAGCCCCAAAAGCTTTTGTTGTTTGAATTGCTGAAGCCCTTTAATTTTAGTGCCCATGTGGTAAACAGGATTTTGGCATCGCTCGATAAGCAGAGCGGTACTTCTTTTTACAGCTCGAGCCATCGCGCAACCATTGATAGGGAAATGCTGATTATTTCGCCGGTGGAGAAGAAAAACGAAGAACATTGCCTGGTGCACCCCCAAGATAGCCATAGCTGGATTGGCAGCCAGGAAATCGCGCTTTCTTATGTAGAGGCGAGGGTGTACGAAACCAATCCGAATAAGGCTTACGTAGATGTTGCGCAGCTTATTTTTCCGTTGATATTGCGTTTTAGACAAGATGGCGATAGGTTTATGCCTTTGGGAATGAGGCAGTTCAAGAAACTGAGCGATTTTTTGATCGACGAAAAAGTACCGTTGCCCCAAAAAGAACGCATTCCTTTGCTGATTAACGGTAATGGCGAAATAATTTGGGTAGCCGGATTAAGGCAAGACAATAGATATAAAGTCAATGCAACAACGAAAAAAGTTGCTATATTCGAACTGTTAAATCAATAATGGATCAAAAGCACGTTTATATCGAAAAACAATACATTGGGCGCGATTATATCCGCATTGCCATTCGTTTGGTCATGGCGGCCTTTTGTTTTGGGGCCTACGTGTATGAGCGCGATAGAGACAATACCGTAGATCTTTTTCTGGTAGTGGGCTTTGGCATTATTGGTGTTTCGATTATTCTGCTGTTTCTGATCCAGTATAAAATCCGCATCGAAAACAAGAGCGTAATTATTGACGGACTTTGGACGGCCAAGCGCGTTAAAATTGACCTGAACAGCATTGTAAAGGTGCGCAAGGCTACTTACAGCAATTATTTTTTCAATAATCCGGTTTACAACCTGCACAGAAAAGGCAGCATCAGATTCTATTCTTCTGGCAAAGATGCCATCGTGCTAACTGATCGGGATGGCCTCGAATATTTCATCGGTACACAAAGACCTAACGAGATGTACCTTGTGATCCAGGCTGAAATGAAGTCTTGATTTGTAGCCACAGGTTAACAGATTTTAATTACGCGTCGACTGATTTGTAAACCGTAAACTGATAACTGCCAACTGATAATCTCTCCATTTTATTACCGGCAGATAACAATTAATACATAAGATATAAGTTAATTTGCTTTCGTTAATTTAATCTGGTTTTGATTAAATGGAATACTTAATTAGCTTATTAAAAGAAACAACTAGATGAAAATAGGAATTGTTTGTTATCCTACCTTTGGCGGTAGCGGTGTAGTAGCTACAGAGTTGGGCAAAGCACTGGCTAACGAAGGCCATCAGGTTCATTTCATCACTTACAGCCAACCGGCCCGGCTCGATTTTTTCTCTGCCAACCTGTTTTACCACGAGGTTTCGGTGAGGGATTATCCGCTGTTTGATTACGCTCCATACGAATCGGCCCTGGCCAGCAAGCTGGTAGATGTGGTCAGGTTTGAACAGCTCGACCTGTTGCATGTACATTATGCCATTCCGCATGCTTCGGCCGCCTTTATGGCCAAGCAGATTTTGGCTACCTATGGTATCAATATTCCGTTTGTAACCACGCTGCATGGCACCGATATTACTTTAGTAGGCAAAGACGCCACCTACAAACCGGTGGTTACTTTTTCTATTAACCAAAGCGATGGTGTTACTACCGTATCGCAAGACCTTAAGGAAGATACCTACAAGCACTTCGACATTCAAAAAGAAATCAAGGTTATTCCGAATTTTATCGATTTTGCCCGCTTTAGCCTGAAGCCTAAAGATCATTTCAAAAAAGCCATTGCCCCTAATAACGAGCGCATTTTGATCCATACCTCCAACTTCAGGAAAGTGAAACGCACCGAAGACGTCATCAAAATGTTCCAAAAGGTACAGGAGCGTATTCCGTCTAAATTGTTGATGGTAGGCGACGGACCCGAGCGTACGGCTAATGAACAGCTTTGCCGGGAGCTTAACATTTGCGAAAACGTAAGGTTTTTAGGCAAGCAGGATGCGGTTGAAGAAATCCTCTCGGTTTCGGATCTCTTTATCATGCCTTCCGAATCGGAAAGCTTCGGCTTGGCTGCCCTGGAAGCGATGGCCTGCAAAGTACCTGTCATTACTTCGAATGCAGGCGGTTTACCAGAGCTGAACATCGACGATTTTTGTGGCTACATGTGCAATGTAGGCGATATAGACGATATGGCCAACAAAGCCATTACCATTCTAAGCAATGAAGATGTGTTGGCTTATTTTAAGGAAAATGCCTTAACCAGAGCCAAAGACTTCGATTTGAAGAAAATATTGCCCATGTATGTTGAATTCTACAACGAAGTATTGGAGCAATCGAAAGTAAATAATTAATACAGCTGTGTTTATAGTTTGCTAAATATTAGGCAAACGGGTACGCCAACATTGATTCGTTTGCCACTGTCGGTGAGTTTGCCGGTAATGCTGTTGCGGTTAAAAACCACTACCTCGTTGGTGTATTGGTGCGCCACCAGCAAAAACTTGCCCGATGGATCGATGCTGAAATTGCGCGGGCCTTTGCCCAAAGAGCTTACGCTTTCTACAAACCTCAAAATGCCTGTTGGCAAAACAGCAAACACATTAATGGTATTGGCATCACCGCGGTTGCTTTCGTAAAGGAATTTGCCGTCGGCACTTACATGGATGTCGGCACCGTCGATCCTGCCGGTAAAGTTTTTGTCGGCAGTAGCCATCTCCTGGATCTTTTTCAAAGTGCCATTGGCGTAAACAAAGCCGGTGATGCTGCCGTTAAACTCGTGGGCCAAATAGGCAAAACGTCCGTTCGGACTAAAGGTTAAGTGCCTTGGGCCGCTTCCTGCATTGGTTTTGATCACCGTTTTTATGCTCAAGACTTTGTTTCTGCTAATGGGATTGTAGTTGTAGATATAAATCCGGTCTTCGCCCAGGTCGTTCGAGATCAAGTATTTTTTATCGGGAGTGAACTGCACCATGTGCACGTGCGCGCTTTCCTGTCTTTTTTGAGGGTCGATGCTTTTGCCTGTGTGTTGGATTACCTGCTTGGCATCGGTTAAAGAACCATCGGCATGGCGACCAAAAACACTGATGGTTCCGCCACTGTAATTGGCCAGGATTACGTTTTTATCATCAACGCTGATGTAGCAGGGATCGGCACCTTCTGAATCTTTTTTGTTGAGAAAAGCCAAATCTCCACTGGTACTATTGAATTTGAACGAACTTACGCCGCTGTTCTTTCCATCTTCGTTTACGCTATATACAAATTTCTTGTCTTTGCTGATGGCCAAATAACTTGGGTTGACTACGTTTTTGGCAACGGCTTTTAACTTGGTTTCGGCGTTCAGGGTATTGAAGTCGTACACATAAATCCCCTCGCTATTGCCCTTGTTGGTATAGGTGCCTACCAGCAGATTGTAATGCTGTGCATGGGCATTGGCCACAAAAAGAAGGGCAACGGTAAGGAAAAATAATTTTTTCATGGTTCCGGAATTTAAGCTTAATAAAAAAAGACAACGTTTAAGGTTGTCTTTATGGAGTGAATTTAATTAAAAAAAAATGATTTGAGCCAAGAATGGCACCTAAAGCGATTGAGTTGATGAATGATTTAGCCTTATTGTTTGGTTCTTTAACCAGCCGTCTTTCAGGCACCTCCTCTTTCAACTCTGGACTTTCAACTTCAAACCTTCCGCCTTATTTAATTAAATGTTTAATCTGGATCAGTTCGTGCTCTTCCAAAAAGCGCCACCTGCCTCTTGGCAAATCCTTTTTGGTCAGGCTTCCGTAAACTACGCGGTCAAGCTTAACTACCTCATAGCCCAGGTGTTCGAATATGCGGCGTACGATGCGGTTTTTACCACTGTGGATCTGGATGCCGATTTCTTTTTTTGAGGCTCCGGCCACGTAAGAAATGTTGTCTGGTTTGATCAGGCCATCTTCCAGTTCCAAGCCAAACTCGATTTTGTTGAAATCGCCTTGGCTTAGGTTTTTGTTCAGCTCAACGTGATAGATTTTGGTAATGCCATTTTTAGGGTGCGACAGCTTATCCGCCAACTCGCCATCATTGGTCATTAACAATAATCCGGTCGTATTTCTATCTAAGCGGCCCACAGGGTAAATCCGTTCGCGACTGGCTTTTTCTACCAATTGCATTACCGTGCGGCGTTCTTGTGGGTCGTCGGTAGTAGTAATATAGTCTTTAGGCTTGTTCAAGAGTACATAAACTTTCTTTTCGCGTTTAAGCACCTCGCCATTGTAGCGTACTTCGTCTTTGTAAGGGTCGACTTTGTGGCCCAGTTCGGTAACCGGAACGCCGTTTACGCTAATTACACCGGCTTCGATCAGTTCGTCGGCCTTGCGGCGCGAGCAGATGCCCGAATTGGCAATGTAGCGGTTCAGGCGGATCAGGTCGTCGTCTTTTGAAGCAACGGGCTTCCGGCTGCGGGTAGCTGGAGCAACCCTTTCGCCTTTATCTTCTTTGCGTAGCTTGAAACTGCCTTCTTCTCTTTTTCTGAACGGACGGCTGTCGAAGCTTTTCGGCGCGCTACTTCTCCTGTCGCCTGATTTGAAATCTTCTCCGGTTTGGCCGTCTCTTTTGGTGTAGCTGCGTTTGCTTTCGGTAATGCCGTCTTTAGAACTGGCGGCTTTGAATGGGCGAGGGCCCTCTTTTTTATCCCAAGGCTTATTAAATCCTTCTTTAGCTTTAAAGCCGCCTTCGGTTCTGGGTTTGTATGCTCTTTTTTCTTTGGGGTCGAAATTAGACTTGCGTCTGTCGTCTCCTGCTTCTCTGGATTTGTAACCGCTTTCGGTTCTTGGTTTATATTCTCTTTTCTCTTTCGAGTCGAAGCCGGATTTCCGCCTGTCGTCTCTTCCTGTTGCGTCGTTAAACCTGCTTTGGGATTTGTCAGTACCTGTAGATTTGCTGCCTGTACTTCCTTTGCCCGATTTGGACTTGTCATCGCGACTGTTCCTGTTGTTGTTTCTGATCATGATATGCCTCTAAGCGCATGAATTATGCGGATGCAAATTTAGCAAAAATCTCGTAATCCAAACCCTTAAATTTTGTCCAAATTGAGAAAAATGGAATCTGCGTTTAAAGTTATTTAAAGCCTGATTTTTAAACTTAATTTCATAACTATTTGATAATTAGGTTAATAAAATGTACCTTTGCGCACCAAGTATATTTTGTTCACCAAAAAAAGGAGGAAGATGATAAAGAAACACCTCATTCCATGTACGGTAATCTTGGTATTACTGGTTATGGCAAAAGTGTTTGCTTATACGCTGCCAGAAGTAAAGACAAGTCTTGATAAGGACAACAAAAATACCCTAAAAAAAGAAGCTGAAGAGCCGGCTTTCTCACTAGCTCAACTAGAATTTGCAGCAGAAACCCTACCCATGGGCGACGCGAAAATAAACGGCAAGATGAAAAAGGTTTTGGCCTCTTTTTCTTACCATAACCTGCAAACTAATCGTTTACACCGCAAGGCGGCAGAATGGTTTCCGATTATAGAACCTATTTTGGCCCAATATGGTATTCCTAACGATTTCAAGTACATTCCATTGGTTGAATCAGGCCTTCAGGGCGGTACTTCGCCCAAAGGCGCAGCCGGCTATTGGCAATTTATGCCCGGAACGGCCCGTACCTACGGACTTCGAGTGAATAGCCGTGTGGATGAACGCAACAACCTGAGGAAATCGACTATTGCGGCTTGTAAATATATCAAAGAGCTTTATGGAATCTTTGATAGCTGGACGCTTGTAGCCGCGGCCTATAACGTAGGCGATGTGCACATGAAGAGGCAGATTAACAGACAAAATCAGGATAATTATTTCAAAATGAAATTAAACCGGGAAACAGGAGGGTATGTTTACAAGTTGATTTCGGTCAAAGAAATTTTAGAAAACCCCGTACGCAATGGCTACGTAGGGCAAAGAGCACTCATTGCCTATACGGGCAGCACCAGCAGCAATGTAGAGTAATTTGATTTAAACAAAACAAAGGCCGTCAATCTCAAAGTTGACGGCTTTTTTTGTTGTCTTGACATTGGCCTTGCTGCGAGTTGTGCTGATATTTTGTAATTTAGGCCCATGTCTACACCCCAGCTTCGCGTTATTGCCGTCAGGCCACAGCCTACTGAAGTGCTGGCTATCGATTTTGAAACGGTAGACGGATCAAAGCTTGCTTATGAGGCCGGACAATTCCTGACCTTGGTTTTTGAGGTAAACGGCAAAGAACTGCGAAGATCTTATTCCTTTTGCAGTTCGCCAGTGGCCGACGAACCTTTGTCTATTGCCGTGAAGTTGGTGGAAAATGGAGAAATTTCGCGATTTATCCATCATCAATTGGCTATAGGCGATGTAGTTAATACGGCCGAACCCAACGGGCAATTTGTTTATATGCCTGCACCAACGCTCAAAAGAACAGTTTTTCTGTTTGGTGCCGGAGTAGGCATAACGCCACTTTTTTCAATCCTCAAAACGGCATTGCTTAGCGAGCAGTTTTCTAAAATCGTACTGATTTATAGTAGCCGTTCTGCCGAAGATACTTTGTTTAGGGATGAGCTTCGGCAGTGGGAACGGGATTATCCCGAGCGCTTAACCCTTATCCAGCTGCACAGCAATTCGAAAAACCTGATGCGCGCCAGACTAAATGGATTTCTGATCAACCAATTGGTAAAAGAAAATATGGCCTTCAGCTCGGCCGACGCGCTCTTTTATACCTGTGGTCCGGTTGATTACATGGATGTTTGCCGCATTACCCTGCTTGGAGCCGGTTATGCGCCAGCTCAGGTTAAACGCGAGACTTTTGTGTTGCCCGAGGACGAAATTGACGAAGATGATTCGACCGAAAAGGTAAAGGATACGAATACTTATTCGGTGGTACTCCATTTTGCGGGCAAAGTACATCATTTAGACATTCCTTATCCCAAACGGATTTTAGAAGTAGCGCTCGAAAACAAGATCAAATTACCATACAGCTGTAGCGGTGGTGTTTGCAGTACCTGTGTAGCCACTTGCATTGAAGGCGGTGTAAGAATGGATTACAACGAAGTGCTTACCGACGATGAAGTGGCTCGTGGGCGGGTGCTGGTCTGTACGGGGCATCCCACGGTAAATGGCACCACAATTACTTGGGAGTAGGTAAATGGTTGTGTCTGCCCGAGTTGCAATCGCCTAAATGTACCTTAATGCCTAAATGGTTGAACGGCAATTTGAAATGTTGCCGTTGTTTTATCCCCTAAGGCGCCTAAGACCGTCTAAGTCTCAGTTTGTCTAAATGTACCTTAACGCCTAAATGGTTGAACGGCAATTCGAAATGTTGCCGTTGTTTTATCCCCTAAGACGCCTAAGACCGTCTAAGTCTCAGTTTATCTAAATGTACCTTAATACCTAAATGGTTGAACGGCAATTTGAAATGTTGCCGTTGTTTCACCGCCTAAGACACCTGAGGACGTCTAAGTCTGAGTTTATCTAAATGTACCTTAATACCTAAATGGTTGAACGGCAATTTGAAATGTTGCCGTTGTTTCACCGCCTAAGACACCTGAGGACGTCTAAGCCTGAGTTTATCTAAATGTACCTTAATGCCTAAATGGTTGAACGGCAATTTGAAATGTTGCCGTTACTTTACCACCTAAGACAGCTGAGGACGTCTAAGTTGCGGTTTGCCTAAATATCTTAACTTCTTAATGGTTAAACTGTTGATTTCAAAATGCTGTTTTTGCCGAGAAAATATGCTATTTGATGTTTTTGGATGATGATGGCAGTGGCACAAATTCGGTTTCTCCGGGAACGGGTGGATAGTCTTGCGCCAACCATCTTTCTTTGGCTGCCTCGATCAGCTCACGGCTACTGGCCACAAAATTCCAGTAAATGAAACGCTCTTCCGGAAAGGGATCGCCACCAAAAATGTAGATGGTGGTATTGGCATGCATGGTAAACTCGCAGAGCGAGCTATCCTTGGCCACTAAAAGTTGCTTGGGCTCAAATTTGTTGCCATCGCTTTCTACCGCGCCTTCTAAAATGTAGATGGCGCTTTCACCAAAAAGCCTATTGCCAATTTTAATGGTTTGTTGAGCCGAGGTTTTAAGTTCTAAAAAGTAAAGCGGACTATACACCGGAATGGGTGATTGATGTCCCATCACCTCTCCGGCAATCAGCTTGTACCGAACACCATTTTCTTCCCAAGAAGGAATTTGTTCTACATCGGCATGGAAAAATTCAGGTTCCATTTGTTCGAGGTGCTTGGGCAGGGCCACCCAAATCTGTAAGCCGTGCAGTACTTTGTCTGTATTGCGCAGATAATCGGGTGTACGTTCCGAATGCGCAATGCCCTTGCCGGCAGTCATCCAGTTAACTTGGCCAGGTTTGATTTCTATTTGTGTGCCCAATCCGTCTCTGTGCATGATGTTGCCCTCAAAAAGATAGGTGAGGGTTGATAGCCCAATGTGCGGATGGGGCGGGATGTCGAGGTTGTTGTGGTCGTTCATGGCTACCGGGCCCATGTGGTCGATGAAACTGAAGGGGCCAACCATTCTTTTCTCGCGGAAAGGCAATAGCCTCCCCACCATAAAATTGCCAATATCACTTGGCCTTTCTTCGATTATAAGCTGAATATTCGACATCGGATTTTTTGTTTAAAGATAAAAAATTTGGTGCATATAAATCTTTATCGTAATATTGCAATATTAAAATATCAAATAATGGGGGCATCCAAAACAGATCACTTCTCCGCCAAGCAAAATGAAATGGCATCCATCATGAAAGCCTTGGGCCATCCAGCCAGAATAGCGATTATAGATTTTTTGCTGAGCGTTGATACCTGCATTTGCGGAGATATTGTAAACGAGTTGCCCTTGGCCCAGCCAACGGTATCGCAGCATTTGAAAGAGCTTAAAAATGCGGGCCTCATCAAGGGCAATATCGAAGGCAATGCCATTTGCTATTGCATAGACGAAGAAATGTTTGCCAAGTTCAAGCATTTTTTTGAAGAGGTGTTCGGAAAAATACTGGCCAAGAAAAAAGAATGCTGCTAGAAAAAATATAAAGTATGAAATTATCAGAAATAAAAAATATCCTGAATACGGTGGAGGCGGTCAATTTTAAGCTGGCCGATGGTACCTTTGTGCCAGTGCACTTTCATGTAACCGAAGTTGGCGTGGTGCGCAAGCACTTTATAGACTGTGGAGGAACCGTTCGTACCGAAAACCGGGCCAACTTTCAGCTGTGGAATGCCGATGATTTTGAACACCGCTTAAAACCGGCCAAATTGCTCAACATTATCAGTCTTTCCGAAGAGGTGTTGGGCATGGAGGATCTGGAGATTCAAGTAGAATATCAAAGTGGCACCATCGGCAAATACAGTTTGGAATTTGACGGCAAAGACTTTTTGTTGGTCAACATGCAAACAGCCTGTCTGGCCAAAGATGCTTGTGGTATTCAGCCGGCAAAACCAAAGCTCAATCTGGTACAGCTGCCAACAGCTAATTCAGGAACCTGTACGCCTGGTGGTGGCTGTTGTTAAGGGATGAAGAAGATGTTAGTGCTTTGTACAGGCAACAGTTGCCGAAGCCAAATGGCCGAAGGCTATTTGAGGGCTTTTGCCAAGGGGAAAGCCTTGATTTATAGTGCCGGAATTGAAACCCATGGCCTTAACCCCATGGCTGTTGCTGTAATGGCTGCTGACGGGATCGATATTGCCAACCATACTGCTAACCACATCGAGGAATACCAGGACATCGATTTTGATTTTATCATTACGGTTTGCGATCATGCCCAGGCCAACTGCCCGTTTTTTCCGGGCCATGCCAAAAGGTTTCATCAAGGCTTTTCAGATCCCGCAAAAGCCAAAGGGAGCGATGCGATGGTCTTGGCTTCTTTTGTCAAAACAAGAGACGAAATCAAGGCGTATTGCCAAACGTTTATAAAAGAAAACCTCGACTAGTTGGTCGAGGTTTTGCAAGAGTTTCGCTTACAAAGTTTTGGAAGCTTCGTAAATATTTTTGGCTTAAGCCTCAGCTTCTACCAACCCAGGAATGTCAACAACTTCGTTTACATCGGCCTGGTAATCAACACCGGCTATATCGAACCCGAACAGATTCAGGAAATCGGTTTTATAGCCAGCCAAATCGCCAATGGCAGGTAAAGTTTCGGTAGTAGCATCTTTCCAAAGTTCAACTACGCGATTTTGAACATCTTCGCGCATTTCCCAATCGTCAATCCTGATGCGCCCTTTTTCGTCAACCGGAACGGTTGCGCCTGTATATAATCTATCTTGGTATAAACGCTGGATCTGCTCAATACAGCCTTCGTGGATGCCTTCGGCTTTCATGATTTTATAGAGCAATGAAATATACAACGGAATAACCGGAATAGCCGAACTGGCTTGGGTAACCAAAGCTTTGTTTACCGAAACATAGCCCTTGCCGTTAATGTCCTTTAATTTATCGGTAATGGTAAAGGCAGTGGCTTCTAAATGGTCTTTGGCACGGCCAATGGTTCCTTTGCGGTAAACTGCTTCAGTAACGGCAGGGCCGATATACGAATAAGCTACCGTGGTAAAGCCATCAGCCAATACGCCAGCCTCTTTTAAGGCGTCGATCCACATTTCCCAGTCTTCGCCACCCATTACGGCTACCGTGTTTTCAATTTCTTCTTCGTTGGCAGGCTCGATAGAAACTTCAGAAACAATGCCGGTGTGGAAATCGACGGTTTTGTCGGTAAAGGTGCCGCCGATTGGTTTCAGTACCGAGCGGTGGGTAATACCTGTTTTGGGGTTGGTTCTTACCGGTGAAGCCAAGCTGTAGATCACCAAATCAATCTGGCCTAAATCGGCTTTGATCAGGTCGATGGTTTGAGTTTTAACTTCGTTAGAGAAGGCATCGCCGTTGATGCTTTTGGCATATAGGCCTGCTTTTTGGGCCTCGGCTTCGAAAGCGGCGGTATTGTACCAGCCTGGCGAGGCTGTTTTTCCTTCTTTGGGTGGTTTTTCAAAGTAAACGCCAATAGTTGCCGCGCCAGCACCAAAGGCACTGGTAATTCTTGAGGCCAAGCCAAAACCGGTTGATGCGCCAATAACCAACACTTTTTTCGGGCCGTTGATGGCCCCTTTCGATTTGATATAGTTAATTTGATTAATTACGTTTTGCTCACAGCCTTTCGGATGTGCGGTTAAACATATAAATCCTCGCATTCTAGGTTCGATAATCATAATTTCTAAGCTTTTCTTAAAATTAAATCAGCCCTGCGCCATTGGCAAAGCTTTGTTTTGTTTCCTCAAAACTATTCTTAATTTTTTTCCATTCCAAATATGCGGTGATATGTTTTGCGCAACGGTTGCCGAAAACAGGTTTTGCCCCATCAAATTCGAGTTTGAAAATAACGCCAACCATTTGTGTTTTGGCTTGTTTGTTTGAGGTATTAGTCACGAATTATAATGATGACATGTGCCTGATTTTCAGCTTTGCAGATGGGTCGTTTTTCTGCCCGAAAATCGTTATTTTTGCAGGCTGTTTTTTAATATCGAAAATTCACTAATTTATGAGCAAAAACAATATCGACCTCGGCGTACAAAAAGATGTAGAAGTGTATGGAGCCCGAGTGCATAACCTTAAAAATATCGATGTTAGTTTTCCTCGTAATCAGCTCGTTGTCATCACGGGCCTTAGTGGCAGCGGAAAATCGTCGTTGGCTTTTGACACTATTTATGCCGAAGGCCAGCGTCGCTATATGGAAACTTTTAGTGCCTATTCGCGCCAGTTTATGGGCGGCATGGAACGTCCGGATGTAGACAAAGTTTCAGGGCTAAGTCCGGTAATTGCCATCGAACAAAAAACAACGAGCAAGAACCCGCGCTCAACCGTAGGTACCATTACCGAAATCTACGACTTTATGCGTTTGCTTTACGCCCGTGTGGCCGATGCCTTTTCGTACAATACCGGCGAAAAAATGGAGCGTATGAGCGAAGACCAGATCTTGCGCAATATCTATAAGAAATTTGAAGGCATTGCCGTCAATATCCTGGCTCCGGTAGTAAAAGGCCGTAAAGGCCATTACCGCGAACTGTTTGAGCAGATCCGCAAGCAAGGCTATGTAAAGGTGCGCATTGATGGCGAAATCCAAGACCTGACGCCCAAAATGCAGGTCGATCGCTATAAAATACACGATATCGAAATTGTGGTTGACCGCTTGATCATCGATGAAAAAGACCATAAACGCCTGTTGGACAGCATCCAAACTGCCATGCGCCTAGGCAAGGGAATTATCAAAATCAGCGATAAGGAAAACAATGTGGCGCATTTCAGCCGTTTTTTGATGTGCCCAACCACCGGTATTTCTTACGATGAACCCCAACCAAACAGCTTTTCGTTCAACTCGCCTTATGGTGCTTGCGAACGTTGCGATGGCTTGGGCTATATTTTTGTGGTCGACAAGGAATCGGTAATGCCCAACATGAAGCTGAGCATTGTTAACGGCGGTTTGGCACCTTTGGGCGAATACCGCGACGTATGGATGTTCCAGGTGTTGAAAGCCTTGGCCAAAAAATACAGCTTCTCGCTATCAACGCCGCTAGAAAAGTTGGGCGATGAAAACATCGACATCATCTTAAACGGTACGCACGAATTGTTGAGCGTTGCCGTCGAATACAATAAATGGAACGTGCAGAACTACCAGATTACGTTCGATGGGATTATCAAATTGCTGGAAGAACAACAGGAGCGCAGGGGCGAAGAAGCCGATGATATGGATAGCTTCCGCAAGCTGAAAACTTGTCCTGAGTGTAATGGCGCTCGTTTAAAGAAAGAAAGCCTGCACTTTAAGGTAGATGGCAAGAATATTTTCGAGCTGGCCGAAATGGATATCTTGACGCTAAAAGGCTGGTTCGAAAATGTAGAAGACCGGCTGAACGAAAGACAAAATACCATTGCGAAGGAAATTTTGAAGGAAATCAGGTCGAGGATTGGTTTTTTGACCGATGTGGGCCTGAATTATCTTTCGCTTGACCGTACAGCCCGTACGTTATCGGGCGGTGAAGCGCAACGCATCCGCTTGGCTACCCAAATCGGGTCGCAGCTGATGAACGTGATGTATATTTTGGATGAGCCAAGCATAGGTTTGCACCAACGCGACAACGAACGCCTGATCAATGCCTTGAAAAACCTGCGCGATTTGGGCAATACCGTTTTGGTGGTTGAACACGATAAGGACATGATTTTAGAAGCCGACCATGTGATAGATATCGGTCCGGCAGCAGGCGTACGTGGCGGCGAAGTAGTGGCCGAAGGAACTCCTGCGCAAATTTTAAAATCGAATACCCTAACCGCGGCCTACCTCAATGGCAAAAAAGGCATAGCTGTGCCTAAAAAACGCCGCAAAGGCAACGGGCATAAACTTTCAATCATTAAAGCCACAGGTCACAATCTAAAAGAGGTTTCTGTCGATTTCCCTTTGGGCAAGTTTATTGCCGTAACGGGCGTATCGGGCAGTGGCAAATCAAGCCTGATTACCGAAACCCTCTATCCGATATTGAACCATCATTTTTTCAGGGCCAAGAAAACGCCTTTGCCCTACGAAAAAATCAATGGCCTTAAAGAAATTGACAAAGTAATCGAGATCGACCAAGCACCCATCGGGCGTACACCCAGGTCTAACCCGTCTACTTACACCGGCGTTTTCTCTGATATCCGGAATCTGTTTGTACAGCTGCCAGAGGCGAAAATCAGGGGCTACAAGCCGGGCCGTTTCTCTTTTAACGTAAAAGGCGGCCGTTGCGAAACCTGTCAGGGTGCCGGCATGAAGGTTATTGAAATGAATTTCTTGCCTGATGTGGCCGTTCCTTGTGAGGAATGTGGCGGACGCAGGTACAACCGCGAAACCTTAGAGGTCCGTTATAAGAGCAAATCCATTAGCGATGTGCTGGATATGAGCATTGAAGAAGCTTGCGCTTTCTTTGAGCATATGCCAGCCATTTACCGTAAAATCAAAACGCTAAACGATGTTGGCTTGGGCTATATCCGTTTGGGACAGGCCTCTACCACTTTATCGGGTGGCGAGGCGCAACGGGTTAAGCTGGCCACCGAGCTATCTAAAAAAGATACCGGCAAAACATTTTATATCCTCGACGAACCTACAACCGGATTGCATTTTGAAGACATCAACGTGTTATTGGGCGTGCTGAACGAGCTGGTAGAAAAAGGAAATACGGTGTTGGTTATCGAACACAACCTAGATGTCGTAAAAGTAGCAGATTGGGTAATCGATTTGGGAGAAGAAGGTGGCGCTGGTGGTGGACGCATTATTTTTGAAGGAACGCCAGAGGGATTGATCCAAAGCCCGATTAGCCTGACCGGAAAATTCCTGAAAAAAGAAATGGAAGACTAAAAAAACATAAGCGAAGTTTTTAAAGCTTCGCCTATGTTTTTAGCTGATTGGTTGATTAGTTCATTGGCTCATGGGTAAACTGCCAACCGCCAACTGAAAACGGCCAACTTTATTTCCCCTCTTTCAGCCCTAAGCCTTTCAAATAGCCATCGTTGGTGTTGCAATACTCGAATTTGCACTTTTCTAGCAATTGGTTCAGGGCATTTTCAATGATTGTTCTGTCTGCGGGAGCATATTTTCTCAAGTCGGCAAAGCTGTATTTGGGCTGGTCGGCGTATTTAACTACCAAATCCCAGTTTTCGGGTGTGGGGAAAGTAACGATGCCGCTTTTGTTGTTCATCTTTTTGTAAGGCCAGAAATGCCAGCTGATGTCCAGTTTTTCCATCAGGGTTCTGAATTCCAAAATCCATTTGTCGTTGTTTTCGCCGGTTTCGCCAACATAAATCGGCACGTTATACTTATGACTAAAATCTACATATTCCTGCACTACATCTTGCGTGGTGGCCGTCCAGTATTTATGAAAAGTATAAACCAGCTTGTTGTCGAAGGGTTGGCCAAAAATCTTAAAATTCGAATCCCATTGGGCACCGCCTAAAAAGATAAGGTGGTTTTGATCAACCTTCCTTACCGCTGCGGTTACTCTTTTGTAGAAAGGCTCCAGGTATGGATTTAGTTTTTTGGTGTCGAAGTAATGAGCAATAGGTTCGTTCAGCAAGTCATAGCCGATTACGGTGGGCTCGTTTTTGTAATGATTGGCAATTTTGGTCCAAATATCAACGGTTAACTGCTGACTGGCTTCGTTTTCGAACAAGAAAGGATAGCCGTCGCCATCGTCAATGTTATCGCCAGTTTGGCCGCCAGGCGCGCAGTGCATGTCTAAAATTACAGGCAGATTTTCGGCTTTGCACCAGTTGATTACCCTGTCCATCAATTCGAAACCACGATTGGGATCGTTGCTGCCCAGATAGCTTTCGGCAGTGAACATTTTGTAATGAAAAGGGATGCGGATAGAGTTCATGCCCGAGCTTTTCAGGTAATGGATATCGGCCTGGGTCACATAATTGTCGAGGTATTTTTTCCAAAAAGCTGCCGTTTTGTCGGGGCCGATCAGTTCGGTGAAAACCTGATTGATCATCCGGGGCGAAGTAGCATCCTTGAACTTGAACATGTAACCTTCGGGGATGAGCCAATTGCCCAGGTTGGTGCCTTTGAGCACAATGGGTTGGCCTTTGGGGTCGATGATGCTTTTGCCTTTCACATCGAAAAATTTGGGGCTTTGAGCGGCTACGAAAAACGGGGTAACGGCTAAGATTAAAATTTTTAAGTACTTCATCTAAAAAATGGGATAAATTATTCCTAAAATAGCTAAAGCATAGTATTTTATCGCGTTCCCATTGTCACAATTTTGGTAAGATAGTGTATGAAGTACACAAAAAAGCCACCTGCTTGGAGCAAGTGGCTTGTAAAGGATGAATGGTTTTCTAGTTTAATTGTTGGCTTTTGTTAAAGTTTTGGCTGTCTCGGGTGTTTTTTTGCACCGCAATAGCGCCAAAAAGGGCCAGGATAAAGGATATGCCGTAGAAACCCTTTTCGCTAGGCAGCAGTTCCGCATTCCACAAGCCAATAATCAGCAAGGTAATCGTTAAAATGGTGCAGAACCAGCTGATGCCATAGTAGATTTCGGTAACCGGGATACCTTCCAGTTTGTCGCGTACCGCTTTTTGCAGCGAAATGACGGCAAACAGGCCGAACATCAATACCGCAAAGTAATAACCTTTTTCGTTTAACAGCATATCGGAGCGCCAAAGCCCAACGATAAAGCCAATCATGCCAATTCCAAGTGCGATCCATGCGGCTGCTATGAATGCGTTCGATGGTTTTTGATTCATCTGTTTTTAATTTGGTTAGCGATTCAATTATCGATATAGAGACGCCGGTGGGAGAGGAATGTTACATTTTCTTTGTTAAACCGATAGCCTATTCGCCATTGATTAGCGCTTTTAACTCTGGACTAAAATTGCTAACTTAAGGTCAATGAAAAATCTCCTGTCTGCTGCCCAAATGCGCGAAGCCGATGCCTATACCATCAGGCAGCAAGGCATTCCTTCGGTCGATTTAATGGAACGTGCTGCCAAAGCCTTTGTACAGGTATTTGTGCGGGAGGTGCCAGAAAAGGATACCTCGATAGCCGTTATTTGCGGGACTGGCAACAACGGAGGCGATGGTTTGGCCATAGCGCGCCTGCTGGTCCATGAGGGCTACGGCGGTTGCGAAGTTTTTTTGGCCAGCTTTTCGGCTAAGCAGAGCGATGACTATTTGATAAACCTGTCCCGATTACGAGAAACCAAAATTGCAGTGACACAATTGGACAAAGTAGACTTGCTTGGCCAATCGAAAGCCACGGTCATTGTAGATGCCATTTTAGGTTCGGGATTGAATAAACCTCTAACCGGCGATTTTTTGGCTCTGGCAACTTTGGTCAACCAGTTAAATCGCAAGGTAATTGCTGTCGACGTACCTACAGGCTTCTATGCCGAAGGCCAACTTAGCCATTACAATGGTATCAAAGCCGAACTGGTTATTGCTTTTCAACAACCCAAACTCAATTTTTTCTTCCCCGAATCGGTACACGCATTGGCACGGTTTGAGGTCGCCGATATTGGGTTGGACCAAGGTTTTATAGCAAGGCAATCAAGCCGATGGAAGTTAACCGAACAAGCCGATATCGCAGGGTTGCTTGTGCCTCGGCGAAACTTTAGCCACAAGGGAACCTATGGGCATGCATTATTGCTAGCAGGTAACGAAACTACCATGGGGGCGGCCCTGTTGGCGGCCGGGGCCAGTTTGCATAGCGGTGCAGGCTTAACCACGGTATGCTTGCCCCCAAGCGGATTAATAGCCTTGAACGCAGCCTTGCCGGAAGTGATGGCTTTGCCAAGAACCATCGATTTAAGTATCGATGTGTTTGATCAATTTGAGGCCATTGCCATTGGGCCTGGCTTGGGAACTGAGACGGAAAACGAACGGCTTTTAGAGCAGGTCATTGGTTTAAAGCGCCCTTTGGTGATTGATGCAGATGCCTTGAATCTATTGGCTAAAAGACAAGACATACTGGCCGAATTGGCACCGGGGAGTATCTTAACGCCACATTTGAAAGAATTTGACCGTTTGTTTGGCCAGCATGAAAATTGGTGGAGCAGGGTAGCTACGGCAAGCGAGGAAGCCCAGCAACGAAAAATCGTCATCGTGCTGAAGAACCAATACACTTTTGTTTGCTTACCCGACGGCGAAATCCATATCAATCCAACCGGCAATCCGGCAATGGCTTCTGGGGGCATGGGCGATGTGCTGACCGGCATCTTGACCGCATTATTGGCGCAGGGTTATACAGCTGCCGATGCGGCTGTGCTGGGTGTTTACCTGCATGGAGCAGCGGGCGATCAACTGGCTAAAAAAAGAGCAACCATTAGCGCTTCGCAATTGACTTTGCAAATTCCAAAAACGATTAAGCAAATTTTAAATAGAGATTAGATAGAGGTTTCGCCCATTACCACCATTTTCTCCATGGTCGGATTTTGGCTGCCGCCCATCGGTTCGATGGTTACTGCGAAAGCTTGTGCCTTGGCAATGGTTTCCATTTGTTTTACCGCTTCTTTGGCAGTGTCGTCAGGACCAAATACCCCTAAGCTTACCGGTTTGCCATCAACCAAAGCCCACAATTGGTATTCATGTGCATTGTCGGTTTTAGGCAATTGCATCGCGGCATAATTGATCAATATGCTTTTGTTGGTTTTATTCCAATAAACCTGCATATTAGCCTCTGGCGAATCTTTTACCCCACGCAGTTTTACGGTTGCCCATTCCGTGGTTTCGGTCATGTCTATGCGGTTTTTCATGCCCGCTTTATCAAATTCTAATTTCGAAACAGTTGCGGCATAGCTGTCTTTTGTAGCATTTAGGCTTGCAATTTGATCGTGAGCCATGTTTAATTGGCTATATAGCGAAAATAAAGCAACGGTGCTTATTACCAAAAGAGCAATACAGGCTACCAATGCAATTCGTAAGGTCTTTACCCTTTTATCGGGATAGTTAGGTTGCAAAGGAATGATTTTGGGCTCGTTTGCAGGGGTAGTAGAAGTTTGGGCCTGTTCGAGGTTGCCAAGTATTTTGGCTTCTAATGTTGCCGATGGCGTAACCGCATTGGTTAAAGCATAGTTTTCCAATGCCAGCTCGATAGCCGATAGCTCTTCTTTTATTTCGGGATGTTTTTGAGCCATCTCTTCCACCTCTCTACATTCCTGTTCAGTTAACTGACCCAAAACGTAGAGTTCAAGAATGCCCGATTCGATATATGCGTTTACATCTTCCACTTCCACCTCAATTAAAATTTTTCCTCAACTCTAAAATAGCCATTCTGACCCGCGTCTTAACGGTTCCTAAAGGCAAATTTAATTCTTCGGCTGCTTCAACATGCGTGTAGCCACCAAAGTAAACAAGGTCTAATACCTGTTTAAACTCTGGCTTAAGCTGCGTAACCAGGTCTTTTAGGCCTAGCAAATCAGCATTAAAGCTAACCTTTTTTTGTTCGTCAATGAAATCTACGTTATTTTCGAGGTCTTGGTTTTTGGCCGAATTCCTAAAATCTTTCGAACGTAGTTTGTCAATTGACAGGTTGCGGGCAACATTCATCATCCAGGTGAACAAACGTCCTTTTGAGGGATCGTAGCCTTCTGCTGAGTTCCATATTTTAACGAAAGTTTCCTGTAATAGATCTTCGGCCAGTTCAATAGGTTGAACAATGCGCGAAATTACACCAAGCAAGGCTCCAGAATACATGCTGTACAAGGCCTTAATAGCAATTGTATCACGCCTTTTAAGGGCGCTTACCAATTCTTCTTCAGAAAGTGTTATTTTTTTAGTGGTTGCCAATGGTGCTAATATACAGAATACTATAAACAAGATGCTAAGAAAAATGTTTGCACTTGGATATTTTTTTAAAAATCAAACAAGTGCTTTTCTGCATGATAGGAGGAACGTACCAAAGGGCCGCTCTCCACATATTTTAAGCCTTTGGCCAAACCAATTTCCTTGTACTTGGCAAATTGGTCGGGATGGATCCAATCTACTACCGGATGATGTGCTCGGGTTGGCTGCAGGTATTGGCCCAAAGTAAGAATGTGTACGCCGTTTGCTACCAGATCGTCCATGGCTTCTAAAATATCCTCTTCGGTTTCGCCAAGGCCAAGCATGATTCCGGTTTTGGTTCGAAGACCAAATTCAGAAATACGTTTCAGGGCCTCTAAGCTTCTGTCGTACTTGGCTTGGATGCGTACCTGTCTGGTTAGGCGCCTTACGGTTTCCATGTTGTGCGATACAACTTCGGGTCTTTCTTCCAATACCCGGTAAAGGTTATCCCATTGGCCCTTAAAATCGGGAATCAAGGTTTCTAAAGTGGTTTCCGGACTTTCACGTCTGATGGCCTGTAGCGTTTCGGCCCAAATGATCGAACCACCATCTTTAAGATCATCTCGGTCAACCGAGGTAATTACGCAATGTTTTACCTGCATCAGCTTTACCGAATTGGCTACACGGGCTGGTTCGTCGGTATCAACTGCTAAAGGACGGCCTGTGGCCACCGCACAAAAAGAACAAGAGCGTGTACAAATGTTGCCCAGGATCATAAAAGTTGCCGTGCCGGCACCCCAGCATTCGCCCATGTTGGGGCAATTGCCACTCTCGCAAATGGTATGCAGCTTATGCGTATCGACTAAACTGCGCACTTGTGCATATTCTTTGCCAACGGGTAATTTTACCCTTAACCAGTCGGGTTTGCGGGGGGCTTGGGTTACAGCCGGAACTACAGGAAGTTCAATCATAGTACAAAGTTAAGCAATAGGATTGACAAGTTGGAAAACCGAAATGTTTGAATGTTGTAAATATATAAGGATTGCTGAGAATGGCTATCTTGTTTTAATTGTTGGCTATAGCCTGGTATGCCGAATGGTAGTATTGATGAATTGGTTAAGCCGCAAGCTTCAGCCCATGGGCTACAGGCTGTCAACCGTCGGCTTCCAATCGAATACCACCTGCCGTTTGTTTTCCTCAAAGCCTAACCGTTTATAAAATTCATGGCTTGCTAATCGTACTACGTTGCACCTTACCCTCATTTTCTCTACTTCAAATGCCTGGCTCCAAGTTTTGACTGCCTTGATCAGTTTTTTGCCTATTTGCTGTCCCCTGAAACCTGCTTCTACCACCAAGCCTAAGATTTCAACAAAAGCCGGGCTTTCTAAGGTAAGTTGGTAAGTGCCATGGATCCAGCCTACGATTTGGTCGTCGGCAATTGCTATAAAAATGCTGTCGGTTTTGCTGCTGATTAAATTTTGCAGGCGCTGGGCAAAGGCCACTGGTTCGTTGGCGTAGCCCAATTGGGCAGTTAATCGGCAAAGCTGTTGGGCTTGGATTTCGTTTATTGCGACGAGCTGTTGGATGCTGATTTTCACTGTATTGCTGTTTTTGGAGTAAAAGATTGAAAAATCGTGATGGTTGCCTCAAAATCTGCTCATTATCGTTCAAATTTAAATTTATAAAGCTTAAATTTGTGCACTAACCAAAGAAAATGTCTGTTTGGCCTTTGTGGCTGATGGAAATCTGTCTATGTTCTAGCGTAGTCATCCTGTTGTTGAACGCAAATTGATTTAATTAGACTAACATGACTGTTAAGTGATTGTTTGGCACCGATTGTGCTAAGTAACTTACAGATTTTATTTGGTTGTAAAATGAGCAGAAAAAGAAAGACGGTTGCTGAAACCGACACAGATGTGATTCTGATTGGTGCTGGCATTATGAGCGCCACACTGGGGATGTTGTTAAAAGAACTGGAACCAAGCCTAAGCATTGAAATTTATGAACGCTTGGATATTGCGGCCGCCGAAAGTT
This sequence comes from Pedobacter sp. TM02, assembly GCF_059705275.1. NCBI lineage: Bacteria > Pseudomonadati > Bacteroidota > Sphingobacteriia > Sphingobacteriales > Sphingobacteriaceae > Pedobacter > Pedobacter sp. TM02. The sequence goes on from NZ_AP046530.1 coordinate 579,573, forward strand.
CGGATGCCTGGAACAATGCAGGTACAGGGCACTCGGCGTTTTGCGAGCTGAATTATACACCCCAAAAGCCTGATGGTTCGGTGGATACCAAAAAAGCGGTTCAGATTGCCGAATCTTTTGAGGTTTCCAAACAGTTTTGGACCTACCTGGTTGAGCAGAACATTCTTTCTGATCCGCATACCTTTATTAGAAATATTCCGCACCTGAGCTTTGTTTGGGGCGAAGAAAATATCAAATTCCTGAAAACCCGTTACGAGGAACTGCGCAAATGCAACCTGTTCGAGGAGATGGAATACACCGAAAACCCAGCTACCTTAAAAGAATGGGTACCATTGATTATGGAGGGCCGCGACAGCAACGAAAAAGTAGCGGCTACTAAAATGGATCTGGGTACCGATGTGAACTTTGGGTCATTAACGCGCGAAATGTTCAGCTACTTGGGCAAACAAGAAAATGTAAGCTTGTTTTTCGATCATGAAATCCGCGAATTGGACAAAACGGCCAGTGGTGCCTGGGAGGTGAAGGTTAAAGACCTTGACAATGGCAAAAGACGTAAACGTCTAGCCAAATTCGTATTTATTGGCGCTGGTGGAGGCTCGTTGCCATTGCTTGAAAAATCCGATATCCCCGAAGGAAAAGGTTTTGGCGGTTTTCCGGTAAGCGGACAATGGCTAAAATGCACCAACGAAGAGGTGATTGCGCGCCATCATGCCAAAGTTTATGGCAAGGCTGCGGTTGGTGCGCCGCCAATGTCGGTGCCGCATTTGGATACCCGCATGATTAATGGCAAACAAGCCCTCCTTTTTGGACCTTATGCAGGTTTCTCGACCAAATTTTTAAAGCATGGGTCGTTTTTGGACCTGCCTTTATCGATCAAGTTCAACAATATCCGCCCGATGATCGCTGCGGGACTGCACAACCTAGACCTGACCAAATACCTCATCGAGCAGGTGCGCCAATCGCCTGAAGACAGGATGGTGGCTTTAAGAGAATATTTGCCCAATGCCGACATGAAGGATTGGGAGCTGGAAACAGCTGGACAGCGTGTACAGGTCATCAAAAAAGATGAAAAAGAAGGCGGTATTTTAGAGTTTGGTACCGAAGTGGTAAGTGCTGCCGATGGTTCGATCGCCGCTTTGCTGGGCGCTTCTCCTGGTGCTTCAACCGCGGTTTCTATCATGCTCGATTTATTGGGGCGCTGTTTCAAAAAAGAAATGCAGAGTGCCAAATGGTTGTCTAAAATCAAACAGATTATTCCGACCTACGGACAGAAACTGGCCGAAAATGAAGCGCTTTGCCACGAAACAAGGCAACATACTGCCGCAACACTGAAGCTTAACAGCTTGGTTGAAGGCTAATAGGGTAGAGGGCTTGGAAGGCAAAAGCGTCATTAAATGGATTTAGCTTGTGAAGTTTTGAAAACTTCGCAAGTGTTAAATCATCGTTTCTACAATTTCTGCAACAGAAATGTCGCTATGCGAAGAATCCAAGATACATTCGCCGTCTTTGATCAGTAAAGCCTGTGGCGATTCGTGGTGAACCTGAAAAGTTTCGGCAATAAGCGCAGAAATATCCCTGTGGCTAATCAGGTCTAAAAAATAAAGCGGGGTGTTTTCGGGTATGGCGCTCCAATCGAATTCAAAATTCCTTTTGGCCATCAAACTGATTGAACAACGGGTACTGTGCTTAAAAATTACACTGTAGCCTTTTGCGAGTTTAATGTCGTTGATTTGTGCTGGATCACTCAGGTTTATCCATTGCATTTTGCTATTATCTCCTTCTTTTTCCTTCTGGATAAGAGCTATAGGCAGGGCAAAGACGAGAAGAGCAGGATTCTAATATGGCAATTGCGCAGAACAAGAATAATAGAAGAATAGCTACTTTTTTCATCGACTTTTTATTTAAAGAATTTCCTGATTAAAGCTCTAAATTACAAATTTTTGTGAATAACAAGCAAGCGAATTAAATTGTTGCCGCAAAGTGCGCCATTTTTAATGCGGTGATGGCCGCTTCATCGCCTTTATTGCCATGTTTGCCTCCAGCCCTGTCTAGGGCCTGTTGCTCGTCGTTGGTGGTTAATACGCCAAAAATAACCGGTTTGCTGTGCTTAATGCCTACATTGGTAATGCCATTGGCAACGGCTTCGCAAATGAAGTCGAAATGTTTCGTGTCGCCCTGAATTACGCAACCCAAACAGATTACCGCGTGAAGTCCAACTTGTTGGGTCAACAGAATTTCTGCTGCTGCGGTGAGTTCAAAACTGCCCGGTACAGGTGCCGAGATAATGTTTTCTTCTTTTACGCCATGTTTAAGCAGCGTATCGTAAGCGCCTTGGTAAAGCGCACCGGTAATTTTAGCATTCCATTCTGCGACTACGATTGCAATTTTAAAACCAGATCCATCAGGGATGGTAGTATGCGAAAAATCCGATAGGTTTTTGAGGTGTGTTGCCATGCTACAAAGATAGGATTATGCTTGTAATGTTGTAAGGCCGAAAAGTTGTAATGTTGTAAAGTTTTGATGTTAACCACAGCAGTTGGTTTTTTCAAACCATTGAGATAGACTTAGATTGCCCAATGCGTTTAAGGTGGTCAACTATTAATAATTGAATTTGAGCAATTGGGTATGTTTTCTCTTTGCCGTTGTTTTTTAACCATTAAGATAAAATTAGGCAGATTGCAACTAAATTACCTAAGGTGTCTTAGGCGGTCAACATACATAATTGGAGTAGTTTAAAATCTATCCAGCCATCGAGTCATTAAGTTGAAAGTTGCCTGGTGTACTGAAATAGTTACGAAGGCAAACGCCATAAAAAAAGAGAATGTCTTTTGAACATTCTCTTTTTAAGCCGAATTAACGGAAATTATTTTGCTTGAGCTTCAGCACGAGCGATATATTCATCGATCATGGCTGCTTCTTGGCTGTCGGGGAATTGAGACTTGATTTTGTTGTAAGCTTCTGCAGCGCCTTTAAAGTCTTTCAGCTGCTCGTTTACCAATCCTAATTTTTTAAGGAACATCGGCGAAGTGAATTTGTTTGCCGATTTATCAGCCGCTTTTTTGTAGTAAGTAGCCGCTTGTTTAAAATCCTTCAGTTCGCTGTACGCATCGCCCAAAAGGCCTAATGCCAATGGGTCGGCAACCGGACTTCCAGTAGCTGTGTATTTGCCCAATGCCTCAGTCGCTTTTTTGTATTCGCCTTTACGCAGATAAATACCGCCTAAATAAAGATTAGCCAAATTAGCCGATTTGGTGTTTTCGTATTCTGCAGCGATTTTTTCCAAACCTGGATAACCACCTTCGCCATTAATGGCAATGTTAGCCAACGAATCAACGCCTACATATTGCTCAGCTTTGAACATCTCGCCAGCTGCTTTTTCTGCCCTGTTTTTAAGGTAAACACCTTGATACCAAAAATAAATACCAATTAAAACTACGATAGCTCCGGCAATAAAGGCCAAGCTTTTGGTGTTTTCTTGTATAAAAGAACCCTTTTTCACAGGCTGGTTAGTTTCTTTCTCTGTTGTAGACATTTTATTTTAAAAAATTAAGGATTGCAAAAATACATTTTTCAATGGAAGTATCAACCCCTTTTTTAACTATTTAGTAAAGAGCCTGTTTAAAACTTAGCTGCCAATTTGTTCAGGCTTCCTTTTGGCTGTGGCTTCGTTGCGTTTTTCTGGGTTGGTAACGTTGCTTTCTCCTCAAAAACAAGCTTCATTATGCCCAAAAATAAATGCTGGACATTTTCGTGCCATAAATTTTAAACAGACCCTCAACTTTAGTCAATTAGCACCGCTAAAAAAAGTAACTTTGGCGTTATCATATGTGGCTTAAAAATATTACTCTGCTCAATTTTAAAAACTATGCGGCTGCCGAGCTTAGTTTTTCTAAAACCGTAAATGCCTTTGTGGGCAACAACGGGGCCGGAAAAACCAATCTGCTCGATGCGGTGCATTACCTCTGCCTGTGCAAAAGCTATTTTAATCCCATAGACAGCCAGCAGATCAAAACTGATGAAGAACTTTTTTTGGTGCAGGGCGATTTTGACCGCAAAGACAAGAACGAAAAGATTACCTGTGGCCTTAAACGCAACCAGAAAAAGCAGTTTAAGCGCAACAAAAAAGAATACGACAAACTGGCCAACCATATCGGGCTTTTTCCCTTGGTCATGATTTCGCCTTACGATATCAACCTGGTGATGGATGGCAGCGAAGAGCGGAGAAGGTTTATAGACAATGTAATTTCGCAAACCGATGCCGATTACCTCGATGAGCTGATCGTTTACAACAAACACCTGCTCAACCGCAATGCCTTGCTAAAGCAGGTGGCGGCCACCCGCAAGCTCGATATTGCCCTGCTCGAAATATTGAACGAGCAATTGGTGCAGTCGGGTACCAAGATCTTCGAAAAGCGCAAGCAGTTTCTCGCCGATTTTATCCCACTGTTTAACCAGCACTACAGCTACCTTAGCGGCGATGCCGAACAGGTGTCGCTAATTTATCAGTCGCAACTGAACGAGCAGGATTTTGAACAGCTATTGGCCCAGTCGATAGAAAAGGATCGTTTACTTGAGCGAACCACTACCGGTATCCATAAAGACGAGCTTTTGTTTGCCATCAGGGATATGCCGCTGAAAAAATTTGGATCACAAGGACAGCAGAAATCCTTCCTCATTGCCTTAAAACTGGCGCAGTACAGCTACCTGCAAAAATCGAAAGGCTTTAAGCCCTTGTTGCTGCTGGATGATATTTTCGACAAGCTCGACGATTTAAGGGTGCATAAGCTCATGGAAATGGTTTCGCACCACGATTTTGGCCAGCTCTTTATTACCGACACCAGCAAAGAAAGAGTAAATTCTATTTTTAATGCCATTCATGTTAACGTAACTTTGTTCGAAGTAGCCAACGGAACAATCAGCCATGCGTAAACCCAACGATATTACCCTCAAGGAAGCCCTCACCAAGATGCTTTCGGTTTACCGTTTGCGTGGCAAATACGACGAAACCGGCGTGGTGGCGCATTGGCCCGAGCTGATGGGCACTGCGGTAGCCAATAGAACGACCCAGATTTATGTGAGCCAAAGAAAGCTGTTTGTTCGCATCGAATCGTCGGTAATTAAAAACGAACTGCTCCTGGTGCGCACCGGCATTATCCAAAAACTGAACGAACGCGCCGGAGCGGAGGTCATTACCGAAATCGTTTTTTTATAGCACAAAAAAATCCCGAAGTCTCCAACGGGATTTAAGGCTTAGTCTTTATTGCCGAATATCTTGGAAATTAACCAGATGATCAAGGCTAATACAACGACGACTACAATGATGCCGGTCCAAACGCCAGCTTTGAATATGCCTTCTACAAGTTCGCAGCTGCTTAATGTTGTGCAGGCGAGTGCAATAAAGGCCAATGGAATGTATTTGTTCATGGCGAGCTGATTTTTTTATACAACAGCACAAGCCAAAAATAGTTTCCTATTGTTCGATTTTAATCAGTTCCACTTCAAAAATCAGGGCACTGAAAGGAGGGATGCCACCCGTTGCCCTTGAGCCATAAGCCAGATTTTGCGGAATAAAGAAACGGAATTTCGAACCTTCGGGCATCAGTTGCAAGCCTTCGGTCCAACCAGAAATGACTTGGTTAAGGCCAAATGTAGCAGGCTCTCCACGGTCGTAAGAACTGTCGAATTGTGTTCCGTTGAGCAAGGTGCCTTTGTAGTGAACGGTAACCCGGTCGGTAGCTTTAGGCTTGTTGCCGGTTCCCTGCGTAATTACTTCGTACTGCAGGCCGCTGGCAGTGGTGTGAACACCGGCTTTGGCTTTGTTGTTGGCAAAAAAAGCTTTGCCTTCGTTAATGTTAGCGCCGTATTTTTCTTTTCCGGCTTCTTCAAAAAACCTCACTACGGCCTGTTGGCATTGCTCTTGGGTAAGCGATGGATTGGCACTGGCAAAAACATCTTTAAGCCCTTTGCTAAACAGCTCATAGTTGAGGCTGCTTACGCCCCCCGACTTGAAGTTGTTGGCTACATTGAGGCCCAGGGCATAACTGGCCGAATCGGTATTGGTTTTAAAAACGGGTTTGGCAATGGGCTTGACAGCAGCCGAAGGCTTTTTGGCCGGTGCAGCTTTCCCTTTGGTTTGGGCATTGGCGCTCAATCCAACTGTTGCGACTAGAGCGGCTATAAATATTTTCTTCATTAATTAGTTTTAAAAGCCGAAAGATACAAAATAAAAATACCTACAAAAAAAATACGTCACCCAGAACTTATGTCCAGGTGACGTATCCCTAAAATTTCCTTTTGCTTAGAAACGCTCTGCAGCGGTGAAGAAGAAATCGCCTTCGATTTGTGCGTTCTCGTCCGAATCAGAACCGTGAACAGCATTAGCATCGATAGATTTGGCATATTTCTGACGGATGGTTCCTTCGGCAGCTTCGGCAGGGTTGGTAGCGCCAATCAGGTTTCTGAAATCTTCAATCGCATTGTCTTTTTCCAAGATCGCCGCAACAATAGGGCCCGACGACATGAAGCTTACCAAGTCGTTGTAGAAAGGACGCGCTTTGTGCACGGCATAAAACTCGCCAGCTGATTCTGGAGTCAATTGGGTGTATTTCAAGGCAATGATCTTAAATCCTGCATTGGTAATATCGTTAATGATTGCGCCGATATGCCCGTTTGCAACTGCATCAGGCTTAATCATTGTAAATGTTCTATTTGTAGCCATTTTTATATTTGTTTCAAATTTTTTGCAAAAATACACTTTCTTCGCTTAATATTAAAGGCCGAAAGAATAAAAGCTGTCAATTAAACCTAAAATCATTAGCTTTGCTGGCGAAAAAATTATGATATCCATTTCCGAATTAAAAACGTTGTTGGCTACGCCACAGAAGATTGTCATCACCACGCATCACAAACCCGATGGCGATGCAATGGGCTCGTCTTTGGGGCTGTATGCCTTTTTAATTCAGAAAGGCCATCATGTACAGGTGATTACGCCAACAGATTATCCTGATTTCCTGCACTGGATGCCGAACAATTCTAATGTCATTATCTATACCGAGGCAGTGGAAAAATCGATACAGCTGGTTAACGAGGCCGCCTTGATTTTTTGCCTGGACTTTAATACGCTGAGCAGGATCAACGAGCTGGGCGAACATATCCGTAAGGCGCCGGGGTTAAAGCTGATGATAGACCATCACTTAGATCCAGAAGATTTTGACGATTACCGCCACTGGAATATCAATGCCTGTGCCGCGGCCCAATTGGTTTACGATTTCATCAAGAACGAGCTAGGCGAAGGCGAACTGATCAATAAAGACGTGGCGGCTTGTTTATATACAGGCATCATGACGGATTCTGGTTCTTTCCGTTTTCCTTCGGCTACTTCAACGGTGTATCGCATTGCGGCCGACCTGATCGACCTTGGTGCCGAACATTGGCGCATTCACCAGCTGGTATACGATAATGCCTCAGAAAACCGTTTACGTTTTCTAGGCCATTGCCTGTCTAACAAATTGGAGATTTTAAGAGAGTTCAATACCGCCATCATTACAGTCAATGCCGAAGAGCTGAAAACCTATCAGATTGCTACTGGCGATACCGAGGGCATCGTAAATTATGCGCTTTCTATCAATGGTATTAAACTGGCGGCTTTTATTATTGAAAGAACTGATAAAGTTAAGCTATCTTTACGCTCGACCGGCGATTTTCCGGCGAACGAAATTTGTAAGAAATACTTTGATGGCGGTGGACACCGGAATGCGGCAGGTGGGGCATCAGAACTAAGTTTGCAGCAAACCGTTGAGAAGTTTAAATCCATCCTGCCAGAATATAAAACACAACTATTACAATAATTGAGGAACAAAAAAAAACAATAAATAAAAAATGAAAAAAAGTTTAGTAATTCTTTTAGCAGCTACCGTAGGCCTAGCCGCTTGTAACAGAGAGAAAAAAGGTCCGGGAGGTTTGCTATACACCATCCACCATTCTGATAGCAAAGACAAAATCAAAGAAGGCGATATCGTTAAAATGGATTTCGTTCAGAAAAACGATAAAGACTCAGTTTTCTTCAGCACTTATGAAAACGGAATTCCTCAGGTTTTCCCTGTAGGCAAGAAAAGTTATGCCGGCGATATGAACGATGTGCTTTATCTTTTTGGCGAAGGCGATAGCGCTACATTCAAATTGAATTTGGATACCATGGCTTTCTACCAAAAACAACCTAAGCCGGAACCGTTCAAAAACGATAAATACATGACTTTTACTGTTAAAATTCATAAAGTATTCAAGAAAAACGCAAACGAGCCTGATTCGGTATTCCATAAAAGAGCAAATGAGTATTTCCAAAAGGATTACCAAACCACTATGGACAACATGAAAAAAGCCGAGCCAGCAAAAATCAAAGCTTACATTGCTGATAAAGGCCTTAAGACCAAAACTACCCCTAGCGGCATCGAGTATGTTGTGGTAAAAGAGGGTAGCGCAGAAAAAGCAACAACCGGTGATACCTTGATGGTAAACTACACCGGCAACCTGATTAAAAAAGACGCCAAAGGCAAATACAAAATATTCGACACAAGCGATGAGAAAATAGCCAAAGAAGCCAAGCTTCAGGCATCTGGCAGAACTTATGGCCCTACCAAAATGGTTGTAGGCGGTTCTATTCCAGGCTTTAGCGAAGCTTTGACCCTGGTGGGCAAAGGCGGTAAGGTTACCGTTATCCTTCCTTCGAGATTGGCTTATGGCGAGCAACCTATCCCGCAAGCGGGTATCGGTGTAAACTCTCCATTGGCTTTCGATATCGAAATTGTAGATATTATTAAAGGAAAAGCACCTGTTGCGGCACCGCCAGTACCGGTAGCTTCTACACCAAAACAATAAGATTACCCAGGAAATTGAAAGCCCCATCTGATGCAGATGGGGCTTTTTTGTAAAATCAGTTTTTTGTGGTGACAGAAAGCTCAATAAATGCCCTTAACTTTGTATATGTTGTTAACCGATACCCATACCCATCTTTACTACGAAGCCGATCTGGCCAAAAGAACGCAGCTGATGCAACGCTGTTTAGATAACCAAGTGAAGCGCCTTTTTTTGCCGAACGTTGATGTAGCCTCTATTGCCATGATAGACGACCTGGTGCGGCAATATCCCGAAAACTGTTTTGCCATGGCCGGCTTGCATCCCTGCGATGTAAAAGAAGGCTATGAAAGCCAGCTGGAAACCATTTTTAAAAGTATAAACGGTCGACAGATTTATGCCATTGGCGAAATTGGCATTGATTTGTACTGGGACAAAACCACTTTGGCCCTACAACAAGATGCTTTTAGGCAGCAGATCAATTGGGCCAAAGAACTAGGCTTACCTATCGTGATCCATTGCAGAGAGGCTTTTGACGAAGTTTTTGAAGTGCTCGAAGACCTGAAAGACGAGAAGCTCCGTGGTATTTTCCACTGCTTTACGGGTAGTCTGGCACAGGCCGAGCAAGCCATTGCACTGGGTTTTTACCTGGGCATTGGCGGGGTAGTTACCTATAAAAAAGCGGGTTTGGATTTGGTATTGGCTCAAGTTCCGCTTCAACATGTGGTATTAGAGACCGACTCTCCCTATTTGGCCCCTGTTCCATTTAGAGGCAAGCCCAACGAAAGCAGCTACTTGGTGCATATTGCCCAAAAAGTGGCCGATATTTATGGTTTGAGTATAGGGGAAGTAGCCGAAGCAACCACGGCAAATTCGCGAGAAATTTTTGGAGTTTAGGCAGGATCTGCTGGGATTTTCCCTGGTTTTGTAAACAATTGCTTTTTGATAATTTCGCAAATAATCAATGTGATTTCGTTTGCATTTTTTGAAATTTTAAATAGAAGCTATTTTTTATTGTAAATTTGTTATTCTTTGTGGCAAAGAAAGGGTTTTGTTGCAAATCGTTAAAAAGGCTTTGGAAAATGAAATAACATTCCAAATTTGCACAAGTAAAATAGTTAATCTGGCCAATGACCAAAATTCTCATCATCTACACCGGCGGTACCATCGGTATGGTAAACGATGCCAAAACAGGTACGCTTATTCCTTTCGATTTTCAGCAAATTCAAGAGAATGTGCCCGAGTTGGCCCGCTTAAATTACCAGCTGTCGGTACACTCTTTCGATCCGATTTTGGATTCATCGAACATGAATCCGGAAATTTGGGCTTCCCTGGCCAAATTGATCCGCGACGAGTATGAGCGCTTCGATGGTTTTGTGATTTTGCATGGTTCAGACACCATGTCTTTTACCGCGTCGGCACTAAGCTTTATGTTGCAGCACTTGGCCAAGCCTGTTGTTTTAACGGGTTCGCAGTTGCCTATTGGCGAAATCAGGACAGATGCCAAAGAAAACCTGATTACGGCCTTAGAAATTGCAGCCACCAAAAAAGATGGCAAGCCCATGGTGCCAGAGGTTTGTATTTATTTTGATTATCAGTTGTTTAGGGGCAATCGTTCCATCAAATATAATTCGGAAAAATTTGAGGCCTTTTTGTCGCCCAATTATCCAATCTTGGCAGAAGCAGGAGTAAACCTGACTTTCTTTCCCAACTACATCCTGCCCGAACCTACTGAGCCTTTTCAGATCCATACAACCTTCAATGCCAATATCGGCGTATTGAAAATGTATCCGGGCATTACCGAAAGAGCGGTCAAAGCCATTACCGAATCGGCGGTTGACGCCATTGTGCTCGAAGCATTCGGTTCGGGTAATACCACTACCGCACCTTGGTTTATCGATTGCCTGCAACAAGCCATTGCCAATGATAAGATTATTGTAGACATCTCGCAATGCAAAGGCGGTTCGGTACAGTTGGGCTTGTACGAAACCAGTCGCAAGTTGCAACAAATGGGCATTGTAAGCGGTTACGATATGACTTTTGAAGCCACGGTAACCAAATTGATGTACCTGATGGGGCAGGGACTTGATAGGGCGGCCATCAAACAACTGCTGGAGATTTCTATTGCCGGCGAGTTGACGGTAGGCAATTAGCTTGCGGTGTCGCTATTCAAAATATAGCTGAGTGCGCCAGAAGGGCAGTTTTTTACCTGCGCAATGATTTCTTCGGTAGTGGCACCCAAAGGTTCTATCCAAGGTCTTATTGTTGGATTGAAGACCTGGGGCAAGCCCCTAAAACAAATGCCCGAATGTATGCACTTGGCAGGTTGCCAAATAATGGTTACTGCTCTGTTGGTATATTTTTTGGTAATGTCTCTCATGGTAGAGAATGATAATTAAATATAAGATTTTAATTTAAGCAATCAAAGAATTGAAAGTTACTGATAAAATCTATTGGGAAAATCGCTATGCCGAACACCAAACGGGTTGGGATTTGGGCCAGTGCTCACCACCTTTGCAAGCCTATATCGATCAGCTCGAAAACAAAGAACTGTCAATTTTAATACCCGGTTGTGGCCGGGCGTACGAAGCAGGTTATTTGTTGGCCAATGGCTTTACCCAGGTTACGCTCATTGATATTGCCGAAAACCTGGTTGCCCAGTTGCAACAACAATTTAAACATACGCCTGTCAAGATCCTGAAAGCCGATTTCTTTAGTTTGGAAGGCCAATTCGATTTGATTTTGGAGCAGACTTTTTTCTGTGCCATCCGTCCCGAACAGCGTAAAACTTATGTAAACAAAGTGGCCGAATTATTGAAACCTCATGGAAAATTGGTTGGTTTGCTGTTCGATAAGCAGTTCGAAACCGATGGGCCGCCTTTTGGAGGTTCGGTTGCCGAATATGAGGAATTGTTTAGGGAGCAATTTAGGCTTCGAAAACTGGAAAAGGCGTATAATTCTGTAAAGCCAAGGCAAAACGCCGAGGTTTTTATTAATTTTATAAAAAAATAGAGATGAAGATTGAGCAAATTTATACGGGATGTTTAGCCGAAGCGGCTTATTATATTGAAAGCAAAGGCGAAGCCGCCATCATTGACCCCCTGCGCGAGGTAGAGCCTTATCTTAAAAAGGCCGCTCAGCATGGCGCTACCATCAAATATATTTTTGAAACTCATTTTCATGCCGATTTTGTTTCTGGTCACGTCGATTTGGCCGAGAAGTCAGGGGCTCAGATCATTTACGGTCCAACAGCAAAAACCGAATTCGAATCGCACATCGCAACCGATGGCGAGCAGTTTAAAATTGGCGATTTGACCATTACCGCATTGCATACCCCAGGACATACGCCAGAATCGACCACTTACTTGCTTACCGATGCCAATGGCAAGGACTATTGCATTTTCACCGGCGATACATTGTTTATCGGTGATGTTGGTCGGCCAGATTTAGCCCAGAAAGGCACATTAACCATGGAAGATATGGCCGCTACGCTCTATGATTCCTTGCACGACAAGATCATGGTGCTGGCCGACGATGTAATCGTTTACCCGGCTCATGGCGCAGGTTCTGCCTGTGGCAAAAACATGAGCAAGGAAACTTTTGATACCCTTGGCCATCAAAAAGAAGTGAACTATGCTTTAAAAGCCGGTTCGAAAGCCCAATTTATCCAAGAAGTAACGGCAGGTATTTTGCCTCCGCCCCAATATTTTGCCAAAAACGCGGCCATGAACAAAGGCGGCTACGAAAGCATTGACGAAGTATTTGAAAAAGGACTGATTGCCTTGGCGCCAGCCGAGTTCGAAGAAATGGCCAACCAAACAGGAGCCCTGATTTTAGATACCAGAGATCCACAGGTTTTTGCACAAGACTTTATACCCAATTCGGTAAACATTGGCTTAAATGGCCAGTTTGCTCCATGGGTTGGCGCATTGATTACGGATTTGAAACAAGAACTGTTGCTGGTTACCGACGAGGGTAAGGCTGAAGAAGCAATTACCCGCTTGGCCAGGGTAGGCTATGACAATACGATTGGTTACTTAGAAGGAGGTATCGAAGCCTGGAAGGCCGCCGGCAAGGAAACCGACCAGATCCAATCGATCAGTGCGGCTGAATTTGAAAGCATCGTTAACGGCAACCCTCATGTAAATGCCCTTGACGTGCGCAAACCTGGCGAGTACGAAGCCGAACACTTGGAAGCCACGTTAACCCGTCCGCTGGATTACATCAACGACTGGACGGCAGAAATCAGTCCCAACGAAACTTATTACATCCATTGTGCTGGTGGTTATCGTTCGATGATTGCCGCATCTATTCTAAAGGCACGCGGGGTAGACAAAGTAATCGATGTGGCTGGAGGCTATGGCGCCATTAAAAACACCAGCCTTAAGCGTACGGATTTTGCCTGCCCAAGCAAGGCCATGAAAGCCTAGTAGAAAATAGTTAATTCGTGTAAGGATTATCGCAAAAGCTCACCCAGTTTCTGGATGAGTTCGGAGCCACGCAGGTTTTTGGCAATAATGGTACCTTGTTCATCGATCAGGAAATTGGTGGGAAAGGAAAAGATATTATAAATCATTATGGCAGCGTTATTTTTGCCATTACTTACATCGGTTACATTCTCCCAAGGCAATCCATCTGCTTTGATGGCTTGTAGCCATTCCTTTTTATCTGTTTCGGCGGCTACGCCCAATATGTTGAAACCCTTATCCTTAAAAAGCTGGTAGGCTTTTAGCAGATTTACGTTTTCATGTCTGCAGGGGCCACACCAAGAACCCCAAAAATCCAATAAAATATACTTGCCCTTGATGTTGGAGAGCTTTACCTTTTTATCGTTGACATTTGACAGCTCAAAATCTACATATTTATCGCCTACCTTAATCTCTTTGCTTAGTCCAATAAACTGCCTGATTTGTTGTCCGGGTTTGCTCTGTTTCACGGTTGGGCTAAAGCGCTGATAAAGTTCTTCGGCATTTTGCCTGCCCCAGTTGGTGCTGAAAATATTTAAAATAAAAGCCGATACCACAGAGTTGGGGTGCGATTTTACAAAGTTTTTTCCGGCTTCGGTTTCGGCAAGCTGAAGTTTCTCGTATTGGTCCCATTTTTCTTTATCCTTGATAGAATCCTGTTTGGTGTCGATTTTTTGCAGGCTGTCTTGCTGTGCACGGATTCTGTTCATGATAGAAGAGAATTCTTGAAATTCTTGGGATGCTACCGATCCTTTTATGGCCAAATTATTGAAGTCTCCCTTTTTAACGGTCACGCTTAGCGCTGCGGGTTCAAGCCAAATCATCGCCTGGTCCTTACTGTCGGCAGTACGAAGAACAGCCATATAGTGTTTTTCTTTTAAGGGGCCTGCAAAAGAAAATTGACCATTTTTGACGACTGCAGAGTCAATCCTTTCAGGTTTTTGATCAGTAAGGAAGATTTGTAGGAATAGTCGGCTTCCATCTGGAAGGCCAAAACTTGTGCCTTTTAGGTTAAAATTTTGCGCATCGCTGCTTAGGGCTGTTGTCAACAGCAGGAATAAAAGGCATGTTCTTTGAGCAAACTTCATAGGTTAGATAGGGTAGTTGAAGCGCAATATACAGAAATTTTAAAACAGCGATAAGTGTCAAAATTTTTAAGGCCGGCTAAGCAATTTTAAAATCTCCTTTTCAACTTGTTTTTCGTCCATGCCTTCGCTCACATAGGTGATTTTACCATTTTTATCGGTTAAAACAACTACCGGATAGGCATAAATGCCAAGCGAGTTGGCCAATTTTTCACCATCGTAAAGCATGGTATAAGCGGGTTGTTCCCTTTTGTAAAAGAAACCAACTTCTTCTTTTTTTTCGTAAGCATTAATGCTCAGGATTTCTACCCGTTTGCCATATTTCTTTTGCAGTTCCTTCATTTTGGGAAAGGCCAGCATGCAGTAGCCACAGTTTTTGATCCAGAACTCCAGCAGCACGGGTTTGCCTTTCAGCTTTGCCGATTGCAGGGTATGGGAGGCGTTGGGGCTATAAACCGGGAGCGACCAATTTAACAACGGACCGCCCGGTTTTACCAATGGGTTCCTGGTTTCTTTCTTTTGAGGCGCATAGCCGGTATAACTCGAAGAATACCATGAATTTTCTGATGGGATTTTAGGGTTGATCTTGATGTCGGTGAAAACGGTTTTGGTGTAATATTGATCTTTCGAAATGCTGTTGCCGTCAAAAATCATATAAGGCAGGAAAGTTTTTTTGTCGATAATCAGCTTGTAGTACTTGGTTACCTCGCTATCAAAGCTCGAAAAACCATTGGGGAATTCCATCGATTTTTTGTGGAGCTCGAATTTAACCAGGTCATAGCTTTTACCGTCTACTACGGTATCGGCCAATGATTTTGGAATACTGGTATCTTGCAACAATTGGGGCAAAACCAAACGAATGGCCGTGATAGAATTGTAAAGCAGGGATAAACCATTAAGCTGTTTAACGGTTTTTTTTTCTAAGTCAATGGTTTTGTTTTGCTGATCCAGGTAAAAATATTCTGTTCCGTTGTAAACCTGTAGTGCGCCTGGCGAACTAAGCTGGAAGCGGGCCGTTTTTCCATCTACGGCATTGTTGTACTCAAAATAGCTGTCGCCACTGTTCTTGGCAAAATAATCGTCCTTAAAATTGTTGATTTCGCGGTAGCTGTGATACGAAATGGATTTCAGGTTGTTCAAGGTTTCATGCGTTTGGCTCAGTACAGCCTCTGCTGTTTCGGGTTTTGGGGTTGAAACACCGTTGCTTAATGCCAAGGCAGTGATGATGAAAGGAATGGAAATTTGCATGTGTATTGGGTTTTGTTCGTCAAACTTAGACCGAAATGGGTTAAGAATTTTTGAATTTAGACCGGAACCCAAGATAATTCGACGAATATGTCGTTTTAGGCGTTAGTCTAAAAAAACGGGCAATTAGTCGAAAGGCTGCGCAGGCAAGTTGGGCACTAGAAAATATTATCTACCTTGGCCATATGTTTAAACTGAAGAGCAGAACCGATGTCAAATATTTTAAGATAGAGCTGTTCTTTTTCATTTTCATCTGCTATCTCGGTTCTATTATCAGTGATATCGAATATAGCTTCTACGAAGAAAACAACGTTTGGAAATTTACAGAGGCCCTCGAATACAGACTGGTTGTAGGCACATATTCTTTTGTATTTTATGGGATTTATTATTGGGTCTTTTTAAAGAGCTATGTCTTCAGAAAAAAAACGTTGCCAATCTTGCTGAGCATTGTTTGCTTTATTCTGCTGAGCCATCTTTATAACAAATACCTGATGAACTGGTCAATCGTGCGGCTGCCTTTTGTTTCCGAAAAACTGAAGCTGGATGCACTAAAGGAGCTCAATCGGCCAACTTTGTATTTCATCGTGAGCTATACGCTCAACCGCATCTTGTTTACCATTATTGGCTTTACTTTTCTGATCAGGTCTTTGCAACAAGACGAGCAACTCAAAGCGATGAAAGAACAACAATTGCTGTCTGAACTTACCTATTTAAAGGCCCAGCTGCAACCCCATTTCTTTTTCAATACGCTTAACAACATTTATGCGCTGGCTCTTAAGCAATCAAAAGATACTGCGCCATTAGTAGCCAAATTATCGGAAATGATGCGTTATATGTTGTATCAGGCTGATCAGGAGCAAGTGCTTTTAAAAGATGAAATCGCATTTGTCAAGAATTATGTGGAAGTGGAGCAAATCCGTTATCGCGATTCTATCGCTATCCAATTGGTTGTACAAGGCATCCGGTCCCACACCACAATTAGCCCTTTGTTGCTGTTGCCTTTTGTAGAAAACGCCTTTAAACATGGGGTTGCGGAAGAACGGGGCGAAGGGTTTGTACATCTTGTAATTTGCCAAACCGAAGCCGAGCTGTTAATGGAAATCAGCAACAGTATAGCCACGGGCCATATAAAAACTGGAGGAATAGGACTGGCCAACGTACAAAAAAGATTGGAGCTGCTTTACCCTCATGGCTATACGTTGGAACAACAGGCCGACGAAAAAACTTATCAGGTACGCTTAACTTTGCAAATGAAATGATCAATTGCCTCATTGTAGACGACGAACCTTTGGCCCAAGATATTTTGGCTACCTATGTGCAAGATACGAGCTCGCTGTGCCTCGTGAAAACCTGCAATACGGCATTAGAAGCTTTTGAGGTTTTGCATCAGGAAAAAATAGACTTGTTGTTTTTAGACATCAAAATGCCTGGCCTCAGCGGAATAGACCTAGTCAAATCGCTTAAAAACCCGCCAGCGGTTATATTTACAACGGCCTATTCGGAATATGCGGCGGCCAGCTACGATTTGGAAGCGGTAGATTATCTGCTAAAACCCATTACCCAAGCGCGTTTTGACAAGGCGCTGGCCAAATTCTTGAAGCTGCAGCCTGTGGCAGAAGCCACCCCTAATTTTACTTATTTCAAGGTATCTGGCAAATTGGTGAAGGTATTGCACGACGATATTTTATATGCCCAGTCTATAAAGGATTATATTTTGTTGCACACCTTGCTTGGCAACCACATTGTGCACATGACCATGAAATACCTTGGCGAGTTGTTGCCCGAAAAGGAATTTGTAAGGGTACATCGTTCTTATTTGGTGAACAGAAATGCCGTACAGGTTATCGGTAAAGCCCATTTGCGCATCAACGAGAAAGAAATCCCTATCGGGGAGAGTTATAAAAGAGCGCTGGTTCAATAGTTCGCAAGCCCATTGGCATATTGATCTCTGGATTGAGCTTGGGCTTTCATCTGAACGAATTATTTTTGCTCTCTTTCAAAATAACTGCCAGTGTATCGGTAGGTAATAAATTTTGGCGTTACTTCACCGTTTGCTTTAACCAGCGGGATCTTGATTTCTTTTTTCGCCTCATCAAAATAGATCAGCTTTACAGGTCTTTCCTTCCGATCCGCCACAGAGAAGAAATCGAACTCGAAACCCAATGAATTGTGAAGGCCACTTTTGGTTTTAATGAGGTCGACATCTGTTATTTGCCGGTTTTCGATTTTGAATAAACTGACGTTTTGGTAAGCCAGCTTCGTTGATAAAATAGCGTGGAGATAGCCGAGATAAATAGGTCCAGCGTTTGTTTTCATCGTAAATATTTCGGAAAAGAAGCCCTTGGCATCATCCGAAGAACCCATTGCTTTAGCTGATACGGTATTGCCAGTTTGATATTGGTAAACGTTTTCAAAAAAATGCATGGTTCCACCGGTATAGGTATCCCATGAGTAAATTCTAAATTTTTTATCGGCCGATGTAGCGATGGTCAAGCCTTCTTTTTGTAGTGCTTTAAAGTCATAACGCAGCGTTAAGGGCTGATTTTTGGTGTATTTAAGTAGTTTTTTCTTTAATAAACTGTTTTCTTTGTTTAGCGAATCTCCAACACTTAGTTTATCTCGATATCCGATCTCCGACCAGTAATGGATTCTCTTTAAGTTTTTTAACAGGTCTTTTTCAATCATGGATAAGCTTTGACCGTACGCTGTTGCCGATATGGCAATTAAAATGATTGTAAACAATTTTTTCATTGGTTTGGCGGATTGTTAAGGCGTTAACAATAAATTAGATACTTCCTGAGCAATTTTCGTCCGATTCTCGAATCACAATGTCTGCAAACGGCCAACTGATTAAGGTATGCGCACCTGTTTGGCTTTTTGCTGCAGCTGTACAATTACTTTGTCGATGTTGTTCTGCATGGTTTCGGCGGTTTTGAGGTAATGGAGGTATTTGAGAATATCCTTTTTTCTGGTGGCGCTAAGCTGGTCGAATTCTTTTTCGAGTTGGTTTGTTTTGAGCGAAGCAGCCAGCATCTCTGGCATGTCGTACATTTTTTCTACTAGTTCGTCGTTTTGCTCGATGGCAAAAACAGCGGTCTCGCCTACAGCTGTTTGACCGCCTTTCATCATGATCAGGTTTACAAATAATCGGTGGGGCGAGTTTTTTACCGGCACCAAGGTCTGCTTAAAATCGAAGCCATTAATTTGCCCTTTGATGCGGATATAGCCCTTCTCTTTGGTAAGTTTTTGCGTAATCTCTAAAGGTGCATCAACTGCCCAATTGATGCCTGTTTTGTAAATCACAGCTTTGAAATGATGTTTCATCTGAATAATGTTAAACTTTCCGATCTTCAATCCATCTCAACCCTCAACCCTCTACCGCTCAAGCCTCGCTTTAATAAACCCATCCATGGCTTTTTCAACTCCCGGTATGTCTTTAGAGGTAATCGAAGAGCCGATTACGTGATTGCCGGCATTAGGAATGGCTATTTGCTCTTTTTGCTTGGCTGGTGTGCCCAATTCGTTAAACATTTTGAGCATAGCATCTACGCGCACCACCGGGTCTTGTTCCGTTTCGTTTTTATAGTAGTACAGCAGCAATACCGGCTGTTTTACCTTGGCAAATAATTCGGGCACCATGGCGGTTTCGAGCATTTCCTGAAGTGCTACAGTAGACTCTAAACGGTAATGCGTGTACCAGTATTTCCGGTAATCAAGCTCTTTGTCGTCCACTTTTCGTTCGTCGCCACCAATTACCTGCCGGGCAATTTGCAAGCCCCAAGGATTGTTCAGCATCCATGCCTTGGAGTCGTTAATGGCAATATTGGGCGATAGCAGTACCAGGCTGTTTACTTCCGGATAAGTAGCCGCCAGTTGCAAAGCCAAGCTTCCGCCAGTAGAAGTACCCATCAAGATTACTTTTTTGCCCAGTTTTTTGCCAATGGCATAAGCCAGTTTACCGCTTTCCCAAAGTTTGTCGGCAGTAAAGTATTGCATGGGCGCTAGGGTGTCGAGCCCATGATCGGCCAAACGCGAAAGGTAAAGATTGGCGTGCAGGGCCTTGGCTAAATAATAATAAGCGGGATCTCCTTCTTTTTTAGAGGCCGAAAAACCATGAAGGTAAACTACGGCGTATTCGGTTTGCTGATGAGTGCTGTCGGCCCAAACAATTTCGGCTTCGTTACCCGGTTTTATCTGGTATTTGGCTTCTTGCTGCGCTATAAAATCGGGTAATTGGTCGAGTGTCGGCACAGCAGGCAAGTGTTCGCTGTAGACTGGTTTTTTAGGGTGCGGACCAAGCAAATAAACAATGGTAAGTACTACAACCAACACGAGGAGTATGCCGAGAAATATTTTCATGACTTTGGGTTATTTGTTTTAATGGACGATTACTGGATCAGGAACCATGTTTTTCACAATTGTATACAACGTTTTGCACGAATAGTCTGATTAAAAATACGCTTTTAATGGAATTTAACTAAGTTTGCAAACACATTTTTAGCCCGAATGCCCGGAATAGACCAGATACAACAGCCCATTGCTGCAGAGATTAATGCATTTGAAGCAAAATTCAAGGATTCGATGCACAGCGATGCGCCGTTATTGAACCGAATTACCCACTACATTGTGAAAAGGAAGGGCAAGCAGATGCGTCCGATGTTTGTGTTTTTTGCCGCCAAGCTTTGTGGCGAGATTCAGGAATCGACCCACCGTGGCGCCGCCTTGGTAGAGCTTTTGCATACCGCTACGCTGGTACATGACGATGTGGTTGACAATGCCTACGAGCGTCGAGGCTTTTTCTCGATCAATGCCTTATGGAAAAATAAAATCGCAGTTTTGGTGGGCGATTATCTTTTGGCCAAAGGTTTGCTGCTTTCGGTAAACAATAACGAACATGCTTTGTTAAAAATAGTATCGGAAGCGGTACAGCAGATGAGCGAAGGCGAGCTGCTGCAGATTGAAAAAGTGAGGCGCATGGATATCAGCGAGGAACTGTATTTTGAGGTTATCCGCCAGAAAACGGCTTCCCTCATTGCTTCTTGCTGTGCCTGTGGAGCAGCTTCGGTAGGCGCTAGCGCCGAAACTATTGAAAAAATGCGCCTTTTTGGCGAGAAAGTAGGTATTGCCTTTCAAATCAAAGACGATACTTTTGATTTTGGTACCGACGATGTAGGCAAGCCTTTGGGCATCGACATCAAAGAGAAAAAAGTAACATTGCCCCTGATCTACGCCTTAAACAGAGCCGAAAAATCGGAGCGCAAGCGCATCATCAACCTGGTGAAAAACCATCAGGATGATCCGAAAAAGATACAGGAGGTCATCGATTTTGTAAACAGCAAGGAAGGCGTGCATTATGCCAACCAAAAAATGCTCGAATATCAAAAGGAAGCCTTTGATATTTTATACCAGTTTAGCGAAGGCGAAGCCAGAACCGGTCTGGAACAATTGGTAAGATACACTACTGAACGTAAAAAATAAATGTCGAACGAAATATTATTCATTGGCGGATTCCTGCTGTTTATTGTGCTGATCTTGGCCCTCGATTTAGGTCTTTTTAGCAAAACAGAGAAGGTAGTGAGCTTAAAGCAGGCCGGTATCATGAGTTTTGTAATGGTGTTGCTCGCGCTCGGCTTTTATTTTCTGCTGCTATTGGAAGGGCAGGAGCTGCATGGCATCGACACCTATGCCAAGCTCGAGCATATTGTAAAGGCACATCAGCATCAGATTACGCTCATCCCGGGCAATTTTGAAGAGAGCCTTCGCATTTACAAGCAGAACCTGGGCATAGAATTTTTAACCGGCTACGTTATCGAATACGCCCTTTCGGTAGATAATATTTTTGTCATCGTATTGATTTTTTCGGCCTTTGCCGTGCCCGAAAAATATTACCACAGGGTATTGTTTTGGGGTATTTTGGGCGCCATCATCATGCGCTTTATTTTCATCTTTGCCGGCGCAGCGCTGATCGGCAAGTTTGCGTGGATTTTATATGTATTTGGTGCCTTTCTCGTTTTTACAGGCATCCGCATGTTTTTTAGCAAGGAAGAAGATGATAAGATTGACCCCGAGAACCATAAGGTGGTAAAATTTGCCTCCAGGTTTTTTGCCATCCACCCTAAGTACGAAGGCAAGAAATTCTTTTTCAAGGTAAATGGCAAGACTTTGCTTACGCCTTTATTCCTGGTACTGCTGATCGTAGAGTTTACCGACCTCATCTTTGCCGTCGATTCTATTCCGGCCATTTTTGCGGTAACCAAGGACGCCTACATCGTTTTCTTCTCGAACATCTTCGCCATTATGGGCCTCAGGTCTATGTTCTTCCTGC
Organism: Pedobacter sp. TM02; assembly: GCF_059705275.1. Lineage (NCBI taxonomy): Bacteria > Pseudomonadati > Bacteroidota > Sphingobacteriia > Sphingobacteriales > Sphingobacteriaceae > Pedobacter > Pedobacter sp. TM02. Next base: position 601,544 of record NZ_AP046530.1, read on the forward strand.
TGGTTAATATTATCCACAAATTCCACTACCTGAAAACAGGCTTGGCCGTATTGCTCACTTTTATTGGCATTAAAATGCTGGCACACGATTACCTTAAGTTCTGGGGCTTTACCACAGAACATTCGTTGCTGATTATTTTGTTTATCCTCACGGCCAGTATCGTCGCTTCTCTGGTATTTCCTAAAAAGAAAGCGCAGCATCATAAGGCCTGATTGTAAAAATTTTACAGCGTTGGGCTCAAGCTGTCCGAAAAAACTTATTTTCATCAAAAAATAACATTAAATGAAGAGTTTCTTTTTATTGGCTTTAGCCGGTTTGTCTTTTACGGCTGGCGCACAAGACCATTTCGGCCCGGTTTTTAAGCAAATCAATACCGAAGTGCAGGCCCATTCGAATGCTTATGGCAATTTGAAGGATGCATCGACAACCATTGGTCATCGTTTAACCGGATCGGTAAATGGGGCAAAGGCTGAAGCCTATGTTTATAACCTGCTCAAATCGTATGGCTGCGACGTTAGATACCAGCCTTTCGAAGTAGAAAGCTGGGACAGAAAGACGCTTGCCGTAAAAATAGGCGACGATGCCAATCATCTTGCCGAGATGAAAGCCGTAACCTTGGCTCATTCGCCTGTATCGGCTCAAGTAACTGCCGAACTTGTTGACGTAGGCAACGGCCTTGAGGCAGATTATGCAGGTATTGCCGATAAAGTAAAAGGAAAAATTGCCTTGATTTATTTGGGCGTATTGCCTGGTTCGGCCAAAGGCACACCTGCTTTGCATCGCTCTGAAAAAACCGCCATTGCCACCAAATACGGTGCTGCCGGCGTAATGATTATCAATACTGTAAAAAATGGCGTACTCTTAACCGGAACGGCCTCTGTAACCGGAAAGCTTATTCCGATACCTGCTGTTTGCATTGGCTTGGAAAATGGCATGGCGCTCAAAGAAAAATTAAAGACAACCCCGCAAACAGCCAGTATTGCCATGACCAACTTTTCGGGCATGATCAAAGCGCGCAATGTGATTGCTACATTTAAGGGAACCGAATTTCCGAAGGAAAAAGTAGTAGTAGGCGGCCACTTGGATAGCTGGGATTTGGCTACTGGGGCCATCGATAATGGAATTGGCTCTTTTGCCGTGGTTGATATGGCCCGTACCTTTAAAAAGTTGAATCTCAAAACCAAACGTACGGTAGAATTTGTGCTTTTTATGGGCGAGGAGCAAGGCTTGCTGGGTTCAAAAGCTTATGTTGAGCAGGCCAAGAAAAACGGTACCTTAAACCAGGTGAGTTTCATGCTCAACTACGATATGACCAACGATCCAAAAGGATTCTCGACCAGCAGAAAAGAAATGGAAACCTTGTTTAAAGGCTGGGGCGAAGAAGTAGTAAAAATCGATACCGGCTTTAAAAATCTTTTTCAGGCGGGTGCAGGCTTGCATAGCGACCATCAGCCGTTTATGCTGGAAGGCATTCCTACCGGCGGAGGCGCTGGCGGACGTTTGCCTAACAACTCAGGTCCTTACTACCACTCAGATGGTGATTTGTTTAAACTGGTTGATGAGCAAGGCCTTAAAAATACGGTGCGTTATTCGGCCATGCTTACTTATGCCTTGGCTAACACGCCAAAAATCCCGGTTGGTAAAATGAACGACGCCGACCTGAAAGCTTTTCTCGAAAAGAACAACCTCAAACTGCCTTTACAGGTAGCAGGCGAGTGGCGTTGGGGGGACTAACAGCTCATTAGTTCATTAGGCATTGGCTGATTGTTCATAAGCGTAACAAGATATTTTTTAAGCTTTTGCTTAGGGCTTGGCCTAACTATTAATATAGCTTTCCAGTTGCGAAATGGTCTGTTTTTGATCGGCAATGATAAACTTTACCACATCGCCGATAGAAACCATACCTGCCACTTTGGTACCATCCATTACGGGCAAATGCCTGATGTGCTTGTCGGTCATCAGTTCCATGCACAGTTCAATACTGTCGGCAGGGTTTACCGTGATTGGGTTCTTGGTCATGGCCTCGCTCAGGGGCGTGGTGTTGGAAGACTTGCCATGCAACACGATTTTGCGCGCATAATCACGCTCGGTAAAAATGCCCAGCAGGTCGTCGTTGTCCATAATCAGTAAGGCACTGATGTTTTTTTCGGTCATCACTTTGAGTGCATCGAGCACCGAATCGGTAGAAGCAGCCGCATAAACCTGAACGGGTTTGGTGCTGAGGATTTGTTGGACGCTTTTCATAATGCTTTGAGATTTAGCTAATTAAATTTAACTAAAATAAATTAGAAATGCCATAGGCTAAAAGCATAAAGAACAAAGCTGGACCAACATGGGCCCAGCTTTGTTGCTGTCTTATTGTTCCAGGTACTCAGTGGCGTAAGCTATCCAGTCTTTTACCGATGAATCGAGGTAAATATCCGGCTGTAGGCCAATATTGTCTATGGGGTAATCGGGTAGCCTTAAGGAGCGATAAGTGGGCATAACGAGCTTGTAATTGCTGCAACCTACATCGAACATATAAGCATTGGCATAATCCAGTACGCCAAAAGTTGGAGTTCCGAGTATTTTTGTCTTTTTGCTTTGCTTGGCAACCAGGATGAAGTTCTCGGCAGCACTCCCTACCTTTTTGTTGGCCAGCACAGCGATCTGTTTCGGACTTTTGGGTGCCCTGACTAAGTCGCTTACCGTGATGGTATCTCCGCTTGGGATAATGTATTTTCCGAAATTTGCCTTGTAACGCGCTAGCGTTGTGTTTAAAGTTGCTATTTCTGCTGTTTTTTGGTCTTTGTCCTTGAGGTTGTCGCGATAGTTCTCTACCCCCTTGATGAGCGTGCCGGAAGCCAAATACTCGGCGCCTACATGCCTAACCGGATTGGTGGCAAGGTAAGGCAACAGGGTTTGGTAAGCCGCATCGGTTCCGCCTCCATTGCCCCGAATATCGATAATTAGGTTTTCGCTGTTCTCCAATATGGATTTGTTGTCGGCAATTAGCTTTTTGATCCGGTCAACATAAGGATAATCGAAACTCGAAAGTTTGATAATAGCGGTTTTGGACGTGAGTTGTTTCACGAAGAAACCTTCTATTTCATTGATTTTATCGGCGAGCTGTACGGCATTAAGCGCAGGGGTTGGCATTTCCTTAATAAACATAGAGCGCAGCTCCTTAAACTGCAAAATGCAATCGTCATAGCTTTTAAAGGTGCCTCGTTGTACAGAGTGGTCTTGCATCAGGTATTCGAAGTTGCCGTTTGCAAAGAGTTTGAACTTGATTTCTTTGGGTTGCCAATAAGTTGGATTGGCGGCTATAATAAAGCCGGTGTATTCGTTTTGGCCTGTTTTTATAACCCCTACTTTATATTGCTCGTCTCGCCAAATGCCTTCCAACTGATCGTTTGTTTTTTGGATGTGATTCTCGAATTTTTCGAGATCTACTTTAACCAGCTGTTTGCCTGTTTTAGTTTCGGTTTGTGGAGGGGTTGTTTCGTTGCCCATAACCCAAATATGGCTATCCCTAAAATAGGCGGTATATTGTTTGAGCAGCGCCAGACAGGCATTGTCTGGTGTTTTTCGCGCTTGAATGGCCAAGTTTGCCTTAAAATTGAGGTAAGTTGATTTATCCTTGGTTTTTATTTCAAATCCCGGATATTCGCTTTCTATTTTTTTGATTACCGAATTTAACGCCTCTTCGCAGTTGCAATTCTTTTGCGCATAACCCATTTTCACTACAAATAGCAATAGAACCAATAGTGATACAGTTCTTGTTTCCATAAAAATTAACTTTAAGATATGCGCAAAGGAAAAGAAAGCCTTCGATGGAGAATTGTAAAAATCGTGCAGTTACGCTTCGCTATACAGCCAAACCAGATTTCGTTCTTTAACAGAAACATGCTCGGTCAGCTCTTTTGGGGTACAGCCGGTAAAGGTTTTAAAATCCTTGATAAAATGGGCCTGATCAAAATAATGATTGGAATAAGCTACTTGGGTAAGCGGCTTGGGTTTAGACATCAATTCGTTTAGGGTATGCCTAAACCGGAGCGTTTTGAGATAAGCTTTCGGATTTTGCCCCAAATGAGTCGAAAATAACCTGTACAAAGTCGATTCGTTCAGGTGTAATGCCTTGGCTAGCTCTGCTACGGGCAGCAATGCCTTGTTTTGGGCAACAGCCGAAATCAGCTGCAAAGCCTCGTTCATCGTGGAAGGAATGTTTTCGATGTTTAGGTTTTTCAGCAATAGGGTTTCCAACAAGGCTGCCCGCTCAACAAAATCTTCCGTGCCGAACAGCACCGCTAAAAAATTAGGGCTCTTTTGAAAAATAGCGTTAAAAACATCGTCGGTACTGAGCAGGTCTTTGTAGGTTTCTTTGGTAAACAATCGTAAGGCGGCCGGGCTAAACAGGATACAAACCTGGTCTAGGGCCGATTGTACCTGTACCTTAAAGGGCAGGTTGTGGAAGCCATAGAGCCTGCTGGTAAAAGAATTTTGTCCGTTCGATATATTGCAGTTGTTTACGCCGTCTTTGGATTGGTATGCAACGCTATTGTTTTTGTAGATGGCCAGGCAGAGGTTGTTGTTCGGAAACGTTACATAGCTGCTAGCAACTTTGGTATCCTGCCTAAAAAAGAGAAAATACTGGATATGCTTTTTGAGCAAGGGATGCTTGGGCGCTATGATATGGGTATTCATTTGGAAATGGCCAGCAGCGATTGAAGCTGTTGGCCCCAAAATTAAGGATTATCTGCCAAACGTATCGTAATTATCGGTGGCGTATTTTTCAAAGCGCATCAATAATTTGATGTTGGCTTTTTCGGTGGCGCTCAGTTGGCCGCCTACATTGTCGGTTACCGGCACGTACCACTCAACCGGATCAAAGAACTGGCGATAGCCGATTTTTTTGAAGATGTAGCCGTGGCTGAACAAAAGGCAGTTTTAGGCTTACCGATAAAGTAGAATCCTAGGCCATCCCTGTCCCACAAGGGTATCATTAACCAGTTCAAATTCAAATCGGCCATCATATTTATTGTCGCCGGGTTAGGCCAGGTTAAATCTGATTTTTCCGTTGCATTCGGTCAGAAATAGCCGGATTGGTTTCTCATGGCTATAAAAGCTCCAAAATCTCGTCAACATACTTGCGGTCGTTGGCCAGGCGAGGCACTTTGTGCTGGCCACCCAGTTTGCCACGAACCTTTAGCCATTTGTAAAAGGTATCGGCTGGTGCATTATGTACTTTCGGACGGCGCAGGGCCATGTCTTTAAAACGCTTGGCATCGTAGTCTGAATTGACCTCGCGCAGGGTTTGGTCAAGCACATCAACAAACTGTTCAAAATCCTGTGGCTGCGTTTCAAATTCGATGATCCATTCGTGGCCTCCTGCTTCTTCACCCTTAAAGTAGATAGGGCAGGCAGTATAGTCTTTTATTTTGGCGGCCGTAAGCGAGCAGGCCTTAGTCAGTGCGTTTTCGGCATTGTCAATAATCAGCTCTTCGCCAAAGGCATTGATAAAATGCTTGGTCCGGCCGGTTATCTTGATGCGGAAAGGAGAGAGCGAGGTAAATTGAATGGTGTCGCCAATCAGGTAGCGCCAAAGTCCGGCATTGGTACTGATAATAATGGCGTAGTTTTTATGCAGTTCTACCTGCTCTAGCGATAATGTTTTAGGGTTTTCGTCTTCCAGGTTTTCTAAAGGCAGGAATTCGTAGAAGATGCCATAGTCGAGCATCAAGAGCAGTTCTTCCGAATTATCCTGGTCTTGTATGCCGAAAAAGCCCTCAGAGGCGTTGTAGGTCTCGAGGTAATACATGTCTGGCGAAGGAATCAATTCCTTAAACTGTTCGCGATAGGGGGTAAAATTAACGGCGCCGTGAAAATAGAGTTCCAAATTGGGCCAAACCTCCAGCAGGTTACTTTTGCCGGTAAGTTCGAGTACTTTCTTGGCCAAAACAATGGTCCAGGTAGGCACGCCCGAAATGTTGGTTACGTTTTCCTTAATGGTAGCTTCGGCCATTTTATCCATTTTCTCTTCGTAATTGTCCATCAGGGCGATAGAAATATCAGGCGTGCGGTAATATTCGGCCCACATGGGCAGGTTTTTGATCAGCACGGCCGAAAGGTCGCCGTAATGGATATCGTCGCAAAGCTGATTGATCTGATGGCTGCCACCGAGCACCAAACCTTTACCCGTAAACATCTGTGTGTTGGGGCGATTGTTGCAATAGATGGAGATCATGTCTTTTCCACCTTTAAAATGACATTCTTCCAGAGCTTCTTCAGACACCGGAATAAACTTGCTGCGGTCGCTGGTGGTACCCGACGATTTGGCGAACCACTTGATTTCTGATGGCCAAAGCACATTCTGTTCGCCTTTGAGCATGCGCTCGATATAAGGCTTTAAAGTATCGTAGTTCTGAATGGGAACACGCTCCTTGAATTGCGAGGCGGTTAAAATCGATTTATAATCGTATTTTTTGCCCCATTCGGTATTTTCGGCACTCGAAATCAAGGTATGTAGCCATTCTTCCTGAACATCGTGAGGATATTTGATAAAAAGCTCAATCTGGTGGATGCGCTTTTTCATGTACCAGGTAAAAATCGAATTTACAATCGCCATCAGCTTCCGAAATTATAATTTTTTTCTACGCAGCACAAAGTTCGAGCCTAAATAAACCTTTCGTACCATTTCGTTGGCCGCCAATACCTCCGGTGTACCCGATTCGAGTATTTTTCCTTCAAAAAGCAGATAGGCCCTATCGGTAATAGACAAAGTTTCCTGTACGTTGTGGTCGGTAATGAGGATTCCGATGTTCTTTTGTTTCAATTTGGCTACAATGGTCTGTATTTCTTCTACAGCAATCGGGTCTACGCCGGCAAAAGGTTCGTCCAATAGGATAAAATTCGGATTGGCCGCCAGAGCGCGCGCAATTTCGGTACGTCTGCGTTCGCCTCCCGACAGCAAATCGCCCCGGTTTTTTCTTACTTTGTGCAAGCTGAACTCATTGATCAGTTCTTCCAGTTTTTCGTGGCGTTGCTCCCTGTTGAGCTTGGTCATTTCTAAAATGGCCATAATGTTGTCTTCAACGGTCAGTTTCCTGAACACGCTGGCTTCTTGAGCCAGATAGCCAATGCCCTTTTGTGCCCTGCGGTACATGGGGTCTTTGGTAATGTCTTCGCCTTCCAGGTAAATATTGCCTTCATTGGGCTTGATCAGTCCTACAATCATGTAGAAAGAGGTTGTTTTTCCAGCCCCGTTCGGTCCCAGTAGCCCTACAATTTCGCCCTGACTTACATCAAACGAAACATGGTTGACCACGGTACGCTGCTTATATTTTTTAACCAGATTTTCGGCTCTTAAGATCATCTAGATTTACGATTTTAGAATTATGATTTACGATTGGTTTTTTGAAACCTAATCAATTTTAATGCCTTTTATGTTCAATTGCAAACGCTTCTTGTCTTTCCATACGTTTTCTTCAATGGTATAGCAGATATCGAAGGGGCGATCGGCTTTTAACAATTGCTCAAATTCTCCCTGTCCGAAGGCAATGCCATCAAAAATAGCTGAATTTTGTTGCTTTACAGCCAACTTGAGGTGATTTGTGCCAACAATTTGCGGATAGCCTACCAAGCTTACTCCGGTACTCTTGAATACCGGTGCCATGTTTTGCGGTCCGAAAGGAGCCATTTGAGCTAAAATACGATAGAATTTAGCATCAATCTGTGTCAGGCTTATCTCGCTGTCTATCAGGATTTCCGGTATCAATAAGTTCGGACTAATTGTAGTGGCCACCACTTTTTCGAACTTTTCGGTAAAAGTGTCGAGGTTTTCAGGCTTAAGGGTTAGTCCGGCTGCATATTTGTGTCCGCCAAATTGTTCCAGCAGTTCTTCGCAGGCCAATAAGGCTTCGTAAAGATCGTAACCCACTACCGAACGAGCTGAACCGGTATATTTTCCATTCGATTCGGTGAGTACGATGGTAGGGCGGTAATAGGTTTCGGTTAAGCGGGAAGCTACAATGCCAATAACGCCCTTGTTCCAGTGCTGCTGGAAAAGCACTGTGGTTTTGCGGTTAACCAGTTCTTCGCTGGCTTCGATCATGGCTAAGGCTTCCGCTGTAATGTTCTGGTCAAACGATTTGCGATCTGTATTCTGCAGGTTGATTAAAGCGCTTTGTTCCTCGGCCAATTCGGCCACTTCGCTCAGCAGCATTTTTACGGCATCGCGCGCATGGCCCATCCGGCCGGCGGCATTAATGCGTGGCGCCAATTGAAACACCACATCGGCGATGGTATAGTTTTCGGTTTTGCCCGATATCTGCATCAGGGCCTTGAGGCCAGTGCAGGGCTTTTCGTTCAGTTTGAGGAGGCCAAAGTGCGCCATTACCCTGTTTTCGTCAATAATGGGTACGATATCGGCAGCAATGCTTACCATGCAAAGGTCGAGGTATTGCTGGTAAAGCTCGTCGGGCAGGTTATGCAGCTGACAGTAGGCCTGTGCTATCTTAAAACCGATGCCACAACCCGATAATTCTTTAAAAGGATATTCGCAATCAACTCTTTTGGGGTCGAGTACGGCAATCGCTTCGGGGATTTGCTCGGCAGGCAAGTGGTGGTCGGCAATAATAAAGTCGATACCCAATTGGTTCGCATAAGCAATTTTATCAACTGATCTGATGCCGCAGTCTAGGGCAATGATCAGTGTAAAGCCGTTGGCCTTGGCAAAATCAATTCCTTGGGTAGAAATGCCATAACCTTCCTGGTGCCTATCTGGAATGTAATAGTCGATTTGTTGGGTAAATTGGCTTAAAAAGCTGTAGGTAAGAGCTACTGCCGTCGTGCCGTCTACATCGTAATCGCCGTAAACCAGTATTTTTTCATGTTGGCCAATCGCCAGGCTAATCCGATCAACAGCCTGCTCCATGTCCTTCATTAAAAAAGGATCATGCAAATGTCCTGGCTGGGGTCTGAAAAAATAGCGGGCCTCTTCAAAATCAGCTATGCCACGTTGTACCAGTATTTGCGCTAAACTGTGGTCTATGTTCAATTGCTGGGCAAGTTTTTCACTTGTTTCTGTCGCGCCTTGCCCTACCTGCACCCATCTTTTTTTCATTGTAGCGTTATTCTTAGATCAGTATCGTGAGGCCTGCCAAACTCGTTGCTTGTCGCAAAGTTCAGACAGGTTGCCTATATTTGTGGTGTCGTAAATATATCATTTAATTTCTGTTCAAAAAATAGCCATGTCTTTACAAGTTTTTACTTTAACCGAAGGGTCTTATTCTGTTGATGTTACCAAGAAGTTTATTCCTTTTGATCCGACGAAAGACAACCCGAAAGACAGGCCGGCCTCGCTGTTCATCCATGTGCAGCCGTTTTTGGTGAAGATTAATGAGATGTTGGTTTTACTCGATACTGGCCTAGGCTATAGCAACGAACAAGGCCAGCTGCATTTGCACGAGAACATCAGAAAGGCCGGATTTAAACCTGAAGACGTCCAGCTGGTGTTGATGTCGCACCTGCATTTCGACCATTCTGGAGGCATGGTGCATCACCACAAGGGCAAAATGGAACTGAGTTTTCCCGATGCCACTTACGTGATGCAAAGGGGAGAGTGGGAGACCGCTTTTTCGAGCAGCTCGTCTTCTTACCATACGGATATTTTTGAGTTTCTGCAGGTTAATGCCGATATCCAGTTGATCGAAGGCTCTGGCCAGCTTAACGAGTTTATCAGCTACGAGCTTACCGGTGCGCATTGCCCATACCATCAGGTATTTTTGATAGACGATGGCATAGACAAGGCATTTTTTGGTGGCGATGTGCTGCCTGAACCCGAAGAGCTGCTGCGCAAGTTTATTGCCAAGTACGATTACGACGGCCGGAAAGCGATGGAACTGCGCGAAGAATTTGGGCAAAAGGCTGCTGCCGAGCATTGGAAATGCCTATTCTATCATTCTAAATCAAAAACACAGGCTTATATAGCGCTAGACGGCGATCGCTTTAAGATTGTTTAGTTTCGAGCGCCTTGATCAGTTCGGTTAGCCTTTCAATAGACAAAGGCTTAGAGATAAAGCCTCTCACAGCGCTGTAGCTTTTTGTTTTTTCGATATCGTTTTCGTAAACCGATGAAGATAGGATGTAAAGGTCTACCGGTTTTGCAATTCCAAGTCGTTGGTAAGCCTCTACAAATTCCCAGCCGTTCATTACCGGCATGTTGATGTCTATTAGAATGAGATGGGGAAGTGATGCGCCTCTGGAAATGGCATCTTTAAGGTAATCTATTGCCAGCTGACCGTTGCTTTTCGACACCATTTCTATGTCAAATCCAGTCTTCTCCACAATCTTTTTGATGATAAAAATATTGATATCATCATCATCTATCACTAATAGATTAATCTTTGTATCTAACATTGAGGTCCTTATGTAAAGCAAGAAAGCTTTTTCTTAACTCTTTAAAGGTATAGATTGCTGCGCTAAATAACAATACGTTTTATACACAAAAAGGCCTTCTGCAAATGCAAAAGGCCTTTTTGTCGGAATTGGATCCGTTTATTTCTTAGCTACCAATTTTACGGCAATGGTAAAGTCGTCGTAGATGAAATTATCTCCAATGTTAGAGAAAACCGATTTTGATTTGAACTGGATGCCAAATTTGGTTCTGTCGATGGTGATTTTATCGGCAGTAGCTGTTACGGTTTTGTCTGCGTTCCAGGTAATCGTAGCCGGGAAAGTGATCGACTGCGTAATGCCCTTGATGGTCAAATCGCCTGTAACATTTACGTTAGCTCCGTTGCCTTCTACTTTTTTGATAACGAAATTGGCTGCTGGAAACTTAGCGGCACCAAAGAAATCGTCGGCTTTCAAGTGGTTTTCCAAACCGCCGTTTTTGTCGGCATCTTTAATAGTGGTCATATTGGCAATAAAGCCACCTTCTGCTAATTTTTTGCCATTAAAGCCCAAAGTGCCAGAAGTAAGGTCAACAGTTCCTTTGTGAGAACCTGCAAATTTTTTGCCTTCCCAAGTAATTGTCGATTTAGTTACGTCAACAGTGTAGATATCGGCCTTTGGAGTAAAAGCCAGGAAAGCGAAACTAGCTGCAAAAGCTAGCAATAACATTGATGTGATTTTCAATTTCATCTGATTTTTTTTAAGTTTTTTGTAAAGGTATTTAAATTGTCGAAGCTAAAAAATACCATAGGTTAAGATTTCGTTTTCCAAAATTCTTAACTATAGCCTTTCCGGTTCGTTGGTGGGGTTAGATTAAAAAATAAACGAAAGGTTTAATTGCTTCTTGACAATTGGCTTATAAACCTAATCATTATCGGGCTTGCCTAAGATTTCTTCCAGTTCACGTTTAATCGTCAAATGACTAAAGAAAGTTGGCCAATTTAACCTTGAATTTTCTTCTAGGATCGTAAACAGCACCAAATGATCTCTTATGATGAATACAGCAGTTTTCGTTCTGTAATCTATAAACTCACCAATGGAGGTTTTTTTGAAAATCAGACAGTCTTTGCGGAAAGCACAAGTTTTATAGCTCTTTGAGCAAATATATTTACTTAGAATAGCCTTATTTTTGCCGGCATCGAAAGATGTGGAGATTCTTAAAAGATGTTTTTCTGTGGCTTTTCTATAAGCGATAAAAAACGAAGCTCCACTCATGAGCACCAAAGGTACGACAACGAATACCCTGTTGCTGATAACGCTGTAATCGACAGCGGGGATGATATTTATCTCGATTAAAACAAATACGGCAGCAACAAAATAAATAGTGAGTTGACTCGGAACGTCTCCCCATTCTGTTTTTGCAATCAGTTTGTTTTTATTGATGCTTTTTGTAACATTCAGGTCGATTATATGCCTCATGACCCTAGTTGCTTAGGCTCACTTTCGGTATTTCTGTGCCAATCATAGTGTTTAAATAATGATTTCTGTCTTCTTTTAAGCCACTTAAAAAATCAGTAATGCTGTCGCCGTAGCTTCTTTTCGAATAGGCATAGATCATGATCGCTTTTTGGTTGTTGCCTACATCAACCTGCTTGAAATGGTAAACATTAAATTCGGCAATGTTCAATTTGTCGTTTTTGCTATCGCTGACCAGAAAGTCGACAATGCTCTCGGTTCCATCGGGGCTTTCGGCCATCTGGTAGTTGCAAAGGGGGTCTGTGCTTTTTCTTTTCTCCAGTTCCTTAATTTTTTGTAGGGCCGCTTCTTTGGCACTAATAGGCATAATAAACAAGTGGATGGTGAGCATTTGATTGAAATTTTCAAATTTTTCGCCCGCTGGCAAATACTCCTGGATATAATAGTTGTTGGTGGGTTTTTCGGCCGAGGCCAATACAAAACTGGTTTGGTCGAATTTTAAAGGCCCCTTTACGCCCAAGCGATCTGTGACCTCTTTGATGGGGTTAGCGATATACAATAGGAGGGCGGCAAGGAGCGTATAGGTTTTCATGTATTTTGATTAGTGCCCAAATATAAGGATTGGTGTCGAAGCATATGTACTTTTAAAGAAAAAGCCCAGACAATTTGCCTGGGCTTTTTTTATGAGTTGCACTGCAAAGTTTAACAAACTTCGCAGTGTTGTTATTATGCCATTGCTTCTTCCATATAACTTTCTAGTGGAGGGCAGGCACAAATCAGCGATCTGTCGCCGTGGCTATCATTTACCCTGCCTACCGATGGCCAGAATTTATAAGCGGCCACATAAGGAAGCGGGAAGCCAGCAGTTTGTCTGCTATAACCGTGGTTCCATTCGTTAGCCGTAATTACAGCTGCGGTGTGTGGCGCATTTTTTAACGGATTGTCTGTTTTGTCGAGTTTGCCGCTCTCCACTTCGCTGATTTCGTTTCTGATGGCAATCAAGGCGTCGCAGAAACGATCCAGTTCATGTTTAGGCTCGCTTTCGGTTGGCTCAACCATCAAAGTACCCGCAACCGGGAACGATACGGTTGGTGCGTGGAAGCCATAATCCATTAAACGTTTGGCAATATCAACCACCTCGATGCCGAAGTTTTTAAAGCTGCGGCAATCTAAAATCATTTCGTGTGCGCAACGGCCCTGGCTGCCTGAATACAATACAGGGTAGTGGGCCTCTAAGCGGGCTTTCATGTAGTTGGCATTCAGAATGGCATATTTGGTTGCGTTGGTCAATCCATCGGCACCCATCATGGCAATGTAGGCATGAGAGATGATCAGGATCGAAGCCGAGCCCCAAGGGGCTGCAGAAACCGCGTGGATAGATTTTTCCTTATTGATGTCGACTACTGCGTGGCCTGGCAAATACTTAACCAAGTGTGCCGCTACGCCGATTGGACCCATACCCGGACCTCCACCGCCGTGTGGAATACAGAAGGTTTTGTGCAGGTTCAGGTGGCAAACATCGGCACCGATATTGGCCGGACTGGTTAGGCCTACCTGAGCGTTCATGTTGGCGCCGTCCATGTAAACCTGGCCGCCGTTTTGGTGGATGATGTTGCAGATATCGATAATGCTTTCTTCAAATACGCCGTGCGTAGAAGGGTAGGTTACCATTAAGCATGATAGGTTGGCCGCATGTTCTTCTGCTTTGGCTTTCAAGTCGTCAACATCGATGTTGCCGTTTTCCAACGATTTTACCACGACGATTTTCATGCCGGCCATCGCTGCCGAAGCAGGGTTGGTTCCGTGTGCCGAAGCTGGAATTAAGGCAATGTTGCGGTGGTGGTCGCCACGGTCTTGGTGGTAAGCTCTAATCACCATCAAACCGGCATACTCACCTTGTGCGCCCGCATTAGGCTGCAAGCTCATGGCCGCAAAGCCAGTGATTTCGCTCAGCCATTTGTCTAGTTCGTCAAATACGGTGTAGTAGCCTAATACTTGGTCGTTTGGTGCAAACGGGTGAATTTTGCCAAATTCTGGCCAGGTAACCGGAATCATTTCGGTCGTGGCATTCAGTTTCATGGTACATGAACCCAAGGCAATCATCGAGTGGCAAAGCGAAAGATCTTTGGTCTCTAAAGATTTGATATAGCGCAACATTTCATGTTCCGAATGGTGCGAATTGAATACCGGATGGGTTAAATAAGCCGATTGGCGTTGCAAGCCGGCAGGAATAGTGGTGCTTACTTGGTCAACCACGTTGATGCTGTCTGAAGCAATGCCCTTAACTTTCGAGAAAATGCGAACCAAAAGGGTTACATCTTCAAAAGTGGTGGTTTCATCTAAAGCGATGCTTACCAGGTTGCCTTTATAGTTAAGGTTGATGTTGTTGTCCAGACATTCTTTGTGGATCGAATCGGTTAAATCGCCCAAATCCAATTGGATGGTATCGAAATAAGCTTTGCTCAATACCTTGTAGCCGATTTTTGAAAGTGACTGGGCCAGGCTTACGGTTAAGCCATGGGTGCGCTCTGCAATGAGTTTCAAGCCTTTTGGACCATGGTAGGCCGCATAAAAGCCGGCCATGATAGCCAATAAAGCCTGAGCGGTACAGATGTTAGAAGTTGCTTTGTCTCTGCGGATATGCTGTTCGCGGGTTTGCAAAGCCATACGCAGTGCGTAATTGTTGTTGCTATCGATGGTTACGCCAATAATACGGCCAGGGATAGAACGCTTGTATTCGTCTTTGGTAGCAAAATAGGCTGCATGCGGACCGCCAAAGCCCATTGGTACGCCAAAGCGTTGCGTAGTACCTACCACCACGTCGGCGCCCCACTCTCCCGGAGGAGTGAGCAAGGTTAAGCTCAAGAGGTCGGCCACTACGGTTAGTTTGATGTTTTGATTGTGCAGGGCGTTGGCAAAGTTGGTATAGTCGTAAACTTCGCCATTGGCCGCAGGATATTGTACAATGGCACCAAAGAAGTCTTCGCTAGGTGTAAACTCTTCGTGGTTGCCAATTACGAGCTCAATGCCGAAAGGGTTGGCTCTGGTTTTTAGGATGTCGATGGTTTGGGCAAACAGCTGCTCTGATACAAAGTATTTTACGGCAGCCTGGTTTTTGCGCAAGCTGTACTGCATAAACATGGCTTCGGCAGCGGCGGTACCTTCGTCCAACAACGAAGCATTGGCTATTTCCATGCCGGTTAAATCAATAACCATGGTTTGGAAATTAAGCAACGCCTGCAAACGGCCTTGGGCAATTTCTGCCTGGTAAGGCGTGTACTGCGTATACCATCCCGGATTTTCCATTACGTTGCGCAGAATTACACCCGGCGTAATCGTGTCATAGTAACCCTGACCAAGGTATGATTTAAAAACTTTGTTTAGCGAAGCCGTTTGTTTGAGGCTTGCCAAATACTCGGTTTCAGATTTCGCCTTAGGTAGGTTTAAAGGCTGTTTTAACCTGATTTGCTGAGGAACCGTTTGTTCAATCAGTTCGTCAATTGAGGCAACGCCAACGGTTTGCAACATGGCCGCTGTATCTTCAGCATTTGGCGCAATGTGGCGTTCTTTAAATTCTTCTTGGTAGTGGATGTTTAAGCTCATGAAGTATAGCAATAATTGATGCCGCAAAGGTAAGAAAACTATCCCTATTTTTTGCCATCAAAATGGATGGGCAAACGTCATATTTTAGTCTCAAATACAACCTGTTAAATCTATGTTTTTAGTAGGGTTTGCGGATTTGGCATTTTGGGTTTTGCTCTATTTTTTGACATTTGGCCGATTTGCGGTCAGTTTGAGCATCCAAACAATAACTTAAAGTTAATAATTTATACTTTAGCGAAAACTTACCGGAGATACATTGAGCAATTGATTGAGGTGTAAGACATTTCAATCCATCTGTAAGTTTAACTGAGCAGCTTACATTTGGTTTACTATTCTAGAATAGCTAGACCAAATGTTCGCATCATATCGCTCGCGAAGTCAATTCCAGCTTTTTTGATTTGCTTGTCGGTGGAAAATGCCAATGAGTGCTCAAAATGGATTGCAAATCCGTAATTCGGTCGAGTAGGGAAAATATTTCCCAGCCAACTTTTGCAAGAAAGGCGCGATTATTTGAGCACCTTCCAGCCTTCTTCCTTGTCGAATTTGAGGCGATAGGTTTTGGTGATGAAATTGCTGTTCTCGCTTGCGTTTTTTTGGAATGGTGCAAAAGGGGTGTTTATCTTTTTGAGCGATACCGTAACCTTGGCATTGTTGTCGTTTATCCGGTTAAAGTCGACTGGTTTTTCGCTGGCCAATTCGTATTGTACCACCTTCACGGTAGCCCTGTCGTCGTCTTGTTTAAGCACCAGCTCGCTCGCTTTGTCGGTTAGCCTGATCTGAAAAACATAGCTGCTGTCTTTGGAAAGGAATTTCTTTTTAGCGCTTTGCAAGCTGAGCGAAACATAGCCCTCATCGGCCAACTGACGGTATTTTTCCAGTTCCTTCATGTCCTTTTCGCTGTTGAACTTCATTTCGCCAAAGCTGAAGCGGGCAGTTTTGTATTCCGGATTGGCTTTGAGGTAATCGGTAATCTTTTCTCCAGCTTCTTTTTCGTTGATGGTGGCTACGTTTTTACAGCCAACGGCTATAACGAACAGGCTAAGTATGATCAGAAAATGGTTTTTCATGTGGTTTTTCTTTTAAAGATATTCCCCTTTTTTATATTTTCCAAATTTGGCAACAGCATGGCGCCCAAAATAACGAATACGCCCAGCCAGCGCATAGGACCTACCGGCTCGTGCAGTACCAGGGCCGACATGCTCACTGCCACAGGCAATTCGGCCGAGCTTAAAATAGAGCTGAGCGTAAAGCCTGCACGTGGAATGCCCGATGCGAAACAGAGTGGCGGAATTACGGTGCCAAAAATGGCCAATATCATTCCCCATTTGAGCAGGCTTCCACCTAAAGCCCCGTTAAACAGAAAGTGAGGGGGCAACACGACAAAAATAAGCAGGCAAGCGCCCGTAATCATTAATGCGCTTTTTTGAAGGGGCGGATATTCGTTGCCCAGCTTGCCGTTCAGCATGAGGAAAATGGCATAGCACAAGGCGGCCAGCAAGCCAAAAGCCACGCCAACCAGGTTAATGTCGGCCAGTTTGGTATCGGTAAAGCCACTGGCCAGTACCGTACCTGCCAGGATAAAAATAATGGCGAATATTTGGGCTTTGTTGGGCTTCTTTTTATAGATGAACAGCTCTAGCAACACGCTGATCCATACAAACTGCATCAGCAGGATGATGGCCAAGGAAGCCGGCACAAATTTTACGCATTGGTAATAGGTAAGGCTAACCAAACCGGTAAAAAAACCGGCGCCAACAAGTTTAAGCCAATGGGTGGTTATTGTCGGTTTTGGTTTTTTGCTGAGGTTGCTTTGGAGGAGGTGCAGTGTCCAGAGCATGAGGGCCCCAAACAGCGCCTGTGTGCCGGTAACATCGCCTAAAGTATAGCCTTCTGCATAGGCCAGTTTTACAAAAGTAGAGAGAATACCAAAGCTGCATGCACCAAAAAGTACAAGGAATATGCCTTTTAACATAGGTTTTGAAAAATTAGGAGAGTTGATTTAAATAAAGCTGGACGGTGTTTTCCAATCCGTAATACAGGGCATCGCTAATTAAGGCATGACCGATGGAGACTTCCAGCAGGTTGGGAATATTTTGGGCAAAGTATTTCAGGTTATGCAGATCGAGGTCATGGCCCGCATTGATGCCCAAGCCCAGTTCGTTAGCTTTCAGCGCAGCCTGCACATAAGGTGCAATGGCTTGTGCTTTGTTTTGATGGAAATGGCTGGCATAAGCTTCGGTATACAGCTCAATGCGGTCGGTACCGGTTGCCAAAGCGCCTTCTACCAGCGCTACCACCGGGTCTACAAAAATGGAAACGCGGATGCCGGCATTTTTAAACACGGCTACCATTTCTTTCAGGTAATCGGCATGTTTTAGGGTATCCCAGCCGTGGTTGGAGGTAAGTTGTCCTTCGGCATCGGGTACCAAGGTAACTTGTGCAGGCTTGTTGGCCAATACCAGGTCTACAAATTTTTGCTCCCTGCAATTGCCCTCAATATTGAATTCTGTTGCGATGACGGCTTTCAGGTCGAACACATCCTGGTAACGAATATGGCGCTCATCTGGACGCGGGTGAACGGTAATGCCTTGAACACCAAAACGTTCGCAATCTAGCGCCACTTTAACCAAGTCGGGGTTATTGCCACCCCTGCTGTTGCGCAAAGTGGCAATTTTGTTAATGTTAACCGAAAGTTTTGTCATGCGGCAAAGATAGCAATCGCCTGGCGTTTTTTTGTAAAGCCTTGGTCATTAGTGTTTCGTCTTGGCCCCATCGTTCGTAGACCGCATGTTGATGATTCGTTGCCTCTTCCAGTTTTCAACAACATAGAATGAACTTCCTGATTATATTTGTAACATGAAACTGAAACTGCTCTTGTTGTTTTCATGGATTGCCTCGGCTGCTTTTGCCCAGAACTTTGACTCGATTAAGCGGTATAAGGTCAGTTATGCCGTAGCTACGGCCAATAATGGCAAATGGATAGCCCTACGAAGCTTTGTTAATGGCAACCAGAAATACCTGCTGTTGGCCGATCCGCAAAGCCTGCTGACTTTTGTAAAGCTCGCCGATGGTTTTGCGCTCGATAAACTGGATATCGGCAATGTAAGAGCTATTTTTAAAAACTCGCCGTATGTAAAAGCACTGGATGCTGCCCTTTTTAACAGCAAAAGCCTGCAGAATTCGGGGATAGATCACGCCATTCCGCAAGAAAAAGGCATTGCGCTCACCATTGATTTGTGTCCATCGCATAGGAACCTCGACCGTGTTATTTTTCAGCGCCTGCTGGATGAATTTAAGAAAATACAAAAACCTGTGCCTTTGGCCATTTCGGTGTCGGGCAAATGGATATTGAAACATCAGGTAGATCTCGATTGGCTAAAAAGCCTGGTTGCCCAAAACGAATTGACCATTACCTGGATCAACCATTCATACAACCATGAAGTGAACAGTTTGCCATTGGCCCAAAACTTTTTGCTGGCTCCAGGTACCAATATGGATGTGGAAGTACTGGAAAACGAAAAACTGCTGTTGAAAAACGGGTTGACACCTTCGGTATTTTTTCGCTTTCCGGGCTTGGTTTCGAGTCCGCAATTGGTAGCTAAAATTGTAGATTATGGCTTAATTCCGGTAGGCAGCGATGCCTGGCTGGCCAAAGGGCAGCTGGCGCAAGCAGGAAGCATTGTGCTGATCCATGGCAACGGTAACGAAGAAATCGGCGTCAAGGATTTTATTCGGTTGCTTCAAAACAGGCAGGTTGATGTCAAAAACAAACAATGGCTGCTTTTTGATCTCCGTGAGGGCTTAGGGCGAGAATTCGAATAGTTATTTGTATTTTGGTATAAAATACCTCCAGCAATGAAACTCTTCAAGCTACTTTTCCTGTTGTTGCTTTTGCCATCGGTCGTAATAGCCAATGCCCCTGCCGATACCGCAAAGGCAAGAAAAGGTATCCCGATTATGCTCAATAGCGATACGCTGTTTCATGTTCAAAACCGTTTGGGCTCGCTTTCGGCCGCTGAAAGGGCTACACGGACCAGCGCTATATTGGCGAGGTTGGAAGGCAATATGCTGCTTATTGCCGACTCGATAAAGGTTAGGGAGGAGGAGGCTACCTCGGATATTATCTACGGCAAGGAAATTATTTTTAGCGTGGCAAATATCGACGCCGATAGTGCCAAGATCAACCGGCAGGCCCTGGCCAAAATTTACCGCTTCAAAATGGTGGATTCGATTAAAAATTATAAAGCGCAGACCGATATAACCGAACTTTTGCTCAGAACAGGGCAGGGCCTGCTCATTTTACTGGTGTTGGCGATAGCCATTTTTTTTCTCAACAAATATTCTAACCGCATATTGAATGCGGCCACCTTAAGGCTGTCTAAGCACTTAAAAGGGGTCAGGATCAGGAATTATGAATTGCTTACCAAGGCCGGAGAAATCGTGCTTTTTCGTAAGGCTTTTCACATTTTCAAGTATGTTTTCATTGCTTTTTTGGTCTACATTACCCTGCCGTTCATTTTCAGGCTATTCCCCTGGACAAAAAGCTGGAGCGATACGCTGATCGATTTTGTGCTGAGTCCGTTGCGCAACATGCTCAGCTCGGTGGTGCAGTTTATCCCCAACCTGATTACCATTGTTATTGTGGTGGTGGTTTTTAAGTATATCAATAGGCTTATCAAATTTCTGGCCAGCGAGATAGAAGCGGGCAAACTGAAAATCAGCGGTTTTTATGCCGATTGGGCTAAGCCCACTTATAACATCATCAGGTTTATCCTTTACGCTTTTATGCTGGTGGTTATTTGGCCGTTTTTGCCGGGTTCCAATTCTGAAATCTTTAAGGGGGTTTCGGTATTTTTGGGTTTGTTGATTTCGTTGGGTTCGTCTACGGCGATTGGCAATATCGTGGCCGGTTTGGTAATTACCTACATGAGGCCGTTCAGGATTGGCGATCGGGTAAGAATAGGTGATGTTACGGGAGATATTGTGGAAAAGGCATTTTTGGTGACCCGGCTCAAAACCATCAAAAACGAAGTGGTGACTATTCCAAACGCGGCAATCCTAAATGGAAATACTACAAATTACAGTCTGATGGCTCAAGAGGATGGCCTTATTGTGCATACCACGGTAACCATTGGCTATGAAACACCTTGGCCTCAGATCCATCAGTTGCTGATAGATGCAGCCATGCGTTGTGAAGGAATATTGAAAGACCGCAAGCCTTTTGTATTGCAGACCAGCCTAGACGACTGGTATGTTTCTTATCAGTTAAATGCTTATACCAACAGTCCCAATAGCATGGCGCAAATCTACTCTAACCTACACCAGGAAATACAAAATGTGTTTTTTGAAAACGGTGTCGAAATCATGTCTCCTCACTACCAGGCTATGAGAGACGGTAACGAAACATCTATCCCGCCAAGCTACCGTGCCCAAGATTATGAAGCCCCAAGCTTTAACATTAAAAGCAAGTAGGCCGCAATAAAGGTTAGTTTTTAGGCAATAATTTAATTTCTTCAGCCTTGAAGCGGTTATTTACGATTTTGCCACTTACTTCGGCTTTGCTAATGGCATTGCAAAAACCGTGGGTACCATGGGCATCGCCAAAGTCGTCAATGCCTTTGCCGTCTACAAAATAAGGCTTGCCGTCAATCCTGATTGCCAGCTCGCAGTCTTTGCCTTTCATTTTAAACTGGCACTCGCCACAGGCAATTTCTACGGTTTGCTTGGTAAGGGTTTGAACGGGTAGAGCTTTTTTAGGTTTGGTTTGAGCATGGGCACTTAAGCCTGCCATAGCAACCAAAATTGCGATGATGAACTTTTTCATGTGGGAAAAATTGATGTTTCAAAGCTAAGTATTTATCTGCAAATGAAATACTGCCTCTTGTTGGCTAAACCCGATGGGAGCGGGCACCTCGTCAAGCGGACAGCGGGGCTACAGGTAGCGAAGTGTTACCGAATGGGCTTTTCAAAAATCGCTTCAAGATGTTCGCCATGGTGGCAGCTGGCATTAACTAAAAAGGGATATGCAAATTTGCACATCCCTCTATTTTGTAGTCCGAAATTAAGACTAGTACCTGTAGGTGTCTGGTTTGAAAGGGCCTTCAACCGGAACGCCGATATAATCTGCTTGGTGCTGGTCTAAAACATCCAATTCTACACCGATTTTTTCCAAGTGCAAACGGGCAACTTTTTCGTCCAAATGCTTAGGCAATACATAAACTTTGTTTTCGTATTTGCCTGGATTGGTCCAAAGTTCCAATTGCGCCAAAGTTTGGTTGGTAAACGAGTTGCTCATTACAAAGCTCGGGTGGCCAGTGGCACAGCCCAGGTTTACCAAACGGCCTTCGGCCAAAATGATTACATCTTTGCCATCGATAGTGTATTTGTCTACCTGAGGTTTGATTTCAACCTTGGTATGGCCATAGTTTGAATTTAACCAAGCCATATCGATTTCGTTGTCGAAATGGCCGATGTTACAAACGATAGCCTTGTCTTTTAGGGCTTTGAAGTGCTCGGCACGAACGATGTCGCAGTTACCGGTGGTGGTTACTACAATGTCGGCTTCTTTAATGGCTGTAGCTAGTTTTTTAACTTCGTAACCTTCCATAGCGGCTTGGAGGGCACAAATTGGGTCGATTTCGGTTACGATGACACGTACGCCTTGCGAGCTCAAAGATTCGGCCGAACCTTTACCTACATCGCCATAACCGCAAACTACGGCTACTTTGCCGGCCATCATTACGTCGGTAGCGCGACGGATCGCATCAACCAACGACTCGCGACAGCCGTATTTGTTG
Source organism: Pedobacter sp. TM02 (assembly GCF_059705275.1). Lineage (NCBI taxonomy): Bacteria > Pseudomonadati > Bacteroidota > Sphingobacteriia > Sphingobacteriales > Sphingobacteriaceae > Pedobacter > Pedobacter sp. TM02. Next base: position 623,794 of record NZ_AP046530.1, read on the forward strand.
TCGAACTTAGACTTGGTTACCGAATCGTTAACGTTGATGGCAGGCAAGTGCAAAGTTCCGTTTTTCATTCTTTCGTACAAGCGGTGTACGCCGGTAGTGGTTTCTTCTGATAAGCCCTTGATGTTGGCAATCAGTTCAGGGTATTTATCGAAAACCATATTGGTCAAATCGCCACCATCATCCAAAATCATGTTTAACGGCTGACGGTCTTCGCCAAAGTGTAAAGTTTGCTCAATGCACCAATCGAACTCCTGTTCGTTGAGGCCTTTCCAGGCATAAACCTGAATGCCGGCAGCGGCGATAGCGGCAGCGGCGTGGTCTTGGGTGGAGAAAATGTTGCACGACGACCAGGTTACTTCTGCGCCTAGTTCAACTAAGGTTTCGATCAAAACCGCAGTTTGGATGGTCATGTGCAGGCAGCCGGCAATGCGGGCGCCTTTGAGGGGTTTAGATGGTCCGAATTCTTTGCGCAATGACATTAAGCCCGGCATTTCTGCCTCTGCCAATGTAATTTCTTTACGGCCCCATTCTGCCAGTGAAATGTCCTTAACTTTGTAAGGAACGTAAGTTGTCTCTACTGATGACATGTTGTTTTTATTAAGTGATTAATAATTAATTGCTTATTGCGGGTGGATGTTAGTTTTTCGAACTTTTGTCCAGCTTAAATAAGCAGGGCAAAATTACGCAATAGTTTAACCAATTCAAATTGCAATTGCCAGCTTTAAGGCGTTGGGTTGGAAGTTCGCCCCTTCACGCGATTTAAATCGTATCTTTGGATAGCAAGATGCCAAAAAATATTACATACTGCAGAGAAATGCCAGGCGTTGGTGGCTTGCGTATACCCCTTGCCACAGTGCCTGCCCATCGGCATATCATGTGAAATTACTATTTTTAGCCTGCATGAAAAACGTTGTCGGATTGGGTCTATTGTTGCTGTTAACAGAAACCGGAGGATTTATTCATTGGCTGGAAAGACATTTGCTGGCTTGTCCGTTTAGGCAGACCTTCGGCATCGATTGTCCGGGCTGTGGCCTGCAACGATCGGTTTTGGCTTTGATGAAGGGCGATATCGTCGCTTCGTTTAAATTTTACCCACCTACTTTGCCGATTCTTTTTTTGGTAGCTTTTACCATCATCCACCTGAAATTTGATTTTAAGAACGGGGCTTTTTTAATAAAAATCCTTTATATTGGTATCGCATTAATTGTCGTAGCCAATTACATTTATAAAATATTAAACCATCAATTAATTTAAAGTCATGTCTGAAGAACAACTAGCGCCACAAGAAAATCCGGTGCCACAACAGCCTACGCCACCTCCACCCCCGCCACCACAAACGCCTTTTCCGCCAAACAATGGAGGTTTTGGTGGTAACTTTGGAGGCAATTTTGGAGGCATGCAACAATCATTGCCCAATGCCACGGCCGTATTGGTGCTAGGTATCTTGTCTATTGTAACCTGCTGCTGCTACGGCATACCTGGGGTTATTTTGGCTGTTATTGCCTTGGTATTGAGTAAAAAAGACAGGCAATTGTACGCCATGAACGTAGGTGCCTATACAGAAGGCTCCTATAAAAACCTGAATGCCGGTAGGGTTTGTGCTATTATTGGTTTGATTTTGAGTATTTTAGATTTGCTGATGTATGTTGCCCTATTTGCCATGTTTGGTTTTGGCGTCGTGAAAAATCCAGAAGCGCTGCAAGAAGCCATTAGAAGCCTGCAATAAAAACAAACTATTCCATAAACGAGCCGGGCTTTAAAGTCCGGCTTTTTTTATGAGTCAACGTCAATGAATTGTTATTTTATGTCGAGGTAATCATTAGCGCACAATGTTTGCTATCTTTGTAGATTATTTCAATAAAAAGAGAAAAAGATGTATCCTGAATATTTAGTAGAACCTATGCGTGCAGAATTGACTAACGTAGGTTTTGAAGAATTAAAAACTGTAGAAGCGGTTGACGAAGCGATCAAAAGCGAAGGAACCGTATTTGTAGTGGTAAACTCGGTATGCGGTTGCGCGGCAGCCAATGCCCGTCCGGCAGCCAAACTTGCAGCAGCCAATGCCAAACATCCCCAAAAATTGGTTACTGTTTTTGCTGGTATGGAAAAAGATGCAGTGGATAGAGCTAGATCGTATATGATGCCTTTCCCTCCATCATCGCCATCGATGGCTTTGTTTAAAGACGGCAAGCTGGTACACATGATCGAACGCCACCAAATTGAAGGCAGGCCGGCACAAATGATTGCCGAAAACCTGATTGGTGCCTTTGAGCAATACTGCTAACCAGCTAAAAAATAATAGAATAAGGAGTAAGGATGACGAATCTTTGCTCCTTTTTTGTTTGGTCTTGAGCGGAAACGGGAGATAGGTCTCATAACTGGCAACTGCTAGCCCGCAACCTTAAAAATCCTTGTTCAGTAGTTTTTCCAGTTCTCCAAAAGAAACATTCATGCGCACGCGGCCCTGCTTGGCATAGGCAATCTCGCCGGTTTCCTCAGAAACGATTACCGCAACGGCATCGGCGGTTTCCGAAATACCAATGCCGGCCCTGTGGCGAAGGCCAAACTGCGGTGGCAATTTATCGTTGTCGGTGAGAGGCAGGATGCAACTGGCGCTTTTGATCTTGTTTTCTGCGATCACCACGGCACCATCGTGCAGAGGGCTGTGTTTTTGGAAGATGCTTTCGAGCAGTCGCTTCGAGATTTTCGAGTCGATGATTTCGCAACTATTGGTAAAAAGCTCGTCATCGTAAAACTTTACAAAGACAATCAAGGCTCCGGTTCTCGATTTTTTCATGCTTTTGCAGGCATCGATAATGGGTTTGATGCGTAGCAGGTTGTCTCTTTCCCTGTCTTTGCTGCCAAACAAATAGCCCCACCAGGCCTTGTTCTTCTGCAAAAACGTGCTTTTGCCAATGTGTAGCAAAAACCGTCTGATTTCTGGCTGGAAGATGATGATCAAAGCCATGATGCCCACGCTGATGAACTTGTCTATAATTTTAGAGAGCAGGTCCATGTGGAGCCCCTTTACCACTTGGTAAAAAATGAGGATGATGAACATGCCCAGCAGGAGGTTTACGGCCAGCGTATTCCTGATCAGGCTGTAAACGTAATAGATCAGGATGGCTACCAGGATGATATCTATGGCACTGGCCCAGCTAAATTTTAGGAAATCAAAGTCGAAGCTCTTCATCGTTAGCAATATAAGAAAATATGGTCAATTGTTCATGGCCGCTCAATAGCTAACCGGTAAATGTGTGGGTTAGGTGGTAGCCAGGTTCACCAGTTTAATGCATTCGAGTGCCTCTTTTACATCGTGCACCCTTAAAATGGCAGCGCCTTTGAGCAAAGCAATGGTGTTGAGTACAGTGGTGCCGTTCAGGGCATCGGCGGCTTTGTTGTGCAGCACTTTGGTAATCATCGATTTTCTGGAGAAGCCAGCCAAAACAGGCAACCCAAAACTGTTGAGCACCTGCAGCTGCTGCAACAGTTCGTAATTGTGTGCAGTGGTTTTGGCAAATCCAAAGCCTGGGTCTATGATAATATCCTTGGCGCCCAGCTGTTTTAATTCGGCTATCTTTTTGTCGAAATATTGAAAAACCTCCAGTGCAACGTTTTCATAACTTGGGTTTTGTTGCATGTTTTGAGGCGTGCCTTTCATGTGCATCATGATGTAGGGTACCTGTAGTTCGGCAACCGTAGCAAACATCGTTTCGTCTAAGCTGCCCCCCGCAATGTCGTTGATCAGGTGTGCGCCGGCCAAAATGGCTTCTTTGGCTACTCGTGCCCTAAAAGTATCGATAGAAAGCAAAGCCTCCGGAAATGTTTTGGCTAAAGCTTCAACTACCGGAATAAGGCGTTGCAACTCTTCGTCGGGACTGATGTCGGTCGCACCGGGCCTCGACGAATAGGCACCGATATCGATAAATTTTGCACCTTCGTTTAAAAAGGTTTCGGTTTTGTGCAAGGCTTCCTCCAGGCCTGCCGCACGGCTTTTGCCATAAAAAGAGTCGGGCGTTAAATTGAGGATTGCCATCACCGCCTGACCGTTCAGTTCAATCGGTTTGCCTTTGCTATTTAGTGTTGCTTTTCGGTTTAAAAACGTATCTTTAGCCATCATTTAATGCAAAAATAGGCATTAACCCAGCTTTAAACTAAATATTTTATTGTTTTGGCCCATAACACAGCAAAAGAGTACGAAGAGGTAATAGCGGTATGCAAATCGCTTTTTTTAAAGAAGACAAAAGATTATGGTACGGCCTGGCGTATTTTGAGGCCGGCCTCTATAACCGACCAGATTTTTATCAAGGCGCAACGCATCCGTACGCTTGAAGAAAAGAAGGTTTCGAAGGTGGGCGAGGATGTGACTTCGGAGTATATCGGCATTGTAAACTATTGCGTAATTGCCATGATGCAGCTCGATCTTACCGAGCAAGATCCCCTCGAACTGGGGGTAGAAGCGGTGGAAAAACTTTTCGACGAACGCGTTAATGGTACCAAAGAACTCATGTTTGCCAAAAACCACGATTACGGCGAGGCCTGGAGGGATATGCGCATCAGTTCTTTAACAGATCTGATCTTAATGAAAATTTTTAGGGTGAAACAAATTGAAGATAATTTGGGACAAACTGTAGCTTCGGAAGGCATCAATGCCAACTACCAAGACATGCTGAACTATGCCGTATTTGCCCTGATCAAATTAGGCGTTAAATAAATGAATGAATTCGTTGTGCCCCAGGCCAGCGAAAACGGTTAAAATTACTGATTATGCAAAAAATAGCTTTAAACTTTTCGAGATGGTTTGTAGGGGTTTTGTTCATTTTCTCAGGTCTGATCAAACTGAACGACCCACTGGGTTTTGGCTATAAGCTTCAGGAATATTTTGAGGTTTTCCATATTACTTTTCTGAGCAACTGGGCAACAGGTATCGCCATCATCTTATGTGTGCTTGAAGTTTACCTTGGCGCTTTGCTGCTCTTTGGCTTTTGGCGAAACCAGGTCACCAAAGGCTTATTGGGACTGATTATCTTTTTTACCTTTCTTACCTTTGTGTCGGCAGCCTTTAAGGTGGTTACTTCTTGTGGTTGCTTTGGCGATGCCATTCCGCTTACGCCTTGGCAGTCATTCGGCAAAGACCTTATCTTATTGATTTTAATCGTTTATCTTTTCATCAAGCGTGAAAAAATACAACCGCTCACCCAGCATTCGGGTTGGCAAAGTGGCTTGTCTACGGCGGTTTTGGTGGCTTCGGTTGCATTCGGCATGTTCACTTATAATTACCTGCCCATCATCGACTTTTTGCCTTATAAAGTGGGCTCTAATATTCCAGAGTCGATGAAGATTCCTCCAGGTGCGCCACAAGACGAGTTCCTGATCATGTACCAGCTTAAAAACAAGGCAACCGGCGAAGCCAAAACCATGAGCGATAAAGACTACATGAAGCAGGAGGTGTGGAAAGACGACAATTGGGAAGTGGTGGGCACGCCCGAGAAGAAACTGATTAAAAAAGGCTACGACGTCAAAATAAAGGATTTGGTAATTACCGATGCTTCGGGAACCGACTATACCAAGGAACTGATCGAAAATCCCTATTACAATTTGGTGGTCGTAGCTTATGATTTGAAGCATACCGACGAAAAAGCCATTGCCGAAATCAATGCCCTGGCACTCAATGCCACCGAACAATTCAATGTGCGTACGGTTTTGCTCACGTCCAATTCGGCGCAGGAGGCACAAGCCTTTAGCAAGCGGATGAAGCTTTTTATGGAAGTATTTTATGCCGATGCCGTGCCCCTGAAAAGCATGGTAAGAGCAAACCCAGGGGTCATGCTCTTGAAAAATGGCACCATTGTCAACAAATGGCATTACCATACTGTGCCTTCATTCGAAAAATTGTCGGCCCAATATCTCAGTAAATAGCCATGGGACGTTACGCCATCAGAAAATTTTTATATGGTTTGGCCGTCATGGCCGGCGTTATTTCGGTGGTGTTTGTGCTGTTCAATATCCTGCCGGGAGATCCCGCTCGTATGACCATGGGGCAGCGTTCAGATGTGCAGTCGCTGGAAGCCGTGCGCAAAGAGTTTGGTTTGGATCGCTCCAAGCCCGTTCAGTTTCTCCTGTATTTGAACGATTTAATGCCGGTTAGCATCCATTCCAATACGGCCGAAAATCAGGAGAAATACCATTACCAGAAACTTTTTACAACCGGTACAGATGTTGTCGTGCTCAAAGTGCCTTACCTTCGCCGGTCCTATCAAACCAAGAGAGACGTAACTACCATTCTTTCGGAAACCGTACCCAATACTTTTGTGTTGGCTTTAACCGCCATGATATTCGCCACATTAATTGGGGTGTTGTTAGGGGTAGTTTCGGCGGTACATCAAGGTACATGGATTGATAAATTGGCTAATTCTTTTGCCATTTTGGGCATTTCGGCACCCTCTTTCTTTGCCGGTATCATCATTGCCTGGCTGTTTGGCTTTGTACTGGCCGATTATACGGGTTTGAACATGAGCGGCAGCCTGTACAGCTACGATCCTTTTAAAGGCCAGGTAATTACTTGGCGAAACCTCTGGTTGCCCATGATTACCCTCGGTTTGCGCCCATTGGCCATTATTGTACAGCTTACCCGCAGCGCCATGCTCGACGTGCTGGCGCAAGACTACATCAGAACGGCCAAGGCCAAAGGTTTGGGCCGCTATGCCATCATTTATAAGCACGCCTTAAAAAATGCCTTAAATCCGGTAATTACCGCAGTTTCGGGCTGGTTTGCCTCTTTGTTGGCCGGTTCTTTCTTTGTAGAATATATTTTTGGCTATAACGGCTTGGGTCGCACCACGGTTACCGCTTTAGAAATGTCTGATTTTCCGGTCGTGATGGGCTCCATCCTGTTTATCGCCTTTGTATTTGTGGTGGTTAATATTTTGGTCGATTTGTTGTATGCCTGGATAGACCCAAGGGTTAAACTTGCCTGATATGCTTGCAGAACTTTTAAACTATACCACTAAAGCTGATGTCATCGTTATGGCCGCGTTGCATGAGGCAGATTTGCCCGAAGCCGATAAGCTGTTTAGCCATGTGCTCACGGCGCAACATATTTGGGCCAAACGGATTTTGGGAGAGCAACCCGAAAAAGGGGTATGGGAAGAACAACCCAAAGTCGTTTTTGAAGCGCTAAGCGCCGAAAACGCCAAACTGTTTGCTAAGATTTTGTCTACACGGCAATTCGATGAACTGATCCACTATGCAAATTCCCATGGAAAATTTGAAAACAGCCTGCAGGATATCCTGTTTCATGTGGTGAACCATTCTACCTACCATCGGGCGCAAATTGCAACGATGCTCAAAAAAGCTGGAAAAATACCACCAGTAACCGATTTTGTAATATTAAAAAGAACAAACCAATTATGATAGTTTTTTTGGTGGGCTTTATGGGCTGCGGCAAAAGTACCAAAGCCAAGCAATTGGCACATCGGCTCGATTGCCCGGTAATCGATTTAGATGCCGTTATGGTAGCGCGTGAGGGACAAAGCATTGCTGATTATTTTGCGTCGCATGGCGAAGCCGCTTTTCGCGAACTCGAAAGCCAAACACTAAAAACCTACGCTTATCCCGAAACCTGTATCGTGGCTACCGGTGGTGGCTTGCCTTGTTTTTTCGACAATATGGATTGGATGAATGCGCATGGCATTACGGTTTACCTGCAAATGACCCCACCACAGTTGGTTTCGCGCTTGCATAACCGCGAGAAAAGACCCTTGCTTAAAGGCATGGATGATGAGCAGCTGCTCGAGTTTATTATCAAGAAACTGGACGAAAGAAATGCTTTTTATAACCAAGCCAAAGTAATCGTCAATGCTTTCGATTTGGATGCAGAAAAACTGGAGGAAGCCATTCGTTTGCAGGATATTTAAAACTTCGTTGAGAAACTGCTAATTGTTTGGCTGCGCCCGTGCCCAAGGGTCGACCAATTAGCTGCCCAGGTCTTCGAACTGTTCGTCTATATATTTGATTTTTGTTTTGCCATGTGGCGTTGGATCGCCGTAATCGTTAATGTTAACGAAAACGATCTTGTCGATGGTCAGGATGCTCTTTCGGGTAATTTTGTTCCGAACTTCGCAGCACATGGTAATAGAGGTGGTGCCAAAAGCAGTAGCCGTAATGCCCAATTCAATGATGTCACCCTGTTTGGCCGAACTTACAAAATTGATTTCAGACATGTATTTGGTAACCACTTTGGGGTTCTCCAGTTGGACGATGGCATAAATAGCGGCTTCTTCATCAATCCATCTTAGCAGGCTCCCACCAAACAGCGAACCATTCGGATTGAGGTCTTCGGGCTTTACCCATTTGCGCGTGTGAAAATTCATAGACTATCGGTTTTTCACGAATATAACAAAATCAGCGCAAGGCAGTTTCAGTGCCATGTAAAGAAAAAGAGAGCTTGTTCAACTCCCTTTCCTTATGCTAAGCAACTTATTTAAGCTCGCTGATATAGGCCTGTGTTTGTTTTTCTACTTCCAGCGTGGCTACTTTAATAGCCGAACCTACTTTGGTGGTTTGTGGCTTAACGGCCATGTTGCCAATGGTGGCAAGGGCATCGGTGTACCATTTGCCCCAAACTTGCAGAATGTGCTGCTCATCAGCAGTGACTTTGCCTTCGGCAATGGCTTTTTTGCTCAACTCAAACTCGGTTTTAAGACGCACCAAGGCATCCGATTTTACTTGGGCTACAGTTTTCATAGCTGTATTTTCATTGGCTGTAACTAAAGTAAAGCCAGCTGTAAGGGCGCTCACACCTACATTTTTCATGGTAGTGGCCGAAACTTTGTCGATCCTGTCGTTATCGGTATGGTAAAATACATCGGTAAAGTGCCACATCAACAAGCCTGGAATTTTGTTTTGCAGGAACGGTGTATGGTCGCTGCCCCCTTCAAAAGGATTGTAATTAACCGTCCAGTTGGCAAATTTGCCCTGCGCTTTGCAAATGTCGAAGATAAAATCGTTGTAATAATGTGGGAAGAGGTCTTTTTCTTTCACATCGCCAGCACCCCATTCGGTATGTTTATCATTGCCGCGGGTCCAGATGGCCGATGGGTCAGGCATTTTTTCGATCAGGAAAGAGCCACCGGTTTTTTGGGTGTCTTCGCCCACCATGTCTAAGCTCATGCCCCACATAATGCCCTTGGCACGTGCCGCATCGTCGGTAATGTACCTGCCTGTCGATACAATTTCATCGCCCCATAAAAAGGTAAGCGTGCGTTGCGGCTTAAATTTGCCCGATTTAACCAAAGAAGCCGTTAGACGAGCCATTTCGGCCAAGGTGCCTACGCCGCTGGCATTGTCGTTTGCACCCGGTTCTTGCACATGCGCGCTGTACACAAAGCGTTCGTTAGGATTTACGCTGCCCTTTACATTGGCTACCAAAGTCAGTTCTTCGGCTTGGTAAATCTTGGTTTGGATATTTACTTTCAGCTCTACTTTTCCCTTAAGGCAGGCGGCTTTCAGTTTTTCTTTTACGCCATACGACAGCAACAACGACCAAACGCTGGAGTTGGCAGGCATGCTGCCAAATTGAATAGAGGTTTGGTGTTTTTCGGGCTGCGTATATTTAGGCATCGAATAACCCATTACGCCAATGGCACCAGCTTTTGAAGCAACACTTAGCAATCGGCCGGCTGAGGCATCGGCAAATACGATCTTGCCTTTCAAGTCTTTGCCTTCCAAATCCTGCGCGGTGCCCTTGCCGACAAAAACAACTTCGGCCGTAATACCTGTAGCGGGGGTCGAAGGGCAGTTGATCGGTATCATGTTGCGGTTGGTTTTGAAAGCAATGAGGGGCTGGGTCTCGCCAATCAGGGTTACGCTGGCATCAACCGGCTCCCAAGTATTGCGTTTCATGGGGCGTTTTTCTATGCGATAGGTCAGGGGTGCTTCAAATTCGTCGGCTTTCTGCTCTGTAAAGCCTGCTTTTTTCAAGATGCCTTCTACATAATGGATACTGGCATTGAAACCCGTATTGCCAGGTACGCGAAAATATTGCTCTACAAATGCGGTGGTGGCATAGGCGTTTTTTTCGTTAAAGCCGGCACGGGTCAGTTTGAAGTAATCGTCGGTTTGGGTTTGTGCGATGCTGGTCGAAATTTTGAACAGCAAGGCAAAGAGTAGGAATTTCTTCATGATTGTTTCTTAAAACGGAAAGTTAGCAAGTTTATCGTTAACCTGCGCTATGGCCAACGTAAAATATAGCAGATAAACAACCATGGACAAAACAATAACCATCCATGCCAGGCATAGATTTTTGTGGATGAGGAATTAAGGACTAAACCCGTTTGTACTTGATCTGGTGGTCGACCGAAAAAGGGCCGGAGCCAACTACCCAAAACAGCACCAATAGGCAAAGTACGATAAGCGATAGCCAAAGTTCTGAATTAAGGGCTGAAAAGCCGTTTGAAATGTTGACGAACAATACCGCGCAAACCAGGATTGGAATCTGGATAACGACGGCAAAACGCGTAACCAACCCAATGGTAATCAAAATTCCGCCCACCAAGTGCGCAAAGGCAACGAGGTGTATGGCAATGCTCGACATCATTTCGGAAAATCCGAATACGCTGTTCTTAAATAAAAGTTCCTGCTGATGGCCTGTGTCGCTGATTAGCGCTATGCCTTTGCTAAAGATGATGAGACCTAATACAATGCGGACTACATCTAGCCATTTGGCGCGATGCGAATCGCCCCAGTGCTCAACTTTTTGGATAACGTTCATAATAAACCTCCTTTTAAAGCTTACATCAAGTTACGAAAAATATTGAGTTAAACAAAACCAAACGGTGCTTGATTTAAATTGTTGAAAAATAAAGGATTAGCAGTTGCATGAAAAAGCCACAGACTGATTGGGTCTGTGGCTTTTTATTATCGTTTGCCTGCTCTTTTTTCGAGCTCTTCTATCGGCATGTTCATCATCCGGCCAACCGGCGTTTTGCCTCTGTAGGTAATTACTTTCAATACCTTGGCATCAATTGGTGGCACCAAAGGTCCATTATATTTTGGATAGAAACGGTCTGGAAACGAGTTGTCGAAACTGTAATACATGTCCAGGCCATCCACCTCTGTACTCAAAGTAATCAGCAAATTGCGGTCGGCAGTTCTCCTTACGGCAAATATCGGGTCGTAAACGCTTGGTGCGTATTTGGTTTCGGCCACATCCAAACGTTTAAAGTGTTGTTCGGTGCGGGCAAAGAAATTGGCCCAGTTCTTTTTCTCTTTTGGCGACCATACCGACTCGGCAATGGCAAATCCCCGTGGCCAGGTCATGTATTCGGCCTGACGGATGTTGTACACCTGCTCGGTCCACAAATTGGCTTGTCCGCCTTTGATAAAGGCCGGATTTACGCCATCAGGTACCGGATCAAACTCATACGATTTGCTCAAACGCAACGAAGCATACACACGAGGCTCGGTAATGGCATCGGCCTGCATGTAATCGATATAGGCATATTGTGTAGGGCTCATCACCACTTCATGGCCTGCTTTGGCTGCTTCAGTTCCGTATTTCATGCTTCGCCAGCTCATTACCGCTGCGCTTTGCGATACACCACCTTCTAAAACTTCATCCCAGGCCATGAATTTTTTGCCTTTCGATTGTACGATTTTCTCTACCCTGCGTTCAAAATAGCCCTGTACTTCAGGAATGGTTTTCAGGCCTTCCCGTTTCATCAGCTCTTTAACCTGGTCGTTCTTTTCCCAAAAATTATGAGAAGCTTCATCGCCACCCATATGGATATATTCGAAAGGAAAAAGCTGCGCAATCTGCGAAATTACGGTATCTAAGAAAACATAAACCTTTTCGTTGGCCGGACAAAGGGTATTGTCAACCAAAGCAATAGGCGGGGCACCGCGGCTCCAATCCATGATTTTCTCGCCGCTGCGTACTTTGTAGTTAACGGCGTCTGGCGTGCACGAAAGGTCTGGGTAAGAAGCAATGGCGGCCAAGCTATGTCCAGGCACATCAATCTCGGGCAGGATATTCACAAAGCGATCTTTGGCATAAGCTACCAGTTCTCTAATATCGTCTTGAGTATAAAAACCACCATAGTTACGGGGTTCATCGGGTGTTGGCGGAATAAAATCGCCAAAGCTGCCTACGCGTTTTACGTTCCAGGCACCTACTTCGGTCAATTTTGGTAAACCTTTGATTTCGATTCTCCAGCCTTCATCGTCGGTAAGGTGCAGGTGCAAAATGTTGTATTTGTAGCGCACCATGGCATCAATGTATTGTTTTACCTCTTGCTTGGTAAAGAAATGGCGGGCAACATCAAACATCAATCCCCTCCAGCCCAAGCGCGGGTAATCGGTAATTTCGGCACAAGGCATCGTCCATTTTATGCCTTTTACTTCTTCTTTGCTCTCAATTTCCTTGGGCAGCAGCTGCAATAAAGTTTGCACGCCATAAAACAGGCCTGCAGGCTTATTGGCCCTGATGGTTACCTGTTTTGGCCCTACGTTTAAGCGGTAGCCCTCCATGCCTATGGCGGCATCGTTGGTTTCGTTAATGATCAGTTTAATGGTGGCGGTAGCCGATGGGGTGCTGATGGTGCTTACATAATAGCCGGTTGGCGTTGACAAACGTTCCTGTAAAAAGGCGATAGTTTGTTTCAGCTCTGGCGATTTATGGGCCTGGATGACAATATTTGCGGGCAAAACAAAATGCCCGGCTTGTTTAATAATGCTTACCGGTTCTGGAATGATGGCAATTTCGCTATTGGCCATGCTTTCGGTTTCGCCAGATGTCTCCATGTCGGTACTGGCTAGCGTTGGACCGCTACCTTCGGCAGATTGTGCAAAAACATGAAGGTTAAAGAGCAGGAACAGAATAAAAGATAAGCTTCGTTTCATTGAACTGATTAAATTGGATAGAATGAAACCGCAATTTATTAATTTTTAGGGGAATTAGCAGGATCGTTTTTGCGAAAAAGATAGGCCAAGGGCAAGCCGATGCAAAGTACTAAAATCAAACAATTGACCAATCCGGCCGACCAGGAGAAGGGAATTTGTGGTGCCCTTGTGCTTGGCACGATAATCAGGTTCATCAGCAACCAAATCAAAAGACCATACAAAATGGCAATCAGCCAGATGTTTTTAAACCATTGCCATAATTTGGGGTAAAGTAGCGCAAATAACACCGTAAATGCCAAAGCAATGAGGTAATGAAACAAAAGACCGGCCAATGCGGTAAAAATGCCACCGTTCATGGCTTCCTGGCCAAATACCGCGCTGGCAATGTACTGGAGTACAAGGATTACATTTTTCCCGGTTTTAAGATAGAAGTTAATGAAGGCGGCCAAAATATCCAATGTGCCCACCAAAAGGCCAGCCTTGAAAATGAGCGATAAGTTTTTGTGCATCTTTGCAAGTTAGTAAACCTAAAAATAACAATTGATTTACAAAACCGCAGGCTTCCGCACGGCATAAATCAGCTCGTCGTAAACCGTTCCGTTTTTATAAAACGTACCTGCCAGCTCTGCTTCTAGCTTAAAGCCTGCTTTTTCCAGTACGCGTTGCGATTTGATGTTGGTATCAAAGGTCCGTGCAAAGATACGGGTCACCTCAAAGGTCCTGAAACCATAGTTTAGCATCAGTTTTACCGCCTCTGGTACAATGCCCTGGCCCCAATATGCTTCGGCAATCCAGTAGCCCATTTCAGCATTTTTGCAATAGAAATCCTGTTGCGGGTGTACGCCGATAGAGCCTGCAGCTTCTCCGTTTACCACAATGGCGAATATCTCTTGGGGAGTGGCCGATAAAGCCAGATTGATAAAGGCAATGCCATCATCTTGGGTATAAGGAAAAGGAAATTTGTTGCTCAGGTTTTTGGCAATGTTGTAATTGTTGGCATGTTTAACCAAGCTGCGCAAGTCGCTCAGTTGAAATGGTCGGAGTTCGAACTGCATATGGAGACGTTGTTTGGGTAATGGGTTTTCAAGGTAACAAATAAAGGGGCCATTAGTTCGTTGGCCGCTAGATTCAATGGAATGTTAGTGCGAGCCTGTTGTTTGCCAGGGCTATTTTAGCGCATCGAGTACCTTGAACAGCTTTTTGCTAATGCCCGAACCGTTGTAATTGTTAATGTTAATGACTGCAATATACTTGTTACCGTTTTTATCGGTGTAATAGCCCGCATAGGCCGATACATCGTTAATGGTGCCGCTTTTGATCTTCATGCCGTTGTATTCGGGCAATGAATTGTAATAGGCTGGAAACCAATCCTCTTTTTGTGCCTGAAACAAGATGCTGGCCATGGCGGCGGTGGTAACCCGGGTGCCCGGCGAAAGTCCGCTGCCATCTAAAATATTCAGGGCATTTTTGTCGATGCCCTTGGCGGCCCAGAAATTAATAACCGAAGCTGCGCCGTTTTTGGTGCTTGGCGTTTTTCCCAGCTTCCAGGCCATGGTTTTGAGCAGCTGCTCACCATAAAGATTGATGCTCTTTTTGTTGAACCAGTATACGATTTCGCTCAGGTCGGGCGAGCTTAATGTAGCAAGTTTTTGGGCAATAGGGGCTACGCTTTTGTTTTCCAAGGCCAATCTACGTGCTGTAGTGGCTTCTTTGGTGCTTTGGATGTTGAGCCTTAACAAAGTGTCCTGCAAACGATAGGCGGCCTCAAAAGCTGGGTCGGGCAGGGCTAAGGAAATACCGGCCTTGCTAATGGCCATTCCCCAGGTGCCTCTTAAATAAGCCGTGTAGCTGTAGGGAGGCAAAAAGGAATAAGCATTGTCGCCAGAGCCATTTACGCCTGTTTTTAATTCGTTTACAATGTTGAGGTAAGGCATTGCGGGTACGGTTTCGAGTACCTTTACATCATTTCCAGGGGCTGTGCCAGGCTTTAAATGCACAACGAACTGGTTTTCACGCCAAGCCAGCGCCGAAGTACCCGCCCCATAATAGTTGCCCATGTCTTGCCAAATCCAGCCTTCGGGCATCGATTGGGTACCGAACAGGCTATCGTCGCCAATTACCGAGCCTTCTATTTTTTTGATGCCCGCATTTCGTATGGCCCCAACCCATTGGTTTAAAACCACGTTTTCCTTACTTTGTGCATAACGCCAAGAGCCCAAGGTAGGATCGCCGCTGCCTATAATCACCAAATCGCCCTGCAAAGTGCCGTCGGCAGTAATTTTGCCCGTGTAGGCCAATGTAGTCTGGTACCTGAAGTCTTTGCCCAAAACGCTAAAGGCCGTTGCCGAGGTAATGGTTTTCAGCGTAGAGGCCGTAGCCAGTCCTATGTTCTCATTCTTGGCAAAAATTACCTTGCCCGTTTGGGCATCCAGCACACAAAGCGAAGCGATGGCATATTTGGCTTGGTCGTCATTCATCAAATTGCTGTAAGCCTGCTCCAGTTTGGCCACAGTATTTTGGGCGAAACCGTTTAACGAGAAGAGTAAGAATAATAAAGCGGCCTTGTATGTTTTCATGGCATTAAATTAAAAAGTAAGTATAGTTTTTTCTGTTGATAACAATGGTTTGGTTAACCTGATAGTTCGCTGTAAAAGTTGTTGGGAATTTAACTTTTTTGTTGTCGTTCCATTTGATTTCGATGGCATTTGTTTCTCCGTCTATTGCTTCGATCAGGTCTATTTCCTGTTGCTGAAAACTCCTCCAGAAATAATATTTGGCAAATTTCCTATGGTTGTTGGTGGCTTTGATGTATTCGGCGATGACATAGTTTTCGAAAAGCTGGCCGCTGTCTAATCTTAAACCAAGCGGACTAAAATTCTGTATAATGGCATTTCGAATACCCAAGTCGTAGAAATAGATTTTTTTGCTTTTTTTTATTTCATTTCTCAGGTTGCCGCTGTAGGCGTTTAGTCTAAACACCACAAAACATTTTTCGAGCAAATCGATATACCTCTCCACGGTTTGTTTGTCGGCTTCAATAAGCTGCCCCAGTTCGTGATAGGAAATTTCGTTGCCAATTTGCAATGCCAAGGCTTGTATCAATTTTTCAAGTTGCAGGGGTTTCCTGATATCGGCCAATGAAAGAATGTCTTTAAAAAGATAGCTATTGGTCAAATTAAAGAGTAGTTCTTTTTCTTCTCCGGGGTAATTGATGGCATCTGGATAGCTGCCGTAAATCAATCTTTTTTCTAAAGCCTGTTCTTCGGTGATGAGATTGGTATGGTTGGCTAGTTCTTCAACGGAAAAAGGAAACAAATGGTATTCGAACTTACGCCCCGTTAGGGGTTCTTGTATTCCCGAGGCCAGATCTAATGTCGATGAACCAGTAACCAGGAGCTGTATATCGCTGAAATTGTCGACAATAAGCTTTAACGTCAGTCCAATATTTCGTACCCTTTGCGCTTCATCAATCAGTATGATTTTGTTTTTTCCGATAATAGATTTAAGACGCTCGGTACTGATGTCCTGCAAGTTGTTGCGGACGCTTGCTTCGTCGCAGTTTAAAAACGTAAATGGCAAGCCTGTGTTCTTGGCCAAACGTTTCAACAAGGTGGTTTTGCCTACCTGTCTTGCTCCAGTCAGGATAATGGCCTTTCCTTTGAAAAACTTGGATTCTATAATAGGCTCTAAAATTCTGCTAACCATCACATAAATATATAAAATTTCGATTGTAATCTAAAAATTATATATAAAATTTAGATTATAATCACTTGATTATATGTAATTTTTAGATTAGGATTTGGTGCCCTACAAAAAAAGTGATGCTTAAGCATCACTTTTTTATTTGAAACTAAAAAATTTAGATCAATTCTTTTTTGACCAGATACTCGGCAATTTGTACCGCATTGGTAGCGGCGCCTTTGCGCAGGTTGTCGGCAACAATCCACATGTTTAAAGTGTTTGGCATTGATTCATCCCTGCGGATGCGGCCTACAAATACCTCATCTTTTTCATGGGCATCTTTAGGCATTGGGTATTTGAGGTTGGCAATATCGTCAACTACTACAATACCTTCGGTTTTTTCTAGCAAAGCTACCACGTCGGCTAGGTCAAATTCGTTTTCGAACTCGATGTTTACCGATTCAGAGTGGCCACCCATTACCGGAATACGCACGGTTGTAGCGGTTAAGCGGATGCTATCGTCGCCCATAATTTTACGGGTTTCGTTAATCATCTTCATTTCCTCTTTGGTATAGCCGTTTTCGGTAAATACGTCGATTTGCGGAATAACGTTCAAGTCGATTGGGTAGGCATAGGCCATTGGGCCATCGTGGATGCCTTTTCTCTCGTTCATCATCTGGTCAACCGCCTTTACGCCCGTACCTGTAACCGATTGATAGGTTGATACCACCACTCTTTTGATTTTGTACTTGTCGTGCAAGGGCTTTAGGGCTACTACCATTTGAATGGTAGAACAGTTCGGGTTGGCAATGATTTTATCGTCGATAGAAAGTACGTTGGCATTTACTTCCGGAACTACCAGTCTGATGGCCGGATCCATGCGCCAGGCCGACGAGTTGTCGATTACCGTAGTGCCGGCTTCCTTAAAACGCGGCGCGTGCTCTAGCGAAGTGCTTCCGCCAGCCGAAAACAAGGCGATATCCGGGCGCATGCCAATTGCAGTATCCATGCTAACGATTGGATACTGCTTACCCTTAAACGTAATTAACTTGCCAACGCTCTTTTCTGAGGCAACTGGAATTAACTCGGTTAACGGGAAGTTTCTTTCCTCCAATACTTTTAACATTACAGTGCCCACTAATCCTGTGGCACCTACTACTGCAACTTTCATTTTTTTAATTTGTTTTTAATGGCGACGAAGCAATTATGATTTGGTAATCGTTCCTTGTTGGAGCCGATAAAACCATAAGGATTTCATCTTTTTTTTAA
Organism: Pedobacter sp. TM02; assembly: GCF_059705275.1. Taxonomy (NCBI): domain Bacteria; kingdom Pseudomonadati; phylum Bacteroidota; class Sphingobacteriia; order Sphingobacteriales; family Sphingobacteriaceae; genus Pedobacter; species Pedobacter sp. TM02. The sequence goes on from NZ_AP046530.1 coordinate 641,644, forward strand.
TTATATTTAATTGATTTCTAATATCTACCAAATATGAGAAAAACTTTGCTCTTTTTTATGATGCTGAGTGCTAAACTTGCATTCGGCCAAGTTTTCGACGATTTCTCCGACGGAAACTTCACTTCAAACCCAGCTTGGACTGGCCAGGCCAGTGCCTTTAGGGTAAATAGTTCCAATCAGTTGCAGACGTCGCTAAGTGCTGCTGCACAAACGGTTATGCTGGCTGTCCCCAATAGGCTGGCTGCAAATGCCAGGTGGGAATTTTTTGTGCAGCTGAATTTTGATCCTTCTGCAGCCAATCAGGCCAGGATTTATTTGGTGGCCGACCAGCAGGACTTAAATGGCCCATTAAATGGCTATTTTATCCAAATTGGTGAAAATGGCAGTACTGATAGTTACGATCTGTATCGGCAGGCGGGTACAACGGTAACGAAAATCATCGATGGACCGGCCAAATCGCGGGCCGAAGTGAACAAGCTTTTAGCCAGGGTAAAAGTAACCCGTACCGACGAAGGCGAATGGGAGGTATATGCCGATATTACCGGAGGCACAAACTATAATTTGGAAGGCAAGGCTATCGATAAGGCCTTCTTGTATGGCGATTGGTTTGGGGTTTCATGCCGATACACCGCTACCCGGTCTGAGGGTTTTATTTTTGATGATTTTAAGGTAGACGAACTGGTGCCCGACGTAAGCCCGCCAACTTTGCTCAGTGCCAAAGCCTTGGACGATAAAACCATTGAAGCCGTTTTTTCGGAGCGTTTAATAGCCGGTACGGCTTTAACTGCCAGTAATTACATTATTACTAAGCTGGGTAGTCCGGCTTTGGTTAAGGCTACGGCTTTACCCAATGTTTACCAACTGGTATATGCTTCGGCTTTGCCAACAGGCAACTACACCTTGACGGTAAGCGGCGTAAAAGACCTAAAAGGAAATACAATTGCAAAGGATAATCGAGCCAATTTTATTTTTGTACAGCCATACGAATTTCAAAAGGGCGATATCCTGATCAGCGAGATTTTGGTCAATCCCAAAAAAGACGGCGTCGATTTTATCGAGATCTATAATGCGAGTAACCAGCTGCTGGATTTAAAAAATCTGCAGTTGGCTAATGCCGATGCAAATGGCAATCCAGCAAGTATTAAAAATGTAAGCCCTGTCTCCTTACTGATGCCTGCCAAAACGTATTGGGTGTTAACGACTAATCCGGATGCTGTTCAAGCGCAATACCAGGTCAGTTTTCCTGCACAGTTAGTGAAAATGACAAGTTTGCCTGCGTTTAATAATGATAAGGGTACGGTGGTATTGTTAAGTTCGTTAAAGCCGATTGACCGGCTGGTATACCGTGAAGACATGCATCTGGCCTTATTGCGTAATGCCGATGGTGTTTCGCTGGAGCGGGTTTCGTTTGCCAGACCAACCGATGAGCCAGGCAATTTCAAATCGGCAGCGGCTAGTGTGGGTTTTGCAACACCAACTTATCGCAATTCGCAGGAGGAAGACAGCCAACTGCTTGCTAACCGTGTAACCCTAGGCAGCAAAACATTCTCGCCTGATGGGGATGGTTTTGAAGACCAGTTGCAAATTGATTATCGCTTTGTGAACAATGGGCAATTGGCTAGCGTCAATATTTATTCAGACAAAGGCATTTTGGTTCGAAAATTGCAAAGAAACACCAGTATTGCCACTTCGGGAAGCTTTGCCTGGGATGGCACGGACGACAATGGGCAACGCAGCAAGGTGGGTATTTATGTGGTACAATTTGATACCTTTGCACTAAACGGCAAGCGTGAGCACTTTAGACAGGCCTGCGTATTGGCTGCCAAGCTCAATTAACGTAAAGCTTTGATGCCAAAACCATCATGAGTTGGTTAAATTGACGTTATTTTAAACAATAGCGCTGATCTGTTGTTGTTTTTTAAAACAGTTGTTATGAAATACGAAAAATTAATTTCAAGGCTTTTTGCCGAAAAATCAAATTATAATGCCCAAGTGGCGGTTGCCTTAATTGCAGGTTTGGCTGCAGGTGCAGTGCTTGGTATCTTGTTTGCCCCAGCCAGTGGCGAAGAATCGCGTAAGCGTATTGCTGATGGAGCCAAAAATCTGGGTAACGGTATGCGCGACGGTTATGATAACCTTAAACGTCGCATTGTTGGCGAAGAACATGAGGAACTGGCAGCAGAAACGGCGGTCCCGCATTTGGTTGGAGAACCATCGCCGAAAAAACGCAGATCGGCTATTAAAGATCTGGTTGCAGAGGCTCAGCACAACGCAGAACAGGCTTAGGTTTTGCCCAAATCAAAAGCCCGGCTTATGCTTAAAATAATTAAGTAGGCCGGGCTTTTATATGGTTAAGCGAATGCTTCTACAACAGATTGGCTTTTAGGTATTCGCAACTGGTTTTTATGGAAGCCAGTTCGTTAGGCTGATAATTGGTTTCATGCTCTACAAAGAAATGTTTGGCACCCGATTGTTTAGCCTGGGTAAAAATAGCCTTAAAATCGATGGCGCCTTTGCCTACCTCCGTATTGAGGCCATGATTGGTTTTATCCATGTCTTTAACATGCCACATGGTAAAGCGTTTTGGGTGGGCGGCAAATAGCTTCAGCGGATCGTTGCCCGATCTCACTACCCAATACAGATCCATTTCAAAATCGACCAATTTTTTGTCGGTTTCATTTAACATCACTTCATAGCCGGTGGTTTCGCCAAATTTCTTGAATTCGAAATCGTGGTTATGGTAGGCTAGTTTTAATCCAGCAGCTTTGCACAAAGCACCGGCCTCGTTTAATCGGGCGGCTACTTTTTTAAATCCGTCCAAATCTTTTCGCAGGTGGTCGCCCAGGTAAGGAATAGTGATGTATTCAGACCCCAATATGTTGGCGGCTTCGATATAGCTTTTCAGTGCGTCGCTGTTTCCGGTGCCGATAAAGCCATCCATATCATAATGGCCACTTGGTGCCCTCAGGCCATACTGTTTCAGTAAATCGCCAAAGGCTTTGGGATCGAGGCCCCAAAATTTGTCTCTTTTCGAGTAGCCATAGGTTTCCACCTCGCCATAGCCTGCTTCGGCCACGGCCTTGATAACGCCTTTAACATCTTTGGGCAATAAGTCTCTGAGTGAGTAAAGTTGTAGTCCAGCCACTTTTTTCGGCTTGGCAAAAGCCAAGGCGGGCAAGGAAGGCAATAAGGCAGCGCCTGCTACGAACAGGCCGGTTTGTTTAATAAAGGATCTTCTAGAATTCATATCAGGATGGTATCGATTTTAACTTTGGGCTTCGGTTATGTCTTTGTTTTTATCTCTAAATAGCAAAACAAACAACAGAAATACAACAAAGGCAATGCCTGCTGGGATAATCCAAATATCATACCAATGATGGCCGCCACTGGCAATCACATACTTGTTTACGATAATGCCTGAAATAAACGAGCCGGCCAGCATGCCCACGCCGTAGGTAGCCAAGGTAATAAATCCCTGGGCTGCGCTTTTGAATTTTTCGCCAGCCAGCTTGTCGGTATAAATCTGGCCGGTAACGAAAAAGAAATCGTAGCAGATGCCATGCAATACAATGCCCGCAATGAGCATCCAATAGTTGGAATCGGCATTGCCAAAGGCGAAGAACAAATAACGGGCTACCCAGGCAATCATACCGATGGCCAACATTTTTTTAACGCCTAGCCTGACAAAGAATAGCGGCATCAAAATCATAAATACGGTTTCTGATACCTGCCCCAGCGATTGTACGCCCGCGGCCGATTTCATGCCTACTTCGTTTAGGAAAGGATTGGTAAAGTTGTAATAAAAGGCGAGTGGAATGCAAATGGCCACTGATGCCAAAAAGAATAACAGGTAAGATCTGTTGGCCAAAAGGCCGATGGCATCCAGTCCGATGATTTCGCCAAACGTGGTTTTTTCGTTCTTTTTGGCTGGAGGTGTATTAGGCAGTATGAAACTGAACAAACCCAGGATAATCGATGCGATCGAAGCCATTTTGAAGGTCAGGATCAGGTTGCCTTCTTGTTCCCAGTTAAGCCAGCCGATAACCAAACCGGCAATGATCCAGCCGATGGTTCCAAAAACGCGGATTGCAGGAAATTCTTTTCCCGGGTCATTCATCTGCTTGAAGGAGATGGAATTAACCAAGGCAAGAGTTGGCATATACGCAATCATATAACCCAAAATGAACGGGAAGAAACTATCGAAATTCAAGGAGCTTGCGGCAAGCCATAATAACACGCCACCTACCAAATGCAATACGCCCAGTACCTTTTGCGCAGCAAAAAACTTGTCGGCTATCAAACCTATAATAAACGGGGCTATAATTGCGCCGAGCGACTGCGTGCTGTAGGCAGAGCCAATCTGTACATCGTTAGACATTAGGTTTTTACCGAGGTAAGTGCCCATCGTTACAAACCATGCGCCCCAGATAAAAAATTCCAGGAACATCATGAAAGATAGTTTAAATCTCGTTGTCGTATTCATTTGGTTTAGTTTGGTTAGTTTAGGGTAGTGGGGGAAGGCAAGTGCTGGGAGGTTTGATTTGCCCTCAAACCTCCCAATTTAGGCCTGTTTTTAAAGTTCTTTAATCATGATATTTCTGTACCATACTTCGTCGCCATGGTCTTGCAAAGCGATTTTACCGGTTTTGAAAGTGCCGAAGCCCTCCCATTTGGCAAATTTGCTACCCGCAATCAGCGATTTCCAGTTGTCGTCCCAAAGCGTGGTGTTCACTACGGTTACGCCGTTCAGCTTGAAGGTTAATTTGCCCTTATTGCTGATGATTTCGGCTTTGTTCCATTCGCCAACCGGTTTTACAGGTTCCGACGAACTTTTGACTAAGTCGTACAAATCGCCGGCACGGTGCTTGGTGATTTTTCCATCTGGATGCCCGTCGTTATCCAATACCTGCATTTCTGGGCCTGTGCTGTAAGTTTGGCCATATTTTGGCAATTCTTCATGCACATAAAAAATAATGCCGCTGTTTGATTTCGGGGCTACCTTCCACTCGAGGCTCAAATGGAAATTGGAATATTCCTTATCGGTTACAATATCGCCGCCATCGTTGTTCTTGGCCTTCGGGTTAAAGTGGAGCACGCCGTCTTCGGCTTTCCAGCCTTGGCCAACCGTAGTTTTGCCATAAGTATGCCAACCGGTAGTAGTTTTGCCATCGAATAACCATTTAAAGCCTTTAGGCAATTTGGCGGTTTGCGCAGCGGCGCCGTAGCCCATGGCCAGTAGCAATGCCGCTGATAATAGGTATTTGTTCATCTGTTAGGATATTTTTAGTGTTAACGTTTTAGAAATTAATTAAGCGCCCAAAGTCCAGCCTTTGCGATATTCTCTTTTTACGAATTGGTTCACATCGTCAAAATTGGTCACCTTCATTTGGTCGTTATCCCAAAGCAATTTGGTATACCTGCCTGGGTAAATGATTTTTCCATCGGCATTTTTCTTTTGGATATCGGCGCCACGGATGGCCAGGTTGGCCATGAGCAAGGCTTCAGTTAGCGGGCCGGCAATTTCGAACGGCGAGCTCAGTTCGTTTTTGCCGTAGCCGGCAATAGCCGCTTCTACCCACTGGGCATAGTGGCCGTTGGCCTGGTTAGGTACGCGGGCAAATTTTGGACGCACTTTAATATCGGCGTTTTTTGATAGAGGTAACAAGCGGGGGTTGGCACTGTAGGTGCTGGCCATCATTTTGCCTTTGGTGCCGATAAACAAGGTGCCGTTGCCACCATCGCCAAAGGTTTCGTTGGCCTGCAGTTCTTCCGGCCTTTCCGGCTGAATACCACCATCCATCCAATGTACGGTTACATCGCCTTTGGTTTTGTTGGTTTTTGGAAATTTAAGGGTAACATGGCTCGATGGCGGACAACTTTCGGGGAAATAGCCTCGCTGAAACTCATCTACGTAAACAGAACCTACGCTGGCTTGTACTTCGGTAGCGTATTTCAGGTTCAATACGCTAAATGGTGCTTCTAACAGGTGGCAGCCCATGTCGCCTAAGGCACCGGTGCCGTAATCCCACCAGCCACGCCAGTTAAAAGGCACCAATTTGTTTACATAATCCTTATAGGGAGCGGTGCCTAGCCATAAATCCCAGTCGAGTTCTTTCGGAACCTCGGCTTTGTTGGCAGACCAGGCAATACCCTGTGGCCAAACCGGTCTGTCGGTCCAGGCGTAAACGGTATGTACGTCGCCAATGAGGCCGGCATCGTACCATTCTTTCATTTGACGCGGTCCATCGTTTGAGGCACCTTGGTTACCCATTTGGGTTACTACTTTATACTTTTTGGCGGCTTCGGTTAAGGCGCGTGCTTCGTAAATATCGTGAGTAAGGGGTTTTTGCACATAAACGTGCTTGCCCAACTGCATGGCGGCCAAGGTTTGTATGGCGTGGTTGTGGTCGGGTGTTGATACCGAAACCGCATCGAAGTTTTTATGTTCTTTTTCATACATTTCGCGCCAATCGCGGTAGTACTTTGCTTTTGGAAAGTCTTTAACGCTTTTGGCTGCCCGGCGATCATCCACATCGCAAAGGAAGGCGATATCGGCCTTGCCACTGGCTGCGAATGCCGCAATGTCGCTTTGGCCCTTGCCACCTACACCCACACCGGCAACCAACAGCCTATCACTTGGTGCCAAAAAGCCCTTGCCGCCCAAAACGTGGCGTGGCACAATCATAAAAGCGGCCGTAGCAATGGCTCCAGCCTTAATAAAATTACGTCTACTCTGTGATTCCGCTTCTTGTTTTCCCTTTTCCATTAGTTTAGTTTTTTAAGGTTTGATTATTTCTTGAGCGATAAGATGTATTTTACCATCAGCTGTGCATCGTCGTTGCTGATTTTAGGATGCGGTGTCATCGGAACAGCGCCCCAAGTACCTTTGCTTCCCTTGATGATTTTTCCGGCCAGTGCGGTTACTGTTTCTGGTGTATTTGGGTATTTGGCTGCGATTTCCTGGTAAGCCGGCCCGATCAGTTTATCTTCTTTGTGATGGCAACCGATACAATCTGATTTAACGATCAATAATTCGCCTGGATCCATAGCCGGCTTGGCTGCTGCAGGCGCTGGGGTTTCGGTATTGGCCGTTGATGATTCGTCTGAACTTGAACCGCCGCAAGCTGTGAGAAACAGGGCGATTCCGCTTAAAAATAGGAGTGTTTTTTTCATTTGTGTAGGGTATTGTTATTTAAATGCCTAATATTTTTTGGTTAAATCCGGTATCGCCACCCGAGGCCGCAAAATCGTCGAATGCCTTGGTGGTTACCGGAATGATCTGTTTTTTAATGAATTCGGCTCCTTCACGGGCACCGGTTTCAGAATCCTTGATGCAGCATTCCCATTCCATAACGGCCCAGCCTTTAAAGTCGTATTGTGCCAATTTGCTAAAAATACGTCTAAAATCGACCTGGCCATCGCCTGGCGAACGGTAGCGGCCTGCCCGGTTGGCCCAGCTTTGATAGCCTCCAAAAGTGCCTTGTTTGCCTGTAGGATTAAATTCGGCATCTTTAACGTGGAATGCCTTAATGCGTTCGTGGTAAAAATCGATGTATTGGATATAGTCTAACTGCTGCAATACAAAATGCGAGGGATCGTACAGCAAGCAGGCCCTTGGGTGCTGGTTTACATTGTCTAAAAACATTTCATAGGTTTCGCCATCAAAAAGGTCTTCGCCCGGATGTATTTCGTAGCAAACGTCTACGCCACACTGGTCAAATTCGTTGAGGATAGGCAACCAGCGCTTGGCCAATTCCTTAAAGCCATCTTCTACCAAGCCTTCGGGGCGTTGCGGCCAAGGGTGGAAAGTATGCCAAAGCAGGGAGCCGCTAAAGGTAGCGTGCGCATTTAAGCCCAGGTTTTGCGAAGCCTTAGCGGCATATTTCATTTGTTGTATAGCCCATTCGGTTCTGGCTTTCGGATTGTTTCTTACTTCTGGTGCGGCGAAGGCATCAAACAACTGGTCGTAGGCTGGATTTACAGCCACCAATTGGCCCTGCAAATGCGTAGACAGCTCGGTAATGGCCAAGCCGTAAGAAGCCACTTTGGCCTTCAATTCGTCGGCATAGGTTTTGCTTTCGGCCGCCAGTTTTAAATCGATGAAGCGTGGGTCGAGCGTAGGAATTTGGATGCCTTTAAAGCCCAAGCTGGCCGCCCATTGGCAAATGCCATCGAGCGAGTTGAAAGGTGCTTCGTCTCCAATAAACTGGGCTAAAAATATGGCTGGTCCTTGTATCGTTGTCATTTTGTTCTAAATTTTAAAATCGTACCATTTTTGGTCTGATTTACTCGAGGCTACTACATTTTCTATGAAGGCCATTCCCCTTACGCCATCGTTGACGTCTGGGAAATCAAGCATAAAAGGGCTTGGGGTTTTGCCATCCAGCCTGGCTGCTAAAGTCAACGCAAAATTCTTATAGATATTGGCAAAAGCCTCAAGGTAGCCTTCAGGGTGTCCTGATGGGGTTCTGGTGTTGAATTTGGCAATTTCGCTTACATAGGCATTGCCAGTGCGGTAAACCTGCATGGGCTGATCGAGCCATTTCACGATTAAGTTATTGGGCTCCATTTGGTGCCATTCCATGCCGCCTTTTTCGCCATAGATTTTAATTTTTAAGGCGTTTTCTTCGCCGGCAGCAATTTGCGAAGCCATTAAAGTGCCGTTGGCGCCATTGTTAAACCTGAGGAGCACGTTGCCATCGTCGTCGAGCGCGCGACCATTTACTACAATGTGGAGGTCGGCACAGATCTTGGTGATTTGCAGGCCTGAAATATACTCGGCCAAGTGGGCGGCGTGTGTGCCTACATCGGCCATGCAGCCACTGATACCGCTTTTAGCAGGATCGGCGCGCCAGGCCGCTTGCTTGTTGTCGCTGGTGGCAGGTTGGCTTAACCAGCCTTGTGGATATTCTACGCATACTTTTCTGATGGTGCCCAACGCGCCATTTTTGATCATCTCTTTGGCTTGTTTTACCATTGGATAACCTGAGTAGGTATGGGTTAGGCAAACAAAAAGTCCGGTTTCATCGGCTTTCTGCTTCAGTGCTTTGGCTTCGGCCAGGGTTAAGGTAATAGGTTTGTCTATCACCACATGAAATCCATTTTCGAGCGCCAGCATAGCGGGTTCAAAATGCAGGTTGTTTGGGGTAACGATGCTTACAAAATGCATGCGCTCGTTTTCGGGCAGCTGCTTTTCTTGGGCAATCATCTGCTGATAGCTTTCGTAAATCCTACTGGCAGGCAACATTAAATCTCTGCCAGATTCTAAAGCTACCTTGGGATCGGAGCTTAATGCTGCACAACTGAGTTCTATCAATCCATCTAATTGGGCCGACATGCGGTGAACTGCGCCAATAAAGGCTTTGCGTCCGCCACCAATCATGCCCATTCGTATCTTGCTTTGCATAGTATTTTGGGGTGTAGGGTTTAAGGCCAAAGGCGTAGGGCTGGTTTAGCCTTACACCTTTAACCTTTTTGCCTTCTACCTTTATTGATTAAATGTTTCCTTTCTTTAATTCGCTTACTGCGTAATCGGCCGCTCTGGCGGTTAAGGCCATAAAAGTTAGCGATGGATTTTGGCAGGCAATAGAAGGCATGCATGAACCATCGGTGACAAATACATTTTTTACCTCGTGCATTTGGTTCCATTTGTTCAGAACCGAGGTTTTAGGGTCTTTGCCCATGCGCGCGGTTCCCATTTCGTGGATGGCCATGCCCGGTACAGAGCCATTATCGTAGGTTTTTACGTCCTTAATGCCTGCATCTTCCAGCATTTCGGCGGCATCGTTCATCATGTCTTGACGCATTTTGTATTCGTTGTCGCCAAACTCGCAATCGATAGCCAATACGTGCTGGCCCCATTTGTCTTTTTTGGTTTTGTCGATATACACCCGGTTTTCGTGACGTGGCAGCGATTCGCCGAAACCGCCCAAGCCCATGCTCCAAATGCCTGGTGTAGAAATCAAGTCTTTGAAATCGCCACCAAAAGCCAATTCGGCAATGTCTTTGTGCCAGCCCGAACGGCCTGCACCACCTTGGTAGCCGAAGCCACGGAGGTAATCGCGTTTATCGTTGCCGATGTTTCTGTAGCGAGGAATATAGATGCCGTTTGCTCTCTTGCCGTAAGTATATTTATCGTCGAAACCTTCGGCGGTACCCGAGGCGCCGCAACGGAAATGGTGATCCATTAAATTATGGCCCAATTCGCCACTGGCGTTGCCCAAACCATTTGGGTGTTCGGCAGAAGTAGAATTGAGCAGCAAGAAAGTGGTGCCCAAAGTAGAACCATTTACGAAAACAATCTTGGCGAAATACTCATGATGTTCCATGGTTTCCGAATCGATTACACGCACGCCTTTCGCTTTTTGGGTCTCTTTATCGTAAATGATTTCGTTGACCAGAGAAAAAGGGCGTAGGGTTAGGTTTCCGGTTGCTACAGCTGCTGGCAGGGTAGAAGATTGGGTACTGAAATAAGCACCAAACGGACAGCCACGGCTACACAAGTTGCGGTATTGGCAACTGCCACGGCCCCCATGCTCTACGGTGAGGTTTGCCGTACGACCAATCGTCATGATACGGGCTTTGTTATATTTTTTTTCGATGCGCTCTTTTACAGATTTTTCTACGCAGTTCATCTGCATCGGAGGCAGAAAATGTCCGTCGGGAAAGTGGGGATAGTTTTCGGCCTGGCCACTGATGCCTGCAAATTTCTCTACATAATCGTACCAAGGGGCAATATCCTTGTAGCGGATCGGCCAATCAACGCCATGTCCGTCTTTGGCATTTTCTTCAAAGTTCAGGTCGCTTAAACGGTAGCTTTGTCGTCCCCACATCAGCGATTTGCCCCCTACATGGAAACCACGGTACCAATCGAAGCGTTTGACCTCGGTGTAAGGGCACTCCAAATCGTTTACCCAAAAGCTTTCGTTATACTCTTGATAAGGATAGTCGCGTTTTTGTACCGGATGCGTCTTTTTCTGCTCTTCGGTTAGTCGGCCGCGGTGTTCAAATTCCCATGGCTTTTTCATGGCCGTGGTATAATCCTTAATATGTTCAATGTTTCTGCCCCTTTCGAGCATCAATACTTTTAAACCTTTTTCGGTTAGCTCTTTTGCTGCCCAACCTCCGCTAATACCCGAGCCTACTACAATGGCGTCGTAAGTGTTTTGTGCGGTAGCTTTTGTATTTAAGTTCATTTGTTTGTTGTTTTGTTTTCAGTGGTTTTCAGTTCTTTTGGCTTGCCTGTTATGCAATGGGCAATGCCTCAATTGGTTCAGAACTTTTGGTAGATTAAGTTTATGCCCAAACCCTTTGGCCCGGTTTAAGGTCTACGCAACCATCATAGCGGCCTGGGATTTGTACGTATTCATAGGCTTTTGTTGCGCCAACCTCTGATGTAAAGAAGCCCAGCATGGTCAGGTCTCTGGCAATGGCAAAGAAGTAAGATTTGCCTGGAGGCTTTTCTTTAACCGTCATTGGATTGCCTTGTTTGTCTGTAGCCTTAGATTGCTCATCCAGTTTTTTCTGTTTTTCGCCATCTTCTTTCTGCTCAGCTACTGTTTCGTCGCGAAGCTTGGTTACCAATTGCTCGCGCTCTTTGACCGATATGGCAAGGAAAGATTTGCCGAACTCTTTTTTCGAACGGTCTTCTAAACCTTCGAGGCCCTTTACAAAAGTTTTTTGCGCTTCGTCGGGATAACATTCTTTCACCATCATGATAATGAAAGGTCCTACATTGGCGGCTTTGGCGCCCGGTGATTTTGGGGTGGTTGGAATAATGATGTCGGCCAGCTCTGTAACAAGTTTTTCTTGGTCGGCAGTGAACAAGTGCGCACTGTCTTTACCCGGCTCATTGCAGCTGTCGAACAAGGTTGCCAAGGTAGTTGCCGATAGGGCTCCACCAATTAAGAAGGCAACACTTTTTACGGCTTCTCTTCTGTCCATAAGTATTTGGTTAAAGGTTTCTGTGATTTAAATTACTGATTATATGTTAACTCAACGAACGCAAGACTTTATTTAGAATGATTATAGATTATATATTGTATTAAATACACTTAGACCCAGCGCTAGAACCCATATGGGCATTGTAAAAATTAATTTACAAGCAAACAAAATACCTTAAAAAATCAGGACATTGCCCATGTGGCAAAAATGGTTTTGCTTTGTGCTAAAAGCCGATAAACATTTTTATGGCACATAACTTTAAACAATTGCCAAGGTTTGCGGCAATTTTTTACCTTTGCTACCCATACCTATTTTAAAAATGAACGAAAAAATATTAGTCCTAGGTTCTAACGGACAAATCGGAACCGAATTGGTTACTGCCTTGCGCAAGGCGTATGGAAACGACAATGTGGTAGCCTGCGATATCAGAAGGCCGGATTATGAATTGAAAAATGCCGGGCCGTTTGAATTTGTAAACGTTTTGGACAAGGAAATCCTGAAAGAGATTTTCGAAAAATATAAACCGAAACAGGTTTATTTGCTGGCAGCTTTGTTGTCGGCCACAGGCGAGCAAAACCCAAAACTGGCATGGGAACTGAATATGAATGGTTTGCTCAATGTGCTTGATTTGGCTTTGGTGTATAAGACTGCCAAAGTTTATTGGCCAAGCTCTATTGCTGTTTTCGGACCGAATTCGCCAAAAGACCAAACCCCTCAATATTGTACCATGGATCCGAACACGGTTTATGGAATCAGCAAATTGGCGGGCGAGCGCTGGTGCGAGTATTATTATCAAAAATATAACCTGGATGTAAGAAGCATCCGCTATCCGGGATTGATCAGTTGGAAAGCTGCACCTGGTGGTGGTACTACCGATTATGCGGTTCATATTTTCCACGAAGCCCTGAAAAAAGGGAGCTATTCGTCGTTTTTATCGGCCACTACCGAATTGCCGATGATGTACATGGACGATGCCATTCGTGGCACCATCGAATTGATGGATGCACCAGCCGAAAATATCGGCATCAGGTCTAGTTACAATTTCGCGGGTATCAGCTTTACCCCAGAGGTATTGGCCGCAGAAATCCGTAAGCATATCCCTGATTTTAAGCTGTCTTACACCGAAAACGATCCGCGCCAGGCTATTGCCGATAGCTGGCCAAGATCGATAGACGACAGTTATGCACAAAAAGAATGGTTGTGGAAGCCGGAATTTGACCTGGCCAAAATGACCAGCGAAATGTTAATCAATTTAAAAAAATAATCAAGATATAGGTGGAGGGGCTAAAGGCTGAAGTTTTCCTTTCTTACCTCTCTTATCTCCGTACTCAATACTAAAAAAATGGGAAGAGCATTCGAATTTAGAAAAGAAAGAAAATTTAAGCGTTGGGCCAAAATGGCGGTTCAGTTTACGCGTATTGGCAAAGATATCGTCATTGCGGTAAAAGAAGGCGGTCCGCACCCAGAAACCAACTCGCGCCTGCGTACGGCCATTCAAAATGCCAAGGCGGTAAATATGCCCAAAGACAGGGTAGATGCGGCCATTAAGCGTGCTTCTGATAAATCGATGGCCAACTATGAGGAGATTGTTTACGAAGGCTATGCGCCACATGGCGTTGCCGTACTGATCGAAACGGCTACCGATAACACGAACAGAACCGTGGCCAATGTGCGCAGCTATTTCAATAAAACCGATGGCTCTCTGGGCAAAACTGGATCTTTGGATTTTGTGTTCAGCCGTAAATCGATCTTCAGGTTTGTGCCTACCGATGGTCTGGATTTGGAAGAACTGGAATTCGAATTGATCGACGCTGGTTTGGAAGAATTGTATGTGGAGGCCGATGAAGAAGGAAACGATATTGTAGTGGCGCAAGGCGCTTTTGAAAGCTTTGGTTCTTTGCAGAAAGCTTTGGAAGAAAAAGGCATCGAACTGAAAAGCTCTAAATTGGAGCGTATCGCGCTTTCGCACCATCCTGTTTCTGAAGAGCAGGCTGCCGATGTGATGAAGCTGATCGATAAGCTGGAGGAAGATGACGACGTACAGGCCGTTTACCATAACATGGCCGAGTAGTTGCAAACTCATGAATAAAAAAGCCCCGATTTATTGTCGGGGCTTTTGTTTTTAATTGTACCATATCGGGCACTGAACCGATTTGGTGATGCTATTTATGCTGGCTCAAAAGCCATGGTAACAATTCGGGTTCGGCAAAAGCACTATCCCAGCTGTTATGGTTGGCCTTGAGGTAAATGGTAAATTTGGGTTCGTGCCCCAGCTTTTTAAGCTCTAGGTAAACGCCGTAAGAAAACTGTGGCGAAACTACATCGTCCAAGCCACCATGAAAAATCCAAAGCGGTACATGTTGGTATTTCTTTGCGTTGGCCACGTTATCGCCACCACAAATGGCAAAGGCCGCTGCAAAGGTTGAAGGTCTGCGCCTCAAGACCTCAAAAGTACCCATGCCTCCCATCGATAGGCCACCTACATAGATTTTGTTTTTGTCGGCAAAGGGTTGTTTAACCATTTTATCGGTTAGCTGCAGCAAAAGCGACATTGATTGGGTAGGCTCCCCGCCTTTCACAAAAGTGAAAAAACGTTTGGTGTTAACGGCTTCGATCTCTACATTGGCCCAATAGCTTTCCTCGGCGCACTGCGGAAAAATAACCACCGCTTCGAATTTTTTCCTGAAATCATCAGCTAAAAACATCTTGGCACCATGGGTTAGTTGTTTTTCATTGTCGTTGCCGCTTTCGCCACGTCCGTGCAAAAAGAATACGATTGGGTATTTCTTTGCAGGGTCAAAATGCTCGGGATATAAAATCCTGTATTTTAAAGTATCTGCCCCCTGAACCAGGATTTCCTTCTTGAATTGAGAAAAATCTTGCGCTTTTGCTTGAACAAGTGCTAGAGCAAAACACCATAAGGCGATTAGTTTTTTCATCGGAATTTATTTTACCAGTTTGAAATCTGCTGTTTTCACGTCTCTTACATTTGGTCCAATAAATGCCTTGAAATCGCCGGCTTCGGCAACATACTTCAGCTCACTATTGTAAAACTTCAAGGCTTCTTCGTCGATGTTAAAGCTTACGGTTTTGCTTTCGCCGGGTTGCAGGCTTATTTTTTGGAAACCTTTCAATAGTTTTACGGGTCTGGTGCTGCTGCCTACCATATCGCGGATGTAAAGTTGTACTACTTCTTCGCCTGCATATTTGCCGGTATTGCTCACGGTAATGCTGGCGGTTATTTTTTGGCTAGGTTTGAGGGTGTTGGTGTTCAATTTCAAATCGCCATAGGCAAAAGTGGTGTAGCTTAAGCCAAAACCGAAAGGATAGAGTGGATCGTTGCTGACGTCTAAATAGTTAGAACGGAATTTTTGGAACCACTTGCCATCTTCTAACGGACGTCCAGTATTTTTGTGGGCATAGTACAATGGCAACTGACCTACGTTTTGCGGAAAGGTTACAGGGAGCTTGCCCGATGGGTTTACATTGCCAAACAATACATCGGCAATGCCATTTCCTGCCTGAATACCTCCAAACCAAACGTTTAAGATGGCCGGTACGTTCTCATTTTCCCATACCAGGGTCATTGGCCTACCGGCAAAGAGCACCAAAACTACCGGTTTTCCAGTTTTAACCAAAGCTTTCAATAATCTTTGTTGTACAGCTGGAATGCCCAAATCGGTGCGACTAGAGCTTTCGCCACTCATTTCCGATGATTCGCCTAAAGCCGCTACGACAACATCGGCTTTTTTTGCGTTTTCAACAGCTTCCTTAATCAGTTCTTCTTCGCTGCGGTTGTCTCTAGGAATTTCTCTGCCAAACATGGTCGAATGGGCCTGCAAAGTCGCATCGGCGGTGAGGTTAGCGCCTAGGCTATGCAAAATCTTTACCTCGCTGCCGGCCACGTTTTTAATGCCTTCCAACAGGGAAGGAACGATGGCCATATCGGCATTTACACTCCAGGTACCGGGCATGTTGGCTTTGCTATTGGCCAAAGGCCCCACCAAGGCAATGGTGCCCGATTTTTTAAGTGGCAATACCTGGTTCTGGTTTTTGAGCAAGACAAAGGTCTTGGCAGCGGTTTCTCTGGCAAACTGGATGTTGGCCGGAGTAAGGATTTCGTTTTTGGCTCTTTCTTCGCTGCAGTATTTAAACGGATCGTCGAATAAGCCCAGTTTGTATTTGGCTTCTAAAATCAAGCGGCAAGCCCTGTCGATTTCGGCTTGTGTTACTCTGCCGTCCTGGAGCGATTTTTTAAGCGTGGTTAAGAAGCCTTCGCTCACCATGTCCATATCGTTGCCTGCTTTTAGGGATAATGCCGAAACGGTCTTCAAGTCGCCCAAACCATGGTCGATGAGTTCGCTTACGCCGGTATAGTCTGATACTACAAAGCCTTTAAAGGCCCATTGCTTGCGTAAAAGATCGGTAAGCAACCATTTGTTGGCAGTGGCTGGTACGCCATTGATATCGTTGAACGAAACCATGATGCTACCCGCGCCGGCATCTAAAGCGGCTTTGTAGGGCGGCAGGTAATCATTGTACATGCGGTCTAGGCTCATGTCGGTGGTATTGTAGTCTCTGCCACCCTCTGCGGCGCCGTACAAGGCAAAGTGTTTAACGCAGGCCATGATGGTGTTTACCTTGGTTAGGTCGTCGCCTTGGTAACCCTTAACCATTACCTTGGCAATTTCGGAACCTAAAAAGGTATCTTCGCCGCTGCCTTCGGCAATCCTGCCCCAGCGTGCATCACGAGCGATATCAACCATCGGCGAGAAGGTCCAGTTCAGGCCGTCGGCACTTGCTTCGGTAGCCGCTATGCGGGCTGTTTTTTGGATCAGTGGCATATCCCAGCTGGCCGCCAAGGCCAAAGGGATAGGGAAGGTGGTTTTATAACCGTGTATGACGTCCTGCCCGAAAATCAAAGGGATTTTCAAACGGCTTTTCATCGCTATTTCTTGGGCTTTCCTGATTTTTTGTGGGGTAGTTAAGCTAAAAATTCCTCCTACGTTTCCCTTGGCTATCTTCGATTCTACATCGGTGCTTACGGCCGAGCCAGTAGTGGCCTCGCCACCGGTAACGAGGTTAAGCTGACCAATCTTTTCGTCGATCGTCATTTTGGTCATCAGGTTTTTGATGAAGGAATCCATTTTTGCTTGCTGCGGATTGGTTGTTTTTTTGACCTGTGCCGAGCTGCCCAATGCAAAAAGGGCCAATAAAGTAAATAGGAAAGGTGTTTTTTTCATTATGTGTGTATTCATGTTATTCAACTTTTTTAATGGGTGTTTTGGCTGAAACACCGTTTTCGTTTATGGCTTCTATCGTGAAATAGTAGGTTTTCTGGCTGTCCATAGCCTTGAACCAGTATTCGTTAAAATCGTGGATCATGATGCAGTTGTACAGCTTGTCGGGCGCGGTGCCGTAGTAAAGGTTGTAAGCAAATGCATTATCTACCGGTTGCCATTTGATGTAGGCGCTGCGTTTGTCTTTTTCGGTACGCAAAACAATCAGGTTTTTAACCGCTTCGGGTTTTTCGCCATTGCCGTTGCCAAATACCCTCAATCCGCTAATGGCAAATTTGCCGGTTGGCATATGGATGTTCACCATTTTGATGAAACGGGCTTGTACGGGTTTGCTGAGTTCGATGTAATCATGGGGTACATCGGTTTTGTTCTGGCTCTTGTCGGACAAAGTGCTCCATTTTTTGCCATCGAGCGAATACAGCAATTTGTACTGGTGGTAAATATTGGTCTGCTTGCCCATAAACTCGGCGTCTTGATCGGCATAATTGATTTGGATGGCATTAACGGTTGAAACGTTGCCCAAATCTGTCTGGATCCATTCGCCGTTGTTGGCCGTTTTGGCGCTCCAATAGGTTTTGATGTTTTCGTCAACGGCGTTGTTGGCATTAAAGCCTGCCAAGGTAGACGAAACGGTTACTGGTTTTTTATAGTTGACGAGCATCCAACCCGGACCAGCGGGGCCATCAGGTTTTCTGGCGGCGGGCAGGTAAAGCGGATAATCGCCAAAGGCGGTATTGCACCACATCACATCGTCTTTGTCAAAACCACTTGGCCAAATACCAATGCGCCTTTCCCAAGTATTTTTTACGCAGATGATTGAAGTAGAAACATGCCAATAGTTTTGCTGGTTATCCTGAAAAGTGGCGCCATGGCCAGCACCTCTCGAAAAGCCGCCTGGCTTAAAGCTCAGGGGGTCGGATTGCGGCGTGGTTTGGGCGCCATCAAAAAGTGGTTTGTTGCCTACTACCACGCCGTCGGCATAACCGCTAAACTCGGTTCCAGGCGCGCCGTATTGGAAATAGTATTTGCCGTTGTGTTTGGTCATCCAGGCACCCTCAATAAAAGGGTCGAGAAAAGTATTGTCCATGTGCTCGCCAAAGCGCTGCCAGCCAAAGCGCCAATCTTGCAACAAGTACATGGGCGTACGTGTGCCTATGGGTTTGAAGGTTTTGCGGTCGAGCTCTACACCATATACCGGAAAGGTATTGCTGCTGCCGTTGTACATGTAAAAACGGCCATCGTCGTCGGTGAAAAAGGCCGGGTCCCAGCCCCCAATTTCTAACGAATCGACTAGTGGAAACCATTTGTTGTTTTTGGGGTCGGTGCTTCCCCAAAGGGTAAAGTTTTTGGTATAGGTACTGCCAAAAACCACCATGGTATCGCCAACCACGCCCACGCCTGGCGCGCAAAGCTCATCAAGGGTCTTGTTCCAGGGGCGTAAAAATTTTCTTTCGTTAAACTTCCAGTTGAGCATATCGCTGCTGTGCCAATAACCCCATTGGTTAGTGCTGAACAGGTAGTAGTCGCCTTTGTAGTTTACAATAACAGGATCGGCGGTGGCGCGATGCTTGCCCCATTCTACAAAGCTCGGAAAAGGCGTATAGCCATAATCGAGGTTAATAGGGTTACAGTAGGTCTGTTGCTGTGCAAAGCCCGTCGATACACTGAAAAGAACAAACAATAGGCCTAAGACTTTCTTCATTCTATTTTTTGATTGCAGGGCTTTCAAAGCCTAGTTTGATTAATCCTTTTTGTACATCTTCGTTTTGCATGAACAATTTCCAAAGCAGACCCGAACGGTGGTTTTCGATCATCACCACCATTGGCCCCTGGTCTATGCCCAAATATCTTTTCGGATACCAGTTGTCGGTTTCTGAAAAGGCATCGTAAAAGCCGTATTTGCCCCAAACCTTGTCACCCAGGTTTTCGTACAGATGCCTGATGACCTTCATCGATTCTTTTGGGGTGTAAGGCAGGGATGAAATGGCTGCCGTAGGGGAGATGACGCCAAAATCCTCTTGGATGCTGTGTGCGGCATAACCTTTAACCGAATAGCTGGCGGTTAAGCCCCAGTTGTTGGGCCCATAGCCTTTAAAGCCTTTTGGATTGGCCACGCAATAATCGTGGATGGCCAAAGTTTGGTTTACGTTATTCTCCCAATAGTTAGCGTAACGGTCTTTTAAGCCTTTCGGATTTAAGCCCAAGTAAGAATAATGTGCCCAAAACAAAGGCCCAACAGTATTTTTTGGGGTTTGGTAGGATAAGGTAAAAGGATGTCCGTATACTTCGAAGCTGGTTTTCAGTTCACCGTTTCTAGCCCAGCCTTCGTGGTAAACCGCTGCCGGTACACCGTGTGTTGGCGATGAAGCCGCCAATACGTACATGATCAAACATTCATTATAGCCTTTAACAGGAAAATTCATCTGCCATTTGTACTCGGGCGACCAGTGCCAATACAATACGTTTTGGCCATTGCGGTACCAATCGAAATCAATGCCTTTCCAAAGCTCATCAGCTTTTTCCGAAACTTCTTTTTCGGCGGGCGTTCCGTTTTTGTAATATTCTTTGATGCAGATCAGGGCCTGTGCTACAAACGAACTTTCTACCAAGTCGCCGCCATTGTCTTTCCTGCCAAAGGGACGTACCTTGCCAGTTTCCCCATGAAACCAGTGTGGCCAGGCGCCATGAAAACGATCCGACTTGCCCAAAAAATCTAGGATTTGGTTCAATCTTTTCAAACCTTCCTCACGGGTTACGTATTTTCTGTCGATGCCGCTTAAAATGGCCATCAGGCCAAAGCCTGTCGCTCCGGTGGCTACGGTGCTTTTATCGTTTTCGGGGTAGATGTTGTCGGCATGGTAGCGTTCCCTGGCCGCGCCAGAGGTAGGTTCGGCGCCATCCCAAAAATATTCGAAGGTCTGTTTTTGAACAACGTCTAATAATTTGTCGTCGGAGAGGTTTTTTTTGATCTTAGGCGCCTTTGTAATTTGTTCAAAAGTCTGTGCGCCTGCATGATTGATGCCTAAGGTCGCAAATGCAATAGGTATGATTAAGTATTTCAGTTTCATGGATGTGTTTATAGATTAGGACCTGTAAAGCCCAGGTTCCTCATTCCGGTTTTAACTTCGGGAGCGCTCATAAAAAGGTTCCATATCAGCTTGGTCCTGTAATTTTCGATCATCACGATGATTGGGCCCTGATCAATAGCCAACGTAGAGTTAGCGAACCATTGTTGATGTAGCGAAAAGGAATCATAAAAGCCGTAATCGCCCCATAGCTTGTTGCCCAATTTGTAGTAGAAATACTTTAATGCCTGCATGGATTCTGTTGGCGTGTAAGGGAACGACGCCAATGCGGCGGTAGGCGCAATCACTCCAACGTCGTTGCTTGGCGAACTCGCGGTATAGCCGTTCGGAATGTCGCTGGCGGTAAGTCCCCAGCAGTTTTCGCTATAGCCGTAATAGGCCAACGGATTGGCTTTACAATAATTGTAGTTGATGAGGGTATGTGCCTTGGTCTGTATTTCGTAATTGGCATAAGCATCGCTCAGGCCCATCGGATTGATGCCCAAAAAGGAGTAATGCTCAAAGAAAAGCGGACCGCCATTGGCCGAACCTAAAGGCAACTGCACGCCGTAATAGGTGTTGCCGTTTTTCATGGCTCCGTTTTGAGCCCAGCCTTGGTCGTAAACTGATTTGGGAATGCTGAAGGTAGGAGAGGAAGCGGCCATGACATAAGTGATGAGCGATTCGTTCCAGCCTTTTATCGGCAGGTTCATGTCCCAGTTATAATTTGGACTCCAATGCCAGTAGAGTACGTTGCCGTTGTCTTTTCTGTACCAGTTCCATTCAACGCCGTTGTAAATGCTATTGATGTCGGCCCTTAGTGCGGTTTCGGCCGCGTCTGCACCATTAAAGTACTGACGGGCGGTAATGAGGCCGGCCATTAGGAATGATGTTTCTACCAAGTCTCCACCGTTGTCTTTGGTGCTGAACGGGATAACCTTACCCGTATTGCCGTCGAGCCAGTGCGGGTAAGCTCCATGAAAGCGGTCGGCAGTTTTAAGAAAGGCCACGATTTTTTGCATCCTGGCCAAGCCCTCGGCGCGGCTCACAAAGTTTCTGCTTACGCCCGTTACCAAGGCCATGATGCCGAAACCCGAGCCTCCGGATGTTACTGTGTTCCCAGCGGTGTTTCTCTCGCGTGCCAGTCCGCTGGTAGGATGCCCAAAATCCCAAAAATACTTGAAGGTTTGCTTTTGAACCAGGGTAAGGAGCTCGTCGTCTGTAATTCTTGGAAATTTATCGGTATTGTCAACGGCAGTAACCAGTGTTACGCTGATGCCGCTTTGCAGTTTGTTGCCGGTTTTTGACAGCAATCCAGTGTTAACGGTTAGGGTATATTTTGTAATGGGTTGAAGCGCAGCGGGCGTAATCACAACCGTATTATCGTTGTTTTCTAAAGAAGATACAAAACTGGCACCATTGCCGGCACCGTCTGTAAGTGTAACATTGCCAGCAACAGAGCTTCCGTTGATTGGGCTTGAGAAAGTAATTTTAACTATAGGGGCATTGTTTAAGCCATAGTAGGTAAAGCCATTGAAGGTGTCATTTACCTTTAAATCGGAAAAGGAATAGGTAGCGGGAGCAACAGGCGGATCAACTGGGGCCGGGGTGCTTCCCTTTTTGCAGGAGACAAAGAGAACAGAAAGGATCAGAAAGTAAAAATAAAGCTTATTCATGGATATGGATTTAAAAAGGGGATTGCTGAGACAATCCCCTTTAATAATTGTCTAAAATGAGGAGTATTATTTACCTCTTCCTTCTAGTTTGGCCAAAGAGCCGATTTCGGCATCAGAAAGTGCTTTGTTATAAAGCCTGATTTCATCAACATTGCCAGTTAGGAAGCTGGCCCAATCTTGTTTGCCGGTGGCACTGGTTTGACTAGGCGTAGTTTGGAATTGAACCGTGCCAAATACTACTTTGCCACTGTTGGTCCAAGCCAAAGGTCCAGTAAGACCATTTACGGTGCCAGCACTTACTCTTGATCCATTTACATATACCTTAACCATGTTAGTGGTTGCGTCGTAAGAAATAGCTAATCCAACCCATTTGCCGAATAAATTAAGCACATTATCAGCCGCATATGTCCTGTCGCCGCCCTGATTAATATGGATCCTCAATTTTCCATTGTCGTTAGTACTACCATTTTCGATGAACACTTCCAGGTTGCCCCAGAATTGGGTAGTGTTTGACAAACTGAATAGACCGATGATGCCATTTGATGGAGGAGGAGTGTTGATCCATTCTGTCAAGGTAAAACTTTGTAAGCCGGTAACTTTTGCAGAAGGTGTTGTTAATACATAACTATTGGCCGCACCTTGTAGCGATTGTTTTTTTACGCCCCCAGCAAATGATGTTCCTGTATTGGCACCTGCAGTATTGGAAACACTGTCGACCAAACTTCCATCAAAAGCCCAATAGGCAGCTAAATTGCTCGGTGCAATTTGACTGGCACTGGTATAGCCTCCAATATTCAAAGGCGGAGCATAGCTGGCCGGATCAAAGTCTTTTTGGCAAGAAGATAACCCTAGGGTTGCTGCTGCCATCAATAAAAAATATCTTGTTTTCATTCTTATTTAAATTTAAGCGATTAATAACCTGGGTTTTGGGTTAAAGTACCCGCACTTTTGTCGATTTCAACCGAAGGAATTGGCCAAACTTCGTTTTTGCCGGCTGTCCAACCTTTAGGACCAAATACAGCGGTACCACGGCCCTGGCGGATCACATCGAAATAACGGTCTGATTCCATGGCCAGCTCTACTTGCCTTTCTTTCCAGATGGCTTGGCGCAAAGCATCTTTGTCGCTGGTGGTTACATCAGGCAATACGCCAGCTACACCGCCCCTGGCACGTGCTCTTACCCTATTTAGCGATGATTTGGCCAAGGTAGGGTTATTCAGCTCGTTAGCTGCTTCGGCATTCATGAGCAATACATCGGCGAAACGCAATACCCTTACGTTTTGTTGGCTGCCTTCGGTATAGCCGGTTACGATTAAGCTAAATGGAACATATGATTTTTGATTGTACATGGGATTATCGCCGGTTGCAGGAATTGCATCGCCTTGCGGCGTAGTTTCGCCCCTGAAAATGATGGTGGCATCCCTTCTCACGTCGCCTGCCTCGTAGGCGGCGGCCAAAGTAGCTGTTGGTACGTTAAAGCCCCAGCCTGCAACTGTGCCCCTTACGCCTTGTACTTGGCTATATTGAGAGTTGGAAGCGTCTTTATTGTTCAAAATAAGGTCGCATTGGATTTCGAAAACCGATTCTACACTGTTTTCGTTGGCCAAACGGAAGCCCGCTTCATAACTAGGGAAAAGATCATAGCCCATTGTCATTACGGTGTTGGTAAAAGAAAGTACCTGATCCCATTTGCCTAAATACATGGCAACTTTTGCATGCAATGCCAAGGCTGCGCCTTTGGTCGCTCTACCGCGATCTGCTGCTGGATAAGTTTGTGGCAATACGGCTGCCGCATCATCCAGGTCTTTTTCAATGGCGGCCCAAACCTGAGCCTTTGGCGTTCTTGGGATGTTAAATTCAGAAGGATCTTTTGGTACGTTCAAACGCAATGGTACATCGCCAAAGGCACGAACCAGTCTGAAATAAGAATAAGCCCTGATGAATTTGGCCTCTGCCAAGTATCTCGCCTTTAAATTGGCGTCCATGTTGATGCCCGGTACATTGTCCAATACCTGGTTGCAAAGATTGATATTTTGGTACTGGCCTTCCCAGAAACCCTGCAACTGCCCTTCGGTTGAAGTTACCGTGTAATTGTCGAATGCATTCAAATAGCTAGCATCGTTAGGAGAACTGCCTTTTTCGGCATCATCGCCACCAATACTCTCTACCGCCAACGCCGGAAAAGCCGTATTGGCCCAGTTTCTGATGTTGCCATAGATGGAGTTGACAGCTTTGGTAGCGTCATCTTGCGTTTTCCAGAAAGTAACCGCAGGCTGCTTGGCCTGAGGCGGTACATCCAAGAAACTTTTTTGACAGGCAGTTATCAAAAGGCTTGAGCCCAAGGCAAGCAAACCGATTTTTTGTATGTATGATTTTTTATAATTTGTTTTCATTGCTGTTGATATTAGAAAGTAACTTGAAGACCTAACCTGTAAGCGGCCGATAAAGGATATACACTTGCATCGATGCCTCTAGAAGTAGGGGAGCCTACGTAGCCAATTTCTGGTGTAAAGCCTTTATAGCCAAAGATGTTGATAGCGTTTTGGGCATCTAGGAAGAACCTTACTTTTTTGGTCATCCATTTGCTGGTTAGGGTAGACGGCAAGGTATAACCCAATTGAACGGTTCTTAAGCGGATATAAGAGCCATCTTCAACATAAAACGAGTTTGGTGCCGAATTAGCCGTAGAACCCACATTGGCCGAAGGATAGGTAGTTGAAGTACCCGGACCATGCCATCTGTTGTCGTAAAAGTCTTTGCTGAAATTCTCGTTACCAAAACGATAAGCGATATTGGCATTGTAAACATCTACGCCGGCTACACCTTGGATGTCAAGCGCCAAATCGAAGTTTTTGTATTCGAAAGTGGTGTTTAAACCAAAGCTGTATTTAGGGTTTGGATTGCCCAATACAACGCGGTCTTTACCATCGATGATGCCATTTCCATCTTGGTCAACGTATCTAAAATCGCCTGGCTTGGCACTTTTCTGAGCCGATGCGGCAACTTCTGCGGCGGTTTGGAAAATACCATCAACCTTGTAGCCGAAAAACTGGCCGATAGCGCCACCTTGTACGGTTCTGGTCGCTAAAGCACCATTCGCAATGCCTTGTCCGCCACTATAGATAGGGTTCGAACCCGTGATTACAGAAAGTACTTTGTTGTTGTTGATGCCAATATTGCCGCTAACCGAGTACTTGAAGCCGCTTTCTGTTTTATCGGTCCAAGTAGCCAAGAATTCAAAGCCACGGTTACGGAAATCGGCTTGGTTGCCCAGCATCTCGCTGCCAACTGTACCCACAGAGCTTAAGATTGGGATGTTGAAGATAGCTTGTTCTGTTTTTTTGTTGTAATAGCCGGCTTCAACGCTTAAACGATTGTTTAAGAAAGAGGCTTCAAAACCAATATCGGTTCCAGCAGTGCGCTCCCAATTCAAGAACGAAGGAACCAAAGAGTTGACGTTGGCACCCGTATAAACCACGCCGCCTAGAACCACTACATAGCCAGCTCGTTGGTCAACGGTTAGGGTTGTTGGGTTAACCGGTACGCCAGCATTACCTACTTTACCCCAAGATGCTTTAATCTTTAAGTTGTTAAATACATTTTGGTTTTTCATGAACTCTTCGTTGGTTACAACCCAGCCTGCACCTACAGAAGGGAAGTAGCCCCAAAGATCGCCACCATTAAAGAACTGCGAAGCCGCATCGGCACGTAAGGTAGCATTTAACAGGTAACGGTCTTTAAATGCATAGTTAACTCTGCCAAAATATGAAACGTAGGTGGTTAGATTACCTCCATCAATTACCGAGCGATCAGCGGCGCTGCCTAACGACAGGTATAAATCGCCATCGCTAGAATAAGGAACATTAAGCGCAGTAGAATTGATGAAATAGTTCTTCCTTCTTTGCGCGGTTTGACCAGCAAGCACGGTCAAGTTGTGGTCGCCGAAGGTATTTTTATAGGTCAGTGTATTTTCAATGATCCAGTTTCTGTCTTCGCTGCGGTTAACGGCAAGTTTACTCACATTGTTTTGCTGGCCTTGCGTGGCTTTGTAAACAGGCGTGTAGCCTCTCATCTCGTTTTGGCCAAAATCGCCACCAAGACTGGTTTTGAACGTAAAGTTTTTAGCAAAGGTCAACTCGGCAAATACATTTCCGTTGAGGCGGTAGTTTTTAGATTTCTGGTTAAAGAAATCCAAGGTAACCTGAGGGTTGAAGTTATTGCCTCCACCCAAACTGAAATCGTTGGCATCGCCATAAGTTCCATCAGCATAATATACCGGAACAACAGGCCCCGCAGCGTAGAGCTGACGGAAAATACCTCCATTGATATCATTGGTGTTGATCGATGTTCCAGATACGTTATAGCCTATTTTTAAGAATTTCGCAACTTGGAAATCATTAGCCAAACGTGCGGTATAACGTTTGTAGCCTTGGGTTTTAACAATACCGTCTTCATTGGTATAGCCTAAAGAGAAGTTATAGCTCGATTTTTCTGAACCACCGTTTACCGAAATTTGGTGATTGGTTTGAAAAGCATTCCTAAAAGCCTGATTATACCAGTTGGTTCCGGTGCCGAAGCTGGCTGGGTTGGCAAAAAGTGGCGTAGCCCCATTTGATGCAGACAGTTCGTTGATAATGGTAGCATATTCTGTGGCGTTGGCCATTTCAACCTGGTTGGTTACGGCCCTATAGCCCACAGAACCATTGTAGGAAATGGTCGGGCTGCCGTTTTTGCCTTTGTTGGTAGTTACTAAAACTACGCCGTTGGCTGCACGGATACCGTAGATGGATTGTGAAGATGCATCTTTTAAGATACTCATGCTTTCAATATCGGCAGGGTTGAGGAAACTGATATCGTCAAACCAAACGCCATCAACTACATAAAGCACGCCCAAGTTACCATAAATGGTTCCGGTACCACGGATAGAAATTTGTGGCGAAGCACCTGGCGTACCAGAGTTGGTGATGTTTACACCCGCAACTTTACCCTGAAGCGAACTTACCGCGTTTGGAGAAGCCTGCTTTGAGATGTCGGTGCCTTTTACTGTGCCAACCGATCCGGTCACATCTATTTTTCTTTGTGTGCCGTAACCTACCACCACTACCTGTTGCAAATCGTTGGTAGCCGTAGTCAAGGTAACGTTAATTCTAGTTCTATTGCTAATGGCTACTTCTTGGGTATTAAAACCTATATAGGAAAATACCAAAGTAGCATTGCTCGGCGCACTAATAAAATAGGCTCCGTTAGCATCTGTTTGAACCCCGTTTGTTGTGCCTTTTACTACAACGCTCGCCGCCGGTATAGGTAACCCTTGGTCATCTCTAACTTCGCCCTTAACTGTAACGTTTTGGGCATAAGCTACGTCTAATAAAAAAAGCAAACAGAGAAAAGTTAAAACAGAAAATTTTGTAAAGATTTTTTTCATACTGTTATACATGTTTGTGTTAATTGATTGTTCTAATTTTCTGTTTTTGTTTGGTTAGTGCAAACGATTGTGCCTATACATTAATACATCAAGGGGGTGTGATGTACTTTCTCAATAGGCTTAACAAAATTGATTTTTGGTTCAAAAACGGCGTTTTTGAAATGATAACAGGAAAATTACAGCTACTACAAATGAAAAATCTGGAGCTTTGATTTGCGCGCTCAAAATTGTTTGATGAGAGGTAATGATGTAGTGCTAGAGCTCCATTAAAAACTCAACAAGGTTCTTGTCGTGGGGAACATCAAGTTTTTTACGCAAACGATAGCGTCGTATTTCTACGCCCCTGAGCGAGATGTTGAGGAGCGAAGCCATCTCTTTACTGCTCATGTTCATGTGCAGGTAGGCACATAGTTTGAGGTCGTTCGGAACGAGGTCTGGATGGTTGGCTTTTAGCTTTTTGAAGAAGCTTTCGTGGGCCTCGTTAAAGCTACTTTCGAAGAGGTTCCAATCGCGCTCGTCGTTCATGCCATCGTCTATTACCTTTTGGATTTTACGCAACTGGTCTTCAGACAGTTTTTTGCCGTTTTCGTCTTTCAGTTTGGTAATTTCCTGACTCAGTTTTTGCAACAGTTCGTTCTTGTAAACTAAACTCATGGCCGAGTTGGCCAATTCCCTGTTTTTGCCGGCCAGTTCGGCTTGCAGTTTTTCGGTACGCAGCTTAATGATCTGCTTCTCGGTAGCCTCGGCTTCTTTCTTTAAGAACTCTTCTTTTTCGACCTGAAGTTTTTGGGTAATCAGCTGCTGGTCTTTCTTGAGCTTGGCTTCGTAAATGCGTTTGCCGGCAATTAGCGCCACGATGCCTACCAGCAAATAAAATGCGATGGCCCAATTGCTGCCATACCAAGGTGGCAAGATGGTAAATTCGACTTCGGTAACCTGGCTAATAAGCTCGTCGTTTATTTTGGCACGTACCTTAAATTTGTAAGTGCCCCTGCCCAGGTTCGTAAAGTCTTTTTGGGTTGCAGGGTTCCAATCAGACCATTGCTTAGAGTAGCCTTCCAAATAATACTGAAACTTGATTTTTGATTGGCGATAATAAGGAATGGCAAAAGAAATGCGAATGTTGTTTCGGCTGAAGGGGATTTCTATGGCTTGGTTGTTATCGCCATTCTCTGCCAGCGTAACATACTTGTCGGTAATGTCTTCAATCTTTCTAATGAGCACCGAAGGCAGTGGAGGCTGACGCTTGGTTTCGATATCGGTGGTGTTGTAAATGACAAAGCCATCATCAACGCTAATCAGGTATATTTTATCGCCAATTTGGCTAATGTTTTCGTAGTACTGTACCATACGGCCGTCCAATACACTAAATCTTGTCGAATCAACGGTGATTTTTCCGGGTTCGGCCAAATCAACCAAACTCATCCGGCCATGACTGATGAACCAGTATTTTTTGAGTCCGGCATCGATAATCTTGTTTGATGCGGCGAAGCTCCCCAAATTTTTGTTTAATGCATCGTACTTGCTAAAATGGTTGCTGATGTCGTCGTATACAAAAAATCCCGAATCGCTCGAAAAAAGGATTTTGTTTTCGATGTTGAAGATGTTGATGTTATAATTGCTGGGCAGCCCATTTCTCTCATCGTAATATTTGATGTTGGTTGCTGTTTTCAGGTCGGGGCTCAGCGTAAGCTTGTAAAGCCCCTTGTAGGCATGTCCTACCCAAATATCGCCTTTGGCATCTTCTTTTACATAGCGTGAAGGTTCGTTAAATCCACTTACCTTATGGCTAAATTTCCATTTGCCGCTCGCGTCCTTTTCGAAAATGACCAATCCGGTATAAGTGCCTTGGATCAAAAAATTAGGTTTGGAAAGCATCCTTTTGATGGTCCAGCCCCCATTAATGCTCGATATTTTTTGAATTTGATTGCCATTTACCTCAAAAGTGCCATCGTTGTGCCCGCAGAGGATTTGATCGCCGATTACCCTGAGGTCCCAAACCTGGCCTTGGGTATTGGGCACCAGCTTGAAATCAAAAGAATTGAACAGGTTGCTGCTTTCGGGCAACCAAGGACTTGAAAATAAACCTTGATTGGTGCCGAGATAAATCCTGTTGCCCCAAATCAGGCTCGAATAAACCGTACCAAATTGGCCAGCCTTATCGAAATAAAAGTAAAGTGGCGAGTTAAGTTCGATGCGGTCGATGCCATTGTCAAGCCCTGCCCAAAGGTTTTGCTCGTTGTCGGCATAAAGGCACAGGATGGTATTGTTCTGCAAACCACTCGATTTGTTGATGCGCTGCACGATGTTGCCGTCTTCGTCGATAATGATCAAGCCGTTTAAAATGGTGCCGTAAGCGTAGTACTTGCCAAGCACCTTGGCGCCATTGTTCAGCTGAAAGGTTTGGAGAAAGGAATTGGCCGCATTGGCGAATGGCTTAAAGGTCTGGCCATCATAAATAAAAAGTCCGTTTTTGCTGGTGCCGATAATGAAGCTGCCGTTCTTGTAAGGCAGTATGGAAAGTATTCCGGTATAACCCAGTATTTCGCTGCCCGCCAAGGGACTTAGCGTTTTCCCCTGAAGCTCGTAAAGTCCCTTGCCCAATACCTCTACAAAGAAACGTTTGTTGGCCTGGTACAAGAACAGCATGGCACCTGACGATTTGACCACACTTACTTTATTGTTTTCGTAAATGTATATGGTAGAAAAAGACTGAAAGATTACTCTTTTGTCGTCAATATAAATTTTCCAGATCTCGTCTGTTAGCTGATTTGACTTTGGAATGAGCTTGGTTAGCGAAGTGTAGGCCAGCTTTCTGTTTTGGTAAGACCAATAGCCGAATTCGCCGAAGCTGCCGGTATAAATACGTCCGTCATTGCTGGTAGCTACCGAACGCACAATTTGCCGGTTGGGCATTTTGTACTGTTGCCAATATTTGCCATCGTAAACCAACAAGCCTTCGGCATTGCCAAAATAAACCAGCCCCGCTTTGTCTTTGGCAATAGACCAGTTCTGGTTGCCAGATAGGTAAGCAGATTTGGGGTAGTTCTGTACATAAGGCACCCCGATACTTTGAATGCCATTGGCCCTGAGCAATGTAGGGGTAAGGCAACACAGCATCAGGGAAAGAAGGAATTTGCAGGTATTGGATTTGTTCAGCATAAAAAAAGGCAACCTGAAATAGCTAACGAACAGCCATTTTCGGCAAAATAAATACAAGTATAAAAATAATGCCTTATTTATTTCTTGATAAAGGCAAAGAATACCGCAAGGATTATAAGTGCAAAAGCCACAATGTGGTTCCAGGCAATTTTCTCGGTCTTGAAAAACAAAATTGAGAAAATAAGAAACACGGTAATGGAAATGGCTTCTTGGGTTACTTTGAGCTGCATGAGGTTAAACGGCCCGCCGTTTTCCTTAAAGCCATATTTATTGGCTGGAACCTGAAAAATATACTCGAACAAGGCAATGCCCCAGCTGATCAGGATGATGGTGATCAGTCCCAGGCTTTTGCTCCATTCCATTTCCTTGAACTTTAAATGCCCGTACCAGGCCAAAGTCATGAAGGTGTTGGAAACGAATAAGAAGAAAACGGTAAGTAAAGCTCGCATGCAATAGTTGAATTAGGTTTAAGAAGTGATTTTATAGCCGATTTTTCGCGTTGTTTTTGGTTGGTTTCTTGGTCGCTTTTATCAAGGCGTATTGCCTAATGGGTACGAAGGCATAAGGCCGCGACGGGCTAAATTTAGCGGTTGGAGACAGGTTGTCACAATTTGTGAGAACCGCCGGCCATTCTGTTTGGGTTAACTGAAACAGAAATTCTTCGGGAAAACGACCAATGTTCCTGTTTACGGCCTGCTTCAAGGCCCTTGTTTCGGTTTCGTACAAAGCCGACAGATCAAAATCCAAGATTACCTTTTGGTTTCGGATCTGATAAATCTTGTTTTTTATCGTTTGCAGTTCCATAGGTAGATGGTTTTGTTGCTATAAATATAATCATCTATTGGCGTCTAACCATCTATCTTGTTGGTTAATGGTTAACTAGGCTTTCGCTACGGGCTGGGGCACTTTTACATAATAACCGGTCCCGTTGTAAGGGCGCTTGCGTGGGTGGGTAGCACAGGCGGCCGAGCAGCAGCCCTGCAGTTCTTCGCCACATTCGTCGCATTGCGTAAAATGCTCATTGCACTCCGGATTGGCGCAATTGATCATTTTTGAAGTGGTTTTGCCACAGTTGAAGCATTTTGAAACTACGGTAGGATTTACCGAATTGACGTCAACGGCAATGCGGTTGTCGAAAACATAGCATTTGCCTTCAAAATCCTTTCCGCCGGCTTCTTTGCCATATTTGATAATGCCGCCGTGCAACTGGTAAACATCATTAAAGCCATGGTGCAGGAGCAGGGCAGATGCTTTTTCGCACTTGATGCCGCCTGTACAATAGGTCATTATCTTTTTGTCTTTGTATTGCGCCAAGGCATTGATCTGGTCTGGAAAATCGCGGAAATTGTCGATGTCTAATGTAATGGCATTCTTGAATTTGCCCAAGTTGTGTTCGTAGTTGGAACGCACATCCAGCACAATCACATCTTCTTCTTCCATCATCTTGCTGAACTCCAAAGGCTCGAGATGTTTTCCGGTTTGTTTATTCGGATCGATAATGCTCGTATCCCTCAGGCCAGAATGCACGATTTCGGCCTTGTAGCGGCAGTGCATCTTGATGAAAGAAGGTTCGGCCACATCGTCTATCTTGAATTCGGTTTTGGCAAAGCGCTCATCGGCATGTATATGCGCCATATAGGTAGCGCAAGCTTCAACAGTTCCAGAAACGGTTCCGTTCAATCCTTCGTCGGCTACAATGATACGGCCTACAAGGCCCAAAGATTTGCAAAAAGCAAGGTGGTCGGCTGCAAATTGTTCAGCCTCAGCTATTGGAGAATAGCAGTAGTAAAGTAAAGTCTGATAATTCATAATTCATTGATACCGTTGCAAACGGCGTTTAATGCGTTGCAAAGATAGCAAAAAAGGCGGAAGGTAAAAAAGTAAAAGGCAAAGGTTTAGTCCTTAATTATTCTTTAGCCCGCTGCCTTTTGCCTTGTTGTGACGCTTTAGAAGCCGTACGAAATCCTGAAGCCTTCTTCTACTTTTTTGTTGCCATCGTAGGCATAGCCATAACTTACCCCAAAACCAAGGCGCTGCAGGCCGAAATAATATTCGGTGTAGTTTCTTTTTTGCGGTTGGGTTAAATAATTGATGCCTACCAGTTCTTCAAGCTTCAATTTGCGCAACAAAGGGATTTTATTGGTCATGAAACCTGCAAAATTGTGTTCGAAATGCGCTTCGAAGTATTGTTTGTCGGTGCTGTAGATGTAAAAATCAAGGTACCTGAACTTGCGCAGGTTAGGAGGGAAAATGGTCGAATTGTTGCCCCTGAAATGTTTGCTGTCTGGATAAAAAACAGCTGTGTTGTTCAGAAACTTGCCGGCACCCAAAACAAACGACGAAAAACCCAATAAGCCAGCGCTGATGCGTTCTTGGTAAACTTCCAGGCTAACCAGGTCGTAGTCTACATCGCTGCCCAAAACGTTCTTGATGCCCTTTCTGTAGCCCAACTGAAAGCGTGGGTATTTCGAATCCTCGTAAAATTTGCCATCAGGTCGGGTAATGTATTTTTGGCCGATAGTGTAACTCAATGTGGCACTTACATTAAACGAGTTGTAGGTAGGGAAAAGCGGGGTTTCCGAATCCGGTGTAAACGGATTGTTCGAAGTAAACTCCCGGTTCTTGACGTCCCTGATTTTAAAACTGTTGGTGTTTTCCAACGTGTGGTTTCTGGTGTATTCTACGGCAACCGAAGCCTGCAGTCCGTCGGCCAGCTCCCTGGTGGTCGCCACGTTGGCAAACTCCTTTTTGTAGAATTTAGAAAGGTTTCGTTCAAAAAGCAGGGTATTGATCGAGTTGGTTAATAAGCTCATGGAGCCATAGCGGTTCAGGTCGGCAATCTCGCTGCCAAAAGAGGCGCTCACGCTGGCTCTTTTCAAAGGATCGTAATAGTAGTTTCCACTGAGGTTAGCTGTAAATATACGATTCGAAAAACCGTATCGCACCTCTGGCCTGATGCTGTAAAACTTGCGGTCTTCGAGCTGCTTCCTGTAGGTAATGCCATATTTTAGCGCAACGCCTTCAACCGTGTTGTAAAGCACAGAACGCATCAGCGGATCGAAATAGAAATAACGCTTGTTGTACCTGTCGTTTATGCTGTAGCCGGTAAGCGCGAGCTTGACAAGGCCGAATTTGTTGTTTTCGCGTTCCAAAGAATCCAGGTATGGCTTCGATTCCTTGCGCAGGGCGATGCTGTCTTTCCGCTTGTAATCGTACCTTTCTTCGTCGGTTAGTGGAATAGGCCTATTGTTGGCCCAATACAGCGAGTCTTTTTTGTTGACGGCCCTGGTTACTTTCAGGATTTCGGCCGTAAAATAGTTTTTAGGAAAATTGGGATGGATGTTAAAGTTGCTGTAAACCCCTACAAAATAGCCTTCGAACTTGAATTTGAACACGCTGCCGTTAAACTGGAACTTAATGCTCGATGGCATGTAAACATTTTCTACTTTGATAAACTGTTGGCTGATGTTCAGGGTATCGATCAGGTTGATGCCCGCATCTTGGGTGAGGTATAAATTGGTGCCCATCAATCTCCAGCTGTCGTCGGCAATGTAAATAATGCCCCTAAATACCGGGTCGTTGGTGCGACGCGGCATTACCTCTATTTTGTTGATGGTTACTCCGTTCTCTTCGGAAGTTCCCAACAATTTGTATTTGTAATAAAAAAGCGCATTGTCGGCAATAGGCGAAACAAAACTCCTCGAACTCAGTCCCGAGCCTTCCAGCAAAAGGTTTTCGTAGAAGTTGATGATCAGGTCTGAGGCTTTGTTGAAACTGAAGGAATTGCTTCGTCCGGATACTTTAGATGATACCATTTCTTCTTTAACCTTGCCCGGACGCTTAAAGCTGAACTTTGATTGCGATTCGGATAAATAGAGAATGCCCTTGCGGTTGGTATCGAGGTCTAAGGTTTTCTGAATGTCGCGACCCAGGAATTTTTTCGGTGCGCCCACCAGTTTCTGCAGACCTTTGATGTATACATCGCTGCTGTACTCGTCTACCTCGTTCAGGTGTTTTTTCCGGTTGGCAATGGCCTGCCTGATGATGGCATAGGCGGGGTCTTCGGCATTAGCCCTGATCACTACATTGTTCAAAGTATAGCTTTCTTCGGCCAATGTTGTGTTTAGCGTCAGGTTATCGCTTACCGCAATCGTTTTTTCCGTTGCCTTGTAGCCAATGGCCTTGTAAACCAAGGTGTAGTTTCCCTTGTCGAGCGCAAGTTTGTAAAGGCCATCTACGTTCGCCGATACGCCATGCGTAGTGTTTTTGATGTATACCGAAGCAAAGGGGATAATCTCGCCCTTGTTGTCGGTTATTTTTCCGCTCACTTGATATTGTTGCGCAAATAAAGAATTCAGGGCTGTGATCACAAAAAACAGGGAGAGGAAAATTTTCTTCATATAAGTGTATTAAATTATAAATATCGATTAAGTTCTGGAACTTAACACATTTAAACTGTTAAAGTTTGTTAACGTGTCTTATATTTGTAGAGCAATCTGCCAGCAAAATGGTTGCATCTTAAATGAAAAATAAATATGTATAAAACTTTACAGCCCGTTCTGCAGCAAGAACTAGAAGAAATAGAAAACGCCGGACTATACAAACGCGAGCGTATCATTACAACGCCTCAGGGTGCTGCCATTAAGGTAAGCACCGGAGCAGAAGTGCTTAACTTCTGTGCCAACAACTATCTCGGATTGTCTTCGCATCCTAAAGTGATCGAAGCGGCCAAAAAAGCGATAGACGAGCATGGCTACGGAATGTCTTCTGTACGTTTTATCTGCGGTACGCAAGATATCCACAAAGAGCTAGAGGCCAAGATTTCCCAGTTTTTGGGTACCGAAGATACCATTTTATATGCGGCTGCTTTCGATGCCAACGGTGGGGTTTTCGAACCTTTGTTCGGCCCGGAAGATGCCATTATCTCAGACGAACTGAACCATGCCTCGATTATTGACGGGGTAAGGCTTTGCAAGGCGCAGCGTTTTCGCTACAAAAATATCGATATGGCCGACTTAGAGCAGCAGTTGATTTCGGCCAAAGACTGTCGTCACCGCATTATCGTTACCGATGGTGCCTTTTCTATGGACGGTTCGGTAGCTCCTTTGGATAAAATCTGCGATTTGGCCGATAAATACGAAGCTTTGGTCATGATAGACGAATCGCATTGCTCAGGCTTTATTGGCAAAACCGGTCGTGGTACACACGAGCACTTTAATGTCATGGACAGGATCGATATCATTACCGGTACCTTGGGCAAAGCCCTTGGCGGTGCTTCAGGTGGTTTTACCTCGGGCAAGAAAGAAATTATCGACATGTTGCGCCAACGTTCGCGCCCTTACCTGTTCTCTAATACCCTGGCGCCTTCTATTGCCGGTGCCTCGATTACGGTATTGGATATGTTGAGCGAAACGACCGAGCTGCGTGATAAATTAGAAAACAACACCAAATATTTCCGCGAAAAAATGACCGAAGCTGGTTTCGATATCAAGCCTGGTTTCCACCCGATTGTTCCGGTAATGCTGTACGATGCCAAAATTGCGCAGCAGTTTGCCAGCAAAATGCTCGAGGAAGGCATTTACGTAATCGGATTTTTCTATCCGGTAGTGCCACAAGGCAAAGCCAGGATCAGGGTGCAGCTTTCTGCCGGCCACGAACAGCATCATTTAGACAAGGCCATTGCCGCCTTTACCAAAGTGGGCAAAGAATTAGGCGTAATTAAATAGGCTTTGCTTTAGCTCAATGAAAAGAAGTTTAATGATGATAGGCATGGGGCTGATTGGCCTCATGCTTTTTTCCCAATGCGAGAAGAGCGATCCGCCTTCTTTTCAGGTAGCTGCCCAAGCTGAAACGATGCTCAATGTAAGCTATGGCAGTGATGCCTGGCAAACGCTGGATGTTTACCTGCCGGCCAACCGCACCACCAATACCGGTATTATTATTTTGTTGCATGGTGGCAGTTTTATCGGTGGAGATAAGAACGAATTTACTGCCCAAGCCAAATACCTGGCCAGCAGCGGCTTTGCCGTGCTCAATGTCAATTATCGTTTGGTAGATGGCAACGGCTTGTTCAGTCAGCCCTTACCCGTACACCGCGAAAGTGCCATTAAAATAAAAGACCAAGTGGCCGATGTAGGGGCCGTAGTCGATTATGCATTGGCGCATGCCAAAGAATGGGTGGTTAGTGGCAACAGGCTCGCCTTGGTTGGACACAGTGCGGGAGCCACGCTAGGGCTGCTCTATGGCTACGATGCGAAAAATAACGGCAAGGTAAAAGCCATCGCCAATTTGGCCGGTGCATTAGATATTTTGTTTACCAATTTTCCCAACTGGGAGCAATTGCCCCCTTATGTGCTGGAAGCAGGCTATCGCTACACGGGTTACGAGGTGAATGTGGCCAACGAAGCCTATTACAAAGCCATCAGCCCACTTTATACCGCCAATGCCAATCGAAAAATTCCTACACTGAATGTTTTTCCAGAAAACAATGACATTGAAGGTTTGCCCAAACAGGATTTTAACACCTACAGCGCATTTGGTGCCCAGCTCAATTTGCTAAAGGTGCCCAACGAATTGCTGTTTGTTGCCGGAGCCGACCATACCTTTAACCAAGCCGGAAAATGGGTGCTGGTGCTAGACAAAACCTGCAGCTTCCTCCATAAAAACATAGACTAGCATTTTTTGAGGCCGCGTTTTGGTGCCGCTTAGTTCATTTTCTTGTAATAAATGCATTCAAGATGATTTTTGAACCGGGCAACACCAAATATTTCTATTAAATGCCGTATATTTGGCAGATGTTACAAGACCAAATTACACAGTACACCGCAGAGGTCAATGCATTTGATACCCATAATGCCGACGAACTCGAGCAGTTCCGCATTAAATTCTTGGGAACCAAAGGTATAATCAAAGATATCTTCGACCAGTTCAAAGCCGTTTCTCCAGAAGAAAAGCGGGTTTTGGGCAAAGTACTGAACGAATTTAAGCAATTAACAGAAGCCAAATACCAAGCGCTAAACGAAACCGTCGAAAGTGAGCAAGGCTTGGCCGGTCATGTGCAACTAGACTTAACGCTGCCTGGCGAAGGCTTCGAAGTGGGTGCCCGTCATCCCTTGGCCTTGGTTAGGAGAGAAATCATCGAAATTTTCAATAAACTGGGCTTTAGCGTTGCCGAAGGACCGGAAATTGAAGACGATTGGCATAACTTTTCGGCCTTGAACTTTCCTGAAGAACACCCGGCAAGAGATATGCAGGATACCTTCTTCATAAAAAAGGGCGGCGAAAAAGGCGATATCGCTTTGCGTACCCATACCTCATCGGTACAGGTAAGGATGATGGAAGCCGGACAGCCTCCTTTCAGGGCGTTGATGCCGGGTCGTGTATACCGCAACGAGGCCATTTCGGCAAGGGCACACTGTTTCTTCCATCAGGTAGAAGGCTTGTATGTAGACGAGAAAGTATCATTTGCCGATTTGAAACAAACCCTTTTCTACTTTGTACAAGAGCTTTATGGCGAGGGTACCAAAGTACGTTTCAGGCCATCTTATTTCCCTTTTACCGAGCCATCGGCCGAGATGGATATTTCTTGTACCATTTGCAAGGGCGAAGGTTGCCAAATGTGCAAATACAGTGGCTGGGTTGAGATTTTAGGCTGCGGTATGGTTGATCCGAATGTTTTGGAGAACTGTGGCATCGACAGCAAAAAATACAGCGGTTTTGCCTTCGGAATGGGCATTGAACGTATTGCCAACCTGAAATTCGAAATCAAGGACCTGCGCCTGTTCTCCGAGAATGACGTGCGTTTCCTTAAACAATATAAAAGCGCATTGATCTAAGATGAAAAGACTGATCGGGATATTGTTTGTGGTGCTGATGGCTTCGTCTTGTGCCAAAGAAAATAACTTCATACCCGATTATCCCGTAAATTTTAGCGCACCGTTAACCGATCCGAGGCTCAGCAGGTTGAGCAGTCCCGGTGGGGCAGTAACCCTAAATGGCTACGGCGTTGCGGGGATTGTTATTTATCGCCGGCCAGATAATGCCTACGTGGCCTACGACCGTTGCAGTACGGTAAATCCAGAAAAGAAAAATGCAGTGGTTTTAGACGATCCTGTGATTACGGTAACCGATCCTGTTTCTGGTGCAAAGTACTCTTTGTACGACGGAAGCCCGGTAAAGGCGCCAGCCAAAACATCTTTAAAACGATATAATGTTGCCATTGCAGGCAATAATTTACAGGTGACTAATTAATGGAACCAGAAAAAATAAAAGAAAGCATTGTCAAAGCAGCCAAAGAGCTGTTTAGGAAATATGGTTACCATAAAACCAGCGTAAACGAGATCGCCAAAAAAGCACGTATCGCCAAGGCTACCATCTATAAGTATTTTGATAGCAAAGAACAGGTTTTAGATGCCATTTTGATGGATTACCTGGATGTAAACCTGCACGAAATTTTAAGCAACAAGGTACAGTTTGCCAGCGAAGAAGAGCACCTGAAAGCCTTGGTCATGAAAACCTGCCGCCTGTCTTTTACGGTTTGCAACGAGTTTATCGGCTGGGATTTTGTGCGCGAAAACGCCAATTCGCAAGAGTTTTTGAAGCACCTGTCAGATCAATTGGAGGCTTTGTTGCTATCGGCCTACCTCGAGCTTGATAGTTTCAAGAAAAACCCGGCGCGTAGGGGAGGTTTGGCCTTTTTGCTCAAAGCGAGCAAAAGCATTGTTTTCTCGTTTGCCTTTACCTCGGTTAGCGATGCCGATGTGCGCAAAAACTTTGTCACCTTTCAAAAAGAAATCCTGCCTTATCTGGTTAAGGCGGCGTTGTAATTCGTAATAGGTTTCTTAAAATTAGAGTCTAATCGTTGGCTTGGCTTTGTTTAATGATAAACTGGCCCACAACTTGGTGCTTCAAAACCAGGAATGCACCTATAATTGTTTTGGCCAGTTGTATGAGCATGCTGCCAGACCCTGTGTTGTTTGGTTGATCGGTTCCATTTTGTAAATAAGTAAAGGCCTGTTGCAAAAATACCGGCGCCGAGTCGATAAAAACATAACCGCCTAAAACAATTAATGCGATATTGATGGCCGCGCCTCCGTTAATATTGGCATCTACTCTTTCTTGTTCAAATCCTTGCGTTAGTTTTAGCTTTTCGATCAGCCAGGCGCTTTTAAAAATCAGAACCAATGGAATGAAAAGGTAAATGGTGAACATGATCAATGGCATTAAGACGTAGGCCATAGTCGATGCATCAACAGGCATACTTGCAAAAGATAATAAGCCCGCTACAAGTTGGCTGGCTGCCGCAATCAAGTGGAGCAGGAAATAGACACCCAATGTTTTAAGAATGATGGTCCAGAGCGTTTTGAGATTCATAAGTGGGTTAGTGTATAAACAAATATAAGAACACCTTCATGATATCGAAATCCTTTACATAAATTTAATATATACCGTTTTGGTTTTTGGTTCAAAATATTGTATTTTTGTTCAAATAGCAATAAAATAGGCGATGAGTAAAGAAGTTTTAGAAATTTCTGTAATGGTTGACGAGCAATTCGACATGAACTTTAACCTGGTTGAAGGCTTTTTTGGATTAATCCTTAAAGTTTTTGGACAGTAATAAGTTCAGCTGAATTATCCTGGTGCGGATTTGTCAATCCGAATGGAACTTTATGCTTTGTATTTTCTGTTTCAATAGCAAAAAGAAAAACTTCCCAAGGTTCGCCGGAGATGGAAAGCTCTTAACTTGACTATCTTATTTGACCTTTTGCCTCATACCTTCTGTCTTCCGCCTTCTTTGGTCTTTCAGCTTTAGTCTTTAGCCTCTAGCCCAGCAAAACTATCAACGCGACTTTTCGTATATTTGCATCAATGAGTAGAAACAGAAGAAATAGCGCTCCGATTGTAATTCCCGAGTTGCAGATTATTGATATTGCCGAAGAAGGCAAGGGGGTGGGCAAAGCCGATGATTTGGTGATCTTTGTAGACAAAGCCGTTCCTGGAGACGTGGTAGATGTTCGCTTGGTGAAGAAAAAGAAAAACTTTGCCGAAGCGGTAATCGAAAAGCTCCAAAAACCTTCCGACCTGCGTACCGACCCTTTCTGTAGCCATTTTGGTACTTGTGGAGGTTGCAAATGGCAACACATGGACTACGAAGCCCAGCTGCGTTTCAAACATAAGAATGTAGAAGCTGCGCTGCAACGCCTGGCCAAGGTAGATACCAGCGCCATGGAACCTATCCTGGGGTCGGCCGTAAACAGGTACTACCGCAACAAACTCGAATATACTTTTTCTAATAAACGTTGGCTCAATGCCGGCGATATGCAGATAGAGCGCGATGATAAGGAAATGAATGCCTTGGGCTTTCACGTGCCTTTGCGTTTCGATAAAATTCTGGATATCGAACATTGCTACCTGCAAAAAGAGCCGAGCAACAGTCTTCGCTTGCGCATTCGCGAATATGCGCTGCAAAACGACCTGAGTTTTTACGACCTGCGCAACCACGAGGGCGCGCTCCGCAACCTGATTATCCGTACCTCTTCAACGGGCGAGCTGATGGTGGTGGTGGTTTTTGCCTATGCCAGCCAAGAGCAGATCGACGGGTTGATGGCGCACGTAAAGACGGCTTTTCCCGAAATTACCTCGCTCCTATATATCGTTAACCAAAAAAGAAACGATACCATTTTTGATCAGGAAGTTATTGTTTATTCGGGCAGGGATCATATTTTCGAGGCGATGTCGCTCGATGGGTCGGAAGCCAACAAGGTGAAATTCAAGATCGGGGCCAAGTCTTTTTATCAGACCAATTCAGAGCAAGCCTACGAATTGTATAAAATCACCAAAGAATTTGCAGGTTTTAAGGGCGATGAACTGGTATACGATTTATATACTGGCGCCGGAACCATTGCCAATTTTGTGGCTGGTAGCGTAAAACAGGTAGTAGGCATCGAGTACGTGCCAACGGCCATTGAAGACGCCAAATTTAATGCTGAGTTGAACGGTATCAACAATACGCTTTTTTATGCTGGCGACATGAAGGATATCCTAACGGCCGATTTTATTGCCGGTCATGGCAAGCCCGATGTAGTGATTACCGATCCGCCACGCGCCGGTATGCATGCCGATGTGGTAGATCGCCTGTTGGAAATGGAAGCCGAAAAGATCGTTTACGTAAGCTGCAATGCCGCTACGCAAGCACGGGATTTGGCGCTGCTCAAAGAAAAGTACGAAGTGGTACGGATAAAACCCGTTGATATGTTTCCGCATACACAACACGTAGAAAACGTGGTTTTGCTCAAACTGAAGTAAAATAACATCACGGCTGGTTAAGGCCGTCGCAATGGTAAACAGATGAAAAATATTTGGATTTGTTTGTTGGCTTTGATGGTTTTGGTTGCCTGTAGGGGCAAGGTCAAAACTGATGGCGCAGTAACAAAGCCAAGCGTGGCCGAAGTACCTGCCAGACCCAAAGTCGATTGGAAAAAGCAAAGCGTTGATACCATTTTGCTAACGCCTGCCGATACGGCTTTTGTGGTCAGAAACAAGCTGGTTGACGATGATATGGGCGACAAGCAAAAAAGCTACCTCATCAATGTATTTTTTGCGCCTAAAAATTGGCCAATGCTGTCATTCGACAAGGCAATCGGCGCGCATCTTGTTTGGTTAGGCGATTTGGATGGCGACGGACAGCCCGAATTGCTGCTCAGGCCAGAATGGTTCAGCAGCTGTTGGTCAACCGTCAACCTGTTTTCGTTAAAGCATAATAGCTGGAAACTGGTTAAAACAGGCAGCATGTATTTTTGTTCAGACCAATATCCGTTAGCAAAGAGAGTAATCAAAACCGGTCAAGGCTATGCGCTTTTAACCGATAGCCTAACCGATGATAAATTTATCGTCCTGAAAAAAGAAATCAAGTTTTAAGAAATGGAATCAGAAGAATTATTAGGCAATTTAGGCCAAAATGGCAATAAGGAACAGGCGCCAGAACGCAAAAGCCCTTTGGTAAGCCTGGAAAAAGATCTGGCTTTTTATGCCGATTCGATCAAGGAGGTTGCCGTCGAAATTATGGTAGAAGGTATTTCTTCCCATCCTATTTTTATTGCCCACCAACATGAAGTAAGCATTGGCGAGCTGATTTTGAACCGCGAGGAGCTCAATACGGCATGGACTATCCAGGCCTCAACTTTGGAAGAATTTGTTCAAAAAGGAATTATCCATCCCGATAAAAAAGAGCATTTCCTCAAAAGCTACAAAAAGCCGGAAAACTACATGTGCATTTTCGTCATTGTACCCGAAGGCGCCAATTTTGTGTACTATCCATATCCGAAAGCAGCAAACTAGCCTTTGGCCTACAAAAAAGAAAGCCCATATTGCATGTGCGATATGGGCTTTGCTATTTAAACAAAAAAACTAAAACTAATTCACGTGGTTGATGTCGCCGCTTTTTGACGAAGTGGTTTTTTTGAGCGAGGCATTGCCTTTGTAGTGGATATCGCTGCCGCCGCTTGCACCAGCTTCCAACGCTTTGTTTACGTAGATGTTGGCATCAGAACCGCCGCTTACGTTTACTTTGGCATTGTTTACCACAAATCCAAAAGCGTCTATGTCAGAACCGCCAGAAGCACTTGCCTGCATGTTTTCGGCAGTTCCTTTTAAGTCGGCATCGCTGCCACCACTAATGCTCAAGGTAAGGTCTCTGCAGTTTAGGGTCAGTTTTACATCAGAACCGCCACTGGCTCTTACGTTCAGCTGGTCGGCCTTCATGGTATTTTGGGTGTATACATCAGAACCCCCGCTCGAGGTAAGGCTTTTGATGTTTTTGTAGTTCACATAGACCTTTATCGATTGGTTTTTGAACAGCCTGCTCCAGTTGATGCCCTCTTTGTATTTGATTACTACGCTGCTTCCGTTTTGTTCTACCACCACATCCTTAATTACATCGTC
Source organism: Pedobacter sp. TM02 (assembly GCF_059705275.1). Classification (NCBI taxonomy): domain Bacteria; kingdom Pseudomonadati; phylum Bacteroidota; class Sphingobacteriia; order Sphingobacteriales; family Sphingobacteriaceae; genus Pedobacter; species Pedobacter sp. TM02. The sequence continues at coordinate 685,154 of NZ_AP046530.1, forward strand.
GTTGCCTTTGATGGTAAGGCTTTCGGTGCCACCTTGGGTCAGGTACATGTCAATGCCGCTGCTTACGGTAAGTTGGTCAAAGCTTTTTACGCTTACGCTTCTGTTGCCTTGGGCATAGGCCAAGCTAAGGCCAAAGCCAAAAGTTGCTATTAAAAGGAGGCTGATTTTTCTGATACTGGTCAATTTCATGATTCTTTTTGCTTTAGGGTTTGTAATGATTAGACGCCGATGCCTGCCAAAACGTTGCAGGATTTGCTAAAAATAATTTTTTGTATTTGATTTTGAGGTTTAATTTGTTCTTTTGTAGGCAAGATCAAACAATTTCATTATGCCCGAAAACCAGGTACTTATTCTAGATAAACAGCAGATTGCGCAGAAGATCAATCGCATTGCCTATCAGATTTTGGAAGACAATTTAGGAGAGAAGGAGCTGGTGCTGGCTGGAATTTGGGACCGTGGCTACAAACTGGCCCTGCGCCTGCAAAAAGTACTGCAGGAAATCTCAAGCTTCAACCTGATCTTGTTGCGGGTAGACCTCGAAAAACAAAGCAGCAAACTGGTGGCCAAAACCGACTTGCCCGAAAGCGTATGGAAAAACAAAGTGGTGATCTTGGTTGATGATGTGCTCAATAGCGGCAAAACATTGGCCTATGGCTTGGGTGTGTTTTTGAATACCCCACACAAAAAAATCCGCACGGTGGTATTGGTAGATAGAAGCCATAAAATATTCCCGATTGCTACAGATTTCGTTGGATTGGAACTTTCTACCATTTTAAAGGAGCATGTTGACGTGGTAATGGATGTAGAAGGCGAAGAAGACCGTGTTTACCTCAGCTAAGATGGTTTGTTGCCAACCAAGCCTTTAGATAAAGTTGAATTTGGGATGACGCGAAGGCCAAAGAGGCTGTACTCAACCTCACCTTTTTTATGTATTTTTGTGAAAAATAACAGAGCGCAGGATGGAGTACAATTTAAACGTTACGATTGACAAGTCGTCGGGTTTCTGCTTTGGGGTAGTATACGCCATTGATATGGCCGAAGATATCCTCGACCATGAGGATTACCTCTATTGCCTGGGCGATATTGTACACAACGACGAAGAAGTAGAACGCTTAAAAGCTAAGGGGTTACGCATTATCGACCACGAGCAGCTGCGTCAGCTTTCTAACGAAAAAGTACTCATCAGGGCGCACGGCGAAGCCCCCTCAACTTATGAGTTGGCACTCAATAACAACCTCACGCTGATCGATGCTTCTTGTCCGGTGGTACTCAAACTGCAGAACCGGATTAAAAACTCGCACGACGATAAAGAACAGATCCTGATTTTTGGCAAGCATGGCCATGCCGAAGTGATTGGCCTGCAGGGGCAGACTGATGGCAAAGCCATTGTTTTTCAAGACCTGGCCGAACTCGACTCGCTGCAGCTGCCCAATAAGTTTACCTTGTACAGCCAAACCACCAAGAGTACCGATAAATTCTACCAGATTAAGGAAGAGTTGCTCCATAGGGGCTATGAAGTAAAAGCCAACGATACCATTTGCCGCCAAGTTTCTAATCGTTACGAAGAACTGGAAGATTTTGTGGCCGGTTATGACAAGATCGTTTTTGTATCAGGTAAAAAATCGTCGAACGGCAAAGTGCTCTACGATGTATGCAAAAAGCACAATGACAATTCTTACTTTATCTCCAATGTAGAAGAACTGGACAAAAACTGGTTCTCTCCAAGCGATAAAGTAGGCATCTGCGGTGCTACCTCAACCCCGATGTGGCTTATGGAAAACGTAAAAACCACACTAGAGGCTTACTAAGCAAATCAAGAAATTTGTTTATGTCAATCCGTTCGACCATTTTCTTCGTAGTACAATTAATTAAGATTAAATTAAGATGATGTTGAAGAAACGCTTTCTACTTTTTGTTTTTCTGATTTCCTCTGTTCATGTTTTTGCCCAAAATGCTATGGTAAAGGGTAAAATAACCGATGTTTTTAGCAATCAGCCCTTAATGGGGGTAAATGTGGCCATACAGGGCAAACAACAGGTTGCTATCTCTGATAGTTTAGGTAATTATACGCTCAATGGCCTGTTGCCCGGTGTTTATAATCTTCAGTTCAGTCTTGTAGGTTACCAATCGAAGGCGGTATTTGATGTTTTGGTAAGCAATGCCAGGCCAATGACCATGGATGTTGCCTTGGAGGCCGAGGTTAGCAAGCTGAATGAGGTGCTTATCCAAAGGCCAAAATTTATCAAGCCTATAGAAAGCCCCTTGTCGCTCAGGACTATTGGAGCTACCGAAATTAAGCGAAATCCTGGAGGTAACCGTGATATTTCTAAAGTAATCCAGTCGTTGCCTGGGGTTTCGGCGCCGGTCAGTTTTCGCAATGACATCATTATTCGTGGAGGTGCACCAAACGAGAATCGCTTTTATTTAGATGGGGTCGAAATTCCGAACATCAATCATTTTACTACCCAAGGTTCCTCAGGCGGTCCTGTTGGGCTGATCAATGTCGATTTTATCAAAGAGGTCGATTTCTATTCAGGAGCATTTCCGGCCGCAAGAGGCAATGCGTTAAGTTCCGTATTCGAATTCAAGCAAAAAGATGGCAGTCAGGTAAGGCCAGAGGCATCGTTAACTTTGGGCTCTAGTGATTTTGCCCTGATGGGAGAGGGGCCAATCGGCGAAAAGACAAGCTATATGGCTTCATACCGCCTGTCTTATTTGCAAGGCCTTTTTAAGGTACTGGGCCTTCCTTTTTTACCCTCTTACCAAGATTTCCAGTTCAAGCTCAAAAGCCGTTTCAATACCAAGAACGAATTAACGCTATTGGGTTTGGGTGCATTAGACAAATCAGTGCTCAATTTTAATACGAAGCAAACGGAAAACAATCAGTATATCTTGGCCAATCTGCCCGAAAATAAGCAAGAAAACTACACCATTGGCGCGGTTTATAAAAATTACCGTTCAAAGGGCTTTTCAACTTTTGTGCTAAGCAGGAATTACCTGAGCAATAGGGCCGATAAGTTTCAAGATAATGACGAAAACAAACTGCAGACCTTGAATTATCGTTCTACCGAGACCGAAAACAAGCTACGGTTCGAAAATTCGTCGCTAGAAGGCAGCTACAAAATCAATTTTGGAGCAGGGATCGAAACAGCCAATTATACCACCAATAGCCTGCAGGTTTTGCCGGGAGGCACCGAAAACTATGCTTCAGAAATCGACTTGATCAAATATGGCGCTTTTGCACAAGTGAGCGCACCTTACCTGGACAATAAGTTAAACCTTTCGTTTGGATTAAGACTAGATGGAAATAGTTTTAATAGTGAAATGGGGAATCCGCTAAAAACGCTTTCTCCACGTTTTTCGGCATCGTATAACTTTAGCGAAAAAATAAGCTTCAACTTCAATACGGGCATCTACTATCAACTGCCTGCTTATACCGTGCTGGGCTTTAGGGAACAGACTGGTGGCATATTGGCCAATGCCAATATCGACTATATCAGGTCGTCGCAACTGGTGGCAGGATTTGAATACAACACCCTCAAAAACACCAAGTTTACGGTTGAGGGGTTTTACAAACACTACGGTAATTATCCAATGGTTAAGGTATTTAATGATGATGTTCCCCTGGCTAATTTGGGTGCAGATTTTGGCGTAGTGGGCAATAAGCCTGTAATGGGGACCACCAAAGGCAGAAGCTATGGCTTGGAGTTTTTTGCCCAACAGCGCTTAAACCGGGGATTTTACGGTATTTTGGCGCTTACTCTTTTCAGGAGCGAATTTGAAGATAAGAATGGAGAATATGTGCAGTCGAGCTGGAACAACCGCTACATTTTGAGCATGACGGCCGGAAAGCTTTTGCCTCGGAACTGGGAAATCGGTGCTAAGCTGCGGTTAAGTGGCGGGGCGCCTTATACGCCTTATGATATAGCCTATTCATCATTAAAAAGTAATTATTCGGTTTTTCCGCAAGGAATTCCTGATTACGATAGGTTGAATGACAGCCGTTTAAAAGGTTTTTATCAGCTCGATGTAAGGGTGGATAAAAAGTACCCTTTTAAGAAATTTAACCTTAACGTATATTTGGACATTCAGAATTTAACTTATAACAAATACGAAACCCAGGCGCAGCTGGTGCTAGACCGAGATGCCAATGGTAATCCGCAAGATGCCTTGGGAGATCCAACACGTTTCAGAACAAAATTATTAACCAACACCAGTGGTAATATATTGCCAACAATAGGGGTAATCTTTGAACTATAATTATGGGAAAAAAGGGAGTTTTATTAGTCAATTTGGGTACGCCAGATAGTCCGGAAGTAAAAGACGTAAAGAAATATCTAGATCAGTTTTTAATGGATGGCAGGGTAATCGACATTCCCAAATTTAACCGTACCCTATTGGTTAAAGGCATTATCGTGCCATTCCGTAGCCCTAAAACCTCCAAGCTTTATAAGGAAATCTGGAACGAGAAAGGCTCGCCTTTGTTGTACTACAGCAGGATACAGGCCGCCATGCTGCAAGAGCAATTGGGCGATGGCTACCAGGTAGAGCTGGCCATGCGCTATCAAAACCCATCTATCGAAGCTGCCTTAGCCAAATTAAAGGCAGGCTTGGTCGAAAGCATCAAGGTAATTCCCTTGTTTCCGCAGTATGCCTCTGCAAGTACCGGCTCGGTTATGCAGCTGGTCATGGAACTGGTAGGCAAATGGGCTACCATACCGAACATCAGCTTTGTCAATTCTTTTCACGATAACCAGTTGATGATAGAGGTTTTTGCCGAAAATGCCAGGAAACATCGTCCCGAAACCTATGATCATGTTTTGTTCAGTTTTCATGGCCTGCCAGAGCGTCAACTGCTTAAATGCGACCATACCGGAAGCTATTGCCTAAAACATGAAGCTTGTTGCCAAACTTTAAACGATACCAATAAATTTTGCTATTCGGCCCAGAGCCATGATACGGCAAGGTTGTTGGCCCAAGAGTTGGGCATAGCCAAAGCAAATTATACCGTTTGTTTCCAATCTCGCTTGGGTAAAGAGCCTTGGGTACAGCCTTATACCACCGATGTATTGAAAAGGTTGGCTCAGGAGGGCAAAAAGCGTTTGTTGGTGTTTAGCCCCGCATTTGTGGCTGATTGCCTGGAAACCCTTTACGAAATCACGGTGGAGTACCATAAGGAATTTAGGGAACTGGGAGGCGAACATGTACAGTTGGTTGAAAGCCTGAATGACCATCCTAAATTTGTAGAAGCCCTGGTTGCCCTGGCCAAAAGCTAAAAATTACAACTTCATTTCTTCTTTGATGTAACCGATAATCATGTCGGTAGCCCCCTTTTTGTTTTCGATGTAGGTTTTGGCTCTGTGTTTAAGTTCCTCCTCGCTTTTTAAGCTGTTAAAAGCATGGAGCAATTCGTTTTCATTGCCAATGCTTTGGGCTACGCCGATGGCTATTAGATCTTTGGCCTCCTGAAACTTGTCGTATTTGGGGCCAAAAATAACAGGTAAACCGAAAGCAACGGCTTCCAAAGTATTGTGGATGCCTGCACCAAAGCCGCCACCGATGTAGGCTAATTTGCCATATTGGTAAAGCGAAGAAAGCATGCCGATGTTGTCAATAATTAAGATTTTAGATTTTAGATTGGAGCTTTGGGCCAATGGAGAACCGAGGACTGAAAACTTAACCGCGTTTGGGAACAACAATTCGATTTCGGAAATATGCGAAGCACCGATTTCATGCGGTGCAATGATGAATTTCCAGTCTGGGTTTTGATTGGCCAGTGCCACCAATAGCTTCTCGTCGGCTGGCCATGTACTGCCTGCCACCAAAACAGGTTCTTGGCCACAAAAAGCCTCTATTTCAGGAAGCTGCTTTGGCCTTAGCGCATTTTCAAAAACTCGGTCGAAACGCGTATCCCCACTCAGGCTTACCCTGTTAATGCCGATTCCATGCAGGAGTTGAACGCTTTCCTCATTTTGGACAAAGAAATGTTTGACAAAGCCAAGCATTTTTCGGTAAAAGCCACCATAGGGCTTGAAAAAGAGCTGATTTGGCCTAAAAATTCCCGAAATGATGTAAATTGGAATTTGTTGCTGATGCAGGGTTTTGAAATAGTGGTACCAGAACTCGTACTTGGTAAAAATAGCCAATCGTGGATTAACCAATGCCACAAATTTTTGGGCGTGGCTTGGCGTGTCTAAAGGCAGGTAGAAAATACCGTCGGCCAAAAGATAGTTTTTTCTGATCTCATAGCCCGAAGGCGAAAAAAAAGTAACCACAACTTTAACGTTCGGATATTGCGATTTCAACTTTTCAAGTACCGGCCGTCCCTGTTCAAATTCTCCCAACGAAGCAAAATGATACCATATCGGTCTGTCGGCTGGATTTATTTTTTGTGCCATTTTTTCGAAGCTGTTTTTTCTTCCCGCAACAAAGAGTGCGGCTTTCGCATTGAACAGCGATGCCAATCTTACCAAAAGCCCATAAATGACAATCCCAATATTATAAATCCAAAGCATTTTGCATCTTAAATTCTTATCTTCGTCCGAAGATAAACGATTAAATTTAAAACCTTCAATTAATATATGAAGATCGCAGTAATTGGAACAGGATACGTAGGCTTGGTTACCGGAACTTGCCTGGCAGAAACGGGCAATAATGTCATCTGTGTAGATATTGACAAGGCTAAGGTAGAGCAGATGAAGAATGGCAAAGTGCCGATCTACGAACCCGGCCTCGACGTGCTGTTCCACCGCAACATCGAGCAGGGACGCTTGTCGTTCACTACCGATCTTGCCCACGCGGTCAAGGAATCGCAACTCATCTTCATGGCCCTGCCAACCCCTCCGGGCGGAGACGGTGCGGCCGACCTTTCGTACATCTTGGGTGCTGCTAAGGATATTTCGAAGCTGGTAACCGAGTACAAGGTGATCATCAACAAGTCTACTGTGCCAGTGGGTACGGCCGACAAGGTACAGGCCGTTTTTAACGAGAACACCCAGGTGGAAATCGATGTGGTTTCCAATCCGGAGTTTCTCCGCGAAGGCGTTGCGGTCGACGATTTCATGAAACCAGACCGTGTAGTGATTGGCACACGCAGCGAAAAGGCACAGAAACTGATGGCTGAGCTCTACGCACCCTATGTGCGCCAGGGCAACCCGATCTTCTTTATGGACGAACGTTCTTCGGAACTGACCAAATATGCCGCCAACTCGTTCCTGGCCACTAAGATTACCTTCATGAACGAAATCGCCAACCTGTGCGAAATTGTGGGTGCTGATGTTGACGCGGTGCGCAGGGGCATCGGCTCCGACGACCGTATAGGCAAGCGTTTCCTTTTTCCGGGCATCGGCTACGGAGGCAGCTGCTTTCCTAAAGACGTGCAGGCGCTGGCGATAGCCGCCGAAAGCAACAGCTATAATTTCCAGTTGCTGAAAGCGGTAATGCAGGTAAACGAGAAGCAAAAAACGATATTGGTAGACAAACTACTCAAATACTATAACGGCGACATCAAAGGCAAATCCTTTGCTTTGTGGGGATTGGCCTTCAAGCCAGAAACCGACGACATCAGGGAGGCGCCTGCTTTGTACATTATCGACGAGCTGTTGATCCGTGGTGCCAAGGTTACCGCATTCGATCCGGAAGCGATGGATAATGTAAAAGCCTTGCTAGGCAATAAAATCGACTATGCCAACAACCAGTACGAGGCTTTGCAAGGGGCAGACGCCTTGCTGATCGCTACCGAATGGTCGGTGTTCCGCAACCCGGATTTCGAAAAAATGGAAGGCCTCCTAGCCAATAAAACCATCTTCGACGGCAGGAACCTGTTCGACCTGCAGAAAATGGTAGACCTCGGTTATTATTACAACAGCGTTGGACGCAAACTGATCGTATAATGGAACGGAAAAGAGTATTGATTACCGGGGCAGCCGGATTTTTAGGCTCACACTTGTGCGACCGCTTCATCAGGGAAGATTTCCATGTCATTGCCATGGACAACCTCATTACCGGCGACTTGCGTAACATCGAGCACCTGTTTAAGCTGGAGAATTTCGAATTCTACCACCACGACGTATCTAAGTTTGTGCACGTACCGGGCAACCTCGACTATATCCTGCACTTTGCCTCGCCGGCCAGTCCGATAGACTACCTGAAAATTCCGATCCAGACCCTCAAAGTGGGCTCGCTGGGCATCCATAACCTGTTGGGTTTAGCCAAGTCAAAACAGGCCAGGTTACTCATTGCCTCTACTTCGGAGGTATACGGCGATCCAACGGTCAACCCACAGCCCGAAGAATACTGGGGCAATGTAAATCCGGTCGGCCCGCGTGGCGTTTACGACGAGGCCAAGCGCTTTCAGGAAGCCATGACCATGGCCTACCATACCTTCCACGGGCTGGAAACCCGCATTGTGCGCATCTTCAACACCTACGGGCCACGCATGCGACTGAACGACGGGCGCGTATTGCCTGCTTTCATTGGGCAGGCGCTGAGGGGCGAAGACTTGACCGTATTTGGCGATGGCAGCCAGACGCGTTCGTTCTGTTATGTAGACGATCTGATCGAAGGCATCTATCGCCTGCTGTTCAGCGATTATGCGCTGCCGGTAAACATCGGCAACCCCGACGAGATTACCATGATGGATTTTGCCGAAGAGATCATCAAGCTCACAGGAACCGACCAGAAAATAGTCTGCAAAGACCTTCCGGTTGACGATCCCAAACAACGCCGTCCGGATATTACAAAAGCCAAGGAACTGTTGGGCTGGGAACCGAAGGTATCAAGAGCCGAAGGCCTGAAGATTACCTACGAGTACTTCAAATCGTTGCCCAAAGAAGCTTTGGTGAACAAAGAGCATAAAGACTTTAATACCTATAACAAACAATAAATCATATACCCTACCCGAAAAACAATGAAAAAGATTTTAGTAACAGGAGGAGCAGGCTACATTGGCTCGCATACCGTAGTTGAACTTTTTAATGCAGGCTACGATGTTGTCATAGTAGACGACCTGTCTAATTCGAACCCGAAAATTTTAGACCAGATCGAAAAAATCTCGGGCAAGAAGCCAGAGTTTGTCAAGTTGGACCTCACCGACGAGCAGGGTGTACATGCCTTTGCGCAGGCGCACCAAGATATTAGTGGCGTTATCCATTTTGCGGCTTTCAAAGCAGTTGGCGAATCGGTGCAGCAGCCCCTCAAATACTACAGAAACAATTTTTATTCGCTCATTAATATCCTAACGGCTTACCAAAACAACATTAAATTGGTGTTTTCGTCGTCGTGTACCGTTTACGGACAGCCGGATGTATTGCCGGTAACCGAAAGCGCACCGGTAAAGAAAGCCGAGTCGCCTTATGGCAACACCAAGCAGATTGCCGAAGAAATTTTGGCCGAAACCTGTGCCGTAACGCCGTCGTTGAAAGTCATTGCCCTGCGTTACTTTAATCCGGTAGGTGCACATGCATCGGCGCTGATTGGCGAATTGCCTATTGGCGTGCCACAAAACCTGGTGCCGTTTATTACCCAATCAGCCATTGGCAAACGTGGTCCGATTACCGTTTTCGGCAACGATTATCATACGCCAGATGGTTCGGCCATCAGAGATTACATCCATGTGGTTGATTTGGCCAAAGCACACGTGGCGGCCATCAAAAGACTGGAAGACGGCGATGGCGCCAATTACGAAGTTTTTAATGTAGGCACAGGCAAAGGCTCATCGGTATTGGAAGTCATCCATGCCTTCGAAAAATCGACTGGTGTAAAACTGAATTATGTAATTGGTGCGCGCAGGGAAGGCGATATTGAAAAAACCTTTGGCGATGTGAGCTTGTCTAATAAGGTACTGGGCTGGAAAGCCGAACTTGGTGTAGAAGAAATGATGAGTTCGGCCTGGGCTTGGGAGGAATATTTGAAAGCAAATCCCTTTTAAATGAAATTAAGCGAGCATAAGGAACTTAAACAAGAAATTTTGGCATTGCCGCCAAAAGAAAAAGATAAGCTTTTGCTTCGCTTGGTGGGAAAAGACAAGGTGCTTACCGAGCGTCTTCATTTCGTGCTTTTAGAAAACGAAGAAGACCTAAAGCAACGTGTATCAGCCTTAAAGGAGAATATTGTTACGGTAATGCAAGGCCTTAAAACGTTAAAAAACCTAAATGCGAAAGAGGTACTGACCCAATTGCGTAAATTGGCCAAGCAGTTGAACCATAATTACAAGGTAACCAAGGCCAATTATGAAGAAGTAGAACTCAGGCTGTTTTTGGTTAACCATACGGAACTAGGTTTTAAAACCGGCCTTTTTTCGTCGTACAGGAACCACGAGCAGGTCTTAGCCAATTACTTTGTAAAGTATGTGCTGATGACGATCCGGAAGTTTAAAGGCTTGCACGAAGACCTCCAGTACGACTTGAGGGATGAAATGAACAAGATATTAACCAAGATATACCAAGGAAACATGGCAACAGTTGCCAAGCAACTGGACCTGCCCGAACAAGTATAAGTTATGAAGAAGATATTAATTACAGGTGGTGCGGGTTTTATTGGCTCGCATGTGGTACGCAGGATGGTAAACAACTATCCGCAGTACGAAATTGTAAACCTCGATGCTTTGACTTATGCCGGTAACTTGGCCAACCTGGCCGATCTGGAAGATAAAAGCAATTACCGCTTTGTCAAGATGGACATTACCAACGCGGTTGATATTAACCAGTTGTTCAAAACCGAAGACTTTGATGCGGTAATCCATTTGGCGGCCGAATCTCATGTAGATCGTTCCATTACCAATCCCTTGGCTTTTGTAATGACCAATGTAATCGGTACGGTTAACCTGTTGAACGCGGCCAGAGAATATTGGAAAGATAATTATGTAGCCAAACGCTTTTATCATGTAAGTACCGACGAGGTTTACGGTGCGCTGGGCGAAACGGGAATGTTTACCGAAAGTACGGCTTACGATCCGCATAGCCCATACTCGGCTTCGAAGGCAAGTTCAGATCACTTTGTTAGGGCCTATCACGATACCTATGGTCTTGATGTGGTGATTTCCAATTGCTCTAACAATTACGGCTCGCACCATTTTCCGGAGAAATTAATCCCCTTGGCCATTAACAACATCAAAAACAACCGGCCTGTGCCTGTTTACGGCAAGGGCGAGAATGTGCGCGACTGGCTTTGGGTGGAAGACCATGCCCGTGCCATCGATGTTATTTTTCACCAAGCCAAAAGCGGAGAAACCTACAATATCGGTGGGCACAACGAATGGAAAAACATAGACCTGATCCACTTGCTGTGCCGGATTATGGACCGCAAACTGGGGCGTGAGGCAGGCGAATCGGCCAAGCTCATTACCTTTGTAACCGATAGGGCGGGGCACGACCTTCGCTACGCCATCGATTCGACCAAGCTGCAAAAGGAGCTGGGTTGGGTGCCCAGCCTGCAGTTTGAAGAAGGCCTGGAAAAAACCGTAGACTGGTACTTGGATAACGAAGAATGGCTCAATAACGTAACTTCGGGCCATTATCAGGCCTATTATGCTAACCAATACAAAGGGAGGTAAGCTTGTTCGGGTTGTTTAAAAAGAAAAAGGAGCCTGAGTTTAACTTTTCCGCTATCGGAACGGATATGCACTCGCATATTATTCCGGGTATTGATGATGGCGCAAAAAACATCAACGATTCTTTGGCGCTGGCCAAACGCTTCAAGGCTCTGGGCTTTAAAAAGTTGGTAGCCACACCTCACATCATGGCCGATTATTACCGCAATACTCCCGAAACCATCCAAAAAGGATTGGATATCCTGAGAGAAGGCCTGCAGCAAAACGAAATCGATTTAGCAGTAGAGGCGGCTGCCGAGTATTATTTGGACGAAACATTCGAAAACAAGATCGCCAAGAAAAACGTACTGACCTTTGGCCAAAACTTCCTGCTTTTTGAGCTCTCGTTTGTTAATCCGCCACATAATTTGTTCGAAGCCATAGCCAAAATGCAGGATGCAGGCTATCAGCCTGTTTTGGCGCATCCAGAGCGTTACCCTTACTATCAGAATTCTTTAGAAAGCTATGAGCAGATCAGGGATACGGGCTGTATGCTGCAGTTGAATACCATTTCGCTTACGGGTTATTACGGCAAAGGGTGCAAACAGGCGGCCGATGAGCTGGTGGATAATTACTGTATTGATTTTTTGGGTAGCGATATGCACCATTTGCGCCATGCTGATGCCTTGAAAGAAAGCTTATACGTAGAGCGCTTACAAAATATCCTCTCGCAACCACAACTCAACAACCTTTTGCTTTAATAAGGTTTATGGGTTCATTGGTCATTAGATTGTTAAGGGCACGCTGCTATGACAATAGACCATTGGCCATCAGCCATTGACTATCAACCTCGGACCTCGGATTTCAGGCTTCAGACTTTTCACAAGCCTACTCGTACCTCAAAGCCTCAACCGGATCCAGTTTCGAAGCTTTTTTGGCAGGGTAGTAACCTGAAACGATTCCCACGAATACGCAGATTACAAAGCCTCCACCGATAGACGACCACGGTACGATAAACGAACCGCCCATCATGCTCGAAATAATATTGCCGATGCCGATACCCAGCAAAATACCAAATGCACCACCGATCAGGCAAATTACGACGGCTTCAATCAAAAACTGCTTGCGAATTACGGCAGGGTTGGCACCGATGGCTTTTCTTACCCCGATTTCGCGGGTTCTTTCGGTAACCGAAACCAGCATAATATTCATCAGGGCGATAGAGGCGCCCAATAAGGTAATGGCGCCGATGGCCACGCCACCAATAACCACATACTTGAGGTTTTCGAACAGCGTTTGGGCAACAGCATCGCTTTTGGTGATTTCAAAATTGTTGGGTTCGCTTATTTTTACCTTTCTGATATTCCTGAATTCTGCGGTAGCCTCGCCAATAATGTTGTCCATCAAATCATTGTTGGGCACCATTACGGTGATGGTATAAGAAGGATTACTGTTGGCATTGATGAGCTTGGCCTTGAACAAGGGAATGTATACGGCCCGGTCGCTGCTGGGGCCCATGCTCGAACCCTTTGGTGCCAATACCCCAATTACCCTTAAGCGGTTGTTGCCCGCCATGATAATCTTGTCGATAGCAGGCTGGCCTTTGAACAAAATCTTTGCGATTTCGTTGCCGATAATGCAAATGTTGTTGTTGCTCAGTGCTTCGGCCGCATTAAAATTCCGCCCTTGCGAAAGTTCCAGGCCTAAAGAGCCCAATCCGTTTTCGTCAATCCCCTGGATGTTGGTGTTGGGGTTGGTTTTTTCCTGTTCGTATTTTACGGTAGAGCCGAAAGTAGCATATACGCTAATGGCTACTTTGGCAGGCGTGTTCAATCGCTCCTTAAACGCAATGGCATCTTCGTAGCGGATAGACTTGAATGGTTTCGGACGTTTGCCCGAACCGCCAATACGGATGCCGGTGCCCCGGTTCCGGATGTTAAAAGAATTGGCGCCCATACTCGAAAATGCTTCGGTCATGCTTTTTTTGATCGCATCGATAGTGGTTAAGATGCCAACCAGGGCCGACAAGCCAATAGCAATAATCAATGCGGTAAGCAGGGTGCGCAGCCTATTGCTTTTAATGGATTGTAGTGCAAGCCTTACGTTTTCAGTATAAGTCATCAGATGGAGATAAAATTCGGTTGAGGATAAAAATAAAAAGTCCCGCTGTTAAGACAACGAGACCTGTTAAAATGTTACAAACAATCATGTGTTAAACCGAGAAACTCGTGCCGCAACCGCATGAGCTGGTGGCATTCGGGTTATTAAAGGTAAAGCCCCTTGCATTTAATCCGTCTTGCCAGTCTATTTGCATGCCCAAAAGGTACATTTGGTGTGCCTTATGCATGAATATTTTGATGCCGTCGATCTCAAATTCCTGATCGCCTTCTTTCTTTTGGTCAAAGCCCAAAACATAGCTCATTCCAGAGCAACCGCCGCCTTCCACACCAACGCGCAAACCAAAATCTTCGGTAATCTCTTGTTGGTCTTTCAGCTTTTTGATTTCCTTTGTTGCGGTTTCAGTAAAAGATACAGGCGCAAAAGCAGTTTCTACGTTACTCATAAAATTTAAAATTAGCAGCCCAGTTTGGCCCAATTGTTTTGGATGGCAATTAGGTTAGCAACTGTTCCAACCATTGAAAAAAATAAATTACTCAACAAATATAAATATAAATGCACATTTTTGTCCGTCGCACTTATTAATATTACGGTTTATAAACAAATAAAATGAACATTGCGCATTTTTTAACCCAAGCGGCCATCATGGGCCTGGGAGGCATTATTGCCGTAACAGTAGCTTATCTTTTGGTCAAGGGAGATATCCAGCATTACTTTAGGTTCAAATCGCTGGAGCGCCAAAAAGAGGAGCGCGCCACGTTATTGCCCTTGCGCTTGCAGGCCTATGAGCGGGTAATTATTTTTATCGAGCGCATTAACCCCGCAAACCTGCTGGTTCGCTTGCACCAGTCGGGCATAGCGCTTTCGGCCTTGCAGGCCCTGATCATTAACGAGGTAAATGCCGAATACCAGCACAACATTACACAGCAACTGTATATCAGTGCAGCAAGCTGGGACGTGGTGCGAAAGCTCAAGGACGATACCATTGCCATGATCAACAACACCGTAGAAGGATTACCACCAGAGGCTAGCGGTATAGATTTGAGTCGCAAAATACTGCTACACATGAGCAGCATCGAACAAAACCCCTACCAGCTAACCATAGATTTGCTCAAACAAGATATCCATATCCTGTTTTAGTGGCATGGCCATAGGCCACCTATATATTATAGTATAACCAAATAGATTAATTATGACGGAGAAAAAGTTCACCACCACTTCTGGTATTGAAATCAAAGATATATATACTGTTGCCAAGCCTTCGGATGAAATGCCTGGAAAGTTCCCTTTTACCAGGGGCATCCAAAAAGATATGTACAGGGGGCGTTTATGGACCATGAGGCAATATGCGGGTTTCTCTACCGCCGAAGAATCGAACAAAAGATACCACTACCTGTTGGCTCAAGGCACCATGGGATTGTCGGTAGCTTTCGATTTGCCTACGCAGATCGGTTATGATTCGGATCATGAAATGGCCGAAGGCGAAGTAGGAAAGGTAGGCGTGGCCATCGATTCGCTGAAGGATATGGAAATCCTTTTTGATGGCATCGAGTTGCAGCAAATTACCACTTCCATGACCATCAATGCTACGGCTTCGATTTTATTGGCCATGTACATTGCCTTGGCCAAAAAGCAGGGGGCGAACTTGAAGGAAATTTCGGGAACCATCCAAAACGATATTTTAAAGGAATATGCCGCTAGGGGAACTTATATCTATCCGCCTAAGCCTTCCATGCGCATCATTACCGATATTTTTGAATACTGCAGCAAGGAAGTGCCCAAATGGAATACCATTTCTATTTCAGGCTACCACATCCGCGAAGCCGGTTCTACGGCAGTGCAGGAGCTTGCCTTTACCTTGGCCAATGGCAAAGCCTATTTAAATGCCGCTTTAGAAAAAGGCTTGGATATTAATGTTTTTGCCAAGCGCTTGTCGTTCTTCTTTAATTGCCATAACAATTTCTTCGAAGAAATTGCCAAGTTCCGTGCGGCACGCCGCATGTGGGCGCACATCACCAAGGCCTTGGGCGCAACCGACGAGAAGGCCATGATGCTACGTTTCCATACGCAAACCGGGGGATCTACCTTGACGGCACAACAACCGTTAAACAATGTGGTGCGGGTAGCCAACCAGGCTATGGCCGCCGTGTTGGGCGGTACACAATCGCTGCACACCAATGGCTACGACGAGGCGCTTTCGCTTCCTACCGAAGCCGCGGCCAAAATCGCCTTGCGCACTCAGCAGGTTATTGCTTTCGAGAGTGGCATTACCGATACGGTTGATCCTTTGGCGGGCTCTTATTTTGTAGAAAGCCTGACCGATGAAATCGAGGCGGCGGCTTTGGCCTATATCGATAAGATCGATGCCATGGGCGGTTCGGTCAATGCCATCGAAAATGGCTACATCCAACAAGAGATTGCCAACTCGGCCTACCAGTACCAAAAGGAGATTGAAAGTGCCGAGCGGATCATTGTGGGGGTGAACAAATTTACCCAGGAAACCGAGGCCTTAACCGAAGTGCTCAACATCGACGAATCGATCAGGACCATACAAACCGAGAAGCTCAACAAGCTCAAGGCCGAGCGTAATAACGATGCGGTGAAAATTAGTTTGGAAAATTTGAAGGAAGCGGCAAAAACGGAACGGAATTTGATGCCTTATATCTTGGCTGCAGTAGAGGAATACGCCACTTTGGGCGAAATTGCCGATAGCCTCAGAAGTGTGTTCGGAGAGTATTAAATTGGGGTTAAAAAATAGTTATCCACATAAAAAATTTAGGTTAACTAGTTTATGCTACTGCTGATGAAGTACTTACAAATTAATTCAAAATTTTGTTTTTTTTGTTGATAATTTTTTGAATATTCGATGTCTCGAAAGGGCACATCCGTAATGCCCTTCTTAGAACTGAAAACCAACAAATTACAGAATTACAATGGAAAAAACTTGTACAGAAGTATGGAAGAACTGTCTTCAAATTATTAAGGATAACATTCCGAACCAAAGTTTCAAAACCTGGTTCGAACCGATATCAGCACTTAAATTGGAAGGCAAAGTTTTAACCATACAAGTGCCTAGTTTATTCTTTTACGAGTGGTTGGAAGAACACTATGTTGGCTTGCTTCGCAAAACGGTAAAGAAGCAATTGGGAGATGAGGGCCGACTGGAATATAACATCGTAGTAGACAAGTCGTCTAACTCGGGTTCTCCCTACACCACCAACATGCCTTCTAACGGAAATGGTGCTGAAGCAAAGATCCAATCGATGCCCATCCCGGTAGCTATTAATAAAGACATTAAAAACCCTTTTATTATACCAGGCCTTAAAAAGCTGAACGTAGATCCGCAGTTAAATCCGAACTATACTTTCGATAATTACATCGAAGGCGATTGCAACCGCTTGGCTCGCTCTGCCGGCTATGCCGTAGCCGCAAAGCCTGGAGGTACCTCGTTCAATCCACTGATGATTTATGGTGGCGTAGGTTTGGGCAAAACCCACCTAGCGCAAGCCATTGGCAACGAGATCAAACGCAACATGCCCGATAAACTGGTGATTTATGTGTCGTGCGAAAAGTTCTGCCAACAGTTTGTCGACTCGTTAAAGAATAATACAATCAACGATTTTGTGAACTTCTACCAAGCCATGGACGTTATCATCATGGACGATGTACACAATTTCGCAGGCAAAGAAAAAACCCAGGATATCTTCTTCCACATTTTTAACCATTTGCACCAATCGGGCAAACAGGTAATCCTGACCTCTGATAAAGCACCTAAAGATCTGGCCGGTTTGGAAGAGCGCCTGTTGAGCCGTTTCAAATGGGGGCTTTCGGCCGACTTGCAGATCCCTGATTTGGAAACCCGCATTGCCATCCTGAAGAAAAAGATGTATGCCGATGGCATCGAACTGCCGGGAGAGGTGATCGAATATGTAGCGCACAACATCGATAACAATGTGCGTGAGCTGGAAGGTGCCATGGTTTCGCTATTGGCGCAATCGACCCTGAACAAAAAAGACATCGATTTGGCCTTGGCCAAGCAGATGCTGAAGAACTTCATCAAAAACACTTCGAAAGAAATTTCGATGGAGTATATCCAGAAACTGGTATGCGAATATTTCGAGGTGCCGGTTGACATGGTGAAATCGCAAACCCGTAAGCGCGAAATTGTACAGGCCCGTCAAATCTCTATGTATTTGTCGAAAAGCCATACCAAGTCATCGCTCAAAACCATTGGGGCTTTCTTTGGCGGACGCGATCACTCTACCGTAATCTATGCTTGCCAAACAGTAGAAGACCTGATCGAAACGGATAAGAAGTTCAAAGCTTACGTTAACGATATCCAGAAAAAACTGAAGATGAGTTAATATATATTGGGAAATTATAATTCAACAGAAACCCCGTTCAGATTCTATATCAGAACGGGGCTTTTTGTTTAGGAGCCCTTGGGTTCGATCTGTTTGTAAAAAGCTTCCCGATAGGCGTCGCCCAAAGGAATGACTTCGCTGCCTATAAAAATACGATTGCGTTCTATGCTTTTGATCTTGCCTATGCCCACGATATATGATTTGTGCACGCGGGCAAACTGTGCAGATGGCAATTGCTCTTCCAGCTTTTTAATGTTCTGCAAGGAAACGATTTTTTCGGTTTCGGTATAAATAGTGACGTAATTTTGCAGGCCTTCTGCATATAAAATGGTGTGGAGGTCTATCTTTACCAATTTGTACTCGCTCCGTACAAAAATATAGTCGGCTGGCTTGGCATTGGACAGGGGCAAGCTGGTATTTGTTGGAACTGTTCTTTCCAATACCTCTTTCGCTTTTTGTACGGCTTTGTAAAAACGTTCGAAAGCGATGGGCTTGAGCAGGTAGTCGATGGCGTCGTTCTCAAATCCGTCTAAGGCATACTCGGCGTAAGCGGTAGTTAAAATAACCTTGCATTTGCCTTGTGCAATCTTCATCAGCTGTATGCCTGTGAGCTGGGGCATCTGGATATCCAAAAAAACAAGATCTATCTTTTCGTCCATGATCAGTTGCAGGGCTTCCAAGGGATGCGTGGTGCTATGTACCAGCGTTAAAAAGGAGATTTGGCTTACATAATCGGTGAGGATGTCGATGGCCAACGGCTTGTCGTCTATGATAAGGCACCTGATCATTGCAAGTTGATTTGAAGTATAATGGTAAATGTAGCGTTTTCATCGCCAATGTCCAGCGTATGTTGTTGCGGATAAATGAGGCTAAGCCTTCTTTGCACGTTGCTAAGGCCTATGCCACCGGTCTTGTCTTTCTGGTGATGGTTTTTGAGGTTGAAAACTTTGAAGACCATGTGCTGGCCGATAATATCCATCTGGATTTGTATGGGGTTTTCACGATCGTCGAATACGCCATGCTTAAAGGCATTTTCAACAAAGTTGATCAAGATGAGCGGTGCAATTTTTAGGCCTTCGGTATGGCCTTCTACCTTAAAGTCGATATAGGCATTTCCCTTTTGGCCAATTTTATGCAGTTCGATCACATTGTGCAGGTAGCCGATTTCCTTATCCAACGGTACCAATTGCTCGTCGCTTTCCTTGAGCATGTAGCGCAGCAAGGCCGATAATTTGAGTACGGCTGCAGGGGCATCGTCAGAACGGCGATAGGTGAGGGCATAAATATCGTTTAAGGTGTTGAACAAAAAGTGCGGATTGATCTGCGATTTGAGGAAGGCCAGCTCTGTGGTTATTTTTTCCTGTTCCAGTTCCTTCTTTTTGCGATTGCTGATGTACCATTCGTTGATGAAGAAAAAAATAAGGCCATAACTGAAGTAACTATATAAAGAATAGAGCAAGGCATTTTTGATGTACCAGGAAGTTTCGGGGATATTGCCAAAGTAATTGTCGAAATCCAAATAGGGCTTGAGCACCCAAAATTCGATTATATAACGGTAGCCGACAATAAAAATACACAGGGCAAGGGTGGCTAAAATGCTTTGGATCCATTTTTTGTGTCTGAAAGCCAGGGGCGCGATCCAATAAGCCACGCCGTAAAAAACAACGATACCCGAAAACAAATAGCCCAGGTTTACCCCAAGGTATTTGGCAAAAAGCGCAAAAGAATTGATATCGTTGCTATAAGACCGGTAAGCCTTGCTAAAGTATTTGGGCAGTAAATCGTTTAAAAGAAAGACTGTCCACACCAGTACATGCAAGCCGATTTTGTATTTTTTCTGCATCAGCCAAATATATCATCAATTAACCAATTGGACGAGCAAAATACATCAACGCCGTTTTTTTAGGTACAAACCGGCAAAGACATGGGTTGTTATTCGATTAAGGCGTTGGTCAATACATTTGGTCGGTTGGTCAATTTAAGCGGGTTGCTTTGGGGCAAGGCATACATCTTTGCCCAAAAAACCAATCGAATGAAAAAGATCAAATTATTGGCACTTGCTTTTTTACTGATGAGCAGTGCACGAGCCCAACAAAAACTGATTGTTAAGGTTCATCCCGGCGTAGAGCTGTTTACCATTGTCCAAATCCTGGCCGACAAATTTCCAGCACCCAATCCGTCTGCCTATAGCAAAGAAGTGATGGATTATTTTGGCAAATACAAGGAGCATCCGGCAGTGCTTAAGGTAAAAAGCTTTAACAAGGTTTATACCGATTTGACGGAACTGGGTTGGACCATGAGCGATTTTCCGAACATCAGGATTTACGAGCCTACCGAAGAACTGAACTGGTATAAAAACTATGGCAAGGAAAATGTGCTGGAGTATATCAGGCTGTGCAAGGATTTTTTTAGAGATACCAAGTTTTGGGATTTTTATCAGGCTCATGCCAAACAGTACGAAGAATGGGGGCAAGGCATTAAACAAAACGTAAGCGATAGCGGTACTATGCAGCAGCTGCAGCAATTCTACGGCTTTAACACAGATGTAACCTGGTACATCTGTATCGATCCGCTAAACAGCTGGGGTTCGCATGCCATTACCACTAAAAACATCAATCCACAGTTCAGCAATATGGTTGTGTACAATACAGGTTATTTCAATACCAAATCAACTGTGGCCGACAAGCCTTTTTTTGAATACAAAGGTTTCGATTATTTGGTTTGGCACGAAGGAAGCCATATATTTTTAGAGCCTTCTTTTAAAAAGTACAAAAAAGAGATCGATGCAATGGCTTATCTCTATAACAAAGACGATGAGGGCATGAAACGAAATGGCATCGGTTCGTGGGAATATTGCCTCAACGAAAATATGGTCAGGGCAATTGTAGGAAGCCTATACAAAAAGTATCGTACCGAGAGAGAATTTAAAAGGCAGGTTGCCAGAGAAACGGCCAGCGATTTTATTTATGTAGAAGATCTGGTGCCATTTATTATTGATAATTACGGAGAGGGAAAAAAATATACCAAATTTGAAGATTTCTTCCCGGCTATGCTGCAGATGCTCAAAGAGAAACATCCGCCGGTTGGTAAATAGTATAATTAGCCATAAGTTGACAGGTTTATGTTGGTCCGGAAAACATTTCCGGACCAACATAATAACTGCGGATTTGTAATTCGCATTGCATCGGGCGATTTGTCAAGCTGTGGCTTACTCAGCGTTTCACTTCTTCGCAATGCACATTACGCTATTCGCAATACTAAATTTTCATCAAGCCATAAAAAAGTGCGGCCGCGTGGAGCGCCTGGTCTATTTTGTTGTCGGCCAGCAATTGCTTGACTTCTTCAATGGTGTATTCTTCTACGTTTAAAATCTCGTGCTCATCCAAATGCTGTTCGTGCGTTTTTGTGCCTCCGGTTAGCAAGTAGGTAAAAGTTCTGTTGGTGGAGGTTGCCGGATTGGGATAAAGCGTTGCAATCAGTTCGCAGGTTTCGAAACTGTAGCCTGTTTCTTCCAGCAGCTCGCGCTTGATGGCTGTTTCGGGATCTTCGCCATCGTCTATTACGCCACCCGGAATTTCGAGCGAAACGATCTCTGCCGCAAAGCGGTACTGGCGCACCATAATGATTTTATTTTCCTTGGTCAGGGCAATTGCGTTTACCCAATTTGGGTATTCGAGTACATAATAATCGTCTTTCACCGTTCCGTTGGGCAGCTTGCAGGTGTCTACGCGCAAAGTTGCCCATTTTTCTCTAACCAGGTATTTTGAGGCGAGTTTCTGCCACTTTAAGATTTCCATGTTTGTTATAGGTATTGTTGTATACTATCTTGCCGCTTCAAATTGGCCAAATGCACCATATGATGTTTGCTTGCCAATGTTTGATAAACGAGGACAAGCCTGGTGGCCAAAAGTTTGTTGGCCAAAGGTTCTCCATTCGGATCGATTTCATTGAACAGAAACTGACCCAGCATATCCAATTTCTCGGCGGGCCAATCGCTTTGTTCGAGCCAAAGTCCAAAGGCATCGGGTTCTGAAGCGTACAGTGTTTCTGGTTTTAGGCCAAAGCTCGAAGCCAATGTTTGTTGCAGTAGCTCATCGGAAGCCACAAAATCGCCATCCTGCTTAAGACCTATGATACGGGCCAAAACCTGGGCAAGTTTTTCTATTTCTGCTGTAATGAGGTCTCTTCTGTACATGTTGAGCACTGTAAAATTGTAATGGTTTAGGGTTGTAACGTTAAAGCGGTTGTTGAGGCCCAACTAAACACTACCAGCTGCCGCTGCTGCCGCCACCGCCAAAACTGCCTCCGCCGAAGCCTCCAAAACCGCCTCCGCCACCAGAGCCCCCGCCGAAACCTCCTCCAAATCCTCCGCCACCAGAGCCGCCGCGGCCTCCACCTAAGAGCATGCTCCAGAAAAAAGCATCAGCAACGCCTCTGCCGCCAATCACCTGACTGCCATTGCCGCCTCCGCCTTTGCGAATGATGAGAAAGATAACAACAATGATAATCAGCACAATGATACCTGCTGTGCCTTTGCCACCAGGTGTTTTAGCTTTGGGATTGGTGTTTTTGTATTCGCCTTTGATGAGCGAGATGATAGAATTGGTTCCGACATCAATGCCACGATAGTAATCGCCGTCCTTAAAGTAGGGCTTGATGTCGTTTTCAATGATCCGTTTGGTGTATACATCTGGCAAAGCACCTTCAAGACCGTAGCCTGTTTGGATGGAAAGCTTCCGATCGCCCAGGGCGATTAAAAGTACAACGCCATTGTTTTTCGTTTTGTCGCCGCCAACGCCCCATTTCCTGCCCAGTTCCAACGCATACTCGTTAATGTCGTAATCGCCCACCGATTTTACGATCACAACCGCAATCTGGTTGGAGGTAGAATCGTCGAAAGCAACCAATTTTCGTTCTAGATTGGTAATTTGTTCGGCGGTTAGGGTTTGGGTATAATCGTTGACCAAGGTAGTGGGCTTAGCCGGAAAATCCTGGGTAAAACCGAGGTGATAGCTTAGTGCTAAGACAAAAAAGATGATGAGTTTCTTCATTTGGTGGTTTTTTCTGCCTGGTCTATAAATACAATATCGTTAGGCAGCTCATTGACATCGCCATTTTGATAAGGAAAATACAGCGCCAGTTTTTCGCCTGCCAAAGAAATTCCCGCAATCAGGCCATCTGCCAAATTGCCACTCATGAAATGTGCTTTCATGGCCACTTGTGCGGTTTCCCAAAAATCGTCGGGTACCAGTTTGTCGATACCGCGATCGCCGATGATGGCAAATTTATGGTCTTCGTGAGCCAGATAAATCAATACGCCGTTATGGTGCGAGGTCTTGTCCATGCCAAGTTCTGCAAAATATTGAGTGGCCCGTTCTATGGCACTACCATGGCAATGTTTTTCAACGGCTATCCTTATTTCGCCCGAAGTTGCTTTTTCTGCTTCGGCTATGGCGTTGGCTATCTGTTCTTGTTCTTGTGTACTGAAAAGAGGCATGTGTGTATTTTTATAAGAAAGGGTAATGCGTGTTTTGGTTTAAAACAGGCATTACCCTAAAATGTTGGGTCGGTAACTAAAATTCTACTTTAGGAGCGTTTTGGGCGCCAGCATCGGCTTTGAAGCCTGCTTTAGGGCTAAAACCGAACATTCCTGCTGTTAAATTATTAGGGAACGATCTTACTTTGGTATTGTAAACCTGTACCGATTCGTTAAAATCCTTGCGGGCAACGGTAATGCGGTTCTCGGTGCCTTCCAATTGGGCAGACAAGTCCCTGAATTGATCGGTAGCTTTTAGTTCCGGATAGTTTTCGGTCAATACCATCAAACGGCCTAATGCTTGGCTAATCTGGCCTTGTGCCGCCTGGTATTTTTCGATGTTCTCTTCGGTAAGCTTGTTAGGGTCAACCGTAATTTGGCTGGCTTTTGAGCGCGCTTCGATTACCGCAGTTAAGGTGCCCTGCTCAAATTTGGCCGCGCCTTTAACGGTACTCACCAAGTTAGGGATCAAATCGGCCCTGCGTTGATACTGGGTTTCAACCTGGTTCCATTTGGTTTTTACGTCTTCGTCTAATTTTACAAGACCATTATAACCACATCCGCCAATTAAAGCTAACAAAGCCACAACTACGACTATTCCTATTACTACGTTTTTCATTTTGTTATTTTGTTTTTAGGTTTCTATTTCAAATTAGATAGCAATATCCATACCTTGTTACTAAAGAAGACAAATTGCTGACAAGTTGCCATATCCCCAATTGTAACAGGTTCAAACTAAGGTAGTAAAAAGATAGCATATTTCGGAGAGATAAGCCGTAACCTGGTTCAGGATGTATAGATAATTAGCTATCAATTTAGTAATTTTGTATTATTCGGGATAAAAACCCGGCTAGCCTTTATGCAAAAAGAAATCGAAATTACCATTGCCCCAGAGCAGGTGGGCAATCCAGCAGCTATTCTGGTTCAATTGGCTAAAGCCCTAAACGTTAAAGCAGACACGATCAGGCACCACCAGGTGCTGAAACGCTCTATCGATGCCCGGTCGAGGAGGGGCGTGGTATACCGTTTGCAGGTTCGGGCCTATATTAATGAAGAAGCACCGATACCAGAAAAACTGGCAAGCTATCCTAAAGTGAAGGATACCAGGCGTGTAATCATTGTAGGCGCTGGTCCGGCTGGCCTTTTTGCGGCCTTGCAATGCATCGAAAACGGATTGAAGCCCATTGTGGTAGAACGCGGCAAGGATGTGAAGCAGCGTCGGCGCGATTTGGCCGCCATCAATAAGCAAGGCCTAGTCAACACCGAATCTAATTATTGCTATGGCGAGGGCGGGGCAGGGACCTATTCTGATGGCAAGCTCTACACCCGTTCCAACAAGCGTGGCGATATTAATAAGGTATTGCAGCTATTTGTGGCGCATGGCGCAACTGAAGATATCCTAATTGATGCCCGCCCCCATATCGGAACCAATAAACTGCCACAAATTATTACGGCCATCAGGGAAACCATCCTCCAGGCCGGAGGAGATGTGCTGTTTGATGCCAAGCTTACCGACCTGATTTTAGCCAATGGCGAGGTTAAGGGCATTGTGGTTAACCAAGACCAGGAGTTGCTTGCCGATTCGGTCATCCTGGCAACCGGCCATTCGGCCAGGGATATTTACGAGTTGCTCAACCAGAAGAACATCCTGATTGAGGCTAAGCCCTTTGCGCTTGGCGTAAGGATTGAGCATCCCCAACAGATTATAGACAGTGCCCAATATCATTGCGATGTGAGAAGCGAGTTTTTGCCACCAGCCTATTATAGTATGGTAGAACAGGTAAAGGCCAGAGGCGTATTCTCGTTCTGCATGTGTCCCGGAGGTATCATTGCGCCATGCGCTACAGGTTTGGATGAAATTGTGGTGAATGGCTGGTCGCCTTCCAAAAGAAACAACCCCTTTGCCAACTCGGGTACGGTGGTTCAGGTTACGCTCGACGATGTGCAGGGCTACGACCCCTTGCGGATGTTGAACTTCCAGTCGGAAATAGAACACTTGGCATTTGAAGCCGGTGGAGGCCATTTGGTGGCGCCCGCCCAACGCATGGTCGATTTTGTAGAAAACAAGCTTTCGATCTCGCTTCCTAAAAACTCTTACCTGCCGGGAACCAAAAGCGTAATGCTGGATAATATACTGCCCGACTTTGTAGCGTCGAGCCTAAAAGCCGCGTTGCCCTTGTTCGGTAAGAAAATGAGAGGCTATTATACCAACGAGGCCATACTGGTAGGTGTGGAAAGCCGGACCTCTTCACCGGTTCGTATTCCGCGCGATAAGGAAAACTACCAGCATCCGCAGGTTAAGGGTTTGTATCCTTGTGCCGAAGGTGCCGGTTATGCCGGAGGCATTGTTTCGGCGGCGATAGATGGGATCAATTGTGCCAATGCCATTTTAAACAATTCATCTTCGTAAACGTTAATAGTTTATGATCAATTTAGCAGACGAACTTAGCAAGGCTTATAATGGCGATCCATGGCATGGAAGCAATACGCTCGATTTGCTTAGGGCAGCCAATGCCGAAAAGGTTTTTACCCATCCCATTCCCGATGCGCATTCTATTGCCGAGCTGGCGTTGCATTTAACGGCTTGGACCGAAGAAACGATAGCTAGGATAAATGGCCATCCGGCTAAGGAACCAGCACTTGGCGATTGGCCTGTTCCGAACGAAAACTCTGCCGAGGAATGGGAACGGATATTGAATGGATTTAAGGCGGCGAATGAAAAATTGATTGCCCTTTGTGGCCAACTGGGCAGCCATCAATGGGATGCCGCAACAAAAGATGAGCGTAATCCAGCCTTGGGCACCGGCGTGAACAATGCCGAACTGATCAATGGTCTGGTGCAACATCATGCCTACCATGCCGGTCAAGTAGCCTTATTGTTAAAGTTTTAATAACCTATTTATATCATTTAAACCAAGCCATACATGAAAGACATGAAGAAGACACTGATTATAGGCGCTACCCCAAATGAAGATAGGTATGCCTACCGAGCCGCGCAGCAGCTAACCGCAAAAGGACATCCGATTGTGAACATAGGAATTAAACATGGAAAGGTTGCAGGCGTAGAAATAGAAAAGCCCGGACAGATTTACACCGACATAGATACCATTACCTTATATATAGGTCCGGCTTTGCAGAATAGTTATTATGATTATATCCTGCAAACCAAACCCAAACGCGTAATTTTTAATCCGGGAACCGAGAATCCCGCATTGGAACAAGCGCTCAAGGAACATGGAATACAGCCTGTAGAAGCATGTACCTTGGTGTTGTTAAGCATTGGACAATACTAGCTTGAAGAGGGCTTTTAATGATTGGAGATGGGGTGCGAGAAATTGCATCCCATTTTTTCTTGTTGTAAATCATACACTTACTAAAAATAACGAAAATTTATTGTTCTGTTGTTTTTAGATTAAAAAACAATTTCTACCTTTGCACTCCGCTTCGGAAGGAAGGGGGTTACGGATTGAAAGGATTTGAAAACATGGATAGCTGGCTTATGCAGGCTATTATTGAACAAAGAGCGTTAATCTATTGAATAGCAGAAAGGGAAAATAAATTTTAAAATTTATTTTCGGGAAACGAAAAAGTTTTCTACCTTTGCAACCCGCTTCGGAAGGAACGGAAAACCCGGAAGGGGAGTTTGAAAGGCAGAAAGGGAAAAGAAAAAAAATAAAATTTTTTTCTTGGAAATCAAAAAGAAGTTTCTACCTTTGCAATCCCAAACGAAACGGGAAGTTCACCGACGGATGTCGGAAGGACAAAACAAAAGAAAGATTGAAATAAGCGAGAGGAGTTGAGGAGCATTAAGGCCGATACAAAACAAGCTTAAAGATATAACAGATTGCCGAGAGGTTAAATCGAAAAGTTCATTAAAAGGATATCATTTTTATACAACGCAGCGAGGCAAACATTTAGTACACAAAGTACATGTGGTCTCGATGTTTCTTAAGTCTAATTCTAACAGACAATTTTTATTAGAATAATAAGACTATTTAGAATAACAAAATAGTCAGAGATTCAAACACAACATTTTACAATGGAGAGTTTGATCCTGGCTCAGGATGAACGCTAGCGGCAGGCCTAATACATGCAAGTCGAGGGGTATGGCGGTGCTTGCACTGCCAGAGACCGGCGCACGGGTGCGTAACGCGTATGCAACCTACCTTGATCAGGGGGATAGCCCGGAGAAATCCGGATTAACACCGCATGAAGACACAGTTCCGCATGGAGCAATGTCCAAACATTTATGGGATCAAGATGGGCATGCGTGCCATTAGCTAGTTGGCGGGGTAACGGCCCACCAAGGCGACGATGGCTAGGGGATCTGAGAGGATGGCCCCCCACACTGGTACTGAGACACGGACCAGACTCCTACGGGAGGCAGCAGTAAGGAATATTGGTCAATGGGCGCAAGCCTGAACCAGCCATGCCGCGTGCAGGAAGACGGCCCTCCGGGTTGTAAACTGCTTTTATACCGGAATAAACCTTCCTACGTGTAGGAAGCTGAATGTACGGTAGGAATAAGGATCGGCTAACTCCGTGCCAGCAGCCGCGGTAATACGGAGGATCCGAGCGTTATCCGGATTTATTGGGTTTAAAGGGTGCGTAGGCGGCCTGTTAAGTCAGGGGTGAAAGACGGTGGCTCAACCATCGCAGTGCCCTTGATACTGACGGGCTTGAATCAACTAGAGGCAGGCGGAATGTGACAAGTAGCGGTGAAATGCATAGATATGTCACAGAACACCGATTGCGAAGGCAGCTTGCTATGGTTGTATTGACGCTGAGGCACGAAAGCGTGGGGATCAAACAGGATTAGATACCCTGGTAGTCCACGCCCTAAACGATGAACACTCGCTGTTGGCGATACACGGTCAGCGGCTAAGCGAAAGCGTTAAGTGTTCCACCTGGGGAGTACGCCCGCAAGGGTGAAACTCAAAGGAATTGACGGGGGCCCGCACAAGCGGAGGAGCATGTGGTTTAATTCGATGATACGCGAGGAACCTTACCCGGGCTTGAAAGTTAGTGAATGTTCCAGAGATGGGACAGTGAGCAATCACACGAAACTAGGTGCTGCATGGCTGTCGTCAGCTCGTGCCGTGAGGTGTTGGGTTAAGTCCCGCAACGAGCGCAACCCCTATGTCTAGTTGCCAGCATGTAAAGGTGGGGACTCTAGACAGACTGCCTGTGCAAACAGAGAGGAAGGAGGGGACGACGTCAAGTCATCATGGCCCTTACGTCCGGGGCTACACACGTGCTACAATGGTCGGTACAGAGGGCAGCTATCCAGCAATGGAATGCCAATCTCAAAAAGCCGATCACAGTTCGGATAGAGGTCTGCAACTCGACCTCTTGAAGTTGGATTCGCTAGTAATCGCGTATCAGCAATGACGCGGTGAATACGTTCCCGGGCCTTGTACACACCGCCCGTCAAGCCATGGAAGCTGGGGGTACCTAAAGTACGTAGCCGCAAGGAGCGTCCTAGGGTAAAACCGGTAACTGGGGCTAAGTCGTAACAAGGTAGCCGTACCGGAAGGTGCGGCTGGAATACCTCCTTTCTGGAGTAGATTGGACTACTCGCTGCGTTATAAAATGATTATCTTAAAGAAAACACCAAGAAGATGACGCCATGGGCGGCCCTGCCGGCCAAGCGGCGAGATTGATTACAGTCCCGTAGCTCAGCCTGGTTAGAGCACTACACTGATAATGTAGGGGTCTCCAGTTCAAATCTGGACGGGACTACAGCGCCTGGGTTGTTTTTTTGGGGGATTAGCTCAGCTGGCTAGAGCGCCTGCCTTGCACGCAGGAGGTCAACGGTTCGACTCCGTTATTCTCCACCACCACCGGTGCCTGTTACAGAAGGCATGTTTATAATAGGGGCTTTGGCCTCCGGGAGAGAAAAGTTCTTTGACATATTGGAAGAAGTTAAAACAAGAAGAGCACACAGCAGTGCGGACGCGTTCTTTTGGACGCGCGAGCACGCAACAGCACGCATGCCGGCGCAAAAGGCGGCATAGCGGAAGAAAGTAATAAAGGGTATACGGGGGATGCCTTGGCTCTCAGAGGCGATGAAGGACGTGATAAGCTGCGATAAGCCCTGGGGATCAGCAAATATGACTTGATCCGGGGATTTCCGAATGGGGGAACCCGCCATGCTGAAGGCATGGCACGATAAGAGCAAACCCGCCGAACTGAAACATCTAAGTAGGCGGAGGAGAAGAAAATAACAATGATTTCCTGAGTAGTGGCGAGCGAAAGGGAAAGAGCCCAAACCATTCCCGTTACGGCGGGCGTGGGGTTGTAGGACTGCGATGTGGCACGGCAAAGTGAACTGGAACGGGATGGGAAGCCCGGCGATACAAGGTGATAGCCCTGTACAGGAAAGCAATGTCGGCCTAGCAGCATCCTGAGTACCGCGAGGTCGGAGACGCCTTGTGGGAACCAGCCGGCACCATCCGGTAAGGCTAAATACTCCTGAGAGACCGATAGTGAACCAGTACCGTGAGGGAAAGGTGAAAAGAACCCCGAACAGGGGAGTGAAATAGAACCTGAAACCGTATACCTACAAGCGGTCGGAGCAGACGAGTTCTGTGACGGCGTGCCTTTTGCATAATGAGCCTACGAGTTACTCTTCACTGGCAAGGTTAAGTGCTTATGGCACGGATCCGAAGCGAAAGCGAGTCTGAACAGGGCGCACAGTCAGTGGAGGTAGACGCGAAACCTTGTGATCTACCCATGGACAGGTTGAAGGTGCGGTAACACGTACTGGAGGACCGAACCGATAAGCGTTGAAAAGCTTCCGGATGATCTGTGGGTAGGGGTGAAAGGCTAATCAAACTGGGAAATAGCTCGTACTCCCCGAAATGTTTTTAGGAACAGCGTCGTGGCAGAGTTAGATAGAGGTAGAGCTACTGATTGGGTGCGGGGGAGTCAAATCCTACCAAATCCAGACAAACTCCGAATGCTATCTAATATACACGGCAGTGAGGCGCGGGGTGCTAAGGTCACGCGCCGAGAGGGAAAGAACCCAGACCATCAGCTAAGGTCCCCAAGTTGCAGTTAAGTTGAACTAACGAGGTGCGATTGCACAGACAGCTAGGATGTTGGCTTGGAAGCAGCCATTCATTTAAAGAGTGCGTAACAGCTCACTAGTCGAGCGATCGTGCATGGATAATAAACGGGCATCAAACTGCGCACCGAAGCTATGGGATTGAAATATATCGGTAGGGGAGCATTCCAGCGGCTGCGAAGCCATACGCGTCAGCGGTGGTGGAGCTTCTGGAAAAGCAAATGTAGGCATAAGTAACGATAAGGCGGGAGAGAAACCCGCCCACCGAAAGGATAAGGTTTCCTGATCAACGCTAATCGGATCAGGGTTAGTCGGGGCCTAAGGCGTACCCGAAGGGGGAAGCCGATGGACAACGGTTTAATATTACCGTACTCTTTGTAGATGCGATGTGGGGACGGAGTAGTGACACTGCCGCGAACTGACGGAATAGTTCGTTGAAGGCCGTAGGTATAGGAATTCCAGGCAAATCCGGATTTCCTGCCGAAAGCCGATAGTACGCAGAACCTTCGGGGGATGCGATAGCGCAGGTAATCAGACTTCCAAGAAAAACCGCTAAGCTCCAGTCTGCAAAGACCCGTACCGCAAACCGACACAGGTATCCGGGAAGAGGATTCTAAGGTGCTCGAGTGAATCATGGCTAAGGAACTCGGCAAAATGGCCCTGTAACTTCGGGAGAAGGGGCGCTGGCAGC
Organism: Pedobacter sp. TM02; assembly: GCF_059705275.1. Taxonomy (NCBI): domain Bacteria; kingdom Pseudomonadati; phylum Bacteroidota; class Sphingobacteriia; order Sphingobacteriales; family Sphingobacteriaceae; genus Pedobacter; species Pedobacter sp. TM02. The sequence goes on from NZ_AP046530.1 coordinate 716,459, forward strand.
AATGCCAGCCGCAGTGAAAAGGCCCAGGCGACTGTTTAACAAAAACACATGGCTTTGCAAAATCGAAAGATGAGGTATAAGGCCTGACACCTGCCCGGTGCTGGAAGGTTAAGAGGGGATGTCAGTCGCAAGGCGAAGCATTGAATCGAAGCCCCAGTAAACGGCGGCCGTAACTATAACGGTCCTAAGGTAGCGAAATTCCTTGTCGGGTAAGTTCCGACCTGCACGAATGGTGTAACGATCTGGGCGCTGTCTCAGCCATGAGCTCGGTGAAATTGTGGTCCCGGTGAAGACGCCGGGTACCCGCAACGGGACGGAAAGACCCCATGCACCTTCACTACAGTTTAACATTGACATTGGGTACAGGATGTGTAGGATAGGTGGGAGGCTTTGAAGCGGGCGCGCCAGCGTTCGTGGAGCCAACGTTGAAATACCACCCTTTCTGTATTCGGTGTCTAACCCCGCCCAGCGGGGGACATTGTTTGACGGGTAGTTTGACTGGGGTGGTCGCCTCCAAAAAGGTAACGGAGGCTTTCAAAGGTAAGCTCAGTACGCTTGGTAACCGTACGGGGAGTGCAATAGCATAAGCTTGCTTGACTGTGAGGCAAACAGGCCGATCAGGGTCGAAAGACGGATATAGTGATCCGGTGGTTCTGCATGGAAGGGCCATCGCTCAAAGGATAAAAGGTACGCTGGGGATAACAGGCTGATCTCCCCCAAGAGCTCATATCGACGGGGAGGTTTGGCACCTCGATGTCGGCTCGTCACATCCTGGGGCTGGAGAAGGTCCCAAGGGTTCGGCTGTTCGCCGATTAAAGTGGCACGCGAGCTGGGTTCAGAACGTCGCGAGACAGTTCGGTCCCTATCTGTTGTGGGCGTAGGAATCTTGAGTGGGGCTGACCTTAGTACGAGAGGACCGGGTTGGACCAGCCTCTAGTGAATCTGTTGTTCCGCCAGGGGCATTGCAGAGTAGCTACGCTGGGAATAGATAAGCGCTGAAAGCATCTAAGTGCGAAACTAGCCACGAGATGAGGGTTCCATACAGGACCGTAGGAGACTACTACGTTGATAGGCTACAGATGTAAAGGTGGCGACACCACAGTCGAGTAGTACTAATAGTCCGAGGCTTTCAGGAGCAGGAACGCTGGGTGCTCTTCTGAACTAACTTCTTTCAATAATATGTCATTGCCTGCGCCCTGGCGCACGCAATAAAGATATTCAGGTGCCTATATCGGCGGTGTCCACCTCTTCCCATTCCGAACAGAGAAGTTAAGCCCGCCTGAGCCGATGGTACTGCGGTAACACGTGGGAGAGTAGGTCGGCGCCAAATTTTAAAGCAGGGGCCATCCAAAAGGATGGCCCTTTGTCGTTTATACCCTCCTGTTAAATATTTGTTAAAATCGCTTTAAACTAGCGCCCTAACTATTTTAAAACCGTATTATTGTAAATTACGTTAATCTCTGAAAGTATTTTAACCATGAAATTGAAGATTAGTCTGTTTTTTGCACTTTTCATAGGTCTAGCAGCACCGCTCTTTGCCCAAGATAAAAATGTAACCCTGCCTCCCAACTGGTTTAATCTCGATTTGCTAACCAGTGGTTATTTTGGCATCAGCACCGAAAAGGCTTACGCCGAATTGCTCAAAGACAAAAAGCCTAAACAAAAAATCATTGTAGCCGTGATAGATGGCGGCACTGACATCAAACACGAAGACCTTAAGGATGTACTGTGGACCAATGCCAAAGAAATTCCTGGAAATGGCATAGACGACGATGGCAACGGCTATATCGACGATGTGCATGGCTGGAATTTCATAGGCTCGAACAAAGGCAATCTGGCCTACGATAACCTTGAACTGGTAAGGATCAAGAGAAAATTGGAACCTAAATATAAGTCTACTATCCCGAGTACGGTGTTGGATAGTGCCGAAAAAGTAGAATTTGCATTGTATAACAAGGTGAGGACAGATTTCGGAAAGAAATATGACGAGGCCAGCAGCGCCTTCCCGGTTTACATCGCCATTAAAAAAGTCATGGATTCGGTGGCTTTCATCAATAAAAAACAAATCGCATCTTTAGAAGATATCGACAAATACAAGGCAGACGACGAGACTGAAGAGTATGTGAAGAAGATCATCCGTAAAGGCTCAAAAGAAGACGGAAGCATAGAGAAATTCTATAAAAATATTCAGAAAGGTTATCACGAGCTCGAAGTGATGCTGAAATATAATCTTGAAATGAAATACGATGAGCGTGCAACCTTGGTTGGCGACGATTATAGCAATTCGGCTCAGCGTAATTACGGAAATAACGACGTTACCGGCCCTAATGCCGATCACGGTACCCACGTATCGGGCATTATTGGTGCCAACAGAAACAATGCCTTAGGCATTATGGGCGTAGCCAATCATGTAAGCATCATGACCATTAGGGTGGTACCCGAAGGTGATGAACGCGATAAAGATGTAGCCAATGGCATCCGTTATGCTGTTGATAATGGAGCACGTGTAATCAACATGAGTTTTGGCAAAGCCTATAAATGGGATAAAAAAGCAGTTGACGAAGCGGTTAAATATGCCGAATCAAAAGGCGTACTTTTGGTACATGCCGCTGGAAATGATAACAGCAATAACGATATCGTAGATAATTTCCCGAATAAATATTACGACAGTCCCGAAGCCGAAGCGTATGCCAAAGCTCATCAAAAACCTGAAAAAGGATTGACGATACCCAAACGTGAAGACATGATGCGGCAAGGTATGGGCATGGGACCACGCCGACCAGATCCTTTTGCCAAGCCGGCACCGCTTGATTCGGCTAAGTACAACTTGCCACATGCCAGTAACTGGATAGAGGTGGGCGCCAGTTCCTATAAAGACGACGAAGATTTAAAGGCATCGTTTTCGAACTATGGCAAATACAATGTAGATGTTTTTGCACCTGGTTTCATGATCAACTCTACCGTTCCGGGCTCTAAATACGACGAATATGATGGTACCAGTATGGCCGCCCCGGTGGTTTCTGGCTTGGCGGCTTTGCTATTGAGCTACCATCCCGAACTGAGTCCGGCGCAAGTTAGGGAAATCATCATCAAATCGGTAAGCAAAGTAAACCATAAGGTAAAATATAAGAACGAGAAGGATGAGAATGTACGTGTGCTGTTTAGCGAGATCTGCGTAAGTGGCGGAATTGTAAATGCCTATAATGCACTTAAGCTGGCCCAATCGTACGAGCTGTCGAAATAAAATATTCTTGAATACCCCTCAAATCCTCGATACACCTATCGGGGATTTTTTTTTGTCTTGAAGGATTGGAAGGATAAAGCCATACCGTAACATTTTAGCGATATGGAGGTTGCTGATAGGGAGTGAAATGGCCTTTATTTTACATTGAAGGCCACTATTGTATTTTTTGCAATCGTAAGAAGCTTAAAATCCAAAATTCTGAATTAAGCCATTCCAAAATTCAGCAGTCTATTGCGTTAAACCTAATCAAATAGCAGATACTTAACACACCATGAAAAATTTTTACTTATTCTTTTGCCTTAGCCTATTGAACTTGGGCGCCATGGCGCAAAAACTGCCAGATGTTCAAGTGGCCAGCATGCCAGCTCCGGCTATGATCAGAATTGATGGAAAAGCTTCCGACTGGAACGATACTTATGCAGCCGAAAATAAAAGAACAGCTATTTTCTATAGCATGGCCAACGACGATAAAAATCTCTACCTGATTGTCAAAGCAGTTGATGCCACCAAAATTATGGCTGGGGGATTGACTTTTTTGATCAATACGCAAGGCAAAAAACGAGATAAGGATGCCATGAGTGTTACTTACCCCTTGATTAATCGTGCTAACCGCACACAGGGTGCGCGTGGTCAAGGCGGACAAAGACAAGGTGGTTTTCAGAATAGAGCCCAACAAACGCAACAACAGCGTGATTCGGCCAACCTCGTGTTGCATAAGCAACAATTGGCCGGTGTAAAGGAAATCAAAGTGGCGGGATTCAAATCTATTCCAGATTCACTGGTTTCTATTTATAACGAGTACGGATTGAAAGCAGTGGCTTCCTTTGATCAAAGTGGGGCTTATGTTTATGAATTGGCTATTCCCTTAAGTTTATTAGACATCAATGTGGCCGATGCCAAGGAACTCGCTTATCAAATTAAATTAAATGGATTAAGCAATATGGGCTTTGGAGGCAATGCCGGCTTTGGCGGAGGCGGTGCAGGTGGTTTTGGTGGGGCTCGTGGAGGCTTTGGTGGTGGAGCAGCTGGCGGAAGAGCCGGAGGAGCTGGTTTTGGCGGCGGAGCTGGAAGCAATATGCAGGATCTGATGAATGCCACAGATTTCTGGGGAAAATATACCCTTTACAAAAAATAAGCAAAGCCTTTCAATTCAAACCAAACAAACTCTACTCAACATGTTCAATTCATCGATATATCCTGCTTTTTCAAAAGCATTGCTTGTTTTTGTACTCGGGTTCTTCTTCGTTAATACCCTGTACGCTCAACAAACGCCCGTAAGGCCAAATACGCCCCCTAAATCCAATACGCCGCCACCTTTGTTGCTGCGCGAAATCAGCGGTATTGTAAAAGATACCACCGATCTTGGCGTACCAGGCACTACGGTTAAACTTACTTCGGCCAAAGACACTTTGGTAACCAGCACCAATCCCGATGGCATTTTCGTGTTCAAAAATGTAAAATCGGCTACTTATACACTTTCGATCACTAGCCTGGGCTATAAGCCTATTGTGGCCAAGTTTAAACAAAACGATGCCATTCCGCGTATCGTGATGGATCCTATCGTACTCAAAAGTCAGGCTAATACCCTCAACGAGGTGGTCGTAAACGGAACACCTTCCATTACGTATAAAACAGATACTGTTGAATATAAGGCGAGCGACTACATTGTGCGCGAAAATGCCACAGTAGATGAGCTTTTAAAGAAAATGGAAGGCATGGAAGTAGGATCAGACGGCACCTTGGTGCATCAAGGCAACAACGTAACCAAGGCTAAAATTAATGGCAAAACCTACTTGGGTGGCGATGTGGCTACGGCCATTCAGAACCTGCCTGCCGAAATTGTGGAGAAAGTACAGATTGTTGACGATTATGGCGACCAGGCCGCCAGAACGGGCGTTAAAGACGGCGACCCAGAAAAAATACTGAATATTGTAACTCGGACAGACAAATCGGTGGGCAATACCGGAAATGCAAGTGCGGGTGTTGGCAACAACAAGCGCTACGAGGGCTCTGTTTTCGGGACAAGGATCAATGGCAACGAAACCATTGGCTTAAGTGGCCGATTGAACAATACCGTAAATGGCGTGGCCAATAGTGGCAGCAACGGAGGCGGTAATGGTGGTGGAAATGGAGGAGGAGGCAATGCCGGAGGTGGAGGTGGAAACCGTGGTGGAAACGGCGGTGGCAATACCGGGGGTGGCAACAGCTCTTCGGGAGGAAGCGGGGGAACCACCAACACCGGAAATACTTCGTTCTCTTATCGCGACAAGCTGAGCCCCAAGGTAGAGCTGAATACCAATTACCGCTATACTTTTAATAATGTAAACTCGCTCAACAGCAGCGCTTCGCAAATTTTTAGCTCTAGAGGATCTACGTTTTCTACCAATAACAGCACCAGCCAAAACAATTCTAAAAACCATAATTTCGGTTTTGAACTGGAAGCTAACCTCGATAGCAACAATTATATCAAATTCAGCCCAAACATTACTTATAGTTCTTCTGTTAATGGCGGGCAGTCTAATGTCATCCAAAGAGGATACATTAACCAGGACCAAACAGGGGCCAATACCAGCAGTAATACCCGGCCCAATGTTGATGCAACTTTGTTCTATCAACATATTTTTAAAAAACCGAGAAGAAACCTTTCGGTACAGCTGAGCATGAGCCGCAACAAACAGGATGCCGAGCAGGAAAGGAATTCGAATATTATCTCTTACGAAAGCAGCAATGCCGATATCGTATCAAAAGATTCGCTGATTCACCGGCTTGTTGAAAGAGACAATCTTACAAGAACCTATCGCGGAAGCCTAACCTATGTAGAGCCATTGTCGGTTAAATCGCAGTTTGAGTTTAACGGGCAGATTAATTACAACGGCTACGACAACACGGCCTTAACAAGCAACATCAATGCAGGTGGCGTGCATCAGGTCATCGATTCGCTAAGCAATATTTACGATTATTCGTTTACCCAGGCCCGTATCGCCCTGAATTATCGCTATGGAGTAGACCGCGATTCGAAAACCAGGTTTTCATTAGGTGTTACGGCAGTGCCAGCGGTTTTGAGTGGCACCAAGGTAAGCCTCGGCACAAGTACGCACCGAACCAGTTTCAACCTTATTCCTATTGCCCGGTTCCAATATTTATGGTCGAGGCAGCACAGCATGCAGATCAATTATTCGGGCAATGCAACCGAACCTACTTTTGATCAGATCCAGCCGGTGAGGGATGTTTCCAATCCGCAAAATCCGGTGGTGGGTAATCCAAACCTGAGGGTTACTTTTAACCACTCCATTAACGCGAGTTATAACAACTACATCGCCAATTCAAAGCTGAATTATTCGTTTAACATGAACGCTACTTTTGTTGACGATGCGGTTATCAGAAATACTGTTGATGTAAAGGGTGCCGATAGCATTTGGAAAAGCGAAACCCATTTTTTGAATACCGCTGGTGTATACCGGATCAACGGAAACTACTCGATCAGCAAGCAACTGAACGACCGCAAATACAATTTGTCTTTTAGCGGTAACATAGCCAACAACCATACCGTTTCTATGAGTAATTTTAACAAAAACACCACTTCTACCTGGATCATGAACGAACGCGCGGGTGCCAGGATCAATCCTAACGAGTGGCTGGAAGTAAATCCTTTTGTGGCTTACAGCATTACCAAATCGAGCAATTCGCTGCCTACTTTTAGGGATAGCCGTACCAATACGCTTTCGCTGAATATTGATGGCCGTTTTATCATGTGGGGCAGCTTGATCTTGGGCTATAGTGCAAGCAAGAGCTTTGTAAGTGGCATTAATGCCAATATTACCAATAACCCCTTGGTGATTAACAGCTACCTCCAAAAAGAACTTTGGAAACGCAGGGCAACCATAACGGTACAGGCCTTCGATTTATTGAACCAGAACAATTTTGTAAACCGTACCATTGCCGACGATGGTAGCTATACCGATACGAAAACCAATGCCTTGAGCAGGTATTTTATGGTGAGGGCAAGCATCAGGCTACAGAAATGGACCGGTGCCAAAGGCCGTAATGGCCGTCCGATCATGAGAAGAGGAGATGGTAGTTTCAATTGATAAGGGATAGCGCGTTTTGAGCTATGCTATTTTATGGGCTTTGATTTCGCACAAAGGCTTCCAGGTTTTGCCTACCAGGATTTCCCAGGTTTCGGTAAATGAATCGGTGTTGAATTTAAGGGTGGCGCGTTCTTTTTCTCCCTTGAATTTCCAGCTATCGGGGGTATAGCTAATCTGGTAGTTTTTAATGTTTCCTTGGCTATCGTAATTGGTAATGGCAAAAGAATGGGCATTCTCGTTATGGCTAATGATACCCATGCCTTTATGGTTTTCGAAATCAAAGTAGCGGTCCCATTTATAGCACAAAAAGAAGCCACCCGCCAGCCATTCGTAGGTAACGATGCCTTTTATTTTGGAGGGACTTGTATCGTCAGTATAGGCAAAACTTTGGCCTTCTATCGCCCATTTGCCTACAAAAGCTTCGAGCGAGGCATGTTCGCGGGTAGGTACTATAATTGGTTTTTCTTCCAGGGGATAGTGTTGTGTTTCCATAATTGCTAAACATTTGACTGCACGAAAAGTTTAGCATTATTGGGCATCTGACTAGTTGGACGAATTGGCTTTGGGTTTGGGCAGGCTGACATAAAAAGTAGTGCCTTTGCCGATTTCGCTTTCGAACCAAATTTGCCCATGTTGCAGTTCGGTGTAGGTTTTGGCTAGTGTAAGGCCTAAGCCAACACCCTTTTCTTTGTTGGTGCCATAGGTGCCCTTATGTTTTAGCGAAAAAACCTGCGATTTTTCCCCTTCTCCAATCCCAATTCCATCATCACTGATTCGGATAAGGCATTGGTCGTGCTGGTCGATGGTTTCGAGTAGAATCGTGCCTCCCTTATGGCAAAACTTGATGGCGTTATTGAGCAGGTTTCTGATAATCAGCTGCAAAAGGTCGGTATCGGCTATGGCAAGCAAGTGTGGCTGTGGCACATAGACGAGGGTGATGTGTTTTTCTCGGGCCAGGTTTTCTTTGAGCTGTATCGTTTTGTGAAGGGCGTCGTGAATGGGAACCGACTTGAGGTTAACCAAGGTGCCACCCATCTGATCTTTAGACCATGAAAGGATGTTCTGCAACATTTCCGAAGTCAGCTTGGTAGAAAGCAGCAATGATTTTTCGATAGCCGCTTTTTCTGCGGCATCCATTTCTACATGGTTCAGTATCGAAAGATAATTTTCTATGGAAGAAAGCGGTGCGTTTAGATCGTGGGCTACGATAGAAAACAGTTTGTTTTTAGTTTCGTTAATTTCTTCCAGCGACGTAAAGCGCTGTTCGGCCAGCCATTTCTCCTTGTAATAGCTTTTTTTTACAAAAACCGTAATGATGGTCATCATCAAGAGTACTTCAAAAACGGTTTGCACATGGTCTAAAAGCCTAGCTTGACGCGTATCGTATAGCTGTTTAACGAGTTCGGGATACTGATATTCCGTAAAAAAAAGGCCGGCGATAACGAATAAAGTGAAAGGAATCCAGATCCAAAACTGCTTGTGGTCGCTTACAATGGTTAAGATAAAAACGATCAGAATAAACGTAAAAAGGTTTACCCCTCCAGAAGCTTCGCTTACAAAATAGGTAATGCCGCAAAGAAAATTAAAGGCAATGGCAAATAGGCCGATGGCAATGCTGAGTCTGCTTTTAAAACGGGAGAGGAAATAGCCAAAAATCAGCAAGACGATTAAAGGCAACATGATGAAACCATAAAATGCCAAGCCAAGCGCAAAATTGATACTGGCGTTGACAGATGCCGTTAGGGCTGCCAAAATGCTTACGGCATTAAAAATGCGGCATTCTAAGGTGTATTGGTATTCTTTGCCAATTACGCCGGTCCAGAATCTGACAATTTTAGTTAGAAGCGATTTCAAGTTAGGGTTGATCTTTATCCAAATATAAAGCGGAAGGATTATCAAATCAATTTCGGTGAAAAATGAACAAGCAAGTTGCTGTGAAGCAATGTCTTAACTTTTTGATGAGTTTGGTAAAGCCAGCACAATAAGTTGTAAAGGTCCTTTTTATGGCTTGATGAGTGGAAAAGTTAAATCGCCGAACATTAATTAATAGTTAAAAACTTGTTTTTGAAAAATAAGGTCTATATATTTGAAAACCTTAATCATCCTTATTATGAATGCTCTCACCAAATTCATAAAGTCCCATCCTTATGGGCAATTATATGTTGTCACGTATAATTTAGAGTCAACCGACTTTTTCTCGTTCAAATTCTTATTCAGAAAGCGATAAGCTAAAGGGGTTTTTTGCCTTTTGGCTTGGCTCCCCTGTGCTTAGATTTTCGTTTGGAACAATTTTCTGAAATCTATTCATCCGCATCTTAATTAACTAAATAAATCTTTATGCAAAAATTTTACCTTAGAAGATTTTTCTCGTGTCTGTTGCTGTTTATAGCCATGATGGCACCCAATTGGGTTAAAGCGCAGACCACAGAGACCTTTGAAAGCTTTTCCGCTTTTGCGACAAGCTTTACGAGTAATGGGCAGGTCTTTAATATTTCTACCGTATCTGGAGGGCTTTTCGATATGTACGATGGTCCGGGTTTTGGCTGGAATGGAACAGCCCCAGATAATAAATTTATCGATAATTCTGGATCTGCGGCCGCAGGGGTAAATGTCAATTTTAGCATAGCTAGTGCCTCAGCATTTCAGGCTAAAAGCTTTTGGGTTTTTATATCCCGTGCAGATTTGTCTTATAACACGGGTTCATTAACAATAACCGGAAGCTTAAATGGAGTTACCCAGTTTACTGCAACCTCCAGCACTGGCTTCAATACCAATGTTGGTGTTAACAACGGTTATACATTAATAGACCTTACGACTTATGGAGGCTCAAATAATACTTCAGTAAACATAGATAAATTGACCTTTACAACTACAGGTTCTTTCGAATATTTTGCTTTAGATGCATTTAAATGGGGCGTTAGCTCTTTACCAGTTATTAATTCAAATCCGCCCAATAGGTCTATATGTGTAAATGGCAATACGACCTTTCCGATTACAGCCACAGGTGCTACAAGTTATCAATGGCAGGTAAATACGGGTAGCGGATTTACCAATATCAACAATGGCGGTGTGTATAGTAATGCTACAACCAGCAGCCTAACAATTATTGGGGCGAGTGCAGGAATGAATGGTTACCAGTACCGTTGCGTAGCTGGCAATGTTGGCGGTAGTACCAACTCTAACTCTGCAACATTATCGGTGAGCAACATCACAAGTTCAACCGCTAAAAATGATGTATTGTGCTACGGCACCAACACAGGCTCTGCGGCTGTTTCTCCAACTGGAGGGGTAGCTCCTTATACTTATTCCTGGTCGCCTAGTGGAGGTACAGCTAGTATTGCTACTGGCCTCGCTGCTGGAACCTACACCGTTACCATTACAGATAACATTGGTTGTCAGATTACAAAAACTATTACCATCAATCAACCTGCAGCTGCGCTAAATGTAAGTACGGGCAGTAAAACCGATGTGAGCTGCAACGGCGGATCTAACGGAACGGCTACGGTATCGCCAACTGGCGGTACGCCCGGCTACACGTATTCGTGGGCTCCAAGCGGAGGCACGGCAGCCACGGCAACCGGCTTAAGCGTTGGCGTTTACACGGTAACGGTAACCGACGCCAACAACTGCCAGGCGACTAAAAGCTTTACCATTACCCAGCCACCGGCTTTAAATGTAGCCGCTGGCAGTAAAACCGATGTGAGCTGCTTTGGTGGATCGAACGGAACGGCTACGGTATCGCCAACCGGCGGTACGCCAGGCTATACCTACTCGTGGGCACCAAGCGGCGGTACGGCCGCCACGGCAACCGGCTTAAGCGTTGGCGTTTACACAGTAACGGTAACCGACGCCAACAACTGCCAGGCGACTAAAAGCTTTACCATTACCCAGCCACCGGCTTTAAATGTAGCCGCAGGTAGCAAAACCGATGTGAGCTGCTTTGGTGGATCGAACGGAACGGCTACGGTATCGCCAACCGGCGGTACGCCAAGCTATACCTACTCGTGGGCACCTAGTGGCGGTACGGCTGCAACAGCCACCGGCTTAGCACCAGGTACTTATACGGTAACGGTAACCGATGCCAACAACTGCCAGGCGACTAAAACCTTTACCATTACCCAGCCAACGGCTTTAAATGTAGCAGCTGGCAGCAAAACCGACGTGAGCTGCTTTGGTGGATCTAACGGAACGGCTACGGTATCGCCAACTGGCGGTACGCCCGGCTACACGTATTCGTGGGCTCCAAGCGGGGGCACGGCAGCCACGGCAACCGGCTTGTCGGTTGGAACCTATACGGTAACGGTAACCGATGCCAATGGTTGTACAGGTACAAAATCTTTCACCATCACTCAGCCTGTGGCCATTTCCGCCAGTACTGTAGTGACCAACATAGCCTGCTTTGGCGGCAATACTGGTGCAATCAACCTGACCCCAACCGGCGGGCTTGCTCCGTATACCTTTAACTGGGGAGGGGGTATTACTACCGAAGACCGCACCAACCTTGTTGCGGGCACCTATTCAGTAATAATAACCGATGCCAATGGCTGTACCAAAACGATATCTGGTATTACGGTAACACAGCCAACTGCGCCTGTTTCCGGTACCACTGTAGTCACCAATATAGCCTGCTTTGGCGGCAATACCGGTGCAATTAACCTAACGCCAACCGGGGGAGTACCTCCATATACCTTTAGCTGGGTAGGGGGTGTTACCACCGAAGACCGGACCAGCCTCGTTGCTGGTACCTATACGGTAATGATAACCGATGCCAATGGCTGCACGGGTACGGTAAATGCTACGGTAACACAACCAACAGCGCCTGTTTCGGGCACTACCGTAGTCACTAACATAGCCTGTTTTGGCGGCAATACCGGCGCAATCAACCTCACACCAACTGGAGGAGTTCCTCCATATACTTTTAACTGGGCCGGGGGTGTTACTACCGAAGACCGGACCAGCCTTGTTGCGGGCACCTATTCAGTAATGATAACCGACGCCAATGGTTGTACGGGTACGGTAAACGCCACAATTACGCAACCTAGTGCATCATTGTCTCTAACCACAGGTAGCAAAACCGATGTGAGCTGCAATGGTGGATCTAACGGAACGGCGACAGTTTCGCCAACCGGTGGTACGCCAGCATATACCTACTCTTGGGCACCTAGTGGCGGCACGGCGGCCACAGCAACAGGCCTGGCTCCAGGAACCTATACGGTAACGGTGACTGATGCGAATGGCTGTACAGCTACGCGTAGTTTTACCATTACGCAACCCACAGCTTTAAATACGACAGCAGGTAGCAAAACCGACGTGAGCTGCAATGGCGGATCTAACGGAACAGCGACAGTTTCGCCAACCGGTGGCACGCCTGGCTATACCTATTCTTGGGCACCTAGCGGTGGTACCGCGGCAACAGCAACGGGTCTAGCTGCCGGAACCTATACGGTAACAGTAACCGATGCCAATGGTTGTACAGGTACAAAATCTTTTACCATCACCCAGCCTACGGCCTTATCTTTGGCCACAGGAGGCAAAACCGATGTGAGCTGCAATGGTGGTACGAACGGAACGGCAACAGTTTCGCCAACCGGTGGCACGCCAGCGTATACCTACTCTTGGGCACCTAGTGGCGGCACGGCGGCCACAGCAACAGGCCTGGCTCCAGGAACCTATACGGTAACGGTGACCGATGCCAATGCTTGTACGGCTACCCGTAGCTTTACCATTACTCAACCAACGGCTTTAAATACGACAGCAGGAGGCAAAACCGACGTGAGCTGCAATGGCGGATCTAACGGAACGGCGACAGTTTCGCCAACAGGTGGCACGGCGCCTTATACTTATTCTTGGGCACCTAGCGGTGGCACGGCGGCAACGGCTACTGGCCTGGCTGCCGGAACCTATACGGTAACAGTAACCGATGCCAATGGTTGTACAGGTACAAAATCTTTTACCATCACCCAGCCTACGGCCTTATCTTTGGCCACAGGAGGCAAAACCGATGTGAGCTGCAACGGCGGATCTAACGGAACGGCTACGGTATCGCCAACCGGTGGCACGCCTGGCTATACCTATTCATGGGCACCTAGCGGTGGCACGGCGGCAACGGCTACTGGCCTGGCTGCCGGAACTTATACGGTAACGGTGACCGATGCGAACGCTTGTCAGGCCACCCGTACCTTTACCATCGGACAGCCTACGGTATTGGCATCAACTACTATCCAAACCAATGTTGCCTGCAATGGCAGTGCAACGGGTATGGCAAGTGTAAATCCAAGCGGTGGAACGGCCCCGTATACTTATCTATGGTCAACTGGAGCTACAACTTCTGCCGTAACTGGCCTCTTAGCTGGAAGCTATTCGGTAACCATTACGGATGCCAATAACTGTACTTTAACTAAAAATTTCAGCATTACCCAACCTACCGCATTGGCGGTTTCGCCTGGTGCGCAAATCAATGTTTCATGTAATGGAGGTGCTAATGGCTCAGCTACGGTTAGCGTTACGGGAGGAACACCAGGTTATACCTATTCGTGGTCGCCAAGCGGAGGCACGGGTGCAACGGCCACTGGCTTGGCTGCCGGAACTTATACGGTAACCGTAACCGATGCCAATGCTTGTACGAAAACCCAAATTTTTAATATTACGCAGCCAACAGCTTTAGTGGCTTCGGCGGGATCGCAAATCAATGTTTCATGCAATGGCGGTTCAAATGGTTCGGCCACAGTTAATGTTGTCGGCGGAACCGGACCATATACCTATTCGTGGTCGCCAAGCGGAGGCACAGGTGCAACGGCCACTGGGCTTGCTGCCGGAACCTATACGGTAACAGTTAAAGATGCCAACCTTTGTCAAACCACTCAATCGTTTACTATTGCCCAGCCAGCAGCTTTAGTGGCTTCGGCTGGATCGCAAATTAATGTTTCATGCAATGGCGGTTCAAATGGTTCGGCCACAGTTAATGTTGTCGGCGGAACCGGACTATATACCTATTCGTGGTCGCCAAGCGGAGGCACAGGTGCAACAGCAACTGGCCTTGCAGCCGGAACCTATACGGTAACGGTTAAAGATGCCAACTTGTGCCAAACCACCCAAACATTTACCATTACCCAGCCAAGCGTATTGGCGGCTACGACCAGTCAGACCAATATTGCCTGCAATGGCAGTTCAACAGGTGTAGCTAGTGTAAGCCCAGTTGGTGGTACGGCCCCTTATACCTATTTATGGACCACAGGAGCTACTACATCGGCTATTACAGGCTTGGCCATTGGAACCTACTCGGTAACCATTACCGATAACAATGGTTGTACATTGACCAAAAGCTTTACCCTTACGCAGCCAACGGCACTAACGGCAACACAAAGCCAAACAGATGCAACTGCATTTGGAGCTGCCAATGGTTCGGCTACTGTATCGGTATCTGGCGGAACACCAGCTTATAGCTATTCATGGGCTCCAAGTGGCGGAACCGCTGCTACAGCTACGGGCTTAGTTGCAGGAAACTACACAGTAACGATAACTGATGCAAATGGCTGCAGTATTACGCGCAGCTTTACCATTACCCAGCCAGCGGGTGTTGCAGGCGTAACGGCCAGCACGGCTAATGGTACCTATAAAATAGGCGATGTAATAGCTGTTCAGGTTAATTTCCATATGCCTGTAACCGTAACTGGAACACCTCAGTTGGCCTTGAATACAGGTGCCAACGCATTGTACAATTCGGGCTCCGGAACTTCTTCTTTAGTATTCAATTATACGGTAGCATCAGGTAACCAAACGGCCGACTTGGATTATGCCTCTACAACATCACTTACTTTGGCAGGCGGAACAATTAAAGACGCCTTGAATAACAATGCTACGCTAACTTTGCCTGCGCCTGGCGCGGCGGGTTCTCTTGGCGCAAACAAAAATATCGTTATCGATGGTATTGCGCCAACTGTGGTTTCGATTAACCGCGTAGGCACAACCCCAAGCAATGCCACAAATGTTGATTATACCGTAACTTTCTCTGAACCAGTTACCGGTGTAACCGCTAATGCATTTGCTTTAACAACCACTGGTACCTTATCGGCTGCGGTAGCAAGTGTTACCCCTATAAGTACCACGGTTTATACCATTAATGTGAATACGATTGCCGGCGACGGAACCTTGCGCCTTGACCTTAAAGCAAGTGCTACAGGCGTAGCCGACATGGCTGGAAATCCTACAAGCGCTGGCTTTACAAGCGGACAGGTATATGCCATTGATCAAACCGCGCCAACGCTAACCATTGGTAGTCCATCAGTCGCATTGACCAGAAACGGTCCGGTAACTTTTGCCTTGACCTATTCTGATGGTACGGTTTCATTAACCAATAGCGATGTCGCTTTGATTACAACAGGAACCGCAACCGGAACAGCTACCGTAAGTGGCACCGGCTTAGCCAGAACCGTAACGCTTAACGGAATTACTGGAGATGGAACAATTGCCATCAGCATTGCGGCCAATACCGCTACCGATGTAGCAGGCAACAAAGCGGCAAGTGCCACTTCAACTGCTGTAACTGTTGATAATACAGCACCTAATACAACCATTGCCAGCAATCCGCCAGCCATTACAAATGCAATCGATGCAACCTTCACTTTTACAAGTACTGAAGCAGGTACTTTCGAAGCACAGCTTGATGCCGGAGCTTACGTAAGTGCAACTTCGCCATTAACGTACACCGGATTGGCTGAAGGTACCCATACCTTTAGGGTAAGGGCAATTGATGCCGCTGGCAATGTAGATGCAACTCCTGCAAGCTATACCTGGACCATAGATGTTACCCCACCTATTGCTCCAGTAGTGGTTGCCGTGGCCAATGGCGCAACTGTTTACACCGGTCTTCCTGCAATTAGCGGTACTGCCGAAGCAGGCTCTACCGTAACTTTACAGCTAGACGCAACGACGGTAAGTACAAGTATCCCTGTAGATGCCAGCGGCAACTGGAGCTATACTTTAGGTACGGCCTTATTGGATGGCACGCATACCTTAAAAGCATTGGCAACTGATGTAGCCGGAAATGCAAGCGTATACAGTGCAACAAATACATTTACCGTAATCACGGTGCCAACCATTACCGCTACAGGTACCCTAAGTGCACTGAACACTGTGTACGGAACAGCATCGGCCTCAACTCAGTTTGCAGTTTCGGGTGTAAACATGACGGCTGGCATATTGGTAACACCGCCAGCAGGATTTGAAGTAAGTACTGATAACACTACCTTTAGCAATACGGTAACCGTAGGTACTTCGGGCATGATTGCCAGTACACCGGTTTACCTAAGGCTGAAAAACACAACCGCTGTAGGCACTTATAGTGGAAATATCCTGTTAACCAGTGCGGGAGCTGTTAATGTAACTAAAGCGACGGTTTCGAGTACAGTAACTGCAGCACCATTAACCATTACGGCGAACCAAGTAAACAAAACCTACGGCGATGTTTTAACAGGTGCTGCCGGTTCAACCGCATTTGTTTCAAGCGGATTGAAAAACGGTGAAACCGTAGGTACAGTGAGCATAGCCTACGGAACTGGCGCTGCGGCTAACGATGCAGTAGGAACTTATACAGCAAAAGTAACGCCTAGTGCAGCTGTTGGGGGTACATTTACGGCCAGCAACTATGCCATTACCTATACAGCTGGAAATATTGTAATTGGGGTTAAAGCCATTACCGTAACTGCCGATGCAAAAAGCAAGGTTTACGGCAGTGCCGATCCGGCTCTTACCTATACTTTCAGCCCGGCTCTGGTAGCCGGCGACAGCTTTAGCGGTTCGTTAAGCCGTGCAACAGGCGAAAGCGTAGGCACTTATGCCATCGGTCAGAATACCTTGGCTTTAAGCAGCAACTATGCTTTAACTTACACTGGCGCCAACTTGACCATCACCAAAAAACCTTTGGATGTGATTGCCACCAATGCCAGCAAAACCTACAATGGTCTGGCCTTTAACGGAGGCAATGGCGTAACCTATAGCGGTTTTGTAGGAACCGACAACGCCACCAATAGCTTAACGGGAACATTGGCTTACACTGGCACGGCCCAGGGCGCCATCAATGCTGGCACTTATGTAATCACCCCTGCGGGCTATGCCTCGGCCAACTACCAGCTCAACTATGTAAGTGGTACCCTGACGGTGAACAAGGCAACGCTGACTGCCAAAGCCGACGACAAGGCGCGTTGCTACGGACAGCCTAACCCGGCCTTTACGGTAAGCTATACCGGTTTCGTAAACGGAGAAACTGCTGGCGTATTGACCACTGCACCTACGCTGACCACAGCGGCCAGTGGCAATTCTATCGCCAACAGCTACCCAATCAATATTGCCGGCGGTGTGGCAACCAACTACACGTTCACTTACCAAAATGGAACCTTAACCATCAATCCGTTGCCAATCGTAAACATTGCCTCGAGCAAGGGTACATCGTTGAGCAAGGGCGAAACTACAGTACTTACTGCCGTAGGCGGCACAAGCTATAGCTGGGCAACTGCAAATGGTATAGTAAGTGGCCAAAATACGGCCAGTCTAACCGTTCGTCCATCGGTAACCACTACCTACACGGTAACCGTAACCAACGCAACAGGCTGTAGCGATGTGAAGAGCATCACCATCGAAGTAAGAGACGACTTCCAGGCGGTTGAGGCTACCAATATCCTGACCCCGAACGGCGATGGAGTAAACGACAAGTGGGTGGTAGAAAACATAGACCAGTATCCGAACAACGAAGTGAAGATCTTCGACAAGGCAGGACGCGTATTGTATAGCAAAAAAGGCTACGATAACAGCTGGGATGCTACCTTAAATGGTGCGCCACTTAACGAGGGTACTTATTTCTATATCATCGATTTCGGACCTGGCAAGCTGAAGAAAAGAGGCTTCATCACCATAGTGCGTCAGGATAAATAATTAGGACAACTAAATTGTATAAAATGAAAAGACATAAGATTTTAGTTCTGGTAGGCATTATTGCTTCATCAATAACGGCTAAGGCGCAACTCGACCCATTGTCGTCGCAGTACTATAATAATCGTTACCAGCTCAATCCGGCCTTCGCCGGGTTTGAGCACGGTACCAATCTTAACTTAGGCTATCGTAGCCTCTGGAATAACATTCCAGGGGCACCGGTTACACAAGCCATAACCGTTGATCATGGTTTTAATAAGGTAGGAGTAGGCCTAAATGTAGTAAACGACAAGGCTGGTCTTCAGCGCCAAACCAGGGTGGTGGGTAGCTTTGCTTACCATCTCCCCCTCAATGAAAACAATAAGCTGAACTTTGGCGTTTCGTTGGGCTTTGCCAATCAGCGTTTGAGCAATTCGGATATCAAAGGCAATCCGAACGATGTGTTGGTAGGCCAGTACAATGACCGTGAAAGCTATATCGATGGCGATTTTGGTGTGGCTTATACCAGTAACAGGTTAACCATTAATGCCGCCTTGCCAAACCTGAATAAGTTGTTCAAGCGCGATGATACCAAATATGCCGATGTGGCCCGGTTTTATTCGGCCATCAGCTACAAAATCCCGTTCAATACTAACCTTAATGGCGAATTTGTGGAGCCTTTGGTTGCTTACAGAGCCGTTTCGGGTTACGATAACATCTGGGATGCAGGTGCACAGTTTGCCCTTGTAAACCAACAGATCTTGCTTTCGGCGATGTATCACAGCACCAAGAACGCCACTTTTGGCTTTGGGATGGACTACAAAAAGAAATATCTCATCAGCGGCTTGTATACCACGAGCACTTCGCAGCTCAACAATTACACCAATGGGGGATTCGAAGTTTTCCTGAGGGTAAAAATGGGATCGGGCCAATAAGCCCTGCCGGTAACAAAAAGGAGCAACCGTTAAGGTTGCTCCTTTTTTTATGCCTATTGGTTTGAACTTTAATCTAACTGGGTGGGTTTCTTTTTGCCCAGAAATACAAAGAAGAACGAAAAAAACAAAAATACCAGTACCAATATTGCGCTGTTGCGAAGTACGGCGGGATAGCCCAATTCAATGACATTGATAAACGGATAAGGGTACCAAGTAGCAAAAGGCCCTCTTAACAGGGTATAAATGGCATAAACTGCGGGATAGACCAGCCAGAAAGGAATGCTTTTATAAGTAGCCTTTTTGCCATCTACATATCTCCACCAATAAATAATCATCAATACAGGAATAACAGAATGCAACAAGTCGTTAAGCAAGGCCTGCAGGCCACCCTCTTTCCATAAGCTTCGTAGCACCAGGTTAAACACCAGGCCTACGATGGTAATGTACATGGTAATGGCGGTTTGTGTATTGGCATTGGCAAAAAATCCGTGTTGCTGAGGTTTCGAAAAAAACTGTACGCTTGCAAAAAATGCAACCAGGGTATTGGTCAGTACCGTGAAAAAGCTGAAGAACCGAACAAGGGTTTCTGTGGTGCCAGTTGTACTGTAGCCGAAAGAAAGTACCAGTTGGGCAATTAGTGATACCCATGCGGTGATTGCAATAATAAACAAAAGCAGTTTGTGTCTACTCATAGCGAATACAATTTGATTTAAATTTAGCGATAAAAAATCAACCTATGGTTAAAGCTGGTGCCGGCGAGCACTATTTGGCAATATGTGTTAAGCCTGTTATTCACCATGATTGGTACATCTGCTTAGCAAGTAGCAATTATTTAATATGCGATCAAAAGCTTTCAGGTTGATTTTAAGTTAGTTGTTGTAAACAATATTTATTATTTGTTAACGACTAATTCTTATTTTGTTAATAAACATAGTTTAGTTTAGCTAAACAAAAATTAAACTATGAAAGAGTATACTACAATCCAGAAAGGGCTTTTGGTCGTACTTGCATTTGCCTTGGCACTTGCGGGACAGGCTAACCAGGCCACTGCTGCTGAGAAGGCTATGGAAACGGCCATTCTTGTTCGCGATGTGATTACGGGAAAGGTAACCGATGTAAATGGTGCGCCAATTCCGGGTGCTTCGGTAAAAGTAAAAGGCACTACGGTGGTAGCCATTACCGATACCGATGGCCGTTTTAAGATCAATGCCAATGCAGGCGATGTGCTTTTGGTAAGCTCCATCGGCTCGCAACCGCAAGAAATTGCCATCAATGGCCGAAAAGAAATCAGCGTTTTGCTCAAAGAAGACAACCAAACCCTGAACGAACTCGTGGTGGTTGGTTATGGCAAGCAGAAAAAAATCAATTTAAGTGGTGCCGTTGATGGCATTACGGCCAAAGAAATCGAAAACAGGCCTATTGCCAACCTAGGTGCAGGTTTGCAGGGGCTCATTCCCAACCTCAATGTATCAATTGGTAGCGGTAGGGCAACCGATGCACCTGGTTTCAACATCAGGGGCGTAACCTCGCTTTCTGGTGGCAGTCCGTATATCTTGGTAGATAACGTGCCCTATACTTCAACGGAGCTAAGCCTTATCAACCCTAATGATATTGAAAGCGTTACCGTGCTAAAAGATGCCGCTTCGGCCGCCATCTACGGGGCAAGAGCGGCATTTGGGGTCGTCCTTATCACCACCAAAACGGCCAAAGGCGATCAGCTAAATGTAAGTGCCAATAGCTATTATGCCCTTAAAACCGTAGGTAGATTACCCGAACTTGTTACCGATCCGTTTACGGTAATGACTTATAAGCACGATGCCGCTTATCCTTTGTACAATCTCTATACCGGGGCCATCCTCGATTATGCTAAAAAACGTTCGGCAGACATGTCGTTGCCTGCAGTGTATATCGATCCCGCAAGTCCAACCACCTGGCAAAACGTAGGCAATACCAATTGGCTAAAAGAAGCCTACAACAATAATTCGCCGAGCTACAATGCCAATTTTAGCCTAAGCAAGCGTGCCGAAAAACTGAATTATTATATCTCTACCGAATATATGCGTACCGATGGCGCCTTGAAAGACGCAAAAGAATCTTACGACCGCTATAACCTGAGGGCAAAGGCAGATTTAAAGGTGCTCAACTGGCTCAATGTTGAAAACAACACCGCGTTTGCTTCGTCATACTACCAGGTGCCCTATGTGGCTGCCAACGATTTTTTCTGGAATGTTAACCGCCAGCCTTCGTTAGATCCGGTGTATAATCCCGATGGTACGTATACCAACTCTGGTGCCGCGGTTATTGGCCGTTTAAAAGAAGGAGGCCATTCGATATACCGAACCAATAATTTTCAAACCACTTTCAGCGCAACGGCCAACGTCATCAAAAATGTATTGCAGCTGAAGGCCGATGCAACTTTCAGAAGAAATGCGCAAATCAACAAAAGCAACGATTTTCCGGTTTCCTATTACACCGGACCAAACACGGCGGCAAAGCTGGTTGGTTCTAACCCCTCGTTTGCACAGGTAGACAACGGCGAAACCCGCAATAACCTCTATAATGTCTATGCCGATTTCCACAAAACCTTTAACAAGCATGATGTGCAGGCTTTGGTCGGTTTTAACCAGGAATACAGGTATGCGGGCTCAACTTCTGTAAACCGCAAAATCTTGATCAGCAATAATCTACCCTCTATTTCGTTGGCTACGGGCGATGTTACAGCCAGCGAATCGATTACCGATTGGGCAGTGCGTGGCCTATTTTACCGCCTCAATTATATTTACGACGATAAATATATCCTCGAATTTAATGGTCGCTACGATGGTACTTCGCGCTTTCCAAGTGGCGATAGGTGGGGCTTCTTCCCATCGGCATCGGCCTCGTGGGTGCTTACCAATGAAAAGTTTGTCAAAGCTTTCGCTAACAATATCCATCTCGACCTCTTTAAGCTAAGGGCATCCTACGGAAATCTGGGTAACCAGGATGTAGGCGCCTATTCGTATATCGCTACCATGGGCTCGGGCCAAATTGCTTCTATTTTAGACGGAACAAGGCCAACGGCCGTGTATGCGCCGGGAGCCATTTCGCCAAGCCTTACCTGGGAAAAGGTATCGACCGTAAACTTTGGCGTTGATATGGGCTGGTTTGGCAACAGGCTCGAGCTTAACTTTGACAAGTTTACCCGCTATACCAAAGGCATGCTAACCAAAGGCAAAACCTTGCCAGGTGTATTTGGTACGGCCGAGCCCACCATTAATGCCGCCAATTTAAAAACCAAGGGTTGGGAGCTGAGGCTGGGTTGGAAAGATGCAGTTAGCGTAGCCAGTAGCCCGTTAACCTATAATGTAGGCTTTAATCTTTCTGATAACCGGACCTTTATCACCAAATACGATAACCCAACCGGAACCTTGAGCGATTACTACGTAGGCAAGGAATTGGGCGAAATATGGGGCTTGGAAACCGAAGGCTTTTTCCAGAGTGAAGCCGAACTGAAAAGCCATGCCGACCAAACCGCGGTAGGTGCCGATGATACCGGCTATAAATTTTACGTGGGCGATTTGAAGTTCAAGGACCAAAATGGCGACAACAAAATCAATAAAGGAAAAAATACCTTGTCAGATCATGGCGACCTGGTTAGGATTGGCAACAGCAGTGCCCGCTATCGCTATGGCGTTGATGTTAACCTGGGCTGGAAAGGCTTTGACCTCAGGGCGTTTTTCCAGGGGGTGGGCAAGCAAGACTGGTACCCAAATCCGAGCAACATCTATTTCTGGGGTGTTTATGCGCAACCTTGGACAAACGTTACGGTTCAAAACCTCGACCATTGGTCGCCCGAAACACCAAATGCTTATTTTCCGCGTTTAAAGGCCTACATTGCCGAAGATGCAACCGAGTTGGGTCAGGCACAAACCAAGTATATGCAAGACGCTTCTTATTTAAGGCTCAAAAACCTAACGGTTGGCTACACTTTTCCTAAGGCGCTCAGCAGCAAATTGAGGATCAACAGGCTGAGGATTTATTTCAGCGGCGAGAATATCCTCGACCGTTCGCATATCAAAGGCAACCTCGATCCGGAGGCTTTGGGTGGCGATGTTTATCCATTCCAAAAAACCTATTCATTTGGTCTTAACCTTACGTTATAAAATCAGAAATCATGAAATTAAATCAATCAATATATATGGTCCTGTTGGTGCTGGGTGGCACCTTCATTACCGGCTGCCAAAAGGATTTCCTGCAAAGAGATCCGCAAAGCAATGTAACAGCGGCTTCCTTCTTTAAAACACCTGCCGATTTGCAAACCTATACCAACGGACTTTATGGGCAGTTGCAGTTTGCGTATGACGACCTGAATTCCGATAACATTTCAAACTACAATGCCAGTGGCGAAGTAGATAATCTGGTGCGGGGCACCATCTCGCAGAACAACTATGGCGGCTGGGATAAAAGTGATTGGGGTAACCTCAGGAGCATCAATTACCTATTAGACCACGTAGGAACGGTTACAGGTAATCAGGCCGAAATTAACCATTACATCGGCATCGCTCGATTTTTTAGGGGCTGGTTCTATTTTTCTAAAGTTAAAAAATACAGCAATGTGCCTTGGTACGGCTCTGTACTGAGTTCGGAAGATGAAGCTTTGTACAAAGGCCAGGATCCAAGAGCCGATGTGGTAAACCATATCTTGGAAGACCTGCAGTTTGCCGCCGATAACATCCAGGCCAATGGAGGCAATACCCGCATTACCAAATGGGCCGCGTTAACGCTATTGGCCCGTTTTGCCTTGCATGAAGGTACATTTAGAAAATACCACGACGAATTGGGCTTAGGCAACGACTATAATCGCTTTTTGAAAATAGCTGCCGATGCGACGAGCAAGATCATGACCGAAGGCGGATTTAGTATTTACAATACCGGCAAAGGTGGCGAAGATTACAGAAACCTGTTTTCTTCAAATACCTTGGCCAACAACAAGGAAATTATTCTCTGGGCCGATTTTGACCAAAAAATAGGCAGAGGCAACAACTCGCATACCGTATTCGACTATACCTATGCCTTGAGCAAAAGCCTGGCCGATTCTTACCTTAAAACCGATGGAACTCCTGTAGCGGCTAACAATACCCTGCTGTTTACGCAAATGTTTGCCAACAGAGATCCACGGATGATGGAAACCATAGGCTATCCGGGTTTTGTGCAAACAGGTACAACAGTGCCTTACAAAATCAAGGCAACCCTGGGTGGGCTAAACCAAATCAAGTTTTATCCGCGTGCTACAGAATTAATGCAGGGATGGCAACTTAATTTTACCGACTTACCTATTTTTAGGCTGGCCGAAGTATTGTTGATTAATGCCGAAGCCAAAGCCGAACTGGGCGAGCTGACCCAGGCCGACTTGGATAAAACCATAAACCTGTTGCGAAAACGCGTAAATATGCCCAATTTAGATATGGGCGTAGCACAGGATCCTGCTTTGGCAACTATGTATCCCAACGCCACGGCGGCCAATAAAGCCGTCTTGTTGGAGATCAGAAGAGAACGTAGGGTAGAGCTGGCTTGTGAAGGTCTGCGTTACGACGATTTGATGCGCTGGAAATCGGGCATGCTGTTGCAAAATAGTCAGGTGGGCATGTATGTGCCTGCGTTGGGCGCGATGGATGTAACCGGCGATGGAGTAGAGGATATTGCGATCTTGGCATCGCCATCAGACGAATCGCCGATTGCCAATTTGCCGGCCAGTGTAAAAGCCGGTTTAGGCAAGTATTACCTGAAAGATGCTTCGGGCAACAATACCAATTTTTACCTCACCAATGGTACTTCGGGTTTTATTGCCTTTACGCGCGACCGCGATCAGCCAAGAATTTTTGTTGAACCTAAATACTACTATCGTCCTATCCCGATTGGCCAAATCTCACTCAATCCAAAATTGAAACAGGTATTTGGATGGGACCAATAACCAAATGAAACAATGAAAAGAAGAAATTTCCTTAAAAGTACAGGCCTGATTGGTGCCTTGGGGGTGTTGCCAACCGGTATAAGCTTGGCAGCCACCAACAAAGAAAAACAAAGGCCGGCACTTACCATAGCACACATTACCGATGTTCATATCAGGGGCAACGACAATGTGCCGGCAAGAGCAAAAAAATGCTTGGACGAAGTACTAAAGCATCAGCTCGATTTTATATTAAACGGAGGAGATTCGATACACGATGCCTCTTATGACAATGTGGTGCGCCAGCAGGTAACCGACCAGTGGGCCGTATGGGACGAGTTTATAGGCCGTGCCAAGCCAAAGGTGTACAGCTGTATAGGCAACCACGATCCGTGGTGGAAGGCACCAGATAAGAACGACGAGATGTACGGTATTCCTTATGTCGTTAAACGGCTTAAAATTCCGAACCGTTACTACAGCTTTAGCCAAAATGGATGGCATTTTATCATACTCGATGGTAATAACAGCGGCATTAAGCTAGATAAGGAACAAACAGACTGGCTGCATCAAGAACTGGAAGGTTTAAAACCAAATACTCCTGTGTTGCTCATGTCGCATTACCCCATTTTAACCGTAACCGGTACCTGGGAAGGTGGCCAGCATGGCGACCACAAAGAGCTAAAGGCCTTGTTTTATAAGCATAAGGATAAAATAAAGGTTTGTTTAAGTGGCCATCAGCATCTGTTGGATAGAGCTTGGTACAATGGCGTGAACTATTTTTGTAATGGAGCCATGAGCGGTTTTTGGTGGGGCAAAGGCGATGCCAAATCTGCAGCATCCTATTATTACCAAGAAACGCCACCCGGTTATGCGCTGCTCAAACTTTACAGCGATGGCACGGTAGAAAACGAATATTTGCCTTACCAGTTCGAGATTTAATTTGCTATAGTCTAAGGCGTCTAAGACGATAAACAAGACATTACGCTAAGGTGTCTAAGGCGGTGAGCAAATTGCCATGTAGTTACCACTTCAGACGTTTAAGGGCATTTGAGATTAGGGCGCATGCTCGTCGCTTTGTATGCTTTACTAGTTAGCGAATCTGTATCCTATTCAGGCTAACGGTTATGCTGAGGCGTCTGAGGCGGTGAACAAAATTAAGGCAAACTGTACTAAGTCGCACTAAGTGGTAAAAATGTTCAGCGTATGTAATGATAAGATGAAAATGCCACGTTATGCCTAGGCGGTGAAAAATAAAGTCTCCTGAATTTCGGTTCGGGAGGCTTTGTCGTGCTGAATAATCTTTATTATACAAATGTGGGTATTTTCTTTAAATTTGATAAAACCTTAAATTGAAAGAAGCATAGATGTCTGAGAATACCCTCCTCCAAATTAGCCTGAAAATAAAAGAAAGACGCAAAGCACTAGGAATCACTGTTCAAGAGCTGGCAGATAAAGCTTCGGTAAGCAAAGGGCTGATTTCCCAAATCGAAAACAGCAGAACCGTTCCCTCCCTCATGGTGCTGATAGACATCATCAAAAATCTTGATATCGACCTCAATACTTTTTTTAAGGACATCAATTTCAACAAAAAAGATGCGCCCATCTTGGTCAAGCGCAAAGACCAATACCAGGCTTTTGAGAAAGAGCAGGCCGTAGGGTTTAATTATCAACGTATCCTGTCTAAGAGCATCAAGTCGTCTACCATAGATTTTGTATTGCTCGAACTCGAAGTAGGTGCCCATAGGCCGATGGTGCAGACAGAAGCTTTTGAGTTCAAATATATCATCGAAGGCACGATAGAGTACCAGTTTTCCAATAAAAAGGTAACACTCGAAAAAGGCGATTCGATGTTATTTGACGGCCGTATTTCGCATACGCCCGTAAATATGGGCACTGCCAAGGCGCTTATGCTTGTGGTTTATTTCTTCGAATAGTTCGATACGATGTTACATGCCCTAAAAGCTTAACGTTAATTTAACCTGGTTTTTGTTTATAAATAATAAACTTTGTTTACAATTGTACTGGCAATTAACGAACGAGAGCTAGCGTTTGCGCTAGCTCCGATAAGTAATTTTAAAAAGATAATTCACCATGGATAATTCTTATGATATCATCATCGTGGGCGGTGGCATTTTGGGGACTTTTCATGCCTACCACGCCTTGCTGGCGGGCAAAAAAGTACTGCATTTTGAAAAAGACAACTTTCCGGTAGGATCAACCGTTCGAAATTTTGGGCAGGTAGTTCCTTCGGGTATGGAAGGAGTTTGGTTCGAATATGGCTGCAGGAGCACCGAACTGTATAAAGGCATCCAGGCTAAAGCTGATATTTCGGTTCGCCAAAACGGAAGCGTATACATCGCTTCTGACCCAGACGAGCAAACCCTGATCCACGAATTAAAGGCGCATTACGATAAGCTGGGCTATGCCTGCGAGCTGTTGTCGCAATCGGCACTGCAACAAAGCTACCCAGCGTTAAATCCTGCCTATGCTTTAGAAGGCTTATTTTTTGCACAGGAGGTGAGTGTAGAGCCCGACCAAATGATCAGCAAGCTGCATCAATACCTCAAAGCCGATTTTAAGCATTATACCTTGCAATACAACGCCGCCGTGGTGGCTTGCGAAACTAAAAACGGCGGAGTAGAAATCAGGTTAAGCACAGGCGAAATGTTTAAGGCCGCCAAAGCGGTCATCTGTAATGGCTATGAATTTAAGCTGTTGTTCCCCGAGTATTTTGCCAACAGTGGCATTGTAGTCAGCAAATTGCAGATGATGCGAACACAGCCCATGCCAGAAGTGGCTTTGGAAGGCAATATCCTAACCGGATTAACCACCAGACGCTACGAAAGCTTCGAATATCATTGTCCTTCGTTTAAATCCATTCAAACACCGGCCCATTATGAAGAACTGAAAAAGTGGGGCATCCATATCCTCTTTAAAAAAGCCAGTGATGGCAGCTTCATTATCGGCGATTCGCATGAATATGCAGCCGTGAACCATATAGACGATTTGGGCTTTAACCTTAACCAATACATCAACGAACTGATGTTGCGGGAAGCCGCACGGATTGTGAATTTTGAGGTACGCAACATCCAGCATTATTGGGCAGGCTATTATCCGCAACATCCCGATAAGCATATCGTTACCCTCGATTTGGAGGATAAAATACACATCCGTACAGCTATTGGAGGTAAAGGAATGACGGCCAGTGCAGGCTATGCCGAGCAAAGTATGAAAGATATGCTGGCTTAGTTTGATAATTGGTAAGCCTCAGCAACATCAAGAAACGCATACTTGCTGGCAGACAGCACCGGCAAGGGCTAATTCATTAATCCTTGGTGTTGCAGGGAGGAGCCAAAACAAAGTAATGTCAATTAACAGGCAAAGTATTCGTTACTTGGGTTCATTTGTGGTCTGTTTTCGTAAATTTAGGCAGCCAACTTTGCCTGTTCATGATCAAATGCCCGAGTATGTATTTCCTTTTGTTGCTTTTTGTGCCGTTTTTTGGCGTGCACGCAACAGACCGTACAGATCCTCGAAATTTTGTGTACCGGCAGCTAGACAACAGGCATGGCCTGTCAAATAGTTCGATCAATGCCATTTTACAAGACAAGGACCAGCTGTTGTGGATTGGCACTTGGGACGGGTTGAACCGTTTTGACGGCGCCAAGTTTACCACTTACAACCACAATATCAGCAGTCCCGAAACCAGTGTGGGCAGTAATGTCATCCAATCGCTAAACGAAGACGATGTGGGCAACATCTGGATCAGTACCATTGGCGGCATTTCGAGGTACGAAAAGAAAACGGGCAAGTTTTACCGTTACTTTTATAAATCAACCAGCAGTAAGGTTAGCGAAAAGGAATATGAAATTGTAGTGGTGCCTGGCCAAGGCGTGTTTTGCTTTGCAGCCAACGGGCAGTTAACCAAATATCAGCCAAACGAAGATCAATTTGTTCAGGTTGCCACCTTCAAAAACGGCGATATTCCATTGAAGGCCAGTTATGGCTCGGGTAGGCTTTGGGTACTCGATAAAAATGAAAAACTACGGGTTATAGACCTGAAGCAGGGCGGCAAGACTACGCAACTCATTACAGACGCCAACGGCATCAATAATTTTTTTCTGTTGGGCAGCCAGCTTGTTTACACCACCAATGCCGACGAACAGGTTCTTTTAACCAAAGACCGGCAAAAAATACCCATCCCATTAGGCAAACGCAAAATCAAGGTGCTTACGGCTTACCATAACTATTATTTGGTGGCTTGGGAAAATCAGGGGCTGAGTGTTTTCGACCAGCAGTTCAGGCCTTCGGGCTATCTGCAAAACGAGACCCGCAAATTGGAAAACGTAAGGATTACCTCAATTAGCCGAGGCCAGAATAATATGCTGTGGTTCGGAACCGACGGTAACGGATTGGTACAGGTTTATCAGAAAGAAAGTTACTTTGGTTTGGTCGCCAAGATGGATAATTTGCCCATCAACAAGCCCATTCGAAGTTTTGCCGAGGCTGGAAACGATTTGTGGGTGGGCACCAAGGGCAATGGCATTCTCATTTACAGTAATTTTTGGCAACAGCCACAAAAAAGCCAAATCCAGAGGTTGGATAGCCGTTCTGGCTTGGACAACAATGCTGTTTACGTAATTAAGCATGGTGCAGATGACCTTACCTACATCGGTTCTGATGGCAAGGGAATTACACTTTACGACCATCGCAATAGTCGGATTGTAAACTGGAAAACCATCCGTGGAGCAGAGCAACTGCCCGATTTTAAGTCGGTTTACGCCATTTGGCAGGCGCCTGATGGCAGGCTTTGGCTCGGAACCAGCGGCTATGGATTGATCGAATTGCAAATCAGCAGAAGCCCAAACGGTTTTGAAGTAGGCGAGTTTAAGCAATACGCCACCAAAAATTATCCGCACTTGGCCAGCGATATTATTTATGCACTGGCGCCAGACAACGACGGACGTTTGTGGCTGGCCTGTCGTTATGGCGGCCTGAGCGTTTTCGATTTCAGAAAAAAAACCTTCAAAACCTATAAGGCATCGGGGCTCCAAAACGGCCTCTCGCATAGCGATGTGCTGTCGCTTTATTTCGGCCAGGATCAAACGCTTTGGATAGGAACCAGCTATGGGTTGAATTACCTGACACATGCCGAATCGCTTAAAAACGATCCGGCCTTTACTAAAATAACCACCGATAACGGCTTGCCCAACAATACCATCCATGGCATAGCCGCCGATGGCAAGGGCAATGTTTGGCTCAGCACCAACCGTGGATTGGCCAAACTGAATACCGGTACCAAAACTATAGCCAATTATCAGGAAACGGATGGTTTGCAAAGCAACGAGTTTAGCGATGGTGCCGTATACAAAGCAGGCAACGGCCAGTTGCTTTTCGGCGGTATTTACGGGTTTAATTATTTCTTGCCTAAAAATGTGGCCGAAAACACCATTCAGCCCAATCTGCTCATTTCAGATCTGCAGTTTGGGGGGCAATCGTTGCTCAATAACCAGTTTTTTACCGTAAAGCCCATCAACACCGAGGTTCGCGGGCTGGAAATAGAAAGGAAAAACAATTTCTTCCAGTTTGCGTTAACGGCCCTTAATTATTTCAATGCTTCTAAAAACGAATTTGCCTATAAGCTCAACGGACTGGAAAAAGACTGGCATTATACCGGAACCGATGGCAAAATTGCCTATTACAATATTCCGGCCGGCAAATATACGCTTATGGTACGCTGGTCTAACGGCGAGGGCGTGTGGACCAAAGACGTAGAGGCTTTGCACATTACCATCAGGCAGTTTTGGTGGCTTACTTGGCCGGCCTACATGGTTTATCTGCTCATTGTGGCGGGCTCGGCTTATGCCTTTCACCGCTATCGCAAAAACAAGGTAGAGATGAAATTCAAATTGGAAAGAGAAACCTTGTTTAGGCAAAAAGATGAAGAAATACACCAGCAACGCATTAATTTCTTTACCAATATTGCCCACGAAATCCAAACCCCGCTCACGCTGATTATGGGTTCGGTTGAGCATACCATCCAAAAAGAGGACAAGAACCAGGGCAAAAATTACTTCTTGTCGCTCATCCATCAACACACGGCGCGTTTAACCTATCTGGTACAGCAACTTTTGGAATTTAGAAGGGCAGAGGCGGGTTATTTAACCAGAAACGACGACTATGTAGACATTTCCAAGATGCTGAACAGCCTGAAGAAACTGTTCGAGCCGGTAGCCGTTGAGGGGCAACAGTATTTTAACAGCTACATCCAGGAAAACATAGCGGGTTTTATAGATAAAGACAAGTACGAAAAAATATTGTTCAACCTCTTGTCTAATGCTTTTAAACATGCCGGCCACCATGCAGAGATTACGTTTCAGGTTAATTATGATGCCGATAGCCATTATTTGGAAACCATTATTGCCAATTCGGGCTGTACTTTAACGGCCAATGACTTGGACCTTATTTTTAGCAAGTACCATGTGGCGCACGACCGCCATTTCGAAAGGTTCAGCACCGGTATTGGCCTGGCTTTTACCAAAGAACTGGTAGCGCTTTTAGCGGGAGAGCTTACGGCCGAGCTCAAAGCCGATTGGATTTATTTTAAGGTCAGGTTCAAGCTGAACACCAATGTGGTGGGCAAAAAAGACGAAGTGGTAACCTCGGCGCCATCTTACCTGTACGAATCGATTTTAAGGCCTTATGATAAAAAAGTAGCCGAGCCGGTGGCCGAAATCAATAAAAATGCATTATTGAACGACTTGCAAGGACCAAAGCAACATAAAATACTGATTGTGGAAGATGATGTTTCGCTGCGGTTCCTGCTTAAAAACGTGCTCGACGATACCTATGTGGTTTATGAAGCGGAAAACGGCCAGGTAGCAATGGAGCTGCTCGAAAAAGCACAGCCCGACCTCATCATCAGCGATGTGATGATGCCCGATATGGATGGCCTCGAACTTTGCCGATTGGTAAAAACCACGCCGGCAACCATGCATATTCCTTTGATCATGCTTTCGGCCAAAAGCACAGAGGAAAACAAAACCGAAGGCTATGAGCTGGGTGCCGATGCCTATATTCCCAAACCCTTCCACATCGATTACCTGCTGTTGCGTGTAAGAAAACTGCTCGAATACCAAAAACGCATGAACGAACTGCTCAAGGATAAGCACATCAACAACCAGTTTAGCGAAGTAGACATGGAGCAGGGCGACCGCGAATTTTTAAACGCTTTGGTTAAAGCGGTAGAAGACAACCTGGCCGAACCCGATTTGGATGCAGCTAAGCTCGAAGATATCCTTTGCATTTCCAAAATGCAGCTGTACCGCAAACTCAAATCACTGGCTGGTATGACACCTTCGGAGTTTATCAAACGCATCAGGCTAAAATATGCAGCGGTATTGCTACGGAGCTCAAAGCTTACCGTTTCCGAAATCTTTTACCAAACCGGTTTCAACAACAGGTCTTACTTTTTTAGGGAGTTTAAAAAGATCTATGGCCAAGCTCCTAATGATTACAGGGCAGCGCAGCATACCGCCAGTGGCACACCTGAAAATATAGCCTAGCAGGTTTAAAAACCTGTGTTTTGCAACTATAGTGAACTAAAATGAAACTATAGTGCACTGTTTTGTGCTACCGGCCCGTCTATATTTGTTACAATCAAAATCAATCAAAAAAGGGTTTTAATGCTGGCCATGGCAATGTGGCCCTGGTTAATTCCCGAAAAACCAAATATTAATCTGATGAAAATGAGCAAACTTTTACAATTTCTATTGGTTTGTCTTGGCTTTACCTTTGCTGGCGCAAGCGCCTATGCACAAACAAAGGTTACAGGCCGGGTAACCGACGAAACCAGCCTGCCTTTGCCGGGCGTAGTGGTAACGCAAGCCAATACACAGAACAAAACGGCTACCGATGCAAACGGAACCTATGTGTTGACCCTGCAAGAGGGCAGCCCCAAATCCTTAACTTTTACTTTTATCGGCTACGCCACGCAAACCATCGATTATTCGGGTTCGGGCAAGGTAGATGTTTCGCTTAAGCCCTCGGCGCAATCGCTAAACCAAGTAGTGGTGTTGGGCTATACCTCGCAAAGGAAATCGAGCCTTACCGGTGCGGTAGGTACGGTAAATATGGCCGATGCCGAAAAACGCCGCGTGCCCGATGTAGCGCAGATTTTGCAAGGTCAGGTGGCGGGTGTGGCCGTGACCCAAAGCACAGGCGCACCAGGCGATCCGATCAATATCCGTATTCGTGGCGAAGGAACCATTGGCAACAACAGTCCGCTGTTTATTGTAGATGGTGTGCCTTCTCGCGATATTTCCTTTCTCAATACCAACGATATCGAATCGATGAGTGTGTTGAAAGATGCTTCGGCAGCCGCCATTTATGGCTCGAGGGCTTCGGCAGGTGTGGTTGTAATTACCACGAAGCAGGGCACCAAAGGCAAATCGGCCATCGATATCAATTATTTTAACGGCATCCAAAAGGTGAGTAATTTGCCCACCATGCTCAATACCCAGCAATACTTGGCCAAAGAGGAAGAAGCCTGGAAGAACGCGGGCTATAGTGGCACCAATCCGTACACGGCCGAAAAAGCCAGAACCGATTTGGCCAATACCGACTGGCTGAAGGAACTGTTTGAAACCGGCCACTCGCAAAGCATCCAGCTAACTGCCAGTGGTGGTGGCGACAAGATTTCTTACCTTTTGTCGGGAGGCTATTATCAACAAAACGGTATCGTTATTTTTAACAACGACCAATACAAGCGCCTGAATTTTAGGGCCAATATTACCGCCAATTTAACCGAGCGCCTAAAAGTGGGCACCAACCTGCAATTGTCTAACGAACTGCAGGATGCGCTTTCTTCCAAAGGCGATGCGCCGGGGATCATCCGCCATGCTTTTTTAAGGCCGCCTGTTATTCCGGTGTATAAATCGCCAAGCGATCCAACTTATAGTCCGTCAAATCCGTTTACCGATTTGCCATTCTATAAAAACAACAATACCACCAATGGTTGGGACATGAACTTTGAGCGCTCGCAAAATCCCATTGCACTGGCCTATTTCAGCAACGACAAGCGTAACCAATTCAGAACATTTGGAAATGTTTTTGCCGAGTATGGCTTTTTGGAAGATCAATCGCTTAAGTTCCGCACCAATGTAGGAGTTGATTTATTGTTCAGGCACAACAAAGCCTTCTTGCAAAATTTTGGCGACGATGATGGCGGCGGTTCGGCGCTGGATGCAGGTCAGGGGCGTATCAACAGGCCAAACGGCTTAAATGAAGAGCGTGGCCAGGAACTGAATGTAACCTGGAACAATACCCTAAACTACAACAAGGCATTTGGCCAGCATAATTTAAGTGCCTTGATAGGTTCAGAGTTCATCAGCAATAAAGCCGATGCGATTTCTGCATCGCGCAGAAGATATGACTATACTTCGGGCAGCTTCCAATACATCGATTTTGGTGGTACAGCCAACGATTTGTACAATGGCGGTTCGGGAGCGGAGTGGAGCCTGTTTTCGCTGTTTGGATCGGCCACCTACAACTATGCCAATAAATATTTTGTAACCGGAAATTTAAGGGCCGATGCCTCGTCGCGCTTTGCCGAAAACAACCGTTGGGGTTATTTTCCATCGGTTTCTGCAGGCTGGAAAATTACTTCAGAAGAGTTTATGCAAAACGTGAAATGGCTATCTGATTTGAAGCTTCGCGCCAGCTACGGTAAATTGGGCAACCAGGAAATAGATAATTATGCCTACCTCACCCTCATTCGTAAAAACGGCGACCGTTATGTAACCGACCGTTATGGCAACCCAGACCTGAAATGGGAAACCACCACGCAAACCAACATCGGATTGGATATGGGCATGCTTAAAAACAGCTTGTATGTTTCGGTCGATTACTTTATCAAAAATACCTCGGGCATCTTGTTGCCGATTTCGTTGCCAGGTTTTGTGGGCAACGTAAAACCAACCTATGTAAATGCCGGCGAAGTACAGAACAAGGGCTTTGAGTTGGGCATTAACTACACCAACAACAGCAGCGCCTTCAAATATGCCATTAACGGCAATCTGGCCACGCTAACCAACGAAGTGAAAAAACTGCATCCGAATTTGCCTAGCATCATCGGTTCGGTAAGCCGTACGGAGGTGGGCCATTCGCTAAACGAGTTTTACGGTTACAAAATGGTAGGTATTTACCAAACCCAGGCCGAAATTAACAGCTACCTGCACGGCACCAACAGCCCTACAGAAAAACCTGGCGACATCAAATTTGCCGATTTGAATGGCGATGGCGTAATTAACGACAACGACAGGACCTACATAGGCAGCAACATTCCGAAGTTGACCTATGGCCTGAACCTGAACGGATCGTACAAAGGTTTCGACCTTTCGGTATTGTTTCAAGGCGTACAGGGAATTGATAAATACAACCAGTTGAAACAGATTATCGATTACGACAGCCGTCCGTTTAACCAAACTACGGCCGCGCTGGGCAGTTGGAGCGGCCCAGGCAGCACCAATACCATGCCTCGTGTAAGCCAATCAGACAATGGCAGCAGCAAAGTATCCAGCATTTTTGTGGAAGATGCATCTTACCTGCGCTTAAAAAACGTAGAGTTGGGCTACTCGTTTGGTGCGCTGGTTAAAAAATGGAACATCGGCGTACAAAACATCCGCCTGTATGTTTCGGGCCAAAACCTGTGGGCCAAAACCAAATATACCGGCCTGGATCCGGAAACAGTTGATGCAATCGACTATGGTACCTATCCGCAATCGAAAGCCTTCTTGTTTGGCGTAAATGTTAAGTTTTAATTGCTTGAATTATGGAACCTGCCTACTGTAGGCGGGCTTCATCACCATTAAAAAAATAAAAAGATGAAAAAGAGATATGCATCAGCTTTAGTGGCAGGCTTGATCCTTGTTGCTGGATGTAAAAAAGAATTATACAAAGACCCGATCGGATTGATTACGCCCGATCAGGTGAATACCGATCCAACGGCCAATACCGTAACTTCGTCGGTTACCACTTCGTACCAATTGTTGTCAAACACGCTCAATATCATGGGCACTTGGAATTGGGATGGCGGTACGGTTTTTAGAAACGACCTCATTGTACAAGATGTTGCTTCTGACGATGCCCAAAAGAAATGGAACCCGGATGGCGACCAGGCTTGGATGGATCAGATAGACAATTTCAGCTTTATTGCCACCAATCAGGCTTTCAACGGAATTTGGGTGTACGATTATGAAGGCATATCGAGAACAAACATGGCCATCAACTACCTTACCGACGATGCCCTGATTGCCAAAGTTGGCCTGGCCAGCGATTTGCGCAACCGCTCTTTGGGCGAGGTTTATTTTTTGCGCGCCTTCTATTATTTCGACCTGGTAACCAATTTTGGCGATGTGCCTGTATTGCTCAAACCTTTAAAAAGCTTTGCTGAAGCTTATGAAGTGGCTAAGCGC
Source organism: Pedobacter sp. TM02 (assembly GCF_059705275.1). Lineage (NCBI taxonomy): Bacteria > Pseudomonadati > Bacteroidota > Sphingobacteriia > Sphingobacteriales > Sphingobacteriaceae > Pedobacter > Pedobacter sp. TM02. The sequence continues at coordinate 753,028 of NZ_AP046530.1, forward strand.
GTACCTGCTGCGCAAGTGTGGGACCAGATCAATAGCGATTTGGCCAAAGCCAGAACCTTGTTGCCAAGTGCCAAGTTTAGCAGTACCACCGACAAATGGCGCGTTTCTTTAGGCGCAGTTATTGCCTTACAAGCCAAGTCGGCGCTATACAACCAAAAATGGACCGATGTTATTACCCACGTCAATGCTTTGCAGACGCTGAATTTTTACAGCCTGAACCCCAACTATTTCGATGCTTTTGATCAAACCAAGGAGTTTGCCGAGAACGAAGACATTTTTGTTTACGATCATCAATCGGGCAAGACGCCACAAAATGGCAATGGCATCTGCGCACCTTTGGGTTGGGGTTTCTTTGCGCCTACGACCAACTTTATCAACGCTTTCGAAGCCAACGACCCACGCTTGGGGCTAACCGTTGATGTGCCAAACCAAAATATATTTAAGCTGTTGGGCGATAAAACCGGAGCCAACAAAGGCAATGACGATGCGGGCAGCAACAAAATCTATATCCGTATGGCCGATGTACTGTTGTGGAAAGCCGAAGCCCTGAACGAAACCAACGATTATGCAGGCGCCATTGCCATTATTAATCAAATTAGAGCCAGGGCCAGAACCAGTACCACCATTTCGGGCGGAAACGCACCAGCGGGTACTTTGCCCGATCGTCCGGCCTCTACAGACAAAGCTACCATTAAGAACTGGATTGTACAGGAGCGCAGGGTAGAATTGGGTATGGAAGGCCATCGTTTTAATGATTTGAAACGCTGGAAATTGGCTAAGTCTGTGCTGACAGCCTTGGGTAAGAATTTCCAGGATAAAAATTATGTTTATCCAATTCCTCAGGGAGATATCGATAAGTCGGGGGGCACCATTACGCAAAACCCAGGCTATTAAATGGACGATTGACGGGTTACGGTCTCAGATTGATGCGCATTCATTCAATCGTAACTCGTCAATCTAAATCGTCACTAAAATAACGGCTATGGCATTGGGGGCTTTTAAGCATTCCAGGCTAAAAATCGTTAATCTAAAACCCAAAATCATGAAAGATCTTGCCCAACGTTTTGCTCAAAATCCGTTATTGGCACCAGCCGATTTAAAGCCCAGTACGGCAGGCCTGGAAATTACCTGTTTGCTCAATCCGGGTGTATTTACCTTCGAAGGCAAAACCTGGCTCATTGTGCGCGTAGCCGAAAGACCGGCGCAACAAGCGGGAATGATTTCCTTTCCGGTGCTTACGGGTACGGGAATAGAAATCATAGAAATCGAAGAAAACCACCCCGAACTCATTGCCACCGATCCAAGGGTAATCAACTACCAGTTGGCCGACTATTTAACCACGCTTTCGCACCTGCGCCTGCTTTGCAGCGAAGATGGTATTAATTTTTACGAACCCGAAGGCTATCCCTTGCTGCAGGGCGAAGGCGAAGATGAGGCTTTCGGCATAGAAGACTGTCGGGTGGCAAAAATTGGCGATACCTATTACCTCACTTTTACTTCCGTATCGGGGCATGGGGTGGCCGTGGGCATGCGGACTACCAAAGATTGGAAAACCTTCGAAAAGCACGGACTGATTTTGCCACCGCACAATAAAGACTGCGCCATTTTCGAAGAAAAAATCAATGGCAAATATTATGCTTTGCATCGTCCGAGCAGTGTTGACTTGGGGGGCAATTACATTTGGATTGCCGAATCTGAAAACGGTACGCATTGGGGTAAACATAAATGCCTGATCAAAACCCGCAAAGGCAGTTGGGATAGCGCTAGGGTGGGCGCAGGGGCTGCCCCGATCAAAACCGAAAAAGGCTGGCTCGAAATCTACCACGGCGCCAATGAAAAACACCAATACTGTTTGGGCGCCTTTTTAATGGACCTTAACGATCCCTATCAAGTTATTGCCCAAAATGCCGAACCCATAATGAGGCCTTTGGAAGAATACGAACTGAAAGGTTTTTTCGGGCATGTGGTTTTTACCAACGGCCACACTGTAAAAGGTGATGAGCTTACGGTTTACTATGGCGCGGCCGACGAATTTGTATGCGCTGCCCAATTTTCAATTCAAGAAATCTTATCCACTTTAACGTATAACCATGCTGAGTAAACTTAAGGCCGAACTTTCGCATTTTCGCAAGCAGTCGTATAATTTTAGGGTGCTTACGTTAACCAACCTCATTTATAGCATTGTACTGCCTGTAATTGATATTTTTGTAGCCGCATATGTAATGCGGAGCTCTAACGACCCTACCAAGGTGGTTATTTATCAGCTAACCATTTATACGGGTATTCCCATAACCTTTTTCCTGAATGGATTCTTGCTGAGCAGGGTATCGATCAAAACCCTATACGCTTTAGGCATGATGCTCAGCGGCGTATCGATGATGGTGATGATGTCGCTTACCACGCTCGACAACACAGGCATTGGCATTGCCGGCCTGATTATGGGCATGTCTTTCGGTTTTTATTGGGCCAACCGCGATTTTCTGGCCCTGGCCATTACCAACGATAGCAACCGTAATTATTACTATGGCCTCGAAACCTTTTTCTATACCATTATTGCCGTGGTAGTACCGGTGCTTATTGGCTGGTTTATTGAGCTATATGCCGGCAACGGCAATGTGCATATGGCCTACAAAATTGTAACCGGTGCTGTGTTTGTAGTAACCATCTTTGCTTCTTTGATGTGTTTTAGAGGTAATTTTAACAACCCTACCCATAAAAAATTCGTGTATTTCAAATTCGATCCCTACTGGTACAAGCTTTTACGCTTGGCCTCGCTAAAAGGCTTGGTACAAGGATTTTTGGTCACCGCTCCGGCCATGCTTATTATGCGTTTGGTAGGCAAGGAAGGAGCCTTGGGCACGGCGCAGTCGGTAGGGGCTGTTATTGCTGCGGTTGCCATGTACATTATTGGCAGAAATACTTCACCAAAACATCGTTTATATGTATTTGGTGCAGGTTTAGGCCTATTTGCTTTGGCTGCGGTTATCAATGGGGTATTGTTTAGCAGTTTGGGCGTGATTTTGTTTATGCTTTTCTTGCTGCTGGCCAAACCGTTGCTCGATTTAGCTTATTTCCCAATCCAGTTTAGCGTAATCGATATCCTCACCAAAAAAGAAAAGAGAAGCGAATTTGCCTATATCCTGAACCACGAAGCGGGTTTGTATGTTGGCCGTTTAGCCGGAGCCGGCATGTTCTTGCTCATTGCTTATTGGGTATCGGTAGAAGCCGCCCTGCGTTATGCCATTATTATTGTGGCCATTGTGCAGCTTGCCTCTTACTGGGTAGCCAAAGATATTGTAAGGCAAGGCAAGATCGAAAATATAGACGATGCCCCGCCATTGAGCACCGAAGAACCAACCATTACCAATCCCTTAGCCAATTAAAGCCGTTCAATTTTTATTTTTACTGTCATGAAACATTCTTTTAAGCTATTTATTGTCCTTTTCTTGCTTACGGCCCTCGGCGCTGGGGCACAGGTGAAACAAATTGAACTGAAACGAGTTAACGAAATGGCTAACGTGCCCCAGCCTTTGCAGGTAATAGATTGGAAGGCCATGGCTGCCAAATTTGACCAAACCGTTTACGATTTTAAAGCTAAGGAACAATATTGGCCAATGGTTTGGATAGACAATACACGCAAAAATTTTGACCAGCCCACCTTGGGTATGTATACCGCAATGGCCGATGTAAGGCAGGGCACCAACAACAAAGGCATGTTTCATGAGGCGGTAGCCAACATGGGAGCTGTATTGGGGGCCAGTTTGGTGGGTATCGACAAAAGTAAACAGGAGTACAATTACGTGGCGATGCTGAAAAACTATTTCAACCGCGATACCAAATGGAATATCATGATGAACAACACGGCACCCGAAGTAGCTTTGCTCGGTGGTGGTTATGGTCGCGATTGGTGGTACGATGTTTGGCCCAATGTGCTTTTTTATGCCATTGTAGAAAAATATCCGCATGAAAAGGATTTCGATTGGATGGCCAAAAGCATTGCCGATAAATTTTACAAAGCCGATTCGATACTGAACGGCAATTACGATTATTCCTTCTTCGATTATGGACAGCTCAAGCCCATGAAAAACCAAATTTGTGCACAACCCGATGCTGCGGCAGGCCATGCCTATGTGCTGTACAGTGCCTGGAAAAAATTTGGCGATAAGAAATACCTCAAAGGGGCCATCAGTGCGATGAAAGCCTTAGAAGCCCAGCCCATCAATCCAACCTATGAGTTGCTGATGCCTTTTGGCGCTTATTTGGCAGCGCGCATGAATGCCGAGGTAGGTACCCATTTTGATGTAGCTAAAATGCTGAGCTGGACGTTTGATGGGACTGCGGTTTGCCGTGAGGGCTGGGGCGTACTAACCGGCAATTGGAATGGCTATGATATTTCGGGTATTGTTGGCAGTACGGTTGACCATGGTGGTTATGGCTTTTTGATGAATACTTTCGATATGGCCTGGCCCATAGTGCCTTTGGTGCGTTACGATCCGCAATATGCCAATGCCATTGGCAAATGGATGCTCAATGCCGCCAATGCCTCGAGGCTGTTTTATCCGCAATACATGCCGGCCCAGCACCAAACCTTGCCTCAATATGCCCAGTTAACCAAAGGAGTAATTGCCTACGAAGGCATGGCCAAGGCTTCTACCTTCGATACCTTGTATACACAATTGAAAGCCCCGGTGGCCCAAGGCGACGGGCCAAAATGGGTGCCCGGAAAAAATCCGGATGTATCGCAATTCAGTGTTTACGGCAGCGGACATGTAGGCATTTTTGGAAGCATTATCCAGCCTACAAATGTGGCCGGGATTTTGAAACTCGATGTATTGGCTACAGATTTTTATCGCAATAAAGCCTATCCAAGCTATTTGGTGTACAATCCTTTTAATGTGGCTCGGAGTATAAATTATGTGATCAGCTCAAAAGGCAAAAGAGATCTTTATGATGCCGTGAGCCAAAAATTCTTGGCCAGAAATGTAAGCGGTAAGGTTGGAATCAATATCACTGCGCAAAACTCGGTGCTGCTTGTGGAAGTACCAGCCGGTGCCAAGTTAATGCGAAGCCCTAAAGGTTATTTGGCCAACAATGTGGTAATCGATTACCTGAAAAAATAGTAGGTTTCAATTTAAATTGGTTGGGATGCCTTGAGCATCGGTTTTGCAATAGGAAGTGGATTAAAAATCTGCAGCTAGGGCAGTCGAGCAGGCATTTCCCAATTAACAGCGGATTTACTTCGCCAACCCTTTAACAGCTACAGGGCTAAGACGCTCAGGATGTGCCCTCGATCTTAATTGATGCACATGCCATTAGTCAGATAGGCAAGAAATCTGCTATTTGAGGTCTACTCTAAATCGTGTTTTTGCTCAACTAAACCCTCAGCGAGCCCCTAAAACCACGTGCGGCATAATAAGATTCGGCACCGTTGTGGTATAGAAAAACAGTATTGTAGCGTCGGTCGCAAAAAAGCGCACCTCCCAGTCTTCTCACTTCCGGAGTGGTTAATACCCAGCTTGAGGTTTTGGTGTCGAAATTGCCCAATTGCTGCAGTTCCCGGTACTGTGTTTCTGTTAAAATTTCAATGCCCATGTCTTTGGCCATTTCAATGGCACTGTTGGCCGGTTTATGTTCTTTCCGAGCTTCCAGGGCTTCGTGGTCGTAGCAAATGCTCCTGCGTCCCTTCGGGCTTTCTGTCGAACAATCAAAAAAAATGTATTCATCGGTCTTCTGGTCATAATCCACTACATCAGGCTCACCGCCGGTGCTTTCCATTTCGTCGAGTACCCAAAGTTTAGTTGGATCAGCTTCTAATTTGGCTTGCACCTTGGCCCATTCGAGGCCTTTATGGCGGTTTGCATTTTTCTCGAAGCGCTCTTTTAAAAGGCTGAGCAATTCTTCGTTTTGTTGAGGAGATAGGCTCTTTTTATTGCTTTTCATATCATTAATCGGTTGATTTTTGTCGTTTTTCATTCTAGTCGTTTAAGTCCTTACCGTTCAAAATTTGCGGAATGCATTTGTCTACCCGCGATGTACGGGTTTGCGATTGTTTGGGCGAAGAAAAATGCAAAAGGTACGCCCTTTGTCGACCAGGCGTTAAAGCCTCAAAAGCCTTTTTTAAGGCAGGAATTGAATCCAGCTTATGCTGGAATTCTGCGGCAACCTTAAATTCGGTTGTCTTTTTAAGCTCCACTTTCAGGCCGGCTTTTTCCACCTCAATGGCTTCGTGGATATAGGCTTTCAAGGTAGCTTCCTGATCTAATATCTCTATGATATTGGTAAAGCGGATTTGACGCGCCGCCTGTACGTTGGCGGTTTGTTGGATCAAGATATGATTGGGGTCGCTGAGCAAGGCACCTTTAAAAAAGAGAAATGCACAGTACTCCTTAAAATCATGGATCAGTACAATGTTGTTTTCTTGATGAGTATAACAAGGACAGCCCCATTTCAATTCTTCAACTAAACCACAGTCGAGCGCGATTGATCTCAGACGTTCCACTTCTTCCTGCCAATTTTTGTTCTTATTGAAATAAAAGTCAACTTTAGGATTCATGTCAATTCGTTTTAAAGTGGGCTAAGGTATCATCAATCAAATATTCAATCTCTAAAAAGCCATTGGCTAATTTCAGGATATCACCCTCCATGTTTTCTAAAGCTAATTTTAACCAGCCCTCCATTAAGGTGAGCGGTCCGAAATCAACGCTTACATTTGGCCATTTATGTTCGAAATTTGTAAAGCTAGTCCTAAAAAGTTCTGCAAATTTTCTGCTTTGGATCTTATAACCCTGCAAATGCCTTAGTTTAAAAGCATGGATATTGTACAGGATTTTTTGTTCTTCAATGGCCTCTTTGTTGATCCACACAGAAAAGAAAATTCTCGATTGGGCTGTTAATGGCTCTTGAAACGGACTTGCCCACGATTTTTTATACAATTTTAAAAAAAACGAATCCAAGACCTCGCCAACTGCTACTTCCAGCTGTTTTTCGTGAATCCTTTTTGGGTCAAGCTGTTCGGTGGCTTTTTTAAATTTGTTCAAGTATTCAACAGCATCCATTTGATGTAAATTAAGAAACAGGATTTAAAATTAAAAGCTAGGTCAACGCTGGTCTTCTATCGGCGGGCCTGAAATACCACGACACTAAAGTGAGCATCAATAAAAGCAGGGCGGGAAATATTTTGCTAAGCGGATTGCCTGCCGCAATATGTGAAAATATAGCTCCCGACATCGCAAAGAAAAAACCGGCATAGGCCCATTCTTTCAATAAGGGGGATTTAGGAGTAAGGATAGCCACCGCACCCCATATTTTCCAAATGCCCAATAAAGTAAGCAAATAAAGCGGATAGCCCAAATGGCTAATGTTGGCAACCTCGTCTTTCGATCTGAGCAGCTGTACGATGCCAGTGGAGGTCATGCCTAAAGCCAACCAAAGCGTGGCCACCCAATAAATGATTTTGTTTCTTTTCTTCATGGCCGGTTAGTTGAGTTGACCAACAACCTCCTGTAATCGGTTGTGCGCCATGTTAATGCCTTGTTTAAAAGGTAGCTTGAGCATGTTGTCTCTCAGTTCAACCGATCGGTAAACTACATGCATGGTAAGCTTGCTGGTTTGTTCAGTCAGTTTTTCAAACTCCAAAAACTCCAGCTGTACATCAAAGGGCGTATTTTCCATTTCGAAGGTTCGCGTAATTTTTTGGTCAGGCACAAAATCGTGGATGGTGCCATTGGCCCTAAATACCACGTTTCCATTTTTGTCGCTGGTTTCGAAACGGTAGCTGCCATGTTTTTTATTGTCGAGCTGCAGTACCTTGGTACCCATCCACTGTGCTACAATTTCGGGTTCTTCATAAGCTTTAAAGAGCAATTGAAGGGGAAGGTCGAACTCGCGGGTAATGGTGAGCTCCTGTTTGCCTTCCTGGGCATCTATTTTTGTTTTGAGTTCCATATGCTTCTATTTTTGGGCTTGATAGTTTTTCATGATGCTTTCCAGTTTGTTGAAGCGATCGTCCCACATTTGGCGGAAGGGTTCGATAAAATCGGCTACTTCTTTCATTTTTTGGGCATTGATGTGATAGTGGATTTCCCTGCCGTTTGGTGTTTGTTGCAGCAAGGCGCATTCGGTCAAGATTTGGAGGTGTTTGGAAACCGTTGGCCGGGCGGTATCGAAATTGGCGGCTATGGCGCCTGCAGTCATCGATTGCGAGGCTACCAAGAGCAGGATGGCTCTTCTGGTCGGATCGGCTATGGCTTGGAATACATCTCTTCGTAAATTCATTATGTAGCTATTTGACTACAAATATAAATGTAGTTATTTGACTACGCAATTTTTTCTGAAAAAACTTCGCGAATGATTTATTGCTCGGTTCCCGAATGGCTCATAAACCACTTGGCAATGGCCTTTTTAAGCTCATTCCCATCTGGCTCGCCTTCGCAGGCCCAGGCAATAAAACCATCTGGACGAACCAATACGGCGTTTAGACCAAGCCGGTTTTTTGCTTGATGTGAAATATATTTTAATTGTTTGCTGTATGGAAGTGCCAAGGCTTTTAGCGAAGTGTTGTCTGCAAAGTCGAGCAATATGCCTTGGCCATCGTGCATAAAATCGCCAATAGTGGTGCCGTCTTCAAATTCAAAATTCGGAACACTGTAGCCCGTAAGCGGGTGGTTGCCATTAAGTTCATAGTGCGTAAAAATGCCCCAAATCCTGCTGGCAAAATAAGTAGCGCCATCTGGTGTGGCAATGAGATCGCGCATAATGGCATGTAGCGCGCGCGAAGCCGGGTTTGGGTTCATGATGGCCACCTGCGCCCGCGACCAGTCCAGTACCTGTGCGCCTATTGGATGCCGTTCGGCCTCATAAGTATCTAATAAGTCTTCAGGCGCTCTATTGTGAAGGGTGGCAGCCAGTTTCCAGCCCAGGTTCATGGCATCGCCAAGCCCAAGGTTAAGTCCTTGCCCACCTAAGGGCGAGTGGATATGGGCCGCGTCGCCAGCTAAAAATACCCGTCCGTTGCGATAGGTTTTAGCCTGTCTGGCCCGGTCTGTCCATGTAGTGGCCGTATGCAAAGCACTAATGGTTACATCGGTATCCGATATCCGGCGTAGCGCTGTTTGTATGTGTGCTAAAGTAGGGGCTTGCCCCGAGTTGTGGAACGCGCCGCCATCAAAGTCTTGGAGCAGCAAATAGCCAGGTTGCGATTGCATGTACATCCCTCTTGCAGTCATGATGCGGCCCGTTTGGAGTTTTTCTGGGTCAACAAGATCTATTTTGGTCGAATAACCGGTAAATTCGGGCTCGGTACCCTCAAATTCGAAGCCGCCAGCTTTACGCACCACGCTTCGGCTACCATCGCAGCCTACCAGCCATTTGCCTTTAAAAGACTGTTGGTTGCTACATACCGTTACTGCGTTGTCGGTTTGTTCGAAACCGGTAATTGCCTGATCGTGTTTAATTGTTACGCCCAAAGTTGTTGCACGCTTTGCCAGTACGGTTTCGATTTCCTGCATCTCGGTGATTAGACTGGTTGGTGTAGCGCTTGGCAGGCGATATTTCCAACTTGAGCTATGGATGTTGCCTTCGGCTAATGGAATACCCGCAAAATGTCCGACCTGTCTATGCTTGCCCCCTTTGGCGTTTTGGTGGGGATTTTTGAGTTGTTTATGGAGTTCCAAGGCATCAAAAAGGCCACGACGGTAAAAGGCTTCAATGGTTGGAGCCGAAAGGCCGCGGATGCCAAAAGGGAGCTGCTTTAAAGGCGACTGGTTATTTGCGGTTTTTTCGAGAATCAGGACCGAGCATTTGGCCAGGGCCAGTTCGCAGGCTAAAAAAAGACCTACAGGCCCCGCACCGGCAATAACGACATCGTAAATGGCTTGGTTTTTTATAGATTTATGGTCTTGTCGTGTTGTTTTCATGTTGAATGATTGAAACACAAAATTCGACAATGTTTAAGGGCTAGGCTTGTACAAATGCGACAAAATCGCCGCTTATGGCTTGTTTGCCTTGTTTGGCTTTTTTGGCGAATGCCGCTGGCGTAGTGCCCGTAAAGCGTTTGAATTCCCTGCTGAGGTGGGATTGGTCGGTGTAGCCCAGCTCATGGGCCAAGCCGGCAAGATTCGAATCTGGAAGGTGCCACAAACGGTTTCGCACCTGCTCGAAACGGATGAGCGCCGAAACATCTTTAACCGTGTGACCGGCAGCCTGCTTAAATTTTCTTTCCAAGGTACGCACCGTGGCATGGGCTTCGGCAGCTACCTTACCCACAGACATGGCGCCATTGGCTTTCCTTATGGCCATGCCGGCTTTTGCAAGCGTATGGTCAACAGCAATCTGTTGCCGCATAGCTAAGCAATATTGAATCAGCGTAAAAATTGCTTCATCAATTTGGCCGGTTTTTACCTGTTTGGCCAATGTGGCTTGGATATCAGCTATCGGATGCTCAAACAAGTGTACACCCTGTTTGCGCGATGGCAAACCGAGCAAGTCGAATACAGTCCATGGAAAACATCGGATGCCAATAATTTCCAAAGGACCATCCGTGTAAAAGATAATAGGCTGATTGAGCAAGCCCATGACGAATGGCGAGGGTAAACGCTGCAGATTTCTAGGATAAGCTTGGTAGAGGTTGCCAAAGTAGAAGATAATTTCGGCATAGCCGTCGGGAACTACTTCAAAACTCGATTCGGCCGTTTCAAATGTTCTTTTATTGTGCCAAAAGCACTTGATAGTGTCGCGTAAGGCTGCTGGAGCTTCAAACTCTTGGTGCTGCATGTGGAAAGATAGCAATTTTGGGAAATATCCCAGGCGTGTTGAAGGTGTGCAATGGCTTAGAGTAGGCGATGCTGTCGATGTGGTGCTGATTGAGGCGAACCGTAAGGTTGGCTCTTGTTTGTAACGTTGCTTAGCTCAATATCTCTTTTTTTGGCTGAAAATAACGGGCATTCACTTTTCATGTATCAAGCAACTATTGCTTGAGGCAATCGAAGGTTGTACGAGTCGCAATTAGCCCCTTAACTTGTCCCTTTTGCACGCTTGAAGGTAGACGGTATTGCCGTAGTTTTGGATAAACTAAATCAAAGCAATTATGGCAACTCAAATTTTTGTAAACCTATCGGTTAAAGACCTCAACAAATCCGTGGAGTTTTTTACCAAACTGGGCTATACTTTTAATCCGCAATTTACCGACGAGAAAGCGACCTGCATGGTCATCAGCGATACCATTTACGTGATGTTGCTTACCGTGCCTTTTTTCCAGACTTTTACCAAAAAAGAAATTGTTGATGCGCATAAAGCAATAGAATGTTCCATCGCACTTTCGGCCGACAGCAAGGAAGCTGTTAACGAAATGGTAGACAAGGCCGTGGCCGCCGGAGCCACCGTGCCTAACCCGGCCAGCGATTATGGCTTTATGTACCAGCACAGTTTTGAAGACCTCGATGGCCACCATTGGGAATTTGTATGGATGAATCCCGATGGCATGCCTGAACATCAAAGCTAGGAGCTTGATTTAAGCTCGACCACGTCCTGCATCAAATAATGGACGTTCACTGAAAATCAAAAAGACCAACCTTTACCCAGGTTGGTCTTTTTGATCATTGTCATGTAGGGTTTCTATAAACAACAGGGCAGGACCTAAAAATCAGAAGCGTGCTTAGAAACAAAATGGACCAATCTCCTTACATTTGCCTCCATTAAAATAAGCTATGGTTCTCAAGTATTTTACGTTCAGTCTATCCATCGCCTTCATCTCTTGGATTATCGGCATTATGGCCAACGCGCTTTTGGTCAGCACCCAATTTTACAAAACACGATTAACGAACCTCTTTTTGATCAGGAACGAATGGCTGGGAAGGATGATTGGCCTTGACGCATTCAGGTGGATTGTCCAAAATTCGTTCTTCAAATACTTCAACCCGAAGCTTTCCATGAAAAAGAGGATCAGGCCAAGCGAATTGGATTCCTTGCGCCAGGAGATGACAGTGGCAGAAATCGGGCACCTGTGCGGGTTTCTGTTTGTGCTGCCGTTTGTAGGGGCAAAGCTCTTCAAGGGCGATTGGCTATTCGCTTTGATCATGATGTTAGTGAATATCCTGATGAACCTTTATCCTTTGCTGCTGCAACAAGACAATAAAAGGCGGATCGATCGGTTCAGGGAAAAAATCCGTTCAAAACAGCCGAAGCAACAGGTAAGGGCTTAGCCGTTAACAAACAAAAAGGTTTTTACGTTTAACCTGTATATTTCAGCGAAAGTATCCGCTTCGCTTCGTTCCAAACTGTTTAGCCCCATCAGGAAAAGAATTATTGCCAGCGATAGGGCGGCTTTCAATGTCGCCGACCAGATGGAAGATCTTACGCCGCACGCCCAACTGTCAAAGGAAGTAAATATGGAGGCGGGATTAAAAATGGCAAACTTAACGGTGAAGCAAGGTTACCGACAAGTTCGGAAATTAAGTGTTAGGCATATGGAAAGACAACAAATTGGTCAAGCACATTTATGGCAGTACCCACCAGTTTCGCGAAAAGAATATGCCTTATGATGAACTCTAATTGTTGTTGCTTTGATATGGTGATTTGTAGAATTTAAAGGTTGCCAGATATGAAATTACGGTTTTTTATCGTGCTGGGAACTCAATAGCCGACGCAATTTGACCCGCAGGTAATCATAGAACAGCGCGATGAATAACAACCCCGTTGGTATGTAAAAAGCGCTGAAAGACATGTTGTTGAAGCAAAGTGCACCGGCGACAGCACCGGCCAGGAAGGATATAATAATGGAAATACGCAACAGGATACGACGCTTGAGTGTGGCTTCCGGTTTAAATCCCGAAATGGCTAAAGCGGAGAGATCAATTCCAAGGTCTGTGAACATCCCTGTTAGGTGCGTAGTACGCACAACCGAACCCGAGATCATCGAAACTAATGCATTCTGCATGCCCATTGCGAACAATAAGCTTCCTGCGAAGTACTCGGTTTCAGGAAGGGTTTGTTGATAATGTGGCCCATAGAGCGCAACAAAGCCTACGATGAGCATAATTACAATGATCGGTGCAGAATATGCAGCAGCTTGATTTCGTCCATTCCGGCCTATATGCCATCCTGAGCAAAATGCACCTGCCAGAAAAAGAAACAACCAAAGGACAACCATCCGTGCCGAACGCCAGTGTTCTTCTGCCAGGTTAACCGCCAATAAAGCTGCATGACCGGTTACATTAGTGGTCAGGACAGCAAATGCTATAAACCCTGCAGCATTGATAAATCCTGCGTTCAGGCAGAGCAATATAGCTAAACGCAGGTTATGGGTAAAACTTCTTTTATGGCCTATATGACGCAACATATACAAAAGTTCAGCATTATTCAATTATATAATCATTGCCCTTGTGACATTGCTGTTATTGAGCATCTGATAAATCTATAAAACAGTTGTCGTATTGTTAAAAAAGCACGATATATAAATCCATTTTTGGACTGATTTTATCGATCCCGCCATTTGCATAATTTTTAAATGCGATATTTTAAATATGCTGGACTAATACAACTTTAATTCCAGTCGTTTCTTTTTTACAAAGAAGTTTTCGTTTCGGCAAAACTAAGTAAAAAAGAAATCTCCAATAGGTTCATTTATCAACACGATATTCCAATGGAATGGCTAAAGTGAGCCATCTGGTTAAAGAATCTTATTTGATCAATAATCAGGGATGTTTTAGGACATGCTGATGCCAGTATAGTTATGCACATTTTGATATGGTGAAGTGCATTGCTCATGATCATTGCCATAGTGGTAAAAATATACTTCGGACCTATTCATTTTGCGTGGGAAAATTTATGGTCTGCAATGATGAAACGTACAATATGCCATGATCGGATGTCATAAATATTTCAACGCAATACAGATGGTGGCTAAGCTATAACATAACATTTAAAGAATATGTCGATCGTTCAAGGATAAGACCCCTGTGCCAGACCATTCGCCAAGGTGGTCAGGGACGCGGAATCGACCAGCATACACCCTTTTACCCCTCTTCGTCAAAAACAATCCTACAGCTAATAGTCTTATGATCTAAATTTTACAAGATATTCCAGTATTGGCCAGATAGTGTCAATTGAATTGGTTTATCCATTATTGTATCAATATCCAATTGACTTTATCTGGAATCGAGTCAAGTTTCTTTTTTATAGCATCTCTTACTGTAGCTGGGGTGTTGTCTTGCACCCATTCCTTAATCACCTTGCCCTCTTTATAAACAACGAATCCCTTGTATACCTTACCCGAATGTTCAATAAATACCATTTTCTCAAATAAGAAAGAACTTCGTGATTTAAGTTTTATGAACAGAGATGAATTTTTAAATTCATATTGATGAGGATCATGTATTGAAGTTCCAGGTGACATTTGATTTTCATTTAAAACGGACAGATTAGCTATCTCAAAATCTATTCTATTCAAGTATGGTTTATCCGGGTTACCCGAATCGATAAACTTAGATTTAAGGTAATCCCAGTCAAACACATTTATAGTTATGTCGTATAGTGGTAGGTCGCCCTCGTTCATAATTTCAAAATAATATTTAAGGGGTACATTGGAATCAGATGATCCTAATGTTTTTGTAACCAGTAACGGATATCCTTTACCTCCAGTAAGATGATCGCTTATATATTCGGATTTTTCAACTAGCTTATCGCTAAGTTCAAGAATCTTTATACTCTGAGCTGCAATCTTAGCATCTCTTCGTTCCAAATCGGACTTAAGCTTATCGTTTTGCTTTTTCAGATTTCCAGCTATATTCAATTGCAAGGTGGTATTGTTAAGCGTTTTATTGCCCAGATCTTTCAGTTCTTGAGTGTTTTGGGAGGATCGATCATTTTGCAAAAGAGTTCCCCAAGCAGTAACTACTGCGGCAACTATTGCGAGGCCAGCCCCGATGAAAATGATATGTAAAGGTTTTAATTCTAGCTTTTTAATTATTAAAATTGCTAATGCTAAGAATGCTGCCAAGATGGCAACAATTATGTAAAGATGCTTATTCATTGAGAGGATTAAATATTGTTAGTAAGATACGGTTTATTTTCATTCAGTTTTAACCTCTGTGTTGTCCTGCGTAGTAGTTCTTTTAAAATTGACTCTTGGTTTTCATCTATTGCAATCAACTTTTCGACCAGTATTTGTTCTTCTATCTCTAAGATACCTGTCGTTCTTATTTTAACCTTGTAAAGGAATGTATTTTGCTATCACTTGATGAAATGTTAAGCGCTCAAAAAAGAAGAAAATTCGTGAAAGCATTCAAAAAGAAATTAATGCAATTTCATCTGGTGGAAAATCAGTATAATTCTGATACTCACTGGAGAAAGGCGTTGAGCTGGCAAACCATTATGGTATTTAACAGTTACTGATATTGTTAATTGGGATTATCATGTGCTAATTTTATGAAAACAAGAGAGAAAAGAAGAAGCTATACCCCAGAAGAGGTTGTTAATATCTATAAGAAGCACGGTTCTGTAATTTCGTTATCGCAAGCCAAGTTAGTTTTGGACTTCTTGAAAGGACTTTCACGTTTAACTATCGAACAAATATGAAGAGGGGAAGTTAATATCGAACGGATATTGTGTGTCTGTTTGGTTGTAATTGCTTGTTATTAGGCGGTTATTTGCTTGTTTTCTTAGAGGAAGTGATATTTTTTAAAATTTTCCTGCTTGAGGTGACTTGAGCAGGGTTGAACTAGTTAACTCGTTGATTTATTGCGCTTTATTAGTTTTTTAAAAGAAATAGGCCTTGAAGATTGTTTCAAGGCCTATTCGTGCTCAAGTAGCCTGGGCAATAGAAGTATCGAACCTTTTTATAGAAGATTTAGTGAAATTGACATACTGCTTTGCACCCTAAAAGTTCTTTTAATCTATTTATGCATATTGAAATAAACTTCGTGAATCGTCGGATACGGAGATCTGATTTTGAACTGGCGTTCTTGTGCTAACTTCTCGATAAAGCTTTTGGTAGGCGCAAGATATACCTGCTCGACGCTGGCCCTTTGCTGCTCAAAAAGTTCGTTGTTGTTTTGTTCGCCCATATACGCTTAAAAATATGACTATTATTGGACGTCCGCTAATGGAATGGTTTGAAAAAGCATAATCAATTCATTCGGGATAGATTGCAAAAATTTATCGATACTCTTAAATGTACTTTAAATCATTGGCGTTTAATGACCAGCTCAGATCAAGTAGTTCAAAAATATAGGTAGTATGCGCTTCACTTTCTTCATAGTGCTCTTTTGTAACTATTGTCGTTGGTTGCCATCCTTTGTTATACCCTACATAAAAACCATTATTCTTTTTATCGTTCGCGTCAGCCCACCATTGGTCCATGTTCCCTATGGGGCGGAGCAATGAATTGAGGCTTTTCATGGCATCATCAATCGTTGCTTTGCTTTTGGCTAATTTGATAAGCTGGCTGGCCATAATTAGCAAATCCGGAAGACCTTTAACCTTTGCAACATCCAACATCATTTTTAAACCCTGTTTATGCTTAGCACCATGTTTGTGAAAAAACGGCTTAATAGAAGATATATCTAACGTTGTCCCAGAGAATCTCAGGATCATAAGTATAGCTTTAATAGCTTCCTCAGCCCCCAGAATAAGGTGCGAGTTGGCTATGCCAAATATTTCCTTTTCTGCCATAAGCCTGGCACAGAGCCGATGCTCCTCTGCACTCTTTCGACAGTGTAGAAAGCCTTCGTAAAGACCCTTTTTGGTAAGCTGGCCAAATGTAATGTCGTCCATATAAATAATGTTGTCGTTTTATTTTATTCGTGCATGCCTCTCCCATTCCTTTAAAAAATGGATGGGCAGCATGCGTATTTTGCAGAGGCAGGCAAGATTGCGCTCTGCCTTGGAAGGCATTACCGGATTTTCTGGCAACATTACTTTCGGCAACCTCAATCGAAAATCATCAGATCCCACTTCTTCACCAGGTTCCATTGGCTGCCCTGCTTTACAAAATAGAATTCTGTCGATCCGTTCGAATAACTGCACTGCAGAACCGCTTTATCTTTGTTTAAATTGAAAACCACGCGATCGATATAAAAGTCGTAGCGGACGATGTATTCCCTGCCTCCAGCCAAAAGCGTGCGGCTTGGATTGTTAGGGGCCAGCTTTGTCTGCAAAAAGGCGCTCCTGTCTCCATATGAACGGTCTGGTTTACCGGTCAGATAGCTGTTGCCACGCAGGAATGCGTTGAACTGATCAATATACACCTTTGGTAATTTCAAAGCCATCATGCCATTGGCGTAGCCTACAGATACGTCGGCAGGATTTGCAACATTTTCCTGCTTGTGGATATTGGAAAAATTATAAAATCCAAAACCTCCCGGCACCATCGTAAGCAGTCCATAATCCTCATTCATCATCATTTCTGATTTCCTGACGCTATCGACATCGATGTTTTCAACCAGTGCGCACAACAGATCGGGCTGGATAATAAAATATTTGTCCCTAACCGTCTCCCTGCGCTTCGCGTATTCCGATTTCACATGCTGATCCAGGAAACCGGCTATGATTGCGCTTAAATCAGACCTGAATTCGCTTTGGGGATTGCCGTAGGTGCCACCGCTTATCCTCTTCAGGTACTGTTCATATTCCGCACTGTTTTTTGCGCCAAACATCCTTTTTAGCTCGCTTTGTGCAAACAGGTTATTGCTCAAAGAAACCAACATCAAAAAAACTAATAATCTCATATTCATAATTTAATCGAGTTGGAAAAACTACAAGCTATTGACCCCTCTTCGCCAAAAATGATCCAATAGCTAATCAGGTGGTAACCAAGCTATTTTGTGACGTCCCGAAATTGGCCGGAAGGGGTCAATCAAATTGTTTTTTCCACACTACCTACATTACCCATTCCGCAAAAGCTACTTCATATTTATAATGTATGAAAAAACTCTAAATGTATTTGAAAAAAATACATTTAGTTCGCAGGTTATTTCCTGATCTTCTGTATCAAAGATGATATCTACCATTCCTTTATATCCTATCTTGCAACTTTTACAATTCAATTTATAGCCTGCTTTCCACTTCGAACCAGCAAGATTTTTTTCGACAAAACGATTAATATTGTTTAAGCTTTGTCTTTCATCAGGCACATTCAGTTTCAAATTACCTGACTTATCCAATGAGAAGCTATATTGGAAAACTAGACTTACGGTATCTTTCTCTAGGTTCCTAAATATATCTTTTAACAAGTCTGATTTTTTAAGATTTTCCCGAAATTTCAGACTATCTAAAAATATAGGTGGTGCAGTTACTAGCTTTATTGGCTTTTGCAAAACAACAGGTTTTCTGTTTTCTTGGGCTCTTAAGCATGTTCCTAGAACAAAGTTTAAGAACAATATAATTATTAATCTATACATCTATTTAACGACAGTTATTGGCGGGTCAGTTCTTGAAAATGTTATATGACCATAATTACTTATTGCTCCACCCGGCGCTGCATCGAGAACAATCATCAATGTTCATGGACAAGGGTTTCAATGCAATTTTCAGGAGTGCACATTCTGTGCCTTTCCGAACATACACAAATTTTGAAACGAGAGGCAAATACATTTGCCGCATATATTGTTATGCCGGATCATCTGCTTAAAGAAGCTATCGAAAAAATTGATTTTGATTTGGGAAGCGAAGATGATATCAAAAACCTGGCGAAGATTTTTGATGTTTCCTCACAGGCCCATGTACTATCGCATTTTAAATTCAGGCCTATTAAGATTTGGCTAGATTCCTAAAAGCTCTTTTTTTGTGTGTACGCTTCTCCAAATATTATTCTTATTCCAATATTGGAAAATAGTTTGATATTGAACAGGCCCAAGCCAATTCCCTTTGGTCCATAATATTCGATAACTTGGCCTAAAAAATGGAAGAACTGATTAAAGTTGGGATTTGGATTCGCGTATCCACCGACATGCAGGTCAAGGACGAAAGTCCTGAACACCACGAATTACGTGCTAGGCTGGAAAAACCACAAACGATTGCATTATCAGCTTTAATTCCGCCAATTATTAAATATCTATAATCGGCAAACCCTGATTTAGATTCCGTATTAACTCTTCACTCATATCGCTATCTTTCAATATTTTGAGCATATCTGCTATTGAGGCCTGCCTATTCATTTCTCGCAGCATCAAAGGGTCGTTTGAAACTTTGTCATCCATTCCTCTTATGTTCATGTCAAGGTTATCTCTATTAACAATATACATATAAACAGTATCCCTGGCATAAACTGCGACATCTATAATATGTTCCATATCCTGATCAATCATAAAATTTAACGAACTATAAACAGCGGTACACGCATCCAAAGCTGGCGACACCCAACTGTCTGAAAAGTCTTCTGTATCCGGTGTTGCCAAGTCAACCGCTTTGGTGTAATGATGTATTTCCGATAGACTAAGCGGATTGCTTCTGAACAATGATTGGTACATTGCTGCTATTGCCTCAAGCAATGCATTTGGATTTCCCCAATTACATCGCTTCTGGAAATATAGATAATTGGGATAGAGTTTTTCACAAGTCAACAAGGCAAACAACAATTTCTTTTCGTAAGTCAACGATGTCAGCTTCTCTTTTATTTCATTTTCAAAGACTTCCATAATATTTATCCAAAATTACAAATAAGTTTATTTACTTCGAGGGCTTAACAGGTTTGTATGGAGTAACAGCAACTACTCCATTTGCCTGAATTTGCAATGCACAGTTGAAGCATATCGGTCTGCTAGCTCCGATGTTAGTGACCGTCATATTATTTGCCTTTGCATAATTCATAACGGTGACTTCGGCATGACCTATACCTGAAGCAGCAACTTCTCCGGGTTTTAATGCTTTTATCTGTTGAGCTCTTAGGTTTACTTCACTAGAACCAACAATAGTAACAGGATTTCCTGCGGCATCCGTAGCACTGCCTACTGCAATTGTTGTTCTTCTTTGTGTTGCTGGAGAAACTTCTGCATGTATTTCTGCCGCTCTAATTCCAAGATCGGGCTCATGTATACTAGCTTTTCCTCCTCGTCCACCTATCGGAGGGTCTAATGCTGATAGGATGGCAAATCCAAGGTTAACTTTATCTCCTGCCGTTAGTTTCTCTTTTGAGAAGATTGCATTATCAATGGTATTAAACCCAAGGCCATCTAATAACTTATATGTAAAGTCTACTATGGCTGCTTTTCTTGGAGAATAAAGGCGTTGGTCTGCTCTTGATTGTCGAATAATTCCAACCTGATCTCCATCCGGATCCTCTTTTGGCAAAAAAGAGAGTTTTTGATCTTTCTCTGGTGGATCAGGCAACCTTCCATCCGGATCGGTAAGCATGATGGGGTTATTAAACACATAGATATAAGGCGAGGTGCTCTCTTGCCCTACCTCGACTAAAGGATCTACCACGTTCCACCTTCCAATTATCGGATCATAGAACCTCGCCCCGTAGTCGTAAGCCTCCAGCTCCTGCTGCAGCTCCTTGCCGTTGTACAGGTACTTGTTGTTCAGCGATACGGGGCTCCCTGCCGACTTCCTCAGGCCGAACGGGTAGTAGTTGTCCTCCTGCAGCCTGCGCACCGCACCGCCGTAGATGTCGAAGGTGTAGCGTACGTTGCCAAGGTGGTCCGTCAGGTTGTAGCGGTAGCTGTAGGTGCCCCCGTTGTTCTGGGCAGTGCCTGTTTCCGTCTGGATGAAATCTATGGAGCCGTTGGTATACTGGATGCCGTCTATATAGTCCGTAACGGTTCCGCTGACAGTGTTCGCCTTCCTCAGCTTGGCGCCCGTGGCGTCGTATAGGTAGGCCAGCCCGATGCCCCCGCCCGACACCGTTGCCGGCAGGTTCAGCTGGTTGTACGAAAGGCTTACCGAAGTCCTCGAAAGCCCCACCGTGGCCGTGGTGGCGTTGCCGTTGCCGTCGTAGGCGTAGGTTCCCGTAGCCATGCTGCCTCCGCTTACGCTGTTCAGCTGGTTGCCCGTATAGCCATAGGTACCCGTGCTGCCGTCCCTGGTCAGCGTGGCGATGTTGCCCATTACGTCGTAGGTAAGGCTTTCGCTCATGCCGATGCTCGAGTTGCTGCCGCTGGCCAGCCTGTTCAGCTTGTCGTAGCCGTAAACAAAACTGTTCGGGAAAGAGCTTGCCGAGCCCCACAGCTGGTTGGAGATGTTGCCGTTGTACTGGGGCATGGTACCGTCTTCATATTTTAACGCCATGCTGAATTCTCCGCTGGTTGAGCCTTTCAGCCAGCCCCGCTCGTTGTAGGTATAGGCCGTGGCCTGAAGGCCGTTGGCCAGCTTCTTTTGCTTCAGCTGGCCGATCTCGTTGTAGAGCATCTCGCTCAGCACCACCTCGCCCTGGCTGTTGATGTTCTCTTTGGCCAGCACCCTGCGCCCCATGTGGTCGTAGGCATAGGCATTGGCAATGGACACCGAAGTACCCGGCTTGGCGTGGGCGCTGACCGAGCCGGTCAGCTCGCCCGCAAAGTTCTAGATGTTCACCGCCCGGTCCGAACAGCCCTTCGTATAAAGCAGAAAGGAACATTCGCCGATATTTTCAATGGCCAGATAGCCCTGGTCTTTTCGAGGCCGGCGGAGCTTAATATCGAGCTCATTGCCAAGGTCGATGAGTCCCTGGAGGGACCTAAGATTTTTGAATATTGTTTTCCCGAGAATGAAACAGGGCAATTCCTGGACCTGCGGGACTTATAATTGATGAAGCTACCGAATGAAAGTTACAGTAAAGATACCGGCATCCCCGAAAGGCATTATAACACTTTTGAACAGTCTGTAAGCAAAAGGAGTTCCGCAACCAATGCAGAACTCCTTTTAAATTGCACGGTTATTCATATCTTTTAATTACTTTCCGGCCTTTAATATCCCCTGGCCATATTTCAATTTTATAAAATTCATTTTTCTTGTCATTGTCTTCAAGGCCTGATGAATAAATACGAACCCGATAATCTCCAGGTTTGATATTGATTTCTAGTATTACCTTATTTTCAGTGCAGTTTTTTATTTGTAATGTTCCTGAATGCAAAGTAATTGACCCTTCAACTATATGGTCATATAGGGAAGGATCAAAATTGATTGTCTCACTGGATAAAACATCAATTTCTCCTTTGGCATGGTCATAGCTTTCAATACCGACGCCCATAATGTCATGTGCTATGGCAAGTCTATCCATAAAGGATTCCGTGTTCCAAAAATTAGCCATACCAATTTCTTCCTTTGTTGTCTTATCACCAATATAGAACTGTGAATAATCAGTTCTAAAATCAAATTTATACTTACTCATTGTTACTCTGTTTTTATATATATTGCATGAAATGCAACATAAAATAAAGAAAATATTTATGTATTTCAATTTGTTAACCATTATTAAGGAGTTACTAAAATACCACATCCACCACACTCCCAAGTTCCAACACCAACAATTACCTTATAAATAACATAAAGCGTTGCTAATACCGTTGCCCCGGTAGCCACTTTCTTTGTTGTTTCCTTAGATGACTCAGGAAGTAAAAATGGATTAGGATTTGGAACTGGTTCTTTTTGTGGGTCATTGTTTGGAAGGGGAACAACTAAAAACGCATCACCTCTTTGAAGTTTACTATATAGTGTTTTAAGTTGTGCACCTTGTATAGCATTTTCCATGCCAGGGACATAAGCTACTACAGCACCTAGACCTCCCTCTCTCGTAGATGCATATGGATATTCATCTCTTTGAAGCTGTCGGCTTTCCGGTGGGTAACCCTTTAGGGCTTCTTCTCTTCTACCTTTCAAAGGATCATAATGTAGTGTTGATGGTTTACCCCTTTTTAATGCGTTTATTGTGTTTTTAAAGATATTGGGCGTCAAAGCTTCACTTACAAAATGTATCCCTTTTATTTCTCCTGTCTCCCTAACTTGATTTTGTACAGAAGCAAAAAGCAATTGTGCATCTTCTCCATTTAAATAAACTCCATTTGGAATGGCTTTTATTTCTCTCCCATCAATATCTATAAATCGAATGGGATTATTGATTGCATAATTGTACGGGTTCCATTTTTTGAATTTTTCCGCCAATGGGTCTACAGCATTCCACCTTCCAATTATCGGATCATAGAACCTGGCGCCAAAATCGTACTGCTCAAGTTCCTCCTGCAATTCCTTGCCATTGTACAGGCTCTTGTTTTCCAGCGATACGGGACTTCCTGCCGATCTGCGTAGCCCGAAGGGGTAGTAGTTGTCCTCTTGGAGCCTACGCACAGCTCCTCCATAAGTATCGAAAACGTAGCGAACGTTTCCAAGGTGGTCCGCCAGGTGGTAGCGGTAGCTGTAGGTGTCCCCATTGTTCTGGGCAATGCCCACTTCGGTCTGGATGAAGTCTATGATTCCATTGGTGTAATGTATGCCGTCCACGTAGTCGGTTACCGTACCATTTGCACTGTTCGTTTTTCTCAGCTTGTTGCCGGTGGCGTCATAGAGATAGGCCAGACCGATGCCCCCGCCCGATACCGTGGCCGGCAGGTTCAGCTGGTTGTACGATAGGCTCACCGAAGTCCTCGAAGGCCCTACCGTGGCCGTGGTCGCGTTTCCGTTGCCGTCGTAGGCATAGGCGCCCGTGGCCATGCTGCCTCCGCTGACGCTGTTCAGCTGGTTGCCCGTATAGCTGTAGTTGCCTGTGCTGCCGTCCCTGGTCAGCGTGGCGATGTTGCCCATGGCATCGTACGTGAGGATTTCGCTCATGCCGATGCTCGAGTTGCTCCCGCTGGCCAGCCTGTTCAGCTTGTCATAGCCGTACGCAAAACTGTTCGGGAATGTGCCCGCCGAGCCCCATAGCTGGTTCGAGATGTTGCCGTTGTACTGCGGAACGGTGCCGTCCTCGTATTTCAGTTGCATGTCGAACTGCGGAGAGAGGTTGCTTCTGAGCCAGCCCCGCTCGTTGTAGGCATAGCCGGTAGTCTGCAGGCCGTTTGCCAGTTTCTTCTCCCTCAGCTGGCCGATCTCGTTGTACAGCATCTCGCTCAGCACCACTTCGCCCTGGCTGTTGATGTTTTCTTTGGTTTGAGACTTGCGTCCCATATGGTCGTAGGCGTAGGCATTGGCAATAGACACCGTAGTCCCTGGCTTGGTATGGGTGCGCACCGTGCCCGTCAACTCACCAGCAAAGTTCCAGGTATTATCCACAACATCGGCTCCGCCAAGATGGTTTTGGCTCTTCGACTGCACAAGCCTACCCTCCACATCGTAATAGTTGGCAGAAAGTATCATACTACCGGTCCCGAATATGTTCACCTTGGCACCGGTAGCCAGTCCAATAGTTCGCCCAATTCCGGCTTGCGAAGCCACGGGCAGGCCAAAACTGTTGCCATAAAAACCGTAATCGTCGTAATAACTGATAGTAAGGCTGTTCGTTATATCTGTCAAGGGCAAGGCTGTATTGGTGTAACCTGTTCCACTACCATTGGAGTTTACATCGTCTCTTGCTTCCCAGAAAACCGTCTGACTATCCATTCCGCTTTGCCACATTGTCCTAGTAGAAGTGCTCCCTAAGATCCCTGTTATGATTGGCCTTTCTAACGCGTCATACTTAACAAAGGACCACTGGCCGTTGTTCCTTTGCACGCTGTCCTGGGTCAGCACCAACTGATTGAGCCTGTTGTATACAAGGTATTCCCATCCCTTGCCCGGGATCTTCTTTTCGACCAGCCTCTTGCGGCCGTCGTAGTGGTAGCCGTAGACGTAGTTTTTGAACACGGCATCGGCCTCGGTAAAGCTGGCGGCCGTTACAGCCGGGGGAACCACGTAGGCCAGGCTGCCGTAGGCGTCGTAGACGTAGTAGGTGTCAAGCGCCGTGCCTTCGGTTTCCCATACCCGCTTCAGCACCACCCGGCCTTCGGTATCCCTGTACTCTTCGCTGGTACCGGCCTTTCCGCTGCTCCAGTTCTCGTCTTTGGCAATGCTCTTGTAGAGCGTGCCCGCAGGGTAGTTAGCCGACGCGGAGGCCCCGGAGGGATTGACCCGCCAGAGTTTTACGGCGTCGGACGCCGCATTGATGGCATAGCCGGGCCTTGCGGTATGGCCAGAATTAGGTATAGCTCCATTATAGGGCTGCCATGCCGCGCCCGGGGCGCCCTGCTCCAGCACCCTGCCCAAAGGCGAGGGCTCCATCACCGAAATGCTATACGGATAGGGGGTCTTGGCCACATTGGCGTCCCAGCCCGTCGAAACACCGTAGAAGCCCGCCTGGTTCGCGACGGCGCCCGTTTTATAGGCTCCATCGCTTGCCGTCTGCTCGGCATAGGGCAGGTATTTTTTGGTCTCGCGGCCAAAGGCGTCGTACTCGGTTACCTGTACCAGGTCCCGCTGCAGGGGGCTGGCCTTCCACTGCACCGTCTGGACGGGCCTTCCCAGCCCGTCAAGGTACTGCACGGTGCGGTTCGCCTGCCCCACGGGCAGGCCTGTGAGCATGGAGGCATCGGTTTTGCCGGCCACCCTGACGATGGTTTCCATCGTGTAGTTTTTGTCGCCGCTGGGGCTCTGGGCAAGGCCCCTGAGCGCGCCAAGCAGGAGTATGCTGAGGAATAGATATCTTGTTTTCATGGATGCGTTTCGTTTAGAGGTAGGCGATGTTGTCGAGGTTGATGGTGGCCGTGGCCCCGTTCAGCGTTACGCCGGTGAGCGTATAGGTGGACGTGGTATTGTCGAACCCGGCCGAGTAGGCGCCGGATACCACATAGCAGCTGGCCCAGCCCAGGTCGGTCCACGGGTCCCAGGCCATGCCCGATACCGTGATCACGAAGCTGTAGGCGCCCTGCGGAACGGTGATGCCCGCCTGCAGCTGCGCCGTGTTGTAGGTATAAAGCGTGGTGCCGCTGCCGTCCCTGACCGCCAGCGAAGAGATGTAGGCCGAAGGCGTGCCGCCCGGCGTATAGGGCGTGGTCCAGTTCAGGTAGCTGATGGCCGTTGTGGCCACTCCAGAGCAGGTGCCGTTGGCATTGGCATAGGCCTGCCCCCCGTTGGCCAGGGCCGCATTGGCCAGCGCATTGGCAGCGGCCTTTGAATATGCCGAATAGGTATTGGCAGGTATGGTATAGGTTACCGAGGTACCCGTGCCGGAAGAACAGTTGTTCCTGGTAAAGCTGCCGCTCACGGCATCGTTATAGAAGGTTTCGTGCGCCAGGTTGTATTCGTAGCTCTTGACGATGTTGCCGTCCTGGTCCTTCACGTTCTTCAGCCGGTTGAACTCGTCGAACTCGCTGTACGCGGTCAGCCCCTTGGCATCGGTGGAGGCAGAAATGCCTACCCCGCTCCTGTACACATAGGTGCCCAGCTGGGCGTCTTTGGGATGGATCCGCACGTCGTCTATGGCATCGCCCAGGGCAAGCGTAACAGCGCCCGTATAGGCCTGTTCCCGGTACTTCCAGGTGCCCCCGTCGCGGTACCAGTAGCTCAGCACGTAGGCGCGCGCGTTCGGGATGCTCCACGAAACGTAGAAGTCGCCGCTGTAGAACCTGCCGCCGGTATGCGCCGTTCCCGAACTCGCGCCGCTGTATTCCTCGAAGTTCTCGTGGTAGAACTCGGTCGGCAGCGCGTTCTTCGCTTCGGCAATTACGTAGTTCTTCTGGCCCAGCGCCGTCGAATAGCTGGTGTTGGCCGGATAGGCCCATTGATAGGAAACAGGAATTCCTCCGGCCAGCTGCTGGCTGACCAGGCGCCCTGCGCCGTCGTAGCCGTAGGCCACGCGCTCCTCGTAGCGGCTGTCGCTGAGCAGGCTATTATATTTTCCTCCAGACATCCCTTCGCCGTTGAGCGCGGCTATTCCCTTCGTGGCCAATGCATACTGCTTCACGGGCTTGAAATTGGAGGCGCTGTATTCCGTTATGCCCGCGCTCACCAGCACCGAATCGGCACCTGTCTTCCGCCAGACCTGCTGTTCCCAGGCTGGACGTAGGATATGTGCGGACACAAAGTTGCCACTTACTCCGGTTGTATAATTTTCTGGATATTTGAATTTGCTGATGAGCTGGTCGCCATTGGATGCGGTTGTCCTTGTCATCACCAGGTTCTTGGTATCGGCCAGGTCGTAGCTGTTGTTCGTAACGGTAACCAGCGAGTCGGTGCCTTCGTAGCTCACCTCGCGCGTCTTCTTCGTGTAGAGCCAGTAGGAGCTCATCATCGAAAGCTCGGCCGTATAGTGCTCGAAGGGAGGCGGATACTGCCCGCCGGGCAGTATCGTCACGACGACGTCCCTGTAGGCCTTGACTCCCGTTGTTCCGCCCGTAGCCTTTTCGTCGTATTCGTACTCGGTCTTTTTAACAGGCTTCAATCCCGTAGGCGTATTCTTGTACACTATGACGCTTTGGGGCTGCACGCCGTTGAAGCTGCCTGCAAAAGAGACATAGTCGCTCCGGGTGGTCAGCGTATCGGCGCCGGCCACCAGGTCTTCGAACACCGTATGGTAGTAGTTGGGGTGCCCGCCGTTGACCCCTTCCGAAATGAAGGAGCTCACGTTCCTTGAATTTACCGTCGTTACCTGGTTCAGCTGGCTTGCCGTTATCTCCGTAAGCAGCTTCTCGTCGTATACCGCCGACATTGCAGAACCGCTCGAAAAGCCGGCGGCATCGGTATAGCGGTAGCTTTTCACCGTAGGAAGGCCAATAACCGGATCGTTGGTGATCCGTTTGATGCGGATGCCTCCGACGGCCTTGCCTTCGATGGGCGTAGTACTGTTGTTGCTGTAGCCGAGGGTCGCCGTCATCGACAGCTCGTTTTCGTCTATGAAGGTCTGCACGTAATACGTTCCCGCCGACAGGTCGAAATATTTCATCATGCCACCATTATCCGTGTCTTCTAATATCTTCCACGTGTCTATGAAAGCGTATATTCCGTCTTCTACCTCCTTGTATAGACGAACATCAAAAGAGCCCTTAACGATACCGTCTCCTGTCAGGGATTTGGGATATCGGATCAGGTTGATGCCTACGCGCTGGTCGTAGTTGATCGTAAACTTCCCGCTCTCGAAGTCGGACTCGAAGTGGTCCAGTGGCGGGGCGCCAGTTGGCCGGTAGACATAGCTGGTGAGGTTGCCTGGGATCTTGACATAGTCCTTTCCGTTGAAGCCCACGTTGCCTTCGTAGTCAAAGCTCGTGCTGCCACCGGTCGGATAGGTGATTTTCTTGAGCGCCCCGAACTGCGCCGTAAGCGGACTCGGATCGCGATTGGGCCCATTGGGATAGATATAGTCCGGGATCATGATGTTGCCGAAAGAGCCTCCCTTGTAATAGCCGTAGTGGTCTACAAAGGCCTCCGTCCTGTTTGGATAGGAACCGGTCTCCGCTATGTAGTCGAAAGTATGGACCTGTTTTTTGGTCGTGTCCGGCACTTCTCCCTCCTTCCAGCCCGGCAGTTCTTCCAGGCTCTTCAGCTTGAGGTATTTTTCCAGATAGGTGCCGGTTCCGAAGTAGCCATACCTGAACCTGAAGTTCTTGATAACCTCTCCCGAGTTGTTGTCGGTAACCGTAATGCTGCCAAGGACCGGCGGGCCTGTCAGGATGTCCTGGCGGGAGGCACCCCCCGAAAAGTCCACCGTCTGCTTCTCCGAAATGATCGTTGTCAGCCTGACCGGCTCTATATACGACGAAAAGCCAAAATAGGGTGCATAGAGCTGCGAGGAGCCTCCGCTGGAAACGTCTTCTACCTTTTTGTAGGTCTGGCTGTTGGTGCCCAGCTGCGGGTAGGAAGTGTCGGTCGTATAGAGGAACCGGATGGCCTCGGTATTGGCCGCGTTGGTAATCGAGGTGAGGTACCAGGCCGAGACGTGGTATGGGATGTTGTAGCTGCCCGGGCCGCTGTAGGTAGACTTCGGGCTGGTATGTTCCACATCTCCGAAACTATATTTCGTGCCGTCTTCGGTAGTAATCGTAAAGCCGGCCGCCGATCCGCTGATCTTCAGCTTGGAATAGGGAAACAGGGTAAACACGCCATTTACCAAGGTAAACCTGCCGGAGTAGCCGCCGAAGTTGAAGCTGAAGATGTCGGCCTCGCCGTCATAGCCCCCCTCCATTACACCTTTCAGGAAGCTCTGCATATCGGTGGATTCGTAGCCTCCCGCGGCTACAATCTTGCCCTGCACATAGCTGCTTCCGAACCGTTGGTTTTCCGTATCAACAATATCGTCGACCCGGCCCCTGATCTGGCGGGTGATGACCCCGCCGGCCTGCAGGCTCCAGCCTAGTCCCGTCCAGCCATTGGGCTGTGCGGGCTTGAAGCCGTCGTAGCTGTAGCTCAGCGTAACGGGAACGCTCAGGTCGTGCCCGGACACCGTGTAGATCGGGATGGAAAGATTGGGCGCTCCGCTAGACTGGTTAACAGATGCATCGCCGAAACGGCCCAGGCTTCCGGCCGTAGCCGATGGGCTGATCAGGTCCGTGCGAAGGTAGTTCATCGGATTTTCGGATGTTTTCTGGGCCAGGAGGCTGGTTGGAAGGCCTAGAAGGAGCGCGCACAGCATCAAAAACGTGGCAAAGCGGCCTGGATAGGCTGCCGCATATTTTGTTATGCTGAAAAGCAGGCGGCGAAGGACAGTGTCCACGCCCCTGGTTGGGTAGAGTGTTTTCATCAGATGGGTTTATAGTCGTGGTTCCCGCGGCCTTCATATTCCGGAAAGCGCTGAAACCTGATAAATTTGACAATTCGGGTTCGGATTTGCAAGTTTATTTAAAACTTGTTGCCGAGGCAGATCAGGATGTATCGGCAGTAGTGTTCATAAGCTTAGCTGTCGGTCAGTTTTTTTACATAATGATGGAAGACAGAGGCAGATTCCATAATGAAACAAAAAAATAAGAGCCTGTCTTTTCTACAAACGACAGGACAGGCTACGAATAACGGGACAAGGACTACTATTGGACAGAGCGATGTGACCTAATGAGGACAGAGCCACTTTTAAGTTCTGTACCCGTTTCAGAGAAATCCATATTGACCATAGACCGACCATAAATTAGGGCAGGGACAAGCCCCAAAATGCTTTAACATCTTCAATCTGAATGCCGGTGTCGGCAATTCAGCACGCTTGAAGATCATGGACATTAATACCAAGGAATTTTGGAAGTCCGATTCGCTTTTTTAATTGTACCCAAAAAACCAGGGAGATAGAAGGCGTTAAAAGATGAAAACGAACTAAGTTCAAGCAAGCTATGGCGGAAACATTTGGGCGATCGCTTTCCTTTAGGCAAAGATGAAAAACAGCAAACGAATTCACGTTAGTTTCAGCAGTAGCTGCCGGTGCTTCAGCTTCAAAACCATGGGGTAGGTGAGCGATAGGTTTGCATTTTTCAAAAAAGAGGCGATAGAATTCTGTAGCAGATCTCCCAGCTTTAGTTATATCGAAGTAAATGGCGTGCCGGAGTTTTCGGGTGAACTGCCATTAGCCGATGTAACTGGTGAAATAGTAGATACTTATAACATAAAGGTTGTTGGTGTAGAAGATTACCCATTATGGTTTCCGCATGTATTCGAAACAGGCGGAAGAGTTCCAGTAAATATTGATTGGCATGTTCACGCCGATGGACACTGTTGCATCTGCTCAATACCTGAAGAACTGATAATATGTAATGCGGGCTTGTCGTTGCAAAAATTTATGGACGAACACGTTAAGCCTTATTTTTTCAATCAAAAATACAGGGAGCTGAATGGTTTCTTTTTGAATGAAAGATCTCACGGCAATATGGGAAACCTTGAGTATTTTTTTGATGCATTTAAAACTAGGAATTTATTCCTGATTGTTAGATGTCTCACATATATTAGAGATTTCAGTGAGCCCGGACGTGTACAAAACTGTTTCTGTGGAAGTGGCATAAAGTATAGGAAATGCCATCGAGAAGCATATAGGTCTTTTAAGATGTTGCCAATCAATATATTGGACTGGTTCATCGATTTTATAAAATCGTCAATGTGAAATATAATTTAATGCATTTATGATAGATGTTTTATGCTAAATCGGGATTTGGAACGTTTATTAAAGCGTACCTATATCTATTAAGATGAACGCTGACCTTTATATCAGAGTTAGCACAGATGAACAGGCGACAAAAGGCTTTTCGTTGAGAAGTCAAGAGGACAGGTTGTCTAATTATTGCCAAGTTAATGGCATCGTTATTGGGTCTATAATAAGCGAAGACCATTCAGCGAAGACATTTGATAGGCCTGTTTGGAAAAAGCATTTTTCAGAATGGCAAAAAAACAGAAAGTGCCGTCCCCGACATACTTCTCTTCACCCATTGGAACCGGTTTAGCAGGAACATTGCAGATGCCTATGCTGTTATTGGGCGTCTTAGCGATATGGGCATCCAGCTCCAGGCTATAGAACAGCCGCTTGATCTAAGCATTCCGGAAAACAAGATAATGTTGGCAATGTACCTTGCCTCGTCCGAAGTCGAAAACGACAGGCGTGCGATTACCGTTAAGCAAGGAATCCGAAAAGCGAAGCAAGAAGGACGTTGGACCGGCCTTGCCCCCAAGGGGTACCGTAACCAATCAGACCATTCTGGCCGGAAGACCATAGTTCCAGTGGCTGCCGAGGCGGACCTAATAAAAAAGGCATTCGAATTAGTAGCAGAAGGAGAGAAAACAACCTATGAAATATACAGGCAGATGGTTTCTTGTGGTCTGGTTTGCAGTGAGAGCCATTTCTGGAATATGTTGAGAAACCCCGTTTATTGCGGGATGGTTACGGTTCCTCCATTTGAAAAATACCATTCGTATACCGTCAAGGGGATTCACAAACCAATTGTAAGCATCGCCCTGTTTTCTCGGGTTCAAAAGATGCTGAAAAGCCGTGAAAACAAACCCAAAACCAGATATGATCTCGATCAATTTCTGCCCCTTAGGGGCTTGCTGGTCTGTCCAAAGTGCGGAAGGTGTCTTACGGGCAGCAAATCCAAGGGAAACACACAGAGCTATTTTTATTACCACTGCCAGGCTCCCTGTAGGTTTCGCACATCTGCAAAGAGAATTAACGACTCCATCGTCAATGAACTTCGACAGCTTCGCCCTGCAGAGCATTTTTGCTATATGTTCGGCGAAATCCTAAAGCAAAAAAGTTCCGAAAGGATGAATAAATATAAAGCTAAGCAAAAAGAACTTTCCAGAAACATAGATAGGATTGTAGAAAGAATTTCGAGGGCAAAGGCTGCAATGGACAAGGGAGAAATAGACCTAGACGATTTTGTCTGCATAAAAAAGGAATGCAAGAGGACTTTAGATATGGCTGTGGCGGAATTTGAAGAAGTGGTTGCTGCTCTGTCCAATTTAAAAGGAAAGCTCAAAAAAGTAATGTCATCCTTTACGGATCTCGGCACGTTTTACCGGAAGTGCGATATACAAACAAAAAAGAGGCTTCTCCGTATCATTTTTACAAAACCTTTTTTGCCAGTCGACGAAAATATCCGGGCATATGGCAATAAATGTTTTAAACGGATTTTTATCTCGAAGTCTCACAGCAGTAATTTTTTTCATAACAACATGGCAGATGAGGATGCCAGAGAAATTTTAAATAGCATCGCAGAAGTCTTGTTGGAACAATATTCTGTTGAGAGAGTACGGATTCCCTAGATTTTAATTTGCTCTGCCGTCAACAATGTGACTTTGCTCTCTTCACCAATTCAGGAACTGTTTTAAGTATGGTGATAGTGAGGTCATTGACGTTTTCAGGGTATCCAATTAGAAATTACAGATTAATATGGGTTCGATGTGTCCTTAAAATTTTATCGTTTATCGAGAAGATACGGAAACAGACATTTTTTAAGTGTTTGATTTTTAGTTTATTATGAGTTCGATCCTTCTCGGGGGTAGTGCACAAGGATGTGT
Source organism: Pedobacter sp. TM02 (assembly GCF_059705275.1). Taxonomy (NCBI): domain Bacteria; kingdom Pseudomonadati; phylum Bacteroidota; class Sphingobacteriia; order Sphingobacteriales; family Sphingobacteriaceae; genus Pedobacter; species Pedobacter sp. TM02. The sequence continues at coordinate 785,881 of NZ_AP046530.1, forward strand.
TTTTTTACGTCCTAACCATAATGTTTTGTGGTGTAAGTTTCTGATTGTCAATTGATTGATTGCTTTTTGTGGTCAAAAAGACGAAAAATGGCTTTTTTAGCTAAGAGTTATCGTCAATTTGTTGATTTTTAGCAATATATATAAATAAATAGGGCTGATATTAAGAAATACCAGCCCTCGGAAAAAAGTAGCGGGGAGCAGGATCGAACTGCCGACCTCAGGGTTATGAATCCTGCGCTCTAACCATCTGAGCTACCCCGCCGGGAAAAATAATATCAAATGTTGAATACTATTTTTTAAAGAGTTGCAAATATAGAATAAATTACTTTTCTTTAGAAACAAAAATTAAAAAAATAGTCCATTATTTTTACAGATAGCGGTGTTTAAGGATGTCAGAAAAGAAAAAATTTAATCTAGAATATGAATTGAGGTCTTCTCCACGTATACTGTTCAGCTTTATCAGCGAGCCTAATGGGCTGTCGCAATGGTTTGCAGACGATGTAGTTTTCAGAGACCAAACCTATACCTTTACCTGGGATGGAGAAGTGCAAAAAGCCAAGCTGCTAAGCGTAAAAGAAAACAAACTTGTTAAGTTTAAATGGGTTGACGATGATCCGCATTGCTATTTCGAAATGGAAATCGTTCAGGATGAACTGACCAACGATGTTGCCCTTGCCATTACCGATTTTGCTACCGACGAAACCCTTGCCGAAAAAAAACAAATCTGGGATAACCAGATCACTTACCTAGTTAGCGTTATCGGAGGCTAATTTTTTCGTCGGCTTTGCCTATCTTTGTATATTGAAAAAGATACACCTACTGCTGATCAAGGCATTTATCAGGCCATTTTTCGTCACATTTTTTATTGTGATGTTTATCCTGTTGATGTTCTTCCTGTTCAAGTACATCGACGATTTGATCGGAAAGGGCTTCGAGTGGTATACCATTGCCGAAGTTATGCTTTATGCCTCAGCCGCCAATGTGGCTATGGCTTTGCCACTGGCCGTGCTGCTTTCCTCTATCATGACCTTTGGCAGCCTGGGCGAAAACTATGAGCTCGTGGCCATCAAATCGGCCGGTGTTTCGCTGCAAAAGGCCATGCGGCCCCTGTTTGTCTTTATCATCGGCCTTTCTTTTGCCTCTTTTCTGTTTTCAGATTACATGCTGCCTAAAGCCAACCTCAAATATGGTTCGTTGCTGTATGATATACGCAATAAAAAACTTTCGTTTCTGATTAAGCCTGGCGTTTTTAACAACAGCATACAGAATTATGCCATGCGCGTAGAGCGTAAAGGCGAAGGCGCAATCGATTCTTTGTATGGCATCATGATCTACGACCATACCGGAACCAACGGCATTCCTAAAATTATCCTAGCCGAAAAAGGCAGGATGGCCAAAACCAGCGACGACCAATACTTGGTGCTGAGCTTGGTAAATGGCGTACGCTACGAAGAAAATACAGGTAACGGTTCCTTTAATCCGCACCAAACCTTAACCCGCATGCGCTTTAAGCAAACAGAAGTGAAGTTTGACCTGGGCAGCTTTGGCGGATTTAATCGTACCCAGGAGGCCAGTTTCAAAAACAATGCCCCGATGCTGAATAGGAGAGAGCTGCTGCATCGCGAAGATTCGATCAGGAAAAGCCTCGATAGCCTTAATAAAACCACCAAGATAAATGCCTCTGCCTATTTTAAGCAAAACGAAATGGCCAAAGGCTATACCAAGGTTAAGGTGTCGGCTAAAGTCATCAAAGGCTCTATCTTAAATGCTATTCCTAAAAACCTGCGCATACAAGCGGTGCAAAGTGGCTACGATCAGGCCGAAACCGTCAAGCAGATTGTGATTAACCGTATTTTGGATTTCGATTTCAAATCGAAAGAAATTATCCGGGCGCAGATCGAATACCAGCGTAAATACACCTTGGCCGTTTCCTGTTTGTTGCTGTTCTTTATTGGTGCTCCTTTGGGTGCCATCATCAGAAAAGGTGGCTTGGGCCTGCCGGTGGTTATAGCCATTGTCTTCTTTCTCATTTACCATATTCTTTCTACCGTGGCCGAAAAATCGGCTAAGGAAGGGTCGCTAGATCCAAATTTTGGCATGTGGGTGGCCATCATCATTTTAACGCCTTTAGGCATTTTCCTGACTTATAAGGCAACGGTAGACTCGGCTTTGTTCGATATAGACTATTACAAACAGCTGATCGTGGGCCTGTTTAAAAAGAAAGAAAGCAAAAAATCAGACTAAACCAGCGCTATTCCTTACTTATCAATGATATTTTAAGCCGATTTATTGTCGGCAAAGGTTGTAACTTTGTATTGCGGGAGCCGGTTAAATGTTCTGCCCCCGCCAATTTTTTGATCAAATATAAAATGGAAATAAAATTAAATACCATAGACGAAGCACTAGCAGAAATCAGGGCTGGCAAAATCATTATTGTGGTAGACGACGAGGATCGCGAAAACGAAGGCGATTTTATCACAGCTGCCAGAAACGTAACGCCAGAAGTAATTAACTTCATGTCTAAATATGGAAGAGGACTTATTTGTGCACCTTTAATCGAGGATCTATGCAATGATTTGAAGCTCGACCTTATGGTACAGAACAATACCGTTTTGCATCAAACGCCATTCACCGTATCGGTCGATTTGATTGGCCACGGCTGTACAACCGGCATTTCTACTCACGACAGGGCCAAAACCGTACAGGCCTTGATTAATCCGGATACCAAACCTGAGGATTTGGGTAGGCCAGGGCATATTTTTCCGCTTAAGGCGCGTAGGGAAGGGGTATTGAGAAGAACAGGGCATACCGAAGCCACCATCGATATTGCCCGTTTGGCAGGTTTTGAGCCTGCTGGCGTATTGGTCGAAATCATGAACGAAGACGGTACGATGGCACGTTTGCCCGATTTGATGAAAATCGCCGCGCAGCACGAACTGAAAATCATCTCGATCAAAGATTTGATTGCCTACCGTTTGGCGGCCGAAAGCCTTATCAGGGAAGAAGTTACCGTAAATTTGCCAACCGAATGGGGCGATTTTAAAATGACCGCTTACACCCAATTGAGTAATAATGCGACCCACTTGGCCATTACCAAAGGCGAATGGAAAGAAGACGAACCTATTTTGGCCCGCATCCATAGCTCTTGTGTTACTGGCGATATCTTCGGCTCTTGCCGTTGCGACTGCGGTCCGCAATTGCACAAGGCTTTCCAGATGATTGAACAAGAAGGGAAAGGAATCATCGTGTACATGAACCAAGAAGGCCGGGGCATTGGCTTGATCAACAAGTTGCGTTCGTATAACCTTCAAGATGCAGGTTTTGATACGGTTGAGGCCAATATTAAATTGGGCTTTAAAGGCGATGAACGCGATTATGGCGTGGGCGCACAGATATTGAGGGCGCAGGGCGTAAGCAAAATGCGCTTGATGTCTAATAATCCTACCAAAAGAGCAGGCTTAATTGGCTATGGTTTGGAAATCATGGAAAATGTGCCCATCGAAATAGAAAGCAATAAGCATAACGAAACCTATTTGAGGACCAAACGCGATAAAATGGGTCACCAAATCATGAAATAAAACAAAAAATCCGAAGCCTAAGCTTCGGATTTTTTTATGCTCATTGGTCGGCCAAGTAGCAGCTCTAAACTGCCAACTGGTTATTGAAAACCGCGAACCGTAAACTATCTTTTCGGATTGTTTTTCTTGCTCTCGTTCAAAATGGCTTCCTTGTTCACCTTTTCTTTTTGAGCCTGTTCTTGCTTTTTCTTCTGTTCTTTACGGTATTTGCCGGTTATTTTTTGCAGGAATTCCCTAAACGAATCAAACTGCTGACTGTAAATCAGGCCAAAAGAAGTAACGTTGGCATTAGGATCGACCCCAGGATTGGCAAAAATGCTTTGTTGCGTTGGCGGCTTGTTGGCCAGTTTGCCCACTAGCGTTCCGTCTTTTTTAATCAAGCCTAAAATCTCCACCTCTTTGCCCACATTGTCTTTAAACAAGCCCACCGAATAATCGGTAGAGCTTTTGGTATTATCTACGATGCCTGCATTAACAATAATACGGTCGTTAAAGAATTTAAATGAAGCGCTGGCTTCGTTAAAAGAACGGATGTTAATGTCGACAAAGTTGAGGTTTAAAGACGAAAGGAGGTTGTTGAACTGGTTAAAAATCAGCTCGCTGGCAGTGCTTGTGCCCACAGAACCCAATTGTTGGCCCAGATTTTCCTTTCCCGTACCCGGTGCAAACCTGCGTTGGATAATCAAGCTCAAGGCCTGCGTATTCAGGTTGTTGCCGTCGTTAAAATACGACTGTAGCTTTTCTTTGATGGCAGGATTGGCCGGGAAGAAAATATCCAGTTTGATGTCGGGTTGCAAAAGCAGGCCGCTGAGCCCCATTTCTACCTCGGTTTGTACCCTCTCATTCGTGCTCGACGATTGATCCTGATTGGCTGCGGTATACAAATCGGCAGTGCTGGCCCTCAGGGCATAAATGGCTTTGAGGTTGATTTGCGCATTGGCTGGATTGCCTGTCCATCGGATCGTTCCGCCCTGTCGAATTTCAAAACGCTTGTTGATGACTTCCTGGGCTGTAAAATCGAAAAGACCGCTTTCAATGATATAATCGCCTTTCATTTCAAAATCGCCGCCGCTGGTAATGTTCAGCTCCAGTTCTGCATTTCCCTTGCCACTCAGCTTGCCGAGCACCGTATAAATATTGGCTATCGAGTTAGGGTCTACCCGCAGTTTGAAATTCATTTTCAAGCCATCAAAACTCGTCTGCTTCTTCACGGTTTTGGTGGTGTCTTTGCTTACAAAAGTGATAAAGTCTTTATCCGAAATGGTTTCAGAACTGTTTAACGGCAGGTTAAAGATGGTCCCCTTTTCTGTTTTGGCATCAATGTTAATCAGCATGCTGCTGGTTGGACCATTAAAAGAAAAGTCGCCTGTGGCATAAGCCCTGCCGTAGTAAAGCGAATTGTCTTTTGAAGTAGTATTGAGTGCCATAAAGTTGGTGGCATTGATTTGAACCCTGATCGTAGGGTCGTCGAGGTTGTTCAGGTCAACCGTTCCGTTGGCTTTAGCTTCATTGCCTTCGGCATCTTCCAGCACCAAATCGTTAATTTGGATTACACTATTGTCTATCTGTATCTTATCGTTGAGGGTGTAAGGAGTTTTCAGGTAGTTTACAGTCACTTCGCCACGATCAAAAGAAACATCGCCGTTAATGCGGGGCTTGCTGAGCGGGCCTTTTACCGTAAGGTCGGCAGAAATATTGCCCTTAAGGTTAGAAACCAGCTTTTTCACAAAAGGTTCGAGCACGGTAAGCTTGCTGCCGTCCATCTTTATGGCTAGGTCTATGTTTTTCTCCTTCAGGTCAACACCACCGGTTATCTTAAAGGTTTCTCTATTGTCGGTCATGATCTGCGTATACACGTTTACCGCATTTTTTGCTTGATCATAGGCCGAAGTGTCGGTTAGGCGGCCAATGTAAGTGTCGTTAAAATTCAAAGAATCGATACTCAGGCTATCCGTAATTCGCGGCGTTTTCAAAATGTCGTACAATCGCGTTCGGCCATTTACCTTTCCGGCCAATTTGATGCCCATGGCTTTCACAAATGGATTGAGCGTTTTGAGGTTGAAGTTTTCGAAGCCTACCAGCAAAAGGTCTTTGGGGTCTTCAGAAAGTACACCGTCAACCGAAAGCATCTGCTCGCCATTGCTGAGCGAGAAATTGTCGATGGCCGTTTTGCCTTTGTTGAAATTGATGCGTACCTTTTCCTGGATGTTCCAATCTTCGCTGTTGATTTTGAGGATGGAAGGCAGGATGCTGATTTTCGCGCTGTCATTTACAAACTCTACCAATCCGTTCAAATCGAGTTGATTGGCGTCGTCGGCATTAGACATTTTTAAGTTGAGCGCCAAGCTGTCGTTTCGCAACACATTGGCGATGTTCACGTTTTTAATGTACAGGCTGTCGTTCAGGTCAACACGGTCGGAAGTGATAATGGCTTGTAGCTGCTTGGCCGTAGTGTTTTCCTCCAGGATGATGTTGTTGGCAGTAATGCCTTTGTAAGTGAGCTTCCTGATGCTGCCGTTAAGCGTTGCCGTGTTGTTTCTCGAATCGAAAGAGCCGATCAAAATGGCCTGGTCGTCGATGGTCAAGCCCGGTGCCACCAGTTCGGCAATCGGTTCAAATCGTTTCACCCGAAGGTTAAAATCGAAAATCTGCGTTTTATAGTTGATAATATCGGCCTTAAGTGAAGGAATATAAGTTTTGGCAATGGCCTTGTAGTACGACACAATAGTGTTGAGGTCGTACTGGCCTTTGATACTCGCGTCGAAAATATCGGATTTAATGGCCAAACTTCGTTCCTGGCCAATGCCTTTGGCATTCAGCTGCACGGAATCGATATGGTATATTCCCTTTTTGTTGTTCAGCGTAATGTGCTGCACAAGCAGATTGCCTTGGATGTTGTCGAGGTTATTGCCTGAAAAGTTAGTGCTGAAATCCGCATCTACTTTTAGCGAATCCTTGTACAGTTTTAAAGTCTTTAAACGGGCATTGCGGATATTGGCCTTGAAATTAAATACAGGCAATGCCGGATTGAGGTTCACACCGCCATCAAAAGTCAGCTGTATGTTTTTGTCGTTGATCTTAAGGCTGCCGTCGAAATATTTTTTGTCGAAAGTGCCATCAATTTTAATGTTGCGATAGCGATAGCCATTGAAATCGATATAAGTTACATCGCCGTTCAGCTGTTCGGTTAGTTCTTTCACTTTATCGCCTTTGCCTTTCACGTAAAGTGCAGAGGTAATGCGCCCAAGATTTTTTTCATTGAGCAGATCGCCGAGGTTGAAATCAAAAGTCTGTACGTTTCCAGTATAGGATGGAGTGCCTTTCTTGTCGATTTTCATGTTCACGTCAGACTTGAAGCGCCCGAGGTTAGTCTTGAATTCGCCATAAGCAATAAAATCGTTCTGGAAACCTGTAAACGAACCATTGAAGTTTACGTTGCCGAACTTGCTGACGATTTGCGGAATAGAACGCATCGGTTTGCCGGTTACATCGGTGAGGATGGCTTCAAGGTCCTTTTTGTTGGTGCCGGCCAGTTCTATTTTCATGTCCATAAAGGTCTGTTCCCAATCTGGCAAGCCCTTCATGGTAAAATCGCCTTTAATATAAGTGGCCTGGCCCGCTTTGAGGGCAAGCTTTTTGGCTTTTAAGTCGCTTACATAACCGGTAATCTGCCCGTCAATATCAAGGTCGAGTTTCATTTTATCCAGTTCGGGAGCAAAATAGGCTACGTCTCTCGAAGAAATATGGCTTCCCTTAAAATTGGCCTTCATCCTTACCTTGTTCACATAATCGTTGAAGTCTTTAAACCGGCTGAACTTCATCTGGTAGTAATCGGTTAATCGGCTTTGGTTGGTTACCAGCAATAGTTTTTGCAATTCGATCTGGTTGGTATCGACGGTGGTAAAAGCACTCAGGTTTTTGAGATAAAAGCCACTTTTTTCCCTGAAGGTCAGGTTCTTGATGTTGGCCTGGATAATATGGTTGTTGGTGTTCAGTTTTTCGAAAATGCCATTGAGCTGTTTCAGGTCGATGTCCTCAAAGTTTACGCCTTTCACAACCGTGTTGATTTTAAGGTTCTTGTACTTAAAAGCTACATTATTGAGGATAACCCGGTTAAACAAGAACTGGAATTTCTTTTTCTTCTTTTTGGGCTTTGGTTTTTGGCTAGGTGTGTCAAAGTAATCGATAATGAAATCGAGGTTAGAGGTGCCGTTTGGATAGTCCTTTAAAAAGAAAGCGCCGTTGTTAACCTGAACCGTGTTGACATCCAGTATTCTCTCTTTTAAAGAAAATTTGTTAATGTCGACCAAAAACTTGGGGAAATTGGCCAAAGTGTCTTTTTGTTGGTCAAGTACGACCAGTTTTTCGAGCACTACCGATTTAAATGGCTTTACATAGAGTCCACCGATCGAAACGGTGGTATGAAGTTCTTTGGATAAATAAGCGGCTGCTTTTTGGGCTACATAGGTCTGTACGGGCTTAAACTGAAGCGAAAATAGCAACACGCCAAGCAACAATATAATTGATGCGACAACCCAAAGCAGTATTTTTAATAGTTTTTTAATAATTTTGTAGCTTAATAATCTTTAACCGTGCCTATCATACTTGCCATAGAATCCTCATGTGATGAAACTTCAGTTGCCGTTTGTAACAACGGCAAAATTACTGCCAATGTTATTGCAAACCAAACAATTCATGAAAATTATGGTGGCGTAATTCCAGAATTGGCTTCAAGGGTTCATCAACAGAACATTGTGCCAGCGGTACAGCAGGCCTTGGCCATTGCTCAAGTTGACAAAAACGAGTTGGATGGGGTTGCTTTTACACAAGGACCCGGTTTGTTGGGGGCTTTGTTGGTAGGTGTTTCTTTTGCCAAATCGTTTGCATTGGCACTCAATCTACCGCTTATTTCGGTTAACCATATGCAGGCACATATTTTGGCTCATTTTATCGATGATCCGAAGCCTCCGTTTCCGTTTTTGTGCCTGACTGTGTCTGGCGGACACACCCAAATTGTATTGGTGAAAGATTATTTTGATATGGAAATCGTGGGCGAAACCCTGGATGATGCAGCGGGAGAGGCTTTTGACAAGACTGCAAAAATTCTCAATCTGCCTTATCCTGGTGGCCCATTGATTGATAAATATGCCCAAAACGGCAATCCTTTAGCCTTTAAATTTCCTGAACCGCAAATTCCCGGATTAAACTATAGTTTTAGCGGGTTTAAAACAGCTATTTTGTATTTTGTTAGAGATCAGCAAAAAGAGAACCCCCAATTTGTGGAGGAAAATCTAGCCGATATCTGTGCGTCGGTTCAATTTAGTATTGTCGGCATTCTGTTAAATAAATTAAAAAAAGCGGCTAAGGAGTACGGAATTAAGGATATTGCCATAGCTGGAGGTGTTTCGGCCAATTCTGGATTAAGAAATGCACTTCAGGACATGCAGAAGGAGTTAGGCTGGAACGTTTACATTCCCGCGTTTCAGTATTGCACAGATAATGCAGGGATGATTGCTATTGCTGGTTATCATAAGTTTTTGGCTGGCGAATTTGTTGGGCAAGAAGTTTCGCCGATGGCGAGAATGAACTTTTAAAAAATAAAATTATGGGAACGACGAGTTATGTGTTTTTTGGTCTGCTGCTTATTCCATTGATTGTCTTTTTGATTTGGATGATTAAGCAAGACAAAAAGAAAAACTATTTGGGATTGTTTTTTCTTTTGTTCGGCATCGTTATCGCCCTTTATACCATCATCAAACTGGATAAAAACTTTATGGAGAACAATGGCCAAGTAGCGCCTAAGTCTTCAAGTTTTAAATAGGTTGGGCCAGAATGCTTATTCGCTGATTGATTGTTGAATTGGCCAATGGGCGGTTGATGGGTAAAAACTGAAAATTCGCCGGAAAAAAGATGGCCTCGTTACTTTGGCTTCGCCGTGGCGAAGGGTTGAACATGCCCATCTGTCTTGTTATTTGCTTTTCATCTTCCATGGATTGATCGGGGAGATTAATCAAGGCAAGGGCAACAAAAAAGCCATCTTATCGACTGAGCGAACAAAGAGTTATCTTGTCTTGGCAAACATATAGATTGATCTCCCTTCGTTCGCTCATACGAGCTGATGGCATTGGCTGTAAATTATTTTAAGCCTAAGCTTCTTTGTCCTCCAGCTTATCTCCGGTTACCTCTTCACGGATTTTAGCTTCGATTTCTTCGGCTAATTCCGGATTGTCTAATAGCAATTGCTTCACGGCATCTCTTCCCTGTCCCAGTTTGGTATCGCCATAAGAGAACCAAGAACCTGCTTTTTTGATGATGTTGAAGTCGACGCCCAGGTCGATGATTTCGCCGGTTTTCGAAATGCCTTCACCAAACATGATGTCGAATTCGGCAATACGGAAAGGAGGAGCCACTTTATTTTTAACGATTTTTACCTTAACACGATTTCCAGATACTTCGTCAGAATCTTTGATTTGAGAAGTTCTACGGATATCTAAACGTACCGAAGCATAAAATTTAAGGGCGTTACCACCGGTTGTGGTTTCCGGATTACCGAACATCACGCCGATTTTTTCGCGCAATTGGTTGATGAAAATACAGCAACATCCGGTTTTTGAAATGGTTCCGGTTAGCTTACGCAAGGCCTGGCTCATTAAGCGGGCCTGTAAGCCCATTTTGCTGTCGCCCATTTCGCCTTCAATTTCGGCTTTTGGCACCAAGGCTGCCACCGAGTCGATAACGATCACATCGATAGCGCCCGAACGGATCAGGTTATCGGCAATCTCCAAAGCCTGCTCGCCATTATCTGGTTGCGAAATCAATAGATTGTCGGTGTCTACGCCTAGTTTTTTGGCATAAAATTTATCGAAGGCATGTTCGGCATCGATAATAGCGGCAATGCCACCTTTCTTTTGGGCTTCGGCAATGATGTGGGTGGCCAAGGTAGTTTTACCTGAAGATTCTGGGCCATAAATTTCTATGACACGGCCTTTAGGAACGCCACCAATGCCCAAGGCAATGTCTAAACTGATGGAGCCGGTAGAGATGGCATCCATGGTTTCTACGGCTTGGTCGCCCAATTTCATGATTGAGCCTTTGCCGTACGATTTTTCTAATTTATCTAAGGTAAGCTGTAACGCTTTAAGTTTTTCTGTGTTTGGGTTCATGTCTGTAAATCTGAAAGTAAATGTAAAATAAATATCGGCTAATAAAAAGCGGTAATGCTAATAACTTTAGCAAACATATCAATTTAAATTTAATATGTACAAATAAAATTCGATTTATTTTTTCAACATTGCCGAATAGCTAAATTATTTAGCTTTGAAATGTTGCTCAAAATACTTGCAGAAGTGCGTAATTTCGCAAATGCTGCATTTTGGGTTTCGGGCCACGCAAACATAACGGCCGTGCAGGATAAGCCAGTGGTGGGCAGTAGCAATCGTATACTCGGGCAAATGTTTCACCAGGTCTTTTTCTACGGCCAAAGGCGTTTTGCCCCGGGTAAGCCCAATTCTGTTGGCTACCCTGAAAACATGCGTGTCAACGGCCATGGCGGGCGCATCGAAAACTACCGAAGCGATTACATTTGCCGTTTTTCGGCCAACGCCCGGCATTTTTTGCAGTTCTTTCACGTCGGACGGCACTTGGCTGTTAAAATCGTTGACCAGCATGTTGGCCATGCCTACCAGGTGTTTGGCTTTGTTATTGGGGTAGCTCACGCTCCTGATGTAATCAAAAACCTGGTCTGGTGTAGCCTCAGCCAGCGATTTAGGATGAGGGTAACGCTGAAAAAGTGCGGGTGTAACCTGATTGATGCGTTTGTCGGTACATTGCGCAGAAAGAATAACGGCCACCAAAAGCTGATACGGGTTGTTGTAGTGCAGCTCTGTTTCGGCATTCGGCTGCTTGGTGGCAAAGTGGGCCACAAATTCTTGGTAGCGTTCTTTTTTGAGCATGTACAAATATAGGTATGTTAGTTCATAGTCCATAGACTAATGGCCATTGGCCTATACATTGATTTCACCGATCAAGGCATCGCAGGCAGCAAAAGATTCGTAGAGGTATTTGTTGCGGTGCTTTTCGCCCTGACCGCTAAAGGCAATCGATTTATTGATGAGGCCCTGCATCCAACGCTTGGTTTGCTCGCAATAAAACTGGTCGTTGGTTTTGAGGTAGTTAAAGGTATTGAACCGGTTAAAGCAAAGCATGCTTTCCTTAAAATCGACCAGGTAGGCAATGCTGCCCAGTACATCGCAATTATACCAGTTAAAAGTATGGTCGGGATCGATGGTTTTTTTGCTGCTGATGGCATACATATTCATGTCGGTTAGGCAGTAACGCACTTGTTCTACCACTTTTTCGGCTAGTGCCTTGTTGCTGATGTAGCCGGCCTCGTAAGCATATCTGATTTGCTCGATGGTGCCATGAACAGTGTCTTTGGCCCAGATTTCGGTGCTCGGTATTTCGAGGTAAAGCTGATGCAACTCCTGCGAAAGCGCCATAATTTCGTCGGTAAGGGTAGAACCGTCGAATTTGAGCTCGCTGTTATTGGCGTTGTTGGCCCAGAAAAACAGCTTGAATGCCGTTAACTCAGGGTATTTGAAAAAATGGAAAATTGGGATGTCGTCGGTGGTAATGGTGATATGCTTGGTTTTGCTTTGCTGGATGAGCTTGAGATTGGCCAGCAAATCGCCAAGGTAATTGACCATGTTGAGATCTTCGTTAACGCTCAAAAAATTGAAGGTTACGCTAGATGATTGGTTGGGGTTATAAATGAAGGGTACATTAAACGTATCAGACAGTTGAACCACCTGCTGCAGGCTGAGCGCACTGCCGCCTCTTATCTTTTTGTAGGCTTCGTTCATGCTGATATTTAAGGCATCGGCTACACTTTGGGCCAAATTTTGGTAATCAGGGATGGCTGCCCTGAGTCTTTCGAAAAATGAAACCTGAAAATCTGGCATAAAAAATCCCGTATAAAGTTAATCTCCACTAATTTAATAATTTTTTGGCTCTCTTGATATGATTTAAATAATTTTTAAGATTAATATTTTGAATTTTAATGCTATGTATTTCTTTTAAAGATTTGTTTTTGATTTGAAAGGTGCTTTTAAGGTTAATTTGACAGTTTTGGATGTGTTAATTTCGATCAAACCATTAAAACTTAAAACACATGAAAAGCAAATTGTTATTAATAGCCGGCCTGTTTGCGTGCCATGGGGCGATAGCACAGAAAACCGGTGAGGAAACAACCTTTAACAACCTTTACTTCTATGCAGAGTATGGGCAAACGAAAGGCTACCAGCACCTGTTCCAGGGTGGCGTATACCTGCAGGCAGAAGGTTCTTACCTCAAAATAAAGTCGGTAAGTGCCTTCAGCTACAATACGGATGCCGAGAAGCAGCTGTACCAGCAATACTATTACGATGGCGGTCCACCACAAGAAAACGTAGGCTTTCAAGATGTCAGTTTGATGGTGGGCAAAGGCTATAGGTCGCCGAAGCGCCATCAGATCCAATTTGGCGCTGGACTGTCGGCTTTTTTCAAGACGGATAAAGACGAGGCTTTCAATAGCCGAAAGCAGGCCTATCAGCCCGACCGCTTCAAGACCAGATTCACGGTTGGCTTGCCTGCCGAGCTCAGGTATTCGTTTCAGTTCGGCAGAAGCTTTGCTTTTAGCGTTACAGGAACCGGCAATGCCAATTTTCTTAAAAGTTATGCTGCCGTTTCCGCAGGGATAGCCATAGGTATGTATTAACAAATCTTCAAGCCAAAATTACATGAAATCATCTTTTTTTATCGTGTTGGGCTGTTTCCTCTTTGCCTGCACAGTCCGGGCGCAAACAGATAGTCTGCACCTGCCCAAGCGGTTTTACGCTTATGCCGACCTGGAACTCGGAGGTTCGCAAGGCGATGTGTATTGGCAGTTTTCGCTGGCGGTACAACAAAACAACAACTACCTCAGGCTAAAGGGATCTGACGTTTTTCAGCTCAACTTCGGCAATAAGCCCCTGCCTGGTTTTGGCGATATTGCGCTTATCACGGGCAAAAGCTATACCTTGGGCAAGTACCATAATTTTAAATTAGGTACGGGCCTGGCGCTAACCCATTACCGATTTGATATAGGCTATGGAGAAACCATCAAAAAAGAAACGATCGGCTTGCCCGTAGAAGTGAAATATTGCTATATGATTGGTTGGACAGCTGGATTCTCCCTGTCTTTTCAACATAATTTCAATAAGCTAAAAAGCTATAACGCCATTACTGCAGGTTTGGCTTTTGGATTTTTGCGCGAAAGGAAAAACAGCTTAAAACGTTGAAAAAGTTCGATTTTTTAACTTAAAATATGGTTATGAAAGCTATATCACTGCTGGGATATAGCTTTGGGCCAATAAAAAAGTCCCGGCTCTTGCGCGGGACTTTTAATTACTTTTTCTTCGAGTAATCCAAAATTTTTTGGATGGTTTCGTTGGAAGGCTCTTTAACCAATTGGTCAAGCTTAGACCTGATGCTGTTGTAGAACAACAGATTCTGTTGGTCGCCCTCATCAACCGCCTTTTCTACAGGTTGCAGACTCGAGAAGTTGGAAAGATCATTTAGTGTAGAGGTTTTTGTCATACGCAGTGCATTTATTTAATGTTTACAAAGTAAACGTAATTGCGTATGTTTTATTTCGTGGCCTTTCAGAAAATTTTAACATTTTCCAAATTAAATTTTCCAAGAGGCCCACATGTGCTCAATGGGCAAAATTATACACTACCTGGCTGTTAAAAGATTAGTACTCAGCCTGCTTAAAGTCCTCGCGGACTTACCTCTTTCACCTTCATCATTTTGCGCAAATTGCTGAGTGCATAGCGCATGCGTCCCAGGGCGGTATTGATGCTTACGTCGGTGAGGTCGGCAATCTCCTTAAAGCTCAGGTCGGCATAATGGCGCATAATGAGCACCTCTTTCTGTTCGTCGGGCAACAGGTGTATCATTGCTCTTAGATCGAGGTGGGTTTGTTCGCGCAACATGCGTTCTTCGGCACTTTCTTCGTGTATCTGCAAAAGATTGAGCACATCTGTGCCGTCGGCGCTGGTAATGACCGGTGCGCGTTTCTCGCGGCGGAAATAATCGATTACCAAGTTGTGCGCAATGCGCATTACCCAAGGCAAAAACTTGCCTTCTTCATTGTAGCGTCCACTGCGTAAAGTATTGATGACCTTGATAAAGGCATCCTGAAAGATGTCTTCGGCCAGGTACTGGTCTTTTACCAATAAATAAATGGAGGTATATATTTTGGATTTATGCCTACGAAGTAATTCTTCTAATACAGATTCTTCTCCGTTAAGATATAGCTTCACCAAATCCTGATCACTATGCTGCTGTAATTTCATAGGAGTGCGTATACTAAAATTCTTCTCGTTTTATTAAATTAAAATAATAAATAAGTAGCTTTTTAATCTATAGCAGCTCTCCTTGTTTTTAAAATACAGTTCCTAATTCGTGTGAGTTATAAATTCAAAAGAAAGACTTTTTTTTGAATATCCAACAATAAATCTGCTAAAATTTGTAAAATTTTATAAAAGGCCGCTTATTTTTAGAGGGGTTGAAACCAAAATCGTAATTTTGGGGTTATATTAAATCAGAGCTAAGCAAGCGGCACATGAGCAAGGAAATAGAGAAAGATCCACACCATCATATCATTATCAAAGGCGCCAGGGTACACAACCTCAAAAACATCGACGTAGCCATTCCGAAGAATAAACTCGTGGTGGTTACCGGCATGTCGGGCTCCGGAAAATCTTCTCTGGCCTTTGATACCTTGTATGCCGAAGGCCAGCGTCGTTATGTAGAAAGCCTGTCGGCCTATGCGCGCCAGTTTATGGGGCGGATGAACAAGCCCGATGTAGATTACATCAAAGGTATTGCGCCGGCCATTGCCATCGAACAAAAGGTAATTACCTCCAATCCGCGCTCAACCGTAGGTACTTCAACCGAAATATACGATTACCTCAAACTGCTTTATTCGCGTATCGGTACCACTTATTCGCCCATTTCGGGTCAGGTGGTTAAAAAGGACACCGTAAGTACGGTTGTCGATTTTATCGTAAGCCTGGGTACCGATAGTGTAGCTACGGTATTCTGCCCTTTGCATCCACACAACAATAGAACCATTAAAGAAGAATTGGCTGTATTGTTGCAAAAAGGATTCTTGCGGGTTTATTTCAATAACAAGATCACCAAAATAGAGGATATCCTCGAAGATCAATCCATCAAAGACGTTAAACTGGCCGATAGCGATACCATCAAGATTTTGATAGACCGCATTGTGGTTAACGAAGAGGAAGAAACTCTAAGCCGCATGGCTGATTCGGCACAGACCGCATTTTTTGAAGGCAAAGGCGATTGTTATGTAGAACATGATGGCAAACAGACCTTCTTCTGCGACCGCTTTGAGCTGGATGGCATGAAGTTCGAAGAGCCTAGCCCAAATTTCTTCAGTTTCAACAACCCTTATGGGGCCTGCAAACGCTGCGAGGGTTATGGAAATGTAATCGGGATAGATGAAGACCTGGTTGTTCCAGACAAGAGCAAAAGCATTTACGATAATGCCATTGCCCCCTGGCGTGGCGAAAAAATGGGCGAATGGCTGAAACGCTTGGTTAAAAATGCCGAGAAATTCGACTTCCCCATCCACAGGCCTTACCGCGAACTGACCGAGGCACAGCAGCAGCTGTTATGGACAGGCAATAGCTATTTTGCGGGTCTGGATCAGTTTTTTAAGGAATTGGAAGAACAAACCTATAAAATACAGTACCGCGTAATGCTTTCGCGCTATCGTGGCAAAACGGTTTGTCCCGATTGCAAAGGCACGCGCCTGCGCAAAGATGCTTCTTATGTGAAAATAGGAGGCAAGTCTATTTTAGAAATGGTGCTGATGCCTTTGTCTACTTTGTTGCCCTTTTTCGAGCAGCTCGATCTTAGCGCCACACAGGCAAAAATTGCCAAGCGTTTGCTGGCCGAAATCTCCAATCGGGTGCTTTACCTCAACAACGTAGGTTTGGGCTACCTCACCCTCAACCGCTTGTCGAATACCCTGTCGGGAGGAGAGAGCCAGCGCATTAACCTGGCCACGTCGTTGGGCAGCAGTTTGGTGGGTTCGGTGTATGTGCTCGACGAACCGAGCATTGGTCTGCACCCAAGAGATACGCACCGTTTGATCGGGGTACTCGAATCATTGCGCGATGTGGGTAATACCGTTTTGGTGGTTGAGCACGAAGAAGAAATGATGAAGGCCGCCGATCATATTATAGATATTGGTACCGAAGCAGGTACACATGGCGGCAACCTGGTTTTTAGCGGCACCTATAAAGAAATTATTAAAGACAAAAACTCGCTTACCGGTAGGTATTTGGCCGGCAAGGACGAAATAGCCGTCCCTGCCAAAAGAAGGGAGTGGCGCGACCATATCCTGGTAAAAGGTGCCCGCGAAAACAACCTGAAAAATATCGACGTCAAGTTTCCTTTGGGTGTATTTACCTGTGTAACGGGCGTATCGGGTTCTGGCAAAACCAGCCTAGTTAAAAAAATACTTTATCCCGCCCTGCAAAAAGCCATAGGCAATTATGCCGGCGAGCAAACGGGTGCTTACGACGGACTTTTTGGGCATATCGACCTGGTTAGTGCCGTAGAAATGGTAGACCAAAACCCGATCGGCCGTTCGTCGCGTTCTAATCCGGTCACTTATGTAAAGGCTTGGGACGATATCAGGGCCTTGTTTTCGGCATTGCCATCGGCAAAGGCTGCCGGACTTAAACCTGCGGCCTTCTCTTTTAACGTAGAAGGCGGCCGTTGCGAAGTTTGTCAGGGCGAAGGCGAGGTGAAGATTGAAATGCAGTTTATGGCCGATATCTTTTTGCCTTGCGAAGCCTGTGGAGGCCGGAGATTTAAGCAACAGGTGCTCGATATTACTTATCAGGACAAAAATGTATCCGATATTTTGGATATGACCATCGATCAGGCCGTCGAGTTTTTTGCCAAGGAACCCAAAATCCTGCAAAAACTGCAACCCCTGGTCGATGTGGGCTTGGGCTATGTACACCTGGGGCAATCGTCAAATACGCTGTCGGGCGGGGAGGCGCAACGCATCAAATTGGCTTCCTTCTTAATCAAAGGCAACAATGCGCAAAAAACCATGTTCATTTTTGACGAACCTACCACAGGTTTGCATTTCCACGATATCAAAAAATTGCTGAAAGCCCTGAATACCTTGATCGAACAAGGCAATACCATTTTAGTGATCGAACATAACATGGACATGATCAAATGCGCCGATTGGGTAATCGATATCGGGCCCGAAGGTGGCGATAAAGGCGGAAACGTTGTATTTGAAGGCAAGCCAGAAGATTTGCGCCAGGCAAAGGATTCTTATACAGGTCAATTTTTAAAAGCTCATTTGAAATAGTATCTTAGCGAACTTATGCTCTTTTTGACCTTAATTATCGGCATATTGTTAAATGCCATGGGCTATATACCGCCTGGAAACATCAACCTGACAGTTGCACAGCTCACTATCAATAAGGGCATGCGCCAAGCGTGGTCGTTTATCCTGGCTTTCTCTTGTGTTGAAGTTCTTTTTACCTTTGGCATGATGCGTTTTGCGCGCTGGGTATCGAGTGATGTAAACCTCGATGCCAATATCAACGAAGTAAGGCTGGGCACTTATGTAGATGCCTTTATGATCCTGCTTTTTGTGGTGATGGGTACCATTACCTGGATCAACCGCAATAAGTTGCCCAAAACCAAAGACAGCAATGATACCAGCAAAAGAGGCAGCGTATTTTATGGCATGTTGCTCGGGGTTTTAAATCCGGTTCAAATTCCATTTTGGCTCTTCTTTGGCAATTATGTTATCCTGCACGAGTGGATCAGGACCGACTACCTGTCGCTCGTTATTTTCAGCTTGGGTTCGGGTATAGGTTCGGCACTGGCGCTTTACGGCTATGCTCATTTTGCCCGCTACATCCAGGAAAAATTTGCGCTGAGCAGCCATTTGATCAATAAATCGATTGCCATATTTCTGTGGGTATTGGCCTTGTACCTGATCATTAAGCAAGCCGTTATTTATTTGAGGTAGTTTCAAATACTGTTGGTAGCGGATCAGATACTTTTACAGACGGCCCATATACTGTTTTTAGCTTTTTTGGCAAAGGTAGATTGATGAATTTTGAAACATCAACAATGCCGAAAATGAAAAAGACAATCTATTTGATGTTGCTGTGCCTGACTACCATGGCCAGCAAAGCGCAACAAAAGACCCGGATTACCGGAAAACTCATCAACTGCCAAGACAAGGTATTGGAACTGGTGCCTAGTACTGGCGATTTTAAAGACAGTATTCTGGTTAATGCCGATGGCAGTTTCAGCTATGAAACCGCTAAAATTACTGAGCCTTTTCGCGCTAACCTCACCAACCGGAAACAAATCCAGGTGCAGCTCTTTTTGGCGCCAGGCTACAATTTGCAGCTCAATGCTGATGTAAAAGATTATCAAACGGCCAAATCAACGCTTGCTTATACCGGAATTGGCGCTAAAACCAACAGCTACTGGCAAGAAGGCAATGGCAAAGCCAAGCCTGATACCATAAATTGGAACAAAAAAGATGCTGAGACCTACCTGGCACACCAGCTTTCCTTTGCGAACGACCATACGCTAATCGATAAAATATTCGATGCCAACAACCACGAACCCTATGCCGATTATTTTAGGCAATCGCTTTTGCTCGACAAAAAGTTTGGCCCACTTATCGGGCTGTTCAGTTCATATGCCTATGTAAATAAGCTACAATGGGCGCAGCTTCAAAAAATGGTGAAGCAGTTGGGGTTTAAAGCCCTGGAAAAAGAGCTGAACAACGAGGCCAATTTGTCGAGCAGCTCTTTCTCCTATTTTGTTTCCGAATATCCTTTCTATTGCAGCGAGTATTATGCCTTTCCGGCCGACAGCACGCAGAAGCAAAAAGGCAATTATACATTGTACCTTACCGCTAAGTTGTTTAAGGGCAATGTATACGATTATGTGGCTTCGCAAACCTTACAACGGAATATGTCGTCTGTTTACAAGCTCGACGATATCTACAAGCTAAGTCCCTACATTGAAAAAATAACCGACCGTAGCTTGAAGCAAAAACTTAAAGACCTAGAGGCCGATCGGGTCAAAACGGCCACGGGGCTGCAAGCTGGAAATGTTTCGCCGGTTTTCAATCTGCCCGATACCAGTGGCACGCTGCACCATTTGGAAAGTTTTAGGGGCAAGGTTGTATACATTGATTTGTGGGCCAGCTGGTGTGGCCCGTGCAAGCAGGAAACGCCTTTCCTCAAAAAAATATACGATCAATATAAAGGTAATGATAAGCTTCAGGTCATCAGCATTGCGGCTTTTGATGCCAAGAACAGAAAATACAGGTACGACATCATTAAAAAAGATGGGATGGACTGGCTGCAGCTCGAAGACACGAACGATGCTTTTGCCAAATCCTACCAGGCCAATTTTATTCCGAGGTTCATCATCATCGATAAAGAGGGACGGATTGTAGACAGCGATGCGGTTAGGCCAAGCGAACCCGAAAAATTAATCGCTATTTTAAACCATGAAATCAATAAATAAAGTGAAGAACATAAGTTTATTGATCCTATTGCTCTGTAGCATGTTGGCTTTTGGGCAACAAAAAACGGTAGATAGCGCTGTTGAACGTAAATACTTCGAATTTGCGGGTAATCAGCTGGTTGATATTAGAAAGGCAACTCCGGCACAACTACAGATAATAGCACGTAAAAAGCGCTTGCAGGCCATTAGTAAAGACCACTTTTTGTTTTCGATAGGAGAAAACCTTGGTCCGGCGTTCCAAACCATGGCGTTGCGGTTTCAGCAAAATACAAGTGCAACGGTGTACGAGGGTTTAGATTGGAGCTGGAGCGGTCGTAATAGCCTGCGCAGGTATTTGTTGGATAAAGATGTGAACATCGAATTTGCCGATGTAAGCATTACCCCACAAAATGCCAAAGACTACCGTTACCACGTAGTAACCAATGACGATACCGAGATTGTGGGCTGGACCACGCCCAACAATTTTAAAACCACCTCTGATGGCAAATATGCTTATGCCTATTTCGGCAGCTTTGCCGCCCAACCCAATGGTTATATTAGGATCGAGCTGTATAATATCCATAATTACAAAAGGAGAGACGGCATTATGGTCGATTGGAGACCAGTCAAGCCCTTAGCCGTTAGCGTAGGGCTTGAGTACAACGATAAGAATTTTCCAATCGATTTGCTCTACAAGTCGATTGATGGCAAAACTCCTCCGGGGAAAGCCAAAGAAGCAAAAAACGCTTGGCATCAATTCAATTTAGGCGATTCGTTGGTGAGGCTGCATGTCTTACCGGAAAACTACACCTATAACTACGAATTTAAAATCGAGCTGATCCGCAACATAAGCGGTAAGACCGAAAGACTGGATTTGGGTACGAACAATAGGGTGTTTTTCATCTATAAAGAGTATTGGGAGCAACCAGGACAATACGAATTGATCTTAACCCCGAAATTGCCTAGACCGGGTGGTACGCCAGTTGTCTATTTAAAAGATAAGGCGGTGAGCTATCGGTTTGAGGTATTGCCGGAAAAAAATCCGAAGCACCTCTTCTCCAGCAAGCAAATCGCTTTATTCGGATTGTTGTTGTGTGCCGTTTTGGGAGGCATTTTT
The DNA here is from genome assembly GCF_059705275.1 of Pedobacter sp. TM02. NCBI lineage: Bacteria > Pseudomonadati > Bacteroidota > Sphingobacteriia > Sphingobacteriales > Sphingobacteriaceae > Pedobacter > Pedobacter sp. TM02. Next base: position 807,199 of record NZ_AP046530.1, read on the forward strand.
GGGGCGGTGGTTACCAAGCTCAAAAAGAAGAACCAGCAACGTGTGCAGGACGAGCAACAGCAAAAAGAACTGGCCAAAACCCAGTTGGCTTCAGTGCGCGCGCAGCTAAACCCACATTTTATGTTCAATGCCCTGGCCGGTATCCAAAACCTGATGAACAAGCAACAACTCGAGGAAGCCAACCACTATTTGAACAAATTTGCACGGCTAACCAGAAATGTGCTCGACAACAAGGAGCAGGTAAGTTTGGCCGAAGAACAGGCATTGCTAACCGATTACCTGGAAATGGAACAGCAACGATTTGGCTTTAGCTTCGAGCTTAAGGTAAACCAGGGATTGGATATCCATAACATCGAAATTCCGGCCATGCTGCTGCAACCTTTTGTAGAAAACGCGGTAAAGCACGGAATTGCTGCAAAAGAAAAAAACGGGCACATTGCCATTGCTTTCGAACAACGCGAAAAAGACTTGATATTAACCATAATAGACAATGGCCAAGGTTTCGATACGGCCAAAAATTATGAAGGTTTGGGTTTGCAGTTGAGTAAAAACAGAATATCTTTATTGAATGCCATTTATCAGGATTCGCCACTTTATTTAACCATGCAGGCCAATGATAAGGGTACCATCATTACAATTACTTTAACCCAATGGCTGTAAAATGCGGGCAATACTGGTAGACGACGAACTGGCCAACTTAGAAAATCTGCGCCATCTTTTAGAAAAATACTGTGCGGCCGTAAAAATAGTGGCTTGTGCCTCGGATGTGGCCACGGCCAAAAGCCTGATGGAGCTTCATCAGCCCGACTTGTTGTTTTTGGATATACAGTTAGGCAAAAACTCGGGCTTCGACCTGTTGAACGAGATAAGGGAAAAAACCTTTGAGGTAATCTTTGTAACTGCTTACGACAATTATGGCATACAGGCCATTAAGTTTGCGGCTTTAGATTACCTGCTCAAGCCGGTAAGTGCCGATGAACTGAAAGCAGCGGTTGATAAAGCTCTGCATAAGCTCAAGCATAAGCAGCAAAACGAACAGCTTTCCTTTTTGCTGCAACAATTGAATGTAGGCGAAAAAAGCGCACCCAAAATTGCATTGCCCCAGCAGAACGAGATCAGGTATGTACAGGTAAGCGATATTGTAAGGTGCGAAGCGGCCAACACCTATACCTTCTTTTTCCTCTCTAACGGCGATAAGATACTGGTTTCAAAATCGCTCAAGGAATACGCCGACCTGCTCAAGCCCCATGGTTTCTTGCGCGCCCACCAAAGCCATTTGGTTAACCCGGCCTACGTTAAAAGCTGGCTCAAGGAAGACGGGGGTATGCTTTTGATGAACAATGGCGATAAAATTCCGGTTTCGAAACCCAACCGCGAGCAGATTAAACTTGCTTTGGGCAAGTGATTGGTCATTAGTTCGTAGGCCATTGCTGAATAGGTTCGAGCTAACTTACAACCCATAACTTACAACCCATAACTTATAACCCACAACCCACAACCTACAACTCAAAACCCGCAACTGAAAACCAACAACCGAAACTGAATTTCAAATTCTATCTCGTTTCCCAAAAATGCTCAACGGTTTTGGACAATTGCTATCTTCGCTTTTTTTAAAAGCCAAATTACCCGCAGGTTTGAGGAAACTTAAACTTGAAAACTATGAAGAACTATCTTGCTATTATCCTGCTATTCATTGCCTCATCCTGTTTTGGACAAATAGGCGGTATGAAATCGGTTACGCTAAACCCTTTTCCGGGGCATTACCAAAATTACATCGGCATTATGATTTTGGGGTATAATGAGAGTGCTGAGCCCATTTTTTTGTCGGCTGATAGCGCTACTCAAAAAGCATCGGAGATGCTGATTTACCCGGCTAAGCCCAAAACCTTCTTTTTCTACTTGGAGGGAGCCCGCCAAATCAAATTAAGAGCGAATATTGCGCAAGACAGCCTTAAGAACTATCATTACTCGGTAATTGCCGACGACTCTATCGTACTGGCCAAAGAGTTAACGCCAGCCGCAATTGAGGGAAATCGGATGTTTAGTGCAGATTTGGGAACCTATGACATCGCCAACAAAAAGCTGGTATTGATTGCCTATAAAGTTGGCGATAGGGCCAATGGCAGAGAAACGATTATTTATAATAAAAAGCTAAATCCAGTTAGCCTTATTTCGGCACAATTGATTAAAGAAATAAGGGCAAACGAAAAGCCGGTAGTCGAAAAGAAAGTAGAAAACGATACGATTACTACAACCACAACTATTGTTACAAAGCAAAGTGAGGGGGTGAACCTGGATGTCCAAGGCCGTTTGGTGCCGATGGATGCCAAGCGCAGCTATGCCGAGATTATGATTGACCCTACAGAAAATATCTTTTTGTACCAAATCTTAATCAAGCGCCAAGAAGGTGATAATGTAGAGACGACCTTGCTCGATAACCAGAATTGGATAGCAGACACCTATGGCAACCTGACTACGCATTTAGACATCAAAAATTTTTTAAAGCCGGGCAAGTATGAAATCGTCATCTTTCCACGGGTAGGAAAAATAGATGTCCATAAAATTGAAAATGCGGTAAAAATTAATTTCGAGATGCGAAAACCTGCCTTGAGCGCCAAAGAGATTGGCTTATATGCCGGATTGGTGTTCTTAATGTTACTGCTGGTATTTGCCGTGATTATAGTGACCATCAAAAGAAAGAACAAAAGGAAGTTGCTAGCCGAACAGCAACAAAAAGAATTGGCAAAAACACAGCTGGCAACGGTACGGTCGCAACTTAACCCGCATTTCTTGTTCAATGCTTTGGCCGGCATCCAAAACCTGATGAACCAGCATAAAACCGACGATGCCAACCGTTATTTGGCCAAATTTGCCAGGTTGACCCGCAACGTGCTCGACAATAAGGAGCTCATCAGTTTGGCCGATGAAAAAGCACTGCTAGACGATTACTTGCAGATGGAGCAGCTACGCTTTGGCTTTGCCTATCAAATCAACATTGATCCACAATTGGTTATTGCAGATGTAGAAATCCCGGCCATGTTGCTGCAGCCCTTTGTAGAAAATGCCGTAAAACACGGCATCGCCGAAATGGAAGAGGCTGGCCAAATCAGTATCGAATTCGCCAAGCATGATGAAAACCTTGTCTTGTCGGTAAAGGACAACGGCCAAGGTTTCGATACAACCAAAAGCTACGAAGGCTTGGGTTTGCAGCTAAGCAAAAATAGAATAGCTTTGCTGAATACCATTTACAAACAAACACCTTTTCTATTGCACCTAAACGGCCGGGCAAACGAAACTACCATTACCATAACCTTAACCCAATGGCTATAAAATGAGGGCAATTTTAGTTGATGATGAAAAGGCCAACCTGCAAAACCTGCAGACCATGCTGGCCACCTATTGTCCGATGGTAACTATTGTGGCGGCCAGCCATAAAATAGAGGAGGCTGTTCAGCTTGTACAATTGCACCAGCCAGACCTGCTTTTTCTCGATATACAAATGGGCAAGCAATCGGGGTTCGATTTACTGAATCTATTGCCCGAAAAATCTTTTGAAGTGATTTTTGTCACAGCGTACGATCAGTATGGCATCCAAGCGGTAAAGTTTGCGGCGCTCGATTACCTGCTCAAACCTGTGAACCCCGACGAACTGGTGCTGGCCGTAAACAAGGCAGCCGACCGCATCAAACATAAAACGGCAAACAACCAGCTTGGTTTTTTGCTTCAGCAGCTTAAAAGAACCGATTTCTCTTCACCCAAAATAGCCTTGCCGCAACTCAACGAAATCATGTATGTAGCCATCAATGATATTGTACGTTGCGAATCGTCAAACAACTACACTTTCTTTTTCCTGGCCAATGCCGATAAAATCCTGATTTCAAAATCATTGAAAGAGTATGCCGACCTGCTAAAGCCCTACGGATTTTTGCGGGTACACCAAAGCCACCTGGTTAACCCGGCCTATGTCAAAAGCTGGCTCAAGGAGGATGGAGGTACGCTCTTGCTCAACAACGAGCAAAAAGTACCGGTATCAAAGCCCAATCGCGAAAGTATCAAATCGGCACTTGGGAAGTAGGTTAATGGTAAGTTGCGCAATGGTTAACCACCCCGCCCTTTGGGCACCCCTCCATGGGAGGGGAATGGTAGGTAGCAATAACTGGGCTGTCAACTGTCAACTCGCAACTGTCAACTCGCAACTCACAACTGCCAACTGAAAACCCACAACTCGTAACCCACAACTGCCAACTGAAATAGCCTACAAATACTCATTCGATGTGGTAAAATACTCGGTAGGGCTTTTACCATGGCGGGCTTGCTTTAATTTTGGACTTGTCAAATCCAATGGAGGATGCGATTCTTAAACCTTAAATTAAATGGAGATGTTGAACTTAGGCACGCCCGAAATTATCCTGATTGCTATTACGGCCACTTTTTTTATAGCCTTAATCGTTTTGGTTGTCTTTTTGCTGAAAAAGCTCGCAAACCGAAATAGGTAGGTAAATTAAAATTTTGTTCATTAACTTTAGCCCTATGTTAAACCTTGGTACGCCCGAAATTATCCTCCTTTTAGTTGTAAGTGTCTTTTGTGCGCTATTGTTTGGGGCGGTTATTTTCTTTGTGGTGTACTTGGCCAGGCAAACCGGTGCCCCAAAAATCCCTGTAGTGGTTTATCCAGATCAGGTAGCATTGAAGGATTTCCGCCCAGCGCCGTCAACCACAGCAACGAAACCAGCCGATGAGCCTAAAGATATACCCACTTTGGCCGCCGACTTGAAAATTGCCTTGCCTCAACAGAGCGAAATCAGGTATGTTAAAATAAGCGATATCGTCCGTTGTGAGGCCGACGACAACTATACCAATTTTGTACTGAACAACGAAAAGATCCTGATTTCGAAATCGCTGAAAGAGTATGCCGATTTGTTAAAGCCCTACGGATTTTTGCGGGTGCACCAAAGCCATTTGGTTAATCCCGCCTATGTCAAAAGCTGGCTCAAAGAAGATGGTGGGACACTCTTGCTCGACAATGGCGATAAAATTCCGGTGTCGAAACCCAATCGCGAAAGCATCAAATCGGCACTTGGGAAGTAGGTTAATGGTAAGTTGCTCAATGGTTAGCCACCCCTCCCTTTGGGCACCCCTCCATGGGAGGGGAATGGTTAGATGGCAATGACCGGGCTTTCAACTGTCAACTCACAACTGTCAACTGAAAACCAACAACCCAACTACCTTTCATATTTCCAATTTCTAGATTTGCCTTCGTTAAGCCAATCTATTGCGGTTTCCATGCGCTTGTTTTTGGTTGCTTCGGTTTTGGCTTCGGTAATCCATGCTAGGTATTCGCGCTGGTGCGAAGGACTGAAAGCCTCAAACTGTTGCTGTGCCTTAGGGTGTTTGGCCAATAAACTGGCAAAATCCGCGGGCATGGCAATGGGCGCTTTTGGAACAGCTACTTTTTTTACCTTAACTCCTGCTTCGTTAAGTTTGATAGCTTCCAGCGCATATTCGATCAGAATCTTCGCTTCAGGCAAATCTTCCAGCTTGGTTAGCCGTCCCAGGCTGCCCATGGCATTTTCCTTGTCTTCAAACAGCTGATAGGGATCCTTCATTAAGGAAGTTTTCCAAAAGCCAAAAGCGCAATGGGCTTTAAAGGCAGCCATCGAACAAACGGTGCCCTTGTAGTCGAAATGCGGAAAGCCCCATTTGATCGTCTCGTTAATAAGGGGCGAGGCTTCGTGAATTATGGTCCGCAACTGTTTTAAAATGGGTTGGGCAAAGCCAGCCGATTGCTCGATATAGGCATCTACACGTTCGTCGAATTGTTTCATATGGCGCTAATTGGTAGATCAATTTAGCAAAGAGGATTTATTTAAGCAACTCCGGAATGCGCTTGTTGTTACCTACAATCCACACAATGTCTTCGTTTTCGAAGATCATGTTCGAATCGGGATTTAAAATGCGTTGTCCGTTGCGCTCAATGCCAACCACCAGACCTTGGGTCTGTTCCCTGATGCCAGAACTGCGGATGCTCTGTCCAAAAACCGGCGATTTGCTGGTAATCACTACTTTTTGCAGCGACATGTCCTGTTTTGGAAAAGTAGCGCTGTCTTCCGAAACTTTACCTTCAAACAAAGGTGTTACGGCCGCCAGTTGGTCGTCGGTGCCTATAATCAAAACTTTGTCGTTGGGATAAAGGCGTTCATCGCGACTGGGCGTAGGCAACATAATTTTGCCGCGTTCAATCAAGGCAATGTTAACCCCGTGTTTTTCGCGCATGGCCAAATCAATCAGGCTTTTACCCACCAATTCTGATTCGGGCGCAACGGTCAGTTCCAGTAAATGGCTGTCCCAAGGCAATATTTCGGGTTGTTTGTTCTCTTCGTCGCGTGCATGCAGGTTATACAAAAAGCGGTGTTCCATGCGTTCATAAAAGCTCTGCAGCTTTCTGGAGAAAATAAACATGCCTCCTACAATTAAAAGCAAGGCAATGCTGATGGCTATCCAGGTGTTGTAAAACTGCACCATCAAAAAGGCCACAAAGAAAATCGCCAGGGCAATCCTTAACAGTTCAATGGCAATAAGCGGTCCGCGGGTATATCTTTTGTTGAGCCAAAGGTGCGAGTAAGCTTTGCGTTCAATTCGCCTAATGGCTAAGGCATACAGAAAGGGCAACATGATAACCAATGTGATAATCAGCGATAAGATAATGCCGTTGTTGCCATCAAGCAGGTGCTTGTTTACAAAAGGCTGCAGGTATTTTGAGGCCAGTAGCACAATGCCGGTTAAAATGGCACCGTGGATAATGGTGTTAAAGGCGTAGCCTCGCAACAAGGTTTTCCAGTCGCTCATGGTGGTAATGCCTTGCGTACCAGAGCTATATCGGCTAATCCCGTCGAGCCATTTTTGTGGCAGCACCCTGTTTAAAAAGTTATAGAAGGGCTCCGATACCTTAATCAAATAGGGTGTGGTAAAGGTGGTAATGGCCGATGCCGCCACGGCAATAGGATAGAGGAACTCGCTGGTTACCTTCAGTGTAAGTCCCAAAGTGGCAATGATAAAAGAGAACTCGCCAATTTGAGCCAGGCTCATACCTGCCTGCACGGAAGTTTTTAAAGGCTGGCCCGAAAGGAGTGCTCCAAAGGTAGAACTAATCAGTTTGCCCAGAATCGTGGCTAAGGTAACCACCAAAATAGGGAAGGCATAATCGAGCAATATTTTAGGGTCGATCAGCATTCCTACCGATACAAAAAAGATAGCCGCGAACAAGTCTTTAACCGATTTGGTGAGGTGTTCTATTTTTTCGGCCTGCGTGGTTTCGGCCAAAATAGACCCCATGATAAACGCGCCCAACGCCGGCGAAAAGCCAACCTTTACCGCCAAAAGCACCATCACCAGACAAAGCGCCAGCGAAACGATGAGCATGGTTTCATCGTTCATCAGTTTCTTGGTCTTTTTTAAAAAGGTAGGGATGAGGAATATGCCACCCAAAAACCAGATGATGAGGAAAAAACACAGTTTTAAGATGGAAATAAGCATTTCGCTGCCTGCAAACTGCTGACTTACCGCCAGGGTAGACAAAAGCACCAGCAATAAAATGGCTACCAGATCTTCCACAATCAGTACGCCAAACACCAAGCCTGCAAACTTCTTGTGTTTGACACCGAGTTCTTCAAAGGCCCTGATGATGATGGTAGTAGAAGAAACAGAAAGAATACCGCCCAAAAAGATGCTGTCCATGTTGCTCCAGCCCATCAGCTGGCCCGCAGCATAGCCGATCAGCAACATAAACACGACTTCAATAACGGCGGTAATACCGGCCGAGCCCCCAACCTTGGCCAGCTTTTTAAAGCTGAACTCGAGGCCCAGGCTAAACAACAGAAAGATTACCCCAATTTCGGCCCAAATGGTAATGCTTTCGTGGTCGGTAACGGTTGGCATGAAACTAATATGCGGCCCCACCAAAATGCCGGCTAGGATATAGCCCAGTACGAGGGGCTGTCTAATTTTTTTGAAAAGGAGCGTAGTAACTCCAGCGGCGGCCAGAATGAGGCCTAAATCTGCAATTAATACAGGTAAATGGATCATAAAGTATAATTTTGTTAAATAAATAATAGTGCTGTTGAGGCATTACATTTACCAAAAAGTATGCTTCGGATAAAGGCAGCTCCACGTAAAATCATAGCTGTGGTTGCGCTTATCCCTAAAAATCCTAAATGCCGAATTGGCTAATACTAAAAAACTGTGCTGAATACGGGAAAAAACAGTGGCAGTAAGCGAGAAGGAAGTAATGTGCTGATAAATCAGCTCGTTTTCGTTGGCTATGTTTTCCTTTTGTAAGGCCGATTTAACCCTCTTAAACTGAACGGTTGTCCTGATGCTGGCTGTCGGTAACTGAACGGTAATGGAAGGGCCTGGTAGGCTAAGCTTGGTTTTGGCGCGCGAGGCCAAGCACAAACAGCTGAGCAATAAAAAGGCAATTAACGTTCTCATTGCCCTAAATATAGTGAAAAAAGCCTGATTTTGGTGAAAAATCACCTAAAAAAGATAGGTTTTTCCTACCATCAGACTTTGACGAAGCCGTGGATTTTTAATTATATTTACGGCATGCCTATCGAAAAACTAACTTACAATCCCAACTATCCTTCAGTTAAGGATCTTAAAAAACGTGCCAAGGCACGGATGCCCAAATTTGCCTTCGATTATTTGGAAGGTGGCTGCAATGAAGAGGTAAACCTCAGCAGAAGCGAAACCGATTATCATGATGTATTGCTGCAACCCAGCTACCTTAAAAAGTTCGGTGGCATCGACATGTCGACTACTTTGTTTGGCCATCGCTACGATGCGCCTTTTGGGATTTCGCCTATTGGTTTGCAGGGGCTCATGTGGCCCAATGCACCAGAAATATTGGCCAGGGCCGCTTTCAAGCATAATGTGCCCTATATTTTAAGCACGGTGTCAACCAGCAGTATTGAGCGAATTGCCGAAGTTTCCGAAGGCCAGGCCTGGTTCCAGCTTTACCATCCTACAGAAAATTCGTTAAGAGACGATATCTTGCGACGTTTAGAAGCTGTACAATGCCCGGTTTTGGTGGTTTTGGTCGATGTGCCTTCTTTTGGCTTGAGGTACCGCGAAATTAAAAGCGGTTTGTCTATGCCTCCCAAAATGAACATCAGCAATATTTTTCAGGCGGCTATTCGTCCAACCTGGGGTATTGAAACGCTGAGGCACGGCATCCCGTCGTTTGCCACATTAAAGCCTTACATGGAAAAAGGTTTGGATATGGCCCAATTGGGCAAATTTATGAACAAAACATTTACAGGCAGGGTAGATACCGATAAGATCAAAGCCATTCGCGATCAGTGGAAGGGGCCTATGGTACTTAAGGGCATTACCACCGAGCAAGATATCAAAGCCAGTATTGCCGTTGGAGCCGATGGCATTATCGTGTCTAACCATGGCGGCCGTCAAATTGATGCAGGCGAATCGACTATCGTTTCGTTGCGCAAGCTGATGGCCACGCCGGCTTATCGAGAAAAGCTGACCATGATGATTGACGGCGGCATGCGTTCAGGACCAGATATTGGTCGGGCTTTGGCAACCGGTGCCGATTTTACCTTTATGGGCCGTCCGTTTATGTACGGAGTTGGTGCTTTGGGCAAAAAAGGTGGCGACCATACCATTTCGATGTTCAAGGCTCAGCTGAAACAAGTGATGGAACAGCTTTCCTGCGAGAAAATAGCGGATTTTCCGGAGACTTTGATTAAATAGATTTCTTATGGTTTTTTCTTAATTCCGACCATTTTTTTGACGATTTTCAGAAAGAGAAAATTAATCTATGCGCTTAATAACGTTCTCCAAATTATCTAAAACAAGCTTGAGATGGATTTTTTGATCAGGATATAAGCGTTGCAGGTCATTTTTCAATTGAATAAATGGAGCAAAAGCCGATTGATCTTTTTCTATTCCTGCAACCACTGGTATTGATAATTCATAACCCCCAGCAATTTTTTCTACAAATATTGATTTTGTTTGAAAATCATCAAAAAAGCCTGTTGCGGTTAGTTTTGTTGCAAGCTGATCTACTTCTTCTTCAACAAGGTTGCTTTTGTTGTAAACTATTTCATGCTTCTTCGATCCATACGTTTTTGTACTTAATGAACCATTGCCAATTGATTCTTTGACAAGCAAAAAACCAATTAATGTACCAATGGTTAATATAAGGCCAATTAGTCCAACCGCAATGGTTCGCCACCAGTTATATGATTTCCCACCCTCTTCAGCATGTTTTGCTAATTGCTTGCCTTGAAAGCGCTGAACTAAATAAGAGGCAATGCCTGTATAGATCAGAGGGATTATTTGAGGAGGCAATCGATTCCCTTCAGGAACCATTAAAACACCCCCGAAAATAATAACGGTTGCAATAATCGCATAGCCCCAAGTCTTAATTGCATGATTAGGATCATTAAATGCTTTAAAGTTTGAAGCAATCATATAACCTGCAACCAAGGGACCGCCTAAGAGAGTACCAGTCCATACTTTTCGTTCCGAATAGATTTTTTTTGAAGGGACTTCGATTGTGAGAGGCGTTTCTTCCATGAAGGATATGTTAAAAATTAAGAAATAGAGTCAAAAAACGCCAAAGTATCGAGTTTATCCTGATGCAGTTGAGCGGTTAGGGCTTCCAATCCGGTAAATTTTACATCGTGGCGCAAAAACTTTAGGAAATTCATGGTAATGGTTTGCCCATAAATTTCGCGGTTAAAATCAAAAATGTTGACTTCGATGTTACGGGTCATGCCGTTAATGGTTGGCCGTTGGCCGATATAAGCCATCCCCTTAAAAGTTGAAGGTTGAGGGCTCAAAGGTAGGAGGGATTGTTCTTCCGTCTCTAAACTTTGGACTTTAGACTTTGTGCCTTCGTCTTCTTGCCTTCCGCCTGCTGTCCTTGCACCTTCCCCCTCCGAATCCATTTCAATGGTCACCGCATAAATGCCGTCGCTCGGAATAAGCTTATAGGTTTCTTCTACAAAGATATTGGCAGTAGGAAAACCGATGGTACGGCCAATCTTATCGCCTTTGATAACCGGCCCGTTGATGGAAAAATAATAGCCCAGGTATTCGGCGGCAAGGGCAACATCGCCTTCAAGCAGCGCTTTGCGTATTTTGGTCGAGCTTACCGCTACATCGTTAATATCCTGCTCCGGAATTTGCTCAACCGTATAGCCGTATTGTTGGGCATTGGCCAGCAATTGGTTCATATCGCCTTTGCGGTCTTTGCCAAAACGATGATCATAGCCTACAATCAGCTGTTTGGTGCCGATGGTATCTACCAATATGTTTTTGATGTACTCGTCGGGCGTAAGGTTAGAAAAATCGCGGGTAAAGGGGGTGATGATCAGATGGTCGACACCTAAATTCTCCAAAATTTGTGCTTTTTCCTTGATGGTATTGATCATTTTCAGGTCCTGGTTTTCAGGATCGATGATCAGCCGCGGATGCGGAAAAAAAGTAAGGATAACGCTTTCTCCACCAGTTGCCTGGGCCAGTTCGCACAATCTTTTGATGATTTTTTGATGGCCGTAGTGTACGCCGTCAAAAGTGCCAATGGTAACCACGGCATGGTCTAGTTTTTTAAAATCCGATAGCTGGTTATATATTTTCATCTGTGTGTGATCGTTTGGTGTTCATTTGCTGGAGCGCTTGGCTGGGGTAGCTTGTTCTCCCTTTAACCAAGGCGCATTTCAAAACGAATAGGGTTAATGAAAGGCCTGTCGCTTAACTACCCCGCCCTTAATGTCGGCAATTTGTTGCTGCACCACAAAAGCATCGGGGTCAATTACCCTGATTTCGGCCTGCAGTTTGCTCATTTCGAGCTTGGTTACCACCGTGTAGATGATGTCGATGTCTTTCTTTTCCAAATAGCCACCCTCGCCCTTGTAAATGGTTACCCCTCTTTTCATGTTCGAAATGATGAAGGCTTTGATTTCGTCGTTCTTTTCCGAAATAATGGTTACGCCGGTATAAGCCTCAAGGCCGTTTACAATAAAATCGATGGTGTTGGAGGCCGATAAGTAAGTGAGGATGGCGTACAGCGCCGTATCTATATTAATGAAATAGGCCGCAAATGCGAAGATGATGATGTTGAGGATCAGGATGATGTTGCCTACCGTCAGTTGGCTGTTCCGGCTGATGTAAAGCGCCAAAACCTCGGTGCCGTCAATTACACAGCCGCCACGCATGGCCAGTCCGATGCCGCCACCTAAAAAGAAGCCTCCAAAAAAGGCGATGAGCAGTTTTTCGTGTGTGATGGGTGCAAAAGGCAAAAATATCAAGGCCAATGAAAGTGCAATAATGGCAATAGAAGTTTTCAGGGCAAAGGTTTTGCCGATTTGCCGGTAGCCTAAAATAACGAAGGGAATGTTGATGACTACAATAAGATACGACAGTTTCCAGCCGGTTAGGGTACTCACCAAAAGCGAAATACCGGTAACGCCGCCGTCAATAAAATGGTTGGGTATCAAAAAGCTTTTCAGGCCGAAACAAGCCGATACCACCCCGCAAACAATAAGTGCAATTTCCTTGATTAAACGCGAACTGTTGTTTTTGATATGTTCCATAAGCCTTACTGGTCGGTTTTTGCCTTTGCTTCTTCTCTTTTGCTACGAAGATACTGAACCAAATCTGCTACCTCAAATGCGTTGGCCAATAAAAAGTTGCCGCTGCGGGTCCGGGTCAGTTTAGAAAGATGGGCGCCGTTGCCCAGCTGCTTGCCAAAATCGGAGGCCAGCGACCTGATGTAGGTACCTTTGCTGCATACAATCCTAAAATCGACTTCGGGCAGGGCAATCCGGGTAATTTCAAATTCGCTTACCGTAACCTGACGTTTGCGCAATTCCACTTCTTCGCCCAAACGCGCCTTTACGTACAGCCTTTCGCCATTCACCTTTACCGCCGAATGGGCTGGCGGATATTGCTCAATTTCGCCAATAAAAGGCGCCGTGGCCGCATAAATGGCTTCCTCGGTCAACTGGTCAATCGGAAATTCCTGGTCTATAGCTGTTTCGAGGTCGAACGATGGCGTAGTGGCCCCCAAAGTAAAAGTACCGGTGTATTCTTTTTCTTCGGCCTGGAAAGTATCGATTTGCTTGGTCAGTTTGCCCGTGCAAACAATCAGAAGGCCGGTAGCCAGCGGATCTAAAGTGCCTGCGTGCCCAACCTTAAGTTTCAGCGGTTTTAGCGAGTTTCTGATTTTGCCCACCACATCAAACGAGGTCCATTTGTAGGGTTTATTGATGAGCAAAAGTTCGCCTTCTGCAAAATTGAATTCGGGAAATGTCGGATTTTTTGGGTCCAATAGCTTAAATTAATGTTGCGGCAAAGCTACGGATTATATCACAGAAAGCTCGTGCCCTGAAAGGATCAAAATGATAATGGCCAATCCTACGGCAATCCTGTACCAGCCAAATACCTTAAATCCGTTTTTGTTCAGGTAGCCGATAAAGCTCTTGATGGCCAAAAGGGCAATCACAAAAGCGACGATGTTGCCAAAGGCCAAAATCTCTATTTGATCTTTGGTAAAAGTATGGCCCCCTTTAAAAAAGTCGAGCAGTTTTTTGGCGGTGGCGGCAAACATGGTAGGTACGGCCAAGAAAAAAGAAAATTCGGCGGCGGCCTTTCTGGTCAGCTTTTGGCTCATGCCACCCACAATGGTAGCACCAGAGCGCGATACGCCCGGTATCATGGCCAAACATTGGAAGAAACCGATTTTCAATGCCGTTAAATAGTTGATGTCTTTTTCTTCGGTAACAGTGGCTTGGTTAAACCATTTGTCTACAAAAAGCAGGATAACCCCTCCAACTACCAGTGAAATGGCAACGGTAAGCGGACTTTCGAGCATGGCATCGATTTTATCGCTGAGCAAAACGCCAAAAATGGCAGCCGGAATAAAGGCAACCAGCAGTTTGATGTAAAAATCGAAGCTTTTGAAAAAGCGCTTGAAATAAAGCACCACTACCGATAGGATAGCCCCCAACTGGATGCAAATGGTAAACAATTTGACAAAAGGATCGGAAGCAATGCCCATGACCGAAGAGCCGATAATCATGTGCCCAGTCGAAGAAATTGGCAAAAACTCGGTTAATCCCTCAATAATGGCAAGGATCAGCGCTTGTAGAAAACTCATTTGGCCTTATTTTTTGAGAACGGCATAAATGCCAAAGCCAAAACCAAACAGGACCACCATAGGCGCCAATAAGGTTCTTCTGGTATCGTAAATGTCGCCAGTAGTACCCATCATCAATAAGAAACCAACCAGTACAATTGCAATGCTGATCAATAATAACTGATAGTTCTTTTTGGTAAAGACCATTTCTGATTTTTGTTCCTTGTTGGTCGGAACAGTTTGTTTTTCTGCCATTATCTATAAAGGTCGTAAATTTTTAAACGTAAATATCTGCTTACTGCAAACCAGGTGCTAATGGCCGTAATGAAAATGCCAATAGCCACCAGGCTTAAGAATACAAAGCCGAATTCGGTATAGCTTTCGAGGATCTTGATTTCGCCGAGCTCTTTTTGCGCATAGGTTAATAAACCCAATAAAATGATGATGGCAATAAAAGAAGCAATCAGTCCGTGCAAGATGGCTACCCAAATAAAAGGCTTTCTGATAAAGTTCTTAGTGGCGCCTACCAGCTGCATGCTCTTGATCAAGAAACGTTGCGAGAAAATGGCCAGGCGGATGGTATTGTTGATGAGCGCAACCGCAATAACCAAGAGGATAATGGCAAAGCCCAACACAATTAAGCTGATGGTGTTGATGTTCTTGTTTACCATATCGATCAGCGAACTTTGGTAAACCACTTCCTTCACAATCGGGTTTTTCTCGATCTGCTTTTTCAGCGCATCAATGTTCTGGTTGTTGGCGTAATCGGCCTTGAGGTAAACATCGATGGTAGAGAGCAAAGGGTTATAGCCCAAAAAGTTCACAAAATCTTCGCCCAAATCTTTGGTCAGGTTGTGCTGGGCAACCTCTTTGTTTATGTATTGGGTCTGTTTAATGGCAATATTGCCGTCCAGTTCTTTCTTAAAAGCCAGGATATCGGTTTCTTTGGCACCCTCGTCAACAATGATGTTGAGTACGATGTTTTCTTTTACATAATTGGAGAGATTTTTAGCGTGTACTAAAATTAGGCCTAGCATGCCGAGCATCAATAGCACCAATGCAATACTAAAAATGGTCGAAATGTAAATGGTCTTCGTTTTTTTAGAGGCTTCGCTTACTTCAAATTCTTCCATGTAGCTATGTTTTTGTTTTGCGAAAATAAAGAAAGATAAGTAAAAATGTAAATTAAATGGCCTTTGTTTTTACAAACGATCAAATTTAATAAGCGCAAATTACGCAAATGGCCTATAGTGGCAAGGCCTCTTAACATTATTTAACTTTTCGTTGTAGTTAAATAAGTGGCACATGTTTTGTGCCGGGCAAAGCATTGGCGTTTCTTATTAAACTAAAATCAAAAAACTAAATGAAACAGAAATTAGTATTAGCAGGAATGATGCTCTTCATGGTAGCCGGCTTCAGCGCCTGCAAGAAACAAAACCAGTCTACCGAGCCCCTTCGCACCAAGATGCTGGGCAAATGGCAGGTCAACAAAGTCGATGTCACAACTTACAATACATCGGGTACCCCAACCACAGTAACCACCACCTATGCGGCAACCGACTACATGGACTTTAAAGACACCGAAAGCGACGATGTAGAATTGAGCTTGGGCGCAAACAACAGAGCTTTGGGCTTTTACAAGGTGAGGATCAACGATTCGTTTTTCCTCGACTTTTCACAAAAAGACCTTGAATGTACCGCCACAGTAATTGGCGATCAGGAATTCCGTTTTACGGGAACCGTGGTAGGATCTAATCCCAAAGTAACAGAAACCTATTACCTGAGCCGTTAAGCAGGCTAAGGGGTTAAAGATAAGACCCTTGGCTGTCTGGCAGCCAAGGCTTTTTTGTTGAAAAAGCGCTCAGCCTTAAGGTATGGCAATGTAACCACCATTGTTGATGCCCTAGTTAAGCAAGGCAATGTTTACAACAGGAATGTCTCGCAGTCATTGCCGGAGATGCCAGCAATATTAAATCTTCGAATCCCACTTCAAAAACAGGCTTTATTTCCGTAGTTTTGCAAACTATTTAAGCAAGAGTATTTTAATGGACTACCAATTTAAAGAGATAGAGCAAAAGTGGCAGCAGTACTGGGCCGCCAATCAGACTTTTAAAGCCGATAGCAATTCGGATAAACCAAAGTATTATGTACTCGACATGTTCCCCTATCCATCAGGTGCGGGGCTGCACGTAGGCCATCCGCTGGGCTATATCGCCTCAGACATTTTTGCCAGGTACAAAAGATTGAAAGGCTTTAATGTATTGCACCCCATGGGCTACGACTCTTTTGGTTTGCCTGCCGAACAATATGCCATTCAAACGGGTCAGCATCCGGCCATTACCACCGAAACCAATATCGCCACCTACCGCAGGCAATTAGACCAAATTGGTTTTTCTTTCGATTGGAGTCGCGAAGTGCGCACCAGCGATCCGGGTTATTACAAATGGACCCAATGGATTTTTATGCAGCTGTTCAATTCCTGGTACAACCTCGAAACCGATCGTGCAGAAGATATCACTACGTTGATCGAAAAGTTCAATGCTTCGGGCAGCGCCGAGGTAAAAGCGGTTTGCGACGAAGATACGCGCAGCTTTTTGCCTAGCGATTGGGCTACTTTTAGCGACGAAGAAAAACAAGAAGAACTGTTGAAATACCGCTTAACCTATTTAAAGGAGAGTACGGTAAACTGGTGTCCGGCCTTGGGAACCGTATTGGCCAACGATGAGGTGAAAGACGGCTTCTCGGAGCGCGGTGGCTTTCCGGTTGAGCAAAAGAAAATGATGCAATGGAGCATGCGCATTTCGGCCTATGCCGAGCGTTTGTTACAAGGATTAGATACGATTGACTGGCCAGAGCCGGTGAAGGAAATGCAACGCAACTGGATTGGCAAAAGCGTTGGGGCCAGCGTAAAGTTTAAAATTGAAAGTGAAAAGCTTGACGATTATATAGAGGTTTTTACTACACGTGTAGATACCATTTTTGGTGTTTCGTTTGTGGTATTGGCACCAGAGCATGAATTGGTACAAAGCCTAACTACGCCGGAGCAAAAAGAGGTAGTAGAAAATTACATTGCGCAAACCAAGAAGAAATCGGAGTTAGACCGCATGGCCGATACCAAAACGGTTTCGGGCGCTTTTACAGGCAGCTATGTGCTGAACCCGGTTAACGGCGAAAAGGTACAAATCTGGATTGCCGATTATGTACTGGCTGGCTATGGTACGGGTGCGGTGATGGGCGTGCCTAGTGGCGACCAGCGCGACTGGCTGTTTGCTACGCATTTCGACTTGCCGATTGTCCAGATTTTGGATGCCCAACAGGATATTGATGTACAGGCCGATGCTACCAAAGAAGGAAAATACATCAATTCGGGTTTTATCAATGGCCTCAACTATCAAGAAGCGGTTGCCTTTTTAAACAACTGGCTAGAGGAGCAAGGCGTAGGCAAGGCTAAAATCAATTACCGCATGCGCGATGCTATTTTTGGTCGCCAACGCTACTGGGGCGAGCCTATTCCGGTTTATTTTAAGTATGGCCTGCCTTATTTGGTTAACGAGGAAGAATTGCCGGTGGTACTGCCGGAAATCGATAAATATTTGCCAACCGAAACCGGCGAACCGCCTTTGGGCCGTGCTGCCGACTGGAAATACAATGACGAGTACGAATACGAATTGAGCACCATGCCGGGCTGGGCGGGCAGCAGCTGGTACTGGTACCGTTACATGGATGCACAGAACGAGTCAGAATTCGCTTCGAAAGATGCAGTAGCTTATTGGAAAGATGTTGATTTGTACATCGGTGGTTCGGAGCACGCAACCGGCCACTTGCTGTACAGCCGTTTTTGGAACAAGTTTTTAAAGGATTTGGGTTATGTAACCGAAGAGGAGCCTTTCAAAAAATTGATCAATCAGGGCATGATCCAAGGTCGAAGCAATTTTGTTTACCGTGTGGTTGATGCTGAAGGCAGGGGTACAAATACCTTGGTGTCTTATGGCCTAAGAAAAGATTACAAAACCATCGCTTTGCACGTAGATGTAAACATTGTAGAGAATGACATACTCAATATCGAGAAATTCAAAGCATTTAGGCCAGAGTTTGAAAACGCTGAGTTTATCTTAGAGGGTGGCAAGTACATCTGTGGGGTTGAAGTAGAGAAAATGTCGAAATCAAAATTCAATGTGGTAAATCCCGATGTGTTGATTGAGCATTATGGCGCCGATACCTTGCGCATGTACGAAATGTTTTTAGGGCCACTTGAGCAGAGCAAGCCTTGGAACACCAATGGCATTGAAGGCGTATTTAAGTTCCTGCGCAAATTTTGGCGCCTGTTCCACAACGAAGAATGGCAGTTCCACGTTAACGATTCGGTACCAACCAGAGCTGAACTTAAGGCCTTGCACAAAATCATCAAAAAGGTGCAGGACGATATCGAGCGTTTCTCGTTCAATACTTCGGTGTCGAGCTTTATGATTGCCGTAAACGAACTAACCGACCTGAAATGCAAAAGCCGTCAGGTGTTGGAAGACCTGGTTGTTGTGCTTTCGCCGTATGCGCCGCATATTTGCGAAGAGCTATGGTCGTTGTTGGGCAACGAGAACTTGTCTACAACGCCTTATCCAACCTTTAATCCGGCCTACCTGGAAGAAAACGAATTTGCCTATCCGATTTCGATTAATGGCAAAATGAAGATGAACCTCAATTTGAGCCTCAGCCTCGACGAGAGCCAGGTTCACGAAGCGGTATTGGCCGATGAGCAGGTGCAGAAACACCTGGAAGGCAAATCGCCTAAGAAAATCATCTTCGTCAAAGGAAAGATTGTAAATATGGTAGTTTAGCACTCCAACAAGAAGAACAAACCAAGTGTTAGCCACAGATTAACAGATTGAATATAGAGATCTGTTAATCTGTGGCTTTTTAATGCTTAAAAATATTTTCCTAGTCCTTGTGATTTTTCTGACCTTGTTGCGAATAATAGGAAAAACAGTTTCCAAGATCTATGCAACAAGCACCTGTAGCACAACAAGATTTTCTCCAGCTTATCGAAGCCAATAAGCGCATCATTTTTAAGGTATGCAATTCTTATTGCCGTAATGCAAGCGACAGGGAAGATTTGGCACAGGAAATCATCTTTCAGTTATGGAAATCGTGGGGCAGCTTTAACAATGCCTATCAGCTGTCCACCTGGATGTACCGCATTGCCTTGAATGTAGCCATTTCATTTTACCGTAGCGAAAAAAAATCAACAGGTACCCTGCTGATAGGCGAGCAGGTTATAGAAATGGCCGACGAAAACCTGGACGCAGGTTTAGAAAGCAATTTGGGCTTATTGCAACAATTTATTGAGCAGCTCAGGCCCTTAGACAAGGCGCTGATGCTGCTTTACCTGGAAGAAAAGCCGCAAAAGGAAATCGCCGAAATCATAGGCATCAGCACTACCAACGTGGCGACCAAGATTGGCCGGATCAAGGAACAGCTCAAACAAAAATTTTCCAACCTAAAAGCTTAACATCATGCAAGAATTAGAAATCATCAATCTTTGGAAACAATACGACGAGAAACTGGAAAAATCCATTTCGCTAAACCGTAGGGTTATTGCCGAACTGCAGCAGCAAAAAGCAAAAAATGCCTTAAGGCCAGCCAAACAAATCAAAAGATTGGCCGTAGTGGCGGGCCTGATCTATGTCGCCCTTTTGTCGTTTTTGGTGTATAACTCCCTAAAATTCGAGAACATATTCTTTGTGGCCTCGCTGGGCATCAGCATCGTCATTACGCTTATTGCCATTGTAGTTTATATCCAGCAGCTCTACCTGATTAATGATATAGACAACAGCGAAAGCGTAATCCACATCCAACAGAAACTGGCCGACTTGCAAACTTCTACATTGAAAATAGTGCGGATATTGCTGTTGCAGCTGCCATTCTATTCTACCTGGTATATCAATTTTCAATGGATCAAAGAATCGCCGAACTCGTTCTATTTTATTCACCTGCCCATCGTGTTCCTTTTTGCATTGGCCGCAATTTGGCTGTATCGAAACATCAATATCAAAAATATGCACAAAAAGTGGTTCAAACTGTTGTTTAGTGGCGCAGAATGGACCGCTATTGTTAAATCGGGGCAATTCCTGAAGGAAATCGAGCACTTTGAAAAAGCCTAGATACAGTTCACCGCTTCAAAAGCTCCATTCACCGATTTTTACCAACAAATGGTCAAAAATCGCTAGGCATTGCTGTAACAAAAGCTAATTTTGGCAGACTAAATACAAACAAACAATATAACATGAAAAAAATTCTACTTCTATGTATCGGTTTAATTGCAGTTTTAGGTGCCCAGGCCCAATTCCCGGGTTTGGGGGGCGGTAGCACGGCGCCCAAAATAACTGGACGTATAACTGCGACCGTCATAGATTCGTTAACCAAGCAACCGATTGATTATGCAACAATTTCGCTAACCAAAGTGAAAGACGGCAAAGCGGTAAATGGTGGCGTAACCGATGAAAAAGGAAAAGTGACCCTTCAAAACGTAGCACCCGATGAGTATAAGCTTTCGGTAGGTTTTATTGGTTATTATTCAAAAACAATCATTGTTAAAACCACGCCTGGCAAGCCAGATAATAGCTTAGGCAATATCTTGTTGAAACCTAGTCCAAATACGTTGAAAGAAGTAACCGTAGAGGGCAAGAAAAATGTGATCGAGAACAAGATCGATAGGATGGTGTATAATGCGGAGGCCGATGCCACCAATGCGGGTGGTGATGCAACCGACGTGATGCGCAAAGTACCAATGCTTTCGGTTGATATCAATGGCAACGTGCAGTTGCGAGGCAGTTCGGTAAGGGTTTTGATTAACGGCAAACCATCGGGTACGATGGCCAACAGCGTAGCCGATGCCTTGAAGATGTTGCCTGCCGATCAGATCAAAAGTGTAGAGGTGATTACCAACCCATCGGCCAAATACGATGCCGAAGGTTCTGGTGGCATCATCAACATCATCACCAAAAAAAGCAATGCAGAAGGGGTTAGCGGCAGCGTAAATGCAACCGCTGGAACCAGGCAAAATGCAGGTGCCTTTAATTTGACGGCTAAAAGCAGTCGCTTGAGCGTCAATACGGCTTTGGGTACCCAATTAGCTTATCCACAAGAATCAAGGGTGGTGTTTTTTAACCAAACTACGGCTAATAATGCAACAACCGCTGTTCTTCAAGATGGAACTTCTGACTGGACCAGACAGGCATTTAATGGCAGTTTGGGTTTGGATTATGACTTTAATGCCTATAACAACATCAGCACCAATGCCAAGTACACTCGTTTTTATAACGGCGGACCTGGAAAATCGGCTATTTTCGCCAACGATGTCGCAACCGGAAACATTGTAAGCAGTACCGATATGAGCAATGGCAACCTGGACTGGAACATAGATTATAGAATCACTTCTAAAAAACCAGGCGAAGAGCTTACGGTATCTGGCCAGTTAACCACAGGAAGAAACACCAATGAATTTGTAAACGATTACAGGACTGCTGCAGGTGTGCCAATCAGCTATGTGGGAAGCAATAACATTGGCAAGAACCAAGAGTATACGGCCCAGACAGACTACGTTTATCCTTTCAGCAAAACCGTAACTTTTGAGGCCGGTGGTAAAGCTATTTTTAGAAACATCCAGAGTCAGTATGGTGTTGGCGAAGATTTTGACTATACCCAAAACGTAGGGGCCGCTTACAGCACAATTGCTTTTAACCTGACTAAAAAAATACAGTTTAAAGGAGGTCTTAGGGCAGAATATACCGATGTTAGTTCTAATGTAGGCAAAAACGACTACCTAAATTTATTTCCAAGTGCCATTTTATCGCAAACCATTAACGGTAAAACCACGTTGAAATTAGCCTATAACCGTAGAGTACAACGCCCAAGTTTAGCATATCTGAATCCATTTTTAAATAAAAGCAACCTGAGTTTCGATTTTCAGGGAAATCCGGATTTGGCTCCTGAGCTAAGCGATAATCTAGAATTTGGCTATTCGACTTTTATTAAAGGTTCAATCATTAATGCCTCTGTATTTTATCGTAATACCAAAAACATCATCGAAGCACTTAATAAAAATGTAGACGGCAGGATTCTATCTACCTTTGAGAATGTGGGTACGACGCAAAGCTATGGCTTTAATCTATTTGGCTCTTACAATCCTACGCCTAAATGGACGCTGATGAGTAACATTGCCTTAAATACCTACGAGATTAAAAGCAGGCCAGACATCAAGGGAATGAACGAAGGAACGTTTTTAAACTATAACTTCTTCTTCCGTTCGGCAAATGCATTTAAAGGAGGTTGGAACCTGGAGCTTTTCGGCGTGGTTAACTCGCCTCGTTATACCTATCAAAGCAAAACTGATCCGATGTTTTTTTATGGAGGAGCAGTTAAAAAAGATATCCTGAAGAAACAAGGAACCATTGGTTTGAACGTTTTAAATCCGTTTAACCGCGATTTGCACATCAAAACCATTACCCAAGGCGATGGCAACCTTCAACGTCAAAATATCTATTATCCATTGCGTTCTTTCGGATTGAACTTTAGCTACAAATTTGGTAAGCTGAAATTCACCGAGAAGAAGAAAATCAAAAACGACGACGTGAAACAAGACCAGCAACAAGGTGGCATGGGCGGTGGAGGCCAAATGGGCGGTAACCAATAACAAGAAACAAAAACACAAATAAACCAAAAGGCCTCTGAATAAAATCGGAGGTCTTTTTTGTTGGCGATGGTTTGGATTTAGGCCCGCCTATCGAAGTTTTGTTGTAGCTAAGCCACTCAAAAAATACTTGAAATTATTTTTAATCCGATTCGTTTGGAATCGGATTTTCTTTTATCTTTGAAAAACTACCCTGTTCAAACTACAGACAGGCAGGGTTAAAAAAGAGATTCAAAACAACCAAATATAATTTCTAGCCTCTGGTGCAATTGCATTAGAGGCTTTTTAGTTTTGGGTTATTGGATCAGTTGACAGTTTTCAGTTCTCAGTTGATTGTTTTCGGTTAACAATCTAGCAGTGAACGAACAAGTTAATGAACCAATGAACTGATGAACCAATAAGCTACTTCTTCTTCACCCGCTTTAAAATCATCAAACTCAAGGCATTGGTAGGGTAGCCGCTGATGTTGTTCTGGAGCATCACTACCGATTGGTCGTACAGCAAAGGCACTACCGACGAATACTGCATCACCATGTTGTCCATTTTGTAGTAAAGCTCGTAGCGTTTTTTAGGGTCGCTTTCGTAATAGCTCTGTTCAAACAGCTTGTCGAATTCATCGTTGAAATAGCCCGTGTAATTGGGGCCAAAAGGAACGCGGTTTTTCGAGTAGAAAACAGAAAGGTAATTTTCGGCATCGGGATAGTCGGCTATCCACGAACCCCTAAAAAAATTGACCTCGTTTTTGGCCATCATGTCGCGCAGACTTGCATTTGGGCTCACATCTACCTTTACCTTAATGCCGATGCTGTTTAGTTCGCCTTGTACAAACTCGATCAGGTCTTTGTAAGTGGTTGAAGTGCTGAGCGTAACTTCGGGCATGCCTTTTCCGTTGGGGAAACCCGCTTCGGCCAATAGTTTTGCCGATAGCGCCGGATTGTAGTCGTAGCCCTTTACGCGCGTGCTGTCGAAACCGGGCATGCCTTTGGGCACAAAACCGGCGGTTGCGGGCGTACCAATGCTGTTTCTCAGGTATTTGATCAGTTTTGGACGGTCAATGGCATAGTTAATGGCCTGCCGTACTTTTTGGATGCGTAAGGGTGATTTCCTGACGATGGCCTTGGAGGTATCGACCAAGATGCCGATATATTCGGTACAGAGGTAGGGGCCTTTAATCAGTTGGAACTTGCCTTTGTACTTGCTGGTCATGTGGCCACTCTTGGTCAGGATGTCGTCGCGGTAGCTGCCGTCTACGCTGTTAAAAAAATCGAGATCTTTTTTGATGAAATTCATAAAAGCGCTCTGCTTATCGGTAATGAAAGTCACTTTTACGGCATCGAGGTAAGGCAATTGCTGCGTGCCGTCCTTCTCCCAATAATTTTCGTTCTTAACCAGTACCAAAATCTCGTCTTCCTTCCAGTACTTGAATTTGAACGGGCCCGTGCCTACCGGATGGCTCCTGAAATCCTTGCCATAATGCTCAACCACTTCTTGGGGCACCACCGAGCAGTATTGGGCAGTTAAAAGGTTCATGAATGCCGGAAAAGGCTTAAGCAGGATGATTTGGAAGGTGGTGTCGTTCACAGCCTTAAAGCTGGTCGAATCCTTTACCTTGTCATTAAAGATCCATCCTCCCGACGAAGCTACCTTGGGGTCGATGAGCCTGTTAAAGCTATAGACAAAATCTTGGGCTACTACCTTTCGGCCCTTGCCGTTTTTAAACAGGGCATCGTCCTGAAAAAAAACGTCGTTGCGGAGGTTGAAGGTGTAAACCAGCCCGTCGTGCGAGGTAGTCCAGCTTTTGGCGATGCAGGGCACGGTGTTCAGTTGCCGGTCTACCTGTACCAGGCCATTAAAAATCTGGTTAATCATCCAGATGGCATTCTGGTTGCGGGCAAAAGCCGGGTCGAGCGAGGTTACATTTTGGTCGAGGTTGATGTTGAACACCTTTTTGTTGTCGTTTTCGGGCTTGCCTTTGCAGGAAACCAACAAAAGCAGGAGGAAAATCCAAAATATATCGCTTATAATTCTACGCATCGGTTGAGGAATACTATTTTTGTACAAATTAATAAATAAATTCAGATGTCTTTTTTAAATGAGTTGATAAATAGTGAAAATGACCCCGTTCTGCGCGAAGAGTTGCAAGAACGCGTGGATATAGTAGCCCATAAAATCAAGTTTATTGAACAGGTGCCTGTAGTTTGTTTAGACCTGGGCAATAATCCGAGCCTGTTGTTGGCCGAAGAAATGAAGGCGGCTGGAGGAATGCTTGAAACCGATGTGCTGGGCGCTGTTTATATCATCTATTACCAGCCCAACAAAACGTTGACAGACCTGATGCGCGAAGTGCCGGCCCTATTGGATAGGGAATGGCAGGCCGTAAAAAACGGGCGTGTTATTTTGCTGAACGACGATGCCGAAAGGCAACGTACACCCGAAAATGCCATCACTTTAATAGAAGACATGGCCGAAATGATCCATCCTGGGCATTTTATCTTTGGCCACGAAGGTTCGCGCTGGATCAGGTTTTCGGTTTAGCGAGGCGCTGTAAGGTTGCAAGGCCTGGTGCTGTAAATGAGGCGAGCTTGCTGTTGCGAATCGCAATGTAGTCAGGCGGTTGTTCTTGTAAACCACAAGTTCTTGGTGATTAGTCTAGGCATTTGGCAATTAATACCCCTAAAATTTAACAAACTTATCCATTTGCTCGTTGGTAAACTTGAGCGTATCGGCTTGATAGAGATTGCCGGCTTCGTCAAGTTCGTTTTTGATGCTCGAAATGTGCAGGCGCAAAGGCATGACATGAAGATGCAGGTAGGCGCAAACCCCGTTAAAATGCTCTATGCCCCTGATGTTGCCGTATTTGCCCGATGAAACGCCCACCAAACAGGCTTTCTTGTCGTAGAAGCTTTCGGGAAAAGTACAGGCGTCGATAAAGGTTTTGAGTACGCCCGGAAAGCTGCCGTTGTATTCGGGTATGATGAACAGGAATTTGGAAGTAGCCGATACCAGTTGCTGTATTTCTTCAAAAGCCGCACTTCTTTGGCCATAAAGATCCGAACTGATCAGGTCGGCAGGCAGGCGCTGCAGGTTGAGCAACTCGGTTTGCAATCCCTTTTTAGCCAGCTCTTTCTGGTAATATTGGGCCACTTTCAAGGTATTGCTTGCAGGCCTGTTGGTGCCGGATACGATGGTAATCATGCTGAAATTGTTGATAAGATGTTCAAAACACTTATGGCTAGGCTACTAATATTCTGATTTAGTTTGTATCTTAGCTAATTGTTAAAAAGTGCCTAAATCGATACAAAAATAGCATTTTTTAAAGATTTTTAATTGTGAAATAAAGCCATGTCCAATTTTGGCGATTTTTAGAAAGATAGATGAGTAAAATTATTGCTTTAGCAAACCAAAAAGGAGGCGTAGGTAAAACTACCTCGTCTATTAATTTAGCTGCCAGCTTAGCGGTTTTGGAATTCAAAACGCTATTGGTTGATGCCGATCCGCAGGCCAACTCTACATCGGGTATAGGTTTTGATCCACGAAATATCAAAAACAGCATCTACGAGTGCATCATCAACGATGTAGAGCCTCAAGATGCCATCCTCAAAACAGATACCCCTAACCTCGATTTGTTGCCTGCCCACATTGATTTGGTGGGTGCCGAGATAGAGATGATCAACCTGAGCAGTCGCGAGTACAAAATGAAGGCCGTGCTCGACAAGGTGAAAGACCAATACGATTTTATCATCATCGACTGTTCGCCGTCATTGGGCCTGATTACCATCAACTCATTAACCGCTGCCGATTCGGTTATCGTTCCGGTACAGTGCGAGTATTTTGCGTTGGAGGGACTGGGCAAATTGCTGAACACAATTAAAATCGTTCAAAACCGTTTAAATCCTGCACTGGAGATTGAAGGGATTCTGCTCACCATGTACGATGTGCGTTTGCGCCTGTCTAACCAAGTGGTTGAAGAAGTGAAAACCCACTTCCAGGACCTGGTTTTCGATACCATCATCCAGCGCAATACGCGCTTAAGCGAGGCGCCTAGCTATGGCGTATCGGTAATTATGCACGATGCCAACTGTAAAGGGGCAATTAACTATTTGAACTTGGCCAGGGAAATTGTTCGCAAAAACGGTTTGTTAGCCGACGAAGAACAAAATGTAGATACGGCAACCATATAAATTATATAGATGACATCTTTTCAGCGAAAAACAGGTTTAGGAAAAGGATTAAGTGCGCTCTTAGATGATAATGATTCGGTAAACCAGCCAAAAGCGGTGGCCGAAGCGCCGGCGCCAACCTTGTTGGCCGGTAACATTAGCGAAGTTAATATCAACGACATAGAAACCAACCCTTATCAGCCACGTACGGAGTTTGATCAGGTGGCTTTGAACGAACTTTCGGAATCGATCAAGGTACAAGGACTGATCCAGCCCATCACCGTGAGGAAGCATGGCGATAAATACCAGCTCATTTCTGGAGAACGCAGGCTAAGGGCTTCGAAACTGGCCGGACTGGCACAGATTCCTGCCTATATCCGCGATGCGGATAACCAACAGATGTTGGAAATGGCGTTGATCGAAAATATCCAACGCGAAAACCTGAACGCCATTGAGGTGGCACTCAGTTTTCAGATGATGATTGACGAGTGCAATCTTAAGCCCGAGCAGTTGGGCGACCGTGTAGGCAAAAACCGCACCACGGTAAGCAATTACCTGCGTTTGCTCAAATTGCCTCCGGTAATCCAGGCTTCCATTCGCGATGGCAAAATATCAATGGGCCATGCCCGCGCGCTCATCAATGTAGAAGAGGCCGAAAAACAGCTGTTCATCCATCAGGAAATCCTCGACAAAGGCCTTTCGGTACGCAAGGTAGAAGAATTAGTACGCAGCATCAACCATGTACAGGTTAAACCCAACAAGGCTAAGCCAAGCGGGGTTTCTTTCGAGTACCAAAAACTGCAAACCGATCTGGCTTCTAAATTTGCAACCAAAGTGAAGCTTAAAGTGAACGAAAATGGCAAAGGCGCCATCGAAATTCCTTTTGTATCGAATGACGACCTGAACCGTATTTTGGAACTTTTAGATTGGTAATGCGGCGCATTTTGCTTTTGATGGTTCTGTTTTTTGCTTTTGTAGCTGCAAAGGCACAAGACCCTATAGCCAAAAAACCGAAAGATACGCTCAAAAGTAGGACCGATACCATAGACACGGAGCCCAAATACATCAATCAAGGTAAAATTGCAGGAAAAAAAGCTTTTCATCGCTCGCTCATCTTTCCGGGATTGGGTCAGATGTACAATTATGGCCTGGTTGTAGACGATATAAGGAGCGGCAGGGTAGAAGGAAGCAAATTTTGGCAAAAAACCTATATCCTGGCTAAATTGGGCGCTATTTATGGTGGAGGTACAATGCTGGTTATTTCTTATATGGACAATAACAAAATGTACCGTAAGTTTCTGGCCGAGCTTCAATACAGGCAGCTGCATAACAACAAACCCGATCCGAACGGCGGCTTAAGCCAATATCCCAATACCGACGCATTAACCATAGCTAAGAACATTTATAAGCGTAACCGCGAAATCGTACTCATTTCATTGGTGGGCCTGTACGGATTGAGCGCTGTTGATGCCTATGTAACCGCCCGCCTCAAATACTTCAACGTAGACGAAACCCTGTCGTTTAAAGTAGCGCCTTCGTTTATCAGCCCCAATACCATGTACGGGTTCAATTCGCCCGCTCCGGCATTAAAGCTGGTTATTAAGCTATGAAAAACAAAGAGCTGCGGCTCGATGCTTTAAAGTGCAAAACAGTTTCGTTACCTTTAGCCCGTTGGGCATACAACAAGCCGATCGATAAAATAAAATTAGTATAAATGAAAATTGCATTATTGGGTTATGGCAAGATGGGCCAGATTATAGAGCGCTTTGCCATAGAAAGAGGACACGAAGTTGTACTCAAAATAAGCATCGATAACTTAGAAGACCTGAACAAAGCCAACCTGGCCCAAGCCGATGTGGCTATAGATTTTAGTGCGCCAGGTGCCGCGGTCGATAATATCTACAAATGTTTTGAAGCCCAGGTGCCTGTTGTAGTAGGTACTACCGGCTGGTATGGCAACCTGCAGCAACTCAAAAACGACTGTGCGGCCGGCGACCATACCTTGCTGTACGGCTCTAACTTTAGCATTGGCGTTAATATTTTCTTTCACCTCAACAAGGTATTGGCCAAGCTCATGAACAACTATCCGGCTTACGATGTACAGGTAGAAGAAATACACCATACCCAAAAGCTCGATTCGCCAAGCGGTACGGCCATGACCATTGCCGAAGACATTATCGAGGCAATAGACCGCAAATCCGAATGGCTTAACGAAGTGATCGGTACGCCCATTCCAGATGTGGTAAAAAACGAGCAGCTGCTTATCGAATCGCACCGTATCGAAAATATTCCGGGTACGCACACCGTGGTGTACAGCTCGGAGGTTGACGATATCGAGATCAAGCATACGGCGCACAGCAGGGCTGGTTTTGCCTTGGGTGCCGTAATCGCGGCAGAGTGGTTGCAAGACAAGAAAGGCTTTTATAGCATTGCCGATATTTTTAATTTTAAAGCCTAACAAAGATGAATTGGAAGTTTTGGAAAAAAAATAAAGGCACCGAGCCCAAAAAGAAAAAAAGCAAGGCCCGCGAGTGGACCGATGCCATCATTTTTGCGGTAGTGGCGGCCACCATCATCAGGGTGTTCTTTATCGAGGCCTACACCATCCCTTCAGGCTCGATGGAGCGTTCGTTGCTGGTAGGCGATTTTCTTTTCGTGAGCAAGGTCAACTACGGCGCCCGCATTCCGATGACCCCCATTGCCTTCCCTTTTGCGCACCATACCATGCCCCTTACCGGCACCAAAGCCTATTGGGATGGCGTGCAGTGGAAATACAGGAGGTTGCCGGGTTTTCAGGATGTCAAACGCAACGATGTTGTGGTGTTTAACTTCCCCGAAGGCGATACTGTAGCACTCGAAAACCAAAATGCCAGTTATTACGACTTGGTACGCAATTCAAGTTGGAAGGAAGTCAACAGTCAATATACGATTACCAGCAGGCCAGTCGACAAGCGCGAAAACTATATTAAGCGCTGCATTGCCATTGCCGGCGACGTAGTGAGCATGAAAAACGGCATCGCTAATGTAAATGGCAAAGACGAACCCCTAAAAAATACAGGCATGATGCCTTATTTGGTTAAGTTTAAGTCGCCAGAAGTAAACATGCAGGTATTGGAAAAATTAGGGTTCGCAACCAACGAAATTACGCCAACTCCTGCGCCGAATACTTTTAGCGTTAATGCCTCGGCACTCATGATTGACGAGTTGAGGAAGCTCGACTTTGTAGAATCGGCAATGATGGATCCGGCTTTGCCAACAGATACCGAATTGGGAGGCATATTTCCACATGACCCAAACCGAAATTGGAACAGGGATAATTTTGGACCGATTAAGGTTCCGGCCAAAGGCTGGACCGTTCAGTTAGACAGCAATACCATGCCGCTGTACTATAGGGCCATTCGCACCTACGAAGGCAATACAGTAGAAAAATCGGGCAACGACTGGCTAATCAACGGCAAAAAAGCAACTTCTTATACTTTTAAGATGAACTATTACTGGATGATGGGCGATAACCGCCACAATTCGGCCGATTCGCGTTATTGGGGTTTTGTGCCCGAAGACCACGTAGTTGGCAAGGCCCTGTTCATCTGGATGAGCTTTGACAGTTCGGGTTCATGGTTCAGCAAAATACGCTGGAGCCGGATTTTTAAAGGCATCAACTAATTAACTATTAAAAATTACAAAGCATCGCGCCCAGGCGGTGCTTTTTTTGTAATAGGGCACCGATGTAACAAAATAAAAATGTCTAGCTCTAAAATGTTTAAAAAAGTTTAATTTAACCCTGTCTTTGAATAAAATAATGTAAAACGACATGAATTGGAAATTTTGGAAAAAAAATAATACAGGCGAGCCCAAAAAGAAAAAAAGCAAGGCCCGAGAGTGGACTGACGCCATCATTTTTGCAGTAGTGGCCGCCACCATCATCAGGGTATTCTTTATCGAAGCCTATACCATTCCTTCGGGTTCGATGGAGCGCTCGTTGCTGGTAGGCGATTTCCTTTTCGTGAGCAAGGTCAACTACGGCGCCCGCATTCCGATGACCCCCATTGCCTTCCCTTTTGCGCACCATACCATGCCCCTTACCGGCACCAAAGCCTATTGGGATGGCGTGCAGTGGAAATACAGGAGGTTGCCGGGTTTCCAAAACATCAAGCGCAACGATATAGTCGTGTTCAACCTTCCGGTTGGAGATACGGTAGCCCTCGAAAATCAAGACGTCAGCTATTACACTTTGGTAAGACAAATGGGCTGGAAGGCCGTCAATAATCAATATACCATTATCACCAGGCCGGTAGATAAGCGCGAGAACATTATTAAGCGCTGCATCGGCATTGCCGGCGATACCATTAGCATGAGCAATGGCCTGGTTGTGGTAAATGGCAAGCCTGAGCCTTTGGCCAATGCCGGAAAAATGCCCTACAAAATAGAGTTCAGCACGGCAGAGGTAAACGTAAAGGTATTGACCGATTTGGGCCTCGAAGGCTCGATGATAGGCCCGAATAGTTATGGCGCTTTTGCAACGGCCGAAATGATCACAAAGGTAAAGCAACTGGATTTTGTAAAATCCGTAGCGCTTGATGTGGCCGCGCCAGGTGTTGACGATGGCAACCTGTTTACCTATGATCCTAACCGGAAGTGGAATATTGACAATTTCGGGCCGGTTATCGTGCCTAAAAAAGGATGGACAGTAAAGTTAGACAGCAATACCATGCCGGTTTATTACCGTGCCATCAGAACCTACGAAGGCAATAAGCTGGAAAAGGTAGGCAATGTGTGGATGCTGAACGATAAACCTGCCACCGAATATACTTTTAAAATGAACTATTACTGGATGATGGGCGATAACCGCCATAATTCTATCGATTCGCGCTTTTGGGGCTTCCTGCCTGAAGACCACGTGGTTGGCAAGGCCCTGTTCATTTGGATGAGCTTTGATAGCGAAGGCTCATGGTTCGGCAAAATACGTTGGAATAGATTGTTTAAAGGCATCCACTAGCAGAGACCTTTAAAGAAATAGCAAGAAGCCATCCTGATCATCAGGGTGGCTTCTTTTTTTTATGGCTAAGTTTTTAAATCTTTATAATTTTTTTAAAAAGATTTGTATTGTTAATTATTTATTTAGTAAGTTTAATGTTACATCCCCAATAAACATGACTGTAACAACAAAAGGACAACAGCTTAGGGCTGATATTATTAAGCAACTTTATTATAGAAAAGCACTTTCCCTGACCGAAATCAGCAAGCGTACCAAGAAAAGCCTGCCCTTGATTACGGCTACCGTAAATATGTTGATCAAAGAGCAATATATCATTGAACAAGGTTTGGCGCCATCAACTGGTGGGCGCCGGGCACAAACGTTTTTGCTCAATCCAAAGAAAGAAAAATATGTGGTTGCAGTGGCCATGGATCAGCTTACAACCAGAATGGTGATTTACAACCTGGCCCAAGAAATCGTAATGCCCGTTAAAAATCTCGACCTTGACATTCAGGATCAGGAGGCGGTAGCTAAGCTTAGCCGGTTTATCAATCGGCAGATTGAGGCCACAGGTTTGGCCAAAAACCAGATTTTAGGCGTAGGCATCGGTATGCCCGGCTTTGTCAACATTACCGAAGGCATCAATTATTCGTGCCTTAAGCCTGCAGATGGCTCCAATTTACGCCAATACCTAGCCCAGGCTTTGGGCCTTCCGGTACACATCGACAACGATTCGAGTTTAATTGCCTTGGCCGAGCTCAATTTTGGGGTGGCCCGCGACAAAAAAGATGTGCTGGTGGTTAACATTGGCTGGGGTACAGGCTTGGGTATGATTGTAAATGGAAGCCTTTACCGTGGCAGCAGCGGGTATGCAGGCGAATTTAGCCACATTCCATTGTCAAAAACCTCCAACCTGTGTTCTTGTGGCAAAGTAGGTTGCCTTGAAGTAGATACCTCGCTTTTGGTGATGGTAGCCAATGCAGAAAAAGCTTTGGCCGATGGCTCGGTATCAATCATGAGCGAGCTGTTTAAAGACGAACAAAAACACAGAGCCGATCATTTTTTGGATGCGGTTGTGAAGCGAGATCCCCTGGCCATCGCTATTTTATCAGATGCCGCCTTTCAGATCGGCAAGGGCCTGGCTACTTTAATCCATATCATGAACCCCGAAAGCATTGTATTGAGCGGTAGGGGTGCCAAAGCCGGAAAAATGCTGTTGCCGGCCATAGAACAGGCTATCAACGAATTCTGTATTCCGCGTATAGCCGAAAAAACAACGATTGTCTTGTCTAAGCTTATAGAAGATGCCGAATTAATGGCTTCGGCAAGCTTGGTGATAGCCCATAGCCTTTTTAACTAGAGAAACCGATTTTTTAACATTTGACCATCCCTTAATCACGACAACCATGCCAACTTAGAACACACACTAACCCAATAAAAACTAAACCAGTAAAACTATGAAAAAAATCTATCTAATGTGTTTAGGCATACTCCTGCTGGGCGGCTTAGCCACGGCAGCTTATGCACAAAAAACCGTTACGGGAACGGTAAAAGATCCAAGTGGCGAAACGCTGCCAGCCGTTAGTATTCAGGTCAAGAATACGCCAAAAACAACCAGTACCAATGCCGACGGAAATTTCTCGATTTCGGTATCAGAAAGTGATATTCTGGTATTCAAGTACATTGGCTACAAGCCCAAGGAAGTAACGGTAGGCACCGCCAACAACTTAACAGTAATGCTGGAATCGGCTACGAGTAACCTCGACGAGGTCGTGGTAACGGCCCTTGGCGTAAAGCGCGAAAAGCGGGCGTTGGGCTATTCAACGCAAAGCGTGGCTGGAAAAGACCTCACCATTGCCCAGGCGCCAACCATTGCCCAGGGTTTAATGGGCAAAGTAGCTGGTTTGCAGATTTCGCAATCGGCCGGAGGAGTTGAAGGCGGTTCGGCAAGGATTGTGGTGAGGGGCAACACCTCTTTAACCGGCGATAACCGTGCCTTGGTTATTGTAGACGGGGTAGCCATCAATAACGATCCGCTGAACAATAACGGCAACAACAATGCCTCGAGAAGCATGGGCTTAACCCAAGATAAAAACCAGGATGTGAGCAGTTACAAAGACTGGGGCACAGGCATGAACTTTATCAATCAGGAAGATATAGAAGATGTAACGGTTTTAAAAGGGCCTGCAGCGGCCGCTTTGTATGGTGCCAGGGGAGCAAATGGCGTCATCTTGATTACCCGTAAAAAAGGCGGCGCCAAAAAAGGGTTGGGTGTTGATTATAGCTTCAGCACGCGAACCACCAATCCTTATCAGTACATGGATTTTCAAAATGAATATGGCGCGGGATTGCGCAGTTCTATGTGGACTGCCAACGAGAGCAAAAGGTTCAAAATTAATGGGGCCGGCCAAAGAATCCAAACTGGCCTATGGTCTGCCGCAAGTGGAACCGACTACGTGGGCGGCGCATTCAATAGTTTGCCATACAATAACGCCATGGATGCCTGGCAATATTTTTCTTTCCCTAGTGCACTTTCTTGGGGACCAAAATTTGATGGCCAGCCCATATTGTGGTACGACGGCGTGCAACGCCCTTACAGTGCCGTTGAAAACGACTGGAAGCAGTTTTTTCCAAACGGATTTGTTCGACAACACAATGTGGCCCTGTCTGGCGGTAGCGATTTAGGCTCCTTGCGCTTTTCTTACACGCGAGATGAGAGCGATGCCAATATATTGAACAGCAATTACAACAGCAATATCTTTAATTTGGGTTCATCGGTTAAGGTAAGCAATAGGTTAAGAGCCGAAGTTACCGGAAGCTATGTAAACTACACGCGATTAAATACCCCTACCATAGGTGGTGGCTATGGGGTGGGCTTGGCTTATGGTGCGCAGCGAGGTTATGATCCGGCGGTAGAGAAACTGAATGACTTTAAGGCCGACGGTTCGCAAAACGATGTAAACAACAGGTCTAATTTTCCTACAAATGCGCCAGCTTATCCTTTTGATGGAGGCTATCTGACCAATTCCTTTTGGAATATCTACAAGAACAACAGTACCTTAAACAGAAACCAGTTTATCGGTGGCGCCAAAGTTATAGCCGACGTTACCGATTGGTTAACCATGATTGGCCAAGGTGGCATCGACAATTCGAACGATGTGATACAAGTCAAAAACTATCCAACCAATGTTCAGGGTACAAAAGGCTCTTACCAAGAAGCACAGGCCAAATTGCTGAGCCGTACCATTACAGGTTTTCTAAAGCTGCACAAGGATAATTTCTTCCTCGACCAATTTAATGCGGCTTTGACGCTGGGAGGCGAGTCGTATTACCGTAACGACTATACAACTTCTGGCAGAACCAGAGGAGATTTTATCAGGCCTTTTATCTTTTCCGCCAACAACGGCAATATAGCTGAAGATTGGAGCGACTATGTGCCTGAAATACGCTACCAAAAGCAGATCAATTCTACCTTCGGTTTCTTAGACCTGTCTTACAAAAACTACTTGTTCTTAAATGTAACCGGACGTAACGACTGGTCGTCTACCTTGGCCTCTAACTATAACTCTTATTTTTATCCGTCGGCAAGTTTGAGCTATGTATTTACCGATGGCATTCCAAAGTTGCAGACGGCATTGCCTTGGCTAAGCTTTGGTAAATTGGGCTTATCGTTTGCCGAAACCGGAAGCGATACCGATCCTTATACCATTTACAACCTGCTCAATACAAGCCAATACAATGGACAGGCTTCGCAAACATTCCCAGATGCCTTAAAATATGAAGGTGTTAAGCCACAGCGTTCGCGCAATTACGAGTTGAATCTGAGCCTTGGTTTCTTAAAGAACAGACTCAACTTGACGATGAGCGCCTATACCATGAAAACCTTTAACCAGATCTTGACCAGTGCCCTGCCAATGTCGTCGGGTTATTCGTCTATTGTAATCAATAGCGGTTCTATCGGCAATAAAGGCTTCGAGTTTACCATCAATGCCACACCAATCGCAAATAAAGACTTTACTTGGAATATTGCTGTAAACGGCGCCACATCCAGGTCTAAAGTGTTGGCATTGGTTGATGGCATCAACGAATTGCAGCTAGGTAACCTGTTTGGCGGTTATGGCATTTCGCAGCGGGTTAAGGTGGGAGATAACTACGGAACCATTTATGGCAAGGACTTCAAATACCTGAACGGCAAAAAAGTTGTGAAAGATGCCGTTGACAACCTCGGTAATAAAATGACCTTTACCGATCCGGTTAGCGGCAAAACCTATACTGCAGGTACGCAATGGGTACTGACCGATTCTGAAGTGCCAATCGGCAATTCGCAGCCTAAATTGACCGGAGGCATCAGCAATACCTTCAGCTATAAAGGCTTTTCGCTCTATACTTTGGTTGATGCCAAGATTGGCGGCGACAGCTTTTTCGGCACCTGGAGTGCAGCCATGGGCAACGGTTTGCTCAAAGAAACCACTAAAGAGCGCGATGGGGGCGGTTTGCCTATAGTTTATCCTGATGGCAGTGTTGGCAACAACGGTATTGTTTTCGACGGCGTATATGCCGATGGCACACCAAATACCAATGTGGTTAATCCGGCCTGGTACTATTTGGGTACCTATGGCTCTTGGAACCACTTCGGTTTGCCACGTTCGGCTTCTGTTTTTGAAAATACCTGGGTTAAGCTCCGCGAGGTAAGCCTAACGTATACTGTGCCTGCAACTTGGGTCAGAAAAACCAAAGTATTGCAAAACCTTAGTGTTTCATTAATAGGCCGTGATTTGTTTTATATCTACACAACCGCGCCAAAAGGCACAAATCCTGAGGGCGTGGCCGGTATTGGCAATATGCAGGGTATAGAATACTCGTCGTTGCCAAGAGTAAGGTCGTTTGGTTTGTCTGTTAAAACATCATTTTAATCATAATAAGAGATTCGCATGAAAGCAAGAAAAATATATGGCAAATGGGTTGTTTTAGCAATCCTTGCCTTAACCGGATGTACGAAGGATTTTACCGAAATGAATACGCCCTACAACGAAGGCAGCGTTAATTCGGCTTCTATACCAGCCCTATTCAATAACGTGGCTGCCAGCATGATCAAAGACGAAGACCAAACCATGTACGTGGCTTTGTTTTGGCATGCCGCCAACCAGCAGGCTGTACAAAGTAAAACGGCCAATTACCTTAATTACATCAATAGTCCCTGGTCAAACTACTACACCTCGTTGAAAAACTACCAGCAGATGATGGCATTGATCAACAAGAACCCAAATAGTGGAACTTTTGCCAATGTAAAAAACATGGCCGCTATCCTGATGGCGGCCAAAACCCTGCATATGTTGGATTATTATGGTGACATCCCTTATTCTAAAGCAGGTGTGGCTTCGACCGGGGCAGATTTTTATCGTCCTAGTTATGATAAGGAAGCAGATATCTATAGAAGCGTTCTTCCAGGACTGCAGGCGGCAGTAAATGGCCTTTCAACCGATGCCACACAAACCAACATCGGGTCTTCCGATTCTTTCCTGGGCAATGACATAACAGCCTACAGGAAATTTGGAAACGCCATCTTGCTCCGTTATGCCGTACGCTTGTACAATAAAGAGCAGGCGCTTGCCAGTGGCATCATTACCGATATCATCAATAACAATAAGCCTCTGCCTAATGCACAGAGCCTGGGAGCCCTTGAAAAAGACAACTTCGGATTTTGGCCAGCAGCGGTAAATGTTGAAGTAGACTATTATTACATATTCCGCGAAGCCTCAGTTTCGGCTTTACGTATGGGCAGCAATATGTGGAACCAGATGTCGTCAACAATGGCCAACGATGGTTCGGGCATCTTCGATCCGCGCTGCAAAATCTGGTTCATGACCAACAATGCCGATAAATGGGTGCCTGCTCCGCAAAACCTCTCTGTTGTGGATGGGGGAAACCCTTATCCTAATGATCCTGTTAACTCAATCGTTAAGAAACCAGTTGGCAGCGATCCGGGAAATATATTCTCGGCCTTTAACATTTACTTGGCCACCGATAATAAATACCGTCCAACACTGATTATTTCAGAGGCCGATGTACATTTCCTAAAGGCCGAAATCTACCAGCGTGGTATGGGTGTGAGCAAAAACATCGTAACTGCAAAAGCCGAATACGAAGCAGGAGTTAAAGCTTCGGTCGATTTCTGGTACTATTATACCCAAAAATCGCCAAGATGGGCTGGTCGCGTGCCTACACCGCCAACGGCGACAGAAATGACAACGATGTTAAGCAACCCCAAAGTATTGTACAATGGTGCTAATGACAATGATGCCTTAACCAAAATTGCTACGCAGGCTTGGATTGCCACTACCTGGCAGCCGGCAGAAGCTTGGGCCATTGTAAGAAGGACTGGTTTGGTACCACGAGATGCTACGGCTGCGCCATCGAACATTGTACGTTTGCCTTATCCAGATGATGAGCAGACCAACAACGGTACCAATTGGACAGCAGTGACCGGAGGAGCCGATAAAACAGCACAATCAGCCAAAAAACTGTACTGGATGCCTTAAATAGAATAGTAAGATAAGATGATCTGCATCAAAGCTGTTATGTGATGTAGATTAGCTTATAGTTTATAAGTTGGTGATGAAAGGGAACGCCTAGGGCTTCCCTTTCTTTTTTAATGGAGTTTAGCTATGCCGAGCTTGGCGGCCAATTCGTTCAGGTCGTGAACCACCACATCGATGAGTGGGATGCCTTCCAGTTTTCTTGCTTGTTCAAAAGCGTGTTCGGGCTCGCCGGGGATGATCACCTTTTGGTCTGGGTCAACCGTGGCAGCGCCTTTAAAACGTTCAATCCAGTTGTCGAGGTGGTTTTTAAAATCAGTAATGGGCCTGAATCCATCTACGCGCATGGCACCCAGAAAGTGGCCAATGCCTTCGCCCACCGGATCGGTAGGAGGCTCTAAAAAGGCCACGAAAGGAGGTACCCATGGACCGTAATTGGCGCCAGAAAGTACTGCCGATAAAATATCGACCGTAGCACCCAGGCCGTAGCCCTTGTGGCTGCCATGGGCCTTATCGCTTCCTAAAGGCAATAATGAGCCTCCGTTTTTTAATTCGTTCGGGTTGGTCGATTGTTGCCCGTTGGCGTCTTGCACCCAGCCATCCGGAATAGCCGTATTGGCTCTTTGCGCAATTTCCAGTTTGCCATTGGCTGCTGCTGCGGTAGCCATGTCGACTACCACAGGAGGATGTTGTCCTGCCGGAAAAGCATAACAAATAGGATTGGTGCCCAATAACCGTTCGTTGGCATAAGTTGGGGCTACCAGTGGGCTTGCATTGGTCATGCTCATGCCAATCATATCTTGCTCAACAGCCAATAAAGCATGATAGCCAGCAATACCAAAATGGTTCGAGTTTTTAACCGCTACCCAGCCGCTGCCATATTGCTTGGCCTTTTGCATGGCAATTTGCATGGCAAATGGTGCTACCACCAGGCCCAATCCGCCATCACCGTCAACGGTGGCGGTGGTAGGTGTTTCATGTACAACTTTAATATTGGGAGTAGCATTGATCCGCTGTTTTTCCCAAAGACGCACATAGCCACTTAAACGGGCTACTCCATGCGAATCAATGCCACGCAAATCAGAACGGATCAGTACATCGGTTGCCAGATTGGCGTGCGCATCGGTACAGCCCATCTGTTTAAAAACACTGTAGGTAAAGCTTCGGAGCTGTTCTTCGGTAAAAGTGATAAAGTTCATTCTTGGTGGGCTATGAGACGTGGGTTTTGAGATGTGAGTATTGAGATATGAGTATTGAGACTTGAGCCTTAACCTATACTTTATGGAAGCAGCAAAGTAAAATCGCCACCCAATGGCTGGAAATTTTCAATGAGCGAAGCAATAAAATCGTCGCCATAATTGACATACATCGGAGCCAGGTTAAGCACGCGTTCTTGCAAGGTGCCATTAGGGAAAAGCCTGTTCTTTACATTTTCTATCTGTTTTAACGAAACATCATGTTTGCGTTTTTCGGCCCTGAACAATTTTTTCTCCAAATTGGCCAACAAGTGGCTGGTTTTTGTTTTAGCCGAATCGGCCGAACTTTCCAGGGTTTTGTCAATTTTGAAGGCATGCAGCTTGATCTGGTCAAAAACGGCCTGTATAGCCCGGGTTTCGTCGGCCAGGTTTAAATTAGCCTCGCTGTTTTCATTGATCCATCTTTTTTGCAGGGTCTCGGTACTTAAAAAGGCATCTTCAAATTTGAAGCCGAGTTTGTGGAGGTTGTCTGCACTGCGCTGATCAATCAGCAAAGCCGAATTGCGCAGCAACAAAACAGGAAAATCGATTTGATAATAATCGAAATTGGCTTTGAGCTGCATCCAATAAGAAACTTCGGCGCCACCGCCAATGTAGGCAATATTGGGCAAAATCACTTCCTGATAAAGCGGTCGCATGATCACATTCGGACTAAACCTTTCAGGATGTTCGTCTATTTCCTTAACCAATGTGGCCTGTGTAAAGCTGATATCGGTATGGTTAACCGTATACAAGCCATCTTTTTCGATTATCCGTTCCCTCAGGTTGTCTATCAGGTAGAAGAAATTGATTTCACGTCCGTTAACCTGTGTTTTATAGCCGTTTTTAGTCAGTTCTTCGCTGGTTTGGTCGGTCAGTTTTGAACTGTGTTGTCCAAGAATATCCCGCTCAATAATCGGTGCGAATTCTTTTTTGAACTGGGCATCATCCGCATTGATGATTACCAAGCCATACTGTTCAAATAGGCTGTTGACCAATACACGGGTAGCCTCTGCCAAATTATCATTGTTGAGGTAGGCATTTTCTATCAGTTTGGCCAATTTCTTGCCATTTTTGCTGATGCCCAAATAACCTTTGTATGCCGTGACGGCGGCCACAACGGTCTTGGTACTCAAACGACCGGTAGCACCATTGGTCTGCTGAATCCAGCTGATGTTTTTTTCATCCACGCTAACGTGGTTGATTTCCTCAAAATCGTGGTCTTCGGTAGCCATCCAATACACCGGAACAAAGTTCTTCTCGGGGTTGGCCATTTTTAACTCGATGGCTAAATTAATGGTGGTTACTATTTTGTAGATGAAATACAGGGGGCCGGTAAAGAGGTTGAGCTGATGGCCCGTGGTTACTGTAAACGTATTTTCATTGGCCAGGAGCGCAATATTTTGGCTAACGGCCTGATGGGTTTGAAGGTGCTGGTATTGCTGGGTTAAAACGTCGACCAGTATTTTTCGGTCTCCTTTAAAATTCCTGGCGGCCACGGCTTGTTTCAGCCCTTGCATATCGGGCCTGAAGTTGTAAAAAGGGCGCAGGAATTCTTCGTCGTCTACATAATCTAAAACAAGTTTAGAAAACGAGTGGGTATCTTGGTAGGAGATGTATTTAGCCTTCATCTGGGTTTGAACTTTGACAATATTCGGGCAAGTTGCAAATTAATGCGGTCAAAATGATAGCAGCTATGTTTATTTTACAATTTGTCCATACAGGTCGAAATCTTCGGCACGGTCTATTTTAACCTGAACAAAACTGCCAACGGCGGCATAGCCAGAATGGGCATCGATCAGTACTTCGTTGTCTACCTCGGGCGAGTCGAACTCGGTACGGCCAATAAAGAAATCGCCTTCTTTTCTGTCTACCAATACTTTGTAGGTTTGGCCAATCTTGGTTTGGTTGATATCGAAAGAAATACCTTGCTGCAGTTCCATAATGGCATCTACGCGTTCTTGTTTCACTTCTTCAGGAACATCGTCAACCAAATTGTAGGCATGTGTTTTTTCTTCGTGCGAGTAGGTAAAGCAGCCCAGGCGATCGAAACGGGTTTCTTCTACCCAGTTGTACATTTCCTCAAAATCTCTTTCGGTTTCGCCGGGATAGCCACAAATTAAAGTGGTACGCATGGCGATTTTCGGTACCTTGGCCCTGATTTCGTTCACGATATCGATGGTTTTTTGCTTGGTAATTCCCCTGCGCATCGATTTCAGCATGTTGTCTGTAATGTGCTGCAAAGGCATGTCCAGGTATTTGCAGATGTTTTCGCGTTCGTTCATGGCATCCAGAATTTCCATGGGGAAGCCAGAAGGGTAGGCGTATTGCAACCTGATCCACTCGATGCCGTTTACATCAGAAAGGCGGCGCAATAATTCGTCGAGGTTGCGTTTGCCATAAATGTCGAGGCCGTAGTAGGTCAAATCCTGTGCAATCAAAATCAGTTCCTTGGTGCCATTGGCCGCCAATATTTTGGCTTCATTTACCAATTCGTTCATGTCTCTCGAAACGTGCTTGCCACGCATTAACGGAATGGCACAGAATGAACAGGGACGGTTACAGCCTTCGGCAATCTTAAAATAGGCAAAATGCGATGGAGTAGTGAGCAAACGCTCACCAATCAGCTCGTGCTTGTAATTGGCGCCAAGGGTATGCAGGATATTCTGCAGGTCGTTGGTGCCAAAATAGGCATCTACGTTGGTAATTTCCGATTCGAGTTCGGGCTTGTAGCGCTCAGAAAGACAGCCGGTAACAATTACTTTTCCAACTTTGCCTTCGTCTTTAAGCTGGCTATATTGCAAAATCGTATCAATCGATTCCTGCTTGGCATTGTCGATAAAACCGCAGGTGTTGATTACCACGATATCATCTTTGCCTAAGCGATTGGATTCGTGCTCAACGGCAAGGTTATTGCCACGCAGCTGTCCCATCAATACTTCCGAATCGTAGGTGTTTTTAGAACAGCCCAGGGTAATCACGTTGATTTTAGGTTTGGTAACCGATTTTATAGCCTTTTTTGTAATCATTTTATTTGAAAAGGGAGTTAACGAATTCTTTTTTGTCGAACAACTGCAAGTCGTCCATTTTTTCGCCAACGCCGATATATTTTACTGGAATTTTAAACTGGTCGGAAATACCGATCACTACGCCGCCTTTGGCCGTACCGTCTAATTTGGTAATGGCCAATGCATTCACGTCGGTGGCTTCGGTAAACTGTTTGCATTGCTCAAATGCGTTTTGCCCGGTAGAGCCATCTAGTACCAGCAAGATTTCGTGTGGAGCATGAGGCACTACTTTTTGCATCACGTTCTTGATTTTGCCCAGCTCGTTCATCAAGCCGATTTTGTTGTGCAAACGGCCGGCCGTATCGATAATCACTACATCTTCCTGATTGGCAACCGCCGATTGCAGGGTATCGAAGGCAACGGAAGCAGGATCAGAACCCATCGCCTGTGCCACTACGCGTACGCCTACGCGCTCGCCCCAAAGTTTGATCTGGTCTACAGCCGCGGCGCGGAAAGTATCGGCCGCGCCCAATACCACTTTCAGGTTTTCATTTTTTAGTTTGTGCGCCAGTTTGCCAATGGTCGTAGTTTTGCCCACGCCATTTACGCCTACCACCATAATAACGTAAGGCTTGTGGTTGCCGTATTCGAAATTACGGAAATCATTGCTGTTGTTTTCGGCCAGCATGAGCTGGATTTCGTCGCGCAGCAGGTGGTTAAACTCGGCGGTCGATAAATATTTGTCTCTGGCTACCCTGGCCTCAATGCGTTCGATGATTTTTAGGGTAGTGGCTACCCCGACGTCAGAAGTAATCAAAACGCCTTCCAGGTTATCGAGCACGTCGTCGTCTACCGTCGATTTGCCGGCAACCGCCTTGGTGATTTTGCTCAAAAAACCTTCTTTGGTTTTTTCCAGGCCTTTGTCTAAAGCTTCCTGAGCTTCTGGCGCGGTTTCTTTTTTCTTGAAAAAATCAAATAGACCCATAAAATGTTGTTAAAATAAAAAAAGCCCTTCCGTTTAATACGGAACGGCCTTTCATGCTATTCGTGGATAAGACTACTTGCTGTTGTTAGCAAGCGCATCTTTTACGTGATCGTTGTGTACAATGATTTCTTTGAAAGAATAAGCACCAGTTTTTGGTGATCTTGTCATTGTAATTACTTTCGAATACTCTTTTCCGGTACCTGTTTTAAGGGTTGCAACTACTTTCTTTGCCATGTCTTATTAAGTTTAATGATTGAGTGAAAGATCAAGTGAATGAGGATTTAAAGCCTTAAACCTTTTGCTTCCGGCCTTCAACCTTATTTAATTTCTTTGTGTACGGTTACTTTTTTCAATACAGGGTTGAATTTTTTCAATTCTAAACGCTCGGTAGTGTTTTTACGGTTCTTGGTAGAAATATATCTAGACATACCTGGCATACCACTAGTTTTATGCTCAGTGCACTCTAAAATAACCTGTACTCTATTGCCTTTTTTTGCCATTTTATTTTTTGTTAATGCCGATACAGATCAGCAAGTGTTTTTTACAAATATCCTTTTTTCACGAAGCGGTTGATGGCTTCTGAAATACCAATTTTATTGATGGTTTTGATAGCCGAAGTAGACACTTTTAGTGTTATCCAACGATCTTCTTCAGGGATATAAAATTTCTGAAGCTGTAGGTTCGGGTAAAACTTGCGTTTCGTTTTAACGTTCGAGTGAGAAACATTATGTCCCGACATCGCCATTTTTCCGGTTAAATCACAAACTCTTGACATGACTTTATTATTATTTGATTGTTCGCTACTTCTTAATTTTTTAAGAGTTTGCAAATATCAGAATTTTTTTTGTAAACGTCAAGCGAATGCTAATTATTTTTTTTGAGCATAATGGCCATGTTCCAATAACCAGCCTCCTGAAGCTCAAATTCGATGGTTTCCTTGCCGCTGGTTAACTTTAAATGCAAAGGAAATTG
Source organism: Pedobacter sp. TM02 (assembly GCF_059705275.1). NCBI lineage: Bacteria > Pseudomonadati > Bacteroidota > Sphingobacteriia > Sphingobacteriales > Sphingobacteriaceae > Pedobacter > Pedobacter sp. TM02. The sequence continues at coordinate 851,911 of NZ_AP046530.1, forward strand.
AAGCTCTGTTAACGTAAATCTGTTTCTGAGCGTATTTTCCTTCTCCACTTTGATGTTTTCGTATTTGCCTTTAACGATTTCGATCTTGTCGAAAACCGGAATGGCTTCAGGTTCGCCATATTGCGTTTTGCTTTGCTGTATGGCGCCGTTAATGTTGTTGGTAGGCGCACCCGGATTAGGATAGCCGAAACGGATAACCAATACGTTCTCTTTCTTTTTGTTGACGCTGAAATTCACCTCGTCTATGTTGGCCGATTTGTTAAAAAGGATATAATTCTTGCCTTTTTTCAAGGTGTCGGTTTGCAGGTTGCTGTTCTTGATAATGCTGGCATTAGCCGTGGCTATTCCAATAAAAAGGAATAGCAAAAGGAAAAGTTTTTGTTTCATGGTGTGTTTCAGTTAATAGTAATTGTATCAAATATACGATTTGCGGTATTTATGGCCATGGTTTTTCTAAATTTTTGGCGATTAACGATTATATTTGGCTAACCATATACCTAAAATTACCTATATGCAGATCAATTCCTTTGAAGAATACCAAGAAACGTACCAAAAAAGCATTAACCAGCCAGAAGAGTTCTGGGCAGGCATAGCCTCCCATTTCCTTTGGAAAAAGAAATGGGACCATGTACTGTCGTGGAATTTTACCACACCCGATATCAAATGGTTCGAAGGAGCCAAACTCAATATTACCGAAAACTGCCTAGACAGGCACCTTGCCGAAAATGGCGATACGCCCGCCATTGTTTGGGAACCCAACGATCCTGAAAAGGAAAGCATTACCTTGACTTACCGTGTACTGCACGAGCAGGTTTGCAGGTTTGCCAACGTGCTTAAAAAGAATGGCGTGCAAAAGGGCGACCGTGTGTGCATCTACATGCCTATGGTACCCGAATTGGCCGTGGCCGTGCTGGCCTGTGCCCGTATCGGCGCCGTGCACTCGGTGGTGTTTGGTGGCTTTTCTGCCAAATCTATCGCCGACCGTATCAACGATGCCGCCTGTAAGGTGGTGGTAACCGCCGATGGCGCATTCCGTGGCAATAAGCAGATCCAGCTGAAGGAAGTGATAGACGATGCCCTGATCGGTTGTCCTACCATCGAAAAAGTAATCGTGCTTACGCATACCCGTACGCCGGTATCGATGCTTAAAGGAAGAGACTGCTGGTGGGAAGACGAGATCAAATTGGTTGATTCGAACTGCCCGGCCGAAGAAATGGACGCCGAAGACATGCTGTTTATCCTCTATACTTCGGGTTCTACCGGCAAGCCCAAAGGGGTAGTGCATACCTGTGGTGGCTACATGGTGTATGCCGGCTATACTTTTTCAAATGTATTCAATTACCAGCCAGGAGAAGTATATTTCTGTACAGCCGATATCGGTTGGATTACCGGCCACTCGTATATTGTTTACGGACCGCTCTCGCAAGGTGCCACCACGCTGATGTTCGAAGGCATTCCGACTTATCCGAATGCTTCGAGGTTCTGGGATATTGTAGAAAAGCATCAGGTCAATATATTGTATACCGCACCTACGGCCATCCGGTCGTTAATGGGATTTGGCTCAGCGCCTGTTCAGGGCAAAGATTTGAGCAGCCTGCGTGTATTGGGTTCGGTAGGAGAGCCGATTAACGAAGAGGCTTGGCACTGGTTCGACGAAGAGATAGGCAAGAAAAACTGCCCGATTGTTGATACCTGGTGGCAAACCGAAACCGGAGGGATCATGATTTCGCCTATCGCCTTTGTAACGCCAACCAAGCCGAGCTTTGCTACCCTGCCTTTGCCGGGCATACAGCCTATCTTGGTTGATGAGCAGGGCAAGGAAATCGAAGGCAATGGTGTTAATGGTAATTTGTGCATCAGGTTTCCGTGGCCTGGCATGTTGCGTACCACTTATGGCGACCATGAGCGTTGCCGTTTAACTTATTTTTCTACCTACGAAAACCTTTATTTTACAGGCGATGGCTGCTTGCGCGACGAAGATGGCTACTACCGCATTACCGGAAGGGTTGACGATGTAATTAACGTTTCTGGCCACCGTATTGGCACGGCCGAAGTTGAAAATGCCATCAATATGCACGCTGGTGTAATCGAAAGTGCCGTGGTCGGCTATCCGCACGAGGTTAAGGGACAAGGCATTTTTGCCTTTGTCATCTATCCGGGATTGAGCAAGGATGAAGAATTGACCAGAAAGGATATCCTGCAAACCGTAACGCGTATTATTGGAGCAATTGCCAAACCCGATAAGATTTTGTTTGTATCGGGTTTGCCTAAAACGAGGTCGGGTAAAATTATGCGCCGTATTTTGCGCAAGGTGGCCGAAGGCGATACTTCGAATTTAGGCGATATCAGCACTTTGCTAGATCCAGCGGTGGTACAGGAGATTATTGGTAAATCGAGACAGCTTTAAGTGGCGGAAGGTGAAAGTCTAAAGCTGGAATTAATTTACCCCTTTAATAATCCCAAAACATAACTATCCAATCTTTTAAAAACAATAACCGTGCTGGTCTGTTATTTAGCTAACAAATAGAGTATTGAACTAAATCAAAAAACCTATGGATAAGCTAGAATTGAAAGGAAAGTGGAACGAGATCAAAGGAAAGGTGAAGCAGGCCTACGCAGATTTAACTGACGATGATCTGAAACACGAAGAGGGCCAGGACGACGAATTGTTGGGCCGATTGCAGCAAAAAACTGGTAAAGCAAGAGACGAATTGGTAAAATGGATTAATTCTCTCTGATTTTTACATCAACGAGCGACTTCTTTTAGGGGTCGCTTTTTTGTTTGGCTTTCACTTCGAAAAAGCGTTCGGCATAGATCACATCGTTGTCGGTTAAGCCCTGTACCACAATCCTGAATTTTCCGGTAATGTCGCTGGTATAAAAGCTGATATCTTGAGTTTTTCCGCCTTTGAGCAGTGTTGCATAATTCCAATAAACCGTTGAGAAGAATGCAGGCTCTTGGGGTTCTTTATAGTCGTTCAGGTAAAATTCCTTCTGTAATCGGATGCCCTTTACCGGCGTGAAGATTTCGTTGCCATTGCTGGCTATGCTCTCTTTGCACTCGGTGTACAACATCGAATGGCCGTTTGTTATGTACATTCGGCCTGGAACTGGCTGGGTATTGTTTGGGTCACCAATATGGTTGGGGCAATTGAGGATGTTGTACCGGCATACATAATCGCCACAAGCATTGCTGCCGGGTAGCCCTCTGCCAAAATTGAGATGGTTGTCTTTTTTGGCTGTAATGGTCACTTCTTTAAGCCTGATGGCTTTTTCGTTGCTTTTGAGCACGAGTTCGCTGTTGTTTAACAGGTTGGAAGGCAAAATGTTGTTTTGATAGGAAATCTGGTGCCTCAATTTGGCATTCATATCGCTAAATGCATCGATTACTTCAATGTGGTATGGCAGTTTGTTTTTGGCATTGATAAACAGGTACATTTTTTTGCCGGCTTCTGCCATCAGCTCGCTGGTGTTGAAATTGAACAAGCCGGTGTTGCTGCTGGTTGCAAAAGCCATTTGCTGCGGATTAAATATGCCGATGGTAACGGGCTCTGTCAGCTCTTTTTTCGATTTGGTGATTTTTCCGATCACTTCCAGGCTATCTGTTTTAAGGTCAGCAGCGATGGTGTTGAATTGCTGTAGCTCTTGCCAGGTATATCTTCGCCAGCCTTTAACCAATAACACCTGCTCAAGGTAAGCCTTGTCTTTGTAGGCTTGGCCGTTAAGATTGAGGGGCAGTTGTTCAAGTTCGTTGTTCAAAAAAGTATAGCTCTCGATATCGTTGGCATTTTTGCCGTTAAGCCTATTGTCTTGTACACAGGCGATAGAGACGATGGCATTTTCGATTTTACTGTCGAGCTTTAGGCTCAGGCTTACCTTTTGCCTTTGCGTGTAATTTTGTTCGTCGGTATTGAGGCTCAGTTTCGGGTTGTTGTCGTAATGGGCAAAAAACATACGTTCGGCCAATGGCCTATCCAAACTGTCGGTAATGGTGATGGTGTTAAGTCCTTTGGGAACCTCGGTTAGTGGAATTTTGAGGGTTCTGAACTGTTGTTCCATCTCAAAAGGTGCATATATAAAGTTTTCCCTGAAGTTATGGATGCGGATAATCAGTTTTTTAGGGTTGTTGGTGCGCAGGCCGATCCGGAGGCTGTCTTGCGCAAGGGCTTCGGCAATACTTAAGCTGATGCCTTTCTCTAACGACATAGGTAAATGATAAATACTGTCTCTCAAGCCCGAATGGATCAGTTTTACCGTATAATCCGCGCCAGCATCGGCCAGCAACCTGAACTTGCCCATGCCATAGCTGCTGGTTTCGATGGTGTCGATTACTTTGTTGTTCTTGAACAGCAAGGCGGAGAGCGCAAGTGGCATCTGAAATTGGTCTTTCACCTCCCAGGCAATGTTCATGGGCAAACCGGTAACTAAATTTCCACCTTCGGGATAAAACTTTACGCTTGCCCTGTTTTTATCCAATGGTAGGGCCATACTGATCAAGCTGCTGTCTTTTTCGTATTTGAGCTTAACGCGCAAGTTGGGGTCCGAAATGTTTTCTTGTTTGGGGAGTTCCAACAAAAGTTGTCCAGATGCATCTGTTTTGGCTGTTTTTGTCAAATTACCATATTTATAACTTACGGTAGTTGGCTTGGGCAAAAAGCGGTTGTCTTTAGAGGTAACCGAAAGCAGCACTTTGTTGTTGCTGGGTTCTAATAGTTTCATGCTGGCCTTAAACGGTTCGCTCATATTGGTTTTAATGGTAATCGGCTGTACAAACATGGCTTCAGGACTATTGTTGACCAGTCTATCGGTGATGGCTAGCAAGCGATAATCGCCCGTTAATAACGAATCGGGTAAAACAAGGCTGCCAAAAGCCAGGCCGTTCTGCATCGGAAATCGTTCTTCAATCACCACTGTACTGTCGGCATCCCTAATCAAAGCTACCGAAATGAGTTTGTGCTCATTGATGGGAGATTTACTTTTCCTGATCAGGTAGGCTGTAAACCATACCGTTTCGTAGTTGGTGTAAACGTTTTTGTCGAAATGCACAAAGAGGTTGGCATTTTGTTTGGCTTCGCCATAAGCCTTCAGGCGGTTGTCTAAAGGGTCTTGGGCATTTGCCCACAAACTTAAGAACACAAACAAGATAACGAGGGGTAGGAAGCGCATGCGTTAAAAATAGCTTTAATCTCCTAAAATAGGAAATGGGTTGTCTAATCAACACAAAGGCCGCTTCGACATCATCGAAACGGCCTTTGCACATGAGCTGCTGTTGACTTAGTAGCCGAACAATTGCTCTAAGGTTAAAGTGGTTACTGTGCCAAATTTCTGCATGTCTTCCAATTTCACTCTCTTATCAGAAGCCACAATCAGGTAGGTGTATGGCTTATTGGCAATTTTTTCGCCATGGAAGGCTTTGATGCTGTCGAAATTGATCGGTTTAAGTTCTCTGTAAAGATCAATTCTCGAATCGTGGTCGTAGCCTAGTTTTTTGTCGGCCAGGTAGCTGTAAATCACAGCATCTTTGGTAATGCGGGCGGTTTCTATATTGTTAACCACGTTTGCCTTGGCGCCATCGAACGATTTTTCGCTTTTTGGCAACACGTTCAGCAGCTCGTTCATTCCGTTTACGGCATCAGTCATTTTATCGGCTTGGCTGCCAACATAAGCTACCATGCTATACTGTTTGTCGGCCCTGTCTGGCGATACGTAAGTGGCAAAAGTAGAGTAGGCTAATGCTTTCGATTCCCTAATGGTTTGGAAAACGATAGAACCCATGCCTCCGCCAAAATAACTGTTAAATACCTGGATGCTGGCCGCATCGTTTTTGTTGTAAACCCCGGTGTTTCTCAACCAGCGGATTTCCGATTGCACCATGTCGTAATTGGCAAAATATACCTTATTGGCATCCTGCGTTGTATAGGTGTACACTTTTGCAGGGGCAGCCGGAGTAAACTCTTTGGGCAATAAATGCTGTTTCTTGATTTCAGGTGCAATGCTGGCCAGATCTTTTGGTCCATAATAAGTAATGATGTGCTCGTAATTGGTCAGGTTGTGCAGCAAATCAACCAGGTCGGAGGCTTTGATGTTTTTTACCTCTTCGTTGGTCAGCACATTATTGAAAGGGTTTAAGCTGCCATATTGTGCGTAAGAAGTCAGGGCATTCATAATTTGGCCTTTGTTGAGCTTGGCATTTTCACGGCCTTTCAAGATGCTGCTTTTCAGTTCTTCCAGCGCTTTTTCGTTTACTTTTACGTGGGCAAGGATATGCTCAACCAAACTTACCGCTTTGTCGAAGTTTTCCTGCAAACCACTGATGCTGATGGTTGTGTTATCTGCGCCAACGCTTAGGTTGTAGGTGCAGGCAATGTTATAAAACTGCTTGCTCAGGTCTTCGGCGCTATATTTGTCTGTACCTAGGTAAGGCAGGTAGCTTGAGGCATATTGTAACAGTTTATAGTTGTTGGCACCGATGTTCAGCCTGTAAGTCATTCTGAAGATAGAATTGTCGTTGTTTTTGGTGGCCAACAAATCGGCAATACCAACTTTGCCATAGGCGATGTCTTTTTGGTAATCCAAGAATTTAGGCGCAATCGGTTTTACCGGAGCCTCTAAAATGCTTTTTACAAATGGCGAGGTCAAGTTGGCGTTCGCGTTGATTGGCGTAATGGCAGGTTTTTCTACCTTGATTACGTTTTTGTCTTCGCCTTTGTGCTTATAGCCGATAACGTAGTTGTCTTTAAAGAACTCTTTGGCAAAGGCTAGCACTTGGGCCTTGGTAATTTTTGAAGTTGCTTCAATTTCACCTAAGTTTTTGTCCCATTTGGTACCCCTGTTCAGGATAAATTCTGTCGAAAGGTTTTCGGCCCTGTTGTTGTTGCTGTCGAAAGCCTGTAAAAAGCTTAGCTTTCTGTTGGCTACGATCGCTTTGAGCAGTTCGTCGTCAAAATTGCCTTGTTTAAGCAAGTCAACCTGCTCCAAGAGTAATTTGGCTACTTGTTCCAAAGTTTGGCCTTGTTTCGGTTGGGCCGAAAGATTGAATACGCCGTAGTCTTTCATTTGCTGATAGCTGGCACTTGCCCTAAGCACTTTTTGCTGCTTGTTCAGGTTAATGTCGATCAAGCCGGCCTTGCCATTGGTCAATATGCTACGGATCAATTCGAGCAATAGGCTTTGCTGCGAATTTTCGGGATAGCCGCGGTAGTAGATTTCTACTGCCTCGGCGCTAGGGCCATACACATCAACTTTCTGGATGCTGGTTAATGGTTTTTCGGGAACCGGATTGTACAGCACTACAGGTTTGGGTGCCATATAGCTGAAAGATTTGTCTATCTTCTTGATCATCTCGTCAGGATTGAAATCACCTGCGAAAATGATGGCCATGTTGTTAGGCACATAATACTTATCGTAGTATTTTTTGATCTCTACCAGCGAAGGGTTTTTCAAGTGTTCGATGGTACCAATGGTAGTTTGCTGCCCGTAGTTGTGCGTAGGAAAAAGCTTGTCCATCATGGCTTCATCCAATTTGTTGCCGTCGTCGTCTAAGCCACGGTTCTTTTCTTCATACACTGCTTCCAATTCGGTATGGAAAATACGGAAAATAGGCTTGCGGAAACGCTCGCTTTGGATGGCCAGGAATTTATCGATGGCATTGGAAGGAAAATCTTCGTTATAGACGGTTTCTTCGTACCAGGTATGCGCATTAGAAGAATTGCCACCAATGCCGGCAATCATTTTGTCGTATTCGTTGGCAATAGAGAAGTTCGAGGCTTCGCCAGAAGTTTTGTCTATTTCTTTGTAGATTTCCTTGCGCTGGGCCGGGTCGGTTGTTTTGTTGTACTTTTCGTAAAGCGCATCGATTTTGTCGAGCAGGGGCTTTTCTTTGGTCCAGTTGTTAGTGCCAAATTTGTCGGTACCCTTAAAAAGCAAATGCTCCAGGTAATGCGCCAAACCCGTATTGGTTTTAGGGTCGGTGTTGCTGCCGGCTCTTACGCTCATGCGCCATTGGATGTTAGGCTCTTTGTTGTTGGGCGAAAGAATAGCGGTCAGTCCATTTTTCAAAGTATAAAAACGGGTTTTAGAAGGGTCGTTGGTTACATATTTATAAGTGTATCCCCCAGAGGTGGCCGTTTTCCATTGATAGGTAGACTGCGCCAATAATTGATTGCCCGCCAGCAAAAGACAGACAAAGAGTAAGAGTTTGGTTTTCATCAGTTTTATATGATTTAAGTGGGTCAAGATTCGAAGACAAGCCTGGCTTGCGGTTAAGAATGTTTGATGGCCAATAAGTTAGTGATCAAATATAAGTGGCTGGCGATTACTTTTCCAAAAAAATGGGATGAAAATTAACTATTGTAAAACGGGAGCCGGGCTTCTGATTATTTCTCGTATTTTTACCGTATGAATAAAGATACCCAAAAGCCTACCATTTTGGTGGTTAACGACGATGGAATTACCGCTCTCGGTATTAAAAACCTCATCGAAGTGATGCAGGAAATCGGACATGTTGTTGTAGTGGCACCCGATGGCCCCCAATCGGGCATGGGCCATGCCATTACCATTGGCAAGCCGCTGCGGTTCGATCGGGTAGACCTTTATCCTGGCGTAGAGATGTACAAATGCTCGGGTACGCCGGTCGATTGCGTTAAACTGGCCGTCAACAAGGTGTTTAAAGGCAAAAAGCCAGATCTTTGCGTATCGGGCATCAACCATGGACTGAACAACTCGATCAATGTCATTTACTCGGGTACCATGTCGGCCGCGGTAGAAGGTGCCATCGAGAAAATCCCCTCTATTGGGTTTTCGCTCGATGATTTTGCCCAGGATGCCGATTTTAGCCACTGCAAGCCATTTATCAAGACTATCGCCCTGCAAGTGCTGAGCCACGGATTGCCTGAAGCTACGCTGCTCAATGTCAATTTTCCAAAAGGGGCACACATCAAAGGCATTAAAATCTGCAGGCAGGCCAATGCCAAATGGGCCGAAGATTTTGAAGAAAGAAAAGATCCCTACCTAAGGCCTTACTACTGGTTAACCGGTGTGTTCGAAAACTACGACAAAGGCGAAGATACCGATGTTTGGGCATTGGATCATGGCTATGCTTCGGTGGTGCCGGTTCAGTTCGACTTGACTGCACACCATGCCATCCCAATTTTGAATGGCTGGGACTTCAACGCCAGGCCAAAGGCACAATCGAAAGTGGAGAAAACCGCAGGCCCGGATGGCGCAAATCTAGGTTAGCCATGCAAGAAAAAATCAAGGCAATCAAAAACAACGTTTGGATGGGCATGGCTGTTGGTTTGCTGGCCCCGCTGGTGCCGGGTTTCCTGGTTTGGTACCTGATGCAACATGTTAAAGCTTTGCAACATGCCGATTTATTGCTCATTGGTTGCGTAGCCATCAATGCCTTTCTGATGAACTACTTTTTTAAAATCAATAAGGAGCATGTGGGGCGCGGCATTTTAAGCATCACATTTTTATGGGCCTTTGCCTTCTTTTTTTATAAGGTGCTTTAAAATGGGGGCCCGAAGTTGAATAGTTTACAATTAAACAATATAGCAATTGAACAACAAGGCAATCAACCCATGACTAATCCTCTAATGAACTGGTGACACCAATGATACTAATGAACCAAACCAAATGAAATATTACCTTGTAGCAGGCGAGGCCTCTGGCGATTTGCATGGAGCCAATTTGATGAAGGCATTGAAATTAGAAGATCCAACCGCCACGTTCAGGTATTTTGGTGGCGATAAGATGCAGGCAGAAGGTGGCGAGCTGGTTAAGCACTACGCCGATATGGCTTTTATGGGCTTTACCGAAGTACTGTTTAACCTGCGCACTATTTTCAAGAACCTCAAAGCCTGCAAAGCCGACATCTTAGTCTACCGGCCCGAAGCGCTGATATTGATAGATTTTCCGGGCTTTAACCTCAAAATCGCCGAGTTTGCCAAGCAGCAAGGCATCAAGGTTTGCTATTATATTTCGCCAAAGGTTTGGGCCTGGAACCAAAAACGTGTGCTCAAAATCAAACGTATAGTCGACCAGATGTTCTGCATCCTGCCTTTCGAGGTTAGTTTTTACAAGGAATGGGGCATGGAGGTAAATTATGTGGGCAATCCCCTGTTGGATGAAATCGGACAGTTTGTGCCTAATCCTAATTTCAGGGCCGACAACCAGTTGAGCGATAAACCGATTGTGGCCTTGTTGCCAGGCAGCCGCAAACAAGAAATAGAGCGTTTGTTGCCCGATATGTTAGCCGTGGTAAGCCAGTTCTCCGATTATCAGTTTGTGATTGGCGCGGCACCAACCTTTAGCGAGCAGTATTATCAGCAGTACATTAACGAGAGGCCGGCCAACTTGGTTTTCTCGCAAACCTACCAGTTGCTGCACCATGCCCATGCAGCTTTGGTAGCATCGGGCACGGCCACTTTAGAAACCGCTTTGTTCAAAGTGCCCCAAGTAGTGCTTTACCGTGGCGGCAACGTGTCGGTGGCCATTGCGCGTTTACTGGTAAAAATCAGGTTTATTGCTTTGGTTAACCTCATTATGGATAGGGAAGTGGTCAAAGAACTGATCCAGGAAGACTGCAATGCGGCACTTATCGCAAAAAACCTCAAACTTGTTACCGAAGGAGAGGGGCGCGTAAAAATGTTGGCCGATTATGAAGAACTGGCCATTAAAATGGGTAGTGCAGGCGCTTCGCAGCGAACAGCCAAGCTTATTGTGGATGCCTTGAAATAACATAATTTAACAAATGGCAAGTGCTACAACTGCTCTAAATAAGCTATTTTCGAACTTTAATGATATATTTGAAGCGATCAGCAAAATCTAAACATGAAAGCCCTCTCTATTAAAGACATAGCACTAAAGGCCAAGGTATCTATTACCACGGTTTCATTTATCATTAATGGAAAGGCCAAAGAAAAGTCGATTAGCGATGCGGTGATCAAGAAGGTACAAAAAATCATTGCCGAGAGCGGTTACAAGCCCAACCAGATTGCCCGAAGCCTAAGAACCGGCAATTCGAACATCATTGGGCTTATTGTTGAAGATATTTCCAACTCGTTTTTCTCCAGGATTGCACGTTTAATAGAAGACAAGGCCTATAAAAGAGGCTACAAAATTATTTATTCGAGCACCGAGAACAGTGTAGAAAAAGCCCGTGAGCTTATTAACATGTTCAAATCGAGAAAGGTAGATGCCTATATCATTTCGCCGATAAAGGGCATAGAGGAAGACATCCAGATTTTGCTGAACGAGAACAAACCCGTGATTTTGTTCGACAGGAACCTGCCCGAACTCCATACCAATTATGTAGGTGCCAACCATCTTGTAGCTTCGCACCAGGCCATCGAAAGCTTTATCAAGCAAGGCAAGAAAAATATAGCCCTGGTTACAACCGATATCAATGTGCCACAGATTATTGAACGTGCCGAAGGCTATCAAAAAGCGCTGGCTGATCATGCCATTGCCTTTGATGAAGAACTGTTGCTCAAAATTCCTTTTAACCAAGCAGAATCCGATACCATTAAGCAGATCAAACAGCTTTTCAAAAACAAACAGGTAGATGCCGTGCTGTTTGCCACCAATTATTTGGCCATTAGTGGCTTAAAAGTGCTGAAAGCACTGCATAAAACCATAGGTGAGAACTTTGCGGTAATCGGCTACGACGACCACGAGGCTTTCGAACTGCATACCCCCAGCATTTCTACCATTCAACAACCTTTGGAAGAAATTGCCGAGACCATCATCAAGCTTATCCTCAACCAACTGGCCTCTAAAAGCAAGCTTCCCGATCAGCAGGTCATTATTCCAGCCAAGTTGATTTTGCGCAAATAAGGCAACCCCAATATTTCTTTATAATTAAAAATGTATCATTAAAGTTACAAAGGTGTATTTCATCTGAGTATTTTTTTGTTTAAAATTGATTTAGTAAAACGTTTTAGCATTTTCAGCTCTAAATCGCCCTCCAAGTAGTTTTTTGTTTAAGGCCTCGCGCACATTCAATAAGATACTTGTTTTTAGCTTAACTAAAACGTTTTAATAAGGCGTAACCAAAAATAAACTGTATGATGAAAAAATGTCTTCTGGCACTTTGCTGCCTGATCTTAGCCCTAACCATCAAAGCGCAGGATAAAGCACCTGCCTATCCCTTAATTACCCACGATACCTATTTTAGCATATGGTCTTTTGGCGATAAGCTTAATGGCTCGGTAACCAAGCACTGGACCGGAAGAGAGCAGTCGTTATTGGGAGTGCTCAAAGTTGATGGCCTGTTTTACCGTTTTCTAGGCGCGGCTGCCAAAAACTATAAAAGCCTATTGCCTGCAGCCGACGAGCAGGCCTACCAAGCAAGCTATACTTTTAATTCGCCAGCCAGCAATTGGATAGAGACAGGTTTTAACGAGCAGGGCTGGAGCAAAGCCGATGCACCTTTTGGCGACGATCGCACAGCCAAAACCAAATGGAATACAGATGATATCTATTTCCGCAGAACCTTTTCGATCGAAAAATTGTCGGCTGCCCCAAAATACCTGAAGTTAAACCACGACGATAATGTGATTGTGTACCTAAATGGTAAAACGATTTACCAAAAAGAAGGCTGGGTGCATGAGTACAGCTATATTCCTATAGCGGCCGGAGTTTTAAAAGCCGGGGAGAACACTTTGGCCATCCATTGCAAGAATACGGCCGGTGGAAGGCATTTGGATGCAGGCCTTGTGGAGGAAATTCCTGATGGCGCTAAAGTGTTGGAGGCCGTGCAGCAAAACGTAAAGCTGACCGCTACCAGTACCGTTTATAATTTTGCCTGTGGACCAGTAAAGCTCGAAGTAAGTTTCACCTCGCCTTTGTTGCTTAATGATATCGAGTTAACTGCCAGACCCATCAGTTACATCAGCTATGCCGTTAAATCGGCCGATGCAAAACCTCATCAGGTAGACCTTTATTTCAGTGCTTCTTCTACTTTGGCCGTTAACCAGCCCAATCAGCCGGTAAATGCCTGGCAGAGCAATAGTAACGGCCTGGCCATGCAAAAAGCTGGAACGGTAGAACAGCCTATCCTGCAAAAGAGGGGCGACGATGTCAGGATAGATTGGGGCTACATGTATGTGGCTGTACCCGCACAATTTAAACCAGTTCAATACCTGGCCCCGCAAAACGAGAGCCTGCTGCAGTTTATTAGTCAGAAATATCCAACGGCCAAAGCAATAACCAACAGCAGACAACTGAATTTGGCTTCGGTCATCCCCTTCGGAAAAGTGGGCAAAGCTCCTGTTTACAAATACTTGATGCTGGGTTACGATGATGTGAAATCGGTAGAGTATTTTGGGACGCAGCTTGAACCGATCTGGAAAAAATCCGGTCGGAACTTCGAAACCCAGCTGATCAAAGCGAGTAGGGATTATGGCTCTATTAAACAAAGATGTGCACAATTTGACCAAAAGCTGTATGCCGATGCCTTGCGTGCGGGAGGCAAGGCTTATGCCGATTTGTGCAAGCTGGCCTACAGACAGAGCATAGCTGCGCATAAAATTGCTTATGCGCCAAATGGCGACCTTTTGTTCCTGTCTAAAGAAAACTTTAGCAACGGCTCTATCAATACGGTTGATATCACTTATCCCTCGGCACCTCAATATTTGGTGTATAACCCCGAATTGCTGAAAGGCATGATGAACGGCATTTTCTATTATTCCGAAAGTGGCAAATGGAAAAAACCTTTTGCCGCGCACGATTTGGGTACTTATCCATTGGCCAACGGACAAACCTACGGCGAAGACATGCCGGTTGAGGAAGCTGGCAACATGATTATTCTCACTGCGGCCATCGCCAAGGCAGAAGGCAACGCCAATTATGCCAAAAAACACTGGGAAACACTTTCTACCTGGGCCAATTACTTGTTAAAAGAAGGCTTTGATTCGGCCAACCAATTATGCACCGACGATTTTGCCGGTCATTTGGCCAGAAATGCCAACTTATCGGTTAAAGCCATTGTTGCCTTGGGTGGCTATGCGCAATTGGCCCAGGCATTGGGTAAAACCGAAGAAGCCCAAAAAGTAAGAACCGAAGCACAGGCTATGGTCAAAAAATGGATGGAGCTGGCTGCCGATGGCGACCATTATGCCCTAACCTTTAATGGCAAAGGTACCTGGAGCCAGAAATATAACCTGGTTTGGGACAAGCTTTTGCAACTGAACCTGTTCCCTAAGGCAGTGTACGAAAAGGAAATCAGCTATTACTTAACCAAGCAACAAGCGTATGGCCTTCCGCTTGACAGCCGTAAAACCTATACCAAATCAGACTGGATTTTATGGACTGCTACCTTGGCCGATCAGGAAACCGATTTTCAAAAACTCGTTAATCCGGTATTCCGCTATGCGAGCGAAACCACCAGCAGGGTGCCTCTCAGCGATTGGCACGAAACCACCAACGGCAAAATGGTTGGCTTTCAGGCCAGGAGCGTAGTGGGGGGCTACTTCATCAAATTATTGGCAGACCAGTGGAAAAATAAACGCTAAACACCGAACATCCCTGGCCTGTGGCTCACAGGCCAGGGAAATAAAACTAATCGATGTTACCGGTCTGTGACCACAGACCGGTGAAAAAAAATAGAAACAATAGCCTATGGAAAAATAAAAAGAGAAAAACCACATCACATAACAGCTTAAAAAAATCAATAAAAACCAACTATAAACAAAACATGATGAACAAAACATTTACTCGACTCATCAGGCGCAGGCTGATGCCGAAAGAGAGCACCCTTAGGGTTGGTGCTTTTTCAATGGCGGTTTGTTTGGCGTTCAACGCATCGGCAGATGCCAAGAATGCGCCAGCACCGCATCTCCTTAAAAACGAACTGCAGCGCTCGCTTGCAGACATAGTAATCAGAGGTATTGTTAAAGACGAAACCGGAGCGGGCATACCAGGAGTAGGCGTGAGGGTAAAAGGTGTCCTAACTACCGTAGCCACCGATGTAAACGGTAGTTTCAGCATTACCGTGCCCTCAGAAAATTCGGTGCTGGTATTTAGCTATGTAGGCTACGAAACACAGGAAATAACGGTAGGCACCCAAAAAAATATCACCATACAACTTAAGCCCAGCAGCAATGCGCTCGAAGAAGTGGCCATTGTGGGTTTTGGTACGCAACGCAAGGTATCATTGATCGGAGCCCAATCAACCGTTGATGCCAAAGAACTCAAATTGCCCGTGGCCAGTGTTACCCAATCGCTAGCCGGTAGGATTGCCGGTGTGGTTGGCGTACAAAGAAGCGGCGAACCGGGCCGTAGCGCTGCCGATATCTGGGTACGTGGTATTTCTACTTTTGGTGGCGGTTCGGCATCGCCATTGGTTTTGGTTGATGGGGTGCAGCGTAGCATTTCCAACATCGACCCAGAAGATATCGAATCGTTTACCGTATTGAAAGATGCATCTGGAACAGCGGTTTATGGCGTGAGGGGTGCCAATGGTGTAATTTTAGTGAAGACCAAAACGGGCAAGGTAGGCAAGCCCTCTATCTTTTTCGATTATAATGAAGGTTTGAGCACTTTTACGCGCCACCCCAAAGCTTTGGACGGAGTTACCTATATGAACTTGGCCAACGAAGCTTTAACCGGTAGGGGGCAGCCTGCAAAATATACCCAAGATTACATCAACAAAACGGCTTCGGGTGTCGACCCTTTGGTTTATCCAAACGTAAACTGGATGGATGAACTGTTTAAGCAATACAGCAGCGTGCGCCGGGCCAATTTGAATGCCGGAGGTGGCGTAGAAAATGCACAGTACTATGTATCGTTGGCTTACTATAACGAAAATGGCTTTTTAAAAACCGACGACTTGGCGGCTTATAATTCGGCCATGAATTATACCCGTTATAACTTTACCAGTAACTTGAATCTCAAAATTACCGGAACCACCAAATTAGACCTGGGCATACAAGGTTTCGCCGCCAATGGCAACTATCCGGGCGAGACTACCGAAAGCATCTTCGGTTCGGCCCTGGATGTGTCGCCGGTTGAATATCCCAAAATCTATCCTAATGGTTCGGTTCCGGGCCGTTCGTCAAACGGTGGTTTTCGCAACCCTTATGCCGATTTAACCCGCAGGGGCTACAGAACGGAGTTTGCCAATCAGGTGTACAGTAATTTAAGGGTAACGCAAGATATTGGCGCCCTGGTTAAAGGCTTGAGTGCTTCGGCCATGATTGCTTTCGATGCGACCAATACCAACTCCATCAAGCGATCGAAAAGGGAGAGTACTTACTTTTTAAGGGATATCAACAATCCTTACAAAGCTGATGGGAGCTTAGACCTGATTCAGACTTATACCAGCTCGCAAAATTACCTGACCTACGAACCCGCGAGAGGCGGCAACCGCAAGTTTTATACCGAGGCTTCGATCAATTACGACAGGAGCTTTGGCAAACATCGTGTAGGAGGCTTGATTTTGGGCTATTCTGAGGACAGGACAGAGCCTTTTGCCGGCGATTTTACGGCTTCTATTCCTTTCAGGCAATTGGCCGCTGCGGCAAGGGCTACCTATTCGTATGACGATCGCTACTTTGCCGAGTTCAACTTCGGCTATAACGGTTCAGAAAACTTCAATCCCAAAAAGCGTTTCGGCTCGTTCCCAGCCTTTGGTGTGGGATGGATTCCTTCTAACGAGAAGTTCTGGGGTAATATTAAAAACGTGATTTCTTTCTTAAAATTCAGGTACTCTGATGGTAAAACCGGTATAGGCGATTTGCCGGGCCGTAGGTTTGCCTACCTCACTTTGGTGGCCGATAATGCCAATGGCTATCAATTTGGCAAAAATTTTTCCAATACTGGTGGCATCAACGTAACCGATTATGGTATTGATGTGAGCTGGGCCGAATCGAGAAAGCAGGATTTGGGTGTGGAAATCAGGACCCTGAAAGACAACCTTTACCTGATCGTTGATTTATTTAAGGAATACAGAACAGGCATTTTCTTCCAGCGCCAATCTATTCCGGGCTATGTGGGTTTAACCAACCAGCCTTACGGCAACTTGGGTATTGTTGACAACAGGGGTATCGATGCCACTTTAGAATACAACACCAAACTAGGGCAGGTAGATTTGGGCTTCCGTGCTACCTTTACCTATAACAAAGATAAAATTGTAGAAGACGATCGTCCGGTACAGCCTTATCCGTGGATGAACCGTATTGGCGATAATGTATTGTCGAGGTATGGCTACGTTGCCGAGAAGCTGTTCGATTCGCAAGACGAGATCAATAACAGCGCTACGCCAGGCTCCAAAGCTTCTGTTAAACCCGGCGATATCAAGTACAAAGACCTGAACGGCGATGGTTTAATTAACGACTATGATAAAACCAGGATTGGCCGTGGCGATGTGCCGAACAAGGTCTATGGTTTTGGCGTAAATGTTTCGTACAAGGGGTTTGCCTTGAGCACCTTCTTCCAGGGGGTACACGGCGCCGATATCATGTTGGGCGGCTCGGGTATATTTCCGTTTAACGGTGGTGGTGGCTTAAGTAATGCGTATTCTATTGCTACCGATCGCTGGACACCTGAAAATCCGCGTCAGGATGCATTTTATCCACGTTTGGCCTACGGCGAAGCTGATAACACCAACAATACCCAGGAGAGTTCTTGGTGGGTAAAAGACGTGAACTTCCTGCGTTTAAAAACGGCACAGCTCAGCTATAACCTGCCTAAATCATGGGCCAGTAAAATCCATGTCAAAAACGCAGCCGTTTACCTCATCGGCACCAACCTGCTTACTTTCAGCAGCTGGAAATTGTGGGACCCAGAGTTGAATACCAACGTGAACGGAAGGGCAAATGGAGCCAGGTATCCAACAACCGCAACTTTGTCTCTAGGTGTTAACCTTAAATTTTAATTCTTACGAACATGAAAAAGTATATATATCTTTCGCTTGTACTGGCTTTAACGCTGGCTACATCATGTAAAAAAGGCTTCTTAGATCAAGTGCCTAACGATAGGCTTACGCTCGACGAAACCTTTAAAACCAGGGCAACCGCCGAAAAATTCCTCAACAACGTATACAGCCAAATCCCCGACGAATTTGGACAGCGTAACCCCAATACCGGCCGTAATGCAGGTGTATGGACAGGTTCATCTGACGAGGCAGAATGGGTTTGGGGCTTTAACCAGTGCAATAACATCAATATCGGAAGCTGGGATTCCAACTCTGGTTTTGTTAACGATTATTGGAACAACTTTTATAGAGGCATCCGATCGGCTACCTTCTTTATGGCCAATATTGACAAAGTAACCCAGGATATTACGCCCCAATTGGTTACACAGTATAAAAACGAAGCCAGGGCTTTGCGTGCCATGTACTATTTTTACTTGGTGCGTATGTATGGTCCGGTGGTGCTTATCGGCGAAAACGTAATAGAGCCGGATGCCCCAACCGAAAGCATCAGGTTGCCGCGCAGCAGCATGGACGAATGCATCAACTATATTGTTGCCGAACTGGATGCCGCCGCGGCTAACCTGCCAACCAATCCGGCCAACGACAACAACTATGGCCGCATTACCAAAGGCATGGCCTTAAGCTACAAACTGCAGGCCCTGTTGTTGGCCGCAAGTCCGCTATACAATGGCAATACCGATTTGGCTAGCCTGAAAAACAAGGACGGCAAGCAATTGATCAGTCAAACCTACGATGTCAACAAATGGAAAAAAGCAGCGGATGCCTACAAGGCTTATATCACCCAATTCGTGCCGGGCACTTACAGTTTGTTTAGAAAAAACAACTCGTTGGGTGTTTTCGATCCGTATTTATCGTGCAGGGATATCTTTATTGATCGTTTCAACAGCGAAATCATCATGATGCGCGTCGAATCTTCTATCGAGGCCCGTCAGTACGAGATGACTCCTTACCACAACGGCTACAACTCGGAGGTAAGAGGTTCGGCGGGTTTGGGCGCAACCCAAAATCAGGTGGATGCCTTTTTTATGGCCAATGGCCGTAGCATCGACGATCCGCTGGGTGGCTACGTACAAACCGGAACTACCATGTATCAGGCTCCAGGCAGTCCTATTGCTACCGATACCTACAACCAATGGGTAAACCGCGAACCACGTTTCTACGTAAACATTACCTATCATAACAGTGTGTGGCTGAACACCAATTTTGGCAATGTGGTTACCCAGTTTAACAACAACGGCAATTCTGGCAAGGCAACCGGTGGCAATGATTACAGCGTTACCGGCTATGCGGTAAGAAAAGCCATGGGCTTGGGCAACTGGAGAGAAAGCAACCGCCCGGTAATTTTGTATCGTGTAGGTAACTTATTTTTGGATTATGTGGAAGCGCTGAACGAATCAACTCCTGGCGACCCTGATATTTTAATTTACTTGAACCAGATTAGAAACAGGGCGGGTATTCCAGAGTATGGCAGCGGTGCAGGCCAAATACCGGCACCGGTTGGCCAGGCTGCTATGCGCGATGCCATCAGGAAAGAACGCAGGTCTGAATTGGCCTTCGAAAACGTAAGGTATTTCGATACCAGAAGATGGAAAATTGCCGAAACCACCGATAACGGTCCGATGTATGGCTTGAACATCACCAAAAACCTGCCTGATTTCTTCCAAAAAACCGTTTTCGAAACCAGGACTTTCACCAAAAGGCATTACCTGTTCCCAATTCCGGCTAAGGATGTGAATGCGGATAACCTGATGGTACAAAACCCAGGCTGGTAAATTATTCCCAAATCTTAATAATTGATCAGGTAGTGCGAGTGATTGCGCTACCTTGATTTGAATTGCTTTAACCCTACAACTTCATGCGATGAAAAAGCTAATGGGCATCTTATCCGTGATGCTGCTGATTGTATCGGCCAACGGATTTGCACAAAACAAATCGAAACAGAAAACCTCTTTTCAGGTAGCGGCCCCTTGGAGCGCCAATTACGACGTACGCTCAGACATTGCCATGGTATACGGCATTAACGACGCCGGGGGCAATTTTGAAGAAAGGGTAAAAAGTTACCGCGATAAGGGCTACGAAGTACAGTTTATGACCGGCATTGCCTGGGGCCAATACCAGGATTACTTTTTAGGCGAGTGGGATGGCAAAAACCACTTAGACGAAGGCCAGGTCATGCGCAGCGGCGAAACCATTTGGCATGGCAAAAACGTACCTTACATCGTGCCGTCGGCCAATTTCCTGGCCTACATGAAAACCCATGTCAAACGTGCTATCGATGCCGGCGTAAGCGCCATTTACTTGGAAGAACCCGAGTTCTGGGCACGTGCAGGTTACGGCGAAGCCTTTAAAAAGGAATGGCAAAACTATTATGGCTCGCCTTGGATGGCTCAGCACGAGTCGCCAGAAGCCACTTACCTTTCGTCAAAGCTTAAATACCAGCTTTATTTCAATGCGCTGAAAGAAGTTTTCGCTTATGTGAAAAGCTACAGCGAAAGCTTGGGCAAAAGGGTAAAATGCTATGTGCCTACACATTCGCTCATCAACTATTCTTCATGGCAAATCGTGAGCCCGGAAGCTAGTTTGGCCAATTTGGAAGGCATGGATGGCTACATCGCACAGGTGTGGACAGGCACTTCGAGAGAGCCGGTTTACTACAATGGCAAAGCCAAGGAACGCGTGTTTGAAAATGCCTTTTTAGAATACGGTTCTATGGTATCGATGACCGCCCCAACCGGTCGGAAAATCTTCTTCTTAACCGACCCGATAGAAGACCGTGCCCGTAGCTGGGACGATTACAAAGTAAATTATGAAGCCACTTTTACGGCCAAGCTCTTGTACCCCATGGTTGATAATTATGAAGTGATGCCTTGGCCAAACCGCATTTACAACGGCAAATTCAGCGTAGAAGGTCAAAAAGAAAAACAGCCTATTTCAAAGGCTTATGCCACCCAAATGCAGGTGATGGTCAATTCGCTCAACCAAATGCCACTATCCGACAATAAATTGAACGGTAGCCATGGCATTGGCATTTTGTTGGCCAACTCCATGATGTTTCAGCGTTTTCCTACCCATGCAGGTTATGACGATCCGTATTTGTCGAACTTTTATGGCATGGCTATCCCTTTGCTCAAAAAAGGCATTCCGGTGGAGACTGTCCACATGGAAAACCTGGTTAATAAAAACACCCTAAAAGACATCAAAGTGCTCATTATGAGCTACGCCAACATGAAGCCTTTAGCGGCCAGTTACCACGAAGAACTGGCCAAATGGGTGAGAAACGGAGGCGTTCTTTTGTACTACGGCCGTGATAATGATCCTTTCCAAAACGTAAAAGAGTGGTGGAATACCCATGGCAATAATTTTACGGCACCTTCGCAACATTTGTTCAAATTGTTTGGCTTGGGTCCCAACGATAATCAGGCTGAATATGGCGTGGGCAAAGGCAAGGTTTTCATCATCCGCAAAGACCCCAAAGAACTGGTAATGCAAGCCAATGGCGATGCCGATTTCTTGGCCAACGTTAAAAAAGCCTACGAAAAAGATGCCCATGCGGGCGAACTGCTCTTCAAAAACAATTTTATGCTCGATCGCGGACCATTTAAAATGGTTGCCGTTTTAAACGAAACCGCCAACGACGAACCCCTAACCTTAACCGGAACTTTCATCGACCTATTCGACCCTGCTTTACCTATTCTGCACCAAAAAACCGTGGCCCCAAACACCCAGGCTTACCTCTACGATGTAAACAAAGCTACAGCCAAAAATAAGCCCCAAGTGTTGGCCGCTGCGGGACGTTTGGACGATGCATCTGTTCAAATTACCAAAAACAGCTATGCTTTTGTAATCAAGAGTCCATCGAATACCGTTAACGCCATGCGCATTTTGTTGCCCAAAAAGCCAAAACAGGTAACGGCCAAGTTAAACGGTAAAAACCTCGAACTCTTTAAAAATGACTGGGACGAACCGTCTAAAACTCTTTTGTTGAGCTTCGACAATTACAGCGAAGGCGTAAATGTGAACATCAACTGGTAAATACAACAACACAAACACACCACATGAAACTTAAACTATTAGGCTTTTTAATAATTTGCACGATTGCCAACTTAACGGCGCAAGAAAGAGATTTGGTACGCTATGTCAATACTTTGCAGGGCACCAATTCCAAACACGAACTTACCCGAGGCAATACTTATCCAACCACGGCCCTGCCTTTTGGCATGCACACCTGGACACCACAAACCGGCAAAAATGGTGATGGCTGGAAATATCAATATTTTAAAGATAAGATCCGTGGCTTTCAACAGGCACATCAGTGCAGCTCTTGGACCAGGGATTATGCCGTTTTTTCGCTCATGCCCATGATTGATGAATTGGTAGTTGACGAAAACAAGCGCGAGGCCCAATTTAGCCATCAAAACGAAGTGGCCAAGCCCAATTACTACAAGGTAACCTTTAATAACCGGCTGACCACCGAAATTGCCCCAACCGAGCGTGGTGCGCACCTTAGGTTCAGCTACCCTAAAGGCAAAAAGAGCTATTTGGTGCTTGATGGCTATACCCGTTTAAGTGGTGTGCAGATTTTTCCGAAGGCACAAAAAATTACGGGCTATGTTAACAATGGCGAGGGCTTTAAAAAAGGCTGGAAGAGCTATTTTGTCATCAAATTTGACCATCCCATTCAAGCCTATGGCACTTGGGATAACAAAACCAATACCGTTAAAGCCGATTCTACTACGGCCGAAGGCTTAGGCAAGGGCGCCTACATCGAATTTAGGGCGGGCGTTAAGGTGCAGGCTAAGATAGCCTCATCTTACATCAGTGCCGAGCAAGCCGAACTCAATCTGCAGCAAGAACTGGGCAATGACAAAAACCTGGAGCAGACTAAGGACAGGGCGGCTGCGGTTTGGAATGAATCGTTAGGCAAGATTTTGGTTGAAGGGGGCAGCGAAGAGGATATCGCCACTTTTTATTCATGCTTTTTTAGGGCCAGCCTATTTTCGCGCAAGTTTTACGAAATCGGCAAAGATGGCCAGCCTTATTATTTCAGCCCTTACGATGGCAAGGTGCATCCTGGTTACATGTTTACCGATACCGGATTTTGGGATACCTTTAGGGCACAATTCCCCTTAAATACCTTAATCCATCCCGAAATGCACGGCCGTTACCTGCAAGCCATGCTCGATGCCTACGAACAATGTGGCTGGTTGCCTTCGTGGTCTTTTCCGAGCGAAGCAGGCAGTATGATTGGCAACCATGCCATCTCGCTGTTTACCGATGCCTGGGTAAAAGGCATTAAAACTTTCGATCCGAAAAAAGCCCTGCAAGCCTATGCCCACGAAGCCATGAACAAAGGCCCTTGGGGGCCGGCAAATGGCCGCGATGGCTGGAAAGAATACTTTGAGCTGGGGTATGTGCCTTATCCCAAGTATCGCGAAGCCACCGCCAAGACCCTCGAATATGCCTACGACGATTTTTGCGGCTACGAATTGGCCAGGCTAACCGGCAACGATTTTTACCAATCGGTGTTTGCCCGCCAAATGTATAACTACAAAAACGTGTACGATCCGGCAACCCGTTTTATGCGTGGCAAAGATGCTGATGGCCAATGGACGCCTAAGTTTGACCCTACAGAATGGGGAGGCCCTTTTACCGAGGGCAATGCCTGGCATTGGCAATGGTCGGTATTTCAAGATATCCAAGGCCTCATCAATTTAATGGGAGGTAATAAAAATTTTACGGCCAAGTTAGACTCTGTTTTTTCAGAGCCCAACAAGGTAAATGTGGGCACTTACGGAGGCATGATTCACGAAATGGCCGAAATGGTGATGGCCAATATGGGCCAGTATGCACACGGAAATCAACCCATTCAGCACATGGTTTATTTGTACAATTATGCCAATGAGCCATGGAAAGCGCAGTTTCATGCCCGCGAGGTCATGACAAAACTTTACAATGCCACCGAGAACGGCTATCCTGGCGACGAAGACCAGGGCCAAACCTCGTCGTGGTATGTGCTCAGTGCTTTGGGCTTTTACAGCGTAACCCCTGGCACCGGCGAATATGTATTGGGAAGTCCGCTTTTTAAAAAAATTACCCTTACTTTAGCGAATGGGAAAAAATTTGTAATTGAAGCACCGGCTAATGACGCATCTCACGTATACATTAAGTCTGCAACCCTCAATGGCAAGCCCTACACGCGCAATTACATTAGCCATGCCGATTTGGTTAGTGGAGGGACACTGAAATTAGAAATGGATAGCCAGCCAGCCAGGAACAGAGGGCTGCATAAAGAAGATAAACCCTTTTCGCTCACTAAGTAAAAGGTTTTAGTAAGCGAAAAGAAGAATATAATAAATATATAGAAATGGAAAAACCTGCTGTATTGGGTGTTGATATAGGTGGCTCGCATATTACGGCTGCACTGGTAGATTTAAAAAAAGGAACATTAATTGAAGAGTCGATAAAGCGTAACGCAGTTAATGCTAAACAAGAGAAGGAAGATATATTAAAGGCCTGGTGCCATGTAATTGAAGCTGCTTTTGCCAATGCCAATGGCAATGAAAAATACATCGGCATTGCCATGCCTGGCCCGTTCGATTATGAAAATGGCATTTCGCTGATCAAGGAGCAGGATAAATTCAATGCCCTTTATTTGGCCAACATCAAAGAAGAGCTTGCCAAGCGTCTGCAGCTTAAGCCAAGTGCCATCCGCTTTATTAATGATGCAGCCGGCTTTATGCAGGGCGAAGTTTTTAGTGGCGCGGCCAAAGGCCATAGCCGGGTACTGGGCTTAACCCTAGGCACGGGATTAGGTTCGGCATTGTCTATCAATGGCATGGCTTCTGACGCCGAGTTGTGGGATTCGGCATTTTTGGATGGCATAGCCGAAGATTACCTTTCTACCCGCTGGTTTGTAGGTCGTTACAACGAATTGAGCCACAAAAGCTTGGATGGCGTAAAGGAATTGGCGGGTTTGGTAGCAACCGATGCTCTGGCCAAACAGGTATTTGTAGAATTTGGGGCTAACCTGGCTCAATTTTTAGCTCCGATAATTAAAAAACATGAGGCCGAAGTGGTAATTTTAGGAGGGAATATTGCACGGGCTTTCGATCTCTTTGCGCTAAGCTTAAATATTGGACTGGGCAAGCAGGGGCTGAACATACCCATTAAGCTAACGGAGCTGAATGAGCATGCCGCCTTAATTGGCGCAGCCAGTAATTGGAATCTGGAGACCTCTCAAACTGAAAAATAATCGATAAAAAATAAAGGCGCACGAACCACGCGCCATAAAACAAAAACCTAAGCTATGAAAAGAAGAAAGTTTATTCAAAACACAGGTTTATTGGGGGCCGGCGTGCTGGCTTCGAAGTTTTCCTTTGCTTCGGCTTTGACACCCGAATTTCCGGTAGTTAGGGTTGCGGCCGCTAAGCGACACTTTACCAGTGCATCTGTAGAAAAGGCCATTCAAACCTTTCAGGCACACGTGGCTGATAAAGAATTGGCTTGGCTGTTCGAAAACTGCTTCCCGAATACTTTAGATACCACGGTAACCTATGCGGTGAAAAACGGCAAGCCAGATACCTATGTCATTACCGGCGACATTGATGCCATGTGGATGCGCGACAGTTCGGCGCAGGTTTGGCCGTACCTGCAGTTTGTAAACGAAGATCCGAAACTGAAGGATTTGATCGCAGGCGTGATCAACCGTCAAACCCACTATGTGTTAAAAGATCCTTATGCCAATGCCTTTTACAACGATCCGAATAAAGTAGGCGAGTGGAAAAGCGACAAAACCGATATGAAGCCAGGCGTACACGAACGCAAGTGGGAAATCGATTCGCTGTGCTATCCCATCCGTTTGGCTTACCACTACTGGAAAAAAACAGGCGACAAATCGCCTTTCGATGCCGACTGGAAAAAAGCCATCGAATTGATTTATAAAACCTTTGTAGAGCAGCAACGCAAAGACAATAAAGGGCCGTATCATTTCCAGCGCGAAACCACGGCTCCAACCGATTCGTTGCCCATGGCGGGTTATGGCTTTCCGGTAAAGCCAGTCGGTTTGATCTGCTCGGCCTTCCGTCCGAGCGATGATGCCACCATTTATCCTTTCCTGATCCCGTCTAACTTTTTTGCGGTAAGCAGCTTAAGGCAAGCGGCCGAGATGCTTGTTGCCTTGTATAATGATAACGCTTTGGCCGGCAAGTTAACCGCTTTGGCCAATGAGGTTGAAACGGCTTTGAAAAAATACGCCACCAAAGACCATCCGGTTTACGGCAAAATATTCGCCTTTGAGGTCGATGGTTTTGGCAGTGCCTATTTGATGGATGATAGCAATGTGCCTAGCTTGCTGTCTATGCCTTATTTGGGAGCCATCAAAGTGGATGATCCAATTTATAAAAATACCCGCAAGTTTATCCTGTCAACCGACAATCCCTTCTTTTTTAAAGGCAAGGCGGCCGAAGGTGTGGGCGGGCCACACGTTGGTGCCGATATGATTTGGCCAATGGCGATTACTTTGCAGGGAATAACTTCGGTAAGCGACGCCGAAATCAAAAAGTGTATCGCCATGCTGAAAAGCACGCATGCAGGCAAAGGCTTTATGCACGAGAGCTTCCATAAAGACGACCCGACTAAATTTACGCGCAGCTGGTTTGCTTGGGCCAATACCCTGTTTGGCGAGTTTTTATGGAAAATTTATAACGAAAAACCAGCCTTGCTGAAATAAAATATGTTGAAGACAGTAAAAATAGGCAAACTGAAATGCGTGGCCGCTTTGGCGCTATCGCTGTTGGCTGGGCAAGGCTTGGCACAGCAGCAAGCCAGCAATTTGTCCTATGTAGATCCCACCATAGGCAGCGTAGGCCTCATTTTAGAGCCCACCCGGCCAGCGGTACACCTGCCCAATAGCATGGTGCGGGTTTTTCCGGCGCGTGCCGATCAGCTGGACGATCAAATTGCCTATTTTCCGCTCACCATTTCTTCGCATCGCCAAAATTGGCTTTTCGGGTTGATGCCTTATTCGGGGCCAATTAACGAACAGGCTTGGGGCAAGAAATTTACTTCAGACAACGAGCAGATCAGCCCCGATTCCTATACTGGCCTCCTAGAAGATAACGGCACCAAAATCAGTTTTATACCAGGTGCCAAAGCCGGTTTTTTTGAATTTGCCTTTGCCGATAAGGTGGATCACTATCTGCGCCTTACTATTTTGAACAACGGCGAAATCAACCTCGAAAACCAACATGCCCTGAGTGGTATTGAAGAATTTCAGGGGATGAAAGCCTATTTCTACGCCGAAACGAACGTAACCTTGGGCGATGTCAGCTACCAAAACGGACAAGGCAAAAAAC
This sequence comes from Pedobacter sp. TM02, assembly GCF_059705275.1. NCBI lineage: Bacteria > Pseudomonadati > Bacteroidota > Sphingobacteriia > Sphingobacteriales > Sphingobacteriaceae > Pedobacter > Pedobacter sp. TM02. The sequence goes on from NZ_AP046530.1 coordinate 879,202, forward strand.
GTGCATTGATCAAAATTGAAGGTCAGGCACAAAAGGTAGCCTTTAAATATGGTATTTCCTTCATCAGCATGGCGCAGGCCAAAGAAAACCTGAACAAGGAAATTGCCGACTGGGACAGGGCCAAACTGCAAAGCAAAGCTACAGCAGCTTGGAACAAAGTGCTGTCGCAAGTGAATGTAAAAGGTGGAACAGTTGCACAAAAACGGGTTTTTTATACGTCGCTGTATCGTTCTTACGAGCGGATGGTCGACATTAACGAATACGGCAAATACTACAGTGCCTACGATCATCAGGTGCATCGTTCCAACCGTCCCTTTTTTGTAGACAATTGGCTGTGGGATACCTACATCGCACTTGAACCTTTGCAAACCATTTTAAATCCAAAAATGGAGGGCGACAAGCTTAACTCTTATGTGCAGATGTACGAGCAGAGTGGCTGGATGCCTTCTTTTGCGCTCGTGTTTGGCGATAACCCTTGCATGACGGGCAACCACGCCGCCGCCTGGTTCTTGGATTCGTACCAAAAAGGGGTTCGTGGCTTCGACCTTCAAAAAGCCTACGAAGGCATTAAAAAGAATTCGCTCGAAGCTACCTTATTGCCCTGGAAAAACGGCAAGGCAACTGTGCTCGATACTTTTTATGCCGAAAAAGGCTACATGCCGGCACTCAAGCCCGGCGAAAAGGAAACCGTGGCCGCAGTGCATGGCTTTGAAAAAAGACAGAGCGTTTCGGTTACTTTAGAAAACAGTTTCGATGATTGGTGCCTGGCCCAACTGGCCAGCAAAAGTGGCAACGAAGCCGATAGAGCCTTGTTTTTAAAACGCGCAGCCAATTACAAAAACGTGTTCCGCGAAGACAAGGGCTTTGTATGGCCCAAGGACAGCGATGGCAATTGGATAGAACCTTTCGATCCTAAGTTTTCTGGCGGACAAGGCGGTCGCGAATACTTTACCGAAAACAATGCTTATACCTACAACTGGGATGTAAAACACGATTTAGATGGACTTTTCCAGTTAATGGGGGGCAGGGCCAAGGCCGAAGAAAAACTCGACGACTTGTTCAGGGCCAGCTTGGGCCGGAGCAAATATAACCTCTGGTACACCTTCCCGGATGCTACGGGCTTGGTGGGTCAATTTGTAATGGGTAATGAGCCGAGCTTTCATATTCCGTATCTCTACAATTATTTGGGTGCCCCATGGAAAACACAAAAACGCATCCGCATGTTGATGGACACTTGGTACACCGACAACCTGTTTGGCATTCCGGGCGACGAAGATGGGGGTGGCATGACGGCCTTTGTGGTATTCTCTATGATGGGCTTTTTTCCGGTTACGCCAGGCGTTCCGGTGTACAGCATCGGCAGTCCTACGTTTAATGAAATGAGCATCAGGCTCGATAATGGCAAAACCTTTACGGTATTGGCCAAAAACAATTCGGCAAGCAACAAGTATATCCAAAGCGCAACCTTAAACGGCAAGGTTTTGAACCGTTCGTGGTTTACACATCAAGAATTAACCAACGGCGGCGTGTTAACCTTGCAGATGGGCAGTTTGCCCAACAAAACTTGGGGCAGTACTAATTTGCCACCATCAGCCTTAAACTATAACCCCTAAACATAACAGCACAATGAACAAAACAATTTTAACAGGTTTAGCACTCGTTTTAATGGTGGTTGGCGTAAGGGCCCAAAACCCCGAAACGATAACCAGAAAAGGCTATACCTTAACTTTTTTGAGCAATTCGGCTTCTTTTGATCCGGCTTTGAAGCAGCGCATGATCGAAACTTTCTTTAAGGTTTATCCCGTATTGGCCAAAGACTTTAACAAAAATGCCGATAAAGCCGTAACTTTTAGCATCGATACCGCCTACAAAGGCGTAGCCGCTACCGGCGGCGGCCGTATTGTGTACAATCCCGAGTGGTTTGTAAAACATCCTGGCGATATCGATGTGGTAACCCACGAGGTCATGCACGTGGTACAAAATTATGGTAATGGTGGCGGACCAGGCTGGCTAACCGAAGGCATTGCCGATTATGTACGCTTTAAATATGGCGTTGACAATCCGGGTGCGGGTTGGACCCTAACGCCGTTTAAGCCAGAGCAGAGCTATAAAAATGCCTATCGCATTACAGCACGTTTTTTAAACTGGCTCGAAACGCATGGCAATAAAGGCATCGTGGTAAAGCTCGACAACATTATGCGCAGCCATACCTATGCAGCAACCGTTTGGAAAGACCTGACAGGCAAAACTGTCGACGAACTTTGGGCTGCTTATGCCGCTAATCCGAATGCTTAAAATATTCTCTTATCTCAATATTTAAAAATGATCAAGAAACTACTCACCGCTACATTGGTACTTGCAGGTTTGGGGCTTTCGGCACAAACTGTGGGCAAGATTACCGATCCTGTAGAATGGATCAATCCGTTAATGGGTACCCAATCAAAGCCCGATTTGTCTAACGGCAATACCTATCCGGCCATTGCAGTGCCATGGGGCATGAATTTCTGGACCCCCCAAACCGGCAAAATGGGCAACGGCTGGGCTTATACCTACGATGCCGATAAAATACGGGGCTTTAAGCAAACGCATCAGCCATCGCCTTGGATGAACGACTATGGCCAGTTTGCCATTATGCCCGTAACCGGAAAGCTGAAGTTTACCGAAGACGACCGCGCCAGCTGGTTTACGCACAAGGCAGAGGTAGCCAAGCCTTACTACTACAGCGTGTACCTGGCCGATGCCAATGTAACCACCGAGATTACACCAACCGAAAGGGCTGCGCAGTTCAGGTTTACCTATCCGCAAACCGATAGCGCTTTTGTAGTGGTCGATGCGCTGAACAAAGGCTCATACATCAAAATCATCCCTGAAGAACGCAAAATTATTGGCTATACCTCTAAATATGCCCGCGGACCATTGCCGAGCAATTTCAAAAACTACTTCGTTATTTATTTTGATAAAGCCTTTACCGTGGCCAAAACCTGGTCGGGCAATAAGTTAAACGCAACAGATTTAGAGCTGCAAAGCGACCATACCGGTGCGGTTATCGGCTTTAAGACCAAAAATGGCGAGAAAGTTCATGCCAAGGTAGCTTCTTCTTTCATCAGCTTTGAACAAGCCGAATTGAACCTGAAAAGAGAGTTGGCCAACGATAGCTTCGATGCCACCAAAACAAAAGCCAAAGCCATTTGGAACAAAACCCTGAGCCGCATTAGCGTAGAAGGTGGCACGGTTGACCAAACCCGTACTTTTTATTCGTCGTTTTACCGTACGCTTTTCTTCCCCAATAAATTGTACGAGATCGATGCCAACAACAAAATTGTGCACTGGAGTCCGTACAATGGCAAGATATTGCCTGGTTATATGTTTGCCGGAACCGGCTTTTGGGATACCTTTAGGGCTTTGTACCCTTTCTTAAATCTGGTTTATCCGTCTATCAATAAAGAGATGCAGGAAGGCCTCATCAACGATTATAAGGAAGGCGGTTTCTTGCCCGAGTGGAGCAGTCCAGGTTTTGCCGATATCATGATTGGCAACAATTCTGCTTCGGTAGTGGCCGATGCTTATATCAAAGGTATCCGTGGTTATGATATCGAAACCCTTTGGGAAGCTGTAAAACATGGTGCCAACAATGAAGGCCCAATGACCGCTGTTGGCCGCAAAGGCGTGAAGTACTATAACGAATTGGGCTATGTGCCTTACGATGTAAAAATAAACGAAAATGCAGCCCGTACTTTGGAATATGCCTACGATGATTTTGCGATTTACCAATTGGGCAAAGCTTTAGGCAAACCTGAAAGCGAAATCGGCATTTACGCCAAAAGAGCCATGAATTATAAGAACCTGTTCGATCCGGCAAGCGGCCTGATGCGTGGCAAAAACCAGGATGGCACTTTCCAATCGCCGTTTAGTCCGTTTAAATGGGGCGATGCCTTTACCGAAGGCAACAGCTGGCACTACTCGTGGTCGGTGTTTCAGGATATTGCCGGCTTGGCCAAGCTGATGGGGGGCAAGGAGAAATTTGTACAAAAACTGGATTCGGTATTTACGCTGCCTCCAATTTTCGACGACACTTACTATGGTGGTGTAATCCACGAAATCAGGGAGATGCAGATTGCCAATATGGGCCAATATGCGCACGGTAATCAGCCCATCCAACACATGATTTACCTGTACAACTATGGTGGTGCACCTTGGAAAGCCCAATACTGGGTGCGCGAAGCCATGAACAGGCTGTACCATGCTACACCAGATGGCTATTGTGGTGATGAAGATAACGGTCAAACTTCGGCTTGGTACGTGTTTTCGGCCATGGGCTTTTATCCGGTTACGCCAGCGGTTGACCAATATGTAATTGGTGCGCCATTGTTTAAGAAAGTAACCCTGAACTTGGAAAACGGCAAAACGGTGGTGATCAATGCGCCTAGCAACAGCGCAGATAACCGCTATATCCAAAGCCTCAAAGTAAATGGGGCCAACTACGATAAAAACTGGCTGAGCCATTCGGCCTTGCAAAAAGGAGCTGTGCTCGATTTCAGCATGTCGGCCACGCCAAACAAAACCAGAGGAACCAGCGAAAGTGCATTCCCTTACTCTTTTTCAACAGCGAAATAGCAAAAAGGCAGTACGAAAGTGCTGCCTTTTTTATTCATGAGTTCACTGGCCGATGGGCAACCGAAATTTAGGCCATAAAAGACCTTTCGTCAATTAACCTTCAACTTTAAACCTTCAACCTTCCAGCCTTCAACCCTCCACCTTCCCCCTGTTTTAACCTTTATTGGGGATTAATCAAATTCGCCTTCAAGGCAAAGTCGTAAAGCGCAACGGTCGAATCAGTCAGGTCGAGTTTCCGCATGATATTTTTGCGGTGCGTATGAACGGTAAATTCTGAAAGGAACAGGCGTTCGGCAATGTCTTTGGTGCGCAGGTTTTGGCAAACCAGCCTGATAATTTCTACTTCTCTTTTCGTAAGCTTGTGCTTTTTGAGAAAATCGTCGAAATAAGAGAAAGGACTTTCGTTGGGCGCTTTTGGATTGAAATCCGGAAAGATATCCTGGCCGTCTATCACGGTCAGTAAACTGTTGGCCAACTTGTGCAGCTCATCTGATTTGACGATATAGCCATTGGCCCCATTAACCTTGGTATTTTTGATCAGCTCTTGCGAATGGTAATTGCTGAGCACAATGATCTTGGCTTTGATTTTTCGCTTTTTTAGTTCCTGCAAGGCTTTTAACCCGTCCACACCAGGCATATTCAGGTCGAGTAGAATGATATCGGCCTGAACGAGCAAAGGCGAATTGAGCAACTCGAGGCCATTGTTCATCATGCCTATGATTTCAAAACGCTCGTCGTTGTCAAAGTGTGCCTTGATGCCATGCAATACAACGGGGTGGTCATCAGCTAATATCAATTGGATTTTCATGGCAACTTAATGGGGGGGATAGGAAGTTCAATTAATACAAAAGTTCCTTCGTTGGGCTTGCCTTCTATTTCGAGTTTGCCCGAAAGGTAGGCAATATTGGTTTGCAATAGCTTCATGCCGGCACCGGCAGTTGTGTCGCGTTCTTGCGCAATACCTTTGCCATCGTCTTCTACATAAATGGTCAGGCTGTTTTCCAGTTCGATGAGCTGGATGAACAGATGTTTGGCTTCGGCATGCTTAATGGCGTTGTTCAGTATTTCCTGAATAATGCGGTAAGTGCTCAGCGTAAATTGCGGTGGCCATTTTTCGGTATGTTCAAAGCCTTCAATTATATGCTCAACGGTTAAGCGATTGGCTGTTTTAATCGCGCTGATCAAATCCTGGATAGCCGCTTTGAACCCATATTTTTCCAAAGCTATCGGCATCAGGGCGTGGCTGATGTTGCGCACGGTTTCGCTGATGTTGCCCAAAAGGTTTTGTGCCACTTCCAGTTTTTTGTTGGCCCCACTGCCTGCCGCAAACACTTCCTCGTTTAACGTATTGATATTGAGTTTGGCAATAGAAAGCATGGCGCCAACCTCGTCGTGCAGCTGTGTGGCGATGCGCTTTTTCTCTTGCTCCTGTACTTCGGTAAGCGTATTCATCAAATCGAGCTGGTGCTGTTGCTTGAGGTTATTCAAAGTAGCCCGATGTAAAATACCAGCCTGTTTTTTGCGCTGAAACAAAATATAGGCAAGGCCGCTCAATAGCAATACTACAACTGCCGATCCTATAAAAATGATCCAATTGCGTTGTTTTTGTTGTTGCAGTTCCAGTTTTTGTACTTCCTGTTGTTTTTGGGCTAAGGCCAACTGCTGTTCTTTTTCGTTTACCTTGTACTTGGTTTCCAACTCTTTCGATGCCTGTTGCATGGCCATTTGGTACAGGGTATCCTTAAGCTGTATTTGTTGCTCTAAGCTCTTGATCAAGGTGTCGGGGTTGCCTCCATTGGCTTGGTGCGCAGTTTTAAGCGAATTCGAATACAAGAGTTTGAGCGCAGGAGGCATGTCGTGTTTTTTTAAAATGGCGCCGGCCAGCTTAAAATAATAGTCGGAAGAATCCCGCTTGTTTTCGCTGGCGTACAAATTGGCCAATCCACTTAGTATTTCCAAATCGAGTCCAGGTACTTGCTGGGTGCCTATTTTTAAACGATAGGCTTTTATAAAGCTGGCCTTGGCTTTTTTAGGCTGATTTTTGGCTTCGTAATAATAGGCTTCGGCCATTTCATACATCTTTTTCGAATGCAGGCTGTTTTGGTCCATGCCATATTTGCGGTGTAGGGCAAAAAAATCGTCAAAACGGCTAAAGTCTTGCAGTCGGTAGGCTAGCAATATCATTTTATTGATGTTGTTCGCAAGCTGTTGTGTGCTGACATTCGGCAGGTTAAAGGCTTTTTCCGTATAAAGAAAAGCATTCTTGTAGTCGCCAAGGGATTCGTAGTTGCGAGCCAATATTCCAAAAAACTGAACGGTACGGTCATTAATATTGTTTTCGAGGTCTGGAACCAGTTCCTTCAGCAACTCGAAAGCTTCCTTTTCCTTGTCGAGGTTGACCAACAGATTGGCATAGGCGAAACGGGTATCTTTATAGAGACTTGCATTATCGCTCTGTTTGGCCAGACTAAGGGCCATTTGGAGATATTCTTTTGCTTTTGCTGGATTTCCCCTTCGGATTTCGAAGTTAGAACGGTTCCTGAGGTTAAAAACACGAGGAATAATATACTGAGGCTTGTCTTTGGTAAAGGCTTCAATTTTATTGTAATAATAAATGCTTTTCTCTGGATCTTCAATACGGCTATATACCCTCGAGAGGTCGTTGAGTACGCTCATGATGAGCTGTTCAGGCAATTTGGGCAGGTAACTCTCGGCTTGCTGGATCAAGGTGAGGGCTTGTGCGCGGTTGCCTAGTCCCAGTTCGGTAATGGCTTGGGTAGCCAATACACTTGCAACCAAGTCTTCGCGGGCACTGTTTTTCGAGTGCTGCAAAGCTTCTTCGAGCAGATTCTTAAGTTCTTCCGTATAAATGGTTTTGGGGTTACGTACATACCGCAACAAGTACATGGTCTTTTCTGTCGAGGGATAAAGTTGCCTGATCTCTGCAATATCCTTGGCAGGAGGAGGTATGCGGTCTTGCGCCATTGCCCAATAACTAGGGCAGGCCACCCAAAAGAGCAGCAAGAATACGAAGGTTGGCAAGGTTGGTTTAAAGCGGATCATTTGCCCCTAAAATAACAATAATTGCGTATTGTATTGGGGCAAAATCAACAATGCCTAAAGTGTTAAGGCACAAGTCCGACAACAATTTAACCAGCTCTGGTGTTTTCGCATCAGCTGGGTTTGCGTAGTTTCGGTTTTATAACAACCTTTTTATGTTTGCACGATGGGTTTTTCTTCCAAAAAACTTATTATTACAAGATTAAACTACCTTAAATCATTTCTTGATTATGAAAAACAGCATGATCGTTATTTTATGTTGTCTGGCCCTGGCTACCCAAGCCCAGCAACATCATTTTATCGAGATCAAAAAAACAGACACATTCCACACGATTGTGGCCAAGGCCGCATCCGTAACCCCATCGGCCAGACAATTGCGCTGGCAGCAGCTGGAGCTCACCGCTTTTTTCCATTTTGGCATCAATACGTTTACCAATCGCGAATGGGGCGATGGCAAAGAAGACATTTCCCAATTTAATCCCACACAACTTGATGCAGAGCAATGGGTTAAAACCGTGAAGGATGCCGGCTTTAAGCAGGTTATCATCACGGCCAAGCACCACGATGGCTTTTGTTTGTGGCCTAGCAGATTTACCGAGCATTCGATCAAAAACACACCTTATAAAAACGGCCATGGTGATATCGTCAAAGAAGTGGCCGCGGCTTGCCGCAAATTGGATGTGGGTTTTGGCGTTTACCTGTCGCCATGGGACAGAAATGCGCCCAGTTACGGAACTGAGGCTTACAATACTTATTTCGTTAATCAATTAACAGAACTCCTCACCCAGTATGGAAAAGTAGATGAGGTTTGGTTTGACGGAGCCAATGGCGAGGGGCCAAACGGCAAGAAACAGGTTTACGATTTTGACCGCTGGTACGCCCTGATCAGGAAGCTGCAACCACAGGCCGTTATTGCGGTACAAGGCCCTGATGTACGTTGGGTAGGCACTGAAAGTGGCGTAGGCCGGGAAACAGAGTGGAGCGTATTGCCGGTTTCTGAGCAGAGCCAAGAGAAAATCGCGGCCGCCTCGCAACAAGAAGTAAACGTGATACCGGGTGTGTTGGGCAGCTATAAAGACCAAGATAGGGGAAGTCGTGATAAGTTGGTTAATGCCAGCGGATTAGTTTGGTACCCCGCCGAAACCGATGTAAGCATCAGACCAGGTTGGTTTTATCATCCGGCAGAAGATGCCAAAGTGAAGAGCGATAAGCGATTGATGGATATTTACTTCACCTCGGTTGGTCGCAATGGCGTGTTGTTGCTTAATATTCCGCCAAATACCCAAGGCCTTATTGCCGAGGCCGATCGCAAGAGCCTCCAAGGATTTGCCACCCAAATGAAAACTACCTTTAGACAAAATCTAGCCAAAACAGCTAAGTTACAGGCCGCAAACGGAAAAAACTTAAGTAGTTTATTTGATGGCAAGTTGCAAACCTATTTTACCACCACAACCAAAGATACTACTACCACCATTCAACTGAACTGGGCTAAGCCCGTTACTTTTAATGTATTGGCATTGCAGGAAAATATTGCGGTTGGACAACGGATCGAAAAATTTGAAGCCGAATATTTTGATGGGGTGTCGTGGAAGGTATTTGCAACAGGAACTACAGTGGGCTATAAAAGGTTGCTCAAGTTTAACGAATTGACCACCAGTCAAATCAGGTTTCATATCCTTTCATCCAGACTAAACCCAACCTTGGCCGAATTTGGCCTATATTTTTTAAAACCTTAATCCCTTCCAATATCCTCTTCATATGAAAAAAATTGCCTGCTATTGCTTCGTCCTGTGGAGCATTTCGCTGAGTGTATACGCTCAAAAAACAACCCAAAGAAATTGGCTCACCAAAGCCTATCAGCAAACCTATGCCAATGGCGATGCCTTCCCCGGTCTTTTAAATTGGCAAAAAGAACAAAATGCGAATGCCCTGAAAAATGTGGCCAACCTGCCCGACTCGGTAAAGCAGCGCATCTTGAAACAGGCCGAAGCCGCTCTGAGCTATAAATGGCCTTCGTTGCCGGCAAGTTTATATCTCGATTATAAAATTACAGGTACCCGCACCACTTACGAAAACCTGGTCAATGAACGTCGGCGCATGTTATCGTTGCTGGTGGCAGGCGAACTGATCGAAAACAAGGAAAGGTTTATACCGCAGATTGTAAACGGCTTGTGGCTGGTGCTCGAAGAGAGTACCTGGGTAGCCCCTGCGCATATCGTTGTACAAAAAGAGGGCGCCGATTTGCCGAATATCGAAAACCCATACATTGATTTGCATGCCTCGAGCACCGGACTTACCGTAGCTACTATTTATAATATGTTGTCGGCCAAATTTGCCAAATATTCAAAGGTGGTTAATGGCAGGATTGTTTACGAACTGAACCGTAGGCTTTTTGATCCCTACCTCAAATACAGTTTTGGCTGGATGGGCTTTAAGGGCAATTCGGTAAACAACTGGAATACCTATGTGAACAGCAATACGTTACAAGCGGCCTTGCAGGTGCTGCAACCAGGCAAAAAACTCGATTCGCTGAGCGCCAAGGTTCTCAGAAGCACTGATATTTTCATTAACCAATATCCCGAAGATGGGGGATGTGATGAAGGTCCGTCTTACTGGGACATGGCAGGTGGCCGACTGATCCGTTTGCTGTCGCTCCTTAATCAGGTTTCTGAGGGTAAACTGAATTGGAGTGACAAGGAGCTGTTGCACCAAATTGGAGCCTATGCCTATAAAATGCAGATCAGCGATACGTATATGGTTAATTTTGCCGATGCTTTTCCGACCTACACGCAAAACCCCGAAAGCGTTTATCAATATGGGGTATTGTTTAAAGATGAAACGCTAAAAGACTACGCTTCGTTTTTGTTCAAGGCAAGGGGCAAGCAAGTGTCGGGCAATGATATTACCGATTTTCTGGCTACTGCAGCAGCTTATGGAGCTTTGAATAATACGCCGGCCAAAGCCCCATATCCGCTTTATGCCGCACTTCCAGATTTACAGGTTTTTAATGCCCGTACGGTTGCCGGAAGCACCAAAGGCTTCTTTTTCGCCGCTAAGGGAGGCCATAATGCCGAGAGCCATAACCATAACGATATTGGGAATTTTATTGTGTATTATGATGGAAAACCTTTGCTGATTGATGTGGGCGTAGGTACCTATACCAGCAAAACGTTTAGCAGCAGGCGCTATGAACTTTGGAATGTCCAATCGCAATGGCACAATTGTCCCACCATTAATGGCGTGCTACAAAAAGACGGAAGGCAATTTGCGGCCACAAATTTCAGGTTTAGCAATACTGCCGGTATGGCTATGGTTGCCATGGACATTGCAAAGGCCTATCCGGCAACAGCCGATGTGCAGCAATGGGAGCGGACCATTAGCCTCAACCGGACTAAAAATACCATCAACTTGACCGAGGCCATCAAGCTCAACAACTTTAAGGAAGCTTCCGAACTTAATTTCATCACACCTTATGCCGTTGAATTAAAACCTGGAAAAATTGTTTTCGGCCAAACGGGAACAGCCATGAATTACGATACGAACCAGCTAGAAGCCAAGGTAGACGAGCAGGCCATTGACGATGACCGCATTGTAAAGATGTGGGGCAATAAGATTTACCGTATCAGGCTGATTACCAAAAGCAAAGAAAAAACGAATACGCTAAAACTAGCTATCGTAGCCAGCGAGAAAAAGTAAGTTGGCGTATGTGGCTGATGGGGCTTTATCGTTTCCAAGGAAAAGCAGATTTGTAAATAACAGCATTATTTAATCAGTTTATTGCAAACATTATTTGTATTAAACAAACTAATTATTATTTTTGCCAGCCCAAAGGGTAAAACCTTTGGGCAAAAATGGGGGATTAGCTCATTTGGCTAGAGCGCTTGCCTGGCAGGCAAGAGGTGACCGGTTCGAATCCGGTATTCTCCACTACACAAAGCCTTTTAACGAAAGTTGAAAGGCTTTTTTGTTTGTTAGAAAGTCCAAAGCACTAACCTACTGTTAGATTTTGTTAGTACACTGTTATACATCAAACAATCATAACTCGAGTATTATGGTTTATTTTAAAGTGTTGTTAAGCACAAAAAGGAAAACAATATCTATCCTGTAAATGCAAGCGCAACGACCAATACCAATACAGTTGTAGCTGGAAGTTCGGCAACCGTAGCCTACAGCGGAGCAAACCAATATCAGGCACAGCAGACCACGAATGCAAACATGGAAAAGTATGCAAACAGGCAGTACAGCATCAGGAAGTCTATTTCGGAAGGCTACCTAAAGATGAACACGCTGTTTTCAAGTACACGGATCACTGGCTACGTGAACATCAGGTTTGAAAAGGCAGACGGAGTGATACTCAACATTCCGATCAACGGCAAGGTGTACCAGTTCAACTGATGTTATAAAAGCTGAACAACTTTAGGGGGCATAGTAATATGGCTCCTTTTAACGGTAGAAAATCAGAAACCCACTAACATCATCTATTTTGGAAAGTACCTTCCATTTGAACAACTGGTAGATAATAGCATTTTGATAATCTATGAACTCTTTTTTTAGCATCCTATTTTTAAAATATATCTTAAGAAATGCATCTAAACCTTTTTTAGCATCTTTTTCGATTTTGTCAGCTTTTTGCATTTCAAGAATATTCAATTTGTCCAAATTGATTTTTGGCAATGATATTGTTTCATTCTTTAGCAGTTTTCCCTTGATAAGCTCGTCATATTTTGCCTTGCTAGTTTTGCTTTTTTCGTTGACTAGATAATACAAGTCGTCGTTCTCAATAATAATTTGCTTCTTCTCCGTACCAAAACTTGCGTTTATACATACAAACCAGCTGTTTCGGTCAAAATCATTTAGTAGCCTTTCATAAAAGAGGTCAGCGTGCGAACAAAGCGCAAAGGTCAATAAAAAGCACAAGCATAATTTCATGGCATAAAAATTAGATTAATAAACTCATAATTAATCATTGACTTATGATTTTACCGATTATCAAAGTAATATCTTAAATTCAGATGTTACACCTTAAAATATTGGCCAATAAAAAACTGATAAACATATATATACAATAAAATAGATACAGGAGATGCAAGTACTAGAAATATTATCCAAAAGAATCTATGTTTAATCATCGTCGTTCGCTTCCATATCCACCCAACTACAATGCTAAGTGTGATAATAAAAGATACCAACATTGCATTAATAAAAAAGCCATAATTTTCATCGTATTCACTTTTATGCGCCCAATACATCAAGCTCCATATATATACAATAGAAAGCAATAGGACTATCCTGTAGCTATACAAAAAAAACTTATTCATCATTGTTGTAGTATTTGATCTTCATAGTAAAAACTTACTTTGTCTGCTCGGCTATAGGTTTTCTTTTTCAGCTCATTTTGGATTTTTACATCTGGCAGGTACTGTTAAACATCAGTAAAAAATGATATTTATTATGATTGTTGTCCGTTTCGTTATTACGATTAGAGAGTTCCCCTAAACTTAGTGAGCAAGAGTTTTTTTCTTTTAAAAAAGAAAACGGCTGTTAATATAATCTGCGTTAGATAGAAATAAAATGGAAATACACGTATTAGGAACTTCCATATTGATCTTTCATCACTTTCAAAAAGGGCAAGGTTTACTCCGTAAGTAAATTCCATCATAGTTGGTGCTGATGCTGTTCGACATAATAAAATATTATTCCAATTCCACAAACTGAGATAATCAGTAATGATATTCTTGAAGCTTTTTCTGGAAGTAGTAATGCAATGATGAGTAGTAATAAGACTTGAAAATTGCCCTGCCTGTAGGTTAATACGCCTTGCAATATGGCAATGAGTTGAAAAAGCAGGATCAAAATAACTAACCCCGCAAGAATTCTGTTTATATTATTCATATCAATATGCAGGATTGAAATATTTAATAATATCGGAATAGATTTTTCTTTTTGAAAAACTACAATTTCAAGAATATTAAGAATAATTAACCAAGGTTGGTCAATTCTTCACGGTTTTGTCGTACCTGCTATACTTTTAATTTGTTTAATCAATTTTTATTACTCTCCGCAGTTTCTTGGTTTTATATTGATTTCAATTTTATCGTAGAAATTATTTTCTGATATTTTTTTTAGGCTATCAACAATTTGTTTATAATCGGCAATTAGCCCTTTATTATTTTTTTTAGCTTCCATTTCTGAAGCAACATTGTTTATTACAGTATGATCATCATAGAATGTGAAAATATCTAAACAATCTTTGCCGAAATCTGAGCCTTTGATGCTTTTTATTTTATCATTAATTTTTAAATAGAAAATATCATCGTTCTTAAGTTCGAAATTAACATTCTTTATTAGGTGGCTTTTGTCAATATGATCATTATTCAAAATTGTATCCACAATAATCATATTATTTATCTTTGCGATTAAATGAATTTCTTCCACATTAAATGCATGGGATGGATTAAAAAATAATCTCACATTTCTATTTGAATTCTTACAACCAATTATGACTATAGCCACAATGACTGCTAATAATCTTTTGCTTAACATAATTAATTTTTTATCGGCAACGGAATTCGCATTCCTTGTGTTCGCTTCCCTAAATAGGGCCTTTCATTTGTAGAAACACTATTATTACCACTATTTATATTTGTAATTCTTGCACTATTATACCCTCGGTTAGGAGCCCCAACAGCAGAATTATTAGCAATAATTTCCATCTGAAGAGAAGAAAACTTTGCGCCTCTTCCAGTGTAAGACATTGGGTCTGAACTCGAATTTTTACTTGGATGGCTTAACCCTAAATTATGGCCTACTTCATGAAATGCTGTATTTAGTGCATCACTTCCGGCTTCTGCATAAGCAATCTTTCCTGGTAGTTTTGCGACACCCGAGGACTCTCCGCCATCTAGTTGTGGATCTGCAGTCCCTAATACATCGTCAACTAAAACCACCAAATGGTCGCTTCGTTTAACATCATCCATTGAATTAGCGCCGGTGTAATTTGCATCAATATTGTAAATTGTTGTTGTTGTCCCACCTAACCCATTTTCTCTACTATTTTTACCAGTTTGACTATTTAGTTTCTGGTTTAAAGCGCTTGCAAAATCTGACGAAGAGCCATAACTTAAAGAAGATTTTAGAACTTTTCCTGTTATGTGTGTTGTTCTATAGATGGTAATATCATTGCCATTTTTAACTTGCCTTGTTGTTGTCCAAGTTGAATCCCCGTTCACATCAATATTAATAATAGGATTATTAGCCCCATATTGATAAGGCCCTAGGCTTCCATATTTCTCTGCGAACCTGTCTACAACATTAAATCGACCTATAATAGGATCGTAGAACCGCGCACCATAATCGTACTGCTCTAGTTCCTCCTGTAGCTCTTTTCCATTATAAAGATACTTGTTATTGCCAAACTGCGAAGATTTCCTAAGCCCAAAAGCATAATAATTGTCTTCTTGAAGTTTTTGGATAGCATCTGTAACCGGATTTTTGCTGAAAGTATATCTCACATTTCCCAAATGATCTGTCAAATTATACTCATAGCTGTAACTTGTGCCATTATTTCTTGCAAGGCCTTCTTCCGTCTGGATAAATTCAATAGAGCCGTTTGAATATTGGATACCACTTACATAATCTGATACTGTTCCTGTCGAACCATTCGTCTTTTTCAGTTTCTGCCCTACGGCATCGTAAACGTAAGATAGGCTGATGCCAGATCCCGTTATGGCAACAGGAAGATTTAGCTGGTTATAGACCATCGATACCGCTGTCCTCGCTGAACCAACGGTAGCAGTGGTAGCGTTTCCGTTGCCGTCATAAGCATAGTTCCAAGAGGCAAAAGGCCCTCCAGTAATGTTGTACAATTGATTGCCCGTATAGGCATATACACCTGCGGTCGCACCGTCCCTGCTCATCGAGCTGATGTTTCCCATTGCGTCATAGCCTATCGCTTCGCTCATGTAGATGCCCGTGCTTGTTGCATTCGTCAGCCTGCTAAGCTTATCGTAGGCATACATGAATTTGTTTCCAAAACCAGTGCCCCATAGCTGCGTGCTGATATTGCCGTTATATTGTGGATTAGCCGTTGTGTCATAGCCCAACCTGATACTCAGCTCGGGAGAAGTACTGCCGGTAAGCCAGCCCCGCTCGTTGTTCGAGAATTTTGTCGACTGCAAAAAGGTGCTCCCATTATCGGTACTGTGCAGGCTTTTCTGTTTCGGTTGGCCAATTTCATTGTAATCAAGCTTGTTGAGCACAACTTCGCCTTGGCTGTTTATATTTTCCTTGGTGCTGACCCTACGTCCCGCATGGTCATAAACGTAGGAATTAGCAATAACAGTAGTTATACTATTGGCCAAATGTGTTCTTGTACTGGCAATCAGCTCTCCAGCGAAATTATATGCATTGTCGATAATATCGGTACCACCCAAATGGTTTTCGCTCTTGGCCTGTACAATCCTGCCCTTGTCGTCGTAATAATTGACAGCGAGCAACCTGTTGCCACTTCCCAATATTCCGATCCTTGTTCCTGTAGCAAGGCTTCTGGTACGTCCGTCTGCAACCTGAGGAGAAACAGGCTGGCCAAAGCTGTTTCCATAGAAACTGTAGTCGTCATAATAGCTGATATTGAGGTATTCGGCTATTCCTGCAACAGGAAGGGAGAGATTGCTGTAGCCTATGCCAGTACCATTGCTGTTGGCGTCGTCCCTGCTTTCCCAAAGCACGGATTGCCCATCGATGCTGGCCTGCCAAGAGGCGCGACTTGAAGAACTGTTTGCTGTTCCTGTTATTATGGTTCTCCCTATCGCGTCGTATTTCACAAAAGACCATTTGCCGTTGATGCGCTGAACGCTGTCCTGCGTCATTACGATCTGGTCGAGCTTGTTGTATACCAGATGATCCCAGCCCTTTCCGGGGATTTTCTTTTCTATGACCCGTTTTCTGCCGTCATGGTGATAGCCATAGACAAAATTCTTAAAAACGGCATCAGTCTCTGTAAAGGTTGTCGAAGAAACCGCAGGGGGGATTACATATCTAAGGTTTCCAGTTTCATCATAAACATAATAAGTTGACAGAGCAGTGCTTTCGTCCTGCCAGATCCTCTTTAGCACCAGCCTTCCTTCCGTATCCTTAAACTCCTCGACAGTGCCACCTTTCCCGCTTGTCCAGTTCTCGTCCCTGGTTATTGTTTTATATAAAGTGTTCGGCAGAAAAGTTGAAGATGCCGTTGCTCCAGAGCCTGTTGTTGTCCAGCGAAGCGCTTCGTTGACAGCATTGAATTTGCTGTCTGCCTTAATGGTATGGCCCGAGTTTGATATGCCGGAACTGTAAGGTTGCCAAGAAGCACCTTCTGCACCCTGCTCCAAAACCCTATTGAGCGGGGATGCCTCGAAGACTGTTCTTTTTAACGGGTATTGACTTCTTGCAACATTTGCATCCCAGCTTCCCGAGCCGTAGAAGCCCGTCTGGTTGGCCAAAGCAGTTTCTTTAAAGCTTCCGTTATTGCTTGTCTGTTCCGCGTATGGAAGATATTTGACGGCTTCTCTGCCCAACGCATCATACACCATAAACTGCACGATGTCTTTTCTGTTCGGGCTTGCCTTCCACTGAACAATTTGGATTGGCCTGCCAAGTCCATCAAAATAGGTGATGGTACGGTTGGCATAATCTACATCTAACGAAGCCAATTGTGAAGCATCGGTAACTCCATTTGTTTTTACCGTTGTTTCCATTACATAATTCCTTGAAGCTGTAGGAGTTTGCGCTAAGGCCATTCCGCAAATAATGTGGAATGTAAAGGCAAACAGGAGCGTCTTTTTGTTCATTCTTTTTCCGGTTGGATGGGTACTCTAATTTAGGATATTTTGTCTTAAAAACGTAGTGTTTCGAAGTAGAAAAGCGTGTTCATGATTTTTACTTTATGTCATTCCTGAACTCAGCCTTTCACTCTTTTCGGCTTAGAGATTGGAAAGGCTAAGTCCAGTCATTTTGTTTAGTGGCTTTATCATCGGTACTGACGTTCTACAAGGCAACTGCGTTTACTTTTCAGCCTGTAGGTTTTGGGTTGGGGAAGTGCGTTAATGATTAGGAAGATCGGTACTACGCAAAGGTTGTGAGCGCAAAACATCATGCCAAATGCCAATGCTATCAGCTAGGATAGGTTTATCCTGGCTTGGCCACCCTTATTTGTCACTCGTTTTGCATTGCTCAAGAAATTTGCTACGTGAAAGCTCTCTTTACAGCGTACCGCTGTAACCGCTTTCCACTTTTCGGCGAACCTGCGTAATCGCCTTGGCTTCGCAAACAGGGTTTGCTTGTGTAGAACATAGTTAAAGGCGCACTATCGTGCTTTTTCTTTAACACCTCGGCTCAGTTCGCAGGCGGTTCGCACCATAAAGTGATGGGCCAATCCATCTTTTTATTTAATATATCTTTTAGAACGTGCTTCTGATATACTATAATTATAAAAATCGATTGTGTTTATATGTTTGCCATATGCGTCAGCAGGTATTGGATTTGAGCCCAATAGTTCCATTAGGGAAAAAACTGGTGTACGTGTTTCGACAGAAGCAATGGCTTTATATGTGCTTAAAGGCCAATTTATATTATAAAGTTCATGAAATTTACCGTCTTTGAATGGGGTTTTATATTTAATTACATGTTGGCTAACATCATAATCATCCTTTCCATGATGTTTTAAATAATCTAATCCAACGTCATATAACAATGAGGTGTTAGGTGTAAGTACACAGCCTATTAGTTGAGCCTTATCGTGCCAATATGCGCTATCATCTATAGCTGGTCCTACTATGATATTTTTCCGTTTTACAAATTTACCGTAAGACATTGCACCTCTCATTAATAATCCCTCGGCAAAACAGTTGTCAAATACCCCATCGATAGACCTCGCGAAATGGGGTATCATGAATGGATGGGGCTCTCCATTCATATGGATAGTAATAATTATTGTGTCTGAAAACGTCATGAAGTCAAGTGACATGATTTTCCCTTGAGCTTTCGCATAGGTTTTAAATTCATTAAGTAATTTATGTATTGAATGTAGTTTCCGAATATAAATATTCGTTTCTTCTACACTCCAAACCCCTTTAGTTGCTAATGCGTCTAATACACAAACAATACCTGTTTTCATATCTTAATATATAGGCATAATAAATCCATCATTATTCTAAAAGTACACGAATTACATAGATTAATCAACTTCAAGTTGAAATAGTCTATTATTTGGCAATTATAATTTTAGCTTAGCCTTTGTTATGGGTTAAGTAGAAAGTAAACGAGATAGCTAACAAGCGCTCCAACATTTATACTGTGTACTGTCTCTGTTGGCAATTGATTTCGGTTCGCAGGCGGTTCGCTTGACTATTCAACATAAAATAGACATATTTCGTTTTCATCATTAGGCCATATAGACCTATCTTGTCAATCTTAATAATCACAATCACTTATAATATGCCTGTTGTTTATCATCAATCCATTCAATTAAACTGGACTACTCCCAGCAGATCCCAGCCCCAAAAACTTTAGTGTTAGGCTCTTTCAATCCATACAGTCGAAATGATGAGTTGGACTATTATTATGGTAGGAAAAGTAATTATTTCTGGATTAGGATCGCTTCAGTACTGGGCTTAGAAAAAGACTATTTCTTTGATATTACAGAAGGCATTAATAGAAAGCTACATGTTATGACTAATAGGTTTTGTTGCTTAGATGTTATTAATGCCATAACCTTTGCTGGTCAAAATCTTGATCTGGTTAACTCATTTATAGAAGACCATGTGCTCTCTAATTTCTTAGATCAAACAATATGGAGCCGAAGCATTGATAAAAAGCAAATCTTGTTGACAAGAACTTACAACCAATCAATTTTAAGTACCTTAAGAGATACCATGTCGATAACCAAAGTGATACATACAATGGGTAACAGAAGGATAATAAACCAATTGAAGACCAAGCCTCAGGAACATTCATTAGGATTAGATGGTTTCAAAGGCTTTATGCAGTCGATTCATGATCTTTGCAAAGATAAGGGTATTGAATTTGTTTTCGACTCGTTAAGTCCTAGTGGGTATGCAATAAGAAATGGGGCGACAAAAATTAATGATTTAGACAACTGGCTTATTAACCATCTCAATTTAAATAAGTAGTTTCAAATCTTACACAATTATTACCTACTCGATGATATGCAAAGTTATATCTTTGCTGTAAGCAAGGCATTATGGAAATACAAATCGATTTATTCAATGGAGACTGTAAAAATGTCTTAAAAGGCCTAGCGGATAACTCCGTAGACCTGATTGTTACGTCACCACCATATGCAGACCAAAGGAAAACTACTTATGGAGGAATACCACACGATAAATATGTAAAATGGTTTCTACCGATATCGAAAGAGTTGCTGAGAGTTTTAAAACCTACAGGGACATTCATATTAAACATCAAGGAGAAGGTGGTGGAAGGTGAACGTAGCACGTATGTTATGGAGTTAATTCTTGGCATGAGAAAACAAGGATGGCTTTGGACAGAAGAGTTTATCTGGCATAAAAAGAATAGCTATCCGGGCAAATGGCCTAATCGATTTAGGGATAGCTGGGAGAGGTTATTGCAGTTTAACAAGCATAAAAAATTTAACATGTACCAGGACGAGGTCATGGTACCTATGGGAGATTGGGCCAAAAGTCGACTAAAAAATCTGAGCGATACTGATAAGAAAAGAGATAATTCTAAAGTTGGAAGTGGATTTGGTAAGAATGTATCAAATTGGCTTGAACGCGACAAGGCCTATCCTACTAACGTGCTACACTTAGCTACAGAATGTAATAATAAAAAGCACAGCGCCGCATTTCCAGAAGAATTACCGGAATGGTTTATCAAATTATTCTCAGAACCTGGTCAAACTGTGTTAGATCCATTTATGGGGTCAGGCACAACATTAACCGTAGCGAAAAGAATGAACCGCAACTGTATAGGAATAGAGATACTTCCAGAGTATTATGAAATGGTAAAAGAAGAACTTAAGCCAGAATTGGAGGAAGAGCTTGCTATTGAAGAGCTAGAACAAAACAAAGAGCCAGAGGAAAAGGAACTTAATAAGGCGGAGAAAGAACTAAGTAATATATGAACAAGCTAAACCTTATTGATGTTTCGCAATATGTTGAAGCAAATATTGGCTCTTTTCATCTTAAAAGAATACAGAGCCTTGATGATTTGAAATTGACCAAGGTTCTTAAGCGCAAAAACCCATATCTTTTTAAAGCAAAGTACATGCTGACTGCCGATCAGATCGTTAGGAGTATTGTTGATGCACATATTTCTTCTAATGAAGAAACAATCTTTGGAGATTGGCTTGAGGGACTTGCAATTTTTATAAATGAAAAGGTCTATGCAGGTAGAAAGTCTGGTATTGCTGGAATTGATCTAGAGTTTGACAAGGATCGAATAAGATATATCGTTACAATAAAATCCGGCCCTAATTGGGCTAATAGTCGTCAGCTTGCTGAAATGAGGACTAGCTTTAAAACTGCCCAAAGAACACTTAGAACTAGTAGTTCCGGATTGCAGGTTGTCGCTGTTAATGGATGCTGTTACGGAAAAGATAAAAGGCCCGATAAAGGGGATTATTTTAAGTACTGTGGTCAGCGTTTCTGGGAGTTTATCTCTGGCGATCCTAGTTTATATACAGAATTAATTGAACCATTAGGTTACAAAGCTAGGGAGCGAAATGATGATTTCATTGAATCTTATTCACAAATGCTCAATAAGTTTACAAAAGAGTTTGCGATTCACTTTTGTGATGAGAATGGTGCAATTGATTGGAATAAATTAACGATATTCAATTCATCAAAGTAGTTCACACTCTAAATCGATTTCAATTATGCCACAATGTATCATTCCAAATTGCCAAAATAACGGGGAGAACAATATAAGCATCCGTTGCCGTAGACCTGACACTTCAGCTATATGGGCGCCAAATACTGTCGCTTATTTATGTGATGTTCATGCTGATGAAGGGTATGTTATAGATATTACATTTACATCTGTCCCTGCAAGAACTATAACAACTAATGTATCAGCTGTAGGTGGTGCAGTTCATACTAGAACCACCCAAATTATAAATCACCCTTAAAAATGATGAAATGAGCCGTCAGTTAAATAGCTGACTGCTTATACTTAATCCTTTCGGACTTTCTTTTCATGCCAAAGGGTCATATAAAAGCTGTTATGGCCTACAAAGGCTGGCATTGAATAGAACCATTATAATAGGATATCTGATTGTTGCCTGTTTATAAGGTCAACACCGTTAATCATTTCAGCTATTTTACCTTGTAAACGGTAGAGGGATGGGAGGTAAATCAACAACAGCTCCACCCAATATCCAAAACTTTTACTGTCCCCTTAAAGAGAAAATACTAGATGAAAACTGGATATTAAAGGAGTACCTTAGTATTAATGCATTAATCATTTGCACAAAGTTAAGCCAGTACCCTCAACACGTTTCAAGAAATTCCGCCATAAACCCTCCTGTAGCCTACGCACTGTCCATTTATTGCGTTGCTTCTTGACTTAGTTGAGCGTATAGCTTTATACAGTACCATAATTAATAAAATAATATGGTACAACAAGAAAACACATTCAAAGTGGCCGAGGTCGAAGTGACCTACAGGCCAAAGTTCAGGGCACAGGAAAGGCCTAAGATTACAACATCAGAGCAGGCTTACAATTTATTCTTATCAAGATGGAGCAAGGGAAAGATCGAGCTATTGGAAGAGTTCAAGATACTTCTGCTCAACAGAAACAGCAGGGTACTTGGGATTGCCGATATTTCACAAGGTGGCGTTAGCGGTACAGTGGTTGACCCTAAAATTATCTTTGCCATAACATTAAAGGCTAATGCCAGTTCAATAATTCTCTGTCACAATCACCCTAGTGGCAACCTAAAGCCCAGTGATGCAGATATTCAGTTAACAAGAAAAATGGTTGAGGGTGGCAGGTTATTGGATATGGTAATATGGGATCATTTGATTATAAATGGCGAAAGCTACTATAGCTTTGCTGATAAAAGGATGATTTAAGTGTTAAATTTGGAATGCAATAAATAGAATTTTTAATCAGGCTGTTTGTTAGTACATAGTTAGTACAATTGACAATTACAAGGAAAAACCAAGGGGATTAGCTCAATTGGGCGTTAGCCCACTTGCCTGGCAGGCAAGAGGTGACCGGTTCGAATCCGGTATTCTCCACTTAACGAAACACCACAATGCTGGTGTTTCGTTTTTTTATGCCCGCAAATGGCTGAAGGGCAGTCAATTAGAACTGATTGTCCATATGGTTCGATTTCTGCCATAAAATTCTATGGCCTTTTCCTTTGGACGGATGAAAATGCTTATTCCTGATAGTATTAGCGCGGTTTTCCCGAGGTTCGATATCCGCTTAGGGTTCTGGCTTCTTTTTATTGCTGCCAGGTCTTTTCCACGTCCTTGCGATATGGTATAGGAAATCCAATACTGCGGCAGCTTCACTGTCATCGACCTGTATCCCATTCTTGGCCAGTATGGCCGATGCTCGTCTGACCGAGACCTTTCTGTCGATGAAGTTTGCTATTTTAAATGTGGGAGTACCCATTTTCAAAGATGTTGACCTGCCCTTTAACCCCGAGGTCTTGGTGCCAGGGGAAAGAATTTTTGATATTATTCCGTTTGGACCTATAGAGACTTTCCCTGCCTGTACATCAATACCAGTTGGAGGAACCAGACTTATGATGTGCTTTTTGTCGGAAGTGTCCAAGTCGGCAAAGCAGGAAAATACATGCGTCAAGGGACTTTTGTCCAGCATAAAATGATGTTTGATGGACTTCAGCTTGGCCGAGACCGTATCCAGCTCTTTTCTCAGCGGGCCGGAAATGGTACGGTATTCCCGTTTGAGTTCGATGAAATCGTCAAATTTCAGTTTGTCCGCTACGAACATCTGCCTTGCCTTGGATATCACCGTTTCCTGTTCTTCAAGCTGCCTCAGTAGCAATCTCCGGTCATGCAGGTAATTTGCCTTCTGCACTGAAGTATTCTCGTCTTCCAGGACAAGGCGGAAAAGCTCGGCAGTGCCTGTCAAAAGAACCAGTTGCTGCAGCTCCTCTATATAGCTATCATTGAGCGATTCCGCTCTGAACCTTGTGCCGCATTTTGCCGAACAGTGATAATAAGGGTACCGTCTGGTGCGTCCGCGGGAAAAACTTCCGCGCAGCTTAAGGCCACATGCTGGACAGGCCAGATAGCCCTTGAGCATAAAGGTTGATTTTAGCTCTTCCGTTTTGCCGGCTACTTTTCTTTTTGTTCCGATAATATTCTGCACTTCGGAGAACAGAGCCTCAGAGATTAACGGCTCATGGATGCCCCTTATCAGTTGCCGGCCTCCGGATTCTGATGGCAGGCCGACAAGGCCGCAATAGACAGGGTTTCGCGCCATCTGCCAGAAATTGGACCTGGAGCATTTCAGGCCTTTTGCAACGGCCATCCTTCTGACCTCGTCGATGGTATAGCAGTTTTTGGCGAGCTGCCTGAATGCCCAGGCGATTATGGTAGCTTCGGGTTCTCTGGGTGCTATATATTTCCTGCCGTCCTGTTCCGCCATGTTGATGTAGCCCAAAGGTGCTCTTCCTGGATATCGTCCCATCTGTTTTGCCCGCCGTATGCCGTTTGCAGTGTTCAGTGCCCGTCTAGCGTTTTCTGCCTCGGGGACGGAAAGATAGACGGCAAGCATTACGGCACTCTCCGGAACGGAGAAATCGACCGGCTGGTCGATGGCCATTGCCGTGGTGTGGTACCTTCGCAATATTCCAATCATTTCATAGGCATACTCGATATTGCGGCTGAACCTGTCCCACTTTATAAACAGGATATTGTTCCCCTTGTCCGAACGATCCTTTTTTATTATCGCAATAAGCTTTTTCCACTCCGGCCTGTTGAAGCTTTTGGCCGAAAAGTCTTCCCGGAAAATGCCCTTGACCTCTATGTCACATTGACCGCAGTATTTCAGGAGCCGGTCTTCCTGTTCCGGAAGCGAATAGCCTTTTCTTTTCTGCTCGTCCGTGCTGACGCGCACATATAGATATGCCGTTTCCATATGAAAATTATAGTTTCCAGATTTTGAAGCCTGTGCTACAGGTAGAACAGTCCGAAAGGGAAAATGTTGTAGGTATTTCACCGAATGGATTGTTTTTCCTTCGTTGGATTCTGTGATAGAATGAGAATATTTTATTAGCGCAATTATCTGTCAAAATTTTGAACATCTTAGATTGTAGGCCAGAGAAGCTGATCAGCATCACTAAAAATGCACTTCTCATATTTACGAATTATTTTCGATTTGATATTCTTTAAAGTTTTGTTCTATATTTATTTGATAAACCTTTTTACAGATTATATATTAATGCCTCGCCCGTTTAAATCCGAACTAGTAATTGAAGAAAAAATCTCAGATCCTGGCCTTAAAGCCTACTATGTAGGATTTGATCAAAAGAAATTTCGACTACAGCCATTGGTCGATGTGATTAGAAGTGTAATTCCGGAATTTGCTTTAGGCTACCACAACGGAGAACACATACATCTAACTGAGATTATTGATAGGCTGAAAGAAGCAGCAGAAACAGTCTACACGACCGACAAGTACCAGACAAGAGGTGAGTTTGGCGAATTGATTTTGCATCTTTTATTGCGGGACTTTCATAATACCATACCACTGGTTTCAAAGATTTATTTCAAAGATTCCCACAATGTTCCAGCCCATGGCTTTGACGGTGTTCAGATCAGTATCAATGGTCAAGATAAAAAACTATGGCTGGGAGAGTCAAAACTGTATAAATCAGGTAGTGGCGGGGTTAAAGATCTCGCAAAGGATATTGTTAAACATGTCAATGCAGACTATTTACGACGAGAATTCAATCTGATATCCAAAAAACTTCCCAATGAAATTCCTGAAATAGAATATTGGCGCAGTCTGATGGATAAAAATCAACGGCTTGATGTGGTGTTTTCCAGTATTGTGATACCAATGGTCTGCACATACAGTAGCGACCTGTTTACTGCTCATGACGACAATACTCCAGAATGCTTTACCGATTTTATTACGGAATGGAATACACTTAATACGGAATTTTTGAAACTTAAAGGGTCGATCAATGTTGAGATAATTCTAATGCTATTGCCTGTTCCTGATAAGGATATTCTAAATACAGAACTCGACACAAGATTAAAATCAATGCAGCGTATATGACATTCCAATCAGTTCCAGAGGCAATAAAATTTATATCAGAATCACAGTTTATCGGGTATAACGAAAGTTTTGATCTATCAAAATATTGTGCCCAATTGCTGCGGAATAAGGAAGCCGAGAAGTACGGTCGCGACATCGTAATTCGAGTACGCGACGCCTGGTCCAAGCTTCAAGAAAATACAAAACCGATATGGAATGACCTAACAGAAGCGGCGGGATTATACCCTTATCTGGAAATAGACAGCTTATCTCGGAGCAGTCAGCTCAGATATGAGTATCATAAATCACCATACATAGAAGGCGTCTTTTTACATGAGGAGCAGCAACGTCTTTCGGTGGAGCTTCAAAGTAAAAAAGCGGTAGTGGTTAGTGCGCCAACCAGCTTTGGCAAAAGTTTACTGATCGAGGAAGTAGTTGCCAGTCGACTGTACAGACAAATCGTTATTATACAACCCACTTTAGCCCTGTTGGATGAAACGCGGAAGAAATTGCTAAAATACAGGGATTCATATAAAATAATTGTATCAACAAACCAGGAGCCAGAAGAAGAGAGGGGCAATATTTTTTTGTTCACAGGTGAACGCGTTGTCGAATATGAACATTTTGACAATGTTGACTTCTTCGTAATAGACGAATTTTACAAGCTTAGTATAGATAGAGATGACGATAGAGCCATTGCGCTTAACCAGGCCTTCAGCAGGTTACTCAAATTAACTAACAAGTTTTACCTGCTTGGGCCAATGATCAAGAACATTCCTGCTTCATTTAAGCAAAAATTCGATTTAACTTGGTTCCCAACAGAGTTTTCAACTGTGGCGGTTGATGAAAGAAGCCTGGAAATAAAGGACAAAATCAAAGCAACCGAAAAAAAACTGCAAAAGAAAGCAAATCTATTTAGCTATTTATCTGAGCTGACAGACCAGACATTGATCTATTGTTCTTCTCCCAATAAAGCAACTACACTGGGTATCGAGTTTATTGCGTATCTAAGAGAATTGTCGATAGACCCGCAAATCAGTAACTTGGACGATACACAGGATACGATCGAGTGGATCGCACAAAGCGTCAATTCTCGTTGGTCACTTATCGAAGCTATAGAATCAGGCGTTGCGTTTCATCATGGAGCCTTACCACGCCATTTAGGCAGTTCTATTGTCGATGCTTTTAACAGTGGGTCCATCAGATGGCTGTTTTGTACTTCCACACTTATCGAAGGAGTAAATACGTCAGCGAAAAACGTTGTATTTTTTGACAAGGAAAAGGGGACTAAGCAAATTGATTTTTTTGACTATAAGAACATAGCAGGTCGCTCGGGTCGCATGAACAAGCATTTCATTGGAAATGTTATCCGTTTTGAAAAGCAACCTGATCAGATGGAGCTATTTGTTGACATTCCTCTTTTTGACCAGGAAAATGCACCGCTTGAAATTCTGATAGCATTGGATGATGCGGACGTAGATAAAGGAGTTAGGCACAGGCTCGATGCCTTCAACAATCTCGATGACGATCTAAAAAAAGTGCTCAGAAAAAACTCCAGTGTCAATTTGGACGGTCAGTTAAAGGTCGTAAAACTGATAGAAGAGAATATTCGGCAGTATCAAGGCTTGTTAAACTGGATGACGTATCCGACCTATGAGCAAATTTTGCTTGTTATAGATCTGGCATGGAACAATCTATTAAAGCCAGGCGAAAACAAAGCAGACATCAGAAGTCCACAACAGCTGGCATTCTTAACTATAAAATACAGCCAATTAAAGTCTGTACCGGCTTTGATAACCGACATTATCAATGACCCCTTCCAGATCAATCGCTATCCGGATCAGCAGACCAGAATCAATACTTTGACGTTCTTTGCCCTTAACATAACCAGACACTGGTTTGACTATAAGTTGCCTAAATGGATTTCGGTTATTTCAGACTTGCAGGAATATGTACTTAAAAAGAACAATTTGCCTTTTGGAAACTATTCCTTTTTTGCCGGGTTGCTGGAACACACATTTTTGCCATCCAGCCTTGCCGCATTGATGGAATATGACATTCCGGTTTCGGCGATAAATAAATTGAAGCGATTTCTCAATCAGGAACTGAGCCCGGAGGTGCTGATAAATCAGTGTAATAGTCTAACGGACGATTTCCTGAAAGGTCGAGGCTTAATAAACTACGAGATAAAAAAAATAAGAAATGCCTTTTGACGACTAAGTCTAAACACCCGGTTTACTTAAAATGGGAAGAGCAATTAAATATCAAAATTCATCAGTTCATTGTAAAATATATCATTGTTAATAATTTAAATAATGACAATATCAGGCAGATTTGCAATGTTCTTGTGGCACGTTGGGGCTAACTGCTGCTTAGAATGACGACGCAACATAGTAAAGGCAAACTGGAGTCTTTAAAGAAATATTTTTTTGTTGGCAAATATCTGCTAAATTTAAAGTTTGCCATAATATAAGCCTCTCAATTACAATATGAATAGTGCGAACAATCTTCATAGTGCTGATGGTAACATCTTGGGATTTTTGTACCAAATCGAAAGGGCGATGGTGTGGTTCAGCTCTTCAGACCTCGAGGCATTTGTTGGGGCTGAAGTAGACGATGGTATTACTGTCAAATTAATCGATGGAGAGGATATCAGTACTATTTACGAACAAGGCCAAGCATAGTCAGACGTCAAGAATCCCTTATTCAGATCGAAGCGTCGATTTATGGAAAACGTTGAGCATCTGGATCGGTGTTTAGTTACGATAGTTACAACAACATTGGCGCTTATTTTTCAAATCCTCCATCGCAGAACCAAGGGTCTGTCGATATTGCGAGATACATAGCTGTCTGCCACGAGTTAACATTTGCGGCCAGCCTGCTTTTTGCTTCCGTATGCAGGTGCCTATGAACAGCATTCCCACCACCGATCCGCAGTTGTTCTTTCAGCTGATATCTAATATTTATCAGTTCGTTGGCAGCCTCGGAGCCGTAGAGCGTTGCAAGGTCCAGGGAATCGAAATGATTTCGTACCCTCTGTTGAAGCGTTACAGTCCAGCCAGAATATGGCTTCACAAAGAAACGTAGTGAAACCGGTGAAGTCTTTACTACCTCTGCCATAAGCCAAGGTTCATTCTCAACGTTGTCGAAGTACGGATGCAAGATCTCTTCTGTAGAGCTAGTGGGCAGCCCTGCTAATTTGCTCATATTACAGTCCTTGCAACTGGGGATAAGATTGGAAGGAACTACGGAAAGGTAAGGATAATATGCTTTGGGCAAATAGTGGTCTAGTGTGCTTACCTGCCTATGAAAACAATAGGGGCATCTGCTATTCAATGGTAATCCCATAATCGTGTCATACAAGGGTCGTCCTGGAGATCCGATCGCAGCAAAATTTTCTGTGTAGACATTTTTCATTTCCTCGATCGTCACTTCGCCATCCAGCACGCGTATTTTTTTGTTGGCTTTTGTCGCCTTGTTCTTTACAATCGTGTAGAGTTCATTGGACGCCACTTTGCTTTCAAACTCGTGACTGGCAGCGTTAACAGAATTTGCGCAATTTGTCAATCTCGTCACAAGATCAGGATCTGGTATGCCTGAGATACATCTTAAAAATACTGTCCTCGGTTTATCAGTTGGTTTATTCAGATACCTCATACTTCAGCTATGACTGTTTGTTGGCGAAAAGAACCCTTGCCAACGACCGTGCTTCCATTCCCAACCTATCATCAAAATGCTCCAGTAACGCGTCATAATCTTCCAGCTCAGCAACAGCTTTTTTAAGGAGTTGATAAAATCCCGATTCGGTAACTTCCAAGGTGAAGACCTCTCTGGTCAGGACACCTACATTCTCTCCAAAGGTTTCGATTTCTGGTCGCTGTGCAGAGGCATTTGCTCCAACGCGATACAGTTTATATACACAGCTCCGCGGAACTTCTTGAAGAACTACAGGGGAATGTGTTGCAATTATAGCTACGCCATTCACCTTAGTAAGCAATTCTGAAAGTGCCCTAGTGAAAGCCGACAATAATGGCGGATGCAGGTGGGCCTCAGGTTCATCAATAAATACAAGGCTCTTTTCCTGCACTGTTTCTACCAATCGTGTTATAGACAGTAAAATGATCTTATGTCCCGAGCTTAACTTCTTAAAGACGACCGGACCTATTTCTCTAACTTCCGTAGGTTTCAATTCT
Organism: Pedobacter sp. TM02; assembly: GCF_059705275.1. NCBI lineage: Bacteria > Pseudomonadati > Bacteroidota > Sphingobacteriia > Sphingobacteriales > Sphingobacteriaceae > Pedobacter > Pedobacter sp. TM02. Next base: position 909,330 of record NZ_AP046530.1, read on the forward strand.
AGCAGTTTCACGATATTGGCTTCCTGAAAGTTGTAATCAGATTCTAATGCTGTGAGGGTCTGTCGTAAGGTCTCGGTTTTGAAACTCTCCATACACTCCATAAAACTGGAAATAAATTCTTCTGCTAGCTCCTCAGCCGATTTTATGCTGAAGCCAGTTCTAATGGTCGTGTCTGGTTTTTTAAGGCCAATGTACCTGAACTTCATCCTGGTGGTCTCACTTGTTGTATCAAAGAATGGTATGCTGGCATCAAAGGCGCTGTAAGACACAAATACCACGTTTACAAAAACGTCCTCGTCACGTTCATTGAAGTATATCTGTCCGTACTTTGCCTCTTCTGCATGGTACAGTGATCCCACCATGTTGTTTATCATGTGAGTTTTACCAACTCCATTTCGGCCGATGATTACGTGTACGTTGGTAGGAGGATTCGATTCGGGAACAACTTTAAATGATAGTTCCATCTTAGGGCTATTGCTGGAAATGGGCGGGCTTTCAAAAGAAAATCGAAATGCGGTAAGCCTAGCTCCTCCAAGGGCCATTCTTCTATATTGCCCCCTCACCGTTTCAAGGTCAAGGCCCCTTAAGAGCGAAGTTTTTGTTACTTCTTCGTCTTTTGCTTTTTCCAGCAAATCTGGGAATAAGGCTAGATCTCTTAAGCCAGTCAGTATTTGTCGTCTGGTATCCGGGTGCAACTTATTGAGATTTTCATAGTACTCCGTTCCAGAACCGAGAGAGAAATAGTCAGGACCCAGTTGAGGAAATTGATCGCCTTGTGCCAACGGGCGCTTTACAGTTACCTGTCCAAAATGCCCGATTCGTACATTGCCCAGATCGTGGGTCCGAGATTTGGTATCTTTGTATTCAATGCCGAAAAGTGTATAGTAGGAGTAGTCGTTCCAATTGTCCCAGGTCAGCAGTACGGTGTCGGGTGCAGCATTGCTTATATTAGAAAACCTGCCCGTGACTATAAATATCATATTTAATTTATTTAAGCCGAATATTAAAATAGCATAACCCATTCATTAGTTGTCTCATCTTAAGCATAGCCATGTCAAGAGCAGAATCGCCGGTAAAGACCATAAGATGATGATTACATACAGTAGTCTGGTCTTTTGTTTTTCAAGCTCTTTTTTGACCAAAGAAAACCTTTCGTTGAATTTTTCGATATTTTTCTGCTGAAAGGTTTCCTTGTACGATTCGATGTTCACATTGGTGAACTTCAAAGAACTGGTCTGGTTATTCAAGAACAACTGAATGATAAAAGAGAAGATGAAAAGGCTGATAATAGCGATTATGTTCTTCGCGGAGTCCAGTTTTTCAAAGTCAAAAGAGGCAAAGACAAGGACGAACGCTGTCGGAATGGCTATGAGTTTAGTCTGAGAATCATTGATAACAGACTGGATCTTCTGCGTGAATTCCAATGCTTTTGAATCCAGTTCGATCTTAAGCTTGTTGTATGAAAAGTCCCTTAGGTAGTACTGATAAGCGTTATTACACTTATCGACATAAACGTCAACATTGTTCAATAGGAATTCAAATCGAACCGTTTTCGTAACCGGGTTAAGCATATCAATCAATTCATTGATGAATAGCAGTTTCTTTTCCGTGCTTGCTCCACTCAAAGTAGACACGACGATAGCAATGTTATCTACGTCTTCCGATCGCAACGAGACTATGTGAGCCGATTTATATAAAAAGGAAATGATCAGTGATTTGTCGTCCCTAAATATCAGAGAGTTTTTGACGTCAACATCGACGTATGTATGTTGCGCCACCTGCTCAATTGCAACCATCAAGGAGAGCACAGCCTTAAGTTTAATATAGAATTCATTCTTGCTGTCGTCACTGAATGCCTTCTGGTCAGCGACATAGAATTCTTTGTCCGGAAAAGAATATTTGTTTTTGAGAACCAGTTTTTCACTGGTTTCATAGTAGCCGATGCCGTTCAAACGAGCTAGGGAAAGTTCCAAGGAAATGCGCTCACCAACCTTGTTATCATAATCGGTATTTTCGATTACGGAACCCTTTTCAAGAAATTCGATGCATTTTTTCGTCTGCGCATCGACAGTAATGTCCGAGCAGAAAAGCGCCCCATCTGCGATCCTGGGATTGGATGCCTCAATAATGTCTACTACCTCTTTCAGCATTGCGTTAAGATGTGATTTGACTGATTAGGCCTTCAGGTAGTTTCTTAAAGGTCAATTCATTCTTTTGAGCATTGTAAATAATATCTTCGCCAAGCAGATTGGAATCAAACTCTAACGTGTATTTACTGTCCTTGTACATGATGTATTTGATCCGCTTCAACTGTGCCTTATCGCCCTTGATGGTTTCGCTAACTCCATAATCCTCATGTGCCGCAAACTGCAGGAAATCTTCTGTGTTTTCTGGATCTAATAGTGCGGATATAGTCGCGAGATGGATTTCTTTTTTGTCCCTCATGCAGTTCTTGCAGTATTCGTAGACCGCATTCTTCATCTGGATTGTAGACTTGCGATCGTAACCCTTTTCCTTTGCGAATGCGTCCAAGGCCCTGGTCAGCCTTTTGGTTGATTCTGTATTCGTGGTCTTATTGTCACAGTCAATAAACGACATAAAGTAGTAACTCACTCCCTTGTTTCCCCTGACAAACGAAAGATATGTCCTGGCTTCGGTATCCACACCTTCTTCGATCTCCTTCCATTTGGTTAGATTGATCATGCATGCAACATCTACCTTACTGAGGTCAAGATTTTTGATATCCTCCAACGTCAGGTCTGCCTCGCTTACGACGTAGCCGTCCTTATTGTTGATGGTCAGAATGAGCATGTACCTGTTCTGCGTATCGGTATTTGTGAAATCGGTGAAGATGAGAAATCCTCCTGTTGCGTTAACGGTATTTTCCAGAGTGGTTTTATACAATGAAGCAGCGTCGACCGAAAAATCATAAAACTGGCCCGAGGCTAGATAGTCCTCTAAAATATTTTTGAACTGGGGGCTTGCTCCGGCAAAAATCCCGTAGGTGGGATTTGATTTTTTGTGGTACGATTCGTTAAGCTTACCTATAAAGGTCCTTTCCTTTTCGTTTTTTGCAAGGATCTTTTTTGCTTTTTTAAAGCCTACGTTTCGATCACCTGCAGACTTTTTCAACTGGTGGATAACAATACCTTTTAGATCAAGGTTGCTTCCGATTCTCTTTAATTCCATGAGCGTTGGTTTATATAATTCGTCCTAATATAAAAATATCCTGACCGGAAATCAAAAAGGGTTTCCGTAGTATCAAAACCTTGCGTCTTTTCTGATATAACCGGAACGTTCAGACAAACGAAATGTAAAGAAATAGAACATTTTTTCCTTCAAAGAGTTTTTCATTACTACTTTCTGATGATCAAATGCTCCAATGCAAGGTCGTCCATCATCCGCTGTACTCTTTGTTATGCTACCAAAATTGTTTACTACGGTTTATGTAATTAACAAATGGGAGTGATTCTAAATGGCAACAACAAATAGAATGAAGGCATTTTTCATCCTGATAATTATTAATTCGAAAAAGAACCTGAAATTTCTAAATTTGAAGAAATTTATTTAGTAAGGAATGGGACAGTTCGTGATACGTCAGAGAATTAATGGAGAATACCAATTTAACCTAAAGTCCGGTAATGGCGAGATAATCTTGACAAGCGAGGGCTATATAGCAAAACAAAGCTGTAGAAATGGTATTGAAACAGTGAAACGATATGCTCCTTACGATGGCAATTACCAACGTAAAACTTCCTCGAACAGCAAGTATTATTTTGTCTTAGTTGCAGGTAATGATCAGGTAATCGGTACCAGCCAAATATACGAAACGCCAAGCGGACGTGATAACGGAATCGAATCTGTTAAAAAGAATGCCCCTTTGGCGCCCGTCGCAGATTCATCCGAATGGTAATCTGCGGTTATTTATCAGGACGCTTATATGAAAATACTTATCGACACAAATATCTTTCTGGACTTCTATCGATCGAACAATAATCCAATCGAATTGCTAAAGGAGGTTTACAATAACATCGAAAATATTATTCTGACTGATCAGATTATCCAAGAGTTCGAAAGAAGCCGGGAAGTGGTTATTAAAACTATCCAAAAGCGTTTTGAAACAGAATCCAAATTAGATAACTTTTCAAGTTCGTATGTTAAAAATTTAAGTGCATTTAAAGAACTGCTAGAGTTGCAAAAACTGTATCAGGACAAAAGGACAGAGGTTATTGCTACTTTCCAGAAAATTCTGCAAAATCCTGACACTGATCCAATAGCATCTTTCTTTACTGACTTTGTAAATGAGGCTCTTAGAAAAAATCTAGTTCTTTTTACAACAGATGAAATTGTTGCCCAAGCCCAAAAAAGAAAGCTCATCGGTAATCCGCCAACATCCGATAAATATTCGATCGGCGATGAAATCAACTGGGAAATAATACTGAAAAATGTAATCGAAGATATTGTAATAGTTGGAAGGGATAACACCTACACCAACAATTTCAGCTTTTTGGTGAAAGATTTTCACAAAGGTACAGGGCATTCTATTATTAAGCTGACTGAAAGCATTACCGATGCTTTCAATGAAATAGGCGTTGCAACAAGTCCAGAAGTTAAACAGGCTGAGAAACGAATAATTGACGATATCAGGCATGCAAATGATTACTGGCGTCCATATGCCAGGAAAACCGCCGTTGAAAACAACCATGAAGTTGAAGAGAGTGGGGAACAATAATAGAAAGGCAAAAGGGTCACTGGTGGCCATATCCACTTACAGTGAAATAAATGCGTCGTACCGAGTGCCTAAAGCTGTCTCTTTACCTCAAGCTTCTTTTTTGGTGGAGACTCGTATTTGTTGAGGTAACTTATGACTTGTTGATTTTCAATAGCTTTTTCCTTGAGTATTGATGCAATCTTATTCAAATCCTCGACAAAACGGTTCGATGTTTGTCCAGTTAAGCACTTAACGGACCACCTTTATAGAGGTGTTCCGTTTTTTTATGTCCGTAAATAATTGGCAGTCAGAAAGTTTTGTTCTGCTGGATCATGTGTTCGATTTTAGCAATAAAAATCCAGGACATTTTGGTGAAATGTCCGGAAAAGGTGTGCAAAACGCTGTTTCAAGGCGTTTTCCGATCCCGATTGCCTTTTGCATATAGGAGTTGATCTTGGTCTGGCTGCCGATTCCCTTTCGCATCAGAACGGCAATATCCATATATGTCCGGGGCATGCCTGAAGTATCTCCGAGCTTCTTGTAATTTGATAGAGCTTTGCCAAAGAGCTCCAATGCTTCGGCGTAAAGCCCTTTTTTGTAAAGCGACAGCGCAATTACATGGTCTGCATCCGTCTGTCCTTTTCTGTAATGCAGGCCCGTGGCCATACGCTTGGCCCTTGTACCATAATAGAAGTTCCTGATACAATTGAAATGCCTTTACTGAATGATGTAATCCAAACGATTATTCTAGGATATCAGGTGGTGGATGAAACTTTTAGGTCGGACACTACAAAATTTGCAACGTTTAGCCACTTGTACCTTGGAGAAAGCAGAAGATAGTATAAGAAAGCACGACTAGGATATCTTATTGATTTTATTGATCCATTTCCTGCAGCTACAAGAATGGATTGAATTGAGCACCATGTTTCGACATAATCAAAATTGTCATAGGTAGCCTGCAAACGTTCAGCGGTTCTTTTGCAATATTTGATTGTAGACCAATCTCATCTATTAAAATCAGATCCTGAAACACCGTTATGTACTAATTCAATGTTCTGAAATTAATTCTTCAATAGAAATATTTGTGAAGAACAAATCTATATATTTATTTCTCAAAATATAGAATAAAGTCAAGACTAGATTGTCGGAAAATATAAGACTCAAACCCCTGCTTTAATATGACAGATCAATCAATGGTTCGATACAACAAGAACGATTATATGACGAAGCCGTTTTCGATCAAGTTGGATGATGATTTTTCATCAGCTCTAAAGATTTTGAGATTACGCCAGGATACGTGTAAAGGCAGGACAACAGCCATCTTTGATTCTTACATAATTTTATTATTGACATGCCAAACGATTTAGTAGCATATTCAAGGGCAGGAGATGTTTTTCATTATAGGTGGGCTGCCAGGCGCTGCCTAAGGCTAATATACCCCAACTCTTGTCTGACAGGAGTATATATTGAAGGGTCGCCCGAAACGGAAAAAGCCGGAGAGTATGTAATAGACGTTTCGGAATACAGTATTGAAGATGCAGGGAAGAAAAAAATAGACTACTATCAGTTGAAGCACACAACTGTTCAGGGAGATGAGCCATTTACAATAAGCGACCTAAAAGATACCGTCACTGGGTTTGCTGCAAGATATGTCCAGCATAAAAATGAGAATAACGCAGATGTTTCTATTTCCTTTACTATCATTACAAACAGAAAAGTTGCAGACTCATTCAGGGCAAACTTATCGGCAATCATAAAAAAGGAGCAGGTCAACCCTGTTTTTAAGAAAACAATAGAGGCCTATACAAATCTCTCTGAAGATGATTTGGTGTCATTCTGCAATATGCTCCATTTAGAGGATGGTGAAGGGAACTACAATATTCAAAAAGATGAATTAAGAATAGAATTAGCTCAATTGATTGCAGGTTCTATAGAAAATGCACAAATTGAAAATCTTGTTGCATTAGTACAAGAGAAGGTGCTACCCGATACTGATGGCAAGATTAATCGGGAAGACGTTTTAAAGCGCTTTGGTATAACCTCTGAAAAAGAGCTATACCCTGCGCCAGCTAAATGGGATGAACTTACTAACATAATCGAACGCAGGCAACACGCAATTCTTAAAGACACAGTTGCTGGCTTATCACATCCTGCTATCGTGCATGCAGCAGGTGGCGTAGGCAAGTCCGTTTTCTGTCGTCAGCTAATCAATTCTTTGCCGGAAGGATCTCTAGGCATTGCTTATGATTGTTTTGGTGCAGGAAGCTACAGAAATCGAAGTGAATCCCGGCATAAACATAGGGATGCTTTAGTGCAAATCGTAAATGAACTTTCGGCCAAAGGTTTATGTGATCCGCTGATTGTACAGAATACAACACTGGATGAAGATATCATGCGGAAATTCCTTCAACGAATTGAAGCCTCTGTGAAGTCTTTAAAAAAAGTAACTGATGATGCGCTGCTATTCATTTTAATTGATGCTGCAGATAATGCAGAGATGGCAGCCCTAGAATACACGCAATCCTGTTTTGCTCATGAGTTATTACGTGAGAATATGCCGGATGGATGTAAGCTGGTGCTGTTATGCAGAACCGAGCGCATCCATTTATTACAGCCGCAAAGCTTTATTACCGAATTAGAGCTTGAACCATTTTCAGAGGAGGAAACTTTGGCAAATTTAAAAAAATGGTTTCCTGATGCAAATGAAAAGGATGGGATTGAATTCCACCGTTTAACCTCTGGAAATCCGCGGGTGCAGGCAAATGCTTTGGATGTAAAACATGACTCAATTCATAAGTTATTAGCCTCATTAGGACCGTCGGGAACCTCTGTAGAAAAGCAAATAGAGCTTCAGTTAAATGATGCTATATCTAAAATGAAAGACCTGATTCCCCAGGAGCATCATCATCAAATTAATTCAATATGCCTGGGCTTAGCCAGCTTGCCTCCTCATATTCCCATTGATGTTTTGTCAAAAGTGGCTAATGTCAGTATAGATCATGTAAAAAGTTTTGTTTCCGACATTGGTCGTTCCTTGTGGTTGTATGATACTTCTGTACAGTTCAGAGATGAGCCAACAGAAACCTGGTTTAGAAATACATTCTTTGCTACTAAAGAAAACTACGAAGAATATATAACGGCTTTAGAGCCGCTCGCTCATCTGTTATCTTATGTGGCAGAGGTCTTACCGCAGCTATACCTGCAAGCCGGTCAATACGATAAGCTAATTGCCATTGCACTTTCAGATGACTATTTGCCGGAAAACAACCCTATAGATGCCCGTAATATTCGGGTATATCGTTTGCAATTTGCTTTTAAAGCAGCGCTTAAACTCAAAAATTTTAAAGATGCCATTAAGCTGGCGATGAGAGCCGGCGAAGAAGTAGCAGGAAATCAGCGGCAAATGGGGCTTTTCAGATCAAATATCGACTTACTTGCTACTCTTCAAAGCAAGGAAAAAGTTCAGGAAATTGCTTTTAAAAGATTATTAAGCAGCAGGTGGGATGGTTCTGAAAATGTTTATTCCGCTTCATTGCTTTCGGGAATATCAGATTATAGAGGAGAAGGAAGAGGCTACCTGCGGGCTGCTATGAATTGGCTTCACATTCAATTTGAGGAGCAGAGAAAAAATGATGACCGCTATAACCAAGACGGCGTTCAGGATGATGACATTTTGGAGCTTGCCTATGCCCATTTAAACATTCATGGTGTAAGCGGTTGTACTGATTTTCTATTTGGTTTAAAGCCTAAAGAAGCCTTATTCAGGACTGTGCAGGATTTAGCAGAAAGGCTTGTTGATCTGGGGCGGTTTGATGAGATAAATGATCTGACAGGCAGGTTTATTCGTGAACCGTATTACCTGGTTGCCACAGTTAGCAGGCTTGTAGCAATTGGAAGATTTCCTGAACCGAATGAAATAGAAACATGTCTAAATCTACTCTGTTCCCGGAAAAGTAGAATTGAAAAATCGAGAGGCTTTTTCAATGACAGGATAACGCCAGCTATCATTTCCTTCCTCGAAGCATGCATGTATAATGATTTACCTGCGGAAAAGATATTACGGGCTTTAAATCACTATGTGCCGCTCAAGGCTAACCGAATGGTTTATAGCACTCACCCATCAGGTGAAAGAACCATTTATCTTAGAGCGCTTGCTATACGGGCAGTATTGTTGAACAAACCAGAAGTAGATATAGAAGCTATTTCACCAGATGAATTTTCCTACACGACGAAAAACCATGAGCTGAACAGTGACTTTAAAGAATTTAAAGAGGTAATCTATGGCTTATTTCCCTGGTATTTGTTAAGGGCTCAGGTTCTATTTCACAAACAAATAAAACTTCTAGACGTCGTTGGTTTAGTTAATGAAACTTCAACAAAGGCTCGAACCAATAGATACAGGAGCTATGATATGCTTCCTTACGAGATTTCCCAAATCTGTGCTGATATATTGACGTTCTATCAACAAGGAAGCAAAGAAGATATAACTGAGTTTTACCAAAGATTTCTCCTTAATGACAAAGCCTTCAGATTACAGGATAAATCCCAACTGCTTCGTGCAGCTTGCAGGGCTCCACATTTACAAGATATAAGGCAGCCATTAGAACAGGCTACCTATGAATTAACGAAAACAAATCATGACGACGGACCTGATGAAATTGCTAGTAAATACATTGCTATCGCTCGTGCGGTTTTGGTCATTTCACCTGATGATGCCAGTGTATACTTTGATAAAGCTATTGAGGTCGCTTCTAAATTTGGAGAAGAGCTTATTCCCAGATGGGAAGCTATTGTTGCGTTGGCTCAGAGAGCATGCATAAAGCAAACAGTCCCTGATGAATTGGGTTATCGCTTCATCAGGTGTGCGGAGTTAGTGGGAGAAAATGTTTCCAGGGAAAAGCATTGGAGCAGAAGCGAAGCGATCCGTGTTTGCGCCAAGATGTCGCCAGGCATAGCTATATCGGCCCTAAGCAGGTGGCGGGATAGGGACATAGGCCGCTTTGAATACCAATTGGAAGCAGTGCTAATGGAATTAATCGGTTCCAACACAATTTCGGCCAGTGCAGGCTGGGCATTAAGCCGTTTTTTCTCCTATCATCAATTGAATGGGCTACTAACAATCTGCTTAGAAAACGAGGCATCTGAAAGTATCCGGCAAAGCTTGGTTGTTGATGCTGTTTACTTGCTCCAGATAGAAGGCACGGGCAATGCATATTGGGATAAACTGGAAGAAATTGCAGTTAAGAATAACATAAGCAATGAAGTACTAAAGTCTATTACGGGCTTCTATGCACAGCAAAAGACAGAAGCTAAAAGCCCTGAAGATATATCCGGCAATCAGCAAAAGCGGGAATCTAAGCAAGATTGGGACGATCTTTTGAAGGATCTAAACATTGTTACACCCGAAGGTTTTGCCGCATTAATAGAGAGATTTAAATCGAAGCAGAAAAAAGACGATTTCAGATGGGACTTGAGAGACTTATTAAAAGACGCCATAATTAGGTTGGAAGAAAAATCACTTTGGCTCTTCATTGATATGATCTTCCTTTCTGAAGACATTAACCATTATGATGTTCAGGACATCCTTTCTTCCATTCCTGAGGAATGGAAAGGCAAAGTGAGTTACCAGGCTAAATTCCCTGGCATTGTCTATAGGTTCGGAGAACATTATGCGCATGAATTGACAAATGAATACTCTTTTAACTCTTTCAAAAAGGCATTAAATCTCGATGAGCCTTTAACTGAGAAATTGATTGCAGGAATCACATCCGGCTTAGCAAATGGTGATGAAATTGCTGATGCACGACAGTTTTTCGGTTTTGTATTTCTGGTGTCATCCTATATCAGCGAACAATATGCCGCTGAGTTAACTGATTATTCATTGTCCCGTTTTGAGTTGCACCTCGGAGAAGATTTTGGCGATGGTACATGGAGTAAGGATTTACAGGTTACCAGTGATGCCTGCACAAACATCGCAGGATTTATATGGTCAGCCCTCGGTTCACCAAGAGCAGCGGTAAGATGGAATGCAGCACATTGTGTCAGAAAGCTGGCAGACTTTAATTGTACCGATATCATTGATGCTTTGGTCTTTTGGTTGAACCGAGATAAAGTAGGTGCGTTTGGACACCATAAGTTTCCATTCTATAACCTACATGCAAGGCAGTACATTTTGATAGCATTTGCCAGGATAGCTATTGAAAAGCCTACCATACTATTTAAGCACTACGATTTGTTTTTACAATATGCGTTAACCCAGGATCACGTTATTATCCAAAAATTCGCTTCAGATATCATTGTAGCGATTGAAAATGCATTCCCCGGAACCTATGAAGCAGGGGTTTTAGCAACAATAATGAATGTGGGAAAAAGCAACCTGCCAGTTCAGGTGGAAAAATACCATTATTCTACCAGCAGTTATTGGCATCAGCAAGGAGAAGTTGAACCTGGCATTGATTTCCATTTTGGATGGGATTTCGATAAATACTGGTATGAACCGCTTGGCGATGTATTTGGGATTTCCAGTAAACAAATAGAGGATTTGGCCGCGAACCTTATTGTTAAGGAATGGAATTTCGGAGAAAAAAATGGATATAATAATGATCCAAGAGTTATCCTTTGGAACCGTTCCAACAATGATCGGGAGACATGGCATGATCATGGAAGTTACCCTAGAGCCGACAATTTAGATTTTTACTTGTCCTACCATGCTATGCTTGTTGTTGCTGCAAGGCTAATTCAAAAAATGCCGGTAATCATAACAAGAGATGACTCGGACGATGAACCATGGTCTTACTGGCTATCAAGACATTTACTGACACGTCCCGATGGCAAATGGCTGGCAGATTGTAGAGACCCGTTGCCACTAAACAGGCCCTTGTGGGTTTCAGAAGAAAAGAATGATACCTGGCAAACTGAAATCACAGAGGGGGATTTTTTGAATTACATGCAGGCAAAAACAAACGGGGAATTGTGGGTCAATGTAAAAGGAGGCTGGCATGAAAAGAATAACGAAAGAACAGAAACTGTTTTTATTTCAACTGCACTTGTTTCACCTAAAACGTCAGATGCTCTTTTACGGGCATTAGCGACTTGTAGCGATCCATACGATTATAAGCTACCTTATTTTGATGAAGATGATATGGAAATCGAGTCCGGCTCATTTAAACTTAAAGGCTGGATTAATGAACGCCACAATTCAAAAGAATTAGATGAATTTGATCCTTACGCGGATGAAATTGATTATCCTCCATATTCATTGGGTAGCACAATAGTTGAAAAATTACGCTTATCACCAGATTCGGATGGTAAGACCTGGCAAATCGCTCATAGTGCTGAAGTTGCATTGTCTTGCGAAACATGGAGCAGCCATAGGGAAGGACGGGATGAAGAACCCGATCAATCAGGAATGCGATTGAAGGCTAAACTTTCATTTTTAAAAGAACTCTGTTCAACGCTTGGCTGCGATTTAATATTTGACATTGGCATTAAAAGAGATGTAAGCTATCGGTATGATCGTGAGAAACGGGAATATGTAAAACCACAACACAAAATATTTATACTATCATCAAATGGAAAACTCAGAACTACAGGAGCAAATTATCAACTTGGGTAAACTCCTTGTGCAAGAGCTCAAACTAGATCCAGGCGTTGACACTTTTTCTAAGTGGATGGCTCATTATATAGCAGAAAAGGTGAAAATGGCGGAACAGGCTATGTCCGATGAGGATAAGAAAGAAGCAGAAAAAGAATGCTTCGAAACTGTTCTGGCATTATGGAAACATAGATGGTCGCTCCCTTCCCGGAAGCGACCATTGGAAGAATTTGAACCTATTTTGAAAACGCTGGAGCGGCTTAATCCCGAGGAACAGGAGCCGTACTTTTATCATTCGTTAGATCATGAATTGTCTGAACTGGAGAAAAACAACCCGGATCTAAAAGAGATAACAGACTATACCAACATGGCTTTGCAAATTGACAAAGCAGCCAGAATCTGGATAGAGTTCGTTTTGAATCAGGCCGCCATGAAAGCTAAAAATAAAAAAACGGAATCCTACCTCAAGAATTCAACAAACATACACGATAGTGATGATGCCAGAATTATAAGAATAATTTTGAATAACGATCCCGCTATTGGGCTTGAAGATTACGATGATGATGCTGTCCAAAAGAAATATTCAACTGAAAAATTGAAGAGAAGAATTGAAGAACTGGAAAAGTTCTCAAAGTTGAATGAATTGTTGTTAAAAAAGTATAAAGAAGACTTGGCAAATTGATTTTCGACTAATTGCACCTAATAATACCGAAATGTTGTATGGCCTGGACCTGAAAATAGTATTGCAATGGAAAAACAGCCTGACGACAGAGCTTGTGTGTCGTATTGAGTGTAGAGGGTTTGGCTATATTTTAAAGCCAGTCGAATTCTTCTCGAAGAAACGGAGCCCGAAAAATTAAATACATCTGATTCGGGCCAGTATTTTTCCGGACCATCTTTTTGTGATACGGAGCGACAATATACTTTAGTGCAATAGCGTGATGGCATGCATTGGAAACGGGATAGAGATAACGAATTGCCTTTAAAAGCGGAATTAGAAAACGTTACCATTCGAAGATTAATTTCAGGTATCTTCTAATAGTTTGCCAATGGAGTTTAACTTTCTAAAGCTTTGGCCGTTTAGTGCTTTTGGAGACTTTCTTTTTCTGATACTCGATTGTCAAATATGCCGGCTTTCGCTTTGAAGAAGGCAATATATCTTCTTTAGCTAGTTCTGTATTAATTGATGCGATTTTTGAAAGATCCTCGACAAATCGATTCGAAGTATGGACAGTCAAGTCCACTTAACGAAACACCGCATTAGCGGTGTTTCGTTTTTTTATGCCCTTAAGCAACTGGCATTGAGAAGGTTTTGTCCTTCTGGAACATGTTTCGATTCTTGTGCCAAAGCCTTTAGGATTTCGCCAGGTATGACTGGAAAAACGTGTCTGTATTATTGTTGGATGTTTTTAAGGTGTTCGACTTCCCGTTAAGGTCTCCTTGCTTTTTTGTCGTTGGACGGTTCAGTTGCTTTTGCAATATGTTAGCTGGAGAAGGAGATAGGCTGAAGCTTTTGCGGATGCCGGTTTTTTTTAAGATAGCTAAATATAGCCGAATCCAGATGAAGTCTTAGGTATACGAAAATTGACTACAGTTAAGAGCCGTGCCTATACCTGCTCCAAAATCGATTGACATTTCCTATTGAATTTGCAAACTATTGCAACGATAACTAGCGATGGGCTAATCATGCCCCAGATAGGCATTTCCTTCAGGGGTCATTGCCGCAGACCATTGTACAGACTTGCGGTCGATCGTGATCAGGCCCATACTTTCAAGTTCTTCATACTCTTCTTCCATGCCGCCCAGTATGGATGAACTTACCTGTTGATTGATTACTTCGAGCAGCGCTATGATTTCTGATCTTTCCATGTCAATTGAGAATAAGTTAAACTATTAACATAAATGTACACAAAATGTTTCTGGGATATATTGTAATTCGGATAAGAATAGTATCAATCTGCAAAGGTATTTCCGTTGTATTTGGTAAGGGATGACAAGGTAATGTAAAGATGTCGGGGCGCTTTTATAGCAATATTGATCAACTCCATGAGGGCTTACCTTCTTTAAAAGACTTAGGCTTCTTGCAATTATCCGTTTCGCTGTCTATAAAAATAGCTTTTGGAAGCCATGTTCTCACCAACTGAAATAGCAGCGCAGCCCCTTTTATTTATCAATGGCATAAATTTTAGCGCTTCATATTCTCCATCCTTTTTTTGATGCTCCCCAACAGCCTACAAAATCATCTTTTTTAACGATTGATGCGCCTCTTGTTCTAGGCTACTTTTACCTTGTAAATTTCATTTTCACCATAATATTTAAGCAATGAATACAGAGCAGACACAGGAAATGGACGAGAAAACCATGGCAATTATCAGCTACATCACCATTATCGGATGGATTATAGCCTACGTTCAGTTGAGTAAAAATAAAAGTCAGTTAGCCTTGTTCCATATCAGGCAATCCCTGTTTTTGATGCTTTGTGCATTTGGGGTTTGTATCGTCCAGCTGCTGGTTGCTTTTATCCCATACCTGGGGCATATCATCTCCATATCCCTTGGCCTCGTTCTGTTGGGTTTTTTGGTGCTTTGGGTTTTTGCGCTCATTAGTGCGGTTAATGGCGAAGAAAAGCCATTGCCCATATTCGGCAACAAAGCCCAGGATTTGTTTAAAGGAATCAGATAACTATTGATGAAAAAGCCCCTATTCTTGGTTTTGGCATGGCTTGCAACCGGATTTTTGGCTTGCAAAACCATACCCATTACCGGTAGGAAGCAAATCAACCTGGTGCCCGATGCCATGATAACGGCTATGGCCTTAACGCAATACGATTCGGTGGTAAAAAGCAGTGCCACCCTTTCTTCGCACGACGAAAGAGCCCAGCTGGTAACCCATGTAGGCACAAAAATCCAGCAGGCGGTAGAAAAATATATGCAGGAAAACAACCTGGGTAAAGACTTTCAAAATTTTAAATGGGATTACCATACCATCGATGCCGCTACCGTAAATGCCTGGTGCATGCCTGGTGGCAAAGTGGTGGTGTATACCGGATTGTTGCCGTACACGCAAAACGAAAATGCACTGGCTGTGGTGATGGGCCATGAAATTGCGCATGCCATTGCACGCCATGGCAACGAACGCATGAGCCAGGGCCTACTGATTAGCCTGGGCGGCATGATACTGCAGGAAGCCATGAAGGAAAAGAAACAGCAAACACAGGCGCTGTTTCTCGGGCTGTATCTGGTAAGCTCTAACCTTGCGCTGGCATTGCCCAACAGTCGCCTGCAGGAAAGCGAAGCGGATCGATTGGGTTTAATATTTGCCGCGATGGCGGGCTATGACCCCGACGAAGCTATTCCTTTTTGGCGGCGTATGAATGCGGCTAACCAAAACAAAGTACCCGAATTTCTGTCTACACACCCTTCTGACGAAACGAGGATCAAAAAACTCACGGCTTTAATTCCCGAAATTAAAAACAAATACTACCATTAGCCTTAACATCTGTTGCAGAGCCTTTTAACCTTACCGAAGTCGGTCGAATAAAGCATAAGGAACAATAACGCTAATGTGAAAATCAAACCCTAAAAACATCGGTTGTTGATATTTGCCTGTTAATGCTCCGGTCAATACAGGGGTGGCTGATGAACTAAGATTGGAGAAATAAAAAACCATCTTTTTTAATGATTGCCAAGTTTGTCTGGCCAACCTAATTTTATCAGGAATAAAACAATTTTAATCCGGTAGTTTATGAAATACCTATTTTTGATGGCAATGGCCTCCCTGGCATCTATCCAGCCGACAAATGCCCAGGATTGCAAATCGTCAAAAGACCTGGAGGCCCTGCCTGGAAAACATATTGATGCGGCTCATTGCGAATCGCCCCAGCAAAAGGCACATTGGTTCGATGCATTGGGTACAGCGGCCAATAAAATGGTGGCCAATGCCACGCTCACCCAAATTGAAACGCTCGAAAAACAAAGCCGTGCCAATTATAAACTCGAAGGCTGCGTGCTCAAAACCACTTTTTCGGGTAATACCCCAACCGCGTTGGCGGGCAACTATCCCTTGGCAAGCTACGACCTTAATATGGGCTGCTACGAATACATCTGTGTCAAAAATAAAATGTTGGTAAACAGCGAATACGAAAATGTTTTTCGTGCATACGTTAACCGTTATACCGGAATAGAAAATGCTTTTTCTTTTGGCGACGAGGCCTATTACTATGAAACGCCCCAAAAATACAATGGCAAGTTCATCGCACTATACGATTTCATCAAAATGGATGCCTCCAAAAATATCAATAACAGTAAAGGCTTTTATCAGGATGTGCCCGAAAGCACTGTAAAACAAGGCAATCGCAGCGTGTACATGACCCGCCATTGGTATTATACAAAGCCTGGTGCTTTATTGTTCATTCCGGTTACGCGCAAAGCGTACCTCGAAGCCTTGTTGGTGTATTACCAAAGGGAAGGGTTGTTGATTGCCGATAAAATCAAGGCAATCGAAGCCGAATCTGCAGGGATGATGAAAAATCCCCAGAAATACCCTCGGTTGTATGAAGACGGCAAACGAAACCTGTTGATAAAAAAGGCCAAATATCCTGATTGGCAACAAAAAATAGAAGCCAAAAAAGCGCTTGTACAAAAGGCCCTGAAAGAAAATACAGCCACCTGGTTGGCGCAGCCAGCAGTGGTAAAGCCCAAGGCAGAAACCTTTACCTGGAAAAACAGCTACGGACCCGGTCCTAACGATAATGTATCGGTTGATACCTACAACGCCGATACCAAAGAAGATGCACAAAAAACAGGGTCGTTCACTTTTAGTGGCTTTTGGGACAATAAAAATGGGATTACGCTCTACCGATACAACCCTGACTATTTCAAGGGCTCAGAAAAAAATCCAGCAAAGCCGTACCTGATCGAATTGACCTACAGGTACGTCAAAACTCCTCTTGGGCAAAGCCTGGTAGAGAATTTTACCAAAAATTTCGACTTCGATGCCGTGAGGAATTTGCTGGAATAGGCCTGTAAAATAGAGGCTTGTTGTTTAGCATACACCATATCAATTAAATTGTCATGAAAAAAATCTTTTCCATCTTAGGTTCCTTGCTGTTTGTAACGGCAGTTAAGGCGCAAACCACCGTGGTCAAAAAAGAAACAGTAAATCCGGGCAGCAGCCAAACTGCTGTTCCTGCAACTTCGTCAAAAGACCCGAAGGCCGAACGTACCGATCTTAAAGCAGAAGAGGCCGCCAAGGCAGCGGCAGCTAGGGCGGCCAAAGAAGCCAAACTTGCGCAGCATGACGATCCGAAAGCAGTTCCTGCAAAAGATCCAAAGGCCGAACGTACCGATCTTAAAGCGGAAGAGGCCGCCAAGGCAGCGGCGGCAAGAGCGGCGAAAGATGCCAAACTTGCGCAACATGACGATCCGAAAGCAACTCCTGCAAAAGATCCAAAAGCAACGGCTACCGACCCTAAACAGGAAGCTGAAGCTAAGGCAGCCAAAGAAAGAGCGGCCAAAAATGCCAATACACAGCATAAAGGAAACTAATGTTCTTCACGCACAGGATTGATCAGCCACAGCAGATTGAAGTAAAGGAAAGCCCGCTTCACGGCCGTGGTGTATTTGCCAAAAGCAGCATAAGGAAAGGGAGCCTGATAGAACAGGCACCCGTTGTTTTCTTGGACGCCCATGAAAAAGAAACCCTACGGTTTACCAAACTTTTTCATTACTATTTTTTGTTAGGCAAGCCTGATAGGCCCGCTGCATTTGGTTTTGGTTATGCTTCGTTTTACAATCATTCGGCCATGGCAAATGCCTTTTACACCTTTTCGCAACGGAGGAATACACTGAATATTTATGCTTATCGAACCATTGAGCAGGGCTGCGAAATAACCATAAACTATAACGGCAGGCCAAACGATCAGCGGGAGGTTTATTTTCCCAATCCGGATCAATGACAAACCCTAATCGATAAAACAATTTGATAAATCGATGGAAAGACGGTTGTACTTAAAAAACATAAAAGGAAAGGGCAGGGGCGTTTTTTGCCATACAGACCTTACCGAAGGAGAAGTTATAGAAGTTTGTCCGGTTATCATCATCCCTGCCGAAGAATTTGCCCCGCTGAGCGCCACCGCCATGATGGATTACAGCTTTTATTTCAATAAGGAAGAACATACGCTGTCGCTCGCCATGGGCTTCGGCTCCATGTACAACCATAGGCAATTTCCCAATGCGGTGTATTTGCTTAACAGGGAAGCAAAGCAGCTGGTATTTACCGCTCGCGAAAACATCGGGGCGCATACCGAAATATGTATTAATTATGGTGGCGAATACGGCATAGATTACAACAAGTGGTTTATAGACAGGAATATCGTTCCGATTTAATCAAAAAAATCATCTTTTTTAACGATTGACCTGCATACCTATCTGGGTTACTTTTACTTAGGAAAAATTAAGACCCCAGATTTTCTGACCGAAAGCGGGATGGATAAATCTGGAGGTTTCATCACTTACCAAAAATTTAAACAGATGAAAAAAGTAATCTTTATCTTTTTCTTCACCTTGGGTGTAGGAGGGGTAGCGCAAGCACAATTTTTGAGCAAACTCAAAGAAAAAGCAAAAACAGCTTTAGGCACTTCGGTTGACCGCTCGACCGACAAGGTGGTGGATAAAGCCGTAAATAAAACGGCCGACAAAGCGACAGACAAGGCCTTAAGCAAAGCCGAAGAAAAATTGAACAGTCTGTTCAAAAAGAAAAATAAGAAAGTCACTGATTCTATTCCGCCGGTAGTTCCCGATACGAATAAAACCGCAACCAAGCCCGGCAGTAAAGAACAATAAAAATCAAAAGCAAGAAGTCATGAAAAAAATCTTCACCCTCTTAAGTGCCCTGTTAATTGTAACCGGCGTTAAGGCACAAAAAGCAAATGTGCAAAAAGAAACAGCAAAGCCAAAAGCTGATACGCTTGTTAAAAGCATAGACAAGCAACCGAATAATGTACCGGCTAAAAAGGAAGCCAAAATTGTTCCCGCCATTAAATATGCGCCCGTTTCGAAGGTTGCTCCAGCGACCGCAAAAACGGCCAAGATTGCTCCGGTACATTCAAATTAAGCCAATACGATTGGAATGGATATCGTGATTTCGGTTCCTTTCGCACCAGAATTGATTTTCAATTCCCCGTTTAGGTATTTGGTACGCCTGCGGATAGACTCCAAGCCCAGATTCGACTTGCCAGATTTTTGTTCAGCCAGGCCAATGCCGTCGTCGTTAACGGTCAGTATGAGGTGTCCGGCTTCTTCATAAATCAGGATTTCTACGCTTTTGGCTTTGGCATGCTTGATGATGTTGGTCACGGCTTCTTGAATGATGCGCAGCAGGGTAATCCGTGTATCTGGCCCTATACCTGTGAGCGAGCTATCGTCGATGTGGATGGTTTTCTGATAACGACTATCAGGCAGGGAACCATCAGTCAGCATTTTGATCTGCTTTTCGAAAGACAGTTCCCGTTGCGTATCGGCTGCACTGAACCATTCATGGCTCTTGTTCCTTACGGTTTCATAGGTTTTGGTCATCGCTACATGAAGCGCCATGAATTTATTTCTTAAGGAAATATCTTCAATATCCATCGACAGCACTTCGAGCTGGTTCTTAAAAGCGGCCATGGCAGAAGAAAGGCCGTCGTGCAGGTCTTGCCCCAGTCGTTGCTGCTCTTCCTTTACGGCCTGATATTTTACTTCTTCCATGGCAATAACCTGCATATTGGCCACCTGGTTAAGGGCTTCTACCTGTACCCTTGCTTTCCGGCTTCTGTAAATCATAATGAGGTAAATGGCAAGGATAAGCGCTGAGGCGGCTACAGAAATCAGTACTAGCCAAAAAGTCCGCTGCTGTTTAATTTGCTCGGTCTTTTGCAAGGCGATGTGGCTATGCTCGGCCTGTGTGTAGGCATAAAGCAGGTCGCTTGATTCTGTCATGAGGCTGGCCTGCAAATCTCTTTCGTGCTTCAGGGCATTGGTAAGGTAATCATAGGCCCCCTTGTCATTGCCTTTAAGGTGTTGAAGTTTGGCTTTGTATTCGTCGAGGTCTGCACTTTGGCTTTGGCCAAAATTAGGCGAGGATTCGTATTTCGCGATATAAACGCTAAGGCTGTCTGGGTTTTTGAGGTTAAGGTAGTTTTCTATCCGCAATCGCGCTACGTTGATGTCGATAAAGTTTGTTGCCTGGTCTCGATAGGTAACTTTCAGGTTTTGCATGCGGTTGAGCAGGTTTTTTGCGTCATCGTACCGGTGTTCGAAATTGGCTACCGAATGCTCGATGTCGATCAGCAACAAATCGTTGTAAAGCATCTGGCTTCTTTTGATCGGATATTTGTGCTGAATGGCGGTGCCGATTTGTATGGCCAATTGTGCGGTTTGGCGTACCGCTGTGGTGTCGTTCATCTTGATGTAGCCCATCAGGGTGGGCGACAAAATATACATGGCGTTTAATCCAACTGCTTCGTCTACTACACGGCGCTGCAACAACAAAGGCAGGGTTTCCAAATAGCTTTTCTCTTTTTTGTACAGCTCGATAACCTTGTTGTACAGCCTTTGCTCCTGGTATATTTTGCATTTTTGCAATTGTTCAACCAAAGGATGCTTTTCGCCATTCTTTTTGTATTCTGCCGTGATTTTTTCGGCATAGTACATCGAAGCGCCTTTCTTTTTAAAGATGCGTGCATTGTTGAAAAAAAGGAAATAATAACTGATCCGGGCACGGCGGTACTCGTCTTTGCTCCAGGCAAGGTCTTCGTACAGCCCGAGCAGGCCAACCAGCTCTTTGGTTTCAAAGTGCTTTCCTTCCGACAATAACTGATGGGTTAGCGAATCGGCCTTGAGGAAATATTGCGCGGCCAATAAGTGTCCCGAATGGTAAGCCTGATTTAGCTTATCGAATTCTTTTACGGCATTGGTTTTGGTTTGGCCAACGGCTGTTAGATTGCCTAAGAGCAGATAAAATACGGTTAGGCCATGAAAAAGGCTTTTAGAAAAGCAGGAGCAGGTATTCATTAGAGAGGGAGATTTAAAGTGGCGGCATCATATGAGTTCTTGTTCACGCGCATAAGACAACAGCTCGGTAATGGAATTGACGTTTGCCTTTGCCATCATCTTCCGGCGGTGGGCTACAATGGTGTGCTTGCTGAGGTGTGTTTTTTCTGCGGTTTGGGCAATTGACAATCCTTGTGCAAAATGCTGCAGTACCTCGAGCTCGCGTCCAGTAAACAGTATTTTTTTGGATAGGTCTACATTCGAAATGATGTTGCTCAGAATTGGAGAAATGTACTGGCTACCCTCATCAATTACTGTTAAACACTCTAGTATGGTGTTAAAACCAGCTGATTTGCTGACCAAACCATGCGGGTTGTAGCTGAGGATATTCGTAATGGCAACCGGGCTGGTAACAGAGCTCACTACAATGATGGTCATCTGCTTGTTTAATCGCCGGGCTTCGTTAATAAGCGGAAGGCCGTTTTTGTTTTTGAGGTAATAGTCTAAAAAGAGATAAATGGGCGATTGCGAATGCCTGATCAGGAAATTAATCAGCTCGCGTTCTTCGCTAATGGTATGTACAGCACGAAAAAGCTCAAGCCGTTCAATAAGTGCCGAAAAGGAGTCCGCAAACAAGAGATGGTCGTCAAAGGCAATTGCGATAGCGTCACTTTTTTTCATAAACGGGATGAATATAGCAAAAGTACAGGGTTAGATTCGTGGCCAGTTAGGGTATCATGATAATAATAGCTAATTCATGCGATATTGAAGTTATATAATAGCAAATTTTAGCTATTGTTAGGCTAAATCCAAATCGCTTTTGCCATATAAATTGTTCGCTTTTGCTTTAATGCGTCAACAAAATATGAAAGTAAATCTTGTTTTGCCACCTTTTAGATGGAGGTTAGCCAGCTACATCAATTCAGGCAACCATTTTTAACCAGCAGGCAGCAATTTATTGCTATATGGTTAAATGCCATCACATGATTTTGTTATAATGCTCAAGTGGTTGGGTTGCTTCATGCTTTCGATGTTAATTTTAGTTGTTCAGCAACAAGCATGGCAAAGGTAAAGCTGGGTGCTGCATCGGTTGAACCGAATTGAAGAGAACCAAAATCATAAGAAATTGGCCATGTCGGGCAGAATGCAACGTATAATAGGGATGTTTCTTTGTTTTTGCCTGCATGGCCATTTAAACAAGCTTTAGAGCATTGGAAAGACGAGTATGAGATTTACGTTAAAAAGTGTTGAGCCAAGTTGTGTTGACCTGGCTTCGTCCATGCATCAATTTAATGCTTGTGCTACAGCCCACGATCAGTTGCTTGCCCATGTCGATATTATTGCTGCAATCGACTATTATGGCATAACCGAATTGCTAGATGCAATTGGAGAGGAAAGCCTGAGAGCCCATTTGGAATGCCTGAAACAGGAAATAAATCCTACTTCGCCGGATCTATCCTGAGCTGTTCGTACTTCCAAACATAGGCGCCGGTAAGGGGATCTTGTTCGGGCCGAACTGCTGTTACCCTTTTCATGGTAAACGAAAGCTGAATGCTTTCATCATAATGGTGTGGTTTTCCTTCGTTATCGTATAGTACGAGGTCTTTTGGCGTAAAATCGGCAGGCAGGTAAAACTCGTTCTTGCCTTTTCCGTGGTACAAATCAAAGAAATCAATCAGTTGGCCATCCTGGTCATCAACGGTCATGCTGGTTGGGCTGCCCATCTTTAGCGTAAGGTTTGAATTGGCTACCGTTACCTTGCCGATAACGGCTACGCGTTTCCCATCGCTTGTTTTTTGTTTTTTAAGTTCCTGAAACTGGCTGGTGCTCACCACTTCCCCTTTTTCGCCTGGATCTGAAAAAGATTGACACCCAGTTTGCCCCAAAAATATAATGGCCATTGCTGTTATGGCTAATCCGTATCGCAGTAGGTTTTTCATTTGCTTAAGTTGTTTAACGGTAAATGGTATAATCAAGTTATTTGTACGCTTTGAATCTGCTGGCCGCTATTAAAATTGAACATTCCCCCGCGAAATAGACTTATAGAGTTGATATTCGCATTGATCTAATCAATATCCGTTTCTTGTTTCCGGTAATAACCGATATTTAAAGCCAAGCCTGGAGACTTTAAGTCCAAAAAATGTATTATTGCAATAAACAGACAGCAGGATGGTCTATTTGCCTATGGGAAGAAAGATATATAGCTCCTTCATGATTTTAGTGCTAGTTACAGGACTGTTTTCTTGCAACAACAAAAATACTGCGATTGCGAACAAGCCACTCAGGGATCAGTTGCCCAAAGAACTCGGTTTGCTTCTCGAAAAAACTGCCGGGGCCGAAATCAATATCGCCAACTGCAAAAAAGGAATCCGCTTATTGGATAGTGCCGAAAAAAAATATCCTAAAGACTCGCTGGCTATTGCATTTATCAATCTTTACAAGCATAATTATTACCTTTCGCTCGAACAGCTGGATAAGGCATTGCGCTGCAGCAATATCGCCTATGCTTTTTTTAAGGAGCACCGTCAATATGCCGAAGAAGAGTACATTACGGTACTTACCGATCTTTCTTACTTGTATGCCATTCTTGGCGATAACCAAAAGGCAATCAATTACATTAAAGAGGCCGAATATGTAGTTGCAAACCTGTCGTCGGGTCAACAAATCGATAGCAGCTCATTCCTTTTGGCGAATAAAGTTTATTACAATTACGCCTACATCCTGTCGCTCGACAAGGAATATCAAAAGAGCAGGTACTTTTTGTTTAAAATACTTCGGTTGCCTATCCCGGTCCAGCAAAATAGAAATGCGATTTTTAAGAGTACCAGTTACAAAATCGCCGATCTTTACGAAAAAACAGGTCAAGTAGATAGCGCATTGTTTTATATCGCGAAATCTAAACGCTACAGCTTGGCCAATGACAAAATGGACGCCGGCGTAAAGCAAATGATGAACAACAACTTGGACATGGCCTACCTTCGGCTGCAAAGCAAAATCAGTAGGCGCCAACATCAATTGGATAGTGCCATCTTCTTTGCCGAAAAGAGTTTTGCTATGTTAAAACACGAGGGCTGGCTGATAGAAAACAATGATATAGCCACCCAATTAGCCCTTGATTATGAGCAACAAGGCAACGAGAAAAAGGCCAGCACATATTATGAGCACGCCAAGCGTTACTTTTTCATAGAAACGGCTACCAACTACGAGAATAAGGAAAAGGTAATCACAGAGCTGCTTGATTTTGCCGTGCGGACAAAAAAAGATAAAGATATAGCGCCATTGGCCACCGCCTATCAACAGTTCCTTAAAGAAAATTACAACAAACAAAAAGCCATCGCCATTAAGAATGCCGAAATCAGGTACCAGGTAAAGGCGCAAGACGATAAGATTGAAAAACTGGCTTTGGCCAATAAACTGAAGTCGACCGTTATTAAACAAAGAACAATTGTGCTTTCGGCCATGTTCCTTTTGGTGATAGCCGGCATCTTTTTTTATTATTATCAATTAAGGCTTAAGGAAAAATATGTAGCCATCGATCTGGAAGAACGCTTAAGGCTTGCACAAATGAGCCCTCATTTTATTTCGAACTCGCTAAGCGCCATACAGCGGCAGATTTACGATGGCGAAACCAAGCTGGCTGTTGCTTACCTTAACAAATATGCCGTGCTCAACAGGCTGATCCTTGAAAATTCAAGAAACAAGTTTATTTATTTGAGCGACGAACTAGATATCCTGCAAAAATATATCGAACTGCAGCAACTGCGGGTGGCAGATAAATTCGACTATCAATTTAGCCTGTCTGAGGAAGTTGAGGCAATGGCCGAGGAGATCAAAATCCCCAATATGCTGTTGCAGCCTCTGCTTGAAAACGCCATTGAGCATGCTTTTAAGCCCATAGCTTATAAAGGTTTGCTAACAATTAAAATGGCATTGGAACAGCGTTGCCTAAGCTGCGAAATTATAGATAATGGCATCGGCCTGCAGGATAAGGTACAACAGCCAACCAAAAAATCATTTTCTATTCAAATCATCAAAGAACGCTTAGCTTTGTTGAATAAGCAGCATAAGATCAAATCATCCCTGGTAATAGAACCACGCCGCAACGGCCAACCAGGCCTGACCGTAAAGTTGATAATCCCGTTTATAACAGCTTATGACTAAGATTGTACTGATTGACGACGAGCCCCATGTAGGCGCAGTTTGCCGTATTTTGCTCGAAAAGCGAAAAGATGTAGGCATCGTAGCCGAATGTCGCGACATCAGCACCGCTTATCCGGCCATCATTAAGCACAAACCTGATGTAATTTTGCTCGATGTACAGCTAACAGACGGCACAGGTTTCGATTTGCTTGAGAAATTTGAAGATCCTGATTTCGCCGTGATCATTATGACCAGTTTTGACGAATATGCCATTAGGGCGCTAAAAGCCGGCGCAATCGATTACCTGTTGAAACCCCTTATCGACGACGAGTTTGAAGTGGCCATTGAAAAGGCGCTCAAAAGAAATGCCCTCCATGCCCTACAAATAAAGGGGGCCGTGAATAATTTTACCGGAGATTCTAGCAAGATTACCCTAAGCACGCTAAACAACATCTATTTGGTCGATTATAAAGACCTGGTTTATTGTAAATCCGACGGGGGCTATACCACCTTTTTCCTGAAAGACGGCAAGGAAATCGTTGTGTCGAAAATCCTGAAGCATTACGAGGCCATATTGCCAAGCTCCCTTTTTGTGCGCTGCCATCAATCCTATATCATTAACCTGCAGCATATCCTCAGCTTAACCAAAGGCAATACGATTATGTTGACCAACGGTATCAAAATTCCGGTATCTGTTAGAAAGCTCAAAGATATACGCGAACTACTGAAGGCTTATCCAAGATCTTAGCCTTCTTAGCCTGCCTCTGGCCTTTGGCAAATGCTATTCCTTTCAACGGATATTAATCCAATCCTTGCGGATATCAATTTTAAAGTTTGTTTTAAGTTGGGCGGGCTTACTTTTAGGCAAGTTTTTTAACAGGAGATAATTTTAGGATGAAAAAGATTTTTTTAGCTCTCTTCGCTTTTTTGATTGTATTTAAGGTAAATGCCCAACAGCCTGTTGCCAACGACAAGGCTAAAAAGGCGGCTTTTGACAAGGAATTTGTGGCAGGTTCTGCCATTGCCATCAATACGCTAACCCCCGCCCAAACCAGCAATTTGGCGTTGCTGGGCAAGCTATGGGGCTTTTTAAAATACCATCATCCGGCAATTGCCCAAGGCAATTACAATTGGGATTTCGAACTTTTCAGGATCATGCCCAAAATATTGGCGGTTAAAACGAATGCTGATAGAAACGAAATACTGCATCAATGGATAGCCGGTTTGGGTGCTTTTAAAACGGCTGCACCCCGAGTGATTGATGCCAGGCAAATCAAATACAGGCCTAATTTCGATTGGTTTAAGACTTCGGGTTTAAGCAAGCCCCTTATTGAGCAATTGAATGCCATTAAAACTGCCGACAGGACCGAAGAAAGCTACTATGTGAAATTGTACGATGCCGAAACACCGGTGGCCATTTTTAAGAACGAAGCACCATATGCCAGTTTTAAATATCCAGATGCGGGTTACAGGTTGCTGGGCCTATTCAGGTTCTGGAGCATTTTTGAATATTTTGCGCCTTATAAAAATTTAACAGATAAGCCTTGGGGCAATGTGCTGAACGAATACATTCCCAAAATTATCGCGGCCAAAGACGAATTGAGCTACAAGCTTGCAGTGGTAGAGTACGTTGGAGAGATTAAGGATTCGCATACCGATGTTTCGCCTTATGATAGTGCGCTCAAAACATTTTATGGCGGCTTGATGCCTAATATCGAAATTGTTTTTGTTGACAACAAGCCAGTGGTGAGCTACAGCAACGACGAAGTAGTGGGTATCAATACGCTAAAAAGGGGAGATGTGATAAAAAGCATCAACAATGTTCCGGTAGAACAGCTCTTAAAAGACAAGCTGCCTTATGCAATCGCCTCGAATTATCCCACCCAGCTCAGGAAACTGACCAGTCGGCTGATGAGGACCAATGATACCCTGATGCAGGTAACTTACCTGCGCGATGGCCAAATGGAAAGCACCAGTCTCAAATGTTTTTCGGTTAATAAAACCAATTACAAAAAACCGCTACCTGCAGATAGCGGTTTTAAAATCATCAATACCAACATTGCTTATTTCAATCCCGAAAGGTTAGGCCTTAAACAGTTGGCTCAGGTCATGCCATTGGCCATGAAAACCAAAGCCATGATCATCGATTTGCGTACCTACCCGAAAGAATCGGCGTTTGTATGGGAAATTGGTAAATACCTGTTTGCTAAGCCTATGGATATTGCCAGGTATACGGGTGGCAGTACGGAAACACCAGGACTTTTCACGTACATGCCTGACGAATACATGAAAAACCTGCGGATAGGCGAGGAAAGGACCGATAACTACAAGGGAAAACTAATTGTTTTGGTTAATGAAGAAACCCAAAGCTTGGCCGAGCTATCGGCTATGGCTTTAAGTACCAGGCCAAATACCACCATTATGGGCAGCCAAACGGCTGGCGCCGACGGAAGTGTGGGTATGGCTGTTGCTTTTCCGGGCGGCTTGGCTGCCAGTTTTACCCAAATCGGGGTTTATTATCCCGATGGAAAAGAAACGCAAAGAATTGGCATCGTGCCTAATCTTGTGGTAAAGCCAAGCGTAGACGGCATTAAAAAGGGAAAAGACGAAGTGTTGGAAAAGGCGATTTCGATGGCCGATAAATAATTCCGGCACACAAACAAAGCCAACATATTAGAGCAAGCCAATTTTGATGGCTTTACCTATCAGCGTAGCTGTATTCTTGACTTCGAATTTTTCGAGCAGGCTTTTGCGATGAGTATTTACCGTAGGCATGCTGATGAAGAGCTTTTCCGATATTTCGGCATTGGTTAAGCCTTCGGCAATGAGTTGCAGTACTTCCTTTTCGCGCCGGGTAATGAGCGGATGCTTCTCTTGGGGCTCTCTTAAGGCTACGGCAGCTTCAAAACTGAAGTAGTTTTTGCCTTTCAGCACCTCGCTAATGGCTTCGAGCAACTCTTCTTTGGTGGCGTTTTTCAATAGATAGCCAGAAGCGCCGTTGGCCATCATATTTTGAATAATGGTTTGCTGATTAAAGGTGCTCAAACCCAACACCAGTACCGACGGATATAGCTGCCGTACCTCTTTGCAAAGATCGGTACCACTCTTGTCGGGCAGGTTTACATCCATGAGGATAACGTCGGGCTGGTGCTGCTTGAGAAAAGCCAAACAGGAGGCTGCGTTGGTGGCGTGGCCCATCCAGTCGATGGTTTTTTCGTTTTGCAGCAAGGAGCGGATGCCCTCGATCACCATGTAATGATCGTCAACTATAAAAATGCCAGCTTTCATCAGATCGCGATTTCAATCATTACAGAAGTACCCTTGTTGGGAGCCGATTGCACATCGAGCTTGCCTTTTAAAAACTCGACCCGGTTTTGGATGTTCTGCCAGCCCATACCGGTGGCCTCGTTTAATGTGGCGGTGTCGAAACCATTGCCATCATCTTCTACGGTAATAGCCAATAATCTTTCCTGTTCTGACAGGTGCAGCTGTACCAGTACGTTTTTGGCGTAGGCATGCTTAATGGAATTGTTGACCAATTCCTGCACAATTCGATAAACAGCCACGGCAGTGGTTTGTTCAATGGCGGCCTTGTTCATGCCAACCGATTGATAGTTTATGGCCAGCACGCCGCTTTGGTTAATTTCGTGGCAAAACTCTTTTAGTGCAGTGTCTAGCCCATATCGCACCAGTATTTCGGGCATCATGTTGTGGGCTACGCGGCGCATTTCGCGTATAGAGCTGTCTAGCATATCCATGCTGCGTTCAAAAGCCTGGGCATTGTCGGGGGTTAAAATCAGGTTGCCTTTCATGTTACTTAATGAGTATTTGATGCCGCTCAGCAGGCCTCCCAAGCCATCGTGCAGGTCTTTGGCCAAACGGGTGCGTTCCTGTTCTTCGCCTTTGAGCACGGCTTCTGTAGCAGTGAGTTGTTTCTCGGTTTCTAATTCGTCAATTTTTGCTTGTTGTAGCTTGCGGCGATGCCTGTAATTGCGGTAGCCCAGCAGCGAAATAACCAGCAAGGCTATGGCGCCAACAATCAGGAAATAGATCAGGTTGCTCTTTTGCCTGAGTTGTGCCTGTTGGAGTTTGATTTGCGTTTCTTTTTTTGCTGTTTCAAATTTCTTCTCTAGCAACAAGGTTTTGCTCTGGATTTCTTCGCCCCGCAGTTTGGTTTCGATAGCGGATGCGCTGTCTAAATACTGCTCTGCAGCAACAACGTCGTGCAGGCCGAATAAAATACCCGACATCACCTTTAAACCTTCAAATTTTTCCTGTTTCAAATCAAGGCTGTCGGCCAGTTTAAGCGAAGCCGAAATATAGCTTTTCGCTGTTTTGAAGTCTTTTTTGAGGAGGAAGTGCAGGGCCATGCCTCTTCCAGCAATGACTTCGCCTTCCGAGTCGTTGAGTTGCTTGCTGAGCGTTAGCGCCGCTTCATGGTATTTGCGCATGCCATCGGCATCGTAGCGGTGAAAATAGATATTGCCGATACCAATCAGACAGGCGAGTTCCAAGGCTTTGTAGCCTGTTTTTTTGGAAATGGCAAGCCCTTCTTGATAACAGGTCAAGGCAGAGGCATTATTGTTGAGCGACTGATAGTTGTTGGCTAAGTTGAGCGAGGCTTGCCCCAGCTCTATCTCTTTTCCTGCTGTTCTAAAATAACGAACAGCCTCTTTGCCATACTGTATCCCTTTTTCATATTGATACAGATGGAAATATACATTTTGGATCAGGTCGTTCATCCGCGCGGCCAAATACGGGTCATTGATTTGGTCAAAATTCTTTTTAGCAATTTCATAATAATAGACGGCGTCTTCATATTGGCCCAGAAAGTTGAAGCTGTTGCCCACATTAGCCGTTGTTTTTGCAATAATTACGGCATCGTTAAGTTGTTTGGCAATTTGAAGGGCCTGCTTGTTAAGCAGCAAGGAACTGTCAAGCGCACCTTTCGCATTTAAAATACCCGTGTAATTAGAGATGAATTTGATAATACCCTTCTTGTAATTTAGCCTTTTGCTGAGGTCGCCGGCCATTTTATAGTATTTTTCAGCGGTTTTTGTGTCGTCAAGCTCGTATACGTTGCCTATATTCAGATACAGTTGCACTTTGTTGGTATCTTCTTTGGCGTTGGGGAGCAATTGCAGTAAGCTGTCTTTACGCATGGCCGTCTGCGCCTGCGCAGCAAAACTGATGAAACCTACTAATAAGAAGAGCAATGATTTTTTCATACGTTAATTTACGCTTTTCTACAATGCAAATAAAATATTGTGGCGCCGTATTTTTCATCATCTTTTTTAATGATTTTTTGGGTTTGCGGTAAAAAAGCCGTCGTTAAAAAGGACGGCAATCAGTTAAGTTCCATTTTCATTTTACCAATCCGCCACCCGTACAGCAATGTAAGCCTTGCGGTTTTATCTCTTTTCGAGTATGGTTGGTCATATGGGTTTGAAATTCAATAACAGGGGTGGTTCGAAACGATAAAATCATCTTTTTTGATGATTGTTTCCCCTGGTCATCCAATCTAGTTTTATCCTATGGTTTATGTTTAAAAACACCGCTATGAAACTGATTAAAAATATGTTGCTGATGAATTTATTTTTATTAATGGGCTATGCGGGTTTTGCCCAAAAGCAAAGCTTTGATGCCGTCTTTTTTACGATGCCCAAGGGCTGGCAGCAGCAGCAAGGCGAAGGTGGCCTGCAGCTTTCGGTTATGGATAGCAAAACCGGTAGCTATGCCATTGCCGTTATTACCAAGGCCAATGCATCAGCTGCATCAGCCAATGAAAATTTCAGCAATGATTGGCTCAGGTTGGTAAAGGGTTCGGTACAGGTAAACGGTGAACCGAGCCTGCAGCAAGCCACCAAGCAAAACGGGTGGACTGTAATTTCTGGCCGCGCCAGTTACACCGAAGGAGCCAATCAGGGAATGGCTACTTTGTTAACTGCTACAGGTGGCGGACAAATGGTGAGCGTGGCTGCAATGACCAATACCAAAATCTATGAAAAAGAACTGTTGGCATTAATCAGCTCGCTCGAATGGGCAAAAGTGGCGCAAGCCAATGTGGTTGTCGCAAAGCCTGTGGTCAAAGGCGGAGCCGGAAAAACTTCTATAGTGGGCTTATGGTGCGATAATACCTTGGAAACGACAGGGAGTTACGTCAATGGTTTTCCGCAATATACCGCGGGCTACATGAGAAAAGAATATGCTTTTTATCCCGATGGCACCTACCTGTTTCGCAACAAGCAATGGCAAACCCTGATGAAGGATATTTTATACGTTTACGAAACCGGAACTTACTCGGTTAATGGCAACCAGCTAACCATTACCCCCAAACAGGGCAAGGGTGGCTGGTGGGCTAAGGGACAAAGTACCAAGGTTTGGGGCAACCCTGTAAAAACAGCTGATTATAAATTGGAAAAAGCAACCTATGCTTTTGAAATCAAATATTTTTCGGGAAGCCAGGATTATTGTCTTATCCTCAAAATGACTGGGCCAACCCAAAGGGAAGGCAACTCCAATAGCCATCAATATGAAGTTAGCTACAAGCTGATGGAAGCTAACAAATCCATCATCGATAATCCGCCCGGATTTAAAACCGGCTTCGAAAATAAACAATTGCCACAGTAAAATAATGCCAATGTCTGTCTCACCAAATTTAACGGCTATGAAATTTTTATCCCTCATACTAATCGCTTTGTTGCCAGCCACAATAGTGTTGGCCCAGTCCAAAAATCCAACCACAAATAAGGAAGTGCAAGCTAAAATCAAACAGGCGCAGCGGCAATTGGATAAACAGTCGACCAGCATATTGCCGAAGCCAATCAGCCAGGCATGGGCGATGCACAGTTGAGCGATAAAGGCATAGAGGTCGGTGTTTCGGGATGGATGAGCCTTATTGCTGGAAGCAGCAGCGCCAATGTGTTTGTACACTCCCAAATAACGATATCCTAACGATACGCTAAGCATAAAATCATCCTTTTTAACGATTGATTTCCCTGGTCAGCTGGTCTAATTTTATCCTGTTAAACGTTAAGTCATGAAAAAGATAGTTCTCGTATTGCTTAATACCTGCTTTGGCCTTATCGGAACAACACCATTAACTTCACCATAGACAATTATCAATAAGCCGAAGAATCCATAGCCATGAAACTGCTCAAAATCGTCCTTCTCCTTCATTCATTTTTGCTGATGAGCTGTACCAGCTTTGCCCAAAGGCAAACCTTTGATGTCATCTCTTTTACCCAGCCCAAAGGCTGGCAACAGCAACAAAACGAAGTGGCGGTTCAGTTGGCGGTTTCTGATCAAAAAACCGGAGCCTACGCCATGGTTATCATCACCAAGGCAAAACCTTCTGCCGCTTCTGCCGATGAAAATTTTAACCGCAAATGGACGGCAGCCATCAAAGGCCAGATCCAGGTAGATGGAGAGCCTGTAATGCAGCCCGCCACCCATGAAAACGGTTGGGGAATTGTAACGGGAAGCAGCACCTATACCGATAAAGGCAATAAAGGTAAGGTGGCCTTGCTTTCGGCCACGGGCAACGGACAAACAGTGAGCGTGGTGGTTATGGCCAACAGCCAGCAGTATGAAAAAGATTTGGCCGATTTTCTGAACTCCTTAGAGCTGTCGAAAACTGGGCAAGATGAGCACGGCAATTCGGTTTTGCCCGCAACCTCGCAAAAAACCTTAACCACAGGTAACAGCAGTAATGCGCCGCTTGCGGGAAGGATATGGGAGGGAACTTCTACCGAAAAATTTACAGGGGCAGGAACCATGACCGGCTATAACACCGGAGGGTTTTTTACCGGCCAATACCAGTTCAATGCCGACGGTACTTACAGGTTTGTTCAGGTTTTAGCCTCACATTATACTACTACTAAAACTTATGAACACGAAACCGGTACATGGTCGGTAAATGGTAATCAGCTTACCGTCAATCCTACCAACGGACAAAATGAGGAATGGAGTAAAATGGGAAAGACATCTAATGGAAACAGCGATGTAACCAATCGCACCATTAACGAAACCTGGGGTAAAAGGCTGAAAAGCAGTCCACGGAAACTGGAAAAATATACCTACACTTTTAGCATCGGCGCCAATGGCAACCGTACCGCATTGGTTTTGCAACGCAGCGGGCGTACCGAAAGAGAAGGCGAGGGTAAGGTATCCTATTTCAACGAAACCCCTGCCGAAAAATCGGTCAGGCTACCAGGAAATTAGGCAAGGAAATCACGATGCACGGCTATTTTTCCGAAAGTACCTGAATGGCAGTTGCCAGCGAGTCCACGAAATTGACGTGTTTTCTGGTATTGCTTTCCAACATGAAATCCCTGATGCTTTTGCTGGTATAAGGTGAAAAATCGCCAACGATGGCCAGCTGAACCCGATAGTTTGAGAATTTTTGGAGGATTTCTCCGGCCATGCCGTTCTTCAGGTCGAAAAATGCCGGCGTAAGCTGGCTTTCGCGAACAATAATTTTGTCGAAGCCCTGATAATACAAGTTTCCCAGTAAATCGAGGCCATCTTCGGCGGTTTTAATAATCGTGGTGTCGGCTATGATTTCGGCAATTTGGGCGCCGTTTACTTGGTGGCTTTCGATTTTCATGAGGAGGTTAAAGTTACGGTTATTTAAGTAAATAGGATGGATAACAAAAAGATTTTTCCTTTTCTCAGCCTTTCTTTTCTAAGGCAGCTAAGGTGGTCGCAAAGCCATCGCCTTGTTGTTGATGTGAGGTGCTCACCCTAAAATCACGGTCTTTGTTACAAGATTATTTTTTCTAGAAATATTAGGCTAATTTTATTGCCTAATTCAGCAATATGAAGAAACTACAACTGTTAATGGTTTGGGTATTTGTGTTTACCTGTGCGGTTAAGGCGCAGCAACTCAAATCGCCAAATGGAAATATCACCATGAGCTTTGCGCTCAATGCCAACGGAACGCCGACTTACAGCCTGCAATACAAGCAAAAAGACGTGGTTAAAACCAGTAAGCTCGGCCTTGAACTGAAAGACGATAAAAAATCCCTGTTAAGCGATTTTACCATTGCCGACACCCAAACTTCTACCTTCGACGAAACCTGGAAACCGGTTTGGGGCGAGGTAAACGTCATTCGCAACCATTACAACGAATTGGCCGTAACGCTTGCCCAAAAAGAAACCGACCGGAAAATTCGGATCCGTTTCCGTCTTTTTGATGAAGGTCTGGGCTTTCGCTACGAATTCCCTACGCAAAAGAACCTCACTTACTTTGTGGTAAAAGAAGAAAAAACCGAATTTGCCATGGCCGGCGATCATACCGCTTTTTGGATTCCGGGTGATTACGATACCCAGGAATATGATTACAATACCACCAAGCTGAGCGAAATCAGGGCTTTGGGCGAAAAGGCCAGAACCGCCAATGTATCGCAGCAGGGGTTTTCGCCAACAGGCGTTCAAACTTCGCTGATGATGAAAACCAACGACGGCTTGTACCTCAATATCCACGAAGCCGCGCTCCTCAACTATCCGTGCATGCACCTTAACCTCGACGACCGTACCATGACTTTCCAATCGTGGCTAACGCCCGATGCCAAAGGCGATAAGGGTTATGTGCAGGTGCCTTTCAACACCCCTTGGCGTACCGTAATGGTTAGCGATGATGCCCGTGATATTGTAGCGTCAAAAATGATCTATAACCTGAACGAACCTTCAAAAATCAAGGATGTTTCGTGGATCAAGCCCGTAAAATACATGGGGGTTTGGTGGGAAATGATTACCGGCAAAAGCACCTGGGCCTATACCGACGATTACCCGACGGTTGAATTGGGCATCACCAACTACAACAAGGCCAAACCCAACGGCAAACATGGCGCCACCACGGCCAATGTAAAAAAGTACATCGACTTTGCCGCTAAAAACGGTTTTGATGCCGTATTGGTTGAAGGCTGGAATGTGGGATGGGAAGACTGGTTTGGCCATTTGAAAGATTATGTGTTCGATTTTGTA
Organism: Pedobacter sp. TM02; assembly: GCF_059705275.1. Lineage (NCBI taxonomy): Bacteria > Pseudomonadati > Bacteroidota > Sphingobacteriia > Sphingobacteriales > Sphingobacteriaceae > Pedobacter > Pedobacter sp. TM02. The sequence continues at coordinate 944,791 of NZ_AP046530.1, forward strand.
ACTCCATATCCCGATTTTAATGTGCAAGAACTGCAGGCTTATGCCAAAGCCAAAGGCATTAAACTCATCATGCACCACGAAACCTCATCGTCGGTTCGAAATTATGAACGCCACATCGATACCGCCTACAAATTTATGAAGGCCAATGGCTACGATGCGGTTAAGAGTGGTTATGTAGGTAACATTTTGCCGGTAGGCGAAAACCATTACAGCCAATGGATGATCAATCACTACCAATATGCCATAGAAAAGGCGGCCGACTACCACATCATGGTCAATGCGCACGAGGCCGTACGCCCAACAGGCATTGCCCGTACCTACCCCAACCTGATTGGCAACGAATCGGCCAGAGGCACCGAATACCAGGCCTTTGGGGGTTCAAAGCCCAACCACGTTACCATCCTGCCGTTTACCAGGTTGTTGGGTGGCCCGATGGATTATACGCCTGGGATTTTCGAAATGGACATCAGCAAGTTCAGTCCGAACAACAATTCGCACGTAAACAGTACGCTGGCCAACCAATTGGCTTTGTATTTAACATTGTACAGCCCTTTGCAAATGGCGGCCGATATGCCCGAGCATTACGAGCGCTTTCCGGATGCTTTTCAGTTTATCAAAGATGTGGCGGTTGATTGGGACGACAGCAAATACCTCGAAGCCGAGCCCGGCCAGTACCTTACCGTAGCCCGCAAGGCCAAAGGCACAGGCAAATGGTTTTTGGGTAGTGTAAACGGCGATAATGTGCGAACATCGAATATTACGCTCGACTTCTTGGAAAAAGGCAAAAAATACATGGCAACTATTTATGCCGATACCCAGGAAACCAATTACAAAACCAATCCGCAGGCTTACAACATCCGTAAAATAACGGTAACCAGCAAAAGTAAGTTGGCGCAGTTTTGCGCGGCTGCGGGCGGCTACGCCATCAGTTTCGAAGAAATAAAGTAAAATATAGGATAGAATTGCCCAATCAGGCATTAAATCTCTAATTTGTAAAGCCTTCGGAGCCATTCCGGGGGCTTTGTTTTAATCAATAACACACCCAAGAAACCAATCCCATGAACAAATTCAAATCTTTGCTATTCGTCTTGCTTGCCTTTTGCAGCCAGTTGCTTTGGGCACAAAGCTCAAAACCTGCCATCATCCCTTTTCAGCTTACCAAATACAACAACATGGCAGTAAAGGCCCTGGTTAATCATAAAGATACTGTAAGCCTGATGTTCCATACCGCGGCAAGTTCGTTAATGCTTACCGAAGAAGCCACCAAAAGGATGAAAAGCCTGGTTTTTGATAGGGTAGACAGCGTAAAAAGCTGGGGTGGCGAGAGCGAGTCGAGGTACAGCAAAAGCAACAGCCTTAAAATAGGCGACTTGGTGTGGGAAAACCTGGAGGTATGGGAAGACAAAAATTCCGGCCAGCAAACCGAGGGCAAATTCGGCCCTGATCTTTTTAAGAACAAGGTGGTAGAAATCGATTTCGACAAAAGCCAGATCCTGGTTTACGAAAAATTGCCGGCCAAGGCGAAAAAATATGAAAAAATGCCCCTAAGCTATATCAACGGCAACATGTTTATAGCAGGCACAAGCAAATTGGATGGCAAGAGCCTCAGCAATAAGTTTTTGATACATTCGGGCTATGCTGGTGCCATTTTGTTCGACGATGTCTTTACGGCCACCAACCAGTTAGACAAAAAGCTTGAGATCGTTGGCGAAAAATCGCTGAAAGACTCTTATGGCAATGTCATCAAAACCCAAAAAGCCATCTTGCCGGGTTTCGCCCTTGGCAAAATAGAACTGGCCAATGTGCCGGTTGGGTTTTTTGCAGGTGCTATCGGCAGGCAAAAAATGAGTATCATTGGTGGCGACGTGCTCAAACGATTCAATATCATTTTCGATGCCCAACGCACTTTTGTTTACCTCAAAGCTAATTCGTTGGCAAAAAAAGCCTACAGCAATATTTAGCGGTTTGATTTTTGGGTTGAAGATTTATACTAAAAATAACAATGGCTTGTTTTTGAAGCCACTTAAATTGTATAAATTGATCGGGTAAACCTTTAACCCAAAAACTAAAACCATGATCAGAAAAATTGTTTTTACCTTATGTGGGCTAGGCCTTGCGATAACGGGCTTTGCACAGAAATTCATGCCCGAAATCAAGGCCGGAACCATGCTAAACGCAACGGTGTTTGTACAAAGTCAGGAAGTGCCCGTAACCTTTACCATAAAGCGTATGGAAACACCAATTACCTTGGCCTGGTTTGTAGATGGCTACGGTGAAGGTGCTTTCGAGCTCAGCCAAAAGGCCTACGAAAGCGGCAAAGAAATTTATACGCAACAGCCGCCGCAGGGAACCACCAAATTAAGCGATAGCGAAACCTACGGACTGATTTCGAAAGATGCCTATAAATCCTTAACTGCCAATAAGTCGTTTACCTACAATGGCCTGAAGTTTAAGCCTAAGGAAACCGGTTTAAATCCCATGAAACTAGACGGCAAGGAAATCGACGCTACGCAGGTAGCCAGCGAAGACGGCAAAATAGAGCTTTGGATCTTGAATAACCCCAATTTTCCGCTTATTTTGCAATCTGCAGGTTTGGGTCTCGATGTAGTGATACACGAAATCAAGTAGCAAAACTAAGCTAATGGCCTGCCAATCTGTAGCTAGTAAGATGTTTGTTGAAAAAAGATGAAGCCCGAAAGGGCTTTTTTCTTATTTTTACGGCGATATGGAAACTCAAAAAACAGAAATATTCGATACCGTTGCACAACGTTTGCAGATAGAAGGTTTTAACGTCGTAAACCGTGATGAGACCCGTCCGTGGGGCGGTTTTTTTGTAATAGACGAAGACCAGGCCCAGCAGTTTGCCGATACTTATTTTGACGGTCTGGATGTAAACAGTCTTAAAATAGGCGGAAAATTAAGCCCTAAGATTTTAATTGTTGCCCCAAATACCCGCCTTTCGTGGCAATACCATCACCGCAGAGCCGAAATTTGGCAAGTGGTAAGTGGTACCGTTGGCATTAAAACCAGCGCCACCGACGAGGAGGGCGAAGTAAAAACCTACCACCCCAAAGACCAGATCAAATTGCAGCAAGGCGAGCGCCACCGTTTGATCGGCTTGGAAGACTGGGGCGTAGTAGCCGAAATCTGGCAACATACCGATGCCCAAAATCCATCAGACGAGAGTGATATCGTACGCGTACAAGACGATTTCGGGAGGTAATAAAACTGCATGCAAGAATCTACAAGTTGTAAGAATTGCCAGGCCTTAACGGCGGGCAACTATTGCAGTAATTGCGGCCAAGCCACAGATACCCATCGATTAAGTGCCCATTATTTATGGCACGATATCCAGCATCACCTGTTGCATTTTGATAAAGGGGTGTTCTACACCATTAAAGAGCTTTTTACCCGCCCGGGCTATTCCATCCGCGAATACATCGAAGGGAAGAGGATCAAGCATTTTAGGCCGATTTCATTGGTGATTTTGCTGGCTACGCTGTATGGAATTCTAAGCCTCTATTTTCATACCGATGTTGCAGGTGGCATAAAGTACGAATTTAGCGAAAATGGAGCAGCTGCTTTTCAACGACTTAACGAGTGGGCTTCGCAGCACTATGTAGCTTACATGATGATCGCCTTGCCGTTTTCAGCATTGGGCTCTTTTCTCGCCTTCAGAAGCCAGCGCTATAATTTTGTTGAGCATTTTGTGATGGCTGCTTTTTTATTGGGGCAGGCTTTGGTGGTAATGCTGCTGTTCTTTCCGCTCAACTATTTATTGGCCGACAGCCCTTTGCTCAAAGTAATGAGCACTGTCGTGGCATTTATAGGCTTTGGCCTTAATCTTTGGGTCAACATCCAGTTTTTTGATAAGCTTTCGCGGGTAAAAGTGTTTTGGCTCACTTTGCTCAGCTACCTCATCATGACGGTGGCCATGAGTGTGCTAAGTGCAGGCGGAACAATTTTATACCTGGTGTTTACCCACTTAACAAAAGCTTAAAAAACCAAATTCCTTTAATTGCCGTTTATATAGTACTACATATTTCATGATTATTTTAATATTCTTTTTAGCCCATTGGTTCCTGTCGCTATTTAGCCAGACCTTTTTTCTGCACCGTTACTCATCGCACAAGATGTTCAAGATGGAGCCTTTTTGGGAAAAATTCTTTTACCTGGTTTTGCTGGTTTCGCAGGGCTCGTCTTTTTTAAATCCAAGGGCCTATGCCATATTGCACCGCATGCACCATGCCTACAGCGACACCGAGAAAGATCCGCATTCGCCACATTTTTTTAAGGATGTATTTGGCATGATGATCGCCACTAAAAACATGTATCTTAACTACCTGCACAATAAAATAGAACCAGAGCCTGCTTTTCGGGGCAACTATCCCGAGTGGCCTTTGGTTGACCGTATTGGCGATTCCTGGTTCTGGCGCATCGGCTGTGCACTTTTCTATATTTGGTTCTACATAGTATTTGCTACCCATTGGTGGATGTTCCTGTTGTTGCCGATCCATTTTTTAATGGGCCCCCTGCATGGAGCCATCGTCAACTGGTGCGGCCACAAGTACGGGTATGCGAACCACGACAACGACGATCACAGCAAAAATTCTTTGCCCTGGGATTTTCTGCTCATGGGCGAGCTGTTTCAGAACAACCATCATAAAAAGCCAAACAGTCCCAATTTTGCCACCAGGTGGTTCGAGTTCGATCCAACCTATCCGGTCATGAAGGTGCTGCACTGGATGCGTATCATCAGAATCAGAAAAATCTAAGCGCCATGAAAACAATCACCACCTTAAAGATTATTTTTTCTGTTGTTTTGGTATGGATGGCCTATGTGGTGATTAGCACCAGTTTAGCAAGCTCTCTATTTGAGCAATGGGATTTTTTGGGAGCTATCCCTTGGATGCGCGCAACCTTATGGGATTTCTATGCGAATATCCTGATCATTGCTTTGTGGATGTTTTATAAAGAAAAATACATCCCAATTAAAATCCTTTGGACAATTTTATTCGTATGTTTAGGTAGCTTGGCTACTTGTGCTTATGTTTTGATCAAATTATTCAAACTAAAGCCGGGCCAAGGTGTTAAAGAACTGCTTGTAGAAAGATAGATGGCCAGAAGGCAGCGGGTGAAAGGTGTGGGGTTAATCTGTCTTGCTGCTCGATACTTGCTACTCGAATGGATCATAAGAATCTTCTATTTATCGCGCTCATTTGCCTGCTGGTCTGCTGTGCCATTATGGCTTTGGTTTGGCTCTGGGCCCGACGCATCAAAAATGCCGGGGTGGTCGATGTGTTTTGGGCACTCAACTTTCCGGTAATCACCCTCCTCATTTATTGGCTGTCTGATGGCTTCGAAACACGCAAGCTACTGATTGGAGGCATGTTCCTGTTGGCCGAATTAAGGTTGGGACTTCACCTGTGGCAACGGGTAATCGGTCATTTGGATCAAGAAGAAGGCCGTTACCAGCAGCTGCGCAAAGACTGGGGCGACAAGGCAACGCGTAATTTCTTTTTCTTTTTTCAGTTTCAAGCCATTTCCAATGTGCTGCTGGCCATTCCTTTCTTATTGGTAATGGCTAATCCAGCGCCAAAGATAGATGCGATCGAATATGTTGGCTTGGGTATTTGGTTGGTGGCTTTTATTGGCGAAATGGTGGCAGACAAGCAACTGGCCAGTTTTAAGCGCAATCCAAACAATAAAGGCAAGGTATGCGATACAGGCCTCTGGCGTTACAGCAGGCATCCCAATTATTTTTTCGAATGGCTGTGCTGGATGGCTTATTTTGTGTTTGCACTGGCCTCGCCCTGGGGCTTCGTCGCCATCATTGGCCCGGCCATTATTTTATACCTTTTGCTTAACGTTACGGGGGTGCCAAACAACGAAGAACAAAATTTACGCAGCAAGCCCATAGCTTATAAAAAATACCAGGAAACAACCAGCGCCTTCTGGCCATGGTTTAAAAAACAATCATAGCGCTTTTACAACAACAATAATCCATGTGGTACGACCAACTTCTTGAAAACGATAAATTACCAGATTCGCTGCTTCGCGCGGGAATCAGAAAGCTGCTGAGGCAGCGACTTAAAGACGAAACCTTAGGCAACGAAGAATTGCAGCAACGTAAATTGATGGCGCTCATAGCAGATTTAAAGTCTTCGCCCATAGCAATCAATACCGCCGATGCCAACCAGCAGCATTATGAACTTCCCACCCAGTTTTTCAAATATTGCCTGGGCAAAAACCTCAAGTATAGCAGCGGATATTGGAACCCGGGTGTACGCGATATTGATACTTCGGAAAACGACATGCTGGCCTTAACCTGCGAAAGGGCCCAGTTGCAAAATGGGCAAAATGTGTTGGAATTAGGTTGTGGCTGGGGTTCGCTGTCGCTTTACATGGCTGCCAAATTTCCGGAAAGCAAATTTACCGTTGTTTCCAATTCGGCAACGCAAAAAGCCTTCATCGATGATGAGGCAAATAAGCGGGGCATCGCTAACCTAACCGTGCTAACTGCCGATATGAATACTTTCGCCATTGCCGATTCGTTTGACCGTGTTGTTTCGGTCGAAATGTTCGAACACATGCGCAACTACCAATTGCTGTTGGCCAAGGTAGCTTCTTTTTTAAAACCCGATGGAAAGCTCTTCGTTCATATCTTTACCCATCGTACCCTGGCCTATAAATATGAAGTAGTTGACGAAACCGACTGGATGAGCAAGTATTTCTTTACCGGGGGCATCATGCCTTCCAACCACTTGCTGTTCTATTTTAACGACCATTTGCAAGTAAGCGAACATTGGGTGGTTAACGGTACACATTATGGCAGAACATCAGAAGCCTGGCTGGCCAATATGGACAGGCACAAAAAAGAGATCATGCCTATTTTACAAGAGACCTATGGGCCAAAAAATGCGGTAAAATGGTGGGTGTATTGGCGCCTTTTTTACATGGCCTGCGCCGAACTGTTCAACTATAATCAAGGCAACGAGTGGATGGTATGCCATTACCTGTTCGAAAAAAATAATTAAAAGCACAAGGATTTTATGCAGAAAGTTGCTGTTATAGGAACCGGCATAGCCGGAATGGGCTGTGCACACCACCTCTACAAGAAATACGACCTTACCATTTTCGAATCCCTTAATTATGTGGGCGGACATACCAATACCATCACCCTCGAAGAAGAGGGCAAGCCGGTGTACATCGACACTGGATTTATGGTGTTCAATTACCAAACCTATCCCAATCTTTGTGCACTTTTTGAGGAGATAGAGGCGCCGGTAAAAAAGACCGATATGTCATTCAGTGTGCAGCATGTTCCCGACGGATTGGAATATTGTGGTTCGAGCCTCAGGCATCTTTTTGCCCAGAAACGCAACCTGTTCAATCCTGCTTTCCTGAAGATGTTGCTGCAGATCAATCGGTTTAATCGGGAGAGCGTGCAGATACTCGACAATCCGAAGTATATGGATTATTCGCTAAGCCAATACATCAAAGAATTTGGCTATGGCGAAGATATGTTGTGGAAATACCTCATTCCGATGAGTTCGGCAGTATGGTCTACCCCCATGGAGCAGGTACTCGATTTTCCGGTGGTATCGCTTGTACGTTTTTTCAAGAACCATGGTTTTTTGGGCTTGAATACGCAGCATCAGTGGTACACCTTGCATAATGGTAGCCAGTCGTACCGAGAAAAGCTGATTGCTCCGTTCAGGAACCAGATCCGCATCAATACCAAGATTGTTGCTGTTAGGCGCCTTAGCGATGGCAAAGTAATGGTGGTTACCTCGAAAGGCGAAGAAATTGTTTTCGATAAGGTGATCTTGGCTTGCCATGCCAATCAGGCCTTCGAAATATTGCAGGATAAAACAGCAACTGAGCAACGGCTCTTAGCCAAGTTTAAATACCAGCCCAATTTGGCGGTATTGCATACCGATAAAGGACAGATGCCCCAAAAGAAAATGGCTTGGAGCAGCTGGAACTACAGGATAGAAAAGCAGGGCGATACGCTGGTGCCAAGCACCATTTACTGGATGAACAAATTGCAGGGTGTTTCCAAAAAGAAAGACTATTTCGTGTCGATTAATCCAGGACCAAGCCTAGACCGGGAAAAGGTCATTATGGAAATCGCCTACGAACATCCCTTGTTCGATGTGCCTGCCATGAAGGCCCAGTCTGAATTGCACCTGCTCAACGAAAGTGGACCGGTGTACTTTTGTGGCAGTTATTTCAAATACGGTTTCCATGAAGATGCCTATAAAAGTGCGGTTGAGTTGTGCAGAGCTATGTAAGACGGAAAATGAAGGCGCTGGGAAATGGAAAAGGACACAGCGGAAGTGGCATATGAAATAGGTTTTTGGTATATTTAGCCTATACCTAAAAACATCGTGTTGCGAATACAAAAACTGAACAGCTGTCAGGCCGAACATTGATTGGTTAAGCGTGCTTAAGAAATTAGATGATGATCAACAAATTGAAACAGAAGGTAAAAAATTTAGGAAGGAAGCCTTCGGGCTCAAAAAAATATTTGTGGCTATCAAAATTTCATCGGTTAAATAGGTACAATCTGGAAGCCCTTTTCCATAAACCATCTTCCATTTGATAGCCATCATGAATTTCACCTCTGGCCTATATACTGCAAAAGTGATGCACCACAGGCTGTGGCCTAAAAAACACAGCTTTTGGTACAGGATATACCTGTTCTACATCAACTTGGACGAGCTGGAACTGCTCGATAAAAAATTGCGCTGGTTTGGCCATAATCGCTTTAATCTTTTTAGTTTTAGAGACAAGGACCATATCCAGCTCGAAAAGAAAGCCGGAAGTCCACCAATTGCCCATGCCAAGTCTTTTGGCTCCACCAAAGAACAAATAAGTAGATATTTGGCCCAAAATGGTGTCGAAATAGGGGGAGGCAAAATTATGCTGTTAACCAATCTTTCCGTGCTGGGCTATAATTTCAATCCCGTTTCTTTCTACTTCTGCTTCGATGAGGAGGATAGGCCTCTTTGTGCAGTGGCAGAAATCAGCAATACCTTCCATGAAATGAAAATGTTCTTTTTTGGCAAAGATGAACTCCAAAACGGACATTTCAGACTCAGGACAGCTAAGTTGTTCTATGTTTCGCCATTTACAGACCTCGACGATTTTTTCGACTTTGATTTGGCCATTCCCGGTCAGGAACTCGATATCAAAATCAACGATCACGATAAAAAGGGACAATTGTTTTTTGTCAGTACCTTAAAGGGAAAGCAAAAAGCGCTTAGCAATGCCAGCATGCTTCGCTATTTCTTTGCGATGCCCCTTATTCCGTTGCGGGTCATGTGGATGATCCATTGGCAGGCCCTGCTGCTGTGGACAAAAAAAATAAAATACCATGCCAAGGACGCAAACCAGCATTTGCAAAAAGACGTATATAAACCCTATAAACCTAATCTATAATCAATGTCTTCCATCTCTCTAGCCAAACAGCAATCAGGATTTTACGAAAACGCAGTATTACGGGCATTGGATAAGATGCAGGAAGGCTATTTGCAGCTGCATTTGCCCAACGGCGAGAGCTTGGCCTTTGGCCAGCAGTATGCCGCCATTCAGGCCAGGATTGTAGTAAAGGACAATACCTTTTTTAAGAATATTGTGCTTTATGGAGATATTGGTTTTGGTGAGGCTTATGTAAATGGCTTATGGGAAACCGACAGCATTGCCAGCGTGATTAAATGGGTGATCCTCAATATTGAGAATGCCCCTTCAGTATCGGGTAGCAAAATCAAAAATATCGGCCTCAATTTACTCAAATGGCTTAATCGCCTGGGGCATAACCATCGGGCGAACAGTATTACCGGCTCACAGAAGAATATCGCTGAACATTATGATCTCAGCAACGATTTTTTTGCGCTTTTCCTCGATCCTTCCATGACCTATTCATCGGCTTATTTCAAAACGCCCGATCTTTCTTTGGCTCAGGCCCAAGACGAAAAATACCGTCGGCTTTGCGAGCAGCTGCAGCTCAAAGCCAGCGACCATGTACTCGAAATAGGCAGCGGCTGGGGTGCCAATGCCATTTTTATGGCTAAAAACTATGGTTGCAAAGTAACTTCGGTTACCATTTCTGTAGAACAGCAGCAACTGGCGCAACAACGCGTAGCCGAAGCCGGATTAGCCGATAAAGTGGAAATTATCATCCAAGATTATCGCAACATTGAGGGACGGTTTGATAAAATCGTTTCCGTAGAAATGTTGGAAGCTGTAGGCCACCACTATTTCAAATCCTATTTTGCCAAATGCAACGAAGTGCTTAAAAAGGATGGTATTTTGGCCTTTCAGGTGATTACCAGTCCAGATAGCCGTTACGAAAGCCTGCGCAATGGGGTAGATTGGATACAAAAACACATTTTTCCGGGCTCTTTGCTGCCGTCGGTCGCTGCGCTTAACAAGGCCATTAACCAAACCAGCGAATTGACTTTGGTTGATTTAAAAGATCTTGGGCTCGATTATGCCCGAACATTAAGACTGTGGTACGAAAATTTTAACCAGCAAATAGCCAAAGTGAAGGCTTTGGGTTTTGATGAGCGATTTGTTCGCAAATGGAACTATTACCTCAACTATTGCGAAGCAGCCTTCGAAATGCGGAACATCAATGTGATGCAAATGGTGTATGTAAGGCCGAACAATATCAACAGGTAGTTGTTGGTTGCCCCCAATTATCATGGCGAAGAATAACTGGCTGAAGCCATTTTTATTTCGTTAAAAAATGCTTCTCCCGATGAATACCGGAAGAAGCATTAATCAGCTTAGCGAAGGACTATTGGCCATTGGCCCGTGAGCTAGTTCCTTCTTGGGCCACGTTTGTGGAATTTTTTCTTGTTGGGTTTGGTACCGCTGCCTTTCGAATCTTTCTGCGGTTGGCGCACCACCTCTTTTTTGGCCATCATGCCTTGCCAACTCAAGGGAAAAGGATGGTCTTCTACAATAGGAATAACCCGTTTAATGAGCTTGTGGATATCGATCAGGTATTCGTTCTCCTCGCCGTCTACAAAAGAAATGGCGCTACCGCTGGCACCTGCTCTGCCTGTACGGCCAATGCGGTGTACATAGGTTTCCGGAATGTTGGGCAAATCGTAGTTGAACACATACTGCAAATCGTCGATATCGATTCCCCTGGCGGCAATATCGGTGGCTACCAAAACCCGCAATTCCCTGTCTTTAAAGCTGTTTAGCGCTCTTTGTCGGGCATTTTGCGATTTGTCGCCGTGAATAGCTGCGGCCTTGACGCCCAGTTTCACCAAATCTTTGGCAATACGGTCGGCACCGTGTTTGGTGCGCGTAAACACCAGGGCATGGTCTATGTTTAGCTCGTCGAGCAAATGACTTAGCAATTTCTTTTTATCCGGCTTATCCACAAAATAAACCGATTGGTTAATGGTTTCTGCGGTTGAAGAAACCGGGGTTACTTCAACTGTAACCGGATCTTGGAGAATGGTATTGGCCAGTTTTTGGATTTCGGTTGGCATGGTTGCCGAAAAGAAAAGTGTTTGTCTTTTCTCTGGCAGTTTGGCTACCACTCTTTTCACGTCGTGGATAAAGCCCATATCGAGCATGCGGTCAGCCTCGTCGAGCACAAAAATTTCGATTTCCTTAAGGCTGATGTAACCTTGGTTCATCAGGTCGAGCAAACGGCCTGGTGTGGCTACCAGAATATCAATACCTTTTTTGAGGGCATCTACCTGTGGCTGTTGGCCTACGCCACCGAAAATAACCAGGTTTTTGAGGTTTACGTTTTTGCCATAGGCATTAAAGCTTTCCTGGATCTGGATGGCCAATTCGCGGGTAGGGGTAAGTACCAGCGCTTTGATGGCCCTTTTGTTGGTGTTGAGGTGGCGCATGTGCAAAATCTGCAGCATGGGAATGGCAAAAGCGGCGGTTTTGCCGGTTCCGGTTTGTGCGCAACCCAGCAAATCCTTTATTTTGAGGATACTGGGTATGGCTTTTTCCTGTATAGGGGTTGGTTGGGTATAACCCTCGGTTTCAAGCGCCTTTAAAATAGGCGGAATGAGTCTTAAATCTGTAAATAACAAAGTAGGTCTGTTTAATGTAAATTGAAGAAGCTAGAACAATCATTGTGGGAAAGACTAACTTGCGAGTTGCTTTAAAATGATTAAAGAAATTCTGCTTCGTGAGCAAAGGTACTAAAAATATATCAGTTGTAGGCAATTTTCAAATGCCAGGCCCGCTATTGCCTATTCTCGATCAATAATATTATCTTAGCCAACCTAATTTTGCATCTCCAATGAACAAGCTGTTGTTGCTTTTGGCACTTTGGTGCAGCTGCTTTGCCTTGGGTTTTGCCCAGCCAAAACCAATCAGGCCACTGATCGATGCCTGGCGGGTAGCCGATACCAGCCAAACGCATCGCGCCGAAATAGGTTATGCACAATTGAAGGCGCAAAAAGAAAACCGCCGGCTAAACCTGCCCAAACATCAGCAACTGCTGGGCATGTTGCATGCCTATGTTGATCAAAATCCCGACGACAGGTTGAAGATCAGGCTGATCATGTACGAAATCCTGGGCAAATTCGAATTTGAGCAAAAACGCCTTGTCCAAGATTCGGTAAACATCTACAATTGCATCAAACTGGCCCATAAGCTCAAAGACGACCAGTTGAAAGCAGAGGTGTATACGCTTTGTGCAGAGATTGGCAGAGGCACCAACCGGTATATCCTGTATAACCTGAAAGCCATCGAACTGCAACGGAAAATCGGTTTTTCGCATTTTAAATATGTACATAACCGCTTCTTTAACGTAAGCTTTGGCCTCTATCAAAGTAATGATTATAGGCAAAGCATCAATTACGGATTACAGTGTCTTGCTTTTAAAAATACCGCAAAAAAAACCTGGGATCCGAGGGTATATCTCTTCCAGTTAGACATTGTAGGTGCATCGTACCTCAAGCTTAACCAATACGACAGCGCCAAGTACTATTACCGGCAAATTATAGATACACTGGTTAAAAAGCCCGATCAAGAACCCTATATACAGACACTTTGGCTAGCTATAGCCAAAGGAAACATTGGCCATGCGCTTGTGTTGCAGGGTCGTGAACAGGAAGGCATTCCCCTGGTCAAGTTGCAACTTAACGAGAGCCGCAGATTGGGCTCGTACAACAACATGGCCATGGCACAGAACATTTTGGCCGCAATTGATTTTGAACATCGGCGCTATCAGGAAGCCTTAGCCAAATGGAAAGAAGCTTACCAATGGACATTCAAGTCGGAACTTTATGTAGTAGAACAGCAATTATTGGCTGCAAAGGGCATTGAAAAAAGCTATCAAAAACTGAACGTTCCAGATAGTGCCTATAAATATGGCGATATTTACCATGAACTGAGCAGCAAACGCCTGCTCGACATCAGTTCTAAAAAACTTTCAGACGTAAAAACAAAAATAGAATTTGACAATATTCAAAACAGCCTGGAAAATATCAATGCCAAGCTTCAACAGGAGAAACTGGTGAGGAATTCTATATTAGCCGGTATTTTTTTGTTAACGGTGATCAGTCTTTTGCTGTACAACAGGCAAAAGCTGAAAACCAAGCACCAGACCGAAATCTTAAACCGCGACCGGATGGCCAAAGATCTGGAAATTAAAGAAGCCAGGGAAAGGCTCGGTACCTTCGCCAAAAACATCAGCGAAAAGGAAAAACTGATCAAGAATTTAGAGCGAACAATTAAGGCGAACGGTACAGAAAACCTAAACGATAGCTTGCTTAATTATGTGCTGTTAACCGATGAGGAATGGAGCAGGTTTAAAGAAGCTTTCAGCAAGGCATATCCTTTGTTTTTTTCCCGGCTCAAACAATTGTTGGCCCATATTAATCCGGCAGAAGAGCGTTTGGCCAGTTTAATTTGCCTGCAACTGAACAATGGGCAAATTGCCAATATGCTCGGCATCAGCGTAGACAGTGTTTCGCGAAGCAAAAGAAGATTGAAAAAGCGAATCAATGTGCCAGATGATTCCATTCTTGAAGATTACATCTGTGCTTTGAATGATTAGGTTCGATGGTCATTAGTTACTCGCCCTGGTTCGTTTGAGCGTAACATATTGTTAACCGAAAATGGGTTCATCGGCTGATTGGGGGAATTAGCTAGTTGCCAACTGCGATCTGAAAACCTGTTTGCCCTTCCAGCCCTCTCCCTTCCAGCCCTCCATCCTTCTCCCTTCTAACCCTCAACCTAAATGTCCGCTTTTTGTCCGCCCCAAAATTTGTAATCCTCGTTCTCGGATGCCAAAATTTGTACATGCTAAAACCTAAGGGCAAACCCAATATTTCGGTCATAATTATCCTTTTGGCCATAGGCCTCATGGTGTTGATCTGGTTGTATTTTTCCTATCGGTTAGCACAAATTTAGTTTGTATTTAATTGTTTGATAAGCCTCGATTAACCTTTCCAGATGATGAAGAATTTGTTTCTGCTTTTGCTGTACTGTACAATAGCCAAATATGGATATGCCCAATGTCCGCCAATGGACCAGCCGCCAAACAAGCAAGCCTGTAATGGAACGACTACCACTCCGGTCAATTTTACCAGCAGTGCAGCTAACGTGGTGTATGCATGGACCAATTCAAACCCGGCTATAGGCTTGGCTTCAAGTGGCAGGGGAAACCTACCGGCTTTTAATGCCGTAAATACTGGAACAGGAGCCGTAACAGCAAACATAACGGTTACGCCAAAGCTAGAAACTACCCAAATTTTTAATTATACGGCTACTATGCAAACATTTGTAGTGCCAGCAGGGGTAACCAGCATCAGGGTCGATGTAAGAGGTGCACAGGGCGGAAGCGCCACTTATAACGATCCCAATAGGCCCGACGATATTGGAGGGAAAGGAGGCAGGGTTACGGCCGAATATCCAGTTACGCCCGGCCAAACGCTTTATATCGTGGTAGGAGGAAATAGTGGTTATAACGGTGGCGGCAGTGGCGGTGGTAGTATTGCGCAGCCTAGAGGTGGCGATGCATCTGATATCAGGATAGGGGGAACAGCATTAACTAACCGGGTAATTGTTGCTGGTGGCGGCGGTGGCGGTGGCAACAACTGTGCTACGATTGCTGAACCTGGAGGAGCGGGGGGTGGCCTTATCGGTGAAACTGGTTATCAATGTGGTAATCAAGCCGAAGTCTATATGGGGAGAGGGGGAACCCAATCTGCAGGAGGAACAGCAGGTACTAGCCCTGGTAATGGAATTAGTGTTCCGGCAACTGCAGGTCAATTGGGTTTTGGCGGAAATGCAGGCACATTTTATGGTACGGCTGCTGGCGGTGGTGGCGGAGGCTATTATGGTGGTGGCGGTGCTGTTTATGGCGGTGGCGGCGGTGGCAGCAGCTATACAGATCTGCAAGCAATTTCGGTAGTACATACACAAGGTTTCCAAACAGGTTGGGGCCAAGTAGTTATTGCTTATGATATGCCTTGTGCTAGTCCGGCTACCAAAACTTTTACTTATACCGTTATCCCAACGCCAACCGTAGGCCAGTCATCAGACCAAAGCGTATTGGCCGGCATTAGTACCGCAACTGTAAACTTCAGTAGTCCTACAATCGGTGGTTATGTTAGCTATGATTGGACCAACAATACTCCGGCTATAGGTTTGGCCACTAATGGTACCGGTAATATCCCTGCTTTTGTAGCGGTTAATGCCAGTAATGCCCCGGTAACGGCCACTATTACCGTTACGCCAAAACTAACCGTTGGCTTACTCGATGTTAATCAAGTAACAACAACAAATTGTGTAGCATTATTGAGTCAGCTTAATCTGGCGCAATCTTTTAAGCCTGTAGCCAATGCCATTACAGGAGCAGGTATTTTTTTGAGTTCAAATGGTGGAAATGGAAGTGTGACCATTTCCTTATGGGATAAATTGCCCAATGCCGGAGGTGTGCAACTGGCAAGCGGCACGGCCGCTTCGACCCCAAATTCGTGGGTAGATGTTTATTGGCCTCCGGTTTCGGTTATCCCCGGTAATACCTATTATTTAGTATTATCTGGAACAAATGTAGGAAATTGTATTGCTGGAAGCACCAGCAATACTTATCCCAATGGACAGGTCTATGCCAATAATGGTTATCAATCGTTTCCAAATTTTGATTTTGCTTTTCGTACCTATAATCCCGGCGCAACAACTTGTGCAGGTACCTCGCAACAGTTTCGAATCGTGGTCAATGTGCTGAAACCAAACGCCAATGGGGTTATTTATGTGAAAAAGGGAAGCAATGGATTTGGCGACAGCTGGGCCAATGCCGCTTCAGAACTGGCCGATGCCCTGTTGGCCGCCAAAAATAATACTGCTATTAAACAAATATGGGTAGCCAAGGGTACTTATTATCCTAAATATACGCCAGAAGATGGTCAAAATTTTTCTGCCACACCTGCCGATCCTAGGAATAAAGCCTTCTTAATGGTAAATAATGTAAAGCTTTATGGCGGCTTCGACCCGGATAATGGTATTACCGACCTCACCACCCGCAACCCGCAATTGGCCACCGTTTTAAGCGGCGATTTTAACAACGACGATGTGGTAACCGGCTCAGGTGCCGCACTCAGCTTTGCCAATAACGGCGAAAATGCCTACCGTGTTATGATTGCTGCCAATGCCATAGGTACTGCCGAATTAGATGGCTTTACCATTAAGGGCGGCAATGGAAATGGAGGGAATATCACGGTTAATGGCCTCGCTATCTATAAATCTCAGGGAGGCGGAATGAACATCTCGTCGTCGAGCCCAGCAATTGCCAATTGTGTTTTCGAGCATAATAGCGTAGAAACAGGAATGGGAGGGGCTATTTTTATAGGTGTAGTTACCAATGGCGCAGCCGCAAACCCCTCAATTGCCAAATGCAGCTTTATCAGTAATAAAAGTATGAACGTTGCCGGTCAGGGTTGGGGCGACGAGGGCGGAGGCGCCATGTACAATGCCGGCTCAAGTGCTGTTATTTCCGATTGCAGCTTTACCGGCAACTTGGTTACCGGTGGTCGATTGGGTGGCGCTGTTCTTAATATGGGTGCAACAGCTCAATTTAACCGGGTAACCATCAGCAATAATGTGGCGGCAGGAACAAATAGCGGAGGTGGTGGAATGGCCAACTCAGGCACAGGTACCATTATGCTGACTAATGTGTTGATGAATGGAAACAGTGCCGGTGCTAACGGCGGAGCCATGTACAATGGCCCTGGTACAATGCCGGCGCTTTATAATGTACTCATTAGCGGCAATACAGCTGATAATGGTGCAGGTATTTACAATAGTGGTTCTTCGCCGGTGTTAACCAATGTTACCGTTGCAGGAAACCAATCGAACACAGGCGGTGTAATTTTTAATACCAACGGTTCCGCCCCGCAGTTGCAAAATGCCATTGTGTTTGGCAATAGTGCAGGTGTAGCGAATAATGCGGGTGTAGATGTGCCCACTTATAAAAACAGCCTGGTACAGGGTGCAAGTGGCGCCGGACTGATCACTTTTAATGGCACGGTTGCAGATGTTTTCGTGGCACCGCTTGCGCCGGCCCTGGCAACCGGAGGAGATTATAGGCCTAAAGTCGGCAGCCCGGTTATCAATACGGGCGATCAAACGCTTTTTGCTGGCCTCAATACCAATACCAAAGACCTGGCGGGCAACCCGCGCCTGACAGGAGCCAACATCGATCTGGGTGCCTACGAAGCATTGACCCAGTCACAAACCATTACGGCCGGCAACCTCACCAAAACCTATGGCGAGGCCGCTTTCGAGCCCGGGGCAACGGCCAGTTCGAGCCTTGGAGTTAGTTATGCATCAGCTGATAACAGTATTGCCGAAGCTTATCAGGACGCCACAGACGGCAACAAATGGAAACTGAACATCAAGAAGGTGGGAACGGTCAACATTACCGCAAGTCAGGGCGGAGGCAACGGCTACGATCCGGCCAGCGATGTTGTTTTTGCCCTTCTCGTTAATCCAAAGCCAGTAACGGTTAGTATCAAACCCAATACTGTATTTAGCAAAGTTTATGATGCAGGTACAGCCGGAACCATGCAGGTTGCCGACCTGATGCTGGCCAACGGCGATATCATCAACGGCGACGATGTGCAAATCAGCCTCAATTCGGCCATCGCCCAATACGATACCAAAGATGTAGGAACTGCGAAGACCATTACCCTGCCCATAACCAGTGTAGTGTTAGCTGGTGCGCAGGCAGGAAATTATAAAGTAGCCAATATTAGCGATCTCTCAAACGCCACTGCAACCATTACGCCAAAACCATTGACCATTACCGCCAACAATTTCAGTAAGGTGTACGATGGTTTTGGCTATAGCGGTGGTAATGGCGTAAGTTACGGTGCCTTTGCGCTTGGCGAAGATCCAACGGTGCTATCCGGAACCTTGGCTTATGGTGGCACTTCGCAGGGAGCAATCAATACAGGCAATTATACCATTGTGCCAAGCGGGTTAAGCTCGCCTAATTACGCCATCAGCTATGCAAACGGACAGTTGACCATTTCGCTCAATAACGTAAACGTGCTAACTTTTAATGCTCAAACTACGGGCAGCACCTTGGCCAAGACCTATGGCGATGCCAACATCAATGCCTCGGCTATTGCCAGCTCGGGCCTAACAGCAACCTACCAGAGCAGCAATCCGGCGGTAGCGGCCGTCAACGCGTCAGGGCAGGTGAGCCTGTTGCAAACAGGTACAGCTACCATCACCGTAAGCCAGGCTGGAGATGCCAATTATGGTGCGGCAAGCCCAATCGCCTTCCAGGTGCAGGTAGCCAAAAAACTGTTAACCGTTACGGCAAACGATTTGAGCAAAACCTACGATGGCGTTGCCTATGTTGGCGGAAACGGTGTCAGCTACAATGGCTTTGCCAATGGCGAAACCTCATCGGTATTGGCTGGTACTTTGGTTTATAGCGGCACTTCTCAAGGCGCTGTTAATACCGGAAACTATTCGATTACGCCGGGTGGATTGGCTTCGCCAAATTACGATTTCGACTATAAGAACGGAACGCTGAGCATTGTGCAGTCGGGAGCGAATGTCATTACGTTTAATAGCCAGGTAGCTGGCGCCACGCTGCAGCTAACCTACGGCAATCCGGCCATCAACGCTTCGGCCGTTGCCTCTTCCGGATTGGCGGTAAGCTATGCCAGCAATAACCCGGCGGTGGCTTCGGTCAATGCCTCCGGGCAGGTGCAGATTTTGGCGGCCGGAACGGCAATCATTACAGCCAGCCAGCCCGGCGATGGGAACCATACACCGGCAACTCCGGTCAGCTTTGCCATCAACGTGCAGCAAAAAGCACTAACCGTAACAGCCAATAATTTTAACAAGGTGTACGATGGGCAGCCCTATGCCACAGGCAACGGCGTAACCTATAATGGTTTTGTAAACGGCGAAAACGAACAAAGTTTGCAGGGAAGTTTAAGCTATGCCGGCACAGCTATCGGCGCCAAAAACGTGGGCAGCTATTTCATCACACCTGGTGGATATACCTCCGCAAATTATGCCATCACCTATCAAGATGGCAGCCTTACCATTACCAAAGCGGCGCTAACCCTTACCGCCGATGCGAGAACCAAGGTGTATGGTTCGCCTGATCCGGTATTGACCTATACTAGTTCAGGTCTTCTCAATGGCGATGCGATTATGGGTGCATTAGCCAGGGCAACAGGCGAAAACGTAGGGTCTTATGCCATCGGGCAGGGTACGCTTGCTGCCGGAAACAACTATGCCGTTACTTATGTGCCGGCCGATTTAACCATCAGCAGTAGAGCGCTAACCATTGTTGCCCAAAGCAAAACCAAGGTGTATGGCGATGCCGATCCAGCGCTTACCTATACCAGCACCGGCTTGGTGGGTACCGATGCGATTATGGGTGCATTAGCCAGGGCAACAGGCGAAAACGTAGGGTCTTATGCCATCGGGCAGGGTACGCTCGCTGCCGGAAACAACTATGCCGTTACTTATGTGCCGGCCGATTTAACCATCAGCAGTAGAGCGCTAACCATTGTTGCCCAAAGCAAAACCAAGGTGTATGGCGATGCCGATCCAGCGCTTACCTATACCAGCACCGGCTTGGTGGGTACCGATGCGATTACGGGCGGTTTAACCAGGGCAGCAGGCGAAAACGTAGGGTCTTATGTCATCGGGCAGGGTACGCTCGCCGCCGGAAATAATTATACCATCAGCTATGTTCCAGCCAACCTAAACATTGCAAAAGCAGCGCTTTTAATTACGGCTAATAACAGCGTAATGTGCCAAAGCAGTAATCTGCCTAGCTTTAGTGTGGTTTATTCGGGCTTTAAAAACGGAGATACCGAAAATAGCCTCGGCGCCAAACCAACCGTAGGTACAACAGCCAATAGCAACTCGCAGGCAGGTGTTTATGTGCTTAGCCCCTCGGGTGCGGTTGCCGGCAATTACAACATCAGCTATGCTACAGGTAGCTTAACCATTAATGCTTTGCCGGTAGTGGCTATTGGCAGCAGCAAAGGCTTAAGTATCAGTAAAGGCGAAACCCTAAGCTTAACGGCAACCGGCGGTGGTAATTATAGCTGGACAATGGCCAATGGCATTATTTCTGGGCAACAGGCCGCCGTGCTCAACATCAGGCCAAGCCAAACCACAACCTATATGGTAACGGCGACCAATGCCAGCGGCTGTAGCCAAACAGCGAGCATAACCATCCAAGTGCGAGACGATTTTCAAGCCGTACAGGCTACAAATATCCTTACGCCAAATGGCGATGGAGTAAATGATTTTTGGGTAGTGGCCAATATCGATGCCTATCCGAATAATACGGTACAGGTATTTGACCGTGCTGGCCGAATATTGTTTACCAAAAAAGGCTATAACAACACCTGGGACGGAACCGTAAACGGACAGCCCCTTGCCGAGGGCACTTATTATTATATTATTGATTTTGGAACCGGTAAACTTAAGCAAAAGGGATTCATCACCTTGATTAGGCAACAGTAAACCAGTTGAAATACGCTAACTGTTCATGATATGAAAAAGAAACTTTTTGTTTTATTTGGGCTTATGGTTTTAATAGGCGCTTCATCTCCCTTAAAAGCTCAATTAAACCCTTTTCAGGCACAATATTTTGCCAACCGGTATTTGGGTAATCCTGCTTTGGCGGGTGCCGAAAGTGGCTTGGCCCTTAGTCTCAACTATCGTGCTCTGTTTAGCGATATTCCGGGAGCGCCGGTATCGCAGAACCTGACGGCAGCCTATGGGCACAATAGGGTGGGACTGGGCTTAAACGTAACTTTAGATAAGGCAGGTTTGCAACGCTTTGTGCGCGTCTTGGCCAGTTATGCCTATCACTTGCCCTTAAACGAAAATTCGACGCTGCATTTCGGGCTTTCGGCGGGCGTGATGAACCAGCGCCTGTCAACCGATGATGTCAACGGTAATCCAAACGACAACCTGATTGGTCTTTACAACCAGCGCCAAACCCACTTTGACGGCGATTTTGGCCTGGCCCTAACCACAGCAAGAATCAGCATCGAAGCCGCTTTGCCCAACCTTCGGAACTTACTGTGGAAAGATAATGGCAATGTGGCCGACTTGCCTACTTTTTATTCGGCCCTGAGTTATAAAATACCGATACAGGATACTGAACTCGAACCCAAAATAGCCTTTAGAGGTATTAAAGGCCTCGATAACATTTGGGATGCCGGAGCCCAATTGAGCTTTGCCAAAAAACAGCTCATGCTCAACGGCATTTACCACAGCAGCGGCAGTACGAGTTTTGGCGTTGCAATGGATTATCAGAAAAAATACCTCATTGGTTTTTCGCATACCCTACAAACCGCATCCCTGTCTAATTACACCAATGGCGATTTTGAAATTAACTTAAGAATAAGGCTTTAGGGGATTATGGACGCTTAATCGATGGCCTCGCTCGCCTTTGCCGATACGTTGCAAACTGTGAACTGCAAACCGAATACTGCTTGTTGAAAACTACTTGCCGAAATCCCAAAGCACAATGTTCCAAAGCTCTTTGTCGTCTTGGTAGGTGTTTATCACCTCAAAGCCCATCCGTTGGTGTATTTTTAGCGATAAATGATTGCGGGTCGAGATTTCGGTTACGCATAGCTGGTAATCTTTATCTACCAAATCTTTTGTGGCATGGTACAGTTTGCTCAATAGGCCATTGCCTCTAAAATTTTGGTCTACGCAAACCTGTCCACCCACGATGTATGGATAGCTGGTTAATGCTTTGTTCTGGTAAGTACAACGTTCAAAGGCATCAAACATCGGGATGATGCTCGGTATAATCGATTTCATGCTGGCTGTCATCGCCAAGTTATAGCCCACCACCTTCTCGTTGGCCAGCGCAACCACCTGAGGCAGTTCGGCGGCCAGGGTTTTGAGCAGTTCCATGTTGTGCTCGGCAAATACAAAACCTTGTTGCTGTTGTTCTGCAATGCTGAGCGAAGTATAGATGTTTTTTTGCTGAAGAGCCAGTATGCCTTCAAAATGCTGATCTGTAGTAGCGGCTTTAAATTGTATGTTCATGGTTAATAATCACAGCTGTTAAAATACTTGCGAGGTTTTTAAACTCCTCCCGGGTTTTGATAAACGCAAAATTATAACATTTTAAATGATAAATTGCCTTAGGCTTTCTCCTTAAAACGGGTAAAGAACAGCAGCGCCAGTACACAGAGTGCAAAACCCACCACGCCACTCAGGCGCAAACCAAAATCATGTCCAGGGTCTTTGCCGTAAATGGTGAGCATGGCAAAAACGGTAATACCCAAGGTCTGACCCAGTTTTACAAAAAGGTATTTAATGGCAAAGTACATGCCTTCGTGGTTCTCGCCTGTTTCCTTTGCCTCTTTTTGGGCAATGTCGGCCAATATGGCGTTGGGCAAAATGCCTAGTGCCGCTAAAGGAAAGGAGGCAAAAACAACCAAGATATACATTTGGTTGGCCGGTTGAAAGGGCAGCTTGCCTAAAAAGAAAATGGTCACAAAAATGAGGCTTAAAATGCCAAAGGCAATCAATACCAGGGCCTTTTTGCCAAATTTTTTCGAGCCGTAATTGACAAAGGGATAAAAAAACAGCGAAAGTACTACCATGAGGCCCATAAACATCCCCCCATCAGAGTCGGGTAGGCCCAACAGTACGGTTACAAAATACAGCAGTCCGCTCGACATAAGGCTTAAAGCCGTATAATAAGCAAAATCGGAAATGAGGTAATATTTGAAATTCGAATTCCTGAAGGTGTTTTTAATGGCCGGCCACAGTGGCGTATGCGTAGGTTTGCTGGCCACATATTCACTTTCTTTGATCAAGAGGATAGGCAAAACCATCACCAGGCCAGAAAAAACGCTCAGTGCCCAAATGGTATATTGCAGCGCCTCAAAACGTTCGGTTACATGAAAAGCGGTTTGGATGAGGTCGGCAAAGTTATTGCACAGCGCGCCAATAATCATGCCCAGCACAAACCCTACCTGCTGAAAGGAGGAAAGTTTTACTTTTTCCTCGGGCGTATGCGTCAGTTCGGCCAATAGGGCATTGTACGGAATAATATAAGTGGTTACCGAAACAAAGAAACCGGCCAGCACAAAAACCAGCCACCAGGCATTGGTTAGGCTTTCGCCTTTTACCAGCGGGTGAAAAACCAGTCCGCAAAATACAATGGCCGGCAAAATGGCCCATTTCATAATCGGAAAGCGCCTCCCTTTGGGATTTTTGCTCGCATCGCTTACCGAAGCAATAAAAGGATCATAGGCCGCATCCAACAAGCGTCCGGAAGCGGTAATGAGCGAAAGAATATTGAATGCCCCAAAAACCAGCAGCTGCGGTACCAAAGGCACCAGGCCCGAGTTGTTGGGAGGCAGGTAAAAATACAGCAGCATCACAATAATGAGGTTGGTCATGATGCTCCAACCCATCATCCCGGAGGCATAAGCCAGCTGCTTCTTAAAAGAGAGTTTTTTTAAAGGCATTTATAAAGGGGCTAATGCTTGTTCTAAATCTTTGATCAAATAATTGGCATCTTCAAGTCCGATATACAGCCGGATGAGGATGTGGCGTTTGTTGTTTTGGTCGAAATCATTTTTGCTGATGCCTGCACAGGCCGGAAAAACCAAGCTTTCGTAACCGCCCCACGATACAGCCATTAAAAAATGCTGCAGCCTGTTGCAAAACTTTTCTATGTTTTCTAGCGAAGCATCTTTGAGTACGATGCTAAATAAACCGCCGCATTTCTTCATTTGTTTTTTGGCGAGGGCCAGGTCTTTGTTGGCCTTACTGAAAGGATAAAGCACCTGGGCTACTTTGGGGTGCTGTTCCAAGTAGTAGATTACCTGTTCGGCCGTTGCGCTTGTTTTCTCAAGCCTAATGGGCAGGGTGCGCAAGCCACGCAACAAGAGCCAGGCATTTTGAGGAGCCAGGCATGCCCCGATGTTCATGTATTCGTTGTTGAAGATCTGTTCGAGCAGCGCTTTGCTTCCCGTAAGTACACCCGCTACTACATCGCTATGCCCGCCCAGGTATTTGGTGGCCGATTGGGCTACCAAGTCGATGCCATGCGCAATGGGTTGTTGGTAAATCGGCGAACAGTAGCTGTTGTCTATCATGGTTAAAATACCATGTGCCTTGGCCAGCTGGGCAATTGCTGTTAAGTCTTGTACATCAAAACTAAAGGTGTTAGGCGATTCGAGATAAATGAGCCGGGTTTTTGCCGTAATGGCATCTTCAAACTGATGCAGGTCTGTTCCATCAACAAAGGTGCAGCTAATGCCAAATTTGGGCAGCAAATCCTTAAAAAGCTTAATGGTCCAGCTGTATGGATTTTCTACGCAGATCACTTCATCGCCTTGCTGCAGCAAAGCCATTACCGGAATGCTTACTGCGGCTATGCCACTGGCAAAAACCAGGGCATCTTCGGCACCATCTAAAGCCGCCAGCTTTTTTCTTAAAATATCAATGGTGGGGTTAAAGCCACGCGAATACAGGTTGCCTTGGTATTCATCGGCCAATGCATTTCTGAAATTGGCTACAGTATCGAAGCAAAAATTGCTCGTTTGTACAATAGGAGGGGCTACGGCGTTGAAATAATTGGCCCTTTCTTCTCCCAATTCATTTAAAATATAGGACAGGTCCATAGGTTAGGCTATTGTTTTTTTACGGTTAACATATCGGTTGATAAAATAAATGAGCACAAAGCCACTGAAAATGTAAAGCCCATTCAGGGCCGCATTCGGGTCGTCGCTGTAAATGCTAACGGCTACGAACAAATAGGCCGCGATAAAAATGATTGGCAAAATGGGGTAAAGCTTCATGGTGTAGATAGTGCTTTTGTCTAAATGCGCTGTGGTTTTGCGCAGGTAGAAAATGGTAGCGGCCGAAAACGCCATGCCGATGCTGTCTAAAAAAATCGTGTAGTTGAGTATCTTATCAAAAGTTTTGGCGTAGAAAATGGTAAAAATCGAGATGATGGTAAAAACCGTCAGGCTCACGATCATTACGTCGTGTTTCTTGGTTTTTTTGGCAAATATACTTGGCAAGGCCCGCTCTTCGCCCATGGCATACATGGCCCTGGGGTTGCTCAGCAGGTTTACATTGACATAGCCCAGCACCGAAAAATAAATCAGTACCGAAAGCAAAACGAAGCCTGCGGGACCAAAAATCTGACCGGCCAAGATGGCGGCAATGCTCTCGGCGCTTTTCAGCTGCTCAAAGCCGATTACCTTTACATAAGCGTAGTTAATAGCCAGGTAAAGCGTAATGATGATGCCCAAGCCCACGATGATGGCACGCGGAATAACCGTTTTGGCCTCTTTGGCTTCGCCCCCAAAATTGATGGTTTGCTGGTAGCCTCCAAAGCTGAAAGATACGGCGATTAAGCAAAGCCCCAGAGCCTTGCCATAATCGGCCCAACCGGCAGCGGCACCTGTGGCGGTTTTAAATACCGAAGGAGCACTTGCGCCATGACTGCCAAAAAATACGGCCGCAATCAATGTCAAAACCATCACGATTTTGATCATGGTCAATACATTCTGCGTTTTAGAACTGGTTTTGAGCCCCAAAAGATTAATGGCGTAAAAAACAATGATGCTGATTGCGGCAATGAGGATGCGGTATTCTTGGGTTTGCATTTCGGTACTGAGGATCACTTTGCTGATGTACTCGGCACCAATGAGCGAAACACCCGCCACCGATGCCGCATTAGAAACCACAATGATGCAGTTGATGGCAAAGGCAATGGAAGGATGGTAGCACACCGAAAAAATTTTGTAATAGCCACCGGTAACCGGATAGCGCGACCCGATTTCGGCATAGGTTAGTGCCCCGCAAAGCGCCACAAAGCCGCCTATGGCCCAAGCTCCAAAGAATAATTCTGGAATTTGTGCCTTGTTGGCTACGTTTACTGGGGTACGGAAAATGCCCATTCCGATAACGAGGCTCACCACAATCATCGAAAGGTCAAAGAGAGATAGCTGCTTTTTAGGTTGCATGCATTAAGGTTTGATGTTTGGAAGATAGGGATTTTAGTGTGGAGTACAAAGCCGAAAGGGTTTCTTGAGCCGAAAGCTTAGGGCGGATTACCCAACAACAGCCACAATTTAGCAATAGCCATGACTTTTAGTTGCCGCGAGTAGTTGATTAGCCCAGTCAGTTATTCCTCAAATCCTGCAACAGCCCCATCGCCTAATGAACCAGCTAACCTCAAGATGTGCAATTGTTGAAATCTAATGATTAAAACCCCATCAGATTTGATTAAATTTGTAGGAATGGAGAATCTAAGGTGCCAAAGGAGATCCTCTTTCGGCATATTTCCATTTCGCACGACTGCAGAGACGCATAAAACTGATAAAAATTATGGCAGAACCAATCTATAACGACGATAGTATACGTTCACTCGACTGGAAAGAGCACATTCGCTTGCGTCCAGGGATGTACATTGGCAAGCTGGGCGATGGCTCGGCTCAGGACGACGGGATTTACGTATTGCTAAAAGAAATTGTAGATAACTCTATCGACGAATTTGTAATGGGTTCCGGCAAGACCATCGAAATTACCCTGTCAGACCACAAGGTAAATGTGCGCGATTATGGCCGGGGCATTCCATTGGGCAAAGTGATCGACTGCGTATCGAAAATCAACACCGGGGGCAAATATGATAGCAATGCCTTCCAAAAATCGGTAGGTTTGAACGGCGTGGGTACCAAGGCGGTAAATGCCCTGTCGACCGCCTTTACCGTGCAGTCGTACCGCGATGGCAAAACCAAAAAAGTGGAATTTTCTAAAGGGGAAATCGTTGTAGACAACCCTATTATCGAAACTACGCAGCGCAACGGTACCGCCATTACCTTTTATCCTGACGAAACCATTTTCAGAAACTACCACTATATTCCCGATTTTGTAGAAAGCATGATCTGGAATTATGTTTTCCTGAACACCGGACTGACCATCAACTTCAACAACCAAAAATATTTTTCGGAACGCGGACTTTACGACCTGCTTTCTAAAGAAAACAAGCCCGAAGAAATTCGCTATCCGATTATCCACCTCAAAGGACACGATATCGAAATTGCCATGACCCACGGTCAGCAGTACGGCGAAGATTACCACTCGTTTGTCAACGGCCAGCATACTACCCAGGGAGGTACGCACCAGGCCGCCTTCAGGGAGGCTGTGGTGAAAACCATTCGCGAGTTTTACAAAAAAGAGTTTGATGCTTCCGATGTCAGGGCTTCGATCATTGCCGCCATTGCCATTAGGGTACAGGAGCCGGTTTTCGAATCGCAGACCAAAACTAAACTGGGTTCGCAAAACATCGGGCCAGACGGGCCGTCGGTACGTACTTTCATCAACGATTTCGTGAAAAAGGAGCTGGATGATTACCTGCATAAACACGCCGATGTAGCCGATGCCCTGCAAAAAAGGATTTTGCAATCGGAGCGCGAGCGCAAGGATATTGCAGGCATTAAAAAACTGGCCAACGACCGCGCCAAAAAAGCTTCTTTGCATAATAAAAAACTGAGGGATTGCAAAATCCACTTCAACAGCACGCACGATAGGCGATACGAAACCACGCTTTTCATTACCGAGGGCGATTCGGCTTCGGGTTCGATCACCAAATCGAGAGACGTAGAGTGCCAGGCCGTATTCAGCCTAAAAGGCAAACCGCTCAACTGTTACGAGCTCACCAAAAAAGTAGTATACGAGAACGAAGAATTTAACTTGTTGCAGCACGCACTGAATATTGAAGACGGTTTGGAGGGCTTGCACTACAACAATATCGTTATCGCTACCGATGCCGATGTAGATGGCATGCACATCCGTTTGCTGATGATGACTTTCTTTTTGCAGTTTTTCCCCGATTTGGTAAAAGCCGGGCATGTTTACATCCTGCAAACGCCATTGTTCAGGGTGCGCAATAAAAAAGAAACCATTTATTGCTATAGCGAAGAAGAACGCAAAGAGGCCATTGCCAAATTGGGCGCCAGGCCAGAAATTACCCGGTTTAAGGGTTTGGGCGAAATCTCTCCCGACGAATTCGGCCTCTTTATCGGCAAAGACATCAGGCTGGATCCTGTAATCCTCAAAGAGCAGACCATTAAAAGCTTGCTGGAATATTACATGGGCAAAAATACGCCGGAAAGGCAGCAGCATATTATCAAAAACCTAAGGATAGAAAAAGACGAAATTAAAGAAGCGGAAAACAAAGAGACAGCCCCAGAGGATTTGGAAGTGGCCTAGTTGGTTAGGCAACCAAGCATAGAAAGATTCTAGATTTTTTAAATTTTAACTATTGGGCAACGCTTTTTTAGCGTATACT
Source organism: Pedobacter sp. TM02 (assembly GCF_059705275.1). Lineage (NCBI taxonomy): Bacteria > Pseudomonadati > Bacteroidota > Sphingobacteriia > Sphingobacteriales > Sphingobacteriaceae > Pedobacter > Pedobacter sp. TM02. The sequence continues at coordinate 973,628 of NZ_AP046530.1, forward strand.
TGTATGTCCCTATTTGTTATTGAAAAATCCCTGCATTGGGTTTAAGATTTATAATAACGAGCTCCTATGCCTCTTACATCCGCTAAAAACCGTTCAACACGCTATAGCCTTGTTGTATTTCTCATATTGACGCTGTTCTTATGTGCGATATTCTTCTACGTACGAAATAGCAAGACAGACGATCTGAGGTATTTTACCAATCAGTTTACCTCCTTAAAAGAAGATTATACCCAAATCGATTCTGCGATTGTGATGCTGTACAAAGCCGACAACAATTGTAGGCTGTATACCGCAACCGGCGAAAAAAAATACATCAAGGCCTATTGGGAAAGCATCAATTTTGTTTCAACCACTTTAGAAAACATCCACAATATTGATGTGGAGAAGGAAAAAAATGCGCCAAAAAGCTTAAAGGGGCTGGTTGAGCAGAAAAAGGCAAGAACCGACCTGTACCTAAGACTAAGGATATTGGCCGATAGCCTGATCAAGGTTTCGCTGGGCATAGATTCGACCCGTAACCAGTTTCAGCCAACCAATGCCAGGCAAATGACCTACAGCAAGCTGAAAACCATGGTTTCTGTTGATACCATCCATACGGCACAGCAAAAGGGTCCAGAAAAAAATCTTTTTGGCCGATTAGCCGATGCATTTTCGAGGAAAAAAGAGAAAGGCAAAGCCGCCGATACCAGCAAAAAACTGGTACGTACCGAAGTAAAGCTCGATACTTCGTCAAAAAGCAAAGACTTTAACAAGCTGCAATGGCAAAAGATGAACGATTATTTTCGTAACCTTTATGCCACTAATCGTACGCTGAATAAGCATGAGGCCGAAATACTCGAGCTCAATAACCAGATCATTACCGAACTGGTTACGCTGTTGCGCGACTACAAAAGCTATGAACGGAAATTCGTAGCCATAAACCGTACGGAACTCAAAGGCAATATCGAAACCACGGTAAAGAGCATCGACAAAATGTTTGTACTCAGCATTGTGCTGTTGCTGGTATTGGTACTGGCCATTTTGTATAACCTTTGGAAAATCTACAAAAACGAGAACGAGCTGATCAATTACAGTCAAAAAGCTTCTCAATATGCCATTTCAAAGAGCCGGTTTTTGGCCAACATGAGCCACGAGATCAGAACGCCGCTCAACTCGGTTATCGGGTTTTCGGAGCAGTTGAGCCAGGGCCAGCTTAATCCGCAACAGAGCGAACAGGTTAGCGCCATCAGAAGTTCGTCGGTCATGTTGTTAGATGTGGTAAACGACATCCTTGATTTTTCTAAATATGAAACCGGAAAGGTAAATTTCGACAAGATTGCCTTTGTGCCACTCGATGCCATTAGCGAAGTCGTGAACAGCATCAGCATTCAAGCCGCCAACAAGAACCTGAAGCTTAATAAGGAACTGTCGTTTAAAAAGAACGTCTGCTTTATGGGCGATTCGCTTCGCTTGAAGCAGGTTGTCATGAATTTGTTGAGCAATGCCATCAAATTTACCGAGCAGGGTTCCGTAACCATCAAGGCCGAAATCATTCCCAATACCAAAAAACAGGCGGTATTGCAGGTTCAGGTAATCGACACCGGCATTGGTATTGCCCCGCAAGATCTGGATATGATATTCGATGAGTTTGCGCAGGTCTATTACTCGTCGAGTAAGCTCAAACAAAAAGGCACCGGTTTAGGCCTGGCCATCTGCAAAAAAATTGTAGAATTCCAGGGGGGACGTATCGGCGTAAAAAGCGAAGTAGGCAAAGGCTCTACTTTCAGTTTTGAGATTCCCTACGAAATATGCAAGGAAAACAGCGAAGAAGTGAAGAGCTTTGTGGTTGGCCAAGGCGTAAGCCATTTAGAAGGCAAGCGCATTTTGCTGGCCGACGACAATAAAATGAATATTTTGCTGGCGCAAACCGTGCTTAAAAAATATAAGCTGCATACCGATGTAGCCTATGATGGCAAGGAAGCTTACGAATTGTTCGAAAAAAACCCGTACGATCTGATTTTAACAGATATTCAGATGCCAGAAATGGGTGGGGTAGAGCTAACGCGCCGGATCAGAACCTACGTGAATCCCGTCAAGCGTAACATTGTTATTTTGGGTGTTACGGCCAACGTATTGCAGGAAGATCGCCAAAAGTATATCGAATCGGGTATTAATGATTTGGTGCTCAAACCTTTTTCGGAAAAAGAGCTTATTGATAAGATAGCTTCCTACTTTTAAGGAGCATTGCTGCCTAGAATTGTTAAACAATCAACTGTTAACTGTTAACCGAAAACTGCCAACTAAAAACTAAGCCGTGTCTTCCGGATGCTGCGGGGGCAGTACATCAACCTTCTTCTCTACCACAACGGTTTTAAGGTGTACCGCATATTTGGTAGGGGCAATGCCATGGTCGTATTTTTCGGCATAAACCTGTGTAAATTCGGCGCCAAAGTACAGGATAATAGAAGTATAGTAAATCCACAGCAAGATGATGATGATGGAACTTGCCGAACCAAAAACCAATCCGGGATTGGATTTTTGGAGGTAAAGCCCAATCAGGTATTTGCCCAAACCGAAAAGCAATGCCGTAAAGGCTGCGCCCACCAGTGCCGACTTCCAGCGCAGAATGACATCGGGTAATACTTTAAATATTACGGCAAATACACCCGTTACTACCGCAAAGGTAAGCACGTTGTTCAGCACCAGGATGATGACGGCAGTGGTGCTTGTAATTTCGGGGATAAACTGCGAAAGCTTGTTGCCCAGGCTCAATACCAAACTGTTTACCACGAGCGATACTAGGAGCAAAAAGCCCAACGATACGATCAGCGAAAAAGAAAGCAGGCGATTGGTTACCAGTTTTTTCCAGCCCTTTTTGGGTACGGCCTTTACTTTCCAAATCAGGTTGATGCTGTCTTGTATCTCGGTAAATACCGCGGTAGCACCTATAACCAGCACCACAATACCAATTACAAGAGCAAAAGAACTCTTGCCCGATAAACTGGCATTGGCTACAAAGCTCTGTATTTGTACGGCGGCATCGTGGCCCACCAGTTTGTTGATCTGCGAAAAAAGCCGGTTTTCAATGGCATCCTGACTATAAATCAAACTGGCCGAAGAAATAATGATAATGATTAAGGGCGAAAGCGAAAATATGGTGTAATAGGCCAGGGCTGCACTCAATTTGGTTACCCGATCCTCTACAAAGCCTTTTCCGGCAGCAATAAACAAGTGCCCGGTATCCACAAAGAAGTTCTTGATCTTGGTTGCTAATTTCGTCATGTTATTAAAACGGATATCCGATGCCGATGTTTAAAATTAGATTTTCTTTTCTCCAGCTCTTGCTGCCAAAATCTACCTGGTTCAGCACCCAACGCTGGCCGCTTGGCAGGTAAGGTTTCCGGATCGGGAAGGCGCCATCAAGCCTAACCACAAAAATAGAGGCATCAACCCTGAGGCCCAATCCGGTGCCCACGGCCATTTCGCTTAAAATATTCTTGGCCTTAAAGGCAGAACCCGGCCTATCTGGATCTTCTTTTCTTAACCAAATATTTCCGGCATCAATAAAGGCGGCACCGTAGAGCACGCTAACCAGCTTAAACCGCAATTCGGTGTTGAGCATGATTTTGACATCACCGCCTTGGTCGGCAAATTTTTCCTCAGGCTTAACCTTAAATGTTCCAGGTCCCAAAGTCCGGGCCGGAAAAGCCCTGATATCGTTGCTTCCCCCAGCAAAAAACTGACGGATAAAAGGGAGCGAAGTGCTGTTGCCATAGGCATAGCCATAGCCTACGTTTAGCCTATTGGCCCAGGTTACATTGCGCGTAACCTTGTAATAATCCCTCAAATCGGCCTCTAGACGTACAAACTGCGAAATAGGCACATTGAAAAGTGCGCGTTCTCCGGCTGCATTTTTTTGTACAAACAGGCCCCAAACATTGCCGCCTGTTTCAATGCTGCCGTTAAAGTACGTATTGTTGCGCCTTTGGTTTTCCATTTGGTTGGTATACGTAAAATTGTAGTTGCTTCCAATGATAAACTGCCTGTCGAGCGAGGTACGCAACAGCGGGTTGGCGTTAAACAAGCTGTCTCTTACCTGGGTTGAGGGAAAGCCAGGCCTGATGTAGCTCACCGAAATAGGATTGAAAGTATGTTCTTTGTAAAGGTTTTCCTTAAAATTATAGCCAAACTCGCCCTTAAAAGCATAAAGGCTATACAAAGAGCCCCTGCTGAGCAACTGGTAAGATCCGGTAACAATGGTTTTGGGAATAAAAGCCGTAGTGCTGTTGAACTTGAAGAAAGGGATGATGAACCTTGGCCAGGTCAGCTTGGCATCGGCAGTAAACGAATAGGAATTTTTGCCCTGTGCCGTACCTTTTACTTGTGTTTCGAAACCACCGCTAAGGCTGATGTCTAATTGCTCGGCACCCCTAAACAAGTTGCGCGTAGTTTGGGTGAGCTTGATTTCAGAACCCACAAAGTTGTTCGACTTGCTGGTACCGGTTACCGAAAACGAGAGCGAGTTCTTTTTCAACGGCGTAAGGTAGATATTCAGGTTAAGCTGATTGTTCTTAAAGCTGTCTACAGGCAGAAACTCGGCCCTTACATCCTGAAAAGAACCAATATTTACCATCCTGTTCAGCGATTGGTTATGGTCTTTGCGGTTATAGTATTCATTTTTCTTAAAAAACACCAGGCGATCAAATACGCCCGGTTTAAACGTATTGCGGTCGTCGTAAATGTTAAAATCTTTATAAACAAAGGGCTTTAAATGCCTTAGCACCGAATCGCGCCTTAGGCTATAACTTGGGTAAATATTGATGTTTTTAATGGAATAGGGCTTAAGGCCGGCATCGGGCGCCGATTTCTTAATGCTGACATGCACGGTTACCAAATTTTTGCCAATGGTACTGTCTACCTGCATAATTAGATAGTCGGGATTGAAATAGAAATAGCCGTTTTCCTTTAAATCATTATCTATTCTGATGCGTTCGTTTTTATAGGTGTCGAGATCATAGAAATTGCCAACTTTTAAGAGGGTATTGCCTTTGTACTGGTTAATGATCTTGGTCAATACGCCCGTATCAGGCGGAAAGGTAACCTGACTGATTTTATAGCGCTTGCCCGGAGAAGCCGTATAAATGGCTTTCCCTTTTTTGTTCTTCACCACGGTTTCGCCGATTACATCGGCCTGTAGGTAACCTTGGCTGATCAGGTAGCTTTTCAATACGCTGTTGTTGTACTTGAGGTTTACCTGGCTCAGCAACACTGGCGGTTCGCCAACTTTGGTGCGCAACCAATGGCGTATGCCTTTGGGTTTGGTAGGTTCGCCGGCCAGATTATAGATATACAGTTTCGGTCTGAGCCCCAAAAATGTTTTGTTGGGTTTGGGCCGGGTCTTGTCTTCCAGGCTTTGTTTCACCGCTTTTTGGTCGTCAATACGTTTGGCGCTGTCGGTTTTGATGTTAACCTCTGCACCTACGTACAGGCTTTCTCCAGGTTTGAGGTATTTCAGGTTGCTGCAGCTGCCTAAAACAAAACAAAGTCCGATCAAAACAAGGGATTTAATTAACTTTTTCATTTTTCGGTTTCTGTTCAACATTGGCTCTGTTTCTTTTGTTGCGTTTCTGGAAAATCTCCCTAAACTTGTTATAATCGATAACCAGGGTAAAGCCAATGCCGGTTTCGATGATCTGGCCCTGCACAATCACATCGTTTTGGTTACGTCGATAAGCGCGCAACCGGTACCTGCCATCGGCCGATAGGGCATATTCTATATTTACGTTGCCAGCAATGTTGTTGGCATCGCGTCCTGGGGTTTTGGCGCCTTCGAGGGCAAAAGAGCTACCCACGGTTACGGTTAGCCTGTCGCTCAATAGTTTTTTAGAAAGGCCAACTTCCAAATCGGTCCGTTGCTCCATGGCACCGCTGCTGTAGTCTTCAGAAGAGTTGAGGCCCAGGTTAATGTCTACGCCCTTGATCAGATCGGAAGCCAGGTTGTTGAGCTGTTCGGTTAAGAGCTTGCTCACGCTCTGGCGGGCAATTGACGAGGCGCTGCTACCACCTGCCAAGCTTTGGAACGGATTGTTGGCGAAGAACCTGCCAAAGCCCAGCAAGGCGAAAACCTGTTTGTTCAGCTCGTTTTCGTCGCGGTTTACATTTTGAAGCTTGGTATAAACATCACCGTCTAAAGCGCCTCTTTCATTTTCGGGCAGATCTATTTTAAATGAAATGGAAGGTTTAAGCAATTCGTTTTTCATGTACAAATACACCTGGAAAGGCAATTTGTTTTTGGCTTCCGCTTTTTCAGAGCCGTTTAAAAGATCAATTGGCGCCGCGTTCACTTCGTAAAGTGCCGTAAGGTCTACATTGGCGGCGGTAGGTTCGCCGGTCCAGATAATGGTACTGCCTTTAACCAGCTTAAATTCTTTTTTGCTAAGCGGGCCAATCGATAGGTTATAGGAACCGTCGACCACTTCATACCTGCCTGTCATGCTGATTTTGCCACTTTGATCAATGGTAACGTTCAGGTTGGCATCGCCTTTTACGTGTAGGGCGTCGCCGTTGCTAGGATCCACTACCACGGTAAGGTCGGCTTCTGGATCGGTAGTTATCCTTGCGGTAAGGTTCATGCCCTGGATATCTGATTTGGTTACGCTGTCGGTTTTTAAGGCCTTCTTTCCATTAAATGGCGGCGCATCGGCATCTATAAATTCCACGATTCCTTCCTGTTCAATAACCGATGGGTCGTCGGGAGGCAAGGCATAGAAAAACTGTGTGCCTTTGTCTACATTGATATTCATGTTTACATCTGGGCGTTTCAGCGTTCCTCTCAGCTTGATGTTGCTGGTTAAGAACACCGTTCCATAAATCATGTCGTTATCGGCAACCGTAGAGTTAAGCGCCCTGAAATTGTTGGTTCTGATATCGAGGCCAAATCCTACATTGCTCAGGCTGGACGTATAGATCATTCCGTTGACGGTTGCTTTTTTGCCCAGCGAATCGACCAAAGTAAAGTTGTTGAATTTAATGCCGTCGTTGTTAAACGTAAGCTCTTGGTCGGGGATGGTAAAAAACGAATTGATATAAGCCACATTGAAGCCGGCATTGTTGAATTTCAAAGCCCCTAATATTTTCGGGCTGGCTAGCGCGCCTTTGGCCGTAAGCTGGCCACTCACTGTGCCTCTGCCATACCTGATCTGCCCCATGCTTAAGCTTTGGATAGCCTTGAGGTCTATTTTATCGATGGTGAGCGTTAGGTCGAGCGCACTTTCTGGTGCCGTGTAATAGAAGCCACTTGCCCTCAATTCATGAACACCTTTTAAGCGCACATCAACTTCGAAGGCGTTGGTGGTATTGTTGTTGACCAAAACGCTCAGGTCGCCCAACTGGTCTTTTTGGTAACGCAGCTTGTTGATGTTGACATTGGCTTCGAATTTGGGATTGGTGGCCAGGTCTTTGACGTCTACCTGCCCATTAATGATACCGCCCACCAAAGTCGTATCCGTTTCGGCAAATTTAGTGAGGGTTTCTATCTGGAAGTTTTTGAACTCGACCTTGATCGGCGAATTTGGCATGTTGCTGATGCTATTGATGCCCAGCAACTGCTCGTTTTTACTGATGTTGAATTGATTGGCCAAGATACCCGATGCACCAAACTGGATAAAGTTTTCTGGGGCAATGGTCCATTTTTCATAATCGAGCATCAATTTGGCCGGGTCGATGTTGAACCTGAAATCCTTGTTCATCGACCTGAAAATACCCCCGATTACATATTTGTCTTTACGTTGCCTGTCGCGCAAGAAAACATTAAGCCCAAGCTGGTTATTGGCTGCCATACCAGAAATTTCGGTGTTGAACAAGGCGATAGACGAACTTTGTAGGCTATTGACCAATAGTTTGTAATTGAGTTGCTGACCGGTGTTGCTTGCGGTGAGGCGCGCGGTGTCTATCCTGAAATCGCCATAAACCACCTGCGGAAAAAAGGCATTGAGCTGCAGGCTGTCTTTCTGGGTGTCGATTAAGCCATTAAGCGTTGATGGGGCGAAAGTGGTGAGCTCGGGTACAAAATCCTGTAAAAATTTAGGATTATAAAAATGTACATCGAACCTGATGCGTTGATCGGGAACAGGCGTAACCTGGCCAAATTGGTAATATTTGTTGATCTGGTTGATTACAGCATAGCCCACTTTGCTCAACTGGTACTTGCCATCTACCTTGGCGCTCAGCAGTTCCGATTTTAAGGTAAGCCTATTGGCATCGGCCGTAGAAACGGCATGAAGCTGGATGGTATCAACGTTGAATCTCCTGCCGTCTTTAACCATTTGCAGACTGGTAACGAAAATATCGCCGTTCAGGTAATCTACATCGGCGGTAGTGACGTTAGCTTTTACATTGCCCGCCAACTTAAGTTCTGAAGCCATAAAATTGAGCTTTTGCAGGTCAAGCTGTTTCAAGTCTAAATCGGCTTTTACCGCAGGATATTTACCGGCCATGTCAACTTGTGCATCGAGGTCAAAATTGGCATTGCTATCGGGCATGCTGCCTTTAATGGCGATGCGCTGGTTAGCATAGTTGCCGCTAATGCTCAAGTTGCGGTAGTTGTATTTGTTGTAGTAGGCGTTAAGTACCTTGGCGTTAAATTTGGCATTGATTTTTTTAGGGTCCAATCCCGTGCCGCTTACATCGGCCTTAACCGTAATGCGTCCCAAGGTTGGTTCCTGTTTCAACAGGCGCCCCACGTTAAAGTTGTTCAGGCTTACATCGGCTTTGTAGCTTTCCCTGCCTTTCGGCCCTTTCATACTGGCCGTTAACAGCGCCGACCCCATGTCGGTTTGTATGTTGAGCTTGGTGTTGAAATCGCTCATCGAACCGGTAAAATTGCCTTTGGCATCAATTACGTTGGGTAGCTGCAAATTGCTGGGCAAGGTGTTTTTGGGTACGGCCACCAGCACGTCGGCCTTGGTAAGATGCAATTTTTTGATGTTCAGGTCGAGCCAGGCCTTGTTGATGTCGGGCAGTCCCTTTGCCTTGCCACTGATGTCGATCTGCGTATTCTTTAAGCCGCTCACCTGCAGCTGCGGTATATCGAGGTTGTTCAGGTAGCCATTGATTTTGGCATTCACCTTTATTTTTTCGTTGCGGTAATTGGCCGGAATGGCATTGCTGAAAAAGCCCGCATCCTTTAAGCCAATCGTTGTATTTTTGAACAATAGGCTTAGTTTTACCTTTTCGGGATGTTTGGTCAGGTCGTTTAAAGAAGTATAATCGAGCGAAGTAACGTTTTCGATGTGGGTATTTGGCGTAGCCAAAGTAAAATTGTTCAGCCTGATTTGCTTGTCGTTATACACGGCATCGCCTTTTAAGGTATTCAAAATAAAGCCGCTTTTGTCTTTTAGCGAGCCGTTAACCACATTGGCCTTAATGCCCGCTGCACTATAGCTTACCTGATTTGCCCCTAAATTGAGCGCGGTAATATTCAAATGATTAAAATCGATGCCTGTATTGGTGGGCTTGGCTCCCAGGTTGTCGAATTGGAAACTGTTTTGCTGCAAGTCGATTTTTTTAATGAGCAATGCCAGTGGCGATGGTTTGGCAGGCGTATCGGCCTTCGTGGTTTTGGCTGTGTTGGTCGGAGCAGGCTTAAAAGCAAACAAGATATTGGATTGGCTCAGCTTGGCCTCATCGGTTTCGTATTTGCTGTTGGTCAGGTCTACTTTTAAATTAACAAAGCCCAGGGTATTGATGGCTGCCACTGCCTTCATGGTCGATAACCGGTCGTCGTAGTTGACCTTTACGTTGTTGAAGGCAAAATCCTGCACCTCGATATAAGGTAATTTGCCCTGTGCTTTTTCGGCACTGTCAACGCTTTGGGCAATATGCTGCACCAATTGGGTCAACGGTTTCTGTTGCAGGTAGTTGAGCGAGGTGTTTTTGAGGCTCAGCTGCTTGATGATGTAGCGCTGGTTGTTGAGGTCGAAATCCTTGATTTTGGTGCTGAACTCGCCCAAGTACAATTTCACGTCGTTGCCGGCTACATCGTCGTGGTAGGTAATGCCGATGTCTTGAAACAGGACTTTATCTACCGAAAACTTAAGCGTAGATGTGGTGTCTTTGTCTACCTTTTCTTCAGGCTTTTTTTGTTCTGACATAAAGGCCTGAACTAAAAAAGAAAAGTTGAAACTGGTATCGGGATTGATGCGCTTTACATGGGCACGTATGTTTTTGAGCTCGATATTGTTAATTTCGATGGTGTTTTTGAGCAGCTTGAACAGGCTGATGTCAACACTGAGCTTTTCGGCGTATAACAGCGTATCTTTCTTTTGGTCTTCGATGTAGAATTTGTTGAGCACTACATCTTTGGGCAGGGCAATTTTAATGCTCTCGAGCCTGACTTCGGTTTTGGTTTTCTTTTTAAGATAGGTAATGGCCTGGTCTTTCACAAAATTTTGCACCGCCGGAATGTTGAGCGAAATGGCCAATAGGATGAACAGCGCCAATATGCCGACGATAGTCCATAGGATAATTTTTAAACCTTTGCGTAAATACTTCTTCAAGCGCTGTAATTTGTGATAATCGATCTCGAACCCTTAGCCAAAACCGTGCCGTCTGTCTACTCAAAAGAACAAACAAAATTTTAAAATGTTCGATAAAACATCAAAAATGCTATTTAAATATAGGTATTTTAAGTTTTACGCAAATAATCTGTATGTTTAGTTTATGAACACACTTAGTTTTAGCATTAGCTATCAGACTTTCGAAAGCCTGGGCGAGCTCGATGCAGGCGACCAAATCTTATGCAAAAAAGCGGAAGAAGCTCTGTCTACTTCCTATTCTCCATATTCTAAATTTAAAGTGGGTACGGCTATTTTGTTGGCCGATGGACAGGTTGTTTTGGGCAGCAACCAAGAAAACGTGGCTTATCCATCAGGCCTTTGCGCCGAGCGGGTGGCACTTTTTGCCATTGGCGCCAATAATCCCAATGCCGTAATCAAAACCATGGCGATTACGGCCTTTACCCATAATTTTAAGATCGAAAACCCGGTTACTTCCTGCGGCTCCTGCCTGCAGGTAATGGCCGAATGCGAAAAGCGTCAAAATTCGCCTATCGAGGTACTGTTTTATTGCATCGGTGGCCAAATCATCAAAGTGAAAAGCGTGAAAAGCTTGCTGCCTTTTGGTTTTGTAGAAGAGAGGTTGGGTGCTGGTTAATCGGTGGTTCATTAGGCATTGGCTGATTGCAAACTGACCTCTCGGTACCCATTGGGAGAAAACTGACAGCTGATTAACGAGTTAGCTGAGTAGTCATTCGTTGATTGTGGATGCACAGCTTCCATCCTTCCTCTTTCATGTTACATGAACAATTTTTAGGTGTACCCTCCAACCCTTGGACTTCTAACCATGTCCTATTAATTATGGACTAAAGACTCTAAAAAATACCCGTTTTTAGGTATTGTACCCGGTATGCGATAGGTCTACTTTAGCAGGATAAAGATAATTCCTGGCATAAATCAATCCGATGAAAAGCACCTTAATCCTTTTATTGTTTAGTCTAACTTTAGCTAGGGCAACGTTTTCGCAAGAGCTGAAGCCCAAAAAGGTAAGTATACGTTATGGTTATGTCGACCAGAAAGGCATAACGGTTATCCCTTATTTGTATGATGAAGCATCGGCTTTTTCGGAAGGGCTTGCCAGGGTAGTAAAGGATAAAAAAAGAGGGTTTATAGACAAAACAGGAAAAACAGTAATCCCTTTCGAATATGAAGGGTCCACTAATTTCTCGGAGGGTTTGGCAAAGGTGGTGCGCGATAATAAAGTAGGGTATATTGATAAAGAAAACCATTTGGTAATACCTTTTATGTACAAAAGTGGAGGAAGTTTTTCGGAGGGATTGGCTATGGTTGCCGAAGAAAGGGTTGGTTTTATTGATAAGGCTGGGAAAGTTGTCATTCCGTTTAAATATGGCCCTTCCAGCTCTTTCTCCGAAGGGCTTGTTGTCGTTACCTTAAATGGCAAAATGGGTTATATAGACCGAAACGATAAACCAGTGATCCCGTTTAAATATGACGATGCTTACGACTTTAAAGAAGGGCTGGCAGTTGTGCTTGTTGATGGCAAGTACGGAGCTATTGACAAAACAGGAAAACAGGTTGTTCCTTTAAAATACGATTTAGTGTATAGTTTTAAAAACGGGGTGGCTCAGGCTGGCCGAGATGGCAAGATCGTAGACCGTAAGATAGAAGATGCCAAATGGGGACTTATCAATAAGAACGGCAAAGAAATAACGCCATTTAAATATGACGGAATTGCTGGTTTTGGAGAAGGAGGCTTGGCTCCTGTACGGATTGGCGATAAATATGGCTTCATCAACGAGCAGGGAAAAGAAGTAGTTCCGGTTAAATACGATGAGGTTCATCCCTTTGAATACGGGCTTAGCCTAGTGGTTCTCGACGAAAAATACGGCTTTGTAGATATTGCCGGCAAGGTTGTCATAGACCTTAAATACGATCTTGCTTACGGTTTTGAAGAAGGATTGAGTGCCGTAACCATTGGTGATAAAAGCGGCTATATAGACCGAACCGGAAAAGTGGTGATCCCCATCAAATATGATTATAGGAGCGTGGGGGGCTTCGCCATGGATTTATCTTATGCCGCATTAGAAGGGAAGTATGGCTACATCAATAAAGAGGGCAAAACAGTTATTCCTTTTCAATATAAAAGTGCTTATACCTTTACCGCGGGAGAAGCCCTTGTTTTTGAATTCAACGGCAAAAGCTATTGGATAGATGAGAAGGGAAATACGCTTAATAAGCGCTAAATGCTTTGTTGCCAGAGCTGGTTTTAAAGAAGCGTCTTGTTGGCAACCAAGCCATTAAGTACAATAGAAAGAAATATAGATTTTCTTGTAAACGATTAACCTAAGTGTTACTTTAGGGCAATGCTTATAACCTCTCAGGCTATGACAAAACAGATAGTGATTTGTGATGACCATTTACTTTTTTTAAATGGCATTGCAGAGCTGCTCAAAAATACCGAGAATGATTATTGCATTTCTAAATTTAGTGATGCGCACTCTTGCCGGCAATACTTGATGCATAACGTTGCCGATGTTTTCATCTGCGACTTGAATATCAATCATTTTGATGGCTTTTTGTTGCTCGAAGAGCTTAAGTTTCAATTGAAAAATACCAAAACGATTATTCTTACCGCTTATTACGAGGATTTTTTGATCCAAAAAGCAAGGAAGGCCGGTGTTGATGCTTTTCTGAAAAAGGAAACGCCTGCCAATGAGCTGGTTGATGTGATAAATGCTAAAAAAGGCAGCGAGTTTTATACCAATAAAGTCAACAAAAGTAATGCGAGTGTTTATAGCGATATAGATAAGCCGATTATTAACAAGTTCAGGATTTCGAAGCAGGAAAGGGAAATCATTAAACTCATTATCAAAGGATTAACCAGTAAAGAGATTTCGAATACCCTGTTTATTGCCAAAACTACTGTAGATACGCATAGGAAGAATATTTACAAAAAGCTGGAGATCAGCAACAGCGGCACGCTTATCAAATTTGCTCATGAAAATAACCTGCTTCATTAGCCTGCTGCTATGTTCTTTTTTCGCGTGTGCACAAATAACAAGCAAACAGCTATTGGTAAAGTCTGGCTACGCTGTAGATACGAATTCGTTGTGGACCAAAGCCGATCTTGAACGGCAAAAACTTTACCGGTTTAATCCACACCAAAAAGTTGATATTGGCTATAACAAAGACGCGGCGGTATGGTGCAGGTTCACCCTTCAAAATACCGATCCCTCGCAAAGCGCAAGAACCTGGCTCTGTTTCAACAACAACCACATCGATAGCCTTACGCTGTTCGATGGTGGAACCACCCAAACCATAGGCGATAGAACGGCAATGAAAAGCCCTTTCATTGAAGCTTTGGCGTTTGAGCTTAACCTGCAGCCGGGCGAGGAAAAAGTTGTTTGGGTGAGGGCTAAAAAAGAGACCTCTTTCCTGGATTTCTCTTATAGTTTAGAGAACCAAATTGATTTGGAAACAAAGTCGTCGCAAAAAATAGCATTGACTTCCTTTTTTATCGGGATGGTTTTTTTGCTGCTCATGATCAACGGCATATTGTTCTTGCTCACCAAAAATCGGCTGTACATTTATTACATTGGCTATTCTTTGCTCACGGTATTTTATGTGGCCATTACAACCAATTTTGCCAAACATGTTTTATTTCCGCAGTTTAGGTTTTTTAGCGAGGGCCGGCTTTATCTGGGTGGGCTTTGGTATATCGCCTTAAGTATTTTTCTGAGCCACTTTTTAAGGCTAAAAGAGAACCAGCCTGCAAAGTACAGGATTGTTGTTGGGCTTAACAGCATAAACCTTATGCTTATTTTGGTTACCATTGTGTTGTTGGTTTTTTACAAGCATTTTGATTTCAGGTATTTTTTTATGCTGGCGTATTTCATGTTGCTGGCTTCTATCGTAACGATTTTCTGGGCTGCATTGGTATATTTAAAAATAGAAAGAACAAAGGCTGTTTATGTGTTGCTGGCCTTTTTGCCGCAGCTTATTTGGTCGGCCTGCCTAATCCTAAAAACATTCAAGGTTATTCCAGAATCGTTGGGTGGTAATTGGTTATTGTTCATTAGCCTTTATGAAGTGTTTTTGTTTGGATATGTGCTATCCAAAAACTATATAGAGATCTTTTTGAAAAACAGCGCGTTGATGGAACAGGTTATCTTGGAAAAAGAAAGCTCGTTAAAAACAATCAACGAGGTTCAACTTCGGGAGCGCAGAAATATCGCCAATATCATCCATGATAAGGTGGGGAGCAAAATTGCGCATATTATTCATCTTTTCGACATGAAAAATGCAAGGCTGGCCAAGGAAACCATCGGCGAGCTGGCAGAAGACATCAGGGATATTTCCCATAAGATTCTTCCCAAGGCACTTGATGATGGCGCACTATTTGCAAGCCTGCAAAGCCAGATTACGAGTTTAAACGCCGGTTTGTCTGATTGGAAGATTGAGCTTTTTGGCTATGACTTTCCCGAAAAGATAGAGGAGCCCTGGATTTACGACATGTACCTGATTGCCCTGGAAATTATCAGCAACGCCATTAAACATGGCCAGCCTAGCCTAATAACCATTGAATTTTATCAATACACCAGCTACTATCATTTTCAATTTATAGACGATGGGCTTGGCTTTGATGTGCAGCAAACCAGCAAAGGCTTTGGGCTCGAAAATATCGAAAAGCGGATCAATTACTACAAAGGCAATTTCGAGATCAGTAGCGTTAAAAACGAAGGAACCATTATTCAGGTCAGCATCCCGGTTGGCAAGAGCTGATCAAATCACGAAAGCTAAAAATACTCATTATTGGGTATTTCACTAAGTGGTACTTGCGATTACCTTAGTGTTGCTAACGGGAAATGTTTTCTTGTACACATGCTGCAATAAAAAATATGAAAAAATTAATGTTTTTACTTTTTTTGTGCCATGGCGCCTTCGCCTATGGCCAGGTCAAATTCGAAGACAAGAAATTGGCGCTCCTTCAGGATATATTTTATAAAACAACCAGGCAGAATGTGGTGTCTTTCTTGAAAGACAAAGGATTCGAGAAGGGAGATGAAGATGAAAACTATAAGGATGGAGATGAGGAAATGCTTGTTTATGGTTCGGAATTCGACGAGCTAAGCATAGCATACAAAGCCAACAAAATTAAATCTGTATATTCTCTCTTTGTCGGAGCCCCAAACACCATATTTATCGAAATGGAGCTTAAAAATAAGGGCTATAAGTCAAGGGTTGTTAAAGAGGAAATCGCGGGCGAGACCGTAACAAGAAACTTGTGGAGCATAGCAGGCTCTAAACTTGAGTTTTTTACCTTTTCGGATGAAAAAAAGAAATTGGGAGCGGTAGGCTATGGAACCTTTAAATAAAGATAAAAAGCAGATCAACTGAAGGTAAAATGGAAGACGGAAAATGTGGCTGGGACCTTCAGGTTTGCTTGCCCTTTTTAGTCTAAATCTGTCTCCAAAATCCGTAAATCTTGAATCAGCTTATTTTTTCTGCAAAACTCAATAAGTTCTTTTAGTCTTTTATGGTTATTGTACCTCAAATTCCAGAACAGTTTCTTTTGGCATTCAGCGCAAAGCCTGTTGGTGCAAATGTCTGTTTTGCTCAAGGTGTTGCTGCCATTCATGGTGCATTTGGCAAAAGTGCAGTGCGCCATTGTAAACAGGTGTAAAATTTCATGACTGGCAATATTTGTCAGCCTGCTCAGGCATAGATCAAAATTCGAAGCTGCCAACTCTTTTGCCATAGACTATTGACCATAAACTATCCACGGAGAGGCTTCCCGCTAAGACTTGTTTAAAACTTATCGTTCAAAATCCCGTCACAAGCCTTATATTTACGCATCCCAAATACTTTTATAGCGAATGAGTGACGAATTAGAAAACCTAAACGAAGCCAACCTGCCCGAAGAAAACGAGAACAAGCATACCGTAACGCCCATTAACGGGCTTTATGAAAACTGGTTTCTCGATTATGCCTCTTATGTAATTCTGGATAGGGCGGTGCCGCATATACACGACGGGCTCAAGCCTGTGCAGCGCCGTATCATGCACTCGCTCAAGGAGATGGATGATGGTCGTTTCAACAAAGCGGCCAACGTAATTGGGAATACCATGAAGTACCATCCGCACGGCGATGCCTCTATTGGCGATGCCATGGTACAGATCGGACAAAAAGATTTGCTTATCGATTGCCAGGGAAACTGGGGCGATCCGGTAACCGGCGATAGCGCCGCCGCGCCACGTTACATCGAAGCCCGGCTCTCCAAATTTGCCAACGAAGTAGTTTTTAATCCAGATACCACCGATTGGCAGCTCAGTTACGATGGACGTAACAGCGAGCCGATTACTCTGCCCGTTAAATTTCCCCTGCTATTGGCCCAAGGCGCCGAAGGTATTGCCGTAGGTTTGGCTACCAAGGTAATGCCCCACAACTTTGTCGAATTGTTAGATGCTTCTATCGAAGTGCTCAAAGGCAACAAAACCAATATCCTGCCCGATTTCTTTACCGGTGGCATGGCCGATTTCTCCAACTACAACGAAGGGATGCGAGGCGGCAAGATCAGGGTGCGGGCCAAAATCACCGAAAAAGACAAGAAAACTCTCGTTATTACGGAAATTCCGTACAGTACTACGACAGGTTCTGTAATTGATAGCATTTTGGCTGCCAATGATAAAGGCAAAATCAAAATCAAAAAGATTGAAGATAATACTGCCCAAAACGTAGAGATTGTTGTACAATTGGCGCCAGGCATTTCGCCCGATGTAACCATCGACGCCTTGTATGCCTTTACGGCCTGCGAAGTTTCCATCTCGCCAAATACCTGTATCATTAAGGATGAGAAACCTCAGTTTTTGAGCGTAAACGATATCCTGGCGCAAAATACGATGCACACCAAGGCATTGTTAAAGCGAGAACTCGAAATCCGTTTGCACGAACTGCAAGAGAAGATTTTCTTTAGTTCGTTGCTCAAAATCTTCATCCAAGAAGGCATGTACAAAAATGCAGAGTACGAAAATGCCGCCGATTTTGAAGCTGTAGTTACGGTATTGAACCTCTTGTTCGATCCCTTTAAGCCCTCGCTGTACCGCGAAATCTTGCCTGAAGACTTCAAAAAGCTGATCGATAAGCCGATGAGCAGCATTACCCGCTTCGACGTGAAAAAAGCCGACGAAGCAATGAAGGCGCTGGAAGATGAAATCAAGGTGGTAAAAGGACATTTGCGCCACCTAACCGATTATGCCATCGCCTGGTTTCAAAAACTTAAAGATAAATACAGCAAAGGCCGCGAACGTAAAACCGAAATCCGCCTGTTCGATAAGGTAGAAGCTTCTAAGGTAGCCTTGGCCAACGTTAAATTGTACATGAACCGCGAAGATGGATTTATCGGAACGGGCTTGCGCAAGGACGAATTTGTAGCCGATTGTTCCGATATTGACGAAATCATTGTTTTTAGGGAAGACGGCAAGTTTACCGTTACCAAAGTAGCCGATAAAACCTTTGTGGGTAAAGGTATTATCCATGCCCAGGTTTTCAAAAAGAACGACGAACGTACCGTTTACAACCTCATTTACAAGGATGGGGCAAGCGGCACCAATTACGTGAAGCGTTTTGCGGTATTGGGCGTTACCCGCGACAAGGAATACGACCTGACCAAAGGGGGCAAAGGCTCTAAGGTTTTATACTTTACAGCCAATCCGAATGGTGAGGCCGAAATTGTTACCGTACAGCTGAAGCCACATTCTAAACTCAAAAAACTGCAATTTGACCTCGATTTTGCCGAACTGGCCATTAAGGGCCGCGGATCAATGGGTAATATTGTGTCTAAATATCCAGTCAAAAAAGTATTGCTCAAAAGCAAAGGCGTTTCTACCTTATCCGGTCTTAAGATTTGGTACGACGATCTGTTGAAGCGTTTGAACGTAGATGGCAGGGGCAAATACTTGGGCGAATTTGACGGCGACGACAAAATCCTTCAGGTCAATGCGGCGGGTTGGTACGAACTCACTTCGTTCGACTTGAGCAACCACTTTGATCCAGGTATTGTATTGATGCAAAAACACGATCCGGAAAGGGTTTATGGCTTGGTGCATTACGATGCCAAGGCCAAAAACTATTTTGTAAAGCGATTTGTGTTTGAAATGCAGCCTGCAGGCAAAGAAGTGACTATTATTAGCGAAGAGCCTGGTTCCAAAATGATTTTCATTACCGGCAAGCCTGATGCGCAGGTACAGATCGATGTAGAGAAGGGCAAATCCAAAACGCCTGAAACCCTGGTGGTTGATTTGGCTGGACTAATCGATGTAAAAGGAATGAAGGCCAATGGCAATAGGCTGTCGCAACACGAAGTAAAAAGCGTTAGCCTGGTTAATGCCGAACCAGAAATTGGAACCGAACTGATAGAAAATGCACCGGTAGAAGAACAGGAAACAACCGAAACCGAAACAGCTACGGCAACTGCAACAAACGAAGTAGCTACCGAGGCTATGGTGGAGGCAACCACCATTGAAGAAGTGGTGCCTGAACCAGTCGAGCTTACTGAAACAACCGATAGCGAACAAGTTCAATCGGCTGAAGAGCCACCGGCAGCACCTAAGAAAAAGCCCTTGTTTAAAGCTGAGCCAGTTAAAGAGAAACCTGTTGTAGAAAAGGCATCTGCTCAAAAAGAGGAGCCGAAGCCAGAACCCGCTTCTGCCACAAAACCCGTAGAGGAAGATAAGCCGGCCAAAAAAATAGACTTGGAAATTACCAACCCCGACGATATCAAAATTGACGATAAAGGTCAACTGGGATTTTTTTAAGTCGCAAACATGAAATATTGCTATACCTTTGTACTAATGCTGCTGTTTTTTGCTGAAGCAAAAGCCCAGGAAACACTAAGCAAAGAAAGAAAGGACCAGGATAAACGCGTAGAAAAAATCCTGAAAAATTGGATTAAGCTCTTCAATGAAAAGAAATATGAGGAACTGTATAGCCTTTATTCATCATCTTATCAGGGAAAAACGCCTTTAAAAGCCTTTGAACAGAATATGGCTACAGCCCTAGATATGGTTACGGAACTTAAATCGGCAAAGTTTAAATTTTATAAGAGCAATTCCTATAAGTATGGGTTCTTAAGCAAAAAGGGAGAAAGAGAAATGGACGTCGTGTTCTTTATGGATCAGGATTTCAAGTTTAAATATTTTGTAATCGAAAGTATTGGCGGATATGGAGATGCTCCGCCAATGATATAGGGTAAGGTCAAACAACCCAAATTGACGAAAAGAGTCAACTTAGACTTTTTAGCTTTATACCAGAGAATTGCCATTTTAGAAAAGAGGTCGGGATTAAGTACCCCGACCTCTTTTGTTTTAGTAATAATAGCATTGAACGGGTTTGCAGGCTCCGTTAGGCTCATCACATTCCCAACCTATCCCTATGCCACCTGGTCCGTAAGGATCCGGGCAAGGAGGCCCGCAAACATAGCCTTCTTCGCAACGGTGATAGCCACCATTAATTTTTTTCATTTCCTTTCTGTCTAGGGCTTTCCCTAAGCTTTTTAGTTTTTTCATGTTTTTAGGTTTGATTAATAGTATAATAAATATAATGATAATTTGTAAATGTTTAGTGTTCAATGTTTTCTGATGCCTAAGGGTTTGTTGATAGAAAGCCTATCACAAATTCCATGTCTTTGCGGTTAGGCTACGGCCTTTTGAAAAGTATCTGCCGAAAACTTCGAACTGCTATTAATTGTTTATATTTGGCCAACTCAAAGGGGTGCTGCTCGGTTGTGTAAGCCCTTACCAACCGCTCGGCTGAGATTATACCCATGTTGAGGTTAAAGGTTAAAAGTCAAAAGTTATAAGTCGAATTACTTTACACTTTGAACTTAATACTTTAAACTTCAAATGCACCTGATTCGGGTAATGCCGACGTAGGGAAGAGGTTATTTACAATGCTGTTTCGCCCTGAAAGCAGTTTTCCTTTAATTTTTAAGCTGTAAAAGGCACTATTGTAAATGAATTTTCAAGATTGGTTCGTGCTGTTCAAAAACCAAATTGCACATACCCCGATTGTCGAATGGCTGGCAGTTGGTTTTGGTGTTTCAGAAGTTTTATTGGCCAAAAAGAACAGCATCTGGCTTTATCCAACAGGCATTGTTTCCATTTTGCTGGGCATGTACCTTTTGTTTAATGCCCATCTGTATGCAGAAATTATGCTGAATATGTATTATTTGGTGATGAGTGTTTATGGTTGGGTCATCTGGAAAAACAGAGAAGACCATCAGCATAAAGAGGTTTTATGGAGCACCAAAAGTGAATTGGCTATCGCTATAGCCATAGCTGTAATTGGTTTCCTGTTTTTTTACTTCCTGCTCACGCACCTGCCAGAAAAAACATGGTACTTCAGCACATTTGATGTCACGGTAAATTTCATCAAATCAGATGTGCCTGTAGCTGATGCTTTTGTTTCCTCGTTTGCCTGGGCAGGTATGTGGCTTTTGGCGCGAAGAAGGATTGAAAACTGGATTTTCCTCAACATATCGAATATAGTGGCCATTCCGTTGCTCATCCATAAAAAACTGGCCTTAATGGCTGTACTTACGCTCTTCCTGTTTGTCGTGGCCATCTTCGGCTATTTCGATTGGAAAAAAATCAATGCGGAACAAAAACTTAAATCCGTCGCGTAATGGAAAACCTTTTAAAACCGATCTGGAAAGAAACCCTTAAAAAATATGCACCGCTGGCCGAGGCAGCTGGAGAGTTGGAACCCGAAATTTTGGAAATCGTTTATCGGGAGCAGTGGTTTAAACTGTTTGTGCCGGAGGCCTACGGCGGACCAGGCAAGAAATTGCCGGAAATCTTAAGGCTGGAAGAAGAACTGGCCAGTGTGGATGGGAGCCTGGCTTGGACGGTTACCTTGTGCAGCGGTGCGGCATGGTTTGCCGGTTTTCTTGATCCGGCATTGGCCAAAGAAGTGTTTGCCGATCGTAAGGTTTGCTTTGCCGGCAGCGGCGCGGTAGGGGGTACAGCCATTAAAACCCCCAATGGCTACCGGATTAACGGCCATTGGAAATATGCCAGTGGCGCTTTGCATGCCACCATATTTACGGCAAATTGTGTGTTGCAACATGAAGATGGAACAGATCAGCTCGACGAAAACAACGAACCCATTATCCGTTCCTTTATCCTGAAAAAAGAGGAAGTGAACATTTTGCCGGGCTGGTCTTATTTCGGACTGGTAGCTACCGGAAGCCATGCCTTTGAGGTGGTTAATGTCGAAATTCCTGCCAATAGGTCTTTCAAGATCAATAATGAGATTAAAGTAGCCGACCAAGGTTTTGATTACCCTTTCCTGCAACTGGCCGAAACTACGCTCATGGTTAATAATTTGGGCATGGCCAACCACTTTATCGAACTGGTAGAAGAATATTTTTACAAACGCTCTGGATTAAAGCGGTTTAACGAAGAACAGGTTGCTTTTTTTAAGACAGAACTGACCCGTTGCAAGAAAGAGATAGCCGCTTTGCGAACAGCATTTTATGAGGCTTTCGACGATACTTGGAACCAATTGATAAATAAGGGAAAGATAACTGAAGCCAGCCTGAACGAAGTCAGCAGGCTGAGTCGCGAACTGGCCCATGTTGCCCGTACCAATGTAGACAGGCTTTATCCTTACTGTGGTTTGGAAGCGGCTAAAAGAGATAGCGAAATCAACAGGGTTTGGCGCGATATCCATACGGCAAGCCAACATGCCCTGCTTACGTTCAGGTTTTAAGCCAAGTTTTATGTCATAAAAAAGGCGACCAATTGGTCGCCTTTTTTATTATTGATATTGGATATAAATCGGTTTAGGTTTAAGCTTCATCAGCTCTTCTGGTGTCATCAAGCGGTTTGGCGCTTTTTTAAGGTCGTTTTTGTAGAACAGTTTAAAACCGGTAAACTGTACAGGTTCCCCATAAATAAAGTGACGGTAAGTACCCAGTTTTAAATCAGGTTCGCCCCAGCCATCCATGTGCATCACGATCTGTACTTCTGGCCTTAGCTTGATGTTTTGGTAATTGGTTACCATTTTCTTGGTGAAACGGTGTACGGTTAGCACTTTTGGAGGCAGGTTGTATTTTTTCACGATGTCTGCCAAATATTGGCTTACATAGTTGATATCCGCTGCATCGTAGGTGCCGATTTTTTTGCCTGGCAAAGAACCATCCTTCATCGAAAACTCCGGATCGATGCCCAAGTGTACCTGAGGAAGTTCCAAATACTTTTCAATATGTGGCAATTCGGCCTTGATATTGCTCAATGCCACCTGCAAATCTAAAAATACGATGGTATTCGGTTGCATTTTGGCAATTTTCAATACCGAATCGATCTGTTTGTTGCCCATACGGTTAATGTATTTGCCGTCTTTGCCTGCAGTGCCACTGGCTACCGCCGCAATGTAGTGCAAGCCGACCTGTACAGGTGTGCTTGGATCTACTTTTTGCCAGTGTTTTACTTCGGCATTCAAGCGTTGCCACATTTCTTTTGGCGGATATTCGCCCAATGCACCCATTTTTTTCGAATGCAGGTTACCGTAATAAACCACGATACGTTTAAAAGGCAGGATGGCCCCGGCTAAGGGATATGGCTGGTTTTTTACAGGCCATTTTCCGGTAGTATCACCATTGGCCAATTTAGCCACTAATTCGTTGTATTTAGCTGTATCAACAGGGGTACGCGGCGTTTCTTGTTCAACCTGCGTCGAATCTGTCTTTGCCGATTTCGCTGTTTTACCATCGGTCTTTTTTGCATCAGAAGTGCAGTAAGCGAAAGTACTTACTGTGGCTGCACCTAAAAGCAGTACACCTGCAATGTGGGTTAGTTTCATACGTAATAGACTATTTTAAGGGTTAGCTGTAACCTTTTTGTTAATTGGGTTTTCCAGTTTTGCCAAAAGTACGTCAATTAATCGGGCAATTGCATGATAATTATCAACAGATTAACAATGCCACATTTAAAATTGGCTGAGCTTTTCGAACCCCCTGCAAGGATAACATTTTTTTGAGAAGAATAAAAACCCTCTTTTTCAATGTTTTAGCAATTCTTTTTTAAATTATTTGTAATTAGTCTAAATAAGATTTAATATTGCGTCATTATTTAAAATCGTTCTAAATAGTACGCATGAAAAAACTCCTACCCTTTATATTTTTGCTATTAGCCTCTGCTTTATTTGCCCAGCAAAGCAATGAGCTGGTATACCTTACGGGCAAGGTCATCACCGCCGATGGCCAGCCAGCCTCGGGTTTGTTGGTGGCCATTAAAGACACCAAAAATATGGCCTTTACCCAAAACGACGGCTCTTTCAAAATCGCATCGCCTGTTGGCGACAAACAACTGATAGTCAAATCAGGGCTATCAACCCTGTCGCAAGATATAGCAGTAAGCGCTGGCCAGGTGGTACTGCCCACCATTACTTTAAAGGAAAAAGCTTATGAGCTGAAAGAAGTGGTGGTAACCGCTCAATATGGACCACAGTCGATGAGAAATGCGGTATATAATGTAAAAACCATCAGCGCCGAGCGAATTAGGCTCAGGGCGGCCACCAACGTGCAGCAGGTGCTCAATACCGAATTGGGTTTCAGGTTCAATAACGATTTAACACTGGGCACTACCGACGTGGAACTGATGGGCATGAGTGGCCGCAACATTAAAATATTGCTAGACGGCGTACCTGTGGTTGACCGCTCGGATACCCGCGAAAGCCTAAACCAGATTGACATTAACACGGTTGAAAGGATAGAAATTGTAGAAGGCCCTGTTGCAGTGGTTTATGGAACTGATGCATTGGCTGGTGTAATCAACATCATTACCAAAAATGCGGGCAAATCGTTGCTCAATATTTCGGCAAGAGTGCAGGAAGAAACGGCCGGCACTGAATACCAGGCTTTGAAGGGAAGTGGTATCCACAATCAGAACCTGAGCGCCAGTTGGCAAAACAAGGGCTGGAGCGCTTTGGCCGGGTTTAGCCATAACGAGTTTGGGGGCTGGAATTTGGCGCCAAAAACAGCATTCGCCGACGAAGTAAACGCCGAAACCAACAGATGGAAACCCAAGGAACAGTTTTTGGGAAATACCAAAATCGGCTACAGGAACAATAATCTTAACATCTGGTACCGCCTGGATGGCCTAAAAGAAACCATCGATACGAGGTTGGGCATTAACCCCAACAATTACAAAGGGAAACTGCAAACCTACACCACCAAACGCTATACACAACAACTCCAGTCGGAATACAGGGTTTCCGAAAAACTCGAATTGAACGCGATTATAGGTTATACCGATTTGCAAAGGGCTACCCGATCCGTGATCCACGATTATACGAATAACACTGTGCAACTCACCAGCGATGCAGGCGAACAAGACGTAGCCAAGTTTAATGCCACCAGCGTTAGGGTAACGGCCCAGTACTTTGCCAGCAAAACATTGTCGGTACAGCCCGGTTTTGAGTATAGCAGAGATGCAGCCAGTGGCCAAAGGATCAAAGGCTCGCCCGTGATCAACGACTATGCTTTTTTTGTTTCTTCAGAAATAAGACCAACCGACCGCATCAATATCCGCCCAGGGTTAAGGTTCATTAAAAACTCGGTTTATGATGCCCCCGCTGTTATTCCTTCCTTAAACACCAAGTTTGGACTAAGCCAAAACTTCGACCTGCGCCTGTCGTATGCCCGAGGCTTCCGCGCCCCGGCGTTGAGGGAGCTGTACTATAATTTTATCGATGCCAGTCATACGATACTGGGCAACGAAAACCTCAAGGCAGAACAATCGCATAGTTTCAATGCCTCTTTGGTTTGGTCGGGCCTGCAAAAAGACAACATGCAGTTGAGGACTACGGCTACAGGTTTTTATAATCTTTTTACCAATAGGATTGACTATGGCATGGATCCGTCAAACGCGTCGGTTACTACTTTGATCAATGTGTCGAGATACAAAACTATAGGTGCCACGCTAGACAATGTTTTCATTTGGAATAACCTGCAGGTGAACCTGGGATTCTCTTACATAGGCAGGTACAACAGGTTGGTTGAGGAGCCGGCTTTAAACGTGCCCGAATTGATGTGGGCACCTGAACTGAACGGCAATGCAACTTATCGTTTTCCAAAAATCAAGGGCAGCATAAGTCTCTTTTACAAATACACAGGCAAAAGGCCTGGTTATGAAACCGTAACGATAAGCGGTTCACAAACAGCCCGGATGGTGAAGATCGGCGATTTTAGCTGGGCCGACCTGATGCTGAACAAAAACATTTACAAATATTTTACCCTCAATGCGGGTATTAAAAACCTGTTCGACGTAACCCAGCTCACCAATACTTCAACGGCAAGTGGCGCAGCGCATAGCAGCGGTGGAGCTACCGTACCTTACAGCTATGGTCGTTCGTATGTGTTGGGCTTAACCTTTAACTGGAATAAAAACTAAAACTCAAATTAATAAGAACATGATGAATAAATTGAAATCGATGCTTGCCCTTGGTGCAGCAGTAACTGTTTTGGCTGCTTGTAGCAAAGACAAAAACGAACCGATCGTCGTTCCGCCACCATCAGACGGAAGTACGTTAACCCTGAATGGCTTAATCGGGGCAGAAGCCGGAAGCAGTGCCGGTAACAGTGTTTATGTAGATTTTAGCGCCAATAAACAAACTGCTGTCGACAGAGACAGCTGGGATTTGGGCTTTTATTCGGGCGCAGATTTTAAGGTGATTTTAAACGCAACCAATGGATCTTCAGTGATCAAAGTTGAAAAAACCGATTTGAATGCCGTTACTGTGGCCGATTTCGATCCGAATAACCTCAAAGTTGGTCAAGGAGGTGGTACTTTTGCTTTGATCGACGACCCCAGGGAAGCCAATATCCTGAATAAAACAGCTATTGGGGTAGTAGCAGCTGCCGATGCCGATAATAAGGTTTACATCGTGAACAGAAAAGGTGGTGCCAACAATGTATTGGCTACAACAGATTTGTTCAAAATCAGAATCCTGAGAAAAGGATCGGGCTACACTTTACAATATGCCAAAATTGGCGATGCTACCTTCAAAACCTTGGACGTTGCTAAAAATACAGTCGCTAATTTCCAATTCGCTTCGTTGATTAAAGGCACAGTCGTGAGCGTTGAACCAGAAAAAGCAAGCTGGGATATTGTTTGGGGCTATAGCATGTACTACACCGCTACTTTCCCTTATGCCTTCTCTGATTTGGTATTCGTTAATAACCTAGGTGGAGTTACGGCAGCCGCGGTTGCCACCAGCACCAAAAGCTATGCCGCCTTTGGCGAAGCCGATGTGGCCGGTATTACGTTTTCTAATGCCCGAGACATTATTGGTGCTACCTGGAGAAATACCACCGGAACAGCGATTGGCGTAAAAACGGATATTTTCTATGTGGTTAAAGACGGTGCAGGCAACGTTTACAAACTGAAGTTCAACAGCTTCATTTCTAATGACGGTGGCGAGCGTGGTAAGCCGGTTATCGAATACAAATTGGTGAAAAAAGGATAGATATTTAGTCCTCGATAAATACTTAGTTAATAGTTTATTGTTTTGTTTAGAAGTTGGCTTTCGGTTTCCGGAGGCCTTCTTCTTTTATGCCTAATCAGATTTAATTTGGAAAAAATGCAACAGCCGATTGCCAAATTTCGCCATCATTTATTATCTTAAATCCATAATCTATAACTACTTATGAAACGAAGAACTTTTATTCATACCGGCTCCTTGTTTTTGGCAAGCACCGGCCTGGCAAACCTGTTGCCATTGAACGCTTTTTCGATGGGGCAAGGCAAAGCCGATAAGATCCGCATTGGTGTAATTGGCATTAACGGTATGGGCTGGTCAAATTTAACCGCCTTGCTTAAAGACCCCAGGGCGCAATGTGTCGCGCTTTGCGATGTAGATCAAAATGTGCTCGATAAAAGAGTTGCCGAACTGGCTAAGAACAACATCACTGTAAGCACCAGCAACGATTATCAAAAAATACTCGAAAACAAGCATGTTGATGCTGTCGTAATCGGTACGCCAGACCACTGGCATTGCAAAATCATGGTCGATGCACTTGCCGCTGGTAAAGATGTTTACGTAGAAAAGCCTGCAGGCAATTCTATAGCCGAATGCAATGAAATGGTAGCCGCGCAGCAACGCTACAACAAAGTAGTGCAAGTTGGACAATGGCAACGCAGCCAAAAGCATTTTGCCGATGCCATAGCCTATGTACATTCGGGCAAGCTTGGCAATGTGCGTTTGGTTAAAGCCTGGGCCTATCAAGGCTGGATGAAAGCCATACCCGTGGCCAGCGATACTGCGGTTCCAACAGGAGTTGATTACAACAAATGGCTCGGACCGGCAACCATGCGACCCTTTAACCCCAATCGTTTTCACTTCAATTTCAGGTGGTTTTGGGATTATGCAGGGGGCCTAATGACCGATTGGGGCGTACACATGATTGATTATGCGCTGATGGGCATGAAAGCGACAACACCCAAAAGCATTGTGGCCACCGGCGGAAAATTTGCCTATCCCGACGATGCTTCTGAAACCCCGGATACACTGACTGCTATTTACGAATTTAATGGATTCAATTTGCAATGGGAACAGGCTACAGGCATTGATGGCGGACCCTATGGCAGAACCCATGGTGTAGCATTTATCGGCAACAACGGTACCTTGGTACTTAATCGCCAGGGTTGGGAAGTTATTCCGGAGAAAGATGGCGGTAAAGACAAAATAGAAGCCGTTCCTTTGCAAAAATCGGTAGACAATGGCTTGCAATTGCACACGCAGAACTTTTTGGATGTGATACAATCCCGAAAACTGGAGGATTTAAAAGCCCCGATACAGGCTGGCGCGCACGTGGCCAACATCTGCCAAATGGGCAATATTGCTTATCGTACCGGTAAGAAAATATATTGGGATGCTTCAAAAGGCAAATTTACAGATAGCACGGCAAACAAATATTTGGCCGCACAATACCACAATGGTTATAAAATGCCGAAGGTATAGCTCCCAAACCAGTGACTAATGAACTAGTTATTTAAACTTGTTGAATTTACCAAACACGCCCAATGGCAACTTAATGCCAGAAGTAGCTTGCAGGTAAAGTTCTCCGGTTTCGAGGTTTTGCACTTTTGGAAAAGAGGTTTTGATCAGGTTTTCTACAATCACCGAAGAAAATCCCAAAGAATAGGTATTTAGAATCAGAAAGTGTTCTTCTTCATCCAGCAGTTGCACTACGTCTTGCATCATTTCCTGGATATGGTCTTCCAGTTTCCATTTCTCGCCGTTTGGACCATGGCCATAAGCTGGTGGATCTAAGATAATGCCGTTGTATTTTTTGCCGCGTTTCAGTTCGCGCTTTACAAATTTCAAGGCATCTTCTACCACCCAACGGATATCTTTGAGTTGCGAAAGCTCTTGGTTTTCGTTGGCCCAGTTGACTACCTGCTTGATCGAATCTACGTGGGTGGTATCGGCTCCGGCGGCTTTGGCAACCAATGAGGCCGCACCGGTATAGGCAAACAGGTTCAATACTTTGGGCGAAGGAGTTTTGAATTTTTTGATCGAAGAAGAAATGTAATCCCAATTTACGGCCTGCTCTGGGAAAACCCCAACATGTTTAAAAGAGGTAAGCCCCAGACGCAGGTTGATGCTGATTTCGTCGTTTTTGTAATTGACGTTCCAGCGATCTGGAATATTACGATCATTTTTGAGCCATTCGCCGGTAGTAGCCGAGCGCCCTTTAAAATTGATATGCGTCTTTTTTTTCCACTCTTGTGGCGATAAAACTTTTTTCCAAACCGCTTGTGGCTCCGGACGCGAAAGCACGAGGTTGCCAAAGCGTTCCAGTTTTTCGAAGTCGCCACAGTCTAATAGCTCATAGTCTTTCCAGTGGGTTGGGGTCAGCAGCTTGATCATTATAGGTGTTGAAATGTTGTAAAGTTATAAGGTTACAATTAACCTGTAAACCGAAAATGGTGTACGGTTAACTAAAGCTTGTCTTTGGCCGCCTTCATAAACCGGCTGGCAAAAACAAAGTCGTTAAGTTCTTGGATGTCTGTTTTGGCAATCTCCTTGTTTGAGCCTTCCCAGAATTTTTTTCCTTCGTGCAAAAAGATGATGTAATCGCCAATGCCCATTACCGAGTTCATATCGTGGGTTACCACAATGGTGGTGGTATTGTACTCTTCGGTAATTTCCTTGATCAATTCATCAATAACGATCGAAGTTTTGGGATCGAGGCCCGAATTGGGTTCGTCGCAAAAAAGATATTTCGGGTTCATGGCAATGGCGCGTGCAATGCCCACCCGTTTTTTCATCCCGCCCGAAAGTTCGGCTGGATAAAGTGCGTTTTTGCCTTCCAGGTTTACCCTTTCCAAACAAAAGTTAACGCGGTCTAATTTCTCGCTTCTGGCCTGATCGGTAAACATATTTAAAGGAAACATGATGTTTTCTTCAACCGTCATCGAATCGAATAGGGCCGAACCCTGAAACAGCATGCCGATTTCTTTCCTGATCTCGATGCGTTCTTCAAAATTAAGCTGGGTAAATTCCCTGCCGTCGTAATACACATGGCCTTGTTCTGGGTGGTGCAGGCCAATCATACACTTGAGCAGTGTAGTTTTGCCCGAACCAGAGCCGCCAATGATCAGATTGGTAACCCCTTCCTGAAATTTGCCCGAAATTCCCTTCAGCACCTCGTTGTCGCCAAAAGATTTATGGATGTCCTTGATCTCGATCATAATAATAGTTGGGTTACAATATAATCACAAGCCAAAATACTGATACAGCTGATTACAACTGCTCTTGTACTGGCCTGGGCTACTTCGAGCGCGCCGCCTTTTACGTAAAAGCCTTCGTAGGCCGGTACTGAAGTAATGATGAAACCAAAAACAAAGGCCTTAACCAAGGCTACGGTAATGGTATAAGGATTAAAATCGGTGGTAATGCCTTGCATATATTCTGCAGCGGTAACCGCTCCAGAAAGTGTGCCGCCAATGTAGCCGCCGGTGATGCTCAAAAACATAGAAATGATCACCAAAACAGGCACCATGGTAATGCCAGCCAATATTTTTGGCAAAATCAAATACCCCGGTGCGTTGATGCCCATAATTTCGAGTGCATCGATCTGCTCGGTTACACGCATGGTGCCTATTTCTGAGGAGATGGCAGAACCGATTTTACCAGCCAATACAATGGCACTAATGGTTGGACTGAGTTCCAAGATACTCGAATCGCGGTTAACCGAACCAATAATGGTTTTTGGAATCAGATCGCTTACCAACTGGAAGGCGATTTGCAGGGTCATTACCGCACCAATAAATGTAGAAATAATGCTGATTAGCCCCAGAGAGCCCCTGCCAATAAAATCCATTTCCTGGAAAATAGCCTTGAGGTAGATTTTCATCTTTTCAGGCCTTCTGAACGCTGCCTTGAGCAACAGGATATACTTGCCAAAATTGGTGAAGTTCATTGAATAAATGTAGCTCTAGTGTAAATACAATATTATACAAAGAAACAACAAAAAATGTTCTGCACTGATGTATTTATTAAAAAATATTATTGTTTATCAATATTAATCCTCTTTTTTGTCCTAAAAACATATCCCAGCAGATGAATGCAATTGTGACGGGGGCTACCAAAGGAATTGGCAGAGCCATAGCCCTTAAACTGGCCGACGAAGGCTATAATTTGGCCATTTGCGCCAGAACAACGAGCGATCTGGAAACGCTGCGCGAGCAGTTAAGCACCAAAGGCGTTAAAGTATTGGCCATCCCTACCGATTGCAGCCTTAAAGCCGAAGTAATGGCATTTGCGCAACAGGCAAGCGAAACATTTGGAACAATTGAAGTGCTGGTTAACAATGCCGGAACTTTTTTACCGGGCAGCTTGCTGGACGAAATCGACGAGGCTTTCGAACTGCAGCAGCAACTCAACCTCAACTGCGCCTACTACCTGTCTAAATTTGTCGGAAAAATGATGCGCGAGCAGAAGTGCGGACATATTTTTAACATCTGCTCGGTGGCCAGCACACAACCCGTAGAAAATGCGGGCAGCTACAGTGTAACAAAAGCGGCCATGCTTAGTCTTAATCATGTATTGCGGAAAGAATTAGCTCAATACCATGTAAAAGTAACGGCAGTTTTGCCAGGTTCTACATTAACAGCCTCTTGGGAAGGTACCACAATCAATCCAGAAAGCTTTGTACAACCCGAAGATATTGCCAGCTCCATCAGCAGCATTTTAAAGCTGAGCACCGGGGTAAACGTTGATGAGCTGATTTTGAAGCCACTGAATTTTAACCATAAATAAAAAGCATCATGGAAAAGAGATTGTACAGAAACGAGCATAACAAGGTTATTGCAGGCGTTTCGTCGGGGTTGGCAGATTATATGCAGGTAGACATCACCATTATTAGGTTATTGTTTGTGCTTTCTACCATTTTTTTAGCCGGAACAGGCCTATTGGTTTATATCATCATGTGGATTGTGGTTCCGGTAAACAATGATCCGGTAGCTCGCTACAATAAATTCAACGAATTTTATCAAAAAAACCAAGATAATGCCATGTTCAATTCGCCAAATGCCTTTAACAATCCATCAAATGCCGGTGAGCAGACTAAATGGAATACGCCTAATGCAGGCCCAGAGTTTAACAGTCCCTTCGACCAAAATAATTTTAAGCAGTTCTCTAAAAGCAACGATACAGGCCGTACCATTGGGGGATTGATCCTCCTGATTTTAGGTTTATACTTTCTGTTAAGGCAGTTTGATGTCATTCCGCAGTGGTTCAACATCTTTAAAATCTATAAACTGTGGCCTTTGGCAATTGTGGCGGTAGGTATTAGCCTGATCTTCAGAAACCAGAGAAGAACCGAGTGGGATAATTTTAAAAAGACCACTGAAGAAGCCCAACGCAATGCCGAGGCAAAGCCACCGGTTCAGGATGATGCCACTGGCGCAGACAAAAAAGAGCCTGAACAGCCTGGGGCATAACTAGATCAATGAAATAATCAACTATTTACGGCGGTTCGTTTGTTTAATACAAACTAAAGTGCCACCGACCACTTAAAACCTAAAGAAGATGAAATTTGATAAAGTAATATGGGGCGTACTGCTATTGTTTATTGGTGGTGTGCTTTTGCTCGACAATTTTAATGTAATTGAATTCTACTGGCGCAACGTTTGGAACTTTTGGCCAATATTCTTGATCATATTGGGCGTAAACATTCTCTTTAACCGCAACAATTCGCAAACCGGAAGCATCATTTCATTGGGCATTTTAATTATTGCGCTCTGCTTTTTGTTTGTAAAAGGACAGGAAAGACCAACGCATGGCTTTTGGTGGAACCATTCGAGAAATGGTGTAGACATCGATATCAACGATGATAACGACAACGATAGCGACTACAGCAAGCTTCATTTTTCAGAACCGCTCATTAGTGCCGATACAGCCAAGAAAACCATATTGAACATTTCCGGAGGTGGGACCTCATTTGAGCTTAAAGGAGAAACCGATAGCTTGTTTACAGCCGACGTAAAAAGAAGGTTTGGCAATTTTTCTCTAACCAAAACTACCTCAGACAGTGTAAATACCCTGATTTTTAAAACCCACGACAAGAGCAAAAAGCAAAGATGGTCTATTGGCGATGGGGGCAACAGCGTAAACCTCTATTTGAATACGGCTCCGGTTTGGCAAATGGATATGAACATGGGTGCCGGCGAAATCGATTTTGATTTGAGCAAATACAAAGTGCGTACCTTGAACTTTGATGGAGGCGCAGCCGAGCTGAAAATCAAATTGGGCGATTTGTTGCCAATTACGGATGTGAACGTTAAAACCGGCGTAGCCGATGTAAAAGTCCGTATTCCACAAGGATCGGGTTGCCGCATCAGAACCAAAACCGGTTTGTCGTCGAGAGATTTCACGGGCTTTACCAAAATCAGTGATGGTGTTTACGAAACGCCCAACTACCAATCGTCGACCAAAAAAATATTCATCAATTTTGATGGTGGCCTGAGCAGTTTCGAAGTAGACAGGTATTAACGGCCTTGTAGCTTGCCAAAGGGATTGAGTATATTTGTGGTTCGCAACTTACTTAAATGCAATATACCGTAGTCATCAATGGCAGGCCCACTGGTCCTTATAGCTTAGAACAACTTAAAGAATTGGCCATCCAACCAGGCACCTTTATCAGAAAGCCCGGCATGGACGATTATAAGGAAGCTCACGAGTTTGCAGAACTCCGTGAGCTTTTAGGGTTTAGCTACCAGCGTACCGCGCCACAGTATTTCGCTTCTT
The DNA here is from genome assembly GCF_059705275.1 of Pedobacter sp. TM02. Taxonomy (NCBI): domain Bacteria; kingdom Pseudomonadati; phylum Bacteroidota; class Sphingobacteriia; order Sphingobacteriales; family Sphingobacteriaceae; genus Pedobacter; species Pedobacter sp. TM02. The sequence goes on from NZ_AP046530.1 coordinate 1,007,497, forward strand.
TCGATCAGCGTTTAATGGCCTCGGCAATCGATTATTTTATGCTTACCTGCGTGTATGTGCTGGTGGTTTTTGTGTCCTATCTTTTTGTCGAAAACAAGCTTTTTCGCATCGGGAGCCTGCTTTTGTTTGTGCCCATTATTCCGGTGGCCAAGTTTTTTTACAGCAGCATTGCCGAAGCCTCGGCCAGGCAGGCTACCATTGGCAAGCGCCTAATGGACATCAAAGTAACCGACCTGATGGGCAACCGGATCTCGTTTGGCACCTCGTTGGCCAGAAACCTGTTTAAAATATTTTCGGTATTGCCCGCGTTTATAGGCTATCTGTATTGCTTTCTGAACAAGAAGCAACAATGCCTTCACGATACCATGGCCAATACATTGGTTATTAAGCAAAGGTTGTTGTAACAACAGTTGGCATCGAACGGTTTTAACAACCCAAGAATATAACAATAGGTCAATAGAACAATCCAACAGAAAGCCTATCTTTGTACCGCATGCAAAAAGTAGCTCCTATCGATCAATTAGCCGGTGTTTACTGCAACAGTTTAACCCGCTATTCTCGTTTTTTAACCCGTGAAGTGTCTATTGGTAATATTCCTATGGGCGGACTGAACCCGATCCGCATCCAATCCATGACCACAACCGATACCATGGATACCTTGGCTACGGTAGAACAGACCATTCGTATGGTCGAATCGGGTTGCGAATACGTGCGCATTACGGCGCCGAGCATTAAGGAGGCCGAAAACTTGGCCAACATCAAGAAAGAGCTGCGTGCCCGGGGTTATGACGTGCCCTTGGTGGCCGATATCCACTTTACGCCCAATGCAGCCGAATCGGCGGCGCGCATTGTAGAAAAGGTAAGGGTCAATCCCGGCAATTATGCCGATAAGAAACGTTTCGAAAATATAGAATATACCGCCGATGCCTACCAGGCAGAGCTGGAGCGGATCTATAAAAAGTTTTCGCCCTTGGTAAAAATCTGTAAGGAATATGGCACGGCCATGCGCATTGGTACCAATCATGGTTCGCTGTCAGACCGTATCATGAGCCATTATGGCGATACCCCAAGGGGAATGGTCGAATCGGCGATGGAGTTTATCCGCATGTGCGAAGACCTTAACTACTACAACCTGGTTATTTCGATGAAAGCCAGCAATACGCAGGTAATGGTGCAAGCCTATCGTTTATTGGTTGAAACGATGGTAAAAGAAGGAATGAACTATCCTTTGCACCTGGGCGTTACCGAAGCCGGCGATGGCGAAGATGGCCGTATTAAATCGGCTGTGGGCATTGGCACTTTGCTGGCCGATGGCTTGGGCGATACCATCAGGGTTTCCCTCACCGAAGATCCCGAATTTGAAGCGCCCGTAGCCAGGGCATTGGCCAATCGGTTCGAGAAGAGGGGAGAAGGCCTAGAGTCTAAAGACCAAAGTCTAAGGTCGGGCACACCAAACTCTTCTCGCGAAATATTAAATGCCCAAGGCTTAACCTACAGCCCTTTCGAATATGCACGCCGCGTAACTAGCCCCGTTGAACAAATAGGCGGGCACTTTCATCCCGTTGTCATGGTTGATATAACCCAACAGAACCTAAAAGACCCATATTGCTTAGGCCAATTGGGTTATCATTACAGTGCGGGCCTAGACAAATATAATATTTCCGATTTGGCCTGCGATTTGGTTTACTTGGGCGACGAATTGCCTTCTTTTTCCTTCCCTGGTGGCTTAAAACAAGTATATAACTATCCAACCTGGTTGCAGTTAAAAGATAAATACAATTGCCACCCTTTATTTGGTTGGGAAGAATACCTGCAAGCCGAAATCAAAGACAATGCCCTGAACTTGGTGCGTATCGACGCAGCCGATCTTTCGTCGGCCGATCTTTCGCTTTTGCAACCCGCAACCATCATCTTGCTCGAAACCAAGCAAGCGATGGGCATGCAAGAACAACGCACATTTTTTATGGCGTTGCAAGCGCAAAACTGCCAAGTGCCAGTCATTATTAAAAGAACCTATGCCGAGTCGGCAGCCGATCAGCTGATGCTTGATGCCGCCAGCGATATGGGGGCTTTGCTAACCGATGGCTTTGGCGATGGCATCTGGATAGATGCGCCCCAAAACGAACTGAAACTAATCAATTCGGTAAGTTTTGGCATTTTGCAGGCCACACGTACCCGGATTTCTAAAACCGAATACATTTCCTGCCCAAGCTGTGGCCGCACCTTGTTCGACCTGCAGGAAACCACCCAATATATCCGCTCGAAAACCGATCATCTCAAAGGCATTAAAATTGCCATTATGGGCTGTATCGTTAATGGCCCAGGCGAAATGGCTGATGCCGACTATGGCTACGTGGGTACCGGCCCAGGGAAGATTACGCTTTACCGTGGCAAGGAAGTGGTGAAGAAAAACGTAAATACGCCGTCAGCGCTCGATGAACTGATCGAAATTATCAGAGAAGACGGCAATTGGGTAGAAGTTGAAAGCTAAACCAGCAACTAATTTCCCCAAGCTGTAACTACTACTTTTCTGCTACCTCCATGGTTGCGGTGCTCGCAAAGGTAAATGCCTTGCCAGGTGCCCAAGGCTGGCTTGCCATGGCTAATCGGAATTAAAACCGATGCACCCAATAAAGCGGCTTTGAGGTGGGCGGGCATGTCATCGGCACCTTCGTAGTCGTGTTCGTAATCGGGGTCGTTTTCGGGTACAGCCTTGTTAAACCACATTTCAAAATCTGTTCTCACTGTTGGATCGGCATTTTCGTTAATGGTTAACGAAGCAGAAGTGTGCTGCATAAAAACCTGTAGCATGCCTGCCTTTAAATTTCCGATTTCAGGAATGGCCTGTAAAATCTCGTCGGTAATAAGATGAAAGCCTCTTTTGCGGGGCCTTAAACTGAGGGCATGTTGAAACAGCAGCATAAGTCAGTATTTGAAATCTTCCCTAACCGGACTAAAAATATCCAATAGGGTACAATCGGTTAAAGCCTTGCCCCCATGAGGTACACCACCCGGAATAAGTACAAATTTGCCCGTATCTAAAATTTGGGTTTCGTTGCCCACCGTCATTTCGAATTGTCCTTTCAGCACAAAGGCGCATTGATGGTGCGGATGGCTATGTATAGGCGAATCGCTACCAGCTTTGATGTCGATAAAATTGATGGTATTGTGTTCGGTATGGATGAGTTTGGAAAAGAAACCAGGGGTCATTTCCTTGATTTCGATATCGGCAAATTCGCGAAAAATTTCATTCATGGCTTAAAGTTAAGGAAAAAAAATGCCCAAAATCTGTAATATTAATGCGTGCAGCCGATATAAACTTTCGAATAGAGTTTAAATGCCTGTGGATTAATTCGTTTCACGGCAGTTAAGGCACTGTCGGCCCTTTTTGGCTCGGCATACATACCGGTAAACAACGCGATGGTTTTTTGTCGGGCCTTATCCGAGTAGTAATTCAGGTACTCCAGGCTCAGGCTTTCGGAGGGTATCCTTCTGGGGTAATATTCGCCAGCGTAAATTTCGTCCTCACTAGATTTGGGCAACGAAATGAGGTTTTCTTTTTCGTTATAGTAGCGCCCTAGGGTGTCGATTTGCATCCGGAGTGCTTTGGCCAATCTCTTCATTTGTAGGTTCAGTTTCGGATAGCTCAAGCCGGTATCGGCCACAATAATAAAATAGTTGGCATAGTTGAGCGAATCGTCGGCAATGCTATCGGTCAATTCTTTCTTTTCGATTGGCATTCTCGCCAAGGTTTTGGTTGTGTCGGGCGCAGCAGCCTCCGCTACTTTAGGCATTTCCCTACAGGCAGCCAGTAAAAGCACAAATCCTACAATGAAGTGATATCGGCTAATATTCATCAGACCAAGATACGATTTATCGACTGTTTTGTCAGGTTTGTTGGAGACTAATTTAACCCAATCCGTTTAAAAAAGTGAGACATTTCTCGCAAACCTGTAAAAGCTGTGGAGGCAAAGAGTGGCCCGTAAAAGGATGCGAAGCACCATACACGTGGTTAGCTCCTTCAATTTTGATGAGCCTGCTGGCTGGGTTGGCACTGGCCAGTTGCTGTGCGGTTTCGAAAGGCACGTTTACGTCTTCATCGCCTTGCACAATCAGCCAGGGAATGTTGATGTGCTTGGCGGCTTCTACAATATTCAACTTTTCCTTGTTGGCTTCAAAATCTTCGAGCAGGCTCACATTTAAAGGCATCTGTTCTTTGGTGCGGGCATTGATTACGTATATTTTGCCCGCTTTGCGCCATTCTTCCTCCCGCGATTTGCCCCAAAGGCTGCTAAAATCAGCAATTGCGCTCCAGGTGATCAGGGCTTTTACAGCCGGGTTGTTGCTCGCCTGTAAAATGCTCAGGCCACCACCACGGCTATGTCCAATCAGGTAAAGCGACTTGGCCTTTACGTGTTGCAGCGCATAATCGATCACCAGGTCCACATCTGTCATTTCTTTCGAAACCGTATTGGAAGCAAAAGTCTCCAAATCGTTTACGTCGCTGGGTTGCTCGGGCCTTACACCGCTGTGCGAAAGGTTAAACTTGAGGTAACGATAGCCGTTTTGGGCAAAATACCTAGCAACCAGGTTGTGCGCGCCCCAATCTTTAAAGCCTTTAAAGCCGTGTACAAAAATAACCAGTGGTGCATTTGTATGTTTAACGTCATAAGTAAGGTCGCCCCAAATGGTTTTTCCGTTGGCGCCTAGCAATGAAAACTCTTCCTGATGTATCATGATTGCTCAAAAACTAATATTTAACAATAATAACAAATTTAAGAACACTCGGTTTGCTGACGGAAAGTTAATTTAAAACCTTTCTAAATTACCCTAAATTACAGCATAATGACAGATAAGCGGGTTTGCGTTTATTACTTTTGTTGTCGCTAAATTAATAGGCTGTACCCATTTTGGAATATTTAAAGATTATTGCATTTACACATCAGCAGATTGACCTAAAAGCTTTAGGAAAGTTAGTTATATGTGAGCAGACGCTGGATGATAGGTTGAGGAATATCCAATCAGAGCTTGGCATCAAGGAAATATTTTATGTTGGCACCTGTAATCGTGTCGAATTTATATTTACCGCCTCAGCTACGGTAGACAGAGCCTTTATTACGCGTTTTATGCATGTGCTCGACATGGGGCTTCCCGAAGAGTACATGGAGCAGTTCATCAAAAATGTTTCGGTATACGAGCAGGTAGAAGCGTTCAACCATTTGCTCCGTACTTCATGTTCGCTAGAAAGTTTGGTGGTTGGCGAGAAAGAGATCCTGGCTCAGGTACGCAAGGCCTACGAAGCTTGCCGCTTGGCTGGTTTTACCGGCGATTACATGCGCATGATCATGGACCGCGTGGTCAAAACCGCCAAAGAAGTATATACCCATACCAATATTTCCAGAAACCCCGTTTCGGTGGTTTCATTGGCTTACCGCAAATTGCGTGAGCTGAATATGTGCGGCAATGTGCGCTTGCTTATCATAGGTGCCGGCGAAACCAATATGAATATTGCGCAATACCTCAAAAAGCATAAATATTCAAATTTCTCTGTTTTTAACCGGACCATTGAAAAGGCCGAAAACCTGGCCAAAGCCCTCAACGGCACAGCCTATCCGCTTTCGGCATTGGCCGACTACAAAGAAGGTTTTGATGTAATCATTACCTGTACTGGCGCCACAGAGCCTATTCTTACCGAAGAGCTTTACACCAAATTGCTAAATGGCGATACGGCCAAAAAAGTAATCGTTGATTTGGCTGTTCCAAACGATACCGCACCAGAAGTGGTGCAAAACTTTCCTTTGCACTTTATCGAAGTCGAATCGCTCAAGGAAATTGCCCGCAAAAATATCCAAGAGCGCTATGATGAATTGGTTCATGCCGAACATATCATAGACGACAATATCAAAGAGTTCGAATCGGTATTGCGCCAACGCAAAATAGAAATCGCCATGAGCGATGTGCCTAAAAAGATTAAGGAAATTAAGCACACAGCCATGAATGCTATTTTTGCCGACGAGATCAATACCATGGACGATAACTCGAAGGCTGTTTTAGAACGCATCATGGACTACATGGAAAAAAAATGTATCAGCGTTCCCATGGTTATGGCCAAAGAAATTTTGGTTAAAAACAGCTAGGCTTAACTCAGGGTTAATCATTTTCTTAGAATCCCCCTCTTTCGAATTTTTAATTAAATTTGCGAAAAACTAAAATTATAAGGTGAAGACAATTATTATCGGTACGCGTGGAAGCGATTTGGCATTATGGCAGGCAAACTATACCAAAGATAGGCTGGCCAGCATCGGCATTGATGCAGAACTGAAAATCATCAAGACACAGGGCGATAAAATCCTGAACCTGCGATTGGACAAGTTGGAAGGCAAAGGCTTTTTTACCAAAGAACTGGAAGAAGAGCTGCTCAACGGCACTATCGATGTGGCGGTACACTCGCACAAAGACTTGCCAACCACCAACCCACCAGGACTCACCATCGCGGCGGTTACCGAGCGCGAAGATCCTTCAGAATTGTTGCTGATCCTTAAAGACTGTGTGGATGTAACCCAAAAACTGTCGCTTAAAAAAGGCGCCATGGTGGGCACTTCCTCTAATCGTCGCAAAGCCCAATTGTTGGCCTTGCGCCCCGATTTGAATATAGAAGATTTGCGTGGCAATGTGCCAACACGCATCCAAAAACTACGCGACGAAGATTACGATGCCATTTTGTTGGCTAAAGCGGGTGTTAACCGGCTGAATATCGATTTGAGCGAATTCCATGTCGAAGTGGTTGATACGACCGAACTGGTGCCTGCACCTGCGCAAGGTGCCTTGGCCATCCAAATCCGCGAAAACGACAGCGAATTGTTTAGTGTATTGCAACAGCTAAACGACCAGGCCACAGCCGAAGAAATCTCGGTAGAACGTAAGGTGCTGAATCTTTTTGAAGGCGGTTGCCACATGCCCTTGGGCTGCTATTGCAAAAAAGAGAATGGTCTTTTTGAAGTATGGACTTCAAAAGCCGAAACCGATGAGGATTTTCCGGATCGTTTGTTTTTGCGCACGGCAAGCACCGAAGGGCTGGCCGAAAAAATCGTATCGAAATTCAGTGCGGACCGTAAATTTCCGAGCAAGGTTTTCATCTCGCGAGAAATTGGCGAGCACAGCTATTTCAGAAAAGCATTAGCCAAGCACCATATCGAAATAGACGGCCGTTCGTTGATCCGTACTTTTCCGATTGTCAATATTTTAGATCCTTTCTTTTTGAAAAATGTAGATTGGATCTTCTTCAGCAGCCGCAACGGCGTAGAATATTTTTTTAAACTTAATCCGGTACTTTCTAAAAAAGTAAAGTTTGGCGTGGTAGGTCGCGGTTCGGAAGATACCCTGCGCAAATTTGGCCATTTGGCCGATTTTGTTGGCGAAAGTGGCGATATCACGGAAGTGGCCGAAGAGTTTGCCAAATTGGTGCACGGCCAAACCGTTATGTTCCCGAGGGCGCAGGATTCGCTGCAATCTATCCAAAAATCGCTAGGCGAAGATACCAAAGTGGTTGATTTGCCGATTTATGAAACCGTAACAGAAGACAATATTGATGGTACGGCTGCCGAAGTGCTGATTTTTACCAGTCCATCCAACGTGGAGGCCTACTTTGTAGATAATTTACTGGAACCAGAGCAACAGGTTATCGCCATTGGCAATTCTACCGGAAAGAAATTCGAAGAAATGGGCGTGAAATATATATTGCCTTACTCGCCTGATGAGATAGGATTGGCGGAAGCAGTTTTTGGAATAGAAGTAAAGTAATTTTCAGTTGACAGTTTGCAGTTGACAGGTAGATAATTCTCAACTAACAACGAATAACAAACCAACTAACAACGAACCAACCAACAACTAAATGTTACTTGAAGGTAAAGTCTTCAGATATGACAAAAGTCTAAATTGCTTATCAAGCCAGATACCGACCTTTGAAGCGATAACTAATTTTAGAAATATTAATATCTTAATAACCGGTGTTAATATTTTGACCATCAAAACCAAAAGAAATGTTGCAAAGACCCCGTAGGCTAAGAAAAAATCCTGTTGTAAGAGAATTGGTTGCCGAAACGCGCCTATCAAAGGACATGTTTATTTATCCTTATTTTGTAGTGCCGGGCAAGGGTGTAACCAAAGCAATTGATGCCATGCCGGGCGTAAACCATTTCTCTACCGATACTTTGATAAAGGATGTTGAAAAAGGATTGGCCCTGGGCGTTAATAAAATCATGCTTTTTGGCGTGGGCGATGAGAAAAGCGAAGATGCACATTCGGCCTACGATCCGCATTCGCTGGTGCCGGTAGCCGTAAAGGAACTGAAGAAAAACTTCGGCGACGATTTGTACGTGGTAACCGATGTTTGTGTGTGTTCTTACACCACACATGGCCACTGTGGCATTTTGAAAAACGACTACGTACAAAATGATATCACGGTTGAACTGATTGCCAAGATGGCCCTCAATCATGCCGAAGCCGGTGCCGATATGCTAGCTCCGTCTGATATGATGGATGGCCGGGTGGCTGCCATCAGGCATAAACTAGACGGCAATGGTTTCGAAAATGTAGCCATCATGTCGCATGCCACCAAATTTGCCTCCTCGTACTATGGTCCATTCAGAGAAGCTGCCGATTGTGCGCCAAGCAAAGGCGATAGGAAAGCCTACCAAATGGATTTCAGAAATGGCGCCGAAGCCTTAAGAGAAGCATTGTTAGATGAAGGCGAAGGAGCTGATATCTTAATGGTAAAGCCTGCCTTGGCCTATTTGGATATCATCAGTAAATTAAAGCAAAACACCGACCTGCCTATTGCCTGCTATAATGTATCGGGAGAATACTCGATGATCAAAGCAGCGGCGCAAAGAGGCTGGATAGACGAACAAAAAGTAGTAATGGAAACCATGCACGCTTTTGCCAGGGCAGGAGCCAGCGTAATTACCACTTACCACATTAGAGATATTGTAGCACAAAAATGGATGTAATGGAGAATGGAAGGCAGAAGGTTAAATGGTTGAGGGTTCAAGTACTCCAATCTTCCGCCTTCTATACTCCAACTCCCACCTTAAATAGAAATGACCTAGGATGAAAGGTTAATGGCTGAGGATATAAATGCCTTATACCCCTCCACCTTCTACCCTGAGGCCTTCAACCTTATAAGAATGTTAGAATCGTTAAAAAAAATCTTCTCGGGCAATGAGGCCGAAATGCCGATCAACACGAGCAGCAAACCAGACATTAGCCGCGAAAAATCAGCCGCGCTTTATGCCAAATCGAAAACTTATTTTCCTGGTGGGGTAAACTCGCCGGTAAGGGCTTTCAAATCGGTTTACGGAACGCCGCTGTTTATCCAAAAAGGCGATGGCTGCATGATTTGGGATGCCGATGGCAACCAATTTATCGATTTCTGCGCCAGCTGGGGTCCGCTTATTTTAGGCCATAACAATGCCAAAATCAGGGAAAAGGTAATCGAGGTGATGCAAAATGGCATGAGCTTCGGCGCACCTACGGCCTTAGAAAACGAATTGGCCGAACTGATCATCAAAAACAACCGTTTTGTAGAGAAAATCCGTTTTACCAGTTCAGGCACCGAAGCGGTGATGTCGGCCATTAGGCTGGCCAGAGGCTATACCGGTAAAGATAAAATCATCAAGTTCGAGGGCTGCTATCATGGCCACAGCGATTCGTTGTTGGTAAAGGCCGGTTCTGGCTTGGTTACTTTCGGCGAAACTTCGTCGGCGGGCGTGCCACAGTCGTTCGCGGCCGAAACCATTGTTATTTCACTCAACGATAAAAATGCCATCACCGAGGCTTTTGCACAGTTTAAAGATCAGGTAGCTGCGGTTATCATCGAAGGTATTCCGGCCAATAACGGTTTGCTGATCCAGGATAAGGAATACATCGAATTTTTAAGAGAAGCCTGTACCGCCAATAAAGCTTTGTTGATTTTCGACGAGGTAATCACCGGCTTCAGGTTAGGTTTCGAAGGTGCAGCGGCCCACTATGGTATTAAACCTGATATTGTAACTTATGGCAAAATCATAGGAGGAGGTCTTCCTGTAGGTATGTATGGGGCTTCGGCAGAGATTATGGGCCACATTTCGCCCGATGGCGGCGTGTACCAGGCTGGAACTTTATCGGGCAATCCGGTAGCCATGGCCGCAGGTATTGCCACCCTAACCGAACTCCTGAAATCTGGATTTTACAAAGAGCTCAATGCCAAGGCGCAAGAATTTGCCGAAAGCATCCAGCGTTTTGCAACCGCCAGAAACTATAAGTTAAAAGTATTTACCATTGGCTCTATTTTCTGGTTCGCCTTTACCGATGCCGAGCAGATCCAGACTGCCGAGGCTATCGATCCGGCCAGCATGGAGAAATTCAAAATGATGCACCGCGAATTGCTCAACCGGGGCATTTACTTAGGCCCATCGGGCTACGAAGTAGGATTTGTTTCGGCTGCCCATACAAAAATTGAATTAGAAAAGGCAAAAAGAGCTATTTTTGATGCATTGGATTTAGTATTCAGAAAATCGTAAAAAAGCAGCATGAAAAAATCGATCTTGATATTCTACTTTTTGTTGCTCTATGCCTTGCTAGAGATGTTTTGGTGGGGAACGGTGGTGATCCGCCTGCAACCTCAACGTATGGCCATGGTGATGGGCGAAGGCTCGGTTTTCTTGTTTTTATTGTGTGTGGGTGCCTATTTTATCCACGCTTCCATTAAAAAAGAAGACAAACTGCATGAGCAGCAACAGAATTTCCTGCTGTCGGTAACGCACGAACTCAAATCGCCCTTGGCCGCCATCAAGCTGTCGCTAGAAACCATCAAGAAAAGAGATCTGGATAAAGAGCAACGTACTACTTTATTGCGAAACTCCTTAAAAGATATTGAGCGATTAGACGATTTGGTAGAGAATATGTTGCTCGCTACCAAAATTGAGAGCCGTACCTATTCCTTTCCGAAAGAAGAATTCGATTTTTCGGAACTCGTTAATAAAATCACCGATCGATTGCAGGTTCATTCTTGTGGCAACCAGCAGCTGATCAATACAGCAATTAAACCTGGCATTAAGGTAGTTGGCGATCAGTTTGCGCTTTCGTCTGTAGTAACCAACCTGGTTGAGAATGCGGTTAAATATTCTGGTCCCTGTGCCGAAATTGCAGTAGCGCTCTGTCAAAATGACGGAAAGCCCTTTTTAACCGTTTCAGACAAAGGTCCGGGCATTCCGGACAACGAAAAAATGCATATTTTTGATAAATTTTACCGTGTGGGAGATGAAAATGTCCGGAAATCGAAAGGTACCGGACTTGGCTTGTTTATTGTTAAAGAAGTATTGCAAAACCACGACGCTGACATCAGCGTGAAAGATAACGTGCCGCAAGGCGCCATTTTTGAAGTAACATTTAATTGATATGCCACAAAAATTAAGAATACTGTTGGTAGAAGACGAAGACCATTTGTTAGATGCCATTAAATTAAACCTCGAATTAGAAGGCTATAAAGTACATGCCGTAAAAGACGGCAAAACCGCATTGAAAGTATTTAAGGAAGAGCGCTTCAACCTGATTATCCTGGATGTGATGCTTCCGGAAATGGACGGCTTCCAGGTTTGCGAAACCATTCGCCTCGAAAATACCGAAGTGCCGATCTTGTTCTTAACCGCCAAAAATACCAGCGAAGACAGGGTAATGGGCCTTAAAAAAGGTGCCGACGATTATTTGGTGAAACCATTTAACTTGGAAGAACTGATTTTGCGTGTGGGCATTTTGGTAAAACGCAGCCTGAAGTCAGACGACCTGAAAGAACTGAATTCTTATAAAATTGGTGATAAAACCATTTATTTCAACTCGTTCGAATTGAAGCAAGACGATGGGGTTGTGGTGCCTTTAACCAAAAAGGAGACCATGTTGCTCAAACTGCTCATCGAGCGCAAGAACGAAGCCGTTTCGCGCGAGCAGATTTTGGAAACCGTTTGGAACTACGACGTGTACCCGTCAACCCGTACCATCGACAACTTTATCCTGACGTTCCGTAAATATTTTGAGCCCGACCAAAAAAATCCGGTGTATTTCCACTCGATCAGAGGAGTTGGCTATAAATTCACAGATGTAGCACATTAATGTATAATACCAAGAGCAGATATGCGCTGATGGCCATTTTTGGTGTCTCGGCGCTCGTAAGTGTATACTACAATCAATACCAGCTGGCTGCTATAGCCGGCTTTTTGTGTTTATTTGTGCTGTGGACCCACTTTAAGCACAGTTCGGTATTGCTGGCCTCTAAGCACTTTAAGAATGCCGACTACGATAAAACAGAAGAAATACTGAACGAAGTTGGCAATCCAGACCGCCTGGCCAAAAACCGCCGTGGCTATTACGAGTTTATGCGGGCCAATATTGCCCTGCAACGCGAAGATTTCGATAAGGCCGAGCACCATTTTCAGATTGCCAGCCGATTTCCGTTGGGAGGCAAAAACGACAAGGCCTTTGTACTGATCCACCTGGCCAATTTGGCCCTGCGCAAAAAAGACGGCGAACGGTCCAAAGCCTATATCGCCAAAGCCAAGGAACTGGCTACCACCTCAAGAGCACAAGAAATTATTAAAATTATAGAGAAAGAAGCCAATAACCTGGCCTAATACCCCAAATGAAGAATAACCTGTTTTTAGACGCCGCCTTTTCAAAGCCAACAGAACGCCCACCCGTATGGATGATGCGCCAAGCTGGACGTTTCATGCCCCAGTATTGGGAAATCAAGAACAAGTACACCTTTTTAGAGATGTGCAAAACCCCGGAAATTGCGGCCGACGTAACCATGTTGCCGGTTGATTTGCTGGGCATTGATGCAGCGATCTTGTTTTCTGATATTTTGGTAACCGGCGAGGCCATGGGAGGCGATTTGAGCTTTACCCAAGGCGTAGGCCCCAAATTTGCCAATCCGGTACGTACCGCCGAAGATATTGAGCGTTTAGAAACCGACGTGATCGACCGTTTGCAGTATGTGGCCGATGCCATTAAGGTTATTCAGCAACGTTTAAACGGCAGTATTCCGCTCATTGGTTTTGCCGGTGCTCCTTTTACCGTTATGAGCTATTTGGTAGAGGGCGGTTCGTCGAAAGACTTCAAAACCACCAAGCTTTTAATTCACAACCATCCCGAATTGGCGCATAGGCTATTGGCTAAAATTGCCAAGGTAACCACCGATTACCTGAACCTGCAAATTGAGGCCGGTGTAAATGCCCTGCAGTTGTTCGACAGCTGGGCCTTGGCTTTGTCGTGGAACGATTATCAGGAGTTTTCGCACCAATACAACCAACAGATTATTGCCGGACTGAACAGGACCAATATCCCGGTTATTTCTTTCTGCAAAGGCAGTTCGGTGTTTGCCCCAATTATGGCAACGGCACAGCCCGATGTGATTTCTGTCGATTGGAATGCCGATTTGCTGAACATCAAAAAAGCATTGCCGGCCAACATCGCCGTGCAGGGCAATTTAGATCCGCATATCTTGTATGCCGATAAACCGGTGATCAAGAAACATATTTTGCAACTGTTTGAGCGCATGCGCGGCGAGAACGGTTTTATTTTTAACTTGGGTCATGGCATTATGCCAGATATTCCTTTTGATCATGTGAAATACGCCATCGAAGTGGTCAAGGAGTTTAAGTACTAATTATAGAACTTTATTTCATCCCTCCCAGGTCTGTGATTCACTTATCCCAGGTTTGTGCGCCACAGACCTGGGAGCAAATAAAAAACTAATGGAAGATTATTACAGGTTCTTTTTAGCGGTACATGTGGTGTTCGTCATCAGCTGGATGGCGGGACTTTTCTATATCCTTAGCCTGTTTATTTACCATACAGAAGCCAATGCCAAGAAAGAGCCGGAGCGGAGCATTTTAATAGCCCAGTTTACCAAAATGGAGGCCACGGTGTGGAAGATCATTGCCACGCCAGCCATGATCATTGCTGTGTTGGCGGGCTCGCTCATGCTGTATACTCATCCTTACCTGTTGCAATTTGATTGGATGCTGGTCAAGCTGGGCTTCGTGGTTGGCTTGCTGGTTTATCATTTTGTTTGCCAAAGGATGATGAAGCAGCTGCGTACCGGTATTTATAAGTTGAATAGCATGAAGTTGCGTTTATGGCGCGAACTGGCCACCATCTTTATGGTAGCTATTGTATTTATCGTCATCCTGAAAAATGCCGTTGATTGGATTTATGGCCTGGTAGGCATTATGGGTTTGGCCCTGGTGATTATGATGGGCGTCAAATTCTACAAAAAGATCAGAGAGAAAAACGAAAAATAATTTATTTCCAAAGCATGAAGAAACAGCTACTTACTTTGTTATTGATTTGCACAGGCTGTTTTGCACAGGCCCAATTCAGCAACGAAGCCATATTCAACCGCATTCGTCCGGCCGATAGTTTAGACAAAGAACTCCATTTTAATTTCTACAACTTCAACTACGTCAGAAATTACGAATACTCCAATAAATTTCATGATGGCTATACGCTGTATGGCACACAGCTCGAACCGCAATTGGTTTATTTTGCCAATCCGAACCTGGCCATTACTGCAGGGGCCTATTTACGCAAAGATTTTGGACGGGAAGGTATTTATGATGCCAAGCCCTTGTTCAATGTAAAATACCACAAACGTAACCTAACCTTGGTATTTGGAAGTTTGGAGGGCAATATCCAACACGGCTACATCGAGCCGATTTACGATTTTGAACGCAAGATTACAACACCCATCGAATATGGTACGCAATTGCTGATCGAACGTGAAAAGTTCAGGCTCGACAGCTGGATTGCCTGGCAAAAAATGATCTACAAAGGATCGCCAGAAAAAGAAGAGATCATCGGAGGCCTCCAAACCGAAACTACTTTGGCCCAATGGGGTGGTGGCTGGAAGCTGAGTTTTCCGGCGCAGTTTTTGGCCTATCACCAGGGTGGCCAGATCGATTTGCTGAAGGAAATCCCCATCAGCACTTTATTTAACGGCGCTACTGGCTTAAAGCTGCACAAAGCTATTGGAGGCAACGTTAAAGAGGTTTATACCGATAACTATGTTGCTGTTTATAAGGATTTTTCGCCTACCAAAGTACGCGCCTACCAAGGTGGCTTTGGTCTTTGGCTTAATGCAGGCGTCGACACCAAATGGGGCAGTTTGTTGGCTTCTTACTGGAAAGGCAATAACTTTATCACCATTAAAGGCATGCCATTGTATCAATCGGTTTCTGATAACCTGTATGATAAAGGCTTTAAGCAAAGCGGCAGGAATATCATTGCCCTGCGTTATGCCTATCAAAAAGAACTGGTGCCACATCTTTACCTCGATGTTCGTTTCGAGCCTCACTTGGATCTTGACCATTCCGATTCGCAATTGCAGTTTAACCACTCGCTGTTTTTAACCTACAAAGAAGATTTTAGACTGTTCAAGGTAAAGCGATAGGTATTGGATGTAAAGCATTTGGGCAGCTTGAGTTTGGCCTGGAAAAGTTAAAGCCCCGAGCCATATTTGTTTTCGCCAACTTACTGAGAAAATATTTTTTTGAGGTTGCTTGCAACCTTTTACCGCTAGGGCTCATCTACCCTATACAAACAACGCATGAAGGTGACCAAAACATATACGATTGATGATTTAATGGAAGGCTGCAAAGCAGGCAACCGGCAAATGCAGGAAATGCTGTACAAGCAAACTGCATCAAAAATGCTGGCGGTTTGCATGCGCTACGCCAAAGATCGTATGGAGGCTGAAGATGTTTTGCAGATGGGCTACGTAAAGATTTTTCAAAAGGTAACAGATTACCGTGGCGATGGCTCGTTTGAAGGCTGGATGAGGCGTATTATGGTAAACACCGCCATTGAAAGCTACAGAAAAAACCTGCGCATGATGAATGTGGTGCCTATTGAAGATGCGTATGAACAGCCTTCGCAAGGCTTTGATTTTAGCAGCTTGGGCATGCAGGATTTATTAAAAGTGATACAAAAACTGGCCGACGGCTATCGCATGGTGTTTAACATGTATGCCATTGAGGGCTACTCGCACAAGGAAATTGCCCAAACATTGGGCATTACCGAAGGGGCAAGCAAGTCGCAGCTGTCGAGGGCTAGAGCAATATTGCAACAAGAAATTATTAAAATGGAGGGCTTTGGTTATGCAACACATGCCGGATAAAGAATTTGATAATTTGTTTAAAGACAAATTTAGGGATGCAGAGATTGCGCCATCGGCAAATTTATGGGCCAATATTGAACAGCAGCTTGCCCCTAAACGCAAACGCAGTTTTCCAGTTTATTGGATGGCCGCGGCCAGCGTAACCGTAGCGATTACCGCCCTGCTGGTTTTTCAAAAAACTGAAAAAATCAGGTTGCGCGGCGCTGCAGCTGTAGCCACAACTGGCCAAACAGCAGCACCGATTACAACTGGAAATACTGTAATTGCCGAAGAAAACCTGTCAAATACAGCCAATAACAGTAACAAAAGTTTCGCCAATGCGCCTGTACAAACCATGAAAGTGCGTACGGCCGAAAATGTGCTTCCTGAAAATAATTTGGAGAAAAAAGAAAACGACTTGCAACCAAATGCAATGATTGCCCATCTACCTATTAAGAAGATCGAAATCGAACCGATGAACGTAGTACCTAAAGAAGCAGCAGTAGCAGCCACAGAGAACAGTCAAACCATGATGGCCAGCGCCGAGGTTCCACAGAGATTGGAGAATGTAAATACCATTAGCGAAACAGAAGTGGCAACCGAGAAAAAAGGGATCAGAAATGTGGGAGATTTGGTCAACTTCGTTGTAGAGAAAATAGACAAAAGAGATAAAAAACTCATCAGGTTCAATACCGATGATGACGATAACTCGTCGATTATAGGAATCAACTTGGGGTTTGTAAGGTTAAACCCAAAAAATAAAAACAAGAATTAAAGAACACAAATAAACCGACACAATGAAACGTTTAGTATTAACAGCAGTTTTGGTAAGCGGACTTACCATGCTGGCAGGCTTGGGTGCAAAAGCACAAGAAGGTAATGGTAGGGAACAAGATAGCGTTAAACGCAAAAAATTCGATATCAACTATGGCTTGGGCATTACCATTGGCAAGAGAGACAGTACAGGTACAATGGCGAAAAACGGTCGTTTTGTAGGAGGTATCACTTTTACCCGTTTAGATATCGGCTTTTCTAAATTGATTGATAATGGCAGCTTTTCTTTATCGCCAACCAACGATTTTTTAGACTACAAGGCAGGAAAAACCAGTACTGTTTCATTTGATGTGATCCAATTTGGCTACAGGTTTAACCCTAACTTTAAAGTTTATGTTGCCGGTGGTTTCGACTGGACCTTGATCCGATTGAAAAAGAACATCACCATGCAAAAGAACATGTCGCAGTTAACCTATATCGAAGAACCGATTATCTTTAGCAAGAACCGTTTCTCGAGCAGCTACCTGCACATTCCGCTAAACTTCGAGTTCCGTACCAAAGAGAACGACAACGGTAAACGCTTCTATTTTGTCATCGGCCCTGAAATCAGCTTCCTGCTCAATGGCAAGGTTAAACAGATCAGCGACGAGCGTGGCAAAGAGAAATTTAAGGACGATTACAATTTTGCGCCATTCCGTTATGGCGGTACGTTGCGCTTCGGTTACAATGGTTTAGGTGCCTTTGTTAAATATTATGCCAACGATATGTTCGACAGTGCGCCACAAAAGGGACTTAAAAACATGGCCTTTGGCTTAACCTTCGGACTGAACTAATAAACACACACCACACACAAATAAATCCTGATTGCCCTCGCGAAGTTTTTAAACTTCGCGAGGTTTTTTGTTTAGGGTTGATTTAGACTATAGTCCATAGCTCATAGTATTTCATCTTAAGCCTTCCACCTCTAGCCCCCTCCACCTTCTACCTCTTTTTCCTATCTTTACGCTGTGAACGAAGAAATCATAACGGTAAAGCAGCTCCATAAACAATACCAGGAAACCCAGGCCTCTGGTGTTAACAACATTAGCTTTGCGATCAACAAAGGCGAAATCGTAGCTATTATTGGCGAAAGCGGTTCCGGAAAATCAACCTTGCTCAAGTGCATATATGGTTTGCTCAAGCCTGATTCTGGCGAAGTTGTATTCAATGGCAAAAGGGTAAAGGGACCAGACGAGCAACTGATACCTGGCCATGCCGATATGAAGATGGTAACCCAGGATTTTTCGCTCAATATCTATGCAAAGGTTTACGACAACATCGCCTCTATGTTGCCCAACACCAATGTAGCCGCCAAAGAGGCTAAAACGCTTCAAATGATGGAGCATTTGCATATCAGTCACCTTCAAAACAAAAAGATTACCGAGCTAAGCGGGGGCGAGCAGCAACGTGTGGCCATTGCTAAAGCTTTGGTAAGCGATACCAAAGTGTTATTGCTGGACGAACCTTTTAGCCAAGTTGATTCGTTGCTGAAAAACCAGTTGCGCGCCGATATTAAACGCTTGGCTAAAGAAATGGGCATTACCGTAATTTTGGTTTCGCACGACCCGACAGACGGGCTTTTTCTGGCCGACCGCTTGCTGATTTTAAGGCAGGGCGAACTTTTGCAAAACGATAGGCCAGAGCAGGTTTACCAGCACCCAACGGCTTTATATACGGCGCGTATATTGGGCAATGCCGTAATCCTGAGTAGGGAAGAAGCCCTGCAGCTTGGTTTAAAAACCGACAAGGCACAAATCGCTTTTTATGCCGAATGGGTAGAGCTTAAAAGCACTTGGAACAGTAGGCGCTTTGAAGTAAAGGAGGTTTATTACAAAGGCTTTTTCGACGAATTGTTGCTGGAGAGGAACGGCGTACAGATCAGGGCTTTGCAACTGAACAGTGGCGAACATCAAAAAAACGATCACATCCAGGCGAACATCAGTCGTTTTTTAGAATTTTAAGCAAAGGTTACTTTGATAAAAACTGAAATTTATAATTAGATATATTTATCAAAAAGGCCGATATCTTAATGGATATCGGCCTTTTTAGGTTTTTGAAATTCTTGATTCTTAAGTAATATTATCTGCTGCAATCAACACTACTTTTATTCTGGTTGTAGTGGTTGGAGGCAAGCCGTAAGAATAGACCCTAATATAACCGGTATAGATGTCATAATCATAGCGTTGTGCCGAATTTGGAATTTGGAAGTAACCGGTTGTTGTTGTGCCATCGGTTGAGATATAGACCAATACACCTTCTTGTCGTACATTGATGTTGTCTATTTCGCTCGCATCTAAATCAACATAATACGTGTTGGTGGTTCCCGATAAAAGTTTCCAGCTGTTTGGCGACCTATCAAAAATAATGGTGCGGTTAGGCGTAGTTTGGTTGATGATAGTGTCTTTTTTGCAAGACGCCAGACCTAGTGTGGCAATGCAAAGTAGGAGTAAGGTTATCTTTTTCATGTTGTGTGTGTTTTGCATAAAGCCATGCAAATCTGCTGCCAAATATGATTGAATAGAAAAACACACATTGTAACATTTTGTTTGTGGGAAAGATGAAACCATGATCTTTTAGTTCGGCAACGCATTTGCCTATCAATTAATCGCCTATCCAAATTTTAACTTGTCGATTTTTATGCTTAGTTCAGGTGTTTATAGCCCATCATCTTCATGCCGTAGTTCCATCTGTCGCGGATGTTGAGCAGGTTGCCCTCAAATTCCAATCCGGGTATAAATTTAGAAAGCAGGTTCTCTCTGCGTAAGGATTTTGCCAACATGCGTAACGAATGGCTGGATAGTTTTTGGTACGAAGGGTCGATGAGCCGTTGTTCCCTGAGCAGCAGTTCGCCGTCCCATTGTTCGGCGGCTTTTCCCTTTAAACAAATACCTGTGTATAAATTTTGAAGATCGGGCCAGATGTCTTCGAAAATGAGCTGGTTGCCATACTGAACAAAATGCTGGATTTCAAGATTAGAATTGCCGGTAAGCCTGGGTACTTCGCTAAGGAGCTTACTCAGCTTGCCAGTTGTAATGGCGGCTATGCCTGCCCATTTGGTTTCGAAGCCCACCGAATCGGTTTGATGCTGAAACCATTTGTAAAAATCAGATCGCTCTGCAATATCGCGGTACTGGTTAAAGCCGTCTGCTTTAAGTAGGTTCACAGTGTTGGCCCTGCTCCAAATGGCATTATGATGTTTTCGGTCTGTTTTGAGCCAGTGTCCATCATTGCCATCGTGCTTGCCCAAAGGATTTGCCAGGAGATAACTAGCCTGGTCGGGATATTCTAAAGCCTTTATTTTCTGAATGAGACAGAAGCAACATAAAAAAAACAACAGGCTTCGCATACCTTAAGGTACGGAAAATATTTCCTTTTGGTTGTCCGGCCAAAGAAGGAAAGTTGAGGGTGGAAGCCAAATAAAATATGGAGCAGTCTTGTTGGTGAAGAACACCAACAAGTGCCAGGATGCTTCGTTAATGATTTGATGACGTAGCCAAAGATTTTGGTCGCAGACCGGGGTGTTTAATAGACCAATATAGTTAACCACCTCGCCTCTTGGGCACCCCTCCAAGGGAGGAGAATTGTAAATACCATCTTATCAATTGCTATCGTTGGTGTTCTTCGCCAACGATTTAATCCGTCATACCAACAAGGATAGTTAAACCAGATACTCAAACAAAGTCTGGTCTTGGTTCAATTCGATAATATCGAATTTAAAGGCTTTCATGCGCTCGAGCAGGCTCGAATAATCTTCCCTGTCCCTCAACTCGATGCCTACCAAAGCCGGACCATTTTCGCGTTCGGTTTTTTTGATGAACTCGAAACGGGTAATATCGTCGTGCGGACCTAAAACTTCGGTAACAAAAAGCTTTAATGCACCCGGACGTTGCGGAAAACGCACAATAAAATAATGTTTGAGCCCTTCGAAAAGCAAAGATTTTTCCTTGATTTCCTGCATACGCTCGATGTCGTTATTGCCACCGCTCACCACACAGACAACTTTTTTGCCTTTGATTTTTGAAGCACAGTAATCAAGCGAAGCTACGGCTAGTGCGCCTGCAGGCTCGGCAACAATGGCATCTTCATTGTATAGCTTTAAGATGCTGGTGCATACCTTTCCCTCTGGGATCAACAATACCTCGTCTAAAACCTCTTTACAGATTGGGTAGGTAAGCGAGCCGACCGATTTAACGGCAGCGCCATCAACAAATCGGTTGATCTGATCTAGCTTTACCGGATGTCCAGCCTTGAAAGCGGCATCCATAGAAGGGGCACCTTCAGGTTCTACGCCTATCAACTCGATGTTGGGTTTGGTATTTTTGAGGTACATGCCCGTACCTGAAGCCAAGCCTCCACCGCCAATTGGCATAATGATAACTGCTGCGTCAGGCAGGTCTTCCAATATTTCCACACCAACGGTTCCTTGTCCCTCGATAACATGATAGTGGTCGAAAGGAGGTACGAACGTCATGTGGTTGGCTTCGGTAAAACGCAAGGCTTCTGCCAGGCAATCGTCGAAAGTATCGCCAACCAGCACAATGTCTATCCAGCCATTGCCAAACAATTCGGTTTGACTTACCTTTTGTTTTGGCGTAATCTCGGGCATGAAAATAGTGCCCTTGATTTTTAGTTTTTTGCAAGAATAAGCTACGCCCTGTGCATGATTGCCTGCACTGGCACAAACTACGCCATGCTGCATTTGCTCGGCGGGAATTTGGCTCATCATGTTGTAGGCACCGCGCAATTTGTAAGAGCGTACTACCTGTTTGTCTTCGCGCTTAAGGTAGATTTCGGCACCATATCTTTCCGATAAGCGGGCATTGTATTCTAATGGCGTACGCAACACGGTACCTTCGAGCCTTTCGGCCGCCGCTAAAAAATCAAATGTATGTGGTATTGTCATGAAGTTCATTGGCTTATTGTTTCGTTAGTCATTGGCTAATTAGTCGATTAGTTCGAGGTTTATTGGCTATTGGCTGATTTTTTCATTTGACTAGACCATCAACCACGGACTATCGGCTAAAGACTTATTTATATGCCAAATGCAAAGCCACCAACTGATTCAAATCGTGGTCGTCTATGCCTTGTTTGCTATCGGCCAAAATCAAAAACTGTTGGTAAACGATATCTAAATGTGCTTTTTCCAGGTTGTGGCCCAAGCGGTCTAAGTGGTGCTTCAAGGCGTGCCTGCCGCTTCTTGCGGTTAAAACAATGGCAGCCGAAGGAAAACCTACATCTTCCGGTTTAATGATTTCGTAGTTCTCGCGGTTTTTCAGGAAGCCATCCTGATGGATGCCCGAGCTGTGCGAGAAGGCGTTGCCACCCACAATGGCTTTGTTGGGTTGTACCGGCATGTGCATCTGCTGACTCACATGCCTGCTGATGTTGTAAAAACCCTGGGTATTGATCTGCGTGTGCAGGTTAAGGCTTTTGTGGGTCTTTAAAATCATAACCACTTCTTCCATAGAGGTATTGCCAGCGCGCTCGCCAATGCCGTTAATGGTACATTCTACCTGGCGGGCACCGTTTTGCAGACCTGCGATAGAATTGGCAGTTGCCAAGCCCAAATCGTTGTGGCAGTGCACAGAAATGATGGCTTTATCGATATTTTTTACGTTTTCTTTGAGGTACAGGATTTTAGAACCGTATTGATCTGGCAAGCAATAGCCATTGGTATCTGGAATGTTGACCACCGTTGCGCCGGCGGCGATTACCGATTCGATCATCTTGGCCAAGAACTGGATATCGGCCCTGCCTGCATCTTCTGCATAAAACTCAACGTCTTCTACATATTGTTTGGCATATCTTACGGCTTCTACGCCACGGGCCAAAATTTCTTCGCGGGTACTGTTAAACTTGGTTTTGATGTGCATGTCAGAGGCTCCGATACCGGTGTGGATACGCGGTCTTTTGGCATAGCGCAAAGCATCGGCCGCTACATCAATATCGTTTTTGTTGGCTCTGGTCAACGCACAGATAATCGGATCGTTTACAGCTTTCGACAATTCGATAACGCTGTTAAAATCGCCGGGACTCGATACTGGGAAACCGGCTTCAATCACATCTACGCCTAAGCGCTCCAGCGATTTGGCGATTTCAACCTTTTGGCCGGTATCTAGCTGGCATCCAGGAACCTGTTCACCATCGCGTAGGGTAGTGTCAAAAATATAAACTTTGTTAGGGTCGTGTAGCATCGTCTTAGGGTTTTAGGTTAATGATTGGATAAAAATTTCAATACCAGCTTGCCCATTTCTTGGGTGCCCAGTACTTTATACCTGTTCGTGGCCGCATCGGCAATATCGTTGGTTCTAAAGCCTTCTTTCAGCACTTTGTCAACTGTGTCGACAATCTTTTTGGCTTCTTCTTTTAGGCCAAAGCTGATTTCGAGCATCAAGGCAGCCGATAGGATAGAAGCCAAAGGATTAGCTAAATCTTTTCCGGTGATATCGTGTGCCGAACCGTGGATAGGTTCGAAGAAACCTGTGCCGTCGCCAACAGAAGCCGAAGCCAGCATGCCCATTGATCCGGCAATTTGCGAAGCCTCATCAGTTAAAATATCGCCAAACAAGTTCGCGGTTAGCACTACATCGAATTGTTTAGGGTCTTTGATGAGCTGCATGGCTGCGTTGTCGATAAACATGTGCTCGGTTTGCACGTCGGGGTATTGTTTGGCTACTTCCTGAACGGTTTCGCGCCACAAACGTGAACTTTCGAGTACGTTTGCTTTATCAACCGAGCATAGTTTCTTGCTGCGCAGTCGAGCCGCTTCGTAGGCTTTATGGGCAATGCGCTCTACTTCGTATTTATGGTAGATCATCAGGTCGGAGGCGGTTTGCCGGTCTTCCGAACGCGATTTTTCACCAAAGTACACATCTCCGGTCAGTTCCCTGAAGAACAAAATATCGGTTCCTTTTAAGATGGCGGGTTTAATGCTCGAAGCGTGCAGCAGCTCATCGAACAATAGGATAGGGCGAAGGTTGGCGTACAGGCCAAGTTCCTTCCTGATTTTGAGCAACCCTTGTTCGGGGCGTACTTTTAACGAGGGGTCATTGTCATATTTGGCATGGCCAACCGCTCCAAAGAGGATGGCATCGCTCTTTTTAGCTTTTTCAAGGGTTTCGTCTGGCAGCGGGTTTCCTGTTGCTTCGATGGCAACGTGGCCCATTAATGCTTCATCGAAGGTAAAATTGTGGCCGTAGGTGCTTGCAATGTGCTGCAAAACCGCTTTTCCCCATTGGGTTACTTCTGGTCCAATTCCATCACCCGGAATAACTAAAATATGTTTCTCCATTATGCTAATTCTTTTTGTGTTTCGTAAGTTTTTGTGTTTTTAACAACTTCGCCCTGATGGAGCTGAAGCCGATAGGTTAGGCAGCTGGGCAGTTGCGATTCGAAATGGCCTACATAAATGAGGGTCATCCCGTTGGCGCAAAGGGCATCTACCAGTTGGTTAAAATGTTGTGTCTGTTGTTGATCTAGCCCTTGGCAAGGCTCATCTAAAATGAGCAGTTCAGGGTTTTTGATAATGGTTCGGGCTAATAGCACCAAGCGCTGCTTGCCCAAAGGCAAAGTGCTGAGCAATGCGTTGCGCGAAGCGGCTAAGCCAAAATATTCAATAAGTTCGTCTACCTGGCAGGCTTTGGAGTAGGGCAGTTGCTGAAACAAGCCTACACTATCGTAAAAGCCTGAAGCAATGCTGGCAAAAACGGTAGCCGTAGGATCGAAATACCAATGAAATTCTGGAGAAATCAGTCCAATGTGCTGCTTGATATCCCAAATGCTTTCTCCACTGCCTCTTCTGTTGCCGAATAAATACAATTCATTGGCATAAGATTGGGGATGGTCGCCGTTAACCAAGCTCAGCAAAGTTGATTTGCCAGAGCCGTTATGCCCCTGCAATAGCCACTTTTCGCCGGCCTTTACTTCCCAGTTGATGTTTTTTAATACTTGCTTGTTGCCATAGCTGATGTTGACATTCACCATTTTAACGATATCACTTGAAGAATAAATCGGCGATTCTTTCAAGAAATCCGGGATATTTTCCAACTGGTTTGTTGGAATGGGATTGCTGGTTTCAACAGTATCAACTTGTACCAATTGGCCATCTTTTAGGGTGGCAAAACGATTGATACAGGCAGGCAGTTCGGTGTCGTTGCTGATTAAAATGAGTTGGGCGCCTGCTTCGGCCAATTGATCCAATAAAACGTTCAGGTTTTGGCGCGAAGCTACATCCAGGCCAGTATAGGGCTGGTCAATAATGAGCAATTGGGGTTGTAGCCATAAAGCCTTTGCCAATTGCAGTTTTTTGTGCTCGCCACTCGAAAGCTCGATCAGTTGCGAACTGGCAAAAGCGATAAGGCTCAAAGCCTCTAAAATCGGTTCTACTTTGTCGAAGTGGAGCTTGTTTTCCTTGCCGTAAGCCATCAATTCGGCATGAACGGTTAAGGTTTCCTTAGCCTGCTGACTAGTATAGCGCTGCTGATAATAGAAATTGGCCACACCTTCGAGGTTTTTAAACTGGTACCAGCTTTCAACGTACAGCACTTGTTTGGGCAAACTGCTCAATTCGTCAAAGTTGATTTCAATGCTTCCCTGTGCGGGAGTTAAGCCTGCAATGGCCTTGGCCAACGAGGTTTTTCCATTGCCGCTTTCGCCACCAATTACCAGGTTTTCGCCAACCTGCATTTCCCAATACAAATCCTTGAGCACCACTTTGCTGTGGTAACTTAGGCTGAGATTTTGTAGGTGGACGAATGGTTTGAACATGGTGGGTATAGCGTATTGAGATATGAGATGTGAGATTTGAGTATTGAGATTGGTTTTTAAGGTTTCACTTCTTTTTCAAATTGTTCGATCAAGGGTTTTTGGTTGAGGATAAAATCAATATCATCGTAGCCGTTAATGAGACATGATTTTTTGTAAGGATTGATTTCGAAGCTTTCTTGCTGGCCGGTACTTAACAGGGTAATGGTCTGTTTTTCCAAATCGATGGTTACTGCTGTTTTTGGGTCTTTGGCAACGGCGATAAATAGCTGATGCAAAAAACCGTCGCTTACCTGTACGGGCAACAAACCGTTGTTTAGTGCATTGCCTTTAAAAATATCGGCAAAGAAACTGCTTACTACGGCATCAAAACCGGCATCCTGAATGGCCCAGGCGGCGTGCTCGCGGCTGCTGCCACAACCAAAGTTTTTGCCCGCTACCAAAATTTTGCCACTGTAGGTTTTGTCGTTCAGTACAAAATCAGGTTTTGGCTGGCGGTTTCCGTCGTAACGCCAATCGCAGAACAGGTTTTCGCCAAAGCCTTCCCTGGTGGTGGCTTTTAAAAACCTTGCGGGTATAATCTGGTCGGTATCAATGTTCTCTATGTTTAAGGGAACCACTGCCGAAGTTAATTTTTCAAATTTTTTCATTTTGTTTCGTTGTTAGTTGTTTGGTTTATAGTTTTTTAGGCCTAAAACTTACAACCTATCACTGTTATTCTTTCTTATGTAATTGGTTCAGGTTGTCGATCTGCCTCAAACCTTCTACCCTATGCCTTCTAACCTTTTACCTCTTAAAGGCTTTAATTCTCAGTCTTCTATAATCTGCAAACCATTCGCCTTTGATGAAATAGTTTGGCTTTAAAATCTCTACGGCCAAATCCTTAATCGCTTCGGCTTGTTCGGTGCTTAAGTCTTTAAAGGCATGTTGTGCAAATTGCTGCATCCAGGTATGCATGCCTCTTTCGCCGTTCAAGCGGGTAGGCCGATCAAACAGCCAAGCCTGCTCTACTTCAAAACCATGCTTTTCGAGTAAGGCAGTGTAGGCGCCAATGGAAGGGAAGTACCAAAAATTGGTAATTACCTGATTGGCCAATCCCAAATTCTTGGCTGCCGTTGCAATGGCTTCGGTAATACTTTGCACATTGCCTTGTCCACCAAATTCTGCTACCAACCGGCCACCTTTTTTTAGGCTTTGGTAAAGGCTTTTGGTTAAGCCTTCCTGGTTTTCTATCCAATGGAAAGTAGCATTGCTGAAAATGGCATCGAATACCTCATTGTAGGGTAACTGGGTTGCATCAACTACATCAAAAGCCAAGTCAGGGTAGTTTGCCCTGGCGGTAGCAACCATGCTGGCCGATGCATCGGTACCTACCACATTTGCTCCGCTTTTGGCAATTTCATTGGCTAACTGACCGGTGCCACAACCTACATCCAAAATGGCTTCGCCACGCTTTGGCGCCAACCACTGCAATACATCTGCACCGTAGTCTGATACAAAATGGTGCTGTTTATCGTATAATTTACTGTCCCAAGCTATTTCTGGCATATTTTGGTTTATTAGTTCATTAGTATCATTGGTTATTAGTTTATTGGGAACTGAAAACCGCTACTTTTACCTTCCTTAAGCATGTGCCAACAATTCCCTCACATCGGTAATTTTACCTGTAACGGCCGCCGCGGCCGCGGTTAAAGGGCTTACCAACAATGTTCTGGCATTTGGACCTTGCCTGCCCTCGAAATTTCTGTTCGAGGTTGATACGCAATACTTTCCTGCCGGGATTTTATCTTCGTTCATACCTAGGCAAGCGCTGCAACCAGGTTCGCGCAATTGAAAGCCAGCTTGTTCGAAAACTTTGTCCAAGCCTTCTTCTTTAGCCTGTTTTTCTACCTGCTTGCTGCCTGGCACAATCCAAACTTCTACGTTTTCGGCTTTGTGCTTGTCTTTTACAAATTCGGCTACTTCGCGTAAGTCTTCGATGCGCGAATTGGTGCAAGAACCGATAAAAACATAATCAACCGGTTTGCCAATCAAGGAAGCATCGTCTTCAAAGCCCATGTAATCCAAGGCTTTTTGGTACGACAGCTGTTCGCTCTCTGGCTGTGCATGAGTGG
Source organism: Pedobacter sp. TM02 (assembly GCF_059705275.1). Taxonomy (NCBI): domain Bacteria; kingdom Pseudomonadati; phylum Bacteroidota; class Sphingobacteriia; order Sphingobacteriales; family Sphingobacteriaceae; genus Pedobacter; species Pedobacter sp. TM02. The sequence goes on from NZ_AP046530.1 coordinate 1,035,373, forward strand.
CCGGAATATGTGCCGAAATGCCCATGCCCATACCCGGATTGGTACCGTAAGTAATCATCGGCTCGATATCCTCGGCGTTGAATTTCAATACCTGGTCAAATTTGGCATCGGCATCACTGTACAAGGTTTTCCATTTGGCCACAGCTTTATCCCAATCTTCGCCTTTAGGGCTGAATTCCCTGCCTTCCAAATAATCGAAAGTAATTTGATCTGGCGCAATCAAGCCACCACGCGCACCCATTTCGATACTCATGTTGCAGATGGTCATACGTGCTTCCATACTTAACGAAGTGATAGCCGAACCTGCGTACTCGATGAAATATCCGGTACCACCCGCTGCCGAAATCTGCGAAATGATATACAGGATGATGTCCTTTGAGGTTACGCCCAGACCTAATTGGCCATTGACTTCGATTTTCATGGTTTTTGGCTTTTGCTGTAGCAAGCATTGCGTAGCCATTACTTGTTCAACCTGCGAAGTGCCAATGCCAAAGGCGATACTGCCAAATGCGCCGTGGGTTGAAGTATGGCTGTCGCCACAAACAATGGTAGCGCCAGGTTGGGTAATGCCCAATTCCGGCCCAATTACGTGTACAATCCCTTGAAAAGGATGGCCCAAGCCATACAATTCTACACCAAACTCTGCACAGTTTTTAGTGAGCATATCCACTTGGTAACGCGAAAGCTCTTCTTTAATCGGCAAGTGCTGGTTTAAAGTAGGTACATTATGGTCGGCAGTAGCGATGGTTTGCTTTGGCCTAAATACAGGCAAGCCACGTTTACGCAAGCCGTCAAAAGCCTGCGGACTGGTTACTTCGTGGATAAAATGGGTGTCGATGTATAAAATATCGGGGAAACCGGTTTCGCTTTTTACGATATGGGCATCCCAAATTTTTTCTACTAGTGTTTTAGACATATTGTTTTGTTTTTTGCCCGTACCTCACAGCGGAACCTATGAGGTGCGGGGTAGTATTATTATGCTGTTTTAATCGATTTCATGGCAGTCATGGCCTTTCTCAATTTGGCGCCTACAATTTCAACCGGATGGGTACGGATCACTTCGTTTACGCGGATCAATGCGCTGTTGTCAACGCCGCCGTCTTTGCCGTCGTTGTAGTTTTTACCGATCAGGCTCGAATCAACACGGGTCATGAAATCGGCCAATAAAGGTTTGCAGGCATGGTCGAACAAATAGCAGCCATATTCTGCCGTATCAGAAATTACGCGGTTCATTTCGAACAGTTTTTTACGTGCTATGGTGTTGGCAATCAGTGGTGTTTCGTGCAGCGACTCGTAGTAGGCCGATTCTGCTTTGATGCCTGCCTCAACCATGGTTTCGAAAGCCAATTCTACGCCGGCTCTTACAAAGGCTACTAAAAGCAAGGCGTTGTCGAAGTACTCCTGTTCGCTGATTTTTACATCGCCAGCTGGGGTTTTCTCGAAAGCGGTTTCGCCGGTAGCGGCGCGCCAAGCCAATAGGTTTTTGTCGCCGTTGGCCCAATCCTCCATCATTACACGGCTAAACTCGCCACTCATGATATCGTCTTGGTGCTTTTGGAACAAGGGACGCATGATGGTTTTCAATTCTTCTGAAATTTCGAAGGCCTTGATTTTAGCCTGATTGCTTAACCTGTCCATCATGGCTGTAATGCCACCGTGTTTTAAAGCTTCGGTGATGACTTCGATACCATATTGAACCAATTTAGAGGCATAGCCTTTATCGATGCCTTGCTCCACCATTTTGTCGAAAGAAAGAATGGCACCGGTTTGCAACAAGCCACAAAGAATGGTTTGCTCGCCCATCAAATCAGATTTTACTTCGGCTACGAACGACGATTTCAATACCCCGGCTTTGTGTCCGCCGGTACCAACGCAATAAGCTTTTGCCTGGGCCAGACCTTTGCCTTGCGGATCGTTTTCTGGGTGAACCGCAATGAGGGTTGGTACGCCAAAGCCTCTTACAAATTCGGCTCTAACCTCACTGCCCGGGCATTTTGGAGCTACCATGATTACGGTTAGGTCTTTGCGGATCTGCATACCTTCTTCAACAATGTTGAACCCGTGCGAGTAAGATAAAGTTGCACCTTCTTTCATCAAAGGCATTACCGCATTTACAACCGAAGTGTGCTGCTTATCAGGCGTAAGGTTGATCACCACATCGGCAGTAGGGATCAACTCTTCGTAAGTGCCCACCTTAAAATTGTTTTCGGTGGCGTTTTTCCACGAATCACGTTTGCCTTCAATCGCTGCTGCACGCAGGGCATAAGCAACATCTAACCCACTATCTCTTAAGTTTAAACCTTGGTTTAAGCCTTGGGCGCCACAGCCTACGATCACCAGTTTTTTTCCTTTCAGTGCATTTACGCCATCCAGAAACTCTGAATTATCCATAAAGTCGCATACGCCCAACTGGTTTAATTTTTCTCTAAGTGGTAATGTGTTAAAATAATTAGCCATTGTTTTATTTGTTGATTTTTGGTTGATTTCTTTTGTTTTTATAAGTCTGTTTTTTCGTTTTCGGGTAGTGCTTCGTTAAACGATATCTTGTTGAAAAACGGATCGTTTACCGTTACGCACCAGGTACCATAAAAAGTTTTTTCAAGGCCCGGCCTGTTGTATTTGTATTTTTTGTCGATAAGAGTCCGATGAAATTCCTTCAATCCCGTACAATCGATGTGGATATGTGCACCTGGCGAACAATCGCCATGATGCTCGCTGAGATGCAGTTCGATGCCACCTAATGAAATTTGCATGTAGACAGGCGTATTTGCTTCAAACTGGTGTTCCCAATCTATTTTGAAGCCCAGCCAATCAACATAAAACTCGACCGCTTTTGCATAATCGAACATCCTTAAAATCGGTACTACTTTGGTACATTTCATGATTGTTTCGTTGTTAGTTGGTTAGGTTGTTAATTGTTCGCCTTCCATCTTCACCTACATGGTAAACACCTTGTCGCCTTTATCCAAATACTCGTTTTCTATCACATCTTGGCCAGGTTCGATGCGCTCGAACTCGCGCAGTTTGTTATGGAAACCTTCGCTGGCTTTGATGATGGCCACGCGGGCACTGCGCACAAATTCGATGAGGCCATAAGGCTGTAAAACTTCGATCAGCTTATCGGTTTCTTCACGGTGTCCGGTAGTTTCGAAAACGGTATAATCTTTTCTGATCACGACTACACGGGCACCATATTCACGCAGGAGGCGTTCTACCAATACTTTTTCGGCAATCTCATCGGTAGGAACCTTGTAAAGGGCCATTTCTTGCCAGATGATATCCTCGTTGGTATTGTAGTAAACTTTGAGTACTTCGATCTGCTTTTCGATTTGTTTGGCCAGTTTGCGTACCACTTCCTCGGTTTCCTGAATTAAGATGTTGAAACGGTGGATGTGCTCGATCTCGGAAGGAGAGGTGTTTAAGCTCTCGATATTGATCTTGCGTCGCGAAAATATGATAGCAATACGGTTCAATAACCCGATTTGATTTTCGGCATAAACCGTAATGGTAAAGTCTTGTTTGTTGCTTTCTGTGCTCATAATCGGTTATTTTAATCTGATTTCACTTACACTGCATCCCTGTGGAACCATCGGGAATACGTTGTTTTCTTTGGTTACCATTACTTCTAAAAGGTAAGAGCCTTTGTGGTTCAGCATCTCGTCTAGCGAGCTGATCAAATCCTTGCGGTCTGAAATGCGTTTGCCGGCGATGTAATAAGAATCGGCCAATTTGATAAAGTCGGGACTGGTAATATCAACGGACGAATAACGTTTGTCGTTGAACAATTCTTGCCATTGGCGAACCATGCCCAAGAAGCGGTTGTTGAGGATCATGATTTTTACATCGATTCCGCTTTGCATGATGGTACCCAATTCCTGCAGGGTCATTTGGAAACCGCCATCGCCAATTACGGCAACTACGGTTTTGTCTTGTGCCCCAAATTTTGCGCCAATCGCCGCTGGAAGCCCAAAACCCATGGTACCCAAGCCGCCACTGGTAATGTTGCTGCGGGTGTTATTGAATTTGGCATACCTGCAGGCTACCATTTGGTGCTGGCCTACATCGGTTACGATGATGGCATTGCCATGGGTTAAGGCATTCAATTGGTTGATGACCTCGCCCATGGTCATTTCTGCGGTGGTTGGGTTTAGTTCGTTTTGGATAACCGCTTCTATTTCTTCTTGGCTATAAGCCCTGAAGCGTTCTAACCACTCGGTATGTTTTTGCTCTTTGATCAACTCGGTTAATAGAGGCAAAGTATCTTTGCAATCGCCCCAAACCGGAACGGTAGCTTTTATGTTTTTGTCGATTTCGGCAGGGTCGATGTCGAGATGGACCACTTTGGCCTGTTTGGCGTATTTGTCTAAACGGCCGGTCACCCTGTCGTCGAAGCGCATGCCGATGGCAATCAATACGTCGCACTCGTTGGTCAATACATTCGGACCGTAATTTCCGTGCATGCCCAACATGCCCACATTTAGCTCGTGATCGGTAGGGATGGCGCCTGCACCCATGATGGTCCATGCGGCAGGAATACCACTTTTCTCTACAAAAGCCTTAAATTCTTTTTCGGCTTTACCCAATAAAACACCTTGACCGAATAGGATAAAAGGCTTTTTAGCCTGGTTGATTAAATCAGCGGCTTGTGCAATATATTCCTTACGCACGATCGGCTTTGGCCTATAGCTGCGGATGTGGTTGCAAGGAGTATAGCCTTCATAGTTAAATAGTTGTAGCTGGGCATTTTTGGTAATGTCGATCAGTACCGGGCCCGGACGGCCGCTGCGCGCAATGTAAAATGCCTTGGCCAATACGCTGGGAATTTCGGTGGCATCGGTTACCTGATAGTTCCATTTGGTAACCGGCGTGGTAATGTTGATTACGTCTGTTTCCTGAAAGGCATCGGTGCCCAAAAGGTGCGCAAAAACCTGTCCGGTGATGCAAACCAAAGGTGTACTATCTATCTGTGCATCGGCCAAACCGGTCACCAAATTGGTAGCGCCTGGTCCGCTGGTGGCGAATACAACACCAACCTTGCCCGAACTGCGCGCATAGCCTTGGCCCATGTGGATGCCGCCTTGCTCATGGCGGACCAGAATATGCTGTAATTTCTCTTTATAATCGTATAATGCATCGTAGATGGGCATGATGGCTCCACCCGGGTAGCCGAAAATAACTTCGGTTCCTTCTGCAATTAATCCTTCTAACAAGGCAACAGAGCCACTTATTTCAACGGTGGTTTTAGTGGGTGTTTCTTTGATCAGTTCCTTTTGTGCTGTTTCCATAAGTTTAAGCTTCATCGGTTACGCAACCTTCGGCTGCGGTAGTTACGGTTCTGGCATATTTGAACAATACGCCCTTTTTGATTTTCAATTCGGGTTGTTGCCATTTGGCCTTGCGCTGGGCAATCACCTCTTCAGGTACTTTGAGCGTAATGGTGTTTTCGATGGCGCTGATTGCTATCGTGTCATCGTCTTCAACAAAGGCGATCAGGCCCCCATCAAAATACTCTGGGGTAATGTGGCCCACCACAAAGCCGTGCGTACCGCCACTAAAGCGGCCATCGGTAATCAGGGCTACGCTGCTACCCAATCCGGCGCCATAAATCGCGGATGTTGGCTTAAGCATTTCTGGCATGCCTGGTGCGCCCTTCGGACCAACATCGCGGATAACGACGACGTCGCCAGGTTTTACACGGCCACTCGAAATGCCATTGATTAAATCAAATTCTCCATTAAATACACGTGCAGGGCCTTCAAAAAACTCGCCCTCTTTGCCGCTGATTTTGGCTACGCTGCCACCTTCGGCCAGGTTGCCGTATAAAATCTGCAGGTGCCCGGTGGCTTTGATCGGATTTTCGGCAGGGAAAATGATTTTTTGTTCGTCGAAGTTCAAATCTGGGATTTCGGCTAGATTGTCGGCCAATGTTTTTCCGGTTACGGTTAAACAATCGCCATGCAGCCAGCCTTTGTTCAGCAGGTATTTCATAACTGCCGGAACGCCGCCAATTTTATGCAGGTCTTCCATCATGTAGCGTCCGCTTGGCTTCATATCGGCCAATACCGGAATGCGGTTGCTGATTTCCTGAAAATCGTCTTGTGATAATTTCACATCTACACTCTTTGCCATGGCAATGAGGTGCAAAACTGCATTGGTAGAACCGCCCAAAACCATGATGGTTACGATGGCGTTCTCAAAAGCCTTACGGGTCATGATGTCGCTTGGCTTGATATCTTTTTCCAGCAAAACGCGGATGGCTTTTCCAGCGGCTACGCACTCGGCTTTTTTCTCGTCGCTAAGTGCCGGATTTGATGAAGAATAGGGAAGGCTCATGCCCAGGGCCTCAACTGCGGCCGCCATGGTGTTGGCCGTATAAATGCCACCACAGGCGCCTGCTCCGGGGCAGGCGTGCTTAATCACTTCCTTAAAATCGAAATCGTCGATTTGGCCGGCAATTTTCTTGCCGAGCGCTTCGAAAGCTGATACAATGTTGAGGTCTTCGCCTTTGTAATGGCCCGGTTTAATGGTGCCTCCGTAAACCATGATTGACGGACGGTTCAATCGGCCCATGGCCATTAAAGAACCCGGCATGTTTTTGTCGCAGCCCGGAATGGTAATCAAACCATCGTAATATTGGCCTCCACAAACGGTTTCGATCGAATCGGCAATCACGTCGCGGCTTACCAGCGAGTAGCGCATGCCCTCGGTGCCGTTGCTCATGCCGTCGCTTACGCCAATGGTGTTAAAAATCAAGCCGACCAAGTCGTTTTCCCATACACCTTTTTTGACAATCTGGGCAAGATCGTTCAGGTGCATGTTGCAGGTATTGCCGTCATAGCCCATGCTGGCAATACCTACTTGTGCTTTTTCCATATCGGCATCTGTAAGGCCAATGCCATAAAGCATAGCTTGTGCGGCAGGTTGTGTAGGGTCTTGGGTAAAGGTCTTGCTGTATTTATTTAATTCCATTTTTGTAGTATATCGTTAGTGTTTCTGTTTTTTGAGGCAAAAAAAAACCGCCTCTTGCGAAGGCGGTTTCGGTTGATGTATATTTTTTGATTATACGCAACGTATTCCACCTCTTGTTGAAGAAATGACAATAATAATGTTGCTAATAATGTTTGTAATCAAGTTCATGTCGTTGTTGACGTTGAACACAAACATACTAACAAATTGAAAAAAACAAAGAACTATTTTATTTTTTCATGGTCTGTGAGCTGCAGACCATGTTGAGGCGCCTATAGCATTGTCCTGTGTGCCACAAGACAGGGGTGAGAGTATAATGTTAGATCCCTGTACGCCACAGGGCAAGGACTAGATAATAACTTCGTAGTTTACCTTTTCGAGCACCAGGTTTTTGTAGGCTCTTTGCATGGTAGCGCCAATGCTGTCGCTCCATCTTTGTCGATAAACCACGTCGTCGATGGTGTGGATGCCTACAATTTCGGCGGCGGTACCGCAGAAGAAGGCGCCATCGGCACTCTTAAGTTCGGCTACGCTGATCGGTTTTTCGATCACCTCAATATCCAATACCTGACAAAGCTCAATGACGGTGGCCCGGGTAATGCCCGCTAAAATGTTGCCTAATGATGGCGTGTAAAGTTTGCCGTTTTTCTCGATAAAGATATTGGCCCCAGGGGCTTCGGCTACGTTTTCGTTCATATCTAACAATAAGGCTTCATCAAAACCTTTTTGCTTGGCATCCGTTGAAGCCAAAATAGAGTTTACATAGTGGCCACTGATTTTTGCTTCTACAAAAGTAGATTTTGGGTTGGGGCGCTGAAAAGGAGAGATACAAACCTTTAGCTGCTTATCGCCAAGGTATGAGCCCCATTCCCAGGCACAGATCATGATCGATACGGCTTGTGGGGCAACCAGCGACATATTAGGTTCGCTGTATACCAAAGGGCGGATGTAAGCATCTTTGAGGTTGTTCAACTCGAGCAGGCGATAGGTTTGTTTAATGAGTTCGTTAATATCCCAATGAAAAGGAATGTTCAGCAGCTCGCAAGAACGTTGCAGGCGTTTGTAATGTTCCTTTATTTTGAATACTCGGGTGGCATTGTGGGTTTTGTAGGCCCTAATGCCTTCGAAAGCAGCCAGACCGTAGTGTAGCGATTGGCCGTACAAATCGGTTTTGGCTTCCGCGGCTTTCACGAACTTTCCGTTCAAATAAATCAGTGTGCTCGAATTGTAATATTTCATGGGTATTGTTTATTGTTGCTGTTGCTATTTCTTGTAGTTGCTTTGCTTTACTGGCAAAACATGTTTGTTCATCTGGTTTTGCTATTAAAAAAGCGTCTCTTTTTGGTGGAGACGCTTCAGTTATTTTTAGGTTAATTAAAAATTCATGCACGACGTCTCCTGCTGCTTAAAGTTGAGCAGCACCATAGGGAACAGCAGCAAAGCCACCGGCAAAAAAGCCAGTTGGTTTGTTGAAGTCAGGTTCCTGTTTTGATGACGGATCATTGCTATTGTTTTATAAAAACCAATTTAGTTTTTGGTCTATAAACTATCAATAGCAAATAGAAAATAAATGAAAAAAAATAATATTCTGATTTTTATATAAAATCAGAATATTATTTTTATAAAGCACCTTTTTTAGGATTGAATATTGGTGAGGTGTAGACTAAATATGATTTTGGTATTCGGTATACATATTATGCTTGCATTGTAAATTTTGCAATTTTCTTCCTGAAATTGGAAAAACCGTCATAAAAACTTCAAAATTGCAGCTGTTTTTTGTGCAGGTTAGGTTGCGTTTTAGAGTTATTTTACCAGACCAATATTGTATTTTCTCCTGATGTAGGGAGTAAGGAATAAAATCAAGGTAGATATATAGAATATAAAGGAAAATCCGTTGCATAAACGGGCGGCCAGACTAGGGTGGCTTTCCGCAAAACATACTGCAGAAAGTCTTGCCGTAAATTCCATAGTGGTATAGCTTGAGGCGATGCGAGCATAAGTGAAATAGTTGTATAGGCCATAACTTGAGATGACCAACATGAGCAACCAGGTGAACCTATTTTGGATCAAAAATACAGAAACTAATAACAACAGCAGGCCAATTCTTCTGTCATTGAGATAGTAATACCTTCGGTTTTCTGCATAGCACACTTCCACAATAATCAACAGTACGAAGAAGGCGATGAGTAGCCACCTGAGAATCGTTAGTTTCATGGAAGGGTAATTTTATCTTCAAAATAAAAAGCCCCTTGAAATCATCAAAGGGCTTTTGTTTTTTTATGCCTGCGAACAGGTTATGCGATCAACTAAGCAATAACAGCTTCGGCCAATACTACAATTTTATTATCCAGAACTTCTACTACGCCTCCTTTAATGTTAAAGATATTCTCTTCTTTGCCAGAAGCACCTTTAATAATTACCGGTCCGTCTTCTAAAGTAGAGATGATCGGTGCGTGGTCTTTTAAAATTTGAAAAGATCCCAAAGTTCCCGGAACTGTAACCGAGGTTACTTCGCCTTCGAAAACTTTTTTGTCTGGAGTTAATATTTCTAAATTCATTCTTGATCAGATTTGAGATTTGAGATTTAAGACATGAGATTTTATCTCGTCTCACTTCTCAGATCTAATGTCTCACGTCTAGTTTGCTTCTGCCAATAGTTTTTTGCCTTTTTCGATAGCATCTTCGATGCTGCCTACCAAGTTAAATGCAGCTTCAGGATATTCATCAACTTCGCCATCCATGATCATATTGAAACCTTTAATGGTATCTTTAATGTCAACCAATACACCTTTTAAGCCGGTAAACTGCTCAGCTACGTGGAAAGGTTGCGACAAGAAACGTTGAACACGGCGTGCACGAGACACAACCAATTTATCTTCCTCAGATAATTCGTCCATACCCAAGATGGCAATGATGTCTTGCAGTTCTTTGTAGCGTTGCAAGGTTTCTTTTACGCGTTGAGCGGTGTTGTAGTGCTCGTCGCCCAAAACTGCTGGCGAAAGGATACGTGAAGTTGAATCCAATGGATCCACCGCAGGATAGATACCTAGCTCGGCAATTTTACGTGAAAGTACGGTTGTAGCATCCAAGTGGGCAAAAGTTGTAGCCGGAGCAGGGTCGGTCAAGTCATCCGCAGGTACGTAAACGGCCTGTACCGAAGTAATCGAACCGCGTTTGGTTGAAGTGATACGCTCTTGCATCAAGCCCATCTCTGTGGCCAAAGTTGGTTGGTAACCTACTGCCGATGGCATACGGCCCAATAGTGCCGATACCTCAGAACCTGCCTGCGTAAAACGGAAGATGTTGTCGACGAAGAAAAGGATATCTTTTCCAGCGCCTTCGCCATCGCCGTCACGGAAGTACTCGGCTACGGTTAAACCCGATAGGGCTACCCGGGCACGTGCACCAGGAGGCTCGTTCATCTGACCGAATACCAATGTTGCTTTTGATTCTTTTAATTTGTCGGTATCAACCTTGCTCAAATCCCAGCCACCTTTTTCCATCGAGTGCAAGAACTCGTCGCCGTAATTGATTACGCCTGATTCGATAAATTCGCGCAATAAGTCGTTACCCTCACGAGTACGCTCACCTACACCCGCGAATACAGAAAGACCTGCATAAGCTTTGGCGATGTTGTTTACCAATTCCATGATCAATACGGTTTTACCTACACCGGCACCACCGAACAAACCAATTTTACCGCCTTTTGCATAAGGTTCTAACAAGTCGATCACCTTGATACCTGTGTAAAGTACTTCGGTTTCGGTAGAAAGCTCGTCGAATTTAGGAGGAGCATTGTGGATGGGCCTGCCACCGGTTTTATCAACGGTGTTGATACCATCGATAGCTTCTCCAACTACGTTGAACAAACGGCCTTTGATCTCATCGCCAATTGGCATTGTGATAGGAGAGCCTGTGTCAAGTGCTTCCATGCCGCGAACCAAACCGTCGGTTGAGTCCATTGCGATGGCACGTACACGGTCTTCGCCAAGGTGTTGTTGCACTTCGAGAACGATCTTTTGTCCGTTTTCTTTGGTAATCTCTAATGCAGAGAAAATTTTAGGTAAATGGGCATCGTTAGCGAAACTTACGTCAACTACCGGTCCGATGATCTGCGCTATTTTTCCAATGTTAGGCATATATTGTTTTTGGTAAAATTATAAAAATCAAAATGTTAAAGGCGTTTTTAAACGCTTGTATTTCGGTCTGCAAAGCTAAGAGTTTTCCGACAAAATTTTACACATAAATAAAAAGTTTTTCAACATGGCTAAAATAGCTAAAATGCCACTGTTTTTTCGAAGCGACTGTTGGGTAGGTTAGTAGTTAGTTATCAGTTGGTTAGGGTTCGATATTGTTTGGTTTAAGCAAGCCGGATTTCATTAACCAAAAACTAAAGTATGGACAAAAAATTAGCTTATGCTTGCTGGGTATGGCTTCGAGTATTTTTATTGCGGCCTGTGGCGGTTCGGGTACAAAGTGTAACCCGGTTTTAAATGGCCAATTTCAGAAACAGTGTTTTAAATGCGTGTTGCGAAAGCCATGGAGCGCAATTTCTTTTTTAATTGGGAGGTTAGGCCAGTAACGAATACATTTGCATAAACATAGAAATAGAGCTGATGAAAACTGTATTAGTTACTGGGAGCAATGGCCTGCTGGGCCAAAAAATTACCGAGAAAATCATAAATGAAGGTGGTGTAAAGCTTATTGCTACCGCCAAAGGTGCCAATCGGTATCCGGTTGCTGCCGGCTATGTTTATGCCCCAATGGATATCCTCAATCCGAAGGAAGTACGCGAAGTAGTGGCTTTGTATAAACCCGATGCCATTATCCACACGGCGGCCATGACCAATGTAGATATCTGCGAAACCGAAAAAGAACTGGCTTATCAACTCAATGTAGAATCAGTACAGACTTTAATTGGGGTTTGCGAAGAGTTCGATATCCAGCTGGTGCATCTTTCAACCGATTTTATTTTTGATGGTGCCAATGGGCCTTATGATGAAGAAGCCAAGCCCAATCCGCTGAGCTATTACGGACAAACCAAGCTGGAGGCAGAAGAACTGCTCAAAAAATCGAATATCAAATGGGCCATTCTGCGTACCATTATTGTATACGGCATTGTAAGCGACATGAGCCGGAGCAATATTGTGCTTTGGGCAAAAGGTGCTTTGGAAAAAGGCAATCCGTTAAATATTGTAAACGACCAATGGCGCATGCCAACACTTGCCGAAGATTTGGCCACTTGCTGCCTGTTGGCTGTCGAATACGACGCGCAAGGTGTTTTTAACGTTTCAGGCAAAGACATGATGAGCATTTCGGAGCTGGTGGCCCGGGTAGCCGATTTTTGGGGTCTCGACAAAAGCCTCATCAACGAAATCAGTGCCGTTACTTTAAACCAGGCCGCCAAACGTCCGGTGCGTACGGGTTTTATTTTAGACAAAGCCATGACCCAACTTCACTACCAACCTCATAGCTTTGAAGAAGGATTAGCGATTGTAGACGAACAGCTGAAGGCTAGAGGATAAGCAGTTGGCAGTTCTCAGTTGGCAGTTTCCAGTTTAGCTACCAATAGCTATCGAAATCAACAATAACAGCAATTTAACAATAAAAACCACCTCAAATATGGCACTACAAGTAGGCGATAAAGCCCCAGATTTTAAATTATTGAATACAGAGCTTAAAGAAGTAAGCCTAGCCGATTACCAAGGCAAGAAATTGGTAATCCACTTTTTTCCAATGGCCTTTACCGGCGTTTGTACCACGCAATTGTGTACCATGCGCGACAGTTTTGGCTATTACGAAGGCATGAATGCCGGTGTAGTAGGCATTTCGGTCGATTCGCCGTTCACCCTGGCCAAATTTAAGGAAGACCAGGCTTATCAGTTCCCTTTGCTTTCCGATTTCAACAAAGAAGTTTCACCCGCATACGATGCGCTTTATAACGAATTTGCTTTCGGTCTTAAAGGCGTTTCGAAAAGAGCGGCTTTTGTGATTGACGAAGAAGGAAAGATTGCGTATGCCGAAGTTTTGGAATCGGCGGGCGATTTGCCTGATTTTAATGCGATTAAACAGGCTGTAGAAGCGTAGCTGCAATTGATTTCGGCAAATAATTCAATTTTTCTTGAATAAAAATTGTGAAATTGAATTTGAAGCCTTACTTTTGCAGTCCGTTAGAAACGGCAATGCACCCGTAGCTCAATTGGATAGAGCATCTGACTACGGATCAGAAGGTTTGGGGTTCGAATCCCTACGAGTGCACCGCTAAAGCCCTAGAGATTTCTCTAGGGCTTTTTTATTAGGTTGCGTTTTTTCTGAGACTCTTTTTTGGAGGTTTGTGTTTTTCGGCAACAATTTGATATCTTCATTACTGTTATGCTTTTCATGGGCGAATGGTTGCCGCATATACATTGGTGTATCGGAGTCTGAAAAAAGACGATCATCGTACTTTGACGATAGGAGCGGACTTTGTCTTTTTATGATCGGGTGTGTCTTATTCGCTATTTGGCGTACGGAGTTGCCTTTCTGAAACCTATAGGCGCAACAAAGAAGTACAAGCCAGCAATGCAGGTTCGGTTTCCCTGCGCTATATAATTGGCACGCACTCGTTTGCTCTATCCAAAGTTTAAAAAAATAAGAGGATAGCCGATTTATATTTATATATTTGCAGCCGCAAAGGATTAGCCTTACGTGGGTTGATTTGTGTTATTTTTAATCAGTAATAATCTTCCTTTTGGAAGTTTCAACTAACTAGACCTTAATGCTGAATTTAGTTCTCTTTGGCCCTCCAGGTGCAGGCAAAGGCACCCAATCTCAGAAACTGATAGACAAGTATCAGTTAGTCCACATTTCAACCGGAGATCTTTTCAGAGCACACATTAAAAATCAAACACCACTGGGCAAAAAAGTGAGTCAATTGATTGCTGATGGCGAATTGGTACCCGATAAGATCACCATCGACATGCTGGAAGAAGAAGTAGACAAAAATCCGCAGGCCAAAGGCTTTGTGTTCGACGGTTTTCCGAGAACCATTCCGCAAGCCGTAGAATTAGACAAGTTTTTAGAGAGCAAGGGAAGCAAAATTGCAGGTGTAATTGCCCTTGATGTAGACAAAGACGAACTGACTAAGCGTGTGGCCCAACGCCAAAAGGAAAGTGGCAGGGTTGATGACCAGGCAGACAAGATCCAAAAACGTATTGACGAGTATTTCAATAAAATCGTTTTGGTGCTGCCCTACTACGATGAACAAAAAAAACTGACCAAAATTAATGGAATCGGTGAAATCGAAACCATTTTTAACAGCCTTTGTGCGGTTATTGATCAGTATTAAATAATAAATAGATAAAGGAATAGCGGGAAGAGGTTAGGTTCTTTCCGCTTTTTTATTTTAAAGGAGTGATTATGTCGCAAGGATCAAATTTTGTAGATTATGTTAAGATATGTTGCCGTTCTGGCAAGGGAGGGGCAGGTTCTGCACATTTGCACCGCGATAAGCTAACGGCAACCGGTGGTCCCGATGGGGGCGATGGCGGCAGAGGCGGCCACATTATCCTCAAAGGCAATTCGCAGTTCTGGACCTTGCTCCACCTCAAATACCGTAAGCATATCATAGCAGAAGATGGCCTAAGCGGTGGCAGCGGACAAAAGACCGGTCGCACGGGCAAAGACGAAATCTTAGAAGTACCCTTGGGTACCATTGCCCGCAATGCCGAAACTGGCGAAGTGCTTTTTGAAATTACTCAAGACGGCGAAACCAAAATATTAACGCCTGGCGGCAGGGGCGGATTAGGCAATTGGCACTTTAAAAGTCCAACGCAACAAACCCCGCGTTTTGCACAGCCCGGCGAACCAGGAAAAGAAGAGTGGATGGTACTGGAGCTCAAAGTGCTGGCCGATGTAGGCTTGGTAGGTTTCCCCAATGCCGGAAAATCTACTTTGTTATCGGTGCTTTCGGCTGCCAAACCAGAAATTGCCGATTATCCTTTTACCACCTTGGTGCCTAACCTGGGTATCGTATCTTACAGAAACGGCAAATCTTTTGTAATGGCTGATATTCCAGGCATTATTGAAGGTGCTTCGAAAGGCAAAGGACTCGGATTTAGGTTTTTGCGTCATATCGAGCGCAATTCGGTGCTGTTGTTTATGGTGCCGGCCGATACCAGCAGAAGCATTGCCGAAGAATACGAAATCTTGAAAAAAGAGCTGAAAGAATACAATTCGGAATTGATGCAGAAACCGCATCTCTTGGCAGTGACCAAGTCTGATTTATTAGACGATGAATTGAAAGAGGAAATGAAGGCTGAACTGCCTCAGGTGCCAACCGTGTTTATTTCATCGGTAGCGCAACAAGGTTTGGTTAACCTGAAAGATATGCTTTGGGAGGCGATTAACGCGGAAGGTTAACAGTTTTTAGTTTTCAGTTAACAGTTTCCAATAAACTAATGC
Source organism: Pedobacter sp. TM02 (assembly GCF_059705275.1). Classification (NCBI taxonomy): domain Bacteria; kingdom Pseudomonadati; phylum Bacteroidota; class Sphingobacteriia; order Sphingobacteriales; family Sphingobacteriaceae; genus Pedobacter; species Pedobacter sp. TM02. Next base: position 1,050,781 of record NZ_AP046530.1, read on the forward strand.
CTAATCACTAATGAACTAACGACGAATGAACTGATCAGTCAATCAGCCTATCTTTTACCTTCACTGCCGGATTGCCCTGATAAATCGAATAGGCTGCTAAATCTTTGGTGGCGATAGAACCTACGGTGAGGACGGCATGCGAATGGGCTTTGATACCCGGACAAACGATGGCTTTGGCACCAATCCAAACGCCGTCTTCTAAGGTAATAGGCTTAGTGATCAGATCGAAACCTGCCTTTTTATAATCATGGTTGCCAGTAAGCAACATGGCTTGTTGCGAAACGCATACATTTTTGCCGATGCTAACCCGGTCAAGGTTTTCTATCCTGCATTCGGCCAGCCAAGAATGGTCGCCAACACTGAGTTTCCAAGGGTAATGCACATAGATATAGGGCTTTATCCTAACATCTTTACCAATTTTGGCCCCAAAAAGACGCAATAAAAATACCAATACCGAGCTGATCGGCATCAATCCCGACCTGAAAAAGAGCAGGCTGGTCAAATACCAACAGGTTATCTTGAAGCCCGAAGCACCAGGATTGAAATCCTTTTTGTCGAAATTCTTATGAAGCTGGGTTGGCTTGTTCAATTGGCGTATCTGATTTTGATAAAGTTGGCCTGACCGTATTTTTCTTTACCCAATAATAAAGTACAAAGAAAATAATAATATAAACCAGGATATTGAATACCTCGTGGTGGTACGTAAAATTATTGCGTTGCGATTTGAAAAAGCCCAAAAGTACGCCCAAAGCCGCAATGCGCAACATGTTGAGCACATAAATGAGGATGAGCCCAAAAACCAAGAGCTTAAACTTGGCTTTGAGTTTGGCCGGAAAAGCAATCACAAAGGCTGTTAAGAAAGACATCACGCCAATGCCCAAACAGGCGTAGTTAACACGTAGGTAAGGCCCATCAACGACCAACACATCGGTATTGTTGTGGATGGCATAAAAGCCAAAGAGCTTAATGATCCAGGTTGCCGGAACAATAAGCGCTGTTCTTAAAGCTTGAATATAGTTGAAGTGCTCGGCCAAAAATGGATTGTAGAAGCGTCCGCCTTCGCTGGTTGCACTGTTCATGAACAAATTACCCTGACTAAACAAAAAATAGAAGAACAAGAGTTTAACTACAAATAGGATGGCTGTGCGGTTAGCTTTTTTCTTGTCGAGCGGCTGTTCCATATCGATTATTTTGTTGAATGCGTTTCCTTTAGTATTTCCTTAATCTTTACATCGACGATTAAGCGGAACCAGAAAGCCTGTAAAAAATGGAACAAGATACCTGTAGATCCGTCTAAAAAACCCAATTTAAAAATTAAGCGATAGCTAAAATAGAAAAAAGGCCTCAAACCCAAGGGTAATTTCCACCATAATCTTTTAAGCCAGGCATTCCGCTCGTCTGGATTTCCGAATAAATTAGGTTTTAGCGTCTGTTCACGCTGTTTATGAAGTCGTTCTATTTCCTCCTGGGCAATCAGATCGCTGTAGCGGTTGTGCTTGGCTATCCAAAAGCTGATTTTGTTTTCCTTCAGGTTCTCTTCCAGGATATGGCCTTTCTTCCAGATGGCGGTTTTTCCCGGGACAATAAACCGATGGTCCATATTTTCGTTCAGGTCGGAAAAACCAATGCCGGTTCTGAACATTTTGAGCAGGTATTTGGGGTAAAAGCCGCCAAACCTGATCCATTTGCCCTTAAAATAATTTTTTCGGTTAAAATAGATGCCATTGATGTTGGCATAATCACTATTGCTGAAATTTTCGAGTTGCTTAAAAAGCTCTGGCGTTACAATTTGGTCGGCATCCAAGCCAATGATCCAAGGCGTAGTGATTTCGAAGTTTTTTAGGGCAAAATCCCATTGTTTGGGATGGTTTTCGAAAGCATTGGTTTTAACCAGCGCAGCATATTGCTGGGCAATGGCCAAGGTTTGGTCTGTACTGCCCGAATCGAGGATAAAGGTTGGTGCATGCAAACCTGCTATAGATTGGAGCAGCCTGGGCAAATGTTCTTCCTCGTTAAAGGTAAGAATAATAAAGCTGAATTCCTTGTTCATCAAATTATAGTGTTGCCTTGATTACCATCGATTTCCAAACATAAGGAATTCGGCCACAGCCCACAAAATCAGTTACCTTAAAACCATATTCTTCCAGCAGTTGGCTTAAGGTAGCCCTAGACCATAACTTGATATGGCCACCATCCCAAAGCGGGTTGGCATGGCTATCCCATTTGCCAGCAATGGCCAGTAATAGGTTTTTGAGGTAGCCGTGGTAAGGTGTACTTAAAATAACCGACCCGCCACCGTTCTTGTGTAAGATGGTTTTACAGAACTGTATAAATTTTCTTGGATCGTATAAATGCTCGATGACTTCGGTAGAAACGATAGTGTCGAACCGAAGCTGCGCAAATTTTTCGGGTAGGTCGTCGCTGGAGAGGTCTTGAATGGCAAAACGATCGGCCGAAAATGTGGAAGCAATTTGGATCCCTGTTGCCGAGGCATCGGTGCCGTAGGCATTAAAACCTCGCTCAACCAGTGTTTTTACCAAAGCTCCATTGCCACAACCCAGATCTAAAATACAGCGATTGCTGTTTTTATCTAACAGTTTAACAATAGGTGCTACAATATATTGGTGAGCGTGTGTGGCTGAAGCATTTTGGTAGCCATAATCTTTATAATCTGCCATTTATTGTACTTTTTGGTAAAGTGAAATATATCTTTGGACCAATTGGGCCGAATTAAAATCCGTTGCGATTAAATGGGGTGCAACTTGTCTGATTTTTTCGCGTTGTGCTTTGGCCTGATAAGCCTTGGTTAATTGCTCGCCAATTTTTTCGACGTTTAGGGTCGAAATCCAGCCCAGCTCCTTTTGCAGCACATAATCGGCCAGCCCTACTTGGTCTGACAGCAGTACGGGCGTACCTACGCTAAGGCTTTCTATCACTACATTGGCAAAATTCTCATTGTAAGAAGTCAATGCCATAAGGTCGTGCTGGGCCAATACTTCGAACTTATCTGCCGGCTTTACCTGGCCCATCCACTCCACGTTAGAAACTATGCCTAGTTGTTGCACCAGCAATTGCAGGCTTTCAACATACGCGTTTGTACCAGAACCCGCTAGACTCAGCGACCAATCGAATGAAACATTTGCTAAAGCTTTAAGCAAGAGCTCTAAGCCTTTTTTCTCTTCCATCCTCGATAAAAAGATGAGCCTGAGTTGCGCTGAATCGCTATTTTTTGGTTGCGCAACCTGCCTATTGCCCAGTTCTACCAGGTTGGGAATAACCGTAAGGCTTTTGGGCTGGATGAAACGTAAAACGTCTTGCTTTTCTTTTTCGCTAGTCACATGGATATGGCAATAACGCAAAAGCCGTTTGCCCATTACCTGATGGAGGATGGATTTGAAGCCGGCATTTCTGTTGCCCAAGGTATACTCGGTAAGCATGCCCCGGGGCGATAATACCACTGGAACCTTGCTCCATTTGGCTATTTGGCAACTCAATAGCGACACCAGGTTCCACCAGGCATGAATATGTACAACCACCTGTTTATTTTGCTTGATTTTAGATTTTAAGGCTTTTAACAGGGTGGGCGAGAAGTGGGTATGGTCTTTGGTTAAGCGTTTAAAATAGCTCACAGCAACGCCATCTACATTTTGCACTTCGCCAGGCCTTACATTGAGTTCTGTTTGCCCATTGGCCGTTGTGGTAAGTACTTCAATCGGCACGTTGGCGTTTGCCAGTGCTTCGCAGAGCTTGGCCACCGACATGGTTGGCCCGCCATAAATATAGGCTGGCTTATAGGCGGCGCTGATCTGCAGTATCTTCGTAAACATCGAGTTCTATTAAAGTATTGGACCGTCTAAGAATCCAATAAATGGCATACATGGCCAAATAGCCATAAAAGATATTGTTGAGCAGGAATTCAAAATTATTGCCACGCCAAAGGTTCTGAAAAATCGCGTTGAACATGACGATGCAGCCCAGTTCATAGCCTCCAAACCATTCTTCGGCCTTGTTGCAGAGCCATTGGGTAATTACGCCATATAAGAAAATAGAGATAAACACACCGATTGTGCCGGCACTCACGTAGCCGTCAACCACCGGGCGGGTTTTAGCCGATACCGTCGAACTTCTGTTGGCTACCCCTGCCTCATATACCCTTTCCATAGAAACGGTTTCGGTTACAAACTTATTGGGCCAGATTGCCCTTGGAATAATGGCCAACAACGAATTTTCGACAATTTCTAACCCGTAATAATTCCTCTCGGCCGGAATATGCTTAACAAATTGGGTAAACATGTCTATTTCGCTGAGGCGAAGGGTAAGGAAATCCCAGTTGGTTTCGTTTATTTGCGCTTCATCGCTCACCAGTACCGCATTAAATGCTTCTGAACGGGCTTCTTGTGCGCTTTTTTCGCCAGACCAGGATTGAGAACGCACAATGCTGGCAAATGTGGGCAGGATATAGAGCAGAATATAGAGGGTTGGAAGAGTTAGGACAAGTATGAGTTTTTTAAAATAGGGATAAAGCAAAAAGCCGATAATAATGACATTGATGATGATACTTTCCTTATAGCCGGTTAAGGTGGAAGCGAGGAAATTGACCAGGAAAAGACCACCCCCAAATAGCATGAAGCCGGTTTTTCGCTGCACAATGCCTCTCACGAATACAAAAGCGCTACAGGTAATGGAAATGTTGATCAAACCATACGAGAACTGGCTGATGCTGTGTAGACGGGAGGTTGCAGCACCGAGAAGATAACAGGCCACGCAAAGCCAGATGAGGAAAAAATCGAGGTTAAGATTAAGGCGATGCTTGATAACGGGGTACTGCTTAATTTTGACAATCATTCCGGTAACCAAGGCCGCGTGAGCCAATAAAGAAAGTCGCTGGCATTTGGCAATAAAATAGGTTTGTTCATTTGGTTTAAAAGGCAACATGAAATTTACCTTGGTAAAATATTCATAGCCCATATGATCTAAAAAATAGAAAATGGACGTGGTACACATAAAGCCTGCGAAAATGAGCTGAACCAATACAATGGGGCGCATGACCTGTTTGCTCAAAGGCAAATCAAGCCCGATAAACCTCAATCTTGAAAACAGGGTCCAATAGAAAATAAAAAAAGAACCCAACCAAGCTGTAAAATACGAAATCACAGGGTCTATCTGTACAATGACCGAAATTATCCAAGGCAAATAGATAAGGAGCAGGACTTTTTGGCGGGAAGAATTCTGATATTTATCGGTTAACATAACTGCTGATGGCTTTTGCCTGTTTTTGAAAGCTCCAGTGCGTAATTTTTTTTGACGAATTTTCTCCCATTTGTTGCAAACACTCCTTCTTGGAGGTTAAAGCTATTAATTTTTGTTTCAAATCAATCAGGTCGTTGCACTTAAAAATTGCACCGTTCTCCTGACTGATCAGGTCGATGCCACAACTGACTTGGCTAGAGGCCAGTACCGCTCTTCCCGCGGCCATTGCTTCATTGATAGCCAATCCCCAGCTTTCGTTTTGGGAAGGTAGGCAACAGAGGTCGCAGGCCTGGTAAACCACTGGCATCATGGTTTGGTTTTGGAAGTCCAGAAAATGTATATTGCTGTTTTTTGATGCTTTTAATGTGCTTTCTAAAACGCCATTTCCAACAAAAAGCAATTGAACATTTTCTAGTGCAAGTTCCTTAAATGCGGTTAGCAAGAGTTGCGGATTTTTAATGGGCTCCAGTTTTCCGGCAAATAGAATAAGGACGTCGCTTGCCGCGATACCCAGCTTTGTACGTAGTGCCGCTACCTCATCTTGTCTATCTGCACCGAATCGATCGTTGTCTATGGCATGTGGGGCAAACACCAATTGGTGCTCTTTTAATCCGAAGGCTTTGAAATAGGCTTTGTTGGCCGTACCCACATAAAAAGCCAGGTCAACATGCCGATAAACCCACCTGAGGAAAAGACGCTTTAGGCTATGGGCCAAGCCCGATGATTTGTTCAGCAAGGTAGAATCACCTCTAAAATAAACTGGTATACGGCCTTTGAAAAATCGCATGGCTTTTAAGTGGCTTTGCCAAGCCCAGCCATAAACCAAAACGGCATCTGGACCATAGCTTTGCACTTCGCTGATTAAATCAGGATTGACGATGCCTCTAAAATGATGGGTTCCAGGATCTTTTGCCGTATTTTTCAAAAAAGTATAGGCGTAGCCCTCAAGCAGAGGGATATCCCAAGCAATATGTTGCTTAAAGCCCTTATCGTATTTATGCAACGACTGTTCGCCCCAGGTGTAAAAAACCTTCAGGTCAAGTTGCCTGGCCAAAAGCTGAAATACCGGAGCATAGTATTGGATAGGATGAGTACTGATAATGGCCAGCTTTTTAGTCATGCGGCAGGGCTAAAATATTTCCTGATTGAAGATTGTTAAACTGTTCGATCGGTTTAGGACCATCTTTATATACATGTAAAAAATAATAATCGAGCCCCTGAAGCAATGAAAAGATATAATCTTCGGGCAGACCGGTTTTTTGGTGGTAATGCTTGTCGTATTCGAATATAATTTTAGGCCGGTTTTTTTTGATGGTTTCGAGCAGGCCATCAATCACAAAGCTTTCGTAGCCTTCTACATCGATTTTGATAAAGTCGACCCTTTCTGTGCCTATAATTTCGTCGCCCCTATAACAATGTATCAATGTATCGCCATTAAGTTCGAATAAATTAAAAGTCCCTGGATTTTCGCTGTTTTCGTCGGCTTGGATATAAAGTTGTTCTTCCTTATTGCTCAAAGCCATTTTTTGGGCTTTGATATGGTTAAAATTGTTCAGCCTGATATTGGCTTCTAAAGCCTTGAAGTTTTTGGGAACCGGTTCAAATGCACATACTTGGCCGGTTGCTCCAACCAGTTCGGCAAAATAAAGGGTATGAAAGCCAATATTGGCCCCAACATCTAATACATAATCGCCTTTTTGAATAACAGACCGGAATACTTTTTTAAGTGCAGGCTCATAATTGCCCGTATAAATGATTTTGGCACCAATCCAGGTTAAAGGATCGCAATTGATCGTGAAATTACCTTCGATAGGCTTTACCGTAACGGTTTGGCTACCGAGCTTATGGCGGGTAAAGAGGTAGTTGAAAAGCCTTTCTTGTCCTTTGAAGAAAGGTCTCCTGAGGATAAATCTATAAAGGAACAGCATTGTTTTTTATAACCTCGTTAAAAAGTTCCACTTGTTTTTGGGTCGTATGCGCCGCGGTAAACGTTTCGAATGCTTCCCAGCGGGTAGGAGGGGGAACATGTTGATGGATAAATTCTAAATAAGCAGCCATGGTTTGCGTAGCTGCATCAAGAGTTTGGTTGATGTATAAGAGATGGCCAGCATGGCAGTCTTTCATGATTTTGGTTGCACTGCTTTCGGGATGCAGCGTGGCCAGTAACGGTTTTTTGGCCAGGATGTATGGATAAAGTTTGGATGCGGTATAGGCCGCCTGATCAGAGCCGATGATCACCAATCCGTCAGCTTGCTGCATGTTTTTAAGGCTTTGGTAAAAACCTATCCTATCGGTATACTCTGTTATATAATCCGACAGGCCAAGTTCTTCGGCTATCGGAGCTATTGTTGGCACGCCCTTGCCTTTTGGCGCATAACTGGTACCAATAAAATGAAACTGTACCTTGCCAAATAAGTCGGGCTGTAAAGCGATCCCTTGTTTAAATGCGCCAAATAAGGTTTGTAAGGCCGGTTTCATGTCAAAACCACCGCGACCAATGTAAATCAGATTGATTTTGTCTGTGGTTTGCCTAAAAGCCAGACCGAGTTGTTTGCTGTTTTGCTGGGCAATCTCAAAATCTTTATCAAAAGCACCAAAAGTAATAACCGCGGCAGGTTTGGTTTGGAGTTGGGGATAGCGAAGGTGCAATGTCTGGATATAATTTTCAGATACGCTGATAAGACCATCAACATGTTGCATGGCCTTTGGTTCCAGGTATTTATGCAAACGGTAAGAGAACCAATATTTTTTGGGCCGTTCTGATTTGGGCTTGTTTTTGTAATAATCGGTATGCCATGGATCTTGCATGTCGATTACATAAGGAGTACCAAATCTCTTTTTCCAATAACTGCCCAAAATACATATTGGAAACTCGGTGGTAGAAAAATAGATGAGGTCGAATCGCTGCTGTTTCAACAATTGATTTCCCTTTTTTCTAAAATACCAAAGCGACCTTAAGGCTAGGCTTCCCAAACCCAATTTGCTGGTCCATTTTTTAGTCAAGGCCTTCACCTGGTGGATTTTGATGTTGGCAGGTACGGAAGCCAGTAGAAGCTCGTCTTTTACTACATCATCATAAGTTGGGGCAACCGTAATCACTTCTGCCTCCCAGCCCAGATTTGCAAAGTAGGGCAGGCTCATCCTAACGCGTTGCATGTCTGCAGTGTTGGCGGGTGGAAAATGCGGAGAAATGATCAGTAATCGCTTCAATGGCTATTATTTTGACGAAGATCTAATTGTTTGATAATGAACAGGAATTTTTTTTGCTCTTCCTCCCAATTAAGGGTTTCATGTGCATATTTCAACGCCTGTTGCTGATGCGTGCGGAGAAGTACAGGATTGTTGGCATAAGCAGCGAACATAGCGGCCAGCTCTTTTGCACTTCCAAATGTAAGTCCCATACCGGGATAGGCCGACATTAGCTGTTGCTGTGCGGTAGTATTAGAGGCCACAATGCAAAGTCCAGCTTGCACATAGGTAAATATCTTATTAGTTAAACAGATATCCCTGTTTTTGGGATAGCCGATCTCGGTGGCCAATCCAATATCAAATTGCTGGGCAAAAGAGAATAGCTCTTGTTCCGGAATAGGATGGTGATAAACTATCGTTCCTTCCGTCAGGCTATGACGAACGGCAATCTGGTCGAAGTAAGCTTGAGTTGCCTCTTGATAAGCACCCAGCAAATGCAGTTGGAACTGGCATGGCTTTGCCAAACCCATGGCTTCAATAACACTCTCGAGCCCTCTGTTGGCGCCAATAGTTTGTGAAAACCAAAACAGCTTTAGAACTTGTTCCGATTTTGTTTTTTTTGCTGCCAATTGCTGTATGCCAAAGGTATTTAAAATGGTCGTGTTTTTTACTTGCGGATAAAGCTTTGTATAGGCTTCGCCGATTAATGGACTTGCTACGGTTAGGTAATCTAATTGGGGTATATACTGATCCTCCACCGCAATTTTCAGCTTTACCAGAGGGTCTGAATCGTTGTCGGTTTCTTCATATCGGTGAAAATCTTCTGCGTCGAAACCAGCCATGGCCTGATTGGTTTTGGCCGCCTTTACAGCAGCCGGCAATGCAGCCAAGTTGTGTGCGATGTAGAGGTTGGCCTTTGTTTTTTTTGCTTTTTTAATCAGTAGCGGGGTACACCTGCCCAAGGCTGCCAGGCTTTTAAAACCTAGCCTTTTAAGGAATAGCTGTGCGATTTTATGATGTAATCTTGTCAAAAGATAAAGCCATTTATCTGATACAGGCGTTCCACCCACACAAATAGCCTCCCATTTTTTTTGTACAAGTAACTGCTTATCTAAATGGGCCGCCCATTCATCTCTGTATTGATAAATTACTTTTACCTCATAACCCGCTTCGACCAAGGTGTCGGCTTCTTTTACCAAACGTGGATTAGTAGCGGGCTGGCCGGAAGTAATAATAACGATCGATTTCAATTTTCTTCTTTCAGGAAAGATTGCCAAGCTTCAAGCTGAATGTTTTCGTGGCCCAACTGCGCTTTGGGAATGTCGCCTTTGTAGACTTTTTCGATAATGGCTGGTAAAATGGCAAGATAGGGCTCAGGTTTTTGCAAGGGATGTAACACCCAGCAGTTTTCAGATTCAAGCATGAAACGGTAAGCACCAGCCGAACGAAACCGTTTGAAGAAAATGTTTTCCACGGCCCTTGGATAACCCCTGTTAAGGTATTTCACCAAAAGGGTTTCCCAAAGTGCTGGGCCTTTCAGCAGCGGAAGATATCGCGCCAGCCGTTGCTTGTCGATCAGGAACTGGCGAGCTGAGAAAAAGGTATCTTTATAACCGCCAGCCACTTTGGTAAACGCAGACCAATGGTCTAAGCTAGGTTTTTGTATAGCCATGCCGTTTAAGGGGGCAATGCCAGGGGTAGCAGAAATGCAATCGGGATTTGCCTCGAGTATTCGTAAAGCATGTTCATACCATTTAAAACCATTGGATTGATGAAAAAGCATATCGCCATCAAAATGCAGCATGAACCGGGTCTTGGTGAGCTCCAGTCCGGCCAAATACGAACTAATGCCAATACCCCCATATTCATGGGTTTCCTTTACGATGTTCCTGAAGTACTTTTTGGAAATATGGGCAATTAATGGATCGCCAGGCTCTAGAAAATATACTTCAGTGGCAACGCCTTCTTTTAAAAGGTTATTGGCGATAGACTTGATTTGCCTAACTCTTTCCTTAAATAATGGCTCGGGAAATTTAATGTCAGGGTCTACAATTTTCGTTTTTTGGGGCTTGCAGCAATCCACTACGAGCAACCTGTGGGGTATATCGGCATGTGAAGCAACCAATGCTGGAACCGTAAGCTGTGCATAGTTGATATCTCCTGGCGAAAGGTTGATCTGTAAGGTTATCTGATGATTCATTTGATCAAGGTCTATCTCGGTAACTATTGAAATAGCGGGATGGTTTTATCCTGCAGCATTTGGTAAATCTTAAGGTAATCGGAGATAATTTTATCACTCGAATAATTTTCTACGGCACTTTCTCGCGCTGCTGCTCTCGATAAGCGGTTCCATTGGTTAATGTATTGGCACAACTCTTCAAAACCATTGGCAATGTAGCCATTAACCCCATGCTTTACCACTTCGTTTACGGCGCCTCTCGGGTAACCAATAACCGGTGTGCCACAGGCCAACGCTTCTGCCATTACAATGCCGAATGGTTCGTTCCAAGCGATAGGCATAAGAAAGGCGCCTGCAGCACCGAGCAATTCGTTTTTTTCGTGGTCGTTCACCGGACCTATATAGCTGATCTGACTGCCCAGATAAGGTTTGACCATTTCATTGAAATAGTTTTGATGTGCTGGCGGAATATTACCGGCAATGATCAGGTTTTTGTGGGTAGCCAAGGCGGCCTTTACGGCAGTATGCGTACCTTTTATGGGTTCTATTCTCCCTAAAAAAACCAATGGGGCATCTGTCGGAACCGATGGGCTGTAATCATAAATCTGGAGATCTACACCGTTATAAACCGTAAAGGCTTTGGCATAAGGGCTAATCTGGTTAGCGATATAGTTGCTGCAACCGGTAAAGGCCAAGGTGCCTTTTCTGGCTATTTTTACCGCTTTTTGTATTTGGGTTAGAGTGGGCTCCCTTTGGTAAGACATGAGTTTTGGAATGCCTGATTTTAGAAAGGGTAGGAGATAAGCCAGCCTACTGAAACTATGGATGACGTCTGGCTTCCATTTTTTGAGCCTTGAAAGTGTATATATATTTTTGAATTGCGCAACCGTTCCTGCAGCGCTTGTGGTATAGGGAAGCTGTGCTACGCTTACTTTGGAATCCTTATGGGCAACCAAGATAACCTCATGGCCGTGCTGAGCCAGGCCTTCAACTAAAAAATGAATGATTCTTTCGATGCCACCGTAATTGATTGGCGGAACCGGGATATAAGGATCGGCAGTGATGGCTATTCTCATTTGATGTTTAATTGCAATTTGATCTTGGCCAATGAATTGGCAATGCTATGCTCGCTCAAGGCTCTTTTCTGTCCCATGTTGCGCAATTGCAACCTTAATTGCTTGTCTTTTTGAAGCTTTTCTATTTTTTGTGCCATTTCCTCCACGTTACTGTATGTCTCTATTTCGCTCCCTAGATCGTAGAGTTCCTCTAGCCCTGCCGTATATTCGGTAAGGTAACATGCACCCAGCATGGGCGCTTCAATATCCCTTAGCCTAGAATAAGTATCCGGTTTTGTTAGCGAATGCCTAAAACTGGGGTAACGGCTTACGCCAAGCGTAACCATACTTTCTTTAGTAATTTTGATATAGCTGTCAAAGTCGATTTTTCCAGATAACCTGGACTGTAAAGCAGAACTCATAAGCGGCCTGTAATTCCGTTGCTTCCATTTTTCGATATAGGCCGCTAAGCCAAATCTATTTATAAATTGCACCTGATGGTTGATTTTTTTTATCAAGCCTTTGTTTGTGCCAGAACCAGCAATTGTTGTTATGGTTTCTTCTGTCCAGCCTGCCCCATAAATTGTTAAATCGATAGGATATTGTACCGCTTCTTCGAACAGCATGGTTCGAAGGATGTCTTTTGAGCCAATAAAAGAAATCTCGGTGGTTTCCGTATCTGGTAGGCTACGGTATCGCTGCGCTACCCACATGGGCATAGGCAGATGGATGTAGTTGTATTTTGCTTTTTTATAAAAAGGCAAAGCTTTGTATTCGGGAACCCAGTTCAGGTCAAATACGGCAAATTCGGCGGGAACCTTCGTAAACTCCCTGACGTTGTCGCAAAAGAAATTTATGCATGGAATGCCCAAATCCTGGATTTTTTTTATGGCTTCCTTTTCAACCTGATGGGGGTAAAAATAGCTTAAAAAAAATGAAATGGGTTTTTGAAGGTGCTGTATCCTGATGGTGGCAACCACTTTTTCCCAGGTTGTTGTTTTCCATCTTTCCAACTTGGCTTGGTTATGGCTGTGTGCCAAGCCTTCGGCCCAATCCACATCAGCCTCAGTCCATTGACATCCGGCTTCTTCAATTCCGTTTTTGATGTAATACTCCCAAAAAGAATAGGCGGGTATGGGATGGGCGGTTTTAGCTTGCAGAAAGGCTAGGAATATATTCATTGACGGGTGTTCTCAAATAGCGCATCAAGTTGCGTAAGCTTCTTGCCACGCTGCAGGTTTTGCCCAAATGCCGATAATTTAAATCCATGATCATTCATAAAAGCAACTACTTCTTCAAATAAGGGTTGTTTGTGGTAGTATTCTATAAAGCTCACTTCCATAATCAGGTACCGGGTAGCACGAAGTAAAGATGGCGCACCTTTTAATGCTTCCAGTTCGTAGCCCTGAATATCGAGCTTCATCAGATCGACAGCTTCGGGAATAGCGTTTGCCGTGAAAAAATCGTCGAGTCTAACCACATCGATTTGGGTTTGGCCTATTTCTGATATTTTGAATTCCTCCCGAAGCGCAGGGGTAGCGTTTAGCATGCTGGAAGCATCTGAAAAAGACGAGATATAGATTGTTGAAGGGCCATTGAAGTTTCCAGTGGCTAATTGAAAAATGCGGACATCCTTTAAATGGGCTACATTTTGATGCAGGGCCTCCATATGGATCGCTAAGGGCTCGAAAGCGAGAACCTGCGCGTCGGGAAATATAGCCTTGGCCAATAAGGTCCAGGTTCCCTCGTTTGCGCCAATATCTAAAATGGTTTTTACTTCAATTGCCGAACCAACTTTCTCTAATAGCTCCAATGAGTCGATATGGCCCAGCGTGAGGGCTTGGGCCGGGGTGTGCCTCAATTTGTTTAATCGTGCCCGATTAGTGAAAAAATTGGTAATTCTGGAAAGCAGTTTCAAAAGCATCAATCGAACAGGTTATTGTCAACAAAAATGGTATTGATGTAGGTATCGGCAAACACCCTGTAGTTGTTTTGTTGCAGAAGGCTGATAATGTCCTCGGCTTTTGCACCCTTAAGGTTGTTCGAAAACAAAACGGTTTCGATACAGAAGATTTTTGGCCTGAACCTGCCAAAATCAAATTCCTGCAGGATGGCCAGGTCCAAGCCCTCCACATCAAGGGAAATAAAATCTGGGCAAGTATCGAAATAACGTTCGATCAATAGGTTGATGTTTAGCAGTTCTACTTCTTGGCTGCTGATGATCTTGGCCTGACCGGCAGCTTCGAGCTGCAGGGCCTCTGCTTCCGAAAATGTACTGAGCAGCGAATTGTTGGTCAAAAAGAATTTTCCGGTCGTTTTTGAGCCAGTGCCGATCCCAATATTGAGGCAACGGTCTTTTTTTCTGATGCTTTTTAGCTTTTTAAACAATACAGGATTTGGTTCTACACAAACACCCCTCATACCTAAAAGATAAAAGAGATAGGTATTGTTCATGTTATAGGGATGATTGGCCCCGATATCCAGATAACTGATCTGTTTAAGCTTTAAGGCATCCAGGATAAATTTGACGATCAGGTCTTCGCCCATTTGCGAAAAACTGAATTTCAGGTGTATCCCAAAGAGTTTGGCCAAAGTTCTTTTAAAAGGAATGAGCGAGTGCAATATCATAAGAACTGTTTAAGTCTTTTTAAAGCCTTCCAGCCAAAAATGGATTGGAAGAGCTTGCTTTTCGAGCTGGTTGGAAATGCTAAAGTGGGTTTGGGAAGAAATTTTAAATAGGCTTCTGCTTGCTTCGTCAAGTCTTTATGGTTAGGGTATACCTGGTAAATAAAGGACTGCCAAACATTGGCCGCACTTGTTTTGGCACTAACCGAAGGGCTCTTCTTTAAGAGGTAGCCCACGCTTAGGCTGATAGCGGCAAAACACGATTCTATGGCTTTTCGGCTTTGCTGGCTGGCCAGGCTGCTGCTGTTTCCAGACCGGTAGTATAAGATCGAGCGCTCACAGAAAATCACTTTTGGAGTTGCTAATATGGTTTTGGTGAAAAATTCAAGGTCGTCAACCATCGAAAGGCTTTCGTTCCATAAACCCGCTTTAGCTATAATCGCTCTCGGAATCAGGAAAATTCCCGGTTGGGTCATGGATTTTCCCTCGCGCCAGCTTGAACAGATCCATTTGGTGGACTCCATATCTTTCCAGCATGCTTCAGGCTGCTCTTTGTAGGTGGCCACGTTATTATCGTAAAAGCGGCCCCACTTGCCTGAAATGATACAGCTGGGGTTTTGCATTGCCAGGGCCACCTGCGCTTCCAGCATATCCTCGTTCATGAGGTCATCTGCATCAAAAAACTTGATGAATTGCCCTTTGGCCAGCTTATAGCCGAAATTTCTGGTTGCAGCCGCACCACTGTTGTTTTTGCTGTAAACTTTGATTTGCCCGTTTTGGTAGGTTTGGGCCAATTCAAGGCTTCCGTCGGTACTCTCATCGTCAACAACAAGCAATTCCCAGTTTTGATAACGTTGTGCAATTACACTCTGAATGGCTTCGCCAACAAAGGCCTTGGCATTATAGAGGGGCATGATGATCGAAACAAGTGGCTTATCCATCCGCTCTTGAGGCCGTTTTAAATAAACGGATTAGTTTCTCTCTCGTTTTTATTGCCAAATAAGGGTTAAGCTTTGACAAGAACTTTACCAGAATGTGTTCGTTTTTAGGAATGCTATTGCTAAGTGATGAAGCCAGGTTTATAGCTTTTTTTGCGGTGTTCCAATCTGCCAAGCTTGCCAAAATCACCGCATTCGACCACAGTTTTTGGGCAATTTCTTCGCTATATTTTTTACCAACTTTTGTCGCATTGATGGCCATAACCTCAAAATGCGCTTGTTCGCATTTCAGCTTGTTGCTATTGGACATGGAGTTTTTGATGCGGTAATTGATAATGCTTAGCTCTTTTTCTGCGTTAAAGCTCAAACCAGCAATGGCCAATTTGCAATGAAAGGCCACATCTTCGTTGTAGATGATTTTTGGATCAATGTCATAGCCACCAACTTTCCGCAGTTTGTCAACTTTGTACAAGCCGCAAAAAGGATTGATCTGATGCAAGATGGCATACCTGATGGGGTCTTCCTTTAATTGTTGCGGATCAAAATCAGATACGGAGATGAGTGCGTGGGTTTCATTGTCTCTATATTCAAAATCGAAGAGAATGACATCTTCACAATTTTCCTTTGCCATCCATCGATGCGCCAAGGTGGTAAAATTGGGCATTAATTCGTCGTCGGCATCATGAAAATGTATCCAATTGCAGGTGGTTGCCATCAGGAGCTGGTTTTTTCCGTAAGAGCAACCTGCATTAGTCGCGCCCTTGATCAGGGTGGCCCCAAACTGTTGGGCAACTTGTGAAGTATCGTCTAAGCTACAATCGTCATAGACTAATATTTCATCAAATGGAATCAGCTGCTGCTGGGCCGATTTAAGCAGCCTTGGTAAACACCAAGCCGCATTATAAGCCGGAATGCCAAGAGCCAGGGTATTTTTCATTTGAGTCGAAACCAGATATTGTCTTCCATTAATTCTCCTTCGCCAGCATAAGGCATTCCATTTACGTCTAAACTTTCGTAACCCAATTCAATAAAGTAATTATAAAGATAGGTTTTGCTAATGCCTGTCCTGCTCACATAATCAGAATATTCCATCAATATGTTCTGGGGCTTTACTTTACCGATACTTTTGAAACCGGCAATTATTTTCCCTTCAAAACCTTCGACATCCATTTTTAAAAGGTCAATGCGGTCAATTTTAAAATGTGTAACCAACTCGTCCAAGGTCGTTAGCGCAATAAGCTGGGCATTGCTTTGTTCGCTGTCTTCTACCCTGTATGTTCCTTCGTTGCTCTCCACTGGATTGGAAATGTAGGCTAGTTCATTGGTATCTGATAACCCTACATTGATGAGCCAAGCAGTGCTGTTTTGATTGGAATTTAGCGCATAGTTGGCCTGTAGCTTTACAAAGTTTTTAGCAACCGGTTCTATGGCATAAATCTTAAGGCCATCTATCGCTCCGGCATTAATGGTATATAAACCCATGTTTGCCCCAACATCAATAAATACCGCATTTGGCTTTGTATCTAAAAGCCTGAGGGCTAGCTGTAGCGAAATAGGCTCATAACAGCCGTGGTATATCAGCTGATGGCCAATAAAATCGTTAGGTGCGATTTGGAGCAGGCGCCCAGATGTACTTTGAAGCCTTAAGCCTGACTTGTAGAAAGAATTGATAAGCCAATTTAGAAACCTCAGCTTAAAAGGATGGTTAAATCCTCTTGCATAGGCCAATATTATTTTTTCGAAATCACTTTTGCCTTTAAATTTCATTTCCCTAAGTTTAGCTTTGACTTCAAGCTGGTTTTCAGTTTTTTAAGGATTAGGTTAATGGTTTCTTTGTTGGGCCAGGATTCTAATAACACCGCCCTCGCATTTGTTTGGACTCCTGTTTGTGGCCAGAGCCATTGATGGTCTTGAGGTTGGCTATTTGTAGGGACAAAGCCCCTAACGGCCTCTTCAATTACCCTGAAATGTGCATCAAGGGTTGTTTGCTGATTAAATTGCTGCTGCAGAAACGAGGAATTTTGCTTGCCTGCAGCTTCCAGGTTTTCTTTTCCGCTTGCGATAAATTTGGTTAAGGCTTGGGCAAGCCCGCTAGCGGTATTGTCATAAACCGTAATTCCCGCTACATCAGCCATAAAGTCTGATGCACCAGCGCCCGATGAGCATATCAATGGCTTTGCATGGGCCAAATGCTCAAGTGCACTCAGGTTAAACATGTCCCATATAGAAGGAACAATGCCAAAATCTATTTCATTGTAATATTCGTCGAGTTCTTCGCGGGTCTTGATGCCGAGAGGCAAAATGGTTTTGCCCCATACATCGGGATAATTCTTCAACAGAAAAGCTCCCATGCCCATGTTTTCGTTGGTATAGAAAGTATCTCTGCCTATCCAGTAGATGTTAAGCCGGGCTCTGGTTTCGCTATCCATTAGCCTAATGGCTTCGCATAAGTAGATGGGGCCTTTCCAAAACTGGACTCTTGCAATTACCAACCCAGTTAGCTGGGGATTTTCCCGCTTTTTCCCAGTTTTCGGTGCTTTGGCTACAATTGGGGGAATGAGGCTTGTTTTTGCTTGTGGCAAGCCTTGGTTTATCCAAAACCTTATGTTTTGCCTGCTATGGGTCACTAACGAAGAGGCTTTTTGAAGCAAGTCCTTTTCAATATGCAAATAAGTTTGGGCCAGTAGCGCTAAGCCTTTTCTCGGCTCATAATGATCGATTTGGCCAAGGCTTCCATGCAGGTGTACGATTGTAGGCGTATGGCCAGTCAATATCCAGGGCACAAAGGCCAACCCCCAATCTGAGGTAATCACTGCGTCAAACTTGCCAAGTCCCTTTGCTTTTTCATACATGGCCCAAGCTGCCGCGAGGTGCGCCTGCAGTTCGGGGAAGATATTGAGATGGGAAAATTTTTTCTTCTCTTCAAGCAATGCCCCATACATCAAGTAATGTACACGTATACCGTGTCTATTGGTTTCGCCTCCACGCGCATCAAAGGCACTTCCCTGTATAACGGTCAGTTCGTACATGTCCGAACGTTGAAGCAGAGGCAGGAGCTCTTCGTAATAAGTGCAAATGCCACCACCTGTTAAGGGGAAAAATTCGGGGAGGACAAATAGTAATTTCACGTTTTGCTGGACTTAAAGTGGTTGGCAAAGCGCTGATTAAGCACTTCCGCTGAGCGCGTTTCCCGTAAATAATGCCTATATTTTTCCAACCGCGCCAAATGCTTTTGGATTGACCATTGCCAGTTTATTTTTAGTGTACTGCTAAAGATATGTTGGGGGTCAATAGAACCAAACAACTTTTTGATCTCATCCGGATAGCATGTTGGAGCTTCTCCAACGGGCAAACAACCTGCATAGGCGCATTCGTGGTATTTTAAAAATTCAAGCTGGCATCGCGACCCACACAGCAACATGTACCTGTAGTGGGCCAAGTAAGCAATAAAACCATCGTACACAAAGTGGTGGCCAAATTCGCGTTGACTAAGTTCGGCATAGCCCGGATGCTTTAAAACATGGTAGCATAATCGGCTGACCGACCTGCGGGTCTTTTTCCAGATGGCGGTTCGGAACGGATAAATGACCGGATTGATGGCGCCAGAAATAATGATTTTCCTCGATCGCTTTCCCAGTGCATCGAGCGGTAGTTCCTTGCGTTCGTCATAAACATATGGAATATAGATCAATGGATGGACCGACCTTTGGGCTAAGGTACTGGTAAGTTCTTTGGGTTCGTAAACTGATAGCAACCGTACATTTTCAAATAATAAGATAGTTGCCAGCCATTTATAATAGTAATGGTCTTTGTTTTCTTGATAGGGGTCTACGATTTTGGCTACAAAGTTGATGGAAGGGTTGGCGATTATCAGCTGCTGCAACACCTGGCATTCGGCTTCGGCTATTCTGTTGTCGATGATGTAAATCTGATCGTTGCTGAGCTTTTTCAGGTTTTGAAGCTCAATCCATTTCCAATGCATGGTAGCCGCATATTGCGGTCCGGCATCGCTGCAAATCAGCTTGTTGTAGGCTAATTCGCTGGAGACGATGTAGACGGCTTCGGCCATGAAAAAAATTGAAGGATTAACTGTTTGACAATAAAAAGATTAACGCGCTGAAACGGCTTGCTCAACAGGGTAAGCAAACCATAATACAAAGCCAAACGATACCGATAGTTGAGCTTGAGCAGGGCAATCGAAAATTGCCTCAGGTCATCTTGTTCCCTGAGCCTAAGCGTACGGCTATCGTGGTCTTTTGGTCTAATCGGAAGGATATGGCGCCATTTCTTCGCTGTTTGCAACTGATTGTCTATCCAAGAGCGGGTATTGCCTCCGAAACTGGCGTGGGCAATTAAAATATCATAAACCACGGCTACTTTTCCCATTTGGCGCATAGCTAAGCTATAGTCTACATCGTAGGCATGAAAACCAGCAAGGCTTTCGTCAAATTTTTGTGCCAACCAATATGTTTTAAGCGTACCTAAAAGCATTCCGTCAAGTGTAGCTACCTCACTTGTTTTTTCTTCCAGGGGGTTATTGTAATAATGAATGCTTGACCCATCTGGCAACAGCTGCAATTGGTTAATTCTGTTGGTATGCTGCACAGCAGAATATACGCCCGACGGATATTTGGTTTTGATTGTATTGCCCAAAATACCGATCATGGCTATTTCTTTTGTTTCAAAATGAGCAACGAAGTGCTGATCCCATCCTTTATTTTTAAAAATGATATCCTCATGTACAAAGCAAAGGTAGGCAAACTTGCTTTGTGCCGCGCCCAGGTTATAGGCTTGGCAAATACCATAGTTATGCCCCTTGTTTTCAATTACGATGAGTTCGTAAGGCAATTCCGTAGTTTCTGCCAGGCTTTGGGATAATTGGGCTAATTTTTCTGGATTTATGGAACAGGTAATGATCGAAAGCATTAAGGCTTTGTTTTTTTGGAGGCCAGCTTGGCCAGGTAGGGCGCTGTATTGGTTCGGTTAAAATATTTGTATAGCCTTTGCACGTATCGGGTTTCCAATATGTAGAATTTAGATTGGATATATTTGAAAAAGGGTATGGTTTTTTCGAATTGATGGAGTTGCGCTATTAAGATATTATCGGCTTTCCATTTGGCCGCAAATTTCTCGTTCATTGTTTTGGCTTCAGGCTGCTTTCGGGCAATGCCCAATGGAAATTTTACGTGTTTTAACTTCTTCTTTGGAACAAGCCTGAACCATAACTCTGAATCAACCGCACAATAAAGAGCTTCTTGTATGGGTTCGTGGATGTCGGCTTTCCAAAATGTAGAATGCTGCATCAGCACTCCGCCAATAAAAAGATACCTCGAATTGACCAAAAATGCCTTTTCATAAGTTAGCTCACCGCTGGCTTCATCAATTACAAGCCCATCGCCATAAATCATATCGGCTTTGCTATGCTCAAATGCGTTGGCCAGCGTAAAAAAAGCTTCGTCCATATAAAGGTCGTCGCTATTGATCCAGCCATAAAGCTTTCCCGAAGCCAAGCTAAATCCTTTGTTGATGGCATGGCCATGGCCCTTGTCTTTTTCGCTTACCCAATAGCTGATCCAAGGCGAATATTTGGCCAGGATTTCTAGGGTGCCGTCGGTACTTCCCCCATCAATAACAATGTATTCCAGGTTAGGGTAGTTCTGTAACAGAACACTTCTAATGGTTTCTTCAATATATTGCCCTTGGTTAAAAGATGGCGTTACAATGGTTATTTTTGGCCACTCCTTTTTGGCATGGTAAAGCAATGGCGATGTTTGGCTATCCCATGGCCAGCCTTTTCTTTCAGTTTTGGGAAGTTCCTGCAATAAGCCTTGGGCGCTGGTGCCAATTTTTTGTAAAGGGTATTGCACACCTTTAGCTAAGAAAAGTGCCCTGTACGATTCCAAGTTCGGAAGAGTAGTTGTTATGCCCATGTTTTTCTTAGGTTGGCGGCTTTAACAAAGGCCTGGTTTAAAGCATCAGTCGCGGCTTGAATACTAAAGCGGTCTTTATGCTCAAATGAAGTTTGATGGCCATGTGCTATTTGGGCCAACATGGCTGCGGCCATATCGGCAGCATTCAAGGGGTCAAAATAGCGGGCATATGATCCCAGCAACTCGCGGTGGCCTTTTAAGTCGCTGATTATTACCGGACAGTTGAGTGAGGCGGCTTCTAATGGAGGCATATTGGAAGGGCCCAAGAATGTAGGCATAACCAGCGAAATGGCATTCTTATAAAGGGTAAATAGTTCGTTGTTTTGAACAAAGCCTAGTATTTTGACGTATGGCGTTAATTTTTTGCTGTCGATATACTGCTTTACATAGCTCAGGTTTCCTTTGTCTGATCCGGTAAATACAAGCTGGGTTGCCGGGTGTTTTTTAAGGAGGATTTCAAAGGCATCAATGAGCAGGATATGGTTTTTATGCGCCCAAAACTGAGCCGGATAGACAAAGAACTGCTGGGGGCTAAGTTTAAAACGTTGCAGGATGTCAAGCTGTTCCTGAACCTCAATATTTTCTTCAACCACGTTGCCTGGAAAGATGGGCATAACCTTTATCCTGTCTGGGTTGATGGATGTATAGCTAGCCAGTTCTTCCTTGCCAGCAACCGTTTCTGTTAAAATCAGCAACGCTTTAGGCAGTATTTCGTTGTAGTAGGCTTTCCTGGCCTCCAGATTTTCCGAAAATTCTGGAAACATATATGTAGAAACGTGGCCAATATCCCAATGGATGGTGATAAATGGGAAATCGTAACGATTGCCATCAGGGTTCACATAAAACAAGAGCTTGATGTTATTGGCATTCAGTACCTTTTTGATCTTTTGGTCTCTGGCAGAGGCGTGTTTGTTTTCAAGTCGATAAAGCCAATTTTTGAAAAGGCCAAATGGCATTTTATGCAAACAAACAATAAAAAGTTTACGGCAAAGATCGGCCAGCGTAAAAGAGCTGAATGGATGAAAGGTAAGTAGCTTCTTTTGCGTATGGATATTCTTTTTTTCGAAATTGAGAAATAATACCTCAATCCCAGGATCAAACTCATGGGTATCAATCGCATTGATCAGCTGCTTCACATAAGAATAACTTCCACCTGCAAGGGGATTGTAATCAAAATTAATGGGTATTCCAATTCTTAGCTTAGGCATTCGATAACGGTTTGTTGGTCGGCATCAGCTAAACCCAATCCACTAGGGATGTAAAAGCCATTTCTGGCCAATTTCTCGGCAACGGGATAGCTTTCATTTTTAAACAATCCCATTTTTTGAAACACTGGCTGTTCGTGCATGCACCAAAAGAAAGGGCGTGTTCCGATTTTGTTTTCGGCTAAAAGGTTAACCATTCTTTCTTTCTCTTCTGGGCTTGGGGCAACTAAGCCAAATATCCAGTAGATGTTTTCGCTATATTCGGTTTTTTCAAGTGGCAGCTTGTAGCCTTTGGCCTGGAGCGGCGAAAGCCCCTTATGATAGGCAGCCCCCATGGCCCTCTTTTTTTGGATAAAGTGGTCGATTTGCTCTAATTGAGCGAGGCCCAAGGCAGCCTGTAAGTTGGTCATCCGGTAATTCCAGCCCAGTTCATGGTGTACAAAACGCGGACCATTGGGCTCAAAGCATAGGTTCCGAAGTTTTTTGCACCTTTCGGCCAGTTCGCTGTCGTTTGTTAACAGCATACCGCCCTCTCCGGTGGTAATGTGCTTGTTGGGATAAAAACTAAAGATGCTGATATCGCCAAAGCTGCCACACATTTTGCCTTTATAGGTTTGGCCATGCATTTCGGCCGCATCCTCTATTACTTTGAGTTTATATTTTTGAGCCAAATCAAGTATAGGCTCTAGATCAACCGGCAAACCGTAAATATGTACAACGAGGATAGCTTTGGTTTGGGGGGTAATCTTGGCTTCTATTTGGTTAACGTCCATGTTCCAGGTCAGCGCATCGCTATCAACCAAAACAGGCAATGCCCCAGCACTAACTACAGATTGAGCAGGGGAGATAATGGTAAAAGCTGGCATGATCACCTCGTCGCCAGGACCAATATTCAAGGCTTTAACTGCGATATCCAACGCCGCAGAGCCATTGCTTACCGCAATGCCATGTTTACGCCCTACATAGTTGCTCAATTGTGCTTCGAATTGGGTGATAAAAGGCCCTTCGCTACTGATCCAGCCTGTTTCGATGCACTGTGTTAAATATTGGAGCTCGTTTCCGTTTAGCAGGGGAGTATTAACTGGAATAGGATTCATCTTACTTTTTTCTTAGTATGTAGCAAACGCCCCAGGTTTCAACAGAAGAGGGTGCCTTGCTTAAAAATTCTTCGGCATGCAAAACTTCAAACCCCGTGGCATAAGCCAATAACTCTATTTCGGGTTTGCTAAAATGACGCATAGGGTGGTTCTCGCCAAAAGTAGTTTTTTGGCCGCTTTTGAGGTCTTCAACCGTTATCTCGTAATTTACTTCCACAATGTTTTGTTCACGGTCAATTACCGGTTCTGCATGACGTGTAACATGGATATGTTCGTCTTGGAGCGTTTTGCTGCGTTTTTCGGGTACCTGAAAGTTGACTGCCGCACTATGCCAAACATCGAAAATAAATAAACCGCCTTGGTTTAAGTGGCGATAGACATTTTTGAATGTATTGATCAAGCTATCGTTATCGGTAAGGTAGCTGATTACATGGAAAAGCGAAAGTGCCACATCAAATGACCTGTTTAATTCAAAGTCTGTAATGTCGGCAACTTTAAAGGCAACATTTTCCGTTTGGGTTTGGTTGGCAATGTCGACCATTTCGGCGCTGCGTTCCAAGCCTAGCGTATGGTAGCCCAGTTTGGCTAGTAAATGGGCATGTTTGCCTGTGCCCGAACCCAGCTCTAGCACTTCGACGCTTTGCGGACGGTATTGTTTAATGAGCTGGTGCAGGTAATCGGCCTCTGCCTGATAGGCTTTATCCCGATACAAGAGGTCGTAATATTGACTGTAAAGCTTAAAGTTCTGGCTCATTTTTGGCTGAAATCAGGTTGATGTTTTCGGGTTTATGCTCAAATCGTACTTTGTCTTCGTCGCCACAATAAGGGCCCTGCTTAATTTCGATCATCTCGGTATCTTCAAGCATTTCAAAGCCATGTCCGCCAGCGGCCAATAAAATGACGTCGCCGGTTTCTATGATTCTGCTTTCTAAATAGGTACGGGCATCATCATAAAAATCTACCCTTACTTTTCCTGTTTTAACGTATAATACCTCTTGGGTGAGGGTTACCTTGCGCTCGACCAGGTTATGCACATGTGGATCGATCACATAGCCTTTTGCCCTGTTCATGTAGCCCAGCTGCTGCGAAAAATCGCCGGGCGTAAAAAAGGAGATGCCTTCTTTCTTGTAATTGGCCCTAATGATAATCGCCAGCTTTTTGTTTAAATGATTTACTTCTTCTAGCATAGCCGTTAGGTAATGAGGGTGCAATCGGCAATTAAATAGCCGGTTCTCGGACTATAAGGGAATGTACGTTCGGCCATAGGGGCATCAAATATTTCAAAATGAAGCACATCGTCTATCCAGTCGTAATTTTCGGCTTCGCTTACGCCAAGCCAAGCGTAAATGGCATAGGGGCCGGGTATAAAGCCATTCAGCTTGATTTCGCATTTATAGCTCATTTCCTGTCCGTTAAATTTGATAAATGGATCCAATTTCGGAATGGCTTCCATAATGGTGCTGCCAAGGCTACCCTTTATGCCAAAAACTACAAAGGCATTGGGATAAGCCGTTTCTGAATTGGTTTTGAAGTCTATAGTGAGGGTCATCGCCGGCTGGTTGCCCGAAACCGTACATTTGAGCGAGCTAAAATGGGGCCTGCTTAGCTTTCTTGTATCTAACCACGTATCAACAGTGTTTGAACCGCTGCTTTGGTAATGCCTAACAGCCGAAGTTGCATCGCCAACAAAGCCAAGTTTGCCCTGTTCAAGTACAATGCCATTATTGCATAGGTTTAAAACAGCATCCATATTATGGCTCACAAACAGTACGGTGCGGCCTTCGCCTTTGCTTACTTCGCCCATTTTGCCCAGGCATTTTTTTTGAAATTCGGCATCCCCAACCGCTAGTACTTCATCTACGATCAGGATTTCGCTTTCCAAATGCGCGGCAACCGCAAAGGCCAAGCGTACATACATGCCGCTGCTGTAGCGCTTTACGGGGGTGTCTAAGTAGCGGGCTATGCCTGCAAAATCAACAATTTCGTCAAGTTTGCGTTTGATTTCCTTTTTGCGCATGCCTAAAATGGCACCATTCAAAAAGATGTTTTCGCGCCCGCTTAGTTCCGGATGAAAGCCCGTGCCTACTTCCAACAAACTCGCGATGCGGCCATGCCCACTTATCTTACCGGTGGTTGGTGCGGTAATTTTGCTCAATATTTTAAGCAAAGTGCTTTTGCCGGCACCGTTTCGGCCAATAATGCCTACGGCATCGCCTTGTTCTATTTCAAAGTTGATAGCGCTCAGGCTCCAAACAATATCACTCGTACTTCTGGTATGCTGTTCGTTAGTTTCGCCTATTTTTAAAAAAGGGTCTTCCTTGCCACGGATACGCGCAAACCAGCGTTCCAAATCGCGGCTAACGGTGCCGGTACCTATTTGGCCAAGCTGGTAGGCTTTGCTCAGGTTTTCTACTTTGATTGCTATGTTCGACATGGGTGGATTAAACGGTGTCTACGAAGTTTTTTTCTACTTTATTAAATGCGACAATGCCTAGCAAAAGGATAACGAACGTACTAATGGTGGTATAGCTTAAGGCATCCCAACTAAATGTGCCCTTGCCCAAAAAGCCGTAGCGAAAGGTTTCGATCAAGGTAGTCATTGGGTTGATTTTGATTAACCAGGCATATTTAGGGTATTTTTCTACTGCTGCAGACAAGGGATAAATAACCGTGGTGGCATACATCAATAATTGAACTCCAAAACTGATGAGGAAGGACAGATCGCGGTATTTGGTAGTCATGGCCGAGATGATCATACCCAAGCCCAAGCCTAGCAAGGCCATCAGCACAACAACCAAAGGAAACAGCAAAATAGCCCAGCTTGGCTCAAAATATGCACCATTGGTGGCATAGTAGGCCATAAATATAAAGAACAAAACCAGTTGCACGCCAAAGCGAACCAAGTTGCTCACTACAATGCTGAGGGGCATAATCAGCCTCGGAAAATATACCTTCCCAAAAATGGGTGCATTGTCTTTGAATACCGACGAGGTTTTGGTCAAACAATCGGCAAAATAGTTCCAGGCCGTAATGCCAGCCATGTAAAATAAAGGTTTGGGCAACTTATCTGTCGATATACCAGCTAAATTGCCGAATATAAAAGTGAAAATAATGGTGGTAAACAAAGGCTGGATAAAAAACCATAAGGG
Organism: Pedobacter sp. TM02; assembly: GCF_059705275.1. Lineage (NCBI taxonomy): Bacteria > Pseudomonadati > Bacteroidota > Sphingobacteriia > Sphingobacteriales > Sphingobacteriaceae > Pedobacter > Pedobacter sp. TM02. Next base: position 1,077,398 of record NZ_AP046530.1, read on the forward strand.
TCCCAAAATGGTCTGTTTGTAAAAGGAAACGAAATCCCTCCTTACCAAAAGCACCAATAAGTCGCGGTAGGCCCAAACCTCGCCGAGTTTCAGGTCAAACAAATTATTGGCAGGGACGATCTCCCAATTTTCTTGCGTTTTGTTCATTAAGAATCAGCTGGTTTTACAGCACCGTTAAAGATAAGGTTCTTGATGCTGTTTCTGTATTTTTCGTAGTTGAAGGTTTCGAATACTTTTTGCTGCAAAGCCATTTTCTCCTCCTGATTAGGCAGCGAAACCAAAATCTTTTTCAAGGTGTTTTCTATTTCGTCGAGGTTGTCTGGATCTACCAAGTAGCCCAGTTCGCCATGTTTAAGCGCATCAACACTGCCATCCTTATTGCCGGCTACAACGCGCAAGCCACCAGCTACAGCCTCGATAAACACAATGCCAAAGCCCTCTTTCTTACTGGGCATGATAAAAACATCCGAAAGCAGAAAATGGTCGGTAACCTCGGCTTCGTCAACAAAGCCAATCAGCTTGATATGGTCTCTAATCTGATGCTGTTCGATGAGCTTTTCGAGCCTGGCATGTTCTTCTTCGTCCCACTTTCCTGCCAGGAGGTAAACCAAATTAGGGTTGTTTTTGACCAGTCGGGGCAAAATGGCTATCGTATTGTCGTAGCCTTTGTACTTCTCTGTGGCTACGAGCCGCGACAAGCTCATTAGAATAATTTGATCTTTGTGCAATCCATACCTGTGCAATAACGACTCCGGCTTCGAAAAAATAGACGGAAAATGATAGAACGGATCGAGGCAGTTGTTCAGCACCTCTATTTTTTGTTCGCTCAGGTGATGTGCGCTTTTGATTTGCGCAGCGGTAAAATGACTAACCGCAATAATTTTGTCTAGGCGCTTAAGTGCCTTGATTTTGGCCTCGGGCAGTTTGCGCCAAATTTCTATGCCATGCGCAATGAGGTAAACCTTGGTACTTGGCTTAAGTCTTTTGATGAGGTAGGCGACAGAAAGCAGGTTGATATGGCTCAGGATAACCACGTCAGATTTGAGCCCCGTAAGCAAAGATTTAACCACAAAGAATTTGCGGTTGCCTCCAAAACCTTTGTATTGATGTTTTTTGAGGTACCTCGAATCCCTGTCGTAGCTCTGGTCGTACATGCAATACGTCATGGGGTCTACCAGTTCTTCTTCGCTCAGGTCGTAAAGAGTTCTACAAATGGTGCGGCATACCTTTTCTATACCACCGGTAAATCCAAAAACCTTTAATGTTAAAAAAAGTACTTTTTTAAGAGGCATTAAATATTTTGTAAAGAGCAAGGGCCGAAGTCCAGTGCAATTTATTTTCGCCGAAAGTCTGCATCAGTTTTTTTGCTTTCTTGTTTTGGTATCGGTCTGGCGAGGCAATTTCCTTGTTTTTCCTGATCCACTCCTGAAACGGAAAAGTAAAGCCCATTTTAGAGCGGTTCCAGATCTGCGATGGCAGCTCATCCTTGTAGGCTTCTATCAACAGCCTTTTTTTCTGGTTTTCTCCAAAGCGGATGGAAGGATGAATAGCGCTGACCAATTTGATAAAGTTAACGTCGAGAAATGGCACCCTAACTTCTACACCGTGGCTCATGCTCATAAAATCGGTGTCTTTTAGCAGCTGGTTCTGCATGTACATGTTCATTTCGAACCAGCTTGCTCTTTCTTCGTCGTTCAAGTAACGGATGCTGTCGTTTAATGGGATATTTTGGAGGCAGTTGATCACCGTTTGGATGTCCAAGCCAAGCAGCTCGGCAATGATGTCTGGCGTATACAGGCCACGTAGGCACAGGTATTCGCCAACAGGCGACTCAAAGCTTAAATAATACAGCCTTTTTAACTTGGTGTTTTTGAGCAAACGGGCCGATTTGATCAACGCTTTGCTCAAGCTGCCCAGGTTCTGTATTTTCCTGATCCGGTCAAAAGAAGGATAACCCCCAAACAATTCATCGGCACCCAAGCCAGAAAGCACCGATTTGATGCCGTTTTCTTTGGCGCATTTGCAGATGAACCAGGTGTTGATGCCGTCGTTGGTAGGCTGGTCCATACATTTCATTACCTTTTCGAAGTTATACACGAAATCGCGGTAGGTAATCAGCTGTTCGTGCTTGTTGGCCAAAACACGTTCAGAAATGGCCTTGCGGTGCGAGCTTTCCGAAAAATCTATCTCGTTAAAATTGGCCGAAATAGAAGTAAGGTTTCCTTTTGTATAATTGTCGGCCAATAAGGTAATGATAGAAGAATCAAGTCCGCCACTGAATAAAACGCCGATGCTTGTATCAGAAATCAATTGCAGCTTGATGGCCTTGGTCAATTCTTCCCTGATTCTCATGATCGCTTCGTTTTCATCAATGATTTCTATGGCCGCACTAAATTCAAAATAAGGGTTGATCTTGAATGAGCCGTCGGCCAACTCATATTTCAAGAAACTACCCTTAGGTAGGGTATATACGCTTTTAAGCGTAGTAAAGGGTTCTGGAATATGTCCGAACGCTAAATAGTAAATCTTCCAGTTTTCGTTTTCGGATAGGCTAAAGCCTGAGTGGGCAAAGGCCTTTACTTCCGATGCAAAAATCAACTGGTTGATGTTGGCATTATAATAAAGGGGCTTTACTCCGCTTTGGTCCCTCACCAGGTAAACGCAGTTTTTGCGTTTATCGTGCAGGCAGAAGGCAAAAATACCGTTCAGTTTTTCAAAAGCACCTTCGCCCCAAAATTCGTAGGCCTTGATGATAACTTCAGTGTCTGACTCTGATTTGAATTTAAATCCATGTTGGATAAGTTCGCTTCTCAGCAGCTTGAAATTATAGATCTCGCCATTATAGGCAATTGTGATTTGCGAATTGTCGCTCAGCATGGGCTGATGGCCAGCTTCGCTCAAATCCAATATGGAAAGCCTTCGGTTACCTAAGCATACTTTGTGCTCTTCGTCTACCAGAATTCCAAAATCGTCCGGTCCGCCATGTTTCATGCTTTCGCACATTAAAGTCACATGGTTTTGCAATTGAGGAACAGAGAAGTTTTTGGCAATAACACCGGCAATTCTACACATATAGTTTTGATTTCCCAGGCTTATGCAAAATACATGCCCAACTTGCGGATAGTGCGGGCTAGGCACAGCTTCGCCCTCTCAGTTACAGCTGTTTTTTGTAACTTTCTGTTTTGCTGTGGCTTATTTCAAAGGCTGTATGAAAGCCATCGAAGTATTGATATGGATAGAATAGCCCAGATTTTGCAAGCGTAAAACTATACTTCTTTTGTTCTTTAAAGATACTAATTCCGCCATAATTCCCTTGAAAGGCCCCGCCTTAATTAAAACTTTTTCGCCTAAAGCAATATCATGCTCAATCACTTCGAGTTCGTTGGCGTTGGCTAACAGCAACTTAAGGTCTTCTATTTGTTTTTCGGCAATAGTGGCAATTTCGCCAGAAAAGTAAATAAAGCGGCTTACGCCATAGGTCATCAGCACTTCGGCATGCTCTTTTGCCGAAATGAATACAAAAATATAGGATTTCAGCAGGGGCTCCTCCACTATTTTTTTTCGGTCGCTCCACTGCTTCATAACCTTTTTTAACGGCAAATAGGCGGTAATGTTCTTCCGGGTCAATTCCTCAAGGGTTTTTTTTTCGGCCCTCGATCTTGTATATAGGGGGTACCATTTATAGGTGCTGTCTATCATACACGTGTTAAGATAGGCGGTAAGCGGTTATTCGTCTTTCTTTTTCCAAAACTGCCACCATTTTTTAGGATCTTCATAATAGCCGGAGCCTGCATAGCCAGAATAATCAGAGTAGTAATAGGTACTGTTGCCACCCCCTCTGGCATAATCGGTCGTGTAATAGTTGGAGTGGAGCGCATCGTCGCCAAAGGCATTCAGTACAATCGCCATATTGCTCAATCCATATTCTCTCGATAGCCTTTCTGGAATGGCTGCGGCCCTGTATTGCGATTTGCCCGAGCGGATTACAAACAGATTCACGTCAGACTGCCTGATGAGCGGAATGGCATCGGAAACCAAACCAACCGGAGCTGTATCTACCAGTACATAATCGTACTGTGGCGCCAGGATTTCGAGCAGCTTTTTCATGGCATCGGTATGCAGCAGCTCTGAAGGGTTGGGCGGCACTGGGCCCGAAGGAATAAAATCGATATTGTGTACATCGTCGTGGATGAGAACTTCTTCCAGCGTTTTTTGACCTGATAAATAAGAGCTCAATCCCACCTTGTTGTTGCTGCCAAATACCTTGTGGAGCTTAGATCTGCGCAAGTCTGCCGCAATCAATATGATTTTTTTGTCGATAAGCGCCAGCGTTCCGGCCAAGTTTACCGTCACAAACGATTTTCCCTCGCCAGAGATTTCTGAGGTGATACAGATGGTTTTGCTCTTTTTATGGCTAGCCAAAAAGCTGAGGTTGGTTCTAACCGAGCGTACCGATTCGGCAAATACCGATTTCGGCTTTGATAACGAAAGGGCCTGTCTGTTGTCCTTGTCAATGTATTCTGGGAATTTCCTGATTACGCCGATGATTGGGGTGTTGGTTAAGGCTTCTACCGTTTCCTTGTCGTAGATGTAAGGGTTGAGGAAGCGCACCAACAAAATAAGCCCGAAACCACAGGCAAGCCCCAGCATGGCCGCAAAGGAGTAGAGGCGTTGTGGTTGTGGCGAAATTGCCGCATAAGAAGGATAGGCCAGGTTTACAATGGCCGCACCGGGAACAATAGCGGCCGCATTCATTTCCGATTCCAGTTTCTTTTCGGAAAGGTAGGTGAGTACCTTGTTGTTGACGTCGAAATTGGTTTGGAACTGTACAAAGTCTCTTTCCTTGCTGGGTATTTTGCTGATATTCTGGTTGGCTTGCCCAATCTGCGAGTCGAGATATCTTAAGGTTTTGAGGTTGCGTTCCTTAAGCGAATTGATGTTGCTCCTGATCGAGGCTTTGAGGGTGGCAATCTGCTCGTCCAATTCCTGTATCGGTTGAGAATTGGGCCTGAATTGGGTAAGTTTGGTTTCTCTGCTTAAAATAAAAGTATTAAGCTGGCTGATGAGCCCGCCCAACAAGGTGCCAACGTTGCCTTCCAAATCCATGTTGATGTCTATCTTGCCCCGGCTGTTGTTGATCTGGTTTTCAAGCTGCTTAATGCCTACCATTTCAATACTGATAATGGATTTTTGCTTTTCAAAGTCGCTCAATTTGCCGATATCCATCTGTGTGCTGCTGCCCAGATCGATGATCTTGTTTTTTACCTTGTAATCGGTCAGTTTGTTGCCTGCAGTATCGGCTTTACGGTTTACCAGTTTCAGTTGGTTGTTGATGAACTCAATGGTCTGACTTGCCGATCTTCTTTTTTGGGCGGCGTCATAAGCCACATATTCTTTCATGATGGCATTGAGCATGTCGGCTGCAAAAACGGGGTTTGCATCAGTCAGGCTGATGTACATGATGTTGGTAAAACGAGCTGCCTCGCCGGTGCTGATGCCGCTTGCACGGCCAACAAAATCTTCCTTGGTGTTGAACTTGAAGCTATAAGAGCCTGGTGGGATAGGGCTCGTAATCTTAAAAACCATGTTGCCCATTTTGATGGGTTCGCCATAGCGGATGGTGTTTTTAGCGCCTTTTTCACCCAACGATAACGCAAAAGTACTGGCGTTGATGGCTTCCACATAGTATTTAGACCGATCGAAATTTACAGAATCCTGTTGCAGAATTTCTATCTTGAAGGGTTTTTGAGGATAGAGCTCGCTGGTTCTTATCCTTCCCTTTAGGTAATAGGAAATCTTATAATCGATATTGGAAATGGCATTCATAATCACGTCGTTGCTACGGATAACAAAGCCTTCAGCCTGTATTTTGTCGGTATAGTTGTAAACCTGTGTAGAAGGCGCATTGGCCATGGTATTGATGGTCGGATTGCTTTCCTGCAGTTTTAACGAGCCGCTGGTTTGGTAAATGGGCGGCGTAAATAAAAGATTGATTCTTGCAATGATCAGCGCAATGACTACGCAACCAGCAATCCAGTACCAGCGGCTTAAAAAGACCTTGAATATTTTGTAGAAATCAATATCCTGTCTTACAGATTTCGGGTTAGGTGCAGTTTCAGGGTTGTTCATTATCTGGTAAAAGTATAGATCAATACAGCAAGGTTAATTACAACAAGAAGCGGCTGTACAATGTTGTTAAAGCTTTGCAGTTTTTCGCTCAAAGCGGCATTTTTTGTAGGTTGGATCAAAATAATGTCGTTGTTCTGCAAAATCAGTTTTTTACTGCCCAAGCTGTTGATGTCGTTCAGATTTACATAAATAACCTCAGGGTTGCTCCTGTTGCCACGGATAATTTTGCATGTTTTGGGGTCGGCATTTTTAGAGATCCCGCCAGCTTCTCCCAAAATATCGATTAATGTGGTGTTGTCGCGTTCGAGCAAAAAATTGCCTTGTTTGTTGAATTCGCCCAATAGCGTCACCTTAACGTTTACAACGGTAAGCTCTATGATAGGGTCGACCAATAATTTCTCCGCATAAATCTGTTGCAACTTAGCCGTTGCCTCCCTTCGTGTTAGCCCAAGTACATTTACTCGGCCAATGGCAGGCAGGTTTACCGAGCCATCTGCGTCTACCTGATAAGAAACGATGTTGCTCCCCGATGCGTTTACTGCGCCTGCAGTGGTCACGGTAGAAGTTGCATTTGTTACGCCAAATTCCTTGTTCTGTACGTTTCGTACCGCCAAAAGATCGTTTACCTTAATGCGGTAATAGAGGTCTCCAAGGCCTTGGTCGTTTACCACGTATACTTGCTTGATGGTGTCGGTTACGATATCCGAAGGTGCGTTGAAGAGCGTTTTTTCCTTGCGTACGGCACAGGAAGTCAAGCATGTAAATGCGAGAAGAAACAAGAAGAGGTTAGCTAAATATTTCAATGGTATAATCTAGATTTAATCAAGCATAAAGATGATTATAAAATTCAAAATAAACAAAGGTTGTACTATATGCTTGTGCAATATTTAGCGACTACCGGTAATTAAGCTGGCATGCGAGTTGAATTTACATAGGTAAATAAAATCAACATGCTATTGGAAAATGAATATTTAAATGGGTGGTTTAAGAAATTTATATTCTTAATATTGCTTTTATTTTCAACCTTATGTAGTTCTGCGCAATATTCTACGATAATCGGATGCTCAAATGATGCTAATAACGATGTTTATTATATAGCAGGGCCTACGGGGTATCCATACGCTAATTATATAGGGCCTTCAAGGCTTTATGATCCCTCTTCTACAAACTGTGAGCGGTTTGTGAGTTATACTAACCTTAATACGAGATGCTGTATAAGTGGAAACTGCAGCTCGACTAATAGGCTTTATAGCTTTACAAACTACAATAATTGCCCAATAGACGATGATGTGTGGGTTATGATCTTTATAACTGGGGCATGTTCATTCTTTTTTTTAAAGAATAAAATGATGATTGTTTAGCTCAGAATTATTTATTGGGGAATTTTGAGGTATTAATGTGTAATATTTTGCCCATATTTTCGCTATTGTTTGTTTTGTGCTTGAAAAAACGATAGTCAACTTGAGGTTGAGATTAATTTTTTTAACAAAAGTTAATTTTTGTTCTTGTAAGTTTTTGACTGTTGGGTTGCTGGGGAATTCGACTTGGCTGATGGAAGTGTTCGATGGGTGTCTTCGTAAGCTACTGATTAAATATTTTAATTATAAGGAATATTATTTTCTTCTAAGTAGGCGTGTTTTTGATTTAATGGGTATTTAAATCTACGATTTGTGTATTTATGGGGAATATATTGCCCTATATTATTTTTGATGGGTTACTTGCGCAAAAGCCTGCTGGTGGTATGTCGGTAGGTTAAACGGATATTCATGTGGCTTTTTGTCTTTTATGCCTAATAAATGTCCTGTGGGCATATTTCTTGGGTTTATAGAACGTATAACGCTCAATCATGCCCAAGCTCATTAGAATATTCGTTTTTGCCTTTATCTTGTTGCTGGCTAGTAAGTCCTACGCGGCTACCGGCTGTATTTATCAATCTTCAGGTTATATCTATCAGACTCGCGACGGGAACGACATGGGCTATCCCAACTACGCTTACATGCCGAGGGTACTGAGTTCTTCGGTTTATTGTGTGAATGTAAGTACTTCGCTTTGCAGGATTGACGATGCGGTTTGGGGCTACGTAGTTACCTATTCGACCGTGAACAATTGCCCAATCGATGATTATGTAGGCTTGATGCTGGTGGCGGCTGGTGGCGCCGGAGTGTTCTTTTTGAGGAAACGCATGGTTGCCATCGCCTAAGCGTAATGATGATTGATGTTTGAAGTGGTTGTCTTGTTTTTGATGTGCATAAGCAGCATGTTTTAGTATATCTTTTTTCTCAAAAATATACGAGTATTTTTAAATCTTTCAGAAAATCCAGGTTCAGCAACGCTTAGGTTGTTTCGAAGCTTCAGGCTGAAAATCTAGCCCTTGGCCACGCATTGCTTGTTTATCTAGGGTTTGTAGGTCAGTTGAGTCTCGTGACCCGTGTGGATGGCATACCCATTGTCAGTTCCATGGGTAAATCTTACTTGATTTGAAGTGCCTGACTTTCTTTCTGATCCCCAATATTTTTTGCCGAGAAACTTTTTGCCGGAAATTCAGGGCTGTTGAGAACAAATTTTAAATGCTAAAGAGTAATCGTTTGCCGGTGCTCCAATCTTGGCGTTGTTGGCGGGATGCAATAATTGCTTGGCATTAATTATCTTTACGCATATTTCTAAATCGGGGCGCATTCATGAAGGTATCCATCATCACGGTAGTATATAACGGCGAGAAATATATTGACGATTGCCTTTCTTCTGTCATGGCGCAGGATTATGGCCAGATCGAATATATTGTGGTTGATGGCGGCTCTACCGACCAGACCTTGGCCATTATCGAGCGGCACAAGCAAGGCATTGCGCAGTTGGTATCTGAAAAAGACAAAGGCATGTACGATGCGCTGAACAAGGGGATTAATTTGGCTACCGGCGAAGTATTGGGCATATTGAATGCCGACGATATACTGGCCAATCCCCAGGTGATTTCGAAAGTAGTTGAACGTTTGGTCGCTTCAGGTGCAGATGGCGTTTATGGCAACCTCAATTATATCCATCCCGAAACGAGGAAAATAATCAGGAAATGGATTTCAAAGCCATTTACCAAAAGGGCCATCGAACTGGGCTGGATGCCTGCGCACCCAACGCTTTATTTGAAGCGCGAGTTGTTTGGGCGCTATGGGGGCTATTCGTTGAATTTTGGTACGGCAGCCGATTATGAATTGATGTTGAGGTTTTTGTACCGATATCAGGTGAAGGCTGTTTTTCTGGATGAATTAATGGTCAACATGAGGGTGGGAGGCATGAGCAATGCCTCGATGAAACATCGTTATCATGCTCTGGTTAACGATTATCGGGCACTTAGAGCCAATAAAGTTCCGAGAGCATGGCTCACATTGGTTTTTAAGAAGCTGAGTAAAATCTCCCAGTTTTTGTTGATTTAGTTGGATTTAACCGTCAATTAATATTTTTATCTTTTATTTACAAAAGTTATCTTGCTCCTAAATTATGACCGCGATTCTGCAAACACATGTAATGTATTATATTGCCGTTGTCGGCTTGTCGTTTGCGCTTTCTATCGCTGGCATCCCTTCCATTATATTTACCGCCATCAAGTATCGCCTGTTCGATCGTTCCGATAGTCACCGGAAATCGCATAAGCTCCATATTTCGAGGTTGGGCGGGGTGGCTATTTTTTGCAGTTTCGCTATCACTACCTTGCTTTTTGCGGCAATGGTTAATTACAAGCAGGCAAATTTTTTGCTCACATCGAGTATTGTGCTGTTTGCCTTGGGCCTAAAAGACGATTTGTATGGCGTAAGTGCCAAGGTTAAGTTCATGTTGCAGCTTGTGGTAGCGGTTATTTTGGTGGTACTGGGCGAATTTAGGCTGACAAGCCTGTACGGTGTATTTTTGGTGTGGGAGGTAAATGTATTCTGGGGCAGTTTATTCTCCATTGTGGTTATTATTTTTGTCAACAACGCCTTTAACCTCATCGATGGAGTCGACGGCCTGGCGGGAACGCTCGGCGTGCTGGCTACCTTGAGCTTTGGTGTCTTTTTCGCCGTAGCCAATGCCTTGCCTTACGCTTTCATCGCTTTTGCCATGATGGGGGCGATTTGTGGCTTTTTGGTATTCAATTATGCACCGGCAAAAATCTTTATGGGCGATACCGGGGCGCTGATTGTGGGCCTGGTATCTGTTGCCTTGGCCATTAAATTTATAGAACTCAACAAAATAGGGAGCTCTCCAAAGCTCTATTTTTATTCGGCGCCGGCCATTGCGGTTGCGGTATTGCTGGTTCCCATCTTCGATTCGTTGCGTATTTTCTTTATTAGGATGCTGCACAGACAATCTCCGTTTAAAGGCGATAGAAACCATGTTCACCACCGTTTGCAGCGTTTGGGCTTTAGTGCCAACCAAATTGTATGGACATTGGGCTCTTTTAGCGTAGCCATGGTCTTTTTTGCTGTAGCGATGCAGCGTTTCGGCAACTTTGTGCTCATCAGCATCCTCATTACCATATGTGTGGTGATGAATACGATTGTTACTTATGCCATCGGCAAAAGGGCCAATAGCAACTATAAACTGTCCGACGTGATTTTTAAAGACACCTTTATGTCGTCGAAACGTTAAAAAGGGGCAATTAAAACATATAAAGACAGTTCCTTTCAAAGAATATAGGTAGTTTTGCACGGTGAAACTGTATTGGCTAGGCTGTTTGCGAAAAGTGCAAATAGGGCCAACAAGGCTTCGCAACCCAAGCATAAATTGTATTCTCATGAAAATTGCTATTAATGGTTTTGGCAGGATTGGGCGCACTTTCTTGCGTACCGCGATCGAGCGCCAGCTGAAGGTTGAAGCCATCAACGATCTTGGAGCGCCTGCAACCTTGGCTCATCTCTTCAAATACGACTCTGTTCACGGCGTTTTTAAGGGAGAGGTAGCGCACGATGATGAAAGTTTGATCATCAATGGCCAAAAAATAAAGGTTTTTGCCGTAGCAAACCCCGGTCAATTGCCTTGGGCATCATTAGGAATTGATTTGGTTATCGAGTCGACGGGCAAGTTTACTAACCAGGCCAATGCTTCCCTGCATTTGCAGGCAGGTGCGAAGCAGGTACTTATTTCGGCTCCGGCCAGCGATCCAAGCATTCCGATGGTAGTAATCGGGGTTAACGATGAGCAAATCGACCTCGGTTCGCCCATTTTGTCAAATGCTTCCTGTACCACCAATAACGTGGCGCCCATGGTAAAGGTGCTCGATGATAACTGGGGCATTGAAGACGGCTACATTACCACGGTACACTCTATGACGGGCGACCAGAACCTGCACGATGCGCCCCACAACGATTTGCGCAGGGCAAGGGCGGCTTCTTCGTCTATTATCCCCACCAGTACAGGAGCAGCCAAAGCCATTACCCACATCTTCCCACACCTGGATGGGAAACTTGGCGGTGCAGGTATTCGCGTGCCGGTTTTAAATGGTTCGCTTACCGATTTTACCTGCATCCTTAAACGCAAAACCAGCATAGCCGAAATTAACGAAGCATTTAGGCGGGCTGCAGGTGGCAAATTGAAAAACATTGTACAGTATACAGAAGACCCGATTGTTTCGGTCGATATTATCGACAATAGCTATTCGTGCGTTTTCGATTCGAAGCTGACTTCCATCGTGGGCGATTTGGTAAAAGTGGTTGGCTGGTACGACAACGAATCGGGCTACTCGAACAGATTGGTCGATTTGGTTGTTAAGATTAGAGAAACGCAAAGCGTTAAAATGATTGAATGATTAAATGAAGGAATGATTGAATGAAAGCTATCATTTAAAATTTTCTCCTTCAAAATTAAGGATATGGTTAAGTTTATTCCCGCCGAGCTTACTTTGGGGCTCAGGAGCAAGATATTGAGAAACGGTTTGGCGCCAGCCGAGTGTGTTTTTCCCACAGATCATGTACAAGGTGCCTTTCACCTTGCTTATGGTGTGGGTGATGAAATCGCCACCGTTGCTTCTTTTTTTCCGAAAAGCTACAAAGACAGCAAGGAAGAAGGCTATCAGTTGCGCGGCATGGCTACCGATGAGGGCTTTGGGGGTAAGGGCTACGGTGCCGAGCTTGTTAAATTTGCAATTGCTTACATTAAAAACACAAATGCACAGTATATTTGGTGCAACGCTCGTACGTCGGCCGTTGGGTTTTACCAAAAGCTGGGTTTTCAGCTTATGGGAGAAGAGTTTGAAATAGCGGGCGTAGGACCGCATTACGAAATGATTTTAAATTTATACTAAAGCAATACTAAAGAGATGAAGACAATCGACCAATGTAATTTCAAGGATAAAAAAGCCCTGATCAGGGTAGATTTCAATGTGCCGTTAGATAAAGACTTTAACATTACCGACGACAAAAGGATGCGCGCGGCATTGCCGACCATCAACAAAATATTAAATGATGGGGGGTCGGTGGTCTTGATGTCGCATTTGGGCAGGCCGAAAGGCGGACCCGACCAAAAATATTCTTTGAAACACATTTTGGGCGATTTGTCGAGGATGCTCGACCTTACCGTTAAGTTTGCGAGCGACTGCATAGGCGAAGAAGCCGAAAACAAAGCCAAAAACTTGTTTCCTGGCGAGGTGTTGCTCCTGGAAAATCTTCGTTTCCATCCCGAAGAAGAAAAAGGCGATGTGGCCTTTGCCGAGAAATTAGCCAAATTGGGCGATGTGTATGTAAACGATGCCTTTGGCACCGCGCATCGTGCCCATGCTTCGACTACCATCGTAGCGCAGTTTTTTCCAAATCATAAATACTTCGGCTATCTGATGGCGCAAGAGCTTGAAAACGCCGAAAAAGTAAATCATGGCGCCGCCAAGCCATTCACGGCAATTATGGGCGGGGCAAAGGTTTCTGATAAGATCTTGCTGATCGAGAGCCTGTTGGAAAAGGTTGATAACCTGATAATTGGTGGTGGTATGGCCTATACTTTTGCTAAGGCGCAAGGCGGAGAGATCGGAACTTCGCTGCTGGAGGAAGACAGGATGCCATTGTGCCTGGAATTGCTGGATAAAGCAAAGGCAAAAGGCGTAAATTTGATTTTGCCGGTGGATACGGTAATTGCCGATAAATTTGATAATGAAGCTGCTCAAAGCCAAGTAGATACCGGGCAGATTCCGGCAGGCTGGATGGGTTTGGATATCGGTCCAAAAACAATTGAATTGTTTAGCAAAACCATCAAAGATTCGAAGACTTTATTGTGGAACGGTCCGATGGGTGTTTTCGAAATGGAAAACTTTGAACAAGGTACCAAAGCCATTGCCTTGGCAGTGGTAGAGGCCACTAAAAACGGAGCCTTTTCTTTAATTGGCGGCGGCGATTCGGCGGCAGCTATTGCCAAGTTCAATCTCGAAGATCAGGTAAGCTATGTTTCGACTGGAGGCGGTGCACTTTTAGAGTACATGGAAGGAAAAGAATTGCCGGGCGTGAAGGCAATTCAGGAATAATTTTATCGAGCTTAAGAAGCTTTTAGGCTTCAAAAGCGCCAATTTTTTAAGGTGGGAGTTCAGTTTTGGTCTGGGCTCCCACCTTTTTTATGCCCTAAAATCGGCTAAAAAACAATAAAAATGGGACAAAATGGGAATTTATAAGATGTTGAAAACTTTTTGTGGTAGGAAGTGGTAAATTGTGGTAGAAGTATTTATTTTTACACTACATAAAATGTGTAGGTGGTAAAATGATTCAACTGTTAGGAGAATTCGATTGTAAGTTAGACCAGAAGGGCCGCTTGATGGTGCCTTCTAGTCTGAAAAAACAATTGCCTAATGTGGAGCAGGAGGGCCTCGTTATTAACCGCGGTTTTGAGAAGCATTTGGTTATTTATCCTAAAAAAGTGTGGGAAGGAATCGTGGCTGAATTGAGCAAGTTGAATCCCTACGAGAAAAAAACAAGAGAGTTCATCCGCTTCTTTACCCGTGGCGCCAGCGAGTTGAGCTTGGATGCTTCGGGCAGGGTGCTTTTGCCGAAATCCTTATTGGAATTTGCGGGCATTGCTGGCGATGTAGTGCTGGCCTGTCAGTTCGATAAAATCGAAGTGTGGTCAAAAGATGCCTATGATCAGTTGTTAGACAATGAGCCTGAAAACTTCGCCAATCTGGCCGAAGAAGTAATGGGCGGAAGAGATAGGAGGGATGATGGAAACTAATTACCATGTACCGGTAATGTTGCAAGAGTGCATCGAAGGTTTGGCTATCAATCCGGCCGGCGTTTATGTGGATGTAACTTTTGGCGGTGGCGGCCACTCGCGAGAAATCTTAAAACATTTGAATAAAGATGGTGTGCTGATCGCTTTTGATCAGGACCCCGATGCCCAAAGGAATAAAATAGACGACAAGCGCTTTGTGTTTGTGGATCAGAACTTCGGTTTCCTGAAAAATAACCTGCGTTTGCTGGGCTACAAAGAGGTGGATGGAATTTTGGCCGACCTGGGTGTTTCTTCGCACCAGTTCAATGAGCCAAGCCGTGGGTTTTCTACGCGTTTTGATGCCGATTTGGATATGCGCATGGATAAGCAACGCGCTATAACAGCGGCCGAAGTGCTCAATACTTATGCGGAAGACAAGCTCCATAAGATTTTTGGAATCTATGGCGAAGTGAAAAACGCAAAATCACTGGCCCGCACTATCGCAACGGCCCGCATGGATAAGCCGATTGTAACCTTGGCCGATTTTAAATCGGTGATTACACAACATATTCCAAAAGGAAAAGAGCATAAATATATGGCTCAGGTTTTTCAGGCCCTGCGCATCGAGGTGAATGCCGAAATCGATATGCTGGAAAACTTTTTGGAGCAAAGCGCCTCGGTGCTCAAAAAGGGAGGCCGTTTGGTGGTGATGTCTTATCATTCGTTGGAAGACAGGCCGGTGAAGAATTTTTTGGCCAAGGGCAAATTTCAGGGCGAGGTGGAGAAGGATTTTTTTGGTAATGAGCAAAAGCCTTTTAAGGTCATTACGCGCAAGGCTGTGATGGCCGATGAAAAAGAGGTGGCGATAAACGGCAGGGCCAGAAGCGCAAAATTGAGGATTGGAGAAAAGCTATGAACAACCAATTCAAAAAAAAGGTAGAAGAACCTGAAGAAGAGCATTTGGAGCTGGAGGACGAACCGAAGCTTCGCGAAGAGCCTCCTAAGGAAAGCAGTACGCTGGTTTTTTTTAGAAAGCTGTTTACCGAGGGGGTGGTAAGTAAGGAGGCGGCTACGGATATGTTGCCTTTTTTGATTTTCCTCTGTGTGCTGGTCATGATTTACATCGCGAACAGCCACATGGCGGTTAAGAACATAAGAAACATAGATAAGTTAAGTAAAGAAGTAAAAGAGCTGAGTTGGGAATATAAGTCGCTAAAGGCCGATTTGATGTTTAAGAGCAAATTGACCGAAGTGGCCAAAAAAGTAGATACGCTTGGCATTAAAGAGCTGATCGAACCTCCTAAAAAAATTATAATCAACGATAATGAACATTAGAGCAAACATATTGTTGCGTGTGTACCTGGCCTTCGGGCTCATCGTACTTTTCGCCCTTGCTGTATTGTTGAGGCTGGGCGATATCCAATATGTGCAGGGGCATAAATGGCGCGCTAAGGCTGATAGTTTATCGATCAGGGAATTTACCATTGAGGCGGCCCGTGGCAATATCTATTCTAACGATGGCAGTTTGTTGGCTACTTCAGTGCCTGAATACGAACTGCGCATGGATATGGTAGCTGGCAGCATCCAGGACAATGAATTTTTCAACTCGAAGGTAGACTCGCTGGCCATGAAGCTGTCTCAGTTTTTTGGCGATAAAAGTGCCAAGGACTATTCTCGCTTGCTGCGCAAGGCAAGGCAGGATAGCGTGCATAGCTTGTTGCTTAAAAGAAAGGTTTCTTATCAGGATTTGAAGGAAATCAAGACTTTTCCTTTGATCAAAACCAAAAATGGCTTGAGTTGCCTAACCGTTACGCAACGCAATAAAAGGATTTTGCCTTTTAAGGATTTGGCCGCCAGAACCATCGGCTATAAAAATGAAAACGTAAAAAATGGCGTGGGCTTAGAAGGCGCCTATGGCAATTATATCAATGGCGAAAGTGGCAAGCAGTTGATGCAGCGCATTAGTGGTGGCGTGTATGAACCGGTAAACAACGATGCGGAAGTGGCGCCAAAAGAAGGGGCCGATATTATTTCGACCATCGATATCAATATACAGGATTTGGCGCAAAACGCGCTTAAAAAACAATTGATCAAGAGCGACGCGCACCACGGGGCGGTCATTGTAATGGAAGTGGCCACTGGAGAAATCAGGGCGGTAGCCAATTACACCAAGGTGGGCGAGGGCGAATATAAGGAACAGTTTAATTATGCCATTGCCGGTAACCAGGATCCGGGCTCTACTTTCAAGCTGGCGTCGTATATGGCCTTGCTCGAAGATAAATATGTAGATACCAATACAATGGTGGGTACAGGTAGTTACCAGGTGCCGGGCAACAAAAAAATAGTAGTCGATTCACATGGCAGCATCGGTACGGTAACCGTTAAGAAAGCTTTTGAGCAATCGTCCAATGCGGCGGTGGCCGAGCTGGTAAACAGAGCTTATAAAGAAGATCAGGCCAAATTTACCGATCATTTGTACAACTGGCATTTGAATGAGCTGATGAAGCTTCAAATTCCTGGCGAAGCAAGGCCTGTGGTGAAAAACCCAAAAAATAAAAGCTGGAACAAAAACCTCACCTTGCCACAAATGGCTTATGGCTACGAAATGCAGCTTACGCCTTTAAAAATGCTTTCGTTCTACAATGCGGTAGCTAACAACGGAAAATACATTGCCCCCATTTTTGTAAAGGAAATCAGGAGGTTGGGCAATCCGATTGAGCAGTTTAAGGCCAGGGTAATCAACGAAAAAATCTGTTCGGATGTAACCTTGAGCAAAATCAAGTCTATGCTCGAAGGCGTGGTAACCGAGGGTAGCGGCAAGCAGGTGGTTTATAATCCTTTGTATAAGATTGCCGGCAAAACCGGAACGGCACAAGTGGCCGATGGCAATTTGGGCTATAAAGCCAAAAAGCAATACCAGGCATCGTTTGTGGGCTATTTTCCGGCCGAGCGTCCAAAATATTCGATGATCGTCGTTATTAACGATCCGAAAGGCGCTTATTATGGAGCCTTGGTTTCGGGTCCGGTATTTAGAGAGGTGGCCGATCGCATTTATGCAGGCGATGTGCAAATGTTCGGCAGCGTAAAAGATCGCATGGTGGGCAATACCACGCCTCCTGAAGCAAAAGCTGGCCAAAGCAAGGCAACCAAGAAAGTGTACAACGCTTTTGGCATTAAAACGCTTTATGCCGCCAAGTCAGACTATTTCAATACGGTAGATACCAGCAATGGCATTGCCTATCAGGAAGCCGAGCCGGTAAAAGGCGTAATGCCTAATGTAAAAGGCATGGGGCTTAAAGATGCGATGTACCTTTTGGGCAACGCCGGATTAAAAACAAGGGTGAGGGGCAGTGGCAAGGTAACGACGCAATCGATAGAGCCGGGCAGCAAGATTGGCAAGGGATTAATGGTAGAAATACAATTACAATAATAAAATGAATGGATGATAGAATGATTGAATGACTGAATTAAAAATGCTAGCCATTCATTTGTTCAGAATCACTCCTTCAAAATTGAAAATGACAGAATGAATTAGAGAATGACAGAATAAGATAAAATACCCATTCACTCATTCAAAATTCAATCATTGAAAATTAAAATAGAAAGATGCAGTTGCAAGATTTATTATATGGTGTAGCAATAAAAAGCTTGGTAGGTAAGCCCAATCAGGAAGTAAAGGCCCTGGCCTTTGATTCGAGGGAGGTAAAAGCCGGTACCTTGTTTTTTGCGGTGAAGGGAACGGTGGTTGATGGACATCAATACATTGCGCAAACTGTTGCGGCGGGTGCTGTTGTGGTGGTTTGCGAAACCATGCCTGCCGAAGTAGATAACGAAGTAACCTACGTAGAAGTGGAAAGTTCTTCGGCCGCCTTAGGTACGGTAGCCAGCAATTTTTATGGCAATCCGTCGGCACAGCTGAAACTGGTCGGTGTTACCGGTACCAATGGCAAAACAACTATTGCTACTTTGCTTTACCAGTTGTTTCGTGGCTTGGGCTATGGCGTTGGCTTGGTTTCTACCGTTCAGAACCACATCAACGATACCGTTGTGCCGGCTACGCATACCACGCCTAATCCAATTGCACTTAACCAACTGTTGGCCAATATGGTTGAGGCCGGTTGCGAATACTGCTTCATGGAAGTGAGCTCGCACGCCGTGGTACAGCACCGTATTGTGGGGTTGACGTTTACCGGTGGCATTTTTTCTAACATTACGCACGACCATCTCGACTTTCACCATACGTTTGATAACTACCTCAAAGCGAAAAAGGAATTTTTCGATGGCTTGCCAAAAAATGCTTTTGCCTTGACCAATGCCGACGATAAAAACGGAATGGTGATGCTCCAAAACACCAAGGCCCATAAAAAGACCTATGCCTTAAAGCAAATGGCCGATTTTAAAGCCAAAATCATTGAAAACAAATTTAGTGGCCTCCACTTGAATGTAGACGACATGGATGTTTACTTCAAAATGGTAGGCTCATTCAATGCCTATAACCTGTTGGCCGCCTATGCTACGGCAATTTTGCTGGAACAAGATCGGCTCAAAGTGCTGACCGTGCTGAGCAGCTTGCACGGAGCCGAAGGCCGTTTCGATTATATCGTATCTAAACAAGGCATTATCGGTATTGTAGACTATGCACATACACCAGATGCGGTGCAGAATGTATTGAGCACCATTGCCAATATCAGAAAAGGAACCGAGCAGGTAATTACCGTAATTGGATGTGGCGGCGATAGAGACCGAACCAAACGCCCGGTAATGGCCCAAACGGCTTGCGATTGGAGCGACAAGGTAATTCTCACGTCAGACAATCCACGTACTGAAGATCCTCAAGCCATTATTGCCGAAATGGAGAAAGGCGTTTCGCCAACCAACCAACGCAAAACATTGAGCATTACCGATAGGAAAGAAGCCATTAAAACGGCCTGCCATTTGGCCAAGCCTGGCGATATTATATTGGTAGCGGGCAAGGGGCATGAAAAGTACCAGGAAGTGAAAGGAGTGAGACATCATTTTGACGATAAAGAAGTATTGAACGAACAATTTAACCTCATTAACTAATGTTATATTTATTATTCGAATATCTGCATAAGCATTATGACTTTCCGGGATTGAGGTTGTTCCAATACCTGACTTTCAGGTCGTCTTTGTCTATTATCCTTTCGCTGATCATCACTACCGTTTATGGCCGCAGGATCATTGATTTTCTGCACCGCAAACAAGTGGGCGAAACGGTAAGGAATTTAGGCTTGGAAGGCCAGATGCAAAAACAAGGTACGCCAACCATGGGCGGTATCATGATTTTGCTGGGTATTTTTATTCCAACTTTCCTGTTTGCCAACATCACCAACGTATACGTGATTTTGATGCTGGTTACCACGGTTTGGATGGGCGCTATCGGTTTCCTCGACGATTATATCAAAGTTTTTAAAAAGAACAAAGAGGGCTTGGCCGGCAAGTTCAAGGTGGTGGGCCAGGTGGGTTTGGCCATTATTGTTGGACTGACCATGTACTTTAACCCCAATATCGTGGTTAGGCAAACCGTTGACGAGGCGAGTAAAACAACCAGTACAGCACCAATGGTGTTGAGGCAAAAAGGCGAGAGCTTTTACTATACTCAAGATGTAAAATCGACCAAAACCAATGTGCCTTTCTATAAAAACAACGAATTTGATTATGCCAAGGTATTGAAGTTCTTGGGTAAGGATTATGAAAAATACGCCTTGATTGTGTTCCTGTTTTTCGTCATCACCATTGTAACGGCCGTATCGAATGGGGCCAACCTAACCGACGGCATAGACGGATTGGCTACCGGAACATCGGCTATCATTGGGATTACCTTGGGTATTCTGGCCTATGTGTCGGGTAATACGGTCATTGCCGAGTACCTCAACATCATGTACATCCCGAATTCGGGCGAGCTTATCATTTTTGCTGGCGCCTTTGTAGGAGCTTGTGTGGGCTTTTTGTGGTACAATTCCTATCCTGCGCAGATTTTTATGGGCGATACAGGCAGTTTGACCATTGGTGGCATCATCGCGGTGTTTGCCATCATGATCCGCAAGGAACTGCTCATCCCGATTCTATGCGGGGTGTTTTTGGTCGAGGTGCTGTCGGTAACGCTACAGGTAAGCTATTTTAAATACACCAAAAAACGCTTTGGCGAAGGCAGAAGGATTTTCCTGATGTCGCCATTGCACCATCACTATCAGAAAAAAGGCTATCACGAGGCTAAAATCGTGACCCGTTTCTGGATCGTGGGCATTATACTGGCGGTAATCACTTTTGTAACCTTAAAACTACGCTAATGGAAAGAAAGAGACTGGTTGTTTTAGGCGCAGGCGAAAGCGGAGTGGGTGCGGCAAAGCTGGCACAGAAACAGGGTTTTGATGTTTTTGTATCGGATTTTGGAGCCATTGCCGATCGCTACAAAACTGCCTTGAATAAACTGAACGTTGCTTTCGAAGAAAACCAGCATACCAGTGAACTGATTTTAAATGCAACCGAAGTAGTTAAAAGTCCGGGTATTCCTGCCACAGCGCCTATGGTAAAGGCATTGAAGCAAAAAGGTATTCCGGTGATTTCGGAAATCGAGTTTGCCAAAAGGTATACCCAGGCCAAAACGGTTTGCATTACAGGCTCTAATGGTAAATCGACTACCACCATGCTAACTTACCACATCCTCAAAAACGCAGGATTGAACGTAGGCTTGGGAGGCAACATCGGACAAAGTTTTGCAGCGCAGGTGGCTACCGAAGACTTTGATTGGTATGTATTGGAGATTTCGAGTTTTATGCTCGATGATATGTTCGGGTTCAAGGCCGATGTAGCAGTGTTGCTCAACATCACCCCCGACCATTTGGACCGCTATGATTATAAAATGGACAATTATGCCGCTTCAAAAATGCGGATTGTACAAAATCAGACCGAAAAGGATGTATTCATTTACTGCGAAGACGATGAAGAAACCCAAAAAATATTAAAACGAACCAAAATCAATGCAAGGACCTACCGCTTCTCTATCAGAAAGAAAATAGCAAACGGGGCCTACCTTGAAAACAACACCATACATATCAACACACACTTAAACGAAGAATTAACCATGTCAATTTCAGATTTAGCCCTACAAGGAAAGCACAACATTTACAACTCTATGGCATCGGGCATTGTAGCCAAGGTTCTAGAGCTGCGTAATGAAACCATTCGCGAAAGCATGGGCAATTTCAAAAACATCGAACACCGTTTGGAGTTCGTGGCCAAAATATCTGATGTGACCTACATCAATGATTCGAAGGCAACCAATGTCAATTCTACCTGGTATGCTTTGGAGAGCGTAGGCACTGAAGTGGTGCTCATTATGGGAGGTGTTGACAAGGGCAATGATTATACCATGCTCAAAGATTTGGTGCGCAGCAAGGTAAAAGCTATTGTGTGTATGGGTAAGGACAACAAGCGTATCCATGAGGCTTTTGAGGATGATGTGGATGTGATCGTGAATACTTTCTCGGCCGACGAGGCCGTTCAGGTGGCTTACCATTTGGCTAAAAAAGGCGATACCGTGTTGTTGTCGCCAGCCTGTGCAAGCTTCGATTTGTTTAAAAACTATGAAGACAGGGGCAACCAGTTCAAGGCGGCCGTAAAAGAATTATAATATGTTTGACGTTAAGGCACTTCTGGCAAAAACAAGGGGCGACAGGTGGATCTGGCTGATCATCATCATGTTGTCTATGGTTTCTATTATGGTGGTTTATAGCGCTACTGGTGCAATTGCCTACCGAAAAGGGATAAGCGTAGAAAAATACCTGCTTTTTAAGCACGTTATTTTTGTGCTTTTGGGTATTGCCATGATCTACATTGCGCACCTGCTCGACTATAAATACTATGCGGGCATTTCTAAAGTGCTCATGATCATTACTTTGCCTTTATTGCTTTATACGCTGGTTTTTGGCGGACAGATCAATGGTGCCGCCCGTTGGGTACAGGTACCTTTAATTGGTTTGACCTTCCAGACTTCGGATTTGGCCAAACTGGCGCTGATTACTTTTTTGGCCAGGATGCTGACCAAAAAACAAGAAAACATCAAGGACGTTAAGAATGCCTTTATTCCGATTATGGGATCGGTTTGCGTGGTCTTTATTTTAATTGCCTTAGCCAACCTTTCAACAGCATTGATGTTGTTTGGAGTGAGTATTTTATTGCTGATTATTGGAAGGATCAGCATCAAGCAGATTTTAACCGTTTGTGCGGGTGGTGTAGTGTTGTTGTTGTTTGTGGTATTCTTGGGCCCGAGAAGGGAAACCTATAAGTCGCGTATCAATGCGTTTATGCACCCAGAACAGCAGCATTCAGACAAAACCTACCAGGCCGATCAATCTAAAATAGCTTTGGCCACTGGTGGCCTGTTTGGTAAAGGGCCAGGCAACAGTACGCAACGTAATTTTCTGCCACATCCATATTCCGATTTTATTTTCGCCATTATTATTGAGGAATATGGAACTGTGGGCGGATTGGCTATTGTAGTGCTTTACCTGGTTTTGCTTTACCGATGCGTGCGTATCGTAACGCGAAGTCCGAAGGCCTTTGGGGCCTTGTTGGCGGCCGGGTTAAGTTTTAGTCTCACCATTCAGGCCTTTGCCAATATGGCCGTGGCTGTTGGTTTGGGCCCGGTAACGGGGGTTCCTTTGCCTTTGGTAAGTATGGGCGGTACCTCGATGATATTTACAAGTATTGCCTTTGGCATTATTTTGAGTGTAAGCAAAGACGTAGAAGAACACAGTACACAAAAAGAGAAAAAAGTGATTATCGGCGAAATACCGGCGATGGCCTGATAGAATGATAGAATGATTGAATTAGAGCATGTGAATGGTAAAATGGAATAATAGCAAGATTGAATTGTCAATTAATAAATTATAAATGTGGGGATATGGAAAATAACGAAAAATTGGATTTTGTTAATGTGATGAAGGCTCGGACAAAAACATTTGTTTTAGACGCTATAAAATTTTATCAGGTAATGCCCAAAACAGAGGAATCAAGAATTATAGGACGCCAATTTATGAGGTCTTCTTCATCGGTTGGAGCAAACTATAGAGCGGCATGCAGAAGTAGATCTAAAGCAGAATTTCATTCTAAATTAAGTGTAACTATAGAAGAGGCAGATGAAACTGCCTTTTGGTTAGAAATTTTAATAGCTGCTGATATTGCTAATAATGCAAATGCAAATAGGCTGCTAAAAGAGGCAAATGAAATATTAGCCATATTGGCAAAAGCGAGAAAAACAGTGAGTAATAAATAAAAATAGAGAGTAGTGGGTTGAGCTTGCATGAACATTTAATCATTCAAAACTCACGCATTCGATAATTAAACATAGCATGAATAATTTCCCAAAAATTATCATATCTGGAGGTGGCACAGGCGGGCATATATTCCCCGCCATTGCCATTGCCAATGCGCTTAAAAGCATTTCGCCCAATTGCGAAATCCTTTTTGTTGGGGCAGAGGGAAGAATGGAGATGGAGAAAGTGCCTGCAGCCGGATATAAAATTGTGGGTTTAAATATCAGTGGGATTAAGCGTGGATCGATTTTAAAAAACTTTGCCTTGCCGTTTAAAGTGCTTTCGAGCGTGCGCAAGGCCATGAAACTGATTGCAGCTTTCAAACCCGATGCCGTAGTGGGTGTGGGGGGCTATGCGTCTGGTCCGTTGTTGTATGCAGCCAAACTCAAAAACATACCTTACCTCATTCAAGAGCAGAACTCTTATGCAGGCATCACCAATAAGCTATTAGGCAAGGGTGCGGCCAAAATCTGCGTGGCTTTTGATGGGATGGAGCAATTCTTTCCAGCCGATAAAATCCTGAAAACAGGAAACCCGGTAAGGAAAAATATTGTTGATATAACGGGCAAGCACCATGCCGGGGCAGAATTGTTGAAGCTCGACCCTTTAAAGAAAACCATTTTGGTAACCGGAGGCAGCTTGGGTGCCGGAACACTGAACAAAAGTATCGAAAAACACTTGCCAGAAATTATTGCGCAAGATGTGCAGGTAATTTGGCAAACCGGCAAGTTTTACTACAACGGAATTATAGAACGCTTAACGGCTGCCTATCATCCCAATGTATGCATTCTGGAGTTTTTGAATAAAATGGATTTGGCTTATGCGGCCGCTGATGTGATTATCTCGAGAGCCGGAGCGGGAACCATCGCAGAGCTTTGCCTCATTGAGAAGCCGGTTATTTTGGTGCCATCACCAAACGTAGCCGAAGATCACCAAACTAAAAATGCATTGGCTTTGGTCAAAAACGATGCAGCCATTATGGTAAACGATCGCTCGGCTGAGGATATATTGGTGGCCGAAGCCTTGAAACTATTAAAAGACGGCGCACGTTGCGAAACGCTGAGCGAAAATATTGGAAAAATGGCCTTGCCAGAAGCAGACACGATTATAGCAGAAGAGGTATTGAAACTGGCAGGTAAGGAGTAGAAAAAGTTAAAAGTAGAAAGTTGAAGGTGAAATAACCAAACACCCAACCAACCAACCAACCAACAAATAAAATGGAATTGGCAAACATCAACAGAGTGTATTTTATAGGTATCGGCGGGATCGGTATGAGTGCGCTTGCCCGTTATTTTGCCAAACGTGGCGTGGTAGTTTGTGGCTACGATAAAACCCGTACCAGTCTTACCATTGCTTTAGAACACGAAGGTATCCTGATTTCTTATTTGGATGAAGAATCGGCGGTGCCGGTTTGTTTTCACGACAAGCATGACGATACTTTAATAGTCTACACGCCAGCCATCCCTAAAGATTCGAATATCCTGCAATATTTTAAAGCCAAAGGATTTGATTTAAAGAAACGCTCGGAAGTATTGGGCATCATTAGCCAAGGCATGTTTTGCATTGCCGTGGCGGGTACCCATGGCAAAACCACCACCTCGTCAATGGTGGCGCATATCCTTACCGATACCGGTTTTGGCTGTACCGCTTTCTTGGGAGGCATTACCACCAATTACAACAGCAATGTGTTGTTTGGCAAAAACAATGTGGTGGTGGTTGAGGCCGACGAATACGATCGTTCTTTCCTCACCCTGCATCCCGATGTAGCGGTAATTACCTCAATGGATGCCGACCATTTGGATATTTACGGCGACGAAAGCCACCTGCAGGAATCTTTCCGCCTGTTTGCGAACCAACTAAAAGAAGATGGAAAGCTGTTTGTAAAAGACGGGCTGCCTTTAGCAGGCATTACCTATGGCGCAACGGCAGCGGCGGCAATCAAGGCCACCAACATCCGTGTAGAAAATGGCAGTTTCGTTTTCGATTTCGAAGACGGCTATACCACTATAAAAGACATCAGCTTGGCTATGCCGGGCAAACATAATGTCGAAAATGCAACCGTGGCTATTGGCGTGGCACTGAGTTTGGGCATCCATCCCAAATCAGTAAAAAAAGCGGTTGGAACATTTAAAGGCGTAAAACGCAGGTTCGAAACCATTGTCAATACAGCTTCGCATGTGTATATAGATGACTATGCGCACCATCCGGAAGAGTTGAGGGCCTGTTTTGATGCGGTAAGACAGCTGCATCCCAACAAGAAACTGACGGTGATGTTCCAGCCCCACCTGTTTAGCCGCACGCGCGATTTTGCAGCTGATTTTGCAAAAGTTTTGAGCACAGCCGATGAAGTGATGCTGCTGGAAATCTATCCGGCACGCGAATTGCCTATTGCGGGAGTGAATTCGCAATTATTACTGGATAAAATTACGGCACCACAGAAAGAAATATGTGGAAAAGATTTGGCGGTGCAAGCGATAAAGAATAAAAAACCTGAACTACTTTTGACGGTTGGTGCAGGCGATATAGATACCTTGGTAGAACCACTAAAAAATGTCTTGGACCATGCTTAGGAGCGTGAATTGGAAAATGATATTGAAGTGCTTTGCCTGGCTGGTTTGCCTGGCAGGGGTGGTGGTGCTCATGAGTTTCATCTCGGTCAAAAAACGCGAGGTAAAATGCATGAAGGTAGAAATATTGATCCCGGGTGCCGATAACTTTATCGAAAGAGAAGAAATCGATGCCTTATTGAAACAGGGACAAGGACAGTTGGTTGGTCGCAACCTCGAACAAATCAACATCCATGAAATAGAAGAAACCCTAAAAGCCAACCCTTACATTGCCTTTGCCAAGGTTTTTGTGGATATGGATGGGGTTTTGCAGGTAGCCATCAAACAACGCCAGCCTGTGCTAAGAGTGCTTAATGCGGGCGGACAGGATTATTACATTGACAGTAACGGTTTGAAAATGCCAATGTCGCCAAACTTTACGGCCAATGTTTTGGTGGCATCGGGCAATATTTTGGAAGGCTTTAGCGGCAAGGTCGATACCCTGCTAACCCCAATGGGTGCCGATTTGTACAAGGCCGCCCTGTTCATGAAAAAAGATACCCTGTGGGATGCGCAGATCGAGCAGCTCTTTGTAAATGATAAACACGATATAGAATTGGTGCCTCGTGTGGGTAACCAAAGGATTATTTTGGGCAATGCCGATTCGCTCGAAACCAAGATGAACAACCTCTTGGCATTTTACAAGCAGGCCATGCCTACCGTAGGCTGGAATGCCTATAAAACGATCAACCTCAAGTATACCAATCAAATCGTATGCGAAAAGTACGATTCGTTGGCGGTAAAAAAAGCAAAACCAGTGCAGGTCGATAGTACAGCCTTGGCTGGCAAAGCGATTGACTCGGCTATAAAGCGCAGTATACAAGACGAAATTAAAAAGGCTGCCGCCGCTTCGTCTGCGCCAACGGCAAAGCCGGCAGTACCAAAACCAGCTGCAACGGCCACAAACAAGCCTGCAGCGATTAAGCCAGCCGAAAAGACACCGGTTAAAACAGCTGCAACAACAGCGGCTAAAGAAAAACCAAAGCCGGCAGCAACAAAAGAAAAGACGGATACCAAGAAGAATAAATAAGTAAACTCAACAAAATTATATAGTTATGGGCAAAGACAAATCTACCATTCAATCTCCAATCGTAGTAGGATTAGATATTGGTACAACGAAAATTTGTGCTATTGTGGGACGCAGAACACAGCACGATAAAATTGAGGTTTTGGGCATTGGCAAAGCCGAATCGGCGGGCGTTACCCGTGGTGTGGTTTCCAACATCCAAAAAACGGTACAGGGCATTGCTGCAGCCACAGAACTGGCCAGCAGCCAATCGAATGTCGAAATCAGGGTGGTTAACGTGGGTATTGCGGGGCAGCACATCAAGAGTTTGCAGCACCGTGGTATTTTAACCCGCAGGGAACTCAACAGCGAAATCAGCAAAAAAGATATCGATAAGCTCATTGACGATATGTTCAAGCTGGTTATGCCTCCCGGAGAAGAGATTATCCATGTATTGCCACAAGAGTTTACCATCGATAACGAACCAGGTATCAAAGACCCGATTGGTATGGCCGGTGTACGCCTAGAAGCCAATTTCCATATCATTTCGGGACAGGTAACTGCGGTTAAAAATATTATGCGCTGCGTAACCAATGCAGGTTTGCAAACCCAAGAGCTTATTTTAGAGCCTTTGGCTTCCTCGGAGTCGGTGTTGAGCGACGAAGAAAAAGAAGCCGGCGTTTGCTTGGTTGATATTGGCGGCGGCACAACCGATATCGCCATCTTCCACGAAGGTATTATCCGCCACACGGCTGTGATTCCATTTGGTGGCAACAGCGTAACCGAAGACATCAGGGAAGGCTGTTCGGTGATGCGCAACCAGGCTGAATTGTTAAAAACCCGTTTCGGCTCTGCGTTGGCCGAAGAAAACAAAGAAAACGAAATCATCTGCGTGCCTGGCCTGCGTGGTAGGGAGCCTAAAGAAATTTCGGTAAAAAACTTGGCGTATGTTATCCAGGCCCGTATGGAAGAAATCGTTGAGCACGTTTACTACGAAATCAAATCTTCTGGCTACGAGAAAAAACTGATTGGTGGCGTAGTGATTACCGGTGGCGGTGCTTTGTTGAAGCATTTGAACCAGCTGGTAGAATATGTAACCGGCTTAGACTGCCGTGTAGGTTACCCTAACGAGCACTTGTCTAAATATGAAGAAATGCCCAAAACCATTTACGACGATTTGAAGAGCCCAATGTACGCCACCAGTGTGGGGTTATTGATCAAAGGCATTCAAAAAGCCGAAGAATTATTGGAAGAAATGAAACAGCCGGGCGTTTTTGTTGAGCAACCGGTTGCCAAGGAAAAAGCCAAACGCAGTGGCGGCTTGTTTGATAAATTGTTGAGAAAAACAACGGAATTTATCAAAGACGACATGAATGTGAGCGACGAAGACTACATCAAGCCGTAATATTTTTCCACAATTTGGGATTTTTCCACATTGTTAACAGTTGTGGAAAACGACTGTTAAAAAAGTGTTAATATTACAGAAGCGATGAACAGAGAATTATAATTTTTTAAACAACTGATTCATAACGATATGAAGTTCGAAATGTTAAAAGATAAGTCGTCAATTATCAAAGTTATTGGTGTTGGTGGCGGTGGAGGTAATGCGGTAAACCATATGTACCGTCAAGGAATTACGGGTGTAGACTTTATTATCTGTAATACTGATGCACAGGCTTTAGAATTTAGTCCCATTCCCAATAAAGTACAGTTAGGCTCTAGCTTAACCGAAGGCATGGGGGCCGGCTCTATTCCTGAAGTGGGTAAGAATTCGGCTATCGAAAACATAGACGATATCAAAGCCATGCTGGGCAGCACCACTAAAATGCTTTTCATTACGGCGGGTATGGGTGGCGGTACCGGAACAGGTGCCAGTCCGATTATTGCCCAGGCGGCCAAAGAACTTGATATCCTGACCGTAGCCATCATTACTACACCTTTCGCCTTCGAGGGCAAGCGCCGTAAGATGCAGGCCGACGACGGGTTGGAAGAACTCAAGAAATACGTGGATTCTTACTTGGTGATCTCCAACGACCGCCTGCGTGAAATCTTCGGCAACCTAACCTTGGGTTCGGCTTTTGCACAGGCTGATGATATCTTAACAACTGCCGCCAAAGGCATTGCCGAGATCATTACCGTGCCTGGCTATATCAACGTCGATTTTAAAGATGTACGTACGGTAATGAAAGACAGTGGCGTATCGATTATGGGTAGCCATTCGGCTGAAGGCGAAAACCGTGCCTTGGCTGCCGTAGAAGGTGCTTTGGCTTCGCCATTGCTTAAAGACAACGAAATTGAAGGCGCAAGATATATCCTGTTGAACATCAGTTCTGGCCTGCGCGAGGTAACCATGGACGAGGTAACGGTAATTACAGACTACATCCAGGACAAAGCAGGCTTGTCGGCCGATCTGATCTGGGGTAACTGTATCGACGAAAACCTGGAAGACAAGCTGTCGGTAACCATTATTGCCACGGGTTTCCAAACCACCGAGCAAAGAGCCAAAGACAGACAGAACATCAAAAAGATTTCGCTGTTAACGCCTGAAGAGGCACCTTTGGTAAAGCCTGTAGAACCTGTTAACTCTTTTATCGAGGCTAAACCTGCTCCGGTAAGCGACGAGCCGGTGCTAAAAGTTCAGGAAGAACCTAAGCAGTCTGATTTGTTTGGCGATTTGTTCAACATGAACAGGCCTACTGCAGCTAAGGAAGCTGAAGACGTAACCATCGTTCACCAGTTGGTAGAAGAAGAAAAAGCACCAATGGCCGAAGCCCAGCCGCAAGAGCCAGGCTTTGAGTTCGAAGTGAAATTGGCCGAAACCGATTTCGTATTCGAAACACCGGTTGCCCAATTGGAACAAGAAGAAATTGTTGTGCCTGAGCCGGTTGAACCAGAGCCAGTAGTAGGGGCAGACGACCATAAAAACGATGATTCGATTGAAGAGCAATTAAGAAAATCGAAAGAACGCATCTTAAGGTTAAAAGACCTGAGCATGAAATTGCGTACCACCAATGGTTTGCAGGAGCTGGAAAACGAACCAGCTTACAAACGCAAGCAAATGCAGTTGCAGCAAATCCAACACTCGTCAGAATCGCAAGTGTCAAGGTTTACCTTGAGCAGCGACGAAGACGGAACAACCGAAATTAGGCCTAACAACTCTTTTCTACACGACAACGTTGACTAATAGACCAAAATCATAATAGATCGGCCTTAGCAACTCATTATTGCTAAGGCTTTTTTTTGCTTTTTAATTGAGCTTAACCCGTTGTTAAATAGGGATTTTAAGCGTAAATTTGCCGGATTAATAAAAAAACTCTATCACATTAAAATATATTACATTGGACATTTTTGAAAAAGTAGCGAAGCGGATGGGCCCAATCGGGCAACACCAGAAATGGTCTCACGGATATTTTTCTTTCCCAAAACTAGAAGGAGAAATTGCACCTCATATGAATTTCAGGGGAAAAGAACATTTGGTTTGGAGCTTGAACAACTATTTGGGCTTGGCCAACCACCCAGAAGTAAGAAAGGCCGACGAGCAAGGTGCAATCGATTTTGGTATGGCCTACCCAATGGGCGCCCGTATGATGTCGGGAAATTCTAAATACCATGAGCAATTAGAACAGGAATTGGCCGCGTTCGTAGGCAAGCCTGATGCGTTTTTGTTGAACTTTGGTTACCAAGGCATGGTATCGATTATCGATGCCTTATTGGATAGGAATGATGTGGTCGTATACGACGGCGAATCGCATGCCTGTATCGTTGACGGCTTGAGGCTGCACATGGGCAAACGCTTTGTGTACAAACACAATAATATTGAAGATGCACGCAAACAGTTAGAAAGAGCCAGTAAACTGGTTGAACAAACCGGTGGCGGTATCTTGGTCATTACCGAAGGCGTTTTCGGCATGTCGGGCGCGCAAGGCAAGCTTAAGGAGCTGATCGATTTAAAAAAAGAGTTCAATTTCCGTTTGCTGATTGATGATGCACATGGCTTTGGTACCATGGGCCCAACTGGCGCAGGTACGCACGAGGCCCAAAACTGTATCGAAGGCGTTGACGTATATTTTGCCACTTTCGCCAAATCGATGGCAGGTATTGGCGCATTTGTTGCTTCTACCGAAGAACTGACCAATTATTTCAGGTATAACATGCGTTCGCAAACTTTTGCCAAAGCCTTGCCAATGCCCATGGTAATCGGTTTGCTGAAACGTTTGGAGCTGTTAAAGAACAATCCAGAGTTGAGAGAGAAGCTGTGGAAAGTGGCTACTACCTTGCAGCAAGGTCTGCGTGAGCGTGGTTTTGATATCGGTGTAACCAATACAGTAGTTACCCCGGTGTTCTTAAAAGGAGAATTGCTAGAGGCAACGGCCCTGACCATGGATTTGCGCGAGAACTATGGAATTTTCTGTTCCATTGTAGTTTATCCGGTTATACCAAAGGGAATGATCGAGCTGAGGTTAATTCCGACCGCCGTACATACGATGGAAGACGTACAAAGAACCCTCGATGCCTTTAGCGAAGTGGCAGAAAAACTGAAAAAGGGCTACTATAAAGAGAACAAGTTCTCGGCAACTGAATAAAAAACACAGAAAAATGCCCTCAATGTACATTAGAGGGCATTTTTTTTGAAATTTATTTAATTAGCTGTAAATCAGCTTTATAGCTAATTTTTGAGCGTGCAGGTTTGTTTATAACCACTTAAAATGTGGAAAAAAACCGCTCTGAAAGCCTTTTTTTATTGTTGCAAAAGTTTTTTTATTAGAATAAACATCTTACTTTAGTAAGAGAGTATTAATCAAAACCTTAAAAAAAACTAAAAGGAGTAATTTAAAAATGAAAAAATTTAATGAAGTAAAGGCACTTGTTGCAGCTTTAGAAGCTGATGCTGACAAATTCTACAACAAATCTAACAGTGCAGCTGGTACTCGTGTACGTAAAGGTATGCAAGATCTTAAAAACTTAGCTCAAAGCATCCGTTTAGAGATCCAAGAAACTAAAAACAAAGCTTAGTCTTAAGCCATTGAAAAAAAGAAGCGCCCATTACCAAGGCGCTTTTTTTATGCATTTATGTTTAGGTGGGTTGTGCCATCTCGACGTTGAAGGTCCTGGATTTGCCATCCTTAAGAAAACACAAAGCGATGAACGAAAAATCAGTTCTTGTGTAGCTAAACAAGGTATTTTAAAAGAAAAGCGCCCCATTATGGAGGCGCTTTTTGTATGTTCCAGCTGTCGGCAATTAAGCCAGGCTCAGTAGGTTTTCTACTTGTTGGGCAAGGCTTTTATTCAATGCTTCAGTAGCTTTTACCAAGGGCAGGCGTACCTCATCGCCACAGATATTCAATTGTTTTAAAACTGCTTTAACGCCAGCAGGGTTGCCTTCTGCAAACATCAATCGGGTAATTTCCAATAAACTGAGGTGCATTGGCAAAGCGGCTTTGTAATCGCCTTGGAGGGCCAATCTAACCATGCCCGACAATTGTTGAGGCAAGGCATTGCCCACTACCGAGATTACGCCTACAGCACCAATCGAAATCATGGGCAAGGCAATCGGATCGTCGCCAGAAATCAGCATAAAGTCCGCTGGTTTATCGCGCATAATCTGGTTAAACTGATCAAAGCTGCCCGAGGCTTCTTTAGTGGCTATAACGTTCTTGAAATCGTGGGCCAGTCTGCAGGTCGTTTCTGGACTCATATTGCTTCCTGTGCGGCCTGGTACATTATACAAAATGATGGGAAGCTCGCTTTGCTCACTCAAATATTTATAGTGCTGGTAAATACCTTCCTGCGTAGGTTTGTTGTAATAAGGACTTACCGAAAGCACGGCACTGTATTGGTTGTTTTCAAACGATTTAATGGCTTCGGCAATGTTTAGCGTATCATTGCCACCAATGCCGGCTACCAAGGGCAAGCGGCCGTTGTTAATTTCAGCGGTAAAATCCCACACCTTCTTCTTCTCGTCCTTGCTCAATGTGGCTGTTTCGCCTGTTGTACCTAATGATACAAGGTAATCAATACCTCCATCAACCAAGTGATTGATCAGTTTTTTCAAACCCTGATAATCAACCGTTCCGTCTGTGTTAAAAGGTGTAACCAAAGCCACACCAGTTCCGTGAAATTTGTTCATTTTTGTTTATATAATTATTGAATAGCTGATTTTTGAATGAGCGAATGGATTTTTTTCCATATCCATTTGCCTAAAAATCAATCATTCCTTCTAGCATTCTCTTCTTTATTCAGCAAGCATCGCCAGCAGTTCCTCATCGCTGATCAAAGGCACATTTAGCTTTTTTGCCTTTTCGAGTTTGGACGGGCCCATGTTATCGCCGGCAACGAGGTAGTCTAGTTTAGCAGAAATACCACTCAAAATCTTGCCTCCGTTTTCTTCGATGATGGTTTTAAGTTCCTCTCGACCATATTTTTCAAAAACACCCGAAATTACAAATGTTTTTCCGTTTAATTTATCACTTTGCAGGATTATTGCATTTTCTTGAATCTCAAATTGCAGTCCGGCTGCTTTTAGCAGTTCGATTTGCTGCAGGTGTTCTTCGTTGCTAAAGTATTCTTGTATGCTTTCGGCAATGCGCTGTCCAATTTCGTCGATGGCCGTTAGTTCTTCTACCGAAGCCTTAGCCAGATTGTCGATGTTTTTTACGCCACGTGCCAGTTTTCTGGCAACGGTTTCACCCACATAACGGATGCCCAGGCCAAACAAAAGCTTTTCGAAAGGCATTTGCTTGGAGGCTTCGATCCCTTTCAGCATATTGTCGATCGATTTCTCTCCAAAACGCTCAATGGCTTTGAGCTCGTCGGCTTTCTCGTATAAGGTATACAAATCGCTGATGTGCGATACCAGGCCTTTTTGGTAAAAGGTTTCGATGGTTTCGTCGCCCAAACCATCAATGTTCATCGCTTTGCGGCCAATAAAATGCTGGATTTTGCCTACGATTTGTGGCGGACAG
Organism: Pedobacter sp. TM02; assembly: GCF_059705275.1. Lineage (NCBI taxonomy): Bacteria > Pseudomonadati > Bacteroidota > Sphingobacteriia > Sphingobacteriales > Sphingobacteriaceae > Pedobacter > Pedobacter sp. TM02. Next base: position 1,111,590 of record NZ_AP046530.1, read on the forward strand.
CCCTCGTCGTTCGGACAGTAAAAAGCTACTTCGCCTTCTTTTCTGATGAGCTCGGTGCCACATTCCGGACAAGTGGTGGTGTACTCGATGGCTACATCCGATACTCTTTTATCGAGGTTTACCTTGATGATTTTCGGAATAATTTCGCCCCCTTTTTCTACATAAACGGTATCATGTTCGTGTAAGTCGAGCCTTTTGATTTCGTCGGCATTGTGCAGGGTAGCTCTTTTTACCGTGGTACCGGCCAATACCACCGGTTTGAGGTTGGCTACCGGCGTAACGGCTCCCGTACGCCCCACCTGGTAGGTTACCTTTTCAAGTATGGTTTGTACTTCGGCGGCTTTGTATTTGTAAGAAATGGCCCAGCGTGGCGATTTGGCGGTAAAACCCAATTCCTGTTGCTGGGCATAGCTGTTTACCTTGATCACGATGCCGTCAATATCGTAGCTGAGCTTGAAGCGTTCATTTTCCCACTGGGCGATAAAAGCCAGCACTTCGTCTATGTTCGCTACCAAGCGGCTGTGCTCCGAAACATGGAAGCCCCATTTTTTAACGGTTTCCAAACTTTGCCAGTGGGTTTTGAACAAAGGTTTGTCGCTGTAAAAGGCATAAAGAAAACAATCGAGCGGACGTTTGCGTACTTCTTTCGAATCCTGCATTTTAACAGTGCCGGCCGCAAAGTTGCGCGGATTGGCATAAGGTACTTCGCCTAGTTCTTCGCGTTCTTTGTTGAGGCGTTCAAAAGCCGCACGGTGCATGAAAACTTCGCCCCTGATTTCGAAAACCTCGGGAATATCTTCACCTCTTAAGCGATGCGGAATAGTGTGGATGGTTTTGATGTTGGTGGTTACATCATCGCCCTGCGTGCCATCGCCACGGGTCACTGCCCTGGCCAAAATACCGTTCTCATAAGTAAGGCTCATCGAAAGGCCGTCGAATTTGAGTTCGCAAACATATTGGAAATCATCGCCTATGGCTTTTCTAACACGTTCGTCGAAATCGCGCAGGTCTTGCTCATTGTAGGTGTTGCCCAACGAAAGCATGGGCCAGCGGTGGGGTACGGTAATAAAGTTCTTGGTAACGTCGCCACCTACTTTTTGGGTAGGGGAGTTGGGGTCGGCATATTCGGGATATTCTTTTTCCAGTTTGGCCAGTTCTTCCAATTTCTTGTCAAACTCGTAATCGGCAATGGTGGGCATGGCCAATACATAATAATTGTAGGTATGCTGGTTCAGCTCTGCCACCAGTGCATCCATTTGTTCTTTTACCGCAAAAATTGACATGAAACAAAGATAATTATTAGTATTGAGATGTGAGAAATGAGATTTGTGGGCATCCTACAAAACGCTAAGTGCAAGTCGCTTTACACTTTCAGTCTCTTTTCAATATCGTCAAATATCGAAAGATAGTTCTTTTCGAGTATTGTCTTATAAACTTCCAGTTGCTCGGTAAGCAACGCAACCGTTGTTTCGCTAAACGGGTGAGTCCACAGGCGCATGCAGATTCTTTGCAAGGCATAGCTGATGTTCTCCAGCTTCTGGTAACTCAACAAGTATCTGCTCGATTTAAAGCTGTTGAAAAAGCCGAAGAACCTATCGGTGTCTGTGCAGCGGCATTGTTGAAGAAAATGAAGCAAAACTTCATCGTCTACTTTTTCCAAATGTCCGTAAAAAGCATTGGTGTTTATGGTACGGTTGGTCACCAACAAATGGTCGAGCAGCAGTTCCAGGCCGATATGGGCCAAAAAAGAGGGGCGTACCGGACTATCGCCAAGTATAGGCAAAAGCAGTTGTTTGAGTTTGGCGGTTTCCGTGTAAAAAAAAACGGAAGAATGGAAAACGGCGTCGACGGCCAAATGCCTTTTCCAGCCCTGCAACAGTTGATGCTGTTGTTCGTCGGCTATAAACAAGGCTTCGTTTTTCTGCGGGTAGAAGTTCCAGTCCTTATGTGCATTCTTCACCAGATCGGGCAATACGGTGCCGAGCACCAAGTTTGGGTTGGTACTGTTTCGGTCAAAATAGTAATGCGACAAAAAGTTCATCTCGTAAAGATAGTTTTTCTGGGCAGAAAGCAAAATGGTCCAAAAACGGACGAATGTCATTTTTGAGCGGAGAAAAATGGCGTTGGAAACCTGAAAAATTAGGCGTAAAAAATTATCTTTGCAGGCTAAAATAAGTAGACGATGACAAATTTTGTTGATGAATTACGCTGGAGAGGAATGTTGCATGACATCATGCCCAATACCGAGGAGAAACTGAATGAAGGCATGTGCGCCGGTTATATCGGTTTTGATCCGACCGCTGATTCATTGCACGTAGGCCACCTGACCCAAATCATGACCTTGATCCATTTCCAACGCGCAGGGCATAAGCCTTTTGCTTTGGTTGGCGGTGCTACTGGCATGGTGGGTGATCCTTCTGGCAAATCGGCCGAACGGAATTTGTTGACCCCGGAGGTTTTAAACCATAACTTAAACGAGTTAAAGAAACAGCTGGGTCGCTTTTTAGACTTTGGCGAAGGCGCCAATGCCGCGCAAATGGTAAACAACGCCGACTGGTTCCAGAACTTCACCTTTTTGGATTTTATACGCGATGTAGGCAAGCACATTACCGTGAACTACATGATGGCCAAAGACAGTGTTAAAAAACGCTTAGAAGGCGAAACAGGCATGTCTTTTACCGAATTCAGCTACCAGTTGGTGCAAGGCTACGATTTTTACTATTTGTGGAAAAACCACAACTGTACCTTGCAAATGGGTGGTTCGGATCAATGGGGCAATATTGTTACCGGTACCGAACTGATCAGGAGAAAAGACGGCGGTACGGCTTATGCCATCACTACGCAACTGATCAAAAAAGCCGATGGCACTAAATTTGGCAAAACCGAAAGCGGTGCAGTGTGGCTGGATGCAGGAAAAACCTCACCGTATAAATTTTATCAATTCTGGCTTAATGCCTCGGATAGCGATGTAAAAGCCTGGATCAGGATTTTCACGCTGAAAAGCAAAGAAGAAATCGAAAAACTGGAGCAGGAGCATGATGCCGCACCACATTTGCGCATCCTGCAAAAAGCCTTGGCTGAAGATATTACCGTAAGAACCCACTCTGTTGAAGCTTTGGAGGCCGCCATTAAAACTTCCGAGTTTTTGTTTGGCAACGGCGATCTCGATTTCCTGAAAACCCTGGATGCGAAAAGCGTATTGGAAATGTTTGAAGGCGTGCCCCAGTTTAACATCTCGAAAGCCGAATTGGCCGAAGGCATAGATGCGGCTAGCTTGTTGGCCGAGAAAACAGCTATTTTTCCCTCAAAAGGCGAGGTGAAAAAAACGATTCAAGGTGGTGGATTAAGCATCAACAAGGTTAAAATAGCTGAACCATCTACACAATATACTACTGCCGATTTGATCAACGACCAGTTTATCATTGTGCAAAAAGGTAAAAGAAACTACTTCCTGATCATTGCGGGATAGTTTTTTGCTCGTGTTTCCTGCCTGTGAAAATTCGATAGATATAAAGTAGCCACAGATTAACAGATTTTATCTGTTCATCTGTGGCTTTTAATTTTTTCCGCTAGAAAACTTACTGTACCAGCAAATTACAGCCTCTGATATCGGCATTATCGAAACGTCCGAGCACTTCAAAACTTCCATCGGGATAAACTTTGCCCAAATCTTGTGTAGCGATAAAAGCGCAAGAGTTAATATTGGCTAAATCAATTACGTTGATGCCACCGCTTTGCTTGCCCTTGAGCAAACTCAGGGGATCTGAAGTATCTCTCAGCAAAATCTTCATCCAAGGCGGGCAATTGAAAATACCATCGCCGTAAGAATAACCTTGCGATAACAGCTCAGTCATGCCGTACTCGCTATGGATATGGCTCACGCCAAAGCCAGCCGTTAAAATCTGGTGCAATTCTTCCCTTACCATTTCCTTTCTTTTGCCTTTCATCCCTCCGGTTTCCATCACGATCAGTTCTGGGAAATCCAACTGAAAGCTTTCTACAAAATCGAGCAGGGCATAAGTAACGCCAATTAAAATGGTTTTTTGCCTGCTGGCTTTAAGTGCCAGCAAGATTTGGTTCAGGGTTTCCAGGTTGTGCAGGAAATAACCACTCTGGGGATGTTGACTTTGTTTGAGCAAGTCATCAACCATGTAAATTAATGATGAGCCTTCGCGTTCTAGATAAGACGGAAGCAGGGCCAGGATGCAAAGGTCTTTGGGATTTCCATAAAACTGTTCAAAAGCCAGGTTAAAGCTCTGTTCGTAAATTTTAACGTCGCTTACCAAATGCCTGCTGGTGGTTTGCCCTGTAGTACCCGAGCTGCTGAATACGATTTCGGGCTGATCGGCTGTGCTGACTACATCGTGACTTTTAAAAAAGCTGATCGGCAAAAAAGGAATCTGAAGGTAACTGTTTATTGCTGCCGGAGCGATGTTGAGGTAACGAATGTAATCTCGATAAACGGCGCAATGTTCGGCCTGATGCCTGAAAACGGCCAGTGCCGCCTGTTCAAATGCAGTTGGGTTATCGATAGCAAATATTTGCGCAGGATCTGGAGTATTCACTGCGCAAAAGTACAAAAAAAGAGCTAAATGGCCGAGGGCTTAAAGGCAGGAAGCCACATTTTACAGACCTATCTAGGCCTTGGGTTTCATGCTGATAAGCGTTTTTCTAAAATGATGGCCGCAATAGCCGCTAATTCCGGCTACCAGTCCGCCAAGCAGGCCTGTAACGGCCAGTACCACCGGCCAAAGCTTGGCTCCAATCATTTCGGCAACGCGTGTGGCCAATACGTGGTGGTTGGGGATACTTTTAAGCAGGGCCATGCCGATCCACAAAACCAAAATGGCCAAAAAAGGCTGCCAGAAAGATACCCGGGCTGTTTTGCCAATCAAACCGCAGGTAGCAAAAGAAATCACGATAACAGCCCACCAAGGCATCACCATTTGCAGTAAAAAAGAAGCTATAATAACGACGATAAAAACCATGTCTTATTTTTTAGAGATTTTGTAATGTGAGATTATTTTGCCCGTACGGTCGTCGGGACTTTGCATAAAGAAAAGATCGTAGAGCTTGCCTTGTGCCCAGGTATCAATCATGTTGTCGTAAAACGGGCTGCCAGGATTGCCCGATTGCCCGCCAGGATAAACTCCGTGGCCTTTAGGCATTTTGCCCAGCTCGATGACCATGCGCCACGAAGGGCCATTGGTTTCACTCAAGGCATTAACCGTACTTTTGGCGCCGCCAATCATCAGCTTCTTGGAGCCAAAACCAGGTATTTTGGCCAAGTGAGGTACATTAGAGCCCTTAACGTTGGCCCATGCCCAGTTTTTGCCAATCGGCCCGTATTTTCTTTCCAAGCTGTCGCAGGCAAATTTGAACGATTCGTTAACCAGGTCGGCCAAAGTTTCTTTCTGGCTGGTTTTCACGTTATCGAACCATTTGGCGTTCGGATCTTTCTGGATCAGTTCGATGGTGCGGTCTCTAGATGGGTGGCGCATTGGCATATTGGCTACGGTAAATTCGTCATCCCAGATATCATTATCCAATCGCTTTAGCCACAAATCGAATACGCTGGCCGCAACCGATTTGGCATCGAAAAACTTGTTCCATTTGCCCATGTAGTTGAAAGCTTCCTTTTGGGTGGCATTGAGCTGCGCCGCATTGACCAAGGGCATAACCGATGGCAATAGGTTTTGTGCGGTAATGCTGTACGAATCGCTTTGCAGGTTGCGCATACTGTCAACGGTGGCTTTGGTCATAACGGCGAGTCTATCGTTAATGCGTTTGCCCCGTTCGTATGGCGAAAATTCCCAGTTGATATAGTAAGGATAGGATGGATCGGTTGAAGATTGGTTGGCCGAGCTAACAAAGCCTCGCGGTGGATTTTTAACTGTTGGGTTTTGGTCGGCAGGTATCCAGCCATGCCAATCGTAGGCCGGATCGGAGCCGTCTAAAATAAATTTGCCCTGGTCTTTCCATTTTAGCGGGAATTTGCCGTTTGGCGTAATGGCGATATCATTATCGGCGCTGGCAAATACAAAATTCTGGGCCGGTGCGGTATAAAACGTTAATGCCTTTCTGTAATCGGCGTAGTTCTGGCCGCGGTTCAGGTAGTAAAAGGTCATGAGCTCGTTCGATTCCTCATGGGCGATCCAGCGCAAGGCACTGCCTACCGGAACATTGGCGGCTTTGCCATAGCTGGGTTTGTTAAAGTAAACAACCGGACCATGATGGGTATAAAAAACCGTATCGATTTCGGTAGCAGAACCCCTGATTTTGATTTTTTCGTACTGAGGTTTGGTATCTCTCCACTGGTTGTTGTACCAATAGCTTTTGTGACTGTTGTCTTTGAATTTGATTTGGTAAAAATCGAGTACATCGGCGGCCACATTGGTTACGCCCCAGGCAATTTTTTGGTTAAAACCGATGATGATTCCGGGTGCCCCAGGCAAAGAAACCCCATAGGCATTTACGCCAGGCGCATGCAACTGGATTTGGTACCAGATAGAAGGCAAAGTGAGGTCGAGATGCGGGTCGTTGGCCAAAATAGGATAGCCTGATGCTGTTTTAGCTCCAGAAACCGCCCAGTTGTTACTGCCAATCCCTTCTTCCTTTTGCTTGGTTTTGATATTGGTGCTCATCATTTCGGTAAAGCTGTTGGGCGTTTGCGGAATTGGCAAGGGCGTAAAATCCCATTTGGTGCCTACCGGAATAATCGGATCTTCCTTAAACGGGTAATCCGGGAAAAGGTCTTTGGTTACTTCTGGCCCAAATTTTTTGAGGATGTTGGTCATGTAAAACTCGTCTGAGCCCATGGCCAGCACAGCCGACATTTGCTTGAGCAGTAGTGCACATTTGATAGGAGTCCAGTTTTCAGGCTTAAAATCCAATAATTTATATTCGAGTGGCAGGTTAGCCCTGTTTAAAGAACGGATATAGGCATTGATCCCATCGGTATAAGCCATGATCATTTCCTTGGCTTTGGGGTCGGCCATCATGCCTCTCAGCGAATTTTCGGCACCGTAAACCATACCCATGCGGCGCTGGTAGCGGTCAACCTCTATGGCTTTTTTGCCCACTACTTCCGAAATCCTTCCGGCAGCAAATCGGGTCTGAAAATCCATCTGCCACAAGCGGTGCATGGCAGTTACATAGCCCTGCGCATAGTAAAGATCATGGTCGTTTTGTGCAAATACGTGCGGAATCATCCGGTCGTCGAAAAGGATGTCAATCTTGTCTTGCGCACCTTTAAGCACGATTTTTTTGTTAGCCGTAACGATGTTGCTCTCTGCATTTTGCCAAAAGCCCGTAAAAGGGTTCAGGAACTTGAGAACCGGTGGCGTATCGCCAAATTTGGTGTTAAAAACGTAGGCCAATAGAATGGGTATGATGACACAGATCAGGGCTTTAACTTTCTTCATTGCTGTGAACTAAGGGGTTATTTGGTTTTTGCTCGGTTTCATCGGTAGAAACTTAGCCTGCAATTTACATATAAAAATAAATCCCGCTACAATCAAATTAGATTTTGCGAAGTAAATTTTCTGCAGAATAGAATTTGTTAGTAAGAAAATTTGTATTAAGTTTATGTGATAAACAAATATAAACTACTTAAGTATGAATAAAATCTTTACTAAAATCATTTTTATGCTTTTCGTACTGCTGGCAACTGGTGTTGGAGCGTATGCACAGAGCATAGTAGTAAGTGGTACGGTTACAGACAAGGCCACAAAGGAGCCTATTCCTGGGGTAAGCGTAACCATTAAGGGAAAAACAGTTGGCTCTTCAACCGATGCAAAAGGCCAGTTTGCCTTCACTACTACAGAAAAACCACCTTTTAGCATTGTGGTTTCTTATATCGGTTTTGCCTCGATTGAAAAAGAAGTGAGCGGAAATGCGGCTAATTTGACCTTCGAACTAGAAAGTGGTGCGATTTTGGGTCAAGAAGTGGTGATTTCTGCCTCGAGAACGCCGGAGCGAATTTTAGAATCTCCGGTTTCTGTAGAGCGCATCAGCTCGGCAGCTTTAAAAGAGCTTCCAGCCCCTTCTTTTTACGACGCGTTGAACAACCTGAAAGGCGTGGAGATGAGTACCCAAAGTTTAACCTTTAAATCGGTAAATACCCGTGGTTTCAATGCCAATGGCAACGTGCGTTTTAACCAATATATTGATGGTATGGACAACCAGGCTCCCGGTCTTAACTTCTCAGTGGGCAATATCGTTGGCCTATCTGAACTGGATGTAGATAACGTAGAGCTTTTGCCTGGCGCAGCTTCGGCCTTGTATGGCGCCGGTGGTACCAACGGTACTTTGTTGATGACTTCAAAAAATCCTTATCAGTACCAAGGTGCCAGTTTCCAATATAAAACCGGTATCAACCATGTAAACGACAATCAAACCTCGCAAGGTGTTCAGGAGTTTAAGCAATTGGATGTTCGCATGGCTAAATCATGGAACAACAAATTTGGTTTCAAAACTTCGTTCTCGTTCCTGCAGGCTAAAGACTGGGCCGCTACCGATACCCGTAACTTTGACCGTGTTGCCCGTCAGCTAAAAAATGGCGACAGGAATAGCGACCCTAACTATGATGGTGTAAACGTATATGGCGATGAGATCAGCCAAAACATGATCAATGTTTCGCAAAGCGTACAAAACCAAACCATTGCCGGTATTGCAACGGCTAGTGGTGGGCTTATTCCAAATATCAAAAATACCATGGACGGTGCATTTGGTGCCATGGGTGTACCTGCAACTGGTGCGCCATCGGCTGCCCAACAGGCGGCTTTCTTGGCTGGTTTGCCGGCAGCCTTAAGGCCAGCTGTACAAAACTACCTGCCTTTTTATATCGGATTAAGGGTGCCAGGCTTGTTGCCTAACCAATTTGTATCAAGAACAGGCTATGCCGAAACTGATTTGGTTGATTACGATACTAAATCGCTCAAAACTTCCACTTCGTTGCACTACAAATTTAACAACACCGTTGAAGCCATAGCCCAGGCCAACTGGGGAACGGGTACTTCGGTTTATACTGGTACAGACCGTTATTCTTTAAGAAACTTCAAAATCGGCCAGTATAAATTGGAATTGAAAGGACAAGATTTCTTCTTGAGGGCTTATACTACCCAAGAGCGTTCTGGCGATGCCTATAACGCTACCATTTTGGGTACATTTATTAACGAGGCCTGGAAGCCTTCAACGACTTGGTTTCCACAATATATTGGCAACTACATTGGTGCAAGAGCTGGCGGACAATCGGATGTGGCTGCCCATGCATTTGCAAGATCTCAGGCTGATATTGGCCGTTTAATGCCAGGTACACCAGGTTACGAAACTGCTAAAGATGCCATCACTTCTAAAACGATTGGTCCGGCTAATGGTGCCAAGTTTAATGATAAAACCAATTTGTACCACTACGAAGGTATGTACAACTTCTCTAGCTTGTTTAACAACGTAGTAGAGTTTCAGGTTGGTGCTTCTTACCGCGATTATTTCCTGCATTCTGACGGTACTATCTTTGATGATGCCAACCGCAATATCACCATCGATGAGTATGGCGCATTTGCACAGTTGGGCAAGAAATTTGGCGACAAATTTAAAATGACCGTTGCCGGTCGTTACGACAAGAGCAAAAACTTCGAAGGCAGGTTAACGCCTCGCGTAACCGGCGTATGGACCGTAGCACCAAACAACAACATCAGGGCCTCGTTCCAAACAGGTTACCGTAATCCAACTACGCAAGACCAATATATTGATTTGGCTGTAGGGGGCGGTTCAACCCGTTTAATTGGTGGTTTGCCAGAGTCGATCAATAAATACAACCTGAACACCAACAAAGCGGTAACCGAAGCTAGCTACAGGGCATTCTTGGCTTCTGTAGCCGGTGGTGCGCCAAATCCGGCCTTGCTGCAAGCTTATACTTTCGATGCCAAAGGCCTTCGTCCAGAAAGCGTAAAATCTTTTGAGATCGGCTACAAAGGATTGGCCACCAAAAGCTTGCTGATCGATGCTTATGCCTATTACAACATCTACAAAGATTTCATCAGTGGTGTTAACTTGTACCAAAACCCAACTACTACGGCAGTGAAGTTCAGCGTTCCGGTAAACGTAGCTGATCAGGTAAAAGCCTATGGCGCCGCTATCGGATTGGATTACCAAGTAGGCAAGTTCAACTTCAACGGAAATACCTCGTACAACAAACTAACCGATTTGCCAGCTAATTTCGATAATAACTTCAACACGCCAGAGTGGAGATTTAATGCAGGTATCGGCAGCAGGGAAATCGTTAAAAACTTCGGTTTCAACGTACAGTACCGCTGGCAGGATGCTTTCTTGTGGAATTCGACCTTTGCCACAGGAAACGTACCATCTTATTCGACTTTCGATGCACAGGTTAACCTCAAAGTGCCATCTGTAAAATCGATTGTTAAATTGGGCGGTTCAAACATCTTGAATAAATACTATACTACATCTTTTGGTAACCCATCAGTTGGAGCATTGTATTATTTATCGTTTACGTTTAATCCATAGTAGATTTATATTTGATTTGAAAAGCCTCCCGAAAACCGGGAGGCTTTTTTATTGCCCAATATTATTTTGCAATTTGCTTTGGTTTTAATGTAAAAATTAACACTTTAGCCTTGCTAACCATTCTTTTCTTTTTTGATGACTAAAAAGATCTTGCTCCTTTGTCTTTTGTTCCTTTTGCCGCTGACTTCGCTTTTTGCGCAGCTTCCGGCTATCGAGCGGATAGAACCTGCCAATTGGTATACAGGCTTTAAAAATCCGGCCTTGCAATTATTGGTCAGGGGCGAGCAGATGGGTCAGAAAAGCGCGAGCATCAGCGCCTATCCTGGGGTTAAATTGGTCAGTGTACAAAAAGTAGACAATCCCAATTACCTGTTTGTGAATTTGTCTATTTCCCCGCAGGCAAAGCCCGGTAAATTTGAACTGGTTTTTTCCGAAAAAGGAAAGACCTCGCTTCGCTATAGTTACGAGCTCAAAGCCAGAACCAACCACACCACGGGCGTAAGCAATAAAGATTTCATCTACCTGATTATGCCCGACCGTTTTGCCAATGGCGATGCCAGCAACGATCAGGTCAAAGGAATGAAAGACCAGGGCTTCAACCGCGATTCGATGTATTACAGGCACGGAGGCGATTTGCAGGGCATTATCGACCATTTGCCTTACCTGCAAGAGCTGGGGGTAACCGCGCTTTGGCTTAACCCGGTATTGGAAAACGACGAGTTCAAAACTTCTTATCACGGCTATGCCGCTACCGAAAATTACAGGGTAGACCGCCGGTTGGGCACCAACGAACTTTATCGGCAACTGGTAACCGAGTGCCACAAAAGAGGCATGAAAATGATCAAGGATTTGGTACACAACCATATCGGCGACCAGCATTTCCTGTTTTTAGACCCGCCAGCCAAAAACTGGTTTCACCAATGGCCAAAATATACGGGTACAACTTATAAAGACCAGACCCTTTTCGATCCCTACGCCTCGAAAGCCGACCGTAAATTAATGACCGACGGCTGGTTTGACCACCACATGCCCGATGTTGATCAGCAAAATCCCTTGGTGAAGAACTACATTACCCAAAGCCACATCTGGTGGATCGAATATGCGGGCTTGGATGGCTTCAGGCTCGATACCTATGCCTATAACGACAAGGTTTTTATGGCCGAATGGGCCAAAGCGATTACCAGGGAGTTTCCAAAATTTACCTTCTTTGGCGAAACGTGGGTGAATGGTATTCCGAACCAGGTGTTTTTTACCGAAGGCAGTACGGTAAACCAGCATTTCGATACGGGTTTGCAGGGTGTAACCGATTTCCAGACCTATTTTGCCATCAACGAGGCCTTAAATGGCAAATTCGGCTGGACAGATGGCGTAAACAGGCTTTACACCACCTTGGCCAGCGATTATCAGTATAAAGATCCTACCCGTAATGTGCTTTTTCTGGATAATCACGATATCAGCAGGTTTTATTCGGTGGTTGGCGAAGATTTCGACAAGTTCAAATCTGGAATTATTCTGTTGTTTTCGCTCCGGGGCATTCCTCAAATGTATTATGGCACCGAAATCCTGATGAAGAATTTTTCCAACCCGGATGGCTTGGTGCGCGAAGATTTTCCCGGAGGCTGGCCAGCTGATCAAGTAAATAAATTTACGGCTTCAGGCCGAAGCGCCAAAGAAAACGAAGCTTTCGATTTTGTAAAGAAACTGGCCAATTACCGTAAAAGCAATGCGGTGCTACAAACAGGTAAACTGATGCAGTTTGTACCCGAAAAAGGCATCTATGTGTATTTCAGATACGATAACCAAAAAACAGTGATGGTAGTTATGAACAGCAATGAGCAGGCCGAAAACTTGGAAACAGCCCGCTTTGCCGAGCGCATCGGTACGCATCAAAGTTTGCGTAATATTATTTCGGGTCAAAAAATTCCGATAGGGAACATACAGCTTCCTGCCAAAACAACTTATATATTTGAACTGCAATAAAAAATATGTCTAAACCAAAAGCCTGCATTTTCGACCTCGATGGGGTTATCGTTGATACCGCTGTGTATCATTATAAAGCTTGGCGCCGATTGGCCAATCAGTTGGGCTTCGACTTTACCGAAGCACAAAATGAAGAACTAAAAGGCATTAGCAGGATAGAGTCGTTAAAAATAATACTAAATTGGGGTGGCGTAAGCAAAAGCGATGCAGAAATGCAGGAGCTGGCCACGCTCAAAAACGAATGGTATGTAGAGATGATTACCAAAATGACTCCCCGGGAGATTTTACCGGGAGCTAAGGAATTTTTGGAACTGGTAAAGGCCAATCATTATTTAACGGCTTTGGGCTCGGCTAGCAAAAATTCTGAAACCATTTTGCGCCAGGTAGGGATTACACACCTTTTTGATGCGCTGGTTGATGGCAACAAGGTAAGCAAGTCTAAGCCCGATCCGGAAGTGTTTTTGGTTGGAGCTCAGGAGCTGAATGTGCCACCCAGCCAATGCGTGGTTTTCGAAGATGCCATTGCGGGTATACAAGCGGCCAAAAACGGCGGTATGAAAGCCATAGGCATTGGCAAGCCCGAAGTGTTAAAAGGTGCAGATTTGGTTGTAGAAGGTTTATTTGAGATGACTTTAGCAAAATTAGAGAATTTATAAGCGATGAAGAATTATATCAAACATCAGGAGTGGCAGATCATTGAAGAGGGATTTGATCCGCATTTGAATAAGATTTCTGAAAGTATTTTTAGCATAGGCAACGGAAGGATGGGCCAACGTGCCAATTTTGAAGAAACTTATACCGGTGAAACCCTGCAGGGCAATTACGTGGCTGGGGTTTACTATCCTGATAAAACCCGTGTGGGCTGGTGGAAAAACGGTTATCCTGAATATTTTGCCAAAGTTTTGAATGCCACCAACTGGATAGGCATTCGTGTTGCCGTAAATGGCGAAGAGCTCGACCTGAATACCTGCAAAGTACTGGAATTCAGCAGGGTACTCGATATGCAATTGGGTACATTAACCCGAAAATTTATAGTCGAACTCAGGAGCGGGAACGTTCTCGGAGTCGAGACCATTCGCTTTTGCAGCCTTGTGGATGATGAAGCAGGAGCCATTTGCTACAGCCTAACGCCACATAATTTTGATGGCCAAATCAGCATCGAATCGAGTTTGGACGGCGATGTGAAAAACCAGGATTCGAACTACGACGAAAAATTCTGGACCGAAATCAGCAAAACCGAGCAACACAGTTTCGCATTGCTGACCATGGAAACCAAGAAAACCGCTTTCTGGGTAAGTTCTGGTATTTATACCGAAATCCATCAAAACGGAGCCCCACTAAACCTGAAACCCAAATTTGTGAGTAAGGAAAAGTTTGTGGCCCAGCAATTTACGGTTGATGTGAAAAAAGGAGAAACCACTTCCGTTTACAAATATGCCGTTAACCTCTCGTCAGAGAACTATGCTAAAAATAAAATAGAAGAAGCTGCTGTTCAGGCTCTTCAAAAGATAGTGGCCAAGGGTTTTGACCTCATGCGCCAAGAACAGGCACAGGCCTGGGCTGGCAAATGGCAGAACGGAGACGTGGTAATTGAAGGCGACGTAGCTGCACAACAGGCCATCAGGTTCAATATTTTTCAGCTGCACCAAACCTATACCGGCGAAGATGCCCGGCTAAATATCGGCCCGAAAGGCTTTACCGGCGAAAAATACGGTGGCTCCACTTATTGGGACACCGAAGCCTACTGCCTGCCCTTTTATTTGGCCACGGCGCCACAGCAGGTAGCCGAAAACCTGCTCATCTATCGTTACAGACAATTGGATAAAGCCATAGAAAATGCCGAAAAGCTCGGTTTTAAAAACGGCGCGGCTTTATACCCGATGGTAACCATGAACGGCGAAGAATGCCATAACGAGTGGGAAATTACCTTTGAAGAAATCCACCGCAATGGCGCGATTGCCTTTGCCATTTTCAATTACAGCCGTTACACCGGCGACCAGAGCTACCTGGCTAAATATGGTTTAGAGGTGCTCATCGGCATTGCCCGCTTTTGGGCACAGCGCGTAAACTGGAGCATCGAAAAAGAACGCTATGTCATGTTGGGCGTAACCGGACCAAACGAGTACGAAAACAACGTCAACAACAACTGGTACACGAGTACGATGGCCACCTGGTGCTTAAAATATACCATAGAGGCCATTGAATTGGTAAAAGGTATGGACCGTGTTCTGCTAAATGAGCTGTTTGCCAAAACCAATTTCAAGGAACAGGAAGAAACCAGCCACTGGCGCGAAATCATTGAGCTGATGTTTTACCCGGTTGATGAGCAGCTAGGCATTTTCTTGCAACAGGATGGTTATTTAGACAAGGAGCAGGTACTGGTCAAAGACTTGCCTGCCACCGATAGGCCTTTGAACCAAAAATGGAGCTGGGACAGGATTTTAAGGTCCTGCTTTATCAAACAAGCCGATGTTTTGCAGGGAATTTACTTTTTTGAAGAAGACTACGACCTCGAAACCATCAGAAGAAATTATGATTTTTACGAACCGCGAACCGTGCACGAGAGTTCTTTATCGCCTTGCGTACATGCCATTATTGCCGCCAAACTGGGCGATTTAGACAGGGCTTACGAATTTTACCTGCGTACTTCGCGCCTGGATCTGGACGATTACAATAACGATACCGAAGATGGCTTGCACATTACCTCTATGGCTGGTACCTGGCTGAGCGTGGTCGAAGGCTTTGGCGGCATGCGCGTTAAAGAGGGAGCTTTGCATTTGCATCCAATATTGCCTCAAAAATGGACGTCTTATGCTTTTAAGGTAGGCTTTAGGCAGGCTACGATTACGGTAAAGGTAAGCGATAAGCAGGTAAGGCTACGCAACGAAAGCAACACCAGCGTTGAAATCTATGTTTTTGGCCAAGCGCATCAGCTGCAGGCCAACAGTAATTTAGTATTGCATACTTAAACCAACTCCCTTGAAAAACGTTATCAAAATAGCCGTGTTCTTGGCCCTTGTTACTGGACTGTGCGCTTGTATACGTCAAAATAATTTGCAGATGTTAGACCCGAACCAAACGACTTCAGAAAAGCTCGAGAACCGAAAAATAGTCATTTACCAAGCCTTGGTACGCTACTTTGGCAATCAGAATACCACCAACAAATTTTATGGCTCGATGACAGAAAATGGCGTGGGCAAGTTTAACGACATCAGCGAACAGGCCTTAAAAGCGCTTAAAAAACTGGGGGTAAATTACGTTTGGTATACCGGAGTAATCGAGCACGCCACCATGTCTGATTATTCGAAGGCGGGGATTAAGAATGATGATCCCGACATTGTGAAAGGCAAGGCGGGTTCGCCCTATGCCATTAAGGATTATTACGATGTAGACCCCGATTTGGCGGTTGATGTGCCCAATAGAATGGCCGAATATGAAAGCCTGATTAAACGAACCCACGATCAGGGCTTAAAAGTACTGATGGATTTTATTCCCAACCACGTAGCCAGAACCTATCATTCGGATGCCAAGCCAGCCAACGTAATCGACTTGGGTGCCCAAGACGACAAAAGCAAAAGCTTTGATCCCAACAACGATTTTTACTACATCCCCAATCAGCATTTCGTGGTGCCAACGGGTTATCAGCCGGGTGGCGGAGGTTATGAAAACCCGCTAAAGGATGGGAAATTCGACGAGTTTCCGGCAAAAGCTACCGGCAACAACGTGTTTAGCGCTAGTCCCAAACTCGACGATTGGTTCGAAACCATCAAACTCAATTATGGCGTAGATGTACAGCAAAACAATGCCAAGCATTTTGTGCCCCATCCGCCCGTTTGGAAAAAAATGCGCGATATTCTGGCTTTTTGGGCTTCGAAGGGTGTTGATGGCTTTAGGTGCGACGTAGCCGAAATGGTACCTGTAGAATTCTGGAGCTGGGCCATCAGCGATTTGAAAAAGAAATATCCAAATCTTGTTTTTATCGGCGAAGCCTACGACCGGAACGAGTATAAAAACTTTCTGCTCAATGGCAAATTCGATTACCTGTACGATAAAGTTGGCTTGTACGACGGATTGAAACGCCTGATGATGAACGACGAGAAAGCCACGGTAAAAGACATCACCTTGGTTTGGCAGCAAGAAAGCAAGGGCTTTAGCCAACACATGTTGCGCTTTTTAGAAAACCACGACGAAACCCGGATTGCTTCCAAGGCATTTGCTGCAAACCCGTGGTATGCCGTGCCGGCCATGGTGGTTACCGCTACCTTGTCAACTGGCCCCGTAATGATTTACAACGGCCAGGAAGTAGGCGAGCCTGCCCATGGTGCCGAAGGCTTTGGTGGCGACGACGGACGCTCTACCATATTCGATTATTGGGGATTGCCTCAGCACCAAAAATGGATGAACAATGGCCTGTTCGACGGGGGCAAGCTCAATGCCGAAGAAAAGCGCTTACGCGAATTCTACAGCAAGTTGCTTAACCTGGTGCAACAAAACGAAGCCATTAGCAAGGGCAGTTTTTATGAATTGTTGCAGGCCAATAAAGATTCAGCCGGATTTAACGATAAAATTTACGCCTACTTGCGCTACACCGAAAACAAACAAGTGTTGATCATAGCCAATTTTAACAGAAGCGAAAACCAATTGCTGGTCAGGTTTCCAAAAGACGTACTGGATGCCTTTCACCTAAATAGCAAATCAACAACCTTTAAAGACCTGTTGTCGGGCACCGAATTTAAAGCTGCAAACATGGATAACGGACTGCAGTTGAAAATGCCAGCCACGAGTGCGGCCATACTGGAGTTCTAATTGCGACTACCTAACCCTAACCAAATAAACCAACCCAATGAACCACAAAACATTAACCGAAAATCCAAAACTGTCTCTCGTGCAGATCATCAACATGAGCGTAGGCTTTTTTGGCATCCAGTTTGGCTGGGACCTGCAACGCGCCAATATGGGCCGTATTTACGAAAACCTGGGGGCTAATGCCGACCAAGTGCCTTTATTGTTCTTGGCTGCGCCTTTAACCGGACTGATTGTGCAACCCATTATCGGTTACTTGAGCGATAAGACGTGGCATCCGCATTGGGGGCGCAGGAGGCCATATTTCTTTATCGGTGCATTGATCAGCAGTATCGCCTTGATTTTTATGCCACACAGTAGTGCCTTATGGATGGCTGCGGGTTTGTTATGGGTATTAGATGTATTTGGCAATATTGCCATGGAACCTTTCCGTGCCTTTGTAACCGACAAACTGCCCGATAGTCAGGTAAACCGTGGCTTTATCATGCAAAGCCTCATGATTGGTTTGGGCGGAAGCGTGGCTTCGTCGTTGCCTTGGGTAATGAACAATATTTTCCACCTTACCAATACCGCCTCGCCAGGCAATATTCCAGAAAACGTAAAGTTCTCTTTTTACCTGGGGGCGTTTTTCTTCTTTGCAGCGGTGCTGTATACGGTTTTAACCACAAAAGAATATCCGCCTTCAAGCAAAGCAGAAACTACTTCAGAAAGTAAAGGTTTGGGTTCGGGGCTGCGCGAAATATTTCATGCCTTGGCCAATATGCCCAAGCGGATGCGTGTAGTGTCGTTGGTGCAGTTTTTTACCTGGCCAGGCCTGTTCCTCATGTGGTTTTATTACACAACTGCCGTGGCGGTAAACGTATTTGGCGGTAAAGATGCCAGCGATCCGGTTTATGCGCACGGTGCCGACTTTGGCAGCCTCACCTTGGCTTATTACAGCGTGGTTACCTTCTTGTTTGCCTTGTTGTTGCCTAAAATTGCCGATCTGCTGGGGCGTAAAACCACCCATGCGCTTTGTCTGCTTTGCGGTGCACTGGGCCTCATTAGTGTAGCTTGGGTGCACGACAAAAACATGCTGTACCTCTGCATGACCGGTGTGGGCATTGCTTGGGCCAGTATCCTGTCTATGCCTTATGCCATGCTCAGCGGTTCTTTGCCCAAAGATAAAGTGGGGATTTACATGGGCATCTTCAACTTCTTTATCGTATTGCCTGAGATTATAGCCTCATTGGGCTTTGGCTGGCTCATGAAAAACGTACTGCACAACGATAGGCTTTTGGCCGTTCAATTAGGGGGTGCACTGATGATTTTGGCGGCGGTTATTTGCTATGTTTTTGTAAGGGAGCCCAAGCGTACCGACGAAGTTTTGGCCAATAGATTGGAAGTAGAAGAGGGACGCTCGGTGTAAAAATCAAACGACTTGTAAAAACCTCAAAAAAATGGAGGATAACTAAGGGATTTTTAATATGTTTATCCTAGTTCCTTGTTGCTTTTGTTGGCGTTCTTTGTCAACAGGCCGACAAGGATGAGCGTTAAATTTGTTGGCGAGGAGCGCCAACGGCCAATATTATTCAAAATAAAGAATAGGATTGGTTTTAATTGGGAAACGAAGATAAACTTATGGAAGAAGAACTGAACAAAGAAGAAAAAGAAACGCCAGTAATTGCTACAGAACATATTGAAGATGATATTATTCAGCACCTGAATAACCCTGTTACCAGTTTAAAGCCTATCGTCAAACAATACCTCACTGCCATCGTTGAGGTCAAAAAAGAAGACAACAGGTTTTATTTTTCAGATGGAAATGCGCGGGTAGAAGTGAGGGTAGTGAGCGACGAGATTATCCGGGTAAGAATGGCACCTCACAGTGTTTTTCTCGACGATTTTTCTTATGCCGTACCTCAGGTAGACCAACGCGTGAGCACTTTCAGGCTCGAAGAAACCGACGAGGACTACCTGATTGCCACCAATACCGTTACCTGCAAACTGAACAAGGAAACCTTTCATATCTCATTCCTCGACAATCACACGAGTATGGTGATGAGCGAAGACAGTTCGCCGATGCACTGGGAAGAAAACGTTGAGTTTGGAGGCTATTACGTATTCGCCACCAAAAATTGCCTGCCCGAGGAGAATTTCTTTGGCTTGGGCGATAAATCGGGCAATATGAACCTACGGGGACGTAAATTCCAGAACTGGAATACCGATGCCTACTCTTTTGGCTGGGATCAAGATCCGCTTTACCGTACCATTCCGTTTTATATCGGCGTACATCAAGGGGCCTCTTATGGCATCTTTTTCGATAATACCTTCCGCTCTTATTTCGATTTTGGCAAGGAAGACCACCTGAAAACCAGTTTTTGGGCCGATGGCGGAGAACTGCAATACTATTATATCCACGGGCCACACATGATGGATGTGGTTAAACGTTACCAAAGCTTAACCGGTACGCATAAATTGCCACCAAAATGGGCTTTGGGCTATCACCAATGTCGTTGGAGCTATTACCCAGAATCTAAGGTAAGGGCAATTGCCGAAGGTTTTAGAGAACGCCAGATTCCTTGCGATGCCATTTATCTGGATATCGACTACATGGATGGCTATCGTTGCTTTACCTGGAACAAAAAGTATTTTCCAGATCCTAAAAAAATGATCAAGGACCTGGCAAGCATCGGGATGAAAACCGTGGTGATGATCGATCCGGGAATTAAAGTAGACGATAATTACTGGGTGTTTAAAGAAGGCAAGGAAAACAATTATTTCTGTCGCCGAAGCGACGATTACTTTATGGAAGGCCACGTTTGGCCGGGTCGTTGCCAGTTCCCCGATTTTACCAATCCAACGGTAAGGCAATGGTGGGGCGGGCTGTATAAAGAATTAGTTGATTTGGGCGTGGCCGGGTTTTGGAACGACATGAACGAGCCGGCCGTGTTTGGGGCCGGTACTTTCCCTAACGATGTTCGACATAATTTCGATGGCTATCGCGGATCGCACCGCAAAGCGCACAACATTTACGGTATGCAAATGGTACGTTCAACCTACGACGGTTTGAAAAAACTGATGCGCAACAAACGTCCCTTTACCATCACCCGGGCAGGCTATTCTGGCGTACAACGCTACGCCTGTATATGGACCGGTGATAACGTGGCCACCTGGGAACACCTCAAACTGGGCAATATCCAGTGTCAGCGTATGTCTATTTCTGGTGCTCCGTTTATCGGAACAGATATCGGCGGTTTTAGTGGCGAGCCCGATGGCGAGTTGTTTACCCGCTGGATCCAGCTGGGTACTTTCTCGCCGTTTATGCGGGCACACTCGGCTGGCGATACCTCCGAGCGCGAACCTTGGAGCTTTGGCGAACCCTTTACCAGCATCAACCGTAAATTTATCGAGTTGCGCTACCGCCTAATGCCATACATCTATTCGGTGTTTTGGGAGCATCATCGCTATGGTTTCCCAATTTTGAGGCCATTGGCCATGCTCGAGCAGGAAAATATCGGCAACCACTTCCGTCAGGATGAATTTACCTTTGGCGATAAGCTGTTGGTTTGTCCGGTATTGGAACAAGGCGCCACTTCGCGGGTTGTATACCTGCCTAAAGGCCAATGGTACAATTTCTGGACGCACGAATTGCTCAACGGAGGCAACGAGTACGATATTGAAGCCCCTTTAGAAGACATGCCGCTGTTTGTTCGGGCAGGCTCGGTATTGCCCGAATATCCAGTAATGCAATATGTGGGCGAAAAACCGATAGACGAGGTTTGGCTCAACATCTACTACGCCGATTATGAGGTCAATTCGTTTATGTTCGAAGACCATGGCGATACTTTTGCCTATGAACAGGATATCTACCTGGAAAAGAAATTTGTGGTAAAAGGCGATGGCCATAATCTTTTTATCGAGCAGGTTGTAGAAGGTTTGTACACCCCGAATTATGAATTGTATGATTACAATGTAATCGGACTGCCTTTTGAAGTAGCCAAGGTTTTTGCCGACGATAAGGAAATCACCGATTTTTATTTGGATGAGCGCAAGCGATTGAGATTTAAATCGAACAAAAACTTTATCCACATCAAGATTATTGGTGCTTAAGGAGTAATTATTTAATGGCTGATACTGTTATATTGTAAAATGGAGATACTTAAATTCTAACAACGAACAATTAACCACCCCAAAAACCAGATATGGCCGGCACTAAAAAAAATACCAAGGGTAAAGAAAAGTCATCCCCTAAAGAAAAAGTACTGGATGCTTTTAAAAGTGTTTGGGCCTACAGCTTGTTTACCGAATTTGATGTTTCGCTGTTTTTGCTGGGCAAGCATTTCCGTTTGTACGAGAAAATGGGGGCACACCTTTGTACCGTAAACCAGGTGGCTGGTACCTATTTTGCCGTATGGGCGCCTAATGCACAACAGGTTGCCGTAATGGGCAATTTTAATGGTTGGAGCAGGGAAAGCCATCCGTTAAATAAACGCTGGGACGAATCGGGTATTTGGGAAGGTTTTATTCCGCATGTAGCTAAAGGCGAAATTTATAAATATTACCTCAAAGGCTTTGATGGCAGCGATATTGAAAAAGGCGATCCTTATGCGCTGCGCTGGGAACACCCGCCACAAAAGGCTTCTATTGTTTGGGATGTCGACTACAGCTGGAAAGACAAAGCTTGGTTAAGGAAAAGGCCCAAACTCAATGCGCTTAACCAGCCGATTTCGGTTTACGAATTGCATTTGGGTTCTTGGCAACGTGATCCAAGCAACCCTGAAAGGGTATTAAGCTACGGCGAAATTGCCAATACGTTAGTGCCTTACATTTTGGAAATGGGCTTTACCCATGTAGAGCTGATGCCTATCATGGAATACCCCTACTATCCATCCTGGGGTTATCAGGTTACCGGCTATTTTGCCGCAAGTTCCAGGCATGGCGCGCCACAAGATCTCATGTACCTGATCGACCAGTTGCACCAGCATCATATTGCGGTTATTTTAGACTGGGTGCCTTCGCATTTTCCTGGCGACGCCAACGGTTTGTTTAATTTCGACGGAACGCACCTGTTTGAACATGCCGATATGCGCAAGGGCTTCCATCCCGATTGGAAATCGTACATTTTCAATTACGACCGTAACGAAGTACGTTCTTTTCTCATTAGTAATGCCTTGTTTTGGTTAGAAAAATACCATGCCGATGGCCTGCGTGTTGATGCCGTGGCTTCGATGCTCTATTTCGATTTTTCGAGAACGCCCGAAGAAGCCGGAACCAATGCATATGGTGGCAGCGAGAACTTAGGCGCCATTAGCTTTTTGAAAGACCTGAACGAAGCCGTTTATGGCAATTATCAAGGTGTGCAGACCATTGCCGAAGAAAGCAGCACTTTTGATGGGGTAACCCGGCCGGTGTTTGCAGGTGGCTTGGGTTTTGGCATGAAATGGATGATGGGATGGATGAACGACACCCTAAAGTACTTCAAAAATGATCCCATTAACCGGAAATACCATCATCACCAACTAACTTTTAGCATTTCGTATGCCTTTAGCGAGAATTTTATGCTGCCCTTTTCGCATGATGAGGTAGTGCATGGCAAATCTTCTATGATTTACAAAATGCCCGGCGATGAATGGCAAAAATTTGCCAACCTGAGGGCCTTGTATGCCTACATGTTTACGCATCCGGGAACCAAGCTGCTGTTTATGGGCAACGAATTTGCGCAAACCAACGAATGGAATTTTAACGAATCGCTCAATTGGGATTTGTTGCAATATGCGCCACATGCCGGTATGCAAAAGCTGGTGAAGGCTTTGAACCGGCTTTACCGCTCAGAACCGGCGCTTTATCAATATCATTTTTCTTACGAAGGTTTTGAATGGATCAATGCCGACGATATGGATCAATCTGTATTTACGTATTGCAGAAAAGGCTCCAAGCCTAAAGATACCTTGCTGGTGGTGCTGAACCTTACGCCGGTATACCGCGAGAATTTTAGGGTCGGTGTGCCTGCAAAGGGCAAATGGAAGGAAATATTCAATACCGATGCGTCCGAGTTTTACGGAAGCGACCAGCTTAATCCAAAAGCCATAGCTACGGAAAATATAGATTGCAACCACCGCAAACAGTCGATAGCGATTAATTTGCCACCATTGGGAGCTGCTATTTTTAAAAAAGAAACAGGAGCCGATGCCAAAAAGAATACTTGAGTTTAAAAAGAACAACAAGGGCGAATGGTATGTGCTTTTGCCCGAATGGAAAGGCGATCCTGATGATTTGCAGCTGGTGGAGGGTGCCGATCAATGGTTGGAGCTTTTAAGCCATAAAGGTACTGCCTTAAAACTTTGGCTGGCCGACGAACAATTCGAAAACGCAGCCATCTTAACCCTGTTGCACGCTCGTGAAGCTAATTTAGGTGGCGGTGGCGATTATTACCTGGAAACCTATCAAGGCAAAAAAGTTGGATTGAAACTCTGGCTCTGCGAAGTAACCCGCTTTGTTTTTAATGATTTGCCCCAAAAGATTTATTTTTTGGAAGTCTCACGTACCTAAGAGAGGTTAAGATTATTATAGTTAATTAGCTTTTTGAAATTTGCTAAGGTTTCTTAGGTGGTGAAAATGATCCTTAGCTATTATTTTTTTACCACCTCAAACACCTAAGAGAGGCTAAGATGTTTAGAATTTGGTTGTTTGGATTTTGACTTGCCTAGGTGTTGGAAATGGCGCGCTTGTGCAATCTATGCTCTTTTTTTCTGAACCAAATCAAAGCGATTGTCATCAGAAGAACCAAGACGCCAATACCTGTAACCCATGGCCAATGGAACGGTTTTGCCAAATTTATTTGTTGATCAGTGCCCATATAAATCAGGCTATCCCAATAATAAGGCAAATACAGTGCATCGTTGTGTTGAGGCATTGCCAGCCAGTCTAGTTTGGCTCGATGCAAAGCCTGCCCATTGTTTTCTCCGTTTAATAGGTTCTTATAAAAGTTGCAGGTGATAACCGAAGCAGCCACATCGTTTACGTTCCACAAGCCGGCAATGGTAGCCGATGTGCCAATGGCGTTAAAGCCCCTCGATAAACTGATTATACCTTCGCCATTGGCCAATAAGCCATCGGCGGTTCTACAAGCGCTTAATACCACTAATGAGGGTGCTTTTTGTTGGGCAGTCAGTTCGAACAGAAACAATTTTTCTGGACCAAAATCGAGCGTAGGTTCTTGGTTTGTGCCCGATAGATAGGCATGGGTGCCGATATGTAATACCTGATTACGTCCAAATTCGTTTTTAAAGCTTTTCGCATTGGCTTGTTCGTTAAACAAAAATCGGCCCCTGATCAGTTTTTTTAGGCCATCAGCCTCAGCCTGTACTGCTTTTAGAGGGGCATTGTTGTTTTGTTGATGTGTAATAAAAAAGCCTGCAAAGCCCTCTTGCTTGTTTTTTTTCGCATTGGCGCTTAAGGTCTGGAGCGAAAAAGCATAGGTAATGGTGTTGTTCTTGATCAAAAATGGCCAGGCCGAAATGTTTGGGCTGTATTGATTGTTGGTGAGCAATCCATCAAAAGAAACATAGCCCAAAATCCCATCTGGAATAATGGTTAGGCTTTCGCCTTTGTTTAAATGAACCCCTTGCAGTATGGTTTTGTAAAGCTGATAAGAAGCCAAATAGAATGCTCTGGGCGAGTTGAGCATCGCATTTGGCCCATGTTGGAAATAAGTGTTGACATAGGTTTGGATGGCCAGCTTGACTTGAGGGGCATCGGGCAGTGACTGCACCGAATTGATTTGGCCGTTGCCCATATCGAGAAGATAAATGGCCTGTTCGCCTACAAAATATTCCAGCGTTCTTTGGGTTGGCAAGGAGGTTGCAAATGCTGGGCTGGCCGTTTGCAGTTGCCGATATTTTTGTTGCAATTGTTTGTTGATCAGGGCTAAATCATACTTAAGCCCCGCAATATGCTGGCTGGCCGATGCAATGCCTTCCAGCTCCTGTTTTTCCTGATAGGTAATGGCCAGCTCGAGGTTTCGTTTTTTGACAAACAGCGAATCCTTTTGGTTAAGCCCCATCAATTGCTGGTTGCGCCTGATTTGGTCTAGCAGCGTTCGGCTTTTGCTCTGTTCTGCAAAAATCAGGATTTCGCGCAACAAATATTTTTCGTGGGTTTGCTGGTAAAGCTGGTAGCTGATTTCGATTCCTTTTTCGGCGGTGTTTTTCAAATCGGCCTGTAAACGCTCCTTGGTCTGGTCGTCGGCAAATTCATTTCTTATTTTATCGCCAGCTAATAAAGCCAACTTGATGTATTTGATGGCCAAATCAGCCTGCTTAAGCTGCTGATGCGCCAGGGCAAGCTGTTCAAAAACCTCCATTACCCGGTTATCGCCATAAATCCGTTGCGTAATGAGGTTGTTGTTGCCGTCTTTTATTTTTAAGGTAAGCAGTGTTTTGTCGAAAAATTGGATGGCTTGTAAGGGTTGTTGTTGCTGTAATTTCAATCGCCCCCTTTGGGTAAACAGGTTGGCCTTTTCCCTGAGCCATTTGTTGGGATAATAGCGGTTGAGCAAATCAATTGCCTTCGACAGATAGGCATCGGCCTTTTGGGGCTGATTTAAGGCCATATAGATATTGCCGGCAGTGGAAAATGAGCTTGCCAGCCAATAGGCACTCTCGGCAGTGAGGTTTTGCCGTTGGGCACTGATGTTGGCTTCGATCAGCTGGGCAGCTTTCTGGTATTCCTTTCTCTCGAAAAATATACCAGCCAAAACGTTGTGTAAAACCACTCGTGTTTGGGCATCTTTGGCGGCTAGTTTCAGGCCTTCGCCAACGTTTTTTTCGGCTTCGGCCAAATTGCCCATTGATTGGTAGCAAATGGCCATGTTGCCGTACATGGAGGCTATGTCTGTTGGAGGATATTGATTTTTGAGCTGAAAATTGAGGGTTCTGCGTTGCAGGTAGAGCGCCCGTTCATAGTCGCCCAGGCGGGTGTAGTTGTTGCTTAAAGGCTTTAAAGTGTAGTCGACAATTTCATAGTCGACCACTTCGTTTTTCAAATAATAGGCAAAAGCCGATTCGTAACTGTTGATGGAACCTAAGATATTGCCGGTTAACAATTGATGGTAACCCTGCACATTCAGCAGATCTAAATAGGCAAAATGTTCGGTTTGGTTTTTAGCCTTGCGCCACAGCTTGGCCTGGGTTTGCAAGAGGAAGGTCAGGTTTGCCTGCGGATTGTTTTTGGCATACTCCAGCCGCTCGTAAATCCACCCGCTTAAATCGTTGGCCTTTTGCAACGAATCCAAACGGATATCCAATGACTTGTTTTGCGCCAAAACAGTGAATTGCGCTCCGAAAAACAGAAGGAAAAAGCTAAAACGTAAAAAAACTGAGCGCATAAAAGGTTTGCATTTCAGCTAATTTAATGATTTTATTGCGGAGTTGATGGCTCATGGTTTTAGGCTGATAACCGATCAAGTTATACAAAAACCCAATCCGCTAATTGGCTTAGCAAAGTCATGATGCAGCTATTGGACCAACAATCTCATCTAGAACTTCCAGGTTACATAGCTCGCCATGCGGTTATTGTTGGTTTTGGGGTCGTAAAGATAGCGGAACCCGATAGATGGACCTACGCGCACCAAACCAAATTGCACATCGGCAAACAGGGAAGCATTCAAGTTGGAGAAATGCTTTTTGCTCGAGTTGGCTATCCTGTCTAAATTAAGCTTGCCTACACCGTTGGCGGCGGTAAGGTTGTATCGCAATTCGTCGATATCCTTATCGTACAGGTTAAGCGAAACCAAGGCCCCTGCACCTGCGCCTACATATTTATTCAGGTTATAACGCACCTGTAAAGGCACTGCGTTAATGGTTATTACTTTTTTGGTTTTGTAATAGTCTTTTTTGTCTATGCGGTAGGGGGTATTGTTGATGACGGTATCTTTTGCGGTGGTGGTAGAGCTAACCAGGTAAGTGTTTTCTTTAAAGGTGTTGAGGAAGAGCTCGACCTGCCAATAGGTACGATGAGGCGCATAAGGTGCCAAACTTGCCCCGATTACGATGTTTTTGCTGTTCAGGAAGTTTTGGTTGTTCGTTTCAAAAGGAAAGCCATAGCCTAAAATAATGCCGGGTGAAAGTCCCATTTTGAAGCGCCCCACGGCCCTGTTGGTATAGATAGGTTCGTTTTTGTCGAAAACAATAGCCGCGCCGCTCTTGATGGGTAGTTTTTCGGGCTTTTCCTTGAACCTGATCTTGTATTCGACAAAACCCATGGTCGAATCGGCGTCGTTAACCCCTTTCTGGTCGAGGCCGGGCAGGTAGATGTTGCTAAATACAAAATGTACGCTGTCTGTGCCCTTCAGCACTTTGAGGCAACTCTGCCCGCTATAAGCCGAATCGCAGGTAATTACTTCGGGTTTGGTTTGGGTAACTTTTAACGTAGCCGGATCAAAAACCGAAGCCACGTTGACGGCCACATCAACCTTTTTAGCCGGTCCCTTGCCAGTATTTTGGAAACGGATTTTATAAGTAAGTTCCCGGCTTTTACTGGTAAAGCGGTAATTCATCCTGCTTTTTCGCAGTACCATTTTGTTGGGATCATGCGAAGCCACGATTTGGAGTTCCAGGTTAAAAAACTCTTTTTCTACCAGTGGATTATCCGGAATAAACACCGCCGAAAGGCGAACAACCGCATTGGTGTCTTTCAGCATTTCTGGGGTAGTTTTGAACTCGAGAAAGAGAAAACGTTCCTCATCGGTTTTCAGGCCTTCAAAGCGCCAGCCTACTTGGTTTTTAAAATCTTTGGCTTTGTCTTTAAAAAGTACCTGATCTGCTTTGGGCAAGGTCAATTCTGGGTTTGCCGAAGCGTAATAAACAGGCGTTTTGTTTTTTTGTGGTAGGTAGGCCGTTTGCATCATCGGTTTCAGATCAGCCTTTTGCTCCCCAAAATAAGTGCGGGCTTCGGTCAGTACAAAATTGTTGTTGCTAAATTCGCGGTCGTTGTACAAAATTGCCAAGGTGCCGTTCAGGTTGGACTGTCCGTTGCTGGCTTTGTTTCTGTAGCCAAAAACCAACATCATGTCGTCGCCGGGCTTGGGCATGGCATTGCTTTTAAGTTCAATGCTGCCTCCCATTTTAAAAAAGTTGGGCGTATTCGAAGCCAGCATAGGTTTGCCACCGCCACTTGGTTTGGTTGGTTTAATCGGTCTAGGCCTGGTTGGCGGATGTTTGCCATCGTCGTAGTTGTTGGTGGCAAACAATCGAACCATGGTGGGATTCGAAGAATTATAGATATGAAGAGGGTCTTTTTCGAAACTGAATCCACCATCGCCAAATTCCCAGAAATAGGTATAGAAAGGAGCAGGGGCGCCCGAAATCGGTCTTAAAGGCCTTAGCTCGGCACTGAATTTGGTTACGCCGTTTTCTGTGGTATAATTGATTTTGGCCGGTACGGTATCGCTGGGCAACACCTGCGCCTGTACTACATGGAAGCCTAAAAAAACAAAGATGGAAAGAAGAAGCGTTTTCATGAGTACTAAATTTATAGATTTTTATCCGAAATAACGAAATGGCAAAAAAAGATGAAGCGCGCATTCGGCTCCATCTTCCTTGTTAAAAATTGGGGTATAGATTCTTAGTAATTGTTTAAGCCATTGATGGCTTGTTGTATTTGGCTTTCGCTAGTTTCTGCCAAGGTAAGCGTAATGCTTTGGTTGGCCACAATAGTGGTTTCCTGTTCCGCATAGTAGTATTTGCCATCTTTGATCGCGAATGACAGGTATTTGCCTTGTACGCCAACCGGCATAGAATTGTCGTAGCTTTTTACCTTGTTCAGACCGTCGGTGGTATACAGCTGGGCCACTACGTTGCTGCCTTTGGCACAGAAGAATACAAAGGTTTCGCCGGCATAGCCTCTAAATGTTGCCAGGTTGCCCGGATTGTTGACCAAGGTTACACGCGTAGTGGTTTTAGGGTTGCTATAGCTGTAAAACACATCGCAGTTGATCCAGCCCAGGTTGCCCATGTCGAAAGTAAAGGCTTCGGCTGCTGCGGTCACATCTACTTTTACGCCAACGCCATTGGCTTGCGGGGCTGGCGCCTGCCAGGCCATCTGGTTGTCTTGGCCTACTTTTTCAACACCTTCCCAAAGTTGGGTAACACCGGTTCTTTTGGCCGGAATAGAAACCCTGATGGGAATGGCCAAGGCTTGATCTGCTTTAGTGCCATTAACCATGGCATTCAAATAGATAAAGCCATCTGAAGCCAAAGGCGCACCGCTGATGTGATTGGTGTTCATGCCACCAAATACCACATCGCTTCTTTTGAGTACTTCCATGGCGCTAATGGTCATTTCGCCGGTTACAGCCACGCCACCTAACTTGATGGCCCCTGCCGGAATGGTAATCTTGGTGCCGCCTGGCAAAGTAAAGGTGTTCTCTACATTGCCCATTACTTTTCTGCCCTGCATTTGGGGGCCATACAATGCAGTAAATTCTTTGGCCGAGTAGGCCGCATTGCCACTGTTGTTTTTGTCTTTCTTACAGGCTGCCGCAAACAAAATGATAAGGGCAACTATTGCGTAGGTTAGGTTTAGCTTTTTCATGATCTTTGATTTTATAATTTCGCTTACTCTCTTCAGGCTTTTCAGCAAACGCCGTTTCATCAGGTTTGAGGAGAGATAAAGCCGTCGCAGAAAATGTTACCCCATTATTTTCATTTTTTTTTCCGCAATGCGCAAGAAAGAGTAATTTAGGCTAGCAAACTTCCTAAAAAGCAGTTCAAATGGCCAAAACAGTACATCCAGATCAGCGTTATCTTTTGGCATTGCTCAACAACGATGCCCAGCTGATCAACGAAATCTATAAGAAATGTGCTGGGAAAGTAAAATCGTTTGTGTGCTTTAACAATGGCGATGCCAACGATGCCGAAGATATTTTTCAGGAGGCTCTGGTTGATGTATATAACCAGGCCAAATACAAGGGATTGGAGCTTACCTGTCCGTTCGAGCCCTTTCTTTTGCTGGTCTGTAAACGTAAATGGCTCAACGAACTGAAAAAAAGAGCTGTCTTACCGGTAACAAAAGAAGAAGACAGTTTATTACATATCGGCGAAGATACATTTGAACAAGCAGAACAGCTTGAAAAGCAGCAAGAACAGTCGAAATTGTTTTTAAAAGCCTTCGAAAAGCTGGGTGAGCGTTGCCAGGAAATCATCAGGTGGAGCTTAAAAGGCGAGGCACAGGAAAAAGTGGCCGAAGCATTGGGTGTAACCTATGGCTATTTGCGCAAAAAGAAATCGGAATGTATGGCAAGCCTGATGAAATTAGTTCAGCTTAATAAATAAAGAGATGGCCGAAGATAAAATAACATGGACAGCCCGTTTTGTAGAGGGAGATTTAAGCGAAGCCGAAATGGCTGAGTTTGAAGCCCAATTACAAACCGATGCCGAACTGCAGCAACATTTGGAAGATTACAGGCAATTGCAACAAAACTTGCGGCAGCAGTTGGCACCAGATGCCGTTCGCGAAGCACTCCAGCAAACTTTGGGCAAGTTAAACAGTCAGTATTTCGGACACGAAACCCAAGTACTTTCGCTAAAGCCAATCATCAAATGGGCCAGTGGCATAGCAGCGGTTTTGGCTATAGGGCTGTTTATTTGGGCACCTTGGCGTGGCAATCTTTACCAGCAGTATCATGTGCCGGGACAAATGCTGGTTGCCGAACGGGGTGCTGCCAGCGAGACTGAATTAGACAAAGCCGCTTCTTTTTATAACGATGGCAAATACGCGGAAGCCAAAAGTATACTCGAAAAGCTGTACAGCAAGGATTCTCAAAATGCACAGTTAAGTTATTATTATGCCCAAACCCTATTGGCTACCGGACGGGTAGAACAAGGTCGCGAACTTTTGACGACCGTTTACAATGGAGAATCAGCCTTTAAGTACGATGCGGCCTATGCCATCGCCATGAGTTATTTAAAAACAGGGCAAAAAACCGAATGCAAAAGCTGGCTTCAAAAAATAGCCAAGGGTACTACGCATTATCAAAAAGCAACAGATTTGATACAAAAGCTTTAAAAGCACATTTTGAGTGGCTGCTGCCCCATGCAAGCGCTCGTAATATTTCTTTTAAGTTATTAATTTTAATAATTAAGAAATTTTATCTTTGTGTTTTTCAGGCCGTCACCCGATCGCTTTCGGATCATTTTTGCTATATTTAGCTCTGAATTAACGTGCTCAAAGTCTAATTATGTATTCTAGGTATAATAAACTGCTCAATAGCCATGGTGAAAAAGTCCAATAAGTTATCGAGTTGGTTTATCTCTAAACCGCAGACCTCGGGCTTCATCACTTTTTTCTTGTTGCTCACGCTTATTTCGCTTATCGTACATCAGCGTTATGAATTGTTCAGGGAAAATAAGGAACGCGAGGTTTCGAACATCCTTTATGGAGTTAAGCAAAACCTCGAACAATCGCTTAAAAACAGTTATACGGTAGCCCTTACCTTGGCCCTAACGCTCGATAACAAAGGCGTGCCCGATCATTTCGAAACGGTGGCCGATCAGCTGATCCGTTCCAATCCCGATCTGCAGGCCGTACAATTGGTACCCAATGGGGTAATCAAGTATATGTATCCGATCAAAGGAAACGAGCAGGCTATTAACATCGATCTTTTTAAAAGCCCTCCTCAAACTGTTTTGGAGGTGAGAAAAGCCATTGAAACCAAAAAGATGTATTATCAAGGGCCGGTTAAGCTCAACCAGGGCGGCATGGGCGTAGTAGGCCGACTGCCCTTGTACATCAACAACAAGTTTTGGGGCTTTTCTGCCGTGGTGATCAGGCTGGAGAAATTGTTCAAGAATGCCGGTATCGACAATAAAAAATACGAAAACTACCGGTTCCAATTTTCAAAGATTAATCCGATTACCAAAAAGGAAGAGTTTTTCCTGCCGGTTGATGGGCATTTTTCGTTGGAAAACGCTCATTCGGTAATTTTTCCGGAAGGCGATTGGAAGCTTTATGTGATTAACGTAAATACTTATGGTACCTGGTTTGAACTGGCCTCCGCCATTTTGTTTGGGTTGAGCCTGGCTGTATTATCGAGTTATTTATTGTCGCGGCTGCTCCGCAAACAAACCCAGTTGCAAGACATTGTAAACGACCAGGCCTCGCAGCTGATTAATACCGAAAGCAAGTTCAAAAACATATTCGATAATGCCGCCATTGGTATTGCAAGAGTCGATTCGCGTACCGGACTTATTTTGGAAGTAAACCGCTACCTCTGCAATTTTTTAGGTTACAGCGAAAAGGAACTGATGGATAAGAAGATCAAATCGCTTATCCATATCGAAGACCTGGAAGAAGACGCCAGGCTGTTTAAGCAGTTGCTGGCCGGCAAAATAAGGCAGTTTAGCCGAGAAAAAAGATATTTGTCGAGAGCAGGGCAAATCATCTGGGGCAATGTAATCATTACGCCGCTTTGGGCTGTTGGAGAAGACCCCACCAATCACATCATCATTGTAGAAGATGTGACCAAACGCAAGGCCGAGCAGCAGAGCCTGATCGAATCGCAACAACGCATCGAGTCGCTTATCAATACCATCGACGGTATTGTTTGGGAAGGCGAGCCTGGCTCTCATTCCTGCACTTTTATCAGTCAGAAGGTGAAAGATATTTTGGGTTACACCGTGAGCCAATGGACCGACAGTCCGAGTTTCTGGTTCGATCACCTGCATCCCGACGATAAGGAATGGGTCAAGGTGTTCAGTGAAAAGGCAACCGCCGAAAGAAGAAAGCACGATTATGAATACCGCATGCTGGCTAACGATGGAAGCGTGGTGTGGATCAGAGACGTGGTCAGTGTAATCGACGAGCCCGGACAACCACTCAAGCTCAGGGGCATCATGATTGATATTACCAATAAAAAACAATCGGAGTCGGCTTTAAGCAAATCTTTCAACTTGGTAACCGAACAAAATAAACGCTTGCTTAATTTCTCGTACATCGTATCGCACAACCTGCGCTCGCATGCCAGTAACATCCAGGGCATTTCTAGCTTGATTGAAAATGCTAAAAACGATGAAGAACGCGATGAAATGATCCAATTGCTTAAAAGAGTAGCCGGAAACCTGAACGAAACGCTGTTTAACCTCAATAACATTATCAACATTCAAACCAGTATCGATATTGTGGTAGAGCCGCTAAACCTCTACGATTATGTGCTCAAGACGCTAGCTACGCAAAATGCGCAGATTTTGGCCAAAGATGCCACCGTGCTCAACAAGGTGAACAGCAATATCAAGATCAATTACAACAAGGCCTATCTCGAAAGCATTTTGCTCAACCTCGTTTCCAATGCCTTGCGATACAGTCACCCAGATCGGAAGCCTGTCATTTCTTTAAGCTGTTTTGAAGAAAAAGATCAGCTGGTGCTGCGCGTTTCGGATAACGGCATCGGTATCGACCTTAAAAAGCACGGCGATAAAATATTCGGGATCTACCAAACTTTTAATGGCAATGCCGATGCCCGCGGCTTTGGCCTCTTCATTTCGAAAAACCAAATCGAAGCTATGGGCGGCAATATTGCGGTAGAAAGTGTCGAGAATGTGGGTACTACCTTTAAGATTTACTTCAAGTAGTTTAGTTGAAGGCAGCTTTAGAACATTTCAACTTCCAATTTTCCAACCAACTAACCAACTACTCTTTCTTAGGTGCAATTCCTTTATCTACATCCAAGGTATAAGAAGCTTCGCTGGCATCAAAGGCCTGTCTCAATAAATCGGGATTGGCTTGTTCTTCTTCCGAGGGTTCGTCGTTAAGGTCTAAGCCATTGGCATGAATGTCTCTTTGGCTTTGTTGGTCTTCCGCTTCGCTGTTTTGCGAATCGTCTACTGGAATGTTGTCTGCTGGATTGATCATGATCTTGATTTTTTAATAAAACAGTTGAATAGGAGAGTTGTTTCGCTAAAATTTTAATGTCGCCCATAGCTGATTTTGCTATGACTTTCAGGCCATCTCGTTGCTGTGCCGGACCAAAGCGTCTGGCGAAGGCCTTAATGGATAGATCCATGCCGAAACCATAACAGGCAAGGCATAGGCCCCGATCAAAACCAGGTCTGATGTGGTGGCATAAGAAACGCCCAATGTGTTAAAAAGCAACGTACAGCAAATCGCACCCACAACGGCAATCACAATTCTTATCTTTTGAGTGCTTAAACTAGTTTTGGTAAGCAGGTATAAGCAGAGCCATAAAATGAAAAAAGCGGGTATAGAGGTGCCCAAGGCTGCAAAAAAACCGAAAATAAAGAAGGTAAAAACACCTTCGAAAGGAGCGGCCGAAACAATGCTGAAATAAATGACAAACAATAAAGTTCCTACCAGCGTACTGGTTAGCCAGATTTTAAACGGGTAGGAAAGTCTATAGTTCATTGGTTTGGGCTTACTTAAAGATAAGAAATAGTTGGGTGATTTAGCAATTTTTAGTGTTAAAGCACTCCGAATAAATTCTACATATAAATGTAAAGCTGATAGCTTAGAAGCTCGGTGACGTAGGTACAGTCATTCTCGCACGTTGTTGGTCTATGAAGTCTTTACAGAAGAATACTGTTTAGGACAAGAGAAGATTGGAAAATGGTGAGCAATATAGTACACATAATAATTAATCAATTTAACTGAAAATCTAATTGTTTAACCTTTAAATAAATCTTCTAAACTTTTTTAAAAAGTAAGAATATTGAACGCCTAATGCTTTGAACTGTAGCAGGTTTAGTGATATATTCAAGTTGGAAACCTAAAACAACTATTTAAAATGAAAAGCAAAAATGCTCTTAGGGTTAAGCTATGGCCTGTCGGCTCAGTTAGGCCATTACGTTATCTGGGCTTTATTCTATTATTGTTTGTAACAATCGGTGTCGGTTCTTGTAAAAAAGACCTGCTAGTGCCAAGCCCTCAAAAAACCGATAAAAACAAGGATAAAATTCAGAACATCAGCTACAGCCAGTTTCTGTCTTCTATAAACCTTGATAAAATGGGCTCGCTAAAGCCTGTCATTGCCAATGCGGGAAATGCGAAGAATACAACTATGTCGGTTGGGGAAACTGGACTTAATTTCGTGCTGGATATGGGCAATGTAAAGAAGCTCGTATTAGGAGATACGGTGAGCTATGTTTTGGCCTTGAAGCCTAAGACACCTAGAGCTGTCCATTTCGAGAATATTACGATCCAGACTGTTGGCGGAAATACAACGGCCTTCTTAACTACCTATCTACCAACAAAAGAATGGATAGCCGACTGGCATGGGCAAAAGCACCTTCCGTTTAAAGGCGAGATATATGCCAGCAGAATCAACCTTGTAGACCTTCCTCAGCTCAGGGAACAAGGCAATGCCCAAGACTCACAGGGCAAAGTAATGTCTGCGGGCACATCCCAGGTTCTTATAAACAATAACAAGATTAGTTTATTGCCTGGAGAATGTGAGATATATGATGTTTACGAGGTAGTACCCTATCCTTGTTCGACTGGTGATTGGCCGGGGTTTTGTCCGTGGGAAACCAATATAACAAGCATGGGACAGCTGGACTACCTGCCGGGCTATCGCGTTGAGAGAAGTACTGTAGTAAATTGTGCAATGCCAGAATTTCCACCTCCTCCTACAGGTGGAGGAGGTGGAGGTACCACTCCAAATCCTCCGGGCGGTTATGATCCGTGTGGTGGGGGAGCTCCTGCACCTGTTTCAAGAGTAAACGGAAACGGCTTTCTAAAGCTTGCTGGGCTTCCTCCGCCGGATTGCGATGGTGGTACTTTGCCACCGGTTTTACCACCCTTGGAAGTTCCTTACTATTCTGATGAAGAAGTAGAAGAAATTGTAAACACCATGGCAGATCCTATAACGGGAAATGGGATAGAGCTTTACCTTATATTGAAATATAGAAACTCTAAGCAGATCAATTTAAGCAGATACAGTATTGCTAGCAACAGCATTGAGGTTGGCCAATATACTTTGACACCACATTATGACCAAAACAACAAACTAGTATTCTATGCAGGCAGTAGATTGGCTGGTACAGTAAGGAACGGTATAGAATATATCATAAGACCAGATCAAATCAATAATTTTCGAAACAACATCGACTATTACACGAACGCCGCAAGCTTGGTCTACATGAATGGAGTACCTGATAAGGGCATGATACAAATGATGGCTGGCGACAGGGTGAAGGGGTTGTTGAACCTGTGGGAAGATGCGATCAAATCCCCTTTTTTCTGGCTATATTTAATCGATTGTTATGTTACTGCTCCGTCGCATCCTAGCGTTCGTTCTGCGGTTGAAGAATCTGTTCCTGTTGGTGCTCCGTATACAAAGTCAACTTTAGAATTGGGTAGAAAAATGCATGCCGAATATAAAGCTGGATTAGCAAATAATGTTACTACATTTAAAGAATATACAGGGATTTCTGGTATACGACCTGATTTTGTAGATTTTAATACAAAAACGATATTTGAGTTGAAGCCTAATAATCCTAGACAAATTTCAGCAGGAAATGCCCAGCTTGCAAAATACAAAGCTGAATTTGAAAAGAAATTTGGTGGTGTTTGGAATACTGTTTTAGATCTATATTAATTAGAAGACACTGTAATGGATAGGAAAGAACTTATTAATATTATAAATGAGCTACTTGTGCCGATTGGTTTTAAAAAAAAAGGCAATTATTGGCTTGTTAATAGCGATGCAATTACAAAAATTATAAATATTCAAAAATCTCAATTTGGAGAAAGCTATTATATTAACTATGGATATGTTTTGAAAGAGCTCCCCTTGGATGGATTGACTATGCACGTTTTTAATAGATTTTCATCGTCTGATATCAAACAAAAAGGCGAAATAGATGCATTGCTAAATCTGGAGAGTGATATAGCTGACGGCGCTAGGAAAGGTATGCTAAGAACGGCCATTGAAGAGAACTTGATTAAAAAAATCCGAGCAGTCAATGATCGCGATGATTTATTGGCGGAGCTGAAGAAGCGTTCTCATTTAAATGACATTCCATTAGTAGTAAAGCAATATTTTAATTTACCTGTTGATTAGACTTTATAAATTAGATAGAACATGAATCTAAAACTTAGCCTTATACTTTATATTTCGCTTATTTTTCAAGAGAGACCACTAAGTGATGTTGTCTATATCAGTCAGCCGAAGAAAAGTGTTCAAATGGACTGGAATGAACATTATAGATATATGCAAAGTAATTATAAAAGTTCGCCAGCATTAGATGTCAGTACCAAATGTTTTAATAGTAACGGAATCATTATAACTTTTTGGGATACTGTATTGGATGATGATTACTTAAGGAAACAGGTAAAGAGCCTTCCAGAAATCAGAGCCTCTATTTTAGAGACAATAGAAGAACTCAGCATGAGTAATAACACAGATAAAGAAGAAATCATTGAAGTAAATGGAATTGGTTTTTTTATAACTTGTACTCATATTGGCGATGAATATCGTTATAATTTTGACTCTGAATACAGAAATTATAAATCCATAAGTGGTAGAGTGGTTTGCAAAAAAGAAGATAGGAAGAAGGCGGTAAAGATTTTCAATGACCTGTTAAAAAGCATAAAGTTTAAGTAAGCATAAAATAAAATCTTGCTAATCAAAGGAGCTGTAGCAATACGGCTCCTTTTTATTTAAATGAAACTCTTAAACTAAGCCCTTCACTCATCTGTGGCTTACCAAGTGGAAAGGCTAAGTTTAATCGTTAGTTTGGTGCTTTATCATCGGTACTGACGTTCTACGAGGCAACTGCGTTCACTTTTCAGCCTGTGGGATTTAGGTTGGGGAAGTGCGTTAATGATTAGGAAGAGCGGTACTCCGCAAAGGTTGTGAGCGCAAAACATCATGCCAAATCCCAACGCCATCAGCTAGCATAGGTTTATCCTAGCTTGGCCATCCTTATTTGTCACTCGTTTTGCATTGCTCAAGAAATTTGCTCCGTGAAAGCTTCCTTTACAGCGTAACGCTGTAACCGCTTTTCGGCAACCTGCATTCTCAATCAATCTTCATAACAGTCCGTCATGATATTTGACACAAATATCTCGCCGATTGAAATATTAGCCTTAACACGTTGTTGTTTTGACTGTCCTAAAATTATCTCTGCTATTGCATTAAAGGGTAATGCGAGCAAAACTTACTTCAAAATTGTAAATTTGAAAACAAATAATTAACAGATTAAAAACTACTCTAACTGCAATCTGTTTCTATAGGCTCAAAACAGCGCACAATTGGCCCTTAAAAAAAGAAAAGAGATTCTCCATCCAGACGAATCTCTTTTTCTAACCAAATATAAACCTGTATGAACGGGTTATCTTTAAAATTTCCTGCACGAGGTCAAGAAATATATGCTATCAATTTTGAAGTAATGCCCGGTGTTCAGAGCCATCACGTTGCAAATATAGAAATAATTTCTGATAGTGTAAAAAGTACACTATTAAAAATCGCGATATTCCATTTCATGTTTTTTACATGACAAAAGCGTTTATCCAAACCATTCAGGGATATCAATACAAAAATAGTTCCAATATTTGAGTCTCTAGGCTGGAAGGTGTTAAATTTTTGTTAAATGTAAGTGGCGTATTGCGTATTGAGTAAAGCGTATAGTGCTGCGGGGTGAGTTGTAAACTCTTGGCTAATTCTTATTGCCCAATTTTAGCCACAGATTAACAGGTTAGGGTAGCGTTCAGCCGAATATACATAACGCTAAACAAAAAAGGCAATGCCAAACGACATTGCCTTTTTCACTCGGTATGAACCGGAAACTATTTTAAAGAGCCATAGTACTCTACAAACTTAGCCAAGGCCGAAGAATAGCCCCACTCGTTGTCGTACCAAGAAACTACTTTTACAAAGTTGTCATTTAACGAAATACCAGCGCCGGCATCAAAAATCGAAGCGCGGTCGTCGCCGATAAAATCTGAAGAAACCACCTCATCTTCGGTATAGCCCAAAACGCCTTTTAAAGGACCTTCAAGCGATGCGGCTTTCATGGCATCTTTAATCTGTTGGTAAGTAGCCGGTTTTTCCAAACGTGCAGTCAAGTCAACTACCGAAACATCGGCAACCGGTACACGAAACGACATGCCCGTTAATTTGCCTTTTAGCGAAGGGATTACCTTGGTTACCGCTTTGGCCGCACCTGTTGACGAAGGAATGATGTTAGAGAAGCCACCACGGCCGCCTCTCCAGTCTTTGGCCGAAGG
This sequence comes from Pedobacter sp. TM02, assembly GCF_059705275.1. NCBI lineage: Bacteria > Pseudomonadati > Bacteroidota > Sphingobacteriia > Sphingobacteriales > Sphingobacteriaceae > Pedobacter > Pedobacter sp. TM02. The sequence continues at coordinate 1,151,121 of NZ_AP046530.1, forward strand.
ACCGTCAACCGTTTTTTGGGTGGCAGTTACCGCGTGTACGGTGCTCATTAAACCTTCCACTACACCAAAGTTGTCGTGCAATACCTTAACAATAGGAGCCAAGCAGTTGGTGGTGCATGAAGCATTCGAAACTACGGTTTGATCGGCTGTTAATTGATCGTGGTTTACGCCCATCACATAAGTCGGGATGTCGTCGTCTTTTGCCGGAGCAGAGAATACCACTTTTTTGGCGCCAGCTGCAATGTGCTTGTTGGCGTCGGCACGGGTTAAGAACAAACCGGTTGATTCGATCACGATTTCTACACCAGCTTCGTCCCATTTCAAGTTAGCCGGATCTTTCTCGGCCGTAATGCGGATGGTTTTGCCGTTTACCACTAAATGTCCGTCTTTTACTTCTACGGTACCGTCGAAACGGCCGTGGATCGTGTCATATTTTAGCATATAAGCCATGTAATCTGGCTCGATAAGGTCGTTAATGGCAACAATGTCGAGGCCTCTTTTCAAGGCGGCTCTGAAAACAAGTCTGCCGATACGGCCAAATCCGTTTATTCCTACTTTAGTCATTGTATTTAATTTGAATAATAATGAAGTAAATTATGTATTGGTTCTTTTGTTATGGTAATGATATGAACGTCGTGCCTTTGGGCCACCAGTCTTAACCTGTCCTGAAAAGTGCCGGCCACCGTACCCACAAAGTGGATTTCCTGGCCTGGATGCTGCTTCACCGTTGGCATCAGGTAAGTACTGAAATACCGCTCAAAAGCCTGGTCGATCAGTTGTTCAATATATTTGTTGTTTCTTTTGTCGATATAGAACTCTAAAAAAGAACTGAGGTAGTTCTGTACGTTGGGTTTTTTGTAGATGCGTTCTAAAATAAGCGGACGGTCAACGTTGTAACGCTCTTCAAACTGCTTCTTCAAATCTTGCGGCAGTTTATCTTCAAGGTATTGTTTAAGCAAAATCTTACCCAGGTAGTTGGCAGAACCTTCATCGCCCAAAATATAGCCTAAGCCAAAGTTGTTCTGTTCAGGGCGTTTGCCGTCAAAATAGGCGCAGTTGGCACCGCTTCCCAAAATGCCTACAATACCGCTTTGGTTGTAGCAGGCCGCGATGGAAGCACCATACAAATCGTCGTTTACCTTGATTTTGCTGTTCCTGAAAAACTGGCCCAGCGTATGCGCCAGCGACTCCTGCATGCCTGGTGAGGAAGTTCCTGCTACAAAAGCATAGATTTTCTTGATGCGCTCAGCATGGTTAATCAGGGTGATTTCCTTGTTGAGGAGGTAAAGGATATGTTTGGGGTCGTTAAAGCAAGGGTTGATGCCCGCAATGGTACATTCCGCTATGGTTTTGCCCTCGCTAGAGATTTTCCAGAAGGCGCTTTTAGATCCGCTATAAACTACTGCTATCATTGGTTTGCTGATTAAATGGATAGAACGTGGGTCATTTCTAGTAAATCACTCTCCAATTTATAGTTGTGCGTATTCAAGGCATCTTCCAAGCTGGTTAGCTTGATGGCGTTGCCGTAAAGTCCAACCATCTGCATGCTTTCGCCAGCTATCAGCGCATTTACTGCGGCATAGCCCAAACGGCTGCCTAAAATACGATCGAAACCACTAGGACTGCCCCCACGTTGCAAATGCCCTAAGATAGTTACTTTGGTATCATAGTGGGTGAACTTTCTTTTTACACTTTTGGCAATATCGTAAGCGCCACCATATTTGTTGCCTTCTGACACGATCACTATGCTCGACGACTTTTTGGTCGATGCGCCAGCCTTTAATTTAGTGATCAGCTCTTTGAGCGAGGTTTCCCTTTCGGGCAAAAGCACGGCTTCGGCGCCGCTGGCCACGGCAGTTCTCAAGGCAATGCAGCCCGAATCCCTGCCCATTACTTCGATAAAAAACAAACGGTCGTGCGAATCGGCGGTATCCCTGATTTTATCAATAGCTTCGATAACGGTGTTGATGGCCGTATCGTAGCCCAAAGTAAAGTCAGAACCACTCAAATCGTTGTCGATGGTTCCGGGTACGCCTATAACATTGATGTTGTATTTTTCGCCAAAGCGTTTGGCCCCGGTAAAGGTGCCGTCGCCACCAATTACAACCAGTCCGTCTATTTCTTTTTCCTGCAGATTTTTGAAGGCCAGTTCCATGCCCGCCTCTTCTTTAAATGCGAGGCACCTGGCCGTTTTGAGGATGGTGCCGCCCATGTGTAAAATGTTGCTTACAGAACGGGCATCCATCGGAATGATGTTGTTGTCAATTAATCCCTGATAGCCCTGCATTACCCCGAACATGTTTTTGCCATGGTAAATACCGGTGCGAATAACGGCTCTAATGCAGGCATTCATGCCGGGCGCATCGCCCCCAGAAGTCAGTACTGCAATATTTTTAAGGTCTTGTTTCATTATAATACACGAATATAAGGTGTATTAATTACACTAAGTAATTTTTTTTCATTATTTTTATGGATTAACCGAGCAAGTGTCTTTATTTTGTTCTCATATTTACATATCTAAAACGTTAGTGTTTTGAAAGAAGTATTACCTGTATTTAATTCGGCTGTTTCCATCGACTGTGTGTTGTTTGGCTTCGATGGTGGCGAACTTAAGATCCTATTGATAGAGCGCAACGAAGAGCCTTTTAAAGATTGGTGGGCTTTGCCGGGCAACCTGGTGGGGGTAAACGAAAGCCTCGACCAATCGGCTTTGCGTATTTTGCACGAGCTTACTGGTTTGAGCGATATCTACATGGAGCAGTACTATACTTTTGGAGAAGTAAATCGACATCCGCAGGGCAGGGTTATTACCGTGGCTTACTATGCCATGTTGCGCCTGGGTGGAGACAAAGCCCTGAAGCCACTAACTTCTTATGCCAAAAGGGCGCAATGGATCAACGTAAAAGATTTGCCCAAACTGGGGTTCGACCATCAGCATATTTTTGATAAGGGTCTCGAAAAAATCAAGCGCCGTATCAAGCACTTGCCTATTGCTTTCGAACTTTTGCCCGAGAAATTTACCCTCACCCAGGTGCAGCATGTATATGAGCTCATTTTAGGCAAAAAACTGGATAAGCGTAATTTCAGGAAGAAGATTTTAAGCTTCGGCGTGCTCAAAGAACTAGACGAGAAGCAAAAAGGTGTTTCGTTCAGGGCCGCTACCTTATACAAGTTCGATAAACGGAAGTATGCCAAGCTTTTTGGAAAGGCTATTTCTTTCTAAAACAACGCGCTAGCTTCAGGGTTTTTTGGATTAAAACTTGTTTAACGTAGCTTTGAAAAAAATATTATATTTTCATGTAAAAATTAGTTTCGATGTGTTATATTTACACTATCAACCTTATTGAATGAAAAAACGCTACCAAATTATTTTACTTTTTGTCGGTTTGATGGTGATGAACAGCAGTGTTCAGGCACAATCAAGTGGTGTTTTGCCTTACTTGGGCGTAGCTCAGGTAAATGCAGATAGCCTAACTGCAGAAGGTTTCTTGAATGCAGACCTCAACAGTGAGTCTAGTTGGGAAAATAATCCATTTGGCGTTTTTCAGGTGATCAACTTTACCAATTACCCCAACCCGGCTGCTACTTCTACCACGATTGCCTATCAGTTAACCGACAGGGCCAACGTAAGTTTAAGGGTAATCGACCTTGCCGGCAAACAATTAGCCGTGCTGATCAATAAACAGGCGCAGGATGCTGGTAAAAAGGAATTTTTTTGGGAACTTTCTAAGAACAACATTACTTCTGGCATGTATATTTTGGTACTTCAGGTAGACAACAAAAACTACAGCCGAAAGATCATTGTACAATAAACCTAAACTAAAAACCAACCTAAACAAAAGTCCTCGATTATTTCGGGGATTTTTTTTGAAGTAGTTTTTGGGAGTTGTAGCTAGATTGCTCAATTGTTTAGAAGCAAGCTTTAGATCTAATTCTCTTCTTTAGCTTTTAGCGGTCTCTTCGGCTTTTATCCCTAATCTTCAGTAAAAAAGCCCCGAAGTTTTGCTTCGAGGCTTTTATTTTGTGCTTGTATAAAATTATTTTTTGCTCAAGTGGTATTCCACCAGGTCGTCTATTGGCGAGCGGATGATTTTGCCAACACCCATTTCATAACGGTCGGCCACAATACTTAAGATATCTCTGAAGCTATAGCCTACAGATCCTACACAGTTTAATTCGTAGTTTTTGTAGTTAGGGTAGTGGATCACCAGGTTTTCGAAGAAGGCGGTAAAGCCGTAGTCAACTACCGAGGTGGTGTAATCTTCGTAGCTTTCCTTGAAATCGTAAATAAACTTGCTAAAACCTGCACAGAAACGGTTAGGGAGCGGTTTGTTGTAGATATGATCGAAAATATCCTCGTTGGTTAAGGCATAGTTGTCGTAAAAGCTTTCTCTTAGGCCTTTTGGCATATAGCCTTTCATGTAGTCGGCCAAGATGCGCTTGCCGATGTAACTGCCGCTGCCTTCATCGCCTAGGAAATAGCCTAGCGAATCGATGTTTAAGGTAATGTCGTTACCGTCGTATAAACACGTATTGGTACCTGTACCCAGAATGGCGGCAAAACCTGCTTCATCGCCTAAAAGTGCACGGCAAGAAGCCAGCAAATCATGGCCAACATTGATTTTGGCGTTTACAAAGACTTTTTGCATGGCATCTGCAACGATTTTTTTGTTCGCATCGGTAGAACAGCCTGCTCCGTAGTAATAAACTTCTGTTAGCTTTTCAGGCTCTAAATGATCCGGCAAAGAATTTCTCAGGGAGCTTTCGATGTAATCGCCTTTAGAAAAATAAGGGTTGTAGCCCTCGGTGTTAAAATGGATTTTTCTTCCGGCTTCATTGATCAGGCACCAATTGGTTTTGGTTGATCCACCATCTGCAATAACTATCATTTTTTATTTTTTAGTTTAGTAAATTGGTAAAAAAGTCTACCAATATATGTGCCTTTTTTGAAATAAAAAATTAAAATTGAGTTTTTTATTCCTTAACAATTTCTTGATGTTAAAGATTTGAATTTATAGTTAAAACATCGGTTTTTTGTAAAGTGTATTTCATACACTATTTAGGCCTAAATCAGACCGAAATTTCAATTGGTATACGGTGGTTTTAACCATAAAAAAAAGCCCCCCGAATTTTTGGGAGGCTTTTGGATCGGTTTTATGTTTTTAATTTTTGGTCAACGTATAGGTTCTGTTGTATTCGTCTAAAACCACGGTGTAATTGCCTGCAACAGTAATGCCAATATTGGCACCGCCTTCTGCAATAACACCAGCTGTACCGCCATAGTTGTAATCCCAGTTGCCTTTGGTAAAGATAAATTTGAATTCACCTACAGTCAGGGTTGTGGTTACCGACCACTTGCCATTGCCTTGGTAAGTCATGGCTGGTAAGGCCGCATTGCCTGGAGAATTATCCCAGCCACCCGCCGTAGCATTACCAACCAGGAATACCGTGCCATCGGTTACCGAATATTTCAGGTTTTTGATGTCGGTACCATCCCAGGTAATGCGTTTAAGGCCTGTAGTGCCTGTAAATGAGAAGTTTGATTCGCCGGTTTCGAGCATTGAACCGTCAGTGGTGCCCTTGCCATAGTCTCTAGAGCCTGAAACGCTTCCGTTGCCCCAGGCATTACCGTCAATCATTTTCCACTCCTGTCCACCAGTAAGGGTTACGAAGCCTAGGAATTTATTGGTGGCAATAAGCGATAACGCTTGGCTAGGGAAAATGTTAGGCGGATTCCATCCTGCTGCGGTTGCCGCACCTACGGCACCCATCAGTCCATGGTCGGACTGTACATAATATTTCAGGTTTTTTTGATCGAAGGTCACCCGGTAAACCCCGCTTGGCCCATAGTTTTCAATGTTCACCTCATTCTCCACCAAGGCATCGCCAGGCGAACCAGGTTTCATGCCCCAATCAGATGAATTTAAGCTGCCCCCTGGCCATTGTTGCTGGTTCAGGAATTTTAGACCGCCATTGCCGGCATTCAGTTTTACGTAGATATAGAAAGTGCCAGGGTTTGACGCATCTGGAATCATTTGTAAGGCGCTTTCAGCTGTCCAACCTGCTGGTGTATCGCCACCGACCAAGAACATTTTAACTTCGCGGGTAATCACCAAATCGTTGACGTAATCGGCTGTTTTCTTGAAGTTGCCCGAAGTAGCTTCAACGGTCCATTGCAAGGCAACTGGTGTGGCTTGATCGGTATAGCCAGCTGCGGTCAGTTTGTCGCTGATGTCTTTATAACCTACAGCCAAGGCCGAATCGAGCCCCGAATTGTTGGAGGTATAGGTAAATATCGGATTGTTGAAATCGCCTCCTTTGGCCACAAATTTTACTTGGTATTTCACGGCATTGGCAACTACACCCGGAAATGCTTTCTGCCATTTGAAGTTCAGGAAGTCTGTGGTCGAGTTTGGATTGATGACAACCGGCGTACTTGAAGAAACCGGACCATAAAGCAAGAAATTGCTCACACCATCGCCCATGCGTGTAATGGAGATATTCATGGTTGCCGTATTTACTTTTACAGTACCATTGGTGGCTTGGATGGCCCAAATCAGGTCAACTTTAATACCATCGCCAACAGCCTTGGCTTTCAGTGCATCGTCTAGTTGCTTTTGGGTGAGGTTTAAGCTGGTGGCGGTGCCGTTGTTGTCGGCTGGAAATTCGATGAATGGTGCATCAAGGCTTCCGGTTTTCAAGGCCGCGATTAATTTGTAGGTTGGTTTGGTGCTTACCCCTGGTGTGGCCGCACTCCAGGTAAAGGTAACCTTGGCACTCGGCGTGGCCGAGTTGAGCACCCACATGGTATTGTTTGCGGGTGCGGTACTGGCAAACGAGCCCAGTGCCTCGCCCTTAGACTGCTCGTCGAATTCTGTTTTTTTACAGCCGAAGGCAATTGTTGCAATTGCCAGTAAAGTGTATAATATCTTGGTTTTCATATGCGAGCTTAATTAAATGGGGTATAAACTACTTCAGTAACCGGACCAGCTACAGGTACATTGGCTCCATTGGCATCTTTTACGCTTCCGGTAAACTGATAAGTAAACTTGGTAAGCTTGGTGCCTGCGGTTAGGGTGATTAAGCGTTCTGGAATGAACGAGTAAGAATACAGTATATTCGATTCTTTAACGGTAACCAATGCCGTTCTCGTAGCCACAACTGCCGGAACTGGAGTTGCATCGTTGTAAAAAACAAGGTTTACTTTGACGTCGAACATGCGTTGCAGGTTTTGGTCGGTAGCCAGGTCTTGGTGAAAATAAACCGTGGTCATATCGGTTTGATCCATTTTAGAAGGGAAAACCCTGAATTGCATAGGAACAAACACCAGGGGATCGAACTTGTAAGGTTTGTAATCCTGGGTTTGCTTGGTGCCATCCTTGGTTTTTGCCAAAAAGCCGAAATTGATCAATTCTGCTGGGCTTTGGCCGAATAGGGTAGTGCCTGTGAATTTAAAGGTAAAAATATTGGTGCCGGTTTTAGTCATCTTAGCGGCATCGGCCGAGTTGCCCCATTGGCCATTGGTTAAGGCATCTTTGCCGCCACCAACGCCATCGTTAGAGAAAGCCCAGATGTAAATGTCGTTTAAGCCAGCAAGCGGGGTACCAGAAACGTTTAAGGTAATGGTTACCTCATCTTCGGCGGTAAAAGTAGCCGGACTAAGCGTTACCTGTGCAAAAGCCAAGGTTGTGCTCAGTATAAATATGATAGATAGTATTAATTTTTTCATGACGAACTATTTTATCGATTACTTTTTCGTGAATTCATATTGGTAAACCAGAATTGTTTTGCCATTTACCTTTTTTTCTCTTTTCAAATAGAACTTTCCATTCTTCAGGTTGGCGTAAGAATCCAAGGTAAGGGTTGAGGTTTGCCCATTATTGCTCAGCGTAATGACGGTTGGCGCCTTTGTATTGTCTACGCTCCAATTGCCCGAATTGAGGTCGGCAATTTTTGGCGAATTGCCAGGCGTAATGGTAAAAGTGGAAGGTTTGCCGGAGGCATCGCCCTGAAAGGAAACCACCAATTCTTTGTAAGGATAAATGTTGGTAATGTCCAATTGTTTGTAAGGCCATCCATTCGAAACCGCATTTTGATCTACCTGCGTAACCTTGGTCAGGCTCCAGGTGCCCTGCATTTCTTTGAGGAAATTTTCTTCCGAACCAACAATCGGCCCAAATTCTTCTGGCTTGCATCCCCAAATGGTAGCAATGATAGTTGCCAGTAGTATATATTTAATCTTTTTCATGTTATTTAATTTTGAATGAACGAGTTTGAATGATAGCATGATTTTTTAATTCTCTCCTTTGATCATTCCTTAATTCAACCATTAACTAATTACATCCTCCTTCTGGGTTACGTTGGAAGGCTGTGTTGCTGGCCATTTCGCCCTGTGGAAATTGGAGTACCAGTCCTGGGCAGTTCCAAGGCGCACCACGTTTATCGATGTTTTCGCCTTTGGCACCAATTCTTTTGATTTCGGCGATGCGATTGCCTTCGGCCGCAAACTCGATGCTGCGTTCGAAACGTGCATTGGTTTTGATCAAGCTGGCCGATGAATTAAGCGGGATGCTTTTTGTTCCTGCATAAGCCCTATTCAGGATGTCGTTGATGTCTTGGGCTCCTATGCTTAAATTCTGTCCGGTTTCGGCGGCAGATTCGGCCCTGATTAGCTTCATGTCTGTTAAATACAATACCGGAATTTCAAAACGGTCGGCATTGTATTTTTTGGTTACCACAAAGCCTGGATATTTAACATTGTCGTACAAAGCTTTGCGTACATCGTTTGGCGTATTTACGTTGCTGTAAAAGTCGGTGGTAAAACGCAAGGTCGGCAAGCTGAAATCAGAACGGTACTGACCTCTCAGTTCGCCTCCCGGTTCGTAAGCGCCTTTGGTATTCACAATTTTGAAAATGCTTTCTTTGGAGCCTGTTTCAGAGAAACGCACCGCATAAGTGGCATCTAAGCTGAATTTGTTGCTGGTAATAACCTGGTTCGAATAGAGGTAGGCGTTAGGAAAGTCGTTCATTTGGAAATAAACTTTGGCCAATAAGGCTTTGGCAGCCCATTTGGTGGCATAGCCCCCATTGTCGTCTGGTAATTTGGTTTCTGCCGTTTTTAAATCAGAGATGATGAGGTCGTATACCTGTTTTACCGTGGCGCGAACACCTGGGTTGATGGTGGTACTGGTCCTGATCGGAACGCCCAAATGCGAATTGTCGGCCGTAAAGCCATAAGGCTGGGCAAACAGCTGTACCACTTCAAAGTGGCACAATGCCCTGATAAACCTGGCTTGGCCTTCGAGGTTATCTTTCAGGCTAGAAGCTTTATCCAGGTTCTCCAATACGATATTGGAACGATAAATGGCTTGGTATATATCGGTGTACATCGCATTTTTATATTCGCCGAACACCGAGGTTTTGCGGCCGAAGATTTCGCCAAAATCGCCACTTAGCTGTTGTCCGTTCAATTGGTCGGCCAGCATGTCGTTGATTACCTGTATTTTGCCACCAAACATGTTGCCACCCCCCACAATTTGGTAGGCCGAATTCATTTCGGCTTTCAAGCCGGTTTCGTCGGCTATGGCTACGTCTTTTGGAATCGATTCTGGCGATGTCGCTTCCAAGAATTTTTTACATCCGGTACCCATAACCGTCAGCACGGCAAGTACCAAGAATGATTTTGAAATGTTTTTATAATTGATTTTCATTTTCTTGTCTATTAATCTCTGTTGCCTAAAATGATGTTGATAACCCAAAAGTGAATGTTTTTTGCTGAGGCGTAGTCAAATAGGTTACGTTAGGACTCATGTTCCTGTCTTGCGGGTTTTCAAAGTCGCGCGCAATTTCTGGATCGCCTCCAGGATATTTGCTAAAAGTAAGCAGGTTCATGCCTGTTGCAAACAGCTTCAGGTTTTGCAACCTTAATTTACGTGCAAAAGTTGCCGGTACATTGTAGGCCAGGGTTACTTCTCTTAAACGTACAAAAGAAGCGCTGTACAAGAACATGGTCGAGTTATATTGCCACTCGCTCGATAGACCGGCATAAGTACCACTGTTCATCGTAAGGCGAGGGAATCTGGCGATGTCGCCAGGTTTTCTCCAGCGGTCTGCAATATCTTCCCTGATATTCCAATCGGTAACAATGCCCAATTGGCGTTTGGCCGAACCGTCGTACAAGTTGCCTCCAAAAGAGAAAGTAAACAAGGTGTTCAGTTCAAAGCCTTTAAAGGTAAACGTGTTGGTTAGGCCACCTACATAATCAGGCAATACTTTGCCAATCGGCACGCGGTTGTCCAAAGAGAAAGTTTTGGTTTCGTAGCCGTTTTTGTCAAGCCAAATCGGCAAGCCATCGGCAGGATCTACGCCTTTGTAGCGAACAAGGAAATTGGTGCCAATAGGGTAGCCTACCGCAATACGGGTATCGTTGGTACCACCGCCAACGGCATCTGGTGTAAGCTGGTCGAGGCTAAGTACTTCGTTAAAGTTTTTCGAAACATTTAAACGGGTTACCCATTTAAAGTTTTTGGCTTGCACGTTCACCGTGTTTAGGCTCAACTCGTAGCCTTCGTTCAAGATTTTGCCGACGTTAACCCAGCCTGCATTGAAGCCGGTAGAAGGCGAAATACCGCCATTAAGCAAGGCACCAGTGGTTATTTTTCTGTAATAAGAAAACTCTCCAGAAATGCGGTTGTTGAAAAGTCCGAAATCCAGTCCTAAATCAAGGTTGCGGCCTTCTTCCCATTTCAGTGCAGGATTTTGCACGTTAGTAGGATACAATACCGGATTGCTGTTATAGCTTCCAGAAAACTGGAACTGTTGATAGTATTGCGAAGGAGGGAAGTTTGAACTACCCACCAAACCATAGCTGGCTCGTAGTTTTAAGTTGCTGATGACCTTGCTGTTTTTCAGGAAATCTTCTTGGCTGATGTACCAAGAAGCTGATGCGGCAGGGAAATAGCCGTATTTATTTTCTGGACCGAATTTAGATGAACCATCTCTACGGGCTAAGATTTGCAAATAGTATTTGTTGTCGTAAGAATAGTTGATCCTTGCGAATAACGAGGCAAAAGTATCGCGGTTTGCACCTGCATAATAAACCAATCCATTATTGGCGGCCAAAGTTTGCATAGCTTGGTAAAAACCTTGTAGGTTACTCGAAAAAGGAGCATCAGACGGACCGCTTATACCATCTTTGTAGTAATTTTTAAAAGAAACCTGCGACTCGGCGCCTGCCATGATGGTCATTTTGTTTTTGTCGTCCATCTGCCAATCGTAAGTAGCTATTCCAGAAAAGTTTCTATTGAAAATTTTGGTTGGATATAGGGTAGCGCTGCCTACGGTAGAACCGTTTAGTGCCGCCGGACTAAAGATGTTGTCTTCTACATCTAGATTATCCATGTTGAAGCTGCCTTTTAAGCTGAAGTTTTTGAAAGGCTTTAGTTCCATGGTCACGCCTGCAACAATACGCTCATTTCTGGTTTTCCAATCTAAAAGACCCAGGTTACGTGCCGGATTGGCACCGTTGCTAAAGAAGGAGCCATCAGCATTGTAAACCGGATAAATTGGAAGTGCCGTCGACATCGCATCGCCGATACCGCCGCTCCAGGCCGCATTTACGCGTTGGTTAATTCCCTTGTCATATCCTACATTGATGCTGGTTGAGAAGTAGTTGGTGGGTTTGATATCGAAATTGGTCCTGAAGCCATAACGCTCGTAAGAGTTGCCTTTTAAAAAGCTTTCGTTATTGCTGTAGTTGGCCGAAACATAGGTTTTGATTTTCTCTGTGCCTTGGCTAAAAGATACGCTTTGATCGTTCGATTTGCCGGTTTGGGTTAGGATGTCCCACCAGTCGGTATTGTTTTGCTGTGCCTGTGCCCAGGTTAAGCCTCCTGGAAGCGGAGCTAATCCAGTATTGCCATCATTTGTCCAGGCCTCTTGGCGTAATTGTAGCCACTCTGGGCCATTGGCAAATGTAGGTTTATTGGCGTAGGTACTCAGACCGAATTTGCTCGAAAGCGAGATGCTTGGCTTTCCTGCTTTTCCTCTTTTAGTGGTAATGAGGATAACGCCATTGGCACCACGTGAACCATAAATACCGGCGGCACCGGCATCTTTTAAAATCTCTACCGATTCAATATCGTTAGGGTTGATGGTGGCCAAAGGGTTTTGGTTCATCGCGCCACGGTTGCCGGTAATGAAAGGATCGGAAGTAATCGGAATACCATCTACTACATATAAAGGATCGCCACCAGCACTGATAGAGCCGATGCCCCTGATCCTGATGACCGAACCGCTACCTGCCAAGCCGCTGCCTTGGGTTACCTGCACACCAGGTGCCTGTCCCTGCAAGCTGGCTTCAAAACTCGGCGTAGGCAAGGCTGTCAGCTTATCGCCGCTTACCTTGGAAATGGCGCCGGTTACCTCGCGTTTGGTTTGTGTACCATAACCTACCACGATAACCTCGTTCAGGTTTTGCGATTCGGGCTTCAGCTCAAAATTAAGCACTACATTGCCAGCAGCTACCGTTACCGATAACTTGGTGGCGCCAAAACCAATATACTTTGCAGTTACGGTATAGGTGCCGGCAGCTAAACCTGTAATGCGGTAGTTGCCATCGTTGTCTGTTGCGGTAATTTTTTGGATACCGTCTACTTGAACCGATGCCCCCGGAATAGGCAGTTTGGAATCGTCAAGAATTTTACCAGAAATGCTTCCAGTTTGTGCATAAGCTGCCGATGTGCAGAGCGCAAAAAACATCAACAAACAAAGCTTAATAGGGTAGAGTATTTTCATAGAAAAAAGCCCGTTTTAAAGTTTAAATATTTGGTTATAATTAATTGTGTATTACACTATTGTAAATTTAATGGCGCAGATTAGAAATCAAAATTTTATATCATAATTTTTTTTGGGACCATATTTTATGGAGGCAGAAGGCCTTGAAAAGCAAATAAATGAGCGATTTATTTTTTTAAAAACCTGTATTTTTTTTGTTTAAATAGCTGATAATTAATTTTTTGCAATTTAAAAACCTAAATTAAAGTGTGATTTTTACACTAAGTTGTTTTGTGGCATGTTTTCGGGAACGTTTTCGGGAACGTTCCCGAAAAAGCGGAAAGAAAATGAAATAATGTTGCAATAAGAGGGGGCAGATTCTGCGCGTTTTTGAAAAACCGGAGAAAAAACTGATCAAAAACCATCGGTTTTCTGAGGCTGAAAATGGCGGCTCACCTGAACCTGTTTTAGGCCTTCGAAGTCGACTCGCGCTGTACCAGTTTCGAGTTCAAAACAAGCTGCGTAGTTGAGGTTACATCGGTGGGGTTTTCGAGCATTTTAAACAGCAGTTCGGCGGCGGTTTTGCCCAGCTCTGAAGCGGGTTGCGTAACGGTACTTAACGAAGGGTTGAGCAGGGGCGCAATCTCCAGGCTAGAAAAACCTATTACCTTTAAATCTTTGGGTATAACAAGGTTGATGTCGTAACAGGCATAGTAAGTGGCAAAGGCCAAGCGCTCAACCGAGGTAAAAACGCCATCAGGTTTCAGATCGATAAAAGCCTTTTTCAAACGGTCAATATTTTCCTTGTAGTTGTTGGTACAGTCGATGATCAGTTCGTCTTCAAAAGGAATCTTGAATTTTTTGAGGGCATCGATATAGCCCTGCATCCGTGTTTTGCCAATAGAAAGGGTTTTGTTTACGGCCAGGTAGGCAATGCGTTTGCATCCCTGTTGGATCAGGTGTTTGGTGGCGGCAAAGCTGCTGTCGTAGTCGTTGGTAATAACCCTCGGGGTTTCAATATCTTCGTAAACCCTATCGAAAAATACAATGGGCAGGCGTTTTTTCGACAATTCGTTCAGGTAGTTGTGGTTGTTGGCTTCGCCCGATACCGACATGATAATGCCATCGGCCCTGCCATTGTGCAGGTGTTTGATAAAGGAAACCTCTTTTTCGAACTGGTCGTTGGTGGCATAAACCAAAATGTGGTAGCCTTTGGCGCTTGCCACACGCTCAATGCTCTGTATGGCGAGCGAGAAATAATTATTGGCCAGTTCGGGTACAATAACGGCAATGGTTTTGCTTTTTTGCTCCCTCAGGTTACTGGCATAATGGTTAGGCTGGTAGTTGAGCTCTTTGGCCATGGCCAGGATGCGCGCCTTGGTAGCGGCACTGATATCGCTGTTATCTCTAAACGCTCTCGAAACAGTAGAAGTAGAAAGATGAAGGGCCTTCGCTAATTTTTTAATGTTCACATTGTCCATCTACCGGCAACAATTATTGTCATGATTTGATTTGTGTGTAAATATAAATGATAAAAAAAGTAATTATTTCTATTTATTTGTTAAATGATTTGAAATTGGCACATTTCATCCAATAAACAACCTTAAAACGGTAAATTTAACCTCACTGTTATGAAGCGCATCTTATTTTTGGTTCTTTTCAATATGGTATTTTTAGTCGCTGATGGCCAGGTTAAAGTTCGTTTTGAGCTGCTCGATATGCCTAAAGCCACCGAAGTAAAGCCTGCTTATTTTGTAGCCGGCAATTTTAACAGCTGGTCGCCCAACGATGCCAATAGCCAGCTTGTGAAAACGACAGGGAGCTATGTCTTGGAAAAATCCCTCCCCCTTGGCAACTACGAGTTTAAAATTACCCGTGGCGATTGGAGCAAGGTGGAAAGTGCAAGCAGCGGACAGGCCATCGCCAATCGGAGCTTTACGCTTAAAAAAGATACGCTTATCCGGCTAAACGTTGCGGCCTGGGCCGATGCCTTTAAGAAAGAAGCGCCCCAATCTACAGCAACAACAAACGTACACTTGTTGGATAGCGCCTTCGAAATGCCTCAGCTCCATAACAAAAGAAGCATTTGGATCTATTTGCCTCCTTCGTATGCCAAATCGAAGCAAAAGTACCCAGTGCTGTACATGCACGATGGACAAAATGTGTTCGATCAATCAACTGCTGGTTTTGGCGAATGGGGGGTTGATGAAATATTGGACAGCCTGATTGCCAAAGGGGCGCAAGAATATATCGTGGTAGCTGTTGCGAATGGAGGTAGCGAGAGGCTTAAGGAATACAATCCCTACGATAGCCAATATGGAAAAGGCAAGGGTAAAGCTTATGTGGCTTTTTTGGCCGAAACCCTAAAGCCCTATATAGATCAGCATTATCGAACTTTGAGAGACAGCAAGCATACGGCAATAGCGGGTAGTTCGATGGGTGGTTTGATTTCGATGTATGCCATGGTGGCCTATCCCAATGTTTACGGCAAAGCCGGTATTTTTTCTCCGGCATTTTGGCTTGGCAAGGCTATCGAAACCGACATTAAAAATGCTGGTGTTGCTTTAAAAGGGCATCAGGTTTATCTGGTGGCAGGTGCTTTGGAGGGCACAATGATGACCAGAGATATGGAAAGCGTTTATCAGGTTTTGCTAGGCACTGAAAAAGAGCAGCTCCTTAAGGCGGGCAAAGACGTAAAACTGGTAGAAAAAGCCGATGGCAAACACCGCGAATGGTTCTGGCGACGCGAATTTCCGGCGTTTTATGAGTTTATTGCGAATTAACATTTATTCAAACATGAAGGCATTAGAGCCGTTAAGCCTGATGTTTGCCTTTATAGCGTACCTGATCTTCTTAATTCCTTAATGGTTACCATAGTTTTAAACATGAAGGCTTTAAGGACATTAAGGCTGATGTTTGCCTTTATAACGCACTTAATTCTTCTTAACTCCTTAATGGTTGCCATAGGTTAAACATGCAGGCATTGAGAGGCATTAAGGTCGATGTTTGTGACTGGCACACCTGCCTAAATGTTTTCTTAATTCCTTAATGGTGAAAAAACATTGAGCTAAGCGCTACCCTGTTTAATTATTGCTTTTATAGCTTTTTACCGATAATATTACAAAATCAATAAGGCTTTTTGCAAAGGAGTTTTTTAATTTGCTGGCAGATTAGATATTTCCTTTTATCTTAATCCCTTTAATGCTGATAACAAATGAACAAGATAGATTTTAGGAGCGACACCGTAACCAAGCCAACGCCCGGTATGCTCGATGCGATGATGACAGCCAAGGTAGGCGACGATGTTTTTGGCGAAGACGAAACCGTTAATGCCTTGGAAGAAAAGCTGGCCACTATGTTCAACATGGAAGCCGCACTGTTTTGCCCTTCGGGTACCATGAGCAACCAAATTGCCATCAAGTGCTTTACCCAGCCTATGGATGAAGTCATCTGCGACCAAACGGCGCATGTGTATCGCTACGAAGGCGGGGGCATTGCCTACAACTCGATGGCTTCGGTACGTTTGCTTAATGGCGAGAGAGGTATTTTGACCCCAGAAATGATCGAACCTGAAATCAATGCCGATAATATCCATTATCCCAATTCAAGTTTGGTAGTGCTCGAAAATACCGTAAACAAAGGAGGTGGCAAATGCTATACCCTTAGCCAAATCGCGCCCATTCATAATCTGTGTGCTATAAAAGGAATAAAACTTCATTTAGATGGCGCCCGGGTTTTCAATGCCTTAATGGCAACTGGCGATAAAGCCAAAGATTACGGTCATTATTTCGATGGGATTTCAGTTTGTTTGTCCAAAGGCTTGGGCGCACCTGTAGGCTCTGTATTGCTCAGTTCGAAAGCTACCATTAAAACAGCCTTAAAAATTAGAAAAGTATTGGGCGGAGGGATGCGCCAGGCAGGATTTTTGGCGGCAGCCGGTATTTATGCGCTCGACCATCACGTAAACCGCCTGGCCGAAGACCACCAGCATGCCAAAGCCCTAGCCGAAGCCCTGCAACAGACCAGTTACGTAGAATCGGTGACGCCGGTCGAAACCAATATCGTGCTTTTTGAAGTGGCCAAAGGCCTCAAAGCCGACCATGTAGTCAAAGCTTTAGAAAGCAAAGGTATTTTGTGTAACAGCACTTCCGATAAAACCATTAGATTTGTGACCCATTTAGATGTTTCTTCCGCTATGGTTGATCAGGCAATAAGCAACATCAAGGGGTTGCATGTGTAAGGATAAACAAGGTTTCGCAGGCAATTAAGCTTGATGTAAGCTGTAGTTAAACGGGCTAAATTGTGAATTGAAAACTGCCGGCCCAAGCTGGCAACCAAAATACTGTATGAACAAAATATTAGTGGCCAATCGTGGCGAAATTGCTTTGCGCGTAATGCGTTCGGCAAGGGAAATG
The DNA here is from genome assembly GCF_059705275.1 of Pedobacter sp. TM02. Classification (NCBI taxonomy): domain Bacteria; kingdom Pseudomonadati; phylum Bacteroidota; class Sphingobacteriia; order Sphingobacteriales; family Sphingobacteriaceae; genus Pedobacter; species Pedobacter sp. TM02. Next base: position 1,168,310 of record NZ_AP046530.1, read on the forward strand.
GGTATCAAAACAGTGGCTGTTTTTTCTGAGGCCGACCGCTCGGCGCTGCATGTGCGCTATGCCGACGAGGCGATTTGTATTGGCCCGGCGCCATCAAACCAATCTTACCTGCTTGGCGAAAAGATAATCGAAGCCTGCAAAGCTACCGGTGCACAAGCCATCCATCCAGGCTATGGCTTTTTGTCTGAAAATGCAGCTTTTGCCCGTGCGGTAAAAGAAGCCGGGTTGATTTTGATTGGTCCAACACCCGAAGCCATGGAGATTATGGGCAATAAACTGTCGGCCAAGGCCGCTGCACTCCAATACAACATTCCGATGGTGCCGGGAACCGAAGAAGCCATAACCGATATTGAAGAGGCCAAACAACGTGCCATTGAGGTTGGGTTCCCCATCCTGATCAAGGCCGCTGCAGGCGGTGGTGGCAAAGGCATGCGCATTGTAGAAAAAGTAGCCGATTTCGACGAGCAGATGCACTTGGCAGTAAGCGAAGCCACTTCGGCTTTCGGCGATGGGTCGGTGTTTATCGAAAGATATGTAACCTCGCCTCGCCATATCGAAATCCAGGTGCTGGGCGATACCCACGGCAATATTGTGCATTTGTTCGAGCGCGAATGCTCGGTACAGCGCAGGCACCAAAAGGTAATTGAAGAAGCTCCATCGGCCGTGCTTACGCCCGAGATCAGGGAAAAAATGGGCCGTTGTGCCGTTGATGTGGCCCGCTCAGTAAACTATGTGGGGGCAGGTACGGTAGAGTTTATCCTAGACGAGAACCTCGATTTCTTCTTTTTGGAAATGAATACCCGCCTGCAGGTAGAGCATCCGGTTACCGAAATGATTACCGGATTGGATCTGGTTAAAGAACAGATTAAAATAGCCAGGGGCGAGGCATTGAGCTTTAAACAGGAGGACCTGAAAATTAATGGCCATGCCATGGAACTGCGCGTTTATGCAGAAGATCCGCTGAATAATTTCCTGCCCGATATCGGTACCTTGCAAACCTACCGCACGCCCAAAGGCAATGGCGTAAGAGTTGACGATGGTTTTGAAGAAGGAATGGAAATTCCGATTTATTATGACCCGATGATTGCCAAGCTGATCACCTATGGCAAGGATAGGGAAGAAGCCATCGAACGCATGATCCGTGCCATCGACGAATATGACATTACAGGCATACAAACTACGCTGGGCTTTGGTAAATTTGTCATGCAGCACGAGGCCTTTACTTCGGGCAAATTCGACACCCATTTTGTGGGCAAATATTTTAATTCCGATAGTTTAAGGAGCGAAAGCGAAGAGGAGGCCATGTTGGCCGCCTTAACAGCCGTTAAGATGTTGCAACAGGAAAAAACAGCCTTAAACCAAAGTGCCGAAAGCGAACAAAGCCAAAGCAACTGGTTAAGGAACAGGAAAAACTATATTTAAGATGTTTACCGGAATTATCGAAACCCTAGGAAAAGTAGAGAAGGTTGTTGCCGAAGGCAGCAATCTGCATTTTACCATTCAATCCGACATCAGCCATGAGCTCAAGATCGACCAAAGTGTTGCCCACAATGGCGTTTGTTTAACGGTAGTGGCTATTGAAGAGCATTCGCATACCGTAACGGCTATTGAAGAAACCCTGGATAAGACCAGCTTGGGCCAATTAAAACTAGGCAGCAAGGTAAATTTAGAGCGTTGCATGCAAATGAATGCCCGCTTAGATGGCCACATTGTGCAGGGTCATGTTGACCAAACCGCTCAATGTATTTTGGTCAACGAATTGGATGGCAGCTGGGAATACCGGTTTAAATATGATGGCAGTACAGGCAACGTAACCGTTGAAAAAGGCTCCATCTGTGTAAACGGGATCAGCCTTACGGTGGTTAATTCGGACGTAAACGAATTCTCCGTATTCATCATTCCCTATACTTTTGAGCATACCAACCTGCAGGAGGTAAAAGTAGGAGATACCGTTAACCTCGAGTTTGATATCATTGGCAAATATGTAGCCCGTTTAATGGGCAAGACAACTCCTTAATGTACAGCAAAGAAGAAGCCTCAAAAATACGCCAGTCTTTTTGGATTACCTTTGGCAAATACATGAAGCCTATTCCGTCGGCAGCTGGAATGCCTGTAAACTGGGTCAACTACAAAACGGGTGTAAAGCATATTTTCTTTAGGCTGGATGCCGATAAGCGAGGCGCCAGTATTGCCATTGAATTGGCTCATCCCGACGCCGGTTTAAGAGAACTTTACTTTGAACAATTCCAGGCCGTAAAACCTTTGCTAATCGAAGCCCTAGGCGAAGAGTGGGAATGGCAGGCCAATACTACGAACGATTATAACCAACCTTTAAGCCGCATTGCAAAAACCACAACGGGGGTTAGCCTCTTTAAACAAGAAGACTGGCCCGTAATTATTTCGTTCCTCAAACCACGCCTCATGGCCCTGGATCAGTTTTGGAGCGATGTAAGACCTATTTTCGAAGCACTTTAGTACCTAACATTCGCTGTGGGAGCAACGCCCGAGACAAGAGCCATGTTCTATTTCGCAGCCGCTTCTTTCGGACCGCTTAAAGCTTCTATTCTCGTTTTTACATAAACAATTTGTGCTTTGTCTTTTTCCGGGTCTGGTTTGCTTTTTAAATAAAGGTTATAATAGGTCAATGCGTTTTTGGCTTGTTTCAGGCTTAAATCGTACAATAAGCCCATCCTGTAATAAATAGAATTGCTTGTGCTAAAAGTAAGTCCCCTTTTATAGGCCGTAAGTGCATTGGCAAACTGTTTCTTCTCTTCGTAAATACTGGCCAAGGTGCCATAATAAGCGGCTGTATTGGTTGATATGCCTTCGTCGATTGTCTTCTTGGCATAAAGTACGGCCATGTCGTAGTTCTTCAGCTCGCGATAGCTTAAAGCCATATAGTACACAACGCCTTCGTTAATGGCGCCAACATCTTCCAGAACTTTGTAAAGGCTCAGGCATTTCTGGTAGTTCTTTAAAAAGAAATAGGCTTTGCCTACATCTTTCATCACGTTGGCATCGGCATCGTTTTGCAATAGTTTCTCGCCAATGGCAATTACTTCTTTGTATTTGCCCAGCTGATTGGCCATAGGCAACAGGGTCTGTTGCAAGATAAAGTTACCGGTATCGGCCGTAATGGCTACTTTCAATACATGGTAAGCAGGTTCGTATTGCTTGTCGTTGCGATAAGCCGTAGCCAGGTCATAAGCCACATCGGCATCTGTTGCGTTTAAGGCATTGGCCTTTTTGAGATAGGCCAGTTTTACATCGCTGCTATCGGTAAGCCCTGCCAATTGTTTGTAGGCACTAAAATTGGTGCTGTCTATCGAAATGATCTGCGCTAAATAGCTTTTGGCCTTGGCATTGTTGCCCCTTCTTGTATTGATATTGGTAAGACTAAACAGTACAGGCAGGCTATTGGGCTGTATGGTATTAAGCTGCAAGTAGTTTTTCTCGGCATCCGGCAACCTGCCCGACATCATGTTGCAATAGGCCATTTGGCCTAATGCCTTTACGTCTTGTGTATCGCTGGGGTAGACGCTTTGCAGGTATTGGGCAGCCTCGGCATAGCGTTGGCTTTGGTAATACTCTAACAATTTCTCTTTATCGATACTAACAGTTTGGGCAGATAAACTTTTGCAAAATAGCAATACAAACAAAAAGGGAAGCCAGTTTCTCATAATCAATTATTTTAAACTAAATTATTAGTTATTTGCCTAATCTCCAAATTTTCGGAGCACAAATTGTTCAAGGGCCAAACTTTTTGGCAAGGTAATTGGTTCTATTGTGGCAAAACATATTGTTAAACCTTAATTAGAAAAGCATATGGATACCTTAAAGAAGTTTGAATTAATGGAAAAGATTGTAAGGGAATTGGAAGACTTGCAGCACTCTCAGCAGGCCATTATCCAAAAAATTGGAAAAATTGAAGTTGACAATATAGAGTTGGGTGATAAAAAACTGGAAAAAGACTTGCCAGACATGCACCAGCGGGTGGCCGACAACTTAGATACCATTGTGGATATCCTGGCCTATTTTGCCGATAAAACAACCAATTTTGGCAACAAAAACAATGTAGAGGCGCTCAAGGAGCAGCAGGCCATTAACGAAGTAACAGGTCAGAAATAACAACAAGAAGGCTCCCAAGTGGAGCCTTTTTTATTTGGAAGTGGGTAGACTGAGGCAAAATTTGGCACCTTGGCCTTCTTGGCTGCTCACCGTAATATCGCCATCGTTACGGATCATAAAATCCTTGCATACCATCAGGCCAATGCCGGTTCCCTTTTCGTTAAAAGTGCCTCTGGTAGTAATGTTCTCGTTTTTAAACAAACGCTCCAAAATATGGGCCGGAATGCCAACACCGTTATCTTGTATGCACACCAGCATGGTACCATTGCGCTGGTACGCGGCAGTGATGTGTATCTCGCAGTTTTCATGACAAAACTTAATGGCATTGTTTAAAATGTTGCGCATCACGATCTGGATCATCAGGATATCGGCATAAACCATCTCGCCAGGAAAAACATCATGAATGATTTTTATTTTCTTGGTGGTAGCCGCGGGCATGTGGTAATTAATTTCGTTGATGATGAGGTTGCGCAGGTTGAAAAACTCCTTTTTGATGCCAAAACCTTTGAGTTGGCTTCTCGACCAATGCAGGATGTTTTCCAGCAAATCAGTGGTATAGATAATATCCTTGCTAAGCGTGGGCGAGATGCTCTTGAATTCCTCGCGGGTAATCTGGTCGTTGGCAATCATTTTAAGCACTTCGGAAAGGTTAACCAACGGGCCGCGCAAATCATGTGCAATAATAGAAAATATCCTGTCTTTAAGCTGGTTCAGTTTTTCCAGTTCATTGGCCTGTTCCTTGGTACGAATAGCTTCCCGTTTAAAATTGGTCAGGTCTTGGAGCTTGATAATGATAAAATCGTTGTTGATTTTGTTGTCGACCAAAAAAAGGATATCGGCTTCGAGGTAAAGTACCTTGTTTTCGAGGGCGATGTCAAGCTCTACCTTGCCAGGTTGATGGTTCTTGATACGTTCGAAGAAATGAGGCTGGTTCGGAAAGATCTTTTCTAACGGTGTACCTATGATTTTTTGGTCTTTGGCTATCGAAATGTAGCGTTGTATGGATTTGTTATAATCGATGATGCGATTTTGCTGGTCGAGTACAAAAAAGCCATCCTGCATCAGTTCCAGCACCTTTTCGCGCGCAATGGGAATAATATCGAACAACTTAAATCGGTAAATGCCAATCAGGATTAGAAAAGAAGTAAGCACAAAGGCAAAGGGCGTAACATCCAGATGGATAAACGGCCTAAATCCGAGTAGGTAGCTCATGTTGGCCAGCCAAGGTAAAAATGCCGCAATAACAATGCTGTAGTTCTGTTTTTTGTAAATGGGGTCAGAAGTCCTGAACTTCATCAAAATCAGGTAGCAGCCACAAGCCAGCAGCAGGTAAAAGTAAATGGTAAAAATACGGTACCAGATGCCGGGGGTAATGGCTACCATCGGAAAAGGGCCATCGGTAGCAATTGCAATGTGCTTGTAGTGCAGGTGATGGTAGCTGTTGGTCCAAACCATTAATATGGTAACGATGGGTACAATCAGAATGAGGGCAAAGTTCAATCGCTTTTTGTACCAGCATTCCTTGTCGCAAAAGCTGAGGCAGAACAAAAACCAGTTCAAAGGCAGGGTGGCAATGCCGATGTATTCGATATTGATTAAAAACTTGATCTGGCTTAAGGTGCTGCTGGCCAACTCGAAACCATAGGCTATAGACCAAATGGCGTTAGATAGCATCATCATCGAGAACCATTTTACGGCTTCTCCGCCTCTTCTGTAAATGTAATTAGATAAAACAATCGTTGTACAGCCACAAGCCAGCAAAACAATCGCATAAATATTAAATGAAAACTCCATTTAAGAAGGGAAAATACTCAAAAACAAACACTTGAAAATTGACAAAGGGTACTGATAAAACTACAAAATTTAGCTTTCAATTTAAAATATTATCTTTACGTTAATAACATTAGAAACCCAATGCTTTATTATGAAAAAGATTACCCTATTATTTGTACTGCTTTGTGCCAGCACCCTTGCTTTTAGCCAAGTGGTACCTTCTTTTCAGCTCGGCTTAAAAGGAGGGATGAACCTTTCTAAATTTAATACCTCAAATACATTCAGCAGCGATAACCGCGCAGGCTATTACGTAGGCCTTTGGGCTCGTATTGGCGCCGCCGGACTGCATTTGCAACCAGAGCTTTACCTTTCGGGCAAAAATGCAACTTTGCAAAATGCCGCTGGTCAGGAAAACAAGGTTAAGTTTACCAGTTTAGACGTGCCTGTACTGGTGGGTACTAAATTTGGGGCAGCCGGTGTAGGCTTAAGGCTTAATACAGGACCTGTTGTTTCATTCTTGCTTAACGAAGACCAAAATTTTTCGCAGGCGGCCGCTTCGGCATTTAATGGCAAGTTTAAAGATCAGGCTTTTGCCTGGCAGTTCGGCGCCGGTGTCGATATAGGTAGCTTAGGCGTTGATTTAAGATACGAATTGGGCCTTTCTAAGCTCAACTCTACCGGTTATACGCAATCGACCAAGCTCAACTTGTTTACCCTGGGTCTTGCCTATAAATTGTTTTAGAAACATATCTCTGTAAAGTTGTAAGAAATGGATGGCCAATAAGGGTTCATCCATTTTTTTTGGCAATAAAATTGATGTGGTTTCGGCAGTCACAAACCTAACCTTTATTGCCATGAATTTAAAAGAGCTATTGTTGAATGGCCAGAGCTTTTTGGCCTTGTTAAAAGAGTTTGCCATCGAAGCCAACGATTTTGTTATTCAGGACGAAGCCATGATTACGGCCGACCAAAATTTGGCACAGCGTGAAATTGTGAAGGAAACCATTTGCATTGAGGGCAAAAACAAAGATGGCATCTTTAATTTCTTCGGAACGTTGCACCTCAATCTGCTGAACAAATTGGCTGTTTTCGAAATGCAGGGTTTTGAGCAGGTAGGTTTGCGCACCAATTAGCCTTTGCCTTCTTCTTTGGGTATTTCTTTGATTTCGTAAAGGAAAGCGCCTTTGATTGGCTTAATCGGCTTACTGCCGGCATCGCTTAACACCTTGACAAAGCAGGCCCCAAAATAAAAGATAAACGAAGAATAAAATACAAAGAGCATAATCAGCACAATAGAGCCTGAAGCGCCGTATACATTGCCTATGTTGCTTAAAGGGAGCATAATGCGCAAAATAAACTTGCCCAGCGTAAACAGGATGCCGGTTAGGATGCCTCCGCGTATCGATGCCTTCCAGCTGGGACGTCCGTTGGTCAGAAACCTGAACAACACCGTAAACCAAGCGGTTACGATAACCACAAAAAGTGCCTGGTTAAGGATAGATAGAAATATTTTGCCAAAAGTTGGAGCTGCGGTATTGATATAAGTGCCGATAAATGCCTGTACACTGTCGGTTAAAAGACCAACGAAAAACAAGATGCCCGCCAAAAGGATAATCACCATCGAGCGCGCCCTTAACTTGAGGTTAAACATGATGCCTATTTTTTCGTTCACGCCAATCTTCCAAATCTGGTCCATCGAATTTTTAATGACGTTAAAAAGCGTAGTGGCCACAAATATGAAAAATACAAAGCTCAAAATGGTAGCCCACCAGTTGTGGTCAATCCCCCTGATGTTTCTGAGCGTTTGCCTGATCTGATCGGTGCTGCTGTCGTCTAAAATGCTGGCCAACCTTTCAAAAATCTGTCGGGCCAGTAGCTTCCTGTCTACAAAAAAACCAAACAACCTAATCAAAATCAGCAAGATGGGCGGGAGGGCGAAATTGGCGAAAAAAGCTGTTGCGCCAGCAAGACGCAACGGGTCGTTTTTTCTGAACAGCCCGAAGGCCATTTTAATGTGCTTGAAAAATAATTTCGACCTTTTTATCGTAATTGCTGACATCTGTGGAATTTACCCTAAGGTCAAAAATAGCAAAATTATGGTAGCTGTAACGTTTTTGACTTAATTTTTGCCACCCTGTTAAACAACGTAGAAAAAAATTAAATTTACCATCAGTTAATTTTTAAAACCTCATCCATGAAAAACTACCTTATTGTGTTGCTATGTTGCTGCACATTTCCCTTTTGGGCCAATGCCCAGCAAATCAAATACACAGCTGGCAACAACAGCTGGAATGCCGATTCCTTAGGCAATCAACGTGCATTGGTCAGCTATACCGGTGCCGGAAAAATTGCCAAAGTCAATATCGAATGGCGCCGTAGCGACCCTAACCCCGAAGAAAAGGCAATTATTGTACAAGACGCCAAAACCGGAAAAAAAATAGAAAATATATTGCCCTTGTCGTTAAATAAAGAGCGTGGCATCATTTGTTTTGAGCTGACAAGCGGCGCTGGAACTTATTACATTTATTACCAGCCCTACAAAAACGAAGGCCGTTCTAACTACCCCAAAGGAATTTATCCCAAGCAAGGCAAATTGCCCAATTGGATAACGCCAAAAGATGCAGAACAGCTACCCGTTAATGCCAGAGCACTTCAGATTGAATCGGTCAATGCCTTTAACAGCGTTTATCCGATGGAGGTGATTGCAACCAGCGCCGAAGTAGCCAAGCTAAAAGCGCAGCATGCTGAACCGGCTTACCTGGTATTTCCAGAATACAGGATGTACCCCATTGTGATGAAGCACGATATTCCGCAACGCTGGATAACCAATGGGCCTCAAAAAACATTTGCAGATATAGCCTTAAGGGGCGAAAACTTCTCTTTTCAGTTAGGGGTTTATGCCTTGAAGGATTTGCAGAACGTGAAACTGAAATTCAGCGATTTAAAAGATAAATCTGGTCATAAAATAGCTTCGAAGCTGTTTTCTTGCCTTAATACCGATGGCACCACCTACGATGGCAAGCCGTTTAACAAAGAAGTAGATGTGCCCCAAAACCAGATCCAGGCATTGTGGTGCCTGCTTGCCGTACCTGCTGCGGCCAACGCCGGAACCTATACGGGCACGGTTGAAGTGTCGGCGGCCAATGCACCCGCACAAAGCATCAAAATCAGTATAAAAGTAGATGCCCGCCTGAGCAAGGAAAACGGCATCAATGAGCCATGGAAACAAACCCGTTTAGCTTGGCTCAACTCAACCTTGGCCCAAAGCAATACGGTAATTGCGCCTTATACGCCTTTAAGGGTACAGGGAACAAGCATTAGCTTGCTGGGACGCAAGGTAGAACTGGATAAAAATGGCTTCCCTAAGCAGATCCAAACTTTCTTTAGCCCTGAAATGACCGATTATACCACCACTCCCAATAATTTATTGGCAGAAAATATCCATTTCCACTTTGTGCGCAAAGCCGATGGCAAAAACATCATATTGAAAGACGGCGGGGTAGAATTTACCAAAAAAGAAGCCGGAACGGTACAATGGAAAACCACAAATGCTAACGACAGCCTGCAAATGGACATCACGGGAAGCTTGGAGTTTGATGGCTTTATGTCGTATACGGTTAAGGTTACGGCATTGAAAGACCTCGACCTGAAAGACGTTACCATGCACATTCCGTTTAACAAAACAGCGGCTACCTATTTGATGGGCTTCGGCCAAAAAGGAGGCGAACGTCCAGAAAAATTCGAATGGAAATGGGATGTAGCCAATAAAAACCAGGATGGTGCCTGGCTGGGCAATGTAAATGCGGGATTGCAGTATTCGCTTCGCGACGAGAAATATGTACGTCCGTTAAACACCAATTTCTACCTGCAAAAACCATTGTTGTTGCCTACTTCTTGGGGCAATGGCAATAAAGGCGGTGTAAGCATCGGCATTAAAGGCAGTTCGATGCTGGCCAATAACTATACGGGCGAACGCGAAATGAAAAAAGGAGAGGTACAGTACTATAATTTCACTTTGCTGATTACGCCATTCCATACCATCGATACTGATTTCCAATGGGAGAATCGCTTTTACCACAAGTACAATTCGATTGACAGCATCAAGGCAACAGGTGCTACAGTGGTGAATATCCACCATGCTACGCCTATTAACCCGTGGATCAACTATCCGTTTATTGAGTATGGTAAAATGAAAAGCTACATTAGCGAGGCGCACAGCAAGGGCTTAAAGGTAAAAATCTATAATACCGTTCGCGAGCTGTCTAACCGTGCCTACGAAACTTTTCCGATGCGCAGTTTGGGTCACGAAATCTACTCGCCTGGCAAGGGCGGAGGCTTTTCTTGGTTACAGGAACACGTCAAAGACGATTACATCGCGGCCTGGTTCGTGCCTGAAATCAAGGATGCGGCCATTGTAAACAGCGGCATGAGCCGTTGGCACAACTATTATGTAGAGGGCATGAATTGGCTGACCAAAAATGTGGGCATCGACGGTATTTATTTGGATGATGTGGCTTTTGATCGCATTACGATGAAACGGATCAAGCGCGTATTGACCCAAGACGGTCATCCAGGTATTATCGACCTGCACTCGGCTAACCAGTACAACAAAAGCGACGGCTTTAACAACAGCGCCAATTTGTATATGGAACATTTTCCTTACTTAAACCGCTTGTGGTTTGGCGAATATTTCGACTACGAAAAGAACAAGCCTGATTTCTTCCTGACCGAAGTAAGCGGTATTCCGTTTGGCTTGATGGGCGAAATGTTGCAGGACGGTGGCAACCAATGGCGAGGCATGATTTATGGCATGACCAACCGTTTGCCTTGGTCGGGCAATAACGATCCAAGACCGATTTGGAAGGTTTGGGACGATTTTGGCATGAAAGGTACCAAGATGATAGGTTACTGGTCTACAAATTGTCCGGTTAAAACCAGCAATCCGCAGGTTTTGGCTACGGTTTACAAAAAAAAGGGCGCGGCCTTGGTGGCTGTAGCCAGTTGGTCAGATCAGGAAGAGAAAGTGACTTTGAACATCGACTGGCAAAAACTGGGCATCGATCCGGCAAAAGCCAGTATCAGCGTTCCGGAAGTTGCCAATTTTCAACAGGCGCAACAACTGACAACGCATAGCGAAATTACGGTGCCCAAAGCCAAGGGCTATCTGATTGTGATTAAGCAAAACTAAAATAAGTAGACAAGTCTCCCCCCTGCAAAGGCCCAAGACTTGTCTACATCTTGTTAGTCAAATAACCTATCACCTATGAAAAAACAATTATTGATGCTTTGCTTGGGCATAATGCCCTGTTTGGTATGGGCACAAAAAAAAATTTTTGTGTCGCCTGTGGGCAACGACACCCAAATCGGGAGCCTGAATAGGCCCTTAAAAACATTAAAAGCAGCCCTTCAAAAGGCGCAAGGCCTTCAAGGCGAAGCGGTGGAGATCCTTTTCAGGAAAGGAACCTATGTGTTTGACCAAACGGTAACAATATCAAACAAAAGCTTTGCGCTACGCTCGTTAAAAATACAGCCATATCAGCACGAAAGGGTAGTTTTTAGTGGTGCAAAAAAAGTAAACCTCCAATGGGTACCTTACCGCGACGGAATTTATAAGGCTCGTTTAGCTTTGGCAACCAATCCCGATCGGCTGTTTTTGAATGGAAAGGCTCTGCCTATGGCGCGTTACCCTAACTTTGACGAAAAATCGCGGATTTTTAACGGCACTGCGGCCGATGCGCTTGACAAAGAAAGGGTTGCCGGTTGGCAAAATCCGAAAGGAGGCTATATCCATGCCTTGCACGCTGGCGAGTGGGGCGGATTTCATTTTGAGATTACCGGTAAAACAGGCGGCCAGCTGGATTATATTGGCGGCTGGCAAAACAACCGGCCTTCGCCTATGCATAAGGAGCATCGTTTTGTAGAGAATATTTTCGAAGAACTGGATGTACCCAATGAGTGGTACTACAGCCAGGCTGAGCAAATGCTCTATTTCTATCCGCCCAAAAACCTCGATCTGGGCAAAGCCGATTTGGCCATCAGTAATTTAACAGACCTCATCCATGTGGTGGGAAACCGTGCAAAGCCAGTTCAAAACATCAGCATTGCCGAAATAGATTTTACCCAAACAGCAAGAAGTTTTATGCTGACCAAAGAGCCCCTGTTGCGTAGCGATTGGACCATTTACCGTGGCGGTGCGCTATTATTGGATGGAACAGCGCAAATTACAGTGGCTGGTTGCAATTTTTACGAGCTGGGCGGCAATGCCATTTTTGTAAGCAATTACAACAAGAATAACCAGTTCAAAGACAATCATATTTATAACATAGGGGCAAGTGCCATTTCGTTTGTAGGCAGTGCCGATGCAGTGCGATCGCCTGCTTTCAGGTACGAAAATTTTGTGCCATGGACACAGATGGATTTTACCAAGGGGCCTCAAAGCGATAATTATCCGCAGTATTGCACGGCAAGTGGCAACTTGATCCATCACATTGGTACGATTGAAAAACAGGTGGCCGGAACCGAAATTTCGATGGCCGCGCACATCACCATCAGCCATAATACCATTTATGATGTGCCTAGGGCCGGCATTAATGTAAGCGAAGGAACTTGGGGTGGCCATATCATCGAATTTAACGATGTGTTTAACACGGTATTGGAAACAGGCGACCATGGGGCATTTAACTCCTGGGGTCGCGATCGCTATTGGCGCCCGGGAAGAAAAATCGTAGACAGTATTGTAGCCGCAAGGCCAGGAATTGAATATTTGGATGTAATTGATCCCATTGTGTTGCGTAATAATCGCTTTCAGTGCGACCATGGTTGGGATATTGACCTCGATGATGGAAGCAGCAATTACCTGATCTATAACAATGTGTGCTTAAGTGGCGGCTTGAAACTACGGGAGGGCTATCACCGTACCGTAACCAATAACATCATCATCAACAATACTTTTCATCCGCATGTATGGCTGAGCAACAGCGACGATACTTTTACCCATAATATCGTATCTACGCCTTATGCGCCTATCGGCATGAATGCCTGGGGCAAAAAAGTAGATGAGAATTTCTTTCTTTCGCCGGCTGGCTTAGTGGCTGCCCAAAAATTGGGTGTTGATGCGAACAGCAGTTATGGCGATGCAAAATTTGTAGCGGCCAATACTGGCGACTATCGTGTATTGGCCTCTTCGCCGGCATTGAAAACAGGCTTTAAGAATTTTGAAATGAATTTTGGCGTAACCCAAGCCAATTTAAAGAAACTGGCGGCCAAACCACCGATCAGGCCTTTAAAAGCATTAGCCAATCGGCAACAAGGGGCTACCTTGGTTTGGCTGGGAGCTACCTTCAAGAATATAGAAAGTTTGGGCGAGCGCTCGGCCGCTGGTTTGCACGACGATCATGGCGCTTTGTTGCTTAGCCTGTCGCCACAATCGTTGGCTGGCCAAAACAAACTGCAGAAAGGCGATGTAATTATTGCATGGGGCAACGAAAAAGTCAATTCTATACTCGAGCTGCAGCAATTTATCCAGAAAAGCCAATTTTTGAGTACCGCCGAATTAAGGATCATCAGAGATCAGCAGGAAAAAACGCTGACCATTAAACTGAAATAAAAAAGGGGCGAGTTTTCGCCCCTTTTTTTATTGTGAATCTATTTTCGTTCGTCTTGCCAGATCAGTTGCTCATGCGTTCGTTTTTCAAAAAAATCGGCGCACTTGCCGTCGCCTTTGCCAGTAAAGCCGCCATCGGGATTGCAGATCAATTTACAATGGCTGTCGTACAAGGCGCTGGGTATGTCGCAGCAACGGGCAGGGATGTAATAAACCTTTTGCCCATTGTAGTCGTAAGCGTAAACCTTGGCCGGTGGGTTCCAGACCGCTTCGGCTTTGATGGCCGCTATCTTTTGCAAGATGCATTCGGGAGCGCTTATATTCAACTCTTCTTTTTTACAGGTACTTGCCTGGGCAACCAGCACCAGTACAAATACCGTTTTTAAGGCATTTAACATAAGCTTGACTTAATGATTAAAGATTTCCTCTTAACTCTTGTTCGCGTTCCAAAGATTCGAAAAGTGCCTTGAAATTGCCCGCACCGAATGATTGTGCTCCTTTTCGCTGAATAATTTCGAAGAAAAGCGTCGGACGGTCTTCAACCGGTTTGGTGAAAATCTGCAACAGGTAGCCTTCCTCGTCGCAATCAACCAAAATGCCCAATCCTTTAAGTAGTGCTATTTCTTCGTCTATTTCGCCAACGCGGTTAGGCATCATTTCATAATAGGCCTCTGGTGGTGCGCTTAAAAATTCAACGCCGCGCGCTTTGAGCTCGGTTACGGTTTTTACGATGTCTTTGGTGGCTACGGCAATGTGCTGTACGCCTTCGCCTTCGTAAAACTCCAAGTATTCTTCAATTTGCGATTTCTTTTTGCCTTCGGCAGGTTCGTTGATCGGAAATTTAGAATAGCCGTTGCCATTGCTCATGACCTTGCTCATCAGCGCCGAATATTCGGTGTTGATCTGCTTGTCGTCGAAAGAAAGGATGTTCACAAAGCCCATTACTTCTTCGTACCATTTCACGGTTTCGTTCATGCGGTTCCAGCCCACGTTGCCTACGCAATGGTCAATGTACAACAATCCCGTTTCTGCAGGGTTGTAATCGCTTTTCCATTCGCGGTAGCCCGGCATGAAGATGCCCTTATAGTTTTTGCGCTCGATAAACATGTGAATGGTTTCGCCGTAGGTATAAATGCCTGACATTTTTACTTCGCCATGCTCATCGCTTAAGGTTTGAGGCTCCAGATAGGGTTTGCCACCACGTTTGGTGGTTTCTTCAAAGGCACTGTAGGCATCGTCTACCCATAAAGCCAGGATCTTTACGCCATCGCCATGTTTTTTTACGTGCTCGGCAATCGGGTGGTCCGATTTGAGGGCGGTAGTTAAGATCAGCCTGATTTTGCCCTGCTGCAAAACGTAAGAAGCGCGGTCGCGAACGCCGGTTTCAGGGCCTGCATAGGCTAACGATTGAAAGCCAAAGGCCGTTTTGTAATAATGGGCGGCCTGCTTGGCATTGCCTACATAAAATTCTATATAATCTGTTCCATTGATAGGAAGGAAGTCTTGCGCCTTCGCTATTTTTTCTGCAAATGTTTGTGTGCTCATTGTTTTGTAATGTTTAATGTTGTTGTAAAGCTTTAAGGTTGTAATGTTGGGCGCTCGGCGCTAAATACATACACTACTCTACATTAATCTGCCAGCTTTTGTGATAGCTTTCATCTTCAATCGCTACGGCATCTTCCGTAAGCATCAAAGGTCTGAAAGGATCGATCATAACGGCCAGTTCTTCTGTTTTTTCTTTTCCAATTGATTTTTCTACCGTTCCAGGGTGCGGTCCGTGTGGAATACCACCAGGGTGTAGGGTGATTTGGCCTTTCACCACACTTTTTCTGCTCATAAAATCGCCGTCTACATAATAAAGCACTTCATCACTGTCTACGTTGCTATGGTTGTAAGGTGCCGGAATAGAAAGCGGGTGGTAATCGTATTTTCGTGGTACAAAAGAACAAACCACAAAATTATGGCCCTCAAAAGTTTGGTGTACCGGCGGTGGCTGGTGCAAGCGACCGGTTATAGGTTCAAAATCGTGGATCGAGAAAGCCCAAGGATAGTGGAAGCCATCCCAGCCTACAAAATCGAAGGGGTGGGTGCCATATACGTAGGGATACATCATGCCCTGTTTCTTGATCAATACCTTAAAATCGCCAAACTGGTCGATGGTTTCTAGGTTTTGCGGACGCTTGATGTCCCTTTCGCAATAGGGAGAGTGCTCTTCCAGTTGGCCAAACTGGTTACGGTAGCGTTTGGGTGTTCTGATGGGGCTAAAGCTTTCAATAATGAAAAGCCTGTTGTTTTCGTTGTCGAATTCCATTTGGTAAATGGTACCCCGCGGAATAACCAGGTAATCGCCATATTGGAATTTGATTTGGCCGAAACCGGTTTTTAGGGTGCCTGAGCCTTCGTGGATGAAAACCACTTCGTCGGCTTGGCTGTTTTTGTAGAAATAATCGGTCATCGATTGGCGAGGAGCGGCCAAAGAAATATGCAGGTCGCTGTTAACCAAAACTGGTTTCCTGCTTTTCAGGTAGTCGTCTTCGGGCTTGATGTTGAAGCCGATGAGACTGGTATGGCGCAAATGTTTCTCGCGGGCAATTTTAGGTTCTACCGAATACGGTTCGCCCAACGATTTGACAATGGTTGGCGGATGGCAATGGTAAACCAAGGAGTAAAGACTTGAAAAGCCTTCTGTCGAAACCAGTTCTTCAGCGTAGAGATTGCCATCGGGTTTGCGAAAAACCGTATGTCTTTTAGCTGGGATGGTTCCTAAAGTATGGTAAATTGGCATAACGTTAGGTATATTGGTTAGAATGTAATTATATAACGATAAAAACGATGAAACGTTTTTGGCAGGCGCTCAGATGGAACGGCTTATAAAGAATATTGCGCAAAAATGATCTTGGATAACATGGCATACCTGAACGCAGCGAGCACCTCGTTGGCGTTATGGTTCTGATATGAAGGGTTGTCAATCATTTTCGAGACTAAATTAGGGTTTTTAATCGACAAAATTTCAAATTTCTTTGTTACTTTTAATGGATGGCAGCTCTAACCCCAAATCACCAAGAACTAGCAAAGCAATTGGCGGCCCAAGCAGCCGTGAAACTGGTTAAGCACAACGATATTGTAGGGCTGGGTACTGGCTCTACCGCAAGCTTTGCGCTAAGCGCATTGGCCGATCGGCTAAAAGATGGTCTCCAGGTTAAAGGCGTGCCGAGCTCTTTGCAAACCGAAGAACAGGCCAAGGCCTTGGGTATTCCCTTGTTGCCCTTGGGCGAAGTCAGTGAAATCGACATCAGTATTGACGGCGCCGATGAGTTTACCGAAGAACTGCAGTTGCTTAAAGGTGGCGGCGGGGCTTTGTTTAGGGAGAAAATAGTGGCTTCATTAAGCAAGAATAGAATAGTGGTTGTCGATTCGTCGAAAAAAGTAAGCCAGCTGGGTGCTTTTAAGGTGCCGGTTGAGCTGGCGCCGGTTGCCTGCAGGTATGTGCTCGATCAGCTAGCCACACTGGGGGGCAAGGCACAGTTGCGGCGCAAAAACGATACGCTTTTTGTTACCGATAACCAAAATTACATTGCCGACGTTGATTTTGGCCTGATTGCCGATCCGCAAGCGCTGGCCATACAGCTCAACCAAATTGAAGGGGTTCTGGCACATGGCCTTTTTATTGGTTTGGCCACCAAGGTTATCATGGCTACTGGTGAGGAGCTGGTGGTTTTTGAACAAGACCAAAAAGGTTCATAATCAGTACATCTTTTAAAATCTTCGGCACAGGCGTTGTACAGGTTAATGTAAAACGCTAGCTTTATCGCGTCATTTAGCCAAATATTACATATGAAATTAGTATCCTATAAAACCGAAGATAGAGAGCACTTGGGCGTTTTTGTAAACGGTCATATCTACAATTTGAACTCATGCGACAAGCTGATCCCGGATGAGATGAATGCCTTTTTGCAGGGGGGCGAAGAGCTGATGGACAGGGCAAAAAAAATCAGCCGGTCTATTGCCGAAGGAACATTGTCGCCGAAAGAAGAGGTTTTTTATGAGCTTTTGGCGCCGGTGCCACATCCAACTTCTTGCAGGGATGGCTATGCGTTTAGGCAGCACGTGGCGGCGGCCAGGCGCAACCGCAAGGTAGACATGATTGCCGAGTTTGACCAATATCCGATTTTCTATTTTACCAACCACAATGCCATTCAGGGTCCTGGAGAAATCGCCTGTATGCCAGATCATTTCCAGAAGCTGGATTTTGAATTGGAGGTAGCCGTGGTTATCGGCAAAAAAGGAAGAAACATCAAGGCTGCCGAAGCCGACGATTATATTGCAGGTTACATGATCATGAACGACATGAGCGCTCGTACCTTGCAGATGGAAGAAATGCTGCTGAATTTAGGCCCGGCCAAAGGCAAGGATTTTTCTACGGTTATTGGTCCGTGGTTGGTTACACCCGATGAGCTTGAGCCTTACAAAGTAGCGCCGAAACCTAATCACATGGGCAATAACTATAACCTTAAAATGACCTGCAGGGTAAACGGAATCGAAGTTTCGGCAGGTAACATGGCCGATATGGACTGGACCTTTGCCGAAATTATTGAGCGCTGTGCCTACGGTGTTGATATTTTGCCAGGCGATGTTATTGGATCGGGGACGGTAGGAACAGGATGCTTCTTGGAGCTGAACGGCACCGGATTGCTCAACGATCCAAACTACCAAGTACAATGGCTGCAACCTGGCGATAATGTAGAAATGGAGATTACCGGCCTAGGTACCCTGAGCAATGTGATTACCAAAGTAGATACTGATTTTTCGATTTTAGCGCTGAAAAAAAAATAAAATGATTTAAGGTTGGAAAGTTGAAATGTTGTGGTGTTTGAAAGGAGGTGAGGCATGGGTAAGATTGAAAGATTTGAAGATCTTGAAATTTGGCAAATAGCTAAGAGAATCGCAGATGATACCTATTGGATTTCGGATTTTGAACCCATTAAATCAGATTTCGGCTTGAAAGACCAATTAAGAAGAGCCGCAATGTCAATGTCTGATAATGTTGCCGAAGGCTTTGAGTATAACAACAACCCAGACTTTATCCATTTTCTTATCTATGCAAAAGGCTCTTCGGGCGAGTTTCGAAATAAAATCATTGTTTTAAAAGAAACAAGCAAATTAAGCGAAGAGCACTACATAGCTTTATATAAGATGAGGATCGAGTTCTCTTCAAAAACCAAACGGTTTATTGATTATTTGAAAAATTTTGAAGCCACCAAAAAATCAAAAAACAAAACACCAAAAAATAGCCTGTAAAACGTTCCAGCCTTATAACTTTTAAACTCTCTAACTTTCCAACCCTTTCAAAATGCTTACCCTAAACACCGCCGATCTTTCGCCAGTACAATTACAGAACTATCTGCAATATGCCATCGCGCCGAGGCCAATCTGTTTTGCTTCAACAGTTGATGCCGATGGGCAGGTTAACCTCAGTCCGTTTAGCTTTTTCAACCTGTTTGGCAGCAATCCGCCAATGTGTGTCTTCTCGCCGGCACGCCGGGTTCGCGACAATACCACAAAACATACCTTAGAAAACGTACTGCAGGTAAAGGAATGTGTCATCAACATTGTAAACTATGCGATGGTGCAGCAAACCAGTTTGGCCAGTACCGAATATGCCAAAGGCGTAAACGAATTTGAGAAAGCGGGTTTCCGCATGCTCGAATCACTTACGGTAAAGCCACCAAGAGTGGCCGAGGCTCCGGTACAGTTAGAATGTGTGGTGAAGGAAGTGATTGCGCTGGGCGACCAGCATGGTGCCGGTAACCTGGTGCTGGCCGAAATCAAGGTCATCCATATCAAAGAAGAGATTTTAGATGCCGATGGCAAAATAGACCAGGCCAAAATAGATTTGGTGGCCCGCTTGGGTGGCGACTGGTATTGCAGGGTAACGGCCGAAAACCTTTTTAAAGTGGCCAAACCACTTACAACTTTGGGCATCGGTGTAGATGCTTTGCCGGTATCGGTCAGAAATTCCAGGGTTTTAACAGGCAACGACCTGGGCATGCTGGGCAATGTAGAACAGTTGCCTAGCGGTGAAGAAATAGACGGCATGCGCTGGAATACTGCCGTAAAGGATATTTTGGATGCCACCATAGGCGATGCCAATAACCGCGAACGCGAGCTGCATGAGTTGGCACATCAGCTGCTGGCTCTTGGCCAGGTTCAAGATGCGTTAAAAGTAGTGCTGCTTTAACAGTTGGCCAAATGCTGATTAGCTGTCTTTCAGGTTGTTGTACGATTCTTCGCAAAGCTTTTTAAGTACGTCGATATCGACATCAGAAAGCCTGTTGATGTAGAGGCAGCCTTTTCCGGTTTTATGCTTGCCCAAATTGGCCAGGAGCGCCGACTTGGTTTCGGCCTTACAGCCCAAAATGTACAAACTGATATTCTGTTTGCGTGGCGAAAAGCCCATCATGAACCAATCGTTGGTTCGTTCATTGTCGTATTTGTACAGGTAGTCGCCTACGCCAATAATGGCCGGCCCCCACATCTTTGCCTTTTGTCCGGTTACCTCTTCCATAAGCTCGCAAATAACCTTACAGTCGTTCTGCTTTACGGTATCGGTAATTTGGGACAAAAAATCTGCTACCGGTTGTGCGGTTGCCTTGGTTTTAATTGCGGCCATGATGGCTTGAAGTTAAGGAAAAAGTGGCGAATTGCAAAGGCAATTACATGATGCTTACGGCCTTGACGAAACGGCCTTTGTAGTAGTTGTCGAAATCGGTAATGGTTACGCCATTGGCCTTTCCGGAGGTAGAGTGGATGAATTTGATGTTGCCTTCATCGTCAATAGAATAAATGATGCCTACATGGCCAATCCTTTTCGATTTATGGCTGGTGCCGGTAAAGATGAGTACATCGCCAACTTTTGCTTCCGATAATTTAACCGGAACACCGGTTGAAGCGAATTCTGGAGAGGAACGGGGCACCTTGAAGCCAAAATTTCCAAAAACGTAACTTACAAAACCAGAACAGTCAAAGCCCCTATTCGGATTGCTGGAGGCATACCTGTAAGGAACGCCGATCATGGATTTGGCAAAATCGAGCAGGCTATTGGCTTTAGAAGTTGCCACTTTTGGGAGGTTGCCCAGGATTTTTTCCATCATTTTTTGATACTGCGCCGGTAAAGAAACATTATCCTGCGCTTTGCTGCTTAAGGCAAAAACAAATAGGAAGCAAAAAATGAATAGGAATTTCTTCATAAATCGCTTCAAAGATAGAAAAAAAATATAAATAGGGTAAGGTGTTGAAAACTTGTGGCTTAGTGCAAAAAAAAATCCTGCCCCTTAAACTTAAAGGCAGGATTGGTTAGGTTTAGCCCTCAAATTTAAATGCTCGAGAACATGCTTTGTGCTTTTTCTCCGATAAACGGGATTGGTTTTTTCTGGCCTTGTATGGCACCAATCAGTCCAATAAGCCAAAGTATGGCCAAGGCAATCCACAGTACATTCAGCAAATAGACTAGAAAGACAAGCCCGGTTGTAATGATGATGGGTACCAAGACGATAGAAAGTAGGATGTACAGAACGGTTGACACGATCGCAAATAATAGGGTTTGCCTTAAATGATAGCGGGCCAAATCTGTTTCTTTGTCTTTGTACAACGCAAAATAGGCAATTAGCCAGCCAATAATAGACAGATAGCTGACGATTGCCGCCGCTTTGCCGTCGTCGGTTGCAGAGAAGTTGGGTGTTTCCATATAGTTTTTAGTTTTAGTTCTTTGGCAGGAACAAAACTAATGCCAAGTATGGGCATGCTTTTGAATACTAGGGTGTTGTAACAGCTACGGGCAATACCTTTCCATTGAAGAATTTATGCCCGGTTTTAGCAAAATCGGCGACGTATTTGCCCATTTCGAAAGCCATTACCGGACTTTCGTAGCCAGGAAAGGCTGCTTCGAGCATTTCGGTTTGCGCCGAACCCAAGGCCAAGCAATTGACCTTGATGCCTGTATTGGCCAATTCAAAAGCCAAACATTCGCTCAAGGTATGCAAAGCGGCCTTGCTGGCCGAATAGGCCGCCAGTCCCGGAAACTTGACACTGCCCTGAAAACCACCCATGCTGCCAATGTTTACAATGTGCGCACCGCTTCCCATAAAACCTAAAGTATAGCGGATCATTTTAAAGTGGCTCATTACATTATGTTCGAGCATGGTAGCCATGTCTTCTGCCGTGGTTTCTAAAAAAGGCTTGTTAATCAGGCTCCCGGCATTGTTAATCAGGATGTCGACCGTTCCTAAACGTTCTTTGATAAAAGGAACAAGTGCGGCATAATCGTCATTTACCAAATCGAAAGCCACGGGCAGCAAAGTGCAGTCGGGATTGATGCCTGTCGCAATTTCGTGCAGCTTGCGCAGCTTGTCGGCCGAGCGTGCAATACACAAGATCTTGTTTTTGCTGTCTAATGCAAATTCGAGGGCGGTTTCAAAGCCTATGCCGCTGCTGGCGCCTGTAATGATAACGTTCATGCTTTAGGGTTGGAGGGGTTGTAACGTTGGAATGTTTTAGGGTTTGTTCAATTGCTAATGGAGTAGCTTTTAAAGTTAGGTATACTTGCGAAGTTTAAAAAACTTCGCAAGTGTTTTTTCGAATGGATTTGCGGGAGTTATTCTTCTGTAATTAATTGGGTAACCGGATTGGCAATGACGTGCATACCATCGTTAATCAGCTTGCTGAGCTCGGTTTCGGTAGCGGCTTTCATTTCGAGGTAAACCCGCAGTTCTTTTTCCAGTTGGGCATCCAGTTGCTTATGGTAAACGATCTCCAAAATCTCCAACGCGCAAAGCCAATCGCTTCTGTGCTTGGTTTTCAGTTCCTCGAAAATTTCAGGCAATTGGGCATAACCGCTTTGTTTTTCCCTCACCTCGCGCACTTTTTGGTATAAATTGTGCAGTTGCTGGGTTGCGTCGTCGTATTGGGTTTTGTGCGTTTGTTCCTTGCTTACGAAAGTAATTTCTTCGTAGGCATCCTTATCGGCCGCACCATTAAACACAGAAACTACTTTTTCGCCAACGGCCATGTCGTAGGTACCCCATGTTGGGCTAAACAGCACATTGCCATTGCTTTCTTTTACCGTGCAGTCTTCAAAGGCAATCAATATGGTTTTATCGCCCTTACGGATGATGTTTTTAACGAGACCGTTTACCGTAATGCCACTTTCGAAAGTCAGTTCGGCTCTTTGGTCTTCGGCAATGCCCAAATTTGCCAATGCTTCAAGGCTATGGTCTTCCAAAGCTTTGCTGCTTCCTTTTAAGCGGCCAACGGGCGAAGAAAATCCGTCTTTATGGTAATCTTTGCCATGCCCATCCAACTGCTTGCCGTTAAAGGCGAGTGCCGAAGGACCGGTGGTTTTAACAAAGGTCAGCTCATCGGCTTGGTCGAGGCCCAAATCTGTAAAAATGCCTGTCACCTGTAGTCCAGAGCTGTAAACCGCAGTACTCGGGTTTTTGCACTCGATGGCTTTCAGGATGCTTTCCGAACCGCCTCGCCTAAAGGCCATGGTATCGGCAAAAGCCTCCAAAACATCGATCAGGTTTTGGAAAGTAGGCGTGACGAACAGTTGTGGCTGCGGTTTGGTAATGTCGTACTGGTAATTTACGGTGTCTAGGTTGTACCAGAGTTTGGCTACATCGGGTTTCATGCACGAAGCACTTTCGCCGATAGACGAGAGCAGACCTGCGCCATAAATTTTAGGTTCTTCTAAAGTGCCAATCAATCCATATTCTACCGTCCACCAGTGTAAACGGCCCAATAAAGCCATTTCTGAGGGTTCGCCCATGTTATCGGCAATATGTCTCAGGTTTTTTTCGGCGAGGGCAATTTCTTCTTCGTTGGCATCTACGGCTTCCTTCAAAATAGAAAGCTTGCGTATGGCTTCGTAAAGTTCAAAATCCTTGCTCGAAAACATGGCTTTGGCTCCAATCGAACCAAAATAGCTGAGGTAGTTGTTGTAATCGGTATCGGCTATAATGGGGGCGTGACCGGCACTTTCGTGGATAATGTCTGGTGCTGGCGTATATTCGATATGGTTGATCTGGCGGATATCGGCGGCGATCACCAATACGCGGTAAGCCTGGTACTCCATAAAGGCGGCAGGCGGAATAAAACCATCTACGGTTACTGCGCCCCAGCCAATTTTGCCCAGGTTGTCGTTCATGGTTTGCAGGTTCGGGATATATTCGATGCTCAATCCGGCGCGCTGCAGGCCTTTGATGTAAGGATAATAAGCCACATGTTTGAGATAGCTATAGTTCTGGCGCATTACATAACGCCAAACCGCTTGGTCTATCGGCGTGTATTTTTCGTAATGTTGCTCAACAATAAATTGTCGGAGGTGCTTCGGCAGTTTAGCTACTTGCGGATTGTTAAAATCATTAAAATCGCTCATTTTTCATGTGGATTGTGGGAATTAGGCTAAAATAGCGGGTTCGGGCTAGTAATCCAAAAAAAGAATGCGCTTTTACGGTAAGATGATGGGTATAGCGTATTGCGTTGGGAGCTGGATGGCGGAAGGAAGGAAGGAAGGAAGGAAGGAAAGCCTAAAACTTTATCTCTCATTCACTCATCCAATCATTCCCTCATTCAATTATTCAATCATTCCTTCATTATTGTTTTTTAACCCGGAATGAGAAATGTTTTTGCAAGAAATAGCTGAATACGGCAAGCACAATGGTAATAAGAGCTTTGGCAATGGTTGGATAAAATTGAAAGCCATCTACCAAAATCTTCATCAGGGCATAATTGAGCAGAATATTGGTGCTCACCACCGTAGCATACCTAAAAAGCTGAATACGGCCCTTCAGGGTCGATTGGGTAAAAACAAGATACTTGTTAAGTACGAAGCCCACAATAAAAGTACATACCGATTCGATGGCCAGCGCCGCAATGTGTGCGGTAATGAGGTAACCGCCCACTTGTACATCTTGCTGATGCAAAATGTAATTATAAATCACAAAATAGCCTACGATACCCGTAGCTGCTGTAATGCCACCCGAGGCCATGTACCTGAACGTGTGCAAGCTGAACCATTTTTTAAATGGGGGGTAAAAGAAATCGATGATCATCAAGGCTCTTTTTCTCATCTTATTTGGCGGTTAATTGGTCTTTGATCATCCTGTTGTCGTATTGCTGGATAAAAGCTTTCAGGTATTTTTCCATGTTTTGCTGTATCTCGGGGCGTTGGTCAACCAAATTGGTTTTGTTGAGGCGGTCGTTTTTTAAATCGTACAGCGCCAGTGCCTTTTTGCCGTTGTGCATCATCAGGTAGTCGCCCAGGTAAAAGCTAAACGTGCCATCGTTGTTGTTCACTACAAAATTGTTTTTTTGCGGACTAAAGGCATCAAATCCGAAGGCGAAATACGGTTTGTCGTAGTTCAGGTAGTTGAGTACGGTAGGCATAATGTCTATCTGCTGGATCATTTTGTCGGTCCGGCCCTTCAAGTCGCCACCCGGGTAATAGAATAAAATCGGGATGGAGAAATCGCCGGCAACAGTTTTGTATTCGGGCAGGTATGAAACCGTGGCATGGTCGGCGCAAAGCACAAACAGCGTATTTTTGAACCAAGGCATTTTTGATGCGGTGGAGAAGAACTTGCCGATAGCCATATCGGTATAGCCCATCGGTTCTTGCACTGGCAAAGGGCCTTTCGGAAATTTTCCTGCGTATTTTTCAGGCACTTTAAATGGGTGGTGCGAAGAAACAGAGAAAAAAGCCGTAAAGAAAGGTTGCTTAAAGGTATTGATGGTTTTGGCCATGTACTGCATAAAAGGTTCATCCCATATGCCCCAAATGCCATCAAAATCGGCGTCGTTGTTGTATTCGTTCTTGCCAAAATATTTTTTGATGCCCGCTAGGTTGGTATAGGCCGAAAAGCCCATCGAGCCGTTGGGTGCGCCATGGAAAAAAGCTGTTTCGTAGCCTTCATCGCCCAGCAGCTTGGCTATGCTGGTTGTTTTGTTGCTCGAGTAGGTAGAAAGCACAAAAGGCTCGCGTATGGACGGGATTCCCGAAATGATGGATGGCAGGGCGTCGATAGACTTGCGGCCATTGGCGTAGGTTCGGGTAGAAGTAAAGCTCTGCGCGGCCAAGCTGTCGATAAATGGCGTATAGCCTTTGTATTGGCCGTTGAGCAGGTCTTTGTTCAGGGCGCCGACATGTTCTTTGCCCAAGCTTTCGATGATGAGAAAAACCACATTCAGCTTGTTGAACGGCGCTTTGTGTTCGGGTTTGTGGATTGGATAGTAAAGGCTGTCAAGAGTTTGCTCGCTGTAATAGTAAACCGGTTTCAAATTAGCCGATTGAATGGTTTTCATGATGGTAAACGGCGTGTTGAGCACCAAACTCATATCGTTTGGCGATTTCACAAAATCGCCGGCATTGCTCAAGGTAATGGGGCGCGTGCTATGGCGCCAGCCGCCCCGCATGCCAATTACGCAAAATCCCAAAATCAGGATAAAGGCCAGGGTTTGAGCAAGGTAAACCTGCCAGGTGAATTTTGGAGTTGCCTGTACCTTGATCCATTGGTAAAGTTTGATAAAACCGTAAATAAAAAGGATAAAAAAGATGAGCAGGTACCAATAGTCAATCAAAAAATCAAAGGTCAGCTTGAGCTTGTTCTGTTCGTTGCTAAACTGCGAAAATACACTCGTAGTTGTTCTTTTGAGGGTATATTTGTAATAAGCAAAATCTATAAAATTGGCCAATATGCCGATGCTGTTGCTCGCCACGAAAAGCCATTGGCAAAAACGCTGGTAGCCGTTGCGGTATCGGAAGGAAAAAGGAATGGCCTGCAGTACGATGTAAAGCGAGTTGAGATAAAGCAGGGACGCGATATCGAATTTAAGCCCGCCCAGAAATACATAAGTCAGTTCGCCAAAGTCTAAATGATTAAACAACGACCGGTTGGTGAGGTAAAAGCCCAGCCGGCAAAGCGAATACATGACCATTAACAACAGCAAACGGTAAATTAAGGCCAGGTAGATGGAAGTGGAACGGATATTTGTACGGCTCATTCAATTAAAAGCCGGCAATTTAGCTAATCAGAATGGTTTAAAAAAATAGTGTCTAATCGAATTAAGGTGCAATAGTAGTAAATAGGTAAGTGGCAAAAATAACCAACAGCACCACTCCTTGTAGCATATTGGTTTTGCCGGTAGCCAACGATAGCATAATGGTAAATAACGACAAGAGCAACAGCACGGTTGCTTTCATGTCTATACCCAGGGTTATGGTCATTCCGGTAAATAGGGCTACCATGGCAACTGCTGGTATGGTAAGTCCGATACTGGCCAAGGCCGAGCCCAGGGCCAGGTTTAGGCTGGTTTGCAACCTGTTTTTCCTGGCGGCCGCAAAGGCTGCCAAGCCTTCGGGTAAAAGTACCACCGCGGCAATAATTACACCTACCAACGATTTGGGGGCTCCAGCATTGATTACCGCTTTTTCAATGTCGGGTGCCAGGGCTTTCGCCAATAAAACCACAATCCCCAAACAAACCAATAATAAAAAGCCACTCAGCCATGCCGTTTTTGAGGTAGGCGGAGCAGCATGCTCATCTTCGTTTCCATCTGCTCCTGGTGGCAAAAAGAAATCGCGATGCCTAACTGTTTGGGTCAATACAAATGCGCCATAAATAACAAGAGATATAATGGCCACAAAGCCCAGCTGCACCTGGCTATAAACGGGGCCTGGCGTGCTGGTGGTGTAATTAGGCAAGATCAGTGTCAGTACGGTAATGGCAATTAAGGCTACCAAAGCCACACTCACGCCACTTAAGCTAAATTCCTGTTCCCTGTATTTGGCACCCCCAACCAATAAACAAA
The DNA here is from genome assembly GCF_059705275.1 of Pedobacter sp. TM02. Taxonomy (NCBI): domain Bacteria; kingdom Pseudomonadati; phylum Bacteroidota; class Sphingobacteriia; order Sphingobacteriales; family Sphingobacteriaceae; genus Pedobacter; species Pedobacter sp. TM02. The sequence continues at coordinate 1,195,677 of NZ_AP046530.1, forward strand.
TCCCGATCATGCCGGTCAAAATAATCATAGTGGCCGCTAAAACCGTGTCTCTTGCCAGGGCGGTCGTTTCGGGTCCGCCAGTAAGCATCAACGAAACAATCAGCGCTACTTCTATGGTGGTAATGGCCAAGGCCAGCAATAGCGTTCCGTAAGGTTCGCCAACCCTGTGGGCAACAACTTCGGCATGGTGTACCGCGGCTAAAACGCTACCGATTAGCAAAGCGGTTAAAATCACCACGTCAAAAATGCCCAATCCATTAATCGGGCTGATATAGGCAATCCAAGCCAGCACGGGCAAGGCGATGGTCCAAAAAGGGAGCGGTAGTTTTTTTAACATGCGAGTGATCTTCAGGGCTAAGGTACAGTAACTAATATAACATAATTTTTAAAGAAACTGTTTTCGGGATTAGCGCCAAAAGCAAGATGTAAATATTAAATTACCTTATCATTCGGATTAAAGAATCAAGTTTACGTAACTTAGTTGTTCAATTCACAAGCAGATGAAAAGCTTTTATACAGTACTATTTTTATGCCTGTATGGGACTGTAGCGAGTGCCCAAACAGATACCAGCACCTACAGAGCCAAAGCCGTTGAAATACAAAAACAATATGCGCCCGATAAGCGGGCCATCTATTTCAACCTGCAGCTTAAAGGCGATTCGGCAAAGCTGGAAAGCACTTCAAAAAAAGTATTGGACGAATTTGAACGGGTAAGGCCACAGGCTTCATCGCTCAAGTTCAGTGCGGTACTCTTGCCCGCCAAAGAACTGAACGGTTTCGAATATGGTGTGGCCAACCTTTCGGTTTGCAACAACAGGGCGCATCCGCAAAATGCGGCAGAGCTCCTAACCCAAATGCTTTTGGGCACTCCTGTAAAGGTATTCAAGAAACAGGGAGGTTTCTATTTGGTGCAAACCCCCGATGGCTACTTGTCGTGGGTTGACGGCAGTGCCCTAGGCCTGATGGACAAAGCGCAGTTTGAAGCTTGGCAAAAGACAAGCAAAATTGTTTTTGTGGCCGATTATGGCCATAGCTATAGCCAAGCCGATGTGAGCTCGAAAAGAGTGTCTGATTTGGTAAGTGGTAATATCCTGCAATTGTTAGGGCAGGAGAAGGATTTTTACAAGGTAAGCTATCCCGATGGCCGGATAGCTTACCTGCCACAGGTTCAGGCCAAATTATACAATCAATGGATCAAACGGCCCAATCCAAATGCCGATGCCATTTTGGCAACCGCACAAACTTTGTTGGGCGTGCCTTACTTATGGGGCGGTACCTCTATCAAAGGAGTAGACTGTAGCGGCTTTACCAAAACGGCTTATTTTCTTAATGGGATCGTGATTCCGAGAGATGCTTCACAACAGGCGCTGGTTGGTAATCCGGTTGATGTGCTCGAAAACGATAACATCAGCCTCACCAAATGCCTCAATAACCTACAGCCCGGCGATCTGCTGTTTTTCTCGGCGGCCAAGCGCAGGGGCGTTAACGGTGGCAGGGTTACCCATACGGCTATTTACATGGGCAATGGTCAGTTTATCCAGTCGGCAGGCATGGTTAAAATCAATAGCTTGGTGCCCACCGCGGCCAACTACGATGCACAGAGCAGTACTTTGGTGGGCGCACGCCGCTTGCTTAACGAAATCGGGAAGCCCGAAATTACCAGAATAGACCAACACGATTGGTACGGCAAAAACTAAAGATGATTACCATTTACCATAACAGCAGTTGCAGCAAGAGCAACGCCGCTTTAAAAGCCTTGGCCGAATGTGGAGAGCCTTTCGAAATCATCGAATATTTGAAAGATACGCCGAGTTTAGCCACACTACAGGAGGTTATAGAAAAGCTTGGGTGCAAGCCACACGATCTGATCCGCACCAACGAAGCTGTTTACCTGGAAAAGTATAAGGGCCTCAACCTCAGCGACGAAGAGTGGCTGCAAGCGATGCACGATAACCCGATATTGATCCAAAGGCCAATTATAGTTAATCAAGACAAAGCCGTGGTTGCCCGCTCCGAAGATTCGATCAAAGCCGCGCTCTAAAATTATTTGGCTTCCATAATGCGTTGCGCTTTTATCTCCAAGCTACTGCAATTTCACCTCGAATTTCCCTTCGGTAAGCGTTACTTTGGTATTAAGGCTGCTATCCTCATTTGGCGCCACACATTCGAAAGTCCCTTTGATTACACCATTAATGTAGCTGTTGACCACCACTTTTCCGGTTGCAGATAGGAAAGAGCCTGTTTGACTTTGATCTTGGTTGTAGCCCACCTGAGCCAAGTCATTTAGGGTGTAGGTACCAGGTCCGGTATAATCAAAAATGGCTATAGAGATGGCTTTTGTGCCATTGACGCCAGCAATACTGATGGTTTTGCCCAATGGTGTTTGTACCATACCCGCGGCCGCTACAATAAATGATACTGGAGTGCCATCAACTTTGGTGCTTAGGTTTTTGTCGTTATCGCCAGGTGTCGGAGCGATTGGTGTTTCTAGCGATAGCTCAAACGAGCCTTCGGTTATCTCTTTGGTGGCATTTCCATCGATGTTGAAGCCGCTAAATTCAAAAGTACCTTTAATCGTTTTGGCATTAGCACTGGTAATCTTAACATTGCCTTTCTCGGCTATAAAGTTGTTCGAAAAAGGGTTTTTGAAATCATTGACATAAGATGCCGTGTTTAGCGAACCCAAACTATAATCACCAACGCCGGTATAGTCTTGCAGGGCGATGGTAAAACCATCTGTAGCACCTTTGAAAGCCGAAATCTGGATAGTGGGGTTAGGAGTATTGTAAAGTTGCACGGTAGTTATGTTGCATTCTACCCAAACTCCGTTTACTTTGGCCTTAAAGAAGGCTGAAATTGTTTTCTTTGTGCCACCAGGCCCCGAACCTTCCGGAAAATCGATAGGTTTTTGGCAGGCGCTTAATCCAAGGGTTAATAAGCTTAAGAGTAAGATGATAGAGCGAAAATTTTTCATGTAGTTTTAAATGTACGTTGCGAAAATAAACAAAAAAGCCAATTTGTTATCTTTTCTTCTTTTTTGAGCGGAAAGGCATATTAGCAATAAAAATCTTTCGTCTGAACACTTAGCTAAAATTATAAAACGAGCAGGCTTCCTGAAAGCTGTCGACAGTTCTCTGACAACGAAATCATGTAATAGTAAACACCAGGTGGCAATTTACTTCCCCTATATTTTCCATCGAACTTTAGCGCCGATCCGGTGTATTCAAAGACCTTGGTGCCTAGTCGGTTGAATATTTTTACTTGGGCACGGGGGTATTTATCGAGCCCTGTAATTGACCACAAATCATTTACACCATCGCCATTTGGCGAGAAAGAACTGGGGATTTTAAGTTCTGCACCATTTAATTCTATATTGATTACACCTTTTGCGCTTTCGCAATCCCCTAAAAATTGCGTAACATAGAATGATGAATTGGTAGCTACGTCGATTTGAAATATGCCGTTTTTTTGTTCTGCGATCGGCTGTGTAGATTGTAAGGAAGCATACAGCCTGTAAGTTCCACCGTTTACTGCATTTTTTACGGCTATATTGACTTTAGTGGGCGCACAAATGCTGATAGGATCTACAAGGGGTGTTTCTAAAGACGACGATTGGTTTTGGATAACAACTTGCCATGTTTTTACTTCGCAGTTCAAGGCATCGGTTACCGAAAGCGTGTAGATGCCAGCCGGCAAATGGGAGAGGTTTGGCATGGTCCCGATTTGTTGCTGATCCTGATTTTTCCAATTGTACCGATAAGGGACTTGTCCCCCTGTAACTATAACATTGTCGATAGCGCCTACGCCTTGTCCACAAAGATCTGAACTGATATTGATGGCGCCCTCATTAATGGTTAGTGGTGCTATTCTGTTGATCGTAATCGATTTGTACAGCGCTTCGCAACCATTTTCGTCTTTTAAATAGAGTTTATATAGGCCTGCAGCCAAATTGTTTATGGTAGTAGTTGTTCCAACCGTTTGATTGGTTTCGTTTACCCATTTCATTGAAGCAGGCACTATTCCTGAACCTAAGTTTATTGCTAATGAGCCGTTGTTTAGATTGCAACTGGCATTAACTACAGTAATGTTGTAATCGGGGAATACCCGGGGTTGCGATTCGGAAATTGTATAATATTTACTTTCTTTAGAACAGCCTAATTCGTTTGAAGCCACTAGCTTGTATTCGCCAGGCTTGATGTTTTCCAATTCCCTGCTAGACGAAACTTGATTGCCTGCTTTGTCGAACCATGTATAGCTTGTTGCTCCCGAAACCAGAATGCCCTTTACATAGCCTGTAGCCAAGCTGCAAGCGGAAGCTTTAAAAACCGCTTGCGATTCATCCAAAACAATGGCTCCATCTTCAGCAATATCATAAGGACCTAGTATTAATGGAGGGCATGCGCTTTCATCCTTTATTGCGAGCCGATAAGAACCTGCTCCGATGTTTTCCAAAGCTAAGCTTGTTGCCACAACGGCGTTTGTACGATCTGTCCATTGATAAGTTAAATTGCCTGTGCCAGTGGCCAAAATTCCTTTAATGCTTCCAGTATTTGCGATACAGGTAGTATTGGAGCGGGTCATGTTGCTCAGATCGGCGTTAGGGCCAGAAACATTGTTGATAACATAAGGACCAAAGTCTTTCTCGCAATCAGTAAGGCCAACAAGATGTAGGGTATAGCTTCCCGCCGGTACATTTTTCAATTCTCTATCTTTGCCTACTATCTTGCCATTGGCATCTAGCCAGCTAAAATCTTTATAGTAATTAGGGAAAAGGTTCAAAATAGACCCTAAATTGCCACAAGAGGGGTGTATAATATTTGGAGTGGCAGTAAAAGCCAAAGCAGGTCTTTGGTCTTCAACGATAACCCATTCAGAATAAACAACACACCCAAACTGATGGGCTTTAATCCTGTATTTTCCTGCAGGGATGTTGACCAGGTCGAGAGAGGTGCCTACTACTTGGCCAGCTTCGTTTACCCATTCTATGCTTTTTGCATTTACGGTAAATGCGCCTTCTACCTTTCCATTCGGATAGTCGCAGGTCTGATGTGTTATTTTAAATGTTTTGCCAAAAGCATTGAGCATGTAAATTCGCGGGTCTGAAAACTCCGATGTCATCTGGTTGATGGTTGCAGAGGCAAGTATGGAATAGCCAGTTTCTACAGCGCCTGTGTACTTCCAATTTCCTGAAGGGTCTGTGATAACAGTGGCAAAATATCTTTTAGGCTGACAGTTTGTGCACTCCGGGTCTGAATAAAACAATTCAATTCTAGCTCCAGGTTTTGATCGGCCACTAACGGTATTGGGGGTTACATCGTCTAAAAAGACCTCTAAAGCCTTATCAAATGGACCTGTATTGGCATAAAGAAAAGGAATACTTGGGTTGCACAGAAACGAATTGTGGGAAAGTTCTATGGTATTTGAATTTTGTGACCATACTGCGCCTGGATATAGTTTTAGAAAAGGAAGATCGTCATTTGCATTAGTAAAAACATTGCCTTCTTGGGTCGTTGTTCCTCCAACCATTACACGTCCATTGATGGCGTTTAGGCTTAGCAACTGTGCTTGGACCGGTAGCTTTTTGGTAAGATCTCTAGATGTGCCAAAGAAATTCCTTGAAATTAGGATGTCGGCATTATCAAATCCTGCCAGCGTTAGTGCAGAGCCGAAAACATTATCCGTGATTGATAACTTGCTGCTTGCCGGATGGTTTATATTTTGTGGAAGACCAAATGTGGTATAAATGCTGTTTTTTGCCACGGTAACATTCGGACGCTCTTCGTTTTTGTTGGCTGTAAAAATATTGTTCTTTACTGTAATATTGATGTTTTGTGCTAAGGCTTCCGAGTAGGCGGCCGGAAAGAGTTCGAATATTCCATAGATCAGGTTTCCTTCCCTAGGAGTTTCCCCTCCAACGTTTACTTCTATACCTCGGTATATGTGGCTTGAAGTACCAAAAACAGTGGCTATGCCCACTCCATCTTCCTGTATGCCATAAAAATTGTTGGTTAGGGTTAAACTCTGTATGGAACCTTTATCGGTTGGGTGATCAAAATTGGTGGTTATGCCTGCGGCATTGTAAAATACATTTCCCTTGCCAACGGCGCCGATGATTGCTTTTTTTGTGTTTTTAGTAAAATATAGGCCTCTTGGGCCGGTTACAGTACCTATAAAAGTGGTGAAGAAGTTCTTGACAACCATTCCGTACATTTCAAAAACATTGACCTGTGAAACCTTTAAAACCGACTGGTCATTAAAAAACTGATAGGCGAAACCGCTCCCATCCAATATAATTTTTGCACCATTTATAGAAACATCGATGCCGGGTTGCGTAGAACCATCAATAACAAGGTCTGTTGTAATGGAAGGGAGGTCTGTTAAAAGTTTAATCGTACGTTCGGCAACGGTATTGCCAGGAATGTTGAAATAGATGTAATCGATTTCGCTATTTCCGTTGGCCGCTGCCTTTGTTAAAGCCTCCCTAAAAGAATTTGGTCCGCTATCGTTGTTATTTAGAACCGTAAAGATTGCTGCACGGGATTTGCTTCCCATTAAAACCACAAGTAAAATAAGTAGAACTATTTTTTTCGGCATTCAAATAAGTCGGAAATAAAACATCCAAGAGGATTTAGCTCTTGGATGAATATACAATGTTAACCTGAAATAAAATAATTAAGTTAATAAGGTTCTCCAGCTTACCTTGCTGTCTATCGTAAAATGAAGATCCTTGATTTCGATGCGTTGCTGTTCCATCGTGTCGCGATGGCGGATGGTTACGGTATTGTCTTCCAGGGTTTGGTGATCAACCGTGATGCAGAAAGGCGTTCCGATGGCATCCTGTCTGCGGTAACGCTTGCCAATGGCATCTTTCTCTTCGTAGATGCAGTTGAAGTCCAATTTCAGGCTATCCATAATTTCACGGGCTTTTTCAGGCAGTCCGTCTTTTTTGGTCAACGGGAAAATGGCGGCCTTAATAGGGGCGAGGGCAGGGTGCAAACGCAGCAAAGTGCGGCTGTCTTGCTTTTCGGCAGTGCTCAGGTCTTCTTCTTCAAGTGCATTGATCATAGTCAACAAGAACATGCGGTCTAAGCCAATAGAAGTTTCGATCACATAAGGCACATAGTTGCCATAAGGCTTGCCGTTTTCGTCGAGGTCGCTATCAAAATACTGCATTTTCTTGCCAGAATATTCCTGGTGTTGCGACAAGTCGAAATCGGTGCGACTGTGGATGCCTTCTACTTCTTTAAATCCGAATGGGAATTCAAATTCGATATCGGTGGCCGCATTGGCATAGTGCGCCAATTTAACATGGTCGTGGTAGCGGTATTTTTCTGGAGCGGTACCCAAGGCCTTGTGCCATTTCAAGCGGGCCTCTTTCCAATATTCAAACCATTTTTTGTCTTCGCCGGGGCGTACAAAGAACTGCATTTCCATTTGTTCGAACTCGCGCATGCGCATGATGAACTGGCGGGCAATAACCTCGTTTCTGAAAGCCTTCCCAATTTGCGCAATGCCAAAAGGAATTTTCATCCTGCCGGTTTTTTGTACGTTCAGAAAGTTGACGAATATACCCTGTGCGGTTTCCGGTCGAAGGTAAACTTCTTCGCTGCCATCGGCCATGGCACCAAATTGGGTGCTGAACATCAGGTTAAACTGACGTACGTCTGTCCAGTTGGAAGTTTTGGAAATAGGGCAGATTACCTTATAATCAACAATCAGGTCTTTTAGCTGCGACAGGTTTTCGGCCTTCAGGGCCAGGTTCATTTCTACCTCAAGCGCCAGGCCTTTTTTAACAAACCTCCAGCTTGGTTCTTCAACAAAGGGATATTGTGAACTGTTTAAAGCTTCGGTTTCATTTTTGAAGCCGTTGATCCAAGCCGCTTGTTCTTCATCGCTCATGGCCAGAATGCTTTGCTGAAATCCTTCGAATTGGGCTTGATTGGCTTCGCTGAAATTGGCTAATTCCGAATACAGTTCGTCAATTTTGTTCTCCAACAACTGGTCGGCACGGTAGCGTTTTTTCGAATCCTTATTGTCGATCATCGGGTCGTTAAAGCCGTCAACGTGGCCACTGGCTTTCCAAACTTTGGGATGCATGAAAATTGCCGAATCGATGCCTACAATGTTTTCGTGCATTTGCACCATGGCTTTCCACCAATAGGTTTTGATGTTGTTTTTAAGTTCGGCACCCAATTGGCCGTAGTCGTAAACAGCACTTAGTCCGTCGTATATTTCGCTACTTTGGAATACAAAACCGTATTCTTTAGCGTGGGAGATTACATTTTTAAATTGTTCGTCGTTTGATTTAGCCATAATGCGACAAAGATAATAAAAAACAGTTTTCGGTTATGGGAAAGTATCAAGTATCGGTTTACAGTTGGCGGTTGGCAGTTTGTAGTTTGCGGTTCGGCATCAGTTTTAAAACCAATGAACTAATGACCAATGACTAATGAACCAATGACTAATGATTAATGAACCAATCGCACAGATGTTACAAGTCATTCATCACAATTTAATATGCTATCATCAGACAATTAAAACATTTCGTTTACTTTTGGGCATGGAATAGGCGCGGCTTTTAAACACGAAATCACGGTTGTTTCAGCAATAAAAATATCAAGATGAAAAAAATATACCTAGCTCTAGGGGCAGTGTTCGTGATTTGCTTGTCGTTTGTAGCGCCTGCCAAACATTTTTACCTTTCGTTTCGCAATGCGGATGAATTGAGGAACTTCCTGAACCGCAAAACAGACGGCTATCCCTTAATCAGCGCGCACCGTGGCGGGCCAATGGACGGATTTCCCGAAAATGCCATCGAAACTTTTGAAAATGCCACAACTTATCAGCCTGTAATTATCGAGTTTGACGTAGCCCTGAGCAAAGATTCGGCATTGGTTATCATGCACGACGATAAATTGGACAGGACCAGCACCGGCACTGGACTAATTGGCAACTATACCTATGCCGAATTGCAAAAATTTAGGCTCAAAGACGATAACGGCAAAGAAACCAGCTTTAAGATCCCCACTTTAGACCAAGTACTAACCTGGGGCAAGCATAAGGTTTTGTTTACCATTGATTTGAAAAAAGGTGTTCCTTATGCCAAGATTATTGCTTCGGTACGTAAAACCAAATCAGAAAGCAACTCGATTATCATTACCTACAATGCCAATCAGGCCGCCGAAGTGCACCGCTTGGCGCCTGACTTGATGATTTCGGCATCGGCCAGAAGCATTGCTGATATTGAGCGTTTAAACCAGATGGGCGTGCCAAACCATAGGATTGTAGCTTTTGTTGGTACGTCGGCTCCCGATAAGGCGGTGTACGAATATTTGCACAGCAAAGGAATTACTTGTATTTTGGGTACCATGGGCAACTTAGACAAGAGCGCCATAGCCAATCCCAACCAAAAGGTTTATGAAAAATTGGTTGCTAACGGTGCCGATATTTTGTCGAGCGACGAATTGGCATTGGCAGGAAAGCAATTGGATAATTATAGGGCCGAGAAAAAATTGAAATTTGCAAACTTAACCATCAAATAAATTGAGCATCAGCGTAAAGGCTTTAACCAAATACTTTGGACAGCAGAAAGCGGTTGATGGCATTAGCTTTGAAGCGAAGCCGGGACAGATATTAGGCTTTTTGGGCCCGAATGGAGCAGGTAAATCTACGACCATGAAGATGCTGACCGGGTATCTGAGCCCAAGTGCCGGCGAAGCCGAAGTTTGTGGCCAAAACGTGGTAACCGCTCCCTTGCAGGTAAAGAGCCTCATTGGCTACCTGCCCGAAAATACGCCATTGTACAATGAAATGTATGTGCGCGAGTTCTTGGGCTTTGTAGGCCAGTTGTACCGTGTACACAACCTCGACCAAAGAATTCGCGAAGTGATTGCCATGGTGGGGCTGGGTTCCGAGCAACACAAAAAAATAGGCGAGCTCTCCAAAGGCTATAAGCAAAGGGTAGGTTTGGCCCAGGCTATTATCCACAATCCGCAGGTACTTATCCTAGACGAGCCTACTTCGGGCTTAGATCCTAACCAATTGGCCGATATTAGGAAACTGATTAGGGATTTGGGCAAAAATAAGACTGTCATTTTGTCTACGCATATCATGCAGGAGGTAGAAGCGCTCTGCGACGAAGTAATCATTATCAGCAAAGGACAAATTGTCGCAAATGCCACGATGGCCGACTTAAAGAGCCAGAATGCTGGCGAATCGCTTGAAGAAATTTTTAGAAAATTAACCAGCTGAAATTCATTTTATTAGCTTTTTTGTTCAGATAATTTTGAATGTTTTGTAACTATTGGCTGAATTGTTGCGTCTGAGTAGGCAATAAATAAACAATTTAATTTCACAACACATGAAAAAATTATTATTATCATTAGCATTGGTAGCCGGGTTAGGCCTTGCAGCATCAGCTCAAACTGAAGGTGCGGTAAGTAAATTAAGCGTAGGTGCAGAGTTTGCACTTCCAGTGGGCGATTTGTCAACTGGTTATAGCTTAGGTTATGGTGGTTCATTGCAATATGAGCACCCAGTAGCTAAATCATTCAACTTAACAGGTTCTGCAGGTTACATTTCAATGTCTCCAAAAAAAGAATGGAAAGATTTAGGCTTTAAAAACCAAGGTACTATCCCAGTTAAAGTTGGCGGTAAATATTATTTTGGTGGCAACTTCTACGGTGCTGCCGAGCTAGGTGCTGCTTTCAGTACTGAAACTGGTGGTTCAACTGCATTTGCTTATTCGCCAGGTCTTGGTGCATCTTTCTCAGTAGCCGATAAATCTAGCTTAGATTTTGGTGTACGTTACGAAGGATGGTCTAACAATGGTACTGCATCATTCGTTGGTCTACGTTTAGCTTATGCTTTCGGTTTGTAAGAACTGAACGCAACTGATATTGAAAAAGCCTCCCAAATTTGGGAGGCTTTTTTGTTAAAAAGCGTAAAACAGGTTAAAAAGCGTTAAAAAATGGCTACGGATAGGTGAAGATTAAAAAATTAGGAGAACTTAGCAGGCAGTTAGTCCAACGGATGTTCATTCCGGACTATAACTTTCTCAAAATCTATAGCAATGAAGGGCTTCCCGTAAGGAAGCTCTTTTTTTAGAGATTAAATTTGAGCGAAAATGTAAACTAATGGTCTAGTTATTATAGCTTTGCCAGAAATCAGATTAACCCATAAACAAAACAAACAGATGAAGAAAACATTCTTATTGGCGCTATTGGCCCTTGCAGGCTATACAACGCAGGCTCAAACCCAAGGTGCGGTTCAGAAATTGGGCATAGGTGCCGAAGTCGTATTACCGGTAAGCCAAGGCTCGTCGGGCGTATTAGGCATAGGTGCTTCGCTAAAATATGAGCATCCTATTGCAACTGCATTAAATTTTACGCTATCGGCAGGTTATGTTAACCTGTTTAGCACAGAAAGGGGAGCAAGTGAAAGCCTTAACCTTATTCCGCTTAAAGCTGGTGCCAAGTATTATTTTGGCAAGGGTTTTTACGGGGCAACCGAATTGGGAGCATCTATTCTTTCGGGAGATGGAAGTAGTGTTACTGCTTTCACTTTCGCCCCTGGCCTGGGCGTGTCCCTTGCCTCTAAAAGCAAAAACAATGTAGACATAGGGCTTCGCTACGAAAACCTATCTGCCAATGGCGGAAGCTTGTCTTTGTTGGGCTTGCGTATAGGCTATAATTTTGGACTTTAGAAACAAAGCCGTTTCTTGGTCAAGAGCCTGCAGAGGCTAAATAAAAGGCTTTTCATTTGGAAAGCCTTTTTGATGCGTTAAATTTTGGCTAAAAATTGAACTAATTGACTAGTTATTATAACTTTGCTGAAAATCAGATAAAACCATAAACAAAACAAACAGATGAAGAAAACATTTCTTTTGTTGACGATGGCAGCAACGTTAGCCTTTACGGCATCTGCCCAAAACGCTCCGGTTAAATTTGGCATCAAGGCCGGCGTGGCTTTCCCTAATATGGTGGTTTCGGCCATGGGTGCTTCGGTTAGCCTCGACTCTAAAACCTCTTATTATGTAGGTGGTACCGTTGATATTCCGGTTTCGCCCATGTTCTCGGTACAACCTGGATTAACCTTGAGTAACAAGGGAACCAAGGTAACCGGCGCTATCGATATTGAAGACGGCAACGAAATGGTTACTGGAACCCTGAACTTTACCTATATCGAAATTCCGGTTAATGCCGTAGTGAGATTCAACGCCGGCAATGCAGGCAAGGTATTTTTGGGTTTTGGTCCATATTACGCCATCGCCGTTGATGCCAACGCCAAGGCTGGTGGTGCAAAAGAAGACATTGAACTGGGAACAGATTTCAAGCGTGGCGATTTCGGCCTTAACTTTATGGCTGGATTCGAACTTAAAAATGGGCTTAACTTTCATGCCGGCTATGGCTTGGGCTTGAGCAATATTTTGGGCAGCGATGCATCAGATATCGTAAAATTCAAGAACAGGGTTTTTACGATTGGCGCAGGCTTTACTTTCTAAGCTGAAACCAAAGCGATAATGAAAAACTCTCCTCCCGCAGGGGAGTTTTTTTTGTTGGCGGGCGCAATGGTTGGCACTGGAAGATGTATTGCATTGGCTGGAATGAGATTTACAATCAGGCAGTTTTCAGTTCGCAGCTTGAACAAAGCACCAATCCTATAAAAGGTAGCCATCAAGCAAAAAGGCCAAGGCTCAAAGCAGGGCACATCACCACCTGAGGATGCAGCAATCCACCTCACTAATCAGCCAATGAACCAATTAACCCATGCATGAAAATTGCCGAATATTCTCTAACTTCGGCCGTATTAATTCCGATGCATGTACGCAGTTTTTAAACGAGAACTCTTCAGTTTTTTAAATTCGCTAATGGCCTATATTACCATTGGTGTTTTTTTGTTGGCCTGTGCGCTGCTCCTCTGGTTTTTTCCGGATACCTCCATTCTGGATTACGGCTATGCCGAACTGGGCAGCTTTTTTGGCTTAGTGCCCTTCTTATTCATGTTTCTGGTGCCGGCCATCACCATGCGTTCGTTTGCCGAAGAACGCAAGGAAGGCACTTACGTGCTTTTGGCTACTAGCCCGCTAACCGATTTGCAGCTCATTGCCGCCAAATACCTGGCTTGTGTGGTATTGTTGCTCTTCGCCTTAATTCCAACATCGGTTTATTATTACAGTATTTATCAATTGGGACTCCCCAAAGGCAATATCGATAGCGGTGCAGTTATCGGCTCTTATTTGGGGCTGTTTTTACTGGGCAGTGCCTTTACGGCCATCGGGATTTTTGCTTCTTCCATCACCAAAAATCAGGTTATTGCTTTTGCGGTGGCTGTATTCCTTTGCTTTTTTAGCTTTAGTGGCTTCGATTCGGCCAGCAAATTGTTCGAATTTCAGTTTTTGGAAGGCTTGCTGGTTAATCTGGGCATCAACGAACACTATCAATCCATCAGCAGGGGAGTACTCGACACGCGCGACCTCGTTTATTTCATCAGCTTTGTGACCTTGTTTTTGGGTCTGAGCAAATTGGCGATAGGAGGCCGAAAATGGTAAAAAAGAACAATAAATATGTTGGCATAATTGTTTTTGTGCTCGCATTGACGCTGCTCAATGTGCTGGCCCAGCGGTTTTATACACGTTTCGATTTTACCAAGGAAAAGCGTTATACCCTGACCCAAAAAACCAAGGACAACCTGGCCAAAACCGATCACGATATCGTCATTACCGTTTTTTTGGATGGCGAAATTCCGGCTGCTTTTAAAAGGCTGCGCAATGCGACCAAAGATTTGCTGAACGATTACAAGGCCTATTCGAAAGCCAATATCAAGATCGTGTTCGAAGACCCGCTTAAAGGGCTGCCTGCCAATGAACAAGATACCGTGATCAATAGCTTAGCGCGTATTGGCATTAAGCCGATGGCGGTAAATATTAAAAACGATGCCGGATTGACCCAAAAAATCATCTTTCCGATGGCATTGGTAGAATACAACGGCAAGCAAACCCCCATCAATCTCTTGCAGAAAACGGGCGGTGCAGCCAGCGACTATGAAGAAAACATCACCAGTTCTATACAAAACCTCGAATATCAGTTTACTTCGGCCATTAAGCGTTTAAGGAGCGGTTCCAATCCAAGGATCGGTTTTACCGAAGGCCATGGCGAGCCTTCCAATCTTTACCTTTACGATGCCATTACTTCGCTTTCGCAGCAGCATTATGTAGGCCGGGTAGATCTTAAGCTTATTACCAAAGAAGGATTGGATAGCTTGAAGGTGCTGATTATAGCCAAACCGCAAACCCCATTGAGCGAAATGGAAAAGTACAAAATCAACTATTTTGTAATGAAGGGCGGCCGTTTGGTATGGGCTATTGACCAGGTTGGGGCAGAGCTCGACAGTTTGCAGCACCGTGGACAGGAAATGACCTTTAACAGGCAATTGAACATAGACGATATGCTGTTCGAATACGGCGCGAGGATCAATTACAACCTGATTGCCGATGTCAATTGCGCTTCTATTCCTATTGCCACAGGCGCCCCTGGCCAACAGGCGCAGATAGATTTGGCACCTTGGGTATTTTATCCGGTGCTGCTGCCCGATACCTCGAGTAGCCTGACTAAAAACATTGACGGTATACGCGGCCAGTTTGCCAGTACTGTTGATACCATTGGCGTGCCCAACGTAAACAAAAGAGTGGTTTTGTACACTTCGCCTTACAATAAGGTATTCGAAACGCCAAGGATGCTTTCTTTGCAAATGCTTAACGAACAGCCTAAACAGGAAGAGTACACCAGTTCGCCCAAAGCGGTAGGCGTATTGCTGGAAGGTCAATTCAAATCGGTGTTTTTAAACAGGCCTATACCTGCAGGCATTACCGAAAACTACAACGTACCTGCCCAAAGTGTGCCTACTAAAATGATGGTCATTGGCGACGGCGACGTATTCGAGAACCAGGTAAGCCGCAACGATGGTTCGCCCTTTCCGTTGGGATTTGATCGCTATACGCAACAGAACTATGGCAACAAGGCCTTGCTGCTCAATATAGCCGATTATTTTACCGATGACGATAACCTTATCGCCCTGCGCAACAAGGAAATCAAGGTAAGGTTGCTGGATAAAGCCAGGCTGCGCACCGAAAAAACAAAATGGCAGCTGATCAATGCGGTTGCCCCGATTTTATTGTTGATATGTTTTGCAATTTTTCAACATTATTACCGTAAACATAAGTATGCGAAGTAATTTTTATATTTTTGAGAATAGACAAAATAAACTATGAGATTTATAGTATCCACTTCTACGTTATTAAAACATTTACAAACAGTTAATGGTGCCTCAAGCAGCAGTACTGTTTTGCCTATATTAGAAAACTTCTTGTTCGAGATCAAGGATGGCAGCCTCACTATTTCGGCTACCGACCTGCAAACCAGCATGACGACCTCTTTGGCTGTCGAATCAAAAGAAGAAGGTAAAGTAGCCGTTCCGTCGAGAATTTTATTAGATACTTTAAAGACTTTGCCAGATCAGCCCATCTCTTTCAACATCGACGATAATTCGTTTGCGATTGAGATCAGTGCAGGAGATGGAAAATATAAACTGAGTGGCGAAAACGGCGACGATTTTCCGAAAATCCCGGTCGTAGAGAATGCCTCTTCGGTAAACCTGCCGGCATCGGTTTTAACCGAAGCCATTACCAAAACCATTTTCGCGGTAAGCAACGATGAGCTTCGTCCGGCAATGACTGGCGTATACTGCCAGCTTTCGCCTCAGCACATTACCTTTGTAGCTACCGATGCCCATAAATTAGTACGTTACCGCCGCATGGATAGCAAAGCTGATAAAGCTTCGTCATTTATCCTGCCTAAAAAAGCATTAACCCTGCTCAAGGCCGCCTTGCCAAGCACCGATGTTAATGTATCGGTTGATTACAATGCCACCAGTGCTTTCTTCAAGTTCGAAAACATCAATTTGGTTTGTCGCTTAATCGACGAGCGCTATCCAGATTACGAAGCGGTAATTCCGGCAAACAACCCGAACAAACTGGTTATTGACAGGGCATTGTTCCTGAACACTTTGCGCAGGGTAGTTATTTTTGCCAATAAAACCACCCATCAGGTTCGTTTAAAGATCAGTGGCAGCGAATTGAATATCTCTTCTGAGGATTTGGATTTTGCCAATGAAGCACACGAGCGTTTAAGCTGTCAATATGAAGGCGAAGATTTGGAAATCGGTTTCAATGCCCGTTTCCTGATCGAGATGTTGAGCAATTTAAGCGGCGAGGAAGTAACTTTAGAACTTTCTACCCCGAACCGTGCAGGTTTGCTTATCCCACAAACCAACGATGAGAACGAAGACGTACTGATGTTGGTAATGCCAGTGATGCTGAACAACAGCTATTAAGCGCAAATAGTTCAAAATTAATACAATCATAAATAATGGCTTGGTTTTTGACCGAGCCATTGTTGTATTATACCCATCCTAACCAAACTCTTGATGAAAACGATCTCTACTCACGTAAATAGGACCTCATTTTATTTGAGCCTGCTTTTTTTTGCTACAGTTTTGTGTCTGTTTTCTTGTAAAAAGGACGATGTGCCTGGTACAAACGAGGTAAAGGGAGATGCCAAGGTGAAAATGATCAATGCCGCTAACAAATCGGGGCAGGTTGATTTTTATCTAGACGATATCAAAATAAATATGGCCGCACTTGATGCCGGACAGGTAAGCGATTATGTAAAGGTGCAATCGGGCGTTAAAAATACCTATGTGGCTATTGATGGGGTAGCAGATACACCCACATCGTTTAATTTTGTGCCCACCTTGTCTTACACCTCATTTTATGTAGAAGACAAAACAGGCAATGGTGAAGTGCTCACTTTTGAAGATAATTTGGGCGCCACAGAAGCGGGAAAAGCGAAGATACGCATCATCAACCTGGGCGCCTTTTTTACCAATGCCCTGAATGTAAACCTGGCCGGAGGCGTTTTGTTGGTTAATTCATTGCCATTTAAGGGAGCGTCGGGCTATTTTTCTATAGAACCAAATGTTAACCTTAACATTTCGGTTTTGGGCAGCAGTGCAAATAAAACCATTGCAGGATCTGAATTTGAGGCCGGTAAAATCTATACCATCTGGATTAACGGCACTTCAAATGCCACCTTAAAAATCAATAAGGTAATTTATAACTAATAATTTCTAAAAGATACGCGGTTATCAAAAGCAGATGCCTATTTTTGGGCAAAAATCAGATATTTTGGAACTACTGCAACAACTCTTGGATTTTATTCTGCACATTGATAAGCACCTTGCCGACATTGTAAACGAATACCATACTTTAACCTACCTCATCCTTTTCCTTATTATTTTTGCCGAAACAGGCTTTGTAGTAACACCTTTTTTGCCTGGCGACTCGCTGCTTTTTGCAACAGGCGCACTCATTGCAGGAGGTAAAACCGACTTGAATATCTGGCTGATGCTAGTGATCCTGATTGTGGCAGCCATTTTGGGCAACACGCTCAACTATAAACTCGGCAGCGTACTCGGTGCAGGCGTATTTAAAGAGAAGAACAAAATCCTTAAACTCAAATATTACCATCAATCGCACGAGTTTTTTGAAAAACATGGTGGAAAGGCTATTATTTTCAGTCGCTTTTTGCCGATTTTCAGGACTATAGCGCCATTTGTGGCTGGTATTGCCAAAATGCCTTTTGGCCGGTTTACGACTTTCAATATTGTAGGCGGCGTGTCGTGGATTTTCAGCTTGTTGTTCGCGGGCTATTTGTTGGGGCAAATTCCATGGTTTAAGGCAAACTTCGATATTGTAGTTGTACTCATTGCGGTAGTTACTTTCTTCCCGGCCATTTACGCTGCGGTAAGGAGCAGGTTTAAATCTAAAGCTGCCGAAGAGACCGTGGCGAGCGAAGATTAATATTCGCGACCAATAATCCGGCCTTCTTTGTATTTTTTCACTTCGAGTTCTGCAGCGCGTTTTTCTTCGGGGCTTGGCTCGGTTTTAACCAGGTTTTTAAGTATTGGCTGACCGGCATCAACCCATGCCGAATACCAGAAAGAACCTACTGCTAAAATGGCTGCGCGCATTTGTTTTTCTACCATGCCCTGCATGCGGTCTTGGTAGGCTTTGGCATAGGCAGAAGCGTACTGTTTAACGATAGTGCCGTTGTGCTCACTAAAGCTGTATTTCTGGTCTGAAGGAAATTCGGCATGCAGCTCGGCTTCGATCTTCAGCACGGTATCTACCAGCAGGTGACTGTGCTTTACTATGGCCCAGGCACTTTTTAAGGGATCATTGATGTAATGGGCCTTTCCTGTTATCAGTTTGTAGTTTTGGGCAAACAGCTCCGGAATCCTGCTTTCCCAAAAAGCATGCAGGCCCACTTGGTTGGTTAACTGTCCGTTATGGTTGGCTGTAGTATGCAACGGCACGTGGGCATCGGCAATGTAATGGCCTAAATCGGCCGAGTATTTTAATATTTTTATCGAATCGCGTAGTTGGAAGGCTTTAATCAAACCGTAGTAGCTTCGCTGGATCTGCCAAGGAACAATGCCGTTTTCGTTAAGTTTCTGTTGCCCATACTTGGCCAGCGCATCCTTGAATTTCTCCGGAATGCTGTCGATGTGCGTTTCGTAGTTTTCTACATCGAGGTAATGCCTTGGCGCTTCAAGCGTATCGATATACCTGCGCCTGTCTGGTCCAACGGCCTGTTCGGTAAGGTATTGGTGGGCGTTTTTGTAAAAGCCCAGCATTTCGGGTGGCAAAGTAAATAGGGCCAGTTGATTAATGCGCCGATGGGCAAAAAATCCCCACGAAGTACATAATAGCAATGGGATGATTAACGCGAGCGTAAACGTTAATCTTTTCATACTTGAATATACAAAATACTTTCGAATTTTTTAAAACCTAGAAAGCACGGCATAGCTAATCAAGCAATGCTCCAAAAGCCAGTTCAAATGCTTTGAGCTGTTTAATGGTAGGTTCGTCAACGAGGTTGCCGTTTGCGTCGAATTTTCCCTTGATGCCTGGTATCAAAAGGGTAGTGGCCTCGGTAAACCTGGCTTCTACCGTGCTCATCACCAGTTGCAGTTCTTCGTGCGCTTTCAGTCCAGAGGCTGATGCGGTAATCAATCCGGTAGGTTTTTGTGAGAGCAAAGTTGTTGATACACACCATTCGATGGCATTTTTTAATGAGCCCGGCAGGCTAAAAACATATTCCGGCGTACAGATGAGCAAAGCATCGGCTTGCTCAATCAGCTTTCTAAAGGCAACGACTTCTAGGGGAGGGCTTTCGGTGTCAAGATCCGGATTAAAATGTGGCAGGTTGCCTATGCTTTCAAAAATATGTACATCGAACTCATGTTCGCTTTGCCTGGCAAAAGTTTTAACGAGGTTGAGGTTGGAAGAGTTGGCCCTGGTGCTGCCGATGATGGCCAATACGTTTTTACGCTTATCCATTACCTCAAAATCTTTTCAAAACAAACACTGTTGTCAACGCCGATATACTGTCCGTAGTTGGGGATAATTTGGTAGCCGTTTTTCTGGTAAAGTGCAACGGCTTCCTTTTGGCGTTTGCCGGTTTCGAGCACGCATTTTTCGTAGCCCAATGATTTGGCCCAATCTTCAAGTGCCTTAACGATAGTAGTTGCAATGCCTTCGCCACGGTTTTCGGGTTTCACATATAGCCGCTTTACTTCCATGGCTTCTACCGAAAAGGCTTTGATGGCTCCACAGCCTACGGGCAGGCCGGAGCGGTAAACCACGATAACATGTTTAATGTTGTCGGTTTTATTGTACTGGGCATAAAAAGCATGTTCGCTGCCATCTTTTTCGGCTAAATCAGCATCGAGTAGCTTAACGAGTTGCTGAAAATCGGGATTTTCGGAAGTGGTTTGAATGCAGGTTGTCATTGGTGTAAAATTATCCTTTGTTGAGTTAAATAAATATAGGAATGTATCTTATGCTTTAAAGAAAACAATTGATACTTATAGAATGCAAAAATGTTCGATTTTTTATCATGTGAAGGAAAAACAACTGGTTTCGATTAACTTAGGTAAAGCAGAAAACAGCTAATCAATCTTTCCCTTAACCAAACTTTTTCGTCTGCTTTTTCAAATGCAAAACAGCAGTCAAACGATGATGAGAAAACTGAAACAGATGAGTATGCCAAGTTTATGTTTATTGGCTGGCCTGGCTTTGGTGGTTACCCAGAGTGCCTTTTCTTTAAGTAAAGTGAGGGCCGAGTACAAATATATCAACACCGGTGTGCATTACATTAAGGTTGATGATGCTGATGTAAGCGGCTGTTCGTGGTTGAGCAGTCCGTATTATTGTGCGGTAGAAACCAATACCGATATGGGTGCCAGTTTTTCTTTCAGCCAGTTGGGCTCGAGTGGCGCTACCCCGATACCGGGAGCTTCGCTTTCGGTTTACGAACAGTAACAAATAACAAAAAAGGGAAAGCAACGTAGTTGCTTTCCCTTTTCAATTGGCCAAGTCAATGCTATTCGTCTATTTTCTTGCCTTTCATGGCTTGTCCAACCGCCATGTCCATCAATCGCTCGGCAAAAGGTCGGGTAAATTCGTTCAGTTCGTCGGCTTTTTTCAGGATCAGGTCTTTTTCGCCTTTGGCTAATGCTTCTTTGAGCGCGTTGATATGGGTGTTTGTGCTGCTGATTTCTGCCTCGCTTAAGATTTGCGAATTTTTGCCAATAAATCGTTCTGCGGTATAAACCAATTGTTCGCCTTCGCTTTTGGCTTCAATCAGCATACGCTGTTCTACGTCGCTTTTGGCGTGTTCAATGCTGTCGATCAGCATTTTTTCTACTGTATCATCGGTTAAGCCATAGCTTGGTTTGATTTCGATTTCCTGTTTTACGCCCGAACGCAGTTCGATGGCCTGTATGGTTAAAATACCATCGGCGTTCAGCAAAAAGTTGATGTCTACCTTTGGAAGTCCTGCGGGCATAGCCGGAATGCCTTTCAAATCGAATTCTGCCAGTTTGCGGTTCTCTTTTACCAAATCGCGTTCGCCTTGGTAAACTGAAATCTTCATGTTCACCTGTCCATCAATAGAGGTGGTGTACTGACGACCGGCCTTGGTAGGCACTTTGCTGTTGCGGGCAATGATTACGTCCATTAAGCCACCCATGGTTTCGATGCCCAGCGATAGTGGCGTAACATCCAACAATAGAATGTCTGAACGATTTCCGGCCAAAATATCGGCCTGAATGGCTGCCCCAAGGGCTACTACTTCATCGGGATTGATTTGGTCGTGCGGTTGGCGGTTGAAGAAATGGCTGACTGCCTGTTTGACAAATGGTGTACGGGTTGAGCCTCCTACCAAAACCACTTCGTCTATTTCGCTTGCTTTTAAATGGGCATCGTTTAAGGCTTGCTTGCAGCAATTGATGGTTTCGGCTACTTTGCTTTCGATCAACTGTTCAAAAGTCTGCTTGTCTAAAGTGCACCAAATGTCGCCCAGCTTTTCGTTGTAAAGGTTTTGCGTGGACAATGCTTTTTTGGCCGCTTCGGCCTGCAGACGCAGGGTTTGCATCAGCACATGGTCTTGCGCAAGTGTTTTAAGGTCTAAGTTGTTTTTTGCTATCCAATAATCGAGGATGGCTCGGTCAAAATCGTCGCCACCCAAAAACGTATTGCCATTGGTGGCAAGTACTTCGAAAATTCCGTTTTGGATTTGAAGAATTGACACGTCGAAAGTGCCGCCACCCAAATCGTATACGGCAATGGTTTTTTGTTGGGTAGGGTCTAGGCCCAGTCCATAAGCCAAGCTGGCCGCGGTTGGTTCGTTTACAATGCGCAATACGTCTAGTCCGGCCAGTTTGCCCGCGTCACGCGTAGCTTGTCGCTGGCTATCGTTAAAGTAGGCCGGAACGGTAATTACAGCCCTGTTGACCGGAGTTTTGAGGGCATGTTCGGCCCTTGCTTTCAGTTCTTTTAAAATTTCGGCCGAAAGTTCGATAGGGGTATAAAATTTATTGCCGGCTTTGATTTTTACCAAGGCATCGGTGTCGTCGTCGATAATTTTGTAGCTAAAAATATCCTGATGGCTGGCTACGTCTTTATAGGAACGACCCAATAGGCGCTTCACCGAAAAAATGGTATTGGCAGGATCGGTGGTTAAAAAAGCCTTGGCTTCGTTGCCCACTTCGGCGTCGCCTTGTTCGTTAAAATGCACTACCGATGGTACCAGAACGCCTTTGCCGGTATCGTTGATAACCTGTGGTTGCTTGTCTGGATTGATGAAGGCAACCAAGCTGTTGGTGGTGCCTAAATCGATGCCTACAATAATTTCTTCCTGTTGCAGAGAACCTGTTGCCAGATTGATGGATATTTTTGCCATGGCGCAAATTTACGGAGTTTCTAGCTTAGTATTGTTGTCATGTTGTAAAGTTGAGGCGGGATTGGGGGATTGTTGTGTAGGGTTGCCGAATTGAGGTTGAAAAGTTGGGGTGCTTTCAGCTTTGGACTTTAAACTTTTAGACTTTCAACCTTTAACTTCTACTTCCTTTCTTTTAAGCCACCCCGCCCTGCGGGCACCCCTCCACAGAGGGGAATAAAATGTTATGCTTTAAATTTCCAGCTTTCAACTTTAGACTTTAGACTTTCAACTTTTAACCTTTCAACTTCTCTTCCCTTTTTCCTCAATCCAAAGCGACATGTATTTGGTGCTTTGTGCGGTATGGTAATGCAACAGCTGGCCAAAAAAGTTTTGCTGACGATGTTCGGTTAAGTTGGCCAGTAGCCCATGTAGCTGTTTGATCAAGGCCTGGCCAAATAATGTTTTTGAATAGCGCTGGTTGATGATACCGATGCCGTTTTGTTGGCTATTTTCCCAGAGTTCCTTGTTTTGATAAAGATGGGTCGCTTTTGCAGCAAACTGTGTAGGGTTGTCTTCAATAAAGCCGTTCCAGTTCATCTCGCCTTTAATGGCTTCGGCGCCTATGGTGGTGGTTACACTTGGTGTGCCGCTCTGCATGGCATCAATCAGTTTGCCTTTTACACCTGCGCCAAACTGTAAGGGCGCTAATAAGATTTTATAGTTGGAAATGGTTTCCCTTGCATTTTTTGCCCTGCCCTTGATGTAGAAGTTTTCTTTTGGTTGGTGCAGCTGCAGTACTTTTTGCGAGGGATACGCACCGTAAATATGCAAATTTGCTTGTGGAAGCGCCTTTCGTAGCAAGGGCCAGATAGTAGTTTTAAGCACCTGAACGGCATTCCAGTTGGGCTCGTGCAGGAAATTGCCTATAAATACAAAGTCGTTGCGCTCCTCAAAACCTCGCCAATGCGCAATTTTGTCTTCGCTGAGTTCTTCTTCCAAAAAAGGAAGGTAATAGATCAACGAAGGGTGGATGTGGAACTGTTGCCTGAGCAGCTGTTGCTCTGCTTCGGAAATGAGCAGTGAAAGGTCGCAGCGAAGTATGGAGGCGATTTCTCTTTTGGCATGATCCGAAAACAAGTCGCTATTTGCAAACTGGCGACCTTTTTTTGAAGTTTCCTGGCGGGCTATCCTTAAAAAATGGAGGTCTTCAGTGTCTAAAATCAAAAGCGCATCGGGGCATTGCTGCTTTACCCGCCAGCCATATTGTTCTTCGGTCATGAAACGGTCGAACATTACCAGGGTAGGATTTAAGGCGCTTACAAAAGAATCGAAGCCCGAATCGTTTAGCTTGATTTCCTGTTCGGTTACGCCGATGCTTGGCAAATCGAAACTAAATTCACTTTTAGTAGCGGCAGAAGCGAAAGTGATTTGGAAACCTTGATCCAAAAATAAATTGATCAGCTGGAGCATGCGCGTACCCGCCGCCGACGAAGTGGGTTCTGGCCATACCAATCCGATAATCAATAGTTTTTGGTTTTTCATGGTTGAAATTTCTGTAAAAGTAAAGTAACCCTTTCGAAGTTTCAAATTGCGCAAACTTCGCAAGTGTATCTTTTTTCCTAATTTTGCCCAGAATTACCTGTTACACCATGCTAGGATTAAAATTATTGACAGACCCACGTTGGGCAAACATTGCAGAATCGAATTTGGAAGAGATTTTAACCGACCATGCCTGGTGCGAACAGAAAGCCGCTACCAATGCCATTACGCTGATTGCCAACAATTCGGAGCATCAGGAGCTGGTTGATGCGCTAACGGCTATTGCCATTGAAGAGATGCAGCATTTTCAGCAGGTCGTAGAAATTATCAAGCAGCGTGGCTATACCTTGGGTCGCGAGCGCAAAGACGACTATGTGGGCAAATTACTCAAATTCAGCAAAAAAGATGGAAGCCGCAACATGGCTTTTATAGACAGGCTCTTGTTTGCCGCTATGATCGAAGCACGTAGCTGCGAACGCTTCAGGGTGCTTTCGCAAAATATTAAAGACGAAGAATTGGCCAAGTTTTACCACGATTTGATGGTTTCGGAAGCTGGTCACTATACTACGTTCCTTAATTTTGCACGCCAATACAGTACCGATGTAGATGTGGATAAAAGATGGAAGGAATGGCTTGCCTTTGAAGGAGAGCTTATCCAAAGCTTTGGCAACAAAGAGGCTATTCACGGGTAGTTTTTAGTTTGTTGACGATGAATCTAGTTGGTTGGTTGGTTGGTGTCGTTTGTCAACTGTTTTTTATGGGTGTTCCATAGCCAAATCACAATGTTCTGATAGCTTTTGATGCCGCGTTGCTGGTTGTTCAGTTTGAGGAACTTGTCAAAGGCAACGCCCATGTAGTTTGACATTTGGCCGTTGTATTTGCGCCAAAATTCATTTTCAGCTTTAAAATTGGCTATGATTCTAGGGTCTATTTTATTGCGCAAGGCTAGATAATCTTCCGGCGATTTAAACCTCAACTCAAAAAGCAGGTACCTCAGCATATTGTAATATACTGCATATTGCAGGTCTACATCGTTGCTGTGGCTTCCAACCAGGTAAGCTACCAAGTTGGCTTCATCTTCGCGTGCTACGCCCAACTGATGCGAAATTTCATGGCAGGTTACGAATGGCAATACCCAAGCCGGCAATTTGGTGTTGATGTTGGCTTCGCCCGAAAGCGGATTGTAATAGCCCTCAATGCCAATTTTACAAATGATCCAACTGTTGAGCACTGGTTTTACCGAAGGAGAAGGATAGCTGAAGAAAGCATTTTTCTGGGCCAGTTGCCCATAAGCCTGCACGGCTTGTTCTTGCAGTTGTTTAATAGCCCTGGGCTTGTTTTCTGCAATTTGCTGCAGGGTGTTCAAGCGATCTATAAAATAATTGGTTAGCAAGACCAGTTCCTTGACGGTATATTTTTCGTCGCTGATGTTCAGTTGTTTGCTAATGCTTGGCCTTGCATAATTGAGGCCCCAAAGCAGCTTAAAACTAATGTACAGGATCAAGATCAGGTTAAGCAGCCGTAAAGGAGTGCCCATAATGAGTACGCGCCGATTTGCTTTTGGCCTTAGTTTTTTGAAGAAAAGAAAGAGTTTGGTGAGCCCGAAAATAATCAAAATCCCATAAAGGATATCGCCCAAGGCAAAGGGAAACCAAGAAGAAATCCACCGCAAAGCGGTAGAAACGACCGGGTAAAAGCCTTTTGAATAGTATTGCAGCACAACATACGGAAACAGGCCGATGATGAAAATCATGCCCGATACAGCAAGCAGTATAAATGTGGTAAGGCGAAGCTGTTTTGAAACCATTTCTTGTGCTGATTTGAGGTATATTGCCGATTAACTTAGCCTTTCCATCAAATTATCTGGTAAAACTGAGCCTTTTTCCGGTTTCGCTGGTGGTAAATTTGCCTTTGTAGTAAGCTAGGTTGCCCGATACAAAAGTATGGGTGATGCTGGCCCTAAAAGTTTCGCCATCAAAAGGCGACCAGCCGCATTTGTAAAACACGTTCAGTGGCGTGACCTTAAAGGGGTCATTCAAATCGACAAGCACTAGGTCGGCCCAATAACCTTCCCTAATGTAGCCTCGTTTTTCGATGTCGAAGCAGATGGCCAGGTTATGTGCGGTTTTTTCCACTATTTTTTCCAGGCTGATTTTGCCTTGCAGGTGCATTTCTAATAGGGCAGGCAGCGCATGTTGTACCAATGGCCCACCAGATGGCGCCTGCAGGTAGGGTTGGTTTTTCTCGTCAAGGGTGTGAGGCGCGTGGTCGGTGGCAATCACATCAATATGGTTGTCGAGCAGCCCTTGTAAAATACCCGCTTGGTCGGCAACTGTTTTAACTGCTGGGTTCCACTTGATGAAATTTCCCTTGCTGGCATAATCCTGGTCATTAAACCAAAGGTGGTGTACACAGGCTTCGGCGGTAATCTTTTTATCTTTGAGTGGCGTGGCGGCATCAAAAAGTGCTACTTCCCTAGCTGTCGAAATATGGAGGATGTGCAGGCGGGTTTGGTAGCGTTTGGCCAGTTCGACCGCCAGTGAAGAAGATTTGTAGCAGGCTTCGGCGCTGCGGATCAAAGGGTGCATGTCTATGGTAATTTCATCGCCGTATTGTGCTTTGAAAGATGCCATGTTTTCTCTGATGGTTTGCTCGTCTTCGCAATGTGTGGCTACTAAAATAGGTGCTTTGCTAAAAATGTTTTCGAGTGTTTGCTCATTGTCTACCAGCATGTTTCCGGTTGAGGAGCCCATGAATACTTTGATTCCGCAAACTTGTTTCGGGTCGGTTTTCAGTACTTCTTCGATATTATCGTTGCTGGCCCCCATATAAAATGAGTAGTTGGCCAGCGAGCTTTGCGCCGCAATGGCGTATTTATCGGCCAATAGTTCCTGGGTTAAGGTATTGGGAACGGTGTTGGGCATTTCCATAAAAGAGGTTATCCCTCCCGCAACGGCGGCCATGCTTTCGGTAAAAATATCTGCCTTATGTGTTAGTCCAGGTTCTCTGAAATGTACCTGGTCGTCGATCATGCCGGGCAAAAGGTAAAGGCCTTCGGCATTGATTTCTTGTGCCTCTGGCGCGCTAAGGTTTTGTCCGATTTTTGCTATTAATCCATTTTTAATTAAAACATCGGCAGTCTTTTGTTGGCCTTCATTTACGAGGGTAGCATTTTTGATCAGGTAAGTATTCATGCTTTCAAAGATAAGCATTACAATTTAACCAGTGGATAAACAAGGCTTCAAATTGCATCAAACAAGCTCTTGGTATATGTATTTGGCCCTTATTGTTTTGTAACAGGAACATTACGCCAAATGGGGTATTGAGATCGCAAATATGAGGTAATTTTATATTTTCATCCTTAATTGTCCCAAACATGATTAATGCTCAAATCAAGGACCTATTTTATTAAAAACGATGGCTATGAAGAAGATTTACTTGGTAAAATGCTTTGTATGGTTTTTGCTTTTTGGGTTCGCATTGGCTTCCCGTGCACAAACCACTTATAATTTTGATGCCGGCGCGGTTATTTCGCAACCTCCGGGGTCTATTTGGAATACCCAGGCCAACATTACCATAGGAGGGGTAGCCTATAAGCTTACTGCTTGCTGCAACGGTGGTTTTTCTAACAGTGCCACCAATGGCAACGGCAACAGTGCTTCCTTGCAAAAAGACGGCTCTGGCGGCGATACTTTTGTGCTTGAACGGGCAGACGGACAGCCTTTCCAGTTCTATGGCTTTTATGTGGGACAGGAAAGTATCAACAGTTATGTAGGCGCTTTTCCGGGTATTCCGCCTTTTTATGAAATTACCTATACCAAAACCGTAGGTGCTCCCGAGGTAGAAGTTGATAATACGCCGGTTTCTGGAGGCACTTATACTACAGGCGGAAAAGTTTATACGAAAAACCTAACCGTTACACAGGTGAGTATTTTATTTAAGGCTAACAACAGGTATTGGATAGATGACATTAGGGTAGGTGTTGTTACCGGTACAGAAGTTGCACCAACCGTATCTTCGGCAGCAGCAAGTGCAATCACTTCAAATACTGCTACTTTGGGTGGCAATGTTACTGCCGATGGTGGTGCCAGTGTAACCGAAAGGGGTATTGTATGGTCGACCACAACCAACCCAACCACGGCCAATAATAAAGTAATCATGGGCAGTGGCACAGGAACTTTTAACGGTAACGTGAGCGCTTTGCCTTTTAGCACGACAATATACTTTAAAGCCTATGCCATTAATAGCCAGGGTACGAGTTATGGCAGTCAACTGAGCTTTACTACCCTTGCGCCAACCATCGTAGTAAATCCAACCATCGTGTCTGGGGCCACGGTAGGTGTGGCCTATAGCCAAACCTTTACCGGAAGCGGCGGTACTGCACCTTATTCGTTTGTAATTAGTGCGGGTACGGTGCCTATTGGTTTATCGTTAAATACTGCAACAGGTACTTTATCGGGGATGCCCACTTCGTCAGGAACTTTCAATTTTACCATCAAAGCTACCGATGCATCGGGGAGTGGCGGTCCGTTTTCGGGCACCAGATCCTATACAGTTGTAGCGGCACCACCTGTTACTTCGGTTACGCCAACTACGTTGTCTGCCGGAACTGTGGGTAATGCTTATAGTCAAACCGTCAGCGCAAGCGGAGGTATAGCTCCATATAATTACGCCATTACGGCTGGATCGTTGCCAGCAGGCATTACCTTAAATAATTCTACGGGAGTTTTGAGTGGTACGCCAACTGCTGGAGGAATCTTTAATTTTACCCTTACGGCAACAGGCTCATCAACAGGGACAGGTTCGCCCCATAGCGGATCAAGGGCATATACCTTAGCCATTAATGCGCCCACCATTGTTGTAAATCCGGTCACATTGCCTACACCTAATATTGGTGTAGCCTATTCGCAAACTTTAACTTCTACGGGAGGTACTAGCCCTCGTTCGTTTGCCGTTACGGCTGGATTTCTGCCAACAGGCATAACCTTAAATGGTGCTACTGGTGTTTTAAGTGGTACGCCAACTGCTGGAGGCACTTTTAATTTTACCATAACCGCAACGGATGCTTCTGCCGGAAATGGCCCTTATACCGGTTCCAGGGCCTACACGTTTACTATTGGTGCGCCAACGGTTGTCGTTAATCCGGCAACTTTGCCTAATGCAGCCATAGCTTCGGCCTATTCACAAACGATTACAGCTAATGGTGGTACATTGCCTTATTCTTTTGCGGTAAGTGCAGGTTCTCTGCCAGCAGGTGTAACCTTAAATGGCGCTACTGGTGTTTTAAGCGGAACACCAACTGCTGGAGGCACTTTTAATTTTACCATAACCGCAACGGATGCCTCGGGAGGTGCCGGGCCTTATACGAGTCCAAAGGCTTATACTTTGGTAGTGGCGGCTCCAAGCATTGCCTTGGCACCTGCATCATTGCCTGGAGGAACCGTAGCCTCGGCTTATAGCCAAACCTTAACTTCGAATGGCGGTACCTCACCTTACACTTATTCGGTAACCAATGGCACTTTGCCAAACGGTTTAATGCTCAGTTTGGCAGGCGTGTTAAGCGGTACGCCAACAACAGGAGGCAATTATACTTTTGATATCAGCAGCACCGATTCTTCTACCGGATCAGGGCCTTACAGCGCTACTAAAACATACAGCCTCGCCATCAATTTTCTGCCTCAAACCATTACTTTGGCCTCGGCTGCAACAGCCAATTATGGCGATGCGGATATAGATCCAGGTGCCACAAGCAGCTCGGGTTTGCAGGTTAGTTATTCGACCAGCGATCCTAGCGTAGCCACAATCGTAGCTGGCAAGGTACATATTGTAGGTGCCGGAACGGTAAATATCTTTGCTAATCAGGTCGGAAACGGCACTTATGCGCCGGCAACTCAAAAAACACAAATTTTAACCATTAATAAAGCGACCTTAACCTATGTGGCCGATGCGTTGAGTAAGGTTTATGGAACGACCAACCCTGGCTTTACAGGTACGGTAACCGGTTTTAAATATGCGGATAACTTAGGAAATGCCACTACAGGAGCAGCAGCCTTTTCAAGTGCGGCGACCAACCTAAGCCCAATTGGCACTTATGCCATTAATGGTTCTGGTTTAACGGCAGCAAATTATACTTTTGCGCAGGCAGCTTCAAACACTTCTGCATTAACGATTACGCCAAAAGCAATTACGGTTACGGCTTCGGCAGGCCAAACTAAGGTTTATGGTACCATCGATCCTGCTTTAACGTATAGCATTACCGCAGGCGCGCCACTAATCGGCACTGATGCCTTTACCGGTACGCTAACCAGGGCCGTTGGCGAAAATGTTGGCTCCTATGTTATTAATCAAGGTACCTTAAGCTTAAACTCGAACTATACACTTACTTATGTAGAGGCAAGTTTCGCCATTTCGCCTAAAGCTGTTACGGTAGCTGCTAATAGTGGCCAAACGAAGGTATATGGCTCGGCAGATCCTGTCTTAACCTATAGCATTACAGCTGGCGGTCCTTTGGTTGGCAGCGATGCCTTTACAGGTGCATTGGCTAGGGTAGCCGGCGAAAATGTTGGTCCTTATGCTATTAATCAAGGTACGCTGGCTTTAAATGCCAATTACAGCCTCAGCTATACACCCGCAAACTTTGCCATAGCACCTAAAGCCATTACAGTTACAGCTAATGCATCGCAAAGCAAAACCTACGGACAGGCCGATCCAACATTTGCCTATGCCATTACAGCAGGTGGGCCATTGGTAGGTAGTGACGCCTTTACAGGTGCACTAACTAGAACTGCCGGCGAAAATGTAGGACCCTATGCAATTAACCAAGGCACTTTAGCACTCAATGCCAATTATACATTGAGTTATGCCGGTGCTAACTTTACCATTAATCCAGCAACATTAACCATTACAGCCGATAATAAAGAGCGCTTTTTTGGCGGGGCTAATCCGCCTTTAACGGCTAGCTATACCGGCTTTGTAAATAACGAAACCAATGCGGTACTGACTACCCAGCCTGTGCTGGCTACTGTTGCAACACCGGCAAGCGCCATTGGCGATTACCCAATAACCGTAAGCGGGGCCGTAGCACAAAACTATGCCATCGCTTATGTAAATGGAGTGTTGAAAGTAAAAGCAGGTGCGCCAACCAATATCATTTTGGCAGGAGTTACCTTGTACGAAAACAGACCTGCGGGTACAAATGCAGGTTCATTGAGCAGTACTTCCGATGATCCTTCGGCCACTTTTGCCTACACTTTGGTAAGCGGAACAGGCGATACGGACAACGCCTTGTTCACCATTGCCGGAACCAGCATAAACACCACAGCCAGTCTCGATTTCGAAAACAAAGCCAGTTACAGCATCAGGGTAAAAAGCACAACCCAGTTTGGCCTCTCGCTAGAAAAAGTGTTCACCATTGCAATTGCTGACGTAAATGAGGTGCCTACCTTGGCTGCCATCAACAATATTACGCACTGTTATACCGCCGTGGCACAAACCGTAGCGCTTTCGGGTATCAGTGCCGGACCAGAAACTGCGCAAACTACCACTGTTAGTGTAACCAGCAATAATGCCGCTTTGTTCGAAAGCCTAACTGCCACCAAAAACGGAACCACAGGTTCGGTAAACTATGTGGTCAAAAATGGTGCGAGTGGCGTAGCTACGGTTACGGTAACCATTAAAGACAATGGTGGCACGGCTAATGGGGGAGTAGATACCTATTCGAGAAGCTTTACCCTAACAGTGAATCCTTTGCCGGTTGTAACCATTACCAGCGACAAAGGTGGCAGCATTAGCAAAGGCGACCTTGCACGCTTAACGGCTACTGGTGGCACATCTTATTTATGGATGGCCGATAATAGCATTATTAGCGGACAAAATACGGCAGTTCTTACGGTTAGGCCACAGGTCAATACCGTTTACACCGTAACCGTAACCAATGCCAACTCGTGTGCGCAAAGCCGAAGCTTTACCCTGAATGTGGTAGAAGACTATGCGAAAATCAATGCCAGTAATATATTGACTCCGAACAACGATGGCTATAACGATAAATGGATAATCGATAACATCGATTTTTATCCGAACAATGAAGTAACGGTGTTTGACAGGGCAGGAAGGATAGTTTATAAGAAAAAAGGCTACGACAACAGCTGGGATGGTACGGTTAACGGTAGTCCGCTGAGCGAAAATACCTATTATTACATCATTGATTTCGGAACTTCGCGATTGAGGTTCAAAGGCTATATTACCATACTTAGGTCAACGAAATAGCCATACCAGCTAAAATAAGGTTAAACGATAGAAGGCTTGAATGTTGGACAACCAATTTTCGAGCCTTCTGCTTTTGCCCTCAACCTCAACCTTCCACCTTCAACCTTCAACCTTCAACTTTCCACCTTCCACCTTCCACCTTTTGCCTTCCACCTTCCTTCCCCATCAACCTTAACTAAGATTTGCTATCTTTGCAGGCTATGGCAAAATCATTCGAAGAATTCAAGCTCAACAGGCAGATTTTAAATGCAGTTGCCGATGCAGGCTTTACAGTAGCCACGCCCATCCAGGAAAAAGCCATTTCGCCGGTGCTGTCTGGCCAGGATATTTTTGGTATTGCCGAAACCGGAACGGGTAAAACCGCGGCCTATGTGCTGCCCATGCTCATGAAGCTGAAATATGCACAGGGCGATTCGCCTAGGGCATTGATTTTGGCGCCCACAAGGGAGCTGGCTATGCAAATTGCCGAGCAGGTTAAATTGTTTGCCACTTATACCGATTTGCGGACGGTGGTTATTTTTGGTGGCATTGGTCCTAAAACCCAAAAAGAACAAATCAAAGCAGGCGTAGATATTCTGATTGCTACGCCAGGTCGCTTTTTAGACCTTTATTTATCGGGAGATATCAATCCTAAATACCTGCAGTTCTTGGTGCTCGACGAAGCCGATAAAATGATGGATATGGGCTTTATCGGTTCTATACATCGTATTTTGGAAGTAGTGCCCCGTAAACGCCAAAACCTGCTGTTTTCGGCTACCATGAGCGAGCTGGTGCATAAAATTGCAGGCGATTTTCTGAAGCACCCAACCCTGGTCCAGGTTGCCGAGCAGGCCACGCCAGCCGGCACGGTAACACAGGTGCTGTACGAAGTGCCCAATTTTAAAACCAAAATCAATTTGCTGCAGCATTTGCTGAAAGATGATGAAGCGTTTAATCGCCTGATTATTTTTTGCAAAACCAAAACCGTTGCCGATAACATTTATAGCAATATGATGCGCAGGTTTGGCGAAGATGCCGTTCGGGTAATCCATGCCAACAAAGGCCAAAATACACGCATCAATTCCATCAACGATTTCAAGGAGGGCAATATTCGTATACTCGTAGCAACCGATGTAGCATCGAGGGGTATCGATGTGAGTGACGTAAGTCATGTGATTAATTTTGATGTGCCTATTGTCACAGAAGATTATGTGCACCGTATCGGACGTACCGGCAGGGCTTTTGCCACCGGCGATGCCATTACTTTTTGCAACGAGGCCGAAAAATACTACCTCAAGAAAATAGAAAAGCTGATCAGGCAAACCATTGCCCGCTTGCCTATTCCCGACGAAGTTTTTGTGGAGGAAACACCCTATGAAGAACGTCAGCAATTGGCTCGCGAAATAGACAACCAAAAGCGTAAAGAGGATCCCGACTTTAAAGGTGCTTTTCACGAGAAGAAGAACGCCAAGCAGATCGAAGCCCGTGAAAGAGAGAAGGCTAAAGCCAAAGCGGGTAAAAAGCCCTTTAAAAAGGCCAAACGTTTTAAGTCATGAAATTCAGATTAACACCTTTAAATATCATTACCGCTCTGGGCCTGGCTTTGTTGGTTGCCAGTTTTTTCGGGCCAGCTACAGGTAAGGGCCAGTTAAATTTTGGCGGTTTTTACAAATGGCTGCTCTTGGCGCTTGTAGTGGTAACCTTTGTAAGCGACCTTATTTTTAGGTTTGCCCTCAAAAGCCTGAAACGCATTTGGATGGTAGAGCTGCTGTTTATCGCAGCTACCGCCATTCTGATTTTAATATTACAAAAGTAAAACGATAGTCGCTGTAATATGCTTGCTAAAATCAGCATATTTGCACTTTTAAAATCGCGTAAGCACAACATACAATGAGGAAAGCAGAAATCAAGATTACCGTAGAGCTAGACGACAAAAACATGCCCGAGCAAATTCTCTGGGAAAGTACCGATGCCGAAAACAAAGACCAGGTGCCGGTAAAATCGATGATCTTAGCGCTATGGGACCACAACTATAAAAACTCGATGCGTATCGACCTTTGGACCAAAGACATGCCGGTTGACGAAATGAAACGCTTCTTTTACGAAACCCTGCAAACCATGGGCGACAGCTTTTTAAAGGCAACGGGCGAAAAGAACATTGTAGAAGACCTGCGCGATTATTGTGCGCATTTTGCCGATAAAATGGGTATAGACACCAGAAGATAACGCCATTTTTCAATTTGCCTTGCTAGCGTACGGTCTAGCGCTTAACTTTATCGCAAATTATCCAACATTCATTTAAACCAGCGTAACCGCCATCAGATGTTAGTCGTAAAAAAAATCAATGCTTATATAGGATTAATCCTGGCTACTATTGCCATCACCATTGCACCGATGTTAAGGGTTCCATTAAAAGGCAACTGGACTTTGTATGAGGCCGACCCAAGGTTGCTTTACATTTCTATGGCCATTTTAGGACTAACTGCATTGTTGCTCTTTGTACGCGCACTTGGTGCTTTTAGGGTGATGGCTATCGTTACGCTTGTTTGGAGCGCGTTAATGCTCATTGCAGTTTGGTTTAAGGTGCACAATTATTTTGGTTCCAAATTCTTCGACAGGATGCTGTCTAAAACCATCCATTTCCAATGGGGCTGGGTTGTTTTGCTGGTAGCCGTGATCTTATTGGCCACCAGCGTAAAGAAAGAGCGTTTGGAATTGAAATAGGCATTGCAGAACTGTTGTCTTTCAAAAACCTTATCGAAACCTGAAAATACATGCCCTAATTAAAATTCTGAAACAGACGGGTTGCCTACATCAACTCCTGAGTAGCTGGTAGCACAGAATGCTGGTTGAGCGGCCAAGTTAGCTCCGGGCGTATTTGAGCATTTTACACAAATCCTATCGCCTTCACCACCTGTCCAATAATTTCCTTCGGCTACATATCCCGAATAAATGATTGTCATTTGCTCAAATGCTGGGAAACCATGGCCTTTTCTTACTTCGGCATTTAAGTAATTTTGTCTTGCTCTTAATAATGGATAACTCATGTTATTGTTTTTTATCACCTACTTTGTAATCCGGTGTTCGGCTTGTCCGTCTTAAATTGTTTATCTATTTGCAATACTGTTTGTCTGCTTTGCAGGCTTTTTTAAACCATTTTTCGGCTTTGTTTTCGTCCTTTTCTAAATTTGGTCCGCCTTTTTCATAAAGTTGCCCTAGGTAGTACATCGCTTTGGCGCCTTTCTTTTCGGCATCTTTTTCGTAATAAGCCTGTGCTTGCTTCCAGTCTTTTTCTACGCCACCTTCACCAAGCTCGTAAATAACGCCAGCGGCGGTGTAGGCCCCAGTGTAGCCATTCCTAACCGCTTTCAAATAGGTTTCTACAGCCAATTTGCCATCGGTTTTTCTAACCGAATTACCATAGTTGTACAAGAGCGTAGTATATTTGCTGTCAAACCAGTTGCTTTCTCCCTTGCCAATATCGAGCTTGTTTTTGGGGTCGTTTTCCATGAGCTTAAGCGTACGTGCAAGCCATACGGCTGCGCTGTCTTTTTTATCCAGCTTTTCCTTATTGTAATAGAGATCTGCTATTTTATCGGCTAGCCAGTAGTTCCTTTTTTCTTCGGGAGTATTGTAATAGTTGATCGTGTAGTACCTAACTGCGTTATCATAATCTTTCAGTTCTTCATATTTGCTGGCTATTGTATAAGACATGGCTACGGCTTTATCAGATTTGAGAAGTTTCGAAATTTCATCCAATGAACTGGTTTTATATTTGTTTATTTCGGATGCGGCGCCACTGTAGTTCTCGGTTTTGTAACCTTGCAAATAAAGGTTGGTAAAAGGCTGGCTTTTTTCTAGCCGGAACAAGTCTGAAAACCGATACGAATAATTGGTGATATTGTTTGTTGTATAGCTGCTGCTGCTGTAATTGGTATAGCCATCGTACTCGTAAAAATGAAACTGCTTCAGAAAATCGAATAGCTGAGAGTTGGCCAAATGGTTGCCATAAACTTGGTTATTTGCTGTGAAATCTAGTGTATAAAGCATATCGCCATCACTCAGTAGCATATGCCTGATTGTAGCCTGAACGTTATTGGCAAAATCGATGGTAGCCGTTTTGCCTTTTGAATCTTCGGTATACTTCGATATTTTAGCATACGAAAAGCCAATAGCCTCTACATTGGCCACGATAAAATCGCAATAGGTTTCGAAAAACTTTGGATCTTTAAGCGTGGTTACCCTTCTTTCTGCTTTCTTCTGTGATTCTATAGCTGCGTTTTGGGCTTCAATTCTTTTTTGCTCTTTCCGTCGCTGCGCATCGGCCTGGATTGAGGAAATTAAATCGATTGTTTGTTGGCCTAGCTGATTAATGGCCTCTATTTTTCTTTGGGTATTAACCGCACCCTGGTTATTGTTGGTACTTGCAACAGGTGGCGTGTAGGTAGGTAAACTCACCGTTGGCGTATTGTTGTAAATGGGGTTCTGACTGCTTGCAGGAGCCGAACCGGAACCTGGATTGTTTGGCGAGCCTTTGCCAGCTGTTGTTGAAGGACCGTTTTGTGGATTGTTAGCGGTTTTCTTAGGATTGATCTTATAATTCGGCGTTCCGTTATCACATTCGGCATAATTTGGATAACCTTCAATGTTGGTGCTGCAACCGCCATACCTTTCGGCAAAACAAACTTTGGTAACACGAACGGTAAAATTGGTAGAACTTGATTTATAGGGAACAGACGTGTAGGTTTGCGTTCCCCCGGGCTGCAAAGCGCCCCAGCCGCCATGTATGCTGTTTTCGCCACCAATAATAACCTCGCCATCAAAGCTTACGGTTTTTGAATAATTGTTTTTCCATCGCACATTCCACCAATAGCTGTTTGTGCTTTTGTTAAAACCTAGGTTCATTATGCTATACTGAATGCCTTTATAGCACGAAACAGAAGTCCATGGACCCCATTGGGAGGTTTGCCCAAATACATAGGCTGTTTGCCAAAGAATAAACGTAAGGAGTATATACTTTTTCATGATGGTTGGTTTTGATCAAAGATGATGTTCATGCCTAAAAAGGTTTATCGCTTAACAAGAGGATTCAGGTAGGTACTTTGGCCATATTGCGGCCAGAAATGAGAACGGTGCAAATGCCAATAAAATAGACCCATTGAGATACATTATTTATTGTTTGTTTATGCTAAGCTATCAAGACTGCAATGATTGTAGAGGATAATTGAGTGAGCTATGCGATTTTGCTGGTAAGCTATTGTGTATGTTGAGTGTAATGGAATTGTATGCCGCGGCAACCAGCAAGCCTTTTTGCCTTAGCCTAAACAGTAAATAGGCCATCTCACAGCTGCAAAGGTAAATCCCACTCAATTTTGGATTCTTTTGCTGCTTTTTCTGATTATCTTTAAATATCAAATCTCTTGCTATGGGGTCGCTAAAAAGCGCATGTTTAAAAATATCGTTGTTTTTATGGCTTGTTGTGTTGGCCAGTCTCCAGGTTTCGGCACAAAAAAACAGCAAACCCATATCCATTAATGCGGCAGCCAAATACACCAATTTTTTAAGCCAAGCCGATTATGCCATTTCGAAAAAAAACAACAAAACGCTGGCCGAGCTGCACATACTAAATTGGAAGCCTTTAGATAGTACTTTGAAGGCTCTTCAAGAATTCCCAGACACAGTACTGCAATATTGGATACATTTTAGCACCAAAAACGATTATCCAACCGATACGACCCTGCTGCTCAAAGTGGCCACCAAGATGCAGCATACGGTGCTGTATGAGAAAGTTGGTGGTCAGCTGCAGCTGCTGGGCCAAACCGGTTTTGGCTCCAGGATTTCGGACCTCTCGATCAACGGCGATTACTGGCGGCTCAAATTGCCACTTAAACACGGACAGCAGCAGGATTTCTACCTGCTCAACCAAAAATACATCTACAATATTTTGCCACAATATCCACAGATTGAAACTTTGGATGTGGCCTACAGCGAAAAAAACAATGAGATCGTCTCCCTGTTGTCGAGTTTCCGGAACATTAAATTATGGGTGGCCGGTTTTTATTTTGCGGTTTTTATCTATTGTTGCCTCAAGTATTTTTTTCAGCGGAGAGATGTGGCTTATTTCTATTATGCCTTGGCTTCCATCTTCTTGTTTTTAAGGTATTCTTTGCAGGTAGATGCCGTGATTTTCGAAACGGCGTGGTGGCCAGGCATCAACAACGATTTTATTTACCTCCTGTCGTTCGTGCCCCAGAATTTCTTCTACATCCTTTTTTTGGCCAAATTCCTGGAAATCAAAAGCAACCGTTTTTTAAATGCGTTTGCCAACTTTTGCCTGGTACAGTGGGTTTTGATGATCGTGGTGATGTGTGTGCATTATGCAAGGCCTGAACTTACACTGGTTACCAAGATACTGTGGATTTACAGCTCGCTGCCTTTCCTTGTCCTCACACTTTTGCTAAGTTACCATACCAGGCCAAAACCCAATAGGGGCTATCTGCAGTTTGCGTTTGCAGGCCTGCTTACCATTTCGGTGGCGCTAATGTATACGATGGTCCCTAAATGGCTTAATCTCTCTGGTTATTTGCCCGGCTGGTACACTGCGTTGAGCAAATATGTAGATTTGGTAACCGTTGCTTTTGTAATAGATACCATTTTGTTTTTAACCGCACTGGCCTATCGGGACAGGCAAAGCGAGCTGGAACGGATCGACCTCAAGATCAAAAACGCCGAAAACGAGCACAAGATCTTGCGCCTGCAGATGAACCCCCATTTTATTTTCAACTGCCTCAACTCCATTAACCTCTATATCGAAAAAAACGACAGCGCTTTGGCCTCCAGTTACCTGAGCAAATTTTCGCAACTGATGCGCCTTTCGCTGGTACATTCCCGAAAAGAAAAAATCGTGCTGGCCGAAGAGATCGCTGTGCTGAAGCTTTACCTGGAAATGGAAACCATGCGCTTTAAGGGCAAGTTGAACTATGTTTTCGATATTGAAGCAAACGTAGATGTCGATTTTATAGAAATTCCGCCAATGCTAATACAGCCTCATTTGGAAAATGCCATATGGCACGGACTGATGCATAAAAGCGAAGGCGGAAAAATCGTTATCCAAATTAGCCAAAATCTAGTGGCGCAAACCTTGAATGTTACCATAGCGGATAATGGTATTGGCCGGACCAAGGCTGCCGAACTGAAGAGCAAGGCCGCCGAAAAAGAAAAATCTTATGGGACGCTGATTACCAGCGAGAGGATTGCTATTTTTAATCAGAAATTTAACGCCGATACCAAGCTCCAAATCGAAGACTTATACGATGAAAATAATGAACCTGCCGGAACTTTGGTATCTATCAACATCCACCTGGTATGAAATTGTTAACCGCATTAATTGTTGATGATGAGGAGGATAGCGTAAGTCTGTTGCGCATCCAGCTGCAAAAATACTGTCCGCAGATTGGCGACATTTTTGCTTTTACCAGCCCTTTGCGGGCCCTGGAAGAAGTAGAGATTTTAAAGCCTGACCTGGTTTTTTTAGATATTGAAATGCCAGAGCTGAACGGTTTTCAGTTTTTGGAGAAGCTGATGCCACTTAGCTTTAGCGTGGTTTTTATTACGGCCTATAATGAATTTGCCATCAAGGCGTTTAGGTTCAGTGCGTTAGATTACCTGGTGAAACCCATTTATGTGGCCGATTTGATGGAGGCCGTTAAGAAAGCGATCGATATAGGCAAGCCTTCCGAATTGCAACTTGATCTTTTTCAGAAGCAGCTGCAGCTGGCGCAAGTGAACAAAATAGCCATAAGCTCCCTTAACGGCATTGTTTTTATCCACCTGGATGAAATTCTGTATGTAGAAGCCAGCAGCAACTACTCTATTTTGGTTTTGGCAGATGGCGAGAAAGTGATTGTCTCCAAGACCCTAAAAGACGTACAGGAAATATTAGAACATCGGCATTTTTTTCGGATCCACCGCCAGTACATCATCAATTTGAACAAGGTAAAGCACTTTAACAAAAACGACTGTCTGCTGACCATGGAAAACGGCAAACAGCTGCAGGTAGCGCGCATCCAAAAAGACAAGCTTATCGAAAAGTTTGGCGTGGTTTGAGGCTATTCGTTTAGGCCCAAGGTCTTGTGTATCTTTTTGCGCTTAAAATGTGTTTGCTTGAGGTTTTTTTCGCCGCTGATGATGCTGATGTTGCCATCGACTTCAAAAATGGCTAGTTTTACATCTTTGTAGTGCTCAACACCATGTTCGCGCATGGCCTCTTTCAGCTCTTCGTCGCTAATGCCCAACCTGCTCAACTTATCGAAATTGAGCTTTCCGTTATGGATGAGTATTTCTGGATGCTGCAAGATCAGGTTTCTCAATCTTTGGCTTTTGAAAAGCAGTTTTTTGAGCACAAAATTCAGGATAAAAAGTACGGCTGCCGCAGCCAGTCCGCCAAGTAAGGTCGTATTGTCGCCAACCATGGCATTTTGTACGGCATTGCTAATCAATAAAATCAGAACTACATCAATAGTGTTCAGTTGCGAAAGCTCTTTTTTGCCTGTTAGCCTAATGGCTACAAGCATAAAGGCGTAAACAGATAAGCTTCTCAGCGCGATGTCTAGGTAAGGGTTCATTTTAAAATTTAAGGCTCATTTGTCCTTTTCCAAGTATTGCTCTTTCGTGTTCCAGCAGCCATTGCTTGCGCCAAAGTTCGCCTGCGTAACCAACCAGTTTGCCGTTGCTGCCAATTACCCGGTGGCAGGGCACCACAATGGCAATATTGTTTTTGCCGTTGGTAGCTGCAATGGCCCTAATGGCCAGCGGATTGTGCAGCTGCTCGGAAAACTTAAGGTAGGAAATCGTATCACCATAATTAATGGTCAGCAGGGCCTGCCAAACCGTTTGCTGAAATTCGGTGCCGGTTTGCGCCATGGGGAAATCAAATTCCTGCAATTGGCCCTCAAAATAGGAGCGGAGTTGCCGTGCGGCTTTCTCGCTTACCGCATTGGGGCTGAGCCCGCTAATGTCCTTTGTAGCAAAGGTAATTACGTTTACGGCCTGCTGGTCTGCAAAAACGAGCACATCGCCAATAGGGCTTTTCACTACGCTGCAATAGTTGTCCATATACAATATTACGAGTTTTATTGCTTAGTTCATTAGTGGGTTGGTAAGTTGGAAGGCTGTAATGTTGGTAACTGTCAACTGCAAACTCCGAACTATGATTGTTCTTCGTCTCTACAAAAAGATTTAGCGCCCAACCACGGACGTTTGACTTCGGACTCTTCACTAAAGCCTCGAATTGCTATCTTTGCCTCATGCAGCTCATCCATCAGGTTAAACACCTCATCAGAAAGGAAATTCTCTTAGAATGGCGTTCCAAATATGCGCTCAATGGAGTTTTGCTTTATGTGGTGTCGACTGTTTTTGTCTGTTTCCTGTCATTTGTGAGTATCCCCAAGCTAACCTGGAATGCCCTGTTTTGGATCATCATGCTTTTTGCCTCTATCAATGCCATTGCCAAAAGCTTTATGCAGGAGAGCAGGGGCAGGCACTTGTATATTTACACGCTGGTAAGTCCGGTTGCACTGATTATTGCCAAAACGGTTTACAACAGTTTGTTGATGGTGGGCCTAACGCTGATTGCTTTGCTGTTTTACAGCATGGTGTTCAATTTTCCAACCGGAGCCGATGTGCTGATGTACCTGGTAGCCGCGGTGTTGGGCAGCCTGAGTTTTGCCACCATCTTTACCATGGTATCGGCTATTGCCTCTAAAGCCGGTAATGGGGGCATGTTGATGGCGATCCTCAGTTTTCCGGTGATCATCCCTGTACTTATCGTGCTCATCAAGCTTGCCAAAAATGCCATCGACGGTTTAGACCGAAGCGTAAGTTTAGACGATATTGGGCTTATGCTGGTGATCAACGCCCTGGTGATGACGGCATCTTTGCTGCTGTTTCCTTATTTGTGGCGAGATTAATCGGTTTTTCCTGTAAATAACGGCTTGTCAAACGATTGTGCTGACTTTTGGCTGGCGCCTGCTTTTTGCACTAGTACTGCTGCGGGCCCGGAAGCCATTAAGGCTGTTAAGTTGTTATTAGACAATAACTTGTACGCAAACGATTGTGTGCATCTATTTTTCCGAATAAGCTTAATTTTTTGAATCTTGTAGTAAGCCAAGTCGCTAGGCGGATGCTTTTTAGGCTTGGCAAATTCTTCCATCATTCACCCTTCAAACCTTAAAAAACATGAAAACAACAGCACGTTACCTCGTATTGGCTTTAACGGCCGCTCTCTGTCTTTTCAGTGGCTTTAAGCCAGCAACCAGCCAACATAAGCAGCTGCGTAAAGTATTGCCGCCAATTGTGGTGACCGAAAATTTTACGGCCGATAATGGCGTACCCGGTTCGGCAAGCCTCAGCTACACGGCCGGACAGGTTTACACTGGCGTTCAAGCCACCATACAAGGCCTGGGCACCATCAACCTAACCAGTGTTTCACATTCGCCAGGCACCATTAATGTAGACAAGTTTGAAGGCTATGTGGCGGGTTCTTACTACGAATACTATATTTATGTTACCGTATCCGGAAGTCCGACTTTGGGCTGGAGAATAGATTCGGCAACGGCGACATCCATCGTAATTTGATCTCTTAAACACGGACAAACCAGCAATGCAGGCCAAGTCGCCTGCATTTTTTTTGCCTTGGGGTTCGACTTTTGCTGTCCAAATGGTCATTTTAAAGTATTTTATGCCAAATGTGCGCAAGCCTTGCGATATTATAAACAATAGATTATTAACTTTGGCAGATTAAACAAAACGACAGAAATGGCGAAGGTTAATGGTGGCAAAGTTATTTGGCCATCCCTCGCAAGTTCTACCGCTCAAAATTCGACTTGTATGCATAAAACCTGGTGGAAAATTTTAGGCGCCGGCCTAGTCATTTATACGGCAATAGCAGGATTGCTTTTGGGTGTTCCGCGTTTGGCCATATTAAACGAAACCATCAGAA
This sequence comes from Pedobacter sp. TM02, assembly GCF_059705275.1. Taxonomy (NCBI): domain Bacteria; kingdom Pseudomonadati; phylum Bacteroidota; class Sphingobacteriia; order Sphingobacteriales; family Sphingobacteriaceae; genus Pedobacter; species Pedobacter sp. TM02. The sequence continues at coordinate 1,238,802 of NZ_AP046530.1, forward strand.
ACCTATATTTTCACGTGCCGATGTGGTTTGCGATGCTTACCCTGTTTTCGATTTCGATTTTCTACAGCATCAAGTATTTGCTATACGGTAAAGAAAGCGACGATTTGAGGGCAGTGGAAAGCGTAAACGTAGGTGTTGTCTTTAGCCTTTTGGGCTTGGTAACGGGCGCCTTTTGGGCCAGGTTTACCTGGGGGCAGTTTTGGAGCTTTGATGTGAAGCAGAATTTTACGGCCATCGCCATTTTGCTTTACTTTGCCTACCTTATTCTGCGCAATTCGATTGATGAAGAACAGAAAAGGGCCAAGATCTCGGCCATCTACAATATTTTTGCCTTTCCGATGATGGTGGTGCTGATTATGGTGCTGCCGCGCCTGTCTGATTCGCTGCACCCGGGCAACGGTGGCAATCCGGGCTTTAACTCTTACGATTTGGACGATAGGATGAGGGCGGTGCTCTATCCGGCTTTTATCGGCTGGTCTATCATCGGCTATTGGATTTATACCATCCGCTTCAGAATCCGCTCCCTAGAAAATAAACAGCTTTAATGTCATGGTGGTCCATCACCCCTAAAAATAAAATCAAAAGATGAAAAAAATAACTTTCACCCTGTTAATGCTATTGGCCACCCTAAACCTGTTTGCCCAAGGCAGCCAAGTAGAAATGGCCGATGCCCTGCGCAGCAACGGAAAAATCTACGTTGTGGTGGTTTGTATCGTGATAATTTTGGTTGGTTTGTTGGGCTATCTCTTCGCGCTCGACAAAAGATTAAAAATGTTAGAAAAAAAATCTGCCGACAAAAACTAATTTTAAACATCATAAGCCTAATCTTTTAGCCTTTTTCACAAGGTGTTTGATATACACTAAGCAAATTTCTGTTTGCAATAGTGGTTTATTTTGATGCAATTTTGCACCCATAAAGAAGAAAATTCAAAATTTTTAAAGAAGTACTAATGGCTAGTAAAGCAAACGAGACAAGTTTTTTTGCAGATGTCTGCATGAACTTTGACAGTGCTGCCCAGTTTACCTCGCATCCCGAAGGTTTATTGGCCCAGATAAAAGCGTGTAACAGTGTTTATCGTTTCCAATTCCCTATCCGCAGGGGAAACGGTTTTGAAGTAATCGACGCCTGGCGCGTAGAGCATTCGCACCACATGAGCCCAACCAAGGGCGGTATCCGCTATAGCGATATGGTTAACGAAGACGAGGTAATGGCCTTGGCGGCGTTGATGACCTATAAATGCGCCATCGTTAATGTGCCGTTTGGTGGCGCAAAAGGTGGTATCTGCATCAACCCTAAAAATTATTCGGTAGCGGAGTTGGAAACCATCACCCGTCGCTATACTACAGAATTGATCAAAAAGAACTTCATTGGCCCCGGTATCGACGTGCCTGCTCCTGATTACGGATCTGGCGAACGCGAAATGAGCTGGATTGCCGATACTTATATGACCATGAACCCAGGTTCTTTAGATGCCTTGGGTTGCGTTACCGGCAAACCAATTGCCTTGCACGGCATCCGTGGCAGAAAAGAAGCAACCGGCCGTGGCGTTGCCTATGCGGTGCGCGAATGCGTTTCGGTAGCCGAAGACATGCAGAAACTAGGCTTTAAAGCCGGTTTAGGCGATAAAAAAGTAATTGTACAAGGTTTAGGTAACGTAGGTTACCACTCTGCCAAATTCTTGGCCGAATTTGGAGCAACCATTGTAGGCGTTTGCGAGTTTGAAGGCGCTATTTACAATGCCGATGGCTTAAATATTGATGAGGTTTTTGCACACCGTAAAAACACCGGATCGCTTTTGGGCTTCCCAGGTGCAACAGATTTTAAAAACTCTAGCGAAGGTTTGGAGCAGGAATGCGACATCTTGGTTCCTGCCGCCTTAGAAAACCAAATTACTGGTGCCAACATCCGTAACATCAAAGCTAAGATCATTGCCGAAGGTGCCAATGGTCCTTGTACCCCAGAAGCAGAAGAAATCTTTACCCAAATGGGCGGTATCATCATTCCAGATATGTACTGTAACGCAGGCGGTGTAACCGTTTCTTACTTCGAGTGGCTGAAAAACCTTTCGCACGTAGCTTTTGGCCGTATGGAGAACCGCTATGCAGAAAATTCGAATGCCAACTTGATCAATACCTTAGAAAGTTTAACCGGAAAAACCATTCCGGCCGAACACCGCTTAATGATTGTAAAAGGTGCCTCTGAAATGGAATTGGTAAACTCTGGTTTAGAAGATACCATGATCCACTCTTACCACGAAATTAGAGAAACATTAATGAACAAGCCGGCTACCAAAACATTGAGAACCGCTGCTTTTGTAAACTCTATTGATAAGATTGCCATTTCTTACATGAACTTGGGCGTTTGGCCATAAGCCGAACCGTAATTATATTTTTTTGAAAGCCCCGCAAATTTCGCGGGGCTTTTTTTATTGTTTAGAAATGACAATTGGCCAAATACAACAAAACATTTAGCTCGTATATTGGATTATTATATAACGTACAGCGATTGGCAATATGTTAGACGCCATAGGTAGCCACTCATCGCAATACGCACTAGCGCAATATGTACCACTCAAAAAAAGCAAAATGAAAAAGATATCAGGAATTTTAATGCTGTTGCTGATTTTAGCCGCTTGCCGAAACGGAGCAGATCAAAAACCGGCAACCTTGCCAAAGCCTAGTGCCAAAGAACAAGTTGCCACTTTTGCGGGTGGCTGTTTCTGGTCAATCCAAGAAGGGTTTTCTGAACTGAAAGGCGTAATCAAGGCAACGAGTGGCTATGCCGGGGGTACTACCAAAAATCCGACTTATGAGCAGGTTGGCACGGAACAGACCGGACATGCCGAATCGGTACAGGTGGTATACGATCCTAATGTCATCAGCTTTTCGCAATTGCTCGATGCCTTTTTCGTAATGCACGACCCGACTCAGCTGAACAGGCAGGGGCCGGATATTGGCACCAGCTATCGCTCCATTGCCTTTTACAACAATGCCGAAGAGCAAAAGCAGATTGAAGCAGCCATTGCCAAATACAATCGCATGCAGTTCCATCCCGGCGAAATCGTAACCGAAGTAAAACCTTTCGAAGTGTTTTATCCTGCCGAAAAATACCACCAGAACTATGTACGCCTTAATCCCAACCAGGCTTATGTGGCCAATGTTTGCGGACCAAAAGTAGAAAAGCTGAGAAAAGCCCTGCCTGGCCTTATTAAGGATGAATTTAAATAACGCTTAGAACTATCAATTAATTGTCACGTTGTGCATTACCAATAGCCCGCTGCCTTAGTTTTTTTATCTTTGTGGTCAGGATTTTTAATTTGCTAAGCCCTCATGAAAAAAAGTGCTATTATTGGTTTGATTACAATTGCCATCTGCATTGGCTTTTTGGTTAGCTTAAACGCAGACACCGACAGCTATTCTAACTTTAAGGAAGCTGCTTCCTCTCAAAAAGAAGAACATGTGATGGGCTATTGGGAAAAGAGCAAAGGTACCTATTATGATGCCCTTAAAGATCCCAACCATTTTGCCTTTTACATGAAAGACGAAAAAGGCGATGTGAAAAAAGTAGTGCTTAACGGCACTAAGCCCCAAGATTTTGAACGTTCTGAAAAACTGGTACTTATTGGTGCAATGAAGGATGATACTTTCTATGCCACCAAAATATTGATGAAGTGCCCATCTAAATACAACGACAATCTGGTTGAAGTGAATAAGGACGGTCAGGTAAAACAATACAAGAAATCTTAATGGACATACAATTTATTGGAGAGAATCTCCTGCCTGGCAAAATCGGCCAATTTTTTATTGTGCTGGCGTTTGCCTCTTCGTTGCTCTCTGCAATTGCATATTTCTTTGCGGTTAAAAACAAGGACCTGCAGGACAAATCTTGGGCCAAAATAGGCCGTATTGCTTTCTTAACCAACTTGGTGAGCATAATCGGCATCGGTTCGATTTTATTCTACCTGATTTTAAATCATTACTACGAGTATAATTACGTTTATCAGCACTCTTCTAAAACCCTGCCGGTTTATTACATCATCTCGGCATTCTGGGAAGGACAGGAGGGCAGTTTCTGGCTTTGGGCTTTTTGGCAGTCTATTTTGGGTGCCATCCTGATTTGGAAAGCCAGGACCTGGGAAAATGGCGTAATGACCGTGGTGGCTTTTTCGCAGGCCTTATTAACATCTATGCTGTTGGGCGTAGAGGTTTTTGGACAACGCTTTGGCAGTTCGCCTTTTATCTTGCTGAGAGAGGCCAAAAACCTGAAGGAATTTGCGCCGATGGTTTTCAACGATCCAGAAAACTATAAAAACTATTTGAAGTTTATCACCGACGGCAACGGCTTAAATCCGTTGTTGCAGAACTATTGGATGGTGATCCACCCGCCAACCTTGTTCTTGGGCTTTGCCAGTATGGTGGTTCCTTTCGCCTATGGCATTGCTGCCCTTTGGCAAAGACGCTATAAAGAATGGGTTAAACCCGTATTGCCATGGACTTTGTTTGCCGTTATGATTTTGGGAACAGGTATCATTATGGGGTCATTCTGGGCTTATGAGGCACTCAATTTTGGTGGTTTTTGGGCTTGGGATCCGGTAGAAAATGCTTCTATCATTCCTTGGCTAACCTTGATTGCAGGCGTGCACGTACTCATTGCCTATAAAAATACCGGACATGCCTTTTTTACGGCCATGGTATTGATTTTGGTGAGTTTCTTGCTGGTGCTCTACGCCTCGTTCTTAACCCGTAGTGGCATTTTGGGCGATACTTCGGTACACTCGTTTACCGATCTGGGCATGTTTGGCCACCTGATTGCCTACAATGTCATTTTCTTGGTTATCGCAGTTTATTTTGTGGTTACCCGCTGGAAAGAATTGCCGATTACGCATAAAGACGAAGAAACCTATTCTCGCGAGTTTTGGATGTTCATCGGTGCATTGGTGCTTACCGTTGCCTGTTTGCAGATTATTTTTACCACCTCAGTACCTGTATTTAACAGGGCTTTCGGAACCAATTTTGCACCGCCTAAAGTTGGAGCTATCCAATATTATAATCAATGGCAGGCACCTTTTGCCGTATTGATTACCCTGATTTCGGGCTTTTCGCAGTTCTTAAAATACAAACGTACCGATCCCCGCAAATTTTACAGTAGTTTAATTTCATCATTTGTATTTTCTTTGGTCATTACCGGAGGCTTTGTGTGGCTAACCCATGTTTATACCAACCTGATGTATGTGTTGCTTACCTTTAGCTGTGTTTTTGCCGTGCTTTCCAATGCCAGGATTTTATCCGGCGCATTTGTAGGCAAAGGCAGCAAGCTTATCGGTTCGGCCATTGCGCATATTGGCTTTGCCATTTTGCTATTGGGTGCCTTGGTGGCCGCGGCTACCAGTAAGCCGATTTCGGTTAATGAAGCCAAGTTTATTCCGGTTAGGGATTTTGAAAAAAACCAGAAGCCAGGCGAAAACATCATGCTGTATAAGAACGAGCCTAAGAAAATGGGCGAATACACCGTTACTTACATCAGCGATACGACCATAGCGCCTAATACCTATTACAGAATTAACTTCAAAAAAATCGACGAAAAAACCGGAAAGGTTAAAGAAGATTTCGATTTGAACCCGAATATCCAAGAGAATGGCAAGATGGGAATGGTTGCTTCGCCAGATACCAAGCATTACCTGACCACCGACATTTATACGCACATTACCAGTGCCGCCGAGAAGAAATCAGAGCATGGCGAACACGAAGGCCATTCTGAAGACGAAAACTACAAGGCGCCCCGCATTGTAACCTTGGGCGTTAACGATACGCTACATATCAATGGTGCTATACTTACCGTAAAACCAATCAACAGTAATCCGGTAGTCAAAGACCTGACCATTGCCCCTGGCGATTTGGCTATTGGCCTGCCTTTAGAAATTAATGTAAGTGGCAAAGTGTATAAAACCGAGCCGTTGTTTATGGTGAAAGGCAACAATACGTTCGATTTTGCCAGAAAAGTAGACGAATTGGGCTTGAGGTTCAGGTTTACCAAAGTATTGCCAGACCAAGGCAAGTTCGAACTGATGGTTTACGAAAAACCGCAACAGGCCAAAGATTGGCTGGTATTCAAATCAATCGAATTCCCTTACATCAATTTGTACTGGGTAGGTACCATCGTCATGGTCATCGGCTTCCTGATCTCTATCTTTAGGAGAAAGAAGGAGCTGAAAGCCAACTAACAACCACCATCATGGGTTTGCAATTGTAGTCATCATGCAGCTCATGATACTTTTTAAAACGAGCTGCATGAAAATTGTAATTATAGGTTCCGGAAATGTTGCTACGCACCTGGCCATCGCTTTAAAAGAGGCCGGCCTGCATGTGGCTCAGGTTTGGTCTTATCATTACACCAATGCCGTTCAATTGGCCCATCTAGTAAATGCGCAACCCATTGCCAAGCTCGACGAAGTTGATCCACAAGCTGCGCTTTGTTTAATCGCTGTTAAAGACGATGCCGTAGCAGGCATTGCCGAGCAGCTGGCCGGTTTTAAGGGACTGGTTGCCCATACCTGCGGAGCGGTGCCGATGGACGTATTCGCCGGCAAATTTTCAAACTACGGCGTATTTTATCCTTTACAGACCTTCTCAAAAAGCAAGACTTTAAATTTTGCCGATATTCCACTATGTCTCGAAGCCAATAGCGAAGCTTCGATGCAACTGTTGAAGCAGGTAGCCGTTAAACTGAGCAAGCGTGTATTGGAGGTAGGCAGCGATAAGCGAAAAATCCTGCATTTGGCTGCCGTTTTTGCCTGCAATTTTACCAACCATCTTTATGCCTTGGGCGAACAGCTTTTGGAAGCCAACGGATTGGAGTTTGATATCCTGCGTCCGTTAATTAATGAAACAGCCGCCAAGGTGCAGCATGCTTCGCCTTTGGCCGTACAAACAGGGCCTGCCATCAGAAACGACGAACAGACCTTAAAAGCGCATCGGGAGCTCCTGATGCAACATCCACATTTGTTAGCAATCTATAGAACTTTAAGTGAGAGCATTAAAAAAACAAAATCATAGCGCGATTGCGGTTTCAGCTCCTTACTTTTGCAATTAAATTATGAGTATTTTTAAATTAAAGATAAATTTTGAAGAAGAAGGCAAAGAACCAGTTGAATTGCCTATCGCAGCCGGAGAAGACGTTTTAGATGTTGTGCTCGACAATGGAATAGAGCTGCAGCATAACTGTGGCGGCGTTTGTGGCTGCAGCACCTGCCATATCTACGTAAACAAGGGCATGGACAACATCCAGGAAATATCAGACAAGGAAGAAGACTTTATTGATAGGGCAGTTAGGCCAAAAATTACGTCGAGATTGGCTTGCCAATGCGTGGTGATTGACGGCGATCTAGAAATTACCATCCCCGACCAATCAGGATTTTTGGGACACTAAGCAACTAACTGATAATTACAGATTAACAATTCAGGATTTAAGCTTCCAACATTAAAATTTTACAACAATAACTATGAATAGCGATAAATTTGCATTGCCCATATACTGGAAAGACCACGAAGACATAGCCCAAGAGCTTTATGAGAAATTTGGCGATGAATTTGGCGAAGCCAGGATTTACCGTATCCGTTTTACCGAATTGATCGAATGGGTATTGGAATTGCCCAACTTTAAAGGAACCCGCGAAGAATGCAACGAAGGACATTTGGAGCAGATCCAGTCGGCCTGGGTTTACGAGTGGAGAGATAACCAGTAATTAAATGCTCAGTTACGAGTTTTCGGTTGCAGGTGCTTTAAGATATGATGGCCCTTACAACTTATAACCCAAAACTCATAACCTATAACTCGCAACCTACAACTCAAATGTTTCTAGAGAACCTTAAAAATATCACCACCTTTGTTTTTGACGTCGATGGCGTTTTGACCAATGGAACTGTAATCGCTACCGAATCGGGTGAGCTTTTGCGTTCTTTTAACATCAAAGATGGCTATGCGCTGCAATTGGCAGCTAAAAAAGGCTATAAGATCTGCATCATCTCTGGAGGCAAAGGTCTGGCTATGCAGCAACGTTTTGAAGGCTTGGGCGTAGCCGAGGTGTTTTTGGGGGTGGGCGACAAGGTAGAAGTATTCCAGAATTACTTAAAGCAGCATTGCATTAAACCCGAACAAGTGCTGTACATGGGCGATGACATGCCCGACCATGAGGTGATGCAGCTGGTGGGCATTGCTACCTGCCCCATAGATGCCGTAGACGAAATCAAACAAATCTCGCATTACATCTCTCCCAAAAAGGGAGGCGAAGCTGCCGTAAGGGATGTTATTGAAAAAGTGCTGAAAGTACAGCACAATTGGCATGGCCCCAAACCTTCGGCTGCCGATTCGAGCAAATAAAATTTTATTTCTTTGTGTTTTAAGGAGTTGAATTTGCAACAATTAAGTTACTGCGTTGCGATTAAACTTTGTAATAGATTTATGTTCTAACAAAGCATAAACAACATATGGGCTGATCAATAGCCCCAAAACAATTAAAACAAAAACAAAAACATGAAAAAATTAGTAATGATTTGCGGGTTATTATTCAGTGTAGTAACTTTTGCTCAGGCACAACAAGGCGGAGGACAGGGTGGTCAAAGACGTATGATGGCTACCCCAGAAGACAGGGTAAAACAATTGGACGAGAAAGTTAAATTAACCGACGACCAAAAAACAAAAGCTACTGCTGTTTATACCGAAGCTTTAGAGGCTCAGAAAAAAATGCGCGAAGAAATGCAAGGTGGCGGCGACAGACAAGCCATGATGGAAAAAATGCAAAAAATGACTGCCGAAACCGATACCAAAATCAATGCATTCTTAACCGAAGATCAGAAAAAAGCTTACAAAGCTTGGCAAGACGAAGTTAAAGCAGCCAGAGAGAAAATGATGAAAGAAAGACAGCAAGGTGGCGGCGGTAAATAATTGAACCACAGTATTTACAACAACAAAAGCGGCATAATGGCCGCTTTTGTTGTTTAATGGCCCTGTATTTTGCTATTTTAGCGCAAATTTACCGCAGATGTACAAACAGCAGCAAAAGATCATTCTGGCTTCCAAATCGCCACGCAGGCAAGAGCTGATGCACTTGATGGGCCTCGATTTTACCGTAGAACTTAAAGAGGTTGACGAAAGCTATCCAGCCGAGCTAAGTCCGGCCGAAATTGCTGTTTACATTGCTACACAAAAAGCCAATGCCTTTGGTGCGGTGCCCGGCCAGATCGTCGTAACAGCAGATACCATCGTAGCCATTAACGGCGAGATTTTGGGCAAGCCCAAGGATCGTGCACAGGCTCAGGAAATGTTGCAAAAACTGTCTGGTTCAAGACACGAGGTGTATACCGGTGTCAGCATCATCAGCGAAAAGGGCCTGCAGTCTTTTTACGACCTTACCGAAGTTTATTGCCGGCAAAGCACCAGCGAAGAAATCGATTTCTATATCGATAATTTTAAACCCTTCGACAAGGCCGGGAGCTATGGCATCCAAGATTGGTATGGCGTGGCCGTGGTACAACGAATTGAAGGATCATACACTAATGTAATGGGGTTGCCTACAGAGAAACTCTACCGGGAGTTAGCCAAATTGGGAGTTTAGGCAGTAGAGAAACCAGTATTGATCATAGGCAAAAAGCAATGCGATTAAAAAGCACGAGCCTATTAAGGCTATTGATTCGATAAGAAAGCTAAAACGCCCATTTTTAAATCATAGGTTGATAGCTTCAGATTGGCAATGCCTAGCTCGTCTATCACGTAATTGGTCAATATACAGGCCATCACGATCATATCTACCCGCAAAGGGATCAGCCCTGGCATATCGGCTCTTTCTTGGTGCGTTGCTCCAATAAGCTGATGCGCAAGCTTACGGTAGGCTTCCAAAGAAATGGTGGCCGTTGCCGTTTGATCGATGTCAATTGCCGGATCGATCATGCCTGCGAATGTTTCGAAGGCACCTGCCGAACCAATCAGGGTTTGGGGGTTGTGCGCTTGGCAAATGGCTTTCAGCTCCCCAAGTTCATCGGCTAAATGGACTAAAATAAGCTGCTTGTCGTGTTCGTTAATGGGATCTGATTTAAAGAAACGTTGCATGAGGCGGGCGGCGCCAATATTGTAGCTCTTTTTCCAGATAACCTCTTCATTGTTGCAGAGGATGAATTCGGTACTGCCACCGCCAATATCCATAACCAACGATTTGCCTGCGATGGCTCCGCTCCACTTTACCCCTTCATAAATGTAGGCGGCTTCCTGTTCGCCGTCAATGATTTCGATGTGGATGCCTGCCTGGATTTTGGCTTCGCTTACAAATTCGGCTCCGTTTTGGGCACTGCGGACGCCAGAAGTAGCCACGGCCTTGATCTGGCTTACCTCAAACTGATCGGCTATAGCCTTAAACTCTTTTAAACAGGCAATGCCCCTTTCAAAAGCGGCCGGAATAATCAGGTTGGCTTTGGTAATGTCTTCGCCTAATTTAACAGGCTTATTGGTTTTGAAAACAACTTCCGGTCGGTTGCCGTTGTTCTCGGCAATGATCAAATGGAAGGTGTTTGTACCCAGGTCGATAACGGCTATTTTCATGCACAAAGAAATGTGGGACTAATTTAACGATATGCTATGGCAATTTCGATGGCTAAAGGCATAAAAACAAAGAGCGCCGATTCTTTGAACCGGCGCTCTCTGCAAACCAAACGAATGGGCTTAGTTTCTATAGGTAAACCACTTGAACATTTCCTTAAAGGTGGTTTTTTTGCCATACATTAAAATACCTACGCGATAAATCCGGCTGGCTATCCAAACGGTGCCTATAAATCCTACCACTAAAATAGCCATCGACAGGATAAGCTCCCAATTCGATACGCCATAAGGCATGCGTACTACCATGGCAATAGGCGAGGTAAATGGAATCATCGAAAGCCAGAAAGCCACGTTGCCGTAGGGATCGTTGGTAACTACGCTTAGCGAAAGGGCGTAGCCCAAGAGCAGGGGCAGCATGACGGGCATCATAAATTGCTGGGTTTCGGTTTCGCTGTCTACAGCCGAGCCAATAGCGGCGTAGAGCGCACTGTAAAACAGGTAGCCTCCCAAAAAGAAGAAAATGAATACCGATACAATCTTGCCAAAATCAAGTCCTGCCAGGCTTTTCTGTACGTCGGCCATTGGCCCTTGTGCGGCCGCCACGCTGGCGGCTTGCGTACCTGTAGAAATCTGGCTATTGCTTTGTGCAGAGGCTGCGATTTTTTTAACATCTTCCTTGTTTACAAAAACGCTTACGGCAATGGTACTGATGGTAAAAGTAAGTACGATCCATAAAACAAACTGCGTAAGGCCTACCAAGGCAATGCCGACAATCTTGCCCATCATGAGCTGAAAAGGCTTAACCGACGAAATCATGACTTCGATAATTCTGCTGGTTTTTTCTTCAATTACGCCACGCATTACCTGCACGCCATAAAGCATAATGAACATGAACATGAGCACGCCGGCAATAAAGGCAATAACCGTGCTCGCGCCGGCGCTTGATTCTTCTTCTTGGCCGGTTTCGGCGATTTTTTTGGTCGAAATATCAACAGAAGTTTTCAGCTGGTCTAAATCGCTTTGCGCAATGCCCGATTCTTTCAGTTTCTGGTTGCGTATCAATTCTTCGATATCGCCCGAAATGCGGTTGCTTAACGATAAACCCGCTTGCTTGGCGCCAAACAGTTCGATGTTCTTTGGCTCTTTTAAGCTAAACTCGGGCAGATAGAGGATATAGTCGTAGTCTGAATTTTTGAGCGATTTCTTCATCTGTTCCAGCGACTTGTTCTCGTACACATAGCTAATGTTTTTGTCGCTCGCCAGTTTCTCGGTCAGTGTTTTGTTTTGGCTGATAACGGCAACTTTATCATGTGTATCGCTGATACCTTTATAGGTAAAATAACCGATGAGGCCATAAATGCCTGCAATAAGCAGGGGAGTGAGAAAGGTCATGAGGATGAACGACTTTTTCTTTACCCTCGACAAATATTCTCTGCGTATGATGAGTAGAACCTTATTCATGTGCTTTTCCTTTCACTTTTTCAATAAAAATATCATTCATGGTTGGGATAACCTCGTCCAGTCGACTAATGGAAACATGAGGCAACAGGATAGCCAAAACCTCGTTGGCTGTCTTGTCTTTTTGCAACTGTACCTTGATCAGGGTTTTGTTTTTTACGGTTTCGGTTTGCAGTACCTCGAATATATTCTTGGCATTTGAGGCATCGTAATCGCCTTCGTATTCAACCCAATAAGTATTGTTGCGGTAGCTGCTCTTGATTTCGTCAACCGCGCCGTCCAATATTTTTTGCGAGCGGTGGATCAGTGCAATGTTGTCGCACAGTTCTTCTACGCTTTCCATGCGGTGCGTAGAGAAGATAAAGGTAGCGCCTTGTTTGTTCAGTTCGAGGATTTCGTTTTTGATGATGTCGGCATTTACCGGGTCGAAACCAGAGAAGGGCTCGTCGAGGATAATCAACTCGGGCTGGTGCAATACCGTTGCCACAAATTGCACCTTTTGTTGCATGCCCTTGCTCAAATCTTCCACTTTTTTGTTCCACCAGCTGGCCATATCCAGTTTTTCGAACCAAAATTTGATCCGCTTGGTGGCCTCGGCGGTGCTCAGGCCCTTTAATTTCGAGAGGTACAATACCTGCTCGCCAATCTCCATTTTTTTATAGAGGCCACGTTCTTCGGGCAAATAGCCGATCTGTGCAATATGGTCGGCATTTAAACGCTGGCCATTAAAAAGTACTTCGCCACTGTCTGGCGCGGTTATTTGGGTAATAATCCTGATGAGTGATGTTTTTCCTGCACCATTAGGGCCTAGCAGACCAAATATTTTGCCCCGTTCTATTTCAAGGCTTACATGGTCTAGGGCGCGGTGCGTGGCATATTGTTTAACAATATTTTTTACGCTTAGCATTTTCGATGTTTAGTTTTTAGTAAATATAAGATGAAGAATGCCAAGAAATGTTACGAGCTGAAGAAAATCAGCTAAGAAATAGCTAAAGTTGGCAATGAATGGGTTAGCTTTTGCAATTGCTTGGCATTGGTTAAGGCCCCGTTGCCCCAGGTATTGTTAAAATAGATAAATGCCCGTTCGGTTGTTGGCGGCATTTGTTCAACCAGCTTTTCGATTGCCGTTAGGGGATAGGTTGATTTGTACAATATGGGCTTGCCATGAAAACGGTAGTAAAGGATCGCATTGTTTTTGACCAGCTCCTCGGGAAGTTGGCTGGGGTAGCTCTGTCCGCTAAAAATAATCGATCTGCTGGCCAATTGCTCATACACGGTGGCTTGCCACCAAGAGGCATGCCTAAATTCGACTACGTTGGTAAAAGCGGGGTGCAGCAGCTCGAGCAAAAGCAACAAACGCTGTTCGGTAAAATCGAATTTTGGAGGAAATTGAAAAAGCACGCAACCCAGTTTTTCTTTTAGGCCTTGATGTACGGCTTCGTAAAAATCGTTTAATAGCGATTGGCAGTCGTTTAATTGTTTATAGTGCGTAATTAAGCGAGGCGCTTTAATGGTAAACAGGAAATCGGGTGGACTTTCAACATACCATTTGGCAAAGGCATGGGCGGTAGGCATTTTGTAAAAAGTAGAATTGATTTCTATGGTGTTGAAATGCCTACCATAAAAAGGAAACCAATTTTTTTGCGCCAAGCCTTTGGGGTAGAAAATTTCTTTCCACTCCTTGTAGTAAAAACCCGAACAGCCAATGCGCCAATCCATACCATTTAAACAGCTCACGGCGCAGAAAGTTCGGTCGGCGGCTTAGCTACTTTTTAGAATCTTGGTTTTTTCTTCGTCAAACTCGGCCTGCGACAAGATGCCGGCATCTAATAATTCCTTCAAATTAAGCAAAGCTTGTTTCTTTGCCCCCATCGTGTCCAGATCGGCAAGAGGCGCTGGTGGCGTAAAACTGTTGCTTATGTTGTTGCTTGCATGGGCTGGCCCGAATTTGATGAGCAATTCGGTAATCTCGTTCAGGCCTTTGATGTTCGAATAATCAATGGCTTTTTGCTCTTTCACGTTAATGAGCGAAGCATCGGCATTGTTCTCGAGCAGGTATTTTACAATATCTTTTTTGCCATTCGCCGCGGCATAGTGCAAAGCGGTGTTGCCGCTTTCGTCTTGTGCATTGATATCGGCCTGTTGGTTTAGCAATAGCTTAACCATACTGAGGTGTCCGTTTTTCGAAGCCACGTGCAATAGTCTTTCGCCACCATAGCTGTAATCGAACACAAAATTGTTGGCGGCCGAAAGGTTGCTGGCCGTTTCTACCCAACTGAGATAAGTACCCATGCCACTGTCGGCTCCGGTTAATGGTTTGGCATAATTGACGTCTATGCCATGGTTCAAGAACAGCTCTACCACATCCTTTTGGTTATGGGCACAGGCGTACCAAATAGGCGAGAGGCCATCTTTTGCAGCAGTAAATACATCGGCGCCATGGTCTACCAGTAGTTTGGTCAGCATGCGGTTCATGTCGTAGCAGGCAATGAGCAGGGCCGATACACCCGCATGGTTTACCTGGTTTACCTCGGCTCCATTGTTGAGCAACAACTCCACCAACGGCATGTTTTTCGCTTTAACGGCGTATAGCAAAGGCGAATTGCCCTGTTGGTTGGTTGCGTTTACATTGGCACCGTTGTGCAGCAACAGTTCTACAATTGGCTTGTTGCGCCAATTGGTGGCAATCATTAAAGGCGTTTCGGCGTCGTTGTTTTCGGCATTGCCATCTAAACCAGCTTCTAAAAGCTTTTCGAAGATTTCTATTTGTCCGGTTTGGGCGGTAAGATGCAACAGGCTATTGCCGTTGTAATCTTTAATATCGGTTTTGGCGCCTTGGGCCAACAAATGCAGGGCGGTTTGTTTTTGCTTTTGCAGACAGGCAAAATAAAATGGTGTTTCGCCGGCGTGGTCTTCGTAATCGAGGTCGGCACCAGCGGCAATCAATGCTTTAACGAGGTCTAAAAACCCGTGATGGGCGGCATAATGCAAGCCGGTTCTGCCTTTTTCATCGGTATAGGCAACCTCTACTTCGTTGTTAGCCAATAAAAGCTCGGCTATTTTTCTTTTTCCTCCCTCGCAAGCGAGAATAAATGACATTGACATGGGGTCAAAAATTAAATGGTTAACTTCATGAGTAACTCAACAGTCTTTATTTTAAGGTTATCGTCGGTAGCCAGCATGAGCGCAGTTTGGTCTTTGTTGTTGGTCAAACTTGCATCTGCACCATGCTCGAGCAATAGTTTAGCTTTTCTGTAGGTGTCTTTTGCCTTTTCCGTCTCATAATTAACGTTATAGGCACAGACCTTGTGCAGCAAAGTATTGCCGTTTTCGTCTTGCCGATTTACCTGCAAGGCGCCACTGTTGAGCACGGTTTGCAGCAGTTCTGTGCTTTTTGCGGCAAGCAGGTCTACTGGGTTGGTTTCCGAACCATAATAAATACTGTTTTGGTATAAGTCTGCTCCATCGGCAATGAGTTGGGCCAATAGTTCAGTCTCTTTTGTGGAGGGATGATTAAGCATATTGATGTATTCGAACAAAAGCGATACCCCTTTTTTATTCAGGATGTCGAATTGCGGCATCCCATAGTTGCGCAGCTTTTGGTAAAGCTCGAGGTTAAACTGTTGCGCTACGGCATAATAAAAAGAGCTGTTGCCGTCTTTGTCGAGCTGGTTTACATCGGCACCGTTTGCTAGCAACAAATCGATGTACTGCGGTCGGTTAAACTCGATAGCAGTAATAAGCGGTGTTTTTTGTACGATGTTCGGCGCATCTACATCTACGCCCTCGGCTATTAAAAGCTCGAGGTAGGCCAAAGAAAGCGCCGGATTTGTGGTGTACGTTTTTACGACCTGATGAATGAAGTTTTCCGTGGCGTTATTCTTGAAATT
Source organism: Pedobacter sp. TM02 (assembly GCF_059705275.1). Taxonomy (NCBI): domain Bacteria; kingdom Pseudomonadati; phylum Bacteroidota; class Sphingobacteriia; order Sphingobacteriales; family Sphingobacteriaceae; genus Pedobacter; species Pedobacter sp. TM02. The sequence goes on from NZ_AP046530.1 coordinate 1,254,735, forward strand.
GATATCAGCTCCAGTGGACAAAAGCACCTTTATTTTGGCAATGGAAGCCCTGTTTTCGAAGAAATAGCCCAACAGGGTTTGAGCTTCTACCTCGTCGTTAAGGTTATCGAGTTGCGTGCAAAACACTTCAAAAAATGCCATCGAAGCTTCATCATCAGGCAGGTAGCGTACCATGCTTTCAAAAATACTCTGGTTAAAGCTGCTGTACTCGTAAATGTCTTTTTCCAGGGTATTGTCTTTAACCAGGCAAAGCAAAATGTCGAACTGCCTATCGCTTAGCAACTGATCGATGAGTTGTTGTTTCTGGAAATCCTGTAACGTGTTGGACAGTTTTTCGCCATTGGCCAAAGCCGCTAAGGCTTCGCTATAGTTTGCCGATTGGAGTTGTTCCTGTAACATAGGTAGTATTGATCTGGTTAGCCTAATTCAATATCTATACCAAGATTTTAAGCTATTAGCGATTTTCGGTTGTTTTCCAGTGGCACAAAGCAAAAAATCCCCTTTATGGTTAAATAAAGAGGATTGAGGGCGTTATATATAATCGATTAGTTACCTACGCGTCCTTCTTCTTCGCTGGTTCCGGTTTTACGGCTGCGGGCTGTTTTGATCTTCATATTGCCAAATTTGTAGCTGAAATTCAATGATAATTTGCGGTTTTCCCATTCGTTTTGCCAATAGGTGTTTACATTGTTGTACTGTAGCAAAGCCCTGAATTTTCCGGTGGCGAAAACATCGTTTAGCTTGAGCGAAAGTGTAGCGTTTTTTCGCCAAAAAGTTTTCTTTACCCCCACGTTAATCGCATAAGCTTCGAGGTTGCGGAAAAGACCAGACACCGATGGCGATTGGTAATAGGCATAAATGCCGATCACATAGTCTTTGGGCAGGGTAAAGTTGTTGTCTGAACTTACCGCCCAGCTCCATTTCGCAGCGTCAAAGCCCGTACCTTGTACCTGCGAGGTCGTTTTGTCAAACGAAGCCGAAATTTCGGTATTGTTGTTCCACCACTTCACCACATCAAAAGGCGAGCCGGTTGCAAAGTACCAACTGGTTTGGTTGTTCAGGTTTTCGCCACGGGTAATGCTTTCTTTTGTAGTGCTGTTCTGATAGATCACTTCAGAAACGGCACCTTTGGTAGTGGCATAGCTCACGGTGAGCAGGCGCATGTTTTTAAAGCTGTAATTGAATTCGAAATTGTTCGAATAAGAAGGCTGCAACAACGGATTGCCTTGCAAGGCCGTGTAAGGATCAGAATAAAAGGTAAAAGGATTAAGGCTGTTGTATGACGGGCGATTGATGCTTTTGCGATACGACAGTACAAGCTGGTTGTTTTCGGTGGCTTTGATCGAAGCCGCTACGTTGGGGAATAATTTCCAATATTTGCGATCGATGAGGACATTTGTGCCCGTAGAAACTCCATCACCCAAAGTCTGTTCTACCCTAAACCCTACTTTAAGGTCTATTTTACTGAACGATTGGTTGAGCGAAACATAGGCCGCATTGATATTTTCTTTGTATTGGAAAAGATTGGTGCGCTTTGGGTCGTTGATCCACCCGGCTGTTTTAAGCGAATCGAAGCGCACATTGCTGCTGGCATCAACCCAGCTGCTTTTCCATCCAGCCTCCATTTTCAGGGTTTTGTTAAATGGATGAACATAATCCATTTTTAAGGCATAGATCGAGATGTCGCCATCGCTGGCGTTGCGCAAATTGATGGGTACACCTATGAGCTGGTCGGTGGCGTTGTAGTAACTGTTTTGAAAACTTTGGGCCTGGTTGCTGTTGTAATGCACGTAGTCGGCATCAAAACCCAATTCCTTTCCCGCGGTGTCTATTTTAAAACGGTAATTGAAATTGAGGGCATAATTGCCGGTTTTGTTCTTTTGCGGACTGTGCATGGCCACCGAACCTAACTTAACATCTTGGGCATTGTAGTTGGGCGAATTGCTGGTAACGTCGGTTTCGTCTGGCGAGCTGAAGCCTTTAAACATGACACCAACCGTATGCTTGTCGTTAATAAAGTAATCGGTACCAACCGCGTAGTTTCTGCTGTCGGTTATCGGGTGCCAGTAATTTACCTGGTTATATTGCTCGTTGCCAATGGTACGGTTAAGGGTCAGGCGGTTAAACGAGTTGTATCGACCTGCGTTAAAGCGGGCATAGCTGCTTATTTTTCCGATGTTGTAGTTGAGGTTGAGGCCTCCGTTTATTTTTTCGTATTTGCCGTAGCCACCACCCAACGACAAGCTTCCGTTCATGCCCTGCATCCTGTTTCTTTTCAGTTTAATGTTGATGAAACCACCTGTGCCGGCCGCATCAAAAGAAGCTGGAGGATTAGAAATAAGCTCTATCTTGCTGATGACTTCGCCGGGCAGCGATTTGAGGTAGGTATTCAGTTCGCTGCCGCTCATATAGCTTAGCTTGCCATCAATCATAACGGTTACGTTTTGTTTGCCCTTTAAAATGAGGTTTTCATCTTTGTCGAGCTTAATGCCTGGGGCACGGCTCAGTACTTCGAGGGCATTGTCGCCAGCGGTATTCATCTTTTCGACGTTTACAATGGTTCGGTCGGCTTTTTGGTCGATAACCGGCATTTTCGATACGATGTTAATTTCCTTAAGGTTTTGTGTACGGTGGGCCAGTAGGATGTTGGGCAGTTTGACATCGGCATCTTTTACTTCAAAAACAGCCGAAGAAGTTTTGTCAAAGCCCATCATCAAAGCTTTCACTACATAACTTCCCGGTTTAACCGATTTAAACTCATATGCACCTTGCGGGTTGGTGGCCTGAAGCAGGGCAACCGAATCGGGCAGGTGGATCAGCGTAACCGAAGCATAATCCAAAGCCTGCTTTTTGCTTTGGTCTAACACGGTGCCGCTTACTTTAAAGGTTTGTGCCTTGGCCTGGTTAAAGGCGAAGAATATGGATAATGCGAGGATTGATTTAAGAAATGTACTCATGATGTTGAAATTGCGTGTCTTTTTTGTTGTCCAAAGGTTGATAAAACTGCCTTTATGCTCAATTAAATGATACGAACCCCTTAAAATATTATCCCAACCCGATTTTTCGCCATTCAGCGGGTTTGTCCTTAAAAAGTAGGTGTTGGGATAATTTATAGCCAGATTGGCATAAGAAACTATGGCGTTGGCAAAGCTTTTTATAGTTTTATTGCATGAAAAGAACCCAAATGATCCTGATCCATATCGGTTGTTGGCTATTGGTACTGATTTACCGCTATGGAGCTTATCTTTTAAAAATCAACAGTTTTTACGATGCGGCCTTCGATGTTTCGATGACGATTTTACAGCTCGTAGAATTTTACATCTGTTTTCTGTGGGTTTACCCGCGTTTTTTAAAGCAAGGAAAAACAGTGCAGCTTATTGGTGGCATTCTGTTGTCGATGGGCGTATTTATAGGAGGCAGGTATTTGATAGAAGAAATCATCTACCTGCATTTTTTTGGCTTCCATAACTATGCCGATGGCGTTACCTTTTCTTATTACATCCTTGATAATATCTACTATAGCATTTCCTATGTTTTTATTGCCCTCGGCATTTATTCGGTACAGGAAAATTACAAAGGACAACTTACCCAGCGTAAGCTGAAAGACGAAGTGGTCAAAGCCGAATTGGCCTTTCTCAAATCGCAGATCAATCCGCATTTCCTGTATAATTCGCTCAATTATGTTTACTCGTTGGCCATTCCAGTTTCAGAAAAGCTGGCCGATGCCATTTTACGCCTTTCTGATTTGATGCGCTATACTTTGAACGATAGTGCCGACGGAAAAGTAAAGCTGGGCAAGGAGGTTGAGTATCTCGAAAGTTATATCGCCTTGTTCAAGATGCGTTTTGAACCCCGGTTTTATGTCGATTTTAAAACCGAAGGGCTCGACGACGAGCAGCAGATTGCTTCGCTTGTGCTGATTCCTTTTGTCGAAAATGCCTTTAAGCATGGCGTGGTCAACGATGAAAAGCATCCGGTGCGCATTGTTTTGAAAGTACAGCCAAACAGAAGGCTTGTTTTTGAAGTGAGCAACAAGATTAACCATAGCCAAAAAGACCACTCGAGCGGCGTGGGCTTGGTTAACGTGTATCGCAGGCTAGACCTCATCTACCCAGACCGGCACGAACTGTTGGTTTCTAATAATGGCAATACCTATAAAAGTACACTGATTATTAATTTATAAATCTGATGAAATTCCCTATTCCACGACAGACCCATTGGATTGGTTTAGCCGGTTTAATCCTCTGTGTTTGGTATGGCTGTGCGCCCATGCGGGCTGCGCGTTGGCGCGAACCCGATCTTAACGACAGTTCAAAATTTAAGTACGCCAGGCTGCAAGCGAACCAAACGCCGTTCAGGTTTGTGCCGGCCGTTGGACAGCCTCGTTATGCCAAAATGAAGAAGTACCTGGACAGTGCCTTGCAGCAAACCAATACCCATGCTTTTTTGGTCATCAAAAACGACAGCATCATTTATGAGAACTTTGCCCAAAACGTTAACTACGGTACTTTGCATCCCAGTTTTTCGGTTGCCAAATCCTATATCGGCACGCTAATCGGCATGGCTATCGACAAGGGGATAATCGCATCGACTAATGATTTGGTGATCAAATACATGCCCGAACTCGAAAAGAACGACAGGCGTTTCCGCAAACTCACCATTCAGCACGTGTTAGACATGCAAAGTGGTTTTGATTTTGACGAAGACAGTACAAGCCCTTTTGGCAGCATCGCGAAGCTCTACTATGGCAATTCGCTCAAAAACCAGGTGGCCCAACTCAAAATGAAAAAAGAACCGGGACAATCTTTCGAATACCAAAGTATCAATACCCAGCTATTGGCCGCTTTGTTAGAACGTGCCAGTGGCGAAAAGATAGAAAGTTTAATGGCCAAATACCTGTGGCAGCCTTTGGGGGCAGAGTCTGATGCCATTTGGAGCCTCGATGGTCGTAAAACCGTTAAAGCATTCTGCTGCCTCAATGCTACCGCTACCGATTTTGCAAAATTGGGCAGGCTTTACCTCAAAAAAGGAAATTGGGAAGGAACACAAATCGTTTCGAACCGTTGGATAAATGGTACGGTTAATCCGGATTCTTTGGGCAAAAGAGGCTACAAAAATCAATGGTGGGCCTGTAGCAACATCAGCTATTTCAAGGATTCGCTCAGCGCCAGTCAAAAGTTGGCCAAGCTAAATTTGAAAGTACCGATCAAGAAAATGAAAAATGGCACCTATTATTTTCAGACCAAGTCTAACGATTATAGAGCCGAAGGAATTTTAGGCCAGATTGTGTACGTAAATCCTGATAATAATGTTATTATTGTCAGGCTGGGAAATTACCCTAACAAGAACCTCTATTTTAATGGTTTCATTCCTGCTGTGGGCAGGGAAATTAACTAAAGACAATTGCCATGATCCGTTGCCTCGCTGTTGACGACGAAGCTTATGCTTCAGAAATTATTGCTGCCTACATTAAAAAGACACCTTTTTTAGCGCTTTTAGGTACTACGACCAATGCCTTTGAAGCATTGAACCTGGTTCAGGAAGGCAAGGTTGACCTTATTTTTTTGGATATCCAGATGCCCGAGCTCACCGGTATTCAGTTTTTGAAGATCTGTGGAGGCAAATGCAAAGTGATTTTGACCACTGCCTATCCAGAATATGCCTTGGAAGGTTTTGAATTGGATGTGGTGGATTATTTGTTAAAACCAGTCTCTTACGAGCGTTTTTACAAAGCGGCTTTAAAGGTACAGCAATTGCTGAGTCCTCCTGCGGCAGCGCCAGTTCAGCCAGAGGTACCTGCACCGGCCAATACCATAGATTTCATCTTTATTAAGGGCGATACCAAAAACAAGTTCATCAAGATCAAATACAGCGATATTCTCTACATCGAAGGACTGAAAAATTATGTGTCTATTTTTACGGGAGAGCAACGCCTCATTACCTACCAAACCCTGCGCGAACTCGAAAACATATTGCCCAAACAGTCTTTTTACCGCATCCATAAATCTTATATCGTAGGAGCTGGTCATATTAAAATGATAGATGGCAATACGGTTTTTATCAAAGACCAGGCTTTGCCCATAGGCGAAACCTATCGCGACGACTTTTTTAAGATGATCAGAGAAAATAACTGATTTGATCAGATTGCCACAGTTTTTTTACAAGATTTGAGCACACAAACGTTTGTGTGAAATGGATTTTCGAATTTCGCTTTAAAATAGGGTTATTTGTTATAGACAACCATTTAACCTCATGAAACCGAAAAAGATCTTATTGTGTCTGGCCATTTTGGCTTGCAACATTGCACTTGCCCAACAGCCTGTTGCCCAATTGTTTAAAATACCAGCTAACAAAGGCTATGTAGAGCCTTTTAGCCCAGGCAGGCCAGGCGTTTCTGTACCTGTTGGCTACCCCGAAAGCAAAGGCATCGTGGCTAACTGGCGCGATAAAAACAAAAGCGTGGTATGGTACCTGTATCAAAAGCCGGGAAGCTATGAGCTTTCTTTCAACCACACGGTTGAACAGGGCAAAAACCTGCAATTCGAATTGAAGGTAAGCGCCACCTATGCCAATAGCGGCTTTAAGGGCTTTACCAAAAAAATAACCTTTAAAGGTACAGGCCAGGCCGATAGTTTGTTTGCCACGAAAGTTGATGTGCCGCAAACAGGCTATTTTAGGTATGAATTGAAACCGATTTCAGATCCAGAATCGGCCATTAAAATAGCAACATTGACTTTCAAGTCGTTAAAACCGGGCGGACAAGTGAACCAAACCGACTATCAATCGTCGCCTTCGGTGCACCTGTCGTTTAGTACAACCGACCAGACAACCAAGGCCTATAACTGGATTTACGAAGAGATCTTGGTGCCTGAGGGTGGCGATCCTTTGGCTACCTATTACATGAGCCTCGGGTTTTTTAGAGGTTATATGGGCATTCAAACCAATAGCGAAACCGAACGCAGGGTGCTGTTTTCGGTTTGGGACAGCAAGGATGCAGAGCATGATAAAACCATTACCCAACACGATTATGTTTCGTTGGTTGACAAGGGCGAGGCCACTACCGTAAACAGTTTTGGGGGCGAGGGTACCGGTGGCCAATCGTACGTGAAAACCGCCAATTGGCAAACCGGGAAGCCGGTTAAGTTCTTGATGAACATCAGCAGGCAGGCCAATAATTCGGTGGTGCTTTCGGCTTGGTACAAACTGGAGGGGCAAGACTGGCAATATGTAGCTTCGTGGCGTGCTCCCAAAGAGCAACGCTTGTTCGATGGCTTTTATTCGTTTATCGAGAACTATGGGTATACCAATGGACAGGTGCGTAGGGAAGCTTACTATTACAACGCCTGGGGCAAGGAAGAGGCAACCGGCAAATGGGTAAACTTTAACAAAGTGAGGTTTTCGAATACCGATGGCAAGGAAGGGCAACGGGTAGATTTTGAACAAGGCGTTTCGCCAAAATATCCAGATCGTTTTTACATGGCATCTGGCGGCTATACGCCTACGCTAAAAACTGCAAATCAAATTCCGCTGTCAGTAAGTAAGATGAACCTTGATTTAAAGCCTTTTGAAGACAGGATTGCTTTGGCCTTAAAAAACGAAGACCAAAATAAAGACAAGCTGAAAAAAAGCAAATAGCGTATTTAACCTCTAATTTGCAGAAATATATTTAAGGCGGCTTCGCTAAAAATCTGTTAATGTGCGGCCAGTGCTTTCAGTGGCCCATAGGCGCTATTTCGTTGTTTTTGCCAGTTCGATCCCAAAAGTTTTGCTTTTATCCATGTAGATTAATTTTGCATTTTAAAGATATACCACTGCTCAAATTAATTATATTTGGGTTAACCGGATATTCAAAATCAAGATGAAAAAATTTTTAATCGTTTGTTTTCTCCTTTTTACGGTAAGCGTTGCCTGTAAAAAAGAAAATGTTGGAGGCGATAAGCTTTGTGCCTGCTCATTATTAGCTGCTCCAACTTTGCAATTGGCTGTCAAAGGCGCAGAAGGAAAGGATTTGCTCAATACCACGGTAAGTGGTTCTTATAGCGAAGGCCAAATCCAGCTGTATCAAAAAGACAATGTTGGAAACATGAAGCAGATCCAGTTTAGGATTAGAGAGCCTTTTAATGCTGGCAACGAAAAGTTTGGCTATTATCAGATCGAATCTGCTCAGGTCATTTCTTTGGCAAGCCAAAATGCCAATCAGGTCTTTTACCTGAAACTGGGAAACAGAGCACCGTTAGAAATCAGCATGACCATACAGCAAGACAAAAGAATGATTGGCAAATTGTTGATTGACAAGCAAGAAGTGCCTGTAGTTAGCGATTATATTGCCAAGTTTGCTAACGTATATGCCATCAGTTTGTAGACCAACGCAAAAAGCATAAAAAAAGCACCGAATTTTCGGTGCTTTTTTGTTATTCGAAATACTCTTTCATTTTATCGAAAAAGCTTTTATCGTTTTTGCCGGGCTGTGGCTTAAAGTTTGGAGATTCGCGCAGTTTTTCTAGCAGGGCTCTTTCTTCGCTGCTTAGCGCTTTTGGAGTCCAGATGTTCACATGGATAATCTCATCGCCACGGTGGTAAGAATTCACTTCAGGAATACCCTTGCCCTTTAAACGCAAAAGTTTGCCGCTTTGGGTTCCAGGATCAATCTTAATTTTGGCTTTGCCATCAATGGTTGGCACTTCCACGCTTGCACCTATGGCCGCATCGATAATGCTGACATGCAAATCATAAACAATGTTGTTGCCTTCGCGTTTAAGCGTTTCGTGTGGCAGTTCTTCGATCAGGATGATTAAATCGCCCGGAATGCCGCCGTTTGGCGCAGCGTTTCCTTTGCCAGCCATGCTCAGTTGCATACCTTCGCTTACGCCAGCCGGAATGTTGATGGTAATGGTTTCTTCGCCACGTACAGTACCTTCGCCGTGGCAGGCATTACATTTGGCCGTAATTTGCTGGCCGCTGCCATGACAGGTAGGGCAGGTTGCCGTGGTTTGCATCTGGCCCAAAATGGTATTGGTTACCCTGCGCACTGCACCGCTGCCGCCACAGGTTTTGCAAGTGCTTACCGACGATTTGTCTTTAGCCCCCGTGCCATCACAGGTTTTACAGGTAATCTGTTTGTTAACCTTGATCTTTTTCTCTGCACCGTTGGCAATTTCTTCTAAGGTTAATTTAACCTTGATGCGCAGGTTGCTTCCTTTAGCTACCCTGCGACCCCCACGCGATTGGCCACCGCCACCGCCAAAAAAGCTATCGAAAGGGCTGCCACCACCACCGAAAATATCGCCAAACTGGCTAAAAATATCTTCCATGTTCATGCCGCCTCCGCCAAAGCCACCCGCCGCGCCACCAACGCCTGCATGGCCATATTGGTCGTAACGCTGCTTTTTCTCTGGACTGCTTAATACTTCGTAAGCTTCTGCTGCTTCCTTGAATTTTTCTTCTGCCGATTTGTCGTCGGGGTTTTTATCAGGGTGATACTTGATAGCCAATTTGCGGTAGGCTTTTTTAATTTCCTCCGCCGAAGCGCCTTTGGCTACGCCAAGTATGTCGTAATAATCTCTCTTGCTCATTGCTTTAATGATGGAATTTTGGATGATTGTACTTTGAATGGTTATTTAATCCATGCACTTACTCATGCTAAAATTCACTAATTTATATTATGCTCCTACTACTACTTTGGCGAAGCGGATTACTTTATCGTTTAGGGTATAACCTTTTTCCAGTTCGTCAACCACCTTGCCTTTTAAATCGTCGCTAGGGGCAGGAATATTGGTAATGGCTTCGTGTTTGTCTGTATCGAAAACGGTGTGGATGCTTTCTATTTCCTTTAAGCCTTTTTGACTCAAAATGCTTTTAAGCTTGGCTTGCACCAATAAAATGCCTTCGCGAATAGCGCTTACTTCTGTAGCGTTTTCGGTGGCTTTGATAGCACGCTCAAAGTCGTCTAATACAGGGAGCAAGGAAACTACTACGTCTTTTCCTGCAGTTTGCAACAACTCTATGCGTTCTTTTTGGGTACGGCGCTTATAATTGTCGAATTCGGCAAACAGGCGAAGGTATTTATCGTTAAGGGCAGCATTTTCCTGTTGCAGTTTTTCTTCTGCAGAAAGTGCTGCAGCCGGTTCTGTCACTTTATCCTCGGTTTGGGTTTCACCTGCCTGCGTATCTTGAACTTCTTGTTCCGCCTGATTTTCAGTAATCGGTTCTTCTTCCTTTTTCTTCTTATTAAACATGTTGTCTACTCGTGTTTTTTTGTTCGAACTCAAAAGTTTTGCCAATCATAAAAAAACAGCCATGCTGTCAGTTTTAATTGCTTGCTACCGAACAGAATGGCTGAAATCTAATTTTTTGTCAGCATTGCACTAGGCAATCTGGGCATCTTCGTGTACAATGCCGTTTTCGCACTTGATGATGCGCGAAGGAAAGGTACGGATGATATGATAGTCGTGGGTGGCCATTAAAACCGCGGTGCCGCTTTGGCTGATCTGTTTCAATAGCAATACGATTTCTTCTGAAGTATCGGGGTCTAAGTTGCCCGTTGGCTCGTCAGCCAATATAATTTCCGGATTGTTGAGCAAGGCACGGGCAATAACCACGCGCTGCTGTTCGCCACCCGAAAGCTCGTGAGGCATTTTCTTGATTTTAGAACGCAGGCCTACTTTTTCCAATACATCTTTAATGCGCTCGTTGATAAGGTTTTTGTCGTTCCAGCCGGTGGCTTTCAATACAAAATCCAAATTTTGTTCGATGGTTCTGTCGCTCAATAGCTGAAAATCCTGAAAAACAATGCCCAGTTTCCTGCGTAAAAAAGGCACTTCCTTATCGGTCAGGTTTTTGAGGTTGAAGCCGGCTACGCTGCCGTTGCCATTGCCGATATGCAAGTCGCCGTAAATGATTTTTAGCAAGCTGCTTTTTCCAGAACCGGTTTGGCCAATCAGGAAAACAAATTCGCCTTTGGCTATATCGAGGTTAACATTGGATAAAACCAGGTGCTTTTGCTGAAAAACGTCTACGTTCTGTAAGTTGATTACTGCGCTTTGTGTCATGTTCAGATATCTAATTTGGTAACCTGTCCGAAGGGAAGGTCGTTAATAACGTTCATAATTTCGTCGAGCTTATCGCCAAACCCCAGTTTCTCTAAAGATTTATCGGGCCTGTCTACCCTGAAGTAGGCCAAGAGCGTAAATTTTTCGTCCCTTAGCTGCACGTAATCAGGTATTTTGGCGATGCCTTTTACTTTAATGATATACATTTGCCCAAAAATAACATTTCTAGCCGAAAAACGAGGCACGAAAGCAACATGATTTCATTCTTCCTACCTCACCAGCATTACCCAGCCGCTAATGGCTTTTAACTCGGGTTCTAACTGAATGAGGTAATAATAAACGCCCACCGGAACGGCTTTGCCTTTGTATTTGCCATCCCAAGGCTGACTGGTGTTGCCGGTAGCTTGATAAACGGTTTCGCCCGAGCGGTTCATAACCTTGATGATGACATTGGGATAGGGGCCAAGGGGAGCAATTTTCCATACATCGTTTTGTCCATCGCCATTCGGACTAAAAGTATTCGGTACGTTAAGGTTTTCGTAAACCTTTACCAAAACTTCGTCTTCGCTGCTGGCACAACCACCGCTATTTTCTACGTGCAGGGTGTAGGTCATGTCTTGTGGTGGCGTAGCTATCGGGTTGAGCTTGTTGGGGTCGTCCAGGTAATCGCTTGGTGTCCAGTAATATTTGGTGTAAGGGCCTGTGGCTTTGCCGTCGAGCTGTATGGGGTTGTCTTTGAGCACCCTCTTGTCTTCGCCGGCTGAGGCGGTTACTTTTTTGATTACGTTGATGGTAATAGGCAAAGTGGCCTCACAAGCGCCGTTGGCTACAGTTACCTGATAAGTTGTGGTTTCGGTTGGCGAAGCCGTAGGGTTGGGAATATCGGTCGCAGAAAGCCCATCAGCTGGCAACCAGGTATAAGTGGTGCCACCAACTGCGGTCAAAACCGTTTGGTCGCCTTCGCAAATGGTATTCGAGCTTGCTGTTACGCTTGCTACCGGAGGATCGTTAACTGTAACCACCGTGGTAGCCGTACTTTTGCAGCCACCTTCGTTACTAACCACTACGGTATAGGTGCCTTCCATGTTGTGCGAGGCGTTGTTAATGACAGGGTTTTGCTGGGTAGAAGTAAAATTATTGGGGCCAGTCCACAAATAACTGGTGCCTGCCTCAACTTTTAGCACAATAGGTTGGCCCAGGCATACCTTGTTGCTGGGGTAACTGGTTACTGTAGTGGGCGAAACTACGCTCAGGGTAATAGGTGCAGAGACGACCCTGCAATTTATACTGCTGATGTTATTGCCGTCGGCAACTGCCAACCGGTACTGATAATTGTTTTTAGTGGCATTATTGAAGTTAACTTGGTACTGGCTGCCCGTTGCTCCGGCAATGTCGGTCCAGGTACCGTTAATCAGCTGCTGCCATTGGTAGTTCAGCTGATTAAATCCCGTACCAATATTGGCCGAAAGCAAAAAACTCTTGGTATCGCCCTCGCAGGCGTAGGTAAGCTGACTGGTAACGCCATTGATGGTAGGGTTTACCGTTGGGCCACAAGGCCTAAAAGTAATGTCGTCCAATGCAATATCGTTTCCAACCCCGCCAGGTCCGTTATTGATCATTTTAAGTACAATGGCCGCATTGCTGGTGGTGGTAAAGGTCATGGCATACTGCTTCCAGGTGGGCTGGGCCGTTTCCAGGATATCGCCGGTATTGTAGCTTTTAAGTATGATGCCAGTGGTAGTTTCGATGGTAAAGGTGACATTGGGCTTGTTGCCAGAATAATTCAGGATGTTGATGATCCAGGCAGCAAATTCGTAGGTAGTGCCGGGGCAAAGTCCCGAAATGGTCGACTGGTAAAAGATACCTGGCGTAGTTGAGGCATTAACCACCATCATATAACCATTGGGGTCATTAGGGGTATGGTTATTAATTTGAAACCAACCGTTGCCCGGGCTATTGTGCATGCCGTTGGTGCTTTGTGCAATGGTGTATTGTCCATCGTTGGGGGTGCCAGCCATATAGGTGTAATTGGTAAGCGTACCGCTTAATTGTGGTCCGAAGGCAGCTGTACCTCTTCCAAAATCAATATTGATAACCGGATCGCCCAATGAGCCCGTACAAACCTGGGCCTTTAATCCGGCAATGGAAAAAAGCAACGCAAACAAAGACCAAAGCAAACTTCTAATCGCTTTCAAATGAGCATTTGGGGATAAAGTGCCTACAAAATAGCGATAAATTTATAGGCTACAAAGCCTGCAGAAAATCAATTGTATTTACATTGTCGGCATAGTCCCAAAGCTTTGGGTTTTGGCTTTGGCCAAAGGCTACGGGCGCATAATTTAAAGGCATATCTACATGCGATACTACGCATTGAATCTGTTCTTCCTTTTGCTTCAGCTGCTCAGCCAGTTTGGTCGCGTCTTCATAGCTTTCGTAAAAAAGAACGGCCAAAGGCGAGGTCAATGCTTCATCTTCCTTTACCAACAAAAAACCATTGTCGAGGTGCTTCACCAAATTTACGAGGTAGACCGATTTGTTGTAATCGTAGTTGTTGTTGTATTTAAAATGGTTGATAATGTCGCTGTAGGACTCGATGGCCTCAAACAAATGATCCATCTTGTAATGTTTAGGGACATAAATTTTAGAAACATTTCTGCAGCCCATGCCGAAATAGTCGAAAATATCGTGGCCCAGGCTTTGCAGTTCGGCTTCGCTTTCTTTGCCGCTCAGTACAGCCACGCTGTTTCTGTTTTTGCGGATGATATTGGGTACATTTCCGAAATAGAATTCAAAATAACGCGAGGTATTGTTGCTGCCCGTGGCAATAATGGCGTCGAAATCCTGCAACCTTTCTGCAAAAATAATCCGGTCGTTCAGCGCAGGCACTAGTTCGGTCAGTTTTTGAAGTAGGGCAGGCAATAATTTATCGTCGGACGACGACATTTTAATCAAGGCGATATTTCCGGTTGCCAACACGCAAAGCACATCATGAAAGCCTACCAAAGGGATGTTTCCGGCTAAAATCAGGCCTATTTTTTTAGGGTTGGTGCTGAGGCTGATCGGCTCCATCCATATTTGCAAATCTTTGGTATTGAGCATCTTGCTTAGCGATGAAAGTGCTTTTTTTACCTCTTGTTCGGTAAACCAGGCATTATGCCTGCTTGCCGCTTGGATAGTCGCTTCGAACGTTTGGCCGGGATTGGCCATCCATTCGCCGAGTTTTTCAAAGGCACGAATAAGGCTTTCTTTGCTAAGTGATGACATATTTAGAATTATTATAAATGATTATGTGTTATATTTGCACTGCAAAGTTAAGCTTAGCAATAGATATAGACGAAGACATGGCAATTAAAATAACAGACGAGTGTATTAATTGTGGCGCATGTGAGCCAGAATGCCCAAATAATGCAATTTACGATGCAGGCACGGCCTGGAGATTTTCGGATGGTACCAATTTAGATGGCATCATCGATTTTGGTGACCAGCAGATTGATGCTGGCGCTTCGCAGGAAGCTCTTTCTGACGAGGTTTATTATATTGTTTCTGACAAATGTACAGAGTGTAAAGGTTTTCACGACGAGCCACAATGTGCAGCGGTTTGTCCGGTAGATTGTTGTGTTGACGATGAAGATGTCCGCGAAACTGAAGAAGAATTATTGGCCAAAAAAGCCTGGTTGCACCAAGAAGGCTAAATCAAGCTTAAAAATAAATAGAGGGACGCGGTAATCGGGTCCCTTTTTTTATGGCTAAGGGTTTGGTTTGCGATGAGCTATACCTCGCTGCGATTAGGTACCACCAGTACCGGGCAAGGTGCCTTTCTGGCCACATGTTCGGCCACGCTGCCCATAAAAAAATGATAGAGGCCGGTTCGGCCATGCGTACCGATTACAATCAGGTCGGCGCCCCATTCTTCAGCCTGTTTTAAAATCCCGTGGCTGGCGGTGTCTAAACTGGTGAGATAAGTGGTTTTAACGTTATTGCTGAATTTTTTTTCGATTTCCTTGAGCAGCTCTTGGCTGTTTTCTTCGCTGTTGTCGTACATTTCCATAAAAACCGGAGCCAAGGTAAAATCGGGGTTAGCTGTAGCCGGAGCTGGTTCGATAATGTTGAGCAATGCAATTTCGGCATCGAATTTACTGGCCATCTCATAGCCCGTTTTGGCTGCTTTTTCAGAACAAGTACTGTTGTCAACAGCAATGAGGATTTTTTTGTAGTTCATGATTTCAGCATTTGGGTTTTGTTTGTTAAAAATAACAATTTTTGGCCATAAAAGTTTGACAATGCAGTTTTTAACTTATTTTAGGGCTCGCATTTAAAGCATGGAAAATTACCAAATTTGCAGGGTTGCCATCGCGCCGCTCAGAAAAGAACCGTCAGACCGTAGTGAAATCGTATCGCAGTTGTTATTTGGCGATCGGGTCAAAGTAATTGAACAGACCGAAAAATGGTGGTTGGTCCAGAATTTTGACGACGATTACCAAGGCTGGATGGATTTTAAGCAGCTGACCAGACTTGGCGAGGCGCAATATTTAGATAAGCGTTCCTATACCTACTTGGCACCAGCGGCGGTAAACAATACCCTGATTGCGGCCAATGGAAGTGCTTATTACCTGCCAGCAGGCTGTACATTGCCATTTTATGCAGACGGTTTTTGCTTTTTGGGTGAAGAAAAATTCGAATTAAAGTTCGATGCCTGGATGCCAAGTCGTCAAACCATTGCCAGCGAACTCGAAGCAACGGCAAAATTCTTCGAAAATGCGCCTTATTTATGGGGTGGCAGAACCTTGTTTGGCATCGATTGTTCGGGTTTTGTGCAAACTGTTTTCAGGCTTCATGGCCTACAGCTAAAACGAGATGCTTCGCAGCAGGCAGAGCAGGGCGAGCTGGTCGATTTCCTATCAGGTGCAACCGTTGGCGATTTGGCTTTTTTTGATAATGAAGCAGGCCAAATTACCCATGTGGGCATGATGTTGGGCAACGACAAAATTATCCATGCGGCAGGTAAGGTGCGTATAGATCCGATAGACGACCAAGGTATTTTTAACCCCGAACAGGGTCGTTATACGCACAAACTGCGAATCGTCAAAAGATTTTTTTAGCGTTTAATTTGCGAAATTTTACCGGTTAAAAAAACTTAGGTCGTCTTAGCTTCTTGTTGCAGGCGCATGTGTTTTTTTTAGCTTCAACCCGCTAATCAGCTAAACACCCAGTTCCTTCATCAGTTCCTCTAGCTTGGTTTTAAGCTCGGCAAGTTCGGTTTCTACTTTGACTAAACGTTCTTCTAGTTCGCTATTCGATCTGCCTGAAGGTTCTTCTGCATTGACGTATTCTTCTTCAAAAGTTTCAATGTCGCCGGCAAACAAATGCATGTAGCGTTGCTCTTTTTGTCCGGGTCGGCGTGGCAGCTGCTTGATGTAGGGCGGTTCTTCGTTGGCCAGTTTTTCTAAAACGCTTTGTACCTCTTCCAAAGTTTCGAATTCGTATAGCCTGCCCGAATTGGTGTTGATTTCGCCGGGGGTTTGCGGGCCGCGTAAAAATAGGAGGCACATAACCGCCACTTCGGCTGGAACCAAAGGATAAACAATGGCAAAATTATGCTTGTATTTGATGTTCCTGATTGATCCTCCGGTAGCCGTGGCAATCAGTCCGGCGATTTTTAGAGAATTGAGTGCTGTTACAATGGTCGACTCATCATATTGCACCACCGGCTTTCGCGAGGTTTTTTGGTTGCAGGCAGCGGCCAAACCGTTTAGGGTCATCGGGTAATAATCTGGCGTTGTTTTGCATTTTTCCATCAAGGCGCCAAGCACCCTGATCTGTTCGGCATTGAGTATAGGTAGCGATTTTGGTGTGTCCATGGCTAAATATAGGGCAATTCGGCAAAATATTTAAGAAAGTGCATAAAATTTGATCGTCCGATATGGAATCGCAGTGCAAAAAGTATCTTGTAATAAACCCCCATTTATGAAGATACGCTTACTCTTTTTGTTTCTTTTCTTTCTTTCCAACTTCGTTGCGGCACAGTCTAGGCTAAATAATAGTCGCCAGATAGGACTTTACACCTACATCTATAAATTAACCGATAAGGAAATGTTCAGTTTGGCAGGAGAAGGTAAATCGGTTATCAACGATGGTTTTTTGCATACGCTGATCGATAGCTTCAAAATCGATAAAAAATACGAAGACAAGCTTTCTTATGGTAATTATCTTTATGTAAGCCCCATAAAAAATAAGCTGAATTATAGTCTGGTCGACAAGCGCAATGCAAACCTGGTCATTGTCAATAATCAATATAACCTGCAGTTTTATATAACAGACCTCAAAGGTAATCTAGTATCTGATGCCAAGGTAGAGCTGGCCAATGGGCAAAAGGTAGTCTATAATCGGCAGACGCATCTTTATCAGTGTAGCTATAGCAAAAAAAGTCAGGTGGTTAAGGTAAGCTATCAAGGCGTGAGTAATTTTTTTAGCTTCGAAATCAATAACCCACGCGAAGATTGGCCCTTTTTTAGGAAAATTGCCTATTCTTTTCCAATCAGATACATTTGGCAACCCTTTAAAAACCTGTTCAAAAAGAAATACAGATACTGGAAAGAAGAACTGCACTATCAGGGCTATATGGTTTTTAGCAAACCTAAATACAAACCCTTAGATACGGTTAAGTTTAAGGCCTATGTAGTGGATGCCAAAGGCGGAGCCATCAAAAACATAGCGGCTGATGTGCTCCTTTATGGCCAAGGCCGAGAGAGAAAGATGGGTACGATTAACCCTTATCGTGAAGGGGGCTATGATTTTAGCTTTGTACTGACCGATAGCCTGCAGTTGGTGTTGGATAGGGATTACATCATCGATTTGGTAGCCAACAACGGCAAAAAAAGTAAACTCGTGCGCTCGAACTTTAGGTATGAAGACTACGAGCTCAAATCATTGGATTTTAAGGTAAGAACCGACAAAACCGTACATCAAATAGGCTCGCCGCTTGCTGTTTTTATGAAGGCAACCGACGAAAACGAATTGGCTGTGCCTGATGGTCGCGTAGAAATAGTGGCCGTTACCAGCAGGGTTAGCGGGTATTTCGATCAGAAAGTATTTGTTCCAGATACGCTTTGGAAGAAGGAAATGAGGCTTGATCCGGTTGGCGAAACCAAATTGATATTACCCGACAGTATTTTTCCAAAGGCAACTATCGATTTTAGGTTAGCAATTGTTTTGCGAAACAGCAACAACGAAGTGCGAAGACAAGAGCAATCGCTTTCCTATAGATACCAAAAAGAACAAAAACTGCAAGAAATTAAAGGAACTCTGCAAAAAGACAGCCTGCTGATTGCCTACAGGGAAAACGATCAGCAGCTGCCACAACAGGCCAGCATAGTTGCTTATGCGGCATCGGGTGTACAGCTCGATTCGATGCAGCTAGCCTTGCCTGCTGCCTTAAAAGCCAATTACCATGCCGAATACTATAAAGTGAAGCTGTTGAACGGCTTTAGCGATTCGATTTATCTTCGCAATTTTTCGCCTACGCTGAACATTGGTGCGCTGCAGACCAAAGACTCGTTAAAAGTGCTGGTCAATAATGAAAACAAAGTGCCTTTTTGGTACACCATCTTTTCTGGCGACCGTATTTTGTTGCAAGGCTATGCCAACCGGCTGGATACTGCCTTGAAGCATGGCACCAGCAAGGCTGCGCATATCCGCATCAATTACTTTTGGAACGAGCAAGAAAAAAGCCAGGAAGTAAGTGCCGCTTATAGTCCAAATTACCTTAACGTCAAATTTATGGCGCCACCCGTAGTTTATCCGGGCCAAAATGTAAAAATGCTGGTTAAGATTACCGATATTGACAATAAGCCAGTGGCTGGTGCCGATGTTACTGCACAGGCTTTTACTGCTAAGTTTGGAAATGTTTCCTCTCCCTCGTTGCCCAATTTCTCAAAGCGTTATTTTGCCCGAAAAAGGAAAAGTTTATTGGAAATAGAAGAAGTAAGCGCCAATGGTGCGCTTCAGATGGATTGGCCAAAATGGGGCAGGGCTTTGGGCTTGGATACCATTGAATATTACAAATTCATCCACCCTAGAGAAATCTACACCTATGTGGAGCAAATCAAAGGCGAATTGGCGCAGTTAGCTCCTTTTGTAATCGAAAAAGGCAACATTGATCTGGTAAGCATTGTGTATATAGACGAGGTACCTGTGTATTTTAGTCAGGCAGAACAACTGCAACGCTACGCTTTTGTAGTAAAGCCCGGCGTACACTCCATCAGGATGCGTACAGCTACCAAAATGATTTACCTGCGCGAGGTAGAAGTAGCCAAGGGAAGCAAAAAAGTGATTAGCGTGGAAGCCAATGTAGCCAATACCAAGGCGGAGGTAAGGCTGCAGAAAAATGTATTGACACCAGACGAGGCTTCGTATTTGGAGCGGTTCATGATCAAAATCACCGATAATTTCCAGTCGGAGAAAACGCAGCTCCGGGCAGATACCACATGGGTTTTGTTAAATCCTCCACC
The DNA here is from genome assembly GCF_059705275.1 of Pedobacter sp. TM02. NCBI lineage: Bacteria > Pseudomonadati > Bacteroidota > Sphingobacteriia > Sphingobacteriales > Sphingobacteriaceae > Pedobacter > Pedobacter sp. TM02. The sequence goes on from NZ_AP046530.1 coordinate 1,274,290, forward strand.
CATGGTTTCGCGTTCGAAAGAGCTGTTGGTTGGGCCGTTTAAAGAAAATATCCTCGGCTTTGAAACCAAAGATTTTTCACACAATTTTATTAAGGAACCAGGCTATACCTATACTTTTTTGCCAGGATTGATCAAGCAAAAATCCTACGAAAGCCTACAGGTACCCAATTATGTAAAACGCGTATACAATCAACCGAAAAAACCGGCAGTACCTGTATCTTCTTCAGCCGTGGCTTTAGCCAATGTAGCCCAAAATGGCAACGATAATTTTAGCCAATATGCCTTAAAAAAAGGCGAAATCGATAGCATTTGGAACGAATACCTGAATTTGAGAAGCTATACAACTTTATTGTTCAGTAATGAAAGAACCACGAACAAGATGAAGGGAAGTTTGGTCATCGCCATAGATACGGCCTTTAAGAATAGATTGCCGTATATCAAAAACATCGTGGTCTATAAAAATAACCAACCCGATTTTATTCATATCTACCCTGGAAATACCACTGTTTTTCCCTATTTCGACGAAGGAAGCTACCGGATGCTGTTCTTGCTCAAAGATAATCGCTATTTCATGGCCGACGATGTTAATATTAAGGCTAATGGACAGAACTACCATGAGTGGAAAACTTTTAAGATTATGGCAGCCGATCGGTTGAGCAAAGAGCTTGATGCTTATATCAAAGCGGCCAAAAGCGGTGCTTACAATGCCATCGACGATAAAGTGCTTTACAATTACAACAGCATCAATATTGGCAAAAGCCTGCTCGTTAACCAGATGTATGGAAAAGTGATTGCCGCAAGCGACCATTTGGCTTTGCTTGGAGCCTCGGTTAGGGTAGTTGGATTTGAACAAGGTACCGTAACAGGTGCCGATGGGCAGTTCAGCATCGCTGTTCCGGCAAACGGAAAGATCATTATTGCAGCCTTAGGTTTCGCAAGCAAGGAAATACCTATAACCATTGGAAACATCGGAACTATTGCACTTGAGGATAGTAAAAACCAGTTGAATGAGGTTGTGGTAACGGGCTATGGCTACTCGGCCAAGCGCAGTTTAGCGATGGCATCAACTACGCTTGCTGCCAATGAGCTATCAGGACGTGTGGCAGGACTTAGCTTAAACAGTGATCAGGTGCGTTTGGTATTGAGGGGAAACAGAAGCTTGCCCGATAATAACAAAGCCATGGTGGTGCTCGATGGGGTGGTAGTGCCTTATGAAATGATCAGCAAGCTGAGCCCCGAAGAAATAGACAACCTGAGCATGCTTAGCGGTAACGATGCAACTGCCATTTATGGAGCTATGGCGGCCAATGGCGTCATTTTGATTAAAACCAAAAAAGGAAATACAGCACTTGCCGAAACGGGAGAGCTGGTGGCGCAGCAACAGACCATGCGTCACAATTTCTCAGATGTTGGCTTTTGGCAGCCCCAATTGTTTACCGACGAAAATGGAAATGCCAGCTTTAGCGTTAAGTTTCCAGACGATATTACCAATTGGAAAACCAGGGTAATTGCCATGAACGGCAATAAACAGAGTGGTTATGTCGAAACAGCTATCAAATCATTTAAAACATTAAGCGCCAATTTTGTTTCGCCTTTGTTTGCCGTTAACGGCGATAGCATTAGGGTGCTGGGCAAACTGATGAATTATACGCCCTTGGAAGAAAAAATGAACCGCAGGTTTGTCTATAACGGAAAAGAGCTGCTCAATGGAGAAGTAGGTTTTAAAAATGCCCACATTGATACGATGGCTATTGCGGTAAATGGAAAAGACAGCTTGAGCTTTGAATACACATTGAAACAAAGCAATGGTTATTTTGATGGGGAAACCAGGAAAGTGCCTGTGGTTGAGGCAGGTGTAAAAGAAACCAAAGGTTATTTTGCTGCTTTCTTGCGCGATACAACCGTTAATTACGAATTTGATAAGAAACTGGGCAATATTACCCTAAAGGCTGAAGCTTCAGTTTTTCCATCGTTGCTCGATGAAATGACCAAGCTGCGCAACTATGAATACCTCTGCAATGAGCAGTTGGCCTCCAAACTCAAAGCCCTGCTCCTCGAAAAGAAAGTAAGAAAATACCTCGATGAGCCTTTTACGCACGAAAAAGACATTGCATTTATTCTTAAAAAGCTTAGGCAAAACAGAAGACCCGAAGGCACTTGGGGCTGGTGGACAAATAGCAACGAAGAAATGTGGATCAGTCTGCACGTTGTAGAAGCCCTATTAATGGCCGAAAAGGACGGCTATCCAATTGTGCTCGACAAAAAAGTGCTTTACGCCTATTTGGTTAATAAACTGGCTGTAAATGCAGACCTGAGCCAATTGCCAACAGTGAAACTGCTTTATCTGCTGGATAATAAGAACTATATTAAAGATTGGGTATTGGCCATTGCAAAAGCCAAAACACCCGAAAAGCCATCGCTGTACAGCAACCTACAGCTGATGCGCCTCAAGCAAATGGCCGGTTTGCAGGCAAATGTCGATTCGTTGCTATTGCTGAAGAAGCAAACCATGTTTGGCAATTTTTATTGGGGCGAAGAAAATCATCGTTTCTGGAACAACAGCATCCAGAATACCTTGTTGGCCTACCAGATTTTGAAGGCTGATGGTGGCCATACCAACGAACTCGAGAAAATACAGCTTTACTTTTTAGAACAACGCAAAGACGGTCAATGGCGCAATACCTACGAATCGTCACTAATTTTAGAAACCATATTGCCCGAAATGCTTGCCGCAAACCCCAAAGGAACACCGGCTAGCATAACCATCGGCCAAGAAACCGTTAGCACTTTTCCTTTTAGCAAAACGCTTGGCAATGCAAGCGGGTTTAGCTTGACAAAAAAAGGAGGAACGCCTATATATTTTACGGCTTATCAACAATTCCAAAATCCTAAACCCGAAAAATTGGGCAAGGATTTTACAGTGAGTTCAACTTTTATGCAAAAAGGAGCCAAGGTAAAACAGCTCAAAGCCGGAACTTTGGCTACGCTCAGCGTAGAAGTAGAGGTAAGGGCCGATGCGGATTATGTGATGATTGAAATCCCTATTCCCGCAGGCTGTTCTTACGAAAACAAATTACAGTCGTTTTGGGGCGTTGAAACACACCGCGAATATTTTAGGGAAAAAACGGCAATCTTCTGTACTAAGCTCAAACAGGGCAAGTATACTTTTAACATCGACCTGATGCCACGCTATTCGGGTAGTTATGTGCTTAATCCGGCAAAGGCCGAAATGATGTATTTTCCAGTATTCTTTGGTAGGGAAGGGATGAAAAAGGTTGGAATAAATTAATTGAGCTTATGGAAACTATACTAAATGCATCCTATTAAGAATTAATGCTTATGTCGCCACTTAAAATTTCTATACCCGAGCCCTGCACCCAAAACTGGGCAAGTATGAGCCCAGCCGAAAAGGGGCGTTACTGTAACTCATGCGAGAAAGAAGTAATCGATTTTAGGAATTGGACAAACGATGAGCTTAAACACTGGTTTGCCAATCGCAAGGACAAGGTTTGTGGACAATTGACGCAAAAGCAATTGGATTATTTTAAACCTGAAGAAGTACTATGTTCAAACTGGAGACTTAGCGCCAAAGTTTTATTGGCCTCTTGTTTGGCTTTGTTTGTTACTTCGAGAACCTATGCAAACACTGCTATAAAAAGCAATGCCGCAGTTCACGAAAACAAGAATATGAACCGGGCAAAAAAACAAGATATAATGCCATCTGATAGTTTAATAACGATAAAAGGCAGGATTACGAACAAAGAAGATAAACTGCCTTTGCCTGACGTAAGCGTATTTTTAAAAAACAGTAATGTATCAGGCAGTAGCGGGGAAGATGGCAAGTTTACACTTCAGGTAAAAGCCAAGCCAGGCCAGAAACTGCTGTTAGAGTTTAGGTGCCTCGCCTACGAAACAAAAGAGCTGGAGATTACGCCCGATTCAAATAGTTATGACCTGGCATTGGAAATGGTTTACAACGCGGAAGGTTTGACACTTGGCGCCGTTGTAGTTAATGTTAAACGAGCTTCTTTCCCCAAACGCGTCTGGAACTTTATCAAAAGGCCGTTTGTTAAACATCATTGAAGTCCCAAACCATAATTTTTTTATCATCGCCGGTAGAGATCAGGTGTTCACCGGTTTTTGACCAGATGATCTTATTGATGGAGTGCGTATGGCCAATGCCCACTTTGTCGATATTGAGGATTTTATAGAGCTTAAAGTTTTCGGCATCCCAAAGCTTGATGCTCTTGTCTTGGCTTCCTGTGGCAAAATAAGGAAGCTTAGGGTGGAAAATGATATCGTAAATGGCAAACAGATGGGCTGGAATGGTTTGTTTCAGTTCGTAATCGGGTAGGCTCCAAATGCGCAGCTGGGCATCGCGGCCACCGGTAATCAGGTATTTTCCCTCAGGGTGATAAGCCAATGAAGTAGCTGGTAGGGTATGGCCATCCAATTCGTGCTTCGGACTGTAATCGGCCAAATTATAAATGCGGATGAAGCCGTCTTTGCAGGCAAAAGCCACTTCGGTTTCGTTGGGCGAAATGGCGATGGCCCGGACGGTTTCTTTAGCCACCTGAACGCGGTAAATTTCCTTCAAATCGGCCAGCGACCATACGGCAACCGTGCCATCTTCGCCGGCTGTAAGCAATTCGTTTTTGCTTTTTACGGTTTGGATGTTGAAAATAGGCTTGGTATGGGCATTGATTCGCGCCACAACTTCCTGCTTTACAAAATCGAATACACTAAAAGCACCACTCCGTTCGCCAATAAACAGCTGGTCGTTGTAATAGTGTAGGCAGTAAACCGAACTCTGAACCGGCAATTTAACCATGATGAAAGCCAATTTTTCAAGCGACCATTCTACCACGCCTTTATCATTGCCTGCGCTAAAAAATAGGCCTTCCTTGCCCGAATTGGCTAAAGCATATACCGGATTTTGGTGGCCTGAAAGCGTGCGGAGGTGTTTGAGCATTTTAAGTGTATAGAGTAATGCGTATTGCGTATTGCGATGAGGATTAAGCGTTTGGTGTAAGGCAGTTCAATATTTCGCTATACTATTTGTGTCTCTTTTCCAGGTTAAGCCCGATGTCTGCGAGTGTTTTTCCTTTGGCTTTTAGCAAAACCAGGAGATGAAATACCAGGTCGGAGGCCTCGTTTATGAAATCTTCGTCGGTTTCGTTTAAGGCGGCGATAACCGTTTCTACACCCTCTTCGCCAACTTTTTGGGCAATTTTGTTAAGGCCTTTTTGGCGAAGCTTGTTCACGTAAGATTCTTCGGTCGGGTTTTCAAAGCGGTCTTTGATGATGTTTTCCAGCTCGAAAATAAAGTTCTGGTTGTAGGCGGTATTGAAACAGCTGCGGGTTCCGGTGTGGCAGGTTGGCCCAACCGGACTTGCCTTAATCAGCAAGGTGTCTTGATCGCAATCGGAAGCAATGGATTTAACGAAAAGAAAATTGCCGCTCTCTTCGCCCTTGGTCCACAAACGGTTTTTGCTGCGCGAAAAGAAAGTAACCTTGCCTTCGGCCTGTGTTTTGGCTAAAGCTTCGGCATTCATGTAGCCCAGCATCAGCACTTCTAAAGTTTGCTCATCCTGGATCACTACAGGGATTAATCCATTTGTTTTTCCCCAGTCGAGGGAAGTTATGTTGTCTGTCATTTTGTTTGTCGTTTCGAGGTATGAGGCCATCTTCACAATCTAGGCTTATAACCTTACCGGAATATCGTGTTTTTTTAATTCTTGTTTAAGATCAGGGATCAAAATCTCTCCGTAATGAAAAACCGAAGCCGCCAAGGCTGCATCTACGCCCGCTTGTTGAAAAACCGTTGTAAAGTGCTCGATTTTTCCGGCGCCACCCGAGGCAATGATGGGGATGTTGATCATTTTGTTGATTTTGTCCAACAAATCGCAGTCGAAGCCCTGTTTAGTGCCATCGTGGTCCATCGAAGTTAGCAGGATTTCGCCAGCTCCCAAATTCTCCGCTCTTTTAATCCAGTCTTCGGTTTCGAGTTCGGTTATCAGCCGGCCTCCATTTAAGTGCACGCGGTTTTTGCCGTCGATGTGTTTGGTGTCTACCGCCAAAACTACAAACTGAACGCCAAAGGCCTTGGCCAAATCTTCAATCAGCTGGGGGTTGCGCACGGCGGCCGAATTGATGCTGATTTTATCGGCGCCAGCATTGAGCAAGGCCTCCGCATCGGCAATTTCGCTGATGCCACCACCGATGGTAAAGGGGATGTTCAGTTGCCTAGCCACGGCTTTTACCATTTCGATCATGGTTTTGCGCCTTTCGTGGGTTGCGGTAATGTCTAGGAAAACCAGTTCATCAGCACCTTGCTGGGCATATTGCGCGGCCAGTTCAACGGGGTCGCCCGCATCGCGCAGGTCTACGAAGTTGACTCCCTTTACGGTACGTCCATCCTTTACATCAAGACAGGGGATTATTCTTTTGGATAAGCCGCCACTTGTTAGAGGGAGTTTTATTGATTGCTTAATCAAAATATTGTTGTTTAATGGAAGGTTTTATCCTTTTTCCGATACCAAGGCCTGTTAAAATTAGTCCAATTAGGGTAGTAGGAAGCCATAAAAAGAAAGCATATTGACCAGTAACAGACATCAGCTGGGTACAATTTCCCTGATAAGTAAACATATAGGCTCCCCAAAAGAACATTGCAATACCCAAAAGCGCGATAAATATTCCTATTGTTAGCAGATTGATGAACTTCATAAAGGCGTAAAATTAGATTGCTTCGTTCCTTTCGATGACATTTAGATAGAACTAAGTGCTTTTAGGTTCCACTCCTTGATTTCTTCGATGCTGATATGGCCTTCGTAAATGGCTTTGCCCACCACCACGCTTCTGATGTCGAGCTGGGCCAGTTCCTTAATGTCTTCCATCGAACTTACACCACCCGAAGCAATCAACTTAATGAAAGGAGAGTGGTCGAGCAGTTTTCTATATAAATCGATGGCCGTGCCGCCTAGCTTGCCATCTTTGTTGATGTCGGTGCACAAAAACCTGAAAAAGCCCAATTGCAGACACTTGTCTACGTAATCCATCAATTTGATTGGCGAGCTTTCCATCCAGCCAGAATATTTGATGATTTCGTCCAGTACGTCGATAGCAATGACAATGCGGTTGGCATAATCGTCTTTTTTGGCAAAAGCAGCGCTTAGATTTGGCAGGAAATCGGGATTGCTTACGGCTTGCGTACCCACAATCACCCGGTGTATGCCTGCATCCAACAAATTGGTAACCTGTTCAATGGTTCTGATGCCACCGCCATATTGTACGCGCATTTCGGTTTTTTTGATGATGCTGAACAGGGTTTGCTGGTTGCTGAAATCGCCTTTTGCACCATTTAGATCGATGATGTGGATGAAATCTGTACCGTTTGAGCGGTAACGCTCGATCATTTCTTCGATAGAGACATCGTATTCTGTTTTCTGATTATAGTCGCCTTCGCGCAAGCGGACAACTTTTCCGTCTAAAATATCGATTGCTGGGATAATGTACATGCTAGGATCTTAAATTTGAGAAATTTTTTAATAGGCGTTCTCCGGCTTCGCCCGATTTTTCGGGGTGAAACTGAACACCAAAGAAATTGTCTTTTTGTATAGCTGCCGAAAATTTGTTTCCATAATTTACAGAGGCGATATCAAAAATAGGGTTATATTCAATAAAATAAGAATGTACAAAGTAAAACTGTGTTCCACTAGGAACATTCTCAAATAATAAATTGTTTTTAAAATCTACCGTATTCCAACCCATGTGCGGAATTTTGATGCCCAAGTTTTTGTCGAAAAGCTTGGTTTCCAAAGGCACGATGTCGAGTAGTTTGGCATCGCCTTCTTCAGAATGTGCGGTGAGTAGTTGCATGCCTACGCAAATGCCAAGCACGGGTTTTTGCAGTGCTTTAATCGCTTTGACCATGCCGGTTTGCTCGAGTTTGTGCATGGCCGTGCCCGCATGGCCTACTCCCGGGATGATGATATGCGTGTACTGGGCTAAATCTGCTTCGCTATTAACCATGCCGTAGGCAATTTGTTGCCGTTCTAAGGCTGCGGTAAGCGAGAAGATGTTGCCTGCTCCATAGTTGATTATTCCGATCATTGTTTCAGTTGTCAGTTATTAGTTATCTGTTTCCAGTTGGGGATCATGAATTCAAACCCCACAACTGTCAACTCATAACTACAATACGCCTTTAGTGCTTGGTAAGACCATTTTTTCGGCATCGCGTTTAATGGCCATCTTAATGGCCTTGGCAAAAGCCTTAAAAATAGCCTCTATTTTATGGTGCTCGTTATCGCCTTCGGCCTTGATGTTCAAATTGCATTTGGCGGCATCGCTGAAAGATTTGAAAAAATGGAAGAACATTTCCGTTGGCATGTCGCCCACTTTTTCGCGTTTAAAATCAGCTTCCCAAACCATCCAGCTGCGCCCGCCAAAATCAATGGCCACCTGGGCCAGGCAATCGTCCATCGGCAAACAGAATCCATAACGTTCAATTCCCAATTTATTGCCAATGGCCTTTGCAAAAGCCTCACCCAGTGCAATTCCGGTGTCTTCAATGGTGTGGTGCTCGTCAATATGCAGGTCGCCTTTGGCACTAATTTCGAGGTCCATGCCTCCGTGGCGGGCAATTTGATCTAACATGTGGTCGAAAAAGTGCAACCCAGTATGGATGTTTGCCTTTCCGGTGCCATCTAAATCAAGCTCAATGTTGATGTCGGTTTCGTTGGTTTTGCGTTGGTGGCTTACTTTTCTTGCCCCAGCCCTTAAAAAGGTATAGATGTCTTCCCAGTTTTTGGTTTCCAGGGCAATCACATCAGCCAAGCTTTCCAGTTTGTCCATTCCTTCGTTGGCACCCAAGGCATCGTTTTGGCGCAAGTAAATAGCTTTAGCGCCCAGGTTTTTGGCCAACAATACATCATTGAGCCTATCGCCGATGACGTAAGAGTTTGCGAGGTCGTAATCGCCAGTCAGGTATTTGCCCAACAAAGCCGTGCCTGGCTTACGGGTAGGGGCGTTGTCTCTGGCAAAGGTACGGTCGATGACCACGTCGCTAAACACTACGCCTTCGCCTGCAAAAGTGTTGATCAGGAAATTATGCACCGGCCAGAAATTCTCTTCCGGATGAGACGAAGTGCCCAAACCGTCCTGGTTGGTAACCATTACCATTTCGAAATCGAGTTCATGGGCAATTTTAGCCAGGTAATACAGCGATTTTGGGTAAAACTGCAACTTGGCAAAGCTGTCTACCTGTTCATCTTCAGGCTCCAGGGCCAAAGTGCCGTCGCGGTCTATAAATAATACGTTTTTCATAGTTCAATTTAATTTTGAATGATAGCGTGATAGAATGATTGAATGACTGAATGACTGAACGACTGAATGGTGGTCGAATGTATACATGCAATTATTCATGCATTCAAAATTCACTCACTCTTTCATTCATTCATTTTTCTCAATAAATCTATTAATTGATCGTTTTCCGAGGCGGTGCCGATGGTGATCCTTAAGCAACCTTCGCAAAGCGTAACCTTGGAACGGTCGCGTACAATAACCCCTTGATCTACCAACTTGTTGTAAACATCAACGGCATTCGCTATTTCGGCCAGTATAAAATTGGCATCCGATGGGTAGACTTTTTTCACCATCGGTATTTTAGCCAGTTCGGCACTCAGTCTTTCCCTTTCGGCAACGGTAATTTTAATCCATTCGTTCACCTGCTGGATATTTTCCAAAGCGGCCAAAGCCAAATCCTGGGTAGCCTGGTTGATGTTGTAGGGCGGTTTTACCTTGTTCAGGATGTCGATAACCGGACGCGACGAAAAGGCCATGCCCAAACGCAAGGCGGCCAGGCCCCAAGCTTTAGAAAAAGTTTGCAAGACCACCAGGTTTACGTATTCGGTCAGTTCCTGGATAAATGTTTTTTGCTTGGCAAAGTTGATGTAGGCCTCGTCAATCACCACCAAGCCTTTAAAGTTGGCTAAAATGGTTTCGATATCGGTTCTATTAAGCGAATTGCCCGTAGGGTTGTTAGGCGAGCAGATGAAGATCATTTTGGTATTGGCATCGATGGTTTCTGCAATCTTCTCCAAATCGAGCTGGAAGTTAGGGAGCAAGTTTACCTTTCTTACCTCTACATCGTTAATATTGGCCGATACTTCGTACATGCCATAGGTTGGAGGCAGGATAATGACATTGTCCTTGCCAGGATTGCAAAAAGCCCTGAACAACAAGTCGATGGCCTCATCGCTGCCATTGCCCAAAAAAGTGTTTTCTATCGGAACGCCCTTGATTTTGCTGATGGCTTCCTTCAGATCCAGTTGCAAAGGGTCGGGGTAACGGTTGTAGTTGGCCGGTAGGGGCGAACCAAAACTGTTTTCGTTGGCATCTAAAAATACGCTGGCCTGGCCCTTAAATTCGTCCCTGGCTGTAGAGTAGGGGCGAAGTGTTTTTATGTTTTCTCGTTGTAAGTCTTTAATGTCCATTTTTTGTTGGAGTTAACTGCGAAGCAAAGGTTTCGCAAGCACAAAAGTTGATGTTTATGGATTCTTAATTTTTTCTAACCTGATGGTAACGGCGTTTTTATGGGCCTGCAGGCCTTCGGCTTCGGCTAGGCTTTCTACCGTTTGGCCGATGTTAGCCAAGCCTTGTTGGCTCAGGTGCTGGAAAGTGATTTTTTTGAGGAAAGTATCGACCGAAACACCGGAAAAAGCTTTGGCAAAACCGCTTGTTGGCAAGGTGTGATTAGTGCCTGAGGCATAATCGCCAGCACTTTCGGGCGTTAGGTTGCCCAAAAATACCGAACCTGCATTAACGATTAATGGAATCAGCGCTTCGAAGTTTTCTGTGGCCAAAATCAGGTGCTCCGGTGCGTAGGCATTGCTAAAAGCCATGGCTTCTTTCAAACTGTCTGTAAGAACTGCATAGGAATTGGCGATGGCTTGTGTGGCAATATCCCGACGAGGCAAATCGGCCAGCTGCTGTTCGATGGCGATTAACGTTGCATTGATCAGGTCTTTCGAGGTGCTCACCAATATCGCCTGGCTATCGGGGCCATGCTCGGCCTGTGCCAGCAGATCGGCCGCCACAAAGCTGGGGTTGGCCGTTTCATCGGCAATCACCAAAACCTCCGATGGTCCGGCAGGCATGTCGATAGCCACTAGGTTTTGCAGTTGCTTTTTGGCTTCGGTTACATAGCGATTTCCAGGTCCGAAAATCTTGCTCACTTTGGGTATGCTCGCCGTGCCATAAGCCATGGCGGCCACGGCTTGTGCGCCTCCGGCCAAGTAGATTTTTTCGATGCCCAGGCGCATGGCCACATAGGCCAGATAGGTATTTACCTTGCCGTCGTTTTGTGGTGGCGAGCATACAATAATTTCACGGCATCCGGCAATTTTTGCAGGGATGCCCAGCATTAAAAAAGTACTCGGCAATACTGCTGTTCCACCCGGAATATACAGACCAACACGCTCAACAGGGCGGGCTTCTCGCCAGCAGTTTACGCCAGGCATGGTTTCTATTTTGGCTTCGGTTTTGAGTTGGGCCTGGTGAAATTTGTAGATGTTTTGGTAAGCGACATCAATGGCGTTTTTTACCGATTGTGGAATGGCCTTTGCCAAGGTGTCGAGTTCCTCCTTACCGATGTAAAGTTGTTCCAGCTTTACTTTGTCGAATTGCGAAGCAAAGGCCTTCAGGGCATTATCGCCTTCGTGTTTTACCGTAGCTATAATGTCATTTACGCGTGTTTCGACCAACTGATCGTCGGCAATCTGCCTGGAACAAATTTCTTCTATTTTTTGTTGAGATAAATCTCTATAACTATAGATTTTCAATTTATTATGTTTTTGATTTAACTATTAGTTAATATGTTTTCTAAGTAATTTTCAACGGAGAACGTCGAATTTACGTTATGATTTTCTCGATGGGCATCACCACGATGCCTTGTGCGCCCGCTGCTTTGAGGCTGTTGATCTTTTCCCAAAAATCCTGCTCGGCAATAACCGAATGAACAGCTACCCAGCCTTCTTCAAACAAGGGAACAACGGTAGGACTTTTTACGCCTGGCAATAAATCTACAACGGCTTGCAGGTTTTCTTTGCTCACGTTGAGTACCACATATTTGGTGGCTTTGGCACGCAGTACCGATTGGATCCGCTGCACCAATTCTTTCACTTCGGCATTGAATTCGATCTCTTTGTTGCCAATCAAAACAGCCTCCGAATTCATCACGTCCTTAAAGGGTTTCAGGCCGTTGCTCTTTAAGGTTCCACCAGTAGAAACGATGTCGAAAATGGCATCGCTCAAGCCCAAGCCCGGACCAATTTCTACCGAGCCCGAAATGTTTCTGATCTGCGCATCAACGTTGTTGGCCTTCAGGTATTTTTCGAGAATTACCGGATAAGAAGTGGCGATTGCCTTGCCGTTTAATTGGGCCAGTTCGGTGATGTCGCTCGTGCTCTGCACGGCGATTTTTAGGGTGCATTTGCCAAAGCCGAGCTTCTGCAAGTAACAAACGTCGGCACCGGCTTCTACAATTACATTTTCGCCCACAATGCCCAAATCGGCAATGCCGTCCTGCACGTATTCTGGAATATCGTCGTCTCTCAGGAAAAGGATTTCCAAAGGAAAATTAGTGACTGTTGAGATGAGGGAACTTTTGTAGTTTTCGAAAGTTAAACCACAATTTTTAAGGATTTCTACTGATTTTTCGTTGAGCCTACCCGATTTTTGGATAGCGATTTTAAGTGTTTTCACTTGTTATAAAATTAGGAATAAGAAATATGGAGTCTATTGTTAAAAACCGTTTTGCGTACAAAACATTTATCTATCTATCGCCGCAATGGCGATGATGATGTAAATGTGCATAATGGTTTAAAACTTGGATCATATATTACTTTCTTTCCGTAATTTTGGCCAGAAGATGTTGCAAATATAACTTTGTAAATGTGAAATCAAAAAAATATGGCATTTTATTTGCCATGTAAGTGCCAGGCCCGCAGGCCAAATGATACTTAAACCTCACAGAAAATTGAAAAAAACGCTCCTATTTGTAGCCGTATGTTTGTTTTTGAGCTCTTGCAGCTGGTTTCGCACCAAGCCTGAGATTGCCGTTGTTTTGTCTAAACATTTCGACAATAAACTATACAATGATTTTGATACGGTTGCTTATGATTCGGTATTCGTCAAAAAAATGGACGAACTGAGCAGTAAATTGTCCAACCCCAAAGTAATCAAGGCATATTACGCGCATCACCAAGACCGGCCGTTGCTGGTTACGCGTTTTTATATAAACGGTGCACTGGATACCTTGAAAAGTTACATCCAGCGAAGCAAAGCCGATGGGTTTAATCCCGAAATATTCAGGGTAAATGAACTGGAAACCCTTTTGCAAACCCTTGATGCGAACAAATTCAAGAAGATAAGCGAGGTTTATCCTTTAATAGCCGATCTGGAAATCAAGGCTGCCGATGCCCTTTTAAAGTACAGCACCTTCATCAAATACGGCAGCGTAAATCCCAGGAAGCTGTTTAACCGCTATTACATTGCCAGTAAACGACCAGATAGCCTGAAGCTCGATTCGATGTTGAATACAACGGATCTGGTTGCTATATTGAAAGATGCGCAGCAGACTTCAAAAAATTACCTCGACCTGAAAAAGGCCTTGGCGCTTTACCGCGACAGCTTGGGTACCGACGAAAATCCGGCCATCAAAGCCATCAAGCTCAACATGGAGCGCATGCGTTGGCAACTGCCGGTCAAAACCGAGGAAACCGTGTTGGTCAATATCCCCGATTTCTCGCTAACCTGGTTTAAGGGCCAAGATACCTTAACGCACATGAACGTATGTGTTGGTGGTAAGCGCGAAGAAGGCTATGCCGATAAAATGAAGGCTTACTTAAAGTCTAAAAATTTAGACGACAAGCCCAAAAACCACGAAACGCCACAACTGGTGAGCGTATTTAATGCCATACAGGTAAATCCGGTTTGGAATATTCCGGTAAGCATTGCGCAGAGCGAAATTTATTGGCAGGCGGTTAGAGACCCTTATTACCTGTCTAACAACAACATTAAGGTATACCTGAAAGGCAAACTGGTAAATGATCCGGATACCATCCAATGGAATAAATACTCGCGCGAGAAATTGCCTTTTCAATTTAAGCAAGGCTCAGGCGAAGGCAATGCCTTGGGCAAGTTCAAATTTATCTTCGACAACAGTTCAAGCATTTACCTTCACGATACCAACAACAAAAATGGTTTTAGGCTGGCCAACAGGGCAATCAGCCATGGTTGTGTGCGTATTGAAAAGCCGCTCGAGTTTGCACAGCTGATGGTGAGAGACAAATACCAGTACGACCAGTTGCGCATGGAGGTGAACCTGCCACCTGTTGATACCACAAGGATGAAGCAGTATCAGAAAAAACTGGCTAAAAGAACCGATACGCTCAATACCTTCCAATTGAAGCCAAGCTGGTTCGCTACTCGGAAAAACGTGGCCGTGGTGATTGGCTATTTTACCGCTTGGGCCGAAAACGGCAAGGTTCAGTTCAGACCCGATGTTTACGATTACGACGAAACTTTGTGGGAAGCCATTAAAAAATACATGTAGACGGCGCTTGTGCCCAAATCTCCTCATTTCCATTATTGCAACAACTTGTGTTCAATAGCTCAAAAGCTTAACTTGCGCTAACAATGAACCTTATGAATTTTAAAAATAGTTTGTTTGTATGTGCGTTGTCTGCCAGCTTTTTGGCTGCCTGTCAGTCGGCAAATGATAAGACGCCACAAGCCGCTGTGGCAAGGAAAACCGATTCGGTAGCTAAACAGGCGCCTGTCGCTAGCGTTGCAAAATCGGAGCTGATTGCGGTTAAAGCGCCTTTAGATTTTAATGGATTTTGGAACTACTACACCAGTAACATAAAGCTTTACGAAAACTTTGTAGCCCATGATGTAAACGGTAAGGTAATGGATAAGGAGGCTTTCCTGAAACAAATGAAAACGGAGCATTACCTGCCGATGTTGCTCGCTTCGGCAGAACCTGATCCGCATTACCAGTTGTTCCGCATACCCCAAGGCGCAGACCCGAACATAGGTACCTACATGAGGCAGTTTGCCGCCGACGAGCTGAAGTATGGTCAGATGAAGGGCAAGCCCATTCCGGCTTTCAGTTTTAAGGATGTGAACGGCAAACTGTATACCTCGGCCAATACCAAAGGCAAAATCGTACTCTTTAAATGCTGGTTTATCGGCTGTTTAGCCTGTGTACAGGAAATGCCCGCCCTGAATGAGCTGGTTCAACAATATAAAGACCGTAACGATATCCTGTTTGTAAGCCTGGCTATTGATGCCAAGCCCGAATTGCAGGCGTTTTTAGCTAAAACCAAGTTCGATTATGCAACGGTTCCCAATCAGGAGCATTACATGGCCGAAAAACTGCTGGTCAATGCTTATCCAACTCATTTTTTAATCGATAAAAAAGGCCTATTGGTTAATGTGGTCAGCGAAGAAGACGCAATTGCCAGTTTGTTGGAGCGTGAAGTAGCCAAGAACTAATCCTGCTGGGTAAGGGCAGGTTCCAGTTTTGGCTGTTGAGCGGCTTTCTTGTTGTTTCGGTATTTGCTCAGGTTAATGAGCAATACACTTCCTAAAATAACCACCAGCCCAGCTATTTGTAGCAGACTAATCTTTTCATTGGTAAAACAGAGGCTTAACAGTACGGCCACTACCGGATTTACGTAGGCGTAGGTGCTTACCTGTGTTGCCGGACGTACCTTTAATAGCCAAACATAGGCACTAAAGGCTGCGATAGAGCCAAATATGATCAAATAACCTACCGAAAGCCAGGCGTCAAGCGGAATGGTCGTCCAGTTAAAAGTCTTAAACTCGCCAGTAAACAAACCACCTGGGATAAATGCCATACCGGCGGCCAGCATTTGCCAGGCCGTACCAACAGCAACCGAATCGTCGGGATTGGATTGGTGTTTGGCATAAAGCGAACCTGCTGCCCAGGCCACAGGGCCTAGCACCAAAAGGATCATGCCGGCAATTTGGGTTGGACTTTGGCTGGTGCCCAAAATTTGGATCAGTTGCTCGCCAAACAGAAGAATTACACCGATAAAGCCAACAATTAGTCCCGCAACGGTTGAGGTGCTGCCGAAATTCTCCTTCCATTTGGGCTTGTCCAAAATAACGAACCAGATGGCGGCCGAGGCAACCATAATGGCTACCAACCCGCTTGGAATAAACTGTTCGACCCAAATAACAATGCCATTGCCCACGCCAAGCATTAAGATGCCGGCAATGGCGGCGTGTTTGATGAGGCGTTTGTTGAAGATGGGCTGTCCGGTAAATGCGCACCAGGTAATGAGGAGCAAACCGGCCAGGATAAACCTAAAGGAACCGAGGATAAAGGGCGGAAAGCCCGCCAGGGCCTTTTGGATGAAAAAATAAGTGGAGCCCCACACAATGTAAACAATGGCAAAAGCGAGGTAGACGAAAAGGAGGGGCGCTGGTTTTTTTACGTTTGCCATCATGGTGTTATTTAGTGTTGATGTCTGGGATGATTAATTGTTGGTTTTCTTTTACGGTTTCGAGCACAATGGTGGTGCGCACCGAAAGAATGTTTGATATTTTGCTGAATTCGTCGCGCATCAAAGCCATGAGCGAGGCCGAGTCGCGGGTTCTTACCTTCACCAGGTAGCAGTCTTCGCCGGCAATAATGTGTACTTCCTGTACTTCCTTGATCTTCGAAAGCTCATCGGCAGTAGTGGTGCAGCCCACAGTATTCGACGTTTTCATCGAAATGAAGGCCAGCAGGCTCATGTCAATGGCGGCGGGATCTATTTTGGTGGTGTATTGGGTAATTACCTTTCGCTGTTCCAGTTTCTTTACCCGCTCTAGCACTGCCGATGGGGCCATTTCCAGTTCCTTGGCCATGTCAACGTTCGAGATCCGCGCATTTTCCTGCATGAGCCTCAAAATGGACAAGTCTATTTTATCTAAGTTCATATGCTGATTTTAGTTCAGTAAATCTAGTTATTAAAAGAATAATATTCATAATTTATTTATTAAAAATGATTTTTATTCTATAAAAGCAGGGTTGTGTCGTTGTTTATACGACAACATCAGCGAAAGGGAAAAGCTGAATTAACCCAAAAGAAGCAATAGAAGAAGAAATAAAGAAACGTTCGGCTATGAACCGAATTGCCAATAGGTAACACAAGAAATACCTAATTCTTTATTGATAAACCTTAACCCAGTCTATTTCCATTTGTACAGGCAGGTTGTCGGGATTGATCTTTCCTACCCAACTGCCACCCAGCTGCTGATCGATAAGAACGTAAAAAGGCTGGTCGTAAGGCCATTGGCTTGGGTCTACGCCGTTTATGCGGGGATAGCGAAAGGTTTCTTTCCCGTTTAGGGTAAATATCAATTTGTCGGGATACCACTGCAAGCCAAAAATATTGAACTGATTAGGATCTAGCTTAGCGGTTCCAGAATGTGGGGGTTTGTCTTTTTGCTTAAGTTCCAAAGTGTAGTAAGAATGGGTGGTTTGATAGATGATCTTGTCGAAATTAAGATGCTCCATGATGTCTATCTCTCCATTTCTGGGATATTTTCCGTACTTGTTGCGTTCGGCCAACATCCACATGGCCGGCCAGGCGCCCTGTGCGCAGCCCAGTTTGGCACGGATTTCTATTTTGCCATATTGAAAGGCGAATTTTCCCTTGCTGTAAATGCCACCGGTTAAAAAGGGGCGCTTATCTGAGGCGGTATCCGGATTTTTGATGCCTTTCAAAAACAACTGGCCATCCTGGAGTTCGTAGCACAAGGGGTTGCTGCTCATGTGTTTGCCCCAATCGGCAGTATTGGCCGGTATTTTTGTCCATTTGGTGGTGTCGAGCGAAGTTGCATTAAAATCGTCGAACCAAACCAGTTTCCAGTCTTTGCCGGCTCTTCCATCTTTCTGGATGTAGGAATAACCATTCTCGATTCTTGCAGGCACGTTGCAACTTAGGCAACAGGTCACTGTCAGTAGGAAGATCAGGAGAGAAGGCAGTAATTTGTTCATGGCAATTACAAATAAGCATGGCTATGGAGGTTGAAGATAAGGTTAATGCTGGTTTTCTTGCTCAACCGATACCTAATGATAGCACAAATTCCTTACATCTGGTTTTGGTGTCTGAACGCAAACGTTTGTGCCTGGAGCTTGAGTTTGTCGTCGAAATAAGTTCTTTTTTTGACTGTTAGTAATCTCCATATTTTTTCTATCTTTGGTTTTTAATGAATTTCCTTTATCCGGGCTTTCTTTTTGCACTTTTAACGGTCGCTATTCCGGTCATTATCCATTTATTCAATTTCAGGAAATTTAAAAGAGTCTATTTTAGCAATGTCGCCTTTTTAAAGGAGATCAAAGCGCAACAATCATCCAGAGAAAGGCTAAAAAACCTGCTCATCCTCTGTTGCCGTATCTTGGCCATCGTGTTTTTGGTGTTCGCCTTTGCACGTCCGTTTTTGCCCTCAACCAGCAAGATAGACCAAAGCAAGGGAAATATCGTCAGCATTTACATTGATAATTCGTACAGCATGGAGGCTGTAAATAAGGAGGGAAGCCTTTTAGACGAAGCCAAGCGCAAAGCCAAGGAAATTGTAAAGGCCTTCCAGCTCAACGACCGCTTTCAGCTGCTGACCAACGATTTTGAAGGCAGGCATCAGCGTTTGCTCAATGCCGACGAGCTGATCCAGGCGGTTGACGAGGTGAAAATCTCTTCGGCCAGCCGACAGCTGCAGCAGGTTATCAATCGGCAACAAAGCATTTTTACTGGCGCCAGCAACCGTTTTGCCTACATCATCTCCGATTTTCAGCAGGGTTTTGCCGGAAACCAGCCGATCAAAACCAACCCCAATACCAATGTTTCGCTCATCAAGCTGCATTCGAATGCCTTGCCTAATGTAGCGGTCGACAGCGCCTGGTTGCTGTCGCCAACGCACCAGGCCGGTGCTACCGAAAAACTGGTGGTGCAGCTGCATAATTATGGTGACGAAGATGCGAAGAACATTCCGATCAAACTCACCATCAATCAACAACAAAAGGCCATCAGTAGCTTGAATATCGCAGCCGGTAAAACCCAAACCGATACTTTGGCCTACAGCGGCCTGGGCTTGGGCTGGCAGAGGGGAACCCTCAGCATCAAGGATTTTCCCTTGACTTTTGACGACCAGCTCAATTTCAGTTTCAGGGTAAACGCCAACCAAAAGGTATTGAGCATTAATGGACAAACCGCCGAGAAATACATCAAGGCGCTGTTTGGTGCCGACCCGTATTTTCAGCTTACCGAGATGCCCGAGCGCAATATCAATTACTCGGCCTTGGCCAGCTATAGCCTGATTGTGCTGAACAGCCTCGATAATCCCGCTAGCGGATTGGCTCAGGAGCTCAAAACCTATATCGCCAATGGCGGTTCGGTTGTTGTTTTTCCAAATGTAAAAGCCGATAAAAATGTTTATTCCTCGTTTTTAACGTCGCTGGGCCTTCCGGCAATTGCCGATGTAAATGGTAGCGCCACCAAGGTGAGCCACATTGAACTGAAGCATCCTTTGTTCAAGGAAGTGTTCGAAACCTTGCCGCAAAACATAGACCTGCCTCAGGTAAACCATTATTTTAACTTTGTAGAAAACAACCAGCGCAGCAAGGAAGACCTGTTGTCGTTGCCTGCCGGCAAATTGTTTTTTGCACGTTATCCGATGGGCAACGGACAGGCGTATTTGGCGGCAACCGATTTGAACAACGAAGATAGCAACCTGGCCAAGCATCCCGTTTTTGTGCCTTTAATGTACAAAATAGCCTTTGCCAGCGCCAAAGAACAGCCCATTTACTATACCGCAGGTCGGAACAACGTGCTTGAGAGCCAAAAAATAGTATTGGGCGCCAATCAAACGCTGAAGCTGGTGGCCGACAATTTCGAGGTGATACCCGAATTGCGCCAAACCAATGGCAAAACCTTGCTTTACGTGGCAGACCAAGTGAAAAAAGCAGGTTATTACGAGCTTAAAAAAGCAGATTCAACCTTGGCCGTTATTGCCTTTAATGATAACCGCACTGAATCGGACATGCATTACAGTTCGGCCGATCAGATCAAAGAACTGTTTGGAAAACAGCCCTTAACGTTTTTGGACCCGAAATCCGATAGCATTGCTTCGGCCGTTTCTTCCAAAAATAATGGAACCGAATTATGGAAACTTTGCCTAATTTTGAGCTTGGTTTTCTTGGCTATTGAAATTTTACTGGTACGATTTTATCATACCCAAAAACCGGGCTTACCAGCTCATTGATACAGAAACATTATAAGCTAATCCATAACATATACATTCATGAACCTCTTAGTAAAGGGAATTACTATTGCAGATCCTAACAGCGAGTTTAACCAGCAAAAAGCTGATGTACGCGTTGAAGGCGGAAAAATTGTTGCTGTCGAAAAACAATTATCGCCTTTAAAGAACGAAACTGTTGTAGAAGCCAGTGGCGCTATACTTTCGCCAGGTTTTTTCGACCTGAATTGTATGATTGGCGATCCTGGGCTCGAAACTAAGGAAGACCTGCAAAGCGGAACGGCCGCGGCCAAAGCTGGTGGATTTACCGGTATTGCCGTTTTGCCTACCACCAAGCCGGTGGTGCAAACAAAAGGAGCTGTCGAATATATCCTGAACAGGGCCAAAAACAACTTGGTTGATGTGCACCCCATTGGCGCCATCAGCAACGATTTGGAAGGCAAGGAGCTGGCCGAGCTTTTTGACATGAAAAATGCCGGGGCCGTTGCCTTTTCTGAGGGCAGCAAGGCTATTGCCGACGATGGCTTTATGAGCCGTGCCCTGCAATATGCTTTAGGTTTTGAGGGGCTGTTGATGGTTTATCCAGAAAATAAATCCATTGCTGGCAAGGCCCAGGTAAACGAAAGCAAAAACAACGTGCTTTTAGGCATGAAAGGCATTCCGGCGTTGGCCGAAGAAATGCAGCTAGCCCGCGATATTTATTTAGCAACCTACCACAATGCACCCATCCACATCAGCCAGATTTCTACGGCAGGTTCGGTAGCATTGATTAAAAAGGCCAAAAAAGACGGCCTGAAAATTACCTGCGACGTGGCGGCACACCAGTTGGTATTTACCGAAGACCTGTTGAACGATTTTGACAGTAACTACAAGGTAAAACCACCATTGCGAAGCAAAGCCGATAATAAAGCCCTAATTGCTGGATTGAAAGACGGCACCATTGATGCCGTGACCTCGCAGCACCGTCCGCACGAGATTGAGTTTAAGGATGTAGAGTTTGAAATCGCCTCTTATGGTATCATTGCCCTGCAAACGGTCTTGCCTTTATTGTTGCAGGCCGGATTAGATGCAGGCCTAATTGCCGAGAAACTGGCCATCAACCCACGTAAATTGCTAAAACTCGAAGTTCCGGTAATCGGCATAGGAGCCACCGCCAATTTTGTGGTCTACCACCCGCAACAGGAATGGGAGTATAACGTAAACAATAACCGTTCAAAAGCGGCCAACTCTCCTTTGCTGGGCAAAACCCTGAAAGGAAAGGTGCAGCTGGTTTATAACAACAAACAATTCGAAACGTATGAATAACAAAATAGAAAAAGCATTGGCTGCTTCTCTGGCTGCTTTTGCAAAGGCTAAAGGAATCGATGCCAAAGAAGTAGAAAAAAGACTGGCCGATGTTTTTGCATTAGACATCAATTTTTTGGACAAGGTTGCGAAATTCGATGAGGTTTTTGACGATTATCCGGCTTTCGACGAGTTGCGCGAAGTGTATTTCGATACCCTGATGATCAATTTCTTTACCAGCGACGTGAACAAGCTGGAAGAAAACTATCTCGAATCCAAAGAATGGGAAGCCATTGAAGAAGAAACGATCGATAGGGGCACCGAGTTGCTCAACCTGCTGTTGTACATCAACGAGTGCCACGATGAGCAGATCAACCCTGAATTAGACGATTTCCTGAAAGAGTTTCTGTTGGTTGACGAAGATGAGTTTCAAGACGAGTTCCATATCTACGAAGACTTGATCAGCAACCAGCAGTTGGCCGAAAGCAGCGTAGAGGACATCTGCAAAAATGGTCAGACCCTTGATTTGAAGGAAGAAATGGAAGAACTGTTTGTGCCTTTTATGACGTTTTTCCTGCACCCCAACGGTGGCGAAGCAGTAGAAGCCGATTTGTTGAAGTATAGCAGTAACAAAGGTTACGATATTGCAGTCTATAGCTTAATTGCTAACTTTAATAAAAAATAAACTAAACTAACATGGAAATTAAATTTAACGATAAGGACTTAAAGGTCGAAGCAATCAAGAACGGCTTGGGCTTAGGTCTGATTATGGTGGTATTAGGTCTTGTTTCGGCTTACCTGATTATGAACTCGACTTCCATTTGGGCCATCTTCCTTTATCCCGTTTGCCTAAATATTATTCTTCCTATTGTCATTGCGGTTTTCTTCAGCAAAGACCTTCGTAAAAAAATAGGGGGCTACTGGAATTTTAGAAGGGCTACCTCAGGAATATTCATCATGTTCCTAACCAGCTACCTGATTTCTTCGGTAGTAAACGTAGCGTACGTTAAGTTGGTTGAGCCTGACATGCAGGCCAAAATCCAAACCTCCATTACGGATGCTACAACAAAAATGATGGAAAAACAAGGCGTAGACAAGGCCAAAATCGATGAAGTAATCAAGCAAAAAGACGAAGAGTTTAAAAAGAAAAACAGCGGTACGGTTATGCAGTCTGCACAAGGTTACTTGATCGGTGTACTTTTTGTGTTTGTATTTGCGTTAATATTCGGAGCCATCTTTAAAAAAGAGCCTCCCTTGTTTGTAAGTGATACCAACGAAAATTAAGTATAATTAGTAATCGAATACGTGCAGGTTTTGTCATTTAATTTGATGAAATTTGCACGTTTTAATTTATACAAACCGTACGTTGTTGCAAACAAAAGAACAGATAGGGACCGGGCTGGCAGCAATCCGGTTGCAGAGTACCCTTTTTGAAACAATGACGACAACTCTAAATTAATGGATATATCAATAGTAATTCCACTCTATAACGAAGAGGAATCGTTGCCTGAACTGATCGCTTGGATAGATAAGGTGATGACCGAAAACAACTTCTCGTACGAAGCCATTTTTATTGATGATGGCAGCAAGGATACTTCATGGTCGGTCATTACGCAACTCAAAGAAAGTTATGGCAGCGTAAAAGGCATCAAGTTCAGGAGGAATTACGGCAAATCTGCGGCCCTGAATGTGGGTTTTGAAGTGGCGCAAGGCGATGTGATCATTACCATGGACGCCGACTTGCAGGATAGTCCGGATGAAGTGCCGGAACTTTACAGAAGGATCAAAGAAGAAAACTTCGATATCGTGTCGGGCTGGAAAAAAAAGCGCTACGACCCGATTACCAAAACCATACCCACCAAGCTGTTTAACGCGGCTACCCGCAAAATGAGCGGCATACAGCTCAACGATTTCAACTGTGGCCTAAAAGCCTACCGCAAAGATGTAGTTAAAACCATCGAAGTATACGGCGAAATGCACCGCTACATTCCGGTAATTGCCAAATGGGCGGGTTTCAGCAAAATTGGCGAACAGGTAGTAGAGCACCGGGCCAGGAAATATGGGGTAACCAAATTTGGCCTGAGTCGTTTTATCAATGGCTTTTTAGACCTGCTTTCTATCTTTTTTGTGGGCAAGTTTGGCAAAAGGCCCATGCATTTTTTCGGCTCGCTGGGCGTATTGAGCTTTTTTGTGGGCATGATCATGACCTTGTGGATGATAGGCGTAAAACTTTATCATATTGCCGCACATATTCCTTACAAAAGAGAAATTACAGACCAACCCTTGTTTTATATAGCTTTGGTAGCCATTATCGTCGGTTCACAAATGTTCCTTACCGGATTTGTGGCCGAACTGGTCACGCGCAACGCTCCAGAAAGAAACCAGTACTTAATTGAGAAGGAACTTTAAGGCATAGGGCTTAGGGCGTAAGGTATTTCACGCCATAAACCTTCTGCCTTAAACCTTTCACCTTTTACCTTAACACATGTTTTTCTCCATCATCATACCACTTTACAACCGTCCGCAAGAAATAGACGAACTGCTGGAAACCCTAACCAGGCAAACCTATACGCAGTTTGAGGTGCTGGTTATTGAAGATGGTTCGGTAAACGATGCCAAGGATATTGTGGCTTCTTATGCCAACCGCTTAGACGTAAAATATTTTTTTAAGCCCAACGAGGGGCAAGGCTTTTCGCGCAATTTTGGTTTCGAACGCGCCAAAGGCGACTATTTTGTCATCTTCGATTCAGATTGCCTCATCCCGGCCGATTATCTCGAAATCGTAAAAGACTATTTATTCGAGCATCAGCTCGATGCCTATGGCGGTCCTGATGCCGCGCACGACACCTTTACGCCTGTGCAAAAAGCCATCAGCTACGCCATGACGTCGCCGTTTACTACCGGTGGCATCCGCGGCAATAAAAAGCATATTGGCCAGTTCCATCCGCGTAGCTTTAACATGGGCGTATCAAGAGAAGTTTGGGAAAAGGTAGGAGGTTTTATCCTCACCCGTTTGGGCGAAGACATCGAGTACAGCATCCGTATCCACGAAAGCGGCTTTAAAATCGGCCTGATTCCGGCCGCCAAGGTTTTTCACAAAAGAAGAACCAGCTTTAAGCAATTTTACAAGCAGCTCCACTTTTTTGGGCGGGCAAGGATCAATATTTACAAACATTTCCCTGCAGAACTGAAATTGGTGCATTTCTTTCCGGCGTTTTTTGTTGTCGGATTGGGCATTACCCTATTGTGCAACTTTATTTATTGGCCATTGGCCTGGGTATGCAATTTCTTTTTGCTGCTCTTTTTTGTGTTGATATTTTTTCATGCCTGGCAGGTCAACAAATCAATAAAAATTGCATTTTTGAGTGTAATTGCATCTTTTATACAACTTACGGCCTATGGTTTAGGCTTTATACAGGATTTTTTTAAGCGAATTATATTTAAACAATCATGATAGATTATCTAAAGGAAAGCACATTTGCGGTTAAGGATGTCGTGTTGCAGGCCTGGAAGGTAACCAAAGAAAATTATTTTTCTATTGCTACGCTTTGCTTCCTGATCTTCATCACCGCATCTACCTCAACCTTTATGGCCTTCTTTATGGAAGAGCTGCATATTGGCATCAAGATCGTGATGCTGCTCATTTTCATCATGTGCTATTGCGTGATAGAGCTTTGCATGATCAAGTATATTTTTCATTTGCTCGACGATGAAAATGCCGATATCAAGATTATCGATACCTTGCCTACCCGAAAGGAAATAGGCCGCTTCTTGTTGGGCACCATTTATTTTGGTATCAGTATTTTCTTAGTAGGTATTCTGCTCATGCCGGTGCTGTATATTTTAGACCTGGTTTTCAAATTTGCGGTAAGCCAGCATATTATAGCCGGTTATGCCGAAACGGGCAAGATCATTGTTAACATAGCGGTGGTTATTGCCATGATCAGTATTTTCTTTACGTTTATCCGCATCATTTTCTTTCCTTTTTTCATCATCGATAAGCATTCTCCGCCTTTCGAATCCATTAAGCTGAGCCTGGCCACTACCAAGGGCAACTTTATCAAGCTTATGTTTTTTTTGCTGGGTTTGGTCATTGTACAAGCTATTGTATTTGGCTTTTTCTATGTAGTAGTGACCACAGGCTTCCGCTTGATCAATTTCTTCTTCGATACCGATATCAACCAATACATTTCGCTGATTGTGGTCATATTCAGCTCGTTTGTGATTGTGCCTTTTACGACGGCTTTTTTTGCGGTGGCCTACCGCAAGATCATGGGCGACTACAAAGGCGACGAGCATCCGGATATTATCCATAACATTGTTTAATTTAAAGTGCACTGGTTTGTTAGCCATGGCTTCATTGGCAACTGAAAACCGAGCATTGTAAACGGGTAACTGTAAACTGAAAAATGGGATTTAAAGCAGCATTGAGCAAGCCGTTTGCGGCATGGGTGGTAAAAGGAATTGACAAGTGGAAAAAAGATGCTGTAAAAGCGCAGCAAACCATCTTCCAATCGTTGATTAAAGGGGCTTCTACTACGGTGTTTGGACATGACCATGATTTTGCATCCATAAAGAGCTATGCCGATTTCAAGGCGAAGGTTCCCATCCGCGATTATGAAACCTTGAAACCTTATGTAGATAGGGTTGTAGCTGGCGAAAAAAATATCCTCTGGAAAGGGAAACCAGCCTATTTTGCCAAAACTTCGGGCACCACTTCTGGCGTAAAATACATTCCTATTTCAAAGGAATCGATGCCCGAACACATCAAGGCGGCCCGTAATGCCTTGTTAACCTATATTCATGAAACAGGCAAGGCCGATTTCGTAAATGGCAAAATGATCTTCCTGCAGGGTAGTCCGATTTTAACCGAAAAGCATGGCATTAAAATAGGGCGTTTATCGGGCATTGTAGCCCACTTGGTACCGGCATACCTGCAAAAAAACAGGCTGCCTTCATACCCAACCAATTGCATCGAAGATTGGGAGGAAAAGGTTGATGCGATTGTAGGCGAAACGATCAGCCAGGATATGACCCTGATTTCGGGTATTCCGCCATGGGTACAAATGTATTTTGATAGGCTCAAAGTAAAGTCTGGTGGCAAAAAAATAAAAGATATCTTCCAAAATTTTAGCCTGTTTGTTTATGGTGGCGTTAATTACGAACCTTACCGCGCCAAGATAGAGGCCAGCATTGGCAAAAAGATCGATTCGATAGAAACCTATCCGGCATCAGAAGGTTTTATTGCCTATCAGGACAGTCAACAGGAAAAAGGACTTTTGCTATTGGCCAACGCCGGCATTTTTTATGAATTTATTCCCGCCGACGAGTACTATAATGAAAATCCAACCCGGTTAAGTTTGGGCGAAGTGGAGCTGGACAAGAATTACGCACTGATTTTAAACACCAATGCCGGTTTATGGGGCTATAGCATTGGCGATACCGTGAAATTTGTGTCGAAAAACCCCTATAAGATTTTGGTCACCGGTCGCATCAAGCATTTCATTTCGGCTTTTGGCGAGCATGTTATCGGCGAGGAGGTAGAGCATGCGTTGCTTTCGGTAGCCAACGAGGAAGGGGTAGAAATTACAGAATTTACTGTAGCGCCGCAGGTGAATGCGCCAGATGGGCAATTGCCTTACCATGAGTGGTTTGTAGAGTTTGGTACGGAGCCGAAAGACCCGCAAGCCTTCGCCGCTAAAGTAGATAAGGCTTTGCAAAAGAAGAATATTTACTATTTTGACCTCATTGAAGGCAAAATCCTGCAACCGTTAATTATCCGTACCTTGCAGCAAGATGCTTTTGTAAACTATATGCGCGCTGCTGGCAAGCTTGGCGGACAAAACAAAGTGCCTCGTTTAAGCAACGATAGAAAGATTGCCGACGAGCTAACGCAGTATGTGAAGACGTAGATTGCTATCCCTATGGTAATTCCAGAATGGATGGCACTTAAAAAAGAATGAATTGAAGAATATAGCTATACTAGGCAGTACAGGATCAATAGGTACGCAAGCTTTGGAAGTGGTTCGGAGCAATCCAACGCAGTATCGCGTAAATGCGCTCACTGCGCAGCGCAATGCCGATCTGCTGATTGAACAGGCACTCGAATTTAAGCCAGATTTGGTGGTGATTACTTGCGAAGACCATTACCAAACGGTTAAAAATGCCTTGCCCCATACGCAGGTGTTGTGTGGCGAAGACGCGTTGTTGGCGGCCGTTCAACTACCCCAAACCCAATTGGTTTTAACGGCCATTATGGGTTCGGTAGGGCTCAAACCTACCATTGCCGCTATCGAAGCTAAAAAAGACATCGGCTTGGCGAATAAGGAAACCCTGGTGGTAGCCGGCGAATTGGTGATGCAGCTGGCCAAACAAAACGGTGTTAGCATCATTCCGGTTGACTCGGAGCACTCGGCTATTTTTCAATGCCTGGTTGGCGAAGCAAACAACACCATCGAAAAAATCATGCTCACCGCTTCTGGCGGACCTTTCAGGGGCAAGGATAGGGCTTTCTTGGCTCATGTAACCAAGGCACAGGCTTTAAAGCATCCCAATTGGGTAATGGGAGCCAAAATCACCATCGACTCGGCTTCGCTGATGAACAAAGGCTTGGAGGCTATAGAGGCCAAATGGTTGTTTGGATTAACCGGCAACCAAATTGAGGTTGTTGTCCATCCACAGTCGATCATCCATTCGATGGTACAGTTTAGCGATGGCTCTATCAAAGCGCAAATGGGGCTTCCCGACATGAAATTGCCTATCCATTATGCTTTGGCCTATCCTCATCGCATGGTTAGCAACTTCGAGCGTTTCAACTTTTTGAACTATCCTGAACTGAGCTTTGCACAAGCAGATACCCAAACCTTCAGAAACCTCGGCCTGGCTTATCAGGCCATGGAAAAAGGAGGGAACATGCCCTGTATCATTAATGCCGCCAACGAAGTGGTAGTTGATGCTTTTTTAAAGGATAACATCGGTTTTTTACAAATGAGCGATGTCATCGAAACCTGTATGGAAAGCATCGGCTTTATAGCGCATCCAACGCTCAACAATTATTTAGAAACCGACCGGCAGACACGTATATTTGCCAGCGAACTCGTAACAAAACAAAATTTAACCAATCTAAAAACAAAAACACACTAAATACGATATGAATGGACTGATTATGGCGGGCCAGCTTTTGCTGGGTTTATCAATACTAGTAATCTTACACGAGTTAGGACATTTTTTGGCGGCGCGTGCTTTTGGCATAAAAGTAGAGAAGTTCTATCTTTTCTTCGATGCCTGGGGAGTGAAGTTGGTTAGCTTCAAAGTGGGCGAAACCGAATATGGAATTGGCTGGCTGCCTTTGGGGGGCTACGTCAAGATTTCAGGTATGATAGACGAGTCTATGGATACCGAGCAAATGGCTTTGCCGGCAGAACCTTGGGAGTTCCGTTCAAAACCTGCCTGGCAGCGTTTAATCGTTATGCTGGGTGGTATTATTGTCAATATCGTCGTAGGTATCTTCATTTTTTGGATGATTACCTTTAAATACGGCGAAAACTATACGCCTAACGACCAGTTGACAAATGGCGTATCGCCAGGAGTTATCGGCAAAAGTTTGGGACTACAAAACGGCGACAAGATTTTGGCGATCAACGGACAAAAAGTAATCCGTTTCGAAGAACTGATGAGCTCGAAGGTACTTTTGGGTAGTCCTAAGCTTACCATTGCCAGGAACGGCAAAGCCATGGACTATAAAGTGCCAGAAACCGTATTGGATAGCATTAGCGAATATGGGATAAAAGAATTTGTAGCACCGAGGTTTGCGGTAAAAAACATCAACCTTGTATTTAAACCATCTGATAATAAGGTCAATCCAAAAGGTCTTATCGATAAAATCAAAAATCTTTTTGGCAAATATAAACAAGTACAATATTCTACCGCTGCATACGATGCCGGAATTAGAACTGGCGATAGCATCATAACGGTTAACGGCAAAACGCTTCCACTCAGGGATCAGGTTATTGCAGAAGTCAAGGCATCGGCTGGCAAAACAATCGCAGTTAAAATATCCAGAAAAGGAAAAATCATAGATTTTAATCCTAAAGTTGCCAAAGACGGTACTATCGGAATTGGATTTGCAGTTTTCGACTTGCCTGAAAAGCATGTGGATTATAGCTTTTTAGAGTCGTTTTCAGTTGGTACAGACAAAGCCTGGACAACGTTTTCTGATAATGCCAAGGGCATTTGGAAGATGATTACCGGAAAAGTAAGCGCGCGTAACATCAGCAGCCCGATTGGCATCGCACAGGTTTACGGAAGCGATTTCGATTGGGAGAACTTCTGGCGCTTAACCGGCCTTATCTCTATTGCATTGGCTTTTATGAACTTGTTGCCTATTCCGGCACTTGATGGTGGCCACGTGGTGTTTTTGATTATTGAAATGATCAAAGGCAAGCCATTGAGCGATAAGTTCATGGAACGTGCCCAAATTGTTGGTTTCGTGATCCTGCTCAGTCTGATGGTTTTCGCCTTCGGCAACGATATACTCAAACTGTTTGGCAAATAATATGTACGAGGTTAGCGGCTTGAGCAATTATCTTAAGCCTCTGGCCTTTAGCCATCCACTTTAGTTTTCAAGCTTTAACCTTCAACCCATGGACTACTTCGAATTTTACGAATTGCCTATCAGCTTTCATCCCGACCAACAATTGGTGAGGCAAAAGTTTTATGAGCTGAGCAAGAAATATCATCCCGATTTTTATATCAACGAAGACCAAGCCAAGCAAGACGAGGTTTTGGAGCTTTCTACGCTTAACAACAAAGCTTTTCAGGTGTTGAAAGACCCGCAGAAAATACTGCATTATGTGCTAAGTTTAAAGGGCCAGTTGCAAGATGGAGAGCATTACGTATTGCCCCAGGGTTTTTTAATGGAAATGATGGATGTAAACGAAGCTTTGATGGAACTGGAGTTTGAGCCAGAGGCCGGCAAGCTGGAAGAAGTAAAAGCCCAGATTGCGCAGATCGAACAGGCGCTTCATCAAGAGCTGGAAACCTTAACAGTAAGTTTCGATCAGCAACAAGGCAACGAAGAAACAAAGCTCAAAGCCATCAAGGATTTGTATTACCGCAACAAATACCTGCAGCGATTAGCCGAAAGCCTGGCCAAGTTGGGTTAAAGCAAATAAGGTTAAAGGATTGTCAAAAAGGAAAATCGAGCCATTCGCTCAGTCTTGAATGGTTACTTTTGAGGCATACCCTTAAATTTATGACTTCTTTACACATTTTCAGAAAAGTAGCTGTAGCCGAAGGAATTTCTTACCTGCTGCTGCTGTTTATTGCCATGCCTTTAAAGTACCTCGCCGATATACCTTTGGCGGTTAAATATACCGGATGGGCACACGGTTTATTATTTGTGGGCTATGCCGCTTGCTTGGTCATGGCCTGGCAAGAAACCAAGTGGAAATTTAGCAAGGCGGTACTTATTTTTGTGGCTTCTTTATTGCCATTTGCACCATTTTTTGTAGATAAAAAATTAAAGGACGAAGAGCCACAGGCTGATTAATGGAAGCGCTTATCGAATTTATACAGATAGATAGTTCGGCAACGGAAGCACTGGTAGCCATAAGCACCGAAACTTTTACAGAAACCTTTGCGCCGACCAATTCGGCCGGGAGCATGGCGCAATATGTAGCTAATAACCTAACTGCAACCAAACTTAGTAAAGAACTGGATTGTAGGGATTCGGCATTTTATTTGGTCAAAGTCAATTCGGAGGTAGCCGGTTACCTCAAGCTCAATTTTAACGAGGCGCAAAGCGACGTAAAAGATGCAGATGCCATAGAAATAGAGCGCATTTATGTGAAGAAAGCTTTTCAGGGGCAAAAACTAGGGCTTTTTCTGATAAACAAGGCCATAGAAATAGCCAAACTCGAAGGTAAGCGGTACGTGTGGCTGGGCGTGTGGGAGCATAACCACAAGGCCATCAGTTTTTACCAGAAAATAGGTTTTGTGCAATTTGATAGCCACGAATTTAAGCTTGGCGATGAAATACAGCTAGACCTGATGATGAAATTGGAACTGAGGGAAGGCTAGAAGCTCAAGAGGAAATTTAGAAGACTAAAGCTGGACAATAAATTAGAATGGCCGAGACGTTCTATCCCGGCCAGTAATTTCGAACCAAGCACCAAATGCTTAACTCAAAATTCCTTCCAGCTTATTGAACATCTTGATCCAGCTTTGGTAGGCGCCAGTGGCTTTGGCTTGTGCCTCCGGAATGGTTTGGTGCAGGGTAAGCTTGGTTTGCTCGCCAATGGCTGCGAAAGTTACCGTGGTGATGGTTTCTTGAGGCCAGTCTTCAGGTTTTCCGGCAGCAAGGGCTTCTACAGCGCTGCCCTGCTCATCGGTTAAAATCATGGTAAAAACCAGCTTTTCGGGAAAAACCACTTCCTGGTAAGTTCCTTTGATCCAGCAGTCGCCATGTACCGGGTCGTGAACACAAGAGTGGAATTCGCCATTTTGGGTAACATCAAGTATTTTGAACTCAATCGTACAGCCATCGGGTGCGTACCAGTTGACCAATAATTGGGGATCTGTCCATGCTTTGAACACCAATTCTCTCGGTGCGTTGAAAAGGTGGCTGATCAGCACTTCCTTTTCTTCTGTTTTACTTTGTTCCATTTTCTTTTTGGTTTTCTTTTAATTCGGTTAGGTAATTATCCAATGCCTCAAAACGGCCAACCCAGTGTTTTTTATACTGTTCAACCCAGTTGGCCACTTCGTTTAGTTTGCCTAATTGTGCCTCACAAAAACGCTCGCGCCCCTGTTGCCTCATGGTAACCAAACCACATTCGGTTAAAATTTGGATATGCTTTGATACCGCCTGCCTGCTGATGTCGAAGGTTTCGGCAACTTCGTTAAGCGATAAGGGAGCCTGTGCTATCCTGTGGATGATCTCCCTGCGGGTAGGATCGGCAATGGCCTGAAAAACATCTCTTCGTGTAATCATATTATGCAACTATATGGTTGCAAATATAAGTGCAATCATTTGATTGCGCAAATTTATTTTCAAATCATTGAAAGCAGGCCAGGTTGAGTGGTGTTATGGCTGCTGTGCGGAGCGTTTATCCCTTTGCAAAGCACTAACCAAATGCTTTAAAAGAATCAAAAGAAGCAGGTTTGGCAATAAGCCTAATCCAAACGAAAGGATGGCGTCTGCCCATGGCGAAAGTTGTTTTTGGTGTGCTATCACCAGCAAGGCATCGAAACCTTTGGCTGGATGGAAAAGGGCATTGCCGATGTTCCATCCCAAATGGAGGCCGATCGGTAGCCAAATGGTCTTTGATTTGGCAAAGGCATAAGCCCAGGCATATCCGGCCAAGCCCGTAATCAGCAAAATGTAGCACTGCTGTACCCCATTAAAAGATATGGCTCCATAACTTAGCCAATGATAGGCGCCAAAGGCAATGGCCGAAATCAAGCAGGCGGTTTTGGTTTTGAGTTTCCTTAAAATCAGGTAGAACAAAATTCCCCTAAAGAGCAATTCTTCAGTCAGCACAGCTTTGAACATGTATTGGCTAATCGAGCGCAGCTGGGGCCACGAAAAACCAGAATTTGTTTGCCACGTTATCGATTTGAAGAAGGTAGCTATGCCGATATTGACTAAGCACAAGGCAGACATGAGTAGTAGGCCTGCTATAAAATAGGCTATTATTCTGCCTGATGGAACCATGCCCAGCAGGTCTTTCCAGCTTTTGTGCAGGAGCAGGATAATGCCGATAGTCAATGCTAATAAAATAAAAATACCAATCATGAATAAGATTTTGTTGGGGAAGTCGGGGGTTTGGCCCAAAACTAATATCTTTAATCGGCCGAAACTTGCGCCACTTGCAAATGGCGCAGCAATGGCGTTGTCCAATATGGAATACGATAAAAACAAAATAGCCGATGCCGTAAAAGCTGGCAGGCTAAACAAAGGTTGGAGCCAGCAGGAACTCGCCGAAAATTCGGGGATAGCTTTGCGCTCTGTTCAAAGAATTGAAGGTGCCGAAGTACAAGCCAGGCTTTATACACTTAAGGTTTTAGGCCACACGCTCAACCTGGAGCTCAACCAATTGATCAAGCCGGTTGACCCAAGCCAGGCAAAAGGTACTCCTCTGGGCCTCAATTTTATACAGCGGTTGATTTTATCGGTTGCACTTTTGATCGTGCTGTTGCTCGCCACTCTTGCTTTTGTAGCGCAAAGTGCCAGGTTTCCGGAAACCAATTTTGAAATGTTGGTTTTGGTGCTGGTTCTTTTAGTGAGTTATGCCTTGTTTTTGTTGCTGATTTGGAAAGGGCAGTCTAAAGCGACAGGCCATCGCTATCGGTAGTTAGTACCTCGCTCATGTAATCGAAAAAAGGGCGCATGTTTTTGAAGGTAAGGCTTGCCTGTTGCAAAAAACTTTCGTCCAATACTTCTTGGTCGGTAAATTTTCTGACCAATAAAAACTGTTTGTAGCGCAACAGATCGATGGCTGGGTGTTCGGCATCGAAGCCTTTCGGAGCGGTTTTGAGTTGTTCGCCCCGCAGTTCGCCGAAAGTCTGTACAAATGTAGGGTCGCTCAAAATCTTCCTCAGCGGGATGTCGTCAAAAGCAATATCTTCTCTAATCCGTTTCAAATCGTCGGTTGCTGGCCCCCAAAAGCCACCTGCAATCAGGCTGTTGCCCGGTTCGATATGAAAATAATAACCGCCCCTGCGATATTGGGTAGCCCGTTTAAAACTGCCGCTCCAATGTGTTTTATAAGGCGTTTTGTCGGTCGAAAAACGCGTATCGCGGTAAATTCGGTACAAGCTCTTTTTGCCAGAAGCGGTTTCGATCAGGTCGTGGATATTCAGTTCGGCCAATAGTTGGTCGGCAAAACTTTCTATTACGGCCAGTTCCTTCAAATAGGTTTCCTTGTTGGCCTGAAACCAATCTCTGTCGTTGTTCTTTTTGAGCGTATTTAGAAAACTGAAGCTCGAGGGTTGGATTTTCGCTTTCGACATTTTTTAATAATCTGTTGTACAAATATACCGCTAGTAAGATGCAAAAATACTGGTGATCTATAATTTGTATGTCTTTTTTGTCAGGGCTTTTGGCAAATAGCCGATGAGGCTGTTTAAAACCCCACCGGCTTAAAATTAATTACTGATTTTGTTCACCACCAGATCGTCGAAATAAATATAGCTGGTTTGGCTCGAGCCCCAAACGGCCACATCTTTGCCTCCTCTAAAGTTGTGGAAAGACAATTTTTTGATCAGCCTTTGCGCATCGTTGGTGGTCCAGCGGATGGCCTGGTCCAGTACCGTATTGCCGTCAATTTTAACCTGTACCCAACCGTTGGTATTAGAACCGGTATTGCTTTTGAGGTACATGTGCACAGTATAGGTTTGGCCTTTTACCAAACTGCCGCTGGTTGGATAGGTTTTGCCGAAAGTATCGCCACAAGGGCCGGCCATATCCCTGTGGTAAACATAAGGCTGAAAATAGACCCTGCTTCCGGTATTGTACCACATCAGGCGCAAGCTGCCTCCGTTGCCGTCGGTTGCAATGTCGCAGCCCGTATTGCCTTCGCCAATTAAAAAGCCGAAACCTACTTTGCCGCCGCGGCTCCAGTCGAATTGGCTATGGAAGCGTACTTTCCAGGTGGCTTCATAGGCCGAGCCATCAGAAAGGTCTACATCGGCAATCAAACCATTAGATACCGAGTTGGGCATCAGCGTAGCACGGGCCCAGTTGCCCGAAATCCAGGCACGGCTGTCGTTCCAGCCACCAAGTGTTGCCGAACCGAAATCGGCGCTGGCCAAACTATAGGTATAAGTGCCATCGGGGTGGGTAAAGCCCGTGTTGATGTTGCTGGGCCAGGCCTGCTCAACTACTGCCGATTTTGGCAGTTCTATTGCTTTCTTTGGATCGGCAGTTCCGTTTGTGGTGTCTACCTTGTCTTTTTGGCATGCACTAAAGCTTGCCGACAGCAAGAGCATAGCGATTCCCGTCAATTTTAAAAGTTTAGGGTTGGTGTTCATCTAGTTTAGTTTTTAAGTTACAATTCGGTTAGTTTTTAAGGGCAAGTTCCTGTCCTCGACAGTTGCCTGCGATTGCAATGGCTTAGCTGTTTCGTGAAAATAAATAGGGATATGAGTTGATATACGGATGATGATTTGCCGTCAAAATGAAGTAAAGAGGGAAGGCCGTGGCTATAGAAAGCCTTACACCTTGTCTATGGCCTGCATAGCGTGGTCTGTTGCTCATACTTTAAATACTTGGTTACCTTATCCTAAAGATACTGGAGCAATCGCTATAAATCCAAATAAAAATAAATATAACTAATTGATATTTAAATAGTTATATTCTTTTTGATACGTTTGTTCCGCAAGATTTTATTTAGCTAATGTCTTGATTTGTTGGGAGATAGTTTTTTGGCTAAAATTAGAATTGATACGTTTGGTACGCATCGTTTTTTATAGTGTTTGGGAACAAAAAAAAGCCCCCGAATAGAGGGCTTTTGAATGGGTTTGGAAAAAATGATGCCTAATTGCTAGGGGTTAGCACGGCAGCAAAGCCACCGCCTTGAACCATCTTCACTGGCAATACACTGGTGGCATCCACCTGTTTTTGGGTAATTCTATAGTCTTCGGCCATTTTATTGGCATTCATGCCGTCTTCGAGCAATTCGAGGTTGAATTTTCCTTTGCCCAAAAAGTCGAGCTTAAAATCCTGGGCAAAAGTATTCCAGTTGGTAATGCCACCCAAATACCACTTGTTGCCTAGTTTTCTGGCCAAAACTACTGCTTTTCCCGCATCGGCGTAAAGCACCTTTGTATCATCCCAAATAGAAGGGAACTGCGCCAGGTAGCGGGTATATTTTTCGTCTTGCTGGTAGTTTGAAGGATTATCGGCCAGCATTTGCAACGGACTTTCGAATAAAACGTACAAGGCCGTTTGGTGTGCGCGTGTGCCCATACTCATGGGCTGGCTGTACACAGCATTAAAATTAGATTTAATGGCATTGCGCATGGCTCCTGGCGTATAATCCATCGGACCGGCCATCATCCTTGTAAAAGGCAACAAGGCATCGTGTTCGGGTGTAACGGTGGCTTCCCATTTATTGTTTTCCAGTCCATGCACGCCTTCATACGAAATTACGTTAGGATAGGTGCGGTGCAGTCCGGTAGGTTTATAGGCACCATGGAAATCGACCATGAGGTTTCTTTTGGCGCAGGCTTCGGCAGTGCGCGTGTAAAAGTTTACCATGTATTGCTCGGCCCTGGCCATAAAATCGACCTTGATGCCTTTAACGCCCCAGTTTTTATAAAGGTCTAAAACTTCGTCCATTTTTTCGTTCAGCGGATTCCACAACACCCAAAGCAATACGCTTACGTTTTTCTTTTTGCCGTAAGCCACCAGCTCCGGAATATCGATGTTGGGATTGGAGTGGAGAATATCTTGCGTGGTCTTGGTCCAGCCTTCATCAAGCATGATGTATTCGAGGCCGTATTTCGAAGCAAAATCGATGTAGTATTTATAGGTTTCGGTATTGATGCCCGATTTAAAGTCGACACCATAAATGTTATTGTCGTTCCACCAGTCCCAGGCTACCTTGCCCGGTTTGATCCAGCTGGCATCCTTGATTTTTGAGGGCGTGGCCAATTGATAAACCAAGGTGTTGGTAAGGAGGCCCGCATCATTATCGTTGATCATCCAAAGTCGCCAAGGATAGTTTCGGGTGCCATTGGTTTCGGCAATGTAATCGGCTTCTTTTAAGATTTTGATGCTGCGGTCGCCCACTTTTTGCTGTTCTAAAATTACATGCGGGAAAACGCCTGTTATATTGTCTTTTTTCTTGATGAAAAGATTGGGATAATCGAAGAGGTCTGATTCGGTAAAAACAATCTTGGCACCGTTTTTTGCCGTAAAATAGGTAGGCAACCCAACCTGCGCGCTATCGATAGCCGTATATTTTTGCGGTTTAAACGAATATTCGAAATGGGAAAGGAAAAGATTGGCATGTTTTGATCCTTCAAAAGGCCAAATGGCATTTTGGGCGTCGTTTACCTGAAAGGCAATGTTTTCGTTGTTTACAAAAACCTTGTCGTTTTTAAGGCTCGTTACAAAACGATAGGCCACGCCATTATTGTAGGCCCTGAAAATAATGCTGTAATTGCCTTTAAACACCAATTCGAGCTGATTGTATTCGTCGGTAATGGTTTTGAACTTTACTGGTACATCAACCCGGATGCTGGTATTGGCCTTGGTTCTTATTTCCTTGGCTACTTTTGGGTCTTGACCTAAAATGCCCAGATCTTTAAGCGTTAAGGCGATTTGCTGGGTGGTTAAGATTGGACTTCCTTGATTCAATACCACAAAAGAGATGCTTTTATCGCAGCTGATTTTGATTTGGTTGTTTCCAGCAGGAGAACTGAGTTCATAATCCTTGGCAAATACGGGCTCGATGAGCAATAACATCAAGGCAAAAAGAATAGATTTTTTCATTTTTTGGTAGGATGTAAGAGATTTTAATAGGTTTTGCTGTGTAAGTTAGGTCGAAATATGAAAATAAAGAAAGGATCAGGTGCTTTTTTGTGTAAAAAGCGCTAGGGTTTTTGGATGGACAGGTTTTAGGAAGAGGCAATTGGATTTTTTCTTAAAAAAGGCAAGCTACAGCGCTGTTGCGGTCTCAGCTTCTTTGTCTAAAGGACAACTGATGGCCATTTTAAAGCCTTTGCCCGGACTGGTTTCGAGGGTATAGATAGCCTCAACCATTTGCAAACGGCTCACAATGTTTTGCATGCCTATGCCTTTTCTTTGGTTTAAAATGGCCAGGTCAAAGCCTTTTCCGTTGTCGGTGTAGCCAATTTCTAGTGCGGTATTGCTCGGTTTAAACGAAAGGCTGATGTGGGTGGCATCGGCGTGTTTGAGAGAATTGGCGATGAGTTGGGTTATGACCCTGAATAAGGCCAGTTCCGTTCTTTCGGCCAACAGTCTTTCTTCAACGTAAGGCTCGTGTTCAATTTCGATTTCGATATTGCCCGTGTTGTTGATGAGCGATACAAAGGCTTCTATGGTGGTGTATAAGCCAAACATGGCCAATCCGGGAGGAGAAAGGTCGTGCGAAATATGGCGTACATCCTTGATCATTTTATCAATCAGTTCCTTAACAGGCAAAATGTTGTCTTCGCTAATGAGGCCCTGTTGCTTAAGGGCACCCAGCATCAGCTTCATGGCCGATAAGGTGCCCCCAATTTCATCGTGCAGGTCTTGCCCAATGCGCTTGCGTTCCGATTCTTGCGATTCGATAACGGCGTTTAGCAATTGCTTTTGTTGCTGGATTTCAGTTTCCTGAAATTGTTTGCGCTGTTGCCAGATTACGTTCTGGTTGCGTATGTAGAGCACCAGAAAAAACGTAACGATGACTAAAACGCCAATTACGCTATAAAAAATGAGGATATACAGGTTATCGCCCATTGCCAGCCAGCCTAAAGCCCCTTGCCCAAACTATATACATGAGCAGCACCAACGCGGCATGAACATTCCATACAATGGTATTCATGGCTACGTTTTTACTGGCCAACATGTAGTTAGAAAGGATAAAAATGATAAAAGCAGCGGGGAAATATATCAAAATCCCTGCATTAAACCAGCTTGTTGGCTGTTTTATCCAATCTTCGGCAAACCCACTTTTATAGAGATACAACAAACAAAAGAAGGTAATCAATATGGCTTCTAAAGGTCTTGTATAGGTATTAAAAGTATATAAGCTCTGCAAAAAACTGAAATTGAGTATGCAGATGATCGGAAATAGTACCATGATCAGGCCAATGGCTTTTTTGATGAATGGTTCTTTAAAGATCAGCTGAAAATAGCCCAATAGAAATGCAGCCTCCATAATGGTATACAAATGCAGCAGGGGCAGATTGGGCCTGCCGTACAAGCTTAAAATAATGGCTGCCAAATTGATCAGGCCTGCAGTAATCAGGTAAAAAAAGAGCAATCGCTCTTCCTTTTTTGCAGTTTTGTACCTCGGCACAAATACCAAAAGCGGTATGAAGATGCTTCCCGGAACGATGATGGTATAAAACAGGTACTTGATTGAGATCATGGAAGGTCGTACAATGGGCTCTTAACGTCGCATTCGGTAGGACATGGTTTGGTAAAGTCGTAGATCTCGGTGTCGTCAACGCCGCCAAGTTTGTCAGGGTTAACCACCACGTCGTTTCCTTGCAAGTCAACAGGTACGATCAGCGCGGTAATGTCGTCTGGTAATTCTTGGTCGCTGGCTTTTACGGCAAAATAGGCGCGAACACCCCTTAGTTTATTGGTAATGTTTCCTTCCTCGTCAACCGTCTCATATTGTTTGATGATGGCTAAAAGATCGTCGATCGGAATCAAGATGGCGCAAGGCAGATTTTCTTGAGGAACATAGGCCGATAATTGTTGTCTGTAACGTTCAATTCTAAGTTGAGCGTCGCGCAGGGGAATGGTTGGGGTGTTAATTGTAGAATTCATAATTTAACTGAGCTTTAAATAAATTAATTTCCTCGAAATTAAAAAAAATAAGGGTTTTGACTACTTTTTTTTCTACTTTCAGCCTAAAATTTCCGACAATGAATATTAATGTTGCCATAGCCGACGATCAGAAGCTTTTCAGGAAAGGAATGGCCGCACTAATCGGTTCTTTTGCCCAAATGAGCATGCTTTTTGAGGCCGAAAATGGCAGGGAGCTCTTGGAGCTTTGCGAACAGGCAACGGTTAAACCGGATATCATTGTGCTCGATCTTTCGATGCCTGAATTGAATGGCTTGGAAACCTTAAAGATCTTAAAGGAAAAATATCCGAGCATCAGGGTCATCATCCTTACGGTGCACGAGGCCGAAAATTTCATTTTAGCGACTATACAAGCCGGTGCCAATGGCTACCTGGCCAAAAATGCCGAACCCGAAGAAGTAGAGCAGGCCATTAGGGAAGTTTTTAAAAACGATTTCTATTTTACCATGCCGATGCTTGAAATTATGCGCAAAGGTGTAGTAAGAAAGGCTCAAGTGCTGAGCTTAGAACAGGAAAATAAGCTTACTGCCCGCGAAACCGAAGTACTGGGCCTGATCTGCAAGCAGCTGAGCAGCAGCGAAATTGCCGAAAAACTTTTCTTGAGCAATCGCACAGTGGAAGGGCACCGCAATAATCTGTTGCTTAAAACGGGCAGCCGCAATACTGCCGGGCTGGTACTTTACGCCCTCAAACATCACCTCATTGACCTGGAAGATTTTTTTAGTTAGCAGATTCTTATCGTTGGGTTATTAAATTGCTGCTGTTATTGCCATTGTTGAATGGTTAAATTGTTGACTAGTCAATCCGTCTAGGTAAAAATACCTGTTTGTTCAGTAAATCTACCCAATTGGCCTTTTGGGCAAAACCACGCTAGAATTTTTTCTAAAAAAGTGCTCACTTAGCATTGCAATGCTACTCCAAACGTTTGCCATTTTACTGGTTCACAAACAGCGAGTTGGCCAAAGCAGACAATCGTATGAGTTAAATATTCAACCAAAATGAACAATTCAGACAAAATTAAAGCCATACAGCTCAAAGCTGGCCTTAAGGTAGATGGCATTGTTAGCCTTAAAACTTGGATTGGTATTTATGATCTATTGTTTGATGCCCTGCCCACAGAAACCGGTCAGGCCGCATTGATTAAGGCGATACAACAAAAACTACAAATCCAAGCCGACGGAAAACCGAGTGCAAAAACATTGGATAGGGCTTATGTGGCAATTTTTGGTAGCGAAGCCGATACCGAAAGCCTCGAAGAGTACCAATATGCGTTGGCTCAAGAGCCTCAGCAAGATTTGTACAATGAAACCATTTTGAAGAAAATGCCTAAAGAAGTGGTTCCGTTTGCCAAAGAGCTGATTCATATTGCAGCCGATCAGGGTATCTGCCTCCGGCTGATCAACGCATTAAAAGCGGAAGATCAACATAAAACCAAAGAAAGAAAGCACCAACTATCGCAACATATTTTTATCGATGCACAAAGCAATTTTTCGAACTGCAATTTCGGCCTCGCCTTTGATATGGGCATTTTTGAAAAAAACACGACAGGCGAACTCGTTTTTAAAGACCAATCGCCCTTGTATGCCAAGGTTGCTCAATTGGGCGAATCGATTGGGCTAACTTGTGCTTCTGCCAATAAAAACAGTACTGCGGTTCCTCATTTCGAATTAAGGCCTGCCTGGGCGGTAAGAATGAAAGAAAGCGAAATGATCCAAGAACTGTACAGAAGGAAAAAAGAGAACATCAACCTGTTAGCCTTTATTTAATTGAAACTAGAATTATCCTTAATAGCTCTCCCTAGATTTTAACACACAACAATAGGTTAAAGTCTTAAAAAAACAAGGCCCCCGATGGATGTTGGGGGCCTCTGTTATATTGCGCCTTCGAGCAATTGTTTAAGTACAACGGCCTGGTTGCGTGTTTCGTCTTTGGCGCCATAAAGCAGGGTAACGGTTTGGTGCTCATCAGCCAATGCTTTTAGCTGGGGGAGGGCTTCATTGTTTTGAAGTTCTGTCCGATAGCGCGATACAAACGTAGGCCAGTTGCTTTCCTCGTGGTGAAACCACGTTCTAAGCCCGTTGGAAGGGGCCACAGCCTTGAGCCAAAGTGAAATTTGGGCATCTTCTTTCTTGAGGCCACGCGGCCAAAGCCGATCTACCAAGACACGAAAGCCATCGGCTGTGCTTGGGGCCTCATAAATTCTTTTGGTTTTGATGTTCATAATTGATCATGTATAGCGCCGAGTTTGGCAAGGTAATCATCAATGTATTGTTGCTTGGCCGGATATTTATATTGCATAATGAACCTCGGGTGCGCCAAGGCAACCAGTTTCTTGAAAAAACCATGTTTTTGGTTAAGCTTGCTCAGGTATTGTTCGTTTTTTCCGGTCCCGAGACAAAAACATAAATCGGTATTGATGCCCAATGAAATCAATCGATGCAACGTTTCAACCGTATAATCGCCTACGGCATCCAAAAGTGCTTTGCTGTCGTAATAATTGTAGTTTTTTTCTTTGCCCTGCGCGTCAACTGATGTAAAACCCAAGGGACAGGGCGAATTGATGTAAAAATCGCCATAAAAAGCCGTTGGCCCGCCATAGGCATTGATCATTTCGTACATGAATACAGAAGAAGGCTCATGCGTTATGCGACCGGTGTAGCTGATATGGAGTTCGCTGGCCAATCTTTTAGGATCGGTAAAGGGAATACCGGTTAAGCCAGCGCCTAATCTGCTGGGATTAATACCCAAAATCAAATGCCTTTGCCGGTTGTCGTTGTAATACTTATGGTAAAAAGTTTCCATAATACCCATGGTCTGTTCAAATTCGAGAAAGGGGTTCATCACCCTGATCCCTTTGGGCAATGTCTTGCCGGTATAGCTGAGGCTGCGGTTAAAATTGATGGCTTTTTCGGCAAAGGTCATAGGCTAAATTTTTGATTGGATTAGCTGGATTTAAAGCTAAAGATAAAATTAAAGTAAACGAAAAAGCCCTCTGGATGGAGGGCTTTTTGTTAGTTTTCAATTCGGTGGTCTCTTGGCAGCATTTGTCCGGACCAGGCTTTCTGAGATGTCCATGGTGCTGGCGGATCTGTCCAGAATTTATTATCGGCAGGCAGGCCCAAGGCTAAGAAACCCAAGGTAGCCATGTACAAGCTTCCGGTAGAGGTATAGACGTCGGCTACTTCAGGCTGATGCCCGTTAAAACCCAATACCAACCAGCCATCTTTGTCAAAATTTTGGTTGCCTTCGTACATGAGGTGGAATACTTTGGTCAATGCGCATCGAACCTGGCTAGGGTTTACGCCCTCGGGCAGTTTCTCCATCAGAGCCGTTTGAGCTAATGCCTGGAAAGCAGCGGTGCGATAGGTAATTGATCGGCCAAAGGCTGGAAAGGTGCCATCGGGTGCAATGCTTCTTTCCAGAAAACTGGCGTACCTTGCCATGCGGTCAACAGCCCGGTTGTAATCGGTAGCGCTGGCCCTTTTCTTTTCGATCATGCTTTTGAGCAGGTCGACCATCATGGGATGGATTACAAACGAATTGTAGTAATCCATGCTGAAAGAAGAGCCGTCGCTGTACCAACCATCGCCTTCG
Source organism: Pedobacter sp. TM02 (assembly GCF_059705275.1). Lineage (NCBI taxonomy): Bacteria > Pseudomonadati > Bacteroidota > Sphingobacteriia > Sphingobacteriales > Sphingobacteriaceae > Pedobacter > Pedobacter sp. TM02. Next base: position 1,318,055 of record NZ_AP046530.1, read on the forward strand.
TACCACTCGTTGAGCTTGTTGATGCCAAAACGGAGCCTTGCTGGATCGTATTGCTCGCCAATATTCCATAAAAAGCCTTCGGTAATGGCGGCAAACAGCAACCAATTGTTATAGGCGCCGGTTCTTGTCCGCAACGATTTAAACTCTTCGATGTATCTTTTTTGCGTGACTGGGTCTAACTGTTGCCAAAGCATTTTAGGCGCTCTTAAAAAGGCCTGTGCCACATAGGCCGCATCGACAATGGGCTGGGCTTCGGTTCTGAAATTAAGGTAATCTGGATTTTGAGGGTCAACTGCATTTTTGAGGGCAGCTAAAGTTTCGGTCCTGAAGGCTTTTCGCAGCTTGCCTTCCTCGCTTTCGTCGTCTGGTAGTTCGAGCCAAGGCGCAATACCGGCCAAGGTCCGGCCTAAGGCCTCGGTATAGGTAACGGCCTTGAGGTTGAGGTTGTAGTTGTTGCCTTTTTCTAAGGGCATGTTGGCCTTTAAAGTACCGTTGGCCAAGTTATGGATAACCGGATACGAGATCTTATAAAGGCTTTTTACCCAGAAGGCACGGTCTTGCGCGCCGGTGGTTTCTTTTGTTTTGCCTTTTTGCGCCCAAGCAGGCACTGCAAGGACGAGCAGCATCAGGTAAAGTGTATATTTCTTCATTGCGCTAAATTTTATAAGTACCATTTTTTATACCTGGCCAATGCCTCTAAAAAGTAATAGTCGGCGTAAACCAAAGGAACGTCTATTTCGCTGTTCAAAGGCAGTGCCCCGGTGCTGTGCATGAGCAAGAAACCACCGTTTTCGCCCAATTTGGCTCGATAGGCATCGCTAGCCAACGAACGCAACATGGTTTCGGCGGCCTTTTTATATTCGGTTTTGTTTTTGGCGCTGTATTGGCCAAGCTCTAGCAGTGCCGAGGCGATGAGGGCACCTGCCGAGGCATCGCGTTTGGCATAGGGAATTAAACCCGCATCAAAGTCCCAATAAGGGATTTTATCGGCCGGCAGATTAGGATGGTTCAATATAAAATGCGCAATGCCGTTGGCCTGTTTCAAATAAGCAGGGTTTTTGGTAAAGCGGTACATCATGGTATAGCCATAAAGGGCCCAACCTTGGCCGCGTGCCCAGGCCGAGCAGTTGGCGGCACCTTGCCAGGTTCCCTTTTTAAGCACTTTGCCATTGCTTGGATTGTAGTCAATGACATGGAAAGAGCTGAAATCTGGCCTGAAATGATTTTTTAAAGTCGTGTTGGCATGTTTGATGGCTATTTCCTTATACTTCGGATCGCCGCCGTTGTCGCTGGCCCAGCTCAACATTTCCAAATTCATCATGTTGTCTATGATAACCGGACATTGCCAGTACTTGTTCTTGTCCCAGCTTTGGATGGCGCCGATAGCCGGACGGAAACGTGTAGCCAACGATTGGGCAGAGCGTTCGATAATGGCTTTGTAGGCTGGATTCTTAGTTAGGCGATAGGCATTGCCAAAACTACAGAACATCATAAAGCCCAAGTCGTGGTTGCCGGTAAAAGTTTGGTTTGGCTCTAACAGTTTGAGTGCTTTTTCTGCATTTTTTTTGGTTTCATCGTCCTGGGTTTGTTCATAAATGTACCAGAGCGACCCACTGTAAAAACCGCTGCACCACCATTTGATGCCCTGCCCAATAAATTTTTTGTTTTGAGCATCGTAGCTTTGTGGCGTTAGTCCCGGTGGAATATTTTTATCCATTACTTTATACTGCTGCTTGGCAAAGTTGAATTGTTCTTCGATCAGCTGTTTCATTTCGGTTTGTGCAAAGCCAAAGGCGGAGAGGAGAAGCAGGCAGGCGATTAAAATTGGTTTCTTCATTTAAAAGGTAGTTTTATTTGTGTTTTTAACCTCAATACGGTAGTTTTTAGGTGAGACCTAAACCAAATATAGAGCAAATTGAAATAAGATGTTTAACGCAAACGTTTGTCTGATATGGACTTAACAGGTACCTCAAGCCATTACTGACTTAAATCTGAACATCATTTGCCTAAAATTTGTTGAGCTTTGTAAAAAAGAAGAACATGAGCAATAAAGGTAAGCTAACCATAGTGGTGGTTGGTGCCAACGGCACCATTGGACAAGAAGTTGTCAAAAGAATACACGAGCAAGGCCACCAAGTTATCGAGGTATCGAGAACCTCGGGCGATTTTCAGGCCGATATCCAGGATAAGAAAAGCCTGGAAGAGCTATTTGCGAAAATAGGCCACTTCAATGCCGTAGCTAATGCATCAGGATCGGTTGCTTTTAAAGGGATTGGTGAGCTTACAGACGAAGAACTTGCTTTTTCGATAGGCAACAAACTGGTGGGGCAAATCAACTTGGTACGTGCTGCCTTGCCCTATATTGCCGATGGAGGTTCTTTTACCCTGATATCGGGCGTTTTGTCTGAAGAGCCCATTTTGGGTGGGGTAGTTGCTTCGTTGGTTAACAGTGGCGTGGAAGGTTTTGTTAAAGCCGTCGCCTACGAATTGCCGAGAGCCATCAGGATCAATTGCATCAGCCCAACCGTGCTTGCCGAGTCAAAGGGCTATCACGACAGTTTCCCCGGATTTATTCCGGTTGAGGGTTGGAAAGTAGCTCGGGCCTACGAGAAATCTATTTTTGGTATCGTTACAGGCAAGGTAATCAAAGTGTATTAGCCTGCTTGGGCTTGGCCGAAGAAAGATAATAATGCCACAACAACATGGTGGCTAGGGTGCGGTAAGGCTGCCAAAGGGTCGAAAGCGCCAAAAGAGTTTCGCGTGTGGTGTCTTTGTCTAGTTTTTTGATTCTTTTTAGGGCATTTACCGCAGCTAGATCTCCGATAGGGAAAATGTCGGTGCGTTTCAGCACAAAGATCAGGTATATATCTACGGTCCAATGGCCAATGCCTTTGAGCGTCAATAGCCGTTGCCGAACTTCGTCATCAGCCAAGCCTTCCAATTCGGTTAGGTTAAGTGCTCCATTGACCAAGGCTTGAGCCAAGTGTCTTACATAAACCGTTTTTTGTCGGCTGAAATAACAAGCCTTTAATTCTTCGTCGCTCAGAGCCAGTACGTTTTCCGGACTTATCACGGTTATTTTTCCGCGCAGCTTGTTCAAGGTAGCCAATGCCGAGGCCAACGATACTTGCTGCTCGAGAATGATATGCACCAGCGATTCGAAAGTATTGGGCCGGTTCCACACGGGCGGATAACCATGCTCGCTGATTACCTGGGCCAGGTCTTTATCCATGGAAGCTACTTTTTGGCAGTTTTCTTCGAAGTTACTTGCATTAAATGTTGGAAACATGGAATGAGCTGTTTATTGGTTTCGCCGGGCAAAGCAAATTAGGTTTTTAAGGTTTTTTGCTTGTTCTGCAACATGAGGAGTGCCTTGACAGCCCTTGTTTTGCGGGTTTCTTCTTGTTTGGCCGAACCTACCCAATCGCAGTAGCCTTGTTTGTACGACTTGGCCAGGCTTTCGAAAAAAGCATGGGCTTCGCTATCCTGATCTAAAAGGGCCTGCAGTTCGGCCGGTACCCCTTCAATATGTTCTCCTTTTTTAAGCATGCACAAAGTTAATTTTAATTCCGGGAAGACAAATTGTAGCGAAAGCGAGTTGCTTTACGTATGGGAATAAAACAACCTTAAACGAAACCTAAGCTTTATGAAAAGAAACCCTTACTTTTTTATTTTATTGCTTATAGCCGGGCTATTTGCTTCGTGCAAAAAAAGCGATGTCGCGTTTGAAAGCGATCTTGCCCGCAGCTATAAAATCTACACTAACTTTAAAACCTCGACTAATAATTCTTATCGGTATCAGGTTAATACCGTCTCGTGGACGGGTTATTCAACAGAAACCATCATTACCGTAAAAAATGGAAAAGTGATCAAGCGTGCCTATGTGGCTAAGAACGTAATTGGCGGTCCGACGCCGCAAATTACCATACTGGAGCAATGGATCGAAGAGGAAAGCAGCCTGAATACCCACACCAATGGCGCGGCAACGCTAACTTTAGACCAGATATACGAAAAGGCAAGAACCGTATGGCTCCTGAAAAGGAAAGACGCGAAAACTTCATTGGAAACCAAAAACAGTGGTATGATTTCTTCTTGTGGCTATGTAGAAAACAATTGTGCCGACGATTGTTTTAACGGAATTTCGATTGCTTTTATAGAAAGGCTACCTGATTAAGCTATTTAAAATGTTGGTGCCCTAAGGGTACAACTTTGGTTAAAAAGCCTTCTGTGTAAAGCAGGGGGCTTTTTTTGTTGAACGGATATCGCAAACCTTCAAACCAGCCGTTTTGCAATGTTGGTTTGAAGTTCATACTTGCTTAATTTTTTATAACTTTAGTTCCTATAATTTATCATCCCATTAATTATATATTTATTGTCGCTTAACGGTTTCGTTTATGAGCTTACCGCTAAAAACAGGGGATGATCATTCTTTGCTTCTTTCGCAATTAAAGAAAGGGGATAGCAACGCTTTTGGCTCGCTTTACGATTTGTACAGCCGCATGTTGCTCAGCAATATCATACACATGGTGAAAGACCAGGAGGTGGCCAAGGAGTTGCTTCAAGACCTGTTTTTGAAGGTCTGGGAAAAAAGAGAAAGTATTGATGTAGAAAAATCATTCAAGTCTTTTTTGTTTACCATAGCCAAAAACAAGGTATACGATTACCTGCGAAAGGTAGCACTTGATAAAAAGCTAACTAGGGAGCTGATTGCCAATACCATAGAGAGTTATAGCCATACAGAAGAGCTGCTGAGCTTTAAAGAAAAAAATGCCTGTCTCAATCAGGCTATCGAAGCCCTTTCGCCACAAAGCAGGCAGGTATATCAATTGTCTAAAATAGAGGGTTTAAGCCATAAGGAAATCAGCGAGCGTTTGGGGATTTCTGTATCTACCGTTAATAACCATATCGTCAAATCTTCTAAGGCGGTAAGAAATTTCTTGTACCAACACGGCGATCTGGCTGTTGCCTTAGCCGTAGTTGCCCTTTTTGATCGGGTGAAATAATTTTTTTTATCCTGATTATCAGTGACTTATGTGTTTTTTAAGAATTTCTGTCGATTTGACTAGTTGTTGAGGCTTACTAAAACGTATTAGTAGTTATTAACCAAATATATTTATGGATCAAATCGATCTGCTGTTTGCCAAATTCGCAAAGAACGAATGCAGTGCCCAAGAATTGGAGTACCTGTTGAAATATTTCGCTGATGGCAATGATGAAACGGCGCTTAAAAGAAATATAAAGAAACAGCTTGGTCAGGCCTATCAATCGAACAGCCAGTTGGATATGTTGGTAGAAGAGGTGTTTGAAAACATCAAGGAAAGAATCGGCAACCAAGACACAGTAAAATTAAGGCCTAAATTCGCGATTTACCGTTATGCAGCGGCAGCAGTTATTGTACTCTGCGCTTCAGTTGCACTGTGGTACAATTTTTATTCTTCATCGTTAAAAGATCAGGAAAAGGTAGCTGCTCACCCCATTGTACCTGGCGGCAGGAAGGCCATGCTTACCTTGGCCAATGGTACGAAAATTGACCTGACCCACTCCGTTAATGGAGCATTGGCCAAAGAAGCGGGTATAGAGATTACCAAAACCGCCGATGGACAGTTGCGCTATGAAATAAAAGACCAGCATCAAACCCAAAGCTTTGCACTTTACAACACCATCGAAACGCCTAAGGGTGGTCAATATCAGATCCACCTGCCCGATGGCACCAAAGTATGGCTCAACGCCGCTACCAGCCTGAAATATCCATTGAGTTTTACAGGAGCCAAAGAGCGCAGGGTAGAATTAACTGGCGAAGCCTATTTTGAGGTAGCCAAAGATAAGTTGCATCCTTTCAAGGTGATTTCCAAAAATCAGGAAGTACAGGTATTGGGCACGCATTTTAACATCAATGCCTATGCAGATGAGGATAATATCAAAACCACATTGCTCGAAGGTGCTGTACGCGTGGCTATTCGGACCAAAGGCCAACATGCGAACGAAGAAATATTAAAACCAGGCCAGCAGGCCATTTTGGAGGCAAATGAGATTGCGGTAGTTGAAAAAGATGTAGCGGCCGAAGTGGCCTGGAAAAATGGGCGTTTTACCTTTGTAGACGAACCTATCGAAAGCATTATGCGCAAAGTGGCGCGTTGGTACGACGTAGATATTGTTTACAAGGGCAATATGAAAGAAAAGGCTTTTGCAGGTTCGGTTTCTCGCTACGATAACATTTCGAAACTGCTAAACACCATGGAAGCCACCAATACCGTACACTTTAAAATAGAAGGAAGGAGGGTTATCGTTATGGATTAATTATACACCTCCTTAAAGATAGTCCACAAAAAAGCCAGAGGTGCTTCGACCTCCCCCTGGCCATCGGTTGTGCCGTCTTTTAAAATGTTGCGAGACAAAATAAATCAACTAAACAAACCAAGACCAAATATATGAAAATTTCTCCCATCAGAAACGGGGGCTCTATTGGCGTTGCAAAAAAAATCGTTCGTATCATGAAACTCACTGCGATTATATTGACCCTATTTTTACTCAGGGTAAGTGCTTTGACCCACGCACAGGTATCGTTGAACGAAAAGAAAGCCCCTTTGATTTCTATACTTGCCAAAATCAAGAAACAAACAGGTACAGAATTCCTGTACAATGTATATAGCCTTAAAAATGCAAAACCGGTTAGCATTAGATGCAATAATGCTTCCTTGCAGGAAGTATTGAACACTTGTTTTGCCGATCAGCCTTTTTCTTATAAGATACAAGACAATACGGTGATCATTGTTACACCGCCCAATACACCCAAAGTAGCACAAGAAATGCCCAAGTCTTTATCGCTGATCAAAATAAGCGGTAAGGTAAAAGACACGGCCGGAGTGGCCATGCCCAATGTGTCGATTTTGAACAAAACAACGGGCAAAGTGGTAGGTACCGATGACAAAGGTGCTTTTGCCATCGAGGCCAATGCAGGCGATGTGCTGGTATTTTCTTTTATCGGCTATGTAAAACAAGAAATTACAGTAGGCACGGCCACCCAACTGGATATCGTACTTCGCGAAGAAAAAAATACCCTTGCGCAGGTGGTTGTTACTGCACTTGGCATTTCCAAAGACCAGCGCAAACTTGGCTATTCGATGTCGACGGTTAATGGTAACCTTTTAAACGAGGCCAAGGAGCCCAATGTTGCCAATAGCTTGAGTGGCCGGGTAGCGGGCCTGAATGTAAGCGGCGTAAGCAGCGGTCCGGGTTCTTCGGCGCGTCTGCTCATCCGTGGTGTTTCTAATTTTTCGGCTACAACAGGTCCTTTGTTCGTCATCGACGGGGTACCGATGGACAATACTCAAAAAGGATCGCCTGGCGTGTATGGCGGACAGGATTTGGGCGATGGCATCTCGAGCATTAACCCTGATGATATTGAAAATGTAGTGGTATTGAACGGTTCTGCCGCATCGGCACTTTATGGAACGCGCGCAGCCAATGGGGTTATTCAGATTACCACCAAAAGTGGCAAGGGCCAAAAAGGCTTTGGCGTAGAATACAGTGGCAATTTTAGCATCAACAGCATTATAGACAATACCGACTACCAAAAAGTTTACGGGCAAGGGCTTAACGGCAACCGTCCATCAACTCGAGCAGATTTGGTAACGGCCAGTTTGAACAGTTGGGGCGCAAGGATGGATGGCGAAATGACCATTGGTCAAGATGGCTTAATGCATCCTTATGCCCCTGTAGATAACCAGTTGGAGAAGTTTTACAGAAATGCTCCTGTATTTTCGAATACCTTGGCGCTCTTGGGTGCTGGCGAAAAAGGTAATTTCAGGTTGTCACTTTCGCAAACCAACAACCAATCGGTTATTCCGAACAGTGGCTTGAAAAGATATTCGGGCAACTTGAATATCAATCAAGAGATCATCAGCAAGCTGAAACTAACGGCCATGATCAATTACATCCATGAAGATGTTAAACTGAGGCCCAACTTGGGCGATATGAGCCGTAATCCGAATTTTACCATGTCGCTGTTGCCAGCCAATGTAAACCCTGATTACCTGAAGTTGATTTACGATCCGGTTACGGGCAACGAGAACCACATGGGCAACGGAGGCTATATCCCTAATCCATGGTTTGTAGTGGATAAGGTAATTACCAATAGCAGACGGCAACGTCTCATTTCATCAACTTCACTGCGCTACGATTTTACCAAGGAATTGTACCTGCAAACCCGCTTGGGCTATGATCATATTGTTGATAATGCCCTGCGCATAGAGCCAACAGGTATTGGTTACAACCCGAATGGCCAGTTAGAAGAGCTTTCTAAAGCGCAAACCACCGAGATGAACATCGATGTATTGGCTGGCTATTCGAAAAAGATAGTTGCCGACCTTACTCTCGATGCGGCCATTGGGGGCAATATCCGTAAGTTTAATTTCGAAAAGGTAGGCGTTTCGGGCTCGCAATGGAAGATCCCATATTTTTATACGCCATCTAACTTAACGATACAGAATACCATTTATCCATCGCCAAATAGGCTACAAACCAATTCGGCTTATTATACGCTCGATTTTAACTATAAAAACTACTTGACCTTAAGTACAACAGGTAGATACGATGAGTTTAGTACCACCACCAAAGCCATATTTACCCCATCGGTAAGTGCCAGTTTCATTTTTTCTAATCTCGTAGAAATACCAAAGCTCACCTTTGGTAAATTCAGATTGGCCTATGCCAAAACCAGTGGCGAAGCACAGCCTTTTAAAAACGCCAAATACTATAGCATAGCTGCTGGTGATATTGGTGGAAAAACCTATGCCAACCTGGCCTCAGAAATTTTGCCCGAAAATTTAAGCCCTTATTCGATGCGCGAGTTCGAAACAGGTTTAGAACTGAAAGGTTTTGATGGCCGGTTAGGTTTAATGCTTTCGTATTTCGCACGCAAAACCACCAACGAACTGGTATCACAACAGATCAGTATTGCTTCTGGAGGCTATCAATCTACTTACATCCCCTTGGGTTCTACCCAAAATAGGGGGCTAGAGCTGACTTTAAATGGTACACCGGTTCGTAACAGCGGGTTTAGCTGGGATGTTTCCTTCAACTTTACCAATGTAAACAACAAGCTATTGAATATTGATGGCATTACTACCAGCATCCAAAACTCTGGCGAAGGCCAGTACAGGCCAACTGTAGGCCCGTATGCCAACGGTGCCGGTATATATGGCATAGTAGGCTTGCCTTTGGCCCAGATCATGGCCAACGATTACAAGTACGATGCCAATGGCAATATCATCATTGGTATAGATGGAATCCCCGTAAGAGGTCCGTTTACCCCAATGGGATCCGGCCTACCTAAATATTATGGTGGCTTAAACAACAGTTTTACCTATAAAAACTTTAACCTTTCTTTCTTGGTCGATTACCGATTTGGCAATAAAGTACTTTCGGCCACCGACTTTTTGAGCGTTTACTACGGACTGAACAAAAAGACCTTGGTAGGCAGGGAGACAGGCATTATAGCCAAAGGCGTTACCGAAGACGGCCAGCCCAACCAGACTTTGGTAAGTGCACAAGATTATTACCAAGGTTTGGTAAAGAACATTCCGGCGGTAACTGTTTACGATGGCAGCTTTATCAAGTTGCGACAGGTAACCTTCAATTACAGCTTGCCAGAGAAATTGTTGGGCAAAACCCCTTTCCGTGCAGTAAGCATAGGCTTTGCCGCTCGTAACCTCCTTACGTTGATGAAGCATACCAAGAATTTCGATCCAGAGGACACGTTTTCGTCGCTTACCGGTAACGCGGGCTTAGAAGGGGCAGGTTTGCCACAGACGCGTAATTATGGCCTAAGCTTAAACGTAAAGCTTAAATAGTTTAAAAAGATAAAAGTTAAAATAGATACTCATGAAGAAGCTAACTTTTTACCTCATACTTGCAGCCGTCCTTTTTATGCTCGGCTGTTCAAAAGATTTTGAAGAATTAAACCGCGACCCTACAAAAGCCAATGAAAGCAATACAGACCCGAATTATTTACTTACTTCGGGGCAATTAAATTATGGAAATATAACTGAACATCAACTGTACGAACTGGCACCAATGGTACAGGTATTGGCATCAACCATTACCCAAACCTCTTATAGTGCTGGCGATAAATACAGTTCTCAATTATTTTCATACAATGATCGTTTCTTTAACGACGGACAAACGCAGGCAGGTTTATTTGCCGAAGCCATTACCCTTGCTACACAAAAGGATCCTGAAAAATACCACAACCTGATCCAAATTTGTAGAATAATGAGGGTAATGGCCCTGCAACGCGTAACCGATGTATACGGCGATATTCCTTATTTCCAGAAAAATGGAACCCTCTATCCGAAATACGATAGGCAGGAGGAGATTTACAAGGATATGCTGGCTACACTTGATGATGTGGGCCAAAAATTGGATAAGAGCAAGGCCAAAGTTGCCGGCGATCTTTATTACGATGGCGATATAGACAAATGGCAAAAATTCACTTATGCGCTCATGTTGCGTGTAGCTATGCGCCTTACCAAAATAGACCAAGCTACGGCCAGATTATATGCCGAGAAAACCAAGGGCAAGACCTTTGCCGATTTGGCAGACAATGCCATCTTAAGGTTTAACGGCACAGCCGAAGAACGCAAAAACAAATCGGCCAACGCTTGGTTTGGCGATGCCGCCACTTTTGGACAGATCAGGTGGTCTAAAACCTTTATCGATTACCTAAATAATAATAACGACCCAAGGTTATACGTGCTGACCGAAAAGGCAGACACGGGTTTGATCAACAATAACGACTTGAGCAAAAAAGCCTTTGGCTATACCCAAATTAATCCAGCTCCGAGTGGTAAAATTTACGAAGTGCCCATGGGCATGCCTAATGGTTACGATGTAAACGGGGTGCGTAGCATCGAAACGGCGCCTAACTATCCAGGGCCAACAGGAAAGGGCAGCAATGCCTCGCCTTTGGGCAATTATGCAAGGCCGGTAAGTTCTGTTTTTGCCGTACCCACTTTCCCTGTATTTATCCTTACTTATGCCGAAACAGAATTGTTATTGGCCGAAGCCAAGGCCAGAGGCTGGGATGTAGGTGCTACATCGGCCAAAGACCATTATAAAAACGGTGTAATAGCTGCCATGAAGTCGTTAGAGCAATTGAATGGAATGTTGACCATGGGCGGCGAAGTACAGGCTTTTGCCGATGCCCATCCTTTAGGTGAAACTTCTCTGGAAAAATCGTTAGAAATGATCAATTCGCAATATTGGGTAGCCACACTGTTCGATTTTCCTGAAACTTGGGCCAATTATAGGCGTAGCGGTTATCCGGTACTAACCCCGGTTAATTATCCAGGCAACCGTACCAATGGCCTATTGCCCCGTCGTTTAAATTACCCCAACAGGGAAGCCTCTTATAATGCCAGCAACTACAATGAAGCGGTGGCACGTTTGGGGGGCAACGATCTCGATCTTACCAAAAGAGTTTGGTGGGATAAACCATAAAGCTAACCTAAAAAACTATAGTTATGAAAAAGATATCTTGTTTATTGATCAGTAGCCTACTTTTATTAGGCGCCTGTAAAAAAATAAAAACAGAACAAAAGTATCCCGATATCAAAAATGATAAGGATACTGAACTGCAAGGCTGGACTATTGCCAGAATTGAGCAGATTGCCAAGCAAAAGGCCGATTCGATCAGAATTGTAGATTCGCTTTCTAAAATAACCGGGCAGGTAGATCCTAATTCGTTGCTTACCAAGAAGAATCTGCTCATTGCCTATGTAGAAGTAAACAATCGTGCCTTTAAAAATGTAACCTGTTATTTGGGCGAAGACAATAAGCCAGTAATTGATTTGGCCTGGATTTTTGCACCCAACATTAACCTCGATGCAGCTACAGGTAAAGCCAAAATTACCTATAACAGACAGGTTCAGGCCCTGATTGATAACGGCTGGCCCAGATATGTACAAAGCAAGGGCGTAAAAGTGGGCATGACCATTTTGGGCAATCATGATAATGCTGGATTTATGAACTTCAGAAATTTGGAAGAAGCTACTGCTTTTGCCCAACATGTAGCCATAGAGGTGCGTAGGCTAGGCTTGGATGCGATCGATTTTGATGACGAATATTCTAACAGTCCATCATGGGCCAATAACCAATCTTTTGCCATGGTAGTATCGGAAGTGAAGCGCTTGTTGCCCGATAAATTTGTACACTGCTACATTTATGGCGGTGCAGGCTCTACTATTTACAACGGCAAACGGATGGGCGATATTGCCGATGCTGGTTCTTCTGCATATTACCCGCAAATACCTTCTGCTGGGAGCGCAGGTTTCCCGGTGGGCAAACTCATAGCCAGTGCCAAGCCATTTTCGCCTTCCTATAGCGGATTTGGCAATGCCGAGGCCACTTGTAAAGACTTGATGACCCAAGGCTACAGAGGGGTAATGCTGTTCGATTTCAATTCTTTCGCTGCTAATTCTGTCGATTTGTTAAGGCCATATGTAAAAGGCTTAAAAAATCAGGATGTAAAGGAAATTACGGGTTGCCCCATTAGAACAGAGAGTGATGATGTGAACGTAACCAATAAGCCATAGGTCGTTCAGAAAAGGATTAACAAAGTTTAAACTCATTGAAAATGAATATAAAATTCATCAGGTTAGCGCTATTGCTATTGTTCTTGTTGGCATCAAAAATCACGATGGCACAAGTTAATATCTTTAGGGCAGGAAATGTAACGATTACAGGTTCCACACCGATAATATATGGTTCTATTGCCGATATCAACGATGGCAATACGGGTACCGATGTAGAATTCAGCAGCCCTGCATCAAAAAGCGTTGAGTTGCTCATTACCTGTAACAACGCAGAGAAAATAACAGAGTATTTTATCAATTACTATTATACGAGTCAAAATGCAACTACAATTACTTTGTCTGGCTCTCAAAACAATAGCACTTGGACCCAAATTGACACCAGGACGGTATCGGCCACTGCTACAACCATTAGTGCCACATTTGCCAATACGGTAAGCTATAAATACTACAAGTTTGTATTTGCCAATATTGCCCGGAGCTCTTTAGATATTCGAGAAATTGAAGCCTATAACAATGATCCGGTAGTGCCAACGCTTAAAGCTACGTTAGGTGCCAATGTAAATACAATCAACCTGTCTTGGGACAAAGCGATCAGAAATCAAGGCAGCTATCAGTTAGAGCGATCAACCAATGGTACTGATTTTTCTTTAATCTATACTGGAAATACGGCATCGGCTACTTCTTATGCCGATACGCAACGCGATCCTCAAACAGATTATTGGTATAGGGTAAGGGCTATCATTAATCAAGTTAATCAGCCATATTCGGCAGTAGTAAAAGTTACAGATAAGCTGGAAGGAACCCCAACTTTAACTGCCGTGCCAGGCAATTTGAGTAAGGAAATTGCCTTAAGCTGGACGGCTCTCAATTTTTATAGCGATGGCCAATATGTGTTAGAAAGATCTACTGACGGAGCTAATTTTACAGTACTTAAAACCGTAGACAAAGCTGTTTTGGCCTATACAGATACTACCGGAGTACGCAATACTTCTTATTGGTATAGGGTAAAAGGCGTTAATTATAAATCAACTTCGCCATACTCTGCTGTGGTTTCGGTTACGTCGGGCAACGATGTACTTAAAACGGCACCAGTACTTACGGTTGCTGCCGGAGCTACAGGTACTATTGCCAATCTTTCTTGGTCTGGTTTAACCATTTATACGCCGGGTCAATTTCAAATTGAAAGATCAACCAATGGAACTGATTTTACCTTGGTTAAAACTGTTGATAAATCGGTGAGTACCTTTGCCGATTCTACATTGACACAGGCAACCGACTATTGGTACCGGATAAGAGGCATTAACTATGTGGCGCCTTCTCCCTATTCGGCCATTGTAAAAGTGACTACCAAAAGTGATATGTTGACTACAGCCCCTACTTTAAAAGTGGTATCGCCTACGGGTACACAGGCCAACCTATCATGGGCCTTGTCTTTTGCTACGCCAGGGGGCTTCGAACTCGAGAAATCGGCCGATGGGACCAATTTTACGCTGATGGGCAAGGTTGACAAAGCTGTTTTGGCCTATACCGAGGAATCTTTAAGTCCAAATACGACGTATTGGTATAGGGTAAGGGCCTATAACTATGTTTCAAAATCGCCTTACTCAACTGTGGTAAGCATCACTACCAACAGCATTACTTCAACCCCTGCCGATATTACCGATGATGGGGGCAAATTAACGGTGAGTGCCGATAACACTGGTGGGGCCAATGCGGGCGAAGGTTCTTCAAAATTGATCGATAATAATATTGCCACCAAATGGTTGGTTTTTACGGGTCAAGCCAATGGCGATCTATCGGCAATTTATGAGCCTAAGGGAGCTTATATAGTTACTGGTTACAAATTAACGACCGGAGGCGATGCACCTGGGCGCGATCCAAAAAATTGGCGTTTCGAAGGATCCAATGATAAATTGGCCTGGACCATTTTAGATACGCGTACCAACCAATTGGGAGCGACAGCCGATAGGTATGCCACTTTTAATTTCGATATTCCAATACCTGGTACAACTGCTTTTAAATTCTATCGTATAGTATTTACGGCCAACAATGGTGCAACAGATGGGGTGCGTTTTCAGGTTTCAGAATGGCAGATCATGGGCATAGACCCTGCAGCGCCAGCTGTGCCTACAGCCTTGAGCATCTCTAACGTTAAAATCAATTCGTTAGATTTAACTTGGGCACAAAGCACTACCAAACCAGCTGCCCAATTTATCCTACAACGCTCAGAAGATGGATTATACTATAAATCTATTGATACATTGGCAGGCAACGTTACAACTTTTACCGATGTAAACCTGTACGATGGCTTTACCTATTATTACCGTATTAATGCCTTAGGTACTTCTTCAACAGCAGTTTCAGGCTGGTCTAAAGTAGCACAGGCAACTACGCTTACAAGCACAGGGCCACTAAGCCCTAAAGATTTGACCTTAAAATCTGCTGGCGAAACTTCGGCCACCTTAACCTGGACAGATCGCGCAACCGATGAAACGGGGTATGTTGTAGAAAGATCGAGAGACAATACCAATTTTACTGTCCTGAAAACCTTAGGTGCCAATACAACAACTTATACCGATGCCACTATTTGGCCTGCAACAGTGTTTTATTATCGTGTAAGGGCGCAAAAAGAGGCGATTTACTCGGCCTATTCAAATACTTTAACGTTAACTACTGGTGGCGTAAACACGCCTCCGTCATCAGGGCCGCTTATCTACAGAAAAATCTGTACTGCCGTTGGTACCTATAAGTTTAGTATTAATGGTTTAAGATCGGGGCCAGGGGCAGAGGGCATCCAGAAATTAAAGGTTACCAACATCAGTAGTGCCGATACAACGATTAGCAATCTTACCTTCCAGCCCGATGTAATAGATGGGGTAGCCTATTATGGCTTCAAAACTACAGGCAAGGCAATAGTAGGCGATTCGGCCACTATAGCCATTACCGTAAAAGACGATGGAGGCACCTTAAACTTTGGCTCTGATAGTACCACTTTTAAGGTGAAGATCTATTTCGTGCCGTTTAAAGTGAACGTTACCGCCGATAGGCCAATTACCAAGGTGCCTCGATATACCTTGGTTAACCTAACCGCAAATACCGATTTCCCTGCAGGTACTACCTACGAGTGGAAAAAAGCCGAAGGAATTGAAGGAGCCACCAACGGAATTAAGCTACGGGTTAGGCCCACAAAGGAAACAACTTATACCGTTGTGGCCACATCTGCTGCGGGTTGCACAGCTACAGCCAGCATTACCGTTTCTCCACAAGATTCGCTGGTAATTGCCAATGTGCTTACCCCGAATGCCGATGGCAAGAACGATACCTGGGTAATTTGGGGCATCGATAAATACCAGAACAACTCGGTAAAAGTGATGGACCGCCAAGGTCGGACCGTATTCGATCGCAAGAATTACAACAATGATTGGGACGGTACCTATAATGGTTCTGCATTGCCACAGGGAGGTTATTACTACGTAGTAGAGACCAACGATGGCGCCAAGCCTAAAACAGGAGTATTAATGATTGTTAAAGCAAACAAGCAATGAAACGAAGAATAAAAATCTTTATAATATTGGCCTGTTGTTGGAGCTGTGGCCTATTGGCTGCAAAAGCGCAGACTGCCAATTTTGGTACAGGATATTTTCAAAATCAGTACCTCTTTAATCCAGCCATGTTGGGGCTGAACAATAACCAGCTCAATATCAATGCCGCCTACAAACGGGAATCGACGGGTATAGACAATGGTCCGAAAACCCTTTATTTTACCGGCGATTATGCCTTTAACAATGGCATGGGCCTTGGCGTTAATGTGTTATCGGACAAGATTGGACCATTGAGCACTACCCGAATGATGGCCAGTTATGCTTATCGGCTTCAGCTTGATGGCGATAAGCAACAGCTTCATTTTGGCCTGGCGGCCGGAGGCATAGTAGAGCGTTTCAATACCATTGACGTTACAGGAGATGGTGCTGATGAGCTACTGTACAATTATAGCGATCGGAAAATGCATTTTGAGGCAGATTTCGGTGTAGCCTACATCCGCGATCGCCTCACCGTACAAGCAACCCTGCCTAATTTGGTGTCGGCTTTTGGCAATCAGGAGCGAAGTTCACTTAGCCAATCGACTTTGTTCGCTGCCGCTTCTTACCGCTTTAACCTTACCGGAACCGACAAAGGCTCAATTAACCTAGAGCCCAAAGTTGCCTTCAGGGGCTTTAAGGCCATAAAAAGTGTGGTAGACCTAGGTGCCAATGCCGATTTTATGCAGAACCAGTTCAACGTGTATGCCATGTATCATACCAATAAAAGCGTTACGGGTGGCATAGGTTTTAAAGCTTTGGATGCCTTGCAGGTTTCGGCTTCTTATACCTCAAGCAGCAGTACTTTTAATGGAGGATCATTAGGCAACGCCTACGAAATAGGGCTTCGTTTTTACGTGCCTAAAAAATAAATCGCCCAAAGAAAGGCAGGGCCATCTCCTGCCTTTCAAATATGGCCCAAGGATTGTACCTTTATAATGCCTTTAGGTGTTTGGAACGCCAAAAAGAAAGAATGCACCTTAATAATAAACACATGTTAGATAATTCCTTTGGAGCAGTTACTAAAACGATTAACCGATGTTTGAAGGTTGGATTGCTGATCCTTTTTCCAACCATTGCCCACGCACAGCGGCAAATGGCTGCCAAATTGACCTCCTTTATCGATCCCATCATCGGGTCGGCCAAGCATGGCCACGTTTTTGTAGGTGCTAATGTGCCATACGGTGCGGTACAGCTTGGTCCCAACAACATCTTCGAAGGTTGGGACTGGTGCAGCGGCTATAATTACAGCAGCAATAACATTACCGGTTTTGCACACACCCACTTAAGCGGTACCGGGATTGGCGATTTGGGCGATATTTCGATCATGCCCGCTACCGGAAGAGTGCTGCTGGAAAAAGGCAAAAAAGACAATTTGGAGCTGGGTTATGCCTCCACTTTTTCGCACGCTAAGGAAGTGGCCAAGGCAGGTTATTACAGTGTTTGGCTTGATCGCTACGACATTAAGGCAGAGCTTACGGCAACCGAACGCGTAGGTTTTCATCAGTATACCTTTAAGCCGGGAAGCGAAAACCCGCATTTAATGCTCGATTTGATAGAAGGCATTGGCTGGGATAGTCCGGTTGCCTCAAGCCTCAAACAGCTAGATGCCTATACCTTGGTGGGCTATAGAAATTCTAAAGGCTGGTCGGCCGATCAGCGCCTATATTTTGTCATCAAACTATCGCAACCCATTAAAAGCTTGAAGATTTATAGCGGCAACCAGTTGCAGCCGAACACCGATGTGCAGGGCAAAGAACTCAAGGCCATTATCGATTTGGCTCGCCTGCCACAACATGTGCTTCAGGTTAAAGTAGCGCTTTCGCCGGTTAGTACCGACAATGCCATCCTTAACCTTAAAACCGAACTGCCGGGCTGGGATTTTAAAGCTACGGTTAAACAAGCCGATGCCAAATGGGAGAAACAATTGCAAAAGGTAAAAATAGAAGCCAATGCAGCAACCAAAAGAGTTTTTTATACCGCCCTTTACCATACCATGGTGGCACCTTCGCTGTTTAACGATGTGAACAGGGATTACCTGGGCACCGATAAAAAAGTTTACAAAAACGCTAATTTTAATAACCTCACCACTTTTTCGTTGTGGGATACTTACCGTGCCGCGCAGCCTTTGTTTACCATCCTGCACCCAGAGAAGGTTTCCGACGTGATCAATACCATGCTGGCCATTTACAAACAGCAGGGTAAATTGCCGGTTTGGCATTTGATGGGCAGCGAAACCAATACCATGATCGGCTACCATGCTGTTCCGGTTATTGTAGATGCCTATCTGAAAGGCTATAGAGGCTTTGATGTAAGCCTCGCTTACGAGGCCATCAAGCAATCGGCCATGCAAAAAACAGAAGGCATAGCCTACATTCAGCAATTGAAATATATTCCAGCCGACAAAGTAAACGAATCGGTGGCCAAAGCCTTAGAATATGCCATAGACGATTATTGCATTGCACAAATGGCATTGGCTTTGAACAAAAAAGAAGACTATGCCTATTTTAGCAAAAGGGCCAATCTCTATCAGGAATATTTTGATCCGCAAACCCAATTCATGCGTGGCAAACTGGCCGATGGTAATTGGCGCACACCTTTTAGCCCCTTTGCCTCCAAGCACCGCGAAGACGATTATACCGAAGGAAACGCCTGGCAGTACATCTGGCTCGTACCACAGGATGTAGAAGGATTGGTCAAGCTTTTTGGCAGCGAAAAATCATTCGTCACCAAACTCGATTCACTATTCAGTGTTCCGTTTCAGTTCAGCAAGGAAAGTTCTCCCGATATTTCGGGCCTTATTGGCAATTATGCACAAGGCAACGAGCCGGGCCATCATATTCCTTATTTGTACAACTATGTAGGCCAGCCTTGGAAAACCGCCGATTTGGTACGCCAAATAGACCGCGAATTTTATACCGATAAACCCGATGGTTTGTGCGGCAACGAAGATGTGGGGCAGATGTCGGCCTGGTATGTTTTCTCGGCTATGGGTTTTTACCCGGTTAATCCCGCAAACGGCGCCTATGTTTTTGGTTCGCCTTTGCTTAACGAGGCCAGCATTGCTTTGCCGGGCAATAAAAAATTCAATATTAAGGTAACCAACAACAGCACCGTCAATAAGTATATTCAAAAGATTACGCTTAACGGCAAGCCTTATACCAAGAGCTATATTTTGCACAAAACCATTATGGCGGGAGGTAATCTGCAGTTCTACATGGGCTCCAAGCCATCGCCAACTTTTGGAGTGGCCGTAGCCGACAGGCCAATCTCTAACCTATCGCATTAGATTATGAAGCACAGCTATCTATTTTTGGTTTTGCTCTTAGGCTTGTTATGGGCTTCGCCTGTCTTTGCGCAGCAACGTTATGAGCTTAATTCAGATTGGTATACTATCAATATCAACGAAGTAAAAGCCAGCGGCGAACAGCTGTCGCAAGCCGATTTTCCGATTAATACATGGATGCGGGCTACCGTGCCGGGTACGGTACTCACCACTTTGCTTCACAATAACAAAGTGCCAGATCCATTTTACGGCATGAACAACAAGCTGATCAAAGACGTTTACCATGCCGGCAATGCCTATTATACTTATTGGTTTGTCAAATCGTTTAAACAGGTTGCCCAGGGCGATGAACAGGTGTGGCTGCAGTTTAGGGGGATTAACTACAAAGCCGAGATATTTTTGAACGGCAAAAAAGTAAATGCCAAAACCCACGAAGGCATGCATTTGCGCCAGCAATACAACATTACCAAGTTATTGGCACCTAACGGCAACAATCGCTTGGCGGTTTTGGTTTATCCACCCGATTTCCCTGGCAATCCAAATGGAGGCCAAGGAGGCGATGGCACCATTGCCAAAGGTCTTACTACCCAATACACGGCGGGCTGGGATTGGATCCAGCCTATTAGAGACCGTAATACTGGTATTTGGGATAAGGTAACCATCGAAACAACCAAGGCTGTTAACGTAGAAAATGTGCATGTGGTTACGTTGGTTCCGGGCAAACGCGAAGCAGAAGGGCCACAAAAACCAGCTGTAATCCGCACTTCGTCAGAAATTGTAAACCCAACTGCAAAAGTGGTTAATGGCTTTTTGCAATACCGCTTGGCAAACCAGTTGATCCGCGTTGCGGTAACTTTAAAGCCGGGTGAAAAGAGAGAAGTGAAACTGCCCGATTTGAGCTTGGCCAATCCGAAACTCTGGTGGCCCAATGGCTATGGTAATCAAAACCTTTACCAAATTAATATGCAGTTTGTTACGGTTAGCGGAAAAGTGTTAGACCAAGAAGCAGTTAAATTTGGTGTGCGCGAAATTAGCAACGTGTGGAACGACCGTACGCAAAGTATGGAAGCTCGTGTAAATGGACAGAAAATATTTATCAAAGGCGGCAACTGGATCATTTCTGATGCCATGTTGCGTTTCTCAGATGAACGCTACGATGCCGAAATCCGTTTCCATCGCGACATGAATTTAAACCTTATCCGTATTTGGGGCGGTGCATTGACCGAGCGACCGGAATTTTATAACGCCTGCGATAAATATGGTTTGCTGGTGTTCCAGGATTTTTGGTTCAGTGGCGATTGCAACGGCAAATGGATGGATCCGCTAAAAAAAGAAGACCAGTGGACACGCAGGCAATATCCCGATAACCACCAGTTGGCACTAGAAGCGGCTGCCGATCAGGTCAAACTCATCAGAAACCATCCTTCCTTGGCTTTTTGGTGCGGTGGCAACGAAATTACGCCACCCGACGATATTTTGGGGCCGCTCAAAAACAAACTGTTGCCCGAACTAGATGGCACGCGCTATTTCTTCGATTTTTCGAACACCGATAGCATGTCGTACAATTCGATTGGGGGCAATGGCGATGGCCCTTACTCCATTCAGGATATCCGCACCTTTTGGGGCCACAAAACCTATCCTTATAACTCTGAAGTAGGTTCGGTTGGTGTAGGCGATTACGCCTCCCTGCAACGTTTTATTCCAGCCAAAAACCTCATCGCACCGCAAAACGGCGAACAGGCAGACTCGGTATGGGAATACCATAAATATATTCCTTATCACCAGTACATTGATCCTTACGGCAAAGCCAAAACTGCGGCCGACTTTGCCATGAAAGCCCAATTGGTCAACTATAACCAGTACCGGGCACTCATGGAAGGCTTTTCTAGCCACATGTGGGAGTGGTACACCGGCAGCATCATTTGGAAAACACAAAATCCGTGGACAGCGTTGCGTGGACAAATGTACGACTATTACCTCGACGTCAATGCCTGTTTATATGGCTTGAGGAAAGGCAGCGAACCCCTGCACATCATGATGAATCCCTTAGACAGCATGATTCAGGTGGTCAACAACGGTTTTAAAATAGAACGCAACCTGATGGTGCAAGCCAATGTTTACGACGCGAATGGCAAATTGCAGTTTAGCAACCAGCTTTTTGCAGAGGTAGGGCCATCAATGGTTAAAAAAATGTTTCCAATTAACGAGCCGCTTAAAAAATTAAATGATCAAGATGGCGCTTTTGTCGTACTGAAGTTGCTGTCGGCCGACCAAAAGTTATTGAGCGAAAACTTATATTGGCTACCTGGAAAGGATGGTGTGTACCATGGGCTGCAGGAAATGAAACCCGCCGATTTGAGGGTGGCTGTAGAAACCGTAGCAAAGGGCAAGTTAAACCTCCTGCTCGAAAATCCGTCAAATGGGCCTATTGCATTTTTTAATCGCATTGCGTTAGAAAATGCCAATACAGGAATGCGTATCTTGCCCACTTTCTTTTCCGACAATTATATAAGCATTTTGCCTGGCGAAAAGAAAACGGTAGCCATCGAATTTCCAGACCAGGGTACACTGCCTTTGGCCATACGGGTTTACGGATGGAATGTAAAGGACCAACAATTGCCGGTTAAATAATCAGGCAAAGCATAAGAAATAACAATGTACGGCGGGAGAGCTGTAAAACAATTAGGGATGATTTATTATAACGGTTTTTCCTGCCTGCATTGTTTGTCGCTAAAAGCGTAAGTTTGAATAAAAAATGAAAATCAATCTACTTACCAATGGATAAATATATAATGGGCATAGATATAGGTGGTTCCCACATCACTACGGCTATGCTGGATATGGAAAACAAAACAATTTTGACTGATAGCTATGTAAGGAAAAAAATCAATTCGAGGGCCGGACATGAACAGATACTGAGCGATTGGAAAACCGTAATTGGCGAAACCCTTGCCCAGGCAGGCATGTCGAGCTGCAAAATCGGGATTGCCATGCCGGGCCCCTTCGATTATGAAAAGGGTATTTCCTACATGAAGAATACGACCAAGTACGAGTCTTTTTACGGACTGAACGTTAAGGAAATGCTGGCGGCGCAGTTGGGAATGCCTGCAAGCGACATCTTGATGCAAAATGACGCTGCCTGCTTTCTGGCTGGCGAAACCTTTGCCGGTGCAGGGCAGGGCTTTGATAAGGTAATTGGCCTTACTTTGGGCACAGGCTTGGGTACCGCCATTTACGAAAAAGGCGAAGTTAGCGATGCCGACCTTTGGCGTACGCCATTTTTAGATAGCTATGCCGAAGACCACCTGTCTACCCGCTGGTTTTTAAGGCATTATTACGAACTTACCGGCATCAACGTAATCGATGTCAAGGAAATGGCTAAGTTTTACGAAGCTTCTCCCAATGTGCGTGAGGTATTTGAAGAGTTTGCCGTGAACCTGGCCAATTTTATCATGGATTTTCAACAACAGGAAAATGCCGAAGCGCTGATTATCGGAGGCAATATAGCCAATGCCTCGGCCAAGTTTTTGCCTGGCCTGGCCAAACAGTTTAAAAAACACGATTTTGTGTTGCCTATTTATATTTCTGAACTGAACGAACAAGCGGCACTTATTGGTGCGGCCAGTTGCTGGCAAGGCAAAAGCTAATTGACCAGTAGCTGTTGCCAAAATACCCTAAAGACCTTGCCCTATCGGCAGGGTTTTTTGTTTTGGAAAGCTTGGATATTCTTGTCGAATTCACAAATAGCCATGTAATTTGAACGAAATGAATAGATAAAGAATAAGAGTTGCTCGTCTATTAGTCCAATTTTAGTTATCTTGGATTATAAGGGCAAAAAATCATCCTGAGCGTGTATTGTTATTCATCCTTCAAATTCTTTAAGCAGTTTTGGTGGGCTCTCGTTTTAGCAGGTCTTTTTTTTGCTGTTTCTTGCAGAAAAGCTGTCGAACCTGCCCAAAACCACGATGCAAAAGTAGATAGTGCTTTTGATGTGGTGAACGGATTGCTCAACAGTGGCGAAATCAACCGCTCCATTCTGTATGTCGATTCGGTTTATGGCACTTTCTCCAATCCCAGCCCCATAGACCTTTGGAAAAAGTATAGTTTTCTGAGCAATTTTTACCTTTATTATGATGAGGCGCCCTTCAAGGCAGAAAAATATGTAGACAGCATGTTTGCCATGCTCAAAAGCAAAGGGACACAATACCATACCGAATATGCCTTAACCCTTTTTGCCAAAGGGGATGTGCTGCGTGCACAGCACCGGTACGATAAGGCTTTTGAAAGCTATTACCAGGGCCATTCTTTTGCCAAAGAAAATCTCGACAGTTGTCAAGTGGCTAGCTTTTCGGCTAAACTGGGCTTGGTTAGGTTTGTACAGCAACATTACCTAAAAGCGGTACCTTATTTTAAGCAAACCTTGAAAGAAATGGCGAGTTGTACAGATCGTTCTACTTTCGAAAACCAGTTTATCACGCCTCAATCAACCTACAACAGCATTGCCTTGTGCTTTGAACGTGCAAACCAACCCGACAGCGCCTTGCGTTACTACCTGCGTGGCTTGGCTTTTATTAGGCGAACGGAACCGAGATACCCAGCCAAAAAAGACTATATTGAAACGGCAAAAGGGGTTTTTTATGGAAACTTAGGCGGATTGTATATCAGAATGAAAGATTATGCAAATGCCGAAAAATACCTTAACATGAGTATCGCCATAAATGATAGGCCCGGTTATGCCATAGGCGATGCACAAACGGCCAAGGCTAAACTTGCCGATCTGTACCTGCGTACCAATCGTGTGGTTGCGGCAAAAGATGCAATTGCCGAGCTCGAAAACAATTTGGCGGCCAGGCAGGGAGAGAATGATGCCAACCTGAACCTGCGCAATTGGCTTTATCAACTCAAAAGCCGTTATTTCGAAAGTGTTGGCGATACCAATATGGCCTATCGCTCAATGCTCAAGTACAATGCACTTAAAGATTCGCTGCAGGCGGTAAACAGCGAACTGAAAAGCGCCGATTTGGATGTGGTCTTCAAACAGGCCGAGCAACAACATTTGCTGGCATTGGTAAAAAGAGACCAACATTTAAAAACAGTTTACCTGGTGGCATCTGCCATTATCTCGGTCATGGTTATTGTTATCCTGCTGATGGTATGGCTAAGCTTAAAGCGCTCGAGAATAAACGTAGCCAACTTGACCTCGCTAAATAAACGCGTAATAGAGCAGAACGAACAGCTGCAAAGAACGCTTTCTATATTAGAGCAGAGCCAGCTGGATAATGCACAGCTTATGAAGCTGGTGGCCCACGACCTGCGGAGCCCAATTGGAGCCATAGATATGCTCGCCGATATGCTGTTGACCAAAAATACGCTTCATGCTACAGAAAAAGAACTGGTCGACTTGATGAAACAATCGGCCGAAGATTGCTTGAACCTCGTTGCCCAGTTGCTGCAGCCAGCAGTAGCCGTTAATGCACTAAAAAAAGAGCCCGAAGATCTTTATGGCATGCTCAATTACTGCCTTGCGCAACTTAAATTAAAGGCCGAGACCAAAAGCCAGCAACTCCTGCTTCATGGCCAGCCTCTTGTAGTATCGGTAAATGCGGTACAGCTTTGGCGGGTAATCAGCAACCTTATCGGTAATGCTATTAAGTTCAGCTATGAACATACTGTTATCGAAATAACCCTGAGCCATACCGATTCGGAAGCCTTGATTTCGGTGAAGGACTATGGTATTGGTATTCCCGACGAGTTGAAAGAAAGCGTATTTGATATCTACAGCAAAAGCACCAGGGTTGGAACAGCCGGCGAACAGACCTTTGGTTTGGGTTTAGCCATCTCCAGACAAATTATCGAGGCACATAACGGCAAAATATGGTTCGATAGCGAAGTAGGGGTAGGCACTGTTTTTTATGTAGCGTTGCCTTTGGATAAACCGGAACTCCCGTTTCCAAAAACGGAGCCGCAAACGGCCACAAGCAAATGATTTATGAGCCGGTTTCAGATGGGCGAACCAGTTGCACAAATACAAAAAAGCTGGAGCCTTGGTCCATGGTGCTCTTAAAATCTATTCTGCCGCCTTGGTGTTCGATAAATTCCTTGCAAAGCATTAAACCTAGTCCAATGCCCTTTTCGTTATTCGTGCCATAGGTTGATTGGGCCTTGATAGAGAATATTTTTGGTTGCTTTTCTTCCGGAATGCCCTTTCCGTTATCGCTGATGGTAATTTGGCATTCGTTGGCCAGCTGCTGGGCATTGATGTCTATTTTTCCGCCGGTTGGCGTAAATTTTATGGCATTGCTGATCAAATTGCGCACTACCAGCTGCAACATGTCGGCATCAGCAAAAACCAGGAGCGAAGCGGGGATGCTAACCTGGAGCGTAATGTTTTTTTGAGCGGCATTTGCGCTTTCCATTTCGATAGTTCCTTGCAGCGCTGCACCCAGGTTTATGGCAACCAGATTGGCATTCACGCCATCCATCTGCGATTTTGACCAATGCAGGAAATTAGATAGCATTTGTACAGCACCATTGGTCGATTGGATCAGGGCCCTTTCGAGCAATGGACGATTAACATCGTCCACCTGGCTTTCGTTGAGCAGTTCCAGGTAGTTTTGGATATTGATCAAAGGCGAACGCAAATCATGCGAAATGATAGACATCAGCTTGTCCTTTTCGCTGTTGCTCTTTTCCAACTGTTCGTTTTGGACCAAAATCTGTTCCTTGCTTATTTCTACCGCCAAAGTCTTTTCAAGGGCAACCCGCCTTTCGTTATCGTAGCTTCTTCTGATGAACCTGATGATGATATAAACCAAGAAAACAGGTATCGGAAAGGCGGTAACCCGATCAATGAACTGCCCTTTGCCAGGGGTAATGGGATGATGTATCAGGTCTGGGTATCGAAATTCGATGAAATGGATAATCAAGAAACAGATTACATAGGTAATTAGCCATTGCAGATGCTGTTTATACGGCGAAATAGCCAGTACCAACAACAAATAGGCCGGCCAAATCAAATCGGTTGAACCGTCGATGCCAGAGTTGGTAAAGTAGTTGAGGCTAAAGATGATAAGACCGGCTAACCCAAATATGCTGGTGTTATGTCGTTTGGCCTTAAATCTTGATAA
Organism: Pedobacter sp. TM02; assembly: GCF_059705275.1. Classification (NCBI taxonomy): domain Bacteria; kingdom Pseudomonadati; phylum Bacteroidota; class Sphingobacteriia; order Sphingobacteriales; family Sphingobacteriaceae; genus Pedobacter; species Pedobacter sp. TM02. The sequence continues at coordinate 1,344,639 of NZ_AP046530.1, forward strand.
ATAATACTGGTAAACGAAAAGTATGCCGAATACCAACGCTGAGAAGGAGCCTACATATAAACCCGCATACCAATTGTAGGGAATGTAAAATAGGTCTAAAAGAACCAAGGCTACGCAAATAGAGTGGAAAATACGGCTCTCTAATGAAAACATCTGGCGACTGCCGATAAGGTCGGTCCAAAGCGTTTTGTTTTTGAGCGACCTTAAACCTACGGCAATACGGGATGATTTGGGCATGTTAACTTCTTGTGGACCTGGTTAGGTTTGTAAAAGTAATTTTTTCCACGAATATCCTTCTATCCGACGCATAAAATATCTTGCCCATCAAAGGTTAAAATAGTAAAGGCTGCACAATCAATACCCCTTCAAAACCATCGTTAAACTATTTAGCATGCCGAAGCTAACTGTTCCGTGTTTTTCTAGTGTGTTTCTGCGCTCGTCAATGCTATTGAAATTTGTAGGCAGGAGCCATGGATTGCAGACGAATATCCGAACAAATTTTTACCGCTTTGGTTAAATCGGTAAATTAGGGCCAAATAACGGCTTAACTAACAACTAAAAGAACATGAATACCACTGATAAGCACAATGAGCGCATTGCAAAAATGACTTTTGCTTCGGTTTATCCGATGTATGTGAAGAAGGTAGAAACAAAAGGCCGGACAAAAGAAGAGCTTCATGAAGTTATTGCCTGGCTAACCGGTTTTAACAACAGCAGGCTAAAAGAGCTGATTGATGAAAAAGTGACCTTCGAGACCTTCTTCGAACAGGCGGCTTTAAATCCTAATGCAATCCTCATAACCGGCATGATTTGTGGCTATCGCATCGAAGAAATCGATAATCCCTTGACCAAACAGGTTCGCTACCTCGACAAATTGATAGACGAGCTGGCCAAAGGAAAGAAAATGGACAAGATATTGCGAAAACCATAGGTTGTCATCTGCAAATGCAATATGAAGGTGATAGAGCCTCGGCTTTATCACCTTTTTGAGAAGGGGCATTGCTTTCATCACACCCAGGTACGGCCGTATATTAAGGCTTGCGTATTGCCCATTTCTCCCAAAACAATGATTTTGTTATGATGATGTAGTGGGGAAGGCCTCCAAAAACTTGTCTTTTTTATGTTTAACCGCTTCCAACTTATCTTCTCGTTGGCCTCGCTCACTTTATCCCTCCAAAAAACCTAAAATAGGTTACTCATGGCCTTGAGCTTCTTTTGATCCAGGTTGCATATCTTAATGATATGGGAAATTACATGGCGTGTACTTTTGTAGAATTAGCTATCCGATTTGTAGAAAGATAGCATTGATTATTTTAGCTTTTTTTTGCAATGCATTGATTGCTAATGTGTTGTTTCTTGGGCTTTGTTTTGTGTGATGTTTAGATTTTGCCAAATTTTCCCCTCCAATACCCCTTAACAGTACCCTAGTCTTGAAACTGTCTTGTGTAGTGCTTTTGCGGAATAAGCACCACGGGCTGTTGAGGGATATGCCCTTGTTATAATAATTTTATTTGTTATCTGTTTGGTTACCAGTTGTTTGCTTTTTTGGATTTTGTTTTGTGTAAGTACAGAAAACTTCCCTGTTTTAAATCAGAGTTTACTTAGAAACAAATATATATTATGGGGAAAATTTTACAAATCACAGTTGGTTTGATGTTGATGTCTTTTATCGCGTTCTCGCAGGAAAAGATAAAAGACGGCAGTGTTGCGGGCAATAACCTGTCCAATAAGGATGCCATTCTCGAACTTGAAAGTATAAGCAAAGGCCTGCTGTTCACGCGGGTATCGCTTAAAGCCACAACCGATGCCAGTCCATTATCCGCTCACGTAGCCGGTATGATGGTGTACAACATAGCCACGGCCGGCGATGTAACTCCAGGCATCTATTATAACGATGGGCTTAGATGGGTTTCTGCCAAAGGCCTAAAAGGCGATGCCGGCAACATATTGATCGAAAGCCAGCCTGGCAAAACAGGTCAGCCGGGAATTCCTGGACAGCCTGGTGGCCCAGGGGCTGGAACTAACATCGTCATAAACGATAGTGGTACATGGATATACAATCCTGCTACTCAAACATGGACAAATATGAGTGGCACGCCGGGCCCTAAAGGCGACAAGGGTGATGCAGGCTTAACTGGTGCCCAAGGACCCATAGGCTTGACTGGTGCTACAGGCGCACAGGGTCCAATTGGTTTAACGGGTCCGGCTGGTGCACAGGGCCCTAAAGGCGACAAGGGTGATGCAGGCTTAACTGGTGCCCAAGGACCCATAGGCTTGACTGGTGCTACAGGCGCACAGGGTCCAATTGGTTTAACGGGTCCGGCTGGTGCACAGGGCCCTAAAGGCGACAAGGGTGATGCAGGCTTAACTGGTGCCCAAGGGCCGATAGGCTTGACTGGTGCTGCAGGCGCACAAGGTCCAATTGGTTTGACGGGTCCGGCTGGTGCACAGGGTCCTAAAGGCGATAAGGGTGATACAGGTCCGGCAGGTTCAAAAGGGGATAAAGGAGAGGATGGCAACTCGGGCCCTCCAGGTACCCCAGGTATAGGGGGTATTACCCAAGCAGGTATAGGAATAAACATCAACGGTAGCGGTACGGCTGCTGATCCCTATATTATAAACAATACTGTTGTTAATACAGATAATCAAACCATTTCCAGTTTTAATTTTGATAACGTAACCGGCGAATTAACGCTGGTTTTAGAACGTGGCAATACCAAAACGGTAAACATCGGAGCATTGAAGGCAAAGGCTTCAAACGGATTGGGCGTTGATGCGGCTACGGGTGAAGTACAGTTGGGCGGCACCTTGCTGAAGCCTACCACCATTGCTTTAGGCGCGAACCCGCTGGCTATTACGGGCTTGCCTGCAACAGGAACAACGGCCGACCAGATTTTGGTGGCCAATGGGGCAGGGGGTGAATTAAGGACAATGGCAGCCTCCAATTTTGTACAAGATTTACGTTTGGTAGACGTTAACAATCACCTGACGCAAGATGCCGGTGTAGGTTCGAATGGCACAAGCGTAGGGTCGGGTTCAGATATCGTTGCCATCGGCAAGGATGCCATAAGCAAAAATACATCTGGTGCATTTAATGTGGCCATTGGCTCGAATGCCTTGAGAGACAACACCGTTGGTCAGTATAATATTGGTATAGGCCGCAATGCATTGGGGCTAAATACAACGGGTTTGCATAATACAGCAGTTGGATGGAACTCGTTAGTTACACTCAATGGTGGCAATAACAATGTCGGTGTCGGCACTCAAACGCTGGCGACCAACCTTAATGGGAATAATAATACCGCTATTGGCCGTCAGGCAGGTGGTAATTTGCAAGGTTCGGGCAATGTGGTTTTGGGCTATCAGGCCGGTTATAACCAAACTGGCGACAACCGTTTAATGATCGATAATAGCAATACGAACAATCCACTCATTGATGGCGATTTTGCTGGCAGGAAACTCACAATTAACAGTACTCTGAAGATTGCCGATTTGGCTACTGGAGCTGCGGTGACTGCAGGCAATAGGCCAGTTGTAGCCGATGCCAATGGCCAACTGATGATTGGTGCTGCGCCCGCAACGATAACAGCCGACAACGGTTTGACCCAAAGCGCCAACAACATCCAGTTGGGCGGAACCTTAACCGGGGCAACTACCATTACTACCGACGCAAACAAAACACTGGCTGTGGCAGGCCTGCAAGCAGGAGCGTCGACGGATAAGATTGTGACGGCAGACGCCAATGGCGTGTTAAGACAACTCGATCAAACCGCATTGACCATAGAGCCCTTGCAGGTACAGGGCACGACCAACAAGGCCACGGCCAACAACATGCCCGCCTACCTGAACAGCAATTTGGCCCTAGGTGATTTTACCAACACTACATCTGCCAAAAAACTGGAGGTAAAAGGTGATTTAAGGACACTTGCCCAGGCCACTGACGGAACTTACCACAAGCTGGAAACCAATGCAAGCATGAACGGCAACCTGGTAAGTACGCTTTCTGTAGGCGATAATGCCGATGCGACACAGGCAACCGTAAAAGGAGAGTTGAACATTGACAAGACACAGGTTAATTTAACGGCAAAAACACCTACTTATACCAATAGGCTTACGCTTGATGGCGCCGGACTGAATACCTATAGCACCAACGGTCCTAATATCTCCAACCTTACTGTTTTCTCGCAGGATATTAGCCTCAATAATGCAGGCGCAACCAAGAGCGCATCACTAAACTTAGGTGCTGTTTATGGTTTGAACTTCTTGTATAAAGACGTTACCACAAACACTCAAGAGGCCAATTACGTTTTTCCCCGCAACAATGGTACGGCCAATCAGGTGCTAACCACCGATGGCGCAGGCTCGGAAGCGCAACTTTCCTGGAAAGATGCTTCGGCATTGGCACCAGAACCCTTACAGGTGCAAGGTACTACTAACAAGGCTACAGCCAACAACGTACCCGCCTACCTGAACAGCAATCTGGCCCTAGGTGATTTTACCAACACTACATCTGCCAAAAAACTGGAGGTAAAAGGCGATTTCAAGACATCGGTTCAAGCCGCAGATGGATACTATTATAACATGGAAACCAACAACACGCTGGTTGGAGGTGGTGCAAATTTTATTTCTGTGGCCAATGATCCCAATTTTGCAACAGCCCCAGAAGTTGGTGTACTGGGAATTAGTGCAGGTGGAAATTCGCTACTATCCAGAACCCCAAACGGAACTTCGGCCCTTGTACAAAATGGCAATGTTGGTTTGCTGGCCACCTCTACCGACCAGAACAACTCGGCCGCACTTTCGCTAACGGCAAGTTTTGGGGTCAATACCATCAACTTGACTAACCAGCAAAGCACCACAATGAACGTAGCCAGCGCTAAAGGTGTGAATTTTATCTATCAAAAGCCTTTTGGAGGAGTAGAAGGTAATTACATATTCCCCCGTGACAATGGCACGGCCAATCAGGTGCTAACCACCGATGGCGCAGGCTCGGAAGCACAGCTTTCTTGGAAAGACGCTTCGGTATTGGCACCAGAGCCTTAGCGCATTGAAAACACTACCAATCCTGCCACTACAAACATCCAAAACATTTACCAAGACGGCAATGTAGGCCTAGGCGATTTTATGGCTAGCAAGCCCATTGCCAGGTTAGATGTGAGGGGTGCTGTACGCGGAGGTACTCCCCATGCCCAAGAAATAGATGGAACCTCGGCTGTTGGAGTAAACTCTGCCGCTTTTGGTTTAGGCAACAGGGTACTTGGTCAAGCCGCTTTTGCCGCGGGCATTAACAACAGGGTGGCCGGCATAGGTAATGTAGCTTTGGGTAGAGAGAACGATGTTGCAGGTCCTAATTTTGGCATCGCCGTAGGTTATCTTAACAAAATTACAAGCGATGCGGCCGCCATCGGATACAATAATACGATAGATGCCAATTATAGCATAGGCATAGGCAGCGAGAATAATATTGCCAACACCGGGGCCTATAGTGCGGCTATTGGGCAGGGCAACACCGTAAGTGGCCAATATGCCATTGGCATTGGACAAAGTAACACCTCGAGTGGCCAATACTCGGCAACTTTGGGTGTAGCAAATGTAGCTTCGGGACCACTTTCTTTGGCTATTGGTGGCAGTAATATGGCAAGTGGCCAAACATCGGTTGCTTTGGGCACTAACCTTAAGGCTACTTCAAATGTAGAATTTGTATTAGGCCGTTTTAATGCCATTACCACCGGAGATGCCAATAATTGGGTAGCTACTGATGCCTTGTTCCAAATTGGCAACGGAGCTGATGCGGCCAACCCTGCAAATGCTTTAACTGTGCTTAAAAATGGTAATACCGGTATTCAAACTGCAGTGCCAAACTCCGCATTAACTGTAAATGGTTCGGCCAACAACCTATCCTCTTATGATGCGGCCAATAGTACCACCATCGATTTTTCCAGAAGCAACCTAGCTTATTCAACCGCTAACCGAGCAAACACTTTTGATTTAACCAATTTAAAAGACGGTGGTACGTATACCCTGGCTTTAAAAGGAAACGATGCCGGTACAGCTGCTTTTACGGCCACTGGTTATACGATCCATTTGCCAACCGATCATGGCCCTTCGGTTGCCAATAAACATTCGGTTTATACCCTAATTGTAATGGGTACCGATGTATATATGAGCTGGATAGCAGGATATTAATTACTAAAAATATTTTTTAGCCAAACCATGGAAATCATTAGAAAACATATATTATATATCGTGTTGCTGTTATTGGCAAGTATGGCCGTTGAAGCGCAAGTGCCAGGTACACCTTTCTTTTGGAAGAGAAAAGCCTTGGCTCCCGACTTAGCGCCCCAGTTCATTTTTGGAAAATCCGCTTTTCCACCCTATGGCCCTACAGGCATGGGAGTGAAGATTAGGAATATAGGGCAGGCGCCTACCTCAGGTACGGTAAGCTTTAATCTTGCAATTGCTCCCCCTCAGCTTCTAGACCTGGCTTTCGACCCCAATGCTACATCAGTTAATATTAAGTCCGCTGCTGGTCCCGTGGTTAATTTTGCAGTCGAGAACACAAATTGGACAATAACTGCAGATATCATCCATGGGATCTTCGTTTTCACTTCAAAGCCAGGTGTGGTAATTCCGGTTGGCGGCTCGGCAACAATAGGCCTGAACATTAATTGGAACCTGGGCAACTTTGGCGATCCCGTTGATATATATTTCAGTGTCGATCATGCTGTTAATGAAACGAACTTTTCAAATAACATAGACTATTTACCTTTAAGTTTTGGCCCTTAAATCAATGAAAAGAATGAAAAAATCATTATTGAGGGCGTTTTTTGCCATTTTATTGCTGGTCGCCAGCTTCGTTTCGAATGCCCAAACAGGTGCCGGTAGTAAGAGCGTTGAAGGGGCGATAGTTCCTGGACAGCGCAGTACGGTTAATGTAGCCACAGGAACTGTGAAGCAGTGTTTTGCCGAAACTACCTGCTTTGGCCCAGGCAGCAATTGGACAATTGACGGTACCTTGGAAATTTGGAGCCGTTATATTTGGATAGCACCTACGGCCAATATCAGTGGCAAGGGCAAGATTGTAATTTACAACCCTGCGAGCAGTCCGTATTACAATGGTTCGGGTGCTCAGGCAACAGTAATAGACGGTAATAATGGCAATTTTATCGCCTTGTTGATGGAGCATCGAAATCCCGAAAACATGGTGCTTGATGATGTTTCCGATCCGGGCTTTGGTACCGCCAATCCTGTTGGTGCGCTGTCGGCAACTCTTCGTACCAACGACATTTTGGATCTCTCGGTAGATCGAGCCGATATCCTGCTCAATGGACATAACCTGGAATTCGGTACCGATGGAAAAATAATGAACTATTCGAAAGACCGAATGGTAGTAACAGGCAATAACGTTGCGGGACATATCATCAAGAACTATTCGGGTGCTAATAGCTTTGTTTTTCCCTTGGGTATTGCCGAAGGAGATTACACGCCGGCAACCTTGGCAAGCTCTTCAGATGCACGGTTATATGTAGGCGTACAGAACTACCGGTCGGCAGGGCCTGTGGTGCCAAAACCGCAACTGGGCATGGACCGTATATGGCATGTTTATGGTGCGCCTCAAGCTGGCATCGATATGACGTTGCAACATAATCCCAATACCAACGGCCAACTGTTCTTCGATGCCAATGCTGCCATAGCCAGGTATGCTGGAGCTAATAGGTGGGATTACCTGAAAGGAACAAGCCCATCGATCGGGGTGCATGCCAGAAACAGTATCGTTCCGAGTGCTAACGGTACAGCTAATGGAAGTTATTTTACCAAGCTTTCAGTATCAGGTTCAGATCTCTTCATCCCCAATGTTTTTACGCCTAACGGCGATGGCAACAACGATACATTCGAAATCAAAGGTTTGGAGCTTTTTGCTGAGAATGAGCTTGTAATTGTAAACAGGTGGGGCAACGAGGTATACCGCGCCTCGAACTACCGCAATAATTGGAGTGGAGAAGGACTTAACGAAGGAACTTATTACTACCTGCTCCGCGTAAAAGAAACCAAGTCGTCTGATTGGCAGATATTCAAAGGCGATGTCATGATGGTAAGGGCTTTTAAAAAATAACAGACCAGCAAACGAACAGAATAAAATGAAAAAACTTTTATGGATCATATGGTTACAGACCCTGTGCCAAGTATGCTATGGGCAACAAGATGCACAGTTCAGCCAGTATATGTTCAATGGCATCTACATCAATCCGGCTTATGCCGGGTACCGGGAACAATTGAACCTGCATGCGTTTTACCGTACGCAGTGGACGGGGATTACCGGTGCGCCAAGAACCATGTGTATGGCTATTGATGCGATTGCGAATGATGGCAACGTTGGGCTTGCCTTGCAGGCAACAAGCGACCGTTTGGGTTCGCAACGCAACGATGCCATTTATGGCAATTATGCCTATCGCATCAAATTTAATGAGGAGGGCACCTCTCGCCTGGCCTTGGGCATAGGAATTGGAGCAGTGCAGCTTGGTGTTGATGGTGCTCGACTTACACCTAATAATCCGGAAATAGACCAGCCTGTAGGAATGCAAACCACCATAGTTCCCGATGCGCGAGCAGGCGTTTTCTTTGCCAATGAAAGGTTTTATGCGGGTTTTAGTGCCGATAATCTCGTTTCGCAGTATATCGATGTAAACCGGTATGCCTTTATCCCGAAGCCCAAGCCCCATTACTATCTTACGGCAGGTATGTTGGTGCCCCTGTCATACGACTTTCAACTCAAGCCTTCTTTCCTGCTGAAGGATGACAGAGGTGGTCCCACAAGTTTGGACATTAATGCCTTCCTGATTATTTCAGAAAAATTCTGGATCGGAGGCAGCTATCGCACAGGAGTGAAACTGTACAACAAGAATTATCTGCCAAAGAATCTCTCGCAACTCAATACTGCCGTAGGAGCTATTCAGTTTTTTCCAAATAGAAGTTTTAGACTGGGCTATGCCTACGATTTTTCGATTGGCCCACTCCAAGGCTATAGTGGTGGCACCCACGAATTGTCTATTGGCTATTTTTTTCAGAGAAAGCATATCAGGATGCTGAGTCCGCGATATTTCTAAACCGGCTGTGGTGTCTTGACTAATCCAATGAGCATGAAATACAACAAAATACGACTGGTACTGGCGGTTGCTTTGCTGGCCACCACAACTTGCCAAGCACAATATGTGCTGAAAGAAGCAGACGAACAGTATAAACTATTCAATTACGAAAAAGCGATTGGCTTCTACGAACAGGCCTATCATAAAAAGCCCTCGATAGGGGTGGCCGAGCGCTTGGCCGATTGTTATACGCGCTTGCGCAATTTTGCACAGGCCGAAAGCTGGTGCGCAATCGCAGCGAATAAAACGGATAGCAAGCCAGCAAATGTATTGGCCTATGCAAAGGCATTACAACAGAATGCTAAATATGCAGAGGCCAAGATAACCTACCGGAAATACGCCGGTTTGGAAAAAAGCCTAAAGGTCGGCCAACTGGAAACATGGTTGATGAGTTGCGATTCGGCCATGCATTGGATGGCGAATCCCCAAAAAATCAATGTCGAAAATAGGCATAAGTTCAATTCCCCTACATCAGATTGGGGTGTCGGCTTGTATCAAGGAGCAATAACTTTTGCTTCAGATAGAAGTCGCGCGATAGAAAAAAAAGCTGTTCAGGGACGGCCATTTTTGAAGTTTGATGGCTATGAACTGCCTGATAGAGCAGTTTACGGCTGGACCGGCAATGCCTACTTAAGACTTTATGTAAGCAATACCAAAGACAGTATTTCGCTTTTTCCATTAGCAACAGCCAGCAATTATCACTTAGGGCCTGCAACTTTTACCGACGATGGCAACGAAATGTACTTTACTTTAACGCGGATATCATCAAAACCGGTTTTCGAAAAAGGTGGCCTTGCAACGGCCAATATTGGAATATACTCGAGCAGGAAAGGAAGCGATGGCAAATGGTTGACTCCCGAGGCTTTTCCATACAACGATAGCAATGCCTACTCAATGGGCGATCCTTTTGTTACGCGCGACGGCAAGCGTCTGTATTTTGTTGCCGACAGGCCCGGAGGGCTTGGTGGTACCGATATTTATGTATGCTGGAGAAACGAAGCAGGCAACTGGGGCAGTCCAGTTAACCTGGAAGAGATCAATACTGCGGGCAATGAGCGTACGCCTTTCTTCGATGAGCAAGGTTATCTGTACTTCAGTAGCGATGGCTTTGTGGGAATGGGAGGGCTCGACATATTTGTGGCCCGGATGGTTAACGGGAAGTCGGTAGAAGTGAAGAATTTGGGCTATCCACTCAATTCGCCACAAGACGATTTTGCTTATGTCAAAACAAGCCAATTTCAAGGTTATTTAAGCTCAAACCGCCCAGGTGGCGCAGGTAGCGACGATATCTATAGCTTCATCGAGCAAGAGCAGCCCTCTGGACTAAGGCTGGTGGGCAGGGCATTGGATAAGGTTTCGGGTTGGCCATTGGCCAATACCATTGTCACCCTGTCGGGCACAAAAACTTCGCCTGTGAAAGTGCAAACGGATAGTACAGGCCATTTTGGATTTGATTTACAAAAAGGCAATTCTTACAGCCTTTCTGGCGAGAAAACAGACTACATAGGCGATAATGCCTCGATCTCTACAGATGGATTAGTGGCGTCTACCGTGAAAAAAGATCTATTGCTGGTGCATGTAACAATTAATAAGGCTATTAAGCTCGAGAATATCTATTACGATTTTGACAAATCGAATATCCGGGCAGAAGCCTCCATAGAATTAGACAAACTGGTAAAGATCATGAAAGAGAATCCTACAATTTGGATCGAACTGGGTAGTCATACTGACAGTAGAGGCAACGACCAGTACAATTTGGCACTGTCGCAGCGACGGGCGGATGCTGCGGTGAGGTATATTGTTGATCGGGGTATTTCTCCAAACAGGATTTTTGCGCGGGGTTATGGCGCAAGCCAATTGCTCAATGGCTGTAAAAAAGGGGTGAAATGTACGGAGGCAGAACACCAGTTGAACAGAAGGACGGAATTCAAAATCGTGAAGCAGTAAGTAGGGAATACCTCTTGTTTGCTGACTCGAGTTCTGCACCAACAAATAATGAAGTTCATCAAAGAAAATCAATAAGGGGCGTTGCTTTGGGTAGCGCCCTTTTTGTTTAATCCAGCTTACCTCCGCAAAAGCTGCTATTGGGCTTTGGTACGGAAAAGAAAAACGTACCTGCTGTAGATGAGGTAGGCAATAGGCCCAAAAAATGGCAGGAGAACTATGAGGAGCGTCCAAATGATTTGGTGGTTTTTCATGGCTTTATCCCTTGATAAATCAATCAGCGATAAAGCCGGTAGCACTAATGCAATTCCAAGTAAAAATATTTCTTCTAAACCCATAGCTAAATTGTTTTGTGGTTTATCGTTACATTCCCTTCCAGGCTAAGCAACGTAAGATATTCTTTGGTGTTTGAAAACACGGATATAAACTTCTTTTGTAATCCGATCTTATGCCTACTGTCAAATCTTACTTTTATCGTGTCGCTTTTATTGGGTTTGATAGGCTTGCTGTTCCAATTGATAATAGTACACCCACATGATGGCTTCACATCGTATAAAATTAGCGGCACATTGCTCTTGTTTGTAAATATATAATGTGCCTCTACAATTTTCCCTTCCAATACAGTGCCAAATTCGAAAGTCTTGCTTTGAAAGCTGATGTCAGCCTTTAATGGCTGTGCATCGGTTTTTTGGCTGCTATAGTTGCACGAGGAAATAACAATAGGGAATAAAATTACAGTAAATAATTTGGAAAGCGTCATTTGAATAATCATTTTTTGACATAACTAATTGACTGCCAAAGGCATTTCTCCGCATGCTTTTGAGAAAGCCCTGCATATCACGGCGAAATCGCCAGCTACGCCAAAGCAATCGCAAGACCTTACGCCACAATCACCAATGCATTGGCTATTGCTGCATGCCGAGGCTATGGCATTGTAGGCTTCGTTACAGGCCTGTGAAGACCACCAGTTGTAATACAGATCTGTTTTGCATTGTATTTCGCACTTCCCGCCAGGGGCTTCGAGCATGAGCTTGCCCTTGCTGGTTTTGGACTGTGAAAATTCCAGTACCTTTTCTCTAAGCATTAATTCTGCATCTCTTTCATTGATAATAGCCATTTGGCTTTTGAATAGTTTTTTATGGTATAGTTCGCCAAGCAGCGTATGGGCTAATAATGCGGCTTTATAATCAGCCTTGATACTAAGAAACCAGTCTTTTTTTACCGACTGTTTCGTTCTCGTGTCATAAAACTGGGCAATGGATTTTTCAATGTCGCTAGGGATTTTGGCAATAAAAGAATAATCATCGCCCTTTGAACTCCTGAAGGTAAATGTTTTGTTTCTGGTGTCGATTTTCATTGTAAAATCGGTAGTTCCGTCAGTCCCTCTGATTTCGCTTGTTCTCAGTAGCGTATCTTCGGTCAGCGATACTTGGTTGGTCAATCCCGTACTTGGATTATCATATTTTGCAATCAATTGACAAGGGTTGGCTATGGCGTAGGAAATTTGATCAATACCGGCGCCCGTTAAAACGGCTTGGCTGGTTTTGAACTGTTTGTAAACGGTTTCGATGCTGCCCCCGATGTTATTTTTTGTACAGGATAGTAACAGGAGGCTGATGGTACCAATGGTTAGAAATGTACATAGAGCGTGCTTGATTTTCATGGCTTGAATGTTATGAGTTGAACTAATTTATGTAGTTATTGAATTGAAATTTAAAATGTGAAAAAATAGAACATTTTTTAATGTAAATATTTCTTTTTGAGAAAGTTATTGTTGTTAATCTATAAAATGACACTTCAGGTTAAACGGTTTTTAAAATATAGGCTAAAGCTAAATACAAGCTGGGATTATCTTTTACGACTAACCGTAAAAAAAATATTCTGCTCATTGTGTAAGTTTTAAAAAAAACAAACAACTAATAGTTGAAAAAAGCATATATGAGAACTTTACTACTTTTGATGGCTGTTTCAATAAGCGCCACATCTTGCGGGCCCAATTCCTCTCCTGAGAAGCGAATCGCTATAAAAAATCAAGAACTGAGTCGAAAAGTTGAAATGATTTTTAGACAGCAAAAAATATTATGTGACAGTATATTGATCCTGAAGAAAGAGATAGACATCATCAAACATAAATAAGTATGGCTATGGCAAGGAATTTCACGAAAAAGATGCTATCATTTATGACAATGGTATTGATTACTACCAGCGCGATTGCGCAGCAAGAACCGCCACAAGCCAAGTCTATGATCAAGTTGTTTACAGAATACTTTAATGGAGGTTATTACAACCAGATTTCCAGTTTATTCAATGAAAAAGCAAAATCCAAATTCCCGACCGAACGGACTATGGTTTTCCTTCAGCAACTGCATAGCAAGCATGGTAATATAAAAAGCACCACATTTATAGCCTTAGAAAATACATTTACGACCTACCTTACTGATCTTGATAAGGGGAAGGCTGTGATAGGGATAGCCGTTGATAGTCTTTTCACACTCAATGGGTTATTCGCTAGGCCCTATGAGACTGTTGTTCCGTTGAAAGTTGAACGCAATACGACCAAATTATCACTGCCCTTTAGTCGCGAGTGGAGTATCTTTTGGGGTGGCGATACCAAGGCGCTTAACCTACACAATGGCATAAAATTTCAGCAGTACGCATTTGATATCGTTATCAACGGGGTGAATGGCCGCTCTTACAAAACAGATGGAAGAACAAATAGCGACTACTACGCGTTTGGCGAAAAGATATTGGCTCCAGCCGATGGTACCGTGGTGCTTGCAGTCGATGGTGTCGCAGATAATATTCCCGGCAAGGTAAACGCCATGTACATACCAGGTAATTCGGTTATGTTGAAAACAGCAAATAATGAATATCTCTTTTTTGCCCATTTCAAACAAAACACCGTAAACGTAAAAGAGGGCGATGTGATAAAACAGGGACAATTGCTTGGGCGATGTGGCAACTCGGGTAATTCATCTGAACCGCATTTGCATTTCCATATTCAGGATAGACCAGGCTTTGATACAGCAACTGGAATAAAGTGTTACTTTGAGCGCATCTATGTCAATGGCAAAGTGATGGATGATTATTCTCCTGTAAAAGGAGAAAAAATTGAGAACATCAAACATTAGGGATGAGCGAAAGGGAATTTCTAAGGATGATACAGGATAACCAGTGCATTATCCATAAGGTGTGCCGGATTTACCGCGATAGCCCTGAAGACCAGGAAGATCTTTTTCAGGAGGTTATTTTTCAGCTTTGGCGGTCATATCCATCATTCCGCGGTTCTAAAAGTTCAACATGGCTTTATCGCATTGCACTGAACACAGCTATGGCATCATTCAGAAAAAATAAACCAAATATTACTCTAGCCGAATATCTTCCGGATGTACAATTCGAAGACAATAATTATGAAGGTAATGAAAGGCAGGAAAAACTTCTTAAAAGTATGAGGCAATTAAGTGAACCTGATCGGGCATTGATTGCCTTGTATCTTGATGAATTAAGTTATCAGGAAATTGCAGGAATACTCGGCATCAGCGAAAATAATGTTGGCGTAAAACTTAACAGAATAAAAATAAGACTGCAGAAACTAATAAAGTAAACCATGGAAATCGAAGAATTAAGAAAGGAGTGGCAAAGCATTGAAACGCCAAATATAGCGCTTGATAGACTTAAAGATATGACCTTAGAGAAAAGCCACCCCGTGCTTAGTGGCCTAAGGAAGCAACTTAGCATAGAATTGTTCGGCTGGTCAGCGTTTCTAATTATTTGTTTTAGCGGCTTAGATGTCGACCAAAAACCGATCCATGCCAACGTTATATTATTAGTGTCTGTGACTCTCCCAATGATTTGCAATATTTATGGCTATCAACTGTCGAAAGAACTTATAGCAGGCCTAGACATAAGTTCATCGCTGAAAAACCGAATTGTCTCCCTTAGGCGTTTTGCTAGAGTAAGTATAGTGCTAAGAATAATGCTAATCACCGGAGTTGGTTACTTCTTCATATCCACGGTCAATATCACCCAAGGCAAGCTTATGTTGCTTGGAGTGGTGTGTGTGTGTGTGATATTTCCACTTTGCATGTTGGTTCGGATCTGGACGAAAAGGATAAGCAAATTAAGCGATACTCTTAGGTTACTAAAAGAGCATTAGCTAAGGTACTAACACCCCATTTGTCGGATAGATATTTCATTGAAATTTCCCTTGTACGCGTAACCAATAGATAATTCTCTTATTGAGCCCTGGTTAAAAACTTCCAGCTCCGCCCATCGTTGTTACGAAATTCTTAAACGGGGTTCTTTGAACACCTGCAATGTGTCAAAAAAAACATTGATTTAAAACAAAAAATCCAGACTTTGATGGTTCAAAGTCTGGATAAGGCCTTTATCAGGCTTTCTTTGTACCCAGAGCCGGAGTCGAACCGGCACGGTTTCCCACAGGTGTTTGAGACCAGCGCGTCTACCAATTCCGCCATCTGGGCATTTGCTGTTTAGCGGGATGCAAATATAGTAAGGGTAATATTGATTTGCAAGCATTATTTTCAATTTAAGCCTAACGTGCTTGAATACAGTGGTTTTTCTACTCCAAAAAAGAGACATTTTGTGCCGGTTATGGCCAAACAAAGCCTTTCTGTTGCTTGTTCTTCTAGTAGCTCCATCAAAAACTACGCGCTTCTCAATCATTTTTTGGCCAAAAAAGTCCATTAAACCCTAATTATTTATTCTGAATATGAAAATAGCATACATTTCAACCTATCCACCAAGAGAATGCGGGCTGGCTACCTTTAATCAAAACCTCATCAAAGCCATTAATGCCAATTTGGGCCATCAGACATTTTCGCAATCCAGTTTGGTTGTAGCGCTTAATTCTTCAGACGATACCAACGAATACAGCTACCCTAAAGAAGTAAAATTTGTAATCAGGCAAAACCAGCAAAACGATTATGCCGAGGCAGCCAGCTTTATCAATGCCAGCGATGCTGACGCCTGTATTTTGCAACACGAGTTTGGCATTTACGGAGGCGAAAGCGGCCTGTATGTGCTGCCTTTTATCAACCAGCTCGAAAAGCCTCTGGTTTCTATTCTGCATACGGTGCTTGATACGCCTACCTTTCTGCAGAAATCGATTATCAGGGAAATTGCAAAGCGCTCTACCAAAATTGTAGTGATGAGCAGAAAAGCCATCAATTTCCTGATCAATATTTATCAGGTACCTAAAGAGAAAATCCAATTTATAGAGCACGGCGTACCCGATTTGGAAGCGCCAATTCCTAATCCGGTACGGAAACTGGCCGCTTTAAAAAACAAACGCCTGTTGCTTACCTTTGGTCTCATCAGCAGGAGCAAAGGATTGGAAACCGTGGTCAAGGCCTTGCCCCAAATTGTAGCCCAACATCCCGATGTGGCTTATGTGGTGCTGGGCAATACCCATCCGGGCATCCTGAAGCATTCTGGTGAAGAATATCGCGAATACTTGAAAAAATTGGCCGAAGATTTGGGCGTTGCCGATCACCTGATTTTCCTGAACCGCTTTGTTATGGAAGAAGAGCTGATCAACTACCTTTCGGCAGCCGATATTTACATTACCCCGTATTTTAACGAAGCTCAAATTACCAGCGGTACCCTTTCCTATGCCGTAGGTGCCGGGGCTGCGGTAGTTTCAACGCCTTATTGGCACGCTCAGGAATTATTGGCCGATGGCCGCGGCAAGCTCTTTAATTTTAAAGACCATGAAGGCTTGGCGCAATTGGTTAACGAATTGCTTGCGCTTCCTATGCAGCTACTTAGCCTAAAGAACAGGGCTTATCAGTACGGATTGCAGCTGCGTTGGCCGAAAATCGGTCAATCCTATATCCAATTGATCGAAAAAGCCATCATTCACCCAGATTATAGTGATAAAATCCTGCGTCAGATTATCGATCCAGGGCTAATGCCTGAGTTTAGCTTGGCGTATGTAAAGCGCCTTACCGACGATACCGGTATTTTTCAGCACGCCAAATATGGCATTCCAAACCGGAGGGAAGGCTATTGTTTAGACGACAACGCCCGGGCCCTGCTCATGGCGGTAATGGCCTATCAGGAAAACGGAAGCGCCGAAGCCTTGCAACTTATGCCTGTTTACCTGAGCTACATCCATGATATGCAGTTGGAAAATGGCGATTTCAGAAATTTTATGAGTTTTAGTCGCCAGTATCTTGACGAAAAGGGCTCTGACGATTCCTTCGGCCGTACCATTTGGGCTTTGGGCTATTTGATCCACGCCGTACCTAACCGTTCTTTTGTCGAATTTAGTCAGGAGCTGTTTTTTAAAGCCATGCCACATGTAAAAGAGCTGGTGCATTTGCGCGGGATTTGTAATTCCATTATCGGACTGAGCTATTATTTGAAAGCCCATCCCTACGACGATCGTATCATGCAGGAGCTGAACAGCTTATCAGAAAAGCTCGTTAAGGCCTATAAAAATACCAAAGACGAGGATTGGCACTGGTTTGAAGACCACATGACTTACGACAACGCCTTGTTTCCACTGGCATTGCTGCATGTAACCGAAATCACAGGCAACGAAGAAGCAAAAGCCATTGCGATGGAATCATTGCTGCACCTGGAGCGACTTACTTTTAACCTCAGCGTAATTAACCCGATTGGCAATGATGGCTGGTATGCAAAAGACCAGAAAACCATGCCATTGTACGACCAGCAGGCCATAGAGCTGATGGCCATGGTATTGATGTACTGTCAGGCTTATGCAGTAACCAAAGACAACGACTACCTCAAAAAAATGTATTCTTGCTACTTGTGGTTTTTGGGCGAAAATTCGTTGCGTATGCCACTTTACGATTCAGAAACCAAGGGCTGTGCCGATGGCTTGCATCCGGGTGGTGTAAATCGGAACCAGGGCGCAGAAAGCACACTGGCTTATCTGGTGTCGCATTTGGTGGTTTCGCAAGCCTTTAAATTTGATCACGACCTCAACCTGGCCAAAAAGAAAGAAGTGCTGCAGCTGAGGTAAAAATAACAATCAACCCTATTGTTGTGAACAGGCCGTAAAAAGCCAAAGCCATTGTTGATGAGTAACAATGGCTTTTTTATTGCTGTGCTGCAGGCAATGGGCTTGAAATTAATAAATAGCTGGAGATGCCTTAAGCCGATCTAACAGGCTTTTCAGGTCTACAGAAGCAAAAGACGATGAGTAATCGGATAAGCCGTAAGGAATGATCAGTTCGCCATTGTTGATAATGCCGCCACAAGAATACACCACATTGGGTACATAGCCCTCGCGCTCGTCGGGATTAGGGATGAGCAAAGGTTCGGACAAGCGCCCGATTTCTATGGTTGGGTCATCCAAATCGAGCAGACTGGCGCTGAGGCAGTAGCGGCGCATCGGACCAACGGCATGGGTAATCACCAGCCAGCCTTCTTCGGTTTCAATGGGCGAGCCACAATTGCCTACCTGCACAAATTCCCAACTGTATAGAGGCTCCTGCAACTTGATGGGGTTTTCCCAAACATTGATTTTGTTCGAGTACATGATATAGTTGTTCACCCCATCAATGCGCGACAGCATGGCGTATTTGCCATTGATTTTGCGTGGAAAAAGCGCCAGGTTCTTGTTTTGGGCACCGGCACCAAACAATGGGCCAATGGTGAAATCGTAAAAATCCTTGGTTTTTAATAGTTTAGGGATGATGATGTGCCCATCGTAGGCCGTATAAGTGGCATAATAGGTAATCGAACCGTCGTCGCTGATGAATTTGGTAAACCTTGCATCTTCAATTCCCTTGCGCTCAAATTCTGAAATCGGGAAAATTACACGGTCGGAAATATCGGTATCCATCGAAAAGATGATTTCGTAATAAGAATCGGAGAGCCACAGCACCTTTTCCAGTTCAATGTCCTTGGCCGGATCGGGTTGCTTGTCTTGCGTTTCGGCAATCACTTGTTTAAGCGTGGCGTAATCAAACTGATCGGCCAGTTTGGTATTCAGTTCCTCCAGCACATCTTTATTGATCAAAGAAATCAGGCCCTTTTCTAAAAACAGTTTTTTGTTGTAGGTTGCATTTCTGATGATTTCGGCCTCGTCGATATAGTTGCCCACCGGAATTACCGTAATGTTGTTATGCCGATCGATGAGGGCCCGCCTAAAAACGATGGAGGAGATATGCCCTTCGCCCACGGCCCTAAAACTGATAATCAGCCTTTTTTCTCCTTCTTCGAGGTCGTTTTGGTCTGGGTCTTCGATGATTGAAGGATTGAAAAAGGCCGCCGATTCGATAGAATATTCGTGGGTGAAGTACGAACCAATCAGCAGGCGCCTGTGTTCTTCGAGTTCCTTGTAGTCTATTTCCATTTTTTCGAACAAAGGCTTTAGCTTTTTGCAATGCCTGAGCAACAGCTTGGTAATGTTACGGTGCCTTTTGGAATATTCCTGTAGCAAGGGCGAGATAATGTTGAATACCTGCTCGTTGCTCAGCGTCAGGATTTTATTGATGACATCGCGACCGCGATCGTCGCCGTTAAAGAAGAACCTCGCAATTACCCTTTTCGGATCCGGATATACTTTAATGTGTTTGCGTTGTATGGGAAGTCTCATCATGCGTTTGGGATTTTGGGGTTAGGTCAGTTGCAGGTGGAAATTCTATTTGTATGCGTTGTTTTCGCCATTATTTTAGCATTTTTAAGGTGAGGGCAGTAACCAGGGCGCCAAAAACATAATAGCCAATTGTTAAGGCCTTTACCTGGGCATTTTGAGCCACAGGTGCATGGTCCACGCGTGTAGCTTCGGGCAGTTTAATGGCGCCAATGCCTGCGCTCAGGCCCAGGCCTAGGGCTTTTGGCCAAATGTATTTAGACTTGCCTGTGCCGATCAGGCTATAATAAAGTGCGTTGCTTACCACATCTGTGGCCAAGGTGGCCTCGTAAAGCGTGTTTTCGTTCATTATCGGTTCGCCAACGGCCATTAAGCCTTTATTTAGGGCATCTTCGCCCAGCAAGTGAATGTATGGCACATTATCGCCCTGTTTTCTGATTGCTTCGTGCAACATGTAAAGGGCGATGGCTCCGGTAAAGCCTGCAATAAGGTTTTTGATTTTTCCCATCGTTTTTCATTTTATGCTTGCCTAAGCCGAAAGCTTCCTGGCCTTCATGCCAAACGGAAAGAGGGGCAAGCTGTTAATTGGATCAAGTCTGGTTTGTTGTTGTTAGGAATAATAACAATCTTATGGGGTTTAATGTTTGTGTTTTCTGCTTACTTGCCCGTTTCGAAGTGGGGTGCATCTACGGGTTTCGATTCGGGCGAGCCCTTTTGGCGCAGGTAAATGGTGAAGAAAACGATGCTGGCTACCGATAGGAATTCGCTTTGCCAATTCTGAAAGGATTCGAACCAGAAATGAGCGTTGCAGAGGTAATCGAGTATCGATTGTCTGGGCAGGCCTTTGATTTGCTGTTCAATGTTGTTTTCCTGCCAGCTGCCGTAGCCATGAAGGCACCAGCAAGCCAAAAACAATGCTACAAAGCAAATGGAAAGCGAATTTTGATAAAGTCTTAAAATCCAACCACCCTTTTTTACCGGCCAAGGCACATGCCTGCCTTTTTGGGGCAAGCGGTCTACTTCCTCTTTTTCCGACAGGGATTTGGATTCGGCAGATCCCACTTGCCTCAATTTAATGGTGAGGAGCACATAAAGCGCCATTTGCAAAAATTCGCTTTCAAAGTTCTCGAAGGTGGCGGATAGGAAATGTCCCGAACGCAGGTAAGTGCCCAAAGCTATGGCCGGATAGCCAGCCTCTTTCAGGTCTTGGTTGTGTACGTGGAAACCTGTCAATGCCTGTGCGCCCAAGGCAAAGATAAATAAGGTCATAAACACTAAGGTAAGGCCGTTTCTGTACCAAAATGAATATTTTTTAAGGGATGTCATCATGTTGGTTAATTTTAATGAAGCAAGATTAAATGTGTTTTTTTTGGCATTGGGGACAATAAAAGCTTCGCCTGTTGGTTTTTCCCAAATGTTGCTCTTGAGATAGGGCATGCCCCTTTGGACATTTTTTTTGCTTATAAACCAGCCAATGCTTTTTAAGTACGAACGCTTTTTTCCATGCCAAAAAATCGAAGCTGTAATTGCGTGCTTCCTTAACCAGTAGCTTGAGTTTGGCCAGGGGCAATGCACTTACCGTACTTAGCGGATGCACCTTGATGCGGTAAAGCACCTCGTTTTTGATGATGTTGCCAACACCTGCAAAAATATGCTGGTCCAATAGAAGATCGCAAACCAGGGTTTCTCCCTTTTCTTTTGCCTTTTTGAGCGCGTTTTTGGCATCCCATTCATCGCTCATTACATCGGCTTTCCAATCGTAAACCTTATGGAGGTCGCCTGCTATAAATTGCAGCGAACAGGTATAGAAATTGAGTTCGTTATGGGCAAATACAAGGCTGATGCTTGGCTTGCTTTCCTTTCTTTCGTTGATGCGGTAAGTGCCGAAAAGCATCAAATGGATCCGAAGCGTAAGCTCCTGGAAACAAATCAGAAAATGCTTGCCCCAGCTTTTAAAATCGGTTACTTTTTGACCAATCAGCCGGTTCTTGTCTAAGCTTGTATTGCCACCCACTTCGAGTACCGGCTTGCCTTTAAGGTGCAGGTCTTCTATCAATTCCCTTAAAATTACAATAGATGGTCCCTCTGGCATGGCTGGCTAATTGCTAATTTTTTTAAACTTGAACTTGTCTTTGATGTACTGGTTAAAATAACGCCCTTTTGAACCTGCGGCCTTCAATAGCTGAAAAACCTTTTCGGGCACGTTTGTGTAATGGTATTCCATGCCCGTTACAAAAGTGATCTTGAGGGTATGCGATTGCTCGTCGTATTTGAAATATCGGATCACAGCTGAAGGCATCTTAATAAGTCTTTAGTCCAACGTAAATAGGGTATCTTTTGGGCTAGGACTTGGCTTTTCCTTTAGCCATCCGATCCATTCCTTTTCCCGATTCGTTGGGTGTATCTCCGGCCTGCCCGTATTTTGGCGCCGAACCTTGCCCATTTTGGTCAAAGCTGGCCTTGCCTTTGGCATCGTGAACCGGTTTTTTAGGGTTGGGTTTTGGCTTGTCTTTCATCGCTTTAAAATTTTAGGGTTAAATGGTGATCCTGCCTCCGGTTACCGGAATAGTGGCGCCCGAAATATAGCTGGCTTCGTCTGAGGCCAGAAATACATAGGCAGGTGCTACTTCAACGGGTTGGCCAGGTCTGCCCATGGGGGTATCTTGTCCAAATTTTTCGGGATCAGGCATGGTAGAAGGAATCAATGGCGTCCAAATGGGACCTGGAGCAACTGCGTTTACCCTGATGCCCTTGCCGGCAGTGAGCAAAATTTGGCTCAAATTGGCCGTGAAATTCTGTATGGCGCCTTTGGTAGCGGCGTAGGGTAGCAGTAGAGGACTAGGGTTATAGGCATTGACCGAAGTGGTGTTGATGATACAGCTACCCTTTTTCATGTAAAGTTCGGCGGCTTTGCTCAGGTAAAACATGGAGTGGATGTTGGTTTCGAAAGTTTTGACCCATTCTTCGGTTGGTATGGCTTCCAAACTTTCCCTCGCCATCTGAAAAGCGGCATTGTTTACCAAAATATCAATCTGGCCGAATTCCTTGACGGCTTTTGCTACAATTTTTTGGCAATGGCTTTCTTTGCTGATGTCGCCTTTTACCAATATGGCTTTTCTGCCGGCTTCTTTTACATATTTAGCCGAATCCTGTGCGTCTTGGGTTTCCTCGCTGCTTAGGTAGCTGATCAGCACGTCGGCGCCTTCGCGGGCAAAAGCAATGGCAATGGCTTTGCCAATTCCCGAATCGCCACCAGTGATGATGGCCTTTTTGCCCATTAATTTGCCACAGCCTTTATAGCTTTCTTCTCCATGGTCGGCCAGAGGCTGCATGGCCTTTTCCTTGCCTGGTGGCCGCTGCTTTTGCTGAGGAAAAGGCGGTACTTCATATTGAGTATCGGGCTTTTGGGGTGGTTCCTGCTTTTTCATAACAATAGGGTAATGGTGCATTCAAAAAAACAGGCCTGGTTTAAAAATGTTTGGATAATTTTAACAACCGTTTTAGCTAAACATTTTAAAAAACAGATTGTTACACAAGAGATCTAACCCTTATCAATCATGAGTTTAGCGGCATATAAAAAGAAACGCTCTTTTGCCAAAACCACCGAACCTCAGGGTGGCCGTAGCAATGGCAAAGCACTGCGGTTTGTTGTTCAGCAGCATGCGGCATCGCACCTGCACTACGATTTTCGGCTAGAGATGGGCGGTGTGCTCAAGAGCTGGGCAGTGCCTAAAGGCCCATCAACCGATCCAACAGTAAAGCGATTGGCCATGAGGGTAGAAGATCATCCCTACGATTATCGCAGTTTTGAAGGCATCATTCCTCAAGGCGAATACGGTGGGGGTACGGTTATTGTTTGGGACGAAGGCACCTACGAACCAGTCGACCTGCATGAAAAAGATGTTAAAAAACAGGAAAAAGAGCTTTTGCACGAACTCCATGCCCACAAAATCAAATTCAGGCTAAAAGGCAAAAAACTAAAAGGCGAATATGCCCTGGTTAAGACCCATGGAAAGGAAGAGAATGCCTGGTTGCTGATGAAACTCGAAGATCGGTATGCAAGTACGGCCGATATCCTCAAAAAAAACAAGTCGGTGCTTTCTAAAAAAACAATAGCCCAGGTAGAAAAAACAAGCACGACCATTAATGGCCAAGCCACAAAAAAAGCCACCAAAGGCCCCATCAAAACGGTGGGCAAAAAAGTACAGGCCGAGGCCAAGCCCCGCCAAGCCAAACCTTTAAAAATACAATTTAAAAATGCGCGTAAAGCGCCTTTTTACGATTCGGTTAAGCCTATGTTGGCTACCTTGGTTAATAAGCCCGTTGACGATGAGAATTGGCTATACGAAATAAAATGGGATGGCTATCGGGCTTTGGCCTTCATGAACAAAAATAAATTGGAGCTGAAATCGAGGAACGACAAGTCGTTTAACGAGAAGTTCTATCCGGTTTACCAAGCCTTAAAAGAATGGGGCATCAATGCCATAATTGATGGCGAAATCGTAGTAGTAAACGAAAAAGGCATGGCTAATTTTGGCGCTTTGCAAAACTGGCGCAGCGAAGCCGACGGCGAATTGATCTACTATGTGTTCGATATATTGTGGTATGAGGGCCACGACCTGAAAGAGCTGCCATTAACCGAACGCAGAAAGCTGTTGCAACAGCTGGTGCCTTCAAATCAGCTGATCCGGTTTAGCCAAGCATTCGAAACTTCAGGTACCGAATTTTTGGAGGCCGCCAAAAAAATAGGCTTGGAAGGCATCATGGCTAAACATAAAGATAGCCTTTACGAAACCGGCCATCGCACAACAAAATGGCTAAAAATAAAGGCCAATAAGAGGCAGGAGGTGGTTATTGGCGGTTATACCAGGAATGAGGGCACCAGCAAGCCGTTCAGCGCATTATTGGTTGGCGTTTTTGAGCAAGGTAAATTTGTTTATACTGGCAAAATAGGAACCGGATTTAACCTCAAAACACAACGGGAAATGATGCGGCTCTTTGAGCCATTGGTGGTAGACCAACCGTCGTTCGATACCGAGCCCAATGTAAACAAGCCTAGCCGCTTTAGGCCAAATCCACCCCATGCCACAGCTACCTGGCTCAAGCCTAAGCTGATAGGGGAAGTGAGCTTCACGGAAATGACCAGCTATGGCCTTATGCGCCACCCTTCGTTTGAAGGTATGCGAGAAGATAAAAAAGCGAAGGAGGTAACTTTGGAAAAGGAAAAAGAGACTAAGGAAGTGATTGAAGGGCAAATTGCCGATAAGCTGGCTAAGCCCATTAAAGGGAGCAGGCGCAAAACGCTGCTCAACCCAAACGAACAGACCCAGGTTAAGAAGATTGGCACACACCAACTGAAGTTTACCAACCTGAAAAAGCTATTTTGGCCCATAGAGCAAATCAGCAAGCGCGAATTAATCAATTATTATTACCAGGTGGCCCCTTACCTCTTGCCTTACCTCAAAAACAGGCCCCAATCGCTCAACCGCTTTCCAAATGGCATAACCGGCCATAGCTTTTACCAAAAAGACGTTACCGGCAAGGTACCCGATTGGATGGATACCTATTTATATCATAGTGGCGACAGCGACGAAGACAAGCATTTTTTGCTCGGCAACAACGAGGCTACCTTACTTTACATGGCCGGTTTAGGCTGCATAGAAATGAACCCGTGGAACAGCACCATCAAAAAACCGGATTATCCAACCTGGTGCATCATTGATTTGGATCCTGATAAAAATTCATTCGACCAAGTTATAGAGGCTGCGCAGGTAACCAAACAAGTGCTCGATGGCATGGGTGTACCCAGTTATTGCAAAACGAGCGGTTCTACGGGGCTGCATATCTACATTCCGCTTGGAGCAAAGTATACTTATGAGCAATCGAAAGAATTTGCGCGCATCATTGTAAACCTGGTGCATCGCGAATTACCTGCTTATACTAGTCTAGAACGTACGGTAGCCGACAGAAAGGGGAAAATGTACCTCGATTTTTTACAGAACAGGGCCCAGGCTACTATTGCGGCACCTTATTCGGTAAGGCCAAAGCCGGGCGCTACGGTATCTATGCCCTTGCATTGGGACGAAGTGAAAAAAGGACTGAAGATGCAAGATTTTACCATTTTTAATGCCGTGGAGCGGGTAGAAGCCATGGGCGATATTTTTAAGCCGGTTTTAGGCAAGGGTATTGACCTGAAGAAAATTATGAAAGCACTGAACGCCAACGCTTAAGGAGCCGTAGGCAGGGAGTATTATCGCGCTATGCCTGTTGCTTAGTACCTAAACTTTTCATTAATTGGTCGTACAGGTTATCGCTGCTGGCCTTTTGAGGCTTCATTTTCTTCACTACCACGCGTTTGCCTTTGGCTTTTGCCTTGATAATTTTAAGCAGTTCTGCACGGTATTCGTCTTTAAAAGCGCTGATGTCGAAATTGGAACTGTATTGTTTGATCAGGGCTAGGCCCACATCCATTTCTTTCTTGCTAATCTTGCTGTCGTCAACTTTTTTCAAGTCTTTCGTATCCCTTATTTCTTCCTGGAACCTCATTTTGGTTACAACGATAACGCCATCCAAGGGGTGGATAACACACAGGTTTTCGGTATTGCGCAGTACGAAACGGGCAATACCGGCTTTTTTCGATTTTTCGAGGGCCTTGAGCAACAGGGCATAGGCTTTAACGCCTTGCTTTTCGGGTTCGGTGTAATAAGAGGTTTCGTAATAAACCGGACTGATCTCTTGGATGTCCACAAAATTTTCGAGCTCGATTATTTTGTTTTTTTCAGGAGCGGCTTCTTCAAAATCGTGTTCGTCGAGTATGATGTAGCGGTCTTTTAAAAAATAGCCGCGTACAATCTTTTCGTAAGGTACTTCTTTGTGAGTATCTTCATTTACACGCTGGAACCTGATTTTGGCATGGTCGCGTTCATCGAGCATATCCAAATCGAGGTTGCTGTTCTGTACGCCCGAATAAAGCTTAACGGGAATATTAACCAGGCCGAAGCCGATAGCGCCTTTCCAAATCGATCTCATAAGTTCTCTTTTGCTATCAAAACAAGCCAGCCGGCTTATTGTTTGGGCTTAACATGGCTGAGGCATAGGGTTATGAATGAAATGGTTACTTGATTTTTTTCGTAACAATTAAGTTAAAATACAGGTTTAATAATAAAAAAGGCTGTTTTAATCAGGTGTTTTTACCTGATTGTAACCAATGGGCGTGTTTTGGATGAAAAAATTAATTTTTAATTAATTAGAAATTGTATTTTTGTCTTACATCCTTAATATATTATGCTCAAACTAAATTACCCTAAGTGGGTTCTCCGCCTAAATAGGCTGGGAAACGACTTTCGTCTGCTCACAACCCTGATTTTTGTATTAGGTATCCTCAATATCGTCTATAAGTTTGATTGGGTTGATGGAGGCATTAAGGCTGCGTTTAACATGTGGAATCCGAGCTGGCTATTATTCGGCCCCTTGTTGTATTGTGCCTACCGCTCGCTTATTAACAAGCCTCTAAGCATTACCTTTAAAGACAGCCTCCACCTAGTGCCTTTTATGGGGTTTAGCTTGTTTTATTTGGTTGTAGCGCTTACTACCGATATGAACAACCCTTGGGGAAGCTATGCTTTTACGTTTTACCAAAACTCCTATGGCATCATTATCCTGTCGCTCATTCCTTATAGCGTACATGTGTTGGCCAAAATTTGGAAGTCGAACACCATAAACAAGCCCGATGCCGATATCTTGTTGGTTACCATAGCAGCCTTGTATATCCTGATTGCCATTTTGGTTAGCCTCATGGTTATTGGTTGGGGTATTGCCAAAATAGATATGGGCTTCGACTATCGCTATTTTGCCTATGGCTTATTGGTTTTTATCAATATCGCCATTGGCTGGTATTGGGTGGTGGGCGATAAAAATGCCATCAAGGCAAAACTTCTCGAACTGGAAGACAGCTTGCAGTTTAAAAGCTATAAAAATTCTGCCTTGGCCGATGAGCAAGCCAACGAATACAAGGAACGCATTGTCAATTATTTTGAAGATACCCGTGTTTACCTGGAACCGAGCTTGTCGCTCGATTTTCTGGCGAAGGAATTGGGCATACCCAAACATTACTTTTCGCAGCTGTTCAATGTTTACTTAGAACGCAGCTTCCATAATTTTGTGGCCGATTACAGAATTCTATATGCCATAGAATTGCTAAGTGGCAACCAGGGAAGGCTCAAAATAGAATCTTTGGCATATTCTTGCGGTTTCAATTCAAAAACTTCGTTCAATAAGTATTTTAAGGAGCGTACCGGCTTTACGCCTTCAGAATACCTTTTGCAGTTGGAACGGCAAAGCGCCTAGCCTTACCTGGTCGAATTTTCTTTTTTTGATTATGCTGATGCGTTTGGCTCTGGTATTGCAGTCTCCTCTTATCCCTTTAATTTTGTTTAGTGTGAGCCTGGTGGCTGCCATTACTTTTTATTTGGCTTACCGGTCGCTGGTTAAAAACCTGTTCAATAAAATATTGCTGTGGACTATTTTTTATGTTTTTGTTAACAGCTTTTATGCTTTTAGTATGGAGGTTTTTTATCCGGAGGAGCTATGGAAGAACAAAATTGCACCGTTTATTCTTATGTATGGCCCCATTTTGTACTTTGGTATTGTTGCCTTACGCGATAGGTTATTGCCGCCTTGGAAAGTGCTGTTACATACTGCACCCTTTATCGCTTTTAGTCTTTTGTTTTTGGCCTTGATGTTCGGAATGGTCAAGAACACTGAAGAAGTTCATCAAACTTTTTATCAGCAGCTGTATCGAATAGGCCCCCTTTCTTTTTTGGGCTATACCCTGTATTCGGTATTTTCGAGCAGGAGAATATTCGGACAGTTTAGAGATAAGCTGCTGATGTTTGTTTTTGGCCGGGTGTTTTTGCTCTTCCTGGCTACGATTATGATGATTCTATCGTTTTCGGGGCAGGTAACTCACAATCCGAATGCCGTTTATTTGCTGCGGATCATTGTTTACACCTGTATGCTCATATTCATCCTCACGGTTTTTAACTATACATTAAATAAGCTGTTGAAAAGAAGCGCGTTGGCAATGCCTGGCGATTACGGTAGGGAAGTAGGGCGCCAAAACATAAAATACGAACGCTCTCCACTTAACCATGAACAGTTGCTGGCCTATCAAAAGAGGCTGGTTGCCGCCGTGGAAGAAGATAAACTTTTTTTAGATACCTCGCTCTCGTTGAGCAGCCTTGCCAACCACCTGAAAATCCCGAACCACCACCTTACGCAAGTGTTTAACATGCAACTGAAGCAAACTTTTTATCAGTTTATCAATGGATGCAGGGTAAATTATGCCTGCAAATTATTGGATAACGAAACGCTGGATATGAATTTGGAAGAGCTGGCCGAAAAAAGCGGCTTTAATGCAAAGGTTTCTTTTAACCGGCAGTTCAAACAAATCAAAGGCTGTACACCTTCCGAGTACAGAGATCGTATCAAGTCCTAGTCAGTATAATCTATTCTTCTTCTCTATCGATGTGCAGCAAGTTCTCCGTAAGTCACTTTGCTGTTTTGGACTGTTTGGCTATGCTGTTTGCAACAGTTTGCTTGGCTTGCGAGGTATAATGCCACTCTTTCTGCCTTGTGGCGCCCAAGCCCGCTCGTTGGTTCGCCTATTTTCAGACAAGGTATCTTTATTTCAGCTTCGAGCCTTTTTTAAGCCCTTATAGCGATGTTGATTTGCGATGTATCATCCGTGCGGCATGATGTCCACGCCGCACGGATGACTCGTTTTTTAGGCCTTTGCGCCTACATATTTGCGACGAGTTTATAATAGATATAAAACGCTGTTTGAATATGATACAACTTTACAAACGAATTCTCTATTCATTTATTTTCCTTTTAGCTACATTCTGTTCATCAAATGTGTTTGCAGATGGGTCAAAAGATTTATACCCAAGTGGTGCCAGTGGCAGAAGGGCCTTGCTTTTAAGTTCATCTGGTTCGGCGAATACAGGTAGCTGGCCATTTCAAAGTCGCGGCACCATAAAAGTATTCGTGAAAAATAACGAATATATCTATATGGGCTCGAGTGCTCAAGGTATAGGTGGGGGAACAATCAATGTGTTTAATCCTAGTACGGTTCCTAATGCAAACAGGGATAACTATAATAGTAGTTCTGGCAATAGCACATCTACCGGCCGTATTGGTACGAGAGCACAAGAATTAGCCGGAGCATTACCAGCATCAGGAGGTTATACCCCTTTTGTAATACAGAATACAACTGGAGCTGACGGTATTTTTGAAATAGACTTCATTTCTCCAAATGTTACTTTCAGTGGAAATCCAAGTGTACCTACGGTAAGTGCAAATGCCAGTTGGACAGCAACCAATACATCAGAGCAACCTTCTAATCAGCCATTAATTTTGGCCTGGGATGTAACGGTACGATCGGCAGCAGCCGCGCAAACAGATTTGGTTACCTATCCATTTAAATCGGGAAGAGCCTATACTAACGTATTCAATGCACATATTGTTAACGATTATAACTCAGCAACAGGCGGTTTTTATGGTAAGCTTTATGTATTGACCAAAGATGGATTTGCTTACCAAGTAAGTGGCAATGGGCAAGTAGGCGTAGGTTTTACTTTTTTTGCGAATAATAGGGGGTATACTACAGGTGCAAACGGTACAGGTACTTCAACGCGTAAAAGTTTAAACTCTTCCACCAATCCAAATGTAAAAAACCCAAATGAAACGGATGATGGACTCAATATTACCCATAAACTCTTTTATGCAAAGCCTTCCAATGAGTTGCCCGAAACGTCTACGGCACAAGGAGCAACAACCTGGGTAAAGGCGGCAAGTCCGCAGTTTCCTACTGTATCTAATATCTCCTTTTTGGGGGTAGAGGGATCGGCCACTTATGTGAGTTCTAAAGGAGCCTATGTCAATTTTACGTCTAACTTGGCCGGTTCATATAAAATAACTATACCGGGTAACGGCAATTTTATAGACAGGGTACTGATTGGCAGCTGTGTTGCCGGAACGAATCAGGTTTATTGGGATGGAAAAGCGGGGGCTTCTGTAGCCGACCCTATTACAGCTGGTTTGGCCACGCCACCAGGAACGGTTTTAAATACCATTAAGGTACAACTATTTGGCGCAGAGGTGCATTTTCCCTTCATCGACGTAGAAATCAATCCAAATGGTATTATTACCGAGCAATTAACTACTGATGGAAACTATACGGTTGTCCCTGGTAAGGATGTCGTTTATTGGGACGATAGCGATGTCAATACTACAGGTAACAGTGCCAGTGCGACGCCATCATCTCCAACAAAACCAACTTTTGGTGTAAATGGTGTTTCAAGTACTACTAATGGCCATAAATTTGGTAAAAACAGTAATAATGGCGGGGCTGGAGATACAGATTGGGGAAATAACAGGGCGCTGGATACCTATTCCTTCGTGGAAGGTAATGAGGTAACACAAACCATCAGTGCCACCATTTATCAGGCCGATTTAGAGGTAACCAGTATCACGCCTTCGGTAACTACGCAACAGGTAGGCAATACGGTAACCTATACCATCGTGATTAAAAACTTACAAAATGCACAAAGTGTTAGTGACGTAACAGGAGCAACCTTTGGCTTTGAATATCCGGCAGGTTTTACCATCAATTCGGTTAATTTAACAACCAATACAGGTACCGTAGTGGCAACTTCGCCGGTAACAACTGCGACCAAATATACGGCTACTTTGAGCATGACCAATGGCTCGCAAGCCACGTATGTGATTACAGGTACCATCGGACAGGCTTTAAAAAATACAACAGTTACGCCAAGGGCAACTATTTTAAGGCCAGCTGATATTGCCGATCCAGATGCTACCGATGAAAGTACGCCAACCTTCTCGGGCAACGTTGATACCGAGTGTAATGGTAATCCGAGTGGAGTAGGTTGTAATAACATCAAAACTGCTGCCGGTGTAACCATTACCAATTCGCCTCCTGTGGCCAATATCGATGTGAACAGCACCAACATGAACACCACCTTAACAGTGGCAGCCAGTGGTGTGTTGACAAATGACAGCGATGTAGATGGAGATGCTTTGACTGTAACCAAATACACCATTGGTGGTGTCGACTATACCGCAGGTACTTCACATCTCATCCCAGGAAAAGGAACCATTACCCTTAATGCCAACGGTAGCTATACTTTTGTACCGGTAACCAACTTTACAGGTGCGGTTGATGTAATTACTTATACGATAACTGATGGTACGGCGACAACAACCAGTACCTTGACCTTAAATGTAATTCCAACCAATGTTGCACCAGTTGCCAATCCAGATGTCAAATCGACCAATGAGGACGCAACACTGACGGTAAGTGCGGCTAATGGCGTACTGGCTAATGATACTGATGCAGATAACGATCCCTTAACTGTAACCAAATATACTATCGGTGGTATAGATTATACCGCAGGTACTTCGCATCTTATTGCTGGAAAAGGTACAATTACCCTTAATGCCGATGGCAGTTATACTTTTGTACCCTTGGCCAATTATAATGGCCCGGTTGATGTAATTACTTATACCGTTAGCGATGGAACGGTAACTTCTACCAGTACCTTAACCATAACCGTTGATCCTGTTAACGATGCACCTTCATTTACCAAAGGAGCCGACCAAACCATTACCATAAGTTCTACAGCAGTAGTTAAAACTGTAAACGGTTGGGCAACGGCATTAAATGCTGGTCCAGCTGATGAAAGTGGCCAAGCGTTGAATTTTATCGTAAGCAACAATAACAATGCTTTATTCACTACACAGCCAGCCATTGATGCGGCAGGGAATTTAACCTATACGCCAGCACCAAATAAATATGGCAAGACAACGGTAACTGTTCAAATTCATGATAACGGAGGAACTGCAAACGGAGGTGTTGACACTTCTGCACCGCAGACTTTCGAAATCATTATCAAGCCGGTAGGGGCTACAGATACGGATACCACGCCTATCAATACGGCCGTAACCACTACGGTAACAGCAAACGACGGCGCAAGTGGTATCGGAACAACTGTGGTGAAAGGCACCGACCCGAGCCATGGAACCATTACGGTTAATCCTGATGGTACCATTACTTATACGCCATCAAATAATTATGTTGGCCCAGATAGCTACACCTATATTTTAAGAACACCTGATGGCGTAGATTCTGATCCAATTACCGTAAACATCACAGTTTACAAAGCAGAAATTACTGTTGCAAAAGACGGGGTATACAACGATACCAATGCCGACGGCAAGGTAAATGTAGGCGACCGCATCAACTATACCTTCGTGGTAACCAATACGGGTACTGTTCCGGTAACCAATATTACACTAACCGATGTAAATGCCACGATAACTGGCGGGCCAATTGCCACTTTGGCTGCTGGTGCGAGCAATAATAGTACTTTTACCGGATATCATGTGCTTACCCAAGCAGACTTGGATAATAGCGGTGTTTACAACTCAGCTACGGCTGTAGGTAAAGACCCTAAAAACAACGACGTAAGTGCTACTTCAACAGATCCAACGCCGTTGGCGCCAGGCGACCCTAACTATCCGGTAACGCCTCCAACGCCGGCCTGTCCAACCTGTACCATTACACCAATCGTACAGACAGGCAGCATGACCCTGGCCAAAGAGGGTACCTACAACGATACCAACGCCGACGGCAAGGTGAATGTGGGCGACCGCATCAACTATACCTTCGTGGTAACCAATACGGGCAACGTAACGCTGACCAACGTAACCGTAACCGACAACAACGCAACCGTAGCGGGCGGTCCGATTGCCTCTTTGGCGCCGGGCGCAAGCAACAACAGCACCTTCACCGCTTACCACGTATTGACCCAGGCCGATATCGACAACGGCGGGGTGTTCAACCTGGCAACGGCCAAAGGCAAGGATCCGCGCAACAACGATGTAACCACGACTTCAAACGACCCTACGCCGTTAGCGCCAGGCGATCCTAACTATCCGGTAACGCCTCCAACGCCGGCCTGTCCAACCTGTACGGTAACACCAATCGTACAGACAGGCAGCATGACCCTGGCCAAAGAAGGTACCTACAGCGATACCAACGCCGACGGCAAGGTTAATGTGGGCGACCGCATCAACTATACCTTCGTGGTAACCAACACGGGCAACGTAACGCTGACCAACGTAACCGTAACCGACAACAACGCAACCGTTGCTGGCGGTCCGATTGCCTCGTTGGCACCGGGCGCAAGCAACAACAGCACCTTTACCGCTTACCACGTGTTGACCCAGGCCGATATCGACAACGGCGGGGTGTTCAACCTGGCAACGGCCAAAGGCAAGGACCCGCGCAATAACGATGTAACCACGACTTCAAACGACCCTACGCCTTTAAATCCTGGCGATCCTGGCTATCCGGTAACGCCACCAACGCCGGCCTGTCCAACCTGTACGGTAACTCCAATCGTACAGACAGGCAGCATGACCCTGGCCAAAGAGGGTACCTACAACGATACCAACGCCGACGGCAAGGTTAATGTGGGCGACCGCATCAACTATACCTTCGTGGTAACCAACACGGGCAACGTAACGCTGACCAACGTAACCGTAACCGACAACAACGCAACCGTAGCGGGCGGTCCGATTGCCTCTTTGGCGCCAGGCGCAAGCAACAACAGCACCTTCACCGCTTATCATGTATTGACCCAGGCCGATATCGACAACGGCGGGGTGTTCAACCTGGCAACGGCCAAAGGCAAGGATCCGCGCAACAACGACGTAATAACTACCTCGAACGACCCTACGCCGTTGGCGCCAGGCGATCCTAACTATCCGGTAACGCCTCCAACGCCGGCCTGTCCAACCTGTACGGTAACTCCGATCGTACAGACAGGCAGCATGACCCTGGCCAAAGAGGGTACCTACAACGATACCAATGCCGACGGCAAGGTGAATGTGGGCGACCGCATCAACTATACCTTCGTAGTAACCAACACGGGCAACGTAACGCTGACCAACGTAACCGTAACCGACAACAACGCAACCGTAGCGGGCGGTCCGATTGCCTCTTTGGCACCGGGCGCAAGCAACAACAGCACCTTCACCGCTTACCATGTATTGACGCAAGCTGATTTAGACAACGGCGGGGTGTTCAACCTGGCAACGGCCAAAGGCAAGGACCCGCGCAACAACGATGTAACAACAACATCCAATGATCCAACGCCGTTGGCGCCAGGCGATCCTAACTATCCGGTAACGCCACCAACGCCGGCCTGTCCAACCTGTACCGTTACGCCAATCGTACAGACAGGCAGCATGACCCTGGCCAAAGACGGGGTATACAACGATTTCAATGCTGATGGTAAAATAAATGTGGGCGACCGCATCAACTATACCTTCGTGGTAACCAACACGGGCAACGTAACGCTGACCAACGTAACCGTAACCGACAACAACGCAACCGTAGCGGGCGGTCCGATTGCCTCTTTGGCGCCGGGCGCAAGCAACAACAGCACTTTCACCGCTTACCATGTATTGACCCAGGCCGATATCGACAACGGCGGGGTGTTTAACCTAGCTACTGCGGAGGCTAAGGATCCTAGAAACAATAACGTAACCGTTACCTCAACCGATCCAACGCCATTGGCACCTGCTAGTCCAAACTATCCGGTAACGCCTCCAACGCCGGCCTGTCCAACCTGTACGGTAACTCCGATTGTACAAATTGGCAGCATGACCCTGGCCAAAGAGGGTACCTACAACGATACCAATGCCGACGGCAAGGTTAATGTGGGCGACCGCATCAACTATACTTTCTTAGTAACTAATACTGGTAACGTAACCTTGACCAACGTAACCGTAACCGATAACAACGCAACCGTAGTTGGCGGTCCGATTGCCTCTTTGGCACCGGGCGCAAGCAACAACAGCACTTTCACCGCTTACCATGTATTGACCCAGGCCGATATCGACAACGGCGGGGTGTTCAACTTGGCAACGGCTATTGGTAAAGATCCACGCAACAACGATGTAAGCAGAACTTCAAACGACCCTACGCCTTTA
This sequence comes from Pedobacter sp. TM02, assembly GCF_059705275.1. NCBI lineage: Bacteria > Pseudomonadati > Bacteroidota > Sphingobacteriia > Sphingobacteriales > Sphingobacteriaceae > Pedobacter > Pedobacter sp. TM02. Next base: position 1,380,399 of record NZ_AP046530.1, read on the forward strand.
AATCCTGGTGATCCAGGCTATCCGGTAACGCCTCCAACGCCGGCCTGTCCAACCTGTACCGTAACTCCAGTTACGCAAACGGGTAGTATGACTTTGGCTAAAGAAGGCAGTTACTTCGATTTTAATGGCGATGGTAAAGTGAATGTTGGCGACCGCATCAACTATACTTTTGTGGTAACCAATACCGGGAACGTAACGCTGACCAACGTAACCGTAACCGACAACAACGCAACCGTAGTGGGCGGTCCGATTGCCTCGTTGGCACCGGGCGCAAGCAACAACAGCACCTTTACTGCTTACCATGTATTGACGCAAGCTGATTTAGACAATGGCGGTGTATTCAACCTGGCAAGCGCAACAGGTAAAGACCCGCGCAACAACGATGTAACAACAACATCCAATGATCCAACGCCGTTGGCCCCAGGCGATCCTAACTATCCGGTAACGCCTCCAACGCCGGCCTGTCCAACCTGTACCGTTACGCCAATTGTACAGACAGGTAGCATGACCCTGGCCAAGGACGGGGTATACAACGATACCAACGGTGATGGCAAGGTAAATGTGGGCGACCGCATCAACTATACTTTTGTAGTAACCAACACCGGCAACGTAACCTTGACCAACGTAACCGTAACCGATGTTAACGCAACCGTAAGCGGTGGCCCGATAGCTACTTTGGCTGTAGGTGCAATCGACAATACAACATTTACCGGTTACCATGTATTAACCCAAGCCGATTTAGACAACGGCGGTGTGTACAACTTGGCTACTGCCAAAGCCAAAGATCCGCGTAACAACGATATAACGGTTACTTCTACCGATCCAACACCGTTGGCACCTGGCGATCCAAATACGCCAATTACACCTCCAACACCGGCCTGTCCAACCTGTACCATAACACCAATCGTACAGACTGGTAGCATGAGTCTGGCTAAAGAAGGCGTTTATCAAGATGCCAACAGCGATGGCAAGGTAAGCGTTGGCGACCGAATCAACTACACGTTTGTGGTAACCAACACCGGCAACGTAACCTTGACCAACATTACCTTAACTGATAACAATGCTACCGTAGCTGGTGGCCCGATAGCGACCTTGGCTGTAGGCGCAAGCGATAACAGCACCTTCACGGCTTACCACGTGTTGACCCAGGCCGATATCGACAACGGCGGTGTGTTCAACCTGGCAACGGCCAAAGGCAAGGATCCACGCAACAACGATGTAACCGTTACTTCAACCGATCCAACGCCTGTTGCCCCTGGCGATCCGAACTATCCGGTAACGCCTCCAACACCGGCCTGTCCAACCTGTACGGTAACACCAATCGTACAGACAGGCAGCATGACTTTGACCAAAGAAGGTGCATACAACGATACCAACGGCGATGGCAAAGTAAACATCGGCGACCGTATCAACTATACCTTTAAAGTAACCAATACGGGCAACGTAACGCTGACCAACGTAACCCTTACCGATGCCAATGCAACCGTAGTGGGTGGTCCGATTGCTTCGTTGGCTGTAGGCGCAAGCGATAACAGCACTTTCACGGCTTACCATGTATTGACCCAAGCCGATTTTGATAATGGTGGCGTGTTTAACATTGCAACAGCTAAAGCAAAAGATCCAAAAAATAATGACATCACCACCACTTCAGACGACCCAACGCCACTGAATCCAGGCGATCCTGGCTATCCTGTAACGCCTCCAGTTCCGGCTTGTCCAACCTGTACGGTTACTCCGATTGTACAGACTGGTAGCATGACCCTGGCCAAAGATGGTGTGTACAACGATACCAACGGTGATGGCAAGGTAAATGTGGGCGACCGCATCAACTATACTTTTGTAGTAACCAACACCGGCAACGTAACACTGACTAACATTACGGTTACCGATAACAATGCCGTGGTAACAGGTGGCCCAATCGTTTCGTTAGCGGTAGGAGCCAGCGATAACAGTACCTTTACGGCTTACCACGTGTTGACTCAGGCCGATATCGACAACGGCGGGGTGTTCAACACAGCAACGGCCAAAGGCAAGGATCCACGCAACAACGATGTAACAACTACCTCGAACGATCCAACGCCGCTGAATCCTGGCGATCCGGGCTATCCGGTAACGCCGCCAACACCGGCCTGTCCAACCTGTACGGTAACACCAATCGTACAGACAGGCAGCATGACTCTGGCTAAAGAAGGCGTTTATCAAGATGCCAACAGCGATGGCAAGGTAAATGCGGGAGATCGTATCAACTATGCCTTCGTAGTAACCAACACCGGCAACGTAACCTTAACCAACGTAACCGTAACCGATGCCAATGCAACTGTTGCTGGCGGGCCAATCGCTTCATTAGCGGTAGGAGCTAGCGATAACAGCACTTTCACGGCTTATCATGTATTAACCCAGGCCGATATCGACAACGGCGGAGTGTTCAACCTGGCAACGGCCAAAGGCAAGGATCCGCGCAACAACGATGTAACAACTATCTCGAACGATCCAACGCCGCTGAACCCTGGCGATCCGGGCTATCCGGTAACGCCTCCAACGCCGGCCTGTCCAACCTGTACGGTAACACCAATCGTACAGACAGGCAGCATGACCCTGGCCAAAGAAGGTACCTACAATGATACCAACGGCGACGGCAAAGTGAATATTGGCGACCGCATCAACTATGCCTTTAAAGTAACCAATACCGGCAACGTAACCTTAACTAATGTAACCATTACCGATGCCAACGCAACTGTAGTGGGTGGACCAATCGCCTCATTGGCGCCGGGTGCAAGTGATAACAGTACCTTTACGGCTTACCATGTATTGACCCAGGCCGATTTTGACAACGGCGGGGTGTTCAACATCGCAACGGCCAAAGGCAAGGATCCACGCAACAACGATGTAACAACTACCTCGAATGATCCAACGCCACTGAACCCTGGCGACCCTGGCTATCCGGTAACGCCTCCAGTTCCTGCCTGTCCAACCTGTACCGTTACGCCAATTGTACAGACAGGTAGCATGACTTTGGCTAAAGAAGGTACCTACAACGATACCAATGCTGATGGCAAGGTAAATGCGGGCGACCGCATCAACTATACCTTCGTGGTAACCAACACGGGCAACGTAACCTTAACCAACGTAACCGTAACCGACAACAACGCAACCGTAGCAGGCGGTCCGATTGCCTCTTTGGCGCCGGGCGCAAGCGATAACAGCACCTTCACGGCTTACCACGTGTTGACCCAGGCCGATATCGACAACGGCGGAGTGTTCAACCTGGCAACGGCCAAAGGCAAGGATCCACGCAACAACGATGTAACAACAACATCCAATGATCCAACACCGTTGGCGCCAGGCAATCCTAACTATCCGGTAACGCCGCCAACACCGGCCTGCCCAACCTGTACGGTAACACCAATCGTACAGACAGGCAGCATGACTTTGGCTAAAGAAGGTACCTACAACGATACCAACGGCGACGGCAAGGTGAACATCGGCGACCGCATCAACTATACCTTTAAAGTAACCAACACCGGTAACGTAACGCTGACTAACATCACGGTTACCGATAACAATGCGGTGGTAACTGGTGGCCCGATAGCTACCTTGGCAGTAGGCGCAAGTGATAATAGCACCTTTACGGCTTACCACGTGTTGACCCAGGCCGATTTTGATAACGGTGGCGTGTTCAACATCGCAACGGCCAAAGGCAAGGATCCACGCAACAACGATGTAACGGTTACCTCAACCGATCCAACGCCTGTTGCCCCTGGCGACCCTAACTATCCGGTAACGCCTCCAGTTCCTGCCTGTCCAACCTGTACGGTAACTCCAATCGTACAGACAGGCAGCATGACCTTAACTAAGGATGGCGTATACAACGATACCAATGCCGATGGCAAGGTGAATGTAGGCGACCGCATCAACTATACCTTTAAAGTAACCAATACGGGCAACGTCACCCTGACTAATGTTACCATTAACGATCCAAATGCAACCGTAGTAGGTGGACCGATTGCCTCGTTGGCACCAGGTGCAATTGATAACAGTACCTTTACTGCTTATCATGTAATTACGCAGGCCGATTTGGATAACCGTGGCGTATTCAACTTGGCTACAGCTTCGGCAAAAGATCCAAGAAACAATACCATTACGGTTACTTCTACCGATCCAACGCCAGTGGCACCGGCCGACCCTAACTATCCGCTTACGCCACCAACACCAGCCTGTCCAACCTGTACTGTTACACCATTGGTACAAACCGGTGCAATTGCCTTGGTTAAAAAGGTAACCAACACCGGAACCGGAGTAGGAGGAGCGTTTGTATTGGGTAATCCAATTGAGTATACGTTTACCATGACCAACACCGGTAACGTAACCTTGGGCAACCTGGTGCTAACCGATCCATTACTGGGTGCAGGTGCAATTAATGTAGCAGGTACATTGGCCCCTGGCGCCTCAACAACTGTGGTAAGAACTTATGTAATTACAGCAGCAGATATTGCAAAAGGCAATGTAACTAACCAGGCACTTGTTAACGCAACCGATCCGGCCAACAAACCAGTAACCGACCAATCGGGTACCACAGCTACCAATGATACGCCTACGGTAACCGCCTTGGCCAAACCACCGGTAGCCAACAACGATAATGCAACTACGCGTCAGAACGATCCGGTTAAAATTGCCATCGAAACCAACGATGTGGCAGGTAGCACGCCAATTGTTCCGGCCAGCGTGGTCATTACCGTACAGCCTAAACATGGTACGGTAACCGTTAATGCCGATGGTACGGTAACTTATACGCCAAACCCTGGCTATGTAGGTGCCGACGACTTTACCTATACCGTAAAAGATACCAACGGACAAACTTCAAATCCGGCGGTTGTGAACATCACGGTAGTGGCCAGCAATCCGAAAGCGCTTGATGATGCTGATAAAACCCAGTTCAACAAACCGGTAGTTATTCCAGTAATCAAAAACGACGTGAAAGATGGCGCCGAACTAGATCCTACCAAGGTAGAAATCATCGGTCAGCCTAAAAACGGAACCGTTAAGGTAAATAGCGATGGTACCATTACCTATACGCCAAACAGTGGCTTCACCGGAAAAGATACCTTCACCTACCGCGTAAGAGATGCCTATGGCAACTGGACCAACGTAGCCAATGTTGAAGTAACTGTTGAAGGCTTCTTTATCCCTAACGTGATCACTCCTGACGGTGATGGCAAAAACGACTACTTTGTCATTGTAGGCTTGCCAAGCTATGACAGGGCTGAAGTTGAGTTCTACAACCGTTGGGGCAACCAGGTATACTATAGCAAAAACTACCAAAACAATTGGAATGGCGAGAACCTGAACGAAGGTACCTATTACTATACCATTAAGCTGATAAAAGGCAATACCAGCAGCACGATAAAAGGATGGGTTTTAATTAAACGTTAATCAGAAATTTTATCATGAGGTATTCAAGAGTAGAAATTATGAAAAAGCATTATATCAAAACAACAATCATTGGCTTAAGCTTAGTCCTTGCAGGTTTAAAACCTGCAGGAGCGCAGCAAAACATCCAGTTTACGCAATACATGTTCAATGCATTGAGCGTAAACCCAGCCTATGCGGGTTATAAGGAAGATTGGTTTGGCCAGATGGCGCTCCGTACCCAGTGGACGGGTCTAAATGGCGCGCCGAATACAGGGCAGGTTTCGATAGATGGCGTAGTAGATCCCGTAACCAAGCGTATGGGCGTAGGCTTGCAACTTACCGGCGATAAATTAGGCGCGCAATCATCGGCTTCGGCTTATGCCAATTTCGCCTACCGCTTAAGGCTCAATGCCGAAGATACCCAACGCCTGAGCTTCGGTTTGGCGCTAGGCGTAACCAACTATTCGCTCGATGGCACCAAACTCAACCCGGTTGATGCTAACGACCCTAATTTGCCAACCGGACAAATCAACAGCTATATTCCCGATGCGCGTTTTGGAGTTTACTATTACAATGAGAACTTTTATGTAGGAGCATCGGTTATGGATCTGCTGTCGGGCGACAAATCGAACAGCATTTTCAAGTGGGATGCCGGAACAACAGAAAACCTGAAGCGTAAGCGCCACATGTACATCATTGCCGGTATGCTCAACAACCTGTCAGACGAGGTAAGGTTAAGGCCAAGCATCCTGATCAAGGAAGATTTTAAAGGGCCAACCAGTTTAGATTTAAGCGCCATGTTCATTTTTAACGATAGGGTGTGGCTGGGCGGTTCTTACCGTACAGGCTTAAACTTGTGGAATAAAGCCTACAGCCAAAACATTTCACTAAGCAACGTCAATTCCATTTCGGGCCTGGTGCAGTTCAATGTAAGCAGCCGTTTCAGGTTGGGTTATTCTTATGATTATATGCTGAACAAGCTGAGCTCGGTACAGTCGGGTTCGCATGAGCTGACTTTGGGCATTACCTTCAACAGGTCGCTTAACCGTTTGCTAAGTCCGAGGTTTTTTTAAAGAAGGTTATTCCGTACAAATAGAATTATGAAGAAGAAATATATCATCATTGCCACATTGATTGCCTGGGGTGCCAGTTTAACCACTGTATTTGCACAAGAACAGTTTAACCTTCGCGATCGAGCCAAGAAGTTATATAACGAATATCAATATTTTCAGGCCGTTCAGCTTTTTCAAAAGCTGGTAGACGTGAAAAAGCCCAAGCTCGAAGATTTGGAAAGCTTGGCCGATTGCTATGTAAAAATGAAAGACTACGAGGCTGCCGAAAACTGGTACGCCCGCGTAGTAGCCGTTCCAGAAAGCAAGCCAGAAAACCTGATCTTGTATGGCGAAGCCCTCAAATCGAACCTTAAATATGCAGAAGCCAAAAAAGTGCTGCAGCAATATGCCAGTACCACCGGCGACAATGCCCGCGTAAGCGTAGATATTGCCGGTTGCGACTCGGCAGTGGTTTGGTTGGCCAAGCCTACAACGCACCAGATCAAAAACCAGGCGGGCGTCAATACGCCACTTTCCGAGTTTTCGGTGTTCCCTTACCAAAAAGGGGTGTTTTTTACCGGCGAGCCGAACAGCAAATCGCTTAAAGATTTGTACGGCCGTACCGGTCGGCCGTACTTGCGCATTTATACCGCAAACAGAAACGAAGCCAACGACCTGTCTAATGCGGCTATCGATTCGGTGATCTACAACAAAGGCGAATACCATATCGGTCCGGTAATTACCAATAAGCTGGGTTCGGTATTGTATGTAACCAGAACCACAACCGGCAAAACGGTAGAAGTAAGCACGGTTGGCAAAAACAAGTACAATACCAATAACCTCGAGCTTTATTTCTTTAAGCAACTGGCTGGCAAATGGGTAGAACAAGCTTTTGCCTATAACAATGTAGAAAAATATTCGGTGGGCCATGCGGCGCTTAGTCCGGATGAGAAAACCTTATATTTCGTTTCTAACATGCCTGGTGGCTTGGGTGGCACCGATATATGGTACTGCGAATTGCAGGAAGATAAAACCTGGGGGCAACCTCAAAACGCAGGCCCAAGCATCAACACCGTAAAAGATGAGATGTTTCCTACCGTGAGTGATGATGGTACCCTTTATTTTTCGAGCACTGGCTGGCCTGGAATGGGTGGCCTTGATATATTCAGCACTAAAGGCAGCAAGCAAAGCTGGTCTAAGCCTGAAAACCTCAAATATCCGGTTAATTCGCCTGCTGATGATTTTGCCTTCCTTACCATTAGCAACAACGATAATTTAACTACTGGATTTCTTTCGTCTAACCGCAAAGGCGGTGTAGGCAGAGACGATATTTATAGCTTTAGCCACAGGGGAGAGCAACCAAAAGTAATTTTGGCCCTAAAAGGAGATGTGGTTAATAAAAAGTCTGGTGAAATCATCCCAGCTGCTGCAGTTACGTTATTCAGTGCGGGTCGCCAAGTGGTGGCCCGCAAAAGCAGCACCGAGCAGGGAACCTTCCTGTTCGACCTAGAACCAGGCAAGGATTACCAGGTATTGGCACAAAAAGAGAAGTTTTATGCAGATTCTACAACAATTTCTACTAAAGGTATTGACAAATCCCAAACTTTTGCCGTAAAATTGCAGTTGGAACCATTGTATGAGATAGGCAAAGCCATCGCATTGCAAAATATCCACTACGATTTTGACAAGGATAACATCAGGGCTGATGCTGCCAAAATTCTCGACGAATTGGTACGCACCATGCGCGATAACCCAACACTGGTAATTGAACTAGGATCACATACCGATAGCCGTGGGGTTGATAGCTACAATTTAGACCTATCGCAGCGCCGAGCAAGATCTGTAGTGAATTATTTGGTAAGCAGGGGCATAGCCAGAGACCGGATGGTGGCAAAGGGATACGGAGAAACCCAATTGCTGAATAAATGTAGCAACGGCGTAAAGTGTACAGCAGCTGAACACCAGGCAAACCGTCGCACAGAATTTAAAATTTTGAAATATTGAAGATATAAAAGATATTAGCAGCGCCTGGTTGAGCTCGGGCGTTTTGTTAATGCAGCTGTTATAATCTGATCTAAGAGCGTTTATTAAGGATGAAAGCTAAAAAGATGAAGATCCTTGCCGTTGCAATTATCCTAATTGCATTCCTGGCATTGGTTCTTATCATCATTGACAAATTATCAGGGGATAATTTAAAATGAGACTCATTAGAAACAGCTACAAAGCCCGACCTAGGTCGGGCTTTGTTTTTTTATAAGGGCTTGGTCAATTAGTTTAATACTCGTTGGTCAATAGCCATCATTGACCGTCCAAAACCCTCCCCCTTTCCACCTTCCACCTTCCACCTTCTACCTTTAACCTTCCACCTTCTCAAGAAACCAACATCTTTTTATGGTATTTATTGCGGTAGTCGATAGGGGTAAGACCGGTTATTTTCTTGAAAACATCCCTAAAAGCCTTGGTGTCGGTATAGCCCACATCAAACATCACCTCGGTAATGTTTTTCCGGCTCGATTCGAAACTGCGTTTAGCAGCCTCTATTTTTACCCTTTGTATATATTCGATTACCGTGTTGTTGGTAGCCTTTTTAAAGCGACGTTCAAAGCTTCTTCGGCCCAGAGCCACCATATCGGCCAATTGGTCAACCGTTAACTTGTCTTGGTAGTGCTCGTCTATAAAATCCTGGGCTTTTTTAATTTCTTCGTCGTTGTGTTTCTTTTGCCCCTGAAACATCATAAAGGCCAATTGGTTTTCGCGATCAATATCGATGGCAAAATACTTGGAAGCCAAGATGGCCGTGTCGCGGTCGGTATATTTCTCTACCAGGTAAAGCAGCAAGTTCCAATAAGAATTGGCGCCTCCGCTCGAGTAAATACCCCGTTCTTCGGTAATGATGCTGCCATCAACCAGTTCAACATTCGGGAACATGTTTCTAAAGTCTGTGGCCAAATGCCAATGTGTAGAACACTTTTTGCCATCCAGCAATCCGGTAGAAGCCAATAAAAAAGCCCCTAAACATAGCGAAACCACTTCGGCGCCTTTGCGGTATTGCTCTACTATCCAGGGTTGCAGTTCCTTGTTCAGCTCCACGGCGTGGCTCATGTCGCCACTCAGGGCAGGAATAAAAATCAGGTCGGTTTTGGCAAGGTCGTCAATAAGCGTATCGGTATGTACCGAAAACAGGTTGTTGTTCAGCTTCATCTCTTTTTTTACGCCCACCAACTGTACATGGAACAAGGGAGCCTTGCCGGATGCGGTCAAAAAATCATTCACCGTGGTAAATAGATACCGGGGGTCTGCAATGGCTTCTATCACAGCAGTTTCGGGTACAAGGATGGAGATGTGTTTCATGGGCCGTATTTAATTTTGATGAAACAAATATAAGCGAAGGCTTTGTCGCAAACAACCCCTCGAATTGTCTTTTATACCCTATTCGGCACAAAGGGCTACAGGCTAAATTTGTAAGGTAAATAACAGTAAATATTGTTTTTTATCCTCATCAAGAAGTTTAACAAATGGCGCAGCTTTATTCATATCTTACTTTTAATGGCAATTGCAGGCAGGCCATGACCTTTTATCAAAGCTGTTTGGGTGGCGAATTGGAACTGCAAACCATTGGCCAAGCCCCCTTAAGCGAACCCTTGCCCGCCAACATCAAAGCCTATATTGTACAGGCTACTTTGCGTAAAGACAATTTGGTGCTCATGGCAACCGATATGGTAGCCAATGAGGGCTTAAACTCGGGCAATTCGGTGTCGCTGTTGCTCAATTGCCAATCAGAACAGGAACTCCATCATTATTACCGTCAATTGGCTAGGCAGGGCCAGGCTACCCAACCTTTAGCAACCAATTTTTGGGGTGCCATATTCGGTTCGCTAACCGATCAGTTTGGTGTCAGGTGGCTGTTAAATTATGATCAAAGTTAGTTTGCTGGTTCATTAGCCTATTGGGCAGGGTGGTGCGTGGGTTGATTCCGCAAACAAATTCCAATTACTTTCGTTTACTTTGTATGCAAATGAGCTGGCATGAAACATAAGCCTTATTCAATAGCAGAAGAAGATATTATTAAGGTCCCTAAGTTTGAAGAAAGCGCAGGGTTTTACACCACTAAGCAACGGAGTAAAACGATGTCTAAAATTAGGGGGAAGCATAGCGTGCCCGAATTGTTGCTCAGAAAGGCATTATGGGCCGCCAACATCCGTTTTCGTCTGCACAGAAACGACCTGCCCGGCAAGCCAGATATTGTGATCGACAAATACCGCTTGGCCATTTTTGTAGATGGCGATTTCTGGCACGGCTACGAATGGACCAAACGCAAACCCAAAAGCAATCTGGGTTTCTGGATACCCAAAATAGAACGGAACATGCAACGCGATAAATTTGCCAACGAAAGCTTGGGCTTAATGGGCTACAATGTAATGCGCTTTTGGGAGCATGAGGTAAAACAGAACCTCAAGGCCTGCGTAAATCAAATTCAACTGTATATCGAAGCCGCGCAAACTGGTCGAGTACCCGGCAACGATCAATGAAGATTTCTTCATGACGACAAAATGTTGAAAAAGATTGGAATTAAAATTTTAATTTAGGCCTTTGCCAATCAATCTGGTTGGTTTCCCCGTACAATATGAGTAAGAAATTTAAGGTAGGTAGCCTCTATGCAGGCGTTGGTGGCATTTGTCAAGGATTTATAGCGGCAGGAATGGAATTGGCCTGGGCCAACGAATTTGATAAATATGCCTGCATTACCTATCGCGAAAATTTTAAACATACGCTTCACGAAGGCGATGTATTTGAACTCGATCCCAAAACCCTGCAGCCCATTGATGTGTTGGCCGGTGGTTTCCCCTGTCAGCCTTTTTCTATTGCAGGCTATCGCAAAGGTTTTGAAGACCAGCGTGGCAACCATTTTTTCAGGATCATCCAATATGCCGAAGAACTGCAGCCCAAGGTACTGTTGCTCGAAAACGTCAAGAATTTGACTTCGCATGATAAAGGAAACACTTTTAAGGTCATTATAGAAACTTTAAGAACTTTAAATTACACCGTTTTTACCAAAGTGCTCAACTCCAAAGAGTTTGGCAATATCCCCCAAAATAGGGAACGTATCTACATTGTGGCCTTTAAAAACAATGCGCAAGGCGAAGACATTTATGGCAAACACTTTCAATTTCCCGAGCCTCTGCCTTTAAAGGTTAAAATTAGCGACCTGATCACCCCGCACGAAGTGGCGCGCAAATATTATTATGGACCAGACAAGATGATCCATAACGAATTGGCGCAAAACGTAAGGTCGAAGGAAACGGTTTACCAATGGCGCAGGCATTACGTGCGCGAGAACAAGCAAAATGTTTGTCCAACCTTAACGGCCAACATGGGCATGGGTGGCCATAATGTGCCAATTGTTTTAACCGAAGAGGGTATCAGGAAACTCACGCCGGCAGAATGCTTCAGGTTTCAGGGCTTTCCAGAAGATTTTAAACTGCCAGCCATTTCAGAAGCCCAGCTGTACAAACAAGCGGGCAATTCGGTAACCGTACCGGTTATTGCCAGGATTGCCACCAACATTAAGTATGCTTTATTGCAGGAGCCTGCGGTTGCTCAAGGCAAGACAAAAGGCAAAAAGAAAGCTACGGCGTAGCTGGATGTAGCTTTTTGAGCAATTGTTCGAAGGTATGCATATCGCCGCTCTGTACATAATAGTTCGGGGCATCCATGCTGATCTTGCCATTCAGCCATGCATTCTGGGGCAAAATGAATCTGCAGTTGATCAGTTCTTTCAGCTCGCCCTTTCCGATGCATCCGGCAATATCAAACTCCCAGTTTTCGGCAAAAAACAGTGCTTTTAAGGCTTCGTATGCAGGTTTGTCATGAGCCAATAGGGGATGATGGGCAAACAAGGTCTTGCCATCGGGCTTGATGCGGCATAAAATGAAGAAATCGTAGCAAGAACCATCCGGAATGTAATGGGCGTCTTCATCCCAGTCTTTGGTTTCCAATAGCATCAGGTTCGAAAAATGCGCAGCCGATTTAATGCTGAGCTTATTGCCCAGACAGTCGAAATCACCATTGTCCCAAATGCCTTTGCCCATCACGTTCAAGTCGGGTGGGCACAAGGTGATGCCATGTTCGCTAAATTTTCTGTATATCCCAAATTCGGCCAGCTTTCCCTGTAACGTATTGATGAAAAGTTCGCCCGGGCTCCGATGTGTATGGCCACCCGAACGGATGTTTCGATGATGTCCTTCGGTAAAACACATGGTATAGGCAAAGTCAAAAGCCTCTGGCAAGAAATCGTTTAGGCTAAATAAAGAGTTAAACGCTCTTTTGCTATTGACGGTAAAATTTTGAAAACCGGTTCGAGAAAGTCTTTGGAACTTGGCCATTTCAAATAGGTTAGCTTCCTAAAGATAGCTAAAATTGAAAAGCCTGTTTGCTTATTAATGGAATTAAGCTACGAATAAACCTTTTTTGCTGATGTAAAGTGCGCCAAGGCCACCAACTGCTATTAAAATAACCCAAGTATAATCATCTAAAGGGAGGTTCATCGGAGCGCAGTTGTTATCGGCAGGGTTGAAATAATAAACCGTACCCCAGTTTACGCCAATTACTTGGCATTTGTCATTGCTGTCAGTACGCGGAGAAATTCTATTGTCTCTAATGCCACAGTTAGAATCTCCATCCCACCACCTGATGGTGATAGGCTCACTTGCATAATAAGTTGGGTAACCAGAAGCATTTACGCCGCCTGTGGCGTTAGGATAAATGGTGTTGCCAACGTTGCAACCGTAATTGGCCATTGCGCTGAAAGAAAGGATAAGTAGAGAAGCGGCTAGAATATATTTTAAAAATTTCATGACTTTGGATGTTACGTGTTATAACACCCATTAGGCAACTTGTAGGCCAGCTCGAAAACGCAGCAGCCTAGCTTTGTCATGGAAATTTCAGGGAGGGCCTCTATCTGTGTTTAAACATATATGTTGATGCGTAAATAGGCCTCAAATATTCTTTTTGGGCGGTTTTGGAGAAAAATCAAAAATTAACTACGATGTGGAAATATGGGGAATTATTTGCTCGGTGTGAATTCCACGATTTGGGGAAATGGGATTAGGGTTGTTAATTATTAAGCAAAATATTTAGCTTTGATTAATAAAATGAAAGCTGGACAAAAATTATGGACTTGGGATGAGTTAATCCTCGCCATGAATCTTTATTGCAATTTGCCATTTGGAAAAATGCATCGCCTCAATCCAGAGGTCATTGAATTAGCTTCAGTTATTGGGAGAACGCCTAGTGCTGTTGCCTATAAACTAGGCAATTTGGCCAGTCTTGATCCGAGTTTTAAGGCACGGGGCATAAAGGGTACTGACCATAGAGGAGGTCTTGATGACAAGATCTGGGAAAGATTTTATCAGCATTGGGATGACTTGCCATTCGAAGCCGCTGAAGCTTACTAAAGAATAAGCGGAGGTGAAATACAATACTTAGCCATGCTTTTGGGAGCTGAAATCCCTGAAGGAAAAACAAGGGCGCAATTCATAAAAGCTAGAGTGGGACAACGCTCTTTTAGGAATTGGGTGCTGTCTTCATATAGTTATACTTGTTGTATTACCGGAATTAAACAACCTGAGTTATTAATCGCAGCACACATCAAGCCTTGGAGTATCGACGAAAAAAACAGAATGAATCCGAGTAATGGATTGTCCTTAAATGCTTTGCATGATAAGGCGTTTGAGCATGGCTATTTTACCATAATCCCTGATTACCTCATTAAAGTTTCGCCGTTAATTCTAAAATAGAAAAATAAGGCAATGGATTTTATCGTAAATTTTGAAGGCAAAAAAATTACATTGCCTTCAAAATTCTTACCTGATCCTGAACTTTTAAACTATCATAACGAAAAATGCTTTAAGCATTGAGCTTATATCGCCTTCGTCATCTCCTTCAAAAATTCCCTTTCTTCTTCGTTCAATAACGGACTTAAACTGTTATAAACCTTTTCATGATAGCTGTTGAGCCAATCCACATGGCTTTGCTCCAACAGTTCTTTCTTCACAATTGTGGTATCGATAGGGGCCAAGGTTAAAGCCTCAAACGCATAGAATTCGTTAAATTCGTTGGTTTGGTCTTTCACGGTCAGTACCAAATTCTCGATGCGGATTCCGTGTTTGCCCGGGCGGTAAATGCCTGGTTCAATCGAAGTAATCATACCCAATTCTACCGGAACGGCGGTTGCGGTTGGATTAAATACCTGCGGACCTTCGTGTACGTTTAAAAAATAGCCCACGCCATGGCCGGTACCGTGGCCATAGTTCAGGGCATAATCCCACATCGGCCTGCGGGTAATGGCGTCGATCTGGTAACCACAGGTGCCTTTTGGAAAGCGGGTTTTGCAACCTTCGATCATGGCTTTCAATACCAAGGTATAATCTGTGCTTTCTTCCTCGGTGTTGTTGCCCATCGGCATCACACGGGTAATATCGGTGGTGCCATAACGGTATTGTCCACCCGAATCGACCAAGAAAAGGCCTTCGGCTTTAATGGCTACATTGCTGGCTTCGGTAGAGGCATAATGGGGCAAGGCTCCATGTGCCCGGTAGGCCGAAATGGTATTGAAGCTTTCGCCGATAAATCCCTCCTGGGCAGCCCTGAAGGCGCTGAGTTGGGCGGCAGCGGAAAGCTCCGTCATCTCAATCTTGCCTACGTTTTCTTTTACCCATTTTAAAAACTGTGTCATGGCTACGCCGTCTCTGCGCATTACTTGGCGCGTGTTTTCTATCTCTGTTTCGTTTTTAACGGCTTTGAGGTGGGTTGAAGGATTGGTCTCCAATACACGGTTAACCGAAGCGGGTATCAATTTATAGAGTGCAAAGCAATTGCGTTTCGGGTCGATCAGAATGGTGCTCTCGGCCCTCAGAAACTGCAGGTCTTTGGCAATGGTGTCGTAGCCCAATAGCTCTACGCCGTTTGCGTTTAAAGTGGCTTTGTCGGCCACGTTTAGTTTGTCGTGCTGTATGTACAACGTAGCCTGATCGGGCGTAATGAGCGCAAAACCCAGCACCACTGGGTTGTAGCTTACATCCGAACCACGCAGGTTAAACAGCCAAGCCAGATCGTCTAAAGAAGAAATCAGGTGGCTATCGGCATGGTATTGCTTCAGGTATGCCCTAACTGCGGTCAGTTTGTCGGCTGTCGATTGGCCTGTATAGGTCTCGGCTATCAAAAATGCAGGCTCTTTGGGCAAGGCTGGCCTGTTTGCCCAGATTGGAGTTAGGTAATCCTTGTTCTCAAAACGGATGTCCTTGTAGGCCAGTTGTTGCTGTAACAGCTCGCCCAGTAAAATCGAAACCAATTTTTCGTCGAAAGCAACTGTAGCATTCTGTTTTAAAGTGCTGCCCAGCCATTGGATATATTCAGGCGCATGCTGCACCTTCAGTTTTACCAATTCAAAGCCGCTGCCTTGCAGTTGTTCCTCAGCTTGTTCAAAATACCTCGAATCTGCCCATAAACCGGCAAAATCGTGTGTAATCACCACCGTACTTACCGAGCCTTTAAAACCGGTGGTAAAAGCAATGCATTTATAGTGGTCGGGCAAATATTCGCTGATGTGCGGATCTGCCGATGGAATAATATAAGCGTCAACGCCATCGGTCTTCATTTGTTCGCGGATGGCATTCAGTTTTTCAGGATACGTCATGCGCAAATCTAAACGAAAAAGAATTTAAAGTGAAAGCTAAAAAAGAGTTTATGGCATTCGAACGACGTTCGTTGTGCCTGTTCAACTTAAATATGTTGATTTATCTGCAAATTTTAACCTGTTTTTGTTTGTTTTTAAATTTTTTGGGTTAATATTGATTTTGCTTTTTCAAAAATGAAGGTTCTCCAGTTTACCATACCTGTTGCTCACGATCGTACAGTCATTGTGCAGGAAGACAATATGCCTCATTTTTATCCTTACCTGCACCGTCACCGCGAAGCACAGCTGATTTGGATTAAAGAAGGGGAGGGAACATTGATCGTGGCCAACAATATGTATGCATTTCAAAAGGGCGAAGTATACCTGTTGGGTGCTAACCAGCCCCATTTGTTGAAGAGCAATCCGGTTTACTTTGAAGAAAACAGCGGACTGAAGATCCAGTCGCTTATGATCTTTTTCGATCCGCAGGGAAAACTGGCGCCTGTTTTGGCATTACCCGAAATGCAATGGCTGGCCACTTTTATACAACAGCATCAAAATGGATTTAAGGTACCCCAAGCCTATCAAGATCACCTGGTTAGCCTGATGCAGGCCGTGCAACAAGCTGGGAGTATGGAGGTCATGACTAGTTTTTTGAGTTTGTTTCAGTCGCTGCAACAGCTGAACAGCCAATTAGAACCCTTGTCTACCTCTATTTTGCCGGGCTTTTCTGAAAGCGAGGGGCTAAGAATTGGCCATATTTTTAATTTCCTGATGCAAAACTATCACCGCAACATCAGTTTGGAAGAGGTAGCCGCCGAAGCCCACCTCACTCCGCAGGCCTTTTGCAGGTATTTTAAAAAACATACCCGGCAAACTTTCGTTGCTTTTTTGAACGAACTGCGCATTAACGAGGCCTGCAAAAAATTAACCAGCAGCCAATTCGAAAATATTGCGAGCGTGGCTTATACTTGCGGCTTTAACAACATCACCAATTTTAACCGTGTTTTCCGCTCGGTAAAAGGCCAGGCGCCCAAGGCCTATTTTAAGCGTTTATTGCAGATTTGAAATAAAATTACCCATGTTTTCAGTTTTAATTTATTTGTTGGGTTAAAATCCGTTAATTCTTCATCAAAACAAGTCAAAATTTATGGTCTTGTCTTTCTACTTTTGGTTCAGGTGATTGTTGGTAACGGCAATGCCTTTCAACCCAAACTTAAACCGATTGAAAGCATGGGGCTATCCTGATTAGTCGACCACCAGTAAGAATGGTCAACTAATGGGAAGGCTTCATGAGCATTAAAAAATTGAACAGATGAAAAACGTAGCATGGCAAGGTGTTTATCCTGCACTTTTAACTCCATTTAAAGAGAACGACGAAATAGATTATCCTTTGTTCCAAAAAAACCTCGATGCCCAGCTGGCCGCCGGGGTCGACGGTATCATTATTTGTGGCTCCTTGGGCGAAGCCAGTACCCTAAACAGTGCCGAAAAGCTGGAATTATTGACTTATTGCGTAAAAACCATCAACGGCAGGGTGCCGGTTATCCTGAATATTGCAGAGCAGGTAACCAAGGATGCGATCGCCATGGCCCAACAGGCAGAACAAATCGGCGCCGATGGTCTGATGCTGTTGCCACCACTGCGCTACAAAGCCGATGATGAAGAAACGCTTGCCTATTTTAAAAGTGTGGCTAGTGCTACTTCGCTGTCTATCATGATTTACAACAATCCGGTTGACTACGGCATTAAGGTTTCTGTCGAGATGTTCGAAGAGTTGGAGCCTTTTGCTAATATACAGGCCGTGAAAGAAAGCACGAGGGATGTTTCGAACGTAACGCGAATGATCAACCGTTTTGGCGATCGTTTTAAGATTTTATGCGGCGTAGATCCATTGGCCTTCGAATGCCTGGCTTTGGGTGCCCATGGTTGGGTAGCTGGCTTGGTTGATGCCTTTCCGGCCGAAACCGTGGCTATTTATCGCCTGGTTAAAAATAACCGCCATGCCGAAGCGTTAGAAATCTATCGCTGGTTTTTGCCTTTGTTGGAGTTGGATATCCATGCCAAATTGGTTCAATACATCAAGTTGGCTGCAGAGGCTACTGGCATTGGCTCGGAATATGTTAGAGCGCCTCGCCTGGTTTTAAAAGGCCAGGAACGTGCCTATGTGCAACAGGTTATTAACGAAGGCCTTGTTGCCCGTCCAAAATTACCGGCATATTTGGATTTGGCAGTCGCAGTTCTTTAACTTCGTTTAAGTAAAACAAGAAAATCATGTATCAAGATACCAGTATAGCCATGCTTGATGAGCTGTTGGCCAGTTCGGTAAAAGCTTATCACCAGTACAAAACCTATTCGCTAAAGCAACGTGCCGATTTTATGCGTGCCATTGCCAAAGAAATCGAATTGTTAGGCGATGGGCTCATTGAAACTGCCCATGCAGAAACCAATTTGCCAGCTGCCCGTTTAATGAACGAAAGAACTCGCACTATTTTTCAGCTCAACAGCTATGCCGATGCTGCCGAACAAGGCAATTGGCTGGAAGCGAGTATCGATACGGCTTTGCCTGAACGAACGCCGCCCAAACCCGACTTGAGAAAAATGCTCGTGCCTTTGGGTACGGTTGTGGTTTTTGGGGCCAGTAATTTTCCTTTTGCCTATTCTACCGCTGGCGGAGATACGGCTTGTGCTTTTGCAGCCGGTTGCCCGGTGGTGGTAAAGGCCCATCCGGCGCATGCCAAAACCTCTACTTTGGTAGCCGACGCCATTTATAAAGCTGCTCGGCAATGCCAAATGCCTGATGGAATTTTTCACCACGTCTATGGAGCTGGTTTCGAAACCGGCGAATACCTGGCCAAACATCCTGCCGTAAAGGCCATCGGTTTTACGGGTTCTTTTAGCGGGGGCAAAGCCCTGTTCGATTGGGCCAACCAACGTAAAAACCCCATTCCGGTTTTTGCCGAAATGGGCAGTGTGAATCCTGTTTTTTTGTTGCCCGAAAAACTGCAGACAGAAGCTGAGGCGCTGGCCAAGCAATGTGCGGGTTCAGTTACCCTGGGCATGGGCCAGTTCTGCACCAATCCGGGTTTGCTTATTGCCATCGATAGCGAGGGATTAGACCGTTTTGTACAGCACCTGCGCAAAGAAATTAAAAGCATTATGCCCAGCAAGATGTTGCATACTGGCATTGCCAAAAATTTCGGCGAAAAACTAGAAAAGGCCTTGGCCCAAAAAGGAGTGCAGCTGCTCACCCAAACCGAACAAAACATTGGCGAAGGTGAAGGCCTCATCAGTATTGCCACCACCACCGCGCGTACTTTTTTAAATAATCCGGTATTGCACGAAGAGGTATTTGGGCCTTATTCGCTCATTATCCAATGCCAAAACGAAGCAGAAATGCTGGAGATTGCCCAAAAACTGGAAGGCCAGCTAACGGCAACCTTAATGGCCACCCCAAAAGACATGAGGCAGCACCGCGAGTTGCTAACCTACGTACAGGAGATCTGTGGGCGTTTTATCCTGAACAATGTGCCAACGGGCGTAGAAGTAAGCTTGCCTATGCAGCATGGCGGGCCATTTCCAGCCAGTACCGATAGCAGGTTCACTTCGGTAGGAGCCGATGGGATTAAGCGCTTTGCCCGTCCGGTTTGCTTTCAGAACTGGGGCGATGAATTTTTGCAAGACGAGCTTAAAAACTGCAATCCTTTGCAAATATGGAGAACCGTAAACAATGAGCTTACCCGCGATGCCATTTCCTAAAAATATCAGCCAATGAAAAAAACATTCAGTTGCATAGATGCACATACCTGCGGCAATCCGGTAAGGGTAGTGGCTGGCGGAGGTCCGATCTTGGTGGGCAACAGCATGATGGAGCGTCGCCTGCATTTTTTAAGGGAATACGATTGGATCAGAAAAGGATTGATGTTCGAACCTCGCGGACACGACATGATGAGCGGCAGCATTTTATATCCGCCAATCGACCCTGCAAATGATATTGGTGTACTTTACATCGAAACCAGTGGCTGCTTGCCTATGTGTGGCCACGGTACCATTGGCACGGTAACCATTGCCATTGAAGAAGGCTTGGTCATGCCTAAAGTGCCTGGCAAATTAAGACTAGAAACTCCTGCTGGCCTGGTGCTGGTCCAATACGTGCAAGAAGGGGGCAAGGTTAAATCGGTGAAGCTGATTAACATCAAGTCGTACCTAGCTGCCGAATCGCTGGAAATTGATTGCCCGGATTTGGGGAAACTAACCGTTGATGTGGCCTATGGAGGAAATTTCTATGCCATTGTTGATCCGCAGGAAAATTTTAAAGGCATTGAAAACCACACGGCCGATCAGTTGGTAGGCTGGAGCAGGGCCTGTCGAAAGCAGATGAACGAACGCTACAGTTTTGTCCATCCAGAAGATGCCAATATCAATGGCCTAAGCCATTTTTTATGGACTGGTGCAACCATTTCGCCTGAAGCTACGGCCAGAAACGCGGTTTTTTATGGCGATAAAGCCATAGACCGCTCGCCTTGCGGTACAGGCACATCGGCGCGTATGGCACAATGGTTTGCCAAGGGAAAGCTGAGAAAGGGAGATCGCTTTGTTCACGAAAGCATCATCGGTTCGCAGTTTGTGGGCACCATCGAAGAAGAAACCACCATTGCCGGTAAACCCGCCATCGTACCCGGTATACAGGGCTGGGCCAAGGTAACGGGCTACAATACCATTTTTATTGACGACGACGATCCTTATGCACATGGATTTCAGGTCATTTAATTTTTCAGTTGGCAGTTTTCAATTACCAGTCAATAGTAGCAATTTAACAATAACAACAATAGCAGTTCCCCCTTTACATCAATCATGAATCCTTATCCGGCTAAACCCTCAGTAATTATTATCGGCGGTGGCATTATTGGTCTTTGCTCGGCCTATTACTTGTTAAAGCAAGGCTATCAGCCTACGGTCATTGATCAGGGAAACCTGTTGGATAACTGTTCTTCGGGCAATGCAGGCATGATTGTGCCCAGCCATTTTGTGCCTTTGGCAGCACCTGGGATGATCAGTCAGGGAATTAAATGGATGTTCGACAGCAAAAGTCCATTCTATGTCAAGCCTTCCCTTAATCTGGCATTGCTTTCGTGGGGTGTAAAATTTTGGAAACATGCCAACGCCCAGCATGTGGCTAACTCGGCCGTACCACTTCGCGATCTGCATTTGCTGAGCAAGCAATTGTATGACGAGCTGGAAAAAGAACCTGAATTGGATTTCGGGCTCGAGAAAAAAGGCATACTCATGCTCTACAAAACACAGGCAACGGGCCATGAAGAAATCCACTTGGCCAGCCAGGCGCAGCAATTGGGGCTAGATGTGGCCGTACTCAATGCCCAACAAGTACAGGATTTAGAGCCAGATACCGAGTTAAACGTATTGGGAGCGGTACATTACCGTTGCGACGGCCATTTATATCCCAATGCTTTGGTACAGCAACTTATTGCCTATTTGCAACGCAACGATGTGCAACTAATCACCCATTGCAAAGTGACCGGCTTTGAAATAGACCATGGAGAAATCAAGGCCATAAAAACAGAAAAGGGAAATTTTGTGGCCGACTTAACGGTCATGACTGGCGGAGCCTGGCTCCCAGAGCTCGCTAAAATGGCCAAACTCAATATCCCGGTCATGCCAGGCAAAGGTTACTCCTTCATGGTCGACCCTCAACAAAAGAAAATTCATCATCCGGCCTTGTTGCTGGAAGCCAGAGTGGCGGTTACCCCCATGAATGGCCAGGTACGTTTTGGCGGAACGATGGAAATTGCACCAATCAATAAACAGATCAACCAAAAAAGAGTACAGGGTATCGTTGATGCTATTCCGCAGTACTATAAAGACCATCAGGTAGCCATGCCCCAGTTGGATCAAATATGGTATGGCTTTAGGCCCTGCTCGCCCGATGGCTTGCCTTATATCGGCTATAGCCAGCATCTCAACAACCTGATTATTGCCGGCGGACACGGCATGATGGGATTGAGCTTAGGGCCTGCTACAGGTAAACTAGTTGCTGAGCTTGCCTTAAAGCAGCATGGGCTATCGGTTCCGATAACGGCCTTCGGGCCCGAACGCTTCAAATAGAGAGGCGTTTATAGCGCAACAGGTAAAAGGCAAAGCCTGCAGCAATGAGCACCAACACAGTTGACAGCTTATCTAGGGGCAAGCTGCAACTATTGGTATAAGTTGCTCTAAGGCCGCAAAGACCACTAGCCACAGAGCATGGTGTAGTACTGGTTGTCGCTACCCAAGAACATCCGGGAGGTACATCTACATAGGTAGAAAATGAATAATTAGATCCTCCACACAAACTCGTTCCGCTTGCTGGAGAGTAGAACAGCCTACTTGTTGGAATGGATGAGCCTTGTAAAATACAGCCTGTATAGGTTTGGGCTTTGGAGGCAAAAGCAATAAGAAGGATGATGAAAAAAACAATTGATTTTCTTTTCATAGTAGCTCAGAAAATCCAAAGCAAGTGCCAAGGACTTTTTGGGGAGCCATCATGCATCGTTAGGGTTGCGTTAAAATTGGCTTAGGGTCTCAAAAAGAACCATTTTTTGAGGTTTGATGACATTTGTTTGGGTTGGTTTTTATGTTTGCCAACGCCGATGGAGCCGGAAAATTAATCTACGAATCGAGGAGCTTTTACGCGAGCAGCGGCCTGCTGCGCCTCCTCAACAACGAAAAGACCGCGCCGCCTACAAGCAGCAAAGCTGCCCAGGCATAACCATCCAGTGGACAATTGTCTATCACGTAATTTCCCTTTACGCCGCAACCGCCGCCTACAATACAGTTTCGATAATTGGGACTGGTGATAAGACTTAATGGATTTGGAGAAACCGTACACTGCGGACTAAAAGTAGTATATACGTTAGGATCGAAACGTTCAACATTGTTAAAGCCATTGCAACTGGTAAAGGTGCCCAACGATTTGGTGTACACTTTGTAATCGGCAATGTAGGTGTCGTAGGTTACAATGCAACCACTTTGGGCTTTGGCATTTAAACTTAAAAGAAAAAACAGGCTAAAGAATAGGTTAATGATTTTCATAATAGGATGTTAAGATTAATCTATGGTTTTCAAACGGAGTGCCATTGATGACCTTAACGCCTATAATTAATCAAAGGTTTAATATGTTAATTTTTGGTTATTTTATTTAATTTTGAGTGTATCTATGATTGTTTAATTGTCTATAATTAAGTACCTTATCTCGTTAATATGTATTAAATATATTTAATCTATAGATTTAGTAGTATTTATTTAAAATATTGCTATTTTTGAGAAGTTTTGATTCAAAGAACTTTTCCATGCAATTATCATTCACTTCGACAATAAGCGTTCAACAAGATTTGACAAAGGACCGGCCTATTGTCCTGCTTCACGGCCTATTGGGGCAGTTGAGCAATTGGAAACACGTTAAGGAACGCTTTGAGTATAAACATCAGGTTTTTGCACCCGAATTGCCTTTGTTTAATGGATTGCGGGGCAACAACCTCGAACGTTTGGTGCAGTTTCTGGAAAACTACATTGTCCAGAACCAAATTGACCAGCCGGTACTGGTCGGCAATTCGCTAGGTGGGCACATTGCCTTGCTCTACACGCTAAAACATCCCAAAAAAGTAGCTAAACTGGTACTTACGGGCAGTTCTGGTTTGTACGAGAATACATTTGGAGGCACTTTTCCAAGAGTGAAGGATTATAGCTACATCAAAGGGAAGGTAGAAGATGTTTTTGACCGGAAAGAAGTGGTAGACGAAGCCCTGGTTAACCACATTTTCGAAATCGTGCAGCAAAAATCAAAAGCTTTAGCCATTATCGGTTTGGCCAGAGATACACAAAAACAAAACCTTAAAAACCAGTTGCCCCACATTAAAGTACCTACTTTGCTGCTTTGGGGTTTACAGGATGTGGTTACGCCTCCGGCGGTTGCCGAACAGTTTAAGGAACTATTGCCACAAGCTAAGTTGCATTACCTCAACAATTGTGGCCATGCGCCCATGATGGAACAACCCGAACTTTTTAACCTGCACCTGAGTAATTTTTTAGCCAGTAACTATGCCTGTTAACTACTTGGCTTTTGCCATTCCAGCCTTTTTCCTTTTTCTGTATCTCGAATATCAGCTGGCCGTTAGGCTAAAGAAAAAGCACCTGTTCAGGTACGAGAGTTCGGTAGCCAACGTAAGCATTGGCATAGCAGAGCGTTTGCTCAATTTGTTTGTTGCCGGTAGTTTCTACGACCTTTTTCAGTATATCTATAAAAATTATGCTTTATTCCACATCCCCAATACCTGGTGGGTGTGGGTATTACTCATTTTGATTACCGATTTGATTTGGTACTGGTATCATCGGTTGGGGCATGAGGTTAATTTTTTATGGGCGGCCCACATCGTACACCACCAAAGCGAGGAGTTTAACCTCAGCGTATCGGCCAGGATTACGACCTTGCAGGCCTTGATCAGGAATGTATTTTGGTGTGCTTTGCCCTTTTTGGGCTTCCATCCGGCATTGGTGATGGTTATTTTGACCGTTCACGGTACTTATTCGTTCTTTACCCATACCCAGCTGATCGGTAAGCTGCCCTGGCTCGAATATGTTTTCATTACGCCCTCCCTGCACGGTGTACACCATGCCAGCGATGAGAAATACCTCGATAAAAATTACGGCGATGTATTTGTGTTTTGGGACAAGTTGTTCGGCACTTTTCAGCAAGAAGAAGAAGCGCCCCAATATGGTTTAACGCACCCCATTAAAAGCCATAGCTTTCTGTGGCAGCATTTTCACTACTATTTGGAACTGGATGAGGCCGCCAGGAGGGTAGGAGGCTTGGGCAACAAGCTCAAAGTTTGGTTCAGCCATCCGGCTACCCTCGATCAAGCCATCAGGCCGGTCTTGGAAAGACGTTTTCTACAGCATCAAGTCAGCGGGCCATACCGCTTTAAATTTAAGCAATACCTTAATTTTCAACTCGCGCTTTCGGTCTTGCTGCTTACTTTCGTCACGGCCTGTTTTGCTTTTTTGGGGCTCGACGATAAGCTGTTTGTTTTGGGCTTTGTATTGATTACGCTAGTCAACTGTGGCGCCCTGCTCGAACAGCGCAAGTGGATTTACTACCTCGAATGTATCAGGCTGATGATGCTGGTGGCCTATGTTTTCTGGAAGTTCAATCTCTTTGCATGGATTTTTATCCCGGCGCTGATCCTTATTTTGCTCGAAAGGACCTTTTACCTCAGCCAACTGTACCGCAATTATGTGCTGCGATACGAAAAGGTAGAAAAAGTATAGTCGAGAAGCTGCAATAGCCTTTGCATTTCTAAATTTTTATTAGCTTTGTTCATATGCTGTCTAAAAAAACAAAGTATGCCATAAAAGCATTGGTGGTTTTAGGAAAAAACATCAATGAACCGCCAATGCAGATTGCCCGTATTGCGGAAGAGGAGCATATTCCGAAAAAATTTTTAGAGCAGATCTTGCTAGACCTGCGTAATGCAGGCTACCTGTACAGCAAAAAAGGTGCTGGCGGTGGCTATAGCCTCAATAAAAACCCGGCTGATATTTACTTGGTCGATATTTTGCGCATTACCGATGGCCCTATTGCCATGGTACCCTGTGCCAGCCTTAAGTTTTACCACAAGTGCGACGAGTGCCATGATGAGGTAACCTGTGGCATCCGTAAGGTCTTTATCGATGTGCGCGATGCGACCCTGAAAGTATTGAGCGAAACCAGTATTGCCCAGATCATCGAAAAGGAAAAAGCACCTTTGCTCGATCTTTAACCATTCTTTTACGGTATTGCCAACGGTTTCCGATTTGACTGTCGAAGCCGTGAATGGCTTGTTGCGCGATTAAATTCCCCTTGATTTTCGTGTTTGTCCTAACTTCAATAAGAAATAAAATAAAAATAAATTACTACTAAATCTATATACTTTATATATTTGCTAGAATTAAGCTGATTGTTCAGACTGTTTTTAGCCTGAAAAAAGCTGATAGCGAATAAAAAACTACCTATAAAAACACCGAATGCAGAGTTTCAGAACAGAATTAGAAAATCCTATAGTAGAGCAGGATATCATCGATTTAGAAAAAAAGATCTATGATTTTAGGGCGGGTAAGATACACGAAGAGCGTTTCAGGAGTCTGCGTTTGGCGCGTGGCATTTACGGGCAGCGTCAGCCTGGCGTACAGATGATCCGCATCAAGCTGCCTTTCGGAAAATTGAGCTTCAAACAATTGTTGCGTATTGCGGCTATCGCCGATGAATATGCCAGTGGCAACCTGCATTTAACCACCCGTCAGGATATACAGATCCACTATGTGAGCCTAGACCGAACCCCCGAGCTGTGGGCCAAGCTAGAGCAGGATGATATTACCTTGCGCGAGGCTTGTGGCAATACGGTAAGAAACGTAACCTCATCGCCCAATGCGGGCATCGATCCCGACGAGCCTTTTGATGTTTCGCCTTATGCCCATGCCGTGTTCAGCTATTTCTTGCGCAATCCCATTTGCCAGGAGATGGGGCGCAAAATCAAGATTTCGTTTTCATCAAGCGATAAAGATACAGCCTACAGCTACATCCACGATTTGGGCTTCATTCCCAAACTCAACGAAGCCGGAGAAAGGGGCTTTAAAGTAATGTTTGCCGGCGGCCTGGGCGCACAACCCTTTTTGGCCAGTGCCGTGCACGAATTTTTGCCCGAAGACCAGCTTATTCCTTTCAGCGAATCGGTACTGCGCGTTTTCGACCGTTATGGCGAACGCACCAACAGAAACAAAGCCCGTTTAAAATACCTGGTGCAGAAATTAGGGTTGGAAGAAGTGCTGCGTTTGGTAGAAGAGGAGCGATTGGCCAATAAAGTAAAAAGTTTTAAGGTTGACCGTAATTCGGTACAACAACCCGAAGCGCCTGTTGCCGTCGACTACCCGAAAGTTGAAATTCAGGACCAGCTGCGCTACCAGCAATGGCTAGACACCAACGTGGTTGAACAAAAACAGCAGGGTTTTTACGCCGTTTATGTAAAAGTGCAGATTGGTGATATCAAAACCGATCAGGCCAGGGCCTTTGTGGCTGCGGTAAAGCCTTATGTTGCCGACGAAATTCGCGTTACCCAAAACCAGGGATTGTTGCTCAAATTTGTACGTAAAGAAGCTTTGCCAGTGCTTTATGCCAACTTGCATGAACTTGGCTTGGCCGAATTGGGCTTTGATAGTTTGGCCGATATTACCACTTGTCCGGGAACAGATACCTGTAACCTGGGCATTTCGAACAGCATGACCTTGGCCAAGGTATTGGAACAGACCATTCAGCACGATTTCCCGGAGTTTATTTACGAAAAGAACATCAAAATCAAGATCAGCGGCTGTATGAACTCTTGTGGCCAGCATGGTTTGGCCGAAATTGGTTTCCACGGCAGTTCGCTTAAAGCAGCAGGCAAGGTAGTGCCGGCCGTACAGGTAATGCTGGGTGGCGGTACCGTAGGCAACGGCGTAGGCCGTGTAGCCGAACGTATAATCAAGGTGCCGTCAAAAAGGGCAGGCCTGGTGCTGCACGCCTTGCTAAACGATTTTAAGGCGGCGGGCACCGAAAAAACCTTCCATGCTTATTACGATAGCAAAGGCAAGGATTATTTTTATCAGCTTTTAAAGCCCCTAGCCGATTTGAATGAATTGCAGGCAACAGATTTTGTGGATTGGGGCCATGAAGAGACCTTTGAAACCGCTATTGGCGTAGGTGAATGTGCCGGAGTGGTTATCGATTTGGTGGCCACTTTGCTGCTCGAGGCCCAAGAAAAACTGGACTGGGCCACAAGAGCCCTGGCTCATGGCGCTTATGCCGATTCGATTTACCACACCTATAGCGTATTGGTTAGTGCAGCCAAGTCTTTGCTGCTCGACAAAGGCATCAACAGCAGCACGCAAATTGGGGTAATCAGGGAATTTGATGCCCAGTATGTAGCAAATGGAGAGTTTGCTTTCGAGCCCAGCTTTCAGGAAATCGCCTTGCAAATCAACAAAAATGAGCCTAGCCAGGCTTTTGCCAAAAGTTATTTGGCTGTCGCACAACAATTTTTAACACAAATCAAAGCCAAGAGGGAGGTTGCCGCATGAGCAATTTGAACGTAGATAAAGAACCCAAAATAACCCTTTTGGGCGCAGGCCCGGGCGATCCGGACTTGCTGACCCTGAAAGGCGTAAAGGCTTTGCAAACGGCCGATGTTGTACTTTACGATGCGCTCATCAACGAAGCTTTGCTGGCCTACGCACCCGAAACGGCCATCAAAGTATATGTGGGCAAACGTTCTGGTGAACATTCGTACCAGCAAGATGCCATTAATAAGCTGATGGTAGATTATGCCCTCAACTTTGGCCATGTGGTGCGCCTAAAAGGAGGCGATCCTTTTGTATTTGGCAGAGGCTACGAAGAATTAGACTTTGCCGATTCGTACCATATCCCGGTAACGGTCATTCCGGGTATTTCAAGTGCTATCGGGGTACCGGGTCTGCAGCAAATTCCGGTAACCCATCGTGGTTTAAGCGAAAGCTTTTGGGTCATTACCGGCACCACCACGTCGGGTGCTATTTCGGCCGACATCTACCAGGCAGCCCACACCAACGCCACAGTAGTGATTTTGATGGGATTGAAGAAATTGGCCCAAATCGTATCTGTTTTTGCGGTTGCAGGCAAGGCGCAGCTGCCGGTTGCCGTTATCCAAAATGGCTCGGCCGCCGACGAAAAATTTGTCGTTGGCAAAGTCAACACGATTGTGGATATCGTCAAAAAAGAGAAGATAGCGGCTCCGGCCTTATTGGTTTTTGGCGAAGTGGTTTCCCTGCATCCCGCATTTAAAACATTGATCCAGTCTTATGCAAATATTGCCTAGCCTTCAGCAAGATCCTGTTGCCCTCGAGGAAAAAGGCAACCAGCTGTTTCCGGTTTTTGTAAAACTGAACCAGTTGCGTACCTTATTGATTGGGGCTGGCCATGTGGGATTGGAAAAACTAAACGCCATTATAGGCAACAGCCATCAGGCACAGGTAACTGTGGTGGCCGAACAGGTTTTGCCAGCTGTACTGGCTTTGCAACAAAAGCATCCTTATTTAACCATCAAGCAAAAATCTTTTGAACCAGCTGATTTGGAGGACGTGGATATTGTTTTTGCGGCAACGAACAATAACGGGCTCAACCAACAGATAAGAACAGCGGCCCATCAAAAAGGGCTGCTCATCAACGTAGCCGACCAACCCGCACTGTGCGATTTTTACCTGGGCTCCATTGCCCAAAAAGGCGATTTGAAAATAGCCGTTTCTACCAATGGCAAATCGCCCACCATTGCCAAGCGCTTAAAGCAAATCCTTAACGAGAGTTTGCCTAACGAACTGGAAGAAACGCTTATCAACATGAACACCTTGCGCCAGAGCCTCAATGGCGATTTTGCCAAAAAGGTTAAAAAACTCAACAAGGTAACCGAAATTTTGGTGAAGCCCCGCAAAAGCTTTTGGGAAACCAACCTCAAATGGATGATTTGGCTGGCCAGTATTTTGCTGATCGGCACAGCCGGATTAACGCTATGGAATACCGAGCCTGCATTTCAGCATTTCCTGATCAATATCGATCCGTTATTTTACTGGTTTTTGGGAGCTGGTTTTGTGTTTGCCATGATTGATGGAGCCATTGGCATGTCGTATGGCGTAACCTCGGCTTCGTTTTCGTTAGCCATGGGCTTGCCGCCGGCATCGGCCAGTATGGCCATCCATATTTCTGAAGTGCTAAGCAACGGCATTGCGGGTTGGATGCACTACCGCATGGGCAATGTGAACTGGAAGCTGTTTAAAATATTGATTATTCCGGCCATTATCGGTGCTGTTCTGGGCGCTTACCTATTGTCGTCGCTAGAGCATTACAGCCAATATACCAAACCCATTGTAGCGGTT
The DNA here is from genome assembly GCF_059705275.1 of Pedobacter sp. TM02. Lineage (NCBI taxonomy): Bacteria > Pseudomonadati > Bacteroidota > Sphingobacteriia > Sphingobacteriales > Sphingobacteriaceae > Pedobacter > Pedobacter sp. TM02. The sequence goes on from NZ_AP046530.1 coordinate 1,410,498, forward strand.
TATACTTTGATATTGGGAGGTATCATTTTGATGAAGGCCTTCAACATCAAAAGAAAGAAGGCTGGGCACAAAATCAAAAAAATAGGCATTCTTGGTTTTTTCGGTGGCTTTATCGATGCCGCATTTGGCGGAGGTTGGGGTTCTATCGTCCTGTCGAGCCTGATTGCCGGCGGCAGGCATCCCTTGTTCTCTCTGGGCACGGTAAAAATCAGCCGTTTTTTTATCGCCACCCTCAGCTCGCTTACTTTTTTTACCATGCTGGGAGGCAAATACTGGGAGGCCGTTGTAGGCTTGATCATCGGCAGTGCTTTGGCAGCACCGATAGCAGCCAAGGTTTCCAATCGTATTTCGGCCAAAACCATTATGGTGGCAGTAGGCATTATCGTAATGGCCGTGAGCCTGCGTAGCGTGGTATCTTTTATCTTAAAATTGATTGAGTGAAGATGGATATAGATGCAATCAAAAAACAACTCCTAGGTTTAGATCCGGTAGCACAATTGGCCTTATTGGCCGATTTATTTCCGGGTAAAATCGTGTTTTCGACCAGTTTTGGCTGGGAAGACCAGGTGGTTACCCATCTCATTTTCGAAAACAACCTCCCCATCAAGGTATTTACGCTCGAAACAGGCAGGCTGTTTCCAGAAACCTATTACGTTTGGAACCGCACCTTAGAAATCTACCAAAAGCCAATCGAGGCTTATTATCCGCAAAACGATCTGTTGCAGGAGATGGTAAACGCCAAAGGCCCCAACAGTTTCTATCAATCGGTTGAGCACAGAAAGGAATGCTGCTACATCCGCAAAATAGAACCCCTGAAAAGGGCATTGGCCGGAAACGAAATCTGGATTACCGGTATCCGTGCCGAGCAAAGCCAGAACCGTGAGCATATGGATAACCTGGAATGGGACGAAGGCAACCAACTGGTCAAATTCCATCCCATCTTCAATTGGTCGCTCGAAGAAGTGAAGGCGTACATCAAACAGCATCATATTGTGTACAACACCTTGCACGATAAGGGTTTTCCGAGCATCGGCTGTATGCCTTGTACACGAGCCGTAAGTGCGGGCGAAGATTTTAGGGCCGGTCGCTGGTGGTGGGAAGACCAATCGAAAAAGGAATGTGGCCTGCATGCCGCATCCTAAGCAATTAACATTTACAAATTGAAGAATAGAGAACATGAGTAGGTATAATTTAGATTATTTAGACGAGTTGGAGGCCGAAGCCATTCACATTTTACGCGAAGTGGCAGGCCAGTTTGAAAAGCCGGCTTTGCTGTTTTCGGGTGGCAAAGACTCGATTACATTGGTGCGTTTGGCCGAAAAGGCTTTTAGGCCTGGCAAGTTTCCCTTTCCATTGGTCCATATAGATACCGGCCATAATTTTATAGAAACCATCCAGTACCGCGACGAAATGGTAGCCCGCATTGGCGAAAAGCTGATTATAGGTTCCGTACAACAATCGATAGACGAGGGAAAAGTGGTGGAACAGACCGGCAAAAATGCCAGCAGAAATGCCTTACAAACCGTTACGTTGCTTGATACCATTCAGGCTTACGGATTTGATGCCTGTATTGGCGGTGCCCGTCGCGATGAGGAAAAAGCTCGCGCCAAAGAGCGTATTTTTTCGGTAAGAGACGAATTTGGCCAATGGGACCCGAAAAGGCAGCGCCCAGAACTGTGGAATATCTACAATGGAAAAATCCACAAGGGCGAAAACGTTAGGGTTTTTCCGATCAGCAACTGGACCGAGCTGGATGTATGGAATTACATCCGTAGGGAAAATATCGCTTTGCCAAGCATCTACTTTGCGCACCAGCGCGATTGTGTGGTCAGAAATGGCCAATTGATGGGTGCTACGCCATTTTTGAATATGGATGAAGAAGATGTGGTTGTCAGTAAAAAAGTTCGTTTCCGCACCGTTGGAGATATGACCTGTACAGCTGCGGTCGAATCGGAAGCAATCCATATCGACGATATCATTGCCGAAATCAGCCATTCAAAAGTCAGCGAGAGAGGAGCCCGCATGGACGATAAAGTATCAGAAGCCGCCATGGAAGACCGCAAAAAAGGAGGATATTTTTAAAGAACAATGCGGTAGGAGATCTGAAAAAACAGTCCGTAAATTTTACCCCCCCCTGTCTCATATCTCATATCTCAAATCTCACATCTCATATCTCACATCTCAAATCCAACAAAAAATGAACATACTAAAATTCTTTACGGCAGGCAGCGTTGACGATGGCAAAAGCACCCTCATCGGCCGTTTGCTTTACGATACCAATTCAATTCTGGCCGATCAATTGGAGGCCTTGCAAAACGCCAACCGCAAAAACGACGATGGCACCATCGACCTGGCCATTTTAACAGATGGCTTGCGTGCCGAAAGAGAGCAGGGCATTACCATCGACGTGGCTTATAAATATTTCCAAACCGAGAAACGTAAGTTTATCATTGCCGATACCCCTGGACATATTCAATACACCAGAAACATGGTTACGGGTGCTTCTACGGCCGATTTAGCCATTATTTTGATCGATGCGCGCAACGGTGTGGTTGAACAGACCATTAGGCATACCTACCTGGTGTCGCTGCTGGGCATCAAGGAAGTGGTAGTGGCCATCAACAAAATGGACATGGTAGGTTATAGCGAAACCGTATTTAATGCCATTGTAACCAAGTATAAGGCTTTGGCCTTACAACTCAACCTTAAACAGGTTACCTACCTGCCGGTAAGTGCGCTAAAAGGCGATAATATTGTGCACCGCTCTGGGCAAATGGCTTGGTACGATGGCAAAAGCCTCATTGAGCTTTTGGAAGAGGTAAATACCGAAGAACAGCAGCAAGGGCCTGCGCGCATGCCAGTGCAATGGGTAATCAGACCGCAAACAGACGACCTGCACGATTACCGAGGCTATGCAGGCCGGATATTGAGTGGTAGTTTTAAGGTAAACGATAAAGTAGTGGTTTTGCCTTCGGGCAATCGTTCAACCATCAGTAAAATCGAGTTTTTCGACAATGAATTGCAGGAGGCTTTGGCTGGACAATCGGTAACCATTCATTTAAAGGATAATGTTGACCTAAGCAGGGGAGATACCATTGTGAATGCTTCGGCCGTACCCCACGAATCGAAACTGATAGAGGCCGATTTATGCTGGATGGATACCAGGCCTTTAGATACCGAATTAACGTATTTGATCCAACATAACAGTACCTTGACCCGTTGCAAGATTTCCGAGCTGATTTACAAGGTAGACATCAATACGTTAGAAAAACACAATGCATCTTCCTTTGCATTGAATGATATTGGTAGGGTTGTGCTTAAAACGGCAGCGGCTTTGGCATTCGACTTATACGGTGACAGCCGTCAAAACGGATCGGCTATTTTAATTGATAGCCGGACCAACCTAACCGTGGGTGCCTTGATGTTTCGGGCTGCGGTAGAATAGAGCTTTGCGCCGGCGGGTTGGCATGAACCCTGTGGGCCAAATAATATTGGATTAGTTATTTGATATATGAACTATCGCCATAAATGGGCCGATTTGAGGTAGTCTAATCTGTCGATCCGTGGCTTTTGTTTTTTGAAATTAATCGCTTTATCTCGCTGATGGGGTATGCCTGTCTCGACCCCGATAGTTTTGGGTCTGCAATCCGAAAAGTGAACTTTAGCCACAGACTAACAGATTTCAGTCGCATAAGGTCTAATCTGTCGATCTGTGGTTTTTGTTTTTGAACGTTAGGAAATTAAGTGCTTTTTCAGACATCGCTAGTTCAAACAAACTTTTTCTGCATTTTATTGGTTATCTTATGGAAAAGAACTGGATTCTTCATCCTAATGCTAAAAATGAAAAAACACCTCAACCCTAAAAACATGAAAAAGAACCTGTTATTTCTGGCCATTACTGTTGGTTTCTTGGCATTCGGCTGTGGCCAAAGCGGAGAAAAGCAAGCAACTACTAAAGCAAAGGACGATATAACCAACTCAACCTGCTATCAGGCCAAGTACGAAACCGAATCGGCCGATTTGAAGCTCAATACACTGGCTTCTGGCAAAGTATCGGGAACATTATTGATCAATTATGCAGATAAACCCAAGAACGACGGCTTTTTTACCGGAGAACTCAAAGGCGATACCTTGTTTGTTGACTACAGTTTCAAGGTAGGGACAGACAGTATAGGCACCTATACCAACCCGCTGGCCTTCCTTAAAAAAGATGGCAAGCTGATTATGGGCGTTGGCCAAATCGAAACTACCTTGGGCCGTTCGTATTTTGTAAAAGGTAAACCGATTAATTTCGAAGCCGGCAAGTTTATCTTCGAACCGAAAGATTGCAAATAGGCGTACAGCTTTTGCATACACTTGCGAAGTTTTTAAGACTTCGAAGGTGTATGCTGGCTTAATAATTCCCCTCAGTTGGAAAGGTGCCCACAGGATTGTGTGGCTTTTTTATTCATGATTTTAATTTATTCTATTGTAGATCAATTAATTATATATTTTTAAAAATAAATACTACTAATTCTATAGATATTATATATATTTGTGGTGTTGATTAACCAAACCAAAAGCGTAATGATACTTAGTCAGACAGAAAGAACCACAATCGAGCCTAAAATCACCTTAGTAGGTGCAGGTCCGGGCGACCCTGATTTGTTGACCTTAAAAGGAGTAAAAGCGTTAAAAACCGCCGATGTGGTTTTGTACGATGCCTTGGTAAACGAAGCCTTGCTAAACTATGCACCTGCAAATGCCATCAAAGTATATGTAGGCAAACGTTCTGACGACGAATCATTTTCTCAGGATTTGGTTAACAAGCTGATGATCGATTATGCCTTAAACTACGGGCATGTAGTGCGGTTAAAAAGTGGCGATCCTTTTGTGTTTGCCCGTGGTTATGAAGAAATCGATGTAGCCGAATCGTATAGTATTCCTACAGAGATCGTTCCGGGCGTTTCGAGTGCTTTGGGTGTACCCGGCCTGCAAAAAATACCGATGGTATACAGCAAGCTGAGCGAAAGCTTTTGGGTGGTAACCGGTACCAACGCCAAAGGAGATATTTCTCCAGATTTGTATGTGGCTGCCAAATCGAATGCCACCATTGTAGTGCTGATGGGCATTGAAAAAATCAGGGAAATTGCAGGTATCTTTAAAACCGAAGGTAAAACACAATTGCCTGTAGCGGTAATCGAAAATGGATCATCGACCCAAGAAAACGTAGTTGTGGGCATTGTTGATACCATTGAAGAGCTGATCGAAGAAAAGCAAATCAGTTCGCCGGCACTCCTCATTTTCGGTCAGGTGGTTTCCTTACATCCGCAATTCAATGCCATTAAAGATTTTTATGCCACGCTTGTAGAAGAAGGCTATTAAGAGCTTAGGTAAATTCATATTTATTTTTTGTTTGGTTGTTAGGGCTGAGGTAAAACTCAGCCTTTTCTTTTTCTGAAATAAATTTTCCTTAGAAATAACATATCGGCAACCGGCAAAAATTATTTTTCCTAAATGTTTGCAATACTCAATCTATTGCCTATTTTGACTAAGATTTTTCAATGCTACGTTTATGGAAATTATACACTTCAGTGCCGAATGTTATCCAGTTGCAAAAGTTGGCGGATTGGGCGATGTGGTAGGCGCTTTGCCCAAGTATCAGAATAAACTTGGTCATGTGGCAAAAGTGGTAATGCCAGCTTATCACAATAAGTTTTTGCAGCAGAACGAATTTGAGGTAGTTTACGACGGCTGGGTGCGCCTAGGGTCGAATAACTATCAAGCCCGCATTTTTAGGGAAAAGACCAATAAACTGGGTTTCGACCTGTTTTTGGTGCATATCAGCGGGTTACTGGACCGCGAAAAAGTATATGGCTATGAGGATGACACCGAACGCTTTTTGGCTTTTCAAATTGCAGCATTGGACTGGATTGCACAATGGGAACATCGTCCTGATATCATCCATTGCCACGACCACCACACCGGCTTAATTCCGTTTATGGTTGGCAACTGCTACCAGTATCGCCATTTGAGCTACATCCCTACGGTACTCACCATCCACAATGCCCAATACCAGGGCCAGTTTGGCTGGGAAAAACTTTATTACCTGCCGGCTTACGAGTTGCGCAATTCGAGCAAGCTGGATTGGGGCAACTGCATCAATCCTTTGGCTTCGGCCATTAAATGTGCCTGGCGGGTAACTACCGTATCGCCGAGCTATTTGGAGGAAATCAGCTACCAAGCCAATGGCTTGGAAAATCTTTTGGCCCAAGAGCGGGGCAAATCGGCAGGCATCTTAAACGGAATAGACAATGAGGTATGGGATCCGGCCAAAGACCCGATGCTGAGCAAAACATTTTCGGTACGTACGGTAGATAATGGCAAAAAAGCAAACAAAGAAGCCCTTTGTACTGTTTTTAACTTGGATAAAGAAAAACCGCTGTATACTTTTATCGGACGTTTAGTAGGCGAAAAGGGAGCCGATCTGTTGCCTGATATTTTTTACAATGCATTGCAGCAGAGCAATAGCGAAATCAATATTTTGGTGCTCGGTTCTGGCGATTCTCACGTAGAAGATCGCTTAAATGAGCTGAAACATCATTTCAAAGGCAGTTATAATGCCTATATTGGCTATAACGAAGTATTGTCTCACCAGATTTATGCAGGAGCTGATTTTCTATTGATGCCTTCGCGGGTGGAGCCTTGCGGACTGAACCAGATGTATGCCTTGCGTTATGGTACCATTCCCATTGTAAGGCGCATTGGCGGCCTAAAGGATACGGTTACCGACATTGGTGATGGGGGTTTCGGCATTTGCCACGACCAAACCAGCGTTTGGGATGTTGGACATGCCATTGGAAGGGCCTACGAATTGTTTTTAGACCAAAAGAAAGTAAAGGATATCCGCAAATATATCATGTCGCTAGACCACTCATGGGACCGGGCGGCACAACAATATATAGACTTGTACCAAATGTAAACATCAACAGCTATGACCGACAAAGTATTGGGTGTTATTCTTGGCGGGGGCCAAGGATCGCGATTATCTCCGTTAACGCAAACCCGCTCCAAACCGGCAGTGCCGATAGGTGGTAAATACCGCCTTGTCGATATTCCAATTTCCAACTGTATGAATTCAGGCATCCACCGCATGTTCGTACTGACCCAGTTTAACTCTGCATCATTAAACAAGCACATCAAGAATACTTATCACTTTAGCCATTTTTCGAAGGCTTTTGTCGATATTTTGGCCGCCGAGCAAACGCCCGATAACCCTACTTGGTTTCAGGGAACCGCCGATGCGGTGAGGCAGTGCATGCACCACATCGTCAACCACGAATTCGATTATATCCTGATCCTTTCGGGCGATCAGCTGTATCAAATGGATTTTAGGGAAATGCTAAAGGCGCATATCGATAAAGGCGCCGAAATCACCATCGCTACCATTCCGGTACATGCCAAAGAAGCAACCGAATTTGGGATTTTGAAAACCGATGAAGACAGCTTCATCACTTCGTTTATCGAAAAGCCAAAGGCAGATTTGTTGCCCGATTGGACTTCGGAAACCAGCGACGAAATGAAAAGTGCGGGCAGGAACTACCTGGCTTCGATGGGTATTTACATCTTCAACCGCGATTTGCTGATCAAGATGCTGAACGAAAATCCGGAAGAAAAGGATTTTGGCAAGGAGATTATCCCGCGTTCTTTGGTCAGCAACCACGTGCTAAGCTACCAGTATGAAGGCTATTGGACCGATATTGGTAATATTTCTTCCTTTTTTGAAGCCAATTTGGGCCTTACCGACGAATTGCCTCAGTTTAACATGTTCGATAGCGCCCATACTATTTTTACGAGGGCAAGGATGCTGCCGCCTTCAAAGGTATCGGGTACAACGCTAGAAAAAACCATTGTGGCCGAGGGCTGTATTATCCAGGCCAGTAGGGTAGAACGAGCGGTTTTGGGCATCAGGTCGAGGATTGGAAAAGGCACTACCATTGCCAATTCTTACATCATGGGTAGCGATCATTACCAAACCCTCGAAGAGATACAGGAAGCTACGGCTATAGGAAAGCCGCTGCTGGGCATTGGCGACCGTTGCTACATCAATAATGCCATTGTGGATAAAAACTGCCGGATCGGCAACGATGTACGCATCAATGGTGGCAGTCATCTTGCCGAGGGCGATTATGGCCTGTATGTGGTGAAAGATGGAATTGTAGTGATTAAAAAAGGCTCGACCATTGCCAATGGAACTGTAATTTAACCTATTTTGCTGATAATTGACAAAGCCTCCTTAATTTAAGGGGGCTTTTTTGTAGCTTAAGGCCTGAAAACTAAACTTGTATTGATGAGTATTCCCTACATGCTGATTTTGCTTAGGTTGCTTTTGGCGCCAACAGTGGTAATTTTGGCTTATTTTTTTAGCGCGCAAAGCGCTTTGATTATTCTAGGACTGATGTATGTGGGGCTTTTTTCTGATATTTTTGACGGGATAATTGCCCGAAAACAGCAACTTTCTACTGCAAAAATGCGTAGGATAGACAGTCAGGTAGATCTGGTATTTTGGTTGGGCATTGCCTGGAGCTGCTACCTGATTTATCCCGGCTTGATTGAAGAAAACAAGATCGGGGTTATCTTGGTTCTGGCCATGGAAGGGCTTTGCTATCTGGTTAGCTTTCTGAAATTTGGGAAAGAAACCTGTACGCATGCTTTTCTCTCAAAAATGTGGGGATTGACCCTGCTCGCTACCTTTACTGCACTTTTGGGCTTTGCCCACAATGGCTGGATATTTAAGACCTGCATTGTTTTGGGACTGGCTTCGCAACTAGATGTGATCTTGATTAATTTGATTCTGCGCAACTGGGCCCACGATGTTCCGAGCTTTTACCATGCAATTTTAATGCGCAAAGGTATTCCGTTTAAAAAGAGCAAATACTTGAACAGTTGATGCAGGCCACAGAAAACCAGCTACGAATAATTAAAAACGAGCGAAAAGGTCGTTTTTTCGTTCGGTATCGAATCTGCTTCTAAGCCGCCTCGGTGCATTTTCATGATGTTGCGCGTAATGGTGAGGCCAATACCAGAGCCGTTTTTCCGCGTCGTGTAAAAAGGCACAAAAATCTTGTCGATGCTATCAGGTTCAATTCCTTTGCCATTATCGGTTACCTCAATATAAACCTTGTTGTGGGCCAATCGGTAAGTAACCTCAATGACAGGTTTTTCGGTGTTTTCTAAGGCGTACATACTGTTGGTAATGAGGTTGATGAGCGCTTGCTCGATCAATTTGAAATCTACCTGGATAGAGATTTTGGAAGCCGTTTGCAACACCTGGAGCTTGATGTGCTTGGCGCTTACCATCGGCTGCATCAGTACCTTAACATGTTGCAAAATTTCGCCTATGCTATGGAGCTCGGCATTAGGCGTAGGGAGTTCGGCAATGAGCCTGTAGTCTTTTACGAAGTCCAATAAACCTTCCGAACGCCTTTTAATGGTTTGCAGTGCCGGCTTAAGGTCCTCCAGGTCTTCGGTATCTAAACTGGTCTTGTTGCTGATCATTTGGTTTACGGTATCCGATAAAGAACTGATTGGCGTAATCGAATTTAGGATTTCGTGCGAAATTACACCAATTAAACGGTTCCAGGCTTCGGTTTCCTTTTGCTCGATCTCGTCTTTGATGTTTTGGAAAGAAATGATGATGTGGTCGGCGCCATACAGGTTGAGCGGAATTACCTCAATGGAAAGCTGGATGAATTTATCTTGTATCTTGAGTTCGAGAAAGCGTTTGCCACCCGTACTGATTTTATCGATTTCGTGGGCAAAAATGGGCAGATGTTCCTGAAAACGGTGCCAATAACTGTAGGCCGGCACGTTAAGCAGGTTGCTGGCCGCCAGATTGAAAAACGAAATTTCCGATTTGTCGTAAGCGTTTTTTTCTTTCTTCACTACAATTACTCCAACCGGCACCTGCTCTAAAATGGTTTTGATGAGCTGGAAGATGGCATCCTGTTCCAGCTGGATATCTTTATGGATCTGAATGATATCGTTGAACGATTCGTACAGTTCAGGAAAACTGCCTTTGGTAACCTTGTTTCTGAAATTAAGCGTATGGTCTCTTGTTTTTACCGCCAGGATAAAGCGCTGGATATCTTCCCTGATTTGGTTGATGTAAAAATAAAGCGAAACGATGCTGCCTAGCAAAACCAGGCTGATGCCCGTAATGGTAAACCATAACTGTGTATTGCGTACCAGATATACCAAGAGTAGGGCCAATACATTGATGAGCACCAGTCTGCTAACTAAACGAAAGGTAAATCTTTGGTAGAACATGTTATTGGGTATTGCGTTTGGTTTATTGTTAATGGTCTATAGTCCATGGACCATAGCTTAGTTTTAAGCTTTGGCCTTTCATCTTTCTACAGGCCAAATTTTTCAATTCTTCGGTATAAGGCGGCGCGGGTAAGGCCCAATTCTGCGGCTGCCCTCGAAATATTGCCTTTGTGTTTTTCGATGGCTTTGTTGACCATCATTTTTTCCATTTCGTCTAAGGCCATATCGTTTTGCAATACGGGCTGGTTGCCAAATTTTTGTGGCGAAAGCTGCAGGTCGTGCTCACTAATTTCAAATCCGTCAGCCATAATAACGGCTCGTTCCATTACATGTTGCAGTTCGCGTACATTGCCTGGCCAGCTGTAATTGAGCAAGGTGTCTGCTGCCTTCGGAGTTAGGCTTTTTAAGGCTTTGTGGTATTTGCCACTAAATACTTGCAAAAAATGCTGGGCCAATAGCACAATATCGTTTCCACGCTGGCGCAATGGAGGCAACAAAAGCTCAACGGTATTGATGCGGAACAGCAAATCTTGCCTAAAAGTACCTTTGTGCACCATTTCGTCAAGAGGCATATTGGTAGCGCTGATCAAACGCACATCAATTTTCCGTTCCTTGCTTTCGCCCAGCCTGATTACGGTACGGTTTTGCAGTACGCTGAGCAGCTTGGCCTGTAGGGGCAGGGAAAGATTGCCTATCTCATCCAGGAAAATGGTGCCGCCATCGGCCATTTCAAAACGACCAGGTTTATCCTCTTTGGCATCGGTAAAAGCGCCTTTGGCGTAGCCGAACAGTTCGCTTTCGAACAGGTTTTCGTTCAACGAGCCTAAATCTACGTGCATAAAAAGTTGTTTCCACCTGAGCGAATTTTTATGCAATTCGTAGGCAAATACCTGTTTTCCGGTACCATTCTCTCCTAAAATAAGCACATTGGCATCGGTGGGCGCTACTTTGGTGAGGGTTTTTTGCAGTTGCTGTACATTTTCGTTGTTGCCTATAATGTGCTCGAACTTGCGCGCCATGTCGCTTTGCAGAGAAGTATGGATTTTTTCGAGCTTCTTTACTTTTTTGTTCGATTGCCCTAATCGTGAGGCCGCCGAAAGCGTTGCAAAAAGCTTCTCGTTTTCCCAAGGTTTCAGGATAAAGTCGGTAGCCCCCTTTTTAATGGCCTGTACCGCCAGCTCTACGTTGCCAAAGGCGGTCATCAAAATCACTACATAGTCTTTGTCAATAGAAAGAATGTGTTCCAACCAATAGAGGCCCTCTCTGCCGTCGCTCGCGCCTTTTTGGTAGTTCATGTCGAGCAGAATAATATCTACTTCGTTTTTGCTCAGCAGCACATTGATTTCCCTTGGCGATTTGCAAGTCATCACTTGATTAAAATGCTGTTTCAAAAACAGCTTGGCGCTCAGTAAGATATCGTCGTCGTCGTCGATAATCAGAATATTTGCATCTGTCATAAACTATATTTTATAAGGCTGGACATTAACATTCCGTAAGTAATAGCGGTAGGATGAAGCAAAAATAACCGAAACTGTTCGATGGTGTACAGCTACTGTCCGTTATCGAACATGTTTTTTGAAGAATAAAAAATAAATAGCTGTAAATGAGTTGATTAAAAATTATTTTTCGCTTGGCACAAACTTGGCAACTAACCGAGCATTAACACGATATTCCAAATGGACAAAGTAATAAAGAAAAAGAGATTTAATAAAAAGACGATTTTAATCATAGCTGGTACGATCATTTTTGTAGGCCTGGTGGCTTATGGCTATAGCTTGTCGCTCAATAAGGTTTACAAGGCCGATCCCGATAAGGTAACCATCAGCAAGGTTCAGTATGGCGATTTTGAGGACGTGGTATTGCTTAATGCCAGCGTAGTGCCGTTAACTTCGGTAATCGTAAGTTCTTCTGAAGGCGGTACCGTTGCAGAAATTTTTACCGAGAATGGGGCATCGGTGGTTAAAGGAACACCTTTGCTGCGCATAGCCAATGCCAATGCTATGCTGGGCTATACTTCGAGCCAAACCGCGGCCACCGAGCAAATCAACCAGTTGCGTAAATCGAGGTTGGATTTGGAACAGAACCAAAGGGTGCTGAACCAAGACCTGCTCGATGTAGAAAACAACCTGAGAACAGCAACCAGGCAATATAAGCTAGACAGTTCCTTGTTTGCGAAAAAAGTAATTACGCTGCAAGAATTCAATAAATCGAGCCAAGATTACGAATACTACCAAGGCAAACGCAAAATTGTAAAACAAGCTATTTTGCAGGAAAACCAAAGCCGTAAGATGCAATTGGCGCAAATTGACCAGTCGATGGCCCAAATGAACGAGAGTTTGGAGATGATCCGCAAAAACATCGAAAACATGACCATCAAAGCGCCGGTTTCGGGTAAACTATCATCGTACGACCCGGTTATCGGTAAATCGTATGGTGCGAACGAAATGATCGGAAAAATCGATGTTTTGCAAGGCTACAAACTGCAGGCCGGCGTTGATGAATATTACATCAACCGTGTGAAGGAAGGACAAACCGCGCAATGCGAGTTTAACGGAAAAACCTATAAGCTGACGGTTAAAAAGGTAATTCCAGAGGTTACTGCCAGTCAGTTCCAGGTAGAATTGGCATTTGAAGGCAAATCGCCCGACGAGCTGAGAAGGGGTTTGTCTATGCAGGTGAAGCTTACCTTGTCTGACAACAGCAAATCGCTTTTGCTATCGCAGGGACAGTTTTTCCAAAGCACCGGTGGCAGTTGGGTATTTGTAGTGAACAATGGCAAGGCCACCAAAAGAAACGTAAAAATTGGCCGTAAAAACTACTTGTATTATGAGGTGTTGGAAGGCCTGCAAAAAGGAGAAGAGGTAATTACCTCATCGTACGACCAATTTAACCAGTACGATATCATAGAAATTAGCAAGTAAGTTAAAAATTGAAATTTAGGTTGGGTTAGCTCTGTATCAGGTGCGTTGATCGGAGCACCAACCTTAAAAACATAAACCGGTAGAAAAGCTGATGAAGAAAGCGGGCTACATATTTTTATTCTTGTTGTTGCATGGCCTCCTTGCTGCTGGACAGGTTTTTCCGAAATCGTTTTTTGAGCATTATCAATTATCGACCAAGAAAACGAAATCGTTCGATATTTATGTAACCAAGCCCGTAGCGAAAGGGCCAAAACCCCTGCTGATTTATTTGGATGGCTCGGGCAATTATCCGATCGAGTACAAAACCAAATCTGGGCGTTATGCTACTTCAATTGCCATGAACATTGGCCGTTATGCCAAAGACTATTATGTGGTTATCATCAGCAAGCCGGGTACACCGTTTTCCGATTCATTGCAGTACAGCCATTCGGGAAGGGCTTTTTACCCCGAAAATGCAAGCTATAAGGAATTGTATAGCTTAAACTGGCGGGCTGAAACGGCTTCGGCCGCTATCGATTTCCTGGTAAAAAAAGCAGATGTAGACCAAAACAAGGTTATTGTAATGGGCTATTCAGAGGGTTCGCAGGTTGCACCTCAAGTAGCGGTGCTCAACAAAAAGGTTACCCATGTGGTTTGCTTTGTTGGCAATGCGCTGAACCAACTGTACGATTTCCTGATTGGTGCCAGGCTACAAGCCTATAGCGGTAAGATTTCTGCCGAAGAAGGCCAGCAAATGGTTGATTCTTTGTATCGCGAATATGCCAAGATCTATGAAAAACCCACTTCGGTTACCGAAAATTGGTATGGAGAGAGCTATTTGAAATGGAGCAGCTTTACGCAAACAACGCCACTGGAGAACATGCTTAAACTCCATATTCCCATTTTGTATGTTGCCGGAGGCCGAGATAATAACCAAACCATATTGGATATGGATTATGCCAAACTGGAATTTTTGAGGAAGGGCAAGAAAAACCTGACCTACAAGGTTTATCCAAATGCCGATCATTATTTTCAGGAAGAAAAAGTTGTTGATGGAAAGGTGAAAAAGACCGATCGTTTAGACGAGGCGCATCAATATGCCATAGACTGGATTAATGCCGTCAACCAAACAGAACAAACACCAACCATTGACAAATAACATCAAACATTAAAAAACTAAAATAGGATAACTGCTATGATTAAGATCGAAAATCTAGAAAAAGTTTACAAAACCGAAGAAATCGAAACCACTGCCCTCAACGGCATTAACCTGCACGTAGCCGAAGGCGAATTTGTTTCCATTATGGGGCCATCGGGTTGTGGCAAATCAACTTTGCTTAACGTAATGGGGCTTTTAGACAAGCCTGAAAGTGGCAGCTACAAGTTTATCGATACCGAATTGCTGACTTTAAACGATAGGGAACGTTCGAATTTCAGAAAGAAAAACATGGGTTTCGTGTTTCAGAACTTTAACCTCATTGATGAGCTGACCGTATTTGAAAACATCGAATTGCCCTTGATCTACAATAAAGTACCTGCCGGCGAACGCAAAAAAATGGTCAACGAAATCATCGGCCGTATGAATATCGTAAACCGTAGCGGTCACTTTCCGCAACAGCTTTCGGGTGGTCAGCAACAACGTGTAGCCGTAGCCAGGGCCTTGGTAACCAAGCCTAAACTGGTATTGGCCGATGAGCCTACGGGTAACTTGGATAGCACGCACGGTAACGAGGTAATGGAATTGCTTTGCGAGCTGAACGAATCGGGCACCACCATTGTTATGGTTACCCACTCTAGCCACGATGCCAGTTTCTCTAACCGCATCATCAACCTGAAAGATGGCCATGTGATTTCGGAAAAAGTGAACAAAGGCAGAACTGAAGAACTGATTTAGTTGGCCATGGCGGTTTGTAGTTTAGGCTTATTGTTTGCCTCGCCAAGGGTTAATCAACCAATGAACTAATCATCCCATCAGCTAACAACACACACACAAATGAACCTCATAAACTCAATAAAATGTTTCGATTAAACCTAAAAATCGCATTACGCAATCTGTGGAAGCATAAGGGATATACATTGCTTAATATTTTTGGGCTTTCTGTTGGCCTAACCGGCTTTATCATGATTTTGCTTTTTGCCAACCACGAAAAAAGCTATGATAGCTGGAATCCCAATGCCGATAATGTTTACCGCATTTCGATAAGATGGGCGCCTGGCGAGGAAGAATATTCGTCGAGCCCGGCCGAATTGGCTCCGGCTTTGAAAGAAGTATTGCCAGAGATACAGAATTATGCCCGTTTTTATGTATGGGACATTAAGCAACGCCTGGTGGCCAAAGATAAGAACGAGGCTTATGTAGATCACATTATGGGGGTTGACAGTACTTGGTTTAACTTGTTTCCTTATAAGTTCATTTACGGCGATGCGCCAAAATCGCTCATGGCTTCCGATCAGATCGTATTGAGCAGCAAAACCAGCGAACAGTTTTTTGGTAAGGCCAATCCCGTTGGGCAAACCGTTACGATCAACAATAATAAACGTTATACCGTAAGTGGTGTTTATCAAGAGCCTAATACGCCCGAGCATATGGATTTTGATGGCTTTATCAAAAAATCGTCGGCAGGTGATGGCTGGGGCAATGGAAACTTCTATACCTATCTGTTTCTGAAAAAAGGAATAGACGGAAAGCTTTTTGAAGAAAAAATCAATAAAGCCTTTAACAAACTGCCGATTATGAAGCAGCAGGATTGGCTAAAAACGGCACACATTTACATTACGCCGGTTAAGGATATTTACCTGAAAGCCACCAGCGCCCAAGATCCGGCGAAACGGGGCAATGCCAAAACCGTAACGCTTTTGCTGTTGTTTTCGGGCTTGCTGCTGGTTATTGCCTGCATCAATTTTACCAACCTTTCTATTGCCCAATCGGTAAAACGCGCAAAAGAAACCGGCGTGCGCAAGGTTTTAGGTGCCAAAAGAAGCAATTTGATAACTTATTTCTTAACTGATACTGCCATTCAGTGCGTTTTGGCCCTGTTGCTTTCTTTTGCATTGGTTGAGGTGTTTACGCCCGTGCTCAACAATTTAATGGACCTGAACCTCTCTTTATTCGGCTACAACAATCCGATGCAGCTGACTATCCAGTTAAGTTCGGTGATGCTGCTGGTTATCCTGCTATCCGGAGGTTATGCCGCATTTTTCTTGTCTAACTACGAGCCCGTAAAGGTTTTGAAAGGGAATTTGTCGAGAAGCATGGGCAGTTTGTGGATGCGCAAATCGTTGATTATGGTGCAGTTTGTAGTGGCTACCGTATTTATGGTGGCGCTCATTATCATCAGGCAACAGGTAAATTACATCAAAAATCAGGATGTTGGTTTTAACAGAGACCACGTGGTGGTATTTAAGATACGCAACAATGAAAACAGGAAAAACTTTGCGCAGATTAAGCAAAGGCTTTCCAAAATAGATGGTGTTGCCGCAGTAAGCCGGGTAAACTATTACCCAGGCGTAAAGGCCATGCAGGTCATCGGTCGCGAATATAAGGGCAAAAGTATCCAGAACCTCAGTATGGTGACCGTAGATTTCGACTACTTTGAAGTAATGGGCATGCCTGCACAGCTGGGCCGTACCTTTTCTGCCGAATTTGCTACAGATAGCTCGGCCATTGTGGTCAATGAATCGGCAGTTAAAAAATACCAGCTGCAAAAAGAAGTTGGCCACCAGTGGATTGAAGACAGAACCCTGATTGGGGTGGTTAAGGACCACGTGCAAAAAGGAATGGAAACCCGGGCCGAGCCAACCGCCTTTGTGGTAGAAGGCCGCCATACAAATGGCGCGGATAACGTTATCTTAAAAATAAAGGGCGAAAATGCACAGCAAACCTTGGCCGAAGTGAAAGCTGTTTGGGAATCGGTAGAACCTTTTCCTTTTCAGTACACCTGGCTTGACCAAAGTTTTGCTAAAGTTTATGAGCAATATGTAAGGCTCGATAAGCTGTTCAATATTTTTACCTACGTTACCTTGTCAATTGCCATATTGGGCCTCTTTGCCCTGGCCTCTTTTACCGTTCAGGAAAGAACAAAAGAGATTGGCATCAGAAAAGTACTCGGTGCCGAAACCAAAGATATTTTGCAACTGCTCAACAAAAGCTTTTTGGTACTCATCGTCGTAGCCAACCTTATTGCTATCCCGGTAGCCTACATCTTATCAAGCAATTGGCTGGCTGGTTTTGCCTACCGTACCACCATTACCATTTGGCCATTTCTAGCAGCTACGCTGATTTCGGTCGTCATCACCATCGTAACTGTGAGCCTTCGGGCCTATAAAACCGCCAATGCTAAACCTGTAGATGCGTTAAAGTATGAATAGCCTATAGGCCATCGACCATGGTCTATCAACTATTGAACCAATGAACCAATGAAATAATAGATATGTTTCGATTAAATCTTAAAATCGCTTTGCGTAGTTTATGGAAGAACAAAACGGCATCTTTCATCAATGTAATTGGGCTGGCCATTGGTTTGGCCGCCTGCCTCATGCTGTTGCTTTATGTAACCTACGAGTGGAATTTCGACAAGCAGTCGAAAAACGCGACCGATGTGTACACCACCATGACCAATATTGCTGGAGAAGGTGGCACCATTTCTGGTACTTTTGAAGGTTCTACCACTGCATTTGGTCCCGCCATTAAGCAAGGCGTGCCTGAAGTAAAGTACATGACCAGGCTGGATTATGGCCGCAAGAACTTGATTGCCAATGGTACCAATTCGTTTAAGCGCAATTCCAAGTTTGCCGAGCCGGATATTTTCCATATGTATGATTTTGAGTTCATTAACGGCAATCCTAAAACCGCTTTGAACAACCCGAACTCTGTGGTATTGACCGAAACTACAGCCAACATCCTGTTTGGTACGACGGATGTATTGAATAAAACGGTTCGTTTTCAAGATAAGATTGATTTGAACGTTACAGCGGTAATTAAAGACCAGCCTGATAACAGTTCCAACAAATTCGACTATCTGATGCCTTGGTCATTACTGGGCAGCATCGATCCTGGTGCTAAAGACCTCAGTTGGGAAAATTACAGCTATGTTACTTTGGTGATGCTCAAACCCAATGCCGATTTGGATTTGGTAAACAGAAAAATAAAAGAAGTCATCAAGAAAAATACCAACCTCGATTTTCAGTCGCAATCTTTGTTTCCATTGAGCAAATTGCACTTGTACGGAAAGTTTGAGAATGGCAAGAGTGTTGGTGGCAACATCGAGCAGATTTGGTTGTTTACCGGATTAGGATTTGGCATTCTGCTCATTGCCTGCATTAATTTTATGAATATGGCTACGGCCAAATCGGAAAAACGGGCCAAAGAAGTGGGCATTAAGAAAACGATTGGCGCCAACCGTTGGTCGCTCATTACCCAGTTCCTCACCGAATCGATGGTGTTGGCTTTTGTGGCCGTTGTTGTGGCCATTGCCCTGCTGGAGCTCTTTTTGCCAACCTTTAACCACTTGCTCAATATCAAGTTGAACATGGGCTATTTTAACGGTGGCAGTTGGATTGGCATTTTAGCCATTGTGTTTGCTACAGGTCTGATTGCTGGCAGTTATCCTGCATTTTACCTGTCGGCCTTTAACCCGATACAAACCTTAAAGCGCAAAATTGGCAAAAACAGCTTCTTGCAGATCAGTTTAAGACAGGTGTTGGTGGTTGGGCAGTTCTGCTTCGCTATTATCCTCATCATTTCTACTTTGGTGATTTACCGCCAGATCCAGTATGTGAAGAACAGGCCGGTTGGCTTTAATATCGATGCTTTGGTAGAAATGCCCCAAGATGGCGAACTGAAATCCAAATACGAATTGCTCCGTGCCGAACTGCTCAAATCGGGAGCGGTTACCAGTATGTTTCAATCGTCGGTAAGTCTATCGCATCGTGGCTCTAACTTTATGGACATTAGGTGGGAGGGGATGACCCAAGCCGAAAACACGCAATTGTTTAACCAAGTAGCTACTACTTACGATTACATCAAAACCAACGGCATTAAAATGCTGGAAGGAAGGGATTTTTCCGAAAAATTTGCCTCCGATACAGCGGGAGTCATGGTGAGCGCATCGGCGGTTAAAACTTTTGGCTATACCAATCCGGTGGGCAAAACCATAACGGTATTTGGCGATAAGTTCAATATCATTGGTGTGTTTGACGATTATGTATGGGATTCGCCTTATAAATCAAATAACCCCATGGTGGTTTTCTTCGATCCGCGGCGCAAAGGCACCATTACCATGCGCCTGAACGAAGCCAATACGCTCGAACAGAACATCAATACCATTACGCAGCTTACCAAAAGCATCAATCCGGCTTACCCTGTCGAAATCAACTTTTTGAATACCCTTTACGCCGATAAGTACAATACAGAAAAGACTTTGGGCGTTTTGTCGAACCTTTTCGGCGGACTGGCCATTTTCGTGTCGTGCCTGGGCCTTTTCGGTTTGGTAGCCTATAGCGCCGAACAGCGCACCAAAGAGTTTGGCGTACGCAAGGTATTGGGCGCTTCGGTAGCTAATTTGATGCAGCTGCTCTCGGTTTCATTTGTGAAAATGATTGTGGTGGCCATTTTGATTGCCACGCCTATCAGTTATTTCGCCATGAACAAATGGCTAACCAGGTTCGAATTCCACACGGAGTTTAACTGGTGGCTGGTACCTTTGGCCGCTTTCGGAACCCTGTTTCTTGCTTTGATTACCATCAGTTTCCAGGCTTTCAAATCGGCCAAGGCCAATCCGGTACAGGCCTTGAAATACGAGTAGTCGATCCCTAGCAAATAGTTGATAGGGTATGGTTTAACAAGCCCCAACGAACTAATTAAACGAATGACCAATAAAACCTAAAGACATGTTCCGATTAAATCTTAAAATCGCGTTGCGCAACCTTTGGAAAAACAAGGGCTTCTCATTGATCAATATTGGAGGTTTGGCCATTGGTTTGGCTTGTTGCCTGCTGCTGTTGCTGTATGTTAACTACGAATGGAGCTATGACAAACAGTATAAAAACGTTGATAACATTTACTTCAGCAGGCTCAATTTAAAGTTTAATGGTAAGGTGGCCACCACTTATGCTGTACCCCTTAATTTAGCCAATGCGGTAATGCAGGAAATTCCTGGCGTAAAAAACGCAGCGAGGATGATGGAAATGAATGAGAATCTGTTTAGCCGAAACCAGAACAAGTTTAAGCTGAATGCTACTTATGTAGATCCTTCATTTATCAAAATACTGAGCTACGATTTCATCTATGGTAACGCAGCCAATTCGCTGAACGAGCCCAATGCGGTTATTTTAACGGAAACCGTGGCAAAAAAACTGTTCGGCAATGAAAACCCGATAGGGCAGGCCGTAAAATGGGACAACCAGAAGGACTTGAAGGTTACCGCAGTAATTGCAGATTTGCCTAAAAACCAAGGTATTCAGTTTGATGTTTTGCAACCTTGGGCATTTTATGAACAGCTCAACCCCTCTACCAAGGAAAGCGGCTGGGGAAACATTGTTTGCAGGTCGATATTCGAACTGAAGGAAAACGCTTCGCTGGCGGCCGTTAATGCGTCATTGCTCAATTTTATACCCAACAAGGAAAACGATCTCAAATCGTACCTCTATCAGGTTTTCCTTTTTCCAATGGGCAAAACGCATCTGTATGATAAATTTGAAAACGGAAAGCAGGTTGGTGGTAAAATAGACCAGGTAAAATTATTTGCTTTCTTGGCATTGTGCGTGCTTTTTATAGCCTGCATCAACTACATGAACCTTTCGACAGCGCGTTCTGAAAAAAGAGCAAGAGAAGTAGGAGTTAGAAAAGCTTTGGGATCTGGAAGAAGCTTGCTGATGTGGCAGTTTATGCTCGAATCGTTGTTGCTTTCATTTTTAGCCATGTTTGTGGCCTTTGCATTGCTCGAACTTTCATTGCCGTATTTTAACAACCTGTTGGATCTTCATATCCAGGTTGATTACGGCTCTTACTTGTTTTGGATAGTTTTGACCAGTCTCGCCTTACTCACTGGTTTGCTGGCAGGTAGCTATCCGTCTTTTTACCTTTCGTCTTTCATTCCGATAAAGGTATTAAAGGGCTTTAAGGGATCGGTAGGTACCTTGTCGATCAGAAAAGTACTGGTAGTGGTGCAATTTAGCCTATCAGTCTGTATGATCATTTCGGCTATTGTAATTTATAACCAGATCCAGTTCCTCAAAAACAAGCCTTTGGGTTTTGAACAAAATGGTATGGCCCAAATCGATTTGGAGGGAGAATTAAAAAATCCATCGCGGCTGCAGTTGTTCAAAGACGAGCTCAAAAAGAGCAACGCGATAATTTCAGCAACCGAATTTGCAGGTCCTTTTACCGGCTATGGTTCGGTTACTTCTGGAATCAGTTGGCCCGGAAAAGCTGCAGACGATAAGTCTATTATGAACTACCGAAGCACCGGTTTTGATTTTGTACGCACCATTGGCGCCAAATTGGTAGCGGGAAGAGACTTCTCTCCAAGATTTGCAAGCGACACATCTACCGCCGTAATGCTCAATGAAAGTGCGGTAAAACGAATGAACCTTAAAAATCCTGTGGGAACCATGCTGACTTGGAATGACAACCACTCGTTAAAAGTGATTGGCGTGGTTAAGGATTATTTTAACGAAGAGCTTGGCAAGGAGGTCACCCCAACTTTGTATTACTATAATATCAACGAAAGCAAGGTGTTGTTGCTAAGGCTCAATCCAAATCAGCCATTAAATGTTTCGGTGCAGGCCATTAAGCAGGTGAGCGAAAAACTAAACCCCAATTATCCAGCTGCCATCAAGTTTGTAGCAGAAGGGATGAAAGAAAAACTTAGCAACGAGCGACTGTTAAGTGTGCTTTCTAACCTGTTTGGCGGGTTTGCCATTTTTATTTCCTGCTTAGGGCTGTTGGGTTTAGCCCTGTACATGGCAGAGCAACGCAGTAAGGAAATCAGCATCAGAAAAGTATTGGGCGCAGGCCTTTCGGATATTTTGGTCCTGCTGAACAAGGATTTCATGAAACTGGTGTTGATTGCCAATGCCATAGCCGTTCCAATAGCTTATATCCTGCTGGCGCAATGGCTGCAAAAATATGATTATAAAACAGCGCTCGGCTTTTGGCCTTTTGCCTTGGCCATTTTTGCATCAGTATTCATTGCTGTGGTTACCGTAAGCCTACAGCTATTTAAAGTGGCTAAAGCCAATGCAGTACAGGCGTTGAAGTATGAATAGCATATAGTTCAAAGTCTGGGGGCAAGCCACTCGCGACGAACAGAAATGGAAGTTTGAGCAATGGAGAGCCGCTTGGAGTTGCAGCGTTTAGCTGACCAATGAACTAATCACACGAATGAACCAATAAAACCTAAAAACATGTTCCGATTAAATCTTAAAATCGCGCTCCGTAACCTTTGGAAAAATAGAAATATAACCGCCATTAACATTGGCGGCTTGTCTATTGCATTGGCGGCTTTCATGCTTATCATGATTTATGCTTCTTATGAAACGGGTTTCGACAAGGATAACCCTAACTACGACAATATCTACTTGGTTGGCCGAAAAACACCGGCCTTTACAAGCAACTATACCTCGCCACCGCTAAGTAAGGAAATCAAGCAGCATTTTCCTGAAGTGGTAGCAACAGGCAAAATGAAATCAGGTGGTTTTGAATTTGCAATTAATAGCGATAAGAGTACCGTGTTTGTGCAAAAACTCTTGTTTGCCGAGTATGAAGCGGCCAAGATGCTAAACATTAAGCCCCTAAAGGGATTAGAGGAACCCAAGGGGGGCGAATTTTTATTTTACCTGAACGAGTCTTACATGGCTACCTTGTTCCCCGACAAAAACGACCAGAAACCAAAACTGGTAACTTTGGGAAACAAAACTTCGGGTCAATCAGGCGTAATAAGTGGGGCCGTATTTGCCAATCCGCATTCGAACGTTTCTTTTGATGGCATTTCGATTGCCAAGGAAATAGGAGTTGGCGAAACCGAAGGCTATAACAATTACTATACCTACATTCAGGTAAAGCCAGGTACGGATGTAGAAGCCTTAAGGCAAAAAATACAAAAAATGTACCGTGTCAGCTTGGCCAAAGCCAATACCGATCCAGACTGGAAATACATCAATGCCACGCAAATCTATTTAGATCCTTTAAAAAACCTGCACCTCAGGCCAACTGCGGGTACCGATACCAATTATAAGGTGTTGATAGCACTTTCGGTATTGGGCTTTTTGATGTTGGTCATTGCCTGTATCAACTTTACCAATCTGAGTATTGCCCAGGCCACCAAAAGAGCCAAAGAAGTGGGGGTGAAAAAAGTGATGGGTGCTTTCAGGACACAATTAACCTTCCAGTTTCTAATCGAAATCCTGATGCAATGCTTTGTAGCTACGGTTTTTGCACTGATTTTGGCCGAATTGGTGTTGCCTAGGTTCAATAGCCTGTTTGAGGTAGAACTGGTCATTTGGCAGCGCAGCGCCCTATTGTGGCAGCTCCCTTTGGTATTGGCACTGCTTACCTTAGTGGCAGGAGTTTATCCGGCAATGGTGCTTTCCGGCTTTAGACCCGCATTGGTACTGAAAGGAAACTTTCAAACCAGCAGGCAGAGCTATTGGCTTAAAAACGGATTGCTGGTACTGCAGTTTGGCATTGCCGTTGTTTTTATCATCGGGCTATTGGTAATCAACTCGCAGCTCAAGTACATGCGCACGCAAGATGTTGGCTTCAGGCCTGATCAGGTGGTGCGAATCAAAAATATGGCGATTTTTTCCGATCCAGCTGTTTTTGAGCCTGTACGTAACCAGATGATGCAAATTCCAGGCATCAAATCGGTAACTGTGGCCAATGGTATTCCCGATGGCTCAAAAGCTGGAATCAATGGGTATACGGTTGATGGAAAGAAGGAAAGCATCAGTATGCTCAGTGTGGATTTCGACTATTTCGAAACGCTAGGTATCAAACTCAAGGAAGGACGTTTTTTCTCGAGAAATTTCACAGCCGATACCGCTAATTCGGCCATTTTGAACGAAAGTGCCATAGCCAAATACGGATTGATCAATCCCATAGGTAAAATCATTAGGGGTTGCAGCACCGATTACAGGATTGTGGGTGTCATTAAGGATTTTAAAGCTGCTGGCTTTGAAACAGCGGTAGAACCAACCATTTACACGATCAAAGATCCTTGTGCCAATTCGAAGTTGGATATCATGGTCAAGATAGAAGAAAACCAAATGGCAAGCGCCTTGGCCATGCTCAAAGCCAAATGGCCTACCATCAATAAAAAAGATGGCGACAATTTCCGCTACCAGTTTTTAGACGAACTGTACGGTCGCCTGTTCAAGAAACAAGAGCAATTGCAATCGGTGTTTTTTGCGGCAGCGATCCTCACTATTTTCATTGCCGTATTGGGCTTGTTTGCCTTTGCCAAATACATTACCGCCGGACGAATGAAGGAAATAGCCGTGCGCAAGATTTTGGGTGCATCTGATTTGCAGATACTGAAATTATTGAACAGCTCATTCTTTGTTATCGTGGTTATTGCCAATTTGTTGGCTTGGCCATTGGCTTACCTCATCACCAAAAAATGGCTCGAAACTTTTGCCTATAGGGTAGATATGCCGGTACTCCCATTTGTGCTCAGTACCTTGATTACCATTGGCCTGGCCATACTTACGGTAAGTTTACAGGCCAATAAAAGCGTAAAAGCCAATCCCGTAGATGCATTGAAATATGAATAGATTGATGCCGGTTTTTCAGTTGCCAGTTGCCGGTTTTCAGTCTCCAGTTATTTGTCTAATCCTATTACAATTCAACAATTAATAATAATACCAATCCCACAATAAACTCATGAACCCATAAACTACTCTTCGGCATCGTTCGCTTATGTACAATTGATTGTCCGAAAACGAACATTTTTGAATGAGGTTCGTGTTTAACTAATTGATAATTAGTGTGTTGTTTTTTTTATCGTGGCTTGGTATAAAAATTGGCATAGCCAAACTATAAAAAAGATATATGTTTCAGCTGAATCTTAAAATCGCACTGCGTAACCTTTGGAAAAACAAGGGTTATACCTTGATAAATGTTGGTGGTTTGGCCATTGGCCTGGCTAGTTGCATGTTATTGCTCATTTACGTCGCCTACGAATGGAGTTTTGATAGGCAGGCACCCCATAGCGATAAAACCTATGTAGTTTACAACAACTTTAAAACCGATGCCGAAACTTTCAGTTGGGCTTGGACACCTGGCGTCATGGCCAAAGAAGTACAAGAAACCATTCCAGGCGTAGCCTACGCATCGCACTCAAGCTATCCGCAACAGCAGCTGATTGGCTTTGACAAAAAGCAGTTCAAAAAAAATACCGTCTTTGCCGATAAGGCATTTTTAAAGATATTTGATTTTAAGTTTTTGAACGGCAATGCCGAGCAGGCACTAAGCGATATAAATTCGGTTATTTTGACCGAAACTTTGGCCAGGTCCTTGTTTGGTACCGAAGATCCTCTCAATAAAACCTTGAAGCTCAACAATAATGAAGTACTTAAGGTAACAGGTGTTATTGCCGATATTCCCTACAACAGCAGCATCCGCTTCGATTACCTGCTCACTTGGGACATGTACCTGAAACAAAATCCATGGGCGAAAAACAACAACTGGGGCAGCAACCATTGCTTAACTTTGGTCCAGTTGCAAAGCAATAAGTCGTTTAATGAAGCTAATGCTCAGATGAAAGGAATTTATGGCCGTCACATTAAAGATGCCAATGTAAGTACAGCCTTGTTGCATCCGCTTACCAAATGGCATTTGTACGATAAATTCGAGCGTGGTAAACCGGTAGGTGGCCGTATAGACCAGATTAAGCTTTTCTTTATTCTGGCGTTCTGTATTCTTCTTATCGCCTGCGTTAATTTTATGAACCTTTCTACAGCCCGTTCAGAGAAGCGCAGCAAAGAAGTTGGCGTACGCAAGGCAATCGGCTCGTCGAGGAAATCGCTCATCAACCAATTCATGCTCGAATCATTGCTGCTTGCTGTGATAGGAATGGCTGTTGCTTTTGTGCTCATCGAAATTAGCCTGCCTTATTTCAATGGCTTGCTCAATATTCATTTGGCCATTGACTACACCGATTGGAGGTTTTGGGGCGCTTTGGTAGGCTTAACCATCGTTACTGGCCTGTTGGCAGGAAGTTATCCTGCATTTTACTTGTCGTCTTTCGAGCCTATCAAAGTACTGAAAGGCTTTAGCCTGCCGGGCAAAACATCGGTGTCTGTACGGAAGGTACTGGTGGTATTTCAATTTACTTTTGCCGCTTGTCTTATTGTTTGTACAGCGGTAGTTTACCAACAGCTTAATTTTATAAAAAACAAGCCCATCGGATTTCAAAAGACCGGTCTTGTCGAAATTCCGATACAAGGAAGCCTGCTTGATCAAAGCAAGCTCAATCTGCTGAAGCAACAGTTATTGGCTTCGGGTGCGGCTAGCCACGTCAGTGCCTTCAGTACCGGTTTAAACGAAAGTGGCAACAATACTTTTGGCATCACCTGGCCAGGCAAGAACCCTAACGATAGGGTGCTTTTCAATACCCGTGCAGTTGATTTTGACTTTGTAAAAACCATAGGCTCGCAATTGGTTTCGGGGAGGGAATTTTCTTCCACCGCCGATTCGGGGAGCCGACAAGTGATGATTAACGAAGCCGCGGCAAAAGTGATGAACCTGAAAGAAGGCGTGGGAGCTACTTTAACCTTTGGCAGCGATCAGGTAACCGTAATCGGTGTAATGAAGGATTTTACCAACGAATCTCCCTACCAAAGCGTGAGGCCAATGATGATGTATTATTATCCTGAAGACCTTAACAGGGTGCTTATCCGATTAAACCCAAAGCAGAGTATCAGCGCCTCGGTAAACCAGGTTGATGAGGTGGTGAAATCCATCAACCCCGATTTCCCGGTAGACAGGGTGTTTGTTGACGATAATTTTGAACAGAAATTTAACGACGAAAAGCTGTTGGGCACCTTGTCTAACTGGTTTGGTGGATTTGCCATCTTTATTTCGTGTTTGGGTTTGCTGGGCTTGGCGCTTTTCATGGCCGAACAACGCAAAAAAGAAATCAGTATTAGAAAAGTATTGGGTGCCAACACTACCGACATCCTCACCTTGCTGAACAAAGACTTTGTTAAGCTGGTAGCTATTGCCAACCTCATTGCCTTTCCGTTGGCCTACATTATTGTGAGCAAGTGGCTTTCGGCTTACGAATTCAGGGTGGGCATTTCTGTATGGCCTTTTGTGATAGCTATGGTAGCCTGTTTGGTTGTTGCCATACTAACGGTGAGTCTACAATCTATCAAAGTAGTCAAATCAAATCCCATTGATGCCTTAAAATAC
This sequence comes from Pedobacter sp. TM02, assembly GCF_059705275.1. NCBI lineage: Bacteria > Pseudomonadati > Bacteroidota > Sphingobacteriia > Sphingobacteriales > Sphingobacteriaceae > Pedobacter > Pedobacter sp. TM02. The sequence continues at coordinate 1,438,119 of NZ_AP046530.1, forward strand.
GAGTAATCAACGAATAAAATTAATGAACTGCCGAACCTTACAAAAAAAATAGATGTTCAAGCTTAACTTAAAGATTGCCTTAAGAAACCTTTGGAAAAACAAAGGCTATACATTGATTAATATTTTGGGCCTTTCTATTGGCATGGCCAGCTGTATCCTCATCTTTATTTTTATCAACTACCAGATGAGTTACGATAAAGGTTACAAGAACGGAAACCGGATTTATCGGGTAGTTTCCGAATGGAAATATACCGATGGCAACGATTTTCATTCGCAGGGTGTACCGAGGCCTTTGGCCGCGGCCATGCGTAACGACTTTTCGCAGTACTTGGAAAAAGTATCGGCCATTCAGGGTGGCGGGGGCATCATTAAGGTAAACGATGCCCATGGCAAAGAGCGGCTTAAAACTACCGCAGACGTATTTTATGTAGAACCCGATTTCTTCGGCATTTTCGATTTTAAATGGCTTGCCGGCAACGCCCAGGCCTTAAAGGATCCCAATACTACCGTGCTTTCTAAAAAAATGGCCAACCGTTTCTTTGGCAATTGGCAAAATGCGGTCGGCCAATCATTCAATTACCAAAACGACATCAATTACAAGGTGGTAGGTGTAATTGACGATGTTCCCGAAAACAATTCTATTCCATTAACTATTGTACTTTCCTACAAAAATTATAAAAGCAAGGATTTGACAAATTGGAGCGCTGTTTCGTCGGCCTCAGAATGCTATGTGCTGTTAAAGAAAGGCTTTGACGTGAGTAGCCTCGATGCGCCTCTGTCTAAGTTTTTAACCAAGTATTACACCGAAAAAGCCCCTGGTAAGGAAAGCCACAACTTTCAGCCATTAAACCAGATCCATTACGACGAGCGCTATGGCAATTTTGCAGGCAGCATCATGCCGATGAAAGAGCTATACGGCTTAATGGTAATTGGTGCCTTTTTAATGCTCACGGCCTGTATCAACTTTATTAACCTGGCTACGGCGCAGTCGGTAAGCAGGTCGAAGGAAATTGGGGTAAGAAAGGTAATGGGCAGCATGCGCAAGCAGCTGATAGCACAATTCCTCACCGAAACTTTTGCCATCTCTGTTTTGGCCTTGCTGATTGCCTGCGTGCTTACCGAAGCCGCTTTGCCGAGCATGCAGAACCTGTTTGGAGCCAAAATTTCTTTCAGTATGCTGCAAAACCCTGTTATTTTAGTGTTCATGGCCGTGCTAACAGTGGTGGTGGCCTGTTTATCGGGTTTTTATCCAGCTTTGGTTATGTCGGGCTTTAGTCCGGCTTTGGCCATTAAAAACAAGATCAAAGCGAACACGGGCGGGTTGGGCCTGCGCAAGGTATTGGTGGTGGTGCAGTTTGCCATAACGGTAGTGCTCATTATCGGCACCCTGGTTATCATCAAACAGATGCAATATTTACGGGAGAGACCAATCGGGTTTAATCCTTCGGCCATTGCCATGGTCGATGTACCCAACGACAGCATCAGTGTACAGCGGTATGATGCGCTCAAACAGCGTATCATGCAAATACCGGGAGTAAAAAGCGCTTCTTTCTGTAGTGCGGCCCCTTCTTCGCTTAACAACAACGGAACCAGTTTTTCTTATAACAGTTCTAAGGATGCCGACTTCGATCTCAACACCAAAATGGCCGACGAGAACTATTTCAACACTTTTGGCTTGCAGATGATTGCAGGTAGAACCCTGAGCAAGAGCGATACCATCAAAGAATTTGTGGTAAATGAAACCCTGCTCAAAAAGCTCAACGTACTGAATCCAAATGATGCCATTGGCAAAATAATGCGGGTAAGCCGTAATTTCTCGGGACCCATTGTTGGCGTGGTCAAAGACTTTAACAACAATACCCTGCGCGATGCCATTTCGCCGATCGCCATCATGAGCCATAAAAAAACCTATACGGCCATAGCGGTAAAAATGGACAGCAAATTGATGATGCAAACCATGAAAGATATTGAAAAAACGTGGAATTCGGTATATCCGGAATATGTATACGGATCGTCGTTTTTAGATGACGTGATCAATAACTACTACCAAAGCGAAAAAATCATGGGTATTTTGTTCAAGGTTTTTGCCGGTGTTATTATCTTCATTTCGTTTATCGGCTTGTTTGGCCTGATTTCTTTTGTAGCTACGCAACGAACCAAAGAGGTAGCCATTAGAAGAGTATTGGGCGCTTCTACCTTTGAACTGGTTAAAATGCTGAATGGCTCCTTTTTATTGATGGTATTTATTGCTAACCTGGTGGCTTGGCCTTTGGCTTACTTGTTTGTGTCTAAATGGCTAAACGGCTTTGCCTATCGGGTAGATTTGAGTATCTGGCCCTTTGTTTTGGCCATGTGCATTTCGATGTTCATTACACTGATTACGGTAAGCATCAGGTCTTATAAGGCGGCCAGGGCAAATACCATCGATGCATTGAAATATGAATAAGTAGACAGCCTAATCTTCAGGCCTAAATCATTGCAAATGTTCAAACTGAACCTTAAAATCGCTTGGCGCAATTTACTGAGGCACCGTCATTATGCCTTGGTCAATATCATCGGATTGGCTTTGGGCCTGGCTGGATTTGTTTTTGTTGTATTGTTTGCCAACCACGAGGAAAGCTACGATAGTTGGAAACCAGAGCTGGAGCACGTGTATCAGCTACAGGAATATTCGGATTATTACACTACCGACAAAAAGGCACATTGGCGTAGCGAAATCGACCTGCGCCTCTCTAAAATTGTAGGGAGTATGCCCCAGGTAGATGCCGTTACCAAAATCAACCTCGAATACCGGCAAAATGCGGTAACTGTTGCCGGAAAGCCACCGGTGCTGCAATCGGGTATCAGGAGCAGCGACAGCCTGTTCTTTAAGGTATTGCCTTTCGATTTTAAATTTGGAAATGCAGATAGGGCGCTTATGCAACCCAACAGTATCGTGTTAAAAGAAGGTTTGGCACGCAAGTACTTTGGCGAAGCCAATCCCGTAGGCAAAACGCTAACCATTGCAGGTGGCAATTGGAAAGGTGCTGAAGACTTATTTACGGTTACTGGGGTGGTAAGAGAGCCAAAAACGCCTTCAAGCATCGATTTTCAGGCCATTGTTTTTGAAGATGGAGATTTCTTCGATACCGAATCGACCACCGGCAGCCCTGCCGAAGTTTATGTTCGAGCCAAAGCCATTCACAACCTTGGGCAGTTTAATCAGGTGTTGCAAAAGGCCTACCTGCCAGCAAAAGATCGTTACCTGGCCCAAGGAAAAAGTTCATTGGCCAAAGTCAAGGCCGAGGGTAACGCACCGGTTTTGCGCCTCGCCCAACTCAGGGACGTTCATCAGCATCCTCTCGAACAGCCCAGCTGGAAAGTTAGCCTAAAGCCGGTGATCGGGTTGTCCATTTTGTTGCTGCTGGTATCGGTTATCAATTTTGTTAATCTGGCTACCGCACAGGCTACTGCAAGGGCCAAGGAAATGGGTGTTAAAAAAGTAATGGGCGCTTACAGGCGCACATTGGTTGTTCAGTTGCTTGCCGAAACTTTTATCCAATGCCTGATGGCTTTGTTTGTAGCCTTGCTCTTAGTAGAGCTGGCTTTGCCGGTCTTAAACGAATCATTCAGCTTGGAGCTGTCGTTATTTAAAGGACCTTTGTTGTTGCCACTGTTGGCCCAGCTATTGGGTATTGTAGCGGTGGTAGGACTGCTTACTGGACTTTATCCTGCCTTGTTGCTCTCGGCTTTTCGGCCTTACGAAGTGTTAAAAGGAAATTTTGCCACAAGCACTAAAGGAAGCGCGGTACGCAAGGCCTTGGTAACGGCCCAGTTGGTGGTTTCCATCAGTTTCATCATAGGTGTTTTGGTGGTTAACCAGCAACTAAGCTACCTCAGGCAGCGCGACCAAGGCTTTACGGCCATGGGCATGCTCAACTTGCGCTCGGATATTGGAGGGGAGGCCAGTCCATATTTTCAACGTATCAAGCATATCGATGGGGTCAAGTACGTAGCTTTCAGTTCGGGCATAATTGGCGACAATGCCTCTTCGGTGCAGCGCTTTAAATACCAAAACGAAACCAAAGAACTTTATGGGCTGGGCATGGGCATAGAAGGGATGCAGGCCTTAGATGCCAGGTTGGTAGCAGGGAGGCTTTTTTCGGCGGCCATAGTTCAGGATACAATAAACAATGCCATCATCAACGAAAGCGCTGCCAAGCTTTTTGCGAGCAATATGGTGGGTCAAACCATCATGGCCAATGATACTGTGCCGGTAAATATTATCGGTGTAATTAAGGATATCCAGGTTGAAGGCTTCGAAAGCCATGTAAAGCCTTCTATTTACGTTGTCGAAACCAATAATTGGAAAAAGGGGGTGGGCTTTACGCACAAACCTACCACACTGATCAGGTTTGATCAGGCCAAAACCAGGCAGGTGCTAACCGAAATAGAAAAGATCTTTGCCGAAATGAACGAATTTTATCCGGCAAGCTTTTCTTTTGTGGCAGACGACCTGTCTAAAGTATTCATTGTACACGAGCGTTTCGAAAAAATGATAGTCCTGTTTTCCGGTCTTTCACTCAGTTTGTCGCTGTTTGGCCTGTTTGCACTAGCAGCTTTGATCACCAGGCAGAGAACCAAGGAAATTGCGATCCGCAAGGTGTTGGGTGCGGCTACTACCCATATTCTGTTGTTGCTCAATAAAGGCTATGTATGGATGGTGTTGCTGGCCAATGTCCTTGCTTTTCCAATGGCCTATCTGTTGGCCAAGCAATGGCTAAACGGCTTTGCCTATCGGATAAATATCAGTCTCTTGCCGTTTGTGTTGGCTTTGATTGCCTCTATGGTGGTTACCTTGATTACCGTTAGCCTGCAGGCACGTAAGGCAACTAAGGCAAACCCGGTTAAAGCCCTCAAATACGAATAAAGCCACCTACCTGGATGTATCCATTGCCTTGGTTCAGTAGCCGTCCGCTACCGTACAGCATGGTGTTCGGAAACGAACATTTTTGATTTTTTTGATTTTGTAAGTTATTGATTTTTAACGTTTTGTTTTTATTTTTTTCGCTTGGTACAAAATTGGCATAATGAGAATTAACGATTAAACTCTGATGCTATGTTCCGCCTGAATCTTAAAATCGCACTTCGAAATCTTTGGAAAAACAAGAGCTACAGCCTCATCAATATCCTAGGGCTTTCTATCGGTATGGCCTGTTGTATCCTGATTTTTGTTTATGTGAGCTTTCAGCTTAGTTTTGATCGGGACTTTGAAAATAAAGATCGTATTTACCGTTTTGTTACCGATTGGAAATACAATAGTTTCGAGGATAACTCTGCTGGCGTGCCCATTCCGTTAATTGGAGCGGCGCGTAACGATATTGCCGGTTTGGAAAAAGTAGCAGGTATCCTGCGCGATGGGGGAGTAGTCATTGTAAAGGACGAACAAGGTAAAGAAAAGATCAAGGAAGACAAGTTTCTATACTATACCGATCCCGAGTTTTTCGATATTTTTAACGTAAACTGGTTGTATGGCAATCAGAATAACGGGTTGGCCGATCCCAATACCGTAGTTTTGGCCGAGAGCATGGCCCAAAAATATTTCGGCGGTGCCAAATCGGCGATGGGCAAGCCAATTACGATTAATGGCGGCACGCTTAAAGTGGTCGGCGTGTTTAAAGACATGCCCCAAAACAGCAGCTTTCCACTAAAAGTGGTCGTGAGTTTTCAGACCTATTACGCCAAAAACAATAAGGACTGGGAATCGGTAAGCTCGAGCAATGCATGCTATGCGCTTTTGAAAAAAGGAACTACCCTTGCAGATCTGCAAGCACCTTTGGCCAAGTTTAACGAAAAATACAACAAAGGAAACCTGCTGCCCGGTAACCAGAGCAACCGACTACAATCGTTAAAAGACATACATTTTGACGAACGTTATGGCAGTTTTGGCGAAAATACGATCACGAAAAAAGAAATCTATGGACTAATCGTTATTGGGCTTTTTCTGCTGCTCACAGCCTGTATCAACTTCATTAACCTGGCCACTGCGCAATCGATTAACCGCTCTAAAGAAGTTGGGGTACGCAAGGTAATGGGCAGTGCGCGCAAGCAGCTGATTTTTCAATTCCTTACCGAAACCTTGGCCATTACCCTCATTGCCTTGTTGATTGCCTGTGTGTTGTCTGAATTGTCGATTCCGCTGATGGAGAAGATACTGAACAATAAGGTCCACTTCAGCCTTTTCAAAAATCAGTCTATTTTTATATTTATGACGGGTTTGGTGGTGTTGGTAAGCTTTTTAGCTGGTTTTTACCCGGCATTGGTTATTTCGGGCTTCAATCCGGCGTTGGCCATTAAAAACAAGGTAACCGTAAATGCAGGGGGCTTGAGCCTGCGGAAGATATTGGTAGTGGTACAATTTGCCATTACGGTGGTTTTGATTATTGGTACGTTGGTGATCATGGACCAGATGGAATACATGCGCAAAAAACCTTTGGGATTCAATACACAATCGATAGCCATGGTAGGCCTGCCCAATGACAGCGCCAGTAAGGCCAAACGGGGTACGCTTAAAGAAAGGATATTGAAGGTTGCCGGCGTAGAAATGGTCAGCTATTGCACCATGGCGCCGATGTCTAATAACTTGAATACGACCAGTTTTAGTTTTAATGGACAGCAAAACAAGGATTTTGAAGTAAGGTTGGCACCATCAGACGAAAACTACTTTAAGCTGTTCGGACTGCAGCTCATTGCCGGCAAGGCATTTGCCAAAAGCGATTCGGCAAATGCCTATGTGGTGAATGAAACTTTCCTTAAGCAGGTCAATATTTCCGATCCGCAACAGGCTTTGGGCAAAATCATCGACCAAAATGGAAGGAGGGCTCCGATTGTTGGCGTAGTGAAGGATTTTAACGACCAATCGCTGCAGCAGCGCATTTCGCCACTGGCCATTTATCCAGAAAGCAGGCGCTACTACACCATGGCCCTCAAAATAGACAACAACCAGATGATGTCGGCCATGAAACAGGTAGCGCAAATATGGAACGACACTTTTCCGCAGGAGGTTTACTATGCCCAATTTCTGAACGAGAGCATCAACAATTACTATGAAGCAGAAAAAACCTTGGGCATGCTGTTCAAGGTATTTGCAGGCATCATTATTTTTATCTCTTTTATTGGACTTTTCGGCTTAATTTCGTTTGTGGCCGCACAACGTACGCGCGAGCTGGCCATCAGAAAAGTGTTGGGCGCATCGACCCAAGAGCTAGTCAAAATGCTGAACAGTTCTTTTTTATGGATGGTTTTTGTAGCCAACCTGGTGGCCTGGCCTTTGGCTTACCTGTTTGTTTCCGGCTGGCTTTCGGGTTTTGCCTATCGGATAGACCTCAGTGTATGGCCGTTTGTGTGGGCAATGCTTATTTCCATGGTCATTACGCTCATAACCGTGAGCATCCGCTCGTACAGGGCGGCAAAAGCCAATACCATTGACGCACTTAAATACGAATAAATAACATAGCAAGCGGTTGCCGGTTGGCAATCGTCATCAACAAATTAATATAAAGTCAGATGATTGAACTAAAAAACATAGAAAAATACTACGCCAATAAAGGGGTAAAAAGCTATATCCTGCGCCATGTAACCACCAGTATCAAAGCTGGCGAATTTGTTTCCATCATGGGCCCTTCGGGTGCCGGAAAATCTACCTTGCTCAACATCCTGGGCATGCTCGAAGAGCCAACTTATGGCGAGTACCATTTTATGGGCGAAGATGTAACCGCACTGAACGAGCGCAAAAGAATAGAACTGTACCGCAACCACATCGGTTTTGTGTTTCAGGCCTACCACCTCATTGATGAAATGACCGTGGCCGAAAATATTGAAGCTCCTTTGCTGTACAAAAAGATTTCGAGCGGAGAACGCAAAAGTCGCATTGCCGATATCCTCGACCGTTTTAATATCGTAGCTAAAAAAGACCTGTTTCCTAACCAGCTTTCGGGTGGCCAGCAGCAATTGGTGGGCATTGCCCGTGCCCTGGTAGCGCAGCCTTCCATTATTTTGGCCGATGAGCCTACCGGAAACCTGCAATCGGCACAGGCAGAACAGATCATGGATTTGTTTAAAAAACTGAATGAAGAAGAAAAGATTACCATCCTGCAGGTAACCCACTCGGAGAAAAATGCACAGTATGGCAACAGGATATTGAACATAGAAGATGGCGTAATTAAAGAGGATTTAGCCGTTGCCGTGCGATAGTTTTCATTGAGCAGTTTGCGGATAACAATTCGGGGCTAACCGTTCAATAGTTTAACAATGAAATGCTTAGGTTATGGTAAATAAGTCCATGCGCTAAGCAGCCGATAAACCATAAATAAACCAACCAATCAATTATATGTTTAAGATCAATTTCAAAATCGCATTGCGGAACCTGCTCAAAAACAAGGTTTATGCGGCGATCAATATCGGCGGACTTGCACTTGGGCTCACCGCTTTTGTATTGCTCCTGTTGTTCATCAACCACGAAAAAAACTACGATCAATGGGACACACAGCTCGAAAAGGTTTACCAGATCAGGGAAATGCACGATTTCTTTACGCCCGACAACAAGCCTCATTGGCAAGATATCGGCGATTCGCGCATTGCCAATCTCCTTACCGAGAAAGTGCCTCAGTTCAAACGCGTCACCAAGATCAGTAACAACTGGGGCAACGGCTATAGTTCCATCAAGGTGGCCCAGAACGAGCCGGTTCTACAGAAGGGATTTAGGGATGCCGATTCATCTTTCTTCAAGGTATTTCCTTATCAATTTATTTATGGCGACGAAAAAACGGCCATCAATAAGCCCCATACTGTTGTGTTGAAACAAAGTATAGCCAAGCAACTGTATGGAACCGATAAGGTGCTTGGCAAGACCCTGAAATTGGTCATGTGGCGCAATGATCCTGGCGAGGAATATACGGTTACGGGCGTGGTGGCCGATCCGGCAACTGCCCAAAGCGTAGCCTTTAACGCCATTACCCATAGTGGCAACCGGGAAAAGGACCCTGAAAACCCTGGGAGTTCTAATTATTGCCAGATTTATGCCTTGGCCAACCAAGCACTCGATACGGCTTCGCTAAACCAGAATTTGCTAAAAGTATACATCGATTTTAAAAAGGCCAGCTTTGCGCAGCGCAAAATCAATTTCGCCGATTATTACAAAGAGGGGAAAAAGCCGGGCCTAATGGCCTTTCCTATGCAGCAGGTACATTCAAATCCGGCATTGAGTTCGGGCTGGTTCGATAAAATAAAGCCTATAGTAGCGTTGTCTATTTTCCTGTTGCTGGTTTCTGTCATCAATTTTGTAAACCTGGCCACTGCGCAGTCGGTGCAAAGAGCCAAAGAAGTAGGCGTAAAGAAAGTATTGGGAGCCTATAAAAAACAACTGGTAATGCAATTTTTGGTCGAATCGGCCATTCAGAGCTTACTGGCCCTGTTTATTTGTGTTGCCCTAGTTGAAGTGCTTTTGCCTGCTTTTAGTAATCATTTTGAAGTAGAACTGAGTTTCTGGCGCAGCAAGCAACTGTTTAGCCTGGTGGTTCAGCTTTTAGGCCTTTTCGTGCTTATTACTTTGTTGGCGGGCTTCTACCCAGCCTGGGTACTGTCTAAATACAACCCGGTAAAGGTGCTGAAAGGTAATTATGAAAGCGGATTTAAAGGCATGGCTTTAAGAAACGGATTGGTTGTCCTGCAGTTTATCATCGCCGTTACCTTTATCATCGGCATCGGTGTAATGCAAATGCAGACCAGCTATATTGCCCATAAGGATTTGGGCTTCGACAAGAGCAAGCTCATCAATATTGCTACGAATTACGACGATAATTTTGCCGAAAGGATCAAGAAAATAGCTGGTGTGCAATACGTGGCCACCACTACACAAGTCATGGGCAATGCGTTTAACGTACCTCAAAAAATCACTTATAAAGACCAGCAATTCGACATCAATACCGTTACGGTAAGCATGGATGCCTTGCCTGCCTTGGGTGCACAGGTAGTTAGTGGCCGTATCTTTTCTCGCGAATACAAACAAGACACCGTCAATACAGCCGTACTCAATGAAACGGCCGCTAAACTGCTGGGCAAAAACATCGTTGGCCAAATGTACAAGAGCGGAGAAGGCGAACATCAGAATGCCTTTCAAATTGTTGGCGTAATTAAAGACTACAACAATGAGGGTTTTGATAAAGCCGTGTTGCCAACCATTTACAAGGTAACACAATTGGGAGGAAGTTCTAACACCAACAACCTTTTGGTAAGGTTCAATACCGAAAACTACCAAAATGCCATTAAGGGCATTGAAGTGGAATGGAAAAAGCTTTATCCAAACTATCCAATGCAGTATATCTCGGTAGAAGATGCATTTCAAAAGGAGTTGCAGTCTAGCAAGCGCTTAATGCAACTGGTGGTGCTGTTCAGTATTATTTCGGTTGTCCTTTCGCTATTGGGCTTGTTTGCCCTGTCTACTTTCATGGCCAAAAGAAGGACCAAGGAAATTGCCATCCGGAAGATTTTGGGGGCTTCAGATCTGCAGATCGTGAACATGCTGAATCGTTCTTTCCTGATTTTGGTATTGGCGGCCAACCTAGTCAGCTGGCCAATAGGCTATATTTTTACCAATAACTGGCTTTCTGGTTTTGCCTATAGGATAGACATGCCAATTTGGCCATTTGTCATCGCCACTTTATCATCGGTGATCATTGCGGTGCTTACCATTAGCATACAGGCCCGCAAAGCTGCGGTGAACAATCCGGTCGATGCATTGAAGTATGAGTAAAAGGTAGAAGGTAGAGGGGTAAAAGGCGTAGGGTTAAAGCGCCAAAAGACCTTCCGCCTTCCACCTCACAACCTTTAACCTTAAAAGAATGTTTAAAATCAATCTAAAAATTGCCCTCCGTAACCTTTGGAAAAACAAGGGCTATACCGCCATCAATATATTGGGCTTGGCAGCAGGCTTGGCGGGTTTCGTCATTATTCTGCTCTATATTGCCAAAGAAACGGGCTACGACAAATGGGACCCTGCCTTGAAAAGAACCTATATTGTAGCTGCGGATTTTACGAAAAACGGCGCAGAGAATAAAGGCACCAAAATCAAAGGCTTGCTGGCCAAGGTAATCAGGGAGCAGATTAGCGAAGCCGAAATCGTGTCGATAGGAAATATTACGGGAAGATTTGATGTCAAAATTGAAAAAGACGGCAAAACAATCAACGAACTGCTTCCTTCAGCCAGTGTAGACAGTAGCTTTTTCAGCTTGTATCCGCTTAAAGCCATTTATGGCCGAATGGAGGATATCTATACCGATAAAGACGCCATCGCCATTAGCGCTACAGCGGCCCATAAGCTGTTTGGTAATGCCGATCCGATTAATCAGGTTGTGGTTCAGAACAGGGGCGTCAATTTTCCTCCGGGCAAATTGGTAGTCAAGGCCGTATGGGACGATAAAAGGCAGGCATCGGTTTTCGGTTTAGACCTGCTGTATCAGGAAGATTTCAAGCAATATGGCAATCAGCTGCTCAATACCCCGTTTACCACCTTATTCAGGTTAAAGGAAAATGTAGATCAGCAAAAGGCTTTGAAAAAAATAAATGATGCCTATATTGTGGCGCTAGCCAAATATGTGGCCCAAAACAGCGATGCCAATTTTAAACCGTCGCAGCAGGAAGCGTTGAAGATTTTGAAGGAAAAGGAAGGCATTACGGCCATCAAATTGATCACAGAGCCGATCTCAAGCCTTAACCTCAGTACTTTTTATTCGGCCAATGCCAAGCAAACCACCATTTATATCCTCTTTGCCCTCGCTTCTTTCTTAATAATCATTTCCTGCATCAATTACACCAACCTCGCATTGGTTATGGCGCAGGCAAGAGCCAAGGAAGTGGGGGTTAAAAAAGTATTGGGTGCTTTTAAGTGGAGTTTAATTAAGCAGTTTTTTACCGAAACGGCTATTCAATGCACCATTGCCTTTTTATTGGCCCTCATTTTTGCAGAGTTGCTGTTGCCACAGGTCAACCGGCTGCTTGCAGATAACCTGGAACTGTTCAAGTCTTTTGATGTTTGGCTCATTTTGGGGCAGGCCCTGCTCATCTTATTGGTCATTATGTTGTTGGCAGGCGCCTATCCGGCGTTTATCCTGGCTGGTTTCCGTCCGGTTAAGGTATTGAAGGGCAATTTTAGTACGGCCACACACATTGGCAACCTGAGAAGGGTACTGGTGGTTGTGCAGTTTACCATTGCCATTGCACTGGTGATCAGTTTTGGGGTGATTTTCGCCCAGCTCAACTTTATGAAGCAAAAAGACTTGGGATTGAAATCCGATCAGCTGTTGTCGTTTAGGATTGCAAAATACACAAACCGGATATTGCCTCCCGCACATTTCGAATCGATTAAAAACAGGCTCTTGGCCATCAAGGGCGTGGAAGACGTAACCAGGTCGACCGAACAGCCGATCAACGATTCGGGTTTTGAAGATAATGTGCGCTATCACAATACCACAATCAGTGCCGAATCCAGATACGTAGATCCTAATTATTTAACGGTACTTGGTGCAAAATTAGCGCAAGGCAGAAATTTTTCATACCCATTGCTGGGTACCGATTCGCTGCAAAGCCTCGTGGTAAACGAAACAGCTTTCCGAAAACTGGGATTGGACAAGATCAACAGCCAGGTGGCTATTGAAGGCGATGACGAAGCTAAAAAATTCAACGTGATTGGTGTGGTTAAAGATATTCAGGTTTACGGGTTTGATCAGCCGATTATGCCAACCATTTACCTGGTGAGCGATTATAAGTTTCATTGGCGCACCAATGTGATTGTTCGTTTAAGCACGCATGATTTGGCGCAAACCACTGCGGCTATAAAGGAGCTTTGGAAGGAAATAGAGCCCGGAGCAGAAATTAAACCTGTTTTTGTGGATGAGGTTTTTGCAAAGATGAACAGCAGCTATGAAGTAAGCCAGAAAATCATCTTCTTTTTTGGTATGGTTACCTTGCTGATTTCTGTTTTCGGATTGATCGGCTTTGCCGCCTACACGGCAAAAATAAGGCTCAGGGAAATTGCGGTAAGGCGCATCCTTGGCGCATCCACCGGTTCGCTGCTTCAGTTGCTGAACAAGGATTTTGTAAAACTGGTACTAATTGCTAGCCTGTTGGCCGATGTTTTGGCCTATATTTATATGAAAAAGTGGTTTGCCGGCTTTGCCTATAGGATAGACATGCCTTACCTGATCTTTGTTTTGGTCAATACAGCCATTGTACTGATTACCATACTGACAGTAAGTGTTCAAAGCCTAAAAGCAGTAAAGTCAAAACCAGTTGATGCACTGAAATACGAGTAGTTGCAAAAGATAGAGCAGCAGCGTCCTAGGCATTATTTATCCAGTCAGCTGCTTATGCCATTTAAACATCCAATATGTTCAAACTGAACCTGAAAATCGCTTTCCGGAACCTGGTTAAAAACAAGGTCTATACCCTAGTCAATGTAATGGGACTGGCCTTGGGCCTGGCCGGTTTTATCTTCGTATTGCTTTATGTAAACCACGAAAAAAGCTACGACCACTGGGATCCTCAACTGAAAAAAGTGTATCAGCTACAGGAGCTCGATTTTTGGGCCATTAAAGAGGGCAAAAAAGAATGGATGGACAGGGCCGATCTGCGAATTCCTGAGCTGATTAAAGATAAAATGCCTCAGATTGAGGGTGTTGCCTTTTTTAATGAATCAGCGCCACAATCGGTGATTTTGGATGATAATAATCCGTTTATGCAAGAAGGCATCGTTGATGCCAACGAGGGTTTTTTCTCGGTTTTCCCTTTCCGATTTATCTACGGCACGCCAGAAAGCGCTTTTAGTAAACCGGGCAATGTGGTTATCAAGGAGAGCGTAGCCTTAAGGTATTTTGGGAAAATCAATCCGGTAGGCAAGACCATCAAAATCAACGAACAGAACTGGACCACCCCAGAAACTTATCTCGTTACCGGCGTGGTGGCCGATCCGGTAACGCCAAGCAGCGTCGATTTCCAGCTGATCAAGAGGGGGGGCAGAACGTTGCCGCTAAATGATAACTTCTATTTTTTTGCCACGGTTTTTGTAAAACTAAAAAGCCAGCAAACCGACGAATTGCTGAACCGTACCTTGCAAAATGTATATTATGATTTTAAGCTGGCCTTGTTTAAAAGACAGCAGCAAGCCATTGCAGGTTATCTTCAGCATGGACTTAAGCCATCGGCCCGTTTGGTGCCCCTGCATCAAATTCATCAAGAACCCCTAACAGGAAAAAGCTGGTTAAGCATGGTCAAGCCGGTTATCTTATTGTCGGCTTTGCTGTTCTTGATTTCGGTTATCAATTTTGTGAATATGTTTACGGCCCAAGCCGTATCGAGAGCCAAGGAGGTGGGCATTAAAAAAGTAATAGGAGCCCATAGGAAATCGCTGATTTTTCAATTCTTGATCGAAACGGCCTTGCAGTGCTTGATTGCCTTATTGTTAAGCACGGTTTTGCTAGAAGGCTTTTTGCCATACCTCAATCAGCTTTTTAACCTCGATTTATCGCTTGCGTTTAACCAAAACAACCTCATCATGCTTGCAGAGCTTGTGTTGCTCTTGCTATTGGTTATCCTGATGGCTGGAACCTATCCTGCATTTTTTCTGTCGTCGTACCGCCCCCAAAATGTTTTAAAGGGCAATTTTGGACATAGCCACAAAGGCAAAACATTAAGAAACTTGTTGGTTGGCTTGCAGTTTGTCATCGCGGTTGGCTTTTTTATCGGCATTATGGTTATTTCAAGGCAGATGCAGTACATGGAAAACAGAGATCCCGGGTTTAGTGCCAATGCCGTTATCCACATCAAAACATCCTTCGATAAAAGAATAGCCGCCCAGCTTAAAAGCATCGATGGCGTGAAGTACGTAGGTAGCAACGATGGGATGATTAGCCTAAATCACAAACTTACGGGCAAATACAGATACAACAACGAATCGAAAGAGCTGAATACTGTGCTTGTAAACTTTGAAGGCTTGCAGGCGCTTGATGTAAAATTATTGCAAGGCCGTTTGTTCGAAAGCCATAATGCACAGGATAGCCTAGGCACGGTCATCTTAAACGAAAGCCTTGAAAAAGCCTATGGAGGCCATATGATCGGCAAGTTCATTTACGTGAATGATAGCCTGCCGGCACAGGTTGTGGGAATAATTAAGGATATACAGGTGGCCGGTTTCGAAACCAGGATTTTGCCAACGGTTTATACGGCGGCTAATAACAATGCCACAGGCTACCCGAACCAAGGTGTAAACTACATTGTCAAATTCGATCAGCAAAAACAAAAAAATGTACTAGCCGCCATCAACGGGGTTTGGAAACGACAATATCCGGCTTTCCCGTTCAGTTATACCTATATTCAAGACGATTTGAGCAAGGTGCTGGTGGTACACGAACGTTTTAAGGAAATGGTGAAGCTATTTTCGTTTTTGTCTATTTCCCTTTCGCTAATTGGTCTGTTTGCATTAGCTGCGTTTTTAACCAAGCAACGTACCAAGGAAATTGCCATTAGAAAGGTTTTGGGCGCCGATCATCGGACACTGTTCCTGTTGCTCAACAAAAACTACGTTTGGCTCATGGTTATTGCCAATGTGGTTTCGTGGCCCTTCATCTATATTGCCGTCAACCATTGGCTTAGTGGCTTTGCCTATCGAATTGATCTGCCGGTTTTGCCTTTTGTAATCGCTTTCGGAGTTTCTATCGCTACCACTGTCCTTACGGTAAGCATCCAAGTTAAAAATGCCGTTACGGCCAAACCTGTTGATGCGCTTAAATACGAGTAGCCGATTTCCAATTTCAGTTGGCAGTTTTAATTAACAAGTTCCCGCAAAATTAGCAACGTTAAAATGCCGTCGCCACACTTAGACGCTCTTAGGCGTCTCAGGTGGTTTAAAATATGCGATTAGTTGGTAGTTTCAATGAACAAGGTCTCGTAAGTAAAGTGCCCATCATCCTGCTTAGGCGCCGTGGGATGTCTGAGGTGGTCTGAATATGTTAGGCGCCTTAGTTGATGAAATCCTAATTGGCAATGCAATTCACAATAGAAGCAATTTAACCACCCCGTAATCAAACCAATAAGCTAACTTTGTGTCATGCAAAGAACTTTTGTCGATCAGCTGGGCAACGAACTGACCATTAACTACCCGCCTAAACGGATTATTTCTATTGTGCCTTCCCAAACCGAGCTCTTGTTCGATTTGGGCCTCGATGAAGAAGTAATCGGAGTAACCAAGTTCTGCATCCATCCGATAGCAAAATTTGCCGCCAGGGCAAAAGTAGGAGGTACTAAAAAACTGCGTATCGACGAAATCAGGCGCCTGCAGCCCGACCTCATCATTGGCAACAAAGAAGAAAATACCCAGGCCGAAATCGAGTTGCTCATGCAAGAATTTCCGGTTTGGATGAGCGATATCTACAACCTCGACGATGCCATGACCACCATCAGGCAAATAGGGGAGCTCGTTAACCGCGAACCTGAAGCGGCCTACCTCAACCACCTCATCAATGCCGGTTTCAACGACCTCCAGGCGCTGGCCCTTGCCAAAGGCATTAATCAAAACGTAGCCTACCTCATTTGGAAAGACCCTTACATGTTGGCGGGCAACAATACCTTTATCGACGATATCTTAAGGAAGATCGGCCTCAGCAACGCCATTTCCCAAAGCCGCTATCCAGCCTTAACCCTTGAGGAGCTGCAAACTTTAAACTGCCAGCTGATTTTGCTCTCGTCAGAACCCTACCCATTTAAGGAAAAACATATAGAAGAACTGCAGGAAGCCTTGCCTCAGGCTAAGGTTTTGCTCGTAGACGGCGAAATGTTCTCCTGGTATGGCAGCAGGCTGGTTAAGGCTGTGCAATACCTGTTCAATTTCCAGCAACAGTTGGCAGGTTTTTAGCCATCATTAACTGACGTTGCCCAGTGCTTTGGCCCGGATTGAGCAATCAGCGGTTAAAGAATTTGTCTTTTTCTTTTCCATGGCCTTTAAGCTAACCGGTTAATTCACTTTGAGTTAGTATGGTTGTGGTGCGCAAGAAAGCATTACGGTGTGTATTTTCGGATATTTTTTTAAAATAAATTCTAATATTTTTTTGGAGAATTAAAGGGAAACGCTATCTTTGCAATCCAAAATAAATCCTAAATAACTGCGGAAGTGGCGTAATTGGTAGCCGCACCAGACT
Source organism: Pedobacter sp. TM02 (assembly GCF_059705275.1). NCBI lineage: Bacteria > Pseudomonadati > Bacteroidota > Sphingobacteriia > Sphingobacteriales > Sphingobacteriaceae > Pedobacter > Pedobacter sp. TM02. The sequence continues at coordinate 1,455,341 of NZ_AP046530.1, forward strand.
TAGGATCTGGCGCTTCACGGCGTGGGGGTTCGAGTCCCTTCTTCCGCACCAAAAGATAAGACCGTTTCGAGTAATTCTGAAACGGTTTTATTTTTAAAAGGTAATTGGTAAAGAAATAAACATAAACCGATGTGGGCCGGCCAGGTGTTAAGCCTTAAATCCCGCATCTCATTACTCAGATCTAGAATAGAATGAACATCGCACAGGAAAAAGTTGACGATTTAAATGCAGTAGTAAAAATTACCATTGCGCCTGAAGATTACAATCCAAGAGTAGAAAAAGCCCTCAAAGAGCAAGCTAAAAAAGCTAACCTTCCAGGCTTCCGCAAAGGAATGGTTCCAGTTGGCCACATCAAGAGAATGTATGGCAAAAGCATTTTGGTTGAAGAAATCAACAACATGCTGAACGAGAACATCTCTAAGCACCTTACCGATAACCAAGTTGAAGTTTTGGGTCAGCCATTGCCGGTTATGGACGATGCCGAGTACAAATGGGACAACACAGATTCTTTCGAATTCAAATACGAATTAGGTTTGGCTCCAGCAGTTGATGTTGAAGTTACTTCTAAAGATAAATTTACACACTACAACGTAAAAGCCGACGAAGAAACCTTGGCCGCACGGATCAAAAACATCCGCAAAAGCTATGGCAAAATGTCAAATCCTGAAGTTTCGGCAGAAGGTGATGTGCTTTATGCAGAATTGACACAACTATCGCCTGACGGTTCGGTTTTCGAAGGTGGCATTACCAGTACAGGTTCTGTCCGCTTAGACTTGGTTACCGATAAAAAGATCCTGAAATCTTTGGTTGGTTTAAAGAAAGACGATGTCGTAGATATTGACATCCAAAAAACTTTCGACAACAACGAAGCTGTAATTGCCAAATTGTTGAATATCAGCGAAGAAGATGCCAAAGAATTGAAGTCGAAATTCAAGGTAACGGTTAAAAACGTAAACCGTCTTGAAGAAGCCGATTTAAACCAAGAGTTCTTTGATAAAATATTTGGTGCAGGTGTAGTGAGTGACGAAGCCGGATTTACAGCCAAAATTACCGAAGAAGTGGAGGCCATGTTCAAACAGGATGCAGATCGTAAATTGCAAAACGATATCTATACCCAGTTAACCGAACAAAGCAAAATGCAATTGCCAGACGAGTTTTTGCGCAAGTGGTTAAAAGCCACCAACGAAAAGCTTTCTGACGAAGAATTGGAGCAAGGTTATGCAGATTTTGCCAAAAACCTGAAATGGACTTTGATCGAAAACAAAATCATTAAAGACAACGATATCAAAATCGAATACAAGGATGTTTTTGAATTGGCCAAGGCCCGTTTAGATGCACAATTCAAAATGTACAGCCCTCAGGCATTGCCAGAAGACCAATTGGCTCAATATACGGCCAACTTCTTGCAGGAAAAAGAAAATGCCAACCGTATTTTCGATGAGGTAAAGGCATTGAAAGTATTCGACTACATCAAATCGGTAGCTACATTAAACGAAAAAGAAATCGCCTATAATAAGTTTATCGAGTTGAAGTAGGCAAGCGTAAGGCTAGGCGAATAGCGTTTTATGGTATTGTTGTCGTATTTGATGATGGACAATTAAATTTCAATCGCACTAGGTTTGGCAGTAATCGATAGAATTTACCGGTCAATTGCTTGAGATGGCTGACCAATTGTCAGCAATTAAGAAATATAGATTTGCAGAGCAGTCCAATGGGCTGCTCTTAGCATATCTAATGATATTGCAGGAGGTTCTGGTTCTGCTTCTGGTCTGTAATTTACTCATTTTCTGAACGTTGTGTATCGTGCTGCGTCTGCGAACATAAATATTTTAGTGGCATTAGCAAGAAGAAAATTAATTTCCGACATTCGGTTAACCTATTATCTGGAAGAATTGGATAAATTGGCACGGAAATTAACCAACCTCAAGAAATATTTATTAAAATTATAAATCAAGTTTGGAAGGCGGGTTGCCCCCAATCGCCTAAGGCCAAACACTAAACGCAACAACATGAAAATAGATAAAGAAGAATTCAGAAAATACGCAGTTAAGCACCATAGAATTAACGGTTTAAACGTTGACAGATTCATTGCCTCTACCAATAATTCGCCAAAATCGATGACGCCTTATATTATCGAAGAGCGTCAGTTGAACGTAGCCCAAATGGACGTGTTCTCGCGTTTGATGATGGATCGTATCATCTTTTTGGGTGATGCCATCTACGACCAGAACGCCAACATCATCCAGGCGCAGCTGTTGTTTTTGCAATCTACAGATGCCAATCGCGATATCCAGATCTACATCAACTCGCCAGGAGGCTCGGTATATGCCGGATTAGGCATTTACGACACCATGCAGTACATTACGCCTGATGTAGCAACCATTTGTACCGGCATGGCCGCTTCAATGGGAGCAGTATTATTGGTGGCGGGCGCTAAAGGCAAGCGTGCAGCGTTAAATCATTCGAGGGTAATGATCCACCAGCCATCGGGAGGCGCACAAGGCGTTGCTTCAGATATGGAGATCAACCTGAGAGAAATGTTAAAATTGAAAAAAGAACTTTACGACATCATTTCAGCACACTCTGGCCAAAGCTACGAGTGGGTAGAGAAAGCTTCAGACCGCGATTACTGGATGAAAGCCGACGAAGCCAAAGGTTTTGGTATGATTGATGAAGTATTGGGCACAACAAAATAAAGAAAAGAGTTGTGGGTTGCAAGTTGTGGGCCAATTGCCATAACTTGCAACCGATAACCTGTAACTAAAGGAAAATGGCTAAGCAAAATAAAGACTCCCGTTGCTCTTTCTGTAACTCTCCGAAGCAGGAAACCTTAATGCTGATAGAGGGAATGGACGCCTATATATGCGACAAATGTGTAACGCAGGCCAATGTTTTATTGGCCCAAGAGCTGGGTAGCAGAAAAAACAAGGCTTTCGACGAATCGTTTAGCTTATTAAAGCCTGCAGAAATAAAAGCACACATCGACCAGTATGTAATTGGGCAGGATGATGCTAAAAAAGTACTTTCGGTAGCGGTGTACAACCACTACAAAAGATTGAGCCAAAAGCTGGAGAAAGACGAAGTAGAGATCGAAAAATCGAATATCATGCTGGTTGGCGAAACCGGAACAGGAAAAACCCTGTTGGCTAAAACCATTGCCAAAATTCTGCATGTGCCTTTCTGCATTGTTGATGCAACCGTGTTAACCGAAGCAGGTTATGTAGGCGAAGATGTGGAAAGCATTTTAACCCGTCTGCTACAGGCTGCGGATTATGATGTGGCTGCCGCCGAAAGGGGCATTGTTTACATCGACGAGGTGGATAAGGTTGCCCGTAAAAGCGATAACCCTTCCATTACCCGCGATGTATCGGGAGAAGGCGTGCAACAGGCCTTGCTCAAGATCTTGGAAGGTACCATTGTAAATGTACCACCACAGGGAGGCAGGAAGCATCCAGACCAAAAAATGATCCCGGTAAACACCAATAATATCCTGTTTATCTGCGGAGGCGCTTTTGATGGCATTGAACGTAAAATTGCCAACCGCTTGCGTACCCAGGCCGTAGGTTACAAGGTGAAGAAAGACGATCAGGATTTGGACCTGAAAAACCTGTACAAGTATATTACGCCGCAAGATTTGAAGGCTTTTGGCCTTATTCCAGAATTGATTGGCCGTGTGCCGGTGCTAACCCACCTGAACCCATTGGATATTGAAGCCTTGCGCAACATCTTAACCGAGCCCAAAAACTCGTTGATTAAGCAATACACCAAGTTGTTCGACTATGAAAACGTAAAATTGATCTTCGATGAAGAAGTGCTCGATTTTATTGTAGGGAAGGCTATGGAGTACAAACTGGGGGCAAGGGGATTGCGTTCCATTTGCGAAGCGATCATGCTCGATGCCATGTACGACACGCCATCAGATGAACATGTAAAAGAACTGCACATTACCCTGGATTATGCCATCGAAAAATTCGAAAAGGCAGACTTCAAAAAGCTAAAAGCAGCATAAAAATTAATCCCGACCTGTTCGGGATTTTTTGTTTTAAGGGAAGAAATGTTTGGCTTTTCCTCCTGCTGTAAACCGTAACCAAGCCATATTTAGGTGCGCTTGTTGTTTTAATTATTGAATATTCGGCTAAAATTCGTATATTTGCAGATTAAATAGCGAAGACATTTTGCAAAGTGTCTCATTGAAGATAAGTTTTCGCCTCTGGTTGCCACAGGCTGCCGATCAAAAAAATACCTTATGAAAGAAAATAGCTTAACAAAAAAATAATAACCGCATCAAAAAATCCCGACCTGTTCGGGATTTTTTTTAACATAATATTTTTAAATTTAAAGAAAGGAGTATAAAAAGATGAACGAAGAAAAAGACGTCAAAAAAGATGAAGCGATCGTAAAGAAAGCACAAAAAGTAAAAGAGGTAGAAACTCCTGTAAAAGCCGGTTTAAAATCAAAAGAAGATATTGTAAAGAACTGGTTGCCACGTTATACGGGACGGCCCTTGGAAGAGTTTGGCCAATATATCCTGTTGACCAATTTCAGCAAGTACCTAGCCATGTTCTCTGAATGGAACGACAATGCTCCGATTATGGGGTTAGACAAGCCGATGCAAAGCGTAACGGCAAATGGCATTACTATTATCAATTTTGGAATGGGCAGTCCGCTGGCGGCAACCATGATGGATTTGTTGACGGCTATTATGCCAAAGGCGGTACTGTTTTTGGGCAAATGCGGCGGTTTGAAAAAGAAAAACCAACTGGGCGACCTGATTTTGCCTATCGCAGCCATCAGAGGCGAAGGTACCTCTAACGATTACCTGCCAGCCGAGGTGCCGGCATTGCCAGCTTTTGCTTTGCAGAAAGCGATTTCGACCACCATCAGGGATCATTCTAGGGATTATTGGACAGGAACTTGTTATACCACCAACCGCAGGGTTTGGGAGCACGACAAAGAATTCAAAAAATACCTGAAAAGCCTAAGGGCAATGGCCGTTGATATGGAAACTGCTACCATTTTCACTACGGGTTTTGCCAACAAAATCCCAACGGGGGCCTTGTTGCTGGTTTCAGATCAGCCCATGATCCCAGAGGGCGTAAAAACAAGCGAAAGCGACAGCTCGGTAACTGCCAATTATGTAGAAACCCACTTAAAAATCGGTATCGATTCGCTGAAGCAACTCATCAATGGCGGTTTAACCGTTAAGCACCTTAAATTCTAAGGTCATTCTTTTGGCTGGAGGCAGGAGGGGTCTGTTAAACAACGGATTCTTCGCTGCATGCTCCATTTGGGGCTTTCAGTTACTTAACGATACAAGTCCGCAAAGCCGTTGTAAAAGGCGCTCTCAGGTGGTCAAAAAATGAGCAGTTATCAGTTGGCGGTTTTCAGTTAACACAAACGCGCGAGATTTCGCGAAAATTAATCGCATTAGTTGAACTTAGATATCCTTAAATACCTCAGGCTGTGAAATCAAAAGCTTTCCAATTTTAGTCTTCCAAGCTCTTGGGGTAATCAAACAATAGCACATTGCCGGTATTGCTACTGATCATTTTCCAACTGTCAAAAGGAAATTGAATACGTATAACAGAAGCTGTAGGCATGTTTACGATATGTCCGTTGCACAGGTAGTTGGCCAAATCGGTTAAGCCGGGATTGTGCCCAAATAGGGCAATTTGATCGTATTGATCGTCTAGTTGGTTAATTACTTTTAATAGCGATTTTACGCTAGCCTCGTAAATGGCAGGTTCCAGCTCAATATTTTCCATGGGGATATGCCAGGCTGTGGCGAAATATTGGGCTGTAGTTATTGCCCTTAATGCAGGGCTGCTCACTATAAGCTCGGGTACGACCTGTTGCTTGACCAATCTTTCGGCCATTTCTGGGGCGCTGCTTTTACCTCTGCCGTTTAAAGGCCTGTCAAAATCCCTCAAACCCGCATTTCCCCAGTCAGATTTAGCATGCCTTATTAAAAGTAGCTGTTTTCCCATCTTTAATTTTAAATGATTAAACGAACAAATACTACAGAAATTATTCCTAAAATGTTTATCGCCAATAATCGGCTACCCAAGGCGCCGGTTGCACATAGCGGTACCATTTTCCCCGTCCACCTTTTATCGCTTTATGTGGATTGATTTCCCCATGGAAGATGATAATCTTTGCCCCTTTAGGAATGAATGGCTTTACCCAAAATGCCAAAGGAAACTTCGAAACACAATCGTATTTATAGCTTGGGCACCATTCTTTTGGCCAATAGGCCAGTTTCCCTTTGTCGTAAATGGCTTGGGTAAGGTATTCCTGTTCATTGCGATGGCGTTTCCTGATTTCGTCGAAATTTTGGAGGAAATCGTCAAATACATAGCCATGCTGGCCAATTTCAAAGCGGTAAACGGATGAGTTTCCCGTAATGCGCCATTGTTTTTTGTAATCCTTAATAATGAGGAATTCGCCTTTATAATCGAAAAAACAATCAATTGGTGCTACAATTACAATATCAAGGTCCAGGAAAAGCGCAGTGCCTTTTAAACCGTATAAATCCTCTTTTAAAGTAGAGAGCTTTTTCCACATCCGCTCTGGAAGTCCGCCAGGCAATTCCATGGCTGGTATTGGAAAACACTGTACTTCTGGTGTAATGCCTGTTTCGTCGTCGGTAAAACAAACCATCTTAAAAGGATAGCTAAGGTTTCTGGTTACCATAGCATGAAGTCTATTCACGTATTCGGGGCCATATAGCTTGCCCCATTTCATGCAAAAGATGTATTTTTCAGACATTATAAGGATTTCCTTGTATAGTTATAGCGCTCAAAATAAAGTTATAAATTATTAGTAACGTTATTTTGGTTCATTTTGTTCAAAGTATGCAGTTATTTGTTCTAGGCTGAACGCATTTAGACAGTTAGAGGCGGTCAGGCCTCCTTTTCTGGCAATTAAAGTGCCAAAATGCATGTCGTGGAAGCCTTCCTTGCGGTGTGCATCGGGATTGATGCACAAGAGCACCCCTTTCTCGAGTGCATAGCGGTGCCAGCGCCAATCGAGGTCTAAACGCAAGGGGTTGGCATTGATTTCTATGGCTACCTGGTTAGCCGCACAGGCATCGATTACTTGCTGATAATCGATTTCGTAGCCCTTTCTGCTCAGCAAGAGTCTGCCGGTAGGATGCCCCAGAATGGTGGTATAGGGATTTTCGATGGCTTTGATGAGGCGGGCTGTTGCCTTGTCGCGATCCATGCGCAAGTTGCTGTGCACGGAGGCTACTATGAAATCGAAGGTCTTAAGGATGTCGTCGCTATAATCTAGCGAACCATCGTTCAGGATATCGCTTTCTATGCCCTTAAAGATTTTAAAAGGCGCAAGTTTTTGGTTCAGCTCGTCTATTTGGCGGTGCTGTGCCCAGACACGTTCTTCGCTCAGCCCCTTGGCATAGAATGCCGATTTGGAGTGGTCGCAGATGCCTAAATAAGACAATCCCAAATTCTCTTTGCAATAAATGGCCATTTCTTCCAGCGTATGCACGCCGTCGCTCCAATCAGAGTGGTTGTGCAAGGTGCCTTTAAGGTCTTTGTATTCGATGAGTTGAGGCAACTGGTGTTTTTGGGCCAATGCTATTTCGCCCAGATCTTCCCTCAGTTCGGGTGCGATAAAATCTAGCTCTGCTTGGGCATAAATAGCCTCTTCGCTGGCAAATGGGCCATTTCCGGCCAATTCGAGTACTTTTTTTACATGGCTTTCGTTACCGGTAAGCTTAAAATACTGCAGGTAAAAGTCTTCGTGGGGTACGATTTCCAAACGGATATGCAGGCCAGCTTCGGTAGTTGCCGAAAATACATTATCGCTAACCGCTGCAAAGGGAAGGCCTTCGAAAGAAGCCAGCTGCTCTTCAGAAATGACGTCAGAGCCCAGTACGAGAACCACTTCTTCTATAATTTCGCAATTCCGCCTAAAGTCGCCAGCAACACTCAGTAGGGCATGGTGGTCGGCTTTGTTCAGCCATACGGCCATGTCGGCCAAAAGCTGGTACACGGCAGCTTCTACTTGGGCATATAAAAACTTGCCGTTGGCGGCCATTTTAAATTCGATGATTTTTTTGATCTCCTCCTGGGTTTTCAGGCCAAAACCTTTGGCTTCAACCAACCTGTTCTCGTTGCAGGCATAGTAAAGCTCGCCAACGTTTTCGATGTGGAGCTCATGCCAGATAATACCGATTTTTTTTGGGCCGATGCCTTTGATGCCCAGCATTTCTACAATGCCCGGAGGCGTTTGTGCCAAAAGCGTTTCGAGCTCCTGTAGCGTGCCTGTTTGAAGTAGCTCAACTACCTTTCCTGCAATGCTTTTTCCGATGCCGTCTATTTTGTCCAGCTCGTTCAATGGCTTTTGGGCGATGGCAAAGGGTAACTTGTCTATCTTGAAAGCCGCATTGGCTACCGATTTGATTTTAAAGGGATTTTCTTCGTGCAGCTCCATCAGTTGAGACAGCAGTCGAAGTGTTCTGGCTATGGGTTTGTTCTCCATCGGCGTAAAAGTAAAAGTAAAATGGCAAATGTGAAAAGCTTTTTATACGATTAAGCACAAATGAGCTGCTTATTTGTTAAAGGATGATGAAACCATTATTAATTTGATAACCTAAACAGGGAGTTGTTGAGGAATGATGGCTTTCATGTGGTTGAAATAAACGATTAAGCAGATGAAAAAATTGAACTGGATATTGATTTTGGCAACCTTGGCCATAGTCGCCTGTCGCAACAAACAAGTTAAGCTGCAAGCTACCGAGGTAAGCCAAAGCGAAGCAACCGCTACCGATAGCAGTACTTTGATTATAGCTGGCCAACAAATCGGTGAACTGCACCTGAACCAGGACGCTACCGAAGTGGCCAAGCTGTTGGGCAAACCCAATGCCGGCGATGCGGCCATGGGCAAAGCCTGGGGTATTTGGTACGACAAAGGCGATTCGTCAATTGTAAACTATGCAGTTTACACCACCTATAGCGACAGCACCATGCGAACCAAAAGCGTACAGCAATTGCGCACCAGATCGCCCTTGTATAAAACTGCAGCTGGTTTAGGCGTGCGGTCCGATTTTTCGATGTTGCGCAATGTTTACCCTGCCTTACAAAAGTTGGATAGCTACCGGCATACGAAAACAAAAGATACCTTGACGATTTATGACGACGTACAAAAGGGGATTGCCTTTGAATTGGTTAACAACAGCTGTGTTGCGGTTATCGTGCATCCGGTCCATAAAAAAAGCAATGAAACCTACTTGACGTATGATCCCGATTGGAAACTGATCAAATAGATTTGATTGCTTAAGCTATATCAATAGGCCTTAACCTATTTGATTTTGATTTCGTAGTCCATTCTGGCCTGGATGCCCGAGTTTACAATAGCTTTCTGCATCTGCTTGTAAAGCAGGTAGTTTTCGCCAAATTCCTTCTTGGCAAAATATACATGTGCATTGTCTTTGGCTTCGGTAATAAACGATTTCCAAGGGTCTATTTTCTCCGGATACTCAACAATTTGGTAATCGCTAAGCTTGGCTTTTTTGGCCGCGGCCTTAATGGCATCGTTAAAACTGCCTAAGCGATCGGCCAATCCAATTTTTACGGCATCCGAGCCTGTCCAAACATGCCCGCCGCCAATGCTGTCTACCTGCGCCTTCGTTTTTTTGCGGCCATCGGCAACGCGGCTAATAAAGCTGTCGTAAACATGGTTCACGTCATTTTGGATAATGAAACGTTCGCCAGGCGTTAGCGGACGGTTAGTGCTCATGATATCGGCGTATTGACCGGTTTTAACTCCATCGAAAGTGATACCCAACTTATTGTTGAGCAGGTTTTGGAAGTTGGGAATAATGCCAAATACCCCAATAGAACCCGTAATGGTATTGGGCTGCACAAAAATACTGTCGGCTGCACAGCCGATGTAATAACCGCCCGAAGCGGCCACATCGCCAAAAGAAGCAATAACCGGCTTTACTTTTTTGCTCAGCACAATCTCGCGCCAAATCACGTCGGAAGCCAGCGCACTGCCACCGCCGGAGTTCACACGTAAAACAATCGCTTTAATATCGTCGTCCAAACGCGCTTTTCTGATGGCCCTCGAGATACGTTCAGAGCCAATTTGCTCATCAGAACCTTCGCCACCTACAATATCGCCATTGGCATAAATGACGGCAACCTGGCTTGAGCTGCCCGATGTTGATGCAGGCAGTTTTTGCGCATATTTATTTAAGGGGATGGAAGTAATGTTTTCTTTTTTGTTTTTGCCGGTAATGGTTTTAAGCTCATCCAATACCTCGTCTTTATAGCGCAAGCCATCTACCATTCTATAAGCCAGGGCATCTTTAGGCTGCTGTATCTTATAATCGTTGGCCAAAAGCGCCAAGCTATCGGTGCTTATTTTTCTGGTTTGCGAAATACCTTGCAAAAAGGTTTGGTAAAGTCCGTTTACATAGGTGGTAACCTGTTGGCGGTTGTAATCGCTCATTTTGGTGTTAATGAATGGTTCAACTGCGCTTTTATAATTGCCCACACGGATAATCTGTGCCTCAACGCCCAATTTGTCTAACGCGCCTTTAAAGAAGGTCAGTTCAGAGCTGAAACCTTTAAATTCTAGGGCGCCTTGCGGGTTGAGGTATACTTTGTTGGCCACCGAAGCGAGGTAATAAGCGCCTTGGCTGTAAACTTCGCTGTAGGCGATAATCGGTTTTTTGCTTTCCTTAAAATCGAGCAGGGCATTCCTAACTTCGAGCATCGTAGCCATGCCTGCATTCGGCGCACTTACATTCAGGTAAATACAATCGATTTTATCGTCGGTTTTGGCCGCTTTAAGGGCTTTGATCAAGTCGTAAAACCCAATGCCTTTTACATCGCTGCCTCCAATAATGGGCAGGCCCGCCAAAGAATTGGTTGGCGTACGTTCTGTAATGGCTTGGTCTAGGTCGATATAAAGCACAGAGTTGTTCTTAACCTCTACGGGTTTCTCATCGCCTATAGAGCTGAGTGCACTGAAAATAACCACCGTGAAAATGATAGCCAGCACGACGGTAGAGATGACAATGCCGACAACCGTAGCAAAAACGTACTTAAAAAAGTCTTTCATAAAAAGAATAAATATTAATTTGTAAAGATATAAAACCAATTCGCATCTTATAGTAAATTTGCACGCGCGATTTAAAATAGCATGTAACTGGAAAGTATGAGTTTAGATGTAAAAAAAGCCTATTTGTTACTGGGCAGCAATTTGGGTGATAGACAATTATATCTAGCAAAAGCCTGTAAGCTGATTGCCGAAGAAGTGGGCATGGTGGTAGGACAGTCGGCCATTTACGAAACCGAAGCCTGGGGCAAAACCGACCAGCCTGGTTTTTTGAATATGGCTTTAGCCGTAAATACCGGCCTTAGCCCATTGGCGCTATTGCATAAGGTGCTGGAAATCGAAAAAAAACTGGGTCGGGTAAGGCATGAAAAATGGGGAGCCAGGCTGATTGATATCGACATTATTTTTTACGGAAACGAAATCGTTGACATCAACGACGAACTTCATATCCCACATCCGCAAATGCAGCACAGAAAGTTTGTGGTACAGCCCCTTGCAGCGATTGCGCCTGATTTTGTACATCCTGTATTGCAGCAAACACTGACCGAAATTTTGGCTCAACTGGAAGATTCTTTGTCGGTAAAGATAATTTCTTAGCTTTGGGAAAATGATCAATGCTAACAAAAATAACGAGCCTTTAGACCTCTCGTATTTGCGGGAAATGTCTGGAAACAGTGCTGAATTCATCATCGAAATGCTCGATGCCTTTAAAAAGCAGACACCGGTTTATTTGGCGGAGCTTGAAAAAGCAGTATGGGCTGCCGATTGGAAAAAGGCATCGGAATGTGCGCATAAAATGAAGCCTACTTTTTATTACGTAGGTAGGGAAGACGTACGCGACCATATGCAGGATATTGAACGCAATGCGCGCGAACTGATCGATATTCCTGGGGTGCAATTGGCTTTTGAACAAGCCAGGGATTTTATCAACAATATACTTTACAGGCAATTGGATGAAGCCAAAGCGGTACTCGAAAAAGAACTTTAAACCCGATTAACCCTCTTTTGCCGCGCTGCTCCTGAAATGGAAGATAGAAAGCGCAATATACAGCACCAGCACAAAAGGCACGGCTGTAAATCTTAAAAAGGCAATAAGCACGGCCGAAAGGATCAGGAAAATAAACTTAAACTTGTTCTTTGCCCAGCTCATTTGCTGAAACTTCAACGAAAAAATCTTGATTTCGCTAACCAGCAAAAAGCTGTTGATGGCTGTTATGGCCAGCAATAAAATGCTCGATCCGATTACTGCGGGATAATCTTGGGCAATAAAGGGTAAAGAAACAATAAACAAGGTATTCATTGGTGTGTTGAGGCCAATAAATTCTTCGGTTTGTCTCTCGTCTATGTTAAACTTGGCTAAACGCAGGGCTGAGAATACCGTAATGATGAAACCCAGGTAGGGCAGGTAGGCCGAGCTGAAATCGCTGGTTTTGAGCAACTGAAACATCACCACTCCAGGCAAAAAGCCAAAGCTGACCATGTCTGCCAAAGAATCAAGCTCTTTTCCAATGGCCGATTTCACGTTGAGCAACCGCGCCACCATGCCATCAAAGAAATCGAAAATGCCCGATAGCAATACAAAATAGGCCGCGGTAAACAAATCGCCGCTAAAAGCAAACACAATGCCGATGCAACCCGAAAAAAGATTGGCACAGGTAATGGCGTTAGGGATATGCTTTTTCATTTGGAGTGTAAAAGTAAAAAGTTGAAAGTTTAAAGTTAAAACTTTTCACTTTCAACTTTCAACGCTTGTTAGCCATTCATGGCCATTAAAAATTCTTCGTTAGATTTTGTTCCCTTGATTTGGGCCTGTACCAGTTCCATGGCTTCCTGGCTGTTCATGTCGGCCAAGTGGTTGCGCAAGATCCAAATTCTTTGCAGGCTTTCGCGGTCGAGCAACAAATCGTCTCTACGCGTGCTCGAAGCCGTAATATCGATGGCAGGGAAGATCCGTTTGTTAGACAGTTTACGGTCTAATTGAAGCTCCATGTTGCCGGTACCTTTAAATTCTTCGAAAATTACCTCGTCCATTTTAGAACCGGTATCGGTTAATGCGGTAGCCAAAATAGTTAATGAACCACCTTTTTCGATGTTACGTGCCGCGCCAAAGAAACGTTTTGGTTTATGCAGGGCATTGGCATCAACACCACCTGACAGGATTTTGCCCGAAGCCGGCGCCGTGGTATTGTAGGCCCTGGCCAAACGGGTAATGGAATCCAGGAGGATAACTACATCGTGGCCGCATTCTACCAAACGCTTAGCTTTTTCCAATACGATATTGGCAATTTTTACATGGCGTTCTGCCGGCTCGTCGAAAGTAGAGGCAATTACCTCGGCTCTTACGCTGCGCGCCATGTCGGTTACCTCTTCCGGACGCTCGTCGATCAATAAAATGATCAAATAAACTTCTGGATGGTTTTTGGCAATGGCGTTGGCCACCTCTTTTAGCAAATTGGTTTTACCGGTTTTCGGTTGCGCTACAATTAAACCACGCTGCCCTTTGCCAATTGGGGTAAAAAGATCCATGATGCGGGTAGAATAATTGCTGCTATCGGTAAACAGGTTGAGTTTTTCCGTTGGGAAAAGCGGCGTTAGGTAATCGAACGGCACGCGGTCGCGCACATCGGCAGGCACGCGGCCATTGATGGAGATTACTTTAACCAAGGGAAAATATTTCTCGCCTTCTTTGGGTGGGCGGATGCTTCCGTTTACGGTATCGCCGGTTTTCAGGCCGAACAATTTGATCTGCGATTGCGATACATAAATATCATCTGGAGATGAGAGGTAGTTGTAATCGGCCGATCTTAAGAAGCCATAGCCATCGGGCATGATTTCTAAAACACCTTCGTTGGTAATGGTGTTGTCGAAATCGAGGTTCGAATAGCTGGTTTCGTTCTGCTGTTGCTTATTATTGTTTTGATTCGGATTGTTTTGGTTTTTTGGAGGGCGGTTGTCCTCTTTTGGTGCTTTTTCTTCGCCGGCAGGCTGTTGTGGCTTGGCTTCTTTGCTGGCCTTGTTTACCTCTTCGCGAGGGATGCGTTCTCTTTTGCCTTGTTTGGCTTGTTTTTGAAGCTTTTCGGCTATGGTTTCTAGGCGTTCAGGGTCTTCTACAATAATAGGTTCTGCGGATGCCTCGACAACTTGTTCTTCTTGTCTTGGTGGAAGCGGCTCGTCAAACAAAGTAATAGCTTCGCGTTCAGGCTGTGCTGAAGCTGCTTCTTCGCCTTTGGCCGCGATGCGGGTCCTCTTGCGTGCCGGTTTTTCGGCTGGTGCCCCTTTGTTTTCTTTTTCTTTTACCACTTTGGGTTTGGTTTCTTTTACCGGTGTTGCAGTGGTGGGCTCGCTAGCAGTTGTTTGATTGGCCTGTTGCTGTAGGATTTGTTCGATGAGGTCGTTCTTGCGCAACTCTTCTGCATTCTGAATGCCTTCGTTTTTCGCTAACTCACGTAATTCAGCAGTTAGCTTTTCAGTTAATTCTGTTCTATTAAACATTTATGTGTGTTTGTCGAGAAATTTTAAATAGGGTTTGTCAAAAGAATACAACGGAAAAATGCCTTTGAAACATTTATTGGAGAATAACTTGATTGAGGTTTTTCTGAGATATTCAGATTTACTTTCTGGAATTATGGCACAATTGTATGTATTTGAAAATTAATCTGCAACAAAAATTTGAAATTGTTAATAAATAGTTTCCTAATTGTAAACTATTGAGCCTCAAAATGCCCCGGAAAATTGGCATATTTGCGCACCATTTCCCATTAAAAATGAACAAACAACAACTTTTTGAACAGATACAGCTAAAGAAATCTTTTTTGTGCATTGGTTTAGATCCGGTATTGGAAAAACTGCCAAAGCACCTGTTAAAATACGAAGATCCTATTTTGGAGTTTAATAAGCAACTGATTGATGCTACCCACGATTTGTGCGTAGCTTATAAGCCAAATACGGCATTTTATGAGAGCAGGGGCGTAAAAGGATGGGAAACCTTAGTCAAAACCTGGCAGCATATTCCTAAAAACCAGTTTACCATTGCCGATGCCAAGCGGGGCGATATCGGTAATACCTCGGCCATGTATGCCGAAGCCTTTTTTAACGAAGAAAGCTCGGCCATGAGTTTCGACTCGATTACCGTAGCACCTTATATGGGCAAGGATTCTGTTTCGCCGTTCCTGAACTACTCCAATAAATGGGTCATTCTGCTGGCGCTTACCTCTAATCCGGGTAGCCAGGATTTTCAGACCCAACAAAGTAACGAACACCTGCTTTACGAACAGGTTATCAAAACTTCTGCCACTTGGGCCCATAGTGATCAGATGATGTATGTGGTAGGAGCTACCCAGGCCAAAGAGTTTGAAAATATCCGCCGCTTGGCACCCGATCATTTCTTGCTTGTGCCAGGGGTAGGCGCACAGGGCGGAGATTTGGCTGCCGTTTGCAAATATGGCCTCAATAAGCAATGTGGTTTATTGATTAATGCCGCTAGAAGCATTATTTACGCCAGCAGTGGCGAAGATTTTGCCGAAGCCGCAAGGACCGAAGCCCTGGCGCTGCAACAGGAAATGGAACAGCTGCTTGAAGCAGCGCAGTTGCTATGAGTTCGAAAACCGATTTCAGATTGATTGTTGCCCTATTGGCCGTAGCCATTATTTGGGGAACTACCTATTTGGGCATTCGCGTTGCCGTACAAACCATTCCGCCTTGGTTTGTAACGGCTATACGCCAAACCATTGCTTCGCTTATTTTATTGGTGCTGCTGCTGCGCAAAAAGGAACTGAAATGGATAGGCTGGCCTGCGCTCAGAAGGCAATTGCTCTTGTCTGTGCTCATGATCGTTATTGCCAATGGCATGACCACCGTAGCCGAACAGAGTGTGCCCAGCGGATTGGCTTCCTTGCTCAATGCGCTTTCGCCCATCGTTGTTTTCTTAGGGAGTGTAGTAATCGGGCTGCAGAAACCTAGTTTAAAAGGTTTTTTTGGCGTAACCATTGGCTTTCTGGGCGTTGCGTTTATTTTTAGGGATGGATTTGACGATTTGCTCGACCCTGATTACAAAACCGGGATTTTGTTGCTGGGCATGGCTATTTTAGGCTGGGCATCGGGTACAATTTATACCAAAAAATATACCCATAAAAGCTCCAATATTTTTTTGGATCTCTTCTATCAATTTGTTTTTTCGGCCTTGGTGCAAGGGGTTTTTGCCTTTGTTTTCTCCTCCGAAATCAAACCCGGGCTGTGGACAGTGAATAGTATTTTGGCCGTGTGCTACTTAGGTGTTTTTGGTTCGGTTTTGGGCTACTTGGCTTATAATTATGCCCTAAAGAAGGTAAGTGCTACCGAGGTTTCCATTCTTTCGTACTTTAATACGGTAATTGCCCTTTTTTTGGGCTGGCTGGTTTTAGACGAGGTAATTACCATAGACCTCTTGGTGGCTACAGTGCTGATTATTAGTGGTGTAGTGATTACAAACTATAAGAAGAAACCGATAATTGCCTAGCCAAATTTCTTGTCGAGTAATTTATTTATTGCCTTTCGAAAATAATTTTCTCATCTATTTTTATGTTTTTTAGTAAAGGTTAAATTTTGCTAAAATGCTGTTTTACTGTGATTTAGTTGTTAAATTTCGGCATGAAACTGCCTGAGGAATTTCTGCATTTTATTTGGCAATTTAGGTTGTACGGAAGCCAGCGATTGCAATTGTCCAGCGGAGAGGATTTGCTGGTTATCGAAACAGGTATGCCCAATAAAAATGCCGGTCCCGATTTTAGCCGGGCCAAGTTGCTGATTGGGAATACCACTTGGGTTGGCCATGTAGAAATCCACGTAAAGTCGTCAGACTGGCTCATCCACCAGCATCAGTTAGACGACGCTTATGAAAATGTAATCCTGCATGTGGTGTACGAAGATGATGAGCCGATTTACAGGCGAGACGGCACCTTGCTTCCGGTGTTGCGTCTGAAAGGCCTTTTTCAAGCCAAACTGTTAGAGAATTATCAGCAATTGATTGGTTCGGCTAATCGCTTTCCCTGCGAGAAGCAACTTGCGCAGGTCGACGAATTTCTGATCAACGGTTTTTTGTCGAGGGTTTTGGTAGAAAGGCTTGAGCACAAATCAACAGCGGTATATGCCACGGTAGCCGAACTTCAAGGCAATTGGGATGAGACATTTTACCGCTTGCTGGCGAAAAACTTTGGCTTTAACCTCAATGCGGTTCCAATGGAGCTCTTGGCGCAATCGTTGCCCCAAAAATTGCTGGCCAGGTATAAAGACCAGCCTTTGCAAATAGAAGCCCTGATTTTTGGCCAGGCGGGTTTCTTGAACCAGGCATTTGACGAAGCTTATCCTGCCCAACTGAAAACAGAGTATCTTTTTCTGAAAAAGAAACATAAATTAATGCCTATTGATAATTCGCTTTGGAAATTTATGCGCATGAGGCCTCAAAATTTCCCTACGCTAAGGCTGGCTCAATTTGCTGCGCTGATTATACGCAGCAATCATCTTTTTTCGAAAGTATTGACCATCAAAGATTACCGGTCGATCCAAAAATTGTTTGAAGATTTGCCCGTTAATCCATTTTGGAAAACACATTACCACTTTAACAAAAAGGCGGATAAAGTGAGCCTCCAGCTTGGCCGATCGTCGGTGGCCAATTTCTCTATCAATACCATTTCGCTCTGTTTGTTTGCCTACGGCAAGGCTATGGACCAATCGTATCTCACAACGCGTGCTTTTTCTTTGCTCGAGCATACGCCTGCCGAACAAAATGCCGTTATAGACTTATACCGTAAAGCCGGACTGGAAGTACATACGGCCTTTAATTCGCAAGCCTTGCTGCAATTAAAAAAAACTTATTGCAACGAAAAAAAATGCTTAAATTGTGGTATCGGTATTAAGATTTTAAAGAAATAATCATGTTTCAGCGTATAGTTACCTTTTTCGAAAAACAGAGTTTTGGCGTTTCTACGTATTTGGCCAACAAGCTGAATATGAGTACGGCTAAGGTGCGCCTGTTTTTTATCTATTCGTCGTTTCTGGCCGTTGGCTTTCCCATTTTGTTCTATATTTTGGCGGCCATTGTGCTGGATATCCGAACCTATATGAAAAAAGTAAGGCTTAGGGTTTGGGAGTCTTAATTCAATGGGTAAGGACTGCTGGATTTTAGCTAACGAACTGAAAATTGAATATTTTTCGCCACCTAAGACGTTTAAGAGCATTAAGTACTTATATATTTTGTATTGAATTGTGCTTACTACTTGTGAAAACTTGTCAACTGCCAATTGAAATCGCATATTTTTCTCCGCAAACTGATAACTGCGAACTGGTAACTGCCAACTGAAAACTAATCATCGTCTCTCAAAATCTCTGCAATTTCATGAAAGCCCTTTTCGGCGGCCAAATCGGCGGGTAGTTTGCCTCCCTCCATGCGTAGGGTTACTTCGGCACCATGTTCTAGCAAAAGGATAATCAATTCGATATTGCCCAGTTGGGCTGCGGTATGCAAGGGCGCAGCGCCCGATTTTTGGCACACATTGGGGTAGGCGCCGGCATCGAGCAACATTTTGGTAATGGTAAAATTATTGGCGGCAACAGCCGAATGGATTGGGAAAACGTTAAAGCCATTTTTGCTAGGCACATTCACTTCGGCTCCTTTGAGTACCAAAAAGCTGGCAATTTCTTCATGCCCAAAATAGCAGGCCAGGCCCAGTGGCGTAAAGCCGTCTATCGAATATTCGTTAACACTAGCAGGGTTTTTAAAAACCAGCAAGGTTACCTCTTCGAATTTTCCAATGGCGCAGGCATCGAACAAGGTTAGTTCGGGAACAAATTCGGCAATGGCTTGGGCAATTTGAGGTTTTTTGTAATAGCAGGCCAATAAGATGGGCGAAATTTGATGCGAAGTGTGCTGCACGGCCAATTGAGGGCGCTCAGAAAGCAAAGCGATGAGTGCAGGCAATTCGTCGTTTTCGATCAAGGTTTCGAGATGCGTGATATCCATTTTGAAATAGTTTTGAAACTAAGCCCTTAAATTAACAAAAAATTAATGAGATAAGCATAAAACTCGTTAAATGCTCATGGGTACAGTAATCGGGAAGAAAAGAAACAAAAAAATCCTGCTCAGGGTTGCTAAGCAGGATTAACCTAAAACAAAACTATTTAAACGAAATTATTCAGTTTGTAAATAAGACAATGGTTTTTAAAAAAAGTTTAATCTCGTGTTCATTTTTTTTACTCATTTGATAGCCAAAGCTTGCCTGTGGCTTCATAAAGGCATTTTTTAGGAAATCATCATGTGCGATAAACATCATTTTAGGCGGGTGCCTTTACGGTAGCGGCTAAAATTTTGTAAATTGAATGCTAATCAAACCTAAAATCTTATGTTTAAAAACACATCCAAAATCAAAAATGTTCAACAGTTGAGCAGAAGCGAACAAAGGGCCATTCTTGGAGGTGCCGGCGGTGGCAATCCTCCTGATCTATCAAAATGTAGCTGCGACTGTGCCGGGAGGGTTACCGGCCCGGTTTATTGTGCACAGTATATGGCCTGTCTTCAGGTTTACACCTGTGACGATAGTGCTATTTAAGAATGGCCATCCATTGAATCAAAAACTACCGTCGGCACCGATGGTAGTTTTTTTTTGACTGAATGCAGGCTGATGCCAGCCAAATAAAAAAGATTTCCACCAGTGGCTTGTACCGATGCAACCAGAACCAACGTTATCATCGCAAGCAAAATAAATTGGTTCGCTTTTGCCAATTCTAAATATTTTGTTTAAATCGTAAAGGTTTTGTACACTACAAAACCACTATATGTTTTATATTTGTTGATTATATTTATTAACGAAAGATGTCGGTAAGGGGAAATCAATTTAAAGCCAATTCATTTAAGCAAGGTGCCGAACCATCAAAAGATGGACAGCGGCCAACAACCAGCAGACCGCCCCGCGCCAAAGTCGATATTTTGCCCAAGTTTGACCTTCAAAATGGCCGAGCGGTAAAAATCATCGGGCTTTTGTTCATCATTATTTCGATCTACTTCCTGGTTGCTTTTACTTCGTATCTCTTTACCTGGCAGGACGATCAGAGCTATGTAGTCGATGCCAACGGAGGCTGGAGCAACTTGTTCAAAACGGTTGACGAACTCAAAAACAGTGGGGTAGACGATCCGGTGGTACAGAACTGGTTAGGTAAAATAGGCGCATTGCTGGCTCATCAGTTTATTTACGAATGGTTCGGTGTAGCTTCCTTCTTGTTCGTATTCGTGTTTTTCATTATCGGTTATCGCTTGCTGTTCAAGATTAAAATATTTGCGGTAGAAAAAGTACTGGGTTATAGTTTTTTCTTTTTGCTGTTCATTTCGCTTACTTTGGCTTTCGGGCATTCGTTTTTGGCGCGTACGCCACACTACCTGGAAGGCGAATTTGGCTATTGGAGCAACAAATTGCTGGTTGCCCAAATTGGACAGGCTGGCGTTGGGGGCTTGATTATCTTTTTGGGACTTACCATCCTGATCATTGCTTACAACATCGACTTTAAATTGCCGGCCCGCAAAGCCGATAATGCGATTGTTCCAGAGGTGCCCGAGCATATCGAACTGGTAAACGAAGACAAGTCGGAGCCAGTAGAATTTAGCATCAACGATCGTTACAAAACAGCAAACCAGCCGAAGAGAGAACAAAATATCGTATTAACTCCCAATCGTTTTGAGGCAAAGGAAGAAGAAGAGCCAGTTGAGGAAACACCGGTGCCTTTGCCAACCAATGTTATGCTTAATCCAACGGTAACACCTCCGGTTGCCCCGGTTGTGGCGCCCCCGGTTGAAGTGGAGCCTGCAAACGAACCGAGCTTTACGATAGAAAAAACAGAAGAAGAAACCAAAGCCGAAGAACTGGTAGAACAGTTCGGAACTTACGACCCCACCCTGGATTTGGCTTCTTACAAGAAACCGCATCTCGATTTATTAGAAAATTATGGTTCTAACAAGATTTCGGTCAACGCCGACGAATTGGAGGCCAACAAAAATAAAATTGTAGAGACTTTAAATCACTACAACATTGAAATTGATAAGATCAAAGCCACTATTGGTCCGACGGTTACTTTGTACGAAATTATTCCGGCGCCTGGCGTAAGGATTTCTAAGATCAAAAACCTGGAAGACGATATTGCCCTAAGCTTGGCCGCTTTAGGTATCCGTATCATTGCGCCAATGCCAGGCAAGGGAACCATTGGTATCGAGGTGCCTAATTTGCATCCCGAAATGGTGTCGATGCGCAGTATTTTGGCTACCGAGAAGTTTCAGCAAACCAATATGGATTTGCCGATTGCCTTGGGTAAAACCATTTCGAACGAGGTTTACATTGCCGATTTGGCCAAAATGCCCCACTTGTTGGTGGCCGGAGCAACCGGACAAGGTAAATCGGTGGGTATCAATGCTATTTTGGTGTCGTTGCTGTATACCAAACACCCGGCCCAGCTTAAATTGGTGTTGGTCGACCCTAAAAAAGTAGAACTTACCCTGTTCAATAAAATTGAGCGCCATTTCTTGGCCAAACTGCCAGGCGAGGCCGATGCCATTATTACCGATACCAAAAAGGTAATCCATACCTTGAACTCGCTTTGCGTAGAGATGGATCAGCGTTATGATTTGCTGAAAGATGCACAGGTAAGAAATTTAAGGGAATACAACGAGAAGTTTATCAAGCGCAAGCTGAACCCGAACAATTCGCATCGCTTTTTGCCCTACATTGTGCTGATCGTGGATGAGTTTGCCGATTTGATGATGACAGCAGGCAAGGAAGTAGAAACCCCGATTGCGCGTTTGGCCCAGCTGGCGCGTGCGGTGGGCATCCACTTGGTATTGGCAACACAAAGGCCATCGGTTAATATCATTACCGGTACCATCAAGGCCAATTTCCCGGCCAGGTTGGCTTTTAGGGTATTGTCTAAAATCGACTCAAGAACAATTTTGGATAGTGGCGGTGCCGATCAGCTGATTGGTAGGGGGGATATGCTTTTATCGACAGGTAATGACTTGATTAGGCTACAGTGTGCGTTTGTAGATACACCAGAGGTTGATCGTATTTCGGAGTTTATTGGCAACCAAAGAGGCTATCCAGAAGCTTACCAATTGCCAGAATATATCGATGAGAACGGCGAATCTTCGAAAGCCGATTTCGATCCCGACGATAGGGATCCATTGTTTGAGGAAGCGGCACAATTGATCGTAACCCATCAGCAGGGCTCTACTTCGCTCATTCAGCGCAAAATGAAATTAGGCTACAATAGGGCTGGCCGTATCATTGATCAACTGGAGGCTGCCGGTGTGGTTGGTCCATTCGAAGGCAGCAAAGCCCGAGAAGTTTTGTTGCCAGACCAATATGCTTTGGAACAGTTCTTGAATAACCTTAACAACAAGTAACAGATGTACAGTTCCGTTAGCCAGTAAATGTAGTGTTGCCAACGGATTTAAAAGAAAATTATGAAAAAGATACTATTAGCATTCCTTACAATCGGTGTATTTGGTGTTACCGCCCAAGCGCAGACAGATTCGAAAGCCAAGGAGATATTGGCGGCGGTAAGCAAGAAATACCGTTCTTACGATGTGGTAAAAACCGATTTTACTTTTACGCTTAACAATGCGCAAGCCAAAGTAAAAGAAACGCAGCAAGGTACTTTATACGTAAAGGCCAATGCCAATAAATACAAGGTAGCCATGACCAACCAGGATTTGATCAGCGATGGTAAAAGCCAATGGACTTACCTTAAAAACGATAAAGAGGTTCAGGTTTCGAACGTAGACAACAGTGGCGATGCCATTAACCCGGCTAAAATCTTTACCATTTACGAAAAGGGCTTCAAATACATCTATACCGGCGAAAGCAAGGTAGGTGGCAAAGTTTACCAAATGATCGATTTGTCGCCAATTGATGTAAAGAAAAATGTATTCAAAATCCGTTTGAGTATTGATAAAGCATCTAAACAGATCACCAATGTGGTTATTTTCGAGAAAAACGGAAATACCTATACTTATAACGTGAAAACATTTTCGCCAAACGTAAAAGTGCCTGAAACCACTTTTGCATTTGATGCCAAAAAATATCCTGGCGTTGAAGTGGTCGATTTAAGATAATTGAATTGAGATACCTGTTGAAGGGGTTCGGGCTTAGCCCGAACCCCTTTTTTATTGTACGGAAGGCAAAATTGTTTTAGAAATGGTTTATATTTGTTTAGTATATCTATACAAAAGAATCTAATTTAGGGGCTGATCCTACTTGAAAATGAAAAAAATATACTATGTAGCCTTAGTGGCATTAACCACTTTGAGCTTAACTGCCGTAGCGCAAAAAAGAGTGCTGATCATTGGCCTCGACGGTTTTAGTGCCGAAGGTTTCAAGGCCATCAAGCATCCCAATATGGATAAAATGATAGCCGATGGCGTACTTTCGTTAACCACCAGACCGGTAATGCCTTCGGTAACCTTACCCAATTGGACCAGTCACCTTACCGGATCCGGACCCGAAGAACATGGGGTAACCAGCAACAGCTGGACAGTGCAAAAGCACGAACTGCAGGCCATAGAAACCGACCAAGACGGTTATTATCCGTCAATATTCAAAGTGTTGAAAGAAAAGGTTCCCCATATTAAAATCGGCTATTACTACAATTGGGCAGAACTGATCAATTCGATCAATAAAAAATATTTGGATGAGGTTTCTTTCGAAGAAAATGATGGTTATGCTTCAAACTATCAAAAGGCTTTCGATTTTGTGGTGAAGTATAAAAGCGAGCCGACTTTGGTGTTTCTGTATAATGTGAGTACAGACCATGCCGGGCATAAATACAAATGGATGTCGCCCGAGTACATCAAAGCAGTAGAAGATGCCGATGTGGCTATTGGAGGCTTATTGGATAAGCTCAAAGCAGAAAAATTATATACAAGCACCCATTTTATTTTAATGACCGATCATGGTGGCATTGGCAACGGGCATGGTGGCACGAGCATGAGCGAAATGCAGGTGCCATGGGCGATAACCGGTCCTCAGATTAAAAAACTGGGGCTGATTACCGAACCTAACAGCAATAAAAATACGGCCTTGGTTATTGCGCATATCTTTGGTTGCAAGGATCTGCCAAAATCGTGGACCGGTGTTGCGCCCCAATCCATTTTCAAATAGTATTTCGTTTTGTTGTTAGAATTGTAGCCCGTATCCAATTTGGTATGGGCACTTTTTGGTTGGAGTTATGTTTGATTTTTTATTGATTTTGTTTAACCACCTTAACAAAATGATATGAAAAAATTGGATTTTTTTTAACTATGACCTCTTTAAGTAGGACTGCGTTTGCTCAAAGTAACAGTGAGGCGGAGAAGATGACGAAGCCATGGATAAAAAACTGGCGCAAATATTTGGTAAATAAGTGGAAGATACTGAGCTTAGCCATAGCTATTTCACAAGCGGTTTAGATTTTGAAAATTACATTTTTAGGTACAGGTACATCGCAAGGCATCCCGGTAATTGGGTGTGGCTGCGCGGTTTGCCAATCTACCGATCATAGAGACAAGCGATTAAGGGTTTCGGTACTTGTTGAGACCGGCGACAAGACCATGGTGATAGACAGTGGTCCGGATTTCAGGTACCAGATGTTGCGGGCTGGGGTTAAAGATCTCGATGCCATTTTGTTTACGCACGAGCATAAAGACCACATAGCCGGCTTGGACGATATCAGGCCTTTTAATTATCTGTTGCACAAACGGATAGATATTTATGCTACTTTAAGGGTACAGGAAGCTTTGCGTCGCGAATTTTCCTACATTTTTCAAGATACCAAATATTTCGGACTGCCCCAGATCAACCTGCATACCGTAGAAAGGAAACCTTTTGAAGTAGGAATGACCAAGGTTATACCCATTGAAGTAATGCACTTTAAATTGCCAATTTTGGGATATCGTATTGGCGATTTCACCTACATCACCGACGCGAAGACGATTTCGGAAGAATCGTTTGCACAAATAAAAGGCACGAGATATTTAGTGGTTAACGCTTTGCAGAAAGAAGCGCACATCTCGCACTTTACTTTAGCAGAAGCCATTGATTTTGCCAACAAGGTAGGGGCTGAACGGACTTATTTTACGCATATCAGCCACAATTTGGGCAAACATGCCGAAGTAGAAAAAGAACTGCCTGCCCACATTCGTTTGGCTTATGATGGGTTGGTGTTGGACGTGGAATAGCGGTGATGGTTTTCCGTTGTTAGTTTTCAGTTATCTTCAGCGATAGAAATTCATTGGTCAATAAATTTAACGCAAAGGCTTTAAAAATTGAAGCATTCCATTATATTTGCAGCATTATACCCGGGTGGCGAAATTGGTAGACGCACCATCTTGAGGGGGTGGCGCTGGCAACGGCGTGGCAGTTCGAATCTGCTTCCGGGTACTAACAACATTCTTGTTTAAATTTTCAAAGGCTTGCTTGTAAATGGCAAGCCTTTTTTGGTTTATTAAGTCTGCTAGCGTAATCAGTTTGAGGTGCTTCTAAGCCACAGTCAGGCTTCCCCTAAAAAAAATACAATCCGCTATGCCGACTTTATTTTTAGCCTATTAAGCTTTTGGCGAAGTATTTTTAATCTTAAAGGATTGATAGGGTGGCTAAGCGATGAAAATAAATGTTTTGAATTAATCGCCGCTATTTTTTGGCTTAAAAGGTTAATCGGTTTCTTCTGTTAATCTTTCATGATTATATGGGGTTTTTGTAATGGCTATTCTTGCTTCGCGGAAATTCAAACGGTTACTCCTAATATAAAAGCCATAAATGATAAAAACGATAATGACCCTCATGCTTTTACTTTCTTTACTGGTCATCAGCTGTAAGAAAGATAAAGTGAGCAATAACTTCAAGTGCAAGGTAAATGGTGAGGTTTGGCGGCCTAGCAATACGGACCTAAAATATAGTGGCGAGGCTGAGGCGCATTTGATCGATGAAGGAAAAACATTTTTTATCTCAGCCTACCAGCAAGGCTCCAGGCAAACGATATCCTTTGCCCTATTGCTGGAAAGAGAAGTAAGGGTCGGGGATTATAGCTTAATTGGTATCAAAAATTCAGCTGCTTATGATGATGCAGCTAAAGATCTGAAATTTACTGTTCAACCAGGCTATACTGGAACATTGCAAATCCTAACCTTGGACAAAAGAACTCAAACAGTAACTGGAAGGTTTTCTTTCAAGGCGCTGGAAAACGATACCAAAGCAGTTGTAGCTATTACTGAAGGCGAATTTAACCTGGTCTACAAAACCTATTAAAAGAGCTTTTACAGTTTCCGTCTTACGAAAATACTTCTGAAAAGCTATTTTATTGCCCTGGCTTTCTGTAGCGTTTCTTCAATGTTATGCGTTAAAATTTGGGGTATAAAATCTTCTCTCGGCGTTCCGTTGACATGGTAAAGTCGCTCCGTTGGAAATTGGAATCCTATTTTGGTTTCCGGCATTTGAAAGTTTGAAATTGCCCCCAGCAAACCAGCCATTTTTGTCCCAATAATCTGGGCCCTGTGCATGGCGTCGAAACCAATGGCCATGCCTTCTCCCATACTTCCTGTCCAATGGCCTACCAAAACATAAACTTTTCCGCTGTAAATTTTCTTGCGCGGGGTAACGAATTCTTCCCAGTGTCTTTTGGTCTGGTATTCTTTTTCATCAATTTCGTGAACTTGGTAGGGCAGGAGCTTATCTGTAAACCTGCCCATGATGGCTCTTGCAACAGTTGAATTTCCGCCGCTTGGAGTTTCTGTCAGGTCGATAACCAGGTTCTGATATTGAAACAAACTATCGAGTGCCCGATCAAATGCTGCAATAAGACGATTATCTCCAAGGGAATTGTTGATTTTGATGTAGGCAGTATTTTTGTTTAGTATTTTATCAAAGATGAGTTCACTTCTATTTCCATAGCTAACGAGATTGAAAGTTTTGGGTTTTCCATTTTCAATGCCAACTATTTCCCTGTTTGTGTCGTGGGTTCCAGCAAAAAGCATATCGATAGCATATTGATACATTTTTTGATGGTATTGGTTGGTGAATTTCGGCAAGAATTTTTGCAGCTGTTCATCAATTGGCTTTCCATTAAATAGGGTTACTTCCATTCCTATTTTTAAACCTGCCAAATCTGCCCCAAAGCCTTTTCTCAAATCTTTGATGATGTATTGATTTCCAGATTTTTCGACATATAAATCCGAACCAGACGGAACCAATCTGTTGGATGTTTTTAGATTGGTACTTAACGAAGAATGCCCATTATAAAGTTCATTCAACACATTTTCGAGCAACTGGATGAACTCATCGTCGTTTGAGATTTTCTCGACTTGTGGTTCGTATATTTCCTTTACTTTTTTCCAGTCAATGCCTTGTTGGTCAAAATAGGCGTAATTATCGTTAATGTCGGTCCAAAATTCCCTGAAGTCTTTTTGATATTTGGTTTGCGCAAAGGTTGAATGACCATTGATCAAGATTAATATTGCTACAGCCAGTTTTGCCAGAAGTTTTTTGTTCATGCGTGGTTGTTGTGGATTTATCGCTTGCTTTTTCCGTATGGCTCATCCCTTAAATAAAGTAACTGTCAGGTTGCTCAAAATTGATTTAAATCGTTTGGCAGACTCCCCGGTCTTACCCAGTTCTTTAAGTTTAATTGTTCTTAAAACTAAGCCTCATGCAAATATATCAGATGTTTTTGAGATTTGTCTATTTCTTTAACCTGCAAAAGCTCAACGCTCCTCTCGATTTTTTGTCAAAATTTAGTCGCCCCATAAAAGCCCATCTTTTTTCGTTTATTTTCAGTTAAGTTTGTATAAGCCCGAAATTGATTTTACGGAAATGTCTAAAAACTATACCCCAAATGACTTGGCCAATTTTGTGTTTAGGGAACTTGCGCGCTCTAAAACCAGCAAAAAGCCCTCGAAAAAGATATTGGAACAACTTTTCAATACCTTGTACTACACCAGTCTGCAAACCGAGGAAGGCCAGTTCATTAAAGTAACCATTACGCTGTACGATCACCTTTCGGCCCATAAAACCATAACCAATAACGACGACTGGAAGTTTTTTCCTTTCGGTGCGCCGATGGAATTTAGCGTAAAGAACCTGGTCAAGCTCTCGAAGGCTGCCGATCCCTGGAGCTCAAGTCTTTCTGTTTATTATGATGAAAGCGAACAGCTCTATATCCATGGCATGATAGACCAGGCCATTCATTACCAGAATTTCCTCAACTACGAACGCGATAATGAACCTTTATACCCAGGGATCATCCAAACCATGATCAATGGCATTGGCATCTTGAACGTAATGCTCGAATATCAGCCTTTGGCCGCTTTGAACCAAAACTATTTGGTAAGGCACTACCCCAACGTGTTTGAATATGGCCCCGTTTCCGATTTTATTGTAAGTAGCTCTGCCTACAGTAAAAAAGACCTGGAAAAAGCCATGAAAGAAAAGCTCGACGAAACGGATGTAGAGGTTTTTAACGATTTTATTTTTGAATACATCATCCAGTCCATCAGCAGGATATTGCTCAAAATCAAAAACTACCATCACGGTGGCGCCATTCTCATCACCAAAGACTTTAAGCCGGGCGCCGACCTTAACATCAAATACAAGCTCGAATATAACCGTATACAAACGGCTGTCATGAATATTTTGACAACGGTCATGGATAATGAAGCTTTGGAAAAGGTCATCAAGTCGCTTAAAAGAAGGGGCGAGGATATGCCGATCGAACTGCATGAAGAATACAATCTGAGCGAAGTGGATATTGAAGACAGTTTTAATGAGCTGAGCGGGGCAGTGCGCTTCGTGTCGTCGCTAACCTGCGTCGACGGGTTAGTGCTACTTTCGCCACAAATGGTGGTACAAGGCTTTGGTGCGGTAATTTCAGAAAAAGGCCACCCCGATTTGGTGTACATCAGCAATGCCTCAAAACCTGCCAATAAATTGATTAAAATGGCGCCTTCGCATTTTGGCACACGTCACCAATCGATGTTTTCCTATTGCCTAAAGCATCCAGAGAGCTTGGGTTTTGTCGTATCGCAGGATGGGGAGATAAGGGCGATTAAAAATGTTAACGGCAAAATAATCGTTTGGGAAAACATTAAGGTTTACCAGTTCCTGAAGAGCAATAAACTGGCTAAGGTTGTGGGTTGGAAGCCATAGCAAGGCCAAACACCAAAGCGGAAAGGCCAAAGAACTGCCCTTTGATCGATAGCCTATATCCAGCAATTTAAATAATGTAAGAATCCAACAATAAAGCCCTTGGGCTGTTGTATAATTTCAGCAATGTTGCAAATTTTGGCCCCAGCAATTTTAACCATTCACAACTATGGATCAGCAATTATTCGAAAAAGTAGATCAGTATATCAGTAACCTGGTTGCACCCGAAGACAAGGTGCTTCAAGAAACCATTCAATCGTTAGACAAGGCCTCCATGCCCCAAATTAGCGTAACACCAACCCAAGGCAAGTTTTTGCAGGTGTTGCTGTTGATGAGCAAAGCCAAGCGGGTGCTTGAATTGGGTACTTTGGGTGCTTACAGTACCATTTGGATGGCCCGTGCAATTCCGGCCGATGGCCAAGTAATTACGGTTGAATTTGATCCGCACCATGCCAACATCGCAAGGCAGAATATCGCAAAGGCAGGACTCAGCCACCAAATAGACTTGCGCATTGGCAAAGCCATGGATGTATTGCAAGAGCTGATTGCCAATCAGGAAGAGGCTTTTGATTTTGTTTTTATCGATGCCGATAAGCAGCCTTATGCCGAATATTTCGAGTTGGCCCTGCAGCTTTCGCATCCCGGTACGGTCATTATATGCGACAATGTAATCAGGGAAGGCAAAGTGCTCGATGAAAATACAACCGACGAAAGGGTAAAAGGCGTGCAGCGTTTTAACCAGCTACTGGCCAGCAATACGCAGGTAGAAGCAACCATTATGCAAACCGTAGGAGCCAAGGAATACGACGGGATGGCTATCGCGGTGGTGAAATAAAGCATAATTGCATTTTTGGTTTTCATTTTCGTAACTTTTACATGACGAAAAATTAACCAAAAGGTAATCTAATTCATGAGGCTTGGCCGTGTACATCAGCTAATATTGCCTTTTCTTTAAAACCGTTTCCCATGTCGAACAGAAGATCTTTTTTGAAGGGCAGTATGGCCGCTGCGGTGCTTGCCAGTATCGTTCCATCCGTAGCTTCGCTGGCCGGTGTGCCACAGCGGTTGTTGCGCAAATCAGAAAGGAAAGCAAGGTTGCGCTTTGCCATCGCATCAGATGGGCATTATGGCCAACCCAATACCGAATATCAAAAGCACCACGACAATATTGTGCGTTGGCTGAATGAAGCTCATAACCAAAACCCTTTAGACTTTGTGATTATTAACGGCGATTTGGTACACGATAGGCCAGATCTGCTGTCGGTAGTTAAAAAAGAACATTACGATCGGCTCAAAGTGCCATTTTATGCCGTACCAGGCAACCACGACCATGCCGATACCCGGTTGTGGAAATCGGTTTTTGGCTATGAAGACAATTTCTCCATTCAAAAAAATAATGTAGGTATCGTTTTGGCCAATACTTCCAATACCAAAGGCGAATACATCTGTCCGAACAATGATTTTTTAAGGCAAGAGCTGGAAAAATTCAAAAATTTAAAAACGGCGTTTGTGGTCTTGCACATCCCGCCTCATTTTTGGGTACCAGAAAGTCCTTTTGTCGAATGCCCGGATACGATTAAGCTGCTGCATGCCTATGCCAATGTAAAAGCGGTATTTCATGGCCACGACCATAGCCTCGATTCGGTTTTTTATACCGATAAGCTGCCCCATTTTTTCGATGCGCACATTGGTGGCAATTGGGGTACAGCCTACAAGGGTTATCGTATAGTAGAGGTAGACGAGAACGACAAGGTTTACACTTATCAGGTCAATGCCAGCCAAAATCCAACGCTAAACGAAAATAAATTTTAATGTTAAAACCAGTTAACCCTATAGCATAGTTATACAGAACATGAAAAAAATATACACGTTGCTTGCTTTTGTTGTTTGCTTTTCGGCCTCTGCGCTTGCCCAATGGCCAGGAAAAGTAGCAGGTAGCCAACAGATTCTCTTACCCAACGGTTGGAAAATAAGTCCGGCAGGTCATTCTTTAGCCTTGGGCGATTTGCCACTGAACACCCAGTTAAGCCCATCTGGCAAATTCCTGGCTGTAACCAATAACGGCCAAAGTACCCAGTCGCTACAATTGATCGATCTTAAAACAGAGCAGGTTAGCGACGAAAAAGTGTTAAGCAAGGCCTGGTATGGCTTGGCATTCAGCAAAAACGAACAGCACTTGTATGTTTCGGGTGGCAACGACAACTGGATATTGGATTTCAGCATCGCCAATGGCAAATTGGTTAAAAGTGATACCCTTAAACTTGGTCCCGTTTGGCCAAAAGCCAAAATCAGTCCAGCTGGCATTGCGGTAAACAAGGCCAACAACAGACTGTATACCGTAACCAAAGAAGACAGCTGTTTGTACATTATCAACCCAGTAGAGCAAAAAATCCTTAAGAAAATACAGTTGCCAGCCATAGCGTATAGCTGTGTTTTGGCACCCGACGAAAGTGTTTTGTATGTATCGTTGTGGGGGGGCAGGGCCGTGGCCGTGGTCGACTTGGCCAAAGAAGCCATTGCCGAACAGGTTAAAGTAGGCGACCACCCCAACGAGTTGCTGCTCAATAAAAAAGGAAGCCTGCTGTTTGTGGCCAATGCCAACGACAATACGGTTTCGGTAGTTCAAACCGCTACGCGCAAGGTAATCGAAACCATAGCCACTACATTGTATGTCACGCAATTAACCGGTTCAACCACCAACGGACTAGCCTTGAGCGCCAATGAAAAGACACTTTACATTGCCAATGCCGATAACAACTGCCTGGCCGTTTTCGATGTGGCCAAAGCCGGCAATAGCCAGAGCCAGGGTTTTATTCCGGTAGGCTGGTATCCAACCAGTATAAAGGTAGCGGGCAACAAAATATTGGTGGCCAATGGCAAGGGAAATACTTCAATGGCTAATCCACAGGGTCCACAGCCTATTTCAAAGGCTGATAACAGCGGCTACCAGATGGGCAGTACCGCCAACAGCAGGCTACAATATATTGCCGGTTTGTTTAAAGGCACGCTATCTTTTATCGAAACACCCAACCCCGACGAGTTAAAGGCTTATACCAAGCAGGTTTATACCAACACGCCCTTTACGGCGCAGAAGGAAAAGCTGGCCGATGGCGAAAGCGGAAATCCTATCCCTCGTAAGCAGGGCGAAAAATCGCCGATTAAGCACGTGTTTTACATTATTAAGGAAAACAGAACCTACGATCAGGTATTGGGCGACCTGCCTCAGGGGAATGGCGATTCGTCGCTTACCCTTTTTGGCCGAAAAGTAACCCCAAACCAACATGCACTTGCCGAAAATTTTGTATTGCTCGATAATTTCTACGTCGATGCGGAAGTAAGCGCCGACGGACACAACTGGAGCATGGCGGCTTATGCTACCGATGTGGTAGAAAAGACTTGGCCAACCAGCTATGGCGGTCGTGGCGGAACGACCAATTACGAAGGTGGCCGTCCGGTTACCTATCCGAAAAATGGTTTTATTTGGGATTATTGTCAGCGTGCAGGCATCAGCTACCGAAGTTATGGTGAGTTTGGCGAGTACGGCAAGGCCAATATCAAATCGCTGCAAGGCCACATGAGCCCTAAATCTCCAGGTTTTAACATGGATATTCCAGATCAGGTACGGGCCGATGCCTGGGAACATGATTTCGATTCGTTGGTCGTGGCCGGAGCTGTGCCTCAGTTCAGCACGTTGCGTATCTCAAATGACCATACTAGTGGCCAAAAGAAAGGAAAAATATCGCCTCAAGCGGCGGTAGCCGATAACGATTTAGCCGTAGGGCGTATATTAGAACATCTTTCGCATAGTCCGATTTGGAAAGAATCGGTTGTGTTTATTTTGGAAGATGATGCGCAAAACGGCCCCGACCATGTTGATGCGCACCGCTCGCCAGCCTATGTGATTGGGCCTTATGTAAAGCGAAAAGCCGTAATCCATACCATGTATTCGACCTCAGGGTTTTTAAGAACCATGGAACTGATTTTAGGTTTGCCACCCATGAGCCAGTACGATGCAGGCGCCATGCCTTTGTTCGAATGTTTTACCAACAAGCCCGATTTTACGCCCTATAAAGTCATCCAGCCTTTAATTAGTTTGGAAACACGCAATGTAGCGGTCAACGAAAGCAGCCGGAGATCGGAGTTTTTCAATTTTGCTAAAGAAGATTCGGTTCCCGATTTAGACCTGAACGAAGTGGTTTGGAAATCGGTTAAGGGTGAAGATTCGGTTATGCCTGCCCCAAAAAGAAGCGCATTTGTTATTTTGGAAAAGAAAAAGAAAGCCGATGACGACTAGCATGTCGTTGATAGCTCTAGTTGATAGTTCAAAGATTCTTGCTTTAGACTTTAAACTTTAAACCCAACCCTTGCTTGCTAGGGCTATTAAGTATTGCTTTTCCGCCTTTTACCTTTCGCCTTATTTTCCTAATATTGCCTTATCAATTAGAATTTATGGGGCCAACCGTACTCATCATCGATGATGAAATCAAGATCAGAAACCTTTTGGCTAGGATTTTGGAGCTTGAAGGATTTGTGGTTCTACAGGCGCAAAACGCAAATGAAGGCCTTAAAATGCTTGCGCAACACGAAGTTTTGGTAGTGGTAAGCGATGTGAAACTGCCCGATGCCAATGGTGTAGAGTTGGTCAAAAAAATCAAATCGCTCAAATCTTTTGTCGAAGTCATCAACCTTACGGCTTATGGTACCATTGCCGATGGAGTATTGGCCATTAAAAATGGTGCTTTCGATTACCTGACCAAGGGCGACGATAACGACAAGATCATTCCCTTGGTGTACAAGGCCATTGCCAAAGCCGAACTGCAGTTGCGCGTTTATGAATTAGAGGGTAAGGTAAGTAACAAATATAGCTTTAAAACCATATTGGGCAACTCTAAAGCCATAAAGGAAGCCATTAGCTTGGCCGAGAAGGTTGCCGTAACCGATACCACTGTACTCTTATTGGGCGAAACGGGTACGGGAAAAGAAGTATTTGCTCAGGCCATCCATTACGAAAGTCAACGCAAAAACAAACCTTTTGTAGCTCTAAACTGTAGCGGTTTTAGTGCCGAGTTGCTCGAAAGCGAGCTGTTTGGCTACAAGGCCGGAGCTTTTACCGGAGCCAACAAAGACAAAAAAGGCCTGTTGGAAGAAGCCAATGGTGGCACCCTGTTTTTAGACGAAATTGGTGAGATGAACCTCGACCTGCAGGCCAAGCTCTTGCGCGTGCTCGAAAATCAATCGTTCATTAAAGTAGGCGCTACTACCACCAACCAGGTTAATGTCCGCATTTTGGCCGCCACCAATCGCAACCTCAAGGCGCAAGCCGATGAGGGCCACTTTAGGCTCGATCTTTATTACCGACTTTCGGTATTT
This sequence comes from Pedobacter sp. TM02, assembly GCF_059705275.1. Taxonomy (NCBI): domain Bacteria; kingdom Pseudomonadati; phylum Bacteroidota; class Sphingobacteriia; order Sphingobacteriales; family Sphingobacteriaceae; genus Pedobacter; species Pedobacter sp. TM02. The sequence continues at coordinate 1,489,981 of NZ_AP046530.1, forward strand.
GTTATTCCTTTGCCCGCTTTAAGAGAACGCAAAGCGGATATTCCAATGCTAGCCACATTTTACTTGAAGGAGTTTGCCAACAAGGTAAATCGGCCGGCGTTAAAAATGGACGAAAAACTAATCGATGCACTGACCAAGCACAGTTGGAAAGGTAATGTGCGCGAACTTAAGAATGTAATGGAACGCCTCGTGATCCTGGCCAATGGCGATACGCTGGAGGCCAGTCAATTGCCATACGAGTTTTTTGCAGATGGCCCTATTGCCAATGCCCTCGATCTGCAGAGCGTAGAAAAACTGCACATCCAAAAGGTACTGGCCCATGCCAGAGGCAATAAAACCGAAACCGCACGATTATTGAATATCGGACTAACTACCTTGTACAGGAAATTAGAAGAATATAAAATTGCCGATTAACCATCTACCTATATTAACCCAAAACCTATGATCAAAACTGCTTTAACGCTTTTAATTTCCCTATTTTCAATTACTGTTTTTGCGCAGGATGCCTATTGGCAGCAACAAGTTGATTATACCATTGATGTTAGCCTGAATCCGGCTACCAAAACGCTTAGCGGATCAGAAATCATCGTTTACAAGAACAATTCGCCGTCTACTTTAGACTTTATATGGTTTCATCTCTATCCCAATGCCTATAAAAACGAAAACACGGCGTTGTTTCAGCAGATCAAGAACGACGAATCGAGGAAGAAAAAGCTGGACAAATATACCTATGGCAACATAGAAGGGCTTAACTTTAAGGTAAACGGAACGGTGGCCAAAACCGAGACACATCCCAATCCGCAATATATCGATGTGATAAAGCTGATTTTGCCTGCACCTTTAAAGCCAGGCGATTCGATCAGTATCCATACCGATTTTAAAGTGCTGTTGCCATCTTATTTTTCAAGGTCGGGTTATGCCGACAGCCAGTTTATGATTACGCAATGGTATCCAAAGCCTGCGGTGTTCGATAAAAATGGCTGGCACGAGTTTCCTTACTTGGATATGGGCGAATTTTATAGCGAATATGGCAACTATAGGGTTAACATTACCTTGCCGGCTGCTTATGTAGTGGGCGCCACAGGCGTTCTGCAAAATGCCGACGAACTACAGGCCTACAAAACCATTGGTGCAAAAAATGCTTTAAACCGGGGCAATACGCCTGTGCTTTACACGGCAAAAGGAGATATCAAAAAACTCAGCTACAAGATTGACAATGTACCCGATTTTGCCTGGTTTGCCGATAAAGACCTGGTTATCCAATATGATACTGCCAAATTGGTTTCGGGCAAGGTGGTTGATGTTTTCAGCTATTACCACAATAAAAAGAACTCGCTTTGGGTAAACAGTATCGATGATGTGAAAGATGCGGTTAAATATTACAGCAAATCGATAGGCGAATATGAATATCCAATTGTACAGGCCATCGAAGGCCCGGCAAACAACTCGAGTGGCGGTATGGAATATCCGACTATTACGCTAATTACCAGTCCGGATGCCAAGAAAGAAACGTTGGATGGGGTCATTGCCCATGAGGTTGGCCACAACTGGTTCATGAGCATGCTTGGGAGCAACGAGCGTATGCACACTTGGCAGGATGAGGGGTTGAATACTTACTTTCAGTTCAGGTACGAGGCCGAAAAATACAGGTACAATTCGCTTTTTGGTGATAAAATCCCAGATAAGGTGAAGGCTTTGCCCGTTGATCAATTTCAGGCTGCGGTATACAACGCCATGGCCAATGCCCTGCCCATGAACCCAGCCATAGAAACACCAGCAGCCGATTTTAAAACTTCCGACGATTATGGCATTGTATCATACTTCAAAACCGCTATTTGGCTTTATATGCTCGAATCGAGTATTGGCAAAGAGAAAGTTGATCAGGCTTTTAAGGATTATTTTGCCAAGTGGAAAAACAAGCATCCGCAACCCGAAGATTTAAAGGCATCTTTTGAGCAATCCATCGGTGGCAAACTCGACGATTATTTCAAATTGTTGAACCACGAAGGTTCGTTTAAATAATCACCAAAGCAATTCGGAACTTGTTTTGAAGTAAGACATTCGAAATCGTTGAAGTTTCGATTGCCTAATGCACCCAAATGCCTAAATGGCTAAGCAAAGCTAGAGGCAAGCTTAAACCCGCCCCGCCTTGCAGGCACCCCTTCAGCGGAGGGGAATGGAAAGGCTAGCCATAGACTTCCTTTTTGATAAAAACCCTTCCAAAATGGAAGGGTTTTTTTATGCGCCTGTTGTTGGTTTATGGTGTAAGTGTTTGTAAATAAATGCTTTGAATTGTTTTGGTGTTTCGTGGAACAGCAATTGGTATAGGCATGGAAAATCAATAAACAAATGACCATAATCTTATTCCTCACCCTCGTTGTCTTTTGCTGGATCGTTTACCGCTCCATCGATTGGTTCGAAAACATTTAACCTCATGCTTGCACTATTTATCACTGCAGTAGCCGTATTCCTGTATATGGTTTACGTACTCATTAAACCAGAAAAATTCTAACGCTATGAACACAGAAATCCTTGGCATCATCGCCACCTTCCTGCTTACCTTGGTTGTAGCTATCCCTTTGGGAAAATACTTGGCCAAAATGTTTGCCGGAGAAAAAGTATGGACCGACTTCCTGAAGCCCATCGAAGCAGGTATCTACAAACTTTCGGGCATCAATCCTAAAGAACAGATGAATTGGAAGCAACACCTTAAAGTATTGTTGCTGATCAATGCCGTCTGGCTCATTTATGGCTTTTTTGTACTGATTTACCAAGATAAGCTTCCTTTCAATCCCGATGGCAATCCGGGCATGACCCCAGATCTGGCTTTTAATACCATCATCAGCTTTGTGGCCAACTGCAACCTGCAGCATTATTCGGGCGAGACTGGTGTAAGCTACCTTACCCAGCAATTTGTGCTCATGTTTTTGCAGTTTGTAAGTGCTGCTACTGGCATTGCGGCGGCGGTAGTGTTGTTTAAGGCTTTTAGAGATAAAACCACGCAGCAATTAGGCAACTTTTGGGAGTTCTTTGTGAAAGCCATCACCCGTTTGTTGTTGCCTTTAAGTATCGTTGTAGCCCTTATTTTAACTTTTAATGGCACCCCAGCCAGTTACGAAGGCAAAGACCAGTTTATTTCCCTACAGGGCGATACCGTGCATGTATCAAAAGGTCCGGCCGCACAGTTTATTGCCATTAAGCACTTGGGAACCAATGGTGGTGGCTTTTTCGGCGCTAACTCAGCACATCCCTTCGAAAATCCAAACTACCTCACCAACATGGTCGAAATGATGAGCCAAACCATTATTCCGATTGCCATGGTCATCTGCTTTGGCTATTTCATCAACAGAAGAAAACTAGGCTGGATGATTTTTGGGGTGATGACCATCGGTATGCTGCTGCTCATGATCCCATCCCTAAGTTCTGAATTAGGTGGCAACCACGCCATCGCCAAAATGGGCATTTCGCAGGCTACAGGAGCCATGGAGGGCAAAGAAGTGCGCATTGGCCCTGCGGCAACCGCTTATTGGAGCACCTTAACTACCATAATTTCTACCGGATCGGTAAACGGAATGCACGATAGCACCATGCCGCTAACCGGCTTATGGCAAATGTTGGCCATGATGATCAACGGTTTTTACGGAGGCTGCGGCGTAGGTATACTCAACTATTTCATCTACCTCATTATTGCCGTTTTTATTTCAGGCCTGATGGTAGGCAGAACGCCCGAGTTTATGGGCCACAAAGTAGAAGCGCGAGAAGTAAAGATTGCAGCTATCATTACCTTGCTCAGTCCCTTTCTCATTTTAGCCGGAACGGCCATTGCCTCTTATCTATTGGTCAATTTTGGTGATGCCCATTGGGCTGTACAGCCTAAAAACTGGTTAAATAACCCAAGTTTCCACGGTTTTTCTGAAATGTTGTACGAAATGACCTCGTCAAATGCCAACAATGGTTCGGGTTTCGAAGGCCTTGGAGATAACAACGTGTTCTGGAACATTTCAACCGGACTGGTTATTTTCTTGGGTCGTTTCTTGCCCATTATTGGTCCGGTGGCCATTGCTGGTTTGCTGGGCCGCAAGAAATACATTCCAGAATCGGCAGGTACCTTAAAAACAGATACGCTTACGTTTAGCCTGATGACCTTTGCCGTGATCTTGGTACTCAACGCCCTGTCGTATTTCCCGGCACTGGCTTTGGGCCCGCTGGCAGAATATTTTACCATGCGCTAGGCTAGTTGATAGTCCATAGTCAACAGTCCATAGTCAGTCGAGCTATTAGCCATCGACCATGGACCATTAACCAAGAAAAGAAACTCTCTCTTGAGAAAAATTAAAATAAAATGAAATCCAACAATAAATTATTCGAACCTGCTTTGGTCAAAAATGCGCTTAAACAATCGTTCATTAAGCTCGATCCGCGCCTCATGGTTCGCAATCCAGTTATGTTTACGGTAGAAGTCGGTACCGCCGTAATGGCTTACGTAACCATTTATTCGATCAGTCATGCTGGTCAGGGCAGTGCGCTGTATAACTTCTTTATATTTCTGATTTTATTGCTCACCGTGCTGTTTGCCAACTTTGCCGAAGCCATTGCCGAGGCAAGGGGCAAGGCACAGGCCGATAGCTTACGTAAAACCCGCGAAGAAACGCCTGCCAAGGTAATTTTGGCCAATGGAAACTACGAAATCCGTTCGTCTAACACCTTGAAAAAAGGGGAGGTGTTTATATGCGAAGCTGACGATACCATTCCAACCGATGGCGAAATAATTGAAGGCATTGCCACAATCGACGAATCGGCCATTACTGGCGAATCAGCACCTGTAATTAGGGAAGCTGGTGGCGATAAATCGTCGGTTACTGGCGGTACCAGAGTGCTTTCCGACCAAATTAAGGTAAAAGTAAGTACCCAACCCGGCGAGAGCTTTTTAGACAAGATGATTGCCTTGGTGGAAGGTGCTAGCAGACAGAAAACGCCTAACGAAATTGCCCTGACCATTTTGCTGGCCAGTTTTACTTTGGTGTTTATCATCGTTTGCGTAACCTTAAAACCCTTTGCCGATTACGCCAATACACCGATTACCATTGCGGCACTGATCTCGCTTTTTGTTTGCCTGATTCCAACTACCATTGGCGGTTTGTTGTCGGCTATTGGTATTGCTGGCATGGACAGGGCCTTAAGGGCCAATGTCATTACCAAATCGGGTAAGGCGGTAGAAACTGCTGGCGATATTGACGTGTTGTTGCTGGATAAAACCGGAACGATCACCATTGGCAATCGCAAAGCCACCAATTTTTATCCAACGGCGGGTGTAGAGCTGGCTCAATTTGTAGAAGCCTGTGTGCTGAGTTCTTTGGCCGACGAAACCCCAGAAGGCAAATCGATCATTGAATTGGCCAAAGTCAATAACCATAAAATTATCGAAAGCGCGCCAGCTGGAGCGGTGTTCATCAAATTTACAGCCGAAACCCGATCGAGCGGAATGGATACGGCCGATGGCCGTCGCATTCGCAAAGGTGCATTCGATTCGATCCGCAACTTGGTGCAACAAGCCGGAAATCAATTTCCTTCAGCGATTGAAACCCAGGTCAAAGCCATCGCCACCAACGGAGGTACGCCTTTGGTGGTAGCTCTCAACGAAAAAGCATTGGGTGTAATCGAATTGCAGGATATCATTAAACCAGGCATCAGCGAGCGTTTCGAACGTTTGCGCAAAATGGGCGTAAAAACCGTGATGGTAACTGGCGATAATCCATTGACTGCCAAATATATCGCCGAAAAGGCCGGTGTTGACGATTTTATTGCCGAGGCCAAGCCCGAAGATAAAATGAACTACATTAAGGAAGAGCAGCAGTTGGGCAAACTGGTGGCCATGATGGGCGACGGTACCAACGATGCGCCCGCCTTGGCACAGGCCGATGTTGGGGTGGCCATGAACAGTGGTACCCAAGCTGCTAAAGAAGCTGGCAATATGGTCGACTTGGATAACGACCCCACCAAATTGATCGAAATCGTAGAAATTGGCAAGCAGCTGCTCATTACCAGAGGCACGCTCACCACTTTTTCTATCGCTAATGATGTGGCCAAGTATTTCGCCATTGTGCCGGCTTTGTTCATTGCCTCCATTCCAGCTTTGCAAAGTTTGAATATCATGGGCTTGCACAGTCCGGAAAGCGCCATTCTTTCGGCTGTAATTTTCAACGCCATCATCATTCCAATTTTAATTCCGCTGGCTTTAAAAGGTGTGGCCTACAAACCCATCGGGGCAACGGCCTTGCTTCGTCGCAACCTGTTTATTTATGGTATTGGTGGTATTGTAGCCCCATTTATCGGTATTAAAATCATCGATTTGGTGGTTGGATTAATGGTTTAGGCGACGAATAGGTAATAGAAGTAGTTAACAGAGAATAGATAGAAGTAAACAGAAAATGTAAATAAGGATTTAGAGAACGGCAAGGAATATCCGCATAATCAAACCTATTGCCTATCCTCCATTTTCTATTTCCTCAAAATAAAAAAACAAAAAAATGAAAAAGTATTTAATTCAATCCATCCGCTTAACCCTGGTGCTTTTGGTGTTGTTGTGCGTGTTTTATCCATTAAGTATTGCTATTGCCGGAAAACTAGGTAAAGGGCAGGGTGGTGGCGAAAAAATAACCAGAAATGGTAAAGTGGTAGGCTACGCTTTGTTGGGCCAGTCGTTTACCAAACCCGAGTATTTCTGGGGCCGTCCGTCGGCGGTGGGCTATAACGCGGCTGGTTCTGGGGGCTCTAACAAGGGGCCAAGCAATCCCGATTACCTCAAAGCAGTACAATCAAGGATAGATACCCTGATCAAATACAATCCAGGCGTTAGCAAAGATGCTATCCCTGCCGAAATGGTTACCGCATCGGGTAGTGGACTCGATCCGGATATTTCTGAGCAAGGTGCCATTATCCAGATCAAAAGGATAGCTGCCTACCGTAAAATAGATGAGCGCAAAATAGCCGAACTGGTTGTAAAACATACCGAACAGCCGTTTTTAGGTCTTTTTGGTCCTAAAAAAATCAACGTCCTTGAACTGAACCTGGCTTTAGACCAATTGAAATAATTAGCCGAATCCCCCATTGAAAAGATACAAACACATGAAAAAAATAATAGCAACAATTGCCGTATTAGCCCTAACCTTAAGTGTTAAAGCCCAAGATGCCCCAAAAGTCAAATTTTCGGGTTATCTGGAAACCTATTATGGCTACGATTTTAATCAGCCTGCCAACAACAACCGTCCCGCTTTTGTGTATTCGCACAACAGGCACAACGAAGTAAACCTGAACCTGGCCTTTATCAAAGCCAATTACGACAATGATAAAGTAAGAGCTAATATAGCTTTGATGGCTGGTACCTATACCAATGCCAATCTATCGGCCGAGCCTGGCGTACTGAAAAACATCTACGAAGCCAATGCTGGCCTCAAGTTAAGCAAAACAGCCAATCTGTGGATCGATGCTGGTGTTTTTGCCTCACACATTGGTTTTGAAAGCGCGGTTTCGAAAGATTGTTGGGTGCTCACCAGAAACATCGCTTCAGAAAATACGCCTTATTACGAATCGGGGGCCAAACTCAGTTACAGCACAGCCGATGGCCAGTTTGCCACCACCTTGCTGTACTTAAACGGCTGGCAGAAAATCAATCGCCCTGATGGCAACAGCAAGCCTGCCGGAGGCGTACAGCTCACCTATAAGCCGAATGGCAAGATTACATTAAACTATAGCAATTACATTGGCTACGAAGGCGAAAATGCCACCCGTGTACAACGCGTCTACCATAATTTTTATGCCATTGCCCAATTAACCGAAAAATTTGGCCTAACCGCAGGTTTTGATTATGGTACGCAGCAAAAGATAAAGGGACAATCGGCCAAGAGCAAAGTACTTTCGCCAGTTCTGATTGCCCAGTATAAATTTGATCCAAAATGGGCCATCGCCGGCAGAGCCGAATATTATAAAGACAAAGACGGTATATTTATAGCCACTGGAACGCCAAATGGTTTCAAAACGATGGGCTATTCGCTAAATTTAGATTATTCGCCCATCAGCAATGCCGTAGTGCGTTTAGAAGGCAAGGTTTATGATAGCAAAGACAAGATTTTTACCCGCAACAACAGTACAGTTAACCAAGATGCTGCCGTAACAGCGAGTATCGCGGTGGCTTTTTAAGGAAATATTTATAGTTCATTAGTCATTAGTCATTAGCTCATTGGGAAGTTTGTTAAATAATTACAACAGTTTTAAAGATTAGGCACTTTGTCAAACGCAAAATGGAAAATGTAAACGAATTTATCGCGCTGGTTAAGAAAAACCGCAGGGGCAAGCTCAAGATCTACATGGGCATGAGCGCGGGCGTTGGCAAAACCTACCGCATGTTGCAGGAGGCCCATGCCTTGTTGGCAAGCGGGGTAGATGTGCGTATCGGTTACATCGAAACCCATTTGAGGAAAGAAACGAATGCCCTGCTCGATGGCTTGCCGGTTATTCCGCGCAAAAAGATTTTCTACAAAGCCAAAGAATTGGAGGAAATGGATCTGCAGGCTATTCTCAATGCGCATCCCGAAGTGGTAATTGTAGACGAGCTGGCCCATACCAATGCCGAAGGCAGCAAAAATGCCAAGCGCTGGCAAGATGTTTACGATATTTTAGAAGCGGGTATCAGTGTGATTTCGGCGGTTAATATCCAACACCTCGAAAGCATCAACGGAGAAATTGAACAGATTACAGGCGTTCCGGTTACCGAAAGGATCCCCGACAAGATTTTGGAGCTGGCCGATGAAATCGTGAATATCGATTTAACAGCCGACGAATTGCTTACGCGGTTAAAAGAAGGCAAGATCTATCGGGAAAACAAGATTGAGCAGGCCTTGAATAATTTTTTCCAGTCGGAGAAAATACTGCAGCTGCGGGAACTGGCGCTAAAGGAAGTAGCCCATCAGGTAGAGCGGAAAGTAAACAGGGAAGTGCCCAAACAGGTTAAATTGCGCCAGGAGAGGTTCTTGGCCTGCATTTCCTCCAATCCGGATACGGCAAGGGTGGTGATTAGAAAAACGGCCCGGCTGGCTTCCTATTATCATTCGCCCTGGCTGGTTTTGTACGTGCAAAGCACCCATGAACAGGCCGATAAAATTAAGCTGGATAAACAGCGATATTTACTGAACAATTTGAAGTTGGCTACCGAATTGGGGGCTGAAGTAATCCGGATCAAAAGCGATGAGATTACCAAAACCATTATCCAGTTGGCCACAGAAAGAGAAATAACGACCATTTGTATCGGGAAGCCCCATTTTAACCTGTTCCAGCTCATTTGGCGCACCAATTTGTTTAACCAATTGCTCAAGGCCATGGCAGCAAGGGATACCGACTTGGTTATTTTGTCTTAAATGAATATTAAATTTAAAGCGATGAAGATAAAAACAAAACTTCGGCTTGGATTTGGCTTTTTGTTCCTGGTTGTGATCAGCTTTGGCGCCATTTCCCTTTACCATATCAACGAGATCGCCTCACGTTCGAAAGTGATTTTGAAAGACAACTATAAGTCGTTGGTGTATGTAAATGATATCCGCACGGCACTCGATGCCCAAAACGGCACCATCAACCCAATAAATGCGGCACCCATTGAAAAGGCTTTGCAATTGGAAGAAGCCAACGTGACCGAACCCGGCGAAAAGGCGGCGGTATTGGCTCTTCGGCAAGCCTTCGATCGACTCAAACAGCCCAATGTGATATTCGCGCAGCAACGCGAAGCTATGAACGAGATCCATTTGCAGCTGCGCAATATCGACGAGCTGAACATGAACGCCATTGTCAGGAAAAACGAAAAGGCGCAGCAGGCTACCGAAAGGGCCACGCTTTTTTTGAGCATTACCGCTTCGGTTACTTTTATTATCCTATTCAGCTTTATTGTCAACTTTCCGGGCTTTATTGCTAATCCATTGCGTGAACTGTTGGAAGGTATTCGCGAAATCAGCCGTAAAAACTACAAGCAGCACCTTAATTTTAAAGGGCACGACGAGTTTAGCGAACTGGCTTTGGCCTTTAACAAAATGGCATTGGAACTCAAAAACTGGGACAACAGCAATGTAGCCAAAATCAAATCGGAAAAGCAGCGCATTGAAACCATTATCGAGCAGATGCAGGATGCCATTATCGGCTTAAACGAAAAGCAGGAAATTTTGTTCCTCAATAAGGTTGCCGCACAGTTGCTTAACCTCGATTCGGCCGTGGCAGTCGGTAAAAGTGCCGATGAATTGGCCCAAAGGAACGAGTTGCTCCAAAGGATATTGGCGGATAAAAACAGCAAAGAGCCTTTGAAAATCTATGCCGACGAAAAGGAATCCTACTTTTTGCTCGAACAGCGCGAAATTACCATTCCCAATTTCGATGAGTTTAACGATCCCACGCTGATTGCCGTTGGCAAATCGGTAGGCAAGGTTTATGTGCTCAAAAACATCACCCAGTTCAAGGAGCTCGACGAAGCCAAAACCAATTTCATTGCCACGGTTTCGCACGAGCTGAAAACACCGCTATCCTCGATCAAAATGAGTTTAAAGCTGCTCAACGACGAAAGGGTAGGCACTATGAACCAGGAACAGAGCGAGCTGGTGAAACACATTAAGGAAGATAGCGAACGCCTGTTGAAGATCACCAGCGAACTGCTCGATCTGGCCCAGGTAGAAACCGGAAACCTGCAGCTCAATTTTGTACGGACTAATCCTGCCGCTATTGTAGGACTGGCCATAGACGCAGTGAACTTTCAGGCCGAACAAAAAGAAATCCGCTTAGAGTTAAATGTACCTGCAAAATTGCCTGCCGTTAATGCCGATGTACAGAAAACGGCTTGGGTGCTGGTTAATTTCCTGTCGAATGCCCTACGCTACAGCTCCGAAAAATCGAAAGTATTGGTACAGGTGAGCGAACAGCATGGTTTTGTTGAATTTTCGGTTCGTGATTTTGGAAAAGGTATTGAGGAACAATACCAAAAGAAACTCTTTGATCGCTATTACCAGGTGCCAACCGATGGGCAAAACAAATCGGGATCGGGTTTGGGCTTGGCTATTTCTAAGGATTTTATCGAGGCCGAACAAGGCCGTATTTGGGTAGAAAGTGCCATTGGCGAAGGCAGCAGGTTTTGCTTTGCTTTGCCAGTAGCATAGATTGGTAAAGTTTGGAAAACGTGGCAAGCCTTTTGCCTCTCTCGTCGAGGGCAAAAGGCTTACCTCACCTGAAATTTCTCCCGATACTGCGAAGGTGTCATGCCCACACTTTTCTTAAATACTTTTCTAAAAGCCTTGGGGTCGCTATAGCCCGAGTTGAAAATAATTTCAGACATCTGCTGGCCAGTTTTTACCAAGAGTTTTTTGGCGGCTTCGATGCGGGTTTGCTGCAGGTACTCGATCGGGGTAATGCCCGTAATCTGTTTAAAGCGCCTTACAATATTGCGCCGGCTCGAAGGAATATCCTTAATCAGTTCTTCAATGGTGGCGGCATCTTGGTAATTGCTTTCTATTTTGGCCTGTGCCGAGGCCACCAAATCGTCGTTATGGTCTTTAGAGGGCTGAAAAGTACTGAAATAAGACTGTTTATCCCTATCCATATCGATGGCAAAAACCTTGGCAATTTTGATGGCCATTTCCTTGCCACAATATTCGTGTACCAAATGCAGCAAGAGGTGGAACGAAGAAGTAGCACCGCCACTGGTATACAAACGGCCGTCTTGCGTTACGGTTTTGTCGGCCTTAAGCTTTACCGATGGAAATGCCTGCGCAAAGCCATTGCTGGCATCTACGTGCGTAGTGGCGATTTTTCCGTTCAGCAAACCGCTCGCGCCCAACAAAAAAGCCCCGGTGCAGAAAGTGCCTACGCAGGCTCCGGCATTATACTGCCTAATCAAATGCGGTATGCAGGCATAGTTGGCCTGCAGGGTTTCGGCCATGTTATCTGAGGTAAAAGCCGGAATAAGGATAATTTCCATGGTTTCGGCTTCTTTAATGCTTTGCAAGGCATAGCCAAAAGCTTCCTGCTGCGTAGCCAGGGTCTCTTCAGAAGTCAGTATGTTGATGTGAAAAGGCAGGGGAAGACCATCTGCCTCGTAAAATTTGTTGACGGTTTCAAAAACCTCTAAAATGGCTGCAATACTTAATAATTTATAGCTTTTGCTGAGCAGCACGCCGATTTGTCGCATGGTAAGGATAGGATTGTTGCAGAACTAAGATAATAAAAATGTCTCAAATACCCCCCAAGGTTGACTTTTTTAGCAGTCCATATCCAGTTAAACATGGCTTAACTTAGCATAAACAAAAAACAATATGGAAACTCAACCCAAAAGTAACCGCATGTTTGCCATCGTTGTATTGTACGACATGCACAGCACTTATTTCAATAGCGTATTGGATGGCATTGCCGATGCCGATGCGCATAAACGCCTAGATACCAAGGCTAATCATGTCGCCTGGTTGGCAGGCAGCATGCTCGAAGGCCGCTTCGAACTGGCTAACTGGTTTGGTGTCGACCACAAAGCCCAGTCGCATGAGCTGTTTAAACATAACAAAGGCATTCAGGACGATGTACAATACCCATCGCTCGAAAGCTATCAAAAAGACTGGGCGCATATTTCGCCGATCCTGCGCGAAAAACTGATACAGGCTAGTGATGCCGAGCTCGATAAAATCCTCGAGTTTCCGGAAATGAACATGAGCTTTCCCTTGTATGATATGGTAACATTCAATACCTATCGCGAAGCGAACTGCATCGGTCAAATCGCTTTATGGCGTCGCCTGCTTAATTATCCGGCAATGAAATACATGTAAAATTTAAAGATTATGACAACGCAAACAACCTTGCAACAAGAATTGGATCAGGCTTTTGCCAATTGGACAAAAGCCACACAACAATTTGGTAACGAACAATATAACCTGGTTCCTTCCGAAGGCAGCTGGACACCCGGCCAAATCGTACAGCATCTTACCCTGGCCAACGGCGGTTTTGCCGATATGCTTTATGGCGAAACCCGGCAAACCGAAAGGCCGGCTGATCAGCATATTGGTTTGCTGAAGAACATCATGCTCAACTTCGATTCGAAGATGGAAGCACCGGATTTTGTACGTCCCGAAATAAAAAACTACGAAAAGGAACCTCATTTGGACAACATAAAAGCCATTAACGAGACCTTAACCAAAGCCATAGCCGATTTGGACCTCGATGCCACTTGCCTAGGTTTCGAACTGCCTGGTATTGGCTATGTTACTCGCCTGGAAGCCCTCCATTTTGTGATGCTTCATACCATAAGGCATACCAATCAGCTGAACCGGGCTTATCAGCAGCTGGCTAATTGATAGTAGAACCCTAGTCCATAAACCAATAACCTCATTAAAACAAAAAAATAACAAACAAGATGGCAACATTAAACACTTACTTAAACTTTAACGGCAATACCGAAGAAGTATTCAATTTTTACAAATCAGTATTTGGTGGCGAATTTACGGCCTTGATGCGCTTTAAAGATACGCCGGGATGCGAAGGCATGACGAAGGAAGATCAGGAAGGCATTATGCACGTAGCGCTTCCAATTGGCCCAACCAGCATTTTAATGGGAACTGATGTGCCAAGCAGTATGGTACAGGTAAAACCCGGCAGCAACATGTCTATTTCGATAGGCGCCGAAAGCGAAGCCGAAGCCGATAAGCTTTTCAATGGCTTGGCCGAAGGCGGACAAATAGTTATGCCTTTGCAAAAAATGTTCTGGAATGCCTACTATGGCCAGTTGACCGATAAATTCGGCATTCAATGGATGGTGAACTACGATTACAACCAAAAATAAGAGGATGGAAAATCAAACGAAAAAACCGAACAAAACCGCGAAAATAGTTTTCTGGGTTTCGACGGGCCTACTGGCCTTATTTATCCTGCCGGGCATATTTTTTATGAACAGTCCCGAAGCCGTAGAAGGCACCAGACATTTGGGCATTCCCACTTGGCTGGCCATGGAAATCGGCATAGGTCATTTTATTGGCGGATTGATTTTGATCCTGCCGTTTTTTGGCAAGCGCATCAAAGAATGGGCTTATGTAGGCTGTGGCATCAAATACCTTTCGGCATTCATTGGCCATTTGGCTGTCGATGGTGCAGTAGGGATGTCGTTCTTCCCTTTGGTTGTATTTGCCGTGCTGCTCACTTCTTACATCAGCTACCATAAAATGATCAGACAATAAATGGTTAATAAGGTTTGATGCAATGGCAAAGGCACCAGTTTCAAATAAACGAACCCGAAAAATAGAGCGCCATTGCCCTGCAAAAGGGTAGGCAAAGACGTTGTGGTGAACGAGAAAATATACAAGTTGATGTGAAATACCTATGGTAGAAGTTTTTAAGACAAACGTAGCCCATGGCGAAGATGCCAAAAACATCGTCGATCAGATACACCAAAGTTTTAGCGAGTATCAGGCCAACTTCGATTTAGAAGATTGCGACCTGATTCTTCGCATTCAATGTGTCAATGGCGTGGTTTGTCCCCATTCGATCATTAAACTGCTCCTGGCAAACGGTTTTGAGGCTAGCGTGCTCCCCGACGATTTTCAGCCCGTGGCGACCTTGTTTACCCGGCGTTAATACGCGCCAAAGGGGGGCTTGATTGATGTATTTAGAGCCTTGGCTTAAAGAAGTTTGAATGTAAAATTAGCTTGGTGCTGTTGCACCCAAGTTTTATTTTTCATTCCTAATCGCTAAATTAGCCTAGCTAAAGCACATCTTATGGTTAAGAAACTATCCTTTTTGTTGATACTAGCGCTCTCCACGCTTTCTGTTTTTGCTCAAAAGAATGACGATATCCTGGGCAAATGGGTCAACCCTTCTGGTGAAGGCCAAATAGAAATCTATAAAAAAGGCGACAAGTATTTTGGCAAACTGGCTTGGATCAAAGAACCGAACGACGAACACGGTAAACCAAAAACCGATGTCAAAAATCCGAATACAAGCCTCAGGAACAAGCCTTTATTGGGATTGGAAATTCTGAAGGATTTTGTTTTTGAAGATAAAAGATGGACCGACGGCAGCATCTACGATCCTAAAACCGGCAAGACTTATAGTTGCAATATCACGTTGAAAGAAAACGGACAGCTCAACATTAGAGGCTATATTGGCATTTCGCTAATTGGCCGGTCTGAAAGCTGGAAAAGAGTAAAATAGGCCAAACGCCTTTAAAATCCCTGTTATGTTCAAAAAGCTACTTTGTGTTTTTTTGCTTTGCCCTTTTTGGGGCATGGCCCAAAACTATACGTTAAAACAACTGGCAACCGGTAAAAACACCAGTATGCGTGGCCTTTCAGTGGTTAGCGATTCGATAGCTTGGGTAAGTGGCAGCAACGGTTATGTAGGCAAAACCCTCAATGGCGGCAAAACATGGGAGTGGGTCCAGCCGAAGGGCTATGAAAAGCTTGATTTCAGGGATATCGAGGCTTTTGACAAACTGAAGGCTATTGTGGTGAATGCGGGTTCGCCGGCTTATGTGCTGTCGACTGTTGACGGTGGCAAAACTTGGCGTGAGGTTTATAAAAATACCGATTCGGCCATATTTTTAGACGGAATGGGCTTTTGGGATGCACAACAAGGCATTATCTTCGGCGATCCGATCAAAAACAAAATGCAGCTGCTCAAAACCGTTGATGGCGGCTTGACCTGGCAGGATATTTCGGCCCAGTTGAAAAAAGACCTCAAAGCGGGCGAAGCGGGTTTTGCCGCAAGCGGTACCACCATCAGAACGGCACCCGATGGCAAAGTATGGATAGCCACGGGAGGCTCAACTTCAAACATCTACTATTCGCCCAACTACGGGCATCGCTGGAAAGTTTATCAATGTCCGATTATCCAAGGAGAAAATAGTACCGGACCATTCTCTATCGCCTTTTTTAACAATAGAAAAGGGATTGTAGTGGGGGGCAACTATCTTAAAGACAAAGAAAACACCAATAATGTACTCTTAACCAAAAATGGTGGCAAAAGCTGGTTTAAGCCAGAAAAGCCTGTGCTGGGTTATCGATCGGCAGTTGAATATGTTAACGAGCAGCTTTGTTTTGCTACAGGTTCATCAGGCACCGATGTATCGACAGATGGTGGTAAAACCTGGACAAATATTTCTACTCAAAACTTTAATGCCCTGCAAAAAGCCAAAAAAGGAAGCTTGGTGCTGCTCACCGGCAACCGCGGACAAATTTATCAGTTGATTTACAGGTAAGTTTACAGTTCTCGGTTTTAGTTGTCAGTTTGCGGTAGGCAATATGAATTCAAATTTGCCTACAGGGGAAGCGGCAAAGTTTTTCCAACAAAGCTTATTTCGTGCAAATTAAAGCAGGACTGAACCTGGCCAAGAACAGAAAGCCTTGATTTTCAAACAACCCCTTTAAAACAGCTTAGCCTGGCTTTGGCACGGAAACAAATCTATAAAATTTAGATTTTTAACTGCACCCAATATTTTTTTGTAAATTTTTGTAAGGAATACCATGACTTGGCCACTAACCTGGTAAAGAATGTGGCAAATGGCTTTGAAGCATGTTTAATATATGGAGAAAACAATGAGCGATCCTGCATTATGGGTAGAGCGATATGCAGATCGGCTGTATGCCTTTGCCTTAAAAAAGGTTTTTGAAGATGAACTGGCCAAAGACCTGGTTCAGGAAACTTTTTTGGCCGCCTTGCAGGCCAGGAATGCTTTTAGGGAGGAAAGCGCAGAACTGACTTGGCTTACGGGTATCCTCAAGCATAAAATTGCCGATACCTTTCGCAAAAAGAAGCGAAGGCCAGAAGAGTTGGGTGGAGATGACTTTTTTGATGAAAGCGGACATTGGAAAACCAAGCCCCTGGAAATTGGAATTGATGATGGAAATCCGTTAGAAAACAAAGAACTGGATAAGGTGCTTAAAAAATGCATGGAAAAACTCCCGGCGCTTTGGCTGGCGGTGTTTAGCCTCAAATATCTCGAAGACAGTACTTCTGAATTGATCTGTACAAGTTTGGGCATTACGGCTGCAAACTTTTGGGTAATTGTTCACCGAAGCAAGCTTAACCTCAGGGCCTGCCTGCAAAAACACTGGCTATAAGATGAAGCTGACAGAAAAAATAATGGCAGACTGTAAAAAGGCTACTTTTTTAATAGAAAAGCAACAGTTTAAGCCTTTAACGCTAGGCGAGCAGGTAAAACTAAAAATACACCTTGCCGCTTGCTCTTGGTGCAGGACCTACGAAAGGCAAAGCAAAAACATACAATTGCTCATGGGCAGCGTATTTAGGCAATCGGCCACCAAAACCAAAGAACTGGATCCAGAATTTAAAAATAAACTCAAAATTTTAATCAACACGAAACTAGAAAATGAATAGCATGAAAAAAATCTTAGTATTGGCCATTTTATTGCTGGCCACGGCTCCTGTATTTGCCCAAAATCCGTTAAAAGTAGGTCAGCAGGCGCCCCAATTTAGTGCGAAGGACAATGCTGGCCAAGTGGTAGACTTGAAACAGCTGTTAAAAAACAATCAATCGGTAGTGCTGTTTTTTTATCGTGGCCAATGGTGTCCGTATTGCAACAAGCACATCAAGGATTTGCAGGATAGCCTGCAACTGTTAACCGGTAAGGGCGCTTATGTGCTGGGTGTTTCGCCTGAAACTGCAGCAGGCGTACAGAAAACGGTAGCCAAAACAAAGGCGTCTTTCAGCATCGTGAGCGATCGCGATTATAGTATCATGAAAGCTTATCAGGTAAATTATGTAATGGAACCTGGTTTGGCCGATCGTTATAAAAAAGGTGGCTTGGATGTGGCTATGGCCAATGGCCAAACAGATTATGTATTGCCGGTGCCGGCAACCTACATCATTGGCAAAGATGGAAAAATCAAATACGTTCATTTTGATGCCGACTACAAGAAAAGGCCTTCGGTTAAAACCTTAATGGCTAACTTGTAGCACAGACGTTAGCGAGCATACTTGCGAAGCTTCTTAAACTTCGCAAGTTGGGGGTACTTAAAATAATGTTACCCCCAAATTCCAGCCAACCCAACTCCGTAGTTTGTTGCCTGCTTGGGGAGGTTTGAGCAAGTCGTAGCCCTTAAGAGGAACCGATTGCTGGGCATAGTAAACATTAAAAGCTGGTCCGGCATTAATGGTCAGCCACGAATTAATGTGGTAATTGAAATTAAGGTCGGCACGGTTGAGAAGGTTGGTATATTGCCAATCGCCTTGGTAAACGTAGCGGGTACTGAGTTCAGGATTAAGTGAAAACAGCTTTCCCAGCTCGATTTCTTTGCCCAGGCCAAAACCTATGGCGATTAATTTTTTATGCGCCCTTACATTTTGTCCGTAAAGCAATTGCGTGTAAAACTTGGAGGTTCCTGTTTTCAGGGCGGCATTCAAATCGATGCTTTCGTTGCTGCTGATGCTCAGTTTATGGTAGCCTTTGCGAATAATATTGAACAAGCCAACACTATACCCCGACGAAGTGTCTGCGAAATTAACAAAGCCCAGTTGCAGTCCCTTTACCTTTCGGGCACTGTTGATGGCTCCAACCTGTACCCCATTGAGCTGTTGATTAGTACGGTTGTAGCCGGTTCCAATTTGCAGGCCACTAAAATTGCCTTTTACCTGGTTAAACAAACCGCCTATCTGTATTCCCTGCATGGATTGTTTGTTCTGGTTATAGCCAACAGACACCTGTATGCCTTTAACATCGCTGTAAACCTGGTTAAACAGGCCACCGATCTGCCAGCCGTTCAAATTGCCCAACACTTGGTTATAGCCTAATGAAACCTGCAGGCCTTTGAAGTTTTGAAGCACATCGTTATGAAAACCACTGATTTGCAAGCCGGTAAAAGAACCGCCCACCAGATTGAATGCCCCGCCAAACTGGAAATAACGCACATCTCTTTTGTCGATGTTGAATAACAGGCCTATTTCGATACCTTCAGTGCCAGCATTGAAATCGCCGGTTACATTGATGGAGAATTTGTTTACCACCTGTCCGCTTAGTGAGCCATGCGTACCGAGGCCGGGCCCGAGCGAAATCTGTGCTGGCGCATTGGCAATAAAACCACCAATGTTACGGGTTTGGGTACGTTGTTTTCGGGTAATGAATGTCCGGCCGAGAAAGGTGTTTTCTACTTTGGGCAGCTCGTCGTCGGTATAAGATCCGTTGCTTTTTTTGGGGTTTTTAAAAATAACTACTTCGGGCAAAAAATAGGAAGAGTGGTCTTTATAGCCCTCTTTACTTACGGTAAGGGTAATTGTGGCGTGTATATTTTTCAGCTTCAGGCTAAAAAGGCCATCTTTGTCGCTCAGGGTCGATTGCAACAGGTTTTTCTCGTACACGCTGGCATCGGCAATGGGTTTGCCGGTCTGTTTATCCACTATTTTTCCCCTGATGAAGTATTGCTCTTGGCTACCGTTCGATTCTTGTACCAACATTGTCATTTCGAATGGCGCATAACGGATAATGACAAAATTTGGCGTTTCGCGATATTCGTATGGGTTGCCGAGCAAGAGGTTAAGGCTTTCCTTAACATTGAGATTTTTAGAATCGAAATCTACCAGGCTATCGAGGGGAAGGATATTACTGTTGTAGGAAAACTTGAATTTGCCCTGCTCTTCCAACAGCGAAAGTACGGCTTTAAGTTTCTGTCTTTTGACTTGAATAGCCACTGTTTTGCCCAGGTTTTGCGCATGGGTTTCGCTGTTTGTCAAAAACAGAACAAGAAGGGGAAATATCAAGCACCTAAGCCCTAACCGCATGTTACTTCAATAAAATCTGATTGCCTTTATACTCAACGTTCACGTTAAAAGTTTCGTGGATAACAGTTAAAATTTCATGGAGTGAATTGTTGTTAAAGGTAGTACTGATGGGCAAATCTTCCAGTTTCGGATTACTGATTGCGATATTGGCATCGAATTTTTGGTTCAGCACCTGTACCAGTTCGTGCAATGGGGTTTTATCGCATATCAATTCATTGCTGTAATAGTAATTGTACAGCTTGCCTTTGTTCATTTCTTTGACCAGTACATTGCTGTTGCTGGCTACGTTTACTTTTTCGCCGGGCAAAAGGGTAATGCTTTTTTCGAGCTTGCTTACCTTTACCATTCCGGTTTCTACAATAACCTGGGTTTGGTCTTGGCTGCTTTTGACATTAAACGACGTGCCAACCACCTGTACGGTAACGCCGTTGGCTTCGATAATAAAAGGCATTTGCTTATGGGGAGTTACTTTAAAAAAAGCTTCGCCGTTGAGCTTTACCATTCGGGTAGCGCCCTTAAACTTGGCCGGATAAGTGAACGACGAATGTTTGTTTAAAATCACCGTAGAGCCATCAGGCAGGTTTTGGGTTATTACATTAGCCTCGCTCTGCAAGCTGATGGGCTTGTTCTGGCTAAGCAGGGTATAAGCCAGCCATGAACCTAAGGCTATCATCAATACGGCGGCAATGGCTCTGGTTCGTGTAAACAGCGGTCGGGTAGGTGCTTCTGCGCTTTGTCGCTTCATACGCGCGTGCAAACGAGCTAAGGCGGCGTAGTCTTTTTCGTCTTCAGTGGCCTGTATTTGGCTTTTTTCGATGATCAGCTTAAAATCATCGAAATATTTTTGATTCCGGGCATCGGCAGCCAGCCACTGCTCTACTTCCTTCCGGTCGGCCATATTGGCTTCATCCAGCAAGTATTTTACCAGTAAATCATCAGTTATCGTAGCATTCCAGGTCATAGGCCTTTGGTTAAATAAATCAATAAAATGGGCAGAAAGTCAACTAGCTTTAAACGCAGCGTTTTCAAAGCTTTCCCCATCTGGTTTTCAACGGTTTTGATAGAGAGGTTCAGCCGATCGGCTATCTGCTGGTATTTGAGCTGTTCTATCCGGCTCAGCTGAAAAATGGTTCGGCATTGGCCAGGCAGTTCGTTGATGGCCAGGTAAAGCTGTTTTTCCAGCTCTTGCGCCGCCATTTCCTGAACGGGATCGTTGGCTATGCTTGCATTTTCCTGTTGGTAGTTATGAAAAGACAGCTTCACGTTTTGGTGTTTTAAATAGTTTAAACATTCGTTATGCACGGCTCTGTACAGGAAAGACTTTAATTGCCCATTGGCATCAAGCTGGTTTCGTTTTTCCCAGATCCTGCAAAACACGTTCTGTATCAATTCTTCGGCATCGTCGTTGTCTTTGGTAAAAGTAAAGGCATAACGTTGCAGCTGCCTGAAATAATTGAGGTAAGCAGTATCAAATGCGGTTTGCTTGCCAGATTTGATGAGGCCGATTAAATGGTTGTCGTTACTTTCCAAGCTATGGGCTATTCCAATCGAAGATAAGCTTTTATTAAAAATCTTTAGGCATTGAGCAAATGGGGACTGCCCACTGTTGCCGTTAGTTTCCTTTTAATGATCAATGCTTTGATGAAATTGGGCAACAGTAAATCGAAGAATACCAAAAGCCTGTTGATTTGTCCGGGGATGATTTCTTTCTTGCCTTTCAGCAAACCATCGATAGCCGTTTTGGCTACTTGCTCGGGTTCTAAAATGGTGGCCTTCGAAATGCCTTTTAGCGCATGGTTCAGCACCAGCAGTTCGGGTTTGGTATTAATTCCCCCTGGGCTCAACAAACTCACCTTTACCAAAGAATTGGCCTGTTCCAGCTGCAGGCAACGCGTAAAATAGCTGATAAACGATTTGGTGGCACCATAAACCAATTTCCGGGGCACTACAAATCGGCCGCCTAAACTGCCCACATTTAAAATATACGACGGCTGCTGTTTATTAACCTGGTCTAAAAACAGGCGCGTAAGCAATACGGTGCTGGTGATGTTCAGGTCGATCTGTTTTTTGTAGAAATCGATCTGTTTCTCCTCAAACCACGACCAGTTGCCCAAGCCCGCGTTATTGATCAAAAAATCGACCTTTATCTTTTGTTGTTGCAGGTTGTTGAATATGGTTTCGCAGCTTTCGGTTTGCGTGAGGTCGAGCTCAAACTCGGTCACCTCGATCTTAAAATTGATGCGGATAAAGTTGGCTAATTGAGGCAAACCCGAATTGGGTAGGGCAACCAAAACCAGGTTGATGGCTCTACTGGCTAGCTCGAAGGCGAACGATTTGCCCAAACCTTCGCTAGCCCCGGTTACAACGGCGGTAAGTTTCATGATGCGTGTTTTTGTAAATAATGAACGGTTTTGGTTAAGGCCTCGGCAAAAGGCGTAATGCGGTAATCGAGTTGGTTGATGGCCTTTTTGCTGCTGTATTTCTGGTCGTAAAGGAGGCGGTCGGCAAACTCGGGCAAAAACACCGGTGCCCAGCCGGTTAAGGTAGTTTTGAGCTGTTCGAGGTGGCTGTATAACTTGATGACTTTTTGGGGCACCCTGAACATTTTCTGGTGATGGCCGGAAATGGCCCCCAAAAGGGCGAAAAACTGGTTAAAACTGATGTCTTCGCCCCCTAAAATATAGCGTTGTCCGGTTTCGCCGTTTTGCATGGCTGCGATATGCCCGTTTACCACATCGTTTAAAAAGGCATAATTGGCCACCTTGTTGCCATTGCCCGGAATAATGCGCCATTTGCCCTTTAAATAGCCATTAACCATTTTGCTTACGGTATTGCTGTCGGTAATCGGACCTTCGCCAAAAACCCGCGACGGATTAACGGTAACTACGTCCAATCCGTTTTTTACAAAGCTGCCTACTTCCAGCTCGGCCAGGTACTTGGTACGTTCGTAGTCGATAGGAAATCCCATGATACGCGGATCGTTCTCTGTCATCGGGTAGCGCAGCGTTGGCCCCCAAACTCCACAGGTTGAGGTATATACTACTCTTTTCACGTCTTGATTTATTGCTGTTTGCAATATGTTTCGGGTGCCGATTACATTGACGCTGTAAAAATCGTCTTTGTTTTTGCTCCACATTTTGGCCATGGCTGCGGTATGGTAAACCTGTTTGCAACTTTCCATAGCAGTAGCCAGGCTTTTCATGTCGAGGATATCGCCTTCGAAAAAACTGATGTTCTCGTGTTTAAGCAGGTAGGGGTGTGCCGTATTTCGGCAAAGCGCATGCACCTTGAAGCCCTTTTCGGCCAAATCTAAGCACAATTTTCGCCCAATAAAACCAGAAGCACCACTTACAAATATTTTCGTTTCCATATTTTTAATTTTGAATGATTGAGTTTTGAATGATTGAATAGGCCTTGTCTACTGTTACCCATGCTCTAACTTTGCCTTTCATTCATTCTGTCCTTCGTTCTTGAATGATTGAGTTTTGGATGATTGAATAGGCCTTGTCTGCTGTTACCTATGCTCTAACTTTGCCTTTCATTCGTTCTGTCCTTCGTTCTTGAATGATTGAGTTTTGAATGATTGAATTTTGAATGATTCAATAGGCCTTGTCTGCTATTACTTATGCTTTGACTCAATCCTTCATTCATTCTCTCATTCTCTCATTCATTCCCTCATTCAGTCATTTCCTTCAACCAATTCCATCGTAATGGTGTACAGCGAATGATGTATCTCTACCGTTTTGCAGCTGCCATTCTGGAAATAATAGGTGTTGTAATTGCCATCGGGCAGATCGATGCGGTAATTGTTCGTGCCGATTTTCTTGATGGGCAGCATCTGCTGGAAATGATCCGAATAAACCTGCAAAATATGGATAGGTTCCTGGCAATACAGCAACATCATGTTGTAATTGATGCTCGCATTGAACCAGCTGCTTTTGTTGCCGGCTAAAAGCTGGTAGTTTTGTTGCAGGAGCTTGGTTTGCCGGTTTTCTTTTTCCTTGCCGTTTACCTTGCGATAAACGCTCGAATACTGGAGCTGTCCGTTTTTAAAAAACGATTCGTCGGCAGTTTGCACATTGATTTCAAAAATGAAACGGGTTTTCACTTTCGAGCTCATCTTTAAAAATGTTTCGGCACCATGCTGTTTTTGTTGCAGCAGCAGCTGCCCGATGACGGTTCCGTTTCGTTTGATCAGATAGGTAGCCGTTTTTTCCTCAGCATGCGCGAACAGACTCAAGATTACGAAAAGCAAAAGGATGGTTTTCTTTTTGGTAAACCTTAGCAGGTTGCCTGTGCCCAATTGCAGGTATAGCTGATGTAAGGTTGGTTGTGCATATTTTTTGAACAACCAAAATAAAAGTGCTGGTATCATAAGCTAATTTTTGTGGTGTGTTAAAGGCGTTTTAATAGTAATACAACCCAACTTGGTTTTACCCCCATGTCTTTGAAAAATATTTGTTCATTAGTTCATTGGCTGATTAGCTGATTAGTTCATTTGGGAACTGCCAACTGAGAACTGCCTACTGTCAACTGAAAACTGCCAACTGTCAACTGAAAACCCAGAATCGAAACTTCGAAAAGTGTTTGCCAAGTGTCATAAATCGGCTACATTTTTGATAGGAAATAGGCAGGTTAAAATAGATGTCTACATTTGTTTAACAAAAATGTTAAACACAATTGTAAATGGCGCAGCGAGATACGGGAACTGAACAGCTTATTAAAGATACCGCCAAGCGGATCTTTTTTTCTGAGGGAAAATTACATGCTACAACACAGGATATTGCAGATGCGGCTGGTGTTAACCGCACTTTGTTAAACTATTATTTTAGATCGAGGGATATTCTATTTGAACAGGTAGCTACCGAAGCGCGCGCAGAAATGTCGAAAGAAATGGACGGCGTTTTCGCTTCGCAGCTCGAGTTTAAGGACAAGCTCGAAAAACTGATCCATGTTTTTATGGATCAGGCTATGCAATATCCTTACCGGGAGATGTATATCATCACCGATTTGAACCGCAATGACCGTCAGGTTCCGGAAGAGAAGAAGACCAGGGTATCGGCATTTTTGAAGGAAATAAGTGCCGAAATGGACAAAGGCAAGATCAAGCGGATGGATCCGCGCCACTTCTGCATGAATCTGTTCGCCTTAATGGCTTATCCATTAATTAATAATTGCTTAAACAAATCACTATATAACATCAACGATGCTGAATACCTCGAGCTGATGAAAGAGCGTAAAAAGCTAATTTTTGAAATGGTTTATCAATAAAATCAACATGAAACACAAAAGCAAACCCCATATTAATATGAAAACAACAATTCGATTATCGCTTATTTTATTCCTGGGCACCGTACTTGCTTCTTGCGGTGGTAAAGACGATAAGGCGGCAAAGGCAGCGGCGGCAGCCGGGCAGCCACAAGCCTATCCGGTTTTTGCTGTGAGCACGCAAGCTACTACCTTGGATCAAGATTATCCGGCTACCATCGAAGGTATCCAGGACATAGACATCAGGCCAAAAGTTGACGGATTTATCGAAAAAATCTACGTTGACGAGGGGGCTGTGGTGAAGAAGGGGCAATTGCTTTTTACCATCAATGCGCCACAGTACGAACAGCAGGTGAGAACCGCAACGGCCGCCATCAGCAGTGCCGAAGCCAATGTAAACGCGGCGCAGCTACAGGTCAATAAAACCAAGCCCCTGGTTGATAAGGAAATCATCAGCAAATACGAACTCGAAGCGGCTCAATTAACTCTGCAGAGCAGAAAAGCAGCATTGGCCCAGGCAAAAGCCGATTTGGTAAATGCCAAAACCAATTTGGGCTAT
The DNA here is from genome assembly GCF_059705275.1 of Pedobacter sp. TM02. Lineage (NCBI taxonomy): Bacteria > Pseudomonadati > Bacteroidota > Sphingobacteriia > Sphingobacteriales > Sphingobacteriaceae > Pedobacter > Pedobacter sp. TM02. The sequence goes on from NZ_AP046530.1 coordinate 1,515,600, forward strand.
ACTTCAATTACCAGTCCGGTTGATGGCGTTGTGGGCAGTCTTCCTTACAAAACCGGTACTTTGGTAAGCAGCACCAGCGCACAGCCTTTAACTACGGTTTCTAATATTTCGAAAGTTTATGCCTACTTCTCGCTCAACGAAAAGCAACTGCTCGATTTCTCTACTACCTATAAGGGCAAAACCTTGGCCGAGCAGATGAAGAATATCCCGGCGGTAAGCCTGGTTTTGGCTGATGGCAGCGTCTATGCGCAAAACGGCAAGATCGAGTCGATCAACGGCCAGATTAACACCAGCACAGGTTCGGCCAGCTTAAGGGCAACTTTCCCTAATCCGGTGTCTCTACTAAAAAGCGGAGCCAGCGCTTTGGTCCGTATTCCGCAACACTTGGAGAACGTTATCCTGATTCCTCAAAAATCGACTACCGATTTGCAAGGAAAGAAATTTGTATATGTTTTGGGCGACTCGGCTAAAGTGGTTAGCACCGAAATTCAAGTTATGGAATTGACAAAGGGCAATTTCTACGTGGTAACCAAGGGCTTAAAGGCAGGCGATAAAGTGGTGTTGGAAGGTTTCCAGTCGCTTAAAGATGGAACGGCCATCAAGCCAGAAGAACTGAACGCCGATTCAGTACTTGCCGAAGTAAAAAAATAAGATTCATTTAAATACTGGCTTGGTCCAGCAGCATTAGCATTTATGTTTAAAAAATTTATAGAGAGACCGGTACTATCAACGGTTATATCCATCATCATCGTTATATTGGGTATTTTGGGCTTGATTACCCTGCCTGTATCCCAATATCCCGAAATTGCGCCGCCTACCGTTCAGGTTTCGGCTTCGTACCAAGGTGCCAATGCCGATGTAGTTATGAATAGCGTAGTTGTTCCGCTCGAAGAACAAATCAACGGGGTAGAAGACATGACCTACATGACTTCTAGCGCTGGCAACGACGGTACGGCAACCATTACCGTTAACTTTAAATTGGGCACCAACCCCGATCTGGCTGCGGTAAACGTACAGAACAGGGTGGCCCGCGCGACCAGCTTATTGCCGGCAGAGGTTACCCGATCGGGCGTAATTACGGCCAAGAGACAGGCCAGTAACGTGTTGATTTTTGGTATTTACAGTGATGACCCTTCCTACGACCAAAAATTCTTGCAGAACTATGCCAACATCAATATCATCCCTCAAATTAAGCGTATCAATGGGGTGGGCGATGCGAGTGCTTTTGGTTTGATGGACTACACCATGCGTATTTGGCTAAAGCCCGATGTAATGGCTACCTATGGTTTGGTACCTAACGATATCAGTGTGGCTTTGGCCGAGCAGAACATCGAAGCGGCACCGGGCCAGTTTGGCGAGCAGGGCAATCAGGCCTTCCAGTACATTTTAAAATACACGGGCAGGCTTAAAAACGAAACTGAGTTTGGCAACATCATCATCAGAACCGGTGCCAACGGCGAAGTGTTGCGTCTGAAAGATATCGCCCGTATCGAAATGGGTGCACAAAGCTACAGCAGCTCGGTAAAATTCGATGGCAAGCAGGCCTTGGGTATCGCCATTAACCAAACGGCAGGTTCAAACGCAAAAGAAGTAATCGAAAACTCGATCAAAACTTTGGATCTGGCCTCAAAATCCTTTCCTAAGGGCGTACACTACCAGGCACTGGTTAATGTCAACGATTTCTTGGATGCCTCTATCGAAAAGGTATTACATACGCTAGTTGAGGCCTTTATTTTGGTGTTTATCGTAGTGTTTATCTTCTTGCAGGATTTCCGCTCTACCTTAATCCCAGCCATCAGTGTGCCGGTGGCTATTATCGGTACCTTCTTCTTCCTCAGCCTCTTTGGCTTTACCATCAACCTGTTAACCCTTTTCGCCTTGGTATTGGCCATTGGTATTGTGGTAGATGATGCCATTGTGGTGGTAGAGGCGGTGCATGCGAAGCTCGACCATGGCTATAAATCGGCCAAACAGGCAACCATCGATGCGATGGACGACATTAGCGGTGCCATTATTTCGATTACCCTGGTTATGGCGGCGGTATTTATTCCGGTAAGTTTTATCCAAGGTTCGTCGGGCGTGTTCTACAAACAGTTCGGTTTAACCTTGGCCATTTCAATTATCCTTTCGGCCATTAATGCCTTAACTTTAAGTCCGGCACTCTGTGCCTTGTTCTTAAAGCCGCACAAGGAAGAGCACGAAAAATCGAAAAACTTTTTGCAGCGCTTTTATGCGGGCTTTAATGCCGGTTTCGACAGCATGACTTCCCGTTATAAACGTGCGGTGAACTTCCTGTCGCATGCGAAGTGGATAGCAGGCTTAGGCATTGCCATTTTTGCGGCGGTACTGATTTACCTCATGAATACCACGCCAAAAGGATTTGTGCCCAACGAGGATTTGGGAACAGTGTTTTCTGATATTTCCTTACCTCCGTCAACCTCACAGGAAGCCACTAATGTGGTGATTACCCAAATAGACAGCATTGTAAAAACCATTCCCGAAATCAAACACTCGTTTAGGGTAGTGGGCCGAAGCTTGATCAGTGGTACCGGCAGTTCGTACGGTATGGTAATTGCCCGTTTGGCACCTTGGGACCAGCGTAAGCGCGATGTGAAGGCCATTATTGGCGAATTATTTGCCAAAACAGCCCGCATTAAAGGCGCAAAGATTATTTTCTTTGCACCGCCAACCATCCAAGGTTTTGGTACCAGTGGTGGTTTCGAATTCCAGCTGCAGGACAAAACCGGTGGCGACATCAGGAAGTTTAATGAAATAGGGCAGGGCTTCTTGGCCGCATTGGCCAAACGTCCTGAAATACAATATGCGTCAACTTCATTTAATCCTAATTTCCCCCAATATCAAATCAATGTGAACGTGGCCAAGGTAAAACAGGCAGGCCTAACGGTGAGCGATGTTTTAGGCGTGTTGCAAGGTTATTATGGCGGTGTTTATGCCTCTAACTTCAACAAGTTTGGCAAGCAGTTTAGGGTAATGTACCAGGCCGAACCGCAATACCGTGCCAACCAGCAAAGCCTGAACAGCATCTATGTACGTAATTCGGGTGGCAAAATGGCTCCGGTTAGCGAGTTCATCACCTTAGAGAAAGTTTATGGGCCACAGGCTATTTCGCGTTTCAACTTGTTTACCTCTATTTCGGTAACAGGTGCACCTAATCCTAGCTTTAGCTCGGGCGATGCCTTGAAAGCGGTTCAGGAAGAAGCGGCCATCCACCTGCCGGCGGGTTATGGCTACGAGTTTTCGGGTCTTTCCCGCGAGGAGGTGAGCAGCGGTAGCCAAACCGTGTTTATCTTCCTGCTTTGTGTAATATTTGTGTATTTCTTGCTTTGCGCACAGTACGAGAGTTATATTTTGCCTTTGGCAGTATTGATTTCCTTGCCGATTGGTTTGGCTGGTGTATTCATCTTCGATAAAATCTTTGGCGTGGACAATAACATCTATACCCAGATTACCCTCATTATGTTGGTAGGTTTATTGGCTAAAAATGCCATCCTGATCGTAGAGTACGCGGTTGACAGAAGGCGTAAGGGCATGAGCATTGTAAATGCAGCCATTGATGGCGCTACGGCGCGTTTGCGTCCAATTTTGATGACTTCATTTGCCTTTATCCTGGGTTTGTTGCCATTGATGATTTCTACAGGTGTAGGCGCTGCAGGTAACAAATCTATCGGTACAGGTGCCGTAGGCGGTATGTTGATCGGTACCATTTTCGGGATTTTCGTTATTCCGGCCTTGTTTATCGTTTTTCAGACCCTGCAAGAGAAAGTAAGCAACAAATCGCCATTTGACGAAGGCTACGATGCGGAACAGGCTTCGCTGGAGTTTCCAGAGGTTGATGCCCGCGAACATTAATAGAATTATTGAATGAGCGAATTATTGAATGATTGAAAGGGAAGATAGAGCAGACGGGTTTAAAATTCAGTCATTCAAAATTCAATCACTCAAAATTAAACATACAAACAGATGAACTCTAGACATAAATATTCGTTATTAATCCTTGGCTTTGTTGTATTGAGCCTCAGTGCCTGTGTAACCAAAAAATACACGCGTCCGGAGGTTATCAGTGATAATTTGTACCGTAGCCAAACGGGAACAGATAGCACTACCATTGCCAATCTGCCATGGAAAACCTTGTTTGCCGATACCGAGCTGCAAACCTTGATTGAACAAGGGCTAAAAGAAAACCTCGATTTAAAAACGGCCATCGAGCGTATTAAAGTGGCCGAAGCAACCTTGTTGCAAAACAGGATGGCCTTGTTGCCAAGCCTGCAAGGCGATGTTTCGGTAACCGATGCCAAGCAATCGAAAGCCGCATTAAACTTTCCGGCAGGCGTTAACATCGATTTGGAAACCCAAACATACCGTGCGCAGCTCAGCACCAGCTGGGAAGCCGATATTTGGGGCAAATTGAGCAGCGCCAAGCGTTCGGCTTATGCCGCCTTATTGCAAAGCGATGCCGCCAAGCGAGCCGTACAAACCCAACTGATTGCCAATATTGCCAATGCTTACTACAATTTGTTGGCCTTGGATCAGCAGTTGGCCATTACCGAACAAACGGTTAAAGTGAGGGAGAAAAGCGTAAGCACCATGAAAGAGCTGAAAGAAGGAGCGATTGTAAACGGTGCCGCGGTAGTGCAAAGCGAAGCCAATTTGTATGCGGCACAAGTAACTATCCCCGATTTGAAAAGAAGCATCAGGGAAGCCGAAAATGCCTTGAGCATCTTGTTGGGAAGGGCGCCGGGAGCCATTGCCCGTACCAGTTTAGACAAACAAGTACCTTACGGCGATTTGAAAACAGGCGTTTCTGCACAGTTGTTGCAAAACCGCCCGGATGTGCAAGCTGCCGAATTGGGCCTGCGCTCGGCTTTCGAAAACACCAACGTAGCCAGGACTTATTTTTATCCAGCTTTAACTTTAACGGCGTCGGGTGGCTTATCGAGCTTGCAGCTGAAGGATTTCTTCAGCCACTCGATTTTCTATAACCTGGTAGGTGGCTTAACCCAACCTATTTTTGCCAAAGGCCAGAACAAGGCGCGTTTAAAAACGGCTCAGGCACAACAGCAGATTGCTTTTTATGGTTTTCAACAGAGTTTGCTAACCGCTGGACAAGAAGTGTCGAATGCTTTGTATGCTTACCAAACGGCAACCGAAAAAGAAGGTACGCGCGCCAAGCAAATCGCTTCTTTAACTAAGGCGGTTGATTTTACACAAGAATTGTTGCGCTATAGCTCGGCAACCAATTATACCGACGTACTGACCTCTGAGCAAAGCCTTTTGGCAGCGCAATTGAGTAGCGTAAGCGATAAGTTGCAAAAACTGCAAGCCGTAGTCAATTTGTACAAAGCCTTGGGTGGCGGCTGGAAGCAGTAATCTTTGAGCCTAGGCCCTCAGCTAAACTCAGGTTCAATATAGAATAAAACCGAAGAAAGCCCGCATGGTGGGCTTTCTTCGGTTTAAAAGAAATCTTTACACCGGATCTGATCTATCGGTTCTACCAAATGATCCGACTGCCAACGTTCAACTATTCCTATATTTGCGCCATCATGGATATTTTCCCTACGCAGTACTCAACCCTTGCTGCTCGAGCCTTAAAAGATTTTTTGGAGCAGCAATATGGTTTTTCGCAAATGAAATGTCGTTTGCTGGTGCACAATGTGAGCGATACTTACCTGCTCGAAAACGATACGGAGCAATATATTTTCAAGATCTATCGCGATGCACACCGAAAACTTGACGAGATCAAGGCAGAAGTAGAACTGCTCAATATCCTCAAAGAAAATGGCGTAAGCGTTTCTTATCCAATCAAAGCCTTGGATGGCGAACAGATCCAATCTTTTAATGCGGCTGAAGGTACACGCTATGGTATTTTGCTGAGCTATGCCTTAGGCCAACCGGTTTATGAGCTTAATCCACAGCAATTGGAAACGCTGGGTACTGAAATGGCCAAATTCCATAATCTAGCCAGCGTTATTGAATTGAAACACCCAAGAAAAGCCTATACGATAGAGACCACGATCAAACAACCGATAACAATAGTAAAACCGGCTTTCGAGGGGATGGAGGAAGTTTATGCCCAATTGGTTCAAATGGCTAATCAGGTAAGCACCCAAATGGAAAAGCTGGATTTAAGCAATTTCAGTTACGGCTACTGCCATTTTGATTTCCTGCCTAAAAACTTTCACTTCCAAAAAAATGGTGAGCTCACTTTCTTCGATTTCGATTTTGCTGGTCAAGGATATTTGATTAACGACATCACCTCTTTTTACATCCATTATTTTTTGGAATGTATCCATAACAAAATCAGTAGGGAAGAGGCAGAAAAATCTTTTGCCTTATTTGTGGAGGCCTATCGAAAAGTGAGGCTTCTAAGTGATGAAGAGCTTGCTACGATGCCTTATTTTGGTTTTGGCTTTTGGGTATTTTACCTCGGCTTCCAATACGAAAACTTCGACGACTGGTCGAGCATTTTCTTCGGGCCTAATTACTTAAAGCAAAGGGTAGCACTGATCGAGAAGTGGCTGGAATGGTTTCCCGATTAATTCATGTGCTATTTCTGCATCAGTTGTCTGAAGATTAGCTTAACGTCCCTAATTTATGGATACTCAAAACGGCTATTGATCACTGTTTAAAAGCAGAACGATAAATCTTTCCGTCTTTCATCACAAACACCACTTCCTTTATTTTTTTAATATCTATACTAGGATCGCCTTGTACGGCAATGATGTCGGCCATGAGGCCCTTGCGCAGGCTTCCAATCTTTTCGTCGTAGCCAAAAGCCTTGGCATTGACCGAGGTTGCCGATCGCAACACATCGATAGGTTTCATGCCGTAGGCTACCATCAGTTCCATTTCGCGGGCATTGGTGCCATGGGCAAAAACACCCACATCGCCACCCATTAAAATGGTAACGCCATTGCGTAAGGCCAGTTCGAAACTTTTCTTTTTGTTTTTAATGCGTTCGGGCTCTGGATCAATGCCTTTTTTCCAGCCATCATATTGTAAAGTGGCATCGCTGGCGGCCAAAGTGGGGCATAAGGCAACTCCTTTTTCCTTCATGAGCTTAAAAATCTCTTCATCGCCGTTGTCGCCGTGTTCTATGGTAGAGACACCGCCCAGAATTGCCCTGCGCATGCCTTCTTTGGTCGAGGCATGCGCAACGGTTGGCCGTCCGCTGCTTTTGGCAATGGCACTTGCGGTGGCTATTTCTTCGATGCTAAAAGTAGGGGCTGGCTTGCCGTCCAATCCCCAGCGGTAATCGGCATAAAGCTTGATCAAATCGGCACCTTTGCTAATTTGGAGGTAAACCTCTTTGGCCATTTCGGGAGTGCCGGCTACTTCGGCCGCGCCTTGTGGCAGCTCCAAATCCGCATTCTTATAGTTGGGTCCGTAGCTTCCCCTAGCCACAATGGCCTTGGTGGCAATGATCATTCTTGGTCCGCTGATTACCCCTTTTTCGATGGCTTGCTTGAGGCCCGCATCATCAAATCCAGCGCCTTCAGTACCCAAATCGCGAACGGTGGTAAAACCAGCCATTAAGGTTGCTTCGGCGTGTTTAACGGCTCTGGCGGTTCTTTCGGCGCGGCTTTCCTTCAGTACCTGCTCGTTCCAGCTTACTTCGTTGTAAGGATGCAAAAACAAATGCGAGTGTCCTTCAATCAAGCCCGGCATTAAAGTAGTGCCTGGCAATTCTATAATTTTGGTATGGGCTGGCAGCTTAAAAGTCATGGCGCCCACTGCTTCAATTTGCTGGCCTTTTACCAGTACCACCCAGTTGCTGTGCAAGTTCTCGCCGTCAAAAACCTGCGCAGGTTTTAAAAGAATAAGCGAATCTTGTTGGGCAAATGCCGATAGCCCCAAACAAAGCAACATCATGGAGAAAACAGCTTTCATAAGCTCAAGATAAGAAAAAAGCGGATGTTTGTATCGTAATTCGCTGGTGTGGCTCAAGATGTAATTATAAATTTACTTATGGCGAATGCTTTCCATTATTTTAAAGGAGTGGCTGCATGGGTATTGCCAACAAACAAAAAAGCATCAAAATGTTGGCTGATATTGGTTTTATCGTTAGTGCTTGGATCGCTCTTTGGGCCATAGCCTATAAAACGCAAAGGCTTCGTTTCGTTTTTGCTGTTGTATTGCGCCGGGAAAATGTAAAAGGCTGGTTTATTCAAGGCTAAAAACTGGGTTTCCCACGATTCGGCTATTGTTTTTTCTAATGGGTAGGCTTTCATAAGATTGGTGTAGGTATCGCGCGATTGTTCGGTAGCCGCAAAAGTGCCGGTGGCCGTTCCGGTGCCTACTACAAAATATTGGTTGGGAAACAGCTTGGCAATTTCGCCACCCATACCGCCAACGGCATTATCGTAAACGCCGGTTTTAGCCACATGGGCATTGTGTGCCCAAATAATCATTTTATCGCGGTTATCCTTTAATATTTCGGCTACGTTGGCAGCCATGTTTACATCGCGGCTGGGTTCTGCTTTTTTGATGGCATTGTAATAGAAAGGAGAGAAAGCCTGCTTAATATTCAACAAGATCAAATGGCTGGCTGATTTCAGCTTTTCAGGGAGCTTCGATTGCTGTATTTTCTGATCAAGGCTATCGGCCAATAAATAGCCTTTAGAGCTGCTGTTGCTCATGGCGGGGAAATCAATTTTACTGTTTTTGTCGTTCATGGCTTCCCATGTGGCGTCCTGTAAAGAGGCCGGGATCTTTAAGCGGTTCACCTCAACCAAAAATTCGGGTTGCTTGGCCAATATTTTTTGCAAGGCCTCTATATCAACATTGTTGTAAACATAGTCTATGCCGTCAATTACCACTTTCTTTTGATGAGTTTGGTTGTAGCTTCGCACCCAAGTTAACAGTTCTTTGGTTTCTTCGTTCTGCCAGATGCGCAGCAGGCGCTTTTTCATCAGCGCATTCAGGTCGGCTTGGCTGTTTAGTTCTTGGTTCAGCATCAGGCCATCGCTCAGGTCGTTTTCAAAGGCAATGCGGGTAAAGCCTTTCTTTTCGATCAGTTCGCGGGTAATCCAATAGCGTAGTTTGTAAAATTCGGCGGTGCCATGCGTACCTTCGCCCAAGGCTACAATTCTTTTTTCGGCCATTTTTTCGATCAGTGGTTGGGCACTTTTTACAAATGCCTGTCTGCTGGCCAGGTTAAGCGCGTTGGCCGATTGTGCCCTGGCATTAAGAGTTAAAAAGATAGCAAGGATAAAAAGTTGAAGTGTTGTTTTCATGTTCTTGTTTTTTGATGATGCAAATCAACACACAAAAAATAGGCTCGCTGTCGATTATTCGACCGAGACCGAGGTGTAGGCTGCCAAACTGCGGCTGATTTTTTTGGTCGTGCAAAAACTGGCCTTCGTCGAAAACAAACACGGCATAGTCAATAAATATTACGATTTTAGTCCCATCATGAAGAAACCAGCGCTTACTTTTCCCCTTTTTTTCGAACTGATCATCTGGCTGCTTTATGTTTGCATTTATAAGTATTCGGCTTATATGGAGAGCTCGAGTTTGCCTCATGTGCCAAATAATGATTTTCCCTACCTGCAGATTTGTCTATACGGCATCTGTTCAACATTGCTGCTCATTCCGTATTACCGTTGGCTTATCCCTTATTTATTGCAGCGTAAAAAGTATCTGGGATTGTTTTTGGTTACGGTAGCCTATTTTTTGCTGCTTATGCCTTTGAATAATGCAGCAGTTTCATGGCTGTTTAAAATGGCTACGCAGGGCCTCCCGGTGAATAATTTTTTTAAATTTGCTTATCAGTATTGGGATTGGAACATGATGTTTACCGACTTGATCGCCTTTTTTTGTATCGGGCTTTCCAGGTTTTCGTATCAGAATGAAATCAAACGTCACCAGTCGGAAACCGATAACCTGCACCTGCAGCTCAATATGCTTAAAACCCAGCTGCAGCCTCATTTTTTGTTCAACACCTTAAACAGTTTGTATGGTTTGAGCTTGGTAGGGTCAAAAGAAGCGCCCCGTTTTATTTTGCTGCTTTCGCAAATGATGCAATACATTTTGTACGATTGTGATAAAGAAGAAGTGAGTTTACAGGAGGAAATCGATTTTTTAAAAGGCTATTTTGAGTTGGAACAGCAAAAGTTTCCGAAAGCCAGTATTGTTTTTCAGGCACCTGAGGTAGATGCAAGGGTGAAGATCCCGCCTTTGCTGTTTTTGCCCCTGGTCGAAAATAGTTTTAAGCACGGCCGGCATAAACTGGAAGACCATGCTTCGGTATTGGCCTATGTAGCGGTTACGCCGTCACAAATTAGCTTTACCATACAGAATGACCAACTGCAAAACACGCCTCAGCTCGGTGCAAAACCTGTTGGTGGCATCGGGTTGGTCAATGTCAAAAAAAGATTGGAACTTTACTATCCAAAGCAACACCAGCTGATCTTAACAGAAGAAAACGGCCAATATGTGGCCTCCGTAATTTTGAACCGCAAATGAACTGCATTGTCATAGACGACGAGCCCATGGCTCATCAGGTATTAGAACACTACATCGGCCAAACGCCAGGCCTGGAGCATTTGGCTTCGTTCAGAAATGCTGTCGAAGCATTCGAGTATTTGGGCAAGTATAAGGTAGACCTGTTGTTTTTGGATATTGAAATGCCCCTGGTTAATGGATTGCATTTTTTGAAGGCTTTAACGCGAAGGCCAAAGACCATTTTTACCACGGCCTATAAGCAATATGCCTTTGAGAGTTATGAACTCGAGGCCGTTGATTATTTGTTAAAACCATTTTCGTACGAGCGTTTTAGGAAAGCGGTAAACAAGGCGGGCCTGTTGGATGGACCTGCCGAAGATGCTCAAATAAGCCATTTGTTGATTAAAGATGGCCAAAGCCTACTCAACCTCAGGCAACAGGATATTATATACATAGAGGGCAACAAAGACTACGTGAAGATTTTTACCGAAGCGCAATTTTACCTGGTATATCAAACTTTGAAAGGCTTGCTCGAACAGTTGCAACCCAAGCAGTTTTTGCAGGCCCATCGTTCGTACATTGTCAACAAAAACCATGTACGGCGCATTGTGGATAATAAACTGATGCTTAGCAATCAGGATTTTGTGCCGATTGGGCCCTTGTATAAAAAAGAGCTGCTGGAAGCCATGAACGGCTAGCTTTATTCTTCCATATCGAGTAATTGCTTGATCATGGACCTGAAGTTTTTGCCAATAGGCACTTCGCGTTTGTTTTTGAGGTATATGGTGTTTCCCTCCATGTAGTGAACAAATTTCTTGTTCAGGATGTACGATTTATGGATGCGGACAAAGGCTGATGCCGGCAGCTGTTCTTCAAAGCTGCTCATGGTTCTAGGCGTTAGCAGGAAATCAGCGTCGCGCCAAACCTTTACGTAATTGCCCAGGCTTTCCAGGTACTGTATTTCGTCTAAAGGCATCAAAACCGTCTTCTTATCCACCTTGATGGCAATTTGTGCGCTTTCGGGTGCTATGACAGTTTGCTGTGGGACACTTGCCTTGTAAGCTTGTTTTTTGAGGTTATGGATTTCGAGTGCCCGATTGGCCGCTTTGAGCAGGCGATCGAAACGGAACGGTTTGCGCAGGTAATCGCAAACATCAAGATCGAAGCTTTCCAGTGCATATTCTTCGTAAGCCGAAGTAATGATGATGATGGGTTTGTGTGTTAGCGTTCTGATAAAATCCAGACCATTGAGTTTAGGCATTCGAATGTCGAGAAAAATAAGGTCAATTTCATTTTTACTCAAAAAATCCAGCGCTTCCGTTGCCCGATAAAACTGGCCTGCTACCGTTATAAAAGGAATGTCGTCCAGATAGGTGAGGATAATGTTGTGGGCCAGCGGCTCATCGTCTATAATTAGGCAACGTAAACTCATGATAACTGGAGGAATAGCTGTGCTTTAAAAATAGAATTATCTTTGCTGATGGTCAAGCGATGTTGGTTTGGGTAAAGCAACTCTAAACGTTTAACCAGGTTTTGAAGGCCAATGCCGCCTGCTTTTTCAGGTTCGTCATTTTCGAATGAATTTTCGCAGCAGCAATAAAGCTCCTTTTGTTGGCAGCGTAGCTTTAATCGTAAAAATGCGGTTTCTTCGGCGGGTTCAATGCCGTGTTTAAAAGCATTTTCTAGTAAGATGATGAGCATCAGGGGTGCGATGGTTTGTTTGTCGTCGCTAATTTCCACTTCAAATTTAAGATCTAAAGGCTTTTTGAGCCTGATTTGCTGCAATTGGAGGTAGTCTTCGATGTATTTCAGCTCGTCGGCCAAGCTTACCTGCTTTTCCTGGCCTTTGTAAATGGTATAGCGCATCAGCTCGGCCAGTTGTAAAATACTTTCGGGCGTTTTGTCCGATTTTTGCAGGCTTAATGCATAAAGGTTGTTGAGCGTATTGAAAAAGAAATGGGGATTGAGCTGCTGCTTCAGCAAATCGAGTTCGGCTTGCGATTTTTCTTTTTCCAATGCAATAATCTGGTTGTTCTGCTTACCCCATTGCAACGAAAGCACAATAGGCAGGCTCAAAATCATAATTCCTATTACGCTAAAGGCATTTTCGAGGTCGAAGGGATTGGGAGAGAAAATATCGCGCCCAAATATCTTGTTAATGGGCAAAAACAACAAAAGCTGTGCAATAATGGGGTAGAGGATAACAACGGTTGTCAATAAGCTTAAGATGTAACTGGTGAGTCCCTGTTGTTTCAGTACTTTGGCCACAAGGTAGCGGTTGTTGATGAAAAAGAACAGGTAACCCGATAGGTACATGATTAAAAACTGGACAAAAAAACTGATAAAAGCACTGAAATGGCGTATAACCTTAAAAAAGTTAAACTCTAATCCTATCAATAGGTTGTTTTGGTGGTCGTAACGCGGGTTGCCCATGCTCGATACCGCCATTATGGAAATGGTAAGCGCAAAAAGTACGATGCTGATCAACACTGCATTTTCGAGTCCTATTTTTTTGATCCATTTCACATGTCTGATGCTGTTTTGATAGTAGCTGTTGATGCGCAGCAATAATGCTAAAGCCAAGGCTGCACCAGCAGTAAGTGCATACAGGTTAATGTATTGCCGCTGAAATAGACAGGCAAAAAGGGTAGCTATTGCAGGCAGGCAAACCATGAAGCAAAGCAACCAATAGCGCAGATATTTTTTTCGTGCAGTGTTGGCCTGTAATTGTGGGTTGAACCACGAAAATAACAGGCAAGGTGCCAGAACCGGAAAAGTAAGCGATAGGTAATTGAAATAATTGTCCCAGGTGGTTGCACCCTTATCCCATAAGAAAAGAATGGCAATCCAAAACCAAAGCCCAATAAAAATAAAGAACTCTTGGTGTTTGAAAATCACATTTAAGCGGGCTGCCGATTTATCCATTGCTTTAAAAATAACGAAAGAACAACAAATTGCCCATATCCTCAAATCTAAATGACGAAGGGGGGCTTTTTGGTGATGAAAGGAAAACCGGTTTATCGTCTACGGTCAATAGCGGTATTGGTCTTTGCGCTTTAACCTCGTTTCGAGCCTTTCATCATCGTTACCAGCGCCTTCGTCACTAAAATTTAAGGGAATGGAAACGGCTGGTTTTCTTTGTTCCATCATAATTCGAATGACCATGGAAAGACTTCATCTACAAAATCTCAGTAAGCAGTATGGCAATGGCGTAAAGGCCTTAGACCATGTTACGCTTAGTATTGGCAATGGCATGTTCGGTTTGCTTGGCCCTAACGGCGCGGGCAAATCGTCGCTGATGCGCACCCTGGCTACGTTGCAGCTCCCCGATAGCGGACAGGTTTACTTTGATGGACAGGATATTTACCAAGATTCGCAATACATGCGCAACCAATTGGGTTATCTGCCCCAAGATTTTGGCGTTTATCCCAAAATATCGGCGGTCGATTTGCTCAACCACATGGCGGTGCTTAAAGGCATGCTCAATCAAAGCGAACGGAAAGAACAGGTGCTATCGCTGTTGCAGCAAACCAACCTTTATGAAGTACGCAAACGTGCGGTGAGCTCCTATTCGGGAGGGATGAGGCAACGTTTTGGTATAGCCCAGGCCTTGCTCGGTAATCCGCAACTGATTATTGTTGACGAACCCACTGCCGGTTTAGACCCACTCGAACGCAACCGTTTCCACGATCTGCTGAGCGAAATAGGCGAACAGAAAGTGGTATTGCTCTCTACCCATATTGTAGAAGACGTACACGATCTTTGTCCCGAAATGGCGGTGTTGGCAGGCGGAAAAGTCATTTTAAAAGGCAAGCCATCAATTTTAACCGAAGGCCTAAATGGCAGGATATGGCGCAAAACCATTTCGAAAGAGGCTTTGGCTGATTATGCAAACGTGTTTAATGTCATTTCTACCCGAAGATTAGCTGGTCAGATCCAATTGCACGTATTGGCCGATGAGCGTCCAGCAACAGGTTTCGAGCCTTTTTATCCAGGGTTGGAAGAAGTATATTTCTCGGCGCTGTTTGGCGCACAACAGCTACAAGAGGAGGGCGGAAGATGATGGGTCAACTCTTAAGGTTCGAGCTGAAATACCATTTCGGCCAGCTTTCGTTCAAAATTACGGCCCTGTTATTCTTTGCGTTGGGCATGGTCATTGTTAATGGAGGTTTTGGCAGCAGCGAAGTATATAAAAATTCGCCCTTTACCATTACCTATATCACCAGCTTCTTGTCGTTGCTTACCGTATTTGCCACTACGCTGTGTTGTGCCAATGTTGTGCTGAGAGATCAGGTTTACCAAATGGACAGTGTGGTATTTACCACTTCGATTAAAAAAGGGCCTTATTTTTTTGTTCGCTTTGCAGGGTTGGTGATGGCTGTATTTTTTATACTGGTTGTGGCTATATTGGGCATGTTGTTAGGTGGTTATTGGTTTGCTGCCGATCAGTTGGGGCCATTTAAATGGATCAATTGCCTGCAGCCCTTGCTGGTTTTCGGCTTGCCAAATATTTTGTTTTCGTCGGCCATCATTTTTTGTACCGCAGTGCTCAGCAAAAACACAAGGGCCATTTATGCCGCAGGTGTACTACTGTATATTTTGTACATGGCTGCTTCTATTTTGGGCAATTCGCCCATGTTGGCCAACTCGGCTTATAAAACGACCGATTCGCTGGCTGTCCCTATCTTAACAGATCCTTTTGGCCTTGCCGCTTTCTTTGCTACCGTAAAAACCTGGACCGATTTGCAACGCAACACCCAGCAATTTCCGGTTGAAGGACTGTTTTTGATGAACCGGCTGCTATGGTTAGGCTTTACTGCGGTGCTGATTTTGCTGAGCTATCGCTTCTTCAATTTCAGGTTAGGGCAAACCCTCAAAAGCAAACAAGCGAAGGTGTTGAAAAGAAAAATCGCACTTGTGCCTTTCAGGAATTTTAAAACGCAGGCCCAAGGATTTGGCTATAGTTGGTTGGTGTTTAAATCGCAGTTTAGGCTCGAAACCATTTCGCTGTTCAAGCACATTTCGTTTATGGTGATGCTCTTGCTTTGGATATTTATTTACACCATCGAGCTCAAGGACACTATTTTTAACGGTCAGTACGGCACTTCCGCCTATCCAACTACAGGCCTAATTGTAGAGCAATTGCGGTCCATGCGTTTTTCGCTTATTTTGGTCATCTTTTTTGCGGCCGAGTTGTTGGGTAGCGAACGATCGGTTAATATACATTCGCTCATTTACAGCACGCCGATTAAGAACTGGCCAATGTGGGCAGCCAAAACGCTGGCACTGATGGTTTTGGTGCTGGCGCTTACCACAACCAATATAGGCATTGGCATTGCCCTGCAGCTGAGCCATGGCTATTTTAACATCGAACCGCTTACCTACATTTCTTTGTACTATTACAATTCGTTGCCTTTGTGCCTGTTTGTTGTGCTTATTGTATTTGCACAGAACTTAAGTGCCAACAAATATTTGGGCATGGTGCTGGGCCTATTTGTTACCGCGTTTTTCGTCATGGCGCAGCGCGTGGGTTTGGAACATTACCTTTTCCGTTTTGCGGCCGTACCCGATCTCGAATATTCTTATTTTAATGGTTTTGGCCATTACGCAAAGGCTTTTAATTGGTACATGGTTTATTGGTCTGGCTTTTGCATGTTGCTGGCCGGTTTAACTGTTGCCCTGTGGCAAGACCGTTTGAACAGCACCTTGACGCAGCGTTTTAAAAGGATTGGCCACTTGATAAGGAGCCATAAATGGCTGTTTGGCCTAGGCATTGTTGTGTTTTTTACCAGTGGAGGCTATATTTACGAGCAAACCAATCTTGTAGGAGGCTACCAAAATAAAAAGGCCCAACTCGATTGGCGCATCCGCTACGAGAAAAAGTACAAAGCATTGGCCAATTGGCCGCAACCTACTGTTAAATCGGTTAAAACCCATGTCGATTTACTCACCAGAGAAGCCAAATACCGCGTTAAGGGAAGTTATTTGCTGCAAAACGAAAGCAAGCTAGCCATTGCTAAAATTTGGGTAGGCATTAACCGGGAGGTGAATTATTTTGATGTGCGAGTACGTGCCAAGGGGAAATCGATAATTGATCGGGAATTTAAGCAGCAGTTTATTGAATTGGAAAAACCGTTAAAACCAGGCGATACGCTGTACATGGATTTTAGTCTTGAAGTGGTTACCTCCGGTTTTGTGCCCTTTAACAAAGAAAATTCGGTAGTTGAAAATGGTTCTTACATCGAGTTGGAAAAGTTTGTGCCCGACTTTGGCTATAACAGCAGGATGGAAACAAGCGACGAAAGGGCTAGAAAAAAAGCCGGTTTAGCGCCAATTATCATCGGCAATGCCACTGACAGCACTTACCATCTGATTGATTTGGAAACCACGATATCAACGGCTCCAGATCAGCAAGTGGTTACCGTAGGCCAATTGCAAAAAGAATGGATAAAGGATGGCCGCCGTTATTTTCATTATAAAACCACACAACCTATCGATTTTATGTTCGCTTTGAGTTCGGCGCGCTATCAAGTAAAAACCGAACTCTACAAAGGCATGGCGCTTAAGCTCTACTACCTCAAAGGACATGAATACAATTTAAGCGATATGCTACAGGGTATGAAAGATGCCTTAAGCTATGGGGCAGAGTACTATAGCCCGTATCAGTTTAAGCAATTGAGCCTGGCCGAAATTCCGCAGTACAACGGGGCGGCAACCGCTTATGCCGGGGTGCTTTTTAGCGCCGAAAAGCTCAATTTCCTGACCAATTATAACAAAAGTCTGATCAACCATGCCTATGCCATTGCTGCCCACGAAACCGCGCACCAGTGGTGGGCCAACCAGCTGAGGCCCTTGTCGCAGCCCGGAGCCGATATGTTTACCGAATCGATAGCGAAATATACCGAAGCTGTATTGATGGAACATCGATATGGCAAGATGTACCTGCGCAAATACCTGAGTTTCGACAACAACCTTTATTTTGTTTACAGCGCCACCGACCGTGAAGAACGGCCATTGGGCAAATCGTATAACCAACCATATATCTATTATCAAAAAGGCGGGTTGGTGATGTATGCCTTGAAAGAAATGCTGGGCGAGCGTGAAATGAACCTGGTGCTGAGCCGGTTGCTCGCCAAACATTCGAGCCCTAACAAAAAGGCGGGAACTGAAGACCTGGTTGCCGAATTATACAAAGCAGCTACTCATGAACAAAGGCAGTTTATAGACGAGAGCATCAACAAAATTATGATTTACCGGATGAGCCTTAAAGTGCTGCCAGGCAAAGCGTTGGCAAACGGCCAGTACGAATTGAAGTTGCAGGTAAATATTGAGCCCAGCGAAAAGGCCGGAAAGACAGCGTTGCAACCCCATATGACGGTAGATTTGGCCACTTTTGATCAACTTAAGGAAGACTGGACCGACCAAACCAAACCGTTTTATTTGAAAAAGCATCATTTTACCAAACGGCAAACCATTTTGAGCATCATGGTGCCTCAAAAGCCCAAAGCTGTCGCCCTAGATCCTTATGCCTATTATTTAGACGACAACCAGCAAGACAATCTGCAAACAATTAAATAAAGAAGAAACTTTCAGCAAGCAACCAAGCTACCCAATGGGCAGCTTGGTTGGTAAGGGGTAGTTACGAAAGTTAATTGTTGACCAATTTCATGGCGCCTTCGGCATAACGGGCACCAACATTCGGATATTTTTTCAGGATTTCTTCTATCACATTTAATTCTGCTCCTGACAGTTGTACTTCAACGGCGCCAGCATTTTCCTGTAGGTATTTTCTTTTCTTGGTGCCCGGAATAGGGATAATGTCATCACCCTGTGCCAATACCCAAGCCAAAGCCAATTGGGCAGGTGTACAGTCTTTATCCTGAGCCAACAGTGCAAAATCGGCCACTAACCTGGCGTTGTTTTCGGCATGTTCGCCTTGGTTGCGGGGCAGGGTTTTTCTAAAATCGTCGGCTGTTAGGGCATTGAGGTCGAGCGTATTCGAAACCAATCCCCTTGCCAATGGCGAGTAAGGAACCAAAGTAATGCCCAGTTCTCTGGTGGTTGCCAGAATTTCGCCTTCTACATTCCTGGTTAGCAAGGAATATTCGCTTTGCAGGGCCGAAATAGGGTGCACGGCGTGTGCTTTACGGAGCGATGCCGGCGAGGCTTCGCTCAGGCCCAGGTATTTTACCTTGCCTTCTTTTACCAGCTCGGCCATGGCGCCAACGGTTTCCTCTATCGGAACATTCACGTCAACACGGTGTGCGTAATACAAATCGATGGTGTCTGTTTTCAGTCTTTTCAGACTGGCTTCAACGGCTTGTTTCATCCATTTTGGCGAACCATCGAAATAGGTGCCTACGGCATTTGAAGTGCCTGTATCTTCCTTAAACCTGAAGCCAAATTTGGTGGCAATGAAAACCTTGTCGCGGTTGGGTACCAAAACCTTCGAAATCAGTTCTTCGTTCAGGCCATTGCCATAAACGTCGGCGGTATCCCAAAAATTTATGCCCAGATCCAAGGCTTTATGCAAGGTGGCAATGCTTTCGGTATCGTCGGCAGGGCCATAAGCAAAGCTCATGCCCATACAACCCAGGCCTATAGCCGATAGTTGTTCAGTTGTTTTTCCAAGATTTCTATATTTCATAACGATATGGTTTGAATAGTCGTAAATAACGATTTGTTTATAATGTTTTAAGCTATTGCCGCTTTAGTGTTGACCACTGGTTTAACCAAAAACTGGAGCAGTAGCAAAGCAATAAGCCCGATAAACAGATAGCCGTAGCCAAGTCCTAATTGAGATTGGGGATGCAAAACGCCTACCACGGTGTAGCTGCATACCGAGGTGATGATAAAATTGGCGCCACCGCTCAAGCCGCTCGCTACTCCAGCCATTTGCGGAAACCTGCCCAAACAGTAGGCGAAATAATTGTTGAAGATGAAGCCAACGCAGACATGGATCAAAAAGGCAAAAAATATCAACGTGAAAATGTTGTTAAACCATTGCGCGCTAACGAGCATGCCCGCAATAAAAATCAACTGCAGCATATTGGCGATTCGTATTTTGGGGATAAACGGCTTTTGGATCAGTGCTTTGCCCAGCAAGCCACCGCACATCCAGGCCAGGCCCATCATCAGGGCCGCATAACCGGCTACCACAGGCGAATAGCCAAACTGGTGCTCGATAATAAAGGAACCCGACAGCCCGAAAACCATGGTGGTGCCATAACAAAGCCCGATAATGAAGATGCCGTATAAGAACAGCGGTGTGCTCAGCATGGTTTTGTAGTCCTTGATGATAGATGGCAAACGAAAAGGTCGATATTCGGGAACGGTTTCGCCCGAGAAGATCGCTTCCAATACCAATACCACGATGCCGTAAACAGCCAACACATAAAAATTGGCCTGCCAGTTGAAATATTGCTGCAGGTAACCGCCTATAAACGGAGCAATAACCGGTGCCGACGACCATACGATAGATAGGGAACTCAGGTATTTTTTTCGTTCATCACCTTCATAAACATCAACAAAATAGGCTCTTTTGGCTACTACGATAAAGCCCGTGGTAATGCCCTGCACAATGCGCATGGCGTAGATTACTTCGATTTGTTTGGTTAATACGATAACGAAATTGCTACCGATGAAAATAGCCAGTGCAATGAGTGTTGGCCTGTAGCGGCCATAGCTGTCAACCAGACTGCCGGTAATGAATTGAGCCAGTCCGTAACTGATCAGGAACAAAGCCAAGGTAAGCTGAATGGCATTTTCTGTCTGGTGCAGCTCTATGGCCATGTGCGGCATAGAAGGCAGGTACATATCGGTAATTAGGCCCGAAAGCGGGATCAATAGAAAAGCGATAAAAGTGGCTATCTTTTTGTTTTTGGGCTGCAGTTTTTGGGATAAGATTGGCATGATGAAATTTTATGATACAAAACTACTCGCAATGCTGGGCTGTATAATTATAGTTATCAAACCAAAACTTATAAAAATCAAACAGCAGTTTTAAGCCATTTGCAACCTTACGGTATTGGGGGTAATGCCTGTATTCTTTTTAAAGAAATTGGTAAAATAAGCAGGTTCCTGAAAACCCAAACTATAGCCTATTTCAGCAATGTTCCAATCGGTGTGCTGCAAAAGCGCTTTGGCTTCCTGGGTAATGCGACTGGCAATATGCTCGGTGGTGGTTTTGCCCGAAATTTCCTTTACCGAGCGGTTCAGGTGGTTGACGTGTACAGACAAGCTGTTGGCAAAATCTTGCGCAGTTTTAATTTGCAGGGCATTGGCCGGCGTATCAATAGGGAACTGACGTTCAAGTAGTTCGAGAAACAAGCCGCAGATACGGGTGGATGCATTGATCTGTTTTTTGAATTCCTCGGTAGGCGAGAGCTTCATGGCCTGGTGGATAAGCAAATGCAGGTAGTTTTTGATCACGTTGTACTTGTGCGGATAACTCGACTGGATTTCGGCCTGCATTTTCATGAAAATATCAGAGACTTCCTTTAGCGCCGCTTCATCTAAAAAGTAAACCGGATTGGCGCCTAGGCTAAACAAAGGCGATTCCTGCAAAGAACCCTTGCGTTCGCCGGGCTCAATAAAAGCATCGGTAAAAAGGCAGAACCAGCCTTCTTGTTTTTCCGATTCGGCTTCCCAAGAATATGGCACAATAGGGTTGGAGAACAGCAATGCAGGTTTGTTGATGTAGATCCATTTATCGGCGTAGTGCAAAGTGCCTGTGCCTATAATGAGCGATACCTTGTAGTAATCGCGACGGCTGTAAGGCGAAATGGTAGCGCAATTATCTCTCGAAAAGATGTTGACATGGCCAATGCGCGTGTTCAGCTCCGATAGGTTTAAACAAGAATCTTTGAGGATGCGTTTGTAAAAGTCGTTGATGGTTTCGTGCTGGCTCATGGAACAAAGTTATAAAAATCAAACCTAAAGAAACGAGGGGCTAAAGTCATCGGAATGTTTTTTTAGGAGATTGAGGTGGGGCGATATTTCTGCACGATTTTTACAATTTTGATTCTTTTGATTTCGCTTATTTTGCCGGCAGAATTAATAAAACACACCATGAAGACCAGAACTATTCTCCTTGTAGCCTTACTTTTCATCACCAAAATGGCCCATGCACAAAACGAATGTGCCTGTGGCGATGCCCTGGACAAATTGATTAAGAAAATCGAAAGCGAATACCCGGGCTTCGAAGAAAAAACCAAAGACAAGATTTTGTACGAAAGTTTTAAGCAAGAGTTAAGGAAACAGGCCAATAGCGCAGAAAAGGCAAAATGTTTTGACATCTTAAAAAAATATACCTCTTTTTTCAGGGATGGCCATATCTGGATTAACCCAGCCACTTCGGTAGGTACAAAAAGCGTGGCTAGCACCGATCCGGTTAATTTTGTGAATATCGATTTGGCAAAATTTCGGGATGGATTGAAAAAGTCACCTAAGCCTCTGGAAGGAATTTGGAAAAATAAATTTGAATGGACAGGAGGAGTGGGCTACGAAATCGGAATAACCAAAAACAACGATGGTGTGCAAGTGGGCTTTGTCATCACCTCAAGCTCTGCTTTCTGGAAGCCCAACGAAATAAAATTCAGGCTATATCCTGATGGCAAGTTTGAATTTTATGGCTTCGATAAAACCCTGAAGACCGGGCGATACGAAATCTACAACAACAGTATCATTTATTTTAAGGAGGCAAGGGCCGCCTTTATCAAAGAAACGCCACAGTCGAACCTTACAGCCACGCAGATTAAAAGAAAAGTAGGAGAGTTTTACGGATTTACCATGAAAAAACTGACCGACAAAACCATGCTCATTACGCTGCCGTCTTTTGATTATCCTTTTGTTGATATTATCGAAGACCTTGTGGAAAGCAACCGTTCGCAGTTGGCACAGGCCGAAAACTTAATTGTCGATGTTAGGGGAAATTCGGGCGGGACAGACAATGCCTATCAAATGCTGTTGCCTTACATCATGAGCAATTCGATCAGGACGATGGGGGTGGAATATCTGGCAACCCAAACTTTAGTTAACGGCCTCGAAAGCTATATCAAAACAGTGAGCGACAAGAAAGAAAAACAGGGAGAGATAGACACAGTGAAGCGATGGATTAGCCTGTTTAAACAAAATATGGGAAAATTTGTGAATGTTGAAGGCAGTTCGTTTGCCGTCCAAAAGGTCATGCCTGCCGAGAAAGGCCCCGGTCATGTGCTGGTACTTACCGATCATAGGGTAGGGAGTTCTGCCGAGAATTTCGTGATGAAGGCCAAACAAAGCAAGAAAGTAAAAGTAGCCGGCACGGTAACCTCTGGCGGATTGGATTATGCGGCGGCCCGCAGGTTCGATTTCGGTTGCCCCGAATACCTTTTGCAATTGCCTACTTTTCGTTCGTTAAGATTGCCTGATTACCCGATTGACAACATTGGCATGCAACCCGACATTTACCTGGACAAGAGCATAAAAGATTGGATCCAGTTTGCTTTGCAGTATTTGGAGCAATAGGGCAGGTTGAGTGGATTGGCCACAGGATTTAATACAAAAACCAGTCGTGACCTGACTGGCTTTTTGTAGTTTTTGCTGGAGCCTAAGGCTATAATTCCAGAACATTAAGAACCTAGAATTATTTTTTGGCTATAATCTTGATGTCGAATGCAATGGAATCCGAAATTGCCCCATTGGCCAAATGTCCATAGAACTTTCCTGATCTATAACGGATATCCCATAATGTCCGGTCAATCGTCAGCTTGCCATTCGCTTTAACCAGTCCATTCTTAACTTCCACTTTGGCCGGAAAAGTAACAGGGTGAGTGATGTTCTTAATAGTCAGATTCCCTGTAATTTGCTTATCCTCGGTATTGATGGAGGCAACCTTGGTAATGGCAATGGTAGAAAAGGGAAATTGCTTAACATCAAAAAAATCAGGGTCTTTTAAGTGTTTAATCAGGTTGTTATTGCTTCTATGGGCTTCATCTTCAATGGTAGTCATGTTTACTTCGGCTGTGCCTCCCGTCAGTTGGCCGTTTTCGATCATCAATTCTCCTTTTGATAGATAGACGTATCCTTTATGAGGGTTGACACCAGCTAACGAAGACCCTTGCCAGGTTACGGTACTTTCCTTTGTGTCTATTGCCATATATCTTTCATCCCCTGCATGTAAGGATAAAGCGCTTGTTGCCGCCTTGTTTTTATTGGCCTCCTTTACAGGTCCACGGCAACCGAAAATCAGGGATGCAATAATTAAAACGAAAGAAGTGGTTGATAGTTTGTTGTTCATGCTACAGAAATTAAATGGGTTAATAATAATTGACTTTAAAAGCAGTAATGCACCCTTCGCCCGGGTGGCCTTGATGTTTAATTTGATCTGGCAAAATTACCAAGGTGCCTTGCGGCAAGGCGAATTTAGATTGTAAATAAAAATGTAAACTTTGTAAAATATAGCTTTTACATAGGCTTGATGGCCGGAAATCCGTGCTCGGGAAATCGGAATATTATTTTTATGCGTAGAAAGAAGATGAGTTTGGAATTAGCTGTTGCTGACCAAATAGGCGTTGGTTTGGGGATGGCAGAAAGATGCCCGATGCTTTTTGCGGGGTTTCGATATTTTGTGGAAGGTGCAGCACGACAAACGATAGATTCTTGATCAAACTATTCCGTGCAGTTTGTTGTACCTGTTTTTGTATGCTAGGGGCAACATGCCGGTAACCTTGCGAAATACTTCCCTGAATGCCTTAACGTCGGAATAGCCAACCTCGTACATCACTTCGCTAATGGTCTTGCGTGAAGTTTCCAGTTCCTTTTTGGCCGATTCGATCTTTATCCTTTGCAGGTATTCTACGGGCGTATTGCCGGTTGCTTTGATAAACCTGCGGTCAAAATTCCTTCTGCCAACCGTAAACTTTTCCGAAAGCCGTTCCATGGATATTTTTTCTGAAAAATTCTTTTCAATATATTCCTGTGCCTTGATAATTACTTCATCGCCATGGTTCTTTTGCCCCGTGAAGATCACGAAGTCCGATTGTGCCTGCCGGTCGATATCAATCTGGAATACTTTGGAACAGTAGATGGCTGTTTGCCTGTCATAGTATTTCTCAACCAGGTAGATCAGTAGGTTTAGGAAGGAATAGCCGCCTCCATTGGTATAAATGCCCTGTTCGTCGGTAATAAGCTTTTCGGGCTTTAAATTTACCTTTGGAAACAGGCTTTTGAAATTTGCTGCAGCGTTCCAGTGGATGGAGCAGCTTTTTTTGTCCAGCAAACCTGTCGAAGCCAACAGGTAAGCCCCGGTGCACATGCTGGCAAGTTCCGTACCTTTTTTGTATTGTTCCAATATCCATTCTACAAGCAGTACATTCAATCCTTCTAGCTTTTTAAAGGCGGCTGCAATGGCAGGAACAATAATCAGGTCGGTATGGCGGATAGAGCCTATATCAACCTGTGGCATTACCATCAGCAATCCATTTACAAAACTCGATTGCGCCGAGGCCCCCACAAGCTCGATTTCGAACACCGGTTCCCTGTTCTGCTTTTTGTAGTAGTTGTTGGCCTCTGTAAAAACATGATAGGCGCCCACGATGCAGGATATGGTATTGGGGCCGGTTTGTGCATCGGGCACCAACAGGGTAAGATGTTTCATACAAAAGGGTTTAAAATGAAACCGAGCTATCGGATGCAACTGTTTGTTGTTTCAAAGTTAGGTAAATGCCTTGTCCAAATCAACCTCTCATAAAGTCTATTTTACACCCTTTTAAAGTGCTGTTGAGCCAATAACTTTGAGCTGTAACAAAACATAAGCGGCATGGCCAGAATGATTGCTATCTATAAAACGCCAAAAGATATCGAGGCTTTTAACAAACACTATTTTGAGGTTCATGTGCCTTTGGCCAAGGAGCTTCCCGGATTGATGAAGTATGAAGTAGGCCATCAACAAATAATGTCGACCACAGGCCACTCGGATGTGTATTGTATCGGCACCTTGTATTTTGAAAGTCTGGATGCCATCAAAACTGCATTTGCTTCCGAACAGGGGATAAAGTGTGCTGCCGATCGCAGGATTTTGGCTCCGGGCAGCGATGATGTACAGATTTATATATTCGACACCTTTGAGATGTAGGCAAGATGCAAATTAAGAAACACCATTACCATTCAACAATAAAAAATTATGGAACAGCAGGATTTTACAACAGCCATTACCGTGGATGCAACGCCCCAACAAGTATTCGATGCCATTGTCAACGTGCGTGGATGGTGGTCTGAAAATATTGAAGGGAGCACCGACAGGCTCAACGGCGAATTTTTGTACCATTACCAGGATGTGCACCGTTGCAAGATAAGGATTACGGAAATGCAGCCTGGTGCTAAAGTGGTCTGGCACATTCTTGATAACGATTTCAAGTTCACGGTCGACAAAAGCGAATGGAAAGATACCCAGGTTGTTTTTGAGATTACCGAAAAAAACGAAGGGATCGAACTAAAGTTTACACATCATGGGCTGGTGCCGTCGTACGAGTGCTATCAGGTTTGTCGCGATGCATGGACCCATTATATACAAGATAGCTTAATGAAGCTGGTTACAACTGGCCAGGGTAATGCAACACCCAAAGAAACCGGAACTGAAACAGCCGTTCGGCCAGCACCAGAATCTGATCAAACAGCCACAAAAAGCATTTGCCACAGGTTGTTGGTAGGAGCGCCGGTCGAAAAAGTCTATTGGGCCCTCACCACACAGGAAGGGTTGGCAGGCTGGTGGACACCCGATGCCATGGCAAAGCCCGAAATAGGCAGTGTTTTGAGGTTTGGTTTTGGCCCCGATTATTTCAAAGAGATGGAGGTAACCGAACTCCAACCTTATCATCTTGTGAGGTGGCGTTGCATAAGAGCTTTTGAAGACTGGATTGGCACTACGCTTACTTTTGAGCTTGAACCGCATCAAAAGGGATGTACGCTCTTGTTCCATCACGATGGCTGGGCGGCATATACGACCGAGTTTGCCTCCTGCAGCTTTGATTGGGCACTCTTTTTCAGGAGCCTGAAATTTCTCTGCGAAACGGGCAACGGCTTTCCTTATCCGGAATTCAACAAATAATTGGAATTGCGTTCAAAGTGGTCATTGCGTTGTTGCGCAGTGGCTCTTTGGTCGTCTAAGCAACAATATCTTCAGGTCACGCTATCCTTTTTTAAGGACTTACGAAATTATTTTCGTGGCATTACTTCTTTCTTTCATTCAAAGTACCGAATTTTTTGGGTTTGATGTACTCGCAACCGGGAGAATAAAAATTGTCCGAAAATATGGCAATGTATGAGAAGGCCAAGAGTATTTTAATGGAATAAGGGAATTAGCATCCATTATCCCCAATTTGAACCCTATGTTTTATAGGCTAGCACTAAATTATGCGAATGCCAATGGAATGGAGACGATTAATTCGGTTCCTTTCACATCTGAATGGATTTGAGTTTCACCGTTAAGGGATTGAACCCGTCGGCGGATGGATTGCAAACCCATCGTTGGATTGCCATTCCTGAGTTTCTTTTCATCCAGACCAATTCCGTCATCACTGATGGTCAATAGGAGGGTGTCTTCTTCTTCGTAAATCAAGATTTCTACATTTTTGGCCTTGGCATGTTTGATAATATTAGTCACCGCCTCCTGAATGATACGGAGTAATGCAATTCGCATATCCATATCTACCCCTATTAAAGCGCTATTGTCGATCTGGATAGTTTTATGGTACCGGCTGTCAGGAAGAGCACTGCTTGTAAGTAGTTTAATCTGCTTTTCAAAAGATTGTTCTTGCTGCTCATCTCCGGCACGGAACCATTCATGGCTTTTGTTTCGGGTTGCTTTATAGGCATTCTCGGTTTCGTGCAGGAGCATACTCAATTTGTTTTTTAGGGCAACATCATGGGTATCCATTAATAATACCTCCAATTGATACCGAATGGCGGCAATGGATGACGAAAGGCCATCATGGAGATCTTGCCCAAGCCGTTGTTGCTCTTCCTTTACGGCTTGGTGTTTAGCCTCTTCTAGGGTTATGATTTGCATATTGGCCATGTCGTTGAGCACTGCTAGCTGAGCCTTCGCTTTTCGGTCCCTACGGAGCATGATGAGATAGATGGCCAGTACAATCACCACTGAAGAAAACGAAATGATCAGTAACCAAAGGGTCCGTTGCGCATTTTTTTCGCTTAATAGCTTATTGTTGTCCTGCACCGCATTGTATGCAACATAATCATTGATGAACTTTCTTGATCTTTCCCATTCTGCTGTCATCGATTTATCCAGTTCGAAATAAACTTTGATGATTTCGTCTTTATCGCCTAATCGTTTTGCCACTTCTAATGCATTGTGTAAGATGTACATTTCTATGGAACTGTCTCCATTTTTTTCTGCCACCTCATAAGCCTGATAAAAAAACTCAAGCTGCTTTTTAGGATTGTTGTCATAAAATCCTGTCATTAGGAATAATGCATTGATCAGCATATCTGTGTTGCCAATACGCTTGGCATCAAGTAGCGCCTGTTTGGCTAGTGGCAAGGCTTCCCGTAACTGGCCTTTTAAAACTAAAGAACGTCCTTGCCATAGTCGATTGTAAATCAGCAAGGTTTCATCTTTGTAGCGGTTTGCAATTTCTTTGGACTTGTTCAGGTAGTATTGAATGCTATCCTGCGGAAGATCTGGATTACGCGAACAATAACTGATATATACCTTGGACATGATGCTGTCTTTTTTCAACTTTTTTCCCATTTGGATAGTCTTTTGCAAAAGTGAAATAATCTTAGCCCTATCGGAGATGCCCTTGTTCATCACCTCGCACATATCCAGGTTTACCTGAATGATTTTTTCGGTCTCGTTAAGGTGCTGATACTGTGATAAGATCTTTCCGAGCAATTCCAATGATTCGGCATATAACCCTCTTTTATAAAAAGCGTACGCGATTAAATGGTTGGCCTCTGTTTGCCCCCTCTGGTAATGTATATTGGCAGCCATACCTTTGGCCTTAACCCCATAATAAAAACAGCTGTCTGCATTTCTGGCTCTGTAAAGTGTTCCCAGCCTGTTTAGGCTGTTGATGAGGGCAACACTGTCTTTGATTAAAGATAATCCATGCAACTCCTGCTCGATTTGTCGGATTTGGCCATGCGCGCAACTGACACCAACATAAACCAATAAAATCGGAAGCAAACATCGTTTTCGTAATAAGTAAAGCATGATAATAGGGATGATAATATCAAAAATAAAAAGTAAAGAATACAAGATGGATTATTCATCAATTGTAACTCGCGAAAATTTGAAAAGATTGTCAAATTAACTCCTGTACGCGTGCATAGGCTAATAGTTCCGTAATGGAATTTACATTCACTTTCGACATCATTTTTCGCCGATGCGCTACAATCGTATGTTTGCTGAGATAGGTTTTTTCGGCCGTGTGGGCAATGGACAACCCTTGTGCAAAATACTGGAGAATCTCCAACTCACGGGCCGTAAACGGTATTTTTCTCTTGGTATCGGTAGCTTCAACGATTTTACTGATTACAGGACAGATATACTGTTGGCCACTTGATACGGTAGTTAGGCATTGGAGTATCGTATCAAACCCAGACGATTTAGAGATAAATCCCTGGGGCTTATAATTTAAAATATTTGTAATGACCGCTGGGCTTATGGTCGAACTCATCATAATGATCGTGACCAGCCGATTTAAACGCTTTATCTCATTGACAAGCATTAGCCCATTTTCATTTTTTAGATAGTAATCCAAAAATAGGTAAATTTTTGTTTTTGAGTTTTTGATGAGAAAATGTGTTAATTCTCTTTTATCATGAAGTAGGTGGACCGCACTAAAAAGTTCCAGCCGTTCTATCAGTGCCGAGAAAGAATCTGCAAATAGAAGATGGTCATCAAAAATAATGGCTACTGTATTGGCTTTCTCCATATAACCTAATATAACAAAAGTATGGAATTCAGTTTGTTATAAACATTAATTAATAGTTAATAAATGTTTATGACTGGTATAATGTTTTTACTGCAGGCAGTCCTGAAAAATCTAAGTTAAAGTAATAAAAGCTATATCGCAAATTATTGCTATTTGGATAATTGGCATACCAGAATATTGTTATAATGCTCAATATCCATTTATCCGTTGCAATAAAGTGTTTTATTTTGCCATACATTTAATCTTTCAACTCAACGGTAGAGGTGAGCAACGTTACGAATACCAATTGGATTATCTGCGAAACGAAATCTAAATGAGGTAATGATCAGGTTGATTTGGAATTTAATTTCATTATAAAATGTATTTAACTATAAAAAATGCAGAAATGATACACGTTGTTCCAGCTTTAGATAGACCTTTTTTAGATGTTGATATGGACGAAATAAAAGTTGAAGATATATTAAGCCATGTTGATATTGTTGCGGCTATTAAATATTATGGTATGACAGAACTATTGGACGCCATAGGAGAAGAACATTTGAGATCACATTTGGAATGTCTTTAATTCACCATAGGCTTTTAATTCGTAAAACACTTCTCGGCCTGTTGTAGGACTGTTGCTGGAAGTTTAAAAACGAAGAATTTTCATCAAACTAAAATACACATTTCCGACATACCTCGAGGCTTGATCGGAGTTGTTTATTTGATTTGGGTATATCATTTACTCTTATGTGACCCCGCGACAAACCATCCCCATGTCGAAGGCTTATTTAACAAAAAGGATGTAGGAAAGAAAGGATATTAATGCTCTGTTCTGTCGCTCTTAAATCTTAAACACGATAATTATAAAAATATGCATAAACGTCTATTATTCAGTTTAGCTTTTGTACTGTGCATTTCTGTTGCATTTGCGCAACAGAAAATTAAAGATGGCACGGTAACTAATGGAAATTTACCAAACAAGGACGCCCTCTTGGAGCTGGAAAGTACCAAGAAAGGCTTATTACATGCACGTGTAGCACTCACAGCAACAAACGATCCATCGCCCACCTCGGCTCACGTGGCAGGTATGATGGTTTACAATACTGCTACGGTGAATGACGTAGTTCCTGGTATCTATTATAATGATGGGAGTAAATGGATTTTTGTAAAAAATTCTTCTATTACTTTGGTAGAATCACAACCCGGAAAAACAGGTCAACCAGGTACACCGGGACAGCCTGGTGGCCCAGGAGCCGGTGTAATTATTGTCAATAATGATAGCGGGGTATGGATTTACAATCCTGCTACCAACACTTGGACAAATGTTATTGGTGCTGTCGGACCGCAAGGTCCTGCCGGAACCAATGGCACCAACGGAACGAACGGTGTCGATGGCAAGTCGGTAACCAGCGGCACCGCTGCCCCAACGGGTACGGGTACCACTGGAGATACCTATATTAACACGACAACCGGCGAAACCTATGTCTACAACGGCACCACTTGGGTAGTTAACGGCAACATCCGTGGCCCTCAGGGTGCCCAGGGTCCTGCCGGTACCAACGGCACCAATGGAGCTAATGGTACTTCGGTAACCAGCGGCACCACCGCCCCAACGGGTACGGGCACCACTGGCGATACCTACATCAACACAAGCACTGGCGAAACCTATGTCTATAACGGAACGACCTGGGTTTCCAACGGCAACATCCGCGGGCCACAGGGCGCCCAGGGTCCTGCCGGTATCAATGGTACGAACGGAACGAACGGTACTTCGGTAACTAGTGGCACCACTGCCCCAACGGGTACGGGCGCCAATGGCGATACCTACATCAACACGACCACCGGCGAAACCTATGTCTACAACGGTACCAATTGGGTAGTTAACGGCAATATCCGTGGCCCGCAGGGTGCCCAGGGTCCTGCCGGAACCAATGGTACGAACGGTACTTCGATAA
The DNA here is from genome assembly GCF_059705275.1 of Pedobacter sp. TM02. Taxonomy (NCBI): domain Bacteria; kingdom Pseudomonadati; phylum Bacteroidota; class Sphingobacteriia; order Sphingobacteriales; family Sphingobacteriaceae; genus Pedobacter; species Pedobacter sp. TM02. Next base: position 1,546,939 of record NZ_AP046530.1, read on the forward strand.
CCAGCGGCACAGCTTTGCCAGCTGCCGGAACCAATGGAGATACTTTCATTAATACGGCTACAGGTGAAACCTATGTTTACAACGGTACAACCTGGATTTCAAATGGCAACATTAAAGGTCCAGCAGGAGCTACTGGTGCGAACGGAACCAATGGCACCAACGGTACCAATGGTACGAACGGTACTTCTGTAGCCAGCGGTACAGCTTTGCCAGCTACCGGTACCAATGGAGATACTTTCATTAATACGACTACAGGCGAAACCTATGTCTACAACGGAACGACTTGGGTTTCCAACGGCAACATCCGTGGCCCGCAGGGTGCCCAGGGTCCTGCCGGCACCAACGGTACCAATGGTACGAACGGAACGAATGGTACTTCTGTAACCAGCGGTACAGCTTTGCCAGCTACCGGTACCAATGGAGATACTTTCATTAATACGACCACTGGCGAAACCTATGTTTACAACGGCACCACTTGGGTTTCCAACGGCAACATCCGTGGCCCTCAGGGTGCCCAAGGTACTGCCGGCACCAACGGCACCAATGGTACGAACGGAACGAATGGTACTTCTGTAACCAGCGGTACCACCGCCCCAACGGGTACGGGTACCACTGGAGATACCTATATTAACACGACAACCGGCGAAACCTATGTCTACAACGGCACCACTTGGGTAGTTAACGGCAACATCCGTGGCCCTCAGGGTGCCCAGGGTCCTGCCGGTACCAACGGTACCAACGGCACCAATGGAGCTAATGGTACTTCTGTAACCAGCGGTACAGCTTTGCCAGCTACCGGTACCAACGGAGATACTTTCATTAATACGACCACTGGCGAAACCTATGTTTACAACGGCACCACTTGGGTTTCCAACGGCAACATCCGTGGCCCTCAGGGTATCCAGGGTATTCAAGGCGCTCTTGGTCCGCAAGGTCCTGCCGGAACCAACGGCACCAATGGTACGAACGGTACTTCTGTAACCAGCGGTACAGCTTTGCCAGCTACCGGTACCAATGGAGATACATTCATTAATACGACCACAGGTGAAACCTATGTTTACAACGGCACCACTTGGGTAGTTAACGGCAATATCCGTGGCCCGCAGGGTATCCAGGGTATTCAAGGCGCTCTTGGTCCGCAAGGCCCTGCCGGTACCAATGGCACCAACGGAACTAACGGTACTTCGGTAACCAGCGGCACGACCGCCCCAACGGGTACGGGTGCCACTGGCGATACCTACATCAACACGACAACCGGCGAAACCTATGTCTACAACGGAACGACTTGGGTTTCCAACGGCAACATCCGTGGCCCGCAGGGTGCCCAGGGTCCTGCCGGAACCAACGGCACCAATGGTACGAACGGTACTTCTGTAACCAGCGGTACGGCTTTGCCAGCTACCGGTACCAATGGAGATACTTTCATTAATACGACCACTGGCGAAACCTATGTTTACAACGGAACGACTTGGGTTTCCAACGGCAATATCCGCGGCCCGCAGGGCGCCCAGGGTATTCAAGGCGCTCTTGGTCCGCAAGGTCCTGCCGGAACAAATGGCACCAACGGAACGAACGGTACTTCTGTAACCAGCGGTACAGCTTTGCCAGCTGCCGGAACCAATGGAGATACTTTCATTAATACATCTACAGGTGAAACCTATGTTTACAACGGTACAGCCTGGATCTCAAATGGCAATATTAAAGGTCCAGCGGGAGCTACTGGTTCGAACGGAACTAATGGAACCAACGGTAAATCGATGCTAAGCGGAACGACAGTTCCCGGAGCAGGCACAGGTGTTGATGGCGATACATATGTAGATACGACAACTGGTTTAACCTATATCAAAACAGGTGGTACGTGGACAGCAGACGGTGGAACATTAAAAGGTCCAGCAGGTACTACAGGTCCTCAAGGTCCTGCAGGAACTACAGCTGCCGTAACCGCAGATAATGGTTTAACTAAAACTGCAGATAATATCCAATTAGGTGGCAACTTAATCAAAGCAACTGCTATAGTAACAGATGCTACTAATACTTTAGCTGTTAAAGGCCTACAAACTGGTTCAAATAGCGATAATCTTGTGGTTACAGATCCGACTACAGGTGTGTTAAGATCAATTTCTCCATCATCTTTTGTCAATATATACAATGCAAACGGTTCACTAACAAATAACAGAACAGTAACTTTAGCTGGAAACAGCCTTAGGTTTGTTTCACCGGAAAGAGTTATTAGGTTTGATCCAAATGGCCGTATTGGCTCTGAGGCACAAGGTACAAACGATGCAGATATATATGTGAGTTCGGGTGCTGGAGCTACTTATAATCGTTTTGATATGCAGTCTTTTCCAAGTGGTCAGGTTAATTTAACGGCAACTGGGGCGGGAGTTCAGCAATTGTTGATTACTACCCACATGACAACAGATCCAGCACCGTTAGTATTTTCAACAAGTGCAGGTGGCAATACTTCAGGAGCCGAAAGAATGCGTATTACAGGAACAGGACTTGTAGGTATAGCTACCGCCTTCGATGCGCCTTCAGAACAATTTGATGTTGGATCTGGAAATGTTCGAATTAGGGATATTAACGGCCTGGCAGGAAACACTGCAACAGACAAGGTAGTGGTTGCTGATGCAAACGGTGTTTTAAAAACCGCTGCAATCGCTGCGCTAAGTAATAATCTTTATACCAATGATGGTACGTTAGCTGGTAACAGAACGGTAGATATGAATTCGAAGACTTTAACGTTTTCAACTGCGGCCAATGGTAGTATCTTATTTAACACGAATAATGCCGGTAATGCAAGCCAGTCTATTATTGGTACAACGAATAGAGCAAACCTAACCTTAAACGGCGGTGGTGGTATAGTAGATTTATATGTTGATAATGGTTTGGCTGCCCAATTAACTGCACGAGGCAATGCTACATCTTTAAATGTAGGAACAACTACAGGACAAGCTAAGCCATTAAATCTTATTACTAATGGGCTCACAAGAGCTACGGTAACACCAACAGGGGAATTTGCGATAGGCGCCACAACGGCTCCGTCGTTCACAGTAGGTGCAACCACCATCCAACCTCTGTTGCACGTAGCTGGAGATATCTCTACGACTGGTAAAATCTGGACTACGAATAGTGTTTATGCCGATTATGTATTTGAAGATTATTTCGATGGTTTCTCTAAAATTTATAAAGACTACAAATTCAAATCTTTAAAAGAAGTAGCCGAATTCATTAAAAAGAATAAGCACTTACCAGGCGTTACGCCAGTTAGTGAGGTTAACGTTGGTAAAAATGGTTACAGTATAGATCTAACTCAGCTTTCTATGCAACAACTAGAAAAGCTGGAAGAATTGTACCTGCATGTCATCGAGATGAATGATAAGTTGAGCCAAAAAGATAAAGAGATCCAAGCACTTCAAAATAAAACCAGCGAATTGGAAGAACGCTTGAAAAAACTAGAGCAGTTATTAATCAATAAACAATAAGAGGGAAAGAAATCTTAGTGGGGTTCCTTTCTTCAAAGAAGAAGGGGACCCATAAAAACCAAACAATGAAAAAGCAAAAACTTTTTTTATTTATGTTGCTCTTTCTGGGCAATTTGACAGTTTATGCACAGCTCTGCGGCTTTGCTTCCGGTGAGGGATGCAGTAATACGAACTATGATAACTCTTTTCTGAAAACCCTTACCTACAACAACCCTGCTACCATAGAGTATGATAACTTTGTATCTACTTATCACTCTTCAATCGTAAGAACCTCTTCCGGAGGCTTCAAGGTATGGGGAGAAGGTATAGCCAACGATGGGATATCTAATGTATTAATTCCACAAGACCTGAATGCGACCAATTATCCTGCATTGGGCAGTGCCAAAGTCTACAAGGTGACCGGCGCATCAGATGGATCTAAAAGTACAACCCCAGTGACCGGTAATGCTCAGTTTGTCGCTTTAACATCCGATGGGCTATACGCATGGGGAGCAACCACAATAGTTTTGAATATTAATATAAAAGGTACAGAGACTTTTGGGAAAATAGCCGTCAACGGAAAAGCAGATGGTTTACCACCTAACGTATCTCCGGTAGATGTTAAAATGATGACTGCCGGTTCAAATCGCACTTTGGTGATTGTCACCTGCAGCGGTGATGTATGGGTCTTAGCTGCCGATGCACCAACACGAGGTAATGGTAGTACAGGATCTTCTACGGTATGGTCGCGTGTACAAACAACGGCTACTACTTTTCTTACCGGTATAATAGCTGCCAGAACAAATGGAAGCGGTAATGCTATTATCGCCTTAAAATCAGATGGTACACTTTGGACCTGGGGATATTCTTATTTAGGGGATGGCACGGCTATCACGTCTCGTACAATGGCAACACAAATGACAGCTCCTGCTGGTACACCCAAAATGATAGGGCTGGTTGTTGACGGGCCTCTTTCGGCTAAACCTTCAGCATACTATGTTTTGATGACCAATGGCAATTTATATGCTATGGGAACGGGCGGCACAGGTGGGACCAACTTAATGGGAAACTGGAGCGGGGCCACCCAAACTTCTTGGGTACAGCCCAGATATACTTCTGCATCCGGACCGGTAATGAATAATATTGCATGGATAAGCCCTGGCGCTTCAGATGAAAGAGCTGTAGCTATGAATGTACTCACAACTGCTGGCTCATTATATGCCTGGGGTAACAATTCGAAAGATATGATTGGAGCTGGGGCAGCTAATCTTAACAGCAACCCGATAATGCCAGCAGGAATAGTTCCAACAGATAAAATCATTGCGGTACAGACAGGTGGTCATACCACTATGCTGATAAAAGAATGTACTACAAACTTTGGTTATATAGGACACAGAATTAACGGAAGTATGGGTAATGGCTCTGATATGGACACTCAAGAAGACACCTATACTTTTAATACGGCGCCAATAGAAATATGTAGTGCAACACCAGTTGACCTGACCAGCCCAACGCCTACTGCATGTGGAGTTGCTACGATGCAGCTTGCCGGTTCACCTGCTGGTGGTACCTATACGGTAACCAGTGGCCCTGCTACAGTTTCCAATACAGGGTTGCTAACTTTTACAGGAGATGGTAATGTAGCTGTTCAATACACAAGCCCTTCTTCATGCGGAGGAGGTACGCTTACCAAAAGTATTACAATCCCGGTTACACAAAATATAGTAAGTGCCAATGCCGGTAGTAATCAGTTTTTAATAGGCGCAAACCAGACTATGCTAGCAGGTAATGATCCCAGCCCATCTACGGGTATGTGGACACTGTTGGCAAAACCTGTAGCGGCAACCGATCCGGTTATTGTAACCCCATCGGCATATAATACCCAGGTTACGGGGCTTACAGCAGGTGCCTATACCTTCCGATGGACTGTGACCACTGATAACTGTATAAGTGCCAGCGATTTAGCGGTAAATGTAATCGCCGTAACCGCAGGAGGTGTTTCTGGAGCAGATTTCTGGGTAAAATCCGATGATGCAGGAGACATTGCCACAGCATGGAAAGATAATTCTGCCAATGCAGACAACATCACGAACGTAGCAGGAGGTATAACACTTTCTCCAGCAGACAGAGCACATAACTTCTATCCTTATACCACAGGATATACGGCTGCAAAATATTTTCAAAATAGTACTTCTAAGCTGAACACATTAGGGAATGTAGAATTACCTAATACCAATACTTCAATTTTCTCTGCAGTAAGACCTGCTACCGCTAATGGAACAGGACGTATTACCGGGATTGATGATGACGCGAATGCGGCTGAACCAGGCATTTCGATTGCTGCCGGAAAACCAAGACAGTATGAATTTTCTAATACTACCACATCAACAGATTTTTCTGCCACCTTTAATATCGGACAGTCCAATGTCTTCTCTGCGATTGCTAATAATTCCACAGCAAATGGCGGAAGTTCAGCTTCAGCCGGAGGAGAAAAAGTATTAGGACTGAACGGCGCTTATGAAACAACACCATTTGCAACAGGGAATAAATTCCAGAGCTACGGGCGCAATTTAAAGATAGGCCTGGGGGGATGGGACGCTGCTGGTGCTTTCCCTGGAGACATTATGGAAGTTGTTTGGTTCAAACGTGCCTTAACTGCCAATGAGCAATCACGAGTAAACTCTTACCTTGCTGTAAAGAACGGAGTAACTTTAGCAGAAAGCTATCTTGCAACCAACGGCAATGTAGTATGGGATAGAATAATTAACACCGGTTACAATAATAACATTTTTGGTATTGCAAAAGACAGGTTAACAGCATTAGACCAGAAACAGTCTGGAAGTACCAATGCTTCACAACAACTTGTGCTTTCTACTACAGGATTTGCAGCTAACAACGCGGCTAACGGTACTAGTTTAGTAAACGATATGCAATATTTGATGACAGGAGATAACGGTCTGAAGCAAAGCTTAACGACGCCTTTTGTTTATGCTGCTGGAACAAATGGAGTAACCAATTACCGTTTTGAAGCAATCTGGAAAGTACAAAATTCAGGAAATGTAGGAACCGTAACCGTTGCATGGCCTAAAGAAGTGAAGAACCTGTATCTGGTACAATCTCCTGATGCTGCTTTTGACGGAACCGATGCCTTTACCCCAATGGCTACAGAAGTTACTGTGAATGGGGTGGTGTACAATACTGCAAACGTTACATTATCAAATGGACAGTTCTTCACCTTTGCAGGTTTTGGAAATGCTCCGGGAGGTGTTGCAAATGGATTATCTTACTGGTACAGAGCTGATAAAAATGCTGCAAATACCGGTGCAGCAACAGACGTAACCGGATGGACAGATGTGTGGAACGGCACTGCCGTTGCGCAGTTGGGAGCTAACGCATTACCAAAGTATGTACAGGGAGCTTCCAATTATTTCAACTTTAATCCTGGAATTAACTTTACAGTAGGAACACAAACATTAGGGAATAACGCAATACGTACTTTGACGAGTTTAAATTACGATGTCTTTACATTGACTAAAGAAGGTTTGGCCTCTGGCGGAACAAATCCAAGATTATTCAGTGTAGGGATGGATAATACCACTACCGGTATTACAAACTGGGATGCTTTCGGTATTTGGCCAACAGGACAAATTGAAAGAAGAGTGTATAACGGAGGTACTAATTATCCAAATGTACTTCCTGCATACAGTACAACCATACCAAGCATCATGTATTACAGAAATACAGACATCGCCACTGCTAAAGGATTGAATGGAGAATTGATGTCAGCTTCCGTAACTTATTCTTTAATAGGTTATCAATTCGGCGGGCATATGTTTGGAAATACTGTTTTTTCAGGAAATGGTAGCGATAATGCCGGTTTCATCGGACATATTGGAGAAACCATTGTTTACGGTGCTGGTACCTTATCGAATGTGGAACGTAGACAGGTAGATTCTTATCTTGCCATCAAGTATGGGATTACATTAGGACAGTTAGCTACAGCAGGTGCTAATAACCTGTATGACTATACCAATACAGACGGAGCTAGCGTATGGAGCAGGACACTCAATGCCGTTTACAACAACAACGTTTTCGGAATTGCAAGAGATGATATTGAAGCATTTGAGCAGAAAGTTTCTACATCTGTAAATGCCGGAACCATTCTTGCCGTAGCCACTACCAATGATTTTGTAAGCCCGAACAATACGGCTTCACGTACCAGCTTTGCCAATGACAAAACCTATTTCCTATTGGGAGATAACAATAATGCAACAACTACGTTAAGTAGCATTGCGCTAAACGGCTTTACAGGTGGTTTACGTATCCCAAGAATATGGCTGGCACAGCGTACCAATACCAGCGGTACGATGTACTTTGCAGCAGACCTTTCTGCTTATGGGGCAGGTTTTGGGAGTGGAGACCAGGTAAAAATGATCATTGCGGACAATGCAACATTTACAACCAATGTAGTGTCCCTTAACGGAACCTATAATGCCACGACTGGAAAATGGGTACACAGCTATAACTTTGACTCAGGAAACGCCAACAGGTATATTACCTATGCGGCATTGGATGAAGTAGCTTGTACCCCAGGTTGCAATGACAACACTTACCTTAATGCAACAGATCCTAATACCATAGAATATGATAATATGGTTGCATCTGAAACAGCTACTATCGTAAAACAAAAAGACGGTTCGTTTTATATCTGGGGACCGAACACATCACCTAAAGTAGATAATGCAAATGCTAACCTTATATTAGACCTGTATACGCCAACGAAAATTGACCCTGCTACATCACTTCCAGGCACAGGCTCAGGCTTCAACTATACCGGTACACCCTTAAAAGCAACAATGGGCGGTAGTAGTAATGGCTTTGTTTTACTGACTACCGATGGGCTTTATACCTGGGGAAATAGTATTCTTCCTATAGGATTTAGAAGCACAGGCGACTTCAGATTTGGCAAGCAATCGGTTAACGGAAAGGCAGACGGTCTGCCACCGGGAGTTAGCCCGGCTAATGTAAAAATGATGGTGGCTAATCAAGGGTCATTAACTATTACAACCTGTAGCGGTGCAGTATGGAATTATAATTCAGATTATTATGGAGATGGAGCTGCGAACACTTCGGCTAATGATCTAATATGGCACCGTGTGATGATATCGGCTACCCAGACGCTGGACAATGTAGTTGCTGTGCGTGGTATATGGAATACTAAGTTCGCTTTAACTTCTGATGGCAAGTTGTATACCTGGGGGAATGTTACTTTTCATGGTAATGGTACTAATGCTACAGTATCTAATTACGCTACAGAAATCAATGTTCCTGTTGGAATAACTCCAAAAATGATAGGGATGACCGAAGGGGTTAATGAAGGAGAAAGCTCTTATTATCTTTTGGCTACCAACGGCAAGCTCTATGCTATGGGTTATAATGCGCAAAGACAGTTGGGGCTTGGTGATGCCACCATAAGACTGAATTGGACAGAGGTAACCGCTACTTCAGGTAGTAATACCCTAGGTGGCAATATCGCCTGGATCTCGCCGGCTGAGCACACTAATGATTATCCATCTATTAATGTATTGACTACCGATGGAAAACAATGGGGATGGGGATACAATCTACGCCAGCAATTAGGTGGGGCTAGTAGTAATGGAATTGACCCAAGCTATATGCCGGGTAACGGTACTGGAGCAAACGAGCTTGGCTTAAATGATAAGGTAATCGCTGTAGAAGACGGAGGTAATCATGTCATCAACTTTAAAGCAAGCTCTACGAGCTTTGGTTTTATCGGTACGAATGTGCGTGGATCTATGGGAGACGGTTCTAATGTTGCTTCAACCAATTTGAATAAATACACTTATGTATCCCCTCTCGATATATGTGGATTATTAGTAGCTATCTGTACCCAACCTGGTCTATTTGATGCAGCTGGTTTGCCAAGCACCACGGGAATTTCTAGTCTGGCAGGTTTTACGGGCGGTACAACAGGCTGGCCTGCTAATATACCTAATGGGCATATCGTTATTGAATCGAAGAATAAAGGTTTTGTAATTACCAGGGTAAAAAATGCAAGTGATGTTGCTAATCCCGTAGAAGGGATGTTGGTTTATGACATTACAGCCGCCTGCGTAAAACTATACAATGGCTCGGTATGGAACTGTTTAGCTAAAGATTGTAATTAAGCATCTATAAAAAATAATAGTATGAAAAAGTATTTCGTTTTATTGATTCTGAGTTTAGGCATGCTTTCGGTAGCCAATGCACAAACGGTGATTGCGAACCAAACCGTTAGCAGTCCATCAGCTGTTTTGGATTTTGCAACAGGTACTACCAAAGGCATCATATTGCCTGCTGTAGAAACACTGCCTACAAATCCCGCAAACGGAACGTTTTTATTTGATAAAGTTGCCAAAATCGTAAAAATGTATCAAAACGGAGTTTGGGTAAATCTTTCTGGTGTGGGCGATATTGCCGGAACCGTGCCCATTGCGCCATATAGTGGTACCGTTGATAATGGCAAACAAACCATTATGGGTTCTAGAACTACCAAAGTTGTAGACGGATCTGGAAATTATGTGGATGGGGCAGTTGATGGTGTATTGGTATTGGAGTCTCCAAATAAAGCCCTGGTTCTGCCCAAAATTTCTAATCCGCATTTAAATGTAAAAAGCCCTTACCCAGGGATGATGTGCTACGACACCAATAGGAAAGCGCTTGCTGTATTTGATGGTAAAGTTTGGAATTATTGGAAGTAAATGAAATAACCAGCCATCTTTTTATATCATCAGAAAAAATTGTGAGAAAGCCGAGCAAAATAAAGACCATTTTAGAAAATGAAAAATTACAGACACCAAATTATCCTTTATGTTAGCCTGCTATTTAGCTTAAAACTGCAGGTACATGCGCAAAACGGAGCTGGAAGCATGACTGTCGATAATTCAATTACTACAGTTTCTGCCGGAACAATGGAACAGCGTTTCAGTGAAGGCACTTATTTCGGTCCCGACGCAGTTTGGCAAATTGATGGTATATTAGAAATCTACAGTAAGAATATTTGGATTGCACCAGGAGCTAAGTTTAGTGGTACTGGTAAAATTATCATTTACAATCCCGGCAACAACCCATATTATGTAGATATGCCGGCTGGCCCCACTCACATAGATGGCAATAATGGCGCTTTTATTAAGCTGTTTATAGAACACCGTAACAATGCTAATTTGTTATTGGCAGATATTAATGATCCAGGTTACGGAACGATAAATGGCACGGGTGCTTCGGCGGCACAGCTTAACGTGGGTGCACAGCTTAGTTTTGCTGTAAACGGTGCAAATATTATTTTAAATGGTAATAACCTGCATTTTGACGAACAGGGAATGCCTGTTAATTATAATGCTAATCGCATGGTTGTCACCAGTAATAGTATCGCCGCACATGTAATCAAAGACTATGCGGCTTCAGGTAATTTTGAATTTCCAATAGGCATAGCCGTAAATGACTATACGCCAGCTACCGTAGATGTTAAGCAGGGAGGCCGTATTTTCGCCAGTGTTCAAGATTATAAGGCTTCCAATTTGGCCGGCATTAAACCCGAATTGGGAATGGATAGAAATTGGCACATTTTTGCGAATATACCGCTAAAGGCAGACCTTTCTTTACAGCACAATAGCTACACCAATGGCAGTTTGTTTAAAGACGAAAATGCTGGAATTGCACAGTACGTGTCGAACACCAAATGGGATATTGCAAAAAGCAACAGCTCATTGCCAGGGCTGCATACCCGCTTTGGCGTAAACATCGTTGGCGAGGCCATTGCCAATGGCGCATGGTTTACCAAGTATTCGGTAACTGGTTCAACACTCGTTATTCCAAACTTATATACGCCAAACGGCGACGGGAACAATGATACTTTTGAGATACGCGGACTAGAGCTATTTGCAGAAAACGACCTGGTTATTGTAAATAGATGGGGAAATGAGGTATTCAAGCAAGCTAACTATAAAAATACTTGGACGGGCGAAGGCTTAAACGAAGGCACCTATTATTATGTGTTACGGGTAAAAGAAAATGCCTCATCAACATGGCAAGTGTTTAAAGGTTGGGTAACACTGATAAGAAAATTTAAAAATTAATGAGTTGAGGTTATTAGGCCAAAATTAAAATGAGAAAAACACTACTAACCATCGTATTTATACTGGCGGCAAACTATATGTACGCACAGCAAGATGCGCAGTTCAGCCAGTATATGTTCAATGGCATATATATCAATCCTGCCTACGCGGGCTATCGGGAGCAATTGAATGCGCATGCATTTTACCGTAACCAATGGACAGGAATTCAAGGATCTCCCAAAACGTTGAGCTTGGCAATAGATGCCATAGCTAACGACGGCAATGTTGGGTTGGCCTTACAAATAAGCAATGATAAACTGGGTGCACAACAAAATTTATCGGCCTACGCCAATTATGCTTACCGTTTAAGGCTAAATGCCGACGGAACCTCTAGACTGGCTTTTGGTTTAGGAGCAGGAATGGTTCAATTAGGTTTAAATGGGGCATTGCTTAATCCAAATGATTTGGAACCAGACCAGCCTTTGGGCATGCAAAATGCCATAGTGCCTGATGCTAGGGTAGGTATATATTTTGCCAACGATCGTTTATATGCTGGTTTTAGTGCCGATAATTTGGTTTCGCAGTACATCAGTATCGAAAGATATGCCTACATTCCGCAACCTAAGCCACATTATTACCTTACTGCTGGCGCTTTGCTGCCCTTGTCTACAGACATTCTAATTAAGCCATCTTTTTTATTGAAGGATGATAGAGCCGGGCCTACAAGTTTAGATGTCACCGCATTTTTAATCTTGGCAGAAAAATTCTGGATCGGTGGTTCTTACCGTACTGGAGTAAAATTATATAACAAAGATTACTTACAAAAAGATTTGTCTAACCTTAACTCGGCGGTGGCGGCCATTCAGGTTTTCCCTACAAAAAATTTGCGTATCGGTTATGCCTATGATTTTGCTTTAGGTGCAATAAGAAGCTACACGGGTGGAACTCACGAAATTTCTGTAGGCTATTTCTTCAACAATAAAAAGTTACGTATGGCTACGCCTCGCTTTTTCTAAATCAACCCAAACAAACGCTAAAATTGATGATAATGCAATTTAAAAAATACGCAAGGTTATGGCTAATGGTCCTATCGCTACTACTGGTAAGCAGGCCATTACAAGCACAGTATGTTTTAAACGAAGCCGATAAAGCGTACGAATTATATAATTATGCGAGGGCTATAGATTTGTACGAACAAGCCTTCCAAAAAAAGAAGACCCTACATGCTGCCGAAAGATTGGGCAAAAGTTACGAACTGATTAATAATGCTGTAGAAGCAGAAAGTTGGTTTGCCATAGCAATAGCAATGCCCCAAAGTAAACCAGAAAACATTTTAAGCTATGCGAAAGCCTTACAAAGAAATGCGAAGTACAGTGAGGCCAAAGAGCAGTTCCTGCAATATGCCAAAGCACAAAAAGAAGTTACCGCAAAACAACTCGACCTATGGATGGCAAGTTGCGACTCGGCAATGGTATGGATGAAAAATCCAAAAAAAATCAATATTGCCAATGAAACAAAATTAAACTCGCCACAATCTGATTGGGGCGCAGGCTGGTATCAAAACAAACTCGTATTTGCATCTGATAGAGGACACGTGGACGATGAAAAAGAAACCAGAAGCCGTCCGTTTTTAAAGTTCGACAGCGGAAAAAAACCTGATCAAATGGTGAGTGGCTGGACTGGTAGATCCTACCTGCGCTTATACTCGGGTAAAGACACGGCCATGAGGTTTCCAATAGAGGCTGGCACACCTTACCACATCGGTCCGGCCAGTTTCTCTGCCGATGGAAAAGAAGTTTTTTTTGCACTGACACGTATTCCTAAGAAACCAGTTTACAAAAAAGGAAAATTGGCTACCATTAATGTCGAAATTTACAGTAGTAAAATCGATCATGAGGGTAATTGGGGCACTCCGGTAGCCTTTCAATACAATAAGATTGACGAATATTCGGTGGGAGATCCATTTTTAAGCAATGATGGGAAATGGTTGTACTTTGTTTCCAATATGCCGGGGGGTGCTGGCGGTTCAGATCTTTACAAATGCGAAAGAACCGCTAATGGTTGGGCAAATCCAATTAACTTAATCGCACTAAATACAGCAGGTAATGAACGTACGCCATCCATAGCCGATGGTTATATTTATTTCAGCAGCGACGGCCTTGTAGGCATGGGAGGCTTAGATGTATTTGAAGCAAAAATAGATGGAGATAAATTTGCCAATGTTAAGAACCTAGGTTATCCGTTTAACTCAGCCCAGGATGATTTTGCTTTCCTGAAAACGTCAGCCTCGACAGGCTTTATTTCCTCAAACCGCGATAATGGCTTAGGCGATGATGATATTTACAGCTTTGCCAAGCAACAAGAATTGTTGTTTCAGCTTGCAGGCAAGGTATTCGATAAAAAGACCAATGCCTTGCTGTCCAATGCAATTGTTAGCCTCAAAAAATTAGACGGACAAACCTTGAAGGTGCAAACTAATGATAAGGGCGAATTCTCGTTTAATCTGGAAAAGGATGCAGATTACGAACTTAAGGGAATAAAAACAGGCTACAGAAGTGATATGGATAGTTTAACCGTGCGTAACCTCACAACCAATACGGTAATTAGGAAAGACCTCTACCTGTTGCCAATACAAATAGATACACCAATTAGAATAGAAAACATCTACTACGATTTTGATAAATCTAATATCCGAAAAGATGCATCGATTGAGCTGGATAAGTTGGTTAAAATCATGAGAGATAACCCTAATATTTGGATAGAACTGGGTTCGCATACCGACAGCCGTGGTAACGACCAGTATAATAAGTGGTTGTCGCAAAGCAGGGCAAACTCGGCGGTACAATACATTATTGATAGAGGAATTGCTAAAAATAGAATTGTAGCAAAAGGGTATGGCGAAAGCAAGCTATTAAATCATTGTGGCAATGGGGTAAAATGTACAGAAGCTGAACATCAACTAAACAGACGTACCGAATTTAAGATTTTAAAGTACTAGCTAAAGCTTTGCAAATAATATTTGATACGAAAACAAGCCAACTTTGAATAAAAGCAGAATGCTACTCTAAATCGGATTCGGTTTTGGTTGGTCTCCATTTTTCTGAATTTTTGACAGCTAAAGACTGAATGTTTTTCAGAAATTCTGCAATTTTTTCCGTCAAGGATGTGAAAAGGCCAATTGGCACTTGGCTTGTACCTTTCTTAATGGACAATTAGTCCTATGAGTTTAATTAATTATAAGTTTTAATCGTGAAATCAAATTAAGGAGGAAAACCCATGACATTGGTTAAATTTAATCCGGACAACAAGAGAAGCGTATTAATGCCAGGCTTTAATGACGTTTTCGATTCCATCTTCAATGATTCTTTCTTCTCAGACCGTATGGTGGCCAGGGTGCCGGCGGCCAATATCAGCGAAAGCGCCGATCACTATCATGTAGAACTTGCCGCTCCTGGGCTTAAAAAAGAAGACTTTAAGCTAAGTCTCGAGAGAAACGTACTGAGCATCTCTGTTGAACAACGAACAGAAGACAAGCAGGGGGACAGGAACTATGCCAAGCGCGAATATAGCTACAGTTCCTTCGTAAGGTCGTTTACCCTGCCAGAAAGCGCAGACGAGAACGGCATTCAGGCAACTTATAACGATGGTGTACTTGCCATAAACATTCCGAAAAGGGAAGAGGCGAAGACCATAAGCCGCCAAATAGAGATCAAATAAGTCAGCGCTTTTCGCGACTGATAGAAATAGGTTAACAGGAAACCCGCCCTTTAGGGGTGGGTTTTTTATTTATATTCTTTGCAATAAACTATTTCATTGCAGGATAGGGCAGTGTTGAACGAAGCATGATACCTTGTCAAAATAAACATAGGGGGGGTACACAAAAAGACGAACAGTGCCATCGGAGAAACGACCGGTTATATAGAGCGCATCCAGGTATGTGAACGGCATCATAGATTTCATCCAGACCGAAACGGGTAAGGCCCGCATGCAACATTGCAAAACACCAAGGCAATTTAGTATATTCGTTCATGGATAAAAATGGGCAGTATCGCAGCTCTCGGATTAAAGTTCCAGCCGAATTCGACGAAGTATTTACTCATCTTTATTTTGCGGAAAATAAATCGGGGGAGGCCATTACCAAAACCCTGTTGCCCTCTTATCAGACAATCCTGATCTTTAATTTTGGCACCAGGGCGT
This sequence comes from Pedobacter sp. TM02, assembly GCF_059705275.1. Classification (NCBI taxonomy): domain Bacteria; kingdom Pseudomonadati; phylum Bacteroidota; class Sphingobacteriia; order Sphingobacteriales; family Sphingobacteriaceae; genus Pedobacter; species Pedobacter sp. TM02. The sequence continues at coordinate 1,562,714 of NZ_AP046530.1, forward strand.
TGTTGCATTCCAAACAGAACACGCAGATCGAAGTAGAACGATGCCTCGTACTTGGGCCGATAAAACAGGCCTTTAATTATTCGTTGCCTCCCGATGCCGCGATATTGGTAGTCAATTTTAGAGAAGATGCATTTTACCGTTTCTTTGGAAGCGCCACCATAGCCGAGCATGTACCCATGAACCCGGATAACCTCTTGGAGGAGAACTGTTTTACGCTACTGTGGCAGGAACTCAATGTAATAAAGGAGATAGAAGAGCAGGCCAAATATATTTTTGAATTTTGCCGGCCCTACCTGGGCAGCAAGAATACCATTGCCTCGCAGCTTGCCGATTTCGACAATGATTCGCTGAGCCCCATAAAAACGGTGGCCGTTGAGCTTAAGCAAAGCGAGCGCAACATCCAGCTCTACCATAAAAAGCACCTCGGCTACTCTTCCAAGGAACTGAGCCGGTACCGGCGCTTTTTGAAAGCTATAGGACTGGTACAGCAGCTTGCTTCGGCTACCGGAAAGGCAGACTGGTTCGAGGTTATCGCTGAATGCGGCTATTACGACCAAAGCCAGCTCATCCATGACTTTAAGCACTATATCAATCTTAGCCCTACCAAGTACCTGAAATTCCAGCAGGACATCTGCAGCTCAAAATCCTGATTTCGTTTTCTTACAATTCTGAGGAACGGCCCCTGGCTACTTTTGTTTCATTAAAACAATAAAACGATGAAACATTTAATCATTTATGCACATCCCAATGAAAGCAGCCTGAACAGCCATTTTAAAAATGTACTGTCGGCAAAACTACAAGAACAAGGTCATGAACTTGTAGTACGGGATTTATACCAACTGAATTTCAATCCTGTTCTTTCCCTTGAGGATATGGCTGGACAGCGGAAAGGAGAAGTAGCCGAGGATGTAAGAAGAGAGCAGGAATTTATTACGTGGGCAGATTGTATCACGTTCATTCACCCAATCTGGTGGACGGGTTTGCCAGCCATCATGAAAGGTTATATCGACCGCGTATTCAGCTATGGCTTTGCCTACCGCTATGATCAAGGCGTTCAAAAAGGCTTGCTAACAGGGAAACAGGCCGTTATCATCAATTCTCATGGAAAATCAAATGCCGAATATAGTGCCATAGGCATGGACAAGGCCCTGTCGCTTACTTCCGACAAAGGGATTTATCTCTATTGCGGTTTTGAAATCAAGCAGCATTTCTTCTTTGACAAAGCCGACAGAACAACAGCAGATGCAATTGAAGAATATGTAATCAAAATAGAAGCCATCTACAGCAACTCCAAACAATAGCCATGAGCATCAAAGAGAAAATTAAAAAGGTATTCTTCGGAATAGCCATTTTGGCCGGTACGCTAGCCATAGCGGTAACCGCACTTGAAACATTCAGCAGGTAGGGTGTCGAAAACAATACACCAGGAAGCACCGGTGATCACGAGAAAAACCATAACAATCAATGCTCCGGTTGCGAAGGTTTGGAAAGTTTTCAGTGATGTGGATGGTTGGGGTAAATAGCAGAATGAAATTAAAAGCCCGAAGATCAACGGGGATTTCAAACAAGGTACAACGTTCAATTGGAAAAGTAACGGACTGACCATTGTTTCAACCCTACAAACAGTCGAGGTTAACAAAATGGTTGGCTGGTCGGGCCCTGCTTTTGGATCTTTCGCTATCCATACCTGGCATTTTGACGAGCAGAATGGACAAACCACAGTACGGGTAGAAGAAAGCATGGAAGGCTGGTTGGTGTGGCTGCTAAAAAGTAAGTTTCAGTCCAGCCTGGATAAATCCATCGACAACTGGCTCCGGTACTTAAAAGCGGAATCGGAAAACTAAAAGACAGCAATTAAATTAAAAGCTTAGAAAAACAAAACCTGTAAACGATTGTTTTACAGGTTTTTAATTTTTTATTCAACTTTTGGGAAAGGTTGATTTCTAACTTACTTTCCACATCTATATTGACAAGGCCCGAGGTCATGTTCAGTAGCTGTCTGACGGGAAACTTGGCCCCGCATCATGATCAGTTTTCTGATATCCGACCTTCTCATTTCACCTCCTGTCCATTTTCAGAGAGCACCATTACCGGAATATCCAGCCTTTTACAGTAGCTGGGCATAAAACCCGCCCTGGAGAACGCCAGTTCTGAAACCTTGCCGTTGGATCCGCGCTTAAACGCTACCCAAAGAAAATCCTTTTCCAGATAGAACTCATCGCTATAGGCACCCCTTAGTTCATACTTTTTGCCACCAACCTTTTGCCAAAACACCTTGCCGTTTTCCTCGCTGATATTCACTTTTTCCCTACGATCGTTTTCATATACCCCTGCATAGCTGCCCAAATTCCTTCCCGCCAAAGTTAACGCTCCCTCATAGCGGTAGGGTCTGCCCGTAAATTCGCTCGCCGCGATCCTGGCCAGCGCCTGCGGAACCACTGCGGATTCCGAGTTGATCAGGATCACGATGTAGACATCCTCCTTTGGATAATAAAAGGTCTCGGAAATGAACCCAGGAACCGCGCCGCCATGTCGAACGACGGGGCTTCCTCCTAGGTCATCAATATAAAAACCAAACCCGTAGGGCGCGGTCTGTCCGCTGTTCAATAGGATTGGGGCTAAAGCCATCTCCAAGGTCTTCTGCTGCAGCAACTTTCCCGATACCAGTGCCCGGTTCCATCGGTACATATCCCCGGTAGTGGAAAGTATCCCGCCCGAGGCGTAGAATTCACCGATATCATGGAGCGGATAGTTCACGATCCCCCTTCGAAGGATCCCGTAGCCCGAAGCCCTGCCCTTGATGATCGGTTCATCCGAGGTGGCCACCAATGAGCTGCGCATTCCCGCCGGAACAAAGATGTTCGCTTTGATGTACTCGGCATAGCTCACCCCAGAGAGCTTCTCGATGATATACCCCAGGATCTGGAAGTTTGCGTTGTTATAGGCCCACTTGGTGCCAGGAACAAAGACCATCTTACGGGCGGCATATCGCTCGGCCTCTGCTTGTGGCCCTTTCCCCTTGGGTATGTTCAGCGAATCGCGGTAACCGTCGCCCCCGAGGCCCGAGGTATGCGAGAGCAGCCTGCGGATGCTCACCCCTGAGGCGGGAGCGGTACAGTTGACGAACTTGCCTAAGGTATCCTCGAGCGAGATCTTTCCCTTTTCAACGAGTTGCAGTAGGCCAACGGCGGTAAACTGCTTGGTATTGGAGGCGATATAGTAGACCGTTGAAGTATCGCTAGGGATCCCAAACTCCATATTGGCCAGTCCAAAGGACTTTTGATAGACGATCTTTCCGCCCTTTCCCACCAGCACATTCGCCCCGGGCTCTTCCCGCTTGAACTGTGAGGAAAACAGGCGGTCTATCCTAAGAATTGCCTCCTGTTGGGCGAAAATCGGGCCGTAAAGAGCCAGTAGCACTATGAGTGCCGAAAAAAAAATCTTCATGATATGTGTATTTAGTTGATTGCTATAGGTCTTTTTTATCGAATATGATCCCTGATCCGTGCACCTTGGTAGGACCAAAGAACAGGCCATTGCCTGGGGAGATCTTATATTTTTTGACGAGCTGCTGATGTAGGGAAGTTTCCTGTTGCTGCCCGTTGACCACCAGCTGCTCATCAGTAAGGGCGAACCATTCAACGCCTTCAATACCATGGACGATCTTTCGATCGATAAGTTCAGAGATTACACCCAGCACCCTTAACTTATCAGCCGAGGCATCTACCACAGCGATTTTTTTCTGCGGGATAACCTGAGCGCCGATCACCGCCATTTTGTCGGGAGCTGCTACACGGCCTGCCCCAGTCACCTTGGTGCCGAGGGCCAGTTTTTCCGGAAGGGTCTTCACATTGGTGAGCCCATCCTGTCTACCTAAGCTGCTATCGCCCTTGGCCTTGCCTGGATGCTGTATACCAGAAAGCTTGAACTGTAGGGTATGCCGTGAGGGATCGTAGCCATTATCATACTGGGTGGACGGACCCTTGGCTTTGTTCGCAATCAGCTGGTCCACCTGGGCGACAAGGGTCTCATAGTCTGCCAACCGTTGCTGCGCAACCACCTGCCCGTTGAACTCGGCCGAGGTGATCTTTCCCCCTGAAACGGTAATCCGGTAGCGGTTATCCTTCCCGTCCAGTACGGTCATCTCCCTGTTGGCCCTGTCGCGATTGTCCCCATTGAAGCGGATGCTCTTGAATCTGATCAAGGTATCAGGAGCGAGGCTGTCCAGGGCGACCGGGGTTTGCCGGTCAGGTTCGTTGCGCACCTTTGCTGAAACGGCTTCTCCCTTAACCTTGACAACGGCGGCTGGCTTCATCTTTTGCGTGATGGCGTAGTTGAGATAGCTGACGCTTTTCTTTAGCCCGCTATGTACCTGTGGAATGGAGATTAAAGCCGAGAACAGGATAAACCCTGCGACAAGGATACCAAGCTCCAGTGCGCTGAGCCGCTGGTTTTCCCTATGCACCATTCGACGAAGTCGACGCATGAGCTGGTCGGGTCTTAGGCTCAGTCCCATGGCAAGGGCCGGGGCTCGGCTTTTCGAGCTATGGAAGGCCACCAGTGCGGCCAGATAGCTGGTCTTCTGCTCCACGTGGCCCAGCACCATGTCATCACAACAGGCCTCGCGCTCCTCAGAGATCAGTGTACTGACCCAGAGTACCGCCGGATTGAAGAAGAAAGCCGCTTCGATCACTTTCTGCATAATATTTACAAGATAGTCCCGCCTTTTGATATGTGCCAGCTCATGCCAAAGGATCGTTTCGATCTGGTCAGCCGGCAACTGAAAAAGCAACCCGATTGGCAGAACGACCAAGGGCTTAAAGTGTCCCAATGTCACCGGTATTTTCACCAGCTTGGATTGAATGAGTTCCACTTTTCTGGAAATACCCATTTCCATGGCGAATCGTGAAACCTTCTTCGACCAGTCAGCACCTGCTCCCAGCACCTGAAAGCTACGGATACGCTGTACATAGATTAGCCCTGCGATCAGCTTTATGCTCTTAAGGACGAACAGCACACACCAGCCCACAAGTATCCAATCCGAATGCCTATCGAGCCATGACGAGGCGCTAACTGATAGGGTATTGCCAGTCGCGCTCATTTTCTGGCCGCCCCTTGAGACAAGTTCAGACAGCTTACCTGAAGAAGCCGTGGAATCCGCCGTACTGGCCGTTCCGCCAAGCTCGTAGATCCCAATAAATACAACCGACAGGACGAAAATCGCCATCAGCGAGCAGAACAGGTGATAGCGTAACTGGGGGCTCGACCGTCTGGTCAGCGCAAGGACAATTCCAGCAAGTGCAGCTATGACCAGTCCGATCCAGAGCGAATGCGCCAGCGTCCAGCAGATGCCCCGCATCTGCCCAGGAGACAACAAGTCGTTGAAAATATTAAGTTCCATAACCTAGGATTTAGAATTTTCGTCCATTTTTTTGATCAGGGCCTGATATTCTTCCATCTCTTTTAACGATAGCTTCTGGTTGCCCATCAGCTGCATCAAGAGGCTACTGGCCGAACCGCCGAACATCGTATCAATCACCCGGTTGAGCATCACGCTCTTGGTCTTTCCCTCTTCAACGGCTGCCATATAGACATGCTTGAACTGGCTTTCGTCCTTCTTCAGAAAGCCCTTTTCCACCATGATCTGCATAAGCTTCAGTGTAGACATATAGATTACCTTACGCATTGAACGGTTGAGCTCATCGTTCACAAACCGAACGGTGGAAGGCCCTGATTTCCATAACACCTGCAGGATTTCAAGTTCAGATTTGGTGGGTTCGCCTATAGGGGCATTTTGTTTAGCTTTCATATCTTTTATTCTAAGAAATAATTCTTATTTCTGAATAAACGTAAGAGTTATTTCTTATATTTCAAATTTTGATTCTGATTAGTTCCATAAATTGTTGTTTATCAGATAAATAAATTAAGAATATTTTCTTATAACGGTTTGTAATATGTGGACAAACCAAATTGATTGACCCCTTTCCCAAATTTTTAGAACAATATATAATACGCCGACTGACCATTAAATATCTGTTAAATTGTTTTTGGCAAAGAGGGCTCAATAGCTTGTGGTTTTTCCAGGTTATCGGCAAACAACTTTCATTATGGCGCCAAAAAACATCATAATGACGATGACGATTGTTGCGAGATGAACGGAAGTAACCTTGGCCCTTATTTTTGCAAGCCTTCTTAGTTGAGCGATATTTTTATTGTTGGCATCCATGTTAATCGGTTGCTGATTGATTGCTCAGCTCACCTCACCTCATCTGATTGCAAATTCAGTGCCTATGAGTATTTTGTTTTTTATAAATGTTTGATTGTTAGTTTATTGTGTTTTTTTGTTGTGGGATATTCGAAAGGATGTCTTTCAAAATGGCAGTACTATTTTTCAGAATGGTGCGGCTTTTCGGGCTGTCGAAAAACCAATGAAAAATGGCTGCTCTGGCATTCCGTCCCGTCGCATTGTCGTTGTAGTTTTTCCAGTAAGCATACTTTGCGATGCAAAAAAAGGAATGTCTTTTGCCGATTTCAGAATAGATATTTTAGATGATTTTGTAGCTCCCATCAAATGGACAATGGCATCTTGATGAAATGTCTTGATGAATTTATCATGGATGATCCAAATTGTGAGGCAACTTAAGCGGCTCGATATTTTAATTCTGCTAGCTAAAGACTCACGAAAATTACATTCATGTTGACGTAGTTTTAAAAAGAAAAAACCTGTAAGTGTCTGTCTTACAGGTTTTTAATTTTAGGTTCGACTTCTGGAGGGGAGTCGATTTTTCCTTTAACTAACTGATTATCAGTATGTTATGTCTTGAGTACTCAGAGCGGGAATCGAACCCGCACGCCTGTTGAGGGCACAGGATTTTAAGTCCTGCGTGTCTACCAGTTCCACCATCTGAGCAAGCTTGGTAAAGCTATTTAATGTTAAATGCCTCCCGGTTAGGAAGGCATTTAGAGCGAAAGACGAGATTCGAACTCGCGACCCCGACCTTGGCAAGGTCGTGCTCTACCAACTGAGCTACTTTCGCATGATGTAAACATCCTCCGATGCTTCCCCGAAGTTGGCCTTTTTTGTAGTGCGTTTCTCCGTTTGGGTTTGCAAATATAAACAGATTTATATTCCCGTCAACATTTTTTTTATAAAAAATTGGCTTATTCGCTTAAGTTATTGGCTTTCAGTGCAAGAAAAATTAAATCTTTTTCATAGCCCTTGCCCATAAGGTAGTTTAACAGCTTATATTTTTTTTTGAAGGGATCTTTTTCGGTCAGTGTTTTTTCTTTTTTGAGCACGGCTTGGCATAAATCTTCAAAATATTTGTCGCCATCCAAACTGTTCAACGCTTTTTGGATCAGCTTATCCGGAACCTTTTTCAGTTTGAGCCCCTGTTTGATTTTAAGCTTTCCCCATTTTTTGATATTCGCCTTGCCCGAAGCATAGGCCAAGGCGAACCTTTCTTCGTTCAAAAAGTTGTTGACAATCAATTCGCCTATAATTTCTTCCACTTCATTCGGCTTCAGTTGCCAATCGTAAAGTTTGTTGCGTACTTCCTGTTGCGACCGCTCCTGATAAGCACACCAACTTTCGGCTTTGACCAATGCCGTTTTTTTATCTAAAATCAATGGCTTTTCTTGAGGACTTTTCATAATTAAATGCTGAAATTCGTAAAAAATAACAGCAATCCTGTATTTTTCTGCTACAATGAGTCAAGAACACTATACTATAGCCCATATTGCCCAAATTTTAGGTGCTCAGGCCCAGCTCTCTACGCCAACAACCCTTATTGCACAGTTGCTGACTGATAGCCGTACGCCTATCGATCCGGAAGCTTCGCTATTCTTTGCCCTCAAGGCTCAGCGCAATGGCCACGAATTTATCGCGGATGCCTATCACAATGGCTTGCGCAATTTTGTGGTGTCAGATGCAGTGGATGCTTCGGCCTATCCCGATGCCAATTTTTTGCAGGTAGACGATGTGCTGAAGGCCTTGCAGCAATTGGCCATTGCCCACCGAAAAGCCAACCAGCTCAAAGTGATAGGTATAACCGGCAGCAATGGCAAAACCATCGTCAAAGAATGGCTGTATCAGTTGCTCGCGCCAGATTTTAATATTGTACGCAGCCCCAAAAGCTTTAATTCGCAAATAGGCGTGCCACTTTCGGTTTGGCAGCTCAGTGCAACGCACGATTTGGGCATCTTCGAAGCCGGAATATCCAGGAAAGGAGAAATGGAAGTTTTGGCCGATATCATTGCGCCAACGATAGGTATACTCACCAACATCGGTGAGGCCCATGCCGAAGGTTTTGAGAGCAGCAAGGAAAAACTTAACGAAAAGCTGAAGCTTTTTAAGGATGTAGAGCTTTTGGTGTATTCGCCAACCTATACCATGGGCATCAAAGAAGCCGACCTGCCCGGCAAAACCAAATTTTCATGGGGTACTTCCGCCTCTCAACCTGTCGATTTGCAGATTTCCTTTATTGAACCCATAGAAGGCAGAAACTATATCCGGGCAATTTACCAGCATAAGGAAATAGAATGCCTCATTCCATTTAGCGATAAAGCTTCCGTCGAAAATGGCATTATTTGTTGGGCTACTTTACTGGCTTTGGGTTATACGCCGCAAGAAGCCGACCAGCGCCTAGAAAAACTGACTTCGGTAAGCATGCGCCTGGCCCTGATCAATGGTATTGAAAATTGTTCGGTCATCGACGATTCGTACAGCGCCGATATTTCGTCGCTGGCCATAGCGCTCGATTTTTTGAACCAACAGAACCAGCATCCCAAGAAAACACTCATCTTATCGGATATTTACGAAAGTGGCAAAACCAACGAAGTGCTTTATGCCGAGATAGCGGCCTTGCTGGTGCAGAAAAACCTGAACCGCTTGATCGGTATTGGGCCTAATATTTCGGCATTTGCCGATTTGTTTAAGATGGAAGCCTCGTTTTACGATAGTACGCAGGATTTTATGGCGCAGTTGTCGGCTATCCATTTTGCCAATGAAACCATCCTGGTAAAGGGCGCCAGAAAGTTTGGCTTCGAACGCATCAGTAAACTACTGACACAAAAAATCCATGATACCGTTCTCGAAATCAATCTCAATGCCATGTTGGGCAACCTGCAGTTTTACCGTTCCAAGCTCAAGCCTGGTGTAAAAACCATGGCCATGGTAAAGGCTTTTTCTTATGGCAGTGGCAGTTTTGAAATTGCCAACCTGTTGCAATACCATAAGGTAGATTACCTGGCCGTAGCTTATGCCGACGAAGGCATAGCCTTGCGCAAAGCGGGCATTACCTTGCCCATTATGGTGATGAGCCCAGAGCCGTCGGCATTTGAGGCCATGCTCAGCCATCAATTGGAACCCGAAATTTACAGTACGGCTATATTAAAGAGCTTGATGTATTTTTTGCCGGCTTCTACTGCCGATTTTCCAATCCATATCAAGCTCGATACTGGCATGCATCGCTTAGGTTTTGAAGCCCACGAAATGACCGAATTGGTTGCCTTGCTGAAAGATAGCGCACAGCTGAAGGTCGTTTCGGCCTTTACCCATTTGGTAGCTACCGACGATGCCCAGCACGATGGATTTACCGAACAGCAACTGGCCACTTACGCTTCGCTTTATGAAGAACTGGCCAAAGGGATAGGCTATAGGCCGATCAGGCATGCCTTGAACACTTCTGGAATAACCCGCTGGCCAACGGCGCATTTCGACATGGTGCGTGTGGGCATTGGCTTGTACGGATTTGATGGCGCTTTAAAAGACAACCGTGGCCTGCAAACCGTAGCCGTGCTCAAAACTACGGTTACCCAGGTCAAAACACTTAAACCCGGCGAAACGGTAGGCTATAGCAGAAGAGGGGTGATGCCCAACGGAGGAAAGATTGCAACGGTTAAAATCGGCTATGCCGACGGCTATACGCGCGGTTTTGGCAATGGGGTAGGGCAAATGCTCGTCCGTGGCAAATTGGTGCCCACCATAGGCTCTATTTGCATGGACATGTGCATGCTTGATGTTACTGGCCTCGAGGTAAACACTGGCGACGAAGTTGTTGTATTTAACGAAACGCATGATATTGCTAAATTAGCCAGCCAAATCGGTACCATTCCCTACGAAATCCTGACCAATATCTCGCAACGCGTAAAACGAGTTTATTTTTATGAGTAACTTTGCGTTATGAACAAAATCGGAAAAGCTCTCTTGAATTACCTTATCAAAGGTTTGTTGGTTGTTGTACCTATTGCCCTGAGTGTTTTTATCGTAGTTTGGGCAGTTACGACGGTCGACAGTTGGTTAAACATCAACAATTTTCTGGGTATTAATCCGGCTACAGGCGCCAACCGCAATATTCCGGGTCTGGGCTTGGCCATGGTTATCGCCATTATCCTGCTGGCCGGCATCTTTGTTACCAATTTCGTTACCGAGCCCATGTACAATTGGTTTCAGCGCATGCTTAATCGACTGCCCCTCATCAATTTTATCTTTTCTTCTATTAAAGACCTCACCGAAGCTTTTGTGGGCGACGAAAAGAAGTTTAACCATCCGGTATTGGTAGAGGCAGAGGGCAACCTGAAAAAAATAGGTTTTTTAACGCAGAGCGATTTAACCAAGCTCGACCTTCCGGGCGAAGCCATTGTTTATTTTCCTTTTTCGTATTCCTTTGCCGGACAGGTTTATATTGTAAGCAAAGAAAAAATCAAGCCTTTAAACATGAGTGCTGCCGATGCCATGAAACTGGTGGTAAGCGGTGGCGTGAGCCAGTTTTAATGGAGAATAATCGGGATGAGGATAATCAGGATTAAGAAGATAAACAAACGCGAGTGGAATTCCCTGATGAAAAGCCCAATCAATAAAAGCACTTCATCGTCGGTATTGGTACTGATAACCCCGCTGCTGCTGTTCGAATCAAACAAGATTTGCTTGCCCTGAAAATTGCCGACTGCCCATTTGGAGTACCAGCCATTGGTAAAATTCCACATGAACTGTTCGCCCGAGCTCATATTAACCGTGGCTTTTGTTTGCCATGAATTATAGTTGATGGTGCCTATCAGTTCTTGCTGCTGATTGAATATTTGTGTAGTTGGATGCAAAAAGCCTGAGGTTCTGAAATGATAACTTTGGCTGGCACCTATGCCTTGCGCCTCGTTTTTCCAAGTGTTGAAAAGCAGGCTGTTTTTAATCTGTCCATTGCTGAAGATTTGGTAGTTGCTTTCGAAAAAGCCTTTTGTCCAAGTGAGTATCGCATCCATAACCTAAGGAATTTATATACTTCATAGACAATTTTGAAGGCGATTAGTTACAGGAAAATCGCTTTTTTGCTGAATGTAAAGGCATTCATGGGTGATAGCTGTGTTTTAGGTCTCCAGGCAACTCGTCATTGCGAGGCGGAATAACGAAGCGATAATAGTTTGCAGCTAACCAGATCCGCTAATCGGCCAATGAGCTACACATAAATCTCTCCTTTAAGATAGGTCACCGCTTTACCCGACATCAGTACGCGGTCGCCTTTAAGTTCGCACCACAGCTCGCCCCGCCGGGCCGATACCTGATAGGCATGCAATTGGGTTTTGCCCAGTTTCGATGCCCAGTAGGGGATGAGGTTGCAATGGGCCGAGCCGGTAACCGGATCTTCGTTAACGCCCGCTGCGGGAATGAAAAAGCGCGACACGAAATCGCTGTTGTCGCCTTTGGCGGTTGCAATAACACCCATCATATCTATTTTGCTCATGGCCACAAAATCAGGTTTTAAGGCCAGTACATCGGCTTCACTTTCGTAAACTAGCAGGTAGTCTCTCGAGTTCCACACTTCAATGGGAGCCTTGCCACCCATTGCGGCCAACAAACCTTCGGGGATTTCGCAGTCGATTACGGGTCTCGACGGAAAATCCAGCGTATATAAATTCGCATTCCTGGTTACGGTTAGGGTTCCTGCCTTTAGCGTGTGGAAATGAATGTGCGATTGACGATGGCCCAATTCGGTAAAGAGGATGTGCGCCGTAGCCAAAGTGGCATGGCCACATAAATCTATTTCCAGTTCGGGCGTAAACCAGCGCAGTTCAAAGCTATCGCCCTGTGGTACAAAGAAAGCAGTTTCGGCCAGGTTGTTTTCGGCAGCTATCTTTTGCATTTCCGGGGCGGGCAACCATGTTGCCAAAGGAACCACAGCCGCCGGATTGCCGCCAAAGAGCCGATCGGTAAAGGCATCGACCTGAAATAAAGGGAGTTTCATGAAACAGAAATTGATGAGCGCTAAAGATAAGAGATTTTACAAAAGAGAGGTGGGATTTGAGGCCCGCGACAGAAAAATATTGCCATAAGAATCTCAAATCTCACCTCTCAAATCTCACATCTACAACACGACTAATAGTAGGTGAGCCTCACTACACCAGCCAATTTCTTGGCCAGGCGGATTACCTGACGGGTATAGCCGTATTCGTTGTCGTACCAGGTATAAAGTACGATCGACTTATTGTCGCGGGCAATAATGGTAGCTGGGCCGTCAACAATCGAAGCGTGGCTGTTGCCGATCAGGTCGGTACTTACCAACTCGTTCGAAATCGAATACTCCAGTTGCTCCGACAAATCGCCAAAAAGAGAAGCTTGTTTAAGTACGCTTTCTACCTCTTCTTTCGAGGTGGTTTTATCCAAAGAAAGATTTAAGATGGCCAGCGAAACGTTAGGCGTAGGTACGCGTACCGCATTGCCGGTTAGTTTGCCACCCAAGTGCGGAATAACTTTGGCTACCGCCTTGTCTGCACCAGTTTCGGTAATCACCAGGTTCAAGGCTGCAGAACGTCCGCGACGGTATTTTTTATGGTAGTTGTCCAACAGGTTTTGGTCGTTGGTATACGAGTGTACCGTTTCGATGTGCCCTTTTTCAATACCAAACGCGCTATCTATAACCTTAAGCACCGGCACTATGGCATTGGTGGTACAAGAGGCATTGGAAAAGATATTTTCGGTTTCGTAGTTAAAGTCAGCGTCGTTAATGCCGGTTACGATGTTAGGGATATCGCCTTTGGCTGGAGCGGTCAGCAACACTTTGGCAATGCCTTTGGCATTCAGGTGTCTTCCCAAGCCGTCGCGGTCGCGGAAAACGCCGGTATTGTCAATCAGCAAAGCATCTTGGATGCCATAGACCGTATAATCAACATCTTCAGGGTTTTTGGCGGCGATGATGTAAATGGTTTGTCCGTTTACAATGAGTGCCTTGTTTTCAAAATCTTCGATAATGGTGCCGTTAAAAGGACCGTGTATCGAATCGGTACGCAACAGTTCGGCTCTTTTAATCAGTTCCTCGTCGCTGTAGCTGCGGGTAACAATGGCCCTTAAACGCAATTGTTCGCCTTTACCAGCCTGTACAATCAGTTCGCGGGCGGCAATACGGCCAATACGGCCAAAGCCGTAAAGCACTACATCTTTGGGTTTTAGGCTGATTTTGTCTTTGCCGATGTGGTTGCCCAATTTGCTGATGATGAAATCGTGCATAGAAGAATGGTTGTTGTTTTCGTCGAGCCACTCGGCTGCCAAACGGCCAACGTCTATGCGCGAGGGAGCAATGTTGCATTTCGAAATGGTAAGGGCCAGTTCGAGCGTTTCGTAAATGGAAATGTCTTTTCCGCTTACTTCTTTGGCATACTGGTGGTAAGCCAGGATTTCGCTGCTTCCTACATCGAACAGGGGTTTACGGAAAAGGACAAGTTCGATAGACCGATCAAACCATAGGTGCCCCACTGCGCTGATGAGCTCGAGCGCTTTTTTCTCCTTTTCAATCCAGTTTTGAAACTCTGATTGATATTTGTTTAACATACAAGAAATTTGATTTGGTTAGAAAGCCACAAAAGTAAAAAAGATCGGGCGAGTACCCAATCTTTTTCTAATTATATCTTGCTTATTTTTTTGTGCTAAGTTCGTCAGCGCGAGCAGGATGTTATCCCAAATAAGATTTTAGGATTTTGCTTCTCGACGTATGGCGCAGGCGTTGCAGGGCCTTGTCTTTGATCTGACGCACGCGTTCGCGGGTCAGGTTAAATTTTTCGCCGATTTCTTCCAGCGAAAGCGGATGGTTGGTGCTCAAGCCGAAGAACAATACGATGATTTCACGCTCGCGCTCGGTAAGGGTAGACAATGAGCGTTTGATTTCTTCAGAAAGCGATTCGTTGATCAAATTGCTGTCGGTATTCGGCTCATGGTTTTCCAATACGTCTAACAAGGTATTTTCTTCGCCCTGCACAAACGGTGCGTCCATTGATACATGGCGACCCGAATTACTCAACGTGTCGGAAATCTTGTCGACAGTGGTTTCTAGAATGTCTGCCAATTCTTCAGGCGACGGCTCACGTTCATATTCCTGCTCCAGTTTAGAGAAGGCTTTGCTGATTTTGCTCAGTGAACCTACCTGGTTCAATGGCAAACGTACAATACGGCTCTGTTCGGCGATAGCCTGCAAAATCGACTGGCGGATCCACCAAACGGCATAAGAAATGAATTTGAAGCCCTTGGTCTCGTCAAAGCGTTTGGCGGCCTTGATCAGGCCCAGGTTGCCTTCGTTAATTAAATCGCCTAGGGTTAGGCCCTGGTTTTGATACTGTTTAGCTACCGACACCACGAAGCGTAAATTGGTCTTGGTCAGGCGCTCTAAAGCGGCCTGGTCGCCTTCACGTATTTTACGTGCTAATATTACTTCTTCTTCTGCGGTAATTAAATCTACTTTTCCAATCTCGTGCAAGTATTTGTCTAATGATTGACTTTCGCGGTTGGTAATGGATTGGGTTATTTTGAGTTGTCTCATTTATGTGTTTTAGTCCTCTGAAATATAAGTATCGAAGCTGCAAAAATACAAAAAAATATACAGTACGAAAGGGTAAAATGCTGAAAATGTTAGGCTTTACGACCTATTTTTTAACAAATACTTGACTACAAAAATCATTCCAAATTATAATTGTCAGTAAATTTCCGAATTTTCCCTAATGGAATGAATATTTATTGATTTACAATAAAAATATTTTGTTTTTTAATAAATATTATTTCTATTTGCAAGAGGATATTTTATTTAAGTATTTCAAAAATATTCGAAAGTTGGACAGGGTACTGTCAAAGATGACATCAAGATTAATTTCACTGACCTTGGATCAACCTGTATCTGGGCATTGTCAGTCCTTCATTGTTGACAGATTTGCATACCTGGAGAAACAAATTGGAAACTAAGAGCTAAAAACATGGATGCACCAACCAAAAAGATGCAACAGATTGTGGTAGGCGTATGGACAGCCGCCGTAACGATTTTTATACTGGAATCAATCATAAAGCTCTATCCGGCATTAACTGATTATAGTGTGCGGTCGCTGGTATTTAACGATGCGTTGAAACAATTGGTCACAACCTTGCTTTATGGTGTGGTTGCCTATCATCTTTTCAGACTCGTTTATACGCGGAAGGGAGCTTTTATCAATCTCGTTTCTGAAGAGGGCCTGCAGCAGTTGCGAAAGATATTGACCAGCCTAATTGCCTTATTGCTTGTAAAGCTCGTTTTTAAGGAAATCATAGTCCGTTATGTATTGCCGAAAGCCGAAGATGCCGTTTTGGCTACAAAACTGGGATATTTTGAGCATGCTGGCCTGAAACTGCAGCCTCATGCCGATTTGATCATTGCCATTGTGATGGTATGGGTGTTTTTGCTTGTGCTGGGCTATTCGCTGCAATTGAAAAAGGAACAAGAATTTACCATCTAATCACGGAAATTAAAGATCAGTCTATGTTAATCGGCGCAACGGGCAATAACTGGGTGTCTTGATCTCGCTATAAAATTAAGGAAGAACAACTTTTAACCATCTAATCAAACTATCTCATTTACACTTTATGAAAAACGTTAAATATTTTTTGCTGGCCCGTTTCATCAGGCTTTTTCTCCAATTTGGATTTCTATTCGCCGTATCGGCCATTGTGTTAAGTATTTTAGTCAGGGTGTTTGGGCTAAAGCCCTATATCAAAGGAGATGGCTGGTCGTTTGGAGATTCTCGGGAAGGCTATACGTTGCCGGCTGGTCTTAGCATGAGTATTCCAGATACGGTTATTTATTATAGTAATAATGGCGAGCAACGGGTATATAAAGACGATCTGTTGCCTTTCAAACACGAATTAAGTGCCAAGGATACTGTTTCCGAAAAAATCATCAACAGGTTTGAGGTTTATGATACCAAGGGCATCGAAATTTCCAATAGCTTATATGTGCCCAGTTCCGTAAGCGTGGTAGTTAAATCGAACAACTGGAAACACAACCTCTTTTGGGCAATAAGCTCGCAAGTGCATTACATCGTTACGGCTTTGTTCTTCTTGGTGCTGATCAAGCTAACGAACCGCTATATGGACAACGAAATCTTTGAGCAACGCAGCTTTAAGCTGGTGGCATCCCTGGGCTGGTTGTTGATTGGTAGCGAAGTTTTCAACTTTGTGGTCAGCATAATCAATGGATCTATTTTGCAGCATCCCAGTTTGCATAGCGCTTCGCTGATGCACGATAAGACCTATCGCCATTTCGATGTCGACCTTGATTTTTTTAATGGATTTAGCTTTACCAATATCGGTTTGGGCATATTGATTATTTTGTTGGCTGAAGTGCTGAGAATTGCCATCTTTGCCAAACAAGAAAATCAACTCACCATCTGACATGTCGATCATCGTAAATTTGGATGTAATGCTGGCCAAGCGCAAAATGTCGTTAACCGAACTGAGTGAGCGGGTGGGCATTACCATGTCAAACCTTTCCATTCTCAAAACCGGAAAGGCCAAGGCGGTACGCATCGAAACGTTGGAGGCCATTTGCAGGGCGCTTGCCTGCCAGCCCGGTGATATTTTGGAGTTTAGGGACGAGTAATTACAGCTGGTAGCTTAGGTGGTGGTGCATTTTGCCTAGCAATAGCTTATGGCCAGCTATTTTAAATCCCAGGTTTTCGTACAGTCTTTTGGCATCTGGGTTTTCTTCATCTACCAATAGCCCTGCTTTTTGATGGCCCAAGGCCTTCGCGTGCTGCAGTGCGGCTTTGATCAGGCTTTTGCCAATGCCCTTGCCCTGGTGCAGCGGGCTTACACTAATGGTATCTAAATAGTACTCGCCAGGCTCGCTTTCGTATTCCATTTCAAAGCCATGTGGATGATAGTTTTCTTGAAGATAAGTGAAAAAGGGCTGGCGCAATTGCTGAATCTGCGCACCATCATAACCCGAAATAGAGCCTGCCACTTTGCCGTCGGCCGTATAGACCAAAGCATTGCCGTAGCTGTATTGATTACCTTCCAACGCAATAAAGCGTTCGAGCAAGTCAATGGCGTCGTCAATACGATTGGAAGCGCAGAACTGCATGGCCAAGTCGGGCATGGCCGCAACAGTCAATTTAGCAATAGCTTTTGCATCGGCCAAGGTGGCTTGCCTAATCATCTAGATTTCAGTTAACTTAAAAGTGTCTTTTAGCCTGATGCCTTTTTCGGTTTGCTGTACAGTACAACATTCGTTAATGGGGTCGTGTTCCAAATATAAGATGTATTCGTTGCTGGCGGCTTCCTCCAAAAATGCAGCTTTTTCTTTCAGGGTTTGTAGCGGAAACATGTCGTAGGCCATAACGTAGGGCAGGGGCAAATGTCCAACCGAGGGTAAAAGATCGGCCATGTAAACAATGGTACGGTCTTTATAACTGAGCTGTGGGAGCATCATGGCGTCGGTATGGCCGTAGGCAAAGCGGATTTTGATGTCATCGTGAAAAAATACGCCATCTTGGGTGGGAATAAACCTCAATTGCCCGCTTTCTTGGATAGGGAGGATATTTTCTTTGAGGAAAGAAGCCTTTTCGCGCGCATTTGGATGCACAGCCCAGTCCCAATGCTGTTGGTTAGACCAATACACAGCATTTTTGAAAGCTGGAACCAGTTTGTCGCCAATTCTTTCAATGGAGCCTCCGCAGTGGTCGAAATGGAGGTGCGTTAAGAATACATCGGTAATATCGTTTCGGTGAAATCCGTGTAGCGCCAAAGATTTATCCAAGGTGTCGCTGCCATGCAGGTAATAATGGCCGAAAAACTTTTCATCCTGTTTGTTGCCTATGCCGTTGTCAACCAAAATCAAGCGGCTTCCGTCTTCTATCAATAAGCAGCGCATGGCCCAATCGCACATGTTGTTGGCGTCGGCCGGATTGCTTTTTTGCCAGATCGTTTTCGGAACCACGCCAAACATGGCGCCTCCATCGAGTTTAAAAAAGCCGGTATTAATGGTATAGAGTTTCATGTTGCAGGGTTAAAACAAATAATTGGCGAAAAACCTTCAAAGGTTTGCCTAGTGGCAAAAATAAGAAAACCTGTTGAACTTCATCAACAGGCTTTCCAGTTATCTTTAAGCTTTTTGCTTACAAGTGGATTACTTCTCCGTAAGCTGCCGCGGCGGCTTCCATGATCGCTTCGCTCATGGTAGGGTGCGGGTGTATAGCTTTGATCATTTCGTGGCCGGTAGTTTCGAGCTTGCGGGCTACTACAATTTCGGCAATCATTTCGGTTACGTTGGCGCCAATCATGTGTGCGCCTAGCAATTCGCCGTATTTGGCGTCGAAAATCAGTTTCACGAAACCATCTTTAGCGCCAGCAGCGCTTGCCTTGCCCGATACCGAGAATGGAAACTTGCCAATTTTCAATTCGTAACCTGCTGCTTTTGCTGCTTTCTCGGTGTAGCCTACCGAAGCAATTTCTGGCGAGCAGTAGGTACAGCCCGGAATGTTGTTGTAATCGATAGGGTCTACATGCAATCCGGCAATTTTTTCTACACAGGTAATGCCTTCGGCTGATGCCACGTGAGCCAAGGCCTGTCCACCAACGATATCGCCAATGGCGTAATATCCTTTGACGGTGGTATTGTAAAATTCGTCAACCACCACTTTGCCTTTATCGGTTTTGATGCCGGTTTCTTCCAGTCCGATATTCTCGATATTGGCTACTACGCCTGCAGCAGAGAGCACGATGTCACACTCCAAAGTTTGCATGCCGGTCGCTGTTTTAACCTGTACTTTGCAGCCTGTGCCACTGGTGTCAACAGATTCGACGCTTGAAGAGGTCATGATCTCGATGCCCGATTTTTTGAGGCTGCGCAACAATTGTTTCGATACTTCCTCATCCTCAACCGGAACAATGTTTTCCATGAATTCTACAATGGTTACCTTGGTGCCCAATGTGGCATAGAAGTAGGCAAATTCAACGCCAATGGCTCCAGAGCCTACCACCACCATCGATTTGGGTTGTTCTGGCAATACCATGGCCTGGCGGTAGCCGATTACTTTCTTGCCATCTTGCTTCAGGTTTGGCAATTCTCTAGAGCGGCCGCCAGTAGCAATGATGATGTGCTTTCCGGTTAATTCCTGTTGGGTCCCGTCGTTGCCTTTAACCTCAACTTTTTGTCCAGGTTTAACTTTTCCGGTACCCATAATCACGTCGATTTTGTTCTTTTTCATCAAGAACTGGATGCCTTTGCTCATGCCATCGGCTACGCCGCGGCTGCGTTTAACAATGGCAGCGAAATCGGCTTTGGGCTCGGCCGCTTCAATACCGTACTCTGCCGCATGGTTGATATATTCGAAAACTTGTGCGCTTTTAATCAGGGCTTTAGTTGGGATGCAGCCCCAGTTAAGGCAAATACCACCTAATGATTCGCGTTCTACAATTGCGGTTTTCATGCCCAATTGCGACGCTCTTATTGCAGTTACATATCCGCCTGGACCGCTGCCTATAACAATTACATCGTAGTTCATCTGTTTGCGTTTTTGTTTTTAATTGTCAGATGGAGCCTTTGATAATTATTCTAATTATGCCGGGTTCGTATCTTTTTAAAAAAGGAATTAACTTAAAATAATGTGTCAAAATTAAAAAAAATGTTGGTTAAAATAAGATTAGCTCCCCTGTTGCTACAAGCTTTTGACAATTTAAATAAGCTTGGTGTAAAGCGTTAAAAAGAAATACAAAAGTTGCTGGCTGTCAAAATGCTGAAAAACTGCTAGTTAAAGGATGGTGATCTGATGTTAAGTGTTGATAAGTTTTGGGATAATTAATAATAATTTAACATTGGAAATGTAAACCTGTCGAAAATTAATATTTACATTTGTGGCGATATTTAACATATCATTAACAAAACGAAAAAAAATAAAAGAGTATGAAGAAATCTTTACTATTAAAATTTGTAGTAATTGTCTTTGCTTTTGTGGGCTTGAGCGTTGTTGCCAATGCGCAGGTTACCACAACTTCAATGACCGGTACCATCAAAGATTCGAAAGAGACTTTGCCTGGTGCTAGCGTTAAAGCTACACACACGCCTACCGGTACGGTTTATGGCGTAATTACCAACGCCGATGGTCGCTATACCATTGGTGCGATGCGCGTAGGTGGCCCATACACCGTTGAAGTAAGCTTTGTGGGCTATAAACCACAAAAATTTGAAGATGTTTATTTAAAATTAGGCGAGCCTTTCGTGCTTAATGTAACGCTTTCAGACAACAGCTCTACTTTGTCTACCGTTAACATTATAGGTACAGGCAGCAACCCGATCTTAAATTCGAACAAAAGCGGTGCAAATACCGTTGTAAGCAGGCAACAAATCCAATCTTTGCCAACTATTACCCGTAGTGTCAACGATATTACGCGTTTAACGCCTCAGGCTAATGGTACAGCTATTGGTGGTGGTAACTACCGCTCGAACAACTTTACGGTTGACGGTGCCAACTACAACAACCAATTTGGTATTGGTGCTAATATTCCCGCTGGCGGTTCTCCAATTTCGATTGACGCTTTGGAGCAGATCTCAATCAATGTAACACCTTATGATGTTCGTCAGACCGGTTTTACCGGTGCTTCTGTAAACGCTGTTACACGTTCAGGTACAAATAAGTTTTCAGGCAATATCTTCTACACCATGCGTGGCGATGATCAGCAAGGTCGTAATATTGGCGATTACCACATTGCCAGTCTGCAGAACCTAGATGAGAAAAACTATGGTGCCAGCTTTGGCGGTCCGCTTATCAAAGACAAATTATTTTTCTTTGTAAATGGCGAGATCAAAAAGACAAAAGCGCCAGGTTCAACCAGGATTGCCGCTACCCCAGCTCTTCCTTATGGATCGCTATCTACCGTAACCAAAACTACTGCTGATTTTATGAATTCAGTAAGTTCTTTCTTGGATACAAAATATGGTTATAAAACAGGTTCTTATCAAAACTACGAGAACGTGAGCGACAATAAAAAGTTCTTCGCCCGTTTAGACTGGAACATTGCTAAAGGCCATCACTTCAGTGTGCGCTACAACCAGGTAGAAAGCCAAAGCCCAAGTCCTGCAAGTACTTCGGTTTCTGGATCTGCTGTTACAGGAAGCTTGTCTTATGGAAACGTAAGGTCTGGTAACAACCAAAACGCTGGTTTGCCATTTGCTAACTCTAACTATTACCAAGCAGCCAACCTTTATTCAGGTACTGCTGAGTTAAACTCTCAGTTAGGCAGCAAATTCACCAACACTTTGCGTGCGGCTTATTCGCACCAAAATGACCCTAGGAATTCAGACAGTGCTCCATTCCCATTGGTTGATATCTTGGATAATACCCAAACTGGTACTTCAGCTGGTAACGTGCTTACTACTTTTGGTTATGAGCCGTTTACCTATGGTAACTTAAGAGATGTTAAAACCTATACTTATAGCGACGAGTTGAGCGCAGCCTTAGGCAAACACAACTTGACTTTGGGTTTACAAGCCGAATTCAGTACAACTAAAAACGGTTTCCAACGTTTTGGAACTGGTTTCTATACCTTCAAATCATGGGATGATTTTGTGAATGGCGCAAGACCATTGCAATATTCAGTTACTTATCCTTTAACTGCGGATGGTTCTCAAGCTTTCCCAAGCTTTAAATTCGCCCAATATTCTGCTTATTTGCAAGATGAGTTTACCGTTACCGATCGTTTGAAATTGACCGCCGGTTTAAGGGTAGAACAAGCCAGGTATCCAAGTACAGATGCGATCAGAACGCATCCTTTGGTCGCGGCTCAAACTTTTGCCAATGGTGCAACCGTGAACACTGGCGAATTGCCTGATAACAAAATTACCTACTCTCCACGTTTCGGTTTTAACTGGGATGTAAACGGCGATCGTTCGTTACAAGTAAGGGGTGGTACCGGTATCTTTACTGGCCGTGTTCCTTTTGTATGGATCGTTTCACAATCAGGTGATGCTGGTTTGTTGCAATACACTCAAACTTATTCAGGTAATGCAACGCCATTCTTTAACCCTAGCATTGCACCTAACCTGACTTCTCCAAAAGGAGCCGCAGGTACTACTATTCCAAGTACCATCAGTGCGATGTCTAAAAATTTGCGTTTCCCGCAAACCTGGAAATCAAGTTTAGCTGTTGATGCCAAGTTGCCATGGGGCATCGTAGGTACTTTAGAGGGTATCTATGGTAAAGATCTTTACTCGGCTGTAGCCATGAACGTAAACTTGAAAGACCCAGCTCCATTGAACATTGCTGGTTACCCTGATAATAGGCCTTTCTATCCAAATAGCGTAAACGCAAGACAAGCGGTAAATACTACTTCTGCAGGTGTTCCATCTGCCACTGGTACGCAAGCAGTTAACGTTATTAAAATGGGCAATGCCAAAGGTGGTTACAACTGGATGGCTACTGCACAGTTGAGCAAACAATTTAGCCAAGGCTTGTCGATGATGATTGCCTACACCCGTACCGATCAACGTAACTTTGGCGACGGTTCTGGCGATCAATTGTTGAATTTGTGGTCAATTCCTCAAACTTCAACCAATTCAAATATCCCAACTTTGAGCTATTCAAGTAACTTGAACCCTGACCGCTTAATTGCTTCGATCTCTTACAAAAAAGAGTTCCTGAAAAATTTAGCTACTTCGGTGTCATTATTCTATGAAGGCTCGCAACAAGGTAGGTTCTCTTATACTTACTCGGCTGACTTTAACCGTGATGGCCAAGTAAACGATTTGATTTACATTCCAAGAGATCCATCTGAAATCACTTTCGTTCAGGTACCTACTAACTTGGTTACATCAACAGTTGGTGGCGTAACTACTGTAAGACAGTATGCTAAAGCTTATACGCCGCAAGAACAAAGCGATATTTTCTTTGCTTATATCAACCAAGATAAATACTTGAGCAAACACAAAGGCGAGTACGCTCAACGTAACGGTGGAACTTCACCTTGGAGAAACCAATTCGATTTTAGATTGACCCAAGAAATATTCAAAAACTTTGGCAACTCTAAAAATTCAGTGCAGTTCACTGCTGATATTTTCAACGTAGGCAACTTGTTGAACAGAAACTGGGGCAATGTTAACTTTGTAAACAATGCTGCTATTTTGGTTCCTCAAAACGTGAGTGCAATTAGCGCTACTACTAAGCCAACATTTATTATGGCAAGTAGCCAAGGCGATATCGTAAGAAGCACTTTTGGTACTTCTCAAACCATATCTTCTACTTTCTATGCTCAATTTGGTATCCGTTATAACTTTAACTAATACCGTCGCATACAAAAAAATCCCGCTAGCTTGCTAGCGGGATTTTTTTTGCCTTAACTTTTCGTTAGTCAATAATTTGTATCTTGTATCAAAACCCGAAACCATGAATCAGGAAATCATCAACCTGTACGATTCGTACACTCATAGCCGGTTGAGCAGGGCAGCGTTTATGAAAAAGCTAGCTATCCTAACTGGAAGCACGGCACTGGCATTGAGCGTTCTGCCCATGCTCGAAAACAACTATGCAAGTGCAGCTGGTTTTCATAGCGAAGATATCAGCGTTGAAAATGTCAGCTATGCAGGCGCCGAAGGCGAAATGAAAGCCGTATTGGCCAAACCCAAAAACAAGAAAAGCTTAGGAGGCGTCGTGGTGATTCATGAAAACAGAGGGCTTAATCCACATATCATCGATGTAACTAAACGTATGGCAACCGAAGGCTTTCTGGCTTTAGGCATAGACGCACTTTCTCCGTTTGGTGGAACGCCGGCAGATGAAGATAAAGGTCGCGAACTGATTGGCAAGCTTGATGCCGATAAGAACCTGCAAAACTATCTTAAAGGGTTGGAATATTTGAGAAAACACAAAGATGGCAATGGCAAAACGGCTTGTGTAGGTTTTTGCTGGGGCGGGGGCATGGCCAATAAACTGGCAGTTAATGATCCAAATCTGATGGCCGCGGTAGCTTACTATGGCGCCCAGCCAAAGGCCGAAGACGTGCCTAAAATAAAGGCCAGCATTATGTTGCACTACGGCGGATTGGATGAACGGATCAACGCGGGCATTCCGGCTTACGAGCAAGCCCTAAAAGCCAGCCATATCGATTACAAACTCTATATCTATGATGGCGTAAACCATGCCTTTAACAACGATACTTCGCCAACCCGGTATAATGAAGCTGCCGCTAAATTGGCTTGGCAGCGAACCATAGATTTGTTCAAGGCAAAAATTGGTTAAAACTTAGCTACGCTAACCAACATAAAAAGCCCCGGTTTTGTCGGGGCTTTTTTAATATCCTTTTGGGTTAGTTGTAAACGAAAGTTCCCTTCTCGCTGGTTAAGGTCACTTGTTTTTGTTCGCCTTTCTCTACTCGGCCAATAATTTGGGCATCGATGTTAAAACTTTTTGAAATGGCAATCAGGTCCTCGGCAATGGCGGCAGGCGCATAAATTTCCATGCGGTGCCCCATGTTAAATACCTTATACATTTCTTTCCAGTCGGTGCCCGATTGTTCTTGGATCAGTTTAAACAAAGGTGGAACAGGAAACAGGTTATCCTTAATTACATGTATATCGTTATTGATGAAATGCAATACCTTGGTTTGTGCACCACCGCTGCAGTGAACTAAGCCATGGATGTCTTTTCTGTATTGGTCCAGTATTTTTTTAAGCACCGGGGCATACGTACGGGTAGGAGAGAGTACCAGTTTGCCTGCGGTTATACTATGTTGATCGTCGATGGCTACCAGATCGGTTAATTTCTTGCCGCCAGAAAATACAAGATCCAGAGGTACGGCAGGGTCAAAGCTTTCTGGGTAACTATTGGCTATCGATTTTTCAAATACATCATGACGGGCAGAAGTCAATCCGTTAGAGCCCATGCCACCATTATACTCGCTTTCGTAGCTGGCTTGTCCGTAAGAAGCCAAGCCGATAATCACATCGCCGGGCTGGATAGTATGGTTGCTGATGACCTCTTCACGTTTGAGGCGGCAGGTTACGGTCGAATCGACGATAATGGTTCTTACCAAATCGCCCACGTCGGCGGTTTCGCCTCCAGTAGAGTAGATAGAAATGCCCAATTCGCGCAATTCGGCCAAAATTTCTTCGGTGCCATTGATAATGGCCGCAATAACTTCACCAGGAATAAGGTTTTTGTTGCGCCCAATGGTTGAGGATAACAAGATATTGTCGGTAGCGCCCACGCAGATCAGATCGTCCAGGTTCATGATGATGGCATCCTGGGCAATCCCTTTCCAAACCGAAATATCGCCGGTCTCTTTCCAGTAGGTGTAAGCCAGCGAAGACTTGGTTCCCGCGCCATCGGCATGCATGATGTTGCAGTAGTTTTCGTCGTTTCCTAAAATATCCGGAATGATTTTGCAGAATGCTTGCGGAAAAATTCCCTTGTCGATGTTTTTGATGGCATTGTGCACATCTTCTTTCGAGGCCGAAACGCCACGTTGGTTGTACCTGTTATCGCTCATGTTGCTACAAAGATAGCGGTTTTAAGGGAAAAACGGACAGTAAATCGGGATGGCTTTTCAGGTTTCTTTAACTGGAGAAAATTTTTTTTGTAAGGTTTGACGCGCTTGCGCTACTAAACAGGAAAGAAAACTTAAAATCAAAATTTTAACAACATGGAAAAGAAAAAAAGCATGATCGCCAGTTCACTAATCGCAGGAGCTATTATCGCAGTATCAGGTTTTACAGCTAGTGCATCGGGCCTGTTTAGTCACAACAGTTTGGGCACTGCCGAAGAACTGAGAACAAATTTATTGGCAAAGGGAGAAACAGGTGTCAAAAGCCTAGATCTTAAATGCGGCGCAAAAGGCAAAGCAGATTCTGTTGCGAAAAAAGGTAAGGAAGGTAAATGTGGCGAAGGCAAATGTGGCGATAAAAAAGCCAAGACCGGCAAAAAAGGCAAAGAAGGCAAGTGTGGAGAAGGCAAATGTGGCGACAAAAAGACCAAACCAAAAACAAAAGGATAACACAGCGTTGAACTAGATTTTAGGTGAGCGATCTCACCTAAAATCTTTAAGTCTTAAAACAATGGTAGGCATAGGTTATAGAAAAGATTTTGCTTCCGAATTTCTGGAAAATACAGCTTTGAGACCGGAATTTATCGAAGTGGCACCCGAAAATTGGATAGGTGTTGGAGGCTTTTGGAAAAAACAATTCCGTAGGGCCTTAGAAAAGTATCCGTTGTTTACACATGGCTTGTCGCTTTCTGTTGGGAGTCCCGACGAATTAGATTTTGAATTTTTGAGTAAGGTCAAGACGTTTTTAGCCGAAACAGGCGCGCGCATTTATTCTGAACATTTAAGCTATGCCAAGTGTGACAATGCCCATTTGTACGATCTTTTGCCCATCCCTTTTACAGCCGAGGCGGTGAAACATGTGGCAGGGAGGATCAGGACGGTACAAGATGTGTTAGAAAGGCAGATCGCTATAGAAATTGTAAGCTATTATACGCCTGTTGCGCCAGAACTATCAGAAATCGAATTTATTAACGCAATCATAACCGAGGCAAACTGCGGCCTGTTGCTGGATGTGAACAATGTTTATGTGAACAGCTTTAACCACGGCTATGATGCCAAGGCGTTTTTAAAGCAATTGCCAATGGATAAGGTGAGTTATATCCACATGGCTGGCCATTTGCAGGTGTCGGATACGCTGATCATCGATACGCACGGCGAAGCCATTGTAGATCCGGTATATGAGCTGTTTGATTTTGCCATGGAGCAGTTGGGAAGGGATGTGCCGGTATTGTTGGAACGCGATTTTAATATCCCTGAGATGGGCGAACTGCAGCAGGAAATGGATAAACTGAAATCGATCAAGAACAAAGCAATTAAAGTACAGCCTTATGCAGCGGCCTGATACAACAACAACTTTTCAGCATCAATCGGCATTGGCAGCATACTGCCGTACCGGAAAAATGACGCATATTCCTGGCGTTAACCGAAAAAATGTATCGTATTACAGAAGATTGGTTTCCAATGTAGTTAACGATACCCTCGAAAATGCCTATCCGTTAACATTTGAATTGCTGCCTAAAAAAGAATGGAAAAATACGGTAGACGATTTTCTCTCCAAACATCCATGTCATTCTCCACAGGTTTGGTATATGCCAAAGGAATTTTATGCCTATCTCATAGAAAAACAGCATCCAATTCTAATCAAATACCCGGTTCTAAAAGACCTGTTATGGTTTGAATGGATAGAGATAGAATTATTTATGATGGAAGACCGGGTTGTCGACTATAGGCAGATAGGAAATAGCTTGGAAGATAAGCTGGTGCTTAATCCAGAATTGGCTATGCTGTTATTCAGGTACCCTGTACACCTTAAAAACCCTCTCCAAATCATTGAAAAAGATAAAAGCGATTATTATGTAGTTGCCCATCGCGATAAGGAAGGAGAGGTAAAGTTCAACGAATTGTCGCCTGCAATGTTTAGGGTCGTCGAGTATTTGGCCGACGAAGCTTTAACGCTGCCTCAGTTGTTGGGCAGGTTTGAAAGCGAATACCAGTTGGCCTTATCCATGGCCGATAGGGACATGGTGGCTGGTTTTATAGCAAAAGCCATCGAACAGCAGTTGCTGCTCGGTTTTATAAATTAATCTTTTATTGAATATGAAAATACGTACAAAGTATTTCGCAACTGTAGCCCTGTTCAACAAGGTCCAGTGGTTGCCATTGCTTTCGCTTAGGCTTGTGCTCGCCTATGGTTTTTATGGACCCGCGAAAATGAAACTGGCCAGCATTGCTGATATTGCATCTTGGTTTGAAGAAATTGGTATCCCCTTGCCGCATGTAAACGCATACCTGGCCACAGGTACAGAAGTGCTCGGAGTAGTATTGTTGGCTCTTGGTTTGGGTACGCGGTTAATCGCCATTCCTTTAATCGTTACCATGCTAGTGGCCATTGCTACAGTGCACTGGGCTAATGGATTTGAAGCAGGCAACAATGGTTTCGAAATACCGCTTTATTATATAGCGATGTTATTGGTTTTGCTGTTTTTTGGTGCGGGGAAATTAAGCATAGATGAATTGCTTGCCCGTCAATATAAACAAGCAAAATAAAAAAAAGCGCCCCGAATTTCGGGGCGCTTTAACCTTAAATGTAAAGTTTCTATTTTAAAAAGAGTAATTCTCTGAATTTTGGCAATGGCCAAACGCTATCGTCAACAATTTGCTCCAATTTGTCAGTATGGTAACGGATGGTGTCAAAGTAAACTTTAACTTTCTCGTCATAACCGATTGCCTTGTCGCGGCTGTCTTCGATGGCATTGGTTTTCTTGCGTTCTTCAAGCATGGTATCGATGCTTTTCTTAACAATACCGATGTGCTCAGAAAGTTTTTCGATGATCGCCAATGGCGTAGCGATGGCTTCTTTGCTCAAGCCAAGTTCTTTAAGTCCTTTGGCGTTTTCGATCAAGGTATTTTGGTAGGCGATAGCTGCAGGCAAAATCTGACTGTTGGTTACTTCGCCCATTACTCTGGCCTCGATCTGTAGTTTTTTGTAGAAGCTTTCTAGCAAAATCTCATGGCGGGCATGCAGTTCGCGTTTGCTGAAGATGTTGGTTTTAACAAACAGGTCGGTTGATTTGTCGCTTACATAGGCGTCCAAAGCTTTTGGCGTAGTTTTGATGTTCGACAAACCGCGTTTGGCAGCCTCATCAGCCCATTCTTGGCTATAGCCATTGCCTTCGAAACGGATGTCTTTTGATTCTTTGATGTATCTTTTGATCACGGTTAACAAAGCCACGTCTTTTTTGTCGCCTTTTTTGATCAATTTATCTACATCAATCTTAAACTTGGTCAATTGGTCTGCAACAATCGCGTTCAATACAGTCATTGGAGCAGAAGAGTTAGCCGAAGAACCTACCGCTCTCAATTCGAATTTGTTGCCGGTAAAGGCAAAAGGAGAAGTACGGTTACGATCGGTGTTATCTAAAGAGATTTGCGGAATTTTAGGGATGCCTAGCCACAAACCATTGTCTTCTTTGGCTTTCTTGCTGATGCGAGAATGCTCGATTTCATCTAAAATTTCGTCTAACTGTTGCCCTAAGAAAATAGAAATGATTGCAGGGGGAGCTTCGTTGGCACCCAAACGGTGGTCGTTGCTTACCGAAGTAATGCTGGCTCTCAACAAATCGGCATGTTCGTGCACCGCTTTAATGGTGTTTACGAAGAAAGTCAGGAACATCAAGTTGTTTTTAGGCGTTTTGCCTGGAGCCAACAAGTTTTTGCCGGTATCGGTAATTAGCGACCAGTTGTTGTGCTTGCCCGATCCGTTGATGCCTGCATAAGGCTTTTCGTGCAATAATACTTTGAAGTTATGTCTTAAGGCAACCTTGTCCATCAAATCCATTAACAATTGGTTATGGTCGATAGCCAAGTTGATTTCTTCGTAAATAGGAGCGCATTCAAATTGCGAAGGTGCAACCTCGTTATGGCGGGTTTTTAGAGGAATACCTAATTTAAGCGCCTCGTTTTCGAAATCTACCATGTAAGCGTATACGCGCTCAGGAATAGAGCCGAAATAGTGGTCTTCCAGTTGTTGGCCTTTGGCAGACATGTGTCCGAATAAGGTGCGACCAGTCAATACAAGGTCAGGACGGGCGTTGTATAGGGCCAAATCAACCAAGAAATATTCTTGCTCGATACCCAATGAAGCATTCACTTTAGTGATGCTTTTATCGAAATATTGACAAACATCAACGGCAGCTTTGTCCATAGCGGCCAATGCCTTTAGCAATGGAGCTTTGTAATCTAAGGCTTCGCCGGTGTAAGAAACAAATACAGTTGGAATGCAAAGGGTTTTGCCTGCTTTGCTTTCCATGATGAATGCAGGTGAAGAAGGGTCCCAAGCCGTGTAGCCACGGGCCTCGAACGTATTGCGGATACCACCGTTAGGGAAGCTTGAAGCATCTGGTTCTTGTTGTACCAATGCGCTGCCAGAAAACTTCTCGATAGCGCCGTCGCCGCTTGGCTCAAAAAACGAATCGTGTTTTTCGGCAGTTGAACCTGTTAATGGCTGAAACCAGTGCGTATAGTGGGTAGCACCTTTGCCCATGGCCCAAGTTTTCATTGCCGACGCAATCTGATTGGCATCTTCCTGGTTGATGAGTTCTCCCTGACCAATGGATGCCATTAGTTTTTCGAAAACTTCTTTGGACAAGTAGTCCTTCATTTTTTTCTTGTCAAAAACATTTGAACCGAAAAATTCAGAAATTTTAGTAGAAGGGGCCTTAACTTCAGGTGATACTCTGGTTTGCGCCTCTTTTAGAGCAATAGTTCTTAGACTTTTCATGGATTAGTTTAAAATTTTATCCAAAAATATATTTTTTAATCTGTTTTTTCAATGATAATTGATTTTTTGGTGATAAAAAATGTTGGTTTTTGTTAAAATACAATTTTTTTCTTCAAAATTTCTCGAAATAAATAGGGTTTGATGTGGATAAATATTTTTGATGCTTGCTAATACTTGTAAAGTTTAACTCGAGCCTAGGCATGCAACGTTTCTAAAACTTCACAGGTGCAGGCTTCCCAAGAGGTCAAAAAAAAATATTTTGAATTGCTTTATGGAATATCTAATCAACTAACATCATAGTTGAAAAACCTAAAAGCTATGTTCAACAATTCATCAAATTTGTACGGCAGCGAGTGGCTCGCTCTCGTATTCAACAACAGAAACAAGGATTATGGCGCTTACGCCTTAAGGATGCAGTCGGCAAGTATCTTGTTCAGGTCGTTTATGATCGTGGCGCCTTTGTTTGCAATGCTGTTTGTAGGGCCTATGATCTATGCTAAAATGTTTGCGCACGAGCCTAAAGAAATAGCCGATAAGGTTATTCCGGTAGAATTGTCGCAGCAACCCATCCACGAAATGAAGAAGGAAGAACCGAAAAAAGAGGAGCCTGCCAAGGCTGAACCCATCAAAGATCCTGCGCCCGTTAAATCGGTTAAGCTAACTGCCAATATTAAAATGGTGGAGGAAACTATTGAAGAGCCACCAACAACGGCGCAGGTTCAAGAGGCGGTAATTTCTAATACCACGCAAGAGGGTGTTGCTGGAAAAGTAAATGCCGTTGAGCCGAGCACGAATACAGG
Source organism: Pedobacter sp. TM02 (assembly GCF_059705275.1). Taxonomy (NCBI): domain Bacteria; kingdom Pseudomonadati; phylum Bacteroidota; class Sphingobacteriia; order Sphingobacteriales; family Sphingobacteriaceae; genus Pedobacter; species Pedobacter sp. TM02. The sequence goes on from NZ_AP046530.1 coordinate 1,594,107, forward strand.
TGGGGGTGGCGGAAATGCAACAACAGGTACTAACGAACCGGGTGCCATTGTTGAATTGGCAGGTGTGGAAGAATACCCGGAATTTCCGGGTGGGATGGCGGCCTGGGCCAAATTTATCCAAAAAAACCTAAGGTATCCTTATATGGCACAAGAAAATGGCATTCAGGGAAAGGTATATGTAAGTTTTGTGGTCGAAACAGATGGCTCTATCAGTAACGTGAACCTGGTAAAGGGCATTGGTGGCGGCTGCGATGAGGAAGCCATGCGCGTGATCAAGAAATCGCCGAAGTGGAAAGCCGGCCGTCAAAACAAACAAGCGGTTAGGGTTCGCTACAATATGCCGATTAATTATACCATCACACCATAATATAAAGGTAACGCTCCGAAAGTGCTTCAAAGGGCGGTGATTTTGTCACCGCTTTTTTATTTTAAGCCACCCATCTTTCGTGCCACATTTGGAATTGCAACAGCAACCAAACCTTTTGGGCATTGTAGGCGGAGCCGTTGGTATAGAAGTTGTTTTTGATTTTCTGCACCTCCTTCAGGTTAAGCAAGCCATGGCTGTTTAGTTTTTCGGCCGAAAGATAGGTTTCTATCAAGGGCTTGAAAGAAGTTTTAAGCCAGTTGGCCAGTGGAATGCCAAAGCCTTTTTGCGGTTTTTTGAGGTAAGAGGCCGGGATGTATTTATTGGTGATTTTTTTGAGCAGGTATTTCTGTTCGCCATCTTTGATAAACCATTTCGAATCCAGGGTGGCCAGGTACTCAACAAGGTCGGTTTTCAGCAAGGCATCACGGTTGTCTATGCCATAATGCGCAAAACACCGCTCGCTTTTAAAAAGAATATTATTGGGCAGGTAATTGTGCAGGTCGTAAATCAACAGGTCTTTGATGTTTTGCGCCTTTCGTTCTATGCCCTTGCTGGGCGCGTTGTCCGTATTGAGCAACCTATTGATCTGGTGGTGCGTAAAGCTGGCGTTGATTTCGAGGTATTTGGCCAACAGGTTTTCGGCTTCTATGACCTCCTTTAGCTGCGGACGTGTTTTTTTGAGCAGCCCCAGCACCAAACGTTTAATCAGTTTCGGGATTTTTCTTTTTTGCAACCGCTCAAACTGCAAGGCACGCGAGTACGTCCGATAGCCACCAAAAAGCTCGTCGCCACCTTCGGCGCTGAGCAATACCTTATATTCTTTATTTACGTTCGATGCGATAAACATTAAGGGAATGGCGCCGCTATCGCCAATGGGCTCATCAAAAACCTCTGGCAGCTCCTTCAGGATCATTCGTGCCTGGTTTTTATCGAGGTAGAGCTCGTGGTGATTGGTTTTGAGGTACTCGGCTATTTTTCGAGCTTGTGGCACCTCGTCAAGTTTTTCGCCTTTAAAGCCGAGCGTATAGGTTTTTATCCTTTTGGTTTGGTTTTTTTGCAAAATGGCTGCAGTTGTGGCGCTATCGTAGCCACCGCTCAGCAATAAGCCTATAGGCACATCGGCCACGTTTCTTTTTAAAATGGATTCGGTTAGCAGTTCCTCGATTTTAGCCAGGATTTCTTCTTCGCTTTGCGTTTCGTTTGCAACCTGCGGAGGCTTGCGCATGGTTAACGGACTGTCGTAACTGTTGCCACTGTGGATGTCTATCGTGGTCAGCATGCCTTTTTTAAACTTGTAGATGTGCTGGTAAATGGTTTCTTCGCCGATGAAGTAGCCGTACCTGAAATAAGTAGCCAGCGCATTTGGGCTAATCGCCTTTTCAATAGCGGGGTACTGCAGCAAAGCCCTGATTTCGGAGGCGAAGGCGTAGCAGCCTTTTTGCTTGAAATAATACAAGGGCTTGGCGCCTATTTCGTCTTTGGCCAGCAGCAGCTGATTTTGTTTCCTGTCGAACAAGGCGAAAGCAAAGGAACCGTCGAGTTTTTCGAAGGCCTTATAGCCCCATCGCTTATAACTTTCAAGGATTACTTCGGTATCGGTTAACGTAGAAAAGGCAATGCCGTATTTGATCAGGGCCTCCCTCAATTCGAGATAATTGTAAATGGTGCCGTTAAAAGTAATGCTGTAATTGCCACAGTTGGAAGTAAGTGGCTGTTGGCTTTTGGGACTCAGGTCTATGGTGGCCAAACGCTCATTGGCCATGGCTAAAGTGTAATGGGCTTGGGTATCGATAATAAAGCCGCTGCCATTGCCGCCACGATGGGCGATGGAGGCAGACGCTTTTCGGAGATGCTGCTCCGTTAAGGTTCCTGTATGATCGATAAATCCTGTTATCCCGCACATACTTGTTTTCTATACAATTGGCGCAAAAATGCTAAAATCTATATCTGATTGGGGCCGGCAACCTGGCGGGGTTTGGCTTTGTTTGGTTCAACGCTATTCATCGTTTGATGATATTGAACATGCCCAAACATACAAATAATTGCCAAAATAACGGCCATTTTAGAGGTGAAATCGCAATTTTTGATGTTCTTCGCCTCGATATGGCCTGTACAGTAGCCTGCCAACAAAAAAAGCTACCTCATTTGGAGATAGCTTTTGATATTTTGTTGCTTATTGGCCTTGTTGCTCGATCCATTGTCTGGCGTTTACGAAAGCTTCCATCCAAGGCGAAACCTCATCTTGGCGTCCTTTTGGATAGTTAGCCCAGTGCCATTGGAATAAAGAACGTTCAATATGTGGCATCATTACCAAATGGCGGCCTGTTTCGTCGCAAAGCATGGCCGTGTTGTAGTCTGAGCCGTTTGGATTAGCCGGATAGCTTTCGTAGCCGTATTTAGATACGATATGGTATTTGGATTCTTCGTAAGGCAACTGGAAACGGCCCTCGCCATGCGATACCCATACGCCCAAAGTACTGCCTGCCAACGAAGAAAGCATCACCGAATTGTTCTCTTGGATAGTTAAAGAAGTAAAGATACTTTCGTGTTTATGGCTTTCGTTGTGTAGCATTTTTGGTTTTTCGCTGTGGTTGCTGTTGATCAGGCCCAATTCTATGAAAAGCTGGCAGCCGTTGCAAATGCCTACCGAAAGTGTGTCTTGGCGATTGAAGAAATTAGCCAAAGCCACTCTTGCCTTTTCGTTGTACATGAATGCACCGGCCCAACCTTTAGCCGAACCTAAAACATCGGAGTTGGAAAAACCGCCAACGGCACCAATAAACTGGATGTCTTCCAAAGTTTCCCGGCCCGAAATCAGGTCGGTCATGTGTACGTCTTTGACGTCGAAACCCGCCAAATACATCGCATTGGCCAATTCGCGCTCCGAATTACTGCCTTTTTCGCGGATAACTGCCGCTTTCGGACGTGGCTTGCTCGAATCGATTACCGGTTTTTTGCCGGTAAACTGCGTAGGGAAGCTATATTTTAAAGGTTGGTTTTTGTAATTGTCAAAACGCTCTTTTGCTTTTTGAGGACCACTTTGTTTTTGGTCTAAAAGGTAAGAAGTCTTGAACCATACATCACGAAGGTGGTCGATGTCAAAACTAAAATTGGCACCATGATTGGCCAATTTCAAGGTAGCCTGGTGGTTTACCTCGCCAATTTTATGGTAAGTTACGCCATTAGCTTTTAATAGTTCCTCAGCATCGGCTGTGGCCTGAAATACCAGGCCAATGTTTTCTGCAAATAGCAATTTGGTGCTGTCTGCTTCGCCCAAAGCGGTTAAATCAATGCTTGCGCCCAAATTGCGGTCGGCAAAACAAAGCTCTAACAAGGTGGTGATCAATCCGCCGCTGCCAATATCGTGGCCGGCCTGGATTTTATCTTCCTTAATGAGTTGCTGGATGGTGTTGAAAGCATTGCTGAACTGTACGGCATCCTTAACATCGGGTGCCGAAGTGCCGATTTTATTGAGAATCTGCGCAAAAGAAGAACCTCCCAAATGATAGGCATCGTTAGAAAGGTTGATGTAATAGATAGCCCCACCGTCTTTTTGCAAAACAGGCTCAACTACTTTGGTAATGTCGTTGCAGTTGCCAGCGGCCGAAATAATCACGGTTCCCGGGGCAATTACATCGCCATCTTTGTATTTTTGCTTCATCGACAGCGAATCCTTTCCGGTTGGAATGTTGATCTGCAATTCGATGGCAAAGTCGGAACAAGCTTTTACGGCTTCGTATAAACGGGCATCTTCGCCTTCGTTTTTACAGGCCCACATCCAGTTGGCCGAAAGCGAAACACTTTTCAGGCCATCTTTAAGCGGTGCCCAAACCACATTTGAAAGCGATTCGGCAATGGCATTTCTGCTTCCTGCGCCTGCGTCAATCAAAGCCGAAAGCGGCGAGTGGCCTACCGAAGTGGCGATGCCTTCCTTGCCTTGGTAATCTAAGGCCATTACGCCACAGTTGTTTAAAGGCAATTGCAGCGGACCGGCACATTGCTGCTTGGCCACGCGACCACCTACGCACCTGTCTACCTTGTTGGTTAGCCAATCTTTCGAAGCTACAGCCTCTAGTTGCAGTACCTGCTCTACATAAGTGGCAATTTGCGAATCGCTATAAGTAAGGTCGCTGTATTTTCTGTCAACTTTCTGGTCTTCCATCACCATTTTGGGCGAACTGCCAAACATGTCTTTCAGTTCGAGATCCATTGGCTTGATACCGGTACTGGCCGATTGGAAAGTAAAACGATGGTCGCCGGTTACCTTGCCCACGGTATACATAGGCGAACGCTCGCGGTCGGCAATTTTTTGCAGCGTTTGGGTATGCTCCGCACTGATAACCAATCCCATTCGCTCTTGAGATTCGTTGCCGATGATCTCTTTGGCCGAAAGGGTAGGGTCGCCAACCGGCAATTTGTCTAAATCTATTTTGCCACCGGTTTCTTCTACCAGTTCCGACAAACAGTTCAGGTGGCCACCAGCGCCGTGGTCGTGGATAGAAATAATGAGGTTGTTATCGCTTTCTACCATGCCACGAACAGCATTGGCCGCTCTTTTTTGCATTTCTGGGTTGGAACGTTGGATGGCATTCAGTTCAATGCCGCTTCCATGGGCGCCGGTATCGGCCGAAGATACGGCTGCACCACCCATTCCAATCCTATAGTTTTCGCCACCCAGCACAACGATATTGTCGCCGGTTGATGGTTTTTGTTTCTTCGCCTGACTGGCCTTGCCGTAACCAATGCCGCCGGCAAGCATAATTACCTTGTCGAATCCCAGCTTGCGGGCATCTTCTTCATGCTCGAAAGTAAGTACCGAGCCGGTAATGAGGGGCTGGCCAAATTTGTTGCCGAAATCGCTGGCACCGTTTGAAGCCTTGATCAAGATGTCCATTGGTGTTTGGTACAGCCATTGCCTTGCTTCCATGGCTTTTTCCCAGGGGCGGTTTTCTTCCAATCGCGAAAAGGCGGTCATGTAAACGGCGGTTCCAGCCAGGGGCAAAGAGCCTTGTCCGCCAGCCAGCCTGTCTCTGATTTCGCCCCCCGAACCAGTTGCCGCGCCATTGAAAGGCTCAACTGTAGTGGGGAAGTTATGGGTTTCGGCTTTGAGCGAAATCACGGATTCGAAATCGCTGGTAGCGTAATAATCGGGCTCGTCGGCACGTTTAGGTGCAAATTGTTGTACAACAGGGCCTTTGATAAAAGCGACGTTGTCTTTGTAGGCCGAAACGATATCATTCGGATTTTCTTCAGAAGTTTTGCGGATCAGCTTAAACAGCGAAGTAGGCTGTTCTACGCCATCAATCACAAATTTTCCGTTAAATATTTTATGGCGGCAGTGCTCTGAATTAACTTGCGAGAAGCCGAATACTTCAGAATCGGTTAATGCCCTGCCTAGTTTTTGAGCAAGCGAATTTAAATATTCAACCTCCTCGTCGCTCAAAGAAAGGCCTTCCTGTTTGTTATAGGCGGCAATGTCGGTAATCTCCAAGATGGGTTCGGGCTGGATATTGATGGTATAGATATCCTGTCCAAGCTGGTCGTATTTTTGCGAAAGCATGGGGTCGAAGTCGGAAAAATCGGCAGCTACCTTTTTAAATTCTTCAATCCTGATGATGCACTCAATGCCCATATTCTGAGTAATTTCAACGGCGTTGGTGCTCCAAGGAGTAATCATGGCCGCGCGCGGCCCAACAAAAGTACCGTTGAGTATGGTTTCTTGCTGCAACTTGGCATCGCCGAAAAGCCATTCTAATTTAGGAACATCAGTTGAAAGGAGCGATTGAGCTGTTTGCAAAACAAAAATCGTGTCGGATTGACTTAAAAAGAAATGAATCATGCTTTATTTTTGATGCCGCAAATTTAGCGTTTTTTAATGAAAGAATCATTCAATTTTGAAGGATAGAATACGCAACTTTGTCATCTTAAAGTTCAAAAATTAATATTTGCTTATCGCAATTCAACGCCATGTTTAACCGCATCCATCATATTGCTATTATTTGTACAGATTACGAACGCTCTAAATACTTTTACGTGAACCAGCTGGGGTTTGAAGTGTTGGCAGAAGTTTATCGCGAAGAAAGAAAATCGTACAAGCTCGACTTGGCTGTGAACGGGATTTATCAGCTGGAGCTTTTTTCGTTTGAAAATCCGCCTGCCCGGCCTTCGCGGCCAGAAGCTGCGGGTTTGAGGCACTTGGCTTTTGAGGTAGACGATGTGCAAAAAACAGTTGCTGAACTAAATGCTAAAGGCATTGTGACCGAGCCGATCAGGATCGATGAGTTTACCGGCCGGAAGTTTGCCTTTTTTGCCGACCCGGATGGTTTGCCTTTAGAGCTTTACGAAAGATGAGCATATTTAGGTTCAAGCAGTTCGAAGTAGACCAAAGTGGTTGCGCCATGAAAATCAATACCGATGGCATATTGCTGGCCGTGTTGACCGAAAGCGAAGCGCCCAAGCGTATTTTGGATATTGGAACAGGAACAGGGGTGATTGCTTTGATGTTAGCCCAGCGGTTTGATCAGGCTGAGGTGCATGCCGTAGAAATAGATGAAGTGGCCGCCGATACCGCGCAACGAAATTTTGAAACTTCGGTTTTTAAGGATCGGCTTCGGGCCAATGCGGTGGCCATCGAACAGTTTGAAAGTGATGAACTGTTTGATCTTATTGTTTCTAATCCCCCGTATTTTATCAACGATTTGAAAAACGCCGCTGAAAAGAAAGGCCTGGCGCGACATACTGATGAAATTTTTTTTGATCAACTGATTGCCAAAGTGGCCTCTTTGTTGAGCAAAAAGGGGCGGTTCTGGGTTGTCTTGCCCGTTAAACAAGCGCTACTGTTGGTAGAAAAGGCAAAAAGCCATGGTTTAAGCCTCGCCAAACAGATCCATTTGCATTCTGATGAACGCAAGCCCGAGTTTCGGCGTATTGTTTGTTTAGGCAGGACTGGAGGAGAAGTGGCGCGCGAACATTTCTATATTTACGAATCCGAGAAAGTGTATACCCAAGCTTATCGGATATTGCTGAAGGATTTCTTTTTGGCGTTTTAAGCCCTATCTGTAAGAAAAATGTTCTGATTGTTTCCTAAAACTGCTGTTGGTCTACATCAAATGTTTTTCTGCAGGCTAAAATTATTGGAGTATCCTTCGTAATTTAGGCGCTCTACAACATACACCCTTTAAAATTAAGATGAAAAATACTCTTGTCCTTTTAGGCTGCCTTATTGTTTTGTCAGCTCGGGCACAATCTCCAAAAACTACAGATCCCTTGGCTGGAGTAGATACTTTATTTAACAGGATATTAAAAGACCAACAACTGGCGGGCTTTGCTGTGGCGGTGGTTAAAGGCGACCAGGTAATCTACAGTAAGGGTTTTGGCTATCGCGATCTTGAAAACAAAAAGCCGGTAACCTCTAATACGTTATTTGCCATAGGGTCGAGCACCAAGGCTTTTACTGCTTCGCTGATGGGTTTGTTGCAAAAGGAAGGTAAATTATCGTTGGATGGAAATGCAGTTTCCTATTTGCCCCAGCTACGGTTTTTTAATGATAACATGAACAATCAGATTACTGTGCGCGACATGATGTGCCACCGCACTGGTCTTTCGCGTTACGATTTATCTTGGTTTGTTTTCAATACATCTAATCGCGACAGCTTGATCCAACGGGTTCGCTATATGGAACCAAGTGCGGGTGTTCGCGAAAAGTGGCAATACAATAATTTTATGTTTTTGGCCCAGGGCATGATCGCCGAGAAGCTAAGTGGCAAAACCTGGGAACAAAATATCAAAGAGAGGTTTTTTGAGCCATTGGCAATGAGCCGTTCCAATACTAGCATTTTCGAGCTTGAGAAAGATGCCGATGCTTCTTTGCCTTATATAGTAAATGACAAAGGCGAGATAGAGAAAATCGATTACTATAATATCGACGGAATGGGTCCCGCTGGCAGTATAAATAGTAATGTTGACGATATGGCCAATTGGTTAAAGGTTTGGATAAGTGGTGGCTATTATAAGGGCAAAGAGATTTTGCCAAGCTCCTATGTGCGTGAGGCTTCCAGTTCCCAAATGGTAATGGACGATGGCTTGCCCAAAGCGGATAAAGACATCTACCTCTCTACTTATGGCCTTGGTTGGATGATCAGTTCTTATCGTGGCCATTATCTGGTGGAACATGGTGGCAATATCAACGGTTTTTCGGCCAGTGTGTCGTTTTTTCCTACCGATAAATTAGGTATTGTGGTTTTAACCAATCAAAATAGTTCAGGTGTGCCTACGGTTGTACTTAACAGTATTGCCGATAGGATGTTTGCCCTTGAAAAAATAGATTGGAACGGCAGGGAACGCAAGCAAAGGGCTGAAGCGAAGGAAAGGACAGCCATCGCTAAAAAGGAGGCCATGGCTAATCGTATTCCAAATACCGAACCTTCGCACCCTTTAAAAGATTATGATGGTTTGTTTTATAATCCAGCCTATGGGCCAATAAATGTGGTGTTTAAGAACGATTCGCTGTTTGCAACTTTGGGAAAAGAACAGTTATTGCTTAGGCACTACCATTATGATGTGTTTAGTATAAGTGGGATAGATAAAAATGGTAAAATTGATACCGCCACAAGCGATTTGCGATTTAATTTTGGCAGTGGGTCAGATGGCAAGATCGAAAATATAGCTATACCGCTCGAGGCGGGCATGAAACCCATTGTGTTTGCCAGCAAGCCAAGAGTGGTTAATTTAAGTAAAGACGCTCTAAAGGGCTACATTGGGGAATATGGCAATGGAACAAAAGTATACCTGAAGGAAAACGTCTTATATATTTATGTGCCGGGCCAGCCAGAGTACGAAACCATTTCAGTGGGCAATAATACCTTTAACATTAAAAAATTAAAAGGCTATAGTGTAAAATTCGAAATGAAAGAGGGGGCAACTCATGCGTTGTCTGCTTCGTTTATACAGCCTAACGGTACGTTTAAAATGGTACGAAAAAACTAACAATTGAAAAAAATAGGCCTGCTTTCTGATACCCATGGCTATCTAGACGAAGCCGTATTCAAGTATTTTGCGGACTGCGACGAGATTTGGCATGCCGGCGATTTTGGTCCGGATGTGGCCGGGCCTTTGGCGGCCTTTAAGCCCTTGCGTGGCGTGTATGGCAATATCGACGATAAAACCATCAGAAGCGAATTCCCGGAGCACCTGCGTTTTAAATGTGAGGACGTGGATGTTTGGATGACCCACATCGGTGGCTATCCGGGGCGGTATTCGTCTTTTGTGAAGCCTGAAATTTACACTAAGCCTCCAATGCTTTTCATTGCTGGGCATTCACATATTTTAAAAGTTATGTACGACGAAAAAATCAAATGTTTGCATATAAATCCTGGTGCGGCCGGAAAACACGGTTGGCATAAGGTAAGAACTTTGATTCGTTTTTGTATTTCGGCAGAAAAAATCCATACCTTAGAGGCCATAGAATTAGGAGTTAGATAACGTAAAATATACACTAAGCTGAATATGTCCGGTATAAAAACATTAGGTCAATTTATAATTGAAAAACAGGCTGATTTTCCATACGCCAAGGGTGAACTTTCGAGGCTGTTGAGGGATATCGGCATTGCGGCCAAAATCGTGAACCGCGAAGTGAACAAAGCCGGTCTGGTAGATATTCTGGGCGATGCAGGCACGATGAACATCCAAGGCGAAGGCCAGAAAAAGTTGGATGTGTATGCCAATGAACAATTTATTTCGGCTTTAACCAGCGGAGGCGAGTGCTGCATTGTGGCTACAGAAGAGGAAGATGACTTTGTGCCGATTGATTCGCCGGTTTCTAAAAATGCCAAATACATCATCTGTATCGATCCTTTGGATGGTTCCTCAAATATCGATTGTAACGTGGCTGTGGGGACTATTTTTTCGGTATATCGCCGGAAATCGGTAGAAGGCGATGCCACCATTAGCGATGTGTTGCAAAAAGGAACCGAGCAGGTGGCCGCAGGCTATGTAATCTATGGCTCCTCCACCATGATGGTGTATACAACGGGCAAAGGCGTTAATGGTTTTACGTTAGACCCATCCATCGGCGAGTTCTGCCTATCGCACCCGAACATGAAAATTCCGGAAGATGGCGTGATTTATTCGATCAACGAAGGCAATTACGTACATTTTCCCGATGGTGTTAAAAAATATTTGAAATATGCGCAGGTGGAAGACTTGGCTACGCGCAGGCCGTATACCTCTCGCTATATTGGTTCTATGGTTGCCGATATCCACCGTAACCTCATCAAAGGCGGTATTTATATCTATCCCACTACGGCGGCCTCGCCAAATGGCAAGTTGCGCCTGTTGTACGAGTGCAATCCGATGGCCTTCATTATTGAGCAGGCTGGTGGCATGGCTTCAGACGGATTGAACCGCATCCTCGATATCGAACCGACCGAACTGCATCAACGTACCGCTATTTTTATCGGATCGTCCAAAATGGTTCAAATGGCCGAAGCGCTTATGGCCGAATATTCGCCAGTAAAGCCGCAGGCAGGTCAAAATACAGCAGCAAAACTGGAGCAGCTGGGCATCGTAGGGGGTATCGACTGATAAAGGTGAAATTAGCTGATTTGCTTTGCGTCAATTACTGGTTGTAAATATTAAATTCGTAATTAAAACATTGTGTAAATTATGAAAGCAATCCTTAAATCAATTCCGGTGCTTCTTGCGGTTTTCATTTCGGCAAACGTTATGGCGCAAGACACAAAACCTGTGAGCCCTAAGGCGTCGGCAACAGGCAAAATCAAAGATGCAACCATTACCATTAATTACAGCAGTCCATCGGTAAAGGGCCGTAAAATTTGGGGTGGGCTAGAAGCCTATGATAAGGTTTGGCGTGCAGGGGCGAACGAAGCCACTACCTTCCAAACCGATAAAGACATCAAGGTTGAAGGCAAAACCCTGCCTGCCGGCACTTACAGTTTCTTTTTAATTCCGAAAGAAAATGGTGTCTGGACGGCTATTTTTAACAAAGAAGCCAAGCAGTGGGGTGCTTTTAAATATCAGGAAGCCCAAGACCAGCTCAGGGTTAATGTAAAAACAAAAGCCTTGAGTACTACCCAGGAAAGATTGGAATACAAGATCACTGGTAAAGGATTTTCTATGGACTGGGACAAGATTTCGGTTCCTGTTTCTATAAAATAGTCAAAAGTACAAAAAGCCGTGTTCAACTGGGATGCGGCTTTTTTTTGCTTATTTGAGGGATAGAAGTTCCCTGATCGATTTCCTTAGCCAGCCTGCGTTTCTTTTGCGGAGGTATCGAGGCAAGAGCCTGATTTCGCTTCTCACCGCCTGAAACTGTTCCCGGGCATCTTCTTTTCGGTTCTGTTTCTTTAGGAAAAGTCCGTAATAATAACGTGCCTCTAAAGAATGATGGTTGCGGATGACCTGTTGATAGCCTTTGTTGGCCAATTCGTTTTCGCCATTGCCTTCCTGCGCGCGTACATGAAGCAGTTCGTCTTCCACCATGCTTATCCTGGCTGTGTTTTTGGCGTAAAGCTGATCAAAATAGGTTAGACTCTCTTTGTATTGCCCATTGTAAAAATACTGCCTGGCCAGTTGCAACAGGATGGCCGGATCGTCGCTATAGTGGCCCTGCAGGCAGCTTTGAGAGAGTTCGATCGCCTTGCCATATTGCTTCTGGTTGGCGTAGGCGTTAGAAAGGCCAAGTTTGTTGGTAATGCTGTCGGCAATCTGTACTTTTCTTTGCCATTCGTTAATTTCCTGGTTGGGGAAGAAGTACTTTTTTAGGCTTTTAGAAAAGTTGCCATTGGTAATTTCGGGCAGCAGCTCCATGGCAAAGTAGATGACAAAGCCAATACCCGGCAGGAATATCAAAAGATAAAGCCAGTTTCCACGGCCAGTTTTAAGGGCATGGATAATAGCCAACACTTGTAAAACAACAGCTATATAATAATAGTCGTTCCAGTAGGCAAACATATTGAGCGAGTTAGATTTGCCGTTGAAATTAAGCAATAATTTTAAAGTAGCGAAGTGCTGTTGCGCTCGGCTTCAAAAAAAGCGTCGATTCCCATTGCGCTTTTGTTTTGCGAGGCGGCGACGGCCAAGCGGTCGCAACGTTCGTTTTCGGGATGTTCGTTATGGCCTTTGATCCAGGTAAATTTAACCTGATGCAGCTTGTGCAGGGCGAGGTATTGCATCCAAAGGTCTTTGTTCTTTTTGCCCTGAAAGCCTTTTTTTACCCAGCCAAAAACCCAGCCTTTCTCTACCGAATCGACCACATACTTGGAGTCCGAAAAAATCATGACCTGCTGTCCGGGACTTTTGAGGGCTTTCAAACCTACAATAACAGCGAGCAACTCCATACGGTTGTTGGTGGTTAGCCTAAAGCCGCCACTAAGTTCTTTGTAATGGGTGCCCGAGCGCAAGATTACGCCGTAGCCTCCCGGACCAGGATTGCCGCTTGCAGCGCCGTCTGTGTAAATTTCTATCATGCAGTTTGGTAAGCTTTATTTTTTAGCCGGTTAAGTTTCAATGCCGTTTAATTGCATTAAATTAGTGCTGTTCAAAGTGCCCAAATATAGGAATTACGGTTAGTTTAGCCTTTGAAATGTTGGTAAAACCCAACAAAATAAAAGATTTATGGAGAAAAATGCAGTTACTTTTCGGTTTTTAACCGAGCCCGGCGACGTGAATTTTGGTGGCAAGGTGCATGGTGGCGCCGTTATGAAGTGGATAGACCAGGCCGCTTATACCTGTGCGGTGAATTGGAGCAGCCACTATTGCGTAACAGTGTATGTAGGCGGTATTCGATTTGTTAACCCTATCCTGATCGGCGAAATTGTGGAAGTGAACGCCAGGATTATTTATACAGGTCGTACCAGCATGCACATCAGCGTCGATATTAATGCCATTAATCCTAAAACCAAGGCCGAAACCAAAGCCACCCACTGTATCATTGTATTTGCGGCCATTGACGATGAAGGCAAAACGGTGCCGGTGCCGGAGTGGGTGCCCAAAACCGAAGAAGACAAACAGTTGCACCGATATGCCATTAGGCTAGCCAACATGCGTAAGGAAATTAATGAGGAGATGAAGGCTTACTTTAGTTAGTTGGTTGGTTTGGGTAGATTTCATTGATTTGATTTTTAATGCTTTAACGCTGAATTTTTGCTAATTTTCAAAATTATTTGACAGCAAACAATAAAATAGTACCTTTGTAGCTCGAAAAAACACGGTGGTTTTAGCTCAGTTGGTTAGAGCGCCTGATTGTGGTTCAGGAGGTCGCCGGTTCGAGCCCGGTATTCCACCCTTAAAGAGATGATCAATTTTGACCATCTCTTTTTTTATTTTCTCTAATTCTTTGTGGTCAATGTTTTAAATTGCTAATTTATAGCTTGTAAAGCGGTTCGGGATTTTGTGTTTTTATTTAACCCTCGATTTCTGATTGGGGTTATAATTATTGCTTTCAGTAATGCTGCAAGTCTTTGCTATGAAATACAAAAATCTAAAATTTTCTTTGCCTGATCCTCATTTGCCAACGCCCCTGAGTTTTTAAAAGCAGCTTTAAACCTAGTCTGATTGGTATGCAAGCGCACCTACTTTCGGCCAATTTTCGCCTTTTCTTTAACGGATGTCCAAAAACTCCAGGATGAGCTGATTAAGTTGGTTTGGTTGTTCAAAAGGTACGTAATGGGTTGAGTTGGGAATAGTCTGGAGCTTAGCTTGGCTAAGCTGAGCGGCAATGAGTTTGGTATGCTCAGGTTTGATGACGTCATTGCTTCCCGCAATAACCAATACAGGATTGTTTATCTTTTGCAGCTGTGCTGCGGTAATGTGTGGATGCGTCAGCATCAGGCTGATCAATCTACTGTTCTTAGAAAGATCTTTGGCATCAAGTTGGTTTTTAAAACTCACCAACAAACTATCGTTTATACCTGAAGGGTCTAAGTTGGCGCCAATGGTTACGATCTTATTGATGGCCTCAGGGTGGGCTAGATTAAAGCTCAACGCAGTATTGCCTCCATCACTCCAGCCTACTATATTTACTTTTTTCAATCCCATTGCGGTGAGCACCTGATATAGGTCCTGCGCAAACGAATCATAACTATAAGCCCCAGTAGAGAGATCGGTACTTCTGCCTTGTCCACGGGTATCGATGGCAATCACCCTGAAATGTTTCGCAAAGACAGGAATCTGGCGATAGAAGTCCGCTATACTTCCATTGTTGCCATGCAATAGGACCAAAGGCTCGCCACTGCCATATTCTTCGGTATAAATTTTGGCATCGCCCAAATCAATGTACCTGCCCTTTTTATTTTTGCCATAGCCGCTTTTTGAGGCTTCATGTTTATATTGGTAATAATTGGCAAGCTGCTTTATTGCCGAGCTTTCGGTTGCTTCGGGTTTCAGCGTAGCACCCGCTTTGCGGTCTTCCTTGTTGTATTTAAGTTCAAGGTTGGCAATGAATGTGCCGGCATTGCTTTCCCAATTTCCTTGGCTCTGGTAACGGAAAAGCAAGTTTTTCGATATTGTTTTTTTTGCCGAAACGCCAAAAACAAAATTATTGCTGCTATCGGGGGCATGTGCTACAAGTTGGAGTGTGATGGCAATCTGATCCATTCCCTCAAAACTGAGCTGATAAGGTGCAAGATCTATGTGTTGCCAACCTGTAGAGCTTGTGCGGTAGGTAATGTATTTGCGCATTACATTGCTATCGGGCAAGTTGTTTTTAACCGCGTACATATTGAGCTTCAAAGTGATGGAAGAGAACTTCGAGCTTGGCATGATATAGAAGTTATAACCTTTTAATATGGTTTGGTCATAGATTTCAAAGATACTTCCCTGTTCTATTGTTGGAATGTTTTGATCGAACATCTTCGAAAAAGTAATCATCGGACGTGACTGCTGTCCGATGGTTTTTTCTTTCAACTGGGATCCCTTGATGACCACTTCGGCCATATCAAATATTTTTTCTTTAAGGATGACCACAGCTACAGATTTGAGCTCCTTCTGCGGTAATTGCCGATCAATAAAACCAATAGCGCTGAAAACCAAGTTGCTATTGGCCAAACTATCGGGTATGGATAGCCTAAAGGCTCCATTTTCATCAGCCACTGTGGCAACCCTGCTGTTTTTAATGCCTATAGAGCAATAGGCAACAGGATTTTGCCTGATATCTTTCACCACTCCTTCTAAAATGTGTTGAGCCCTGGCATTAAATAATATAAAGACGGCTATAACCGTCAAAAACAGCTTTTTCGAAGCATTACGTGTAGTTTTCATATATCGGCAAGACGATATGGATCTGAAAAGGGTTGCATATCGTTTTAAAAAAACAAAGGCAATAAGGTTTTGCTCAAGAATATCTTGGATAGTATTTATGTCATTGTTTTAAATAGTCTAGCGCAAATTTTATCCTTTCTTCATAAGCTTAGCTAAGTAAATGTCTGGTGGCGCAGCCGATATTGTCGATGAGATAGTCTGGCAACCTTGATGAGGGCTAAGTGGGTAATTATAATAGCTATTCGAGACAGCCAAAACCGAACCTATGAGCGCCCTTATCCAGCAAACCCAAATTCGTAGCCTTTACAATGAGCGTAGCAATATTTTTTACATCGAATTTTTTCAGCAGGTTTTCGCGATGGGTGTTTATCCTGGTTACACTAATGAGCTGTTTAAGGGTGCGCAGGCCAAGCTAGGCGACGGCAGGTTATAAGACGATTTTACCATAGATCAAGATGGATTGGTTTTTACTAGACTACATTTGTTCGGGCATCAAGGCAAATAACATGCTCAATCAATAATCATCCACTAAAAACTTAAAACCATGAGTACACTAAAATTAAAAGACGGAACCGAAATTTTCTACAAAGATCAAGGTCAAGGACCAACATTAATGTTTCACCACGGCTGGCCTTTGTCATCAGATGATTGGGATGCACAGGTTATTTTCTTCCTGCAAAAGGGTTACAGGGTCGTAACGCACGATAGGAGAGGCCATGGCCGTTCCAGTCAGGATATCTATGGGCACACCATCGAACAATATGCCGCTGATGCTGCTGAACTAGTTGAGTTTCTTGACCTAAAAGATGTGGTTCACATTGGCCACTCAACCGGTGGAGGCGAAGTAATTCGCTACGTACATAAATATGCAAATGGTAGGGCTAAAAAGGCTGTGCTGATCAGTGCGGTGCCACCAATCATGGTGGCCAGCGAGAGCAATCCGGATGGTGTGCCAATGGAAGTTTTCGACGGGATCAGAGAGCAGACCCTTAACAATAGGCAACAATTTTATATGGATTTGACCATTCCATTCTACGGATACAATAGAGAAGGGGCGGTAGTGAAGGAAGGTGTACAAAGAAATTGGTGGAGACAGGGGATGATGGGTGGAATTGTAGCGCATTATGAAGGAATTAAGGCATTTTCTGAAACAGATTTTAACGAAGACTTGAAAGCAGTGGAGATCCCGGTTTTAGTGATGCATGGTGAAGACGATCAGATCGTTCCCTATCAAAACGCAGCGTTAAAGTCCATTAAGTTGTTGAAAAATGGAAAGTTGATTACTTATCCGGGTTTTGCTCACGGTATGCCAACAACCGAAGCTGCTACGATCAATAAAGATTTGTTGGCGTTTATCCAATCTTAAGACTTTATCGTTTAAGTAAATAAATCAATTTCAATTCATTGTTGCATAAATTAGGTCAAATTAGATACAATCACCAACCACGAATCGCTTTCAGGATATAATGAAGGCGATTTTTTTGTTTTCAGTAGGTCGGCAGTCGGTTTGATATAGGAGATGCTACCTGGAAAGGGGGTATAAAAGTCTTGTCCTATGGCAAGACATCAGAAGGTGAAAAAGCAAGGTGGGTTGATGTAGCATGGGGTTGAACAAATGGCCTAAATGTTCTTGTTTTTTACAACTATAAAAATGTCGGATTTTTATAGTTAGCTTTAAGTATCTAAATGCTCAAAAGATGATTTCTTTATCTTATCTCGCTCTTTATAGGCCTGTTGTGCTTATTCGTGCAATTATTTTATTTCTTGGTCTGTCGTTTTTTTCGCTTGGACTTTACGCCCAAGAGAAAAATGACAGTGTCGGTAAAAAGTCCATTATTCCTGATAAGTGGAAGGCGTCGCTCAATGGGTCCTACAGTACTTTGGTTGGTGCCGATGGCAATGGTGGCACGATTGGCAGCTATGCCAGTTTAGACCCTTTAAATGCTTCGCTTTCTTTTAAAGGAACTGTACCTATTGCGGCAAAAAGCGGAAGACTGAGTTTTTTGTCTGTTGCGGCGCAGGGAAACCTGGTGAATGGCAATTTTGCCACAGTCTTTAAAAATACCAGACTTAATACCAGTGCGGGCATTAATTTGGAATATAATTTTAGGTTTGGAAAAGACAATCCCGCTGAATTCGGGGCCAATGATGCAAAATATACAGCAGATATGCGTATGATAACCGAAGCTGAAGATCATGCCGTAAATGCCTATAAAAACGAAATAGCCAAAATAGCTGCGAGGCAGGCCGCTCTGCAAGATCAGGTTGTACGCACCAATGCGCAAATAGCGGCCAAGGAGTTGCAATTAAAAGTCTTCGACAAAACCATAAACAACGCTACAGAAACCTATGAGGCTAAAGAGAAAGCCTATGTAGAAAGCCAGAAGATTGTTGCCGAATTGCCCAAAATGAGAAAAAGCCTAGAAACGGCCAATTTTCAGATCGACTCTTTGGGCATAGTATCGGCAAATAGTGGGGGATTGATTACCAAGTATCGCTTGCAGCAACGTAACCTTGCTAACGAAAAAAGAGCCAAGCTGCAAAACGACTATCAGTTTGCCGAGTTTAAGCTGTTTTGGGTCACCTTAATCGCTGGCGCCGGTAAAGTGGATTACTATACTTTTGATAGTACAAAACCCTTTGCCGACCAGTTGCAGAACCCGAATTTGCCTACCTATAAATTTGGCTTTGCCTTGAATTTCTATGATCAGGACAACCTTACCAAAAAGGCATGGATGGCCAATTTAGGTGTGCAATGGATGAAAGACAATAACCTTTCCCTGCTGCCTACTCAGGAAATTTCGCAGGAATCGGTGTATAAGAATACCGCTGGCGACGTCACACGCAAAGCTACAAAAAAATACACGGCGTATACCGAGCCAGATAAAATAGCCGATTACCAGCAGCTGAGTGTTTTTTCCAACCTGTATCATATTTTCAACGGTGGCAATATTGCGCTCCATTTCTTCCCTTCATTTTACAAGCCTAAGGATAAGCGGGGCTATCTTGATACTGGTTTAGGGATGATGTTTTCTTTTAAAGACCAGAAGAAAGAGAAATCTACGCTGAACCTGGAAGCCTATTTTGTATCGGTGGATAGCTTTAACAGTTTGGATGCCACAAACAACTTCTGGGATAGAAACGAATTTGGGGTACGCATAACCTTGCCTTTTAACAAATTATTCAAATAGCTATGGCAAAGAAAAACAGTCGGCCAAAGGCTGGCAAAAAACCGGTACAGCTTAAGCAAAACCTTTACTTTGCGAAAACGCTGAAAAAGATAACGAGCGAATTTGATAACCATCCAAGGCCAGGTTGTGTTTATAGGGCCGTTTGTTACGATGAAAGTAAAAGACTTACCGGCTGGACAAGTTGGCAGGAAATGGAACAGGTAAGGGCTGAACATGAGGAAGATACAGGCCATATTACCGATTTTGAATTCAAGGCTGGAGCAATTGTTTAACTTGAAGTTTCAGAAAGAGCGATAAGGTAAATTAACTTTTCCGGATATAAAATAACCCTTATCTTCGTGATTATTTCCACAGATGTTCAAGAACTCTTTCAAAACTGCTTTATTGGCTATTGCCTTGCTCGTGGCCGGTCTTTCTGTAACGGCCCAACAGGTACACGAGCCCACTGGTGGCGATCCTGATTGGTCTAAACCCTACGAGCCATTTCAAATTGTAGGTAATCTCTATTATGTAGGCACCTACGACTTGGCCTGTTACCTGATTACGACACCCAAAGGGCATATCCTTATCAATACTGGACTGGCTTCATCAGCTAACCAGTTGAAAGCTAATGTGGAAGCGTTGGGGTTTAAGTTTGCCGATATTAAGATTTTGTTGACCACACAGGCCCATTTCGACCACTTGGGAGCCATGGCAGCCATCAAAAAAATGACAGGTGCCAACATGATGGTCGATGATAAAGATGCTGCGGTAATGGCTGATGGAGGACGTTCTGATTATGCCTTCGGCAATGGAAAAATGACTTTTGCACCAATTAAAGCCGACAAATTATTGCCTGATCAGGCGGTAATTGAACTGGGAGGAATGCGACTTACCTTATTGCATCATCCTGGCCATACCAAAGGCTCATGTAGTTTTTTATTTAACGTAAAAGACAAAACCCGAACCTATCGCGTATTGATTGCCAATATGCCGAGCATTGTAACAGAGAAGAAATTCTCAGAAGTAAAAGCTTATCCAGGCATTGCTAAAGACTACGCCTATACCTTAAATTCACTCAAAAACCAGGCTTTTGATATTTGGCTTTCTTCGCATGCGAGTCAATTTAACCTGCATGGCAAACATAAACCAGGCGATGCTTATAACCCTAAGGCCTTTATCGATAGAAAAGGCTATGATCAAACATTAGCCGAACTACAAGAGGCCTATAACAAGAAACTGCGTCAGCGTTAAGGGTAATTAGCTATCGAAATCGGCGAATAATTAGATCACTTCAATTCCTTTTTTCTTGAAACTGAGTAACAGCTCCTCTTGTCCGCCGGTGGCATCGGTAATGAGCATGTCTAAATCGGTAACCGGACAAATGTAGAAAGCTTCTGCCATATTCATTTTGTTTAAGGTGGCCAAGCCAATAATCCTTTTAGAAGTGCCAACCATTGTTTTTTTCATCAGTGCATCTTCGTAATGACGGGTGGTGATTCCTACTTCGGCGTGGATGCTGTAGATAGACAAAAAGCAAATGTCTGCCCTGATGCTTTCAAAAGCCTGCATGGTTTCGGGGCCAGAGGTGTTGAAGCCGAATTTAGACAATCGTCCGCCGGCAAAAATCACTTCTACGTTCGGGTGGTCTTCCAGTACGTTGGCCACCGGAAAGCTATTCGTTACCACCGTAATCTGGAGGGCTTTGGGCAAGTTCATCGCAATGGCCAAGGTAGACGTTCCGCCGTCAAATAGCACCACCTGGCCGTCTTTAAGTTGCGAAAGTGCCTTTAGCGCAATTTGCTGTTTGCCACTTACATCATACTTCTCACGGTCGCGGAAATGAATAGGTATGGGCGAATGCGCAATGGCACCGCCGCGCGTGGCTTTCAGCAAACCCTGGTCGGCCAGTTCCTTAATGTCCCTCCTGATGGTATCTATGGAAACAGAGAGCTTTTGGCTCAACGATTTCATGTCTACTTTGCGGACATCCGAAACCTGTTCCAGTATCAATTGCTGGCGTTCCTCTTTGCTTAAACTTTGCATAATCATGCAATATTAATAAAAATAATTGCAAATTTATTGCAATTTTAGTGCTTTTTTTTTGCTACTTTTGTGATGTAATGTTGCAATTTATTGCAAATAAATATAAGCACACATGAATAATCAACCTGAAATTGCCGTTATCTTTGATATGGACGGCGTGATTGTAGACAGCAATCCTTTAATAACCGCTACCTGGCAAGCTTTTTTCGCCATGCACCAGATTGTTCTAAACGAAGAACAGCTTAACCATTATGTTTTTGGCCGGATGGGAAAAGATACCTTGAATATGGTATTTGATAGGCCTTTAAGTGAAGAAGAAGTGGCCATGCACCTCGAGAAAGTAGGAGAGGGGATTTTGGAAAGGTACAGGCGCGAAGGACAGCTTGTGCTGGGGCTTAAAACCTTCGTCGAATCTTTGCTGGATGCGGGAATCAAAATTGCCATTGCTACTTCATCGCCTAGCGAAAATGTGGCCGTTGTACTCGAAATGGCAGGTGTTACGCCTTATTTTGATATTATTTCCAATGCCTCGCACGTTACCCATTCTAAGCCTCATCCAGAAATTTACCTCAAAACGGCTGCGCGTTTAGGTGTCGATGTTGGCAGCTGCGTGGTTTTTGAAGATTCCTTTTCGGGGATCCAATCGGCCAAAAGTGCAGGCATGCATGTAATTGGTGTTACCACCACACACAGCGAAGCCGAACTGGCATCATTAACGGATGCTACG
Organism: Pedobacter sp. TM02; assembly: GCF_059705275.1. Lineage (NCBI taxonomy): Bacteria > Pseudomonadati > Bacteroidota > Sphingobacteriia > Sphingobacteriales > Sphingobacteriaceae > Pedobacter > Pedobacter sp. TM02. The sequence continues at coordinate 1,615,693 of NZ_AP046530.1, forward strand.
GTTGCCGATTTTACCCAAATTGATGCTGCACAAATTAGGGCATTGGTACAGCCGGTTTCATGTTTATAAAAAAAACAAAACATTTTGGCCTTTCCACTCCTTTGTAAAAAGCCAACATGCATCAAGGCATGTTGGCCTGCAATGATGGAAAAGCCAAAGAAAAAATTGCCAAAAACAGCAGAGCAGGTGCCTGATGCACTTAATCGCTCGCATGAGAACGAACATCTTTCTGGGAGCAGACCGGTGGCCTATGGCAGTTCAACGCAAACCGATGGACATGGCAATCGGTCGAGACCTCAAGATACCGATAAGCAAAATCCTGATTCTAAGAATTAGCTTATTTGTTCACAACGATAACCTGCTTGGGGTCGGTAGCATTGATGTTTAAACTGATAGGGCTTCCGGCTTGAAGCGCGAGCAGGGCCTCTAGTGGTTTGGCATTGTTCAATAACACACCCGCCGAAACGCCGTTAATAGCATAAATACGTTGATTAACCTTTAAATTGGCATTTTGTGCAGGTTTAACGGTGGCCAAAACGCTTAGGTTGCCGTCATGGTCAAAACCGAACAGGTAGTTGCCCAAAACAAAATCATAAGGATGGTTAAGGGAACTGTTGGGTACAAAGTGGATTTCCTTGGCCTGCATATTGATGGTAAAATTGTAACGGCTAATGATGCGTATACCAATAGAACCGTCAAAACCCGGGTTCCAATTTTCGCTTTGTCCACTGCCAGCCATTAAGGTTACAGGGTAGTTTAATAACTTGGGCATATTCTTGAATGCAAAAGAAGCTGCCCTGCCACTATATGTAGGAGTAGTAATGCCCATACTGGTGGTAGAGCCAAAATATTCTGATTTAAAGCCATTGATCAAGAGTTTGTGCTGCTTGACGAAAGGCCTGAAACAGATCAGGTTATAGGAGGCTCCGGTATCAAATACAAAATTGCCTTCGGCCAAGGGGCCATTGCCCACGCCCAAAACCCCGGCAATGATGAACAGGCCATTAGGTGCGGTTATAGGCACCGAAATACCCTTGTCGGGATATTGATAATCACCAAAATCGTAAAGAGAAAGCTCTTTTTTGTCGAAATCTACATGGGTGATATATCTTTTGGCCATGGCATTGCCCATAATCCCATCATAGTTACCCTTTACTTCGGGGAAGAGCGCAATGCTTTGGTTTTTAAGAACAAAAGTATCCAGCACCACGGTGTTGCCTTCCGAAACCGTAATTTGTAAGTTGCCGCCAACCACCGAAGCATTTTGCGACCGGTTGCCTTTAATGCCTAAAGAATCAGCTTTGGCTTTGGTAATTGCCATGCCATCGGCCCCTGTATCGAACAGCATTTTTAGCGGTTTTGCTTGGTTGTTAAGCTTGACGCTCAAAATGATCGAGCCATTGTCTAATTCGAAGGGTATTTTAGCGCGAAGTTTCGAAACTTGGTAACGGTTCATGCCATACAAGGCATCGAAAGCAGTGGCATAACAGAGCTTGTATTGCTCATCCACCATATAAACTTGCGCCTTGTCTGCCTTTCCCTTGTTGTAGGGGATTACATTGAGCCTGATCAATTTGTCCTGTTTGCTTTCGCTTTGGAGCTGTACAGAATCGCAGGGATAGCGCTCTACGATGATTTTCAATAACTTTTGGGCGTAGGGCATGGTATAGGCAGCGATCGAAAAATCGACACTCAATGAACTTTGTAAAGTATCGGCATTCTTATGCTTGAACATCAGGTTGAGCTGCTTGATCAGGACATCAGCCTTGCTTTGGGCAAGTGTGCCGATGCTGAGCAGGCAAAATAATAGGCAAAAAGAAGCCCTGTATATTCTTTTCATGGATATAGAATAAAGTTGGAGGGAATGAGAAGAGGTGCCAACGGATACGAATATCCATTGACAACCTCTAACCTTTATTTTGCGGCCTCAGCCAATAAGAGTTGCTTTAGTTTCGGATCGGATGGGCGTGGCGAATCGACAGTCACGATTTTTCCGTTTTTGTCGAATACCAAAAAGCGCGGAATGGCATTGATCTTATAGTATTTGGAGAAATCGTTTCCCGGCCCGTTGGCAAATAACTGCAATCCGCCCAGGTTTTCGTCCTTGATCATTTGCAACCATTTTTCTTTATCCTTAGGGTCGTCGGTAGACAGGCTGATGATTTGGATGGGTTGGCCCTCTACGTCTTTCTCCAATTGTTTTAAAAACGGGATTTCGGCTTTGCACGGACCGCACCAGGTTGCCCATACATCAACCAATACCACCTTGTTTTTTAAACTGGCCAACGTAACGGTTTTGCCGTCTTTGTCTGGATAAGAGAACTGGAAGGCGTCGGTACCGGCTTTATAGGTCAGCAACGGCGACATCAATGCCTGGCTTTTTTCTTTTTGGCTTTTGGTCAACATGTATTTTTCGTATACATTCATCGCTTCTCTGTACTCGTCGTAGGTTTTGTACCTTGCAATAAAATCGAGGGCTATATCGCCTTTCAAAGTATCGTTTGGTACGTACGAATTGAAGATTGCGATGCCATTCAAGCCTGGTTTATAGGTTGTTCCGTCCTGACGCATGTTCACGCTGATCAGGGACGACAAAACCCGCTGGCCATAAGGGTAATCATACACTTTCTCGGTGGTTTGTGCAATTTTAGGTGCTTTTAACGTGCTGTAAAATGCGCTGTATTCTTCTACTGAGGGATGTGCAGTGCGAGGTGTATTGAGGAAATTGGTGGCAAAGTTGGTCAGGTCCATTTCCATAATGTTTTTGATCTGTTTGTCGAATTTGGCGTTTCCGGTAGCTTTTCCGGCCAGGAATGTTTTCGATTTGGCCACTATTTCTTCTTGTTGCGGAAAGTAATCCATGAACGTACTGTTGCCGGCACGGAAAAAATTAATCGACTTTTTGTAAAGTGGATAGGTCAGGTTCTTCCATTGCTCCATCACCATGTTTTCTTTCGAATTTAGTTTGCCATTCAATACATAGGTAGAATCGTTGAGGGTTACATCAAGCTGCTCGCCACCCTTGAAATAGAAATTGTAGTTATCAGTTCCCGACAAATCGTTGCCCATCCCGATTACGTAGATGCCTTCGTATTCGGGATAGAACATCAAGCCAAACCGGCCTGTTTTATTGGTTGTTACATTGGCAATTTCTACCAATCTGCCATCATTCACCTTGAATAGTTTGACGATGTTACGTTTTGATTTGAGCAATCCCTTTACCTGCACGGGATTTTGTGCAAGACTGGTTAGCGAGAGTGTGGTTAATAAGATGGCGATAAGAATTTTATTGATTTTCATATATTGAATAATAGTTGAACTGCTATTTACCATAGCAAATTTGATTTGATCAGTTGATTGATAGATTGTGATGCATTTATTCCCTGTAGCTTACGTCGACAATTTTGCCAAGGCCAGTAAACGACTTATACAGGCTCAATGCGCCATTTAAGTTAGGTACATTGTACAGATCCATGGTGCCCGAAGTATTTGGACTGGCCGCATCGTAAGTACAAACAATCAGCTTTTTGGCATATTCGGCATACCTGGTATTGGTAGGCAGGTAGGTCATTTTCTGATACTTGATCAGGGCTATTTTCCTGTTTCCTAAATCGAGTACCATGGTATTGCTCTTGTCAAAGGGGTTGTAGCGGTAAACTTTAGATCCCACTGCATACATTATGTATCCTTCGGAAGGGTCGATGGCAAATTGTGTAGCGCTGTTCATTTCGGGCGCGGTGGTAATTTCATCAAAGGCCTGTGGCGAGAAAGTAGTAGAATTGCACACAATTCTGGCCAGGAAAAGCTTATTGGCGCTGTTTTTGAAAAGTGCAAAAGTCTGATTGGAAATGGCAGGCGTAGAAGCCATATAAAGCAGCTCCATGCCCATGTTGCCTGGTGTAAACAAGATAGAGGTGGTAACCGGCACCGATGAGGAAGTGTTGGAACTTTTATGCTCCATAAAACGCTTATTGTCTGTATCGTACATCAAGGCATAGGTAGTTCCATTTCTATAGGCTTCTGCAAAATAAGGCGAAATCCTAAAGTTTACGCCATTGCTGGTTTTGTTTACCCTGGTGCCAAAGGCGTAGCCTACGGTTGCGTTTTCAAAATACAATTCCCCATTGCTATCTAAAAGGTAGGCCAAGTAAGGAGAAGCTTGCGAGACTACTTTTTCTGCGTAATAGGGTGGTGGCGAGTAAGAAGAAGTAATGGTAGCAATGTTGACAAAGCTGCTAAAAGTATTGTTTTGAGTATTGATTACAAAAGTGCTTTGGTCGGTACCGATGAAAATAGATCGGGCAATAACTGCTGAAAATGGATCGCGTCGTTGATAAAAGTAGACCAATTTAGGCTTGCCTGTCAATTTGAGTGTACTTTGGGTAGCCAACAAATCGGTATAGTTCTGGAAATCGTTAGATGCGGTAAGGTAATTGAAAAAATCGAGCCTTGCCGAGCCGTCGATGTCGTTAAGTACCAGCCAGCCATCGGAGATATTGGTAGTTACGGTTAGTTTGCACGATTTGCGGTAAATAATGCCCGAGCTTACCTCTTTCACTTCGTAAAGTAGGGTATAAGGCGTATTAACCGAAGGCAGGCTAACGGTCCAATTCAGGTTGCGGCTAGTGCCTATTGTTTTTTTGGTAATCGGTAATGCGCTTTCGTCGATACTGTACCAGGCATAAGTGTATTTGGTGGTGTCTTTTCCATCGTCTTTGGTAAAGATCAATGTTGGATTGATGGTTAAAAGACTGCCTCTTAAAGCCGAATAGGTAGCTTCTATGTTAGAAATGGTACCTTCGTTTACTTCTTCGTAGTTGTAATTGCCCAGGTCCTTTCGGCACGAGCTGCATAGGCTTGCCGCTAAAAACAATAGCAGCATGCCATATCTGAAATATTTTTCGATCATTTTGATAACTAATTAAATCGTGAAACTATTTGGCATTTGGACCCATGGCCATAGGCGTAACCCCATCGGCTTCGTAAATTGGCGTGCCTGATGCCGCCATTCTGTTCAAATAAGCTTTCAAGCCATCGGCCCAGCCACTTATACGACGGTAGTTGCCATTGTTGAGGAACCAATTGGGCTGCACCAATTCTTCTACGTTGAGGTTATACATGGTTACCAGCAACTGGAATTTTAAGGTGCTAAAAGTCCCCAAATAGCCAACGGTAAAGCTGTAGTAAGAACTGCCGGATAACCAAAACGGTGGGGCACCGGCAATATCATCGGCCATAATGGTCATGCGGGTATAATACCTGGTTTTGGTAACCCCGTTCGTTGTAGTGTTATAGCTCAAATAGTCGTTGGTAAAATTGTCGTTGGGTTTAAGGTCCATATAGAGGAACAGCGGACCGCTTCTTAGGGTGGTTGTTCTTAAGAGCTTTATTTTGAGCGTATCGGCCACTCGACCAGCTTTGATGATGCGCGGACTCATCATTTCATAATCTGTACCGGCCTTCATGGTGCTGCTATCGGCAATGCTCAGGTTATAAGGCCTGTCGTAATCCATAGCGGCTCCAATTGGCCTGACCAAGATTTTAACGATAGAATCCTTTACATTGCTCTTGGCATAGCCAAAGGAAACGAAAACCTGGTTATTGGTCGATTTTGCATCTGGAAAGTAGATGCTGTTTTTGCTGGCCTTGTCATTATATGTGGTTAAACCGTCTTTTTTGCATGCGCCCAGCAAAACTGTTGCCATTGCGCATAGATATAACAATAACTTTTTCATCGTTTTTTTACTGAATATTATCTAGGTGTGGTTTCTGATAATGGTAATGGAAAAACATAGTTGGCTGCGCTAATACTCATATTGGCGTTGGTTCCTCCGGCAATAATGCTCAATGCCTGCGTTCTCTTGAAATAAAAGAAGAGCTGCCCTTCGCCGCAAACCTCCTTACGGAACTCTTTCATGATGGCAGTGTTTAAGGCTGCGGTATTGGCAATGGTTATGGTTTGACAATTGCGGTTGGTGCGCAAAAGGTTAACATAGCCAGCGGCTACCGTCAGATCGGGTTCGCACTCGGCTGCAATCAGGTACATTTCGCTCATGCGGATCAGCGGTACGGTCCTGTAAAAATTGTAGGCAGGATTAACGTTACCATCGTCATTGAACTTGAAAAAGGTAGGGTAGGGCTTGCCATTAACTTTCCAGATGTACTGGCTCCGGTAGTCGGTAGGATTTCCCTCAAAAACAGTGTTGCTGATGAAGGTTCCTGAAGCATTAGGTGCCAAAATGCTCGAATCGAATAAGCTTGGCGAGAAATTGTTCAGGAAAACATCGTTCAGTTTAGGGTTCTCTACTCCATAAATCATTTCGGTAGCGAATGTTTTATTGCATATGGCGGTATTAAGATCTGCTTGTTTGATCCAAGGAAATTTAGCCTGGTTGTTAATCAGGAACTTGGCCGCGGCCAAAGCAGCCACCTTGTCGCCTTTCCAAAGGTTAACCCTTGCCTGCAACGCTTTGATCGCATAATAGTTCATTTGATAGTTCCTGGTGTTGCGGCCATAAGCAAGCGTAACCCTGCTTACCTGGGCCTGCGTAACCGCAGGATCGGTTTCCAGCAACAATTGTTCGGCCTTCGACAGGTCTTCCAGCACCTTTTGCATGATGAAGTTGGTTGGCTGAAATTCGGAAATGTTGTAGGTAGGCTTGTCGTAATAAGGCATTACCTTGCTCAACGAGTCAACCGTGTAAGGCTTGGTAAACATGCGCATCAAGTCGAAATAATAAAATGCCCTCAGGCCATAAGCTTCGCCTTTAAGCCTTTTCAAAGACTTGTCGCTAAGGATCTGTCCGTATTTGTCCAAGCTTTCAAAATACTTGTTTGTATTGAGGATATTCAGGTACATGTTCGACCAGATACCGTCGATGATGGCCCTGGATTTTGCGTCGGAGTAATTATAGGTAGACATGGTATATTGGTTGTTGCCAGAGTTTACCAGGTAATATTGCGCCAGTACATCCATCGTGGTCATGGTTAAAACAGAACCGTACATTTCATTTGATCCGTTCTTGATGTAGAAACCATTCATGGCATCCTCAAATCCTTGGGGCGTAGCATAAAGCTGCTCTTCCACAAATTTGTTTTCAGGTTTTACATCTAACCACTTTTTGCATCCCGCCAAAGCCATAATAGCCAGTGCAACGCCGATATATATAAATTTCTTTTTCATGGTTTAATTATTTAAAAGTGGCTCTTATACTCATTGAAACTGATCTCGTAAATGGATAATCGATACCTCTTTCACGTTTCACTGTCGAAGCATAAAAAAGGTCGTTTGAATAGGCATTTAAGGTCAATGCAGAGAGGCTTACCTTATCTAGCCATTTTTGCCCCCTAAATTCGTAGCCCAAGTTGATCGATTCGCCGCTGAACGAATTTTCTGTCTGGATGAACCTTGACGAGACCGGGGTAGTTGAAGTGGCCGAAATGTTTTTGAATTCGGCAACGTCGCCGGGGTTTTTCCAACGTTGGTATAATGCCCGCTTATCTTGGTTATACCGCAACGAAGCATAAGAGATGTTCTCAACCTTTTCGTAAAGAGCGTTGTTAAACTGGTCGCGGTGCCAAATGTACCTGATAAACGCACCGAAACTGATGCCTTTGTATTTTATGGTGGTGCTGATTACGCCTTCTGCCTTGGGCCTCGATGAGCCTACGACTACCTGGTCGTTGGCATTGTAGTCGAACGTGTATTGGCCGTTTTGTTTCACAAACACTTCCTGACCGGTTGCCGGATCGATACCAAGCGATGGTACTGCCCATAAATCGTAGGCACTATAGCCGTCGCGGTATCTGGTTAACAAGTTGCTTTGTCTGAGCTCGGTATTTAAGGACGAAAGCTTGTTGTCGAATTTGCTGTATTTTTGTTTCAGCATGCTTCCTGTCAGCCCAATGGTCCATACAAATTTTCCAGGTTGGAAAATGGGCGAGAAGTTAACCGTGGCTTCCAAACCTTTATTCACAGAGGCTCCGGCATTAAAAGGATAATTGTTCAGGCCGGTAGACGAGGGCAAGGTAATGGCTACCACCAATGGATCGGTGTATTTGCGGTAGGCATTCAGTTGCAGATTCAGCCTGTTGTCTAATAAATTGGCATCCAAGCCCAGGCTAATTTGTTGGGTCGATTGCCATTCCAGGTCTGGAGCGCCTAAAGCCGACAAGTATACCCCTTGTCCTATGCTATTGATGGTAGCGTAATAGTTGTAAACAGATTGGCTCACATTGCCAAAGTTTTGGTTGCCGGTAATACCGATATTGGCTCTCAGCTTCAGGAAATTAATCCACTTGATCCCCTTTAGGAAAGCTTCGTTATGCAAATTCCACGATAGGCCCCCCGCATAGTAAGGCTTGTACCTTTTGTTGGAGCCAAATGCTGTTGAGCCATCTACATTAAAGCTCAGGTCTACGTTATAGCGCTGGTTGTAAGAGTAATTGACAGAGGTTACAAAAGAATTCCTCCTGGTCAGCGAATTGGAAGCGTTTGGCGTAGATCCGCTGGCAAAGCCATAGGCAAAGGATGGATTGCCATTGCTTGCGTTGGGAAAGCCTACGGCGTTATAACCGTTCAGCTTCTGGTTGTTTTGGGCCATCTCTACGCGCATATATCCTGTAAGCGAGTGCTTGGTTGCAATTACTTTCGAATAGGTGAGGCCAAGGTTTACATTGTAGCCGAGCGCACTTATTTTCTGATAGGCGTAAGAACCTCTTAAAGTAGGGTCTGTTTCATTTTCAAATACAGTGTTTAGGGGCGACACAAAATTAATGGCCTCTGTATTGCCTTTGTTAATCTGGGCGTTGAGCTGCAGCCTTAGGTTTTTATTCAAATCGGCTATGGCCTGAAAGTTGTTGGTAATGTTAAAATTCGAGTTGGTATTGAAGCTGCTTAGCGAGGCATTGTAAAGCGGATTAGGGATCAACTCGTTGCCGTCGGTCAGGTCTGTTGCATAAACGGTAGGAGAGAGGGCCACTTCAAGGTATTTTTCGCTGGCAGGCAACAAACGGTAATAAGGATTGGTTTGCACCCATTGCGAGTAGCTGCCGTAAGGCGAGAAAGTTGCTTCGGCACCAGATACATATACGCGGTTAGATACATTGAAAATGCCCGAACGATAGCTCAGGTTCAGATTGGCGCCCCAGTCGTCGCGTTTTTCGCCCTTCATGGCTGCGTTGTTTTGGCGGATGTTGGCGCCTATATCATAGCGGATCGTGTTGTCTCCACCCGAAGCATTGACCGAATGGCGTTGCGAAAAGCCGGTTTGTAGGGGCTGGCTTAGCCAATAGGTATCTACTCCTCTCAATACTTCCTTTAAACGATTGTTGTACACCTCGTCTAAAAGCAGTTGCCTCGAAACCACGCCTGTATAGTCTTTGTACCTGCCTGCCAAACTCTCGAAAGTTAGTTTTTCGGAGGCGTTCATCATGTTGTAGGAAGAAAGGTCGGGCATTTCTACCTTTAAATCGGAAGTATAGCTAACACGCAGCTTGCCTGGCAATGGTTTTTTGGTTTCCACTACGATAACCCCATTGGCGGCTCTGGAGCCATAAATAGCGGTCGAGGCCGCATCTTTAAGTACAGTCACTGAAGCCACTACGTTCATATCGAGGTCTATAATGGTACGCAATGAGGTTTCAAAGCCATCTAAAATGAACAAAGGCTGGTTAGGATCGGCCGAAAACTGGTCTCTCAAAGCATTGGTCGATATGCTGGTTTGTCCACGCAATTCGATTGTAGGCAACACATTCGGGCTTGAACCCATGGCGTTGTTTTCTATCTGGATAAAGGCGGGATCAACGGTACGCAAACTTTGGATCAGGTTTTGGTTGTTCAAGGCTTTGAGCTGTTCGCCGGTGTAGGTAGAGGCCGCTCCGGTAAAAGATTCCTTCTTTCTTTCGAACATACCCGTAATCACCACATCTTTCATGGTGGTTTCGGCCACCTCTAACGAAATATTAAGTGGCATTTTCCTGCCTTTTAGCCTTACTTCCTGTGGTTTGTAGCCAATAAAGCTCACCAAAAGCACATCGTCTTCTGTTGGAGCGGTAATCCTGAAATTGCCATTCTCGTCGGTTACTACAGCGGCTTGGTTAGAGCCTTTAATGCGCACCGACGCACCGGTAAGTGGCTTACCATTTTCGTCAACAATTTTGCCCGTAACCACTACGGCTCTTTTGGCCAGGATTTCAGGGGAAACAAAGCGCAGCACGATCGCTTTTTGCTCGATGGTGTAGGTTAACGGTTGGTTTTCGAAGCAAATGCGCAGCACTGCTTCAACTGGCGCATTCTTAACTTTAAGCGTAACCTGCTTGGCCAGGTTCAGCATGTTTGAGCTATAGAAAAAATCATAACCGGTTTGCTTTTTGATTTTTTGGAGCACGAATTCTAGTGGAGCTGCCTTTTCATCAAGCGTAATTTGGGCAAAGCTGAGCGTGGCTTTGGCCTGCAAAATAAAAGTGATTACTACGATAAAGGTTAATCTCAATTTTAATAATATTTTGGCATAGGCATGGCTTTTTAGGCCATGCTTAAATGTCATGTAAAAATTCATACATTTGTTTGTTAGGGTTTAGGTTCAAATGTTAATAAGCATTGATGATTTGACAGTATTGCCCGAATATTGCGCCGCAAGGCGCTTAAGGCCAGGGGTGTTGCAACCACCCTTGGCTTTTTTTGGCCTACTGCTTTTTGAGCGTAAGTTTATGGCATAATGATGATTCTCCTTTCTTCGAACTTAAAGTGAATACTGTTGGTCAGTTCCATGATTTTGAGCACCTGCTTGATATTTCTGCTTCTTGAAATGGAACCCGAAAAGCTAAGCCCCGCTATATTTGGCGGGCAAACGATGTCAACGTCATACCACCTAGAAATTTTTCGCATGATGCTGCCCAGCTCTTCCTTGTTGAAAACAAAATTATTCTCAGTCCAGGCAATAGCATTGTCTTCATCGGCAGGCCTGATGCCGATATTGTCTTTAACTACAACTGTTTCCAGTCCTGGCGCAAGCGTTCTGGTGTTGCCGCTGCTGGTGCTAACCTTAACGCTGCCCTGTAACAAAGTGGTAACCGTAGCCCTTTCGTTGGCATAAGCATTGATGTTAAAGTGGGTGCCCAGCACTTCAACGGTTTGGTTATTGGCAATGACTTTAAAAGGCTGGTTATGGCGGTGGGCAACTTCAAAATAGCCTTCTCCGCTTAGTTTTACAACCCTTTCCGTACCATTAAATGCCGTAGGATAGGTTAACGAAGATTCCGAATTCAACCAGACTTTTGTGCCGTCGGCTAAGGTAAGACTGTAATAGCCACCGCTAGGAATGGTAAGCGTATTGATATCGTTTGTGCCCGGATTAATAGCTTGCTGGCCATTGTAAACCAAGGCATCGTCTTCGGTTTTGAAGATATGCACATCGTTTTGGTCTGCCAGTTTGCCGTTTTTGGCATCAGATAAAACGATAGAAGTACCATTGCCCAAAGTTAAGATGGCTTTTTTGCCACCGGGTACGATTTTGGCAGCAGCCAGTTCGTTTTGGCTTTGGCTTCGAGGCTGATTTCGGTTGAAGAAGAAATAGGTTCCGAAAAATAAAATAGCGAAGATGGCCGCTACGGCTGCTATTTTTGGATACGGCCAGTTCAGGCGAACCACTTTCTTTTGATGCACCGGCAGCTGTTGCCAAGTGTTTGCCTTTGCCTCCTGAAGGTCTTCGAGGGTTAAATCGATGGGCTCAAGCTCGTCGGCCACATACCAGCTTTCCAGCAAAGCGAGCTCTTCTTCCGTACACTGGTTGGTCCTATATTTTTGAAGTAATGTTTTGGCGTCTATTTTTTGCATGTTTTAAAGAATCTCTCTTTTGCATAATAAGACGGCAAGGGGGTAAGGTTGGTGGTAGATGAAATAAAAAAAAGTTAAAAATAATTTCAGACGGCAATAAAAAGCATCGTTCCCAACTTCACTCTCAATAGCCTTAATGCATTGTTTATTTGTTTTTTAACCGTTTGTTCGGATAGGTTTAGCTGTTTGGCAATTTCCTTATGACTTAACTTTTGTTTCCTGCTCATTTCAAAAACGGCCTTCATTTTTTCGGGTAGGGCCGAAATTCCATTGTCGATCAGTTGGGTCAATTGTTTCTCGCGCACGAGATGGTCGGTAATGCAATGGCCCTGGTCGATATAGCCTTGCAGGGAAGAAATGTATTTCGATTCTACCTGCTGGTGGGCAATAAAATCGAGTATCCTGTTTCTAACCGCCGTATAGAGATAGGCGGTTAAATTCGAATCGATAGCCAATGTGTGGCGCTTGTTCCACAAATGGGCAAAAAGCTCGTGCACTACATCTTGGGCTTCTTCCTTATTACGCAACTTTTGGTAGGCATGGATGTACAAACTGTTGAAGTATTTATTATAGATAATGGTATAAGCTATTCCGTCGTCACTTTTCAGTAACTGGATCAATTCGCTATCAGAAGGATAATCATAGGACACCATCGCACAACCACTGGATTTTTACTTTATCAACTAATTTTTTAAGATTAGACTGAGGAAAAGTAAGTTCTCGGTAATCAAAACTAGTGCAAATTAGCTAATAAACAAATAAGTGTAAATAATTCGTTAAGTTTTTCTGCAATTGTGCGTCAATGTAGTTGATTGGGCTATTTAGCCTGATTTTGATACAGTCACGGCTGGCTAGATCCGAGAGAAACGTCGAAATAATCAAACCACGTGCAACAATAAGCGGCTCAGCGGTGTCTTTTAAAAAAAAGACAAACCTTTTATGAAACTCAAACCAGCTATTTTTACGCTTCTGCTTGCTTTGGGCTTGGGCCAAGTTGGCAAAGTACAGGCACAGCAAAAAGTTTTTACCACAGATATCGACAATTTTTGGAACGCTTTTGATAGCGTACGCACCACTGCCGACAGTGTTAAACAGGTAGACTATATCCAAAATTTGTACATCAACCGTGGAACCGAGGGCCTCAAGGCCTTTATGAAGGCCAGGGGCTACAGTGCCCCGCTCTATGTATCGCTCATCCGACGCTATCCCAGATTTTGGAATTCCATACGCCCCAGTACCCTGGCGGTAAAGAACAAAAGACAGGAGATTGAAAAAAGCATTCAAAAATTCAAAAAACTATATCCCGAGCTCAAAGAAGCCAAAATGTATTTTACCATAGGTGGTTTGCGTTCGGGAGGCACGGTGGCCGATGACATGGTACTGGTTGGGACCGAAATCGCAACCGGGAACCCTAAAACCGATGCCTCCGAATTTCCTAACGATTGGTTGCGCAATGTGTTCAAAGGCAGTTCCGAAGCCAACCTTGTTCGCCTCAATGTTCACGAATATGTGCATACCCAGCAAAGTGGCTATACCCCCAATCTCTTGGGCCAGAGTATTAAGGAAGGAGCCTGCGATTTTATGACCGAACTGGTGATGGACAAGCTGTTGGATGGTACTTATGCAACTTATGGCAGGGCACATGAAGATTCTTTAAAAAGGCAGTTTAAGGAAGACATGTTAACCCCGGCTACCGATAGCTGGCTTTACAATGGCTCAAATGCAAAAGTGGCCGATTTGGGCTATTACATGGGTTATGCCATCTGCAAGAGCTATTATAAGCAGGCCAAAGACAAGAAAAAAGCGATAAAGGAAATCATCGAACTTAATTATGACGAGCCGGCATTGGTCACTGCTTTTTTAAAACACTCAAACTATTATCCAGAAGGTTTTGACGAAGCCGAACTGCTCAAAAAATACGAAGCCAAACAGCCTATGGTGCTGAGGATAGAGCCATTTGCCAACGGCGACCAAAACGTAGATCCTGCCCTTAAGCAAATGCGTATTGTTTTTTCAGAACCCATGAACAGCAAAAGCTATTCTATAGATTTGGGCGCATTGGGGAAAGACCATTTTCCTATTGCAAAAGCTGGCGAATTTGCGGCTGATGGCCTTAGCATGACCATGTACCTGGACCTGAAAGCCGGAACCAATTATGATTTTGTAATTACAGGAAGGGGTTTTAAATCTATAAAGGGCTATGCCCTCAAATCTTTTCCAGTAGCATTCCAAACAAAGTAAGCACAACACCTCAATAGCTATAGAAAATCAACCCCAATACGGTTGATTTTTTTGTTTTGCTCTATTTTTTTACAAGTTCTAAAATGTTTGTAAATCAATGGTTTATTGTTTAAATTAGGTTGTTCGCTATTCATCTAAATTAACGTTATGATACTTTCTCCAATCGATAGCTCCGCAACTTGGCGAAGCTGACGGCTATTTTCTCATGAAATATTCGATTCCAACTGGCTTGGTTCCGTTAGGCCAGGTGAAGGCGAACAGTACAATGTGGTTTGATAGAATTGCATCCGCTTTAAAGTTTATTCCTAATTCCTTTTGATTGATATGACGGCAGAAGAAAAACAAGAGCTCATTAAGAAGTTGCTCGCCAATAGGATAGCTATTGCCGATTTTCATTTGCTCCGTAAGGAAATCAATGAATTTGACCTTTCGCTTATTATCCAAAAGATCTACGACCTGAACGATGAACAGGTGCGCAAGATTGCCGCATTGGCTCCTGTAATGGCCAAAGTTGATGCCCTTAAAAATGCGCAGCGCAATAAGAAGTTCTTCGATAAGGTCAAAAATGGATTTCGGGCAGATTTGGCCAATAAGATCATTTTGGTAGAAGGCGACTCCTGGTTCAATTACCCCATTTTGCTCAGCGATGTGATCGATTGGGTTTCGATGGAGAAGAATATGGCGGTTTATAGCCTCGCTTCGGGTGGCGACTGGCTGCTCAATATGCTGAGTGCCAGAAGATACATCGAGCAATTATCTACCATGAACCCCGATGTTTTTATCATTAGCGGGGGTGGCAATGACTTGGTTGGCGAAAATCGCATTGCGGCCATGGTGAATCCGCTTGGCAAATCAGAAGAGTTTATGGAAAGCGCCTGGGCACGTGAACTGATGCGCATATCGAGAACGGATTTTGACCCCGATCGCTTCAATAATGGCCTGACTTACCTTTCCAAGGATTTTTTTGCCTTGCTAATGTTTTTTCAGTTGCAATATTATTACATCTTTAATGGCATTTTTACAGGGGGTACCGGAGATCCCAAAAATGGAAAATTCCCAGGTATTAAAGTCATTACGCAAGGCTATGACTACCCACAGCCTTCGCGCAAACTGGGTTTTGGTCTTAACCCGTTAAAATGGTATATACCCATAGTCAGAAAATTTTTGGGGCATGGCAGCTGGTTAAAAACACCATTGGATATGCGCGGAATTACCAATGAAGAGGCACAGCGGGATGTTTTATATGCCATGATCTTTTTGTTTAACGAAATGATGATCGAAGTGGGAGAGGTTTTTCAGGGCATTGCCGGCTACGATTGTGTATTTCATATCGATTCGAGGGGCGCAGTAGGCGATAAGGGCTGGACCGATGAGCTGCATCCTTTGCCAGAAAATTTTAAGAGAACAGGCGCTTCCTTTATCCAATGCATTAACGGAATACCTTCGCCAAACGGCTTGGTTTACCGGGTTAAAACCTAATTGCTCCAATTTATGAAAAAGGTAATTTTTGCTATATTCTTGGTCATCGTGCTCATCATGGGCTATCAGGGAAAACTGCTGGAGCGTGTTGGTTTTGGCATCATCAACTTAGAATTGGCCAAGGACGGCGCAACGGGCAAAAATATTTTGCAACAATGGCATGGCAGTCCTTATGGTGATGGCACCTTGCTGGATATCGCTAAGCAAAATGTACGGCTGGATTATTTTTTTATCGTGGTTTATGTCAGTCTGTTGATGGCCTTGGCCAATTCGCAGATGCAACGCGAAAAATCAGTTTGGCTGAATAATTTGTTGCGATTCAATTTGTTGCTGGCTTTTTTGACTGGTTTATTGGATGTAATCGAAAATATAATGATACAGCATAATTTTCATCATGTTTTAACTGCCGAAGCTTATTGGAACCCCTATGGGGTAGCACTTGCCAAATTTGGGCTTGCCGCCCTTAGTGTATTGGTTTTATTGTTTTCATACTTAAAATCATTCCTCAGTTTTAAATAATATCAATGGCCACCAGCTTAATTCAGGCAGTAAAAGTGAGGTTAAGGCAAACGTTTGTGTAATATTAGCTCGGGTTTAACTAAGGTAAATGGGTATTATTGGATTGTAAAACCTAACCAAACCTTAATTAAATCATGATAAAACTCAGCAGGCTTTTATTTTTCTTTTTGCTGTTATTCGTTGGCGCCAAGGCCATCGGCCAGGGTAAAGCCCAAACTTTTGCCATTGGCAATGAAGCTTTTGAACTGAATGGAAAGCCCTATGTAATCCGTTGTGGCGAAATGCATTTTGCCCGTATTCCTAAGGCCGAATGGCGCAACCGACTGCAAATGGCCAAGGCCATGGGGCTAAATACTGTATGCGCCTATCTTTTTTGGAACATCCACGAAAAACAGCCAGACCAGTTTACTTGGCAAGGGCAAAGCGATGCTGCGGAATTTTGCAAATTGGCCAAAGAAGAAGGTTTATACGTTATCTTAAGACCGGGGCCTTATTCTTGTGCCGAATGGGAGTTTGGCGGTTTTCCTTGGTGGCTGCTTAAAGATAAAACTATCCAATTGCGTACCCAACATCCTTATTTTATGGCAAGGGCTAAAAAATACCTGTTGGCTGTAGGTAAGGAGCTGGCTCCTTTGCAAATCAACAAAGGTGGCAATATCATTATGGTGCAGGTAGAAAACGAATACGGTAGCTTTGGCAGCGATAAAGTATATATGAATACCATTAAATCGTACCTGCAGGAAGCTGGTTTCAGCGTACCCTTGTTCCATTGCGATGGACCTACGCAATTAAAGAACGACCACCCTGAAGGCCTATTTGCCGTTGTTAATTTCGGGAGCAATCCAGAAGCCAACTTTAAGGCCTTGAGAGCCATCCAGCCAACCGGGCCATTGATGTGTGGCGAATATTATCCAGGCTGGTTCGACAGCTGGGGCAGGCCGCACCATAAAGGCGACACCAAGAGAATTGTAGAGGAACTGAAATACATGCTCGATCAAAAAGCATCGTTTAGTATTTATATGGCACATGGTGGTACCACTTTTGGTACGTATAGCGGAGCTAATGCGCCACCTTATCTGCCACAAACCAGTAGCTATGATTATGATGCGCCAATAGACGAAGCCGGTAACTCAACAGAAAAATTCTATGCCATTCGCGATCTTTTTGGCAAATACCTGCAAGAAGGGGAGACTTTGCCCGCCGTACCTGCGGTTAATCGCATCCAGAAGCTTAATCCGGTAAAGTTTACGGCTTACGCAGCGCTCTCTAAAAATTTACCAAAAGCCGTGGCCAGCGATACGGCCATGCTGATGGAAGACCTGAACCAGGATTTTGGTGCCGTTCTTTACCAAACCAGCCTGAAGGCTGGCGCAAAAGCCCTGCTGAGTTTTAAAGAAATACACGATTATGCCTTGGTTTATGTAAACGATCAGTTGATAGGTACCTTAGACCGTCGCAAGAATAAATTCAGTATAGAAATCCCAGCGCGCAAGCAGGCGTCGATATTGAAGGTGTTGGTAGAAGCTACCGGCAGGGTTAACTATGGCTATGCCATGCACGATCGAAAAGGTATCCACGGACAGGTTTTCCTGACCGAAAACAACAAGAAAACAGAACTGAAATCGTGGAAAAACTACCCGATCCGCTTGGGAGAAAACAATATTCCAATCCGATATGAAGCCTTGCCGACAGTTTCAAAACTGGGTGCCGGATTTTACAAAGGTACTTTTGTAGCCAATATGTTAGAAGACACCTACTTAGACCTGAGCAAATGGAACAAAGGCTTGGTGTGGGTAAACGGAAAATGCTTGAGCCGTTTTTGGAACATTGGTCCAACGCAAACCATGTTGGTGCCGGCAAGCTGGCTGAAAAAAGGATCAAATGAAGTGGTGGTTTTTGATTTGTTTGGGTTAGCCAAGCCCGAGTTGACCTTCTTAGACCGCCCTATATTGGATCAGGTAAACGAAGCTGTGGCTCAGGTACACAGAAAAGCTGGTCAGAAATGGCTGGCCGAAGAACAAAAACCTTATGCTTCGGGCACATTTGAAAATAATGCCAAATGGCAGAACGTAAGTTTTAACCCTATTGTTGCCAGGTATTTTGCCCTAGAAGCGCTAACTGAACAAAAAGGACAACCTTATACTTCGGTGGCCGAAATCGTGCTTTTAGACGCCAAAGGGCAAGAAATTCCTCGAACCAATTGGAAAGTAGTGTTTGCTGATAGCGAAGAGCTGAGTGGCGATGATGGCAGTGCAGTAAATGTATTCGATTTGCAGTTTACCAGTATTTGGCATACGCAATGGCAAGGCAGATCGCCTAAACCACCACATCAGCTGGTTATAGACTTGGGCAAGGCCTATAATATTGGCAGCATGAAATTATTGCCGAGACAAGACGGACCAAACGGACGGATTAAGGATTACAACCTCTATTTTTCGAAGACACTTTTCAAAGGACTATAAGGTTTTAGCAGTCAAAGTCAAACGTTTGTGTAATGTATAAATGGTTTAAGATATTGAAAATCAGTAATATTGGACTAACTAAATAACCAAGTCAAAACTGGATGAGAGCAACTGGACTGAAAACTTCATTTCTTATACTATTGATGTGCTGTGGCTTAACCACTATTGCGCAGCAAAAGAGTCCGAAGACTAAGCGTTTGCCCAATATTATTTATATCTATGCCGACGATTTAGGCTATGCCGAAATTGGTCCTTATGGACAGCAAAAGATAAAAACTCCCCATCTCGACCAAATGGCGAAAGAGGGGATGCGTTTTACCCAACATTATACCAGTGCGCCAGTTTGTGCCCCTGCGCGATGCATGTTGTTAACTGGCAAACATGGCGGTCATTCTTATATTCGCGGCAATTACGAAATGGGCGGATTTCCTGATAGCCTCGAAGGCGGACAAATGCCATTGCCAGAAGGAACTTTTACCATGGCTAAAATGTTAAAGCAAGTTGGCTATACTACTGCATTAACCGGTAAATGGGGCTTAGGCATGAACAATACTACAGGTTCGCCATTAAAACAAGGCTTTGATTATTATTATGGTTATCTAGATCAGAAACAGGCCCACAATTTCTATCCTTCGCATTTATGGGAAAACGATCAGGAAGCACCATTGGCCAATCCTGCAATGAACGTTCACCAGCGTTTGGATTCTACAAAAGCCACAGATAAAGATTTCGATTATTTTAAAGGGCAGGTGTATGCGCCCGATATGATGACCAAAAAAGCAGTCAAGTTTATTAACGAACACCAGAACAAGCCTTTTTTCTTATATATGCCTTACACTATTCCACACGTCTCCTTGCAGGTGCCAGAAGAATATGTAAAGCGGTACGTTGGCCAATTTAACGAAAAACCTTACTATGGCCAACAAGGATACGCAGCTACTAAATACCCTTACTCTACCTATGCGGCCATGATTACCTATTTGGATGACCAAATAGGTATCATCATGGACCAAATTAAAAAATTGGGACTCGACGAAAATACCATCATCATGTTTTCTAGCGATAATGGAACAACTTTTAATGGTGGTGTAAATAAAGATTTTTTTAACAGCCTCGATGGCCTCAGGGGAACCAAGATGTTTGTGTTTGAGGGAGGCATCAAAGAACCGTTTATTGCCCGTTGGCCCGGTAATATACCAGCCAACAGTACCAGCGATTTTGTTTCGGCCCAGTTCGATATGATGGCCACCTTTGCCGAGCTTACCGGGGCCAAGGCCGGCAATACCGATGGCGTTTCGCTGATGCCAACCTTATTGGGCAAAAACAAGCAACAAGTACAAAGAGATTATATTTATTGGGAATACCCAGAAAATGGAGGACAATTAGCAATAAGAATGGGCGATTGGAAAGGCGTAAAACTGAACCTGCGCAAAAACCTAAAAAATCCTTGGATGATCTTTAACTTGAAGCAAGACAAAAATGAAACTACCAATCTGGTAGCCCAACACCCAGAATTGGTACGGCGTTTTGACGAAATCGTTAAAAAAGAACACCAGGTTTCGCACTTGCTAGAATGGGAGTTTTTAGAAAACAAAGCGCCTAAAAAGGGTGGAGCAGATACTGATTACTAACTAAACACATATAAATATCAACCAAAAAAACAGAAACAAATGGAACGTAGAGATTTTATTAAGAATAGCGCAATGACCGGAGCCGCGTTTAGCATACTGTCCACGGGGCGGTTGTTTGCCGCCGATAAAGGCAAGGTAAGGCTGGGCTACATCGGGGTAGGTGCCAGGGGCATGAGCCACATTTCGGAAGGATGCCTTCGCGATGATGTAGAAATTGTTGCTATTTGCGATACTCAAGAAAGCTCTCTAAAAGGCTGCAGGTCTTTTATCGCCAAAAACGGAAGACCGCCTGCAGTAGAGTACACCGGCGGATTGGACGCTTACAAAAAGCTATTGGACAGAAAAGACATCGACGCGGTAATTATCGCTACCCCTTGGCAGTTTCATAGAGATCAAGCGGTTGATGCCATGAAAGCTGGTAAATACGTAGGCTGCGAAGTAATTGCCGGATTAACCGTTCAAGACCACTGGGATATCGTAAATACTTCCGAAAAAACCGGTATGCCTTACATGACTTTAGAGAACGTTTGTTACAGGAGAGACGTAATGGCTGTGCTGAACATGGTAAGACAAAATCTATTTGGTGAAATTGTACATTATGAAGGTGGCTATCAGCACAATTTGCGCAACGTATTGTTTAACAACGGAAAACAGTACTATGGCGGTGGAGTAGAATACGGTCCGAAAGCCCTAAGCGAGGCCCAATGGCGTACCCAATTTAACATTGACGTAGACGGCGATTTATACCCTACGCATGGGGTGGGACCAATTATGCAGTGTGCCAATATCAACAGGGGCAACCGTTTCACCAACCTGGTTTCGTTCAGCTCTAAAGCCCGTGGTTTGGCCTCTTATGTAAACGATCTTTCGCCGGGCCACCCGAACGCTAAGATCAACTACAAAAACGGCGATGTAACGACTACGATGATCAATTGTGCCAATGGCGAAACCGTATTGCTGAGCCACGATACCCATTTGCCAAGACCTTACTCGTTGGGCTTTAGGGTACAAGGCACAGAAGGTATTTGGATGGACGTCAACAAATCGATTTATATTGAAAAACAGGCCAAGAAGAACGATGTTTGGGAGCCTGCGCAGCCATGGTTGGATAAATACGACCACCCGCTATGGAAAAAATATGAAAAAGAAGCGGTTGGCGCTGGCCACGGCGGTATGGACTGGTTTGTATTCAACGGTTTTATCGAAGCGGTAAAACAAAAGAAACAAACGCCTATCGATGTTTACGATTCTGTAACCATGAGCGTAATTACGCCGTTGTCTACCAAATCTTTAAAAGAAGGCAATGCCCCTCAAAAATTCCCTGACTTTACCAAAGGGAAATGGGCAACACGCAAAAATACTTTCGCTCTCGACGACAGCGGATTATAAACCCTACCTCTACTGATGAAAAAAGAAAAAGGCACTTGATAATGAGTGCCTTTTCTTTTGGTGTTATTTTGTTGAGGAGTTTTTGATTGTTTTTAGCAAAGAGCCCTTAAAACCATTTTGCGAGTTTGATGGCGCAAACGTTTGCTGTTTTGCTAAGAGATATTGGTCAAATCGCCAATCTGCTCAATCATCAGATGGAGTTCTTTGCTATGGTCGGTGTATTCTTCCAATAGCCTGATCTGGTTTGTGGCGCGATCAAGGTTGTGGGTTTCGTAGCGGGCACCATAGTAAACGTCGTTGTTCAGGTAATCGGTTAAAAAACGTACGGCCTGCATGTAAATGATAAATTGGCCGGCATAAATAAACAGGTCTTTCTCTGTGGCGTTTAAAATATCAGCCATTTCAGACATGTAACCTTTGTAAATGGCCATGAAGAAAACTTTCCTCACGGCAATTTGATCAAAACTGGTCGATTCTTCCGATACCGGAGAAAGATAGCTGCGCATCATATCGCCAACATCGCTAATGTAATAGCCTGGCATCACCGTGTCCAGGTCTATTACGCATAAGCCTTTGCCGTTCTGGTCAAAAAGCACATTCGAAATCTTGGTGTCGTGGTGGATAACCCTCAACGGCACCTCAAGCTTTTGGCTCAGGATATCGAGGTATTTCTGCAAGATGTACTGCTGCTGTTCGATAGCCGCGATGGCTTCGGCAGCATTTCTCAGTCTTTCGGCATTTGCACTTTTCAGTGCGGTTTTAAATTGATTATACCGTAACTGTAGGTTATGGAAATCGGGTATGGTAGGATGTAGGGTACTCGCGTCGAATCCAGATAGCAACCTGCTGAATTTGCCAAACTGTTTGGCCGCTTCATAGGCTTGTTGCGCATCTTCGGCCGTATTTAGGGTAATCGAATTCTTAACAAAGTCGAAAATCCTGAAAGCGCCTTCTTCGGTCTCTACCAATGTTCGTCCACTTGGCGACTTCAGGGGCGCAACGAAAATATAATCTGGGAAATGTTGTTCGAGGAAAGATTTGAGTTTGTTGAGGTTCTCGTCTATGACATTTGGCTCCTTAAAAACATCAGTATTGACCTTTTGCAGAATATACTCCCTGTTGCGATGGCTAATCTTCCAGGTTTGGTTGATTAATCCATTGCCAACTGGCAGCACAAGACAATCTGAAATATCTAGTCCAAATTTGAGCAGTACAGTTTCAAGCATCGATTAAAATGGTTCTTATTCTTCAAACATAACTAAACGTTAGTTGAAGTGAGAACGCAAACGTTTGCTTGATTTTTACGTCCTTGACAGCCTGTGTTTCTGCGATTTAAATGTTAGTGCAAAATAAGCTCTGGGTCTATGGTAATGTGGTAATAGGCCTCTTTTTCCTCGTTTTCGCTTTTCTTTTTGGTCAGCAGGTCCAGCAGGATTTCCGAAGCCCTGTAGCCTTGCTGATAGGGGTTTTGCTCAACCGAAGCAATCGGGTAGTAGTCCATGTAGTGGATGATAGGCAGGTTGGCATAACTTACAAAATCGATTTCATCGTTGATTTTGATGCCCAAAAACCTCGCATATTTGATGGCGTACAGCGCTACATAATCGTTAAAGGTAACAATGGCCGTTGGCTTTCTCTTGTTGTTCAGCAGTTTGTCCATGGCTTCCCGCGTAGATTGCTCGGTCAAATCGCAATTGATGATGAGGCTTGGATCGAATTTAAGCCTATTTTTAACCATCGCCTGAATATAGCCGTCTCTTCTTTGGGCTGAAGCGTTGAGCGTTTCAGGACCATTGATCATGCCAATAGAGCGGTGTTTTTTCTTAAGCAGGAAATTCACGGCATCGTAAGTGCCATTTTCCATGTTGCAAGCCACATAATGGATGTCTTTTACCGGAGGAATGCGGTCGAAAAACACAATGGGGATATTCAGGTCTTCGAATTGTTTGAAATGGTCGATGTTAAAAGTGGTTTTGGCTAACGAGACCAGCAGGCCGTCAACACGATGGCTTTTGAATTTCTCGGCCAGGGTTATTTCCTTTTCCAGGTCGTCGTGCGATTGGGCAATCAATACGCTGTAGTTTTTTTTCAGCGCATAATCTTCAATGCCGCTTACCGCTTCCGAAAAGAATGATTCGGAAAGCTCAGGAACGATGACACCCAGGGTAAAGGTCTTGCCTTTTTGAAAAAAGATGGCTTTTTGATTAGGTACATAATTGAGTTCTTTGGCCAGTTGCTTTACGCGCATGCGGGTAGTAAGCCCAATGCTAGAATGGTCGTGCAGGGCTCTTGATACCGACGATGCAGATAGATTTAAGATTTTTGCAATTTCTTTAATGGTAGCTGGTTTATTGCTCATAGCCTAATTTTAAATGTAACGTGATGGGATTTTGCCCTATCAATAGGTTTAATGCTGGTGTTCTCGATTTTTCCAATGTTCGAAAATACAATTTTAATGTCCATTTTTTTATCAATTGTTTTGTTATAAGTGTTTTTGGACTAATTAGCAAGATCATGGCTGCTTATTGCCGATAAATATAGAGGATAAATTGGAACTAGGGTTTAAGTAGGGGAGCTGATTTTTATGTATTATTTATGGGAGTTTTGACCCGGGTTGATTGTTGATGGCTTTTGCTGTTCCACAACGCAAACGAATGTTGTTAAAAGAAATTGATGTTAATTCATTGTTTTTTTTGTCAAAATTATCAAGTCTGCTACGCTTCGAAGACAAATTGACGATAATTAAGCGATGATGATTTTTAGGGTATTTAGATGCTTAATGTGTTGATTTTTGGGGAATTGTTACTCTTTCTGTGTGTATTGTTTCGTGTTTGGGAAAATGGAATCTAAGTTATTATTTATAACGGGCATAAATTTCTACAGTTTGTGGAATTATAAAATTCAATATGTGGAAAATAGTCTC
Organism: Pedobacter sp. TM02; assembly: GCF_059705275.1. Taxonomy (NCBI): domain Bacteria; kingdom Pseudomonadati; phylum Bacteroidota; class Sphingobacteriia; order Sphingobacteriales; family Sphingobacteriaceae; genus Pedobacter; species Pedobacter sp. TM02. The sequence continues at coordinate 1,640,173 of NZ_AP046530.1, forward strand.
CTTATTATCTGTGTGGTTTTTGAGGTCGAGCTATGTGGAAACATTTTCAAATATTAACAATGAGTTAAAATAAGGTGCTCCTGTTAGTGCCAGGGCTGATTCTTTTGGTACTACTCCTTTCTGCTATAGCCGTTCTGGCCATGGTTGGTAATATGGCGTTTCTTTTGAATAAGTGCGTACGAATAACGTGACATTCTCCTACGCCATTATGATTAGAAATTTACCACTTTCCTTTACAAATCACCTAAAAAGGCAACTTTCTTTAGGCTTTTTGATATTGATGGCAATTATTGCCTTTTGTTTGCTGCTGTCTAATCCTGTTCAGGCACAAACCTACAAAACGCACTACATTGCGCCTGCTCCATGGCAATATTGGAGCGATGCCAATGAATTGGTGGTTACAACCAACACTGCTGGAACTACGGTTAGCGTAAAGAAAAGCGACGGTACTTCGGTAACGACCTTGAATCCAACCCCTGGTAATCCGGCGGTTTATCGTTTTGTGGGCAGTCCGGTTGGTTTAAACAGGAACGCCTTGAACACCGTGCTTAATGGTGCCGGCCTGATCGTTTCGGCAAACAACGCCATTTCTGTTAACATCAGGAACGTAGCTTCCGATAATTTGAGCGGCGGTTCTGCATCAGATCAATATATCAAGGGCAATGCTTCGCTGTTCAGTTTTGGCGATCCAGCCATTGGTACTTCGTTTAGGGTAGGTTATTACAGGGATGGCGATTTAAATGGCGTAAGTACAGCAACATCGACTAAAAGGCCGGTTTATTCGGTCATGGCAATCAATGATGGTACTACGGTTAAATTAAACGGAACGGCAGTGACTACGTTAAATGCCGGTCAAAGCTATATTCTACAAGCGACTTTGGGTAGTTTGGTAGAAACATCGGGCCCGGCGGTAATGAATACCGGTATCAACGTTGATGCCCCCGCCGGTTGTGGCGATGGTGCGTTTAACCCGGTACCGCCGATTACTTCATTAGGTAGCGAATACATTGTAGTGCGTGGTGCCGGCAACAATACGGCCGAGCAAACCACCATTGTGGCTACCGAAGCCAACACCAGTGTAACGGTTTACGACTTCAGTTCGGCCGGTGTATTGCAATCGGCAAATACCTATAATTTGGTGGCTGCGGGTAGCTTTGTAACTTTTGCCAACGGTGTTGCAGGTTCGGGCTCGGGTTCGGGGCAAACCGGCGATCAAGGTTCTGGCTCTCGTATCGTGGCTACCAAAAACATCGTAGCTTATTCGGGTACGGCCAACAACTGCGAAGTTGATGTGGCTACACTCGCCCCGATTTCTAGTTGCGGAGGCTCATTAAAGGCCGAAACCTATAAGTTTAGGGATTATACAGGTAGCGATCTTCCTTATTTTGCCTATATCATTACCAAAAGTCCAACTGAGAAAGTTTATTTGACTACCACAGGCGGCTCGCCTTCGTATACCAATGTTGATATCGAAACCTTATCAGGCGCTCGCCGTCAGTTGGGTAGCTCAGGTGCTTATGTAATTGATTTTACGAACACCAATATCGGATCGCCAAACTCTTTTACCTTAACCAGTGATTCGAGATTGACGGTAGCGATGGTGCAATCGGGCGGTGGTTTCTCGATGTCGAACTTCTTGTCGCCATTGCCAGAGCAGGCCTTAAAACCTACTTATACGCAATCTGATTGTGCTTCGGCTACTTTAACCGCCGATCCTTCCAGCTTGCCACCTTACCAATGGTATTTAGATGGCAATCCGATTAGTGGTGCAACCAGCAATACTTATGTAGCGGCTGTTTCAGGTTCTTATACAGTGACTTCCAAACTAGATTGTGGCTATAGCGCGCAATCTATTCCTGTTGTATTGGCACTTTGCAACGTTGATTTATACGTTAACAAAACCATCAGCAACCCTACGCCGGCCGTTAATTCGACTGTGGTATTTACCATCAAGGCCACCAATTCAAGCACAGCTTCTGGAACGGTAACAGGTACGGGCAACGCTATAGGCGTGTCGGTGAATGATCTTTTGCCTTCGGGCTACACTTATGTGTCGAGCAATCCAGCGCCGGGCACTTCTTATAATCCAACTACCGGTTTATGGTCTATTGGTGCCATGAATCCTGGACAGCAGTTGACATTAACTATCTCGGCAATTGTTAAGAGCACCGGAAACTATACCAATACGGCTACCATTTCTGGCCCGCAGGCTGATCCAGTTCTTTCAAACAATACTTCATCGGTTACGCCTACACCGGTTTCCATTACACTAACCAGTGCCAATGGTACCGACGCGCAATCTATTTGTAAAGGCGGTGCCATCACCAATATTACCTATAGCTTAAGTGGAAGCACCAATGGAACGGTATCGGGTTTGCCGGCAGGTGTAAATGGCGTCTATGATTCAAGTACAAAAACCTTTACCATTAGCGGTACGCCAACAGAGCCAGCAAGCGGTACACAAACTTTTACCTATACCGTAAATTCTATCAGTGGTTCTACCACGGTTTCTACTACAGGTACCATTACGGTAAACGGAGATGTGGGTACACCTGTATTTGCAATGGGTTCAACTTCTACACGTTGTCAGGCGCCGGGTACTACAAGTTACACGGCTACGGCTGCCAATAGTTCGAGTATGAGCTATGCCATTAGTCCTTCCAGTGCAGGCGTAATCAATTCTTCTACCGGTGTGGTTACCTGGTCGTCTACTTTTAACGGTACGGCTACCATTACGGCAACGGCCACCGGAGTTTGTGGCACTAAATCGGCTACTCATACCGTAACGGTAACAGCTACGGGTGTTATTACAGGCTCATCGCCGGTTTGTTCGGGTACTACAGGTACACTTACTTTGGGTAGCACTACAGCTAGTGTGGTACGTTGGGAAGCTTCAACAGACAACGGCAACACTTGGTCTAACATTGCCAATACCACCAATACTTATACGTATACCAATATTCAGGCTACTACTATTTTTAGGGCGGTAGTGAGCGGTAATGGCTGTACTAATGCCTATTCAACAACTGCAACCATTACGGTAACTCCAAAACCAGCGGTTAATAACCAAACTTATACCTTATGCCAAACCGGTAATTTTAATTTTGCCCCGATTGATGTACCAACCGGTACTACTTATACTTGGTCGGCACCAACGGTCACTGGAGGTTCGGTAAGTGGAACTACAGCAGGAACAAACCAGGGTTCGGTTAACCAAACCTTAACCAATACAGGTACAACGGTAGCTACGGTAACTTATACGGTTACGCCTACTTATTCGTCGTGTTCGGGCAGTTCTTTTACCATTACGGTTACGGTTGTGCCTACCTTAACGGCAAGTGCAACTAATCCGGCGGCCATTTGTACAGGTTCTTCATTCAGTGTCAATCCTACCAGCAATGTATCAGGTACCACTTATACTTGGACAGCAGCTTTGCAAAGTGGTACGGCAAGCGGATTTAGCAACCAATCAACACCGGTAAGTTCGCCAATTAGTCAAACCCTAACCAATACCACGGCCGCAAATGCTGTGGTAAGATATACCGTAACACCAATTTATAATGGTTGCAGCGGCAATGCCTTTACTTTTGATGTAACTGTTAATGCAGTAATCGGCAACAATACCATTTCGGGTGCACAAACCATTTGTGCTGGAAGCACAGCAAGTTTAACCGGCGCGGCACCAACTGGAGGCAATGGTACTTACACCTATTTGTGGCAGCAAAGCACAGATGGCGGGAACAACTGGGCAGCTGCCAGTGGCACAAATAACGGCCAGCATTATACCACTGCTACTTTAAGTCAAACGACGCAATACCGCAGGATTGTAACTTCTGGTCCATGTGCCTCAAACACTAGTGCGGCGGTTACAGTAACGGTTAATCCGGTAGCTACTTTGGTATTAACCAGCGGAACGGCAAATCAAACCATTTGCGCAGGAAGCAGTATTAGCGATATTGTTTATACTTATGGCGGGTCGGCAACAGGTGCAACGGTAACTGGCCTGCCTGCGACAAATTACACCATTAATACCACCAATAAAACAGTAACTATTAAAGGTGCGGTAGCGGCTAATTCAACCTATGTAATTGCTACCACCGGCCAGGCAGCGCCATGTAACCCGGTTAGCTTGAGCGGTATCATTACCGTAAGCCAAGCGGCTACTTTAGTGTTGACCAGTGGATCGGCCAGTCAGGCGATTTGTGCCGGAGCTAGTGTTTCTCCGGTTGTTTATACTTATGGTGGATCGGCAACAAATGTAACGGTTACTGGTTTGCCCGCAACAAACTATACGATTAACACCACTAACCAAACCGTAACCATAAGCGGTGCAGTAGCCTCCACTTCAAATTATACTATTTCAACTACCGGACAAACTGCGCCATGTGCTGCGGTTTCATTGAGCGGTACCATTACAATAAATCCGTTGCCCACAGCAACCATAGGCGGAACCACAGCGGTTTGTCAAAATGCAACAGCTCCGAATGTAACCTTTACGGGCGCCAATGGAACCGCTCCTTATACTTTTACCTACAAAATTAATGGCGGTGCCGATTTGACCGCAACCACCACCAGCGGCAATAGCGTAACTGTAGCGCAACCAACTGGAACTGCCGGAACTTTTGCCTACACTTTGGTTAGCGTAAAAGATGCCAGTTCAACAACTTGTACGAACGCACAAAGCGGAACGGCAACCATTACGGTTAATCCGTTGCCAACGGCAAGTATCGCTGGTACAACAACTGTTTGTCAGAATGCGGGAACACCAAACGTAACCTTTACCGGTGCCAATGGAACCGCACCGTATACCTTTACCTATAAAATTAACAATGGCAGCGACCTTACCGTTACCACTACCAGTGGCAATAGCGTAACCGTAGCACAGCCAACAGGAACCGCCGGAACATTTACCTATACTTTGGTCAGTGTAAAAGATGCCAGTTCGACAACTTGTACGAACGCACAAAGCGGAACAGCAACCATTACGGTTAATCCATTGCCAACGGCAACCATCGGCGGAACCGCAGCAGTGTGTCAGAATGCCACGGCGCCAAACGTAACTTTTACTGGGGCCAACGGAACGGCTCCATATACCTTCACTTATAAAATTAATGGCGGTGCCGATTTGACCGTGACCACCACCAGTGGCAATAGTGTAACCGTGGCACAGCCAACAGGAACCACCGGAACTTTTGCCTACACTTTGGTGAGTGTAAAAGATGCCAGTGCTACCACTTGTATCAATGCGCAAAGTGGTACGGCTACGATTACCGTAAATTCAACACCTAAGGGATTTAACGATGCCGTTACGTTAAATTGCACCGGCGTATTGGCTTATAACCTACAGGCCAACGTAAACAATACGGCCAATGGAGGTAACGCTGTAGCATCTTCGTTTGCTTGGACAGTAAGTTCTAACCCCAATGTAATTGGCGAGACGGCCGGTTCTGGAAATTCGATAAACCAAACTTTATATAATACCAGTACAACGGTTCAAACCGTAACGTATACGGTTACGCCAACTGCATCGGGTGCGGGTACTTGTGCAGGCAGCACCTTTACGGTTACAGTAACAGTGCCAGTTTGTTCTTCGATCTCGATTACTAAAACTGCAAATACCAGTTCAGTAACTGTTGCTGGTACCGTGATCAATTATACCATCACGGTAGTGAACACAGGCAATGCCAATCAGAATAACGTGGTTGTCAGCGATCCGTTGCTGGGTGGAGCCTTGACTTCGCCTGTTAAAACGGGTGGCAACCAAGATGCTATTTTGGAAAAGGGCGAAACCTGGACTTATGCCGGTAGCTATACCGTAACCCAAAGCGATTTGAATAACAACGGTAATCCAACTGCAAACGGCAAGATTACCAATACTGCTACGGTTAAAACAACCGAAATTCCTGCGGGCCAAAGTGCAACCGCCGAGGCGACCTTAAACCTGAATGCTGCCGTTAGCCTGGTTAAAACCGGTTCACTTAACCTTTCAGGCAACACCATTACCTACAATTTTACGGTTAAAAACGAAGGTAACGTGACGCTAAATAACTTAAGTATTGTTGATAGCAAGGTTACCGGTCCGATTACGGTTACGCCATCAACCTTGGCACCAGGCGCCACTGCCAGCGCTACCGCAACTTATAGCATTTCGAATACAGAAAAGGTAGGGGGTAGCGTAAGCAATAGTGCAACAGTTACTGGTAAAGATCCTCAGAACAACAATGTAACCGATATTTCGGGTACGGCCACAAATAACAACACGCCAACCGTTACGCCAACTGGTGTTTATGCAGCAGATGATTCGGGTTCGGCAAATGCGGTAGCTGGCGGTACAGCAGTAAATAATGTGTTGGCCAATGATAAACTCAATGGCAATCCTGCTACTTTAAGCAACGTAACCTTGACTTTGGTTTCGACCAGTAGTCCTAAGGTAATGTTGGATGAAGCTACGGGAAAAGTGATAGTAGCTCCAAATACGCCAGTAGGTACTTATACCTTGGTTTACCAGATTGAAGATATCGCAAATCCGGGAAATGTAAAGACCGCTACTGTTACGGTAAACGTAGTAAACGGCGATTTGATTGCTGCCAACGATAGTGGCACTGCCAATGCGGTTGCCGGTGGTACTGCGATTTCGAATATCCTGGCAAACGATCTTTATAATACTTCTTTACCAGCTACAACTTCAAATGTAACCATTACCGAGGTGCCTGGTAGCAATACCAGTGCAGGCAAAGTAACTCTCAATACAGCAACAGGCGAAGTAAAGGTCGCGCCAAATACCCCGGCGGGTACTTATTACATCGATTATACCATTACCGACAAACTTGACAACAGCAAGACCTCTACTGCACGTATAGAAGTAGTGGTAAGTACCGGTGCATTGTTGGCAACCGACGATTCTGGAAGTGTAAATTCGGTAGCCGGTGGTACAGCAGTTAGCAATGTTTTAACCAACGATACCTACAACGGTGGCAGTGCGGTAAATTTTGGCAATGTTACCTTGGCCGAAGTGTCGGGTAGCAATACCAGTGGCGGCAAAGTAACCCTGAATACCGCTACAGGCGAAGTGAAGGTAGCGCCAAATACTCCTGCTGGCGTATATAAAATTGATTATACCATTACAGATAAGCTCGATAACAGCAAAGTTTCTACGGCTACCATTACCGTAACTGTGGCATCGGGTGCCATAGCAGCAACCAACGACTCAGGTACTGCAAATACCGTAACCGGAGGTGTTGCTATTGCCAACATATTAAGCAATGATACCTACAATGGCGGCAGTGCGGCAAGCTTGAGCAATGTAACCCTAACCGAAGTATTGGGTAGCAATAATAGTGGAGGGAAGGTAACCTTAAATGTAGCCGATGGATCGGTAAACGTAGCGCCAAATACTCCGGCTGGGGTTTATACCATCGATTATAAGATTACTGATAAACTCGACAACAGCAAAACTTCTACAGCAACCATTACGGTAACCGTAGGCGCTGGCACATTAACCGCTACCAACGATTCGGGAACTTCGAATACGGTAACTGGCGGTGTTTCCATTGCAAATATTTTAGCGAACGATAAATATAACGGCACTGCTACTGCCCCAGGTTTGGCCAATGTAACCATTACTGAGGTAGCCGGCAGCAACACCAGTGCAGGCAAGGTAACCCTTAATGCAGCTGATGGCTCGGTAAACGTAGCTCCGAATACTCCGGCTGGGGTTTATACCATCGATTATAAGATCACCGATAAGCTCGAAAACAGCAAAACCTCAACCGCCACCATTACCGTAACTGTAGCAGCTGGCGCCCTGGTGGCCACCAACGATAACGGTACTGCGAATACGGTTACAGGCGGTACGGCAGTCGGCAATGTGTTGACAAACGATAAGTACAATGGCACTTCAAATGCGCCATCTTTAACCAATGTAACCATTACTGAAGTACCAGGTAGCAACACCAGCGCAGGCAAAGTAAGCCTGAATACTGCCGACGGCTCAGTAAAAGTAGCTGCAAACACTCCGGCAGGTACTTATACCTTAAATTATACGATTACCGATAAACTTGATAACAGCAAAACCTCAACCGCAACTGTAACCGTAGTGGTTGGAGCTGGTGCAATTGTAGCAACTGGTGATTCGGGAACCTCCAATACCGTAACCGGTGGCACTGCTATTGCCAATGTATTGGCTAATGATACTTATAACGGTGGCACTTCGGCAAGCTTAACCAACGTAACCTTGATCGAAGTGGCAGGCAGCAATACCAGCGCAGGCAAAGTAACCCTCAATGTTGCCGATGGTTCGGTAAATGTAGCACCAAACACGCCAGCGGGTGTTTATACATTCGATTATAAGATTACAGATAAACTCGACAACAGCAAAACCTCAACGGCTACCGTTACAGTAACCGTAGGTGCGGGCACACTAACTGCAAACAATGATGCCGGTACGGCTAATGCCGTTACAGGTGGAGTGGCTGTGGCCAATGTATTGGCCAACGATAAGTACAATGGAACTGCATTGGCACCAACTTTAACCAATGTAATGCTAGCCGAAGTGGCAGGTAGCAATACCAGCGCCGGCAAAATAACCCTGAATACTGCCGATGGTTCGGTAAACGTAGCGGCGAACACGCCGGCTGGTGTTTATACACTAGATTACAAAATCACCGACAAGCTCGACAATAGCAAAACTTCGACCGCTACCGTTACCATCACCGTAGCTTCTGGTACCTTGGTGGCGACTAACGATAATGGAAGCGCCAATAGCGTAACCGGCGGTACGCCAATTGCCAATGTATTAACCAACGATAAATACAACGGCACTTCATCAGCTCCAAATTTAATCGATGTAACCTTAGCCGAAGTGGCCGGTAGCAATACCAGCGCCGGCAAGATAACTTTGAATACTGTCAATGGCTCTGTAAATGTAGCCGCCAATACTCCGGCAGGTGTATATACTTTCGACTACAAAATCACCGACAAGCTCGACAACAGCAAAACCTCAACCGCTACTGTTACCATTACCGTAGCTTCGGGTACTTTGGTGGCCACCAATGATAATGGCACAGCCAATAGCGTAACCGGCGGTACTGCAGTTGGCAATGTGCTTAGCAACGACAAATACAATGGAACTGCTACGGCACCAAGTTTGGTTAATGTTGCTTTAGCCGAAGTAGCTGGTAGCAATACGAGTGCAGGCAAAGTAACCTTGAATACAGCCGATGGTTCGGTAAGGGTAGCCGCAAATACACCAGCTGGTACCTATACTTTGGATTATACCATTACCGATAAGCTGGATAACAGCAAAACTTCTACCGCTACAGTTACTGTGATTGTTTCTTCCGGAGCGCTACTGGCCTCGAACGATTCGGGCAGTGCCAATACGCTGAATGGCGGTACAGCAATTAATAATGTGCTAGCCAACGATAAATACAACGGTACATCTTCGGCACCAACTTTAACCAATGTAACTTTGGCCGAAGTGGCCGGTAGTAATACCAGCGGGGGCAAAGTAACCCTGAATACGGCCGATGGTTCGGTAAAAGTAGCGCCAAATACGCCGGCGGGTGTTTATACCCTTGATTATATCATTACCGATAAACTCGATAACAGCAAAACCTCAACCGCTACTGTTACGGTAACAGTATCATCAGGCGCTATTCTAGCTTCGAATGATTCGGGTACCTCAAACTCGGTAAATGGCGGTACGGCAATTGCCAATATCCTAACCAACGACACCTACAACGGAGGCGTGGTGGCAGGCATAAGCAATGTAACCATTGCCGAGGTTCCGGCCAGCAACACCAGCGGAGGCAAAGTAACCCTGAATACGGCCGATGGTTCGGTAAAAGTAGCGCCAAATACACCAGCAGGAGTATACACTCTCGATTATACCATCACCGATAAGTTGGATAACAGCAAAAGCTCAACAGCCCGTATTGCCGTAACTGTTGCCTCGGGTGCAGTTTTTGCAGCCAACGATGCCGGTACAGCCAATACGGTTAATGGCGGCGTGGCTATTGCCGATATCCTAACCAACGATACCTATAACGGCGGTGCAAGTGCTAGCTTGAGCAATGTAACCATTGCAGAAGTTCCGGCCAGCAATACCAGCGGTGGCAAGGTAACCTTAAATACAGCAACAGGCGAGGTAACGGTTGCGCCAAATACACCAGCTGGAACCTATCTTATCGATTATACCATTACCGACAAGTTGGATAACAGCAAAACCTCAACAGCCCGCATTTCCGTAATCGTGGCTTCGGCAAGCATTGCGGCAACCAACGATGCCGGTAGCATTAATGGTCTGAATGGCGGTACGGTAGTTAACAATGTATTGGCCAACGATACCTACAATGGCGGTGCGCAAGCCACTTTGGCTAATGTTAACCTTTCGCAGGTTTCGACCACCAACAGCAATGTAACGCTTGATGCAACTACTGGTCAGGTAAAGGTAGCTCCTGGAACTCCAGCTGGTACTTATATGCTTGTTTACCAAATCGTAGACAAGTTAGATCCGACGCAGGTAAAACAGGCTACAGTAACCGTTACCGTAACGGCACCAGTAATGGTAGCCCTAAACGATGCAGGTGCAATTAATGGAGTTACCGGCGGAACTGCTGTTGCAGATGTATTGATTAACGACAAATACGATGGCAACCCAGCTACGTTGGCCAATGTAACCCTGTCGCAAATTTCTTCAACCAGCGCTAACGTAACCTTAGATCCTGCAACTGGTCAGGTCAATGTAGCTCCAGGAACTCCAGAGGCCATTTATACCTTGGTTTATCAAATTACCGATAAATTAAATCCAACTTTGACCAAACAGGCTACCGTAACAATCAACGTAAGTGCGGCGCCAATGATTGCCTCGGATGATTCTGGATCGATCAATGGTTTAGTAGGAGGTACGCCGGTTAACAATGTATTGGCCAACGACAACTATAATGGCCATACGCCTACCTTGGCGGATGTGAACCTTACACAGGTGTCAAGCACTAGTCCTAATGTAACTTTGGATGTAGCGACAGGCAAAGTAAACGTAGCGCCAAATACGCCGGCAGGTACTTATACCTTGGTTTACCAAATTGAAGACAAATTAAATCCTGGTCAAACCAAACAGGCTACGGTAACCATTACTGTCGATCCTCCGGCATTGGCCGCTTCTAACGATAGCGGTTCAGTAAATGGTTTGCCAGGTGGTGTTGCAGTAGCCAATGTGTTGTTGAACGATACTTATAACGGTGCAACGGCAACAGTTGGTCATGTAACCATCAGCCAGGTGTCAAGCACCAGCCCTAAAGTAACTATCGATCCGGCCAATGGCTCTGTTAATGTAGCTGCAAATACGCCGGCAGGTGTTTATACCTTGGTTTACCAAATAGAAGATAAATTAAATCCAGGTTTGACCAAACAGGCCACGGTAAGCGTTACAGTTACCGCCCCGGCATTGAATGCGTTAAACAACAGTGGTTCGGTAAATGGATTGACTGGCGGAACAGCCGTAAACAATGTATTGAACAACGATTCTTACAATGGGGGTCCGGCCACTTTGGCTAATGTAAACCTTACCCAGGTTTCAACCAATAATCCAAACGTAACCTTGGATGTAACTTCTGGCAAAGTAAATGTAGCAGCAAACACGCCAACAGGAAATTATGTGTTGGTTTATCAGATCGAAGACAAGCTAAATCCAGGGCAGACCAAGCAAGCTCAGGTTATGGTTACGGTTACCGCTCCGCCTATGGTTGCTTTAGACAATAGCGGTTCTGTAAACGGTTTAACTGGCGGTACCGCTATACCAGATGTGCTGAACAACGATACCTATAATGGTGCCACAGCCACTTTAGCCATGGTCAACCTCAGTCAGATTTCGACCACAAACTCTAATGTTACGCTTGATCCGGCTACAGGCAAGATAAACGTAGCACCAAATACAGCTGCCGGAACCTATACTGTAGTTTACCAAATCGAAGATAAATTAAACCCAGGCTTAACCAAGCAGGCCTCGGCTATTGTCACTGTAACGGCGCCGTCGTTGTTGGCTACTAATGACAGCGGTTCTGTAAATGGCTTAACTGGCGGTACGGCAATTAACACCGTGCTTTGGAACGATGCCTACAACGGTAATCCAGCTACGCCATCCGACGTAACCATTACCCAAATTTCGACCAGCAATCCTAACGTAAGCTTAGATGTTGCCACTGGCGAAGTAAATGTAGCAGCAAACACGCCAGCCGGAACCTATACCTTGGTTTACCAGATCGAAGACAAATTGAACCCCGGCCAAACCAAACAAGCAACGGCAACCATATCGGTTACTGCACCAATGATGGTAGCCACTGGCGATAGTGGTTCGGTAAATGGCCTGACTGGCGGTACTGCCGTAAACAATGTATTGTGGAATGATACCTACAACGGCGACCCAGCCACTTTGGCTAATGTAAACCTTACCCAGGTATCGACCAGCAACCCGAATGTAACTTTAGATCCGGCTACTGGCAAAGTAAACGTAGCGCCAAATACGCCTGCAGGTACTTATACTTTGGTTTACCAGATCGAGGATAAATTAAATCCCGGCCAAACCAAACAGGCTACAGTAACCATTACGGTAAATGCGCCGGCCATGGTGGCTAACAACGATGGCGGTACAATAAACGGACTTACAGGTGGCACCGTGGTAAACAATGTATTAACCAACGATACCTACAATGGCAATCCGGCTACTTTGGCTGACGTAACCCTTACCCAGGTATCGACCAGCAACCCGAATGTAACTTTAGATCCGGCTACCGGCAAAGTAAACGTAGCGCCAAATACGCCGGCCGGAAGCTATACCGTGGTTTACCAGATCGAAGATAAATTGAACCCAGGCCAAACCAAACAGGCAACCATCACCGTAGTGGTAGATGCGCCTGTAATGATGGCCAACGACGACAATGGCAGCATCAACGGACTTAGTGGAGGCACGGCTATCAACAATGTATTGGTGAACGATACCTACAATGGCAATCCGGCAACTTTAGCTAGCGTAACCCTTACCCAGGTATCAACCAGCAACCCTAATGTAACCTTAGATGTAGCCACAGGCAAAGTAAACGTAGCACCAAATACACCTGCCGGAACTTATACCGTGGTTTACCAGATCGAGGATAAATTAAATCCCGGCCAAACCAAACAGGCTACTGCAACCATTACTGTAAACGCACCAGCTATGGTAGCCAGCAATGACAACGGTACTGCCAACGGCTTAACCGGTGGCACTGCAGTAACCAACGTATTGGCTAACGATACCTACAACGGCAATCCGGCCACTTTGGCTGATGTAACCCTTACGCAGGTATCAACCAGCAATCCTAATGTAACCTTAGATCCAACAACAGGAGCGGTAAATGTGGCGCCAAACACGCCGGTAGGTACTTACACCATCGTTTATCAGATAGAAGATAAATTGAATCCTGGCCAAACCAAACAGGCTACGGTAACCATTACGGTAACTACTGGTGCTATTGTGGCTTCGCCAGATCAAGGTACCGCCAACGGATTTACCGGAGGAGTTGCCGTAACCAATATCCTGACTAACGATACCTATAATGGCGGTACAACAGCTACTGCAGGAACAGTTAATATTGTACAGCTTTCAACCAGTAATCCAAAAGTAAACATTGATCCGGCCACAGGCATGGTTAATGTGGCTGCAGGTACATTGCCTGGAAGCTATACCTTGCACTACGAAATTACCGATAAGCTGGATGCCAGCAAAAAAGACAATACTACCGTAACCGTAGAGGTGCCAAATTGGATAACAGACCTGTCGATTACCAAAATAGCAAACAAAGCAGGGGTAGAACCTAACGAAAGCATCAGCTATTTGCTAACCATTAAAAACATGGGTCCGGCAACGTTGTTGGCTGGCAAGGTAATCGGACTGACCGAAAACCTACCTGCAGGTTTAGAAAATATAACCTATAGCGCAACAGGTGGTTCTTACGATGCGGCCGGTCATACCTTTACCATTGGTACCGATTTATTGGCCAATCAAACAGTAACGGTAACCGTAACCGGTACCATTGCACCAAACTTTGCCCAGGCTAATATTTTGAACTCGGCAAGCGTTGATGTGGCATCGGGTACCACAGACCCTGATCCGAGCAATAATACCGCTACCACTACGACTACCGTGCTCAAAGGTGGGGTAAGTCTGATTAAAACGGCTGCAATCAGTGCCGATAAAAACCAGATTACCTATACTTTCACTATTACCAATACGGGTAGCGTGCCATTGAGCGATATATTGTTGAACGACACGAAATTAGGCCTCAACAAAATCATTCCTGGTATTTTGGCAGTAGGCGCAAGCATAGTGCAAACCGAAGTTTATACTTTAACGCAGGCTGATAAAGATTTGGGTGCCGTAACCAATACCGCCACGGTAACTACCAAATCGCCGGCAGGCAATACCATTACCGATATTTCTGGAACCGATGGTACCAACAATACCCCAACGGTAACCACAATTGATGGTACGGCGGCCATGACCTTCACCAAGGTGGCCAACAACGCCGTGAGCAAGGCAGGCGATGTGATCAACTATACCTTGGTAGTTAAAAATACAGGTAGCCTTACCTTAAGCAATATAACAGTTGCCGATGCTGGAGCCGATGCCGGAAGCATTACACCAGCTACCATTGCCTCGATTTTACCAGGCGAAACAGCTACCGTAACAGCCAAGCATACCGTAACGCAGGCCGAAGTAAATGCCGGAAGCTTTAGCAACCAGGCTAGTGCAACAGCCAAAGATCCGAAAGACAATAACGTTAACAAGGTGTCCGACGATCCGAATACACCGGCGGCCAACGATCCAACAGTTGTAAAAATTGGTGCAACACCATCAATGACCTTAACCAAGGTAGCTAACAACTCGGGCATCAAGGCTGGCGATGTAATCAACTATACCTTGGTGGTAAAAAATACAGGAAACGTAACGCTGACCAATGTTGTCGTAGCCGATGCCGGTGCCGATGCCGGCAGCATTTTGCCAGCAAACATCGCTTCGATATTGCCTGGTGCTTCGGTTACCGTGACTGCTAAACACACCTTGACACAGGCGGAGATTAATGTGGGTACTTTCAGCAACCAGGCTAGCGTTACCGGAAAAGATCCGGCAAATAATACCGTTTCGAAACCTAAGTCAGACGATCCGAATACGCCTGAACCAGATGATCCAACGGTAGTAGTGTTAACACCTAATGCCAACTTGGTTACGGTAAAAACGTTGAAAAACACTGCGCAGACCTCTTATGTGCCTGGCGATGAAGTGCCTTTCCTCATTACCATAACCAACAACGGCCCAAGTGCGGCCAGCAATGTAAAGGTGGTCGACTATGCTCCTGTAGGTACAAGCATTAGCAAATGGAAAGCAACAGCAACAGGTTTTACTTTAACCAACACCAGCGGCATGGGCAACTTAGACCAAACCATAGCCCTGATGCCTAATGGCGCACAAGTGGTTTTCGAGGTAACCGTAAAAACAGATAATGGTTCGTCGAGCCCAAGCCTGGCAGCGCAACCTTTGGCTAACACCGTAAAAGTAACAACTGCTACGCCAGACCTGACCACTGTGGGAGACGTGCCAACCACCACGCCAATTCCGGCAACCATCATGAACGATCTGTCGATTACCAAAACGTCAGACCATAATACGCCGACCGGAACAGATACGCCATTCGATTACACCATTACCATTAAAAACAATGGTTTCTTTACAGCCAATGGCGTGGTAGTTACCGATGTATTGCCAGCCGGGTTAAGCTACGTATCAAACCAAGCTACTGCAGGTATGGCCATCTTCAGCAACGGCACAGCCACCTTGAGCTGGAACATCAGTACATTGGCTGCGGGTGCAACGGCAACACTTACCTTAAAAGTAAAAGCGAACATAGGGGGTATCATCAGCAATACCGCTAGTGTAAAAGCTTTAGAAGGCGATCCAAATACAGCGAACAATACAGCAACCGATCTCAAGGAAATTTTTGTACTCAATACCAAACCAAATGTAATTACGCCAAATGGCGATGGCAAGAACGACACCTTCGTAATCGATGGGCTGGAGCTTTATCCAGAAAACAATATCAGAATCTTTAACCGTTGGGGCAATGAGGTTTTCCATAGCAATGGCGCTTACAAAAACGATTGGAATGGTAACGGACTCAATGAAGGTACCTATTACTACTTGCTCAAAGTAAAAGATTCAAAAGGTAATTGGTCGGTATCAAAAGGTTACATCACATTATTAAGAAATAACTAAGATGATAAAGAAAGGTCTCTTCCTATTCGCATTGCTAGTGGCTGCCTTCGTGGGCAGGGCGCAGCAAGATGCACAATATAGCCAATATATGTTCAATGGTGTGTATATCAATCCTGCCTATGCAGGTTATAAAGAGCAGTTGAACATCCATAGTTTTTACAGAAACCAATGGACAGGCATTACTGGATCGCCCAAAAGCATGTCGCTGGCCGTTGATGCCATTGCCAATCAGGGCAACGTAGGCTTAGCTTTTCAGGTATCGAGCGATAAGCTCGGGGCTCAGAGCAACGTTTCGGCCTATGCCAGCTATGCCTATCGTTTAAGGGTAGGACAGTCTGAAGATTCGCGCCTGGCGTTTGGCTTGGGCGTTGGCGTTATGCAGCAAGGCCTTGATGGCGAAAAACTGAATGCCAGGGATGCAGGCGACAACTACATTCCGGTAAACAACCAGAACGTACTTGCACCCGATGCCCGTGCTGGGGTATTCTATTCAGACGATAGGTTTTATGCCGGTTTCTCGGTCGATAACCTCATTGCACAATACATCATCAACAAGAAAAACCTGAGTGTTTACTTCCAAACGCCCAAAGCACACTATTACCTTACTGCCGGTATGTTGTTGCCCATTAACGAAGAAGTGCAGCTTAAGCCGTCGTTCCTGTTGAAAGACGACCGTGGCGGTCCAACCAGCTTGGATTTAAATGCCTTTGTGCTTTTTGGCAACCGGTTTTGGATTGGTGGCAGCTACCGTACGGCTGTAAAGCTCTACAACAAGAGCTACCTGCAAAACGACCTGCAAAAAACCAATTCCATTGTAGGTATGGTTGATTTTTATGTCACTCCAACCGTCCGTGTAGGCTATGCCTACGACCAGTCGATCAGCAAACTGGCCGGTTATAGCGGCGGTTCGCACGAGATTTCGATAGGTGTAACCATCAGGCCAAAAGAAATTATAAGAATGCTCACTCCAAGATATTTCTAAACAATGCAGCTCAAAACGAACAATAAAAAATATCAAATGATCCACAAAGGCAAATGGTTGTTTTTAGGTTTGCTGGCCATGGGCCTTCAAACCAAGGCACAGTATGTATTGCTGAAGGCAGACGAAGAATTCAGGCTTTTCCATTACAGTACAGCCATTGGTTTGTATACCGAAGCCTATCAGAAAAAACCAACTACACATGCCATTGAGCGTTTGGCCGCCTGCTACAGACTAACCAAAGACTATCCGCAGGCCGAAAGCTGGTACGCCATGCTGGTTAAGGAAAAAGGAGCAAAGCCCGAAGCCTTTTTGTACTATGGAGATGCCTTGCGCAACAATTCTAAATATGCTGAAGCAAAAATACAGTACCAAAAATACGGCGAGCTGAATAGGGATTTGCCTGCCACGCAAAAGAGCATGCTCGTTTTGTCGTGCGACTCGGCATTGAGCTGGATGAAAAGCCCCAAAAGCTTGGTGCTTAACAATAAAAAAAATATCAATAGTGTGAGTGAGGATTGGGGAGCAGTAACTTATCAGGGCGGCATTGTTTTTACATCCGACAGAAGAAATGCATTGGTGCAGGAAGAAGTGAAGAAGAATAGGCCATTTCTGAAATTTGATGAAGCGAACATTGCGCCTGATAAGGTTACTTATGGCTGGACCGGCAACAATTACCTGCGCCTGTATGTCCAAAAGGGAACAGATAGCGCAACGCTTTTTCCGTTTAACGCCGGATCTGAATACCATGTGGGCGCCGCGACTTTTACCGCCGACGGCAACGAAATGTATTTTACGCTAACCCGTATTCCAGAACTCATCGAACGCGAAAAGGGTGTGCCTAAAACCGTAAGAGTCGAAATTTATTCGAGTAAAAAAGACGCCAACGGCAAGTGGGGTGCTGTACAGCCTTTCAAATACAACAATGTAAACGAATATTCGGTAGGCGATCCGTTCATCAGCAAGGATGGAGGCGCACTTTATTTTGTTTCCGATATGCCCGGTGGCAAGGGGCTTACCGATATCTATGTATGTTTCAGAACCGAAGGTGGCGGCTGGGGCAAGGCCATCAACCTGGAAGAAATCAATACCGAAGGCTCAGAGCGTAGTCCTTTTTTTGATGACGACAGCAATTTCTATTTCGCTACTGATGGCCGTATAGGCATGGGAGGCTTGGATGTATTTAAGGCAACCAAACGAGGCAACGGATTGGCCGAGCCTAAAAACATGGGCTATCCGCTCAACTCGCCACAAGATGATTTTGCCTTTTTCCTAACCGGTAAAAAAGAAGGCCTGCTGTCGTCAGATCGCGTAGGGGGGAATGGCAGCGACGATATCTACAGCTTCATTTTAAACCCCAACCTCAGCTTTAAGCTAGAAGGCGTGGCACTCGACAAAAAAACAGGCTTGCCATTGCCGGGTGTAATCGTCAGCCTGAGCAAGGCCGATGGCACCATCATCAGCGCTCAAACCGACGACCAGGGCCGTTACAAATTCAACCTCGAAGAAAATACCGAATATTTTATCAAAGGCACCAAAACCGATTTCCGCAATGCCGAAACCGAAACTATCAGCAATGTAGGCATCGAAAAATCAGCCGTGTTCAAAAAGAACATCTACCTCGATCCGATCGAGCTGTTCAAGGAAATTAAGCTCGAAAACATTTACTACGATTTCGACAAGAGCAATATCCGGAAAGATGCTGCCATCGAATTGGATAAACTCGTAAAAATCATGAAGGAAAATCCAACCATCTGGATCGAATTAGGTTCACATACCGACAGCAGAGGCAACGATAAATACAACATGAAACTATCGCAGGCCCGCGCCGATGCCGCCGTGAGTTATATCATTAGCCGTGGTATAGACAAGGTAAGGATCAAAGCCAAAGGCTATGGCGAAACAAGGCTGCTCAACCAATGCGCCAACGGGGTAGAGTGTACCGAAGAGCAGCATCAGTTGAACCGCAGAACAGAATTCACCATTGTCAAACAATAAAGAGATAATTAAACAGGAGTTAAAATATAAGCAAATGCAGCTAATGAACAGAATAATGATAGTGGACGATAATCCGATCGACCAAATGATAACCGCCCAGGTATTGCGGACCAGCTATGACGAAGTAGAGATCATGGTGATGGAAAGCGTACAGTCGGCCATTGAATACCTCAACTCGAACCAAGGAAACCTGAAGGCAATTCCCTCGCTGATCCTTTTGGATTTGGACATGCCGGAACTGAACGGCTTCGATTTCTTAAGCCACTTCAACAACTATCCGCATGCCGTTAAAAATGCCTGCAGGATCGTGGTGCTCACCGCTTCTGAAGTCACCAACGATATCGAACAGATGGAAGCCGATCCCAACGTATCAAGGCTCATTACCAAACCGCTCAACAAAAATGCACTGATGCCTGTAATCTGAACTTTTGTAAGTTAAATGCTCATATTTTATCTCCAGAGCCTCTTATTCGGTTAAGAGGCTTTTTTAGGTTTGTAACTTTCCATTTAATTGCCGCATAACTTGTTTAAGTTGATGTCGCTTGCTATTTTAGCCGTTGTCTAATATTTTGAAAACATTGCCCAACATGAAAAAAGTAGCTGTATTTATCTTCGCATTAACCATCCATTTTGCTGTAAACGCCCAAACCGTTGCCGAAAAGGGCGTACTGGCCGCCGTCGAAAAAATGAGGCTGGCCATGATCAGTGGCGATAGGAAGGCGCTTGAACAAATTGCCGCAAATGATTTGAGCTATGGCCATTCGAGCGGAAAACTAGAAGATAAAGCCACTTTTGTAGAAACGATTGCCAGTGGCAAATCCGACTTTGTGGAAATAACCCTCAGCAACCAAACCGTAAAAGTAACCGGTAATACCGCATTGGTCCGTCATCAGCTCGATGCCAAAACCAACGATGGAGGCAAGCCCGGCGAAGTGCATTTGGGCATTCTGTTGGTTTGGCAAAAACAAGGCAAAGAGTGGAAGCTTTTAGGCAGACAGGCTTACAAGTTGCCACAACCTTAGGCTTTTGGCCTGTACTTGCGTATCATTCGTAAATTTAATCGGGAAATGCTTTCCCAATTTGTCTGCCTGCAGTTTTGTAATCCATCAAAAGTAACAGAATAACAGATGGTTAAGTTCAAGATGGCGTATATGGGTTTTGGTTGTGTTTTTGCAGTTAAGTATGCCGTACAAACAGTTCTGTATCTAATACCTTTTTTTCAAATTCTTCAACCGGATATTTTGCTTCAATCAGCTGAATGAGCATTTGCGTGGCCAATTTGCCAATTTCAAAAGCGGGCTGACGTACGGAGGTGAGCGAAGGATTGAACAAATCGAGCACATCAGAATTGCTGAAACCGGCAATGGCCATATCGCCAGGAACAGAAATGTTGAGATTCTTGAAAACGCTTAAGCAACCCGTGCTCAACCTGTCGCCAGCTACAAATATGGCGTCTGGTTTTTCATCCAAGGCTAACAATTCCTTAATCTTGCTTTCGGTTTCTTCGTAAATCATCCCACCATGTGGGCAGTGCTTAATGTAGTTGGCATTTATGGTTAAGCCGTGGTCGTTCAGCGCCGCTTCGTAGCCCGATAGGCGTTCAATGCTGATAGAAAGCTGGCTAGAGCTGGTTAAGTGCGCAATGCGCTTATAGCCCGACCTGATCAGGTGAGCCGTAGCCTCGTAAGCCCCTTTTTCGTTGTTGGCAATAACCTTGTGCGTATTGATTTCTTCCGCTACGCGATCAAAAAATACCATGGGCAAGCCCTTGTCGTGCAATTGTTTTAAATGCGATATATCATTGGTTTGCGACGATAGCGAAACCAAAAGCCCGTCAACAGAACGCGAAGCCAGATGTTGTACGTTTACCACCTCGCGATCGTATGATTCGTGTGTCTGCGAAATGATAACGTGGTAGCCACGGTCGTAGGCAATCGATTCGATGCCGTTAATAGCTTGCGAAAAATAACTGTTGGCTACTTCACTTACCACCACGCCAATAGACTTGCTTCGTCTTTCCTTTAAACTGAGCGCAATGGGGTTGGGCTGATAACCGATTTCCTTGGCGTAATCGAGCACCATTTTCTTGGTGGCGACGCTAATTTCGTGGGTATCTCTTAATGCTCTTGAAACGGTAGAAGTGGATAGGCCCAGGGCCTTGGCTATATCTTTTATGGTAACGGGCTCGAACATGCTTCAACGCTATAAATTATACGGTTTTTGAGGATAAAAAAATGCTTCGATAAGAATACGATTTTCTTACAAGTTTAAATATAACTTTTTTGATTGGATTTTGGCAACGTTGTCGGGAACGATTGCACAAATTTATACCCTATAGCGCACTTACATTCTAAGAAAAACAATGTAGACTTGTTAATGGAAGACTCTAAAGGTCGACCGGAAACAACCAAATAACCTAATAATGTATGAAAAAAGTTTTACTGTTCTTTTGTGTGCTTGCTATGGGCATCAGTTTAGCCAAGGCACAAACCAGACAAATATCGGGTACGGTAACCGATAAGGCCAACGGTTCAACGCTACCCGGCGTAGGGGTAATGATCAAAGGCACTAAAATCGCTACCAGTACCGATGCCAATGGGGTTTTTAAACTCGCTATTCCTGCCACAGGCAACACCACCTTGGTCGTAAAGTATATTGGCTACAACGAAAAAGAAGTTGAAGTAGGCGATAAAAAACAGGTTAATGTTGCTTTAGAGGAAAATGCAACCACCTTGAACGAAGTGGTGGTCAACATCGGCTACGGTACCGTACGCAAAGAAGCCCTTACGGGTTCTGTTTCTTCGGTAACTGATAAAGACCTAGCCGGATTTCCGGTAGGTACCGCGGCCGAAGCCTTGGCTGGAAAGCTGGCTGGTGTAACCGTAACGACCACCGAAGGCAGCCCGGGCGCCGAAATTCAGATCAGGGTTAGGGGCGGCAGTTCGCTAACCGGCGACAATTCTCCACTTTACATCGTAGATGGAATTCAGGTAGAAAATGCTTTATCGGTTTTGTCTCCAAACGAAATTCAATCGATTGATGTGCTCAAAGACGTGGCTTCTACAGCCATTTATGGTAGCCGTGGTGCCAACGGGGTAGTCATTATCACCACCAAAAGTGGCAAAAACGGCAAAACCATCGTTTCGCTGGAAGGCTATGCCGGCGTGAGGCAAATTGTAAACGAACTCAAGGTGATGAACCCTTACGAGTTTGTGACTTATCAATACGAACTATACAACAACAATACTGCCCAAGATGTAAAAGATGCCTTTGCCAAAAAATATGGTACTTGGGATGATCTGGACATCTATAAAAACATACCTAATATCGATTGGCAGGATAAAGTATTTGGCCGTCAGGCATTCTCCAATACTCAAATCCTGAACCTTTCGGGTGGTACAGATAAAACCACCTACAATTTTACGCTCAACAACATGCAGGAAGACGGCATTATGCTCGAATCGGGCTTCCGCCGTACTTTTGCCTCTTTCCGTTTCGATCACCGCATTTCAGACAAGTTTCGTGTAGGCGTTAACGTGCGCTATAGTCGCCAACGCGTTGACGGCGTGGGTACTTCGAGCACGGGTTCGCAAGGTACCAACCGCTTAAGAAACTCGGTGCGCTACCAGCCTTATTCTGGCGGTTCCGATTCGGGCGATTTGTTTGATGCCGATTACCTGGCTACGCAGCTCTCTAACCCGATTTCGCTGGCTCACCAAGAATTGAAGTACGATTACCGCAACGATTTGATCAGCAGCGGTTATGTAAGCTATCAGATTTTAAAAAATCTGAACTTCAGGTCGACCTTGGGTATGAACTTTACCGATAGGAAAACCAATGGTTTTAACGGTCCTTTAAGCGGCTTGGCCAGAAACAATGCAGGATTGCCGGCCATTACGCTAGATAACTCGAACCTGCAGACTTTCATCAACACCAATACCGTAAACTACAGGCCAAATTTGGGCAAAGACCATAGCCTAGACCTTTTGGTGGGCGAAGAGCTGAATAAATCAGACATCAAATCGAACAGCAGCACCATCAAATGGTTCCCTATTAATATTAGCGCCGACGAGGCTTTTGCCAGCATCCAAAAGGCCGAACCGCCGGTAGGATCGGTACAAGACAAGCCAACTTCGCTCATTTCGGGTTCGCGCCAGCTTTCTTTCTTTGCCAGGGCTTCTTACGGCTATTTAGGCAAGTATTTGGCTACTTTGAACTTCCGCAGAGATGGTTCCTCGTTTTTTGCCAAAGGCAAGCGCTGGGGCAATTTCCCTTCGGCACAGTTAGCCTGGAGGGCATCTGAAGAAGATTTTATCAAAGATTTGAAATGGGATTGGCTGAGCAACCTTAAAGTACGCGCCAGCTATGGTATTGCCGGCAACAACAGAATAGGCCAAGATTTATTCCGTACCTTGTTTACGGCCAACTCTACGGCAGGTGGCTATGCCGCCTCCGATGGTTCGGTTACTACTGGCCTTATTGCAGGCAGCGTGTTGGCCAACCCTAACATTACCTGGGAGAAAAATATTTCGGGCAATTTGGGCTTTGATATCGATTTGTTCAAAAATCGCGTTTCGTTAGCCTTGGATTTGTACGACAACCGGACCAAGGATTTATTGCTCAATGCCAATATTCCGCCGATAAACGGTTACAACACCCAGCAACAAAATGTGGGCAAAACCCAAAACAGAGGCTTGGAAATCCAGTTGAACGCACAGGTAGTCAAAACCAGGGATTTTACCTATAATGCCGGTATCAACTTCTCGTTTAACAAAAACAAGATATTGGAATTGCAAAACGGCGTACAATCTTATGTGGCACAATCGGGTTGGGTAAACAGTTTGGCCGATTTCAAGGTTGAAGTAGGCAAGCCGGTGGGCCAATTTTATGGCTTCGTATCAGATGGCCGTTATACGGTTGATGATTTTAACTATACCCAAAATACCACAACTGGTGTTTATACCTATACCCTTAAGCCAGGCATTGCCAACAGCCGCGTACTGTTAGGCAACAAAGATCCGCAACCAGGTGATATGAAGGTGAAAAAACTGTCGAGCTCGTCGAGCATGCTTATCGGCGATGACGATAAAACCGTGTTGGGTACTTCGCAACCTAAATTTACAGGCGGTTTTAACAACCAGTTTGCCTATAAAAATTTCGACTTGACCGTGTTCATGAACTTCTCGGTAGGCAACAAGGTTTACAATGCCAACAAAGTAGAGTTTACCTCGCAATACAATGTCAAAGACAACAACCTGTTGGCCGTAATGAACGACAGGTGGAGAAACTTTGATGCCAATGGCGTAAAAGTAACCGATCCGGTGCAACTCACCGCTATGAACGCCAATACAACGCTATGGACACCAACCACAGGTAACTATGCGTTGACTTCGTATGCCATCGAAAATGGTTCTTTCTTGCGTATTACCAACGTTACGCTGGGTTATACTTTGCCAAGCGAAATGCTTAAAAAAACTGGCTTTATTTCGAGGTTAAGGGTTTACGCCACCGTAAACAACCTTTACACGTTTACCAATTACACCGGTTACGATCCTGAGGCCAATACCCGCCGTTCAAATCCGTTAACGCCAGGCATCGACTATGCAGCTTATCCGCGCAGCAGATTTATTTTGGCAGGCTTAAACTTAACTTTCTAATCCTCAATACTTACGACAATGAAAAAAATTAAATATCAGATTGCTTTTTTAGTTGTAGCTATTGGAGCAATTACCCTTACCCCAAGCTGTAAAAAGGTGCTCGATTACGAATCGGATTCGTCATCATCAGAAGCCACGGTTTTTGAAAGCACTACCTATACCAATTCGGCTCTCATAGGTGTTTACAACAGGCTTTGTGGCGATAATGGCTATGGAAGCCGTATTTCAACCTTGTTTGGCGTGACCGCCGATGATTTCAAGACGTCTGGAAGCTATGCCTCGTCAGACAGGCGCGGCCTGAGCATGTACGGCGCCAGTTCAGACAACACCGATTTGATCAATCCGTTTGCCCAATTGTATTCGGGCATCGAAAGGGCTAATTTGTGCATCAAGTTTATTCCGGCTTCGACCATTTACCAAAGTGGTTCGGCCAGCGACCAGGCCTTGATGAAACGCTATTATGGCGAGGCTTTGGCCTTAAGGGCACAATTTTATTTCGAACTGATCCGCAACTGGGGCGATGTACCTCAGCGTTTTGTGCCGGCCGCCTATGCCGATAACCTGTTTCCGGCCAATGCCGACAGGGACCAGACCTACGACCAGATTTTGGCCGATTTGAAACAGGCCGAAGATTTGGTGCCATGGCGTTCGGCCGTTGCCGATTATGGCAGCTTTCGTTTTACCAAAGGAGCCATCAAAGGCCTCAGGGCCCGGATTGCTTTGGCCAGGGGCGGCTATTCGTTGAGAAGTAAATCGCACTTGATGGAAAGAAACCCAGATTACCTGAAATATTATCAGATGGCCTTAGACGAGTGCAAGGATATTATGGACAATCCAACACAGCATTCGCTTAATCCGGTTTACGAAAACGTATTTAAAACCTTGCACGGTACCCGAATGGACGATGCCCACGAACTGATGTTTGAGGTGGCCGCTTTTGGTAGCAATGCTTCTACCGACAGTAAATTAGGCTATTACAATGGCATCCGTTTCAATGCGGCTTCAACCTATGGTTCGGGTGGTGGAGGTATGAATGCCATCCCTACTTATTTTTATGAGTTTGATCCGATAAAAGATTGTAGGAGGGACGTAACCATCGGGGTTTTCGAAATTACCGCCAACTCGAAGAAACTCATCAACACGCTGAACAACTTTACCGATGCCAAGTTCAGGAAATCGTGGACGGCTTTTAATGGTTCTTCGTCATCGCAGAATTTTGCCATCAACTGGCCATTGCTGCGCTTTGCCGATGTGTTGCTAATGTATGCAGAGGCTGCTAATGAAGTCAATAATGGTCCAACCCCCGAAGCTATCGAGGCTTTGCAAAGAGTGCAAAAGAGAGCCTATGCAGGTTATGAAAATTCAATTCCGGCTACACCAACCGATAAGGCAGGGTTCTTTAATGCCATTGTTAAAGAGCGTTTATTGGAGTTTGGTGGCGAAGCCATGAGAAAATACGATTTAATCAGGTGGAACCTGATCGACAGCAAGTTTACAGAAACCCGCACCAAGTTGCGCCAGCTCATTAACGGCGAAGGGGCCTATGCCAACGTGCCTTTATATGTGTATGCCAAAGAATCGAATTATAACCTTACGCCAAGCGTTGCCGAAGTAGCCAGTTTAGATTTGTATGGCGGTGCACCATCTACCGTTTTGTTTGCACCGGGTTTGGGTTCTTCTACGGCGCCAACAGGTTATACGCTCAAAAACTGGAGAAAAGCACTAACCGAAGATAATGCCGTTACCGGTATCTCTACAGGCTTTGCCACTTATTTCGAAGCGAACAAGAAAGAATTGTTCCCTTATCCGAAAACAGCGCTGAACGAAAACCCGAACATGGTACAGAATTATGGTTATTAACGCTAAAAAATTAAATGCAATGAAGACTTTTATCCATAAAACCAGCACTAAACTGTTGCTGTTGTTTGTAGCGGTTGTTTTGGTAGCCTCCTGCAAAAAGAACGAAAACGACAACCTGGGGCCTCAACGCTTGTTCAAAGCCAGCGATGTTTCCATCAGCGCAGGACAAACTTCGGCCAAGCTCAAATGGGCCGTTCCCCTGTTTGCTGCCGGAAAGCCCCTGACCTATACGGTCGATTTTTCTACCGACCAGACTTTTGCAACCATTGCCTACACCAAAGTGGTTGATACGGCTGGCATTACCGTAACCGACGATAACATTTCGGTACGCGTGCCTTACTATGCCCGCATCAAGGCCAATGCCTATGCCGACCAACCTGAGTCGAAATATGTAATCAGTTCTTCGTTTACCTTAACGGGCATTCAATTGTTCGAAAACCCGGTACGCGAAAGTGAAATTAGAGAGAATTCCGTTACTTTGCGTTTCGCGGCCGATGCTACCTTAAGTAGCATCAAAGTAACTCCAGAGGGAGGTACGGCCATTACCGTAGCCTTAACCTCAACAGATATAACGGCTAAGCTCAAAAACATAACCGGATTAACCGGCAATGTTAAATATACAGCCGAGCTTTTCGCAGGTACCAAAAGCAAAGGTATTTTAACCTTTACCACCTTGCCGGTAACAACCTACAGCGTTAAACTTTCGCCTGGCGACGATTTGGCAGCAGCGATTACTTCGGTGGCCAATGGTGCCGTAATCGGATTGAACCCTGGTACCTATAATCTTACTACGCTAACTACTTTTATTACAGGGAAAACCATTACTTTGAAATCGACTTCTGGTACACCAAGCGATACCAAAATCAACTTCAAGGAGTTTGATCTGGAAGGCACTGGAGCAGGCATTACCTTCTCTGGATTGGAATTGGACGGAACAACGGGCGCTGCGCTTTACTTCCTAAACCTGATCGGTTCGCAGGCCAACAATGCTTCGGCTGCTACTTTTACCAATATAGTGGTTGATAATTGCATCGTGCATGCGGCTACCACCGCATTTTTGCGTGCCGATAGGGGCAGTGCGGCCAGGGATTTCAAAATTACAGGCATTACCGTCAACAACTCCATCGTGTATGATATGGGCGCCAATGGCTCGTCAAACTATTATACCTTCCACCTTAACAAATTGGAATTTACTACGCTAACCATTTCAAAATCTACTTTTTACAATGCCGGTCCAGGTTTGGTTACCGCAAGCACCACTTATGCAGGCGCTACCATTCCGGTGGTTAATATCAGCTATTCTACTTTTAACGGTTTTGGTGGCAACGCCAAGTATGCCCTGTTGGATGCCAATGCCAATCCGATCAGCTTTAGCCTACAGAACAGCATTGTAGCCAACACCCCAAAATCTGGAACTGTAAATGCCGCGGCCATAAGGTCTAGTGGTGCCGGTTCAACTTCGGTGTTTTCTTACAACAATACATTTGGTTTGTATAATGCCTTGACAGGGAATGTCGCTTTGACGTTCCCTGCAACGGTTACCCAAACCGGAAACATAGCAATAGATTTGGGTTGGACTGCCGCCACCACAACTTTTGCCTTGCCGGTAGGTTCGCCGGTAAGAACGGCAAGCAGCACCAGCATCGCTCTGGGCGATCCTAGATGGACTTATTAAAATAAACAGAGATGGAGCTTTTGGCTCCATCTTTTTTGCTCAACTATCATGTATCTACAATCGTTAAAGTCTATTTTGTTGTTGACAGCCCTTGTTGGAATTGCCACAATAACTGCTCAAAAAGCAAAGCCTGTATTGTACATCATCGGCGATTCGACAGCGGCCAACAAACAGCCTAAAGCTTTTCCAGAAACCGGCTGGGGCATGGAAATCGGGTCGTTTCTAACCGATGGCATTACAGTAGACAACCGGGCAGTAAATGGACGCAGCACCAAATCGTTCATTAACGAAAACAAATGGCAGGCCGTAGTCGACAAATTGCAACCCAGCGATTTTGTACTGATCGAGTTCGGGCACAACGACGAAAAAACCGACAAGCCCGAAGTAGGTACTACCTTGGCCGAATACAAAATCAATTTGATTAAATTTGTACAGGAAACGCAGGCTAAAAAGGCCAATCCAATACTGTTGACCCCAATTATGCGCCGCAGTTTTAAAAATGGCGTTTTTAAAGATACCCATTTGGGCTATCCCGATGTAGTCAGAAAACTGGCCGATTCGTTGCACTTGCCCTTGATCGACATGCAGCGCAAAACCGAAAAATTGATTGTGGGCCTGGGCGATGAACCCTCTAAAAAACTATTCAACTATGTAGAACCCGGCCATGTCAATTATCCAGAAGGCAAAAAAGACGATACCCATTTAAGTCCAGAAGGCGCAAAGATCATAGCGGGTTTGGTGGTTGAAGGAATCAGGGAAACTCATACCGATTTGATAAAATACCTTAAAAAGTAGCATGAAACTCTTCTTTCAATTCACTTTGTCTGTTTTGGTTGTCGGCCTTTTATCTTTCGGGCCGGCTAAAAAGACCGTGCATATTTACCTCATCGGCGATTCGACGGTGGCCGACTATAGCCTGGATTCGGGCTACATGGAGAAAAAATACCCTTTGAATGGCTGGGGGCAAGTGTTTCAGCCCTTCTTTAAAAAAGACAGCTTGGCAAAAGTTAAAAACCTAATCCAAGCAGATAGCATTGTGGTGATCGATAAGGCCCGCGGAGGCCGAAGCACCAGAACTTTTTTTGAAGAAGGCCGTTGGGCCGAAGTATTTAAGGTGCTTCAAAAAGGCGATATGGTCATGATGCAGTTTGGCCATAACGATGCGGCTGTTGATAAGCCCGAACGTTATGTAAATATCACTGGTTACAAAGAGTACCTGCGTTTGTATGTAAACCAAACCCGCGAAAAAGGTGCCATACCTGTGCTTATTACCCCGGTTAATAGAAATTATCCCTGGAAAGATGGCAAATTGAGCAATGTGCACGGCGAATATCCCAATGCGGTTAAAGAAGTGGCTCAAGAGCTCAATGTGAAATTAA
This sequence comes from Pedobacter sp. TM02, assembly GCF_059705275.1. Classification (NCBI taxonomy): domain Bacteria; kingdom Pseudomonadati; phylum Bacteroidota; class Sphingobacteriia; order Sphingobacteriales; family Sphingobacteriaceae; genus Pedobacter; species Pedobacter sp. TM02. Next base: position 1,670,024 of record NZ_AP046530.1, read on the forward strand.
TCGACCTGACCCAACTGTCTATCGATGCTTTTACAGCCAAAGGGCAAGCTTATGTAACGTCGAAATATTTTATGAATTTTGACAAGGGTTTGTATCCGGGCTATCCCGAAGGACAAAAAGACAATACGCATTTCCAGCGTGAAGGTGCTGTTGCCGTAGCACAGCTGGTATTTAATGCCCTAAAAAAACTATAAGATGAAGAAAGTACTTCTGTTATTTTTTTATTGCGCAATAACTGCAATCGCGCAGGCTCAAAAGTACGATTTTGTGGTGGCGCAAGATGGAAGCGGACAGTTCAAAACCGTGCAGGAAGCCTTGAATGCCGTCCCCGATTTCAGAAAAGTAACAACAACCATTTTCATTAAGAACGGCGTTTACAAAGAGAAACTGAACCTCTCGCATTCCAAACAGTTTGTCAAGATAATTGGCGAAGATGTAGCCAAAACCATTTTGACTTTCGACGATTGGGCACAGCGCAAGAATAGTTTCGGCGAAGAAAAAGGAACGTCGGGCTCTTCCAGTTTTTACATTTACGGACCCAGTTTTTCGGCCGAAAATATCACTTTTCAAAACTCGGCCGGTCCGGTTGGCCAAGCAGTGGCCCTTTTTGTGGCGGGCGACAAAGCCAAATTCACCAATTGCCGCATGCTGGGCTTTCAAGATACCTTGTATACGTATGGTTATGGCAGCAGGCAATATTACTACAAATGCTATATCGAAGGCACGGTCGATTTTATTTTTGGGGCCTCAACAGCCGTTTTCGACGACTGCGAGATCTTCTGCAAAAAAGCAGGCTATATTACAGCCTCTTCTTCGCCCGATACCGTTAAATATGGCTACGTGTTCATGAACTGCCGTATTGTTGGCGATGCCCCTGAAAATTCCTATTTCCTGGGCCGCCCGTGGCGCCCCTATGCCAAAGCGGTATTCCTCAATTGCAATTTAGGCAAAATGATCAAAGCCGAAGGTTGGGACAACTGGGGCAAGGAAAGCAACCAGCAAACCGCCTATTATGCCGAATACAAAAGTACAGGTCCAGGCGCCAATCCTGCAGCTAGGGTAAAATGGTCGCACCAATTGGATGAAAAAACAGCAAAAGAATATACGCTAGAAAAAATATTAAATGGCTGGAACCCTAGGGAATAGCTTATTATCGATAGTCAACCATAACTACCACCCGAAAACTGTTAACCGAGAACTGCCAACTGAAAACTGATATGAAATTATTTGCCACAATCTTATGCTTCCTCATTACGCTCTCGGTTCATGCCCAAAATTATCCCAAGTCCTTAACCGTGGCACAAGATGGCAGCGGCGATTACAAAACCATTCAGGAGGCCGTAAATGCCGTGCGCGATTTATCGGAAGTACAGGTTCCCATCTATATCAAAAACGGAATTTACCAAGAGAAACTGGTCATTCCTTCTCAGAAATCGAAGATTACATTAATTGGTGAAGACAAAGCCAAAACCATCATCACTTTCGATGATTACTCGGGCAAAGGCAGCATCAACACTTACACCTCGCATACGGTTTTGGTACAAGGCAACGATTTCAGGGCCGAAAACATCACCTTTCAGAATGCGGCAGGCCCGGTGGGTCAAGCCGTGGCTTTGCATGTAGAAGCCGACCGGGTGGTTATCAAAAACTGTAACATCATAGGCAATCAGGATACGCTGTTCCCGTCGGCTGATGGCAGCAGACAGTATTACGTAGATTGTTATATTGAAGGCACTACCGATTTTATTTTTGGTGCAGCCACCGTTGTTTTTGAACGTTGCCACATCCACAGCAAAAAGAATTCGTACATCACGGCAGCCTCAACTACGCAGGCGCAGCCTTTTGGCTTTGTGTTTATCGATTGCAAACTAACCGCCGATCCTGCCTTTCAAAAGGTGTATTTAGGTCGCCCGTGGCGCCCTTACGCCAAAACGGTATTCATCCGCACCGAAATGGGAACGCACATTATGCCCGAAGGTTGGCATGTGTGGAACAACAACGAAAATCATAAAACCACCTTTTATGCCGAATATGGTTCTTATGGGCCAGGTTTTGTGAAAGAAAGCCGTGTCGACTGGTCTAAGCAGCTGAGCAAGAGCGAAGCCAAACGATATACCCTGAAAAATATTTTTGCAGGCTCCAGTACCTGGAACCCTTTGAAATAACAAACACATGAAATCATTCTTCCTTTTATCCTTCATCGCGCTCTCTCTTTCCGTAAATGCCCAACAGCAGGAACTTTCTAAGGTTTGGGTGGCCGATTTGGGTAACGGAACTTATAAAAATCCGGTGCTCGATGCCGATTATTCCGATCCGGATGTCATTCGGGTAGGCGATGATTTTTACCTGGTTTCTTCCAGTTTTGATGCCGTTCCAGGCTTGCCCATCCTGCACTCGAAGGATTTGGTTAACTGGACCATCATTGGTCATGCGCTCAAAAGACAGCCCCCTTTCGAACATTTTGCCAAAACACAGCACGGTAACGGGGTTTGGGCACCAGCCATCCGTTACCACAACGGCGAATTCTACCTTTATTATCCAGATCCCGATTTTGGGATCTACCTGACCAAGGCCAAAAATCCTGCCGGACCCTGGTCGGCACCTATCATGGTAGAAGCCGGCAAAGGTTTGATAGATCCCTGCCCATTGTGGGATGAAGATGGCAAAGCCTACCTCGTACACGCCTATGCCGGAAGCCGTGCAGGAATCAAAAGCATTATTGTGGTCAAGCAAATGAATGCGGCCGGTACACAAACCATCGACGAAGGTAAATTGGTATACGATGGACACGAATTAGATCCCACCCTCGAAGGCCCTAAATTTTATAAGCGCAAAGGCTATTATTACATTTTTGCACCGGCTGGAGGTGTGGCTACCGGCTGGCAATTGGTGCTGCGCTCCAAAAATATCTATGGCCCTTACGAGCGTAAGGTCGTGATGGATCAGGGCAAATCAACCATCAACGGTCCGCACCAAGGCGCCTGGGTTGATACGCCTGGTGGCGAAGATTGGTTCCTGCATTTTCAGGATAAGGAGGCTTATGGCAGGGTCGTGCACCTGCAGCCTATGAAATGGGTAAACGATTGGCCAGTCATTGGTCGGGATACCGATGGCGATGGCAAAGGCGAACCGGTTTTTACCTACAAAAAGCCCAACATAGCCAAAACTTATCCGAAAGCTACGCCAGCAGAAAGCGATGAATTTAACCACAACCAATTGGGTTTGCAGTGGCAGTGGCAGGCCAATCCCTTGGCAACCTGGTTTTTTTTAAACCCAGCGAAAGGAAGCTTAAGGCTATACTCGGCCAAAATGCCCGATAGCGCCAAAAACTATTGGGAGGTGCCTAATCTGCTGTTGCAAAAATTCCCGGCCGAACAATTTACGGCCACTGCCAAGCTAAGTTTTAGTCCAAATCCCAAACTCGAAAATGAAAAAACAGGATTGATCATAATGGGCCTGAGCTACGCCAATATTGCATTGAAACGTAAAAAGGACGGTATTTATTTAACTTATACCAGCTGCAAAAACGCCGAAAAGGGCAAGGCGGAAAACGAGCAGCTTGTTCAAAAGATAGAAGCCTCCGATGTGTACCTTCGTGTAAAGGTAAGCGCGGGCGCTAAGTGTCAGTTTAGCTATAGCATAGATGGCAGCAACTTTACCAATGTAGGCGAGATCTTTCAGGCCGAACCTGGTAAATGGATTGGCGCCAAAGTGGGCCTGTTTTGTGTACGGGATCAGCAAACCAACGATTCGGGCTATGCCGATTTCGATTGGTTCAGGATAAATTAAAGAAATATCCAAACTCACTACTCACCCTATCGGTAACGATTGCGCAGTTATTTTCACAGATTTTATTTTATTCCTCTTTAAAACTCAGTAGACTTGTTATGACAAAGCCAAAAACCAAAGTAAACCGTATGGCAAAAATGAAAAAAAGCACAGTGGCGCTCTTGGCCTTTTTGGCCCTTGCACCTGGCTTGGCAAACGCACAGTCGAATGCCAAGACGGCTTATTCATTTGCCAACCTGCCTTCGGTAGCTAAAACCTCTTTCAAGGCCGACACTTTGAGCATCATAAAATTCGGAGCCAAAAGCGATGGCCTCACCCTCAATACCAAAAGCATTAACGAGGCCATTGTAGCCTGCAGCCAAAAGGGCGGTGGCGTGGTGCTTATTCCGAAAGGAATATGGCTTAGCGGGCCTATCGAGCTGAAAAGCAATGTAAACCTGCACCTGCAGAAAAATGCAATACTGCAGTTTACCAGAGATTTTGATCAATATCCTTTGGTAGCCAGCAATTGGGAGGGCTTGCCTCAAATGCGCAACCAGTCGCCAATTTGGGCAACCAACCAACAAAATATTGCCATTACCGGCTATGGCATTATCGATGGTGCCGGCGATGCCTGGCGGATGGTGAAAAAAGACAAGCTTACCGAAAGCCAGTGGAAGAACCTGGTGGCCTCTGGTGGTTTGGTAAGCGACGATAAAAAGACCTGGTATCCATCAGAAAAGACCCTGAAAGGCTCAAAACTTAAAAATCCGGGAGAAATTACGCCCGACAAAACCCCAGAATTCTACCAGTCGATCAAAGATTTTTTAAGGCCCAACCTTTTGGTTTTAACTTCATGCAAAAGGATTTTGCTCGAAGGCGTTACTTTTCAGAATTCGCCAGCCTGGAACCTGCATCCTTTGATGTGCGAAGACCTGACTGTGAGGAATGTATACGCCAAAAATCCTTGGTATGCCCAAAATGGTGATGGTATCGACATCGAATCGTGCAAAAACGTATTGATAGAAGGCAGTACCTTTGATGTAGGCGACGATGGCATCTGCATCAAATCCGGTCGCGATGCGGCAGGCAGGAAACGTGGCATGCCCACCGAGAACGTCATCATTCGCAACAGTACCGTTTACCATGCCCATGGTGGCTTTGTAATCGGCAGCGAAATGTCGGGTGGTGCTAAAAATATTTTTGTTTACGATTGTTCGTTTATAGGTACAGATATTGGTCTTCGCTTTAAAACAACCAGAGGCAGGGGAGGCGTAGTTGAAAAAATATTTGTCAAGAACATCAACATGAAAGACATTATCGGCGAGGCCATCTTGTTCGATATGTATTATGCAGCGGTAGATCCGGTGCCTTTAAGTGGTGAAAAAAGAGACGCCCCTAAAGTACAGTTGCTGCCGGTTACCGAAGAAACCCCGGTGTTCAGGGATTTTCACATCAGCGATGTGGTATGCGACGGTGCGGCCAAAGCCATTTTTGTAAGGGGGCTGCCCGAATTGAGCATCAGCAATATCACTTTGGACAACCTGAGCATCAAGGCCAAAGAAGGCATCGATTTACAGGAAGCCCAAAACATCAGCTTAAATCGTGTAAATTTAGTGGTGGCCCAGGCCAACCCACTAATCAACATACAAAACGGAAATAACATCAACCTTAAAAACATCAATTACAATTCTGCCCAGTTGCTTTTCCGCATCAGCGGCGATCGCAACAGTGCCATTGTAAGTTCGGGTTTAGACAGTGGTAAAGCACAGCAAAAATCCGAATTCGTGGCAGGAGCAACAGAAAAGTCGTTGCAAATCAACAAGTAGCATGAAGAAACAGCCTTTTTTAAAGTACTTCGCATTAACCGCCTTCGCAGGTCTGACTTTTCAGGCCAATGCCCAGACCCAACCTTTGTCGCAACAAATGGCGGCAACCGTTATGGAAATTTGGAAAGATTCATTGAACCTCGACCCCGCCAATCCTAAACCCGTAAAATGGGCTTATGATCAAGGCGTGATTTTAGAAGGCATAGACGGGATTTGGAAAAGGACTGCCAACAACGAATATTTCAAGTACATGCAAAAAAGCATGGATTTCTTTGTAACCAAGGATGGTAACATCAACCGCTACAAACAAGCCGATTACAACATCGATAACGTCAAAAATGGCCGTTCGCTGCTTACCCTGTACAAAGTAACCGGACAAAGCAAATACTTCAAGGCCGCCACTTTGCTGTGGGATCAGCTGCAACAGCAACCACGTACCAAAGAAGGGGGCTTTTGGCATAAAAAGATCTATCCTAACCAAATGTGGCTCGATGGCCTGTACATGGGCGAGCCGTTTTATGCCGAGTATGCCGCTTTAATTGGCAACCAAAAAGCCTTCGACGACATTGCCAACCAGTTTATCTGGATGGAAAAAAATGCCAGAGACACTAAAACCGGTTTGTTGTACCATGGCTGGGACGAATCGAAAAGCGAGCAGTGGGCCAATAAAACCACAGGCAAATCGCCAAATTTTTGGGGCAGGGCCATGGGCTGGTACGGTATGGCGCTGGTAGATGTATTGGATTATTTTCCGCAAGATAACCCTAAACGCAAAGAACTCCTGGCCATTTTGTCCCGTTATGCAACAGCAGTGCAAAAAACACAAGATCCGAAATCGGGCTTATGGTACGATATTTTAGACCAGCCCCAAGGCAAGGGCAATTACCCTGAAGCTTCGGCATCGAGCATGTTTGTTTATACCTTGGCCAAGGCCGTACGTAACGGCTATTTGCCTTCCAGCTACTTTGCCGTGGCCGATAAAGGCTACAAAGGCATCCAAAAAGAATTTGTTGAACAGGCTGGGACCGGAAAAATCAATCTTAAAGGTACGGTAAGCGTATCGGGTTTGGGTGGCAAGCCTTACCGCGATGGCAGCTATGCCTACTACCTGAGCGAAAAAGTAATCACCAACGACCCGAAAGGCGTGGGCGCTTTTTTGTTGGCCGCAAACGAAATGGAAATGGCTGCAGCGCCAAAACTGGTATCGGGTAAAACCGTATTGCTCGATTCGTATTTCAACAGCGAAACCCGTACCGATCAAAGCAATAATGTGGTTTCTTGGCATTACAAATGGGATGAGCAGGCTAACGGCGGCTTTTCGTTCTGGGCCACCCAGTTTAACTTGGCTGGTTTTAAAACCAAGACACTGTATCAGGCACCAACTTTGGCCAATTTAAAAGAAGCTTCAGTTTACATCATCGTAGACCCTGATTTTGAGAAAGAAAACCCTAAACCCAACTTCATTGATGCAGCGGCCATCAACAACATTACAGAATGGGTGAAAGCCGGTGGTGTGCTGGTATTGATGGGTAATGATGCACCTAATGTGGAACTGACCCATTTTAACGAATTGGCGGGCAAATTTGGCGTTCATTTCAATGGCGATACCAAAGGCACGGTTCCGGTAGCTACCAATTTTGAAACGGCAAAAGTTACCATTCCGGCTGGGAATGAAATCTTTAAAAAATCGAGCAACCTCTTTATCAAGGAGTACAGCAGCCTGAAACTAAGTTCGCCAGCACAGTCTATCTTAAAAGACAAAGATGCCGACGATGTGATGTCGGTAACCAAATACGGTAAAGGCGTGGTTTATGTGATTGGCGATCCTTGGCTGTACAACGAATATGTAGATGGCAGAAAATTGCCGGCTAGCTATGATAATTTAAAAGCAGGTGCCGAATTGGTCAACTGGTTGGCCAAACAGGTTAATGCAATCAAAAAATAATGAAAATACTGAACCAAATATTTTTTACGCTGGTTTGCCTATCCCTATCGGCTTGTGCAGTGGCACAAAATACCAATGTAGCACCTGCGCAAACTGATGCAACGGCCGAAAAAATGCTAATTTACCAACTGAGTAATGGTGGCTGGCCGAAACAACTGGAAGATAAGAGCGTGGTGAAATACGAAACGCCGATAGACGATGCATTAATGGCCAAAATCAAAGCCACTACTTACCTCCATGCCACCATTGATAACAAGGCTACCAGCAGGGAAATCAATTATTTGGTAAAAGCATATCAGTCAACGCGTAACCAAGCTTACCTGAAGGCGGTTGAGAAGGGTTTGGATTATCTTTTAAAAGCCCAATATGCCAATGGAGGCTGGCCCCAATATTATCCCGACAAAAGCCTTTATCGCGCAGAAATCACTTACAATGACGATGCCATGGCCAATGTGCTGAACATCATGTTGAATATAGCCACGCAAAGCGATGATTTTGATGTAGTTGATAAAGCTTATGTGGCCAAAGCGCAAGAAGCCGTAGCAAAAGGGGTGGATTGTATGTTGAGAACACAGGTACTCCAAAAAGGAAAACCAGGCATTTGGGCGGCGCAGTACGATCAAAACAGCCTAAAGCCAGCCAAGGCCAGAAATTTTGAACCAGCTTCGCTCAGCACCTCCGAGTCGGTGGGCATTGTTCGCTTTTTGATGCGCTTAAAAAACCCTTCACCGGCAGTAAAATCCGCTATTCAAAATGCGGTGGCTTGGTTCGAGGCCAATCAGATTAAAGGCTATCGTTTTGATAAATTGCCTGACGGAAAGGATAAAGGCTTGATTGCCGACCAAAATTCGGTAATCTGGGCCCGCTTTTACGATTTCGACACCAATCAGCCCATTTTCGGCGATCGTGACAACTCGGTCAAAACCAATGTGGCCGATATCAGCTTCGAACGCAGAAATGGTTATGGCTGGTACGGTACCTGGCCTGCTAATCTGGTTTATAAAGAATATCCCAAATGGCAAAAGGCTAATCCTTAGCTCATTTGTTTATTGACAGTTGCCACCTGTCAACTGCAAACTAAAGACCCTAGGCAATTAGCAATGAAAACTTTAGGTAGAATTATATTATTTTTTGGTTTACAGTTTGTTGTGGTTTCTTGCTATTCCCAAAAGCAGTTCAATGTACTCGATTGGAAAACCGATGTCAGCCTCAATACCTATTTGGTGCAGCAAATGGATTTGCAATACCAAGACAGGCAGTTCAAGTTGACGAATGCGCTCCAAACCCGGGCTGGTATACAGGCGTATATCCAATCGGTTAAACGCAAATTCAAGGACCTAGTTGGCCAGTTGCCACCGAAGGCAGCTTTGCAAGCCCAAATCAATGGAACCATTAAGCAAAGCGGTTATCGTATCGAGAAAATAGTTTACCAAAGTTTCGAAAACCATCACGTTACAAGCAATCTCTATGTGCCCGACGGCCAAGGCAAGTTTCCGGCAGTTTTGCTTTTTTGTGGACACGAAGATGCAGCCAAGGCCACAGAATCCTATCAAAAAACAGCCATTCTATTAGCTAAAAACGGTTTTGTGGTGTTTGTTGTCGATCCTATTTCGCAAAGCGAGCGTGTGCAACTCGTTGACGAACAAGGGAAGGCACTTACCCGAGGCTCCACTACCGAACATACCTTGCTTAACCTTTCGAGCAACCTGGTGGGCAGTTCGGTGGCAGCCTACGAACTCTTTGACAATGTGCGGGCTATGGATTATTTGTGTGGCAGGCCAGAAGTAGACGTGAACAGGATAGGTTGTGCCGGGAACAGTGGCGGAGGCATGCAAACCATTTATTTTGCCGCTTTTGACGAGCGGGTAAAAGTGGTTGTGCCTTGCAGCTATTTGGCCAGCAGGGCGCATACTTTCGAAACTACGGGCGCGGCCGATGGTTGTGCGCAAATCCCAGGCGAAGGTCAAAATAACCTTGAAATGGCCGATTATCTCCTTGCCGCTGCACCAAAGCCTATACTCATATTGGCTGGACGTTATGATTTTATCGATTACCGGGGCATGTTGCAATCATTCGCCGATCTCGAAAAGGTTTACCAGCGTCTTGGGGCCTCTTCAAAACTTTCGCTTTTTACTTTCGACGATGGGCACGGCATTTCCAAACCCAAGCGCGAACGGGCGGTGCAATGGTTTCGCCAATGGTTTTATCACGATGCCAAGCCTGTTAAAGAAGAGGATTGGCCAACTTTGAGCGAGCAGGAACTGTGGGCAACAGCCAAAGGCAAAGTGAGCTTGGATTATCCTAACGAAACCAATATCACCACACAAAACCTGAAGGTATTTAAACAGCAGCAAAAATCGAGGACAGTTTTTGCCCAATTGCCCTTGACCGAAAAAAAGAAGAAAATCAGTAAACTATTAGGCATCAAACAAGTAATCGAACCTTTTGCGCTAGAACAAAAAGGCAAGGTAACAGCAGGTAGTTTGGAATTCGAAAAAATAATCTTGCGACAAGCAAATCAGGTGCCCCTGCCTTTGTTGGTCCATTATCCGAAACAAAAAGCCAAAAAAGTGGTCATTTGGCTTAGCGACAAGGGAAAAAATAAACTAGCAGATAGCATTTCGAAGCTTCAAGCCCATGTTGCGACTGATGTAGCCCTGATTTTAGCTGATGTACGCGGCGTTGGCGAAACTGCCGACAAAGCCGAGCTGAACGACCCTAAATACTTTAACCGCGAATACCGCAACGCCCTGTTGGCATTGCATGTGGGGCCACCCTTAATTGGTCAGCGTACCACAGACCTGCTCAATCTCGTTGCTATGATTGAAAGAGATGCCAACCTGCAGGGTGCAAACATCGAAATCAATGCTGTTGGGCAGTTGGCCCCAGTGGCTTTGCACGCGGCCTTGCTGGCGCCTCAAATTACGAAACTTAACCTTTATCAAAGTTCGCCAACTTACGAGCAGTTCTTGCACGAACCTTTGGCCAAAGACCGCTATGGCCTGGTTATCCCCAAGGTATTAAGCTATTACGACCTGCCTCAGCTTGTGCAATGGATAGGCCCAGAAAAAGTGCAGGTTCATCTTTAAAATGCTGGACTTTTACGGCAAGGTTCTCGGGAACGATTGCGCAAATATTTGCGCCAAAAACCCGTTTTTCCTAGCAATAATTATGTAGAATTGCTTTAACCAAATGCCATAAAGACCGAATAAATCTTTGTTGGCGAAACATAAAATTGAACAGCATACTCTAAAAATGATTTTATCTCGAGAAAATCTGAACGCCCTGTCGGCTTCGAAACTTACTTTGCCCGCTACGCAAATTTTTGAGCTCCCAGAAAAGGTGCTTCAATTTGGTACAGGTGTATTGTTGCGTGGCCTGCCAGATTATTTTATAGATAAAGCAAATCGTCAAGGCATATTTAACGGACGAGTGGCCGTGGTTAAATCAACTTCGGGCGCAACGACCGAATTCGACCAGCAGGATTCCTTGTACACGCTTTGTGTACGTGGTTTAGAAAACGGCCTGCCCGTAACAGAAAACATCGTTTCTTCGGCCATTAGCAGGGTTATTTCGGCAACAGAAGATTGGCTGTCCGTTTTAGACATTGCGCAATCGGCAGCTTTAAAAATCATTGTTTCCAATACCACCGAAGTAGGCATACAGCTCGTTAACGAAAGCATTGCCCAGCAACCCCCGGTTTCTTTTCCAGCCAAGGTGTTGGCCGTTCTGTACGAACGATTTAAAGCTTTTGGCGGAGCTAAAGACAGCGGTTTGGTCATCATCGCCACCGAACTCATTCCCGATAATGGGGCCAAACTCAAACAAATTGTGCTTGAATTAGCCAATTTTAATACCTTAGGCAACGATTTTATCAATTGGTTGCACGCCGAAAATACTTTCTGCAATTCGTTGGTCGACCGTATTGTGCCGGGCAAACCCGATGCTGCAACCCTGGCCAACCTACAGGCCGAGCTAGGCTATACCGATCATTTGCTATCGATGGCCGAACCCTATCGCCTATGGGCCATAGAAGGCGACGAAAAAGTGGCCAAAACCCTTGCATTTGCCCAGGCAGATGCTGGATTGATTATAGCCAACGATATCGAAATCTATCGCGAGCTTAAAGTGCGCCTGCTCAACGGCACCCATACATTAAGCTCCGGCATCGCATTTTTGGCAGGTATCGATACGGTAAAGCATGCCATGGACAACGAATTGCTCAGCAGCTATATCGAAGAAGTGATGGCCACCGAAATTGGTCCGGCCATTCCGTATGCGGTAAGCGAAGCAGCCACTTCGGCCTTTGCCAGCAGCGTAAAAGACCGTTTTGCCAATCCTGCTATCAGGCATTTATGGCTTAACATTACCTTTCAGTATAGCATGAAGATGAAAATCCGCATTTTGCCGCTCTTGCTCAACTATTATCAGTTGTTTAACAGAGTACCGGCATACATGGCGCTGGGTTTTGCGGCTTATTTGCGCTTTATGCAAGTTGATAAGCAAGAGAACGGACAGTTTTATGGCTTGTTCGATAACGCGTCGTACCTCATTACCGACGATAATGCAGCATATTTTGCCGAACAATCGAAAAAAGAGCCTCGTGCTTATGTAAAAGATGTGTTGAACGACAGCCATTTTTGGGGAACGGCATTGCCTGATTTGCCGGGTTTTGTAGAAGCAGTATGCCTCAAATATGAATTGATTGCCCAAGAAGGAATTGATGTAGCCCTGGCCGAATTGACCCCATTGAAACTAAACTCATTTTAGCATGAAACAGCTGGTTTTAAAAATCCACCCCAAAGATAATGTGCTCGTAGCTTTAAGCGATTTGAAAGCCGGTCAAACCGTGAACTACCAAGGCGAAGCTTACGAGCTCCAAAATGATGTTCCGGCTAAGCATAAGTTTTATACCCACAATATGGCTACCGGCGACGAAGTGCTGATGTACGGTACCCTGGTAGGCAAAATCCAGTATCCCTTAAAAGCCGGTACCTTGATGACTACCGATAACCTGAAACATGCGGCTGCCCCTTACCAATACCGTCCTTACCATTACCAATGGCAGGCACCCGATGTAAGCAGGTTTAAAGATCGCACTTTTATGGGCTACCACCGTGCCGATGGCAAGGTAGGAACGGCCAATTATTGGTTGTTCATTCCAACGGTATTTTGCGAAAACCGTAACCTGGATGTTATTCGCGAGGCTTTGCACAACGAATTGGGTTATGCGGTAACGGCCAAATACAAAAGTTATGCCCATCATTTGGTGCAAGCTTACCAAAACGGACAAGATATTGCTGCGTTGCAGACGCCATTAAGTTTGGAGAGTGCCCAGCATCATCGGTTGTTCAAAAATATTGATGGCATTAAATTTTTAAACCATCAAGGTGGCTGTGGAGGCATTAGGCAAGATGCGGCCGTATTGAGCAAATTGTTGGCCGCGTATGCCGATCATCCCAACGTGGCTGGTGTAACCGTGCTGAGCCTGGGTTGTCAGAACCTGCAGGTGGCCGATTTCATGGCCGATTTAAAAGCAAGAAACCCCAATTTCGATAAACCCTTATACATTTTTGAGCAACAGCAATCGCAAAGCGAAGAAAACATGATTGCCGAAGCCATTAAGCAGACTTTTGTAGGGCTGATTGAAGCCAACAAGATAGAACGTGCGCCAGCGCCTTTAAGCCAACTCAATGTTGGCGTTAAATGTGGGGGCAGCGATGGCTTTAGCGGTATTTCGGCCAATCCAGCTGTAGGCTACTGTGCTGATCTGCTGGTGGCCTTGGGCGCAACCGTGTTATTGGCCGAGTTTCCAGAGTTGTGTGGTGCCGAACAAAATATGATCGATCGCACCAAAGACGAAGCAGCCGCCAAAAAATTTATCAGGCTGATGGGCGCCTATAGCCAGGCCGCAGAAAATGCAGGCTCGGGCTTTCACATGAACCCTTCGCCGGGCAATATCAAAGACGGCCTGATTACCGATGCCATCAAAAGCAACGGCGCAGCCAAAAAAGGAGGCACCTCGCCAATCGAAGACGTACTCGACTACACCGAACCGGCTACAAAGCCTGGCCTCAACCTGGTTTGCACGCCCGGAAACGATGTTGAAGCTACTACCGGCAAGGCAGCATCGGGGGCAACCCTCATTTTGTTTACTACAGGATTGGGCACCCCAACCGGCAATCCGGTTTGCCCGGTCATTAAAGTGGCTACCAATAATGGCCTTACTAAACGCATGGGCGATATCATCGATATCAATACCGGTCCGGTTATAGAAGGTGAAAAGACCATTGAACAAATGGGCGAAGCTATTTTAGAGTACTGCATCAAAGCGGCCAGTGGAGAAATAACCCCCAAAGCCGTTTTGCTTAACCAAGATGATTTTATACCTTGGAAAAGAGGGGTATCTTTATAACAGAATTTAATAAATATTTACTGATGAAAATTATACAAGCTGTACATTCAGACGATTTCAAAACCTATCAGACCGACAAGATCAGAGAACGTTTTTTGCTGGATGGATTGAAAGAAAGAGATCAAGCGAATTTTGTGTATTCGCATTACGATAGGATGGTTACTGGCTTGATTACGCCAGAAAAGCAGACCGTAGCCTTAGGCAACTATGAAATCCTCCGCGCCGAGTTCTTTTTAGAAAGACGCGAAATGGGTATCATTAACGTAGGTGGCGAAGGAAGCATTACCGCCGATGGTGAAACCTACACCATGGCTAAGCTCGATGGTTTGTACCTGGGCAAAGGCGTAAAAGAGGTAAGCTTTGCCAGCAAAGATGCCAGCCATCCAGCCGTGTTCTACATTTTGTCGGCACCGGCACACGCGGTTTACCCAACTACCTATGTACAGAACAAAGAAGTATTCGCTGCAAAACTTGGAGCCGTAGAAACCGCAAATGAGCGCACCATCATGCGCTATATCCACAAAGATGGCATCCAAAGCTGCCAGTTGGTGATGGGGCTGACTATCCTTTCAACCGGAAGCATCTGGAATACCATTCCGCCACATACGCACGATCGCAGGATGGAAGTGTATTTCTATTTTGATGTCGACGATGACCATCGTGTTTTCCACTACATGGGCGAACCTCAGGAAACCCGTCACATCATCGTGGCTAACCACGAAGCCGTATTGTCGCCAACATGGAGCATCCATGCAGGCAGCGGTACGAAGAACTATAGTTTTATTTGGGGCATGGCCGGCGAGAACCTCGACTATGCAGATATGGACACCATTGCAGTAAAAGACATTAAATAATGGAACAATCATTTTCTTTAAAAGATAAAGTAATCATCGTAACCGGGGGAACTGGTATTTTGGGCAATTCATTTGTCAACGCCATTGTAGAAGCAGGTGGCACGGTTGGCATTTTGGGCCGAAACGAAGCTGTGGCCAACGAAAGAGCCGATGCCATTAATAAAAATGGAGGTAAAGCCATTGCCCTGATTGCCGATGCCATGGACGAAGCCCAGCTGATTGCGGCCAGGGAAAAAGTTTTGGCAGCTTTCGGAAAAATAGACGGTTTGGTTAACGCGGCTGGTGGCAATATGCCCGATGGCGTGCTGCAACCCGAAGAAAGCGTTTTCGAAATGAAAATGGACGGCATGAAAAAAGTGCTCGACCTTAACCTTTGGGGTACTTTAATTCCAACGCAGGTATTTGGCCAAGCCATTGCCGCAACCGGAAAAGGCAGTATCGTCAACATCTCGTCAATGAACTCTAAAAAAGCCGTAACCAAAGTATTGGGCTATAACATGGGTAAGGCAGCGGTTGATTGCTACACCCAATGGTTTGCCGTTGAACTAGCCAACCGTTATGGCGACAAGATCAGGATGAATGCATTGGCGCCAGGTTTTTTCCTTACCGAGCAAAACCGCAACCTGTTAACCACACCTGATGGCTATACTGCACGTGGCGAATCGGTAATCAAACAAACACCGTTCAAACGATTTGGCGATCCAGACGAGCTGAAGGGCGCGTTGGTTTGGCTGCTGAGCGATGCTTCGCAGTTTGTAACCGGAGCCATGATCTGCGTTGACGGAGGCTTCTCGATTTTCAGTGGCGTTTAGCGTTAACGTCATTGTGGCTAACCAAAAACTGTAAACCTCCGACCTCCCGTTTTTCGGATAACGAACTATAAATAAAACAGCGTGAAAAATTTTTTAGACGATAATTTCTTATTGCAAAGCCAAACGGCGCAAATGCTTTACCACGAATTTGCAAAGCAGCTGCCGATCATTGATTATCACAACCATTTAATGCCCGATCAGATCGCTGCCGATCAGAACTTTGAAAACATTACTCAGGTTTGGCTTTATGGCGATCACTATAAATGGCGGGCCATGCGTGCCAATGGTATCGACGAATATTACATCACCGGCGGTGCTTCGGATTTCGAAAAATTTGAAAAATGGGCCGAAACGGTTCCTTATACGTTGAGAAACCCCCTGTACCACTGGACACACCTCGAGTTGCAACGCTATTTTGGCATCCACGAAACGCTATCGGCTGCCAATGCCCAAAAAATATACGACGCGTGCAATGCCAAATTGCAAACCAAGGAATACAGTGTGCAAGGCTTGTTGCGCATGATGAACGTTCAAACGCTTTGTACCACCGACGATCCGCTAGACACGCTGGAATATCACCAACAGCTCAAAAACAGCAGTTGCGAGATCAAGGTATTGCCTGCATTTAGGCCAGATAAAGCCATGAATGCCGACGATGTGGATGCCTTGAATGCCTATATCGATAAATTAGCCGACATTAGCGGAACAGAGATTGCCAATTACGAAGGCTATTTGGCCGCCCTAAAAGCGCGACACGATTATTTTGCCAGCAACGGTGCATCGGTTTCAGACCACGGCCTGGAGCAGATTTATGCCGAAGACTATACGGAAGCCGAAGTAAGGGACATTTTTGCCAAAATCAGAAGCAAACAAAGCCTGAGCAGGGAAGAAAACCTGAAGTTCAAATCGGCCATGCTGTTCAATTTCGCCTTATGGGATCACGAAAAAGGCTGGGTACAACAATACCATTTGGGTGCCTTGCGCAATAACAATAATCGCCTGCTCACTTCTTTGGGCCCAGATACTGGTTTCGATTCGATTGGCGATTTTGTTCAGGGCAAACAATTGGCTAAATTTCTCAATAAACTTGATTCGGGCAATACCTTGGCTAAAACTATTTTGTATAACCTCAATCCGGCCGATAATGAACTGATGGCTACCATGATTGGAAATTATAATGACGGTACGGTGGCAGGTAAAGTGCAATGGGGCTCGGCTTGGTGGTTTTTAGATCAAAAAGATGGAATGATCAAACAGCTGAACGCTTTGTCTAACATGGGTTTGCTCAGTCGTTTTGTAGGGATGTTAACTGATTCGAGAAGCTTCCTGTCGTTTCCCCGCCACGAATACTTTAGGCGCATCCTTTGCGATTTGTTTGGTACAGATGTAGAAAACGGCGAATTGCCAAACGATAAAGCCTGGTTGGGAGAGGTAATCCAGGCCATTTGCTACCATAACGCCAAAACTTATTTCAATTTCTAATATGGGCAAGGTACTGAGCTTCGGAGAATTGTTGTTGCGCATCTGTCCAGATGGAGACGGCGAATGGCTAAAAGAAAACAAGTTGCCCTTTTATGTAGGCGGCGCCGAGCTTAATGTGGCTACGGCATTGGCCTTGTGGGAGGTACCATCGGCTTATTTCACGGCCTTGCCTGCAAATTTCATGTCAGAACAGCTGATCGGTTATATGCAGGGGTGCAACATCGATACCTCGCGCATTTATGAGGGTGGCGATAGGATAGGATTATATTACCTGCCCAAAGGCAAAGACCTCAAAAATGCAGGGGTAATTTACGATAGGGCCAATTCGGCCTTTGCCATGCTCCAAACCGGTACAATCAAATGGGATGAAGTGCTCGAAGGCATCAGCTGGTTTCATTTCAGTGCCATTTGTCCGGCCTTGAGCCAAGCGGCAGCCGATGTTTGTCTCGAAGCCGTTAAGGCCGCCAGCAAACGTAACATCAAAATCTCTGTCGACCTGAATTATCGTGCCAAGCTTTGGCAATATGGCAAACAGCCAGCCGAAGTGATGCCTCAACTGGCCCCATACGCCGATTTGATTATGGGCAATATCTGGGCGGCCCATAAAATGCTCGATATTAGCCTGCCCAACGGCATAGAAGAAGCCCACAAGGAAGCTTTGCTGGCGCAAGCTCAAAAAACTTCAGCGGAAATTATTCAACAATACCCCAAATGCCAAACGGTAGCCAATACTTTCCGTTTCGATTACCTTAAAGGCATTCAATATTATACCACCTTGTACGCTAATGCTCAGCTGTACGTTTCGAAAGAATACAAATCGGCCGAAATATTAGACAAGGTAGGCAGTGGCGATTGCTACATGGCGGGTCTGATTTATGGTTTCTACAACCAAAACGAGCCACAGCATATCGTTGATTTTGCCACGGCCGCAGCCTTTAACAAGCTGTTTATCCTGAGCGATTGCACAACAGCTAATGTAGCTGCCATCGAACGAACATTAACCCAACATCAATTCCAATAACGATGAAAAACAAAGAAACCGCTATACAGGCCATTAAAACCCAGGGATTGTTGCCGCTTTTTTATGATCAAGATGCCCAACTAAGCTTAGACATTATCCGTACCCTTTACCGTGCAGGTGTAAGGGTTTTCGAATATACCAACAGGGGCGATGCGGCGCTGGAGAACTTTAAGTTCATTAAACAGGCGCTTCAAACCGAAATGCAAGATTTGTTTCTGGGTATCGGAACCATTAAAAATGTAGAAGAGGCGAAAGCTTTCTTGGCAATTGATGCCGATTTTGTGGTTTGCCCCGTAGTGGATTTGGAAGTAGGCCGATTGGTTCACGAAGCCAACAAGCTATGGATCCCAGGCTGCATGAGTCCAACCGAAATCAATTTGGCCCACCAAAACCAGGCGGGAATTATCAAGTTGTTTCCGGCCAATATTTTAGGGCCAAGCTACTTATCTTCCATCAAAGAGCTATTTCAAGGCCAGTTGTTTGTGCCAACAGGCGGGGTAGAAATTGAAGAAAGCAATATCGATAGCTGGTTCAAGGCAGGCGTTTGTGCCGTAGGCATGGGCAGCAAGCTGATAAGCAAGCAGATTTTAGAAAATAAAGATTACGATACCTTGTTTTCACTGACCACGAAAACCTTGGCCATCGTAAATAAAGTAAAACCGTAACCACTATTAGTGTTTACCAACAATCAATAAACCAAGATCAACCAACATAAACCAAATCAAATGAACCAAGTTAAAATCGGCAATTACAGGTGGACTATTTGCGCACTGTTGTTCTTTGCTACCACCGTAAACTACCTCGATAGGCAGGTATTGAGTTTATTAAAGCCTACCCTCGAAGAACAGTTCGGGTGGTCAAACAGCGATTACGCAGATATTGCTGCGGTTTTCCAGTTTACTTATGCCATTGCCATGTTGTTTGCCGGCCGGTTTGTAGATAAACTGGGTACCAAATGGGGCTACGGCATCGCCATTATCGTATGGTCTATCGGTGCTATTATCCACGCTTATGCCATTACCATTGGCGGCAGCTTGTCGTCGTTGCTCACCACTTTGGGTTTAACCGCCATTCCGGTTTCTATTTTGGGTTTTATGTTTTCGAGGGCGGTTTTGGCCATTGGCGAGGCAGGAAACTTTCCGGCAGCCATTAAAGCTACAGCCGAGTACCACCCTAAGAAAGAGCGCTCGTTGGCAACGGGTATTTTTAACTCTGGGGCAAATGTGGGTGCTATTTTGGCACCAATTTCGGTTCCTTGGATTGCTTCGCACTGGGGTTGGGAAACCGCTTTCGAAATTATTGGAGCCATTGGTTTCTTATGGCTGTTCTTCTGGCTTGTTTTTTATGAAAGTCCAGAAAAGCAAAAGAGACTAGGCGCTGCCGAACTAACTTATATCAATAGCGATGAGGAACAAACGGTTGCCGGCAAACAAGAAAAAGTGGCTTGGTTAAAACTGTTAGGCTACAAACAAACCTGGTCGTTTGTTATTGGTAAATTCATGACTGATGGTGTGTGGTGGTTTTTCCTGTTTTGGTTGCCAGGTTATTTAAAAGATCAATACGGAATGAAAGGTCCGGATATTACCATTCCCTTGGCCGTACTTTATAGTATGACCATGGTGGGCAGTATCGGCGGGGGCTGGTTTCCAAAACACTTCATTAATAAAGGTTACTCACCGTATGATGGCCGGATGAAAGCCATGCTGATGATTGCGGTTTTTCCGTTGGTCGTGTTATTGGCACAGCCATTTGGTCATTATTCTTATTGGGTGCCGGTAGTACTGATTGGTGTTGGCGCTTCAGCACACCAGGCATGGTCGGCCAATATATTTACCACAGTTTCAGACATGTTTCCTAAAAGAGCGATAGGTTCGGTGGTGGGCATTGGTGGCATGGCTGGCGGTTTGGGTGGTGTGCTCATCACTAAAATTGGCGGCTGGATTTTTGATAGCTATGCCCATAAGGGAATAGGCGAATCTTTTGCCAAATTTAAGGAGCTGGGCAATGCCGATTTCATTAACCAGATCAGCTCGCTTCAATTGTTGAGCAAATATGGCGATAAAGTAAACTTGGCCACCATGGAACTCAGCAAGTTGCCTACAGAAGTAGCAGCTAAAGTAAAAGCAATTAACCCCGCTTTGTTTGACCAGTTACTGGCGGTTCAAAAGCCTTTGGTACAATCGAACATGACGGTGGGTTACACCATTATGTTTGCCTATTGTGCCGTAGCTTATTTGCTGGCCTGGTTTATCATGAAATCACTAGTTCCTAAATATAAAGTAATCAACGACCTATAAGCCATGAGTTTTCAAGAACAACTAGACCATCTTTTCCCAACGGAAGAGCAGATACCTGGTGCTTTTAAGTTAGAAGCCGAGGTGAACCAGCGAGAGTACCTTTCCAATGGCCAAATGTTGCCATGGAATGGCGACGTACACACCGTGCTCTCGCCGGTATGCGTAAAAACAGCCCATGGTTTGCAACGAAAAATTATCGGAACCTATCCGCTTTGCGACGAGGCAGAAGCTTCGGCAGCTTTAGAGGCAGCGGTTAACGCTTACCACAATGGCCGTGGCGAATGGCCAACCATGGGTGTTGCGCAACGCATCCAGCACGTAGAGAAGTTTACGCACCAGATCATCGAGAAGAAACAAGAAGTCGTCAAGCTGCTCATGTGGGAAATCGGTAAAACCTATGCCGATTCGGTGAAGGAGTTCGACCGTACCATCGAATATATCCACGCTACCATCGATGCCTTGAAAGATCTAGATAGACAATCATCGGGTTTTACCATGGAACAGGGCATTGTAGCGCAGATCCGTCGCTCGCCATTGGGCGTCGTGTTGTGCATGGGGCCGTTCAACTACCCTTTAAACGAAACCTTCACCACCTTGATTCCGGCCCTGATTATGGGCAACACCATTTTGTTTAAACCGCCTAAACACGGTACGCTGTTGTTCTATCCTTTGCTGGAAGCATTCAAAAATTGTTTCCCGCCGGGAGTGGTCAATACCATTTATGGCCGTGGCAACAAAATCATTCCAGGTTTGATGCAATCGGGCAAAATCAATGTGCTTACGCTCATCGGTTCGAGCAAGGTAGCCAACGAGTTAAAGAAAATGCACCCCAAAGTAAATCGTTTGCGTGCAATTTTAGGATTGGATGCCAAAAACGCCGCCATCATTACCGCACAGGCCGACTTAAAGCTGGCTGTACAGGAAACGGTATTGGGCTCGCTCTCTTTTAACGGACAAAGGTGTACGGCATTGAAAATTATTTTTGTGCACCGGAGCCTGGCCGATCAGTTTTTGGAAGAGCTTGCGGCAGCAGTTGCCAAACTCAAATTCGGTATGCCTTGGCAAGAAGGCGTGTCGCTTACGCCGTTGCCAGAACCGCACAAGCCAGCCTATTTAAAAGAATGTTTAGACGATGCCCTTGCCAAAGGAGCCAAAATCGTTAACGAAAATGGGGGAGTCACCAACGAATCGTTCGTTTATCCCGCTATAGTTTATCCGGTTAGCGCCGAAATGAAATTATATACCGAAGAACAGTTTGGTCCGGTAGTGCCGGTAGTGCCTTTTGATGATTTGGAAGAAACCATCCAATACCTTATCGAATCGACCCACGGCCAGCAGGTGAGCATTTTTAGCAATAACGACCAGGAGGTGGCCGCGCTGATCGATCCCCTGGTTAATCAGGTAAGCCGGGTCAATATCAACTGCCAATGCCAACGCGGTCCGGATGTGTTCCCTTTTACCGGAAGAAAGGACAGCGCCGAAGGAACTTTGTCGGTTGTTGACGCTTTACGCTCTTTTTCTATCCGTTCTTTGGTGGCCACCAAGCTTAACGACAACAACAAACACCTGCTCAACGAAATTATTGACAGCAACAGTTCAAATTTTTTAAGCACCAAATACCTTTTCTAATGCGTCAAACAAGGTTTTTTAGTCGATGTAAGTTTTTTTTATGTCACATTTATACGATAAATAAAAAAAGTATGTTTAAACTTTCTTTTTAAAGTAAATGTAGTTATATTTGGGCTTACCCTTTCGGGGGTATGTTTTTCATAGGTAGATGTAGGGTCAGAAATTTATTTCTGGCCCTTTTTTGTTTTTAAGCTTTGTATCTTTGGTACATATGAGCCAAAAGAAAAAAATCGTTGTTGCCATAACCGGAGCCAGTGGTGCCATTTATGCTAAACTGTTGTTGGATAACCTGCTGAAGCTTTCCGGTCAGATCGAAAAAGTAGGCGTAGTGATGTCTGACAACGCTAAGGAAGTTTGGCGATTCGAGCTGGGCAATTCGGGATACGACAACTATCCTTTTACCTTTTATCCCAAAATGGATTTCAATGCGCCTTTTGCTTCGGGTTCTGCCAAATTCGATACCATGATTATTGCGCCTTGCTCTATGGGTACCTTGGGCCGTATTGCCCATGGCATTTCGAACGACCTGATTTCGCGCGCAGCCGACGTGATTTTGAAGGAAAGAAGAAAGCTGATTGCTGTTGTTCGCGATACGCCTTTTAGCCTCATCCACATCAACAACCTGAAAGCCGTAACCGAAGCCGGTGGAATCATCTGTCCCGCCAATCCGTCATTTTACAGTCTGCCCAAAACCATCGAGGAACTGGCCCAAACCGTCATTGATAGGGTAATCGATCTGGCCGGTTTGGAACAGCCAAGTTACCGTTGGAATGACTTGCCCTAGGTACCTGTCAAGTTTTTAAAACATCGCATCAACCAGCCAATTTAACCAGCATGAAAACCAAATTATTGTTGCTCTTCACTTTTTATTGCAGTTTTTTGACCGCCAGCCAGGCATTTGCCCAAAAAGATTATGTAATCTTGGTAAATGGCGATACTGTAAGAGGGAAAATGACCAAATCGCTTTTCGGTGCGCTCAAATTCAAGGCGAGCGGAAAAGCTGAAAACGAAAAGTTGGAGACAAACAGGTTCAAGGAATATTTCAATTCAAAAGACAGCAGCTATTTTGTAGCATTAACACTCAACAAACAGCGGAAACCTGAATTTCTTGAAAGATTAGAGAACGGAAAAATCAAACTTTATAAATCAGTAGTGAACTATCCAGGAACCGTGGGTGCCA
The DNA here is from genome assembly GCF_059705275.1 of Pedobacter sp. TM02. Lineage (NCBI taxonomy): Bacteria > Pseudomonadati > Bacteroidota > Sphingobacteriia > Sphingobacteriales > Sphingobacteriaceae > Pedobacter > Pedobacter sp. TM02. Next base: position 1,693,256 of record NZ_AP046530.1, read on the forward strand.
GGGGCGTAATGACTGGGGGCGGGAGTACAGAGACGTGGTATGCCAGCAAAGATGATGGCGAATTGTTGGAAATCAAAACCAGCGCCATATTAAGCGGTTCGAGAAACGAAAGAGAAAAGAACTTTGATGCCTTGATGGCGAGCTATCCAGAACTGTTGGAAGACTTTAAAAAGGAAAAAAGCTTCAGCTTTGATACCCTACGTGCCTATATCAAAAAATACAATTACTACTATAAATACATGATTAAGAATTAGCGCTTTCTCCAATCAACTGTTGCGTTAGAATTGGACAGTATTCCTATAATAGACCAATACACTAAAAAACTAATCAACTAACAAACCAATCAACTAACAAACTAAAAAACTATTGAACAATTGTAACCAAGCTGTCAAACGCAGTGGGCTTGGCGTTTAACTCCATCAAAATTGTTATCTTTGCAGAATCAATGAAAAAGGTTGCATTTTATACGCTTGGCTGTAAGCTTAATTTTTCCGAAACATCCAGCATTGGCCGTTTATTTACCGATGCAGGCTATAGCGTGGTCGAATTTACCGACGTTGCCGACGTATACGTAATCAATACCTGTTCTGTTACCGACCATGCCGACAAAAAATGCCGCAAGGTGGTAAAAGAAGCATTGAAATATTCTCCAAACGCCTACATCACCATTGTAGGCTGCTATGCCCAGTTAAAGCCTACAGAGATTGCCGAAATAGAAGGCGTTGATATGGTTTTGGGCGCTGCCGAGAAATTCAGGATCGTGGAGTTTATTACCGATTTGACCAAAAAACCAAAAGCTGTTGTTCACCAGCAGCCAATTGAAAAAGTTAACCATAATTTTATAGCGGCCTATTCTATTGGCGATCGTACCCGTACCTTCCTCAAAGTTCAGGATGGCTGCGACTACCCTTGTACCTATTGTACCATTCCATTGGCACGTGGGGGCAGCCGGAGCGATACCATTGCAAACGTGGTGAACCGTGCACAGCAGATTGCACAAAGCGGCGTAAAAGAAATTGTGCTTACTGGCGTTAACCTGGGCGATTTTGGCATCAGGGAAGGCAAAAGAGAAGACCGCTTCTTCGATTTGGTCAAAGCTTTAGACGAAGTAGAAGGCATCGAGCGTATTCGTATTTCTTCTATCGAGCCGAATTTGTTGAGCAATGAAATTATCGAGTTCGTGGCTACATCTAAGCGTTTTGTGCCACATTTCCATATCCCGTTGCAATCGGGCTCTAATAAAATTTTGGGCCTGATGAAAAGACGCTACCAACGCGAGCTTTACACCGAAAGAGTAGCCAAAATTAAGGAAGTAATGCCCAATTGCTGCATAGGTGTTGACGTCATTGTGGGCTTTCCAGGCGAAACACAAGAAGATTTCTTAGATACCTACCAGTTTTTGAATGGATTAGACGTTTCTTACCTCCATGTTTTCACCTATTCAGAACGCGAACAAACCGAAGCCGCTGCCATGAAAGGCAAAGTAGCCGGCAGTACCCGTTTCGAACGCAACAAAATGCTGCATATCCTTTCCGACAAAAAAAGAAGGGCTTTCTACGAATCGCAGGTAGGCGCAATTGGACAAGTGCTTTTTGAAGATGACCAGAAAAATGGCTTTATGCATGGCTTTACCAAAAACTATGTAAAAGTGAGGGCCAAATACGATCCAGTAATGGTTAACGAACTTAAGAACGTTAAATTGCTTGGTTTGTCTGCCGATGGCGAAGTAGACGTGGAAGAAGCCGAAACCTTGGTGCATAGCCACTAACGCACTCATCCCTGCGCTCTTCCAGCTATAAACTGGCCAACGGGCTTTGGGCTTTTGTACTTCGCCCCACAGACTATAGACTTCCAACTTCCCGACTAAAACTAGCAACTTTTTCCTATCTTCGCCTAAACAACATTTGATATATGTTTCCTACCGTTTCCCATTTTTTATCCTATCTTTTTGGCATTAATCTGCCCTTGCCATTTAATACTTTTGGCGTTTTTGTAGCCTTGGCTTTTGTGGCTGCTTATTGGGCATTTACCAAAGAATTCAAGAGAAAAGAAGCCCTGGGCGTTATTCATCCGATTAAAAAAAGGGTAACTGTTGGCAAGCCGGCTTCTGCACTGGAGCTGATTACAAATGGTATTTTTGGTTTCATTATCGGCTATAAGGTACTTTATGCCATACTTAATTATAAGGTTTTTGTAGACGATCAGCAGGGCGTACTACTTTCTGCTAAAGGCAACATGTTGGGCGGTCTTATTTTGGCAGCCGTATTTATATATTGGGCCTATAAAGAGAAAGACGCCACAAAATTGCCACAGCCCAAAGAGGTTGATGTGGTTGTACATCCTTATGAACTGATGAGCAATATGGTAGTTTGGGCAGCAATTTGGGGCTTTTTGGGTGCCAAAATTTTCGATAACCTGGAGCATTGGGATACTTTTGTACAAGATCCGCTGGGTGGTTTGTTTGCCTTTACCGGACTTACTTTTTATGGCGGACTGATTTGTGGCGGGGCGGCCGTACTGTATATTGCGCGCAAAAACGGCATCAAGCCCTTGCATATGCTCGATATCGGTGGGCCAGGTATGATGCTGGCCTATAGCGTTGGCCGTATTGGTTGCCATTTGGCTGGCGATGGCGATTGGGGTATTGTAAATTTGCATCCTAAACCTTTTACTTGGTTGCCAGATTGGTTATGGGCCTATACTTATCCCAATAATGTAGCCAGAGAAGGCGACCCTATTGCCGGTTGCGTTGGCCGTTATTGCAACGAATTGGCCAATCCGGTTTACCCAACACCTATTTATGAAGTGATTGTGGCTTTTTTGATCTTTCTTTTCCTTTGGAAAATCCGCAAGCAGCTCAAATCGCCGGGCATGATGTTTGGAATTTACCTGATGCTAACCGGGGTAGAACGCTTCTTTATCGAACTGATCCGGGTAAATTCTAAATATGTCGTAGCCGGAGTTCCGTTTACCCAGGCAGAGCTCATCTCGTCGCTATTGTTTATTGGCGGATTGGCACTCGTCATTTATTCGAACAAAAACAGAGAGAAACTCAAAAGCTACTAAACATGAATTACGAATTATTATGCTCGAAAGTGATAGCGGTTACCCGCTTAACGGGTAATTTTATTCGTAAGGAAGCCATGTCTTTCGATGCCAATGCAATAGAGTACAAAGGCCTCAACGATTTGGTTTCTTATGTAGATAAAAACGCAGAAAAGCAGATTGTAAAAAACCTGACTAAAATTTTGCCCGAAGCAGGCTTCATCACCGAAGAAGAGACCGAAAATGTTAAAGGCCAAACCTATACCTGGATTATCGATCCGCTGGATGGAACCACCAATTTTATCCATGGCATACCCACCTATTCCATTAGCATTGCCCTTTACGAAAACGACCAGCCGGTAATTGGCGTGGTTTACGAAATTAATAGGGGCGAAATGTTTGCTGCTTATCGAGGTGGAGGCGCCTACCTCAACAACAAGCCTATCCGGGTTTCGCAAAACAACAACCTGTCTAAATGCTTGTTGGCTACCGGCTTTCCGTATTACCAATTCGACAAACAGCCGCAATATATACAGCTGTTTACCGAAATGATGCAGCAATGCCATGGTTTAAGGCGCATCGGTTCTGCCGCGGTCGATTTGGCCTATGTGGCCTGTGGCCGTTTCGATGCGTATTTCGAATATAACCTCAATTCGTACGATGTAGCGGCCGGAGCCTTTATTGTGCAGCAGGCCGGAGGAACCATCCTTAATTTTTCGGGAGGCGAAGAAATTTTCGAAACCCGCGAAGTACTGGCTACCAATGGACAGGTTACCGACGAAATATTGAGTACAATCAAGAAGTACTTCTGATTTTAATCTGATCGATATGGGCAGGACCATTATCATTTTGATTTGTCTTACGGTGGGCTGCATTTTCTTCACCCATGGCCAGCAGCGGTTATTGGGACATTCTCAAAACAATTGGCAATATATTTATCCATTTGCCGATAAGAATTATGCCCTAGCCATACAATATAATAGCGATGCTCCTCTTCATGAAGACAACACGACGATCTATTTCTGCAAGAAAAACGGAAGTATGGATGTTGTTTATTGGAAAGAGCGCCTGTTTACCACCAAAATAGCAAATAATTACGAATATGTAGATTATAATAATGATGGGATAAAAGATGTGGTTCTTTTTACCGGGACCGGAGGTCGTGGTGGAAATTCTTATTATTTGTTGTACCTGGTCGACCCCAAAAAACATACGCTTACCAAAGTGAAGGGCTTCGATAATATCGCTAATCCCAGTTACGATCAAAAGCATAAGGTTATTGTGGGCTATGGCCTATCGGGAGAAAATTACTATAGTTTATATCGTTTCGATCAAACCAATAAGATTTACCAAATCGGCAAAGCCTTTAAAGATACAGACAAACTAGATTTGGATACAAAAATCAAGGAAATTCTCAAAAAGCATCAGTAAAGAAAAAGGCCCGATACCGGGCCTTTTTTATTTCTAGCGATCGTTTGGTAGGGAGTAGTTTAGCAATTAAGCAGACCACCGACATTAAACAATAGCAGTTATTCTTTTATAATGCTTCAGAAACCACTTCCTTCACTTCGGGAACCATGCGTTGCAATAGGTTTTGAATGCCCGATTTTAAGGTAATGGTAGATGATGGACAGCCACTGCAAGAACCCCTCAGTTCTACAGTTACCACGCCCTCGTCGAAAGATTTGTAGCTGATGGCACCACCGTCTTGCTCAACCGCCGGACGAACATAGTCGTGCAGAATCTGTTGGATTTTGATTTCGATATCGCTGCCTTCAAAATTTGGAGCTTCTTCAGCCGTGTTTTCCTTGATTTTCAGTTCAGCTTCAACTGCACCTTTCACAAACTCTTTTAAAATCGCTTCGATATCGCTCCAATCTGCATCGTCTGTTTTGGTAATGGTTACAAAGTTGCTGGCAAAGAATACGCCGTTAACAAAGTTGAATTTAAACAGTTCTTTGGCAAAAGGAGAGTGTTCAGCGCTTTCTTTTGTTGCAAAATCCTCGCTGCCATTGATCAAAAGTTTATTGACCATAAACTTCATGGTAGCTGGGTTCGGGGTCTGCTCGGTATATACGTTGATTGTCATTGTCTGATGAATTTAGATTACAAAAATAAATCAAATGCAACTAGACTGTTGTCTGTTTTAGGTCAATTTAAGCAATTTAGCACGATTTATAAAGAAATCGTCTATTCTTCGCCTTCAACCTTCTGCCTTAAAATATTCCAGTATAATTAAACGGCGTAATCTGCTTCAGTTCGGCCTTAATCGTATCGTTTACTTCAAGTTCGTCGATAAATGCAGCCATGGTTTCGGCAGTAATTTTTTGGTTGGTCCTGGTGAGTGCCTTCAATGCCTCGTAAGGATTTGGATAAGCCTCTCTTCTCAATACGGTTTGGATGGCTTCGGCTACAACAGCCCAATTGTTTTCCAGATCGGCCGCAATCGCTTCGTTGTTCAATAAGATTTTGTTCAGTCCTTTTAGCGTAGAGCTGATGGCAATGAGGGTATGCGCCATCGGAACGCCCATATTTCTGAGCACGGTCGAATCGGTTAAATCGCGTTGCAGACGGGAAATAGGCAACTTGGCTGCAAAGAACTCAAACAAGGCATTAGCCACGCCGGCATTGCCTTCGGCATTTTCAAAATCGATAGGGTTTACCTTATGGGGCATAGCCGATGAACCCACCTCGCCAGCTTTGATTTTTTGCTTGAAATAATTTTTAGAGATGTAGGCCCAGATATCGCGGTCCAGGTCAATAATAATGTTGTTGATCCGTTTCAAGGCATCGCATTGCGCAGCAAACTGATCGTAATGTTCAATTTGTGTAGTGTATTGCGCACGGTTCAAGCCTAAGATCTGGTTAACGAAGTTGTTCGAAAAATCAACCCAATTGGTTTGAGGATAAGCGATATGGTGTGCATTAAAATTGCCCGTCGCGCCACCAAATTTGGCACTGTGCGGAATGGCTTTCAACGTTTGGAACTGTATGTTTAAACGTTCGGCAAAAACCATAAACTCCTTGCCCAGTTTGGTAGGAGAGGCCGGTTGGCCGTGTGTATGCGCCAGCAAGGGAACATTGGCCCATTCTTTGGCCAAGTCGCTGATTTTTTGGATAAGCTCGGTGAGCGCCGGGAAATAAGCTTCCTCCAAAGCTATTTTAAAGCTGTAAGGAATAGCTGTATTGTTTACGTCCTGTGAGGTTAAGCCAAAGTGGATAAATTCCTTGTAGGCTTGCAGGCCCAATTCGTCGAATTTGGTTTTGATAAAGTATTCAACCGCTTTGACATCATGGTTGGTAATGCTTTCGGTGTCTTTAACCGTTTGCGCATCGGTATCGGTAAATTGTTGGTGGATGGCACGCAGCTTCGGAAAAAGCGTGGCGTCGAATTGTTCCAGTCCAGGAATTTTAGCTTCGCACAAAGCAATAAAATATTCTATCTCTACAAAAACACGGTATTTGATCAGGGCAGACTCAGAGAAATATGCAGCCAGTTTGTCGGTTGTTTTTCTGTAGCGCCCATCAATTGGAGAGATGGCCTGGAGCGGAGATAAATTCATTTGAAAGGAAAATTGATACAGCCGCAAAGGTAGCATTTATCAGGCATTTTTGATAGGCTAAATATTGCAAAATACCTAGAATCAAAAAAGCCGAAGAAAATTTCCTCGGCTTTTTTATGCGTTTAAAAACTATTGACTAGTGTTTAGCAGCTTCTTTAACTGAATCAGCAGCTTTTTTAGCAGTGTCAACAGCAGCTTTAGCAGTGTCAACAGCAGCTTTAGCTGAATCTACAGCAGCGTTAGCTGAATCGATAGCAGTTGAATCAGCAGCAGTTTCTTTTTTCTCTGAGTTACAAGCAACTACTGATAAAGATAAAGCTAATGCTAAGAAACCGAATTTGAATAAGTTTTTCATTTTAATTTTCTGTTTAAATAATTAATTAATTTTACTCTTAATACCGCAAAGGTAAAAAGGTAACCCTGCAAATGTAAAAAAAAGTTAAATTATTTTTTTTCGGTCTTTTTTGTAGTATCAATGGGGTTTTTAAGGGTGTCTGCTTTTAAAGAATCCACTTTAGGCGAGTCGATAGCCGTACCGTCTTTTAAATTTTGAGCTCCGTTTTTAGGTTTGCCAAAATCGCAAGCGATTACCGATACGCTTAATACCAAAGCCATAAAGCCAAATTTGAATGCATTTTTCATATTGTTTTCGTTTAAATTGATGAATAGGTTTTATCGTTAATGCACGGAATTTTAAAAGGTGACCCCGAAAATATTTTTATTTTTTTAGCAGGTTACCATTGCCTTAATTTGGTATTAAAGCTTGGTCTAGGTAGTGTAAATGTTGATAGGTCTGACAAAGAAGATCGCTACCTTGCCACAAAAAATAATTTTTTTGGCTATCATTGGGTTACCATTCACGTTTAAATGTATTAATTGGTGAGTATTAAGTTAAGCAGTTCAGTTCCAACAGATAGAGAAGTAGTATTAGGTATACTCAACAACTCAGAAGAAGCGCTAAATAAGTTGTACGCGGGCTATTTCCCGATGGTGCTTCAGTTTATTCTGAACAATAATGGCGATGAAGACGATGCAAAAGACGTATACCAGGAAGCCATCATTGTATTGTATAATAAAATAAAGAACGGCAATTTTGAGCTCAGCAGCAAGCTAAAAACCTATTTGTATTCGGTAAGCCGGCGCATCTGGTTAAAAAAGCTGACGCAACAGCGCAAGAAGACCAACAACATTGCCGATTTTGAAGACGTACTGGCCATAGATGAAGATGTAGAGCAGCATGAGCAAAAAGACATGCAGTTCGACAAGATGAAAGTAGCCTTGGAAAGCCTGGGCGAACCCTGCAAAACAATTATCCAGGATTTTTATATCCATAACCTGTCTATGCAGGATATCTGTGAAAAATTTGGCTATACCAATACGGATAATGCCAAGACACAGAAGTATAAATGTTTGCAACGATTAAAAAAGTTGTTTTTTCAACCATAATATAATGAGAAACGAGATAGAATTAGAATCGATTATTGAAGATTACCTCAACGGCAAACTAACCCCCGAAGAGCGTATGGCCTTTGAGCAACTCAGAAGCAATGACCCCATTGTCGACCATAAAGTAGTTGCCCATAAGGTATTCTTGGATTCGATGAAGCAGTATGCGAATATTTTGTTGCTGAAAGAACAAATGGATGCTGCGCACGACCAAATCGATGTGGCCGCCATTAGCGAAAAAGTTAAACCTCATCCGTCGCGCGTGGTAAGGATATGGCGAAACAACAGATCGGCTATTGCCGTTGCCGCTTCTTTTTTGATTTTGGCTGCTGTTACTTTATTATCTTACTACGCACAAAGGGAGCAACAAGGAAATATCAAATTGCTTGATAGAAGAATTGATAGACTAGATAAATCTCAAGGCGATATCATCAGGGTGATTACCAGCGATGCAAAGCATACGAATAGAACGCCGGCTAAATTTGGAGGTACGGGCTTTGCCGTTTCGAGCAATGGCTTTATTTTAACGAATTACCATGTCATTAAAGGCGCAGATTCTATTTATATCCAAAATAATAAGGGTGTATCATTCAAAGCAAGAAAGTTTTATGTAGACCCTATTAATGATATTGCTGTCTTAAAAGTGAATGATAATTCATTCAGAAATCTGGGAATTTTACCTTATAGCATTAAGAAATCAGGTACAGCTATTGGCGAAATGGTTTATACCATAGGCTATCCTAAAGATGATATCGTACTGGGCAATGGCTATGTAAGCTCTAAAACCGGCATGAATGGCGATAGTTTAGCTTACCAAGTTGCTATTTCGGTAAATCCAGGCAACAGTGGTGGTCCTTTGTTAGATAATAAAGGAAACATTGTCGGGGTAATTAACGGCAAAGAAGAAAAAACAGAAAATGTAGCCTTTGCCGTAAAATCTAAATATATCATGGAAGCGTTGAATTCGATCCCCCAAGATTCGTTGAGCAACCGGGTGGCCTATGGCAAAAGAAGCACATTGCAGGGGCTTGAACGGAATAGGCAGGTTACTAAAGTACAGGATTATGTTTTCATGATCAAAGTGTATTAACAGTCCCAAAATATTAAAATTTGAAAACCCCGAAACTTTAGGTAGTTTTCGGGGTTTTGTTTTAAATTCAGTAGCATATGGAATTTGGAAGAGTTGCCGAAGAAGCAATCAATACGATAGATTTTACTTTGCCACCCGATGGCGAACAAACCCTTTTAACCTTGGCCAAACTAAAGCCAGTAGCCAATCCGCAGTTCTACGTGGGCTGTGCCAAATGGGGGCGAAAGGAGTGGAAGGAGCTTATCTATCCCAAAAAAACAAAAGAAGCCGATTTTCTGGGTGAATATGTCAAGCATTTTAATTCGATAGAACTGAATGCCATTTTTTATAGCCTGCCCAAAGAAGAACAGATCTTAAAGTGGGCCGAACAGGTAAAGGCCAATACCAATGGCGACTTTATGTTTTGTCCCAAGTTTTCGAGAACCATTACCCATCTCAAGCGCCTCAAGGATACCGATTACCTAACCGACGAGTATATCAAGGCCATTAGCGCCTTTGGCCAATACTTGGGGCCTTGTTTTTTACAGGTAAGCGATAATTTCGGTCCGAACAACATCAGTGTATTGGCCAGCTACCTCGAAAAACTGCCAGCCGATTTAAAGGTGTTTGTAGAAGTAAGGCATCCCGATTGGTTTAAGGGCGAAGCCAGAAAAGCATTGTTTAGCCTGTTAGCCAGGCTGGGCAAGGGGGCGGCCATTACCGATGCCAGCGGTAGGAGAGACTGCGTACACATGGAATTGCCCACGCCAAACGCTTTTGTAAGATTTGTGGGCAATGGCGGTCCGTACCTGGATTCTGATAAGGCCAGGGTAGACGAGTGGGTGGTAAGACTGAAGAGCTGGCTAGACCAGGGACTGGAAAACATCTATTTCTTTTTGCACCAGCACGATGAGGCCGACACGCCTTTAATAGCAGATTATACCATACAAGAATTCAATAAGCACCTGAAAAGCAGCCTGCCCCGCATAAATTTTATTACACAACAAAGAGGATTGTTTTAATTCAGTTTAGTAACTTCACCGCATACAATTGATTTTTTAACCTAAAAACCAAAGCCATGAGTTTAAGAATTGGAGATACCGCGCCCGACTTTAAAGCTATAACTTCTATCGGAGAAATAGACTTTTACGATTACCTGGGCAACAGCTGGGGCGTGCTGTTTTCGCACCCGGCCGATTATACGCCGGTTTGTACCACCGAATTGGGCAGAACAGCTGCCTTAAAATCCGAATTTGACAAAAGGAACGTGAAAGTTCTGGCTTTGAGCGTCGACTCGGCCGAATCGCATCAAGGCTGGATCAAAGACATTAACGAAACCCAAAATACAATTGTCGATTTTCCGATTATTGCCGATCAGGACAGGAAAATTGCCGATGCCTACGATATGATCCATCCCAATGCTTCGGAAACGATGACCGTACGTTCGCTGTTTGTGATCTCGCCCGACAAAAAAATAAAGCTGATGATTACCTATCCGGCCTCAACCGGACGAAATTTTACTGAAGTGCTCCGGGTTATCGATTCCTTGCAGCTTACCGCCGAATATAGCGTGGCCACACCTGCCGATTGGAAGGATGGCGAGGATGTAATTGTGATGAACAGCATCAAAACCGAGGATATTCCGGCCAAGTTTCCGAAAGGCCATCGGGTAATTAAGCCTTATTTGCGTACTACACCCCAACCTAACAAGTAATTTTCAAATAATATTTCTTTTTGAATTTTTTGTAATTAACTTTAATTCAGTAACTATTTAATAATCATCTTATACAATTACACAATTTTTATGAGTACCGGAAAAGTAAAGTGGTTTAATACCCAAAAAGGTTATGGATTTATCATCTATGACGGAAACAAAGAAATTTTTGTTCACTTTAAAGATGTTGTGGGAGGAATAGATGCGATTAAAGAGAATGATGAGGTAGAATTTGAAACCGCTGAAGGCAAAAAAGGTTTACAGGCTGTAAACGTTAAAAAAGTCTAATCTGGTCTAAAAAATTTTTACATAGCAAAGCCTCCCGATATTACATCGGGAGGCTTTTGTTTTTAGCTCAAGCTATTGGTAAATCGGGTTTCGTAGTCTTTGAGCTGCTGTTTGAACATTTTATTCAGGTCTATTTGTTTGTGGTCTTCCGTAATTTTGTCTAAGCTCTGCAATACGTACATGCCTCGTCTGATATCATTGATAAAGGCACGTTGCTCTTCAGGCTTCAACGAAAGAATATATTCGAACTCCTGCGCCAAAAACCCAGTAGTTTCTTTGGCGATTTGGCTAGCCCGTTGATTGTCGTTAACCAGGTAGAGGTTTTGTACCAGGGAAATCTTGTTCAGCGTATCCATAATGGTGTAATTCTTTAACGGCAGCTCTTTTATACTTTTGTTGATGACCTCCTTGGCTTGGGCAATGCTGTTTTCGTGGATTAAATTCGCACTTAAAGTATTGGCGTAAGTCCAAGTGCCCTGCAATACCCTTCTGCTTTCTGGATCGATGTACTTAGCTTTTTTAAAGCCTCCCAATTCAAAATTTTTGTAATGTTTAAAGGCCAATTGATTATTGGTTTGTTCGGTCTTGTCGGCATCTTGGTTAGGCTTTAAAGGCAACAAGCGGTAGGCATAGCCTTCCATATAAAGGTATTTGTCTAGGCCGATGTAAGTGTCGTCTGAAACCGATGTGGCGAAGTAAATTGGTCTTTTCCATTGATTGTGCACAATGATATCGAACATGGCCAAATCACTTTTCAAGGCATAGTTTTTCTTAAATTCCCATTCCATTTGAGGCGCAATTTTATCCTTGTCGGCCAAGGCTACGGTTTGGGTAGCCAGAATTTGGGCTGGATCTATTTTTAGCTTGAGTTTTTGCGTAGGCAGGAAGTTTTCGTAGCTGCCGTCGTTCATTTGCACTTTGTCTTCTTTGTTGTCTGAAGTAAGCACCGCCAGAAGATCGGCCAGTTCAACGCTGTCTTTAATGCCATAATCTACATAAGGCATGTAATCTCTAACCCCTTCCTTGTATTGGTTGTGCACCATGCTAATTGGCAACGGGGCCGAAAGGTGCTGCTGTTTTTTCATTTGGTCAAGAAAAGCCTCAGAACCTAAAAATTGCAGGCAAATCACCCTTACATCGGTGCGGATTCCCTCTACCTCTTGCGCATACCAAAGCGGATAGGTATCGTTATCGGCATTGGTAAACAAAATGGCATTAGGTTCGCAGCTGTTGAGGTAGTTTTTGGCCATGTCTAAAGCGGTAGTTTTGCCACTTCGATTGTGGTCGTCCCAGCCACGGGCAGCCATCAGCACAGGCACAGCCAGCATACACACCAAAGTGGCAATAGCCAAGCTTGCCTTGTTCGAAGCAATACGTGCCAACAGTTCTTTCACAGCCAATACACCCATGCCAATTAAAATGGCGAAGGCATAAAACGAACCTACATAGGCGTAGTCGCGCTCGCGTACCTGCAAAGGGTCTTGGTTAATGTAAAGGATGATGGCCAAGCCGGTACAAAAGAATAGCAATGCAACCACCAAGCCGTCTTTTTTGTTGTTGCGATAGAGGTAAACCATCCCTAAAAGTCCCAATACCAGTGGCAAGCCATAAAAAAGGTTGTAGCCTGCATTTTCTTTAATGCTTGGTGGCAGCTTATCCTGATTGCCCAAATGCAAGGCGTCGACTGGTTTAACGCCACTGAGCCAGTTGCCCTGGTGTATGGCGCCTTGTCCCTGCTCATCGTTTTGGCGGCCTACAAAGTTCCAGGCAAAATAACGCCAGTACATAAAGCCCATCTGGTAGCTGTTCATGAAACTTATATTCTGCCAAAATGTTGGTGTTTGACCATCGGCAAGTCCCATCCAGCTCTGGTAAAAATTCACGTGGCTTGGTTTGTCGCTATAGGTACGAGGCAAAAAAGTATTATTGTCGTAAACACGTTTGTAGGTTTTGCCGCTTTCTTCGTAGGCTTTGTCGCCCTTGCGGTAGGTAACGCCTGTTTCTTTGGTTTCTAAGGGTTTTGAATTGTAAAACTGCCCGTACAATAAGGGCTTGTCTTCGTATTGCTGCCTGCTCAAATAACTGAACAGTGAAACAGGAGTATCAGGATTGGAAAGATTGATGTCGGTTTTGGCATTGGCGCGGATAATGATCATGAAGTAAGAGCAAAAGCCGAATATCACCAAAGCCAGGCTCAGCAAGCCTAAGTTAAGCTGGTAATATCTCTTTTTGATACTGTAATAAATGCCATAGCCCAAAGCCAAAGCGAATAAGGCTACAAAAGCCAGTGCACCCGAGCCGAAGCCCAAGCCAAAACTGTTCACCAACAAGATGTCGAATTTAGAGGCGAAGAGCACAAAGTATTGGATGACGCCAAACTGCACAATGCCCAATAAAACACAGCCAATTAAAAAAGCTTTTGCCATGCCCCAAAAGGTAGGGTTTTCTTGTTTCCTGAAATAATAAACCAGGCTGATTGCCGGAATGGCCAGCAAGCTCAATAAGTGGATGCCGATAGAAAGTCCAATCATGTACGCAATGAACAAAATCCATTTGTCGTTCATTTGCTGTTCCCATTTCAGGATGGCCCAAAAAACAATGGCTGTACAGAGGGTAGAAATGGCATAAACTTCAGATTCTACGGCCGAAAACCAAAATGTATCTGAAAAAGCGTAGGCTAATGCCCCAATGGTACCAGCGGCCATCATGCTCCATAATTCTGTTGTATTTAATGTTGCCGTGTCTTTTTTTACGATTTTTAAGGCAATGGCATTGATGCTCCAGAACAAGAACATAACAGTAGCCGCACTTGAGAGCACCGAAACCAGGTTTACCCAATAAGCCACTTTGCTCAAATCGCCGGCCGCCAATAGCGAAAACATTCTGCCGATCATTAAAAATAAGGGTGCGCCAGGCTGGTGGCCAACTTGAAGCTTGAAAGAAGCCGAAATAAATTCGCCACAGTCCCAAAAGCTTACCGTAGGTTCCATACAGAGCCAATAAGCTAGCGCGGCAAGCGCAAATACGACAAAGCCAAGGGCATTGTTCAAGCGTTTAAATGTTTTCATGAGTTTAGTTTAAGGTTTAACCAAAAATACCCTATCCGTTATGGCCGACTTGTTAAAGGATTGTTAAAAAGTGTTAAAAGTGAGGAAGTTGAATGAGGAGGGAAGATGTGTTTAAAGCAAAAAGACTAAAGCTGAAAAATCAAAACCTACTCATCCAGAAAGGGTGAAGCCTACTGTGGCAGATAGCTAATTGCACCAACAAACTTCTAATAATGTTGCAAAATCTTGGCTTTGATGGCCCAATTGCCTTCGTGGGTTTGCGTGAAGATAATAAAATGGTCGTGATTGGGTTTGATTTTGTATTTTTTGACCAGGTTTTCTGCCTTTTCAGGAAAATTCCTCACAATAACATTGCCCACTAAGTTTTTTTCTTTTTTCAGTTCGTTTAAGGTAAGTCGGTTTTCGATCTTAAAAATACGACCCGGAAATTCTGGTAAAAACAAGTCACTTTCGTATAACTGAGTATGTTGATGCAACTTATGCAAACCAAAACGTGCGCCAATGAGGTTAAAAGCACCACTTTTGAGCAGGGCTACATCAGGTTCGTAAAGGTAAGCGGATGGTTGATAGCTGGCAACGGCCATAGGTTTATGGAGTTCGCCGAGTTGAAAGGCGAATATCTTTTGCTCGTCGTTTAAAGTGGCGCAAATTACCTTCGGATCGGCGGTAAAATTTTGGTCTATCACCCAAAGCAATTCCTTGCATTCGTTTTTTACGCTTACAATATGGATTTCGCTCACGTTTTTCAGTTCGGCAAGTCCGGCAGTGATATCGAGCAGGGGAGCAGTTTTGATGATGATGCGTTTGGCTTTTGCCAATAGCAAATCCAAATGTTCGGTTACATCGGGTGTGCAGTCTTTGAGCTTGAATACCTTGCTGCTTTGGTGGCGTCGCGCCGGGTCCAGGTAAATGGTATCAAATTGTTGCGTGGTGCTTTTCAGGAAATCAATTCCGTTGATGGCCAAACACTCGATATTGCTGGCGCCAAGTACGGTTGCATTATGTGCGCTGATGGCCGAAAGTTCCGGGTTGATTTCGCAACTGTAAACCTTTGCTGTTTTTTGGGCAAAAAAGAAACTGTCAACGCCAAAACCGGCGGTCAGGTCTAGCAGGGAGTGGCCTTGAGCCAATTGGGCTTTGTATCGCGCCGTGGTTTCGGATGAACACTGCTCGATTGATAACAGTGGCGGATAATAAATTCCTTCTTGTGCATACCAGCTTGGCAGCTTGTGTACCGATTTTTTTTTCGCCGTAATCTGTCCGGCCAATTCTGCCGAGCTCACTTCGCCAAAAGGCGATTTTAGCAACGCAATTTTGCTTACATCGGCTTGGAGATTATTGCTGATGTAGGCCTGAACTTCGCTATCGAGGATATGTTTGTTCATTTTGCATATTGTGATGGGCGTAATTCAATTTACAGCTGGCGTTTAACTTGCTACCTTCAACTTTGAACCCTCAACTTTGAACTTTTAATATATCAAGCCTTATCCTTCATCACCATTTGGCAGGTATGGCGGCTTTTCACTTCTAAAAGTACATCTTTATTAACCGTTACACGATCAATGGTTTGTTGGTTATAGTAACGGATGGTCACCAGCTCGAGTCCGCTGTTGTATTTTACCTTAAAGCTCTCCGATAGGTCGGCAATGAGCCGTTTGATTTTCTGCTCATCGTTGTCAACGCTAACCGAAAAACTGATGGCCGAGTTGAGCATGGTATTTACTTTTACCCGGTTGCGGTGCAATACGTCGAAAATGTGGCTCAAGTTCTCTTCGATAATGAAAGAAAAATCCTTCGGGAAGATGGAAATCAGTACTTGGTTTACCTTAAAAATAAACGAAGGTATTGGCAGAGGCGTTTGTGTGGTGGTAATGGCTGTTCCTTCGGCTTCTGGCTGGATAAACGAACGCACATACAAGGGAATGCCCTTGTTTTGGATAGGTTTGATCGTTTTTGGGTGGATTACCGTGGCGCCGTAATAGGTAAGCTCGATGGCATCGTGGTAAGAAAGCTGGGCTATTTTTTCCGTTTCGTCGAACCATTTAGGGTCGGCATTCAACACACCTGGCACGTCTTTCCATATTGTCATCGATTCGGCGTTTAAACAGGCACAGAAAATGGCAGCCGAATAGTCGGAACCTTCTCTGCCTAAAGTACTGGTAAAATTTTCGCTGGTGCCCCCAATAAAGCCTTGCGTAACCACAATGCCCTGTTCTAAAAAGCTAGGCAGGTGTTTTTGGATCTCCTGTTCGGTTTTATCCCAAAGTACATTGGCTTCTCGGTAGGTATTGTCGGTTTTGATGTAGCCACGCGCATCTGTCCAAATGCTAAAACAGCCTACTTGGTTCAAATAGGCAGCCACTATTCTGGTCGATACCAATTCGCCAATCGACACGATCTGGTCGTACAGGTAATCGGGGCCATCGCTGGCTTCTTCTTCCAAAAGCCATTCAATTTCTACAAAAGTATTGGCTACGTCGTTGTAAACAGGATTTTTATGGTCTTCGAACAGTTCGTTGATGATGTTGAAGTGAAAGACCTTGATGTCTTCAAAAAGCTGTTGCGTATTTTCATCGCCTTTTACAAAAGCCCAAGTAAGTTCCTCGAGCTTGTTGGTTGTTTTGCCCATGGCCGAAACCACAATGAGCAATTCTTTATCTTTAGCGTGATTTTGGACGATTTGGGCTAGATTTTTAACGCCTGCTGCATCTTTAACAGAAGCGCCACCGAATTTGAATACCTGCATTTAATGAGTTGGGGTAGGTGTGAGAAGCGAATTTGGTTTGGCAATTTGCGGCAACTGCGCAAAAGGAATGGTCAATATTGTTCTTCCAGCTGCGTAGGCATCAATTTCGTAGGCGTTGTATAAAAATACCAGGCCTTTATCGCTTACATAAAAATTTGGGGGCAGCCTAAAAATGCCCTTGTCGAAATAGAATTTGCCCTCCAGGCTCTCTGTAGGACTTAGTTTTTTGTCTTTCCTGAAAATGCTTTCGGCCACTTTAAGCAAATCGGCCATTTTACCGGGTTGGATGAGGCTGTCTAAAACCACAGGCAAATTGGTTTTGGGATTGTAGTTGATGTACGAAACCATGGTGTTGCCATGTGCACCACCCGTATAATCGGCATGGGTATGCTCCAGCGCGATGTAGTTGCTGGTTTGGCGCAATACTTTAATGTCGATGAGCAAATACCACCATTGGCCGGTGTTGGGTTCTTCTTTATAAAAGTCGTCGTAGCCCTTGATAAAGCTGCTGGCGATATCGAGGTACGAAGTTGCTTTTTCTTCTTTGGCAATATAATCGAAAACCTGTCTTTTGATGTAGTTGTTCAGGCTGTCGTTTTTAAACGTAGGAAACCTGATGACGGCATTGGCGGTGTCGGCATATTCGTTTTTGCCCGGCTTGACCAGGTTTTTGCTCAGCACTTTTACCGAATCGTAGGCATAAGTCAAAGTATCGGCGGGTACAGCGGCACTTTCGCCCGATTTTTCTGTCTTGTTTTGGCAAGAAGAGATTGCCATCCCGGCAACGAGTAATAATCCTAGTTTTTTCATGTTTGTTTCTAGTTAAATTGGTGCAGCTGTTCTTTTGAAAACGAAGCATTGAGCCACTCGTCTTCCAGGCGGGCTTCGTATTTATTGTAAAAGTTGATGGCCGGTTCGTTCCAGTCGAGCACTTGCCAGGTCATGCCGTTATAGTGGTTGGTTTTAGCTTCTTCTATTACCTTTTCGAACAAAATCTTGCCAATACCTTTGCCTCTATAGGCTTCGGTTACAATAAAATCTTCCAAGTATAAACGACAGCCTTTCCAGGTTGAGTATCTGGTGTAGAACAAAGCAAAGCCGATAATGGTTCCGTGTTCTTCGGCCACAAAGGCTTTCCAAACCGGCTTTTGGCCAAAACCAGCGTCAATAAATTCGTCGAGGGTTACGGTTACTTCTTCCGGTGCTTTTTCGTACAGTGCCAATTCGTTGATTAATTCGAGTAAACGCGGGCAATCTTCTTTTACTGCGGTCCTGATCTGGATATTCATATGGTATTTTTTTGTTGTTAAGATAAGGCAATAAGCATGTGTTATTCGGCTTTCCAATGCTTGATTACCCTTTTGCCAAATATATTGCTTCCGATGCGAACCATAGTGCTGCCTTCTTCAATGGCCAGTTTATAATCGGCCGACATGCCCATCGAAATTTCCTTGAAATAATCGTCTTTTCTAAAAAAGCTCATTTTAAGTCCGTCGAAAAGCACTTTTAATTCGTTAAACTCCACTTGTGTTTGTTTTTCGGTAGCATTGTTGGTCGCAATGCCCATCAGGCCTATAATCCTGATGTGCTTTAATTCGGCAAATTCGTCAGCACGCAACAGCTCAACGGCCTCGTCAAACTGTAAACCGAACTTAGTGTCTTCATCGGCAATGTAAATCTGCAACAGGCAGTCGATTACACGATTGTTTTTGGCCGCTTGCTTGTCTATTTCCTTTAATAATTTTAAGCTGTCAACCGATTCGATGAGCTTTACAAAAGAGGCGATGTATTTAACTTTGTTAGTTTGCAAGTGGCCAATCAAATGCCATTCGATGTCTGGTGGCAGTTGTGCCTGTTTATCAACCATTTCCTGTACCAGGTTTTCGCCAAAAACACGCTGCCCGGCATCATAGGCTTCTTGCACCGCTTCGGCAGGATGGCTTTTAGAAACGGCAACCAGCTTTACGCCATCGCTTTCTATCTCACTTTTATATTTTAATATTTTATCGGCAATGCTCATTTATCAGTATTTTTGGTAAAATTAACAACCTTAGCGCAATTTGGCTAAGAAATTAGAAAGGTTTTGTCAATAATGAAAAGATTTTTTGCCGTTTTATGGGTGTGCTCGGGGCTATATGCCTGCAAGCCAGGTATCCCCAAAGAGCTTATCCAGCCTGATAAAATGGAAAAGGTACTGTTCGATATCCATGTGGTAGATGGCTATATCAGTACCATGTCGCCAGGCGCTGATAGCACCAAAAAAATAGCATCAGCTTTTTATAAGGGTATTTATAAGAAATTCCAGATCGATTCTGCCCTTTACAACCAAAGCATGAACTATTACTATCAGCATCCAGACATCCTCAAAAAAATATACGATAACGTAACCACGCAACTCAATAAAACAAAAGAGAAGCAACTGAAGACCCTGCAAAAGGCAACCGACACGGTAAAGCCGGCCAAAGCGGGAGCAAAACCGGCAAAGGATTCTATTGGCCAGGCCCAGGAAATGCAACCGGTTAAGCTGCCGGTTGAGGTACCTAAAAGTGCTTCCACACCCCAAAAATAATATGTTATATCCAGATAATTGCCAAGAGAGATTAGGTTTTAACGAAGTGAGGCAAATGGTGCACCAGCATTGCCTAAGTACCATGGGACAGGCCTTGGTGAGCAAGATGCAGGTCATGACCAAACACGACCAGATCAACAAGTTTCTGCGCCAAACACACGAATTTAAAAGCATCTTGGAAAACCAAGAGCCCTTACAGATCAGTACCTTTTTTGACATTAAGGTACTGGCTGATAAAATTAAAGTAGAAGGAACCTACCTGGTTGAGGAAGAACTTTTCCAGATTTATGCTTCCCTGCAGACCGTATTTTCGGTTTTGCGATTTTTTGAAGAACGCGCAACGGTTTACCCGAATTTAGAAGCGCTTTTTGAACATTTGCCTATTGAAAGGAACATCCTTAAAAAAATAGAGGGTGTTTTAGATGCTAAAGGCAAGATGAAACCAAATGCTTCGCCCGAGTTGCAGGATATTACGGCGGCCATAGCCAAAGGCGAGCAGGAAGTGCGTAAAAAGATGGATGCCATCTACAAAAATGCGATTGCCCAAAATTGGGTTGCCGATGGTAGTTTAACCGTTCGCGATGGCCGCATGTGCATCCCGGTATTGGCCGAAAACAAGCGAAAGCTCAAGGGTTTCATCCACGACGAATCGGCCAGTGGCCAAACCGTTTACTTGGAGCCCGAAGAGGTTTTTACGCTCAACAACAAGCTGCGCGACCTCGAATTTGACAGGCGCAGGGAAATCGTGAGGATTTTGATTGCGCTGACTACAGAACTGAGGCCCTATACACCGTTGTTGCTGTCGTACCACGGCTTTTTAACCAAGCTCGATTTTGTAAGGGCAAAGGCCTTGTTTGCCATCGATATACAGGCCAACATGCCGGTGTTGCTCAAAGAACCCAAAACCAGGCTGGTTAACGCCCGCCACCCTTTGCTGTTGCTTTCTTTTGCGGCAGAAAAGAAAACGGTGGTGCCCTTAAATATCCACATCAACGAGAATTTGAGAATTGTTTTGGTTTCTGGACCAAATGCCGGTGGCAAATCGGTATGTATGAAAACCGTGGGGCTTTTGCAACTGATGCTGCAAAGTGGTTTGCTGGTGCCTGTCGACGAAGGGAGCGAAATGGGTATTTTCGATCAGGTTTTTGCCGATATTGGCGATGACCAGTCTATCGAATCCGATTTGAGTACCTACAGTGCACACTTAACCAAAATGCGCTACTTTGTGGCCCATGCCTCGCCCAAAACACTGGTTTTGATAGACGAGTTTGGAACAGGTACCGATCCACAGTTTGGTGGGCCAATGGCCGAAGCGGTTTTAGAGGTGCTCAACAGCAAGAAGGTGAGGGGCGTAATTACCACGCACTATTCTAACCTCAAGCTTTTTGCAGGCCATACCGATGGTTTGGAAAATGCCTCTATGCTTTTCGACAACAGCAAGATGAAACCGCTGTATGTGCTCGATATTGGCAAGCCAGGCAGTTCTTATGCCTTCGAAATTGCGCAGAACATTGGTTTGCAACCCGAAGTATTGCAGCTGGCTAGAGAAAAAACCGGAGCGAGCCAAAACAGCATCGACAGCCTTTTGGTTAATTTGGAAAAGGAAAAAAGACAAGTGCACGAAGCTAAAGTTGCCTTGGCCAATCAGCAAAACAAAGCCAAAAACCTGGTGGCCGAAAACGAGAAACTGAAGCAGTTCTTGGAAGAAAACAAAAAGGTGCTGATTAAGGAAGCTAAGCTCGAGGCTCAAAATATTATTAAGGAAGCCAATAAGCTGGTAGAAAATACCATTGCCGAGATTAAGGAGAAGAAAGCCGATAAAGTAGTCACCCAGCAATTGAGGCAAAACCTTCAAAAGAACCTTGCCAAAAACGAAGTAAAGGAAGAACGCAAGCCGGTAGTGAGTTTCGATGATTCGGCCATAGAAGTAGGCGATTGGGTGCAACTGATCAATACCGAAACCAACGGACAGGTATTGGAAATCAACCGCGACAATTTGGTGTTGGCTTTGGGCGACCTGCGTTCGGTGGTGAAAAGGAACAAGGTGCAGAAAATCAGCAACCGACAAGCCAAAAAAGCTGTACAAAGCAATTCTTATGCAGGAAGGATGAATGAAGCCATCACCAATTTTAAACCCGAACTCGATTTGAGGGGCATGCGTGGCGAAATGGCCTTGCAGGAAGTAGAAAATTACCTCGACAAGGCGATTATGCTGGGTTTCCCTTCCATCAAGCTGATCCATGGCAAAGGCGACGGTATCTTAAGAAAACTGATACGCGACTACCTTAAAAAATATACCGAAGTAACCCGCTTGGAAGACGAACATGCCGACAGAGGTGGCGATGGCATTACTTATGTATATTTAAGTTAAATGGCTAAGCTATTTATGGCTTAAAATAATCGAAATTAAAGTGGCTTCACTTGCTGTTTGAGCCTTTTTCGACCTATACTTAGTGTAAAACTTACATAGTTGTAATCTCTTAAATGATTTGGAAGACGGGCAATATCTTGCTAATTTAGCCCAAAACACACGATTATATGATTAATAAAGTTGTAGCTGGGCCAGATGAGGCGATCAAAGATATTCATGACGGACAAACCCTGATGCTCGGCGGTTTCGGCCTTTGTGGCATTCCTGAAAACTGCATTGCAGCTTTGGTAAAAAAGGGAGTAAAAAACCTGACTTGTATTTCAAACAATGCGGGTGTCGACGATTTTGGCATCGGCTTGATGTTGCAGACCCGTCAGGTTAAAAAGATGATTTCCTCTTATGTGGGCGAAAATGCCGAATTCGAAAGGCAGTTGCTCAGTGGCGAACTGGAGGTAGAACTTATTCCGCAAGGCACTTTGGCTACGCGTTGCATGGCTGCCGGTTACGGTATGCCTGCCATTTTTACACCAGCAGGCGTGGGCACCGAAGTGGCCGAAGGTAAAGAAACCAGAAACTTTAATGGCAAAGATTACCTGATGGAATATGCTTTTGATGCTGATTTTGCTTTGGTTAAAGCCTGGAAAGGCGATACGGCTGGCAACCTGATTTTCCGCTCTACGAGTAGGAATTTTAACCCGGTAATGGCCATGGCCGGTAAAATTACCATTGCCGAAGTAGAGGAACTGGTAGAAGTAGGTATGCTGGATCCCGATCACATCCATACGCCTGGCGTGTATGTGCATCGTATTTTTCAAGGCAAAAACTATGAAAAAAGGATAGAGCAACGTACAGTGAGAAGCAAGTCATAAGTGGTAGTAAATAAGCGATAGCAGCAAGAAATGTTAGATAAAAACGGAATAGCGAAAAGAATCGCTAAAGAAATCAAAGACGGTTATTATGTAAACTTGGGTATTGGCATCCCTACTTTGGTAGCCAATTATATTCCTGAAGGCATCAATGTGGTGTTGCAGTCGGAAAATGGCCTGTTGGGTATGGGACCATTTCCTTTTGAGGGGGAAGAAGATCCAGATCTGATCAATGCCGGCAAGCAAACCATTACCACTTTGCCAGGTTCTTCGATCTTTGATTCGGCCATGAGTTTTGGGATGATCAGGGCACAAAAAATAGACCTGACCATTTTGGGCGCCATGGAAGTTTCTGAACACGGCGATATTGCCAATTGGAAAATTCCGGGTAAAATGGTGAAGGGAATGGGGGGCGCCATGGATTTGGTAGCTTCGGCCAAAAACATTATTGTAGCCATGCAGCACGTCAACAAGGCGGGAGAGAGCAAACTGTTGCCCTCATGCACCTTGCCTTTAACCGGCGTAAAATGCATCAAAAAAATCGTGACTGAATTAGCCGTTTTAGATGTGTTGCCTGAAGGGGGCTTTAAGCTGTTGGAACGTGCACCTGGGGTAAGCGTAGATTTTATCAGAAACGCTACTGCAGGCAAACTCTTTGCCAGCGACGATATACCTGAAATGGTGATTGACTAAATCGAATCGCTTTGTTCTACATTAAGGAATGAATCATGTTTTGCCACAGATTACCGGATTTCAGGCGGTTTGATTTTGCCATGAAGGCCTTAGTGATTTGTTTTTTTATTGGTGCGCCATCAAATTTTTCGAATTTCAAACCGTAAAGCCATTACCTGATGCCATAAAAGTCTCATTACCCTTAATTCCTTAATGGTTGGTTCTATGGGAACATCGATTGCGGTCGTGTTTGCCACAGATTGCCGGATTTCAGTCGGTTTGATTTTGCCATGAAGGCTTTAGGGATTTGTTTTTTTGTTGGTGCGCCATCAAATTTTTCGAATTTCAAACCGTAAAACCATTACCTGATGCCATAGAATGCTTATTGCCCTTAATTCCTTAATGGTTGGTTCTATGGGAACACCGATTGCGGTCGTGTTTGCCACAGATTACCGGATTTCAGTCGGTTTGATTTTGCCATGAAGGCCTTAGGAATTTGTTTTTTTATTGGTGTACCATCAAATTTTTCGAATTTCGAACCGTAAAGCCATAACCTAAACTATCAGCCCAATAAAGCCTAATCAGCCTTAATTTCTTAATGGCTAAGCAACAAAAAAACGCTAAAGTTGTAAGTAATCAGCAAAACTTCGCCTTTAGCTCTGCAGAAATTTCTTCGGTAACTCTAATGATATCGTCGGGTGTATCAAGGTTGTTCAATACCACCTTGTTGCAGCTTTCTCTGTATGGCAATAAAAATTCTTTATAGGCTGGTACCACGTGGTTGTTCCATTTATAAAGCACATCATCTTCAGGATAGCCTCTTTCCATGCCATCGCGCTTTATGCGGCGTTTCAGGGCAACCTCTTCATCGGCTTCGATAAAGATGCGCAGATTCAGTAGATCGGCTATTTCCTTAAAATGCAGAATGAAAAGCCCCTCAACAATGATAATAGGGGCAGGATTGATCTCCAAAATCTTGACCACAGCCAATGGATTGTTGAAATTGTATTCCTTTTTATAAACTACTTCGCCTTTGATCAGTTTTTTGATGTCGATCAGAAACTGTTCGTCGTCAATGGTTGAAGGCAGGTCGAAATTGTAGAGTTTGTTTTCTTCCTGGGTCATTTCGCCGGCAGGAATATAATAATCGTCTTGAGAGAGGAGCGTTACTTCATCGTTTTTAAAATGGTGAAGAAAACTGTTCAGAAAAAATGTTTTGCCTGAGCCGCTACCTCCTGCAATGCCGATGATCAATGGGCTTTTATTGTTCATTATCTTGAGCGCCGTAGTTTATATTACAAAAAAATCTTTTATCCAAAGCACCAACAGCATCTGCTACTGCTTTTGTCATTACAATGATAACATCTTTTGTGGATTCATTCTCTGTAAATTTACCAACAACCTTGGCAAAGGCAGATCGGTTGCTCATCGGGTTGGTTACCTTGATGATGGTGCCGATAGGGGCCGTGCGGTGCAATACCAGCATTTTGCTAGGGTCTAAATCATTGTCGGTAATCCATAGCGCCGTACCTTTCTCTTCGTATTGAGTGATGCCAAATTTGCTTGGCGAGCCTTTAAAAGAAGGGTCTTTGAGCGTATTCGGATTGGCTTCCGAGGCCTGGTCTTCATCAGAAAGCGCAGCCACTGGTTTGGCTCCCCTAATTATCAGCTTCTGACCCGTAGTTAGGTCGTTCGATGCCAAATTGTTCCAGGTTTTAAGCTGAAAAGTGGTTAGGCTGTACTTTTTGGCAATGGTATAAATGGTTTCGCCTGCAACTACCGTATGCTCAAATCCACCATCGGTGTTGGCAGGGCTTGGCGGGGTTGCTACCTCTTCTGTTTTTTTCTGTTTGCTTTTTACCGGAGGCGCTTCCACTACTTTTGGAGTCTCAACGGGTGCTGCTGCTGGCGTAGCATCGCCATTCGCTGAAGGGATTCTAAGCACCTGTCCGATTTGCAGGTTACTCGAAGTCAAACCGTTTAGCTTTTTGATTTCGTCAACCGTAGTGCCATATTTCTCGGCCAGCATATTCAGGTTTTCCTTGGCTTTGATGGTATGCGAAATATTGCCTGTACTTTCTGTATTGGCAGTATTGCTCGCCACGGTTTTTGTAGGCTGGGCCACAACTGCCGGAGTTTCTTCTATTGGAGCGCTACCGTTTGCAGGGATCTTCAATTGCTGTCCGATTTGCAGGTTGTTCGAACTTAGTCCGTTGATCCTTTTAATTTCGTTTACCGTGGTGCCGTATTTTTCGGCCAGCATATTCAGGTTGTCTTTGGCTTTAATCGTATAGGTGATGAGGGCGCCATTGTCGGTATGACTGCCGATGACAGGTGTTGGCGCTGCTGCAAAAGGAATTTCGGTAGGTACCTTGACCACTACGCCAATCTGAAGGAACTTGCTGTCGTTAAAAGACATGATGTCTTTGTAGTTAACATTATAGCGACGGGCAATAGAGTAGTAGGTTTCTTTGGCTTCTACTTTGTGCAGGATCAGTTTTTTTCCTTTGTAATTCTCCACACCGATCGAATCGATAGCTGTATTGGCGTGGGCAACAGATACTTGAAGGAGCAGCGCAATGATAAATAGTTTATATAGCTTATACATTAAATCTTAGCAATTTTGAAACACAATTATACGAATAATATGCTTATAGGTAGATGAATGTTATAAAAACGGTACGATGATATTTCTATTGCCCCTAAAAACTATTTTTAAAAACCATTTTAATCGTGCTTTGTTGTATCAGTACAAAAATTAACCTTCAAATAGAAAATACCATGGATGCAAAAGAAATCAGCCTTAGTGAAAAACAAGTAAAACCAGTAGTTGACATGCTTAACGATTACCTGGCCAACTACCATATCCACTATCAAAAATTAAGGGGATGCCATTGGAACGTAAAAGGGCAGAACTTTTTTACGTTGCACATCAAGTTCGAAGAACTGTATACCAATGCGCAGCTCACCATCGACGAAATTGCCGAGCGTGTACTTACCTTGGGCAAACCGCCGCACAGCCGTTTTGCCGATTATATCAAGGAATCGCAAATTAAGGAAATCAATACCATTGGCATGAACGATATGGCTATGGTGGAAGCCATTTTAGACGATATGGCCAAACTGATCGAGCTGGAAAGAGAACTGCTTGAGGCTACTGACAAGGCTGGCGACGATGGCTCGAACGATATGGTGAACCGTTTTATGCAGTTCAAGGAAAAAAATACCTGGATGTTGCGTTCTTTCGCTGGCAAGAAGTAAACAGCCAATACTTAATCAAAAATCCCCGTTTCAACCAAGCGGGGATTTTTTGTTTGCCTTCATGCCTGGCTACATGATGAGCTGCAAACGCCCAACCGAAAACTTACGGATAGGCTACTGGCCAATAGCTATCGACTAACAGACTAATTTCTTACTTTTGTATCAATGGGATATCGAAATTTAGCCGAATGTATTGCCGACCTGGAAAAACATGGTCATCTGATAAGGATAAAAGAAGAAGTTGATCCGTACCTGGAAATGGCTGCTATCCATTTAAGGGTTTATGAAAAACAGGGGCCGGCTTTGTTGTTCGAAAATGTAAAAGGAAGCCCATTCAAAGCCGTTTCAAATCTGTTCGGCACCTTAGAACGCTCCAAATTCATGTTTAGAGACAGCTTGCCTAAGGTAGAACAATTAGTTGCATTGCGCTCCGATCCCATTAAGGCATTAAAAAATCCATTTAAATATATTGGCTCAGGTTTAACGGCATTATCGGCTTTGCCTTTAAAACAGTCGCTTTTTAAAAGCACATTTCAAAAAACAAGCATCAGCAGCTTGCCCCAAATTGTAAACTGGCCAATGGATGGCGGGCCGTTTATTACCATGCCACAGGTGTTTACGGAAGATATGGATAAACCCGGTGTGATGAATGCCAATGTGGGCATGTATCGCATCCAGCTGGCGGGCAACGATTATGTGCAGGATAAGGAAATTGGATTGCACTATCAGATCCACAGGGGGATTGGCGTGCACCAAACCAAAGCCAATGCCAAAGGCCAGCCATTAAAGGTAAGCATCTTTGTAGGCGGTCCGCCGTCGCACCCGCTTGCCGCGGTAATGCCGTTGCCCGAAGGGCTTTCTGAACTCACTTTTGCAGGTGCCTTAGGCAACAGGCGCTTCAGGTATTTTTATGATGAAGAAGGGTTTTGCATCTCTGCTGATGCCGATTTTGTGATCACCGGAACGGTATATCCCCACGAAAACAAGCCAGAAGGGCCTTTTGGCGATCATTTGGGCTACTATAGTCTCACACATCCCTTCCCTTTAATGAAGGTGCACAACGTTTACCATAAAAAAGATGCGATATGGTCGTTTACGGTAGTGGGCAGGCCACCTCAGGAAGATACTAGCTTTGGCGCTCTGATACACGAAATTACCGGTTCGGCCATTCCGCAGGAAATCCATGGCCTCAAAGAAGTAAATGCGGTGGATGCGGCCGGCGTACATCCTTTGTTGTTCGCCATTGGAAGCGAGCGCTACACACCCTATTTAAAAGAGCGCAAGCCACAGGAGATTTTAACTATTGCCAATCATATTTTGGGCAAAAACCAGCTGAGTTTGGCCAAATACCTCTTTATAGTGGCGAAGGAAGATGACGAAAGCCTTAGCACCAACAATATCGCAGGTTTCATGAATCATGTTTTAGAACGGATAGACCCGAGCAGGGACATGCATTTTTATACGAATACGACGATTGATACGCTCGATTATTCTGGCGATGGACTGAATGCAGGATCGAAAGTGGTCTTTGCCGTGGCAGGCGATAAAAAAAGAACCCTTGTCAACGTATGTCCAGCCGATTTGAATTTGCCAAGTCCATTTGGTGTCAGTCAAATTGCAATTCCTGGAGTTTTGGCGTTGCAGGCCGGTTCTTATGTAGATGCGCAGCAAGCCAAACAAGAAATAGCCAGACTGAAGGAAAGCCTAAAAGCTGTCGATTTAAGCGGTTTGCCCTTGATTGTGCTTTGCGATGATGCCCAATTTACAGCAGCCAATGTAAACAATTTGGTTTGGGTTACTTTTACAAGAAGTAATCCGGCCGCAGATATCGATGGTGTGGATGATTTTACCCGTGATAAACACTGGGGTTGTACAGGCCCGGTAATTATCGATGCCCGCAAAAAGCCTCATCACGCACCTGAGCTGATCAAAGATGCCGAAGTTGAAAAAAAAGTAGATAGGCTAGGGCAAGAAGGTGCTTCGCTTTACGGAATCATCTGAAACTCTTAACGAACAAGGATGTTGAAAGCTCTAAAACATAAAAATCCCGATTGCCATTGGTAACCGGGATTTTTAGTATTAAATAGGTGCTGTGCTTAAAATCTCAAACCTAAGGTTAAGAAAACATTGTTTTTGGTATTTTTAACCTGGGCAACAGGTTCTGCACCATTACCTAAATTATAAGGCGTAAAATCGTTGTTGGTTTCTACGCGCTGATAGGTTAAATCTACGTAGTAATTGTTTACACGGTAACCCAAGCCACCGCTGTACATTTTGGTATCGAAAACATTATCACTGTCGTTTTTGTAAGGAGAGCCGTTTACGCCGTAACCAGCTCTTAAGCTGAGGTTGTTCAGTTTGTATTCGCCACCAATTCTATAATTTACTGCGCCTTTGTAGTTGCTTCTCACATCGCTGTTGTTGTCGATCATGATATTGCTATCGCCGCTGCTGCCGTTGCTGTTGGTCGAAAATCTGATGCTCGAATAATCAACATAATCAATATCAGCCGAAATCAACGCCTGACCAGCAATGACGTAACTTGCACCAAAAGAACCTTTTAACGGCGTACGTAAATTGTAGGTGAAATCGTAAGTTTGTTTATCTGTTGTGCCTCTAATAGTGCCTCTGTTATCAAGACCTTCGGTATAGCTGTCGTCAATCACAAACCAGGTTGGCGTTTGGATAGTCGCTCCTAGGCGCAAGCCATCTACAGGCTTGAAAATTACACCTACACGTCCGTTTACGCCAGAACCTTTGGTAACTTGGCTTTGGTTGAATAACAGTTTGTAGTTGATGTTGTTACCGGTTAGGTTGCCTGCTGCATCGTACTCGCGGGCACTGCCGCTTTCTTCAAACTGGGCATCACTGTTATATCTCAGGTCGATCAAGCCAATGCTCGCACCAATATAAAACTGGTTGGAGATATTGGCGGCTGCAGAAAAATTGAATTCGGAAACCGAACCCGAACGTACTTCGTTTTTACGCTGAAAATTGAATTGGTTTTTGGTTTGGTCAACAAATGTTTCCGAAAAATAGTTGCCTGCGGCATTGTCAAAGCTAATCAAGTAATTGTCGTAAGCCATTCTTTCTAAGCTGCCTTGAGCCAAGTTGTTCGGTGCAGTTGTTCCTGCCAATTGGGCAAAATAATCGGTAATGGAATTGCGGCCATTCGAACCGGCATAGTTTACTTCCATGCCATAATCGTTGGTTCTGTTATATCCAATACCAAAAACCCCGCTAATCAGTCCCTTTTTGGTATCTTCTCCTTTTTGTCGGTAAGTAGGGGCGAAGAATACGGCACCAATTTGGTTAATGTTCAGTTGGCTTTTGTTGGTTACGTCGTTTTGTCCGAGGTAGCTGGCATTCATGCCGCTTTGGTTAAATTCTGGTGTAAAACCGAATTCAGATTTGGTAAAAAGGCCTAGCCCAGCCGGGTTGCCACCCAAGGAGCTCAAATCGCCACCATTGGCTATCTGGGCATTTCCCATAGCTTTAAATCGGGCGGTACTGCCGTAATTGGTTTGAGAGAAGCGCAAAGCGTCGCTGGCATATTGCGCGTAAGTATTGCTGGTAGTAGCTACTATAGCCACTACTAACAGTGTCAGAATTTTTTTCATTTGTGTTTAAGCTAATTTAGATGGATGATTACCTGCCGCCTCTGGTTGGTCTGCCGCCTCCGCCGCCACCGCCACCGCCACCAGAACTACCACTTGATCCTCGGCTACCGCCACCGCTACTTGATGGCGGAGGAGAACTTTGGGCCGGTGGGTTATAAGTAGGTGCCGGCCTAGATGGGGCCTCGCTTCTGGTAGGTCTTGCATCGGAAGTTGAACCACCTCTGCTTGGTCTGCCGTCGTTAGAACTGCTGGTGCTGTTCGGACGAGAAGTGCCATTGGTTGCTGGGTTATACATTTCGGCTCTGCTTCTGGTAATTACACCATTATTGTTGCCGTTATTAGCTCTTGATGGAACGCCGGATGAAGCGCCTCCACCATAGTAGTTGCCTCTGCTGCCTGCACGGCCTACGCCGTTTTCGCTACCTCTTGAAGGTCTAGACCCATAATTAGGGTTATAGGTACCACGGCCTGCATAGTAGCCGCCACCACCCCCGTACCAGCCACCGCCATAATAAGGGTTTCCATACCAAGAGTAAGGACCCCACCAGCTTCCGTAGTAAGGATTGCCCCAGCCATAGTATGAATATGGGCTGTACCAGTTGTAGTAGTTATAAAAATTGGCGCCTAATGAGAAACCGAAGTAAGGGCCATAAGTTCCATAGCCGTACCACGAGTTGTAGCCATAATAATTGTAGTAAGGATCGTAGTAGCCTCTATAGGGGCTGCCGTAATAGAACCTGTCTATACGCGAAGCATAATCCATATCATAATAGGGATCGCTGTTGGTATACGATGAATTGTCCGCATCGGTTTGTGTTGTTGGTTGAACCGGGTCTGCCTGCTTGTATTCTTTAGCTTTCGCCACGGTACCGTACACATCATCGTCTATGGCACTGTTTTGTGCCAATTTGGGTGTTGAACACGAAGCAACTAGCAGTGCTGTTGCCCCGAGCAAACTGGTGAGTAATTGGTTAGGTTTCATGTGTGTGTATTTAGATTATCAATTGTTTCATGGAATTTGCCGGAGGCTCATTTCATGATATGTGTGTTTTGTTTGTAAGCCCAATTAAATTGTAGCTATAAATTTATAGCTTTGTAAACAACTTTACAAGAAATTTAACACAAAAAACGTTCCAAATAGTTATGAGCAAAGGCATTACAAGCAAAAACGACGATTATTCGCAGTGGTATAACGATATTGTTATAAAGGCAGACTTGGCAGAACACTCTTCGGTAAAAGGCTGTATGGTAATTAAGCCATATGGTTATTCGATCTGGGAGAAAATGCAGGCGGTTTTAGATCACAAATTTAAAGAAACAGGTCACAGCAATGCTTATTTCCCCTTGTTCATCCCTAAATCATACTTTTCTAAAGAAGCTGCGCATGTTGAAGGCTTTGCTACCGAGTGTGCAGTGGTTACTCACTATCGCCTAAAAAACGATGGCAATGGCAATATTATTGTCGACGAAGAGGCTAAACTGGAAGAAGAACTGATTGTTAGGCCAACCTCTGAAACCATCATCTGGAATACCTACAAAGGATGGATCCAATCTTACCGAGATTTACCTTTGCTGATTAACCAATGGGCGAACGTAGTGCGTTGGGAAATGAGGACGCGATTGTTTTTGCGCACTACTGAATTTCTTTGGCAAGAAGGCCATACCGCACATGCTACAGCCGAAGAAGCTATTGCCGAAACCGAAAAAATGCTTGATGTTTATGCCGATTTTGCAGAAAACTGGATGGCAGTTCCGGTAGTAAAGGGTAAAAAAACGCCGACAGAACGTTTTGCAGGTGCTTTAGATACTTATTGCATCGAAGCCTTAATGCAGGATGGAAAAGCCTTGCAGGCCGGTACATCGCACTTTTTAGGGCAAAACTTTGCCAAGGCATTCGATGTGAAATTCACCAACAAAGAAGGTAAGCTCGATCATGTTTGGGCAACTTCTTGGGGCGTATCAACCCGTTTAATGGGAGCCTTGATCATGTCGCACAGTGATGATTCGGGTTTGGTGTTGCCTCCAAAATTGGCGCCTATCCAGGTGGTCATCGTTCCTATCCACAAAGGCGACGAAGAATTGGCCAAAATCTCGACTTTCGTGGACGAGTTGTTGCCAAAGCTGAAAGGATTGGGCATCTCTGTAAAATATGATGACCGCGACAGCCAAAGACCAGGCTTCAAATTTGCTGAATATGAATTGAAAGGCGTTCCGCTGCGTTTGGCCATCGGGGCAAGAGACATGGAGAATGGTACCGTAGAAGTTGCCCGTAGAGATACGAAGGATAAATTTACCGTTCCACAAGAAGGTTTGGACATCTACATTGCACAGTTGCTGGAAGAAATCCAGCAGAACATTTACAACAAGGCGCTGCAGTTCAGAGCCGAGCATGTAACCGAAGTGAATACCTACGACGAATTCAAAACCATATTAGATACCAAAGCCGGCTTTATTTCGGCACATTGGGATGGTACGGCAGAAACCGAAAAGCGAATTAAGGAAGAAACAAAGGCCACCATCAGGTGTATCCCTTTGAACAACAAGCAGGAAGAAGGCGTTTGTATCTTAACCGGAAAGCCATCGATCCAAAGAGTACTGTTTGCAAGGGCCTACTAGTATTGCGATAAGCGTATAGCGTATTGAGATCAGCTAGCAAAGTGTAGTTGATATGTAATTTATCGCTGTACGCACTACTCAATACTCAAATCGAACACAGAAAATGAGCGAAGAAAACTATAAACAGATACTGGGCAAGCTAGAAAGCAAGGCTTCTTTAAAACAGGCCATTTACCGGAGCACAGCCGAGGTATTTGGACAGACCAAGAATATACTTTCAAAGATTGCCACCAGGCTGCATGCCGATTATACGCCGATCGATCCATCGGTAGAGGTGAACTATAAAGAGAACAACCAGTTTGAAGCACAGCTGAAATTTTCTGGCGATATGCTCATGTTGTCAATGCACAGTAATGTTTTTAATTTTGACGAAGCACATTCCATCTTCCAGAGCAATTATGTGAAGGCCGATAAAAGCCTGAGCTATTGTGGCGTGATTTATGTTCACAATTTCCTGGCCGATTCGATCAAGTATAACCGCTTGGCCGACGAAGGCTCGCTGATTGCGCGTATTTTGATCAATAAGGAAAAGCATTTTTTGGTAGAAGGCGAAGGCGCATTGGGCTTTTTGTACGAAGACTTTGAAGCCAACGTAATTACCGAAGAAAAGCTGACCGATATTTTGGAAAGGTCGATTC
This sequence comes from Pedobacter sp. TM02, assembly GCF_059705275.1. Lineage (NCBI taxonomy): Bacteria > Pseudomonadati > Bacteroidota > Sphingobacteriia > Sphingobacteriales > Sphingobacteriaceae > Pedobacter > Pedobacter sp. TM02. Next base: position 1,726,808 of record NZ_AP046530.1, read on the forward strand.
TTCTTTGTTTAAATACCGATTTGCTGCTGCCGCCTTTTGCGCAGATCAAAGACGTAACGTTGCATCAGAAGCAAACCATGGTGGCCGGTAGCGGCTATCCAACTGGCAAGCGATTAGGTTATTTGTTTAGTTCAGAGATACAACAGAATAGTTAAAACAGCTAGGCGAATGACGTTTGGCGCGAAGCGCTGGGCAACATGGGCCTTATCTTCAATCATCAATAAATTACAGTATGAAATTTGCAACAAAAGCTATCCATGCTGGTCAGGAGCCCGATCCAACAACCGGAGCGGTAATGACCCCAATCTATCAAACCTCAACTTACTGGCAAAAATCGCCAGGCGCGCACAAAGGCTACGAATACTCGAGGGGAACCAACCCTACGCGTAAGGCTTTGGAAGATTGTTTGGCCGCTTTAGAAAACTGTAAATACGGATTAGCCTTTAGCAGTGGTATGGGAGCAACAGATGCGGTTTTGCGTCTGCTAAAACCTGGCGATGAGGTGATTACGGGCAACGACCTTTACGGGGGCTCTTACCGCATTTTTACCAAGATTTACGAAAAGTATGGCATCAAGTTCCATTTTCTGGATTTATCAAAGCCAGAAAATATGGTACCCTATATCAACGAGCGTACCAAATTGGTTTGGATTGAAACGCCAACCAACCCAACCATGCGCATCATCGATATTGCCGGCGTAGCCAAGATTGCCAAAAAACACGACCTATTGCTAACGGTTGACAATACTTTCGCCTCTCCATATTTGCAGAACCCGGCAGATTTGGGCGCAGATATCGTGATGCACTCGGTAACCAAATATATTGGCGGCCACTCTGATGTGGTGATGGGCGCCTTGCTAACCAACAACGAACAGCTGTATAAAGATTTGTTCTTTGTATACAACGCCTGTGGCGCAACGCCAGGCCCGCAAGATTCTTTCTTGGTGCTGAGGGGCATCAAAACCTTGCACCTGCGCATGAAAGCGCATTGCGAGAATGGCGAAAAAGTAGCCCATTACTTAAAAAAACATCCTAAAATTGATAAGATCTATTGGCCGGGCTTTGAAGATCACCCTAACCACGACGTTGCCAAAAAGCAGATGCGCGGTTTTGGGGGCATGGTATCGATTACCTTAAAAGATGCCGATTTGGAAGAAACCTTTAGGGTGGCTTCGCGCTTCAAGGTGTTTTCGCTGGCCGAATCGTTGGGCGGTGTCGAATCGTTGGTTAACCATCCAACCACCATGACCCACGGCTCTATTCCGAAAGAAGAACGCGAAAAAGTTGGCGTAACCGATAATCTTTTGCGTTTGAGCGTTGGTGTGGAGGACATTGAAGACTTATTGGCCGATTTGGAACAAGCTTTGTCTTAATGGAATTTTTGGCACTGAAAGATTTTTTGGACATCAAAGTGGCGCAGTACAATCGCCCCAATTTTATTCCGAACGATCCTATTTGTATTCCGCACCAATACCAGCAAAAACAAGACATAGAAATTGCCGCATTTTTTGCGGCAATTTTAGCTTGGGGCCAGCGTAAAACCATCATCAATAAATGTAACGAGCTTTTGGCGAGGATGGACCACGCGCCGTACGATTTTATGCGCCATCATGGCGACGAAGATTTAAAGGGCTTGCTGGGCTTTAAGCACCGTACCTTTAACGATACCGATCTGCTGTATTTCGTGGCTTTTTTTAAGCAACATTACGAGCAGTCTAACAGTTTGGAAACGGCCTTTTTGCCTCGAAATACTATGATAGCCGATTATTTGCCAGCTTTGGAGCGGCGCGAAGTAGCCATGGCCTCTTCGGCCTGTTTGTTGGATGAAATGGAACCCGGCAGTTTTACGGCCGAAAAGGCACTCAACCATTTCAGGTCGTATTTCTTTAGCCTGCCCGATTACCCGAGAAGAACCATCAAGCATATTTCGTCGCCTTTGCAGAAATCGACTTGCAAGCGCCTCAATATGTTTTTGAGGTGGATGGTGCGCAAAGATCATTGTGGCGTTGATTTTGGCATCTGGAACACCATTCCAGCCAGCGAATTGGTTTGTCCCTGCGATGTGCATGTAGACCGTGTAGCTAGGAAACTCAGACTGATTGAACGCCAGCAAACCGATTGGCAAACGGCCGTAGAGCTGACCTCCAAATTGCGGGAACTCGATCCGCAAGACCCGGTCAAATACGATTTTGCCCTGTTTGGCTTAGGAATAGAAGAGAAGTTTTAATTTATTGGTTCATTAGTGTCATTAGTCATTGCATAGACTCCTGAATTAGGGCGCCGATTTAGCAGTTGCTTTCTTTTAATATGAAGAAATTAAGGAGCATTAAGCTATTTTTTATTGTTTATTCCAAGTTTCAGATTGATACTGTGTCCATAAGGAGAGCACGTGTTTTTTGAAAATAGGCTTTGCGCTAAAAGCGGGATCAAGTTTGTAATCGCCACCCATAAATGTTGTTGCGGTGGCCTTAATTCGAGTATGCCCTCTCAACGCATATTTTTTGTCGCCTTCGTACATGATAATTTTGCTTGACATCGGACTGTAATCGCTACGGCAATTGTTTCTATAAATCATCCACACCTCTGCGATTCCGTTATTGTCTAAATCCGTTATGGCAAATCCTTTATTGATAAAGTAAACTTCTAAATCGAATGGACATTCTTTGTCAAAATCATTGATTTTCCAGAGCAATTTGGCTTCATTTCCCCCCAAGATATAATGATAGGCATACAATGCTGCATCCTTGAAGCCATCGTCGTCTTTTACGGTTTTGCTTTGCATTTTTCCGGTTTCTGTAGCAATTACTACATTTTCGCCTAAGCTATCTGTCCATTTTACAGCGTAGACCGCTTTTCCTTGGTACTTCAGGTTTTTAGGTATTTCGTTCTTGTCAATTTTATCTACCCTTAACTGGGCAAAAGTACAAATGGAAATGAATGAGAAAATAAGCGTTAGTTTGAGTTTCATGCGTTAATGATTGAATAACGAATTTATAGTTAATAGTTGAGTTTAGGCAATAACTTATAGAATTATTTATCGCTGTGTATTTAATCCCTGCTTCCAAAAATAACCGCAAAGAGAAGGAGCGTTCTGCAAACGTATCAAGGGTTTCTATTTCATTTCCTGCCTTCCACCTTTTTTGGTCTTCCAGTTTCAGTCTTTATTATTTTACCCTCAGCCTCCTGCCTAATTTAACTATCTTTAAGCATGATTAATCACCAAGCCGAAATAGAAAAATTCGATGCCATGGGCGAGAAAACGGGCTGGAGTTATGTTTTTATCCCACAGGCGGTGGCCAACCAAATCAAGCCTGGCGAAAAGAAGAGTTTCAGGGTTAAAGGAAAAATAGATGGGGTAGAAATTAGTGGTGTGGCGCTTTTGCCGATGGGCGAAGGCGATTTCATTATCCCGCTAAAGGCCGATTTGCGCAAAAAGCTTAAAAAGGAAGAAGGCGCAACAGTAAGCCTGAGCTTGGTTTTCGATGCTGATTTCAAGATTGAAATGCCCGATGATCTGGAAATTTGCCTGGCCGACGAGGAACGCCTGATGCAGCAATTTTTATCGATGCCCAAATCGCACCTAAACTATTTTATCAATTGGCTAAACTCGGCCAAAACAGAAGCGACGCGTACCAAACGGATCATTATGATTGTAGAGGCCATGGACAAGAAGTATAATTATGGGCAGATGATACGGGAGGCTAGGGCGAAGTCTTAAGACGGGAGCCTATAGTTAATGGCCAATAGTCGATGATAGTAGCCCCAAAGCCTTTAGCCTTTAAGCTCTTCCATCTCTCAAACCTTCTGCTTCTCCTGTTACTTGTTTAACGGTTGTATTTACGGAACCAACTGCTGATTTTCATTTGGATAACGCCCAAAAAGGCCTCCCTGAAAATACGCGTACTCATTTTTGAGGTGCCTTCGGTTCTGTCGGTAAAAATAATAGGCACTTCTACTACTTTAAAGCCATATTTGATGGCTGTAAACTTCATTTCGATCTGAAAGGCATAGCCTACGAACTTGATTTTTTCTGTCGGGATGGTTTCCAATACCTCGCGTCGATAACACTTGAAACCAGCCGTAGCATCCTGGATGTTGATGCGCGTGATGAAACGAACGTACATGGATGCAAAATACGACATCAGCACCCTGCCCATCGGCCAATTCACTACGTTAACGCCTTTAACATACCTTGAACCTATTGCCACATCGGCACCGCCGTTTACAAATTCCGAAACAGGCAAACAGGCTGCCCTTAGCCTCACCAAATCTTCGGGATTGTGCGAGAAGTCGGCATCCATTTCGAAGATATACTGGTAGCTGCGTTTTAATGCCCATTTAAAGCCATGGATATAAGCCGTACCCAAGCCCATTTTGCCTTTGCGTTCTTCGATGTGCAACTGGCCAGGAAAGTCTTGTTGCAGGTGCTTTACAATGCCAGCAGTACCATCGGGAGAGCCGTCGTCAATGATCAGGATTTCAAAAGGTTGGCTGAGCGAAAAAACCTTGCGGATGATCTTCTCAATGTTCTCTTTCTCGTTATAGGTAGGAATGATAACCAGGCTGTCGCGCACTTGCAATGTTGGATTTTAGATTGACGATTTTCGATATGTTTTAAATCAGCGATAAAATTAGCTATTAAAAACCAAAAGCCCGAAATTTCTTTGCGGGCTTTTGGTTAAATGATGTTAAATCTGGTTAATCGATCACGTCTTGGTGCATCATTTTTTGCAGTTTCTTGGTAATCGCAAACAAAATCAGCGAAGCAATACCTGCCATGACCACGAACATGATGAAGAATTCGTACAATGAATTAATCTGGAAGCCCAAAATTGACTGGTATTCAAAAGGAATTTTAAGGTCTTTGAGTTTCGCCAGTTCTTCGGCCGTTGGCACTGCCTGCTTAGCTAAAATGGGTTGTAGGTTAATTCCTGCATCAGCTGCTTTTTTAACTTCGGCTACGCCCGGAGGATAAAGCGCACTTAAAATACCTGCAAGTTTGTTGGCGGCCGCGTTAGCTAAGAACCATACCGCCATCAACAGCGAAGCGAATTTTAACGGTGCCAGTTTGTTTACCAAAGACAGGCCGATTGGCGATAAGCAAAGCTCGCCACAAGTGTGCAGCGCATACATACCTACCAGCCACATCATGCTTACTTTAACCGATGAAGAAACGTCTTTTACGCCAAAGGCGATCCACAAATAGCCAAGGGCCAACAAGAATAGGCCGATAGCCATTTTGGTAGGCGAAGAAGGTTCTTTTTTGCCCAATTTGATCCACAGCCACGCGAACAACGGGGCAAACGATACTACGAAAATTGAATTGAGCGAAGCAAAAATACTAGCAGGAATGGTTACAAAGCCTAAATCGCGTTGGGTTTGTTCTTCGGCAAAGAAGGTAAGCGAGGCGCCGGCTTGCTCAAACGCGCTCCAAAAGAAGACCACAAAAAAAGCAACGATGAAAATTACGCCAATTCGTTGCTTTTCTATATAATTAAGGGTTTTATCAGAGAAAATAATAAAGGCAATAAAAAGCACCGAGGCAATCAGCAGGTAGGTAAGGAAGCTGAAAATCTTGGCATCAACATAAAATAAGCCAATCATTAGTGCTGAAAAGGCGGCCATGCCCAAAACAATCAGTACCGGGTTTGCCGTAGACGGAGCTGCTTCCTTAGGAGCCATGCCCAAAGGTTGTCCGTCTGGAGATACTACATATTCCTTATGGAAGATCAGTTGCACGATTACTCCCAGTAACATTGCCACGCCACCAGCCAAAAATGCCCATTTAAAGTCGAACGCATTGCCGGTATCGCCCAAGAAACCGCAAATAATCGGTCCCAGGGCACCGCCCACGTTAATACCCATATAAAAAATAGTATAGGCGGCATCAGTTCTCCTGTCGCCTTTAGGATAAAGCTGGCCTACCAACGAAGATATATTCGGTTTAAAGAAACCGTTTCCAGCTATCATTAAGCCCAGTCCGGTAAAGAACAGAAAGGTAGATAATCCCCCCGCATTATAGTTAGAAGCACAGAAAAACAGTACAAACTCGCCCAGGGCCATTACCAGGCCGCCAACGATGATCGAGCGTTTATTGCCCCAAAAACGATCGGCAACATAACCCCCAATAAGCGGCGTTAAATACACTAAAGAAGTGTAGCTTCCGTAAAGGTTAGAAGCAAATGCTTTATCGAACAATAGCGCCTTGGTCATGAACAGCACCAAGATGGCCCGCATGCCATAATAGTTGAAGCGCTCCCACATTTCGGTGGCGAACAGCACATAAAGGCCCTTTGGATGTCCCTTGGTGGCCGGGGATTGAATTTCTTCTGAATTCATGGTTTAGATTAGTTTTTAGTTCTGTTAAATTAAAATTAGTCTATTTGGTGTCTTGAATAAGCTATTTAACGCCTACTTCTTTCATAATTCCATTCAGCCATTTGAGCAAAACGAAGCCAATAACGGCCGAAAATAGCAACAATGCAAAATTTACCCAAAAGAAATTCGATTTGTCGCTATAAGTATCCCACATGGTGGCCAATACGCCCGAAAGTTTGTTGCCGATAGAGGTAGACAAGAACCAGCCACCCATCATCAGCGAGGTAATCCTTACCGGGCTGAGCTTAGAAACTAACGACAAGCCCATCGGACTTAAAAACAGTTCGCCTATGGTGATTACGCCATAGCTGCCCATGAGCCAGAGCACTGAAACTTTTTCTGAACCGTTGCCCCCCGCATAAACCGCACCCACCATAACCAATACCGAGAGTGCCGATATAAATACACCGAAAATAATCTTGCTGGCAGTGCTCGGTTCTTTGTCTCTTCGCCTTAGCCAGGTAAAAAAGGCCACAATCAGCGGCGTAAGGATGATTACCCAGGCCGGATTGATAGACAAGCTTAAATTGGTGGCCCAAAGCTCTACATGTTCGCCTTCTTTAGGCAATTGGGCTGCAGGTACGTTTTTAAAATAGGTAGGGTAGTTGAATTCTTTTTGTACCACACCATCTTTTTTCTGCAGGCGAAATGCCTCGTCGTACAAAGCCACGCTATCTTTCTGGTAAACGACGTTTTGCGAAAGGCTAAGGCTTGAAAAAGCCTGTTTGGCCGCAGGGTTGCTTACTTCGCGGTTGGTATAGCGATCGGCCCAAGTGGTTAGTGCTGTTCCGTTTTGCTTAAATACCGCCCAAAACAAAATAACCACGATGAAAATGGTTAATAAGGCAGCCAAAGGTCTTTTTTCGGTTTTGCTGGCCTTGAAATATAAAGAGCCATAAAAATAAATTACCGGCAAACAGGCAAAAATAAAGGCGTCGGTTGAGTTGGAACCTACCAGGGCATGGCCCAAAAGCTTAGTGGGCACAATCCATCCAATAACTCCTGCAATTAACGAAGGAAAAAGGATAAGCATGGCGATTTTGGCAAAGGACATATCGCCTTCTTGTACGCCTTTTTTAATATCAAAGGCCCGGTAATGCTTCAAGCCGGTTAAAAATACAATTACACCGATAAACATACCGATACCTGCGGCCAAGAAAGCATATTCCCAGCCCAGCATAATGTACATGGCCGCGCCAAAGAAATTACAGATAAAAGCACCCACGTTGATTCCCATGTAGAAGATGTTGTAGCCATCGTCTTTTTTGTCCTGATATTCGGGGGTTGAATAGATATTGCCCAGTAGGGTAGAGATGTTGGGCTTAAAAAAACCGTTGCCTATAATAACCAGGGTCATGGCCAAATAGAGCATGGTGAGGCTGTGTACGCCCATCAGGCAGTAGCCAACGCCCATCATCAAGCCCCCAATAACAATAGATTTGGTATAGCCCAGGTACCTATCGGCAATCAGGCCACCCAAAAAGGGCGTTAAAAATACGAGCGCAATAAATGTACCGTACAAATCGGCCGATTCGGCCTCAGTCATAGCAAATCCGGCCTTCACGTCTTTAAGGTACAAGGTGAAAATGCCGATCATTAAATAGTAGCCGAAGCGTTCCCACATTTCGGAAAGAAATAGGAAAGGTAGTCCCTTGGGGTGTTTTACTTTAGGGGTAGCAGACATAAATGATTAAAATAGTTCTAGTTTCAAGGTGTGTATAACCCGCAATATAAGTACATGTAGGCAGAGTAGCAAATTTTTAAGTTTTGAGCAGGGATTTGGACTCAATGGCCAGATTTGGTTACAATGGTAGAAGCCTTTACCGGTCTGCCGTAGTAGTCGTCGTTGGGTGAGGGCTCGTTTTTAAGTTCTACGTCTTCTACCAAAGACAGTTTGCCCCAGGTGAGCTTGTAGCCATCAAAGCTCAGGTCGGCACCATAATACTCGAAATTGCCGGTCATTTTTGGATCGTAGGGTGCTAAATGGTCAAACACAATCATGTTTACTTTGGCATTTACCGTCAGGGTCATGGAGTTGAGCTTGTTGTATTCGAACACTACACGGTTCTTGGTAGGTCCGTTTTTGCTCACTTCGAAAATATTTTTGCCAAAAACGGGTTCGTTTTTTTCGAACGATAAGACATCGATTACCTTTTTGGTTGTTTTTTGGTTGTTGCCTTTCCAGCCCAAAAGGATAAAGTAAGGCTGCTTGCCGTTAACAATTACCGGAACCATTTCATAATAGCGTGCTCCGAACCAATTTTTGTTGCTGGTAATGACATTCGCATCCGTCAGATTGTTGGTGTCGTCGGTTAAGGGGTAAAGTTTAAGTGCGCCATTGACGTGGGGCAACTGTATGGTGCCATAATAGCGGTAGCCACCTTCGTCGGTGGGGATAAACCAGGTGATGATGCGAAACGAATTGTCGGGCGATTTGAGGATGGAAATGCGCTTAAGCGAATCAAAACCATAGTTAAAGGAGCCATTGATCTTCAGCGCAGCCACAAATTTCTTTACAAACTGTGCATTTTTCTCCAAACGGCTCTGGTTGTCTTGGGCCATAAAGGTTTCGTCGCTTAAAATGCGCAACGAATCCTGATAGGCATTGAGTTTGGGGTCGTTGTTGAGGTTATAACTATGTTGTGCACTTAACCTGGTAAATGCACAACATAATAACATGAGGATTGTATAATTTCTAACTGCGTCAAACATCCAACTCGTTTTGTTAAGGTTAACGCAGATTTTCGATCACTATTGCACTGGCGCCACCACCTCCATTGCAGATACCGGCTACGCCGATTTTGCCTTGGTTTTGGGCCAGTACCGAAAGCAGGGTTACGATGATCCTGGCGCCCGAGGCACCCAGTGGATGGCCAATGGCTACGGCACCACCGTTAACGTTCACTTGTTCTTCTTTGAGACCGAGCTCCTGATTATTGGCTAATGAAACCACCGAGAAAGCTTCGTTGATTTCGAAAAAGTCTACATCGGCAGTTGTAAGGTTTGCCTTGCTCAAAGCCAAGGGGATGGCCTTAGACGGCGCAGTGGTAAACCATTCAGGCGCTTGTTGGGCATCAGCATAGGCCAATACCTTAGCTAAAGGCTTAATGCCCATTTCTTTGGCACGTTCGGCACTCATCAGTACCAAGGCCGCTGCCCCATCGTTCAAGGTCGATGCATTGGCTGCGGTAACGGTGCCATCTTTTTTAAATACGGGTTTTAGGCTTGGGATTTTATCGAATTTTACCGCTGCAGGCTCTTCGTCGTTGCTAAACAAGGTGATTTCGCCTTTACGGTCTTTAATTTCTACGGGAACAATCTCATCGCTGAATTTGCCGGCGCTTTGGGCAGCTTGTGCTCTTTTGTACGATTCGATGGCAAAATTATCTTGCGCCTCGCGGCTGATGTGACAGGTTTCGGCACAAAGCTCGGCAGCTGAGCCCATGTGATAGTCGTTGTACACATCCCATAAACCATCTTTAATCAAGCCATCGGTTAATTGGCCATGGCCTAAACGGTAGCCGTTGCGTGCCTTGTCTAGGTAATAAGGCACGTTGCTCATGCTCTCCATGCCTCCGGCTACAATGATATCGGCATTGCCTAGTGCAATACTTTGTGCCGCCAGCATTACGGCTTTGGTGCCCGATGCGCATACTTTGTTAATGGTAGTGGCTGGCAGATCGGGCAAACCGGCAAATTTTGCAGCTTGGGTAGCCGGTGCCTGTCCTAAATTAGCCGACAGCACATTGCCCATGTATACTTCCTGAATATTTTCTGGTGCCAATCCGGCTTTGGCTACGGCTGCCTTGATGGCCAATCCGCCTAGTTGCGTAGCCGAAAATCCAGCTAACGAGCCACCAAAACTGCCCACGGGCGTTCTTACGGCAACTACAATTACGACTTCTCTCATATATTGATCTTTTTGATATTTGGTTGGCGCAAGTTAGTCATTTGGCCCCAAATTACGGCAGAAGCAACTGATTTTGACCTTTAGATGTGTGTTCAAAAGGCTAAACAAAAGCGGTGGCGAGCCTAATCCAGGCCGGTTGATTTTTTGGAACGGCCTTTTTTCTTGGTCTTTACGGCTTCGTTAAGCAAGTACTCGATCTGGCCGTTGGTACTGCGAAATTCGTCGGCTGCCCATTGCTCGATTTCTTTGAGCAAGGCAGGGTTTATTCTTAACACAAATGCTTTTTTATCTTTCTCTGACATCGGTTTCGATAGCTCCTATGTTGTATTGACGTTTAAAATTGATCAAGAAGAGCGAAAGCTCGTCGGGTTGTGCAATGCTGAAAAGCACACGTTTGGCATTGCCCATTTCTACCTGCAGGCCGATGGATTTATCGTTAAAGATGTAAGCCTTGTCGTTGAATTTGAACCAGAGCTTGCTGCGCAGGCCCCAGCCCCCATATTCGCTAAGCGCATCGTATTTTCTGAGGTAGAGCCTGTCGATCTGTGTCCACGAAATGGTTTTTGCCCGTCTGGCGAATGGCGAAAACCGGTAGGCGATGCCACATTGGTCTATTTTCATGACCAATGCGCTTTTGTTGATCAGGTAAATCAACAAATAGGGAAGCAGGACAGCCAAAACAGGCAGGAAATACATTTTTTTAAGACTTTGTAGATTTAACCCGTTCTTGTCGAGCAAGAACACGCTGCACACGATGATGGTCTCTATACCCAAAAGGATATAGAGCCACCAAAAGTTGAGTCGTTGTTTTTCTTCAAATTCCATTAGTTGTATAAGGTGCCGGTATTCACTACGGGTTGTACATGCTTATCGCCACAAAGTACCACCAGGAGGTTGCTTACCATGGCGGCTTTGCGTTCTTCGTCTAGTTCGATAATGCCTTTTTGCGAGAGTTTTTCGAGGGCCATCTCTACCATGCCTACCGCACCTTCAACAATCAGTCGGCGGGCGGCAATAACGGCGGCGGCCTGTTGGCGCTGCAGCATGGCGCTGGCAATCTCCTGGGCATAGGCCAAGTGCGAAATACGGGCTTCGATCACCTCTATTCCAGCTCTTGAGAGGCGTTCGTTCAGTTCTTCTTCCAAAAGCATGTTTACTTTGTCGGCACCGTCTTTTAGCGTGATGTCGGCGCTTTCGTCCTCTAGATTATCATAGGCAAAGCTGTTGGCCAAATGGCGTACGGCGGCTTCGCTTTGGATATTTACATATTGCAGGTAATTTTCAACCGAAAAAGTAGCTTTGGCGGTTTCTTTAACCTGCCAAACAATTACAGCGGCGATTTCGATGGGATTGCCCATTTTGTCGTTCACCTTTAACTGCTGGCCGTTTAAGTTGCGTGCCCTGAGCGAAAGCTTCTTTTTAGCGGTTAGGGGGTTAACCCAGAAAAAGCCGTCGGATTTTACCGTACCCACATACTTGCCGAAAAGGGTAAGCACACGCGATTCGTTGGGGTTTACAATAATCAGTCCGGGCAAAACCAATATAAAATCAAAAACTAGAATGGCACTGCCAGCAAAGAAGCTTTCTTGGGTGAGGGCGAAAATGCCACCAGCAAGTAATACTAAAAACAACACTAGGGTTAAATAACCTGAAGGCGGTTTGATGATTTTTTCTGTATACATAATGATATTAATTTGATATCATAAAGTGAAACATAAAAATTGAGATTTGCAAATAAATCGGAAAGAATTTTACGGATGCCGGGCTGCAGTAATCAGTTGGCCGTTTTCAGTTTGCGATTCATCGCATTGCCATTTAACCATCAAACAAGTGGTTAATCCGGCAATTTAAGGGTGGCCACTATAGTGCCCCGTAAACTAATTGTAGGTGATTGAAAAAAATAATCTTAATTTTGAACTAATCAAGCTGTACAATTTTGGCCAAAATCAGAAAGAATTCGCGGAAAGTCCTTTATCGAAAATATTCGTCCAACATCAAATACATCATGATGGTGGCTTGTGTATTCATTATTACGCTTTACCTGCCCAAGCAGCCAAGGTTCAGGTACGAGTTTGAAAAAAACAAGGCCTGGCTTAACAAAGACCTCGTTTCGCCATTTAGTTTCGCCATCCTCAAAACCAACCCGCAGGTGGTCAGCGACAAGAAAGACGCCCTTAATCACGTATTGCCTATCTATAAGTATGACGATGAAGTGTTTAAGGGACAGGGTGAGGCTTTTTTAAATGAATTTGACGTAAAGTGGAAATCGAATGCCTTCCCGGAAAACGAGAAGGAAGCCGCTAAGAAAACTGCTTACAATATGTTGCAGGCTGTTTATAAAAAGGGAATTATCGGCCTGTCGGCCAAGCACCAGAAAGATGGCAAGCATTACGATTTTACTTTCCTGCGCGACCATATTTCGCAAAGGGTAAATTCTCAGGATGTTTACACCACCGAAAGCGCATTGGATTACTTCAAAAATAATTTCCGATCGGCGCGACCGGCCATTAAGGATGAAATTTTAGACCTGATAGAAAGCCATCTGAAACCTAATCTGGTTTTTGATGAAGCTTTGACGCTTACTGTAGAGAAAAATACGATAAATAGCCTTTCTACTACCAAAGGCATGGTTCAGAAAGGCGAGTTGATTGTAGCCAAAGGCAGTATTATAGACGATGATGTGTATCAAAAGCTGTTGTCGTACAAAGAAGCTTATGAAGCGCAGACCAAAACCATTGGCGATAACCGCCTGGTTTATTTGGGGCAAGTGTTGCTGGTCGGTTTTATCATTTCGTTGCTGATGGTGTTTCTGCACCTTTTCAGGAAAGATATTTTTGCCGATAACCGTCAGCTGTCGCTTATTTTGCTGGTGATTACTTCCATGCTGTTGGCGCTTACCTGGGCCATCAAGCTTAACATCAGCAGCTTGTATTACATTCCGTTTTGTATCGTACCGATCATTATTCGTATTCTGTTCGATACGCGCTTGGCGCTGAACCTGCATTTGTTGGTGATTTTGATTGCTGGTTTTTTCGTGCCTAACAGCTTCGAGTTTGTGTTTTACCAAACTACGGCGGGCATGGTGGCCATTTACAGCATCAAGAACTTGGTCAAACGCGAGCAGCTGCTGATTTCGGCTTCTTTTATTTTGGGGGCTTATTTTGTGTCGTTTGTAGGAATCGCTCTGCTCAGGGAAGGTTCTTTTGCACAGATAGAATGGGCCAATTTCCTGCCATTTGTATTCAGCGTGTTGCTGTCGCTGTTGGCTTATCCGTTGATTTATGCTTTTGAACGTGTTTTTGGCATTACTTCGGACGTGGCCTTGATCGAGCTGACCAATACCAACAACAAACTGTTGCGCGAGCTGGCTTTTAAAGCGCCAGGTACTTTTCAGCATTCCTTGCAGGTGGCCAACCTGGCCGAAGCCGCTATTTTTAAGATAGGCGGCAATGCTTTGCTGGTAAGGGCAGGGGCTTTGTACCACGATATTGGGAAGATGGAAAATCCGCAGTATTTTATTGAAAACCAAAATACAGCCACTAGTCCGCACGATAAGTTGCCTTACGAGCAAAGTGCCCAGATCATCATCAAACATGTGCACAAAGGCATCGAAATTACACGCAAAAACCGCTTACCGGAAAGTGTGATCGATTTTATCAGAACGCATCACGGCAACACCAGGGTCGATTATTTTTACCAGTCGTTTTTAAAGAACTCGCCAGAGAAATTCGTAGACGAGAATATTTTCCGCTATCCGGGGCCGATTCCTTTTTCGAAGGAAACCGGTGTGCTCATGTTGGCCGATTCGGTAGAAGCCGCTTCCAGAAGCCTTAAAAATCCGGATGCACAGAACATCAACGACCTGGTTGAACGCATCATCAACTACAAATTGGAACAGAACCAATTGGATGATTGCGATTTGACGCTAAAAGATTTAGAAACTATAAAGCTGATATTCAAGACTATGCTGATGAGCATCTATCATGTGCGTATAGATTATTTACAAACTGTGTAATTTTTTTTTGCAAACATCAATGAATTGCTATATTTGCAACCTCAAAACAACGATTTTGAGAAACGGTGAGGTGCCTGAGAGGCCGAAAGGAACAGTTTGCTAAACTGTCGTACTGGTAACGGTACCGCGGGTTCGAATCCCGCCCTCACCGCCAGCAATTGAAGCCCAACTGAAAAGTTGGGCTTTTTTGTTGTTTAACGTTTGGGCATATGAAAATATGCAAGTCAACGGTAATGAGTATGACTGGACAAGCCAGTGTAGCTGGCCCCTTGTCGCTAATTTCAGGTTTCGGTTTATCTTTCTTGTAATCAGGCGTTTACAAACGTTTTGTTTTTGGCGAAGAGGGGTCAATCAGTTATGGTTTTTCCAATCCTACATTTCACCTTCGAATTTTCCCGCATCACTTCCGAATATAGCCTGTCTACCCGGTAGGGAACCCGCCGGTTCATCTATTTTTTTTTACTTTGTAAAATGAACAGGACAGAACGAAACATTTGCTGGTACAGTGCTTTTTTTATTGCGCTGATGGTCAATGCAGCGCGGTTGCTGGCTTTGCGGGAAGATGGTATCGTGGCCAGGTACTGGCAGTTCAATATTTTTGAATATGGCTTTCAGTTCTTATATAACTATTTCTTCTGCATTGCCTTGTTCGTGCTTAACCTTTCAGAAGGCAGGTTTCTGGCGGGTTACAGGCAAAACAAACAGGCTGGCAATTACTACTTCTGGAACGGATTTGTTGTGGTTGTTTTTATCCTTGCCGGAGCGTATATCCAGCATCGATTTTTTGGCGATGTACATCAGAAAAATATGTTACTGAAGGGGTACACAGCTCGTTTTGTGCTTAGCAGCGTTTTGGTGGCGGTTTTCATACGCATTGTACTGCTGATACGCGAAAGCAAAAGAAAAGACCTGCTCAATGCCGACCTCAAGGCATCCAACCTGCAGTCGCAGTTGGCATTATTGCAATCGCAGCTCAATCCGCATTTTCTCTTTAATTCCCTCAGCAGCCTGTCCGGCATTGTGCGGGAAAATCCGCCGCTTGCACAGCACTATATCTTACATCTTTCTAAGATATTCCGCAACGCCATTACCCACTCAAAAGCAGGGTTGGTAAGCGTTTCCGACGAACTGAATACTGCCGAATCGTACGTTCATCTTGTCAAAATGCGTTTGGAAGATTCGTTCCGGCTTGAGGTTGACGTAGCGGCCGAGTTCCGCAACGCCCAAATACCTCATCTTGCGCTCCAGACCCTGCTGGAAAATGCTGCCAAACACAATATTTCCACAAAGAAAAATCCGCTGACGGTGAGGATATACGTGGAAAACCAAATGCTGATAGTCGCCAACAATCTTCAGCCCATAACATTCACGGGCGAAATTACCGGAACCGGGTTAGCCAATCTAAACGAACGCTACCATCTGCTGACAGATAAAAATATCGATATTATATGTACCGATAAACTGTTTATGGCGAAGCTGCCTTTGGTCAAAATATAAAATAAAAAGGATGAAAACAATACGAATACTGATCATAGAAGATGAAGCTGCTACGGCAAGGAACCTGGCATATCTGCTGCAAAATGCGGATGACAGAATCCGCATTGCGACAATGACCGAAAGTGTGCAGGAAACACTGGAATGGCTTTCGGAACATCCGTATTCCTACGACCTTATTTTTTCCGACATCCGTTTAGCCGACGGTCTTTCGTTTGAGGTATTCAAGAAAATAAAAGTCAATACACCTGTTGTTTTTGTTACTGCTTACGACAACCATGCCATTGAGGCATTTAAAAACAACGGTATCGATTATATTTTAAAACCCTTTGACGAAGAGGAACTTCAGGCTGCCCTAGCCAAATTTGAAAGCCTGACTGCACAGGGAAACGCAACCCCCGCATATCCCGATATTTCCGCCCTGCTGGAGCTGATGCAGAAGCCGGAAAAGACGTTCAGAAAATCCTTCCTTATTGCTTACCGTGACAAACTCATTCCCGTAGAATCGCGTCAGATAGCTTGGTTCTACACTGCCAACGAACAGGTGTACGCACATACCCTCGATGCTCGCCAATATATCATTGAAGAAACGCTCGAAGAACTTGAAAAGCAACTGGACCCTGGTGTTTTTTTTCGTGCCAACAGACAATACATCATTAACCGCAAGGCCATCTCCGAAATAGAACATCACTTTAACGGACGGCTTTTTGTAAAAATCAGTCCCGCTACTCCCGCAAATGTGTTGGTAAGCAAGGCAAGAGCTACGTATTTAAAAACTGGCTGAACGGTTAAGATATTTCACCCTTGGATTTTGCCGTTACACCTTGATATTTCAGCACGGCATCCGGGAGGTTTATATTTTTACATCGTCAAAACTTTAAAAATAGGATATTATGAAAAACCTAATCAAGTTGCTGTCGCTAATCCTGATGATGGCATTATTCCAAACCGCCAGTGCACAGGATTCAACAATGAAAGGCGGAACTCCCGAACAACGGGCGCAGCTGCAGACCGCATGGATGAAAGACAAGCTTGCGCTCAACGAAACTCAAGTCGGCCAGGTAAGTGCCATCAACCTGAAATACGCCAAAATGAACGACCCCGTACTGAAAGGCAGTGATAACAAATTTTCAAAATTCAAAAAGTTGAAAGCTGCACAAAAAGACAAGGAAAAGGAATTGAAAGGGATACTTGCTCCTGACCAGTTTACTAAATATCTAGCTATGCAAGATGAAATGAAAGATAAGATGAAAAACAGAAAATCCAAATAATTTAAACCATGAAAGCAAGATTGTTATTCGTACTTTATATAGCGGTATCGCTTACGATTTTTTCCATGATTGCCTGTTCCAAAAACGGCGATGAATCTGCACCTACAGATCCGCCCGCAAACAACACCCTGCAAGGACCTATCCAAAAACCTGCATCAGGGTACGGGTCTGACGGCCCCTATGAAGTGGCCGAGATAGATTTTCCCAATCCGGAATACAACGGCACGCAGGTAAGTATTTTTTATCCCAAGGGAATTACCACTCCTCAGCCCACCATCTTTTTTTCGCATCCTTACGGAGGGGAAGACAAAACGTACAATATCGGACTGTATAACTTTATTGCCAAAAAAGGTTATGTAGTTGTTTTCGTGCCTTACCGCACTTACGATATAAGCATTGATCACCGCTACGAAACGCTTTGGGATGGCTTTACCACCGCGGCAGCCAATTATCCCAATATTATTGATACCAAAAAAGTGGGCTTCATGGGGCACTCGTTCGGGGGCGGAGCGTCTATCGGTTTGGCATACAAAGCATTTAAAGAAAAAGGATGGGGTGGAGACGGTCGTTTTCTCTTTACGATGGCTCCGTGGTATGCTTTTAACTGGGGGAGTCCATCCAATTATTCTACACAGCAGCAATTGCAGGATTTCCCACCCAATACTAAAATGATTACTCAAATCTATGAGGATGATGTTTTCAACGACCACCGAATGGCGATTGATATTTTCAAGAACATCAACATCCCCAACAGTGAAAAGGATTTCATCTATTTCAAAACATCAACTGTTGCAGGATACACTTATCTTACAGAACACGCAATGCCCACTTCCCGCAAGACATATGACGCCCTGGATTATTATGGTGTTTACCGCCTGCTGGATGCGATGATTGACTATAGCTGGAACGGAAATGTGGCTGCCAAAGACGTAGCACTGGGCAATGGCTCTACCAAACAAACTACCATGCCGAGCTATAATGGACAGGTAATGGCTCCGCTTGAAGTTACGGACAATCCCACGCCAAAATATCCGCAAGGCAAGTACGAGTTTCAGTGTGGCAGTACCACCAATCCAAGAATATCGTATTGTAACTGAGAAAATGCTGGAAGTAATTAATCTTATACCGGTTGTACAAACCGCTGTAGCTGATCCTGTGTCGCCAATTTAAGGTTCGATTTATCTTTTTCGTAATCAAATATTTATAGGTATTCTATTTTTGGCGGACCGGGGTCAATCAGTTGTGTTCTTTTACTGAATTGGCTTGTGCTGTCAAACCTTCTCTGGGTTCTGCCAGATCTTTAACCTTGAGAAGTGGCGGGATTGATTATCCAGATAGCAATATTTTACCATTACCACTCACATAGCTTGCCCGATCAATTCGTATATACTGGCAGCAGGATTGCACTTATTGCCATTCGCAAATAGGCATTTCCACAACAGTAATAAGGTTGGGTCATTAGCCAAACTTACAGAAAGGAAAGCTGGCCTGAAACCTGACCTGCCGGTGTTTCTTTTTCCTCGAGCAAGGGATTAGTTGGTTTAGTTATTGGCATATAAGAGCAAAGGGCTACCCTTGGAAAATTCATGAATTTTAGCTTAGTCAGCTCAGCTTTGGAATCGTAAGCTTCAAAGCCTTTTCTAAAGAGTTCCTTCAAGTTGAGATCGTTTTCGGCTGAAGTTGAAAGCGTTTCGATTAAGGCGATATCTTTTTGGTCTTCGGGTATAAGCTCTATTCGAACAATAGTTTTAGATACGAATTGGTAGTGATACTTCATTAGGACTGATTGAATGCCCTAAAGTAATCATATTTTCGCTTGTTTCTGTACTGTTAAGCGTGTTTTCTTTACAGAAGCATTCCTTTAAACCGACTAAAAAAAACGAGGACTAAGCATCGGGATGTGTTTCCTGGCGAACATAAGGCTAACGGATAGTTCATGGGTTCCAGAACTATATCCCTGAAGCGGACCAACCGAAAAATCATAAGCATAGCCTATCCTCAATCGGTCGGAGGGAGCAAACTGTAGGCTGGCCACTGCGCTGTTCAGCTTGCTGAGATTGTTTTGGAGATTGTCTTTACGGTAAAGTTTTATACCTGTGCGAAAATTAGAAAATAAATTGCCATTGGCATTTTTAAGAATACGTGACAAGACTTAATTGGATTTGAGAGCTGATTAGATGAAAATAGGCGATGGTTAATTTAGATTGTTGTTTTACATTAACGACAAATATATAACATAAAATTAAAACTGTAAACGATTAGTTACAGTAAGTGAAGAAACCGTATCAGGTTTGTGTATGGATTTAGGCTAAGCACGAATTTAGCTCAGTTTTGCCTGTTCGGTAATTGCTTGGCGTGGTACCGGTAGCCGTGCGAAAATGGCGGTTAAAAGTGGCGCGTGAATTAAAGCCACATTCCTGCCAGATCAAATCGATGGCCATATCGGTTTCTTGAAGCATTCTGCAGGCCATCTTTACCCGGTACCCATTTACAAACCCATAAAAATCCGTTTTCATTTGCATGTTAAGGGTTTGTGTAACATGGTGTATAGGCGCTTGAATGGCCTTGGCCAATCCTTTCAATGAAAGTTCCGCTTCCATGTATATTTCCTGGTCAGCCACCATCAGCAGGCGCTTGGCAATTTCTTCCATGTCTTTTGCCGTTAGGGGCGATTTGTGATATTGTTTTTGTTCGGCATCTGTAGCTTCTTTTGCAGAAAGCTGTTTTGTAAAATACCTGAAAAGGGCCAAAGCCATGGAAAGGAAGACCAGCCAGTTGACGATGAGCGTGCTTTCGGGTACAAAGAAACCTTCCGGATTTTTAGAGGTATGCCTATAGGCTATGCCTACAATATTTGCCATGACCGCCATAGGCAACTGTGTAATAATCAACAGCAAAAAAGCAGCATGGTTGCCGCTGGTATGCCTTTTAGACATGGCCTTGGCAATGACTGCCATCAGGTAACCAATCGATAATATCGTTGAGCATACCATGAGCCAAACCGTAGTGGTATGCGTTGCAAAAAACGACCCTTTAAAGATATTTGCCTTAAGAGAGAGCATAATCAACAGCAGGGGCACGAACAGGTGTAGGCAAACCTTGCTGTTTTTAGGATATTCGTCTATTACAGCTAAGCTAAACAGGTAGGCAAAAGGTCCGGCTAGCACCAGAAAAGGGAGAAAAGGCAACCTAAAAGCATCGGTGCCAAATAGACCGAAAAGATTACTGGCGCAAACAAAAGCTATAAACAATGCAATGTTGGCCCAAAGCCCAAATTTGGCAATGGGTTTTAAGCGACAGACTTTAAAAGCCAGCAGCATATTAGCCGAAAGGATAGAAAAAAGCGTAATTGAAAATACAATAGTCATCACAGGCCAGGGTACCTGCATTTGATTTTGCAGATGCTGTTGCAAACCTGCAGAGAATAAGTGCGCATTGCAACGGTTGCACTATCCAGATTCGTTAAAACGGATAATGTTTAGGCGCTTAAAGCACCTTTCGGCAATGAATTTGGTATATTGATTGGTTTTGCCAACCATACTTTGCCTTTAGGAGGCTTCTTGGGTAACGCGTTGTATTCGTTTTTCCTTATCGTCCTTGTTCAGGTTTTCGATGAATACCGAAGGCGAAATTCCGGTTATCCCTTTAAATATTGCGCCAAATTTGCTGTGCGACGAGAAGCCGTATTTTTGGGCGAGGTAGGCAATCTTGTACTTGCGTACCATCGGATTTGTACGAAGGTCGTTTAAGGCATAATCGATCCTTAAGGCATTGATGTAATTGTTGAAATCCTTTTCCTGGTACTTGTTGATGATATAAGAAACATAGCGCGTGTTCGAATTCAGTTCGCTGGCCAAGCCTGATAATGAGATGTCGCCCTGCAGAAAAAAGTGCTTTTCTTCCAATTTGGCAAGCCCTTCGCGGAGCCGGTCTTCTGATTCTTTAGACATGAGCTCGCTATGCTCTGCTTTTGGTAAAAGGCTGTGGGCCGGTGTTTTGTCGGCTTGTTGGAGCGCTTCCATTTTTTTGATCAGTTGCTCGTACCTGAACCGGTTCTCTTTTTCTTTCCTGTTTTTGAACAGCCACATCACGATCAATGCAACCAGCAACAAAGCCGAAGCGCCGGTTAGCAACAAGGTCAGACGGTTGCTTCCAGTTTCTTTTTCCTTCAGCTCGGCAAGCAACTGGTTCGAAATCTTTTTGGTGGCTGCGGCACGCTCGTCTGAGAGATTTGAGTAGGCATTTTGGTAAACCAGGGCAGTTTTGGCGTCGCCCATAACACTGTAATAGTTAGCCATGCTTTTGCTGAGGCCGATTTTGGCATTGGAGTTATTGGAACGTTGGGCATAGCTTTCGGCCAGCTTGTAATTGCTCAATGCCTCTTGATATCTTTTTTCGGCCAGCTCAACATCACCCAGGCCACAATAAATAAAAGCCTTGAGTTCGCTTTCTGTGCTGCCCAAGCGGGTAATGGCATTAAGCAGGCTCGCTTTGGCCTTGGCATAATTTTTTAAATTGAAATAGCAAAGGCCCGAAAGCTGATCGTTGGTGGCCAAAAATACGTTCTTTGAGGCTTGGTCTTGCACTTCGAGAAAGCCTTTTTCTGCCTGTGCAAGCTGTTGCAGGCCCAATCTGTAATCACGGTCTTCTTCGATGGCGTAATAGGCTTTTTCCTGAAGAATAAGCGCTTGCGAAATAGTAGTGGCCGGCGATTTTTGGAGCTTTGAATTGGTGGTTTCGGCAATTTCAAGATACTTGCGTGCCTGTTCGGTCAGGTTTACATCCCGATAAAGCGTTGAAAGAAAGCCAGCAATCCGTACTTTAAAGGCATTGCCTTTTTCATCGTCAGGAGCCAACTTCTCGGCATCGGCCGCGCAGACCAGGGCCCTGGCAAAATTGCCCGAACGCTGGTACAAGGTAGCCAACAACATTAGGCATTTCATTTTGTGATAATCGTCATGCGCCGTTAAAAGTAGCGAATCCGACATCTTTAAGGCTTTTTTAATATCCGAGGATGCGATTTCAGTGGCTATTTTGGTATAGGTTTCGTTGAATTGCTTATCCTTGGTTTCCTGCGGATTGTTGGCTGTAGAAACAAAACACTGCGCCAAAAGCAACAGGAGGAGCAGGCATTTGATAGGGAGACGTGGTTTCATTGACGGGATGAGTCAAAAAGATGTAACAATTCACCAATATAGGAATGCTTTTTGGAATGACCAATAAAATTTATCTTCCTGCCAACAAATTGAAACTACGCTCTATAAGCCGTTTCGTTGGGCGCTTTGCACTTTGAGCGCTTTGTTTTTGGGATGCCTGACTATCGATGCATCTACCGAAAGGTGGAAAATGGCCTGCAACAGGAGAATGAACAACCCGATGTAGATATAATGCTTATGGCTTAAGGTGTTGGCAACAGGGGTTTGGCTTTGCGCTTTCATATTGATTAATTTGTTGCTACAAAATTGCGCAGATCGGTTTGGTCATATTTTGACGGCAATCACTTTTGGTTATGATTATGTGCAGGATTGATTGAATTGTAATCTATGGCATTTGCTGTCGTTAGTTGGGCTTTGGCTTGTTGCCTCCTTTAAAAAAGTGATATTAATCATTTTTTTTGGTGATAAATATGGTCTTCGGTCCTCAGGCTTTGCGCTAATTTTGGATCAACAAGCATGACCAGATTCACATGATCCACAAATTCCACATCCCCGTTTTAGGTTTAGGCTATTCGATAGATACGCCCTTAAAAGTTGCCAAATATGGTATTTCATCTGTTGTTTCTATTGTAGACGACGAACTGATTGAAAGGATGCGCGCCTATTATGCCGAAAAACAAGGAAAACCTTACCTAGCCATCAAAAAAGAAGCGCCCAACAGCCGTTCGCAAAGGATTACGGCCTACCTCAATATGATGAACGAGGAGGTAAATAAGCAGTTTGAAGAACTCAAGCAACAGGAATTCGAGCCTGGAACCGATATTTGCAGGTATTTTGAGCTGCTGCCGGAAGAATCGCAACTGAAACAAGGTTATGAGCTTTTGATGGATTATCCAGAAGGCGAGCGCAAAACAATTTTCAAAAACCTGCTTAAAAAACAGCTGCAGCTGGGTGCTATCGACGTTAACATCATGGCCAAGGTAGATAAAGCCAATTTTAACCAGAACGACGAATATACCGGCGATGAAAATACCGACGCCTTGGCTGCCCTGCGCGGTTTTGCCGAAAGCAACCTCAGCTCTTCGGTTATCCTCTCGGCGGGCATGAACCCTCGTTTGTACAGCTATATCGAAAAATTTGCCGATTTCTTTCCAGACAAGAACGGACAACTCAACAAGAAGCTGATTTTGAAGGTAAGCGATTTCAGGTCGGCCTTTATTCAGGCCAAGTTCCTGGCCAAAAAGGGTTTGTGGGTTTCAGAATTCAGGATAGAATCTGGATTGAATTGTGGGGGGCATGCCTTTGCTACCGAAGGTTTTCTTTTGGGACCGATTTTGGAAGAATTTAAGCAGAAAAGGCAGATGATGCTCGAAGAACTGTATCAGCTTTATGTACAGGCCTTGCAAGAAAAAGGCATGAGCAATATTTGTATGCCGGTACAAAAGCTCAGCGTACAAGGTGGCATCGGCACCGCCAAGGAAAACGAATTTTTATTGAAGCATTATCAGCTTGACGCTACAGGTTGGGGAAGCCCATTTTTATTGGTGCCCGAGGTAACCAATGTTGATGAGGAGACCTTGCAGCAGCTAGCCGATTCGACAGAAAGTGATTTCTACCTCAGCGGCTCTTCACCCTTGGGTGTGCCATTCAATAATTTTAGGCAAAGCAGCATCGATGCGCAGCGCTTAATGCGCATTAAAAAAGGCAGGCCAGGCAGCCCCTGCACCAAAAAATACCTGTGCAGCAATACCGAATTTACTACAAACCCCATTTGTACGGCATCAAGGGAATACCAGTACCTCAAAATCAACGAACTCAGGGCTTTGGATCTTCCGGCAAAAGAGTACGACGAGCGCTTTGGACAGATTACGGAAAAGGCCTGTCTATGCGAAGGCTTGACCAGCTCGGTTTACCTTAAAAACAAGATGCTTAAGCCCAAAGAAAACAAAGCAGTAGCCATTTGTCCGGGACCTAATTTGGCCTATTTTTCAAAAATCTATTCTTTGGAGGCCATGGTAGGCCATATTTACGGCAAAACCGACTTGTTGGCCAGCGTAAAAAGGCCACACTTCTTTATCAAGGAGCTGAACCTGTACATTGACTACCTGCAGGCCGAATTGCAAACGCAACTGAAAGAATTTAACGAGAAAAAGCAAAATCAGTTGCAACGTTTCAAAAACCAGTTGCTTTCAGGTATCGATTACTATAAATATCTGTTTAATCAGCTCGCTAGCCAGGCCTTATTTGTAAAAGAAAAGATTGAACAGGAGCTGTTGAGCGCCGAAAATGCACTGTCGGACACTATTATTGAATCCATTGAAATCAAATAGTACGAAAACTCGTTATATTTGGATACAAGATAAGCAATGGAAAGAGCACAACTGTTAAACGCGATTATCGAAAATGCCATCGACGGTATCATTACCATTGACGATAAGGGCTTGATAGAACATATCAATCCTGCCGCCCTGCAGTTGTTCGGCTATTCGCGCGAAGAAACGGTTGGTAACAACGTAGCCATGCTCATGCCTCAGCCAGATAGGGCCAGGCACGACAGCTATATTTACAATTACAACCACACGGGGCATAAAAAAATTATTGGCATCGGGAGGGAAGTAACAGGCCAGCGTAAAGACGGCAGCACTTTTCCGTTCAGGTTGGGCGTAAGCGAAGTGAAATTTAGCGACAGGAAGATATTTACCGGCTTTATCCACGATTTGAGTAGGGAGAAAGAAGACGAAAAAAAAATCAAAAGCTATACCGAAGAACTGGAGGTAAAGATAAAGGAGCGTACGCAAGACCTCATTAAACTGATCAACGAGCTCGAAACGGCCAAAGAGGTTGTGAGCGAAATGTTTGAAAAGGAAAAGGAACTGAACCAGCTCAAAACAAGGTTCGTTTCCATGGCCTCGCACGAATTTAGGACACCGTTGAGCGCTATTCAGCTTTCGGCTTCGCTCATTGATAAATATACCTTGAAACAGGATGTGGCCAATGTAGAAAAGCACACCAACAAGATCAGGAACTCGATCAATAACCTTACCACCATCCTCAACGATTTCCTGTCGTTGGAAAAACTGGAGGCTGGAAAGGTACAGCCCAATGCCAACTGGTTTGATATCATTTCGTTTGCCGAAGAAATTGCCGAAGAGATGCAGCTCATTAGCAAGCAGAACCAGCTGATTGTGTACGAGCACAAAGGCGTTACCGCTCAGGTTTACCTCGACCAGCATTTGCTTAAAAACTGTATCATCAACCTCATTTCCAATGCCATTAAGTATTCTGGTGAAGATACCATGATCCAGTTTAACAGCACCATCAGGGAAAACGAACTGACCATTGATATTACCGACAATGGAATAGGCATTCCCTTGGCCGATCGCAACAATTTGTTCGAACCCTTTTTTAGGGCGCATAACACCGGCGACATTCCGGGAACCGGCTTGGGCCTTAATATTGTGAGGCGATACGTTGGATTGATGGACGGAACCGTAAGCTACATCGGCGAAGAAAAGGTACGCACTACGTTTAGGTTACATTTTAGATTTTAACAGCACATGAAAAAAGCCCTGATTATAGAAGACAGCGACGATATTAGAGAAAGCACGGCAGAAATACTCGATTTGGCCGGTTATGTTACTTTTACCGCCAAAAACGGAAGAATTGGGGTGGATTTGGCCATTAAGCATACGCCCGATATTATTTTGTGCGATATTATGATGCCCGAACTGGATGGCTATGGGGTACTTTATTTGTTGCAGAAAAATCCGCAAACGGCTAGTATCCCCTTTATTTT
Organism: Pedobacter sp. TM02; assembly: GCF_059705275.1. Lineage (NCBI taxonomy): Bacteria > Pseudomonadati > Bacteroidota > Sphingobacteriia > Sphingobacteriales > Sphingobacteriaceae > Pedobacter > Pedobacter sp. TM02. The sequence continues at coordinate 1,752,827 of NZ_AP046530.1, forward strand.
TATGACTGCCAAGGCCGAGCGTAGCGATATGCGCAAAGGCATGGAAATGGGCGCAGACGATTACCTGACCAAGCCTTTCGACGATGTAGAACTTTTTAATGCCATAGAAAGCAGGCTTAAAAAGCGCCATAAACCCGTAGGTTTCAAAGCGCTGGCTGGCGATAAGGAAACGCTGTTTGCCGAACTGAAGGCCAAGGGCAAAACCCGTTCTTTTGGCCAAAAGCAGATTATTTATGTAGAGCACGACCATCCCTCGTATCTTTATTATGTGGTTAAAGGGCAGGTTAAAACCTATAAACGTGCAAAAGACGGCCGCGAACTTTCTTCAACCCTATTTCATGCCGGCGATTTTTTTGGTTACGAAAGTCTGTGCAATGGCACCTCTTATACCGATAATGCGGCAACGCTTGCCGATGTAGAGCTGTTGCTTATTGCCAAGGCCGATTTTATGGACTACCTGCAAAACCATCAGGAAGTTTCGGGTGCTTTTATGAGCATGCTGTCAAACAACGCACAACATAAAGATGAACAACTGCTCAGGCTTGCCTATTTTTCGGTACGCAAACGGGTGGCCGAAGCTTTGGTTGATGTGGCCCACAAATTTGGCGACAAACAATCGGACGAATGTACGCTGCGCATTTCGAGAGACGATCTGGCCGCCTTGGTGGGTACAGCCAGCGAAACCGTAAGCCGGATGCTCGCCGATTTTAAAGACGAAAAACTCATCGAAAAAAACGGCAATGCCATCCATATCGTTTCTATCGAGAAATTGAAAAATATTAAGCAGTAGGTTGGTTTATAGTCTATAGCCTATGGTCCATAGTGAATAGGCTTTTCACTTTCTGCTTTCCACTTTGGCCTTTCGCCCTTTTCTGACGAATATCATTTTTTTGCCTAACCGCGCTCATCAGCTGGCCATTGCCCATGCTTTAGTTTTGTATATATCAAAATATGCAGATGAAAGCAATAGCGTACCATATCAAACCCCAAGAAAAAGAATGGCTTATTTTGGCCAACCATAAAAAGCACGATATCACGATTATCAGCAACAGCTTAACCCTCGATACCCTGGCTTTTGCGCAGGGCAAGGAAGCACTGATTGTTTTTAACGAAGATGCGCTTGATGCCGAGCTGGTTAAAGGTTTGCAGGCCTTAGGCATCAAATACATCGCCGCTGCTTCTTTTGGGATAGATCACATTGACTTATCGGCCGTTGCCCATGCGGGCCTCAAGCTGGCCAATGTGCCTTTCGAAAACGGAGGCGAAATGAAGACCATGTACCAAGTGGTTAAAAACCTCGATAATTGGGCGCAGGGAAAATGTGTAGGCGATGCCTGTTGTTGCCAAAATAGTTGCCGGATCAAACCAATAGACCAACGCTAATGGATACGGTATCATTGCTCAGAAAATACAATGTGGCGGCACCAAGGTACACGAGTTATCCTACGGTGCCTTATTGGGAAAACGAAACGTTTAGCCAGCAGCAATGGTTCGACCAGTTGCTCAAATCGTACGCCAACAACCAAGAGGAGGGCATTAGCCTCTACATCCATTTGCCGTTTTGTGAGCATTTATGTACCTATTGTGGCTGCAATACCCGCATTACCAAAAACCATGGCGTAGAATTGCCTTACATTGCTGCTTTGATTAAAGAATGGGAGATGTATTGTGCGGTTCTGGGCGAGCGTCCGAAAATCAAAGAAATTCACTTGGGTGGCGGTACCCCAACTTTTTTTAGTCCGGCAAATTTGGAAAGACTGATTGATGCCATCGCGGGTAAAGCCGGGGAAATGACAGAATGTTCATTTGAAGGGCATCCAGACAATACCACACCCGATCATTTAGATACTTTGCACAGGTTGGGGTTTAGGCGCTTGAGTTTGGGCATTCAGGATTTTGATCCCAAGGTGCAGCTTATGATCAACCGTTTTCAAACTACCCAACAGGTAATCAAGATCGTGCACGATGCCAGGGCTATCGGTTACCAATCCATCAATTTCGATCTGATTTACGGTTTGCCTGGTCAGACACTTGAGGGGCTCATACAAACTATAACCGAAGTTATTGCCATGCGCCCCGACCGTATTGCCTTTTACAGCTATGCCCATGTGCCTTGGCTCAAACCGGGCCAGCGCCATTTTACCGAAAAAGATATTCCAGTAGGCGAGGAAAAATTCAGGCTTTACCGCACTGGCCGAAACCTGTTGCTGGAGGCTGGCTACGAAGAGATTGGGATGGATCATTTTGCCTTAAAAAGCGACCAGCTGTATCAGGCGAGCCAAAACCATCAGTTGCATCGTAATTTTATGGGCTATACCCATCAGTATACACCAATTTTAATCGGACTTGGCGTCTCGTCTATCAGCGATTGCCAAGGTGCCTTTGCCCAAAATGCAAAAACCGTAGAAGGTTACCTGCAACAATTGGAGAATGGCTGTTTTCCGATAGAAAAAGGCCACATCTTGAACGAACGCGATCTTTACATTAGGCAACACATTCTGAACCTGATGTGCAAAAACGCCACCCGTTTTGACGGCGAAGTGCCTGCCATGTTGCTGCAAAGGCTTGAGCCTTTGATAGACGACCGGCTGGTAGCCATCACAGGCAATGAGATTAGGCTGGCCACCGAAGGAAAATCGTTCATCAGGAATGTGTGTATGGCTTTTGACGAAAGGCTTTGGCAAAAACAACCAGCAACCACTCTTTTTAGCAGTGCAGTTTAACCACCATGAAAAATCAGGAAATACTACAAAGCCTAAGCTGTTACCATTGTGGCGACGTAATCCATGGTACCGATCTCCTTTTCGACGATAAGCACTTTTGCTGTACCGGCTGCAAAAGCGTGTACCAATTGCTGTCGCAGAACAACTTGTGCAATTATTATGCATACAACCATGCACCGGGTAGCCGTTCAGAAGGGCATTCGCATTTTGAGTACCTCGACGAGCCGAAAATTGTAGATCAACTGATCGACTATAAGGACAAGGAAAATACGATTGTTACTTTTTATATTCCTGCCATTCACTGCAGTTCGTGTGTGTGGCTGTTAGAACATTTGTATAAGATAAACACTGCCATTTATCGCTCGCAAATCGATTTTATAAAGAAAGAAGTCAGCATTAGCTTCAAAAATCAGGAGATTTCTTTGCGAAAAGCAGTAGAAATCCTGACTAATATCGGTTACGAGCCTTTGTTGAGCCTGCAGGATGTGGTAAAAGAGAAGCACAAGGCAACAGATAAGAGCCTTATTTTAAAAATTGCCTTGGCTGGGTTTTGCATGGGCAATGTAATGCTGTTCAGCTTTCCGGAGTATTTTGGCTTGTCGATCACCGAAAAAGAGTTTCAGCAGCTGTTTGCCTGGTTAAACCTGCTTTTTTGTTTGCCGGTAACGTTTTACTGTGCCCGCGATTATTTCACCTCGGCCCTAACCAGCCTTAAACACGGCCATATAAACCTGGATGCGCCTTTGGCGCTTATTATTGCTGTGCTTTTGCTCAGGACGGCCATATCAACCATGTTGATGAACGGTCCGGGTTTTGCCGATACGCTAACAGGATTGGTTTTTCTGCTGCTGCTGGGCAAATGGGTAAAGCAACGCACATATTACCATATTTCTTTCGACCGGGATTACCGTTCTTATTTTCCCATAGCTGTTACTACCTTGCAAAATGGCAAGGAACATGCCACGGCTATTGCCGAACTCAAAGTGGGAGACAGGCTGTGGATCAGGAATGGAGAGCTTATACCAGCCGATTCGATACTGATGAAAGGAGAGGCCTGGCTCGACATGAGTTTTGTAACCGGCGAAACAGAGCCCCAGCAAAAGGTTTTGGGCGAAATAACCTATGCCGGTGGCAAACAGCTGGGCGAGGCTATAGAAGTAGAGGTGGTAAAACCTGTTTCGCAGAGCTATCTGACCAGCCTATGGAACAAAGAATACACCAAAGGCAACAATAGCCAAGGCTTTAACGACAGCGTAGCCAAGTATTTTAGCCTAGCCGTATTTGTCTTGGCCTTTGGCACCTTGGCCTATTGGTTTGCCCAAGGCAATAGCACCAAAGCCTGGAATGCCTTTACGGCTGTTATTATTGTGGCCTGCCCCTGTGTGCTGGCTTTAAGCACGCCCTTTACCTTATCGGCCATACTTTCGGTATTCGATAAAAAGGGCTTCTATGTTAAAAATACCGATGCTGTTGAGCGTTTGGCCCACTGCGATACCATTGTTTTCGATAAAACGGGTACGCTAACCAGTACTGAGCAGGCCGATGTTTGTTTTACCGGGCTTTTAACCGAAGAAGAAAAAAAGATGGTGGTGTCTTTGCTCCGCCATTCGGCTCACCCCTTAAGTCGCAGGATCTTAAAATACCTCGATTTTAACAAGTTTTATCCCATTACCAAATACAAGGAAATCCCCGGTAAAGGCATTAAAGGCTGGGTAAACGAGCAGATGGTATATGCAGGCAGTCAGGCCATATTGCCTTTCGATGTAAAGGTTGGTGTTGGCAGCGGGGTACATTTGGTCATCAACAACAGCTACAAAGGCTGTTTTAGCGTCGAACAAAAATGGCGTGCCCATTTGCCAGAACTCATTTGGAAGCTGCAAAAAAACTTTCAGCTCAAAGTGCTTTCTGGCGATACCAATACGGAAGAAGCGTACCTGAAACAGATTTTTCCGGCCAATGCCGACATCAGGTTTCAGCAAAGTCCGCACGATAAGCTCGAAGCGATCCAAACACTGCAGCAACATGCCACCGTTATGATGCTGGGCGATGGGCTAAACGATGCCGGCGCCCTCAAACAAAGCGATTTTGGTATCGCCCTTACCGATAACATCAACAACTTTACGCCAGGCTGCGATGCCATTCTCAAAGGCTCTTCGCTTGCCTATTTGCCTCATTTTCACCAATTGAGCAAAGCTGGTCTTAAAATCATCAAGACGAGCTTTGCCATAGCCATCGCCTATAACTGCGTTGGATTGTATTTTGCCGTACAAGGCACGCTCTATCCCTTGGTTGCAGCGGTGCTCATGCCATTGAGCACCGTTACCATTATTGGATTTACCACGTTGGCAACCCGTTTTTATGCACATCAAAATCAATTGCAATGAACATCCTCTATTTTTTGATTGGCTGCAGCGTACTGATGGCGCTGGTGTTTTTGGGTGCCTTTTTCTGGGCCCTGAAAGATGGCCAGCACAACGATGTGCATACGCCTGGCATCAGGGTTTTGTTTGACGATGAACTACCCGATGCGCCTGAAGACCCCAAACCGGCCAAACAAGATGAAAAAACTGACTAAGATCACTTTTAGCTGTAACTGCCATCACCATGGCAACCGGCTTGCCGAAATACCTTTGAACACAACAAATCAATAGCTTCTTTTATGCAATTAGAAAAATTTACTTACGACAATAAGATTGTCCGCAATTTTGGCTTAGCCACCATTGTTTGGGGCATTATCGGGATGACGGTAGGGCTGTTGGTAGCCATGCAGCTGTTTAAGCCTTCCATGAACATGGGCAGCCAATACACCACCTTTGGCCGCATCAGGCCTTTGCACACCAATGCGGTTATTTTTGCTTTTGTGGGCAATGCCATTTTTATGGGGGTATATTACTCGCTGCAAAGGCTGCTCAAGGCACGTATGTTTAGCGATACGTTGAGCAAAATCCATTTTTGGGGATGGCAACTCATTATTCTTTCGGCGGTGCTTACCCTGCCAATGGGTTTTACCACCTCGCACGAGTATGCCGAGCTCGAATGGCCCATCGATATTGCCATTACCCTCATTTGGGTGGTTTTTGGCATCAATATGTTTGGCACCATTATTAAACGTCGCGAACGCCATTTGTATGTAGCCATCTGGTTCTACATTGCCACCTTTGTTACCATCGCTGTATTGCATATTGTAAACTCTTTCGAGTTGCCAATTTCTTTTCTTAAAAGCTATTATATCTATGCTGGTGTTCAAGATGCCTTGGTACAGTGGTGGTATGGGCACAATGCGGTAGCATTTTTCTTAACCACGCCTTATTTGGGCATGATGTACTATTTCTTGCCTAAAATGGCCAACAGACCGGTTTACTCGTATAAGCTAAGTATCCTGCACTTTTGGTCGCTTATTTTTATCTACATCTGGGCTGGTCCGCATCACTTGCTATATACCTCTTTGCCGGGTTGGGCTCAATCGTTGGGTGTGGCCTTTTCCATCATGCTTATTGCACCAAGTTGGGGCGGTATGATCAATGGCTTGCTTACCCTGCGCGGTGCCTGGGACAAAGTGAGGGAAGATGTAACCCTCAAATTTATGGTGGTGGCCCTAACCGCTTATGGTATGGCCACTTTCGAGGGGCCGATGCTCTCGCTTAAACAAATCAACGGCATTGCCCACTTTACCGACTGGATTGTGGCCCACGTGCATGTTGGCGCATTAGGCTGGAACGGATTCCTAACCTTTGGTATTTTGTACTGGTTGGTACCACGACTTTACAAAACAACACTATACTCTCAAAAAATGGCCTCTTTCCACTTTTGGATAGGTACTTTGGGCATCCTTTTTTATGCCATCCCGATGTACTGGGCAGGTTTTACCCAAGGCTTGATGTGGAAAGAGTTTACACCCGATGGCGTGCTTAAATATTCCAACTTTTTAAGCACTACGCTACAGATTATTCCTATGCACGTACTTAGGGCCATTGGTGGTGGGCTTTACCTGTTGGGTGCCATTGTAATGACGGTTAACCTGGCCAAAACCATGCTCAAAGCCAAACTGGTAGCCAACGAACCTGCCGAAGCCATGGCTTTGCCAAAAACGATTGAAGAGACCGATCCGGCTGATAAAAAATGGCACCGCGTATTGGAGCGCAAGCCGATGAAATTTATGGTTTTCTCGCTCATTGTAATTCTGATTGGCGGTATGGTAGAAATGATGCCAACATTTACCATCCAATCTAACGTGCCAACCATTGCCAGCGTTAAGCCTTATACCCCTTTAGAGCTGCAAGGGCGCGATCTTTACATCAGAGAAGGCTGTGTAAACTGCCACTCGCAAACCGTTCGTCCGTTCCGTTCAGAAACCGAGCGCTATGGCGAGTACAGCAAGGCTGGAGAATTTGTGTACGACCATCCGTTTTTATGGGGAAGCAAGAGAACCGGGCCCGATTTGCACCGCGAAGGAGGCAAATATTCCAACGCTTGGCACTTCAACCACCTGTTAGACCCTACGTCGATGTCGCCGGGTAGCATTATGCCGTCTTATCCTTGGCTCATCCAGCAAAAGCTCGATACCACCACTACGGCCAGCAAAATCAGGGCCATGCAAAAACTGGGCGTGCCCTATCGTGCCGATTTCGACAGAGATGCCAATGGGGTACTTGCCGAGCAGGCCAACACCATTGCAAAAGACCTGAAGCAGAATAACATTACTGTAAAAAGCGATCGCGAAATCATTGCTATCATTGCTTACCTGCAACGTTTGGGCGTAGACATCAAAGCAAATAAGTTCACCATTCCTTCAAATCAATAAACCGATGTTCAATCAAATTAAAGACCTGGCCGGAGGCGAATTTTACCTGATCAGCTCATTGATCATGTTCATGGTATTTTTCATAGTCGTAGGCATTTACCTTGTTAAACTTAATAAAAACCACAGCAACCTGATGAGCAGGATGCCAATAGAAGACCCTCAAACCGATGTTGCCCATGAAAAAGATTAGCCTTATAGTAGTATTTTCGGGTATTGGCACTGCAGTTTTGGCCGCCCAGCAGGAAGCCAAGGCCGTAACCATTCCAGAGCCAGGCATTGGCCTTTCGGTAACCGAAATTTTGGTACTAACCCTGTTGGTGTTTGCCCTTGTCTTGTTGTTGGTTTCGGTGGTGCTTTTCAAAGCTTTTAAGGTGATGGCCAAAGAACAGCTGCATCCAACACCTTACAAGAAATATGTACCAGAGCCACCATTGGATTACGAAGAATGGCTCAAAACCAAAAAATCGAAGCCTGGTATCTGGTCAAAACTGTTAAGCTTAAAGCCTATTGAACAAGAGCAGGAACTTGTTATCCCACATGCTTACGATGGCATCCACGAACTCAACAATCCGGTGCCCAAATGGTTCAATATCCTGTTTTACGGAACCATGATATTTGCGGCGGGCTATATTTATTACTACCATATTGGCGAGTATGGGCAAAAGCAAGACCAGGAGTACGAAACCGAAATGGCCAAAGCGGCCGAAGACAAGCGTAAATTCTTGGCTCAATCGGTAAACAAGGTTGATGAGAATACGGTGAAAATAGATAAAACCTTGATTGCAAATGGCAAAAACGTATTTATGGCCAATTGTATTGCCTGCCACGGCGAGCACGGCCAGGGCTTGGTAGGGCCTAACCTTACCGACGAGTTTTGGCTGCATGGAGGCAGCATCAACGACATCTTTAAAACCATTAAATACGGCGTGCCGGCTAAAGGCATGGTGAGTTGGGAGAAAAGCATGAGTTCTGTTAACATTGCCGAAGTAGCTAATTACATTGTTTCGTTGCAGGGAAGCCATCCGGCTAATGCCAAAGCTCCGCAAGGCGAAAAATATGAAGCCAAAGCAGCAACTGATACGCTGAAAAATGAAAGCACTCCAAAAAAATAAAATCGTTAAGGAAGGCGGTAGGAACTTTATCTACCCTAAAAAACCTTCGGGCAGGCTGTATACCTACCGTAAATGGGTAAGTTACGTTTTGCTGCTTTGCTTGTTCTCTTTTCCGTTTTTAAAATTGAACGGAGAACAACTGGTGCTGCTCAATTTTTTGGAACGAAAGTTCGTTTTTTTCGGACTGCTGTTTACACCGCAGGATTTTTACCTGTTTGCTTTGGCCATGTTGCTGTTTATCATCTTTATTGTCTGTTTTACGGTAATATTGGGTAGGCTATGGTGCGGTTGGGCCTGTCCGCAGACCATTTTTATGGAGATGGTTTTCAGGAGGATAGAATATTGGATAGAAGGCGATGCCAATCAGCAGCGAAAACTTGATGCCCAAGCGTGGGATACCGAAAAAATCCTGAAAAAGGGAAGCAAGCATTTGATTTTTCTTTTGCTCTCTTTTGGCATCGCCAATACTTTTTTGGCCTACATGATTGGTGCCGATGTGCTGTATAAGATCATGACCGAGCCTGTTGCGCAGCACATGAGCGGTTTTGCATCTATTTGGATCTTCACCTTCGTTTTTTATGGGGTGTTTGCTTATGTACGCGAAGTGGTTTGTACCGTTATTTGTCCGTACGGACGCTTGCAGGGCGTGTTGTTAGACAACCAGAGCCTGGTAGTGGCGTATAACCAACAACGTGGCGAACCGAGGGGGCATTTGCAACGTAGCCAAGCCAGCACGGCCAGAGGCGATTGTATCGATTGCGGACTTTGCGTGCAGGTTTGTCCAACTGGTATCGACATCAGGAACGGAACCCAGTTGGAATGCGTTAACTGTACGGCCTGCATCGACAGCTGCAACGAGGTGATGCACAAAATCAACAAGCCCCTAAATCTTATCGGCTTTTACCATCAGGATTTTATCCAGCACCAAAAACCTTACCGTTTGGGTATCAAAGCTTATGGTTACATGGTAGTTCTGGCGGTCATCATGCTGGTGTTTTCGAGCCTGATTTACAAAAGGCAGGATGTTGAAACCACGGTTTTAAGAGCCAGTGGCACGCTTTACCAGCTTAGGGAAGACGGCACGGTAAGCAATTTGTACAATGCCGAATTGATCAATAAAACCAATAAGCCCATAACATTTGTGCTGCGGTCTAAAGATCCAAAAGACAGTATCCAGTTTATCCAAAAACCTTTGGTGTTGCCCAAGGAAGGAACAGCAACGCTTACTTTTTTCCTGATTAAGAAGGCTTCGGCTATCGAAACCTATAAATCGGCAGTGGTTTTTGAAGTGGTGGCCAAGCAAAAGGTCGTCAGTACGGCAAGCACCACGTTCTTCTCGCAGCCTTGATTAACGCTCGGTACGCAATTAAACAGTTATTAACCACCAATCAATCGCTTTAAAATGAACTGGGGAAGAAAAATAGTTTTAGGAATGGCCATTTTCATGTTGTTTATCATCAGCATGGTGGTATACATGTTTAAAGTGCATGGCAACGATGCTTTGATGGAAGACGATTATTACGAGAGAGGCATAAATTATGATGTCGATTATAAAGCCATCAACAATGTTTTTGCCGACAAGGCCGAACCGAAAATCAGCATAACTGCAAGCCAGGTTATTATACAGCTGTCAGACAGCGTGGCTTACGACCTGAAGCTCAAATGTGCTTCGGCAGCCAAGGATGATGTCAGGCAAACCGGGGCCACCATTGGTCAGGCCAACCTTATCCTGCTCGACAGGGCTAAGCTGCGCAAGGGTTTGTGGTTTGTAGAGCTGCGGTGGACAAACCGCCAAAAGGCTTATTTCTTTAAAAAAGACCTGATGTTATGAGCAGTTTGCCCTTGGCTTTTTTGTTGGGGTTGTTAGGCAGTTTGCATTGCGCCGTAATGTGCGGTCCGCTTATGCTGAGTATGCCTTTGCAACAAAAAAGTTGGTTAGGTACGGCTTTTCAACTGGTTTCCTATCAGTTGGGCCGTATTCTGGTGTATGGTTTGTTAGGCCTGTTGGTTGGTGCCGTGGGCAACAGCCTAAAAGTTTTTACCAGTCAGGAAACACTGAGCCTGATTGTAGGTTCAATACTGATAGCCTTTGCCTTGTTGCAGTTCAGCGGCCGATACATTGGTCGCTTGGCAAGTCTGCAGCAGCGCATGCTCAAGCCTATAGGCAATTTGTTGGGTAAATTTTATGGTTTGCCGTTTTGGGGTTTCTTTGTAGGCATGCTCAACGGATTGATTCCATGCGGCATGGTTTATTTGGCATTGGCAACAGCGCTGAACACCGGAACTCCAAAAGACGGTGCCTTTTTTATGTTGCTGTTTGGCTTGGGTACAAGTCCGCTTATGCTTATCATCTCAATGAGCAGGCTGTTTTTGCGAAAGTACATCAGTTTTAACGTAAATAGGTACATGCCTTGGTTTATGCTGTTTTTGGGGGCACTGATGATCTTGCGTAGTGCAGATTTGGGAATAGCATTCTTGTCGCCTGGCGTTAATGCCCATTCGCACGGGCATGTGGCCGAATGCAGGTAGCCAAACCCCATATGCTTGGTAAACAATAGGTTTTGGTCGTTGTTGCCTAAAAAGTTTGAATAGCCACAACTTTTCCTGTTTCCAAATGTTGATGCAATTGCATATTTTGCAAATCAATCCTATTGTGAACAGATGATATCTAACCAGAACTTAAGTCAGCATAGCGCAATTCTTGCCGCAATTGTCGAATCGTCTGATGATGCCATCGTAAGTAAAGATCTAAATGGTATCGTAACCAGCTGGAATCCGGCAGCCGAAAGGATATTTGGCTACACCGCAACAGAAATGCTGGGCCAGCCCATCCTGAAGATCATCCCCGCCGATCGCCATCACGAAGAAACAACAATCTTAAGGATTTTAGGCTCGGGAGGACGTTTGGATCATTTTGAAACCAAGCGCATCACCAAAGACAAACGAATCCTCGATGTTTCCCTAACCATTTCGCCCATTAAAAACAAGGCCGGCGAAATTACTGGCGTATCTAAAATAGCCAGAGACATTACCGAACTGAGGAAACAAGAAGAAAAAGAAGCCGTACTGGCGGCCATCATCGAGTCAACAGACGATGCCATCATCAGCAAAACCCTAACCGGCATCATTACCAGCTGGAATCCGTCGGCGCAACGCATGTTTGGCTATTCGTCCGAAGAAATGATCGGCCAATCTATTTTAAACCTTATTCCTCCTGATCGCAAGGAAGAAGAACCCCTTATTATCTCTAAACTTAAACAAGGCGAACGGGTTAAGCATTTTGAAACCAAAAGGGTTACTAAAACCGGTAAAATCATCGATGTGTCTTTAACCATTTCGCCCATCAAAAACAAGGCCGGCGAAATTACTGGCGTATCTAAAATTGCCAGAGACATTACCGAGAAAAAGCAGGAAGACCAGCGGAAAAACGATTTTATGGCCATTGTAAGCCATGAACTGAAAACGCCGCTGACTTCTATCAAAACCTATGTTCAGCTCTTGCAGGCCAGGGCCAAAAAAAATCCCGACGAATTTACGGTCAGCGCTTTGGGGAAGGCAGATGTGCAGATCAAAAAAATGACCAATATGATCCACGATTTTCTGAACCTGTCGCGCTTGGAAGAAGGGAGGATGCCGTTGAACAAAACTACATTTAGCCTTTGCGAATTGTTGGAAGAACTGATTCTTGAGGCAAAGATGCTGTTCCCGGGGCATGAAATCGTGCTGCAAATGGATAAGGATTCTTCTATTTGTGCCGATCGCGATAAAATAGGGCAGGTGATGCTCAATTTGTTGGGCAATGCCGCCAAATATTCGGGCACCGAAAGCCTCATCAAAGTATGTTGCGAAACAGGAGCAGCAAAGGTTAAAATAAGCGTAAGCGACGAGGGCATGGGGATTACGCCAGCCGACCAGCAAAAACTTTTCGAAAGGTTTTACCGTGTACATACCCTTCATTCGAGCAATATTTCAGGTTTTGGCATTGGTTTATACCTGGTTTCCGAAATTTTGAAGCTTCACCTCAGCGAAATCAAGGTACAAAGCGAACCTGGTGTTGGCTCTACATTTTATTTTTGCCTTGATCATGCTTAAATTAGGTTAAACTTCCAAAACCATATCCCATGAAAATTGCAACTTACAACGTAAACGGCGTAAATGGGCATCTGCCGGTGCTGCTCCGCTGGCTTGGCGAGAGCCAGCCCGATGTAGTTTGCCTGCAAGAGCTGAAAGCTCCGCAAGACAAGTTTCCAATCAAAGCCATCGAAAATGCTGGTTATCAGGCCATCTGGCATGGCCAAAAAAGCTGGAATGGGGTAGCCATCCTGAGCCGTGGCCACGAAATGAAGGAAGTGAGGCGCGCCTTGCCCGATAACGATGCTGACGAACATAGCCGCTATTTAGAAGTAATTGTAAACGATATGGTAGTGGGCTGTTTGTACCTGCCCAATGGCAATCCGGCTCCCGGGCCAAAATTCGACTACAAGCTGCAATGGTTTGAGAAGCTGAAGCTGCATGCTCAATCGTTGCTTAATCAGGGCTTGCCTGTGGCGTTGGTGGGCGATTACAATGTTATTCCTACGCCTTTTGATGTGTACAAGCCCGAACGTTGGGTAGACGATGCCTTGTTCAGACCCGAAACCCGTGAAGCCTACCAGGAACTGTTGGCACAAGGCTGGACAGATGCCATCAGAAAGCTTTACCCAGAAGAAAAGATATACACTTTTTGGGATTATTTTAGAAATGCCTACGGTCGCGATGCGGGGCTTCGGATCGATCATTTCCTGCTCAGCGATGCCCTGACAGCAAAATTGCGCAGTGCAGGTGTAGATAAACAGGTGCGGGGATGGGAAAAAACAAGCGACCATGCGCCGGTGTGGATCGAATTGCAGTAGATCAAAGAGAAACTCGATTTTCTTGTTATGCAACAATGCCTCAAAGCCGGTATTTAGGCTTGTTTTAAACTGGTTTAGCGCGAAAACTGCTTCCTAAAAAGCATCAAATTATGCATCAGCAACAGCAGGTATGACGATTAAAAACCTGATCAATAAGAAAAATTTGATGCCAATGAAAAATTAACTGCTTGTTGTTCAGTGCGGATGTTGATTTAGGCTAAAAAAATGCTTATTTCTATTTTCATTTGTGATGCCGTTTTCTTATGTTTGCAATCCCTTTACAAGAAAGGGCAAAAAGATACCGATCGGGGTGTAGCGTAGCCCGGTATCGCGCCACATTTGGGATGTGGAGGTCGTAGGTTCGAATCCTGCCACCCCGACAAACGAAAGCCTCTTTGCGAAAGCAGAGAGGCTTTTTTTGTTTGGCGAAGCGCCAAGCCTTTGAGCTCGAAGTGCGAGCATGAAACAAAAAAGCCAGCGTCGACGTCAGGAGAAGCAAGAGGTGTTCGATTGGTTTCCCCCGCTAACAGGGGCACCGTAGCGTAGCCCGGTATCGCGCCACATTTGGGATGTGGAGGTCGTAGGTTCGAATCCTGCCACCCCGACAAACAATTTATCCGAAAAATAGCAAAGAAAATGAGGCCTATTTGGCAACCCATTTTGATCTTTTTAGTTGGGTTAGCAAGAATCTATCATAGACTGAAATTCAATCAAATTATTGTAGGGATCTACATTTCGGACTAAGATTCCGCAAACTGAACAACAGGTAACGATCAATATGGCTTTAACGGTTGTGGTGGTTTTTAGATCTTCGTAATGTTGGAAAGTTCAAAGGTTCCTGAAACAGGCAATGTTTTTTTGCTCTGCTCGTTATAAACCGTGCCGGAAAAACTTCCTTTCATTGATTTGCCATTATAAAAAGTTATCGTAGCGATATTATCCTTACTTCTACGGACATATTGCACACCATCTACCATTACTGTTAAGCCTTTACAGTCGTAACTTTGCCCCACCTTAAAAGCGTGTACATTTCCATCTCCGATGCTAACGGTATGTGCGCTATCAGAAATATCGCCAATTTTCCCGTTAATGATTACGGTACTGATGCCATTGGTTACCGAATAGGTTTTTCCGTTAACGGTGTAGGTAATCTTTCCTTCCGTTTTTGATGGGTTTTGTTGCATTTTTGACATCAATGCCTGCATTTTGGCTCGAGCCTCAGCCATGTTTTTAGCCTTGTCCTGTGCTTGGCTTTTTAACAAAAATAGGCTGAAAAGGATAGTGATAAGTATTCTCATAATATTAAATTTAAGTGGTGTATTAGTTCTCGATGATAACAGGTCCGGGCTTCAGGTTGATGCGGAAGGAAGATATTCTATCGTTCCAGTTGGAATTGCCTATGATTAGGCTGTTTTCAGTGGTGAAACTTACATCGGTTAGACAGGGAGTATCTGTACGAATGATTTTTGCTCTTCCTCCATCTTTAAGGTTAAACTCTGCACTGGAGTAAATGGTTACGCTTTCTACCACACCCTTCAATTGAAGCGAGCTAATTTGATCTGCAAGGCTTTGTTTGTGCAAATTATTGTATCCCCAAAAGCCTGCGGCATAGTTATAGGCACTCGAGAAATTGGTGACGAAACGGGTGTTCGCCGGCTTTACCGATAATTTGGTGCCATTGTAATTGCAGTCGAAATAAAATATAACTTCATCCTGATCGGACCAAATAAGAATAGAGCTTATTTTATCATTGATGTTTTTATAGCCGCTTAATTCTTGATTTAATGTGGTTTTTCCACTCTTGATCAACACCTTTTCGAAGTTGGAATTGAATGTAGACGGGCTTGGAAGTTCATATACGTTATCGTTCTGTAAACTATAATTATCTCCCAAACAATTATCATCCTCAAAAACCAGTACGTTCAAATTCTGGGGGATAATTGCCGAGGAGAAGAAATCATTAGCTTTCATGCCGAGGTTTTTAAGGGTGTATAAACCACGTTTGAGAATATACTTCTGCCCCTTGTAGTTGGCATCTTCGTAAAACCAAGCTTCGCCTTGTGGCTTTAAAAGCTTAAACTTGTTAAGCTCCGGATTTTCTTGTGCTAACTTTTGAGGCAAGGCAACAGGTCTGGCCACCTGGGCCAATGCAAGTTGCGCGCAAAGGGTGATTATCAATATGAAAAATAGATGTTTCATCTTACTTTTTAGTTCTTTGTTTCAAAAACCGTTTAACAAATGCGTTAAAACGGGGCAGCGATTGATCTTCGTAGACACTGATAAACTGTCCAAACTGCATGTAGCCATAAACAAAAGGATCTTTGGCCGCTTCTTCATAGTTTTTAACAAAGTATTCTTCTACGCTTTGTCCTGCGGGAACAGGATTGGGCAATTGGGCGTACATCTTTTTGGCATATTGATAACATTGCTCCAATTCTTTCGACCTGCCCTGCTTGCGCCACCACAACATGGCGATTCGGTTGGCGAAAAACTCATCTTGATAAGGTGAGAGCAGTTTTCCTTGAACCTTGTGCTGCAGAGCATGTCCCAATTCGTGGGACAAATAAAACCCGTTGAAGAACAGTCCGAAGATCCGCTTTCCTTCATCCTCGCTGCCTCCCAACTTATAGAAGAACTGTTTCTGAGGTTCAATGACCTGTGCCCAAATAGGCAGATTCACAGTTTTTGTTTCCTGTGAGCCATCATAATAGATCAGATAGGGGGTGGTGTTTAAAATGGTTGAAACCTTTATTTTGGTTGAGGGACTTATCTTTTCAACATCAGCAATAAATTTGGAGGTAATTGCTCTCGCATCGCGTATTTCAGCTGCAGTATCAGTATAAAGGTTGAACCAATTTTGCTGTGCTGCACAAAAATTGGCAAGCAACATCAGGGTGATGGTTAGGATTTTAAATTTCATTCTGGCCATATCTTATCAATTTATTTAAGCTGGGTGGTACTTGCTCACATTTTAAAGACAGCTGTACTTATAGCTTGCTAGTTTCACTGCTAATTTATTAACAGGATTAAATCATATCGACATCAATAAGCCAAGTGTTAGCTTGGCTTATTGAAACGAGATAAAATTCATGTTTTTGGTGCGGTACGGGAGTTGGCATTTCTTAGCCATGTCACCACAGTCCATATGGGTGGTGCTGGCGTAAATTGCGCTTAGGAAATCATCACATAACCGACAAAATGCCGGATTTTGAAGCTTGGAGGATAAAATATGTGCTTCGCCTAGGTTTGCGCAAATTACTTTTTGCCTGTCGAAAGCATGGCAATTTGCAAAACCGTTTTACAAGGTTAACGGTGGGCCTACCACCTTCATGCCGCATTCTTCGTGTATCTTATCAATTTCTTCTTTGGTGGGTTGATGTTTTAGGTTGTTCATCGTTCGGAAAAATTCTTCCGCTTTGCCGGCAGGCTGTACAAAATAAACCAGCTTTCCCCTGTCTGTTAACTGTATCCAGGTATGTGGAATGTTGCGTGGCAGAAAAATAGTATCGCCAACCTCCATCAAAATGGTTTCTTTGCCAACTACAAAGCGGTATTTTCCCTCAGCTACATAAAAAACCTCATCTTGGTCAAAATGAACATGTAGCGAGGGGCCAATTTTATCGTAACCTATGTATTCAAACATGGCTAGTTGCCCATCTGTGTCTTTTCCGGATATCTTGATATCGTTCGGATGTTTGCCCTTGTATAAGAATGATTCGCCAAAACGGCCTTTCCCGGCAGGAACCTTAAACGGGTTATCGGTTGATTTAAGCTGTGCCAATGCCGATTTTCCGGGCATGAAGAGCATCGCTGCACCCAAACTTTGCATTAGAAATTTTTTTCTTTCCATTCTCTAAAATTTGATGGCTTAAAATTGTAAAATCTTCGCCCTAAACTATTGGTAAGAAATGGACTTTAGTAAACCTCCTCAAATCCAAGTTGCCTTTCGGGTGAGTCCATAGCAAAAAACCGGGATGGCGAATAGCCGGTAAATGCCTTGTAATCTTTGCTGAGGTGCTGATAATCATAGTATCCACAGGCAATGGCAATGTTAAACCAGCTCATTTGCGGCGTAGCATTTTTCATCCTAAAGGCCTGGTCAAACCGTACTATCTTCAAATATTCCTTGGGCGTAATCCCTATTCTTTTGATAAACTGCCGATCGAACTGCCGATGGCAAAGAAAAGCGGCCGATACATAATGGTCCAACGAACAATTTAGCCTTAGCATTTGCTGGGCAACCAAATCAATGGCTCTGCTATCCTTTTTCGTAGTACAGGCCAATCCTTTAACGAATTCTTCGGCGATAGCAATCATGTCCTGATGGCTGGCGGCCTGATAAAGGCGTTCGGTTATTTCTTCAATTGCTGGCCCTATAACATCTCCGGCTTCTATAAACCTGTCCGTTAGTTCATCGGCAGCAATGCCAAGCAAACGATATAACGCGCCAGGCATAAACACGATTTGCAGCGACAAAAAATTCTTGTACACGGTTCTGTTGTTCACGAAAGTATGTTGTCCGGCCAATAATGCATTTTTTGGTTTAATGCTGATGTGCTTTCCAAGCACATCGATCACGGTCGGTGTCAGAAAAAACTGTAGGCAATGTTCTGGGCGGGGGGTGTATAATTTTGGAGGAATTGGCTCATCGTTGGGAAACGTGAAATCGATGATGCGGTAAAGCCTGACAAATTCAGACACTGGCAAGCTCGGCCTAATCTCTTTTAGAAACATCACTATACAGTTAAATGACTACAACATTACTTCTTATCTCTTAATTCCCTCGTAGCTAATGCCTTTCATTAATCTAAGATAATGAAATTTTGCGGAGTAGCCGGAGGTAATTAATGCCGTAAAAAGCCGTCATGTAGCGATGTGGGTCATCTGTTGCGTTCCTGGCCAAGGAAGAAACTCCAACTTTGTTTTAGGGCTCAATAATGATGGTCACTTTGTATTTTTTTGTGGCTTTATGCTGTAAAATGCCCGCACATTTTCCGCTTCCGTTGCCGGTGATACAGCCACTGGCAAAGCCAATGTTACCTGCTATATCGGTCATTTTACCATTACATTGGTCGGGATGTTTTGCTACAGGTTTGGTTGCTGCCGGTATGGGCACATAAAAGAACAGCTCATTTCGATAGCGTAAAGCGCCATTAATCTCAAATTCCTGTGTAGCATGGCTTTGGGTATTTAGATTGGTGCAGATCATTTTTATTCCTGCAGGCATCTTTTTAAGGCTGTAAACCAAGGTCGTATCGGGCAAAGGGTCTCCTGCTTTTGGTTGCAGCGATAAAATGGAGATGTATCTGCTCGATAGCTCGGTTGGCGATAAAGAAGCATATTGCCTGAAAGAAAGTGCCAAATCGTTCCGCATGTCAAAGATTTCTGGCAGTTGCCACTTTTCCGTTGTGCTCTTGTCCTGCGAAGTGATCTTGATTTTAATATTGTCATCTACCAATAAAAAGCCATCCGAATAATTGAAAGCGAATACCCAAACGTTAGCGGGCAGGTAAAAGGGCAGTTTTTGTCCGTAAAAGATGTTGGTTGACCTATCCATGTATACAAACCTGTTTTGTTGTATGATTTGTTGTCCATCAAAATACATTCGTTTGGGCAATTTTTGATTTGCAGCACTTATTACATGAACCTGCAGAGCATGGTTGTCGATACCAACAGGCAACCTGAAAAAATAGAGCTGGGTATTCTCCATGCCATATTTTTTCCAGCTGGTAGATTGGGCTTCTACCCAGCCTGACAGTGAAAGTAAGACCGCTAAGAACAATACTTTAAGCATCAATTTATGGGTAGATTTTGACACTGGATATATTGTCGTTGGCAAGGATCCATTCGGCACCTGTTTGGCCGCTGACAAAGTATAATCCGCCCTTACTGTATTTGCCACCCGACTTGAACGTGTAGTAATCGCCCTTGAAACCCAGAGCCCCGGTTTCCATACTGATAACGCCATAGCCCGAAGTGGAAGTGGATAGTCCCTTAAATTTATCATCTATAAAGACAGTGACTTTTAGCGAAAGCGGAATGAGCATACTGCTGATCTTATCGTTCCAGTTGGTGCCTAATTCTTTGGTCGTAGCGCTGCCCAAAAGGGTATAATCGCCAATTTTCAGGATCTTCTTTTCGCCGTTGAAAAATTCGTCGGAATAGATCCAGACCTCATCGCCACTTTGGTCGAAGGCATCGTATTCTGCCTGGCATTTGTCAAGTACTTTGTCTGATTCGCTTTTGCCATAAACCTTGATCATCAAATCTTTGTTAAACGGAATTTTAGCGGCAATGGTACTTGTTTTATTGCCCAGTGCTGGCTTTTTATAATTTGCATCAATTTTATTCTGTGCAAGGGCACCATGGGCTATCGCCATAGCTGCCAAAAGAAGCATTGTATTTTTATTCATTTTTTTGTTTTTAATAAGTTGATATGGCACCTTTGCCATTGCCTTTACCGTCGAGGTACCATTGCCCATTGTCGCCCTCTTTCCAGAGCGTTTGGTTCACATCGCCCAAATAATAAATGGTTCCTTTGCTAAATACCTGATAGGTCGTGTTTCCTTTCACCATTTCGTTATCAGTTGGGTATCCGCAACCTTTTTCCCAGCCTCTTTTGGCAAACTCGTTCCAGATTGGGCCTTTGCGAATGGTGTAGCCGATGGCATCGTTGTCTTTACGGTAAATGTAACCCCTCATAAACTGTTGCAACCAAACCCCGCTGCCATGCATGGCTTTTTCTGTAGGATGGCCCAACCAACTGTTCACACCACCCAATGCCCGGTAGGTAGCATAAATGCCAGGGAAATCTTTGGCATTTTGCATGTTCATGCCGGGTACCAGTTGTACCTGCGGACCATCGGTGTTAGCCACCAGCATTCCGCCCTCAAACTCCTGGCTCCAATGGGTAATTTCGTTTGATTTGCTGCCCAACTTGGCTGCTTTGGCCTCAGCAATGGGATAGCCCAAGAAACCACGTTCGTAACGTTCTTCACCCCACTTCCGCAAAATATGGCCAGCCACTACAAACGCACCGTATTTTTTATTGTTGTAGATGCAGCCACCCTCAAAATAACAGTAGGCGGCTTTGCCATCGGGTGTAATTTTAAGATCTTCGGTAGGGAATCCTAAAAAGCCATTGGCATACTTTTCGTTCATATAGCGTTGCAATACATCGCCCAAAACAAGGTGAGCTCCGGTTTTTGGGCCCCAGTAGATGGCGCCCCGTTCAAAAAACTGATAGGCACCGTCTTTCATTTTGACCTCGTCCATTTGTGGATAGCCAATTTCAGATCGGATGGCACCCAACTCACTATATTTTAATGCAATGGCACCATAAACCGCGAAGGGTGTATTTTTTGCTTTGCTCATGTAAATGGCATCTGTATTGAACTGGTCAAGGTCCATTTTTTTGGAATAAATGTAACCGTTGTCTGCCTCCTGTGCATTGTCGTACATGGGACGCATGCCAATAGCATCGGCCTTTTTGCGCATGACAGCTGTAATTTCTGTGCTCGCTTTCTTGCGGACATCCGCTTGTGTGTAGCCTCTTGTAGTTGCAAGCAACATGATCAGGGCTATGCATTTTATGGTATTTTTCATCCTTGCAAAGATTTGAGACCTATTCGGTCTGTTTAAAAATAAAGCTGTAATCGCCGGTAAATTCGGTTGTACGGGCATTTGTAGGTATGCTTACCGGGCTTGTGCTACTGGTGTAGGAACCCGTAATACTTATGTTTCCGGCATCAATGGGATAGGGAATGGTAGCGTTGTCCGTACGCCTGTGGTTATAAAATTTGTTGGAATTGATGGAAATGACATATTCAGTGTTTTTGGCAACTTCTAAATCGGCAAAGGCCACGCTTATTTCCTGATCGGGATTGGGAACATTTACAAAAACAGTTTTTATGACATTTGAAGTTGCCTTATCCCAAATGGTTACCTTCAGAGCGCTGTTTGCATAAGGGAGTTTCACGGTGATGCCTTTGATTATGCCTTTTACCTTGGGTTTAAAGCCAAAGCCCATTTCAAAAGAGGTGGGATTGGTGAAGGAGATATTATTTTGGTTTAATCCTGTTGTCGCCAAAAAAGCACTGAGTGGATTTTCTTCAGGATAATTTGTTTTAGTAGGTTGGTCGTCTTTTTTTTTACAGGCCGAAATTGTACAAAACAGGGCCGATAACAGCACGAGACTACGTACTTTTAATAATTTTGACATCATTTTCATATTTCTAATTTTTAACCTTGCTGTTCTGAACTTTTTTTGAAGGGGCTCCAGCCGGCTGGAAAGGCTGCGGGTTTATTGCCTTTTCAGTGCTTTTCGATTTCATGGGGTTAGGCTTGGCCTGCTCTTCAGTTTTCTTTTCTTCTTGTTCTCTCTCCATCAACGTCTTCGCTTTTGAAGTTTTCTTTTCTAGTTTTTTTACGTCTTTATCTACCGTTTTTGGCGTTGTAGATTTGGGTTGAACGGGCGTAGTTTGGGCTTGGGCCGTAGCCATTGTTGCTAGGCAAACTACAATGCTGTAGAATAATTTTTTCATTGTATTGAATTTAAATGTTATTTAAAAGTGTATTTATAAAGAGCTCCTCCATAACCATCGGGTAAACTGGTAATGAAGCCATTGGCGTTAGTGGTATAAGCATAGGCTCTCACCGTTTGGCTTCCTATTGCGCCGTTATTGTCGTATTTTTGAGAGCTATAGCCTTTAAGGGCATAAGCTTTACGGGTAGACGGCTCGATGCCATAGAGAACGCCCGGTCTGATGAACACACCGATCATGGGGTCGGGATCGTAAATGGCATCATAATACTCATAGCTGTAAAGGGTATAGGTACCTGCCGCATCATTGGAGCTGGTGTATTTTGCCGTTTTGACACGCCCTTTGCTATCGTTGGTAAATTCATAGGTGTCTTTTACTACGCCGTAATAGCTTTTGGTATATTTTGTCAACTCGCCTGCGTTTCCATAGGTGAAATTCTCCTGGGTCTGTCCGTATGTTCCCGCAATGATAATCACCTGTTTGGCTGCATTTAGGGTATAGGTAAACGTATTGCTGGTGTTGCCATTGTTGTCTTTTACAATTTGCGTTTTCAGTAATCCATTGGCATCGTAGTCAAATAGATAAGTGCCATAGCTATCTTTATAGCTTGAAAGTAAATTTGAACTGTTGTAGGTGTAATCTGCTGTTAAAATCGGCACAGTTTGTACCGGTGGGCCGGCCGCAAACTCTTCTCTTTTAATCACTATATCGCTGCTTCCTGCCGGTGGCTGGGCAAGTCCGATGGTTGCGGTATAGTTCTGCATGGTGCCGTTTTCGGCGATAACGGTAAGCGTAAGGGCTTGCCCAAAGTTATTAGCAGTGGTGCCACTGACCTGCACGACGCTTCCGATCTTTAACGTGGCCTTGGCAGCAATTGTGAAATTGGCCCTTAAAGCACTTAGGTCAGTGCCATAGGGTAGGGTGGCCTTGATGGTCTTGTTGGTTTCATCAATTGCAGCAGCCACATCGGTACTTAGGGTTGGATTGTCGTTCTTGCTAAAGCCATAAGCGATAAGTTGTTTGGCCTCGCTTAAAACAGGCGTTGGCTGCGGTGCAGGGCTAGGAATGATGGTTGCTGTTTTCTTGCACGAAACAAGTGACGTGATCAACAAAACAATGAAGTAGGGTGATTTGAAGAGTTTTTTCATAACAAAGCTATTGGCATTGGTTGTAGGCATTAACGATGTTCATCCATACCTGTTTACGGCGTGTTTCGCCCTGGTTTACAAAAGCATAGAAGAAGTCTTTGTTTTTATTGCTGATTTTTTCACATAGCGATGGGCAGGCGGCCAGCATGGCCGGTACCTTTACATCGAAGTTGGGAATGAACTTGTCGCTCTGCGCATTGTAGACATCCAAGTTATTGCCCGGTAATTGTACAAAAAGCTGTTGCTCCCTGTGTAGCGTGCCATCGGTACTTTTACTCAGTACTTCATTTTCGAACAGCTGTAAGCTGCCATTCATGGGCGTAAGCTCTTTTACAAAACGCAGGGCATTGCCTCCCCACATTTCATTCCCTTTCAGGTTTTTCACACTGTAATTGCTGCCGTTTACAAACAGGAAACGGATGTCATTCAATCCGTATGTTTGGTACGATTTGCTTACGCCTTCAGCAAAAGCAATACTGCTGATGGAGCTGTAGCTATCAAATGAATTTACTCTGATTTTTCCCGACAGGATTTGCCCGTTGCTTAATGTTAAAGTTGCTGGCTGTCCAGCCATGTTGTTAACACTGCTGTAGTAAGGCGTATTGCAAGAGACGGTAAAAAACGCCAAAAAGACAAGTGATAAGAATCTGCTCATAAACTAACAGTTGTTACTGGCTGCAAGATGAACAGAATAAGGATTTGTTTTTATTGCGTTAAGCCAACGACATGAACGGCTTATTGAAATGCGTAATTTTGAAAGCTCATTGAAAGGAAGACGTTTTCTCGTAGAGTCGGTTTACTGATGGCTTTTCGATAAATAACTTTTTGAAATAATCAGCATCAGCAGTCCGAAAGCAATCATCAAGAGGAGCCCTGGAAATTCTCTCCAATTTAAGATTACCGCTTGATGGGGCGCTTTGGAAGGATAGGCAACGGTAATATGGTCGCCAATGTCGTAGTTGAACAGCACAAAAATCTGTGGCGCATTGCTATAGGTAACCACGGTATCGCCTCCAGCCGTAACAAAACTAAAAAATGGACTGCGTCCCGAAGCAAAGCTTTTGGTAGTTGAAGGCTTTTGTACCTTACGTGCGCCATTGCTGCTTATTTTATAGCCAATTACTTCTGCATCGGTACTTATACCCGTAAAAGGGAGCGAGCAGATTTTATAGAGGTTTGCACCCCAGAACAGGATGATGGCAAGGCCCGCAACAAGTGCAATAAGGCCAATTGATTTGCGATTGCGGATCGCCATTTAAACTTTTTTAAACAATCCCAGAAAATCCTGCTTGCGGTTGCGGCTCAAGGCAATGGCTTTGCCATCCTGCATAATGAGGTCTCCGCCTTCACCCCTGATGTATTGCTTGATGTATTTCAAGTTCACTATGCTCGACTTATGTGCCCTGAAAAACAAGGGGTTGTCGGTCAGTACTTCCTCAAATGTTGCCATGGTTTTGCTAGCCAGGTGCCTGCTCTTGTCGTTCATCACGATATGGGTATAGCAGCTATCAGCTTCCAGGTACATCATATCCTCAATTTTAACAAACAATAAACCCTGGGTGGTAGATAGGGCAATGGTATCTTGCATTTTGCCATTGGTAAACAGATGCAGGTTTTTTACCTGGTCCTTGCTGATGCTCAGTTCTTGTTTGTTGAACTTGTCCAAGGCTTCCTCAATTCCTTGTCTGTCAATGGGCTTGAGCAGGTAATCCAATGCGTTTAGGCGCAAGGCCTGTAGCGCATACTGGTTATAGGCGGTAGTAAATACGACCTTGAAATCGGGAGAAGGAAATTGATTGATGACCTCGAAACCGTTCATTTGGGGCATTTCAATATCCAAAAACACCAATTGAGGCTTGTGTTTGGCAATGAGCGAAGCCGCTTGCGTGCTGTCTTGCGTACTGGCCACCAGCTGTACGTCGGCAAAGCTCTCCAACAAGTGCGTAAGCGTTACAATGCAATGCTTTTCATCATCAATAATAATAGCTTTGATCATTATAATCAGGTGTTTAAAAAGATTTCTATTCTGGTTCCAGTAGCTTTTTCTTGTTGGTATAAATCTATAATTCTGACTTCGTTTCCTTCGTTCAGCATCTTGATCCGGTTGATGGTGATATCTATTCCGTAAGATTTATGGTTGGTTTGTCCCTTTTTAAGTTTAGAGGAAGCCAATCGCCCTACGCCATTATCTTCAATAATTATTTTCAGCCGATTATTTTCAACTTCCGTGATATCGATAAGCAAGTGGCCGTTCTCGGCTTTGTTGTGCAGCCCATGCCAAATGGCATTTTCTACAAAGGGCTGGATGATGAGCGGTGGGATTTTGAGCAGTTCCACTTCCACCTCATCAGCCACGGCTATGGTGTATGAAAACTTATGTTCTAAACGGAGTGCTTCTAATTGTAGGTAGAGCTCAAGGGTTTGCAGTTCGGCCTTAAGCGTGATCGTCTTGCTTCTGGAAAGCTCCAGTACGTTGCGCATCAGTTTGGAGAAAGTGGTGAGGTAGCCGCTAGCCGCTTCGCTCTTGCTTTGAATGATGTAACTATTGATTGAATTAAGTGTATTGAAGATAAAGTGCGGGTTCATCTGCGAACGCAGGGTCTGCATTTCAGCTTCCTTGAGGTCGCTTTTCATCTGCATTTCGGCCTGAAGCTGATCAGCCTTTTGCTGGCCCAGCTGACTTTTGGTTTTTAGCGAAATGATGCGAAGCCGGTGAATGATGAAACTAAGCACCGACACAACGCCAATGATGGCAATAATGCCATACAGCCATAATTGCTTGATGTGCAACTCCTTCAGCTTCTGGTCTTGGGACAATGATATTGCGAGTTGCTCTTGTATGGCTTTTTCTTTTTGAACCAATGCCAGCTGTTTGTCTTGCGATTTTTTCTGTAATTTTTGGTTTTGGAGTTCCGCCTGCGTTTTAAGATAGTTGAGCCTTACCAAATCGCGCTCTTTGTTGCTGGCCATCAGCTTGGTTTGGTTAAGCGACAACATCAACTGCTGTTGGTTCAGCCTTTCGTTGGCCAAAAGCTGCGCTGTTTTATATTTTTCTTCTTTGGTATCGAATTCATATTTCAGTTCCAAGCGGGTTACCTGCTTGCGGTTGGCGTCACCCTCGATTTTTTCTTTAACAGCCACAAATTTTTTGTAGTAATAATAGGCGCTGTCGGCCCTGTTTAGCTTTTCGTAACTGTCTGACAGGGTATTGAAACTTTCTTTCTGTACATCGAAGATATTGATTTCCTCCGACTGGCTGTTTGCTCTCAGGGCAAAGCTAATCGCCTTTTGGTACTGTTGTGTCAGGAAATAGTAATTGGCTATGCCCTGCAAATTTACGGCGACCCCCTTTTTATTCTTCAGTTCTTCGTTAATCTCCAAAGCCTTCGCATAATTTTCAAAGGCATCCTCATAGCTCTTCAATTCGGTTTGCGTGTTGGCTATGTTGCCGTATTCTCTTGCGATATTAAACTTTGAACCTAGCTTTACGTTCTTGGCCAAAGCCTGTTGGTAAAAGTCGAGTGCTTTGGCAAAATTTTTCTGTTTGAAATACACATTACCCACATTGCCCAGTCCGGTAGCAATACCGATGGCATAGTTTATCTTCTGGTGTATGGCCAAACCACCCTGAAAGTGTTTAAGGGCCATGTCATAATCTTGCAATTCGCTGTAAATTACCCCCATGTTTCCATAGCTGATACCTTTGGAGAGTTGGTCGTCTAGTTCATCTGCAATGCGGATGGCTTTTTGATAATAGTCTAAGGCTACGGGATAATTGTTCCTCACCATGTTTACGCTGCCCAAATTGGATAGGCAGGCAGCGATGCCCTTTTGATCTTTGATCTTTTGGTTGACCAGCAGCGAATTGGCAAAGCTTTTTTCAGCGGCTTGAAAATTACCCATAGTGTACTGGGCAATGCCCAATTGACGGTACGCCTGCGCAAGCCCTTTTTCATAACCTGCTTTTTCTGCTAACGAGGTTGCCTGCTGAGCATAATCCAACATTTTTTTTGGATCGGTACCGTAGTAGGCACTGCCCAGCTTAATTAGCGTATTCACTTTCGCTGTATCAAGCAGATTTGGCTTTTCAAGTTTTTTTAAAAGCGAATCGGCTAAATGGCTTACCTGTCCTTGAGCCAGTAGCGGCAAAGCAAACCATAAAAAAATGAGATAAGTGGCAAAATGAAAATGGACTTTAGGTGGATTCAATTTGAATTGGCTTTAGCACTAAAAATACAAAAAAACCAATGTAATTTTAATATGCAATAAGTGAATAGCTGTTCCTGGTTATTGAAGTGCGCTTATTTTCTCTTTAAGTGATTTGTTAACGATCGCAATTATCCGCTCCTATAATAAAAAAAACTCTTTGCGAAAGCAGAGAGACTTTTTTGTTCGAGGTGAGAAAATCTGGATTAAAAGCAAAACCTCCAAACATTTACGTTTAGAGGTTTTGATTCAGGGCAATCGAAGCCTTATTTATACTTGATATTCAACGAAATAATATCAGAATTCATGTTGATGTTTTTGGTATAATGGCCATAACGCAACTCCAGCATGCTCAGGTGTTGCAGGCCAAATACGCCTTTTGGCGGTGCAAAGCGGATGCCGGCTCCATAAAAATTGCTGTTGAACTTAGCCAGGTCGTAATTGCTGTTGTAATATTGGTCGGCTGCGGTATGTACTTGGTAAGGTGCAAAATACTTGGCTGCGCTTTGGGTATAATAACGGTAAAACGGACTGATCGAGAAGAAAGGCGTCACCTTGATGGGTACTTCGATGTCGGCGGTATGCGAATTTACGCCCCAATTATCGGTATAGAAACGATAATAGGTCCTGATGATGAAACGATCGCCCAAAAAGTAGTTGGCTCTAAAACCCAGCGGAATTTTCAACCTGCTATCGGGCAGATTCTCCTGGTGTACGCTGCCATCATTAAAATATACCCGGTGAAAAGGCAGGCTCAGGTAGCCGTTTTGCTGTACCAAATCGGCCAGGAACATGATCTGCAGGTTTTGATTGATGATCTGCGAATAGGAGAGCGAACCCGCAAAGGTATTTCTGGCGGCCGAGCCATAGTTCTCGCCATGCCCCGTGAGTCCCCCCGTTCGCAGTTCGATAGGCTGTACCAGCTTAACCTGATCCAGGTAAGTCTGCAATTTGGCGGTAAACTCGCCGCTTCTGTCTTTTGTTTTGGCCGAAAAGCTCACATTGCCACCAAACGACTGATAATCGAACTCGCTCGAGGAAGATAAGCCCAGTGCCCAGGTGGTTCCCTTTTTCTCGTTCTCCATGCTCCAGCTTAGCGAAGGATAGATGCGCGTGTCGGCATGCGAAGCTGATGAATTGGCATGCAAGTCTATCATGTCAGACGAGGCCGAAGTATAATGGTCTATGCCCACTTCCAGTCCAAAGGTATGCTTTCTCGATTTCGAATCGTACTTGCTTAGCTTTACATCGAACACATTGGCAATATCATTCAATTTTTGCGATCCGATGCCCCCGGTTACGGCAGCGTTATTGCCGTTTTGTGTGTAATAGCTCGATACCAGGTTAATTTCGTCGAGTTTAAGCTTCCGGCTCTCAAAACCCGTATTTTCTTTAGGAGTAGCTGTTTGTGCCTGGGTGTGCAACAGTGCAAAAGCCATGGCAGCGGTTAAAAATATCTTTTTCATCTTGTTTCTTGGTTAATTACAGCCACAGCCACCGCCACTTTTGCCGGCATTGGCTCCTGAAGATCCTTCGCGATAGCCCTGAAAACTCAATTCTGTTTTTTCCACCTTGCGGTTAGCCAAAGCCATTTCTGCATCGTTGAGCTTGTTTTTTTGGTATTCCTTTACCGTAGTGCAGGAAGAAACGAGCAGTACCGCAACCGCTATCACGGCGGGGACAAGTCCATTTTTAATATTCCTTCTTCTCATTGTATATTGATGTTTTTTGTGGTGTAAATCCGATTGTCGTCGTCAATAATGATACAAGCCAAATGTTTGATCTGGTTGATCAGGTTCAGTCCTGCCACAATACCCATAATGGTTACTGGTGTGGCCATGGCATCGGCAATTTCTGCATTCGGGCTGATGATGGTAACGCTTTTGATGCCCGTAACCGGCAGTCCGGTTTTGGGATTGATGGTGTGCGAATATTTTTTGCCGTTGATCTGAACAAACTTTTCGTAGTTGCCAGAGGTAGCCACGGCCATATCGGTCACATTGAGGTATGAAAAGGGCAGTTCTCGGTGGTCGGGATTGGCAATGCCAATGGTCCAGGGACTGCCGTTGGCTTGGTTGCCCCAGGTAGTCAAATCGCCCGATGCATTAACGATACCGCTTTTTACGCCTTCTTTAAGTAGCAAAGCCTTGGCCATTTCGGCTGCATAGCCCTTGCCAATACCCCCAAACCCAATGCGCATGCCTTTTTCTCTGAGCATGATGCTGCAGTCGGCTTCGTTTAAAATGACGTTTTTATAATTGATGAGCCTAACCAGGCTTCGGGCCGTACTTTCGTCGGGTAAGGCCGTCATTTGCCGGTCGAAATTCCAAAGCCTTTTGTCTATCGAACCGTAGGTAATGTCGAAAGCCCCATCCGTAATTGTCGAAATTCGCAGAGCACGTTGTACCAATTCGAAAACCTCACGGTCTACTTTTACGGGTGCAATACCAGCCTGGGCATTGATTTGGTTGGTTTGGCTCTCTTCGTCAAAAGTTGTGAGCAGGCGCTCTATTCTCCTGATTTCGGCTATAGCCAACTCGATTTTGGCTTCGGCCCATGCCTGATCTGGCCCAACTACCGTAATCTCGAAGCGGTTGCCCATCAGTTTTTCTGCCTTTTTAAAGGCCTGGAGTGTCGCAATGGCGCTATCTGTTGGCATCGCAGAGCTGTTTTACTTCGTTGGCGAAAGCCTGGGCATTTTCATCGGGCAAACCATCCCAAGCTTTGATTACTTTGCCGTCGGCATTGAGCAAAACGGTATAAGGAAATTTTCCGGAGGCGTTGTAGCTGTCGGCCAATATTTCGTTTTGTTTCTTGATATTGGGTGCCAGTTGGTTTTTTTTGCTTCGGGGAAAATCCGCATTAACCATGACTAGATTTTTTCCGGCCATTTCCAAAAATGCAGCATCCCCAAAAATCTCCTTGTGCATGCGTATGCAGGGGCCGCACCAATCGGAACCCGAAAAGTTGAGCAAAATAAGTTTATGGTCTTGTTTGGCCGTTTTCTTGGCATTTTCGAAATTAGGCTCCCAAGCCGTAAATGAAGTGATTAGGAGGTAGCAGGCAATCAGCAAAAGATTTTTCATATGGTGTATTTAACGTTTTTATTGCAGTTTATTATTAATCATGCCACCAATTTGGCAATGCCAAAGGCGGCGGCGGCGGCAAGCAAGCCGATTAAGGTTACCTTGAGTGCGCCGGCAATAGGGCGTTGGCCTGTAATTTTGCTTTTGAAATAGCCAAAAACAAAAAGACAGATGGTAGTGAACAAGGCCGAAACTATCAATCCGTTGGCCGGTGTAGCCGTAAAAAAATAAGCCGATAGGGGCAATAGGCCACCTATAAAATAAGCCGTACCGATGGTAAGCGCCGAATTTCGGGCCCGGTTGACATTCGGTTTTTCCAGTCCCAGTTCAAATTTCATCATAAAATCGACCCATTTATCCTTGTCGCGCGACAGTTCATTGGCCAACAGTTCCTGCCCGCTTTCGCTGATGCCATAAGCGGCGAAAATGTCCTTTATTTCTTGTTTTTCTTTTTCGGGTACATGCGCTACCTCATCGTATTCTCTTTGCAGCTCGCTTTCGTAGTGCTCCTGTTCGGTTTTTCCGGCCAGATACCCACCCAGTCCCATGGCAATGCAACCAGCCACAATTTCGGCGATGCCTGCCGTAATCACAATCGCATTGCTGCTTACCGCGCCGCTCAGGCCGGCTGCCAATGCAAAAGGTACTGTTAACCCATCGCTCATCCCAATCACTACATCAGTAATGAAGTCGGAGCTTTTGAGGTGCGTTTCGTGGTGATTGGTCGTCATATTCAGTTTTTGAGCCCTCCGTTAATCATATCAGAAACAATTCCCTTTTTATCCTTGTTTTCGGCCAAATAAACCCCGCCAACATGCAAAGCGATAAAGCCGAGGATAGGGTACATGCAAAACCCGTGGATTTCTTTTAGCGAATGACTGAAGGATTTGTCAAGGCCAAGTTCGGCTTTAAAGGCAATGGTAAGGCCGGTGGCTACCATAACGAATAGCAGTACATAAAAGAGAACATAGAGCGATTTGATGCCCAATTCATACCTGGCCTGGCTTTTAACAGCTTGGTTAGACAGGTAGCGTTTTAAGGTGAGCTTAAAATTCTGAATAAAGCTGTAATCCTTTTTGGAAGCTATTTCTGCAATAATCCGAAAAAGGAATAGCGCGGCCAAGGCGTAGCCAAAATAGCTATGTACATCCCAAACCTGGTCTTCGAGGCCGTGCGCTACCGACCTGGCTTGTTGTTGCGAAACGTTGGCACCAGCATTGGCCAGCTCTTTTTGAATGAAACTGCTGCTCGAACCGCCATCGAACAAGGTAGCATTGACCAATACGGTTAATAACGATCCGGAAATGACCAATGTATTAGCCCAGTGCCAAAAACGCGTTTTGGACGAGTATT
Source organism: Pedobacter sp. TM02 (assembly GCF_059705275.1). Taxonomy (NCBI): domain Bacteria; kingdom Pseudomonadati; phylum Bacteroidota; class Sphingobacteriia; order Sphingobacteriales; family Sphingobacteriaceae; genus Pedobacter; species Pedobacter sp. TM02. Next base: position 1,784,691 of record NZ_AP046530.1, read on the forward strand.
TGGGTGTAATTGTTTGGGAGGTTGCCTTCATATCCAATAAATTTAGGTTTAAAATATGAAGACATTCTGAAGAACATAACAAAAACTTGAAAGCTGGAATCCTTTTGTTATAAATTGACTTAAGTTTGATTAATTTGTTAATGTTTAATTAAAAAGCTTAAATAGCATGGGCGCAAGCATAGCCGTCATCGTTTTAATCATAGTTGGGATTGTTAAATGGCTGATGAAACCAAAAAGAGAAAGTGATTTGGAGTATTTCCTCCAATCTAATAAAGATAATCATGACCTTATCGAAGAACCTGAAGAGAAAGTTGCAGCATTACCGATTTACATAGGTGGCGGTCATGTTGACGTTTTCGGGCAACAATACCACATCGTCCGATTGGATTATTGTTCGGCAAGGCATAAGCTGGCTTTGCTTCATTATAAAAAGGACGGCTATTATTACTTAACCATCATTGATACGCAAGATGAGCAGCTAGCGAACGAATTTGCCCTGGATTTATCGTTTTCGAAAATGATAACCGAATATTTTCCTTTATACCGGTCGGGCTTTCCCCATAATTATCCCAATTACGCACCCGAAAAACAATTTCATGAGACGAATAATGGTGTGGCCGGAAAATTTAGAGAGCTGGAAATGCTCCATTTTTTCAAGGTCGATTTTGAAAAAGAAGAAGTTATTTTATTTGGCCGGGTGTTCAGCTATAGCTATCACAACTCCAATCTGATTAGCGACGGTCGTAATTTCGATGAGTTTAGTTTTGAGCGTTATGGGTTTGATGGTAGACAGCAGATCCAAAAGACATTTAAGCACAAGGATATAGCTCATGCCGCTTTTGGCCAAGACCAACTTTTCGTCATCAATTCTCAATCGTTTTTTGATTTTAACGATCTATTGGTTTTTTGGCCCGAAACTGGCGAAGAGACGTTTTTTGAACTGCTGGGTAATGAAGATTTAATAGGAGAAAAGGAGTTTGATTATGAATATATCGAAGAACTGGTTGCTTTAGGCCATACCGGTAGGTTTGGTTTTATTGCTGAAAACCCAACTTATGGAGCCCAAGGTGTTAAAATTGTTGAAGTTTTGGATGGCCAAACCTTAAAGCAACATTATGATATGGCTGAAGTGGGGCTTGAGGGGGCTTTCAGAAACCTGACGTTTAATTACAGACTAGACGAATTTGTAGTGCTGTATTATACTTATCCAGGAAATATGAATATTTATGTTTATGCCATTCCTAGCGAAGAAAAGAAGCCAATTCAGGTTATCGAAACTCCATATAGCCATTACTACGATAATTTCAATGATGCCAAATACCTCAACAACGAAAAACTTGTGATCATCAAACGCGATAAAATGATCATCTACCACCTGCCAACCGCCAAATTGGAAAGGGAAATAGATAGAGATCCTTCCTCGCCGTATTTTGTTGCCGAAAACCAAATTTGGTATTGTTTTGAGGGCAAGCTATTGGTATATCAAGATCTCGAAACTACTGCCGGTTGATGCTAGGGTGGCCACTGTTTTGCGGAAGTTCAACTTGATAATAGCTGTAGTTTTTTAACCATTTTTGTTGCTGGTAAACTTCTTCATAGCCTTTGATGTAAAATACACTGTCGCTGGCCCACCTGATTTCTTCCACGGCAAAATCATTGCTATGCAAACTGGCGATCGCTTTCCAAGCCTGGCCTACAGGCGCTTTAGGGTCGTATTGCAAAACACCGATATCTGTGTTTTTATGTTGATAGGCGGTGTTTTCGTAATAAACAAAATTCAAGTAGTTTACCGATGGGAGAGGCAAACCCACATGCCAGTCGCCAAAAGAAGCAATAGGGTATCTAAACCCGTTTTTAGCGTCGAGCAAAAACAACTGTCCAAAACCAATACCCTCAGCCGATGAGTTGTTGGAAATGGCATAATAATTTAAACGTGACAAAAAGCCCAAGAGTTCATAGCCGTTCCATCCCTTGCGCGCACCACCATTGCTGTATGTTTTAAATTTTTGCCTGCCTTTGGCCGTTTGGATATAAAAATGGCCGTTTTCGGTTTCAACATAGGGCATGGTCCAAGCCTTGGGGCTTGGCAATTGGTTAAATGCAGCTTCAGATACCTCATTGGCCCGAAGCTTAGGCAACTGTTCAAAAGCTTCGGTAGTACCCAAAACGACCTTCCGTTTAGCCACAGGCTTTTTTTGAGCAGCAACATTAAAGCCAAATGAGGCCAATAACAATAGCGCAACCAGGTTTTTCATGGAGGTCGATTTGGTTTGTTGAGATGATGGCAAATTTTGAGCCGAAAATGAAGCGATAGGGCATAGGTGATAATTTTTATGGATTATATCGGTGCTATTCCTATTTTTGGTGTTACAACAACTACCTAATATCTTCATGAAAAACATCTTCCTATGGTTAGCCGCAACGGTTTTTTTTTGGCCTGCTCCGGTTAGCGCTCAAGACATTAAAATCAGCCTGTTGGCCAAAAATCAGCCTGTTTTTACGCAAGCCAATCAAAACCCCGTGCTCAGGTTTTCTGTTGAAAATCCAAGCCCATTACGATTAAATGCCTTTTCGGGTACCATTGGTGCCGAAGTACTTAACGATATCGAAAAAATAGAGCTGTATGATTCTGATACACTAAGCCATTTTACAAGCAGACGTTTGCTGGGCGAAACCCGAATCAAAGGCCGGAAATTTACCATCAAGTTCAACGGATCGTACACTTTTAACGGGCATCACCTCTGGCTTAATATCGTGCTGAAAAACTCGGCAAAGCTGGCACATCAGCTGATGCTGCAACCCGATTATTTTTTGGTCGACAACGGCAAGCAGGTCCGTTTGAACAGGAAGCAGTTTGTGTTTAGGATAGGAAGCATAGTTAGGAAGCATGGCGACGACAAGGTAAATACCTACCGCATACCAGGCATTGCCACCACAGCTGCTGGTGCACTGATTTCGGTTTACGATATCCGTTACCTCAATGCCAGGGATTTGCCCGCTAATATTGATGTAGGCATGAGCCGAAGTCTAGACAGGGGCGAAACGTGGGAGCCGATGAAAGTAGTTATGGACATGGGCGAGCCCAACGAAAACAATGGGGTGGGCGATCCTGCTATTTTATACGATACCCAAACCCATACCCTTTGGGTAGCTGCCTTATGGAGCAAGGGCAATCGTTCTATAGCTGGTTCAAAACCAGGGCTTTTGCCTGATGAAACTGGGCAATTGGTTTTGGTAAAGAGTACCGACGATGGGCTGACTTGGTCGAAACCGACAAGCATTACCGCCGAAGTAAAAAATCCGAAGTGGAACCTGTTTTTTAACGGTCCGGGTACGGGCTCGGTAATGGCCGATGGAACTTTGGTGTTTCCGGCGCAATATTGGGATGAAAATAAACTGCCACACTCCACCATAATTTACAGCAAAGACCATGGGCAAAGTTGGAAAGCTGGCATAGGTGCCAAAAACAATACCACCGAAAGCGCTGTGGTAGAAACCTCGCCCGGACAACTGCTGCTCAACATGCGAGACAATGCCGGAAAATTCAGGAGCATAGCCACGACCAACGATTTTGGACAAACCTGGCAGATGCATCCTACTTCGGCCAATACCTTAGCCGACCCTATTTGTATGGGCAGCCTCATCCGTGCCAGGGCCAAAGTAAAGGGCAAGCTAAAAGACGTGCTGTTTTTCAGCAATCCCAATTCGTCGGTTTCGAGGAAAAATCTGACGCTTAAAACCAGTTTAGACCTCGGGCAAACCTGGAGCGAAGGGGCACAGCTGCTTATCGACGAACGCGAATCGTATGGCTATTCGGCGCTGACCATGATCGACGAAAACACTATCGGCATTTTATACGAAGGCGTTGGCGATCTTTATTTTGTTCGCGTCAAGGTAAATGATTTGTTTAAGTAGCGTCACGTTAGCTTGTTGTTTTTGAACTGATTAATCTACATTTTTCTTTGCCTTAATTCCCATTATCAATAACCATAAGCAGGCGCCTATTTCGCCAATGCTGGCTGGCATCCTGATGTAGCTTGCTATACCATAACTGCTGTAATGAGGCATGGCGATGCTTGCAAAAACATTGATGAGGTAGCCAAAACAGCCCAGCATCAAAAAGATGCCCAATACTTTTGGTAACCGGTTGGAGTGGTAAACCAAATAACCAAAAGGCAACAACCACAAGCCCCAAAACAGTTGCACGATTTTAATGCCATGGCCGTAGCTATCAAGCGAGAAAAGTACCTGCTCCTGAATCTGCTGGGTACTTAAGCCCTTGAGGTATGCCGGCGCATCGACCAAGGTGAGCACATCAAATTTATGTTGCAGGTTAAGCAAGGCAATGGGTACGCTTACGATAGCCAGAATAACCATCAGTTTAGCACAGTTTTCGTTTACCTGCCTCAAGAGCTGGTACAAAGCTAAGGGCAAGGCCAAAAAGGCTAGGTAACAGAGCATGCTGCTCACTATATCCCATCTCAACAATTGTACAGATTCGGTTAAGCTATGCAGTGTTTTGGCAGGCTCGTCCCAAAAAATAAGTTTTGAAGGTACATAGCCCAAGCTAAATGTGCCGGTAAGCACTACCACCAGGTAAATGGCTCCGGCAAGGCGTGCGGTTTTTTGGTCAGTCTTCATGGTTGTTGGGGTTTTGTTTTGGCCAGGTAATAGCCAGACATACAATGATGGCGGTTAAAATAATCTCTACAAGGGCCAAATAGCCGTAAAACAACATCCATTTGTCTAGAGAAGTAGCTAAAATCATAGCCATGATTAAACTGAACAGAAGTCCAGCCACCAGATTGGCTATTTTGTTGGCTTTCGCTTTTAATGAAACCGAGAGGAAAATCATCAGCGCCGGAATGCTCATCATCAGGGCAAAGCCCAATAAGGCATAAGGTGTGGTTTGGCCTACGCCCGAATGTCCGGCCATGAGATTTTTGAGGCGGCCCGGTACAAAAAGCGAGAAGAAATCGCCATATACATAACAGAACATTACGGCTGTCCATAAAAAGGCAAGCCTAATCTTAATGTTTACCTTAAACTGTTCAAGTTGTTGGTTTTGAGTATGATTAGAAGTCATGTTGTAGTTGGTTTGGTTTTGCTGGTGTAGCCGGGCTTAAGCCCGGCCACTTAACTTAGACGTAGCAGGGTGCCAAATAGTTGCAAACAATTTTCAATTCGTTGCGCCGAATTCGTTTACTTCAAAATCTCTACAGAATTAACCGCTAAATTGTGCGTTATTAAGTTATGGATTTTGTTCAGTTAGAGGCTTTGGTTAGTGATTTTGTGCAGCAGCTCTTTCGCGAGAAACTGAGTGCCAAGCTCTATTTTCACAATGTGGCCCATACCCAATATGTAGTGAACGCTGCCCGGGAGATTGGAATGAATGCCGGTCTTGATGCCGAAGAGCTCGAAACAGTACTGTTGGCCGCCTGGTTCCACGATACCGGCTATACCGAAACCTATCAGCAGCATGAATTGGCCAGTGTAGAAATCGCGGTTCAGTTTTTGGCTGCTTATGGTTTGGCCAAGCACCGGCTAGACGAGGTAAGCACCTGCATTTTGGCCACCCGGTTTCCGCAACAGCCTGTTTGCCTTGTAGAAAAGGTAATCTGCGATGCCGATTTTTATCATTTCTCGATGGATAACTACCTCGCCTTTGCGCAGTCGCTTAAGCAGGAGTGGGAAGAGGTAATCGGTTTGGAGTATACCCCTTTGCAATGGAATTCGATCAATTTGAAAATGTTGCTGAACCACCAATATTTCACCAGCTTCGGACGGCATAAATTGCAGATTTGCAAAGAAAAAAACATCCGCCTGCTGCAACAATTGATTTGATTTGTGTTCTTGACGTTTAATTTCATTAATTTGAAACATGAAAATCCTGGTTATCGAAGACGAGAAGGCTTTACGCGATAGCATATTGAGCTATTTTACGGAAGAGGGCAATATTTGCGAATCGGCCTCGAACTACCGGTCGGCCTCCGAAAAAATAGCCCTTTACAGTTATGATTGTATTCTGCTCGATCTTGGCTTGCCCGATGGCGAGGGTATGGAACTGCTGAGGGACCTGAAAAAACTGAAAAAGAAGGATGGTGTACTCATCATCTCGGCCAGGCATTCGCTCGATTCTAAACTGGCAGGCCTCGATTTGGGCGCCGACGATTATTTGGTAAAACCATTTCACCTCTCCGAACTCAAAGCCAGGGTAAGTGCCATTGTAAGGCGCAAGAATTTTGATGGCGACAATGTAATTGCCTATCATGAAATTAATGTAGACGTAATGGCCATGACCGTTACCGTGAGCAAAAAGCCGGTGGCGCTCACCAAAAAAGAATTTGAGCTACTGGTTTATTTTTTGGCCAATAAGGGAAAGGTAGTGACCAAAAATGCCATGGCCGAGCATTTGTGGGGCGATGAAATGGATATAGCCGACGATTTCGACTTTATCTATACCCATGTCAAAAACCTGCGCAAAAAACTGCTGGAAAACGGTTCGCCCGATTACCTCAAGTCTATTTACGGAATTGGCTATAAATTTGGCAATTAAATGAAATTGGCCACCAGATATAACCGCGTTAACCTGCTTGTTTCCTTGCTGGTGCTTATTATCACTGGCATTATCTATTATACCGTCATCCACTTCATCCTTACCGAAAAACTGGATAAGGATCTGGTGGTGGAAGAAGAAGAGATTATCCAATATGTCAAGCATTACGGTAAGTTGCCGTTGCCTTCCAGTTATATCGACCAGCAGGTGCATTACCGCGAACTGCGCGATACCAGTGTAGGTGTTCGCAGGTTCTATTATACCGAATACCTCAATGCCAAAGAGCACGAAACCGAACCGGGCAGAAGTTTGGTGACTTCGGTAAGCCTGAACGGCAGAAAATATGAGGTTACCATCATCAAATCAAGGGTAGAGTCGGAAGACCTGGTACGCATTATCCTGCTCATTACGCTGGGGGTAACCATTATCCTGTTGTTGGCCCTCATGCTCATCAATCGCTTTGTATTGAATAGGTTATGGAGGCCTTTTTATGCCATCCTGAACCACATGAAGACCTATGAACTGACCAAGATGGGCGATATTGTGCAGGAGCCTACCCATATTGACGAATTTAGGGAGCTGAACCGTTCGGCTAATGCCATGGCTGCCCGCGTAAAACAAGATTATAAGGAACTTAAAAGCTTTGCCGACAATGCTTCGCACGAAATGATGACCCCTTTGGCCATTATCAATTCCAAGCTCGATTCGTTATTGCAGACCGAATCCTTTACCGCCGAGCAGGGCGAAATACTGGAAGATATTTATCATGGCGTTGGGCGTTTGTTTAGGATCAACCAATCGCTGCTGCTGTTGGCCAAAATAGAAAATAACCTCATTCCCGATTTGCAGGAGATTGCGATGGAAGAGCTGGTGGCCAATAAAACCAGGCAGTTTCAAGAACTTTTCGAAAAAGATGGCCTTGTTTTGCACCTCGAATTGGCACCTTGTACCGTGCAAATGAGCAAGTACCTGGCCGATATTCTGTTGAACAACCTGCTAAGCAATGCCATTAGGCACAACCACACCGGCGGCACTGTGAGCATCAAGCTGCAGGCCGATTCGTTGCAAATCAGCAATACGGGCAAAAATGCAGCACTCGACCATCAGCTGTTCGAACGCTTTTCCAAATCGGCCGCTTCTGAGGGCATGGGTCTTGGATTGGCCATTGGCAAACAGATCTGTGCCTTGTATGGCTTCGAGATCCGTTATGCGTATCAGCACCAGCAGCATCAGTTTACCATCAATTTTAAGCCCTAGCTAAGGCTTTAGGATTTCTACATTTTAGCTACAGAATTGCTACATAATTGGATGCTAGTTTTATTCAAAAATGAGCACCATGAAAAAAATAGCTGTATTATCTTTAGCACTAGGGCTTGCGGTTTCGACAAGCTATGCCCAAAAAGTAAATGCCAGTAAAGTGCCGGCCACGGTAAAAGCGGCCTTTGCCAAAAATCATGCGGGTTTGAACAAGGTAAGCTGGGAGATGGAAAAAGCCAACTTTGAAGCCGGATTTACCTTAAACGGCAAAGAAACCAGTGAAGTGTATACCCCGCAAGGCGTATTGCTGGAAACCGAAGTAGAAATTAAGGTGTCTGAACTGCCAGATGCGGTAAAAATGAAGCTGAAAGGCCAAAAAGTTGCCGAAGCGGCCAAAATTACCAAAGCCGATGGCAAAGTAGTTTACGAGGCAGAGGTAAAAGGCAAAGATTTGCTTTTTGATGCCCAGGGCAATTCCATTAAACCTTAGTTTACCTCTCTCCAAAATGAAAAACACTTTAACAGGCACCCTGCTGTTGTTGTGTACGGCTGGTACCTGTTTAGCACAGCAGCCAGATACACTGGCTTTGGCAGATGCACAACAAATCGCATTACGGAATATCCACCAGGAAATAAAACCGCTTAAATTCAGGCCTGCTGCATTTATTGCCCCTGTAGCCTTAATGGGTTATGGCTTTGCCGCGGTTTACAACAATGGTGCATTAAAGGAACTTGATGAAAGCACCAGGGCCGAATTGCAGGAAGATCACCCGCTGTTTGCAGCCCATGTTGACGATTACATCCAGTTTGCGCCGGCCTTGGCTGTTTACGGACTGAACCTGGCCGGAATAAAAGGCCAGCACAATTTATTGGACGCTTCGATGCTGTATGTAACCTCGGCAGCCATTATGGGGCTTTCAACCCATTTGGTTAAAAATGGGGTACAGCGTCCTCGCCCAGATCATTCGGGTTTCAATTCATTCCCCTCTGGCCATACGGCCTCGGCTTTTGCAGCAGCCGAATTTTTATACCAAGAGTATAAAGGCGTTTCGCCGTGGTACGGCTATGCGGGTTATTTTGTAGCCACGGCTACCGGCACTTTGCGCATGTACAACAACAAGCATTGGTTTAGCGATGTGGTTGCGGGAGCGGGCTTTGGTATAGCTTCTACCAAAATCGCCTACCTTGTTTATCCTTACATCAGAAGGGTATTTACCAGTAAATCGGTACAAAACCTTTCGGTAATGCCCTATAGGCAGGAGGGTGCTAACGGGCTGATGGCCAGTTATAAATTTTAAAATCAAGTTGATGATGCGACTGTCTAATGGTGGCAATTCTTCAACTTTCTTCAATAACTTTAAGTACAATAAATCCGCTTTATTGATGAAAATCATCTCGAGATTTTTGATTTTTTGCACCATAATGCTCATGCAGGCCCTTGTAGCTAGCGCACAAACGCAATTGAAGAGCATCGACGATTTCCTGCAGGAAGCCATACGCCTCAGTCCCGTGCTCAAAGACTACAAAAACCAGCAGCAATCGCTTAAAATAGATAGCCTCCTGGCGCTTGCCACCAAAAAGCCACAAGTTTCGGCCAGTGCTGCGGGTTTATATGCGCCGGTAGTTAAGGGCTATGGCTACGATGAAGTGCTCACCAACGGACAGGCTTTAGAAGCCTTGCTTACCGTTAACTACGATGTACTGAACAAAAAAAGAATCAATAACCAGCTAGCAGGCGTTAAGTTGCAAAACGATTCGGTTAAATATGCCAGCCAGCTTTCGCTTTTCGATCTTAAAAAATCAATAACCGATCAATACATTTCGGCTTATGCCAGTCAGCAAGAAGTGGCATTTAACCAAGAACTTACGCATTTGCTCCAGCAAGAGGAGCACCTGCTTAAGCAATTGACTCGTAGCAATGTGTACAAGCAATCAGAATACCTTACCTTTTTGGTTACCCTGCAACAACAACAATTGGCTTTAAAACAGGCTGAAATCCAGTACAAAAATGATTATGCCAACTTGAACTACCTGGCCGGAATTACAGATACGGCTACGGTGGCCCTGGCCGAACCCAAATTAGAGCGCAAGGTGGCGCAAATGGACAACGGCTTTTTTGTGCGGCGTTTTACCATCGACAGTTTGAAAAACCTGAACCAAAAACAAGCTATTGACCTCAATTACCAGCCCAAATTTGGCGTGTATGCCAATGGTGGCTATAATTCTTCTTTTGTGTTGCAACCCTATAAAAATTTTGGGACAAGTGTGGGTTTTACCTTGTCTATTCCAATTTACGACGGGCATCAGCGCAAAATGCAATACGAAAAACTGAGCCTGGGCCTGTCGTCGTCGGCCTATTACAAAGATTTCTTTCTGCGCCAGCAGCGACAACAGCTGCGTTTGATTGCGCAACAGCTCCATGCCAGCGAAAGCTTGTTTGGTCCGCTGAACCAGCAGCTTAAGTTTGCCAAGGGACTGATTGAGGTAGACAGCAAACTATTGCGCACCGGCGATGTGCGTGTGGCAGATTATGTCATTGCCATTAATAATTACCTGGCCGCACAGCAACTGTTGAGACAAACCACCATCAATAGGCTCAAACTTATTAATCAATTTAACTACTGGAACAATTAATTCATATGAAAGGCGCTATCAAAATTTTATGTCCTGCGGTTTTTGCACTATTGGCTTTAACGTCCTGCCAGCAACAAACCGATACTGAAGCCGAACCGCCCGTACCTGTCACACCTGTACAGGTAGTTTCGGTGGCAGATACCTCGCTGTTGGAAACCATTGATGTAAACGCCGTATCGGCCTACCTGCAAAAAAGTTTTGTCAAGGCAAACATCAACGGCTATATCCAAACCGCCAATGCGCAAACCGGCAAGCAGGTGGGTAACGGACAATTGCTTTTCAGTTTGATTACCAAAGAAGCCAAGGCCATTGGCAACAGCGTAAACAAGCTCGATCCCAGCCTCAAATTTTCTGGTGTTGCCCAGATCAGGGCCGCCCAAGCTGGCCTGATTGTACAGGTAAATCACCAAAAAGGCGATTACGTTCAAGATGGTGAGGCCTTGGCTACCATCAGCAACCGCAACAGTTTGGTGTTTTTGCTCGATTTGCCTTATGAGTACAACCAACTGATCCATATCAACAAAAACATCAGCATTGAATTGCCCGACGGACAGCGCCTGCAGGGTAGCTTGGCGGGTACCATGCCTTCGGTCGATTCGCTGGCGCAAACCCAACGCTATATCCTTAAGGTAAATGCGTCCACTACCATTCCCGAAGGACTGATTGCCAAAGTGAAACTGATTAAAAGCAACCGTGCAAATACCCAGGTATTGCCTAAATCGGCCCTATTGGCCAATGAAACCGAAGAAGAGTTTTGGGTAATGAAAATGATCAACGATTCTACCGCCGTTAAGGTAAACGTAAAAAAAGGAATCGAAAATAATGGCTTTGTAGAGGTGCTCAGTCCCAAATTTGCGCCAACCGATCGTATTGTAACTACTGGGAATTACGGCATAGCCGATACGGCGAAGGTCAAAATCATGCAATAAGATGAAGAACTTTTTTCTTTCCCATAAAAATCCTATCCTGGCCGTATTGGTTATTGTATTGCTGGGCGGAGCCTATTCCTTTCTGCAGCTCAAAACCTCGTTGTTTCCAGAAATTACTTTTCCCAAAATAAAAATCATTGCCGAGGCCGAGCTTCAGCCGGTCGATAAAATGGTGCTTACGGTAACCCGGCCCTTAGAAAATGCCGTGAAACAAGTACCCGACTTGCAGTTGGTAAGGAGCACCACCAGTAGAGGCAGCTGCGAATTATCGGCCTATATGAACCCTGGTGCCGATATCGACCTCAGTCAGCAACGTATCGAGGCACAAATTGCAAAGATAAGTGGCTTCTTGCCGCCTGGGGTAAATATTTCGGTCGAGAAAATGAACCCTTCCATTTTGCCGGTAAGTGGCTACAGTTTAGAAAGCCATTCCAAATCGCCTGCCGAGCTCAAACGCATAGCCGATTATACAGTTAAGCCCTTTTTATCGCAAGTTAACGGCGTGTCCGAAATCAGGGTGATTGGTGGCAAAACCAAAGAATTCTGGGTCGAGCTCGATCCGCAAAAAATGCAGGCCTTGAGCATTTCGCCCGACGAGGTAAGCACCGCTTTGGGGCAAACCAATTTCATGAAGTCCAATGGCTATCTTTCGCAATCGCATTTCCTGTACCTCTCGGTTACCGATGCCACGGTGAAAAGCAAAACTGATTTAGAAAACCTGGTACTGGCCCGGAAAGGCAATCGTATGGTGCAGCTGAAAGATATTTCCAACGTCAAAATACAGGAAAGCGTAGAGTATACTCGCATCAATGCCAATGGCAAGGATGGCGTGCTCATTGCGGTAATCAAACAGCCCAATGCCAATCTGGTCGATTTATCAGCCCAAATGCATGCTAAAGTAAAGCAATTGAAAAGGATGTTGCCTGCGGGCGTAAGCATCAAACCTTATTATGTACAGGCCGATTTTGTAAATGAATCGGTAAAAAGCGTTAGAGACAGTCTTTGGATTGGCCTAGCCCTGGCCATTGTGGTAGCCATTGTTTTTTTAAGGTCGCTTAAAGCCAGCGCCACGATATTGATCACCATCCCGATTACGCTCTGCCTAACCATCATTGTGCTCTACTTTGTAGGCTATTCGCTAAACATCATGACTTTGGGTGCCATTGCGGCGGCTATCGGCTTGATCATCGACGATGCCATTGTGGTGGTAGAGCAAATTCATCGTACACATGAGGAGCATCCGGAAGAACCAACCGTAAACCTGCTCATTAGGGCCATTAATTACCTGTTTCCGGCCATGTTGGGTTCTTCTATCAGTACCATCGTTATTTTTATCCCTTTTGTACTGATGACGGGGGTTGCCGGCTCTTATTTTCAGGTGATGACCAATACCATGATTATTGCCCTCGTGTGCTCGTTTTTTGTAACCTGGATCGGTTTACCGGTGATTTACCTTTTGCTGACCAAAAATAGCGGAAAGCATGCGCTGCGTGCCCAAACAAAGGTGCAGGAAGTGAAATCCCAGCGCTGGGTGCGCTACTTTATCCAACGTTCGTGGATCAGTTTTGCTTTGCTGACCTTGTTGTTGCTGTCTGTGGTATTGGTGTTTCCAAATCTCCAAACCGGATTCCTGCCCGAAATGGACGAGGGCAGTATTGTACTCGATTATGCTTCGCCACCGGGAACTTCGCTCGAAGAAACCGACAGGATGTTGAAAGAAGTAGAAAAAAAGCTGGTTAAAATACCCGAAGTACAGGCTTATTCGAGGCGTACAGGTACCCAAATGGGCTTTTTTATTACCGAACCCAATACCGGCGACTACCTGATCCAGTTGAAGCCAAACAGGACCAAAACCACAGAAGAAGTGATTTCGGAAATCCGTAGCCAAATTGAAAGTAGCCAGCCGGCTTTGGTAATCGATTTTGGACAGGTGATAGGAGATATGCTCGGCGATTTGATGAGTTCTACGCAACCTATCGAAGTGAAGGTTTTTGGCAACGACCAGGCCACATTGCAGTCGCTTTCTAAAAAAGTGGCTGCTATTGTTTCGAAAGTGAACGGCACGGCCGATGTTTTTGATGGTATTGTGCTTTCGGGTCCAACGGTCAATATTCAGCCTAATTTCAATTTGTTGGCCCAATATGGCATTACGCCTGTGAGTTTCCAAACGCAGGTACAAACGGCCATGCAGGGCAACCTCATTGGCGATCTATACGATCAGCAATTGCTGTCGCCTATTCGTATGGTATATCCCAACAGCCGTAGTTTTGGTATCCAGGATATTGGCAGGATGAAGATATTCCTGCCCAATGGAACGGCCATTCCGATACAGCAGTTGGCCAAGGTAGCGATACAGGCCGGCAGTGCCGAAGTACAAAGGGAAAACTTGCAGTCGATAGGAGTGGTTACCGCGCGTTTAGACAACCGCGATTTGGGCAGTGCCATGAAAGATATCCAAACGGCCGTTGGCTCAAAAGTTAACCTGCCTTCCGGCTACCACATCGAATATGGCGGGGCCTACAAGGAACAGCAACAGTCTTTTGCCGAATTGTTGACCATCTTAATTGCATCGAGCCTGCTGGTTTTCAGCGTTATTTTGTTTTTGTTCAAGGATTTTAAGATTGCCTTCCTCATTTTGTTGATTGCCGTGTTGGGGATTTCGGGCAGTTACCTGGCGCTATTCATCACCCATACGCCATTAAACGTGGGCAGTTATACCGGATTGATTATGATTGTGGGCATTATTGGCGAAAATGCCATTTTTACTTTCCTGCAGTTTAAAGAATCGCTGCCTGAAAAAAATGTAGACGATGCCATTACCTATGCCATTTCTACGCGTTTGCGCCCCAAATTAATGACTGCTTTGGGTGCGATTATTGCCTTAATGCCGTTGGCCCTGGGTATTGGTGCCGGAGCACAGCTGCATCAGCCTTTGGCTATTGCCGTAATTGGTGGTTTTATTGTTGGCCTGCCTTTATTGCTTATTGCCTTGCCAAGCCTGATCAGGAAATTTTACCGCTAATGGAAAAAATAGAATCGCCCCGGTCCAGTTAAGCAATATTGCTGTTTGGTTCGGGGCGATAGGATGGTTATTTGCCAAATTCCAATACCTGAAAGGTTTTTGGAACCCGCTTAGGGCGTGCATTCGCCGTCGCCGCTTTTTCAAAATCGGCAGTAGGCAAAAACAAATGGTGGGTTTGGGTATCTAAGGCGATGGTTCTGGCGCCTGTTTTGGTGGCAATGGTTTCCTGTACCTCGAAACGTTGGGCGTTTAATTCTTTGACCACCGTTATATTGCCTTCGCCATTCGAACTGTAGGCGGTTTTGGTGGTTTCGTCGAAAACTACGCCATCGGCACCACCACCAATGGGTAAAACCGCCAATTCTTTGCCAGTGCCGGCTTCCATAACAATCATTACCTTGTTGCTGCAAACCGTAAACAATCTCGAGGTCGTTTTGTCTATGGCCAATCCGGAAGGTTCTTCGCCACCTTTGAGCTTGTATCTTGAAAGCACTTTAAAAGTATTGGCATCAAAACAGATAATTTCGCCGGTATCTTCCATGTTTACATAAATTTTGCCTTTGCCATCCGAAACACCGGTTTCGGGCTTGCCACCCAATGGGATGGTTGCTATCAACTTGTCGGTTTTAGGGTCGATAACGCTGGCATCCATGCTTTTGCCATTAAAAACAAATACCTTTTTAGAAAAGCTGTCGAAAAAGATGGCATCTGGATTTTGTTCAACGTTTACCTGTGTAATTACCGCGAAAGTTTTCAGGTCGAAAACCGTACAAGAACCCATTCTGCCATTGCTGGTATAGCCCTTGTTAAATTCGTTGGCTATGGCAATGCCGTGTACACCCTGGGTATTGCGGATGATGCCCACAGAATCGCCTGTGTTTTTATTGATGATGTTAACCTGATTGCCATGTGATACATACAATAAGCCATTCTTTTGGTCGATAGAGAGGTAGTCCCAGCCACCGTCGCTTTCAATTTTATGGACTTTGAGCAAATGAAGCCCGATTTTTTGTTGGGCAGTACCTAGCAGCGCGCAACCTAGCAAGACCACTAGCGAAAAAAATCTTTTTTTCATGAGTTTTTAATTTAAATCAACTCAAACATTCTGTAGCAATACTGTAGTAGAAAAAGCAATTCTTTTGGGCGTACTAGAGGATAATAATAATGCTGCCAGCCACCACCAGCAAGGCCCCGATCAGGGTTTTGGCTTCAATGGGTTCTTTCAAAATCAAGAAGGCCAAACCAAGGGCAATGGCAACACTGAGCTTGTCAATGGGCGCTACTTTCGAGACGTCGCCTTTTTCCAAGGCTTTGAAATAGAATATCCACGATAAGCCTGTGGCTACGCCCGAAAGTGCCAAAAAAATAAGATTTTGTTTGGTAAGCGTTTTAATCTCCTTGATTTCGCCGGTGGCCAATACAATTCCCCAGGCTATAAAAACGATAACCACCGTACGGATGGCCGTTGCCAGGTTGGCGTTGATGCCTTTGATGCCAACTTTGGCCAAAATGGCTGTGGCTGCCGCAAAAAAGGCCGAAAGCAGGGCATAGATTTTCCACATAACACTTCGGTTTTACTGATTTGCCTCAATTTACAAAAAATAACCGATGCCAAAGTTATATTGTGCCACAGGGCACCATTGGTTCTAGGTTTTCGGTCGATTTGGGCATTAAGCGACAGCTACAAAAAGGGAAGGGCAAATTGTTCTTGAATGGCACCGATCTTTTCAATAGCCCCAAAACCAAAAGAACGGTTATAGGCAATGGTTTTACGCTAAAAAGCACCTACTATTTAGAAACACAGGTTTTTAGATTAGGCTACAGCTATAAGTTTTAGCGATGGCTGATGATAACTTGTGCTTATAGGTTAAATATTTTTTAAAAAATTTATCATCTTGTCGGTATTTTTATATCTTTGCAGCCTTAAGAATTTATTCTTGAGCTCAAGATACCGATCGGGGTGTAGCGTAGCCCGGTATCGCGCCACATTTGGGATGTGGAGGTCGTAGGTTCGAATCCTGCCACCCCGACAAACGAAAGCCTCTTCTGCGAAAACAGAGGGGGCTTTTTTGTTTTGTCTGTCCAGCAACCTTGCCTGAAAAAAACAGGCAGATTCTAAGGCTGAAATTTAATATGGGTTTCCGAAATAATATGCCAACTTTTTATTAGGTTAGTAAATTCAGAATTACTACAAAATTGATACAGTAATTTGTTTTTTTAACAAGTAAAAATATGGGACGTCCCTCAAACCCTTCTCGTGTCCCTTTCATTGTATTTTCTGCTTGATGGTGGAATAGCATTTAATCCTTCAATCGTCCGAAACCACCCTAATTAAGGCGCAAACCAATCAGCACAAAAAATAATGGAGATAAATATTTTAAAGAACTACGCAAAACTCAAGCTGTCCTTGTTTATTTTACCCGTACTTTTGTTGGCTGCAATTGCTGCATTGCTGTATAGTTGGGGTGCCTTGGGCGTTAATCAATACATTCAGATCCAAAAATCCGGTTTCCTTTTTATTAACCACAGCCTGAGCCAATATCCCCATCTCCAATATAACCTTACGCAAATGGGAGATGCATCGATTTTTTTATCGTTTCTGGGTCTCTTTATTGTGTTTGCCCCAAAAATATGGGAATCTTTACTATCGGGCTTGTTGGTTTCTTGTGCATTTTCCAAGCTTTTAAAGTATATATTTGCAGTGCCGAGGCCTGCCGTAGTTTTAGATCATCATGATTTTGTGATCGTCGGAAAAACACTGACCGGGCACAACAGCTTGCCATCAGGACATTCGGTTACAATTTTTACGATACTTGCCGTGCTGCTTTTCTCATTGATGCCCCAAAAGCCGAAGCATAAGGTTTTGTGGTCTTTTTTTATAATCATCGCGGGATTGATCCTCGCGTTTACCAGGGTGGGCATAGGAGCACATTATCCGCTTGATGTTATAATAGGCAGTATTATAGGCTATATTGCGGGGCTTGCCGGTATTTTTATCAGCCGAAAATATAGGATTTGGGCATGGATCGGCGATAAAAAATACTATCCAATTATTGTTTTGTTTTTCCTGGTTTGCTGTATTTGCGCAATCAACAAAATCATTGACGAAAATTTGATCATTTTTTACCTTTCACTGGCGAGTTTGGTAGTTACACTATTTAAAGTTATTCATGTCTATGCTAAAGGCTATACTAAAAACTGAATTAAGGATAACTCATTTTGTTTTATTGATGAGTTTGCTGAATTTTTTATTTTTTCATTTTCCGTTTTATGCTTATGTTTTTAATCATATCGATTATAAAAGCCTGAGTAGTATGGTACTTATCGTCAGCCTGGTGGTCCTCATGCTGGTTACCAACGCCTTTGTTTTTTATCTGCTGTTTTTTCTGTCGCGGATTGTTGGAAAATCTTTGCTGGTCTTGTTTTTTGTCCTGAGCGCAGTTGCGGTTTACTTTGTAAACACTTATGGCGTGATCATCGACGAAAGTATGATTGGCAATGTGCTCAATACCAACTACCAAGAAGCCAGCAGCTTTTTTTCTGTAAAGCTTATCTTGTACATTGTTGTACTCGGTATAATCCCCGCCATCTACCTTATTAAGGTCAAAATAATAAATGTATCCTTAAAGAAGTTCTTTCTAACTTCTTCGTTAACGCTGTTGTTTATTGTCGTTTTGGTGTTTGCCAATGCCAGCAACTGGCTATGGATCGATAAAAATTCCAAACAATTGGGAGGCTTGGCAATGCCTTGGTCTTATGTTGTCAATATTTCACGTTTTTATATCCATGAGCAACAAAAAAATAAGAAAGAAATTTTATTGCCAAATGCCACCATCGGGGATAATGAGAAATCTGTTGTAGTGCTCGTGATAGGCGAGTCGGCTAGAAGCCAAAATTTTTCTTTGTACGGCTACAAGAAGAATACGAACCCGCTGCTTGCGCAAACACAGAATTTGTTTCATTTTAATGCCACATCCTGCGCCACGTACACCACTGCAGGCGTAAAATGTATTTTAGAACATACCAATAGCGACGATTTATACGAAATCCTGCCTAATTATTTATATAGGAATGATGTAGACGTTGTTTGGAGAACCACAAACTGGGGCGAGCCTCCGGTTCATATCCAAGAATACCAGAACCAAGAAATTTTGGGTAAGGATTGCAAGGGCGAAGGTTGCCAATACGATGAAGTGCTGTTAACCGGATTAAAAGAACGGATTTTGGCCAGCAAGAAAAACAAGATACTGATCGTGCTGCACACCAGTACAAGCCATGGCCCAACATACAGCAAAAAATACCCGCCACAATTTGAAACCTTTAAGCCCGTGTGCAACAGTGTTGAATTGGCCAACTGCTCTAAAGAAGAACTGATCAATGCTTATGACAATACCATTGTTTACACCGATTATATCCTTCACCGGGTAATTGAAGACCTGAAACAATTAAAAGCATACAAAAGCGCTATGCTTTTTGTGTCAGACCACGGCGAATCTTTGGGCGAAAAAAACCTGTATATGCATGGAGTGCCTATTAGTTTTGCACCTAAAGAACAATATGAGATTCCTTTTATAGTTTGGTATTCTGATAATAGTTCAAAACAGCTCAAGCCCAATAAAATGTTATCTCAAAACTATGTATTTCACAGTGTCCTGAATTTCTTAAATATTCAGAGCCCTGTTTACGATGAGAAAATGAGCATTTTTAAATAAATAGAGCCTCTTGTAAGCCGGTTTTTTGGAAAAGGCTTTGATGCGAACAAGTTTGCGCTGTTTGTTTAAAAGTCTATTTCCCGGCGAAGACATCCCTTTCTGGCAGCACGGCAATTCCCACGCGATGCAGGATCAGCGCTTCAGTACTTTGGGAAAACGATAATTCTAGCCAGGCATAATGGAGCTTGCCGTTTTTCTTAACTGCAAAAGCGAGGTATTTATGCGAAACCTCTTTCCATTTTCCCTGCCAATAATCATTACCCGACATGGTGATTACCTTTTCCGACAATAGAAGGTGCGTGGCATTGTACCAGGAGTGGTTAGCATAGCTGTTCTTTCCAATCGCATTTCCCGTATTTAACAATGGTGTTTGCTCGTTCGAATCTACCGGCGAATAAGTGAGAAATGCACCACTAAAATAAAATTGTTGGCAATCAACACGCTCTGCTGGCTTGCCAAGGTATTCGGTGTGAATGGCAAAATCGTTTACCCCGTCGTCATCCACATCGCAAGCATAGCTGTTGCCAAAAGTTATTCGTCTATCCTCCAGGTTCTTGTATTGCATTTGAGGAATGTTGTCCATCGGATTGGTAAGGTCAGACTTGTGGCATGAAACCGAGCATAACACAAATAAAGCGATAACTAGAAAATGTTTGTTCATGATATTACTCCTTGATGTTGGCTAGCGCTTTGGCGTAAAAGGGCTTTTCTTGTTCGGGCATTTTTTCCATCACGGCTTTCAGCGCCATTTGATGGGCTGTTGTAAGTGCTTTGGTGGCAGATACGGCTACATCTGGTTCAACACCGGTTCCTTCCCAGTTGGTGTTTGTAATTGGATTGATGGCTTTACCGGTTGGGATAAAAGCGAAAAATCCATTACCCAATTCGAAAACCTCGCCATCATTTGCGCCTCCACCGGTAGTTTCCCCTACTAATACTGCTTTGTGCTGTGTTTTAAGGTCGTAGGCCAGTTCTTCTCCGGCAGAGAAAGTTGAGTTGTTGATCAGGATAAATACGGGCTTATCAATGTATTTGCTGCCTTTCACCGGAACCGTCCAATATTCGTCGGTTTTGTTTTTTTTGCGGTAATAAAGGCTGTTGATCAGTACGGGCTTGTCGTCAAAGAAATAACTGGCCAGGTACTGCACCAGGTCGGGCTCTCCGCCTTGGTTGTTGCGCAGGTCAATAATCAAGGCATCGGTATTGGCCAGAAACATCATGGCGCCGCTACAGGTTTCGCCAACTTTGTTTACCGGACCAAAACCCTCTATTTTTAGGTAACCGACATTGCCTTCGAGAATATCTATTTTGGGTAGGCCGAGGTTAGCCCGTTTCATCTGGCGCATAAAAGATTCTTCCTGTGCTTGTGGTGAGGTTGGGGCAACCGGTTTTTTGGGGCTATACCATAAATTAAGGTGCTTGTCGTGCACCACCTCACGCAACTGCTCTGTTAGGAGTTTCGCCAGTTTTGCCGGTTCCTCAATTTGGTCATAACTGCCTTTCTTTTGCAATGCTTTGATGTTTTTTGATGCCTTTTGGGCAACATCGAGGAAGATATAATTGTCATTCAGTTTTTCAATCAAACTGTTAATCACCTGTTCTTTTTCTGTTTTGGTCAGCTTTACGGTTTGCCCAAAGAACTGAGCTGTGGTTAGCAGGATCATAATCGAGGTTAAAATGGTTCGCTTCATGTTTTTAGGGATATTCTTTAATTAAATTGTTGTAAGCTTTATAGTGTATAGGCCAGTTCAGGCATTTATGAATGCGCAAATATAAATAAAATATAATTGATATATCAAATATTGTTGTATCAATTTTTTGAATATAAAATGCGATATCTTTTAAAGTTGCTCAAGAGGTGTTCAGGCATTTGCCAGCGTGTAACCAAACTTTTTTTGATAAATTTATCCGATATAAGTCTGTAGATTTGGTGCCAAGATGTATACTCTTTTTATAAAAAACATGGTTTGCAGCCGCTGTATCCTGGTGGTACAGCAAGCGCTTGACAAGTTGGGCATAACTGCAAAAAGCGTTAGGCTGGGAGAGGTTGCATTAGCAAAGGAGTTGACGGCCACGGAGAAGAAAGTGCTGAATGGGGCCTTGGCACCCTTGGGTTTTGAACTGATTGACGACAAAAAAAGTCAGCTGATAGAAAAGATCAAGAATATCATTATCGGGCTGGTGCACTACCACGAACCCGATGCCAAGCGTAATCTGTCTGATATCTTAAGCGACGAACTGCAACACGATTACAACTACCTATCAAACCTGTTCTCTGAGGTAACGGGCACCACTATCGAAAAATATCTCATTGCCCAAAAAGTAGAAAAGGTAAAAGAATTATTGGTATACGATGAACTTTCGTTAAGCGAAATAGCCTATCGGCTCAATTATTCGAGCGTAGCCTACCTGAGCAACCAGTTTAAAAAAGTAACCGGACTTACACCGAGCCATTTCAAGCAGGTTAAGGCAGAAAAAAGAAAACCATTAGACGAGGTATAACCATTTGATGGGCTTGCCAATGCCTCGTACAGCCAAGATGTAAATGTTATAACTTTTTATCTAAATAGTGTAACATTCGGACACCTGTTTTTGGCCAATTTTGTATCGTAAATAAAACATACGATATATGGCAACTGGCGATAACGAAACCGTTTTTCTTCCCCTCGAAGATGTAGAAAGCGAACACTGTGCATTAATTGTTGACAAAGGACTGGCACAGGTAAAAGGCATCCGAACCCACAAAGTTGAATTGAATAACCGGAGGGCGGCTATTACAGTTAACGATGCCGAAGTAGTATCGGAAGCGGTTAAGGCTGTCAAAGATTTAGGCTATGGTGTTACGACCGTTAAACATGCTTTTCCGGTTTTGGGCATGACCTGCGCTTCTTGCGCCGGCAGCGTAGAAAGCATGGCAAAACACCAGCCTGGCGTAGTGAGTGCTTCTGTAAATTTTGCAACGGGCAACCTTAGCATTGAGTATCTGCCCAACATGACAGATGCTTTGAAATTACAAAAGGCAGTTCAGGCAATTGGCTACGATTTGCTGGTCACAGACGAGCGCGCGCAGCAGGAAACCCTGGAAGCCATTCACGAAGAGAAATTCAAGGCCCTAAAAACCAAAACCTTTTGGGCAGTGTTGCTTTCGTTGCCCGCGGTGATTATTGGCATGTTCATGATGGATATACCTTATGCCAACCAAATGATGTGGGCATTTGCAACGCCGGTAGTGTTATGGCTGGGTAAAGACTTCTTTGTCAATGCTTGGAAACAAGCCAGGCACCGTTCGGCCAATATGGATACCCTGGTGGCATTGAGTACAGGCATTGCCTATCTTTTCAGTGTATTCAACATGTTCTTTGCCGATTTTTGGCATCAACGCGGCTTACACGCCCATGTTTATTTTGAAGCGGCGGCGGTTATCGTAGCTTTTATTCTGCTGGGCAAACTGTTGGAAGAAAAAGCCAAAGGCAATACCTCGTCGGCGATTAAAAAACTGATTGGTTTGCAACCTAAAACGGTTACCGTAATACAGCCCGACGGAACCGAGATACAAACACCAATCGAAGCCATAGCCACCGGCGATACAATATTGGTAAAACCCGGCGAAAAAATTGCTGTCGATGGCCTGGTCATTTCGGGTAATTCGTATGTAGACGAAAGCATGCTGAGCGGCGAGCCGGTGCCCGTATGGAAAGCAGAGCACGAAAAAGTGTTTGCCGGTACCATTAACCAAAAAGGCAGCTTCAGGTTTAAAGCGGTAAAGGTAGGCAAAGACACTATGCTGGCTCAAATTATCAAGATGGTACAGGATGCGCAAGGCAGCAAGGCGCCTGTACAGAAGCTGGTCGATAAAATTGCGGGTGTTTTTGTACCCGTGGTAATGGGTATCGCCATTCTTACCTTTATGTTATGGTTAAGTTTAGGAGGCGATAACGGCCTGGTACAAGGATTGTTGGCTGCCGTTACGGTATTGGTTATTGCTTGTCCGTGTGCCTTGGGGCTGGCTACGCCTACAGCCATTATGGTAGGGGTAGGCAAGGGTGCTGAAAATGGCATCCTGATTAAAGATGCGGAAAGCCTCGAACTGGCCAAAAAAGTAAACGCTATCGTGTTGGATAAAACCGGAACCATTACCGAAGGAAAACCGGTGGTTACGGCTGTGAAATGGTTAAACAACGATCAATATGCCCAGGATGTTCTGTTCAGCATCGAAAAACAATCAGAACATCCTTTGGCCGAAGCGGTGGTTAAACACCTGGAAGAAGCTACGAAAAGCGTTTCTTTATCGGCATTTGATAGTATTACCGGTAAAGGAGCCAGAGCCGCCTACAACAACGAAACTTATTGGGTAGGCAACAAAAAACTACTGACAGAAAATCATATTTCCATCGCCGACGAACTGCAACGGGAAGCCGACGGTTGGGGCCGGGAGTCTAGGACGGTAATCTGGTTTGCCAACAGCAATAAAGCACTTGCCGTTATTGCCATCTCAGATAAGATCAAGGAAACATCAGTAGCTGCCATCAAGCAATTGCAAGCAATGGGCATAGCCCTTTATATGCTTACCGGCGATAATGAAGCAACAGCCAAAGCCATTGCCGAACAGACTGGCATTGGGCATTACAAGGCCGAAGTATTGCCGCAACACAAAGCCGATTTTGTGAAAGAACTGCAACAGCAAGGCAAAGTAGTAGCTATGGTGGGCGACGGTATCAACGACAGCACCGCATTGGCAACAGCCGATGTGAGCATAGCTATGGGCAAAGGGAGCGATATTGCCATGGATGTAGCCAAAATGACCATTATTTCATCTGATCTGACCAAAATACCGCAAGCCATCACTTTATCTAAACAAACAGTGGCTACGATAAAGCAAAACCTGTTTTGGGCATTTATCTATAACCTTATCGGTATTCCGATAGCGGCGGGCATTCTTTATCCGATCAATGGCTTCTTGCTTAATCCGATGATTGCTGGTGCAGCGATGGCACTAAGCAGCGTAAGCGTAGTAGGCAACAGCTTGCGCCTGAAATGGAAAAAATAGATACAGGATAAATCTTGAAACCCTAAAAATAACTTAATAAACAGCTTTGTGCTGGAAACCTAAATCACCAAAAATAACATGGAAAATGTAAAATTAAGCATACCCGATATGCAAAGTGCACACTGCCAATCGAGGGTGGGAGCCGCCATTAAAGACATCGACGGATTAAAAGTAGAAAAACTCACCAACGGAGAACTTGTTGCAACTGTTGATAGCGACGAGGTTAAAGAAGAATTGATAGCGGCGATTGAAAAAGCCGGTTATAAGGTAGGCAACGATCATAACAAAACATCCACTACGTTGGGCGGCTGCTGCAGCCACTAGGAAAAAATCGGATACTAGGGATGGGGTAGCTGCCATCCCTTTTGATTTTGAACGGATTTTAGTGAGAACGCCGTTGCAATTGAACAAATGAAAAACTATTTTTGACCTAGTGCATAGGCCTAAGATAAGGGTAGGCTTAAAAGAATTGTATGCCGTAAAACGTTAAAAACATGGAAAAGAAAAAAGCATCGTCATTTATTTTTGGCGTTATTGCCATTATTTTGGGATGTACATTATGGAAGCAATTCGACTTCGAAAATCTCCAGTTCGAACATACGGGGTTAGCTGTTATTTATGCCATTACCTTTGCCTTCTCGGTTTATGTACTGGTTAAAAACTATAGAAACCGAGCTGAGAAATAAAGAAAACAATTTTCTAACAGTAAAATAGCCGTTTTTTCTCCTCCGAAAAGGATAGATTTATATCCAGATTTCAAAACGAAATTAAGCTCTGAAAATGAAACTATTCTTTATGGCATTTGTCTTTTTGCTCATCATTGGTGATGCCAAGGCGCAATCAGCCTTGCCAGGTTATTACATTACCCAAAACAATGATACGGTTAAAGCCCAAATCAAAGTTAAAAAAGGTTTTTTTGGCCAAAAAACAAATGATTTTAATGAGGAAGTTGAAGTAGTCGATGATGCAAAAGGTACCATCAAATTCCTGCCTGCTGATATACATGGCTATGGCTTTTTTGCCGATGGCAAGCAATATGCTTTTGTATCGAAACCTATTAAAGACGGTAAAAAAAGTTCCTATCGCCCATTTATACAGGTCCTCAATCAAGCCTTTATATGTATGGCATCCAAACTGCCGGTGGCACATTTTCGACTAAGCAAGTATTTTATACCTTCGAAAAACCAGACCAAGCTTTTTTGTTTTTAAAAAACATGTTGAACAACAAATTCAGAGCCGACCTGAAGGAATTTTATAAAGATAATGCCGCTGCCCTGCAGGTTATCGATGCAAGATTTAAGTATTGGCTAGACCTAGACAAGGATCTCATGGCCTTGTTGATAAAAGCCAATACAAAATAATGCCGTAAAGGCATGTAAGTTGAGCCGTTGTTTGGCCGATGGACTTCTTTAAAAAACCTCCTGTCCAAAAGTAAGCAGGTTGTTGTCGGGATCGAGTATCGAAAATTCGCGTTGCATCCAAGGTTTGTGCTCCAGTTCGGTGCTATTCACATGCTGTGCCTTGGCTAACTGGAATTGGTTGCCAATATCGTTGGTACGGATATACACTTGTCCATAGTTTTCTTTGGGATCCAGTGCCTTAAATTCGAAAAAATGAATTTGGATATTGTCTTTTTCTACCATCAGGTAGCCATCGTAGTCGCCCCCAAATTGCTGAAAACCTAATTTGTTCAAGTAGAAATCTTTGGTAACGGCCTTGTCGCGCATGGGTAGCTTGGGATTGATTGCAGTAAGCATATTTTCCGGGTTTAATTGTCTAGAACCAAAGCTAATAAATCAACTTGTTATTTGCAAGTTAATTTGCTAGCTTTGAACAATGAAGCCACTTAAGGTAAGATCGGGTTGCCCCCTTAGTTCAGTCTTGGATATCATTGGCGACAAATGGTCGTTGCTTATTGTGCGCGATATTTTGATGAACGGCAAAAATACCTACAACGAGTTTTTAAGATCCAAGGAGAGAATAGCTACCAATGTTTTGGCCGATCGGCTATCGTTGCTCGAAACAACGGGCATTTTGGCTAGGGAAGAGCATCCGGAAAGCAAGGCCAAGATATTTTACCGTTTAACCGATAAGGGTATTGATCTTTTGCCTGTTTTGGTAGAGCTGATTTTATGGTCTAATGCGCATTTGCCTATTGATGAGGCCGCCAGGTCTTATGGTGAAGCACTGAAAAGGAATAAGGAAGCCATGATCGGGCAATTAATGGCGGCCGCGAGAAAGCAATAGGTAAGGTGCCGATTCTTCGTTCGTCTTAACTTGAGGGTAGTGTAATTTCTATTTGCGTACCACTCAGCCTTTCTGAATGTATTCGCAACCTGCCATTGAGCAGGTTTACCCTGGCCGAAATGTTTTTCCAGCCTATGCCTTTAGATTGCTTGAGGCTTTTAGGGTCGAAGCCCTGACCATTATCCCTGATTGCAATGCTAAAACTTTGTACCTTATCCACTACATCGATTTCTATTTTGGTGGCTTGGGCATGTTTAACCATGTTATGGAGCACCTCTTGCACAATGCGGTAAATGCTGAGTTCGTTCTGTTTGCTAAAAGGGTAGTTTTTGATGTGGTTGGGTACTTTTAAGGTGGTTAGGGTACCGCCGGCACTGATTTTATCGCAAAGTTCTTCAATGGCATTGAAAAGCCCAAAATTAAGCTCTTCGGGTATCAGGTTGTGTGAGATATGCCTCACTTCGTCTATGGCGTGGTCTACCAATTGCGACGTACGGTCGGCAACCGCATTTTCGGGCTGTTGGTGCTGCAGGTTGGAAAGGTTCATTTTTACTACCGATAACATTTGTCCAATGCTATCGTGAAGGTCGCGCGCAATACGGATTCGCTCCTGTTGCTCGCCTTCAAAAAGGGCTTTGGTGGCTAGTTCCTGTTGTTGGTAAATTTCGTTCTGCAATTTGATTTTGTGGCGTTTGTATACCGAAAACCCTAACAAAGCCAAAACGGTAAATAAAAGCAAAAGGCCAATGAGAATCAGGTTGCGCTGCTTAATTTGCAGGGCTTTGTTGCGCAGTTCCAAGTGCTGGATCTGGTTTTGTTTTTTCAGGTATTTGATGTCTTGCTCCTTTTCCTTGGCGCTGAGCGTTTGGCTGATGAGTTGTTGGTGCTGACTGTTGATTTCGAGCTGGTTGATTTGCAGGGCCTGTTCTTTTTTGGCTAATTGCAGCGTCTGGTTACTGAGTTTGAGCAGGTCTATGCTCTTTTCTTTGTTAAGTAGGGTAATCTGTGCTTCTTTCTTCTCGGTTTCATACAAGGCGTTCAATTGATTAAGCTGTTGGCTTACCTTGAGGTTGGCATCTTTCTGATCATAGGTGTAATAAAGGTTTTTGTGGTCAAGGGCATTTTTAAAATCGCCTTTCAGCGAATCCAGGTTGGCCAAATGCGCATACAGATTGCTTAAGGCATAAGGGTAGGCGGCGCTGAGGTTTGCCTTTTTTACCAGTTCGAACCACTTATCGGCTTCCTCAAATTTTTTCAATTGCGCATAGGCATAACCAATATTGGCCTGCGATACGATGGTGGCAGATACGTCTTTGGTTTTTTCGGTATAATCCAACGATTTTTTGAGGTAAACAATGGCTTCTTCATAATGGCCAAGCCTTAGGTTAATACCCCCCAGATTGTTATAAACGGTATTGAGCCTGGCGCTTTCCAAAGGATAGTTGCGCAGTATTTCAAGGGCTTTTTCGGTAAATTTTTTCGCCTCCGGATAATTGGCTTCATCCAGGTAAACCAAGCCCAGGCCCGCATAGCCATTTCCGATTTCGATATTGTTTTTGGTTTGCTGCGCATAAGCTATAACCATTTGATAATGGCTTTTAGCCTTTTCATATTGTTTAAGTCGCCAATAGCTATTGCCCAAGTCTATGAGTATTTCGGTATAACGATACTTACTAGGCATCGCTTCGCTGGTTTTGAGTGCATCGAACAGGTAAGTTAGGGAAGCGTCGTAGTTGTTTCTGGCTTCGTTTAGCCGATAGAGAATAAGGTCGGTATTGATGAGGAGCTGCGCCAGTTTGGCCTGTGTGGCATAAATATCTCTTGCCTGTTTGTAGGCCTCGATAGCGTTTTCAGGCTGTCCCAAGTAGCCATAACATTGGGCTATGGCAAAATAGGCATTGCCATGGTTCATGGTATGTTTGGCCAAGCGCGAATGAACCGCCGATTGCTGAAAGAGACCGATCGCTCGGTTAAATTGTCTTTTTCGCAAGAAATAAATGCCTTTTAAATAGCAGGAGGTACCTCTGCCCATATGATTGTCGGCCTTGTTGGCCATCGTCATCAGCAAATCGGCATAGTGCCAAACTTTTAGCGAATCGTTATTGCCATAAGCGTAGGCATTGCCCAGTTCGGTTAGCGCATCTATTTTTTCGATGTCGGTTTTTGCTTTGGCCAGTTTGTCGTTGAGTTTGGCAATATCGCTTTCCTGCTGGGCCCTGGCGATTGAAAAACCTAAGCAAAGGCATGCTGTAAACAGAAGTTTATGGCAAAATGAGATGAAGGTTGAATGCCCTGGCATAACTTGTATTTTCGAACAATGAATTAAAAATTGATAAGCCCATTCTTAATGGCATACTTAACCAAACCTACCGTGCTGCGGCAGTTGCATTTTTCTAAGAGATGCTGCCGGTGGTTGTCTACTGTTTTTTTGCTGATGAACAGTTTGTCGGCTATTTCTTCGCTGGTATGTTCGTTGGTAATCAGCATCAAAATCTCTTTTTCGCGGGTACTGAGCTGTTTCAATTGTTCCTCCTGGCTTTTTTGTTTCTGGTATTGGTTGTAGATAATGGGCACTATATCCTGCGAGAAATAAGTGCCGTCGTTGGCAATGCGGTGCAGGGCCTGCAGGAGTTCGTTTTGGCCACTGTTTTTTAAAATATAGCCATCTGCTTCGGCATTAACAGCCTCTTTCACGGCCTGTGTATTGTTGTACATCGACAAAATAAGCACCTGGATATGCTGGAACTGGTTTTTGACCATTTTGCAGAGCTCGGTTCCGCTAAGCAGTGGCATGCTGATATCGGTAATGAGTATGTTGTACTGTTGGGGGTTGGCAACAATCAGTTCGAAAGCTGCTTGGCCGTTATTCGCTTCCCCGGCAATTACGTATTCGGGTTTATGTTGCAACATGCTTTTTAAGCCATCTATCACCATTTGGTGGTCGTCGGCAATTAAAATATTCAGGCTGGGATTGGTAGAATTCATGTAGAAAGGTTAATTGTAGCGTTCATGTCTTGGCAAAGGGACGTGCAAGGACAATCTAAAATAGAACAAAAAGCCGGAAAATCTAATTTCCGGCCATGTTGTTTTAGTTGTTTACTTTGATCTTTTCTAATTTTTTCCCCTTAAAGGCAAAGATGTATTCGCCATCGGCAGTAATATCGATGCCAGCCCCATAAACTGGACTTCCGCCTTTGCCTTTGGAGCTTACGCTGCCTTTGATGTCGCCATTGCTCAAGTCGACCCCGTAAATGATGTTTTTAGCGTTCTTTTGGTCGCGAAGAAAATAATTGTCGCCCAAATGGTAGAAATAGTCAACGCCGGATATTTTCTCGGTTGCGTAGTTTCTGTTGCCGTCGGCTTTTTTATAGCTAGCCAAACCCCTTTCAGAAAGTACCACCACATTGTCGCCAAAATCGATTACATCGGTAGCCTTACCCACTTTGGCATCATTGTGCTTTACATCAAAGAGTTGTTTGCCGGTTACGATGTCGTAGGCGTAAAACTCATCCCCATCGCCTACAAAAACGGTTTTGTCGTGGTCGATGATCATGTCGGTAATCCTTTTGTCGAAACGCTCGGAACGCCATACGGTTTGGCCAGTGGCGTCATCTAAAGAAAGGATGCCGTTTTTTTGCGCCATATAGTCGTAATACACATTGTATTCTATTTCAAGCCCTGAAGAAGTCCTGCGGTGTTTGATTTCCTGTACCTGTACTTTGCCACCCACTTGTACCATGATTCTGTTGCCGGTTTTATAGATGTTGGGCATGGAAAGCGCACCCGTAATCTTTTCCGATTGCCAAATCAGCTTGCCACTTTGCAAGTCGTGCTTTTCTACATATTTGGTTTTGTTGGCGCCGCCAAAAACAACCAGGTATACGGCATCATCTGTAAATATCGGATCGGCAAGCGTGCGATAAATAGCTTTTTGGCTGCCGCCAAACAAGGCATTTCCGCTTTTGCGCATATCGTTTTCGTAGGTTACCTCCCAAAGCTTTTTTCCGCTTGCCATGTCGTAGGTTTGCAGACCGTCTAGCCAAAAGTAAATACGGTTGCCTCTAACCTCAAGGTCTGCCACAGCTTTTCTGGTTACCAATTCCTTTTCTACCGTGCCCCTAAATTCGTTTTCCCAAAGGATTTCGCCATTGCTGGCATCAATTTTTACCAGTTGGTTTTTAAAGCCCGAAAACAAGGCGGCCAGTAAAGTTGGCTTGTAGTTGAACATGACGATGGTGTTGCTTGCTTTGTCATAGCGGTATTTGCCTACTGATCCGGTAAAGCGTTTGGTTTCCCATACTTTTTCACCGGTTTTAGCCTTTACCAAATTCAATGCGTCTTTTTGCGTAATCAAAAAGGCATCGAGTTCCGATAAGTATTTAACAGTTTCGATTTCGGTATCTTCATTGGCGTCTTTAGGCAAAAGGTTCTGGTAGTTTTCAGAATTCCAGAGTTCTTTGCCCGAAGCTACATCTATGACTGCAATACGGTCTTTGCCGAGCGATTTGCGGTCGAAGAGGAACAAATAGCCCCCATTTTCGTCGTGGATGAAATATTGAAATTCGCAGGAATTG
The DNA here is from genome assembly GCF_059705275.1 of Pedobacter sp. TM02. Taxonomy (NCBI): domain Bacteria; kingdom Pseudomonadati; phylum Bacteroidota; class Sphingobacteriia; order Sphingobacteriales; family Sphingobacteriaceae; genus Pedobacter; species Pedobacter sp. TM02. The sequence goes on from NZ_AP046530.1 coordinate 1,815,669, forward strand.
GTTTTATTGGTGGTGATTTTTTTGTAATCGCCACTCCAAATTTCTTTGCCATCGGCATTCAGTACGGTGGCAGAATTGTCGTCTGTTCCCAAAATGTAGGTGCCGTTTTCGTTGGTCATGGCCAAGCGACTGGCCTTATTCGAAAATTCTGATTCCCATACGGTGTTAAAGTTGCCCGTTTTTTTTCCGGCTTTGCCACCGCCAACCAAACCGCCTAGTTTTTCTTTGAGTTTGCCGAACTGGGCATGCGATTGGAGCCCCAAAAGGGCCAAGAGTAAAAGTAAAGTGAGCTTTTTCATGGAGAAATAATTTGCTTAGTTTTCAATCCGTAAGGTGTGCCGGATTTTAATCAGTTGGTGTTTGTCTAATTTGATTGGGAAGTGGCAGGCGAGAATCTGGTTTGACAAAAAGTCGATGAAATCCGTTGGTGCCATCTCTTGTGCCACGACATAGAAAGAAACCGCTTTGCCCTTGTAGTTGATGCCCAGATCGATAGTAACCTGGCCCTGAAAGCCCGGGAATTTTCTTTGCAACTTGTTTTTGAACGATGGCTTGGCCAGAAGTCCGTTAATGGTCTTGGCAACTACCTGTTGTACCTCGCTTTCGGTTTGTGGCTTTGGCGTTTGTCCAGGCAGGCCACTTAAATTTGAACCAAGGCCTAACAAGACCAGGAATAAACGCAACATGGTTTCAGGCAAAATCAGTAGGCGAATTTGATTTTAAAAGACTTGAGCTTGAAGCGTTTATTGGCTGCGTCGAAACCTTGTGTATAGCTTTGCTTTATGTCTATGTCGCTCACCGTCATTGTGGCGTTATGGCCGTCATTGGCATCTACGGTAAAGGTGCCGTTCATGGCAGAGTACGAGTAAATGGTGCCGTCTTGGAAAATATTGATCCCGATAATGGGGGTTGTTCCTGCAACGACATTGGTTTTAACGCCTACAGCCGGCAAGCCCGAAAGCATATTGATGCCGATGCCATACTTGTTAAAAATGCCGTCTTTTTCTATCGATTGGATCGTCACTTGCGCATAGCCATTGGTAATGGTAGGCAATACCTTTTCGATGGTAAAAGATTTGACGGTTATGGTTTTATCGTCGTATTTAGCCGTATTGTTGGCGTTGTCAACAATTTGAATGTTGCCTTCGGTAGGCGTTCCAGAAGTAGTGGGTTCTTCTGTTTTCGGGGTTTCTGGAGCAGGTTCTTCGGTGCTCTTTTTGCAGGCAAACAGGCCCAAGCTTAGCAAGCAAATGAGTAATAAGGTCTTTTTCATGGCTTTCTTATTTAATGGTCCCGCTAAATGCTCCATTTTCGGCCCATGCTTCCTTGCCGTTGGCATTGATGGCTACAAAGTAAAAAGTGCCTTCTATTTTGCTGCCATCGAGCTTGGTGATGTTCAATTCGCCGCCACCTTTGGTGGTATTGTTGTAGGCATCGGTTTTATAGTTCAATGCGCCATCGGCAGGTTTGGTATAATCTTTTGAAAAGGTAATGCCGCCGTTACTCGAGTCGTTGTAAACGAAAGTAATCTTACCAGTTGTGGTAATTTTTCGAGGCACGATGATATTGATGGATTCGTTGCTGCCATCTTTAATGGCCGAAATGGCAAAAGTGGTAATACCCGCTACGGTAGTTTGGGTAATGCCCGCCTTAGTAGAACTGAATTTGCCCGATGCAGTGCCGTCTACGCCATAATTGTTTGCAGTTAAGGTTGCCGAGCCACCGGTAGTTGCAGGTTCTTCAGGGCTGTCTGTATTTTTTTTGCAGGCTCCAAAAAATAGCATGGATACAGCCATCATCAAGTAGAAATAATTTTTCATAAAAATTGGATTTAAAAAGTGGTTAATAATTTTAAATCAAATTTCTAAAATGCTGTTACCGTGTACAATAGGGTCGAATACCATAAACTATGGGTATAAATACCTATTTCGTAAACCCCACGTTCCAGCTTGGATGTTTTTTGAAGAAAAGCAGCGATATAAGTTGCGTTTTGGAAGGCAGTACCTGAGCTAATTTCCTTTTGTCATATATTCTTTATAATCTATAAGTTAATTTTTTTTCCATAATGCCTATATTAGGCACCTCAATACCTGCTTTATGCAGCGATTGGTTCCTATCTATGAAAAATTTATTGACTATGACAAAAATCGTTGGGCAAACCAAGCCCAAAAGCGTAGCCCTGCTCGCACTTGCCTTTCCTTTGCTGATTGGCTCCTTATCCGTTTCGGCAATTACGCCAGCTAACTTGGTAAAGCAACAACCTGCCCAAAAAACACAGGTAGTTAGTGCAAGACAGCTCAACCCTACGACCATCGAATTGTTGCTTGCCGACCAGCAGCGCCTAACCTTCGATTTTTATGGCGAAAGCATTTTTAGGCTTTTTCAAGACAATAATGATGGCTTCCTCAGGGATCCGGAAGCTAAACCCGAAGCTAAAATTTTGGTCGAAAACCCGCGCAGACCGATTGCAGGACTTAAGCTTAGCGATCAGAATGGACAGATCATCATCTCTACAGCAAAAATTACCATTCAAATAGCCAAAAGTACAGGTCTTTTTAAGGTGATTAATCAGGCTACCCAAGCAGTTGCCCTAGAGCAATCGGCGCCTATCAATTTCGAAAAAGGGAAAGTTACGCTTGCGCTTAAAGAAGGTGCCCAAGAGTATTTTTATGGTGGCGGGGTACAAAACGGCCGTTTTTCGCATAAAAGCAAAGCCATTGCCATTGAAAACCAAAACAGCTGGACAGATGGTGGCGTAGCCTCACCAACGCCATATTATTGGTCTACCAACGGCTATGCCTTGCTATGGCATACTTTTAAAAAAGGAAGGTACGATTTTGGCGCCAAGGAAAAAGGACAGGTTAAAATAGCCCACGATACCGATTACCTGGATGTATTTTTAATGGTAGATGACGGTGCCGTAGCGCTTTTAAATGATTTTTATCAATTGACCGGCAATCCGGTGCTTTTGCCAAAATTCGGCTTTTACCAAGGCCACTTGAATGCCTACAACCGCGACTTTTGGAAAGAAGACGAAAAAGGCATCTTGTTTGAAGATGGCAAACGCTACAAAGAAAGCCAAAAAGACAACGGAGGCATCAAAGAATCACTGAATGGCGAAAAGAACAACTACCAGTTTTCGGCCCGCGGGGTTATAGACCGCTATAAAAACAACGATATGCCTTTGGGTTGGATATTGCCTAACGATGGCTATGGTGCCGGCTACGGACAAACGGAAACGTTGGACGGCAATATTCAAAACCTCAAAAACCTGGGCGACTATGCCCGTAAAAACGGCGTAGAGATTGGCCTATGGACACAGTCGGACCTTCACCCGAAATCAACAATCAGCGCGCTTTTACAAAGGGATATTATTAAAGAGGTGAGGGATGCCGGAGTTCGCGTGTTGAAAACAGATGTAGCTTGGGTAGGTGCGGGCTATTCGTTTGGTTTAAACGGCGTGGCCGATGTAGGGCAGATCATGCCTTATTACGGCAATAACAGCAGGCCTTTTATCATTTCGCTTGATGGCTGGGCAGGTACGCAACGTTATGCGGGCGTATGGTCTGGCGACCAAACCGGGGGCGTTTGGGAATACATCCGTTTCCATATACCAACCTATTTGGGTTCGGGCTTGTCTGGACAGCCTAATATTACCTCGGATATGGATGGTATTTTTGGTGGCAAAAACCCAATTGTGAATACCAGAGACTTCCAATGGAAAACGTTTACCCCGATGGAATTGAACATGGATGGCTGGGGCGCTAATGAGAAATATCCACATGCACTGGGCGAGCCTGTGGCTTCTATCAACCGTAACTACCTGAAGTTGAAGTCGGAGTTGATTCCCTATACCTACAGCATTGCCAAAGAGGCATTAACAGGTATGCCGATCATGAGGGCCATGTTTCTCGATTATCCTAATGCCTACACCAAGGGTTCGGCAACACAATACCAGTTTATGTACGGCCCTTATTTTTTGGTGGCACCGATTTATCAGGCTACCAAATCAGACGATAAAGGCAATGACGTTCGTCATGGTATTTATTTGCCAGCAGGTGTTTGGATCGATTATTTTACCGGTGAAAAATATACCGGCAACTGCATTTTGAACAGCTTTGACGCACCAATCTGGAAACTGCCCGTATTTGTAAAAAACGGAGCCATTATTCCGATGGCCAACCCAAACAATAACGTTGCAGGCATTAACAAAAACCTGCGTATTTACGAACTCTATCCTTTTGGCAAGAGTTCGTTTACCGAATATGATGACGATGGCGCTACAGAAGCCTACAAACTGGGCAAAGGTACTTCGAGCCTGATCGAAACCGAACTCGACAAAAACAACAAGGTAACTGTTACCATCCACCCGACACAAGGCAGTTTTGATGGTTTTGTGAAGGAGAAAGCCACTGAATTTAAAATTAACGTTACAGCTAAGCCCAAAAAGCTGATGGCTAAAGTTGGAAACAGCAAGCTAAGGCTTACCGAAGCACGTTCGATGGAAGATTTCCTGAAACAAGATAACGTGTATTTTTATGACGCACAGCCAAACCTGAACCGTTTTGCCACCAAGGGAAGCGAATTTGAAAAAGTGGTGATGGCTAAGAACCCGCAACTGCTGGTTAAACTGGCCGCTACCGATATCACAGCAAACGCAATTGAACTAAGCGTTGAAGGTTTTAGTTTCGAACCAGCCAATCAACAGCTGGTATCTTCGGGCAAGCTCAACGCGCCAAACAATGCTCAGGTGAGCGAGCAAAATAGAGAAGCTTATACCTTACAGCCTTCATGGAAGCCTGTAACAGGTGCCGATTTTTACGAGATAGACTTTAATGATATGCACTATACGCATATCAAAGACACTACTTTCTTGTTTGATGGCTTGGTGCCAGAAACCGCTTATACCTTTAAGTTAAGGGCTGTAAATAAAGATGGGGCTTCTGAATGGACCACCTTGAGTGCCAAAACCAAAACCAATCCGTTAGAGTTTGCCATTAAGGGCATAGTAGCCGAAACCACTGCCGAAAATCAGGATGGGGAAGGCATCGATAAATTGTTCGACTTTGACGAAGGTAACATGTGGCACACCAAATGGGGTGCTAAGGCTGTTCCTTTCGATATGATTATCGACCTGAAATCGATTAACCAGCTTGAAAAATTCCATTACCTGCCACGTACGGGCAGAGGAAACGGCATATTGCTGAAAGGCAAGGTCTTTTACAGCACCAACAAAGAGAACTGGACAGCAGCAGGCGATTTTGAATGGAAAAACGTGGGCGATTTGAAGGTGTTCAATTTTGCGGGCCATCCATCCGCGCGTTACATCAAAATAGCCGTGACCGATGGCGTTGGGGGCTTTGGCTCGGGCCGAGAACTTTATGTGTTTAAAGTGCCTGGTACCGAAAGCTATTTGCCTGGCGATATCAACAACGACCGTTTGATCGATAAAAACGACCTGACTTCTTACATCAACTACACGGGCTTGAGAAAAGGGGATGCCGATTTTGAAGGCTACATCAGCAATGGCGATATCGATAAGAACAGTTTGATCGATGCTTACGACATCTCGGTAGTCGCTACGCAACTTGAAGGTGGCGTGGCCGATAGCAAGCTAGACAAAGTAGCAGGTAAACTTCTATTAACCAGCAATAAGCCAAGCTACAACAAAGACGAAATCGTTGAGGTCAAAGTTAAAGGGGTAGATCTTAAATCGGTAAATGCCCTTAGCTTTGCTTTGCCATACAATGCACAGGATTATGAGTTTGTAGGCGTACAAAGCCTCAATACCAAGCAGATGGATAATTTAACCAACGATCGCCTGCATACCAACGGCGAAAAGGTGCTGTATCCAACCTTTGTAAATGTGGGCAACAAGGAAAGCCTAAATGGTAGCGCGGATTTGTTTATCCTGAAACTCAAAGCCAAACGCAAGGTAAAATTTGAGTTGAAAGCACTTGATGGCGTATTGGTTGATCAAAAACTGAATACGGTTAAATTCTAGTTTTTATAGCCGATCACCACAAGGCCTCCAAATTTTTTGGAGGCCTTGTGGTTTTTATGGACCATATTTTTTAAACTCTTGATGGCTTGGCTTGTTGTGGCACAGTTAACAGGCAGTTATGGAACTGGAAAGAGAATTACTTGTTGCATGAATTGACCAAAGGCGACAGCAACTTGGATGTTAAAAACGAAAAAGGCTTTACGGCAATGATGCTGGCCACAATGAAAGGCCATTTAGCCTTTATTGGTCAAGCTATTGCGGCTAAAAGGTGCAAGTGCCAATTCTTACAATCATAGCGGTTTAAGGGCCATAGATTTGGTAAAAGAGTTGGACAATAAAGCCATGATACGGTTGTTGAAGACATAAGCAATGGCAATTCATGTATTTATGCTAATTTTGCGGCATTAGTTTAAACCATGCAGGAAATCATTTTTACAAGTATTGGCTGGCTCGGCGTAGTACTTTGCACCATAGGCTATCTGCTGTTGAGTATGGGTATTATCCAAGCCGAATCGGTAAGTTTCCAATTGTTCAATATATTGGGGGCGCTATGTTTGGTAACCATTGCCCTTCACAGCAATGACCTGCCTAATGCCGTTGCCAATTTGTTATGGATGTTTATTGGACTATATGCCTTGAGGCGCTGGCTCAAAAACCAGCAGGCGTCCAAAAAAACTAAGCGGTAATTCCCAATAGCTCAAAAGCTTTTTGCTTATAGCTTTCAAGCCTTAAGGCATAGGCATTTTTATCTGTTTCCATAGAGAGGTAGAAATAAGCACCGTCCAGGATCACGAAAATAAAATCGGCCGTTATTTTTGGCGCTGGCACCTGTATTTCTTGCCTCGCGTTGCATTGGCTGATCATATCGGCCAAGGCTAGCCGCAACGAATCGAGGATGGTTTTGTATTTCGCCTTGATTTTTTTTTCCCTGAAGGCCAAGGCATAAAAAGTATAGAATAACCCGTCATCAAATAGTGTATTCCATTTCTTCGAAAACAGGAGTTCGATGGTTTGTTTCAAATCTTCCTTGGTAATGCCGTCTTTGCTTTTGATACTGTAAATCAGTAGGTACCGGTCTAAAATATAGTCGATCAAGGCATAGGTGAGGTCTTCCTTGGTTTCAAAATAATGGATAATCAAGCTTGGATTGATATCCATTACCTTAGCAATTTTCGCAATAGATGTATTTTCGTAGCCTTCCTTTTTGGCAACCTTATAAAACATCTTTATAATTTCTAGCTGCCTGATTTCTTTTAGGCTTTTTCTTCCCATTTTTTTTAGTTCAAAATGCAATTTAGCTTAAAAATCTGGTGTTGCGAATTTTTCACATTTGTTAAGTTGTTCTATTTTTTTGCAAGCACATCCTGTTTTTATTTACAGAGTTATCTCTCTTTTTAGTTTGTAGATAATCGTTCTAGTCTGTTTTAAGCAAGTTTTTTTAGGTTGATTGGTAGCGCTTAAAGATATGAAATACTGTGTGTTGAGTGTTAGTATTTAATTAAATATAAATTGAATGAATGTTCAATTTATTTATTTAGATTTAACTTGAAGGTAATATTCAGAGGAGAGATTTGCCCAGTCTTTACTCGGCTTAGCAACTAGAACTTTAAAACTTAACAAACAAATTGACTATGAAGAACAAATTACTTATGATTTGCCTGATGCTCTTTGCATTAAACGGCTTCGCGCAACGTATCGTCTTGAAAGGGGAGGTGACCGATGCCGAAACCAAAGGCCCCATACCGTCTGTCAACATTAGTGTAAAAGGCAGTAGCCAGCATACAGCCACCGATAGCAACGGAAAATATATTTTGAACGACGTACCCTCAAATGCAGTTTTGATTTTTACTTACATTGGCTACAAACAAGTAGCGATTGACCTCAATGGCAAAACTCAACTCAACATTGTCTTAGAACCCGACCACGGTAAATTAGATGAAGTAGTGGTAGTTGGTTTTGGCACCAAGAAAAAAATCAATATTGCCGGTGCAATAGACCAGATTTCGGGCAAGGAGCTCGAGTCAAGACCTGCGGTCAACGTATTGCAAGGGCTACAGGGCTTAAGTCCAGGGCTTAACATCCGTTATGGCGGCGGTGCTCCGGGTTCAATTCCGGCGGTTAACATCAGGGGCTATACATCGATTAACGGGGGCTCGCCATTGGTGGTTATCGATGGTATTCCGGCAACTAGCTATGACGACCTGTTGCGCTTAAATCCATCAGACATTTCATCATTTACCGTGCTTCGCGATGCGGCTTCAGCCGCTATTTACGGAGCCAGGGCGGCCTTTGGGGTTATTCTCGTTACCACCAAACAAGGCGTAGCAGGTAGGCAGAGCATCAGTTATAACGCATTTGTATCGTGGGGAAAACCTACGGTATTGCCAAAACCAGTAACCGACCCTTATATCTTTTCGAGGGTGCTGGAAACCTCTACCGATAATACACCATGGGATTATGTGAACTTTTCTGACGAATATTATAAATGGGCAAGAGAACGCTCCGATAATCCTTCTATTCCCGATACCAGGCTAGACCCGGCCGACCCCACCAAATGGGCCTACATGGGCAGCAACGATTGGTACGGTTATTTTTTCAACAATTCGAGCATATCGCAAAACCATACGTTGTCGTTTTCGGGCGGGGCAAGCCTAAACGATAAGCCTTTAACCTATTACCTTTCTGCCGATTATGGAAGAGACAACGGCTTGAACAAACTGGCTCCTGATTATTGGGACCGCTATACCTTGAGGTCGAGATTGGGCTTTGCACCTTTAAGCTGGTTAAAGTTGGACAACAATTTGAGTATTTACGAAACCAAACGGGCCTTGCCTAATACCAGCCTTACCGATTTATATTACCTTAAACCTACCGATGTAGCCGTAAATCCTGACGGAACTTGGGCCAATACCGATGCCGGCAGGTTGGCCGCCAAGCTGGTAGATGGTGGCAATAACCTGCAAAACATGTTTGGCTTTCAGAACATTGCCAGTGCAACCGCTACTTTTTTAAAGGGCGATTTAACCGTAAACGCGGATGCATCTTTTAAAAGGGAGCTATGGAAATACCATAACGACTCTAAAAAATACAAAATAGGCTATGGGCCAAAAGATATCAGAGAGGAAGGTGGCAATGGCTTTGTGAGCGAAAACAACGGCTACCTTTATAATAACGCCTATAATTTGTATGCCACCTACAGAAAAACGCTTGGCGACCATGCCTTGAGTGCCATGGTGGGCTTTAACAGCGAAGACTATAATTATTCGACGGTAAATGCCCAACGCGACTTGTTGCTTTCGTCTTCATTGCCTTATTTGGGCTTAACCTCTGGCGAGGCAAAAATTGGGGCCACCTATAGTGCTTATGCCACACAAAGCGTTTTTGGGAGGCTTAACTATACCTTCAAAGACCGTTACATTTTAGAAGGAACAGGTCGCTACGATGGTTCGTCGAGATTTCCTTCTAAAAGCCGTTGGGGCTTTTTTCCATCGGGGTCGTTCGCCTGGATAGCCAGTTCTGAAGACTTTTTGAAGCCTTTGGAACCCGTACTTTCTACCTTTAAGCTACGCACCTCTTATGGTGACCTGGGCAACCAGAATGTAGGCGATTTTGCCTATATTCAAACCCTGCCAACAGGCACTTCGAGCTATTTGATTGACGGCACGCAACGTCAAGTAATTACAGGCTCGCCAAAATTGCTTATCGACCCGAACAATTATACTTGGGAGCGTGTATCAACCCTAAACATGGGTACAGATATCGGTTTGTTCAACAATAAGTTTTTGTTGACATTCGATTACTATAGCCGCGATACCAAGGGCATGTTGACCAACGGACAGGAGTTGCCTGCCGTGCTTGGCACTACCGTGCCTTCGCAAAATGCAGCCGATTTACGAACAAAAGGCTGGGAGCTATCGGTTACCTACAGAGACAAGTTCGATTTGGGTAGCCAGCCATTCAATTTCTCCGCAAAAGTATTCTTGGCCGATTCGAAGTCTAAAATCACCAAATTTAAAAACGAACAAAACCTATTCTCTTCATACCGAGTGGGCCAAAATATTGGCGAGATCTGGGGACTGGAGAATGATGGCTTCTTTCAGAATGCAGCCGAAATCAAAGCGCTTGATCAAAGTGCCATTGTGCCTTGGGGAGCCTTGTCTGTAGTACCGGGCTGGCCAAAATACAAAGATTTAGATGGCAATGGCAAAATAGAGCGTGGCTTAAGCGCCAATAATCCCAAAGACCTGAAGATCATTGGCAATAGTGCCGATCGCTATAGCATTGGTGCCAATTTGAACATGGATTGGAATGGATTTGATTTGGGCATCTTTTTGCAAGGTGTATTGAAACGCGATTTTTATCCGCACCACTACTTGTTTTGGGGGCCTTATCAGCAACCTTATGCCAATGTTTATCCTTGGAACTTGGATTTTTATAGGGCAACTGCCGATTCTCCGGCCCAAAGGGCAAAACATTCTGCATCTTACCTGGCTGCTGGCTTGGCCGATGCCAATCCGAATGCCTATTATCCGGTATTACAGTCGTGGTTGGCCGATGCAAACTATGGTGCGGGTTTAGATATTCCGCAAAGCAAATACCTGTTAAATGGTGCTTACCTGCGCATCAAGAACATCACGCTGGGTTATACCTTGCCAGCGAAGCTGAGCCGCCGCATCAGGGCCAGCCGCCTAAGGTTTTTTGCTTCGCTGGATAATGTTTACGAATTCTCGTCTATCAAAAAATATGTAGATCCAGAAGCCATTAACCAAAGTTCGAGTGCTTGGGCCTATCCGTACCAGAGAAAATATGCATTTGGCTTGAACCTAGATTTCTAATCACTTAACCTGTAGGGGTGAAACAGCTAGGCTTTTGCAGCCTAAACCTCATAAGCGTTTCATCGCTACCCCAAAACCCTAATAAGATGAAAAAAAATACGATATATATCCTTTTTGCAGCCTTAATGCTTTTGGTGGGTGCCTGTAAAAAGAGCGAATTGGATAGGTTTCCGCAAACCTCCATCTCGCCAAATCTTTTCTTCAATACCGAAGAAGACCTGGCTCTTTATGTAAATGGACTTTTAGCATTGCCAGACCGAAATAGCTATTTGAACGATCAGAGCAGCGACAACGTGGCTACGACAGCATCAGTAGAAGTCAAGAATGTAATGCTGGGCAATGCCAATTCGCAAAATATAACCGGAGGCTGGAGCTGGACCCGGCTTCGCGACATCAATTATTTTTTAGAAAATTATAATAAGGCGGCTGTATCTTCAGATGTTAAAAGGCATTACATAGGTTTGGCCCGTTATTACCGGGCAGAGTTTTATCTGGCCAAGGTAAAGCGTTTTTCGGATGTGCCCTGGTACTCGAAAACCTTAAGTCCGGACGACAAAGATTTGTACAAAGCCCGCGATCCCAGAACCTTGATTGTAGACAGTATAATGGCTGATTTGGATTTCGCCTATAAAAACGTCAGGGAGAAAGTACCCGTTGGCACGCCTGGCAAATGGGCGGTGGCTACCTTATATGCCCGTGCAGCCCTTTATGAAGGCACTTATCGTAAATATCACGACGAGCTTAACCTTCAGGCCACGGCAAGCACCTTTTTGCAAACAGCCGCCAAGATCGCCGACGAGGTCATGACATCGGGCAAGTTTTCCATTTACAATACCGGAAAACCAGCTTCAGATTATGGGGCGCTTTTCTCGAGCCAGGATTTAACCACCAATCCGGAAGTGATATTGACCAATGTTTTCGACCTGGCAAAAAACAAGGGGCAAAATGTAAACAGTACGGTTTTTGGCGATTATGAACAGGCCCCTGCAAGAGACTTGGTACAAAGCTATTTAATGAAAGACGGTAGCCGATTTACAGACATTGCCAATTACGACAAACTGGGTTTTGTAAAGGAATTCGAAAACAGAGACCCGCGCATGGCGCAAACCCTGGTATATCCGGGGTGGATCAGTGCAGCTAATCCTTCACCTTATATCCAACGCCTGAATAAAAACTTTACCGGTTACCACCAATTGAAAGGCTATGTAAACAGTACAGACAACAACACGTTAAATGGCGTCGATTTTCCGGTATACCGTTATGCCGAAATTTTGTTGGCCTATGCAGAAGCCCAAGCCGAATTGGGCACGCTAACCCAGGCTCAGTTAGACAAGTCTGTTAATTTGTTGAGAAAGAGGGCCGGATTGCCAGATTTGAATTTGGCACAGGCCAATGCCAACCCCGATCCGGTAATGGTACTTCAATATCCTAATATTGCAACCAACAAAGGCGTTATTTTAGAGATTAGACGCGAACGCAGGGTAGAATTTGCTTTCGAAAATACCCGCTACGATGATTTGATGCGTTGGAAGGCGGGCCAATTGCTGGCGAAAAGCCCAGAGGGTATGTATTTTGCTGGTTTAGGTAAATATGACCTCACCGGAGACGGAATAGAAGATGTTATCTTGATAGACCGTTCGCAGACCATTCCGGGAGAGTCTCAAAAGGAAGTGAATGCTCTAGGCGTCAAGCTCATTTACTACCGTACAGGAACCATTGGCTCTGATGCAACCGTATTTCTTAAAAATGGCACATCAGGTGGCGCAATTGTTACCGAATCGGTTACCCGTAATTTTGTAGAGTCCAAATATTACTATCGCCCAATCCCTAATCAGGATGTCGTACTCAATCCAAACCTCAAACAAATTTTTGGTTGGTAACCGCTTTTAAAAAATAGTAGGCTAAAAACACTTATGAAAATATCCAGAAGAACATTGCTTAAAGTCGCTGGCCTTGCCACAGGCGCGGCCTTAACGGAAGGTACGCAGGCATTTGTAGAACCGCAGAATAAAAGCAAAAACAAGAAAGTAGCGCTTCAAGTAGCTCATATTACCGATGTACACATTAGAAAAGGTGATGAGGCACCCGAACGATTTACCAAATGCCTGCAACATATCATAGACAATCATAAGCCCGATTTCTTTTTGAATGGGGGAGATTCTATCAATGATGCCTCTTATGATAGCGTAATAAGAGAGCAGGTAATTGAGCAGTGGGCCCTATGGGATCAGTGCATCAAAACCATTGCGAAATATGAGGTTTTCAGTTGCCTGGGCAACCATGATATGTGGTGGAAGGCGCCAGCAAAAACCGATGCCATGTATGGGAAGGATTACGCAGTTAAACGCCTGAAAATTCCGAATCGTTATTACAGCTTTAAAAAGAAGAACTGGCATTTCATCATCTTAGATGGCAACAACAGCCAAATTTCTTTAGACGAAGAGCAGTTTAAGTGGCTGCAAAACGAACTGGAAAGCCTGCCCGCCCGTACGCCAGTATTGCTGATGTGCCATTATCCGATTTTGGGCACTACGCAGGTATTGGTTGGCGGTGGCCATTCGGATTGTAAAAAACTAAAAGACCTTTTCTATAAACATAAAGACAAGGTTCGCATTTGCCTGAGTGGCCATAACCACTTGGCTGACCATACGAGTTATAACGAAGTGCTTTATTGCTGCAATGGAGCCATGAGCGGTTTTTGGTGGGGCAAAGGTGATGCCGAATCGGCCGGAAAAGGCTATTATTTGGAAACCCCGCCGGGTTATGCCCTGCTTAAACTGTATGATGATGGGAGTGTAGAAAATGAATATATCCCCCATTCATTTTAAGCGTATCTAAGCACTTTTATCTACTTTAATGTCGAAGAGCCTCCAAAAACGGAGGCTCTTTGCTGTAAGAAGGTCTTTGCAAATGCTCTAATTTTTTACATCGCTACAATCGGTAGTTAAATTAATTAAATTAGCTTCATTAGTATCGCAATCGTAGATTTTTCCTCTCTATTCCGGTCCTTCTTGCCTATGCTTATTTGCAATAGGATAGTGTTGGCAAGCCCAAATTGTTTTTAATGACTATTGAAGTTTTCATCCTTAACTAAGTACAACGCTCTCATGAACATTTATTTACGCCAAAAAGCCTCACCTTAAACGCATTGCTCCATTAAGATAAGCAATTGTATTTGTTTTCTTTCTGAAAGCCTAAGCCAGCCATTTTAGATCTATTAAATCACACCTTTTCTTGGCGCCATAGGCATTTCATCAATACACATTGAATTTTTCAACAGGTATTAGAATGAGCAGCGAAAAATTAATCTTGATTGGCTGTGATGATACAGCGAACCTGGCGTTGGTGCTTAACGGCACTAAGGGCAGCACTTTTGCCCATAGTGTGGTTTCGGCCACCCGTACTGCCGACCTGCTGCGGATTGCTGAAGCCATGGAACCAAACTTGATTGTTTTGTGTTTTAGGGATAACCAACCTGTATTGAATGACTTGGAAGTTTTTTTAAGACCTTTGAATATTCCGGTAATCTGCCTCGTTTCGCAGGCAGAGGCCCAAACCTTGGTTTGGAATGAAAGAAGGATTGTATTTGCTTTTGCCAAGGAGCACATTGCCAATGAGTCCTACCTGGCCAGCCGCATCAATTCTGTATTTTTGCTTAACCAACCCACTTTGCCCATATCGCAGGAAATTGCTGTTGCAACCGAAAAAATTGTTGAGAGGTATGAAAACGATAGCAGCTTGAGCAGATATGTACTTGAGCTCGATCAGAAAGTTGAAGTGCTGGCCAAGGTTAAAGAACGTATTGCCGAACTATACCCGCAGGTAAACGACGCCACCAGGGCCGAGCTGACCGCCATTGTAAATACCATCAAGCAATCGGCAGGCAATAAAAAGCTATGGGATGATTTTAAGCTGTATTTTGAACAAACCGACCCGAGCTTTTTGCTCACTTTGGCACAGCAATATCCTTCGTTAACCACCATCGACCTCAAATACTGCTGCTACCTGAAAATGAACATGACCAACGACGACATCAGAAACCTGTTGGGCATTAACCAGGAAAGCGTACGTACACACAAGTACCGCTTGAAGAAAAAGATGTCACTTTCTAAAAATCAAGACCTGAGAAGCTATCTCAGAACCGTAAACAGTTAGTTAAAATCCTTTGTAATTTTTGGTTTAAAACACTGCGCTTGCTTTTGTGCATGGGTTGGCGTATACAAAATTACGGCCTGTCTACGGTTTGTATACGGAAATTTGTTGTTTGCCCATCTTCTTGTCTACGAAAGGTATATGGCAAAATCTTGTCTCGCCTTGCTTCTCGCGCTACATTTGAATCAGCACGCTCACCCCATAAATTAAATCGGCGATGATAAGCAAAGCGCTCCAATTTACGAATGATTTGATGGATCAGTTTTTAAGAAACCGGTTTGCGCTCGAAGAGAGCAAGGTGATCTTGAACAATCTGATCGAAGGAAATGGATCGGTGCCCGAAATCAACAAAAACAAGGTTATCCTTTCGCTAATCAATATCGAAAAAGAAACCATACAGCCTTTTTATACCCGTCACCAACAAATGGCCAATGGCAATTATGCCGACGTAAACCCCGACGAAAGGTATAACCTCTATGTTTTGGTCAGCTCAAATTTCGACGATTATAAAGAGTCGCTCAAATTCCTGAACGAGGTCATGCTGTTTTTTCAGGTGAATACCTTGGTCAATGCTTATTCGTTTGCTAACCTGCCGGCAGGCCTCGACCGATTGGAATTTGAAATCGAAAAAATAAACTACCAGCAGATGCAGGGTTTATGGACGGCTATGGGAGCAAAATACCAGCCTTCGGTCATTTATAAAATGAGGCTCATTAATATTCAAGGTCATCAGGTTAGAGGCTTTGATGGGGCTATTGTTCAAACTTCTAATCAGGTGGCAACATGATCACAACTGCTTTTAAATTGATTTGCAGCGTAAACATGAGCCACTCTTATTTTGAAGACGGCTTGTGCAAGTGCATTCGTTTCAAGCCTGGAAAAATAACCCAGGCACTTCAAAAAAGGTTCGAACTCAAAATTGTGAATAGGGTTGGAGGTTTTGATTTGTATGCGAATACGTTGCAAACCTGCGAGGTTTTTTTGGCCTACCTTAAGCAGGTCAGTGCTGATGCCTTTTTTGATTTTGAAATGGAAAGCCTCAGGGCAGATTTTGTTTATTTTACCGCATTTCCGATTGACAGTTCAGGCAAACTGAGTTACGATAGCGGCAAGCTTGCCGACGAAAACAAATTACTGGCCGAAAACTATAGCGACGAAACTTTAGCACCTGGCATAATAGGCCAATTGAAAATCCATTTCAACGATGTGTTGTCGCATCCGTTCAAAAGCACCGTATTTGCCATCAGCTTAAAAGCCAAGGCTACGCAATGGCAGTATTATGTGGTTAACAAAAGCGCCATTGTTTTGGCCGATCCACTGATTTCGGGCAAGGGCAATATCCAGTTTACTGGCCCAACGGCTGTAGTGTTAGCTACTGGCCAAACGGCTTTGCTTTTTACTTCTGGCCACGAATTGCTGCCTTTAAGCGAGGTGCCTAAATACAAATTCGACCTGCTGCATAGACCCACGGCGCATCACGAAACATCGCCCTCAAAATCGGCTCCTGTCAAATTTGTATTAAAAGGCCTTCCATGCCCAGATCCGCACAGATTTGGACAGGTAAAAATAGGAGACAGCCAACAATTTTCATCACCCATGTATGTATATGTTTAAGCAACACTAAAATAAAAAACAAGATTTATGAATGAGTCAAACATTAAGTCCCCTGGGGTCTATTTGAATGAACAGAACGCTTTTTCGAATTCTGTTGTAGCGGTGGCAACCGCCGTCCCAGCATTTATAGGGTATACGCCCCAAGCCTTGTACGAAGGCCGGTCGTACTTGAATGTGCCGCAAAAAATCACATCGTTTGCCGAGTTTCAGGCTATTTATTGCTACCCTGACCCTGCGCCGCCGGCAAGCCCTACCAAGCAGTACAGTCCAACCTATTACATGGTGGCACAAAAGAGCAAGCCGGCCGATAATAACTACATGCTTATTAACGACCAGTTTTATTCTATTTTGCCAGACCCCAACACGGTTTATTACCTGTACAATAGCATCAGGCTTTTTTATGAGAATGGTGGCGGCGATGCTTATATCGTATCTATTGGCAGTTATGGAGCCCCGTCGGGCAAGCCAGCTGCGATTGGCGAACAGCTTATTAACCCTAATGTACAGCTCAACGATCTTAAAAAAGGTCTCGAACTGTTGCTCAACGAGCAGGAACCAACCATGTACATCTGCCCCGAAGCCACGCTGCTCTCGGTACAAGATAATGGCACTTTGATGCAGGAGATGTTGTTGCAGTGTACACAAATGCAGACCTCGGTAGCCATTTTTGACATAATTGGCGGCAAAAACCCAGATCCCATCATGTACACCAAGGATATCGAAACCTTTAGGAACAATACCGGAATGGTGGGTTTGAATTACGGCGCTGCTTATTATCCGTTTGTGGGTACAACCATTATGCAAAATTCAGATATCGATTACACCAACCTTTTTGGTGGCGATGTGAAGCAATTGGCACCGCTTATCAATCCAGCCAGCAATCCAAACCAGGCGGCGGGTACTATTTTGTCGAATATCGAAAGTCCAGCGGGTACGCCTTTAACCGTAACCCAGTACCATAATGCCCTGATCAATTCGAGCAAGGTATACAGCACCATTATCAAGCATGTTTTAACCGATGCCAACTTATTGCCACCAAGCGGTGCAATTGCAGGAGTAATTACCTCTACAGACAATACACAAGGCGTATGGCAGGCGCCAGCAAATACATCGATGGTCGGTGTGGCTTCCTTGCCTATCAGGCTTTCGGAGAGTCAACAGGGTGGTTTGAACATGGATGCCGTATCGGGCAAATCCATCAACGCCATTCGCTTCTTTAACGGCATTGGTATTCTCATTTGGGGAGCCAGAACCTTAGATGGCAACAGCCAAGACTGGAAATACATTTCGGTACGCAGAACCATGACCTTGTTAGAACAGTCGTGTAAACTGGCCGCGAGGGCCTATGTGTTCGAGCCTAACGTAAAAAACACCTGGGAAGCTGTCAAGGCAATGATCAGTGGTTTTTTAACCACCATTTGGAAAGAAGGTGGGTTGCAGGGGGCAAGTGCAGCAGATGCTTTTTCGGTAGAGTGCGGGCTGGGTACCACCATGACCTCCGACGATCTTTTGTTGGGTTTTATGAAAGTGAAGGTAAAAGTAGCCATTGTACGCCCGGCAGAGTTCATCATCCTTACTTTCCAACAGCAAATGGCTGTATCTAGTTAATCAAATTGTTAAACAAAATTTTAAAAATAAAATATCATGGCTGAAGACGGTAGCAAAGAAGGCGCAACATGGCCAATGCCCAAGTTTCGCTTCGAAGTAGATTTAGGAACAGAATTAAAAGGCGTAGCATTTCAGGAAGTATCTGGAATGGATGTCGAAAATCAGATTATAGAATACAGAAAGAGCAATAGCCCGCTTTTTTCTACGGTAAAAATGCCAGGTTTAACCAAGTATGGCAACGTAACCATGAAAAGAGGGGTTTTTGTAAACGACAATACCTTTTGGAATTGGCACAAGGAAGTAACCATGAACCTGATCAAGAGGCGAACGGTACTGATCAAGCTTTTAGACGAGAGCGGCAAAGTAACCATGCAATGGCAATTGGATAATGCCTGGCCAACCAAGATTACCAGCACAGACCTCAAGTCTGATGGCAACGAGGTAGCGGTTGATACCATTGAGATTGCACACGAAAAGCTGACCATAACCAATGGAAAGTAACTATCCGCTTAGCTTTTATTTTAAGCTCTCCTTCAAAGATGAGGATGCGGCTTTTAAAGAAGTATCGGGCATTGCAAAAGAACTGGGCATTGAGGAGGTTGCATCAGGTGGGGAAAACCGCTTCAAGTACAAGCTTCCCACTGTGGCAACAGGACAGAATCTGGTGCTGAGAAGGGCCATGATCCCAAGCGGCTCTAAGCTTATCGATTGGTGTGCCAGTACTTTAGACGAAGGTTTGCATAAGCAGGTAGAAACGAACGATGTATCGGTGAGTTTGCTGGCTGCCGATGGCAAAGTCTCCAAAATGTGGACTTTCCATAAGGCCTATCCGGTTAAATACAATGTATCCGACCTCAAATCGATGGAAAATGAACTGCTGATCGAGTCGATTGAATTGGCTTATACCTATTTCAATGTATCGGCCGCTAAATAAGTGTCAAATTTAAGGAAACAGTTATGCCCATAGAAATCAGGGAATTGGTTATCAAAACCGAAATCGTAGCCAATGCCAAAAAGAACCAGTCGGCCATTGGGGGCAAAGAGCTGCAGTTGCTTAAACGCCAGCTTATGGCCGAGGTCAAAAGGATGATGGCTATGCAGCAAAGCAATAATTTGTACAACAGATAGCAAAAGTTATGGAAGCAAGTTTAGAACTGTTGAAAATTACCGGCTATACCGATGCCGAGTTTCAGAAGCCGTTTAAGGGTAATCCTTATTCGGTGATGATCAACCCCGAAAGCATCAAATGGGATCGCAGCATCGAGTATAACCACCAGCAGGCACCAGATTCGAGTTCTGGCTCGCAAAAGTACCAAAGTACGCCAAGCGATAAGCTGAGCTTTGATATCGTAATCGACTGTACGGGAATCGTCGATTCGAAGAGGCTGGATCTTACGGCAGAAATAGAGGCCTTAAAAAACATTGTGTATACCTATAATGGAGATATCCACCGGCCAAATTTTGTAAAGGTACAATGGGGCAAAGATATCGTTTTTAAGGGTGTGTTAGGCTCTTTCGATACTTCCTATACCTTTTTTAGACCCGATGGAAGCCCTTTGCGTGCCAAGATTTCGCTCGCCTTTTCGCAGTACATCTCGGTTAAAACATTGGAAAAGAAGCAGAAGAAGGCTTCGCCCGATGTAAGCCATCTGGTTACCGTGGTAGAAGGCATGAGCCTGCCCCAACTTTGTCAAAACATTTGGAACGATGACGCCAATTATGTTCAGGTTGCCCAGTTTAACGACCTCAACAAATTCAGGAACCTGAAGGGAATTGAGAAGTTGGTTTTTCCACCCATAATTCAACCTTAGCCATGCCAGATTCAGTTGACTGTGGTGCTTTGGCCACCTTTACCATCAAAATTGACAACAAAAGCATTAGCGACGATTGGGCAATCCATTCGGTGCATGTGCATAAACGCATCAATAAAGTGGCCTCGGCTGGTTTTGTAATCCTCGATGGCCAATCAGATACCGGAAAGTTCGATGCCAGTTCGTCAGATGTGTTTTTGCCAGGCAAAGCAGTGACGATAGAAGCCGGCTACGATTCTAAAAACGAAGTTATTTTTAAGGGAATCATTACCCGGCAATCAATAAGGATTGATGAATTTATAGGCTCCTCGCTCGATATCGAATGCAGGGATGTAGCCATTAAGACAACCGTAGGCAGGAAAAGCTTAACCTATCAAAAGCAAAAGGATAGCGATATCATTTCGAAAATTGTTGGCAATTACAGCGGGCTGAGCGCCAAAGTAGCCGCAACCAGCACCACCTGGCCTCAGCAGGTGCAGCATTATGTAACCGATTGGGATTACATTTTGTCGAGGGCCGAAATCAACGGCCTGTTAGTAGCCACCATTAACGGCGAACTGAATGTATTTAAACCTGATGCTACAAAATCGGTGATGCAGGTTAAATATGGCGATGGATTACTGGAGTTTAACGCCGACCTCGATTCGGTAAGCCAATATGGCAGCGTGAATGCCAGTACATGGGATTTCAAAACCCAAACGGTGGTCTCGTCGGTGAGCAAGTGCGATGTAGATGGCCCAGGCAATTTGTCGTCAAAAAAACTGGCTGCAGTAGTAGGATTGGCCAATTATGAGCTGCAAAGTACCGCGCCTTTTGAAAAAACAGATCTCGAAAATTGGTCGAAGGCCCAGTTGGTTAAAAGCGAATATTCAAAAATAAGGGGCGAAGCCAAAGTACAAGGCACCAGTTTGTTGGAGCTTGGCAAGTACATTACCCTGGTTGGTTTGGGCAATCGTTTTAATGGCGATCATTTGGTTTCGGGCCTGAAACATGCTATAGCCGAGGGCAATTGGACCACCGAAATAGCAATCGGTCTTTCGCCTTTGTGGTTTGTTGAAGAACCCGATGTTACTGCGCCAACGGCCTCTAATTTGTTAACGGGTGCCCGTGGATTGTTCAATGCCACCGTAAAGCAGATGTATGAAGATCCCGATTCGCAGTTCAGGATTTTGGTAGACGTACCGCTGATAGATAACCAGGGACAAGGGCTTTGGGCCCGGCTTTCCAATTTTTACTCTACCAGTGGCGCAGGTGCCTTCTTTCTGCCCGAAGTTGGCGATGAGGTTATTGTTGGTTTTTTGAACGAAGACCCACGCTATCCCATTATTTTGGGCAGTTTGTACAGCAACAGCAAAATCAAACCTTTTGAGGGCTTAACACCTAACCAGAAAAACACACAAAAAGCCATTGTTTCCAAATCGGGTATTTACATCCAGTTCGACGACGGCAAAAAGATCTTCACCATTTCTACACCCGATAAAAACAAGATCATTCTGGACGACGAAAACAAAAAGATTACGATAGCCGACGATAATGGCAACACGGTAACAATGTCTGACAGTGGCATTTCGATGAAAAGCCCGAAAAACATTACGCTACAGGCCGATGGAAATGTGGCTATTTCGGGCAAACAGGGCGTTAAGGTAAGCTCAGATGCCGGCGACGTCGTGGTTAAGGGCATCAATGTGAAGCAAACCGCCACCACCGAATATTCGGTTGACGGAGGAATGAAGGCAACGGTGCAGAGTTCGATGAACATGACCTTGCAAAGTGCAATGATCAACATTAATTAAAACGCATATGCCACCAGCAGCAAGAATTACAGATTTTCACCAATGTCCGATGCAAACACCGGCTGTGGTACCCATTCCGCATGTAGGCGGACCAATTACCGGACCCGGAGCACCTAATGTGCTGATCGGAAAGCTCCCTGCAGCCCGAGTGGGCGACATGCTGGTTTGCGTAGGCCCGCCAGATGTGATTACTAAAGGATCGGCTACGGTAAAAATCTGCAAAATGCCGGCGGCAAGACTGGGCGATCAAACTGCACACGGCGGCCAGATCATGCTGGGCGCTATGAACGTAATGATAGGAGGATAAAAATTGGCAGCTAACGAAAATAGTTTTTTAGGCTCTGGCTGGTCGTTTCCGGTTACTTTTTCATCAGGGAACTATCGGGTAAACCTCAGCAGGCTAGAAGAAAACGTAAACGATTCGATCGACATCATTTTGCAGACCAAAGTAGGCGAACGCAACCTGAATGCCCAGTTTGGTTCGGGTTTGCAAGAATTTTTCTTCAGGCGTATGGACGAAAGTCTCAAGGGAGAAATCAAGGATGCGGTAAGCAATGCCCTGCTGCATAACGAGCCCCGCATTACCTTAACCGATGTAGAAGTTGTTTTTGCCGACAAAAGCAACGGCAGGGTCGAAATATTGGTGAAATACCGCTACAATACCACCAACACCCGGCATAATTATGTGTTTCCTTTTTACCTGAACGAAGGGACCAATCTGAGCTGATGGTTGCCTTTAATCCATATCGCTCACTGGCTTCTATAGAAAAGTCGCTCGCTGCCACCAGCCAATTGGTTGATGCCAGAACAGAGCAGGATTGGCTTTTCTTTTTGGGCGAGTTGGCGGCATTGATTAATTTTTACGACCAAGACAACACCGTAAATGGCAATTGGGCTCCTTTTTTGCTCAAAGACCCCGTTTTTTTAGTGGCTACCATAGCCAAAACCAAAGTTGCCGACCTGCACGCCATTTATTTTAAAACCAAAACCAGGCTGCAGCAACTTTTTACCAAGGGCATCGAATTGGGTAAAATAGGCATTGGCATCAACGACATGCTGGAGCAGATTTTTCAGGTCTTTGTGTACCTCAAAAGATGGGTGTACTATTTGCAGGCTACCGTAGAAGAATATGAGCTTAAAACCTATATCCTGCTGCAGGTAGAAAATGTATATAGCAAATATTTTTGGGCTATTTCATCGCTTAGGCAGGTGCTGTTCTCAACCACCATCATTCCCGGCATCAGCAAATTTGACCCTGGCAAACTCAATGCCTTTCAAACACACGAGGAACTGGTTTGGAAGAAGTACGAAAATAAGCAGCCTTATTGGGAAGTTCTAAACCTGCAACATCCGATCAGCAAAAACGAACCCGAGGCCATATTCAAATCCCTTGCCAAAGCCGGAGACGAAATATTTGTCTTTTTCAACAATGTGGTGAATCATGCGCAGCCGGCATTCGAAAAATTAAGTGCCGGCAAGAGCATCCATCCAGACACTACGCTGTTGCGAAGTTTTGTGCATTTGCTAAAAATACAGCAAGCCGAGATGAACAAGCTCTCGGACAAGCATCTCGATTTTTATTATCAGGATATATTGCAACAGGTTGCAGAGCCGGCCAAAGCCGATCGCGTTTTTGTTTGTGCCGAACTAATGGCCAACGATTCGCTTGCTTGGCTGCTGCCGGGCACTGCCTTGGATGCCGGTACAGATGCCGAGAAAAACCCTGTTTATTTTGTCAATGCAAAAGGGCTTTGGCTTAATCCTGCAGTAATTACCAACCTGCAAACCTTCACTAAAACTACCGTTGCCACACAGCAGGTATCTTATTATTTG
Source organism: Pedobacter sp. TM02 (assembly GCF_059705275.1). Lineage (NCBI taxonomy): Bacteria > Pseudomonadati > Bacteroidota > Sphingobacteriia > Sphingobacteriales > Sphingobacteriaceae > Pedobacter > Pedobacter sp. TM02. Next base: position 1,839,319 of record NZ_AP046530.1, read on the forward strand.
GGCAGCGTAGCTGATCCGGGTACGCCGAAAAAGGACGCTGATAACCACTTGATGGCTTGGCCACCATTCCAAGCGTCATTATCGGTGCAAACAGCCATGGGCATTGCCTTTGCATCGCCTATGTTGCTGCTCAAAGAAGGCAACCGTTTGATCAATATCGGCATTGAATACAATGGATTGCTGGATTTGACCATATTAGAAACGGTATCTTACGCGCTGAGTACGGCTACGGGCTGGCTAAACATGGTGCCTACAGCTACAGCTATTATTGGCAGGGACCAAAACCAGCGATTGGAGTTGCAATTTAACCTTTTGCCCGACCAGCCCGCAATCGAACCTATTTTAGATCAGGCCATCAACGGTTTTAAAGCAGATTGGCCTATGTTCAAAATGATGTTCCAGCACTTTCCGCAAAGTGGGGAGATGGGTAAGGTAATTGCTTTGGATATTGAGGTTGAGGTAAGCGGCATCAACAACCTGCAGTTGTACAACGATCATGGGGGCATTATTGCAAAGGCACCTTATCCTATTTTTGGAACAACGCCTCTATTGAACAGCAATTTTTTGGTGGGTAGCAGTGAGATTTTCAGCAAACCCCTTCAAAAACTAAGCTTAGCGTTAAACTGGGGCAATCTTCCAGACGATTTTGGCGTGTATTACAAAGCCTATAACGATTACCTGCACCAAAAATGGACAGCTGTACAAAATCAAAAAAAAACTTGGTTGGGCAGGTTTTTTCGCTGGGTTAAAAGCTGGTTTGTCAAAAGCACAGACCTGTTTGAAGAGCCTTTTTATAATGGAGGTTTTAAGGTTGATTTTAAGCTGCTCCAAGCTCGTTCCTGGTTGCCGCTTAATGCCGTAAGTGAAACCGATCCAACGCATATTCCGGCTTCGGTACCCTTATTTGATGAAGATGCCGATTTCAAGCTGCTCAAAGCTACGCATTTCAGCTGTGAGCCAGATCCAGCTTTGCTCAAGCCCGATGCCACCATGCAGTTGCAGGCTCTTGCTTATCATGAGGAAAGTGCCAATGGGTTTATCAAGTTGCAATTGGCTGTACCTGCTTATGGTTTTGGATCGGAGCTTTATCCTGCCATTGTTTACGAGCAGGCTTTAGCCAATGCAAGGCTCATCAATAAAAGAAGCAAAAAGTTTGAAGAACCTGCAAAAATTCCATTTGCCCCTTTGCTAAATGCTACACAAGCTGGCTACACCGCCAAGCAAAGCTATTTGCTTGGCCAAAACAAGAATACTGATTATCCTTTAGCCTGCTATCATTTTACACCTTTTGGCAATTATTTAGGCTATGATCAAAAACAGGGCAGGGTCAATTCGAGCTTTGCTTTTGGCACCGATAGCCAAACATTGCCAATGGTACCTGAATTTCCTTACCAAGGATTTTTGTTTTTGCAGCTGCAGGATCTTTTGCCTACCAGTATTTTGTCGGTATATTTTGAAGTAAAGCCTCAATTGTCGAATAAAAGGCCTTCATTGCCGCTTTCTTGTTTTTACTGGAGCGAAACCGGCTGGCAAGTGCTGGAAGTGGTAGCCGATGGCACTGGTAATTTAAGTACTTCTGGCATCTTGCAAGTAAAAATTCCCAATTCCATCGCTGTACAGAATAACACCATGCCCAAAGGCAGCTATTGCATCTGTTTAGCAACAACAGAAGATCCGTCGTTATTTGCCGAAATCTATCTTGTTAAAACCAACGGATTTGAAGCCGAAAGAATGGCCGGAAGCTGGCAATCCCTAAATGAAGTGCCATCCTTGCCCGCCAATGCGATTTCACAGCCTAAGCTAAAGTTCCCGGCCATTAAATCACTTATACAACCATTTCCCTCATTTGGTGGACGTGCGGCCGAGGAAGCCAGGATGATGAACCAGAGGATTGCTAAAAGGCTGAAGACAAAAGACAGGCTAAGAAACGCTGATGACTGTTTGTTGTTGATCAAAAGCGAATTTCCCGAAATATTTTATGCCAAGGCTGTTTATAGCCAGCTTACCCGAGAAATTATCATTTATCTGGTTGGCAAAGCCAAGATCGGATCAGCAGGCAATACCTTATTGCCTGCGGTTGCACCCGTTTTGGTTAAGGATATCCAGCGTTACGTTTCGCAGCGCAGTTCGGCATTCACCACTATCAATGCCCAACCCTTTGAAATGCAGTACCTCCTAGTTTCGGCGAAAATCAGTATTCGAGAAGGGTTTGAGCCCAGTGTCATGCAGGCAAGCATTGGCGCCGCGCTCAACCGCTATCTATCACCATGGGCCGAGAGCAATGCCCAACAGGTAACGATCGAAGAATCCATTAGCATGGCCCAAGTAGTCAATTTCATTAAAAATATTGATGGAGTTGTGGAAGTCACAGATACATCGCTCCAAACCTGGCTCGCCAATGAAGATACAGACAAACAGATACGCCAAACTGTAAGCCCACTAAAGGCAAGCACCTTAATTGTCCCTTGTTTAAACCATCAGTTAAAATGCGAGGTAAGTTATGAATGAGATGAACTATATCTTGAATACCCCGCCGCCTTTGAGCCAGAATTTTAAGCAGCTTAAAGACGAAGGGCTTCGCTATATCCAACAGCATGTAGACACGGAATGGACCAACCTGAACGATAGCGATCCGGGCATCACCATTTTAGAACAGCTGTGCTTTGCCCTAACCGAGCTGGGTTATTGCAATAATTTCGCTATTGCCGACATCCTTACCCAGGCATCGGGCCAGCTGCAGGTGGCCGACCAATTTTACAGGCCACAAGAAATCCTGACCACAAGCCCCGTTACCTTAAACGATTACAGGAGATACCTGATCGATTCAATGCCTGCGCTCCGAAATGTACAGGTGTTTCCGTTGCATCCTTCAGCTTTTATACAAGGTGTTTACAGCGTGTACTTGCTCCTTGACGAAACTGCTCCGTACGATGCAAAAGGAGTTTGTGCCGAGGCCTATTTTGCCCTGCAGCAACGCAGAAATATTGGCGAAGTATTCCTGATGCCACAGGTCATGCCGTCAAAAAAACACTTCATCACGGGTACCATTGTAATCGAGCCAGAAAAGAGCCAACAGGAAATACTGGCTAACCTGGATAGGCGAATTGCCGATTTTATCTTTCCGAAAGCCAAACAACAGGGCAATAAAAACCTAAGCGAACAACAAATACCGAGCAACGAGATCTTTAACGGACCGCAACTGGCCAACGGCTGGATTTTGGACGAAGATTTGGGCAGTCACCAAACCACGCTGCGTTTGGTACAACTGATGCAGCTGATGGAAAGCACGGAGGGAGTAGTTGCGGTAAGCGACCTTAAATTGGATGGGCTGGAAAAGCTTACGGCTATTGTAGAAAATGAGCGCACTGTTATTAAAATAGATTGGCAACAATCGCTGGGCAATGGGTTAACAATTCAGGTAAAAGGAAGGCCTTTGGCTGTAGCCAATACCGCACTTGAACTCGACCCAACTGCAAGCCTTCAAGGTAAGGTTAATCCGATAGTTGTAGCAGAACCTGCCACAATCGAAGGTTTGCCAAAAAGCAAATTCAGGGACATTGGCAGTTATTATTCCATCCAAAACACCTTTCCCGAGATATATGCAGTTGGCCACGATGCCATCATGACCAATGCCCAGCCGTTTCAGATTGCCCAATCTAAACAGTTGAAAGGCTACCTTACGCTTTTTGATCAGGTGCTGGCCAACCAGTTTGCACAATTGGCCAACATTGGTACTTTGTTTTCGTTTAAGAATGCACAAAGCGCCCTGCCGGCCGATCTGGAAAATTTTTATGCCCATCAAAGCGTGTATCAAAAGGCCAACCAGCTTTATCCGGCACCTTACCAAAGTTTTGCACCCACTTATTTTGGCCAATCCGTTTACGATATTCCGAATATCAGGGGACTGCTTAAAAACAACCAGATTTTTAATTATGGAATCGAGCTGGAAACCGGTAAGGAATTGGACGAAAAAAGCTGGATCGCCTATCAAAAAGACCCCTATAATCCATACATCAGGGGCTTGATGAGCCTGACCACCGACGATGAAGTGGATTTGCCACGCAGAAACGAAATACTGGACCATTTGTTGGCAAGACACGGTGAATCGCCAATGCTGATTGACCAATTGATAGCTGGGGCCAGTTATACCGGCGAACAAGCCAAAGACACCTTGATCATCAAAAGCCTCTATTTGCAAAACCTGGGCTTACTAAGCTATTTTAAGCCCAAGGCCTATAATTTTTTAATTGCAGCAAAACTATCAGATGCATTGCCCGAAAAATCTGCGCATCACAGGCGTGAGCTGTTTGGCAGGTACGCCAAAGATTTTATGGTAGATTCTGGAAAGATAGATGCCGTCGAAAAACTAAAACCTGTCGATTTTTCCAATTACGCAGCCTTGGAACTAAAGCTTAACCTGCTATTTGGGTTAACCGCTCACTACAACAGTTTTGTAGCCAGCTATTTTGACGAAGAGCAGGCCCTTACCGCCATCCGACTTTCTTTTTGGTTGAGCCAATACAGAAAGGGCTTCATGATGGTAGAACGGAATTTATTGATGCAGCAATTGCAGTATCATCTCCTGTTGAAAGAAGAAAGCAGCGGTCGTTTGCTTCAATTGGCTAAAACATTGGATTTTGAACAGGCAATGAGGCTGAACGAAGCATTGATTCTTGCAACAGCTGAAATTTGGGCAAATGGTTTTAGTCATCAAACGCTGGCCTTGGACGGACATGCCTACCGCTTGGAGCCTGTGGGTGCAGTACAGTCTGAAATGGAATTTAAATATGCAGCCAATGGCAAGTATAGCCTGCAGCTCACGGTGGCCGGTGGAGGCTTAAAAACGCCTGCAGGCTTTGATATTTTTGAAAACAGCATCCATGTTTTCTTTCCTGCTTTTATTCCAGCGTTTAATACCATTGCATTTAAACAAAAACTGGAACTTTTTTTAACACTTGAATTGCCTTTGCACGTGGCCTTCCATTGTCATTTTATCAATGAGAAGCTCATGGAAGTGCTCATTCCCGAATTTGTGCATTGGCACAATGAAATGAACCATAATCCTGCCCACGAAAAAGCAGCGGGCAGGAGAGAGAAAACCGAAAAACTGCTTAACCTGATAGCGCTTATTCAATAACCGGAAAATGACGACATCAACTCAACATATCATTGCTCGCCTCAACTGGGATACTACTTTTAACCAAAGGGAAAATAGTGTAATGCTGCAAAACCGATTGAGTAATTGGAGCAACAACATTATGTCGCGCGAACTGGCAAGCTTGTTTGATGAAATCTGTCCGCCAGACCAATATTGGCAACTCGATTCGCTGCAACTTAACCTGGGGCAGATCAGCCTTGACGAATTGGAGGCCACCCTTTCGGTCAGGTTGCTAAGCCAGCTGAAAGAGCAGTTGCGCGATAGGCTCTTGCAGCAGCAGGCCACCAAGCTGCATATCACTTTTACCGATGAAACCACGGCCGATTTAGAGCTGATTACCACCTTCTTGCAGCAAGGTGTGATGTCATGGAACAAGCGGTTGGCCAAAGCCGACATCAACCAATTGTTGGCACTACAGTTTACACACAATCATACGGCACTTATCGAACGGTTAAAAACCTTGGGCAAGGCCAGTTTACAGGTACGCAAAAGAATGGCTTGGCAATTTAACGAAGAACATATGGTTGGCCTGATCAAAGGCTTGGAACCCAATTATCACCAAGAGATTTTTGATTTCGGCACCGAACTGGAAGAATTGCAGCACAGCGAAACCCTGGTAAAAGCCGAAAGCAACGAATTTCATCGGAACATATGGCTTTGGGTGCTTAATTTCTTGTTGGTAGACAGAGGAACTACTTTTAACAAAGTGGCCTTTATGGTAAGCAGCGTTAATCAAATGGCCGATCATTACAACATGGATCGCCAGCGTTTGTTTGGGCTTTTAGGTGCAGCCGCCAACAAAATTACTGCTCAAATGGCTATCCGTTCAGATTTTATGCTGGTTTTAAAGGAAGCATCCAGCCACTATCGGCATTCGTCAGAAACCGTACAGAAAACATCGCCACATACGGCTTTGGAAAAGCTGAAATTTTACCTCGACAACATCTCCGTTTGCCATACCGAAAAGCATCGCAAACAGTTTAACGATTTGCTGATTGGTTTAGCCGCGCAAAATGGTGGAAACGCCAAATCAATCCTGACACAGGCATTGAAACGCAAATTGAAAACCGCCACGTTGGTGGCTGCTTTAGACGATGTGGCGATGGCGGGTGTTTATTCGCTCTTTATCCATAATACATCCGATTTGTTAGAGACCATCGACTTTTTGGCTCATTTCATGCCGCAAATCCATAGCAAAGCCAATGTGCAGTTTTTGAGGCAAATGGGTTTGGAATTTTTATTGTCGACAAGGCAGCAAGCCTATAGTACGCCTCATTTCCTGAGTTATTGCTTTACGGCCATGAGCAAGGCATTCCAGGTAGAAGAAGCCAATCTTTTAGGAAGGCTATTAACGGCAAAATTAACCAGTCAGATCAAAACCAGTACGAATTTGCCGTTCTACAATAAAGTGGAAGAGCTTTACCGGCAACGGATTTTAGCTGCCGAAACAGGCTTAGCCAATGCCGATTTCGAAGCGCAGTTGCGTTATGCGATGGGGCGGATCAAACACGAAAGCCACTCGGATAATTTTATTGAAATCCTGCAAAAGCACATCAGGCTCAATCCTGGGCAAGCTTTGGCAACTTTGGCGCAAACGAAAGACAAAGTGGCTTTAAAGGGTATTTTACCTAAGCTTTTAACGGCTTCGGCCAGGATAGCCTTGATTCAAGTCGCCGATCAAAAGCAGGTTGCAGTTTATGCGGCCTTGTGGCAAGGCATGGCTCTGCTCAAGAACAATGGGCAGTATGGCGCCTTAAGCTTGGCCTTGGAAGAAAAATTGGCTTATGCATTCCTCTATCATTACTTGCTTTATCCAACTTCTAGCCACGAGCAAATACTTGCATTCATGCTGCAGTTTGGCTGTTCGCAGCTTTCCGTTTCGCATCAAAAAGAATTTGCTTCGTTTCTGAAGGCATTATTCGGTACGAAGGCGCTCGATCGGCAGGTATCGGCGGCGGCGGTGCAACGGTTGATTGAACCCTACGCCAAATTCCATCAACAAAGCCCGATGCTGGCTATCAGATCGCTGTTGCAACAAAAAAGCCCACAGCCCGCTTTGTTGGCCAAAATCATACTTGATCATGATACAGATCCACAAGTTGCAGAGCTTGGCAAATCAATACAGCCTTTAACCCATGCCATACTGAATATCGTATTGAAAGACGGTGCTATGCTCTTAACACACTTTATGGCAGAAAGCAGGGCCTGGCTCGGCAAAACCCTTAAACGCAGCCTGTCGGTTAAAGAGAGCCAGTTGCTGGTTTTGCTCTTTTGGAAATGTGCCTTGGCCTATGAAAAGCACCAGGGTAACCGGTCGGTATTTCAAAAAATGCTGTTAAAGGCATTCGGCTATCATTTTTCGGAAAAGGCCAATATCCGTCCAACCAACCAAGAATGGATGAGCAAGGCAAGCAGTTCTACGGCCAGTATCAGCGTTAAGCCTAACCTTTCTATTCCTGCAAACGATTTTTTTAAGTTGCTCGAAACTTGTCTGGCCAAGCAACAGGTCACAACTGATTACAAAAAAGAATCACTTGCTTTAAAGTTGCTGTTCGGTTGTGCCATGGCCTGCGATAGCGGAAGATTACTGGCTTTGCTCAGCAGATTTGGGCCTGAACAATTGGCGGCATTGCTATTAAAAGCTTCGGTTTCTTGGCGCGAATTTAATGTGTTTCTTCAGTACCACGCTACTGGAAATTTGGCTACCATACAGGAGGCCATACGCCTGCTGTACGATTGGGGACAAGCAAACGTGCCAGAAGCCATCAGTACAAATTGGATGCTCAAAACCTGGATTTTGAGCCTAAAAGCTGCTCAAGCGGGCAACATATCCTCAACAACAATGAGCGAACTGTTTAACGAATTGCTGGTCATATTGGGGCAACATGGCTATACCGACCTTGCTGCGCTTTATATCGGTTTTGAAAAACAGGGATTCCTGCAAAATAAAATGCTCAGAGAAATCCTGCAGCAACATCCCAGCTTTAAGTTGCTGTTGGCAGACAGACCAACGGAAAGCGAAAAAAAACTGCCTGGCGATGAACCAACGGCCGAATGGGCAGCAAGCTTAATGGAAGAGCTGTTGGCGCAGCAGCAAATTCCGATTTGGTACATGGCTACAACGCCATTAAAAGCAGGCGATTTGTTAGACAAGCTTATTGTGGCTCACCCGCTCAAGTTTTTACATTGCCTAAAAACCACCGAACTTAACGAAGCACAACTGCTATGGCTGGGCCAAACGCTCAACTTTTCAAAGCTGGCGGGCGCCATTGGCCGGTTAAATCCCAACCAGCAATCTTTGCTTCATGTATTGGGGCAACTGCACGGCACGTTGGGCAAAATAACTTTCCAAGGCATCAAAGCTTCGCTGGTACAGCAACTTTTGCTGGGAAAAGTACTGAAAGCCTGGAAAAACAACCATTGGAAGACAATTGCTACACTTCAAATTTGGAACGAGTTGTTATGGGAGCTTAAAAAACATGGCTATTCCGAAAAGTCGTTCTTGGCTGGGCTCGAACAGGCCAGTATCAACCTGCCTTTGGCTTTGCAACTGTCTTTAAGGCCGGTTATCGATCGTTTAAAAAACAATAATCAAACGGTAGCGAGGGTTCTGGTTGCCGGACTGGTTCACAACAAGTCGGCCATTAAAATAGAAGATGCCGTTCAGATCGGATTGGAAATCAATAATGCGGGCCTGGTTTTGTTAAGCAGTTATGTGCCCATGCTTTTCAAATACGTCAACATCCATATTCCTGCCAAAGGGGATACTGAACTTGCCCCAGCTGAAATAGCCCATATTAAAGGCCGTGCCGTTCACTACCTGCAATACTTGGTTACAGGAAGCAAATCTACCGACGAAAGCTACCTGAGCCTGAACAAAATACTCTGTGCTTTGCCAATTGCGGAACCCATTCTCAAGGAAATAACCATACAACCCAAGGAAGAAGAACTGATGCAGGGCTTAATTAGCTCGGTTATTGGTCATTGGGAAGCCATTGGAAGCAGTTCTGTAGACGGGTTCAGGGGCAATTGGCTGATGCGAAAAGGACTGCTTTACGAAAAAGAAAACAAATGGGAACTGGTGGTAGAAAAACAGCCCTATGATATCTTGATCCAGCAGCTTGAACTGTCATTCTCCATCATCAAATTCCCATGGATGGAAAAGCCACTCCATGTAAACTGGCCCTACTAAAAAGATATAAGCGATGAAAAGAATATTGCCATTGATCAGAGCAGATAGCGGCTAACCGATTGGTCTACCCCAAATGCTAAAAAACAGAACGTTAAAAATTAAAATAACAGATATGAATTCTTACAATGAAAATCTTTATGCAACGGTGGTAAGCTCCTTGCGAGAGCTTGACCAGAAGCAAAAAAGTGCCAAATCGAGCTTAAATGCGGCAATGTTTACGCTTTACTATAAAGAAGCAGGTCGGATAACCGCCGAAAGCAAGCTCAAAGAAGCTGGCGATGTTTATTTGTTTCAGCAGAAAGTAAAGCAACAGGCCGTAAACGACAGAAATGTTTCTTTCAATGTGCTGAGTGCAGCCAACCAGCAGAAAAAGTTTACGGCGCAGGCCATTACCAATGCCGCAACCAGCGCAGCCAATATCCAGGTATTGTCTAATGCAGTGGTCAAGCTTTCCAAAAATGTAGGTGGCATTTTAACGATGCTGACCTCTTCAGATTACGGAAGCGAAATCTACAAACAGAGCCGAATTGCCTACGATTTGATGATCGATACGGCTTACGATGCCAAAAAGCTTTCGCAATTGGGCAGGGAAGTCTCTACCTTAACCGCGGCAGTAAGTGCCGACGAGGTAGCCGACCAAGCCAAATTGACCGACGATTCGATTGCGGCGATGTTGGCCGTAACTACTTCCGATTTTGAGGCAACCGCCAAGTCGCTGGCCGATTGCAACGAAGCCTTAGCTGCCGCCAATGTGGTAGAAAAACAAGCCGAAGGCGATTTGGAATTTATCAACGTCGATTATTTTGCCACCAAAAGGGCCTATAACCTTAATAACAAGGTGCTGAACCTCAATTTGGTATCGATTGCCTTAAACAGCAACGATTTTGACGACGACAAAAAAGACAACTGCTCTTATGTGGTTAGGTTTAATCCGTATCAGCCTCCGTTTGATCAGACGGCAACGATGTTGGGCAACAAGCCCAAAAGCAGTTCGGTGGTTGAAGATTACTTTATCATGCTGGTTAAGGAAAGCAGCCAGGCCACTTTTTCTATTACGGCTGCCGAAACCCTGCTGCTTACTGCCGATCCAACCAAAAAATGCTATCATAGGGTAGAGAACAAATCGGACGATAAGCCGATGGAACAGGTTTTTTATACCGCATCTTTAAGGGATATAGATGGCAATTCGATAGAAGTGGGCACTAAATACGTGGCTTTTGTGCTCGTTATGCTTACTGACGAGTATAAAAAGACAATCAATAGCTATAGCGATATTCTTTCTGCACCTTCGGTTGCTTTTATGCTGAGCAATAAGCTCATGGCACCGAAAGAAGTAACCTGTGTAGACAATGTCTTAACCTTCGAACTCTTGGAACGGGCATCCTATAATGTTGAGTACCGTTGCATGTTTTTGCCTAACTGTTTAAAAGGCAATAAAAATATGCTTACCGAGAGCGGTTTGCGCAATATCGAAAAAGAGGTAGAGCTGCAGGAAAAAATGAGCGCAGTGTATGCCCCGGCCATTGCCGACCTGCAAAAGCAAATCGTATCGCTAAATAACGGCATTGATGGCCTTCGAGAAGAAAAAGAAACGAACGATGCGCAGCTAGCCGTGGCCAAAAAAGATAAAAACAAGGAAAATCTCGAGAGTTTATCGGCCAAGAATGCCGACTTGCAGGTACAAATCGATGCCATGCTCAAGCAGATTGAAGAAGCAGAAAAGGAATTGAGAAACAACAAGGTCAATCAAAACAGGCTGCAACGTTCTATGGAAGAAAAAATACAGGAGCAACCTGGCTTCTTTTTTAACCTCATGATAGCAGAACAGATAACCAGCGCCAATTACAGTCAGGTCATACCTACTAAAACAGTGGATGCGAAAGACAAAAAAGAGAAGGGCGATGGCGCAACGGCATTGGTTAAGGGCAAAATGGAGATCCATGAAAATACCACAGACAATTTTGGCAATCCCTTGGTAAATGGCTACTCGTATATTCCGGTGGTATTGGCGTATGCCAATATGGAGGATCAAAACGGCCAATTTACGAATGCCCTTTCTGCTTTTGAAACTACTAATCCTTTCACTTATACTCCTAAAACCAAAACCAAATGATCATCAATTCCATAGCATTAAATGCCACCGAGAAGTATGGCATTAACGAAAGAAGCAAAGCCGAGCTAGACGCATTGAGCAATCAGGTAAACGATGCCGAGCACGATGTAGAGCAACTACAGGCCGTAGTCAACTCGCTTAACGATAAATCAATCCAGTTTCAGGGTTTTTTAAACAGTGCGAGCGCCAGTAAAGCGCAGACCTTGAGCAATAAGACCCTGCTCAACCAGATTTTGCAGAATGCCTTGAGTTTAAAGGAAAATTCGAAGATTGCCTTAGACGAAATTGCCGATGCCGACCAAAAAACCATAGCACTTTCTGCAGAGATCAAATCGGTTATCGACAAGCTGATTTATTCGGCAACGGTTATCGATAAATTGCGAGGGATGGTACTCAGGGCAAAAAGTCTTATTCCTTATATCAACGACGATGTGCTGCAACTGTTGGCCGATGCTGGTACAGATGCCAACAATGCCGTAGGTTTGGCATTGGTAGCCCTCAAATCTACTTTGGCGGCAGAAACCGCCAATGCAGAGGCCGAAGCCGCCTCGTCTCTAGAATATCTCCAGGCCGTTAGTTTGTACGAAGTATTAACCGTAGACCAAAAAGAAAAAGAGACCGAGGCATCCGAAGATTGCTTGAAAGATTTGATCAATACCGCTTACGAAACGGCAGTAGTGGCTTTCGACAACGCTTCAAAGGCCAGTACCGAAACCAATCACCAGCTTAACAAAGCCAAAGCCGATTTGGCCAAGGCACAAATCAGGCTCAAGTCGCTGCAGTTGAGTTTGGCCGCAGGTACGGCTGCAATTCTTTCGGCATAAATGGATATGGCCGCTCTATTTTACAAGAGCGGCCATTTAAAACAAGGCATCATGCTTGATTTTTATAAAGATTTTTTTAGAAAATTCTATAAGGTTACCGGCGGCTTTATTCCGGTTAGGCCATTGGAAGAAAGCATTTATCCCGGCGATTTTTTTCAGATCGTGAATGGGGAGATGGTGTTGTTGGGCAATATCTTCAGGAATAGGCTCATTCACGAAGACGATGTAGAGTTTTCGATTGGCGCCAAGCTTAGTCCGGTAGCTTGGAACTTTTCTGATGGGGTAAGCAAGCCCTATGCCGCGCGTAGCAAAGGTAACGCCGCATTGGACGGAGAATTTGAATACAGCAGGCAAATCCTGACATTTGATGGCCAAGGAAGCTATATCTTTAAGTGCATCGCACCCGAATCGGTCCGAATAGCCAATTGGACCCAGCTGGAAAAACAGCTCATCATCAAACTTACCCATACCTATTATTCGTTTAGGGAGGTTTATGTAGTTACTGAAAGTGCGAGTGCATCCTCATGGAGCCTGGCCATTTCCGATGCCGAAAAGGGCGAACTTGAAATAGCCACCAGCAAGGAAAACGAAAACCTGGTCGATCTCTTTGGCGATCCCTCCTCAAAAACTATACTAGCTAGGGATATTGCCTGTAATCATCACGACCAAAGCGGCAGCCCGTGCTTTTTCAAGGCCAAAAAACTGGTAGTGCGCGATTCCGTGCAAGAGGTTTTTATCTGCGATCTGATTAGGGAAAAGAGCCATAAGCAGCAATGGGCCTTGCAATTTTACAATTATGAAAGGTATGTCCAAGCGGCGTCGACACGGGTACATGTGCCAGCTCATGCCCATGCCAGTCTGTTAGACATGATGCCACAAAACCAGCTCAACGCCAACAACGCCCTAGACTATTTCGCTTGGGCAGATGCCAATACCGACGATATTGAAAGGTTATTTATAAACTATGGAACATCTTGAAAATGCAACTACGGTTTTAATAGAACTTCATTGGCTTGACCAGGTCATTGAACAGGTAATCTGCAGCTATTTGATGCAGGAAGGCCATGAAAACAATTGGTATGATATTCCCGTTCCCGATTGGTCCGAATCAGATACGCCTTACGCCAACATGGTTAATGAACTAGAGCTGGATATTTACCAGCGCCTTACCATTGCCCTGGCTATGGCGCCCCATATCAAGCCAGAAATATTGGATGTGTTTTTTGGCAAAAATGCCCGTACTGATCGTGGATATACCGAATTTGGAGGTGTAATTGCCCTAAATCACAGTGGGTTTTTACCTACGGGCCAAACCATTTGTTTCTTGCTAACCGCTCTTGATCCTGCAAATCGGCAAATCGTAAGCAGGCTTTTTCAAAAGGAAAACAGCTTAATGAAAGAGCAGATCGTGACTCTAGGCACTACCGACGACCATATCCCCAAGCTCAACGGTATTTTAAGTCTTAACGAAAGCTGGCTCAATTATTTTTATACAGGCCAAAAAAGCGGGCCAGAGCACAGCAGTGTTTTCCCCGCCAAAAAAATTACGACACCCATGGATTGGGACGATGTGGTATTAGACGACTTGGTACGTGAACAACTGGCCGAAATTACCACTTGGCTATCTCATGGCGAGTTGTTGATGAGCGATTGGGGCTTCGACAAAAAGATTAAACCAGGTTATCGGGCTTTGTTTTATGGCCCACCGGGTACGGGCAAAACCTTAACGGCAACCTTGTTGGGCAAGGCCACGCAACGCGATGTTTACCGGGTAGACCTTTCAATGATTGTTTCCAAATACATCGGCGAAACCGAGAAAAACCTGTCGCGCATTTTTGATGTAGCCCGCGAAAAGAAATGGATTCTGTTTTTTGACGAAGCCGATGCACTTTTTGGCAAGCGTACTACGGCCACTTCGTCTAACGACCGGCATGCCAATCAGCAAACCGCCTACTTGCTGCAGCAAATTGAAGATTTTCCGGGTGTGGTTATCTTGGCTTCCAATTTAAAAGGCAATATGGACGAAGCATTTTCGCGTAGGTTTCAATCTACCATTTATTTCGGCATGCCATCGCCGCACGAGCGCCAACAGCTTTGGAGCAATGCTTTCTCGGGCAAGTTTACCTTGTCGCCCGAAATAGACCTGCAGCACCTGGCCGAAGAATATGAAATTGCCGGAGGCGCCATCATCAATATTTTACGCTACTGTGCCTTGTCGGCCATTAGACGCAACAGTTTCGAGGTAAGCCAACACGAACTGCTTACCGGCTTGAAGCGCGAATTTAAAAAAGAGAACAAAACTTTGAATCTTTTGGCAACTACATCTAACTAAACCATAAGCCATTATGTATAGCTATTCAAATAAAAAAAACGGATCCGAGCATCATTACAGGCCAGTTGGAGTAAACAACAATGGCAAATACCTGCAAGACAATAGGCAGCCCATGCAGGCCAAAGCTGTTAAAAGCACCAATAGCAAGGGTGTGGTACAGCGCATGCTGCGGACGGTATTGGGCGGCAACATCCGTCGCACTGGAACTGCTCTTTTTAGAGGATTTCATCACCATGCCCAAGGTGGCGGGGCCCACGCACCCATGAATACAAATGAGCCGGTGCCTATTCCTCCAAATGAGGTACAGCAAATTGTTAACCCTAATGCTCATGCCGTAGTGCCTTTTCAGCCCCCACAAAATGATATAGTACCTTATGAGCCACCAGTGGTGCATAAGCCTAAAAAAATAATCAATTTTATTTTCAAGCCCGGCAGTTTTACCAGCGAAATGTTTGCCGGCTTAAGAGGCTACATCACCCATTACTTTTTTGGGCCGTATATTGTCGTCATAACGCCAACAGATCAGGCTAGAATTTACTTTGATATTCAATTGCATCGCATGTTGAACCAAGGTATTGTGCCTAGGTGGTGCCATCAATTGATCTTTCAGAACGCAAGCCAAGCCAAAGCTGGAAACAAATTGCCAATGGAAGCCGCGATTTATATGATCAATGCATTAGAAGCCTTAGGAAGAGCAGCCATGGCCAATGAAAAACGAACCAAATTATTGTCATTGTATTTAAAGTTTCAACTAGGTTCTGTTCCTTACTTTTTAGCCGGAGGAAGCTCTTATGCACCTGCAGTGATGCACTTTCTAGGAATGATGTTGCAGTCTATGCCAATTCTCTTATTGGGAAGGCGCTGGGTATTGAGACCTGCAAAAGGGCCTGCATTGAGAGGTAGGAACTTAGAGGAAGCTACTCAAAAGGATAATGATGCGGAAGGAAAAGGAACAAAAAAATAGTTAAACAATAATTATTATGGCTGAATATAGTTCAATAGCAAAGGAAAATACCACCGTGCAGCGCGCCGGATCAACTGCTCGAAATGGCTCTGGGTTCAGGTTGGAGGATAAGCGTCCGCTGCAAAGGAAATCTAATCAAACCGGTTTACCCGATCAGCTCAAAACAGGTATCGAAAATCTTTCGGGCCACAGCATGGACGATGTAAAAGTACATTATAATTCTGCCCAGCCTGCCCAGCTCAATGCCCATGCCTATGCACAGGGTTCGAACATACACTTGGCACCAGGTCAGGAAAAGCATTTGCCCCATGAGGCTTGGCATGTAGTGCAGCAAAAGCAGGGCCGAGTAAAGCCTACCAAGCAACTCAAATCAAAAATCAATATCAACGATGATGACGTTTTAGAGCAAGAAGCCGACAGAATGGGTGCCAAGGCACTCTCAGGTTAAAACAATAGTTAATACTTATAATACTTAAAATTGAAAAAGATGTTTAGTTATTCTTATCAGAAAGAAAGCCAAGAACGCCGTATGGTAACGGCTGCTTCGGTAAATAAAGCTGCATTTCAGCTTAAAGATAACCGTTCTTCAGGCAGGCAACGGTTAAAAACCAATGCACCTGTAAATTCAGATGGTTCCAGTATACAGTTTAGCCTATTAGGAAAAGCTGGTACCATGCTGGGTACCGGGATAGCGGCCGGTGCAGGAGCGTTGGGCTCATGGCTTGGCGGTTCGGCATTGCTGGCAGGTGGGGCGTCGGCTGTGGGTTCGGCATTAAGCGGTGCCGGCCTATCTACTTTGGCAGGTGGTGCAACTGCGGTTGGAGGCATGGTTGCCGGAGCGCCGTTATTGGCAGGAGCGTTAACAGGTGCAGCCGGATACTTGGCTTATAAAAAGATGTTTGGAGGACCTTTTATAGGTGGCCATCATAATATTGATGTTTTGCAACAGGGAAAAGGCCAACGGACCAGCATGGGGGTAGGCCTAGTTAATAAGGGGCACCTTTTTAGCCATTCGGTTGCCTCCGTAAATGGCATTGCAATGGATCAGCAGCTAAACGGGGGCTTAAACACCCAGCAATTGTTAACTACCGTAGCCCGCCCCTTAAATATAGATGATGCTGGAGCTACGCTTGGTCATTATGAAGATTTTGATCCTGTACGTGGCCGTATGGCTTCGGTTAACGTACCAATGCACAATAGTGCAATGGCACTTACACGCGTAAACCAACTCACCAGGGAAGAACGGCAATATCGGCTTTTAAGCAATAGCTGCTCTAGCAACGTAGGCGAGGTAATGACTGCTGGTGGACTTCAGCCACCTGCTTGGGTAAAAACGCCTACACAGATGTCGTTGTGGATGAAAAGCTTGAGTAAAATACAAAAACACCTTGTTAAATAGCGCTATTTAATTGCTATGCCAGCTACAAACCAAACTTTGACTAAAATGCCTATACCGGCTACAGCAGCTGTCGCTAGCCTGCCAAGTCAAGACAAATCTGCGTTTGAGCTCAAAAACAATAGGATCGAAAGCAATGTAGAAAATAGGCAAGGTTATTTGGCTGACCATCGTCCAGTGCAAAGAAAGGCCAATAAAAACGGTTTGCCAGACCGGCTTAAACTAGGTGTCGAAAATCTTTCGGGCCATAGTCTGGATGATGTTAAGGTGCACTATAATTCTTCCAAGCCTGCCCAACTCAACGCCCATGCCTATGCGCAGGGCTCAAACATCCACTTGGCCCCGGGACAGGAAAAGCACTTGCCCCACGAAGCTTGGCACGTGGTGCAGCAAAAGCAGGGCCGGGTAAAACCAACCTTGCAGTTGCATAATGGTGTAAACATTAACGACAGCCAGGCATTGGAAAGCGAAGCAGACACGATGGGCAACAAAGCCTCGTTCAGTAGATATTCCATTTTGAGCTCTTTAGGTATCGCACAATTCAAAACTGCCATGCCTAGGCCAAGTGGCTTGATTTTGCCATTTGAAAGGAACAGCTACCATGGTACTGGTTCTGCTGCTGGGCTTGATAGCTCGCTTACCATTCAGTTGCACTATAACCGGTTGGTTACCGATCCATTTTTTACCGATGCAAGGCGTACTTCGCAATATTTTGCAGGTTGGGTGCTTGAAGTGATCGACTTATTTTCTAAAGGCCTGCTTTATGATGGATTTTCGTTGTTGTTATCGATGACTGGAAATAGCGGAATGCTTTCTAAGATTGAAGAAATAGTGCGGTTTATGCAGCACCATCCAGAAGTGCTTAACTTATTGGGGGCATCGTTAAGTCCTTTTATTGTCTCAACTTTTGGTGTTCCGGTGTGGGTAGCCAATATTTTTTTAACGGTGCTGTCTAGAGGCTCTCTGGCCGATGCCATAGGCGATTTGGCCTTTTCGATGCTGATGTCAGGTCCTTTCTCCAATTTATTGGTAGCAGGTGTGGTAGAAGGCATGAAGCGTAGGCTGGGAAGAAGCCTCATTAACCGGGGATTGATTTTTGCCTATAACATTGGCGGAGCGATTGGTAGCTTGGTAAGTGGTATTTCCCGTCTTTTTCACGGTTATTCTTTGAATCCGGGTACGATGTTGGCACCGGGAACTAAAATGGAAACGCCAGGATCGGAATTCGGATCTGTTTACAATTTGATTTCGCATTGGATGCCTTTAGAAAGACTTCACATTATACCTAACTTACGGGGAGGTGTCATTAATACCGAAAATGCAGCTTACGGTGCGGCCGCCACCAATAGTTTGATGATCCCACACGAGGCGAGAGGTTATGAAGCAACAGCCGTTCAATCCCCTAGTGGCATGTTAGAGAGCATGGGTATGAAAATGGGGCTTTTCTTGGGTAGGGGCATGCGCCCTAGGGAAGGGTATTTTGAACATCAGGTAAATACCAAAATTGGGTTGGCCTAATCATCTGTTTAGAATTGGAAATGGGATAGTTGTGCAAATTTCTGCTTGCATCATGCCAAATCGAAGCAGAGTGTGTATATTAGGCATGCCATGAAAACAAAATCCATTCTTTACAGCTTTATTTGCCTTTCTGTTTTGGCAAGCTGTACTTCTAAACCTGCCCAAAACAGCCATCATAGCCCAAAAGAAAAGAGTTTAACCAAGATGGTTTGGATCAAAGGCGGCGAATTTGCCATGGGTACAGGCGATCCCAGTTTTGCAGATGCGCAACCCATCCATCGGGTAAAGGTAAACGGCTTTTGGATGGACGAACATGAAGTAACCAATGCCGAATTTGAGCGTTTTGTAAAGGCTACAGGCTACCAGACCGTTGCCGAGCGTACGCTAGATCCCAAAGATTTTCCTGGCGTAGACCCCAAGGCATTAGTGCCCGGCTCAGCCGTATTTACACCCCCCGATCATGCCGTGCCGCTGGATCAACCTTTGGCTTGGTGGACTTATATGGCAGGAGCCAATTGGCAGCATCCTTTTGGACCAGCAAGCCAAAACCAAGCCAATGAACCTGTGGTACATGTGAGCTATACCGATGCCGAAGCCTACGCCAAATGGGCAGGTAAGCGATTGCCTACCGAAGCCGAGTGGGAGTATGCGGCAAGGGCAGGCCAAACCGGACAAAAATACTATTGGGGTAATGAGCTAAAACCCGGAGGCAAATGGGTAGCCAATATTTTTCAGGGCGAATTTCCTCAAAATAACAGTTTAGAAGATGGATTTAAAGGCATAGCGCCTGTAAAATCCTTTCCGCCAAATGCTTTTGGTTTGTACGATATGGATGGCAATGTATGGGAGTGGTGCAGCGATTTTTACAGGCCCGATTATTATGCCCAAAGCCCATCCGTTAATCCTAAAGGGCCAGCCGATAGCTACGATCCCGACGAACCCGGAACGGTGAAAAGGGTACAACGAGGCGGTTCTTTTCTCTGCAGCGACCAATATTGCATTCGTTACCGCGCCGGTAGCCGTGGTAAGGGCGAAATTAACAGTGGTTCAAATAATTTGGGTTTTAGGTGCGTGAGCGATAAAGCGCCATAACTCCAGGATAAATGCCACATGTTTTATGCATTTGCCATCTGAGAAATCTTGCCGAAGATTGTTTAATATGGCTTTTTGAATGAAGCTGTTAACTGAAAACCGCAAACTGCAGATAACATGGCCAGGTATCAACAATATAGCGAGGTTGTTGATAAGAAAATTTGCGTAGCACTATAAATTATGCAACTTTAGCACTTCAAATCAAGAAAAAGATGGAAGATTTAAATGCATTGAGCCAAGTTGCCGAATTTCATAAAACCTTTAAGCATCCCATTTTGGAGCAGGCTGCCATTCCTGCCAAGGAAAGATGCCAGTTGAGGATTGACCTTATTGCGGAAGAACTGAAAGAGCTGCAAGATGCAGTAAATGAAGGTAATATGGTGGAAGTTGCCGATGCGCTTTGCGATTTGCAGTATGTATTGGCTGGTGCGGTATTAGAATTTGGCTTAGGCAGCCAGTTTAAAGCGCTTTTTGATGAGGTACACCGTTCTAACATGAGCAAGGCCTGCAACACGGTTGAAGAGGCCAACCAAACTATAGCCCACTACAAGAACAACAGTAATGTGGATGCCTATTATAAGGAAATCGATTCCAAATTCCTGGTTTATCGCGATGGCGACCATAAAACCCTAAAATCTATCAATTATTCGCCGGCCGATTTAAAAGGCTTGCTAAAATAAGCTACCTATTATGATAAAAATAAGTAATTACAATGAATTTGAAGCCTATTTGGGGCAAGAGCTGGGTGTTTCTGGCTGGCATACCATCGATCAGGAGCAGATCAACAAATTTGCCGATGCTACGTTAGACCACCAGTGGATCCATATCGACACCGAAAAGGCCGCTACAGAAAGCCCTTTCAAAGCCACTATCGCCCACGGCTACCTTACGCTCTCGCTGGTTCCTTTTTTATGGAAACAAATTGCCGAAATCCGTAACCTCAAAATGGAAATCAATTATGGCATCGAAAGCCTCAAATTTGGCCAGGCCGTAGTGGTTGATAGCCAAGTGCGTTTAAGGGCCAAGTTAAAAACGATAGCCAACCTGAGGGGAATTACCAAGGTAAGCATCGAAATTAATTTAGAAATTAAAGACCAGGCCAAACCCGCATTTACCGGCGAGGTATTGTTCCTTTACCATTTCACGGCTTAAGCCAAAATTCATTTGCTAAAAATATCATGCCGGACTTTGAGCCGGCTTTTTTTTGCCCAATTTGTTGTTCGTGTCTGTTAGAGGTTATTTATCACTTCGTTCCGGGTTCGTACAAAACTGTTGCCCGAAAGTTGATTATCAAAGGGAGCCACATTTTGCACCACTGCTGAAGGGTATCGTTGGGTGTCGAATTTGCCGGTCCAATCAACATTTTTGCTGTCGCCTATCAAAATACCTGTGTTCGCATCGATAATTTGGTTGTCTTTAATCGTGCAGTTGCTGGCCGCAATGTAAAACCCGATTTCATCTTTGCCTTTGGCCATGCCATACATGAGTCTGATGGCGATTTTAATGTCTTTTATTTTATTGTTGGCGATGATATGGCCGGTACCATTAACCCTGATACCCCCAGTGCCACCTTCAAAAACATTGTCGGCAATTAGGCAGTCGTGCCCGCCACGCATCACCAGTTCACCGTCATTATTTTCAAAATGGTTTTTAAGGTAACTGTTACCGCTGCTTTTGTTGCTGATCACTTCGCTTTCGCCGTTGCAGCGGATAAAATGGTTGTTGGTTACCCTTGATTTGGCTTCTTTGGTGCCCAATAACACCGGATCTTGCCCAATCTGTATACATTCGCCACCGTTTCCGTTTTTCCAGCTTACCTTAGCCTTATCGCGAAAAAGGTTGTTTTCAATACGCGACAATAAAGGACAGCTTTCTTTGGTGATTTTTACCTGTACCTCCTGATTATCGATGTTCGAAATAAAGCTGCAGTTTTCGATACTGTTGGCGCTTCCGTTTCCAGAAATGATGACCAGTGGCATGAATTGCGCCTTTGCGCGGTTATACTCAAAGGAGCAGGAGCGAACCTGGCAGTTACTTGAGTTTTTGAGTTCGACTAAAACACCATTGCTTCCTTCGCCTTTGAGCAATTGACAGTCTTTAAAGCTAATGCCGCTTAGTATCGTATAAGCTCCCGTCAATTTAAACAGGGTTTGATTCACGTCTCCAGCAAAAACAACCTGGCCTTCGGTGGTAGCCCTGATTATAATCGGACGTTGTGCTGTGCCGGTGGTGCTGATGTCGACCGCCCAGTTGCTGTAGTTGCCATTGGCAATCAGCAGCTCGTCGCCAGGCTTTAATTTAGGCAGGATGTTTTTGAATTCCTGTGCTGAACTGGCCTTATAGGTAGTAGCCATGGCCAATTGGCTAAACAGGAGCAAGAAATAAATCGGGAATCTTTTCATAAAGAAACGGCTAATTTGTAAAGTAGGGGCCGAATTGCTTCGACTACTGGTAAATATTAATTATTTGTTAATATATTTAAGCTCCTAAAATAGAAATCAAACCACAACTTTTTACTAAGTAATATAGATTTTAATAAGCGTAACTCGGTGTATTGGCTCACATGTTAAAAAGACTATTTCAACTTTCCGTTTTATGTATACTGGTATTGGGCTTTGAGCAGCTGTATGCGCAAAAAACCATCATCATCAACGATACCGTACCCGAACATATTTTCAAATCCGACGAAATAGTTTGCTTTGAAGACGCGAGCAACAAGCTAACCTTTAATGAAATCAGCAGCCCGGCATTTCACCACCGCTTTCAAAAAAACATCAATTACTATCCCAAAAACTATAACCGTTCGGCAAGCTATTGGTACCGGGTGAAGGTAAATTTTACCCGAGACTTGAACCGCCCTACGGTAATCGAATTTTTTGATCAGATTACCGACCATATCGAGGCTTACATGCCCGACGATAAGGGCGTTTACAGTCAAAGCAAGGCTGGTGCCGATCTCAACTTTACCAACCGGCTGTACAGGCACAAGAATTTCGAATTTCTGGTCAATACCACCAAAAAAGGCGAATACTACTATTATTTCAAGGTTAAATCAAAAGACCAGGTCAACGTTATCATTGTTTTCAGAACTGTAGAGCGTTTTATCCAATATGGGTTAACCGAATATTTTACCTACGGCTTTTTTTACGGCATGATCGTTATTTTCAGTTTCCATAACCTTTTGATGTTCATCGCTGTAAGGCGAAGGCAGTACCTGTTTTATATTTTGTATATCCTGAGCGTGGGTTTGTACGAAATGTCTACCGATGGTATCGCTTTTCAGTACCTATGGCCAAAACACCCGGTATGGAACGAATATGCCTATGGTGTAGCCCTGTATTTCATCAGTTCTTTTGGCCTTATCTTTACTAAAGAGCTGCTGCACGTCAAGGTAAAGGCGCCAAGGCTAAACCAGCTCATCAACGTATTGCTTATTGCCCGGCTGGCCTTCTTTCTGGTTTGCCTGTTCTATAACAACGACTGGTTCAAGTATAAGTTTTTGGAGTTTATTCCCTTATCGGTAGGTTTTTATACCGGGATTTACATCTGGTGGAAAAAGCAGTACAGGCCGGCCCGTTTCTTTGTATTGGGTTATTTTTTCTTGTTCCTAGGCTTTGTCATCAAAGTGATCCATATTCTAGGTTGGGCGCGCCATATTCCTGGTGCCTTAGGCTATTATAGCCTTACATTTGGCTTTTTGCTCGAAATGGTGCTGCTGTCTTTTGCCATTGGCGATCAGGTACGCCTGCTTAAAAAGAAAAAGGAGAATGCCCGTAAGCAGATCATCAAACAAATGCAGGTCAATGCCGATTTGAAAGACAGCATTAACCGTGAACTTGAAGTTAAGGTGGCCGAACGCACCAAAGAAGTGCAAAAGCAATCGGAAGAACTGTTGCAGAAAAATATCACCATCAAGCACCAGAACGAAGAACTGCTTTCTAAAAATACCTTGCTCGAGCAGCAGGCTGAAGAAATATCGAGGATGAACATCCTTTTAGAAAAAGACAACATTACGTTAAAAACCAATATCGAAAAAGTAACCGATGCCCGGGTAAATGCTACCGAACTTGATTTCGACGAGTTTAGCCAAAAATACCCCGATCGTGATTCGTGTTACAAGTTTTTGGCCGATATGAAATGGGAGCATGGCTATAAATGCATCAAATGTGGCAACAGCAGCTACTGCAATGGCAAGGTGCCTTTCAACAGGCGCTGTACCAAATGCGCCTACGAAGAGTCGGTACTGCACCAAACCATTTTCGAAAACAACCGTATACCTATCAATAAGGCCTTTTACCTGGTCTATCTCATGTACAACCACAAAGGCGCTATTTCTTCGCATAAACTTTCCGAAAAGCTTGGCATTAGGCAAAGCACCTGCTGGACCTATGCAGCCAAAGTTAAAAAAGTGATGGAAGAGCGTAAAAAAGACTTGAAAGGCGTAGGCAAATCTGGCTGGAGCAAACTCGTGCTCGACAAGCAAGCCTAACTTATTGTCAATTTTACACCATGTGCTCACAACTGTTAATAACTTTAAGTTAATTTTTTGCATTTTTTTTAATGCGGGCAAAGCGTATTGCTCTTCTTTTTTGCAATTGGCGTATTGCGCAAAAAATCAGCTGATTAGCTTTTTTGCAGTTTGCGCCTAAAGCGTATCAAAATTTTTGTAACTAACTATATATCAGATATTTATGTTTATTTTTCGCTTGCATTTGTAAGCGCTATTGCGCTATATTTACTCAACCAAATTTTTGGAGCTAATCAACAAACCAAATTTTAACTGTATGAGTAAAATTCTATTCAAAAGAATTTTGCAGAAAATTTCCATAACACTGCTCTGGTGTTTATTTCTGCAAACAAATGCATCTGCTGTTTCCAGCACGATCGAATCAGGCAAACTATTGGGGGGCAAAGCCAGGTCTCGTGTAGACGTAACGGGCACGGTAAAAGACGCCGGTGGGGTAGCCATGCCGGGTGTTGGTGTCAAGGTTAAAGGAACGCAACTCTCGGTAGTAACTGATGCCGATGGTCGTTTCGTACTTAAAACAGACAACCCGAATGCCATACTTGTATTTACCAGTATCGGTTATAAAACCAAGGAAGTAGAGTTGGCCGGAAAAACCAATATTACGGTAAGCTTGGAGGAAGAAGATGCCAAAGGCCTTTCTGAAGTGGTGGTAATCGGCTACGGTACCGCCAGCAGAAAAGACGTTACCGGTGCCATTTCGAGCGTAAAGGCTACACAATTGGAAAATGAAAATCCGCAAAGCGTGGCCGACATCTTAAAGGGCAATATTGCGGGCTTAAGCGTTAGTTTGAACACCAGTGCCAAAGGCGGCGGCGATTTATTGGTTCGTGGCAAATCAACCTTAACGGCCAGCAGTTCGCCTTTAATCGTATTAGATGGGATTATTTATAACGGTCAGCTGGCGGATATTAATCCCAACGATATCGAAACGGTCGACGTGTTGAAAGATGCCAGTTCGTTGGCCGTTTATGGAGCCAAGGCGGCCACGGGCGTAGTGGCCATCACTACCAAAAAAGGCAAAGGATCAAAGCCAAGCATTAACTTTAACACCAATGTGGGCTTTGCCGAATTGGCTCAAAACATGAGGCCTTATACCGGTCAGGGCTTTTTAGACTGGAGAGCCGACGTGATGCGAAGCGGTGCCACAACGCCTGCTTATTTGTACAACGACCCTAGAAATTTGCCCGCAGGCGTAACCATGACCCAATGGCTAAACGGGCAGACCACTACCGATCCGGTTGATCTTTGGCTAAACAGGTTGGGCTTGGTGGCCAACGAAAAAGCCAATTACCTGGCTGGCAAAACCGTTAATTGGTACGATGAAATTTTCAGGACAGGCTTTCGTCAAGACCACACCATCAGCATGAGTGGCAGCAAGGAAGAAATTAGCTACTACATGTCATTGGGTTACCAAAAAAACCAGAACCTGATTGAAAATGGCGAATACAGCACAGTAAGAACACGTCTGAATTTAGAGAGCCAAGTGGCCAAGTTCTTAACGGTTGGTGCCAATGTGCAGTATGCCGATAGGGATGAAAGCGCCATCGAAGCCGATTGGAGCCAGTTGATCAATCTTTCTCCTTATGGCGATATGTACAATCCCGACGGCAGTTTGCGTCGCATTCCAACGGATGATACTGGCTTAAATGCCAGAAACCCTTTCTTGGATATGACTTACAACAGCCGCATGAATAGGCAAAATACCTTGTTTGCCAGTTTGTTTGGCAAGGTAAACTTGCCGTTCGGCATTACTTACCAGTTGAATTTTAGTCCTGGTATCGATATGTACCGTACGTTTAATCATGCTTCTTCGCAAAATCCTAACGTGTTAACGCCTGGAGGCTCGGCAACCCGAGCCCAGGAAACCCGCTACAATTGGCAGGTCGATAACTTGTTGAAATGGAACAAAACCTTTGCTAAAATCCACAATTTTGATGTAACCCTCTTGGCCAATGCCGAGAAATACCAAACCTGGTGGACACAGGCGGGCAATCAAGGTTTTACGCCAAGTGATGTTTTGGGCTATCATAACATTGGAGCCGGAACTACGCCAACGGTAAGCAGCGAAGATAAAGTATATACCGGCAATGCCCTGATGGCCAGGTTAAACTATAGTTTGATGAACCGGTATAACCTTACGTTGTCGCTTAGAAGAGATGGCTATTCGGTATTCGGCGTGAATTTTAAAAAGGCAACTTTCCCAGCTGCGGCAGTGGCTTGGACCTTTACCGAAGAGTCGTTCATGAAAAACATCAACTGGCTAAATTACGGTAAACTGCGTCTTTCTTATGGTATCAACGGTAACCGCGATTTGCGCAATATTGATAACGGCACCGTCGATCCTTATGCGGCATTGGCCATTTTAGCTGGCGATAAATACATTTCGACGAATGGCAGCGGGATAGCTTCCTCTACCAATACCGTAGCCAACGGTACGCGTATGGCCAATTCAAACTTGAAATGGGAAGAAACCAAAGCCTTTAACGTCGGCTTGGACTTCTCGGTTTTAAAAGACAGGATCAGTGGGTCGATTGATTTGTACGATAAAACCACCAGCAACCTGTTGGTTAGGCAGAATGTTCCGGATGTAACCGGTTATGGTTATGTGTATTCGAACTTGGCCAAGATCAAGAACCATGGTATGGATATCAGCCTCAACAGCAGGAACATGAATACCGAAAACTTTAAATGGAATACCAGTTTTACCATGTCTTTCTCCAGAAACAAGATCGTACAATTGGCTTTCCCTGCCGATGATATTGGAAACGGTTGGTTCATCGGGAGAGATATCAACGTAGTTTGGGATTACAAAATTTTGGGCGTATGGCAAGAAAACGAAATGACCGAAGCCGCCAAATACACCAAGGCTGCCATTAAGCCAGGCGATTTCAAATTGCAGGACGTAGATGGGAACTATGTGTACGACAATAACGATAAGCAGTTTTTTGGCTACACCACGCCACGCTATATTTTTGCCATGCGCAATGAGTTCAACATCTTCAAAAACTTCGACGTGTCGTTCCAATTGCTGTCAAACTGGGGGCAGCTGAAACAATACAACACGGCGAAAAACCAGCCAGGTTCGGTAGGCTTTGCCCGTCAGAATTCTTACGTTGTGCCTTACTGGACACCAGGCAATCCGCTTAACGATTATGCCCGCCTAAACTCTGGCACAAGTGGTACCAGCTTTAACGTATACCGCGACAACTCCTTTATCCGGCTCAACTCGGTGGCCTTAGCATACAGTTTGCCAAAAGATTTATTAGGCAAAATCAAGGTAAAAAGTGCCAAAATCTATGCTAACGTAAATAACGCTGCTGTATGGGCCAAAGACTGGAACTTCTGGGATCCGGAAAACAATGGCCCAACCCCACGTTATTACACTTTAGGTTTAAATGTTTCCTTATAATAGTTGAAAGAGATGAAAAAAATACATAAAAAAATAACCGCAGTTTGTTTAACAACCTTGTTGTTGGCAGGCGTAGGCTGTAAAAAAACTTTCCTCGATTCAGATTTGCTGTCTTCTTTCTCGCCATCGAGCTTAAATACAGCCGATGCCATGAAATCGGCATTGAATGGGGTTGCTTTAATGGTAAGAAGAGAATATTTCGGCGACTCGGCTCCGATGTTGACCGAGTCCATTTTCTCGGAAGTAGCCGTAGAAGGTACGACAGATAAAAGTACGCCAGCACAGGATCTGGTAAGCCGTATCACACCCGATGCCAACCTGAACAGCGACGATTTTAATAAAATAGGTTGGTATTGGACCAATTATTACATTGGCGTTAGACAGGCTAATACCGTAATTACCAATATCGATGTGCCTAAATATGCTTCAGAAGCAGAAAGAAATACCATTTTAGGCTCGGCTTACTTTTACAGGGCTTATTTCTATTACCGCTTGGTACACCAGTTTGGCGATGTGCCTTTGTTGTTAAAAGATTTGGATGCACCTCGTACCGATTTTTATTCTACCAAAAGGGAAGTAATCCTGGGTAAGATGAAGTCGGACCTCGAATTTGCCCAAACCTGGGTAAGCGACAATGTAAATCGTGGCGAGGTAACCAAAGGCGCGGTAAGCCATTTGCTGACCAAGGTAAACCTGGCCCTAGGCAAGTTTGACGATGCCATTGCTTCGGCCAATAACGTTATTAATGGTGGCAAATATGCCTTAATGACTACCCGCTTTGGCAGCACGGCAACGGATGTTTCTAAAAATGTGGTTTGGGACCTGCATCGTATGGATAACAAAGCCTTGACTACCAATAAAGAAGCCTTGTTTTTAGTGTTAGACAGGGACGTTTTTCAAGGTCAGGGTGCTACGGCTTTGGGTTCGCAACTGATGCGTAACACCGTACCGGCTTGGCATTTTGCCAACGTAAAAACGCCATCGGGCGCAACGGCAATGGTGGATGCGGCCACTGCCGAAATTCCCTTGACCAGGATGTATGGCCGTGGTATTGGCAGGTACAGAGGTACGCCTTACAGTACCCAATACATTTGGAACGATAATACCGACTATCGCCACGCCAAAGGCATGTGGATGGATATGACCGACCTGGTTTACAATAACCCGGCGCTAAAAACATCATCAAATCCTGCCGATAAAGCGCTGTATGGTCAGCCATTGCAACCTTATAATGCTTCAAATGTGGCCCAACGCTTTCAAAATGGAGCGCTAGATACCATTCGTCACTGGTTTGGCTGGCCACACTACAAAGTGTTCATCAACTCTACCAATGCCTTGGCGGTTGATCCTTATTGGAATCCGCCTCGCGGTACCAATACCGACTGGTATGTATTCCGTTTGGCCGAAACCTATTTGCTGCGTGCCGAAGCCTACTATTGGAAAGGCGATTTGAATCTGGCTATGCAGGATCTCAATGTGGTAAGGAGCCGTGCCAATGCACAGTTGCTAACCGATGCCAGCAAAGTAACCATTGGTACTATTTTAGACGAGCGTGCCAGGGAATTGTACTGGGAGGAACCACGCAAAACCGAGCTTACCCGTATCGCTTATATTTTTGCCCAAACCGGAAAACCGGCCTACAATGGCAAAACTTACAACTTAAACAATTTCTCCGATGATAACTTCTTTTACGATCGCATCATCGAGAAAAACGATTTTTACAGAAACCATGTACCAACCTTGCAAGGCGTGAAGTTTAGCATAGCTCCTTACCACGTTTTATGGCCGGTACCTATTTCGGCGCAGAACTTCAATACCGAAGGCCGCATTAACCAAAACAAAGGTTACAGTGGCTACGAGAAGAACGTTCCGGCCAAAGATAAAATCGAATAATATTTTAGCCGTTCCTTCCGTACATTTATTGAGCAGTAAAAGAGCAGTCGATAGACTTGCTCTTTTTTTATGCTTTTTAATGAACAACCAATTTACAGTCGACCATTACTTTCTGATAGTTTTTGATGTCCATTTCCTTATCGATGAGCTTAAGGAGCAGGCTAGTGGCATTTTTGCCAACCAATTCGGGGTTTTCTTCTACCGAAGCAATAGGTGGAAGGTCTAAATAACTGATAAAAGAATTATTGCCAAAGCCGATGCATTCTATTTGCTTAACCTGCGGATAATCGATGCTCCTCAGGTACTTCATGGCATCGAAAAGAATCAGCTCTTTAAAGGCAACCAAGGCAGTAGGAGCTTGATGGCCGTTGGCAAATAGTTTTTGAATAGCAGCAATGGTATTTTCCTTGTCAAAATCGGTATAGGCTACCAGGTTTGCGTCAAAAGCAATGTTGTTGTCCTTCAGTGCGTTAATGTAGCCGTTAAAGCGGTCGTGCGTAAAGCTGATCATTTTTGGTCCACCCAAATAAGCAATTTTTCGATGGCCTCGTTTAATCAGCAGGTCGGTAGCTTCGTAACAACCTTTAAAGGTATTGCCTAATACCTTGTGGCAGTTGTGGTTGAAACTTGGGTTGCGCGTGTAGTACACAATGGGGATCCCGAGGCTTTCGAACTGGTTAAAATGCGAAAAATCCTGCGTGTTTTTCGAAATGGCTACAATGAGGCCGTCAACCCGTCTTTTCAAAAGCATGGTGGCCGATTGTATTTCTTCTTCCAGCTCATCATTCGTTTGCTTGATGATGATGTGGTAGCCATTTAGGGTGGCAAACTGTTCGATGCCATAAATGCTGCGCGTAAAGAAATGGTCGAGCAAGTTGGGCAATATCACGCCAATAGTCCTTGATTTTCTTTCTTTCAGGTTAATAGCCGATGTATTGGGCATGTAATGTAGCTCCCTAGCCATTTCCTGTACATGTTTTTTGGTGTGCTCGTTAATGGTAGGGTAATTGTTGAGCGCTTTCGATACCGTAGATACTGACATTTTCAGTTTTTCTGCAAGCAGCTTTAAGGTAATAGGGGTATTGCTCATCGTCATTTCCGGTCTACGTTGCATAGTTAAGCAAAATCTGGAATAATTTCAAACGTTTGAAATGCGTTTTTGGCTCGTATTGTTGGTTTTTAAACCCAAAACCAAACTACCCTTTCTATAGTTTCCTTAATTTAAATTGATACTAAAAACAAACTTGAATGGCATGAACAGCAACCCAACTCCGAAAATCAAGCACAAAATCCCCATCAAAGCTGAAAATCGCTTTTTTTGATAAAATAGACTGGCTTTTGAAGATAGAAATTGTAAAAAGATTAAGAAATCCTGATGCGGACAAAGCGTATTGTTCTAATTTTTTACATTGCTGTTAAACTACAGCTATTCAGTTAGTTATTTAATTTTAGGCTTGCGCTTAAAGCGTATCAAAATTATTATAACTACTTATATATCAATTAATTATAGATTTTATTTGCTTGCAAGTTTGAACTATATTAATCTATATTTACGGCACAGAAAATTATTCTGGCTAATTAACCAACCAACCAAATTATAACTGTATGAGGAAAATTCTACTCAAAAGAATTTTGCAACAAATTTCAATAACACTGCTCTGGTGTTTTTTGTTGCAAACCAGTGCTTTTGCAAATGCCTTGCATCGCATAACCACTAACAAACCTTCAACCCTTGGTCAGCGAAGTGAAGAAGTAAGCGGTCGCGTTACCGATTTGGCCGATAAGCCCTTGGTTGATGTGGCAGTTCGCCTGAAGGGCAAGCCCAATACTACGGTGCTTACCGATCTTGATGGCAGGTACCTGATCAACGCCGATAAAGGAGATGTTCTCGTTTTTAGCGTTGATGGTTTTGTTACCCAAGAAATTGCATTTGCCGGGCAAAAGCAAGTTAACCTGAAAATGGCTATAGACAATTCGCCATCAGACAGCTTTAATGTACTTTATACCAAGCAAAAGAAAGCCACCAACATAGAAGCGGTGGCCGAGTTGCGAACCAACGATTTGACCAAAACCATTTCATCGCCAATTAACGGTACGTTTACCGGCAGATTGGCTGGTTTAACTACCTATCAATCAAGTGGCGAACCAGGCAACGATGGTATTTCCCTAAACCTGAGAGGTCAAACACCATTGGTTATCCTAGATGGTATCCCGCAGTCTTTTACCTCGATCAATCCCGAACAAATCGAATCGGTTACCATTTTGAAAGATGCTTTGGCTACTGCGATGATGGGTATCAGGGGATCGAACGGGGTCGTGTTGATTACCACCAAAAAAGGTTCTGAAGGTCCGCAGAGAATTGGTTTTAAGGCTATGTACGGCATTTCGAAGCCAACGCAGCTGCCGAGAACTTTAGACGCCTTTAATTATGCCACTTTATTTAACGAGGCCCTGGCCAACGATGGCAAGGCTTTGGCTTATACGCAAGCTGACCTGAATGCTTATCGCGATGGTACCGATCCAATTTACCATCCCAACGTCAATTGGCAAGACCAGATCTTGAGAAACGAAACGCCATACAGCAGATACAATGTCGATATTTCGGGTGGCAAGCAGGCAGCCAAGTATTTTGTAAGCCTGGATTATTTAGATCAGCAAGGCCTGTTTAAGCAATCCGACGAAAACATTAACGGCACCAATTCAGATTACAAACGCTATATTTTTCGCTCCAATGTACAGTTGGACCTGAGCAAATACATTACGACCAACCTGAACTTGTTTGGCCGTTTGCAAACCGGTAACGAACCGGGCGTTGGTACAAGCACTTTGTGGAACAGCATCATCCAAACACCTGCCAATGCTTATCCGGTTTTCAATTCCAATGGAACCTTGGGTGCCAGCCAGGATTTTCAGCAAAACAACGTATATGGCCAAAGCCTACGCTCTGGTTACCAAGTTGGCTATACCCGCGATTTTAGGGTTGATCTAGGTGTTAAAGCTGATTTGCAAAAATTAACACCGGGCCTTTATTTCAAGGCTACCGGCGCCATTAACACTTATTTAGACCAAACTACGGTGAGGAGCAAGCCTTTGGTAACTTTTCAACAAAGCACCGATGTATTAGGCAACGTTATTTATACCCAATATGGTACAACCGGTCAACAATCTAACAGCTTGACCACCAATACGCAAAATCGTGTATTTTATTTGCAGGGAGAGTTCGGTTATACCAAAAGCTTTGGCAAGCATAACCTCAATGCCTTGTTGCTGGCCAGTAACGATTATCGAATGGCCGGTGCCGATTTGGGTTACAACGTCAATGGCGTTTCTGGAAAAGCAACTTATAACTACGACGAAAAATACCTCGCCGAAATAGCCTTTGCCTATAATGGCGTTAAGGAAAGATACCCTTCAGGCAATGGTTATGGCCTTTTTCCTGCCATTGGCTTGGGTTGGGTAATGAGCAATGAAGACTTTATGAAAGATCAAAAATGGATCAACAATTTAAAGTTGAGAACCAGTTTTGGCCGTACGGGTAATTTCAACGCCAACGACTATTATAGCTACCGACAGTTTTACAACAGTGGTACGGGTTATAACTTCGGTCAAAATACAGGCGGTACGGTTTCGGGCATTGAGCAGGGAACCCTAGCTAACCTGAATTTAACTTTCGAAAAAGCAAGGAAGTTTAACGCAGGACTGGATGCTTCGGTATTCGGCAACCGTTTAAGCTTGGCGGCAGACTATTATAACAATGAGTTTTATGACTTGTTGCAGGTAATTGGCCACAATACGTCTATTACCGGTGCGCCTTATGGACAACGCAATATCGGCAAGCAACGTTATTCGGGAGTCGAATTACAACTAACCTTTAAAGACAAAGTAGGCGAGTTCAACTACTTTGTATCGCCGATGTTTTCAACCGTAAAAAGCAAGGTGCTTTACCAAGACGAACCTACTCGTCAGTTTGCCTATCAGGTTCGTACCGGATTGCCTGTGGGCCAATCGTTCGGTTATGTAGCTAGCGGTTTGTTCCAGTCGACAGCCGAAATCAACAGCAGTGCAAAACCGGCTAATTTGGCCATTATACCAGGCGACATCAAATATGTTGACCAAAATGGCGATCATGTAATCGACGAAAACGACCAGGTTGCCATCGGCAGGGGCAAAGCGGCCCTAAACTTTGGCTTAAACTTGGGAGCGAGCTGGAAAGGTTTCGATTTCTCTGCCTTGCTGCAAGGTGTGGCTAACAATGATATTTTCTTGAGGGGAAACTCATATTGGGCATTTCAAGGCACAAGAGGCCAAGCCTACGAACATAATTTAGACCGCTGGACACCAGCTACGGCTGCCACTGCCAGCTATCCAAGGCTAAGCGTAGGCAGCAATCCAAACAATGAACTCAACTCTTCATACTGGTTGCGCAATGGCGATTTCTTACGCTTAAAAAGTGTAGAGATTGGTTATAATTTCCCGGTTTCGCTGGTGAAAAAGGCGAAAATGTCGGGCGCAAGATTATTCGTAAACGGAACCAATTTGTTTACCATCACGGGTTTAAAAAACCTCGATCCGGAAGATTATTTCAACAGCTATCCGATCCAAAAGATGTTGGTGGCAGGTATCAGTGTTAAATTCTAAACTTATGAACATGAAGAAATTATTGATCGCAGCCTTGACCGCAATTTCATTGGTAGGTTGCAGCAAAATAGAAGACGGACCGCTGGAAAGGATTACCGAAAACTATGCTTTTGATCCGACCGACAAGAACGGGTTTTATGCCGAGCAGTTCTTGAACAATATTTATTCCATCCTTCCTAACGGTTATAACCGAATAGGCGGCGATCTGTTGGATGCCGCGACAGACGATGCCATGCCTTCGCAGGTAGGTGGCAGCATTGAGCGTTTCACCACCTCGTCATTAACCGCATTGAGCAATCCAGACGACCAGTGGGGCAAAAACTATGCGGGCATCAGGAAAGTAAACATTTTCCTGGCCAACATTGATGTAGTTCCGGTTCCGGCAAAAATTCCTTTCTGGAAAGCCGAAGCCCGCTTTTTACGTGCCATGTTCTATTTCGAGCTGGTGAAACGTTATGGTGGCGTGCCTTTGGTGGGCGATGTGGTATTAGATGCAGAAACCCCAGAAAACTTTAAACGCAGCTCGTTCGAAGATTGTATCAATTACATCGTTTCAGAATGCGATGCCATCAAAAATGCGGTAAAGCCAGATCCATTGGCAGCCAGCGATTATGGCCGTATTTCGAATGGTGTGGTCTTGGCACTTAAAGCCAGAACCTTGCTGTATGCTGCCAGTCCTTTGTATAATGGTGGCAATATTGGTGGCTCTGCCGAACAAAAATTGTATCAAGGCTATGCCTCTTTTGATAAAGAGCGCTGGAATAAAGCGGCGCAGGCCGCCCAAGACCTCATCGCCACGGGCAAATTCAAAATCGATGGCGTTGCCTACAACAACGTATTTATTGTTAGGAAAAACGATGAGGTTATTTTAGGTTATTTAAGAAACAACAGCAGCGATTTGGAAACCAACAATGGCCCGATAGGCTATGCTTTGGCCAGTGCCAATGGCCGCACCAGTCCGACACAGGATTTGGTTGATGCCTTTGGCACCATTAAAGGTTTGCCAATTGCAACCGATGTTAAATCGCCAACCAATACCACAGGCTACGATG
The DNA here is from genome assembly GCF_059705275.1 of Pedobacter sp. TM02. Classification (NCBI taxonomy): domain Bacteria; kingdom Pseudomonadati; phylum Bacteroidota; class Sphingobacteriia; order Sphingobacteriales; family Sphingobacteriaceae; genus Pedobacter; species Pedobacter sp. TM02. The sequence goes on from NZ_AP046530.1 coordinate 1,874,428, forward strand.
CCGCAAATCCTTATGCTAACCGCGATCCGCGTTTGGCCAGCACCGTGTTGTACAATGGCGTAGCTTGGTTAAGCAGGCCTTTGCAGACCTATGAAGGTGGCTTGGATAAGCCGAATAAAAACACCACCCAAACCAAAACCAGCTACTATTTGCGCAAGCACCTGGGCAATTTTGCTACGGCTACGCTTTACAGTGCCCAGCCGCACAATTTCCCTATTTTCCGTTATGCGGAGGTGATGCTGAACTATGCCGAAGCGCAAAACGAGTACTTGGCCTCGCCCGATGCCAGTGTGTACAAAGTATTGCAGGACATCAGAAAAAGGGCAGGAATTACCGCGGGAACTACGCCAGGTTATCTGTATGGCCTAAAGAGTTCGGGTATGACCCAGGCCGAAATGCGCGACGCCATCCGCAATGAGCGCCGTATAGAAATGGCTTTTGAAGAACAGCGTTTTTGGGATTTGAGAAGATGGAAAACTGCCGAAACGGCTTTGAATACAAATTTAAATGGAATGATCATCACCAGAGATCCGGCAACTTCGGCTTTGACTTATCAGAAAGCAGTGGCAGGCAAGATCACTTTTGCTAATCCGAAAATGTATTTCTATCCAATTCCTTATAGCGAGCTCACCAAAAACACAAACCTAATTCAGAATACGGGTTGGTAATTAATTCCATTTAAAATGAAAAGATATTTATTAACGATAGGCTTACTGTTGTGCTGTGGCTTTGCTTGGGCCCAGCAGCAAGCCGTTACCGGTACGGTAAAGGATAATGTAGAAACCCTGATCGGGGTGTCCGTTTACGAGAAAGATCTGCCTTCTAACGGAACGCAGACTGATGAAAACGGAAAATTTAAACTCAACTTAAAAACAGCCAGCAAAATTTTGGTTTTCAAATACGTAGGTTATTTGACCAAGGAAGTAGCGGTAGGAACCCAAAGCAACATCACAGTAACCCTGGTTACCGATGCCAAAGGCCTGGAAGAGGTAGTGGTAGTGGCTTTTGGTACCCAAAAGAAAATTACCAATACGGGTTCAACCAGCTCGATTTCTGGCGACGATATCAGGCAAACGCCATCGGCCAGTTTACAAAACACCTTGATTGGCCGCGTACCGGGAATCACTACCCAACAACGTTCTGGTCAGCCTGGTAGCGATGGCGCCGCCTTGCTGATCCGTGGTTTGAGTACCACCAATGGTAACGGTGCACCATTGATTGTTGTCGACGATTTAGAGTATTACGGCAGCATTTCCGAAATCGACCCTGATCAGATCGAAACCTTTACCATCTTGAAAGATGCGGCAACTACGGCTGTTTACGGTATCAGAGGGGCTAATGGTGTTGTGGTAATCACCACCAAACGCGGCAAGGAAGGCAAGGCACAAATTACGGTGAGAACCGAAAACAGCGTGCAAACACCAACGTATATGCCCGAGTATTTAGACTCGTACCGCTCGGCCTTATTGGTTAACCAAGCTTTAACCAACGACGGTCAGCCTGCCAGATACACTCAAACCGATTTAGATTTGTTTCAGAATGGCCAAGATCCCTATGGACACCCTAATGTAAATTGGACCGACGAATTGCTGAGGAAATACAGTGTACAATCGCGGAACAACATCAACATCCAAGGTGGTATAGAAAAAGCCAAGTACTATTTGTCGGCGGGCTATTTATACCAAAACGGTTTGATCAAGGACTTTTCGGGGCCATCGGGCATGAACAGCAACTATTACTACAAGCGCTACAATTTCAGGTCGAATTTAGATTTGCAACCGACCAAAACCACCACGCTGAGCCTTGACCTTTCGGGTACCTTTAACGAAAGAAACAGCCCCACAAACGGTGGCAGGAACACCCGAAACAACATCTTTTTCGAGTTGAGCGACGCCAACCAGTTGCCACCGTATGCCTATGCCATTTACAATCCGGATGGTTCTTACGGCATCAACAGCAGTTACACCAACAACAACGTAGTGGGCCGTTTAACCTATTATGGCTACAACAGGCAGTTTACCAACGATATTACCGCAAACTTTAGGGCTACCCAAAAATTGGATTTCGTTACCAAAGGCTTATCGGCCAAGGGCGTAGTAGGCTTTAATGGTACTTATGGCTTCAGCCGGAACTTAACCAGGGGTACGGCCAACGATTTCCCTTCTTACAATTACAATCCTTCAAATGGAGTTTATACCATTTACAATACCAATTTTTACAGGATCGGACTGCCAACTTTAGCTTATTCGAACAATGCAAGCTACAAACGCTTAAACTGGCAAGGCTCTTTAAACTACGACCGTACTTTTGGCAGCCACCATGCTTATGCACTCGCTTTGTACAACCAACAAAATAACGTGAGCAATGCCGACGAGCCAAGGGGCTTCAAAGGCTTCACCTTCAGGGTTGGTTACGATTACAAAATGCGTTACCTCATCGAATTTAACGCGGGCTACAATGGTTCAAGTTCGTTTATCTCCGATAAGCAATATGCCCTGTTCCCGGCCATATCGTTAGGTTGGAACGTGGCCGAAGAGCCTTTCTTCAAAAACAATATCAAATTCATTGATTTGTTTAAAATCAGAGGCTCGTTTGGTAGAACCGGAAATGATGATATCGGCAACTTTGCCTATTCGTATATCCCAACCTATGTGAATGATGGAAGTTATTCGATTGGCGAAAACCACACGGGTATAACCGGCATTAGGGAAGGAGCCTTGGCCCAATATCCAACTTGGGAAAAAGAGGAACAGGCCAATATTGGGGTCGATATCAACATGTTCAAGGGCAAGCTGAAAATCGTGGCCGATTGGTTTGACCGCTATCGCTATGATATCCTCACTTCAAGAACCCTTTCTAACATTTCTGGTATCTCCAACTTGCCGCCTTCTAATATCAACAGGGTAAGCAACAGAGGCTTGGAGGCACAGGTAACTTATTTGGGCCGTATCAACAAATTGGAGTTCAACATTAGCGGCAACATTTCGGTGGCCAAAAACAAAATCTTGTTTATGGACGAGCCAAAGCCAGCTTACGATTACCAGGCTTTAACCGGCAAGGCCATGGGCAGTATTTTGGGTTATCATTTCTTGGGCTACTATACCCAGGCCGAAATTGACGACCCGTCAGTGCCTAAACCAACTGTGGGTACCACCAGAGCCGGCGATTTGAAATACCAAGATACCAATGGCGATGGCATTGTAAACGTTGACGACAGGATTGTGTTAAAATATCCAAACCTGCCTAATACCATTATGGGTTTAACTGTAGGCTTCAACTATAAAAACTTCAGCTTTACAGTAACCGCCCAGAGTGCCCTGAATTTTGCCAGAAGATCGGCAGCCGAGGCCATCAGACCAGGATTGAACAACTTTAGGGAAATCCATGAACAAGCCTGGACGCCTGAAAACAGTGCCAATCCGAGCTTCCCGCGTTTGAGCCTGGCCGGTACCAACCTGAACGACCCTGCGGCCAATCCGTCTGATTACTGGTTCAAAGCCAGCGATTATTTGAGGATCAAAACCGCCGAATTTGGATATTCGTTTCCTAAAACCTTCATCAACAAAATCGGTTTGCAGGGTGCAAGGATCTACGTAAACGGCTATAACCTGCTTACTTGGTCGCTTAAAGAGAAAAACATCTACAATACCGATCCAGAGAATACTTCTGGAACTGATGGCGCAGGCTTTTACCCGCAAACCAAAGTATACAATTTAGGATTACAAGTTTCATTTTAATGAATATGAAAAAGATAGTGATAGCATTATTGATGGTTGTGGCTGGTGTCATGATCTATTCATGCAAGAAGGTCGATATTCTCGACCCTCAACTCAATACTGATTTGAACGAAGAAACCACCTTCGCCGATAGCGCCAAAACAAGCAATTTCCTGTTTGGCATCTACTCTGATATCTTCTTCGATTTCAGCTCGAGGTATTACAATTCGCCAAATGGCAGCAGCATTACCGCAGGTACTGCAGAAGCCTGCGATGAGGGCAATCACCGTTTATTTGGCGTAACCCAGCCTTTCGTGGTGATTTATAGTGGCAGTTTGGCATCAGTAGTTTCGAGTGGCACCAACCAAAATCCTTACATCGTGGCTTACAATAAACCGTATGCCAACATCAGAAGGGTCAATATTTTCCTGTCGAACGTAGACAAATCGCCCTTTTCGGCTGCAATGAAAAAGCAGACCAAGGCCGAAGCCCGCTTTTTAAGGGCTTGGTACTACTCCATTTTAATCAAGCATTTTGGAGGTGTAGCCCTCATTGGCGATAGGTTGTTTGGACCAAACGACATCATCGACAATCCGCGCAACTCTTACGAAGAATGCGTGAATTACATTGTTTCTGAACTTGATGCCATTACTAACGATTTGCCGGCCAACTACAACGCTCAAAATTATGGCAGGATTACCAGTATTTCTTGCAAGGCGCTCAAATCGAGGGTTTTATTGTTTGCGGCGAGTCCTTTGTTTAACGGGGGCAATATTGGTAAAACCGAAGCACAAAAGAAAGTGGTAGGTTATGCGGCTTATGATGCCAACCGTTGGGTAAAGGCGGCTGCGGCGGCCAAAGAAGCATTGGATGCGGCAACTGCCGAAGGTTATGGCCTTTACGAAGACAATTCTACTCCGGGCTTGGGCTTTGGCAAGGTATTTACCATGCGCAAAAATCCTGAATTCCTGCTCAATGGCATGACTGCTGGTTCGAAAACCTTAGAGGGCGCGTTATTGCCGGTTTCGAGAGGGGTAACTACGCCACAGGCTATGCCATCGCAGAATTTGGTGGATGCTTTTGGAACCATCAATGGCAAGCCGATTACCACCGATATCAAATCGCCTACCAATCCAACAGGCTACGATGCCGCTAACCCATATGTAAACCGCGATCCGCGTTTGGGCTATACCGTAATCTGGAACCAAATGCTGTGGTTCAACAATGCCACGGGCAACAAACAACCGGTAAGCACCTACATCAATACGCAAGATGGATGGTCTACCAAATCGGGCGAAGCCGGCTTAACTTATGCCACTGGCTACTACTGGCGCAAAATGATGGACGATGGTACGGCCAATAACGGCGGACCAACCCTGCAACGCGTTTGGGGCTTGATCCGTTACGCCGAAGTAATGCTGAACTATGCCGAGGCCAGCAACGAAGCGGGCAACATTACCCCGGCTTACGACCAGTTGAAACTGCTGAGAAAAAGAGCAGGAATTTTAGCAGGTACCGATGGCTTGTATGGCCTCAAAGCTGGCATGAGCCAAGCCGAAATGCGCGAAGTAATCCAAAACGAGCGCCAGGTAGAATTAGCCTACGAAGGGATGCGATTCTTCGACGTGCGCCGTTGGAAATTAGCCATGGAGAAATTCAACTTTACCATGATGGGTATGCAGATTACCAAAACCGGATCTACCTACACTTATGCAAAAGTGCCGATTACCAACAACCCAAATCGTGTCTTTAAAGAAGCCAACTATTTCTTCCCTTTAGATCAAACTGAATTGAACAGGGTTCCAGCCCTGATACAAAACCCAGGTTATTAATAGCCCCTTAGCGTTCTGGCCTAGCAATAGGCCGGAACGCTAACTATATTTATTTGCAATAATGCTTCAATCTACCCGTTCGAGAATTTACTGTTTAGTCCTTTTGCTGGCAAGTTGCCTTCCTGTTTTTGTCCAAGCCCAATCCAGCAAAAAAGAAACCAGGCCATACGTTAGCCTGAATGCCAACTGGTCATTTGCCAAAGACCCGAGCCGACAAGCTACAGCGGCCAATTGGGGCAACCTGAAATGGACAACCGTAAGCGTGCCCCACACCTGGAATGCCTTTGATGTCATGGACGATGAGCCAGGCTATTACCGTGGCATAGGCTGGTACAGGAAAAAACTGAGCCTCAAACCCGAATGGAAGAACAAAAAATTGGCACTTTATTTTGAAGGCGCCAACCAAGAAACCGCTGTTTACCTCAACGGCAAAAAAATAGGCAGCCACCTTGGCGGTTATACTGCCTTTACAGTTCCCTTAGCCAATCTCAAATTTAACGGAACAGACGAAATTGCGGTAAAAGTAGACAATGCCTACAATGAAAATATTGCGCCGTTGACTGCCGATTTTACTTTTTTTGGTGGTTTGTACCGCAATGTGTCGCTCGTGATTACCGATGCCGTACATTTTCAAGACGATCAGTATGCCACCAAAGGCGTTTATGTGCATGCCGATAAGGTATCGGCCCATGGAGCCGAAGTTATCATCAATGGAAGCCTTAGTAATGCCACTGCCGTTCAAAAGAATTTAAACCTGCTGGCCACCTTGATTGATGCCAGCGGAAAGAAAATTGCGGCTACCCAAATTGCCGTGGTCGCCAATGCCAAACAAACCCTTTCGTTTGCATTGCCAGTTCTTTCGGTGAAAAATCCTAATTTGTGGTCGCCGGAAAACCCGTATCTCTACAAAGCCATTATCAGTATCGTTGATGCCAAAACAGGTCGGCCTACAGACGAGGTAACGACCAACGTAGGCCTCCGGTTTTTTAGTTTTGATGCCAACACAGGTTTCTCGCTCAACGGGAAAGCCGTTAAATTAATAGGCGCTAGTCGCCACCAGGATTTTGCAGGCATGGGCAATGCCGTACCATCGAGCTTGCAGGTTAAAGATGTAGAACTGCTCAAAAGCATGGGGGGCAATTTTCTGCGCGTTGCCCACTATCCACAAGATCAGGCCGTGCTTGATGCCTGCGACCGTTTGGGGATTTTAACTTCGGTCGAGATTCCGATTGTAAACGAAATTACCGAAACCGAAGCCTTTACGCGCAACTGCAAAAGCATGCAGGTAGAAATGATCAAACAAAACTACAATCATCCCAGCATCATTATCTGGGCTTACATGAACGAAGTTTTGTTGCGCATGAAATTCAATAACGATCAGCCAAGAAAGCAGCAGTATCTCGATAATATTGCCGTTTTGGCGCAACAATTAGAAGACCTTACACGCGCAACCGATCCTACGCGCTATACCATGATGTCTAACCACGGTGATGTAAACGGCTATACCAAGGCCGGCTTGGTTAAAATACCGATGATTGTAGGTTGGAATTTATACCAAGGCTGGTACGGGGGCAAATCGGAGGATTTTGGGCCGAACTTGGATAAAATCCACCAACAAATACCCGATAAGCCCATGATCATTACCGAGTATGGCGCCGATGTAGATCCGCGCATCCATGCCTTTGCGCCCATTAGGTTCGACAAGAGCTTGGAATATGGTATGCTTTACCACCAAATTTACATCAATGCCATCATGGGCAGACCTTTTGTGGCTGGTGCTGCGGCTTGGAACCTGGCCGATTTCAGCTCGGAAACCCGCGACGAAACCATGCCCCACATCAACAATAAAGGCCTACTGACGTTAGATAGACAGCCTAAAAATACCTATTACCTGTACAAAGCACATTTTAGCGAACAACCTTTCCTTAAAATTGGCGATGGTTCGTGGACCATCAGGGGCGGGGTTGCCCCTGCCAATGGCACTATTTTGGTACAGCCCTTGCAAGTAATCAGTAATACCGACAGCGTAACACTCTTTGTAAATGGCAAAAGCATGGGCCGCCAAGCCGTTAAAGACAGGTTGAGCAATTGGGAAGTGCCTTTTAAAAATGGAATCAACGAAATCAGGGCTGTCGCTACGCATCAAGGTAAAAAGCTAGAAGATAGAACTTCGATCCATTTTGTGCTGCAACCTGATATTTTTGCGCAACAGAATTTAGCTTTTAAGGCCATCAATATCTGCTTGGGCAGTCCACGTCAGTTTATCGATTTCCAGCAAAAAGAAATCTGGTTGCCAAGCCAAGCCTACAAAGCAGGCTCATGGGGCAGTTTGGGTGGCGAGCCTTTCAAAATCAAAAATAGCGGTCGCCAAGCTTATGGCAGCGACAAAAATATCCGTGGTACCTTTAATGATCCGGTTTACCAAACCCAATTAGTGGGTTTAGACGGCTATCAGCTGGACGTGCCCAAAGGGAAATACGAAGTGGTGCTACACTTTGCCGAGCTGATGGGCAATGGCATCCAATCGGTATTGCCGTATAACCTGGATAGCCTTATCGAGGCTAGTAAATCGGCCAATAAGGAAGTGCCCGAGCAACGTATTTTCGACGTCTATTTAAATGGTAAACAGGTTATCGCAAACCTGAACCTGGCCTCTACCTATGGTATAGCCAATAGCGTTCAAAAAAAATTCGATTGTATTGTTGCCGACAATAAGGGCATCCGCATCACATTTAAAAGCGTAAAGGGAAAACCTGTGCTCAATGCCTTGCAGGTGAGAAGAATTGATTAATTTTCAAGGGTAACGCCGTTTTTCGGACAACTCAAAATAAGCAAACATGAAACCACTGCCACAGCGCATTCTTTCTATCGATGTTTTAAGGGCCATGACCATGTTCCTGATGATTTTTGTGAACGATGTGGCAGGGGTAGGCCGTATTCCGAAATGGATTGAGCACACCGCTGCCGATTACGATGGCATGGGTTTTTCTGATCTTATTTTTCCTGCATTTTTGTTTATCGTAGGCCTTTCGTTGCCTTTTGCCATCAAAGCACGCCTCAAAAAAGGCGATTCGTATATCGCCATTCTCTTCCACATTATATTGAGAGCTGCCGCCTTGATCATCATGGGCTTTTTTCACGTGAACATGGAAAATTACAATGGCCATGTAGCGCTGCTAAGCTATCCGGTTTATATGATTATCCTTACCGTTGGTTTCTTTCTTATTTGGCTCGATTACCCAGCTAAACTGGCCAAAGGCTGGAAATATGGTCTCACGGCATTGGGTATTGTTACGGTAGCCATAATGGCTTGCCTGTATAAAGGTGGCAGTAATGAACATCCTAGCGGGATGGAACCTTCGTGGTGGGGCATATTGGGTATTATTGGCTGGGCCTACCTGTTTGCTGCCGTTGCCTATGTGGCTACCCGAGGCAAACTGTTGGTGCTATTGCCAGTATTTATCGCCTTTGCACTCATCAACGTAACCAGCCACATGGATTTGATGCATGTCGACTTATGGATGATTGGCGATGCTTCGTCCATTACACTGATGCTTGGTGGAGCTTTGGCTTCAACCCTGTATTCGCGGTTGGCAAGCCGTGAAAAAAGCAATGTGCTGTGGTTGCTTTTTGCTTTGGCCGGCCTAACCTGTATCGCCTTTGGTTTAATCATCAGGCCACACGCAGGAGGCATTTCCAAAATCTATTCAACTCCGGCTTGGGTATTCATTTGTATGGGCATCACCTGGCTCATGTTCGAACTGCTTATTTGGCTGGTCGATGTAAAAGACAAAAAGAACTGGTTCCGCTTTATTAAGCCGGCTGGAACCAGTACCTTAACTTGTTATTTAATCCCATACCTGCTTTATGCCTTGCTCAGCCTCATCGATTTCAATTACCCCGATTATTTTAATAATGGCATAGGCGGTATCATCAGGTCTTTTTTTGTCGCATTTTTAGTTATCCGTATCGTAGCTTTTTTAGAAAAGAAACACATCCGTTTAAAAATTTAACCATGGTAGCAGTAATCAACAACAGAATCAATCAGCTTTTCTTCGTTTTAATTGGCATAGCCTTGTTGGTAGCCATGAAAATGCCCGAAAGGAAACCAAAGCCAGTGGTAATTGGCTACGTAACCGGTTTCAATGGTTTGGTAGATCCGAGCCAAATTGCGGCAGAGAAGCTCACGCACATCAATTATGCTTTTGTGAACGTAAAAGACAACAAAGCTTTTCTGCAAAACCTCAAAACAGATACCACCAATTTTGCCCGTTTAAATACACTGAAGCAGAAAAATCCAGCCCTGAAAATCCTGATTTCGATCGGGGGCTGGTCGTGGAGCGAGAATTTCTCTAACGCGGTATTGACCGATTCGCTTCGCAAAGGTTTTGCCACAAGTGCAGTCGACATTATTCGCAAATATAGATTGGATGGGGTAGACATCGACTGGGAATACCCAGGCATGCCAGGCGAGCAAGGCAATGTGTACCGGCCGGAAGACAAACAAAATTTTACCTTGATGTTTGAAGCGATTAGGAAAGAACTGGATGTATTGGAAAAAGAAACCGGCAAAAAGAAACTGCTGACTACGGCTACGGGCGGCTTTCCATCGTTTCTGAACAATACCGAAATGGGCAAGGCCGCTAAATACCTGGATTACATCAACCTCATGACCTACGATTATTACTCGTGGAAACAGGCCGGTCATCACACCAATCTATACGATTCGAAAACCTCGCCTGCGGAAAACTCGGCCGATAAGGCTATCAAAGCTTACCTAGCTGCTGGTGTTCCAGCATCAAAAATCGTGATGGGTATTGCCTTTTATGGCCGTAACTTCAAGTTGAGCCCAACGGCGCAAAAAGGCCTGGGCGATACCATTTTAGATTCGGGCAACAGCTATGGCAGGGGCTATACTTTTATGAAAGACAGCCTTATCAACAAAAAGGGCTTTGTCGAATATAAAGACGAGGATGCCAAAGCGCCATACCTGTTCAATGCCGAAACCAAGCAGTACATTACCTACGATAACGAATGGTCGGTGGCCCATAAATGCGAGTACGTGCTCAAAAATAAACTGGGTGGCGTCATGTTTTGGGAGTACAGCTCAGACCGCAAAAACTACTTGTTAGATCAGATTACCAAAAGTTTCAACTAAAATATGTTCAAAAAATCAGCTGCCTTACTCATAATTAACCTCTTGGGAATAAGTTTGTTGCTTCAGGCGCAAACTTCCAAACGTCTCAACAACAACTGGGAATTTGTAAAAGAAGACTTGGGAGGCGTTTGGGAAGCCGTGAGGCCAGTAAAGGCCGGCAACCCCGAAGAAATGCCTTATTGGCAAAAAGTAAGCCTGCCACACTGTTTCAACGCAACCGATGCCGTTGATCCCGATGTAAATTACTACCAAGGCCCGGGTTGGTACCGTACCCATATTGAGGTAGCCAATCCTTATGCCAAAGGCAGGACTTTATTGCATTTTGAAGGCGCCGGGCAGAAAACGCAAGTCTATATTTATACCACCAAGGTGGCCGAACATGTGGGTGGCTATGACGAATGGACGGCAGATATTACCGATGCGGTAGCAAAATTCAAGCAATCGCCTTTGTTTAAGGGGCAGTTTAAGGGCAAGGTGCCTGTTATTATCCGTTGCGACAATTCGCGCGATTTGGAAATGATACCTTCTAATCTGTCTGATTTTAATGTGTATGGCGGCCTTTACCGCTACCTCAATCTCGTTTATACGCCACAGCTCAGCGTCGATAAACTGTTTGCCCATGCCATGGTTGATGCCAAAGGAACATTGGGTAAATTGACCGTAAAAGCAAGATTACTGAACCCAGATATGCTAAAAGAGGCCACGTTTAAAATCAGCGTAATCGATCCGAATGGCAAAGTTGTGGGCGATTGGAGCAAGGCCTTGCCCACATTTCAAGGCGACGAACTGCTCTGGGAAACTTCCCTCAAATCGCCAAAATTGTGGTCGCCAGATCTGCCACAGCAATATGAAATCAAATTAAGTATTACAGCCAATGGCGAAACCTCGGTGATGACCGAAAAAGTGGGCTTCCGCAATTTTGAGTTTGTCAAGAAAGGACCTTTTATGCTCAACGGTAAGCGCCTGTTGTTGCGCGGTACCCACAGACACGAAGATCATGCGGGTGTAGGAGCCGCCATGACCGAAGACATGATCGCGACCGAAATGAAGCTCATGAAAGAAATGGGCGTTAACTTTATTCGTTTGGGGCATTACCAGCAATCGCGAATCGTGTTGAACCTGTGCGACAGTCTGGGTATTTTGGTTTGGGAAGAAATTCCTTGGTGCCGAGGCGGCTTGGGCGGTCCGGTTTATCAGCAACAAGCCAAAAGAATGCTGACCAACATGATTGAGCAGCATTACAACCACCCGTCGATCATCATTTGGGGCTTGGGCAACGAAAACGACTGGCCAGGCGATTTCAGCGAGTTTGACCAACAAAAAATCAGGGCATTTATGAAGGAATTGAACGATTTGTCGCACAAATTAGATCCTTCAAGAAATACCGCCATCCGCCGTTGCGATTTTTGTCGCGATATTGTGGATGTGTATTCGCCGTCTATATGGGCAGGCTGGTACCGTGGCGATTACACCGAGTACAAACAGGTTTCGTTAGACGAGTTTAACAAATCTGACCGCTTTTTGCATGTAGAGTGGGGTGGCGACAGCCATGCCCGCAGGCATTCGGAAAACCCGGATAATGCCTTGAGCAAAATCAAAAAAGGCGGTGGTGCCGACGAGCGCGCAGGCGACGCATCGCTATATGGTGGCGCAGCGCGCGTAAGCAAAGACGGCGATTGGAGCGAAAGCTATATAGCCAACCTCATCGACTGGCACTTGAAAGAGCAGGAAACCATGCCTTGGCTCAGCGGTACGGCTTATTGGCCGTTTAAGGATTTCTCTACGCCGATCAGGCCCGAAAATCCGGTTCCTTATGTGAACCAAAAAGGAGTAATTGAACGCGATTTTACCAAGAAAGAAGCCTTTTATATTTTCCAATCCTACTGGACAACTACGCCAATGGTACATCTTTATGGCCATACTTGGCCGATACGTTGGGGTACCGAAGGCGAGGAGAAGATGGTGAAAGTTTACTCCAATTGCGACGAAGCCGAACTTTTTGTAAACGGCAAGAGCTTTGGCGTGAAGAAAAGAAACAGCCAGGACTTTCCGGCGGCTGGCTTACGTTGGCAGGTGCCAATGAGCAAAGGCAAATATACCTTCAAGGTTGTGGCTAAAAAAGGCAAAACAACGGTAACCGACGAAATTGTGCAAGAATACCAAACCGATAAATGGGGCAAGCCAGCACAATTGACTTTGGAGAAAATAGACGAAAAAGACGGCGTAGTTACTTTGGAAGCCAAATTGTTCGATGCCCAAAAAGTACTGTGTTTAGATGCTGTAAATCAAGTGGCTTTTGGCTTGGTTGGCGACGGCGAACTGATTAAGGATCAAGGTACATCTACAGGTTCATCTAAAGTGCAGCTGTACAATGGCCGAGCCATCATTAAGGTAAAAACCAATCAGGGTAAAAGCGTGGTAAGTGTGCAGTCGAAAGGCATGCCTACCGTATTTTTGAACTTAAACTAATGAGAACATCATCCCTATTGTTTGTGGTATTGGTGGCGATGGCCATCAATACTTTTGCCCAAAAAACCTCCATAGCACAACAGGTAGCCGCTGTGTTAAAAGAACAGGTACGCAAAGAAGCGGCTTGGGCTATGCAACAACAGCCCGTGACGGTGACTGCCGAAAGCTCGCCAAGAAGTGCGGGTGGCAAACACGATTTCTTTTCGGAAGCCGATTACTTTTGGCCAAATCCGAAAAATCCGGACGGGCCATACATTAACCGCGACGGCGAAACTAACCCGAATAATTTTGTAGCCCATCGCAAGGCCATGATCCGTTTCAGCACCATCATTGGCGCTTTGGCCTCGGCCTATAAAATTACTGGTGACGAGAAATATGCTCAACAGGCCCTCAAACACCTAAAAGCCTGGTTTGTAGATCAGGAAACGCTAATGAACCCTAACCTGTCTTTTGCGCAGGCGGTAAAAGGATCTTCTACCGGACGCAGCTGGGGCATTATCGATACCATTCATTTGATGGAAGTAGCCCAAGGCATGCTGGTGCTCGAAAAAGCCAAAGCATTTGATGCATCCACAACCGCTGCCATCAAAAAATGGTTTGCCGATTATATCCTTTGGCTCAACACCAGCAAAAATGGAAAGGCCGAAAAAAACTCGAAAAATAACCATAGTACCTGCTGGGCCATGCAAGTGGCTTCGTTTGCCAAATTGTGCAACGACCAGGCCATGCTCGATTCGTTGCGTAGCCGTTATAAAACGGTATTGTTGCCCAACCAAATGGCAGTTAATGGCAGTTTCCCTTTAGAATTGGAACGTACCAAGGCCTATGGCTATTCGATATTTAATTTAGATGCCATGGTCATGGTTTGCCAGATTTTATCTACCCCGAAAGACAACCTATGGGCATTTGAAACTGCCGATGGCAAATCGATCAGAAAAGGAATAGAATTTCTCTATCCTTTCGTAGCCGATAAAAGCAAATGGACCCTAAAACCTGATGTCATGTTTTGGGAAAACTGGCCGGTGGCACAGCCGTTTTTGGTTTTTGGTGCCAACCAATACAAAAACCAGGCATGGTTCAATACTTGGAAAAGGCTGGATTTAAAGCCAACGGTAGAAGAGGTAATCCGGAATTTGCCAATTAGGCATCCTTTAATTTGGTTATAAGATGAAGTTATTTAAAGAAGTCCGTCAATCGGGATATGCCATCCTGCCGGCAGGCGGAGTATCCACACCTGAAAAATCTGGTTTTTTATGCTTGTTTTCTCGTTGGTTGGGATGTGTCATCCCGGCCGCACCTGATTATGGATTTTTAATCCATAGCAGGAAAATTGGCTTATGTATGGGGCTGTTTTTTTGGGCTTTCACCGCCTCGGCTCAGCAAGCCTGGCAATCCAAATACGTTAAAATACAAGGAGGCAAATTGCAATACATCCCAGACGAACAGGGCAACATCATTCCCGATTTCAGCAGGGTAGGCTATCACCAAAACGAAAAAGCCATCCCTAACGTGGCCGTGGTTGCTACGCTTTCGGCAACTGGTGAAAACGACCAGCAGCGCATTCAGGATGCGATTGACGAATTGGCCCGCAAACCTGCCGATGCAAGAGGCATCCGTGGCGCTATTCTATTGAAAAAGGGTGAATACAAAATTCCTGAAAGCCTGCGTATTTCGGTAGGAGGCATTGTTTTGCGTGGAGAAGGAGAAGCGACCAAGCTGATTGCTACAGGCAAAGGACAACGGAAAACCATTATCGCCTCTGGCACGGGAAAAGCAGTAGAAATACCTAATTCGAGGGTGAAAATTGCCGATAAATATGTGCCGTTGGGAGCTAAAAGCTTTCAGGTGGCCGATGCTTCGGGTTTTAAAGTGGGAGATGCCATCATGGTGTACCGGCCGGGTACCCAAAAATGGATTTCCGACTTAAAAATGGATCAGATCGAAGCCCAAGCCAACACGGTACAATGGAAGCCGAGCGATTACAACTTCAATTTCGAGCGCAGGATTACTGCCATCAAAGGTAATACCATTTTTATCGATAATCCCATTGTGATGGCCATGGAAGAACAATATGGCGGTGGCGAAATCTACAAATACAGTTTTGCTGGCCGTATTGCAGAAGTAGGCATCGAAAATATGTGGCTCGAATCAGAATATGCCAACGATACCGACGAAGACCATGGTTGGGATGCCATTTCGTTTAACCGTATCGAAAACAGTTGGGTAAGTGCCGTAACCAGTCGCTATTTTGGCTATTCGTGCGTAAACCTGGGTGGCGAAAGCAAGCAAATTACCGTAAAAGACAGCAAATGCCTGGCACCAAAATCGAAAATAGAAGGAGGTAGAAGGTATTCGTTCAACAACGACGGCCAATTGAATTTGGTGATGAACTGCTTCGCTTCCGAAGGCCGGCACGATTATGTAACCGGTGCTAAAGTGTGTGGCCCAAATGTATTCTACAGCTGCGTTTCCGAAAAGGCCAAGGCCGATATCGGTCCGCACCACCGCTGGGCCATGGGCACTTTGTACGATAACGTGGTGAGCGACGGCGAAATCAACAGCCAAGACCGTGGCAATTGGGGTACCGGCCATGGCTGGGCAGGGGTAAATCAGGTGTTTTGGAATTGCAAGGCCTCCAAAGCAGCCATTCAAGATCCCTATGTAAGTGGCAAAAACTATGTGATTGGTTTAACGGCCAAGCCCTACGAGGGTAGGTTAAAAGGCCGTCCGGCCACAGCATGGGATGGCCAAGGCGGAGCAGGGTTGCAACCTGTTTCATTATATGCAAAACAAGTAGAGGAAAACAAAAAACGATAAATTATGAAGTTGAAAACTAGTCTATTCGCCTTGTTGATCCCGGTTTGCGGGGCAGTACAAGCGCAGAAAGTTAACGTAGCCAAGGCTTTTGCAGATGCAGCCAAACAAACTGATGTACTGATCAGGAACGTAGATTCGGCCAGAAAAATAAAACCGGCGCAGGTTTCGCCGCGAACCGTAGAAAACGGACAATTTAAAATGGTAGTTTCGAGAGATTGGACCAGTGGTTTCTTTCCGGCCGAACTGTGGTATTTCTATCAATACACCAAAGACAAAAAATGGCTCGAACTGGCTAAAAAATATACAGAGGATGTCAAAAAAGAACAGTTTAACAAGGGTACGCACGATTTGGGCTTTATGGTTTTCTGTCCCTTTGGCAACGGCTACCGCTTAACCGGCGATCCGGCTTACCGTGAGGTAATTATCCAAGCCGCTAAATCGCTTTCTACGCGTTTCAATGCCAAGGCCGGTGTGATCAAATCGTGGGACCACAATGGCGACAAGTGGAAATACCCTGTAATTATCGATAACATGATGAATTTGGAGCTGTTGTTTGAAGCGACAAAATTCACTGGTGATTCTTCTTTCTACAAAATTGCCGTTTCGCATGCCAATACCACCATGAAAAATCATTTTCGCTCTGATTTTAGCTCTTGGCACGTGATTGATTACGATACCTTGACCGGCAACGTACGCAACAAGCTGACGGCACAAGGCTACAGCAACGAATCGGCATGGGCTAGGGGGCAGGCTTGGGGCTTGTACGGTTATACTTTGTGCTATCGCTATACCAAAAACCCGGTTTATTTGAAACAGGCTGAAGCTATTGCCAAGTTTATTTTGAACAACCCAACCCAAAACAAGGATTTGGTGCCTTACTGGGATTACAATGCGCCAAATATCCCAAATGCGCCTAGAGATGCTTCGGCTGCTGCCATTACCGCTTCGGCATTCTACGAATTAGCCAATTACAGTAAAGCCGACAAATACAAAGAACTGGCCGATAAGATACTGACTAGCTTAACCAATAGCTACCGCTCGCCAATTGGCAAAAATTATGGATTTATCCTCGAGCACAGCACCGGACACTTGCCGGCCAAAAGCGAAATCGATGTGCCGATCAATTATGCCGATTATTATTACCTAGAAGCTTTGTGGAGAAGCAAAGGGTACCAATACAAGTAAACCTATTTTCTTACTGCCGTAGGCCCTTTCAGCACGATTGAAAGGGCCTCTTTTTTTGATTTTGGAAAAAGAATGGATATATTTAGTGTTCCAACACGAAATTTTGAGGGCTTTCAGGTACATATTTTCTTTGGCGCTGCTTTGGGCCATAGCGCTTGTTTTGGCAAATGCCCAATCGCTACCCATCAAATTCAAGCATTTTTCTTACAAGGAAGGTTTGGTTCAAAGTCCAATATCGAGCTTTTTGCAAGACGATGATGGTTTTATCTGGTTCGGCAACCTCAAAGGCCTGACCCGCTACGACGGCTATAAATTCAAAACCTATATCTTCGACCCAAAACAGTCGAAAAGTTTGAGCAACAATCGGGTAAACATTCTTTTTAAGGATGTAGACAAAAACCTGTGGATAGGCACGGCCAACGGCGTAAACCTGTACAACCGCAACGACGACAATTTTACGGCTATCGATGTACGCGAGGTAAAAGGCGGGCGTAACTATATTTCTTCCATCGTACAGGATCATCAAAAGAATTTGTGGATCGGAACTTTCGGTGGCCTTAAAAAACTGAACCGCAAAACCCTGAAGCTCGAAGACCTTGCCCATGATCCGAATGATCCAGAATTCAGGAACAGTGCTATTTTCTCGCTTTTTATCGACCGTAACAACCAGATTTGGGCGGGTACCAAAGCAGGATTGAGAAAGTTTGATCCCGCTACCGGAAAAACGCTTCCATTACCTGCCGTATTTGCTGGACTGAACGAGATGCCTAAATCCCGCATTTTGGTTATCAGGCAGGATTTTGACGGTAATTTATGGTTTGGTACCGAAGTTTCGGGGGTGTTCAAATACAGTCCGCAGGCAGATGCAGTGCAGAAATACCTTTCTTCCGGCAATCCCAACAGCATTTCGTCAGACTGGATCAAGGATATTTTGGTGTACGATAAAAACAACATCTGGTTTGCCACCCGCAACGGCTTGAGTACGCTTAACCTGCAAAGCAACAAGTTCGTTAATTATAGACATGATCCGCTGAACGACAACAGTTTGAACGACGACGCGATATGGTCGCTCATGAAAGACAAAAATGCCTGTGTTTGGATTGGCACTTTCTCGGGGGTGATCAATTTCTATTACGCAGGCAATTCGAATTTTCAGAACATTGGCGAGCGCATTGGCGATAAGCTCGGCTTGAACCATATTTTAGTGAATGGTATAGTGGAAGACAACGACGGCTCGCTATGGGTAGGTACTTCGGGTGGTGGCTTAAACCATATCGACAGGAAAGCCAGAACCAGTTCGTACTATCCCATTGGGGCCAAAAACAATGCCCGGCCCAGCAACGGCGTCAAATCGATGGCCGACGACAAGAAAGGCAATTTATGGATCGGTTCTTTGGATGGATTGAGCCTTTTTAACAAAAGCACCAAGCAATTTAAATATTACGAGTTTCCGGTACGCGACGGCAAGCTGAGCGAAAACCTGATCCTCTCTATTTTGCCCTATAACAATGGGGCTTGGATCGGCACTAACGGTGGTGGTTTGCGCTATGTACTGCAAGACGGCCAGTCGCCCATACTGCTCAGAAAAGACACCCATGTGGGCATCAAAGGTGGGCAATCCATCAGCGATAATTTTGTGACGGCTTTGTTGGAAGACGAACAGCACAACATTTGGGTAGGTACGCAGAACGGCCTAAATTATTATGATGTCAAGCTAGGCAAAATGACCAAGCTCTACCGCAAAATCAAGAACAGTAAACCCTACCAGATCAGTAACAGCAACATCACCACGCTATTTATCGATTCAAAAAAACAGCTGTGGGCAGGTACGGAAGGTGGCGGACTGAACTATTTCGACCAAAAGCACGATCGTTTTTACGCCATCAGCAAGGATTTGGGCCTCGGCGACGACGTGATCCATGCCATTTTGGAAGACGAACTGAAAAACATTTGGATCAGCACCGATTTAGGGCTCTACAAGCTCGTTTTCAAGAACCAAAAATTGCCCTTTACCAAGGAAAATCTAAGCATTACAAGCTATACCTCAAACGATGGACTGATCAGCAGTCAGTTTTCTACACAAGCGGGCGTAAGGCTTAAAACCGGCGAAATCGTGTTTGGTGGTATCAATGGACTGTCTATTTTTTATCCAGACCGCATCATCAAGAACAATTACCGGCCCAAAGTTGCGTTGACCAACCTCTTGGTCAACAACAAAGAGGTTGCCGTTAGTCCGAAAAATTCGCCTTTGAGCCAATCCATTACGCAGGCCTCGTCTATTACGGTGCCTTATGATCAAAGCAACCTGAGCATCGAATTTTCGGCTTTAAATTTCATCAATTCCGAAAACAACCAATATGCCTATAAGCTCGAAGGTTTGCCAGCGGGCGACGAGTGGCAACCCATTGGTAAACAACGGGTGGTGAATTTTGCCAATCTGGCTCCAGGCAATTATGTGCTGAAGGTAAAGGCCGCCAACAACGACGGCATTTGGAGCAATTTTGAAAGAACGATCAAGATCAAAGTATTGCCGCCTTGGTACCAAACCTGGTGGGCCATTTTGATTTATGCGGTAATCTTGTTTTTGATAGGCCGAACCATTTACAGTTTCTTGAAAAACCGCGCTAATTTAAAGCGCGAATTGTATTTAGAGCAGTTGCAAAACGAACGCCAGGAAGAATTGCACCAAATGAAGATCGATTTCTTTACCAATATTTCGCACGAAATCCGTACCCCTTTAACGCTGATCTTGGGTCCGTTGGAGAAAATGGTGCTCAGTTCGGGGGCACATACCGTATTTTACAAGCAATTATTGCAGGTACAACACAATGCCAACCGGCTGATGCGCTTGGTAACCGAACTGATGGATTTTAGGAAGGCCGAAAGCGGACACATGAAGCTCGCCTTTTCCAACTGCAATTTGGTGAAGTTTGCCGAGGAAATCTACCTATCGTTTCAAAACCTTGCCGAAGACAAGCGTATTGCGTACGAATTTGTCTGTGCGGAGAACGAAATCATGGTGTATTTTGACAAAGACCATTTCGAGAAGGTGCTGTTCAATCTCCTTTCAAATGCCTTTAAGTTTACACCAGAAGGGGGCAAGATCGGCTTCAGCATTAAGCGTATGACCGATTCGGTAAGTATTTCGGTTACTGATAACGGCAAGGGCATTTCGCCGAAAAACATTGATAAGCTATTTAACAAGTTCTTTCAGGTATACAACGCCGAAGTTTCGAATAACGGTTATGGCATTGGTTTAGCCTTGTCGAAAAGCATTGTGGAACTACATAAAGGTACAATTGAAGTCAGCAGCAATACCGAAACCATATTTACGGTTATGTTACCTTTGGGTTCGGCACATTTAGACCAAAGTTTGTTGCTTCCAGAATATATGAACAGCGACAATCCGGTACATTATTATTTGCAATCGCAGGCCAATACCATTTTAACTGCCGAAACGCCGGCAGTACAAGCTATAAAATATACCCTTTTGGTGATTGAAGATAACCAGGAGCTGAGAAGTTTTATCAAAGAATCGTTTCACGACCAATATAAGGTTTTGCAGGCCGCCAATGGTGCCGATGGCTTGGCTTCAGCCTTGGAAAACATGCCCGATCTGATCATCAGCGATGTAATGATGCCCGAAATGGACGGTTTGGAGCTCTGCAGGCGCGTAAAAAGCGATGAAAGGATCAACCATATTCCGGTGATGTTGCTCACTGCTAGGGCAGCGTATATTCACCAGGTTAACGGGCTGGAAAAAGGTGCCGATGCCTACATTACGAAGCCGTTTAGCATTCAGGTATTGGCGCTCAACATCAAGAATATTCTAGCTACAAAAGAGGCGGGCCGGCAGCGGATGATGCGTGAGGTGTTGCTCAATCCGCAACCCCTTGAAATCGTATCGCCCGATGAAAAGTTTATCAGCAAACTGATGGCCATCATCGAACAGCACCTCGACGATCCCGAATTCGACGTTGCCAAAATTGTGCAGGAGGTAGGCATGAGCAAAACCGTTTTGTACAAAAAAATACAGGCGCTTACCAATTTGTCGGTAGCCGATTTGATCAAGTCTATTCGCCTCAAAAAAGCGGCGATGCTATTGGAGAACAATCAGCTAAGCATTGCCGAGATTGCCTTTTCGGTAGGCTTTAGCGATAGGAAGTACTTTAGCAAGGAGTTTAAGAAGCAGTATAACTGCTCGCCATCAGAATACATTGCGATGCACGCCAAGACTTAGGCTTTCCTTGCTGGCATGCTTGCCAATAGTTTTATTCCCCTCCCTTGGAGGGGTGCCTGAAAGGTGGGGTGGTTTTTCGCCTCCTTGCCGGCGGGGCAGGTCCTTTCTCCTTGATGAGAAAGTGCCAAAGAATCAAGGCTTCAAACCTTTGTGGCAAATCCTAAACCTCCGCTCGATGGCGCAAGGCCAAGCCGTGTGTAGGCTAAGTGCTTCATTAACGTTGCTGCAACACTGCTGCGCCCTTGCTTGTGCTGTTCAGCATGAAAGTTGCTGCAAAGCTCCATTTTGTCTTTGCTTCCAAAGCTTTGGAGGCCGCATGGCGAAGTAACAAGGCTTGTGCTTAAAAAACTTATAACGTTGCATTAGCTACAACTTTAAAACCTTCAAACTTTGCAACATTTCAACCTTAAACCTTCCAGCAACTCTGCATCAGCCACAACCTTCCTGCCTTCCAACCTTGCAGCCTTCCAGTTTCCAACACCCTCTAGCCCAATTTTACCCCTAATTAGGGAAGAATTTACCCCCTGTTTGCTGGGGCTTGTCTACATATTTGTTCAAACCAAATATCAAACGTTATGAACCAGGGACGAATCTTTGTAGGCTATCTCAAGCCAAGTGTACAGCATTTCGCATAAATCATCAGGAAACCATATTTTCAGCCTTCCAAAATCCAAACGATTTAACCCAGGCCTAAGACAGCGATGGCAAGGGTTTTTGCGATGCACCAACAATAAATTAACCAAATAATTAATCCAAATTGAATGAAACTATTCTACGAATTAAAAAGTAGGTATTTGCAAATTGCCCCGCACAAGGCAAGGCAAATAGGCTATGTGCTATTAATAGCTATGGCCTGTTGCTTTTTTGCACAGCGTACCTATGCCCAAAACAGAACCATTACAGGTACCGTAACCGATAAGGGCCAAGGGCTGCCTATTCCAGGAGTATCGGTAAAAATAAAAGGAAGCCAAACCGTGGCAATTACCAACGGCGATGGCAAGTACAGCATCAGCGCGCCTGCCGGACCGGTGACCTTGATTTTTGCCTACATCGGTTTTACCCAGCAGGAGATTACCGTAACGGGCGCTACGCAAAACGTGAGTCTGGCCGAAGCCAAAACCGATTTAGAAGAGGTAGTGGTAGTGGCCTATGGCACGCAAAAGCGATCTGACATTACCAGTGCGGTAGTTACTTTAGACAGCAAGGAGATTTTAAAATCGCCAACCTCTAACGTTACCAACAGCTTGGTGGGCAAGGTAACGGGCTTAACCGCCGTACAACAGGGCGGGCAGCCGGGACGCGATGCGGCCAATATCAATATCCGCGGTATTTCTACCTACAACAGCTCTGGCGCTATCATTATTGTTGACGGCGTTGAACGACCAGAGTTTGGCAATATCGACCCCAACGAAATCGAAAACATCAGTATCTTAAAAGATGCGGCCTCAACGGCTGTTTATGGTATCCGCGGTGCCAACGGTGTTATTGTGGTCACCACCAAAGGCGGCAAGGAGGGCAGGCCAAGGGTGAGCTATAGCGGCAACTACAGCCTGCAAAGCTTTACTGGTTTGCCAAAAACGCTCAATTCGTACGACAATGCCTTCCTGATTAACGAAGCCAACCGAAACGATGGCTTAACCGAAACCTGGGGGCAGGACGAATTGCAGAAATTCAAGGACCATTCCGATCCGCTGGGCTATCCAGATGTGAACTGGCTGGATTACTTGACCAAGGATTACTATGGCCAAACCCAGCACAACGTGAACGTAAGCGGCGGTACCAAGGTCATTAAATATTATGTATCGGCGGGTTACTTGTACCAAGACGGAATTTTCAAAAAGTTCTATTCGCCTTTTGGCATCAATACTACCCCCAACTTTAACCGCTACAATTTCAGGTCTAACTTAGACATTAATTTAAGCAAGGATTTGACCGTGGGCATCAGGTTGGGTGGCCGGTTGGAAAGAATTTATACGCCAGCGGGTTTGCGCTCTGATGGCTTCCCTTACAACAACTTCGAAGGGATGATTTCGAGGGCCTTGCAAACGCCAAATTTTGCCTTTCCGGTAACCTTGCCCGATGGACGTATTGCCCAAAATTCGGCCGTAGGCACCAACGTTTGGAACCCGCTGGCGGTAATTTCGCGCTATGGTACCCGTAACGACGATAACAATACCATTGAAAGTACCTTTAACGTCAATTACAAAATGGATTGGCTCACCAAAGGCCTCTCGTTTAAAACCACTTTTGCCTACGATTCTTACTTCACCAGCAATACCGAGCGTAACGCCAATTGGGCGGCTTACAAATACGACAGAAGAACGGGTGTAATTACTTTAGAGGCCGATAAGCCCCGCGACGAGCCTTTGGGCACCTTAAATTCGTTCAGCGGCGGCAATATCGTTTTCGAATTGCAATCGGGCTTCAATTACCAGCGCAGCTTTAACAAGCACAACGTTACGGCTTTGGCCTTGTTTACTCGCAGGCTGGTGAATGTGGAAGGCGGTACAGCCAGAACATCGCCACCAAGGGCTGCGCAAGGCTTGGTCAACAGGTTAGGCTATAACTACGACGAAAGATATTATGCCGAATTTACTTCTGCCTATAACGGATCGGAAAACTTTGCGCCTGGACTTCGCTACGGTTTCTTTCCAGCGGTTTCGGCCGGATGGAACCTGCACCGCGAAAATTTCCTGAAAGACAACAAGGTCATCAATTTCCTGAAAATAAGGGGCAGTTATGGTAAAGTGGGTAATGACCAACTCGACTCGCGTTTTCTTTACCTAACCGATTATGCAGTAACCAGTGGCGGTATCCAGTTTGGCTTGCCAACTTCGTTGGTAAACTACAGCACGGTCGATGTATTGAATGGCCTGCCGGGAAATCCGCTGGTAACTTGGGAAACCGGAATCAAAAGAAACATCGGCTTTGAGAGCAGGCTGTTCAACAGCGCGTTAAAATTCAACGTCGATTTGTTTGATGAAACCCGAAAAGACATCTTAACACAAAGAGGCTCGGGCTTTACCATGTTTGGCTTAACTTATCCACGCCTAAATATCGGCGAGGTTTATAACAAGGGTTATGAAGTGGAACTTGATTACGAGCGCAAAATGGGCAACGTATCGGTAGGCCTGAACGCGCAAATGAGTTTCTCGCGCAACAGAATCGTCAATAGAGATGAACCTTTGTATGCGCCCGAGTACCAAAAGCAGCAAGGCAAAAGGGTAGGCCAGTACTTTGGCTTCAAAACCGCAGGTTTCTATAATTCGCAGGCCGATATCAATGCCTGGCCGGTTAACCAATTGGGTGCCGTAGTGCCCGGCGATTTGAAATTTGTTGACATCAATGGCGATGGCGTAATCAACAACGACGACAGAACGGCCATCGGCTACTCAAGAAACCCCGAATACATTTACAGCTTCTCGCCTCGCGTATCGTGGAAAGGCTTCTCGTTGTCGATCTTGTTCCAAGGCGTAGCCAACGTAAGTTCCGATTTGATTTTGGCTGAAAACAACAACGGCTCGCAGATGTACGAGTTCATGTTGGATAGGTGGACACCAGCTACGGCAGCTACGGCTACATGGCCAGCGCTGCATTCGAGAGGCGTAACTTCTCCAAACTACAGCCTCAACGACTTTACCTTGCAAAATGCAGCTTACCTTAAAATCCGTAATGCCGAGTTCTCGTGGACGGTACCCGATCGTTGGGTAAAAGCTTTGCGGTTAAACGGGTTGAGGTTGTTCTTGAATGGTCAAAACCTGTATACCTGGACCAAGTTTAAGATGTATTACGATCCGGAGAACATCAATACATCGGTGACCAATTTCAGCAAGCAATCGCTTTATCCTTCCTCAAAGGTTTACAATATCGGCCTTAACCTTTCACTATAAGCTTACAGACATGAAAATATTAAAATATACATTAACCGTATTTGTCTTGGTGGCAGTGTCGTTGCTTTCGGCCTGTAAAAAAGACTTTTTAGAACGTACGCCGGGTGTGGCGCTATCGGAAGAGGCGGTATTTGCCGATCCTATTTTGTCGGCACAGTTTGCCGACAAGGCCTATACCTATCTGGTTGACGATTATGTGCGTTTTGATACGCACCGCGGTGCCAGCTCACAAGCCTCAGACGAAGCCGTTTCGGGTACGTCGAACAGCTCGATCAGGTATTTGAACCAAGGCTTGTTCCACGACCATTCAGATCGTGTGGCCGCCATTAACGATATCCGCGATATATGGGCCAGAGCCTACGCAGGCATCAGGGTCACCAACGTGATGCTCGCCAAATTGCCAAACGTGCCTTGGACGGCTGTACAATCGCCTAAAAGGATAGAAGGCGAAATGCACTTTATCAGGGCATTTTTGTACTTCGAACTGATCAAACGCTTTGGCGGTGTGCCTTTAATCGAACGTGCCTACGGCGTTAACGAGAACTTAGATATTCCGAGGAATACCTATCAGCAATGCCTAAACCTGATTTTGGCCGATTTAGACAATGCAGAAGCCAACCTGCCGGAGGATTATGACAATGCCAACTACGGCCGTGCCACCATAGGCGCTGCCAAAGCCTTAAGGGCAAGGGCTTTATTGTATGCCGCCAGCAAGCTGAACAACGAAAGCAATGATTTGAGCAAATGGGCAGCGGCGGCCGCCGCCGCAAAATCGGTGATGGATATGAACAAATATACCTTGCAGAATACCTACAGCGATATTTTGAACGTAGCCGAATCGCCAGAATACATCATGATCAAAATCAGGGGGCCAAGAGCCAACTCTGAGAATAAGATCGTCGATTTTGCACAGTCGCCGGGATCGGGCGCCATTTCGGGTTCGATGAATCCTACCCAAAACCACGTGGATTTGTACGAAATGAAAAACGGAAAGGCCATTACCGATCCAACTTCGGGCTACAATCCGCAGGCACCTTATGCCAACCGCGATCCACGTTTGGGCTTCAACGTATTGTACAACGACCAAACCTGGCAAGGTCGCAAGCTCGAAATGTGGTACACCGAAACCACCAATTCAAGTGGACAGAAAGTCATTACCTACAGCCGCGACTGGAACGCAACCAACCCGATTTATACGGCTACCAGATACTATTGCCGCAAATATTGGCCAGAGCCTTACATCAGAAACGTGGCCGGAACGGCTTTGTTGAACTTTGTGTATTTCCGCTATGCCGAAGTATTGCTCAACTACGCCGAAGCGCAAAACGAAGCTGTCGGTCCTGATGCCAGCGTTTATGCGGCCATTAACCAAATCAGGAGCAGGGGTCGTGGCGTGGCTTCGGTACCTGTTGCCGAAAGGGTAGATATGCCCGATTTGCCTGCAGGCCTAACCCAAGAGCAGATGCGTGCGCGCATCCGCAACGAAAGGGCCGTTGAGCTGGCTTTCGAAGACCACCGCTGGTACGACATCATGCGCTGGAAAGCTGGTCCGGAAATCGTGGCACAGCCTGTTTATGGCATGAACATCCTCAAAAATGCCAACGGAACTTTCACCTATAACAAAGTATTGCTGCCCAATACGTTTCAGAAGGTTTTCTTAGACCACATGCATCGTTATCCTATCCCTCGCACAGAGATCAATAAGAGCAACAACATTCTTATTCAAAATCCGGGATGGTAAAAATTAACATTAACGATCAAAATTAACCGATATGAACTTCACAAAATTCAGCTATATAAGTTGCCTCCTGTTGATTTTAACCTTAGGGATAGGACAGCTGTGGGCGCAAACCCCTAACCAGACCATTACCGTGTCGGGCAAGGTGGTTGATGATAAAAATGCACCTATAGCAGGGGTAAGCATTCTCATTCAAGAAAAAAAGAGCGGCAATTTGACGGCTGCCGATGGTACCTTCTCGTTTGAAGCCAGTACCAACGACCAGATCATCTTCCAGATGCCGGGCTACCTCATCGTCAGCAAATCGGCCAGCGAGGTAAGCAAAGCAACCATTACGCTTACGCCAGCCTTAATCGAAGCCGATAACAACGACGACGTATTTATTCCTTTTGGTGTCAGAAAAAAACGCCAGGTGAGTGCTACCATCAGCACCGTAAACGTAAGCGAATTGCCCCAGTTGCCTTTGTCTACGTTAAACAACACACTTTCGGGCCGTTTGGCGGGATTGTACATTCAGCAAACGGGCACCAGACCGGGTACAGACGATGCCAGCTTTTTGGTTCGCGGCCGTTCGTCGTACAACAATGGTCAGGCACCATTGGTATTGGTGGATGGCGTAGAGCGCGATTTCGTTGACATGGATCTGTTGGAAATCGAAAGCATCAGCGTATTGAAAGACGCCGCTTCTTTGGCCTGGTATGGCATGAGCGGCAGCAATGGCGTCATCTATGTGCGTACCAAAAGAGGCAGCGCCACCAGTACCAAAGTAACTTTCGATGCACAGGGCGGCTTGCAAACCCCGGTAAATATAACCCGCCCGCTGGATTCGTACAGCTATGCCACGCTTTACAACGAAGCACAGGCCAACAGTGGCATTGCGCCTTTGTACAGCGCTTCGGTATTGCAGGCTTACCGCGATAATTCAAACCCACAGCTCTATCCCAACAACAATTTGGTGAAAGAATTTATGAAAAATGCTTCGCCTGTGCAGCGTTACGTAGGTACGGTAAGTGGCGGCAATGCTTTCGCCAGGTACTTCACCATGTTCAGCTTTTATGATCAATCAGGATTGTACAAAGGCGCCAGCAACCCCAGCTACGATGCCAATACCAATTTTCAGCGCATCAACTTCCGTACAAATCTGGATATTCACGTGAACAAGACTTTAGACGTCAGCCTTGATGTAGGCGGACGTTCGGCAAGCATCCGCTACCCGCGCGATGGCAATGGCAACTTCTTGTCGACCATTTTCGGCACGCCATCAAACGCGTTTCCTATTCTAAATGCCGATGGCAGCTATGGCGGTACCTCCTTGTTCAGGAGCAATCCAAAGGCCATGTTGGAATCGAGAGGCAACATTACCGATTTAACCCGGACCCTCTTAGCCAATGTAAGCGCCAAGCAACAATTAAATTTCATCACCAAAGGCCTATCGTTAAATGCCTTCTATTCATACGATGTAACCAGTTTGTACACTTCAGGTTTTACACAGAACTACGAGGTTTACGAATATAATCCAACCACGGCCAGTTATGCCCGTTTTGGTACCAAAGCCATTTTGGATTACGCCGCTTCTGATTTTAACGGCAACGTAAGGCGCAACGAGTTTTGGGGCGGATTGGATTACGACCGTACTTTTGGCAACCATGCCTTCAATGTTTCATCACGCGTGATGCGTGGCGTAGTAGCTACCCCGGGATCGCTTTTGGATAGGAGAGAACAATGGTCAAACCGTATTTCCTACGGCTTTAAGCAACGCTATTTTGTGGACCTGATTGGAACCTTGGCGGCTTCAGAAACCTTCATGCCGGGCAAGAGAAGCGGTTTCTTCCCTGCAGTTTCGGCCGGATGGATCGCTTCTGACGAATCGTTCCTTAAAAACGCCAAGTTTTTGGATTATCTAAAAGTTAGAGCTTCTTATGGTTTAGTAGGCAACGATGCCATCAGCACCAGCAGGAGGTTCATGTTCAACACCTATTACAACCGTGGCGGTACCGGCTATTTGTTTGGTACAGGCTATACGGCAAGTGTCAATACCACCGAAGCCGAACTGGCCAACCCTGATTTGACTTGGGAAAGAGCCAAAAAAGCCGATGTAGGTGTTGACTTTAAGCTTTTCAAGCAAATGATTTCTGTGTCAGCCGATTACTTCCACGAAAACAGGACCAAATTACTGACCAATTCCTTATTGCCAGCCATTATCGGCCAAAGCAGCGGTCAGGTTAACGATGGCGAAGCCGAATACAAAGGTTTCGAAACCTCGTTGAACTTCAACAAAAAGCTGGGTGACTTCAATTTGAACGTGTATGGCAACTATACCCATGTAAAAAGCAACATCATCCGTTTAAACCAGGAACCGGGCTTGCCAGCCTACCAAAGGGAAATCGGCTTCCCCATCAGTGGAGTGGTAAATGGAAGTGATTTTAACCGCAGGTTCCTCATTTCGCAGGGCTTGTTCCAAAACCAGGCAGAAATCGACGCGGCACCGGTACAGCGCTTTTCGGGAACGGTTAAGCCCGGCGATATCCGCTACAAAGACATCAATGGCGATGGCGTGATCGATAATTTCGATTTTGTACAGATGGACTACAGCAACGTTCCTACCGATTATTACGGTTTTGGGGCTTCGGTAAGCTACAAAGGCTTCGATTTGTCGGTGTTGTTTCAAGGTACGCATGGACGAAGCATCCAAATCAGTTCTTTGGTGAACCAAGGTTCGTCTAACACGGGCTACATCAACCAGTTTAGCGTTGACCGTTGGACGCCTGAAACCGCTGCCACCGCAAAATACCCGCGCTTGGCCTTGGCCGATAGGGGCAACAATACCCAGGTATCCGACTACTGGATCCGTTCTGGCGATTACTTAAGGCTCAAGCATGCCGAAATCGGCTACACCTTAAACTCTTCTTTCGTGAAGAAGATCAAGCTGCAGTCGATCAGGTTCTATGTCAGCGGCTTCAACTTGCTCACTTTCGATAAGCTGGGCGATTTGCCGATCGATCCTGAGATTCCAGAATCGGGCTACATCAACTCTTACCCTTATTTGCGCTCTTATGCACTGGGCCTAAACGTTAAATTTTAAATCGACTTTAAAACATAAAGTATGAAGACATTAAAAATTGCAGCCGCCTTATTGATCGGTACCGCCTTGTTTGCGGGCTGTAAAGACTTTTTGCAGGACGGTTCGCTGGCCGAAGGCCCGATCACTTCGCAAGAAACCTGGGCCAACGACAACTATGCCCGTGGCATCTTGAACAACGCTTATTTCGCGGTACCCGACCGCTTTAATTTAGACGGCAATGGAGCCATGCAGGCTTCGGGAAGCGACGAGGCGGTCAATTCCAACCTCAACTCGAGCATCAATACCTTTAACAACGGCACCTGGAGCCCGGTAAGAACCGTGGATGACATGTACGGCAGCTTGTACGAAGGCCTGCGCATCGTGAACCTGTTTATGGCCAACGTGCAAACCAGCGGCATCACTTCGCAACCTTCCGAACTGACCTCGCCAACCGCGGCCGATCAGACCTTGCAGGCGCAAATCAACCGCCTAAAAGGACAAGCCTTTTTCTTGAGGGCTTATTTCCATTTCGAATTGTTAGCGCGTTACGGCCGTATTGTGTTGGCCACCAAAGTGTTCGATAGAAACGAAAACCTCAACCTGCCGAGAAATACCTTTCAGGAATGTGTAGATCAAATCGCTTTAGACTGCGATTCGGCTATCGCACGCTTGCCCTTGTGGACACAAACCTGGTCGTCGGCACAAAGAGGCCGGGCTACGCAAACCGCGGCGATGGCTCTAAAAGCAAGGCTATTCCTGTATGCCGCCAGTCCGCAGTACAATCCCACCAACGATTTAACCAAATGGCAAAAAGCCGCCGATGCCGCTAAAGCTTTGATCGATAAAAACGTGCACTCTTTGTTAAGCGATTACCGTAATCCTTTCTTGTTTGGCGCCAATCCCTACAACAACGAAGTGATTTTCGAAACCCAAACGCCAAATCGCAACGATATTGAGCAAAACAATGCCCCGATCAGCTATGATGGCGCTCTGGGTCGTACCAATCCCACCCAAGAGCTGGTCGATGCCTTCGAAATGCGCACTACCGGTAGGCCAATTACCGATGCTGCTTCAGGTTACAATGCCAATGCGCCCTATACCAACCGCGATAACCGCTTGGCCTTTACCATTTTCTGCAACGGCGTGGTGTATAAAAGCCCGAAAACCGTTGATACCTACATTGGTGGCAAAGACGGTATTGGCGCCAATGTGAACGCCACCAAAACGGGGTATTACATGCGCAAGTTCTTTAATGATGCCGTTACCTGGAACCAACAGTCTAATACATTGTCAAGAAGGCCATGGGTTATTTTCCGCTACGCGGAGGTATTGCTCAACTACGCCGAAGCCTTAAACGAAGCACAAGGCCCGGTTCCCGCAGTATACACCTACATCAACATGGTGAGACAACGCACTGGAGTGGCCTTGCCTGCGCTACAAAGCACTAACGCAGCGGGCAACGGCTATGTGCCAGCCACCAAGGAAGCCATGCGCCTACGCATCCAAAACGAGCGTAGGGTAGAGCTGTGTTTCGAAGGCCATCGCTTTTTCGATGTGCGCAGATGGAACAAAGGCGAAGAGTTTTTCAACAAGCCCGTTACCGGTATGAGGATCACCAGAAACGCCACGAACGGCACTTTCAGCTACGAGCGCTTTACGGTCGAAAACCGGGTGTTCTCAGCTAAAAACTACCTGTATCCTATTTCGCAAAGCAACTTAAACAGAGCGCCTGCCTTGGGCCAAAATCAAGGTTATTAATAAAAACTAAAACCAAAAACATGTTAAAACTAAATTACTGGGCACTATTTATCGCAATCCTCTTTTGTTCAAGCCAAAGCCACGCTCAAAATTTGATACAAAATATCCAGGCCAGAAAGCTGCAAAGCCTCAACGGCAAATGGAACTACATCATAGATCCTTATGAAAATGGGTTTTATGATTACCGACATGAACCATTTGATCAGTCGGCTTCTGGTACTGGAGGCTTTTACGACGACCGCTTGCCGAAAGACAAATCGGAGCTGTTGGAGTACGATTTCGATCATTCTCCGGCCATGAACATCCCTGGCGACTGGAATTCGCAGGCCGAAAAACTAGAGCTGTACGAGGGTTCGGTTTGGCTAAGGAGAAAATTCGACGCCAAACCGGCAAGCGACAAACGCTATTTTGTGTATTTCGCAGCGGTAAACTATGAGGCCCATGTTTATTTAAACGGCAAGAAACTAGGCATCCATAAGGGTGGATTTACACCTTTCCAGTTCGAAGTGACCGGCAAATTGAAAGATGGTACCAATTCTATTGTGCTGAAAGTGGATAATACCCGTAAGCCCGACGAAATTCCGACCATCAACACCGATTGGTGGAACTACGGAGGCATTACCCGCGACGTGTTTTTGGCCGAATTGCCTAAAACATACGTAGCCGACTATAAAATTCAGTTGCCAAAGGCGAAAGAAAATGTATTGGCAGGTTATGTGCAGCTATCTGACAGTACCCCTGGCCAAAAAGTAACGGTAAATATCGCCGAGTTGAAGATTAGCGCCGTAGTTGTTACCGATGCACAGGGCAGGGCCGAAGTAAAGATTCCCTACAAAAATTTAACCTTATGGTCGCCCGAGAACCCGAAGCTTTATCAGGTAGAGCTCAGCACGGCCGTAGAAAAAATCAGCGATAAAATCGGTTTCAGGCGTATCGAAACCAATGGCAACAATGTATTGCTCAACGGCAAGTCTATTTTCCTGCGTGGCATTTCCCTGCACGATGAAAATCCTTTATTGGCGGGTAGGTTGCGTGGCGAAGGCGATATGCACATGATGCTGCAATGGGCCAAAGAACTCAACTGCAACTACGTGCGCTTGGCCCACTATCCGCATAACGAAGAAATGATCCGTTTGGCCGATGAAATGGGTTTGCTGGTATGGGCCGAAGTACCGGTGTATTGGACCATATCGTGGACCAATCCCGCTACCTATGCCAATGCCAAGCAGCAACTCACCGATTTGATCGTGAGGGATAAAAATCGCGCCAGTGTAATTGTCTGGTCTATAGGCAACGAAACCCCTTTAAGTGAACCTCGACATCAGTTTATGGGCAACCTGGCTACTACCGCCCGTTCGTTAGACGATACCCGTTTGGTAGCCGCCGCCTTGGAGGTGCACCGCGAAGGCAATACCATTATTTTGAATGACCCGCTGGGCGAGAAGATCGATTTGGTAAGCTTTAACGAATATGCGGGCTGGTATTGGGGTGGCACGCCAAAAGAAATCCTACGCTACAACTTCAACATCAAATACAACAAGCCCGTGGTAATTACCGAGTTTGGTGGCGATGCCTTGGCGGGTTTCCATGCCGACGAAGATACCCGTTGGAGCGAGGAATACCAGGAAGCCCTTTACCGCAACCAAGTCGCTTTGCTGGGCAAAATAGATGGCCTAAGAGGAATGACCCCATGGATATTGGCTGATTTCAGGTCGCCAAGAAGGCAACACCCTGTTTACCAAAATTTCTGGAACCGCAAAGGCCTCATTTCAGAAACCGGAAAGAAGAAAAAGGCATTCTATATCCTGAAGTCATTTTACGATCAAATGCAGTTAAAATACCAATAAGATGAGTTTAACCACAAAGACACAAAACATACCAAGTTCGGATGCTGCTAAAACGCCAATCGCAATACGCAATACGCGATACGCAGTATGGCAAACACCTGCTACCTTCAGCCTTCAGCCCTCAACCTTAAAACGCTATACGCTATATGCACTACGCGCTGTACTCAACGCCGACCGCCTCACTGCTTACCTTGTGATCGTTATCGCCCTGCTGGCTATCTCGGCCAAGGCTATGGCGCAAGACAGTCTCGATTTTAAGTTGCAGGTAGAAACCAGAAAGGTGCTGAACAACTCGAAGGATAATGCTTCTTTTACGCCATATAAACCATTTGCTACAAGAACTTTAGCCAGCTTGAGCGGATTTAAAGCTCAAAGTGTAAAAACCGATGTGTACGGTGGCCGCTTAGACCGCAAGGCTAAGGCTACAGGCTTTTATCACGTACAAAAGATAGATGGTCGCTGGTGGGCTGTTGATCCTGCCGGACACCTGTTCTTCCACAATGCGGTAAATGCTGTAAGCATGGGTACTTCTGATCGCAACAAAGCGGCCTTGGCCAAAGAATTCGGCAACGAAAGCCAGTGGATGAACAAAACCCAAAACCTCTTGCACGAAAACGGTTTTAATGGCAGTGGCGCCTGGT
Organism: Pedobacter sp. TM02; assembly: GCF_059705275.1. Taxonomy (NCBI): domain Bacteria; kingdom Pseudomonadati; phylum Bacteroidota; class Sphingobacteriia; order Sphingobacteriales; family Sphingobacteriaceae; genus Pedobacter; species Pedobacter sp. TM02. Next base: position 1,908,780 of record NZ_AP046530.1, read on the forward strand.
CAAACACCAAATTAATTGTGCAGTCTCCGTTGCAAAAGACCAAGCCTTTGGCTTACACCGTCAACCTCGATTTCATGAGTGCCTACGGCGATAAAAGGGGAGGGACCTATCAGGTGCCGGGCCATAAAGCCTATCCAAACAATGTGATTTTTGTGTTTGATCCGGCTTTCGAGGCATTTTGCGACCAGCATGCCAAAAAACTGGCCGAAAACAAGAATGATCCCAACTTGTTTGGCTACTTCTCTGACAACGAAATGCCTTTGGGAATCAAAAACCTGGACGGCTACCTGACCTTAAAGAACCAGGAAGATCCGGGTTATTTGGCAGCCAAAAAATGGATCGACGAGAAAGGCATCAAAGCCGATCAGCTCACCGATGCCAACCGCTTGGAGTTTCTGCAGCTGGTGGCTGATCGCTATTTCGCCATGGTCTCAAAAGCCATCAAAAAATACGACCCCAACCACATGTACCTGGGTTGCAGATTCCATGGTGCGCAAGGCAAATTGGCCGAGCTATGGAAAGCCGCCGGCAAATATGTAGATGCCATTTCCATGAACTATTACAACGCCTGGACGCCAGAACAGCCTCAAATGAGAGACTGGGCCAATTGGTCGGGCAAGCCTTTTTTAATCACCGAGTGGTATGTTAAAGCCGACGATTCGGGCCTGGGCAACACCGCAGGTGCCGGTTGGATAGTTAAAACCCAGCAGGATAGGGGCTTCTTTTACCAGAACTTCGTTTTAGGTTTAATTGAATCGAAGAACTGCGTAGGCTGGCACTGGTTTAAGTACATGGACAACGATCCTACACAAAAAGGCGCAGAACCTTCCAATACCAACGCCAACAAAGGCATTGTCGACAATAACTATCAATTGTACAAGCCTTTAGTCGCTAAAATGAAAGAACTGAATTTTCAAATGTACCCATTGGCCGATTTCTTCGACCGGAAGAAATAGCCAACCAAAAAACCAAATATGACCAAAAAACTATTCGCCGCATTAGTCCTTGCCAGTTTGCTGGGCTGTGCCAATATGGACCACACCACCTTGATGCCCGATCCGGTAACGACGCCACCAAGCAATTCGGTTACCTTAAAGGACATGCCGTTTCCCTTTGGCGCGGCGGTTAACGCATCGTTATTGCGAAGCAATGCTTCCTACAAAGCATTGGTGGTGAAGGAATTTAGCAGTGTCACCGCCGAGAATGCCATGAAATTCGGCACGCTTCACCCGGCAGAGAACACCTACAACTGGACAGATGCCGATGAGATCGTGGCTTTGGCGCAGGCCAACGGCAAACGCATCCATGGCCATACGTTAAACTGGTACAAGTCGTTGCCAACTTGGGTAACCAATTTTCAGGGCGATACACAGGCTTGGGAAAACCTCTTGAAAACGCACATCCAAACCGTGGTTGGCCACTTCAAAGGCAAGGTAGCTTCTTGGGATGTAGTGAACGAAGCCTTTGAAGACGATGGAACTTACCGCAACAGCATTTGGGTGCAAAAACTAGGGACGGATTATATTGCCCGTGCTTTTCAATACGCGCGTCAAGCCGATCCTGATGCACTGCTCTTTTACAACGATTATGGCCACGAATACAGCACAGCCAAGCGCACTGCCATATTAAATTTGGTGACGAGCCTCAAGACCAGAGGCATCCCTATTGATGGTTTAGGATTGCAGATGCATACACGTTATAATCAGACGGATGCAAATATCAGTGCAGCTATTACTTCAGCTGTTGCAACCGGCTTAAAGGTGCATATTTCGGAGCTGGATATCGCGCTAAATCCCGATAATAACCAGTCGCTAACCTACACTGCCAGCTTGGCAGACCAGCAGGCAGCGAAGTATAAGTCTATCGTAAAAATGTACTACGCTATTCCAAAGGCGCAGCAGTTCGGCATTACCATTTGGAATGTAACCGATGGCGACAGCTGGATCCCTGTGGAGTACAACAGACCCGATTGGCCCCTGCCTTTCGACCGCAACTACCAAAGAAAAGCGGCCTACCAAGGTATTTTGGATGGTGTGAAGTAGGACGCTTGCGAAGAACCAATGAATTTTGCCGTACAAATCCCGGTTTGCACAGCAACAAACGTTACTTAATCAAAACCAAATATAACATGAACAAAGTAACCGTTTACACCATGCTATTGGGCGTATCGCTCAGTGCATGTACCAAAGAAAAAGCACCGCTAACCGAACCCGTGCTTGCCAAGCCCAACACAACCATGGCCGGCAACGCAGTAACCGTAAGCGACGTGCTGCAAGAAGTTAATCCCGATATCATTGTTGGGGCGGCCATCAATTCGAACAAGTTTGGCAACACCACCTACACAAACTTGGCGAAACTGCATTACAACAGCATTACGGCAGAAAACGACATGAAAATGAACAGCTTGAATCCAGCCAAGTATACTTGGGATTTCGGTATTTTAGGCAATGGGATTGAAGAAAAGAACGAGAAAGTTCTTAACCTGGCCAAGGATTTTGGCGAAAAGCGCATCCACGGACACGCCTTGGTTTGGCATCGCGCCTTGCCCAATTGGGTAAAAGACGTCGAAACCAATACGCCGGTTGCGGCACGGGCCGATACGCTGAACGCCATCATGAAAAGACATATCGATAAAACGGTAGCCTTTTACAGCAACAATTACAAAGCAGGTAGTCCGGCTTTGCCCTTGCTCACTTCTTGGGACGTCGTAAACGAAGCCTTTTACGATGACGGCACCTTAAGGGGGAACCTTAACTTAGACGCATCGGGCAATGACATTGGCAGCATTTGGAAGCGCTACATGGGCGAAATCTACATCGAAAAAGCTTTCAGGTATGCGCGTTTGGCAGCCAGGGCCAACCAAAACTGGAAACTGAAATTGTTTTACAACGATTATGGCCATGAGTACAGTACCGCCAAGCTCAACGCCATCTACAACAAGGTGATGCAGCTGAAAACAATGACCGAGGGAGGCGATCCGATCATCAATGGGGTGGGGTTACAAATGCACGTGAGGTACAATACGCCTTTGAGCAATATCAAGGCTGCCATCCAAAAGATGAAAGAAACCGGTTTGTATGTACATATTGCCGAGCTGGATATTTCCCTTTTAGGGCCAAGCGAAACCAGCGTACCTGCAGGCGATTTAACCAACCGCCAAAATCTGCAGAAATCTTTGTATTACAACATCGCCAAGGCTTATCAGGAAATTGTTCCGGTAGGGCAGCGCTGGGGCATTACGCTTTGGAACATCGGCGATGCCGATTCGGCTTGGGGCGTGAATGCCGCAGCCACAATTTTCGATACTTCGTATGCCAAGAAGCAGGCTTTTTGGAATTTGAGGGATGGACTCTTGCCTTGATAAAAATTTATGCTTGTAGTGGTAATGATGGGGCACTTCATTTGAAAGAAAACAGATTTACCACTATTTTAGCAAAATTGGCGCGAGCATAATGCTCGTGCTTTTATTGTTAAAATACCTAATCCCTAATTTTTAAACAACAAACCGATGAGGTTTGCTTAATGACCAAACAAATGAATAAATTTTTTAGCCTTTCCGTACTCTGTATTTTCGGGCTTATGCCGCTAACCCAGGCGCAGCAGCGCAAAACCATCGACCAAAGGGTTGATTCTTTAATGAAACTCATGACCTTAACCGAAAAGGTAGGCCAATTAAATCAATACTCGGGCAGGGAAGTAACCGGCCCATCGAGCGACAGAAAAAATTACCTGCTCAACGATATTAAAACGGGCATGGTGGGCTCTATGCTCAACGTAAAAGGGGTAAAAGATACCCGCGAAATCCAGGCCGTTGCCTTGCAGTCGCGTTTAAAAATTCCTTTGCTGTTTAGTTTAGATGTCATCCACGGCTACAAAACCGTGTTTCCGATCCCTTTGGCCGAATCGGCATCATGGGATATGGAGGCCATCAGGGCTACGGCACACGTAGCTGCCGAGGAAGCCGCCGCTTCGGGTATCCACTGGACTTTTGCGCCCATGGTTGATATTGCGCGAGATCCGCGCTGGGGGCGCGTAATGGAAGGTGCTGGCGAAGATACCTACTTGGGTGCTGCCATTGCCAGGGCACGTGTTTTAGGCTTTCAGGGCGAAAAACTCGGTGGCGTTGATGCCATTATGGCCTGTGCCAAACATTTTGCAGCCTACGGCGCCGGAATGGCCGGCAGGGATTACAACCCCGTTGACATGAGCGAGCAACTGCTGAACGAGGTCTACCTGCCTCCGTTTAAAGCAGCAGCCGATGCCAAAGTAGCCACTTTTATGAACTCGTTTAACACCATAAATGGCGTTCCTGCCACCGGAAATGCTTATTTGCAACGCGATATTTTGAAAGGCCAATGGGGCTACAAAGGTTTTGTGGTAAGCGACTGGGGCTCGATTGGGGAAATGATGCCTTGGGGATTTGCCAAAAACCTTAGCGAAGCAGCCGAAAAAGCCATCACCGCAGGCAGCGATATGGACATGGAAAGCGAAGCCTACAAAAAAGAACTGGAGAAACTGGTGAAAAGTGGCAAGGTAGACATCAAATGGGTTGACGATGCCGTTAGAAGAATACTGTATAAAAAGTTCGAATTGGGCTTGTTTGATAACCCTTACAAATTCTCTGACGAAAAACGTGAAGCCAAGGTAATGAACGATCCTAAATACAAGGAAGTAGCCAGGATGGCGGCTCAAAAATCGATTGTGTTGTTGAAAAACGAAGCGAATACCTTGCCTTTGCAAAAAGACGTGAAAAACGTGGCCCTGATCGGACCATTGGTACATGCCAAAAAGGACCAGGCTGGCAGCTGGACCGTTTATGCCGACACAGCTAATATTGTAAGCGTTTACGAAGGATTGAAAAGCAAATTGGGCCATGCCAAATTTACTTATGCCGAAGGAACCTCGATAGACCAAACTAGTACTGCAGGGTTTGATGCAGCTGTTAGCACGGCTAAGAACGCCGATGTAGTGGTGATGGTTTTGGGCGAATCAGGAGACATGAGTGGCGAATCCAAATCGCGCACCGATATTGGTTTGCCTGGTCGCCAGGAAGAGTTGTTCAACGCCGTAAAAGCCACTGGCAAACCGGTAATTGTGGTATTGATGGCTGGTCGTCCGTTGATTTTCAACAGCATTGCCGATAAAGCCGATGCCGTGGTTTATGCCTGGTTTTTGGGCGACCAAGGGGGTAACGCCATCGCCGATGTATTGGTGGGCGATTTCAACCCTTCGGGTAAATTGCCGATCAGCTTTCCAAGAAATGTAGGGCAAATCCCGATTTTCTATAACCACTTGAACACAGGTCGCCCGGTAACCAAACCAACCGATATCCGATACAAATCGGCCTATATCGATTCGCCAAACGATCCACGTTTCGCCTTTGGCTATGGCTTGAGCTATACCACTTTTGCGTACAGCAATTTGAAACTGTCGAAACCAGCCATTCAAAAAGGAGAGACCTTGCAATTAACCTTTACCTTAACCAATACCGGTAAAACAGCAGGCGAAGAAGTGGCGCAGTTGTATATCCAAGACAAGTTTGCTTCCTTAGCCCGGCCGGTTAAGGAATTGAAGGATTTTGTTAAAGTGAAATTGAGCCCAGGCGAAAGCAAGCAGCTGACTTTCACTTTAACGCCAGAGAAATTGGCATTCTTCAAGGAAAAACAAGGCTGGACAACCGAACCCGGCGATTTCAAAGTAATGATCGGCGGTTCGTCTGATAACATTAAGCTGGAGAACAACTTTGAGCTGAAATAGTATTTAATTCTCCTTAACGTTGAGATTTGTCATGCTGAGCAAGCGAAGTATCTATTCTCGAGATAGATTCCTTGTTGCACTCGGAATGACAAATCATGCGCAAGTGTAATCAGCCAACCAGCTAATAAATCAATCAACGAGCCAACGAACCAAATTTACGCTAACGTTTCCGTAACTATTTTCGGCCAATTGTTATTGGTCGATTTTTTAATTCAGTATTATTGGCTATACATTTAAATAGATGAGTACAAACCAACATAAATTACTGCAAACTTGGCGCTGGTATGGACCGAACGACCCGGTGAGCTTGCAGGATGTGAAACAGGCAGGTGCAACAGGAATTGTTACCGCCTTGCACCATATTCCACATGGCGAAGTTTGGCCATTGGAAGACATCAGAGAAAGAAAAGCTATTATTGAAGCCGCTGGTTTGCATTGGGCAGTGGTAGAAAGCGTTCCGGTGCACGAAGCCATTAAAACCCGTAGGCCAGGCGCCGAGAAATACCTCGAAAACTACAATACTTCACTCAGAAACCTGGCTGCCTGTGGCATCAAAACCGTGTGCTACAATTTTATGCCGGTATTGGATTGGACCCGTACGCAATTGGACCTGGAGATGACCGACGGCTCTAAGGCCTTGTATTTCAACTGGACCGATTTAGCCGTATTCGACATTTACATTTTAAAACGCCCAAACGCCGAAGCAGCTTATCCGGCTAACATCTTAACCAAGGCCAAAGCCAGGTTGGATAGCTTAAGCGAAGCCGAATTGGCCGAACTGCGCATCAACGTACTAATGGGTATTCCGAACGAAAAAGAAATCGAATTGGAAACCTTGCGGGCTAGCATCGATGAATACCAAAATATTGGCAGGGAAGGTTTAAAAGCCAATTTGGCCTGGTTCTTAGCGGGGATTGCAGCTACTTGCACCGAAACCGGCATTAAAATGACCATCCATCCCGATGATCCGCCATACCCGATTTTGGGATTGCCACGCATTGCGAGCACCAAAGAAGACCTGGTTAACATTTTGAGAAGCGTTGATCAGCCTTTTAACGGTATCTGTTACTGTACGGGTTCGTTGGGTGCCGGAATGGACAACCAATTGGTCGATATTTTTGAAGCCGTGAAAGAACGCGTGTATTTCTTGCACTTGCGTAACGTAACCAAAGATGAGGAAGGCAATTTTTATGAGGCCGACCACTTGGGCGGCGACGTTAACATGTACGAGGTGATGAAAGCCGTTACGGCAGAAAACGCCAAAAGGGAAGAACCGATGCCATTTAGGCCAGATCATGGACATCAAATGCTGGATGATTTGAATAAAGTAACCAATCCGGGTTATTCGGCCATCGGTCGTTTACGGGGCTTGGCCGAACTACGTGGCCTCGAAATGGGGATTACGGGTAATTATTAGAAGACAGTTTACAGGAAAAATTCCCAAGCCTAGAATCAAGTCGACTCTAGACTTTGGATTTTTTATAGCAACGAATTGCTGTTATTAGATTCAATAGCTGGATTTTTAATCCTGAACCATCAATTCGGAACTCCCATACTGGAACGGATCAACTCCCCTAAAACCTGTATGGAATGCGCTATCTTGGCACTAAACGGATGGCCAAAACTAATGCGGATGTAATTGGTAAAACGTCCGTCGGTGCTGAATACCTGTCCCGGATAAATGCCAATCTGCTGTTTTAAGGCCGTCCTGAAAATTTCGAAGGCATTTACGTCCTTGGGCAGTTCCACCCAAAGCACATAGCCACCAGCCGGCTGGTTTACTTTTACTTCTTCCGGAAAGTAGTCGAATATAGCTTGCAGGTAGCGCAGACATTGCGTGTGCAGGGCTTTTCGCAGGTTGCGCATGTGCAAGTCGAACCTTCCGGTTTCAAAAAACAAGCCTATGGCTGCCTGCGTAGGCGTAGCCGAAGATATGGTGTGCATCAATTTGATGTTGAGTACCTTGTCTTTAAACTTGCCGGGGATGCACCAGCCCACGCGATAGCCTGGTGCCAGCGATTTGGAAACCGATGAGCAGAGCAGTACCAAGCCGTTTTTGTCGTAGCTTTTGCAGGTTCTGGGCCTCGACTTGCCAAAAAACAAGTCGCCATAAATATCATCTTCAATCAGAGGGATTTCTTTGTTGGCCAATAGCGCTACCAATTGTTGCTTGCGCTGGTCGGGCATGACACAGCCCAAGGGATTGGTAAAGTTGGGCGTAAACAGGCAGGCTTTAATGTTTACTTTTTCAATGGCCTGGGCTAAATATTCGATGCTGATCCCGGTTTGCGGATCAGTTGGTATTTCGAGTACTTTTAGCCCCTGGCTTTGCATCACGTTGAAAATTCCAAAATAGGTCGGGCTTTCAATGGCAATCGTATCGCCGGGTTCGGCTACGGCCTTCAGGCAAAAAACGAGTGCTTCCATACAGCCCTGCGTGCTCACGATTTCATCGGCCGTAAACGTGCCTCCCCAGGTGAGCGCATTTTTGGCCACCTGTTGGCGTAAACGCAAATTGCCTTGAATATCCTCATAGTTGATGCAACTGAAAGCGTTTTCGCGGATGGCTTCGGCCATGGTTTTGTTGAGCTTGCTCTCGGGCAACAAAGAAAGGGCTGGTGCGGCCATCGACAGTTGCGAAACTCCCGTTTTATTGATGCTGCCGTAAACCATGGCCAACATTTCGTCTACATTAACATCAAAAGGTTCTTTTTCGCTATGAGGCGCCGTACTTACCAACCTTCCTTTGCGATCGGTAAAACGAACATAGTAACCCGATTTGGGCCTGGCTTCGATCAATCCTTTGTTTTCGAGCTCTACATAAGTTTTAAATGCCGTACTCAGGCTAATGCCGTGGTCTTTGCTCAAAGTGCGTACCGATGGCAGTTTATCGCCGGTTTTGAGTACGCCATCCAAAATGTTCTGTGCTATTTTTCCTGCCAATTGCTGGTAAAGGAAATCGTTGGTTGTTGGGGATGCCGTATGCATATCAAAATCTGTTATGCTCAAAAATATAAAATCTGCATCTGTTTTTATCTGTTTTCTTTCCTGAATTTTGGATTATTAAATCCACTAGAGCTATGAATACTGAAATTATCGAATACGAAACCGCCTTGCAACCCTATTATGAACAGCTGAATATCGATTGGCTCCGAGAATATTTTGTAGTAGAAGAAGCAGACCAATGGATGTTAGAAAACCCAGAAGAAGCCATTTTAAATGACGGAGGCCATATCCTGTTTGCCAAAAGAGGCCAAGAGATCGTAGGTACGGTTGCCCTGAAATTTACGTCGCCTGGCGTTTATGAGCTGGCCAAAATGACGGTAGCCAAAACGGCGAGAGGCTTTGGTTTGGGGTACGTGCTCTGTAATGCGGCTCTGCTCAAAGCCAAACAATTGGGTGCAACCAAAGTAATTTTATACACCAATTCCAAGCTGCAGGATGCTATCCATATTTACAAAAAACTAGGCTTTGTACAGGTTCCAGTAGATAAATTGGAATTTGTGCGCATTGATACGATGATGCAATTAATTTTATGATGAAGTGAATTTTGCTTACATCAAGAGATTTATGCGCCATTTTCAGCTCCGAGCAGGAGCCGTTAGATCTACTTTAAACCGAACTTGGCCTTTGTGGCATAACTGCAGTAGCCATACCGCAAGCTTTAAAGTAAAGGGCGCCGTCGGCGACTTTTCCTCCATTTTAGTCACTCAAATTGCGAAGCATTCTTGAGAACCGATAAAAAGAAATAAACGAACTCGAAAAAATAGAGTGCCATTGCCCGGCAGGAGGGCAGAAAAGGTTGTGGGATGGTCACATTTGTTTTTCATCAAACACAGCCCAAACTTATTGAAATAAAAATGATGAACAGACTCCAAGAAGACCTCCATTACTTAGAAGAAATATTAGAACAGGCTAAATTAACAGGCATAGACTTTTTGGCTCAATTGGAAACGCTATCCACTAGTCACCAGGCTGATGAAGTGAAAGCTAGCAAGGATTTACCCGAAGGCGGTGGGGCCTTAGATGCCCTGCAATTGTTTAAGGCCCATTACCTGCACCTTATTACAGCTTCGAGCGGGCCCAGGTACTGGGGCTTTGTAACGGGTGGAACTACGCCCGCTGCACTTATTGGCGACTGGTTGTGCAGTGTTTTCGATCAAAACCCGCAAAGCGTAACGTTGAATGGCGATATTTCTGCCCACATCGAGCATGAAACCATAAAGCTGATGTGTCGTTTGTTTAGCTTGCCCGAAAGTTTTAACGGCAGTTTTGTGAGCGGAGCTACCTTGTCTAATTTCACAGGTTTGGCTGTGGCTAGGCAATGGGCGGGCGAACAGCTGCAGCATAACATCGCGTCCGATGGCATGTTGCCGGGGATTAAGGTGTTGAGTGCTAATCCGCATTCTTCGGTACTCAAATCGTTGGCCATGCTGGGTTTTGGCCGGAACCAACTGGTGCAGGTTAAAAGCAAGCCCCATACCGAATCGATCGATTTGGACGATTTGGAAAGTCTGTTGGCCATGTACCAGGATTCGCCAATTATTTTAAGCGCCAGCGCCGGCACAGTAAATACTTCAGATTTTGACGATTTACAAGCTATAGCTGAGCTTAAAAGGCAATATAAATTCTGGTTGCACATTGATGCGGCTTTTGGCGGCTTTGCGGCTTGCACACCAAAATATGCCTCTTTGTTGCAAGGCTGGGAAACGGCTGACAGCATTACGATCGATGGCCACAAGTGGATGAATGTGCCTTACGACAGTGCCGTAGCTTTTGTGCGCCATGAACATCAGAATCTGCAGATCCAGACCTTTCAAAATTCCAATGCGCCCTACTTGGGCAATCCGGCCACCAATTTTTCCTTTGCCAGCAATGTGCCCGAAAATTCGAGGCGTTTGCGTGCCTTGCCGGCTTGGTTCAGTTTAATCGCCTATGGCAGGGAAGGGTTTAAAAACATCGTTGAAAATTCGATCCAATTGGCACAACAGTTTGGTGGTTTTATTGCTAAAAGTGAAAATTTCGAACTCTTGGCCCCAGTAAAGCTCAATACCGTTTGCTTTACGCTTAAACACAGAAAAGAACAGGTCGATTTGTATTTAGATACGCTCAACAAGCTCGGTAAGGTTTACCTCACGCCAACGGTATATGCAGGACAGCGTTGCATGCGTGCAGCCTTTGTAAACTGGCGTACCAGCGCAAATGATCTCGAAATTGCGAAAGAATCCATGCAACAAGCCTACAATACTTGTTTTATCTCTTAAAATAAAACCCCGACCATTTGATCGGGGTTTTTCGTTTTATTCTTCTTCAGCTTTGTTTTTCATCGCCGTAAGTAGGGTATAGGCATTGCTCGTTACCAATTTGCCTGCAACCGGCGTTTTGATTTCGGTATAGCCATCGGCCATATAGCCGGTTTGCACTTCTTTGGCGGTAAACTTATTGGTGCCTGTTTCTACAAAAACATATTTTTTGCCTTGCCAATCCACAATGGCGCCATCGGGCAAAGTATTGCTCGAATGGCTTTTCAGCTTGATTTGCGCATTGACAAATGTGCCGGGAATTAGCTTTTGATGATTTCCACGCAGGTGACAATGTACTTCAACCGTTCTGTTTTCATCGAGATTTTGGGTAATCAGCATCACTTCTGCCTCTAACTTTTGGTTCGGATCGCCAACGGTATTGAACGTTACTTTTTGTCCCTTGGCCAAGTTTTTGGCATCGTTTTCAAAAATGTTAAGCGAAAGATGGGTTTCGGCTGGATTGATGATCTCGAACAACACATCGGTAGGTCCAACGTACTTGCCCGGATTAACATTTACCTTGGCCACAAATCCGTTAATGGGCGAGTAGATATTAACCGTTCTCGACATGTTATCTTCGGTAAGCTTGGAGGGCGTTATGCCAATCAGTTTCAGTTTTTCGGCTAACGAATTGACCAATATGCGTTGGGTTTCGAAATCGGATTTGGCCTGTTGCAACACCTTTTGGCTGTTCGATTGTGTAGCGTTCAGCTCTTTTTGTCGGTTATAGTCGGCTGTTGCAAATGCCAGTTTAGATTTGGCTGTGAGGTAGTCTTGTTGCATCTGGATAAAGGATACATCTTCTATAGTGGCCAAAATGGTTCCTTTTTGTACGGCCGAGCCGTTAACCAATCGGCTGCTTTTGATAAATCCGCCCAGGGGAAAGCTGATGGTATGAAGGTTTTCTGGTGGCAGTTCGATGCTGCCGTTCACGTTGAGGGTCGATTCAACCGGGCGTGCTTCCATTTGGCCAAGGGTTAGTTCTGCGTTTTTCCGTTGGGCATCGCTAAGGACAATGGTTTCTTCTGTGGGCGTAACGGCTGTCTTTTTAACTTCGGCTGGTGCGGGTTTGCTGCCACAAGAAGCAAAGAACAAACCTGCAAAAATCAAGGCGATTGTATTTTTCATATTGTTATTTGATGATGATGCCGTTAAGGCGTTCAATTTCTATAAGTGTTTCGTTTAAGTGATTGATCAACTGGTAGTATTGGCTTTTGATCTCAATGGTTTGGTTAATCAAAATGGTCCAATCCAGGTAGTTGATGTCGCCTGCATCGAGCTTGGCACTAGCCGATTTTTCGATTTTAGCAGCATTGGGCAACAGTTGCTGATGATAGCTCACTAAAGTTTCCTGATAAGCCTTTGCTTTGGCCAAAGCCTTTTCCAGCTCGGCATTGTAGTTGAGTTGCAAAGCTTCGAGTTCTTTCTGTTGCTGCTGTACATAAATACCCATGGCTTTAGCTTTGGCATTTTGTGCGCTAAAAAACAGGGGAATGGCAATACCCGCACTAAACGATTGGAAACGATACGAACGATTGTAAAATACCTCCTGACCACCTGGCGTGTTTTGCAAGCCCATAAACGAGGCATTGGCATAGCCCAAGTTAAGCGAAGGCAATAATTTGCTTTTTTCGAGCTTTTGATTCAGCTGGCTTTGCTTTACCATTTCCTGCTGCCATAAAATAGATGGGTTCTGGGCAATAGATGGTGCTAACAATAAGCGCGAATCAATAGGATAGATGAGTACCTTAGCATCCAAGGCTACGGTTTCTTTGCTTTGTACCAGCATTTGCATTCTTTTTTGCAAGCTGGTTTGGTCGGCCAGCAACACCTTGAGCTGGGCAGCAATCTGTAGCCTTTGGTTGGCGGCTGTGGTTTTTTCAATAATATCGGTTTCGCCCAAGCGGTAACGGTTTTCGGCCTTTTCGGCAAAGCGTGCATAAATGCTATCAGCTTTGAGAAGTACCGTTTTTTTCTGGTCGATTACCAAAAGATTAAAATACAGGTTTTTGATCTCGGTCTGCAAATCGAGCAACTGGATGGCCGTTTGTGCTCGCCCAACGTTAAGCATAGAGCGGTTGACATCTTTCTGTCTGCTGTAAACGGTCGGGAATTGAAAACTTTGCGAAACCGTAAACCTGTTGTCGTTAAAGCTGCCATTTAAATGACCTGCCTCGTAAGCCAAATCTGTTTTGGGAATATCTACCGCTGTTGGAATTAAAGCGTTGAGGTAGCTTTCGTTCAATCGGGCGGCATTCATGGTTGGGTAATTGGCCGAAGCCTTTTGCAGCAAATCGTTAAGGCCTACTCGTTCTTGGGCTTTGGCGCTGTTGTTCAGCAGAAACACGCCAAATAAAATAGCCACAACCGGTTTTGGTTTAAAATATTTGAAGCCTTTCTCAAAAAGAATATATAAAACGGGCAATACAAAGAGCGTAAGCAGGGTTGAAATGATCAAGCCGCCGATTACAACGGTGGCCAAAGGTTTTTGTACAGCGCCTCCTGCTCCGGTGCTGATGGCCATCGGAATAAAGCCCAGCGAAGGTACCAGTGCTGTCATCAGGACGGCACGCAGCTTGGTTTTGGTAGCGTGCACCACAATTCGCCGCAAATCGGTCCAGCCTTCCTTTTTAAGGCGGTTAAATTCTGAAACCAACAAAATGCCGTTCAATACTGCTACCCCAAAAAGCGCAATAAAACCTACACCAGCTGAAATGCTGAAAGGCATATCGCGCACCCAAAGCGCAAAAATGCCACCCATGGCCGAGAGCGGGATGGCCGTATAAATCAACAAGCCCTGTTTTACCGAGTTAAAGGCAAAATACAGCAGCAAGAAAATCATGAGCAGGGCTACGGGTACCACAATGGCCAAACGGTCTTTGGCGGCATTCATGTTTTCGAAAGAGCCGCCATAAACCAGGCTATAGCCGGCGGGCAATTTGTGTTGTTTCTCGGCTTTTTGCTGCAGTTCGGCTACAATGGTCTGCACATCGCGCCCGGTAACGTTGAAGCCGATGACGATACGTCTTTTGGTGTTTTCGCGCTGGATTTGGTTTACGCCTTCCACTTCGGTAATTTCGGCCACTTCCGAAATCGGAATCTGATAGCCGTTTCTGGTCGATATCATGAGGTTTCTGATGTCGTCGATGTTCTTTTTGGCTTCTTCGTTAAGCCTCACCACCAAATCAAAACGTTTTTCGCCTTCGTATACCTGTCCGGCGCTCTTTCCGGCAAAAGCGGTATTGACCGTATTGTTGATGTCTTCTACATTCAGTCCGTATTTGGCCAAGGCATCGCGGTTAAATTTGATCACGATTTGAGGCATGCCCGTAACCGTTTCTTCATAAATGTTGATGGCACCCGGTACGGTTTGGATAATCTCGTTTAAGCGATGTGCATAAACAGAAAGACTGTCTAAATCTTCGCCAAAGATCTTGCACACAACATCCTGACGGGCTCCGGTCATCAGCTCGTTAAAGCGCATCTGTACCGGAAACTGAAAGCCCACCGTAATACCCGGAACGGCCGAGAGTTCTTTGGTCATTTTTTCGGAAAGTTCGGGGAAAGAAGTGGCAGAGGTCCATTCTTTTTTGGGTTTGAGGATTACCATCATATCGCCAGCCTCAAAAGGCATCGGGTCGGTTGGTATTTCGGCGCTGCCTATTTTGGTCACCACTTTTTCTACTTCTGGAAACTTCTTCAGCAAAATGCCAGAAGCTTGTTGGGTATATTTAATGGTATTATTCAGGTTACTGCCGGTCAACAAGCGCGTTTCGACGGCAAAATCGCCTTCTTCAATCTGCGGGATAAATTCGCCGCCCAAGCGTCCTAGTACCATAACGGCAACGGCAAACAAGGCCAAAGTAGTTAAGATCATGGTTTTTGGAAATTTCATCAATCGCTTGAGTAAGGGCATGTATCTTCTTTCTAACCAAATGGTTACCTTGTCGGCCAAAGTAGCTTTATGGTTTAGTTTTTTGCTTAGGAAAAGCGCATTCATCATCGGTACATAGGTAATGGACAAGATGAAAGCACCTAGGATGGCAAAGGCAATAGTGAGTGCCATGGGTCTAAACATTTTGCCTTCTATGCCTTCTAATGAAAGAATGGGCAAGTAAACTATCAGGATGATAATTTGACTGAATACCGCAGAATTGATGATGCTACCGGTCGATTTGGAAACCTCTTTGTCCATTTCCTCCTGCGAGATGGAACTGAGTTTTCTAAATTGGTGCGAATGCGAGAAACGGTGCAGCACGGCCTCTACCACGATTACCGAACCATCAACAATCAACCCGAAATCGATAGCGCCCAAACTCATCAGGTTGCCACCCACACCAAACATGTTCATGAGGATGATGGCAAACAGCATGGCCAAGGGAATAACCGATGATACGATGAGCCCAGCACGCAGGTTGCCCAAAAAGAACACCAATACAAAAACCACGATCAATGCACCTTCCAGTAGGTTGGTTTCTACTGTTTCGATGGCGCTGTTTACCATCTTGGTACGGTCTAAAAAGGGCTCTACCACTACGCCTTCGGGCAGGTCTTTCTGTATTTCGGCAATTTTTTTCTTCACACGTTCCACCACTACCGAGCTGTTTTCGCCTTTGAGCATCATTACTACGGCGCCAGCCACTTCGCCTTTGTCGTTATAGGTCATGGCTCCATAGCGGATGGCCGAGCCGAGTTGCACCTTGGCTACGTCTCTTACCAACACAGGCAGGCCATTGTCGAGCGTTTTGACTACAATTTTGCCAATATCTTCCAAACTGGCGGTTAAGCCTTCGCTTCTGATATAGAGTACCGTAGGCCCTTTCTCAATGTAGGCACCACCTGTATTTTGATTGTTTTTTTCAAGGGCGGCAAAAATATCGGCAATGGTAATGTTGTTGGCTTTGAGGTAGCTAGGATTAACGGCAATTTCATATTGTTTGAGCTTGCCGCCAAAGCTCGAAACTTCGGCTACACCTTTGGTACCCATCAATTGCCGACGTACAATCCAGTCTTGAATGGTCCGAAGTTGCATGGCATCATATTTATGCTCATAACCGGCTTTGGGCCTCACTACATACTGGTAAATTTCGCCTAGGCCGGTACTCACGGGCGCCAATTCGGGCGAACCAATGCCCGAAGGCAAGTCGCGTTGTACTTGTTGCAGTCGTTCGGTTACTTGTTGCCTGGCCCAATAGAGGTCGGTATCATCATTAAAAACAATGGTAACCAGCGAGAGGCCAAATCTCGAAAAACTTCTGATTTGTTTAAGGCCCGGGATGTTGCTGCACGATTGTTCTATCGGGAAAGTAATTAATCGTTCAATGTCTGGAGCACCCAAAGAAGGGGATACGGTCAGTACTTGTACCTGGTTGTCGGTGATGTCAGGTACAGCGTCGATAGGGAGTTTTCTCAGTTCGAAAATACCCCATAGCAATAGGGCAAATACGAATAGCCCTATAACCAGCTTGTTCTTTACAGAAAAGCTGATGATTTTGTTCATCATAAAATTAAGTTGTTAAGACGCAGAAAGCGTTGTTTGCATACAGATAATTAATCGGCCTTTGGCCGAAAGCTTAGCATGCAGCAGGACGCGGAGGTCTGAACAGCGATGAATTGATGTTGTCGGGAATAAAGCTGTCGTTAGGCAAAGGATAGTTTTGCGAGTATTTGAATAAAAAAACCGCTGTAACCAGCAAAGGCTTGGCCGGAATGCAAAACGGAAGTACAGCAGGATTGGCCATCTTTTTAAACGGTAGCTTCATGTCTTCCTCGTCGTCCGAGTCGCTGTGGTCGCTACCCCAATAATGCATGGAAAGAAAATCGATAAAAGAAATATCGGGACTTTGTTGGCTGTGGTAGTGAAAATGATGGAAAAGTGCAGGTATTTTGAGCAACTGATGCACTGGCGTGATGTTAAAAGTCACGACCATTATCAGGAGATATGAATAGAGCCTGTTCACAAAGGCAAAAGTATAAAAAATACAAATCCAAAGAAATTTTAAAGTATGATTGACTTTAAATCAACAGTTTTGTTGCATTGCTAGCCAAAGATTAACGGGTTTTGGTAAGGCGTATTGAGGTTGCTAATATCTAATCATTGCTGAGAAGTGCCTGATTTGGTTTGCAGTTCGCAGTTTTCAATTGGCGATTTGGCTTGATGAAAACATAAATCTGGTTAATCTGTGGTTTACCTTCGCTAGTCAAACTACTCAATACCCTTCAGGTAAATTTTCCATAAAAACGTGGTTTCGTAAACATAAAATCACAACTTTGCTTTTGATGAACAGAATACTCCTTACCGAAGATGACCAACGTGTGGCTTCCTTTATTGAAAAAGGGCTAAGAGAAAATCTATACCAGGTTAAAACGGTAGGCAAGGGGCGAGAAGCGATCGACGAAGCCAGCGAAAACAAGTACGATGTCATCATTTTAGACATCATGCTGCCCGATATCAGTGGATTTGAGGTTTGTACTCTGCTGAGGCAACGCAAAAATACCACGCCGATTATTATCCTCAGCGCTTTGGATACACCCGAAGAAAAAGTACGCGGCTTGGAAAGCGGCGCCGATGACTATTTGGCCAAGCCTTTTCTGTTCGATGAGCTGTTGGCGCGCATCAACGCCCAGCTGAGAAGAACCGAGTTCAACAATGGCATTGTCGATTTTCAGCGCTACGGCGGCGTAGAAATCAATGTAAAGGAACAAAGTGCCCAGCGCGACGGCAAGGCGCTCAATTTGTCGCCACGCGAATTTAAACTCCTGGTTTTTCTGATGAAGAACCGTGAAAAGGCCCTTTCACGCATTTCTATTGCACAAGCCGTATGGGACATTAATTTCGATACCACCTCCAATTCGGTAGATGTGTACATCAACTACCTGCGCAACAAAATAGACAAGGATTTTGAACAGCCGCTGATCCATACCATCAAGGGTACTGGATATATGTTTAAATTGAAAATGCCATGACCTTAAGAAATAAGCTCATCATTCTTTCGACCCTGCTTTTTGCCTTTGCCTTAGGATTGGTGTTTTTAGGCACTTTTTTATTGTTTAAACAACATACACGCGAACTTTACTTTAAAAAATTGCTCGAGCGCGCCAATACAGCTGCTTATTTCTATTTTGAGAAAGACGAAGTAAACGACAAAAAATACCGAAGCATCGAGGCTCAGTACAGGCGCATCTATAACGAATCGATCCGTGTATATCATGCCGACGATAAAAGCTTGTTTATTGACGATAAACTTAATTTGAGGCTTTCTGCCGAAATGCTCGACAAAATAGTGGCCGAAGGCAGCCTTACTTTTAAGCTAGGCGATAAGCAATTGGCAGGCTTGTATTATAAAGACAACCAAGGCAATTTCATCATTGTTGTTTCCGGAACAGATAATGCCGGAAATACGCAATTAGATGCCTTGAAAAAAATGCTGGTTTTCTTTTACCTGCTTGGTGCGCTCATCCATTTTCTGTTGGCCGGTTTTTTGGCCAAAAGAACATTCAGGCCTTTCGCCACGCTGATCAAAAAGGTAAATTCAATGACCACTGATAACCTCCATTCGCGTTTAGAGGTGCCAAGCGGTCACAAAGATGAAATCAAAGAACTGATCATTACCTTCAACTATTTTTTGGCTCGTTTAGAAAACGGCGTGCAAACCCAGAAGAATTTCTTGAAAAATGCTTCACACGAACTTAAAACGCCATTAACCGCCATGATGGGCGATATCGAAGTAACCCTTAATCAGCCCCGCAGCCCCGCAGAATACGAGGCTTTGCTGGCTTCGCTCAAAAACGATACGGTACACCTCAAGTCTATTTTAGATAGCCTGCTGATCCTCTCTGGCTTAGAAATGTCGGGCGAGCAAAAAATGACCGAGGTGCGCATTGACGAAGTTTTGTGGAACGTATTAGAGAAAAAAGCCATCGAATACCCACATGCACAGGTTTCGGTCGATGTACAAATACCACCTTTGCAAGAACAGCTCTTGACGATAAGAGCCAATAGGGAACTGCTTTACATCGCTTTATCGAACCTCTTGGACAATGCGATCAAATTTTCGGAACCGCCAAAGGTAAATGTGCTGATTTCGATAATGAATGGACAATTGCAAGTGTCTATTAGCGATAACGGCCCCGGCATTCCCCTAAATGATAGAGTAGCGGTTTTCGAACTGTTCTATCGCAGCAACCAAACCCGTCATATCAAAGGGCAGGGTATCGGTTTGTACATTACCAAACAGATTTTGCAATTACATGGCATCGAAGCACAACTGCTTTCCGAACTAGAACAGGGCACTTGTGTTACGCTTGTTTTCCATTAGTATAACGTACTGAGTATAGCGTATTGCGTACGGGGTATAGCGATAGATTTTCGTCAGCAGTTATACAATTGAACAATTAGCGCAATACGCTCTACACAATACCCTTCTAATCATTTTCTAATCTAGCCAAAACCAATCTCTAATGATGGGAATCTAATTTTGGGCCATTCGCATTTTACGCGATAAACAAGATGAGAAGAAACTACCTCAAAGTAGCCATTATTTTAGCCTTAAGCCTATTGCACCAGCTTTGTTGGGCACAAGACAGTTTGCGCTTAACCTTGCCCGAAGCCGAAAAGATCTTTTTGCAACAGAACCTTTCGCTTTTGGCTCAACGCTACCATATCGATATGGCCAAGGCGCAGGTGATCCAAGCTAGGCTGTATAATAACCCCAACATCCAGTTCGAAGGCAATATTTATAATCCACAGCTCAAAAAAGCCTTTAACATAGGCAGTCCCTATGGGCAATACACAGTAGAGGTTACCCAGCTGATTAACTTGGCCGGTAAGAGAAACAAGCAGGTTAAAATGGCACAAACCAATGTGGTTTTAGAAGAAAGCCGTTTTTTCGATCTGTTGCGTACGCTACAATTTACCTTGCGCAGCAATTTTTACCAGCTCTACTTTTTGCAGCAAGCTATCAATGGCTATGCCTTGCAGGTTTCGTACCTCGAAAAGCTGAATACCGCACACCAAGAATTGTTGGCCAAGGGAATGGTGACCTTAAAAGATGCTGTTCGCATCAAATCGTTGCTGTACACCTTGAAGGCCGAACAAACCTCTTTGCAAAACCAGGTGAACGAAATCAATGCAGAACTCCAGTTGCTTTTGCAAAACAGGGCTCCATTGATACCTGTGGTTAAGCAACTCCATATAGCCGACGAACTGAAACGCTATTCTTTGGCCAGTTTATTAGATACTGCCACCGCCAATCGCTACGATTTGAAGGAAGCCCGGCAAAACCTGGTTTACAGTCAGCAAAACTATGCCCTGCAAAAAGCCTTGGCTGTTCCAGATGTGACCTTGGGTGCACAGTTCGATAAAAGGGGGAGTTTTGTAGACAATGCTACCTTTTTTACAGTGGGTATCGACCTGCCGTTCTTTAACCGCAACCAGGGAAATATCAAATCGGCGAAGTTTAATATCGACCAGTCAAAAGTAGTGTTGCAGCTGCAAAACGAAACCCTGCGCAAAGAGGTGCAATCGGCTTACCTCAAAGCCATCAATACCAGCCAGATGCTCCAGTCATTCGATCCTGGATTTGTACAGGAGCTTCAAAAACTGCTCGTTTCCGTTGCCAATGGTTTTCAGCGCAAAGACCTGAGCCTATTGGAGTTTACCGATTTCTACGAAAGCTATAAAGATAACCTCGTCCAGTTTTACCAGTTGCAGAACGAACATATGCAGGCTATTGAAACCTTGCAATTCGCCGTGGGCAAAACCATTTTCAATTATTGATACAGATGAAGAAATTTCCATTCTATGTGATGGCCCTGCTGGCAAGCAGCTTTTTTGCAGCCTGTGCCGACAAGCCTACCGAAGCACCTCAATCGGACGAGCTGTCGCCCGATAGTTTGATCAAAAACGTACAAACCGTACCGGTAAAGCTCGAAGACGAAAACGGTATCATCAAGCTCAATGGCAAAGTACAGGCCAACGAAGCGCATCAGGCCAAGGTATTTGCCTTGGTGAGTGGCAAGGTACAGTCGCTAAAAGTAGAATTGGGCGATTTTGTGCACAAGGGGCAAGTCCTCGCCCTGCTGAACAGTACCGAAGTGGCGGGCATTGCAAACGATTTGGCCAATGCCGAAGCCAATGCCATACTAGCCGAAAAAACACTGGCCACTACCAAATCGTTATACGAGGGCAACCTGGCTACCGAACAAGACTACCTCGGTGCCAAGGTAAATTACAATAAATCGATTGCCGATCTGCAAAAAGCCAAACAAATAGCCTCTATTTCGGGAGGAAACCAATCGCAGTACCTCATCAAGGCACCAATTAGCGGTTATGTCATCGAAAAAAACATCACCAACAACTCGGCCATTCGCCCCGACAACAATGCAGATCTCTTTGTCATTGCCGACTTGTCTGATGTATGGATTATGGCCAATGTATACGAAGCGGATATGAATAGCGTGCATTTGGGCGACGAGGTAAAGGTAAGCACGCTGGCCAATCCCGAAAAAAGCTATACCGGCAAAATAGACAAAATCTACAATGTGCTCGATGCTAGTACCCGTACCATGAAAGTGCGCATCAGCATGAATAACGCCAACAACGAATTTAAGCCCGAAATGTTCGCTAAGGTAAGAGTAGACCGTAAGGTAACCCAAAAGGCATTGACCATTCCGGCACAGGCCATGGTGATGGATAACGGCAAAAACTATGTGGTTGTGAAAAAGAACAACAAACTCAGCGTACAAGCTATTCAGGTGATGAGCCGCTTTGAGGATAAAGCCTATGTTACAGGTCTTGCCCTTGGCGACGAAGTGGTAACCAGTTCGCAATTATTCTTGTATCAGGCATTGACCAATAATTAATACCAAAAGCGCATGTCTAAAATCATCAAAAGTATCATTGCCTTTTCGCTCAAGAATAAGTTTTTCATCTTTTTGGCCACTTTGGTGCTGATTATTTGGGGAGCATTGGCCTTTAAGCATATTCCGATAGAAGCCTTTCCCGATGTAACCAACACGCAAATCACCGTGATTACGCAATGGCCGGGCCGAAGCGCCGAAGAGGTGGAGAAATTCGTTTCCATGCCCATTGAAGTAGCGCTTAATCCTGTGCAAAAGAAAACTTCGGTAAGGTCTACCACAGTATTTGGGCTCTCGGTGGTCAAAGTAATTTTCGACGATGGAGTTGACGATGCCTTTGCCCGTCAGCAAGTAAACAACCTCCTGCGCGATGTGGCCCTGCCCGAAGGCGCCGATCCCGATGTACAGCCACCAACCGGACCAACCGGCGAGATTTTTCGCTATACCTTAACCAGTCATTCTAAAACCGTAAAAGAACTCAAAACCTTGCAAGATTGGGTTATAGAACGCCAATTGTTGGGCGTGCCCGGCGTAGGCGATATCGTGAGCTTTGGAGGAGAAGTGAAAACCTTCGAAATCAAAGTTAACCCAGAAAAATTGGCTTCTTACAATATTAGCCCCCTGGATGTTTACGAAGCGGCTTCAAAAAGCAACATCAACGTGGGTGGCGATGTCATTGTTGATAATGCCCAGGCTTATGTAGTGCGTGGTATCGGCTTGTTGCAAAACGAAGAAGAAATCCGCAACATTATTGTAACCAACATTGATGGAACGCCCATTTTGGTGAAAGACGTGGCTTCGGTGGCAATATCGAGCCTGCCCAGATTGGGTCAGGTAGGTCGCGACCAGCTCAATGACGTGGTAGAAGGCATTGTGGTTATGCGCAAGGGCGAGAATCCGAGCGAGGTAATCCGTAAGGTTCAGGAAAAAATAGAATACCTGAATGAAAAGGTACTGCCCGAAGATGTAAAGATCAATACTTTTTATAACCGCAACGACCTGATCAGTTTTGCCACCCATACCGTGTTGCACAACATGCTGGAGGGCATTATTTTCGTAACGGTTATTGTTTTTCTGTTTATGGCCGATTGGCGAACCACTTTTATTGTGGCCATAATTATTCCGTTGGCCTTGTTGTTTGCATTTGTTTGTTTAACCCTAAAAGGCATGAGCGCGAACCTGCTATCTATGGGTGCCATCGATTTTGGTATTATTATAGATGGGGCGGTGGTAATGGTAGAAGGTATTTTTGTGGTGCTCGATCAAAAGGCGCACAAAGTAGGAATGCCTCGTTTCAACCAGTTATCGAAGTTAGGTGCGATAAAAAACACTGGTGGAGAATTGGGAAAGGCCGTTTTCTTTTCCAAACTCATTATCATCGCCGCGCTATTGCCAATTTTTGCCTTTCAAAAGGTAGAAGGCAAAATGTTCTCGCCTTTGGCCTGGACGCTGGGTTTCGCCCTGTTGGGTGCCTTGATTTTAACCTTGACCCTGGTGCCTTTGCTCAGCAGTTTGCTGCTGCGCAAAAACGTAAAGGAAAAGCACAACAGCTTTGTAGAAGGCTTAACCAATGGTGTAATGAAACTTTTTTCGTGGTCGTACCGCAACAAAAGAATTGCCCTGGTTTCGGCTATGGCAGTGGTGGCAACCGGTTTGTTTTCGTTCAAGTTTCTGGGCACCGAGTTTTTGCCCGAATTGGATGAAGGCGCGATTTACATCAGGGCAACCTGTCCGTTGAGCATTTCGCTCGATCAATCGAAAAATATTGCCAACCAGATGCGTAAAATCATTCGCAAATTTCCAGAAGTCAGGCAGGTGATGTCGCAAACCGGAAGGCCCAATGACGGTACCGATGCTACGGGATTTTACAACATTGAGTTCCACGTAGATATCTATCCGAAAAAAGAGTGGAAAAGCAAAATCAGCAAAGAACAGCTCATCGATCAGATGCAAAAGGAATTGGAAAGATTTCCGGGCATCGACCTCAATTTTTCGCAACCTATTATGGATAACGTAGAAGAAGCCGTATCGGGTGTAAAAGGCTCTTTGGTGGTGAAGATTTATGGCGATAGCCTGGCCATTACCGAGCAAAAAGCCAACGAGGTATTTGCCGTGATGAAAAATGTGCCGGGTGTAGAAGATTTGGGGGTGATCAGAAACATGGGCCAACCCGAACTGCGCATCGATCTGGATGCCTCTAAAATGGCTTTGTATGGGGTAACTACTGCCGATGCCAATGCCATTATTGAGATGGCCATAGGAGGCAAGGCTATTTCGCAGATTTACGAAGGCGAAAAGAAATTCCAGTTGCGCCTGCGTTATGAAGAAGCCTATCGGAGTAGCGCCGAAGCCATTGGCAACCTGATGGTGCCGACAATAAGAGGCTCGCAGGTGCCGATAAAGAATATTGCTTCCATTCAACGTCTAACGGGACCGAGTTTGATATTTCGTGACGATAACCGCCGCTACAGTGCCGTTAAGTTCTCGGTTCGTGGTCGCGATATGGGCAGTACCATCGGCGAGGCACAAAACAAAGTAAATGAAGTCGTAAAACTGGGCAAAGGCTACGAAATGGAATGGGCTGGCGATTTTGAAAACCAGCAACGCGCTACCAAACGCCTGCAGGAAGTGGTTCCAGTTAGCTTGTTGGTTATCTTTTTGATCCTCTTTATGCTATTTGGAAATGCCAAAGATGCCGGTATTGTATTGCTCAACGTGCCATTCGCCATCATTGGCGGTATTGCCGCTTTGCTGTTTACCGGTACCAATTTCAGCATCTCTGCAGGCATAGGCTTTATCGCCCTGTTTGGGATCTGCATACAGAACGGTGTGATCCTGATTTCGGTTTTTAAAAGCAACGTACAAAAGCTGCGGTTGAGCGAATTAAATAGCCTTTCCCTCGAACAAGCCATTAAAGACGGCGTACGCTCGAGGGTAAGGCCAGTGGTGATGACAGCCCTGATGGCAGCCATTGGGCTGATGCCTGCCGCCCTGTCAACCGGTATTGGATCGGAAACTTCCAAGCCTTTGGCCATTGTGGTTATTGGTGGACTGATTACCGCTACCGTATTAACGCTGCTGGTGTTTCCGTTGTTCTTTTTCCTTTCGTACCGCAGAACAACCAGCAAAGCCGAGCGCCTAAGCGCTGGCTAAAGACTATTTCTTACGTTCTATATTGGGTAAAAAGCCAGTGATGATGCCTATCAATGGCAAAAATGCGCAGACTTTGTATACATATTCGATGCTGGTTTGGTCGGCCAATTTGCCCAGCAAGGCCGAGCCTAAACCACCCATGCCGAAAGCAAGACCAAAGAAAAGCCCGGCAATCATGCCAACTTTTCCCGGAACAAGTTCGGTGGCATAAACCAATATGGCCGAGAATGCGGAAGAAAGGATCAAACCGATAATAACAGAAAGAATACCCGTCCAGAACAAGCCTACATAAGGCAATAGCAAGGTAAAGGGCGCTACGCCCAGAATGGAAATCCAGATGATATACTTACGGCCAAAACGGTCGCCAAGCGGACCGCCAAACAAGGTTCCGGCCGCTACGGCCGCTAAAAAGGCAAACAGATAAACCTGCGACTGTTGAATGCTCAAATGGAACTTGTCCATCAAATAAAAGGTGTAGTAGCTGGTCATGCTGGCCATGTAAAAGTATTTAGAGAAAACCAGTACCAATAAAATAAACAAAGAGAAAATCACTTTTTTCTTCGAGAATTTGCTCACCACTTCGTCAGAGAAATTAGCTTTTTTAGCGGCGCGGTTAACCAAATGAACTTTGTACCATTTAGAAACCACCGAAAGCACCATCATGCCCACAATGGCTATCAGCGAAAACCAAATGATGTTAAACTGGCCATAAGGCACTACAATAATGGCAGCCAGCAAGGGCCCCAAGGCACTGCCTGCATTGCCGCCCAACTGGAAAATGGATTGGGCGAGGCCTTTTTTGCCACCTGAAGCCAAATGTGCTACCCTCGATGATTCTGGATGGAAAATAGACGAACCGATACCAATCAGGCTGACGGCCAACAGTACATGTATAAAACTCGAGGCAAACGACACGGCAACCAAGCCGATCAAAGTAAAGCCCATGCCTATCACCAGCGAATAAGGGCGCGGATTGCGATCGGTATACAAACCCACAAAAGGCTGCAACAAAGATGCGGTGAGCTGATAGGTAAGGGTAATTAGCCCCACCTGGGCAAAAGTTAAATGAAACTCGTCTTTTAAAATAGGGTATACCGCAGGCACAACGGCCTGCAACATGTCGTTGATGAGATGGGTAAGGCTAACCGTAAACAGAATAGAAAAAATGGTTTGCTGTGCCAACGCCTTGGCATCAGCAGCATTTGGGTTTTGGGGGATTTTAGTTTCCATAAGGACGAAAGGTAATAGTGTAAAAAATATACATCATATCATCTGATGATTTGAAATAAAAAATATTTGTGAACTAAATATTGGCCTCTCCAATAAGGAAAGGCCAATGCGGTTTTATTTTTTGGTGGTTACGGGTTTAGACTTAGCCTGTGCATCAACTACGGCAATCGTAACCATGTTTACGATTTCGCGTACCGAACTGCCTAGCTGTACAATGTGCACCGGCTTGTTTAGGCCTAATAAAATTGGTCCAACCGCTTCGGCCTCGCCCAGTTCCTGCAGCAGCTTGTAAGCCATATTGCCTGATTCTAGCGTAGGGAAGATCAGTGTATTGGCTGGTGCATCGCTTAGGGCACTGAAAGGAAAGTTCTCTTTCAGCATTTCGTTGTTCATGGCAAAGTTGGCCTGCATTTCGCCATCGGCCACTACATCGGGATGGTTTTTATGCAGCAAACGTACGGCCTGTCTTACCTTCTCCGGAATTTCGCCCGAGTTGGAACCGAAGTTTGAATAAGATAGCAAAGCGATTCTCGGTTTAACATTAAACTGTTTTACCGATTTGTTCACCAATAAGGTAATATCAACCAATTCTTCGGGTGTTGGATCAACGTTAACGGTGGTATCACCAAAAAATACCGGGCCTTTTTTGGTAATCATCATATACATGCCCGCCACGCGCTTCACGCCAGGCTCAACCCCAATTACCTGCAAAGCCGGTTTTACGGTGGTTGCATAGTTTTTGGTCAATCCCGAAATCATGGCATCGGCTTCGCCAAATTCAACCATCGATGCGCCAAAGTAATTCCTGTCGCGCATCAATTTGTTGGCTTCGAACAAGGTCACGCCCCTGCGCTGTCTTTTTTGGTACAAGGCTTCGGCATATTTCTTAATTCTTTCCTGTTCCAAAACCGGTTCTATAATTTCAACGCCTTCCAAATCGAGCACATTTTCGTAAATGATACGCTGTATGGCTTCCTTGTTGCCCAATAGGATAGGGATGGCGATCTTTTCTTCCTTCACAATTTGGGCGGCTTTTAAGATTTTGTAGTTGTCGGCCTCTGCAAACACCACTTTTTTCGGGTTGGCCTTGGCATTGGTCGTTACCTGGCGCATAATAGTATCATCAATGCCCAGTCTCTTTTTCAGCTCATCTTCATATTTGCTCCAATCGGCAATTGCCTTTCTGGCCACCCCGCTTTCGATAGCTGCCTTGGCCACCGCCATCGAAACTTCGGTAATCAGCCTCGAATCGACCGGTTTGGGGATGATGTATTCCTTGCCAAATTTAAAGTTGCGGGCGTTGTAAGCCTGGCTTACCGCATCTGGAACCGATTTTTTGGCTAAATTGGCAATGGCACGTACGGCTGCAATCTTCATTTCTTCGTTGATGCTGGTGGCACGCACATCCAGGGCACCCCTAAAAATATATGGGAAACCCAATACGTTGTTTACCTGGTTCGGATAATCAGACCTTCCGGTGGCCATGATAATATCTTTACGGGTTTTAACGGCCAAATCATAGGCGATTTCTGGATTTGGATTGGCCATGGCAAATACAATCGGGTTTTTGGCCATGCCCATGAGCATTTCGGGTTTGATCACATCGCCGGCCGAAAGACCGATCAATACATCGGCACCTTTTAGCGCGTCGGTAATGTTGTTGATGTCTTTTCGGGTGGTGGCAAACTCCATCCTGATCTCGTCGAGGTCGGTCCTCGAGGTAGTGATTAGGCCGTTGATGTCGAACATGACCAAATTTTTGGGTGTTACGCCCAACGACAGGTACATTTTGGCGCAAGATACCGCGGCGGCGCCTGCACCGCTTACCACTACTTTGATGTCTTTTAGCTTTTTCTTCTGCAATTCGCAGGCGTTGAGCAAAGCTGCGCCCGAAATAATGGCCGTACCGTGCTGGTCGTCGTGCATTACAGGGATATTCAGCTCGGCTTTGAGTCTGCGCTCGATTTCAAAGCATTCTGGCGCCTTGATGTCTTCGAGGTTGATGCCGCCAAAAGTAGGCTCAACACCCTTCACCATTTTAATGAAATCTTCTACCGAATCGGCGTTTAGTTCCAAATCGAATACATCAATATCAGCGAAGATCTTAAAAAGCAATCCCTTGCCCTCCATGACAGGCTTACTGGCCAACGCGCCGATATTGCCCAGGCCCAAAACTGCCGTACCATTGCTAATTACAGCCACCAAATTGCCTTTGGCCGTGTAACTATAAGCTTTGTCGGCATCTGCGGCAATCTCCAAGCAAGGCTCAGCCACGCCAGGTGAATAGGCCAATGTCAAATCTCTTTGAGAGGAGTGGGGTTTGGTTGGAACAACTTCTATTTTGCCCGGACGGCCTTGCGAGTGGTAGTCGAGTGCGTCTTGCTTCTTATTCTGCGTATTCATTTGTTGCATTTGATGAACACCTTTGCAAAGTTTTAAAACTTGCCGGGGTGTTTGTTTAAATTAAAAAATATGGTTAAGTATCCTGGTAGCCGTATTCCATGCTGCTTTCGGATCTTTTGCTATAATATTGTTCAGCAATTGCTGGTGTAAAAGGTAACTGTCTTGAAAAGTTTGGGTGTCTTGGTAAATTTCGTGGAACCAATTTTTGAGGTGCGCTGATGCGGTTTTGTAAATATCGGTCAGCACCTCGTTTTTAGAGGCATTGGCAATGGCCAGGTGAAACTGGATATCGGCCTCTATACATTCTTCCAAATGGCCTTCATCGGCAGTTTGTTTGCGCATTTCGAGGTAGGACTGTATTTTTTCGATGTCTTCTTCAGAACGGTTAAGCGCTGCTTTTTCGGCAATTTTAATCTCGATCAGCTGCCTCACTTCGTCGAGCTCAACCTTATCGGCACGCTTAAGCCTTTGGTCCATAGGTTCTTGGGTAGATACGGTACGCTCTACAAAAGTACCCAAGCCTTGCTGTACGCGTAACAGGCCCGAATTGACCAATAGTTTGATGGCTTCTCTAATGGTAGAGCGGCCAACACCAAACATTTTCATTAATTCTGGTTCAATCGGAAGTTTTTCGTTTACTTTGAAAATTCCTAGCGACAATTGCTTGCGCAAGCCATCAGCCACTTCATCGGCCAACGATTTTCTATGGATTAAAACTGTAGTATTCGTCATATCATCAGATGATGCAAAGGTAGACGAATTTTTAACTAAACCTTGTATTTTTGTTTTTATTTATGGGGATAGGTTAATCTTCATGGTTACGAAATGTTTTTTGATGCTATTTAACCGCAAGCAAGCTGTTTAGTTTTGCATTTCGCGCACTTCGGCATAGCCGCCAAATTCGAAAATGGGGCAGGAGCTGGCTATTTCAGTTGCTTGTTCCAAGTCGTTGGCTTGCAATAGTAAAAAGCCGCCCACAATTTCTGTTCCTGCACGATGGATCTGGTCGGTGATTTCGCGATCTGAGCCATGGATGAGTTTTCCATTCAGGCTAAGGCCGCTTCCGCCTTTGAGGTTTCCTGCCTTGCCCCATTCTTCAAACCATTTTTTCCAATGCTGCTGATGCAGGTTCACTTCTTCTTGGCTATGCTGCAGGGTTCTGCCGTCGGGTTCCCTAAAAATGACTATAAAATTTTTCATAATTGGATTGTTGGATTAAAGCTACCAAATCCAAGCGAAAAAGAAGACGATTGAGGGGGTTCAAGCTTCGCCGATGCGAATACCTACCCTTAATGGCTTGTGCTCTAATGCATATTGAAAGGCTTCCTGCGTTTGATCGAGGGAAAATTCTTTGGCTACAACAGTATCAAACGGAAAGCGCTGATGGTTTGCTGTTATAAAGTTTAAGGCATACTGCAGGTCGTCGAAATTATAATTGTGCAAACCTTTGATGGTAATCAGCTTTCGGATAACCTGCTCGGCGTCGATAGCTATAGGTCTGGTCTTGAAAACTGCACCAGCCCATACGGCGGTTCCGCCAATGGCTAAACTGGCAATGCCCAATTCAATGGCATCGGGGTGGCCGCTCATATCGAATACAGTATCTATCTGATGTTTAAGCAAGCTGGCCAATAGCTGGGGTTCGGTTGAAGAATAACAGAAATTGGTGCCAAATGCCTCGGCTTGGGCCAAACGCTTGCTATCGATATCGACCGCAATAATGTTTTTGGCACCAAGGGTTTGGCATAGGGCTGCCGTTACGTTACCCAATAACCCCAAACCTGTAATCAATACGTTTTTTCCGGACAAATTGCCCGCCAGTCTGGTGGCACCAGCAACGGTTGCTATGGCACAGTTAAGGGTAGCAGCGATGGGCAATGGAATGCTCTCGGGAATTTTTAAAAGACAGGTATGGGCTTTCAGGATGCAATAATCGCTTAAACCGCCATGAAAAGCATCATTTGTGGTGACTTGTGCATGGCCATACTTGAATAAATTGTCGGCTTTTTGGGGCATGCCCTTGACGAGCCAAGCTGTTTGCCGCGATGAACAGAACACGGCCCAGGTTACCAAATCGCCTATAGCCAAGGGCTTTCCGGCATTATCAATTTGGAGATGGTTTTTATCAAGAGCGACAATGCGCCCTACAATTTCATGGCCTAAAACGGTAGGAGTTTGCTCTTTGCGCCACCCGCAAAAAGTATGCAAGTCGCTGCCACAAATGGTCGTGTAGAGGTTTTTAACGAGTATTTCGCCTGGTTTAAGTGCTGGTATAGGATGCTTTTGCTTTTGCAGGGGCAAGCTGGCATCTTCAAATACAATAATGTTTCCTTCGGTCATGTTTTGGGGTTAATAATGCATAAATACTAAACAAAAGTTTACATATACTTAATTTTAAATTAAAAAATTGTTAAGTGGTTGGTGCCCGAAATCAAAAGCTATAACTGTAGCCGACGATATTAGACAATTATTGGGTTCTTGCCAAAGTAAACGTGCTTATCAAATAGGTTGTGGGTATATGGCCAGGAATGGATTAAAGGTTTGATTGCGAGAAGTTTAACGGCTTGTGGTGCGAAATAAAAATTTATATTGTTCTTTTTGTTTGGAAAGTCTATCTTTGCAGCATCAGCCTACAAGCTGAGAGGCCTCCATAGCTCAGCTGGATAGAGCACCGGTTTTCTAAACCGTAGGTCACAGGTTCGAATCCTGTTGGGGGTACAAATAGAGTTAGTGCTTGTCAACAGGATTGTCAAGTAAAAGGAAAAGCCAATAGAAATATTGGCTTTTTTTGTTTTATTTTTAAAATATTAGATCTATCATTTACTTGTTAGTACCAGAATTTTGTTTTCAAAAATATCAAAATATCCTTTCACGTCTTGATTACTAAATAATACAATGAAGTGATTGTCTTTAGTTTTAAATACTTCAGGGTCATAAGTGCGAATGTCTTTGTCAGATATTACATCTATTGTTACAAATTTGTTATTCTCAATCTTTGCCAAAAATGTTTTTTCAAAATTAGTGACAATGTGAAACAATTTCTCCTGATAAGGAAATGAAGCAAGAGTTAAAATACCAATACTGTCAAGCAATTTTCTTGTTCCTTTTGTAGTTTTTGATTCATCATCTCCAACATACCTAATTACAGTCTTTCCTTTTTTAGAGCGTGGTTTAGGCAACTTAAAAATTTCCAATGAGTCTGGATGGCTAATCTCAAGAATTTCCGAAAATCCACCCATATGTGCCAATGTATTTGTAATGTAGTATTTGTTATTCAATTTGTTTACAACAACTGGACAAGTGGATGCTGCTGAATATTCAATTCCCGTTTGTTTATTCTTAAACTTAATTGTGCCACCCCATTCACCACTACAGCTTTTTGAAACTATATAAACACTATCTTCAAAAATGTTGTCCTTATCAACTTTAACATCTTTAATCATGGATAACACCCTGTTTGAATCTATGAATTTTTTAATTACAAATTGTTTATTGGTTTGCCCATTACAAGTGATTTGAAATAAATTCAAAAGTATTATTGAAATCGTTCCTATTCTGATTTTTGAAAGCTGTAGTTTTTTTAACATATATTAAATTGAGTTTGATATTATTGGCAATATAAACAATATGTTAACGGGATGAATTATGCACCTTGATTCCATAAAAAATTTCATTGGTTCGAAAACTATTCTATTGGGTCGCACTCAAACCGTTCAAACGCAGCTATAACCCTTAAATCTTCTAACAAGTGGTTCGAACTGGATCCTTCTCGGGGTACTAACAAAGGTTTCTTACTAATGTAGGAAGCCTTTTTTCTTACTATCATTTTTCACGCAATTGCGGTTTGATGAGTCCAATCCCATTTTTATCTGACAAATGGTAAGTGTTTCCAAGTATTTATATCAGTTTATTCTCTGTAATTAAGTTCGTTGGGCGGTTATTCCAAATCAGAATTATGTTCAAAATAACTATGAGTTATCGTTGCTAGATATTAACTTAGAAACAAAATTTTGATATTAGGAATTCGCGTCCTGCCCATAAGATTGATTTAAAAACTACAAATAATGAAAATTTTACTGGTGTACCCTGAAATGTATGATTCATTTTATGCCTTCAAGCATTTCGCTTCGTTAACGGGCAAAAAAGCGGCCTATCCACCCCTTGGCCTATTAACAGTAGCCGCCATGCTACCACAAGACTGGGAACGAAAACTTGTAGATCTGAATGTAAAGCCATTAAGCGATAAAGACATTGAATGGGCAGATATGGTTTTTCTTTCGGCTATGAATGTACAGGAAGAGTCAGTCAGGAAAATTATAGCGCAATGTAAAAGGAAAAATGCAACGATAGTGGCTGGAGGACCGCTTTTTACGCACGAGCATGAGCGTTTTGAGGGTATTGCTCATTTTGTTTTAAACGAAGCCGAAATTACACTTCCGCTATTTATTGCAGATCTGAAATTTGGCCAGGCTAAGCCAATTTATAAAACAAATGAGTTCGCTGATGTAAGTACCACACCATTGCCACAAATGGAACTCATTAACATGAAGGACTACCTGTTTTCTATTGTTCAATTTTCACGTGGTTGCCCTTACTTATGCGATTTTTGTGACGTAACAGCTTTGTACGGACGCAAACCTCGTACTAAATCTGCAGCACAAATTATCGCCGAATTAGAGTTGATACGTAAATCCGGAGAAACCCAATCGGTGTTGTTTGCCGATGATAACCTTATTGGCAATAGAAAGATATTAAAATCTGAGTTGCTTCCAGCCTTAATCGAGTGGCATAAAGAAACGAAGCCTAATTTATATTTCATGACGCAACTTACCATCAACTTAGCTGATGATGATGAAATGATGGAGTTGTTGCTGAAGGCCAAATTCAGAAACATATTTATTGGGATTGAGACCCCTGAGGCAGATAGCTTAAAAGCTTCGCTTAAAAATCAAAATCTGAAACGCGACCTGCTAGACAATATTCATAAGCTGCATCAATCGGGATTTACTGTTTTGGGAGGGTTTATCGTAGGCTTTGATACGGATAAAGAGTCGAGTTTTCAAAGCGTAATCGATTTTATCTACGAGGCCGCAATCCCTATTCCCATCGTGAATGTGTTGAAAGCACCACCAGGCACAGCGCTATTTGATAGAATGAAACGTGAAAATAGACTTTCCCGCCATTTTACATTCTCTGAAGGCGAAACCAATATCATCCCGATGATGGGAGCGGAGCGTTTAAAAGATGGGTTTTTAGAGGTGATTTCGAATGTTTACCCTGCTGAACATTCGTATAAAAGGGTAAAAAGGTTTTTGGAAATCCATGAATTTCCAAAAGATGGCGGCGTTAAGGTAAAAGAAAAATACACAGTATCGCAATTATACTACGCTGCAAAAGCAATTGTCAAATTAGCGGTGTTTGATAAAGATGCTAGATATTACCGTGATTTATTGCGATGGACCTATAAAAACAAAAGAAACCATTTATCTTTAGCTGTGATGTATGGAGTAATGATTTATCAGTTGCGAGAAAACCATAATCAAATTGTTTCCAAACTTTTTAAATCGACCAATGTCTTTGAAGGCCACCATGAAGTGCAACCTTTGGAAGAAGCAGTATGAGTTTGCTTATATGATTTGAAGTTAGGGATAAAAAATTGCCAACTACAATTTGTGGTTCGAAAACTATCCTACTGGGTTACGATCAAATTGCTCAAATGATGCACTAAGCCTTAAATCTTCCAATAATTGGTTCGAATCAGACTCTTCTGGGTGTATAACCGGACTTTGAACAACTCAAAGTCCGGTTTTTTTAATATTAAATAGGTCTTCAATGTTATCTTAGCGTTGTTCAAAGTAGTCCTTCTGTTGGCTTTTAAAATTATAGGGGATTACGTGATTATTTGAAAACAATTTCTGCTGTTTTCAAATTTGAAATTAATATTACGGTGATTGGCTACTGGTAATGATTTTAAGGTTTGTCAGGCTTGAATGTATAAAGCACTCTCAGCTTATCATCGTTGGGCTGTAAAATAGAGGAGTCAAAATTATACCACCCATCTTGCGGACCTCCCTGACCTTGGTTAAGGTGCACGATTAGTTTGTCATTTTTTATTCTGTACGCATCGATTACAACCGTGTGTCCGAAGCCTTTAAGGTCTGAAAAATGAAGCATTAACGGCCTTTTAAGGTCTAGTTCATGGCTAATGACCTTTTTTAGCTTACCGAAACTATATGGGAATGTATGCTTCCACGAGATATATCTAGAAGTTTTCACCTTATAATGCTGTTCGAACAGAGAAGAGGGCGCAAGTTTATTCATGTACCGATCGGTACCAAAGTCCTTGCGAACCGCTAGTGCAGCATAGTAGTTATAGCGTGCAGTAGCATCAAGGGCAGATTTCGTTGTGCTACTATCAATTAACCTGACCATCTTTTTAAAGTCAACACTAGCGCTATCAATGTTTTCGTTGATTACATAGCCGTTTCTAGAAATATAAGATACTTTTCCAAAAGGCTTGAGCTGGTGATAGTTCATAATCTGTGCAAGAGCTGTGCTCCAACAGCCCAACCTTAAATGATCGGGTGTGTATTTTTCGAAACCTCCCATTTGTTTCCATTTGGTTTTAATAAGGATACTATCGTTTGTTGGAGATGTCCTGTTCATAGTTAATTGAAAGGATGTTCCAAAGACCAAGTAAGACGCTGCAGTGAATGTGCTAATGCCTAATAAAATTTTTATGCCCATTTTCATGTTATTGATTTTAAACAAATGAATGATAAATGGAACGTTATAACTTCTCAAAATCAGTTTTGAGAGTAAATATTATTTTTGAATCCGGTTTTTGAGGAGATACTCTTTGGGCGAGCAACCGACTTCAGCTTTAAAGATGCGGTAGAAACTGGCTTCAGAGTTGAAACCGCATTCAAAAGCAATACCCAAAAGAGATAGGTGTTTATAAGCCGGATCTTGTAGTCTGATTTTTACCTCTTTTATACGGTATTCATTGACCAATGATCTAAAGGTTTTGCCCAATAGCTGATTGATGGTTGCTGATGCCAAGCCGGGGCTTACCGCAAGCTGCTGAGACATTTTTGGCAAAGTAAGCTCACTGTCCAGAAAAATCTTTTTTTCAGCCAGCACACTTAGAATTATCGTTTTGGCAGCTTCAAGGTCTGTGTTTTCATATTTCGCTTGTTTTTCTATCGGCTGCTCAACTATCAATTGTTTTATTGTAATAATTTCAGTTTTAAGTGTAAGGGCTTTTATCCCCAAATAGTAGATTAGAAAAGTTAGGTATAAATAAAAGAATTGCCACCTGAAAAATGCTGTCCGGGTTGGATGGGCGTTATCGACCAGGACGTTGACAAAAAGACTAAAGCCTAGAAATGCTGTTACTACTAATAGGTTTCGAAGCCAGTTTAATGTGGGGTAACGGGTGTCGGAAGTAAATTGATGGACCCAGTGTTGATATTTTTTAATGTAAATAAAGCAGAGGTAGCCATAAATAAAAGCACTCCCCACAGACAGTATATCCTCAACAACTTTAACCTGATTGAAGTACCATCGTGTAGCAACCATATCCTTTTGCTGAAGATCATCAATAGGGAGCACCGCTAAATAAACCATGATCGAATGGATAAAGAACAATGCAGGTGGCAGTAAGTGGAATAACAATTTAGCTTTGAATTCAAAATTAGGTTTAGTCAGCGAATAGACATACAAAAATAGGATCGGTTGGATGAGTAGGTCTATTCCAAGCGGAAAATAACGCAGAAAAGGTTTATCCCATAAGTGTAAGGTGTGAATCTCTATTTTAAAACTTAAGATGCATAACACCAGAATAATTGCAATGAGTAGTGTTTTATGAAGTTCGTTTGCTTTTTGAAAAATCAGCACCATACAGGAAATTATTCCCTGCATCATACCAAAAAGAACGATGACATCAAACCAGTTAAATGACATGCTTATTTTTATAATACGAATGTATTAATTCTTTAGAGCTACTCTGGTCATTTTATGGGCGAATTTTTTTAAACACCTTGTCTTGAAGCTTCAAAATTTGATGATCAATCTTCAATAAGGCAGGATACTTATGTCCTCTTTGGTTAAAAATAGATATAAACACCCCATTTTCAATGCTTACGGTTTAAGCATGACGAAAACTCATAAAAATCATCTTTTTTAATGATTGCCACAGCCTCTAGGCCAAGCTAATTTTATATCGTAATATTTTTAAAGTGAAAAATCTGAACCGATATGAAAGCAATAGGATACAACATCTTTAGGATGGCAACAGGTATGGCATTAGCGCTGTTCCTGTTTGCATCGTCTTCGTGCAAAAAAAACATTAGCACGCCCGTTCCTGATCCAACACCAAAAGACACTACCCTTAAAATAGAGGGGGCATCTGGCACTACGTTGCACTATGGCGACACGCTTACCATTACTGGCCGCAACTTTTCTACTGTGGCTGCCAATAATGCCGTTACGATTAATGGTGTAGCAGCTACAGTGCAATCGGCCACCGCTACACAGCTAAAGGTAATTGTTCCTGCAGTAGGAGCTGTTAGCGGAGAAATAAAAATAAAAACAGGCACCCAGACTGCAAGTGGTGGTAATATTGTTTATGTGCCCGATGTGTTTGTGGCCGGTTCGCAGAATAATAGCAGCCGCGCTTTGGCTACCTATTGGAAAAACAGCACCGCTATTACGCTGAGCACAGAAGAGTCGGCACTGAATTCCATCTTCATACGTGGCAATGATGTGTATGTTGCAGGAAAAGAGAGAATCAATAACTTGCAATTGGCCAATTATTGGAAAAACGGCACTAAAAACACACTTGGCACCAACGAATCTGCGGCCAATGGCATTTCCGTAAACGGCAATGACGTGTATGTTGGTGGCTGGGAAATCATCAACGGATTTGACCTGCCCAGGTACTGGAAAAACGGTACGGGCACAACCATAAGCGTTAATGATCCCATTGTTGGACAAATCGTTACCGGTAATGGCTCCTGCACAGGGATTTATACAAATGATAACAGTGTGTATGCCGTTGGGAGCTATCGCAACTCGCAGGGGAGGTTTTCGCCCTGGGAATTCACAAATGGCGCAATACCAGCCAATACCATACCCAACAACGATAAGCATGACTTTGCCAATGCTGTTTTCGTAAGCGGAAGCGACAAGTATGTAGCAGGCAACCAAAACAACCCGACAAGTGGGTTGGCTATGGCAACCGTTTGGAAAAACGGAACCGCTGCAACACTAACTGCAGGTACTGCTTCGGTAGGCGTGGCAACTGCTGTTTTCGTAACGGGAAACGACGTATACGTGGCAGGGTATGAACAGGAGGATTATTATGGCGGAGGGCCATCCTTTGCTAAATACTGGAAAAACGGGGTGCCAGTAAAACTAGCTACGGTGTCCTCTGGTGCTACGGGCATTGCGGTTTTTGGGAATGATGTGTACGTATCGGGGTGGGAGAACAATGGAACCTATAACATAGCCAAATATTGGAAAAATGGGGTGCCCGTTAATTTAGGCAATGCGACACTCAATTCGTCGGGTAATGCAATTATTGTGCGGTAAATAGGGGGCAATTAAAAATAAACCAATGAACAAATTATTATCTTTCTTCTTTTTGTTTTTAGCAGCGTGTGCATCTTTTGCACAAAAAAGCAGTTTTGGCGTGGTCGGTTATACTGTTCCAGCAGGCTACGAATTAGTAAGGAACAACAATGTGCTTACCTATTATAAGGAAGATAAAAGTACAGGAGCATATTGCAATATCTTTATTTACAGTCCGATACCAGGACAGGGTGGTATACAGCAGGATTTTGACAATGCCTGGAGCAACCAGGTGCAAAAACCCTTCAAGGTTGCTGGTGCTGCAAACAAGCAACCGGCAGCTGTTTTAAAAGGTTGGCAGTTTTTAATGGGTACTGCAAAATATGAAGATAAGGGAATAGCTACATTGGCTATGCTCATTACTTTTAGTGGAGAAAACAGCATGCAGAGCATTTGCATTCTTTCCAATGCGGATAGATACAAATCTGATATCGAAAACTTTATTGCCTCTGTAGATGTGGTTAAGGAAATAGCTGCAAAAGGTGGTCAGTCATCATCCAATGGCTCCAATAAAACGAATAAAGCCCCATCATCATCAGGCAACATCAAATACGAAGTTTGGGAATGTAATTGCCCTAGCCTTCAAACAAACACGTCTATAACAACAAAATTAAACACAGTTGTACTATCGCCTGATGGCAAGTATCTTACTTATATGCCTCCACAGGGACTGAATGGAGTAACGCCACAGAACAGCAATGAAACTGGAAGCTGGGGCAATTTTACGGATCAGGGAAATAGGCTAAGTCTTGAAAATGACAAATATGGCAAAATGGAATTGTACAAAATAGATGCTATTACCAGGAGCAGGTATCCCAATTCAAAAAGCAGTATTTACAAAAAGGTAAAACCCGTAGACGGTTTGCGTTTTGAAGGAGCCTATTCACCAGAGTTGTCGTATTACAATGGCAAGACAGATGTCATATCGCGACAAATCAACCCTAACAAACGACCCATCATCTTTTTCAAAAAAGACGGCACTTACATCAATGAAGGCATCGAATTCAGTAATATCACTTTTGGTGATGGGTATGCCATTGGAAAGGGAACATACGAAATCGTAAACTATTCATTGATCTTGACCACCCAAAGCGGAAAAAGATTGCAAGTGGCATTTACCCCTGTATTGGATGCAAACCCTACCAATGCAGACAATGCTGGCTTCATCATCAACAATAATCTGTTTTGGAGATTAAACAAAACATTTGTTCCGAACCCTTAAATGTGGAAGAACATGAAAAACAAAATGATATTCCCATGAAAAAAATTATTCTTTTACTAAGCTTGGCAGTAAGCATTGTTGTTGCCCATGCACAGGAAGCCCCACCAAAGGTGCCACCTCTAAAAAATGTTATCGATACAAAGTTGCCGCAGCTGCCCCAGCAGCCCATAGCAGTTCCTGGAGGCAAGCCGATTCAATTACCGGGCAAACCCGATCCGGTAATTGCTTATTTAACAACGCATACTTGGAGCCTTATACGGTGGTGGGTTACGTCGAATGTAGGCCATTCAGTTACCGATCCTTCCTTTAAATTGCTTAGCAATGGTACGGTGAGTTGTAACCTCACTACGCCCGAAGCGAAAACTTCATTGCAAACGGGTACCTACACCGTAAACGGAAACCAGGTAACTATCCTTTTAAAGAAGGATACAAACGTTACGATGACCTGTAGCCTCAGCTTTAATCGTAGTGACAAAACGCTTACGGGCACTTATACGCTTCAAGTAGCGGCAATTCCGAATCAACCAGCTGGTTATACCCCTGGAACGGTAACCGGAGCTATAAAACTGGAGGTCAAACCATAGCATATTTTCTTTAATGCGTTTAACAAAACAAAGTTCTGAACAAATGAAAAAACTATTAATTACGATATCCTTTTGGCTAGCTTGCCTGGCTGTAAAGGCACAGAATCCTTTCGTTGGGGTTTGGGAAGGCGTACAAACCAATATGCAGGGTTATTATCCTAACGACATACAGTTTGAACTAACCGCCAGCAATGAATTTTTGTTAAAAAACAAGGCAACAAATACGGTTAAATACCGTGGCACCTATAGCGTTTCTGGCAATGCGGTCAGTGGCAAATATGTGGAAACAAACGGCAGTACCAGCAGTACGATTACATTTGCTGGTACATTTGATGCGGCCACAAAAAAGTTGATCTGTACTTATGGATATGATACCTCTACGAGGCTGGGTAAATGGACGGTTGCTCAAAAAAGTGCCCCGCCTCCTACAGCAGCACCGACAGCTACATCTTACATTACTGCCGATGATAGTAAATATTACCTACAGGTAGCTAAGGTGTCATTAGGTACCGGCAATGATAATAAAGATAAAGGCGCACCATTAACCATCAAGATATTTCCAAGAATTGATCAAACCTACCAGTTTGGAGGTTTATGGTTGGATAATTATACCGATGAACTCAAGAAATGGGAATGGTGGACAGTTGATGTGCCAAGGGCGCCAAAATACACCGAGGCCAGGAATACATTGGCGCTCTATAAAAAAAATGGCCT
The DNA here is from genome assembly GCF_059705275.1 of Pedobacter sp. TM02. Taxonomy (NCBI): domain Bacteria; kingdom Pseudomonadati; phylum Bacteroidota; class Sphingobacteriia; order Sphingobacteriales; family Sphingobacteriaceae; genus Pedobacter; species Pedobacter sp. TM02. The sequence goes on from NZ_AP046530.1 coordinate 1,949,639, forward strand.
CGTCCTAGAAATTTTTTACAGTAGTTATGGCGGACCTTTCCCACTTACAGATGCGTGGAAGTTAGACAAGGTTTTGCTCGACCTGCGTTTTATCAATTACGTTGGCCAATGGCATCCCCAGTATGGCAACATGCATATAGAAATACCGGGCAGCAGTGTGTTGTTCAATAAAAAGACCTGTGTGCTATGGATATATCTTGATGGATATTTCAAGCCATTGCCGCCGAAGATTGAAAATAATTGCAACTGACCTTGTTGCTGATTACCATGACGCTTACCTGCAGTGGCTTAACTACCACTGTTAATGCAGGTGTGATCAACGGGACGCTGAACCAGGATCTGTACCATGCAGGTTTTGGTGATTCCTTTAAAAATTGCACCGTTAGTATTGGGCCTAAAGTAAGTGCCGGCGGTAAACTGGGGCCATTACAGGCAAGCGTAAGTGCAGATATTGAAATTGACAGAAAAGTGGTAATGGCGGGAGGCGTAGAAGCAGCAGCAGGTGTGGGCCTGCTGGCGCGAGTGCTAGCAGGGAAGGAAGGATGAGCTTAAATACCGGTGCAAGTTCATTTAATGGTACGGGTATCTTTAAATAATTTTCAAAAAACCGATAAATCATGAAACATATTTTGATTGCTTCAATAATGCTCTTGGAAAGCATGGCCTGTTTTTCGCAGGGAATAAAAAAAATAGCCGACCCACTAACACCCTGTGGTTCACGTGCGGATGTTGACAATATGCCCGGTATTTATACCGACCATAACAATACAAAATATGGATTTGCATTAAAAGGTTCACCTGCCGAAAAGACTGCAATGATGAAAAACCTCATCGCAGTTGAAAAACTAGAGGAAGCCAGCCGCAATAATTTTAAACTGACAGGATGTGTTGCCAGGGTAAGTTTTTCCGGCTTGGATAATCAAAAGTATGGTAAATATGCCTACGCAGGGTACGGCTACCAGTTAGGTTTCTATCAGTTTGTTTGTCACGTAACCGAGCGGGTCACCAAAATAGTAGATGAATACAGAAGTGTATTTCGGGTCAATATCAATCCGTATATTCCAACCGGAGCCAAAGCCGGTGGTACAGGAGAGTTTTATATGAAATATGGCAATCCGGTTTACGACATCCCCGTAGAAGCAAAAGCAGGACCCAATTTCGATAAAGAAAAAAACAACAATCCCAGCCGTGTATCGCAATATATTTCAGAAGCCCTGTTGCTCGGTAGCCGTTCTGATGACTATAAAAATTTTCATGGCGATTTTCTGAAACTCAACAATGGCAATGACTATGTAGAACACTGGGAAATGGGTGGCAGGTATGATAATCACGGGCCTAATTCTTACCAATGGATAGATCGCCGCTATTTTATCACGAAGTCCGGCGTGCCTTTACTGATCCCCGTTAGCCGTAAGCAATATTTGCAAGATATGCTGGAATATTTTGAAATAGAAAAAGCCAATTTTGAATATGCCAATGCAGCAAAAATTAAAAGTATAGGAAATAACACCGCTGAGTCTGCAAAAAGAACACTGGCCGCTTTGGAAGCGGATAAACTGGCTTACCCCAAGATCTATGAAGCCAAAAAGGCAAAAGTGAATGAACTGCTTACAAAACAAAAACCGGAATGGCTACAAAAACCGGCTGTGGTTGATAACAACAATTGGCTAAAAGATGCCAACGACAGGCTCGCTGCACTGGGCAAGTTTTATGATGCAGAAGGAGAAAAAACATCGGCACTGTATGTTTTAAATCCGGCCTATTTTATAGCCAATAACGGGCAATTTGCAAAACCTGTGCTGATAGAAGTACAGTTTCGGTATGAAATCACGAAAGATTATAGCTATTCATCAAGACTGTTCAGTAATTGGGAAAAGAACTTTGATCTTGGGGCATTAAGAAAGATGTTGGATTAAATTTTCAAATATTAGGATCATGCTTAACTGATAAATGGATACGTAAATTGATCATGGCTATTTAGTTGTTTTGCGCTTCGGACGGGCGCAATGAAAAGCGACTTAAATGCTCAGGGCATTCCTGCTCAACAATATAAAAGCCCAGCACTTTCGTAATGGGCTTTTTTGACCTTTAAGATTTTTTAGCTTATGCCAAGCAGCCAAGCCATTAATAAATCCTTACGATTACCTTTTCCAGGTAACGGTCTTTTTTCGAAAATTCGATCTTATGTTGAGTCTTATCTCTAAAAGTGTTGATCAGTCCGTCCGAAATGTATTTGCCGCTGCCACTGGTTTCCTTGCTTGTGTATTCGCCACAGTTACAGTTGGTCAATTCGAATGGAAATTTGTCGATTAAGAAAAGTGGACCAATGTATTTGAACTTTTTCGTGGGGAATAGTTCGATCTCATCTGTTAAATTTTCTTTAAATCGGATTACGTATTTTCCTTCTGCGGTTACATAGGTGTTTTTAAAAAAATTATTTTGGGTAATGGTTTCGATCGGTTTTCCTAAAACCTTATCTACGGTGGAGATATCTTTTCTGAACAAAGAATAGAGCGGAATTAGTTTTGTTTTATAGGCAGTCATATCAGCAAATGAACCCTGCTTGCTTTTCGTAACTAACAAAGCACTATTTGTGAGGAAGAAATTCTTTCCCTGGTCGGTAAAACCAATTTGCTTTTCGGAAACAGCGTGATATTCGCTTTTCGGGTTTTCGTTGACCAAAGTAAACTGCCAAATCTTTTGGTTTTTAATGTCGTTTAATAGGATGTCTGGTAGGTTAAATGCATATACTCTTCCCTTACTGTTTGTGGTAGGCTGGGTTGCTGTTGGCAGTAACGAAACCATGTCGGTTTCCGCCCAGGTTTTTGCGCCACGTTTAATTTCCTTATATACCTCTAGCTTAATGGAAATCCCTGCGGTATCCATTAAGTTTTTACTAAAATCGGAAATGGTATGTTCTACCAAAAGTGCATATGTGCCTGTCGAAGAGTTTTTGGCAAGTGCTAGGTTGTACTTTTCTTCTTTGTTGCTTGTAACATTCTGGAATTTGGCAACAGTAGAGAAATTCTTGCTGGTGATAGTGGTTTGCGCTTGGATAACAAAACTGGAAGCTAAGAGCAAAAATAGGCTAGAGAGTTTTTTCATTGTTTTGGATTAAGTAATAGGAGGAGTTTGTTAAATAGACTAAATCATTGTTGCATTTATAATGCATTGGTTTTCTTAAAAGCCAAAGCTGTCAAATGTCTGAGGAATAAAGCCTGCCATTAATGGGGTGAGAGTTGATTCGCACTTCGGCGTTGTGGTTCTTAGGGTTCATTTGGCGTCAATATAGACGCAAGATATAAGATTTGAATTGATTTCTGATTGTTCTTTTCCTTTAATTGCTCAATTCCTTTGTAATGAAATATTTATGCTCTTGCCGAATGAAACTGTAAAAAGGTTCAGTAAGCACTGGACTTTTTGATTTAAAATTTGCGCAATGCATAACGGATATTGATAACGCTGTACCATAAAGCAAAAGGCACAAGCAATACTTGTGCCTTTTGGATGCAGAAGACCATTAAGAATATCTTCTAGTTGTTTTTGATGAAAGAAGCTACGGCTTCGCTTTCTAATTGGTCGTTGCCAAAATTAAATGCAGCTAATTTAAACTGTTGTTCAAATGGCAATGCAATGGCGCATCGTGGCGAGGTTGGCTTGATAATATACATCACATATAAACCGCCACCGGCATTTGGACAGGTTACACATACCATTACGGTTGTGCAGGTTTGGTTTGCTTGTTGCTGCCACTCGGCTTGATGTGCGTTAACGTAGGCATCTATCTCTTGGTTGCATGGCAGCATTGGATTTGAAGGACCTGATCCTTCGCCAACGATAGGAATAAACAAGTTATTGGTCTTCGCGATTTTTTTAAGGTATACGGGGCCTTCTTTTGCTGCAAGTGCAGCTTTAAGCTCTGCTTTGGTGCCTATAATTACAGCATTTTCGGTTGTTTGAGCAGTAACAACTTTCATCGCTACCGAAAATCGTTCTTCTTCTTTTTGCTCTGTTTTTTCTTTTTTACAAGAAAAAAAAGTAACTACTGCAATTGTTAAAATACCAGTGATTTGAATAAACTTTTTCATAACTGTTTTCTTTAAGGTGAATAATGATTGTTTTCACCATGATATCAACCCGTTTTGAAAAATGTTACCCCATGATTTTTTTATTTCGTGTATTGGCAAATGCAACGCCTATTGCCGTTATTTCCATTCGAGAGCATTTCGGCTAGTTATTTGCTACGCTTTTTTTGGGTTTCGCCCTGATCATTCTTTTTAATAGCTTTGGCAACTGGATTTAAAAGCGTGAACAGCAAATTTGCCAATAGCAGTCAGGTGGGAGTAGTTTCCTCGTTCGAGGCATTGATTGATATGGAGTTTCGAGGTTCCATAAACGCCATATGCTGGCCTAGGGATTTGACTGGAGATTTTAAGGAAGTGGCCTCCAAGCTTCAATTGAAAGAAAACGTAACGGAGATTACTGTAGAAGAGCTTTTGTCCTTGACCTTATCTGCAGAGGGAGCCATGGCCAGGATAACCATATTAGAAGATCTAAAGTTTTTGGGAGCTTTAGGCCTGTCGCCAGTACTCAATCTGCTCAAAAGTTACGAGCGGGATGAAGCCTTTGATTTCATCTCCACCGACGTGTATTCTTACCACGTAGATCGTTCGCCTGTAGCTACCGACACCTTTTTATGTACTTATTATGGCGCGGCAAGTGATATTTTGCCGAATGATCAGGTTGAACAGCAAATTTTAATTCCAGAAATCCGGCAAAAGCTACAGGATTTATTTGATGGTCCGGATGGGGGATTTGAAAGCTTTCTGAAAGAATATTTTTTCGATTTGCATTATCGTCCTAAACCTCATGCTACACCTTTAAATCTAGGCCTGGGCCATCTATGGAAATTGGCGGTCGATCATCCTGAGCAACAGGTATTGCCCTGTGTGCATCGCGCCCCTCAGGAAAACGAAGGCGAATACCGCTTGCTTTTGATTTGTTGAGGGCAGCTTAAACAAATGCTTAATTGGCCATAGCTAACCTAGTCTCCTAAAACAACTCCAAACTCACCACCTGCTTGGCTGTTGACGAATCTTGCGCTACAGCCTGCTGTTTCCTGTGCTTTGCAATCCAGTCGGTATAAGCAGCAGCTTTTAATGGTTCTTGGAGCAAGCCTGCGCCAATGTGCATCAGTGTGATTTTGTTTTCTATCTGTTGCCTCAACTTTTGGAATTGGTGCTGCACCTGTTGCTGGATTTTGTTTTTCGGTTTCACCCTGATCATTTTAAGTGCCGGATTGAGCAGCTTGATCGTCAGTTCCTTGGTGAAATAATCTTTGGCCGATTCGATCCTTGATTGGATGGCTTGTTGACCTTCAAACCCGTTTTGCTCATGAATTTGCCTTACCTGAGCCACAAACTTGTCTAAAAGTTGAATTAAACTATGCAGTGTTGTTTGAAGTTCCAGTAGTTGTGCCTTGAGTAGGGGAATGTTGGCTTGGCCAATGGCTGCATCTTGATGCAACAAGTCGAGCTCATGAGCAATATTCCGGAAAGAGAAACGATCCAAAACCATTTGCAGGATGAACCGTTCTTTGGCTTTGCCAATGAGCTCGGTTAAGGCCTCGGTTTGTACGGGGTGCAGATAAGCCAGTACTTCCTTGTTCGACCTTAAGCTATCCTTATTGATCTTTGACTTCAAAACCAGTCCATTGAGCGTCCTAACCCGGCTTAAGGCCACATACACCTGGCCGGCAACAAACGATTTTCCGGCATCGATCACCGCATGGTCGAAGGTTAGTCCCTGACTTTTGTGGATAGTTACTGCCCAAGCCAGTTTAATAGGGTATTGCGAAAATTCGCCCACCTGTTGCTGTGCAATCACATCATCGTCGCCTATTTTGTACTCGAACGATTGCCAAGCACTTTTTTCCAATAAAAGTGGTTCCTCATCGGGAAAAGCCACATAGATTTCGCCTTGGTCAATCGATTTGATCTTGCCGATTTTGCCATTATAAAACCGCCGGTTTTCGCCGGTATCGTTTTTAATGAACATCACCTGTGCGCCAACTTTGAGCTGCAGCTCCGTTTCGGCTTGGATACCCAAATCTTTGATTTCTCCATCTATGGTGGCATTTGCGGTGTAGATTTCGCCAGGCAATTCGTTAAGCTTTTCCTTGTTGATTAAATTCGCTTCCGCATTATGCGAGGTGATGATGATCGGATTTAAATCGCCCTCATCTTTAAATGTAGGGTCGTAGCGCTCGTTGAGCAGGTTTAATCCTTCCTCGTCAATCTGGTTGTTTCGGATGTCATTTAAAATCTTTATAAAAGTCTCTTCTGTCTGCCTAAAAACCGTGGTCAGCTCCAGCTGCAGCACAGGATGCCTGCGGATAACCAAGGAATCGAAAAAGTAGGGCGATGGATAGGCTTTGCTTAAAAAGGCCCATTCTTCCTGCTTGCTTACGGGCGGAAGCTGGTACAAATCGCCAATGAGCAGCAGCTGCAGGCCGCCAAAAGGCAGGTTGTTTTTCCTAACCGAGCGCAATACCGCATCAACCACATCCAATACGTCGCAACGCACCATCGAAACCTCGTCGATAACCAGAAGCTCCAGTTCGTTAAACAGTTTGAGCTTGTCTTTGCTGTAGCTGAGGCTGCTAACGGTCGACTGGATGGAACTGATGCCCGCCTGTAGGTTTTGCAGATTGATGTCGCCCGGAAAAAAAGAACCCGGAGGCAATTGGAAAAAGGAATTGATGGTTGTGCCTTTGGCATTCATGGCGGCCACGCCGGTAGGGGCAACCACCACCATTTTTTTGGTGCTGTTGTTCTTGATGCGCTTAAGTAGGGTTGTTTTTCCCGTTCCCGCTTTTCCCGTCAGGAAAATAGACTGATTGGTGTATTCGATAAACTCAAATACCTGATCTGCTAGGGCATTGGGCAACTCATGATGGCTCATGTTGCAAATTTAACTAAATTAAGTAGTGTTTTATAGGGTGATGCTAAATATGTTAGTAAGTTTTTACCCAATTCTTTGAATGTGTCATGCTTAATCGTACATATTGTTTTATCTTTAGCGCCCGATGGAAAAAGAAGGCTTTAATCCAATTCATGTCGACTACGATAAACTGATACCCGTGCTGCAGGGCAAGCCTAAGCATCCGCCTTTGCCCGATGAGAGGGAAATGGCCTTGGTGTTTAGCCGGCATCGTTTTTACAGGCACTTGGTTATTGATCTCATTGTTGCCGAAAAGGCGAAGAATGGCAAACTCAAAAATCCTTTGCACTTTATCGACCCGATGGATAGGATCTGGAAGGCCGAAAAACAAGAGGAAATTAAGTTTTTGGCCGGTCTGTCGCGTTTCAAAAACAATTACGACGATGGCAAAACGGAATCAGATATTGAAGCCCTAAAGGCAGTGGTAGCCAATCCGTTAAAGATCGATTGCTATCTGCACGACGAGAAAAAATCCTCTACCATTACGGCCACCTCGATTGTGCCGGCAAAGTTCTCTTTGCTCAAGCCCGGTTTGGAGCTCGACATTGATGAAAGGGGAGATACTTTTGCCATTTCGGGCAGGCTGCATGTAGCGGGTAAGACTTATTCCATGCAAGCCATCGAATTGCATTACCGTTATTTTGTGAAATTGGACCAACAGCTGCATTTGGTTGGCAATCCCAATTTTCTGAATATTATCGATTTTTTTAAGCAGCATCGAAACAATTTGGTGCTTGAACGCGAAGCTTACGAAGAATTTCGGGAAAAAATATTGTCGGTACTGGAAGAGAAGGTCAAGATTAATTATGCCTATCTCAAGCCAGCTACCGAAAAGCAACGCGTAGAACAGGGTTTTGATCTAGACAACGAGCAGCTGGTGTATTTGTCGGAATCGGAAGATTTTGTGCTGCTTACGCCCGTCATGAAATATGGCAACCTGGAAATACCCGTTATTTCGCAAAAGCAAATTCAATGCAAAGACAAGAGGGGCAAATTGTTTACCCTTGATCGGGATAAGGAAAAAGAACTCCAGTTCATCACCACCATTGCCAAATCGCATCCTTATTTGATGGAGCAGGTGGCCGAGTTTGCCGAACAAAGGCATGCCGATTGCTTTTACATGCACCGCAAGCATTTCTTGGAACCTGCCTGGTTTCTCGAGGCATTTGAGGCTTGGCGAAGCATGGGTATTGTTATTTTGGGATTTAACGAGCTGAAAGAAAACAAGCTCAGTCAGTATCAAGCCGAGATTGCGATTAATGTCATCAGCGGTATCGATTGGTTCGAAACTGCCGTCAAAGTGAAATTCAACCAGCAAACCGTATCGCTTAAGCATTTGCATAAATCGATCAGGAACAAGAGCAAATTCGTGGTATTGGACGATGGCACGCATGGCATTATACCCGACGAATGGCTGCAAAAGCTGGAAGGATATTTTGGTGCCGGTGAAGCGGTAGGAGAAGTGCTGAGAACCTCGCATATTAATTTTAGCTTGGTCGAAGCCTTGTATGAGGCCGAACAATTAGACTTGGAAAGCCGGGAGCGGATAAAACTGTATCGCACTAAATTGGCTGCTTTCGATGCCATTGAAAGTGTTGAAGTGCCCCAAGCATTGCAAGCCAACTTACGCGAATACCAGCGTGAAGGACTGAACTGGCTTAATTTTCTCGACGGATTTAATTTTGGAGCTTGCTTAGCCGACGATATGGGTCTGGGCAAAACACTTCAGGTGCTGGCTTTTATCTTGGCTCAACAAGAAAGAACAGCTCAAAATACCAACTTGGTCGTTGTACCTGCTTCCCTGGTGTTCAATTGGCAACAGGAAATCAAGAAATTTGCGCCAACGTTAAAAGTACTGACCATTTATGGCGCCGACCGCTCTAAATTAGTTGCCGATTTCAAATTGCATCAGATTATCCTCACTTCTTACGGCACTCTATTGGCCGATGTAAGCTGGCTAAAGGATTATTTCTTTAATTATATCATCCTCGACGAATCGCAGGCCATTAAAAATCCAGATTCGCAACGCTACAAAGCCGTCCGTTTGTTGAGGTCGCGCAACAAGATCGTGATGACAGGCACGCCCATCGAAAACAACACTTTCGATTTGTATGGCCAGCTTTCTTTTGCCTGTCCGGGTTTATTGGGGAGCAGGGAGCAGTTTAAAAGGCTGTATTCGATCCCGATTGATCAGTTTAAGGAGAAGAAGCGGGCTTTGGAACTGCAAAGCCGCATCAAGCCCTTTGTGCTGAGGCGGACCAAAGAACAGGTGGCCCAAGAACTCCCCGATAAGACTGAAATGGTTATTTACTGTGAAATGGGCAAGCAGCAACGCGAAATCTATGAAAGCTGCCGGACAGAAATCAGGGATTATTTGATGGGCACTTCAGAAGATGAGTTGCAAAAAAGCAGCATGCACGTGTTGCAGGGCATCACCAAACTGCGACAGATCTGTAATTCGCCCGCCATGCTGAGCAAGGAAAAGTACTATGGCGATGCCTCGGCCAAAATGGACGTGTTGTTGGAACAGATCGTTAGCAAATCGCCGTACCATAAGATCTTGGTGTTTTCGCAGTTTGTAGGCATGTTAGCACTCGTGAAAGCCGAACTGGAACAGCGTCATCTTACATTTGCCTATCTTACCGGCGAAACCAAGAACCGAGAGGCTGTGGTAAACTCGTTTCAGGAGGACGATGAAGTGAGGGTATTTCTCATCAGTCTGAAAGCCGGAGGCGTAGGCCTAAACCTTACCCAAGCAGGCTATGTTTATTTGATCGATCCCTGGTGGAACCCTGCAGTAGAAACCCAAGCTATCGATAGAGCTTACCGCATTGGCCAACATCAGAATGTAATGGCGGTACGCCTCATCTGTCCCGATACCATTGAAGAAAAAATCATGCTTATGCAGGAAACCAAAAAAGACTTGGCCAACAACCTCATCAAGGCTGAAAGCTCTTTTTTGAAGTCGATGAGCAAGAAAGACCTGCTCGAACTGCTTTAGTTTAGGTTATTTGCCAGTTAAAACAACTACGTTTTTGGCAAGAGTTTTAAACCTTACGCCATTTGGTTGGGTTACGGTTATGGTGAGGTGTCCGGTCTTGCTGGTGTTGATATCGCTTACTGTTCCGGTTTTATCCTTGTGCGTTCCTGCGGTTACCTTGCAGTTGTCGCCGTCTTTTAAATCTTGTGCCATTTTTTGCATTTGCTTGGACGTAAATATACCATTTTATTGGATTTAATAAAGATGGGCGTGCATTGGCTGGCCTTCATCAGCCTTGATTTTCTTCAGCTGGAGGCAATTCGCTTTCCTCTTTCTTTGTGATGATTTTTTGTTTTTTCAGGTCAATTCTAATCAAGTTGTAAATGCTCATGTATACATTGGCTATCCATACCAGTGAAAAGCCCGAAATAACATAGCCTCGCCAGTCGGGGTAAATCAACTTGTACTGGGTAATGAGCAGGATGAATAGCGTTACATAATGGCTAAAGCAATATTCGCAGGTAAAAAGATAGAAAAATTTGCGCTGGTACAGGTGCTTGCATCCTTTGGAGTGGGCAACGCAAAATTCACGCAATTCTTTAAAAACCTCTTCTTTGGTGAAGGTCCAGGCGATACAGGCCACAGGAAGTGCTAAAATGAATAGATTTTCCATGAGTATGGTTTTTGCCAACATAAACCGTTGAGCTATCGAATATGTTTCGATTTCTTTTGATGGGGCTGCAATTTTGTTTTCCGGCGATTGGAACTTAGGTGCTCTTGGGTGTCTTAGGTGGTTATATTTTCAAAAAACTCATTCGAACGTAGCGGAATGGAGTAAAGATTAGTCAGCAAAGTTTTCACCATTAAGGCAATAAGGGCATTTAGTTTTTGTTGAAGGATACAGAACTTAGGCGCTTTTAAACGTCTTAGGTGGTTGCATTTTCAAAAACAACCTTCAGAGTCGAGCAGAAGGACTCTAAAGGTTGAACGCGTTCGTCAGTCAGCATGCGTAAGTCTGTTTGAGTTAAACAAGAAAAACATGCCGGCAAAGCAGGCCAAAAGCAGCAACGGTCTTAACCCGTTAGCTTTCAGTGCAGTATTGCAGTTTTTACTAAAATGTTTTTGCTTTGCTAATCCATAAAAATACATTATCTTTGCGCCACAATTAATTAATTTATAAACACTTTAGTATCATTCAAGAATGTATTTAAGTAAAGAGGTAAAGGCCGAAATTTTCAAAAAACACGGCGAAACAGAAACCAACACGGGTTCTGCAGAAGGTCAGGTAGCATTGTTTACTTACCGTATTGCGCATTTAACAGAGCACTTAAAGAAAAATCGTAAAGATTTCTCTACTCAGTTATCGCTTCAAAAATTGGTAGGTAAACGTCGCGGAATTTTGGCTTACCTATACAAAAAAGATATTGAGCGCTATCGTGCTATCATCAAAGCTCTTGAGCTTAGGGATATCATTAAATAAGCTTTTATCATTAAAAGCCATTCGTTAAGAGTGGCTTTTTTTGCTTTTAACAACCAGAAAAATAAATATAAACAAGATGTGTTTCAAAGAGGAAAAAGCACATCACAACAATTTGTAAATGAATGTAATAAAAAAATCGTTCGATTTGGGCGATGGAAGAATTGTAGAAATCGAAACAGGCAAACTGGCCAAACAAGCCGATGGTTCTGTAGTTGTAAAAATGGGAGATACCATGTTGCTGGCAACAGTAGTATCAACAGTTGGCGCCAAACCAGGTACCGACTTTTTGCCATTATCGGTTGATTATCAAGAAAAATATGCGGCAACCGGCCGTATTCCAGGTGGTTTCTTGCGTCGCGAGGCTAAATTATCTGATTATGAGGTTTTGATCTCTCGTTTGGTAGACAGGGCCTTACGTCCGATGTTTCCAGAAGATTATCATGCGGATACGCAGGTGATGATCTCTCTGATTTCTGCCGACAAAAACATTATGCCAGACTGTTTGGCAGGTTTAGCGGCTTCGGCGGCTTTAGCGGTTTCCGATATTCCATTTAACGGACCGATTTCGGAAGTTCGTGTAGCTAAAATCGATGGAAAATTAGTAATCAACCCTTACTTAAGCGATCTGGAACGCGCTACTTTAGAGTTCGTTGTTGCCGGTTCACACCACGATATCGTGATGGTTGAGGGTGAAGCCGACGAAATCCAGGAAGAAGAAATGGTTGAAGCCATCAAATTTGCACACGAGGCTATCCGTGTTCAATGCAAGGTTCAATTAGAACTGCAGGAAGAAGCTGGCAAAACCATGAAACGTTTGTACAGCCACGAAGATCACGATGCCGAATTGCGCGAAAAAGTATATGCAGAAGCTTATTCGCAAGTATATGAAATCGCTAAATCGGCAAGTACCAAAGAGGCCCGTTCAGAGGCTTTCACGGCTGTAATTAACGATATGCTTGAAAATCAGTCGGAAGATACCCCTGATTTGACCAAAGCTTTGATCAAAAAATACTACCATGATGTACAGTACGATGCCGTACGTAACTTGTTATTAGACGAAGGCATCCGTTTGGATGGCCGTACCACTACGCAGATCCGTCCAATTTGGAGCGAAGTTGGCTATTTGCCTGCAGCGCACGGTTCGGCGGTATTTACCCGTGGCGAAACCCAATCATTAACTTCGGTTACCTTGGGCAGCAAAGACGACGAGCAAATGATCGACGGTGCTTTCATCAATGGCTACAATAAATTCTTGTTACACTATAACTTCCCTGGTTTCTCAACCGGAGAGGTAAGACCAAACAGGGGTGTTGGCCGTCGTGAGGTTGGCCACGGTAACTTGGCTATGCGTTCATTGAAAAAAGTATTGCCAACTGGCGAAGCTAATCCATATACCATCCGTATCGTTTCTGATATTTTGGAATCTAACGGTTCGTCGTCAATGGCTACCGTTTGTGCAGGAACTTTGGCTTTGATGGATGCAGGTATTAAAATCAAGGCGCCAGTTTCTGGTATCGCTATGGGCTTGATTACCGACAGCAAATCGGGTAAATATGCTATTCTTTCTGATATCCTAGGCGATGAAGATCACTTGGGCGATATGGACTTTAAAGTAACCGGTACCGAAAATGGTATCGTTGCCTGTCAAATGGACTTGAAAATCCATGGCTTATCATACGAAGTTTTAACCAAGGCATTGAACCAGGCTAAAGAGGGTCGTTTGCACATCTTGAATGAGATGAAGAAAACCATTAGCGAGCCTGCTGCCGATTACAAGCCACATGCACCTCGTATCGTTTCGTTAACCATCGATAAAGAATTTATTGGTGCGGTTATCGGACCAGGCGGTAAAATTATCCAGGAAATGCAACGCGAAACCGGTGCAAGCATCTCTATCGAAGAGGTTGACAACAAAGGTATCGTTGAGGTATTTGCAGATAATAAAGCGTCGATCGATGCGGCTGTTGCGCGTATCCGTGCCATCGCAGCCAAGCCGGAAATCGGCGAAATCTATACGGGTAAAGTAAAATCGATCATGCCTTTTGGTGCTTTCGTTGAGATTATGCCAGGAAAAGACGGCTTGTTGCACATCTCTGAAATCGACTGGACCCGTTTAGAAACCATGGACGGCGTTTTCAAAGAAGGCGATATCGTGGAAGTGAAGCTATTGGATGTAGATAAACAAGGCAAAATGAAACTTTCCCGCAAAGTATTGTTGCCAAGGCCTCCAAAGCCAGAAGCTGCAGCGCCACAAGCTTAAGCTGCCATATTCGTTAGGCCGAAGCAATTGCGGGATGGCGACAAATCATACAACCCTTTCAGTTTTTGCTGAAAGGGTTTTTTGTTGGAATTTACTTTGTTTGAAATGATTTTGTAACTTGCAGGTATTGCATAAAAACGAAAAAATATAGATACTGACCCATGAAACACCTCATCGCCCCATCCTTACTTTCGGCCGATTTTGCCAACCTGCAGCGCGATATTGAAATGATCAACAACAGCGAGGCTGATTGGTTCCACGTAGATGTGATGGACGGCGTTTTTGTGCCGAATATTTCTTTTGGCTTTCCGGTAATTACCGCGGCCAAAAAATATGCAAAAAAGCCTTTCGATGTGCATTTGATGATTGTTAATCCCGAAAGGTATGTACAGGAGTTTGCCAATGCCGGTGCCAATATCATTACGGTTCATTACGAGGCCTGCGTGCACCTGCATCGGGTAGTGCAACAGATCAAGGCCACAGGTTGCAAAGCTGGCGTAGCCATTAATCCGCATACGCCGGTAAATTTGCTCAAAGATATTTTAGTTGATCTCGACCTGGTTTTGGTCATGTCGGTAAATCCTGGCTTTGGTGGACAGCAATTCATTCCCCATACCCTAAATAAAGTGAGAGAACTGAAGCAAATGGCCAATCAGATCCGTCCGGAGCTGATCATAGAAGTTGACGGAGGGGTAGGCATCTCGAACATCGGCAGCCTAATCGAGGCCGGTGCCAATGCCTTTGTAGCTGGCAATGCCATTTTTGCAGCGCCAGATCCTGTTCGGATGATTGCCGATCTGAAACAGGTTGAAGTAGGCACGCAACATAGCTAAATCCCGTCGCCAATGCTCAAAACCTACCTGTCTATTTTGGTCTTATTGTTGAGCTGTGCTTTGGTTAATGCGCAGCCAATGGTAAGGGTTACGGGCATGGTGGGCGATGCCAAAAGCGATCCGCTGCAACAAGTTACGGTTTCTATACTTGGGCAGCAGGAATCTACCCTGACGGCTGCTGATGGTACTTACACCATTTATGCTAAAACCACTTCTTTTACCATTAAATACAACCTGTTAGGCTACAAGCCGGTGCTGCTTAAGATTAACGAAAAGGTAGCAGGGCGATTAATCAGGAATATTACCCTCATTCCCAATATCAATGAGCTGGAACAGGTAACGGTAACCAATAGGCAAAACCAACTGACCAACACCAGTACCATCAATATTGCCGATTTGCCTGCTTTGCCCTCGGTTTCTGGCAATTTCGAAGCCATTTTAAAAACATTGCCCGGCGTTTCAACCAATAACGAACTCAGCTCGCAATACAGCGTAAGGGGGGGCAGTTTCGACGAAAACCTACTTTACGTAAACGATGTAGAAATAAATAGACCTGTTTTGATCAGGAATGGACAACAGGAGGGACTCAGTTTCATCAATAGCGATTTGGTAACCCGCGCCAAATTTTCGGCCGGAGGCTTTGAGGCCCGCTACGGCGATAAGCTGTCGTCGGTGCTCGATGTAAGGTACGATAGGCCAGACAGCAATCAGCTGTTGCTCACCACAGGCCTTTTGGGCACTTCACTCACCGCAAAATATGTACAGCCTAAAAGTTATCTATTGGTAGGCCTTCGCTACAAAAACAACAGCAACGTACTCAATCAGCAAGACAACAAGGGCAGTTACAATCCCAATTTTGGCGATGCCCAGGTGTTGTATCAGTACAGTTTTTCTGACCGCTTCAGCTTAAGCGCCTTGGGTAATTTTAATGTGGGGCAGTTCAAATTGGTGCCCGAAGACCGCGAAACCCAATTTGGTACCCTCGATACCCAGTTGCGCTTAAATATTGCCTATAATGGTCAGGAGATAGACAGTTACCGTACCTCTGGCGGGGCTGTTACGGCAACGCTCAGCCCACAGCCCAATTTGGTCATCAAATGGATCAACAGCTATTTCAATACTAAAGAAAGGGAGCGTTTCGATATTGAAGGCCGCTACATTTTCGACGAGCTGGAGCCAGGCTTCAATTCGGGTGGATTTACCACGGTAAGGGCCAATAGGGGCATTGGTACCTACCTTAACTATGCCCGCAACAGCCTCAATTCACAGGCCTATAGTTCGGAAGTTAAATTGGAACAGAATTTTAACAACCATCTTTTCTCCTGGGGCGCCAGGTTCGAATACAACAATTTTAGAGACGAACTGAACGAATATCATTTAACGGATTCGGCCGGTTACATTTTGCCTTACGATTCGAAAAAATTCTATGTAGATCAGGCCATCAGCGTCAAAAACAAGGTCGATATCTTTAATTATACCGCATTTATCCAAGATAGCTATAGCCTGACCAAAAATACCGACCTGCAAATCGGTGTGCGTGGCAATTATAACAGCTTAAATTCTCAGTTTTTGCTAAGCCCGCGTTTGCTCTTGGCTTATCGGCCGCCAAGCAACAATAAAATTATCCGCTTTACGGCAGGCGTTTACCAGCAGGCGCCAACCTATCGCAGCATCAGGGCTTATGATGGAACTTTGTTTCTCGACCAAAAGGCACAGCGTTCTTACAACACCTCGGCCAGCTTTGATTATGCCTTCGATGGCCTCGGCACGCGCCTCAAATTTAGCGCCGAAGCCTATTTTAAATATGCAGACCGATTAATTCCCTACGTAATTGACAATGTAAGGATCAAATATCTGTCAGACCAGGTGGCCAAGGGGCACACTTATGGAGCTGATTTTAGCGTAGGCGGGGAGTTTGTAAAAGACCTTGTTTCGTATTTCAGGCTATCGCTGATGAAAGCCGACCAGGACATTATTGGCGATTCGTATACCAAGAAAGATGCCTCCGGGCAATTGGTGACCCTCTATCCGGGCTATTTGAAACGCCCAACCGATCAGCGGGTTAATTTTTCCATATTTTTTCAGGATAGGCTGCTGAAAAGTCCAACCTATAAGGTACATTTGAACCTGTTGTACGGATCGCGTTTGCCAATTGGTTCGCCTCAAAGCGACCACTACTCAGACGATTTCCAAATCCCTGCCTATAAGCGGGTTGATATTGGATTTTCTAAGGATTTTTTAGACGATGCCGCACTACGGAAGCCTAAACTACTGGATAGGTACTTTAGTTCGTTTATCGCTTATTTTGAAGTTTTTAATTTGCTCAATGTCAATAACACGGTATCGTATTTGTGGCTAAAAGACGTCGACAATGTGCACTATGCTGTACCTAATTACTTAACCGGCCGACAGTTCAATTTTAAATTGATCCTAAAGTTCAAAAACCGTCAATAATTAGGATAGAAAGTGTTAAATTTACACTAACTAAAAATCAAATAAAAATGAGACACAATTTTGGAGCAGGTCCCTGCATTTTACCTCAGGAAGTATTTAAACAAGCTTCTAGAGCAGTTGTAGATTTTAAAGACGGACTATCAATTTTGGAAATTTCTCATCGCAGCCCCGAATTCGAATCGGTGATTGAGGAAGCCAGCAAATTGGTAAAAGAGCTTTTGAATGTACCCTCGGGCTACTCCGTTTTGTTTTTACAGGGAGGGGCTAGCATGCAGTTTGCCATGGTGCCAATGAACTTGTTGCCCGAAGGCAAAACAGCGGCTTATTTAGAAACCGGTGTTTGGGCCAACAAAGCCATCAAGGAAGTAAAGTATTTTGGACAGGCCAACGTAGTAGCTTCATCTAAAGAGGCTAATTTTACCTTCATCCCTAAAGATTATACCATTCCGGCCGATAGTGCTTATTTTCATTGCACTTCCAACAATACCATTTATGGTACAGAAATGTTCGATTTTCCCGATACCAAGGTGCCAATGGTTTGCGACATGTCGTCAGATATCATGAGCCGTGTAGTGGACGTGTCTAAATTCGACCTCATTTATGCAGGTGCGCAGAAAAATATTGGTCCGGCAGGTTTGACCATTGTCATTGTAAAAGACGAAATTTTGGGCAAAACCGGCAGGGCTATTCCTTCTATGTTAGACTATAAGCAACATATAGACAATGGCTCCATGTACAATACCCCACCGGTATTCTCCATTTATGTGGCCATGTTGAACTTGAATTGGCTAAAATCTAAAGGCGGCGTAGCCGAAATCGAAAAAGAGAACAAAGCCAAAGCACAGGCACTGTATGCCGAAATTGACAGGAACTCCTTGTTTAAGGGAACCTGTGCAGTAGAAGACCGCTCGCGAATGAACGTTTGTTTTGTGATGGAAAACCCCGAGTTGGAAAAACCATTCCTGAAATTTGCCGATGAAAACGGCTTCGAAGGCTTAAAAGGCCATAGGAGCGTAGGAGGCTTCAGGGCTTCTATGTACAATGCCTTGCCAATTACCAGCGTTCACGCACTTATCGATTTAATGCAAACTTTTGAAGAAAAACACGCCAAATAAGTTATGATCAAGATACTCGCCAATGATGGCATAGATCCAATTGGAAAGAAATTACTAGAAGATGCCGGTATCACGGTCGATACCCAAACCATTCCACAGGACCAGCTGGCGCAAGCTTTGCTAAATTACGACGGCATTACTGTACGCAGTGCCACCAAAGTGAGAAAAGAACTGATTGATGCCTGTCCGAATATCAAGCTCATTGGTAGGGGCGGTGTGGGTATGGATAACATTGATGTAGAATATGCCCGTAGCAAAGGCGTAGCCGTGGTCAATACGCCAGCGGCCTCGTCGCTATCGGTAGCCGAATTGGTTTTTTCGCATTTATTTACAGGAATTCGTTTCCTGTACGATTCGAACCGTAAAATGCCGATAGAAGGTCATGCCAAATTCAACGATTTGAAAAAAGCATACGCCAAAGGAACCGAATTGAGAGGTAAAACCTTAGGGATTATTGGTTTTGGCCGCATAGGCAGAGAAACGGCAAGCTTGGCACTGGGCTTGGGCATGAATGTATTGGCTTACGATCTTCATCCCTATAGCGGCAGCATCTCGTTAAATTTTCAGGGAGGTATTAAGGTCGATATTCCGGTACAGACCGTAAGTTTGGCAGAAGTAATTGCCAACAGCGATTTTATTTCGCTGCATACACCATTTGCCGACCAGCCTATTTTGGGCGCCGCAGAGTTTGAGACCATGAAGCCCGGCGTAGGCGTGGTTAACTGTTCCCGTGGTGGTACTATTGATGAGCAGGCCCTTATGCAGGCCTTAGATTCAGGAAAAGTTGCTTTTGCTGGCCTGGATGTGTTTGATAACGAGCCAAATCCTTCGCAAGCTATCTTAAGCCATCCAAAGATTTCTTTAACCCCGCACATTGGCGCTTCTACCAACGAAGCCCAAGAGCGTATCGGCACAGAACTAGCCAATTTGATCATTGAACATTTTAATAAATAAGTATTCGATTATTGAATATAGAAAATCTCCGGCTATTGGTCGGAGATTTTTTTTTGACCCTATATTAGCCGATTTTGAGAAAATAATCTTGAAAAAGACAATAAGCAAAGCTATCTTCGTCTTAAACCATTTATAAATCCTGATGCCTAGGATCAAGCCTTTTTGTGCCTTAAAACCCGCCGCTGCCTTATTGGCTAAAGTAGTTACGCGCCCGCTTGAACACTACAGCACGGGCCAGGCCAGGCTAATTGCCTCAGAAAATCCGATCAGCTTCCTGCATCTGATCAATCCCGAACTAGACAATCCCTATCTGCGCGGTTCGCGACAGGAACTGGTATTCAAAAAGATCAACGAGAACCTCGACGATTTTATCGAGCAGCAAGTATTGGTTACCGAAGAACTGCCAGCTATTTACATCTATCAGGTAAAACACGATGGCTTGTTGCAAACAGGAATCTGGACGCTTACCCATATCAACGATTACCTGGAAGGGCATATCAAAAAGCATGAGCATACGGTAGAAAGAAGGGAAAAACTGTTGGCCGAATACCTGCAGCAGACAGATTTGGACGCCAATCCGGTGCTGATCACCTACCATCCCAATGCGCAGGTGAAAAGCATAATGGAAAAATACTTGGCCCAAAAGCCGGCAATCGATTTTTGTTTTGCCGATGCTACCGAACATCGGGTGTGGACAATTAATGAACCGAATGATTTGACCGTATTGGTTGATGCTTTTGCCCAAATACCCGTGGTTTATATTGCCGATGGACACCACAGGGCCGCTTCGATGGCCAAAATGGGACTTCATAAAAGAGCTCGCCATGCAAATGACGAAGCAGCCGAGTTCAATTACTTCTCCACGGTGTATATGGACACCCAAGAGGTCAAAGTACTGGAATATAACCGTTTGGTTAGAGATCTGGCCGGTTTAACAGAAGAAGCGTTCTTGTGCGCTTTGGCGGCAGCTTTTGAGGTAGAAAAAATGCCGATGCCGTTTAAGCCTACTATTTTGCACGAGTTTGGCATGTGCCTGAAATCTGGTTGGTACAAGCTAAAGGCAAAGTCCCATCTTTACAGTGACGATCCGGTAGGCTGCTTGGATGTGAGCGTGTTGCAAGATCACATTTTGTTGCCTATTTTACATATCAACGATCCCAGAACAGATGCCAGAATTACTTTCGAGGGCGGAAAAACCCCTTTAAGCGAACTCGAAAAACAGGTGAACAATGGCACAAATGCCGTAGCTTTTGTATTGGTGCCGACGGCCCTAGCGCAACTCATCAATGTGGCTGATGCCGATAAGGTAATGCCTCCAAAATCAACCTGGGTAGAGCCCAAATTTCTCGTCGGATTGCTGTCTCATCATTTTAAGGGT
This sequence comes from Pedobacter sp. TM02, assembly GCF_059705275.1. NCBI lineage: Bacteria > Pseudomonadati > Bacteroidota > Sphingobacteriia > Sphingobacteriales > Sphingobacteriaceae > Pedobacter > Pedobacter sp. TM02. Next base: position 1,970,095 of record NZ_AP046530.1, read on the forward strand.
TAGTTTTTGTAAAAAAATAGAACTAAAGTTTACTGGTTAATTGCTTGCAAGTCAGTTTGTTTAGTCTTATCTTGAAAAAAAGATAACCGAAAGCAAAAAAACAGATTTGTATGAAAACACAATTTGCAACCAAGGCACTAACGCGTGCCGAAATGAAAAAAATAGCCGGTGGTGGTGGAATCGATGGTGATTGTATCCCTCAAAACGACCGCGACAGGGAGTGCCTGTTAGGTGGTGCAACTACTTCTTGTTTGGAAATCCCTTGTTGTTGCGATTTCTATTGCAGTTCAGAATTTGATGGCGATGGTTTCGTCAATGTTTGCAGGGCAATTTAGCCTGTTCTTTTCTAATCAACCCTAAAACTAAATAGTATGAAAACACAATTTGTAGCTAAGGCACTATCGCGTACCGAAATGAAAAAAATAACGGGGGGAACTGGACCTTGCGTACCAGACGATGGAACACAGCGTTGCATATTGGCCGGTGGCACCATATCCTGTTCAGAAATACCATGTTGTTGCGATGCCGTTTGCATTCCCGAATTCAACGGTACCGATTTCGTCGACGTGTGCCGCGCATTGTAATAAGATGTTATAGCTACAGATTAACAGATAAACTCATTGCAATACGCCTTGGACCAAGCATTGGAAATCCGTTCATCTGTGGCTTTTCTGTTTTTTGCAACCATTAAGAAATTAAGGCAATTGAGTTTTGTTCTCGCGCGGGTAGACGCCTTGCGCCATCCTAATACGCATTACACAATACATTAGAAATCTATTCATCTGTGGCCATCCACATCGCAATGTGCACCATCCAATACTACCTGCTATTCCAACGAGTTTGTCAAAACCCAATACCTAAATCCTAATATTGCTTTCTGAAAAATACTTAGCTTCATGGGGTCTTTTTTGTAATAGCTAGGCAATACCAGTTTGTTGAGTTTTACCAAGAGCTTAAAGATTTGCTTCTTCATAACGCTTCACATCTTTTTGTTTCCATAAAAAGCCGAACACCCCGCAACCCAGCAAAGCTATGCCCATCATCAAGTAGGCTATACCTTTTGAGCTTTCTGCTTTTTTGAGCTGTTTGCCTAGCGCTTCGTTTTGATCCTGCAGGGTTTTAATACTTTTCCGATAATTGAGTATGCGTTCAGAAGTAGTATTGGCCGTAGTTTGTACCTGTTGCATTTGTACATCCTTGTAATCAAGTAATACCTTAAGCTCTTGAAAAATGTTATTGTCGTTAATGGCAATTTGTCTTAAAATCTCATTCGAATTCCTGATGTCGTTTTTGGTTTGAAAACCAAATATGCCTGTGCGTGCATTAAGGCTTTCCTCGTACTGGCCAAATTTAGCGCTTCTTTCGGCCAACAAGCCGTTAATTTTTAGCCTTTGGATCTGATAGGCGCTCGTATCTTGCGCAAAGCAATAAAAGCTGAACAATAAAGAAAGCCACGAGAGGAGAATTGTTTTTTTGATCATCGTATTTAGCAGGAATAGGTTAATTATCCATAACAACAACACAATTCACTACATTGTTTAGAATTCGTTTAAGCTCCAGGCTTCTGCCTTGTGCGCAAAATTAGGCTTTACCTTGGCCCAGGTCTCTTTAAAAAGGTCGGAGTTGCGGTATTTTTCCAGATGGTAGGCACTTTGCCAATAGCTGATGGTAAAAAATATAGAAGGTTCGCTCTCGTGCTGCAACAGCTTTACCTCTTCGCAACCCTCGGAGGCCTTGATTTTCGATTTTACGCCTGAGAACAAGGTTTTGAAATCATCGATAAAACCGGGCTCAAAATGCATTTTTACCACGCGAACTAACATAGGGTAATCAATTTTAAGGATGGAATTCAACGCGTACAATATCACTCAGGTGTAAACCCAAAAGACCGCTGGCCTTGCCTTTATTGATGGCAATTTCCAAATGGTTGCTAATCCCAAACAAGCATAGTTTTTCGCCCTCGGGCACCTCGTTGTAATGCCAGCTCAACTGGGTAATGGTTTCACTTTTTCTAAAATAGAGCGTAAAATCGCGGTTGCGCTGTATTTTGGTAAACAGGTCTTTGGTAATATTGGTAATTACATTGCAAAAAGTGTCGATGTAGATCACGCTTCCCCTGATAATATCGCGCTCAATTACCGGATGCAGCAACATGCGTTGCTCAATGTCGTTGGCCGGTATGCCAATATCTTTCAGTTTGCCCCCCTTGGCCAAATGGATGGCGGCTTTTACAAAAATATCAACCAACGGAAAGTGCAGGTATTTCAAATCCTGCATAATGTTCAGCTCCACAATTTCGTCGGGCTTTTCGTCAAACAGCAAAGAGAAAATGCCGTTGTCGGCACCTACAAAAAAGTGGTCTCTGTAGCGCAGCGCAACATATTTGGTTTTTTCGTTGTATACCGAATCGATACCGATCAGGTGTACCGTGTTCTTGGGGAAGTAGGGATAGGAATTTTTGAGTACAAAGGCCGCGTAAGAAATGTTAAATGAAGGAACTTCGTGGGTAATATCAACAATATTGGCTGTAGGCAGGATGCTCAGGATGCCCCCTTTGAGAGCGGCCTGGTAAAAATCCTTGGAGCCTAAGTCGGTTGTTAATGTGATAATCGCCATTAAAAATTCAATATTTATTCTTATTCTTGCGTAGGGGCAAATCGCCTACAAATATTCAAAAATTAAAATCAAAATAGACACTTCTAAATAAAAAATACAATATTTTGAACGAACTGAAGCTAACATTAGAAACAACCGATCAGGTACAATTTTGGGGCGCTAACAACGAACACTACGAGCTGATGAAGGCGGCTTTCCCCAAATTGAAGATCGTTGCAAGAGGAAACGACGTCAAAGCGTTGGGGGATGAGGCTGAGCTAAAAGCCTTTGAGCAAAAGTTCGAACAACTCGTTGCCCATCTCGATCAATACAGAACACTTTCGCACAACGATGTCGAATCGATATTGGGTGCCAAAAAAACAGTAGCCAAAACCGATGAAGCACCAACCGTTGCGCCAGTAAGTAGCGGCGAAGTAATCGTTTATGGCAATCATGGATTATTGGTTAAGGCTCGCACAGCCAATCAGCGTAAAATGGTTGATAGTATCGGCAAAAACGATGTGCTGTTTGCCATCGGTCCTGCAGGTACCGGTAAAACCTATACCGCTGTTGCCTTAGCTGTTAGGGCGTTGAAAAACAAGGAAATCAAGCGGATTATTTTAACACGTCCGGCCGTTGAGGCAGGAGAAAGCCTGGGTTTTTTGCCAGGCGACCTGAAGGAGAAGGTAGATCCCTATTTGCGTCCGCTGTACGATGCGCTGGACGATATGATTGCGCCAGAGAAACTAAAACTTTACCTGGAGAACAGAACCATCGAAGTCGCACCTTTGGCATTTATGCGTGGCCGTACCCTCGATAACTGCTTTGTGATACTCGATGAGGCACAAAACGCTACCGACCTACAGCTGAAAATGTTCCTGACCCGTATGGGCCCAACAGCAAAATTTATTGTTACTGGCGATATTACCCAGGTCGATTTGCCTAAAAAATCGCAATCGGGCTTGCATAATGCCTTACGCATTCTGAATGAGATTAAAGGCATTGACATTATTTACCTAAGCGGCGAAGATGTGGTGCGCCATAAATTAGTGAAAGCCATTTTAAAAGCCTACGGGGATATTCAGTAGTATATGGTCTCGTGTCGGATTTGCTAAAAAAACCGATGGCGAACTGCAGACTAAAAATCAAACTTTGTTGGTCTTAAAATCATTCAAATGCAATTCGAGTTAAACGAACCCTTCAAATTGGCCATCGAATCTGAGGATGGCAAAAACCTGAGACTGGTTGTTTTAGCAGGTAATGAAGAAGCCGTTTGCCACCAAACGAATGGCAAAACATTGAAAAAATTCCTTGCCGAACCCGATGCAACCTTGTTTAAGGGAAGGCTGCAGCTGCATAAGATGAATGACCACATGACGGTATTTGTAAAGGAACAGGTCGTAGGACACATTTTAGTGGTTGATTTTGAAGCGGTTCTAGACAAATTGTAATAAAATTACGTTGTGAGGCGAGCTAAACGCTAGTGGTTTTGGTTTAAAATCGTATTTTTATAGGCTAATGAGAGCAATTAAAGAAACCAATTTTAATTTTCCGCAACAAAGCAATTTTTATAAAGGCAAGGTGCGCGATGTGTATACCATCAACGATGAATTAATGGCGATGGTCGTGACCGACAGGATTTCGGCATTCGATGTCGTTTTGCCCGAAGCCATTCCTTTCAAAGGCCAGGTGCTGAACCAGATCGCCGCCAAGTTTTTGGCCGCCACACAAGATATTGTTCCCAATTGGGTGTTGGCCACGCCAGACGAAATGGTAACCATTGGCCGTATTTGCGAGCCGTTTAAGGTTGAAATGGTGATTAGAGGCTATTTGGCTGGTCACGCCTGGCGCGAATACAGTGCTGGCAAGAGAACGGTTTGTGGGGTGGCATTGCCTGATGGATTGAACGAAAACGACAAATTGCCACAGCCCATCATTACCCCAACTACCAAGGCGGCTGTTGGCCACGACGAAGATATTTCCAAAGAAGATATCCTGGCCAAAGGCATTGTTTCGTTACCAGATTATGAAAAACTCGAAGCCTACACCCATGCGCTTTATGCACGCGGTACCGAAATGGCCGCTCAAAGAGGCTTGATATTGGTCGATACCAAATATGAGTTTGGTAAGGTAGGGGATGCCATTTATCTGATCGACGAGATTCATACGCCTGATTCTTCACGCTATTTTTATGCAGCGGGTTATGCAGAAAGACAGGCAAACAAAGAACCTCAAAAGCAATTGTCGAAAGAGTTTGTCCGCAAATGGCTGATCGAAAACAACTTTCAGGGCAAAGACGGACAAGTAGTGCCAACCATGACCCCCGAAATTGTAGACTCGATTTCAGAGCGCTACATCGAATTATATGAGCAGATTACCGGCGAAAAATTTGTTAAAAATCCTTCGGCCGACATTTTAAACAGAATAGAAAAGAACACCCAAAACGCAATTAACGACCTGTTGTCTAAATAATCGCTGATTTCGTTTAGGATAAAAAACTAAGAAATATGAAATTCTCAACTGATAAGCACGAAAAATATGTGGTTTTAAAATTGGACGAACCTAAGTTCACCAATGATAATACCCCGGCCTTAAAGTCGGAATTCATTTTGTTAAATACAGAAGGCTACCGCAACATTGTGCTTGATTTGTCTGAAGTGAAAGAATGCATCGACTCGCAAGACCTGAGCAGTTTGCTGGTAGGCGACAGACTTTGCAAAAGTGCTGGTGGCGTTTTTGTGGTGTGCGGCGTAAACGAAAGTATTGCCAAGATCATCAAGATGTCTAACCTCCACCAATCGGTGGTTTTTGTGAACAAACTGGATGAGGCAACCGACCTTATTTTTATGGAGGAGATTGAAAAAGAGCTCCGTGGCAGCGTAGATAAAGGATAGGGGCTGAATGAAATTTGAGGTAACCATTTTGGGCAGCAGCTCTGCTACTCCGGTATACAATAGAAATCCCACTGCCCAATTATTAAACTGCAACGAAAAGTTTTACCTGATAGACTGTGGCGAAGGTACGCAGCAACAGCTCATTAAGTTTGGCCTCAAAGCCTCTAAAATAGATTATATCTTCATCAGCCACTTGCATGGCGACCACTATTTCGGCCTGATTGGCTTATTGTCTAGCATGCATCTCAACGGTCGGATTAAGCCTTTGTACATCTTCGCCCCCAAAGCCATTCAAGAGATCCTGGCGTTGCAGTTTAAGCATTCGGATACAACGTTGCGCTACGAATTGGTGTATTTTGCCATCGATCCTGAACAGCCTGCCGTGATTTTCGAAAACCGTGATGTAGTGGTAGAAACCATTATCCTCAACCACCGCATTCCCTGTACAGGTTTTAAGTTTACGGAGAAAAAACGGCTCAGGAAATTGCTGGTAGATAAGCTCGAGGCCAAAAATGTGCCTTTAGAATGTTATCCTTTGCTTAAAAGAGGGGCTGATCTAACCTTGCCAGGAGGAGAAGTGCTGCTGAACGCCGATTATACGACCGATTCTGCAGCGCCTAAATCCTATGCCTATTGCTCAGATACGCTGTTCGATGCCGCCTATTTTGATAGCATCAGAAATTGCGATACCTTATACCACGAGGCTACCTTTTTGCATGATATGCTCGAAAGAGCCAAAGAAACACACCATACTACGGCGCTACAGGCGGCAGAAGTGGCCCAGACCGTAAATGCCAAGAAATTGCTGATTGGCCATTTCTCCTCTCGCTATAAAACATTGGTTGAGCTTTTAGACGAAGCCAAAAGTGTTTTCCCTGCTACACAACTGGCCGTAGAAGGAACTACTTACGAGATTTAAGTTTGAAGAGGGCTTATAGTCTTTTGGCCATGAAGTATAAAGCTTCAGCCTTTAGTCTTTTACCTCCGCCCCTAAAAAGAGCAATCCCCCTTGTTGAGCACACAAGAGGGATAATTTATTAAGGATTTGTTTATCTAAGAGAAGCCATGCTTCTGTTTTGTTCAAAAAGAATACTCCTCTTACGACAATAAACATGCCTTTGACGCCTAATTTCAAGTAATTTACTAAATAGCTGTTAGAACATATATTAACAGGTGTCGACTGGTTTTGCTGTTTAAAATACAGTGAATTGATATGTAGAAATACGGGTATATATTTCTACATATGTGTATTTTATTTCTCAAATTTACCCGATCAAATTTTTGAAAGCCAACAAAAAAAGCCGGGATATAATCCCAGCTTTCAATCATATTATTTGACGAAACTGTCTATTTATCGTCTTTTTTGCCACCGCCACCAAATACAGAGAAGTGTACATAGCGTTTAGGGTTGGCTTTAAGGTCGATCATCAATGCATCAAGGTTTTTGGCTGCATTGGTCAGGTTGTCGTACATTTTGGTATCGTTAATCAATTGTCCCAAAGTACCCTTTCCGTTTTTGATTTCACTAACCATGCCCTGCAAATCGCCTACGGCTTTATTGGCATTGTCAATGGTCTGTTTAAAGTTAAGTGCGGCGGCTTTGTCTGTAACGGTATTCAGGTTGGCTAAAATGGCGTCTATTTTAGCGCCATTGTTTTTAAAGTTAACCGTAATGGCTTCTACGTTAGAAAGGATATTAGAAAGCTTCGAGCTTTCAGAACCTACCAAGGCATCCACTTTTTTGGAAGTTGCTTCCAACGAAGTTAGGGTAGAGGCAATGCTATTGAAACTGCGGTCCACATTTTTCTGGAAGTTCGGGTTTAAGATCGAGTTTACACTGGTTAAAATCGAATCCATTTTGGTGATGATCAGCTCAGCTTTTTTCTGTACCGGCTGCACGGCTTCCATCAAACCTTTTTCAACGTTTCCGTTTAACACAAAACCATCTTCAGCATATTCCTTGCTGTCGCCCAAAACCATTACAATGGCTTTTCCACCCAGTAAATCGGTGCTTTCTAAGCGGGCGATTGTGTTTTTGGGGATTTCGTACTGCGATTTGATCTTAAGCGTCGCCACAATGCCTCCGTCTGGCTTTAGCTCCAATGCATCAACCCGACCGATTTGAAAACCATTGATCAATACTGGTTTAGATACAGTTAAGCCATCTACATGTGTGTATTTGGCATAAAGTACGGTTTCGCTCGAAAAGATGGAATTTCCCTTTAAAAAGTTGTAGCCGATAATCAATAAGGCTATGGCAAATGCGGCCAGAACGCCTACTTTAGTTTCGTTTTTGATTTTCACGTAGTTTGGTTTTATTTAGTTCTCAACTTCTTTTTTATATTGCTTAATGGCATCAACTATTGCATTTACAATCTCTTCCTGCCCGCTGGCGGAGTTGATGTAATCTTCTTCGTCAGGATTAGAAATAAAGCCGATTTCGGTTAGTACAGAAGGCATCGCTGCCCTTTGCAAAATCAATAATCCTTGCTCTTTAACACCTCTGTTGCCCCTTTTGTTTACTTCGGTATAGTTTTTTTGTATCTTCTGGGCCAGGTCGAGGCTTTTTGTCCTGTACAACGATTTGTACAAAGATAGCATAATTAATTCTTCGGGGTCTGTCGGATCGTAAGCACCTTTTTTCTTGTAGTCTTTGTCCTTTAAAATTTCCTCGTTTTCCCTAATGCCGGCATCCATTTCGTTAATGCGTCGGTAGGCGCCTACAAAGGTTTCGGTACCTTTGGTGGTTTTGTTTTTAACATATTTATAAATGGGCTTGCCTTTTTTGTCTTTACCAACCAGCACTCTGTCGTCGGGCATAGAGTTGCAGTGGATGGAAATGAAAAGATCGGCTTTCAAATCGTTGGCAATTTCGGCCCTTCTGTACCAGTCTACATCAACATCCGTTTTGCGTGTTTGTACAATTTTGATGTGCGGAAAGGTTTCTTCCAATTTTTTGCCTAGTTTGAGGGCTACCTGCAAGGTTACGTTTTTTTCGAGCGAGTAGGAGCCCGCGGCGCCCGACCTGAAGCCACCGTGGCCTGCATCAATTACTATCGTCTTCATTTTGTACCCTTGAGCGATACTTTGAAGGGTCAAACAGCAACATATCGTCAGAATAGGCAGGTACTTCTTCAGCTTCATTTAATTTTGTTTGGTGCAAATTTACAATAAATAATGTGAATTAGATTTCTACACTTGCTTTATAAGCTTGTATGGCTTTTAAAAGACATTCGGTAATTTCTATTTGTCCGGCTTCAGAGTTCATGTAGTCTTCTTCCGCAGGATTGCTAATAAAGCCGATCTCGGTAAGGATGGCCGGCATACCTGCACGGGCCAACACAGCCAGGCTTTTTTCTTGAACGCCCCTGTTAATCCTACCTACTTTTACATATTCGTCTTGTACAAATTTGGCCAGTTTAAGGCTCTGTGTCCTGAAAGTATTTTTCATCAGCGAGAGGATAATGGCACTTTCGGGATCGTCGGGGTTAAAGCCTTCGTAGTTTTCCTTATAGTTGTCCTCTAAAAAGATAGCGGCATTTTCTCTTTTAATGGCATCGTCCTGCTCGTTGATCCTGCCTGTACCCGAAACAAAGGTTTCCGTACCTCTGGTAGAGGTACTTTTGGCACTTCTGTATTTATATATCGGTATCTTTTTGCCTTTTTTGCGGGTATAGCCGCTAATGTAACGGGTGGTGTAAACCGGCATGTCGTTGCAGTGGATCGAGATGAACAGATCGGCCTTAACGGTATTGGCCAAGCCGATACGTTCATATAAAGGAATAAAAACATCGGTTGTACGGGTGTAAACTACTTTTACGTCCTTTAAATTGTCTTCGATCAGCTTTCCAAGGCGCAATGCCGTTTTTAAGGCCACGTCTTTTTCTGCAGAGTAAAGTCCGCGTGTATTGCCGTCTCGGCCACCATGCCCCGCATCTATGACGATTGTTTTTATTTTGTATTCTTGTGCAAATGATTGGTTATCAATGCCTAACAGTAGGATGGCAGAAATAAATATCATCAAAATCGGATTTGACCTAACCATTGGTATATTTTTCATTAATTTTGAACGTTTTGGGATAAACATTATTGCAAAAATAACATTCACGCACAAATTTGAAACTTTTACGGAATATCATTTTCATAACGGCTACTCTTTTATTTTCAGTTGCGGGGAATAAAGCTATGGCTTTGTCTAGATTTGCTTTTCAGCAAGTAGTTAAGCAAACCGACAGTTCCAAAAAAGATACGACAAAGGTCAAAAAAAAGATGACCAAAAGCAGTTTAGACGATAAGCTGGAATATTATTCGCAGGATTCTATTCGCACAGATCGCAAGAACGGCATTATCCATCTATATGGAAAAGCAAGGGTAATCTACGAAGATTTTGAGCTGGATGCCGATTACATCCGCTTCAATTCGAAAGACAATACCATTTTTGCCAGTGGCGTTAAAACCGACAAAGGCAAGTATGTGGGCAGGCCGATTTTTAAAATGGGCAAAGATGGTTCGTCTATTGCCGATTCGCTGACCTATAACACCAAGGAACACCAGGGTATTGTGCATGGCGTATATACCGAACAGCAGGGCGGGTTTTTCTCAGGGGGCAAAACCAAGGTGCAACCCGATAACGAGTTCCATGTAAAGGGAACCATCTATAGTACCTGTAATTTGCCGCATCCGCATTACGGCATACACATTACCAAGGGGATTGCTACCGAAACCCAAATTATTACGGGGCCGGTTTATATGGAATTTGAAGGCGTACCTTTACCTATAGCCATTCCTTTTGGCTTTTTTCCGAAGCCCAACAAAAAATCGTCGGGGATTATTTTGCCTACGCCAGGGGAAGATGCTACCAAAGGTTTTTCGTTGACCAATGGGGGCTATTACCTGGCACTGAACGATTATTGGGATGCTAAATTGATGGGAAACATCTTTACCAATGGTTCTTACGATCTTAGCCTGGCGACCAATTACATCAAGCGCTACAAGTACAATGGTAATTTTAACCTTTCTTATTCCAGTACCCGAAACGGTTTGGAAGGTACGCCGGAATATACGCCGCAAAAGAACTTCCATATTGGTTGGACGCATGCGCAAAATGCCAATGCCAGGCCGGGAACCACTTTTAGCGCCTCGGTAAATGCGGGTACGGGCAACTTTTTTAGGACCACGGCGGCCAATGGTACTTACGACATCAACCAGATTGCGCAGAACACCATGAGTTCGAGTATTTCTTATGGCAAAGTGTTTGGCGATGGCTTGTTTAACTTAACCGCGGCCTTAACCCACTCGCAAGAAACACAGAATAAAACCATTAGTTTAACTTTGCCTCAGGTGAGCTTAAACATGTCGACCATTAACCCTTTCGATATGAAAAACAGCTCTGGTACACCAAAATGGTATCAGAAGTTGAGCGTAGGCTATAGTTTGCAGGCCAGCAATACCGTAAATACGAAAGAAAACCTGCTTTTTGACAAAGACGGATTAAAGCGTTTCAAAAACGGTATGCAGCATAGCATTCCGATCAGCTTGCCTTTCAATGTGCTCAAATACCTCAATTTTAGTGCAAATGCCAATTACAACGAGCGATGGTATTTTCAGACCATACGGAATCGCTATATCCAATCGCCAGGTGTAGACAGCATTGCGGTTGATACGGTGAACGGCTTTAGGCGGGCAGGCGAATATTCCCTGAGTTTGGGCATGTCGACCAAATTTTATGGCCGGAAGGATTTCAAGCACCTCGGCAAGATCAAAGCCATCAGGCACGTGGTTACGCCGAATATCAGTTTTTCTTACAAGCCCGATTTTTCGGCCAATAGCAATTATTATAAGTATCAGGAGATTTATACCAACGACCTTAGGCCAGGACTAAGTGTGCCAACCGGGCAATATAAGCTAGACAGTAAGGGCAAGCCTTTAAAATATTCGGTTTTTGAACAGGGTATTTTTGGCGGGCCATCTGCTGGTAGACAGGCCAGTTTGGGCTTTTCGGTAGATAATAACGTAGAGTTAAAAGTGGCATCGGCCAAAGATACTACAGGCACCGGAGAGAAAAAGATCCCAATTATCCAAGGATTAACCTTTTCGAGTTCATACAATTTTGTGCAGGATAGTATGAAGCTGGCACCGATTAACTTTAGCGGCCGTTCGCAGTTTACCGATAAACTTGGCTTTAACTTTAGCGGGGTGTTTAGTCCTTATGTGGTGCAGGAAGTTACCACCGTTTCTGGAACGGGTGCGAACCAGGTGACTAGTCGTTCTTACAGAGAGATCGACAAGTTTGTGTGGAGTGAGGGAAAATTGCCTCGTTTAACCAATTTCACATTTTCTTTCGATTATAGCTTGAATCCAGATGCCCTCAAAGCTCGGAACAAAAACATGGACAACCTGAAAAACCAGACCACACAAACGGGTCGTACGCCAGAACAGATTGAAGAGCTGGCTGCTATTAGTCGAGATCCGAATGCATTTGTCGATTTTAATATTCCTTGGAATTTTGCTTTTTCGTATAGCTTCAACTATAACAATCCATTCGGTCAAAAGGAGACCCGAAATATCAGTAATACGCTAAACTTTAACGGCGATTTTAATTTAACGCCAAAGTGGAAAATACAGTTCAATTCTGGTTACGACTTTAAGGCCAAAAACCTCTCTTATACTTCGTTTGCCATTTACCGCGACCTGCATTGCTGGGATTTGAGTGCCAGCTGGATACCATTCGGCAGCTACCAGAGCTATTCGATCGATATCAAAGTAAAAGCTTCTATCCTGCAAGACCTGAAACTGAGCAAACGCAAAGGCTACTATACCAAATACTAAATACATAGAAAGATGCTAGCAGAAATCATTACCATTGGCGACGAAATCCTGATTGGTCAGGTTGTAGACACCAATTCTGCATGGATGGGCCAAGAACTGAACAAGATTGGCGTAAGCGTTAAGCAGATTACTTCGGTTTCAGACCAAGCCGAGCATATTAAACAGGCTTTAGACGAAGCGCAGCAACGTGCAGACCTGATTTTGATGACCGGCGGCTTGGGGCCAACCAAAGACGATGTAACCAAATTGACTTTGTCCAATTATTTCAATATGCCTTTGCGCAGGGACGAAGCTACTTTGGCCCATGTAACCGATATTTTTGCGCGTCTCAATAGGCCAATGATCGAGGCCAACATCAAACAGGCCGATGTTCCAGATGGTTGTACGGTGATCCAGAACAAAAACGGAACGGCTCCATGCATGTGGTTTGAGGTGAATGGAAAAATAATTGTGTCTATGCCTGGTGTTCCTTTCGAAATGATGTATTTGATGGAAGAAGAAATCCTGCCGCGCATCAAAAAAACTTTTAATCTTTCGTCAATCATCCATAAGACCATTTTAACCGCTGGTTTGGGCGAATCGTTTTTGGCGCAGCAAATCGAAGATATTGAAGAACAATTGCCCGGCTATATCAAATTGGCCTACCTGCCAAAGCTTGGTCAGGTAAGGTTGAGGCTAAGCGGTAAAGGTACCGATGAGGCGGCCTTGGAAAAAGAGATTGGGCATTTTGCGCAGCAAATCATGACGCGGATTGCCAAACATGTAGTGATTGATCAGGATATTGCCCTCGAAAAAGCAATTCTCGACCAAATGGAAGCCAAAGGGCTTACGCTCTCTACCGCCGAAAGTTGTACCGGAGGCTATATTTCGCATCTGATTACGCAGCACGCAGGTTCTTCGGCCGTATTTGCAGGCGGTGCAGTAGCTTATTCGTACGATTTGAAAGAATCTATTCTGGGCGTAAAACATGAAACATTGACCACCTTTGGCGCAGTAAGCGAGCAGACTGTAAAGGAGATGGCCCAAGGAGCCATTTCGCATTTTAAAACCGATTACGCCATTGCGGTAAGTGGTATTGCCGGTCCGGGTGGCGGCTTGCCCGGGAAACCTGTCGGAACGGTATGGATTGCTGTGGCCAGTAAGCATAAAGTAGAAGCTAAACTGTTCACTTTTGGCAACAAAAGGATTCAGAATATCGAACGCTCGGCAATGGCCGCTTTAACCATGCTGCTAAATCTCTTGAAACAAGATTTGAATTAAATCGCTAAAAAAGCGTACTTTTGCGCCCGTATACCAATTATAAACACAAGTAATTACTATGGCACAATACGAATTATTGTTACCAAAAATGGGAGAGAGTGTTGCAGAAGCGACCATTATCAAATGGACGAAACAGCCGGGAGATACCATTCAGCTGGACGATACCATATTGGAAATTGCTACCGACAAAGTAGACTCGGAAGTGCCGTCGCCAGTTGCAGGAAAGCTGGTAAAGCAGTTGTTTGCTGCTGATGATGTAGTTCAAGTAGGAGCGGTAATTGCCATTATCGAAACTGAGGGTGGCCAGCCAAGCACATCGGCTCAGGAAACGCCGGTCGCGCAAGAAGCTCCAGCTGTTGCCGAAGCCAATATTCCAGGCATCAGCCAATTGCCAAGTACACCCACTACATCGAATACTTCACAAGATTTTAAAGACTCGGGGCGTTTTTATTCGCCGTTGGTCAAAAATATAGCGGCGCAGGAAAATATTTCTGTGGCAGAGCTTGATCAGCTCAAAGGAAGCGGGGCCGATGGTCGCGTAACCAAGGATGACCTGCTCAATTATGTGCAACAAAAAAATGGCGGTGCGCCAGTTGCAGCCGCGCAACCTGCACAAACCAATCAGCCTGTTGCCACGCCAGCCAAGCCACAAGCAACGGTTGCACCAGCGCCAAGCTTAAGTGGTGGCGATGAAATTATTGAAATGGACAGAATGCGCAAGCTGATTGCCGATCACATGGTGATGAGCAAGCAAACTTCGCCACATGTGACTTCTTTTGTTGAAGCCGACGTAACCAATTTGGTGAAATGGCGCGATAGGGTGAAAAAGACCTTCGAACAAAGGGAGAACGAAAAAATTACCTTTACGCCAATTTTTGTGGAAGCTGTTACCAAGGCGATTAAGGATTTTCCGATGATCAATGTAACGGTAAACGGAACCCAAATCATCAAAAAACGCGATATCAATATTGGTATGGCCGCGGCTTTGCCTAGCGGCAACCTCATTGTACCGGTTATCAAGAATGCAGATCAGCTGAACTTGGTTGGCTTGACCAAAGCCGTTAACGATTTGGCTTCGAGGGCACGTGCCTCTAAACTGAAACCTGACGAAACCCAAAACGGCACGTTCACTTTAACCAATGTGGGTTCTTTTGGCAATGTAATGGGCACCCCGATTATCAACCAGCCACAGGTAGCCATCTTAGCCGTTGGCGCCATTAAAAAGAAGCCGGCTGTTTTAGAAACGGAGTTTGGCGATGTAATTGCCATTCGCCACATGATGTTCCTTTCGCTTTCTTACGACCATAGGGTGGTAGATGGGGCGTTGGGTGGCTCGTTTGTCCGTCGCGTAGCCGATTATCTCGAGAACTGGGATATCAATCGAGAGATTTCTTAAAATAATTGTACGATAAAGCAAAAGGCCCGAATATTTCGGGCCTTTTTGCATAGAGACAAAACAAAAAATATGTTGAGAATAGACTTTCGATTCTTTAAGACTTCGAAAGTCGGTTTTTTTTAATTTACAAGTAATCCTTCTTCGGCAATGGCCTTGATGTCTTGTTGGCTGTAGGTGAGTTTGCCGGTTTGGGCAATAAATACGTCTTTGTTTAGCAACAACTCACGGTTTTCGATCAGGCTTTTCAAGCTGATGCTGCCAATTACGTATTTGTAGTCGTTGCGGGCAAAACGTTCGGAGATATTCTCTACCTGGAGCTTTTCTACGGTGTACTCATGTACGTAACGCAGGTAAACTTCAATGCTTACTTTGTCGGTATGGACGAGGCCGTTTTGTTGGTGGTATTTTTTATACTCGTAGCGGTAGTCGTAGCGCAAAGCAGCAATATCAGAAAGCACAGCCGCACCGGTTGGGTGGCCACCGGCACCTTTACCAAAGAAAAACTGCTTATCGGCAAAAGCGGCCTGCACAGTTACGCCATTGTATTCGTTTTCTACGTTGAACAAGAAATCGTCGGCCTTTACAAATTTGGGCAATACAAAGGTTACGATTTGCTTGGTGCTGATTTTGCGCGCCGTAGGCACCAATTTGATCTTAAAGTTTTTCTCTCTTGCATATTGGATATCGGCATCTGAAATATTTTGGATGCCTACATTTAAAATATGATCCGGATTGATAAACAAGCCATAGGCATGTGCTGTGGCTATGGTCAGTTTAAACTTAGGGTCGTAGCCACCAACGTCCAAAATGGGGTCGGTTTCGGCAAAACCCAAATCCTGTGCCTGTTGCAGCGCAGTACCGTAGCTTAGTCCTTCATTGAATATTTTAGAAAGGATGTAGTTTGATGAGCCATTGAAGATACCACTGATTCCATGCAGTAATTCATTGTCGTAGTACTCTTCCAGGTTACGGATAATCGGAATACTGCCACATACCGCTCCTTCGTACAGTAGCGAGGTGCCATGTTCGGCCTGTAGTTTCACCAGTTCTTCCAAATGGATCGCAATCATTTTTTTGTTGGCCGATACCACGTGTTTCCCATTGCTCAACGCTTTTTTGGCAATCTGGAAAGCGGCATCAGCATCGTCAATCAGCTCTACAATAGTATTGATTTCCGGATTGTCCAGGATTTCATCGTGCGAAGTGGTGAAAAGATGTGCATCCAGGCTTCGTTTCTTTTCCGGGTTTTTGATGGCTATTTTTACCACCTCTAAATTGAGGTTCTGTCCGCGGATAATATCATGAAGGCCCTGTCCAACCACACCAAATCCAAATAATCCTATTTTAAGTTTCTTGCTCATTTTTATGTTATGTTAATTCTTTAGTAAATTTTATCAGTCACTTGTTCGTTAGTCGCATTGGGCTTGGGCCATTGACTATATACATGATGGTTTTCTCTAGGCCGTTTGATGCAACTTGATGATCTTCTTGTCGCTGCTTTCCTTTAAAAAATTTCCGATAATGTTGGTCAGTTTGTCTGTCTCTATCAAAAAGCCATCGTGGCCATAGGCACAGTTGATACTGCTGAATTGCGCATCGGTAATATGTTCGGCCAAGAATTTTTGCTCGCCGATGGGGAAGAGGATATCGTTATCGATACCAATAACCAAGGTATTTGCTTCAACTTCGGCCAATGCTGCTACAATACTTTTCTTGCCACGACCCACATTATGGCTGTCCATCGCTTTGCTCAAATACCAATAGCTGTAGGCATTAAAGCGCTTGCATAGTTTCTCGCCCTGGTAGTTTTGGTAAGACGATGCCCTGTAGTTGCCGATTTTGTCGTTTACGCTTTCCAATTGTGTAGCGGCATAAGCTTCGTAGGTACGATAAGAAAGCAAGGCGATACTGCGCGCCGCTTTTAGGCCTTTCAGTCCACCATCGGGCTGATTGGCGTAAAAAGTCCTGTCGGTACTGATGGCCAAACGCTGACTTTCGTTAAAGGCGATGCCCCAGGGCGAATGCACCGCATTGGTAGCCACCAAAATCAGGTTTTCTACATTTATGGTTTTGGCAATCGACCATTCTAATGCTTGTTGTCCGCCCAAAGATCCGCCAATCAATACCTTAATGCTGTTGATCCCTAAATGGTTGGCCAATAGTTGATGCAAGCCTGCCAGATCCCTGATGGTAAATTCAGGAAAAGAAAGGTAATAAGGCTGTCCAGTTACTGGATTAATGCTCAGTGGATTGGTAGTGCCATAGTGCGAACCCAAAATATTGGCACATACAATAAAGTGCTCATTTGGGTTAAACAAGGCGCTGTTGCCGAACAGGCCGTCCCACCAATCCAACACGTCAGCATTGGCAGTTAAGGCGTGGCAAGCCCAAATTACATTGTCTTTGTTGGCATTCAGTTTTCCATAAGTCTGATAGGCGATTTCTACATTGCGTAGTTTTTTGCCGCTTTCTAACTTAAAGAGCTTAGGGTATTTATAAGTGGCTGTAGTACTCATTTTCTGTTGGTGGTATATGTAGGGTTTGGATGTTGGAAAGTTGAAGGGTTAAACTAGCAAACTGTTAACTGGCAATTGAGAACTGACAACTGAAAAAGCTTGTTCAAAATCGGCGATGATATCGTCGATATGCTCAATGCCTACAGAAACGCGCAACAGGTTTGGCGTAACGCCGGCTGCAATTTGTTCGTCGATGCTGAGTTGCTGATGCGTAGTGGCCGATGGCTGGATGATCAATGTTTTGGCGTCGCCCACATTGGCCAAATGGCTTACCAATTTTAAGCTGTCGACGAAGGCAATGGCCTGTTCCTTATCGCCGTTCAGTTCGAATGAAAGCACAGCCCCAAATCCGTTGCGCAGGTATTTTTTGGCATTGGCATGGTAAGGACTGCTTTCCAGGCCAGGATAGTTTACCTTAGCTACTGCCGGATGGTTTTCGAGCCAAGTTGCCAAAGCCAGCGCATTTTCTACATGGCGTTGTACACGCAATGACAGGGTTTCCAATCCTTGGAGCAACAAGAAAGAATTGAAAGGTGCCAATGCCGGACCAAAATCCCGCAGGCCTTCAACACGGGCACGGATAATGAACTGGATGTTGCCAAACGGGCCGTCTTGTCCGAAAACATCGTCGAAAATCAAGCCATGGTACCCTTCGGCTGGTTCGATAAATTGAAAGAATTTGCCGTTGCCCCAATTGTAGTTGCCACCGTCAACAATTACGCCGCCGATGCTGGTGCCATGTCCGCCAATCCATTTGGTGGCCGATTGTACCACCACATGTGCCCCATGTTCCAATGGTTTAAACAGATAGCCGGCTGCACCAAATGTGTTGTCTACAATTAGTGGCAGGTCGTATTGTTTGGCAATGGCCGCTATTTTCTCAAAATCGGGAATGCTAAACGAAGGATTGCCAATGGTTTCTACATAAATAGCTTTGGTATTGCCATCAATCTTGCTTGCGAAGTCGGCAGGATCATCGCCGTTGGCAAAACGGGTTTCGATGCCCAAACGCTTAAAGGCTACCTTGAATTGGTTGTAAGTACCGCCATATAAGTGGCTCGAGGCTACAAAATTATCGCCTGCCTGCAAAATGTTGTTCAAGGCAATAAATTGGGCAGCTTGTCCAGAACCTACGGCCAAGGCGGCAACTCCACCCTCTAATGCGGCAATCCTTTTTTCGAATACATCGGTGGTAGGATTCATTAAACGGGTGTAAATGTTGCCGAATTCTTTTAGCGCAAAGAGGTTGGCGCCATGTTCAGAATTTTTAAAGCCATAAGAAGTGGTTTGATAGATAGGTACGGCTCTTGAGCCAGTTGTAGGGTCTATTTCTTGTCCAGCGTGCAGCTGTAGGGTTTCGAATTTATAGGATGTTGACATGATTTCTAAGTTTAAATTGTAAATGCCTGAAACGATAAGTTGATTACGTTTGCCTGAAGTAGGCGAGTGGCTATTTTTGGCTTAAATCCAGCATTAGCCGTTAGCGTACCCTAATTTTTTAGGGCCTTCCAAATTGAACATACAAAGGGGAAGAATTTTGTGCTTAGTATATGCGACAGCACATACAACACATCAACTGTGCGTTACAGCAAAACTGATTTACATTTAAAAATGAAACCGACTGTTTGGGTTTTGAACCTGAATTTTCGCTAAGGAGCGACGATGAATTGAACTTTTTCATTTTCTTCAATTTATATTTCCAAACAACACCATGTTGCCCGGTCAGGAATTGGCACCTTCTCCGTTAGGGAGGGTTGCCAGTGGGTCAAAGAGCCTGTCTCTCGCCACTTCTTTATAAATCAAATCTTTAAAAGATATTGACTTGGAAATTCAGCTTTCGCCGAATAATGTTCCAAAGATATGTGAAAATCTGAAAACCTGCAAAATAAAATTTCGATTTATTTTTAAGTTATTGATTTTGAGTTATTTGCTGTAAATGGTTATGGACTAATAGTGGATGGTAGGTGGTCCATGTCCCATAAACTATTGCTATACAAATGCCAGTGCTTGGTCTAGGTCGGCAATCAAATCATCGATATGCTCTAAGCCAACCGAAATCCGAATTAAATTTTGTGGCGTTTTGGTATCGGGACCTTCAACTGATGCACGGTGCTCAATAAGGCTTTCTACGCCGCCCAGACTGGTTGCTTGTGCAAATAGGCTTACCTTGTTTACTACTGTTCTGGCTGCCGTGGCATCGCCATTAACCAAAATAGAAAGCATGCCACCAAAACCACTCATCTGTTTTTTGGCGATCTCGTGTTGCGGGTGCGAAGCTAAGCCTGGATAATAAACTCCTGCTATTTTAGGATGTTGCGCTAAGTGTTGCGCCAATTTTTCGGCATTTTCGCAATGTCCTTTCATGCGGTAGGCCAATGTTTTGAGGCTGCGCAACAGCAAAAAGCAATCGAAAGGAGAGGGTACTGCGCCACCAATCTGCTGAATATTTTTGATTTTCTCCCAAAATTCGTCTTTACGCGCCGTAGTTAAGCAACCGCCCAGTACATCGCTGTGGCCCCCAATGTACTTGGTGGTAGAGTGCATCACAATAGCGGCTCCCAACTTGATAGGGTTTTGCAAGCTGGGCGAAGCAAAGGTACTGTCGCAGGCAAAAATGAGTTGGTGTTTTTTGCAAATCGCCGCCAGCGCCTCAATGTCCGTAATTTTTAAAAGCGGGTTGGATGGCGTTTCGGCCCAAATTAGCGCTGTATTGGGTTTAATATGGTTGGCTACGGCCGAATGATCGGTCAGGTCAATAAAATCGAAAGTAAGGGTAGCCGCAAAAATGCTTTGCAGCTGTTTCTTAAAACCCCAGTACATATCGTCGGGGGCAATAATGTGGCTACCGGGTTCCAGTGCCTGAAATACAGCCATTCCGGCAGTATTTCCCGAAGAAAACGCGCAGCTGTCTTCGCCAAATTCGAGTGCGGTTATTACACTTTCCAGGGCCGATCGGTTTGGATTGCTCACTCTGCTATACATATGTCCGCCAGGGTAGCCGCCATCTTCGCCCCTTAAAAAAGTAGTAGAGAGGCTTATTGGCATGGTGACGTCGCCCGTAGAGCTTTGGGTTAAATGAAGAGCATGTATGGCCGCAGTTTCTGGTTTCATTTTTCAGGCTTAATTACTAGGGATTTAAAGCAAAGCTAAATTTTAATCTTAAAAGTTGTAGATTTTGGCAAGATTTGTGTAATTAGCATATTAAAAAACAAGTATATGAAAAGAATATTTTTAATAGCGGCTTTAATTTGTAGTTCAATAATAGTTTTACAAAGCTGTTCTCCGAAAACAACATCAGGCGCACCAGCCGTAAAGAGAAGCGGTGTAACCGGAAATTGGGTGCTCAATAACATTACTTTTGACGGTATTCCTGATATCGCGGTGAAATCGTTCTTGGGCGAAAGCTCTTATAAATGTTTTATTGGCAGTACTTGGAACCTGACCAATAGTGGCAATGGAAGCTACAGTTTGCCATCAAGTGCCACTTGTGCAGCCAAAACACAGACTATTTTCTGGTCAGTAAATGCGGCAGATGGAACTTTTCAGTTTAAAAAACTTTATGAAGGCGATAAAGCTAAAAACGTAACCGAAGGCTATCGCTTAATGCTGGCCGCTGCCGATGATGTGAACATGACCATCAAATCGCCAATCGAATACGGCAACAAAACCGCCTATATCGTAATGAACTTTTCGAAAGCGGCCAAATAGGCAAAGCTTAAAAGATAAAGAGCCATAGTCGATTGATTATGGCTCTTTTTGTTGATGGGTATTCCATCGGCGTACAAGCTGTTTTAGGCACGACTTGAGTACAAGTCTGAGCGGGTAACCAAATGAATAATGCTTGTCGGTGATTGCTACTTGTTCAAAACCTCGATTTCGGTCAGGACTGAAAGAGCTAAATCTGAAGCAAAATCGCTATTCAAAACCGCCAACTGTCAACCCACTATCGGATATCGTTTCTAAATAAGCCATTTTTACAAGAAAATGATGTTCAATTAGGTCATTGTTGTACTTTTGCCTAAACATTAATAAAGGATGGCAGTGCAAGCTTTAGATATTCTTCTCCACAATCCAACTCTTTCGGCACCTCTACTCGCCATAGCTAAAAAGGTAAAAGCCGGCGAACGAATTACTTTTGATGAAGGCGTATACCTGTATGAGCATGCAGAGCTTGGTTATTTGGGTATTTTGGCCAATTATATTCGCGAAAAAAAACATGGCGACTTGACTTATTTCAATCGCAATTTTCACTTGGAACCTACTAATCTGTGCGTTTACGATTGTAAATTCTGTTCTTACTCGAGACTGATCAAGCAAAAGGAAGAAGGGTGGGCGCTAACCATGGAAGAAATGATGGACGTAGTGAGGAAGTACGACAATGAGCCCGTTACCGAAGTACATATTGTTGGGGGCGTTTTGCCACAGTACGATGTCGCTTTTTATTCGGCCTTGTTTACTGCCATAAAAAAGCACCGTCCGGCCTTGCATGTAAAAGCCTTAACACCTGTTGAGTACCACTATATTTTCAAGAAAGCTAAAATCGATTATGCCACAGGCATGAAATTGATGAAAGATGCCGGATTGGAATCAATTCCAGGAGGCGGTGCAGAGATTTTCCATCCCGAAATCCGCGAGCAGATTGCCAAAGATAAGTGCACGGCCGACCAATGGCTAGCCATACACGAAGAATGGCACAAATTGGGCATGCGCTCAAATGCCACCATGCTTTACGGACATATCGAAAAGTTTGCGCATCGGGTTGACCATATGGAGCGTTTGCGCCAGTTGCAAGATAAAACCGGAGGCTTCCAAACTTTTATTCCATTAAAGTTCAGGAATCAACATAATCAAATGAGCCATGTAGCCGAAGTTTCGGTGGTTGAAGATTTGAGAAACTATGCGATTGCCCGTATTTATATGGACAATTTCGATCATATCAAGGCCTATTGGGCAATGATTAGCAGGGAAACTGCCCAGCTGTCGCTCAATTTTGGCGTGGATGACATTGATGGCACCTTAGACGATACCACCAAAATTTATTCGATGGCTGGCGCCGAAGAGCAAAACCCGGCTATGAGTACCAAAGAACTGGTAGACCTGATTAAGCATGTAGGCCGTAAGCCCATAGAAAGAGATACCTTGTACAATGTAGTAACCGATTATACTGAAGTTGTATTTGAAGAAGAGGCGAAGCCTCAATACTACAAACTACCGGTGATAAACTAACCGCTAACTTTTAACCTTAAAACCCTCCAACTTTTAATCCCCTTCAATGAAAGAACTCTATATCATCAGACATGGCGAAACCGAATTGAACCGCCTGGGCATTGTACAGGGGCGTGGCGTAGACAGCGATCTGAATGATACTGGAAGAAAGCAGGGACAGGCATTTTTTGATCACTATCAAACGGTTCCCTTTGCTAAAATCTACACTTCCAGCTTAAAACGTACCCATCAAACTGTACAAGGCTTTATAGATTTAGGCCTGCCATGGCAACAATTGGAAGGTTTAGACGAGCTGGCTTGGGGTTTATGGGAAGGTCAGCCGAATACCGAAGAGGCGCGCCGTGCTTTTATGCAATTGGTAGAAGCTTGGCAAAACGGCGACTACGATGCCAAGTTTGAGGGGGGCGAAAGTCCGAACGAAGTACTGGCACGCTTAAAGGATGCCGTTGAGGTTATGGTAAGCCAAGCCGATGAGAAGACGGTGCTGGTTTGCATGCACGGCAGAGCCATGCGCTTGTTGCTATGTTATTTAAGCCATAAGCCTTTATCTGAAATGGCAGATTTTCCGCACCAGAACACCGTGCTTTATAAGGTAGGTTACGAAAACGGCCACTTCACCATCATCGATTTTAATAATATTGACCATTTAAAGAATTTGTCGGCTGTTTAAGCCATTGGCATTTTGCAACGACGAACTAGAAAGAATAAACGATATATTTTGAACAAGATTAAGATTTCTGCAGTTTCCTATACCAATACCAAACCTTTTATTGACGGAATTGAAAGATCTGAAGTGAAGAACCAGATTGATTTAAGCTTAGATATTCCTTCAGATTGTGCACAAAAACTGATTACTAACCAAGTAGATATAGGCTTGATACCTGTAGCGGCTTTTCCGCAGGTACCCCATGCCCATATCATCGGCTCTTATTGCATAGGTTCGGTTGGTGCGGTAAATTCGGTATTTATTTTTGCCGACGTTCCCGTGCAGGAAATCAAAACCCTGAAGCTCGATCCGCAATCGCGTACCTCCAACAATTTGGCCAAGGTTTTGCTCAAGTTCCATTTTAAAGTTGAAGTAGATTTTGTAACCGATCAGGAGGCGAAAACCGATGCCATGGTGCTGATTGGCGACCGTACATTTGGCCGCAAAGACGATTTTGCCTATGCCTACGATATGGGCGAGGAGTGGATGAAATTTACCGGCTTGCCTTTTTTGTATGCGGCTTGGATAGCCAATAAAACCATTCCGCAAGCATTTATAACCGAATTTGATGAAGCTTTAAAACAAGGTTTGGCACACCGAAAAGAACTGTTGCAACAATTGGCCCCAATTCCTAATTTCGACCTCGACGATTACCTTTTCCATAAACTTGATTTCGACCTAACTCCAGAGAAAAGACAAGCCATGGAGCTGTTTTTGGGGTATATACAACAGCTGTAGCCACGATGGTCAAACTGATAGAAAGAGCTGAGTGCATCAAGATATACCCCGTTTTTCCGCTAAGAAAATACAATAAGTTAATAGATGAGGAAGAGTATTTTTATCCGGAATGCTTCTCTTTTTTTGAATTAACCCTGAAGGCCAAATCATTTAAACATCGCGCCAAGTTGGTAGCCAAAGCATTAAGAAAGCTATTTGAAAAGCTTGAAATTGATTCTTTGATTTTTCTTGGAGACGAAGCCATTACATGGAGATTTAGAGAGCATATTGATTTTGTAAAACCTGTTAAAAAAGCTTTTAAATATCTAAAAGCACTAAAGATTAAAAAGAAATTTGATGGTGGCTTAGAGCTTAGCCTTGCAGAAGCATTTTGCTTTTGGAAGCACCTTGCTTGGTTGAGCAGAACCAATGGAATTTTACAGTATGTTCATTTTATAGACAAAGAACAGCATTTGATTTTGTCTATTTGCCAATATGGAAATGTTCACGTAAGTGTAAGGAATAAAGAAACAGATGAGCTGTTTAGGAATTTGCTGGAACAAAGCAAGCTAAATATAAGGCCTTGCTCTCCAAATCAGATCTAAGAGGTTAAAATACTGTGTGTTATAGCTCAAATCTGAAAGCCTCCCTAGTTGCGCAACATCCAGCATTAAGAGATTTTTGCTCTTGCTGATTTTGCTTCATCAACAAGAGCAAAAGCTCAAAATAAAAAATCTATTTTTTAGCTTTAGCAACTGCTTTTTTTGGTAATGTAACTTTATTTTCAGTAGGTGTTCCGGTAGCGGAATCCTCTTTTTTAACCACTTTTTTTGACGTTTTTATAGGCTCAGCTGCGATAGTGGCTTCTTTTTTAGTCTTGATTGCCTTATTTGGAGTGGCTTCCGGCGTAATTTCAACATCCTTTTTAGTGGTTGTTTTTTTGGTTTTTGCAGGCGCTAATGTTTCGGTATCCGCCTGTTCTGCAACAGCTTTTGTCTTTTTAACGGCAATTTTAGGTTCCTTGGCTGCTGTTTCTTTCTTAGCTTTGGCAACAGGTTTGGCTTTTGCAACCGGCTCTTCCTCAGTTGCTTCCTTTTTGGTGGGCTTAGCTTTTTGAGGCGCAGCTGCTACAGACAATTCTTCTTTTACAGGAACTGCTTTAACAACTGGTCCCTGCAGGTAGATTTCTAATATTTGCTTCAAATAAAGATCCGGCTTTGGCATCCTTACTAGGGTTCCGGGTTCTTTGTCTTGCGATTGTTTAATGTAGGCCGATTTTATTTTGCCCCAGTCTTTAGAATAGAGTTTGATAAACATGGCTATAAACTCTTCGTGGGTATATTTTTTAGGCAATCTGCCCAACACGACCTGTATTTTTTCTTCTTTTCTATGTAATATTGCCATTAGCTTTAATTTCTGCAAAGATAGCCTAATTATTGGCGATTTAAGATTTGGTTGATTAAAATAGCTATATTCATTATGAATGAGCTAAGAGTTGGCGAGGATCAAACCTTGTTTTAAAGGTTTTGATGTGACTGTTTTCCGGTGCGTATCGGGTGTCCATGGTCTCAACAAACCTCGGGTTATTTAAATAGGTGCTTGTTTTGGCAAAATTATCGGCATTAAGTACAACTAAAAATTCCTGTACAATCACTTTAGTTTCCATCCTTTTAGGTATTGGTTATGAATTACAAACAAAGGCATCGGCTTTGGGTTTTGACAATCGGTTACCTCTTAACATTTCACATATTTTCTCCACAAACGTTTTATCGCTACGCCACAAGATAGTATATTTACGGTTTATAAATTCAGAACAATTTTGGCGAAGGCAACAGCGAAAGAAACCCCATTAATGCAACAGTACAATACCATCAAGGCTAAATATCCTGGTGCGCTATTGTTATTCAGAGTAGGAGATTTTTACGAAACATTTGGCGAAGATGCCGTTAAAACTGCCCAGATTTTGGGCATCGTGCTCACCAAAAGGGGAACCGGGCCAAACGGGGCCTTGGAACTTGCCGGATTTCCACATCATTCGCTCGAAAATTACCTGTCTAAATTGGTGAGAGCTGGACAAAGGGTGGCGATTTGCGATCAGCTCGAAGATCCCAAAATGACCAAAACTATCGTAAAGCGCGGGGTTACCGAATTGGTTACACCCGGAGTAGCTTACAACGACAACATCCTGAGCCAAAAAGCCAACAATTACCTCGCTGCTGTTTTCTTCGACAAGCAAACCATGGGCGTGGCCTTTTGCGATATCTCTACCGGCGAATTTCTAATCGCCCAAGGCAGTTCCGAATACATCGACAAGCTTTTGCAGAGCTTTAGGCCTACGGAAGTGGTTTTTCAAAAACATAAGCGCCAGGATTTTTTCAATCTCTTTGGCGATAAATTCTATACTTTCGGCTTAGACGATTGGGCTTTTACAGCCGATTATGCCAACGAAACCCTAACCAAACATTTTGAGGTTAACTCGCTCAAAGGTTTTGGGGTCGACAAGTTGCAGGCTGGTGTAATTGCAGCAGGAGTGGTGCTGTATTACCTGGGCGAAACCGAACACCGTAACCTGCAGCATATCACTTCCATTTCGAGGATTGAAGAAGACCGCTACATGTGGCTCGACCGTTTTACCATCCGCAACCTGGAATTGGTAAGCACGGCCAACGATAATGGCGTTACCTTGTTCAATGTGCTTGATCAAACTTGTACGCCCATGGGTGCGCGCCTGTTGCACAAATGGATTGTCATGCCTTTAAAAGAACTGAAGCCTATTCAGGAGCGCTTGGGCATGGTCGATTATTTGGTAAAGCATGAAACCTTGCTCGAAGAGTTTCTGGGCCACATCAAACCAATCGGCGATTTAGAACGCCTGATTTCGAAAGTAGGCCTGCAAAAGGCGGGGCCGCGCGAACTGTTGCAACTGAAAAGGGCATTGGGGCATATTGAAGAGGTCAAACAACTGGCCGAAAAGACTGAAAACCCGTTTCTCACAGCCTTGGCCTCGCAACTTAATCCTTGTTTAAGCATTAAAGAACGACTGGAAAGAGAACTGCAACCCGATCCTCCGGCCTTGCTGATTAAAGGCAATGTCATAGCCGATGGCATTGACGAAGAGCTGGACCGTTTGCGTAAAATTGCCTACGGAGGCAAAGAGTATCTGGTCGAAATCCAGAAAAGAGAAGCGGCCAGTACGGGCATTCCGTCGCTTAAAATATCTTTTAACAACGTATTTGGTTATTACCTCGAAGTTACCCATACCCACAAAGACAAAGTACCCGAAAGCTGGATCCGTAAACAGACCTTGGTTAATGCCGAGCGCTACATTACCCCAGAACTGAAGGAGTATGAAGAGCAGATTTTAGGTGCCGAAGAAAAAATACAGGCCATCGAAGTCAGGCTGTACAACGAGCTGATGTTTCAAGTGGCGCATTACATCAAGCCTATCCAGCTGAATGCTTTTTTAACAGCGCAACTGGATGTATTGCTTTGCTTTGCACAATTGGCCATCAAAAACCATTATGTAAAGCCAGAGCTTAATCAAAAAAAAGAACTCGATATTAAAGGCGGGCGGCATCCGGTTATCGAAAAGCAATTGCCAACTGGCGACGAATACATTACCAATGATGTGTTTTTGGATAATGAAGGCCAGCAGATTATCATCATTACTGGTCCCAACATGTCGGGTAAATCGGCTATTTTACGCCAAACCGCATTAATTGTGCTCATGGCGCAGATGGGTTGCTTTGTGCCGGCCAAATCGGCCAATTTGGGGCTTACCGACAAAATATTTACCCGTGTGGGAGCTTCCGACAACCTCTCTTCGGGCGAAAGTACTTTCATGGTAGAGATGAACGAAACGGCCAGCATCCTGAACAATATTTCTGACCGGAGTTTGATTTTATTGGATGAAATTGGCCGTGGCACGAGTACTTACGACGGAATTTCTATTGCCTGGGCCATTGCCGAATTCTTGCACGAACACCCAACGGCGAGACCGAAAACGCTTTTTGCCACGCACTACCACGAGCTTAACGAGCTCGAAAACACCATGGCTCGCATCAAGAACTTTAATGTAGCCATTAAGGAAGTGGGCAGCAAAATCATTTTCTTACGCAAGCTAGTGCCTGGTGGCAGCGAACACAGTTTTGGTATACATGTAGCCAAATTGGCGGGCATGCCTTCTAAGCTGATCAGCCGGGCCAACGAAATCCTGAAACGCCTGGAAATTGACCGTACCGAGGGGCAAAGCATTAAAGACAGTATTAAAAAAGTGCAGAACCAGGCTTATCAATTGCAGATGTTTGCGGTTGATGATCCGGTATTGATCAAAATCCGTGATTCGCTAAACAACCTCGACGTGAATACCTTGACACCGGTAGAAGCTTTGCTTAAATTAGACGAGATACAGCGCTTGATTAAGAATTAGTGGGTTTGAAGTTGAAAGTTGAAAGTGAAAAGTGAAAATTTGAAAGTTGTCGACTTACGACTAATTACCAATATGACAACTACCATGGTGCTAGCCAACTAATAACTAACCACCCAACAAATAGTTGAAAAGTGGAAAACTGTTGACATTTTATCAGATTGAATTGAGTTATCTTGTGGGCATTCACCAAATCGTAATTTATGATCAAAGCCATAAACGTCAATCTGCAACGCATTCGATTTCTGAATCCACGTCTGCCTGTACAACTTGGTTTGGGTTTGTTGCTGGCGCTAACATTGGCATCTTGTGGCACCCGAAAGTATACGGCAAGGCCCGATATGAAGGCATCGAAAGTAGCAGATGCGATGGCACAGCTCAAAAGCAGGGAGCTTTACCGCTTTATTGCCGATTGGACAGGGGTGAAATACCGCTTGGGTGGTTTAGATAAAAACGGAATTGATTGCTCGGGTTTCGCTCTTTTGCTCGAAAAAAATATTTATGGCTTAACTTTGCCCAGGCGTTCGCGCGATCAGGCTGAAGCCGTAAGGAAAAAGAGCATCGGAAACTTGGAAGAAGGAGATTTGGTATTTTTCTCTTTTGGCGGCAATGAAGTAGACCATGTTGGCGTTTATTTAAATAATGACTTTTTTGTACATGCTTCTACCACAAGAGGGGTAGTGGTTGACGACCTGAATTTGCCTGTTTATCAGAATGCGATTGTAAAAACAGGAACCTTAAAATAAAAACTCTATGCGTAAAACAATTTTCTCTCTCTGTTTATTACTGGTAGCCAGTGTAAGCCTAAAGGCACAAAATCCTTTAAAAGCTGGCGATATCCTGCCAAACTTGGCCCTGTTGAGCACTAAAGGCACCGTGTACGACCTCAAGGCACAAAAACAGCCCAAAGGCTTCGTGCTTGTATTTATGACCCCAACCTGCGACCATTGCATCATGTATGAAGATAGGGTAATAGCACTTGATAAAAAATATAAATCGAAAGGCTATCCGGTTGTAGCAATTGGGCCTTATGGCGACGATCCGATTAAATATCCGCTAGATGCGATGCCCGAAATGAAGAAGATGTCGGATAAAAAGGGCTTTACTTTTCCTTATTTGTCAGACGACAAGTTTAAATATACCTTCATGCTGGGCATCAGGCAAACACCAACGGCGGTAGTCCTGCAAAAGAAACCCAATGGCTTCTTGATCAAGTACATTGGCCGTATTGACGATAACGAGGATCCGAAAGCTACGCCAAAAAACAAATATGTAGAGCAAGAGCTGAATAAATTGCTATAAGTCAAATTTCGGTCTGCGACA
Source organism: Pedobacter sp. TM02 (assembly GCF_059705275.1). NCBI lineage: Bacteria > Pseudomonadati > Bacteroidota > Sphingobacteriia > Sphingobacteriales > Sphingobacteriaceae > Pedobacter > Pedobacter sp. TM02. The sequence continues at coordinate 1,999,982 of NZ_AP046530.1, forward strand.
TTTGTCCTGTTGTTAAAATCTTTTATCCAAGAACCGATGAGGTACTTATTGGCCATTATTTTCTTTTTTGCAATTGCGGCAGCTCATGGTCAGGTTAAATTACTATCTTTAAATGAGTTGGAGCAACGGATGGCTCAGGGAAAAGATACCACCTATGTGGTTAATTTTTGGGCAACGTGGTGTGGACCTTGTGTAGAAGAACTGCCGAATTTTGAAAAACTTCAACAGCAGCACCAAAACCAGCCCCTCAAGGTATTACTGGTGAGCCTTGATTTTAAATCGAAGCTGCAAAAAGAAGTGGTTCCGTTTGTCCAAAAGAACAAGATCAAATCGGAAGTATATGTAATCAACGAACCCGATCAGCAACAGTTTATAGCAAAGGTCGACCCCAAATGGTCGGGCGCGATACCTGCCACTTTGTTTATCAACACCAAACGACAGATCAGAACGTTTTACGAAAAGGAATTTACCTATCAAGAACTAACCAAAACCTTAGAAAGCTTAAAATAACCAAAAATGAAAAGAATTCTATTTGTTTGTTTCGTCATGCTGGGTATTACGACAAACGCGCAAACTGGTTACCAGGTTGGGAGCTTAGCTTCAGATTTTAATTTGAGAAATGTAGATGGCAAAAACGTATCGTTGGCCAACTATAAAGATGCCAAGGGCTATATCGTAGTGTTTACTTGCAATACCTGTCCGGTGGCCAAAGCCTACCAAGACAGGGTAGAGGCGCTGAACAAGCTGTATGCCGCCAAAGGCTATCCGGTAATTGCCATCAACACCAATGATCCGGCAGCTTCTCCGGGCGATAGCTACGAAAAGATGCAGGAACGCGCCAAAGAGAAAAAAATCAGCTATGCTTACCTGGAAGATCCGAACCATGTGTATACCAAAAAATATGGTGCCCTTAAAACACCGCACGTTTTTGTGTTGCAAAAAACAGCAAATGGCAACGAAGTAGCTTATATCGGTGCCATAGACAATGATCAGGAAGAAACAAATGCGCAGCGCGACAATTATGTGCAGAATGCGGTTAATCTACTGTTGCAAGGCAAAAAGCCTACGGTAACTTATACCAAAGCCATTGGTTGCAGCATTAAATGGAAAAGGGAAAGCGCTTCTGAATAGCGCAGGTTGCTGGTCTGTAGCCGATGGCGAATTGACAATAAACCAGTAACTTTAGACTTCATGCTTAATCTTTCCACTTAAAACAATAATTTTAGGCCGAAATCAAATTCGGGATTTTTTATGGCTACACCTCAAGATGAAGGTTCTTTCTGGACCAAATACAAACGCTTTGCCACCACAGAGCTGCTCATGTACCTGATTATGGCTGTAGGCATAGCGTTGGGCATCATTTTTTTAAGTTAAGCTAAACTTTATTGGCACTTGACTAGTGTTCTTCGCCAACAAGCCACGATAGGAGATTGTAAATCGGTACACTGGCTAAAGCCTAAGGAAAATGCACCGGCTTACTTTTTGAAGTTCAAGTAAAGCTTAAGGTGGTCGCTGGTATTTACATCGGCAATAAATTTGGCAAAGTCGGCGTAAAGTGCCGGTGCAAAAGTACCTTCGTTCAATACAAATTTTCTGGTATAGATTAATTTATTTCCTTCTATTTTGGTTTTTGAGGAATAGGAGCCAAAGGCAGACTTGAATTCTTTTTCGTCAGGTGCAATGAGCGGAATTACATGCTCTGGCAGTTGATAGCTGATGGTGTCTATATCGGTATAGCCACGGTTGAGGTACAGAGGCAGGGTACGGTTCTTCGATTCGCTGACGTTGCTCTTAACGTTGAAGGCATTGGGTTTGAGAAAGATCTTGTCGTTATTCAGCGCAGCATAATTTCTGATGCTGATGTCTATGTCTTCGGTAGCTTCGGGCTTGAGCTGTTTGTTTTGCAGGTAGCTGATCTGGTTAAAATCGATGTTGTCGATATCGTATACTTCTTTTAAAAGTTTTTGTTGCTCGCTTAAGGGTTTGCCTACCATGGCCTCGTGATTCTCGTATTGCGCACCGGAGAAAACGGTTTTGACATGGCCGGTTACATTTCCATCCTTGCTTAGCGTTAATTGTGCCACTCTGACTTGCAGGTTTTGGCTGGCACTAAGTTTTGGCGTACGGAGTAGTTTGCCTCCCTCGGGCGTACAGGCCAGCACATACCTGTCGTCTGTAAAATCGCCCAGGTAACCGAAAGGGATTTTTTGCGAAGTACATTCCAGCCAAGTAGTATCGCCCTTTAGAGGCATACACAAAATGATATGGTTGCCTTGATTCATGCTGGCAAAGCCGGGGTCGAGGCTTTTTTTCTCCGTTCCGGCCTCAACTACGCAATAGTAAGATTCGATGCCGGCCACATTCAACAGGCTCTGCATATAATTGACCAAGGCCTTGCAATCGCCGTAGCCTAGACGGTCAACATCGGCCGCTTTGGTAGGTTGAAAACCACCAATACCTATCTGTACACTAATATAGCGTGTTTTGTTTTGCAGGTACTGGTATATTTTTTTGGCTTTATCCTTGTCGTTGGTTTCGCCCTTCACCAATTCCTTTATCATTTGCACGGTAGCTTCGGGCAATATGTTTCTGCCTTTTAACAGGTTGTCGTATTGCCATTTGCCCAATTCCTGCCAATTCGTATAATCTCCTTTAACGTTGTAGTAGCTGAAGTTTTTTGGGGCAATCTTTACCACTGTTTGGTAAGTCTCGCGAAAGGGGCTGTAGGGCTCTGGTTTTGAAGCCAGCAGGTTGCTTACCTTCCAAGTGGTGGTTTTTTGGTCTTTAACAAGCTGTTCTTCCGGTTGCATGCCAATATTCTGGCTTTTCACCCTAAACTCGTCGCCAACCTTGCTGATTAAAACATAGCTGCTTTTTTCAACAGCTACATCATTGGCCGTTTGTGGTACCCAATCAGGAATGATGAGGTTTTGCTTGTAGCGGATTTCGTAATTGTAAACAATGGTATAGGGATAGCTATTCATCAAGGGCAAGTAGTGCTTTACACGGCTGTCTTCAAACAGCGAAAAATCGCTGATGGCGCTTTCGTCCCTGAAATCGCTTTGCGAAAACTTGGAGCTGAGCTTGCCAACTTCGTTGTAAACCTCGCCTTTGATGCTCTTGATACTGGTGTTTTTATCGTAGAACAAAACCAGCCTGGCACTGTTTTCGCCGTTTTTGTTCAGTACGGTAATCGCTTTGCTTACGGTATAGCTCACATTGTCGGTAGCACGCATATCAACTGTAACTACCGAATTCCTGACGATTGCGTTTGCCCTGCTCCGGAGGTTCGAAGGGATAAGGTCGGCGTCGTAATTGTCTTGCGCAAAAACACATGGCGCCACAAGTGCCAGCAGCAGGGTAAAAGATAGCAGCTTCATTTTAATCGGCCTTTTTTAAAAGTACGTCGGTTTTTTGGTTTTGGATGATCTTGCTGTAAAACTCCTTCAGGTAAAGGTATTCATCGGGACTGTAAATGGCCTTATTAAATTGAAGGATCTGGTTAACTGTCAGCTTGTCGTCAACCATATCGCTCTGTATAATATAACGTCCGCCACTTGCCGGCAGCGCAATGGCTATATCTTTGGGTTTTTCCAGCATTTCGTATTTGCCCGGCAAGCTGATCATTACACTTATTTTTTGATCAGAGGCCGAACCAAGGTCTACCGGATAGGTCCTTTCGTTAAGGTTGAAAGGGTTTTTTGAAATCTTGTTGATGAAGAAAGGGTTGATGTACAGCTGGTTGTTGCTGGTACCGTTGTGCGCGGCAAATTCTACCTCGTAAATTTCTACCAAAGGTTTTTCTACGCTATCTACCGCTAAAACCTGATGTTTGCCGATGCTGAGCTTAGGCATCGATTCGTCGAGTTTTTCTACATACTCGTCAATAGAATTGTAGCGCTTGATTTCCTTACGTTTGTTAAAGGCATCGTAGCCATAGGAGGTGGTGGTAATGGTACCCTTGATTTTGCCATCGGCTTCCAACTTGCCGATCAGCACATAATTGGATACGCTTTTTTGCGAGGCCTTGAGGTCTATCCAATAAGATGGTTTTTTAAGGTTGATTACCCTGCCTTGATCGTTAATGCACCGCAAAGGCAATAAGCCGAAAGGCAACAAGGGTTCTGAAGCATCCAAAAGGTAGCTTGTACCGTTTATATTTACCTTCGCCACTACATAGTTAAAATCGGAAATTACCGGAAACAGTTTGTTTACCGTTCCGTTTTCACGGGTAGAGAGAATGACCGCTTCGGCATCCAGATTGGCCGCACTAAGGGCAGCAATCAGGCTGAAGTTGATGTCGGCCACATTTCCCGACCGGTTTTCGAGCACCGCTTTGATATTGCCTTCGCTGTATTTGCCATAGTAGTTGTTCCACTTGATCTGCTTTTTGATGTAATTGTAAATGGCTTGTGCCTTGCTCAGCTCGTCTGGAGCATCTTTGGTTAGGGTTGGGATGAGGTCTTTAAAAACATCCTTGCGCTTCATCTGCGAGCCGAAATTCTTGTCGTTGGTCAGTTCGTAGTCTACATCGCGCCAGGTTTTGGTTAAGCTCTGCTTGGCGCCGCTCATGGCAATCACGTCTGCAAGTTCAAAATAAATGGCCGACCTGAAATTGCTGGGTGCGGTCATGTAATCTTCTTCCACAAAGGCGGGTATATTCTTCATGATATAGGTCATTTTAGAACAATCTACCGGTGTACCGCTCAAACGGAGGCATTCTTTGCTGATTTCCGATTTCTGGTCGCTCAGTTTGTAAAATCCCCTCAGCGAAACGTTGTAGTTGTAGTTGCCGGGTATAAAAGCGGCGTATTCGCTGTATACCTTTGGAATATCCGATTGAAATTCCCATGTCCTGTAATTGAACAGGAAAGGCGTTTGCAAGCGGTAGCTATATTCTATAATCGAACCTTCCTTGATGTTGGGCAGGGTAAACTTAACCAGTGAAATGTACTTGCTTCTGTTTTCGGTAAACATGGCTTTTTTATCCATCTGGCTTTGTACAAAACCGTTTTGGCTACGGTTAAAGGTAGAGGCGTTGAGGTCGAGGATCAGTTCTTCGTCCCTGTCGTTTTTATGGATGGGGATCACGATATTGGCCTGTTTAAAGCCTTCTTTGTTGTTGATTTTAATCCGGGTGTGGTAGTCGAAAATCAGCACCAGCCTGCCGGTGGCATCATCCAAATAAAAAGAGGTAGTTCCATATTCTTTCAGTACAACCGCATTGGCATTGCTGTCGATGGTGTTTCTGTCAAAATCGAAATCGGCATGGGTAACTGAACCAAATTCAAAATTCTGTGAAAAGGAGTGGAGGGATAAAAAACAAAGGGTAATTCCGATAAGGATTTTCTTCATAAGGCGTTAGGTTGCAATTATCCGGCAATTTAAATCTAGTCGTTTAGATTAAGAAATAAATTACAACTAAAATTTTGCAGAATTAACAGAACTAACAAACCTTTTTAGCATTTTTGAAAATAGAAACACTAATCCCACTTTCCATATCTCAAAACTCAAGACCATTTATTAAATGAAATTAAACCTAAAACGTCCATTGGCCTTTTTCGACCTTGAAGCTACTGGAGTTAATGTTGGCGCCGATAGAATTGTAGAAATTGCCATTTTAAAGGCCATGCCAGACGGAAGCGAACAAATACTGACCAAACGTGTTCATCCGGGCATGCCTATTCCTTTGGCCTCGTCGCTTATACACGGTATTTACGACGAAGACATTCAGAACGAACCGACTTTTGACCAGTTGGCCAAAGAAATAGCCGAATTTATTGGCGATGCCGATTTGGCGGGCTATAATTCGAACAAGTTCGATATTCCGATGCTGGTTGAAGAGTTTTTGAGAGTTGGGGTCGATTTTGACATGAGCAACAGGAAGTTTGTCGACGTACAAAACATTTTCCACCAGATGGAACAGCGTACGCTAAAGGCCGCCTACAAATTTTATTGCAATAAGGATATTATCAATGCGCATTCTGCCGAAGCCGACATCAAAGCTACCTACGAAGTGCTGTTGGCGCAACTGGATAAATACAAAGACCAGGAGTTTGAAGATAAGCAAGGCCATAAATCGAAGCCGGTACAGAACAATGTAGAAGCCTTGCACCTTTTCACCAATATCAACAAGCCTGTTGATTTTGCCGGAAGAATGATTTACAACGAAAATGGCGAAGAGACCATTAATTTTGGCAAGCACAAGGGCAAAACCGTTGAACAGGTTTTTGATGTAGAGCCTAGCTATTATGCCTGGATGAAACAGGGCGACTTTCCTTTGTATACCAAGAAAAAGCTCGACGAAATCTGGAACAGGTGGAGCAAAAAGAAAGAAGAACAGAAACAGGCCAGGCAGCAAAACCAAGCCCCAAAGCCCCAAAATCAGGCGCCTAGGCCTCCAAAAGAAAACAAACCCGCTGCCCCGGTTACCAACGATATGCTGGAACAGCTTAAAATGAAGTTTGGCAAATAAACCATTCTTAATGCTTTAGCTTTTAAATAGTCAAGATGAAATCGATAAAACTCACCTTTTTGCTGGTCTTCGGGTTTCTGTTCACACAGGCCCAATTGCCTATTGCCCAAGTATTTGAACAAGCCTATCAAAAGGGTACCCGCGACAAAAGTGGGGCTCCGGGCAAAAAATACTGGCAAAATACAGCTGATTATGATTTGAAGATCGATTTTAATCCCAGCACCCGCGAGGTAAAAGGAACGATTGAAATCAATTATACCAATAATAGCCCCGATGTGCTGCAGGAAATCTGGTTTAAGCTATATCCCAATCTTTATCAAAAAGGAGCACCTCGAAAAGCCAAAATCAACGAGCGCGATTTGGGCGATGGCGTACAGATTAGTCGGGTATTGCTGAACAACGAACCTAAGGAGCTAACCAGCCTTATCGTCGAGGGGACCAATATGCATACTGCGGTGCCTGCTTTGGCTCCGGGAAAAACCATGAAGTTTAAGATCGATTACCATTACATCCTGAACAAAGGCTCGCACATGCGTACTGGCCAGGTTGATGATGGAGCGCATTTTATAGCCTATTCTTTTCCGCGCATTGCCGTTTACGATGACATAGACGGCTGGAACAAAACCCCTTACAGCGGTGCTGAAGAGTTTTATAATGATTTCTGCAATTTTAAGGCAGCCATTACCGTGCCCCAAAATTATGGCGTTTGGGCTACCGGCGATTTGCTGAACGGCAACGAGGTATTTAGCAAGGAAGTTTATAAAAAATACCAATTGGCCAACAAAAGCGATGAGGTAATTGATGTAATTGACAGCATCACCCTTGCTCAAAACAAGGTTACGGCCCCAAATGCCTTCAACACTTTTAAGTTTGAGGCTAAAAACGTAGTCGATTTTGCCTTTGCCACCAGCAATCACTATTTATGGAAGTCGTCTAGCTTGGTTGTTGATCCAAAAACCGGACGTCGTACCCGCGTTGATGCGGTATTTAATTCGAAGCATAAAGATTACTATGAAGTAATTGATTTCGCCCGCAAAACGGTGCATGCCATGAGCTATGTTTTTCCGAAATGGCCGTTTCCTTACAGTCACGAAACTGTTTTTGATGGCCTCGACCAAATGGAATACCCGATGATGGTGAACGATAATCCGGTTGACAATAGGGTAGATGCCATTACCTTGACCGACCATGAAATTTTCCATACCATGTTTCCTTTTTACATTGGCATTAACGAAACCAAATATGGTTGGATGGATGAAGGTTGGGCCACCATCGGCGAGTGGCTCATTTCGCCCATGATAGACCCGAGCATTGTTGACGAATATGGCATTGCCCCAACAGGCTTTAGTTCTGGTACCAAAGACGATACCCCGATCATGACTTTAACTACCGAGCTGAAAGGCAATGGCTCTTTTACCAATTCTTACCCTAAGCCTGGTTTGGGCTATTTGTTTATCAAGGATTATCTTGGCGACGACCTGTTTACCAAGGCCCTGCATCACTATATTGCACAATGGAATGGCAAGCATCCTATGCCTTACGACTTTTTTTACAGTATGAACACAGGTGCTGGCAAAAACATGGATTGGTTTTGGAAACGGTGGTTTTTTGAGGAAGGCGTAACCGATATGGCCATTAAAGCAGTGAACAAAACAGACGGAGGCTATGCCATTGAAATCGAAAACAAAAGCATGAAGCCTTTGCCAATCGATTTGACCATTAACTACACCGATGGCAGTACCGAAAAAGTACACCATACCATTGGCGTTTGGGAAAGTGGCCAACCAACTTTTATCAGCTCGCTTAAAACCGGCAAGCAAGTAAGCAAAGTGGTATTGGGCAGCAGCCACGTACCCGACAAAAACAAAAGCGATAATACTTTTGAAGTGAAATAACTAGGCCTTAGGCCTGAAAGAGGGCGAGTGATCAATTCATTGTGCCCTCTTTTTGATGCAACATTATTTGAATTCTAACGTCTTATGAGTTGATGAGGATTTTTAAAACCTTTAAACCTAAGCGTGGACTATTAAGGAAATATGTAAGTTATTATTACCTGGATATCGCTGACAAAGAATCGTATTTTAACGAATATATCTGCTATCCGCATTACAATACTACGGTTTCGCTTTACAAATGCCACTTAGCCACGCTTGATGGCAACCATCCCCAGCATTCTGTTGTCGAGTATCACGAACAGGCGCCACCTTTACAGATATTTACGCCATTAAGAGAAGTACCCTTAAAGGTAAGCCAAAAAGGCCCCATTCACAAAATAGCCATTGTTTTCGAGCCTTTGGGTATTAATCAGTTTACCAGAGGCATTGATTTGGCAAATAAGTTAATCTCGCCAGATTTTCAGCTGTTTAAGCTGCACGAAGTAGGGTCGCTGTTCGAACAACAAACATCCGAACAACTCACCGACCAGTTAGACCGCTTGTTGCTGGCCAATTTTAGCCTCGTTGAGAACGATTATGTAAGCGAGGCATTGCAGCATTTTCATCTGCCAGATAATGATCTGCTTATTGATGAAATAGCCGAAAGGAAATTAGGCATCAGCCGAAAACAGTTGAATCGTTTGTTTAAACAATATTTGGGAACAAGCCCACAAAAATATCGCTCCATTGTACGTTTTAGACAGCTTATGGACTATAAGCTCCGAAAAGAAGGCCAACAAAGTTATACCTCGCTATCGCATCAGGCGCATTATACAGACCAGTCGCACTTTATTAAAGCTTGCAAGCAATTAACTGGACTTACGCCTTCCCAGTTTTTTAAGGATGGAAAAATTATTGGTTCCGAAGATATATTCTGGAAGTTGATGGGCTAGGTAAAATGTCCCAATTGTACAATTTCCGAACGCATCGGTTCTCTACTTTTGAACCATTTAAATGATATGGAAAATTGGAGGAAATTCGCAACACTTGGTTTGTTTATAGTTTTTTTTGGTCATGTTTATGCACAGCAAGCGCACAAGGAAATTCGGTATGTTGCCCGTTTAAAAGATAGTATTGCCTATAAAGTATGGCTACCTGATAATTGGAATGCACAACAAAAATACCCGCTGATGGTGATGTATAATTATGGAGCGGCCAACGACCAGGTATTGGCGGCAACCGTAAACTATTACGCCAATCACCTGCAAAAGATACCCAACACCATTGTCGTGAATATCATGGTAAATATGGACCAGATTGGCTATAATTATGAAACCGGGGCGCTAACTGAAGCGGGCAAGAATCTGGTTTTGGGCTTGAGGGAAGAGATTTTTCCGGCAATCAGAAAAAAGTATGGCGCATCGGCTTATACCAGTTATATCGGCCAATCTTATGCAGCGAGTTATGCCAATTATTTATTTTTGAATGACCCTACGCTCTTTAATGCCTACATTTTAATAGCGCCCGAAAAAATAGGCGAGGGCCAGCCTGGTTTCGAAATCAGCGAGGGCAACCAACGTTTTTATAGCAAAAACAAACGTATATATTATGTGGCTAGCGGCGAAGATGACATGGCGCGGCGGATAGCTTATGCCGAAGAAATAGCGCAGAAGGCCAAAAGACTGGATACGATAAGTTTTAAATTTAAATACCGTCATTTTGCTAATGCAGACCACAATACCTTGTTTGCCTATGCTTTGCCTAATGCCTTGGAATTTTTGTATAAACCATATCAGGAAATATGGGATGGAGACGATAAATTAACGGTTTATCAGCAGCTGCAACAAGCCGAAGCACGGTTGAAAAACTATTACGGGATAAGCTTAGAGCCAGCTTTTAAAAATTATAATGGTTTATTGATGGCAGCTACCCAACAGAAAGATACCAGCAGTTTACTTGCCGTGATCAAACATTTTGAAAACGAAAGATGCAAGGGAATAGACTATCGTAATTTTGGCTATATGCTAAACATCAACGGACTTGCCCAGCTTGCTTATACCTATTACCAAAAGGCCCTTGATAAAATCAACTCTGCTGAAATCCATATCAAAAGCGGACATCAGGCATTAGTAACCTGTTACCGCGATATGGCTTTAAATTTCAACAAAGATAAACCGGCTCAGGGTTGGGAATTGCTAGAAAAGGCGTTAAAAGATCCCTATATCCGCGATGTAAGCTTTAAATACGATTTGGGGAAGTTTGCCGTAGAAAACAATATCAATGTTGAACAAGGCTTGAATTACCTGCTCAGCTTTGCTAACGACCGAAAAAACATGGTTGATATTATTAATGTGCCTTACCGTAGGATAAATCTGCTCCTAGCCAAAGCCTATGCCATATTGAAAGACAAAAATAAAAGCATTTACTACGTACAGCTGGTATTAAAAGAGGAGCCGAAGAATACGGATGCCCTAGCGCTGCTTGAGAAATGGCTTAAAGATTAATATTTGTTGAAAATCGGATAGTACGGCTTTTCAATAGCACCTTCGTCGCTTAGCAGTTGGCTTAACAAAGGATCGGCTAGGATTTTAGCCAGCTTGGTCTTTTTGCCGTTAAGCCACATTTTATTTTGCACCAGCCGAACACCATGGCTGTAGTCGGCCCAGGTATTGGTGTGCTTGTTGTACAAAGGTTGAATGGGTTTCCCATCAGGCTGATGCCAGCCATAAATAACGACCCGTGGCGTTGTTTCGCCGTAAATTTTATTGCTGATTACAATGTCCTTCTTGTTGCCCACCGTAAGTGCGCCATTGGTGTGCTGGATTGCGTAAGGTTGCATTTGTTGTTTTATCAATTCGTTATGGGCAATAAATACAGGCAATGTGGTCATGGCCTTGCTGGGTGGAATAGGCTGTGGTGTTAACTTGATGGTTGCGTTTTGATCGATCAGGTTTGTTATTTTTCGTGTCGGTAAGCTACAATGCAACAGATTGGCTACTTTTTGGGCCAAAATGGGGGTCATCGGCATATAAAAATAATCGTTGTCGTTGCCTATAGCCAGGTAGTCGGACAGCACAAAAAACACCAGTTCATAATCCTTGTTATTTATGCTGGCTTTTGATACGATTTTTTGGAACTTTCTGAAGAAGTTGGGCACGTTACCGCTTTTGATTTCCCTGAAGATGATTTCTTCGCGAGCTGCTAAGCTTAAGGTGCTGTCGGAAATGCAGTTTGCAAACGCTGTTCCTCCAATTGCGTTGGTTCTTCTCGGCTTTAATTTTAATTCCTGGGCTTGTACCACAATAGCGAGCAATATACTCGTCAGTAAGCAGGTTATATTTTTCATTTGGTTTAGATTGGCTTTAAAAAATCAATGTTGCGTTTCAGGCCGCTAAATTTGGTCCTTTTAACCGCCGAGCCTTTAAAAACCTGTTTAAATACTTCATCGGTTAGGTCTACAAGCTCGCTTTTTTTCAGTTGAAGCAGTTCTTGGGCCGGTTCAAAGGCAGGTTCATGGTGCGGGGTGGCAAAGCGGTTCCACGGACATACATCCTGACAGATATCGCAACCGAACATCCAATTTTCCATTTTGCCTTTAAATTCGGCAGGAATTTCGTTTTTGAGTTCGATGGTCAGGTAAGAAATACATTTGCTGCCGTCAACAGTATAAGGGGCTACAATGGCATCGGTAGGGCAGGCATCGATGCAACGGGTGCAAGAACCGCAATGGTCGGCTGCAAAAGGCAAGTCGTATTCCAGTTCCAGATCAATAATCAATTCGGCCAGAAAGAAAAAAGAACCAGCGTCTTTGCTGATGAGGTTAGTATTTTTGCCCCGCCAGCCCAATCCGGCTTTCTGCGCCCAGGCCTTATCCATTACCGGGGCAGAATCTACAAAGCAACGGCCACCCACTTCTCCAATTTCATCGTTAATAAAGGCCAAAAGTTCTTTCAGTTTTTCTTTGATGACGGCATGGTAATCGGTGCCGTAGGCATATTTGGATATTTTCGGAGCCTCGCTGTCTAACTGTTTGGCCGGCGTAAAGTAATTGAGCGTCAATGAAACTACCGATTTAGCCCCTTCAACCAATAAACGGGGGTCGAGACGCTTGTCGAAATGGTTTTCCATATAGGCCATTTCCCCTTGTCGATTGTTGCTGAGCCATGCTTCCAGCCTTGGTGCCTCTTCTTCCAAAAAATCGGCTTTTGAAATGCCACAAGCCATAAAGCCCAGCCTAAGTGCTTCGGCCTTGATCAATTGGCTGTATTTGGCGGCTTTGTTGAACATGAGTTGCAAAGATAGGCTTTTGGCCTAAAAACCTTTTAAAGCTTTCGGTTGTTAGTAGGTTAATAAGATAAGGCTAATTCATTAAATTCTCAATGCCATGGAAAATAGTACGCCCAACCATATCGAAGATCCAAATAAACCCGCTCCTCCTGTAGAAACCAATTATGAGGCGCATAAACAAAATCCAGGACCTGCACCAACGGTAAACGAACCCGATAATAAGGGCGCTGGGCAAGCTATGAAATGGATCATCCCCATTGTGGTGCTCATCTTGCTGGTCATTTGGTTTGTTTTTTTTAGGAATAATGTAACCAAATAAAGGATAGTTGCAGCTGAACAGGTCTTAAAGCCGATCGATGCTCTATGCTTATCTCTGGGTTAAAACAGCTTTCCTGTTTGTCCCAGCTTTATCCGGTTCAGGTGTTTATAGGCCGCTTCGGTTACTTCACGTCCACGGGTAGTGCGCATGAGATAACCCTCTTGGATGAGGAATGGTTCGTAAACTTCTTCAATGGTGCCATCGTCTTCGCCAACTGCTGTAGCAATGGTTTTTAACCCTACCGGTCCGCCCTTAAACTTATCGATAATGGCCAATAGTATTTTATTGTCCATTTCGTCTAGGCCATGCTCGTCTACATTTAAAGCGGTTAAAGCATAACGGGCAATTTCGGTATCGATGCTGCCATTGCCTTTAATCTGGGCAAAATCCCTGGTGCGGCGCAACAGGGCATTGGCAATACGTGGCGTACCTCTGCTTCGGCGGGCAATTTCATAAGCGCCCTCGTCGGTAATAGGGGTTTTAAGTATTTCTGATGAACGCAATACAATGGTTGTCAGTACTTTTGCGTCGTAATAAGTAAGCCGGGAGTTGATGCCAAATCTTGCCCGCAGAGGTGCGGTAAGCAAGCCCGAACGCGTAGTGGCGCCTACCAAGGTAAAAGGATTGAGGCCAATCTGTACCGAACGGGCATTGGGTCCGCTTTCAAGCATAATATCAATTTTGAAATCTTCCATGGCCGAATAAAGGTATTCTTCTACCAAAGGGCTTAGGCGGTGAATTTCGTCGATAAAAAGAATGTCGCCGGTTTCCAGATTGGTGAGCAGGCCAGCCAAATCGCCTGGTTTGTCTAAAACCGGCCCGGAGGTGACTTTAATGTTGACCCCCATTTCATTGGCGATGATATACGATAAGGTAGTTTTTCCCAATCCCGGTGGTCCATGCAACAATACATGGTCTAAAGCTTCGCCCCGCAACTTGGCGGCCTTCACAAAAATCCTGAGGTTTTCCAATATCTTTTCCTGTCCGGTAAAATCGTGGAATTCCTGCGGGCGCAATACTTTTTCGATATCGCGTTCTGTAGGACTTAAGTTATCGGCTGATGGATCAAGATTTTCGTTCATTGCTTAAATATAAGAATGGGCATCGGAATGATGCCCAAAAATACGGTTATTATTTAGCACTAACAATCTTAGAAAATAATCTATTTATTAGTTAAACGGTTAAGGATAATGAAATCTAATTGTTCGTTTTAAGCAAATTTTGAAGCTACTTTGGCCTCTTTAGGACCATTGCTGTAGTCGTAAAAACCTTCTCCAGACTTGATGCCCTTTTTTCCGGCGGTTACCATATTTACAAGCAACGGACAGGGTGCGTATTTCGGATTGCCAAAGCCCTGGTGCAATACATTAAGGATGGCCAGGCATACATCAAGTCCGATAAAATCAGCCAGCTGTAACGGGCCCATGGGATGGGCCATGCCCAGTTTCATCACGGTGTCTATTTCTTGTACGCCAGCTACGCCTTCATATAAGGTATAGATGGCCTCGTTAATCATCGGCATTAAAATCCTGTTGGCTACAAAGCCTGGATAATCATTTACCTCTACGGGCATCTTGTCTAGTTTTTGCGAAAGCTCCATCACCGATTGGGTGGTTTCGTTGCTCGTAGCGTAGCCTCTGATCACTTCAACCAGCTTCATAACGGGTACCGGGTTCATAAAGTGCATACCAATTACCTTATCGCCACGGTTGGTTACGGCGGCAATCTGGGTAATGGAAATAGAAGAGGTGTTACTGGCCAATATAGCCTCTGGTTTGGCAAATTGATCCAGATCCTTAAATATTTTAAGTTTAAGCTCAATGTTCTCGGTGGCCGCTTCTACAATCAGGTCAACATCTTCCACGCCGCCTTGCAAATTGGTATGGGTAGTGATATTTGACAGCGTTTGTGCTTTGAGCTCTTCGGTAATAGCCCCTTTTGCAACTTGTCGCTCTAAATTTTTGGTAATTGTGGCTATTGCTCTTCCCAAGGCATCGATATTGATGTCGATGAGGTTTACTTGGTAGCCAAACTGCGCAAATGTGTGGGCAATTCCATTACCCATTGTTCCTGAACCGATTACTGCGATATTTTTCATGTACATATTTGATTAAAGCTTAAAAATGAGGCTAAAAGACCCAAATTAATGACAAGTTTAGCTAAAATAGGTGATTTTCACCTATTAAGTTGATAACTAAAAAAAATAAAAAAAATACCAAATGTTGCATAAATGTTACATTTTCGTATTTTCGTTATAATTAACATATTATTTAACCTAAATTAACTTAAATGAAAAGAACTCTACTAAGTTTAATTGTTCTCAGCCTACTCACCATAGGCACCGTGCTCGCTCAAGGAAGCAGAACAATTACAGGAAAAGTTACTGGAGCAGACGACGGTCTGCCAATTCCATCGGCTTCTGTAAGGATTACAGGTACAGCCATTGCAACCCAAACCAACTCAGACGGTACCTATTCGATTGTGGCTCCGGCAACAGCCAAAACCATCGAATTCTCGTTTGTGGGTATGGGTACCATTACCGAAACTATCGGAACAAGAGCGGTAATCAATGTTAAATTAGCATCGAATACTAATTTGGAAGAAGTTGTGGTAACGGGCTTTGGTTTAAGACAAGCCAAAAAAGACATCACTGGTTCAACCAGTACCATTTCGGGCAAAGACATCGAAAATATGCCTGTACAAAGTGTGGACAGAGCTATGCAAGGCAGACTTGCTGGTGTTCAGGTAAGTTCGTCAAGTGGTATTCCTGGAGCAGCCATCAACGTGAGGATCAGGGGTATCGGTTCTATCAACGCTGGTAACAGCCCATTGTATGTAATTGATGGTGTTCAGGTAAACGCTGGCGATTTAACAAGAGCTACCACCAGTGCCAACGCTTTAAGTGCATTAAATCCTGACGATATTGAATCGTTAACCGTATTGAAAGACGCCTCTTCTGCGGCCATTTATGGGGCTTCTGGTGCTTCTGGCGTAGTAATCATCACCACTAAAAGAGGTAAGGCTGGAAAAACGCAATTTGGCTTCAACACTTATGTGGGATATAACGATTTGATCAGCAAGCCTAAATTATTGACCAGTCCGCAATGGATCCAACTTTCGTTAGAAGCTTATGCTAACCGTTATGGCGCAACTTCTACGCAATACACTAACTTTTATAATACTTATGTTACGCCGTTTGGATCGATTGACAATGTACCGACTTATGATTGGGTTGGTGCCGTATCTCAAAAAGGCTTAACACAAAATTATGAAGTAACGGCTAGAGGCGGTAATGAGAAAACCAGATTCTATGTTGGTGGTGGCTATAACAGCCAAAAAGGCCAGGTAATTGGTACAGATTTCTCTCGTGGAAACGTCAGGGTTAACTTAGACCACGAAGCTTCTAAGAAAATAGATTTTTCTACCAGCCTGAACTTGAGTACCATTAGCCAAAACACGACTTCAAGTGCTGGCGCCTTTGCCAATGTTAGCAGAACTGCGCAGTTGCAATCGCCAAACAACCCGATTTATAATCCTGATGGAAGCTACAATACTATTTTGCCAGGTGCCTATGATGGTTATAACGTAGTTCAGCTTGTGAAATTTAACCAACAAAAAGCTACAAGTAACCAGTTTACAGGTAACGGTGCCGGCCGCTATCACTTTACCGATGCTTTGGTATTCAGAAGCAGCTGGGGTGTTGATTATATTGATATTGCTGAAAACCGTTTCTGGGATCCAAGATTTGGCGATGGAAGATCGACCAATGGCGATGCCTTGGCAGCCAATACACGTAACGTGAACTTCCAAACCGACCAAACCTTGAATTACAACAATTCGTTTGGTGGCAAACATAACCTTAACGCTATCTTGGGTTTCAACTACCGTAGCGAGGTGTATACCACTACAACTGCCGAGTCGCAAGGTTTCCCTTCATACCAATTTACACAGGTTTCTTCAGGTAGTACGCCAATTACAACTGGTGGTACCTATACCACTTTCCGTACAGCTGGTTACTTCTTGAAAGCTGATTATAACTACGAGAGCAAATACTATTTATCGGGTACGGTAAGGTATGATGGTTCATCTAGGTTCGGTGCAAACAACCGTTTTGGTTGGTTCCCTGCAGGTGCAGTATCTTATAGGATTTCTCAAGAAGATTTCATGAAAGGCGTAAGCTTTGTTTCTGACTTGAAATTGAGGGCCAGTTATGGTACTACTGGTAACCAGGCTATCGGTAACTTCGACTCAAGAGCGCTTTACTCAAAATCTGGCGACTATATTTCTGGTACAGCTTTGGCTGCAGGTTTAGCTCCTTCAAACTTGGCTAACGTTGACTTGGCTTGGGAAAAAGCCACAACTTTAGACGTAGCGATGGAATTCAGCTTGTTTAAAGACCGTGTAAGTGGAACAATCGGTTACTATAACAGAATCAACTCTAATCTATTGTTGGCACAGCCGCTTCCTTTGACTTCTGGTTTCGGATCGATCAACCAAAACGTGGGTAAAATGAGAAACAGGGGTTTCGAGTTTGAGCTTTCGACCATGAACATCAAAACCAAGGATTTTACTTGGAGAACCGATGCCAACATCGCTTTAAACAGAAACAAGATTTTAAACCTGATTGATGGACAAACTTTGCTAGGCGGTAGCTTTGCCATTGCGGTTGGCCGTCCAATCAACTCTGTATATACTTATAGGTCAGCTGGTGTTAACCCTGCCGATGGCCGTGCAATGTGGTATGATGGCAATGGCAACATTACCTATACGCAGAATGCTTCAACCGACAGAACATATATCGGCGATTTAAATCCTAAATATACCGGTGGTTTAACCAATACCTTTACTTATAAAGGCATCTCGTTAAGTACTTTCTTCCAATTCAGTTATGGCAACTTGGTGTTGAACCAGGATAAAACTTTCTTCGAAAGATCGGGTTCTACAGTTGACAGAAATCAATACGCTTCAAATTTACAACGTTGGACAACCCCTGGTCAATTTACTGGTATTCCAAAACCATTTTTTGGTGGTACCGTATTGAACATCAGTGGTATTAACCATAGTTCGTCTTATGCGATTTCTGATCGTTTTTACGAAGATGGATCTTACATCAGGCTAAAATCTGTGAGCGTAGGGTATGACTTGCCGAAATCTTGGCTAAGTGCGGTAAAATTGCGTTCGGTTAAAGTGTACGCACAAGGAATTAACCTTTGGACCATTACCAAATACCAAGGAGTTGACCCTGAGTTTGTAAATGCGAGTGGCGACTTTGGTCAATATCCACAGTTTAAAAACTTTACGTTTGGAATTAATGTTGGCTTCTAATTTTATTAAAATGAAAAAAATACATATCATATCAATGGCGCTTGTAGCATCTCTTGCTATAACCTCATGTGAAAAAACCTTACAAACAGAGCCGAAAAACTCGATATCTGCCGAAGTAGCCTTAAAAGAGGCGGCGGGTGTAGAGGGATTGGTAAACAGCTGCTACGAATCGCTGCAGAGCGTGAACTATTATGGAAGAAACTTCTTTGTGGTTCCGGAGGTATTGTCTGACAATATGCGTATTGTAAACTCTAACTCAAACCGCTTTGTTAACGAATCAAACAATACCATTGGTTCGACCATCGACCTGTGGTCTTTGGGCTATAGCATCATCAACCGTGCTAACGGTGCCATCAAATATGCGGATCTTGCTAACGGATTAACTGCATTGAGAAAGAAACAACTTACCGGTGAAGCTTTATTTATCCGTGCGTTGGTTTATTTCGATTTGGTAAAATCATACGGCTATAATCCTAAGCAAATCGTTTCTGGACGCAACTTAGGCGTTCCTATTGTGTTGAGCTTCGTTGAGAACTATCCAACAGATATTATTTATCCTAGCCGAAATACAGTAGACGAAGTGTATACCCAAGTGAAGAAAGACTTGGATGCGGCCATTACTTTGCTAGACAATACAGCTGCTCCGAAAAGAGCTAACTTGGCCGCCGCTTATGCATTGAGAGCTCGCGTAGCTTTGTTTAACGGCGATTGGCAAGATGCTGCTACTTTTGCTACATCGGCCTTGGGTGCAGGTGTGGGTACATTTGTTGATGCTGGCGCTGCCGCAACTCCAACTCAGAAATCCGATGCTTATAAAACCATCTGGACTTCGGCCAGCTCTCCAGAATCATTGTTTGAATTGAACTTTGAAGTAACCGAAAGCTTAGGTTCTGACGGATTGAGCTCTATCTACACCAGATCTAATCCAATTACTACTGCAGGCGCTGGTTACGGCGATGCCGCTCCTCAAGCCAACTTGGTGGCCGACTACGCTACAGGAGATGTGAGAAAAGATTTGTTGGTACAATTGGTTAAGGGTTCTGAAACTATTTTATGGAACCAAAAATACCCTGCTGCCAAAGGCCCCCAGATTGACAACATCAAGTTGTTGCGTGTAAGCGAGCTCTACTTGACCCGTGCTGAAGCCAACTTCAGAAACGGAACAGCTATTGGTGCTACGCCACAAGCAGATTTGGATAAAATCAGACTGAGAGCTGGTTTAGCTAGTATCCCGGTAACGCTTGATGCGATTTTGAAGGAAAGACGTGTAGAGCTAGCTTACGAAGGCCAAAGATGGTTTGATTTGTTGAGAACAGGATCTGCTGTAAATAAATCAACAACTACGCTTCCGGCAAATTCAACTCCAAACTCTACAATCGCTGCAACAGATTTTAGGTTGTTGGCCAGAATTCCGCTTACTGAAGTGCAAAATAACCCTAAAATCACACAAAACTTCGGATACTAACAATAAGATTATGAAAACAAAAATATATATATTGCTCATCGCATTAATCAGTGTGTCTTTCACGTCTTGTATGAAAAACAGGGACAACATTTATGAAGGACCTGATGTGGTAGAATTTGTGCCGCTTACCGCTTCTGTTAAAAAGGGAACGGTTGCCACGCCAGGCACCGCTACCGCAGTAGTACAATTGGTGGGTCATCAGCAAGCCGCGGCCACAGAAATCAACTATACGATTTCAGGTACCGGCGTACAAGGAACCGATTACACGCTTAGCGGTACCGCTGGCAAAGTTACCATTCCGGCAAATTCTAGTTCGGCCAATATCGTGATCACTGCAATTCCTGCCAATATCGCAACTGGCACAAGAACAGTGGTTTTAACGCTAACCGGCAATAGCCAAATCGGCGTAAGCCAGAACTATAAAACCTATACCTTAACAATTACCCAATAGCATATTGAAAGGTATTTAGTTAATTAATGAAAGCCCTTAACGTTATGTTAGGGGTTTTTTAATATCTTTAAGTTTAATATCAACCATGAAAAAATTGATCGGCAATAAATTTTGGATCGCTTTGTTAGCTTCTGGCCTGCTAGGTTCAGCTACGCTGAAAGCCCAACAGGTAAACCTTACCGACCTTAAAGGCGAAGTATTGAGGGCAATGGCCTATACCGAAGTAACCGGCTCGCCTTATTATATGGATGCCTGGACAAAAGGCATCATCAGGTTTAAAGACGGTAGAATCGTCAATGGGGCAGACCTTAAATACGATCAGGTTCAGGATCAATTGCTGTTCCTGAATTCAAAGGGCGAGGCCTTGGAGCTGACTGAACCTGTATTGGAGTTTAAATTGGGCTTTAAAGGAATTGACAATGCGAACGACAAATTGTTCAGGTTAGGATTTAAACCAACAGGAAAAAATACCGAAAAATCTTTTTATGAAATATTGTCTGATGGCAATGTTAAGTTTATTAAGAAGACCTTCAAAACCATTTTGGAAAATAAGGAATTTAACTCGGCCACCACGACCAAGAAAATAGTGGATAGAGACGTTTATTATGTAGTAAAGGCCGATAATTTGCCGGTACAGGTAAGCAAGAACGAAAAGTCAATTCTGGCTGCCATTGGCGACAAGAATGCCGAGCTTACGGCTTACATCAAGACCAATAAGCTTAATCTCAAAGAAGATAGCGATATACTCAAGCTATTCGAGTACTATTTCGAAATCAGCAAGTCAAAATCCTAATCAACAAAAATCCCCCGAAAATTTCCGGGGGATTTTTGTTGTGCTTATCGCTTAGGGTGCCAATCGGCTGAGTTGCCACTTGCCATCAATCAGTTCATATTTCAGCCTGTCGTGCAGACGGCTCGAACGGCCTTGCCAAAATTCAATGGCCGTTGGCTTTACTACATAGCCGCCCCAATGTGCCGGTTTGGGTATGGTTTTATCTTCGTACATGGCCGTTAGTTCCTCAACTTTTGATTCGAGTATTTCCCGGTTGGCAATCACCTGGCTTTGGGGCGAGGCAATGGCGCCAATTTGGCTGCCTTGCGGGCGCGAGTGAAAATATTGCTCAGAATTTTCCTTATCCAATTTCTCTACCTTGCCCTCAATACGCACCTGACGCTCCAGTTCGGGCCAAAAGAAAACCAGGCAGGCATAAGGGTTTTTCTTCAGCTCTTTGCCTTTTTGGCTCAGGTAATTGGTATAAAAGTTAAAGCCATTGTGGTCAAACCCCTTTAAAAGTACAATCCTCGCATTAGGTTTGCCGTTTTTGTCGGCTGTAGCCAAAGTCATGACATTGGGTTCGTAAAGCTGTGCCTCCAGGGCATCGCTAAACCATTTTTCGAATTGCTTGATCGGGTTTTTGCTGGCGTCGCTCTCATTCAGCTGGGCAGTGCGGTAATCCTGCCTCAGGTTTTGCAACATTTCTTTTGTAAGCTCCATAGCACAAAAATAGCCTTTAGTTTGTTCAATTTTTGCATCGGAAGATAATATGTGACGAAGATCATGGTTTTTACAGGATTTTGGTAAAATGATAATGGTTTCTTAAATTGACCAAATGTTAAGCAAAACAGCACCTTCGGCAGGAAAACTGTTGATTTCTGAACCTTTTTTGAACGACCCCAACTTTAAGCGCTCGGTGGTATTGCTGGCCGACCACGGAGAGGAGGGAACTCTGGGCTTTATCCTGAACCAGCCAAGCAACCTGATTTTAAAAGACCTGGTGCCAGATTTGTGGGAGGCCGATTATCCGGTATTTATCGGTGGACCTGTTGAGGTAGATACCATCCATTTTATACACCGGTGCTACGACAAAATGGCCAGCGGGGAAGAAATTGCGAAAGGCATATATTGGGGAGGGAATTTCGAAACACTCAAGATACTGGTCAACAGCAACAGCATACAGCCGCACGAAGTGAAATTCTTTTTGGGGTATTCGGGCTGGTCGCCTTTGCAGTTGGACGAAGAAATTGAACAAAATACCTGGATTGTTTCTGAAAAATACCATCGCGATGTGGTTTTTGCACATAATGAAGAAGAACTTTGGCGCGAAGTGATCATCAACCTCGGGCCTAAATATGCCCACATCAGCAATTTTCCAAGTGATCCAAGTTTAAACTAAATTTATTCTATAGTTTTAATTATTTAAAATAAAACGATAAATAATAGTTGTTTTGTTTTAATCTATTTTTATATTTGTTTCGTATTTAAATGTTAATATGAAACTTTCTGAAAATAAAGTCATACAAGCCTTGGATGGCTTGGCCACTTTTGCGCTGATTCTCTATATTGTATTTTTTATCGTGCAGCTTTTTAATTCATCGCCAAAATCCAGTCGTGCCGTCAAGAGCTACAAGGTTTATCAGGTCAAGCTCGAAAGCAAACATAAAGAAACCGATTCTGAAGATTACCTGAAATCGTGGTTCAACGATCAGGTTGTTGTCCAAAACACGAATAGGGGGCTTGTACACCTGAGATTTGTGAGCTATGCCGAGTTATTTTCTTTTCCTTCCATTTTATTTCAGGTGTCGATTTTTGCGTATTGGTTACTGATAGGCGTGGCCATCTTTTTTGCCCAAAGGCTGTTCAGGTCATTTAGAAAAGATGAAGTATTTACCCAACAAAATGCCTGGGCCATCATGGCATCGAGTTTGATTTTAATAAGCCTGCCCATTTCGCGATGGATTAGTCAGGAGTTTTTCTTGAATTGCATTAACGCGTTGCACCTCAACGATTCTAACTATACATTGAGCAACGGCGAGAATTTGCTGACGAGCGAAACCATTATTGGTTTGGCACTGATGGCTTTTTCCTGGGTTTTTAAAATTGGAGTCGACATGAAAAAAGAAAACGAATCATTTGTCTAATTATCGATCATGCCTATAATTATTAATCTTGACGTGATGTTGGCCAAAAGAAAAATGTCCTTAACCGAGCTGTCGGAAAAAGTAGGCCTAACCATTGTAAACCTCTCCATCTTAAAAACCGGAAAGGCAAAGGGAGTTAGATTCGATACTTTGGAGGCAATTTGCAGGGTGTTGGATTGTAAGCCAGGAGATATTATTGATATCGATTAATATTTCTCCATAGATTCGGCGCTTTCTTCTACCTTTTTGCGCAGATCATCCTTGTAGGCCTGCATCTGTTGTGCTAAAGTTTCGTCGGCAGTGGATAGGATTTGAACAGCAAGCAATCCAGCATTTTTGGCAGCATTTAAGGCAACCGTTGCTACAGGTATGCCGTTGGGCATCTGCAGGATAGAAAGGATTGAATCCCAGCCATCAATAGAATTTGATGATTTTACGGGTACGCCAATTACTGGAAGTGTGGTAATAGAAGCTACCATGCCAGGCAGATGGGCTGCGCCGCCGGCACCGGCGATAATAACCTTGAGGCCTCTTTGCGCGGCTTCTTTGGCATAGGTAAACATGCGATCAGGCGTGCGGTGTGCAGAAACCACGGTAATTTCGAAATCAACCCCAAAGTGCTTGCAGATGTCGGCGGCGTCTTGCATGACAGGCAGGTCCGATTTGCTGCCCATGATAATCCCTACTTTTACTGTGTTCATGTTTGTTCTGTTTTTCCTTTATACTTTAATTTTCTTATTGTTTTGCGTTTGGATCAAAGTGTGTACGCTTTACGACACTACTTTTAACGTTTGCTGTACGTATCTTGCCTTTTCAATGGCATGTTCGCGGTTTTGGTCTATGACGGTAACATGGCCCATTTTACGGAATGGCTTGGTGTATTTTTTGCCATATAGATGTACATATACGCCATCTATGGCCATAATTTTCTCCAAGCCATCGTATTTGGCTACGCCTTCGTGGCCCTTTTCGCCCAATAAGTTAATCATAACCGCATTGCTGATGGAGCGGGTATCGCCTAAAGGCAGATTAAAGATAGCCCTTAAGTGTTGCTCAAACTGCGAAACATAATTGCCTTCTATGGTTTGGTGCCCGCTGTTGTGCGGCCTTGGTGCCAATTCGTTGACCAAAATTTCGCCATCTTTGGTTACAAACATCTCTACTGCCAATATCCCTGTAATATTGAGAGCCGATGCAATATTGATGGCAATTTTCTCTGCTTTTTCCAGAATATTTTCTGGATAAGTGGATGGCGAAATCAGAAATTCGACCAAATTGGCTTCGGCATTAAATTCCATTTCTACCAGGGGAAAGGTTTTCATATCGCCGTTGGCATTTCTGGCCACGATTACCGCAATTTCCTTGTCAAAATCTACCAGTTCTTCAATCAATGACGGTGCTTCAAAAGCATTTTCCAAGTCGGCTTGGCTGTTGATTTTCATCACCCCCTTGCCGTCGTAACCGTCTCTGCGCTGCTTCAAAATGTAAGGAAAGCTAAAGTTGCTGTTGCTCATTTCCTCCCGCGAATTAACCAGCTGAAAAGGAGCGGTAGGGATGTCGTTTTCCTTAAAAAACTGCTTTTGTACGCCTTTGTCCTGGATCAAACGGATAACCCGTGATTGCGGATAAACCAGTTTGCCTTCTTTCTCGAGCTGTTCAAGCGCATCGATGTTTACCTTTTCGATTTCAATGGTGATGACATCGGCTTTCTTGCCAAAATTGTAAACGGTGTCGAAGTCGGTAATAGAGCCACATTCAAACTTGTTTGCTATGTTTTTGCAGGGAGCATCGGCATCTGGGTCTAAAACCAAGGTTGCCAAATTGTAATTGATAGCTTCTTGTATCAGCATTCTACCTAACTGCCCGCCGCCCAATATTCCTAATTTCAGCTCGCTTATCTGTTTTGCCATTATCGAAATGTAAATTTATGCTTATTTTGCACAAAAATAACAATATTAACCAATTGATGGATGCAGATGCGATAATTATTGGCGCCGGTGCCTGCGGCTTGATGTGTGCGGTACAGGCTGGTTTTCTGGGCAAGAAAGTGTTATTGCTCGAAAAAAATAGTCAGCCAGGCGCCAAAATACTGATTTCGGGTGGGGGAAGATGCAATTTTACCAACCAGTGGACTACCGAAAACCAGTTTATTACAGCCAATCCGCATTTTCTCAAATCGGCATTTAGCCAATGGACGGTAGAAGATACCATTGGTTTTTTCGAAACCTATGGTATTGTTGGTCAGGAAAAAACTTTGGGCCAGCTTTTTCCCGATGGCAAAAAAGCCAAGGATGTTGTAGCGGTTTTTACATCGCTTTGCGCAGCCATGGAACAGGAAATCAGGTGCAATGCCGAGGTTAAATCCATTGAACAAACCGTTGATGGATTTAAAGTGAGCTATGTCAATGGCGATCAGCTCAAAAGCTGTACAGCTCCTAAAGTGGTAATGGCCAGTGGGGGATTGCCTATCCCGAAAATGGGTGCTACTGATTTTGCCCTGCGTTTTGCCAAAAACAACGGACTGGCCATCATCGAAACCGCACCGGCATTGGTACCCTTAACCATTACCGGCAAGGACGAGGATTGGTATGCGCAACTTTCGGGTAATTCGGTGTTTTGCGAAGTCAGCAACGACCGGATGGCCTTCGAAGAAAACATCTTGTTTACACATTGGGGATTAAGCGGGCCGGCTATTCTGCAGATTTCGAGCTACTGGCGACGAGGCGAAAGCCTCAATATCGATTTGTTGCCTCGCGAAGATATATTGGACTTGATTGAAGAGGAGCGGAAAAGCAATGGTAAAACCTTGCTTTCTACTTTGCTGAACCGTTTTTATGCCAAGAAATTTACCGATGCTCTAGGCAAGTTCCTGCCTTTGGGCAAGCCGGTGGCCGATTTGAGCAAGGGGGAAATGGAAAGCATCAAACAAACCATTCACCAGTTTAAGGTAAAACCCGCCGGCGATAAAGGCTATGACAAGGCCGAGGTGATGCGTGGTGGGATTGATACCAATGAACTTTCTTCTAAAACGCTCGAGTGCAAAAAAATACCAGGCCTTTATTTTGGTGGCGAATGCGTAGACGTAACCGGTTGGCTGGGAGGCTATAACTTTCAGTGGGCCTGGGCCAGTGGCTTTGTGATTGCACAAAATATTTAAGGAAGTTTTTGTCTTGCTGTTTAAGGTTTAATAGGTTCTGGCTATATTTTTAATTGAACTCAGCAAACTCCTTAATCACTCGATTTCTGGTTTCCAACAAATCAATCATGTATTTTTTGAGCACCAGATTATTAAATATTTTCCCTAAAACCCCATAAGGCACACCATAGCAAAATACATCTTTCATAACGCATACACCATCTTTCTCTTCAAAAAAATGGTCATGCTTCATGTAGGTAAAAGCGCCTTTTAGCATGCAATCCTGGAAGTGGAAAGGGGCATTAAATTGGGTTATTTTAGAGCTTAGGGTTTGATAGATGCCGAAATGTTTTGCGCGCCAAGTTACCTCGTCGCCAAGCTCGCATAAGCCACCTGTTCTTCCTGCAACTGCCTTTTCATTGGTTTTTGCCGTAGATAATTGATGGATGTCAACGCTTCGCGCGCAATCGAATACTACCTGTAGAGGAGCATTGATCGAAGTGCTAAGTATAATTTCAGTAACTTTTTTCATTCAGTGCAAGATATAAACAGCCACAAGATCAACGATTGTTTCTAATCTGTTGATCTTGTGGCTGTATTTAAACTGCTCCAGAGAAAGCATGCCCACATCTTAGATTAGAACATTAATCGCAGTGCGGTACGGTAAAAGTCCAGGTGTCAGACGCTTTGTAAGGAATAGAAAACGCTACGCCTTTATCCAGTTCGAACCATAGTTTGGAGCGTACTTTTTCCCTGCTTCCGGTTTCGTTCATGGTCATGCTGTCGTACAAACGGCCGTTAACCATCACGTATTTTATTTTTTCAGAGTTCCTGATGTCGTCTAACGGATTGGAATCCATCACGATCAAATCGGCCAGTTTGCCTACTTCCAACGAACCTATTTCCTTGTTCATGCCTAAATAGGAAGCGCCGTTTAGTGTAGCGCAGCGAATAGCCTGCAATGGGCTCATGCCTCCCTGTACCAGCATCCACAGTTCCCAATGTGCACCCAAGCCTTGGATTTGGCCATGTGCCCCCAGGTTAACCTTGGTGCCGCCATCAGCAATTTGTTTCACCGCTTTCGATACTTCAATATGTCCGTAATCTCCGTATTCTGATGTGGTCCTTCTTCTCGAGCGGGCATCGATAATGGCACGTGGTGTAAAATTAAGCAGTCTTTCGTTTTCCCAAACATTGGTTCTGTCGTACCAATAGTTTTCGCCCCATTGGCCACCATAAGCTACAATGAGCGTAGGGGTGTAGGCTACGTTGGTATTGTTCCAAAACGAAACTACGTCTTTA
Source organism: Pedobacter sp. TM02 (assembly GCF_059705275.1). Taxonomy (NCBI): domain Bacteria; kingdom Pseudomonadati; phylum Bacteroidota; class Sphingobacteriia; order Sphingobacteriales; family Sphingobacteriaceae; genus Pedobacter; species Pedobacter sp. TM02. The sequence goes on from NZ_AP046530.1 coordinate 2,027,535, forward strand.
TAAACCGGAGCTACCGGAATACTGTGTTCTATACCGGTATGGCCATCGCCAATCATGTTCATATTGGTAAAGAACGTAGAACCGCCCTCGGGTACCACTTCCATTTTTAACTGGCGCGCGGCTTCTAAAATCTGCTGACGTTGCTCTCTTCTGGGCTGGTTGTACGATTTTACCGAAAAAGCGCCAACGGCCTTCAGCCTTCTCAGGTGCGCCAAGGCATCGTCCAAACTGTTGATCACTACTTTGAAATCGCCTTCGGCACCATACAGGATCGAGCCTGTAGAGTATAGGCGCGGACCAATCATGCGGCCGGCTTTTAGCATTTCGCTTTGGCTAAAAACCATTTCAGTATTGCTTGATGGGTCGTGCGAGGTGGTTACGCCAAAGGCGAGGTTGGCCAAGTAAGACCAGTCTTGTTGCGGACTAATACCATCGGGACTGGTGCGCAGGTGGGCATGCACATCGATCATTCCTGGCATAATGGTTTTGCCTGTTACATCAACCACTTTGGCATTGGCTGGCACATTTACATCGGCCATTTTGCCAATGGCTACAATTTTGTTGTTTTCGAGCAGGATGGTGCCTTCTTCAATCACTTCGTCGCCTTTCATGGTAATGATACGAGCACCTTTTAAAGCCAAACTTCCCGTTGGTATGTCGGTTTTCAACCTTAATCCAATTGAAATTCCGACGGTATCGAGCGCTGGCAGTGTTTGCGGTGCGCCTTCTACAAAAGTGAAAGCATTCTTGATTTCACGGCTGTAATATTGTTCGCCTAATGTCCAAAAAAGCTTTTTGCTATCGGCACTCCAATGCAGGTAAGTGCCTGCATCTTTGGTTACGCGGGTTAAAGGAATGGTTTTGTTGCTAGCCGATAGGTCTAAAGCCGACCCGGTAGTCACCATTGGCGTAATGTAGGCATTGAAAAGCTCTGTAAAGGCCATCCATTTGCCATCCGGACTTGGTGCAAACTGCGTTGCATATTGCGAGGTGTAATGTGTTCTTTCATTGCCACCATTCAAATCCATGCTTTTGAAGGCTTTTTTGCCGGCCTCGTAACCTTGAAAATAAATCCGGCTATCGTCGCTGCTGAACATGGGTTTGATGCCGTTTTCGCTGATCAGGGTCTTGGGTCCGCCATTGGCCGACATGATAAAAATCCCGGTGTTCTTGCCATAAGTAAGCCCCAGGGTTTCATTGCCCACGCCTTTTCTAAAAACAATTTTGTCGCCTTTGTTGGCGTAAGATGGCGAGTAATAATAGCCTTTCTCGTCGGTTAGAGAAACGGTTTTGCCTGTTTTGAGGTCGGTACGCTTAATGGCGCCCTTAAATTCGTCGCTCCAGGTGGTATAAATCACAAACTTGCCGTCGGGGCTAAATTCCGGTTCAAATTCGAAGTCGATGCCGTTGGTTAGTCGTTCTGGTGCACCATTTGGCAGTTCTTTTTTATACAGATAGCCAGCCGCATTGAATACCACCATTTTGCCATCGGGCGAAGTAGTGAGCTGCCGGATCATTTTTGAGGTAAATTCTGGCGAAAAAACCTGGTTTTCGAAGTGCAGTGATTCTTGTACGGTTTGGTTGCTGTTTACCTCAAACGGAATATCGCTTACGTATAAATTGCTCAGGTCTATCTGTTTGATTTTTCCTTTGGCATAAAAAACAAGGCGTTTTGCATCTGGGGTCCAGGCAAAGTTGGGGTAAACGCCAAAAATAGCCCAGGTTTCCTGCTGGTCGTGCGTTAAGTCTTCATATAAAGGCCATTCTTCGCCAGTTTTGATGTTTTGGATATAAAGCACCGACTTCAGTCGAACCCGTTTTACATAGGCCATCAGTTTGCCATCGGGCGAGATCTGCGGACGTGCCGAGCCTCCCTGTTCGGCAATGAGGTTGCTGAGCTTGCCCGTGCTCATGTCCAGCTGCCTAATGGCATAAATCAAGCCATTAGGGTCTTTGCTGTATTCAAAATTTGGTCCGGGCGATACATCTTCGCTAAAATAAAGATAGCGACCATCGGGCGAAACATTAGGCTCGCCGGCATCCTGCTGGTCGTTTTTTCTTTTGGTGAGCTGAATGCCGTCGCCACCATAAATGCTGTACATCCACATTTCGCCAGCTCCTAGGGAGCGTGTTCCGGTAAAATGCTTGCGGGCAATGAGGTATTCGCTATTAGGCATCCAAGTGGCGTTGTTCAGCAACCTGAATGTTTCTTTGGTTAGCTGCTTTTTGTTGCTGCCATCACGATCCATGATCCAAATGTTATCGCCACCGCTTTTATCGCTGGTATACGAAATGTATTTGCCGTTAGGACTGAACCTTGGCTGTACATCCCAGGCAATGCCACCGCTCAACAACTTAGCGGGACCACCGGTAATGGGAATGGTGTAGATATCGCCTAAGAGGTCGAAAACGATTTCTTTGCCATCAGGACTTACATCCAGGTTCATCCAGGTGCCTTCGTTGGTATTGATACTGAAGCTTTTGGTTTGTCCCTTGTATTTTTCTACGTCCCATTTGGCCGTTTCTTTCTTATCTTGTGCTATTAATGAAGTTGTAGCGAAAAGGCAGCTTAAAAAGAGTAAGGATTTTCTCATCGGATCAGATTGCTAATAATTGAACGCGCAATTTAATAATATCAGTCCGTTTTTATAGTTTTGAAAACACCTTTTTATGATAGAAGCGGAGATATTAAAGAAATATTGGGGTTTTGATGCCTTTCGTCCACTCCAATACGAAATCATCCAATCAGTTTTAAGCCAGCAAGATACCTTGGCCCTGTTGCCAACGGGTGGGGGCAAATCTATATGCTTTCAGGTGCCGGCCATGGCTATGGAGGGAATATGCATTGTGGTTTCGCCTTTGGTGGCCCTGATGAAAGACCAGGTAGAAAACCTCAAGGCCAAAGGCATCCAGGCCATTGCCATTTATGCAGGCATGGGCAAACGCGAAATCGATATGCTGCTGGACAACTGCATTTTCGGACCGATTAAATTCCTCTATCTCTCGCCCGAACGCCTGCTGTCGCAAATTGTACGCGACCGTATTGCCTACATGAACGTAAACCTGATTGCCATAGACGAGGCACATTGTATTTCGCAATGGGGCTACGATTTTAGGCCTTCCTACATGCAATTGGCTAAGTTGCGCGAAATCCATCCTGATAAGCCCATACTGGCACTTACCGCCACTGCAACGCCTTTGGTAAGGGAAGACATTGTACAAAAACTGGAATTAAAAAATCCGCAGGTTTTTGTGAAGAGTTTTGCACGCAGCAACCTGAGTTATGTGGTTTTTGATGTTGACGACAAGCATAAAAAACTGTTGGAGATTATAAAGAATGTAAAAGGTTCGGGCTTGGTTTATGTGCGCAACCGCAGGGAAACCACCGAAGTTGCCCTTTTTTTGCAACGTAATGGCGTAACAGCCGATTTTTACCATGCAGGTGTAGAAAGAGACCTGCGCTTTAAAAAACAGGATGATTGGAAAAAGGGCCAAATCAGGGTGATGGTAGCTACCAATGCTTTTGGGATGGGGGTAGATAAGGCCAATGTGCGTTTTGTGGTGCATTTAGATCTGCCCGATAGTTTGGAAGCTTACTATCAGGAAGCTGGCCGGGCTGGTCGCGATGAGCAAAGAGCCTATGCCGTGTTGCTGGCCAATCAATCAGACCAGCTGATGTTAAAGGCCAAATATGCCGAATCTTACCCAACGGTAGCAGAAATCAAAAAAGTTTACCATTATTTGGGCAGCTATTACCAGTTGGCATTTGGGGCAGGCGAGGGGCTGAGCTTTGGCTTCGACGTGGCCGATTTTTGCCGTAAATTCAGCCTCAATGTGATCAATACCTTGGCGGCATTAAAATTTTTGGAGCACGACGGCTATATTGCTGTTTCCGAAAACGTATACCTGCAGTCGCGTTTGATGTTTACGGCAAGCCATGAAGACGTTTATCGTTTCCAGATCGAAAATTCGGGTTACGATTCTTTTATCAAAACCATCCAGCGTTCGTACGGCGGTGCATTCGATAACTATGTGAAGATTAAGGAATCGGATTTGTCTAACCGTTTAAAAATATCTTTCAACGATGTAGTGAAGCACTTGGAGCGCCTGCAACAATTAGAAATTATATCGTATCTGCCGCAAACAGACCAGCCACAGCTGCAATTTATTTTGCCAAGGGCCGATCAGTACCACCTAACGGTTGATGTAAAGTATATTAAGCAACGCCAGCAGCTGCAAATGGAGCAAATTAATGCGGTGCTGGCCTATGCTATTACCCAAACCTGCCGAAGCCAGCAACTGTTGCATTACTTTGGCGAGACCAATGCCGAAAAATGTGGGTTTTGCGACATCTGCCTGGCCGAAAGGAAACGCGAAGAAGCGGCGCAACTGAACGACCAGATTGATTTTGAAATTGTTACGCTGTTGCAGGTCGAATCGTACAGCCTCGACGAGTTGGTGCAGGAAGTAAAAACGGGGACGCCCACAGCGCGCATAGATCGCATCAGGGAACTGCTCGATGCCGGCAAAATTAAGGGCGATGGCAGGAAGTATTACCTGTGAGGTGTTTACAGTTGGGTCAACTTATGGCTAACGAAGCATTGACCTGATGAACAAATAATATTTTTTATTACTTTTAGCGCTAATTATGCAAGCAAAAAACGATAAGAAAGTTATCCGCTCTTGGGCCTTTTTCGATTGGGCCAACTCTGCTTATAACTTGGTCATTACCTCTACCATTTTCCCGGCCTATTACACGGTGATCACTTCCGATAAAAATAACGACACGATAGATTATGTCACATTTTTCGGAAAACGGTTTGTAAACTCTGCCCTGTACAGCTATGCCATGGCTTTTGCCTTTCTGGTCATCGCGATCCTTTCGCCAATTCTTTCTTCTATCGCCGATACCCGGGGCAACAAGAAAATATTTATGCAGCTGTTTACCTACTTGGGAGGCTTGGCTTGTTGCGGCTTGTTCTTCTTCGAAATCAACAAGGAAACCGGTGTCAATACGCTCAATTTTAGCGTAATCATGTTTGTGCTGGCGGCCATTGGCTTTTGGGGCAGTTTGGTGTTTTACAATTCCTATTTGCCAGAAATTGCGTCGGTTGACCAGCAGGACAGCGTAAGTGCCAAAGGTTTTACCTATGGCTATATCGGCAGTATCATTTTACAGGTTATTTGTTTCGTTTTTGTTTTCAAGCCGGGCTGGTTTGGTATCGTTGATGCTTCTATTCCGGCACGGCTGTCGTTTTTAATGGTGGGAATCTGGTGGATGCTCTTTGCACAGATTCCATTTAGCAAATTGCCAAAGGGAAGCCCGAATTTTAAAGCAGAGAAACAGAATGTAATGACCAGTGGCTTTAAAGAATTGAAAAAAGTATGGGGTCAGGTAAAACAGATGGCCTATTTAAAGCGCTTTTTGTTTTCATTCTTTTTTTATTCGATGGGCGTGCAGACCGTAATGCTGGTAGCCACCATTTTTGGCGAAAAAGAACTCCACCTGCCCACCTCAAAGCTCATTGCCACCATCTTGATCCTGCAATTGGTTGCCATTCCGGGTGCCATGCTCATGTCGTATCTCTCTACTAGAAAATTTGGCAACGTCAATGTATTGATTGGCGTGGTAGTTATCTGGATCGGCTCGTGCATAGCGGCCTATTTTATCCATACCGAAATCCAGTTCTACGCATTGGCAGCGGTTATTGGATTGATCATGGGTGGCATACAATCGCTCTCGCGTTCTACCTACTCTAAATTCCTGCCCCAAGAGAGCCCTGATCATACTTCTTTTTTCAGTTTTTACGATGTAACCGAAAAGGTGGCCTTGGTATTCGGCATGTTCAGTTTTGGCTATATTGAAGAGGCAAGCGGCAGCATGAGAAATTCTGTTATCGCTTTAACCGTATTTTTTATTTTAGGATTGCTATTTTTGCTTTCCTTAAAAAGAGTAGAACCGAAATCTGTAGCTGCAGTTGAGTAGGGAATTTGTCACATCAACTACCTAAATGAAGATAGAGCTATTTATACCGTGTTTTGTTGATCAATTATATCCCGAAACTGCCTTTAATACTGTTAAAATATTAGAAAAAGCCGGCTGTGAAGTATCCTACAATACCAAACAGACCTGCTGTGGCCAACCCGCCTATAATGCCGGCTATTGGGAGCAGGCCAAAGAAATCGGCAATAAGTTTTTGAACGATTTTTCCGAAACCAATTACATCGTGGCGCCATCGGCCTCCTGTGTAGGCATGGTTAAGAACGGCTTTAACGACTTGTTTACCAATACCATGGTGCACAACAAATGCCGCAACATGCAGTCGAATATTTTCGAGCTGTCTGATTTTCTGATTAATGTGCTTAAACGCGATTATTTTGGAGCCGAACTGGAAGGCAGGGCCGTTTACCACGATTCGTGCAGCGGCCTGCGCGAGTGCAAGATCAAAGCAGAACCAAGACAGCTTTTGGCTAAAGTCCATGGCCTCGAAATGCTCGAAATGAAAGATACCGACATGTGCTGTGGCTTTGGCGGTACCTTTGCTGTTAAGTTCGATGCCATTTCATCGGCTATGGCCGAGCAAAAGGTAAACAATGCGCTCGAAATGGAAGCCGACTACATCATTTCTACCGACCTGTCGTGCCTGATGCACTTGGATGGCTATATCCAGAAAAACAACATTTCACTAAAAACGATGCACATTGCCGATGTACTGGCCAATGGCTGGCTGGATTATTAGTTTAATTGTGCTGTCCGATACTGCGCTGCGTCTTTCGCAGCGATAGATTCTCAAATCCTTTGGTCTTTAGGCTTCGGACTTGTAACAGAGATGTTTTAAAGAAATTAACTTTTTTTAACACTATTTGTCTAAAAACAACGATAAATTTGTAGTATAAATAAGAGCAAAAAATATATTAAATGAAAAAGATTCTGATTGCCTTTGTTGGCTTGTTTACCCTTGCTTTAACAGCTCAGGCACAAAAAAAATCTGGTGCGATACAGTTTGAAACCACTTTAGATCCTGCGGCTATGGCTTCGGCCAATGGCATCCAATTAAGTGAGGAAATGAAGGCGCGTATGCCCAAAGCAGTAAAAACCAATTTCGAACTGCTGTTTACGGCAACCAATGCCAGCTATATGCCTGTTGAAGATACCGAAGACAGCAACGGTGGCGGAGGCGGTGGTGGCATGGGCCGTATGATGATGCGTTTTGGTGGCGCCGGTGGCGCAAGAGAATACTATTACACTTTTGCCGATCAAAAACTGACCGAAGTTTTCGATTTGCAGGATACAACCTACGCCATGCCTAGCAAACTAACTGTAGCTTTGGGCAACCAAAACTTTAACATGGGCAACAGGCAAAACAATAATGCCAATGGTACAGCTAGCAGTAGCGCCGTACAGTTTTTGCCGGTTCCTCCAACGCAGGAAATCGTTAAAAGCGACGAAACCAAAAAGATTTTGGGCTTCAACTGCAACAAGGTTATCGTAAAAACAATCCGTAAAGCTAAAGTGCTCGACGTAGAAAGAGACATTGTTGACGAAACCGCTCTATGGTATACCAACGAGCTTGGTTTTAATTTCTCGCCAAACCCTAATTTATGGACAGAAGGTGCGGTACTAGCCATCGAAAATAAAGGCAACAGCACCTTGGCCAAAAGCATTGAATACAGAGGCGTAAGCAATAAGGATGTTACGGCTCCTAAAAAAGCATTGCCGATTACTGCCGAACAGTATAAGGCAAAAATGGAAGCCATGATGAAAAGGTTTAGCGGTGGTCAAGGCCGTCAAGGCGGCGCGGCACCAGCTGGGCAAGTTAGAAACATCGTAATTAACTAGACTTTACTTCCTATATAAATAGTTTTGAGCCTCCGGATTTTTCTGGAGGCTTTTTTGTTTTAGGGAACCCATCAATTATTTTACGTGCAAAAAAGCTTGCTAATGCCTCTTTTTTTTGAAGCTAGGGGACAAATGGTTATTATTGGGTGCACATTTACCCATGAAACCTAATGACTAGCTTAAACAACCCGCCCGAACTCTTAAAAACAAAACAACATTTTCAGATTTTAGACGGCCTAAGGGGAATAGCCGCCGTAGCAGTGGTGATTTTTCACTTTATGGAGATTGCCATTACCGATTACAGCCAGAATTTTATCGGCCACGGCTATCTCGCTGTCGATTTCTTCTTCTGCCTTTCCGGCTTCGTTATCGCCTATGCCTATGACAACCGGGCCGAACAACTGGGCTTTAAGCAATTTTTTAAACTGAGGCTCATCCGTTTGCATCCTTTGGTTGTTATAGGTTCGATATTGGGCTTGCTGACCTTTCTTTTCGATCCTTTTAGCGATTTGTTTGGCGTTTATGGATTGGGCAAAACTCTATTATTGTTTTTAGCTTCTGTTTTTCTCATTCCTTATCCGATTGTGAAGGAGCGCTATTTCAACTTGTTTAACCTCAATGCACCAGCTTGGTCGCTTTTTTGGGAATATATTGCCAATATCCTCTATATTTTTGTGCTGTATAGGCTAAAGAACAAATCATTGATGGTACTTACGGTTTTGGCAGCGGTGGTAATCTGTTACGTAGCCAGCAAATCGGGAAATATAGCCGGAGGTTGGGGCGGACCAAATTTTGCCGATGGCGGTGCCAGGGTTTTCTTTTCCTTTTTAATGGGGATGCTCATTTACAGGTGCAACTGGATAATCAAAAACAAATTGGGCTTTGTAAGCATCGGCTTGATGCTGGTGCTCAGTTTCCTGTTCCCTTATTCCGACAAGTACAATTGGGTAGTAGAGCCTGTTATCGTGCTTTTGTACTTTCCGTTGCTGGTGTCGTTGGGCGCCGGAGCAACTTTGGCCGATCGCTTCAAAAAAATCTGCAGGTTTTCTGGAGAGATTTCCTACCCGCTTTACATGACGCATTACCCTTTTGTATGGATATTTTTAACCTACGTGGCGACAGTAAAGCCCAGCATGTCGCTATTGTCGGTGGTAATTCCGGTTTCGGTGGTTCTTTTAATCGTAATTGCCTACTTGATTATGGTTTATATAGACGAGCCGTTGCGCAATTATTTCAAGAAAAGAATGGTCAATGCCCAAAGCCATAGCGGCATCCAGCGGGCTGAACGATAGGGCTACAACCGAATTTATTTCAGATAACCAAGTAATTTTCCTATTTTTGCAGTTGAGATGAAAATCACGTAGTAAGTGATTGATAGAACAATTTTTTTAACTTTTAAATCATAGTTGTAGATGATTAACATTACTTTACCTGACGGCTCTGTCCGTCAGTATGAGCAGGGTACAACTGCCCATCAAATCGCCTTATCTATTTCAGAAGGCCTCGCCAGAAACGTTTTAGCTGCAGAAGTGAACGGAGAAGTTTGGGACTCCTCGAGACCCATCGAAATCGATTCTAGCGTGAAATTGCTCACCTGGAACGATACTGCCGGCAAATCTACTTTTTGGCACTCATCGGCTCACTTGATGGCCGAAGCCTTGGAAGCGCTTTATCCGGGAACCAAATTTGGTATCGGCCCGGCTATAGAAACCGGTTTTTATTACGATGTAGATTTTGGCGACCGCGACTTTTCTTCAGACGATTTCAAGGAAATTGAAGCTAAAATGCTCGAATTAGCCAAGCAAAAAGAGGTTTTTGAAAGAAAGAGCGTGAGCAAAGCCAATGCGATTGAATACTTTACCGAAAAAGGCGACGAGTACAAGCTCGACTTGATCGATGGCCTGGAAGACGGAAAAATCACTTTCTATACCCAAGGCCATTTTACCGATTTATGCCGTGGACCACATATCCCGAATACTGGTTTTATCAAAGCGGTTAAACTGATGAATGTGGCCGGCGCTTACTGGCGTGGCGACGAAAACAAAAAACAGCTGACCCGTATTTATGGCGTAACTTTTCCAAAGGCCAGCGAGCTGACCGACTATCTTCATATGATTGAAGAAGCGAAGAAAAGAGACCACCGCAAGTTGGGCAAAGAACTCGAATTGTTTACTTTTTCTGAAAAAGTAGGCATGGGTTTGCCCATGTGGCTGCCTAAAGGCACTGCCTTGCGCGAGCGATTGGTTAATTTCTTGGCCAAAGCCCAGGCTAAACATGGTTACGAACAAGTGGTAACACCGCATATTGGCCATAAAAACCTTTATGTAACTTCTGGCCACTATGAGAAATATGGCAAAGACAGTTTCCAGCCGATTAAAACGCCACAAGAAGGAGAGGAGTTCTTCTTAAAACCTATGAATTGTCCGCACCATTGCGAACTCTATAAATTCAAGCCTCGCTCGTACAAAGACCTTCCGGTTCGTTTTGCCGAGTTCGGTACCGTATATCGTTACGAGCAAAGCGGCGAGTTGCATGGCTTGACCCGTGTACGTGGCTTTACCCAAGACGATGCACACTTGTTCTGCAGGCCAGATCAGGTAAAGGAAGAGTTTATGAAGGTAATCGATTTGGTGCTGCACGTATTCAAATCATTAGGCTTTAGCGATTATGTTGCGCAGATTTCGCTACGCGATCCAGAGAACAAAACCAAATACATCGGCTCTGACGAGAATTGGAAATTAGCCGAGGCGGCGATTGTAGAAGCCGCTGCAGAAAAAGGCCTGCCAACCGTAGTAGAATTGGGCGAAGCCGCTTTCTATGGCCCCAAACTCGATTTCATGGTGAAGGACGCCCTTGGCCGTAAATGGCAATTGGGTACGATCCAGGTTGATTACAATTTGCCAGAGCGTTTCGAGCTGGAATATACTGGCAGCGACAACATGAAACACCGTCCGGTTATGATCCACCGTGCGCCATTTGGTTCACTCGAACGTTTCGTAGCCGTACTCATCGAGCACTGCGCCGGAAACTTCCCGTTATGGCTTTCTCCTGAACAATATATTATTCTTCCGATCTCAGAAAAGTATGAAGAATATGCAAAAAAAGTTTCAGATGAATTAAATAATTCCGATATTCGCGGGCTGATAGACTTTCGAGACGAGAAAATCGGAAGGAAAATCAGAGATGCTGAAGTTAAAAAGTTGCCTTATATGCTGATAATCGGCGAAAAAGAGCTGGCGGAAGGAAAGGTTTCGGTACGCAAGCACGGCGAGGGAGATTTGGGCGAAATGACTTTGGCAGAATTTAGCGCATTAATAATTAAAGAAATAACAGTTTAAAGAACAGACATTTGGCATTAGGTAGACCAGGATTTAATAGGGGACCACGTCCTCCTTTTAAGAAAAAAGAAGCAGAACACAATATCAATGAGCACATTAGGGCTCAAGAAGTTAGGCTGGCTGGAGATAATGTGGAGCCAGGGATTTATCCCCTGTCAAAAGCATTAGCATTAGCCGATGAGCTAGAGCTTGATTTGGTAGAGATTTCTCCTAATGCAGTTCCTCCTGTTTGTCGTATCATCGACTATAGCAAGTTCATTTACGAGCAAAAGAAAAAACAGAAGGAAATCAAGGCCAATGCCAAACAAACCGTTATTAAAGAAATTCGTTTCGGACCGAATACCAACGACCACGATTTTCAATTTAAGCTAAAGCACGCCATCGGCTTTTTAGAAAATGGCGAAAAAGTAAGGGCTTACGTACACTTTAAAGGCAGGGCCATTGTTTACAAAGAACAAGGCGAGATTTTATTGTTGAAGTTCGCACAGGCTTTAGAAGAAGTGGGTAAGGTAGAATTGTTGCCTAAATTAGAAGGAAAGCGTATGTTTTTAACATTAGCGCCTAAAGTAGCAAAGAAGTAATAAATTATATAAATTAAAACAGGGTTATGCCAAAAATGAAGACCAATTCCAGTGCCAAAAAGCGTTTCTCGCTTACTGGAACCGGTAAAATCGCAAGAAAGAACGCCTACAAAAGCCACATTTTAACCAAAATGAGCACGAAACGTAAGCGTAACTTAGGCCATACTAGTATGGTAAATGACGCTGATATGGGCAACGTTAAACGTATGCTTTGTATCGGTAAGTAATTAAATTTTTAACCAGGTACGTCGGTTGTAAGATTGCTGCGCCAATAGGCAAAACGCAACACCGCTTATCAAAAACAACACATTATGCCACGTTCGGTAAACGCAGTAGCGTCTAGACGCAGAAGAAAAAAAGTCCTTAATATGGCCAAAGGCTATTGGGGATCAAGAAGCAAGGTATTCACCATTGCCAAAAACACGGTAGAAAAAGGTTTGCAATATGCTTACCGCGACCGTAAAGTTAAGAAAAGAGAATTCCGTAGCCTATGGATCCAACGTATCAACGCTGGAGCTCGTGAGCACGGTGTATCTTACTCTCAATTGATTGGTAAATTGGCCGCTAAAAACATCGGTTTGAACCGTAAAGTTTTAGCTGACTTAGCCATGAACCACAAAGATGCTTTCAAAGCTATCATTGATGCAGTAAAATAAGATATTTCGATATCGAAAAAAGAGAGCCCCGGTTTTATCGGGGCTTTTTTTGTTTTATATTCGTGCACTATGAAAAATTATTTTTTTACCTTCCTGGCACTCTGCCTGATCTCAGCCAACTCGTTAAAGGCAGTCGAACGCGATAGCTTAAGACTGACCGTATTCGATAACATCGTGTATTACGACGGCTATGCGCAATTGGTTCCTTTAAAAGTGGAAGAGGGCATCTATCGCAGCAATACTTCCTACACCAGAAAGCTCAACGACAAGGAGATAGCCTTGTTGACAAATGGAGGGGTTAAAATGCAGGTAGACCTGAAAGCCGCCTGCGACAATTACGACCGCATTGCCAATGTAGCCTTGCTATTGATCGAAAAAGGCAAAAACTATCCGGCTGTAGCCAAACGTATAGAAATTGGTCGCTACATTACGCCGTTTATGGACATGAACAAACAACCTAATGTTAGGCCTTATTTATGGGATGCCTCTGCTATTGGCAAGATAGTTGGCAATAAGTCTCTTGCAAACCAATACGATTTTTATATCCAGATGAATGTTTTCGGCGTGCCTTATGCAGCGCAGAAGCAGGTGAAGGGATGCGAAGGCAGAAATGATGTGTTTATAGGCAATCTTTATTTTGACATCAAAGCTGGCAGGGAGAAATCAAAAACGGCTTATCAGCTGATCCCGATTGCCTACAGCGATTCGCTTAATAATTACAAAGCCACGGATAGCTTAGGCAAAACCACCCGGACCTATACTTTTAAAACCGAGAAAAACCTCAAAGACGTAGAGTTTTTTATCATTTCTTCCAATCACGGCGCGAATAAAAATGGAGAAGAATACAACAGGAGAGTACATTACATTTATGTAGATAATGTGTTGCAACTGAAGTATATCCCTGGCGAAAACACCTGTGAGCCTTACAGGCAATACAATACACAATCGAATGGGATTTATGGTAAAACACCTAAAACCGATGAGCAGTGGCAGAAATTTTCTAACTGGTGCCCTGGTGCTGTTATTCCTTTGCGCAAAATCAAGCTCGATAAGTTGCCGAAAGGCGAACACCGTTTGCAACTTGTAGTTCCTGATGCAAAGTTCGAGAACAAGGAAGGCTATATCCCTTTTTCGGCCTACGCGCTGGGCAGGTAAGAAACCTGTTATAGGGTTAAGCCTTCGCCAGCCTTTGCAATGGTCGTTTTGTCGGGATTCTGTAGCAAGGGAATATGCCCCAGGCAAGGAAGCTGGCTATAGGTTAAAATGTAGGTTTCGCTTTCTGGGTTAGTTACGCCATTAAATACAAGGCCTTTTACCGGAATCTGGTACTGCTTTAAGATGTTGATGCTGAGCAAGGTATGATTAATGCTACCCAGATAGTTTTGCGATACCAAAATCACTTCCAACTCAAGGTGTTTAATCAGGTCTACAATCAGGTGCTTGTCGTTTAACGGTACCATTAAGCCACCGGCGCCTTCTACAATTAATGTATTTTCGGTAGCAGGAAGTACGATTTTGTCGAGCTCGAGGGCAATACCATCCAACTTTGCCGACAAATGTGGCGAAAGGGGCTGGGTAAGCCGATAGGTTTCGGGATGGATAACGGTTTGGTGGTTGCTGATCAGGCTTTGAATGGCCAGACTGTCGCTTTGCTCCAAATCGCCCGACTGGATGGGTTTCCAGTAATCGGCTTGTAGTTTCTCGGTAATTACTGCGCTGGTAATGGTTTTTCCAATTCCGGTTCCAATTCCGGTTATAAAATATTTATTCGACATTTTAAATCAGTTCTTTAAGCTGCTGAACCAAAGCGGTAATTTCAGCTTCCGTATTATAGGTATGTAAACAAATCCTGAGCCTTTCTTGGCCTGCGGGTACCGTTGGACTTAAGATAGGCCTCACATCAAATCCTTTTTCCTGCAGTTGCAAAGCTGCATTTTTAGCTTCGCTATTGTTATTGAAAAGGAGGGTTTGAATGGCACTTGTACTTTGAATATGTTTGATATTTAACTTGTTGATTAATAGGTTATATGAATCTATTCTTTGATGTATTTGTTCAGTATATTTTTCCTTCGTCAGCCACTCGTAGGCACAGCATATGGCGATGATATTGTGCAAAGGCATAGCGGTGGTATAAATGAAAGAGCGGGCAAAATTAATAAGGTAATTGCGCAACACTGCCGATCCTAAAATGATAGCGCCGTGCATGCCAATGGCTTTGCCAAAAGTAACAATCCGAGCAAAAACAGCATTTTGCAGGCCTAGCTGCACCACCAATCCTTCTCCGCTTGGCCCGAATATGCCGGTAGCATGCGCTTCGTCGACAATCAAGTTGGCTCCATATTTTTGGCAGAGCTCGCTCATGTCTTTTAGTGGTGCTGCATCGCCATCCATCGAATAGATGCTTTCTACCACGACATAGATGTTTCCTGTAGCCTGTTTTAGCTTTTGTTCGAGTTCGTTGATGTTGTTGTGCCCAAACTTAAAACGGTTGGCCAAGCTCAGTCTCGATCCATCGATTAAGCTGGCATGAATAAGTTCGTCGGTTATAATGGTATCGCCACGCTGTGGAATAGCAGACAGCAAGCCTATATTGGCATCGTAACCCGAATTGAAAATCAATCCGGCCTCGGCCTGATGGAAACTGGCGATCCAGCTTTCTGTTGCTTCGGTGTAGGCATAATTGCCACTTAACAGGCGTGAACCTCCAGAACCGTTTAGGCCTGGCGCAATGCGTTTGGTTTCTGCATTGATGTATTGATGCAAGGCTGCCGAGTGCGCAAAACCCAAATAATCGTTAGAAGAAAAGTCTACCAGCGAATTTTCGTGCTTTAGCGAACGCCATAGCCCCTTTTCGCTTCGTTCTTTTAACCGTTGTTCCAAAAATGAATGGGCTTTGCTCATTGGTTTCAAAAATAAGCAATGTGCCGTATTTCTATGCTTTTAATGCCAAATAAAGTAAGGCTGCCAGGGTAGAACCGATAGCCGGACCTATAATCGGTACCCAAGCGTAGCTCCAATCGCTGCTGCCTTTGCCTTTCATGGGGATGAGGCTATGAATAAGGCGCGGACCTAAATCGCGGGCCGGGTTAATGGCATAACCAGTTGTGCCTCCCAAAGATAAACCGATTACCCAAACCAGAAAAGCAACCGGAATAGCGCCCATAGATCCCATACCGATGGTGGTGAGTTCAGGCTTGCCAAAGCTTGGATCGGTAAAATAAAAAATCACAAAAATCAACACGAAAGTTCCGATTACCTCAGAAAGAAGGTTCGACATGTTGTTTCTGATGGCTGGTGCCGTGGCAAAGGGAGCGGCCTTTAAGCCTGGATCGTCGGTAGCATCAAAATGGTCTTTGTACATCAGCCACACCAAAAACGAACCCAGCATGGCTCCTGCAATTTGCGACAATACATAATACGGAACCAAATTCCAGGCGAATTTGTGAGCAATGGCCGCGCCCAAGGTTACGATGGGGTTGAGGTGTGCGCCGCTGTATGGCGCGGCAACTACCACGGCTACAAAAACGGCCAACGCCCAGGCGGTGGTAATAACGATCCAGCCACTGCTGTTGCCCTTGGTGCCTTTAAGGACCACATTGGCCACTACGCCGTTTCCCAAAAGGATCATGATGGCGGTTCCTATAAATTCTGCAAGATATGGTGACATTTGTTTATGTTTTTAGTCGTTTTCGATAGCGTTAATTTTGGCCGCTTTGATGGCGCGGTTCCAGCCTTTGATTTTTGCGGTGTTGTCAAGCCCTTCGGTAGCGGTAAAGGTCTGGTCTATCTGCCACTGCGATTTGATTTGTGCTACACTTTCCCAAAATCCGGTGGCCAAGCCAGCCAGGTAGGCAGCCCCAATGGCCGTTACTTCGGTAATTTTGGGCCTAATGACCTTGCAGTCCAGTACATCAGCCTGAAACTGCATTAGGAGATTGTTGGCCGTAGCGCCGCCGTCAACCCTTAATTCGGCAATGCCGACACCCGCATCGCTTTCCATGGCCTTGAGTACATCCATGGTTTGATAGGCGATGCTTTCTAAAGCCGCCCTGGCTATATGCGATTTATTGGTACCCCTGGTTAGTCCGGTTATGGTGCCGCGTGCATGTTGATCCCAATGAGGAGCTCCCAAACCCGCAAAAGCAGGCACGATGTATACGCCCTGCGTATCTTTTACCTTGGCGGCCAGTTTTTCTACATCCGCCGATTTGGAAATGAAGCCCAGCTCATCCCTTAACCATTGTACAACAGCGCCAGCAATAAAAATACTGCCTTCTAAGGCATAATAAACTTCGCCATTCAGTTTCCAGGCAATAGTGGTTAACAAATTATTGGTCGATATTTTTGGTGTTTTTCCGATGTTCATCAGCATAAAGCATCCGGTACCGTAGGTGTTCTTGACCATGCCTGGCTCAATGCACATCTGTCCGAACAAAGCGGCTTGCTGGTCGCCGGCTATGCCCGCAATCGGTATTTTGGCTGCCAGTATTTGTCCGGCGGTTTCGCCATATATTTCGCTTGATGACTTTACTTCGGGCAGCATGGAGCTTGGAATGCCAAAAAGCTCAAGCAACTCCTCGTCCCATGTTAAGGTGTGGATGTTGTAAAGCAGCGTTCGAGAGGCATTACTTACGTCGGTTACGTGGGTTGCTCCGTTGGTTAGCTTCCATATTAACCAAGTATCTATGGTGCCAAAGGCCAATTCTCCCTTGGCTGCTTTTGCTGTTGCCCCTGGTACGTTTTGTAAAATCCATCGGGCTTTGGTAGCCGAAAAGTAGGAGTCGATAATCAGTCCGGTTTTATCTTGTAAGGATTTGGCCAAGCCTTTGCTTTTGATTTCGTCGCAATAGGCCGAAGTGCGCCTGTCTTGCCAAACAATGGCATTGTATATCGGCTGGCCGGTTGCCCGGTCCCAAACCACGGTAGTTTCCCTCTGGTTGGTGATGCCGATGGCATCAATGTCTTTGGCCGTTAATCCGGCTTTGACGATGGCTTCGGCCGCAACGGCCAATTGGGTAGACCATATCTCGAGCGGATCGTGTTCAACCCATCCAGCTTCGGGATAAATCTGCTTGAATTCTTTTTGCGCAATAGATACGATTTCGCCACTGCGGTTAAATACAATGGCTCTCGAACTCGTTGTTCCTTGGTCGAGCGCTAACACATAGTTGCCCATAAGTATATATTTGGTTAAGGTTTTAGTTCGTCAAGTATTTATTGACCTTGATAAACATAGCCATTAGCTAATTTATTAAATTTTTCGATTTGGTCTGCTTCCCATTTTTTATCGAGGCCTAATTCAGCAGCCATCAGTCCAGCTACTAGCGTACTCATTTCAATAGCGGCCTTGGCATCGATAAATAGCACCCTCAATCTTCTGCTCAGCACATCTTCTACCGTCAATGCCATTTCGCTCCGTACCGCCCAGATTACTTCTGCTGCCATATAGGGGAAACTTGGATGCAAAAGTACCAACAGCGCTGGTCTTTGCAGGCACAAATCTTCGATATGCTTGCGGTCTGTGCCGTAGGTATTGAGATAATCGTTGCCTGTGGCCTGGCTATTGCCGTGTATGGGCAAATGCTGGGTAGCGCAGGGGCGAGGGGCAAGGCCCATTTCGCCGATGGCCAGGTTTACGGTGTCTTCGGCCATTTTGCGGTAAGTAGTCCATTTGCCACCAGTAATAGTGAGCAAGCCTTTGGCAGAAACTACTAATTTATGGTCGCGACTAATTTCTTTGGTGCTATTTTTCCCCGCTTTAGCTGGGGCAGCCAGGGGTCTAAGGCCAGAAAATACGCTCAGGATATCGCTGGTGGTAGGCTCGTTCTCAAAATAGGCACTCGCATTGTTCAAAATAAAATCTATTTCCTGTTGTAAGGCCCTAGGTTCGAGGCTATGTTCTTCAATGGGGGTGTCGGTGGTGCCAACCAATAGATGTTCATGCCAAGGTACGGCAAAAAGTACCCTTTTGTCGCTGGTTTTGGGTATCATTAAAGCATAGCTGCTGTTTAAGAACTCCCTTTTAAGCACCAGGTGTACGCCTTGGCTCGGACGTACCATTTGAGCCGCATTTGGGTTGTTGAG
This sequence comes from Pedobacter sp. TM02, assembly GCF_059705275.1. Classification (NCBI taxonomy): domain Bacteria; kingdom Pseudomonadati; phylum Bacteroidota; class Sphingobacteriia; order Sphingobacteriales; family Sphingobacteriaceae; genus Pedobacter; species Pedobacter sp. TM02. The sequence goes on from NZ_AP046530.1 coordinate 2,046,034, forward strand.
TTTTAAAATGTCATCGACAAAGATACCGGTAGCATTGATTACGCATTTTGCGCCGAAATTATAGCGACCATCAGACAGCGCATCTTTTACTTCAACGCCACAAACGGTATCGCCATTTTTGAGGAGCCGGGTAACCTGCATGTAATTGATGAGCATGGCACCTTGTTCTTGTGCAGTTTGCATGAGGTTAATGGCCAGACGGGCATCGTCGAATTTGCCATCGAAATAACTGATGCCGCCCTTCAGTCCTTTGCTTTTAATGCCGGGCATTAATGCGCTTATTTCTTTTTGGGGTCTGTAGCGCGATTTGCCAAAGCTCAGTTTGCCGGCCAGCCAATCGTATAGCGTAAGGCCAATGCCATATTTAAGTATCGACCACCAGGAATAACAGGGAATGATGAATTCTTCTTTATGGACCAGGTGCGCTGCATTTTTGGCCAATAAGCCACGTTCTCTTAAGGCATGTTTTACCAATCCGATATCGCCTTGCGCCAAATACCTTACGCCACCATGTACTAGTTTGGTGCTTCTGCTCGACGTGCCTTTGGCAAAATCGGCCTGTTCAACCAATAAGGTTCGGAGGCCCCGATTGGCTGCATCAACGGCAATGCCCAATCCGGTTGCCCCACCACCAATAATGATGATGTCCCAATCAATTTGGGTGGCAAAAAGGTAATAGTCTGGTTTGCGCATCAGGATAAATGTAATCAATAAATACAACAACCAATAAGGCTTTTGCTAATGTTAACATTGGCCATCCCATAATTAAGCTTTGAATTAAAGGCTTTTGCTGTTCTTGTTTTTAAGTTAAATATAAATTAACAAATGGATAACAATAGCTTTATAGCTTAGCCCATGAAATGGAACTTAATTACAGGGTGCTAAATGATGAAGATCTGATCGGTTTAATTAAGCTCAATGACGGCTTGGCGCTAGAGTGCTTGTTCAACCGATATTACCAGTCGCTTTGCAGGTTCATTGCCATCCATTTAAAAGATTACAGCAGGGCCGAAGAGCTTATTGCCGATCTTTTTATCAAGTTGTGGGACAACCGCTCTACGCAAGAAATCAGATCGGTGAAAGCCTATTTGTTTATCGCAGCTAAAAATATGGCCATTAATCATGCCCAAAGGCCTAAAAACAAAATCGACTATTGCGAAGATTACGAGTCCGCTGTCGAGTTGCCACATACCGGACCGAACCCGTTCGATATCATTTCGAGCAAAGAAGCTTATCATGAAATGATGCAGCTGATCTGGCTTTTGCCCGAACGCCAACGAGAAGTGCTGCTGATGAGCCGGCTAGACGATTTAGACAAAAATAACATTGCTGCTATTCTCGGCATTTCGGTACGTACGGTCGAAACCACTTTGTACCAGGCTATCAAAACCCTGCAACACATGGTAAAGACCTCGCCAAATCAACTTTAATGCAGTTTCTTGCTGGTTAACTTTTTCTTAATATAAACTTAACTTTTTTAACTACGTATTGAACTTCCAGATTCCTGTCTTAGCTATAGAACACGGATTTTAATGGAAGAATACTACTATCAGTTAATAGCACATTATTTTAACAAATCGATCAATAGTGAAGAACTGCAACAGCTCAAGTATTGGGTTGAGCGCAATGAGTCTAATCAGCGTAAATTCCGCGAGGTACTGAGGATTTTTGAAGCTGCAGAAAGGTATGGACAGCAACCTACCAGCCAAACCAAGAGCTGGGCGCTTGTTGCTAATCACATCTTGCAAAGCTTGGCAAACGAGGAGCCAAAGCCTAAAATAAAAAAACTAGGCGGGTGGCATCGCTATGCTATGGCGGCCATGGTAGTGATGGTTTGTGGCACCGGATTGCTGCTGTTTAAATCAGACCGGGCCAAGACAGGGCAACAGACCATTGTAAAGGTTATCAGCAATCCAAACGGCGAGCAACGTTCGATTACCATGCCCGATGGCTCGGTAGTTTACCTCAATGCCGGTAGCCGCATGAGCTACAATGCCCATTTTAGTGCCGATAAAAGAGAAGTAAAATTAGAGGGCGAAGCCTTTTTTGATGTGGTGCACGAAGCAAGAAGGCCATTCGTTGTCAGAACCGGCAAAGTATCGACTACCGTGTTGGGTACCTCGTTCAACATCAAGGCATTTCCGGCCAAAGCCGTAGAGGTTACCGTAGAAACCGGAAAGGTTGGCGTAGTGCTGCAAAGGGCAAATAAAAAAGATATAATCAATTTCCTGTTGCCTAACGAACAGCTGCTGATTGATGCCACTACCGAAAAAATAGTGAAACAAAGCATCAATGCCACAGCGGTAAGTGGCTGGAAACAATATAAGCTGGTTTTTTACAACATGTCAATGCAGGATATTGCAGCCTCGATAGAGCGGGCTTACGATGTAAAGATCAGCTTCAAACAGCCTCAAACAGCCCAGCTGAAACTAACGGCAAAATTCGACAAATGTGGCATCAAGCAGGTTATGGAGGTGCTTTCGAAACTTGCAGGCACCCATTACGATATTAAACAAAACAACATCACTATTTATTAAAGCACGAAAAAACTATGGCATAAAAAATTGACGATTACACAAAAAAACCAGAGTTCGCTGATAACGGCTCTGGCTTCCTAAAACACGCTGACAACGCATTTATAAGTAAAAAATTGAATAAATATATGAAAATTAATTTCCGGTGGGTAAGAAATGCCCATCAACGTGCAATAAAGACATTAATTTGCATGATATTGCTCTTGGTGCAGCTGCTGCCTGCCCAAGTGTATGCACAAACCGATAAGAAAATCAGGTTCAGTGCAAACGACATCACGATTAAACAGGCATTTGAGCAACTCGAAAAACTGAGCGGCATGAGCATCAGCTATAACAACAGCCAGTTTAACGACCAGCTAAAGGTGCAGATTGCCCAAAAGGAACGTACGGTTGCCGAAGCCTTAAACCTGATTTTGAAAGATCTTCCGGTTACTTTTAAGGTAGCGGGCGATAAAAATATCCTGATTGTGAAGAGGGCAACCACTACAGGTAAATTAGCGGGCAGGGTAACCGACGATAGTGGCAGTCCCATCCCGGCAGCGGTTATCCATATTGTTGAAGTCAACAGGACTATCCAAAGTGCCAACGATGGTACTTTTAGCCTCAACCTCGAACCTAATGTTTATACGGTTGAAGTAAGGTATATCTCGTTCGAAAGCGCAAGACACCAGCAGGTTAAAGTTGTGGCTAACCAAACGGTTACGCTCAATGTGGTACTTAAAGCATCAAGTACGGCTTTGGATGAAGTAGTGGTGACGGCACTGGGTATCAAACGCGAGGAACGCTCATTGGGTTATGCCGTTACCAAAATAGACAGCACCCAGCTAACCGATGCCATCTCCAGCAACTGGACCGACGCTTTGTCGGGTAAGGTAGCGGGACTGAATTTGGTACGTAACAGCGGTCCTGCCGGATCGAACAAGATCATTTTAAGGGGCGAAAACAATTTGACAGGCGATAATGAAGCGCTCATTGTTATTGATGGGGTAGTGGCCAGCAGCAGCTCTAGGCGTACGGCAGCTTCGTCTGGTGGTGTTTACGGTACTTCTGGAGACATTATGCCTCCCGATTTTGGAAGTGCCCTTAACGATTTGAATCCCGATGATATCGAAAGCGTAACCATATTGAAAGGACCGGGAGCAGCGGCTTTGTACGGTCAGCGTGGTGCCAATGGTGCAGTAATTATCACAACCAAATCGGCCAACGCCAAAAGAAAGAAAATCGGAATTACCTTTACTTCCAATACTTCGTGGGAACAGGTAAACCGTGGGCCTGATGTGCAGACCGAATTTGGTCAAGGTCAATATGGCGTGCCTTATTTCTCTTATGGTGCTACCGAAGATGGCGCCAGTACAAATGCAACCAGTGCTACCTGGGGTGCGCCTTTTACCCCAGGCGCCTATTATTATCAATACGATCCGGCTACGAAAACGCGCGGAACGACCAGAACGCCGTGGGTTGCCTATCAAAATCCGATTGATGCCTTTTTTAGAACAGGTTACGAAACTTCCAACTCGATAAGCATTGATGGTACCGTTAAAAAAGTAGGGCTTCGTTTTTCGGCAAGCCATGGCAATAACGAATGGATTGTGCCTAACACAGGCTTGGAGCGTACTTCAGTGTCTTTATCGGCCAATTCGAAAATCACCAAAAACTTTAACCTGTCGGTAAAGGCAGCCTACAACAACAGGCATAGCGACAATTTGCCGGCTACGGGTTATGGCAACCAATCGTTGATGTATTGGTTCATGTTTGCCCAGCCCAACGTCAATGTTGACTGGTACAGAGATTATTGGGTGCCGGGGAAAGAACTCCTGCAGTTTGTAAACATTACCACTACCAATCCGGAAAGCCCTTATGCCATATCGGAGCAATACATCAATGCTCAACGACGTAACGGCTTAACCGGAAACGTACAGGCCACTTATAACTTTACCAAAGCATTGAGCTTAATGGTAAGGGCTACCTTGGATATGATTAAGGATGTACGCGAAACCAAGCGTCCGTATGATGCGGCCGGCAACAAATTTGCGCAAGGCTCATACAGGGAGCAAAATATCAATTCGTACGAGGCCAGCGCCGATTTTATGCTCAAATACCAGAAACAGGTTAGCCGTTCGGTTAATTTTTCGGTGAGTGCAGGTGGCAGCCAATTGAGAAACGAATACAAAAAAGCCGAACTTCGGGCCGACGGATTGGTTGTGCCTGGCGTTTACAGATTGGATAATAATGCCAATCCTTTGATTTCTGTTCCAGATACGGCAAGATACAGGATCAACAGTTTTTATGGAACCATGTCGGTAAGCTATAAAAACTACCTATATCTAGACTTAACCGGTCGTAAAGATTGGAGCAGCGTATTGGCCACACCAACCCGTACCGATAACGTTGGGTTTTTCTATCCTTCGGCCAGCTTGTCTTTTGTGCCATCAGATTTATGGAAGATGCCAAAAGCCATCAATTTTGCCAAACTAAGGGCATCGGTTTCTATTGTAGGCAGTGGGGGTACAACCCCGTATCGAACGGCCTACAATTATGCTTTGGCCGCCAACGGCATTTATCCGGATAGCGCCATGACCAATCCAAGCATATTGCCAAACCCAAATCTAAAACCGCTTAAAACAACTACGATTGAGGTTGGCGCCGAGTTGAGGTTGTTTAACAATAGGCTTAACCTGGATTTTGCTGCCTACATGGGCAATACCAAAAACCAGATCTTGAGTCGCCAGGTAGACCGCGCTACCGGTTACAGCATTGCCATTTTTAATGCCGGCAGGGTTGATAACAAAGGTATCGAGCTTTCGGCAAACGGCACCGTGTTGCAACGCAGAAACTTCAAGTGGACATTGAATGGTACGTTCTCTGCCAACCGCAACAAAATCAAGGAGCTGGCCGACAGTTCGGTTATCCTACGTTCGGGTGCCTTGGGTGGTGCCCAGGTTGTGGCTAACGTAGGTGGCAGCATGGGCGATTTGTACGGCAGGGGCTTTATGCGTTCGCCCGATGGCCAGATTATTTATGATGCTGTTACCGGCAATGCCAAAATCAATACGACTGATCTTATGTATCTCGGAAACACTATCCCCAAATTCAGGTTCAGTTTTGGTACAGGCATTAGCTATGGTTCGTTTAGCACCAATGTCCTGTTTGATGCGCAACTAGGGGCAGTGGGCCACTCGCTTACCTTTTCGAGGATGGCCGCTTTGGGTAAACTCAAGGTCACCTTGCCCGGTCGCTACAATGGTGTTATCGGACCCGGCGTGGTTCAAAATGCAGATGGTACCTTCCGTAAGAACGATGTGATTGCTACCAACTTCGAAAATTACTATACCTCGCTTTACGGATCAGACCAAGCGGAAGGAAGTGTTTTCAGAACAGACTACCTGAAGTTCAGGGAGGCCAACATCACCTACGCATTGAGCAAAAGATTGGTAAGTAGTTTAGGGCTGAATAAAGTGACCATCGGCGTATATGGCCGTAACCTGTTCATCTGGTCGCCATGGCCTGCATTCGATCCGGAGTTCGGAACCCTGGCCGGATCAGATATTACACAAGGTTTCGAAACGGGTCAGTTGCCTTCTACCCGCACTTTTGGGGCACGTTTAGTAGTTGGTCTTTAATGGAAAAAAGAAATGAAAAGAATTAAAAATAAAATCAGTTATAGCTTGTTGTTGGCATTTGGCATCAGCCTTTCGTCATGCGATAAAAATTTTGAAGCCATCAATACCGATCCGATCGGCAAGGGCACTACAACGGCAAACCAGTTGTTGGCACCCGCATTGGTCAATGTTTTGTACGCCAATATGTCGCGTAACCGTTCGTTTAACAACGAATTGATGCAGGTTACCGTAGCGCTCAGCGATGCAGAAGCTCAGGTTTTTAGGTACGACTACAGACGTTCGTGGTCTGATTATACCTGGAATGTTTGGTACCCCGAGTTAACCAACCTGAAAGACATTTATACCATAGCCAGCCAGCCTGCTACCTTGAACAAGTCTTATCAGGGCATTTCGCTGATTACCCAGGCTTGGGTTTACCAGCTGCTTACCGATACTTATGGCGATGTACCTTATTTTGATGCCAACAAAGGCAAGGAAGGAGTTTATGAACCGGCATTCGATAAGCAGAAGGATATTTATCTCGACTTGTTCAAAAAACTGGAAGAAGCCAATACGCTGCTAGAGGCCGGTAATGCTATTATTCCAACTGGCGATCCGGTATACAAAGGTGATGTAAATAAATGGAGAAGGTTAGGGAATTCCCTGTACCTGAGGTTGCTGTTGCGCGTTTCGGGCAAATCGGAAGTTTCGGCACAGGCGATTGCAAAAATCAAGGAAATGATCGATACCAACCCAGCCAAATATCCGATTATGGAAAACAATGACCATACCGCCAAAATTTTGTGGAATGGCACCAACAGCAGTACAGCGGTGTATTCGTCGCCGTACATGATTGGGGTGAGGGCTGTCGATTTTAGGGGTACGGCCATAACGAGCTTTTTTATCGACAAGTTGGCGGCCTGGAATGATCCGCGATTGAATGGAGCCTTGGGCAAGGGTGGTACAAATCGTTGGGGTATAGCCCAAAGTGCAACCGGAGGCTATGTGGGCGTGCCGAGTGGCTATGCGCCCGGAACGGGTATGCCTAAACAGGCTTATTTTTATTCGGATGCACAAAATGCAGGCATTACTTTGCAAACAGACCCTTACACTGGTATCATCATGAACTGTGCAGAGGTTGATTTTATTTTGGCCGAATCCGCCGTAAGGGGCTGGATCAATGGCAACGCCGAATCCTATTACAACAAAGGTATCGTTGATGGCATCAATTATTGGCTGCCTAACTACATGTCAAAAGCAACAGATCAGGTCTTTTTAGATTACATCAGAACAGCTGATATTGAATGGTTGGATTATTTGCCGTTGGATAATACCGATATCAATGGCAACAGCAAGCTGGAAATGATCCACCGCCAAAAATATTATGCCATGTTCCTGGTCGATTTCCAGCAATGGTACGAATACCGCCGTACAGGCCATCCCATTTTGCCAAAAGGAAGCGGACTGGCCAACGGAGGGGTAATGCCTGCCAGGATGAGCTATCCGCTCATCAGCCAATCGGCCAATCCAACCAGCTATAAAAATGCCGTTGCTGCACAAGGGCCCGACGAAATCAGTACCCGTGTTTGGTGGCAAAAGCCTTAATTTTTGAATAATAGACAAGATTTTTATGAAAAAGATATTGATAAATTGCTTCCTCCTCACGGCTTGTGTTGCCATTTGGATGGGTTGCAAAAGAGATAGCGATTATATTATAAGTACGCCGAGCGACTTCATCTCTAATTTCGATTTGCGCAAGTTATACCGCGGTGCCGATGTGACCTTAACCAAAGAGAACATGCGGGCGGCCACCTCTTTAAAAGGCCAGGTCATTTCAGATCACTCGGGCAATAACTTGCCGGCCGGACTTTTGGTGGTGCAAAACCTAAGGGCAACCGGCAATGGCATCGATTCGCTACGTGGTATCGCCATCAACATCGGTGCCGATGCTGCCAAATATGTTCCCGGCGATTCGGTACATGTTAAAATAGAGGGTGGTGTTTTGAAAAGAGTAGATGGCATACTGGAAGTTACCGGCATTTCTGGTGCCAATGTAACCAAAATCTCCTCTGGCCGAAAACTGATTATCAACAGGGGGTTCATTAACCTTATTAATAGTCAGCCAGATAAATACGAAAGCACCTTTTTGAATATCTGGAAAGGAACCTATAATCCGAGCTTGGCCCCATCAGCAGTATTTGCGGGTAGCAAGACATTGAATGATGGTACGGGAGATATTATACTTTTTACCCAGAACAATGCGGTTTTTGCAAATACTACTCCGCCGTATTCTGCCGATTACAGAGGTATTGTTTTAAACGGCATACAAGATGGCAAGTTGCAGCCAAGGTTTTATATCCGTACGCTTGCTGATGCCTTCGTGTTAAGTTCAACACCCGATGTTCCAGAATTCATCATCACAGGTTTCATTAACGACCCTCAAGGCAGCGATACCAATGCCGAATATATTCAGTGCAGGGCCACTAAGGATATCAATTTTGCGGATACTAAATTCACCATCGTCACCAACAACAATGCAGGTGCCACACTTCCGGTTGGCTATCCTGCAGAAGGTTGGGCGACTGGAAGTGGCAAAACCTATAAGCTAGAGCTGACCGCTGGCACGGTATCAAAAGGCGAGTTTTTTTACGTAGGTGCTTCTAACAAATTAATTAATGGTGCTGGGTCAACTTCTATTGCTGCTTCAAAATGGATCAGGTCGGCAGCTTACAACACCAATAGTCCGTTTTTCAATTCGTCGAATACCACCAGGGGAAGCTCGACCACCAATTTATTGGCCAATAGTGGCAATGCTTTTGGTATAGCTGTTTTCCGTGGTATTGCTGTTGATAAGACTACTGTACCGATTGATGTGGTTTTTGTACACAATGGTGGCAGCCTGTACGACTCGGCAAATCAAGTGGGCTACCGCATCGGCAATACCGATGTTTACGATGTGGTTGACCATAATACCAACAAGGCGCAGCCTTTTTTCCTTTCTGGATCAAACACACAAAAATTTACCTATCAACCTAATGCGGGCGCTGCTGATGGCTCTGGTCAGGGTTATTGGTTTGCCTTGGGTGGCGTTTTCGATACTACTTTGGGCAAATGGGTAAAAGCCAGGTCGCATGTCCATATCAAGCTGAGCAGTAGTTCTGCCATCAGCGAGATTGAGACCACCAATGCAACGGAGTTAAAATAAAAACCTAAATGGCATCCCGGTATATAACCGGGATGCCTCATCAATAAGTTATTGCACATTCCTAACATGAATAGAAGATCATTTTTACAGCAAGCAGGGCTGTTTACCACGGCTTTTTTAATCAGCTTAAAAGGTTATTCACTCGCCGCCACCAAAAGAAAGAGCAAAATTACGGGGCGTATTACCGATAAAAACCAAAAAAGCATTGCCGGTGTAATCGTATCAGACGGCTTTAGCGTAGTAGTAACCGATAAAAGCGGAAACTATGCCTTAGAACCTAACGAAAAAGCCAAGTTTGTTTGGCTCAGCGTACCAGCAGGTTATGAGTTTATTATCGAAAAACATATTTCGAGGCATTATCATGTGCTGGGCAACAAAACCGAGTACAATTTCGAACTCGAAAAACTTAAACAAGACGATAACAAACATAATTTCATTATCTGGGCCGATTCGCAGGTGAAAAATAAAAAAGACGTAGCCCAAATGATGAGCACATCGGTACCAGATACCATCAAAACCATCAAAGCCATGAACACACCATTGGTGCATGGCATTGGTGTTGGCGATCTGGTTTGGGATGACCTTGCCTTGTTTCCAGATTACGATGCGGCTGTAGCACAGATGGGCATTCCCTTTTTTCAGGCCTTGGGCAACCATGATATGGATTATCGCCAGGGTGGCGACGAAACCTCAGACAAAACCTTCAGCGAATACTACGGACCCACCTATTACTCTTTTAACAGGGGCAAGGCGCACTACATTGTATTGGACGATGTTCGCTACTTAGGCAAGGAAAGAGAATATGATGGTTTTATTACCCAAGCCCAGTTGGATTGGATGGCGAAAGACCTAAAACATGTCGCTAAAGATGCCTTGTTGATTATTTCGTTGCATATTCCGGTACATAATGCAGTTAAAAACAACCAGGATTTTTATGCCCTGCTTAAAGGATACACTAATGTACATATCATGTCGGGCCATACACACTATAACCGCAACGTAATTACCGATGGTATTTTTGAGCATAACCACGGTACGGTTTGCGGTGCTTGGTGGACGGGGCCGATTTGTGGCGATGGTGCGCCAAGAGGCTATGGGGTTTATCAGGTAGAGGGAACCCAGCTCAAATGGCACTACCAAGGTACGGGTTTAGATAAAAAGGAACAGGTTCGCATTTATGTTGATGAACTGACTAACCAAAAACGCCTGATTGCCAATGTTTGGAATTGGGATCCCGAGTGGAAGGTAGAGTACTTTCTGGATGGTAAGGCCATGGGGCAAATGGAGCAGCAAAAAGGTGTTGATCCCATGGCGATGCAGCTTTATCAAGGAGACAAATTACCTGCAGGCAGAACATTTGCCGAACCAAGCAACACCGATCATCTGTTCTTGGCGCATTTTGCCCCATCGGTTAAAAAGGTAAAAGTGGTGGCTACCGACCGCTTCGGCGAGCAGTATGTTGCCGAAGTAATTTAATTCATAATCAGTTAATATATAGCTAATAATTCTATTTTATCTTTAGTAAAAGTTAAATTAAATCATCAAAAAAATGAAAAAAGTTATTTTATTATTCAGTATTGTTTTGTGTAGCCTGGTGGGCCGTGCACAAGTTTATGCCCATCTTGAAATTGAAGATGATTATACCGTAGAAGAGAACAATGGAGATAATTGGAGCACCGAAACACGTGGCAGCTACATGATCCGTTTTTACAAAGATGCCAACATGACCGAGCGCTTGGAGCCTACTTATGCCATTACCGTATTGGTTGGTTTGGCACCTGGAACAACCTCTCCGTTTTTGCCTCCGGGTGTTCACACAGATGGTGTATATGTAATCCAGCCAGGCTATGATTTGTTGGCCAGCGATGTGCTTTTCTCTGGATCTTATGGGAATAATGAAGGCAACAACTACTCGAGAACCTACAACCTGTGCCTGTTGTCGAGCCCAGACTATGTGATTATCCCATAAAGATTAGGGTTTAACTGCTAAAAAAATAGGAAATAAGAACTTGCTTTGTCTTAATGAACTTAAATACCTTAATGTTTAACCATTAAGAAATGAAGAGAATTAAGGTCGCATTTTATCTTCATGGAACTTAATGCCTCAATGTTAAAAATGGCATTGAAACCAATAGGTAATAAAGAAGCTGTTTCGCCTCAATGTTAAAGCAGCTATCTCTTCAACTAATTGCAAAGTTTAGGATTTGTTAATCTTTTGCTAGTAGCGTTTACCGAAATTTAAAGCATTAATGAGCCATTAATTTTAATGGCTCATTGTTTATTGAACCCAGAACAAATGAAAATTGCAAAAACACTATCTTTAGGCTTAATCGCTGCTTTAAGCTATTCTTCGCAAGTGAGTGCCCAAACCGTTAAATTTCCGGCCTTTAGTGCCGAAGCGCATCGTGGTGGGCGAGGCCTATGGCCCGAAAACACCATTTTGGCTATGCTCAATGCCATGAAAATCGATGGCATTACCACTTTAGAAATGGATACGCACATTACCAAAGACAAGCAGGTTGTGGTAACGCACGACGATTACCTGAGCCCAAGCTTTATGCTTACGCCTGATGGCCAGGAAATCCCGGCAAGTGATGCCAAGAAATATCCGGTTTTTCAAATGGATTACCAAACCCTGAAATCGTTTGATCTGGGTACAAAACCTTTGGCAGGCTTTCCGCAACAAGAAAAAGTCAAAACCCATATACCTTTGCTCAGCGATTTGATCGATGCGGTTCAGGCCGATATCAAGAAAAACAAGCGCAAGCAGTTCTTCTACAATATCGAAACCAAATGCAGTCCGGCGGGAGATGGGCTAACCAATCCCGAGCCATCGGTTTTTGTGAAATTGCTGATGGATGTGATTGAAAAGAAGAAAATTACGCCTTATGTCGTAATCCAGTCGTTCGATAAGCGAACCATTCAACTGATTCACGAGAAATATCCGGAAGTTAAAACCTCGTTTCTGATTGCCAATAAAAAAACGTTTGAAGAGAATATAGCCGATTTGGGCTTTAAGCCTTTTATTTTGAGTCCGGAATGGCACACTGTAACCGAAGATATGGTGAAGAAAGCCCACGAGGCTGGGGTTAAGGTTATTCCATGGACGGCAAACACCATCGACGATATGAAAAAGCTCAGGGCTTTGGAGGTAGATGGCATTATTTCGGATTACCCCGATTTGCTGGCGAAATCTAAATAAAAAAGGTGCTGCATAAATAAATATATGCAGCACCTTTTTAAAAAATGAATTAATTATTTGAAGCTGGAGGTGGCGGAGGGGTTTTGTCGTCCGGGCGACCACCTCTTTTACCTTTTCTGTCTTTTAGCTTGTCTCTCATTTCGTGGCGAGAATTCTCCAGGATTTTTTTCTGGTCGGCAGTTAAAACCGCGTCAATTTTATCTTTATTGGCTTTTGCAAAAGCTTTGCGCTCTTCCATTTTGTCTTTCATAACACTTCTGTCCTGGCCGCGCCATTCGTCGTTCTTTTTAATGCGGTCTAATTCGATCTGCTGTATTTTTTGTTTCTGATCGTCGGTAAGCGACAGTTTTTGTTGCATGGCAACGGCTGCCTTTTCGGCACGCTGCTCTGCGCTTAATTTTGGTTTTCCAGCTTGCTGTGCGTAGCTGGCGGTAACTCCCATTACAACCAAGGCTACTGTGTAAATTATCTTTTTCATCTGTTTTTAAATTAATTGGTGTTTTATAGCATAGATGCAAAAAATGGGAGAGAGTTTAAATAACGACTTGTTAAAATTTGTTAATTTTTGTTCAGCTGAGAAATCGATTTTTGCATTTGGGCCATCATGCTCGATAAGGTTTCGATGGTTGGTTCTGGCGTAGGCTCTGGCAATGCCGTAGAAATATAGGCTTTGGCTTTCCAGATTTCCAAAATGTCTTCGGCGGGTAAAGCATAGGCATCGTATACCTTATTATCTGATACCAGTTTCAGTTCCTTGTTTTCCTTAAACCGGTTACCGGCTCTTTTGTAAACCACGCCTTCGTTTTTGCTGATGACGATATAGGTTTCGCCGGTTTTTACATCGTTCCAGTTATCCATGTACTCGCCAATGATTATGCTTCCCGGCTGGATAGGCAACATCGAATCGCCCATGATTTCAAAAGCCCTAAAAGTACCCTGTCTCAAAGCAGGCAATGGCAATTGGAATTTAGGCAGGTCTTGAATGTATTGCGGATCGGAGAAGCCGTTAAGGTAGCCTGCGCTGGCCTTAACCGGGACCAATTCTATGTTTTCGTTGTCGTTTTGGTCGACAGAAATACTCAATATCCTCAAATTAGAACCTTGGCTTTTAGGCTTTGGTTTCCAGTTGTCATTGATGGTTTCATTGATAAATTCATCAATGGTGAGGTCAAAGTATTCTGCTATTTTTTTTAGTAAGTCGTATTTCGGTTCAGCCCTGTCTTCTTCGTAAGCGCCAATCAATGATCGCTTAATTTCCATTAAATCAGCAAATTGTTGCTGTGTATGGCCTTTTTTCTTTCTAAGGTATTTGAGGTTTGATGAAATGTTTGACATAAAAAATAATTTTAAAATAAATTTGTTTTTACTAAAATTGTTAGTATTATTGTGCCAATAAAGTTAGTAATATTTATTGAAAGTACAATAAATTATCTAATTAATTTAGTTTTTAACCTTTTAAAAGCCGTTATCATGCAAAAGTTTGTTTATATCGTAACCGACAGAAATCGTACAAGTTTACATGTAGGAATGAGTGCAGACCTGATCAAAACACTTGATTTCTATAAGCAGATGCCTAATTTATTTTTTGATAGCGGCCAGCAGCTAACCCGTTTGGTTTATTTCGAAGAATTTAAAACCGAAGCCCAGGCCTTAAACCGTTTTAAGCTGGTAAGCCGCTTTACCCGTATGCAAAAAGAACGCATGGTACGCTCTTGCAATCCTGATTGGATTGATCTGACCATCGGTTTGGATTTTGAGCATATCCTTTCCCAACCAAGGATCAACACCCAGGTGGCCCTGCCTTTAATGTCGTAATGATGTTTGGTATCGCCCATGGCAGGTGTTCTGGCTGAGCGGAAAAGCATAAATGTAGGGGATGGATAGTTTATTTAATTCCTTCCTACATCACAGTAGCCCATAATTAGTTAATCGTTTCAATAAAAAAAGCGTCCCGAATATCAGGACGCTTTTTATGTTATGTACACCGTATGCTAACGGCAAACTGTCAATAAAGCTTGTTGTTTACCAACCCGGGGCAAAGGTTACACCAAACACGCCGTTTTTCACTTCCTTGCGTTGGAAAGGAAACGCATAGTAAGGCTCCAATACAAAATAGCCAAATACGTTTACCCTTACAGATACGCCCACGCTCATGGCTGGCACTCTTTCGTTGGCAATTTGGGTGGTTACCTGTTTGCCGTTGCTGTCTAAGATGGGATTGCCTTGAGAATCGGTTACGGGAACGGTTTTGTAGGTCGGTTGACTCTTAAAAGCTACTTTACTGTCTTCGTTCCAAGCCAAGCCTGCATCAAAGAAAAGGTTCAAATCGGTGAACAAGAATTTTGAAGGAATCTGAGCCAGTTTTTTCGGCCCGGTAAATGGTAAGCGAAGCTCGAAATTGAATACCGCCAGCTTGCTTCCCGATAGCTGGTCGATATCGAAACTGCCTAGGCTCTGGTTTCTGATGTTATAGAAAGAGCTGGCCTCGTAACCCCTAATCAGGTAATTGTATCCGGCATAAAGCGGATAGAGGTTTTCGCCATCCTTGCCCAAACGCAGGTAGTTGTATGATCTTACCGCAATGGTAATAGGTTTCACCCTGAAATACTTTCTCACGTCAACAGTAACTGCGCTGAACTTGTAGTCACCAAAATACTGTTCGGCACCAATCCTGTACCTGAAGCCATCCAATGGCGCTGTTACCCCGAATATGGAATTATCGCCAATAAACGATGCGTTAACCTGGAATACCGAGAACGGCTTTAATGGCACGCCCAATGAATTAGATGCTTCTGAGGTAGATACCTTTTTGCGGTCTGAACCCAAATAGTAAGCGGCATAACCGTTTACATCCTGATAGTATTCGTTAAAGCGATCCAAGCGGTAGCTGTAGCGCGAGAAAGCACCGCCTGCTTCGAAACGATGTACCTTGTTAAACGGATAAGAGGCGAAAAGCTCGGCCTTGTCTTCGAACGTACGTAGAATATTGGTACTGATGGTGTCTATGGGATCGCCACCCGTGGCCGGATTGTAGGCGCCATAGGTTCTGAAACCCGTAATGTATGGCACGTGCGAAAGCGCAACGCCCCAGTTGATCCTGCTTTTTTGGTTGATATAGCCAACCAGGCCACCAAAGTCGTAGATTTCGCCATTGACAGAAATATTGGCAATGATTTGGTTTCGGCCTAAAATATCGCTGAACATCCCGATGATACCGCCTTGTACACCTGTTCCAAATCTGCTCGTCGACACGCCAACACCGCTGTTGGCCAGGTAATCTAGCCTGAATTTAGGTCTGTAAGGAATGGTTTTTAGTGAATCGGGAACGGTTTTTTCAAAACGCTCAAAATTGCTCAAGTTAGAGTTAATGATGTTTACGCCAGAATTTTCCATAGGTGGCAAAATGGCCGCATCGAAATTAACTTCCTGCGGATTTACGCTTTTAGCCTTGAAGTTGCTCAATGGCGAATTGTACAAAGTATAGCGTTGGTAGCGATAATAACTGTAAATGATATCGTCGTTTCTAGAAACGGTAATGGCAGGGGAGAACTCCGTAATGCCGCTGATGCCGGTAAAATAATCGGTTAACTGTTTTACGGTGCCGTTATCCAAGGTGTATTCGTAGAGGTTCCTGAAACCATCGCGGTTTGAGAGGAAGAAAACACGTTTACTGTCGCCAGAAAACTGAGCGTTCAAGTTGTTGGCGCCCGGAAAAACCGGGATATTGGTCAGCGTTTTGCTGGCAATATCGTAAATAGTCATGTTGATGGGATTAACCGCATTGATGTTGCCACCCATAATGGCAGCACGGTCTGAAGAGAAGATGATCTTTTTGCCATCTGGCGAAAAGTTAGGTGCGTAGTCGGAATACTCGTCGTTGGTGATTTGGGTAACCGCTTTGGTCGCCAAATTGTATGAAAAGATATCGCTTTGTCCTTCAACCATACCCGAAAAGGCAATTTCCTTGCCATCAGGCGACCAAGTGAGGTTGCCAAATTGTTCTACCTCGCCCATGCCGGTTTGCAAAACGGTACTTCCATTATCAACATTTACAATAAGCAGCTGGTTTCTACCTTTGCTGAAAATACTGAAGGCGAACTGTTTGCCGTCTGGCGACCAAGCTCCGGCCGATTCGATAAAGTTGAAATCGTCGATATGCGAATTGGAGATTTGGCTGCTCAGCTTCCTGATGATCCGGCCTGTTTTTGCATCGGCTAAAAACAAGTCGATCCCAAACAGGTCTTTTTCTGAAAGGAAAGCCAAATATTTGCCGTCCGGACTAATCGCCGGGGCTACGTTCATGTTGCCCGCATTTTTATTGTCGATGATTTTGGCCCCTGAAATCTTAATCTGCGAGCTATCCGCCTTTAGCAAAGGGCGATAATGTTGTTCGATGGCATTTTTCCATAAACCCGACAAGGTTCTGTCGTCGTAGCCGAAAGTGTATTTGATGCCATTCTCGTAACCAAACCTGGCTGTATTTTTAAATAAGGGCACAATGGTGGTATCGCCGTAAAGCGAACCTACAAAGGTCCAGAAAGCCTGGCCGTAACGGTAAGGAAAGTATTTGTTCGAGTTGGTGAGGTCTTTGAGCGAGGGAATGTCACGGTTGAGCAAGGCATCGCGCATCCACATCGAGGTAAAAGCGTCTTTTTTGCCTACCGAAAGGTATTCGGCCATACCTTCTACCATCCACAAGGGCGTATTGCCAATATTTTCTAAGCTGATCGAATCTTTTTCCAGCAGCACATGGTATTGAAAAGCGTGCACCAACTCGTGTCCTAAAACGTGTCTGGTTTGGCTGTTCAGTTCCAAAACGGGCATAATCACGCGGTTTTTTAAGGCCTCGGTTACCCCGCCAGTACCTACGCTGATGTCGCCATTTAACGCGGTTGTTTGCTGGAAGTCTGGATGGTTGTTGTAAAGAATGATTGGGTTTTTCTTCAAGAAGGTATCGCGAAAAACCTCTTGGTGCATCTTGTACCAGGTTTCTGCATCTTGTGCGAACTTCTTGAGCAGCTTTTCATTCTTAATGTAATAATAGATTTCAAAGTGGGGGGTCTGCAGCACTTTGAAATCGGCATTTTTGTATCTTACCCGGTTTTGTCCAAAGTACTGGGCCTGCACCGAAATGGCAGATACAAGCATAAGCAATAAGACGAGCCATGATCTTTTTCGAAAAGTAGCATTTCTATTCATATGTTATAGTTTTTAGGACATAAGCTTATATTATATTCAGTTACGAAAATTGAGGAAGTGCGGTTTGCTCGGCTTAGTTGTCGCCTCCGTTTTTCTTTCTCTCTTTTTCTTCTTGGCGTTGTTTTCTTTTCAATTCGCGCTCTTCCTTCCTCGTTAGCGGGGCGGTAGCTGGCGGTGTTTGTTGTTGTTTAGGCTGTGGTTCGGTAGTCTTTTTTTCATCTACTTTTTGCGATTCGGGTTCTGCTTTTGGCTGTACAGGTTGTTGTTCTTCTATGATAGGCGTAGCTATAGCCAGAGAATCTGTTTGCGTGCTGTCTGTAGCTGTGGTATCGGTTTGCTGTACCGGAGTAGGGCAGTCGATGTTTCTGGTGATCGGCACCTTGGCTTTAGGGAATGGCCCGTAGGTATAGCCGCTGTTCGGATCGTGGTAAACCTTTTCCATGAATTTGCCAAAAATAGGCAATGCGGTACGCGAGCCTTCGCCTTGCTCGCCGTTTTTGAAGTGGGCCGTACGTTCGTCGCAACCCACCCAGATACCAGTAACAAGGTCTTTGGTAATGCCCATATACCAGGCATCTACATAATCTGAAGAAGTACCGGTTTTACCGCCGATCTGGTTGTTCTTTTTCCAAAGATCCCATTCCCACAAGGCCCTTGAGGTACCTCCAGGTTCATCCATGCCGCCTCTAAACATGTACAACATGAGCCAGGCTATTTCTTCGCTCAGTACGCGCTTGGTTTTGGCTGTAAATTCTTCAATAATATTGTTTTCTTGGTCGGTAATGCGTTCTACCAAAATCGGGTCGGTTTTTACGCCTTCGTTTAAAAAGGTGCCATAGGCCTTTACCATTTCGAACACGGAAACATCATTTGGCCCCAGACTTACCGAGGGTACCGATTGCAAATGACTTTCGATGCCACATTCGTGTGCCCATTTAACCACATTGTCCCAGCCCACTTTTTCGGTTACCTGGGCGGTCACGGTATTAACCGACTTGGCCATGGCCCAACGCAGCGACATTTCTTGGTAAGTATTATTCCAATCGGCATTTTTAGGTTCCCAATATTCGGTTTTGCCTTTGTCTTGATAGGCTATTTTAACTGGCTTGTCGGTAAATTTGTCGCAAGGGCTCATGCCGCTTTCCAAGGCTGCCAAATAGGCAAAAGGCTTAAAGGTAGAGCCAGCCTGTCTTTTGGCTTGGTTAACATGGTCGTATTTGAAAAATTTATGGTCTATGCCTCCAATCCAAACTTTGATTTTGCCGGTTTTAGGCTCCATGGTCATCATGCCGGTGTTCATGATTTTTCCGTAGTAGCGGATCGAATCCATGGTAGAAAACAAAGTATCGCGATCGCCTTTGTAGGAAAAGATTTTCATCTTTTTCTTTTTGTTAAAATAAGCGTCTATCGAGTCGGTATTGTTGTTGTATTTTTTCTGCAGCAGGGCATAGATGGGCAGGTTTCTTTTGGCCCTTTCGGGATAGTCTACTTTTTTGCGTTCTGAATCTTCCCAAGGATCTTCATTGCCCCAAACGCTGTAAAACCTTCTTTGCAAGATACGCATTTCGTCTTTTACGGCTTCTTCGGCATAGCCTTGCAATTTCGAATCGATAGTGGTATAGATTTTAAGACCGTCTTCATAAAGGTCGTAATTGTTGTCGTTGCACCACTTTTCGAGGTATTTGTCTACGGCAGCCCTCAGGTAAGAATCGCCATCGCTGCCATCGTCAACGTTGCCTTGTTCTATTTTTAAGGGTACGGCTTTGTATTTTTCGAGATCGGCCTTGCTCAAATAGTTGTATTTGTTCATCTGCGAAAGCACTACATTTCTTCTTTCGAACGATTTTTCAGGGTTTTTGATCGGGTTGTAAGAAGTTGTAGCCTTTAGCATGCCCACCAAAACAGCTGCTTCGGGCACATCAAGCTCATTGGCCTGCTTGTTGAAATAAATTCTCGAAGCGGTTTTGATGCCGTAAGTATTGTTGCCAAACGACACCGTATTGAGATACATGGTAATGATATCGTTTTTGCTATAGTTTGATTCTAGCTTAATGGCCGTCATCCATTCCTTGAGTTTCGGAATTAAGGTTCTGGCCAAAGGAAGCCGGCCCAATAAACCCTGCGATTTGTTGTAGCGGATGCGGTAAAGGTTCTTGGCCAGCTGTTGGGTAATGGTACTGGCGCCGCCATCTTTGCCCATGCCTACTACGGCGCGTCCTAATGCCTGGATGTCGATGCCGTTGTGTTTGTAAAAGCGTACATCTTCGGTGGCTACCAAGGCATGGATGACGCTGGGCGATATTTCGTTGAATTTTACCGGCGTTCTGTTCTCTTTAAAGTAGCGCCCAATCAGCACGCCATCGGCCGTATAAAGCTCAGAACCTACGCGCTGGGCAGGCTTTTTGATATCGGTATAAGTGGGAGAATAGCCAAACAGCCATAAAAAGTTGAGCTGTAATGCGCAGAAGAATAAAATGGCAAAGAAGATAAAAATCGTGATATAGCGAATGTATTTATTTTTTATTTCTTTAAACATGGGATAAAGATGAAAAAAACGTAAAATATTATCTGTTAAATTGTGTTAAAAGTACTGGTACAAATAACGCATTTAACTGCTTAAAGTTACTCAATTAAATTCAAATAAAGTTTTTTGACTTAACAGGGGCGAGCCAGGTTTAATTACCGCGTTGATTTACAATAATTAATGGCTGGATGGAGCTGGAAGGTTGGGTGAGGGCCTTGTTTGAATATGCCTAAAGAAAGTCCTTATAAAGAATGAGGCCTTAGTCAAGGATGACTTTGGCCCCATTTCTAAATTAACGCTCTCGCATTACTTTTAACAAAGGGCGTGCCAGATTTTTAATGCCAGCTGTTTTAGCGAAAAATATATTATTGCTTGTTTTTTTCGATTAAGGAGGCGGACTGAATTTTAGGTTCCTTAAATAAGCTGATCAAAAAAACATGCAGTTTCTATTGATTTGGTAATTTGGGTGAAACACTTTGACGAAAATATCCTTTTATTTGTAGCAATAGCTTCTTAATTCCTATGAAACTCGATTTCTATCGTCCAACAGACCCTGCGCTTTTTGATTTTATTGAAGGGTATTATTTCTTGTATGGAACCGAAAGAGGCGAAAAACTGAGCTATTACACATTTCCGAATAATTTCTTCATTTTGTCTGTACTCGTTGGTTCGCAAGTAACGGTGGCCGATGGTTATGCAGATTGCACACCAACAAACCTGACAAATTTTCAATCCAACTTAACCTGCAACTATACTGCACCCTTGCGGATTAAATACCAGGGGCCTGTTAATGAACTCACCATCTATTTTAAGCCGTTAGGGTTACATGCTTTTGTTTCATCGGCCAATTATCACCAAACAACCAACTTTGGCAATTTTATGCCTTTTGCCGATTTTGAGGAGGTCATGGGCAAGATATTGGATAGTTCGGATAGGAGCGGGCAGATCAAATTATTGGAGCAATATTGGCTATCGAAAAAAGCATTCGAAATCGATCAATTGCTTTTGCAAATGCTTGATGAACTTGAGCAGGGCAAGAGCATTTCGGCTATTGCAACAGATCTCAAGATCTCAAGACAGTACATAAACAGGCTTTTTTTAAGGCAATTGGCCAAAACACCAACCGATTTCCGCAAGATCCAACGCTTTAGAAACGCAGTAGCAGCCAGTGCAGCGGCTAAAAACTTAACCGAGTTGGCGTTGGGCAATTTCTTCTATGATCAGTCTCATTTTATAAGGGATGTGAAGGAGCTTACTTCGCTTTCGCCAAAGGCATTTTTTGAAAAAGCAATGACCAAACAAGAAAACCTCTGGCTGTACATCTAGTTTACATCCGTACAATTTTACAGTCAAACCAGTTGCTAATTTTGGAACATGAGAAAGCTATATGTAATTGTTGTTGCCTTGATAGGTTTTAAAGCATCCGCACAAACTAATCCACGTCTGGCCAAAACCATTGATAGCCTTTATAAGGTAGACCAATCGGTGCAACTTAAACTTAAAGAGCTGTTCGAGCAAAGTGCTCCTGCAGACAGTATCAAAAAACAGGAAGCATTAAAAAATGAGACCTTTGTGCGCAACATACAAATCGTAAAGGATATGTATGCCAAATATGGTTATCCTACCTTCAAGATGATTGGTAAAGAAACTTCGAACAACTTTTTTGTGCTGATCCAGCATGCCGATAAAGACCTTGCCTTCCAGCAGCAGGTACTTCCCGTTTTAGACAAAATTTCTAAGAAAGGTCAAGCTTTAAGAAGGAATTACGCCTATTTATACGACCGCGTGCAGCGCAATAGCGGAGGAAAGCAATTATATGGTACACAGCTTACTTTTTCTCCACAAACTGGTTTGTTTGATGCCAATAACAAAATCGTCTATCCGCCAGACTTGGCCGATCCAGAACATGTTAATGCCAGGAGAAAGTCCGTTGGCCTCGAACCCATAGAGGAATACTATGAAAAAACAGCGGCGTTTTTAGGCTGGAAAAGACCCCAATCGAAGAACTAGCCTCAAAAAACAAACTTTTGCAGGTTGCTTTTGTTTTTCTGATAAAGATAATCATGTCTAAAAAGAAAGAAATATCACCAGCAACAGTTGCACCTAGGGATGGTTTAGACAACACAGGTACCCAAGGCTATGATTCGTTGAGCGACGACGCATTTACCGGCAGTTCTAAAAAGTCTGCCAAACATCCAAACGATAGCGATAGTGGAACGGGCAGTTCTTCAAAAGATTTTCATGAAAACGAAGAAGAATAAATTTTGCTTTATATTTAAAGCTAAAATGCAATACTTATGAAAATCGACATCAAAAAATACCAGGCCTCTACCCAAAAGAAATTCAAGCTTAAGGATTTTGGTACCAGTTACCACGGCGATCTGGATAAGGAAAAAGGGAAACTAGAGCTGGAAAAAGCCAAGTTGCAATTGAGCAACTACCAAGAAAAACTGTATGCCTCTGGCCAACAATCGGTTTTGATTATTTTTCAGGCCATGGATGCCGCGGGTAAGGATAGCGCCATTGAACATGTGATGTCTGGTCTCAATCCCCAAGGCTGCCAGGTATACAGTTTTAAAACGCCGAGCAGCGAAGAATACCGTCACGATTTTTTATGGCGACATTATAAGGCATTGCCAGAAAAAGGAAAAATAGGCATACACAACCGTTCGCACTACGAAAACGTGTTGGTATGCAAGGTACATCCCGAATATGTGTTAAGCGAAAACATCCCAGGTTATACCAACATAAAGCAAATGGATGCCAAGTTTTGGAAAAACAGGTACGAAAACATCCGCAATTTTGAAAAACAGCTGACCGATAATGGAACTGTCATTTTGAAGTTTTTTTTGAACGTATCAAAGGAAGAACAAAAACAGCGTTTTCTGGATCGCATTGAAGATCCAGCCAAAAACTGGAAGTTTGCCGCAGGCGATTTAAAAGAAAGGGCGCTGTGGAAGCAATACATGGAGGCTTACGAAGAAGCTATCCAGGAAACCTCTACGGCCAATGCGCCCTGGTTTGTGGTGCCTGCCGACAAAAAATGGTATACCCGATTGGTTATCAGTCAGGTAATTGCCGAAACACTGGAGAAATTGAATCTCAAATATCCTGTATTGCCCAAAGAAGAAGCCGATCAGTTGCAAGTGTTAAAGCAGCAACTGTTAGACGAAGAATAAGAACCTGAAACGCTTCTCGGGTAAATCAATAGGTGAGCATTCTTCGCGTAACCTGAATTTTAATGAGCAGCCCTATTCAAAATAAACTGCCGTCTTTTTTTAATCAATCAGAAATAACTTACCTTTGCATCGCTTTTAGGTTCCTGGTCTTCGGATTGGGATTAAAAGGGAATACGGTGTAAATCCGTAACTGTCCCGCAGCTGTAAGCTCCATAATGGTTTTCAAATCTTGGCCACTTTTTCAATTGGAAATGGGAAGGCCGAAAACCGGGAGCAAGTCAGAAGACCTGCCTACGAGTAAATAATTCATAGCTTTCGGGGATTGGAGCTAGGAATGGGACTAATTTATTTTATACCTCATTTCTTTCGTTGATTCTGTAGCTGTGTGTACAAAAAACTCACTACATTGAACAAAACAACCAAATGCATTGCAGCAGGTCTGGGACTTGCGCAATTGGTGCTAATGGGCGGCCAAACAAAAGCCCAAGAGGTACAGTCGTTAAACGAAGTAGTTATAGCTGCTACCAAAAACAATCAAAAACAGGCACAAACGGGTAAGGTGGTTAGCGTTATTACCAGAGAAGAACTGGAGCGAAGCGCGGGCAGAAACCTGGCCGAATTACTGAACCAGCAGGCGGGAATTAACGTGGTTGGTGCCGGCAGCAACTATGGTAAGGACAAAAGCGTATTTTTTAGGGGTGCCGGAAGTGCTTATGCCGTAATTTTGGTAGATGGTATTCCGGTAACCGATCCGTCGGGTACCGGTGGCGCATTTGACCTGCGCATGTTTGCTATTGATCAGATAGACCATATCGAAATTTTAAGAGGTGGACAGTCTACTTTGTATGGTTCTGATGCCGTGGCAGGGGTAATCAACATCATTACCAAAAAAACAGGTACCAAAGGCAATAATGTCTATGGCGTTGCCAGCGCCGGAAGCTACAACTCTTATAAGGGAACGATTGGCTTGAGCAGCAAGGTAGATGCTTTTACCTATAATGTAAGCTACAGCCACTTCAAAACCGATGGTATTTCTGAAGCTGCCAATCCGGAAGGCAATACGCAGGTGTTTGACAAAGATGGCGTAAAGCAAGATGCCTTGAACGCCAACTTCTCTTTACAGTTAGACAAGCGTTTGAGCATTAATCCATTCCTGCGTTATTTTTACGGCAAATTTAATTACGATGCCGGACCTTTTGCCGATGCCAACAACACTTCAACAGTTAAGCACTTTAATGGTGGTTTAAATGCACAATATCAGTTGGATAAAGGCAAAATTACCTTGAACTACAGCTACGAGAATACCGGCCGTGTGTATAAAAGCAGCTTTCCGGGCCAATATCAAGGCCGTATGAACTTGGTGGATTTGTTCTATAACCAAAATTTAGGCGAAAAGGTAAACCTATTGGTGGGTTTAGATAACAGATCAACCGATGTTACTTATTATGGTAATGTATTGAAAAGACCCAACACCAATCTGTTCAGCACTTATGGCTCTTTGTTTTTGCATGATTTGAGCATTTTTAACCTAGAAGTAGGCGGCCGTTACAACAAACACAACAAATACGGCGAAAACTATACCTATGCGGTTACGCCTAGCTTGAACATCATAAAGGAAGTGAAATTATTCGGAACGGTTTCGTCGGCCTTCAGGGCACCAACCTTGGATATGCTTTTTGGCCAATATGGTGCCAACCTGAACCTCAAGCCCGAAAAAGCAACAAACTATGAAGCGGGTGCCAGCTTTAATTTCTTAAAGGAAAAAATAAGCCTGCGTGCAGTGGCCTTTAAGCGCGATATGACTGATGCCATTAATTATGGTGCTACTGGCTATATTAATCAAGACAAGCAAAAGGATAGGGGTTTTGAAATTGAGCCTGGCGTTACCTTTAGCAAGTTTACCGTAAAAGGTTATTATGCCTATGTGGAAGGCAAACAGACTTCGGGCAATACGGTAACCGATTTCTTGTTGCGCAGACCTAAAAATACTTATGGTGTCAACGCTGGCGTACAAGCTACCAAAGAGCTGTATTTGAGCGCCAATTATAAGTTTACCGGTCAGCGTGTAGACAGCGACTTTAGTTCTTATCCTTCGGTAAACAAGATGTTGGGTTCATACCGATTATTGGATTTCTATGCAGAATATGCCTTGGCCAAAAAACGCATCAAGATTTTTGCCGATCTGAAAAACCTAACCGACGAGAAATACACCGAAATTATTGGCTATAGCACCATGGGCTTTAACATGAATGCCGGTGTAAGTTTTAATTTTAAATAAAATAGCAGTACCGTTAGGCTAGGCTCTGGCCAAAGCAGATCAATTAAAAACGCCACGTAAATTAATTACGTGGCGTTTTTTAGTTAAATTGATTACGAATGAAGAGCAGGGTTTAGGCCATCGGGCCTTATCCTGTTCAATCTTTAGCGTTAACTATGCTTCCCAATCACATCGCGAATAATACCTGTATTCTTCATAATTAGGGCAGAACGGTTCCACAGAGGGGCATTCCTTCAAAATACAATTGCCTCCCGGAGGACAGCCTGCACCTGGTCCATAAGGGTCGTAAAGACAAGTGCTAAAACAAGCTTCGCATGAAAAAAGGCCACCCGTAACCTGTTTCATCTCATTTCTAGATAAAGTTTTTCCGATCATAACTTTTGCGATTTAAAATTTGGTTGATTAATTGGTTAGTTAACTCTAATATACTAAATCACAGGTTATTATACAAAATAAGATATCATAGTGTTATTTGTTGCCATAGTCCATTTTATAACGGCTGAGGTTGGGCAGGTGCTTTTTGCTACGGTTCAGTTCGTACTCATAAATGGTTCGGCCCAGGTTTTTCATAAAAGGGTAGCACACGGTTTCGTACTCGTATTTGCTGTCGTTGTAAATACCATCTTCGTTTGATTGGACAACTGCCGTCAAGAAAAACTCAATCTTGTTCTTGAAATCTACGAAGTACGAATTGTCGATAATGTAGCCGTAGCTATCGCCGTACTTATTGAAAATCCTGATGTTTGGATCAAGTTCGACGTTTTTCTCCCGTCCATAATATAGCATCTTGGCATAAGTAGGCCAAAACGAGTTCGGGTCGTATTTGGGGTAATCACTTTCTGTGGGCAGCTTGCTCATGTAGGTATAAATGAGCTGGTAGTCGGCCGGCGTGAGGTTAAACCTTTCCCTGGCCGGAAATGCTTCGGGCATCATCAGGCGTTTCAGCAACAGTTGCTGGTCGCCAACTGTAAATACGTTTTTGTTGGCAAAACTATAGGGTTCATTGACCAGCTGTTCGTTGCTGTCGATATAACCTTTGCCCACCAGCAGGTTGGTTAAGATGAGGGGATAATCTTTATCATCGTATTGGGCATCCTGATGGTAAACCAGTTTTCCATCCTTGTAAAAATCGATAGGGTTGGTATGTCTGGCCTGTTCGCCACCGTCGCCAATAGCCAGCCTGTTTAAGATCCGGCTGTGGTTCATGCCGTATTTGCTAAGTTTAGCATTGATTTCGGCCCTGCCAATAAATTCGAACAAACGATTAAAAGCGTCGTTATCACTGGTGAGGAGAATTTTTTTGACGTAATGCGTTATAGAGGGCTTTCCGTTGGGGGCGCTTTCGTCTTTCAGTACTTTGGTTTGCCCTTTAAAGTTACTGTCGGTTAACATGGTCAAATCGGCATTCATCCCTTTGCTTTTCAGGGTGTTTACCTTTTCGAGCGCAAAAACCACGGCTGCCAGCTTAACGGTACTGGCCGGATAAAAATACCGTTGCGGATTGTAGTTGTAACTGAAAGTCTTAAAACTTGGCTTGTTATGCTGGTCGCGGTTAACCTGGGTATAGATTACCTGTACTTCGTTTTTGTTGGGATGGTTTAATACACCTGAAAAGAGTTCAGGCTTGCTTTGCATGAGCTTTGCCAAGAACAGGGTGTCGGTTTGTTGGGCCATGGCTTGGATGCTGATGATCAATAATAAAAAAAGGGATGATAGGCTACGCATTGGCTTATTTTTAAGTTTAAAGATAGGGTTTTAGAACCAATTGCAAAATTGACGAAGCTGTAAAGCGATAGTTGGCTACAGCTTATGATAAAAGAGGGGTATTTCTTCCTGGTCGGAGAAGAAGATCAACAAGGGCTTCGTAGCGCTTCTTTCTACATTTTTTTGCATTCCTGCCTGTTTTGGCTATATTTGCATCGCTTTTGGTTCCCGATTTTCGGATTGGGATTAAAAGGGAATACGGTGTAAATCCGTAACTGTCCCGCAGCTGTAAGCTCTGTAACGGTTTTCAAATCTTGGCCACTTTTTCAATCCAGAAAGGGGAAGGCCGAAAACCGGGAGCAAGTCAGAAGACCTGCCTTTAGCATTATGATTTCATAGCTTTCGGGGATTGAAGCTAGGAGTAAATGCTTGTTGATACATGCTCCTTCATTTCTGTTTGCTGTGGGTTTAACTCACAACAAAAATGACAAAAAAGAAATTGGCCTTTTTTGAAGGCTATGTTGCTTTTATTGGTGTCGCCGTAGTGGGAATGCTCTGCGCATTCGAAGGCGTTGCCTTTGCCCAAAACACTGATACCTTGGGCAAGGTAAACCAATTGCAAGAAGTAAAAATAAACGAATACCGTGTAAGCCGACAAAGCCTGTCGCCGGCTCCGCTACAGATTTTAACCGGCCCAGACCTCCAACGAATCAACAGTTTGTCGGTTGCCGATGCCATCAGGTACTTTTCGGGTGTGCAGCTCAAAGACTATGGTGGCATTGGCGGACTTAAAACCATTAATGTACGGAGCATGGGCAGCAACCATACTGCTGTTTTTTATGACGGCATTCAGTTGGGCAATGCACAGAACGGCCAGGTAGACTTAGGCAAATACTCGCTCGATAACCTGGAAGAGATAGCCCTGGTTAGCGGCCAGAGCGACGAGCAGCTGCAACCGGCCAAAAGTTATGCTTCGGCCAGTGCCATCTACCTCAAAACCCGCATTCCTGCTTTTGATGATAAAAAATACAACCTCACAGCTAATTTTAAAACCGGCGATTTTGGTCTCCTCAACCCGGCATTTGTGTACCAGCATCAAATCAGCAGGCATCTTTCGGCCAGTGTAAGCAGCGAATACATCAAAGCCAACGGAAAATATAAGTTCAGGTATACCAATGGTGTTTACGACACCACGGCGGTACGAAACAATGGCGATGTTAACCGGTTCAGGCTCGAAACGGCTTGGTTTGGCCAATTGAACAAACAAGGCAAATGGCACGCACAGGTTTATTCCTTCTTGTCAGACAGAGGTTTGCCGGGTGCTATAGTAGCGAACAAATTCGATTACGACCAACGTATTTGGGACAGGAATATCTTTGTGCAAGGCAACTTGACACAAAAATTTGGAGAGCGCCTTGCTGTGCTGATCAACACCAAGCTCGCTTACGATTATACACGTTTTCTCGATCCGGAATACATCAGCCTTAACGGTTTTCTCGACAATCGTTTTCACGAAAGGGAGGCTTATGTTGCTGTATCGGCCAATTACAGGTTAACCGATAGGTGGCAGGTGTCTTTCGCTTCCGATTATCAGTACCAAGACCTCAAGGCCAATCTTTACCGGTTTGCCTATCCGCGCCGAAACACCTTCTTAAACGTGCTCAGCTCCTCGGTCAAACTGTCGAGGTTCGAAGTACAAGCCAACTTGTTGAGCAGCACGGTAAACGACGAGGTAAACGCCTACAGTTCGGCCGGAAACAAGCAGGTTTTTAGCCCAGCAGTGTTGTTTTCGTGGATGATTTTTGAAGAATCTAATTTCAGGCTGAGGGGTTTTTACAAGGATATTTTTAGGATGCCCACCTTCAACGATCTCTATTATACTTTTATTGGCAACACCTTGCTCAAACCCGAGTTTGCCCAGCAATACGATTTGGGCTTTACCTATCAGAACTCCTTTAAAAAACAGCAGCTCGCTTTTGTAGAGGTCCAGGCCGATTTTTACTACAACCAGGTTAAGGACAAGATTATTGCGCAACCAGGAGCTAATCTGATCCGCTGGATTATGTACAATTTGGGCAGGGTGGATATCAAAGGTGCAGAGCTGAACCTCAAAACCGGTTGGAAGTTTGGAAAAGAACTCGCCCTTGGCACAGCCATCAACTACACCTTGCAGCAGGCTATGGATATAACCGACCCCTCTGACGAAAACTATGGGCAACAGATTCCTTACATCCCTAAGCACAGCGGCTCTTTCCTGGCCAAAATCGACTACCGCAACTGGCGAGCCAATTACAGTTTCATTTATACCGGTTATCGCTATAACCAAAAAGCCAATATCATTTACAATTATATGGAGCCTTGGTATACACACGACCTGGCTTTGGGCTATGGGTTTAAGCTCAAACGGGCCAGCTTTAACCTCAATGCAGAAGTAAATAACCTGCTCAACCAGTATTATGATGTTATTCCAAACTTTCCGATGCCCGGAAGGAATTACCGTTTAACCCTAAACTTTAAGCTATGAGCAAAAGCAAGATTCATCAACTTTTAATTGTTCTTTTTGTACTGTGCTTGGTGGCTTGCCGAAAAGATCCTAAGCCATTGCCCGCCGAAATCAGCAGGGTAGAGCCCGAGCCTAACTCGGCCGTAAAGGGGTTTTATTTGGTTAACGAGGGCAACATGAACATGAACAAGGCTTCGTTAGATTACCTCGATTTGGTGAATGGCATCTATACCCGAAATTTGTACAACCAGGTAAACCCCGAAGCCACCAAAGGCTTGGGCGATGTGGGCAACGATATTGGCATTTACGGCGATAAATTGTATGTAGTGGTCAATATTTCTAACAAAGTGGAAGTGTTGCAGGTAAAAACGGGCAAACGTATAGGCCAAATCAACCTCGCGAACTGCCGTTATGTAACCTTTAATCAGGGCAGGGCCTATGTGAGCGCCTATTTGGGCAAGGTTGGCGACCCCAAGGCGCCCAATGGCATGGTAGCCGAAATAGATACGGCAAAACTAACCATCAACCGGACGGTAGAAGTAGGGAGGCAACCCGAAGAAATGGCCATTGTAGGCAACAAGCTCTACATTGCCAACTCGGGAGGTTATAGTCCGCCAAACTACGAAAGCACGGTTTCGGTTATTGATTTAACCACTTTCAAGGAAATCAAGCGCATTGAAGTGGCCATTAACCTGCATCGCCTAAAAGCCGATCGTTATGGCGACCTCTATGTAACCTCGAGAGGCGATTATTATACTATCCCATCGCGTTTGTACGTGGTCGATACCCATACCGATCAGGTCAAAAAAGTATTCGATGTTGCGGCCAGCAACTTGGCCATTGACGGCGATTTGGCCTATCTGTACAGCACCGAATGGAACTATATCCAGGGCAAGAACACCATTAGCTATCACCTGATCGATGTGAAGAACGAAACGCTGCTCGACCAGAAATTTATAACCGACGGCACCGAAAAAAACATCAGAATACCTTATGGCATTGCGGTAAAT
This sequence comes from Pedobacter sp. TM02, assembly GCF_059705275.1. Taxonomy (NCBI): domain Bacteria; kingdom Pseudomonadati; phylum Bacteroidota; class Sphingobacteriia; order Sphingobacteriales; family Sphingobacteriaceae; genus Pedobacter; species Pedobacter sp. TM02. The sequence goes on from NZ_AP046530.1 coordinate 2,076,971, forward strand.
CCGGTGAGCAAAGATGTATACGTAACCGATGCCAAAGACTATGTAACTCCCGGCAAATTGCATTGCTACAATGCCCTAGGCAAATTAAAATGGTCTGTTGCCACCGGCGATATCCCTGCACACATTGCTTTTGTTTATTAATTAAATTAGATATGAAAACTATTGACAACAAACCGTTTAAAACCATAGTATTAGCCTTTTTATGGGGTATACTATTAATCAGCTCCTGTAAAAAGGACCGTACGCCGGCACCGATTCCCAAAGTTCCCGAAATAGCAGGCACTAAAGGTATTTATATGCTTTGCGAAGGCCTTTGGGGCATGAATAACAGTGCCATTTCTTACTACGATATTGCTACCAATACCGTGGAAAAAGACATGTACAAAAAGGTAAACAAAACCGATTTGGGCGAAACGGCCAACGATTTGAAAGCTTACGGCAGCAAAATGTACTGCGTAGTAGCCGGTAACCAAGGCGAAGCCAAGTCGTTTGTCGACATTATCGATATTGCCACCTGCAAATCGCTGAAAAGGATTTCGTTTAACAGTGCCAACGATGGTTACATGCCAAGGTTTGTGACCTTTTATAAAAACAAGGCCTATGTATCGAGATATGATGGCAAAATCAGCCGCATTGATACAACATCTTTGGCTGTTGATGGCGAGTTGCAACTCATGAACGGCTCCAACAAAGCCGAAGGCCTCGAAGAACTAACGGTAGCCAATGGAAAATTATACGTAACCAATTCATCCCATCCTTTTTATTCAAACGGCTTAAAAACCAAGGTTACGGTTATCGATCTGGCTTCTTTTACCAAGGTTAAGGATATTGAGGTAGGCAATAACCCGGTGAGAATTGCCACTGCTGGCAATGGCGACCTGTATGTGATCACCTGGAACGATTACATCATCTTCAACAATCCGTCCTTGGTACGCATCAACAGCACAACCGATGCCGTGGTACAAACCGAATCTTATGATTTGGGTGCTATTAATATTGTGAAAGATCAAGCCTGGGTAAGCCAGGATGTGTATACCAATCCAACGGTTAAAGCCATCAACTTGGCAACGGGCAAATTGGGCAACAGCCTGATTAGTGATGGAACAAAAATAACCACGCCTTATGGCCTTACCGTAAATGGTTTCGACCAGTCGGTAGCCGTTGCCGATGCCATGAACTACAATTCTTCAGCCGGTAGGGCTTACATTTTTGGTAAAGACGGCAAGCTGCAATACAGTTTCGCTACGGCCGCATTGCCGCAACATGCCGTGTTTAATTATAGCTACAAATAAGATGAGGGCTTATTCATTAAAACGCGCTGTTAAAAGTTCGGTATTGCTGCTGTTGCTCTTCGTGCTTGCCTGTAAAAAAAACAGCGAGGAAGAAAGGCCAGCACCCATAAAGCAGCGTGCCTACATCAGTAAAATATACGAATACAAGCCGGCACCTGGACAATTTATTAACGACCCGAGCTATGGCACTTTGGCCAAAGCCAATGCGTTGATTGGTGCCAGCGATAACGGCTTGCTGTCGCTTGGCGCTTTTGGGGGTTATGTGGTCTTTGGTTTCGACCATCCGATAAAAAACGAAACCGGCAACGATTTGGGCATTTTTGGCAATCCTTTGATTGGCGGAGGAGGCGAATGGTCTGAACCGGGTATTGTTTGTGTTATGCAAGACCTAAATAAGAATGGCTTGCCCGACGATGGCGAATGGTACGAATTGGCAGGCAGTGAATACAACGCGCCTGAAACGCGAAGAAACTACAAAATCACCTATTACAAACCAAGTGCGCTTGCCGATGATATCCGATGGACGGATAACCTGGGCAACGAAGGCTTTGTGCTCAGAAATTCGTACCACAATCAAGCTTATTATCCAAATTGGGCCAACGAAACGCAACTTTCTTTTGAAGGTACCCTGCTCAAAAACACCTTGCTCGAAGGTGGCCTCATCACCAATTTGCCGTTTTCTTTTGGTTATGCCGACAGTGGATCGCCGGAGTATTTGAGCTTGCAAAACCTTTTGGGCAGGGGCTATAATGCTTTCGACATTGATTGGGCAGTTGACCGCAACGGCAAAAAAGTGGCATTGATGCAGATCGATTTTGTAAAGGTGTATACCGCACAAAACTGCAACGGCAATCCCTATCATCCGATAACCAGCAATCCGCGTTCGCGCTACCTCGGCGAAATATCGACGGAAATTGCCGGTGCTATTGACATCCGTCTATTCCAACAACAGCAAAAATAAACCATGAATTATAAAACAAGGCTAACCCTTAAAAAAATGAGAATTCTTAACTATCTACTGCTCGCTACCTTATTTGTTTCAGTGCTTTCGTCCTGTAAAAAGAACGATGTTGCCAAACCGCCAGTACCTATTTTAGGCAATGTTTATCCAGAGATATCGGTTAAACTGGCAGAAAAATATGCGTTTAAAGTAACCACGCTCAATGGCGAAACCTTTAGTAACCAGTGGACGCTTGACGGAAAAGTGGTAGGCACCGATTATACCTACAATTTTACGCCAACCTTGGCGGGCACCTATACCTTGGTGTATAAGGCCAGCAACGAAGCCGGCAGCTTTAGCTACACCTACAAGATTACCGTACCGGTTCCTGTGGTTGCTGCAACGCCAACCAGCAGCAAATACATCAGCAAGGTTTTCGAATACTTGCCGGCGCCCGGACAGTTCATTAACGAAGCGGCCGTAGGTTCGTTGGAACAGGCCCAAAAACTGGTTGGCAATACCAATAACTTGTTGACACTGGGTGCCTTTGGTGGTTATATCGTTTTTGGCTTCGACCACTCGGTAAACAACCAAACGGGTTACGATTTGGCCATTTATGGCAACCCGATAGGAGGTACAACGCCTTGGGCCGAACCGGGAATTGTAATGGTGAGCCAAGATAAGAATGGCAATGGCCTGCCAGACGACGAATGGTATGAACTGGCCGGAAGCGAATACAACGATCCCGCTACGATCAAGAACTACGAAATTACCTACAAAAATCCGAAGGCCTATGCCAATGTAACCTGGACAGACAACCAAGGCAACAGCGGTTCGGTAGATATCAATACCTTTCATAAACACAATTACTACCCTGAATTTGCGCCAAATCAAGAGACGCTTACTTTTAAAGGCACCTTGCTGAGGTCTACCTGGGGCAAATATGGCAGCATCTTTGTCAATTCGGCTTTTGCATGGGGCTATACCGACAGCTGGTCTATCGGCGACGATTACCAGAACAATCGCTACAATGGTTTCGATATTTCGTGGGCCGTAGATAAAACCGGCAAAAAAATAGATTTAAAAACCATCGATTTTGTAAAGGTATATACCGGTCAGAACGAAAAAGGCAATGCCCTTTTGGGAGAAATATCTACAGAAATCAAAGGCGCTACCGATTTAAACATCAAATAAGCAATACGCTCTCTAGGCTCTTGTGCTGTTTAGTGGCAACGGAGCCTTGAAATGCAATATGTTAACAATAATATCAACACCAATGAAACCATTTACACTTGCACCATCCAAATCATTATTATCGGTAGCTTTTGCTACGCTTTTACTGTTCTCCTGTAAAAAAGATCAAGTTGACCAACCCGCTCCAGCGGCTCAGGGCAAATACGAAAATGGCTTTTTTATGGTAAATGAAGGCTGGTTTGGACACGGTACCGGCGAAATCAGTTTTTACGACTACGCCATGAAAAAGATTACCGATAGCATTTTTAAACGCGAAAACCCTACCAAAGATTTAAATCCCACAAGTTCTACCTTGCAGTTTGGGACGATTTTCAACAACAATATGTACCTGGTTAGCAAAGTTGGCGGACCTATGGTGGTGGTTGATGCCTTTACTTTTAAGGAAAAGGGACGCATCGCAGCCAAAGGGGGCAATGATTGGCGGGCTTTTTTAGGCATCGAGCAAAATACGGGGCTCTTGAGCAGTTCTTCGGGCGTATACATGGTAAACCTCAAAACCATGAGCGCCTACAGCAAACTGGTTGGAGCCGATGGCCAGATTGGCGATATGTTCAAGGCTGGTCGATATATTTTTATGCACAGCGCCACCAATGGCATGCTGATTTTTAACGCCAACGATTATAGCCTAAACCAAAAGGTAAAAGGCGTAACCATGGGCTTTGCCCAAACGCCAAATGGAAAAGTATGGTACACCGGTGGCAAATACCTTTACGAGATTGACCCGCAAACCCTGGCCAAAGATAGCGTCGACCTCAAATTTACCACTTATGCGGCTTGGGGTGCCTGGCATTCAGGCTCTATAGTGGCATCTACTAAAGAAAATGCGGTTTATGTATTGAAAAATGCCAGTTTTAGTGGTGGCAGCGAAGTTTACCGATATGTAGCTGGTAATAAATCGTCGGTTGATGCGCCATTCATTACCAATCCGGCACAGCAAATATTTTATGGAAAGGGCATCGGTTTTGATGGCAGGCAGAACCAGCTGGTTATTCAAACCGTACAATCGGGTTTTGGTGCCAATTTTGCCATTAATAACCTCTTTTTTTATGACACCAATGGAAAGCTGAAGCAAACTATTCCTTATGAAGGGTATCATTTTCCTTCGCTAACGGTGTTCCATCAGTAAGCTTTAAACTTAACTCTTTTATATTATCCAGAAATAAACTAGTTTTGTGAGTAAAATAAAGAATAATGGAAAACAAGTTTAACTCGAGAACGCTAGTATTGCTATTGTTTATGGTTGTCATCATTGGATTGAGGGTAATTGCGCCACTTTCTCCTGATTTCAAAGTCATTGCCAATTTCTCTGCATTTGGCGCGGTAGCCTTATTTGGTGGAGCTTATTTCAAAAATACGTTTAATGCTTTTGCCTTGCCAATGCTCATTTTGTTATTGAGCGATATCGGACTTGCACTCGTAATGGGCAAAGACTATGGCTTTTACCAGGGCTGGTACTATACCTATATTGCCTTTGCGCTGATGGTTATGGTAGGCAGGATTTTGATTAAAAAAGTCAACATCCAAAACCTTTTTGCCGCTAGTTTGGCTGTGGTTTTTATACACTGGATCGTTTCCGACTTTGGTGTTTGGTTAGGTTCTACGTTTTATCCGCAAACCTTGGCCGGTTTTTGGGCCTGTCTGGTAGCTGCTATTCCTTTCGAGCTCAACTTCCTTTATGGCACTTTGGCCTATACGGCTTTGATGTTCGGTGTATTCGAAAGCTTAAAAGCAAAATATCCTGTTTTGAGCCTAAAAAGAGACATTGCACACTCTTAACAAATAAAATATTCGAAGAAAGCCCTTTTGTACCATCGTGCAAAAGGGCTTTTTGTTTAAATTAGCAGATCCAAAGCCGCCAATATGACTAGCAACCCTCGCCGGCTTTTGAATGATAAGCGTATAAACCGATGAAACTGCCATGGGCAAATACCTGTAAATTAAGGTAATGCCGATGATTTCCGTTTGCAACAATGTGCAATTTCATCGCCATGAAAAAACAGTGATGAAAAAAAGACTAGTAGTTTTAACGGGAGCAGGTATCAGTGCAGAAAGCGGCCTTAAAACCTTCAGGGATTCTGACGGACTGTGGGAAGGCTATAACGTTAGGGAGGTGGCTACTCCAGAAGCTTGGGATTGGAATCCGGTGTTGGTGCAACAGTTTTACAACGAACGCCGCAGGCAGGTACGCGCCGCCATGCCCAATGAGGCACACCTGGAACTGGCCAAACTCGAAACCCATTTCGACGTCCATATCATTACTCAAAACATTGACGACCTGCACGAAAGGGCAGGCTCCAGCCAGATTGTCCATTTGCACGGACTCATTACCCTGGCACAATCCGATCAAAATCCTGCGCTTGTTTATCCCATAATTGGCGACGAAATTAAGATGGGCCAACTGTGCGAACTGGGTTCGCAGCTAAGGCCACACGTAGTTTGGTTTGGCGAAGCTGTGCCAATGATCGAAACCGCGGCCAACATTTGTGCAACTGCTGACCTGTTTATGCTGGTAGGCAGTTCGCTGGCCGTATATCCGGCTGCCGGATTAATTGACTATATACCCAAACATGTACCTAAATATATTATCGATCCTAAAATCCCATCGGTAGAGCGCTATCACAATTTGATCAAAATTGAAAAATCTGCTACTCTAGGCTTAAAAGTGGCTGCCGATTTATTAAAACAACATGTCTAATCGCAAAAAAGCCGTATTTAACTGGAGCGGAGGGAAAGACAGTACGCTGGCCCTTCACTATGTATTGCAACAAAAAGAATTCGAAATCAGCCATTTGCTCACCACCCTAAACGATTCGTTTAATCGTATTGCCATGCACGGTGTCAGGGAGGAGCTTTTGGTCAGGCAGGTGGAAAGCCTAAAGCTTAACCTGCTACAAGTAAGATTACCCGAAATGCCCAACATGGAAATTTATGAGCAGCTAATGGGAAGACAATTGAGCAGGCTTAAAGAAGAAGGCATTACCCATGCCATATTTGGAGATATATTTTTGGAGGATTTGAAGGTTTACCGGGAAAACCAGTTGGAGCAGTTGGGCATGTCGGCCGTTTTTCCGCTATGGAAGGGCGATAGCTTGGAATTGGTGCGCGATTTTATAGAATTAGGGTATAAAACCATTGTAGTAGGAGCCGAAGATGGCTTGCATGACTTTTGCGGGCGGATAATAGACCACAAGTTTTTGGATGATTTGCCCAATTACGTTGATCCATGTGGCGAAAACGGAGAATTTCACACTTTTGTGTTTGATGGCCCCATTTTCGAAAAGCCGATTAATTTTACCCTCGGCGAAAAGATTTTCAAGGCTTTCCCTAAATTTAACCAAGAAGATCTGCCTACGGGGTATTGGTATATCGATCTCATTCCCGCCGATTAGCAAGGCCTATTTGTTTTTCTTGTTGAACAGCTTGCTCAGGTTAGGCTTGATGCCTACGGTAAGCGGTACGGCGCTAAAACTGCGGTTCTGTATTTTACTGAAACCCTGCATATAGCTGGCTTCAATAAATAGAGAGGCCCCGCCAATGTTGTACTCTGTGCCCAATCCGGCTTCTACCATCCCCATGCCGTTGCTTTTATTGTCGAGCGTAGCCGAATGATTGCTTTGGTCGATGGTGATACGTGGCGTAAGGATAATCCCGCCACCTGCACCGGCAAAACCATACCAGGCGAATTTACCATCGATATGGCGATACCCCAGCGCCAAGTTGAGCAGGTAGGTAGTAGTTCTTGCTTTTTTCAAGGAATAGCTGTAGCCCTCATCCGGGCTTAGTTCTTGGTAACCGTAAGCATGCAGGCTTACCTTGGGATAAAGAAAAAGACCTTTGTTGCCGAGCCCTAAATTCAAGCCAAGCGACGTAGAAAATTTTGGCTTTAAATAGTCTGCACTTTCACCTACCGGAAAAGAGAAGCCGATGCCGCTCATGCTGTAAAGTTTATCCGGTCGGGTAGGAGAATTTTGCGCTTTTAGTGAAGTTGCCATCAAGGTTGATAAACCCCAAGCAACTGCCATGATGTATTTTTTCATTAGACAGTTTTTAGTGTTTAAGTACAACAGCAAAAATGGTATTTTGTTTCGCTGGGCCAAGTAATGATGGCGCCTTATGGCCTCAAAACAAAAATGCCCAAAGTTGGTTGTCTTTGGGCAAACTTTGCATTTATTTGGTTAAAATAACACTCAGAATAATGTTTTGTTTTATTTTTTAAATGATTAATTATCAATAAGTTGTATTTATTTAAATAAATTAATTGTTTTAATGTGGATTGTTAAGGTAGAACTAAAGCATTTAAAATAAAGAATAATATTCTGATTTTAAATTAAAATCACTATTATACAGCATATTACAGTTTTCAATTAAATCATTACTGCTGTCTTTGGTAAGCGGCGTTAAAATCGCTCCTCATGGTTTTGAAACGCGCTGTAACCGTATTTAAAAACTCTTCGTCAAGCATTTGGAAAACTTCGTTTGCTCCTCCTCCCATCAGGTCGAGCTCGGCTAATTTGTAGCTTTGTTCCAGCTGTCCCTGTTCAAATTTGACAATGTATTTCTGGTTCATGCTAAACAAAGTAATCTTAAAATTCGGATGTGGCAATTCGGCAACTATTCTCATGTACTGTGTTTTTTATAGCAAAACGGCGAAGCACTTGCCTCGCCATTGTTGCCTGTTTTTGTTTAAAGTTTAACACCCATTTCCTTGAGCAGGAAATCGGCATGGTCAATTTTTTGTGCTACCCAAAGTACATACCTGATGTCTACGCCGATAGAACGGCTATAGCTTTCGTTCCAGGCATAATCATTGATGGTGGCTTCGTAGGCCCGGTCAAAATTTACCCCAATCAACTCGCCATAAGCATTCATGATCGGAGAACCCGAATTGCCTCCGGTAGTATCCATGTTGTAAAGGAAGGCGACTGGAACATCGTTCAGTTCTTTTTTGACAAACGGTCCAAAATCCTTGGCTTCCCAAAGCGACCTGATCTGTTGCGGGTAATTGAATTCAGGATTTCCGGTAGCTCCTTTTTCTAAAATACCTTTAATGGTAGTGTAGGGTGCCATATAGCTGGCATCGGCGGGCGAGTAGCCACGCACATGGCCATAGGTAAGCCTTAGCGTGCTGTTGGCATCAGGTATGAAGTCTTTCTTCATAAACTTTTCTTTTACATTTACATAATCGCCCATCAGCTTGTTCAGTACGCCGTCTCTACGGTCTTTTTCTGGTTTAAGCGCAGCGATTTGTTCGGTAATGCCTTTTTCGAACAATAAAATGCCGTCGTTGTAATCGTTAACAGACTTGGCCGATTTAAGGATATTGTTGAATACGTAGTTCTGGTCTTTCAACCTGCTCAGTCCAAAGGCATCGTTAATGAAATCGTTGACCATGGTTTCGTTGTTGGCGCCACGGTTGGTAATTTTATCTACCGCACTTACCCTTTGGTTAGCAGAGAAAGCTGAGGCATCCATCATCATTTTCTTTAGTATTCTACGGTCTACATCAATATCATAAGCTTCGTAAACGGTATTTAATGACTGTTTAAGCTTGGTAATATTGCTGTTGAAGTAGTTTTCCTTCTGGGCGTTTGGCTGTGCCTCTAAATCACTTTTAAATGCGTTGAGCTGCTTGGCTACATTGAGCAAGCTGGTAGAGGTGTAGATCTGGCCCAGCCAAAGGTCTCTGTTGGCATCGCCATTGATCTGCTGGTAAAGCTGGTCTATATCGTTCATCAAATTGCCGTATTGGGCCTTCACTTCAACATTTGAGTTGATGAAAGCAGCCAAAGCCGCGTCTTCCTGCTTTTTCTGAGCCACCAAGTCGATGCCTTTGATGCCTTTAAGCTTGCCTCTGTAGTTTTTCATTACGTTGGCGTTTCTTTTGATGCGGGTGGCCAGTTTAAGTTCGGTGGCTTTGTCTTTTTTGCCTACGCTTTCCATCGTGCTGTTTTGGAAATCGTACAATTGCGATACATAAGGCAATAAAAACTGTTGCTGGTAATTGATAAACTGCGCCGGACGGTGGCGGAAAGTTTTACCCGGATAGCCCAAAATAAACACAAAATCTTCTTCGTTGGTTCCTTTGGCATTTACCTTCAGAAACTTTTTAGGGGTGTAAGGCACGTTATCTTTCGAGTATTTGGCCGGCGAACCATCTTTGGCCACATAAGCGCGCATAAAAGAGTAGTCGCCGGTATGGCGCGGCCAAACCCAGTTGTCGGTTTCGCCACCAAACTCACCTATGCGACGGTCGGGCACATAAACTAGGCGGACGTCTTGAATGGTTTTGTATTTAAACAGCACATAACTTTTGCCAATAAACATTTCGGACACTTCGGCTTTGATGCCAGGATCTTTTTTCTCGGCCTCTAAAGCCAAATTCTTCATGGCGTTATTGATGAGCTGCAAGCGGGTGGCCGGATCGCTGATGTTGGCAACCGCGCCTAAAACCTTATCCGAAACATCTTCATAACTATCAGTAATACGGCAGGTTAACCCTTTTGCCTCAATTTCTTCTTCATGGGATTTGGCCACAAAACCATTGTTCAGGTAGTCGTGCTCAGGCGTGCTGGCCAACTGCACGGCGCTAAAGGCGCAATGGTGGTTGGTGATGATCAGTCCCTCGTTCGATACAAAGGAACCGGTACAGCCGCCCACGTTAACCAAGGCATCTACCAAACTGATCCCGTTCGGATTGTACACTTCGTTCTGGTCTATTTTAAGGCCTGCTTTTTTCAGGTCAACTTTATGGATTTCGCTCAGGGGAAACATGCCCTCTTCGGGTGCACGATAGGCGAATTGGCCTATGGCAGTGCAGAGCAGTAAAGTAATTAATAAGGATTTTTTATTCATTTCACTTCGTGTTAGGGTAGTACAGGCCAAAGCTAATCAATTTGTTTAACCTAACGAGGCATTGTTGAATAGTCTTGCCATGTTGATACTTGTCAGCCAGTACTTGAATAAATGCTTAATATTGCTTATTTTAGGGAAAAATATACACGATGGCAAATCTGTCTGGCATTTTCTTTTGCGCCGTTTTGGCGCTCGTGGTGGTAGCCATTGATATTTGGGCTATCCTCGATATCGCTAAATTTCCATTAGATCGTGGCCGAAAAAAATGGATTTGGACCAATATTGTCATGTTGCTGCCCATTGCCGGAGGCCTCATTTATTTTTACGTCGGCAAGAAAGACCTGCTCGCCGTTAAGCGTTGATCAAGTTCTGTCACTCAAACGTTATTTGTTGGTACGCAAAACAAAATGAACCTGATGATTTGTTAGTTTTGCTATTCAATGTAAAAGACCCATGGCAGAAGATTTAACCATTACCCGTACCGGAACCAAAGCAGAACAATACGAATCGCTTATCCCGCAAATTGAAGCCTTGCTTTTTGGCGAAACCGACCTGATTGCCAATTTAGCCAATGTTTGCGCAGCTTTAAAAGAGCAGTTTGGCTGGTTTTGGGTAGGCTTTTACTTGGTTAAAGGCGACGAATTGGTATTGGGCCCCTTTCAAGGTCCGGTAGCTTGTACGCGCATTAAAAAAGACAAGGGCGTTTGCGGTGCTTCTTGGGCCCAGGCTAAAACCCTGGTTGTTCCTGATGTAGATCAGTTTCCGGGTCATATTGCCTGCGCTTCGGCCTCTAAATCAGAAATCGTGCTACCACTTTACCAACAGCAAAACATTATAGGCGTATTGGATGTTGACAGTGAATACTTGGCTCATTTTGACGAAGTGGATGCGAAGTACCTGGAGCAAATTGTGAAACTGCTAGATGCCTAAACTGCCTTATTCCTTTTATCAGCAAGACCATGTAACCGATTTGGCCATGCAACTGTTGGGCAAACAGCTGTTTACCCTGGTTGATGGTAAATTAACTGGAGGTACCATTGTAGAAACCGAGGCTTATAACGGAATCGCCGATAAGGCTTCGCATGCTTATGGTGGCCGTTTTACGCCCCGCACCTCAACCATGTACGAAGCAGGAGGTATTTCCTATGTGTACCTTTGCTATGGCATACATCATCTGTTTAATGTGGTTACCGCTCCAAAAAATACGCCCCATGCGGTGCTAATCCGTGGCTTAATGCCTACCGTTGGGCTAGAAACTATGCTCGAACGCCGAAAAATGACTAGCCTCGCACCTCGACTAACCGCCGGACCAGGTGCTTTGGCTCAAGCTTTAGCCATCAATAAGGCGCTAAATGCCAAAGACTTGCTGGGCGAAGAAATCTGGATAGAAGACAATGGCTTCATTTTTAGCCCTGAACAAATTGTTGCCTCGCCACGTATCGGTGTTGATTATGCCGAAGACCATGCCTTGTTGCCTTGGCGCTTCTATATCAAGGGCAACAAATACGTGAGCAAGCCCAATGCTTAAGTTGTAAGGGCGAAGTCGATTTCATTTTGTGTTTTTATGCATCATCACCAAGATCAGGAAAAAGACCCTCGTTGAGTCTTTTATAGCATGCCGATTGGCCATGGCAGTGACGACCAATCTCCAGAAAAAGTTAAAATGAGCAAATAGACGAAGAAGACTGGCGTTCCGACCTACATCAACCTTTATGGCTATGGCTACAAAAACAGCTATGAGTTACATGAGCAGGTCAATACGAACTACAAAAGGATCAAATTTGAAGGGCTCGGAAGTCAAGTCAAGCAATCTGAATTTGAAGCAAAATATCAAGTCTAGCCGAGAGGTTAGGCTTTTTTTTATTAATATTGGCACATGAATTTCGAGAACAATCTGTCTTTCGCCCAACAGCTAGACCGAGCCGACCCACTAAGGGAAATGCGCAGTCAATTTCTTTTTCCTCAACACAACGGAAAAGAATTTATCTACTTGTGTGGTAATTCTTTAGGATTACAACCTAAAGTAGCACAAGAAGTAATGCAAGTGCAATTAGACAATTGGAAAAACCTGGCTGTAGAGGGTTGGTTTGATGGCGAAACCCCATGGATGTTTTACCATAAGGAACTGAAAAAGCTAATGGCGCCCATGGTGGGTGCAAAAGTTGCAGAGGTTTGTCCGATGAATACCTTAACAGTTAATCTGCACTTGCTGATGGTCAGTTTCTATCGCCCTCAAGGTAAAAGGTTCAAGATCATCATGGAAGCCGGGGCTTTTCCGTCAGACCAGTATGCCATCGAAAGTCAGGTTCGTTTCCATGGTTACGATCCTAAGGAAGCCATTATTGAGGTTAAGCCCCAAGCAGGAGCTTATACTTTAGAAACCGAAGCCATTTTACAGGAAATAAAAGCCAATGGCGACGAAATTGCTTTGGTGCTGTTTGGCGGCGTTAATTATTTTACCGGACAATGGTATGATATGCCTGCCATAACAAAAGCTGGACATGCCGTTGGGGCTACCGTAGGTTTCGATTTGGCCCATGCGGCTGGAAACGTACCCTTAGAACTGCACGATTGGGACATCGATTTTGCCTGCTGGTGTTCTTATAAATATCAAAATTCTGGTCCTGGAGGCATCAGTGGTATTTTTGTGCATGAAAAACACTTTTCCGATACTTCATTGCACCGTTTTGCTGGTTGGTGGGGCTACCAGGAAGCACAGCGCTTTAAAATGGAAAAAGGCTTTGTGCCCGAGGCTGGTGCCGATGGTTGGCAGGTAAGCTGTACCCAGGTAATGCCTATGGCGCTCTACCATGCTTCGTTGCAACTGTTTGAAAAGGCAGGCTTTATCGAACCTTTAAGAAATAAAAGTAAAACTTTAACTGCTTATTTATTTTATGTTATTAATGAGGTAAATAAGAAATTAGGAGAGGAGCAGTATCACATCATAACCCCCGCAACCGAAGCCGATAGAGGCGCTCAGGTTTCCATCATTGCCAAAGCCAACGGTAAGCTGGTATTCGATCAGTTGGTAGCTCATCACGTACTTGGCGATTGGCGCGAACCCAACGTAATCCGTTTAAGTCCGGTGCCTTTGTACAACAGCTTTGAAGATGTATACAGAACAGGAGAACTATTATTGACCGTTAGCCAGCAATTAAATGATTAACTATAATCCCAAAGAGTGGTCGCACTTTATCTTCCATATCCATAAAGCCGATACTTTTCGCAAGCTTTGGCCATTGATGCTTGGCGTGGCCGTATTTTCTGGCCTCATTGCTTTTGTAGAGCTCAATTACCTGAAACTGGCCGAAACCACCTATATCAAAAACGTGGGCATGATGCATAACCTCTTAGGTTTCGTGATTTCGATGTTACTGGTATTCCGAACCAATACTTCTTACGATAGATGGTGGGATGGAAGGAAGCTTTTGGGTGCGCTGACCAACGTAAGCCGCAATTTTGCCATTAAAATCAAGTCGCTTAACCTCGACAAGGAAGAAAATTCCTTTTTCAAATATGCCATTCCAAAATATGCCTTTGCCCTGAAAGAGCACCTGCGTGAAAAGCAGTACTTTGGCAAAGACAGTTTCCTAATCGAAATTGACGGGGGTAAGCACATTCCGAACCAGGTGGCTGCGAGCATCGTCGGTAGGCTTTATGGCTTGCAGGCTGCCCACAAGATTTCGCAAGAGCAGCTGATTACCCTCAATGCCGATGCTACGCAGTTTACCGATATCTGCGGTGGTTGTGAGCGCATCAGGAATACGCCGATTCCTTTTTCTTACAGTGCTTTTATCAAAAAATTCATTTTCATCTATGTCATTACCTTGCCCTTTGGTTGGGTGTTTAGCTTGGGTTATTTTGTGGTGCCCATTGTGCCTTTCATCTTGTATGTATTGGCCAGTTTAGAGTTGATTGCCGAAGAAATAGAAAACCCTTTTGGTGTGGATGCCAATGATTTGCCGGTAGATCAGATTTGCAGCAACATTGAAAAGCACGTAGAAGAGATATTAGGCTAAATATGGAGCATTTCGGCATGCCCACTATTGCTTATTTGGACCTTGTTTAATCATTCTCTAGCTCAATGCCTACTAATTTATTCGTTCAATAATTGCGTTATTGATGCTCAAAATAGCTTATCACCGTCTTTATGCGCATCCGCTGCCAGCCGGACATCGGTTTCCGATGCTCAAGTACGAGCTGATCCCCGAACAGTTGCTACACGAAGGCACGATTAGGGAGGACAACCTTTTTGCGCCAGAGCCCCTGGCCGAGGAAATAATCCTGGCTACGCACGATCGCGTTTATTGGCAGCAGCTCAAAGGGTTGACTTTGCCTTTAAAAGAGCAACGTCGCATTGGTTTTCCCTTGACCGCCCAATTGGTAGAACGCGAAATCAGGATTGCACAAGGAACCATAGATGGCGCTAGCTTTGCCCAACAGTATGGAATTGCCTTTAATGTAGCTGGCGGAACGCATCATGCAGGGAGCAACTGGGGCGAAGGTTTCTGTTTGCTGAACGACCAAGCCATTGCAGCTAATTATTTGCTAAATAAAGGTTTGGCTAAGCGTATCTTAATCATCGATTTAGATGTTCACCAAGGCAATGGCACCGCACAGATCTTTGCCACAGAACCCCAGGTATTTACTTTTTCTATGCACGGCGACAAGAATTTCCCTTTTAGAAAGGAACAGTCCGATTTGGATATTGCCTTAGCCGACGGCACTGGCGACGAAGAGTTTCTGTACAAGCTCAAAACAGCACTGGCCGAAGTATTTAGTAGGCAACAACCCGATTTTGTTTTTTACCTAGCTGGGGTTGATGTATTGGCCAGCGACAAATTGGGAAAACTGGCTTTAAGCAAAAAAGCCTGCAAAGAACGCGACCAGCTGGTTTTTGAGGCTTGCCTTAAATACCAGGTGCCGGTACAGGTAAGCATGGGCGGAGGTTATTTGGAAGATATTAAGGTGATTGTAGATGCCCATTGCAATACCTTTCGGCTGGCCGCCGATTTGTTTGTTTAATCCTTATCTTCGCGGAATGTTAGAAATTGTGTATCAGGATGAACATTTAATAGCCATTAATAAGCCACATGGCTTATTGGTGCATCGCTCTAAAATAGCGAACGATGCGACCGAATTTGCCCTGCAGCTGTTAAGGGATCAGATTGGCCAACAAGTAAGCCCGGTGCACCGTTTGGATAGGAAAACCAGTGGGCTATTGCTGTTTGCCTTCGAAAAAGAAGTTGAAATTGCCATGCACAAGCAGTTTATGGAAGGCGAGGTGAGCAAAAAATACCTGGCCATTTTACGAGGCTATGCACCCGATCAGTTAGACATCGACTATCCGTTGGCCAAAGAAAACGGCACGATGCAAGATGCTTTTACTTCCTTTGTAACCCTGCAACGCGCCGAAATTGACGTGGCTTTTGGCAAACACGCCACTTCCAGGTACTCTTTGGTAGAGGCTACACCAAAAACAGGCCGCATGCATCAGCTACGCAAGCATTTTGCCCATATTTTCCATCCCATTATTGGCGATCGAACACATGGTTGCAACAAACAGAACCGATTTTTTAAGGAGCAGTTTGCAATGACCACGATGTTGCTGCATGCCAGTCAACTGGCTTTTGCACATCCGGTAACTGGTCAGCAAATCGAGTTGAAAGCAGGCGTACACCCCGAGTTTAAGCGAATGATGGAACTGATGAAGCTGGCCTTTGAAAATTAGAAGTCGAAAGCCGTTGCCTTTGGTCAGGCCATTAAAAAACGTTTTTATTTACAAATTGCCTCTTTTAGCACAATATTTGTTTGCCGTTTGCTGTTAAAAAAGACAAATGACGAAATACTTCTACCTTATCTTAGCCTTTGCCATGCTCGCGCTGAGCAGCTGTTCTTCCATCTATATGCCAAGCGTACCCAATACGCCCATGCTGACTACGCAAGGTGAAATTGCTGCTGGAGCCCATATTTCGCTAAAAGGCAATGCCAACTTCAACTCGGCCTATGCCATTAGCAACCATTTTGCCGTATTGGCCAATGGCGCCTACCTGAACAACGAAGCCACCAAAAAGGACATCAAGCACAAAATGATCGAATTTGGGGCGGGCTATTTTGATACTTTTGGACCAGACAATAACCGCATTCTCGAAATTTATGCCGGTGTGGGCAGCGGCAAAAGTCATAGGCTGTTTAGAGAGTTCGATGAGCAGAAGATTTTGCTAAGCACAGACCTGTACGATTCTAAATACGATAAACAATTTATCCAAGTTAATTACAGCTCTAAGAAAAAAGACAAATTACGCCTGTTCGGTGTAAATTTTGCGCTCAATTATGGCACAGCCCTGCGCATGAGCTTTGTGAAAACCAACGATTTTTTTCGCAACGGCGTAAAGCAACCCAATGAAGACAATGTTTTTCTAGAGCCTGTATTTTTTACCCGCATGATTTTGAGCGACGAGGTGCAGCTGCAGTACACCAGTGGCAGCAATTTTGGCTTAAAAAACCGCAAATTCCTAAATGCAGGCAATTCGGTGTTCAGTGTAGGAGCCGTGGTAAATTTAGGCCGGGCCAAGAAAAAATAGCCCAGGATTATTGTAGCTTTGTAGCTATGCGGTACCTGTTTCTCTTTTTCCTGTTGCTTTTCAATGCGAAACTAAAGGCACAGCAAACCTTTAAAGCGAAGTTTGATTCGTTTAAAAAGCTCGAGATAGACAGTGGCATCACCCTTACTTTCGATGAGCCTGACCAGCTAAAAACTGCGCTACCCACCAAGCTCATTATTTTTGCCTTGCCCAACGGTAATACCACGGCCCAAAGCTTTGGTAAGCAATTAGCCCCTGGCGACGATTGGCATTTTGATATCCAACATATAGGGGCGCAGACAGCTTTTATCCGGAAAGCAGATCCTCAAACCAATTACATTGTGGTTTATGCGGAAAATTCGCTGAAGGCCTGGCCAGCTTGGCGCAGAAAATTTGCCAACAGCGACGAACGCATAGCCAATTTCGTAAAACTGATTGAGAGCCACTATGCCCAATATCATCCTCAATTAATTTTAACAAGCCATAGTGGGGGCGGAAGCTTCATTTTCGGTTATATCAATGCCCAGCAATTGTTGCCGGCAAACCTGGCGCGAATAGGCTTTTTAGACGCCACCTATGGCTACGAAACCGACAAACATCAGTCCAAATTGGCCAACTGGCTAAAGTTGCCAAACAAATCGCTACAGGTAATAACCTACAACGATAGCGTGGTGACATACAACGGCAAACCCTTGGTATCGCCAACCGGCGGAACCTGGTACCGGAGCCAGCTGTTGGCCAAAGACCTTGTTGTTGCTGGCCAGTTGCAAAAACAGGAATTTGAAGACCGGATCAGTTTTAGGAATAGACAGGGAACTACGGCATTTATACTGATCAAAAATCCGGCAGCCAAGATTTTTCATACTGTTTTGGTAGAGAAGAACGGGTTTATCCAATTGGTTTTGGCGGGTACCAAATTTGAAGATAAGGGCTACAAATTTTGGAAAGACCGGGCTTATGCTTCTTTTATTTTGCCTTGACATGAAATCAGAAGATGACAAATTGCTCAGAAAAATCATCCATATTGATATGGACGCATTCTATGCATCGGTTGAGCAGCGCGATTTTCCGAAATATAGGGGCAAGGCACTGGTGGTTGGCGGTCCGCCTGAAGGTAGGGGCGTGGTGGCTACCGCTAGTTATGAAGCACGAAAGTTCGGCGTTAAATCAGCCATGACCAGCCGTAAAGCCCAGCAGCTCTGTCCACATGCCATTTTCGTTTACCCGCGCTTCGCTGCTTACAAAGAGGCTTCGCAAAAAATAAGGGAAATATTCAGGCGTTACACCGATCTGATTGAGCCGCTTTCGTTGGACGAGGCGTATTTAGATGTTACGGAAGATAAATTGGGAATCGGTTCGGCCATTGCCATTGCCCAGGAAATTAGGCAGGCCATTAAAGATGAACTGCAACTCACCGCATCGGCTGGTGTATCCATCAACAAGTTTATAGCCAAAATCGCATCGGATATGAACAAGCCCGATGGCTTAACTTTTATCGGGCCGTCCAAAATCGAAAAGTTTGTAGAGCGCCTGCCCGTCGAGAAGTTTTTTGGCGTGGGCAAGGTCACTGCCGAGAAAATGAAGCGCCAAGGCTTGCATACCGGACTAGACCTCAAGCAACTGGGTGAGCAGCGTATGGTACAGCTGTTTGGCAAAACCGGCAAGTTCTTTTATCATATTGTGAGGGGCATTGACAACAGGCCGGTACAGCCACATCAGGACATCAAATCGATCAGTGCCGAAGATACCTTCTCATACGATCTGGATAAAGGCGAAGAACTTAGCGAATGGCTGGACAAGATTGCCAGGTCGGCTTACAAAAGGCTGCAAAACCATCAGGTATTTGGCCGTACGCTGACCCTGAAAATCAAATTTGGCGATTTTAAGCAAATTACCCGAAGTACTTCTCTTGCTACACCTATTTTAGAATTGGAACAGGTGCTGGAAATTGCCAAAAGCCTTTTGGAACAAGTTGATTTCGCTGGCAAGAAAGTGAGGCTAATTGGTATCGGCTTTTCAAATTTTGGTGAGGCCAGAACCAAAAACAATGCAACCGGCTACCAAACTTCCTTATTCGACCTGTAGCTAACATAACCTTTGCTTAACTTTAAGTAAACAATTCCGCCTTATTTTTACTTAATAATTAATAAGGGTTCATTCATCCTGTACAAGTTAATATGAAAATCAACGTTGTAGTTATTGCGATCGTTATTGTTGCTGTACTGGCTTTTGTTTATTTTATTGTGAAACGCAATAGAAAAGACCAAAAGGATTTAGAACAGGAGCTTAACGAACGAGAAGTAAAGCCAGAAAAGCACCGCGACCAACAGGTTTAGCCTAGTTGTTGCTTGTTAGCTGTTCTTCCAATATTTCTAGTAAACCGTCTATATCGAAAGGCTTTGGTACAACCTCGTCTGCACAAACTTCTTTCACTTTTTGTATTTGTGGGTGCGTAGAGAGCACTATAACCGGTATATGACTGGTTTGTTCGGCCTCTTTAATCTGTCGGCAAAGTTCGGTGCCTTCTAAGGTAGGTTTTACAATATCCAGCAAAATGGCATCGGGTCCAAATGCAGTAATGTGTTCGAATATGTTTCGTTCGGTGGTATGCAAGCTGGACTCATAACCCGCTTCTTCTAATACCAAAGAGATCAATTCAAGAATATCTCTGTCGTTTTCTATAACCAGCACACGCTTTTTCATTGAGGTAGCTTATTAAAATTTGCGACTAAATATAGTGTAATTCTTGTATTTGCCAACAAATTAAAATTCAGAATTATTTGGGCAGTTCAGGTTGCCTGTCTTTCCAAGGGCTTGTAGTAATTGCCTGCAGAAAAGCAACCACGGCATCTCTTTCGCCCTTGCTGAGCCTTAAGCCACGCAACAGCTTGTCGTTTTTAGGCAATAGCGGGTCGTTTTCTTGCTCCGGCTTTACTCGCTGCACCGGCATGCCCACATTGTACATGTTCAAAATGCCATCCATATCGCCAAAGAGGCCATTATGGAACCAGGGTCCTGTACGCATTACATTGCGCAGGCTTGGCGTTTTGAATTTACCAACATCTTCGGGCTTTTTGGTTACGTTGTACAAGCCCAAGTCCTCGTATTTGCGTCCATAATAGGTGAGGCCCACGTTGTGGAAATCGTTATCGGTAAACAAAGGTCCATTGTGGCAGTTCACGCAGCGTGCCTTGGTTCTGAAAAGATGCAAACCCACCAATTGCTGATCGGTAAGGCTATTTTTGTTGCCTTCTAAAAACCTGTCAAAATCAGATTTCCTGCTGACAATGGTTCGTTGAAAATCGGCCAGGCTTTTAAAAATACGTTCGGTATTGATCTTATCATCACCAAATGCGGCCGTAAACAGGGTTCTGTAGCCTTTAATCTGCTTCAGCTTTTTAGGCAGTACCTTCATGTCCTGGTGCATTTCTATTTTAGAGGTAAGCGGGCTTTCGGCCTGTTCTTCCAGGCTATTGGCGCGGCCGTCCCAAAACAAGCGCTTGTAAAACCAAACATTTTCCAGCGATGGCGCATTGCGAGTATTAGGTGCATGGTCGTGGCCAATAGACACTTCTCGTCCATCGGCCCAGTTCAGGTCGGGTACGTGGCAGCTCGAGCACGAGATCTGATTCGATTCGGAAAGGCGCGGGTCAAAGAACAGCATCCTGCCCAAATCGACGATCTTTTTAATCGAATCGTTTTTGAGATTGATTGGCGAAGGGGGCAAGATGCCCAATTCGGTATATTTTACACCAGAATCAATGGTTGGCTTTGGCCATTGGCTCGGCGGTTTAGCATAGATTTTTCTGAGCGAATCGACAGGAATATCATCGCCCGTCCTAAACTCGGTCGACCTGAACGACAGGAACAACAAAAAAGCAAACGTAACACTTAATCCAAACAAAATCTTCTTCATGGCATCAAAAATATAGATTTAAGCTCATATTTGTGGCAAAACGATCCTTCCCCGGCAAACTCGAATAAGCGCTTTCGATTGTTTGTTCTTCTAGTTTTCTGAGGTAGAAGGTATTAATGGCAATGGCCGATCTCATGGTTCTGAAAATTGGAAATCCATAGGCCATTTTAAGTTGGCCACCAAGCGATGTAGCGGTATTGAAAATATAATCGCGATTGATGACGTTTTGGGTAAAGTAACCTGGCTGCTGCACTACCTTAAACGCGCTGGCCAAAGGCAGGTTGTAAGAACCCGTTAAGTTAATGGCAAAATAGGTATGGTTGGTATTGCTATGATTCAATCCGTAACCTAAAGACAGGAGCAGGTTGTTGTAGTATACATTGTTGCCACTGATGCCATCGGTTCTCTCTTCGCTGTACTGCTGGGCAGCCAAATAAAAGCTATGGGTATTCGCTTCCGCATATTTGTTGACAAACAGCTTTGCCGTTACATCGTTGCCGTTATAGATGTAATTATTGGCCTGGTAAGTGAGGTTAAAATCCTTTCCGGTTTGGCTTTGAAAGTTAACGGTAGCTCCATAGCCAAGGCGATTTGATTTGTTGAGCCATAAAAGATTAACTTTCGTAGTTTCCAGGCCATAGCTGGTGTAGTCTGTAAAACCGCTGCTGTTGCTGTAAAAATAGTGCTGATTTTCTTTAAGGAAGCTTCCGTTCAGGTAAAAATCACCTAAAGTATTTGTATGTAAGTCCATAAACAGATCGGCTCCGTTTCTTACCATTTTATCATCATAGGTTCTGTTTTTCAAGGCGTCGTCCCATTCCCGATATCCGTTTACCAAATGATTGTAATACACGGGGAAAGCCGAACTTTCATAATACCTTGGATTTTTATAGCCTATGTTGATGCTTTCGCGACCGTAGCCATGTCCATAACCAAGCCCGGCTTTAAAGGTCTTCGAAAAGCGATAGCCCAAAATGCCCTTTAAATTGAATTGGTACTCACCAACCGAACCTCTGGGGTCGTTGGTAGAGAAGTGGTCGCCGACTTTGTAATTGGTCTCGAACGAAAAAGTCAACTTGTCTTGCCAAATGCTTTTGCTGGCCATGGCATTAAAAGCATAAATGGTCCGTTCATAATGCACATAGCCCGGCGATCCGAAATAATACGGCGTAGTGGTATTGCTTCGGGTTTGATGGGCATAGCGCGTGCTGTCTTCGAAAATCTTTTGGTAGTTTAAGCTTCCAAACAATTTAACAGTGCCTATTTTGGCTGTTCCTTCGGTAGCAAAACCACCACTGTTAATGGTAGTTGCGCCTTGCGCCGGTATAAAATGGCCTCGCTCAAAACTGTAGGCCACACCGGCACGGCTCACCCTGTTGGGCATCAAGTCGATCAGGTAGTAGCTGCTGGCCTGCGCAAAACGCATTTTAGCCAGCTGTATCGAATCGGCATAAACAAATTGCGAAAGATTGGCATTGGCCAGACCTATCGAATCCTTTCTGCCTTGTGCAAACGTGGCAAAAGGCAAAAGGAGCAGGAATAGAAAACAATATTTGCTTTGGTACATTGCAACATTAAATCGCCAGTCGCTTAAAGCTGGCTATGGTTATGTTATTTAAAACCTCTTGGGGTGGCTACGTTGAGGAAAGTGAAATCTTCGGTACTGTTGTTGGTGTCTTTCAAGACAATACGTCCGTTTACTGTTTTTTCGGTTTTTCTGATGATCGACTGCGAAGTATAAGAACCTAGTGGTACGTAGGTAAAGCCAGCATCAAGAGCCGAGTTGTATTTTTTAGGAATACGGTCATCGGCCTCTACCGGTTGAACTTCAACGGCATCGATCACGTATTTGTTCGGAATTTGATAGTATTTGGTGGCTGTTGAAGAAGGGGCGGCCTTGGTGGGATAGTTGTACATGGGCCAATCTTTAGGGCTTTGGGTACCATCAGCTTTGATCAAGGCATAAGAATACCTGCCCGGATTATCGAAAATCATATCAGTTCCGAAATACGAAAGCACGGTAAGGTTCGGTACATTTGGGTTGTCGATATCAGATGCCAAGGGTTTGGCCAATAAGGGCGCATAATAGGCTTCAAAATCGGCGCCACTCAAATCAATGGTCAATGCCGGATTGATTACCGTAACCTGCTTGCCATCGGTACCCGTAAATGGCGCCTTGTGGTTAATGGCGGTTTGCGCCACTACAATGCTTTTGCCGGGCTGTACAGGATATTGCTTGCCGGTTCCGGGAATCATCAAAAATGCGCGGGCGTAGATGTAATCGTTATTAGCGTCGATATTGGCTGGCATGTTCACCGATTTAGACCAGTCTAATTGGCCGGTTGAAGCCAATAGATTATAAGAATTGGCAGTCGATTTGGTAATCAGGCCAACGGTTTCGGCAAAATAAAGGCTATCAGCATACAATACCTTGTCGCTGTTGTTGTAAAACTCTATAAATTGATCCCTGTACAAGGCGCCGTTAACACGGTCTGAACCTGCAAAGTATACTTGCTTGATGACCCAATCGCCGGTAAAACCAGCCCTTAGGTTAAGCGAAAGCGTTTCGTTAAAGCCTACCGCAATCTGTTTGTTTTTAAGCGAAGCATTAAAAGTTACGGCCCTGTCTACCGGAATAGCCGTAATAGCGGTATAATCTGCGGCCGAAATCGTTGCCGAAGCATCAATATCGTAGGCCCCTGGCGATAACTGTGAAATCAGCAAAGTTCCTTTTTCAGAAACATTAAACTCACGAACGGTTTTGGTGCTTACGTTGGTTACCTTAACTTTTACCACGTTTAAAGGCAACTTATAGGTACTGGTTTCAAGGTTGTAAGATACATTTACATTTACGTCGATGGGCTGTATCTCTGTCGTGTTATTTTTTTTGCAAGCCGTTAGCGCTAAGCTGGCCAAAAACAGGTAAAGGTATTTTTTCATGTTGCTGCGATTAAAAAAATTAAAGTTTTAACGAAATCTCGGCTCCAAAAGTTGGAGCACTGTTGGGGAAGGTATAAGTATTGGTTGTCGAAATATAATAGGGCTGATAGTTGAATACGTTGTACACATTGAAGGCAAACCTGAAACGTTTCCTGATCTCTTTGGCCAGGCTCAAATGGAAATTGGGAATGATTTTAGGCACATTGTTTTCGTTGATTTCCGACGAAGGCTTGATCAAATGGCCATAATCCAAGTTGTTCGGATCTGGATCGGTTACCGTAATGTATCTACCATCGCGGGTAAGATAGCCCAGCGGGATGCCAGCTGTTGGCGATTGCACGGTTTTTTGAAGCAAAGAAAAATCGGCAATAAAGCTTACTATCAAACTGATTTTAGGGATATGTGTAGACGAACTCAACGAGGCATTGCTCAAATACGAAGTACGGTTGGCAGGTTCATAGACACCGATAATGGCATAATCGGGCCTAGCAGTGCCTTCGTCGGTAAAGCTCGACTGCCTTGGACTGTTGGTGCGGTATTTCGTTCTGAAAATACCCGCGCTAAGGTTAAAGCTGGTGGCTAATGCAGTGATTTGCGGCGTGTTGGCAATCAGTTCAATGCCATCATTGTCCGACCTCAGGTCGTTGTTGAACGTAGAATAGGTGAAGCTGTAGTTTTTGGTACCCGTTTGCGTAATGATCGGCTTTTGGTTGGGTACCGGCGTTACCGTGTAAGACGGCAGGGTAACATATTCACGTTGCGCAACCGTGCTGATGCCATCTCTCGATTGTTTGCTGAATACGGCCAACGAGATACGGTAGTCTTTCATCTTGAGCTGAGACGTAAATTCGAAAGTCTGGCTTTTCGATGATTTGATGTTGCTGGCCGTAGGATTATAGCGGTTGACGTAAACCAGGTAAGTGCTTTCGGCTGCTTTGCCGTTGTAAGCGTTTACCAGTGGTATTTCATTATACACTGGTCCGGGATATCTTTGCGCCAACGAAGGCGATTTAAATGCCAAGCCGTAAGCCAAGCCGATGCTCAGGTTATCGCTCAACGAATAATTGGTATTGATCCTAGGCGAGAAGGACGGCAGGGCATTTTGAATATCGTACCGCAAACCGCCACGTACATTAAGTTCCCTTTTAAAGAGGTTCAGTTTAAAGACGTCCTCTAGGTAAAGACCAACGTTTTGTTGCGGTATGGCCAAAGCAAAATCGTAATAACGCTCAGAACGGTTAGAAGTGAGCGAAGTAGGAGCAACGGCCGTCTGTGCGCGGGGCCTGCTAGGATCTAAAACCTGGCCCAAGCCCTTGTTGGCGCCGTAATCATAGCTGATGCCAAAACCCAGGAAATGCGTGGTATTTCCGAGTTTAAAATCAGCATTGAAATCCAGTTTGGCCGAAGCGTTGACTGGCCGGCCATCTATTAGCGATTGAGCCGTATAAATGCCCGGTACATAACTTCCTTCGTGTATACCGGTGGTGGTGGCGTCAGAAATAATGGCGTATGGCTCATTTCTGTACTGTTCTTTATAGCTGACCTGATGGCCCTCGGCATAGCGCAGGTTAAGTGAAACACTCTTCAGGAAATTGGTATTCAAGCGGTAAAAACTACGATTGGCTGTACTGAAGTTCCAGCTGTTAAATTTGGTTACGGTTTTGCTGATATCGTCTGGATCGCGCTTAATGCCATCAAGATTTTGGCCATAATCAATGCTCAAGGTATTTTTAAGGCGTTTTTCCTTGCCAAAAGTATTGGTATATATGGTAGAAGCATTGATTCTGCGGTAAGCCTTGATTTTGTCGCGGTTATCGGCAAAAGAATTTACGTAGTTGAGGCCTACATTCAATGCCCCCGCTTTGGGCGAGAGCTTAAAGCCCTGCGAATACCCATAAGAAGTGGCATTGTCGCGCAGCTGCATGCGCAGGTAAGCCGGCGCCTTGCCCGCTTGGCGTTCAACAATCAGCGCCCCATCGCTCAAATCGCCATATTTGGCGGGCGCAACACCCGAAATCACTTCTATGCTTTCGATGTTGTCGGCAGGTATCTGCCGCAAATCCGTCCCACCAAAGGCAAAGTCGCCGGAGTACGACGTTGTGCTCGTACCGCTTAAGCCATACGAATTGCCGCTTGACAGGTAGGAATTGCTGACCCCCAGCATACCAGGATTAAAGCTCTGCATGTTCATGTTGTTGCTAATGGCATTGCCATCAACAATAATGGCCACGCCAAAGGCATTGTTCATTTCAAAGGCGCCTCTGTTGTTGGTGGTCGGCGCAAAGGTAGAACGCAAGGTAAGGTTCTGTACATTTTGCAAAGATGGAGGCGTGACCTTTCTGTTCGGAATTTGGTTCAGCAGGTCTGAAAGGCTCAATGCTGGCGTACGTTCAATAATGTCTCTGCTGATGATCAGCGATGAGTTGGATGAACCTTCGTAATTTCTTTTGGCATTGATGTCGATGGTAGCCAGGCTCAGGTTGAGTTCCTGCATAACTAAAATGCCAAAGTCGAAACCATTTGCCGTGAGCTTAATCTGGCTGGTCAGTTTTTGGTAGCCGATGTAAGAAAACTCAAAAGTAAGCACAGCATTGCCAATGTGGCTAAGCTGTACTTTGAATGCGCCATCTTTATTGCTCGTTAAATATTGGTTGAGCTCAATAATTTTAATATTAACAGCTTCAAGCGCTTGACCTGAGGAAGCGGTTACTTTGCCCGAAATAGTGGTGCTTGGCTGGCCAAATGCACTAAACAGGCTACACGATAAAAGTAAGGTATAAAGTAGTTTCAATTAAGACTAATTCTAATTTGGCGCAAAGATGTGAAAAATCTGAACAGCCGACAAGTTATTTAGAATAATTCTTAATTGTAGTTTAGATTGTTACACCAAAGCTAAACTGCTTCTTTACGAATTGGCCAAGAGCTTGGTGCGGTGCTGAAACCTGAAAAACAATAGGATAGAGGCTGTTAACAAGCCAAGGGTCAGGCCATACCAAATGCCTTTTACACCCATGCCAAGGTGCATGCCCAAGAAGTAGCCTACCGGTATGCCAATAACCCAATAAGAAAGAAAAGTGACCAAGGTTGGAATATTGACATCGCCAATGCCACGCAAAACCCCCAAGCCAACTACCTGTGTACCGTCAAACAACTGGAAAAATCCGGCAATGATTAAAAGCTGCGCCGCAATTTCGACCACGGCTATGTCATTGGTATAAATGTAAGGCAATATGCCGCTGGCCAAAATAAAGAGGAGAGCCGTACAGCTCATAAAAGCCAAGACCACATGGTAGCTGGCTACCGCCGAAATGCGCAGGTTAACCAGATCTTTCTTGCCCAGGTAATTACCGGTTTTAATAGTAGCCGCCGATGCGGTGCCACTGGCAACCATATAGGTAAAGGCGGCCAAATTAATAGCAATCTGGTGGGCGGCCTGTGGTGCGGCGCCAAATGTACCAATCAGGATGGCCGCGCCACTAAATGCACTGATTTCGAATACATACTGCATAGAAACCGGCGCACCAATTTTGATGATCTGCCCGCTTCTTACCTTGTCCATAAAAGTCCACTTGAATTTTTGAAGGTATTTCTTGAAGTTTTTAGAAGTCAGTACATAATAGCACATCACCAAGGCCATCAAACAACGGTCAACCAGCGTGCTGATCCCTACGCCTTTTACACCCATAGGCGCAATGCCAAATAAGCCTTTTACCAATATAATACCCAAAACAATATTCAGCAGGTTGCCGAATATGGAGATGAACATGGCTTGTTTGGTAAAGCCCAATCCTTCGGCAAATTGCTTAAAAGTTTGAAAAACCATCAGCGGAATGATCGAAATAGACAGCAGGCCCAAGTAAGGTTTGGCATATTTGACTACTTCAGGCGATTGGCCCAAATGATCGATGGCGGCCAACGTGCCAAAATGGAGCAGGCTATATAAGATTATTCCGGTAAAAATGTTGATCAGCAGGCTGTTAGAAAGCAATCGGCCACATTCTTTGTGGTTTTGTGCGCCATTTTCCTTCGCAATCAAAGGCGTTAAACCATAAGAAATACCCAAGCCCAAAACCAAGATCAGCGTAAACAAACTATTGACCAAAGAAACGGCGGCCAACTGCACCGTTCCGGCAAACTGGCCCACAATAATGCTGTCGGCCATGTGCACCAGCATGTGGCCAATCTGCGAAACCACAATCGGACCAGCTAAGATGAGGTTTTCTTTGTAGTAAGGCTTATATTTAGTGTAGAGGGCTTGTAGCATAGCGTTGCAAAAATGAGGTTTTTATACCACAAATCGACTCGTTTTGTGTTAATTATTTGAGCTCGGCTACGGTAAAATATTCTTCTTTTTCTGAAGTATGTGGCAGGATAACGCCGGTTAAAATGAGGCTTACAATAATTTTCTGTGCCTTTTTGTAGGCGCTTCGGGTCAGTTTGCTGTATTCTTTCAGGGTAATGCGTCCATGTTCTTCCAGGTATTCGAGCAGTTTCTTTTCGTGCTCCGAATAGGCAATAAGCTGGCCTGTTTCCTGGTTGCCCTGCTTCAATACATCCACAATAATCTTGCTGGCCAAAATGCTTTTGTCTTTTATCCTGAAATAAACCCACCATTTTTTGTTTTCGTCCATGGCATAATGGGGTTTCGAGTCGCTTTGCGGGATGTCGACCACCAAAACCACCTTGTCGTCAAGGTAAACCTCTTCGAATTTAGGTTCTATGGCAGGTTTACAGAACTGGTGGGCAGCCTTGTTGATCATATATTTTTCTTCTTCCTCAGACTTGACGCCTTTGATGGCACCATCGTCGGTAACGCCGATCAGCAGCTTGCCGCCTTTGTTGTTGGCAAAGGCAACCAGGGTCTTGGCAATTTTTTCGACACTGCTAATGGTCTTTTTAAAATCCAAGCTTACGTTTTCGCCTTCCAGGATCAGTCTTTTGATATTCATACGCTAAGCTTTAACTGTTAAATGGCCACTTTTTGTTTTTCGCCAGGAAATTTGGTGCGCAGGTATACTTCGTTTTGTACGGTGGCACAAAGTTCGCCCTGTTTATTGTAAAGTTCCATCGGGTACGATTTGACGAACTTTCCGGTAGTGTTGAGCGCTGTTTTGGCCTCTGCTATCATCTCGTCGGTAACCACCAGGGTAAAGTAAAGGCTGGTTAACCCCGGCTTCAGGTATTGGATGGAAGCGCTCTTGAGCCAAACGCGTACCTTAAACCCGCTGCGTTGCATCAGCTGGTCGAAAAGGATGGCATAAAAAGGATCTGTTGCCGCATAAATGGAACCGCCAAAAATAGAACCATTGTAGTTTCTGTTCAAAAAGCTGTTGCTGATCTTTACGTCGACGCCCCTAAAGCCCGGATGGAACCTTCTGACCCAAATTCGCTGAAACAATAGTGGTGGATATAAGCACAAGGCCCATTTAAGGGTTCTCTCTGAAACTATCATGATGGTTAAATATCTGAAATACTATTGAGCTTTGAAAGTTTTATAACGGAATTTAGTTGCAAATTGATGGCTCGTTTTAAGTCAAAAAATAGTAAATTAGGCTATGCATATTTACGACACCATGAGCGCTGCCTTGGCAGACCTCGAGCAACGCGGCTACGAATACGATTTTAACCTGACCAACGACGGCATCGAATGCAAGTCTCTAGACCTCAAACTGATGCCCGAAGAGTTCGAAATAGAAGAATTCTACCGTTTTGAGGGCATGACCGATCCGGCCGACAGTTCGGTGGTATATGCCATTTCTTCAGCTGTAGGCAATTTGAAAGGCGTATTGATTGATGCTTATGGCGCTTATGCAGAAAACATCTCGCCCGAACTGCTGGATAAGCTTAAAGTGCATCACGATTAAAGGTGCATTTGTTAAATTGTAATTCCTGACCTAACAAATCAGCTTATAGCCCATGCCACGCACGTTGATGATCTGCACGCTTTCATCATCCTGCAGATGCTTGCGCAAACGCGTGATGAAGACGTCCATGGTACGCGTATTGAAAAAACTATCGTCGCCCCACAATGACAATAGGGCCATTTTCCGTTCGGTTAAGCGGTTTTTGTTTTTGTAGAGGAGCCATAGCAATTCTGCTTCCCGGTGCGAAAGCTGTATGGCATTGCCTCTCAAAGAAAGCTCCTGCTTGGGGTGGTTAAATAAATAATCGCCAATAACGATCGATTCGGCAATAGCCTTGTCTTCCCGTAATGTTCTTTTCAGCAGCTCATCTATGCGGAGAAAGAGCTCTTCCAAGCTGAAAGGTTTCTTAAGGTAGTCGTTGCCGCCGCTTTGGTAGCCTTCAATGACGTCGGCAGTAGTGGTTTTGGCAGTCAGAAACAAGATAGGGATGTTTTCGTTGCTTTGCCTTACCTGCTTGGCCAGGGTAAAACCATCGGTATGAGGCAACATCACATCTAAGATCAGCAAGTCGAATATACCGTTCTGAAAGATATTATAGCCTTTTTTTCCATCTGGCGCATGGCTCACCACATATCCCTTCTGTTCGAGGCTATCGGCAATGACCTTGGCCAGGAAAGGTTCGTCTTCTACCAACAATAGTCTTTTGTTTGCCATTAGCTAGGGAGTTGAATGACAAAGATACTGCCATGGGGTTGGTTATCAATTACCTTGATTTGGCCATGGTGCTGCACAATAACCTTTTGCACATAATTGAGGCCCAGGCCATAGCCTTTAATATCATGTACATTGCCTGTTGGGACGCGAAAAAACTGTTCGAATATTTTGGCTTTAAATTCGTCGGCAATACCAGGGCCGTTATCTCCAATTAAAATATTAATGTATTTATCCTTAATAAGATAGCGAATTGTAATTAAAGGGTTTGAGGAAGTGTTATACTTGATGGCGTTTTCAACTACGTTGCTCAATGCCCTGAACAAATGCAACTGATTACCTTTAATTGTCAATGCCGTACTAGCCTCCAACTGGATGTGGGCGTTTGTAGGTAAAGCTGTCGAATTGATAACCTCCGCCAGCAGTTCCCTTAGCTCTATTGTTTCATTTGTTGGGAAGGCAATTTGCTCCAATTTGGCACTGCCCAATATCTCTTTGGTTAAATGGGTGAGCTTCTTGGTCTGGTAAAGGATAATATCGAGGTATTTGTTACGCGTTGCCATGTCCTGGTCAAACTGTTGCATGGCTTCGGCGGTAATCTGTATCGACGACAGGGGCGTATGGATTTCGTGGGTCATGTTGCTGATGAACTGATTTTTCATGGCTACCAGCTTGCTTTGGCTAAGCAGGGTTTTAACGGTGTAGTAAAAGCAGAAAATGGTAATGCCAATCAGCAACAGGGAGCTGATCATCAGCCACTTCATCTCTCTGAGGTAGTAGATATTCGGATTTTCCAAGCTGGCCCAAACCATTTCTTTTTCATAGGGCCTGCGTAGGGCGGTATTCACTTCTTGGGTAATGAATATTTTCCGGTCTTTCTTTTCGGCATTGAGCCTAAATGGCGTATAGATATCCTTTTTAGCCAGTTCTTTTTTAAATAGGGCAGCAAGGCTGCTTGTATTGGCTTTGGTAGCATTATAAATGTGCGAGAGGCTGTCGCCCAGGCGCTGGGTATAAAAATAGATGATGCCTTTGCGCAGATCGCCACCAAGCGTATTGTCTGTAAAATGATTAATGAAAATGCTTTTGGCCTGGGGAGTAATTTTGCGCACCTTTTCCTTAAAATTGGTAATGCCTATACTTACCGGTCTATTTCCTTTTTCATAGGGATGTGTATCGCGCATATGGAAAACCGTATTGCTGTCTCGGTTATTGATGTCGCAGGTAATAGTGATGAAGGCGGTATCGCTGAGCCATTTTTTTACGGCCGATTTGATCAATTGATGCCTGAGGTTTATTTCATCGTCTACGGCTTTTGTCAGCGCCTCGTTGCTGTCTTTCTTGAAGCGAGTTACGGTAGCCTGATAGTTCTGGTAGTTCCAATACAGCTGCAGGCCGGTAATGCCCAGCACACAAAAGCTCATCAGAACCAAAACCCAGGTTATCTTTTTCTGCATATTGCAAACATAGTACTCCTTTCAGTTAATCTCTGCATCAGTTAACACTAATTAACTTTACTTAACTACACTTAACCTGTCAGCCTTTGTTTTGATGCCATTTTTGTGGGAGATCAATTAATCACACAAACCTTTAAATACATGAAAAAGTTAATCCTAATGACCCTTTTACTGCTCAATGTTGCTTATGGCCAAGTTAAAAACAATGAGCTGGTGCCCAATTTTAAATTAACGACGGTTTTAAATGCACCGGTTAAAACCGCTGACCTGCAACAATTGAAAGGCAGGTTGGTATGGATAGAATTTTGGGCTACCTGGTGCGGGGCCTGTATAGAAGCCATGCCTCATTTGCAACAACTGCAGGATAAATACAAAAACAAGCTGCAGGTAATCAATGTAACGCAGGAAACTGCCGAACGCACCAAGCAGTTTATGAAGGCAAGGCCCTCAAAACTATGGTATGCCATTGATACGGCCGGAAAGTTGGCCGATCTATTTCCGCATCGCCTCATTCCCCATAGTGTGCTCATTTCGCCCGATGGGAAGCTGATTGCGGGCACTAACCCAGAAAGCATTACCGAAAAAGTAATCGATAGCCTGTTGGCCAACCAACAGGTGCACCTGCCGGAGAAAAAAGACAATTTGACGGCCGACTACATCAAGACCTATTTTTTTGCCGAAGACACCGTTAAAAGCAGGTTGGTGATACAGCCCGAAATCAAAGGTGGTCCGGGTATGCGGATGAATTTTATGGATCAGCCCGCCTTTGCGGGCAGGAGGCTTACCTTTATCAATGTGGGCGTAGGCAATATGTACCAAGAAGCGTTTGGCAGTTTCGGCTATGGAAGAACCATTAACAAGGTTGACAACAAAGAGAAGCAGCGCTACTGCCTCGACATCATCGTGCCCCAAAAAGAACAATTGTTTCCGAGCCTGAAGGCTGCATTGGCCAAGAAGTTTGGCATCAAGGCATCGATACAAAAGCAGGATAAAGAAGTTTATGTGCTGAAGATCGTCGACCCTGCCAAATTCAACCAAATCAGGCGCAATACCTCGGGCAACAGAACCTATTTTGCGATGCATGGCCAAATAGACCAGCAAGGCATCAATATGGACGATTTTGCCGATTATTTGGAAACCTTTGGCGTTTATAAGCTCTTGGTGCTGAACGAAACCGGCAACAACGAAAAATTCGACCTCAAATTCTCGTTCCAACCTGAAAAACCCGAAACGCTGAACGACATTTTGAAGGACATGGGACTTGGCTTGGAAAAGGCAAACAGAAGCGTTGATTTTCTCGTGCTCGAAAATTAGGCATGCAGACTTGCGAAGTTTTAGCAACTTCGCAAGTCTTGTTTTCAGTTTTTTTTGTAGTTTAATCGCTCCAAACTAAACTGTATGAACGAAGTTGCCAAAAACAAAAATTTAGTATTGCTTATTATCGTAGCCGCACTGGGCTATTTTGTTGATATATATGACCTTATTCTCTTTTCGGTAGTCAGGGTAAAAAGCCTTACCGATTTGGGCGTGGCCAGTGCCGATATGCTGAATGTAGGAACCTCTATTATCAATGCCCAAATGTTCGGTATGTTGCTGGGCGGTATTTTATGGGGTGTTTTAGGCGATAAAAAAGGTCGTTTAAGCGTGTTGTTTGGCTCTATTATCCTTTATTCTCTAGCTAATATCGCCAATGGCATGGTCACTTCGGTTACTGCCTATACCATTATCCGTTTTATTGCGGGCGTAGGCCTTGCCGGCGAGCTCGGTGCAGGCATCACCTTGGTTACCGAAAGCATGGACAAAAAGAATAGAGGCTATGGAACCATGATTGTGGCTGGGGTAGGTTTGTTTGGCGCTGTAGCGGCCAAGCTCATCAGCGATATCTTTTCTTGGCAGCATAGCTACTATATTGGCGGCGGCATGGGTTTGGCCCTGTTGCTGTTGCGCGTTGGCCTGGCAGAATCGGGCATGTTTAAGGAAACCAAGGAGGCCAATGTGCAGCGGGGAAATATGTGGATGCTGTTTAACCATGCCGGCCGATTTAGAAAATACTTGTGCTGCATATTAATCGGTTTGCCTTTGTGGTATGTAGTAGGCGTCTTGATTACCTTTTCGCCAGAATTTGGCAAAGCCCTAAATGCCAGTGGCGTTTTAAATGCTGGCGAAGGCGTAATGTATTGTTATATAGGCATAGCCATAGGCGATATTGTGGCAGGTTTCTTATGTCAGATGCTTAAATCGCGAAAAAAGGTAATGTTTATCTTTCTTGCCTTAACGGCCGTTGCCGTTGCGGTTTATTTGAGAGCCGAAGGGCTCACACCAAAAACATTTATTTGGCTCAGTCTTTTCTTGGGTTTTGCCTCTGGTTATTGGGCTACATTTGTAACCATTGCCTCAGAGCAGTTTGGAACCAACCTCAGAGCCACCGTTACCACTACAGTACCTAATTTTGTAAGAGGCTCGGTGGTATTGGTTACCTCGTCGTTCCTGTTTCTGAAAAGCCATTTAGGCATCCTCGAAAGCGCCATGATTGTTGGAGGCGTTTGCTTGGTTATAGCCCTTATCGCATTGAGTATGCTGAAGGAAACCTTTCACAAAGACCTCGATTATGTAGAGGTTTGATTCCCTTAATATTGAATTGAAGCCACAGCTTGTAATCTGTCAAGCTGTGGCTTTTTAAATAAAAAACTTGTCATAATCCTTTGAGTAGGTGCGTCTGTCAAAACAATGTACTTTCTCTATATTTGCGGCCGATTGGCTCGAATTAGCCGTAACTTTACCACAAATTAATCAACCATGTTTAGGGACGAAGTAGCAGCAGCATATCAGCAAATTCAGGATAGTATTTGCGAGGGTTTGGTTCAGGCCGATGGCAGGGCAAAGTTCGAAGAAGAGCTTTGGCAACGTGAGGGTGGAGGTGGCGGCAGGACCCGTGTCATGCAGGGCGGCAACGTCATCGAAAAAGGCGGCGTAAATTTCTCTGCCGTACATGGCAAATTGCCCGAAGCTGTCAAAAAAGCATTCAAGGTTGCAAACGACGATTTTTTTGCTACCGGTGTTTCTATTGTGATGCATCCCGAAAATCCTTTCGTACCGATCATCCACATGAACATCCGGTATTTCGAAATGGACGAGCAGACCCGCTGGTTTGGCGGGGGCATCGATCTTACGCCGCATTACATCATTCCAACCGATGCCCGGTTTTTCCACCATCGCCTTAAACAGACCTGCGATGAGTTTGACTCCTCTTTTTATCCTAAATTCAAGGCGCATGCCGACGATTATTTTTTCATTAAGCACCGTGAAGAAACCCGTGGCGTAGGCGGTATCTTTTACGATAGGCTCAAACCCGAAAACACCTCCCTGGATTTTAAGCAGCTGCTTGATTTTTCTTTGGCCGTGGGCAATACCTTCATTCCTGTATATAGCGAACTGATCGATCGCAACCGCGATAAAGCATATAACGACCATCAGAAAGAATGGCAATACCTGCGCCGTAGCCGTTATGCCGAATTTAACTTGGTTTATGATGCCGGCACCAAATTTGGCCTCGAAACCAATGGCCGTATCGAAAGCATCCTGATGAGCCTGCCGCCAACTGCCAAATGGAATTACAATCCACAAATTTTAGCTGGTAGCGAAGAAGAACAGACCAAAAACCTGCTTAAAAAAGGCATCGACTGGGTATAGCTTTGCTGCATTGCCGTCGGCAAGTTTAGCCGAATTCTTGGGTAGTGGCGCAGCCAGCGATTTAAAAATTTTATAATCAGGTCAAACCCTTATTTTAAAACTAAATATTTTAGCTAAAATTAAATTAAGATGAATAATACTAATTATATTAGTATTATATTTGTCTTGATTTATGCAGTTGGCCGATAAACATATTATTCATATGGACCAGGATGCCTTTTTTGTCTCGGTAGAGATTAAAAAAGACAACAGGCTGGCGGGAAAGGCCGTGATTATTGGCGGGCTTTCCGACAGGGGAGTGGTCTCTTCCTGCAGCTACGAGGCCCGTAAATTTGGCGTACACTCGGCTATGCCCATGCGTATGGCCCGCCAGCTTTGTCCGCATGCCATTTTCGTTAAAGGCAGTATGGACGATTACAGCAATTACTCGCACCAGATTACAGAGCTGCTCCAAGAAAGGGTACCCGTTTTAGAAAAGGCCAGCATCGACGAGCATTACATCGACATGACAGGCATGGACCGCTTTTTTGGCTGCATGAAATTTGCCCAGGAGCTGCGCAAATCCATACACGATCAAATCGGCTTGCCCATTTCATTCGGACTTTCCATCAACAAAACGGTATCGAAAATCGTGACCAACGAGTGCAAGCCCAATGGCGAAATGGAAATCAGCAAACCAGAAGTACAGCCTTTCCTCAATCCGCTCTCCATCAAAAAAATTCCCGGGCTTGGCGATTCTACTTTTATCAAGCTGAGCGAAATGGGCGTGCGCAAAATCCATACGCTCACTCAAATTCCGCCCGATTTGATGTTCAAAATCCTGGGCCAAAACGGGCTCAGCCTCTGGCAAAAGGCCAACGGCATCGACCTTTCGCCCGTAGTGCCTTACCGCGAACAAAAATCCATCGGCAAGCAGACCACTTTCGATAGCGACAGCATGGACGTAGCGGGCATCAAAGTGCTGCTCACCGATATGGTAACCAAGCTGGCCTTCGAACTGCGCCAGCAGCACAAGCTAACGGCCTGTGTTACGGTAACCATCCGCTATGCCAACTTCGAAACGGTTACGCAACAGGCCAAAATTCCTTATACCTCGCTCGATTCGTTATTGATTGCCAAAGCCAAGGAACTTTTCGACAAGGTTTACCAAAAACGCATGTTGCTGCGTTTGGTAGGGGTTAAGCTGTCGCATCTGGTAGGTGGCTACGAACAAATTTCGCTGTACGGCCCTTCAGAAAAAATGTACAACCTATACCAGCGCATGGATAAAATCCGCAACCTGTATGGTACGGATGCCGTTCGTTTGGCCACTGTTTTTCCAGATAAATAGGCGCTGATGTTTCTCAATGTCCACTCGCAATATAGCCTCAGGTATGGCACCATGCACATCGAAAGCCTGCTGATGGAAGCAAGGGCTAAGCGCATCCGGCAGCTGGTGCTTACCGATATCAACAACTCTACCGGCTGCATGGAATTTATTCGCACTTGCAGGAAACACGGCGCAGGCTTTGAAGACCGGCATGGCGTATACTGGCCTCCTTATCAATTTAAGCCCATTGTGGGCATCGAATTTAGGCGCGACGAACAGCTGCTTTACATCGGTATTGCTCGAAACAGGGAAGGCATGAAGGAATTGAACGATTTTTTGACCCTCCATAACCTCAGGCAAACTCCCTTGCCTTTCGAGCCGCCAAAGTTCCAGCATGTTTACCTTGTCTTTCCCTATGGCAGGCGCAGCAAATTAGCCGAAAACGAATTTATAGGCATCAGGGCCAGCGAACTGAACAGCATGGCCGGAAAGCCTTTGAGCCATTTGCAGCATCAATTGGTGGTTTTTCATCCGGTTACGGTAAAAGACAAGATAGAATACCGGCTGCATCAATACCTGAGGGCAATCGGGCTGAATACGGTGCTGGGCAAGCTCACCGAAAAAGACACCTGTAAGCCCGACGAGTTTTTTGTAGACGAGCGCGAACTGCGTGCCAAATTCGCATGTTGCGATTTCATCGTAGACAATACCCAAAAACTGCTGGACAGCTGCAGTACCGACGAATACACTTTTGGCAAAAAGAACAAAAAATACTTTACCAGCAGTGCCGAAGAAGACCTGAAACTGCTGACCCAACTGGCCATGAAAGGGCTCAAGTATAGGTATGGGGCCGACAGCAAGGAAGCCTTAAGGCGCATACAGTCGGAATTAAAAGTAATTGCCGACCTTGATTTCTGCGCCTATTTTCTGATAACCTGGGATGTGGTACGATATGGCATGGAAAGAGGCTATTACCATGTGGGCCGAGGTTCTGGTGCCAACAGCATCGTGGCCTATTGCCTCAAGATAACCGATGTTGACCCCATTGCGCTGGGCCTGTATTTTGAGCGCTTTCTGAACTACAAGCGAAGCTCGCCACCCGATTTCGACATCGATTTCAGCTGGGACGAACGCGAAGATATCCAAAACTACCTTTTCGAAAAATACGGGCGCAACCATACGGCCTTGCTAGGTACCATGAGCAGTTTTAAAACCAGGGCCGTTATCAGGGAAGTAGGCAAGGTGATGGGCCTGCCCAAAAGCGAAATTGACGATTTTGTCGACCCCAGCAAAGAAATAGCCAACAGGAACAATCCCGTTTTCAAAAAAATCATGGCTGTTGGCACGTTTATGAACGACATGCCCAATCAGCGTTCTATCCATGCCGGTGGTATACTGATCAGCGAAGAACCGCTAACCTATTATACCGCTTTAGATTTGCCGCCCAAAGGCATGCCCACTGTACAATGGGATATGTACGAAGCAGAGGCCATCGGGCTCGACAAGTACGACATCCTGAGCCAGCGCGGCATTGGCCACATCAGGGAAGCCGTAAAGCTTATTGCCCAAAACCGACAAAAACAGATCGATATACACGATTTTAAGGCCTTTAAAGAAGATCCCAACCTCAATGCACAGCTTAAGGCGGGCACGCCGATCGGTTGTTTTTATGTCGAGTCGCCAGCCATGCGCCAACTGCTCAAAAAACTGGGTTGCGACAACTACCTCACCCTGGTAGCGGCCAGTTCTATCATCAGGCCTGGCGTGGCTAGTTCGGGCATGATGAAAATGTACATCCAAAGCTATCATGCACCCGATAAAGTAAAATATCTGCACCCGGTAATGGAAGAGCAGCTGGGCGACACTTTTGGCATTATGGTGTACCAGGAAGACGTTATCAAGGTTTGTTGCGGCTATGCAGGTTTAGACTTGGCCGATGCCGATATTTTACGCCGCGGCATGAGTGGTAAATACCGTGCAAAGGTCGAATTCGACCGGCTGGCCCAGCGTTTTTTTAGCAAAGCCAGGGACATGGGCAGAGAAGAGGCCGTAACGGCCGAGGTATGGCGGCAGATCTCGAGTTTCGCCGGATTTAGTTTCTCTAAGGCCCATTCGGCCAGTTTTGCCGTAGAAAGCTACCAGAGCCTGTTTCTCAAAACCTATTATCCCATGGAGTTTATGGTGGCCGTGCTCAACAATTATGGAGGTTTTTACCAACGCTGGGTGTATGTACATGCCTTAAAGCAAACAGGAGCGCAGGTGAACCTGCCTTGCGTAAACCATAGCGATGCCGAAGTAAACATTGAAAAAGACCAGGTCTATCTGGGTTTTATTGGTGTTCAGGGACTGGAAAACAGGCTCATCGAGCTCATCCCGAGAGAGCGGAAAATCAACGGCAACTATGCCGATTTGGAAGACCTGATTAAACGCACCAGCCTTACTTTAGAGCAGGCCTTGATTTTGGTCCGGATAGGAGCCTTGCGTTTTACCGGCAAAAGCAAAAAAGAACTGCTTTGGGAAGTACACAACCATTTGGGCAATTCGAATAAGCCGGTGGCAGGCCATGAATTATTTCGCCTGCCCGTTAAGCCTTACGTTTTGCCTGCGCTGGCTACCGATTGGGTAGAAGACGCCTATCAGGAATTGGAATTGTTGGGTTTTCCGCTCAGCGTCAGCATGTTCGACCTGCTCAAAACCAGTTACCGTGGCGATGTGCTGGCCAAAGACCTCGACCGCCACGAAGGGCGGGTCGTAAAAATGCTGGGCAATTACGTATGCGAAAAAACAGTGCATACCTCGCAAAATTCGAAAATGTGGTTTGGCACTTTCATCGATAGCGAAGGTGATTTTTTCGATACTGCGCATTTTGCCAACCGTACGCCGGTTTACCCGTTCAGGGGCAAGGGCTGCTATCTTATTTTGGGTAGGGTATTGATGGATTTTGGCGTGCCCAGCATCGAAGTCATGCAGTTTGCCAAGCTGCCCATTGTCGATAATCCGGTATTGAAGGCCTAGGATCAAAAAGCACGCCTCCTAGGTTTCGAAAACTTTGTAAGTCTACTTCAAAGTCAGCCGGGCAACAATGCTGGTCCTTGCGGCAATATCCACATTTTCGGTATTGAATTCCAGAAAAGGAGCAGCCACATGAAGAATGCAACAGTCGTTTTTAGGCCATTGCCTTGTCAAAATAACAGGATAAAGTCGATTATCCCCATGTGTAAAACTTTTCCACATCAGTGCACAGGTTGGCGCTTATTTTGTTAAATTCGCAAGGTTATAACAATACCTAATTTAAATTTCGTTTTTAACGAACATTATTATTTATGGCAGAAGATTTAGAAAATCAAGAGAACGACAAGATAGTCCCGATTAACATAGACGAGCAGATGAAATCTGCCTACATCGACTATTCGATGTCCGTTATCGTAAGCAGGGCCCTGCCCGATGTACGCGACGGTTTAAAGCCGGTACACCGCCGTGTGCTGTACGGGATGCTGGGTTTGGGTTTAGGTGCCGGAAAACCATATAAAAAATCTGCACGTATCGTAGGTGAGGTACTGGGTAAGTACCACCCGCATGGCGATTCGTCGGTTTACATGACCATGGTGCGTATGGCACAAGAGTGGAGCCTGCGCTACCTGATGGTAGACGGACAAGGAAACTACGGTTCGGTTGACGGCGATTCGCCGGCAGCGATGCGTTACACCGAAGCGAGATTCAGCAAGCTTGCCGAAGAAATGGTAGCGGATATCAACAAAGATACCATCGATTTTCAGTTCAACTTTGACGATACCGAACAAGAACCAACCGTTCT
Source organism: Pedobacter sp. TM02 (assembly GCF_059705275.1). Lineage (NCBI taxonomy): Bacteria > Pseudomonadati > Bacteroidota > Sphingobacteriia > Sphingobacteriales > Sphingobacteriaceae > Pedobacter > Pedobacter sp. TM02. The sequence goes on from NZ_AP046530.1 coordinate 2,117,594, forward strand.
TCCTTCTAAAGTTCCCAACTTATTGATTAACGGCTCGTCTGGTATTGCCGTAGGTATGGCAACCAACATGGCGCCGCACAACCTTACCGAAAGTATCAATGCCACGGTGGCTTACATCGACAACAATGAAATTACCATTGCCGAGTTGATGAAGCATATCAAAGGCCCTGATTTCCCAACGGGAGCAATCATATACGGCTATAACGGCGTTCAAGAAGCCTTCGAAACCGGCAGGGGCCGTATCGTGATGCGTGCAAAAGCCGAGATAGAGAGCAACCGTGACCGCGAAAGCATTGTGGTAACCGAAATACCTTACCAGGTAAACAAAGCCCAAATGATTGAGCGTACCGCCGAACTTATTGGCGAGAAGAAAATCGAGGGTATTTCGAACATCAAAGACGAATCGAATAAAGACGGTATCCGTATCGTTTACGAAATCAAGCGCGATGCCAATGCAAGCATCGTATTGAATAACCTGTTTAAGCAAACCGCTTTGCAGACCTCGTTCAGCGTAAACAACATTGCGCTAGTTAACGGCCGTCCGCAGTTGCTTAACCTTAAAGATATCATCCGTCACTTTGTAGACCACCGCCACGATGTAGTGATCCGCAGAACCAAGTTCGAGTTGGCTGAGGCCGAAAAACGTGCCCATATTTTAGAAGGCTTGTTAATCGCCCTCGATCATATTGAAGAGGTTATCAAACTGATTCGTGCATCGAGCACGCCAGAAGAGGCGAGGGTAGGCTTGATGGAAAAATTCGGCCTGAGCGATATTCAGGCACGTGCCATCCTCGACATGACCTTGCGTAGGTTAACCGGACTGGAGCGCGACAAGATCAAAGAAGAATATGCCGAATTGATGAAAACCATCGAATATTTGAAATCTATTTTGGCTGACGAAGGTTTGCGTATGCAGATCATCAAAGATGAATTGGCCGAAATGGCCGACAAATATGGCGATGAGCGCCGTACCACCATCGTTCATTCTGCCGAAGACATGAGCATGGAAGACTTTATCGAAGACGAAGAAGTAGTGATTACCATCTCGCACGAAGGCTATATCAAACGTACGCCTGCTACAGAATACCGTACGCAAAGCCGGGGTGGCAAGGGCTCAAAAGGCAGCGATTCGAGAAACGAAGACTTTATCGAACACCTGCTGATTGCCTCTAACCATAACTATATGCTGTTCTTTACCGAAGCCGGACGCTGTTTCTGGCTCAGGGTTTACGAAATCCCAGAAGGAAGCAGAACCAGTAAAGGCAGGGCCTTACAAAACATCATCAATATTCCGAAAGAAGAAAAAGTTAAGGCTTACATCAAGGTAGTTAACCTGAAAGACCAAGAGTACCTAGAGAATAACTTCATCATCATGTGTACCAAAAAAGGTACCATCAAGAAAACATCGCTAGAGGCTTATTCAAGGCCGCGGGTTAACGGTATCAATGCCATCAACATTAATGAAGGCGACCAATTGCTAGAGGCCAGCTTGACTACCGGAAGTAGCGAAATCGTAATGGCATTGCGTTCGGGAAGGGCCATCCGCTTCAATGAAAGCACCGTGAGGCCAATGGGCAGAACCGCTACGGGCGTAAGGGGCGTAACCTTAGCGCATGATCAAGATGAAGTAGTTGGCATGATTGCTGTAGACGATAAAGAAGCTACTGTTTTGGTGGTGTCGGAAAAAGGCTACGGCAAACGTACCGATATTGACGATTACCGCGTAACCAACAGGGGCGGTAAAGGGGTTAAAACCATTAATATTACCGATAAAACCGGCTCGCTGGTAGCTATTAAGAACGTAACCGATGCCGACGATTTGATGATTATCAACAAATCAGGTATCGTAATCAGGATTGTGGTAAGCGAGCTGAGGGTAATGGGAAGGGCTACGCAAGGGGTTCGTTTGATTACTTTAAAAGGTAACGACGAGATTGCTTCGGTAGCCAAGATCCAGCATGAAGACGAAGAGGAGGAAACAGAAGGAAATGTAACCGACTCTGCAACAGGGGCCGACGAAAATCCAGAGAATAATAACAATACTGCTGCCGAAGGCGAAACAGCGGATAATTAATATAATTTCGAAAAAAACTAAAGAATAATGAAAAAATTGCTTTTAAGTACATTGCTTGTAGGTGTTGCTACGCTTGCAAATGCGCAAAAGAGTGAAGTAAACGAGTCGCAAAAATCGTGGAACTTGTACGTAACAATGATCAGCTCCCAAGGCTATGCCAAATCTATGGATGCGCTTAACAAAGGCCTCGCCCATACCGATCTGGCCATTGCCAACGAAAAATCTAAGGTGATGCCTGAAGCCTGGTCTTACAGGGCCCTGCTTTCTTCGGAGATTTCGAGGTTGGATACTGTTGACGTAAACAATGCCTTGAGCAAACAAAAAATTGCCGAAGAAGCTATCGGCAAAGCCAAGACTTTAGATACCAAAGGCAGCGAAAAAGACAATATTGCTACAGCTGAGATCAACCTTATCAATGCCAAAAGAAACAGGGGGGTTAGAGCCTACAACAATAAAGACTATGCTGGTGCCATGACTATCTTTAAAGAGTTGCTGGCCGCTAATCCAAAGGATACCGCCATGTACATCAATGTTGGGGTAACAGCCAATTTAACTGGCAAATATCAGGAAGCCGTAGATAATTTCAAGAAAGTTGTAAGTTTAAATGTACCCGAGTCTAAGGATTTCTACATCCAGATCATTAACCTGCAAACCGATAAGCTGAAAGATACCACAGCGGCTTTGGCTACCATTCAAGAAGCTTTGGCCAAATTCCCTAACGAAGCCAACTTTATTGGTGCAGAAACGGATTTGTACATTGCCAAAGGCGATATCGTAAAATCTCAGGAATCGTTGGCCAAGCTGATTGCCAAAGATCCCAGCAAAGAAGTTTACCATTACCTGATGGGCGATACCTATTATAAACAAGCTTTGGCCGTTCAGGAAACAAGAAATAAGCTTGATGCCAAAAAAACGAAAGAATATGATGCGCTTTCGGCTAAAATTGTAGCCTTGATCGACCAATCGATCCCATTTTACAAAAAAGCGCTGGATATTAATCCGAAATATGTACCGGCTTTGGAAACCTTGAAGCAAATCTATGCTTTCAAAAACGATACAGCTAATTGGGAAGCCATCAAGAAAAGATTGGATGCCATTCCGGCAAACTAGGAATAGCTTAAAGCCTAAAGGAAAGAGGGATAAATTTTTTTATCCCTCTTTTTTGTTATTTTTGTTGACCAATACCCTCTGTGAAGCATGAATCATAAATTTATATTTGCCCTTGTTTTCGTTTGTTTAGCCCATATTAATCAGAGCTTTGCCCAAAAATCGCAGATCCAGGTGGCACAGAACAGCGTAGGCAAGCTGCAGGTCAGTATCGCCAACAAGGAAGACGCCAAAAAGCAGCTGGCTGTTATAGGAGAGGGGATTAAGGCGGTAGAAGCAGCCCAGAATGATAAAAAAACCAAGAACTGGCCCGAAACATGGTCGATCAAAGCGTACCTGAGCTCTTATGTGGCCCTGATTGACGACAACGAAGCCAATGCCGACAAATATTACGGACTGGCCACAGAGGCTCTGGAAAAAGCCAAAGAACTTGATAAATACCAGGCCAATTCTACCTTGATCAAGGCGGCGCATTATAACATCATGATCAAAAAGCAGGCTGAAGGCAACAAGGCTTTCCAGCAGAACGATTTCATGACGGCTTTTGGCTTGCTCAAACAGGTAAGCGATTACCTGCCTACAGATACGGCCATTGCGGTAAATGTGGCATTGTGCGCCCAAAACATCCAATCGTACGATGAGGCGCTGACGTATTTTAAGAGGGCTAAAGACAATGGCATCAAAAATCCGATTGTTTTTCAACAAATGGCCAGCATTTATGCCTCCAAATTTGAAAGCGAAATGGCTATCAGGATGTTGGAAGACGGCCTAAAGCTTAATCCTTACCATCCGTTTCTGACCAACGATTACATCAACTTGTTGTTGGACAACGAAAAATATACGCAGGCAGCCAAAATCATCGAAGGTTCTATAGCCACGGAAAAAAGGAACAAGCTGTTGCTGTTTTTATATGGCTATTTGCAACAATCGCAACTGAACAACAGCACGGGCGCCGAAGCCACTTATAAAAAAGCATTGGAAGTTGACCAGAATTATTTTGATGCTTTGTATCAGTTGGCCCTGGTTTACGTTAACAATGCCAATGCCGGACTGAAGGAAAAAAACAAGCAAAAATTCAATTCTTATGTGAACCGCGCCGAATTTACTTTGTTGCGCGCGCACGAAATCAACCCGAACGATAAGAATACCGTACAATTGCTCATTGAAATCTATACCCGTAAAGACAGGTTAGATAAGGTACAGGAACTCAAAAGAAAACTCAACGAATTTTAAGTGGCCGAGATGGTCAAAATAGAAGAAGCAAGTATTGTTGGAATTATTAGTTAACATAATGTAAATAGCAATACTTCTATTTTTACTGTGCTAATTCTTTGATAGATAGGGGATTACGAAATTATAAAAACAGATTTCCCCCGAAAATGAATTATAAATTCAGCACATTCTTGTGCTTTTGTTTTACCTGCAGGTATTTATCTGCAGGTATTTTCATTTAAACTGGTCGCTCATCGGCCTTTTTTTATGGAATTTCTATCAAATAATTCTCTTTAAAATTCACTTAAAAATTTTTCTTATGATTAAGATACACGCTCGCACGAGCCTATGTAAGGCGCGTACCCAACGTCTATTAACTTATTTGGACTGTCTAGAAGCTACCTTACCAAAGCCTAGTACTGTTTTGGCTGTTTCTCAACGTATGAAGTTGAGACAGGAACAGAAATATCGCAATTATATGAAGGCTATAAATATTGTCAGATATTTAGTAACTCCAAAGGCCGAGACACCCAATTTTAAAAATACAATGCAATACAAGTCTGGAAATGAGATTGTTCAATTGCATCGCAAAGGTAGGCCCCGCAAAATTCGTCAAATACAGGAATGTAAAAAGCCTAATTACTTTTCGCAGGTTCTTGCTAGTTAATTTCCCTGATTTCAGGTACTGTAACTATTATGATCCAAAAACTAAAGTACAGTTAGGTTCATTTACAAAAAATACACGTTTTTGACTATGGCGCTTGCCTGTTTTATTTGCGGTATTCCGCAAGCAAAGGCAACTTTATTTAGAACACGTCCTTTGACTTCTCTTAATGGTGAATATACCTGCCTTAAATGTATACAGCGTGATAAACCCACTATAATCAACGAAGCTAGTGCCTTTAGGTTGATTTCGGCTAGGTTTTATGTTACTCATTGTACAATTTGCGGTTATCTTAACTCTAGAGAGGATAAAGTTTGTGTTAGTTGTCAATTTCCTTTCAATTAATCTTTTATTACTTTTTCTTATGTTGTTATATCAAGTGCCTGTAGGCGCATATTTTTCTATTGTAGGTGGACGTAGTATTTTCAAAATGCTGTGTAATCAGCCTGATGGTGTTACCTATTGTTCGGTTAATAGCTGGACTTTAGTTGAGTTTAACTCTGTTGACGTTCTTTCTTCTGAAAAGCGTTTTAGATCATTGTGTAGCTATTGTACTCCTGTTGGGTTACGAAATCCTTTATAGGTTCGTAGATTAACGCCTCACCTTTCTTCAATAAATTAATAAATTTTCTCACTATGTCTTTACTCGGAAACTTTTCCGTGTCTGTGCTTAGTAGTACCACGGTTTTGAGCGTTGTACAGCTCGATGGGGACGAAAAGAAACTTATCATTAGTGGTATTACTTCAATTCTTTCCTTGATTGTTGTAGAGGGCTTTAAATCATGGCGCACTAGGCGTAGGATTAGGCGCATCAAAAAATCTTATGGCAGAACAAACCAGCGGTAAAAAAGTTACCTCTATTGGTCAGTTACGTTTAAAACGTACGGTCTTTAAAGACCCAAAAATTGTCCGTGTATATATGGATGCCGACACTTATTTATCTCTTAATCTTAATGCTACTTATGATGGGGTTACGCCTGATGAGTACATCCGTAACCTTATTGATAAGGATTTTGGTAACAGCAAAGTGAAGTCAAATGCTACCTAACAAATTTAAATTCAGAGTAGGGGACAATGTTCTCTATAATGGCAATAATTATGTCATTGAAAAGCCCTTAGAGGGCATGAACGGTAATTGGTACAAACTATCTAACAGACTTGGCTATGTGCAAGAAACGGAGCTTAAAAGGCAAATTAAGCGTTAGTATTAGCGCTACTAGTATTCTCGGTCAGAATGTTCAACTCATTATGACTAAGGAGGAATTTGTAGGTTACATGAATGATCTTAACGAACAGGATTTGGACGACTTTTTGTCGTTTTATGTTGAGTTTGTTAGTGTGCCTGTATCTAGGCTTAGGAATGACTTCCGTGCTAGAGTGCTTGATTAATCAGGTTAGTTATTAACGCCTCACCATTCATCAAATAAGACTTTAACTTTAAACCCTTGTTCGAAATGGTATAAGTCTATAACATATACCAAAGTATCTCACCAACGGGACTATTATTAATTAAACTTTACTTTTATTAATTAAACTTTACTTTTCTATTGTTCTTTACTCTACTAAAATTAGTTTATGAACCATGCGTTTTAGACGTCGTTTTAGTCGCTTTAGAGGTGTTTCCTTTAAGGTGAAAAAACAGCTTAGCAGAGCGAGGCGCTATGCTAGCAAAAACAAAAAAACTGCCACCACTTTAAAAACCGCTTTGTTAGCTGTAGGTGGTTATCTCGTTTACGATAAATTTCTAAAGAAAAATTAAGATGTTCGGTAGAAAAACAAATTGGTTAATGTACGCCCTTATTGCTGGCGTTGCGGGTTATTTCTTTAAGGATAAGTTGCCTGCTGGTCTTCAGGATTTTTATAACAAGATTGAGGAAAAGCTTAAAAAGTAGTTTTCCGTTCGCAATACTTGTTTAATTCTTTGTTTTCTTTTCTATTCATCTTTATTGCAGTAAATCATTTTTTGAAATGGTAATTAGAATAGATGAAACTCGTAATCAGAGTGTAATCAACACTACTATTAACGGTTTTTATCTGACCGTTATGCTTAAGGCTTTAGCCGAAAATGTTCTTATTAAAAAGACACAGTACGGCACAGGTCTTGATTTTGATGCTTCGCAGGTTAATGTTCTCGCGACCCTTAAAAGAGAGGGTAAAACCTATAGTTTGTTCAATACGAACTTAGGTTTATTAGGTGGTTTTCATTCTCACATGGGTGGTGGTAAGAATTGGCAGTTGGGTACTGACTACGTTAGGCCTGCTGTTGGCGCTAAACATCAAAACATTAGAACTTTGTTTATTGACCTCGGCGGTCATCTTAACTTAAAAGGTACTGACGAGGTTTTTATTGAGTGTACCGTAGGCCGTAACTCTTTTAAAGAGGGGGTTTTAGATACTTCGGTTTGTTATGTAGATATCAAGCCATGTACATCTATCGGTAAGGAAACTGGTATCTATCAGCTTTACACGGAAACTATTCAAGCGGGTACTACTACGGACAGCTGGAATTTAGGTGACAACGTAACAGATGTTGCTGTTTTGAATTTTGAGGATAGCGATGAAACGTTACAAATTCTTCAAAATATCCGTATTTCTTCGAACTATTGGGATCAGCAGTTTAATTTGCCTGACCTTATTACTCGCAACGTTCGTTTATTTGGCAGACAGCCATATAACAAGGGCTTTAACCGTGCCGACGGTGTTACCATCGATAGTTATGTTCCTGCTAGTCCGCAGTCGTTTTTTGTTTTAAATGGCGAAGAAATTGATGGTGCTACCTTGGATATCTCTTTTGATGGTTCTAAAGTAAATGCAAGCAAAAATTTCGTTTTGTATCGTAAATACGAAACTTCTTTAGAGATTATTGAGCGTTCCTTGAGAATGGAGCAAAAACATGCAACCGAAAAGCTTAATAGTCTCCCTGTTACTTTGTAGTTCTTTAAGGAACGGTTTATTTAACTTTTTCTTTATATAATCCAAAGATTTTAGAAATGAGTTTTTTAAAGAGATTGTTTGGTAAACAGCCGGGCGGTTCAATTTTCGGAAATCTCCTAAGGGGTGCAGTTAAGGCTATTCCTGTTGTTGGTGGCTCTTTGGGTAATGGAGGAAATTTGATACCCGCTGGCAGTACTGATGGCAAGACAAACGCGCAGATTGCGGGTATGTCAACAGGTGCCTATAATGGTTCTATTGGGGCGGGTATTGTCCCGCCCCCAAAGTCGCCCGACCCTCCGACCGTAGAGGGTGTTTTAGCGCAGGGCGGTTTTCCTGAAAAATCGCAGGTGTTTCCTAATGGCTCTGATCCAACCACTTTAAAGCAGGTTGAGATTGTTGGCAGGCGTGCTAGTAGTCCAATCGACGTTGATTTAGATTGGAAGCAGGGGAGGGTGAAAGTAGGTAACAATAGCGACCAAAACAATATGCTTTTGTTTGGTATGCTTGGTCTTGGGGCGCTTGTGCTCCTTAAACAAAAATAATTTTAACTTTTAAATTTAATACCGTGAGATTATACGAAGCTCTACACCAGTTGGCGGATAAGTATGCGCCTATGTCTGAACGTTCATCAGTTGATTTGCAAAGTAAGGCATCAGAAAATTACATGCGTGTTTTGGATGAAGCCGAAGAAATAGACGCTGTGAATAAGAAAAATGCCGAATTGAATTTGGCGTTTGATTTGGCTAAAACAGATGCTGAAAAAGAAAACCTTACGAAGCAGTTGGCTACTCCTCCTGTTGAGAAGCTTGAGCACAAGATTATCAGATTTGCCGAGAAATGGTGGGTTAGGTATCTTATTGGCGCTTTGTTTGTTTGGGTTCAGCCTAAAATTCAAAACTACTTAAATCCTCCACCACCTGTTGACCCTGACGATTTCGGTGAGGACGACCGTAGGTAATAAATCTTATATTTTCTTTTTAACAAACGCCCCTATAGTAATAGGGGCGTTTTTATGTTTAAATCAATGGCATATTTTTTAAATACTTTTGATAGGCATTTTAGGATTGTCTTTCAGCCTTATTCAAATTATAGTCTTTTTTACCGCAGACGTCGTTTTTTCGTTACATCTAGAACGCTTAGGAATTACGTTGGGTCTGATAACGCTAATACAGCCCTTTTAAGAGCTCTAAATTCCAGCGGGGATAAAGTACGCGTTAAACTTAGAAAGCACGGTATAATCGATTTTTATGTAAAATAACTTTATGAAAGAAATTGAAAAATACTTTCCGTTTATTCTTTTGGCATTTGTAGTTCTTCTTTTTAAACCTATATGGCGTCTGATACAATCTATTACTGCGATTATTCCAGAGGTTAACACTGCTCAAGGTGATAATTTTAAAAACACTGTTGTTGCAATCGAGAGGTCTGCTGGGGTAAAGTCGCAAATGACTGCTCTTAACGCTAGTAAGGCAGACCAGCTATATAAGGCTATGGATAAGGTTGGCACTGACAAAGGTGCTATCCGTTCTATTTTATATGCTAAGGATTTTGGCCCTAATCAACTGGGCGCTATTTACTCTTATTATGGTATTAGGGAATTGCATGCGTTTGGTTTTCCTGTTTTAAAGGGTGATTTGCTTGTGCATCTCCGCGATGAGATGGGGTCAGAGTTTGACAAAGAACTATCCCCGTATCTCGATAAACTTTTTAAAATGATTAAGTAGTATGGATTGGTTTGAAAAAAGACAGAATGTTAACGCGTACGATAGGGTTAACATAGATAGTTTGGAGTTTGTGAGAGAGTTTTTGAGCGCCCATCATGCTCAAAAGAAAATAAAAAGCATTAAGCCTTATGCGTTTTCTGTTGGCAGTAACAATCATGGTGAGGGTTTGAAGTTGGATTACGGTCTTACTAACTCACTTTTTTTTGGCAGGTTACAGATTTCTATAAATCCTAATTCTAGTCCTTTAGCATCTGAAAAGATTGAGATTAGATATAGGTCTTATTTCAATCATACCCCTTACGAAAAGTATATAACTAGAATTGTTGAACTCGAAAATATTATCAATGAGAGTTCATCTAGTTTGGAGCTTTTTGACAACTTGGAGATCACACAGCAGTCTGCTAAGTATGATTTCTATTTCACTTTTGTTGGTTTTAAAATCGATTTGATATAATGCCGTGGTCATATAGGAAGCGCTTTGGTAGTAATACCAAAAAAGCTTATAAAGAAAAGCTTCGCGTCGGTAGTAAGGTATCTTTTTGCGATGACGGTTTTTGCGGTACTGGTAGTATTGTAAGGATTATGAGAAATAGTGGCCTTATTGAAATTCGGGCTTACAGTGGCAAAACGCACGTTTGTTGGCCTAATTATGTTAAAAAATTAAATACAAGGCGTTATTAGTATGCTTGTTCAAAATTACACTTATATGTTTGCCGAGTTAGGCAGATGTAGATATCAACTTATAAGCAAACAAACTTGTTTGCCGTCTTTACTTTTTTTAAAGTTTGTTTAAATGTCAATAGCTTTTCAGAAATCCAATGGTGATGGCTCGAAGATGCAGGAATTGATTGATAAAGTTGGTAAACCTTTTATTGGTTTAGAAGCTTTCGATTTATATTCTTTTTCATCTCCTCATAGATATTCTAGGTCTTATTCTACTGTTTTTTCGGATGAATTGGACGAATGCTACGGTAGGCATAATTTTAGTTTCCATTTTCAGGAAAGTAACGGCCAAAATGCGATTGTTGAAGTTATTTTGTTTTTGGGTGGTTTACCCGTATACAAAAACGTTGTTGCTATGGTTGGCAACTCGGTCGCATCGAGAGATTTTGAGCTTATTGGTAAGTTTGATGAGATAGAGGTAAGGAGCAGTTCTGCTCTATCTGTTTGTCAGACCTATATCAATTTTAACGGTTATAAAGCGCCTCCTTTGCCCATTTTCAATTGGACTTTAAATTATAAAAATGAGCAGTTTGAGCCTTTTGCAGAAATGCGCATTATTCACGGTAATTCTCATGACGTAGTCATGAATTTTAATGAAAGCGGGTCGGAAGCTGTTGCATATACAAATAATGATTTTTTTGTTATTACAAATCTAACCGCTAATACCGCTTTGCTTATTGGTTATGAACTAAAGGTTGGCGGTATTGAAAACAAGAGTGCCGAACATGGGCAGTCTATTGTTATACAAATGTCAACCCTTATGCCTGGTACTACTGGCGATTTGATGGTGGTTAATCTTCCTGAACCTTAATTATGAAGCCGTCTAATAATGCTATTCAAGCTATTAAGAATAGGGAGAAATGCAAGCTTGTAAGCTATAAACTTGCTGGTGAAGATTATTATACTATTGGTTGGGGGCATCTTTGCGACCGTGACCCGCAGTTAAATAGGCCGAATGTTAGGATTACTCAATCGCAGGCAGATGCTTTATTGGTTAGGGACGTAACGGAGAAAACCAAGATTTTAAATTCTGTTATTAAAATCCCTATATCACAAAATTTATATGATGCCTTGGTTTCTACGGTTTATCAGTATAATCCAAATAACTCTACACTTAAGAATATTTTTAGGTACGTGAATTTAGGTTATGATACTGATTTTATAGGGCGTTTGATTGCTTCTATGCCGTCTAATTCTTACAATAAAAAAGCCCGTAGGGTAGACCAATTATTGGCTGTTACTGGGAAATTGTTTCATATAGATAAGGTTTAATATGCTAACATCGTTTGAAGCGTTGAGTATTTATGGTACTCCTAATGAAACTGGAAAGGGCTATTTGAAGACATTTAAAAGCCCTTTCCCTTTATATCCTGTTTGGGAAAAAAACGGTGTAAAAACCGATTATATTACTTGTCATCAGTCTATTGTTGAGCCTTTGAGTGCTGTTTTGAGTGATATCCTTAAAACTTATGGTTTAAGTAAGATACATGAGTTAGGCATAGATAGGTATGGTGGTTGTTTTAGTTATAGGAAGCAAACTAATGGTTCTACCTTAAGTCTGCATTCTTGGGGTTTGGCTATTGACCTAGACCCCGTAAGAAACCTGTATCATGAAAGTTCTAAAACCGCTAGGTTTGCTAGGCCTGAATATAAGCAGATGATTGATATTTTTTATAGGCACGGTTTTGAGAGCCTTGGCAGAGAAAAGAATTTTGATTGGATGCACTTTCAAATTTCTAAAAATTTTAATCCTGCTGTGGTAAAAAAGTAGATGAGGGCGGTGGAAAATCTACTGCCGTCCTCGTAATTCCTTTGGTTTTGGGTTTTGCTTTTCTTTATAAACTTTTCTTTTCGAAATAGCCTGTTTTAAGCCTTTTTAAAGCACTTATTTTCTTTGTTGGACTATGTCATTACTTTTTCTTTTAAGTGTCTTATATGGCATTTTCAATTTAAATAACTTCTGTTATGGACAAATTTATTTCTAGCATCGGCTATTTATGTCGAATGCTTGTGCTTTCTGTTTTGGTTGCTCTTTTTTCTCTTATAGGCTTTTTTATTTATTGCCGTGCGGTTAAGAGGCCGATAGTTCATTTTTTTCCTAATAAGCTGGAACGTAGGTGATGGCTGTTAAACATCAATGTTTTTTCTGTTTGGGTTTGCTGAACGAAAAATACATGGTTAAGCAGTATTCAATATCTAATCCTGATTTTTTTGTTTGGCGGTGTAAAAACCGCGAAAGATGTATTAAACAGCCTAAGCAATGAAAAATCCGAAAAAAAAAAACGTACTGAACGCCCTGTGTTTCAGTATAACCTTTTTGATAATCGCTGTGTAGATGTTATTGAAAAGGGTATGCCTTTAAGAAAAATTCCTATTAACTTATTAAAACTTAAAAAATGAAAAAGTCACGTCATAAGTGCGTTGTTTGTGGTAAAAAACGGTATTGGGAGCACTTGGCTATTGTTGGTATAGCTAATAATTGCATGAATGTTTATGCTTGTACTAATACAGGTACGTCTTGGCGTAGTAGATTTGATGAAAAGACTGCTTGTATTGATAAGCTGAAGAAATAATGTTCTTGTCCTGGGTTAGGACAATGTTCTCCAGGTAAAAATTGTCCAAGTTCTTAATTTATGTTAGATACTATTCATTTTCGCATTCATAATCTTTCAAGAAATGCCACAATTAGAAATCAATTTGCAACAACGGGAAAAACAGGGCAAACAACTGCCGAGATATCTCAAAGTACTTTGGAGAGTATTCAAGGGAGTACGATTAGGGTTAATCTTTTTCACGATAGCGATAACATTTTGCCTTTTGTTAGGCGTGATAGCTTTAATATCCCCTCTAGCCACTATAGCGTATCTTATGTACTCAACGAAGTTGCCGACAGGATAGACTTTAATGTGTCTATCCCTAAGTTTGAATGGGGTACTAATATTCTGCAATATATCCCTTATTACGACCAAAGTTCTGTGGCTGTATATAACCTTTTGATGAGTTTTTTTAAAAAGTTTTTCGGCTATTTAACTGCTGTTCCTTGTTTAGATGATTTGGAGATTGTAAGGCTTGACTTTTGTTATAATCAATTCTTTGTTGATAAGCAACAGGCTTTGACTTATCTTAATTGTCAAAAAGAGCTTTTGGTTAAATATGCTCGTAGTTCTAAGAACAACTACCGTACTTATGAAACATCTTTGTTTTATATTACTCGTCGGTATTCATTTAAGATTTATCATAAGGGTACAGAATTTGAACAGAACGACCGAAAAGAGATACTGAAAAAAAATCAGGATAATTTGCATGTTCTTAATCTTACCCCACAGCAGAAAGTTGACCTGTCAAAAAAGCAGTACAAAATTGCATCGGTTAAAAAGCTTCAATATGAGGCTGACAGGATTTTAAGGTACGAAATGACCTTTAGGGGTAGCTACATGAATTACATTCTTAAACAAGCCATATTCTCTCAGGATGGTGACGACAAAAGCATTTATCGCGATGTTTTTAACCAGATGGTTAGGTACGATAGTAGGGTAGGTGGCGATGTAATTGATTTTTTTAAAGACCGTACTGTTAAGTTTTTTTTAAAAACGGAATGGGACGTTCCAAAAAGGGACTTGAATGTTTATGTTCAATATCTTAGGGCTAGCTTTAATTTTCATCTGTTTGACCTTATGTATAAAAGGTTTTGGAGAAAGGTTAAGGATTACCAGCTTAATATCCCTATGACGCCTTATGACGTTTTGGCGAAGATTAAAGAGCATAATAAGAACGTCGAGCAAAAGAACCAGTTTTTAGCTAAGCGTTCTCAAAAGTCGCAAAAAGAGGTGAATAGATTGCTTATACCTGCTATGTTGAGCCAATACGTAGACGTTGAGAGTTTAAAGAGGTATTTGCCTAAAAGTTCGTTTTTTAGGCTTAAAGCTGACCTTAATAAGCTTGGTATTAATATGTATAATAATAATCACACAATTCCTGCTCCGCCTATAGATTATCAGGAATATAGGTATATATTTGGGAATAAATTTAACCTCACATTAAAATGAAAACATTAAAATTATTTGCTTTGGCTTTTTCTTTTTTTATTCCGTTTGCCGTTTTTGGCCAACATAAACCCCTTACGGAGCAAGACGGTATTTCTTTGAGTTATACTTTAAGTAAGATCAAAGAGGATGGTAAAAAGGATATTTACTTGATTGTTGTAAAGGCTTCCAATAAGTCTGTAGATGATGCTTTTTATCAAGCTCCAAAAAATGGTGTAAATCCTTTTTTTGCTAGTGTTACCGTTAGGAATACTGACGATAAGGTTTATTTAACTGGTACTGAAAGCAAGTTGCTTACGGCTGATGGAAAGCTGTTTTATCTTAAGAAAGGTAGTAGCTTATCTTTTGAAAAGGAGTTCAAAATAAACAAGGGTGTTGAGCCGGTTGTTACTGGTAGTTTTTACGGAGCTTTAAAGCCGATATCTGATTTTAGGTAGCTGTTAAAAAGTTGATAACTTTTATTTTGTTATTGGCAATTTTATTTTCTAACTTAGTAGCACGCTGGTTCGCACAGTGTACCCATATTGGGAAATTATGCGGTAGTACAAAATAGGGCTTAACCAAGCCCTTAAACTAGAAGATGCTAGTTAACATAATATAAATTATAGGACAATAAATTACACTATAATATTTAGCCAATCAGCATGGTAACGTGCCTAATTTCC
Source organism: Pedobacter sp. TM02 (assembly GCF_059705275.1). NCBI lineage: Bacteria > Pseudomonadati > Bacteroidota > Sphingobacteriia > Sphingobacteriales > Sphingobacteriaceae > Pedobacter > Pedobacter sp. TM02. The sequence goes on from NZ_AP046530.1 coordinate 2,132,740, forward strand.
TTAAGCCGATCGGCTATCAACGAAGAAAAGCTCCTTACGCCACGCGACAGAGCTGCTTTTTGTCTCAAATACACCTGTCAATCGTCTTTTTTATACCGTCGTTATTATTTTGCTAAACAATAGCTTTGTAAAAAGGTTATATTAACCGGCAATCTTAATGATTTACCCTTAACCAAAAAATGATGAAACCAAAAATGATTTGGGCCAATTTGGCCGTAAGCGATCTCGAGCGGACCACGGCATTTTATAGCACACTGGGTTTTAAGCCCAATGGCTCGAATAGCGAATTAACAAGCTTCATATTTGCCGAGAACAATTTTATTATTCATTTTTTCCTGAAGGATATCCTCGAAAAAAATACCAAGAGCAAGTTCGCTGATCCACAACAGGCAAATGAAATTATATTCACGATTTCTGCGTCAAGCAAAGCACAAACAGACGATTGGGCCAAAGAAGTAGAAAATGCGGGCGGAAAACTGATCACCAAGCCAGAAGAGTTTGGTGATGGTTATTACGGCTTTGTTTTTGCCGATCCGGATGGCCACCGCTTTAACGTTTTTTACATGTAAAACGGCTAATTTCAATAACGATTGAGGTATAAAAGCTATTCAGTTCCCAACCTAAAAACTGGTATAAGGATCTGCCTTCTTCGGTGGCTACCAAGAAATTCTTGAAAATACCTTTCGATAAGGCAATTTGTTCAAGTTCTTTCATCAACAAGCCGGCTAGCCCCCTCCTTCTGTACGCTGTTTCAGTTTTTATCCGGTCGTAAACAGCCAAGTCATCAACGAGTACAAGATGGCCTGAGGCTGCCAAATCCCCATTTAGAGCGATAATTCTTAGGGTCGAAACTGCACCTGAATAGTCAAATTTTAATCGAAAGCCTTCCGGCAATTCCGTATTGGGCATTTTCATGGGCTCAAGGCACGACATCATATACCCTTGGGGCTGTATAACCCATTTTTCAGGTATTTTACCATGCAATGCCGTTGGCGGCGCGCACACTTTAAGAAATACCCAGGGCTCATCGATATGATTAGCCAGCTTGAGGAAATCTTCGTTAAGTTGCGAAAATACATAGCGTGTCTTCTGCTTTTCGTAACCTACGTTTACCTTAAAACCCGATTTGAATGGAACCGGTAAAGGCAGTTTTCTCGATAAACACCAGGCTTTGAGCCATTGTTCTAAAATAAGCGGGGAAATAGGATGAGCCATCCCCTAAAAATAACTAATCAGCCATTAAAAGAATAATAAATAAGGCAATAACTCGACCATCGTTTTACAATTAAGCTTCTCATTGATGTTTTTCCGGTGCGTTTTAATGGTATAGCACGATACACAAAGCATATCGGCAATGGCTTCGTTGCTGTAGCCTTGCAAAATATGGTGCAAGACCTGTTTTTCGCGACGGGTTAGCTGCTCGAAACTTGCTTTGTTCGAGCCCAGAAAATCCAGCTGTTTGGTCAGTACATTGGTCAGCTTCCGATAAATTGCCAAATCCTCGATAGCAATCTCCAAACTGATAACGGCCTTTTGGCCATTCACCAAGGCAAGCTGCCAATCGTTGTTCGGGACAAGCGTGGTTAAGGTTTCCATTTGGGGTCGATTTTGTTTGGGTTTGCATTGAATTTAGCAGTTTTGGCTGCAGGATTTGAAAGCCAATTTGCCTGTTTGCCCTATAGCTTTGCCAAACCTGCTTTTCGCTTTGTGAAATTTAAGGCATCCTTTTATTTTTTTCCTATTTTTAAGATGTGATGCCCCCTCCTGCCAAATATTGGTGCCTGCTGCTTGTCGGATTGTGTATGTCGGCTTTTGCCTATGCGCAAAAACAGGGACAGCAACGGATAGATTCGCTGCAGCGAAAGCTTCCTTTACTGACCAACGATAGCGACAAGGTTATTGCCTTGAGCCACATTTCATTTGCTTATTTTCCTATTAATCCAAGGCAAGGCATTGCTTATGGCGAAAAATGCCTGCAACTGGCCAGGCGCATCGGTTTTGGCAAAGGCGAAGCATTGGCTTACAATGCATTAGGCGCCAATTATTGGGCCAAGCGCAATTTTTTAAAGGCGCAAGATTACTACCTCAAGGCCCTAAAGATCAATACGAGGCTTAAAGACAAGGCACAGATGGCACGTAATATCCACAACATAGCCGATATCTATTTGCGTTTTGATCCGAATAAAGCCCTGGGCTATTATCAAAAAGCAGTAGCTATTGCACGCGAAATCAATGATCAGGAAAAGATTTTGGGCTATCAAGCCAATATTTCCAGCGCTTACCAGATTCAGGGAAATTATTCGGAGGCCTTAAATTACCTGCAAAAATCGGTAGACCTGGCCAAAAAGCTCCACCGCCAAAGAGATGTGGCGGCCTACGAAAGCCTGATGGGAATTATCGAAATGGAAACAGGCCATTACAACCGGGCGCTGCAATTGGCTACCGATGCCTTGTCGATTTTTAGACAGATCGCCGCAACCAATCCGGCCAAAGATGATATTCCCCGCACGCTGCTCAACATAGCCAAAATCTATGGCAGGAAAAACGATTCGAAAAATGCGCTACTCTATAACCAGGAGGCTTTCCGCTTGTTCGATCAGCTGCCGGGCAACATGGGCAAGGATTATGCAGCCGAATGCCAGAACAACATCGGTCAAATTTACCTCAACCTGGTGTCTGTAAAAATAAAACCAGACACAAAGTATGTTCAAGATACGGTACTGAAAAGCCAGTTGCGCCACTCGGAAGCCGCTTTTCGGAAATCCATTTCCATTTCACTCCTAGCCAAGCAATGGGACGCGCTGACCATTGCGCAGCATGGTTTGGTTAAGGTACAGAAATTATTGGGCCAGCCTTATGCCGCCTTAGCTACCTATGAGGATTATTCGGATTTTAAAGACAGTGTTTACAATGCGGAAATGAACAAAAGCATTGCGCTGCATCAAATGGATTTCGAATACAATCAAGAAAAGGATTCTTTAAATACACTGAATAAATTGCAGGCCAGTAAAATTCAGTTCCTCGACCAGCAAAGGGTGTTAGACCATTTAAAAGTAAAGCAGCAATGGCTCTATTTTTTTCTCACGCTGATTATCTTCTGCCTCATTGCCTTTTATTTCCTTTACAGGTACAGGTTAGCACAGGTACGCCTGAATAACGATTTGCACAACGAGAAAATGAACAAGCAGCTGCAAGAGGCCGAGTACAAAAAAAACATGAACCAGAACACCGTGGCTACGCTTATTTCGCAAATGAATCCGCATTTTATCTTTAATGCCTTAAATACCATCCAGAGCTACATCTATTCGGACAATAAAAAATTGGCTGGCGAGTACTTAGGCAAGTTTAGCGACCTGACCAGAAAAATATTAGACAACAGCAACAAAGCTACCATATCGCTGGCCGAAGAACTGGCCCTGCTCAACTTGTATCTCGATATCGAAAAAACAAGGTTTGGCGAAGAGCTCAATATTGTTTTAAGGGTATCGCCTGCCATTGATCCCGAAAATTTCTATATCCCTCCCATGCTGATCCAACCCTTTGTAGAAAATGCCATTAAACATGGACTTATGCACAGCAACAACACAAAGCAACTGCTGATTGAAATAAACGTACCCAACCAAATCGAGGATACGCTTGAAATCATTATAGACGACAACGGCATTGGTCGCGAGCAGAGCAAATGGCTCAACAGCAAACGCAATGGTCACCGGTCATTTGCCAACGATGCCAATAAGAAAAGAATCGATATTATTAATCTGCACCTGGAGGCACAAAAAATTGCCCTCGAAATCATCGATAAAAAAGCCGGCGACGGTTCGCCGCTGGGAACCAAAGTTGTATTGCTCATCCCTAATTCTTTAGATTAAATCGCTCAAAATCATGTATAAAGCAATTATTATAGAAGATGAATACCATGCAGCCAAGTTGCTGGAAAGTATGTTGAACGATATAGAACCTTTGGTGCAGGTGGCAGACAAATGTGTAGACCTGCCGTCGGGCGTACGGAGTATCAGGATGCATAAACCAGATGTGGTTTTTCTTGATATAGAACTGCCGGTGTACAGTGGTATTCAGTTGTTGGAGTTTTTTGATCCAAAAGAAATCGACTTCGAAATCATCTTTACCACGGCTTTTAACGAATATGCGCTTAAAGCCTTCGAAATGTGTGCTATCGATTATTTGATGAAACCCTTGCAGGAACACAAGCTGAGAGCCGCCATTGAAAAGCTGTCTTCTGTAGCCCATCATACCACCAAAGCGTTGTTGCCTGCATTGAAGCATAATCTTTTAAACAGCGCGCAAAAAAAGATGGTGTTGCCCGTGGCCAGCGGATTTGAAATCGTAGATGTTGAAGATATCTGTTTCTTTAAGGCCGAAGGAAGTTATACACACATCTCCATCAAAGATGGAACCCATCATTTGGTCAGCAAGAATTTAAAGCATTTTGAGCAGCTACTCGAGGGAACCAAAAACTTTTTAAGGGTACACCGAAGTGTAATGGTCAATGTGCTGTTTATCAAAAAAATAGTACGAAACGTTGGCTATACCATGCTGCTCAACGACAAAACAGAACTACCCGTTGCCGAAGAAAGGGTACGTGATCTATTGGCTATTTTACAAGAATTATAAAAGCTAATATTTTTAGTTTTTTATTTTAAAATCCAAAAATGAAATACTAAATTTGTTAGTGTTATGAAAAAGGCAGGCACAGCAGATTTACCTTTGCACCATGGATTTGTTCCCCTATGGCTGGCAGAGCGCATGGCAAAACTGGGTCGTGCCATTGTAGAAGAAATCTTAGCCCATAAGGGAAAAAACGAATTATTGAGCCGGTTGAGCGATCCTTTTTGGTTCCAAAGCTTGGGTGCCGTTATGGGGATGGATTGGCATTCATCGGGTATCACTACCTCGGTAATGGGTGCCCTCAAGCGCAGCATCAATCCCAATGCTAAAGAATTTGGCCTGTATATTTGTGGCGGCAAGGGCAATCAATCTAAATTAGCTCCTAGCCAGTTGCTAAAATACGCCGAATCGAATGGATTGGACGGCAATTCGTTGGTTCGGTCGAGCAAGTTAAGCGCAAAGGTTGATAATACTGCCGTTCAAGATGGTTTTCAGCTCTATCAGCATCATTTTGTGGTCAGCAATGAAGGCAATTGGACAGTTATCCAGCAAGGCATGAGCAATGCCAGTGCCACAGCCCGGCGATACCATTGGCATGCCCCTTCCCTACAGTCGTTTACAGAAGAGCCACACACCTTTGTGTATGGCGAAAATCGTGGGGCTATCCTCAACCTGACCGACAAGCAGGCCCAGCCGCTAAAACAATCCATTATGGATATCGCTTCCGAATCGCCGGTTAAAATGCTTGCCGAAATTGAACAGGTTAAAAGATTGGTGATGCCGAATCATCACGATGTGCGTGCCGAAAACATAGATATGAAACGCTTGGGAGCAGTTTTATGGCTGGCACAGGAAAAAAACGTTGCCAATTTCGAAGAATTGTTGCTTTTAGAGGGTTTAGGTCCTCGAACGTTGCAATCGCTGGCTTTGGTAAGCGAAGTGATCCATGGCAGTCCGGCTAGGTTTAAAGATCCTGCCCGGTTCTCTTTTGCACATGGCGGCAAAGATGGCCACCCCTTCCCTGTTCCTACCAAGGTGTATGATGAAACCCTTGCCACTTTGCAAAATGCCATCTACAAATCAAAACTGGGCCGTTCGGAGCAATCGCAGGCCATCAAAGCCCTGTCTAAAATAGCTGCAGGCGTGGAAGACGATTTTGTGCCCAATGGAAATTTCGACGAATTGCTTGCGAAAGAAAGAGCCGATTCGTGGAAATATGGTGGCCGAACGGTTTTTGGGAAGGCCAAACCACCAACATCAACCCAATTAGCCTTATTCTGATGATCGATTACAATCAATTAACCGTACCCGAAGCCATTGCCCTGCAAAAGGAAATGAGAAAGGATCTCCGATTTGAAATCCCAGACCATCAGCCTATCCATACCATTGCCGGAGCAGATATTTCGTACAATAAAGACAGTAACCTGTTTTATGCAGCCATTGTGGTATTGAGCTATCCCCAGATGACTTTGAAGGCCTATTCGCTAGCCACCGGAATTAGCGATTTTCCTTACATACCCGGTTTTTTGGGTTTTAGGGAAGTACCTACTTTGCTAAAAGCTTGGGAGCAACTGCGCCTTAAGCCCGATGTGGTGGTACTGGATGGACAAGGCATATTGCATCCCAGGAGGATGGGAATTGCTTCACATTTTGGTGTTTTAACCCATCAGGCTACCATTGGTTGTGCCAAAAATTCGCTATATGGCAAATACAAAGAACCCAACGGCCTTAAATATTCTTTTAGCGAAATGCACGAACAGTCAACTTTGCTGGGTTATGCCTTACGCACCAAAGCAAACAGCAAGCCCGTATACATTTCCCCAGGTTATGGACTAAGCTTGCCCAAAAGCCTTTTGATCATGAAACAATGTGTTGGCAAGTACCGAATTCCAGAACCTACGCGATTGGCTCATGAAGTGGTTAATGAGTTTAGGATCGGAAAACTGAAAGCCGGTTTTAAGCTTGTTGAACAAATTCCAGAACTATTTTGAGCCTGATAAACCCAAATCAACTATTTTTACGGCATGACAACTAAAAAATCAACCCTTGGCTTTATATTCATTACCATTTTAATCGATTGTATCGGCTTTGGCATCATTATTCCTGTAATGCCCAATTTGGTTAGGCAACTTTCAGGAAAATCATTAGCCGTAGCTTCAGAATATGGGGGCTTGTTATTGGTGGCTTATGCAGTTGCACAGTTTGTTTTTTCGCCTATTGTAGGAGGCTTGAGTGATAAATTTGGCCGGCGACCAATTTTGCTCATCTCTTTATTGGGCTTAGGCATTGATTATATCTTGTTGTCGTTTGCCCCAACTATAGCCTGGCTGTTTGTGGGCCGTATTATTGCCGGAATTACGGGGGCAAGTTTTACGACGGCCATGGCTTATATTGCCGATATCAGTACGCCAGAAAAGAAAGCACAGAATTTTGGAATGGTTGGTGTAGCCTTTGGCATTGGATTCATCATTGGCCCCATGATTGGCGGTTTATGTAGCCATTTTGGGCTTCGTGTTCCCTTTATGGTGGCCGCTGGCTTGGCACTTTTAAACTGGCTGTATGGCTATTTCATCTTGCCAGAATCTTTGGCGAAGGAAAAAAGGCGCGAATTTTCCTGGAAAAGGGCTAACCCGGTTGGCTCTTTGGTTAGCGTTTCTAAATACCCAACCATTATAGGGCTGGTTTTTGCCTTGCTATTGCTTTATATTGCCAGTCATTCCGTGCAATCTAATTGGGGCTATTATGTTATTGAGAAATTCAAGTGGAATGAAGCCATGATTGGGTACTCTTTAACCGTGGTTGGTATTGCCGTTGCCATTGTGCAAGGTGGCCTGATTAGGATTGTCATTCCTAAAATTGGCAATAAAAAAGCCATCATTTTAGGGATGTCGCTCTATATTATTGGTTTTTCCTGCTTTGCTTTTGCGCCCAACGGCTTAATGATGATGATTTTTATTCTTCCTTATTGTTTAGCGGGTATTGGAAATCCAGCTATGCAAACTATCATTTCCAATCAGGTACCTGATAATGCCCAAGGCGAAATCCAAGGTATCCTGACCAGCATGCAAAGCGCAGGTGCTATCATTGGCCCATTTTCAATGGCTTATATTTTTGCGTATTTCATAGGAAACAATCATGGTATTTATTTTCCCGGTGCTCCTTTCATTTTTAGTGCGCTACTGACCTTGGTGGCCTTGTGCATCATTGTTGCTACGCTCAGAAAACACCATTAGAGCAGTTCGTTGGCCAGGTTGGCCAGTTCGCTCCTTTCTCCTTTTTGCAGGGTAATGTGTGCGTAGAGCGGGTGCTTTTTGGCGTTTTCGATGAGGTAAGAAAGTCCGTTGCTTTCCGAATCGAGGTAAGGCGTGTCAATTTGATAGATATCTCCCGTAAAAACGATTTTGGTATGTTCTCCGGCCCGCGAAATAATGGTTTTGATTTCGTGCGGGGTAAGGTTCTGAGCCTCGTCAATAATAAAAAATATCTTGGTAATGGTTCGTCCACGGATAAAGGCCAAGGGCGCAATCTCTATTTTTTCGGTACGGATCAGCTCGTCGATCTTGGCCAGCATCTTGTCGTCGCCATTAAACTGCTCCTTGATAAATTTGAGGTTATCCCATATCGGGGCCATGTACGGATCTACCTTGGCTTTCACGTCGCCCGGCAAAAAACCAATGTCCTTATTACTGAGCGGCACAATGGGTCTGGTAATGTAAATCTGCCTGAAATCCTTCCGTTGCTCCAAAGCACTAGCCAGGGCCAGCAGGGTTTTTCCGGTACCTGCATTGCCTTGTATGGTAACCAGCTTAATGTCGGGATTAAGCAGGGCATCAATGGCAAAGGCTTGTTCGGCATTGCGCGGAGAAATATTGAAAACCGGTTCCTGATTTACCAAACGGAGGGTTTTGGTAACTGCACTATAAGCTGCAATGAGGGTTCTTTTCTTGTTTTTTAAACTGTAGAAATGATTGGAATCCTTATAAGGCAGCTCCAAACCGGATGCTTCCACAATCGTGTTTTTTTTAATATCGTCGAGGAGTTCGAGCGGAACATCTTTCAATTCGGTTTTACCACTGTACAGCTCATCGGCATTTTTGATTTTGCCGGTTTCGTAGTCTTCAGCATGCAGGTTAAGCGATTTGGCCTTTAGCCTGAGGCAAATGTCTTTAGAAACGAGAATGACCTTTTGCCCTGGATTCTCTTCTTGCAGGGCTAATGCGGTATTTAGAATGCGGTGATCGAATTTGCCTTCGCCAAAGAGTTTTTCGGCATCCATACTTTTGGGACTTTCATTCAGTACCACCTTGAATTTGCCCAAACTGTTTTTGCGCAAAGAGAACCATTCATTGATCAGGTGTTTTTTTGAGGCTTGATCGATGATTCTGATGAAGTTCCTGGCTTCGAAATTGCGCGTGTCGTTGCCGCTTTTAAAATTATCGAGCTCTTCTAAAACCAATACAGGAACGGCTACATCGTGTTCTTGGAAATTGTTGACTGCATCGTGATCGTATAAAATAACCGAAGTGTCGAGTACAAATATTTTTTTTGACGGACTGGAATCTGGTTTGCTCTTCGTGGACATAACGTAAATTTAAGCTTTATCAGCAAAAAAAATAGATTTTTTATTCGTACATGCCTTATGGTATTCTGTTCTGAAATCTCCCAAAAAGCAAAACGGAGACCTGCCTCTTTCGATTTAGATCTCCGTTTTAACCTTAAAGTTAACCGTAGTTAACAGTAAGGCATCAATACCATACTTGACCTTGTTCGTTACCGTTTGCTTCCTTGCGAAACCAATCGTCCGTTTTCAAATTGTTGTCAGCCTGCTTTACTCCGTAAAATGCCACAGTCTGCAATAATGTTTGATACGAGCTGTTCAAATCAATATGGGTCTTGCGACCTGAGCTCTCTCCAAATCCATCTGTTCTTTCAAATGATCTGATTTCTGAGTGGCTTCATTCTTTATAAAAATGCCGTCGTGAGACTTTATTTATTATAAACCGACTTTAGTCTTTCGACGTTCTGTCAGATTTGCTTTGCTTTTTGAATACTCCCAGAAATTTTAGCCTTTCGACTTCATTTCTGTTTTGGATTATCCTATCAAACTGTCAAAGTACTTCGTAATTGATATTGTCTAAGTTAGCAGGAACAGCAATGTTTGTCAAGAAAAAACGATTTATTTTCTTAACAAGTTATAAACCTTTATAAATGAGTTTGTTAACATTGGATTTAACTAAAAAAATGCATTTCCATGCCTTATTTGCTTTATTGTTGCAAATCAGCACATTGTTATTAACAATCTGATTTCCTGTGTTTTTCACAAAATCTTGCTCAAAACGTATTTTTTTGAATCGGAATTCTGCTTATTTTTAGTCGAAGCGCGCCAACTCTTGGAATTTTATATACCAAAAAGACCGAGCCTTTAAGGCCAAATCTGTAAATTTGTATCATGCTCCAGCAACCCGTTAGAAACATACAGGATTTTTTACTCAGTACTTATTTCGCCGACGGTTTGCGTATCACTTTTGGAGTGCTCTGTCCCTCGCTTGTTTTGGCACAGTTCGGGATGCTGCAATATGGCATGACCTTATCGCTGGGGGCTTTGTGCATTAGCGTAGTTGACTCTCCCGGGCCCATTGTGCATCGCCGCAATGCCATGCTGGTTACCACGCTACTCTTGTTTGTGATTTCTATTGTGGTGGGCTTAACCAACAAGAGCGTTTATTTTACGGGTACTTTGCTGGTTATTTGCAGCTTTATCTTTTCCATGTTTTTTTTGTACGGCGCCAGGGCAGCTTCTGTGGGTACCTCGGTTTTGCTGATCATGGTATTGAGCATAGACGACGTGAGGCCTTGGCAACAGGTAATTTTTTATGCCATGTTGGTCTTTGCCGGAAGTATTTGGTACACATTGCTCAGTTATTTTATGTACCGCATACGCCCCTATCGACTTGTACAGCAAACTTTGAGCGATTCGATTCTGGAAGTGGCCGAATTTCTAAGGGCAAAGGCCAAATTCTATCACCAGAACACCAATTACGAGAAGAACTATGCCGAATTGCTCCAGCTACAGGTTGATGTGCACGAAAAACAGGAAGAAGTTCGCGAAGTACTTTTTAAAACCCGCGAATTTGTAAGGGAATCGACACCGGAAGGCAGGTTTCTCCTCTTGGTTTTTGTAGATATGGTCGACCTGTTTGAGCAGGTCATGTCTACCTACTACAATTACAAGCAGTTGCACGAGCAGTTCGATTCGGCCGACATTTTGCCCAGGTACGAAAGGGTAATCAATAAAATCGCGGTTTCGTTAGACGAGATTGCCTTTGCGCTTAAAAGCGGCGGTACGCCTTCCCTCGCCCATCGTCTGGTAGAAGATGTGGCTAAGCTGAAGGCCGCAATTACCGAAATGGAAAGCAATAGCGAGCAGAAATACAATACTTTGGGCTTGATTGCCTTGAAAAATATTGAAGTCAACATCGAAAATATTGTGGGCCGCGTTAAAACCATCAACAGTTATTTCAACAAAAGCGAGAAGAAAAAACTGACCAAGCGCGAAATAGACGTAGAAAAATTTGTAACGCGCCAAAGCTTTGATGCCAAGCTTTTGCTGGACAACCTCACCTTCAGCTCATCAACCTTTAGGCACTCGCTGCGTGTGGCCATTGTTATGCTGATTGGATTTGTGGTGGCCAAAAGTCTCGATTTTGCCCATAGCTACTGGATTTTATTGACCATACTGGTGATTTCGAAACCTGGCTTTAGCTTAACCAAGGAAAGAAACTACCAGCGTTTAATCGGAACCGTGGTAGGCGCTTTTATCGGGATGGGCATTTTGGTGTATATTCACGATAAGCATACGCTTTTTGTGATTTTGCTGATCTGCATGATCGGGTCTTACAGCTTTCAGCGCAAAAACTATGTGGTGAGCGTGCTGTTCATGACCCCTTACATTCTCGTGCTTTTCGATTTCTTAGGCATGGGTAGCTTATCTATTGCCAGGGAACGAATTTATGACACACTGATTGGTTCTGGAATTGCACTTTTGGCCAGCTACTCTTTATTCCCCAACTGGGAACACGAGAAGCTAAAGGAAGCGATGATTGAAATTATAGCGGCCAACACCAAATATTTCGAGCAGGTTACGCTTCTTTATTTCGAGGAAAGTCCTAACCTGACCAACTACAAATTGGCCCGAAAAGGGGTTTATGTAAGTTCTTCAAATTTGTCGTCGTTGTTTCAGCGGATGTTTTCGGAACCCAAAAGCAAGCAACTGTACATCCAGGAACTGCATCAGTTTACCGTACTTAACCATTTGCTGTCATCGTATACGGCTACCTTATCGCTGTACAAAAAGGAACATGCTTTTGTGCACCTTAATTTTGAAGAACTGAGGCCCATGATAGATAATACGGTTTACCTGCTCAATCATTCGGCAACCAATCTCAAAATCCATAAGGAAGAGCCCAGCAACGTACCACTAATCAGGCGTAAGCACGAAGAAGGCCCGCCCGGCGAAAATCAGACGATGATTATTGAAGAACAGTTTGATTTGATTCAGAAGGTAGCCTACGATATTTTTAAGTTGAGCGAAAAGATCAAAATCTAGCAGCAAACATTCATTTTCAAACAAGTTCATATCCATTTTGTTAATTAAGGGATTAATACGAAATGATATGGAAAAATTATATACGGCATCTGTTACGGCTATAGGCGGTAGAGATGGCCACATTAAATCGAGTGATGGCATTTTAGATTTTGATTTAAGGAAGCCCAAAGAAATGGGTGGTCAAGGTGGGGCAAGCAATCCAGAACAACTTTTTGCGGCGGCCTGGGGTGCCTGTTATTTAGGGGCTTTAGGGAGTGTGGCGGCCCATGATGGCATTGATGTAAGCGAAGCCCATGTCAATGTGCATGTTTCCTTTAACAAAGACGGCAATGCTTTTGTGCTCTCTGCCGATTTAGATGTTCATGTGCCAGGCATCAGCCATGAAGAAGCACAGCAACTGGCAGACAAGGCGCATCGGGCATGCCCTTATTCGAAAGCAACCAGAGGCAATATCGAAACAAGGGTTACCGCAGTATAGTTTAAAGCCCTAATTCCAAGACCTGGTTCTGCTCGCGCCATAATACGTACAGGGTATTTTTAAAGACCCTCAATTTGCCATGAATGTAACTGGTTACAATATCGGCATCGCTAATGTATTCTGGCGAAAGGTAATGAAGAATGCCTTTTTCTGTAGAAACAAACAGGGTTCCATCGGCAGCTATGGCTATGCCGTCTATTTTGAGATCGAGCTTAATTACTTCTCTTGATACTTTAGGCCCATAATAAACCACCGTGTGGCCAATGGCCATGACTACAGCTGTTGTGGTGGTGGCCATATCGTTAATGGCTATTTCGCTTTCGAAGAAGAGCTGCAATTCCTTGCCGTTGTACTTCCAAACCTTCCAAAGCTTGTCTTGCCTGCCCATGATATACATCAGGTTCTTATTTACGCATCTGATATTGTAGCTGCCACCAGGTAGATATGCCAATAATACCGGAGTATTGTTTGTTGCGGCCCCATTTAGTTGCAACAACATTTTCTTCCCCTCTTTTTCGGCGATCAGGTATACCGAAGTATCATTGGGCAGGTAATCGATGGCATGAATAATGCTCTTAGCCGATGGGGCCAAAAACCATTTTTTCCAGCCCGCAATGTAAATGCCTCCCGCAATTGGCACAACCGACAGGCCGGGATCGATAACCGCAAAATTATGGATGGCATGGCTAACTTTGGGAAACAGGCTCTGCTCAAAGGGCTTGTTGATGTTGATCAGTTCTTTTACATCTATATTTTGGGCCTTTACCTTAAAGCCGAGCAGGAAGACCAGAAGCAAACAAATGTTGCCCCATTTAATTGTTGCCATTTACGATAATTTTAATGTCTTCAACCGGACTTTTTTTCTGCATTACATAGTGACGCAGCAAACCAAAGGTTTTCTTAGGCAAAGTTTGCCAAAACTCTTTATCTATCGCCTCTATCTCGCTGGTATCGCTGTCGTCAAAGGCGTCAAATAACTTTCCAACGTGTCCCCTGATCTCCTTATGGTATTCGGTTAGGGTAATGGCGTCGTACTTTTTGACTTCAGCCCTCGATTGTTCGAATATGCTGGTGTACTTTTTAAGTACAGGGTCTTTGTCTACGAAATCCTGCAGGTATTTCGTGGCGAACTGTCTGGATTTCTCTTCGATTTTGCCAATGATCCTGTCTTTAAAGTTCTTGGGATTGAGGTCATCCTTTAGTCCGTTAAACTCCCTGCTCAATGCCGCTTCTTCTTCATCTTTTGAAGGTGTGATGCCAAAAATGGTAGCCACGTTGGCTACTTCGTAATCTACCCATTTCTCTTTCAGCCGCTTACCCCTTTCTTTAATGTAATTGGTAAAACTTTCCAAGCCATTTTTGAGATAGGGCGACGGCTGGACCTTTTCAAAAGCAGCCTCGGCCAAAGTTCTGCTGTTGGTATTTCTCACTACTTCTCTTGCATCACTCTTGTAGTTGTCTTGGGGTACATCATCAAGGGTATTGTTGGCGCGGTGCTGGTCTAGCTTTGATTGGGTATTGGCATTGTTATCAGCCATTTCATTATTGAGCTGTGTCTGGTTGGCGGCCAGCAGGTTGTCTTTTTGCTGTTGCAGCAGGCGTTGACGTTCCAATTCGGCTAATGCCTGTTGCTGAGCCAAGGCTTGTTGCTTTTGTTTTTCGTTTGCGGCAGCATTGGCATTGACGGTAGCCATTTGCTGCTGCTTTTTCTGGTCGGCTTCCGCTAAATCCTGCTGCTTTTGTTGGGCTTGTTTGGTAGCGCTCAGGTATTGGGCATTTATGCGCTCGCAATCTAACCTTTTGCCATCCACGCTATTTTCGAGCTGACTGATTTTATTGTTATATTCCTGCTCTTTTTTAGCTATCTGCTCTGCCGTTGCGGCCACTACCCTCCTGCCGCTTTTGGCTCCGGCCGCAATATGGCTTTGAAAATCGATGCGGTCTTGTTTTTCAACTTCCGTTTTGCTGCGCTTGCAATCGCTACAAAAAAGGCCTTGGCGAAACTCTTCTAAAGAGGTTTTCTTATCCTGCCTCATGGCCATGAGCTTTTGGGTTAAACTTGCTTTTTCGGCATTGCAATCGTCAAACCGCTTTTGGTAACTTGCCCTATCTACCTCTTGCGCCAGGGCAAACATAGGCCATAATAAACTCATCAAAAGCAATTTTCTCATAGCGACATGTATTTGGTGGCAGTAGACCTCAGGTTGGCAATTTCATTTTTTAAACGCTGGTTGTCAGCTTTGAGCCGATCGGCTTTATCGTCTTTTACGCTTGAGGATACCTTGCCAAAAATATTGGTAGCAGCACCAAGCAAAGTGCCTGTTTGACTGCCTTGCACGGCACTATCGTTCATGAGTTTGCTGCCCAATGCCGATACGTTTTGCATATTGCCAGACCCTCCTATCAGCCGTTCGATTTCGCTATTGTTGTATTCGTAAATCTTTTGGAGGTTATCGGCCATTTCGTTGCAGATCATGTTCAGGCGTGCCCTGGCCTTTTTCTGTGCCTGTTTGGCTATGGCGTCTTTAGCCTCTGTATCGCTGATCTGTACATAAATGGTATGGGCCTTATTTTGTGCAGCCGTTGTTGAGTAATCGGTATAATTGGCGTATAGTTTGCGTTTATAAGGCGAAACATAGTTTTTTTCGTTTTTAATATCGTCGTATATTTCGGCTATTTTAAGCAAACAAGTCATTGCTTTTCCAGTCCCCGTAAACGCTGGATTATCGGCAACTGCCCTATAGGATTTCTCTGCCAGGCCATAGTCTTGGTTTACTTCAAAGAAACGACCCAATTCGAAAAAGGCATTCGGATCGTTTTTGTCGCAGGCCGCATACAGGTTTCTAAACTGCGCCCTCGATTTATAGGGCAAGGGGAAACTGGTAAAATTGAGGCCAAAATCGACATCAAAATAATTCATTTTTGCCTGCGGCAGGTTCCTGCGCAAGTTGATCAGCGATTGCCCGTTAACCGGCGAATTCTGCAGGTTGAGCATGGTTACCGACGTAAGCTGACCAGCGGTAATGCGAATGTCTTTTATCTTGTTGCCACTGAGGTTCAGCGTTTTGAGACTGGGCAAGGTAAAGAGCGACGAAGGTAAGGCTGTAAGGTTGCTGTTGCTAAAGTCGATGGTTTCCAAACGCTTAAGCTGCGCTATTTCTGTAGGGATTTGATTGAGTTCTAATCCAGCAATAACAAGTGTTTTTAACCGCTGGCATTGCAATACTGCCGTTGGAAATTCGGTTAGCCTTTTGGTATTGGCTTCGGCATTGCTCATGCTAATGGGCTTCTGGTAAGTGAGGTACAGTTCGTACAAGAGCTTAAGCTCACCAAAGTCTTTAGGAAATTTGAGGAAAGTTGCCGGAATGGTCAGGGCGCGAAGCTTGGCTAAACGTCCGATAGAATCGGGTAAAGCGGTAATTTTGGTTTGGTCGAGGTTGAGCTCTTCCAATTGAGAAAGATTGTAAAAAGAAGCTGGCATCTCCTTAATGGGGTTATCGTTCAACCTGAGGCTTTTGAGGTTTTTATAGCCGCTCAGCTTCTCGAGCGACCGGATGTCGTTTCCTGCCAGGTTTAACTTGGTTAATGCCGGCAATTGGCCTAGGCTAAGTGGCATTTCGCTCAGCCTGTTGTCTTGAAGCGAAATGATTTCCAGTGCATTTGTACTTGGGTCGTAGCCTTTTTCGAAAGCGCAACTCGAAATCTGGTTATTCGCTAAACTCAATTCGTTCAGCTTGGCCAATTGTAGCAATTGTACCGGAAACCTGCCAAATTTATTGCCGTTGAGCGAAATAAAAGTGATATTCGACTGTTTGGCTTTGGCCATTTCTTCATCGCTGAGCTTGATACTGGATAAACCTGTACTGTCTAATAGCAGGTATTTAAGCGATGGGAGCTCTAACAGTTCGACAGGGAACTTCTTTAAAGGATTGTGTTTAAGATTAATCAGGACTACGTTTTGAAATTTTTTGATTTCTGGAGGCAGTACCTTCAGCAGTTGCTTGCTTAGGTCGAGGTATTCTACTTGTTCGGCCACAGGTAAGGCTTTGGCAATCGTAACAAAACGCTCTTTCTGCTCATAGTCTACATAGCTAGGCGGCCTGGCCACCACCGGAGGTTCTGGTTCGGGCATGGGTTCTTCTTCCTCTTCTGTCTCCATGGGTTTAGCCGGTGCAGGTTTTGCGACTGTCTTTATCTTGCTGGTTTTGCTTTTTGTACCTGTAGTTTTAGCGGGCTTTTTTTTGGTGGCCTGCTGTGCAGCACCAGGCTGCACGGCCACACAGAGCGTTAGGACAAATACGAAGGCAATTAACCTTAAAAAGGTAGGCGAAAGACGTTTTAGGATTTCCATAACTGCGCGTCAATTGATTAATAATGAACCAAATTAGCTAATGCAAAAGCACCTGCGAAATCGAATGTGCAAAATACCTAAAAGTAAGTATGCGCCTTTAGGCCATAAAAAAGGCCGGAGCAATTGCAACCGGCCTTTTTATTTAGGGATGATGAGCTAAAGTTATTTGTCCCACCAAACTTTCCCCACCAGCTTATCGCCACCTGGAACAGCCGCAGAGGCGCTACGGTAATTGGCCGCATTAGATACGCCCTCTGATAAAGGATAAGGAAAACGGCGTGGAATGGAGCCACCAGTATTGGTATTTGGGTAAACAATTGGTACAAGGGCTGGGAAACCGGTTCTGCGCCAGTTAGACCAGGTTTCGTAAAAATCGAGCATGGTAATGGTATGCGCCCAATATTGCGTGGCAATCATTTCGAGCCCGTTGGCTGCTACATAAGGATGTGCTGCTAAATAAGCAGCTGCATCGCCAGCGCTTACGGCCATGGCCGCATCGTACTGCGACAAGAAAGTGATGGCGGCGGTTACGCCTGCATTGTAATGTGTGGCTGCCGGACCATTGATGCCGTAGCGTTGCGCCGCTTCGGCCCACATCAGTTCGGTTTCGGCATAAGTTAAGATAAAGGTATTGCCATCTTCCTTAATCATGCCTGGATGTGGAGAAGAATAGTCGATAAAAGCGGTAAACGAAGGATCTTGACGTACATCCCTACCGGCAATGCCACTCAGGTCTTTGCCGTTTGGCATTCCCTTTTGATTGGCTGGCGTGGCATCGTAGGCTGGGTTTTGACCTTTAATGCTTTTGTCGCCATCGGTAAGATACAGCTTGGTTACTGCTACTTTGCCTAATCGAGGATCGGCATTGCTTTTTAGGTAATTAACGAAGGTATTGCTCCACCTTACGTAAAAGTTTTCCTGACCGCCATCCCCCAGCAAGACTTGGCTATTTCTGTTTTTGGTTACACGTCCACCAGAGGCATCATGGTGTACAAAGGCGTTATCGTCGTTGCTGGTCATGGTTTTGCCAATGGCTTTGTTGATGTAGTTTTGGGCCATTGTTGCATCGGCTTTGCTCAATCGCATCGCCATGCGCAGCATCAGGCTGTAGCCAAAACGTTTCCATTTGTTGATATCGCCACCATAAATCAAATCGCCACTGACGGCACCTCCACCGGTAGTTAGTGCCGAGCTGGCCTCGTCCAACTCCTTTAACAGGTCGGCATAAATAGCCTGCTGACTATCGTATTTGGGGTAAAGGTTACCGTTATAATAGCCGCGTCCGGCATCGAAATAAGGGATATCGCCATACAAATCGGTTAGCCTCTCGAAAATAAGCGCTTTCCAAATCCTACCCACTTGGTAAACATTATTGTACTGAGGCTTTGTTTTGGTCGATTCGACTAGATCCACAATGTATTTAACCTGGTCTGGATAGGCTTTTTCCCAATAGGCCGCGGTGTAGCCTTCGTTGAGCATGTACTTGTCGCCTGCCCAATAGCTGATTACCGATGAAAAGCCCTGCATCATGGTTGAGGCATAGATGAGGTTGCCCCTCCAGGTTTCGTAGGCAAAATCGGTGCTTCCGGTATAAGTTAATTGGGCGGTAGACAGTAGGTAGTTAGGGTCGTATTTATCTTGTCCAACCGAAACAGGGTCGGTATTGATTTCTTGAAAGTCTTTGGTACAGCTTGCGGTTAAGGCTAATCCAAACACTGAAAGTACTAGATATGATTTTCTGATCGTTTTCATTTTCAATTTTTTTAAAGGATTATAACTTAACACTTAAATTTAGGCCATAGGTGCGCACCGGCGGTACCCCGCCCAATTCCAAGCCTGGGAAAGTGGCATTATAACTCGATTCGGGATCGATATTGTCTGTTCTCTTCATCAAGATAAACAGGTTACGCCCTACAAAACTTAGGTTTAAGCCTTTAATTTTATTGTTGAACATTTTGGCTGGAAAGCTATAGCCGATCATCAGTTGCCTAAACTTGATGAAACTGGCGTCCTGTACAAACTGTTTAGAAACGTTGTTGGCATAGGTACTATAATAAGTAGCCGCGTTTACGCCCAAGGCATCCCGGTTTTCGAGTGTAGCCTGATGCAAGCCAAAAACATAGCCATAGTAATCGGTGGCCGAGAATATTTTGCCACCCCATTTGCCATCTATTAAAAACAAAAGGTTAAATCTTTTATACGCGAATTCGTTGTTCCAGCCTGCGGTGTATTTGTTAAAGGCAGAACCGTAAGCCTTAAGGTCGCCCCTTTCTGGTGCACCGTTTACGTCTTTAACAATATTGCCACTGGCATCGTACTTAAAGTCGTAGGCCATTACTTGGGCAGCGGCTTTGCCAGCCAGGTTTTGCAAGAAACCCACCCCGGTTCTCGAAGTAGCAATAGGCTGCGATACAGTTCCAGGAGCTAAGGTAAGTACTTTGTTGTCGTTATACGAGCCGTTTAAAGTGGAAGTCCAGCTGAAATCCTTGTTCTTTAAAACTACACCCGATACCAATGCTTCAATACCCCTGTTCCTCAATTCGCCAGAGTTTAGAACCGCACCGCTATAACCTGTAACCGTTGATGTGGTTACATTGATGATTTCATCTTTGGATTTTTTGTTGTACCAGGTAACATCGAGGTTCAAACGGTCGTTCAAGAAACGCATTTCGGTACCTATTTCCAATTCGTTGGCCTTAGAAGCCTTTAAGCTTGAATTCGGAATGTAAGGATTTACAATATTGCCAATTGGTTTACCATTGATGGTTTCGCTGCGCAAATTGTAGTAAAGCTGAGTTTGGAAAGGGTCTGTGGCCTGGCCAACAATAGCATAGCCAGCCCTTATTTTACCGAAGCTTAAAAACGATGGTTTCCAAAGCTCGGTAAATACAAACGAACCGCTTACCGATGGATAGAATACGCTCAGCTTATTGTCTTTTCCGGGCGTAGCCAAAGTAGAGAACCAGTCGCTACGGCCACTTCCGGTTAGATACAGGATATCTTTGTAAGCCAGCTCCAAGGTGCCGTAAACTGATTGTACTTCCTGGTCGCTTTGGGTATAGTTGAGCGCCTTGGTTTTGGTATTGGTGAGTTTGTAAACACCAAATATGGCAAATTCCCCACCCTGATTGGTGGTTTGCGTAATTTTGGTACGCCTAAAGCTGGCGCCTACGTTTGGCGTAATCGAGAAATCGTTTACCTTAAAGCTTTTGCCTATCAAGGCGTCGGCATTCACGTCGGCAAATTTGGTTTGTTGCTCGGTCATGCCTCCCAAAGGGTTATAAGCCGTACCTGAAGGCGTAACCGCAGTATACTGGTCGTTATAAGCATCGCGACCTACCCGGCCTTGCAGGAACAATCCGTTGTCAAAAGTGTATCTGGCATTAAAAGAGCTCAATAAACGTTCTCTTTTGGTGTTATGGATGAACTCGTAGGCGGCAAACCAGGGGTTGGTTGCATAATTGTTGCTGGTGTTGTAAGAAAGTTCGTTGCCATCGGGCTTTTTGCCGGGCTTTAAGTTGTTGATATCAACACTTGTGGGCAAAAAAGTAGCATTGTAGTTGGCATTGCCAGCTCCGTCAGAAACCATGGGCCTGTTTTTGGCTTGTTCGAGAATATAGTTGAAGCGTGCGTCAATCGTCAGGTTTTTAATGGCATCAACTGTTCCGGCCAAGTTAAAACTCTGCCTGTTCAAGCCTGAATTAGGCACTACAGAATTATTGTTGAGGTTACTGGCCGAAATACGCATTACGCCTCCAGTAAACGACTTGTTGAAAGCCAAGGTATTGGTAAAACTGCCTCCCGTGCGATAAAAATTGCTCACGTTATCTTTTTGGGCAACGTAAGGTCGGCTTACCCCATCAAACTGGATCACACTGCTGCCATCGAGCCTGGCGCCCCAGCTCGAACCGCCGGTAGTACCGGCATCTAGTTGAGTGGAAGGTTTTACGCCATTGGCACCTTGTCCATATACATATTGCCAGTTGGTGCGATCCATCACCTGTTCGGCAACGTAATTGCTGTTAAACTCGATGTTATTGCCCTTGCCACTTTTGGTGGTGATCAAGATTACCCCTGCCTTGGCCCTGTAGCCATATAGCGCAGAGGCGGCGGCCCCTTTCAATACCGAAATACTTTCGATGTCGTCGGGGTTTAAGTTTCCAATCGCATCGCCTAAATCGGGAGAATTGTCGTATTGCGTACCGTTGTTGCCCGAAGGATTAAGATTGTTGATCCCAACCGGCTTGTTTTCCATCGGTACACCGTTAATTACGTACAAAGGCTGACTGGTTTGGTTTAGGCTGGAAACGCCCCTAATGGTTACGCTGGTGGCCGAACCCGCGCCACCGGTACTAGAACTGATGTCTAAACCAGCCACTTTGCCTACCAGCGAATTGGCCACGTTGTTTTCTCGGGCTTGGGTTAAGGTTTCGCCACCAATTTGGGTTACCGAATAGCCCAAGGCCCTACGCTCTCTTTTAATGCCCAATGCAGTTACTACCACTTCGGCCAATTGCTTGGTATCTTCTGCCAATACCACGTCGATGTTGGTTTGTGTGCCCAGCACGATTTCCTTTGATTGGAAACCGGCATACGAAACAACCAAGGTGGCATTTTCGGGAACATTCAGTGCAAATTTGCCATTCACATCGGTAGAAACCCCCGTAGTGGTTCCTTTTACCCTTACCGATGCCCCTGGCAACGCGCCGCCATTGGCATCTTTTACGGTTCCGGTTATGGGGATGTCCTTGTTTCGGCTAATGATGACCAAGCCACCTGCCGAGATGGAATATTTTAAATTCGTTTTGCCTAAAACCGTGGCCAATACATCGGTTACAGGCGTATTGGTTACGGTAATGCTGATCATCCTGTTCACAGGCACGTAAGACGAGCTGTACACAAAATGGTAGTTGCTCTGCTGTTCGATGATCTGTAATACCTTGGCCAGCTTTGTCTTCTTTACATCGAGCGTTATTTTCTCTTGCGAAAAAACCGATGCAGAAACATTAAGGCAAGTAATGAAAACCACTATACAGGTTAATTTCATTAGCATAATGAATTTAAGGAGCGCTTTATAGCGGGAACGCTCTTGCGGTAAGTAATAAATAATCATATTTTTGTTTTTTTTGGTTGCATAAGTTTTTGGCAGCGATCTGTTTCCGCATAAACTGCCATCGATTTAATCAAAAAGAATTCATAAGGGCGGTGCGCCAACACCGTCCTTTTTTTATTCTATTTGGAAATGATTACCTGGTTTCCCTTGATTTCATATTTAAAATATTCTACTTTTTGTAAAGCCTCTAGGGCTTGGTTCAATGTTTCGTGACTAAATGTTGCCGTAAAGCGGTATTTTTCTACTTCTGGGCTCTTAAACCTGATTTCGATATTGTACCATTTTTCGAGCACAGCCTTGATTTGGTCAAAATCCTGATCGTAAATTTCGATGCGGTTTTGGGTCCAGGCGGTTTCAACAATGGTGCTGTCTTTAATCAACGTATAATGATTGATGGTAATTTCGGGGTGTGGCGCCATCGGTTTCAGCACCTTTGCTTTTTCTTTTGCAGGAAGGGTTCTGTAAACGGTTACTTTTTGGCTCGGCTTTAAAGTAATGATGCCACCCTGCCCATTTAAGGCTTCCATCGTGATGAGGCCACGGATAAGCGTAGCTTCAGAGCTGATTTCGTCGGGGTAAGCTTTGACATTGAAGGCTGTACCCAACACGTTGATGTTGAAATCGGTGGTATACACTTTAAAAGGCTTGTTTTTGTTGTGTATCACATCAAAATACGCTTCGCCTTTCAAGACCACTTCACGGTATTTCTGGTTAAACTCGGCACCAATAGACAAAGAACTTTTGGCATTGAGCAACACGGTAGAACCATCGGGCAAGGTAATTTTTTTACGTTCGCCACTGCAGGTGGTGAAAATCCTGGCCGTTGCGGTTTGCTTGTTTAGGGAACCTGAGCTTGGCCTAAGGTAAAAATAGCTGCCGCCAGCAATCAGCACAATGGCAGCTGCTACCTTGAGCCAAAGCAATTTCCTGAGCTTAACTGGTTTAATTTCTGGGTTAATTTGAGTTTCCAAAGCCTCTACTTGTTGATTCATCGCACGTTTGTTACCGCTCAGAATAACATAAAGCCTCTTGGCTTCGGCAATGGTTTGGGCTTGGGCCGGGTGGGCTTTGGTGTATTTTTCCCAATATTCGATGCAAAGCTTGTCTGTTCCGGCACAATATTGCTGAAAAGTGCTGTCTACAAGAAAATCTTCTGCATTGAATTGACTTCTATCGATCATTGTTATCGTCGTTTATATAACAGTGCCGAAAAGTGGTGTTTTTTCCTAAGAGAAATTTAACTTTTTTTTAACATGAGGAAAATTCGCAGGTCTTTCTCTACGCTTTTAGCTCTTTTCGCAGGATTTTAAGCGCATCATAAATGGTATTATAGGCTGTTTTAACGGTCTGGTTGCTTTGGGTGGCAATGTCTTCGTAGCTCAGGCCATCAAAAAATTTAAGATGGATCAGTTGTTTTTGCCTGAAAGTAAGTTTGGCCAATGCATTTTTCAACTGGTGCTTGATAAGTTCGTCGGTCTGCACCTTTACGATAAACTCTTCATAGCTCATTTCCATCCAATCGCCATCTTCGCCAGCATTGAATAAGGCATCGTTAATTTTACGCTTGCGTTCCATGATGCGCAGCAATTTGCGTTTTAAAAAAGTACGCAAATAGGCCTCTATATTGTCTACGCGACTTAGGGAAGCGTGCTTTTCCCAAATGGTGGTAAAAACCATATCCGTGGCTTCGCCCGCCATATCCGCATCGGCACATACACGAATGCCGAAATTGACCAATGGATAATACAGTGCTTTGTACAAGTCAAAAAAGGCATCTTTATCGCCAGAACGTAACCGTTCCCATAACAGGTGATGCGCTAATTTATTGTCCATCGGGCTGATTTAGTTAACACAATATTAACTAAAATCGGCAAGATTAGTAACATAAAAATTGCTTGGGGCTAAATACTTCTATGCCAGTCAAATGACTGCTTTATTTCTTAAACATTAAGAAAATTAAGAACCACATTTTATATTAATAGAATTGAATGCCTTGATGTTAAAAGCTTTGGCTGAACCATTAAGGAATTAAGAAAGATAAGAACCCGTTATAGCTTAATGAATCTAAATGCCTTCATGTTACAAGCATTGTTGAACTATTAGGGAATTAAGTAAGGTAGTTCTATTTTAATGGGACTAAGTGCTCCATGTTGAAAGCTTTGGCTGAACCATTAAGGAATTAAGAAAAAAAGAACCCGTTATAGCTTAATGTACCTAAACGCCTTCGTGTTAAAAGCACTGTTGAACTATTAGGGAATTAAGGGCAATAAGCACTAGCTTTACTGTAATCAAATATTCAACCCCTATTCATCAAAAAAGCCAGTAGTTAAACTGGCTTTTTGTTCTCGATTGAAAAGTTAAGAACTAAGCAAACACTTCTTTTTTCTGGGTATTGTCTGGTCGGCCGTTTTTAAAGGCCTCTCTGGTTTTTAATCCTAACAATTCGAACATGGCCATATCTTCGTTAAAAGCAGGATTTGGCGTAGTTAACAATTTATCGCCGGCAAAAATTGAATTGGCGCCAGCCATAAAACAGAAAGCCTGTTCTAAAATACTCATCTCGTTCCTTCCAGCCGAAAGGCGAACAACCGATTTTGGCATCACGATGCGTGCGGTGGCAATCATCCTCACCATATCCCAGATTGGTACGCGCGGCTGATCTTCTAATGGGGTTCCTTTTACGGGTACCAAAGCGTTAACCGGCACCGATTCTGGATGTTTTTCCATATTGGCCAAAGTTTGCAACATGGCAATACGGTCTTCGGTAGTTTCGCCTAAACCAATAATACCACCGCTGCATACCGTTAATTTGGCTTTGCGTACGTTTTTAATGGTGTTTAAACGATCATCGTAAGTTCTGGTAGAGATGATGCGTTTATAATCCTCTTCCGAGGTGTCTAAATTATGGTTGTAGGCATATAAACCTGCGTCGGCCAAGCGTTGAGCCTGACTTTCGGTAAGCATGCCCAAGGTACAGCAAACCTCCATGTCCATGTCGTTTACGGCTTTCACCATTTCTATTACACGGTCGAAATCGCGGTTGTCCCTTACTTCGCGCCAGGCTGCGCCCATACATAAACGCGAGGCGCCCCCTTCTTTGGCCTTAACCGCGGCCGTTACCACATCCGTAAGTTTCATCAGGGCATGTACATCCACACCTGTGTTGTATCTGGCTGCCTGTGGGCAATAAGAGCAGTCTTCGGCACAACCTCCGGTTTTGATAGAGATCAGCGAGCTGATTTGCACTTCCGAGTAGTCTTTATTCTGACGGTGGACGCTGGCCGCTTCGAAAACCAGGTCTAAAAAA
The DNA here is from genome assembly GCF_059705275.1 of Pedobacter sp. TM02. Lineage (NCBI taxonomy): Bacteria > Pseudomonadati > Bacteroidota > Sphingobacteriia > Sphingobacteriales > Sphingobacteriaceae > Pedobacter > Pedobacter sp. TM02. The sequence goes on from NZ_AP046530.1 coordinate 2,158,221, forward strand.
GGTTTATGATAAATTTCAGCTATTTCTTCTTTCGTCCAATCGTGTCTTAATCCTTGCATATATAGGTAATATTTAGAGTAATAATTTGCTTGCTAATCCTAATAAAAGTAAAAATCCGAAAACATCGGTAAAAGTCGTAATAATTATTGAAGAGGCAATGGCTGGATCGATTCCAATGCGTTTTAAAATTAAGGGAATGCCCGAGCCGGTGATTCCGGCAATGATCATATTTCCTGTCATGGCCAAGAAAATCACAACGCCCAGCATCAAGCTGTGATCAAAGAAATAGGCAAAAACCAATACAATCAATCCGTTGACTGCTCCATTGATCAAACCAACGGTAAATTCTTTTAAAACAGCACGATAGGCTTGGTTGTCGGTCAGATCGTAGAGCGAAATACGCCTTACGGTTACTGCAAGCGCCTGTGTAGCGGCATTGCCGCCCATACCGGCAATAATGGTCATGTAGGCCGATAAAAGCGGAATGAGGTCGATGGTAGGATCAAAATGCCTGATTACCGCCGATGCCAAAAAGGCGGTACCCAAATTGATGATGAGCCAAGGCAGACGCGATTTTACGGCCTCGATCCAGTTACCGCTCAGTTCCTCATCTTCAGATACACCCGAAATCTTCAAGATGTCTTCGGTATTCTCATCTTCCAAAACATCGATTACATCGTCGAAGGTTACTCGACCCAAAAGCTTCATGTGATCGTCTACTACGGGAATGCTGGTTAGGTTATACTGTGAAATCAGCCTCGCTACCTCCTCCTGGTCAGTTTCTGCTTTTACATAAACGGCATCTGCATTGACCATTTCGGTAATCTTGGCATTGCCCTTGGCCTTGATGATGTCTTTTAGCGAAACTACGCCCTTAAAGGTATTTTCATCGTCTACCACGTTTACGGTATAAAACTCTTCCATTTCTTCGCTTTGGCGGATAATTTCGTCAATCGCGTCTTTTTTGGTCAGGTTGAGGTTAATGCGAATAACCTGGGTGTTCATCAAACCACCCGCGGTTTCTTCGTCGTAGCTCAATAAGGTCCTGATGCTCGAAGCATCGTGCTCGCTTAGGTCTTCGAGAATTTCCTTTTGTTCGTGCTCTTCGAGCTGCGAAATAATGTCGGTAGCATCGTCGTAATCAAGCTCCTCTACAATTTCGATCCTTTTTTCGGGATGCAGCTGTAGCAAAAGCTCCTCGGGGTGCGACTCTTCGTGCATTTCTGCAATAACCTCCGAAGCGGTTTCTACATCGAGCAAATTGATGATCCTTTGGCGGTCTTCTTTGCTGATGCTTTCAAATAGAATGGCAATTTCAGACGCGTGGTATTCTGCAAGCGTAGCCTTAAGCAGCTCGTTATCACCACCTATAGCCTGCTTGAGCTTGGAAACGTCGGTTTTGTCCAATTCAAATGATTGCATACTAGGGTTTAAAGATAGGCAATAATTTGTTTCTGCAAAGCAGACAAGGGGCATTTAGCATGCTTTTAAAGCGCATTGATCTATTGCTGTAATTTTACTTATCAAGCTTGTTTTACCATTTAAGAATGGTACGACTTAATCTTAAGTTACTTTATAATTTATTAAATAGCCATTTTTTACCGCCCAAGACACCTTATTTCGCCTAAAAATAGTAAGGTTAATACTCAGGCGCTCTTAGCGTTCTTAGGTGGTTAGTCAAAGGTAGCTTATTATATGGCCATGCTTTTTATCGCTTAGGCACCTTAGTCCGCCCGGGAATAGTAACGTTAAACTTAGGTGCCCTGTGGATTCTTAGGTGGTAGTTAAGAGTGGTAAATCCACTATTTATTACTTGAACCAACCCTTTCGCCAGAAATAGATGATTTGCAAAATGGCAATCACTATCATAACCACCAGTGCCCACACATAGCCGTGTGCCGAATAAAGCTCAGGCATGTTTAAAGGCATCACCTTGCCTGTAACCGGATCTTCACGAGAAAAGTTCATGCCATAGATACCTGCAATGAAGGTTAATGGAATAAAGATGGACGAAATGATCGTCAACACCTTCATAATTTCATTCATGCGGTTGCTGATGATGGAAAGGTACATGTCGATGTTACTCGCCGCAATCTCCTTCATCGATTCAACCATGTCTATAATCTGGATGCAATGATCGTAGGCATCGCGGAAATACATTTTGATCTGCTCGTCTATATACTGGCTGTCGGTACGCAAAATATCGTTCATTTTATCACGTTCTGGCCAGACCACGCGCCGCAAGGTAATGAGGTTACGCTTGATAAGCTGCGTATCGTACATGATGGTTTTGTCGGGCTTGTCGAGCAAACGGTCTTCAATCGCATCCAGTTCCTCGTTCCATACGCCGAGTACCGAAAAGTAATTGTCAACAATCATGTCCATCAGCGCATACATCAAGTAGCTGCTACCTCCTATCCTGATATTTCCTTTGCCCAGCTCGAGGCGTTTGCGCACCGGGTCTAAGCAATCCTCGTAGCGGTCTTGGAAAGTGAAAAGTGCATTTTTGGTCAAGATAAAAGAAACCTGTTCATTTTCCAATGCGCCTTCGGTATCCAAACAAAGCATCCGACTGATCGAAAAAATATAATCGTCATACTCTTCAAATTTCGGCCTTTGGTAGGTACGCGTAATATCCTCTAAAATCAGTTTGTTAATGTTCAGCTCCTTGGCCAAGGTTTCGAAAAGCTCAACCGAATTGAAACCTTTCACCTCGATCCAAAAATTGAAATCCTTGTTATCGGTACGTGCCTTTATGCCGTTGAGGCTGTACAGCTCTTCTACCTTGTAGGTTTGTTGGTTATAGGTATAAAGCAAGATTTTAGGCTTAAGCGAATTCTCATCTATGTAAATCAAACCCGGACTCGAACCTGGAGTTGGCAAGGCGTAATGGCGTTTTTTGCGCGACTTGTGTTTTGTATTTCTTCCCATTGGCTAAAAATAGGTCTTGCTTTGTGGCCCCTGACTAAACAACAGGTCTACCATGCTCAAGTTAGGCATAAATTCGTTCCTGTCGCTAAACACCTGAAAATAGCTTTTTGTTTCCTGCAGAGGCACCTCTTTTTTAGACATCCGGTTCCTGTAGTCGATGAACCCAGGCCACTTCTTTTCATAGCTTTGGCTTTCGGTAATGGCCGCCTCTATTTTCAGTTGTTTGCACAGCCACTGCAGCAGCTCAAGATTATAATCGTACAAAAAATCAAATTTGCGCTCGTAAAATGGACGTAAGCCATCTTCATAAAACTCGAAATAAGCCGAACTGCGGTAACAGTTTTGCAAACTGAGCCAGTGCAGGCGTTGCCAGCGCGTATCGTAACTTATTTTTACGTCCTTTAAGGCAGTATGTACCTTTGCGCCTTTAACAACCGGAATAATAAGATCTAAAGTACCATCAGGCGATGCGATACTGGCTCTGTTGCGATAGGTCTGCTTTGGGAAATGTTCTTGTTTTTCGAGCACAAAATTGAAATCATGCGCTTTTAAGGCAGAAAAATAACCAACCGGGGGAAGATAAAATAGCGGAAATATAGCTGAACTTTGCATCTGATAATTTATGTTTGCATTCTAGAATCCCCAAATTTACAATTATAAAAGGCTTTTTGCATACGGCCTGTTCTTTTGGAGACAAAATAAGAAGATTGAAGCATATGGAACCAAGTGTAGCTGTGGTGATTCTTAACTGGAATGGCCGAGCGCTTTTAGAACGTTTTTTGCCCAGTGTGGTTCAGACCGAATACCCCAATTTACAGCTTATTGTTGGCGACAATGCCTCTACCGATGATTCGGTGGCTTTTGTGCGCGAGCATTATCCACAGGTTTCCGTGCTCACCAACGAGCAGAACCATGGCTTTGCCGGTGGCTACAATCGTATCCTTTCGCGTGTAAATGCCGATTACTATGTGCTGCTCAATTCGGATGTTGAAGTACCTCAAAACTGGATCAAACCCGTAATAGACCTCATGCAAAGCGACCAAACCATTGGCGCTGCACAGCCAAAAATCAAATGGGCCACGCAAAAAGATCAGTTCGAATATGCCGGTGCGGCAGGTGGCTTTGTAGACGCCCATGTATTTCCGTTTTGCCGGGGTCGTATTTTTGACCAAGTAGAAACAGATCATGGCCAATATGATGAAAATCTTGAAGTTTTTTGGGCCAGTGGCGCCGCCTTTTTTATCAAAAAATCGGTATGGAACGAAGTGGGTGGCCTGGATGTAGACCTCTTTGCCCACATGGAAGAAATAGACCTTTGCTGGCGACTGAAAAACCTGGGCTACAAGGTAATGTGCTGTGCCGATGCCGAGGTTTACCATTTGGGAGGCGGTACGCTCAGCGCCAACAATCCTTTCAAAACCTATCTCAATTTCAGGAACAATCTCATGATCATGCAGAAGAACCTGCCCAAAGCCGAAGCCTACCGACGTATTTTTATACGTTTATGGTACGATTTAGCTGCTTGGCTACAGTTTCTCTTGAAGGGAAAGCCCAAATTTACCCTGGCCATTAGCAAGGCGCATTTTCATTTCTTTAGGCAACTCGGCCAAACGGCACGCAAGAGGGGTGCTAGGCAATTAGGCCTGAAACAGCACCAAGGGGTTTACAAGGGCAGTATCGTTTGGGCTTATTTTGTGCACAAAGTGAGAAAATTTAGCGAACTCAACTTAAAGAACTCATCACTTTAAAGCTGTTCTTTAATGGTTTTTTCGATCCAATGTATGGTATTGGGCGCCAAACCGACGGTACTGAACTTAACAAGACCGTCTTTGCCTATAATCACGTGGGTTGGATAAGCGGTTACACCGTATTTGGTGGCATAGTACCTACCGTCGTCAACTACGTTATAATTGAAAGGCGAAGTTTTTAGGAATTGTTTCAAACTGTATTTATCATCGAGGGCAATCGCCAAAAAAACAATGTCTTTATTGTCTTGGTATTGCTTCACCAATTCGTTCAGTTCGGGTATTTCCTGTTTGCAGGGCGGACAGTTGATGAACCAAAAATTAATGACATAAATTTTGCCTTCTATCTTTCTCAGATCGAATTTGTTGCCGTTTATATCAGTTATTTTTTCGCCTCTGAATTTCTCCCCTTCCTTAAAGCTATCGCTGGCCCTGGGCTTGCCCATACTGGTGGCCATTGCTTTGCGACGCTCCAAGGCTTTGGCCTTTTCATCTTCAGTCATTTGGTACACTATATATTCCTGGCTGCCACTTTTAGCAGGCCTTAATGAGTATTCTCCGCTCTGCACAAGTTTTTGCCAGATTTTATAAGGCAAAATTGTCCCTGAACCATCTTTAACTATCGTATTTTGGTCAATTCGGTTGCTCGTTGTGTGACTTGGAGCTTGTGTGAAGCCTTTAAGCGACAGGCCTAAAAGCAAAAGCATTAAATATTTTTTCATCAGCAGTTATTTTAAAAAGCTTTCTAACGCCAAGCGGTAGCCATCTAAACCAAAACCGGTTAACACACCCTTACAGTTTTTGCCGGTTAAAGAAACATGTCGAAACTCTTCGCGGGCATAGATATTGGAAATATGAACCTCTACAACTGGTGTTTTAATACCGGCAATGGCGTCGGCAATGGCTACCGAAGTGTGGGTATAGGCCCCACCGTTAATGATAATGCCATCGTAAGAAAAGCCAACTTCGTGCAGTTTGTTGATCAGTTCCCCCTCCACATTGCTTTGGTAATAGGCAATCTCGATGATGCTGTATTGCTCGCGCAACTGTTCCAAATATTCGTCAAACGACTGGCTGCCATAAATTCCTGGTTCGCGCAGGCCCAGCAGGTTAAGGTTGGGGCCATTAATAATTTGTATCTTCATGCCTAATATTATGTAACATTGCAATGTTATAAAAAAAACTCCATAATCTGAATGAGCATACAGCCCTATCTCAAAGGTTTTAACGATTATTTAAGGTTAGAGCGTTCGCTTGCTGCAAATTCTATAGAAGCCTATCAGGGCGACATCCAGAAGCTTTGCCAATATTACGATGCCATTGGTCGAGAATTGCTGTTAAAAGAAGTGCAGCTGGATGATTTGAGGAACTTTATCACCTGGCTTAACGATTTAGGCATGCAAGCCACTACCCAGGCCAGGGTGATATCGGGCATCAAGTCTTTTTTTGGCTATCTAATGCAGGAAGAAATCATCGTCGAAGACCCCTCGGTACTGATAGAGGCTCCCAAACTGAGCAGAAAGCTGCCCGATACGCTCAATATACACGAAATCAATAAGTTGATCGATTGCATAGATGCCTCCAAACCTGAGGGGATACGAAGCAAAGCGATTATTGAACTCCTATATGGTTGTGGGTTAAGAGTGAGTGAGTTAACTTCATTGCGAATTTCGAATATCTTTCCGCAGACGGAGTTTATCAAGGTGCTTGGAAAAGGCGACAAAGAGCGCTTGGTTCCTATTGGGTCAACAGCCTTAAAGTTATTGGAAATTTACATTAACGAATGCCGTGTTCATTTGGATATCAAAAAGGGAAATGAGGATTTTGTATTCCTGAACCGTTCGGGTAGCAGCTTATCGCGGATTTCTGTATTCAAGTTGCTCAAATCGCTGGCAGTGGCGGCCAATATCCGTAAAAATATCAGTCCGCATACCCTGAGACATTCTTTTGCTACGCATTTAATTGAAGGGGGCGCCGATTTAAGAGCTGTACAAGAAATGTTGGGCCATGCCAGCATTACCACCACCGAAATCTATACCCACTTAGACCGCGATTACCTGAAAACCGTCATCACGCAGTTTCATCCGAGATCGTAAATTAAAAAGCTAAAGCCTGCTGCAAATCATTCGATCCTTGCCTTGCATATCTTTTCTTAATTCAATGTTTTTAAATCCTTTATGATTTAGTAAATCAACTGTTTCTTGACCTAAATGCTCATTGATCTCGAAAAACAGCAACCCTCCCTGCCCTAAATTCAATAAGGCAAAATTGGCGATGGCTTCGTAAAAAACCAATGGTTTTTCGTTGCTCACAAACAGTGCGCGATGCGGCTCATTGGCCAGCACGTTTTGATGCATGCCTTCTTTTTCGGTTTGGGTAATGTAAGGCGGATTGCTTACAATAATGGCATAAGGCTCCTGCAGTTTGGTATGCTGCATTTGGAGAATGTCTTGCCACTTAAACTCCACTTCAACCCTGTTCAATTCTGCATTTTCCTGTGCTATAGCCAAGCTTGATGCCGCCATGTCCAATCCCGTAACATCAAATTGAGGCAAATGCTTTTTCAAAGCTATGGCGATGCAGCCACTTCCGGTTCCAATATCGAGCAGGCGTTTATGGCTAATGGCCAACGGCGAATTATGGACGGTTTGAATAATCCAATCTACCAACTCTTCGGTTTCCGGCCTCGGAATAAGCACTTCAGGATTTACTTTAAAAGAAAGCCCAAAGAAATGGGCCTCGCCAAAAATGTATTGAATGGGCTTGCCAGTAACCAATTCGGCTAACAAGCCTTCAAACTTTGCCAAATCGCTGGTAGTTAATGTTTCTTCCTTCCTAAGCAGGTAAGCATGGTGTTTGATGTGCAGTAATTGCGCTAAAGCCATCAGGAAAAGAGCCTGGCTTTCCGCGTCATCGTACAAGGCACTTAGTTCCGAATTAAATTTGATTGCCAGTTCTTTAAGCTTCATTCGGGCAAAAATAGCTAAACGTTATTACAAAATACAATCAGAATAAATTAGGCAACAATGACTGATTTGTCGGCCAATCGACTATTTTTGCAGTGATGAACGACGAATTTTACATGCAGCGTTGCTTGGAATTGGCTGTTATGGGTATGGGACAGGTTAGTCCTAATCCTATGGTGGGCTGTGTGATTGTTCATCAAAACCAAATTATTGGCGAAGGCTATCACCAGAAATTTGGCGAAGCCCATGCCGAAGTTAATGCCATTAACGACGTATTTAAGCGCCACGCCGATTCGGCTCCGCTCCTGCTCAAAAATGCTACGGCCTATGTCAGCCTCGAGCCTTGTGCGCATTTTGGCAAAACGCCACCCTGTGCCGACCTTTTGGTTAAGCATCAGCTCAAAAAAGTAGTGATTGGCAGTGCCGATCCTTTTGCAGGGGTGAACGGCAAGGGAATCGAAAAGCTAAAAGCTGGTGGTGTACAGGTACAAACCGGTGTTTTAGAGGCGCAATGTAAGCAGCTGAACCGTCGTTTTTTGACCAGGATAAAAGCACAGCGCCCGTTTATCATCCTCAAATGGGCCCAGACTGCCAATGGCTATTTCGCCCTAGAAAATGGCGGACAAGCCTGGATCTCGGGGCCATTGGCCAACCAGCTAAACCATGTATGGCGTACCGAAGAAGATGCCATTTTGGTGGGCAAGCAAACTGCGCTGAACGATAACCCACGTTTAACGGCCAGAAATGTATCTGGCAAAAATCCGGTGCGTATCCTCATCGATAGAAACCTGGAGGTGCCAAATTCGCACCATCTTTATGACGAGGCCTCCAAAACCATTATTTTTAACGAGGTAAAAACTGATGTGCAAAACAATGTCCATTTTGTACAAATGGAAGATATGTCGTTTTATTTGGCACAAAAAATAGCTTTCCAGCTTTACCTGATGGATATCCAATCGGTCATTGTTGAAGGCGGCGCACAGATCTTAAACCAGTTCATCGCAGCCAATCTTTGGGACGAAGCCAGAATATTTACTTCGCAAACCACGTGGCCAAATGGTATATTAGCACCTGCTATTGCCGGAACACTGGTTTCGGAAACAGCTATGGGAACCGACGTACTTAAAATTTATACACCTTCATAAAACATGATTTATTTAGCGCTAAGCATTATTTGCAGTGTTACCGTGGGCGTATTGCTCAAAATGGCTAAACGTTACGAAATTAATGTCATGCAGGCCGTAACCTGGAACTACTTATTTGCCATTGTGCTCAGTGCTGTATTTTTCAAGCCGAATTTGGGCGATGTGAGCTTGGCCCACATTTCGTGGATATTCCCGGCCTTGGGTATTTTGCTGCCTTCCATTTTTTTGTTTCAAGGTATTGCCGTTAGGCAGGCCGGCTTGGCCCGTACCGATATTGCCCAGCGTTTGTCGCTGTTTATTTCGCTCTGCGCAGCTTATTTCCTATTCAACGATAGTTTTGACCGCTTGAAATACGTGGGCCTTATTTTCGGCTTTGTGGCTATTGTCTTTACCATGTACCGTAAATCTGAAGGTGTTTCGTCAAAAAAATCATGGCTATACCTGTTGCTCGTTTTTGTGGGTTTTGGCGTAATAGACGTGTTGCTGAAACTGGTAAGCCAAATTACGGTAATGCCCTTTACCACTTCGCTTTTTGTGATATTCTGCATCTGCTTTGTATTGTCTTTGGCTTATATCCTGTATTTGGCATCGATTAAAAAGACCAAGCTGCAACTGGTCAACTTTGTTTGCGGCTGTGTGCTTGGCTTTTTCAATTTTGGCAATATCCTTTTCTACCTGAAAGCCCACCAAGCCATGTCGGCAAACCCATCTACAGTTTTTGCTACCATGAATATGGGTGTCATTATAGCCGGAAGCTTTATTGGCATTGTATTGTTTAAGGAAAGATTAACCAAGCTCAATTACCTGGGACTGGTTTTAGCATTGGCCGCTATTATTCTGATTACTTTATCCAAGCTGCATGCTGTTTGATGATACCTACCAAACCATAAAGGGCCCCGCCGAAGGAATTTTTCGCGACAAAGGCAGCAAATTCATCGCCTATGCCTACCCTTTTAAAAACGAAGCCGAGCTGAAGCCCGTGTTAAGCAAGTTAAGGGCCGAGCATGCCAAGGCCAGGCATTTTTGTTGGGCTTTTCGTTTGGGCCAAGACCGTAATGTATTTAAGCTAAACGATGATGGCGAACCTTCGGGTACAGCAGGCCGTCCGATCCTCAATTCGTTGCTTTCGGCCGATGTAACCAATATCCTCATGGTAGTAGTCCGCTATTTTGGGGGCACTTTATTGGGTGTTCCTGGCCTGATCAATGCCTACAAATCGGCCTCGGTTGAAGCCTTGCAGGCCAGTGAGATCGTTACCCAAACCGTAAACGACATTTACGAAGCCGAATTCGACTACCTCGAAATGAATCCGGTGATGCGCATCATGAAAGAAGAAGAACTGCAACTATTGGCGCAAAACTTCGACCTGAAATGCGTATTGCGCTTCGAAGTGCGAAAAACCAACCTTAATTTGGTACTGGGCAAGCTGGAAAAGGTAAACGGATTAAAAGTAAAATATCTCTATACGATTTAATATTTCAAATTATGGTTAAATTGCTATATTGTTTATGATGGCGAAGCGAAGCACCAGCCATGCGCAAATCAAGCAATACTGCAATCGAACGATATAAACAATTGAACACATGCAAAAACTATCAGAGGCCGATTTGATCATTAATCCAGACGGCAGCATTTATCATTTGAATTTATTGCCCGAAGATATTGCCGATACGGTAATTACCGTTGGCGATTTGGACCGTGTACCCGAAATCAGCAAGCATTTTGATTCGATAGAGCTTAAAAAAGGCAAAAGAGAATTTATTACCCATACAGGTTATATTGGCAAAAAACGCATAACGGTAATCTCTACAGGCATCGGAACCGATAATATCGATATTGTTTTTAACGAATTGGATGCCCTGGTTAATATCGATTTTGCAACCAGAACCATTAAAGATGAATTAAAATCACTGGATATTATCCGGATCGGTACTTCTGGAGCTATCCAGCCCGATATCCCAATGGGCACCATACTGGCCTCGTCATACGGTTTGGGTTTCGATGCTTTGATGAATTATTACATCCATCAGGTATCAGGCGAAGAACACAGCTTATTGGAAAGTATCAAAACGCATTTTTCGCATATCAGAAGCATTCATCCTTACCTCACTGCAGCCAACGACACCCTGCTGCAAACCATTGGAAAAGACATGGTACAGGGCATTACCATTACCGCTCCAGGCTTTTATGCGCCCCAAGGCAGGCAGGTCAGGGCCAAAAATGCAGTGCCCGATTTCATCAGTCAGCTCAACAGCTTTGCACAGGGCAAACACCGCATCACCAACCTCGAAATGGAAACAGCAGGTATTTATGCCTTGGCCAAAACACTCGGACATCAGGCATTGTCGGTCAATGCCATTCTGGCTAGTCGCGTAAAGTTTGAGTTTAGCAGCCAGCCCGAAAAAATCGTAGAGAAAGCCATTAAAACCGTTTTAGAAAGACTAGCCTAAATGCAACGGGTCAGAGACTTTATTTTAAGCTTTATCGACTTCTTTTATCCGCCATTCAGGAGGCTGATTGGGATTCAAACGTTCAGATATGCCTTTTGTGGTGGCAGCAATGCCCTGCTCAACCTGCTGGTTTTCTCGGTCAGCTACAATTTTCTCTTTACAGGTAAAGTGATCTATGTACTGGGCTTTGCCATATCGAGGTACATCGCAGCCTATCTGCTGGCTCTTTCCATTAGCTTTCCAATAGGTTTTTGCCTCAATAAATATGTAGTGTTTCAATCCTCCAACCTATTGGGACACGTACAGTTTGTACGCTATGCCAGCCTCACGGTAACCAATATCTTTCTCGATTATTTCCTGTTGCACTTATTGGTAGGTTACTTCGGGTTTTGGGCAACGCCATCACAGGCAATCATCATCGTGGTGCTTTCTTTGCTCAGCTATTTTTGCCAAACCTATTTTTCGTTCAAAACGGTCAGGAAAGAGGCTTGATTTTCTTGACGAAATCGGCTATGGTACTACTTTTATAACCTTTTTTGTTTACCCAGGCCAATAATTTATCCATTCTTGCAATCATTTGCGCACCTGAATTTTTACTTACATAGCCAGGAAATCCAAATTTCTGCTTATCGTTTAACGACGTAAATTCCCATGGATGAAAGTAGATGTTTACATAACCATCTTTCTGATAGGCCCTGCGCAACAAATGCTTGTATAGCCAAAGCGGGAAATTATGAAAAGACAACCAAAACAGCGGAATACGAAACATCGGGCTAACTGATGCCGGCAGCTGCCATACACCTTCTTTCTCAAAATAAGTCCTCGAAACACCCAAGTTATTGTACCTTCCCGGCAAATAAGTGGGATTGATGGAACTGTTGTACAAATAGCCCGCTTTGGCAATTTCCTGCTCGTCAACCGGCATCATCCTGGGCATCCGGAAGCCTGCTATAGGCAAGCCCGAGAGTTCTTCCAATTGCTGTTTGGCCAAGGCCAGGTCTTCAGTGGCAAACTTAGAATGGTAATAACTATGGGAGGCCAATTCATGGCCCTCCCTTTTAATACGTTCGATAATTTCGGGTGCATGTAGAGCAAATACGGCCGTTGAGAAGAAAGTAGCCGTTACCTGATGCTTCTTTAAAAGATCGAGGATTTGGTGCGAGCCCTCAACCGAAATACTGATTTGCGCTTCGAAAGCTATGGATTTTCCATATTCGAAAGCCATATCGAACTCTTCGATGTCAAAACTGATCAAAAACACTAGAGTATCCCTTCTATATTAGTTGAACGGATAATGTAATTCGGCCTGTTTTTGGTCTGCATAAACATTTTGCCAATGTAAATGCCGATAATACCCAGGATGATGAGCTGCAATCCGCCAAAAAAGGCAACAGTCATGATGAGCGATGCCCAGCCACTAACTGGTTTGCCCACGTAAAATGCATAAAGAACATACGGAACGTAAAGTACCGACATGAGCGAGAAAAAGAATCCCAGATAGGCGGCTGTATGCAAAGGCTTGGTGCTGAGCGAGGTAACGCCTTGTATAGCCAGCTTACGCATTTTGCTGACGTTGTATTTGCTGGCTCCGGCAAAACGGGCTTCCGGAATATAATCTATCGGACATTGTCTAAATCCTAACCATTTGACCAATCCCCTGATAAACAAATCATTCTCTTTAAAATCCCTGAAAATTTTGACGGCCTTTTTGTCTAACAGCCTAAAATCGGCCGTACCAGGCTCAATTTCAATGTCGGAAAGCGAATTGAGCAGCCTGTAGAAATAATAAGAGGTTTTACGCTTCTTAAACGGCAGTGTCTTGTCTTCCTTTCGGCGGGTGTATACAACGTCGTAGCCTTCTTCCCACTTTTGGAGCATTTGCCTGAACAATTCCGGCGGGTGTTGCAGATCTGCATCCAACGAAATTACGCAGTCGCCATTGGCATAGTCCAAACCAGCCTTTAATGCGGGCTGATGTCCAAAATTTCTCGAAAACTCGACGTAAAAGAAATTGTCTTTTGCCTTAGCCAGGTTTTCGATCACTTCCAGTGTCTTATCCGTACCCCCGTCGTCTACTACCAGGATTTCGAATCTGTAGGGCAAGGTGTCGAATACTTTCTCTATCCTGTCTACAATAACGATGATGTTCTCTTCCTCATTGTGGGCCGGGATAACGATTGAAACAAGTTTATTCATGTGTGTGTTGTATGGGTTTTAACTTAAATTTCTCTACTATCAGTTGGTAGATGATAGCCAGCCAGATGAGTATGCAAGGCAACGCCTTTAGAGAATACGGCTTTACGTAAGTCTCTTTCAGGTACCTTGGAAACAAATCGGATGGTGATAAACTGGTTAATACAAAGGCAAATATGAATAGAATAATAACAATCGGTTTGAGTGGCCTTTCTTGTATTACAAACCAAACCGCAACTCCGGTAAAGGCTACAATATAGGTAGGCGATTCTGAAGAATTGCTGAAGATGACCGCAAAAATGAGTGTAGAGGCTAAAATCAGGAGCCTAAATACTTCATTTTTATAATATTTGATGCGCAGATAAGGCAGGCCAAAGAGGAAAAGCCCCCCTAAGATAAAAGGCAAGTTGGGCAAGCTGGCATGGCCGCTGATCCGACGAGCCATACCCATTACCGAAATATCCTGCATAGAATTGAGCGAGGCGTTGAGGTGTTGTTTTTCGCTCAGCGAAACGAACCAGTCGTGGTAGCATTGCAGAATGTAAGCCGGCGAAAAAAACAGCATAGGCGCTACAAACATCACTATGGCCCAAAAGATACAGTACAATATAAATTTGGGTTTTTGTTTGGCAAAAAAGAAGAAGGCTAAGCCCACAATGCCGTAAAGCTTTACGAAAGTGCCCAGCATAATCACAAAAGCCGCCCAAAAATTCTTGCCCTGAACAATAAATACATAAGCCAGCACAATAATGGCCGTAATGGAAATATTGAACTGCAGGCCGAACATGGCTGTCAAGAGCTCGTGGGTAATGATCCAAAAAACCAAATTCACCTTGTTTTTGCCTATGGGCAATTGCGAAATGGCGAAAAACAAAAAGCCAATATTGGCCAATTGCCAAAGCAACATGCCCAAATAGTCGGGCAATTGTGCAAAAGGAGCAATAACCAAGCTGAAAAAAGGTCCGTAATGGTTCGAATCCTGGTACTGATTAAAATAGAAATCGTATAATGGTAATCTTTCTACCGCATGCAGGTAAACATATTTAAAAATCAGGTAGTTGTTGTTGGTAGGCTGAAATGCTTGTTTGATTGATACGGCCAACGCCAATGCTACCCAGATGGCAAATATAAAGTTCCGGTTGTTGAATAAATTGCATAAACTTGCCTTTAAGCGCAAATTGCTTTGCATCAGCGATTTCGTCACAATAGGTTATATTTGGTGTGTTAATAATTGTTCATTATTTTAACAAATATATAACTTAAATAACATTGCTGTTACAAAACAATAAATATTTTTAAACACTTACTTAAAGTGCGATTTCTTCGGTAACCAGTTCCTTGCCACTCGTATCTAAATACGTTACCGTACCAACGTTCAGGTCGATAATCCACTTTTCTACACCGGCTGAAGCAGCTTGCCTGCAGAAGGTCTGGTAATCGCTTTGGCCTTGCTGATGTGTTTTCAGAGCTTGCTGTAAGGCTTCTTTGTCTGACTCTTCTTCAATCAGCAGGTTTTCATAAGCTGGGCCACTTTCAATGCTCTCCTCTCCTTCGCCAAAATAAATAGCCATGCCATTCATTACATAAACATCGTTTCTCCGTACGCCCATTGCTTTGAGGGCTTTTGCAAACTGAGGGAAGTCGGCGCCGGTAGCCACTTTGCTGGCTGCCTGCTCAATGGCATCTAAGGTAAACATCTTTATAAAGGTTGAGGTTAAATTGGGGTTAATACATTACGGCATGAAGGCCAGTACAGTTAGGCAACAACAAAAAACGCGAATGGTTTGATTTAAGTACCAACTTTATAAATGGTAACTTGGCTATAAACTTCATCCGGCCTCAGCAAGGTTGAAGGAAACTGTGGCAGGTTAATGCCATTTGGGTGGTGCTGTGTTTCCACGCAAAAAGCATCAAACTCCTTATAATCCTGATTTCCTTTTCCGTTTTTTACATTAAGGTATTTGGCTGTATACAAATGTGCTACAGGTTCGGTGGTATAAATGCTTAAGGTAAGTCCGCTGTTGGCTTCGCTGGTTTTGCTGGCTAATGTCAGTTCGCCATAGGTTTTATCCAACACATAAGTCTGGTCATAGCCTTCTTCGGCATTCCAGTTCTGCCCTATGATTTTGCCTTTTCTAAAATCGTGATAAGTGCCCTCAACCGGTATCAATTTGCCGGTTACTACATAGTTGCTGTCTTGTTCCAAATAGTTGGAGGCATTCATTTGGTGCAGGTGCCCCGTAACTTGCCCTAAAGTGGGCGACAAGTTGAAATAGCTATGGTGGGTCAGGTTAATCGGTGTAGCTTCGTCTGTATCGGCCTGGTAGGTCAAGATCAGTTCGTTGTTGTTGGTCAATTCGAAAGTAAGCTGAACGGCCAAATCGCCGGGAAAATTCTCTTCGCCATCTAAGCTGAAATACTGGAATGTAACGCTGGCATTCGGTTCTTCGCTCGTAGAAACAATATCCCATACCTTTTTGTCGAAGCCCTTGAAGCCACCATGCAGGCAATCTTCGCCATTGGTTTTGGCCAATTGGTAATCGACACCATCAATATTGAATTTTCCGTTTTTGATGCGATTGGCATAACGCCCGATAATTGCTCCCAAATAAGGGTAGTTTGCCAAATATTCGTCACTTACGTACTGGTCAAAATGGTCAAAGCCCAACACAATATCCTGCATTTCGCCTTTGGCGTTCTGTACTATAAATTTGCTGATGATGGTGCCATAATTATAGATGCTTACGAGGGTGCCTTTGTCATTGTACAGTTCAACTGCAATCACTTCTTTTTCATCAATAATTTTACCCGTGTGTATTTGCTTTATTTTCATAAGTTGTATCTTAGGTGCTCAGCTAAAATACAATTTAAAATATAACTCTACCAAGAACTAAAACATGAAAAACCAATTAACCGAAGTATTTAACCAACATTATCAACAAGATCCAGCTGCTGCGTATTTTGCCCCGGGCCGGGTGAACTTAATTGGCGAACATATCGACTATAACGGAGGCCTGGTGATGCCTTGTGCCATTACGGCCGGAACCTGGTTGCTCCTGGCACCAAACAACGAGGGCATGATCCGTTTTAAAAGCGTAAACTTTAAAGACGAAAGCAGCTTTCCCCTGCAAAACAGCTATGAAAAAACGGGCGGAGAATGGTACAATTATCCTTTAGGAATTATTAACGAGCTTCAAGATCAGGATTGGAAGCTGACTACAGGCCTCGATCTGCTTTATTATGGCAATATCCCTATCGGCTCTGGCCTTTCGTCGTCGGCTTCTATCGAGGTACTTACCGCCTATGCCCTGAACGATTATTACCAATTGGGCCATGATAAACTCGAACTGGTTAAGCTTTCCAAAAAAGTAGAAAACGAATTTATAGGCGTTAATTCTGGTATTATGGACCAGTTTGCCATTGCCTTTGGCGAAGCCGACAAGGCTTTGGTGCTGAATTGCGATACCTTAAAATACAAAGTAGTAGATTGTCAGCTTGGCGACTATATTTTAGCCATCATCAACACCAATAAAACCCGCGAACTTTCTGAATCGAAATACAACGAGCGCGTTGCCGAATGCCAGGAAGCTTTGAAGGCACTGCAGCAAGAAATCAACATCAATTACCTGTGTGAACTCAATGCCGAAAAATTTGCCTTGCATAGCCACCTGATTGCGAATGATACCGTATTGAAAAGAGCAACCCACGTGGTCAGGGAAAATGATCGTGTGCACTCGGCGGCCAAGGCGCTCAATGCAGGCGAACTTGAAGAGTTTGGCCGCCTGATGTATGCTTCGCACCAATCGCTAAAAGAGCTGTATGAAGTTACCGGAAAAGAATTGGATGCCGTGGTTGATTTTTGCAAAACCTACGAGCATGTGATTGGCGCACGCATGACCGGTGCCGGATTTGGCGGCTGTGCCATTGCTTTGCTTAAAAAAGGTTATGAAGAGGATTTCGCAAAACACTTAACCGAAGATTACGTCACTAAAATTGGCTATCCGGCTGCAATTTATGTGCATGCCATTGGCGATGGCGTAAAAACCCTGGCTGTTCCGGTTAATTAATTCCCTGTAGATTCTCTTCAAAACAACTAGGTTTTTCTAAGTTTGTACATGCGAAAACTGAAACTCGACGAATTGAACCGTGTAGGCGTACAGGAATTCAAGGAACAGGAAAAACTGCCTGTAGTAGTAGTATTGGATAATGTGCGGAGCATGCACAACGTAGGCTCGGTATTCAGAACGGCAGATGGCTTTGCCATCGAAAAGGTAGTATTATGTGGCATTACGGCACAACCTCCGCATCGCGAAATCGAAAAAACGGCCTTGGGCGCCACCGATTCTGTCGATTGGATCCATTTTGCAGATACCTTAACGGCCATTGGCAGCTTAAAGGCCCATGGTTATGAAATTATAGCCATTGAACAGGCGGAGAACAGCACCATGCTCAATGTTTTTAAACCTGATGTGAATAAAAAATATGCGCTGATTTTTGGAAACGAAGTCAATGGCGTAAGTGACGAAGCTATGAAAAACATTGATTCTTGCATAGAAATACCACAATTTGGCACAAAGCACTCTTTTAATATTGTGATTTCTGCCGGCATAGTGCTTTGGGATTTTTTTGCCAAACTCAGATTGTAGCTCATGGAAGACGCACTTTTCAAAAAACTGCAGGTAAAAGCAGGATTTAAGCTCAGTATTATCAATGCTCCGGCTAATGCCGGTGCCATTTTCGATCCTATACCTGCCGCTATCGAAATATCTTTTGCCCCGCAAGCCGATTTTGACGCTATCTTGATCTTTGCACAAACCAAAACCGCCCTGATGGATTCTTTAAAGGCAAATGCAGCTGCGATTGGCGCTAAAACCATCTGCTGGATTTTGTATCCCAAAGCCAAATCAGGCTTGGCTACCGATTTAAACCTGATGCAATCGTGGGATGATTTAAAGGTATTTAACCTGGCCCCCTGCGCTTCGGCCGCTGTTAATGAAACCTGGACGGCCTTAAGGATCAAACCTGCCGATGCCCAAAGGAAATCGGGTGTTGGTAATCAGGAAATTACAGGCAATGCCTTTGGCGAATACATTGACGTAGCCAATAAAAAGGTGAAGCTTCCTGCCGATCTTCAAAATGCACTGGAAAAAAGCACGAAAGCCTTGGCTTTTTATGAGCAGCTCTCCTATTCCAACCAAAAAGAATACGTGCTTTGGATATTAACGGCCAAGCAGGAAAAAACCAGGCTCGAGCGCATAGAAAAAGCCTTGGAAAAACTAGAAATCGGCTTGAAGAATCCCAGTGCTAAAAACTAACTTTGTCTAGTAAAGTATACAATATTTATCTTTTTTTACGCTAAACGCGGTTTGCAAGTCATTTCAAACCAAGCCACCTAACTTGTTGAACCCATGCGAGTTGATGTCGTTCTGTAGCTTTTTGGCAGGGTTTTTTCTCTGTAGTGGATGTAACAAACTTGTTGAGTTACTTTTAAGAACACATACAAAAACAGAAAAACATGAACACAAAAATTATCAAATCGACAATGCTAGTTGCAGCGCTTGGCTTATCTACCCAGGCATTTGCACAAACACCAACGGCAGATCGCTTCTCCACCCAAAGTTTCCGTACTTGGTCTGTTGGAGTTCATGGTGGTGTATTGACACCAAGAACACTATTTGATGGAAAATTCCGTGATTTCCAAACTGCAAAAGAAAATATTGGTTATGGTGGTTACATCAAAAAACAAATTTTGCCTTCGTTAGGTATTCAAGCCGAGTTCTTGGCTGGTAAGGTACAGGGCTTAAGAAGCCAACTTGGCGTTGATGCCAATGGCGACCCGACCTACATTGCCAACTCTGGCTTCAAAACGCATATCCAGTGGTCTGGAGCCTTAACAGCGGTTTATAACATTGCCAACATCAACATCAATGATGAAAATGCTGTGTTGATCCCTTATGTTAAAGCTGGTGCTGGTTACATGTCGTCGGGTGCAGATTACTACAATGGCGCCGTACAAAACAACCAGAGCTACATGGAAAACTGGTTTATTCCAACCGGAATCGGTTTCAAAGTGGGCGTAGCCAAAGGTATCAACCTTGACTTAGGCTATGATGTAAACTTTGTAAAATCAGGTAAATTCGATGGAAGCAATGGTTTAAGAAACGATAAATTTACTTATGCCCACGCCGGTTTAGAATTTGCATTGGGTAAAAAAGAGAAACCACAATTGCAAAACTACAGCTCTTTGGCTAGCGTACGCATTCAAAGCAAAGAAGAAAGCGATGAGTTGAGAAGAGCTTTGTCTACTGCCGAGCAAAATGCACAAAGAGACAGAGAGCAATATGCGAAAGATATGGGCGATGATGACGGCGATGGCGTAGCCAACAAATTCGATAAATGCCCAGGTACTCCTGCAGGTACTGTTGTTGATGGTTCTGGTTGTCCATTGGCCACTCCAAAACCTCAAATCATTAAAGAAACCAAAGTTGTAGTAACCGAAGCCGACCGTAAAGTAGTTGCCGAGGCGATTAAAAACTTGGAATTTGATTTGGGTAAATCTACCATCCGTCAAAAATCATATGCAAGCTTAAACGATGTTGCCGCTTTGTTAATGAGTAAAGATTTCAGCTTGAAACTAGCTGGTCACACCGACAATACCGGTTCAAGAGCACTAAACTTGCGTTTGTCTAAAGACAGAGCAGAAGCGGTTAAAGCTTACTTGGTAGGTCAAGGTGCCAATGCTTCACGTATCGAAGCTACCGGTTATGGTCCTGACCAACCTATTGCCACCAACAAGACTGCGGCTGGCCGTCAAGCCAACCGTCGTGTTGAGTTCACTTTGTACTAAGCACAGATAGTCTGAAATAATAAAATCCCGCTAGGTATTTCTAGCGGGATTTTTTTTTGGATTTTCTTTTCTTCCACTCCAACCCTTCCGATAAACTTGGATGAGGCTACCCTCCTAAGGAAACGAATTAGCTAGCAAGAATTTTGTCAGGTGTTATGGGCAAGCTTCTGATCCTCTTACCAGTGGCATTGAACACGGCATTGGCTACCGCGGCCGAAAAGCCGATCAAGGCAATTTCGCCCATGCCTTTTGCCCCCATCGGGTTGATGATTGGGTCGGGTTTGTCGATGAAAATCACGTCAATATCCGGCACATCGGCATTTACCGGCACATGGTAATCGGCAAAGTTGTTGTTTACGTAACGCCCGTAACGATTATCTAAAATGGCTTCTTCGGTTAAAGCCATCCCTATACCTCCAACGGCACCGCCCACCATTTGGCTTCGGGCTGTTTTAGGGCTTACGATTTTACCCGAATCGCCAACCGAAACGATCTTGCTCACTTTAACCACACCGGTAGCCTGATGTACTTTGACCTGCACAAAGTGGATAGAGAAAGAATACATCGAGTAGTTTTTGGCCTCAGGGCTTCCCTGCGATTGCTTGGTGACTTCAATCATTGGCAGATTGTTCTTTTTGAGCACATCTACAAAGTTTGAAGTGGCAGCCATGCCTGAATTAGCCGCCAATTCGGCTATCGTTGATTTTAAGGAAACGCATACGTCATTTACCGCGGCACCAACTGTAGAAAGCGTAGCCGAACCGCCTTGGCTGGGTGCAGGTGGCAACGACGAATCGCCCAGCTCGAAAGTAATTTTATCTACCGGAAGGCTCATCAGCCTGCTGGCTATTAAAGTCATGCCGGTTCCGGTACCCGGACCAATATCGCTGGTAGCACTTTGCAGCACCAAGGTTCCATCGGCTTTCAATATGCCCTTTACGCTTGCACGCCCCCTGGAGGCATTAAATACGCCTACGCTAACGCCATAGCCTATTTGCCATGGGCCATCGTTTAGGCTTGCCGGTTTGTTTTTTCGGTTGCCCCAGCCAATTTTGGCTGCGCCTAATTTATAAGCCTCCTTTACATATTTACTCGAAAATGGCCTATTTTGGGCAGGGTCTGTTTCGGGATCGTTTTTTGTCCTGAAATCCAAGGGATCCATGTCCAAGGCATACGCCATTTCATCAATGGCACTTTCTAAGGCGAAAGCACCCGTAGCTTCGCCCGGACCCCGCATCCAAATGGGAACGCCCATATCGAGTGGCACTACATAATAATTGGTATTTACATTTTCTGAAGCATACATGAACTTGGTCATGTTCACCACGCCTTCGGTAAAGTTCTCATAAGTGGCACCTTGGCCAAAAGCGGTATGGGTGATGCCGGTAATTTTGCCGTCTTTGTTGGCGCCTAAGCCTATTTTCTGGTAAGAAGCGGGTCTGTTGCCTACCATAGTAAACATCTGATCGCGGGTAATTACCAGTTTTACAGGCTTTTTCAGTTGCTTGGAAGCCATCACGGCCGCAATTTCCAAAGGCCAGGTTCTGAGTGCCATGCCAAAACCTCCACCTACAAATTGGGAGTTGACTTGTACGTTTTCTACAGGAATTTTAAAAGTGCCGGCAATGGTATTCTGCGTGGATTTTACGCCCTGCGTTTTGGAATAAACCGTTACTTTGTCGTTAACGCCCCAATCGGCGATAATGCCGTGCAGCTCCATGGGGTTATGAGTTTCTACAGGCAAAGTATAAACCGCCTCTACCTGTACTTCAGCAGTTTTGTAGGCGTTTTCTACGCCCCGTTTATACGGTGCCTGGCCTTGCAACTTCTTGGCTTTGGTGTCTTTAATACTTCCTTCAAAATCGGTATTGAAAGGCGTTTTTTCATAGCTTACCTTTACCAATGAAGCGGCATAGGTTGCTCTTTCGAAAGTATCGGCAACGACAAGTGCTATAGGCTGACCATTGAAAAAGATCTGATCGGTATAAAAAATCTTCATCGGCGAACCACCCTCTTGCTCATAGGCAGGCACCGAAGGTTTATTCAAATGGGATAAAACCGCTAAAACGCCGGGCGCATTGTTGGCTGCCTTGGCCTCAATGCCTATAATTTTACCCTTGGTGATGGTGCTTGTAACCAAAACGCCATAAACCAGGCCAGGCAATTGATATTCGGCAAAGTACTTGGCTTTTCCAGTTACCTTTTCGATGCCGTCAACGCGATCGTTTTCGTCAATAAAAAATAAATCTTCCATGTTAGGCTTTGGCTAGGGCTAAGGTTAATGCTTCTACAATTGTATTTGGGGCCAAAGTGAGCTTAAAATCGTTTTCTCCAAAGCTCTTCGCACCATCCATGGCTATTTTGGATGCCTGTTCGAAATTGGCTTTGTTGGCAGCTTTGCCTTTGAGAAAGTTTTCTGCTGTTGCCAAGCGCCAAGGTTTGTGCGCTACACCGCCCATGGCCAAGCGGGCTTCATTAATAAGGCCGTTTTTTATCTCTAATGCGGCGGCTACAGAAACCAGTGCAAAGGCATAGGAAGAGCGATCGCGCACTTTGAGGTAGTGGAAATTCTTGTTGAAATTATTGGCAGGGATTTCTACGCGTAGAATTAACTCTCCTTTTTGGAGGTTGTTGTCTTTTTCTGGGGTATTACCTGCGAGTTTGTGAAAATCGGCAAACTTTATTTTTCGCTCTCCTTTTGTACTTGCCAAAACTACTTGCGCATCTAAGGCTACCAAGCCAACGCACATATCGCTGGGGTGTACAGCGATGCAATGCTCTGAAGTGCCAAAGATGGCATGCATTCTATTATAGCCTCCTATGGCACCACAACCGCTTCCAGGTTCGCGCTTATTGCAGGGCATAGTGGTATCATAAAAATAACCACAACGGGTACGTTGCATCATATTGCCACCAACCGTAGCTACATTGCGCAATTGCGCGGAAGCACCTGCCTGTAGAGCCATACTTAGCAAAGGGAATTTTTCCTTTACAATGGGCGCTTCGGCCAAGGCTGTATTGCTGGTTAAGGCGCCTATTTGTAATAAATTATTAGTGAAACTGATTTGTTTGAGGGGCAAATGATTAATATCGATGAGCTTTTCGGGCGCCGTTACGCCCCTTTTCATCAAATCGACCAAGTTGGTGCCACCAGCAATAAAAACAGCTTTCGAATCCTTATTGATCAGGCTCAGAGCCGTTTTAACTACCGAAGTTCGAAGGTATTGGAAGTTGATCATACCTTAACTCCTTTCTCTTTTACTTCTTGTATGGCATCTACAATATTCGGATAAGCGCCACAGCGGCAGATGTTGCCACTCATGTACTCTCTGATTTCATCTTTAGAATTGGCATGGCCTTCACGTACACAGGCTACTGCGCTCATGATTTGTCCGGGTGTACAATAGCCGCATTGAAAGCCATCGTGCTTAATAAAAGCAGCCTGCATGGGATGCAGCTCATCGCCATTAGCCAAGCCTTCGATAGTGGTTACGGTTTTGCCTTCGTTCATTACTGCCAAACTGAGGCACGAATTTATCCTTTGCCCATCCACGTGTACGGTGCAGGCACCACATTGGCCATGGTCGCAACCTTTTTTGGTGCCAGTGAGGTGCAATTGTTCTCTCAACAGGTCTAATAAAGTAACCCTGGGTTCGACCTTGAGGTTATAAGCTTTATTGTTCACTTTTAAGTTTAAAGGTATTTTTTCAAAAAGCTCGGCAAAATGTTCGTCAACTTTCTGGTCGGCGGCCTTAAGAATGGTGATTGGCGTTAAGGACAGGGCCGCGGCTAAAGAAGTTTTCTTCAAGAAATCGCGTCGGCTATCGCCGGTTTGGCTCTCAGCTGCTTTTGACATAAGGGAATAGCGTTTAAGGATAATTACCTAATATCGGAATAAGAACTTTGGTTTAAAATGGACAGCACTTATTTAGAAGCAATCTAAAGGTTTAACAGGACTAAAACCGCGACTTACTTCGTTTTTAAGGTGCTTTCTGTAATGCGTTTAAGTTGGCTATCGTACAAATGCAGGGTAATCACATTTGACTCAATGACCTGATCACCCAAATTGATCCGAATCTTATACTTGATTTTATTTTTGCCCTTTGTTAATGCTTCATTATCCAAATACATGGTTAATTGCCTGTTAGGTGCCAGTTTACTCTCAAAATAGCTATTTCCGCAAGTGGATGTTCCGTTTTTTCTAAAAGGCACCCATTTTTTGTTGATGAAAAAATATTCCCTAACCTTATCAATGGTAGCGTCTATCCTGGCGATATTGAGTGGATCGGAAGTGTTGTTTTGCAGGTAGACCTGAGCATACTTATTACCATTGGGCATGACAATTTGGAATTTTTCAGGAAAATAAAGGCTAAGTTTTCTCGTATCAGATTTCGTAGCAACCGTATCTTCGGATTTTATCCACAGATTCAGTTCATTAAGAATTCCAGCTTCGCTTTTAAGTCTTGCATAATATTCATCGCTGGATATTTGCTGTTCATCTCGCTGCTTGCTTAATGCGATTTCTATTTGGTGCCAATTGGTTTGGCCCAGCAAGCTATGGGAATAGCATAGCAACAATAAGAAAAGTAGTTTTTTCAGATGCATTTTTGAGTTTAATAAAATGATGACTTAAAACCGCAAATTCCATAAAATCCAATCCAAAGCTATTTCAAAAACAAAAACCACAGCTACAGTAAAACTGTTGGCTGTGGTCAAAATTATAATTTGGGAAAAACTATTCTTGATTAGGCGTAGGCAATCGCATCTTTCGAGGGCAGTTTGCTGTACCCCATCAGGTATTCGTCGACCTTGCGGGCGGTTTCACGACCTTCAGAAATGGCCCAAACCACTAAAGATTGGCCTCTACGCATATCGCCTGCAGCAAAAACCTTCGGAATATTGGTTTGGTATTGCCCTTCTACGGCTTTTACATTGCCCCTGGCATCGAGTTCTACACCCAGTTTTTCGAGCAGGCCCTGTTTTTGGGGATGCAAAAAGCCCATGGCCAATAAAACCAGTTCGCATGGATATTCTTTTTCGGTACCCGCAATTTCCTTAAAGCTTACTGCTCGGCCCAGCGCATCGATCTCCCACTCTACTTCCACTACGCTCAATGCTTTGAGCCTGCCTTGCTCGTCGGCAATGAACTTTTTGGTGTTTACCGCCCAATTCCTGCTGGCCCCCTCCTCATGCGAAGAAGTAACCTTTAACAGCATGGGATATTGTGGCCAAGGCATGTGTTCGGTTCTGCTTTGCGGTGGCATAGGCATGATCTCGAATTGGGTTACCGATTTGGCCCCATGACGGTTAGAAGTACCGATACAATCTGAACCTGTATCGCCACCACCAATTACAATTACGTTTTTTCCAGTTGCCATTAGTGGCTTTTCGTTCACTTCACGACCACCAACGCGCTTGTTTTGCTGTTTGAGAAAATCCATGGCGAAATGAATGCCCTCTAATTCCCTGCCGGGCAAATTCAAATCGCGCGGAATGGTAGAGCCACCAGCCAATACAAGGGCCTGGTAATCTCTCAATAACGTACTCAGTTCTACGTTTTCGCCTACATTGGCGTTGCATTTAAAGCTAATGCCTTCTTCTTCCATCAACTTGATCCTTCTTTCTACTACATCTTTTTGCAACTTGAAATCAGGGATACCATAGCGAAGCAAGCCACCAGGTACATCATCGCGCTCAAAAACCACTACTTCGTGTCCAACCTTATTGAGCTGTGCAGCAGCGGCTAAGCCGGCCGGACCTGAACCGATAACAGCTACGCGTTTTCCGGTCCTGATTAATGGGGCATTGGCTTTGATGTAGCCTTTCTCGAAAGCAATTTCAATAATATGCTTTTCAATTTCCTCGATAGCTACCGGTGGTTTATTGATGCCCAATACGCAAGCGCTTTCGCAAGGTGCCGGACAAATCCTGCCTGTAAATTCAGGGAAATTGTTGGTGCTGAGCAAAATCTCAGTCGCATTCAGCCAATCGCCACGGTAAACGGCATCGTTAAACTCTGGTATTACATTGCCCAACGGACAACCCGATTGGCAAAAAGGCACTCCACAATCCATGCAACGCGCGGCCTGCTTGTTCAACTGTTCGGGTGGCAAAGCATGCAAAAACTCATCGTAATGTTTGATACGTGCCTCCGGTTCCTGTCTTGAAGGCGAAACTCTTTCGAATTCAAGAAATCCTGTCACTTTTCCCATGGTTAGTTGATTTTAACTTGTTGACGTTGTAATAAAACTGCTTTGTACTCTTTAGGAAATACCTTGACAAAATGTGCCGACTGCGCTTCCCAATCACTTAATATAAATTCGGCAACTCTACTGTTAGTTAATCGGATATGATTTTTAAGTAAAGTGATGATTCTTTCTTCATCCTCCGCTTGCAATGGATCTAAGTCGACCATTTCGGGATTGCATTTCTTGGCGAAAGTTCCGGCGGTATCGTAAATCCAGGCAATGCCCCCGCTCATACCCGCGGCAAAATTGCTGCCGGTATCTCCAATAACCAACACCTCGCCACCGGTCATGTACTCGCAACCATGATCACCTACGCCCTCTACCACTGCCGTAGCGCCCGAGTTGCGAACCGCAAAACGCTCGCCCGCTTTCCCACGCACATACAGTTCGCCCGAAGTTGCGCCATACAAGGCAACGTTGCCGATAATGATGTTCTGCTCCGGCACATAGTTGATGTTGCCAAATGGATAGATGACCAATTTGGCACCCGATAAACCCTTGCCTACGTAGTCGTTACCCTCGCCTTCTAAAAATAAGGTTAAGCCCTTAGTGGCGAATGCACCGAAGCTTTGTCCGGCAGAACCCACACATTTAAAGTTGATGGTATCAGGAGCCAGTCCAGCGCTTTGATGCACTTTCGAAATCTCGTTCGAAAGCATGGTACCAATAGCCCTATCGGTATTTTTAACCTCAAAATTGGCAAATACAGGTTCGTTGTTCAAGATGGCAGGCTGTGCCTTTTCGATCAGTTGATGATCCAATACATGGTCTAAGCCATGGTCTTGAAGCTCGGTTTGGTACAAAGGTCCGCCGTGATTTGGCTCTTGATACAGGATTGGCGCCAGGTTTACATATTTCAGCTTCCAATCGGCGTTGTCAATTGGCCTCATGCGTAAGGCATCAGACTGACCAATCATTTCGTTTACCGTTCTAAAACCCAATTCGGCCATGATTTCGCGCAGTTCTTCGGCCAGAAAATAGAATAAATTGACTACATGGTCTGGATCGCCGGTAAATAATTTCCTCAAA
Organism: Pedobacter sp. TM02; assembly: GCF_059705275.1. Lineage (NCBI taxonomy): Bacteria > Pseudomonadati > Bacteroidota > Sphingobacteriia > Sphingobacteriales > Sphingobacteriaceae > Pedobacter > Pedobacter sp. TM02. Next base: position 2,185,775 of record NZ_AP046530.1, read on the forward strand.
TCCGGATCTTGTGTGGCCACGCCTACCGGACAAGTATTCAAGTGGCATTTGCGCATCATGATACAGCCCGAGGTAACCAAGGCCGCGGTAGCTACACCCCATTCTTCAGCGCCCAATAAAGCGGCTATGGCGATATCGCGACCGGTCTTCAACTGGCCATCGGTTTGTAATACGACCCTGCTTCTCAAGCGGTTTTTAACCAAGGTTTGGTGGGCTTCGGCCAAGCCAAGCTCCCAAGGCAAACCCGCGTGCTGGATAGAGGTTAGAGGCGACGCGCCGGTACCGCCATCGTAGCCAGACACCAAAATTACATCGGCATGTGCTTTGGCCACACCGGCGGCAATGGTGCCTACACCCGCTTTTGAAACCAATTTAACATTGATCCTCGCTGCGCGGTTGGCATTTTTCAGGTCGAAAATCAGCTGGGCCAAATCTTCAATCGAATAAATATCGTGATGTGGCGGTGGCGAAATCAAACCTACCCCAGGTGTAGCGTGACGAACTTTTGCAATCCAGTCGTCTACTTTATGCCCAGGCAACTGACCGCCTTCGCCAGGTTTGGCACCTTGCGCCATTTTAATCTGCAATTCGTCGGCATTGGTTAAGTAATAACTGGTTACGCCGAAACGTGCGGAAGCAATCTGTTTGATGGCCGATCGCATCGAATCGCCGTTTTCTAGCCGTTGGTAACGAATTTCGTCCTCGCCACCTTCGCCGGTATTGCTCTTGCCGCCAATCCGGTTCATGGCAATGGCCAAAGTTGAATGTGCCTCGTGGGAAATCGATCCGAACGACATCGCTCCTGTGGCAAAACGCTTTAAAATCGATTCTACTGGTTCTACTTCATCCAACGGGACAGACGAGCGGTTGTAATTGAATTCCAGCAAACCACGGATGGTATAAGCCTGTGCCGTTTGGTCGTTAATGAGTTTGGAGTATTTCTTAAAGGTTTCGTAGTCTTTTCTACGGGTCGAGTTCTGTAACAAGTGGATCGTTTCAGGATTGAACAAGTGTTTTTCGCCCCTTCTTCTCCATTTGTAGGTACCGCCTGCCGAAAGCAAATTTGCGGCTTGGGTTTGCGGCCCAAAGCTGCGGCGGTGTTTGATTAATGTCTCGTAAGCAATTTCATCCAGACCTAAACCGCCAATACGCGATACAGCACCTGTAAAATGCGTGTTCACGACTTGCTCGTTGATGCCCAATATTTCAAAAATCTGTGCACCGTGATACGACTGCAAGGTTGATATTCCCATTTTAGAGAAAATCTTCAATAGACCATTATTTACGGCATAGATATAATTCGAAATCAGTTTTTCTGGCTTCAGGCCGCTTTCTTGATCAAAATGGCTGATGGTTTCCAACGCCAGATACGGATTTACCGCCGTTGCGCCAAAACCAATCAGGGTAGCAAAATGATGAACTTCCCAAACGTCGCCAGCCTCTACCACAATGCCTACGGCACCACGGTAGCCTTTTCTGATGAGATGATGGTGCACTGCCGAAACTGCCAATAACGATGGAATAGCCGCATGCTCCGAATCAATGGCACGATCGGAAAGCACGATTACCTGGAAGCCATCTTCTACGGCATCAACTGCATAACGGCACAAGCGATCTAAGGCTTTGGCCATAGACCCTGGCTTGTCGTTAGCCCTGAAATAGGTTTGGAGGGTTTTGGATTGGAACAATCCGGTATCGATACTCCTGAGTTTTTCGAGTTCCAAGTTGGTCAAAATCGGGTGCTTGATGCCTACACAATGGCACTGCATTTGGTTTTCTTCCAATAAGTTGCCATTGTTGCCCATAAACCCGGCCAAGCTCATCACTACTTTTTCGCGGATCGGATCTATTGGCGGATTGGTTACTTGAGCAAACAACTGCTTGAAATATGAAGAAAGATGCTGAGGCTGTTTTGATAAGATGGCCAAAGGCGTATCGGTACCCATCGAGCCAATTGCCTCTTTGCCTTCAATAGCCATAGGTTTGAGCAGCAGATCGATGTCTTCGCGGGTATAGCCAAAAACCTGTTGGTACTTGAAAATCGAATCCTGCGATAGATTGGTAAACATGAGTCTTGGCTCAGGCAATTCCTCTAATTTGATTTGGTATTGGTTAATCCAATCGGCATAAGGTCTGCGGCCACATACCTGTTTCTTGATTTCTTCGTCGCTGATGATGCGGCCTTGCTGCATATCCACCACGAACATCTTGCCCGGCGTTAAACGTCCCTTTTCGATGATGGTGCTTTGATCGATGGCTAAAGCTCCAGACTCAGAAGCCATAATGACACGGTCGTCGTTGGTTAAGGCATAGCGCGATGGACGTAGGCCGTTACGGTCTAAAGTAGCGCCAATCAGGTTGCCATCGGTAAAGGCAATAGCTGCCGGACCATCCCAGGGCTCCATCAATGAAGCATGGAACTGGTAGAAAGCCTTTTTAATCGGATCCATGTCTTCGTTGCCATCCCAAGCTTCCGGAATGAGCATCATCAACACGTGTGGCAACGAACGGCCTGCATGCAACAAAAGCTCTACCACATTGTCTAAACAGCCCGAATCCGACTGGGTTTCGTCGATAACCGGCAAAATCATGTTCAGTTCTTCTGGTGTAAAGTATGGCGAGGTAAACGATTTTACGCTCGACCTGAACCAGTTCAGATTGCCTTGCAAGGTATTGATTTCGCCGTTGTGGGCAATGAACCTGAACGGCTGGGCCAAGCGCCACGATGGGAAAGTATTGGTGGCAAAGCGCGAATGCACCAGGCCAAAAGCCGATACCATGCGCTTATCGCTCAACTCGGTAAAATACGTGCGAACCTGTAAGGAGGTAAGCTGACCTTTATAGATAATGGTACGCGATGAGAAAGAGGCGATATAGAAATCCTGCTTGCTGCCCGCTACGGTACTGTAAATGGTTTTGGTTAAATAGGTTTTGAGCACAAACAGCTTGCGTTCGAAATCGGCACCCTCTGCAATTTGGTATGGCCGCGCTACAAACACCTGTTCAATTTCGGGTTCGACCGAAAGGGCCATGTTGCCGATATCGGTGGTGTCTACCTGTACTTTTCTAAAGCCGAGCACTTCGAGACCCAGTTTTTCGGCGGTGCGGTAAATGATTTCCCTGCATTCTTCGCGGGCCCTGATTTCTTTGGGCAAAAAGAGCATCCCTACGCCGTAATCGCCATAGGCCGGCAGGCTGAAGCCGGTTTTTAAACATTCGTCGAAAAGGAATTCGTGCGGAACTTGAATCATGATTCCGGCACCGTCGCCCGTATTGGGTTCGGCGCCGCAAGCACCCCTGTGGTCTAGGTTTTCAAGAATGGTAATCGCATCCGAAATAATCTGATGAGATTTACGCCCTTTCACGTGGGCAACGAAGCCTATGCCGCAGGCATCGTGCTCAAAGCTTTCACGATACAATCCTTGTGGTTCATTCAAGTTTTTCATCTGGTTTTAGTTAGTGTATACGAAACACTAAGATAGCAAAAACCAACATCAAATTAAATTATCAGCAATATTTTTAGGAATTACATATATATTATTCAATTTATAGTGTTTTAATTATCAAATTGATTAACGAAATCGTTTTCATTTATCAAATTTGCAATAACATATTTAATATTTATGCATAATAAAATTGCAATACGTAGCTATACAACATTTTGGCAGCGACTTCAAAAAATCGTTAAATTCAAATTACTACTAATCAATCAGATACCTGTTTTCTTAAAAATAAACGCATTTCCTTTTTGAAAAACGACTGTATTTACTACCTTTGTGCCGGGCAAGTCTTTTACGATCAGCTCCCTTTGAACTCCCCCAGGTTGGGAACAAAGCAAGGGTAGAAGGTTGTAGCGGTGCGATAAAAGTTGCTTGCCCTTTTTTTTACCCCTAACCCCCTGAAGGGGCGACACAAATCAGGGTTCTTCTCATCATAAATTTTTCCTATTCAGGATTCAGGTACTATGAAATTTTTTATCGATACCGCCAATTTAGACCAGATTAAAGAAGCACAGGATTTAGGCATTTTAGACGGTGTAACCACCAACCCTAGCTTAATGGCCAAGGAAGGCATTTCTGGCGATGCCAACGTCATTGCGCACTATAAAACCATTTGCGACATTGTTGACGACAATGTAAGCGCCGAAGTTATTGCAACCGATTTTGAAGGCATTGTAAAGGAAGGCGAAGCTTTAGCTGCCCTGAACCCAAAAATCGTAGTGAAGGTACCGATGATCAAAGACGGTATCAAAGCCATTAAATATTTTTCGGGCAAAGGCATCAGAACCAACTGTACCTTGATTTTCTCTCCAGGCCAGGCCTTATTGGCGGCTAAAGCCGGTGCAACGTATGTTTCTCCATTCTTGGGCCGTTTAGATGATATTTCTACCGATGGCCTGCAATTGATCGAAGACATCAGGTTGATTTTTGACAACTATGGCTACCCTACCCAAATCTTGGCGGCTTCTATCCGCGGACCGTTGCACATTGTAAATTGTGCCAAATTAGGTGCCGATGTGATTACAGCTCCTTTAGCTGCAATTACCGCATTGTTGAAACACCCATTAACAGATTCGGGCTTGGCTACTTTCTTGGCAGATCATGCCAAGGCTAGCGGAAAATAAGATCCGGCATCTCATTCATAAAATATAAGCCTTCCCGATTTCCGGGAGGGCTTTTTTGTTTTAACCACATAAACACCTCGTTTTTTTTGACATAATAAGTATATGTAAGCTTATTGTTCATTAATATTTTGTGCACTTTGCGGTTATTCCGTACGCATAATTGTAAAATACCCTGAATTGGGTATTTTATACTGCATTAGATTTTATACTTTAGCTTATTAATACTGGAAGATGAAAATAACATTCCTCACCTTTTTAATTTTACCGTTTTTTGCTTTCAAAAGTTTTGGACAGCTTAGCCTAAGCGAGACCATAAACTATATAGATAATAAGTTAAAAGAAACCTCTGATTTAAAAAGGACCTACAATGCACAGTATACTTACATTTTAAGCGGATTGAAATTTAGCACATATGCCACAAATAAAAATAAGGTGTCACTAAGCTTTAGCAGGGCTTTTAGCGACAATACCAAAGACGAACTTCAATATATTTTTGACCCTACCCATATTTCGGAAATTACTATAGGAAGCGACGCAAATACGGAGGCTGTAGGCATGCTCATTTTAAATTTTATTGGACAAACTGTAATTTACAGGCAAAAAGGGAGCAAACTCACCGAAATAACCACTAATAGCGTTACATTTCCTTACTTAAAAACAGACAAATTAAATGCCGAAAGGTTAATCAAGGCATTTCTACTATTGAAAGATCTCTATAAAGCTAAAAAAGGTCCAGACCCTTTTGTAAATTAAATTTGTCAACATAGAAACTATGAAATTTCGACTTCTTGCATTTTTAGTACTACTATCTACTGCATCTTTGGCGCAAAGCAGTCTCAATATAGACCAAACGCTCAATTACATCAGTGAAAAGATGAAAGAATGCGACCAGCTCAAATTCACGTATTACAATCCATCGAGGTTAAAATTTAGCAATTTAGAATTTGGATATCTTGCAGAAGATAAAAACAAAATAGCAGCAAACTTAACGTTAACCTATGATAGCGGATCGATAGAAGAAATCCAATATATTTTTAATCCAACCCACATCAAGGGTTTTTCCCATTACCTTGGTTTAAAGGAAGACCCTGTCAATTATATTGCCGTACAAACGGAGGGTAATACCATTATCGTTAAAAAACGTAGCAATGGCAGCTTTAAAGAGACTACAGACTGGTACATGAAAATACCCTACCTAAATGTTGATCCGCTAAATCAGGAACGCATGAGAAAAGCCTTTCTACATCTGAAAAAACTATACACGGCTAAAAAAGCTCCAGATCCTTTCGCAAACTAATTAAGCTGGCCAGCTAAAACAGCTTTCACTTTATCGTAGTCAATTTGCTGGTCGGGTTGGATCAGCATGCCCTTCACTCCTGCTCCTTCGGCCGCTTCCACGTCGCGGGGCTTGTCGCCAATCATGACCGACAAAGCCGGGTCGATATCAAAAGCAGCAATCGCTTCGAGCAACATACCCGATAACGGTTTTCTGCAATTGCATGGTGCCGATACGGTTGGGTGATGCGGACAATGGTAAGCCTTGGTAATTTTAGCGCCCTGAGCTTCGAAGGCATCGAACAAAACCTCATGCATTTGGGCCAAGGTTTCTTCCGTATAGCGATTAAGCGCAATTCCACCCTGGTTGGTGATGATAATCAGCAAGTAGCCCTCATCATAAAAGCGCTTCAGTGGCGGAATTTGATATTCCAATACCTTGAAATCTTCCATCCTGCAGATGTAATCATAAATTTCGTGGTTAAGCACGCCGTCGCGGTCCAAAAAAATCGCTTTGTTTTTCATCTGTCTTAAGTTGTTTTCAGTGGTGATGAAGCCACCATGACTTGTTCATTCCAATGTTATATTGAAATCATGGTGGTTTCATGGCGCAAATATCTAAAAATATTGGCTTCTTTTCAGGCTTGCCAACTCATCAAAAAAAATTAACTTTAATCCTTAAACCTTAATCAAAATGAGCAAAGAAGAATTTAAGCCTTTTGTGCCAGCAGAAAGCAAAGTGGCAGAGTTTACCATCAAGTCGATTTTGCTGGGCTGTATTGCCGGAATAATTTTTGGCGCAGCTACTGTTTACCTGGCTTTAAAAGCCGGACTAACCGTTTCAGCCTCTATACCCATTGCCGTTTTGGCCATTACCTTGGGCAAAAGATTCTTCAAGACCACCATTTTAGAGAACAACATTATCCAAACTACGGGCTCTGCCGGCGAGTCGATTGCGGCGGGCGTTGTTTTTACCCTACCGGGTTTTTTGTTTTTAAGTACCGGAGTTGGTGGCCAAAGTTCTGGCGAAGCCTTTTTCAATTACATGACCATTCTGATTTTGGCCATATTGGGCGGTATTTTAGGAACCTTGATGATGATTCCCCTGCGGAGATCGCTCATTGTCAAAGAACATGATAATTTGCCTTATCCGGAAGGTACTGCCTGTGCCTCGGTTTTACAGGCCGGCGAAAAAGGTGGCAGCTTTGCCCGTACCGCATTCTGGGGGCTGGGTTTTTCATTAGTTTATGCGTTATTACAAAAAGTATTTCACGTGGTGGCCGAAGCGCCAACCTGGGCTTCAAAGCAGGCCAATAAATTTTTACCATCGGCACAAATAAGTGGCGAGATTACACCAGAATATATGGGTGTGGGCTACATCATCGGACCAAAAATTGCCGGCGTATTGGTGGCTGGCGGCGTATTGGCTTGGTTAGCCTTAATTCCGCTATTATCCACTTTGATCGACCCTTTAACAGCAGCCAAACAGCTGGTCAAGCTGGGTTTGCTGGCCGATTTGAATAAAGCTGGCGGCATGGGTGGCTGGGATCCGGTTACACATAACTTTGCCGATTATCCACGTGCCATTTACCAGGCCTTTGTAAAACAAATCGGTGCCGGAGCTGTGGCGGCAGGCGGTTTCATCACTTTGCTAAAGACTATACCTACGATCATTTCTTCTTTCAGGGAAAGTTTAGGATCAATTAAAGAAGGGAAATCCGGTCATGAAGTTAAGCGTACCGATCGCGATTTATCCATCAAACTGGTGGGTATCGGTAGTTTAGTCTTGATTTTGCTGATGGCTATTCTGCCTCAAATTCCTGGCGACAGCATCGTTAACAAATTATTGATTGGTGTTTTGGTTATTGTGTTTGGGGCCTTCTTTGTAACGGTATCGAGCCGGATTGTGGGTTTGATCGGTTCGAGCAACAATCCAATTTCGGGCATGACGATTGCTACGATTATGGGTACTTGTTTGGTGTTCATTGCCGTAGGCTGGACAGGCAAAATTTATGAGCCTATGGCTTTGGTTGTGGGGGGTATGATCTGTATTGCAGCAGCCAATGCCGGAGCAACTTCGCAGGATTTGAAAACGGGTTATTTGATTGGTGCTACACCAAAATATCAGCAGATTGCCCTGTTTATCGGTGCTATTGTTTCTTCGATTGTGATTGGTGTAACCGTTCGCATACTCGACACGCCTACTGCCGAAATGCTGAAACAAGGCATCCATCATGCTATTGGTACCGAAACCTATGCGGCGCCACAAGCTACCCTAATGGCTACCCTGATTAAAGGTATGCTATCGTTTAACCTCGATTGGCAATATGTTTTAGTGGGTGTATTCATTGCCATTACTATCGAGTTGTGCAGCATCAATGCACTTTCGTTCGCCGTAGGTGCTTACCTGCCATTGTCTACTACCCTGCCTATTTTTGCCGGCGGTGCCATTAAGGGCATTGTAAACTGGCGCGAAAAACAAAAGGCAAAAACTGCCGAAGAAGAAGAAATTGCTCCTGGCAACCTGTTTGCAACCGGTTTGGTGGCAGGTGGCGCCATAGCTGGCGTAATCGTTGCCATTTTGATGGTTATTCCAGCCGTGCGCGATAATTTGAGCAAGGTAAACGTAGAACCGACTTTTGTAAACTGGTTCGGACAAGGTGGCTACGAAATCTTAGGCGTACTGTTCTTTTTGTTTATGGGCTTTGTCCTTTATAATATTGGCATCAAGAAGCAGGATAAGCTAGATTAGCATTTAAGGCTAACTCCAATGTCATGTTTGACTTAAGGAAAAAACCCTGAAACGGGTTTAGGATCACAATTAACACAAAAGGCCTGCAAATCGCAGGTCTTTTGTGTTAATAAGGTTGTTAACTATAAAGCTCGATCCAAATGCACGTAACCGCCATCTACATGGATCAGCTGACCAGTGGTATGGCTTGATTTGTCTGACAACAGAAAGGCTACCATATTAGCGATTTCTTCTGTTTTGGTCATGCGTTGTTCGAGTGGAATTTTTTGGGTAATGCTTTTGAGCTTTTCTTCTTTATTTTCGAAGGTGTTGATCCAGGTTTCATACAACGGTGTCCAAGCTTCGGCCACGATAACTGCATTTACGCGAATTCCATAAGGCAAAAGCTCTACCGCCCATTCTCGGGTAAGTGCGTTTCTGCCTCCGTTGGCAGCGGCATAGGCCGAAGTACCTCCCTGTCCGGTCTCACCCGTTTTGCTGCCAATATTAACGATAACGCCCTTGCTTTGTTTGAGAGCCGGCAAGGCATGATGTGCCAAAAGGTAATAATGAACCAGGTTTTTATGCAAGGAAGCCATAAATGCTTCGTAATTGCCATTTTCCAGCCCGATGCCATCATTAACCCCGGCATTGTTTACCAAGCCATCTATCCCTCCAAATTGCTCCAGTATCCATGTAATGGCACGTTTACATTCTTCAGGCTGCGTTAATTCAGCAGTAATATGGCTTGCCTTGTGTCCCTTGCCTGTTATCTCCTGAACAAGTTTGGCGTTGTCTTCTTCATTTCGTCCTATAATTACTGCTGTTGCACCTTCTTCGGCCAAAATTGAAGAGATGGCTGCTCCAATTCCTTTGGCTCCGCCAGATACTACGATTACTTTATTGCGAAGATTTAAATCCATTTGTTCAGTTTAATTTGTAAAATTTAGTGGCATTATCGCCGAAAACCAATTGCTGTTCCTGTTTGCTAAACTGTTGCATATATTCGCTAACCATTTGCAACCAGTAACTGTAGTTGTTGCTGAGCAACACCACTGGCCAATCGCTACCAAAGACTAACCTTTCTGTACCAAAGCTTTCGAAAACCACATCTAAACATCTAAAAATTAATTGCTTATCCGGATTAAACCAGTCGCCTTCGGTTAGCAAGCCAGAGAGCTTGACGTATATGTGAGGGGCTTGGGCAATGGTTTTCATATGGGTGGCCCAGGCGCTGATGTCTCCGCTGCTGAGGTCGGGTTTGGCACAGTGGTCGATAATCAAGGCCTGTTCGCCAAGCTGCTCTATAAATTGGATAACCTCAGGCAATTGGCTATGCTTAACCAAGATATCGTAAGTATAGTCATGCTTTTTTAATGCCTTTACCCCTCTTATAAACTCGTTTTGCAACAAGAAGCCCTCGTTTTCAGCCTGTACAATATGTCGCCAGCCTTTAATCAGCGGTTCTTTTGCATAAAATGAAAGCTTTTCTTCAATTACCTTCGATTGGAGGTCAATCCAGCCAACTACACCTTTGATCACAGGGTTATGCCTGGCCAAATCAACCAAAAAAGCCGTTTCCTGTTCGCTTTGATCGGCCTGTACGGCAACGCAGCCATTGATGCCATTTTCGGCTTGCAGGGCATCATAATCTGCAGGAGAAAAATTACGCTGCAAAACAGCCATTTCCTCATTGATCCATGCATCTTTAACGGGATCGAACTGCCAAAAATGAACGTGCGAATCGATCATTACAAACTGAAAATCTTATCCATCAACAACCATTTCTCGCCAGGTTTGGCAAAAGGCAAAGCCTGTTGGTATTTCCACATCAGCGTTTCCCATTCTTGAACCTTGGCATTTTCGGCATCGGCTTTCCCCTTGGCCTCAAAGCTAAAGCTATCATTCACTTCCATAATCATAAATAGCCTATTTTCAATACGATAAATATCCATATTCGTAATGCCTGAATCTTTAATGCTGGCTATAATTTCGGGCCAAACGGCTTGATGGTAGCGTTCGTAAGCTTGAATCAGTTCCTTGTCGTTGATCAAATCCAAGGCTAAAGCGTATCTTTTCATCTTATTTAATTTTGAATGATGGATGGAATGCTGAAGGGAATACCCTATTTCAATCCTGCTCTAATTTATGCTCCGTAGGCTTTGGCGGTTTGTTTGCTTGACCCCAAGCCATCAATTCCCAGTTCCACCACGTCGCCAGGCTTAAGATACCAAGGTTCTGGCTTTTGGCCCAATCCTACACCTGCCGGCGTTCCGGTAGTAATGACATCGCCAGGCAGCAAGGTCATAAATTGGCTGATGTAAGATATTAAAAACGGCACATTGAAAATCAGGTTCGAAGTATTTCCGTCTTGCAGGGTCTTGCCATTTACGGTCAGCCATAGGCGAAGCTGGTGCACATCGGCAATTTCATCCTTGGTAGCCATAAATGGGCCTAGTGGCGCAAAAGTATCGCAGCCTTTGCCTTTGGCCCATTGCCCATTGCGCTCTAGCTGAAACTCTCTTTCACTATAATCATTGTGGAGGCAATAACCGGCAATGTAGTCTTCGGCTTCGGCTTCGCTTACATATGATGCTTTTTTACCGATTACAATAGCCAACTCTACTTCCCAATCGGTTTTTACACTGTTTTTAGGAATCACCAAATCATCATAAGGGCCAACAATGGCTGTAGTAGATTTGAAGAACAAAATTGGTTCTTTCGGAATTGGTGCATTGGTTTCGTGCGCATGGTCTAAATAATTGAGTCCCACGCAAAGTAATTTAGAGGGTCTGGCCACCGGCGATCCCAAACGGACCTGGGAATCTATTTTTTTAAGTTCGGCATCTTTTAAGGCATTTTCCAATTTCTCAATACCGTTTTTTGCAAAAAAGATTTCGTCGTAATCGGTTACGATAGATGATACGTCGAAATATTCGCCATTTAGGATTACGCCTGGTTTTTCTTCTCCAATTTCTCCAAATCTGATCAGTTTCATGCTTATGCTATTCTAGTTCTAGTTTGATAATCGTGTCTATTGCTGCCGGATCTTTCTTAACCTGCAAATGCAGGCCATCGGATTCCAGTTTATAGGCTACTTTTTGACCACCCTCAAAAAAAGTGGCGCTTTTTAGTTTTTTGTCAAAATCGGGAATGACGATTTGGTCGCTGCCACTATCGTTTAACACATGGATGTATATCGTTTTGCCTTTTCGGGTAGCCAGTCCCCATTTCTGAGGTTTGATGACATTGCCCGTGGTGCCATAAATGGTTTCGCCATATTTGGCCATCCATTTACCTGTTGCCTCGAGGGTATCTACAAATTCTTCCTGTATTTTGCCGTTTGGCATCGGGCCTACGTTAAGGAGCAGGTTTGCATTCCTGCCTGCTGCGCCTACCAAAAGATGTACCACCTGTTGTTCTGATTTGTATTTGCTATCGGTAAGGTTAAAGCCCCACGAATCGTTCATGGTTTCGCAGGTTTCTACCGGCAATTGGTCTGAAGGCTCCTGAAAGCTCAACCCGGCTTTGTTTTCGCCTGGCAGGTCTTTTTCGAACATCTGAAAATCTTCGCCCGGAAACGGACTTAAGTGGTGGTTGTTGCCAATCAATGCCCATGGCTGCAACTTGTGGATGAGGCCATAAATTTCGTCGTATTTCCAGTCAATTCTCGACGACCTGTCTTTCTCTCCTTCTGGAGCAGTTTGATCCCAATGCCCATCGAACCAAATCCCGGCGATTTTGCCATAGTTGGTCAGCAATTCAGTCAGCTGGTTTTTCATGAACTGCAGGTAAGAAGCATAGTCTCCCTTTTTGCCCATCCGGCCGGTCTTTTGTCCGGTTTTGCCTGTTTCGTGCGGATAATCTTCCCGGCGCCAGTCTAACAGCGAATAGTACAAGAAAAGCTTGATGCCTTGTTTATGGCATTCGTCGGCCAACATTTTAACAATGTCTTTTTTGTAGGGTGTATTCATGATATTGAAATCCGAATACTTGGTATCCCACATGCTAAAGCCATCATGGTGACGGGTTATGAGGGTAATATATTTCATGCCCGCTCTTTTGGCCAAGCTTACATATTCCTTGGCATCGAATGCCATTGGGTTGAAAAAGTCCTTTAAACGGGTGTAATCCTTTACCTTGATGTTGCGGTTGTTCATCACCCACTCGCCGCTACCGGGAATGCTAAAGGGCCCCCAATGGATAAACAAGCCAAAACGCATGGCCTCGAAAGCTTTTCGGGCTTCCAGGTTTTCTTTGGTGGGCACATACTGGGCCTTTGAACCGAGCATAAACAATGTCAACAGGCAAAAAATAAGGGTTCTTTTCATAGCTAGTTGTTTAAAGTGGTAAATCCGCCATCTATCGGATAATCTACCCCGGTAATGAACGAAGCTTCGTCGCTACATAAATATAAGGCTAAATATCCAATCTCTTCAGGTTTGGCCATACGGCCTATCGGTTGTGATTTGGAGAGCTTGTCAAACATTTCGGCCTTGTTATCGGCATAGTTTTTTTCCAAGAAACCATCTACAAATGGCGTATGCACGCGCGCCGGCGAGATAGAAATACAGCGTATATTCTCTTTCAGGTAATCTTTGGCCACGCTCATGGTCATGGCTTTTACGGCACCTTTGGCCGTGCTGTAAACAAAACGATCGGCCAGTCCTACCAAAGCGGCTATAGAAGCCATATTGAGGATAACCCCGCCCCCGCTTTGGCGCAAAGCTGGAATAGCGGCCTTGATGCAATTGTAAACGCCTTTTACATTGACGTTCATCACGCGGTCGAAATCGTCTTCGGCAGTGTTATCAGCTCTGCCAATATGGGCAATGCCCGCATTGTTGACCAAAACATGGATATGGCCTATCTGTTCGAAAATAGCATTGACTGCAGCTTGGTCGGCCACATTGCAGGCGTGTGCCTCGGCTTTAAAGCCTAGCGCCTTAATTTCATCAACCGTTTGGCTGGCACCGGCCACATCCATTTCTAAAATATGGACCGTTGCACCGTTTTTAGCCAATGCCATGGCTATGGCTTTGCCAATACCGCTTCCACCTCCGGTAACTATTGCTTTTTTATGTTCGAATGAAAACATCGTTATTAGGTTAAAGTTATAAACTCACTCCTCTTTTCCAAGGAATAAAATCATCTTGGTTCAGTTGTACGGCTTTTGGAATTTCCTGTCCACTGGCCACTTTAATGCAGTATTCCAAAATGTCTTCGCCCATTTCGGCTATAGACTTGTCGCCGGTAATAATTGGCCCTGCATCAATATCGATGATATCGCCCATCCGTTTGGCCAATCCTGAATTGGTAGCCACTTTAATGGTTGGGCAAACCGGATTGCCGGTTGGCGTACCCAGACCGGTGGTAAACAAAATCAGGGTGGCTCCTGCGGCAGCCTTGCCGGTAGTGGCTTCTACGTCGTTACCAGGCGTACAAACCAAACTTAATCCTGGTTTGGTGGCCGGCTCTGTATAGTCCAATACATCAACAATACTGGCACTTCCGGCCTTTCGTGCCGCGCCTACCGATTTAATGGCATCGGTAATGAGGCCGTCTTTAATGTTGCCTGGCGAAGGGTTCATGTAAAAGCCAGAACCCACCTGGTGGGCCAATTCGTCGTATTCGCTCATCAGGCGCATAAATTTACGTGCCGATTCTTCGGTTTCGCAGCGATCGATCATTTCTTGTTCGGCCCCGCATAGTTCCGGAAATTCGGCCAAGAGTACCTTGGCACCCAAGGCCACCAGCAAATCGGCGCAATGGCCTACGGCCGGGTTGGCAGAAATACCGCTAAAACCGTCGCTGCCTCCACATTTTACGCCTACGCAAAGCTGGCTTAAGGGCGCGGGTTTACGTTCTATTGTATTGATCTGGATTAGTCCTTTCAGGGTTTGCTTAATGGCATCTTTAATGAGTTCTTCTTCGCTCTGCGCTTTTTGCTGCTCAAAAACCAACAGGGGCTTATCGAATGAAGGATTTCTTTGCAAAAGATCATTTTTAAAGTCGTTTACCTGCAAATGCTGGCAACCCAGGCTCAATACGGTTACTCCGGCTACGTTAGGATGATCGGCATAGGCGGCCAAAAGCTGGCTCAAGGTGCGACTGTCTTGACGGGTACCTCCACAGCCTCCATTGTGGTTCAGGAACTTGATGCCATCAACATTTTTAAACAAACGGCGTTGTTGCGGGTTGGGAACCGACAATACCGCATCTAAATCTTCTCCATTTTGATACGCACTGATCAAATCGTGCGCATAGTTCTTGTATTTACCACCAACTGCATAGCCTAGCTCATTGTGCAATGCTTCCCTGATCATGTCGAGGTTTCTGTTCTCGCAAAAAACAGTAGGCACAAAGAGCCAATAGTTGGCCGTACCTACTGTTCCGTTACTGCGATGATAGCCTTGAAATGTGCGATTTGCATATTTATCAATGTTAGGCTGATGCCATTGATAGTTTGTTTTTCTGTAGATATAGGGTTCAGTAGCGTGTTTGGTATTGTCTGTGGTCATTCTGCTTACCTGAGGCACTTCATATTGCGTTTTACCAACTAAAACGCCATACATGAGCACTTCATCGCCTTGTTGCATATTATGCATAAAAAACTTATGCTTAGCCGGTATGTTTTCCTGAAGCTTGTAGGTAACCCCTTCAAACTCGATCAATTCGCCTGCAGCAAGGTCGCTTAATGCCACCAATACATTGTCTTTCTTGTTTATTTTTAAAACTTTGTGTTTCATTCTTAATTTTCTTTCGGGCTCCATTTCTTCCATCCGAATACGAATACAACGAAGAAACAGATCAATGGAACCAAATAGCCATATTGGATATGACCGGTTTGATCAGATATATAACCTAAGGCCAATGGCAATAATGCGCCACCAACAATTGACATTACAATTAACGAAGAAGCTATTTTAGTGTCTTTGCCCAAACCGGCGATTCCTAAAGAGAAAATGGTTGGAAACATGATCGACATGAAGAAGGCAACGCCTATCAGGGCATAGACTGTAATCATGCCTGAGCCAAAAATAGCAAGCAAGGTAAGCAACATGCTCATCACAGCATAAAAAGCCAATAAACGGTTGGGTTTGATAAAGCCCATGAAATAAGTTCCGGCAAAGCGGCCAACCAGAAAAGCCAAACCTGCCGCGCCTGCATACCATTTCGCCTCTTGTTGGGTAATTGAAGCCGACACGGTACTGAAACGAATAAAGAAACTCAATACACAAACCTGTGCGCCAACATAAAAGAATTGGGCTATAACGGCCCATCTGAGATGAGGATGCACCCAGGCATGGGCAATTTTTGAGTTCTCGTTTTCATCTTCGTTTTTAATATCCGGCAATTTGGTAAAGAGAAATAAAATAGCCACCAAAACAATCACAATCCCCAATACCAGATAAGGGCCTTTTACGGTAGCCGCATCTTCTACCAAATAAGCATGCCTAGCCGTAGGGGTCATAGCGGCCAATGCTTTGGGACTGATTTCATCTGTTAATATGATTGCTCCGCCAACAATCGGGGCCAATGTAGCGGCCAGGCCATTAAAAGATTGCGAAAAATTCAGGCGTTGCGTGGCGGTTTCCGGATCACCCAAAATGGTAACATAAGGATTGGCTGCCGTTTCCAAAAAGGTTAATCCACAGGCAATAATAAATAAGGCGCCAAGAAAAAAAGGATATTGCATGGTGTCGGCAGCCGGCAAAAACAAAAAGGAACCCAATGCAAAAAAGGTAAGCCCAAGAACAATGCCGGTTTTATAGCCCCATTTCCTCATCACAAAACCTGCAGGCAAAGCCATCACAAAATAGGCGATAAACACGGAGAAGTCTACTAAAGAAGTTTCTAAATCGGTAAGCGTAAATGCTTTCTTGAGGTGCGGGATTAAAACCGGGTCGAGGTTGTGCACAAAGCCCCAGAAAAAAAACAGGCTTGTAACCAATATGAGGGCAAAAAGGTATTTGTTGCCGGTTGCTTTGTTCATAGTTTAGTATTATTTGGTTAGGTTGTTGCCATCGAGCCAAAGCCCTAAGGTATTTACAAATAAAGACAATGCACAGTGGAGTTCATTTAAAAATATTGTCTAAATATTAAGGAATTTTATCATTTATATCTTATTTTTAGTTTAATATTGCCAATTTGCTTAATAAATGAAGCCCCAGTTATTAAAAGTTACTACTGATCTGATCCACTCTTTTAGTGCGCGGAAAGATACCGTGGCCGATACCAACAGCCACTGGCATTACCATCCGGAAATTGAGCTGATCTATTTTGCCAAGGGCAAGGGCATGCAGTTTATCGGCGACAGCATCCAGTCCTTTTCGTCGGGCGACGTGCTATTGGTAGGCAGCAACGTGCCCCATTATTGGCGGTTTGATGCCACAGGCGAAGAAAATGGCGTAGACGTAAGCGTAATCCATTTTAACGAAGATTTCTGGGGAAGTTCTTTTCTGGATCTGCCCGAGCTCAAAGACATTAAAAAATTGTTGCAACAAGCCCAATTGGGCATACAGGTAACCGGCAAGGAAAAAAAACAGATTGCCTCGCTCATTTGCCAAACCGTAGCGGCCAAAGGTAGCCGGAAGGTCATTAGTTTAATGGAGGCCTTGCTGTCCATTGCCGATTGCAAACAAATCAAGACTCTGGTTTCGGTAGGCTTTCGGTATCACTTTCAGGAATCGGAAAAAGACCGCATGCATGCCATTTACGAGTACACCATTTCTAATTTCAAAGAAAGGATAAGCTTAGAAACCATTGCCGGCATTGCCAAAATCAGTCCCAACTCTTTTTGCAAGTACTTCAAGTCGCGCAGCAAGAAACCCTATTCGAGGTTCATCAACGAAATCAGGGTAAGCCACGCCTGTAAGCTTTTAATGGACGGACAGCTGAACATCAAGGAAATCTGCTTTGAAAGCGGCTTCAACAATTTTGTAAGCTTCCATCAGTATTTTAAGCTCATTACCGGAAAAAGTCCGCTGCAATATCAAAAGAACTTTGTGCAGGGCGATGCCTAAACCGCAAATTTACCTTTGGTTAACCTCAGCTTTACAATTAATTTCCTTATAAATCAGTAAAGTACGGCCTTAACAAAAAAAAGTCTTGCAGGAAATTAATCATAACCCTATATTTGCAGCACTTTAAAACAAAGCGACAAGCTGATTGATAAAGTAGATTCCGTAGCTCAGTTGGTAGAGCATTACACTTTTAATGTAGTGGTCCTGGGTTCGAGTCCCAGCGGGATCACAAAAAGGAGACGATCAAAAGATTGTCTCCTTTTTTGTTTTAGGCATTTACCATTGGCCAATGGGTTGAAACATTTAAAATATCCTTAACTGGCTGGATCTATTATGCTAGCTTGCTTAAACTTCCAGATTAAAATTATTGCACTTATTACAACAAAAAAATACGGCAATGATATATTGAACATGTTATAATCAGTATTGCTTTCTTGGATAATTACCAATGCACTATTCTTGGCTCCAGCCGTTCGAGGAATAAGCTCTTGTGCATAGTTCCAGCCCAGATGAATGCCAATAGGAAACATCAGGTTCCTTGATTTTAGAAATGCCAAGCCAAACAAAATAGAGCCCATTCCGGTAGAAAGCATGACCATAACAACTTCTTTTGTTTGCATGCCAGAACTTACGTGCATCAGCCCAAAGGGCACTGCAATTAGCAATTGTGCAATCCATGGCCTGTAGTTTCTTAGTAGTGTTTGGAACGGATAGCCCCTAAAAACAAATTCTTGCACAAATGCCGACCACAGACATACCAAAAAGGTAACCATGATAAAAATGGGATCGATGTGCTTGCGTATGCTCCAATTATCTTTGGTAAGACAAAGCGTTAGGACAAAAGTTATGAGCAACATCACTACACCTATGCCCAGGCCTTGAAAAAAATCTCGCACCGATTTCTTGTCTTTTGGCCAAAAGCCAATAGAAGAAAGTGTCCGCTCATCAAGCTTAAGCAATGCCCAGCTCATGAACAGGGCAATGAGGAAGAAAAACAGAAAATCGTTGAGCCTAGGAATTGTACCTGCAACTGCCGTGGCTACCCACAAAACAAGAAAATAAAATAAAACCTTCGCCCACGAAGGTGCTAACCAGAGTGTTTTCATTACATTAATTTTCTGCAAATAGGCCTTTTGGTTTCGGGCCTGCAACTTTAATCGGCACAGCGGCAGAAAAGCCATATAAAACCGTCTTTTGGGGCAACAAGGAAAATAATCAGCATGCCAGAGGTGTTAGTTGCTTGGTTACAGGCTTTCGTCGCCATATTTGGCCTGCCCGTCGTTATCATTTGCGGTACAGCACAGAAAAGCTGATATTTATAGCATGCAGACCGCCAAGTTCATCGAAAAGATCTATTCAAAAATCGAAATCAGGATAAGCCTGCATCTGCTCTTTTGGGCGCTTCTTTTTGGGGCCAAGTTGTACCTTATTCATATTTCGTTTAATGTGTACAATTCGTTGCCAACAGCCACACACCTATTGCTGGCATTGGCCAGCACCATGGTTTTGGCCATGTTTTACTATTTGGCCGTTTATGTGATCCTGCCCAAAACCTTGCTGAAAAAACGATATTTACTGTGCTTTGTACTTATGGCAGTAGCAGTGTTCTGCTATACTGTTCTTGATGCCTTTCTAGAGCTATCTATCATAGGTGCTTGTAAGACCTGCGATAACCTGCTCAGTCGAGAATATGCGACTTATCTAGCCCGCGGACTGATCAATGTAGCATTAACAAGAATTTTGAGCCTGGGCACTCCTATCTTTTTGTTGTTTGCACTTTGCATTCCGTTTAGCATTAAGATGGGCATTATGGCCTTTAGAAACAACATCCGCGCACTAGAGCTGGCTAAAGAGAACCTACAACTCGAGTTCAGTTTTTTAAAGGCACAGTTAAACCCTCATTTTCTTTTTAACGCCATGAACAATATCTACGGCCTAATCCTCAGTGGCGAAAAGGAAAAATCGGCCGGATTGGTATCGAGGCTTTCCGAACTGCTGCGCTATACGCTATATGATAGCAACGAAGACCTGATGCCGATAGCGCGAGAACTGAAATTGATGAACGATTACATAGAACTTGAAAAGGTAAGACTGAACGAAACCAAAGTAAATTTTAGATGCAATATAGACCATGACGATTACTACATTGCCCCTCTTTTGCTGATGCCATTGATTGAAAATGCATTTAAATACAACCATGATTCGGCACAGTCTTATATAGACATCTTTCTTGACCTCTTGCATGGAAAGCTCAGGTTTACCATAGAGAACTGTACAAGAGATGACCAGGGCCGCACTACCTCATCAGGTGGCATTGGCATCAATAACCTTAAGAAACGGCTAGAGCTCTACTATAAGGACAATTATTGGTACGAAGCATCGGTCTTAAACGATGTGTATGCTGTTAACTTAACCATCCAGCTATGATCAAACTCAACAGCCTTATCGTTGACGACGAGCCAATTGCGAGAAACCTGCTAGAAAGCTATATAGAGCGCATACCCGAAGTGGTGCTTGTAAAAAAATGCAAGAATGCCACAGAGGCGTACAACGCGCTTCACGAAAGCCCTATAGATCTTGTTTTTTTGGATATACAAATGCCAACCATTACCGGAACAGAATTCTTGCGGTCGTTGCGCAAACCGCCTCTTGTTATTTTTACTACGGCCCATGCCAATTTTGCGCTGGAAGGCTTTGAACTCAACTCGGTAGACTATCTGCTAAAGCCCATCGTTTTTGAACGATTTTACCAGGCTGTACAAAAGGCAATAGACCGCAGAACGCTTGTTGCACCTCGGTTGGCACAAGAGGCACCCAGCCATATCTTTGTTAGGCAGCATGCTAAACTGGTACGCATAGAACATGCCGATATAGAATTTATTAAGGCAGAAAAAGATTTTTGTTGGATCTTTTGTAAAGAAAAAACACAATATTTTGTGTCCATGCACCTTAAAATGCTTGAGGATATGCTCCCTCCAAACAAGTTTCAACGTACCCATCGGTCTTATTTGGTAAACCTATCGAAAATCAAGGCCTTAAAGGGAAACGTGCTTAGCCTGGCTTTAGAAGAAATTCCGATTGGAGAAAACTACAGGCAGTTATTGTTAGAAAAATTGGGGCTTTAGCTTGCTTATAGTACCCTAGTTTGAAGAATTGCCATACATCTTATTCAAGCCACAAATTCCAGCGGGATCACAGAAAGCCTTACAGAAATGTGAGGCTTTTTTGTTCTAGCAAGAATTCAGTATCCTGCTACTAAACTATCCACCAAAACCTTCCAACAGTCTTCTTAGTTCGTTCGGTGAATTTTTCTGTTCAATAACGAAAAAAACACTTAGCTATTTTACAACGAGTATTAAACAATAAATCATAAAAATTCTTTTGACATTATAAAATAGGATAAATTAGAGTTCTAAAACTATTTCCAAAAAATAGTGCTAAGGTGTTAAAAGATAATTTTATAAAATGAGTCAAGCAGATATAGCTGCCCATAATTTATTAGGGGTGAAAATAAAGGAAAAATGGAATGTTATTGAAAAAATCGAACCGAAAGATGGAGGTACGGGTGGTTTTTTCAGTGTATGTTACAAAGTTTCTGATGGAAAAGAAATTGCTTTTTTAAAAGCGCTAAATTTTAATGCTTTTTTTCAGATGTTTCCTAACCAGAGTATTGTTAAAATTCTTCAGGAGCAAACCAACGCATTCGAATTTGAAAAAAATCTTCTTTTTATGTGTAGGGAGAAGCGACTTACAAAAGTATCAATGATCATAGATGAAGGTGAACTTTTTCTAAATGATTTTTCAATACCTAATGTTCCTTTTTTGATTTTTGAGATTGCTGAAGGTGATATTAGGTCTAATATCAAGTTTTCATCAAATTCTGATTTAGCTTGGAAAATAAAATCTCTCCATGATATTGCGATTGGTTTAGAACAGCTACATAAAGTTGAAATTAGCCATCAAGATCTTAAACCTTCGAACGTACTTATGTACAAAAAATCTACTACTTCTAAAATAGGAGATTTAGGTCGGTCATTATGTGCTAGTATTAAGGCTCCTCATGACGATGGTTTTTCTTTTACTGGTCAAATGAATTATGCCCCACCCGAGTTTTTATATGGGTATATTCAGCACGATTGGAATATGAGAGTAAGCTCAACAGATATGTATTTGTTTGGCAGCTTAATAACTTACTACTTTTTAGGCATTAATATGACGGCATTGCTTTTTAAACATCTTGATATTCGTTTTCGATGGAATGTTTTCGAAGGGAAATTTGAAGATGTAAAGGATTATCTTATTGATGCTTATACAAAATCCATAATTGAAATTAAATCGGTTTTAGGCAATAATGAGTTTTCTACGGACTTAATTGAATTGATTGAGTATTGTTGTTATCCAATTCCTGAAGAAAGAGGACATAGAAAAAATCTTATTGAAAGAGGGAATCAATTTAGTTTTAAGAGAGCAGTTTCAAAACTAGATCTTATTAAAAGAAGGGTATTATTAAAGATTTATAAAAATGTCTAATATTTATGAGATAAAAAACAGACTTTTAGTCCCAAACTGGAGGGATTTCAAAAGAACAGCTTTGATTGGTGAGTTAGGATTTAACAATATTCCTAGAGATACAAAAACTGACAATAGTGCAATAAAATTTGATTGGAAAAATAATAAGACGATTGGGATCGCAGCAGACTTGATTAGTAATTCTTTCGTTTCAAACGAATTGCAAAGCAAAGAATTGGCGGCTGCCATTTCCTTTATAGAAGGAAATCAGCAAGAAGCATCCAAGTCTCTACTATCCTTAATTGAAAAAATCAAGATCGAAGTTAATCCTAATTCTGAAAATATAAATACAATTTTAGAAAAGAACATAAGCAATATTGATGAATTTAATTCAATAACCAATGTAGATTTGTTCAATAAAATAATAGCTAAAACTAAAAACCTTACAAAAAGTTATAGTGAAAATGCTATTTATTGGATGGAATTGGCTAGGCTTTATACTATAAAGAATCAATTAGATAAAGCAGAAAAGTGTGTTGCTATTGCATTAAATTTAGCTCCTGATAATCGTTTTATACTTAGATCTTCGACTAGATTCTACATTCATAGCTGTCAAGAGGAAAAAGCGATATATTACTTAAGAAAATCACAAACTACAAAAACAGACCCATGGCTAATATCTGCTCATATTGCTTCTTCTAAGTTGATTGGGAGATATTCTCCGTTTATTAAGAATGGCATAGCGATTATAAATGGGAAGAATTTTTCAAATTTTGATCTAACAGAATTAGCTAGTTCTTTAGGCACATTAGAATTTGAAAGCGGATCATTTAAAAAGTCTAAGCCTTTTC
Organism: Pedobacter sp. TM02; assembly: GCF_059705275.1. Lineage (NCBI taxonomy): Bacteria > Pseudomonadati > Bacteroidota > Sphingobacteriia > Sphingobacteriales > Sphingobacteriaceae > Pedobacter > Pedobacter sp. TM02. Next base: position 2,208,791 of record NZ_AP046530.1, read on the forward strand.
TGGATTTATCAGTAATACAACCTAATGACAATAGCCTAGCGCAATTTGAATGGATTAGTAAAAAGGATATTAGATTTATATTTAGACCAAAACTTTTTGAAACAGTTAAAAATCCGTTTGAAGCTTCTGCATATGAAAATTTCCAAAAAGGTGAATTCGTTCAAGCGTTTCATAGTTGCATCAATTGGTATCTAGACTTCCCGTATTCTAAAAGACCTTTGATGTTCGGGTCATATATAGCTGCTCTCATAGAAGATCATAATGCTTCTATAATATTGAGTTCTGTAGGACTAAGGTTCGATAGAAAAGATATAAATTTTATAAATAACATTATTTATTCATTATGCTTAAAGAATGACTTAGAAGAAGTTGAGAAATATCTAAAAGTTCTCGATAGAGATTTATTGAATAGTTTAGAGGATGAAGAGAAGATAATGATCCAAGCTACACTTGGTCTTTATAGTTTAAGACTAAAAAATATTGATGAAGGAATGAAACTATATGAATTGGCATTAGAAAATGCAAAAAAAATAAATAGTGCTTATTATTATAATTTGGCGCTAATAAATTATACTAGGGAATTATTTTTGCTTCATCATCCAAGATTTAAAGACATATATGAATTATTTAAAAGCATTAAAAGCACAGATATCGACATTAAGTATCAAAAAGAAATCTTAAGTCAAACAGTCCTTAAAATTCAATTAAAATAATTTCCTTTATGTTTATTGCATTGTTCTTTAAACTAAACTAGAAAGGCAGCTTAAATTGGTAACTTTGCGGTTGATTGAGTGTTCGATTAACTTCTATTCTCTTAAGATAAATTTTCTTACAATCCTCAATAAAAGTGTTTGGAATTTCGACCAATGGATTAAAAAAGCCTCACAAACTTGGGGCTTTTAATCCTAATATTCCAGCTAGTTCTGTAAGCTATCTTGTATAAAATATTTCTAAATCACCAATAGGTATCCACCAGCTTCCTAAATAACTTTACAACTAAATTTGCTTTTGTTTAACAAGATTAAAATTGCAAAACAAATATTTTCAATAAATTATAAGTCATCCTTAGCTTTGGCTTTTATTATGCTACTGTTGGTTTTATCTGAATATATAAGCTTAACAAAACATTTCCTTATACTTTCGTGATCGATAGATAATTCGATTGTTCCTGTTTGTAGCTCAAAAATGGAATAATATTTACATCTGTCAAACCTGACTTCGTACATTTTTGATTGATCGTCCCTTGGTTCAGAATTAGATCTGGTATTAAATTTTTCTTCTTCAGTTACTGGTTTACCGTATTTTTCGGTGAGCATTTCTTTCAGATCAAAGTAATTTCCCGAAAGTGTTGACCATGTTTCTTTTTCTGGAAATACGACAGATATTTTATATACTAAATCCTTTTGTTTAAGCGTAGAAACACCAACAGTACAATCTTTATAGCCTGCAAAATCTCCATTTAAAGTTGCCGTGCCATTATCTGTTTCCAAATGTTTGAAGCCATTTTCCTTCATTTTAACAACATATTGTTCAAGTGTCCCGTTAATCTGAACACCTTTAAAAGTCAGATGAGTTGTTTGGCCTTGGACAAATGAAATGATTGAAAATAGAAAAATAATCGATGTTAAAAGTTTTAATCTCATAGCGTTAATTTTATTATTCAAAATTAAGTTTTTTTTCAAAATAGAAAGACCCTAAAACCTAGTGGTTTAGTTAGGCTCTGATTGATGGCCTCCATAAAATTTAAAACACATACCCATTCTCCATAAAAGAGTAGCTGCTATCATTGCCCAATATAAAATGATCTACCACGGCAACCTTTAACAGCTTGCCCGCCTGTACAATCTCGTCTGTTAATTTATAATCGGCCTTAGAGGGCATCACCTGCCCGCTGGGGTGGTTGTGCGCTATAATGAGGCTGTTGGCCAAACAACCAAAAGCCAAACCAAATATCAGCCTTACATCAACCAAAGAGCCGTTAATGGCACCCGTATGCAGGCAGCGCCAACAGATTGCCTCGTTGGCTGTATTAAGGTACAGCACATAAAACTGTTCTTGTACGGTAAGCAAGTCTTTGTTCCATATACTGCGCAAAAAGCGTTCGGCCACTTTGCTGTTTTCAATTTTTACGGGGTTGGGCAATGGCCTGTAGCTAAACTGTAGCTCTGCCTTGGCTAATTGGTTTTTCGGTGTTCGCATCTTGAAAAACTTTTAAAAGACCAGGTCGCTGCGAACACCAACCGGTAAACCGGTAAGAATACAGTACTTTCAACTGCTCGCCTGGATATCGTAAATATAGGTAATTAACTTGGATTGCTCCCAGTTGGTGTTCGCATAATAAAAATACGCATTAAACATTGTTATTGCAAGTTTTTCACCCACCGTTGTTGTTAAATTATTATCGTTTCTTTACTTTTTAATTAACTTATAATCAACCAATTAAACCAATAAATTACTTGACAAGGTTTTGTTTTATTCCTAAATTGAGTACAGCAAGTACGTACCTGTTCGGGCATCCCCAAAACCTAAAAATTTTCGGAACCGGTAGCCAAAAGCATAACATAAGCCTATGATCTAAAACCATTGGTTATGCCAGTTTTCTGTGTTAGCGCATCAGCAACCCTCCCATTTAAGCCCCTGCCCGAGCAAAGGTGCCGCTTGCCCCCTATTGTTTGCCCAAAATGGCCAATTGCAATAAGCATTTAAACAAGAATGAATAACAAAAACGCTTTTGTTAATCTCCAAAAAGCCAAAGGCAATTACAGTTGGCCAATTGTGGATGATAAAAAGTGATAGGCAGTTTTGATAAACAGCATTGCTTATCAGCAATTACAGTTTGCAGACCTGCAATTTAAAATAGCCAACCAGCAATTGAACCATGTAGACTAACAATTAACCCGCATTAATTACAATTTTTTTGATGTAAACAGCTTTTGAGGCCAACTACATCGAACAAAAAAGAACTACCATGAAAAAAGCAAAACTCATTATCGGTTTTAACCGATTTCGCAATAAAGAACTGCTAACCAAAGCGCAGTTTATTTTAGACAGCATGATAGGCAACAATAATTTCGAAACCTTTGCAAGCGACCTTGCCAAACTAAAAGAAAATGTGCTCAATTACGCCCTTGCATTAAGCAAGGCCGAATCGCGCAGCATGGCCGATGTTGCCGCCATGCATCAGGCGCGCAAAACATTGGAAGAGCAATTGAGAGATATTGCCCTGCGCGTTGAATCGCATGCCAAGGGCGACGAGGTAACATTGCTGAGCTCTGGTTTTAGCTTGGCAAAAAACAACTTGCCCATAGGCATTTTGCCCAAGCCAGAGAATTTTACGCTCGAGCCCCATAACAAGGGCACGATAGACCTAAGCCTGGATTCTATACACGGGGCCAACAGCTACCTGTACGAATACAAAATGGTTGGCACAGAGACTTGGACCATAAAAGTTGGAACCAAAAGCAAACTCACGCTTAACGGCCTTAGCAGCGGTGCTGAATACGAATTTAGGGTGGCCGGTATCGGCGCTGCAGCAGACAGGGTTTACAGCGATATTATCAAGAGCTTTATATTATAAGACAAAAAGGCTTCTGGTTAAAAATCAGGAGCCTTTTTATATACCGGTTTACGAAACGTAAGTGTGTTTGCAAAAGCCCACCCTTAAAACTTGGGTACGGCCTATTTGAACTGATCAATGTTCTTTACCCTTACATTGGGCATGGTCTTGAAAATGTCCTGCATGTATTTTCTATGGTTGGCTCCCGCAATGACCACTACCCTTTTAGCTCCCGCCTTTTTGGCCCTGGCTACCACATTATGGCACATACCCTCGTTTCTCCTAATCCACCAATGTATTTTTGACAACATTTCTTCTTTAGGAAAACCCTTCATTTGATACATAACGGGCAAGTAAAAATCTCCCGAGGCCGAAATTTCGGAGGCCTCATCGGTATTCAGCCATTCTGTTACCCTATTGGAAGTCATTTCTATCTGATCGTATTTTTTAAAGCCATTATTAATGGCGGTCAAAGCCGATTTTAACTGATTTTTAAGGGAATCGGTAAGGTCTTTCCTAAACAAAGCGAATTTAGCGTCGAATGCTTCCCAAGAGGCTTGCCAATTCAGATCGTATTCCTGGCTATCCATAGCAAGCAGTTCTTTGATGCCCAACTCCTGCATCATGGGAAAGGCGATATACGCATATTCGGAAGTTTTAAGCCTTCTCATGCTACGTCCAGTGGTATCTAACCGAGGGCTAAGCAGCTTGTCGACGTAGCTTTCGAGCTCGGCATTGGGCTGCTGCTGCAGGAAATGGTGAACTTGCCAAAATTGATAGTGTCCATTTGCCACATCCTGATCAAGGTAATAAGCATGGGCCAGCTCGGCTTTTACGCGATAATCATTGGGCTGTTGCAACGATCGTTTCTTTAAACTGTCTATGGTACGCGGCAATAGCTCTTCTTGTATCGGTCTATTGCTCCTCAGCATTTTTAGCCGATTGATATTTGGCTGCTTACACCAATAATCCATCACCAGGCGCTCGTCTTCTTTACTCAAAAACTCGCCAAAAAAGGCATCGGGCTTAAACTTTCTGATTTTATTGTGGATGCTGGAAAAATCTTGTTTAGGGTATTTGCTATAATCATGAGAAACACCTATCAGCAAAACCTCAATATCCTGTGCGCTAGCGTTTATCGAAAGGAATAAAAATAAAAAAAAGAGATACTTCATGTTCTTGTGCTTCCGGTTTGGTTAAGTGATTTGTTGGTTTTATTGCTCAGCATTAGGCCCATCTTCATCTTTGAATTCTCCCTGCTGCAGCTCCAGTTGAATTTATTTTTCAATATATCAATATGGATCTCCAGATTGGCCGTGAATGAAATAGGGATCTAAAGGAATTCTGTATAAAGATAATGATTAGCCGATTTAATCTTGGCATCAGGTCAAAATTAAGCAAAAGCAATTGTTAACATAGTTATAAATCATATTGAAACCCAAAGGCTAGTCTCTATTTGCAGAAAATGTTAGCGGCAACAGTAGTGTGCGTTGGAGTTCGCTTATCCCACCATCCTTAAAATCCAGCATATCCATCACAGCGTAATTGCCTTTTCTTGCCGTGTCGTCAAGGTTACGATACTCTTTTTGTTTCCTTTCTGTTGCAGTATTGATTAGATTAGTGCATAAATTAGTATATAAATAGATAAGTAATTATATTCAGAGAATGGAATACGTTGATTACTACAAAATCCTGGGCGTAGATAAAAATGCAACTGCCGATGATATCAAAAAGGCCTACCGCAAGCTGGCCAGGAAGCATCATCCGGACTTAAATCCGGATAATGCGGAAGCCGAAAAGCTTTTTCAGCAGCTTAATGAGGCCAACGAGGTACTGAGCGACCCGGAAAAACGAAAAAAATACGACCAATACGGCGCCAATTGGAAACACGGCGAGCAATATGAAGAAACGCGCCGTCAACAACAATCGCAAAGCCATGGCCAGGGAAATCCCTTCGGCCAGGGTGGCCAGCATTATTCGTTTGAAGGCGATGATGGCGATTACTCTGATTTTTTCGCCTCCATGTTCGGCAACCGTGGAACAGGGCGCAAAACACAGTTCAGGGGGCAGGACTACAGGGCTGCTGTTCAGCTCAACCTAAGCGATGTTTTCAAAACCCAGCAACAAACATTTACGGTAGACGGCAAAAACATACGGATTACCGTACCTGCCGGAATTGAAGATGGGCAGGAAATCAAAATTGCAGGCTATGGCGGCGTGGGTACAAATGGAGGGCCAAAGGGCGATCTCTATATTACTTTCAACATCCACAACAACACCAGTTTTGTACGCAAAGGAAACGACCTGTATGTTAAGCAGCCATTGGCGCTCTATAAGGCAATGCTGGGCGGCCAACAAACCATTCATACCATCGATGGCACGGTCAAGCTGAAAATCGCTCCCGAAACGCAGAACGGCACCAAGGTTCGCCTAAAGGGAAAAGGCATGCCGGTGTATAAAAAAGAGGGTAGCTATGGCGATCTGTATGTAACCTATGAGCTTGAGATACCCCAAAACCTATCGGAAAAAGAGAAAGAATTGTTTAATCAATTGGCAGCAGAACGCCACATCAGTTAATTATGGCTACGAGTAAAAAAATATCCGTCGATCAGCTATGCGTATATTACGAGGTCGAAACAAAATTTGTATATGCCCTACATGACCACGGCTTGATCACCTTGGCCAAGTCGAAAAAAGGCTATGAAATCGATTTTGAGCACCTTGGCGATTTTGAAAGATTTGTACATCTTCATTATGAGCTGGAAATCAACATGGAAGGTCTTGAGGCAATTACGCACCTGCTTGACCGTGTAAAGCTACTGCAGCAAGAAATCAAACAATTAAGAAAAAAGGACATCCATGAAGCCTGATTTTGAGCCCGATATTTTTAAATAAAGAAAACCGTATAGGCTACTCGATTTGAGAAACATAGCCTAATGGGCTTAAAACTCTTCCTTTTTAGATTCTTAAATTTGTTAGGGTAACAACTATCAAACCTTGTAGGGCTTTCTTTTGAGGTGTTCGCTTAACCTGCCCCAAAAATCCTGATTTTGCAACTGGTGTACCTTTTCTATACAAATGGTAGAAAAAGCACCCTTTATTGTCGTGATTGCACAACACCTGTACAACTATTCGCCCATAGCTTTGTATTGATAAAACAACCTAATTTAAACACCATGAGAAAAATCAGAATTTTCGAGCACATCTCGCTTGATGGCGTGATAGAACACGATGGAGACTATACCTATGGCGCATGGACCACGGCCTACCGAAGTCCTGACGGGGCAGCCCTGCTTTTTGAAGCCTACGGCCCAAACTTCGACCTGTTGCTTGGCCGCAAAACCTATGATATATTTAGCAGTTTTTGGCCCAATGCCGGAGATTTCCCTATGGCCAATGCCATAAATGCGGCCACCAAACACATTGCTACCCACAGGCCCGAGAGCTTGAAATGGGGACCGGTACTGGGTTTAGGCGATGATGTTATAGAGTCGATTCGAGAACTCAAACTGATGGATGGCCCAGATCTGATCGTGGTGGGAAGTTCTACCTTAACCTCTGTGCTGCTTGACCAAGGACTGGCCGACGAGGTTATCCTCATCACCTACCCGGTTCTGCTTGGCCATGGCAAACGTTTACTCGCCGATGGCATCGATGCCCGCGAACTTGCCTTTGTTGATTCGAAAGCCACGCCTACCGGCTTGCTGATCAACACTTACAAGCATCTCGGGTCGCTAAGCAAATAGAGAAAAGTTTTGGCCATAAAAAAAGTCCTTTCGACCATGCGAAAGAACTGGAGAGCTTATTAATTTGATGGTCGGTTATTTCAAAAGCCACCTGGTTTGGTTGGTACCACCGGCACCTCCATACTGGCTTAAAATAGGTGTGTGCATTTGTTGCATTATACCCGTTACATTTGACGGAAGTCCATCGGTTTAATATTCTACTTTATAATCTTTTTTTAGTGCGGCACCGCCCCAAGCTTTAACCGAGGTCCATGGCGCAGGCGGGCCTGTCCAGAAAGCATTGTCGGCCGGCAAACCAAGGGCAAGAAAACCCAAAGTAGCCATGTAGAGGCTTCCGGTGGAAGTATAGGTATCGGCAATCATGGGTTGATGTCCGTTAAAGCCCAACAGCAGCCAGCCATTTTGATCAAAATTCTGGTGGCCATCGTACATGTTGTGCATGACCTTGGTTAGCGCGGCACGTACTTGTGTAGGCTGGATCCATTGAGGCAGTTTTTCCATGAGCGCTACCTGGGCCAGTACCTGAAAAGCGGCCGTTCTATAGGTAATTGAGCGGCCGTAAGCCGGATAGGTACCATCGGGTGCAATAACACGTTCCAAGTATTCGGCATAACGGATCATGCGTTTCAAGGCAGAATCATAGTCGGTTTGCGATGCCCTTCCCTTTTTAACCATGATGCCCAACAAATCGACCAGCATGGGATGGATGACATAAGAATTATAGTAATCCATGCTAAATTTTGAACCATCGCTGTACCAACCGTCGCCAACATACCATTCTTTCATTTTGTTGAGCGAAAACTGGATGCGGGCCGGGTCGTACTGTTCGCCTATGCTCATTAAAAAGCCCTCTGTAAGGCCCGCAAACAGCAACCAGTTGTTGTAGGCCCCACTCCGGTCGCGCAAAGATTTAAACTCTGTAACAAAGCGCTTTTTGGTTGTTTCGTCCAGAGGCTCCCAAAGTGCTTTTGGCGCACGCAAAAAAGCATGGGCTACATAAGCAGCATCTACAATAGGCTGATATTCGACACGGTAATTGATATAGTCGGGATTGGCTGGATCGACCGAATTGGCCAAAGCCTTTAGCAGTTCTGTGCGCAACTGTTTGCGCATTTTGCCTTCTTCGGTATCGTCGTCTGGCAAGGCAAGCCAGGGCGCTACACCGGCCATGGTACGGCCCAGGGCTTCTAAGTAAGTTACCTTTTCACGGTTGCCGTCATGATTTTCGGGTGTTTCAATGGGCATGTTTTTTTTCAGCGTGCCATTGGCCAAGTTGTGGATTACCGGATAAGAAATCTTGTAGAGCGTGTTGGCCCAAAAAATCCGGTCTTGTGCACCTGTGGCTTCTTTTGTTTTTTGAGCGGCTACCGCGAGTGCGACACAAACGAGCACAAATGTGGATAGGAATTTAACTTTCATCGCATTGCTGATTACAGGTACCATTTTTTATATCTTGCCAATGCTTCCAAATAATAATAGTCGGCATAAATAAGCGGCACATCTATTTCGCTGTTCATCGGATAGGCGCCCGTGCTGTGCATCAGCAAAAAGCCTCCATTTTCGCCAAGCTTGGCCCTATAGTCGGGACTGGCAAGGGTATGCAACATGGTTTCGGCAGCTTGTATAAACTCCTTTTTTTCTTCTTTGGCAGTATATTGGCCTAATTCGAGCAAGGCCGAGGCGATGATCGCTCCTGCAGAAGCATCGCGTTTGGCAAACGGAATGCCTTGCGCATCGAAATCCCAAAACGGAATTTTATCGGCAGGCAGGTTTGGATGATTTAAAATAAAATGGGCAATTCCCTTAGCCTGCTTCAGGTATTTTTGGTCTTTGGTAAAGCGATACATCAAAGTATAGCCATACAGGGCCCAGCTTTGTCCGCGCGACCATGAAGAACAATCGGCAGCACCTTGCCAAGTGGCCTTTTTCTTCACTTTTCCGGTTTCCAAATCATAGTCTACAACATGATAGGAACTAAAATCTGGACGAAAGTGATTGGCCAAGGTCGTATTGGCGTGCGTAATGGCTATCTCTTTGTATTTTTTGTCTCCTCCATTTTCGGTTGCCCAAGTGAGCATCTCCAGGTTCATCATGTTATCTATGATTACTGGACAGTTCCAATATTTGCTCTTGTTCCACGATTGTATAGACTTAATACTTGGCCGGTAGCGGGTAGACAATGATTCGGCCGAACGCAGGATAATCGACTTGTATTCGGGCTTATTGGTTAACCGGTAGGCATTGCCGAAGCTGCAATACATCATAAAGCCCAAATCGTGGTTTCCGGTAAATGTTTGGTTAGGCTCAATAACTTTCAGTGCGTTTTCTGCCTCCTGCTTAATGCTTTCATCGCGGGTTTGCTCGTAAATATTCCACAAACTGCCCGAATAAAAACCGCTGCACCACCATTTGATATCATAATTGACGGGCTTGCCGTCTTTAAAGGATTGTGGCGTTTTACCTTCAGCTATGTTTTTGGCTAAAACCTTGTATTGTTTGCCTGCAAATTCAAATTCTTCTTTGATCAGCTGCGCCCAAGGCTTTTGGGCCTCTTGGGCATTACTTTTAGAAAACGCAGCTAAAAAAGCAAAGGCTATCAGTAGTCTCTTCATGTTTCTTTATAGTTCAATAAATTATTTCTCTTGTTCTTAAATATTGGGATAACCTTTTGTTTTGTTGTATTCCTTTAAGCCAACGCCTGCTTGATTAAAGGCTTTAAAGTGATGAAAAGGCATCTCCCAATGGAACAAAGGGAGATGGCCTTAACCTAACTAACCAAAAAAATAAGCGTTCAAAATTACCAACCCGGATTTTGAACCAGCGCAGTACTCCTTCCAATTTCTAAACTCATGATCGGAAACAAGTAGAATTTTTCGGTAAAAAGGTATGGTGTATACACATTCCTGGTGCCATAGGTATAGGTGTTGTTGGCGTTTTTGGTTACGGTAGTTCCAATCGGAGTAAAATTTAACTCCTGCATAGCCGTTTTCCAGCGACGTACGTCCCACATCCTATGTTCTTCGAAGGCAAGTTCTACCTTGTATTCGTTTTGGATTACTTTGCGCATTTCTTCTTGGGTCATGCCGGCTTTGAGGCCGTAGTTGCCCGAAACACCTGCACTTACACCCGCACGGATACGCAATTGTTTAAGTGCATCGTAAACTTCTGTGGTTGCACCGCTGTATTCGTTTTTGGCTTCGGCATAGCCCAATAAAATTTCGGCATAACGCAACAATGGCCAGCAACGCTCGGTAGCACCCGTTCCATCTTCGTTCAGCATTTTTCTGATAAAGTAGCTCGAATTAACCGATGAGTTGGTGTAGGCATCTGCCGTTCCAGAGTTTGCATAGCTGGCTATTTTGATCTTTGCATTGCTGGTATTGAACCAATCGGCACCATTAAACAAGATACTGTTGTAAAAGCGCGGATCGCGGTTGAGGTAAGGATTGTTCGCGTCATAACCCGAAGCCGGGTCGTCGATAGGCAAACCATTGCTCATGCCATAAGAATTTACCATCTGCAAAATTGGCACAGCACGGTAGCCATCGCCCAACGAAGGTACACGCAACCAGCTTTCTAAAGTGGTGTTGTTACCTTCCATCTTGGCCAGGATGTACTCGTTGTTGTAGCGTTTCTGGAAAACTTTGTAATAGCCGTAACCATTTCTGGTGGTATTGTCTACATAAAGGCCATAGCTTCCCAAATCCATCACTGCTTTCATGGCCTGCATTGCCGTATTCCATCTTTCTTTGTCGTAAGTTGGATACGAAGTGATGGCTTTTAGCGTAGCGTCGGTGGCAATGGAACCACCGTTAAACAAAGGACTTGCCGCATACAAAAGGGTTCTGGCTTTTACGGCTAAGGCTGCGCCTTTGGTGGCTCTGCCATAATCTTGCGCAATTTGCGTTTCGAAGCTTGGCAAAGCCGCGGCCGCCGCATCCAGCTCTGCAACAATATACTTTACGCAATCGCTATAGCTGCTTCGCGGCACTTCTATCTTGTCTTCAATGTCAAACACCTTATCGCCGATCAAAGGCACACCTGCATAGCTTCTTACCAGCAAAAAGTAGTACCAGGCTCGTAAAAACCGAGCTTGCGCAATCCAGTATGATTTGGTTTGGGCCGAAACAGGGGTTTCGTTAATGCGTTGCATCAATAAATTGCATCGTCTGATGTTGGCCCATGGCACGGTCCACATTTCAGAAATTCCGGCTACCGATGTTTCAGGCGACAAATTTCCGACCGCCATCAGTGGCGCAGTGTTTTGAAGTCCGTTATAGCGATAGGGCGAAGCCTCGCCGCCAACCACCATGTGGCCTCCGGCGGCAAATCTCGACAAGCCCTGGTAGCCATCGCTCATCTGGAAAGTAAATCCGATATCGTAATAGATCCGGTTAAGGAACATGGAAGTGTACGTGCTGTCTTTAAATACAGCATCTCCATTAAGGTCGTTCGAAACCTGAGGGTCGAGGAAATCGCTTCCTTTTTTACAGCCCTGCGCAACAATCAGAGCACCGATTGCTACAACAAATAAAATTACTTTGCTTTTCATATCAAATTTCTTAAAAAGTAACATTTACGCCTAAATTGAAAGTACGTTGGGCAGGATAACCGGTATTGGCTCCCCCTATCGACTCTGGGTCTACCTGGTACTTCTTGTTTACATTGGTTTTGGTAAACAGCATATTGCCGTTGGTGTATACCCGAACCCCCTTTAATCCAACTGGTTTTATCCACGAATCAGGCAATTGGTAAGAAAACTCGGCGGTTCTCAAACGAACATACCAGGCTTCGAGCAACCAGAAATCGGAGAAAAACGTTCTGGCGTCGTTGATGCTGGTACCGCCCAATGCCGGATATTGCGCCGTGGCGGCTGTTTCTGGTGTCCACCTTAACAGTTGCAGTGGCTGGTAGTTGCTAAAGCCAAGACCTTCAGAGTTTAATGCAATCGAGAAATTGTACGATCCCTGGAAGGCTAAAGCCAGACCAAAGCCCTTGTAGTTAAAGTTCAAATTCAAGCCAATTACATTTGATGGCAAGCTAGGCGAACCAATTGCTCTCCTATCGTACGCATCAATTACCTTGTCGCCATTGATATCGAGATATTTCAAGTCGCCCGGTCTCGGGGTAATACTGGGCTTGGCTACGTTCGGATCGGCGATATCGGCTGCACTGTAAAAGCCATTAAACAAATAGCCAAAGTTCTGACCAATAGAATGACCTGTTTCGGCCAACCATGGATATCTAGGCTGTGCTTCGTCTTTTTCGATGATTTTGTTCTTAGAGAAACTGTAGGTCAGGTTTACACTATAGCCAAAATCCTTTAACTGGTTTTTATAGGTTATTTCCCCATCCCATCCGTTACGTTCAACTATACCCAAGTTTACAGGCGGCAGGCTTGCCCCGAAAATTCCTGAGATACTTGATCTATTGGTCAGGATGTCATAGCGTTTTCCATAAAAACGGTCGGCTACGATATTCAGCTTGTTCTTAAACATATTCAGGTCTACCCCAAAGTTGGTTTGCAGGTCTTTTTCCCAAGTCACGTCCAAGTTGGCCAAACGTCCTTCGGTAACACCGTTAAAGTTAGTTCCCGGAGTTTGTCCAAACTGCGTACCATTGCCTGTGGTATAAGTTTGCTGATAAACATAACCGAAGTTGCCGGCTACCCCATCATTACCCGTTAAACCTCTTGATGCGCGAAGCTTGAAGACATCAACAAAAGGCAGTGCTTTTTGAAAGAATTTTTCTTCGGCAATATTCCAGGCAACCGAGGCAGCCGGGAAGAAGCCATAACGTTTTGAGGTTTGGAACCTGTCAGAACCATTGTAGCCGCCAATAAACTCCACCAAATATTTTTGCTTGTAGTTGTAGCCAAAACGACCGGTATATCTTCTATACACCCAAGGCAAATTTGTTCCATCACGGCCAACATCAGATTTTTGGTCGATCAAAACCGTTCCATAGGCACGATGGTCTTTAAACGTGTTATCGTAGTTCAATATTCCCTGGATTTGCAACACCTTTAAGGCTAAGCCTGTAGAAGTAGAAAGCGAAGGAGGTGGCAGCCTGTACAAGTTTGCCGTAGCCAAACGATACGAACCATCGGCCGAATTATAATAGTAAGAAGGGAAACTAGAACGGCTTAACGTACGGTTGTTGCTTTGGCTACTGGCATAAGAAATATTGGCTTTTGCCGAAAGCCCCTTGGTTAAAAAGTCTAATTTTTGCGTAGCTCCAAATACGGCATTCAAATCGTTGGCATAATCGCGGCTATAACCGTTGGTGGCTAATTTGGCGACGATGTTTTGCGATGAATTGGTGGCCTTATTTTCGCCATAAGTACCGTTAGGGTTGTAAATGGGATAAGCATAGGGCGCCAAGATAAACAGCTCTGTCATTAAAAGGCCGTCGTAAATCGTTCCCCTGTTCAAAGGTCTGTTGGTGGTACCAAAACGACCGTTCACATCAACCCTGAACGACAGGTTTTTATTGGCCTGAATGTCCAGGTTTGAGCGGAAATTGTAACGGTTGTACCAAAAGGCACTGTTGTATCCTGATTCCTGTCCAAAGTTCTTGAACATACCGTCCTGAGAAATGTAACCGCCCGAAATGAAATATTTTACGGTATTGCTACCTCCCGAGATGTCGATGTTGGTACGGTATTGTGGCGCCGATTTCCTGGTCAGCGTACCCCACCAATCTACATCAGGGTGTCCGTAAGGATCGGCTCCGGTGCGGAAAAGTTCCAAATCCTGTGGCGTAAATGTGGTTGTAGTCATTCCCGAGTTCTTTTCGGCCTCTGTTAACAACGAAGCATTTTCGTACGACCTTAAGAATTTGGGTCTGTAAGACCAGGTTTGTAAAGCGAACTCCTGCCTTAAGTTGATAGATGGCTTGCCGGTTTGACCACGTTTTGTGGTAATGACCAAAACACCATTCGCGCCCCTTAACCCGTAAATGGCTGTTGTGGCGGCATCTTTCAAGATTGAAATGCTTTCAATTTCATTCGGATCGAGGCGCTGTACGTCGCTCATGTTGTATTCGATGTCATCGACAATAATCAGCGCATTATTCGAACTTCCAAGCGAGGTTGTTCCGGCTACGCTACTTGTTGTACCGTTGGCCGCCGTTACCCCTACGTAAGAAGACACGCCTCTGATAAAGAATTGTGAAGCATCTAACCCTGGCTGGCCACTACGCTGTACGGCGAAAAAGCCAGGCAAACGTCCTTGCAGGGAGTTTTGCAGGTTGGTGGTAGGGTTTTGCTTCAGATCCTTATTGGTAATGCTGCTTACCGAACCGGTATTGGTCAGTTTTTTTTGTGTACCATATCCCAATACTACGATTTCTTCCAAGCCTTTGGTGTCTTCGGCCATGGTAATATTGATGGTTTTTTGGTTTGGTGTAATGCTCACCTCTTTGGTTAAATAGCCAACCAGCTTGAACACCAAAACCTTTTCTTGTTTTAAGGTTAATATGAAATGGCCATTATTATCGGTAGAGGTACCATTTGTGGAAAGGTTTTTTTCATAAACGCTTACACCAACCAACGGTCCTTTGTCGTCAGAGACGTTTCCCGAAATTTGTTGCGCTTGGGCAAGGATAACAGGCAACATGAAGAGGCCTATTAATAGACTATATATAGATATTTTCATAGTTTTCTAAGCTAAATGTTACCAACCTGGATTTTGTTGAAGTCTGTTGTTCTTTACCATTTCCGAATAAGGGATTGGGTATAGATACATCTTGGGTACCGTGAACACAGCTGTAATTACAGGTACACGAGCATAGCTCAATACACCTGTGCTTGTATTTTTGGTGATGCGTATGCCTGTTAGTGGCCTGTTCATTACCTGTTCGGCTATTTTCCAGCGACGGATATCCCAAAAGCGTTGCTCTTCAAAAGCCATCTCTACTCGGCGCTCGTGGCGGATCACATCCCGCATCTGCGCCTGGGTTAAACCCGCTGCCAAGGCAAAAGGGTTAAGTCCGGCACGTTGCCTAATAGCTTGTACAGCTGCATATACGGTTGCATCAGGGCCGGAGGCTTCATTCTTGGCTTCGGCATAGTTGAGCAATACTTCTGCATACCTGAAAATCGGGAAGTTATGGGTTACCGATGCGTAAGTTGTTCCGCTGGTGTTGCTGCCCATAAACTTGCGGGCATAATAGCCTGTACGGGTTTGTGTAGATACGCCTCCTGGTCTATCGCGGCCTCCATCAAAGGCTTCAACACCTCTGCCCAGCCAGGTCATACCATTATGAAAAATGGTTTGGTAAAAGCGCGGGTCGCGATTTACATAAGGATTGTTTTCGTTGTAGCCAGAAGTAGCGTCGGTAATGGCTTTACCATTAGCCATTTCAAAAGCATCAACCAATTCTTGGGTAGGACTTGTTCGGCCTTGGCTAACTGTATTGTTGGCCAAATAACCCACCGGAGAATTTGAATATTCGACGGTATTGCTGTTGGCTGCCTGAAAAGCAAAAATGACTTCACGACTGGTACGCGACAGGAAGGCATTGGCATAGGTTCCCTCCAAGGCGAACTTGCCACTTGAGATATCCATAATTGCTTTGGCGGCATCGGCGGCCTTGGTCCATTTGGTCAGATCGTTTTGGGTATTATACAAAGGACTGGCCGCATAAAGCAACATTCTTGCTTTCAGGGCCATAGCGGCACCCTGGGTTGCCCTGCCCAAATTGGTATTGTCAATAGGATCTTTTCGCAACTGTGGCATGACGGCATCGCATTCGGATACGATGTAGTTTACGCACTCGTCATAACTGTTGCGAGGCAGGTTCAAATCGTCGGTAAAACTGAATACCCTATCTCCAATTAAAGGAACGCCACCAAAACGCTTTACCAGCTCAAAGTAAAACAACGTCCTTAAAAACCTTGCTTCAGCTTTCCAATAGCCCTTATTGGCTGCATTGGAACTGATCAGGTTAATCTTGTCGATATTGGCCAGCATGATATTGGCCAGCCTAATGCCCGTATAGTTTTTACTAAAAGCATCGTCCGGATTGTTGTTGGCGGTCAGCATTGAGCGGGTAAAACTTTCAATACTGGTATTCAGGCCAGAGGCAATGGCATCGTCAGATCCGGCATCAAGGTAGTTGTTGTCGATTCTGTTGTAGCCGTTAGGCACATAAGTATAGATATTGTTCAAGAACTGCTCTGTATAGTAGCCGATAGAATCGGTGGTATCAAACACGATGTCTTCCTTCAGATTCTGCAAGGGCTCTTTTTCGATCAGGTTCTTTTGGCAACTGGCTATGGTAAAAACACATCCTGCCAATACCAAAATATTTAGATATTTCGTTTTCATAATTTTAAAACTTCACGTTAACACCCATGTTCATTACTCGTTGCAACGGATATTGATTGGTTAAACCCTCAGGGTCCAAATAGTCAAGTGGCGTTGCGGTCAACAGGTTTTGTCCGTTTACAAAGAACCGTACATTGCTCAATTTTAGTTTTGTTGACCATTTGAGCGGCAAGGTATAGCCGACTTCCGCATTTTTTAATCGAACATAGCTGGCCGAGCGGTACCAGAAAGACGAAGTAGCCTGATTATGCGCCGCGTTGGCGATAGACAGCCTAGGGAAGGTTGCCGTAGCAGCTGTTTGCGGTGTCCATCTTTCCAGGTCGATTGGCCAGGCCTGCCCCTTGCCATTGTTGGTAAAGGCAAAAGTGCGGTTGCCTCCAATGTTTGCATAGCGGTTGGCATTGCCTTCAACCAGAACAGACAGGTCTAAACCTTTCCATGAGAAACCAAAGGAAACACCGTAGATCAAAATAGGCTTGTTTGGCGTAATTGGCGCCACATCTAAATAGTTGATCACGCCATCGCCATTAAGGTCGGCATACTTGATGTCGCCGCCTTTGGCCACATAGCCCTCTGTACTTGGCGAGGCCGCCGCTTCGGCATCAGATGAGAATAATCCCTGGGCAATATAGCCAAAGGCCTGTCCTACCTGTTGGCCGGTTCTGTTCATGTAGCTGTAAGGCTGATTAACCTCATCAAAGTAAAGCGACTTGCTTCGTCTTGCCGTAAAGTTTCCTGAAACAAAATAGTTGAATTCTCCGCTTTTTCCGTTATAGGTAAGCTCAAACTCTGTACCTGTATAGCGCTCGCGTCCAATGTTTTCGTTTGGATACGCCGTACCTAACAAGCCCGTGTTTTTGCCTCTAACCTGGGCAAGATCAAAAAAGCGGTTGTTGTAGTAATCTACGCCTAATGTAAACTTGTCATGGAATAAGCCCAAGTCCATGCCTACATTAATTTTATCGGCTTTTTCCCAAGTAATATCGGGATTAGCCAAAGCGCCCATGGTTACTCCCGAAACACTGGTAGCTCCACTGCCGATGACATAGCTGTTTCCACCTCCGTAGTATTGTCCATAAGCAAAATAACCGACATTAATATTGCCATTACGGCCATAAGTTGTTCTTAATTTCAAGTTGCTCAGCCAGTTTTTTGTTCCCGCCATAAAAGGCTCGTCAGAAATAACCCAACCCAAGCCTATGGAAGGAAAAAATCCCCATCTCTTGCCTGGCGCATAACCGTTAAAGCCACTATAGCTTAGGGCAACCTCAGCCAAATAACGGTTTTTATAGGCGTAGCTGGCCTGTGTACCCACTACGTTATAAATAGCGGGAAGGTTTGCATAAGCGCTTACCACGTTTTGCGTATTGCCAATCAGCAATACATCCAACGAATGGTCGGTTGCCCAATCCTTGCTGTAACCGGCGCGCACATCAAGGTAAACGTTTCTGGAAATGCTTTGGCTGATGCCACTAGGGTTGCCCAATTGGCCATTGGCGCTGTATTGCTGGTAAGTAACCGCACTGGTGCTGCTGTTCACCAATCGTTGAAAAGAAGCATAGGTTTTGTTCCTGTTGGTTACTTCAGATAAACTTGTATTGTAGGTTCCGGCCACACGTACCCATAAACCCGGCAATACGGCATCTAAAGTCTTCTTAAGTGCCACATCAAAAGACAAATCCCTGTTGTAGCGTTGGGTATAACCCGATCTGGTAGAAAGTCCCCAAATATTGCTTTGATAATCGGATGAAGTACCCAAACTATCGCCCCTCACAAAAACCGGATAGGCATTGTTTGGCGTGCTGTACAAGGCATTGAAAATGTTATCTGACGATGTACCTGGTTCGTTGCCACCCTGTATCCTGCCGTAAACGCCTACGTTTAGCGACAAAGTTTTGGTTAAACTTGCTTCGATATTTGAACGGATAGAAACACGATTGAAGTTGGTATTGGTATTATATGGATTCTTGTCATCGGTTTTGAATAAGCCATCGTTAGAGAGCAAGTCGACCGAAGTGAAGTATTTTGCAGTTTTAGAGGCACCAGAGGCGTACAGGTTGTACCTCGAGTACCACGATTTAGGTTCTAGTATAGTATTGAACCAATCTACATTAGGGTGTCCTAGCGGATCAGTGCCATTTTGATAGGCCTGTATATCGGCATCGCTGTATACACGCGAACCTCCGTCGTTTACCATGGCCTCGTTAAAAAGCGTTGCCCATTGCGCGGCGCCTAACGGACGCTGAATCTGTAAAGGTTTTTGTACTCCGGTTTGTGCTTTTAACGAAATTTGGAGCCTTCCGGGCTGGCCACTTCTGGTTTTGATAGAAACCACACCATTCGAACCGCGCTGGCCTAACAAAGCCGTAGACAAACCGTCTTTCAATACGGTTATCGATTCGATTTCTTCAGGCGCCATAGAAAGGTAATCGCGAAAAACGCCATCCACCATAATGCCTGGCGTTTGCCCTCTCAGTGTCAACGAAGCCCCGTCGAATATCGGATTGCCACTTCCATTGTTTACCTTGAGGCCTGCCAAACGACCAGCAATGGCATTGCGCACATTGTTTACAGGCGCCTTAACCAGGTCTTCGTTCCCCACTTCGGCAACCGACTGGAGCAACCTGCTTTTCGACACTTTTTGGTACAACAGGTTAACGGTTTTGCCTGCAATTTGTTCAAGCTTAATTTCTTTGAGGTTTTCTTTAGATGCCGATACGGTTTTGACCTGATAGCCGTCGAGCGAAAAACGAACGGCAGCACCCAAGGTAGTGCTCAGTTGAAAATGACCTAAACGATCGGTTGTAAAATCGGTTCCATCAACCGTAATGGTTACGCCTTCTAAGGCTTGTCCGCTTTGGTCGGACACAATACCTTCAAACTGGACAGACTGCCCGTAACTTGTTGCCGGAAGGTTAAACAGCAACAGTAAGATTGCATAAAATAGATAGATGTTTCTCATACTCTAGGTTAAGTTTATTGGTTAGAAGCTTAATAGCATGGTTCCACCTGCCTTTAGGTGGCGCTTGTTGTGGATTGGTTTCTTGCTCGCTCTCCTTTCTTTTCTATGAAAACAGTAAATAGTTTTTAAAGCATCCCGGTAAATCCGATTGCCACATTATCCAAAACTATAGGTTCATTGAAATTCGATAGGGTGAAAATCCTATCTAAATGGGGTAAAAATTCTATTCACTAATAATTTAATAGTCTCGTGAATCACTTTAACAAAAATTGTAACTTAGTTTTTATCTACCTTAATCGGTGTGTATCTACCCAAGATGATGACTAAGTGCTCGATACTTTTTTTTGTACTACTACTGTATTCGCCGGCACTCTTTGCCCAGAACAATATTGCCTTTAAACAGCTGAATCTGGAAAGCGGACTTTCGCAAAGTTCTGTCCTTTCTATTGGCCAAGATGGCAAGGGATTTTTGTGGTTCGGAACCAGGTTTGGCCTTAATAAATATGATTCAAGAACCATCAAGACCTACATTAACGAAAAAGACAAACCTGGCAGCTTAAGTTCATCCTATTTTCTGGCGTCTATTCTCACCACAAAAAGCGGCAACATTTGGGTAGGCAGTTCTCGTGGCGTGAGCATCTACAACGAACAAGGCGATGACTTTGAATGGATTTTGCATGATCCGAAAAACCAGGCTAGTTTAAGCAGCGACAAAGTGAACTGCCTGTTTCAGGACAGCAAAAAACGCATTTGGATCGGCGCATCAGATGGGTTAAATCTTTTGGATTCGGAAAAAGACCGTTCCTTCAAAAGATTCTTAACCAACCCAGCCCTTAAGGTTTGGGCCATAGCCGAAGACCATTGGGGAAGGATTTGGGTAGGAACAAATTCTGGCCTCCTGTGTATCACCATTAACAACAACAAAGCCACATTTAAGCAATATCCTGATTTCAACGGCAAAATGAACCAGGCGGTCGACAACAGGGTAACTACTTTGGTCGAAGACCGCGAGAACAACCTTTGGATAGGCACCAAGCAAACAGGATTGAGCAAACTAAACCTGCTTTCCGAAAAATTCACTACGCTCTCCTATTCCGATAAAAACCAGGTGGGCATTGTAAGCAACAACATCAGAAAAATCATTATCGATGCCCAGGGCAAGCTTTGGATAGGCACCCTGCACGGCATCAACGTATACGATCCTGCAACGCAAAAATTGGCCATCTTACAAAATACGCCTGGCGATATGGCCAGCTTGAGCCAAAACTCTGTTTACGACATATTTCAAGACAAACAGGGCATTATTTGGATAGGCACTTATTTTGGAGGTGTAAACATGGTTTACCCTAACCATACGCCATTCAGGATTTACAGCAGCAAACCCAACAACAAAGGCCTAAGCGGCAGGGTAATCAGTGCCATTACCGAAGACAGCCAAAATAACCTATGGATTGGAACCGAAGGCGAAGGCGTCAATTATTTCGACCGGCAAACCAACACTTATCGCCATTATCTCTTTAGCCCCAACAACCCCAACAGCGTTGGTTCAAATTTAATAAAAGCCATTTTAAAGGATAAGAAAGGCCGTATATGGGTGGGCACACATTTAGGCGGACTTAACCTGTTCAATCCTGCCAGCGAAAGCTTTACGAGGTATAAAAGCAAAAAAGGCGACAGCACGTCGATTAGCTCAGATGAAATTACCTCTTTATTTGAAGACAGCAAAGGAAGGTTTTGGGTAGGCACCAACGGCGGGCTAAACATTTTTGACCCTGCAACAGGCAAATTTGGGCGTAATCAAGTAAATGGAAACACAGATCCCATTGCGTTCATCTATGAAGATTCGCGCAATTCTATTTGGCTGGCCACCACTAACGATCTGTATCAGTTAACCCGCAACAGTCGGGCTTTTATACCCAAAAAGATAAATAACCAAGAGGTTTTTGCCGGTAGTGGCGCCAGTTGTATTTTGGAAGACAGGAAGGGCAACTTTTGGATAGGAACAATCCGCAACGGTATTTATAAAGTCGATGCCAAAGGCAATAGTTACCTTCATTTTAGTCAGACTGGAGGCTTGCCGAGCAACAATATCGTTGGCCTGTTAGAAGACGACCAGGATAACCTGTGGATCAGCACGGATAATGGCTTGGCCAAGTATAACCCAAAAGAAAACTCATTTAGGATCTATAATGTCAAAGACGGTCTTCCATCAAACGAATTCAACTACCATTCTTCGTTAAAAGATAGCAGGGGAGAATTTTATTTTGGTACCCTCAGCGGTTTAATCAGCTTTTTCCCCGGCCAGATCAAGGAAAACAAAGCTGCGCCCAAAGTAATTTTCACGGGACTCAAATTGTTCAATAAGCCGGTTGAAATAGATTCCGAAAACAAACTGTTGCCCCAAAACATCAGCATAGCACCATCGATTACCTTCGAATCGAGGCAAAATGTATTCTCCATCGACTTTGCCATCCTCAATTTCATCAAGCCTGAAAAAAACCGATACGCCTATAAGCTCGAAGGCTTTGAAAAAAACTGGAACTATGTAGAAACGCCTACCGCTACCTATACCAACCTCTCGCCGGGCAATTATGTGCTGTTGGCCAAAGGATGCAATAACGACGGAATTTGGAGTACGGAGGTGTCGAGGCTGCTTATCGAAGTGCGCCCGCCATTTTACAAAACCTGGTGGGCCTATTTGTTTTACCTGATTGTCATCTGTGCAGTTGTTTTTATTGTATTAAGATACCTTTTCATTAGAGCCCTCTTGGCAAAGGAAAAAGAAACCGGCCAGTCGAGGCTTAATTTCTTCACCAATATCTCGCACGAAATCAGAACCCCGCTTACGCTCATTCTCGGCCCCTTAGACAAGCTGCTCAACGAAACCCAAAGCGATTACGGATTGAACAAACAGCTGCTCGTGGTCAAAAACAATACAGATAGGCTGATGCGTTTGGTAACCGAACTATTGGATTTCAGGAAGGCAGAAGCTGGCAAAATGAGGCTTCATGTCGGCCCCGAAAACATGGTAAGCTTTTGCAACGAAATTTATCTGGCTTTCAAGAATATGGCCGAGAGCAGGAACATTGACTATATTTTTAAATGCCAAGAGACCGAAATAAGCATTTACTTCGATAAGGCACAGATAGAAAAGGTGCTCTTCAACCTCCTCTCCAATGCCTTTAAATTTACAAAGGATGGAGGTAAAATTGTACTCGAAATCGTTAACGAGCCAAATAAGGTCAATATTTCGGTAACCGATACCGGCAAAGGCATATCGGCAACAGACCAGGCGAATATTTTTACCAATTTTTACCAGGCCGACGAACCAAATAACATCGGAACCGGCATTGGATTGGCCTTTTCAAAAAGCATTGTTGAGCTTCACCATGGCCAAATCAAAGTGTTAAGCCTTGAACAGGCTGGCGACAAAAAAACCTGCTTCGGCTTTGACCTGCTCAAGGGAACAGCGCATTTTAACGCGGCCGAACTCTTGCAGCATCAGGCAGGTTCAGAAAACCACACCTATTATCCGCAACAAGAAGCCCATTTGCACGCTACAGAAGAGGTGACTTCGAAAAAAGGCAAGAAGCTGCTCATTGCCGACGACAATATTGAAATCAGGAAGTTTATTATTCACCTCTTTCAGCAAGACTATCAGATTCTCGAGGCTTCTTCTGGTTTGGAAGCCTGGCAAATCTGCAGCCAGAAACTACCCGATCTTGTCATCAGCGATGTAATGATGCCTGGCATGGATGGATTTGAGCTTTGCCACAAGCTTAAAACCGACGACCGGACCAGCCACATCCCTGTTATATTGCTTACGGCCAGGGCCGCTTATATCCACCAAATAAACGGTCTCGAAACCGGTGCAGATGCCTATATCACCAAACCGTTTGATGTAAACCTGCTCAGGCTCAATGTAAGGAACCTGATTGCCTCAAGAACATTGCTTCAGAAAAAGTATGCACAGCTGCTTTCCCTCAGTCCACAAATACCCGAACCTATTGGTTTAGACCAGGTTTTCTTGAAAAAACTGATCCATATTTTGGAAGAAAATATTGGAGATAGTGATTTTTCTATTCCCAAACTCAGTACCATCATAGGTATCAGTCAGGCCGTACTTTACAAGAAAATACGCGCGGTAACCGGAGTTTCCGTAAACGAATTCATAAAAGCGATGCGTTTAAAGCGGGCAGCCCAACTTTTAAAACAGGGAGAGCTCAACATTAAGGAAATTGCCTATGCTGTGGGTTTTAGCGACAGGAAATATTTCAGCAACGAGTTTAAAAGGGAGTTTGGAAAAACACCAACCGAGTTTATCCAAGAGACGGACGATAGCGAACCCGGACCTAGCCACGAAGCTTAGTTTCAATAAACTGCCTCATTTTAAAATAAAAAGGCGCCTACAAAAGCGTTGTTGTTTTATTTTAAATTTTCACATACCGATTGGTATGTAATTGCTATCTTTATTGCCGAAGCCTTATGCTTAATGGCAAAAACATGAACACCAGCGAATTTATATTGGCAAAAGTTGCCCCCATTTTTAACAAGCAGGGCTATATAGGCACCAGTTTGGCCGATATTACCCAGGCAACTGGATTGACCAAAGGTGCTATTTACTGCAATTTTGCCAATAAGGAAGAACTGGCCCAAAAGGCTTTCGAATTGAATGTAAGAACGGCTATTTATCCACTTTTTAGGCTAATTGGCGCTACTCAGGGCGCCATTCATCAACTGCATGCCATTACGGCTTATCAGCGTGGCTATTATAAACTGGTTAAGGATATGGGCGGCTGCCCGATGTTGCGAGTTGGTGTCGACACCAAATATATCAATCCGCTCCTATTTAAACATGCCGAAAATCTCTCGAAAAGGATGCTGGATGGCCTTATGTTGATTATGGAAGAAGGAAAACGAAGCCGGGAACTGAAACAGGATGTCAACACCGTGGACTATGCCAAGGTTATCCTGTCCATGATTGAAGGCAGCTCGCTCCTCGCCTTTACCCATAACGACGAAAGCTATATCGACAAGGCTATGGATTTTATTGACCACGAAATAATTGACAGAATAAAGGACTAAAATTTTTTAACCCCGCACATACCGATTGGTATGTAGCCTAAAAACCTCCAACATGGAAAAGATATTAAAAACCCAAAGAAAAATCAGGTTTCAAGACTGCGACCCTTTCAACCACTTGAACAATTCGAAATACCTCGATTATTTTATCAATGCCCGCGAAGATCAGATAGCCGAAAGCTATGGACTTGATGTGTTTAAATTCTTAAAGAGCAGCGGGGTAAGCTGGGTTGTCCTTTCTAATCAAATCAGCTACATCAAGCCAGCATTTACGATGGAAACCGTAGTCATCGAATCGCAACTGATCCAATACACCGATAAGATTTTATTAGTGGAGCTGAAAATGTGGAACGAGGACGAAACCGAACTCAAGGCCCTGCTTTGGACAAAATTTATTCATTTTAACATACAAACCCAAAAAATAGCCAATCATACCCCCGACTTGATGGAACTGTTCGAAAGGGTGTTGATGCCTTTACAGGAAAGTACTTTCGACGAGCGGTCTTTGGCCATCCTGAAAAAAACAAGAAACCTCGCCTAAAGCCAAATAGGTTAGTTTTTAAGCCAACGGCAAGGTATGCCATATTGCTTATTACAGATGTAAGTCCAGACGCTGGTGTAAACTGCCAAGGGTTTGATGTAGTACATGCCAAGCTAACCAAAAACAAAAATGCGGGCAGTAAAAAGCCTTAATGTCCTGCAAACATTTCGAGCATGTTTTTCAAGCCATCGGCTGTATGCATCAATTCGGTTTGATCTAAGGTGTCTCTGGCTGTTGCACTTGCCCTTTGGCGCATTTCTTTTTCGTAATGCGCAATAGCTTCGGCTGCGCTTGGGTATTTGGCCAAACACTCGCTCAGCTTCAAAGCATCCAGCATGGCCATGTTTACCCCTTCGCCTGCAAATGGAGGCATTACATGGGCCGCGTCGCCAAGCATAGTTAAATTGGGCAAAGCTTCCCAGGTTTGATCCAAGGGCATACAGTATTGTGGTCTGGCTATAAAAGGTAGGCTGGCCTTGTCAAACAGCGCCAACCAAGCTTCGCTCCAACCTTCAAAAGTGCTTTTAAACCAATGCAATACTTGGGTCTTATCCGAAAAATCTATTTTCTTGCACCAATGCTCGTCGGTTTTACAGCCTGTATAAAACACGAGGCTGCCATCGCCTTTTGAACTAACGATTAAAGTTTTGCCTCCTTCGAGTGCAAAAACCTTTCCACCGTTGAGTAATTGATGCAGACTGGGCACTTGGATGGCCGAATGATACACTACTCCTTCTACCATGGTAACTCCAGAGTAAAATGCTTTGATTGGCGTAATGAACGGCCTGATTTTAGAGTGGGCACCGTCGGCCGCAATTACAAGATCGGCAATAGCCGATGTGCCATTCATGAATGTGATGGCCCAACCGTTTCCATTCGGTACGAGCGATTTAAAATGGCTATCCCAAACCACGGTTTCGGGTTGCAGTGAATCCAACAGGATTTTTCGCAGCGGGCCACGATCAATTTCTGGTCGGGTTTCTTCTCTTTCATCTGTTGCATCGTCGTGCAATATCGTGCCTTTATGATCTACAATGCGCATCTTGCCAGCCCCTGGCCTGTAATTGTCTTTAAAAGCATCCATCAGTCCTGCTTCTGCCAATGCTTTTAATCCCGATTCTTCGTGCAGATCTAAGGTGGCACCTTGTACACGTACCTCTTTATTGGCGTCTCTTTCGTATACTTTTACTTTGGCGCCCTGTATTTGCAATAATCGGGCTAAGGTTAAACCACCTGGTCCGCCGCCAATAATGGCTATATTTTTTGGTGTTTCTAACATTGTCATTGAAATTAGTTAGGCAAAACTATTTCTTTGGCAAGGTAGAAAATTGAATAAATCGGTCGTTTTTATTTTTGTTGAGTGCCTTAGGTGCCACGCCGGCATATTTTTTTACGGTTCGTATAAAATGCGCCTGATCGGCAAAGTTCAGCTCGGGGAAAAACTTTCCGGCTTTGATCTGGGCAAAAGAAGCCCTAAACCTTAAAATATTGCAATAGGCTTTTAGGGAAAGTCCGAACCATTGGTTAAAATAACGATTAATCTGCCTGCTGGTCCAATGCACTTTGCTAGCCATTTCATTAACGGGCAAATCGCCATTATTGTCGTAAATCAGGTTAAACAGGGCCAATTTTCTCGGATCGGATTCTTGGCTAAGCAGCGTCTTTATTTTTTGGGAAACCTTATTGCAACAGGCGTCAAAGTTGTCAAGATCGGCGACTTCCATCTCCCAAAAATCGTTGGGCAAGTGCATGCCCCCATTGAGCAAGGGGGCTACAGATTGCTTGAGCACGTATTCGGCACCCAGTAATTTAAAACTTACGGCAAAAGTGAGGGTTCGAGGCGCGATTATCGTACTTGACATGCTATTTTCCAACCCCAAGAGTACCACATGGAAAGGTTCTGTAGCGGTTTTGGAAAAGAAAAGGTCAATTCTGCCGTCAGGCAAAATGCTTATTGTTTTTTCCTCGTCCGTAATATTGGCCAACAGCCAAAAACTTTCTATCCAATGCGCCAGCGAAGCATCGGGCTTTTTAGATTGGTATGTAATTCCAGTTATCAAATGGAGGCTGATTGCAACCACATGGGTTTATGCTTCAGTATTTCGCGCTGTATTTTGCAATGCTCGTCGTGTGCGCCGGGCAGGTAGCCGATGCTCATCAAAAATTCGTTCACAATTTCACCGCCGGTAAACTTAAAGGTCTTTTTAAATAGTTTTACCCACTCCTCTTTGCTTTTAGGGTGGTGATGTTCGATCCATT
Organism: Pedobacter sp. TM02; assembly: GCF_059705275.1. NCBI lineage: Bacteria > Pseudomonadati > Bacteroidota > Sphingobacteriia > Sphingobacteriales > Sphingobacteriaceae > Pedobacter > Pedobacter sp. TM02. The sequence goes on from NZ_AP046530.1 coordinate 2,236,269, forward strand.
TTTCGAAAGAACCAAATTCCTGCTGCAGGCCCAGTATGGTTTTGGCATTCTCGATGGCCGCATTTACCTTGAGCCGATTGCGTATAATTGCCGGATCGGCCAACAGCCTTTCGCGATCTGCCGCTGTATAAGCTGCTACTTTTTTGATGTCGAAATTGCTGTATGCCTTCTTAAAACCTTCTTCTTTTTTTAGGATGGTTTCCCAGCTCAGGCCTGCCTGGTTGATTTCGAGCACCAAACGGCCAAACAGCTCGTTGTCGTTGTGTATGGGAAAACCATAGTGGTTATCGTGGTAGTTTTTGTGGAGCGCCTTTCTCTCGGCGGTCATGGTTTCTATGGCTGTGCAATACGACATATTTTGGGATCAAGTGGTTGTGATAACCAAAAATAAGAAAAACGAAAGGCTATTTATACACTATTGGCACAAAAAGAAAAGCCTCCAAGTAAGTTGGAGGCTTCGGTATTGATCAAAAAAATCTACAGCATCATGCCGCCCGACACTTCAATGCGTTGGCCATTAATCCATCGGCCTGCTTCGGTGCAGAGAAAAGCAACTACACCACCAATATCTTCGGGTTGCCCTACCCTGCCCAAGGCAGTAACACTGGCTACGCCTTTATTAACTTCGGCATTATCTCTTACTACGCCACCGCCAAAATCGGTTGCAATGGCACCAGGCGCCACCACATTGACGGCAATGCCACGGCTACCCAATTCTTTGGCCATGTACCTGCTCAAAGTTTCGATTGCACCTTTCATCGAGCCATAGGCCGCTTTGCCTGGAAAACTGAAACGGGCCAATCCGCTAGAAATATTGATGATACGGCCACCATCGTTAAGTAGTGGCAGGGCCTTTTGGCTTAAAAAGAAAACACCTTTAAAGTGGATGTTCATCAGCTCGTCGAAAACTTCCTCGGTTGTTTCGGCAAACGACTGGTCGGCGCCAATGCCTGCGTTGTTTACCAGAAAGTCGAATTTTTCGGTACCAAATTGCGCTTTCAGCTTTACGCCAACTTGGGCAAAAAAATCGTTAAAAGCTTTAGAATTGCCGACATTCAGCTGTATGGCTACTGCTTTTTGGCCCAATGCTTCAATCTGCTTCACTACAGCCTCAGCCTCTTCCCGTTTGCTGTTGTAGGTTAATATAATGTCGATACCATTTTTGGCGAGGTTAAGCACCATATCTTTTCCCAGTCCACGGCTGCCGCCGGTTACCAGTGCAATTTTGTTTTGTTCCATTATTCGCTATTGATTTAATACTCCAAAGTTAACAGCAGACCATATAGGAGTGTTTGCAAACATCAATCTATTATTTGCAAAATTCAAATCTCTATCAAGACCTGAACTTCAAGGGCGACATTGCTGTTTGTTTTTTAAAGAAATTAGAAAAGTGGGCAACTTCTTCAAATCCTAAGCTGTAAGAAATTTCAGATACGTTCCATTCGGTTTGTTTGAGCAGTATTTTGGCCTCTTGTACCAAGCGCTTGCCAATCAGTTCTGAAGTGGTTTGGCCCGTGTGCTCTTTAAGTACTTTATTAAGGTGGTTAACATGGATCGCCAGGCGATCGGCATAATCTTTAGGGGTACGCAACTTGAGGGTTTGTTGAGGAGATTCGATGGGAAACTGACGCTCCAACAATTCTACAAAAAGCGATGAAACCCTAGCCGAAGCGCTATGTGCCGGATAGAGTGCCGTAGCAGGCTGCAGTTTTTGGCCATAATGGATAAGCTCGATGACATAGTTGCGCAAGAGGTCGTATTTGAAAGCATACGTCGACGACAGCTCTTTATGCATTTTTTCAAATATACTCCTGATTTCCAAAGCACTTTCATTGCTTACTTCAAACACAGGATAACCACCTGCCTTAAAGATGGGAAGCTCGTCAAGCTGTACGCCGCTTTTGCCTGGGGCCAAAAAATCGGCTGTAAAAATGCAAAAATGTCCTGCCTGGTTATCATCCTGTGGCAACCAATGGTACGGAATTTTAGGCGTGGCAAACAACAATGCATTTTGCGCTATATCAATAACCTTATCGGCATATTCAGCTTTGTTGCGACCATTAATCAAACTGATTTTATAATAATCTCTCCGGTTGTAGGGCATAAAGGCTTTTTGCTGCCGTTTTTTAAAGAGCTCATTGGTATCAAATACATTAAAATGCCCAATTTCCTTGTTAATGCCTTCTGGCAGCAGGCCCCTCAAATCGTTATTGGTGCCACGGCCAATCTGCTGATAAAAATCTTCTAACGAATCCATTTTGCTCCTTTGTAAAAATCAAATTTAAGCAAAGCAACACATATTAAATATTTTCAGGTGTGATATTACAACGCCATGATAACAAAAACCTTACAGTTGTTTCTTTTGAAATATACCTTCTGCCCTTTCCTTATAGCTTGAGCTGATGGAGATAACGATTGGTCTTGCCACAAAGGATTATCATCAAATCTCCCGCACCCCAACATAGCAGTTTAATTTTCGGCAAAAGCTCCGCTTTTTTTAGAGAACTATGCTGGAGCAGGAGCTATTTTCACTACGCCCGTCGAATTGCTGAAACTCAACCAAGCTTTGGCAGCTGGCCAAGTACTGAGCCCCGCCTCGCTTGCCCGGCTTTATCAGCCAGGCCTTAAAACAGGTCGAAGTGCAACCAGCGAAGAAGTTACGCCTGGAGGCTATCTTAAAACGCTTAGCATCGGCGACAAAAAAACTAAAGCCATCGAACGCAACGGAAATATTATGGGTTATAATGCCACCTATCTGCAATTACCCGAAAGCAAGCAGGTGCTGATTGTTTTTTGCAATACCGACGCCAATAATCTGTCGAAAATAGCGCTTGAAATACTGGCCATAGCCTTACAGTTAAGTTGATTTCCATTTGCGGTCAAAATCAACTAAATTCGTAGTTTAATTACTTGGATCATGTCTATGCCTTATTTGCTAAAACATAAAGTCTCAATTATCGGCTTTATTTTATCTCTACTCCTCTTTTCCTGCTCGCCCAAGCTGCAGAAAAACTATGCCTACAACCGCTATCAACGCAGTTTCAACACTCATATCCTAAACGATAGCCTGCAACTGCACCTCACCTCGCCTGCCGATATCAAGTACAGCACCGATAAAAAATCGTTTAGAGTTGCTTGGCAGCAAAGCCGATTCAAAACCACTAACGAAATACTACTGCTGGGCACAACCTCAACACCTCCTTATCAGCTTGCAGTATCTGTTGGCCCAGCTAAAGAACCTGTACAGCCAGGCAACTACAAAATAATAGATACCCTGCTTAACGGTTACCAGCTTCATTTCATGGCTAGAACCGACAGTACAAGAGCAGTTAAACCCATGGAAGCTGATCTAAAAGCAATGGTCAAATCGTTAAAATCGGGAGCAGACTACAAATTAGGCACCGGTTCGGCGATGGATATCGTTTCGTCATCGATGAACCAGAACCAGTTCTACAAAACGTTAAGCGAAATAGAGCAGTTTCCAATACCTCAAAAACAGGGCAATAGCCTCGAACTGCAGCTGCAGCTCACCTATGCTTCTTTTTTGTTGCCCAATCAGCAATACGATTATTTAATTGGCCTGCAGGAATCTAATTTTAAGCCCAACGACACGGTTGTGAACAACATAAAAGCACACGGTGTGCCTAACAACGAGGCCATCGACCGTATGCTTGCCGAAGCGCAACAGGCGCAGGTACTCATGATCAACGAAAACCATTACTACCCACAGCACCGTTTATTGGTTACCGAACTGCTTCCCCGGTTAAAATCACTTGGCTATACCTATTTGGCGCTCGAAGCCTTGGAAGCTCCCAACGACAGCCTATTGAATAATCAGGGTGCATTCCCGACCTTAAATACCGGATTTTATACGCGCGAGCAAAATTATGGCAATCTGTTGCGCGAAGCGATAAAACTTGGTTTCAAGCTGGTGGCCTATGAGAATACCGACGATAAAATGGACCGCGAAATTGGCCAAGCCGACCAGCTGTACAGGCGCACTTTGGCCATCGACCCCAAAGCCAAGGTCTTGGTATTGGTGGGAATAGACCATTTATTAGAAAAACCCACTGCCTGGGGCAAAAAGTGGATGGCCACCGTTTTCAAGGAAAAATACCATATCGATCCGCTTACCATTAGCCAAACGCACCTTAACCTTTACCGAAAATATAGTCCTTCAACCTACACTTTGCTCAGCCAAAGCGATTTAACCGACAACAAGAAATACGGAGCCGTTGATTTCTACCTACTTAACAACCAGCAAAGACCTGTTGAACCGCACGGCATTGCCTACCAAAACACATTCGGAGTTCCTATACAGGTAGCCCTATTTTATGCCAAAGAGCAAAAAACAGCAACGGATTTTTATGGACACATTCCCTATTTTACCCGATTACTGGAGAAAAGCGAAAAGGTAAAATTGCCCATTGAACCTAAAGCCGAAGCTTTATTGGTGATTTATGATGCACAGGGCTATATTTTAGCCAAGAAAACCCTAAGCAATCCGTAGATTATTGTGCTCACAATCAACTGATTTCGTATTTTTATGAAAAATAGTTGGAGGGTTTTGTTTTAATTTCTATATTTGCCCCTCCTTAAACAAAAGGAATGATTCCGTAGCTCAGTTGGTAGAGCATTACACTTTTAATGTAGTGGTCCTGGGTTCGAGTCCCAGCGGGATCACATAAAAAAACCATCCGGTTCGCTTAAAGCTACTCCAAAAGAGTGGCTTTTTTCATTTGATGCACTCCCATCCTTGATTTTCTGAAAAATAGCACCTAAAAAATACAAGGTCAGGATAAGCAATTGATTCTCTGGAGAAACCAGATATTCCTTGCCATAAGAATTTATGTCGTCAGCGCCCATCAATAGCTAAACAACCAGACAGGAACCAATGGATGTAGCTGCACTGTGAACAGATTTGACCAAGAGCAATCGTTGAGAAATTTATGCGAACCACGCGCTACAGAAAGTTATACCGAGTAAAAGGTCATTGAAGACACTGATTTGCCTTTTTTTGAACTAAGGGCTAACGACCTGCAATCCCAATCCGATCAATTATGCTGTTCGACAATTCGTTTAGCTTGCCTTGCGAATCGGCCGTTACCACATTGGTTACGATGAATATCCCAACTTTCTGATTGGGATAGAGCGCTATCCATGAAGAATGTCCGAAGCTGCCCCCATTATGGTAGAGCATTTTCATGGCCTTATCGTAATGGTAGGTGTTCCAGGCATAGGCCCTTCCGTATTGTGCCGTACCCGCCAAGCGTTCCATGCTCTGCATAACCGCCTTGTCGTTGCTTTCCAAATACATTTTCATATAGGCAAGCATGGCGTTTGTGGAAGATTTCATGCCACCCGAATATTTATAAAAGCCATTGATTAGGGGCATTGGCCTACCCACGCTGTCTTTACCAATAGACAGGTTGGCATTTTTAGCGTAGGCCACTTCGGAGAAGGTCTCTTTTTCTCCAGAACGCGAGAAAATATAGTTTTGGAACAATTCCTGAAACGACAATTGGTATACATGCTCCAAAATATAGCCGACCAATTGGGTACCTACGCCTGAATAATGATAGTTCATGCCCGAATTGTCTACCAGCTTTACGTTTTTAAGCGCCACAAAAAAATCGCTTTCCGTTAGGTTCTTAAAACAGTCTATCTGTTCGGCTACCGTGGCCATGCCATCGTAACAATTGTTGTGCAATGGGAGTCCCGAAGTATGGGTTATCAAATGACGAAAGGTAATTGGCCGTCCGCCACTTAAAACCAGGTTTGGATATTGGCCATCAAGATAAGTCCTTACATCGTCGTCGAGGCCGATTTTGTGGTCGTTAACCGCTTGTGCAAGCAACAGGCCCGTATAGGTTTTTGTAATGGAACCTATTTCATACAGCGTATGATTGTTTGGCTTCTTGCCATTTTGCAACTGGCCAAAATGGAAATGATATGCTTTACCCTTGAAATAGATTACCCCGGAAACCGCAGTGTAGCCAGGTTGCTTCATCAGTTTGGCCACTTCCTGGCCTATAATCACCTCAACCGAATCTGTTGCCGGGTTATTTTGCGCAATATTGGGATCAGGTGTTTTTGCAACCATGCAAGACATCAAAAGAACCAAACAACCCAAGAAAAATAAGCCTTGAAGTCTGCAGCGCCACCCAGTTGCCTTATTCATAAACCACATAGTTTACCTTATCAATACCCGTATTTCCTGATTTTTCATGGTAGGCATACAGAATCAGTTCGTAATTTCCGGCTACCGTCAGTTTTACATCGCCTTCGAAAAGGTTGGTTGAAACCAGTGACAGCTTAACCTCCCCTAAGTATTTTCCGTCTTTTTTAAGAATGCCTCTTACTTCCATCTCTTCCGAATTCCATACCCCTCCTTTTTCTACTACACAACCACACATCATCACCACGTTGGCCTGAAACTGAAAAGGCCGATCTTTAACCGAATTTAAGGCGATGTACTGATGGGTACGCGGCTTTAAGATATCAATGATGAAGCCTGGGATTTCGAGCACAATGCCATCGCCCAATATGTCTTTTCCGGGAAGCAGCCATAATTCGGTGCTCACTTTGGCCTGGGCCTGTTTTTGGTTAAAGGGCGAAATTACTTCTATGCTTACAAAAGTTGGTTCATCAATATCTATTTTGGCCAGGAAACCAGCAGTTTGCGCATCGGCGATAGAAAGGCCCCTTGTTTTCGGTACTTTCATAATCAAGTCGGTATTTCCGGTGCTTCCGCTTGTTTTTCCTTCGGCCAAAATCTGTTGGTTAACCTTGTTTCTGATGATCACATAAGCACCACCGAGCGAACTCCCAATAAATTTGGCATCCCTGCCTTTTGCCCTTACCATTACCTTGGTTTCTACTGCACCGGCCATCAGACCGGCAAACAGCAAGAGGTTCATTAAAACAAATGTTTTCATTAAATAGTCGAATTAAGGTATTCCTGCTTAAACCTTTGCTGAAAAGAGCTGGTTTTTAATGCCAGGTCTATACCATCGAGATAACCGAGGATGGCCAAATCGTTATTGAGCATTTTGAGGATGGCTCTTTCGCAGCTGTCCCAAATCTTCAACAATTGGGGCATCATATTCAAGGCTTTAGCTGAAAGGGAAACCATTTGTTTCCGTTTGTCGATACTGTCTTTTTTCAGTTGCAAATAGCCTTTATCGGCCATCTTTTTAACGATAATGGCCACCGATGGATGGGTATAGCCCAGAGGTTCGGCAATAGCCGTAATCGGAACCTCTCCCATTTCCTGCAAAAGCATAAATATCAGGTACCAATTGGGTTCAATATCGATACCGAGCTCTTTGTAAAACCGCCTAACGTCGTGCGACATGCGATCGCTTATTCTTTTCAACCGGCTGTCGAGGGCCTTGTAGCCCATGTCTTTGATAATATCTGCTTCCATTTGCTGTTTTTCTGAAAGGCAAACATACAAAAATAAAGTCAACTATATAGTTAACTTTATTTTATTTTCAGCTTTATAGAATCCAGCAATCTGCCAGCAGGCGCCTGCATTCCGTAAATCCATTACGGCGAAACCAAAGCAAGGCTACGGGTTACTGCTAAAAAATGGGTACGGGAGGCTAGCTTCCCGTACCCTACTTAAATTAACAAAAAGAGAGCATCAGATTTAAGGCAATACGACCTGGCTTATGAACACAACTCTGAACAGGGACTTGTGTTAAGCATTAATTACTTTACGTTACTCAAGCTATTGAAGTGTTTATTCTAAATAAAAAGCATTTCCAAACGGTTTCTGATTTCAAGAAGTGATGTTCTTGGGGGCAGGAACTGAACAGCTCCAGCCAAAAGCATCTTCTGTATACGGTTAACGTCTGCTTCATTGTCAGAAAAAACCACGATGGAAGTTTCAAGCGCCAAAAAACCAATCAGTTCTTCCAATTTTTCGCCTCCTGGCAAGGAAATGTCGATAATGGCCAGGTTAAAACCTCCACTGCTGATAAGTGCTACTACTTCGTCTATACCTGTGGCCTCCTTTATACTTGCACTTGGCCACATGTTATATAATAATGACCTTAATCCTACACGGATGGTTTGGTGCTGATCTGCCAATAATACATTCATTTCACAATGCTATAATTAAGGCATAACCATGCAAAATGTCCGAACGTTGCCCTGCTTAAGCATTGCCAGCCGGCATTTTATCCCACCCAAAGTTTTACTTGGTTACAGGTGCCACAATCCATAACGGATTGTGCATTTGTACGTAACATTACGCTGCCTTAAGTAGTATGACACTGCAATACGATCCCGATGGGGGATACAATAAAAAAATAATAAAAAAACTAGCTACCAAACAGATAACCAGCCAATACCAGTAATAAGGAGAATTTAAACAACACGGCTATAAGGATCTGATAGCCGGCGCCGTTCTTTTTGAAATGAAACCGTATTTTTTTTAAAGCCAGCTTCATGTATTCGTGAACCGTTTGAGGAGATATATTCATTTTCTCGGCTGCTTCGGCATATTTTAGGCCTTCCTGGTGGCAAAGACGATAAACCGTTCTTTGCTGTGCCGACAGCGTATCGAGGGCATCGCTAAGCAAGCGCTTGGTTTCTCTATAGTCGAGTTCCTTGTTGGTGCTTTCTTCAAGCTCTGTTTGGGCCAGGCTGAGCTTTAGGTTGAGTTTCGCATGATGTGCCAGTTGCCTCAAAACATTAAAGGAAGTATTGCGTACGGTACGGTTCAGGTAAGCGCCAAAATTTTCAATTGTCCCAAGGGTCTCTCTTTTTAGCCATAGCTTTAAAAAGATGTCCTGCACAATTTCTCCAGCCAGTTCTTGAGAATGCGTAATTTTCTTGGCAAATGCAAACACGTATCTGTGATAATGCTTAAACAGCTGCGCAAAAGCCGCTTGGCTCCCATCAGCTATTTGAAGCAATATTTCTCTTTCATTTAACAGCTGTTCGACCGCCATTTGTTGGATTTCTTTATAAAAAGCATGTTTAAGTCTTATATAGGGAGCTTACGGCTAAAGTTAATAAAAAGATCAGGCATACCTAAGATTAACCAGAAACGAAGCTTATTTTTTATTCCATCCTTTTCAATGCCGCGCTCCAAATATGAGTTAATCCCTAAGGGTTTTGGGGCATAGCTGGATTGGCTGCCAAAATATATAAGGGCAGCCTCAGCGTAAACCTTTCGGGCTTTAGCACATAGCTTGCTACTACCCTGCCGTTGTCATCGTAAACCAGATGGGATTTGCCCACCGTAGTCGCATATTCGGGATCGGCAACCAGCCTGCGCATATCGAACCAACGCTGTCCATCCACTGCAAACTCGCGAATGCGTTCTTCCAGGATAAATTTGGTTAGCGCTACCTTGTTGCTTGTTGCCGAAAATGGGATAAGCGCTTCCGAAGCTGGCATTCTGTTTTTTCTAAAGGCCAATAGCTCTGTTGCTGCCGTACCTGTATCGCCCATGCGCGACCTGCATTCGGCCCGTAATAAGTATATATCTGCCACCCCAATGCCCATATTGCTATAGCCCTTGCCATAAGCGCGCCTCATGCCCAGGGGATAAGGCTTAGTAGCTGCCAGCGGATAGGGACTAAAAAACTTAAGGCGTTGGTCGTTCGGGCTGAACAAGGAAATTGTTTGCGGATTTAAGACCAAAGCCGATAGCAGGTAATAGTACTGATTGGTAGCCCGCTTCAAATAAAGTATTTCCTTGTCTTTAAACGCGTCTGTCCTAGGCGGTCCTGTAAAGGAATTGATGGGGTACCAGATTCCTCCTGCAAGCAGTTCCTTGTTAAAATCGTAGAGTCCCAGGTCAATACTTGTTTGCTGCAGCCCTGTGATTGCTTTATCCAACAATGGTAATGCCAGGTCAAATTTGCCCATAAACACATAGACCTTTCCCAATAGGGCCTCACCTGCTGCCCTGGTCATTCTTACCCTGTTTGTAATCTTAACGGGAAGGTCTGGAAGGGCTTCGTTCAAATCGGCCAAAATCTGGTCATAGGCCTGCTGTACGGTCGCCCGTGTAAATTTGGTTTGGGTAGCATCGGCTATTGTGAGCAAAGGCACACCCAAATCCGAAGCAGCGGTTTCAGACTGATAGGGCTTGCCATATAAATTAACCAGCATCCAATACACATAAGCCCTGCCAGCAAGCGCTTCGGCTCTCAGCATTTTCTGCTGCGTCAAATCCCCCCCTTCAGAATCGAGCACTTCGTTGATTACTTTGTTGTAGAGGTAGAGCTGTTGGCTAAACATAGTAAACTCTGACCTGATTGCATCGGCAGGATAAATATCATCTGCCCATTTAAAGGCATTTTGATGGGTTAGCCTGGTATCCGATTCGAAATATGAAGCTGAGGCTGCAACTTCGTCGGACATCGATACAGTAGAAACGCTGGTAATTTCTGATAATGTACCTACATCATTGAGGATAAGGTCGTAATCTGCCGTTTTTTGGGCAATAAGATAGCCCTTCGGATCAATATCCAAGAACTTTTTCTTACAGGCGGCAAACAACAGGCCACAACACAGCAAGCAAATTATTTTATGGTATTTTAAGCAGTTCATGTCCATGGTTAGAGATTTAGTGAAACGCCAAAAGCGATGGTATTCTGATTGGAGGGCATTTGACTCGAGGACGCGAGCCTTGCATCCTGAAATTCGGGATCTATTCCGTATTTATTGGCTTTCCAGAGCATTACGTTGGACAATTGGGCCTTCAGATTCAATCCGCCTATTTTCATTTTTCTAACTATTCTTTCGGGTACCTGATAGGATAAGGCAAGCTCTCTTAGCTTTACATAAGCCGCGCTCACTACATTTAGGTTGCCTCTGGTATAAAAATCGGTAAAGCGCCGGCTTGAAGAGAGGTTGCTATTGGCAATAAAAGCCGGAATATTGGTAAAGGACTCGTCGCCAGGCTGTTTCCAGCGATTGGCAAATTCTGCATGGAGGTTGCCAGCTTGGAGGTTTTGCTGCGAAATAAAACCCGCTCCAGTAAATACTTGGTTCATGTCCCTGTACATGACATCGCCAAAGTTGTAGGCCAAGTTAAGATTGAGCGAAAAATTCCTGTACCTGAACATGTTGGCCAAGCCACCATTCCAAATCGGCTGTATGCTGCCCATATACAAAACATCTTCCGGCAATACATCTATATTTCTCTTGGTTAGTGCGCCATTGGCCAACCTAACCAGCGGATCGCCAAGCTGATCCAATCCGGCATAGTTGTAGCCATAGATGGCAGAGGCCGATTGGCCAATGGTATATAATGAACTTACTTGTTGCGTACCCGTAGTAATCGGGATAAGCAAAGCGCCAGCATTCAGTACCTTATTCTTGTTGTAGGATATAACCAAGCTGCTATGCCAAGCAAAATCCCTTCCTATGATATGGGTTGCATTGAGCGTAAGCTCTATGCCCCTGTTGTTCATTCGGCCTATATTGCCATTGATGGCGTCGGCGCCCACAATTGGGTTTATTGGCATCCTGCCTAACATACCGCTTGTTTTTTTGACATAGTAATCAAACGTTCCTGAAATACGGTGTTGCAGCAAGCCAAAATCAATCCCCAAGTTGTAGTTTGCTGTACGTTCCCAAGTAAGTTTGGGGTTGCCCAAGGTAGATAAAACCAGCGCCTGTCCACCTGGCGCATTGCTCAACACCTTTGTTGCAAATACATCTTTTGAAGACGAATAGCCTGGCTTAGGCGCATTTCCAGTAATGCCATAGGTGGCCCTGAGCAACAAAGTACTGATCCAATTGTGGGTCGCTAGCCAAGATTCGGCGCCGATGTTCCATTTCAGGCCGGCACTCCATACAGGTCTTTGTTGCGCAGTACGGTCTGACCCAAACAAATTGCTTTGGTCGTTTCGCCAGCTGGCATTTACAATATATTTGCCTTTAAAAACATAACCTGCATTGGCATAATAGGAAAAGTACCTGGTACGCGGCACGCTTTCAAATTCTGAGAAATACATGTTAGGATCTAAAACAGATCCGCTTAAGCCTTTGCTCAATATAGGATTTTTCACGCCAGTAGAACTTAGGGTCTGGTAATCGACCATGGCATAAGTCTGCAGGCTCGGGTTATAGCCCAAAACAGTACTTGTGGTATTCAAGGTAAGCTGCTCCTGCAATTCGTTGCCCAGCAAAACAGTTAGCTGGTGCTGTTCCTTATTCCAACCGTGGCTATAATTCAATTGGTTCCTAATCACCCAGTTCTGCAAATCAATGCGGCTACTGGTGTATTGGCCACCAAAATTAGGCAAGTTATAGCTAACCGAACCGTCACTGTTTGCTACTGCAAAATTAACCGTATTTATCCTTTGCTGGTAATTGCTTTGATCAAGGTATCTCCTGTAATTTCCTATACCTTTAATATAGCCGTAAAGACCTTCGAAATGCAGCCCTTTAATAAGCTCCATGTCTAGGCCGGCATTAAACCTTCCCTTAAAATCGTTGCCTTTGCTAAAGCCGCTTTGCGCATCCTGCAAGGGATTATAATTGAGGCCAAGCTTGCTCTGGCTTTCAATCGATGGCCGTTGCGCTTCGCTCAAATAGCCGAGATAAGGCATAGCAAGGGCATTGCCGTTGGCATCTTGAAACAGCTGATAGGGCAGAAAACGATTGTCGACAGCCTTAAAATTGGCGGTAGCGGCTAACTGATAATTAAGGTCGGCTATCAGGTAAAGCTTTAAACGCTTGCCAATCCCGAAATCCTGCCGGGTATTGATTTTAAAAGCCTGGTTGCTTTCGCCGGGTGTATAGCTTTGGGTATTGGTGTAGGCAAGGGAGTTGTAAAATGTGTGCCTTTCGGTGCCCCCTGCAACAGCGAGGCTGTGGTTCATTAAGATGGCTGGACGATACCAAACATCACCCATTTGGGCTACATTGCTGATTCTGGAAAGGCTATCCAACTTGGCATTGCCCTGCGCTGCACTGAGCACTCCCCTGTTCATATCATAGAGAATCTGCCTATCGGGCGAAATGCCAATAGTTACGGTGGGTTGGCGATACACCGTGGCATTGCTGTAGGGCCAATACACCGGGTCGAAGGTTTCTCTCGAAGCCTGTATGTACTGCGTACTGCTGAGTACCGGAAAATAATCGTATTGTGGCCTGCCCTGAAAATTCACAAAGAAATTATAACTGACCTTGGTTTTGCCGGCATCTCCTTTCTTGGTGGTGATTACAATAACCCCATTGGCCGCTCGCGAGCCCCAAATCGATGCGGCCGTAGCATCCTTAAGCACCGTAATGTTCGCTACGTCTTGCGGATTGATAGCCGAAATATTGCCAATATCCATGGCCAGACCATCAACCACAATCAATGGCGACCGGTTGGCGTTAAGCGTTGATAAGCCACGAACCAAAATGGTATTGCCCTCTTTGTTGGCCGCTGGCGAATTATTGACGACCATACCTGCTACCAAGCCATCGAGCCTTTGCAACACATTCATGGAAGATGTACGTGCAGCCATCAGCTCCAAGTTTGGGGTAGCAAACGAGCCGGCACTTCTCTCGCGTGTAAGCGTTTGATAGCCCGTATTGACCTCCACTTCTTTTAAATTGCCGGAAAGGACCAGCTTTAAGTCGGCCAGGTTTTCGGCAACCCTCACCGTCAATGGCTCGTAGCCTACATAAGTAATGTACAGCGATGTACTGTCGGCCAGGCCCTTTATTTGAAAACTGCCATCGGCAAGTGTCGTAGTCAGTACCTTGCGTAGCTTGCTTTCCTTTTCTGTTCCGGCAGGCAACAGGCTAATTGTCGCTCCTTCCAAGGGCTTGCCTTCTTCATCGAGCACACGGCCCTTGACGTCTATTCCTTTAAAATAGGCAACGATTTTGCCTAACAGACTTTTTTGCTTTACCGAAACCACAATCGAGTTGTTCTCAAATTCATATTGAAGTGGCTGATTTTCGAAAATCAGGTTGAGGGTTTCCCTTAAATCGCGGTCTTTCACTTCAATGGTAACCGGAACGGCCGTTTTTAACGCATTTTCGGTAAAAAGAAAGCCTACGCCAGTTTGCTGGCGCATTTTACGAAGTACTTTTTCCAATGCCAAATTGCGCTCATTAAGCGTAACTTTTTGGGCATAGCAAACCTTGAATAATAATGTAAATAGGATGATTAACAGTATTTTTTGTTGCTTCATATAAGACAAAAAACTAATTTACCGTTAATAAGAATTGCCTGGATTAACCCACATATTCCAGTTACAAGATAACCGATTTTTTTGGGTTGCCAACCATAAATGGAAAAAATACGGCTGATTAGAAATTAACGGCTTACCTGGATTGTTCTGCCTTTGATTTCGAACTTGATTGGCTTGGCTTTAGCAAGGATAGTCAGTACTTCATCCAATTTTTTTGTCCTTGAAATCTGACCGGTAAATGTTTCCTCCGACGGCGGATCTACAAAATCTATTTTTACATCGTACCATTTGGCCAACTTGGCCATAATTTGGGCAATAGTTTCGTTGTTAAAGTTAAAATAGCCGTCTCTCCAGGCCACTACATCTTCAACATCCACGCTATATACCTTTAGCTGGTTTCCCGCTATGGCCGCCTGTTCGCCTGGCTTGAGCAACCTGGTTAAAGACTGGCCATTATAGGCCAATGCCACCTTTACTTTTCCCTCTAGCAGCGTAGTTTTTGCCATTGTTTCGTCCTGGTAGTTTTGGATGTTGAAATGCGTACCCAGTACTTCTACGCTTTGCGAACGGCTGTTGACCACGAAGCTATGTTTTTCAGCTTTAGCTACCTCAAAATAGCCCTCTCCGCTAAATTCTACCCTCCTATCTCCATTAAACGTTGCAGGGAACCTGATGGAAGAAGAAGCATTGAGCCAAACCTTTGTGCCATCGGGCAAAACGAGCTGATAAGTACCGCCCTTAGGGGTACTCAATGTATATTCCTGCCCCAAATCGGCGGGATTGATACCTGAAAGTGATGTTCCGTTACTGTACAACAGTTTGTTTTCTTGCAGCATAATTCCGGTTTGGCTTTCACTTAGCGCAATACGTTTGTTGTTGGCCAGCGTTAGAAATGCCTTGTATCCACCAGTATTTATGCCGCTGCGTGCTACTTGGTCGGCCAACGAAAGTGCGGTTTTCTTTTGGTAGAAATAAAGGCCGAGCCCTAATACCATGGCTATGGTTGCAACTATTCCAATTCTTGTCCACAGGCGTTTAAGCTGGGGTTGTCTTTGTATCTGTCGGCTCGCTACAGACTCAGGCTGAAAGATATGGTTAAGCGCCTGTTGTTGTTGCAGGGCCGTAAGCTCGACAGGTGCTACTTGGTAGAACGCTTCGGAAAGCGAATGCTTTATTTCTGCTTCAAATACCGGATCGTCGATATAGTCCCATAACTCGATTTTGTCTGCTTCAGTAATGGTTTGCTGCAAATAAAGTTCAATCAGTTCCTGAAGCCTAGCATTGGTTCTTTCCATATCTTTTTAGCCTAAAAAAGGCCTGTTCTTTTAACAAGAGCTAGGCAGGCCATCTAAAATTGCTGTTGGCTGCCAAGCCTTGAAGTAAAAGTAAGCTTTTAGAACATTTCTAGCGATATTTTTTTAACGTTCCGATCAGGCATCCAATTGTTTGTTAGCGATTGCCAGATAACAGCAATTTAAGTCCCAAGCCTATCATAACCACGCCTGCCACTTTTTCGAAACCTGATTTTAGCTTGTCGAACCGTGGATATTTAGCCATGCTGGCAAAACCAAAGGCCAGGATGCCAAACCAAATCAAGTGGATAAACGCAATGGCCAACCCATAAAGCAGCTGCTGCCATAAAGGCGTTGCAGGGCTAACCAATTGGACAAAAATACTCACAATAAAAATAGTTGTTTTAGGGTTGGTTACATTACAGATAAAACCTTGGCGCAGCGCTTTTGCAGGCGATAAAGACTGAACAACTGCTTTTTCGCCACCTGGAGCAATTGCTTTTCTCTTTGTCCAGCTCATTTTGATGCCGATATAGATCAGGTATAAGGCACCAATGGTTTTGAGGATGGTAAAAAGCAAAACAGACTGCGAAATGAGATAGCCAATTCCTAAAATGGTATAGGCCACATGGATCAATACGGCCAAAGCAATGCCTGTGGCTGTGTACATGCCCACGCTGTGGCTATGCAATAAACTATTGCGGGTTACAACTACAAAATCTGGCCCCGGACTAATGGTGGCCAAAGTGGCAATGGTTAAAACTGTAAGCAACTCTGTCATGATGTTTAATCTTGATATATAAATAAACAATTATTGACATTCGTATTTAAAATCAGGGGGGGGGATAAAAAATAAAATTTTATCATTAGCCCGAAATATTGGCTGTAAGCATAACTTGCCGAGCCAAACAAAACACCTACATAACAAACTGATTATAAAACCTTTAAAATTAAATAGGTTCGTAAATAAGCTGTACCACTCCAGACCTAAAAACATTGGTTTTGATCAGTTTCAGCTTTACCCTTTCTTTCAGGTCTTCGAACAAAGGTTTGCCATCACCCAAAGCTATGGGATGCACAGCGATCCGATAAACATCTACCAGCTTTAAATCTATGAATGTTTTGATTAATTGCGCACCGCCATACAGCCAAATATCTTTTCCGCCCTGGGCCTTGATTTCGGCCACTTTACCAGCAATATCTGTATGGACAATGGTTGCTTTTCCATCGTTAGAGGCCTTTTTTGAGAAGACAAACTTTTGCTTTGAATGCACATCTTGCCACAGTTTTTGTTCAGCCTTGCTGGCATCGGCCTCCGGATTAAAATTACCCCAGGCCTCGTAGCTCACCCTTCCATAAAAGATGGTATCTATGCCCGAAAGGAAGCCTTCAAAGTCCATATCATCGTCCATGATACACCAGTCTATTTCCCCATTCGGCCCTTCAATAAATCCATCCAAAGTTACAGCTAAATCCAAAATTACCTTTTTCATCATTCAATAGTTAAAAAATTATCTTATATCGTTTTTATCAAAAATAGCCGATATAAAAGTATTATTTGCTTAATTTTATCAACGTTGACTAGACCAAATGTCAATTGATTCAAATCAAAAAATAATGAAACGATTAACCCTTCTTTTTTCATTTTTGCTCATCACTTTGATGGCTTTCGCGCAAAGCAGCTACCAGAAAATATACGCCTACAATCAATACAATAAGGATTGGGCCTTGGTCAAAACGGTTAGTGGCACTTATGGTTTTATTGACCGTAAGGGAAAAGCTGTAGTTCCTGCAATATATGCCAAGATTCAAAAATTTGGAAAATACAATGCAAACCTAGCAATGGTCAAGTCAATCAGCGATACTTATGGATTTATAGACCGCAATGGCAAGATAGTTATTCCAGCTATATACGAGCTGAAAGCTGTAGAGCTGGACTTCGATGCCATTTACAAGAAACACGCTCAGCCTAATACAAAGTAGTATGGTTTAATGGCTGAAAGATTCCTTAATCAGAAAAAATTAATGGCTTCTTTACAAACCTATCAAAAAGCCCGGCCTTAAATAGGCCGGGCTTTTTGTATTAGGCATTTTGCAAGGCCTCGATATCAAACTTTTTCATTTTCATGTAGGCCTGCAATACGTTTTGCGCCTTTGCTGGATCGCTCAGCAATTTGGGCAAAATGGTAGGCACTACTTGCCAAGACACACCAAATTTGTCTTTAAGCCAGCCACATTGGCCTTCGCTTCCGCCATCTGCTGTGAGCTTTTGCCAATAATAATCAATTTCATCCTGTGTTTCACAATCGATAACAAAGGAAACCGCTTCATTGAATTTAAACTGAGGACCGCCATTGAGGCCCATAAAGCGCTTGCCGTTCAATTCGAAGGTAACCACCATTTGGTTATCGGCGGTAATTTTCGAATCCTTAAAAACAGTACAGTAGAATTTGGCAGCTGCCTGGGCCTGACCATCAAACCAAAGGCAAGGGTAAATTTGATTTTTCATTGTTTTGAGTTTTAAATTTCTACCACAAAGAAAGGCAGCGAAACCATGCAAAAATAGAACAAACCCGACAATCTTGCTTTAATCCTCACTCCCGAAGTTCAGGTATGCTTTTGGCGTAATGTGCGTAAATTCCTTAAAGCTTCTGATAAAATGGCTCTGATCAGCGTAACCATTGCCTAGGGCCACATCGGTTAGTTTGTTAAAGTTGCGGTTGTTGAGTTGCTGAAAAGCGGCATTGAACTGGCAGATACGCCTGAAAAGATTAGGTGGCAACCCGATATTACGTTCGAATAGACGCTGAAAAGTACGTTCGGTAACGTACAATTCCTTTTGAACCTTTACAAGCGCATCCTTAGCCGAATTGCCGGCAATGGATAAGGTTGCATATTTGATCAACTCGCAATCGACCTTGGTTTTGATGATGAGGTTGTATACATAATCGTCCAATAAAGCCATCCTAGCTGCTACAGATTGGGCATTGAGCAAACGTTCTTCAAACCCGTATGCTTTTGCTGGAGACAACAGGTTTAGGTCGATCGGATTGTCGGTGAGTTCCTGCGCCGAGACTCCAAACAAGGCATACAAGGCAAAAGGCTTGAAAAAATAGGCAATCAGCGTAAAATCGTCTTTAATCAGCAGGTTTTCGGGAAAAACGGTTTGTCCAAACAGGGTTAGGTTGTTGCTGCTATTTTTAATCTGTCCCTTTGCCGTTTGAAACAGCAGGGTTGGCGAGCCATTGGCATAAAGTGGCAGCACAAACGGATTGACGACCTGAAAATCCTCCATCACCAAAATACGTTCTACATAGTCGGCAATTTTGGGGTTGGGAATGGGCTGACTAATTTTCATAGGCAAGTTTAATAGCCAACCCGAATATACGCAATCACAAGTTAAAAAATGAAAACATGGCGTTCACTCGCATAAGGCGGTTAAGTGGTTTGGCAGCTCCTGAACTGAAAATGGCTATTATAACTTAACAATAATCTTTCCGGTGGCTTTTCCCTGTTCCAGTTCGGTATGGGCCGCTCCCATCTGCTCGAAAGGATAAACCGAATTGATCAGCGATTTCATTTTTCCGTTGGCCAATAGTCCGGCCAGGATCTGCATGTCTTTTCCATTGCTTTCTACCAGCATTGCCCTTGCATTGACGCCTTTGGCTTTGGCCTGTGCTTCGATATCGCCCGACATGCCCGATGGAATGGAGATAACCCATCCATGAGGCTTAACAGCATCTAAAGACCTCACAAAGTTTTCGCCACCTACAGTATCGAAAACCAGATCGGCATCTTGAACCAGCTCTTCAAATTTTTGGGTTGTATAATCGATATGCTCATCGGCACCCAAATCCATTACCATTGATTTTTTGGCTGCGGAAGAGGTACCAATAACATTGGCGCCCAGATATTTGGCTATCTGTACGCCATAATGGCCAACACCACCAGCGGCTGCATGGATCAATACTTTTTGGCCAGCCTGTACATTGCCATAGGTAACCAATACCTGCCAGGCAGTTAAAGCGGCCAAAGTAGCGGCGGCGGCCTCTTCATGACTAATATTTGCCGGCTTTAGCGCCAAATGATGGGCTGGTGCGGCTACATATTCGGCATAGGCTTGGCCATGGCCTGGGAAATTGATCATCCCGAAAACTTCGTCGCCAGGCTTAAATGCCACCACATCCTCGCCTACACTTTCTACTACACCACTTACATCCCAACCAATAATCAATGGGTTCAACTCTTTTAAGCGGCCATAAACTCCAGTGCCCTTCCGTGTTTTCCAATCTACTGGGTTAATGCTGATGGCTTTTACCCTGATCAGCACGCCATCTCTGGCCACTTTTGGTTTTTCGACTGTGGTTAACTGAAGGTTTTCTACGCCACCGGGCTGGGTTAATACAATTGCTTTCATGCTGCGGTTCTTGAATAATGGTCAATACTCAACAAACATAAGGTTCAACAAAGGTTAAGTTTGTCATCAAAACGCTAAAAGATTTGAATATTCGGCCTTGGTTAAGTCATAGCTCCCAAATTTGTTCGGTTAAATCAGCCTCAAAGATGATCCGATCAGGCTCAGCTGATCAAAACGGGGTGCTTTTTCGAGCTCGCTCTCATCGCGTTCTTTCTGAAAATTTAAAAACGAGGGTACTTGAAGAATTTGCTGCTGCACTTCTTCGTTTTCGTACATAGATAGGTGGAAAAACGTAACGCCATCTTCTTTGATATACACCTGGTAGAGAAAATTGAGATGGGTCAATGCTCTAAAATCGGCCAGGAACAAACTGATATTTTGTTTGTTTCGCGCTACGAATTCTGGTTTTACGGTATAGCTTACTTCTACGGAAATCATGACGTTGCATTTTGGCAACAACTAAAATACGAATTTGTTGAAACAAGCAAAATCGTCTCTATAGGCGACGCAAAAAAAAGACCCTGCAAAGGCAGGGTCTTTTATAGAATTTGTGCACTGAGGCTTATTTAGCTGCGTTTTTTTTCTCAGTTACTTCAGTACGGATCTCTTGAGCCAATACTTTTAGGTCTTGCATTGCTTTACGTACACGAGTACCAGCTGCTGCATTTCCTGCGTTATAAAATTTTTCTGCGTCTGCTTCGATAGCAGCAATTACTTCTTTAACTTTTGAGAATTTTTCCATTGTAATAATTTTAATTTGGTTTCAAATATATCATTTAAACTAAAGAAACAAGCATGCTTTGGCTTTATAATATGGCGCTTACGGCCACTGCAGGGCACTTTTTAAAGCAAAACTACTGATTGGCAACCCTTTAGCACTTTATGCCGATTTTGGAAAAATTTAAAAAAAATATCAAAAAGGCTATTTAACCATAGTTAAAAGGCATATACAGTCGTTTGTGGCCCTTGCCTTAAACGACAATTGCTGGTGCAAGGTAAGCAGTTCGCCGGTTTGCAGCTTAACATCGGTACCCATGCTTTCGAAAGCCAGTTGACCATCTATCACCTGCAAACTCATGACGGCTTCTCCCTCTTCGCTTCCTGGCCTGATGGTTTCATCCTGTTGCAGGGCAATAAGGGTAATGGTAACCTGGTCTGACTTGAATACCGTAATGGCATTTTTCTTGTTTTTGGTGTAGGCTTCTTCTGTTTTGATCAAGCCAATGTACTTGGGCAGGTTTATGGGAATGATTCCTGCATCGAGGGTACGGGCTCCGGCCGGTCGTTGCGACGTAGCGTTGTTGCGTTTCTCTTCCATCTTGAATTTGTTTTAACTAAAACAGTATTGGCCAGCAGTTGTTTTGCGGTTGTTGGAATGTTTATAAAATTGCAAATCTAAACTCGATTTTTCCTGTATTTTTGCAAACATGGCCTTGTTTATTAGTTCATTGAACACCGGAAGCAACGGAAACTGCTTTTATATCGGTAACGATCAGGAAGCTGTACTTGTGGATGCTGGCCTGAGCTGCAAGGAAACAGAAAGCCGCCTGCAACGCCTTAACCTGAGCATGGAAAAGGTAAAGGCCATCTTTATTTCGCACGAACACAGCGACCATATCCGTGGCCTGCCCGTACTGGCCAAAAAATACAAGCTACCGGTGTACATTACCCAACGTACCCTGATTAGCGGCAGGCAACAACTGCCCTCAGAACTGGTTACGTCTTTTGGAACATATGCACCCATAACCTTTGGAAGTTTGGCTGTTACGGCTTTCCCCAAGAAACACGATGCGGCAGAACCACATAGTTTTGTGGTAAGTTGCAATGGGGTTACCGTTGGGGTTTTTACCGATATTGGCGACCATTGCGAACACGTTATTCATCATTTTAAGCAATGCCACGCCGCGTTTTTAGAGGCGAACTACGATGACGAACTGCTGGATAAGGGCAGGTACCCCTATTTTTTGAAAAACCGTATCAGGGGTGGAAACGGACACTTGTCTAACCAAAAAGCGCTTGACCTGTTTCTCAATTACCGACCGGCCTTTATGAGCCATCTCCTTCTTTCGCATTTGAGCAAAGACAACAACTGTCCGCAATTGGTACAGGAGCTTTTTCAGCAACATGCCAACGGTACCGAGATTGTAGTGGCTTCGAGGTTTGAAGAAACGCCTGTTTATTATATTACGGCCTGTTAAGCGGTTTCTATTTTCCCCAGTTTAGCTTTTGTACGGCACCTGGGAAACCCAAACGGCAAGAAATTCAAGCATGCTGTATTTTTAGGCCTGCCTAGATTTCTTCCAGCCTGGTGCCACTGGCTCTTACATCCAACCAGTGCTGTACGCCACATTTTAGTGCAAAATTGGCCCGCTGGTGCCCTACCGGGAAATCAAAACTGATGGGATAATCGTATTCTTTTACCTTTTCGAGCACAATATCGGTTAAGGTTTTGCCAAAGGCCTCTCCTTCGTCGTCGGGCTTTACCTTAAAACCTCCTACGATAAGGCCTCTTAACCTGGCTAGCTTGCCACTGCGTTTCAGGTTGTAAAACATACGGTCTATACTGTACAAGTATTCGCCGGTATCTTCTACAAACAATATTTTTCCGTCGGTTTCGATTTCAGAAATGCTTCCAGCCAGGTTTTCGATGCAACGCAGATTGCCTCCAATCAGCTCACCTTGTGCACTCCCCATCCTATTATTGTTATTGTAGAGAGCTGTATATTTCATTTTTTCACCTTTTAACGCTTTTTCAATCGAATTGATGGTGTCAATCTGGATGGGTTCGGCTTTGGTCCAATCGGCAGGAAAACTATTGCACATTTTAGAATGGATACTGGCCACTCTGTAATTGCTGTTGATATGGCAATGCAACACCGTAATGTCGCTAAAACCGATGAGCCATTTTGGTGAGGAACGATAAGCACTGAAATTGAGCTGATCTACAATACGCACCGCACCATAGCCTCCACGGGCGCACATGATAGCTTTGACCTGCGGATTATCCAACATTTCCTGCAAATCGGCCAAACGTTCCTGATCGGTGCCTCCAAAAGTAAAATCACGGGCACCTATGGTTTTGCCTATTGCGATATTAAAGCCCCAGCTTTTCATTTGGGTAACTGCAGGTTCTATTTCGGCCTGGGTAATGTAGCCAGCCGGACAGGTAATGCCAATGGTATCGCCTGCAACCAGGTATGGGGGGATTTTTAGCTTTTTGGCTGCTGCTGTTTCGGAAAGCACAGTTGCGCTGCTTTTGAAGGAATGCAGGAGCAACGAAGCCGGAATAATAGAAGAAAGGAAGTATTTGCGGTTCATTTGAAAGCAAGTTAACAAACTCCGGCTATTCGCCAAAATGACTGCGGCAACTAAACTGTTGCCGGTGCTTCGGCCAGTTGTGCCGAAAGGCTGGCACCTGCCACCAATAATTCTTGCGTAATGTTTTTGGTGTACTCGGCTATTTCGGCCTTGAATTCGGTTACCGATGCCCCTGCCCTGATTTCTTCCAAACGTTTTTCCCACTGACCGGTAAGCTCGGCTTGCGCGATCTTCTTGTCTTTAACGATTTCGTAAACTGCCAATCCTTTGGGAGTGGGCACCAGGTTTCGTTTTTCGCGACTGATGTATTCTCTGGTAAGCAGGGTTTCGATAATGGCCGCCCGCGTTGCTGGCGTACCCAAGCCGCTGTCTTTCATGGCATAACGCAGTTCTTCATCTTCAATTTCCTTGCCCGAAGTTTCTAACGCCTTTAGCAAAGAAGCTTCGTTGTATAGGGGCTTGGGCTTGGTTTGCTTCTCCAGCAATGCCTTGTTTACGATAGGCAGCAACTCTCCTTTTTTTACTTTCGGCAATGCCGGATTGTCTTCGTCCTTTTTATCGTCTTCTACCTCGTTAAACACCGAACGCCAACCGGCAGAGCGGATTACCGTACCATTGGCCTGAAAAGTAGTTCCTGATTCGATGGTGATTTTGGTCACTTCCTTTACGCATTCCTGATGGAAGGCTTCCAACATACGGCCTACTACCAAATCATAAATAGCCTGATGGTCTTTGCTCAGGTGCTGGGGTTGTATGCCCGTTGGCAAAATGGCATGGTGGTCGGTTACTTTCTTGGCATTCACGCTTCGTTTGTTCAAGGTAGCAGTCTGCAAAAACGTAGCGGACCTGCCAAATTCAGGATGTACCGCCAGGTTATTGATCAAAGCCGGTACGGTGGCAAAAATATCGTCGCCTATGTAACGGCTTCCTGTACGCGGATAAGAAACCAACTTGCTCTCGTAAAGGTTCTGCAACAGGTTTAAGGTTTGATCGGCCGTAAACCCGTGCTTTTTATTGGCTTCCTGCTGTAAGCTGCTCAAATCGTGCAAAAGCGGTGGCGGTTCTTTTCTTGGCTTGGCTTCTACGGCCGTAATGTTTCCACCTTGTGCAATGCCCGAGGCCACATCTTCTACCTTGTCGAATATGGCTTGCGCTTCTTCCTGAGTTTTGTAATTGGCAACAGAAATAGCCTTGAACAGCTGTCCATCTTTATCCAGTTGAATACCAATTTGAAAATAGGTTTGCGGCACAAAATTCTTGTTCTCCAGGTATCGGGCACAAACCATAGCCAAAGTTGGCGTTTGTACCCTGCCTAAAGAAAGTACGCTTTTGTTTCCGGCCGAAATGCTCAGGGCCTGGGTTGCATTCATGCCCACCAGCCAATCTGATTCGGAACGACAATGTGCCGAATTGAACAAGGTATCGTAATCAGTGCCTGGTTTTAGGTTCCTGAAACCATCCTTAATGGCTTCGTCGGTTTGCGATGATATCCATAGCCTTTTAAAGGGCTTTTTACATTTGAGAAAGTAATAGATATAGCGAAAAATGAGTTCTCCTTCGCGCCCGGCATCCGTTGCCACAATAATTTCGGAAGCCTCGTCGAACAGTTTTTTGATGATGTCGAGCTGTTTTCTTACGCCTGGGTCTTCCACAAAGCCATCTTTGGTTTTGATTTTGCGGATAGCCAGCTTGAATTTGGTCGGCAACATGGGCAAATGTTGTTTGCGCCAGCCGATAAAGCCGTAATCCTGAGGCGGGGCCAGTTGAAGCAAATGTCCAAAAGCCCAGGTAAAAGAGTAGCCCTTGCCTTCGATATAACCATCTTTTCTGGTGGTTGCACCAAACACTTTTGCTAACTCACGACCAACGGAAGGCTTCTCGGCAATTACGATCTTCATCTTTCAAATATTCAGTTTTCGGAGTTTAAATATCTAAAAAATATTAGAACCGACTTCAGAAAAGTTTTCCCCATTTGGGCTTTTCGGCGCTATCTGCTTGGCTGACAAGGGCCATAAAATGGCAACAATGCAACTGTTACTTGTTGGTCGGGAAATGTTTTCGCGACCAAGTTAACTCTGGATTGCAATCCGTTTTGATGAGTTGGATTTAAAACAAGTGCTATCTAGATAGAGTTGGCACATCCCGACTGGCTGTTTCACGAAAAAGCCACTGGTTTATGTCCAGTGGCTTTAAATCTATCATTTGATTTCGATTATGATTTTTTAGGCTTGGCACTCATGTAAAATGTCAATTTGCCACCATTGGCAATATCGCTATGCTTGATAAAAGGCTTTGCCAGTTCTTTTCCGTTCAGCAACACTTTTTGTACATACACGTTCTTATCGCTTTGGTTAATGGCTTCTACCGTAAAGGTTTTGCCGTTTTCTAAAGTCAGTGTAGCGTTGTTGACCGCAGGCGAACCCAGGGCATACTCATCGCCACCTGGCGAAACCGGATAAAAGCCCAGCGAAGAAAACATGTACCAGGCACTCATCTGGCCACAGTCGTCGTTGCCACCCAAACCGTCGGGTGTTGGTTTGTATTGCATTTTTAGGATGTGGCGTACCTGAGCCTGTGTTTTATAAGGCTGGTCGGCCCAATTGTAAAGGTAAGCCACATGGTGCGCCGGTTCGTTGCCATGTACATAGCCGCCAATAATGCCTTCGCGGGTAATATCTTCGGTATCGGCAAAAAATTCGTCGGGCAGGTGCATGGTAAACAACGTATCTAACCTCGCCGCAAATTTCTTCTTGCCTCCCATCATTTCTATTAAACCGGCAGGATCCTGAGGTACAAAGAAGCTGTAGTTCCAGCTATTGCCTTCAATAAAGCCCTGGCCATGTGTGCTCAACACATCGAAATCTTTTTTAAAGGTGCCATCGGCCAATTTCGGACGCATAAAGCCGGTAGTTTTATCAAAATTGTTCTTCCAGTTGGCCGAGCGCTTGATAAATTCATCATAAACATCCATACGGTTCAGCTTTTTGGCCATTTGGGCAATCGCCCAGTCGTCATAAGCATATTCCAAGGTATTCGAAACCGACACGCCGCTGCGTTCGGCCGGAATATAGCCTAAATCCATGTAATAGCCAATTCCTTCATAATTGCGGTGTTTGGCGGTAGTTACGCAGGCATCCAGCGCTTTGTTGGCATCGCCATTAAATATGCCTTTCACTACGGCATCGGCAATAACCGAAACGCTATGGTAGCCGCTCATGCACCAATTATCGTTGGCGTAGTGCGACCAAATAGGCAACATATGCAGGCTGCTTTGGTCGTAATGGGCCAGCATCGACTTCACCATGTCGTTATTACGCGTTGGCTGTACAATATTAAAGAAAGGATGCAAGGCACGGTAGGTATCCCAAAGCGAGAATGTGGTGTAGTTGGTAAAGCCTTTGGCCGTATGCACATCCTGATCCAAACCTTTATATTGTCCGTTTATGTCGGTATAGGTAGTTGGATTGATGAAAGCGTGGTACATAGCTGTATAGAAATTGGTTTTGTCATCTTCGGAAGCCGAAATGTTGATCTTAGCCAATTCTTTGTTCCAGGTAGCCTGAGCCTGGGCCTTTACCTTGTCAAAATCCCAGCCCGTAATTTCTGCGCGCATGTTTTGCAGGGCATTTTCTTGGCTTACCGGCGATAAGGCAAACTTGATTTTGATTTTTTCTCCTTCCTGGGTATCAAAATCGAAGAACATTCTTACTTTTTTACTCGCTATTTCAGGGAAATTCTTGTTTTGATCGAATTTGCCCCAAAAGCCTCTGTAAGCCTGGCGTGCGTCATAATTCTTTTGGCCGTAGTTTTTAAACGGCTTAGAAAAGCTCATGGCAAAATAAACCGTACGGGTACGTGCCCAGCCATAAGTTTGACGGTAACCGGTAACCAAGGTATCGTTTACTACCCTTACGTAGGTCCAGACCGTTTTGTCGTCGTAATTATAGATGCCAGCCATCAAGTCTAAAATGATATGGCTTTGGTCTGATTTGGGGAAAGTATACTGGTGCATGCCCACACGGTTGGTGGTGGTCATTTCGGCCAATATATTATCGTCGTCTAGTTTTACTTTGTAATAACCGGCTTCGGCAACTTCGTTGGCATGAGAAAATGCCGAGCGATAGCCTCCCTTCGGATTGCTGGCTGTACCGGGGTTCAGCTGCAGCTTGCCTTGCGTAGGCATGATCAGAAAATCGCCCAGGTCTGAATGTCCTGTACCACTAAAATGGGTATGGCTAAACCCAACAATGGTTTTATCTTCGTACTTGTAGCCGGCGCAATACTTGTACACATCGCCATTGTATTTGCCGTTCATCTCGTAAGGAATGGTATCGGTTTCGGGACTCAGCTGCACCGCGCCAAAAGGAACGGTGGCACCCGGATAGGTATGTCCCATTTTTTCGGTACCAATAAGCGGCTTTACATATTTAACCAGATTTTGTTGCGCCTGCGCTGCCATGGCAGACAATACAAGACAACAGAGCAGTGTTTTTTTCATTTGTTTAAGTCGTGTAGCAATGATTAGAAAGCCTAAGGTATTAATTTTTCATCAACCTCAAAAAACTATCTCTGCTTACAACTAAATGGTTTTAGTAAAAACATAGCGACCAAAATGCCTATTCGCTTTAAAAACGGCAAAATTCTGTATCTTTAGCCCTGAAATCTGCTAACGAGTCGATTGAAAATGAACAATAATATTACCTTAAGCGATATTGCCAAAGCCTTAAATCTATCTGTTTCTACCGTTTCGCGGGCGCTAACAGACAGCTACCAGATTGGCGATGAAACCAAGCAGAAGGTTTTGGCCTATGCCAAAGAGCACCATTATGTGCCAAACCGGATGGCACGAAGCCTCCGGGAAGGCAAAAGTCGTTCTATTGGCGTTATCGTATGTTCGATAGACAATAGTTTTATGGCCCAGATGCTGGATGGCATAGACCACTATTGTTCGGAAAGGGATTACCAGATTATTATCATGCAAAGCAAGGAGCTGTACGAACAGGAAAAGGCCAACGTAAGCCTGCTCTACGCTGGCGGCATCGACGGATTGCTCATCTCCCCTTCTTACCAAACTACCGATTTTAGCCACCTGACCAACCTGCAGCAAGCCGGTTTGCCTGTAGTGCTTTTCGACCGTTTAAGCAGCCACATCGAAACCCACAAAGTAGCTGTCGATAATTTTAAAGGTGCCTACGAAGCCACAGTGCACCTTATTCATAATGGTTATCGCGCCATCGCCCATCTCAATTGGAATACGCAACTGAGCGTAGCAACCGAAAGATTTAAAGGCTATCAAAAAGCGCTTGAAGATTTCGGCATTGCCTTTAACCCCGACTGGGTCAAATTTTGCGATACCACCAATGCAGCCACTTTAGACGAGGAACTGGCTACTGCCCTACAAGAATTAATGGCCTTGAAACAAGTGCCTGAGGCTATTTTTACAGCTACCGACCTTTTAAGCACCAAATGCCTGGCCCATTTGCATCAGTTAGGGCTTCGAATTCCAGACGATATGGCCCTGATCGGTTTTAGCAATACCGACTTGGCCGAAGTGCTTAACCCCTCGCTAAGCACCATCCACCAGCCTTCTTTTGAAATTGGCCGTTTAGCCGCACAGCAGCTGCTATCGCTTATTGCCGACAACAAGGCCCAGCCTTTCGAAACTATTCTCCTGCCTACCAAGCTGCAGGTACGGGAGTCGAGCCAGGCCAAATTCTAGTCTTTTGACATTGTTAAGACCGCCCATTTCCCATAATTAACTAAAAACCTGTATTTTTGCACTTTATTTACAGCAATGAGCAAACACGGTAGAATTTTGGTGGCCATGAGTGGCGGTGTCGACAGTTCGGTAGCAGCAGTGATGTTGCACGAACAGGGTTATGAGGTAATTGGCCTGACCATGAAGACCTGGGATTATGCAACATCGGGCGGCACCAGCAAGGAAACCGGTTGTTGCAGCCTGGATAGCATTAACGATGCCCGTACTTTGGCTGTAAATTATGGCTTTCCGCATTATATTTTGGATATCCGTGACGAATTTGGCGATTTTGTGATCGACAACTTTGTGGACGAGTATTTGGCCGGCCGTACGCCAAATCCTTGCGTATTGTGCAATACCCATATCAAATGGGAGGCCCTTTTAAAACGCGCCAACAAATTGGACTGCGAGTTTATCGCAACCGGCCACTATGCCAATATCCGTCAGCAAGATAGTGGAAGATACGTCATTTCAAAGGGGAAAGACGAAAACAAGGACCAATCTTATGTGCTTTGGGGCGTTTCGCAAGAGAACCTGGCGCGCACCAAATTCCCATTGGGTAGTTTCTCTAAAGCAGAAATCCGCCAGATGGCAATGGATATGGGCCAAGAAGAGCTGGCTAAGAAAAGCGAAAGCTACGAGATTTGTTTTGTACCCGATAACGATTACCGAGCCTTCTTAAAACACAAGGTGGAAGATTTGGAAGAACGCGTGGCCGGCGGTAATTTCATCAATAGCCAAGGCATGGTCATTGGTCAGCACAAAGGCTATCCTTTCTATACCATTGGTCAGCGTAAAGGTTTGGGCGTTGCTTTTGGCGAGCCGATGTTCGTAACGCAGATCCTGCCCGAAAGCAATACCGTAGTACTGGGCCGTGCTGAAGAATTGGAACGCAGAGAGGCTTTGGTCAGAAATGTAAACCTGATCAAATACGAAAGCATTCAAGAGCCTTTAGCAAACGTGGTGACCAAAATCCGCTATAAAGATGCCGGCATGCTGAGCACCATTGTTCAGGAAAAGGATAAAATGCGTGTGGTGTTCGACCATTCGGTGTCGGCTATAGCGCCTGGCCAATCGGCCGTTTTTTACGAAGGCAACGATTTATTGGGTGGCGGATTTTTGATCTAACCTACCCCTTCGAAATACGAAAAGCCACAAATGGAAAGATTTGTGGCTTTTTTTAACCGGCATGATGCTCTATTTTTTTACATCGGAAGATTTAACTAATTTTTAAGTTAATTTTAGTGGAGAACTATTTCGGTTAACCTAAATCTAAAAACATGAAAAAATTAGTCTTATTCTTGCTGTTGTGCACAGCTACCAGCTTCGCCACCCATTACAGTTTTGCCACTGTTTCGGTTCCTGTCCAAAAAAGATCGATCGACATCAGGTACTATGGCGATTTTGTTTTTCACATTGACAACGTAACCAACGAAATCGTCGACATCACTTCCAGCGATCCGAGCGTTACGGTGACTGCCTTCTTATATAGCAGCTTAACTCCCAATACGCCAACTACGGGAACGTACAAAGTAACCGGTTTAAAAATCAGGTATTCAGATAGTTCAGGCAACCAGCAGGCCATCTTTGGACCTATCTATTTAGCAGACCTTTAAACCTTAACCAGCCGGATGTTGTGCAAATATCCGGCTCAATTGTTCATACAGACCAGGATGCTGCTCTTTAAGTATTTCTGGCTGTTCGAAAAAATATTCTGAAGCTACGGCAAAAAACTCGGCCTCGTTGGTCATGGCATAAGGATCAATATCCGATTGGTCTTTATTGATTCGACCGATTTCTTCATGCATCATTTTAAGCCAGGGAATGGTGTATTCATGTGCCATCAAATTTTGTGGAATGCCATCGGTAGCGCCATCAGATTTATCCAGCAGGTGCACAAATTCGTGGATACCGGTATTCGATTTGCCCGCGCTGGCCGAAAATCCGAGTCGTAGGGCGCTTTTGGATAAGATCATCTGTCCGTTCATATAGCCTGTGCCCACCATGCCCAAAATATTGCGTTTCCCACCTTCAAAAGCAAAGTCTTCGTTAAAGGTATCAGGGTAAAGCACTACGCTGCCCAAGTTGCCATAGGCCCAATTGTCGAAACCAAAAATCGGGATTACGGCACTACTAGCCACCAAAAGGCGGTCTAAAGGTTCAACTTCTACCCCAACACCTTCTATTTTTACCGAAGCCAAGAAATCGGCTATTTTTTGAACAAATAGTTTTTTCTTTGCCTGGTCAAGGTGCCGATAATAGACAACATGCATATCGAGCAACCCGAGATCGGAAGCGGACAAAGGAACCGGTGTTGTTTTCTTCCGGCGAAGAATAAAATAAAAGGCCAATAACAGTACCAGCGCTATAAAGAGTACGGGATACAAATTCATCATCAAAACTAAGGCTTTTAAATTAACTTTCTTTTGGATGCAAGTAGCAAATTATTTATATATATTTAATTTAATATTAGTCGTCCCTATATAATTTTTTCGCATTTAAATTAAACTACAATTATATGGAAACAAGTAAATTCTCAAAATTTGGCGCCGAATTTGTCGGCACCTTGGTTTTAGTGTTAATGGGTTGCGGGAGTGCGGTTATTGCGGGGGCTAATGGAACAACTGGCGTAGGTCTGTTGGGTATCTCCTTTGCCTTTGGACTTTCGGTGGTGGCGATGGCTTATGCCATTGGACACATTTCCGGTTGCCACATCAATCCGGCTATTTCTATCGGCATGGTGGTAGCAGGCCGTATGAAGGCATCAGAAGCCATCTATTACATTATTGCCCAGGTGCTTGGTGCCATTGCCGGTGCAAGTATCCTGTTCTTTATCGCCTCGGGCAAAGCAGAGTATTCGCTCGCTGCCGGGCTCGGCCAGAATGGATATGCCGAACTCTCTCCACAGCACTACAACCTGGTATCGGGCTTTATTGCCGAAACCGTATTCACCTTCATTTTCCTCTTGGTGATATTTGGTGCTACATCTACCAAAAACATCAACGGAGGCTTTGCGGGTTTGGCCATTGGGCTCAGCTTGGTACTTATCCACATTGTAGGCATTCCGATTACGGGTGTATCGGTAAATCCTGCCCGTAGCATTGGCCCGGGTGTTTTGGTTGGCGGACAAGCCATTAGCCAATTGTGGCTGTTTATTGCCGCACCTATTTTGGGCGCTATTTTGAGTGCGGCTTTTTGGAGATTTATCCTCGAGAAAAATTAAAGCATAAAAAATGGAAAACGTAAGGCAGAAACCAATCCATCTTACGTTTTCCATCTGCTCTTTTACCTGCTTACAGGTTTTTGGTAATTGCAGGATCCAAAGGCTTTACCGCCGAACGGTAGCGATGCACTAATTGGCCTTTTTCATTGATCAGGAATTTCTCAAAATTCCATTTGATATCTCCCGTAAAATCTGGATTTTCCTGTGTAGTCAAATATTTGAACAAAGGTGTAATGTCGTTGCCTTTTACGCTGCTCTTTTCGGCCAGCAGGAAAGTGGTTTTGTAAGTTCCGGTACAGAATTCTTTAATGGCCGCATTGTTGTCTAATTCCTGTCCACCAAAATTACCTGCCGGAAAGCCAATCAGCACTACATCCTTGCCATATTCTTGATGTAGTTTTTCAAGGTCTTCGTACTGTGGGGTATAACCGCACTTGGAAGCTGTATTTACAATTAAAATCTTCTTGCCTTTAAATTTTGAAAGCTTAACGGTTTTACCATCTAATGTTTTGAAAGAAAAGTCGTAGATGGTTTGAGGCGGCTTTGGTGCAACCCATAAACTGATGAGGAGTAATAAGGTATTGATCATGGTTTTATTTTTTTGAGTATATACGAAGATAAGAACAAATTGGTTGGCTTGAATAATCGAAACGTCAAGAAAATTTACAGCGGCTTAAACCAGATAATCTTTAGGGCAAATAACAACATCTTCATGCCCTTAAGGCCTTCATGGTTTTAAAAAACCGCTTGTGCGCCTCAGAAAATCTAAGAATAAACAAATAACGTGGTCTTAACCGGTAAAAGCCTAATCAGCCAAAACGCCATATGCAATATGCCGTACACTATACGCCATCAGGAAGTAAATAAAATTATTTTTTTTAGCCCTGAAATAACCTGTCTAAAACCGTCCATACCTCATCAAAAAGAGGGAGTTAGCCATTTGCATGGCCTTGTTAATTTTAAAATAAATACGGTGCCAATTTTGAATTTAGCTTAATTTATAGTTTTATTTGCAGCAAAAGCGTTCTGAATGGCAAAAAATTTACTGATCGTCGAGTCACCTGCAAAAGCTAAAACCATAGAAGGGTATTTAGGAAAAGATTTTTTAGTGAAATCTAGTTACGGCCATATCCGTGACCTCGTAAAAGGCGATATGGGAATAGACATCAGCAATGACTTTTCGCAGACCTACGAGGTACCTGCCGATAAAAAGCAGGTGGTTACCGAACTCAAAAAACTAGCTAAGGAGGCCGAAATGGTATGGCTCGCGTCCGATGAAGACCGCGAAGGAGAAGCCATTTCCTGGCATTTATTCGAAACATTAGGCTTGAAAGAAGCCAATACCAAACGTATCGTTTTCCATGAGATTACCAAACCTGCCATTTTAAAGGCCATAGAAACCCCGCGAACCATTGATTATAACCTGGTGCATGCCCAGCAGGCACGCCGTGTGCTAGATCGTTTGGTAGGCTTTGAGCTTTCGCCGGTATTATGGAAAAAAGTAAAACCAGCTTTGTCGGCCGGCCGGGTACAATCGGTGGCGGTACGCTTAATTGTAGACCGCGAACGCGAAGTTAACCAATTCAATGCCACGGCTGCTTTTAAAATTACGGCCCAATTGAGCACCGGTAAAGGTCGCGAAATTGTAAAGGCAGAATTGCCACAACGTTTTGAAAAGGCAGCAGATGCCGAAAAATTCCTGCAGGATTGCGCAAGTGCCAACTTCTCGGTAAGCAACTTGGAGGTAAGACCTGCCAAAAGAAATCCGGCGGCGCCATTTACCACTTCTACCCTACAACAGGAAGCTTCCAGAAAGCTGGGCTATTCGGTGGCCAGAACCATGCAAATTGCACAGAAACTTTACGAAAGCGGTAAAATCACTTATATGCGTACCGATTCGGTTAACCTTTCTGAAACCGCCATCGCTGCCGCTGCCGCCGAAATCAAATCGGCTTATGGCCAGCAATACCACCAGCCAAGGGTTTACAAAACCAAAACAGCCGGCGCCCAAGAAGCGCACGAGGCCATCCGTCCTACTTACTTTAACCAGCATACTGCCGGGAGCGACAATGCCGAAAAACGTTTGTACGAACTGATTTGGAAACGTGCCATCGCCTCGCAGATGAGCGAAGCCATATTCGAAAAAACAACAGCCAATATCCATATCAATACCCGAAAAGAAGAACTGATTGCCGAGGGCGAAGTATTGAAATTTGATGGATTCTTAAAAGTATACCTCGAATCAACCGACGAAGAGGAAGATGATAACGACGACAACAACTTGTTGCCACCCTTAACAAAAGGCCAAATGCTATTGCTCAAGGAAATGGCTGCCGTTGAGCGTTTTTCAAGGCCTCCAGCCAGGTATACAGAAGCCAGTTTGGTTAAAAAACTGGAAGAATTAGGCATTGGCCGACCTTCTACCTATGCCCCAACCATTTCGACCATCCAAAACCGTGGCTATGTGGTAAAAGAAGACCGCGATGGCAAAAAACGCAATTTCGTAAGTATGGTATTGGCCGATGGCCACATCAGCAAGCAAACCAAAACCGAAGTTACCGGAGCCGAAAAGGCCAAGCTCTTCCCTACCGATATCGGCGAAGTAGTAAACGACTTCCTGGTAGAACATTTTAAGGGAATTGTCGATTTTAACTTTACGGCCAAAGTAGAAAAGCAGTTTGACGAGATTGCGCAAGGCTTGCAAGAATGGACCAAAATGTTGCATTCTTTTTACCAGCCTTTCCACACCGAAGTAGAAACCACCCTAGAAACGGCCGACCGTGCCAATGGCGAACGTTTATTGGGCGTTGATCCGGTTTCGGGTAAAAACGTATATGCCAAAGTGGGCCGTTATGGACCTCTGGTACAAATTGGCGACTTAACCGACGACGAAAACGACAAGCCACGCTATGCCAGCCTGTTAAAGTCGCAGTCGGTAGGAACCGTTACGCTTGAAGAAGCTTTAGACCAATTTAAACTGCCGTTCCAGCTTGACGATTACCAAGGCAAGGAAGTTTCGGTGGGTGTAGGCCGATTTGGTCCTTACGTAAAATGGGGCGATGCCTTTATTTCGATCCCTAAAAACGAAGATCCATTAAGCGTTGATATGGACAGGGCTATTGAAATTATACAGGAAAAAATGACTGCCGATGCACCGGTTGCCCAATACCAAAATATGCCGGTAACCAAGGGCACAGGCCGTTTCGGGCCATTTATTAAATGGAACGACCTGTTTATCAATGTACCGCGCGCCTATAATTTTGAAAACCTTTCGCAGCGCGACATCGAAGAACTGATTAGCAAAAAGATAGAAAAAGAGAACAACCGTTTTATCCAGCAATGGATAGAAGAGAAAATAGCCATCGAAAACGGTCGCTGGGGACCATTTATCCGTTTTGGCAAGGAAATGCTGAAACTGGGGAACAATCCGGCCACCAAGCAAAAATACACTGCCGAAGAATTGGCTGCTATCTCTTTGGATGACGTTAAAAAACTGATCGTTGCTCAAGTACCCGATGCTTTTGAACCCAAAAAGAAAAAAGCACCAGCCAAAAAGAAAGCGGCAGCGAAGAAGAAGTAAAAGTTTACGGTTTACAGGTTAGAAATAAACATAAGACCTTTCCAATCTTAAGACATTAGCACATTGAAAAAAGACCTGCCAGAAAATATTGTTGAAGATGTAGCCATCGCCGTGGTGCTGATGAGCGAAACGCCAGAGGTAAAAAACTGGAACGTGTATTTGGTCAATTTCAAAAAAGAACCCATTACCAACGTGCTCATTACCTCCAAAGGTTATGGCGAGAAAGACGGCAAGCAAGTCAAAACATCGTTGCTAAGGCATTTTATAGGCGATTTGGCCCCGCAGTCGTATGCCGCGGTTGAAGCTATTGATCCGGCCGTGTTTGGCTTAACCAACGAATACTGGCTCAGCTATTATATCGGAAAAGACATTTTTGATAAAAAGTTCATCTTCCTTCCCGAAAGCATCATCGATAACAACCTCATCCGTATTCCCCTATTGAACAAACCCGGAGTAATGATCAAGTAATTTATTGATAAATTAGAAGGTTTGTCGTGCCGCGCAAAGGAGCCCTTTCTCCTGCAAAGATTGCTTCGTTATTCTTCCTGGAAAGGACAGCTATTTTTATCCTTTTGTAGTCAGGACTGAAAACTGGAGAATCGTTGATAAATAAATTCTTCTCTACAAAGCTTTTTCGCTAATTTTCATGCATCACCCACAATTTATGTATGGAAAATACCGGAAAACCCATCGCTTCAGCTTCAAAAAAGTATATCCTTATCGGCCTGCTGGTGGCCATTGCGGCCGCGGCAGCCTTTTTGATCTTTAAAAAGAAAAAGCATCAGGACAACCAGGCTTATGCCAAGTACATCGAATCTTATACTTCGGGTACGATTTCTAAAAAGAGCTTTATCCGCGTGCACTTGGCCAGCGCCGTTAAGAACCTGACCGACCTGGGCAAGCCCGACGAACGCGAATTGGTCGATTTTTCGCCAAGCATTAAGGGAAAAACCTATTGGATTGATGCCCAAACCATCGAATTCAGACCTAGCGAAGCGCTCAAGCCCGATCAAAAATACGAGGCCACCTTACACCTCGATAAAATTACCACCACAGAAAAGGGCCTCGAAGATTTCGACTTCGACTTTAAGGTGATCAAACCGGGACTTAGCCTGAGCCAAAATGGCTTGGTATCGCAAAACAATACCTCTTTGGCCTACATGAAACTGAGCGGCGAGGTAAATACCGCCGATGTAGAAGAACAACAGCGCATTGAACAGGCCCTAAGTATTGATTTTGCGCAAAAACTCAAAGTAAAATGGCAACATAACCCAGAAAAGCACCAATCTACCTTTACCATCGACAGCATTAAAAAAGGAAGCAGCGAACTGGCACTCCTACTCAAATGGAATGGCGATGCCATTGGCGCATCAGATAACAAAGGCGAAGCAAAAATCATGGTGCCTGCCAAAAACGTTTTCAAGGTACTCGATATCAAAGCCATTCAGGGTTCGGAAGATTATGCCTTGATTCAATGTGCCGAACCGGTAAACGTGGGTCAGGATCTTAACGGATTGATTACTTTGGGAGCCCTGCAAGACCTTCGTTTTACGATAGACGGCAGTCAGATCAAAGTTTATGCACCCGATGAACTGCAGGGAAATTACAACGTTACAGTTAATACGGGTATCACCAATATTGAAGGCAAAACATTGCAAAGTGCCAAAACGGCCAATATCATCTTCGAAAACAAGCAGCCTTCGGTTACCATAGCAGGTACCGGAACCATACTGCCTAATTCGGGCAAGCTGGTATTGCCTTTCGAAGCTGTTAACCTGAAGGCGGTTGATGTAACCATTATCAAGATCTATGAAGACAACATTCCGCAGTTTTTCCAGGTAAACAATTACAAAGAAGGCAATGAGCTCCGTCGGGTGGCCAAACCGGTAGTCCAAAAAACTATTCGCTTAGACGAAGACAAGGCCATTAACCTGCACAAAAAAACACGTTTTACGCTCGACCTCGACAAGCTCATCAGAACCGAGCCGGGTGCCATGTACCGCGTAACCATTGGCTTTAGACAGGCTTACAACGTTTACGACTGCAAAGCTGACGAAACCAAGGTTGCCGATGGTGACGAAGGCGACGAAGACTATGGCAGCTATGGAGAAAAAATAGATGAAGACGACGAATTTTGGGAGCGCTACAACAGCTACTATCCCAATCACTACCGTTGGGACGATCGCAACAATCCCTGCACGCCTTCTTATTATACCAACGAACGCTGGGCCAGCAGAAACCTCTTGGCCTCGAATATTGGGCTGATTGCCAAGCGTGGCAACGACAACAGCATGCTGGTGGTGGCAACCGATCTGCTTACCGCAAAGCCTTTAAGTGGTGTCGATATAGAATTATTGGATTACCAAAGACAGGTATTGACCACGGTAAAAACCGATGGAGACGGTTGGGCTACCTTCGACCTTAAACGTAAGCCTTTCCTCTTGATTGCCAAGAACGGCAAAGAAAGAGGCTACTTAAAGCTGGATGACGGCAACTCGCTGCCTTTGAGCCGCTTCGATGTGGGTGGCGATGTGGTGCAGGAAGGCATCAAGGGCTTTATTTACGGAGAACGGGGTGTTTGGCGTCCGGGCGACAGTCTTTACCTATCCTTTATCTTGGAAGACAAACTGAAAAAACTGCCCGAAAATTATCCGGTTACTTTCGAGTTTTATAATCCGAAAGGCCAGCTGTCCAAAAAAATGGTAAGCGCTCAGGCACTAAACGGTTTTTATACTTTTAAAACCGCGACCGAAAGTACGGCGCCAACAGGCAATTGGCTGGCCAAGGTGAAGGTGGGTGGCGCTTCGTTCTCTAAAACCATCAAGATCGAAACCATTATGCCTAACCGCTTAAAAATCAACTTCGATTTAGCCGGGAAAACCTATTTGGGCAATGGCGCCTCATCGGCCACTACCCTTTCGGCCAAATGGCTTTTTGGTACCCCGGCACAAAACCTCAAAGCCAAGGTAGATGTAAACCTGAATACCATGCAGACCAAGTTTAAGGGTTTTGACGATTACAGCTTTGACAATCCCACCATCAACTTCCAGTCGCAGGTAAAAACCATTTTCGAAGGCACCCTAAATGCCAATGGCATGGCCACCGTTAATACCAATTTAAGCGAAAATAATACTGCTCCAGGTATGTTAAGGGCTAATTTCACCACCAAGGTATTTGAGCCGGGCGGTAATTTCAGCATCGACAATTTCAGCATCCCTTACCATGTTTACGACAATTATTTAGGCGTAAAAACACCAAAAGGCGATCGCCTGAGTGGCATGCTGGTAACGGGGCAAGACCATAAAATAGAACTGGTAAATGTTGACCGCAATGGCCGTTTAATGACCGGCAGCAAAACCGTTGAAGTAGAACTGTACAAAGTGCAATGGCGCTGGTGGTGGGAACAAGACAATCAGGAAAGTTATGCCAATTTTACGCAAAACCAATACAACAAACTGGTTCAAAAGCAATCGGTTATGCTTTATAATGGCAAAGGCTCTTGGACCCTGCGCATTAATGAGCCCGAATGGGGCCGTTACCTCATTTTGGTACGCGATGGCTTTGGAGGCCATACCACCGGCAAATCTGTGTATATAGATTGGCCGGGCTGGGCACAACGCGAGCAGGCCAACAACCCTACCGAAGCCTCTATGCTTTCGTTTACGGCCAACAAAGAAAAATTTAATGTAGGCGAAGAGGTGGTACTCACCATCCCTACCGGAGAAAATGGACGAGCCTTGATTTCAATAGAAAATGGCAGCCGTGTGCTTAAAACCTATTGGATTGACACCCAAAAGGGCCAAACCCAATTCAAGTTCAAGGCCGAAAAGAACATGGCGCCCAACGTATTTGCCAACGTAACCCTTTTGCAGCCCCATGCGCAAACCTTAAACGATTTGCCGATCAGGATGTACGGTGCCATTCCGTTAAGCATTGAAGATCCGGAAACCATATTGAAACCGGTCATCAAAATGCCGGCTACCCTAAAACCAGAAGTAGAAAGCAGCATTACCGTTGCCGAAGAAAAAGGAAAAGCAATGACCTATACCATTGCCTTGGTTGATGAAGGCCTGCTAGACCTTACCCGTTTTAAAACGCCAGATCCACATAGCATTTTTTACGCCAGAGAAGGTTTGGGCGTTAAAACATGGGATTTGTTTGATCAGGTATTGGGTGCCTGGGGAGGTAATCTTGAACGCATTTTGAGCATTGGTGGCGACGGCAGCGTAAACAGGAACCTCAATCCTGCAAAAGCCAACCGTTTTAAACCTGTCGTTAAATTTATGGGGCCGTACAAACTCGGCAAAGGCGAAAGCAAAACCCATAAATTTACCCTTCCCCAATACATTGGTGCCGTTAGGGCCATGGTTGTTGCGGCCCAAGAAGGTGCTTATGGCTATGCAGAGAAAAGCGTTGAGGTGAAAAAACCGTTAATGGTATTGGCCACGCTGCCAAGAGTAATTGGTCCGGGCGAAAGCTTTACTTTGCCGGTAAACATTTTTGCCACCAACAATAACCTCAAAAACGTAAGTGTTGCATTGCAGAGCGGGCAACTGTTGGTTAATGGCGCTAAAACACAGCAGCTAAGCTTTAAACAGGCCGGCGAGCAAATGGCTTATTTTCAGGTAACTGCTCCTGATGCCGTTGGCGTGGCTAAAGTGAAAATCGTAGCACAAAGCGGTGCCGAAAAGACCGTTTACGACGTAGAAATGGATGTACGCAATCCAAATCCTTATGTAAGCAATGTCATAGCAGCTACCCTGCAGCCTAAACAAACCTGGAAAACCGCATATAGTCCAATCGGCATGGCAGGCACCAATTCTGGAACGGTTGAAGTATCTTCAATTCCGCCGATCAACCTGAACAAACGCCTGGGTTATTTGATCCAATATCCGCATGGTTGCGTAGAACAGACCACCTCAGGTATTTTCCCACAATTAATGCTCGATAAGCTTACGCCATTGAGCAATCAGAAAAAAGCCGAGGTTGAACGAAATATCAAATCAGGCATTAACCGTTTAAAAGGTTTCCAAACCACAGAAGGTGGCTTAAGCTATTGGCCGGGCGAAGGATCGGCTGATGAATGGGGAACCAATTATGCCGGACATTTCTTGGTAGAAGCCCAGAACGCAGGCTATACCCTACCGGTTGGTCTGCTCGACGAACTGATCCGCTACCAAAAAAGCAAAGCCAATAACTGGGTACCTAATAGCAACAACTTTTATGGTGGCGATTTAAGCCAAGCCTACCGCTTATACGTGCTGGCCTTGGCTAAAAAACCAGAAATG
This sequence comes from Pedobacter sp. TM02, assembly GCF_059705275.1. Classification (NCBI taxonomy): domain Bacteria; kingdom Pseudomonadati; phylum Bacteroidota; class Sphingobacteriia; order Sphingobacteriales; family Sphingobacteriaceae; genus Pedobacter; species Pedobacter sp. TM02. Next base: position 2,277,310 of record NZ_AP046530.1, read on the forward strand.
GCCGCCATGAACCGGTTAAGGGCTTTTGAATACCTATCGGTAAGCGCTAAATGGCGATTGGCAGCGGCTTATCAATTGGCAGGCCAAAGTGCGGCTGCCAATGCCATGGTTAAAGGTTTAGCTTTAACTGTGGAGCCTTATAACCAACTGGGTGGCACTTACGGCTCTGAATTGAGGGATGAGGCCATGATTATGGAAACACTGACCCTGATGGGCCAAAAAGCAAAAGCCGGCCAATTGCTGCAAAGCGTTGCGGCTCGTTTGGGCAGAGATACCTGGTACAGCACGCAAACCACGGCCTATAGCTTATTAGCCATTGCCAAATTCTGTGGCCAAAATAGCAGTGCAAACAGGTTGCAATACAATTATGTAATCGATGGCCAAAACGGAAATGTAAACAGCGAACAATACCTGAACAGTAGTCAGTTGGGCTTTAAAAACAACAAGGTGAGCATTACCAACACCGGCAGCAACGTATTGTTTGTGCGTTTGGTGTTGCAAGGACAACCTGCCGCAGGCCAAAACAGCTTCCTGCCAAACAATCCCGATGCCCTGGGCTTGTCAGTAAGCTACAAAACCTTGAGAGGCCAAATCCTCGATCCAAGTGTGTTGAAGCAGGGAACCGATTTTTATGCCGAAGTAACCATCAAAAACCCTGGAAAAATGGGTTATTACGAACAAATGGCGCTGACGCAGATTTTCCCTTCAGGATGGGAAATTATCAATACCCGTTTAAACGACAACGAAAGTATGCTGGCTTCGTCGCCATATACCTATCGAGACATTAGGGATGATCGCGTATTCACTTATTTTAACCTCCGAGAAAATGAAACCCTCACCTATAAAGTATTGCTCAATGCTTCATATTTGGGCAAATACTACCTGTCGGCCGTACAATGCGAAGCAATGTACAACAACAACATCAGTGCTACAGTGGCCGGCAAATGGGTGCAGGTTATCAAATAGTTTCTAGTCGATGGTCCATGGTCATAGCTAAATTGACTATGGACTATTGACTTATAACTGCAAACTAACACCTAGAGCCTCGGCCAAATATTAATCATCAAAAAACGAACAAACCCCGCTGCAAACCTTAAAAAAGTAACAATTTTTTCCATAACCTTGATTTTGATATACATCAAGCATTACCACAAAATGTTACCCCTTTGCGAATAAAAAATGATCAGAATACCCAAAGCATTTCTAATTAGCGATGGCATTTGCCTTTTAGGTATACTGGTTTTCCTGTTGGCTTGGCCCAAACAATTGTTCAGAAGCCCTACCTCTTATGTAGTAGAGGCCAGTAACGGCGAATTGCTCAGTGCATCGATTGCAAGCGATGGGCAATGGCGCTTTCCAGTGGCCGATTCGGTGCCTGATAAATTTGCCAAATGCCTAACCGCATTCGAAGATCAGCGCTTTTTAATGCATTTTGGTGTAGATCCGGTGGCTATGGGTCGTGCCATGAAACAAAACCTGCAATCGGGCAGCGTAGTCAGTGGTGGCAGCACCATTAGCATGCAAGTCATCCGCTTATCGCGCAAACAAAACCGTAGCATTTGGCAAAAGCTGATCGAGATGTATTTGGCCATGCGTTTGGAACTTGGCCATTCTAAAAAAGAGATCTTAGGACTCTACGCCGCCAATGCCCCTTTTGGCAGCAATGTGGTTGGCTTGGAAGCCGCCAGCTGGCGATATTATGGCCGAAAAGCAAGAGACCTCTCGTGGGGCGAAATGGCTACCTTAGCCGTGCTGCCCAACAGCCCATCGCTGGTACGCCCCGGCAAGAACGCCCATAAGCTCATCAAAAAAAGAAACGATTTACTGGATAAATTGGTAACCTTGAATTACATAGATCGGGCTACGGCCAATCTTTCCAAAGCAGAACCCATCCCAACGCAACCACTGTCTTTACCTCAGTATGCGCCACACCTGCTTAACCGTTTTAAAGCGGAAAGAAGAACTTTAAAATTGCCTTCTACCAAATTAAGTTCAACTTTAAATTACGATTTACAACTTAAAGTAAACGAATTACTTAAAAGATACAACAACAGATACAAAGCCAACGGGATCAATAACATAGCAGCCTTGGTGCTCGATGTAAAAAATGCCAAGGTAATGAGCTATGTGGGCAACAACTACCAGCCCGAAAACAAGGAGCTCGAAAGCCATGTGGATATGATCAAGGCACCTCGAAGTCCGGGGAGTACGCTCAAGCCCCTGCTTTATGCCAGCATGCTGAGCGATGGCTTGCTACTACCTCATTCGCTGGTAGCCGACATTCCTACGCAAATTGCAGGCTACACGCCTCAAAATTACGATTTGGGCTACGATGGCGCCATTGCGGCCGACAAGGCCCTAAGCAGATCGCTCAATATTCCGGCGGTAAAAATGTTGCAGCAGTATAAGTACGAGCGCTTTTACGACCAACTCAAAAAACTGCATTTTAGCACACTCAACAAACCTGCCGATCATTATGGTTTATCGCTTATTTTAGGGGGCAGCGAAGTAACCTTGTGGGATTTGGCCAGAAGTTATATGGGCATGGCCCGTACGCTCAACCACTTTAACGAATACCAAGGCCGGTATAATCCTCATGATTATGATGCCCCTTCTTATGTTAAAAACAAGGAGCAAACCATCGATAAAGGGGAACTGGAACCAAATTCGGTACTAGACCATGGAGCCATTTGGGCCACTTTTAATGCCATGGAAGAAGTGATGCGTCCTGGCGACGAAGGTTTGTGGGAACAGTTCTCGTCATCGCAACGGATAGCCTGGAAAACCGGGACCAGCTTTGGCTTTCGGGATGCTTGGGCCATTGGCTTAACTCCAGATTATGTGGTTTGTGTATGGGTAGGCAATGCCGATGGCGAAGGCAGGCCTGGCTTAATGGGTATTGAAGCAGCAGCCCCCGTCCTTTTCGATATTTTTCGGCTCTTGCCCAACGCTAACTGGTTTCAAACCCCAAAAACCAAGCTCAAGAAAATTGCGGTATGCAAACAAAGCGGCTTTAAGGCAGGCGAAAACTGTCCCGAAAAAATAAGCGACATGGTGCCTTTTGCTGGAGAAAAAACCAGGATATGCCCTTACCACCAACTTGTTCACCTCGATGCAACCGGTACTTACCGTGTAACCGACAAATGCGAAAGCCCCGCACAAATGCAACATGCAAAATGGTTTGTATTGCCTCCGGCCATGGAGTATTACTACAAGATCAAAAACAGCGATTACAAGCCTTTGCCCCCCTTTAAACCAGGTTGCGACGAACCGAGCAATCAATTGCCGATGGATATGATTTATCCCAAGAACAATGCAGTGGTCTATATCCCGGTAGAGCTGGATGGCACACGGGGCAAGGTTATCTTCAATGTGGCCCACCGTAATCCAAAAACAAAAATCTATTGGCATATCGACGAGAACTACATCGGCACCACCCAATCTTTCCACCAAATAGCCTTAAATCCTGCTCCGGGCAAACATACGCTTACGTTGGTTGATGAAAAGGGAGAACGCCTGGTACAGATTTTCACTATTCTGGACCGGGAAAAACACTGATTTTAAACATTACATCGCCGATTTCTTCTTCATCTTTCGCTCTACGGTGCCCATCGTAATAAGGTATTGCGCCAGCATGTAGGTCGACATTATCCAGAGGCCAGAAGTTTCGAAAGGATGCACAAAGCGATTATAGGCCAATATCGCGTCAGAAAGGATAAACAGTACGGCACCCCACATCACCAGCTTGAAACTCAAGGTATTTACCCTCCCTTTGCGATTGGCGGCCATAATGCCCATCAGCGAAATCACAAAGGCATAAACCATTACCGGTATTTTCATGTCGGCCAAATAAGGGCGCAAATAAATATAAAATACAATGCAGAATACGCCAAAAATAACCAGCGCCCAACGCGTATAGCCCTTTTGAATGCGCGAATTCCAAATATAATCGAGGTAAAATGCCGTAATGTATAACAGATGCCCAACGAGGAAAGAAGCCAAGCCCAACAAAAAAAATGAAGGATGAGCGATTTGGAACATCAAAAAGCAATCGCCGAACAAGCCAAACAACAAACCGCCAAATACACGCTTGACAAAACGGCCCTTAAGCTGGGTGTGGTAAACCAGAAACAGCAGCAACGAAATGGTAATGAGCGGCTTTACAGCATAATGAAAATCAAGCAAAACCAATTTGGAAGTAATCGGGTCAGATTCTACCAAAAGCTGGACAATGAAGATGAGGATGAAGGCAAAATTAAATTGAAGATGTTTCTTGAGCATATATGATTTTGTTTTGTATAAAGCAGAACCAGATGAACGAACCTGCCTGAACCAGCGTAAAAACAATAGCTAAAGTATTAAATATAGCCATATCCTTAAATAAGTAGAGCCCAAGGAGGCTTACTATGAGACGAATAAATTCGAAATACTTGAGCCAGGCCCTGCCTTCCAGCAGCGCGCCACAACTTAAGAGCGTCAAAATGGTAAAAACAGCAGCGGCTACAACAGCTTCTCCGGTCATTTTCGGATATAAAAACAGTAACATCGAGCCAACGGCCAAAGCTACCACAAACTGAAACAAGACATAGCCTACCAAAGCCTTGCTATAATAGGCATCGTACTTTTTATAGTGGGCCACGTCTATTTCGGGAGCTGGCTTAAAACCGCCCAAAGCAAGCGGAAACCAGCCCGGAGGCTTGATAAAAACCCTTATTTTATCTGCAAGCCGATCGGTTTTACGCGCAGTATCAATCAGCTCTGCCCAATAATGTACATTGGCCCAAATAGGGTTCCAACTGGCCAATGGCTTGGTAATACCATAATAAACCTCTTCTTCTTCTTGTTGAAAGGTGCCGAATATTTTATCCCAAATGATGAGCGAACCCGCATGGTTTTTGTCAATATACTTGGGGTTGGAGCCATGGTGCACCCGATGGTGCGAAGGCGTATTGATGATATGCTCCAGAAAACCCATGTTTTTAATGGCTCTGGTGTGGATCCAGAACTGATAGAGCGTATTAAAGGCACTCAGGGTTAAGAACATGAGCGGATCAAACCCAATGAAGGCCAAGGGCAAATAAAACACCCACGAAAACCAGCCTTGGAACCACGATTGGCGCAAGGCTACGGTAAGATTGTATTCTTCAGACTGGTGATGCACAATATGTGCAGCCCACAGTGCATTAACCTGATGGCTCATGCGATGAAACCAATAATAAAAGAAATCGACACCGATAAAAAGTATAATCCAGACCCAAATGGTATTGGGCAGGTCGAATAGCCGCCAATGCTCAAAAATATATTTGTAGCCAAAAAACAGTGCCGTTTTCATGAAAAGCCCCGTAACCTGCTGCCCTATGCCCTGGCTCAGGTTGGCAATCGAGTCGTTAAGCCGGTAATAGCCCAGTTTTTTATAAAATGAATAGCCCAACTCAATGCCAATCAGCAGAAAAAAGACCGGTACAGACAAAGCGATATAATCAACTTTCATGGTTGCTCAATTTAAAACAGAATTTAGCTCATTTAGCCCGAACAAGCAAATGTTGACAAAAAATAGCACATTTTATGCCTTGGCCAACAGCTTGAGCAGCTTTACGGCAGAAGCCGTTTTAATATAGGCAGCCACGTCTTCATGGGCACAGTTTTCCAACTTGTTGATTTCGGCAAGGTTCACTTCCTTAAAATCCATGCTCCAATTGCTGTAATACCGTTCTTTGGCATGTCCGGTTGCAATCGTTTTAATGGCTATCAAGCGCTCGTCTTTAATAATAGAGGCATAAACTTCTTTAACTGCGGCTTCGCTTCCTTCGAGCAATTGTATAAAGGTGCCCTCGCAATGCAGCAGCTTGCCGGTAATATCTAAAAAAGCGTTTCTGGATCTGGCTTGTTCCAATAATTCCTCAAAATCAGTTTCGGTGAATTCTTTTTTGGCTACGCCAATGTATAGGAGGTAGAAGTACATCTTATTATAATTCATTCAACAATCTCTTGGGCGCCCTGTTCTTCCAAGCACTTAGCAATAAGGCTTTAAGGTGGTTCGGGTCTACCCTTTCCAAATCTACTAGCATGTATTTATACCTGACGTAGTGTGCTGTCACAAAAAAGGTTTGTGGATCTTTTTCGATCCATTTTTCTCTTTCAACGGTATGTATCACCAAATTAATGCCATCTTCTTTAAGCCTAGCAAAAATATATTTGTTTACATAGAAAGCCGGCGTTTCAAAACAAAGCTGTTCGGTAACACCCGGAAAAGCCATTACCGTGTTACGTATAAACGTTAGTGCCAACCGGGTATTGTTGTTTTCCATATCAGCCCCTGCCGGCCATCTTGATCATCCGATGGGCTAAATCCTTGCCTAAATAGCCATCAATAATGCCATGTACCAGGTACAGGATGGGCGTCATGAGCAAGGCCACGATAAATTTGTAAATATACCCTACCAAACCAATGGCGGCTACCATCTGCCAGCTCCAATGGTATTTAGGGTTCAGGTAAAAAGCAATAAAAATAACCACAAAACTATCAATCAGCTGCGAAACCACCGTAGAGCCGGTAGCGCGAAGCCACAAAGCTCGCTCGCCGGTAACCTTTTTAATGCGGTGAAAGATGATCACATCAGCCATCTGTCCAATCAAAAAGGCAATGAGCGACCCTACAATAATCCACATGCCCTGCCCAAAGATATTGTCGAAGGCATCAACCATGTTCAGGTTGTGGCCATTTACATCCTGGTTGATCCAAAAATCAGACGGGCTGAGCTGCATAGAGGCCCAAGCTACAAAAAAGGCAAAGGCAATGAGTATGCATGTAAGTATAGAAAGAAAGCGTACCTGTTTCACCCCGAAATATTCGTTGATGATATCGGTCATGATAAAGATGATGGGCCAGGTTAAAACTCCAGCCGACATGTTGAAGGAGAGATTGGGAACGCCAAATAAATTGATATCGAATTTCTTGATGCCCAATGTGCCTTCTACCGAAAAAATCTTTACTCCAATAAACTCTGATAAAATGGCATTAGCCACAAAAAACGCCCCCAGAACGAGGAGCAAACGGCTTTCTTTGGTTTTAAAAGTCATGAATGCTAAAATACAATTATTTTGAGATAAACGAAATTTTGGCGCCGCTTGCATTGTCACAATTTAACTTGATCTATTTGTGTTGCGCTAAGCGTCATCCCTTGTACGTTCATGGTTTATCAGCAATTAGCCCATATCTTCCGCTAAACCAAACTTTAATTTTGACAAGATTTAGACGCCTCTTGTTTTTCTAATGTCCATCTTTGCCTCCGCTTAAAATCACCCTATGGCTAGATCAAAATTCCTGCTTATTTTCATTTTGGGTTTGCTGGCTGCGCTAGGTCCCTTTTCTATCGACATGTATTTGCCGGGCTTTAAAGCCATAGCCAAGGACTTGCATACCGATGTAGCCAATGTATCGCTGTCGCTTTCCAGCTTTTTTATCGGTATTTCGGCCGGACAGTTGCTGTACGGTCCGTTGTTGGATAAATTTGGGCGTAAAAAACCGCTTTATTTTGGACTTGCGCTATACATTGCCGCTTCTTTGGGCTGTTTGTTTGTAACTTCGATAGACCAGCTGATTGTTTTGCGTTTTGTACAGGCCATTGGCAGTTGCGCCACAGCAGTGGCTGCTGTAGCTATGGTGCGGGATTTATTTACCGTAGAAGAAAGCCCTAAAGTTTTTGCTTCGCTCATGCTGGTTATCGCGGCCTCGCCAATGCTGGCGCCTACCGCCGGTGGCTATTTCATTGCCGCCATGGGCTGGCCTTCGGTATTTGTATTTTTAAGTTTCATGGCCTTGCTTATGCTGGTATTGTCCATTTGGAAACTTCCAGAAAGCTACAAACCAGATCCCAGCTATTCGTTAAAACCCAAGCCAATCCTCAGTAATTTCCTTGTTGTTATCAAGGAGCCTTCATTTTATACCTATGCCCTGGTCAGTGCCATCACCTTTAGCGGCTTGTTTGCCTATGTATCTTCTTCACCCATCGTATTCATGGATATCTATCAAGTTAGCGAAACAGGATATGGATGGATATTTGCCTTGCTATCAGCATTTTTTATTGGTTTTAGTCAAGTAAACAGTTACATACTCCGATGGTTTACCAGCAAACGGATTGTGAACTGGGCTTTGCTTGCACAAGCCATCGTCAGCATCTTATTTTTGGTGGCCGCACTCCACAACTTGCTTAATTTATACACGACTGTTTCGTTTATTGCCTTATTTCTGGCCTGCCTCGGTTTTATCAATCCAAATGCATCGGCATTGGCCTTGGCGCCTTTCAGCAAAAATGCAGGCAGCGCTTCGGCCTTAATGGGTGCCCTGCAAATGGGTTTGGGCGCACTGGCCTCTGCCTTGATCAGCGTATTTGCCGCCGATGCTGTATGGCCCATGCCTGCGGTCATGACCATGGCAGCGCTAATTGCCTTGTGTTGCCTCTTTCTGGGCAGCAGCCAAATCAGGCCAAACACGGCCAGCAATGCATAATTTGCCCATCTTTTTAACGTTAATGGCTATATTGAAAGAGATTATTGCTATTTTCGTTGTACATGATGCTTATAAATTCTAAACTACCTACAGTAGGCACCACTATTTTTTCGGTGATGTCTAAACTGGCCCAAGAACACAATGCCATAAACCTCTCGCAAGGTTTTCCAGATTACCCAGCCGATCCAAAATTGATCAAATTAGTGGCCGATGCCATGAAAAACGGTCACAACCAATATGCTCCTATGCCAGGCTTAATGAGCTTGCGGGAGCTGATTGCCGAAAAAACTGCAAACTTTTACCAGGCAAACTACAATCCCGATACCGAGATTACTATAACAGCCGGCGGCACCCAGGCTATTTTTACCGCACTGGCTGCCGTTATCAATCCTGGCGACGAAGTAATTATCTTCGAACCGGCCTACGATTGCTATTCGCCCACCGTAAAGCTCTTTGGCGGTTTAGTGAAGCCTTTCGAGCTGCATGCACCCGATTACAAAATAGATTGGGAAATGGTCAAAAAACTGTTTACGGCCAACACCAAAATGATTATCCTGAACAGTCCGCAAAACCCAACCGGAAGCATCTTAAGCAAAGCCGATATCGAAGCGCTGATCAAACTGACCAAGAACACCGATGTGATGATTTTGAGCGACGAAGTGTACGAACATCTCGTTTTTGACGGAGCGCAGCACCAAAGCGTAGCCCTTTACCCCGAATTGAGGGAAAGGAGTTTTGTGGTAGCCTCTTTTGGCAAACTACTACACACTACAGGCTGGAAATTAGGTTATTGTCTAGCTCCAGCTAAATTAATGAACGAATTTAGAAAAGTACATCAGTTCAACGTATTCAGCGTAAACACCCCAATGCAGGTCGCCATTGGCAACTACCTCAAAAGCGAAAATGTTTACACGGAACTGCCTCAGTTTTTTCAGCAAAAAAGAGATTTCTTCCGCAAGCTATTAAATGAGACTAGATTTAAATTGCTACCTTGTAAGGGTGCTTATTTCCAGTGTGTAAGCTTTGCCGAGATCAGCGAAGAAAAAGACACTGACATGGCCATCAGGTTAATTAAGGATTTTGGTGTGGCCAGCGTTCCGGTTTCTGCATTTTACACCAAGGGAACCGACAATAAGGTATTGCGGTTTTGCTTTGCCAAAGAACAAGATACCTTGGAAAAAGCCGTTGAAAGACTAATAAAAATATAATTTTCATCCCTCAAAAAATTATAAAAATGGAAAGTCCACAATATTTAAACATCCCAAACCTAAAAGTTACGGTCTTCCAGGCCTATCTCTTTTGGGAAAATATTGACAAGAACCTCCAGAATATTTCGTTGCGTCTGTCGGGCGGTGTACGTGAAAAAACCGACCTCATTGTGCTTCCAGAAATGTTCAGCACGGGTTTTACCATGAAGGCCGAAGAAATGGCCGAAGAAATGGACGGCAAAACCATGCAATGGCTAGCCAAAACCGCCGCAAACTACGATTGCGTGGTTACGGGCAGTCTCATTATCAAAGAAGACGGCAAGTACTACAACCGGATGATATGGATGCTGCCCAATGGCGAGTTCCAATATTACGACAAGCACCATCTTTTTGGCATGGGCGATGAAGACGAAAACTATACCGCCGGCCAAAAATCGCTCATTGTGGAGCTAAAAGGATGGAAAATCCGTTTGGCCGTTTGCTACGACCTCCGTTTTCCGGTTTGGCTGCGCAACAAAAATGCCGAATATGACATTCTGCTGCTGGTGGCGAGTTGGCCCGACAAAAGGTCTTCGCACTGGCGTACGCTCATCCATGCCCGTGCCATCGAAAACCAAAGCTATGTTATCGGCGTAAACCGCGTAGGCCACGATGGCAACCAGATTTACCACAGCGGCCACTCGATGTGCATCGATCCTTATGGCAATACCGTTTACTATAAGCCCGAAGACGAAGATCTATACACCTTCAGCATCAACTATCCCGATCTGGAAAAAATACGCAGGCAATTCCCTTTCTTAAAAGATTCGGATAATTTTACCCTTATACCTTAACCAAATACCTACCAACCAAATATGTTTAACCGGAGAAAGTTTATCAAAGCCAGTGCCTTTTCTACTGCGCTTTTGGCCATCGACAAAAAAAGCATGGCTAATGTTGTTCCATCGGCAGTTGCCCCAGCCCATAAACCCATTGTCATTTCGACCTGGGACTTTGGCGTAGCGGCCAATGCGGCCGCCTGGAAGGTATTAAGCACCAATGGAAGGGCTTTGGATGCAGTTGAACAGGGAGTTTGGGTGCCCGAGGCCGACGAAAGCAATCAATCGGTTGGCTATGGCGGCCTGCCAGACCGCGATGGTAAAGTAACTTTGGATGCCTGCATTATGGACGAAGCCGGAAACTGCGGTGCGGTACTGGCGCTTGAACACATCGTGCACCCTATTTCGGTAGCCCGCAAGGTAATGGAAAAAACCCCACACGTAATGCTGGCCGGCGACGGCGCCCTGCAATTTGCCTTGGAACAGGGATTTAAAAAAGAAAACCTTTTAACACCCGCTAGTGAAAAAGCCTGGAAAGAATGGCTAAAACAGGCCAAATACGAGCCGGTAATGAACATCGAAAACAAACTTTACGATAAGGCTTCGCCACAAAAACTACCGGGAAACCAATACAACCACGATACCATTGGCATGATTGCGATCGATGCCAAGGGCAATCTCTCTGGTGCCTGTACCACCAGCGGCATGGCCTACAAGCTGCACGGGCGTGTGGGCGACAGTCCGATTATTGGTGCCGGCCTGTACATAGATAACGAAATTGGCGGCGCTACTTCAACCGGTGTTGGCGAAGAAGTGGTCAGGAATGTAGGCTCGTTTTTGGTGGTTGAGCTGATGCGCCAAGGCTACTCGCCAGAAGAGGCCTGCAAAGAAGCCGTTATGCGTATCATTAAAAAGAAACCAGAAACTGCCAAAAATATTCAAGTGGGCTTTTTGGCCATGAACAAAAAGGGCGAGTATGGTGCTTATGCCATTCAAAAAGGCTTTACGTATGCCGTCTGCGACGCGAAGCAACAAGACCTGGTTATCAAAGGAAAAAGCTATTACTAACCATTAAGCACCTACAAATGGGTTTATTCTCCAAAATTTTCGGAAAAAAGAACGTAGTAGAACGACAGGGTGAACCAGATATGGTACGGGTAGCCCATGAAGACGAAGGCATGAATTGGGCCATAGAAAAAGCCAAGCTTACGCTTTGGTATTTTGCCACATGCCTCCAAAATCCACAGCCTCATCAATCTTATTTTTCGGTAAAGGTAAAAATCATAGACGGCGACAACTTAGAACACATTTGGCTTACCGACCCGCATTTTGATGAGGAAGGCCATCTTTTCGGCACCGTGAGCAACGAACCTGTTGAAGTAAAAACGGTAAAAATGAACCAGAAAATTGGTATCGATCGTGAGCATATCTCCGATTGGATGATTGTTGAACATGGCCGTTTGATTGGCGGCTACACCATCAGGGCCATCAGAAACAATATACAGGATAGCGACAAACCAAACTTCGACCAAAGTATCGGCCTGTATATAGACGAGGGCGTTGATCACTTTAAACCAAACTTCGACACCCCAGAGGGCGCCATTTTGGCGATAGAAGAAGCCTATAGAAAGGAAGATCTGGGGGCCGTATTGGCCTGTAAGGATTTTACAGCCGAGGCAAAAGTGATGATGGCCAAAATGAGCATCGAACCCAACGAAGAGACCACCAAGGGTTTAGCCGATGTATTGGAAGCTTCCTTTATCAACAGCATAAACGAATACGGTTTTCCGAATTTTAACGGCATAACCTGTGCTTTTCCGGCTAGAGAAAAAGTTACAGAACAGCATTGGATCATTACCGAAGTATGTTGGTATGCCGATGGGGGCAAATCTGTCCAAAAAATAAACGTAGCCAACACGGCGAACGGCTGGAGTGTATTAAACCCAGTAAGCGATGACGAATAACAATTTACCCAAGCTTGAAATCTGCGCCAATTCGTTCGCCTCGGCAAAAGCCGCTGCCATTGGTGGCGCCCACCGGGTAGAATTGTGCGAAAACATGGCCGAGGGTGGCACAACGCCAAGCTATGCACAGATCAAATTTTCCAAATCGCTCCCCAACATCGAAATCTGGCCCATCATCCGGCCACGTGGCGGAGATTTTCTTTACAGCGACGACGAGTTCGAACTGATGAAAGCCGACATTCAACTGTGCAAGGAATTACATTGCGACGGTGTAGTGATTGGTATTTTAACTGCAAATGGTAGCATAGATAAAAAACGCTGTGCCGAACTGATTGCGTTAGCCTCCCCTATGCCGGTGGCCTTTCATCGTGCTTTCGACATGAGCAACGATTTGGCCAAAGCGCTTGAAGACCTGATCGAACTGGGCATTGTACGCGTGCTTACCTCTGGCGGCTGCCCAAGCGCAGCACTGGGCGCCCAACAAATTGCACAATTGGTTAAACAAGCCAAGGGCAAGATCGAAATTATGCCTGGCGCAGGTGTAAATGCCGAAAATATTCAGCAGCTACGTAAAGAAACCGGTGCACACAACTTTCATTCTTCGGCAAGGGCGAAAGTGAACAGCCAAATGCAGTATCGTAACGAGTCTACAAAAATGGGCAGTATTGACGACGAATACCAGTATGAGCAAAGCGCTCCTGAAAAAGTAAAAGCGCTTGTTGAGGCTTTACAATCAAGTTCATGAGCATTTTTCTATCTTCGCTCGTTGTCCTTATCTTTTTATAGCGCAAATTAAACCGATACAAAATCAGATGAAATATATCCTTACGTTTATCCTCTTATATCCCTTGCTGGCTTTTGGCCAAAACAAGGAAACTAAGGCGCCTGTTTTTGCCCTGGGCACTTTTGCCGACGATTATGGCATCAGCTATACCATTAACGATACTTTATGGATACAACACCCCAATATCAAGTATCACATCATCAAATGGAACCCAGAAAAACAATATTTGGTAGCCCGAAACGATGCCAAAAACAAAACCGATGGCAATAAGTATACCCGCATCGACTACATGATCTTTAACGGCATGGAACCTTGGCACTGGGGATTTTGCCTAACCGTTTATGACGCGGCAACCGATGAACAAGCCGAACAAACTGCGTATGTAGACAGGCAGAACCCTAAAAAGGGCTGCAATGGCTACCCTTTCTCGCGCATGAAAAAAACCGAACCTAAACCTGAAAAATAAATTGATGAAATTCTCGAAGCTATTCTTTGCTTTTGTATTGCTTAGCGCTACCGGCTTTGCCCAAAGCAAAAAGAACTACAACCAATATGTAAATCCATTTATTGGTACGGGTGGCCATGGACATACTTACCCTGGTCCTGCCCTGCCATTTGGCATGATCCAACCTGGTCCAGATACCCGTTTGGAGGGATGGGATGGCTGTTCGGGCTATCATTACAGCGATTCGGTGGTCTACGGCTTCTCGCAAACCCACTTGAGCGGCACCGGCGTAGAAGACTACTGCGACTTTCTGCTTATGCCAACTGTTGGCAAGCCACAGTTGCTCAATACCCAATATGCTTCTCCTTATCAAAAGAAAAACGAGAAAGCCAGTCCGGGTTATTATACTACTTTTTTAGACAAATACCAGGTTAAGGCCGAAATAACCGCCACCCGCAGAACCGGACTGTACAAATTCACCTATCCCAAATCCAGCGAATCGAATATCATTATCGATCTAAAACACCGGGATAAGGTATTGGATAGTTGGGTAGAAATCGTCAACGACAGGGAAATCAGGGGCTACCGCAAGTCGAGCGCCTGGGCCAAGGCGCAGGAATTGTATTTCCACGTACGCTACAACAAGCCCTTTAAAGCGTATGGCATCGCCGTTAACGACGAGCTACAGCCTAATTTGAAGAAAGCAAGAGGCACCAATATCAAATTATATATCCAGTTCGAAACCAGTGCCCAAGAAGCGGTATTGGCCAATATCGCCATTTCGGCGGTAGATGAAACAGGCGCGCTAAAAAACCTCAACACCGCTACCGACGGCTTCAATTTCGAAAAAACCCTGCAAAAAGCACAGCAGGATTGGAACAAGGAACTGGCTAAAATTGAGGTAGAAAGCAACCAAACTAAAAATTTAACTACTTTTTATACGGCACTTTACCATAGCCTGCTTAATCCAAATCTATATATGGATGCCGATAACCGTTACCGGGGGTTAGACAATAAAATACACACGGCCAATGGCTTCGAATATTATACGGTTTTTTCGTTGTGGGACACCTATCGCACCGAAAATCCGTTGCTGACTTTAATTGACCGCAAACGAACCTTGGATTTCATCAAAACTTTTTTGGCCATGCATCAGCAGGGTGGCTTACTGCCCATTTGGCCATTAGCAAATGATGAAACCTATTGTATGATTGGCAACCATGCCATTCCGGTTATTACTGATGCTTACGCCAAAGGCATTCGTGGCTTCGATACCAAATTGGCGCTACAAGCGATGAAACATGCCGTAAACCGTAAGCAGTTTGGCATTGACGTTTATGCCAAGAACGGTGCTGTTTTAGCCGATATGGAACACGAAAGCGCTTCGAAAACCGTAGAATACGCTTACGATGACTGGTGCATTGCCCAGTTTGCCAAAATGATTGGTGCAACTGCCGATTACCAAACCTATATGATGAGGGCGCAAAACTGGAAAAACGTTTATGATCCTTCAACCGGCCACATCAGGGCACGCAATAATGGCGGTTGGTGGAAGCCTTTTAATCCAACCGAGGTTAACAACAACTATACTGAAGGCAATTCGTGGCATTACAGCTTTAGCACCCAGCAGGATGTAAATGGACACCTGCAAATGATGGGCGGCGAAAAAGCCTACCAGGCAAAACTCGACGAGCTTTTTACCACTAAGCAAGGCCTTACCGGCAGAGACCAAAGCGATATTACCGGATTGATTGGTCAATACGCACATGGCAACGAACCGAGCCACCACATGGCCTATTTGTTCAACTTTACTTCGCATCCCGAAAAAACGCAGTATTACGTGAACAAAATCATGAACGAACAGTACCACGATCAACCCGATGGTCTTTCGGGCAACGAAGATTGTGGCCAAATGAGTGCTTGGCTCGTGATGAGCGCCATGGGCTTCTACCCTGTTTCGCCAGGCAACAACATGTACATCATCGGCACACCTTGGTTCAAAAAGATGAGCATCAGCCTCGGAAACGGCAAAAAAATCATAATCAACGCCCCAAACCGCGACGAAAACAATTACTACATCAAGGGCATGACGGTGAATGGCAAGGCCCACCAGCAGCTTTACCTTGATTTTGCCAACCTGGCCAATGGGGCTATCATTAATTTTAAGTTGAGCGCACAGCCAGACATGAGTTACCTGAACAGCCTTAAAAAGCCTGTTATGAAAATTGGGGGTACTTTGATTGTTCCCAACCCGATTATCGAAGGTCCGCAAGAAACCTTCAAAAACAAAGCGACCGTTACCTTAAGCGATGCCTTAGCTGGTGCAAGTATTTATTACACCACAGATGGAATGACGCCAAATTCGACCTCGAAAAAATATACAGCACCCTTCGAAATCAGCAATGATATCACCATCAAGGCCATTGCCTATCAAAAAGGCTATCAAACCAGTTACGTAAGTACGTCCGTTTACAAAAGAATCAACAACAACTACAGCATCAAGGTGAACAGCGAAATCAACAAGAGCTTTACCGGTGGTGGCAATGATGCCCTGATAGATGGCGTGAGAGGAGCCATTAACTGGCGCATCGGCAACCGTTGGCAGGGCGTTTGGGGCAAGGATTTTGAGGTAATTTTAGACCTGGGCAAAAGCCAACACGTCAATTCGGTAAGTGTGGGCGCCCTGCAGGATACGCAGGCCTGGATCATCTTCCCCCCAACAACCGAATTTTTGATTGCTGGCGACGACATGAACTTTAAATCGATTGGTTCTGTAAAAGCACCAGCTGAAGCCAAAGACTACAATATCCAAATCAAGGAAATTGGCACCAAGGTAAACAGCGATTGCCGATACCTTAAAATTATAGCCAAAAATTATGGCACATTGCCAAGCTGGCACGAAGGCGCCGGTGGCTTGGCCCACACGTTTTTTGATGAAGTTACGGTAAAATAATAGCTCTGATGAGCTGTCGTTGCGCCCCACATTAACCGTCAAGTAAAGCTTAACCTGTTGGCGAAGAATGCCAGCAGGTGCAATGTTGTTCGGAAACCGAAATAAATAATTAGGCTGGTCGGGAATTGAATTCCCGACCCTCATCACCCAGGATTTGCAATCCTGCCAGAATCGAAATCACAGCTTCCACCTCCATACCGTTGCCTTTAAAACCTTGGCTCTTTATTTATTTGCGCTTTCCAATCGACCTTGTATCATCTTGATTTTGTTTTTTTCGGCATTATCAATGCTTACATCGGGTGCAATGCCAATATTGTCTATCGGATTTTTAGGCAGGCGTTTTGAACGCGATATCGGTATAGTTAAATTGTAGGCATCGCAGGGAATATCGAAATACTGATAATTGGCATAATCTAGCATTCCATAAGAATTTTCGCCATAAACAGTTGCTTTTTTGCTTTGTTTAGCCATCAACAAGAATGATTCGGCCGAGCTTGCCGAATTACGGTCAATTAGCAAGGCTACTTTTTTGGGATAATCGTAAACCTTGGCTAACGTAATCAATGCTGTATCGCTGCCGGCGGGGTTTACAAATTTACCGATGTTTTTCTTCATTAAAGAAACGATATTGGCCATGTAGCCAGCGGCATCTTTATTGAGGTTTTTATTGGTAAGTTCTTGTTCGTAAATAGCGATATTATCTGCTGTAGCCCAATACTCAGAGACCCATGTAGCTATGGGATTGGTGTAGAGATAAGGCAAAAACGGACTGTAGGTAAAATCGCTGCCTCCCATATTCCCTCTCATATCGATGATCCAATTGGGGGTTGTCAGCAGTTCGGCTTCGTATTTTTTCATCAAGCTGTCAACGTTCTTTTTTTCGGAATAATCGAAAGAGGGCAAACTGATGAGCAAGGTTTGGCTACTTAATGGCTTGATATTGGTTTGATTTGCCAGCGTATCTGCGGCCGGCGGTGGCAATACCTTAAACTTGGCAAACCGCTTGTTTAACTGTCCGAGTTTCTCCGGATATTTTTCGCGGTAGCGCCAATCCAGCTGTACCCTCAAATGCTGATCCTTAAAATAATTGGTCCATGTACGCAATAGTACATAACAAGTATCGATATTATTGGTTGCTTTTGCCTTTTCGGCTAATTGCTGCGTAAAGCGGTTAAATTCTTTTCGATTCAACGGATTGACTTTATCGTTATAACCTGCATAGTTTTTGCTTACCTTGGCTACCGTATAATTGAAATTAACGGTACAATTACAATCTTGAGCAGCTAAACGGGTAGCCAACAACATCAATACAAGAATCAAGGGATTTCTCATCAACATCTTTTAAGCAAAGACGAAAGTATTCAAAAAATAGTTGCATCTGAAACAATATTAGCTTCAGCCTTTTACCTTTAATGTCTTGCCCCATTTTCCAGCCGACTATTTACCTTCCACCTTTGCACTTTCAGCCTTTGGTCTTTCCGCATTTAAAAACTATCTTTGCACAAAATGAAGCACATACGTAATTTCTGCATAATTGCACATATTGACCACGGAAAGAGCACTTTAGCCGACCGTTTATTAGAATATACGAATACCATTAGCCAGCGCGAGGCACAAGCGCAGTTGCTAGACAACATGGATTTGGAACGCGAGCGTGGCATTACCATCAAAAGCCACGCTATTCAAATGAACTATAAAGTGAATGGTGAGGAGTATATTTTCAACCTGATTGACACACCTGGCCACGTTGACTTTTCGTATGAGGTTTCGCGCTCCATTGCCGCCTGCGAAGGTGCTTTGCTTATTGTAGACGCTTCTCAAGGCATCCAGGCCCAAACCATTTCCAACCTTTATTTGGCTTTAGAACACGACCTGGAGATTATTCCGATCTTGAACAAAATGGATCTTCCAGGTGCGATGCCGGAAGAAGTTAAAGACCAGATTATTGATTTGATTGGTTGCAAACGCGAAGAAATCATCCCGGCCTCGGGTAAAACCGGAATGGGCATTCCAGATATCCTGCAAGCCATTGTTGACCGTGTGCCTGCACCTGTAGGCGATGCAAACGGCCCTTTGCAAGCCTTGATTTTCGATAGCGTATTTAACTCGTTTAGGGGCATTATTGCCTACTACAAAGTGGTAAACGGCGAAATCAAAAAAGGCGATAAGGTAAAGTTCATCAACACTGGCAAACAATACATTGCCGACGAAGTGGGTATTTTAAAACTAGACATGTCGCCACGCAACAGCGTAAAGACCGGCGATGTAGGCTATATCATTTCGGGCATTAAAGAGGCTCGCGAAGTAAAAGTGGGCGATACCATTACTACCGTAGAAAATGGTTCGGCAGATGCCATTCAAGGTTTTGAAGAGGTAAAGCCGATGGTATTTGCAGGCATCTACCCTGTCGACACCGAAGATTTCGAAGAACTGAGAGAAGCCATGCACAAGCTGCAGCTAAACGATGCTTCTATCGTTTTCGAAGCAGAAAGCTCAGCGGCTTTGGGCTTTGGCTTCCGTTGCGGTTTCTTGGGCATGTTGCACATGGAAATTATCCAAGAACGTTTAGAACGCGAGTTCGACATGACGGTAATTACCACGGTTCCCAACGTATCGTACATTGCATACACCACAAAAGGCGCCGAAATTGTGGTCAACAACCCATCGGATTTGCCCGACCCAAGCAAGCTTGATTCGGTAGAAGAACCTTTTATCAAGGCCAACATTATTACCAAGGCCGAATTTGTGGGACCGGTGATGTCGCTCTGTATACAGAAAAGAGGGGTTATCGTTAACCAATCCTACCTTACCTCAGACCGCGTAGAACTGGTTTTTGAAATGCCGATGGGCGAAATCGTATTCGATTTTTACGACAAGCTGAAAACCATTTCCAAAGGCTATGCCTCTTTCGATTACCATCAGGTGGGCTACCGAAAATCTGACCTGGTGAGGCTAGACATGCTGTTGAACGACGAACCTGTGGATGCCTTGTCGTCGCTGATACACCGCAGCAATGCCTACGATTTTGGCAAAAAGATCTGCGAGAAACTAAAGGAGCTGATCCCACGCCAACAATTCGAAATCAAGATCCAAGCATCGATTGGTGCCAAAGTTATTGCCCGCGAAACATTGAGCGCACTCCGTAAAGACGTAACGGCCAAATGTTATGGTGGCGATATCTCGCGTAAACGCAAGCTCTTGGAAAAACAGAAAAAAGGTAAAAAACGCATGCGCCAGGTGGGCAACGTAGAAATCCCGCAAACGGCGTTTATGGCGGTGTTAAAATTAGACTAAACTAGATGTGAGATTTGAGAATCTAGATTTGAGTCCCAGGCATTCCCAGGGCAAATCTCATATCTCATATCTCACATCTCCAATCTCATATCTCACTATATGCAACTACTCGACGGAAAATTTGCCTCAGAAAAAATCAAGGCCGAAATAGCTGAAGAAGCAGCTTCATTTTTAGCACAAAGCGGACGTAAGCCCCATTTGGTAGCCATTTTGGTTGGCCATGATGGCGGCAGCGAAACCTATGTAGCCAGCAAAATGAAAAACTGCGAAAAGGTAGGTTTTCAATCGTCGTTGGTCAGGTATGAAGATACCGTTACCGAAGCCGAGCTTTTGCAAAAAATACAGGAAATCAACCAAGATGCAGGTGTAGATGGGCTGATTGTACAGCTACCCCTGCCAAAGCATATCGATCCGGAGAAAGTAACCGAGGCTATCGACCATCGCAAAGATGTAGATGGCTTCCACCCGATTAATTTGGGACGGATGATGCGCAATTTGCCATGCTTTATACCGGCTACGCCTTATGGCATTTTATTGATGCTACAGGCTTATCATATCGATACCACTGGCAAACATTGCGTGGTGGTGGGCCGAAGCAATATTGTGGGCAGTCCGATGAGTATTTTGATGGCGCGCAATGCCAACCCAGGCAACTGCACCGTAACCCTCACCCACAGCAAAACCCAGAACCTTAAAGAAATGGTACTGCAGGGCGATATTATTGTGGCTGCCATTGGCAAAAAGAACTTTGTAACTGCTGATATGGTAAAACCTGGTGCCATTGTTATCGACGTGGGCATTAACCGCGAAACTTCTGCAAGCACCAAATCGGGCTACAAACTTTACGGCGATGTAGATTTCGAAAACGTAGCGCCCAAAGCCTCATGGATTACTCCGGTACCAGGTGGCGTTGGCTTAATGACAATTGTAGGTTTGCTTAAAAACACCTTGGCTTCTGCGAAGAAAGAAATATATAGCTAATAGCTTATGGTTTATAGTCAATGGACCATGGTTGGCCGTTTATTGGGCAAGCATTGATTGATCAACCTGCTTAAAGCATTTGTTGGTGTTCTTCACCAACAAAACCGTCATTTTGATTGCCGATCTCAACAGGATTTGTACATCAACATGAAACTTCACGCCAAACCATGAACTGCCGACTATTAACCGGGTAACTAAAAAATCCGCTTCCACCAGCTCTCTTTCAGGCCAACGTACAAGCCATCTTCCCGCTGTTCGGTAGGGTAAATGTTAATATAATCGCCTTGGCCGGGTGCGCCCCTGCCCGTGGTTAAACTATACGCGTAGCGGTGAATGGGACAAACAATATTTCCTTCCTTGCACCAGCCACCACTTAAAATACCACCTGCATGCGGACAGGTATTTTGTATAACATAGATTTTTTGTTCATACTTAATCAGGCATAGTTTTTTGCCGTTTACCTTAACCTGCTCCACAATATCATGGTCGGGCAACTCAAAATCTACCTTGAACCATTCCATGCTAGTATTCGATTTTAAAATTCAGTAATTCTGGCTTATCTAAAGCTTCGAGCATATCCAATTTCAAGGTAAACTGCTTTTTATCGGCCGACAGTACTGCATTCGGATTTCCCGTACTTTTAGCGGGTCGCGGCAGGTTAACCACAACAGTACTGGTCATTTTCATATTCATCCCTTTCATCAATTCGAAAGCCTGCTTGTCTTTATCTTTCTTGGCGGCCAAAACATCAAGTTTGATCATTCGGCCAAAAGTATTGGGCGTAATCACATAATCGTACTCTTTGTTCTTAAAGGGCATATCAGGTTCTTCACCGGCCTCTGCAGGCAGGCCTTTCGGCTTCATGATGTCGCCAATCTTGCCCTTTTGAAACAATTCTCCAAAATTGCTCATGAAATAGCTGAGCTCTTCGGCAGACTTTCCCTTGTTCATAAAATCAAGCTTGAATACGCCTTCGCTCAAATTCAGTTGCATGTGCACATCGCTTTGTTTCATCAGGTTAAGCTCTGCTGGGCTAAATCGTTTCTTTAAACTATCAGGCATACTGCCCAGGTTAACCAAAGTATCTTTAGATTCTTTATATGCCTTACTCTGCTTTACAGAATCGGGTGTCATCGCCGCTACCATTTTAAACAACTGCCCCATATCCAGGTTATAATTAACAGCATAAGAGCCATCTGCATTGAGGTTATAGGTTTCTTCAACATCAAAGCAAGAGCTTAAAAACAGGCAGAAAACAACTAAAACAAGGAGGGATTTAATTTTCATCATCGGTTAAATATTGCTTTAGCAAGATACACCTATTCGCATAAAGCACATAAATTTAGTAAATTTGCCGAAATTTATGGCACATCAAATACCAGAAGACGGCACATTGCTTCCACTCATGGAAGAATTCTATACCATACAGGGCGAGGGATTTAATACGGGAAAAGCGGCTTATTTTATCCGTTTGGGCGGTTGCGACGTGGGTTGCCATTGGTGCGACGTGAAGGAAAGCTGGGATGCCGAACTGCACGCCTTGACTGCTGCCGACGATATCGTGGCCAAAGCCGTAACCTATCCCGGAAAAGCCGTGGTAGTAACCGGCGGCGAGCCCTTGATCTATAACTTGGATTACCTCACCAAAAAACTGCAGGAACAAGGTATACTGACTTTCATTGAAACTTCCGGCGCCTATCCGCTTTCGGGGTCTTGGGACTGGATCTGCCTTTCGCCCAAAAAATTCAAGGCACCGCGACCAGACATCACTCCTTTTGCCAACGAGCTTAAGGTGATCGTATTCAACAAAAGCGATTTCGATTGGGCCGAAAAATACGCGGCTACCGTTTCGCCAAATTGCAAGCTGTATTTGCAACCCGAATGGTCGAAAGCCAAAGAAATGACACCTTTGATTGTTGACTATGTAATGGCCAATCCGAAGTGGGAAATCTCCCTGCAAACGCACAAATTCCTCAACATTCCTTAATTAATTCGAGATTTTATTTACATTAGTCTATTACCAAGTGGCAATGGGCTAATGAATAAATACCTGATCTTGTTTTTATGCTGTTTGATGGCTTTGGCAACAAAAGCCCAAAATTCTGCCGTAAAAAAGGCCCAAAATAGTTTTGACGATGCCCAGCAATACCTCAGGCAAAACATCTACGACGAGGGCATCAAATATTTGGAAGAAGCCGTAAAAGCCGATCCCAAATTTCAGCTGGCCTACATCCAGTTGGGCGATGTGTACCGCAGGATGAAAGACCATGAAAAAGCTAAGGCAAACTATGCCAAAGCAGTAGCATCGGCACCTACCGTTGAAGCAAGGGTTTATTATGTGCTGGGCGAAAGTGAGCTTCTGACCGGAGATTATGCCAATGCCAAAAAACATTTTGAAAGCTATAAGCAGCAATATACCGGCGCTGACCAAGACCTGGTTAAAAAGGCCACTAAATATATTATTGATTGTGATTTTGCCGTCGCAACCCTCAAAACCCCCGAAAAGTACGAACCCATTAACATGGGCTTTTACATCAACAGTGCCAACCGCGATTATTTTCCGGCATTAACCGCCGATGGACAGACCATTATCTTTACCCGGGTGGTGGATGGCAATGAAGATTTTTATGTCTCAACCAAAAAAAACAACGAATGGCAAAAGGCACAGCCCCTGAGCAACAACATCAATACGCCAAACTATAACGAAGGGGCGCAATCGATCTCTCCAGATGGCAAATACCTGTTTTTTACCGGTTGCAACCGCCCCGATGGCATGGGCCGATGCGACATCTATGTGTCGAGAAAAGAAGGCAACGATTGGGGAAAGGCCATTAACCTGGGCAAAGTGATCAATTCGGAATATTGGGAATCGCAGCCTTCCATCAGTCCTGACGGGAGCACGCTTTATTTTGTAAGCAACAGACCGGGGGGCTTGGGTGGCTACGATATCTGGAAAAGTACGCTTACCGACGAAGGGCAATGGACCGAGCCGATTAACCTGGGTCCCAATATCAATACGCCTTACGACGAGAATACACCTTTTATGCACGCCGATGGCAAAACGCTTTACTTTTCTTCCGACGGCTGGCCCGGCTTGGGCAACAAAGACATTTTTTACAGCCGGATGAACAACCAGGGCGAGTTTGCTAAGCCTATCAATTTAGGCTACCCGATCAATACCTTCAACGAAGAGATTGGGCTTATTGTTACTGCCGATGGCACAGAAGGCCTTTTCTCTTCGAACATAGCCAACGGAGGCTTCGGCGACTTGGATATTTATCATTTTCAAATGCCCGAAAAGTACAAGCCTTTGCCGGTTACCTACGTCAAGGGAGTGGTCAAAGACAGGGAAACCAAACAATTGCTCGAAGCCAATGTAATGGTTATCGATTTGAAGACCAATAATACGATGTTCAACGATTTTACATCGAGCGAAACCGGCGACTTTTTAGCGGTGATGCCTATTGGAAGCGATTATTCTTTTAATGTAGAGGCAAACGGCTATCTGTTCTACTCGCAACATTTCGAACTGAAGGCTGCTAATGCCAATAAGCCTTACGAAGTGGAAATTTTAATGGATAAAATCAAGGTGGGCGGCGAAGTAACCCTGCACAATATCTTTTTCGATACCAACAAATACGAACTCCTGCCCGCTTCGATGGTTGAATTGCATCTCCTAGTGGAATTGCTCAAAAACAACGAAAACGTGGCCATAGAAATACAAGGCCATACCGATAATGTGGGTGACGCCAAAATGAACGAGAAACTATCGGAAAACCGCGCAAAGGCCGTTTACGATTTTCTGGTTAAAAACGGAATTGCCACCAAGCGCCTCACGTTTAAAGGCTACGGCGAAACAAAGCCTCGTTTTGACAACAGCACCGACGAAGGTAGACAACAAAACCGCCGAACAGAATTTAGAATAACCAAAAACTAGCCATGCCACAAAATTTCAACAACCACAAAAGGTTCAGTCCGCCTTACCATTTCTTTACGGTTCCCTTAATCTTTACCGGATTGGGATTTTCAGTGTACGCCTTTGTAAAAACGCCAGACCTCACCCATGGATTAATTGTACTGGCCTTTTTGCTCATCGGCATCATTGGACTTTTTGCCCGTTTCTTTTCGCTTCGTGTACAAGACCGCGCGGCCAGGGCCGACGAACGGCTGCGCTATTACATCCTCACGGGAAAAATGCTTCCAGCGACCTTGAGAATGGGACAAATTCTGGCTTTGCGTTTTGCCAGCGACGAAGAATTTGCAACCTTGGTTGACCAAACATTAGCCGAACAGCTTTCGCCCACCGAAATCAAAAAAGCCATTAAAAACTGGCGTGGCGATTACCATAGGATTTAATGAGTTTAGATTTACGATTTTGGATCGGTCCTCTATCGAAAGCATCATTGGCTCAAACCAATGATTGGCATTCGATCGTTAGGAATACCGGATTGCCAAGCACTTTAAATAACCGCTTGCCTAATTCTAACCAGTTTCACCAGTAAATCTTCTAGCAATGCCAAATTGAGCATATTTGCGCCATCAGATTTGGCATTGGCCGGATCAGGATGCGTTTCGATGAACAAACCATCAGCACCTACAGCAATAGCCGCCTTGGCAATGGTGGTAATCAGCTCAGGCTTGCCACCGGTTACGCCACTGCTTTGGTTAGGTTGCTGCAAAGAGTGCGTACAATCCATGACCACCGGTACGCCAAAACCTTGCATTTCGGGCAAGCCACGATAATCTACAATCAGGTCTTGATAGCCAAAAGTATTGCCACGATCGGTTAAGATCACTCGGTTATTGCCCGAATCGTTGATTTTCTCTACAGCAAACTTCATCGAACCCGCCGAAAGGAATTGGCCTTTTTTTACGTTCACTACTTTGCCGGTTTGCGCTGCTGCAATCAGCAAATCGGTTTGCCTGCACAAAAAAGCGGGAATTTGCAGTACATCAACATAAGCGGCAGCCATAGCAGCCTCTCCGCTCTCGTGGATATCGGTTACGGTAGGCACATCGAAAGTCTTGCCTACTTTTTCCAAAATCTTCAAGGCTTTTTCATCGCCAATACCGGTAAAGGAACTGCCTTTGCTCCGGTTAGCCTTACGGTACGAACCTTTAAAAATATAGGGGATATTCAGCTTATCGGTTAGGGTTACGATCTTCTCTGCAATGCGCAGGGCAATTTCTTCGCCTTCGATAGCACAAGGGCCAGCCATTAAAAAGAAGTTGTTTGAATCTTGGTGTTTGAGTTTTTCTATTTGCAACATTAAGTTGAGTATTGAGATGTGAGATATGAGTATTGAGATGTGAGATATGAGTATTGAGATGTGAGATATGAGCATGATTTCCATCTCAAATCTGTGTCTCAAATCTCATATCTAGCGTCTCAAGTCTCCTATTTAGTTTCCTAGTTCTGACATGAATTTGATACGCATCAGTTGTATCTCTTCACGGGTATAATCATTTTCGCCCAGATCGCTCAGGGCATCGTCAATCGAATCGTTATCGGCCGCACGAAAATAATCAAATACCTCGTCTTGCCTGTCTTCATCAATGATTTCATCAACAAAGTAGGAAAGATTTAGTTTGGTTCCCGAATTCACGATGGCTTCAACCTCCTTTAAAATATCAAAATAAGTGAGGCCTTTCGAGCGGGCAATATCCTCCAAGCCAATCTGACGGTCAATATTTTGGATAATCGAAACTTTAAGTGCCGATTTATTGGCTTGGGTTTTAATGACTAAGTCAATCGGTCTTTCGATATCATTATCGTCCACATATTTTTTAATGAGCTCGATAAAAGGTGCGCCAAATTTGAGTGCCTTGCCATTGCCTACTCCCGAAATCTGTTTCAGCTCATCCATGGCAATCGGATAATGCGTACACATTTCTTCCAGCGACGGATCTTGGAACACCACAAAAGGCGGTACGTTTTTCTGCTTGGCAATTTTCTTGCGCAGGTCTTTCAGCAAGCCCAGCAGCTGCGTATCCAATGCACCCGTCCCTTGTTTTACCTCCTCTTCATCGTCTTCGCTTGCATTATCCAACTGCTCGTTGAGGATAAATTTGAGGCTATACGGGTTTTCTATAAAATCCTTGCCTATTTTAGTAAGGTGCAACAATCCGTAGTTGTCAATATCCTTGGCTACAAAATTGTTCAGTACGGCTTGCCTGATCAGCGATTTCCACAACAGTTCGCCATCTTCTTTGCCCTGTCCAAATTCGGGCAGCTTGTTTTGCTCGTATGCAATGGTTTGGGCCGTTTCGTTGCCCATAAAGATATTGAGCAAATGCGCATCGTCAAATTTCTGTCCGGTGCTCTCGATCAGTTTCAACAAGGTAAGCAAATGCGTTTCGGCTTCGAATTGTTGTTTGGGCTTCTTGCAGTTGTCGCACATGCAGTTACAACCGGTTTCGTTAAAGTTTTCGCCAAAGTAATGCAGGATCTGCTTACGGCGGCAAACGCCCGATTCGGCATAATCGATTACTTCTTTGAGTATCTGGGTACCAATTTCGCGTTCAGATACCGGCTTGTCTTTCATAAACTTGGCCAGCTTATCAACGTCTTTTTGCGCATAAAAGGCAATACAAACGCCTTCTCCTCCATCACGACCGGCCCTACCTGTTTCCTGGTAGTAGCCTTCCATGCTTTTCGGAATATCATGGTGGATCACAAAACGCACATCAGGCTTATCGATCCCCATACCAAAGGCAATGGTAGCCACAATCACTTCTACATCCTCCATCAGGAACTTGTCCTGGGTTTCGGCACGCACTTTGGGCTCTAAACCAGCGTGGTAAGGCAAGGCTTTGATGCCGTTAAGATTCAAGCTTTCCGCTACTTCCTCTACCTTTTTGCGGCTCAGGCAGTAAATAATGCCCGATTTACCGGTATTGTACTTGATGTAGCGGATCATTTCCTTGATTACGTCGCGCTTAGGACGGATTTCATAAAAAAGGTTAGGCCTGTTAAACGACGACTTGAACAAGGTTGCATCCGTCATTTGCAGGTTTTTGATAATGTCTTGCTGTACTTTTGGCGTGGCGGTGGCTGTTAGCGCAATAATCGGGATTTCTTCTCCCAAGCCTGTAATCACCTGTCTGATTTTTCGGTACTCGGGCCTAAAATCGTGGCCCCATTCCGAAATACAGTGGGCTTCGTCAACCGCCACAAAAGAAATTTTGAGCAAACGCAAAAACTCTACGTTTTCCTGTTTGGCCAATGATTCTGGGGCTACATATAATAATTTGGTCTGTCCGTTCAGCAAATCGCTTTTTACCTGGGTAATTTCGGTTTTGTTGAGAGAAGAATTCAGAAAATGCGCAATACTATCGCTGCCACCAAAGGCCCTCAACTGATCCACCTGGTTTTTCATCAGGGCAATCAGTGGCGAAATCACGATGGCGGTACCCTCGCTCATTAAAGCCGGCAACTGGTAGCAAATTGATTTGCCTCCGCCCGTAGGCATGATTACAAATGTGTTTTTGCCTTCTAAGATATTGGTAATAATGGGTTCCTGATCTCCCTTAAAATTGTCGAAACCGAAAAAAGTTTGCAGGTTATCAAACAACGACTTTTTCACGTCCATTTTTTGTGTCAAATATTCTGTGCTATTATTGTTCAAAATAACATAATTTTGCAGTAATTGAAAGCATTAATATACTAATAAATTCTCTTTGAAAAGTAAAAAATCGATTATCGAAATAGCTGTTTCAACACTTAAGTTAGAATCAGATGCCATTTTAAACCTTTTACAACACGTTAACGAAGATTTTGTAAAGATTGTTGACCTGATTTTAGAGAGTAAAGGAAGGGTAATTGTTACAGGAATAGGCAAAAGCGCCATCATTGCCCAAAAAATTGTTGCAACATTTAATTCTACGGGAACTCCTGCTATCTTCATGCACGCCGCCGATGCCGTACACGGCGACCTGGGCATGATCCAAAAAGACGATATCGTGATGTGCCTTTCCAAAAGTGGCAACACGCCCGAAATCAAGCTATTGGCTCCCTTGTTAAAACAGTCGGGCAATGTGTTGATCGGCATGCTAGGTTCGGTGGATTCTGATTTGGCCAAACAGGCAGACCTTATCCTTAATACCAGCGTAGAAAAAGAAGCCTGTCCGCATAATTTGGCTCCAACCACCAGTACTACGGCACAGTTAGCTATGGGCGATGCCCTGGCCATCTGCTTATTGGAAGCCAGGGAATTCAACACCGAAGATTTTGCGCGTTACCATCCCGGTGGCTCACTGGGCAAGCGTTTGTACCTCAAGGCCGGAGATCTGGCGCTTAAAAACGAAAAACCAAGCATTTCGCCTTCGGCATCTGTAAAAGATGTCATTATTGAAATTAGCAAAAACCGTTTGGGCGCCGTTGTTGTTATTGCCGATGACAATATCTTGGGTGTGATCACCGATGGCGATATCAGAAGGATGTTAGAAAAGCATACCAACATCGAAAACATTACGGCCGCCGACCTGATGAACCGCAATCCCAAGAAAATTGACAAAAACGAATTGGCCCTGCTTGCTTTAGAGGTAATCAAAAAGAACAACATTACGCAATTGCTCGTTACCGAAAACGGGCATTATTATGGAATGATACATTTACATGACCTTTTGCAGGAAGGAATTATTTAATTAAAGTCTATCTTAGCTACATGAATAAAAACAACTACGCATTAATCATGGCTGGTGGCGTTGGTAGCCGTTTTTGGCCAGTCAGCAGAACCGAATTCCCTAAACAGTTCATTGATTTTTTCGGCGTAGGAAAAACGCTTATTCAAAGTACTTACGATCGATTTTTACAGATATGTCCAGCGGAAAACATATTTATCGTAACCAACGAGCTTTATGTAGACCTGATCAAGGAACAGTTGCCTGCCTTAAGCGAGAACCAGATTTTGGCAGAACCCATTATGCGCAATACGGCACCCTGCATTGCCTATGGATCGATGAAGATCGCCGAACTCAATCCTGATGCCGTCATCGTAGTAGCCCCGTCCGACCATACCATAGCCAACCAAAAGGAATTTGTGCGGGCCATCGAACAATCGATGGAGGCCGCTGCCCAAAACAAATGCCTCATCACGCTAGGCATTAAGCCCAACAGGCCCGATACCGGCTATGGATATATCCAATACATCGACGAAGTGTTGGAAAGCGACGGCAGCATTCACAAAGTGAAAACCTTTACAGAGAAGCCCAATTTAGAACTGGCGCAGTCGTTTATTCAAAGCGGCGATTTTCTCTGGAATGCAGGCATTTTCATCTGGTCGGCCAAAGCCATTGCCAGTGCTTTCGAAAAGCATTTGCCCGATATGCACGACATTTTTAAACAGGGTACGCCTTTTTACAATACCGCCAACGAAATTACCTTTATCGCCAATGCCTACCTGCAGTGCACCAATATTTCGATCGATTTCGGAATCATGGAAAAAGCAGACAATGTGTATGTACTGCCTGCCGATTTTGGCTGGTCTGACCTGGGCACTTGGGCCTCTATTTACGAAATGGCCGAAAAAGATTATGTAGGCAACGCCGTAATCCCTTCTAAACAGGTCATGATGTTCGATTCATCCAACTGCATGGTCAATGTGCCTGAAGAAAAACTCGTGATTTTACAGGGCCTGCACAACTACATTGTGGTCGAGGCGAACAACACTTTGCTCATCTGCCCGCGTTCGGAAGAACAAAATGTAAAAAACATTGTGGCCGACGTCAAAGCGAAATTTGCCAATAAGTTTATTTAGCATTTTAACCTCAGCGTATTCGCTAAGTGCTTTCGCCACTTTTGTCTTCAAGGTTAGGAATGCGCTTAACATTTAACATGATCAAATGGAAAACCAGCTCGTTATTAAACCCGCTAGCTTGGACGATGTAGCTACTTTACAACTTTTTGAACAGCAAGTAATTGCAGCCGAGAGACCTTTTACCAATAACATCAGGCCCGAAAAAGTATATTACTACGACCTTAAAACCTTAATAGAAAGCGAAAATAGCCATTTGGTAATTGGTTACCTCAAGGGTATTGCAGTAGCCAGTGGGTACATCAGAATTGAAAAATCCAAGCCCCAGCACCAACCCGACTACTACGCCTACTTGGGTTTTATGTACGTAGATCCGGCTCATCGTGGCAAGGGACTGAACAGCCAGATTTTAAACCATTTAAAAAACTGGGCAAAAGAAAGAAACATTTCCAAGCTTAAGCTAGAGGTTTATGCTGAAAACCAAAACGCCATTAATGCCTACAAAAAATTCGGCTTTAACAACCATATGCTCGAAATGGTGATGGATGTCTAGATGGAAGGTGGAGTTGGCAGTTTTCAGCTTACAGTTGGCAATGATCAGTTAACCGCAAAAAAACGAAACGCTTAACTCCTTAGCCAGCGTTCAACTCAATATTAAGGCATTCCGTACAACAGCCCCTTTGCTGCTCTTAGACGTATAAGGTGGTAAAAATCCAACCCAAAGAAACCTCACTAAACCGTTCGCTGCCTCACTGCTTCGTACAAAATCACTCCAGCTGCCACTGATACGTTTAATGATTCTATTTTACCTGCCATCGGGATTTTGGCCAAATGGTTGGCTACCCTTAACAAGTCGTTAGCAATCCCCTCATCTTCCGACCCCATGATAATCGCTGTTGGCAAGGTATAATCGGGCACATAAATCAGATCGTTGGTTTTTTCGGTACAAGCCACCAGCTGCAGGCCACTATCCTGCAAAAACAAACAGGTTTTATGCAGATTCGAATGCCTGCAAATCGGAATGCTGAACAATGCCCCTGCTGAAGTCTTTATCGCATCGGCATTGATTTGGGCCGCATTTTTTAAAGGCACTACAATGGCATGCACCCCCACGCAGGCCGCCGTACGGGCAATAGCCCCCATGTTGCGCACATCGGTCACGCTATCGAGCACCAAAATGAGCGGCGTCTCCCCTTTTTCGAAAATAGCGGGAATAAGGTCTTCTATGTTCTGGTAAGTTATTGGCGAAATTACCGCAATCACCCCTTGGTGATTTTTGGTGGTCATTCTGTTCAATTTTTCGATCGGAACCGAGCTTAGCGGAATAAGCGATCCAATAAGCAACGACTTAAGCTCCAGGAACAAAGGACCGCTCAAGCCTCGCTGCACGTAAATGGTTTCTATATCACGGCCAGCCTTGATGGCTTCGATAACGGCCCTTATGCCAAATACGAATTCGTTGTTTTCTTTTGCTCTTTGCGGTCTTCTAAAATTGTCCATAGTGATTAATAAAGGCACAAAAGTACGCTAAATAAATGAATCGGCGCCGGGCTTATCCACAATAAATTGTTCAAAAATAATTTAGGCAAAAAAATCAACATATTTAGCTTCAACTTGTTAACAAACAACTGAAAACTTGTACAAACAAAAGGCAAAGTTTTGTCTATTTTTGTTGCTATGAGTCTCGATAACGAATCACAAGGTCAGGGGAAATTTTCAACTTCGGCAAGAAAAAACAGGTTTACAACACCATCGGTAAGTACAATGGGCAAAATACCACCACAGGCTACCGATTTGGAAGAAGCCGTTTTAGGTGCTTTGATGCTGGAAAAAGATGCACTTTCAACCGTAATCGACATCCTGAAGCCTGAGGTTTTTTATCACGAGGCCCACAAAAAGATTTTCGAAGCCATCCAAACGCTTTTCCAAAAGTCGAAACCGGTTGATATATTGACCGTAACAACAGAAATGCGCCAAAATGGAACACTAGAACTTGTTGGCGGTGCATTTTACATTACCAATTTAACCAATCGTGTGGCCTCTTCGGCCAATATCGAGTTCCACGCCCGTATCATTTCGCAAAAATACATCCAGCGCGAACTGATCAGGATTTCTACCGATATCATTACCAATGCCTACGAAGATACCACCGATATTTTCGATTTGCTGGACCAGGCCGAGAAAGGCCTTTTTGATATTGCCCAAAACAACTTGCGCAGAGATACGCAAAAAATGGACGAGATCATCAAGCAGTCTTTGGCTACTTTAGAAGAGTTGCGTACCAAAACCGATGGTTTAACCGGCGTACCTTCGGGCTTTACCGATCTGGACAGGATTACCGGTGGCTGGCAAAAATCGGATTTGGTGATTATTGCGGCAAGGCCGGCAATGGGTAAAACAGCCTTTGTATTGAGCTGTGCCCGTAATGCTACCGTCGAGTTTAAAAAGCCCGCCGTAGTTTTCTCGCTAGAGATGTCGTCGGTACAGTTGGTTAATCGTTTGATTTCTGGCGAAACCGAGATCGAACAAGAGAAAATCAGGAAAGGAAACCTGGCCGAATGGGAATGGCAGCAGCTGCACAGCAAAATTGGCAGTTTAAGCGAAGCCCCTCTCCTCATCGACGATACTCCAGCACTGAATATTTTCGAATTCCGCGCCAAATGCCGTAGGCTCAAATCGCAATACGATATCCAAATGATTATTATCGATTATTTGCAGTTGATGCACGGTAAAGGCGAAGGCGGCGGTAACCGCGAGCAGGAAATTGGCAGTATTTCGAGGGCACTTAAATCGGTAGCCAAAGAATTGGACGTACCGGTATTGGCGCTTTCGCAGCTGAGCCGTGCCGTGGAGAGCAGACCTGGACCAAACGGCAAAAGGCCAATGCTATCCGATTTGCGTGAATCGGGATCTATTGAGCAGGATGCCGATATGGTACTTTTCTTGTACAGACCAGAGTATTACGGCATTACCGAAGACGAAAACGGCAGATCGATGGCAGGCGTGGGCGAAGTAATCATTGCCAAGCACCGTAATGGTGAAACCGGTATCGTACCGCTTCGCTTTATCGGTAAATACGTGAAATTTGCCGATTTGGAAGACAGTTTTGCGCCTCCGAGCAGTTTCTCCGACAGCATGGCGCCATCACAAAACTTTGATAAACCAGCTGGCAACGTAATCATCAGGCCTTCGAGCATGAACGACATGCACGACGACGAACCGCCTTTCTAGCAACTAGCCATGGATTAAAAGATTTTTTCTTCGATCCTTAGAAAAGACATTAGATAAAATACCCCAGTACAATCCCTACCAGCACAATAATCGGCGGGCTTATCTTGGTAAAATTGAGCACCAAAAAGGTTCCTATCAAGATAGAAATAGGCAATGCGTTAAATCCGACCGGCTTGACCAGCAACATAAAAGCGGCGATAATAAAGCCCACACTTACGGCATTAATGCCCGAAAGCGAATGCTTAATGCGGCCTATCTTCTTTAAATCGTCCCAAAAGGGAACAATAAACAACACCAAGATCAATCCAGGCAAATTAATGCCCAGCACGGCCAATACGCCACCCAAAGCCTGTCCGGTTACGCCATAATGGCCATGCTTCATGCTCAGGGCGCCCAGATAGCTCGTAAACGAAAATGTTGGCCCTGGCAAAACCTGTTGCAAGGCATAGCCCGAAATAAAATCAGATTGCAGCAGGTAATGTTTCGACTGTACAAATTCCGTAAACATCAAAGGCACCAGAACCTGTCCGCCGCCAAACACAAAAATACCGTTACGGTAAAAGTTCTCGAACAGCCTAATCGGCAAACTGAACGGCGACGTACGGTTAATAATGGCACCTAGCAGGGCCATAAACACCATAAAACCAATAAAATAAGTCAGTTTGCGTGGATTGATATTTGATAATAACCTTACCCTGATTTGGGTTTCTTCACTTGGCGTACCAATAGCCGACGAAACCATGCCGCCAATTAAAATGGCCATCGGAAAAACATAGGCGTTTCTCAATACCAGGGTAGCCACCACTGCCGAAAAGGCCAAAAATACAGACAGCTCTGTAGTTAGCACTTTTTTGGCCAAGTTAAAAGCCCCATAGGCCACAATGCCCAGGGCAATGGGATGGATATATTTGAGGATTTCGACAAATTGCTGCTTTTGATCCAGAAAGCCATAACTAATAGCCGCCAAGGTCATGATGGCTGCCGAGGGCAAAATCCAGATCAAAAAGGAAATGATGGCCAGTTTTAGCCCGCCTACTTTATAGGCAATGCCCACCAATGTTTGCGTAGAGGCCGGCCCGGGCAGTACTTGGGCCAAGGCATTGAGTTCCAGGAGCTCTTCTTCGGTAATGTATTGGGTGTTTTTAACAAAATAGCGCAACAAGAGCGAAATATGTGCCTGGGCGCCACCAAAGGCGGTAAAGGTGAAAACAATTACACTCCTTAAAAATAAAAGTTGCCTTTTTGCCAATGTATGTTCAGTTAATCATCTTCGTAATCAAGACCTGCCGCGCTGTTGTAGGCGCCTTGCAGCTCCGAAAGTGCATGCATATCGCGTTTGCTCCTTGCCGTTTGCATCCCCTGCTGATAAATGGCTATCGCCTTGTCTTTTTCTCCCTGTTTTTCGTACAGCTTGCCCAGGTGGTAATAGGTACCAACATAGCTCGGATGTTCGTTTACCAGTTTCAGGTAATAGAAAAAAGCATTTTCTATGTCATTTTGTGAGTTATACTCGGTAGCCAAAGCGTATAATATAAAGCTGTCGTTAGGTTCCTGCTCTAAAAATTCCAATAACTTGGTCAAACGCGCGTTTTGCATTTTAAATCCCTGCTTTTTTAATTAGATTTGCAAAAAGACAATTTAAAGAATCTATACTTCGCTAATTGTAAAAATCTGGCTAAATATAGGTTCATTACCCTTAAAACAAATGTAAACGTATGAAAATATTAGTTTGTATCAGTAACGTGCCCGACACCACTACAAAAATAACTTTTACTAACGATAATACACAATTCAATACCGCAGGCGTACAGTTTATTGTCAACCCTTACGACGAGATTGCACTGTCGAGAGCCATAGAACTTTGCGAAGGTGGCAAGGGTACCGTAACCGTTATTAATGTAGGCGAAAGTGCTACAGAACCTACAATTAGAAAGGCATTGGCCATTGGAGCCGACGATGCAGTAAGGATAAACGCGGCACCCAGAGATGCTTATTTCACCGCATTTCAGATTGCCGAATATGCCAAGAGTAACGAATTTGATATGATTTTGTGTGGCAGGGAGTCTATCGATTACAATGGATCTCAAGTAGCGGCCATGATCGGCGAGTTTTTAGATATCCCTTCTATTTCTATCATTAAGAAATTAGATTACGACGGCACTACGGCCACCCTAGAGCGCGAAATTGAAGGCGGCAAGGAAGTACTGAGCGTAAGTGGCAAATTTGTAGCCAGTTGCGCAGAGGGCACGGCCGAAGCCAAAATCCCTAACATGAGAGGCATCATGTCGGCCAGAACCAAGCCTTTGCAAGTGGTAGAAGCCAAAGAAATCGAAGAACTGGGCAAAGTAACCAAGTTTGAAACCCCTGCTCCTCGCGGCGCGGTAAAATTAATTCCGGCCGAAAATGCCGAAGAATTAATCGCTTTGTTGCACTCCGAAGCCAAAGTTATCTAAACCACGCCTAATTAACTGAATTATAACATTTAAAATTAATCTCCAAGAGATTTCAACCATAACACTATGTCAGTATTAGTATATGTAGAACACGCCGACGGCAAATTCAAAAAATCTGTTTACGAAGCGGTATCTTATGCCAAAGCGATTGCTAACCAACAAAACACCAACCTTACCGCCATTTCTATTGGCAATGTAGCCGAAAGCGAATTGAAGGAACTGGGCAAATATGGCGCAAGCAAGGTTTTGAATGTAACTGCCGATCAGTTGAAAAACTTTGTTAACCAAGCTTACGGCGCTGTTATCGCCGAAGCGGCCAAAAAAGAAAATGCCGACATTGTGGTATTATCCAACTCTTTTTCAGGCAAGGGGTTAGCGCCTAGAATTGCAGTAAAGCTTCAAGCCGGATTAATTGATGGCGCAGTAGAGCTGCCAAATTTTGACGGTGGCTTTTCGGTAAAGAAAACCGCTTTCTCGGGCAAGGCTTTTGCCATTACCACCTTAACTTCGGCCAATAAGATTATCGCTTTAAATCCGAACGCATTTGGCATAAAAGAAAATCCCGTGGATGCCGCCATCGAAGCCTATAGCCCGGCAATCAAGCCTACAGACCTGACTGCTATAGTGAAGGAAATCGTAAGGGCAACCGATAAAGTATCGTTACCTGATGCCGAATTGGTGGTATCGGGTGGCCGTGGCTTAAAAGGTCCTGAAAACTGGGGAATGATCGAAGAACTGGCCGATTTGTTGGGCGCCGCTACCGCTTGTTCTAAGCCCGTTTCTGATGCCGATTGGAGGCCACATTCTGAACACGTAGGCCAAACCGGTATTGCCATCAGTCCTAACTTGTACATCGCCATTGGCATTTCTGGCGCTATCCAGCACTTGGCAGGCGTAAGTTCTTCAAAAGTGATCGTGGTCATCAATAAAGATCCAGAAGCGCCGTTCTTCAAAGTGGCCGACTATGGTATTGTAGGCGATGCCTTTGAAGTGGTGCCCAAAATTATTGCTGCATTGAAAGCCCATAAAGGATAACATTAAATAAAAGAACCTAACAGGCTTGCAAAAAGCTTGTTAGGTTTGTTTATATATGAAAAAAGTAAAACTTGATATTGTTGGTTTGTCTTATAGCCAAACCCAGTCTGGAGCTTATGCATTGGTGCTTGGCGAGGTGAACGGACGCAGGCGGTTGCCGATTATTATTGGTGCTTTTGAGGCACAGGCCATTGCCATCGAAATCGAAAAGATGACCCCTACCCGCCCGTTAACGCACGACCTGTTCAAATCGTTTGCCCAGGCTTACCAAGTAGAAATTACCGAAATCATTATTTATAACCTGGTCGACGGCGTTTTCTTTGCCAAACTGATCTGTACAGATGGTAAAACCACTCAAGAAATTGATGCGCGTACTTCTGATGCCATCGCCTTGGCCGTCAGGTTCAATGCGGCTATTTATACCTATGAGTTTATCCTTTCTTCGGCAGGAATTGTAATTGAAGGAAACGATTTTCTCTTTCTCGAAAACATGGATTCGATTGCCAAGGAACACAGTTCTGAAGATGTGCCCACTTCCATTCCGAATGCCGGAGGCTACCATTCGCTAAGCTTGGAAGAACTGCAGCAGAAACTGGAAGAAGCTTTGGCCGAAGAAGCCTATGAAAAAGCAGCCCGAATCAGGGACGAAATCAACAAGAGAAACAGCCAGTAACATCCCCATATTTTCCTCATGAAAAATATCGTTGCCGGCATTGCAATCTTTCTCTTTTGGTTTTTACCGGCTTCAGCGCAAAACAATCCGCATACTTTATTATGGGAGGTCTCCAAAAAGGGACAAACCAACAAATCGTATTTGTTTGGTACTTTTCATGAGGTTAATCCCGATTTTTTCGATTCCATTAAAATCGCAAATGAATACTTGATAAAAAGCAAACTCCTGTTGGTAGAAGCCTACGAGCCAAACATCAATGGCGAACGGAAAACACCCATATGTACTTGGAACAAAGCCAAATGGGATTCCTTGCTCAACACTACGCAACAAGAAAAATTCGATGCCTATACCAAAAGCATGTACGGCGACGAAGAAATGTATAAATCTTCTCCTCAACTACTGACTTTCTTATTGTTACGAAACTATTTTCAGGGCATTTGCGATACGGTAAACAGAAAATCTTTTGAAGTAATGGACAATCGGATTATCGATATTGCGCTAAAAAGTAAATTGGAAGTGAAAGGTTTGGAGATGAATCAGATCAACATGATCAATACTAGCTTTAAAACAGATATTGCTTTGTCTGATACATCGAGTACGAACATGATCCTCAAGCTGATGGATTACATCAGCACCGCCAATACCCGCACCGAAATTGCCAAAGTGCTATTTGACTACAAGAAATTCGATGTCGACTACCACTTCCAGGTCATCTCAGATTCAACTGAACAGTTTCTCACTGCAAGAAATAACAATTGGATGAAAGCCATTCCAGATTACTTGACTGCTAAACCTTGCTTTATAGCCGTTGGCTTTAGGCATTTGACGTTAAAAAACGGGTTAATTCAGCAATTACGAAAATTAGGCTACACCGTTGAACCTGTTAAAATCTAACTCAAAAACACACTACACTATTGAATACGCCTTTTCTTTTTCGACAAATTTTAGCTGCATTGTAGCTAATGTTTTAAAATAATTATAACTTACAGCTAATTTAAAACTAAGCAACTAAACCGTATTTATGAATATTAAAATTCGTTTGACCATAATGAGTTTTTTCCAATTTTTTGTGTGGGCGGCCTGGCTCATTACCATTGGAAACTATTGGTTCGGCACCAAACAATGGGCTGGCGCTGATTTTGGGATCATTTTCTCTACCATGGGGATTTCCTCGCTCTTTATGCCAACCATTACGGGTATTATTGCCGACAAATGGCTCAATGCCGAAAAACTATATGCCATTCTGCATATTCTTTATGCCGGAGCCATGTTTTACCTTCCACAGGTAAACGACCCGCATACCTTTTTCTGGATCATACTCATTGCCATGTGCTTCTATATGCCAACCATTGCATTAAGCAATTCCATATCCTATACTACGCTCAAATCGGGTGGCCTCGATGTGGTCAAAGATTTTCCGCCCATCCGTGTTTGGGGTACCATTGGCTTTATTGTGGCTATGTGGATCACCAATCTTACCGGCAATAAAGCTAGCGTAAACCAGTTTTACATTGCAGGTATCAGCGCCTTGGCATTGGGCATCTATTCGTTTTCCCTGCCTAAATGTCCGCCTCAAAGAACCAGTGAAAAAAAATCATTTGTCCAAAAGATCGGCTTGGAAGCCTTCAAATTGTTTGGCACCTATAAAATGGCTGTTTTCTTTATCTTTTCGATGTTTCTGGGTGGCGCTTTGCAATTGACCAACGCTTATGGCGACGTATTTTTAGATGAATTTAAGATGTTTCCTGCCTATGCAGAGTCGTTCGTAATCAAGTACTCGACCATCATTTTGTCGATTTCGCAGATTTCTGAAACCCTATTCATCTTGGCCATTCCATTCTTTTTAAAACGTTATGGCATCAAAAAGGTAATGGTAATAGCAATGGTAGCTTGGGTATTCAGGTTTGGTTTGTTTGCCTATGGCAACCCAACAGGTGGACTTTGGATGATTATCCTATCGTGCATTGTATACGGCATGGCCTTCGATTTCTTTAACATTTCGGGTTCTTTGTTTGTAGAAAGCTCAACAACCGCTAAAACGCGTTCTTCTGCACAAGGCCTGTTCATGATGATGACCAATGGCTTCGGTGCCATTTTGGGCAGCTTGGTTTCGGGCTGGATGATCCAGAAGTACTTTACCACCAGCTTCACCGCCGTTCAGCCTTTGGCCAATCTGGTAGGCTCCGATGTCAAGGATTCGCATTTGATCCAATTCTTAAAAAACCAAGGTATCGAAGTGCTTGCCAACGGTAACCTGAGCAAAGCCATTGAAGTAAAAAACTGGCATGACATCTGGCTTTCATTTACCATTTATGCCTTAGTAATTACCGTGCTGTTTGTCATCTTCTTTAAACATAAACATACCAAAGCCGAGGCCAAAGTAATCGAAGCCATTACCCACTAATATCCCTACCCAGCAGATGTCATCCGTAAAACTCAGAAAAGAAAAAGACTGTTTAAATTGTGGCCATATTGTAGAAGAGCATTTCTGCCCGCATTGCGGCCAGGAAAACATTGTGGTCAAGGAAGATGCCTTTCACATGGTCTCCCATGCCATAGCAGATTATTTTCACTTTGAGCATAAGTTTTTCAAGACCCTAAAACCGCTATTGCTTAAACCGGGCCAGCTGACCAAGGAATACGTAGCCGGCAAAAGGGTTTCGTTTATCCACCCTATCCGTCTGTATATTTTTGTCAGTATTGTTTTCTTCCTGTTTATTTTAGGGGGAGGCGAAAAGGAGAAAAAAGAGCCGGCACCCAAAAAAGCAACGGCTACAGTGCCACTCAGCAAAAAAGACAGCCTGCAAAAAGATAAATTAAAGGCAGTTGAAGATGCCATCCAGTACGTTCCGATGAATGCGAGCATAAAAGACAGCATCATGAAGGAAGCCAAAAAGAATATTGATGCCGATAAAGACGAAAATATCGAAATCAACCTCGACGAAGGCAGAAAAAAGGGGAAATGGGGATTTTCCAAATTGTCTGGAAAAGACTCTACCGTAGCCGACTACGAAAAACACCAAGCGGCCCTGCCAGCTGCAAAGAGAGACGGCTTTATCAAGCACTATTTTGTAAAAAGAAGCATAGAGCTGAACCAATATGAAGATCCGCAAAAGAAATTCATGGAGGATCTGATGCATAACATTCCTAAAATGATGTTCTTGTTGTTGCCTATGTTTGCGCTGATCCTCAAACTGGTCTACATCAACAAGAACAAATACTATTACGAACACCTCATTTATTCCTTTCACCTGCATTCGGCTATTTTTCTGAGTGTCCTGATTACGATGCTGCTTAGGTGGCTGTTCGGCTTTGTTTACGACATCAGTGGCTGGCTGGAATTTGGTTGCACCATCTATATCATCTGGTATGTATACCGCTCGTTGCGTACCTTCTACAACAGCAGCAGATGGATAACGGTGCTCAAAATATTCTTCTTAAGCTTCTGTTATACTTTTGTATTTACCCTTTGTTTCTTGATCATTATAGCTGTTAGCTTTGCTATGGCTTAATACTCCTTAAATAACGTTAAATGTCTGCCGGAAAATATAGAAAAGATCATACCTGCCTCAACTGTGGCTTCCATGTAGAAGAACATTACTGCAGCAGATGCGGGCAAGCCAACCTGGAACTCAAGGAAAATTTATGGCATTTCATTACCCATAGCATTGCCCACTATTTCCATTTCGACAACAAGTTTTTCAAGACGCTGAGTCCCCTGCTTACCAAGCCGGGACAGGTAACGCTCGATTATTTGGCTGGCAAACGGGCCAGGTAC
Organism: Pedobacter sp. TM02; assembly: GCF_059705275.1. NCBI lineage: Bacteria > Pseudomonadati > Bacteroidota > Sphingobacteriia > Sphingobacteriales > Sphingobacteriaceae > Pedobacter > Pedobacter sp. TM02. The sequence continues at coordinate 2,319,191 of NZ_AP046530.1, forward strand.
ATCAACCCGGTAAACATGTACATCTTTGTGTCGATTATTTATTTTTTGGTCGCCTATTCGCCAAAACGACACGAAAAGCCCGAAGCGGAAACACAAACCGAAAAAGCCATTGGGGAGAACGACAATACCGTCGACAGCATCAACAATGTATTGGCCGATGCCGGTCTTGACAAAGCTATTGGTAAAAAGGCAACCCAAACCATTGCGGCACAACTGGAGCGGGAACAATTCAGGAAAATGAGTTTCAAAAACCAGGAATTTGTGTTGCAAAGACTTGACTCGCAATACAAAGCGAACAAATCAGATGTGCTGGCCAAAACAATCGACAAATACAAGGAAATACACACCGTACGCAACGATAGCACCTACGAAGCCTACCTGGCGCGCCAAAACAAGCTTCCCCTGCTACAGCGCGACGGCTGGTTTCAGCGCTTCGTTAAAAAGAGAAGCATCGGCATTGGCGAGAACTCTGAGCTCATTAACGAAAAACTCGAACACAACAGGCCCAAGCAGTACTTTTTGCTGATGCCTTTGATGGCGCTTTTTATCATGGTCAATTTTAGGAAGAACCATATTTATTACATGGACCACCTCATTTTTACCATCCATGGCATGACGGCGTTCTTTTTGATCTCTATCATTACGCAAACCTTAACCAAATACATCTTCGGACCACATTCAACCATCAGCGATTTGATCAACGTAGCCATGCTGGGCTGGATCTTGTGGTATATGTACAAGGCCCTCACGTTATTTTACCAAAGAAAGCGCAAAACCACCATTTGGCGGATGATCTGGATTTTTGTACTTTATGGCATTTCCATTAAAATTACGGAGGTTATCATCGTCAACGTGATCTACTACCTGGCCATGTAATTGGCTGGTACCAAAAATCAAAAAGGCCGATGCAAATTGCATCGGCCTTTTTGATGGATCTATTTCTCGATTTTATCTTTTGTCGATTGGTACAAACTCCATGTTCACGTCGCCTACGTATACTTGGCGCGGACGGCCGATTGGCTCTTTGTTTTCGTGCATTTCTTTCCACTGCGCAATCCATCCCGGTAAACGACCCAAGGCAAACAATACGGTAAACATATCGGTTGGGAAGCCTAAAGCCCTGTAGATAATGCCCGAATAGAAATCTACGTTAGGGTAAAGCTTGCGGTCGATGAAGTAAGGATCGTTCAGGGCTGCCTCTTCCAGTTTTTTGGCAATTTCCAGTACCGGATCGTTGATGCCTAATTTCTCCAGGATATCGTCGCAGGCCTTTTTAATGATTCTTGCCCTAGGATCGAAGTTTTTATAAACGCGGTGTCCAAAGCCCATCATACGGAAAGGATCGTTTTTGTCTTTGGCTTTATTGATCCATTTTTCGGTATCGCCACCGTCGGCTTTAATCAGTTCTAGCATTTCGATTACCGCCTGGTTGGCCCCGCCATGCAACGGACCCCAAAGCGCCGAAATACCAGCTGATATCGAAGCGTAAAGGTTACAATCAGAAGAACCTACCATCCTAACCGTAGAGGCCGAACAGTTTTGTTCGTGGTCTGCGTGCAAAATAAGCAGGGTATTCATGGCGCTTACTACCACAGGATCGATTTCTACGTCTTCTGTGCGCTGACCAAAAATCATGTGCAGGAAGTTGGTTACATAATCGAACTTGTTTTTAGGGTAGATCAGCGGATGGCCTAACGATTTTTTATAGATGAAAGACACAATAGTTGGGAACTTGGCCAGCAACTTGATCATGGTCAGGTTCATTTCCTCTTTAGATGAGTTGGCGTTAAGCGACTCGGGGTAGAAAGTAGACAACGAACAAACCAACGAAGCCAACTGAGCCATCGGATGCGATTTAGACGGATAGCCGTCTAAGAATTTTTTCATATCCTCATGGATCAGGGTGTGTCTGCTGATCTGCTTTTGGAAATCTTCCAGTTCTTCTTTTTTAGGCAAAACACCATAAATCAACAAATAGGCTACTTCCAAAAAAGTAGATTTTTCCGCCAATTGCTCAATCGGGTAGCCACGGTATTTCAAAATGCCTTCTTCGCCATCCAAAAAAGTAATGGCACTTTTGGTAGAACCTGTGTTCTTATAACCTAAATCTAAAGTAATGTGACCTGTAAGGTCTCTTAATTTTGAAATATCGATGGCCTTCTCTCCTTCGGTTCCAGTAATAACCGGAAATTCGTAGGTCTTACCGTCTATCTTAATTTCTGCAATAGCTGACATATATCTTATAATTTATAAATAACAAAAATAGTTAATCTGAATTTAAATTGAGGGTTCCTAACCTAACAAAACTGTTAAGTTATTGTTAATTTAGGCCAAAAACCAAGGTTTTTACACTGAAATTATTTGGTTTTGATTTCTTCGGTTACCGCACCGCACTCCAACATTTCGCTGCCATAGTATGGATTTTGGATTTTCTTTTCAGACGAAAGCCAATCTCCCCCATCGCCTTTGTTGGCCATAGGGCAATGCTGTACAAAAATGGTTCCTTTGGTCAATGCGGCATGCTTAAACAAGGCGATAACGTCTGAACTCAGAGCCGTAAACTCTTTCCGCTGGACAACAATATCTTTGGCATCGGCAATTTTTTGGGCCGTTACGGCTGTATTCTCGCAACCATTAAAGGTTTTTAACGAGCCTGCCAGCTTTTGCGCGGCTGTTTGGGCATCAGTCATTTTAGTGGCTACCAAAGCATCTTTCAATACGATATAGTCATGATAGATATCCTGTAGCTTTGCATCTTTGAAAGTGATGGTGGCCGCAGTAGCTACGGCAACTGTTTTGGCTGTGCTGTCTTTGGTGGTAGTGCCTGATGAATTGGTATTGGTTTGGCAAGCCGCCAATACCATAAGGGCTGCAACCCCGAAATAATTTCTCATCTGATGTTTCTATTTGGTTAACGATTACACCATGTTTTGTTGGAAACAGAGGCGTAATTGCATAGATTTTGTTTTTTGCTCAAAATAGCATTTATAATTCTAAAATAGCAAAAAAGCCTTCAAAATTTTGAAGGCTTGACTTTTAAATTAGATTTTAATTAAAATGAGATTAGAAAACGGCTACAATTTGAAATTATAGCCTAAACTAAGTGCGTATTGGCCGGTTTTCATAAAGTAGAGAGATGACGAACTATCGTTGACGTAACCTTCATATCTTGCAGCAATATCAAAGCCCTTGGCAAATTCATAGCCCAAGCCTCCCGTATAAATGAAATTCATTTTGGCGCCATCCTTAATGGCTAAACCAGTGCCCAAACCTGTACTTAGGTACATTCTTTCGATGGCAAATACCTTAACGCCGCCCATTAAAGGAATAAAAGAAAAGTCTAAAGGACTGTTTTTCCATTTAAGCTTGGTATAGCCACCCGAAGCCGTTAATGCCACATTTTTGCTCAAATCGTACTGCAAACGCAAGCTGCCGCCAAAGCCATAATCCATTTCAGATTGATCAGGAAACAAACCTCCAAATGCACCTACTCCTATCTTAAACGCCATACCGTTACCCTGATTTGTAGTTTCTTGGGCTTTAGCTGTAAAAGCAAGTACCAATGTGGCTATTGCCGTGATCGCGAACAGTTTTGTAATTGTTTTCATGTTGTTTTTGTTAAGGTTGATCGATTAGTTGATTACCCTTATTTACGTAGCCCAGCAACAAATGGTTTTTGGATAGCTCAAACAAATCAATATTCAAGCCTTAAGACATGTTGCTTTTTTGTGAATTGCAAGCAAAATCCTGCTTACTTTCCCGAAAATTTTAGCCAAAAAAAAGCCCCGATGAATTCATCGGGGCTTTTTTTTTAAGACGGTTTCTTACAATTTAAAGCCATAAGCCAAACGCAAACCTACGTAGCCAATGCTTCCGTTGTTAGAATAGCCTTCATATTTCAAGCCAAGGTCTAAACCATTGCTCCAAGCATAGCCAACAGCTGGCGAGTAAACAAATGCAGTACCACCACCTGAAGTTGTGCTAAATCCAGCACCAGCTTCGGCTAAACCGTAAGCGCCAGCACCGCTATCGTTGAAGAAATATTTAAGACCAGCTTTAACTGGAATAAATCCAAAGCTGCCACCACCATAAGTGTCTTTTAACGAGAAATTAGTGTAACCAGCAGTAATTGGAACCGACAATTGTTTGTCGATGTCGAACTGATAACGCAAATCGCCACCAATAGCGAAGCTATAACCAGTTGTAGTTGGAATACCAACATTTAAACCGATGCCGAATTTTGGAGCTGATTGCGCATTAACATGAGTACTTGTGAAGAATAAAGCCAGTGCAGCTACTGCAGAAGCTAAAAATTTTGTAGAATTTTTCATTGTTAAAAATACTTTGGTTAAGTTTTGTTGTGGACAGCCTTTATTGGCCGTCTACTCAAATTTAAACAAATTGTGTGCCACATGACAAAACCAAATTTTGAATAGTTAATAACATATTAACATTCTTGCAAGGCATTTGTTCGTAGCAAATGTAATTAGATAGTATCATGAGTACTATAAGTTAAGCACACCTCATGAAAACCAATACAATTAACTGAAAATTAAACAAATACAATCTACACGAAAAAATCAGAAAGGCTTGCGATAACTGGCCAAAACCCGCCAATGCAATTGTTAAGGAAATGTAAATTATGATTTTTGCTTGTTTTGGAGCCCCTCGGCAATACCTTTACCAGCCACGGATTCTTGCTTGCCGACCAGTTTAACAGGCAAAAAACTAATAATTGGTAATAATCAGGTGCGTTACTGCCCTTTTGTTTCTGCCTCTTACATTATAACTATAACGCTTATTGAAATTTACAATTTTTATTTGAGGATGGGTATAGATTTTTCGGATAAATCCAGTCTCCTTGATAACCACCATCCACTTGGCCTTGCAACCTATTAAAAAATTGGCCAGTCGCTCCTGATCGTATGGTGTAAAGGCATTTTGGTCGTACTCCGAAAATTCGCTGTCGTATGGCGGATCCAGGAAAATAAAATCGCTGGGCATTAAATCCAGTCCATTTAAAAAAGACTCGAAATCGTCGTTGGCTATTTTCGTGGCTTCAAACAACCCGGCAGTTTCTTTGCTGAAAATATGCTGGATTTTCTGATGCAGGTTCTTTTTATTATACGCGATGCCTCCATACGGGATGTTAAACTCGCCTTTGGCATTAAACCTGAACATGGCTCCATAGCAAAGCTCGCGCACAAAATACCAATTGGCCACAGCCTTGGCCATCGGCAAGTTTAAAGTTTGCTTATAATATTGATTTAATAGCTTTCTGAAAAATAGATAAGTGCCGCTCCTTAATCCCGTTTCGAAATGCACGGCCAATTCTGAGGCACTAAACTGGCGATGCTCTCTTTGCTCAATCCGTTTAATGCGCTTAGCCTTATCGGTTAAGCTGTTTAAGAGAATGCTTCGAAATCCTTCGGCATCTATCAAAAAAAACTTGTCGGTGAGCAGACCGTTTTCAGCAAGTTGTTTCGTCAAAGTCTCTTCAAGCCATTGTTGCAACTCGTTTATGGGCAAATCCGTATGGATAAACCTCGTAAAAATCTCTCCGCAACGCTCCCAAAGCTGTGCCGATAATTTGGCCAAAGCAGTCCAGGCATCGGCATATCTAATAAGCTCGGCTTTGAAATCTTGCTGTCCAAGCTGCCGGTAAAAATTAACGAGGTCGGCACTCTTATCATTAATGAAGGCGGGAACACGGGGTTGCAAGGCGAAAAACACGCCTCCCCCTCCAAAAAAAGGCTCAACATAGCGTTCAAATTCAGGGATGTGGTGGGCAAACAGGGCAAATTCCTTATACTTACCTCCCGTCCATTTGATCAGTGGCCTCATTTTTTTGTTCATGGAGCGAATATGCGATTATTTTGAATTAAACGCCATAAATAAATCGACAACTTCCTTTTGGAGTTGGGCTGTCCCTTTTTCGGCCTTCAGCCAATGGATATTTACGCCGTCCTTCTCCATTTTCCTGAAAAAAGTCATCTGCCTTTTGGCAAACTGGCAAATTGCAGTTCCCAGCCTCTCCTGCAGGGTGGCCAAATCCATTTCGCCTTGCAGATAAGCACCTACGAACTTATATTCAAGCCCATAAAAAGAAAGCATTGCTGCCGATACGCCATCGTGGAGCAGGCCTTCAACCTCTGCAATCAGTCCATGGTTTAGCCGCAGTTGCAAGCGGTCTATAATCCTATTCCTCCGCAATGCGACCTCGCTATCCAAACCAATAACCAAAGGCTTAAGCATTGGCCTGGACCGCCGCGGCAAAGGGTTATTTTGGAGATAGTCGGCAATTTCTATCGCCCTGATCAGTCTCTTGGCCGACGAATAATCAGCCTGGGCTCTTAAACTTTCGGGGTATTGGTTAATTCTAGCTTGCAATTCGGCTTTGGACAAGGGCAAAAGCGCAGTTCGCAGCGCTTCGTTAACCGGAACAGCGGTCAGTTCGTGGTTTTGCAACAAACTATGGATATACATGCCGGTACCGCCACACAAAACAGGCAAATGCCTACGTTGAACAATATGCGCCAAGGCCTGGTAAAAATCATCCTTAAAAGCATTGACCTGGTATTTTTCGCCAGCGTTTTTGATGTCTATTAAATGATAAGGAATATGATTTCCGTTGATTTGGTATTCGTTAAGGTCTTTTCCCGTACCAATATCCATTCCTTTAAAAACCTGCCTGCTATCAGCACTGATGATTTCGCCGTTTAACCGGTCGGCTACCGCAACAGCCAATTTGGTTTTGCCAGAAGCCGTTGGCCCCAAAATGATCAATAATGGATGTGCCTGCATTTAAAAGTAAAGGTAATATTTTAAGTTGCCCGTGTTAAATAACTTGATATAGCCGTTAAAAGCCAAAAAATCGTCCAAATTTAAGTCTTTTTGAGCTTCAAAATCCAATACGATTTTGGCGGGCAGGCGATGCGGAAAATACCTGACCAGTGTTGAGCTGTTTACGTACAAATAGGCAGGTTCGGTTTCGTTGGCATAACTAAACCCTAGTTTATCGTAGCCCTTGCCCAGCGACCAATCTCTGTCTGCATAGGTCATCAGGTCGTTTAATTTGAGCTGTTTGGTAAAATGCCTGATCAGCTTGCTCAAACCACCTGCAATGGTTAGTCCGTTGGCCGAGGCAAACCTAACCAGCTCTGCCGATTGGTAAGCAACTCCTTTTGACTTCATGGGCCTTGCGCTACTAAAGCTTGCTACAGCCAACAATTCATCATGATAAGTTAAACCATAATGGTATTTGGCATGGATATAGCCTTGCAAATGATGCATATCTAAAAAGCGCTGAGCGGTTTTCGAATCGATTTCAACGATTTGGGACTGCCTGCCATGATAAATCTGGTTTAAACCGAGAAAAGACCTGACGCGCATCAGTACTTGCGCCCTCCTGGCCAACCAAACATCTTCCCACAAATGCACCAACTGCTTGCCTTCTTGTTGGTATTGAAACTGCAAGGCGATTAGCTCTTTGGGTTCAAACTGATTTGTTAAAGACACCAAATGAATAAAAAACTGCCCGTTGCACTGCAAAATACAGTAAGGTGCCGGGTGCAGCCATTTGATATCGTGTTGAAATGCCTGTACAGTTAAAAAAACATCTTCCTGCCAAAACGGATTTAAACCCACCCTTTTTGTTTATAAAGCGTAAAACCTGTTTCGAGGGCATTTACAAGGTGATTTAATAATTCGTCGCTTAACTTGGTGACATGGAAGCACGATTTGCCTTTGAGCAACTTAAGCAGATCGGGCTGCAACAATTTTTTTAGCTCAGGTTCGATATAAACCGGCATAAAATAAAAACCAACACTATTCTTCAAGATGCAGACACTGACAAAAAATACCTCATCGTACTTTTTGCCCGCTATCTCCACCTCCTGCTCGCTCCAAAGTTCATAAACTGAATCGGTATTGTTTCGAACGGCGAAACCTTTGGCCGCATAAGGCTGCAACGAAGCCCTAATGGTTTGGAATATTTCGACAAGATCGGTTTTCATGGTCTATGGTTTAGCTTTTTTTAACAAACACTAATTTAGGGGCAATTGTTCATTTAAACAATTTATAATTCTTTCCACCAAGCTGTCTGCGGTTTGCTTTGCAGGTTAAAGGTTTGTCCTAATTGTGGCGTAACCAATTGCACACCCAGCTCGTCGGCTTTGGCCTTTACTCTTTTAATCGGATCGTCCCAATCGTGGAGAGCCAATTTGAATTTGCCCCAATGTACCGGCAGCAAACATTGCGCACCAAGATCGATACTGGCCTGTACCACTTCTTCGGGAAACATATGGATATAGGGCCACATGTCATTATATTGGCCACATTCGAGAATAGCCAGGTCAAAAGGCCCATAAGTTTGTCCGATGTTCTTGAAATGGGTATCATAGCCCGAGTCTCCTCCCAAATAAAGCTGCTGGGTCTTGGTTTTAAGTATAAAAGACGACCATAGGGTTTGGTTACGCTTAAATTTTCGTCCGGTAAAATGCCTGGCGGGCGCTGCAGTAAAGCGTAGCCCCATCAGCTCGGCGGTCTCGCCCCAAGCCAATTCGGTTAATTGGCCGGGCTTGATGCCCCATCGCTCTAAATGGCTGCCTGCGCCCAAAGAAGTTATAAAATGCTTGGTTTTGTCTTTTAGCTTTAAAATCGTTCCGTAATCCAAATGGTCGTAATGATCGTGCGTAATCAGCACGATATCCAAAGGTGGCAGGTCTTCGGCCTTGATAAAACCGGTGCCCGGAAAGTTTTGGGTACCGATGAACTGAAAAGGCGACGTTCTGGCACTGAAAACAGGATCGACCAACAAATTCAGACCATCTACCTGGATCAGGTATGACGAATGCCCAAACCAGGTAATTTTGAACGATTCTGAAGCCGAAAAGTCTGGAACAAGTGGCGAAATAGCCCTTGGAGGCACACCATTCGTATTGCCTTTGATTACTTTAGACAGCATTTGCCACCATGAAACATCTTCTGGCTTGGTTGGTGTTGGCGAAAGATTTTCGATAGCCCCACGGCCATAATTAGGCAGTTGCCTTAGTTTTTCGGGTCGCTTTCCCTTTGGCAAACGCCCAAAAACTGGGAGTTGGAGTACGAAGCAAATAAATATAACAAGCGTTAAAACGACAATAAGCAGCAGATACATGTTGGTCGGTTTGAAATTACATGCAATGATAGATACAATTTCATTAGGGTACAATGTCAGGATGGTTAGCGCAATGTCTTTTTTTTTATTCACAAAAAAGCCCAGTTCTTTTACAAACTGGGCTTTAACATAGCTAGATAATATATTATTGTTTTTTCTGTACCCTGCCGCTTTTTCTGTCTTCGGCCCTACCAATGGCATAACCGGCACCTGCACCTGCCAAACCACCGATAATAGCGCCCCTGGCATTGTTTTTATCAATCAAAATACCGCCTAAAGCGCCAACACCTGCACCAATAGCTGTACCTTTGGCCGCATCGCTCCAGCCTTTTTTCTTGGCTGCGGCAGTGGTTCCGGCCGACGAGGTAGTGGTGGTGCCGCTAGACGAGTAGCTGGTTGTGGCACTTCTTCTGGCCGCGGCCAATTCTGCCTGGTGTTTTTCTTCGATCAGGCGTTGCTTATTGGCTTCTTCCACCCTTTTAAAACTATCTAATTTTAAGCTGTCTTTTACGGCAGCGATGGCCTGCTGTTTGGCCAATGCCTCTTCTTTGGCCCTATTGCCACAAGAAGCTAAAACTGTTGCCAAAGCAACTATTGCGATTATCCTTTTCATAATATTTAGATTTAATTTATACCCAACTAATGAAAAAATGATGCCAAAACAGAAACCGAGGCAACGCCAATTCAAAAAATACAGGCTCAATTCCATTCAAAAACAGCAACAAGGGCGTTTTTGTTTAGTCATTTTTTTTACCCATAGTTAAATCAGTTGGCCTTCAAGGTTTTGTTTGAACCACAAAAATGAATATCTTGTCCACTTTAGCGGAGAATCTACTGAGATGAAATTAAGCGTATGGGGCGCTGCCCAGCAAGTAACGGGCAGCATGAGTTTGTTGCAGACCGAAGGCTACAATATATTGATAGATTGTGGACTGGATTATGAAAAAGGTACTTATTTAGACGAAAACCAGCATTTTCCCTTCGACCCCAGCAACATCGACGTGGTGATTCTGACCCATGCCCATATCGACCATTCAGGTAACCTGCCCACTTTAATCAGGATGGGCTTTGAGGGCCAGATCCTGTGCACGCCACCCACAGCCGATTTGAGCGAACTTTTGCTGTTGGATTCGGTAAATATCTTTTTAAGCAAACAAAAGAAAAAATCGCATGGCCGCAAAAAGCGTTCAGGTCCTGCACCGCTTTACCTCCAGAAACACGTGATGGAAACCGTAGATCGCTTCGTCACCATCGGTTTTAACAAAACGTTCCAAATTAACGGCCATATAGCCCTCACTTTTGTTCCCGTTGGCCACTTACTGGGCGCTGCCGCCGTAGTACTGAGCATAACCGAACATGGAACCACCAAAACAATTGCCTTTACCGGCGATATCGGCCGAAAAAACTACCCTGTCCTCCCCGATCCGATGCCCTTGCCACCGGTTGATTACCTGGTTTGTGAATCTACTTATGGCGGACGCCTGCATTCGACGGGAACGACCATTGAACAAAAACTGATCGAAACGATAACGGAAACCTGTATCAAAAACCCTGGCCGGCTTATTATTCCTGCCTTCAGCATTGGCCGTACCCAATCGTTGGTATTTACACTGAACCAGATTTTTAGCAAGGGCCTGTTGCCTCCGGTACAGATTTTTGTAGATAGCCCGCTGGCCAATTACGCCACCGATGTTTATCGCAAGCATCATGAGCTGGTGAGCAACGAAGCCAAAACATTTTACCAGCTCAAAGGCGATGAATTTGAATTCGAGAACCTCACCTATACACACGATCAGAAGGAAAGCAAGTCGATCAGCAATTATTTAGAACCCTGCATCATCATTTCTTCTGCCGGAATGCTGGAAGGTGGCCGCATTCAAGACCACCTTTACTACAACATCCAAAACTATTACTGCACAATTCTTTTTATAGGATTTTGTGCCAAAGGTACTTTGGGCGACAGGCTATTGCGGGGCGATCCTATTGTGCGTTTGCGCAACCGCGACCTCATGGTTTATGCTACCATTAAACAAACCGACCTGCTAAGCGGACACGGCGACCACAACGACTTGATGGAAACCGTAAGGCAACAACCCGTGCAGCAGCTCAAAAAGGTATTTTTGGTTCATGGCGAAACCAAAAGCATGCTTGCCTTTGCCAATGCCTTACAACAGGAAGGCTACCAAGTGGCCATTCCCGAGCGGGGCGAAACGTTTGAACTTTAAGTCTGGGCAACAATTTTTATTTCTTTTTTCTTTAAGTTTAATGAGCTGATGAGTGCAACGATTAGTCCAAGTGGCAGGATTTCCAGATGTCATTAAAATGATGCCCAAAGGGACTCTTATAAATCTCCTTGAAAGAATCCATCTGGGCAATCTGCTTATTGAGTTCAGCTTGCGACACCTTGGCTTCCTTAGCCTGATTGATTACATGGGCCGAATATTCTCCATAAAATCGGGGATAAAGTTGTAATACACTATAAGCCAGGCGATAACATACATGGTTGAGGCGATCAAAGCAATTAAGCCACCTATTTTAAAGGCATTGCCAAAACTAATCAGCCACCATTAAACTTATATTTCCTGGCCTTTGCTAACATGCTATAAAACCAATTGCTGGTGCAATCTCTCTAATGTTTCCTGCGCATCGGTACAGAAGCCTGGATGTACTTTAGAAGCCTGTACAACGGTGCTCCGGGTGGCCGTAAGCCAACGAAAACGCGAGGCCATATCTAACTGGCCAATAGGCCCTGAACCTGCCTTACCTTCACAAATCTTTTCGATAGCCAATAGATTGCTCCAAATGAAATCGGTTTCCGTTTCGCAAGCAAAGGCATTCAGGCGCGCTTCGTTCAGGTGAAAAAGGCTCTTCAGGAATTTCTGTTTGGCACAATACAGAATAATCCCAACATTCAAAAATTCTTCGCGCTCTACCTTGGGCACTACGCGAATAACGGCATATTCAAATAAGTGCAGCTCTTGCATGTTGTGCTTCTTTTACAAAAATGGAAGAATTTTCTATTCGGGTATTTAAAAACGAGGCATAAGCTGCTCTTTGGGCCTCGCTGCTTTCGAAAGTCCTTTCGTCAAGCCATGCATCAGGGATGAGGCGCAAAACTTCGTTAATCAGTGCTGGATGCAGCAGCCTGCGCAATTCGGCATCAACCTCCTCCAGCAAACTGGCCTGTGGCAACAAAACATGGTCTTTAACTAATACAAATGGCCGTTTGGCCTGTTCTTCCCAATTTTGCCACGAATGGTGGAAATAGAGCGATGCGCCATGATCGATAAGCCAAAGCTCCTTATGCCAGAAAAGCATATTGGTATTGCGTGCAGTTCTGTCCATATTGGTGAGCAGACAATCGAGCCACACGATTTTCGAAGCCAGCAACGGGTCAATCGTGGCCACTGTCGGGTCGTAAGTGATTGCGCCTGAAAGGTAATGTAAGGCCAGGTTAAGGCCTACGCTTGCCTTCAGCAGGTCTTGTATCTCTTCGTCAGGTTCGGTTCTGCCAAAAGCCTCGTCGAGGTTGGCAAAAACAAGTTCTGGTACCTTAAGGCCCAAAGCCCTGGCCAATTCTCCACCAATAATTTCGGAGATGAGCGCTTTATGGCCCTGTCCGGCACCCCTAAACTTAAGCACATACAAAAAGCCGTCGTCTGCTTCGGCAATGGCAGGCATAGAACCTCCCTCGCGTAATGGCGTTACATAGCGGGTCACATTGACGGTTCTTAACTGTAAGGATTGTTGCTGATCCATTTGAAATGATAAGGACCAAAAATAACAAATTTTAAATGGCTCCGGCATAAAAAAAGCATTGCCGGAATGGCAATGCTTTCTTCTTTCAAAAAAAGAATTTTAGTTGTGTAAAATCACGTGATAGTTCGCTGTTGTCGAATTAGCGGCATCAAACCAAACCGTGTAAACCTTACCCGATTGGAAAGTGGAAGCTGGAATAACAGTTGTGGTTCCCGAACCTACAATTGATACCGTTAAGGCATTGACATTGGCATCTATTAAGTTATAAGCCGATACATTGCCATATTGCAGGCCATTGATTAAAGCCGACCCTCCGCTAATGATAATATTGACCGAGTTGTTGAAAGCCGAGCCCAAGTTCATAAACCTTACTTTAGCCTTACCTGATGCCGGAGCCGTATTATCGTCGCCAAAACCTGTAATTTGACCAGCGCCAGAAGCATCGGTATAATAAAATGCAGTATAAGAGCCATTGGTATTCATGCCTACATTGGCCGAAGCTTTTAAAGTAGCGGTAGTTGCATCCTTAAAAGAAATGGTACTTGAACCTGCTTTTACCGTAAAGTAATCACTGGCATCTCCATAAGCCAAGGCTGTAGTGGTTAATTTGGTACTCCCTTGATAAAAATCCTGGGCGTTGGAGCCTTGTACCGCATTTACAACTTTGATTTTGGCATCGCCACTAACCACTACAGGGTCATCGTTCTTTTTACAAGACGAAACCAATACTGCAACCATACAGACTGCTGCCAGCAGACCGGATGATGTCCTATTCATAAATGTTTTCATAATTTTTAATCATTAAGCAATTTTATGCCTCAAATACCAAGCCAATAGCACTCAAAAACATCTTTTTATTACTATAAGTGCTAAAGCTTTGCTCCTGCAATTTACGCAATGGCTTTCGTTTTACAAATTTCTTTGTGCACTTCATTCCAGAGCTGAATGCGTTGCTGCAATGATTCGCTGATGGCCGCACCAACTTCGGTCCATTTCTGTTCGTCGTCTCCACAAAGCAAAGCTGTCATTTCCAGAGCCAAATGGCTATGGTGGTCACCGTCAACTTCGATATGTCTTTCCAAATAGTATTTAAAGATGCTGATCTGCTCCGGAAAATCGAGCGCCATATCTTTAATAATAGCCAAGAACATCGACGGGATCAGGTCTTCGCGACCGAAAGTGAAAATACCGGCCTGTAGGTAGGCTTTCTGGCTATGGATTACGCTAAAGGTAAAATCTACAAACTGACGGGCAGCCATTGGTGTATCCGATGTGGCATAGGCTTTTTCGAAGTCTCCATCGGCCTTTAACGAGCCAATAAACTGATTGATGCTGGCTGTACTTGCGCCACACTGTTCCATGGCTTCCAAATAAAGCTCAAAATGGCTTTTGCGTTGGCCATGCTCGTCCACATCCGACTCCTCGCCTACCACAATCTCGTTAATGAGATGCCTTGTGGCCGCGTTGCCGGTAGGAAACCAAGGTACGGAGGTACAAGTCAAATTATTTTGCAGCGCCTTTAAAAGCGACATAAAATCCCATACGGCAAAAATATGGTACTGCATAAACAGGCGCAGGTCTTCCACGCTTTCGATTACACCATAAACCGGATGGTTCACAATTTGTTGCCTCAACGGTTCGATGGCAACCTGGATACGTTCGATGTGTTTGTTCATAACTCGACTAAAACCGCAAAGCTAAGCTTCTTTGCCGGGCCTGATGTCAGCCAAAAATCAATTATTCGAAAATTTATAAACGGAACTCGTCCGATAAACCTGAGCAGGCCCAAGCATGGTGCTCGGAAAGTTGGACTGGTTGGGCGAATCAGGAAAATGTTGCGTTTCTAGACAAAATGCCGTCCTAAAACCGTCTTTTGCACCCGATTTAAAGGTATTTTTACTTTGCATAAAATTACCGCTATAAAACTGCAAACCAGGCTCTTGGGTATAAATATCCATAACGATTCCAGATTTATCGCCTTTAACCGTTGCGGCGTGATACATGCCCAAGGCTTTGGTTTTGTTGAGCACATAGTTATGGTCATAGCCTTTGCCAAAAGCCAGCTGTTCGTTTTGCTGGTTGATACGGCTGCCGATAGGCTGCGGCTGCGTAAAATCGAAAGGTGTACCGGCTACCTGCTGTAATTTGCCAGATGGGATCAAAGTTGAATCGACTGGCAGGAAATAATTGGCATAAAGCTGCAGGCTGTGTTTGAGGATATCGCCACTGCCCTCGCCATTAAGGTTGAAAAAAGCATGATTGGTCAAGTTTACAACCGTATTTTTATCGGTCGTAGCCTCATAATCCATTTTCAACTCGTTATCATCTGTCAAAGTATAGGTTACTTTGACTTTTAAATTGCCCGGAAAGCCCTCCTCCATATCTTTTGAAAGATAGCTAAGCTCCAGCGTATGGGCATTGGGCTGCTTGGCATCCCAAACTACATATTGAAACCCTTTTTTGCCGCCATGCAGGGTATTAGGTCCATTATTAGCAAACAAGGTATAAACTTGGCCATCCAGTTTAAATCTACCTTTGGCAATACGATTGCCATAGCGGCCAATGGTAGCCCCAAAATAAGGCTCTGTGGCTTCTTGATAGGCTTTTGCACTCGGCATTCCCACCACTACATCAACCAGTTTTCCAGCTTTATTGGGTACTAGTAAACCAACCAAACGTCCACCATAATTGGTAAAATTGGCTTCCATATGCTTGGCGTTAACCAACCTGTAAAGTGCAACCGCTTTGCCATCAATGGTCGTTTTAAAAGAATCGGCCGTTAAGCCATTGCCTGCTGTTGGCTGCTCGTTAGCAGTTTCCCGATTTGATGAATGACAGGCCGCCAAGGCCCCAAGAATCAGGAAAACAAAAAAATGATGTTTTTTAATATTCATATCAGGAATAAATTTGGTTGGGAGGATTAAATATAAATTAAATGTAGGCAGTACGAGCTTAAATAGCAAAACTAAATCGATTTATTTATCCATAACGCCAGCTTAAGTCCTTGGCTTTCATGATTTGGACCAAAAAACATTTCATACGGATAAACAAATTAAAGAATAGAGAAATTCTATTAAACTAACTTGCTAATTATAAAGGCATTAAATTAAATATATTTTAAGCAGGATCAATCTGGATTTGAGCCGCCCAAATCCTATTACGCAGCAATAGTGGACAGTTAAAAACATCACGATCGATCGGCTAATCGCCATTCCGGTGCACAAGCGCATGTGGACACATGCGTGGATGGGAAAGAATTAAAAATTTAATTTTGAATATTAAGTTTTAAAAGAATAAAATTTTAAATATTTAATTTTTATATCATTTATATTCTGTAAATTAGGCTTACCTTACCTATGAACAGAATATTACTATGCCTAGCAATGCTACAAGGTAGTGTTGCTAATGGCCTTGCGCAAGCCCATTTAGGCGCAAGGCTGGCTGCCATGGGCAATAACGGCAATGCCATTGAAGATGTTTGGAGCATACAGGGCAATCCGGCAGGCATCTCTGGGATTCCGAAAATAGTGGCGGCCATTGATTACACCAAGTATCTTTTTGCCACCGAACTCAGTCGACAGGCCATTGCCATTGCCATTCCTTTTCAAAAAAACAGCATTGGGATTGGCTTAGACCGCTATGGCATTGCCGAATACAACGAAATCAGGGCCAGCTTGGCCATGGTTAAAAAGTTCGGCCGACAACTGGCCATTGGACTCAAGGGGAATTACCATCAGCTTAAAATCGACAACTATGGCGCAACTTCGGCATTTTCTTTGGATGTAGGCTTTCTTTATCGCTTCAATAAGCAGCTTTTGCTTGGTTTTTACATCGATAATCCGGCGCTTCAGGCATACAAGGGCCCAGCGGTTAAGCTCATTATTCCGACCTCTTTTCATCTGGGGTTCTCGTATCTCGTCAGCGATAAGGTGCTGCTTACTAGTGATTTGAGCAAGACACTGCATCTTCCGATTGATGTGGCCATCGGTATAGATTACCAACTGCTAGCGCTATTCAGCCTGCGTGGCGGTTTAACGGCCAAGCCCTTTAAGCAGTATGCCGGCTTTGGCCTCCACTATAAAAAATTCATGTTAGACATGGCCGTAGCCAGCGATCCTTACCTGGGCTACTCGCCTCAAATTACTTTGGGTTATGTATTTTAGAGTTTTATTGATGCTTTTCTTGTATAGCAATATCGTTAGGGCGCAAACGGCCGAAGCGGGTTTTATCAAAGACTTGATGGAGAGCCTGGCAGAAAACCTACCTGAAGATTACGACCTTTTTGAACTGGAAGACCGCTTGATCTATTTCAGCAAACATCCCATCAACCTGAACCAAACCCATGCAGAAGAATTAAAAAGCCTGGTTTTTCTTTCGCCCCTGCAAATCAGTAATTTCTTCGCCTACCTCAAAGCCAATGGGCCTTTCATTGACGTACTCGAACTGCAAAGTATTCCCAATTTTGATGCGGAAACCATAACACGGCTATTGCCTTTTGTTGCTATAGCAAATAATAGCCTGATGAGGAAACCTACTTTGAAGAACCTACGCTTATTTGGCGAAAACGACCTATTTATTCGAGCCGGACGGACATTAGACATGCCAAAGGGCTTCTCCAAGCTAACCGGAAGCAAATATTTGGGCACGCCAGAACGTTTGCTGCTGCGTTACAAATACAATTTTGCCCAACGGATAGACGCCGGCTTGATTGCTGAAAAAGATGCGGGAGAAAAGTGGGGTGCCGACTTTAAATCGGCCCACTTGGCAATTTTTAATACCTGGAGGTTTAACAAAATAGTTTTAGGCGATTATAGCCTGCAATTTGGCCAGGGATTAACCCTTTGGTCGGGATTTGCATTTGGCAAGGCTCCTGATGTAACCAGTGTTGCCAAAAAAGACCTCGGATTGAGACCTTATCACTCGGCCAACGAATATGCTTTCTTACGCGGACTGGCAACAACCGTTACATTAACCAAGTACCTGGTTTTTACCGGATTTTTATCTTACAGAAAGCTCGATGCCAGTTTAAGCCTGAACAACGAAGGCGAAGAAGTGCTTACCACCATCAATGAAACGGGCTATCATCGAACGGAGAGTGAAATCAAAAACAGGAACCGTTTAACCCAATTGTTTTTTGGTGGCGCATTACAGTACCAAAGAAACAACCTCAATATTGGCCTGATTGCCCACCGTACCAATTACAACCGTGCTTTTACAGCCGAAACATCTCCATATCGCTATGATGATTTTTCGGGAAAAACACTGACCAACCTAGGCTTGCACTACACGTACATTTATCGAAACTTTTATCTTTTTGGCGAAATTGCCAAAAGCCTGCAAAGTGGCCTGGCTTATGTAAATGGTGCTTTGATCAGCCTGTCGGCAAAAGCGTCGGCAGTTGTACTTTACCGCAACTATGCCAGCAACTACCACAACTTTTTTAACCAGGCAATGGCCGAAGCAACCCGCGCCACGAATGAAAGGGGTTTGTATGTTGGATTAAACTTATATCCTGCCAAATCGTGGGCCATTGCAGTCTATGCCGATTATTTTAAATTTCCTTGGCTAAAATTCAGGATTGATGCACCATCAGATGGGTATGAGGTTTTGGGGCAGTTGAGCTATATGCCGAGCAAAACCTTCAAAATCCAGCTGCGCTACAAGAGCGAGCTGAAACAGCAAAATACAGACCTGGCTGTTCCCATCAATTACCTCGACGAGGTAAAAAAGGAATCGTACAGGGCAGATGTAAACTGGCAACTGAACAGATCGATTGGCTTTCAAAATCGCTTGGAGGTATCGCAATATCACAAGGGCGCAAGCGGTGCAGAATTTGGCTATCTCGCCTACCAGGATATGAGTTATAAGCCACTGAGAACCAGATTATCAGGAAACATAAGGATTGCCTATTTCAATATCCCCTCTTTTAACAGCCGAATATATGCTTATGAAGATGATGTGCTGTACAGCTTCAGCTTTGGCATGTATAGTGGCAAAGGTTGGAGAAACTACCTGAACCTGAAGTACAAACTGCTCAAGCGCCTGGACATTTGGGGCAGGTATGCCTTTTCATTTTACCCCAGAGCAGGCACTGTTGGCTCCGGTCTAGATGAAATTGAAGGCAACAAAAAAAGCGATATTAAACTGCAATTTCGCTACCAATTCTGATTGTTTTGACTTTTAAAGGCGAAATCGTTTTTGTGAGGGTGCTTTTCCCTTTCCTGGCCGGACTAGTACTAGGCTACCATTTGCCCGATTGGTTTCCTAGTTATTTGCCGGTCATATTGGCCATTGCCTTGTTAACTGGGCTATGGCTTACCCATCTGTTTTATAAAAAATGGAGAATATACCATTACAAGGGCATTACGGGCTTGTTATTTTATGTTTTCTGTTGTTTTTTTGGCATTTCGGTTTTTTTGCTCAACAAACAATCTTTAAACAGGCATTATTTTGGCAAATATAGCCCCACCTACCTTAAGGGGCATATCAGCAACGAGCCTCAAACAAACGGCTTCATCATGCGCTTTCAGTTAACCGTTGGCCAGGGCTATCAGCAAAACAGCTGGCAGTTGCGAAACGGCAAATTACTGGTTGGACTGAGGCTGAACAAAAACCGGCCCATCAAGCTCAATTATGGAGACGAGATACTTCTATTTTCGCAACATCAGGAAATAGAACCGCCTTATAACCCCGCCGAATTTAACTTTAAGGCTTGGCTAGCCCATCAAAACATCTATCATCAGGTTTTTATGAATCAGAATCAGTTGGTTCAGCTCCATAGCCAAGGTGGAAATCCCATACTAAAATACGCCATTACCCTGAGGCAAAAACAAGTATCGGTATACCGAAACCTTATCCATAACGATGAAGCCTTTGCTGTAGCTTCTACCCTGATTTTGGGTTATCGATCTGATCTGAGTCCAGAAACCCTAGCGGCCTACAGCAAAACCGGAACTATACATGCGCTCTCTGTTTCAGGCATGCATGTAGGAATTATCTACATTTTTCTGAATTGGGCCTTGTTCTTTTTAGAACGCAAACCAATTTTAAAAATCGTTAAACTATTGCTCATCTGCCTACTTATCTGGTACTATGCGCTATTAACAGGCCTTTCGCCTTCCGTGCTCAGATCGGCCGTGATGCTGAGCATTTACATTATTGCCAAATCGCTCAATAGAAGCACCAATGCTTACAACATCATAGCTTTTACCGCTTTTTGTTTACTCGTTTACGACCCTTTGCTACTTTGGGATGTAGGCTTTGAGCTTTCCTTTTTAGCCGTTTTTGGCTTGATTTATCTGCAACCCAAAATCTACCGATGGTTTTATTTTAAAAATAAATGGCTAGACAAACTATGGTCGGCCACGGCTATTAGTTTAGCCGCACAGCTGGCTACTTTTCCGTCCAGCATCTATTATTTCCATCAGTTTCCCTTGTATTTCATCATCAGTAACCTGTTTATCCTCTTGCCCATTACCGTATTGATGTACTTGGGCATTATAATTTTGATGCTCAGGCTGTACTTTCTGGCTCCTTTGTTCGAATGGCTCATCAATTTTACCAACCATGGTCTCCAGTGGATTGCCCACCTGCCCTTTGCCGGCATTAATGGAATTTGGATCAGCCAAGGGCAATTGGTGCTGCTCAGTTTCGCGCTCGGAAGCCTAGTCTTTGCCTTGGCACGTTACCAAAAACAAGGACTATTTGTAGCCTTGGCCTTGAGCATAGTCTTGCAGTCGACCTTTGTTTACCGGCACATCCAAACAGCTCAACAGCAAAAAATCATAGGCTTCAGCCTCCGAAAAAACTATGCCATGGCCTTTATTAAAGGTAAAAACGCATTAGTGGTTAGCGATTTGAACACAACCGACAAGTCCTTTAAATTCTACGTCGGGCCGGCTCTTGAACAATTGCAGCTCAACAAGCTTACATTCCTGAAATTCGACCAAGATACCGCTATGAAATATTGGACAAAAAAAGAACATCAGCTACGCTTTGGCTCTTATCAACTGCTATTGCTCGATTCTTCATTTAACTCCAAAAAAATCGGCCAATTGCCCCGGTTCGACCTGGTATGGATTCATCGGGGTTTCAATCGAAAATTGGTAGAGTTGAGGCAGGAGCTCGTCTTTTCCGAACTTCTTATCGATGCCAGCCTTAAAGACGACCAAATCAGGCGCTATGAGGCCGAAGCAAATAAAATTGGCCTATCCGTCCATATTTTAAAGAAAAATAATTCATATTTGATCGACTTTTAGCTGACCAAAAAAATATGAACGAAGCACTTGTTTTATACCAAACAGCCAACAGGATTGCCACCATTACCTTAAACCGAACGGAGAAGCGAAATGCTCTAAATCCGGAGCTGGTGAGCGAACTGACTGCCTGTTTGCTGCGCGCCGCCGAAGAGGAGGATGTAAAAGTAGTGGTACTCAAAGCAAACGGGGCTGTATTTAGTGCCGGTGCCGATTTGGCCTACCTGCAACAGCTACAGCAGAACAGCTATGAAGAAAATCTGGCTGATTCTAATCACCTCAAAAAGCTTTTTACCACCATCTACGAGTTGCCCAAAATAGTTATTGCACAGGTTGAAGGCCATGCCATAGCCGGAGGTTGTGGATTGGCTGCCGTATGCGATGTTATTTTTTCGGTTCCTGAGGCTAATTTTGGTTATACGGAAGTGAAGCTGGGTTTTGTTCCGGCCATTGTAGCCTGCTTTCTGATGCGCAAAACAAGCGAAACCATTGCCAAACGCCTATTACTAACCGGCGAGCTCTTTTCGGCCGAGCAGGCCCTTGCCTTTAATTTGATAACTTTTGTAACAAAAAAGGAAGAGATTGCTCAAAAGGTAAATGATTTTGCATTAGATTTGTGTAACAACACATCGGCAAATTCCTTGGCAGTGACCAAGGAGCTGATCAATAGAACGACAAATCCTTGGCTAGACCAAAGCTTGGAAAAAGCGGTACAGCTAAATGCCAGGGTGAGAGAAAGCGACGATTTCAAAAAAGGAGTGGCTTCTTTCCTGAATAAAGAAAAAATTAAATGGTAAAATAAATTCTAAAACTAATACTATGTTCAAATTCATGAAAACGGGCGTTTTGGCCGCAATTTTAATCGCTACCGCAGTTGGTGCCCACGCCCAGAAAAAAATAAACGAAGGCTCGATCACCTATACTTTAGAGTATGGCCTCACTCCAGAGCAAGAGCCGATGGCCGCTCAGTTGCCTAAGGAAACCAAAGTTAAATTTAACGGTACCATTTCTAAAATGGAACTGGAACAAGGTCCGGCTACCATTACGGTATTGCGCGATGGCACCACCAACAACGGGTTGATTTTGATTGACGTTCCTGTAGCGCAAATGCAGTTCGCCGTGAAACAAGGCAAAGAAGATTACGAAAAAGCAAAAGCAAACTCTCCAAAACTGAGCGATTTCAAAGCCACTGGCGAGAAAAAAATGATTGGGGCCTATAACGCCGAAAAATACACCTACAAAGACGATAAAGGTGGAAATTATGAGCTTTGGGCTACTACAGAACTTGAATTGCCTGCAGGTTTCTCTGGCGAAGACTTTAAAGATGTAAAAGGCGCTTTGTTGAAATTTACTCGTTTCCAAAATGGTGTTAAAACCACTTTAACCCTGAAAAATGCAGCCGAAGAAAAAGTTGGTCCGCTTACTTTAGATGTTCCTAGCGGTTACGAAGTAAAAACCATGGAAGAAATTATGGCCATGCAAAATGGCGGTGGCGAATAGTCGCTAAGCAACGCATTTGTTCAAATCAGGCTTTTATATTGGCTTTTTTACTAAATTAGTGGCCAATGTTTAAAAGCCTGATTTTTTTTGTCCGTTTTTTTATTTTGTGGCTCCTGTTTTTTGCCTTCGAAAGATTTATCTTTCTGTTCATCTTCCACAAAAAACTGCGCGACATCCCTCTCGATGAGAAGCTAGCCACCTTTTACCATGCCCTGCGGCTTGATTTTTCTATGGCCGCCTACATCACCATCATTCCTTTGCTAGTCTTTATTTTTTGGTATCTGGGCAAGAAACGCCAAGTGGAATTGAAATGGCTGAGGATATACGATATCGTGCTCCTAGCGTTGTTCAGTCTGTTAGCCACCATCAACTTTAACGTTTACCGCGAATGGGGCAGTAAAATCAATGCCAAGGTACTTGCTTTTGTTTTCGATACGCCGAATGAGGCCCTGGCTTCAAGCGCTTCATCGCCATTGTTGCTGAGTGCTATCGTATTCACTGCTTTGCTGCTGGTTGGCCTTTACCTGCATCGGGTGCTCATCAGAGAGAAAATTACTTTCGTTCAAACGCCAATCTGGCTTAAAGTTGTGGTAGCTGTTTTACTTTTGGGTGTTAACTTCCTCATCATCAGAGGTGGTGTAGATGTTGCTCCGAACAGCCAAAGCATGGCCTATTTCTCTAAAAACGAGATTTTGAACCATGCCTCTCTCAATACCGAATGGAATTTGGTATCGAGCATTTTGGCCTCTACCAAAACCAACAAAAATCCATACCGCTATTTTGATGATGCCCAAGCTCAGCAAACCGTAGCCGAATTGTACAAGGTACCCAAAGACACTACCGTTGCTATCCTCAAAAACAACAAGCCAAACATTGTTCTCTTTATACTCGAGAGCTTTACTGCAGATCTTACCAAGACTTTGGGCAACGAAGATGGAATTACGCCCAACTTCGACAACATGATCAAGGACGGCGTATTGTTTAGCCAGATTTACGCGGCGGGCAACCGTACGGACAAAGGACTAATCGGCACGTTAACGGGCTTTCCTACCCTCGGAACCGGAAGCATTGTGAAATGGCCCGAAAAAATGCAAAAAATACCAGCCATTAGTCAAAAACTATTTCAAAATGGCTATCAGACTTCGTTTTTTTATGGTGGCGAATCAGAGTTCGATAATTACAAGGCTTTTATTCTGAGCCATAATTACCAAAAACTGACCGACAAGAACAGCTTCGACAAAAAAGACATGAACTCTAAATGGGGCGCTTACGACGCCCTGGTTTTCAACAAACAGCTGCAAGCCATGAACCAGGAAAAACAGCCGTTTTTTTCTACCATTCTTTCGTTAACCAACCACGAGCCTTTTGAATTGCCGGTTAGGCAAAAATTCGGGGATAAAGACATCATCCAAAAATTTAAGAGCACGGCCTACTATACCGATTCTTGTATCAACGCCTACCTGCTCAATGCCAAAAAACAGCCTTGGTACGCCAATACCCTCTTTATTTTTGTGGCCGATCATGGACACTTGTATCCGAAAAACAAGTTCGAAGTTTTTGAGCCACAACGCTATCACATTCCCTTGCTTTTTTATGGCGATGTGATTAAAGACGAATTTAAGGGAAAAGCCTTTAACCAAACTGGAAGCCAGCAGGATATTGCAGCTACCTTATTGGCACAGTTAGGCATCAATGCAAAGGATTTTACCTGGAGTAAAAACCTGCTCAACCCCTATTCGCCACATTTTGCATTCTTCAGCTGGGACAACGGGCTGGGCTTTGTTAACGAGGGGCACTGCGTTACTTTCGACAACATCGGCAAAAGCATTTTGTATAACGACGATCCGAAGAACACAGCGCAGACCGATAAAAATCTTAAATTAGGCCAATCCTACCTACAAACTGTTTATCAGCAATTTATCAAACTCTAAAATGCACACAACTATAAATTATATATGAAAATAACCAAGTATTTAATGGCCGTAGCGGTTGTTGCTTTGTTGGGCAACTACCAGGCAAAGGCACAAGGCCGTGGCGGTATTAACTGGACCAAAGACGGCAGTGGCTATTACCAGAACGCTGGTGGAGAAATCGTAATGATTACCTTGCCCAAAAGCGACAGGAAAACAGTAATCAGCAGAGAATTGCTAACCACAAACGGCAAGACAATTCCGGTACGAAGCTTTCAGCTGAGCGACGATGGCACCAAGGCGCTGATTTACACCAATACCAAAAAAGTTTGGCGCCAGGATAGCCGTGGCGATTATTGGGTAGCCGATATAGCCAACAACAAACTGACCCAGATTGGCAAAGACAAGCCCGCCTCTTCGCTCATGTTTGCCAAATTCTCGCCCGACGGCTCGAAAGTAGCCTATGTAAGCGGACACAACCTGTATGTAGAAGATTTGGCAACCGGCACTTCGAAAGCCTTAACTACCGACGGCACTTCAAGAATGATTAACGGTACCTTTGATTGGGTTTACGAAGAAGAGTTTGCCTGTTTGGATGGTTTTAGGTGGAGCCCTGATGGAAAATCTATCGCCTACTGGCAAATAGATGCCACCAAAATCAAAAACTTTTTGATGATCAACAACACCGATTCGATCTATTCTTTCACCATTCCGGTTGAATATCCAAAAGTTGGCCAAGATCCTTCAGCCTGCAAAATCGGAATTGTAGACATTGCAACGGCGAAAACCAATTGGCTGGCCATCCCGGGCGACAATGTGCAGCATTACATTCCACGCATGGAATGGATTCCGAACAGCAACGAAGTAATTTTGCAACAACTGAACCGTCAGCAAAACGAAAGCATTTTGTTTGTTGCCGATGCCGGAACAGGCAAAGTAAGCCAGGTTTACAAAGAAAACGACAAAGCTTGGATCGATGCTACCGATGGCTGGGTTTGGCTTAACGGCAACAAGGAGTTTGTTTGGCAAAGCGAAAAAGACGGCTGGACACACCTTTACCGCATCAGCAAGGACGGCAAAAAAAAATCGTTGATTACCAAAGGCAACTATGATGTAATCAGCGTAAGCCTGATAGACGAAAAAGAGAACACCGTTTATTTCATGGCCTCGCCTACCAATGCGACCCAAAAATACCTTTATAAAACCAAATTGGATGGCAAAGGCAAACTAGAAATGGTTACACCATCGGTTTTACCGGGTACGCACAGCTATTCTATTTCGCCTAATGGCTTATTTGCCCGCCACAGCTACAACAGTGCTACTGTAAGCCCTGTTACCGAGTGGATGAATTTTAAAACCAACAACCCTTTAACCATGGAGGGCAGCATTACCAACCAGTTGGCTAAGCAACAACCTTCAAAAAACAAGGTAGAATTCTTTAAAGTAACTACCGAAGATGGTGTGGAAATGGACGGATGGATGAAAAAACCTGACAATTTCGATGCTACCAAAAAATACCCTGTTGTATTTTATGTTTATGGCGAGCCTGCTTCGCAAACCGCTGGCGATACGTTTGGCGCAGGCAGAAACTTCTTGTATGCCGGCGATATGGCCAAAGACGGCTACATCTACATTTCGATGGACAACCGTGGCGCACCCGTGCCCAAAGGAGCTAACTGGCGCAAAAGCATTTACAAAAACATTGGCGTTATCAATATCCGCGATCAGGCAATGGCCGCTAAAAAACTCTTGGCTACCAATGCTTTTATGGATAAAGACCGTGTGGCGGTTTGGGGCTGGAGTGGCGGCGGTTCTTCTACCCTTAACCTCATGTTCCAATATCCTGAGATCTACAAAACAGGAATCGCCATTGCGGCCGTGGGCAACCAGCTTACCTACGATAACATTTACCAAGAGCGTTACATGGGTACGCCATTTCCGAGCACCGAGGCTTATGTAAAGGGATCGCCAATTACCTATGCCAAAAATCTGCAAGGCAATTTATTGTATATCCATGGCACCGGCGATGATAACGTACACTACCAAAACGCCGAAATGCTGATCAACGAACTGATCAAAAACAAGAAAGTATTTCAAATGATGAGCTACCCTAACCGTACCCACAGCATTTCTGAAGGTCCGGGCACCAGCGAACACCTTTCTTTAACCTATACCAAATTCTTAAAAGAAAACTGTCCTCCGGGAGGAAGATAAACAACTACCCTAAAAAAGGCCTCTGCTAAACGTAGAGGCCTTTTTTTGTAAAGTTAAATTTCGATATGAAGCACGGCCATGGCTACAAGCAGTGCCGTACCGAAACTTAGCAACGTGCCAATCAGCACATATTCGGTAAGTTTGATATCGTGGGCATCCTTTAAATCGCCAAACCTGAAAATAGATTTGGCGGCCAGCAAAAAGCCTACCGCTTCAAAATGGTTGGTACATACGAAAAGATAAATCAGCAATCTTTCTAAAATGCCGATAAACTTGCCCGCATTTTGCAGCGAAGCCGTTCCGCCACCCGTGGGTATCCATTTGGCAATGATTACCCTAATCAATACCGCAGCTGGCGTAGTTAAGAACAAAGCGCCAAGCAACAACAGCCAAAATTGGTTGCTTTGCAAGAAAGCAAGGCTCACGTGGGGCTGGTAGAAATAATTCCAACAGCCTAAAATGACAGCGATATGCAAAGCCTGATCGGCAAAGAACCAAATTCTTTTGGTGCCGGCTTTCTGAAAAAGCAGCTTAATCGCATCTATTATTCCGTGCAGCAAACCGATAAGCAAAGCCAATGGCCAAACGGCAAAAGACATAAAAACCACAAAAATCAAGGCCATGTGGATGGCAACATGCAGGTAAAGCTTCGGCGATTTGAGCTTGATGCGTTCCTTTTCTGCCACCCAGGCATCGGGTTGCAGCACAAAATCGCCCAGTACATGTGCCAGCAAAAGTTTAAGCAAGGCTATTTCCATTATCTTTTAATGAGTTGAACAATCCGGTTTCTATATCTGTTTTCGAGCTCCATAATTTCTGTGTAATGGGCCCTTTTTAAGGCTTCGCTAACCGACGATTGGCTCCTCCCCGATATCTTGGCAATCTGGTCTTGCTTGGTTTCCTGATTTTCGATGGCATATTTTACCATTTCGGCACCTATCTGCCCCCAGTTATCCATCGCAATCAGCGCCAAGCGGATGGAAAAGTTAAAATCATCGTCAAAATCAGGCCAAGGTGTTTTAATGGCCATATTGGTTTTATAGAGCTTGAGGTTATCAAAAGCCATACCCGAGCTGATAAAAGCCTCGCCATTGGCTTCTGTAACCTTAGCCGAATCAATACTTTTCTTGCCCAAGCCAATGCCAATGCGCACATCTGCCTTTTTCAGGGTTTTGATACAAGCCTTAATGTAAATGGCATTAAGCAAGGCATCTTCGGGGCTCAGTTCTACCTGAAAGCTATCGCCTCTAAAAATTTCCCATTTTGGCTTTTTTTTGCCCAATAGATGCTCTAAAGCCGATTTCAAGGTACCGATCCATTCGTCGGGCAATACCCTCGAATTGACTATATCTCCTGTAATTACTGCTATCATTTTACTAATATCGGCTAAATACCCGATATTTCCAATTATCGGCTAAATACCCGATATTTTAATTTATCGGCTAAATACCCGATAATAAATGTAATCGGCCCCATGCCCGACCCCAAACTTTGTATGGACAATATACGTTAATATAGCTATGGCAATAATCAAATTTACCAATAAAGGCATTTATTGCCCCCAAGGCAATTTCTACATCGATCCTTGGCATCCGGTTGATTATGCGGTAACAACCCACGGCCATGCCGACCATGTGAAATGGGGCAATAAAAACTACCTCTGCCACGAACTAACCAAGCCTATACTACAACAACGTTATGGCCTGAGCGATAATGTACAAACATTGCCTTACCACGAAGAAATAGACATTAACGGGGTTAAACTAAGCCTGCATCCAGCTGGACACGTCATAGGTTCAGCACAAGTCAAATTGGCCTACAAAGGCGAAATATGCGTGGTTTCGGGCGATTACAAAATAGAATACGATGGCATCAGTACTGCTTTCGAACCTGTAAAATGCCATACTTTTGTAACCGAGAGTACTTTTGGCCTACCCATTTACCACTGGCAGCCTCAGGAACTGATTTTCGAACAGATGAGAGACTGGATAGCTATTAACCACCTCAAAGGCAAAACAAGTATCCTGATAGCCTACAGCTTGGGCAAGGCACAACGGCTCATCAAAAACCTGGCCGGTAACTACCCAATTTATGTGCATCAATCCATTGCCAATTTGAACGACGGCTTTAAAGCGGCCGGCGTAGACCTGCCCAACACCATCAGAATAACCTCCGAAACCAAAAAAGAAGAAATGCAAAAGGGAGTCGTAATCGTTCCACCAGCCTTGGCCGATGGCAAATGGATCAAAAGCCTGCAACAACCCGCTACAGGTATCTGCTCGGGCTGGATGATGGTACGTGCAGGCAGAAGATGGCGAAGCGCGGATGCAGGTTTTGCCCTGAGCGATCATGCCGACTGGCCCGGCCTATTGACCGCAATTAAGGCCACGGGTGCCGAAAAAGTATTTGTTACCCATGGCTCGTCGGCGGTTTTTGCCAAATACCTGAACGAAATTGGAATCGGTGCCGAAGAAGTAACCACCAAGTATGGCAGCGACGACGACGAAAGCCTGATTAACCTGATAGAAAACACGAATTGAAACGTTTTGCCCAACTGATACAAGAACTCGAGCTCAGCAACAAAACCAACGATAAAATAGAAGCCTTAGTAGCCTATTTTAACGAAGCTGATGACAGGGACAAGCCCTATGTGATTGCTATGTTTACCGGAAAAAAGCCAAAAAGACCGGTAAATACCGCCTTGATTAAGCAATGGGCCATTGAATTGAGCCAGTTGCCCGAATGGCTTTTTACCGAAAGCTACCACAACGTAGGCGACCTAAGCGAAACCATTGCCCTTGTTTTGCCACCAGCTGCCCAAAACATAGCCAAACCCTTGCACCAATGGGTGGCCGAACTGGCCGAATTGGCTCAAAAAGACGATGAAGCCAAAAAAACATACGTTACTAATGCCTGGAACAGCCTCAATACCCAAGAACGTTTCATCTTCAACAAGCTTATTTCCGGAAATTTCCGCATCGGGGTTTCCAATAAAATGCTCGTTAATGCCATTGCCAAGCAAACCAGACAAGAGAGCAGCAAAATCATGCACAGCATCATGGGCAAATGGCAACCCCACAAAATCACTTATGAAGTACTGACTTCGGGAAGCCACGTCAATACCGACAACTCCTGGCCCTATCCTTTTTGCCTGGCTTATGCCTTAGATACAGAACCCGAAAACCTGGGCGATCCGGCAGCCTGGCAGGCCGAATGGAAATGGGATGGCATCCGCGGACAAATTGTGAAGCGCAATGGCGAACTGTTTATATGGTCGCGGGGCGAAGAACTGGTTACCGAACAGTTTCCCGAACTTCATTTTTTAAAAGACGAATTGGAAGACGGCATCGTGTTGGATGGCGAAATCCTCTCGGTAAAAGAAGGCAAGGTACAATCATTCAGTACGCTGCAGCAACGGCTAAACCGGAAAACCATCAGCAAAACGCAATTGCAACACGCGCCCATCGGATTTTTCACTTACGACATTTTAGAATACCAAGGCGAAGACATCAGGCAATATCCCCTGGCACAAAGGCGTACCCTGCTTGCCAGCCTGGTTGAAAAGCTCGAAACCAAACAAATCGTCATGCTGTCTCCGCTTGTAGCGTTTGCCACTTGGGAAGAACTGGCTGAGCAAAGGTTAAATTCGAGAGCCATCAATAGCGAGGGTATCATGCTCAAAAAACTGGATTCTGTTTTTCACACCGGCCGTAAGCGTGGCGATTGGTGGAAATGGAAAATCAACCCATACACCGTAGATACCGTGATGATTTACGCCCAAAAAGGAAGTGGCAGACGCGCCAATTTCTACACCGACTATACCTTTGCCGTGCGTGATGGCAATCAGCTCATTACCATAGCCAAGGCTTATTCTGGCCTTACCGACAAGGAAATTAAGGAAGTAAACAGCTTTGTGAACAAAAATGCCATCGAGAAATTTGGTCCCGTACGCACCGTAAAGCCCGAACTTGTGTTCGAAATCGCTTTTGAAGGTATAGCCGAAAGCAAACGCCACAAAGCCGGATTGGCTCTCCGTTTTCCGCGTATCGCCAGGTGGCGAAAAGACAAAAAAGCAGACGAAATCAATACCCTGGAAGATTTGAAGCAATTATTGGTGGCTGCCGAAACGTTAAAGCCTTAAAGTCTTATATTCGTATTGCGATGCAAAAAACAGTAGGTTACCAGAAAATAGTTGCCTGGCTCAAAGCGAGCAAAAAGAAGCCTTTCGATTTTCAGCAAGAGGCCTGGAACTATTACCTGCAGGGCTATAGCGGCTTGGTAAACGCACCAACCGGCTTTGGCAAAACCTTTTCATTGTTTTTGGCAGCAGTAATAGCAGGGCTTAATGCCGAAGCCGACCCCATAGATTCTAAGTATAGCAAAGGCCTGCAGCTCATTTGGATTACGCCCCTGCGTTCACTAGCCAAGGATATTGCCCGGGCCATGCGCGAAGTACTGTTCGAATTGGAGTTGGATTGGACCGTTGGCGTCAGAAATGGCGATACCACGCAGGCCGAAAAACTGCAACAGAAGAAAAACCTGCCCGAAGTTCTGCTCATCACCCCCGAAAGCCTGCACCTCATGTTGGCCCAAAAAGGCTCAACTTCCCTGTTCAAAAACCTAAAATGCATTGTAGCCGACGAATGGCATGAACTATTGGGCAGCAAAAGAGGCGTATTGGTAGAATTGGCCATATCGCGCATCAAGGGGCTGCAGAAAGCTAGCAACAATGAGAAGCTGAGGGTTTGGGGTATATCGGCTACCATTGGCAATATTGAAGAAGCACTCGAAGTAATCGCGCCTGAAGCCGGGGCCAAGAAAGTAATCGTCAGGGCCAGGCTGGAAAAGAAAATCGCCATTAAATCTATTTTGCCCGACGATATCGAAACCTTGCCCTGGGCTGGGCATTTAGGCCTCAAACTGGCTTACAAGCTCCTACCCATTATAGCAAAGAGCAAAACCACGCTCATTTTTACCAATACACGCGGACAGGCGGAAATGTGGTACCAGCACCTGCTCAACATCGAGCCAGACTTAGCCGGGCGTATTGCCATCCACCACGGATCGATAGATTTCGAGCTGCGAAACTGGATCGAAGAATCGCTGCATACCGGCCTGCTCAAAGCCGTTATCGCCACCTCGTCACTCGATTTGGGCGTAGATTTTAAGCCTGTCGATACCGTTGTACAGGTAGGATCGCCCAAAGGTGTAGCCCGTTTCCTGCAAAGGGCCGGCCGTTCGGGCCACTCGCCCGGCCAAACTTCCAAAATCTATTTTTTGCCCACCCATGCCCTCGAACTGGTAGAAGCCGCCGCCATTAAGGAAGCCGCCAAATACCACAACATCGAAAGCAGGGAGCCCGTAATTATGGTGTTCGATACGCTGATCCAATACCTGGTTACCTTGGCCATAGGCGATGGTTTCGACGACCAAACCATTTACGAAGAAATCAAGCAAACCAATGCCTTCAAGCTGCTGCTGCCCGAAGAATGGGCCTGGATAATGCAGTTCATCACTTCTGGCGGCGATAGTTTGAGCGCCTACCAGGAGTTTAAAAAAGTGGTGAGAGACGAAAAAGACGGGCTTTGGAAAGTAAAAAGCCGACAGATTGCCATGAGGCACCGCCTGCATATCGGTACCATTGTGAGCGAAGCCATGCTCAAAGTCAAATTTCTGACCGGAGGCTATGTTGGCATGGTTGAAGAATATTTTATATCGAAACTTAAACCCGGAGACAGCTTTACTTTAGCTGGACGGATTTTAGAGTTTA
Organism: Pedobacter sp. TM02; assembly: GCF_059705275.1. Lineage (NCBI taxonomy): Bacteria > Pseudomonadati > Bacteroidota > Sphingobacteriia > Sphingobacteriales > Sphingobacteriaceae > Pedobacter > Pedobacter sp. TM02. The sequence continues at coordinate 2,351,756 of NZ_AP046530.1, forward strand.
TCCAGCTAAAAGACATGACCGTAATGGTGCGCAAAAGCAAAAGAAATAAAGCCATTTCTCCCAGTTGGATGGGCGGACGGTTGCCCCTTTCTTCGAATTTAGGTATGGTTTTGCGCAAAAAATACAATGAGGTACTCGAACCCAGCCAGCCGGAAGAAGAGCTTGACGTGGTACGCCCCTTATTCTTGGTCCAGCAGGAACGTTCGCATGTGCCCCAAAACAACGAACTGCTCATCGAAATGATCAACAACAAAGAAGGCTTCCACCTTTTTGCCTATCCTTTCGAAGGCCGGCTGGTACACGAAATATTGGCCGCTCTGGTAGCCTATCGCTTGGGCAAATTGGTCCCAATTACCTTTTCTATAGCCATGAACGATTACGGCTTCGAGCTGTTGAGCGACATCGAAATCCCGATGGACGATGCGATTGCCTACGAAGTTTTCTCGCCCAACAACCTTACCGAAGATATTGCCCTGAGTATCAACGCCACAGAAATGGCTCGTCGCAAGTTCAGGGATATTGCCTGCATTGCAGGCCTGGTTTTTCAGGGCTATCCGGGCAAATACGTCGCCAACAGGCACCTGCAATCGTCGGCGGGCCTATTTTTCAACGTATTTAGCGATTTTGACAGGCATAACCTACTTTTGCGCCAAGCTTACGACGAAGTGTTTTACCAGCAATTGGAAGAACCCCGTTTGGCGGCCGCCCTACATCGTATACAGCAAAGTCTAATTGTAATTACTTATCCACAGAGGTTTACCCCCTTGTCTTTCCCCATCAAGGTCGACAGCCTGAGGGCAAACATGAGTTCGGAAGAATTAGAACAGCGCATCGAGCGGATGAAAGGCGAAGTTTTCAAGTAAAAACATGATCATTACCCTCAAAGAAGAAGAATTGATATTAACCAAAGAACGGGCCGTTTTTTTTCCAAAAGAACAGCTCTTGGCTATCAGCGACCTTCATTTGGGCAAATCGGCGCATTTTAGAAAAGCCGGCATACAGGTGCCTACCACCTTGGCGCAAAGCGACCTGCAGAGGCTCAGCAGCTTGCTCGAAAAATTCCAGCCCAAAATACTGCTCATTAACGGCGATATGTTTCACCACGACCACAACACCGAAGTAGACGATTTTGCACATTGGAAACAGCAATATAACCCAATCGAATTTGTACTGGTAAAGGGCAATCATGATCAGCTTGACGAACAAAGCTATCATCATCTGGGCATCAAAATCTACGACCCGAGCTATTGTACCACTAAGTTTTGTTTCATCCACGATTTTGTAAAGTGCAAGGAAGAAGCGCTTTATCCCATCAGCGGGCATATCCACCCAGGAATAACCCTATTGGGCAAAGCCAAGCAAAGCCTGCGTTTTCCCTGCTTTTATTTCGGCGCAGATTATGCCGTACTGCCAGCCTTTAGCGCCTTTACAGGCCTCAGCATGATCAGGCCCAAAACTAACGACCAAATATTTGCCATTACACCTTCAAAAGTGATTAAAGTATAGTTATTTATATATTTGGCCCCATGAGAAAAATCTTCGCTATTTTATTCTTTTCGATTGTTTGCGGCTTACAGGCAGACGCGCAGCTCAATATCAATCCCGGAGTAGACACTACAGACCTTACGATTAAATCGGCCCTTAAATTCTATGCGGACTACATGAGCGAATTTAAAGGCAAAAAACTGCCCGATTTTAAGAAATATTGGAGCGAAGAAGATTGCAAAAGGTACAAAATACCAGATCTTTCTATTTATGGCATCGGTGGCGATTATCCGATCTACGCCATGGCACCCATCAAAACCATTACTTATGTCAAGCCCTTGGCAAACGACATAGTCATCCTAAAATCTGTTGGCGGCTGGATTGATACCCTAAAGATTTTGAATGTGATGTATATCTCTAATCACATCATCAAAAAAGACAAGAACCAGCAATTGCATTTTGTAAAACCCATTACTTTCTACAAACAGGGCTGGCAACACAAAGACCTCCGAAATATCCATTATACTTTTCCCAAAAAGCATATTTTCAATCAAAAAAGAGCCGATAGCCTGATTAGGCAAATAGAAAGACTAGAGAAGGACTGGGAGCTCAAGCCCATACAAATCGAGTATGTTTTTGCTCCTACCTACGATGAAATACAACAGATCAGGGGTTTCGATTTTACATTAGGCCTAGGTAACAGGGAGAAACCCTCTGGTCTTTCAAACCAAACAGACAATATCGTGTACGGCGCCGGCAATGGCGAAAACTACTTCCACGAAATTGTGCATATTTACCTCAACCCTCTACATCCCAAATCACCGTTAAACGAAGGCTTGGCTGTATTTTACGGTGGTTCTATGGGGCAAAGCCTTTCGTGGCACATCAGGCGGGTTAAGGCATACCTGAAAAACCACCCCGAAATTAACTTGAACAAACCCCAAGAATTTTACTTTATGGATAACTACACCAATCCTTTAAGTTCTATACAGGGCCTGTTGTGCAACGTCATTTATAAAAAAGACGGCATAAAGGGTTTGAAGCGCCTAATGGCTTATACCGATATGAACGAAGTGTACGAAAAGGAATTTAAGCTCGACCTTAAAAACCTCAACCATGGACTGAGAGAGCTGATTGAAAATCAGTAAAATCAATTTTACTTAGGCTGTGGCTAACTAGCTGATTAATTGACCACTTTTGCCAAGCTCTGCATCCAGTCATTAAACATTTGCTGCTCAATTTGGATAATGGCTTCGGCATGCTGTTCCCAGTCTGGCGAAAATTCGCGTAATTGGTTCAGCATTTCTTCCAAGTGGCCTTCTTCTTCCAAAATAATCGATTTTACGGTCACCTTGCTTGCCTTAGCTGTCAAAATCTGCTGATAAATCGGGTAAAGCTCATCTGCCCTAACTTCAATAGCATAGGTTACAAAAAGATAGGCGGCAAACTTCAGGTCGAAACCACTCAAGCTGAAATGTTTTTTCAAATACCTGCACACTTGTACGTCGAGCGTATTGAGGTAAAAACGGGTGTGATCGGGCACCAGCAATTCGGCATTGGTATAGGTTTTGCATAAATTCTCGTCGAGCTTGGCCAATTGCTTTTTCAGGTAGTAGGCATGACGGTGTTCTTCAGCCGCATGCTTCAAAATCAGCAGCGTGACTTCTTCTTTGTGCTCAGAAGCCGATATCTTTTTAGCACCTGCATTTTCCATGTACGACAAAGTATTCAACCATTTGGAATGCAGTTGGTTATCGTTAACTATATTTTCTAAAATCGAAGAAAGTTGCATGTTATATTTCGTCTAAAGCTTGTTGAATAGTGCGGTAAATGTACGCCAAATCATCGTTAGAAATGACATACGGAGGTAAGATGTAAATAATATTGCCTAAGGGTCTCAAGATAATTCCCTTAACTAAAAAGTAGGTGTACAAGCGATCTCTCAAGCCACTGAGGTAAGACGTATCGTTGCCGGTTTCCCACTCCAGCGCAATAATGGTTCCGGTTTGGCGCACATTGCGCAGTTTGGGATGGTCCTTGACCTTTTCAAAAAACTGGCGATGCTGGGCTTCTACCCTTTTGATGTTGGCCAAAGTTGCCGGTTCCAGCAAAATATCCAAGCTGGCCAATGAAGCGGCGCAGGCCACCGGATTGGCCGTAAACGAGTGTCCATGGTAAAGCGTTTTCAATTTGTCTTCGCTTAAAAAAGCCTCGAATATTTTGGCATTGCAGGTAGTAAGCCCCATAGGCATGGTGCCTCCGGTTAGGCCTTTGCTCAAACAGAAAATATCGGGCCTGTTGCTTAGCTGTTCGGTAGCGAAAAAGGTTCCGGTTCGACCAAAACCAGTCATTACCTCGTCGGCAATGGTCAGTACTTCGTTTTCGGCACAGGTAGCCAACAATTGATCCAAATGCTCAGCTTCGTACATCAACATGCCACCGGCACCTAATATCAAAGGTTCGAAGATAAAACAAGCCAGCTGGGATTTTAAGTTTTGGATTTTAGCTTGTAGGGCTGCCATGTTTTCGGCCGTTGGCAGGTCGATAAACTCCACATCAAAAAGCAGTTCGGCAAAAGGATGTGTAAAAATGCTCCGGCCACTAACCGACATCGCCCCAAAAGTATCGCCATGGTAAGCATCTTTAAAGGCCAGCACTTTTTTCTTGGTGGTATTGCCTTTATTGTTCCAGTATTGCAAACACATTTTCAGGGCTACTTCTACCGCTGTAGAGCCGTTGTCGCTGTAAAAAGCCTTTTCTTGCTGGCCTGGCAACAAAGGCAACAACCGCTCGGCCAGGGTTACGGCTGGTTCGTGCGTAAAGCCCGCAAAAATGACGTGTTCGAGGGTTTGCAGCTGTGCGGCTACTTTTTGCGCAATATGTGGATGCGCATGGCCGTGAATAGTTACCCACCACGATGAAACGGCATCTATATATTTTTTGCCATCTTCGGCATACAGGTAAACACCTTCGCCATGGGTAATGGAAATGGGTGTCAAGGCATTCTTCATCTGGGTATAAGGATGCCATATTACTTTTTGGTCTCTTTCTACTAAATTCATGCTATTCGCTCCTTTTCTTCATGGACTTCTTCAAAAGCCCAAGTTACTACTGGTGCAATCCGATAACGGTACAACATCCAGCTTATTAAAATCGACAAGATTAGGGTACAAAAAACAGAACCCTCTATGCCAAAATCCCCTCCCGAAAGATAGGCTTTGCCAATGGGCTGGGCTATCAAGGCCCGTTCTGTAGCTAATCCGCTTACTTTATAGCCCAATAATACGCCTTGGGCAAAATTCCATCCGAAATGGATGCCGATGGCCCAGCTTACATTTCGTTTTATCAGGGTAAAAACAGCAAACAGCGTTCCAGCCAACACGATATTGAGAAACGCCAGGGGCGTATAACCCGGATTGGCCAGGTGTACCAGTCCAAAACCAATGCTGTTAATGATTATTGCAACAGCTATGCGATAGCTTTCGGCTAACACAAACAAGGGATAGGTACGGAACATCAGCTCTTCAAAAACGGCGACCAGTATGAAATAAAACAAATAGACCGCCAAGGTAATGAAACTGATGCTGCCCATAGCAAAGCGAACATTACCATTGGCCCATAAAATACCTCCACAAAACGCAATGAGCAAAAACCCGATCAACGTTCCCTTTAAAAAACCTGAAAATGCGCCTATTTTCCTGACAAAGACAGTCCAAAAATCAATTTTAAATATAAAAAAGACCATTTGTAAACTGCCTAAAATAGCCAGTACCATACCAAGCTCCCAATAAAGCTCAATGTCAAAGCCACTCCCGGCCAAAGGAAGAAAGCTAAATCCAAAAACCATGGCAACGGGGATTACCCACAAAACAATAAAAAACAGGAACAGTATAATTTTTATAATCGGTGCCAGGTAGTATAAAACAGGTCTTTGCATTTTAGGCGAGCGTATTTTTGAGTAAGGCAACCACCGTTTTGTCGGTTTTGAAAGTAATCTCGTCTAAGCTGAGGGTGCTGATGTTTGCCCACCTGAAAGACTGCGTGCTACCGGCCGAGAAATCAAAAACGGTTGTTTTAATATCCAGTGCCAACGAATTTACCGCCTTTACAATATAATAGACGCTGATGAGCTGGCTTTCGTTAAACGACGATTTTTCGTAGAAATCGGTGGTATAAAAATGGCTTACAACCTCTATGGCCGCATTGCATTCTTCCACAAACTCGCGTTTCAAGGCATCGATCAATCCTTCGCCCAGCTCTACGCCACCACCCGGAAATTTCGTAAAGTACTGTCCGTATTCATATTCGTCGCTCAGCAGCACCTCATTGCTTTCGTTAATGAGCAGGCCATATACCCTTACGTTAAAATAACTCATTGATTAAAGTGCTTTTGGTTTTTGGTTACATTTTCCATGTTCCAGGCAATTTCTGCCCTGAAAGCCTCTTGCCTTACGCCGCAGTTCTGCATTTTGCAATAATTGCAGCAGGCCGGCAAACAAGGGTCGGCATGGATAAAAAGTTCGGTTTGGCGAGAGCCCGAAACGTTGATGAGTTGATCTATGTTCGAAATTTCCTGATGCACGGCAGTAAGATCAAAATAATAGGGCAACGTAACATGGCAATCGATGTGCAAATCGGCCCCGTATTGCTGCGCCCTCAAATTATGGATGTCTATCCAGCTATCCTGACGGTTATTTTGTAGAATAACTACAATATCCTTCACCAGCTCCATATTGCTTTCGTCCATAAGCCCGCCTACCGATTTCCGGGTCAGCTTGTAGCCGTTAAAAATGATATACAAACCCAGACCAATAGAAATTACGCCATCCAGCCAATAAAAACCCGTTAGCTGGATCAGGATAATGCCCACCACCAGTCCGGCGCTGCTCACCGAATCGGTAAGCAGGTGCTTGCCATCGGCCTCCAAAGTAATCGAATTGTTCTTTTTGCCAGTATTGATGAGGTAATAGCCCACCAAAGCATTGATGACGCCAGTGGCACCGATGATAATGGCTCCATCAACCAACTGTTTGATTTCATTCGGATAAATGAGGTCGTAAGTTGACTTGAAGATGATGATAATTCCTGCAAGGCCGATGAGAATGCCCTCTAAAAAAGCCGAAAAAAATTCAACTTTGCCATGTCCATAGGGATGATTTTCGTCTTTGGGCAAGGTAGCCAGGTAAATACTGTAAAAAGCAAAGGAACTGGCCAATACATTGACGATACTTTCGGCCGCATCGGTAAGGATGGCGTTAGAACCTGTGAGAAAATAAGCTACAAATTTGGCCAGCATCAAAGCAATGCTTACACATAGCGAAATCAGTATAGCCTTCTTTTTTGGTTGCAATTGAGGAAATTTTAGACCCAAAATTACAGTTTAATGCTCAGGTTTTATGAAAATTGTTATTTTTTGACCCAAAATTCGCTCAGGTTTTTATATTTGCGCTTTCACTCAAATCATTATGACATTTTTATCTAGAAGAATCCGTAACCTATCCGAATCTCAGACCATCAAAATGGCAAAGTTAGGTAGAGAATTAGCTGCCAAAGGGATTGATGTAATCAATTTAAGCTTTGGAGAACCCGACTTTTTTACGCCGGACAATGTAAAGGCCGCTGCTAAAAAAGCAATCGACGAAAACTACTCCTACTACACACCGGTTTCCGGCTATCCAGATTTGCGAAAGGCAATTACAGCGAAGCTTCAAAGAGAAAATGGCCTGAGTTATGAAATCGACCAGATTGTGGTTTCTACTGGTGCCAAACAAAGCTTGGCTAATGCCGTCATGTGCCTCATCGATCCAGACGACGAAGTGATCGTACCTACACCTTATTGGGTATCTTACTCAGAAATGATCAAACTGGCCGAAGGCAAAACCGTATTCATCAACGCCACCGTAGAACAGAACTTTAAAATAACCGCACAACAATTGGAAGAGGCCATTACGCCAAAAACCAAATTGTTCATGTTCTCTTCGCCTTGCAACCCAACCGGCTCGGTATACAGCAAGGAAGAGCTGGCTGCCTTGGTGGCCGTGTTCGAAAAGCACCCCAATATCTTCATCATCTCCGACGAAATTTACGAGCACATCAACTTCGTAAACGAGCACGCTTCTATCGCATCGTTCGATTCGATCAAAGACCGTGTAGTGGTAATCAACGGTTTTTCTAAATCGTACGCCATGACTGGATGGAGAGTAGGTTACATGGCCGCCAACAAAGAAATTGCCGCGGCCTGCGACAAAATGCAGGGGCAGATCACTTCTGGAACTTCTTCTATCAGCCAACGCGCAGCGCTTGCTGCTTACGAAGGCGGACTAGAAACCGTTTTGAGCATGCGCGAAGAATTCAGGAAACGCAGAGACATCGTTTACGATTTGTTGAAAGCCATTCCGAATGTAAAAGTGAACCTGCCAGATGGTGCTTTTTATTTCTTCCCAGAAGTGAAAAGCTATTTTGGCAAAAGCTTTAACGGAACGCCTATCAACAACGCCGAAGAATTGTGCCTTTACCTTTTAAACGAAGCGCACGTTTCGCTGGTAACCGGCGAGGCTTTTGGCAACGAAGACTGCATCCGTATTTCTTATGCCGCATCTGAAGAGCAATTGAGGCTAGCCGTTAAAAGAATTGGTGAAGCTTTGGCTCAATTGGTTTAAGCAAACCATTAATTTAATTATAACAAAAAAGAGGCCTGCAATTGCGGGCCTCTTTTTTTAGTTTTTTGATACTAAATTTTTAACATAGTAGTCTACCAAGGTTTATTTGCAGAATTTACAGCGTTTCTAATCTGTGTTTCATCGGCGAAATATAAATCGCTTATTTCTTTTGCCCTATTGAACTTGTCTTGATCAAATGCACTAACAAATGCGTCAATATATGCTGTTCCACAAGCCTTTGTCCAGCTATCTGTTGCTGAAAAACCAACTCTGGCTATTTCAAAAACAAGATTCACTCTTTTATTTTTGATTGCGCTTAAATAATTTCCGATAAATTTTACATATGGATTTAACGCATCTTGTGCACTTTTTATTTCTTGATTAGGGAGCAAGGCATGAATAACGTTCCAATGTAGGTAATCAACATTGGCATCTGTTGGATATACCTTTATTTCGATATGAGCGTATTTATCATGTCCCCTATAAAAGCCTATCCCATATAGCTCAGAAAAATCCCATTCTATAAGCTGCTGGGTGATAGTACTCAACTTCTCAACACCCATTAAGCTATAACGAAGTTCTTCCATTTTAAATAAGTATTCAAAATTAAGATCTGATCGCCTCTACCGGATCTAACCTCGAAGCTGAATAGGCCGGCCAAAATCCGGAAATCAATCCGATAATTACCGATACGCCTATACCGAGCACGATGTTGCTCATATACAAAATGACCTCTACCTTGGCCCCGTAGGTAAACACCAGGGTGAGCAGGTACACCAGTCCGAGGCCAAACGCCCCGCCCAACAGGCACAACACTACCGATTCGAATATAAACTGCAATAAGATAAAATAATTTTTGGCGCCCAGCGATTTTTGGATACCGATGATGTTGGTCCGCTCTTTTACCGAAACGAACATGATGTTGGCAATACCGAAACCGCCAACCAGGATAGAGAACCCTCCGATTACCCAGCCGGCAACCTTAACCACGCCAAACATAATATCCAGCTGGTTAGACAGCATGGTGGTTTTATTCAAAGAAAAATCGTCTTCTTCGCCTGGCCTGAGCCTGTGTATAGAGCGCATCTGCCCCCTTAATTCAGCCTCAACCTCATCCAGGCTGATATTATCCTTGCCCCTTACCGTTACCTGCGGATTGTAGCGGTCGTCTTGCACATCGAACAGACCTTTGGCCAGGTTAAGCGGAATCAATACGTTTTTATCTTGCGACATGCCGAGCATATCGTCGCCCTCTTTTTTAAATACGCCAACCACGGTTAAGCGGCGCCCCATTACCTTGATCTGCTTGCCTAAAGGCTCTTCTCCATTAAACAAACCATCGGCAATATCGGCGCCTAAAACACAAACTGGCGAGCCGTTGCGTCCTTCGTTATCGGTAAAATAACGGCCGTCCTGAAATTCGAGGTTCCAAGTGCGGTCGTACTCCTGACTGGCGGCATTAAGACTGGCTCCTTCTACAGAATTGCTATGGTATTTAATGGTCCGGTTACTGGCCGATGTTTCGAAACAAACGCCCTTGGCCATTTCCATGCGGTCTTTAAGCGATTCGTAATCCCTTAGCGAAGGCTGCGGACGGTTCATGTATTTCCACCAAGGATAATTATCGCCGAATAGCCATGGCCACTTCTGCACAAACAGCGTATTGGACCCCAGTTTGTCAACACTGGCCTGGATTTTATTGCGCATTGTATCAACGCCGGTTAATACGGCAATGATGAGAAATATACCAATAGTGATCCCCAATAGGGAAAGTGCGGTCCTCAGTTTGTTCTGGCGGAGTGCATCCCAGGCAAACCTGAAGCTCTCGCCTATTAGTCTAAAAATCATCATCATGCTATTTAGACCAAAAATACCATAAAAGGTTACAGTTGTGCGAGTATATTATAAAAAATACATTTGCAACGGCACACCAAAGGTTCTTGACGCTAAGTCCAACATTCTATCATTCTGTCATTCATTAACCCAATCATTCCCTCATTCTATCATTCTATTACGCCCATCCATAATTATTATATTGTAAAAACAAAATTATATTTCGTAAATTTGCGCCCTAATTTACATCCAAGAAAATATGAAGTTATCTCAATTTAAGTTCAATTTACCAGATTCGCTTTTAGCCAACACCCCTGCCGAACAAAGGGACGAAGCCAGATTAATGGTTTTACATAAAGACACTGGCCAAATTGAGCACAAAATTTTTAAAGATATTTTAGGCTATTTTGATGACAAGGACGTAATGATCTTGAACAACACTAAGGTATTTCCTGCCCGTTTGTATGGCAACAAGGAAAAAACCGGTGCCACCATCGAGGTATTTTTGTTACGTGAGCTGAACAAAGAACTACGCCTTTGGGATGTATTGGTTGACCCTGCCCGTAAAATACGCGTAGGCAACAAGCTTTATTTTGGCGATGACGACCTTTTGGTTGCCGAGGTAGTTGACAACACGACTTCCCGTGGCCGCACCATTCGTTTCCTTTTTGACGGAACTGATGAAGAATTCAGAAAAAACGTAGAAATATTGGGCGAAACCCCACTTCCAAAATACATCAAACGCAAAGCAACGGCGCAAGACAAAGAGCGTTACCAAACGATTTTCGCCAAACACGAAGGTGCAGTGGCGGCTCCTACCGCAGGCTTGCACTTTAGCCGCGAACTGATGAAGCGCCTAGAACTGAAAGGCGTTAATTTTGCCGAAGTAACCTTGCACGTAGGCTTGGGTACTTTCAGGCCGGTAGAAGTTGAAGATCTGACCAAGCACAAGATGGATTCGGAACAGTTCATTATCGAATCGGCCGCAGTAAATACCGTAAACAAGGCACTCGACGATAAGAGAAGGGTTTGTGCGGTAGGTACCACTTCAATGCGTGCCATCGAATCGGCGGTTTCGGCCAACAGAAGACTGAAAGAAGCCAACGACTGGACCAGCAAGTTCATCTTCCCTCCTTACGATTTTAGCATTGCCAATTGTATGATTACCAACTTCCACACGCCTGAATCTACTTTATTGATGATGGTAAGTGCATTTGGCGGCTACGAAAACGTAATGAATGCCTATAACGTTGCCGTAAAAGAGAAATACCGTTTCTACAGCTATGGCGATGCCATGTTGATTATTTAAAAAAGACATTGGTATTGAGAAGTGGGATTTGAGCGTTATACCTCATATCTCATTTCTTAATCTCAAATCTGGCTGATGAAATATTATGCAATAATTGTCGGAGGTGGTTCTGGCAAAAGAATGCAGAACCCCGTAGCCAAGCAGTTTTTGTTGCTGGGCAATCAGCCTGTGCTTATGCACACCCTTTCGGCTTTCCATCATTCAAACTTCAAACCCGAACTTATTTTAGTATTGCATCCCGACCTGCACCAGCAATGGGACGACCTTTGTACGCAATACAATTTTGACATACCCCACCTGTTGGTAAGAGGAGGCGAACAACGATTCCATTCGGTACGCAATGGCTTGATGGCCATTAAAGGTGATGGAATTATTGCCATACACGATGCCGTAAGGCCTTTGGTAAGCCAAAAACTGATTACACGCACTTTTGAAGAAGCCGAAGAAAACGGCAACGCCGTATGTTGTATCAAGCCCAGCGATTCGGTAAGGAGGCTAAAAGGCGACCAGAGCAAAATCATTAACCGCGATGAGCTGGTATTGGTGCAAACACCACAAACTTTCGAAATCAGCCAGTTGCGCAAAGCCTACCAACAGTCTTATCGGGCCAAGTTTACTGACGATGCTTCGGTGGTGGAAAAAGCCGGATTTAAAATCAATTTGATCGAAGGCGAACGCAACAATTTAAAGATCACGTTTCCGGAAGACCTGGAGCTAGCCCACTTTCTGCTTAGGTAGCCATAACTTTGGCAACACCTTTGTCGGCATTGCCAAAGTATACTTTAGTCATTAGGCGGCGCCTTTGATAACCCTTAGGATAATTGCAATAATAGCGATAACCAGCAAGGCATGGATAATGCCACCAGTATAATAGCCTCCCAAGAAGCTAATGGCCCAAATAATAACCAGAATAACTGCTATAACATAAAGTAGATTTCCCATAGTTTTAGTTTTTAAGTGATTGTTAATTCTTTTGATTTTATAGCATTAACAACAAGTAAACTAAAATTGTTCTAAAAAATAAAAAGCCCCCGATGATATCGGGGGCTTTTAAATGTTTCTGTTAAGCACTTTAATATTCGTCTTCGTTAAAAAAGAAGTCGTCTTTGGTAGGATAGTCTGGCCAAATCTCTTCGATCGTTTCGTAAGGCTCGCCATCATCTTCCAAGGCTTGTAAATTTTCAATCACCTCAACAGGTGCACCTGAACGAATAGCGTAATCAATTAATTCGTCTTTTGTTGCAGGCCATGGAGCGTCTTCCAAGTGCGATGCGAGTTCTAATGTCCAATACATATTACTTATATTACTTAATATTTATAATTCAACTTTCTGAGTTGGCAAAAGTATGCTAAAAAAAATGAGCAAAACAAATATTTTTTTCCACCAATTTAAATCCGTGGTATCCAGATGTTTTCTTCTGTTTTAGCATCAGCATTCAGTTTTCTGGCCAAAACAAATAAATAATCGCTCAATCTGTTCAAATAAATTGTAATATTGCTGTCAACAAAACTGTCGGCCGCCAGTTGCACCGCCAGTCTTTCGGCCCGCCTGCACACGCAACGTGCTAAATGACAATAAGATACCACGGTATTTCCACCCGGCAGTATAAAATGTTTCAATTCGGGCAGCACTTCGTTCATTTGGTCCATCTCCCGCTCCAAAAGCGTGATATCGCTTTCTAAAAGATCGGGGATTTTCATTTTCGAACGTTCGGGGTCTGAAGCCAACGACGAGCCAATTGTGAATAACCTGTCTTGGATCTCCTTTAAAATCTGCTGATGGTGGGCATCAATAGCCTGACACCTGATCAGTCCGATGTAGGAATTCAGCTCATCAACTGTTCCGTAGCTCTCGATGCGTACGTGATATTTGGGTACCCTGGTACCGCCAATGAGCGACGTTTGGCCCTTATCGCCGGTTTTGGTATAGATTTTCATTGCTGTAAGGTTGAAGGTCGAAGGTCGAAGGTTGAAGGTCGAAGGCGCGAGCTTGTCACTTCATGCCTTTTGCCTCATTCCTTAAAAACCTTATTGTATGCTCTCGAAATCGTCGCCTTTAGCCTCTAAATTGCTTAAACGCGGCGAAACGGTTTTGATATCCTCATTGATGTAGTCCTTTTCGATCAGGCCATCGCGCATACGCACGATACGATGAGCATGTTGTGCAATATCCTCCTCGTGGGTTACCAGAATAATGGTGTTACCTTTGCTATGGATCTCTTCTAAAAGCCCCATGATTTCGATTGAGGTTTTGGTATCTAGGTTACCCGTTGGCTCATCGGCCAGGATAATAGAAGGATTATTGATCAAGGCCCTTGCTACAGCCACACGCTGGCGCTGCCCCCCCGAAAGCTCGTTGGGCTTGTGGGTAATCCGATTGCCTAGGCCTACGTTTTCGAGCGCCTTGGTTGCCCGTTCGTCGCGCTCTCTTTTGCTGGCACCTGCATAAATCAGAGGCAGGGCCACATTATCCAAGGAAGTTGAACGTGGCAAAAGGTTAAAAGTCTGGAAAACAAAGCCGATTTCTTTGTTACGTACTTCGGCCAGTTCATTATCAGACATGTGGCTTACGTTAACCCCGTTCAAGATATAATCGCCTTTGCTGGGCGTATCTAAACAGCCCAAAATATTCATCAAGGTCGATTTACCAGAACCAGATGGGCCCATCAAGGCTACAAACTCTCCTTTTTCTATGGTAAGGCTTACTGATTTTAACGCATGAATTACTTCTGAACCGATAACGTATTTACGTCCTATGTCATTGATGATAATGAGTGATTTCTCCATCGTTTTTTCTTTTTAGACCTGCTTTGTCTATGCAATGTTACAGCCTCTACTTATTTTTCTATGATTTTAGGCACAAAGAAAAAACTTTCGTTATGCCTGGCTGCGTTTTTCAGTCCATCGGCAGTGTCGATTTCCTGTTTCACCACGTCTTCTCTCCACACGTTTGCACTTTCGTTCATGTAAACCAGAGGTTTTACGCCTGTGGTGTCGAGTTCGTTCAGCTTTTCCATAAAAGTAAGAATCTTGTTCATCTCTACCGTCAATGTATCAACTTCGTTAGCTGCAATTTCAATGCGCGCCAAATCTGCCACCTTATACACTGTTTGCTGATCTATCTTCATCCTTTAGTTATATTAAGATTTTTAAAGTTTGCTTCCTATTTTCTTAAACACTTCTTCTTTTAACGCATCGGCGCCTTCGGCCACCAAGCTGTTGGTTAATATGGGCTGGTGCACATAAATATTTACAATACCCGGCCTGGTGCCATATTTCATGCCGTTGTCCCACAGCACCTTCCAAATGTTGGTTATGCTTACCGGCACGATTGGAATATTTTTCTCGATGGCCAACCTGAAAGGGCCATTCTTAAACTCCTGCAACTGCGGAGGATAACGGTCGTCAATCCTGCCTTCTGGAAAGATGATAAGGCTCATGCCGTTTTCTAGATTATCGCCGGCCCTTTTAAATGCCCTGAACGAGGAAATCTTGCTCTCCCTGTTTACCGCAATATCTATGGTGCGAAAAAAGAGCCCCAAAATCGGGTTTTTCAACAATTCCTCCTTGCCCATAAAATGATAGCGCCCTTTGGCCAACACGCAAAGCGCCATGATATCGAGGTTGGAGCTATGGTTGGCACAAAAAATATAGGTCTGTTTTTCATCTAGCTGTTGCGCTAGATCAAACTTAAAGAAAACGCCTGCCAAGGCACAGCATAAAAAGCTGTGCGCAGTCCTGAATTTATTGAGGATGCCATAGTATTTGGGGCTGCGGCTGGTTAAATAATAAAACGGCCAAAAAAGGAAATAGAAAAACAGAAGGCTACAGGAAAAATAAACCTGGTGGATCTTTTTGAGCAATTTTATCATGGAAACCAAAAATACAATTTTAGCGAATAGTTCTAAAATTAGTTTTCAGTTCTCGACTAAGCCAAGCAACCAATCAGCTTACCAGTCTACAATTAAATTATTCAACAATAAAACAGTTAGGCAATGAACCCCTAAACTTTTAAGGTTTTTTCTTAATTTCGGGCCATGATCAAAGAAACGGTTGTAAGCGGTATCCGCTCTACAGGAAAATTACATATAGGAAATTATTATGGTGCGGTAAAAAACTTTGTACAGATGCAACACGAGTACAATTGCTATTTTTTTATCGCCGATCTGCACTCTTTAACCACGCACCCTACGCCACAGGATCTGCATGGCAATATTAAACAGGTGTTGGTTGAGTATTTGGCTTGTGGTATCGACCCAGAAACCACCACCATTTATATCCAATCTGACGTTCCAGAAGTTTCCGAGCTTTATTTGTACCTGAACATGAATGCTTATTTGGGCGAACTGGAGCGTGCCACTTCGTTTAAGGATAAGGTTCGTGCCAACCCCGACAATGTAAATGCCGGCTTGCTTACCTATCCGGTACTCATGGCTGCCGATATCCTGATCCACCGTGCCACCAAGGTGCCAGTAGGCAAAGACCAGGAGCAGCACTTGGAAATGGCCCGTACTTTTGGCAACCGATTTAACCGTTTGTACAGCAACGAATATTTCCCTGAGCCTTACGCGTTCAGCTATTCGAACAACCTGGTTAAGGTACCCGGGTTAGACGGCAAAGGCAAAATGGGCAAATCTGAGGGTGAAGGCAATGCGGTTTATTTATCGGACAGTCCGGAGGTAATCCGCAAAAAAGTTTCGAGGGCAGTGACCGATAGCGGCCCTACTGCCGAAAACCAGGAGAAGCCAGAAGCTATCCAAAACCTGTTCGATTTGATGAAGATCGTTTCGTCGGCTGATACCTTGGCCCATTTTGAAGAGCAGTACAACAGAATGGCCATCCGCTATGGCGATTTCAAAAAACAGCTGGCCGAAGATATGATCGTGACCACGGCTCCGATGCGCGAACGCATCAACGAAATTGCGGCCGACACGGCCTATTTGCGTCAGGTGGCCAAGCATGGTGCTTTAAAGGCCAGGGAAAGCGCCCAAAAAACAATCAGGGAAGTACGCGAAATAATTGGATTTAAAAGTTTTTAATTTAATAGATTTGAGCTACGAGACATCGGCTTCCAAAAAAGCCTAGCCTCTCCTATCTAAAATCTCACATCAAGAAATATGCATATAGCAATAGTTGGAAATATAGGTGCCGGAAAAACTACGTTAACAGGTCTGCTGGCCAAAAACTACGGTTGGGAAGCACTGTACGAGGCAGTAGACAACAATCCTTACCTGGAAGATTTTTACAGCGACATGAAACGCTGGAGCTTTAACCTGCAGATCTATTTCCTGAACAGCCGTTTTCAGCAGATCGTAGAGATCGAAGCCAATAAACGCAATGTAATCCAAGACCGCACCATTTATGAGGACGCGCATATTTTTGCCGAAAACCTGCATGAAATGGGCCTGATGACCAGCAGGGACCACGAAAACTACCGGGCTATTTTCGATAACATTACCTCTTTTATCAAGCCACCTGATTTGTTGGTGTATTTGAGGGCTTCGGTGCCTACTTTGGTCAACAATATCCAACGCCGTGGCCGCGAATACGAAGCCAGCATCCGTATCGACTATCTTTCTAAACTAAACGAAAAATACGAGGCTTGGATTAAAGGCTATAATTTGGGTAAACTGCTCATCTTGGATAAAGATAAATTGGATTTCACCAACAATCCTGAAGATTTGGGTACGGTTATCCAATCGATAGAAGCCGAAATCAACGGGTTGTTTTAAGCTGTCCATGAAAATCCTAGGCATCATACCAGCACGTTACGCCTCTACCCGCTTTCCGGGCAAGCCCTTGGCCGACATCAACGGCAAAACGATGATCCAGCGGGTTTACGAACAGGCCTCCTTGGCCAATTTGGCCAAGGTAGTGGTTGCAACCGACGATGAACGGATAGCCAAGGAAGTAGAACGCTTTGGCGGCCAATACGTGCTTACAGGTTCGCAGCACCAAAGCGGTACCGATCGTTGTGCCGAAGTTGCCCAACAGGTCACTGGCTTTGATGTGGTGATCAATATCCAAGGCGACGAACCTTTTATAGATCCTGCCCAGATTGCCCTGGTAGCCTCTTGTTTTGACGATGAAAAAGTAGAACTGGCCACGCTAATTAAAGAGATCCATTCCGAAGAAGAGCTTTTTAACGCCAATCTGCCCAAGGTAGTGCTTAACGCACAAGGCAAAGCGATTTATTTCAGTCGCAACCCCATTCCCTTTATCCGTGGCGCTGAAAGAGAAAACTGGACCAAAGCCCATCAGTTTTACAAGCATATTGGTATTTATGGCTATCGCATCGCTACTTTGCTGGCCATTACGCAACTGCCACCCTCTAGCTTAGAACTTGCCGAAAGCTTAGAGCAGCTGCGCTGGATAGAAAATGGATACGCCATCCAAACCAAAACAACAGCACTCGAAACCATTGCCATCGATACGCCTGAAGACCTGCAAAAAATAGTTTTTTAAAGCTAATTTTTTATCTTAGGCCCCAAACTTTTCAACTATGAAACTTGCATCGCTTTCTCTTTTGGTGCTGATCGTGGCTTTTGCCAGCTGCACGTCCGAATCTGCCAAACAGGTAACTGGAAATCTGGAAAAAACCTCCCTGCAGCCTTTTACCGATACACTGCAGCAAGATACTTTCAAGATTGTGCTCAAAGGCAAAACCTCTAAAGACATGAGCCTTTTCTTCACCATTACCAATTTTAAGGGCGAAAAAATCTACGAGAAAGAAATGAAGGCTGCCGACCTGCTCAAAGGTTTCCTGGCCAGTGCCGAACTCAAAAAAGAAGACGATAAAATCAAGTTTTTGCAAGACGAGGTAAATGATTTTTTTGAAGAAGAACACTTTTTGGTGCCGGCCGTAATGCCCGACGAAAAGCCAGACGAAAACGTACCCGACAAAGCCTTTTACGAGGAGCTGAAACAAAGCGGCCTCAACGGTTTCGATTACAGTACCGGTAAAGACGACAAAGTATACATTGCCTGGTCGGCAAAAGATAAAAAGGTAAAGATTTACTACAACTGTTGCCAGTTAAAAAAATAACATTCAGTTATTTAATCCATTTATTTAAATAAAAAATCGAAAAGATTTACATCGGGGGTAAGTCCTAGTTTCTTACGCAAGCGATAACGGCTTACCTCTACCGCTCTCGGCGTAATATTTAGCAATTGAGCAATTTCTTTTGAAGATAAGTTAAGTTTTAAATAGGCACAAAGCTTCAAATCGCTTGGACTGAGGTTCGGATATTTTTCTTTCAGGTTGCTTAAAAAATTGGCATGCACATGGTCAAAGTGAATAGCAAACTGCTCCCAGTCGTGATCTAGTTTTTTGGCCTCGTTCAGCAGGCGAATTACTTTCTTGATATCATCGGCGCTATCTTTGTTTGTAGTTTGCTGTACCAAAGGCAAAAGCTCGTCGCCTATTTTCGACAACAGCTTGCCCCTTTGCACCAGGTGCATGGTAGCCGAGGCCAGTTCCTTATTTTTAAACTCCACTTCGGCTTCCAGCTGTTTCTTTTGAAGTTTCGTAATCTGCTGTTCGTTTCGTTCTATCTCCAGCTGGTGTTGCTGTCTGAGCTTGTCTTGCTGTTTCTGATGCTCTTTTTCCTGGTATTTAATGAGCAAGTACAAAAGGAAAATAAACAGGATAAAATAAAACACATAGGCTAAATTGCTTCGGTACCAAGCAGGTGCAATGGTAAAGCTATAGCTGGCCACCTCCGATTCGTTGCCCAGGTTGTTACGGGCCTTCACCTTAAAAATATAGCTGCCCGGCCCCAAATTGGTGTAGTCTTTTTCGCTTTTGCTGCTCCAGGCCGACCACGCTTCGTCGTAGCCTTTGAGCTGGTAGCTGAATTCGATATTCTCCCTTTGTTCGAACAAGGTAGAAGCATATTCGAAATGTAGGGAATTGTAATCGTAGCCCAATCGTTTTCTACCCTTCAACTGGGATTGCGTACCATTTGCAAAGTAGCCGCCAAATAAAATGCTATCGGCTTTGCCCGGAAAACTGATCTGTCCCAAAAGTACATTGGGCCGGTAAATATTAGCGGCGTATTTCTTGTAATCCAAATGGATAAGGCCTTTGTTGCCTCCCATGAAGATATTGCGTTCGTTATAAGGGTAAATATGCTCGAAGCCTGCCACGATTTTAGTGGTCAGTTCCGGAAATTCTACAATGCTGAAATTACGGTTGCCCGATTTTTTCTTAAAATCGACTACCCCCACTTTTTTTAAGGTAACATACCACAAATTGCCATCCAAGTCTTCTTTCAGGTACTGAATGGAAATGTGCTTAAAAATAGGCCTGAAAAAAGGACTTGGATAAAACCTGTTCTTTTGGGCATCGAACTCGTATACGCCATCTATGGTGGTGGCAACAGGTCGGCCCCTAAACCAGAAAATATAATTGTACAAAGCACGTGGCAATCCCTCATTTTGGGTAAACAAGGTAGTTTTTACGATTTTCCGTCTATCTGCCGAAAGATCGAGTTTAAATATGCCCCGGTAAGGGTGCGATGCCCATACGCAATTCAGTTTGTCGTCTATG
Organism: Pedobacter sp. TM02; assembly: GCF_059705275.1. Lineage (NCBI taxonomy): Bacteria > Pseudomonadati > Bacteroidota > Sphingobacteriia > Sphingobacteriales > Sphingobacteriaceae > Pedobacter > Pedobacter sp. TM02. The sequence goes on from NZ_AP046530.1 coordinate 2,371,593, forward strand.
GAAATGAACCGCAACGGTTCGTTAATGGCCGACAAGGTAGAAAGCAGGCTAAATTCGTTGTTTTGGTAGCCCAGCAGTTGCAGGCCTGTGTAAGTGCCTGCTACGGCCAGCAAGCGATCGCTGCTGTAGCCTAAAGGCGCATAGAGCCAGGTGCCCAGTTCGCGGTAAAGCGATTTTGCCTGGTAGCCTTCAATTACCGAAGCACCGTCTTCATTTGCCAGCAGCAAATGGTTATAAACTTCGCTAAGGCCCCAGGTTTGCCCCTTGGTATTGCTTACTTCCTTAAACTGGGCATGCGATTCGCTCAAATCCTGTTGTTTGGCTTCTATGGGCGCTGCAAACAGTCCATTGGAAGTACCAATATATAGTTTATTGTCAAAAATCCTGCTGGCATAGCTAGACACTTGCTTGTTCTTATCGGGATAGATGTGCTTGATGGCACTGTTAAAGGCGATAAACGCAATGCCATCGTCTAACCCCAGCCATAGGTTCTGGTGCTGATCTAATAAGATGCTTCTGATGTTGTTGTTATTCAGGCCTTCCGCATAAGAAAATTGCTGGTTAAGCTCTCCTTTCTTATTGATGATCATCAAAGCCGATGAGGTGGTGCCCAAGGCATAAAGATCTTGATTGATTTGGATGGCACCATTGATCCTGTCGTTGTAAAAGGTCTTGTCGAGCGGCGTTTTTTTAGGAATCAATATTGAATCCTTCAGCAAAAACAGGCCGTCTTTGAGCGTAGTCAGCAACAGCGTATCTCCGCGGTATGGGAGTATGGAAGTAATACTGGTGTTTAAAAGCCGTTTATCCCTGCACCTGATATCCCATTGGCCATTCTTGAATACCTTAAGCCCTATTTTCACGTCGTGGGCCATCACTTCGTTATTAGCCAAGCCCATGTATACCCAAGTGGTGTAACTGGTATAAACATCTATTTTATTGTTCTTTAGCCGGAAAATCTTATTAACCGTGCGGAAATAAACCTCCTGACCATTAATTACGATATTCCATACGTCGGCAAATTGCTTTTCTCCAATAGGAATAAACTTCTTGAGCGAATGATAAACCAATGCACCGTTGGCATTGGGCGAAAAATAGCCGATCTCGTCTTGTCCGCCTACATAGATTTTTCCATCGGCACCGATTTTGACCGAACGTACAATGGTTTGGTTGGGCAATGAATAGTGCTTCCAATAAGACCCGTTAAAGGTAATGAGGCCTTCATTATTGGCAAAGTACAATATGCCCAATTTATCTTGGGCAATATCCCAGTTTTGCGTACCGCCCTTGTAGGTAAGATTGCTATAGCTTATTACCTGTGGCAGGCCGATCCGGTCCTGTGCCCTTAAACAGAAAACAGATGAAAAAATTATCCAAAAGACAAAAAAAGACTTTCTCATATCTTTCAAATCAGCTCGAGTAAATTTATTTGGTTAACAACAATCTTCAAGATAAGAAAAATCTCCTTGTTGTGGTGTCATATTGCCCATTCTTGCTGTTTTTAAAGAAAAAAGTTGCTTTTGTATGGGTATTGTAGTGGACGCTTTTTTCCTTCTAGGCAACTGCACCCTATATATTTGTTACAATGACCGTCGCCATAACAGGCTTTTAATCATCCCACAACGACGGCCATCAACTAACCAAATTGTAAACTTAATTTATTTGTTATGAAAGGAAAATCTACGTTCATTCTTCTGCTGTTTTCCATGCTCTTTGCCTTGAGCGTGCGTGCACAGGAAATTGATGTATCAGGAAAGGTTACTTCCAAAAGTGATGGATCTCCTATTCCTGGTGTTTCCGTGAAAATCCAAGGTACAAACACCGGTGTAGCTACCGACCAAAATGGAAATTTCAGGATCAAGGTACCAAAGGCTGGCACCATCCTCGAATTCTCCCAAATCGGCATGGCTACACAAACCGTTGCCGTTAACAGCAACCAGCCTATCAACATAGCCTTAACCGAATCGCAAAACGATTTGGAGCAGGTGGTAGTGGTGGGCTACGGCACCCAAAAGAAAAGCATTGTAACCGGTGCCATATCGCAGGTAAAGGGTTCCGACCTCGAAAACATGCCTGTGCAGCGTTTAGAACAATCGTTGCAAGGCCGTACAGCTGGTTTAACCATTACCACCAGTTCGGGCCAGCCTGGCGACGGAGCCACCTTGCGTGTTAGGGGTACCACTTCCATCAATAACAGCGATGCTTTATACATCGTTGACGGTGTGCAGATTGGCGGTGGTATCGATTACCTGAACCAAGCTGATATCGAATCGATCGAAGTACTGAAAGATGCCGCCTCGGCAGCCATCTATGGTGCAAGAGCAGCCAATGGCGTTGTTATTGTGACTACCAAAAAAGGAGCAAAAAACGGTCGCATGGCGGTAAATTACAATACCTATTTAGGTACGCAGGCCCCATCAAGAAAGCTTTCTTTGCTCAATGCCACGCAATATGCCACTTTGTATAACGAAGCCCAGTTTGCCGCCAATCCTAGCAATGCGCCTCGTTTTCCAAACCCGGCGCAATATGGCGAAGGCACCAACTGGCAGGCCGCCGTATTTAACAACAGTGCAAAAATCCAGAACCACGAATTGAGCATTAGCGGCGGCAACGACAAATCAACCTATTACAGTTCATTCGGCTATTTAGACCAAGATGGTATTGTAGCCACCAGCAATTCGAAATACAAAAGGTTTACCGCCCGTTTCAATTCCGAGCACCAACTAACCAAGGTGCTCAAGTTTGGCCAAACCATTGGCTATACCCGTACCAATTCTGTGGGAGTAGGCACCAATACCGAATACGGTTCGCCATTGAACAGGGCCATCAACATGGATCCTTTAACCCCTATTGTAGAAACCAATCCGGCGAGGTATAACCTGCCTGTTTATGTAAACAATCCGGTAGTTAGAAATGCGCAAGGCTTTCCTTATGGCATTTCAGACTATGCGCAATCTGAAATTTTAAACCCGATTGCCGCTTTGGCTGTTGCACAGGGCAACGGCTGGTCGGATAAAGTAGTGGCCAATGCCTTTGCAGAAATCGAAATCATCAAAGGTTTAAAAGCCCGTTCGCAAGGCGGCGTAGATTTGGCTTTCTGGGGCGACGAATCCTTCTCGCCTATTTATTACCTCAATTCTATCAACCAAAGAACCATTACTTCCTACACCAGGAACTCAAATAGAGGTTTATTTTGGTCGCTAGAAAACACACTGAGCTATACCAAAGCCATCGACAAGCATAATTTCACGGTATTGTTGGGCTATTCGGCGCAGAAAAACAAAGGCCAAACCCAGGGAGGCAGCAAAGAAGGCATTCCGGTTAACAATATTAAGGATGCTTCCTTACAGTTTCCAGTACCTAGGGCAAACGATGTATTTTATGGAGGCGAATATTTAAATACCCTCAACTCGATGTTTGCTCGCGTTACCTACGATTTTGATCAAAAATATCTGTTTACGGGGATCATCCGTAGAGACGGTTCGTCGCGCTTTGGACCGAACAACAAGTACGGCTATTTTCCTGGAGGTTCTGTGGGTTGGGTAGCCAGTAGGGAAAGCTTCTTTCCGCAAAATCCTTATGTAAGCTTCTTGAAATTAAGGGGTTCTTACGGCGTAACCGGTAACGATAATATCGGCGATTTCAGGTATTTATCAACCGTAAGCGGTGGCCGCAACTACACTTTGGGAACCTCTGCAGGCTTGACCAATGGGGTAAGTCCCGATGCCTTGTCTAATCCAGACTTGAAATGGGAACAAACCTCTTCTCTGGATATTGGCTTAGATGCTACCCTATTCCGCGATTTCACCTTGACTGCCGATTGGTATCATAAAAAAACCACTGGCATGTTGCTGCAAATTGCCGTTCCGGGCTATGTGGGCAACACCGGTCCTATTGGCAACATTGCCGATCTTTCTAACAAAGGTTTCGAACTGGAACTGGGCTACAACAAGAAAATTGGCGATTTTTCTTTCAGGGTGGCGGCTAATGGTGCTTTCCTGAAAAACAGAATCGATTACCTGGGGGCCGACAAAGACTTCTTGGGCGGACAAACCGTAACGCCACAGGGATTGGAAGTGACCCGTACCAAAGTGGGCTATGCCATCGGTTCGTTCTATGGCTATAGAAGCGACGGCTTGTTCCAAAACCAGGCACAAATCAACAATTACAAAAACAGTGCAGGCAACCTGATCCAGCCCAATGCCAAACCAGGCGACATCAAATTCATCGACCTGAATGGCGATGGCGTAATCAGCGATAACGACCGCGAGATCATTGGCGATCCAACCCCTGATTTCACTTATGGCTTTACTTTCAACGCATCGTACAAAGGCTTTGATATGGTACTTTTGGGAACTGGCGTAGCGGGCAACCAGATCTTTAATGCCTTGAGAAGGTTCGACTTGCCTACCGCCAACTACACCACGGCCATTTTAGACCGATGGACCGGCGAAGGCACCAGCAACAGCATGCCAAGGCTGACCTTACAAGACGACAACAAAAACTACAGCCGTGTGTCTAGCCTATTTTTAGAAAGCGGTTCTTACTTCAGGATCAAAACCCTTCAAATCGGCTATACCTTGCCAACCAACTTGGTTAAAAAAGCGAGCTTGAACAAAGTGAGGTTCTATGTAATGGCCAACAACTTGCTCACCCTAACCAAATACACTGGCTATGACCCAGAAATTGGCGGTGGCAGCTATGGCGTAGACCGTGGCTTCTATCCACAAGCCAGAACGTTTTTTGCAGGTATTAATGTTGGATTTTAACGAGAAGAACAATGAAAAAAAGATATTTCAAAAGTACAATTGCAATAGTTGCAATGATGCTGGTTTTTAGTGCATGCAAAAAGGACTTCTTAGAACTGACCCCAAAAGGCACAGCACTTGAAGACAATTTTTACAGGAACGAAACCGAAGTGATGCAGGGCGTAATTGCCGTTTACGACGTGATGCAATGGGGCACAACAGGTGGCTACACCATGAAAATGCCGCTGCTCAGCGCCGCATCAGACGATTGTTGGGCTGGTGGCAGTAATGCTTCCGATCAGCCAAACTGGGTAGCTTACGATAATTTCAACATGGATTCGAGGGTTGGCCCGCAAGGCGGCCTTTGGTCTAAGAACTTCACCGGAATTAACAGGGCCAACCTTATTTTGAGCAAAATCGACAAATCGACTACCCTGAGCCCGGCCTTTAAAACGAGAGTAATAGCCGAAGCGAAATTTTTAAGAGCCTATTTTTACTTCGATTTGGTAAGATGGTTTGGTAGGGTGCCGCTCATCACCAATGTGTTGGCCACCAGCGAGCTGTATACGCAAACCCAGGCTTCGCCGGCACAAATCTATGCCCAAATTGAAAAAGACCTTAGAGAAGCCTATCCAGGCCTTCCGGCTACCATCTCGGCCGCAGAAAAAGGTAGGATATCGCAAGGCGCAGCCAAGGCACAACTGGCCAAGGTATTGCTTTACCAAAACGACAATGCCAAGCTAGCCGAAGCCATCACGCTTTTTGAAGACGTAAACAAAATCGGCAATGTTTATGGTTATTCGTTAATGCCTAACTATGCCGACATCTTTAATCCAGCCAATAAATTCAATTCGGAATCGATTTTGGAAATCCCGCATTCGAACAATGCTGCTTGGACCGATTGGGGTTGGATCAACGGTGGCGAAGGCAACGTAGGCACCCAATTTGTAGGTATGGACAGCTACAACGGCGACACTTATTCGAGCGGTTGGGGCTTTTGCCCGGTTACCCTGGATTTGGTTAATGCCTTGAAAACTGATCCCCGCTTTGATGCCACCATTATTGATGGCAAAGCGCTAAAAGCCGCCGGTGCCACCTACAACGCCCGTTACCAAAACACCGATTATTTCATTAAAAAATATGCACCGTTAAAAGCCTATCGTTCGGCAAGTGGCGTGGCCGAACAAAACTGGCCGATTAACGAAATAGAAATGCGCCTGGCCGATACTTACCTGATGGAAGCTGAAGCCTTGGTTAAAGCAGGCAGCAACCCTACCCGAGCCAAAGAGCTGCTCGATGCCGTAAGAGCCAGAGTTGGCCTGGCTTCGGTACCAGCTACGCTAGACAATATCTACAACGAGCGCAGATTGGAACTGGCTACCGAAGGCCACCGCTTCTTCGATTTGGTACGCACCGGCAAGGCGGTTGCCGTATTGGGTCCGGTGGGTTTTAAAGCCAACAAGAGCGAATATTTGCCTATCCCACAAACAGAAATCGATGTGACCAAGGGCATTATCAAACAAAATCCAGGTTATAATTAATCGCTAGCAAAATGAAATCAATAAAAAACATGATAAAAACATCGCTTTGGCTAGGTTTGGCCTTGATGTTAACACTCAGTGCCTGTAAGAAAAACGACGATAACAAGCAATTGGGAACGCCGCCAACCAGCGATCAGGTACAATTTACCTTTACGCCAACGGCAGGTAATCCCAATATCATCGACTTTAAAAATGCCTCTCCGGGCTTTAAAGCCATTTGGGATTTTGGCAATGGCGCCACCGCCGAAGGCAATACGGCCCAGGCTTCCTATCCTTTGGCCGGAACCTACACGGTTAAATTAACCATTGTAACCGATGGCGGCTATGCTTCGAGCACCAAAACCATCACCATTGCGGCTACCAATCCGGCCATGCTTACCGATCCTGCCTTCACTACCCTATCGGGAGGCTTATCCAATACCAATGGTAAAACCTGGGTAATAGACCAAACCCAACAGGGACACTTGGGCGTGGGCGAAATCGGATTGCAAACTCCAAACTGGTATCAGGCAGGCCCGAACGAGAAAAATGGTACTGGTTTTTACGATGACGAAATGACCTTTAACATGAATGGGCTTAAATACACCTATGCCAATAATGGAACTACCTTTGCCAATGCTTCGAACGCACCAGGCATTGGCGGTCCGACAGGAAGCAACGATCCAACCGTAAACTATACCCCACCAACCAACATGACCTGGCTGGTAACCACCGTTAATGGCGTAAAATACATCACCATTAGCAACAATGGCTTTATTGCCTACTACTTAGGTGTATCGCAATACCAGATTTTAAGCTTAACCGATGATGAAATGTGGCTCAGGTGCTTAGACAAAGCCAATCCAGGCAACGCATGGTACCTCAAGCTCATCAGAAAAGGCTATGTGAGGCCAGTGGTGCAAAAACCACTGCAGGCCGCCAATTTGGAAGACGATTTTCAAAGCACACCAGGAATGGCATGGACAGCAGAAAACATGGACTATACCAGGGCTTACGACAACCCGGCTAAATTCCCTGTAAATACTTCGGCCAAGGTGGGCTATTACGAAAAAAGAACCGGCAACGATGGCCAATACGGCAATTTGAACATTACCTTGCCATATCGCTTCGATTTAAGCACCAAAAACAAAATCAGATTGAAGGTATTCTTCCCGGGTGGCAACGATTTTACAAAAGTAGCCCCTACCGTTTCCATCAAGCTCCAGAATTCGTTGTTGGGTGGCAATGCTTGGCAAACACAGCTCGAAGTGGTTAAAACCATTACACCTGCCCAGTATAACACCTGGGTACAGTTGGAATTCGACTATTCGGGCTGGGCAAGCCAAACTTTATACGACAAGATCGTGGTACAGCTGGGTGGCGAAGGACATCCAAATCCAGGTATTTTCTATATCGACGACTTCGAATTTAAATAACAAAATTACTGTCTGGTCTTAAGCAAAGGGCCAGACAGTACTAATCCTACCCATTATGATGATAAAAAAAATAAAAAAGGGATATTTCCTGATGGCGCTTTCCGTCGGCTCGATCATGTCGTGCCAGTCGTGCTCGTCGGGCAAAGATGTTGAAGAAGCTATCATTATTCCGCCAAAACCCGTAACGGTTGAAGACAAGAACTGGTCTTTTGAAAGTACACCGACCTGGGCCGACGAATTCGACTATACCGGTTTGCCGGCTACAGACAAATGGGATTACGACCTTGGCGGAAGCGGCTGGGGCAACAACGAAAAGCAGTACTATACCAACTCGATCAACAACGTAAGCGTTGGCAATGGCCTGCTCAGCATCACCGCACGCAAAGAAAATATGAATGGCATGAGCTATACCTCAGCCCGTTTGGTGAGCCGGAACAAACTCGATGTGCTTTATGGCCGTTTTGAAATCAAAGCCAAGCTGCCAACCGGCAGAGGAACCTGGCCGGCCATTTGGATGCTACCTACCGACCGTGCCTATGGCGATTGGCCAAAATCTGGCGAAATAGATATTATGGAGCATGTAGGCTACGACCAAAACAATGTGCATTTCACTACGCATACCGAAGCCTATTACTTTAAAATCAATACGCAGAAAACAAGTACCAAGATGATCCCAGATGCCAGTACAGCCTTTCACCTTTACCGTGTAGACTGGACTCCTTATGCCGTTAGGGGCTACTATGACAATGTGTTGGTATTCGAATTTGTAAACGAAGGTACCGGCTACAAGGTTTGGCCTTTCGACAAGCGCTTCCACCTGCTCATGAATTTGGCCATTGGTGGCGATTGGGGTGGCGCACAGGGCATAGACGATACCATTTTTCCGCAAAAACTGGATGTAGACTATGTGCGCTACTACAAAATGATCGATAAATAATTCTCCCCATTTAAATCATCCCAATTCATGCCCGGACTTTGCGCCGGGCATTTTTTTTACATCGCCTCAATAAAACTGCATTTTGAAAGCATTTGAACTAAGAATTTAAGAATTAACAGTTTTTAACAATTAAGCGACTTTTTTTCAGCTACTTTCGCTTAACCAAGCAAAAAAACAACCTACCAATTAACGTCTTCTTATGTCAAAAAAACTACTTCTGTTAGTTTTACTAGCGCTTTCCGTATGCCAAGCATTTGCCCAAAAAGCCAGCATTAAGGGAGCTGTTGTAGATACCATCGAAAAAAGGAAGCTTCAAAACAGCTCAATTCTACTGATCAGCAGCAAGGATTCAATTCTTGTCAAATCGGTAAGGGCCAATGCCCAGGGCGAGTTCGAATTGACCAACCTTCAGAAAGGCGATTACAGCCTGCTCATCTCTTATCCCAAAATGGCCGATTTTATACGGGATATCCGACTAACCGATAGCTCCAAATTCAACTTGGGTCCCATCCACATGGAAACCAAAACCTTTTTGCTGAACGAGGTTATTGTAAGGGCGCAAAAAGAAGCCATCAGGATGAAGGGCGACACCATTGTTTACCAAGCCGATAGTTTTGCCGTTAAGCCCAATGCCAATGTACAGGATCTTCTGCGCAGGTTGCCCGGCATCGAAGTCGACAAAAATGGCGCCATCAAGGCCGCCGGAGAAGAGGTAAACACCGTATTGGTAGAAGGCGAAGAATTTTTTGGCGATGATCCGTTGCTGGCCACCAAGTACCTCAAGGCAAGCGCAGTATCGGAGGTGCAGGTTTACGACAAGAAAAGCAAGGAGGCCGAGCTTACCGGAATAGACGATGGAAAAAAAGACAAAATCATCAACATCAAGCTGAAAGAAAATGCCAAAAACGGTTATCTCTCCACCCTCGATGCCAATAGCGATCTCGACCACTACAAAAACCTGGGCGGCATGCTTGGCGTTTACAAAGGCAAGCTCAAGGCCGCCGTTTATGGCAATACCACCAACCTTAACCAGGATTCGAAGGTTACTTCGGCCATGTCAAAGCTCAAAGGCAACGATTACGATGTTATTGAAGTAGGCGATGATGGCAGCACGATGATGATTTCTTATGGTGGCGACGACGACGACTACTTCTCTCCTACCAATGGCCTGCCCAACTACAGTGCCTATGGCGCACACTTTTCTGATAAATGGAACCAGAACAAACTGGGTCTCAAGCTCAACTATAAAAACACCGATACCAAGGTTACCGACAACAGAACCTCTAACGGTCAGCGTTTATTGCCCAATGGCACCAGCTTTTTCAGTTCGGGCACTTCGACCGAAAACAGCAATAAGGGTGGGCAATCGGTCAAAGGAAACGTAGATATTACTTTGGATTCGCTATCGACCATGAAAATCTCTTTTTCGGGCAAAACCAATTTCAACAAGAACAATTCGACCAATTACAACCAATCGCTTAATGACCAGGGCTTGTTCGTAAGCAAAAACAACCAGCAAAACAGTACCGATACCGATAGCGAGCTGTTTAACGGCAACATTAACTACACCCGCAAATCGAAGAAAAAAGGCAGAACCTTATCTGTTGACCTGCAACCCGAAACACAAAATAGCCAAGGCATCGAAAACAGCCTCAACGTAACCAATTACTACAACGACCAAGGCCAAATGAACCGAACCGAAAACCTCGACTTGTTTAAGGATAACGCCAGTAAGCAAACTTCGTTGGGTACGCGTATATCGTATACCGAACCTTTGGGCAAGAAATGGCAACTGCAAACCGCCTACAGCTTTAAAACCGTTATTTCGAGCAGCAACCGTATGGTTTACGACAATTTACAAAACAGAAAGCCCATCGATTCGCTTAGCAACAATTTCGATTTTAACAATTTCTCCAACATCGGCAAAGTGGTACTGCAGTACCGCGCACAAAAATTCTCTATTTCTGGCGGCGTTGAAGCTACCCAAACCAGCTTTGAGCTAGACGATATAGACCGCAACAACAAGTTTAACAGGAATTACCTGAACTGGGCACCCAGAGGAAATTTCAATTATAAAATCAGCAAAAGCACCAGTCTCTCGCTCAATTACAACGGCTATACCAGTCAGCCGAGCCTTGATCAGTTGCAGCCGATCAGGCAAATCAACAATCCTTTGTACCAGGTGGTAGGAAATCTAAACCTCAAGCCATCGTTCAACAATAGCATCGGGCTCAATTTCAATTCGTATCAGTTTAAGTCGGAACAGTTTATTTATGGTTACGTGAGCTATAATTTTACCAGAAATGCCATTGCAAGCACCCAAACGGTAGATGAGTTTAACAAAACCATCAGCAGCTATACCAACCTTAACGGCAATAACAGCATCTATGCCAGCGCCTCTTATCAAAAAGGTTTCAGCAAGTTGCATTTCCGAACCAGTTTCAGCGTCAGCTATAACAGTTCCAACTACGTGTCTATCCTCAACAACAAGCTGAACAAGAACTTTAACGGTCAGCTGAACATAAGGCCAGGCTTCAGCTACTATACTGATAAGGTTCAGGTTAATTATAATCCGTCGGTTACTTTCCTCAACAGCAATGCTTCGTTGGGATCTATCAACAATGGCAAAAGCTATACCCACAACCACGAAATTAGCGGCACCATCCAATTGCCTTATAAAACCGAGTTCAACACCAGCATTTCGTTGTCGTACAGACCGGCCAACCAATCGTTCAATACGCCGCTTAACGTAGCGCTTTGGAACTGCTATATCTCCAAAAAGATGCTGCCAACCGATGCGCTTGAAATGAAGCTTTCCGTATCCGACATCCTGAACCAAAAAATAGGCTACAACCGCTATGTTGGTGGCAACTATATTAACGAAACCACTTTCAGCTACATTCCGAGATACATCCTGATTGGTTTAACCTACAACCTGAGCGGCAACTTTGCCAAAGCCGCCAAATAACAGTACACAAATGAAAACAGCAATCATAACTACCTTATTGACCTTGGGCCTGCTTGGCGTTAAAGCCCAACAGGTTTTTGTTAGCAGTGCCAAGGTTACCTTCGAGAAAAAAGTGAACCTGCAGCGACAAATGGCCGACAACACCTGGCTATCAGACGATGCCAAGGATAAAATGAAAAAATACGTCAGCTCATTTTGGGAATATGCTTTTAACGAAACCACTTCGCTGTACAAGGCGCAGAAAAAAGAGAGCCAGATAAGCGACAACATGTTCATGTTTGCTTCGGGAGAGAATACCGCTCAAATGTATACCGACTTGAGCAAAGGCACCAGGATCATCAAAAAACCAATCATGGGCGAAGACTACATCCTGACCGACACTGTACCCCATGTGAATTGGAAAATTATGCACGATGTACGCAAAATAGCTGGTTACGATTGCCGCAAAGCCATCGGCGTCATTAACGATACCGTGTATGTGGTGGCTTTTTATACCGACGATATTTTGTTCAAAGGCGGTCCAGAAGGATTTACCGGTTTGCCGGGCATGATTTTGGGGTTAGCTATTCCACGTTACAATACCACCTGGTTTGCCACCAAGGTAGAAGCCGTAAATGTACCCGTGATGAGCATTACTGAGCCCAGTAAAGGCAAAAAAGCGGATAACGAAAAAGACTTCAAGAAACTGGTAGACCTTTATACCCGCTACGACGACAAGAAAAATCCGCGCAAGATAGAAGAAATCAAAAAGGAGATTTATGGATTGATTTTGTAGCTGATAAATAATTAGTCCATGGTCGATGGCCCCTAGTTGATAGTCTATGGTCAATGGTCTATAGTCTATAGTCGATGGTCCAATTGTTAGGATTGAATTGACATAAAGGTAAACATGGACTATAAGCTACTAGCTATAGACTATTCTAACTATCGCCAATAACCTATATTATGACAAGGAGGATCTCAGTTTAGAAATCATTCTGCAGAGTTCATCATATTCCTTATAAAACTTCCCGAATTCAGAATCAGAGATATAACTTCTCTTTAAAGCCATAAACAAACAGCTCACCACTTCAAATGCCGAACGAAGCGAATAGGTAAGAAATCGTTTAAATTCCACATTAGACTGACCAATACATCCTTCTGCAATATTCAAATTAACAGAATCAGCTGCTTTCTTGATTTGTTTACTCAAGCTAAACCATTCAATTTTTGGAATTTTTTTGGCTAGCAAATCAATCTCATTACTCAAGTTTAAGGAAACTTCCCACACTTTTAAGGTCTCAAATTTGAAAGGCATGCCATCGATTTTTATTAAATATAAAAATCCAAAATCTCTTTTTTAGAAACTTTTAAATAATTAACCATCAGCTAAAAGGCATAAAACCACATAAGAATTTTTTTCCGTTTAAGTATTATTTTTAACTGTTTAATCAATGTTTACTTGCGAATCAGAACCATCAACCATGGACAATGGACCATTCGACCAAAATAATTTATTTACAATATTTGCGCTCCGAAATCAGAATTTTATGTACCTTTGTATCCCGTACAAAAACAATTAAAAAGGCCATAAAGCCCTATTAATTTCACAAATTCTCAAACATGACTAAGTATATTTTTGTTACGGGCGGTGTTACTTCCTCATTAGGTAAGGGCATCATCTCCGCTTCATTGGCCAAACTTTTACAAGCCAGAGGTTACCGGGTAACCATCCAAAAATTCGACCCTTACATCAACATCGATCCGGGTACATTGAACCCTTATGAGCACGGCGAGTGTTATGTAACCGAAGATGGTGCGGAAACAGACTTAGACTTAGGCCATTATGAACGTTTCCTCAATACGCCTACCTCACAAGCCAACAACATCACCACTGGGCGCATTTACCAAAATGTGATCAACAAAGAACGTCAGGGCGATTATTTGGGCAAAACCGTACAAGTAGTGCCCCACATTACCGACGAGATTAAACGCAACATGCGCATATTGGGCGAAAGCGGCAATTACGACATTGTGATTACCGAACTTGGCGGTACCGTAGGCGACATCGAATCCTTGCCGTTTATCGAGGCTGTACGCCAGTTTAAATGGGAAGAAGGCTCTTCAAACGCCATCGTTATCCACCTCACCTTGATTCCTTTCCTGGCAGCTGCCGGCGAGCTTAAAACCAAGCCTACACAACACTCGGTTAAGGCCTTATTGGAATACGGAATTCAGCCGGATATCCTGGTTTGCCGTACCGAACACCACATCAGCGCCGATATCAGAAAAAAAATCGCTCTTTTCTGTAACGTTAACATCAATGCCGTCATCGAATCGATAGATGCATCCTCTATTTACAGCGTGCCTCTGTTGATGATGAAAGAACAACTGGACAAAACGGTATTGACCAAATTAAAGCTGCCTCAAAAGCACGAGCCCGACATGGAAAGCTGGAAAGATTTCCTAGGCCGCTTAAAAAATCCTACTGCCGAGGTAAGGATTGGACTGGTAGGTAAATACGTAGAACTACCTGATGCCTACAAATCAATCAGCGAGGCCTTTATTCATGCCGGCGCCAAAAACGAGTGCAAGGTGCGTGTAGAATTTATTCCTTCTGAAAGTATCTATCCAGAAAATGTAAAAGAAAAACTGGGCCACTTGCAAGGTGTATTGGTAGCTCCTGGATTTGGCAGCCGTGGCATTGAAGGCAAAATAGAAGCCATTAAATACGTTCGCGAAAACGAAATTCCTTTCTTTGGTATCTGCTTGGGCATGCAATGTGCCGTTATCGAGTATGGTCGACATGTATTGGGCCTAGAAAACGCCAATACCACCGAAATCGACGAAAACACCGAACATCCGGTCATCAACATGATGGAAGACCAAAAAAACATCACCACCAAAGGTGGCACCATGCGTTTGGGCGCCTATCCATGCGATATCAAAAAAGGCACCAAGGCCTACAACGCCTATGGCAAGCAGCACATTACCGAAAGACACAGACATCGTTACGAATTTAACAATGCCTACCTGAACCAATATGAAGAGGCCGGAATGGTAGCTTCTGGCATCAATCCAGACAGCAATTTGGTAGAAATTATCGAACTTAAAAACCATCCTTTCTTTATCGGTGGACAGTTTCATCCAGAATTAAAGTCAACAGTTGCAAATCCTCACCCACTTTTTGTTAAATTTGTCGCCGCTGCAATGGAGCATGCCAAGAAAAAAGCAAATTAATACGTTTAAAACAACATAATGGATAGAAATACATTTACAGGTCTGTTCCTGATCATGGTAATTTTGGGAGCAGCTGTTTTTTTCATGAAGCCTAGTGAGGCCGAAATCAAGAAGGAAAGAGAAAAAATAACAGCAGACTCGCTCAAGAAAGTTGGCGCTAAGGCTGCTGCCCAAAATAAAGTTGAAACAAGTCCTGCAAAACCAGATTCGGCCGCGCTTAAAGGCCCGTTTGGCGCCAACATCAGTGGCACTGCCCAAACTTCGGTATTGGAAAACGAAAACCTGAAATTGACATTGACCAACTTGGGTGGTAAAATCCAGTCGGTAGAAATTAAAGGCGAACATACTTATGGTGGCAAGCCACTGATCTTGTTTGATGGCAACGACAACAAATTCGGCCTTAACCTCAACATTGATGGCAAAATCGTAAACACCAACAATTTATATTTTACCGCTACACAAAACGCAGGCAACATCACCATGCGTGCCAACTATAGTGGCGACAAATACATCGAGTTCAGCTATAGCTTAAAGCCAAAAGGCAACAATGTAGACTTCAACATCAACCTCAACGGCTTAAACCAAGTAGTTCAAGGCAACAACATCAGCCTGAACTGGGAAGCTACTTTACTGGAGCAGGAAAAATCTGCCAAAAAAGAACAAGAGCATTCTGGCCCTTATTTCAAGTATGTAGAAAAAACGCCCGACCACCTGAGTTTGCACAAAGACGAGAAGCTTGAGCTGAAAGAAGGCAAAATCGAGTGGTTTTCATTCAAGGAGCACTTCTTCTCGGCTGTACTTATTCCACAAACAGCCTTCGAAAAAGGAAACCTAGAGGTGAAAGTAAGTACCGAGCCAGGAAAAATAAAATGGTACGGCGCCAATATGCAATTGCCTTTTAGTCAATTGGCCACCCAGAGCTATCCGATGACTTTCTATTTCGGCGACAACAAGTTCTCTACCCTAAAAGAACAAGGCCACGAATTGGAAAAACAAGTTGACATGGGCTACTGGCCATTAAAATACATCAACAGGTTTATTGTATTGCCGGTTTTCAACTTGCTGGAAAGTTTTGGCTGGGGCTACGGACTGATTATTTTGGTACTGACTATCCTGCTTAAGCTGGCCATGTCGCCATTAACCTACAAATCGTATATCTCGATGGCTAAAATGAGGATTTTGAAACCAGAAATGGACGAAATCAAAGCCAAAGTAGGCGAAGACAATCCTACCCTATTGCAACAGGAATACCTGAAGCTGTACAAAAAGGTAGGCGTAAATCCGTTGGGTGGTTGTTTGCCAATGTTGCTGCAGTTGCCTTTTGTAATGGCTTTCTTCTTCTTCTTCCCGAACTTGTTCGAATTGAGGGGCGAAAGCTTTTTATGGATGAAGGATCTTTCTACGTACGACGATTTCATCAAATTCGGCTTTAACGTACCATTCATTGGCGACCACTTGAGCTTGATGTGTATCTTGATGACGATTTCGACACTGATCTATACCTACTTCAACAACCAGATTTCGGGTGCAACCGGTCAGATGAAATACATTGGCTACATTATGCCGATTATTTTCTTGGGCGTGTTGAACAGCTACCCATCAGGTTTGAACTATTATTATTTCTTGGCTAACATGTTAACCTTCTTGCAACAATTCTTGATCAGAAGAATGGTTAACGACGAAAAAATCCATGCTATTTTGCAGGAAAACAAAACAAAGCCTCAAGCCGAGAAGAAAAAATCTAAGTTCCAAGCTCGTTTAGACGAATACATGAGAGCACAGCAACAAGCGCAGGCTCAACAAAAAAACAAAAAATAAGCTTCATTATATTTAAAAAAAAGCATCCTCCGGGATGCTTTTTTTTTGTACTGGGCCATCAACCTCAAGTTAAAAACAACGATCGGTCAAAGGCTACCTGTCTTCAAACTGCCAAAAGCAAAAGGCGAAATTCGGCAGGTGTATGATTTTTTGTAAAATTTGACGTACAGATTCAATAATGTGCATAAATTTTACAATTTTTAAGTTTCGATAAGGCCAAACACCCTATAACTGATTTAAATTATGCAAAAAAAACTAACCTTACTTTTTTTATTGTTTGCCAGCGTGGCTTACGCCCAAAAAAGACCATTAGACCATTCGGTTTACGACACTTGGGAAAACATAGGTGCCAAACAGCTGACAAAAAATGGGCTGTGGGCTGCCTATAGCGTTAACCAACAAGAAGGCGACGCCAACCTCTACCTACAGGAAACCGTAACTGCACAAAAAATAAAAGTGCCAAGGGCAAGCTTTGCGCAGTTTAGTGCCGATTCTAAGTTTGCTGCTTTTGCCATCAAACCTTTTTTCAAGGATACCAGAATGGCAAAGATCAAAAAGAAAAAACCAGACGAAATGACCAAAGATACTTTGGGCATAGCCAACCTCACTACCTTGGCCGTAACCAAAATCCCTCGCGTTAAATCGTTCAAGTTTCCTGAAAATGGTGCTCCATTGTTGGCTTATAGCCTAGAAAAAGCACCCGACACCAGCAAAAAAGCCAAACCTGCCACACAGGGAGGCGAATCAAATAAAAATGACCAGGACTACTTTTTTGCCGACGACGAGCCTGCCGGAGGCGCGGCTAAAGAAGGTACCGACCTGATTGTCAAAAACCTGGCCACTGGACAAGAGCGCGTGTACAAGTTTGTAAGCGACTTTAGCTTTAGCAAAGACGGCAAACTATTGGTTTTTGCCTGTACCGGCTCCAAAAAAGAAAAAAATGCACCTCAGGGCGTGTTTTTGTTGAATACCGAAAAAGGCATTCTGAAAACCTTGGTTAAAGGCAAAGGCAACTTTAAAGGCTTTACTTTCGACGATGACAGTGAGCACTTGGCATTTTTAGGCGAAACTAGTCCAGAAAAAGCCGAAATCAAGGATTTCAATGTGTATTACAACTCGCTTACTTTAGATACCGCACAGATTTTGGTTGACGAAGACATGCCAGGCATGCCAACTAAATTTGCCGTAAGTGGCGACAGCCGATTAAACTTCAGCAAAGACGGCAATAAATTGTTCTTCGGCATTGCACCAATCAAAAAACCAAAAGATACCACCTTGGTAGATTTCGAAAACGCGAAGCTTGATATCTGGGGCTACAAAGACGATTATTTGCAGCCTATGCAGTTGAAAAACCTGGATAGAGACCTCAAGAAAAACTACCTGACCGTAATCGATATCTATAGCGCTGATGCCAAGATTGTGCCCTTAACCGACGTTAAATTACCAGATGCCAGCTTGGTTAAAGAAGGCGATGCCAATTTTGTATTGGCTTCTACAGATTATGGCAACCGCA
The DNA here is from genome assembly GCF_059705275.1 of Pedobacter sp. TM02. Classification (NCBI taxonomy): domain Bacteria; kingdom Pseudomonadati; phylum Bacteroidota; class Sphingobacteriia; order Sphingobacteriales; family Sphingobacteriaceae; genus Pedobacter; species Pedobacter sp. TM02. The sequence continues at coordinate 2,389,752 of NZ_AP046530.1, forward strand.
TTGCCTCGCAATGGACCGGCGGTTCGCAACGCGATTATTACCTGGTTGATACCAAAACAGGTGCGCGCAAAAAAATCCTGGAAGGCCTTAACGGCATTGCTGCTCCTTCGCCAGGCGGCAATTATATCCTTTATTTCGATAAGAAAACAGCACTTTGGAACAGCTACCAAATTGCAACAGGCAAAACCGTGGCACTCAACGCCGGTATGACCGTTAAATTCTACGATGAAGATAACGATGTTCCAGATTTGCCAAACAGCTATGGCTCGGCCGGATGGCTGGAAGAAGACAAATTGGTGTATTTATACGATCGTTATGATATATGGGCGTTTTCTCCAGACGGAAAAACAGCGCCTAAAAACATCACCAATGGTTTTGGTCGCCAAAACAACATTACTTTCCGTGCCGAAAGGGTTGATCCAGAAGCCCGATTCTTTACCAAAAAAGATGTGCTGTGGTTAGATGCCTTTAACAATACCACTAAAGAAAATGGTTTTTACCGCAAAGCCATCAACAACGAGAAGGCACCAGAGTTGGTGGTGATGGCACCAGCCAAATACTCAAACCTGGTTAAAGCCAAAGATGCCGAGGTCTATATTTTCGACAAAGGCAGCTACGTAAACTCTCCTGATGTTTACATTTCTAAAGACCAGCTTAAAACCGCAACCAAGTTAAGCAACACCAACCCGCAACAGGCCAACTACAACTGGGGAACTGCCGAACTGGTTAAATGGACTACGCCAAAAGGCTATAAATCTGAAGGCATTCTGTATAAGCCAGAAAACTTCGATCCGAATAAAAAATATCCGATGATCGTTTATTTCTACGAAAAACTTTCTGACGGATTATATACCTACAATGCACCTTCGCCTACCCCATCGCGCTTAAACATTCCTTTCTTTGTAAGCAATGGCTACTTGGTTTTCGCACCAGACATTAGCTACGAGACGGGACACCCGGGCAAATCGGCCGAAGAGTTCATCAACTCTGGCGTGGAGAGCCTAAAGAAAAATGCATGGGTTGACGGCAGCAAAATCGGTATTCAGGGTCAAAGCTGGGGTGGTTACCAAGTTGCCCATCTCATTACAGCTACCAACATGTATGCCGCGGCTTGGGCTGGTGCACCAGTAGTAAACATGACTTCTGCCTATGGTGGCATCCGTTGGGAAAGCGGCATGAACAGACAGTTCCAATACGAAAAAACGCAAAGCCGTATCGGTGCTACACTTTGGGAAAAACCAGAACTGTACATCGAGAACTCTCCGTTGTTCAATTTGCCAAAAGTAACTACACCGGTGGTCATCATGTCTAACGATGCCGATGGCGCCGTGCCATGGTACCAAGGCATTGAAATGTTTACCGGACTTAAGCGTTTGGGCAAACCAGCCTGGTTGTTAAACTACAACAATGAAGCCCACAACCTGGTACAACGCCAAAACAGAAAAGATATCCAAATCCGTGAGCAGCAATTTTTTGATTACTATTTAAAAGGTGCAAAAGCACCGGTATGGATGGTAAGCGGCATTCCTGCTACAGAAAAAGGAAAAACCTGGGGCTTTGAGTTAACCGACGAAAAACCTTAGTTTGGTGCTCGGCTCCTATGAGTTCATCACCAATGAACCAAAAGAGACAATCTTTAAAAAGGATTGCCTCTTTTTTATGTAATTTTGATTGAACGACCATGATAGCACCAATCCTCCAAAATTTCGATCAGTTTAAAGAAAAAGAATTGTCAAACCGCTTCTTCAAGCATGGCGATGTGAGCCGATTGCTTGCACAGTTGCCCAAACAGTTTGAACAAAAGCAAATTGGCCTTTCGGTGAAGGGCCGAAGCATTAACCAAATTACTTGGGGGCATGGGCCGATTAAGGTCATGTTGTGGAGCCAAATGCACGGCGACGAGGCTACGGGTACCATGGCTTTGTTCGATTTGTTTAATTTCCTGCAAAGCGATAATCCTGTTGTACAACAGATTGCTGAAAATTGCCAACTGCACATCATCCCCATGGTTAATCCCGATGGCGCAGCAGCCTTTACCAGAAGAAATGCGCAGCAGATAGACATTAACCGCGATTTTTTAAAAGAAGCTACCGCCGAAGCCAAAATCCTGAAAACCTGCCAGGCTACAATCCAACCCCATTTTGGCTTTAACCTGCACGATCAGCTCACGCTGTGGAGCGTAAGCGGCAGCCTCAAGCCTGCAACCCTCTCTTTTTTGGCACCCGCTTTTGATCAAGAACTGAGCATTGACGAAACCCGGAAAAACGCCATGCTGGTGATTGCCGAAATGTACAAACACCTGGATCAAATTGTGCCTCGGCATATTGGCCTGTTTGATGATGAGTTTGAACCCCGTGCTTTTGGCGATAACTTCCAAAAACTAGGTACCTCAACCATTTTGATAGAAGCAGGAGGTTATAAAGACGATTTCGAAAAACAGGAAATCCGGAAATTCTATTTCGGGGCCATCCTCGCCGGTTTATCGGCCATAGCCAGTGGCGATTATCAAAAACAGGCGCTCGACAACTATTTTGCCATCCCCAAAAACAACAAGCAGATTTTTCATATCCTCATCCATGGACTGATACTCGATGGAATTGAAGTGAGCATAGGCATTAATTACGACGAATGCCCGGCAAGTGATGGCCAAAGCACTGTGAAAACCTACAGCATCCAAGACATTGGCGATTTAAGCTACTGCGATGCCTATACCGTGTTTAACCAGCCTAACCTACAGTTACGGGGCGATGTGCGTTTATACGAAAATGCTTCGTTTCAATTGTTCGAAAATTCGACCTTGATCTTAGCTTTTACTGACGGAAAAATTCAACAAGCCTAGTTATTTGTACCACTTTTGTGCGATTTGCGTATTTATTTCAGATATTTCGGTAAAGTATCTAAATTTAACCACGCCGTTTATCAAAATGGCTAAACCATAACAAACTAAACAAACAGATTAATGGCATTAAGCAGAATTTGGTCGGGATTTATCATTGTTGCCATTGTGGTGGCTTGCATCAAGTGTTTCTTTTTTGGACAAACCGAAATATTCAGCTGGATGGTAACCGGCAAAGCCGACGACCCGACCAACCTGACCAAAGTTGATGGCATCATTCCAACTTGTTGGACTGCCGTAGAGCTCTGTTTAAAGCTGATTGGCGTGCTTGCCCTTTTTATCGGCTTTATGAGCATTGCCGAGAAAGCAGGAGGCATCAGGTTGTTATCGAGGATTGTGGCACCATTCTTTTCGAAGCTTTTTCCAGAAATTCCGAAAGACCATCCTTCTATGGGGCACATGATCATGAATTTTTCGGCCAATTTGCTGGGCTTGGACAACGCCGCTACACCTTTCGGCCTAAAAGCCATGGCCAGTCTGCAAGAACTTAACCCGAATAAAGATGTGGCAAGCAATTCGCAAATCATGTTTTTGTGTTTGCATGCCGCCGGTTTAAACCTAATTCCGGTAAGCGTTATCGCCATACGGGCATCGCAAAATGCCAGTGATCCAACCGATATCTTCATTCCCTGCCTCATTGTAACCTTTATAGGCACTATGGCTGCCATGCTCATTGTTTCCTTTAAACAGAAAATCAATTTGCTGCAACCGGCCATTATTGCCTGGGTATTAGGCTTGTCGGTTATCATTGCCGCGTTGGTATTGTACGTAGCTTCGCTGGATTCGACCGGCATCAAATCATTTTCGGGCATATTGAGCAATGGCATGATTTTGCTCATATTCTTGCTGATTGTACTTGGTGGTGTTTATAAAAAAATCGACATTTTCGATGCTTTCATCGAAGGTGCCAAAAATGGTTTTGACACTGCCATTAAAATCGTTCCTTACCTGGTGGGCATATTGGTTGCTGTAAGTATGCTGAGAACCAGTGGCACGTTTGATGTAATTATGAATGGTATTACCCAATTTTTTGTTTGGGTGGGTGCTGATACCCGCTTTGTAAACGCCTTGCCTACAGCTTTGATCAGGCCTTTGAGTGGTGGTGCTGCCCGGGGCATGATGGTAGACACAATGACGGCCTATGGCGCCGATTCTTTTGCCAGCAAGCTTTCCGGCGTTTTTCAGGGCGCTTCTGACACTACTTTCTATGTCATAGCGGTTTACTTTGGCTCGGTGAGCATCAAAAATACCCGTTACGCAGTTGGTGCCATGTTGTTGGCCGATTTGGTTGGCGTTTGTACTGCAATAGGACTAGCTTATCTTTTCTTCGGGAATTTCAAGTAATTAAATATCAATCCTAAAAAAAGCCGTTCTTGGTCGAGAACGGCTTTTTTAATTAGCATAAGACTTATAGACTATGGTCTTTATTCTTCGTTAGGGTTTATCCCACCATACCCTTGCATTCAGGTCGTCGGCACCGCCATAAGGAAAGCCACTTACCGCATTATTATAACTTGCTGTATTGATCGATCTTTCTTGCGTTGGATAGCCCTCCCTCCTTGGGATCTGTATGCCGTTGTTGTTGGGTGCTGGTGCCAAAAAGTTCGGAAAACCAGTTCTCCTCCATTCGGCCCAGCCTTCGTAGCCATGTAAGAACAGATGTACCCAACGCTGGTTGCCTATTTTGCGCAAGGCATCTGCTGGTGTATAAGCTACCTCGGCATTGGCCATATAGGCAGGCAGGACACTGATATCGTTGTTGTTCCACTGGCGGATAGAAAACTCGATGGCTTTATCGTAATTGGCTTTGGCCGTTACATCGCTTCCGGTAATCCAGCCAATTTTGGCCGCTTCTGCCAAGGCAAACAGCGACTGCGCATAGGTAACCAACGTCACGGGCGAATTCTGTAAACGCAAATTGCTGCCCAGTAACGAATAGTTGTTAATAACCACGGTTACCGAGCCCGGCAAGCCATAATCAAGCCCTACATAGTTTCCGGCGCTGTTTTTATTGGCAAATACCGGCAAACGCGGATCGTTTACAGCCAACATATAATCTACCAGCGGTTTACTTACCGCGTACCAATTCCGGCCCAAGCGTGTAAACTGGTTGTACCAATAATTTTCGTTATTCTGGTCGGCCAAATGCGGATAAGCAAGGTTATCGGTATTGGCCGTCATCATACCATTGGTTACTGCCTTGTTAAATTCTGTGGCTCCCGTTGCAGGGTCTACCTTGCTCAGGCGCAGCGCCATCAAGGCATGGATGGTATTGCCCAATCTTTTCCATTTGCCAACATCGCCACCATAGACGATATCGTTTTTGATATTGCCTCCGGCTACAATGGCAGCATTGGCTTCGTCCAATAAGGTAAACATACGGCTGTAAATGATTTGCTGCTTATCGTATTTAGGCGTGAAATTGGCATCTCCCTTTAAAGCTTCCGAATAAGGCAAATCGCCCCACCTATCGGTCATGTGCCAGAAAAAATAGGCTTTTAGAATTTTGGCCACCGCTATCTGGTTCACTACTGGGCCTTCGTTGGCATCTAAGGTAGTATTGTTGATTACATTTTCCAGATTCATCAGCGGACCGGTATATAGGCCAGAAAAATTAAAATTAACCGTTACGTACCTGCTGTTGTCGGTAAACGAAGTATTGGAAAGGTACTGCGGATAATGTACGCCGTAAGGCGACGAGCTGAGGCCGGGCAGGTAAAGCTCTGCATTGGCAATCAGCTGTGTTCCCGATGCCTTGGTTGGGCTATTGGGATCGGTATTGATGGATTTATCAAATTTTTCGCAGCTGCTCAGCGCTAAGGCCATTAACAAGCCGCTGCAAATTGATTTATAGCTATTTTTCATAAACTTAAAATTAGAAGGTAAGGTTAAGGTTAACACCGAAAGAACGTACGGTTTGTAGTTCTCCCTTTTCAATCCAGCTAATGGATGCACTACCCGACGATAATTCGGACGGATCAACTCCCTTTGGCGCCTTTTGCCAAATCATAACCGGATTACGTGCAATGAAAGAAATTTTAGCTGTTTTAAAAGGTGTTTTGGCCAACAGTTGCGGTTCGAAATTATAGCCTACGCTTATTTCGCGCAGCTTGATGTAAGAAGCGCTATAAATCCATTCGTCGTAAATACGCGTGCCCAAATTGGTTCTGAAATAGGTTCTGGCATCCACATAAGCCGTTACTTCCTGTCCGGTTGCCTGCGAAATACCATTTATTTTTACGCCGCCTCCGGCAGCAATGGCATCGCGAACGTTAAAGCCTTTATCGTTAAGCGCCGCGGTTTCAAAAGCCTGGCCCGATTTGGCCGAAAGCATTTTAGACCAGCTGAAAAACTGTCCGCCTTTTTGGAAATCGATCATGGCGCCCAAATCAAACCTCCAGATCTTAAAGGTATTCTGAAAACCGCCGGTAAAATCAGGGATTACGCTACCAAAATCCTTCGCCGTATCAAACAAAGGCATGTTATCGGTACCCAAAAGCACTTTTCCGGTTCCCGGATCGATTTTATAACCCGGCCCAACCAAATTGCCAAAAGACCTGCCCACGGTCGAATTGAGGTAAATGGTTTGGCTCGAATAAGTAGCCAAATCATTCTGCAATACATTAATTCCTGGATAAAGCTCTTCAATTTTGTTCTTGTTTCGAGCCAGGTTGATGCTGGTTTCCCAGGCAAAGAACTTCGATTGTATCGGGCGTCCGTTCAACGAAAGCTCAATACCTTTGTTCCTGATCAAGCCCGCATTAACCACGGTTTGATCGAAACCACTAGCTCCAGAAACAGACAGGTCGATAATCTGGTTTTTGTTGGCCTGGTTGTAATAAGTAAACTCCATTCCTAAGCGGTTGCTGAAAAACTTGAGGTCTAAACCCACTTCAAAAGAATTGGCAAAAGAGGGCTTGATTAAAGGGTTTTTAAGCTTATCGGGAACAAATAGCGTATTGATCGAACCTGAAGTAGAAGGATAATTGGCTCCTGGACTGTAGGTAAATATGGTTTGATAAGGACTGAGGTCTGACCCTGCAATAGCATAGCTGGCCCTAAGCTTACCAAAGCTCAATGGCTTCCATTTGGCCAATTCGCTAAATACAAAACTTCCAGATACCGATGGGTACCAATACGAATTGTTGTTGTCGGGCAATGCCGAAGAAATATCGTTACGAATAGAGGCATCGATAAAATAAGTGTCTTTGTAGCCAAAAGATCCCATGGCATACACACTTCTTACCTGTTTCTGCCTGATAAATGAGGTGCTTACCGGACGATCGACAGAGGCCGCTGCCGAGTAAAATCCCGGGCTCGACAAGCCACCTACTGTAGCTTGGTACTGTTGCGAATATTTAAGGGTATACAAGTTCGCACCCAAATTTACATTCATCGAAAAATCATCGATGTTTTTGTTGTACTGCGCCAAAAACTCATAGTTGTTTTCGGTGTTCTGGTATTTGCCTACCTGATAACCATCAACCAACCTGCCTCCCAAGGCCTCTTTGTGTGTGATATTTTGCGTATACATATCCGAACGCACAAAACCGCTCAGTTTCAATTCTGGCAAAACCTGATACGAAGCATTAACGTCGCCGAACAAACGGTCGCGGTCGTCGTTGTTCAATACTTCATAAGCATCAAAAAATGGGTTGTTCCAATCGCTTGGCCTGTTGTTGGTAATAATACCTGTAGTTGTATTCGGGTTAACGTTCCAGTTTAAAATGGTACCATCGGCATATTTGTAGTTGCGCAGCCTGTTGATGTCGATATTACGCTGAAACCATTGCGTAGCCCCCGTAAACGAGCCCTGGTAGCCTTGTGTAGGACGTTGGCCCTTGTTGTTGGCATAATTGACATTGGCGCCTACGCTAAATTTGTCCGTAACATTGAGGGACGAACTCAGGCTCAAATTATTTCGCTTCAGCCAGGTATTCGGAATTACTCCGTTGGTATAGGCGTTGTTATAGCTCAGCCTGTAATTCATGTTTTCGTTGCCACCGGTAACCGAAATGCCATTGTTGATGTTCTGCCCGGTTTCATAAAAGTCCTTGATGTTGTTGGGTTGTGGCACAAAAGGCATGAGCTGGCCAAATTCCGGATCTTGCGGATAGAAACTAAAGAACATGCGCACCGGTGTGCCGTCCATTTTTGGTCCCCAGCTTTCGTCGTTTCCGTTTACATATTTCTGGCCGTTCGACAGCGTTTGGAAGGTTTGGTTATTACCTACGCCGTAAACATTTTGAAGGGGAAGAAAATTGGCGACTTTATCAACCGTAAAAGCAGAATTAACACTGATACTCACCTTTTTGGCTCCCTTGGCTCCTTTTTTGGTGGTAATTAAAATCACACCGTATTGGCCTCTGATTCCATACAGTGCCGCGGCCGCAGGGCCTTTGAGGATACTGATATTGTCGATATCCTCTGGATTAATGTCTTGCGAAACGTTGCCATAATCAACGCCGTTGGCATCGCCTCCAAAATTGCTCTGGGCAATCGGCGTACCATCAACCACCATCAATGCCTGGCCGCCACCAGTAATAGAATTTACGCTCCTGATCTTGATTTTTTGCGTACCGCCCATATTGGCGCCCGACGAACCTGTCACTTGCACGCCGGCTACCTTTCCGGCCAGCGAGCCAATTACGTTCTGTTCCTTGGTCATGGTCAGGTTATCGCCTTTTACCTGTTGCGTGGCGTAACCTACCGATTTTTCGCTGCGCTTAATGCCCAGGGCAGTTACAACCACACCTTCGAGGGTTTGGGCACTGCCCACCATTGCCACATTAATTTCGGTGCGGTTGCCAATAACAATTTCCTGTGTTTCGAAGCCGAGGTATTTAAAAATCAAGGTCGTACCCCCGGCGGGTACATTAACCACGAAGCCGCCATCGGGCTGGGTAGTTACGCCGGTGGCCGTGCCTTTTACCAGCACGCTTACCCCGGGAATTGGAGTGCCTCCTTCGCTATCGGTTACTTTGCCCTTTACGATTTTTTGGGCATAGCTTACCAAAGCGAACAGCAAAAATCCAATGAGAAAAAGAATAGATTTTCTGTTCATAGTCTGTTAATTAAAGTTTAAGTTGTAAGGAAATTAAGAAATTCCGTTAACTTAACCTCAAGCAACAGGCCTATTGAGAATCAAAACAAATCCAAATAATAGCCATAGTTTTGAGCTTAAGAAAAGCTCAAATGGCTGGTTTCTTCCTTCACGTCGATCTTATTGATGATTTGATCTAAAATACTCTGGTCGAGGTTAGTGAATTTAGAAGAATACCATTTCGAAGTTTTATTGTCGAGCCAAACGCAGAACGAATGGCAATCTTCAAGAATAACGGCATAGGTTAAATGAAAATCGTCGTGGATTCTCATGCAAAAGCCTTTAAAGGTCTTGCCTTTAACATCAAACTGGAGGTTTAAATAATCGTTCAACATGGCTATATTTAGTTTAGGGATAACTGTACAACAAATCTACGACCTAAATGTTTAGCCAAAGTTAAATCTACGCTAAAAAACTGATTTACATTCGCTTAACCAATATTTAGCATATTGGAATAACCTTTGGCCATAAGGCGGTTTTTAGCAGGCAGCCATATTTCGCACTGCAGATTGATAATGGACCTGCCCTGTTTCACGATGGCTGTTTTGGCGGTCACGGTATCGCCTTCACTAGCGGGGGCAAAATAATCGATGCTGTTGTTAACAGTAGTATAACGATCATTGAGGCCTAAAATGTATACCGTAGCACCGATTAAATCGTCGATGATGCCTGCTGTAATACCGCCATGCAAAATACCGTAGGGATTAGTCATTTCCTTTCTTACCACATAGCTGCAATGCAGGCTGCCTTTTTCGGCGCTGATTAAGGTGGGCTTGAGCCAGTTCATAAAATGAGAGGGAGACTGGCTGATTTCTTTTCCGGTAAACGACTGAAATATCAATAATCGTTGCTGTGCTTCACTTTGTTTTTCCATTTATGCTATGTTTACGGTAAATTTAGGCATTAAACTACAAATATGAGCAGCGCGCAAATTACAGCCATCACCGAATTAGACCGATCAAAATATAAAACAAAGGTATTTGCTAACGGACACCTGATCTACGCCGACGAACCAGCCGAACTGGGCGGCACCGATGAGGGCATGCAACCGGGCGCCCTGCTTTTGGCTAGTTTGGGTAGCTGTACAGCCATTACCATCAGAATGTATGCCGACCGTAAGGAATTTCCTTTGGAAGCCATTAAAGTAGACCTGGCCATTTGCAAGGAAGAGCAGATGAGCCAAGAAACCACCATTAGCCGAAAAATAGAATTTACAGGCGCCTTAACGCATGAGCAAAGGGAACGCCTGATGCAAATTGCCGACAAATGCCCCATCCATAAGCTGTTAAGCAATCCTATCCGAATCTTAACCAGTTAAAAATTTTGTAGGCTGTAAAGTTGAATGTTGCAAAGTTCTCGCGCCAAACTGACAAAGCAGCCATTGGTGTTCTTCACCAACGGCCAACCAACCAACAATCGACTATACAGACTATCGATCTAGCCTTTCTTAAGCACCTCGGCAAACAACTGATACGACCTTAACCTTGCCTCATGATCGTAGATATGCGAGGTTACCATCACTTCGTCAATTTGGGTCTGGGCCAAAAACGATCGCATTTGCGTAGCCAAAGTTGCTGGTCCTCCGATAAAAGCGACTGCCAACATCTGGTTTACGGCCTGTTCTTCCATCGGATCCCAGATGTCGTCCATAGTGGCTACCGGAGGCTGTAACAACCTGCGTTTTCCGGTTACAATGCCCATGAAAAGTTGCTTTAACGAGGTAGATAAATATTCGGCTTCTTCATCGGTTGGCGCTGCAATTACATTCACGCAGGAAATCACATAAGGCTCTTTAAGCACAGCCGAAGGACGGAAATTCTGTTTGTAAAGCTGTAGCGCCTCCAAAAAATAAGTGGGTGCAAAATGACTGGCAAAGGCATATGGCAAGCCATAAGAAGCAGCCAAATGTGCACTTTCGGTACTCGAGCCCAAAATCCAAATCGGCACTTCTGTGCCCTCGCCAGGTATGGCGCGTACTTTGCTATTGCTATTGGTGCTCGAAAGATATCTTTGCAGCTTCATCACGTCTTGCGGAAAATGATGTGGTGCCGCAAAACGTTCGCCCCTAATTTCCATCGAAGTCAGCTGATCTGTACCGGGAGCCCTACCCAATCCCAAATCTATCCGTCCGGGATAAAGCGTAGCCAGCGTTCCAAACTGTTCGGCCACAATCAATGGCGAATGGTTGGGCAGCATGATCCCTCCCGAACCTACCCTAATTGTACGGGTATGGTCAGCAATATGTCCGATCAATACCGATGTTGCCGAGCTGGCCACACTGATCATGTTATGGTGTTCGGCTAGCCAATAACGCAGATAGCCTAGTTTTTCTGTATGTTGCGCCAGTTCAACGCTATTTTTAAAAGTATCGGCTATGGTTTTGCCTTCTACAACCGTCGCTAAATCCAAAACCGAAAAAGGAAGCTTTGCTAATTCTCTTGTACTCATATTCGTTTATTTAAATCACAACACATTAAAGTGATGTTGCAATCAACTGGCCCAAGGCCTTAATGGCAATTTCATTTCTTTGATAATAGGTCCACTGGCCTATGCGAGTAGCATTAACCAATCCAGCCCTTTGCAATACGGCCAAATATTCGGAAACGGTAGATTGGGTCAAACCGCTTTTACGCTGAATATGGCCCACGCAAACACCAACGCTGTTGTCGCCACAAGAGGCCTTGTAGTCGGGAAAATGCTTTTCGGGTTCTTTGAGCCAGTTCAATATCTGTAAACGGGCTTTGTTAGCAAGGGCTTTGAATATCTCTACCTGATCCATGGCACAAATATATATCGGGTTTTCTCGATATTTCTATTTAACCTGATTAGATGACAGGAATCTGATCAATATAGGCCTTAAACGCAAAACCAAAGTTTAAATATCAATACCTTTAACTTATTTTTGCAGGGATGGAAAAAAACCAATACAGCATCTTCGAAAGCGAGCTTAGCGTTCGTCCAGACGACATTGACATGTTTAACCACGTGCACAACAGCAAATACCTCGATTACGTATTGGCGGCTCGTTACGAACAGATGGACCGTTTTTATGGCATGAGTTGGGAGAAATTTGCCGAGCAAGGTTATGGCTGGGTCGTAAGCAACGTAAATATCGCCTTTAAGCGTCCATTGGTGATGGGCGATAAAATGCTGATCAGAACCGGAATTCTCGAAATCAACGAAAAAGGCTGCAGCGTACAGTTCGAAATCGTTAACCAAAAAACGGGCAAGATAGCTTCAGATGGCGTTTTCGATTACGTAATGATCGATTTGACTACTCAACGCTCGTGCAAGGTAAACGAAGAAATGATCGCTACCTATAGTATTTAAGCTATTTCGCGCAGATCTGTCCTGTTATATTTCCATACCAAACCCCAATTGCCCAAACCCAACAACAATAGGCTGAAAACCAGGAATTGGCCCGCCAGTATCATCCACATGCTGACAAAAAAGAAAAACAGCAAGCATTTGAGGTAATTGTCCATATTTGCCTTGAGCCAATAAACCAAGGCAAGCAGGCAGAGCATGGCACTCAAAAGGTAAAACAGAATGGCAAAACACTGTGCCCAATCGAACTTAACTAGCCAAACAAACAAGATCATTTCGGGCGATAACAGCAAACACACCACGCCAAGCCACTGCCCCAGCTTGCTAAAGGCACTAATAGGCAATCCTTTGGCAAAAGAAAGGTAATTGGCTTCAAATTTCACCAAATTGAGCAATACCACCGAATGACTCAGTACCACCGTCATAGCAGCAGTAAGGTAAACGCGGCTATCTGGACCTACATCGGCAAACATCCACAGCATGCCTTTTAAAAACACAAACGATACCACTTTGCACAAAACCAGCATGAGGCGTTGTTCGTTAAGCAGGTAAAACAACGGCCAGGTCCAAAAAGGCCTTTTAATCTTAAGCATGGGCAACTTTACCCACCTTTTGGTTATCCTAAAAGCATAATTATGGTGGTTAAAAGCGGAAAGAGCAAGGAGCAGCAACAGCAATGGCAAGAATAGCGCAACAGCCATAAACGTTAAGTAATGGCCATGGCTTAACGCCATCAGTAACAAGAGCAAAGCATAGCCTAAAATAGGCAAAAGCAACAAGACATACATTTTTAGCCAAACCCAAATCTGATTGTTTTTAGGCAATACGGTCAGGTTGTTTGCAAATAGAAAGTTTTCCTGTTTAAGCTTTTGCTTTACAAAAAACTCACATTTAAGCGCATATAAAATCCAGATGCCCAGTAACAGCAACAAAGCCAATGGCGAGGTACAAAAGGCCAGCAATAAGGCCTTATGGTAGCTAATCAGTTGTGAACCTTCAACAGCACCAAACAACAGGTAAAAAACGACCAAAAAAAGTCCGGCATGTTGCTGGTAAAAAGCACGGCCTATGGTTTTGTACAGAAGTTTTAGCATGCCACGATTTGTTTGCCTCGGATTTCGAAAACTCCATCTGGGCTCAATTTTTCGGGATCGATTTGCTGATGCGACGAAAGCAAAAAGCTCTTGCCTTGAGCCACTTTGGTTTTGATCAGTTCGTAGAGCTTATGCGCCGAGGCCACATCTATGGTAATCAAAGGCTCGTCGAGGATGTAAAAATCAACATCGCCAATAAAGGCACAAACCAGGGAGAGTTTTTTAAGCATGCCACTCGAATAGCCTCCTATTGGTTGTAGCAGAAAGATTTCCAGTTCGAAAAGCTTGGCCAGTTCTATGGCCTCAGCCTGGGTACCCTTTCTGGTTTCGCAATAAAAGTCCAATAGCTCCTTTCCGGTAATAAACAAGGGATATTGGGGCTCTGCTTCGGCATAACTGATTTGCGAGCGGAAAGCAACCGGATCTTGCCGTAAATCGATATTGTTCAGCTTTACCGTTCCACTAAAAGGAGTTTGACCGGTAATAACCCTAAAAAGCGTCGTTTTTCCAGTTCCGTTTCCACCTTTAAGCCAATAAACACCCTTATCGATTTCCCAATGATCAAACTGAAGTACCACATGGCTCCCATATGGCTTTCGGATGTGCTGAAGTACGAGCTTAGTCAAGGTTTAATTTTAAAATTTGATGGCAGAAACCAAAAATTGTTACAAAAACCAGGTTGAGAAGCACAAACTTAACTTCGGCCTGGCTTTACGCAAACTTAATCCTTTGATTTTGCTAATTTTATTTGCAAGTTCTGTTTTTTTTCTATTTTTGTTCCATAAACCTACAGAACCATGATAGCTTCCGTAGTCCGCACCCGTTAGCTTTACAAGCAAGGACTCTATTTCTCGGCAAATCTATTAACTAGGCACATCTTTTTGTGCTTCATGGTTTTACACTTACATTTTCACTTCATATTTTATGTCAGAATCTACTAAGACTAGTGGTTTTTCTAATTTTTTAACCATTTTATGGCAGGCCATTATTGGCAAGGAAACCGATTATACAAGCATCAGCATACGCAAGGCCATTGTGTTGTTGGCCATTCCGATGATGCTCGAGATGATGATGGAATCGGTATTTGCCTTGGTCGACCTTTACTTTGTGGGGCATTTGCCCAATAGCAGCAATGCCATTCAAACGGTAGGCTTAACCGAGTCGGTGTTGACCATTATTTATTCTTTGGCCATAGGCATGAGCATGGCCGCTACTGCAGTAGTGGCTAGGCGCATCGGCGAGAAAAATCCGGCCGCAGCCGCCAAAGCCGGTATGCAAACTATCATTATTGCCATGCTGGTCAATGTAATCATCAGCGTGTTGGGCTTCATCTTTGCCAAAGAAATCCTATTGCTCATGGGGGCCAGCGATGCGACTGCCCAACAGGGGATAACCTTTGTTCGCATTATGATGGGCAGCAGCACCGTTATCATGCTCCTGTTTCTAATTAATGGCATTTTTAGAGGTGCAGGCAATGCTTCTATCGCCATGCAGAGCTTAATGATTGCCAACGCGGCCAATATTTTGCTTTGTCCGCTTCTGATCAGGGGCTGGGGACCAATTCCCGCATTTGGCTTAACCGGCGCCGCCATGGCTACTGCAATTGGGCGTGGTTTGGGCGTAGCCTATCAGGTATTCAGGCTGGCACGCGGCAGCAGCGCCTTAAAAGTAAAATTGGCCTACTTTACTCCCGATTGGGAACAGATTCGCGCCATCATTAAAGTTGCGGCACCAGGTATCTTACAATTCGTCATTGCCTCTTGCAGCTGGATCTTCCTGGCCGAATTGGTAGCAACAACTGGTGGCGACCATGGTTCGGCGGGCTATCAAACCGCGCTAAGGCTCATGATGTTCTTCATGCTACCAGCCTGGGGACTAAGCAACGCAGCCGCCACTTTGGTTGGACAAAACATGGGTGCCGGGCATTTAGACCGCGCGGAGCGCTCGGTATTTGTAACCATGAAATATATTGTTGTTTTTATGGGCTTAGTTATGGTGCTTTTCTTGACCTGCGGATCGATCTTCGCTTCATTTTTTACAATAGATGAGCAGGTTAAACGCGTTACTACAGAAGCCTTAAGAATTTTAAGCTATGGTTTTGTTTTATATGGCGTAGGCATGGTGCTGACCAGTGCATTTAACGGTGCAGGCGATACCTGGACACCAACCAAAATCAATGTGGTAGCTTTTTGGCTGTTCCAGATTCCTTTTGCCTTCTTTTTGGCAAAATACCTCGAAATGGGCCCAACAGGCGTATTTATTGCCATCCCAGTAGCCGAAGTAGGCATCACCATAGCCGCCTTTATCTTGTTTAAGCGTGGCAAATGGAAGAAAACGATGGTTTAGGAGGCCGGAAATTTGATTAGGCATTTGGCGTAAAGCGATTCATTCGCTAAAAAAGGCCTGGAAAATTTCCAGGCCTTTTTGATTAAATCAGTTTTAAACCGTCTCTTCGATAATTTGGGTGTAGAAATCTTTCAATTGCATGCCCATGGCCGCTACTTGTTGCGGAATAAAGCTGGTAGCGGTTTGTCCCGGGATGGTATTGATTTCGATGAAGTAAAAATTACCCGTTTGGTGCTCCAAGAAATAGTCGATACGAACTACGCCTCTACAGTTTAACCGCTCGTAAACCGATGCTACCACTTCTTCTACCCTGCTTTGCTCTTCTTCGGTCATTCGGCCCGGCGTAATTTCTTCGGTGGCGCCTGGCGTATATTTGGCTTCAAAATCGAAAAACTCATTAGCCGGAATAACCTCGGTAGCAGGCAGTACGGTTATTTTCCCTTTGGCTCGAAAAACACCTACCGAAAATTCCCTGCCTTCCACAAATTCTTCAATCAGGATTTGGCTGTCTTCTTTAAATGCCTTCACCAAGGCCTCTTCCAGATCATCGGCGTGTTTTACCTTGCTCATGCCAATGCTGCTGCCGCCATTGTTGGGCTTTACAAAATAGGGCAGCTTAAGCTGTTTTTTGATATCGTCTAGGCTATAATCGCCATCTTTAAAAATCTGTACAGATTTGGCCACGTGCAAATGCCTGATGCCGTTTACAATAGCCTTGGTATAGCCTTTGTTCATGGTAATGGCCGAAGTAAGGGCATTGCAGGTGGTATAAGGCAAACCAATCATGTCGAAATAACCCTGCAGCTTGCCGTCCTCGCCCGGCGAACCGTGAATGGCGATAAAAACCCCATCAAATTTTATTTTCCTGCCATTCAGAGTCAGCGAGAAATCGTTCTTGTCGACTTCAATTTTTACGGAATCGGCAGGCTCGTAGAACCACCCGTTTTCGGAAAGCATTATTTTATAGACCTCATATTTTTGAGGGTCGAGGTTTTGCGCTATGGTAGCGGCGCTTTTCACAGATACCACCCATTCGCCGGTTGTACCTCCTGTTAATAATGCGATCGTTTTTTTCATCAGTTTATCATTTGTATTTCAATGGCCATGGAGCAGCCCTTATTTCTTATCTTATTTTCCGAAACAGGCAAAATCATGACAAATTCATGCCAAATTGAAAATTAGGCTTGGAATTTGCTCCAAAAATATAAAACAGTTTAGTAATGGAACAATTAATTTTACGGATTGTCCGTTCACTTTAGGCTGTTTCGATTTTAATTGAGATAAAATATTTTTTTAAGCTAAATTTGGGCATTATACATTCCATCACTTAACAACATAAATGGGCAATTTTACTGCGTACCTTAAAACAAGATCTTTTAGGAATAATTTATTGGGTGCCATTGGTACCGTTGTCGGCCTGTTGCTGATCGCTTTTTTTAGTCTGCGTTTCTACACCAAGCATGGCGAAGGCTTGAACGTGCCGGAGGTTAAGGGGCTTACCGTCGCACAAGCGGTTAGCAAACTGGAAGAACTAGGCCTGCGCTACGAGCTCGATTCGGTGTACATGATGGACAAACCCCCAGGCATTGTAACCGATCAAGACCCTGATGCCAACACTTTTGTAAAGGCCAACAGAACCATTTACCTGACCATTAATACTTCGCAGGCTCCGAATGTGAAATTTCCCGATATAGAAGCCAAATCGTTGAGAGAGGCCCAGGCCATTTTAGAAAGCTATCGCTTAAAACTGGGCGACACCACCTACAAACCAGACGTTGCCAGAGACGTAGTGCTCGGCGCCTTATTTGGGGGCCAGCCAATAAAGGCAGGAGAAATACTGCCTACCGGGTCGAGGGTAAGCCTGATCCTTGGCGACGGCCGGGGCAATGAAGACATCGAGCTGCCCAACCTGAACGGACTTACCATAGACGAAGCGCGCTTCTCGCTCAAAGGTCTCATGCTAAGCCTCGGAACAATTACCTACGAAGGTGCCATTACCGATACCGCAAATGCAGTGATCGTGAGCCAGTATCCGGCGGTGGCCGATACCCTAACCAAAGTAAAAATCGGCACGCCAATCAATATCATCCTATCTAACAAACCTAAACAATAAGCCTAATGAGCACCGAAAATAAAAAACCAGTGAAAAAGAACACCAAAATTTTACTAGGCATTGCCCTAGTTGTATTGCTTATTGCCGGATTTTATGGCATCAAACTGTATTCTACCTATTTTGCACCAAACGTAAGCGGCAAAACGGCCTATGTTTTTGTGAGAACCGGTAGTTCTTTCGACCAATTGCTCAAAGAACTAGAAGAAAAAGAAGCGTTGAACAACATCGGCTCATTTAAAACCGCAGCCGAAAAGATGAATTTGGCCAACAACCTGAAACCGGGTCGCTATGCCGTAAAAGAAGGCATGAATAACCGTACGTTGATCAACAAAATCAAAGCGGGCAATCAAGATGCCGTGAAACTAAAATTCCAGAACATCAGGAAAAAAGAAAACTTCGCGGCCTACCTGGCCAAAAACATGGAGTCCGACTCCCTGGCTTTCATCAAGGTTATCGATTCGGCCGATCTGATCGCAAAATACGGTTTCAATAGCGATAACATCTACACCATGTTCATTCCCAATACTTACGAGCTGTATTGGAATATCAGTCCGATGGATTTCTTTGAAAAAATGCAAAAGGAATATGTCAAATTTTGGAACGACGAGCGCAAGCGCAAAGCAGCCGCCCTTAACCTCAACCCCATCCAGGTTACCATCTTGGCCTCTATTGTAGATTCTGAAGCCCTTTACGACAAAGAAATGCCTACAATTGCCGGTTTGTACCTCAACCGCTTAAACCGTGGCATTTTGTTGCAGGCAGACCCTACGGTAATTTTTGCCAACGACGATTTTACGGTAAAAAGGGTAACCAATGCGCTATTGGCGGTAAATTCGAAATACAATACCTACAAATATGCCGGTCTGCCCCCTGGGCCCATCACCATGCCTAGTATTAAGGCGATTGATGCGGTTTTGAACCCAGAAAAGAACAACTACATTTACATGTGCGCCAAAGAAGACTTTTCCGGCTACCACAATTTTGCCGAAACGCAGGCACAGCACGAAATCAATGCCAAGAAATACAGAGAGGCTTTAAACAAACGTAATATCTTCAAATAATGTTCGTATACGAGAGCAAAGTAAGGGTCCGTTACGCCGAAACCGACCAAATGGGCGTGGTACATCATGGCAATTATGCCCAGTATTATGAGCTGGCCAGAACCGAATGTTTTGAGGCCTGCTCGGGCATGAGCTATGAATCGATGGAAGCTGATGGCGTTATGTTGCCGATTTCAGAGATGCATGCCAAATTTATCAAGCCGGCACTTTACAATCAGGTGCTTACCATCAAATCTATTGTAAAGACATTGCCAACCGTGAGATTGAATGTTGAATACGAGATTTATAATGAAGCCAATGAACTGATCAATACCGGCAGCACCTTATTGGTTTTTGTGAACAAGCAAACGCGCAGGCCCTGCCCGCCACCCGAAAGCTTCATGAAAAACGTAAGGCCATATTTTACCTAGCCCATGAACTGGATACACAGACAATTGTTAAAACTGCAGTTCTATTCTTTATTTATCGAATGGACCAAAGTCTGTGTATTGCCTGGTTTTAGCCCCTTGCCTATCTACACCGTGGCTACTTTCTTTTTTAGGGAAATTGGCAAAGACACTTTGGTGAACAAGGCTTCATCGTTGGCCTATAATTTTTTGCTGGCCATCTTCCCGGCCATTATCTTCCTGTTTACGCTCATTCCCTACATCCCGAAGCGAATTGGCTTTCAGGGACAACTGATGGCGCTCATTGCCCTGGTTTTGCCCGAAAATGCCTTTTTGGCTTTCGAAAACACACTGAATGAAATCGTAAATATCCAAAATGGTCGATTGTTGTCTATCGGTTTTGTACTATCGCTCTTTTTTGCCACCAATGGCGTACATAATTTGATGAAAGCCTTTAACAAGTCGTCGCTTATTGTAGAGACCCGCAGCTGGCTTAAACGCCGGTTGGTTGCGGTGCTTTTGACTGTGATTATCGCTTTCTCCGTAATTGTTTGCATCATCGCGATGGCACTTGGAGAAATCTTGCTGACCTATTTAAAAAACGAGCTCCATTACAAGGGCAACCTTACTGCTTACGCCATACAGCTCACGCAGTGGACTTTACTGGGAACGTTGTATTTCTTGACGGTCTCGATTCTGTACCGTTATGGTCCGGCACACGCTAAAAAATGGAAATTCTTTAGTGCAGGCTCTTGGCTGGCCACCATACTCGCTTTTCTTACCATTTGGGGATTTTCCTTCTACATCAATAATTTTAGCGCCTACAACAAGATATACGGCTCTATCGGCACTTTAATTGTGGTGATGATCTGGCTTTACCTGAATTCGTTGATCCTGCTGATTGGCTTTGAGCTCAATGCCAGTGTAGACCTTTCTAAGCGGAGCGTAAAGATTATCAGGCCGAATTTCAACCTGTTTAAGAAAAACATGCCTGTTGAAGAGAAGCTGGAGAAGTCCTAAAACCAGTTTCAGTTAAAATTGGATAGGTAGGCAGTTTGCAATTAAACAGCTGAGCAATTGAACCATTTATCAGCTCACGACTAATCAGCCAATGAACTGATGAACCATTGCCGTTCTTCACGAACAAAGAGCGTGCAAACTTATGGCTTTACCCTTTAGGAATTACGGCCTTTGCCGTTGAAGATAAATTTGCCTTAAATAAACCAATGAAACTCAAACAACATCTTTTCCTGGCGCTTATCATCACCATTTTGCTGACCATTGCGCTTGTGGCCGGTCCTGGTGCCTCAAGTGGCTATGGAGGCTTATTCTTTTTAATGATCAGTCCCCTCGTATGGGTTGCCTTTTTGTTGTGGGGCTTTATCCTTCAATCGATTATAGCCAAAAAGAAATGGTTGCACAATGTTGTTTCCTATGCTGTGCTCACCTTGCTCGCCATTGCAATTGTTATCGTTGCCATACTTACTTTGTCTAGCGACCCCGATATCCAATCCATTGGCTATGCCGAGGTCTTTCTAGACCAACAAATCATGCTTTTCCTGCTCCTTACCGCTTTAGGTTACGGATTTTTATTTTCGATCTTTAAAAAATCGTAGTTAAGGTATTTTTCAATTTTATGAAGCAGCTCGTCGATATCAAATGGTTTGGCCACAAAATCCGTCGCTCCGGCATCCAATGCAATTTCCTTTCCATCGCGACTGGCCGATATCACAATTACGGGCAGCTGTTTCGTGTTTTCATCGGCGCGCAAGGTTTTAAGCACCTGATCTCCAGAAAGAACCGGCATCCACAAATCGAGCAGGATGAGGTCTGGCAAATCCTCCTTTAAAATCGACTTGATATTAAGGCTATTGGTTTCGGTGATGATTTCATGGCCTGTTTCTTCCAAAACCAGCTCAAGCATATCGGTGATGCCTTCATCATCATCGCAAATCAAGATTTTTTTCCTATCCATTATTCACCTCCCTGCTAATCGGTAAGGTAAAACTGAACGTCGACCCCTTGCCCTTTTCACTCTCCACCCATATGGTACCGTCATGGTTTTTCACAATTTGCTCACAGATGTAAAGTCCTATACCCATACCTGGAAAGCGCTTTTGGATGTCGCCACCCCTAAAAAACCTTTCAAATACACTCTGCTGGTCTTCGGCGCTGATACCCAAGCCGTAGTCGGTTACAGATACTTTCACATAATCGCTCACTTTAGACACATAGACCAAAACTTCTGACGAATTAGGCGCATATTTGATGGCGTTGGAGATCAGGTTATTGATCACCTGAATAATGTGTCCCTCGTCGCCTAAAACTTCGGTTCCTGCAGTTCCCTTGATCTTGATTTGGTGCGACCCCGTGGAAGCCTGTAGATTTTCAACCGCCTCCTTTACCATTTTGTCGAAATCGAAAAGCTCGTTATGCAATTCAATATTGCCCGATTGGATCCGCGATACATCCAACAGATCGGTGATCAAGCTATTGAGCCGGTCTACATAAAGCGCTACCTTTTGCAGGGTTTGGCTATATTTTTCGCTGGCGTTGGCCGGTTTCATGCGTTCTAAGGCCTGTACAAAACCCTTGATGGTGGTGAGTGGCGTTTTAAGTTCGTGGCTGGCGATAGATAGAAAATCGTCTTTTCTCCTTTCGATCTCCCTTCTCTCGGTAATATCTTCAATGGCCAGCAAAATCTGGTCTTTATATTGGCCTTCCAATTCAATACGGTAGGCATTGAGCAACATCAATTTTTTACCGATATGGGGAAAATCGTGCGCTACTTCAAAATCGATTACAGGATTGTTGGTAGGCAAAATCCTAATCAGCAATTCTTTTAAACGCTCTATGTTCCACTGTCCGTTACCGAGGTCGTAAAGCATTTTGCCTATGGTTTCTTGAGCACTTACCTTAAACGTACGCAAAAAGTGATCGTTGGCGCTGATGACTTTGAAATTGCGATCGAGTACCAGCAGGCCTTCGCGCACGGTTTGGATGATACTGGTTAGGAAGGCCTCGCTGTCTCGCAGTTCCGAAGTGCGTTCGGCAATCTTCCTTTCCATGCTGTCTTTTTGGTCCTGCAGGTCGAGTTCAATTTTCTTCCTGGCCGTAATGTCGTTCTGAATACCTATGAAGTGGGTTATTGCACCGTTCTCGTCGGTTACGGGCGACATGTAAAGCTCATTCCAAAACAGATTTCCGTTTTTATGGTAATTGCGTATTTCTATCGTGCACTCTTTACCTTCCTTCACGGCCTCGGCAATTACGGCCCTGGCCGGTTGGGCGCGATCTTGCTGCTGCAAAAACCTGCAGTTGTGACCTATAATCTCCGACCTAGTGTAGCCGCTGATCTTTTCAAAAGCGGCATTGCAGAAAATAATAGGGTTATCCGGTTGCGTATTGTCGGTAATGATAATTCCAGATGTAGACGAATTGAGCGCTTTGGTCAGCAGCTCGAAATCCTGCCTCAGTGTTTCCTTGCTAAGGGAGAATCCATGGTTGTTAGGTGATTTCAAAAGGTATCGAATATTAATTTATACTAATTTTTTCTAGGTGTATAAACTGGTATTATAACTATTTTGTTTGCTTTGTACCGTAGATATCTACGATTCATCGGCGGATTTAGATGCCTAACAGATTTTTTTTATTTTTTTTAACCGGCATTTTTTTTTAGTAGAAACAAGGATTTGTTAAGCCCAGGTTAAAAAAATCTTAAAATTTTCTGCTTCATTTATAGGCGCTTAGCCATACAACACAAAAAAGATTACATCGGAGTTTGTAGAATTAATTAGAGTTTGTACTTTTGCGCCGGAGAGTTGGCAGAGTGGTCGATTGCGGCAGTCTTGAAAACTGTTGACTGTAACAGGTCCGGGGGTTCGAATCCCTCACTCTCCGCCGAGAGGGTCTTTATCAAAAGGCCCTCTTTTTTTTGCCAAAAATATTCCCTATTCGCCTTCAGCAAATTGCATAAATCAGGCTTTTTTCTTCAAAATAAATCGGACAATATACAAGCAGGCATTCATTTGATGACGATTGAATCGAAATATTTCACGCCAATCTTATTGTCGCATCGAAAAAAGATTAACTTTATTTCACCTTAATTCTTGCGATATTCAGTCCAAGACCGGCCTCAATTGCGTGGGTGCTATCCCGTATTTCTTTTTAAAGGCAAACGAAAAATGCGACAGGTCTTCAAATCCAACTTCCAGGTAAACATCCTTCGCTTTTTTCTTTCTTTCTGCCAAGTGATAATAGGCCAATTCGAGTCTTTTATCAATCATCCACTTTTGTGGCGTTGTCCTATAATGCTTTTTAAAATCGCGGTTAAAGGTAGAAAGGCTCCTACCGGTTAAGTAACCCAATTTTTCTAAAGGCAGGTTAAACATGAAGTTCTTCTCCATAAAACCTACCAGATCAACCTTGCCGGGCTCGTTAAAATTAGCCAGTACGTTATCAACGCTCCGATCAATAGACCGGAGAATTGAAATAGCCTCGGTAATCTTCAGCGAGGCTATTTCTTCCGGAAATTCGCCCCTTACATCAAAATAAGGGACAAGCGAGGCCATGCAGCTCTGCAACAAGGGATGATTGCTGAATCGGTATAAACGCTGCTCTGGAATAATATTTTGGGAGAACTCTACCTTCTCATAAAAATGCTTCAAGCGCTCGGCAGACAAATGCATGACCACTGTTTGATGGGGCAAGCCTCCTTTTGGATAATTGATAATCGTGGCCAATAGGTTGCGTGGGATCAAGAAAATGTCGCCAGTTTGAAAATGATAGGTTTTGTCGGCCTGGATAATCTTGGTCTCGCCAGAAATGAACCATACCAGCATGTGGTCATCAAACATCAGGTCGGACTTGAAAAGCTTGTCTTCATAACTGGATAGCTTGATTTCTTTGGTGAGGTATTTCGAGATGTGTTCCATACTGGTATTTCTGTAAATATAAAAAAGATTTATGGCGCTTGCTAGGCTAAAGGCCTCAGGCGCTTTGTCCGCCATCAATCAAAAATTCTGATCCTGTTATAAAGGCAGCATCCTGGCTGGCTATGTAGCAAATCAGTTTGGCTACTTCGTTGGCCGTGCCGAACCGTTGCAAAGGAATTGAATTTAGCATGAGCTGTTCACGCTTATTGTCAAGCCCCATCTTCTGCATAATTTCGGTACTTACCGGACCTGGACTTACGGCGTTGACCCTGATTTTTCGATCTGCAAGCTCTAGTGCCGCAATTTTCATCAAGGTATTCAGCGCCGATTTGCTTGCCGCATACACCGAGGCGGTTCTTGGCGAAATGTGTGCCGAACTGGAAGACAGCAGAATGACCGAAGCATGATGGTTGAGCAAGGGAATAAAGCTGCTCAGCGTAAAGAAAGCGCCTTTAAAATTTACATTCATCACCTCGTCAAACAATTCTTCCGAGGTCGACTCGATCAGCGCAGTTTTGGTAATTCCGGCATTGACCAACACGATGTCCAGCTTTCCAAATTGATGCCCTACCTTTTCGGCCAAGCTTTTAATCGCGGCCACATCAGACTGGTCGGCCACCATGGCAATGGCATTCAGTTCAAGTGCGGCTTTTTCAACGGCTTCCTTTCGTCGGCCGGTTATAATTACGGTTGCGCCTTCGGCAATAAGTTCTTTTGCTGTTGCATAACCTATGCCGCTGTTACCTCCGGTTATCAGGGCTATTTTTCCTTCAAATTTTTTCATGATGTGGCGATGTTAAAATTCAAAATATACCCCTGTAAGTTCTTCGCTTAACCGCCAAAGCTTCTTGGCGCGATGTTCGTCGAGCGAGTAGGCTTTAACGCCCGAGGCCTCGACAGAATCTCCTGTGGCCAATTTTGCCACTTCTACATCTTCGCAATAAACGCCACCTATTTCATCGAGTAGCGCGCTTGTGGCACACCAAACGGTTGTTGCCGCGCCTTGTGGTATGGTTTTGAGCTGTGCTGCTACCTCTGGCTTCATGTTACCGTTAGCATCCAGATAGCCCAGCTGCTGAAACTGTTCCAACGAAGCTTCTCTGGCCAGCTCGGTGCCACCGATCGAGCCTGGATGAACCGCATAGGCCCTTACCTTAAATTCTTTGGCCAGCTGGTCGAGCTCAAGCGAAAAAAGGTTGGTTGCTGTTTTCGATTGGCCGTAAGCCTGTAGGGTTTCGTACGCGTGATGCAGAAAATTCGGATCTTCAAAATTGAAATCGCCAAACTGGTGGCCAAGCGAAGAAAGATTGATTACCCTGGCTCCATTGGCTTTTTTTAGTGCCGGAAACAATCTCGCTGTAAGGTGATAATGGCCCAGGTAATTGGTAGCCAGTTGCGATTCAATGCCACGTGCATCCCTGCGCAAGGGCACCCACATGATGCCTGCATTGTTGATAAGCAGGTGTAGGGGCTTTGCCGAGGCAATGAATTGGTCAGCAAATGCGTCGATAGAATCAGGAACCATAAAGTCCATCTCCGCGATGGTTACATCCTTAATTCCGGCTAGATTCTGTCTCGCTTTTTCAATGTCTCTTGCCAGCACAACAACTGATGCCCCAGCCTCGGCAAGCCTTTTTGTAGTCTCCAGGCCGATGCCGGTATGGCCTCCTGTTACGATTGCGGTTTTACCTGAAAGATTTAGGCCTTGCATCACTTCTGCTGCAGTTGATTTGGCGTTAAATCCAGAACCTACCGGTTGCTGCAACGCTCCTTGATAATTACTTTGTCTCATTTTTTTTATGATTTAATGTTATAAGACAAAATTACCTTGGAATTGGCAAGTATGTTTTGTTGTAAATGTCAATTTACTTTGCTGAAAATGTCATACCATTAAGAAGCATGGCCTTTAAAAAGCTGCGACCACCCTATTGGCAACTAGCCATTCAACATCTGAAAGGCTAATTCTAGGTCCTTAATCTTGCAAATTAAACTGAAGGAAGAAAGTGGTACCCGCACCCTCCATGCTCTTAAAGTCGATATGGCCGCCCAATTGCTCAACGAGTTCTTTGGTAATAAACAAGCCCAGGCCGGTTGAATTTTCGCCACAGGTGCCTAAGCGGTTGGCCAACGTAAATTTCTGAAAAATAAAAGGTTGGATAACCAATGGAATGCCTACGCCGGTATCGGCAATGGCAATGGTGTATTGTTTGGCCTCGATTGCCAAAGATAGGGCAATTTCTCCTCCCTCCGAGGTAAACTTCAAGGCATTGGATAGCAGGTTATGGATAACACGTGCCAATTTTCTGCGGTCGGTTAGCACCCAATAAGGCTCCTGAGCAATATGGTTCACCAATTTGATTTCCTTTAGGCTTGCATTGCCTTTTATTTCGGCGAAACAATCGGTTAAAAAGCTGCCAAGCTCTATTTTATCTTTGCTTGCCGTACCATTGTTATTGCGTTCGGCAAGCAGGATGTTGTTCAAGATTTCTGTAGCATGATCGCAAGCCTGTTGCGAGTAGGCCAGCAAGGCCTTGTTCTCATCCTTCCGAATATTTTGCCCGAGAAGCTCGTGCAGGCCGCTGATATTGGAAATCGGGTTTTTAAGATCGTGAACGATTTGCTGAACCGCAGCCTGCTGCATTTCTATCGACTGTACAAAATAATCGAGGATATCGTTTTTATGGATAATGCCAATCAATTTACCGCCATCGTAAACAGGCAGCGCATCTACCCGGCATTTCTTCATCAGATCGATTACCTCGGCCAAGGGCTGATCGATATCGATTTTTGGTTTTTCCGACAAACAATCGATAACCAGGTTATATTGTTTGGCGGCCAAATCTTCAGTCGACAACAAACCCAGGGGCACATTGTCTTCCATTACAATTACCGCACCGCTTTCCTGAACCATTTTTTTGGCCGTTACCGTTCCATCGTAGGCACCAACGGTTTTAAATTCTCTTCTAAATAGCTGACTGATCATGTTCGATGTTCTAA
This sequence comes from Pedobacter sp. TM02, assembly GCF_059705275.1. Lineage (NCBI taxonomy): Bacteria > Pseudomonadati > Bacteroidota > Sphingobacteriia > Sphingobacteriales > Sphingobacteriaceae > Pedobacter > Pedobacter sp. TM02. The sequence continues at coordinate 2,417,009 of NZ_AP046530.1, forward strand.
TTCAATATTATTGAGAGCGATGTTTATTCGGCAGTCGACCCTAATCAATTCTTCTTTTGACACAAAGGGGAATACTTTTTCTTGAAGCAGGGCAACTAAGCGGTCGATAGGAAGTTTCCGTAGGATTTTTTTGTTAACAAAAATGGCCTCTACGTTGTCTTCGTCTATCAGAATAGTTTCAAAACCGTTGGGAATAAGCAACTCGAAAGATCTTGAAAGGCCTATTCGCCCCTGCGCCCCATCCCGGCCCAAAATCAGGATGTCTTGAAACGGAGGCAATTTGATTTCCTCAAAGCTTAGGCTAACTGTATATTTAACGCCATCTTTCATAAAATTTATTTATTTTGGTTTTCCCATGCCGGTTTCGCAAATATATCCCTAAATAGGTTCACCAAATCAAATGTAAAAATTATGAACATCCACCCGCTTCCGAAACCGGTTTTGGAAAAGGTACATCTTGTAGCCGCGCATTAAATTCGCTAAGTTTGACAAAGCATGAAAGGAACAAGCATGAGCATCTTAATTTTGGCCTTGACCACCATTGCCTGCGGTTTGATTGCGGGTTTGTTTTACGGCTATTCCTGCTCGGTAAATCCGGGTTTAAAGGCCTTGAACGATTTCGGCTATTTATCGGCCATGCAGGCTATTAACCGCGCCATCCTCAATCCGGCATTCTTTTGCAGTTTTATTGGCACATTGATACTGTTGCCTTTAAGTACCTATTTCAGCTATACACCAGCACCATCCCTAAGATTTTGGCTTTTGCTCAGCGCCAGCTTGCTGTATATCATTGCCGTTTTTGGCGTAACTGCCTTGGGCAATGTACCCTTAAACGATGCCTTAGCCAAATTTGACCTTGGTACTGCTACGCCCGAACAACTGGCCAAGCAAAGAGCCCTGTTCGAAACCAGCTGGACTGCCTGGCATGCCCTGCGTACCTGGGCATCGATTGCCTGCTTTTCCCTAACGGCTATAGCCTGCATTTTTAACCAAAGCAAATGATTGCCTATATTTGGACATGATTTACGCCAATAAAAAGGTAGCCGTAAAAACCAATATTGCGCAACAAACCGCGCAAATTATAGCCAATGTAAAGGAGTTGGAAGCCAAAAACCTGATCAACATTGTAAACAACGAGGTGTGGCTTTATCCTCAAATTTGGAAAGACAAGGCCTCTGCACTCAATTGGATCAAATGCCTTTATCTATATTGCTGCCTCAAAAAGAAAATCAAGGACGGTCAACCGCTTTATTTCAAGCACATCGAAACCAACGAACTGATAGGCAGCATGGTCAGCAAAAAACCTAAGGTTTTAATTTTTAGCTAAATAGCCTATCTTAGTTGATAAATGCCACGCGCTCATGACTGCAGACAGTAAACGTATCCTTTCTATCGATATTTTAAGAGGGCTGGTAATGGTGATCATGGCCTTGGACCATACACGTGATTTCTTTCACAATGGAGGCATCACTACCGATCCGATGAATCCGGAAAACACCCATATTTTCCTTTTCTTTACCCGCTGGATTACCCATTTCTGTGCCCCAACTTTCGTTTTTCTTTCGGGGGTTTCGGCCTATTTGTCTGCAAAAAACAAAAGCCCCAAAGAAGCCAGTTCCTTTCTCATCAAGCGGGGCCTATGGCTTATTGTGGTAGAAGTACTTGTCATTACTTTAGGCTTGACTTTTAATCCTTTTTACAATTTCATTATCCTGCAGGTTATTTGGGCCATTGGCTGGAGCATGATTTTGTTGGGCATTTGCAGCCGGATTTCGCATCGATTAGTACTGATCGTTGGCTTGTTGCTTTTCTTTGGCCTTAATCTATTCAATTATATAGCTGCACCCGACATCCATACTTTAGGGGGTGGCCTATTTGCAGCCTTTTTCACTACAAGCGCCATGTTTGTGCCCGTCGGCAGCAACCATACTTTAGGCATACTGTATGCCGTGTTGCCTTGGACGAGCGCCATGTTTCTTGGTTTTTCGATTGGACAATGGTACAATGCCCAATTTGATGCACAACGGAGAAAACGCCTCTTGTTTTATACGGGATTGGGACTTTTCGCATTGTTTCTCTTTCTTCGCTACTTCAATTTATATGGCAACCCAGCGCCACGGATAATCTACAGCAACGCATTGCAAACCATTTTCTCCTTTTTTAACGTAAGCAAGTACCCGCCTTCCTTACAATATTACGGCATGACGCTTGGCCCTGCTTTAATGTTGCTATCAGGCATAGAAAACGCCAAAAATTGGTTTGCTCGAATAATGACCGTATATGGCAGCGTACCATTTTTCTATTATGTTTTGCATTTTTATGTGATTCATTTTTTGGTAGTTATAGTTTTCTTCGCAAGTGGCTATGGCGCAAAGGATATCGTTACGCCACAAATACCATTTTTGTTCAGGCCGCTCGATTTTGGTTTTGGCCTGCCAATCGTTTACTTCATTTGGCTTAATGTAGTGGCATTTCTTTATCGGCCATGTGTTTGGTTCAAAAAATACAAGGCTAACCACAAACAGTGGTGGCTGCGCTATCTTTAATCCACAATTGTTCATTTTTGTTAATAATTAACCCCAACTTATTACACAAATATTATCGTATAGCTAACTTAATGGTTGTATTTTTGTTTGTTTGATACCAATAACGGTTTTTGATCAAAACATATCAAACAGCAGCGCTTATGCCTCAACAAAACAAAGTACCTCAAGGCAATATTTTATCTATCGATATCGGTGGCACCAACATCAAGGCTTGTATCCTTAGTCAGCAGGGCAAATTGCTAACCGATTTTAAAAAGACCCCTACTCCAAAAAAATCTACGCCACAGGCCGTTTTAGAGGCTATCGAAAGCCTGACCAAAGACTTGTCTGATTTTGGCAAGATATCCATCGGTTTTCCGGGCTATGTAAAATGTGGCGTAGTACAAACGGCACCAAACTTGGCGCCAGACCAATGGAACAAGGTAGACCTGGCCCAAAAGGTAAGCAACCTGTTTGGCAAGCCCGTCCGCCTCATTAACGATGCCGACCAGCAGGGATTGGGCATTGTAAGTGGCAAAGGCTTCGAAATCGTATTTACCCTGGGTACCGGCTTTGGCACTTCTTTGCTCTTTGATGGCGAACTACTGCCCCATTTGGAGCTTTCGCATCTGCCGGTTACCAAAAAAGAAGACTATGACGACTATATTGGCGACCGCGGATTTGAAAAAGTTGGCAAGAAAAAATGGAACAAGCGTTTGCAAAACATCATTGCTACCTATAAAACCGTATTTAACTACGATATGCTGTATATAGGCGGAGGCAATTCCAACGAAATCAACTTCAAGCTAGACGACAACATTAAACTGGTTTCTAACAAGGATGGCATTAAAGGTGGCGCCAAATTGTGGCAGGCCAAAGAAAAATACCATGTTCATACTACTTATCCCGATAAAAAATAAACACTGATGAAAGACATTAAGCTGCTCTTCTTGGATATTGGGGGCGTGCTGTTAAGCGATGGCTGGAACCACCAAGCCAGAATGGAAGCGGTAGACCGGTTCGGGCTAGACCCCATCCCTTTCGAAAAAGACCATTCGGTGGCTTTTCCGCTTTTCGAAAACGGAAAATTAAACCTTGAGCAATATTTGGATTCGGTTGTTTTTAACAAGACACGCTCATTTAGCAAAGCTGATTTCAGGGCATTTATGTTTTCCAAATCAACCTTGCTGCCCCATTTTTTGCCCTGGCTCATCGAATGGAAACAAAAAAGCCAGATCAGGGTTTTTGCGGTCAACAACGAGGGCAAGGAATTTAACGATTACCGGATAGACAAATTTGGGCTCGACCAACTTTTCGATGCCTTTATTTCTTCTTGCGAAGTGGGTTATTCTAAACCCGACCCATGTATCTTCAAACTGGCCTTGGGCATTGCCCATGTAGAGCCCAAACACTGCCTTTATTTCGACGACAGGGCCATCCACGTGGCCATTGCCAAACAAATGGGCATTCATGCCTTTGTGCACGAAGGCTTTGAACAAAGTAAAACAATTTTAGAAAGTATAAATCAATCCACACATGAATAACGACAAAACAGCACCCTACGCTTTTGGCATGGTTGGCCTAGGCACCATGGGACGTAATTTGCTCTTGAATATGGCCGATCACGGCTTTGCGGTAACCGGATACGACAAAAGCGAAAAGATGATCCAGATCTTTGAAGAGGATGGCAAAGCCCATAACCTCAAGGGATTTTCAGACATCAAGGCATTTGTACAAAGTTTGCAAACTCCGCGAACGGTTATCCTTTTAGTGCCTGCCGGCCCTATTGTTGACAGTGTGATTTTGGAATTGGAACCACTTTTAGACAAAGGCGACATCATTATAGACAGCGGAAACTCGCATTTTACAGATACCAGCAGAAGATCGTTGGAACTGAAAGACAAAGGCCTGCACTTTTTCGGCATGGGTATTTCTGGTGGCGAAGAAGGCGCCAGATTTGGACCTAGCCTAATGCCAGGTGGCGACAAACAGGCTTATGCCGTAGTCAAGGAGATGCTGGAAGCCGTTTCGGCAAAAGTAAATGGCGATCCCTGCGTAACCTATATCGGTCCGGGTGCTTCTGGCCACTTTGTTAAAATGACCCATAACGGCATCGAGTACGCCATTATGGAGCTATTGGCCGAAACTTACGAAATCCTGAAAAACGGGTTGAACTACGATAACCAACAAATCCAAAAGGTATTCGACAATTGGAACAAAGGCCGTTTGCAATCGTTCTTAATGGAAATTACCAAAGATGTCTTCTTGTTTAAAGATGTAAAAACGGGCAACTTGTTGGTCGACGAGATCAAAGACGAAGCCAAATCAAAAGGAACCGGCAAATGGACTTCGCAGGTGGCGATGGACATTGAGGTGCCTATTCCGACCATTGATGCGGCTGTTTCGACCAGAAACCTTTCTAAGCTTAAAACACTTCGGGTAGCACTTGGCGAGGCCTTCGGCCCATCAAGCCCCATCAAAGCCGAGGGCGATTTTATTGCGCACCTGGAAGAAGCTTTCTATTTTGCCATGGTGGCTGCCTACGCACAAGGCATGCACCTGCTTACCCAGGCTTCTATCGAATACAAATATGAGCTTAACCTGGCCGAGATTGCCAAAATATGGAGAGGCGGCTGCATCATCAGGGCCGAATTTTTGGAAGACATTTACCAGGCCTACAGCAAAAACCCCGAATTGGCACATTTATATGCCGATCCGGCCATTCAAACCAAGATTAAGCAGAGTTTAAAAGGTACGCGTACCGTGATCAGCGCCGCAGTTGAAGCAGGTATTGGCATCCCGGCCTTCGCCTCGGCACTTACCTATTTCGATACTTTGAAAACCGGTCGCATGCCATCTAACCTAACCCAGGCCCAACGCGATTTTTTTGGTGCCCATACTTTTGAAAGAATTGATAGCGAAGGCATTTTCCATGCCGATTGGAACCAAAAGAACGACTAACAGACGACAGCGAAAGCACGATATATCATGAACCCTTGTGGCCGAACAGGCACACAATCGATTCATCACAACTCAAAAACAATGAAAAAAGCAAGTAATCTAAAACCAACCATATTTATCATTTTTGGTGGTACTGGCGACTTAAACAAACGCAAGCTGGCCCCTGCCCTGTACAACTTGTACACCGAGGGGTACATGCCCGAAAAGTTCTCCATCATTGGAACCGGAAGAACTGAATTTACTGATGAGAAATATCAGCAGGAACTGCTCGACAGCATTAACGAGTTTTCGAGAAACGGCAAGGTAAAGGCCGATCAATGGGAGAAATTTGTGGTTAACATCCACTATTGCCCAATCGACATTACCTCGCAAAAAACTTTCGAAGACCTGAAAGAAAACATCGAAAAGTATAAGGGCGAATTTGGCGAAGATACCCAGGTTATCTATTACTTGGCTGTAGCGCCTAACTTCTTTCCGCTCATCGCCGAATGTCTCAAAAAATACAAGCTAACCGGCAACGAAAGCAACAGCCGCATTGTGGTAGAAAAACCATTTGGCCACGATTTGGAGAGCGCCAAAGAGCTTAACCTGCTGCTGGACGGCATTTTTACCGAAAAGCAGATTTACCGTATAGACCATTACCTGGGCAAGGAAACCGTACAAAACATGATGGCTTTCCGCTTTGCCAACTCGCTGTTCGAACCGCTTTGGAACCGCAACTACATCGACCATGTGCAGATTTCGGTAACCGAGCAATTGGGCGTAGGCGACCGTGGAGGCTATTACGAAGGTTCTGGCGCTTTGAGAGACATGATCCAGAACCACTTGTTGCAATTATTGTGCTTGGTAGGTATGGAAGCACCTATTTCTTTTGATGCCGACGAAATCAGGGATAGAAAAGTGGAGGTACTGAAAGCCATGCGTCCGTTTAGGCCTGAAGAAGTAAGCTACAATGCGGTTCGCGGCCAATATGGCAAAGGCTGGGTAGCCGGCAAGGAAGTACCAAGCTATCGCCATGAAAATGCCGTTGATCCACACTCGAATACCGAAACTTTTGCGGCCATTAAATTCCACATCGACAATTGGCGCTGGCAAGGCGTTCCTTTTTACCTCAGAACCGGAAAACGCCTGAACCAAACTTCTTCGCTCATTACCATCCAGTTTAAGGACGTACCACACCATATTTTTTCTTCTAATGTGGCCGAAATCTGGCAACAAAACCGTTTGATCATCAGTTTGCAACCCGAAATGAGCATCCGCTTGCAGGTACAGGCCAAGAGACCTGGCGTTGATATGGTGCTGAACCCTGTGGATATGGTGTTCGATTACAAAGGCACTTACGATACCGATACCCCCGAAGCCTACGAAACCTTATTGCTTGATGCCATGGAAGGCGATCAGACCTTGTTTATGCGTGGCGATCAGGTAGAAGCCGCTTGGGAATTGGTGATGCCGATTATCAATACTTGGGAAAATAAAACTTCGTTAAACTTCCCTAATTATCCAGCCGATAGCTGGGGTCCGGAAGAAGCAGAAGCCCTGATTGCAAGAGATGGTTTTCACTGGTTTACGCTACCCATCAAAGAAAAAGAATAATTCAACGGCATGGCAGGTCAGTTTTGGACTTGCCATGGCTAAACCAAGATCAAATGAAGCTACATATTTACGATACCACCGCCGAGCTGTTCGAAAAGCTGTCCCATTACATCATCAAAATCGCCAATGAAGCTATTGTGGCCAAAGGCAGATTCGATTTTGTGCTAACGGGTGGCAATTCGCCAAAAACATTATATCAGGCGCTTTCAACTACTTACAAAGACCAGATAGACTGGAGCAAAGTTTATTTCTTTTTTGGCGACGAAAGAGCCGTACTGCCCAACCATAAGGACTACAACGGCTTAATGGCCAAAGAAAATCTTTTCGACAACTTGCAGACGCCAGAATCGCATATTTTTTATGTAGACACCACTTTGCCACCAGCCGAAGCCGCAGGAGCGTATAAAAAAGCCCTGGATGAGCATTTTGATGGCCAGGAAATCATTTTCGACCTGATTTTGCTGGGCATGGGCGATGATGCACACACAGCATCAATCTTCCCGCATACCGATTTGGTAAAAAACACGGCCAAAACTGTAGCGGCCGTATTTGTAGAAAAACTCGATACCTATCGCGTGAGCTTTACAGCTCCACTGATCAACCAAGCCAAAAATGTGGCTTTCCTTACTTTTGGCGAAGGCAAAGCCAATGCCTTGAGCCATGTATTGGGCAAAGGCGAAAAAAACTACGACCTTTATCCTTCGCAACTCATTGCACCAGTAAACGGCCATTTAGATTGGTTTACCGACAAAGCGGCTACTAGCTTACTCTAATTGCGTTTAACTCAAAGCCAAACAAATAATTTGTTTGGCTTTTTGATGATGTCTGATTTAAAAATCACTCTTTCTGTTGCCGTACTTCCACATATAGAACAAAAGAATTCCGCCAACCAAAGCGCCTAAGCCTTGCGCCCAAACAATTACCCAATCATTCTTTAACAGGCCATAGATGGTCCAAAGCACAAAAGAGACGAAAGAGGTGACGAATAATGATTTTGAAATACCGCTCGTTGATTTGGATTTTCTGATTTTTTGGATCTGTTCAGGAAAGCCGATGAGTTTAATTGCATAAGACGCGATAAGCGTAAGCGCCCCAACCAACTGGATCAGTACCTCTCGTGTCATACCGGCCTTACTAAAAAAGATTTAGGAAAAATATAATCTCCCTTTTTTGGGGGTGGAATAATGCCGACCTCCATCCATCCGGTTTCTTCAGTAATCTTTCTGGCGGCCGCGTTGGTTAGCGAAACAAAGCCAATCACATATTCCAATTTGCTTTTTTCCGCTTCTTTTAACATGTGTTCGAGCAATAGTTTTCCTATGCCCTGGGTTCTGGTGTGCTTGGCAATATAGGTGCTGCTCTCGGCATAGGTATCTTGCCTAAAAGGATTGTTAGAGTACCTGATGAGCGATTGCCAGCCCAAGATGTTCTGTTCGCCATCAACAGCAAGCCAATAATTAAAAATACCCTGACGTTCTTGAAAATTGGACCTGAATTTCTGCCTGACGGCTTGTTCGTCGATGGCTTTCTTATCAAATGAATTTTCAATTCCATCGAGCCAGATGGCATAAATCGTTTCAAAATCCTCGTCGAGCGCCAACCTGATGCTGATGGTGTCTAATTTGTTGTCCATGGCTATCGTACTTACCAGTTATAGTACAGTTTATTCATTAAAACAGCCTCGCCTGTTACTTTTAGTTCGCCCGTGTACCTGTCGATAATATCATTTTGATAAACTACCCTGTTTTTTGCCGGCAACAGTTCTTTTGTTGTCATTACCGCGGTATAGCTGGTTGCCGTAAACACGGGCTTAATATATTTGGTCGATTGGCTAATTAAAATATGCCCTTCGGGATAAAGAAGCGTTCCGTAGATCTTGGAAAAGACACTGATGGAACAACGCAGCATAAGCCAATACCTGATCGTCGGCAAACATGAAATCGTGCCTAAAAACATCCCCTATTCTTGGCGCCTTCCTCATCTTTAATTCATCCTGAATGCCCCACTGTCCATTTGAGCAGCTCTTTGCAAAAGTTGCTGCCTGGTCTGCTCCAATGCCTTTATTTCATTGGGAGGCAACTTAGACCTGCAATTTTTCAACGTAATTTCTATAAGTTTTGCTTTGGCCCTTTCGCAACTGGCCTGACTTGTATTGACCATGGTTTGATTTTTACACTTGGCATATTCCTGTGTTGCTTTCCACTCGGCTTCCGATTGTTTGCTGCAATCGGCATTGGGTGCCGCATGGCCGCCATTGGCAACAGATGGACCGTTTGAAATAGCACTTGCAACCGAACTTTGCATTGCAGCCTGAAAACTATTGGCCAATCCATTGATATAGGTATTGTTCAAGCTCTTATACGTTGCATTTAAGTTATAATCGATGTTTGTTGAACTCTCTAGAATATTATCAAGAATATGCTTTAACTGCACAGTAGCCTTGTCCTTGTTTTTTAACAAGGCAAAAAAATCAGACGGGTAAAGCAATGATGCCGAAATATCTTTAATAAAGAGATCTTCTTTTGCCATAATATCGTTCAGCTCTTTTTTTGCAAAACCAGTAATGGATTTTGTCTTTTCCAATTGCTTTTTCTCCGACGATTTGGTTATCATTCCGGTAATCAATCCTGCGAGCATCGAACCTCCAGAATTGCCGTTTAAAGTAGACATGTCGGTTAAGCCTTGTTGCGAACCTTGAATGCCTGCATTTAGCATATCTTGTTTAAAGCCAATATCTGCCAATATGATATTCAGCATATTTTTTCTGTCCTGCAAGGCGCAATACTTATTTTTCAAGGCTACAAGGCCCGCATAATAACTATTTGCTTTCATCTTTTTCGACTTGGCTTCATGCTCCGCATAAATCTTCTGCTTGAGGGCTTCATCAGCTATAAATTGATTGATCAGATTTGCTACTGCAGGGCCAAAAGTAGTTGCAAACACCAAGTGCTCGGTTAATTTTGGCCTAGAGAACTTGGAATGATTGGCATCAAAAAAAACAGCCTGCCCATAAGTTTTTAAGGTATCTCCATCTGTATTCTTAATGAGCAACTTGTATAACGAGTAAGAAGGAAAACGTTCTGCAGTGGCTTTCTGCAACCATACGCTACTTTGTATATATTCGAATTGAAGGATAACCTCATCTTCGCTGATGATAGTATCGGCATTCACTGTGGTACCTAATTCAGAAAACACAATCGCATTTGCCTTTTTTGATCGGAGGTAGTTGCCTACAGTATTCTTATAAAACTCGTTCGTTTTGGCATAAGCCGCATTGGCATTGTCGTTAAGTTCATATGCTTTCTGATACTGTAGCTCAAAATTTGTACGAATGTAATTTTTATCGTCTAAATGAAATTTGGCCCCGGTTTCGAGGCTTGTACAGAGCTTAACCCTTAACTTGCCAAATTTAGAGAGGTCGCCATTTGTTTCAAAAGCTCTAGCCGGGTATTGGAGGTTGTCGAATTTCAATAACTTTTCATAATCGCCATAAAAACACTCATCATCAAGACCTTTGCCTTTAATTATGGTTTCACTATCGAAATCATACTTTCCATCATTCAAAAAATTTGGAAAGTTCTTCTGAAATGCCCCTACAGGCGTGTAATTGCCATTTATCGTACAACCCTTGGTATCGCCCTTGGGTACTTCCGGCATTTTAAGCTGCTGCGCTCTTGCTCCTAAAGAAGCGAACAACAGCAATACAAAACATATCCTTTTTATCCAATTACCATTTTTCATTTGTTTCAGAACTGAAAATTAACACCAAACCAAAACGAATTGAATTTTTGGGTAGCCAATGATAGGCCTATACTTTTCTTAAATTTATAGTCGACCCCAACAATATTGTAAAACCCAAAATCGGTTGCACTATCAGCAGAAGATGTAGTACCCGACGTGGTAGAAGTTCTCGTATCTGTGTTAATGCTTGAACTTCTAAAAAAAGCACCCGCACTCACATAAGGGAAGAAGCCCACGCTGCTGCGATCGGCATTGCCCAACACTTTATTGAGCGGCAGGTATGCAGATAAAAAGGCGCTTGGTTCAAAAGAATTGGATTGTGTGGCCACATAGGGATAGGGAACATTGTCAAAACCACCATTATTGCTCCATTCGAAACGGTAATAGGCCAAACCTACCCCATAATTCACATAGTTGATCAGCCGTCTGGAAGCATTAAGTTCAATCCCAAAGTTGGTATAGGTATTTTCATCGGTTTTGCCAATATTGGCAATCAAATGAACAGGCTGATAGTTCACCTTCATCAGTTCATCCTGTTTCTTTTGTGTGCTGGAATTGGAAGTAGTGCGTTCTTGGGCAAATGCACCATACATCGCACTCATGAAAACAATAATTGATAGGAAAGTAACGCGTTTTTTCATTTTGTTTTGAGATTTATATTATCGTTGCTTAATTAGTGTTGCTAATATTACTGCTAAGTTGCAAGTAGCTTTCGGCCTTTTAAGAAATCAAATACATTCTGTTTGCCCGGTCAAAAGATTACAATCCAAAAGACAAAGGCTGGCAGGCATTGGCAATGATGTTACGACTGCCTGTCCATGTTCTATTCGTACCGCTTTCTACAGCTTTGAAAGTATGCGTGCCAGGCGCCAACTGCAGGCTGATTACTACCCCCGACCTATTTTCGCCGCACCTGTAGGCAATGGCCGCACTCTGCAATCGGCCTACAAAGCTGTTATCAATCCACACATCAATCGGATTGGCATTTAAAATGCCACTCATAATGCTCAGCGTGCCATTTTTTGTCCCATAATTGATGCTGGTAAAATTGCTGCCACGATATTCGATCTTTAAGCAGCTATTGGCTGTGGCTTTAAAAGTACCCGTAGTAAAATAGCCATCGTTCGCTACCAAGGCAAAAGTATGATTGCCTGCCGATGCTTTAAAGTTGATATCCATTTTGCCACAATCAGGCACATGTTGCGGCATATATACCGAATTGCTGTTGCCCACAAACTGGTCATCGATGTAAACCTTAACCGGCAAGGCTACGGCAGCATCGGTATTGTAAAAGGAGATGATAGGATCTGTTGCCACAGCCTGCTCCTCTTCCTTGTTGTCTTTTTTGCAAGAAATGGCCATTACGATAAACAGCCCTATCCACATCTTTTTCATGTTCATGTTTTTTGATTTACCTAGTTAAACAGCGACATTACCACAAACCATTTGCCCGACTCCGCAATCGTGGTAATCCGATAACCTTTGTCCCAATATTCCTTTACCCAATCGGCAGGAAAAGCATCGCTTATTCGATAAACCTGACCCTTGTATAAGGGCGTTTGCGATACAACTACCAGCCATGTTCCTTTATTCGCCGTGGCGCTGGTGATGTAGTAGTTCTTGTCCCAATAGGTTTTGATGAATGTGGTTGGAATTGATTTTTCGTATTGATAATACTGTGCGGTATATGGTGCTGCAGTTGACATGACCACTGCCCAAGTTCCATTTTTATCTGAAGCGAGCGAGGTAATGTAATAATCCTTATCCCAATATTGCTTGATGTAGGCAGCTGGTATCGTAGTATCGTATTTGTAAGATTGGCCGTTTAGCCCAGAGTTTTTAGAAAGTACCACTCGCCAGCCATTGGTGGGGTCGGCGGTTAAATCGGTAATATGGTAGCCCAAACCCCAGTATTTCTTAATCGTATCTGCAGGAAATGCTTTTTTGGTACGGTAGAGCTGTGCTGTATAACCTGAATTGGTTGACATGACCAAAGTATACTTGCCGTTTTTAGACAGGATATTGGTAATATTGTACTGCTCTTCGTTCCATTTTTTCTTTAGCCAATCTTGACTAAAATCGAGTTGAAAAGTCTGCATTTCAAAAGGAACCACCCTGGCAACCGGTGCGCTGTAACTGGGCGTAGGCGCTGCAGCTACAGGGTTGTACGCCGGACTAGGCTCGCTGGGTTGCCCATATTCGCGTTCAAACTTTTGTCCGGTGCCACTGCAAGACGTACAAAATCTCTTGCCCAAGCCGTTGCAGGTGGTACACAGTTCTTTTCCCGTATTGCCACAAATCAGGCAGTCTTTGCTGCCTTTGCCAAAACAATAAGTACAGGCCATGTTAAAAGCTCCTTTACCAGAACCTTTGCAAACCGGACAGGTCTCTCCGCCTTTGCCATTGCAGCTCGAGCATTTTTTTTCTCCTTCGCCATCGCAAACCCTGCATTCGGTATATCCTTCGCCATCGCAGCTGCTGCATTCTATCAAATGGCCATTGCCTTCTTTCAACAGATTTTTTAACTCGTTGAACCTCCTATCCCTTTCGTCGTTGTCTGATGCAATATTCCGCTTAGCATTTCTAACCTGGCTGCTGTTTAAAACCGAAGCCAAGCCACTCAGCAAACTATTGGCTACATTGGCCTGGGCCTGGCTTTTTTGGCTCAGCTGGTTTAACTGCTGCTGTACAAGTTGTTGCCTTTGCTGCTGTTGGGCAAGTTGCTGTGGCGATACCTGTGGCTGTCGGGGCTGTTCTTGTGGCCTAGGCGCACTGCCACCAGGCGCTGCAGCTTGGCTAACGGCAGTTTTAGGGGCTGTGGCCGGGCTCTGATTGGTTTTGGGTATATCGGCCGTACGTTGCTGCTGTTCCTTTTTACGTTCTTCCTCAGCAATATTTCGAACCGTTAGGCCTTCGTAGGCAATAGACTGGATACGGTTTTTCGGTGCGTTGCAATCTTCCTTCCAAACTTGTGTTTCGAAGGTAATTTCGCCAGAGAAAGTAGTTCCACCTACAAATTCGCCAGGTTTAAGGTAAGTATCGCCGTTAGACCTTAATACCTTGCCACAAGTGGTGGTTACCACTTTCACAAACTTCACATAAAGCTTATCGTTGGTTAGGTTTTTCACGCCCCAAAACACACTTTGTTTGCCCAAGCTTACCTCGCTTTGCTTGCAAGCCACAACCTGTACATTTTGGGCCGGACTAAAGGTTAATTGAACCGTACCTTGAGGGCAATTCTGCGCATTGGCCAATTGGGCAAAGCCGAGAACCAGCAAAAGATAAAATATCTTTTTCATGAGCGTAACACAGGTTTTTAAAACAATCAAAGCTAGACACCCACCTCAATAAATAAAATACAAACTAGTTTGTATTTTTCGGGGTCTGTACCTCAATCACCCCCAAAATTAATCAGCCATTGTGTAATGCTTAACCGTAAAAAAGCGTTATTTTGAGGGTGATTTTACGGCAGCTTAAAGTTCAAGTCAGCAAGTTTCGGGTTTCAGGCCAGCACAGCATGAGCTAAATTTGAGTAATCAAAAAATGAGAAAAATGAATACGCAAGCCCATATCAATTACTACCGCATAGCCAAAGCCATCAGCTACCTGAAAGAGAACTTCAAATCGCAACCCGATTTAGACGAGGTGGCCGAAAAAGTAAACCTGAGCCCTTTTCATTTCCAGCGATTGTTTAGCGAATGGGCCGGGGTAAGTCCGAAAAAATTCCTGCAGTATCTCAACCTCAATTATGCCAAGCAGGTATTGAAAGACCAGCAGTCTACCTTGTTCGAGGTGGCCTTACAAACCGGCTTATCGGGTACCGGGCGTTTGCACGATCTTTTTGTCAATGTAGAAGGCATGACTCCTGGCGAATTTAAAAACGGAGGCGAAAACCTGCACATCAATTACAGCTACGCCCAAACGCCATTCGGGCAGCTACTCATTGCCTCCACCACAAAAGGCGTATGCTACATGGCCTTTGCCGATAATGAATCCCAAGCATTTGACGAGCTGAAAAAACAATTTCCTTTGGCCGGTTATCAACTCAAAAAGGACGAAATACAGGAATCAGCCTTGCAAATTTTCGAACAGAACTGGAGCGAGCCTTCAAAAATCAAACTGCACCTGAAAGGCACGCCTTTTCAGCTCAAAGTATGGGAAACCCTACTCAAAGTGCCTCTTGGCCAGCTCACCACCTATGGCAATTTGGCAAAGGCCATTGGCCATCCCAATGCCTCGAGGGCTGTCGGTTCTGCTGTTGGCGACAATCCGATTGCTTTTCTCATTCCCTGCCACCGCGTTATCCAATCGTCGGGCCATTTTGGCCAATACCACTGGGGGCAGATCAGGAAAAACGCCATGCTGGGTTGGGAAGCCGCACAAATCGAAACGGCAAACTAAATGGAAAGTCTACTGAAAAAACTGGCGGATATCAATGCCAACAAACTGACGGAAGACATGAACGAACGAGGCTATGCCTTGATCCCAGCGCTTTTATCGGCTAAAATGTGTAAAGATTTAATTGATTTATATCCCCAAAAAGAGCATTACCGAAAAACGGTTATTATGGAACGTTACCGTTTTGGTTTGGGCGAATACAAATACTTTGACTATCCCTTGCCAGAAGCTATCCAAACAATAAGAACACATTTTTATCAATTGCTGGCGCCCATTGCCAATACTTGGATGCGGGCCTTGAATATCGACATTCATTATCCCACCCGACATGAAGATTTTTTAAGCAGCTGCCACGAAAACGGACAACAAAAAGCCACAGCTTTAATTTTAAAATATGGAAAAGGCGGTTTCAATACCCTGCATCAGGATCTTTACGGCGATACCTTCTTCCCCATCCAGATTTTGTTGTTCCTTAACGAACCCGAACAGGATTATACAGGTGGCGAATTTGTGCTGACCCAACAAAACCTGCGGGCACAATCTAAAGCCATTGTATTGAAGCCTAAAAGGGGCGACATACTTGCCTTCACCACTAATTTTAGGCCAACCAAAGGCAACAGGGGCTATTACCGTACGGCTATGCGCCATGGCGTAAGCGAAGTACATCATGGCGAACGGCATACCTTGGGCATCATTTTTCACGATGCGCTTAGCTAGTTTTAGTCTATAGCTGATAGTCCATGGTTGGGCTAGGATAAATCTTGTCCCCTTGGAGGAGGCATGGGGAAGAAAATGATCACGAATACACTCACCAATAAACCAATCCTCTAATTAGCCAATGAAGGAACACTTATCTCTTGGAAATTCTCCTTATGCGCAACTTAAAAAACTGGCCGAATTGCGCATAAATGGCGATATCAAACTGGCTGGCCATAAAAAACTGAAAATCTACGGATTGCTCACCTGCCCATCGGGTAAAAGAATGAAAAGCGAGAACCGTGTTTTCTTTCAATCTGCAACAGAAGCCGTAAATTTGGGCTATCGGCCTTGCGCACGTTGCCTGTTGCGCGACTACCAAAACTGGAAAAATGGACTTGTTTAGCCCCTCAATCGATACCAAAACCAATTGGCTGCCAAAAGATGGCATCGTTAATTACTATGGCAAGGTTTTGCCTCCCCATAAGGCAAAGGAATACTTTCAAATCCTGTTACAAAGCATCGACTGGAAAAATGACGAAGCCATCATCTATGGCAAACACATTTTAACCAAACGCAAGGTGGCCTGGTATGGCGATAAGCCTTTTGCATACACCTACTCTAAAGTAACCAAACAGGCATTGCCCTGGACAAGCGAATTGCTGGTACTTAAAGCCTTGGTTGAGGAGAAATCAGGCGAACAATTCAATTCGTGCCTGCTTAACCTTTACCATAACGGCGATGAGGGGATGGCTTGGCATAGCGACGCAGAAAAGGACCTGAAAAAAGACGGAGCCATTGCCTCTTTAAGCTTTGGTGCCGAACGCAAATTTGCCTTCAAGCATAAGCAGAGCAAGGAAACAGTATCGCTATTATTAGAAAACGGCAGTTTACTGGTGATGAAAGGCACCACACAAACCCACTGGTTGCATCGGTTGCCCCCTACCAAACTGGTGAACAGGGCCAGGATCAACCTTACATTCAGGATGATTGTTTAAGATGCCGGTGCGAAGCCGCTTTACAATTCCAGGTTCTCTTCGATCAGCAAATTGATAATTCCATCAACCATACCTACTTTGGGCACATAAATTTGCTTAATGCCCGTCCATTTCATCAGGGTGAGGTAGATTTCGCAGGCCGGAATAATTACATCAGCCCGGTCTTGGTTCAATTTGAGCAGGCTGATGCGCTCTTTCAACGAATACGAATTCAACTCGTTGTACATGGTTTTAAGCTTTAAAAAGGTTAGCGGCAGGTCTTCTTTCTCGCCCGACATGCGGAAAAGCTTGTTGATATTGCCTCCGGTACCAATGCCGGCCAGATTTTTCAGGTCTTTAGTATTGGCCTTTACCCAGTCTTTCATTTCGTCCCAGGTTTCGTCCTTATCTTGGTTATCCAAAATGCGGATGGTACCAATATTGAAAGACTTAGAAGCCAAGGGTTGCTTGTTTACAAACACCGAAAGCTCGGTACTGCCACCACCTACATCAATATAGAGGTAGTTTTTTTTGCTATCGAGGTTTTGTTCGATATGGTTGGAGTAGATGATATTCGCCTCGCGTTGCCCTTCTATAATTTCAAGATCGATATCTGTTTTGGCTTTGATGGTTTTGATAATCTCTGCCCCGTTTTCGGCTTCGCGCATGGCAGAAGTTGCACAAGCCAAATACGAAGACACATGATAAACGTCCATCAGGTTTTTAAAGGCGCTCATGGTTTTGATCAGGTCGTCGATTTTTTTCGGCGAGATTTTGTGATCCAAAAAAGCATCGTCGCCAAGGCGCAAAGGCACCCTAACCAAGGTATTCTTCTTAAATCCGTAACCCTTTTCGTTTTGGGTAATGTCGGCAATGAGCAGTCTAACGGCATTAGAACCTATATCGATGGCGGCGTATCTTAGCATGGATTTACTGGTGTTTGTTTTTGAGGTAGTTATAGGTTTGAACCTGAGCCCTTATTTTGGTGCTCAAACGGTTTTTATGGTATTTGTTATTGTTTAGCTTGGTAATGTCGCGGGCCTTTACATTGTCTTGCAACTGGAATTCGATAATATCCCTAATTTCCTGCCTTACGCTCTCGTCAAGTACCGGAAATCCTACTTCTACCCGGTGTTCGAAATTGCGGCTCATTAAATCGGCCGACGAAAGGAACATTTCTTCCTTGCCATTATTGCCAAAAATAAAAACGCGGGCATGTTCCAAAAACTTATCGATAATGCTGATTACCGTGATGTTTTCGCTAAAACCAGGTATTCCAGGAACCAGGCAGCAAATGCCGCGCACAATCAGCCTGATCTGTACACCGGCATTGCTGGCGTCGTAAAGTTTCTGCACGATGCCCTCATCAGCCAGGCTATTGACCTTTAAAATCATATAAGCCGGCTTGCCAGCTTTGGCAAAACGCATTTCGCGATTAATAAGCGCATACATTTTGTTTCTGGATTCCAAGGGCGATACAATCAGGTGTTTGAAATCCTTAACCACCGTACGTTTGTTCAAGGCATTGAACAGTTTGAGCAGATCTTGCGTAATTTCTTTCTTGGCGGTAAATATGCTATGATCGCAATAAATGCGGGCAGTTTTTTCGTTAAAGTTGCCGGTGGCCAAATTGGCGTAATAAACGGCCTTGCCCTTTTCCATGCGCTTAACCAGGCAAATTTTAGAGTGCACCTTGTAATCGGTGAGGCCATAGTTTACGTTTACGCCTTCTTCCATCAGGCGGTTGGTCCAAAAAATGTTGGCCTTTTCGTCGAACCTGGCCTTCAGCTCGACCAGGCAATTTACTTTCTTCCCGTTTTTGGCAGCATTGATCAGGGCATTGACTACCTTCGAATTTTCGGCTAAACGATACAGCGTAATGTTGATTTCGGTTACTTTAGGGTCGATGGCCGCCTCTCTTAGAAACAGAATGATGTAATCGTACGATTGGTAAGGCAGGTTAACCACGTAATCCCTGCTGTGCAGCTTATTGAAAATACTTTCGGTACGATGCAGGCCATGAACTTTTAACGGAATGGTGGGCGCATACTCCAAATCGCTCGAGCCTACGTTAGGAAAAGCAATAAAATCGCCGAAACGATGATAGCGGTTGCCGGGAATAAGGCCTTCGGCTTCTATTTTCATCTTGTTGACCAAAACGCTCAACATTTCGAAAGGCATTTCGGCATCGTACAGCAGACGCATCGGCTTTCCTTTTCTACGTTTATCCAAACTGTTTTTGAGCTCTTCGATAAATTTATCGCTCACGTTTTTGTCTATATCCAATTCGGCATCTCGGGTAAGCTGGATGGAAAAAGCTTCGATCTGGTTGTAGTTGAACACATAAAAGATATCATCTAAGCAATATTTGATAATGTCTTCGGCCAGGATGATGAACTTTAGTCCGTTGGTTTCTGGCAGCACCAAAAAGCGGGGCAGGTTTTCAGGCAATTCAATCAGGGCATACTTTTCGCCTTTCTTGGCCCCTTTTTTCTTCAGTCTTACAAAAAAATAAAGATAGCGGTCCTTGAGCTCAGGAAAAGGATCGTTCAGATCGATCATGATCGGAACCAGGTTAGACAGGATCTTGTCCCTGAAATGGTTCCTTACAAACTCGCCCCTGGCCACATTCAGCTGGGTATCGTTTAAAATAAAAATACGGTTTTGGGCCAGCTCGTTGATCAAAGTAGCCTGAAACAGGGCTTCGAACTTACGCTCGTGTTTTACTACAATGTTTTTGATTTCATTGAGCACCTTTTTGGGGTTAAAGCCCAGCAAGGCCTTGGCTTTTTCGTTCAGGTTAACCAAACGACTTAGCGTTGCTACCCTTACCCGGTAAAACTCTTCCAGGTTAGAAGAAAAGATAGACAGGAATTTAATGCGCTCAATTAAAGGAACTGTCTCATCGGCAGCCTCTTGCAATACTCTTTCATTAAAATATAGCCAACTGATCTCTCTATTTAAAAATGGTAGCTTTTTTTTAGCCATGTAGTCGAATCAAAAAAATCCCCCGAATTAATCAGCGGATTTTCAAATCTGCGAATTTCAGTGTTAAGTTAGTGTTAATTATAAACTAATCTCTCCAAAAGAATTAACCAAGGCTATTTCTTGGCCGTGGTATTTTTCTTGGCGGGGATGGCTTTGGCCGCCACTTTTTTTACCGGATTATTGGTAACTGCCTTTACCACTGCCTTTTGCGTATCTTTAGCCTTGTTGGCGGCTGTTTTACTTTCCGTAGCTTTGGGTTGAACTGTGGCTTGCTTTACCGGTGGCTTTGTCATGGCTGCCGCCACTTTTTGCTCACTGGCGATGCTCTCTACTTTTACGCTGCTTACCGCTGGGCTTGCCTTGGCTACGGCTTTTTTAACAGTCTTTGCAACTGGCTTGGTTGCTTTTTTAACCGTTTTGGCCACTGCTTTTTTTGCGGTTTTTACCGGTGCTGCAACTTCGGGTGCTTTCAAGTCTTCTATTTTATGCGCTACGGTTTCCTTTACTTCCTTAAACTTTTTAGAGAGCTTTCTGGCCGCTACCTTACTGGCCTTGGCGATATCATCGGCAATAAGTTCGGCGTTATGGCCCAGGCCTTTAACCGCTTCCAGGAATTTTTCGGTTAAACTTTGCTCTATTTGTTTTTTGACAACTTTCTTAGCCGTCTTTTTCTTAGCTTTGGTTTTACTGACTTTCATTTGTTTTGGAGTTATGTAAGGTATTTTTTGTTTTTATTTATATCTACGAGATCTTTGGCTCCTCTAAATTTGCCGATTTTTACCGGCTACCGACCATCTTTTTCGATTTTATTGTAAAATCATGATGGTTTCACCTATTTTTTAGCGTTTTTTGTAGCCTCATCTTATTGATGTATTAAATCTAACTAATTTCTTTAACTAAAGCTAACCCTATGCCCAGTTTTGATATTGTAAGCAAAGTAGACGCGCAGACCTTAGACAACGCCATCAACAATGCCAAAAAAGAGATCTTAAACCGCTACGATTTCAACGGTTCTAAAAGCACCATCGACTTGGATAAAAAAACCAATCAGGTTACCATTGTAACCGAAGATGACATGCGCTTAAAAGCCATCACCGATTCGATCATCTCTCGCATGATGAAACAAAATTTAGATCCTAAAAGTTTGGATTTTGGAAAAGAACATATCGCATCGGGCAATATGATCAGAAAAGAGATCAAGATCAAGGAGGGAATTGACAAGGAAGCCGCCAAGAAAATCGTTGCCAAAATCAAAGACAGCAAGCTCAAGGTGCAGGCTTCTATGATGGATGATCAAGTTCGCGTACAAGGCAAAAACATCGACGATTTGCAGAGCGTGATTTCTTTGTGCCGTGGCGAGGATTTTGGCCAGCCCCTACAGTTTATTAACATGAGGAATTAATTGAGTTGTGTGTTATGAGTTGTAGGTTATACGTTTTAGGTTAAAAGAACTATTCCCTGATTTACCTATTCTCTATTCCCATTTCATCTTCATCCCTTTAACCTTCCACCTTCTCAAACATGGAAATTCAAGAAAATGGCTTTATTTTTTCGGACGACAGGAATTTGGTCGACATCAAAGCGGTACACCAATACCTGAGCCAGGAATCTTATTGGGCCAAAAACATTCCGTTCGAGATCGTTAAAAGGGCAATCGAAAATTCGCTCTGTTTTGGCATTTATAAAGACGGAGCCCAGGCAGGCTTTGCACGTTGGGTAACCGACAAGGCTACCTACGCCTACCTCTGTGATGTCTATGTAAAAAACGATTACCGGGGCTTAGGGCTGTCTAAAAAACTGATGTCGCTGATGCTTTTTCATCCCGATTTGCAAGGCTTGAGACGCTATCACCTAGCGACTTTAGACGCCCACGGACTTTATGAACAGTTCGGTTTCAAAGCCCTCGAAAATCCCGAAAGACAAATGGCTATTGTAGTGCCAAATATTTATGGGGAGTAAAAAGCCTTTGGTCTATTGCCTTTTAGCTTTAGTCTTTTAGCTTTCTAGCCTACAACTTATTCTTCTTCACCCCTTCTTTGCTAATCTTTACCGGATTGATCATCCCGTCTTTGTCAAAAGTCATCAAATCAATACAGGTAACCCGGTGGTTGCCGTCGGTTTCGCCCAATGGCCTCCTGTGGTAAACAATGTACCATAAGTCTTTCTTGGCATCGTGCATAATCGAATGATGGCCTGCTCCTGTGGCTATTGCCGGATCTTGCTTCAATATTCTGCCAACGCGCTTGAAAGGTCCCATCGGCGAATCGGCCACGGCATAGGCCACAAAATAATCGGGCCCCGTCCAGCCGCCTTCAGACCACATGAAATAGTACTTGCCGTTTCTGATGAACATGAAAGGGCCTTCTGTATAGCCCTCTGGGGTAATTTCCTTAAAGGTAGTGCCATCGGCAAAAGGCACAAAACCACTGAAATCGCTATTCAGCTTGGCTATATTGCAATGCGACCAGCCTCCGTAAATGAGGTAGTACTGCCCGTCTTTATCTTTAAACACAAACTGGTCAATCGGCTGTGCCTTGTTATAAAACTTATCGACCAAGGGCTTGCCCAGGTGGTCTTTGTACGGGCCTTCGGGTTTATCGGCTACCGCTACGCCTATGCCGCCCACTTCTTGATCGCTTTGAATATCGTTGGCACCAAAAAACAGGTAGTACTTGCCGTCTTTTTGGGTAATGGAAGGCGCCCACATGGCCTTGTTGGCCCATTTAATGGCAGCCGTATCGATAATGCGCGGATGTTTAGTCCAGGTAATCAAATCCTTAGATGAAAAGGCATCCATAAAAACCTGCTCTCTGTATTTAGCCGAATAGGTAGGATAAATCCAATAGGTTTTGCCAAAGATAACGGCTTCTGGATCAGCATACCATCCTGGAAAAACAGGATTGCCGGAAGTTTGGGCATTAACCAAAACTGGGAATGCGAAGAGAAGAGCAATAATAAATCGATTTAGTCTCATTTTACCAAGATACGACATCCTATTTAAGCAAACAACAGAATTTCGATTGGTAACTTATATTTTATAATAGTGCGTATAGCGATTTGCGTAGTGTGATGAGCCACAGATTAGACCGGCCCAAGGGTAATTGGGCTAGGCGTATCCATTCCCACCAAATAAATCTGTTAATCTATGGCTTAATATAGTTTAAGCGAGCAACAGGATTTTTAATCTGTAACTTATATTCATCGAAGTGCGTACAGCGATTTGCGTAGTGTGATGGACTTGGCCAAAAAGATGGACGGATTGGGCCTGCCCGACGTTAATTGGGTAATCTGTGGCCTATGTATGCTTGATTTCAGGTACGCGATGTTATCTTCTAAGCTGTTTTCACATCTTCTTCGCTGTAGTCTTTGATATCGGTGATATAGCCGTTAACCAACAGGAAATCGAATAGAGGCTTGGCTTCTGGTGTTACGGGCATGTTGCACGTGGTAATTACCGTATTGCTTTTTTTGTCCATAAATGGATAGGCAAAAAGCTTTACGTTCTTGGTAAACATGTCGCTTACATAAGCCAATAATTGACTAGAGTAGTTCTCGCCAAAATTGGTCGAGTTGAATACGAATTTAAGGTTGTTGATATTGGTCGAAATCCCCACGCTTTTTGGTCGGCAACGATCCAGGTACTTGGCTAACCTGTTATGACGGGTAAAATTAGACACAATAACCAGGTTACCGGTATTGCACATGTCTTCGGCCCTTTTGGCTACGGCTTCCAGGTCGATATCGTCGGGCGTTTCCTGCTCGTCGGTCAGTACATTGGTGAGCAGCACTTCGATCAGCACGCTCAAATTGCCCGACTCCACATCGTTGGTACGGATAAACTGTTCGGTAGCTTTGTTAAAAAGATTAAAGTTGGGGTTGGACTTTTGACCGTATTTGGTCCGCAAAATCATAATATCTTTTTTATAAAGCAGGTCTTTGGCCTGGCGGGGATGTCCTTCGGCATCGAAAATCGCAGCAGCCGAAAAATCCTTCATGATCAGGTACAGGTTGAGCAAAATATTGTTCACCTCGCCAAAAGCAGGTCCTTTTACCGAAATCAGATCAATTTCTACCGATCCGACCGTAAGGTTGTCTGCCAACGATTCGATCATCAGCTTAGGGTCTTCAAAGTGATAAAACGCCGCATAAACCAGGTTTACGCCAATAATGCCCAATACGCGTTGCTGCATATTCACATCGGTATCGAGCAGGCGCACGTGGAAAAAGATTTCGTTGGGCAAGCCTCCAGGTTCGGTTTGAAAACGTATTCCTATCCAGCCATGGGGTTCGTTTGTACGCTTAAAATTGAGGGTAGTAACGGTATTGGCGAAAGCAAAGAAGGTACGGCTTTCATATTTTTCGCCAGAAAGGCGTTCGTTCAACAAGCCAAATTCATGATCGAGCATGCGTTGCAGCCTGTTTTGGCTCACATAGCGCCCGGATGGCTCTGCCCCATAAATGGCATCGCTAAAAGTCATGTCGTAGGCCGACATGGTTTTGGCAACGGTACCTGAAGCCGCCCCTGCCGTAAAAAAGTTTCGGGCCACCTCCTGCCCGGCTCCTATCTCTGCAAACGTGCCGTAAATCTGTTCGTTGAGGTTTATTTTTAAGGCTTTACGCTTGGTATCAAGGATTTCTCTTTCCATGCTGCAAAAATATAAGAAATTATACCGAAAATCAACTAATAACGGTTCTAAATACACAGAACGGAAAGGAACGTAGAATGCTGAGCGCATAAAGCTCAAAGCTGAAGTTTTAAGGCCGCAACTTGCAGGATGTCCGGGTGTCACCCTTATTGATGTCCATGAGAAAGAAAAACGACTAAAAGTTGAAAGCAATAGCCGGAAGCCCGAAGCTGAAGGACCTTTTTTATACAACACTCCAGATCAAGTTGGCAAAACGAGCAGGCCAATAAAAAAGATAAGGGCTACACCATCCGGTGTGCCCTTATCAACCTTAAACTCAAAATCAAACTATTGTATTATGAAACTACAATTTCTTTGTGTGCCAATTTAGCTTCGTCTTTTTTACCGATGGTGATGGTTAAGATGCCATCCACATAAGTTGCTGTAATCTGGTCGGCATCAACGCCTTCTGGCAACACGAACGACCTTGCAAATGAGGTATATTCAAATTCTTTACGGGTGAAATCTTTTTGCACGTCGGTATTTTCGGTCTTTTTCTCTACCCAAACCGAAAGGTTGTCTTTTTTCAAATCGATTTTAAAATCTTCCTTGCTCAAGCCTGGAGCCGCCAATTCGATTTTGTATTCGTTGGCACCTTCATAAATGTTTACATGAGGCACCTTGTTTACGCCATAGTTTTTATTTAAGGCATCGTTAAACAAAGAGTCGAATACATTGTTAAAATAAGGTGCGGTGTTTCTGGTTTTGTTGTTGAATTTTACTAAAGTCATTTTATATTCCTCCGTTTATTTTGTATTTCAAATTATAACTGTCCTTATTCAAACCCTATTCCAAACCTTATATTTATGTTTTTTAAGACATTTTGGCACAAAAAAGAAAAACAACAAGACAAAAAGTCAGAAACATTCGGTAATCTCGACAGTTTCAAGTACAAAACGAACCTCGAGCTTCGTTTTGCCGACCTCGATGTGATGGGCCATGTCAACAATGCCATCTATTTTACTTATATGGAAATTGGACGCACCAAATACTGGAAACATGCAATTAACTGGGATTGGCAAAGCACCGGTGTGGTGATAGGTCAGGCTTCGATAGACTATATTGCCCCTATTTTCCTGGAAGACAAAGTGAGCATGTATGTACGCACTTCAAGAATAGGCAACAAGAGCTTCGATCTCGAATACCTGATTGTTAAAACCGTAAATGGAAAGGAAATCCTGTGTAGCAAAGGCAAAACGGTATGCGTAACCTTTGACTATGCCACCAAAAGCCCTACCGCCATACCAGACAAAGAAAGAAGCAAAATGATTGAATTTGAACAGCTCTCGGTATAATTGTCCATTGGCGTCACTGGTTCATTAGCTGACTGGAGGACTAGTCACCCGTCAACTGGAAACCGGAAACTGACAACTGAAAACCGAATCAAGGCGTCATTTTACCAGGATTTAAAATTCCGTTCGGATCAAAAACCTTTTTGATATTGCGCATCAGGTTCAAATGGATTTCGCTGTACTTAATGGGCATATAGTCTTTTTGTACCAAACCAATGCCATGCTCGCCCGAAATAGTGCCTCCCAAGGCCGTAGTCAGTTCGAATATTTCTACAATTCCGTCTTTGAGCTTGTATTTCCAGTCTTCATCGCTCATACCGGCTTTTATGATATTGATGTGCAGGTTACCATCGCCAGCATGTCCATAACAAACGCTCTCAAAACCATATTTGCCTCCAATTTCCTTAATGCCATTGATCAATTGAGGCAAAGCTGCCCTTGGCACCACCGTATCTTCCTCTTTATAAACCGAATTAGACTTCACAGACTCGGCCATGGTTCTGCGCATGCGCCATAAATCTTCTTTTTGCTGAGCAGTATCGGCAAAGAGCACTTCGGTACAGCCGTGTTCTTCGAGCACCAGGTTTACCTTTTCGCAATCCTTGAATATCGTATCCAAATCATCGCCGTCAAACTCGATCATCAAAAAGGCATTCGCTCCATCTTGAAGATCAAACTTGATGTCGTCAAACTGAATAACCCACTCCACGCCCTTGCGTTCCATAAACTCTAAAGCCGATGGTGTAATGCCGGCCCTAAAAATAGCCGAAACCGCGGCACAGGCCGATTCGTTGGTGGCAAAAGAACCCAACATAAGCACACTTTGGGTACTGGCCGGAATTAATTTGGTTACAATCTTGGTAACCACCCCCAACGTGCCTTCAGAGCCGATCATCAATTGGGTAAGGTTATAGCCTGAGGCATATTTAAGCGTATTGGCACCCGTCCAAATCACATCGCCATTGGCCAATACCACTTCCAGGTTAAGGATATATTCCCTAATGGTTCCGTATTTCACCACCCTTGGTCCGCCAGAACCATGTGCTACATTGCCTCCAATAAAGCAAGAGCCTTTGCTGCTCGGATCAACGGGATACAACAGGCCTTTTTCAGCAACGGCGTTCATAAACACCTCGGTAATTACCCCAGGCTCAACCGTGGCCTGCAGGTTTTCCATATCAATGGCTATAATCGAATTGAAACGCTCCATCGACAGCAAAACGCCTCCGTAAACCGGCAAGGCGCCACCACTTAATCCGGTACCTCCGCCTCTTGGCGTAACCGGAACATGGTTTTCGTTGCACAGCTTAAGCAAAGCCGAAATACTGGCCGTATCTTTGGGTTTAACCACTACTTCCGGAAAATAGCGAAGATCTTCGGTTTCGTCGTGCGCATAGTGCTGCAGCGATTCTTGATCCACAAAAACATTAGCTGCGCCAACAGCTTCTTCAATAGCGGCTAAAATTGAACTGGTAATTGGAGTGTATTGCATTTTATTGGGGCGAAGTATAACTTAACTGAACAAACGAATGGCCTATTTCGCCAGGCATGGGCGGGTGCAGCTTTCTGATGCCCACCGTTAAGGTTTGCACAAACGGATAGGTTTCGATCAAAGTGGCTATGATATTTTTGACTACCGTTTCCAGCAGTTTTTGGGTACGCTGCATTTCGTACCCAACTATGGTATTTATTACTTCGTAATTTACGGTATTGGACAGGTCTTCCGTATGGCCTTCCTGCGGAACAAATGTAGCCTCAACATCTACCAAAAAGTGGTTTCCGATGAGCTGTTCTTCGGGATAGAACCCGTGAAAAGCATAAAATTTGACGTCTCTTAAGGCTACGGTCTGTACAAACATGAGGTTTAAACGATTTAAAGCAACAAATACTGGGCAAAATTAATTTTTTGAACGGTTTTAACTACTCAATTCTTTAAATTATTACCTTTGGTTTCATCACATCGTATAACCAAATATAGTGTAAAGCATGAACAAATCAGCCAAAAAAGACCTTTACGAAGCACCAGATTATTACCAATTGGACGAACTTTTATCTGAAGAACACCTGCTAATCCGTTCAACGGTAAGAGATTGGGTAAAGAAAGAAGTGAGCCCTATTATCGAGGATTTTGCACAACGTGCCGAATTTCCCAAACACCTGATCAAAGGACTTGGCGAAATTGGCGCCTTTGGCCCGACCATTCCGGTTGAGTATGGTGGCGCCGGACTTGATTACACGGCCTACGGAATCATTATGCAGGAAATTGAACGTGGCGACTCGGGCATCCGTTCAACAGCTTCGGT
This sequence comes from Pedobacter sp. TM02, assembly GCF_059705275.1. Classification (NCBI taxonomy): domain Bacteria; kingdom Pseudomonadati; phylum Bacteroidota; class Sphingobacteriia; order Sphingobacteriales; family Sphingobacteriaceae; genus Pedobacter; species Pedobacter sp. TM02. Next base: position 2,445,171 of record NZ_AP046530.1, read on the forward strand.
GCAGGGCTCTTTGGTGATGTACCCTATTTATGCTTACGGCACAGAAGAACAACGCAAAAAATACCTCCCCAAATTGGCCACGGGCGAACTGATGGGCTGTTTTGGCTTAACCGAGCCTGATTTTGGCTCTAACCCCGGCGGCATGGTGAGCAACATCAAAGACAAAGGCGACCATTTTGTACTGAACGGCGCCAAAATGTGGATTTCCAATGCGCCTTTTGCCGATATTGCCGTGGTTTGGGCCAAAGACGAGGAAGGCAAAATAAGAGGCATGATTTTGGAACGCGGCATGGAAGGCTTTACCACGCCAGAAACCCATGGCAAGTGGAGCCTAAGGGCATCGGCTACCGGCGAATTGGTATTCGACAACGTGAAGGTTCCCAAAGAAAACGTGTTTCCAGATATTAAGGGATTGAAAGGTCCGTTAGGTTGTCTCAACCAGGCCCGTTACGGCATTGCTTGGGGTGCCTTGGGCGCCGCTATGGACTGTTATGACACTGCGCTGCGTTATTCGAAAGAGCGTATCCAGTTCGGCAAGCCCATTGGAGGCTTTCAGTTGCAACAAAAGAAACTGGCCGAAATGATTACCGAAATTACCAAAGGCCAATTGCTGGTATGGCGATTGGGCATGTTGAAAAGCGAAAACAGGGCCAGTGCCGAACAAATTTCGATGGCCAAACGCAACAGCGTGGAAATTGCCTTGGATATCGCCCGCAACGCACGCCAGATGTTGGGTGGCATGGGCATTACCGGCGAATACTCGATTATGCGCCACATGATGAACCTCGAATCGGTGGTCACCTACGAAGGTACGCACGATGTACACCTACTCATTACCGGTATGGACGTAACCGGATTAAACGCCTTTAAATAAAAAACCACCTACCTTTAACAACTAATGCTAAATATTACGCCTCGAAAAGTCTTACTTGCAGCCCTATTAATATTTATAAACCTAACTAGCTTTGCCCAACGGCAAGGCTTTTCTGTTGATAAAAAAGAACCCGAATGGCTCGAGAAAATAACCGTTTCTGACCAAAAACTGGCCAGTAGGGATATTCAGGGCGGCTATTACCTGTCGTTGTACGAGTTGCAGCAAAATATAGAAACCAAGCAACAGTATACCCACCTAATGAGGGAAATTGCTGCTGATAATGGTGCACAAAACGGTTCCGAAATCAGTGTAACCTACGACCCCTCCTACCAGCAACTCACTTTCCATAAAGTAATCGTTTGGCGCAATAACCAGCCCATCGATAAGCTCAAAGCCAGTGCTTTCAAGGTTATTCAAAACGAAAAGGAGCTTTCGAGATTTATTTATAGCGGCACTTTTAATGCCTATCTTATTTTAGACGATGTAAGAAAAGGCGATCGCATCGAATATGCCTATACCTTAAAGGGAGAGAACCCTGTTTTTGGCAATAATTATTACAATCATTTCTATTTTGAGGGTGGCAGCAAAATTGTGAACATTTATACCAACCTCATCGCACACAAAGATCGGGCACTCCAGTTCAGGGACTACAATAAGGTACCTGCATTAAAAACGAAAACCAAAGGCGATTTAAAAGTATACGAATGGCAAGGCCAGCTCACCAATACCTTCCAAACACAGGATTTTGAGCCAACGTGGTATGACCCTTTGGGTCGCGTGCAGGTAAGTGAATACAAAAGCTGGAAAGACATTGTGGATTGGGCCCTGCAAATCAATGCCTACGACCTCAGCGCTGCGCCTGCTTTCAACAGCAAGGTCAAAGAGCTCAAAGAAGCAGCAAAAGGCAATGCGACAACTTATTTAGAGTTAGCTACCAGGTTTGTGCAAGATCAGGTAAGGTATATGGGAATAGAGATGGGCGAATATTCGCATCGGCCCAATTCGCCTGAAAAAGTACTAAAGCAACGCTATGGCGATTGCAAAGACAAATCCATTTTATTGATCAACCTGCTCAAATCAAATGGCATTACGGCTTACCCCGTTTATTTGAGCACCTACCTCAAAGAAAAAACTAAAAACCTGTTGCCTACACCTGGTGCATTTAACCATGCCATAGTTGTGGTTGAATTTGAAGGGCGGAAAATTTGGATAGATCCTACCATTTCCGAGCAGCGTGGACCAATTAAAGACATTTACTTTCCTTATACGGCCAATGTACTGGTGGTAAAACCGGGCAACGACAGGCTCGAGTTGGTTAAAAGCAATCCCAAAGGAAAAATCAATTCGCAGTCGACCATTAAACTGGCGGATACTTTAGACGGCAGCAAGTCTGAGTTCGAAATCAGAACAACTTACACAGCCAATTGTGCCGACGATATCCGGAGCGAAATCAGTTCCTCAGGTGCCGACGAGTTGGAAAAAAACTTTGCGGCGTACTATGCCAAATTCTATCCAGGCATTGTATCGGTTAAAAACATGGAAATCATCGACGATGAGAAAAATAATGTCGTTAAGCTGGTCGAAAAGTATGAGATAGAGAATTTTTGGCAGAAAGACCCAGAAACACCCACAAAATTCAATGCCAATTTCTATGGCGACTTGATATCGGGCGAGTTGAGAAAACTAAACAGGAGCAGAAATTTTCCAATGGCGCTCAAATATCCTTTAAATGTCCATCAGACTTTAAAAGTGATTTTGCCTGACAAATGGAAACTGGACGACGAAAAGGGAGACATCAGCCAGCCTTACTACAGTTTTAAATACGATATCAGGCATGAAGGCGATACACTCACTTTCGATTACGACTACAGCAACCTGGCCGAAGAGATTCCCGCAACGGCTATCCAACAATACATCAAGGACCGTACGAGCATCATCAACAACAGCAGCTATAGTTTGTATTGGAACGGTGGCGCTACAAGCGCAGATAATGCCGACGTTAATGGCCTAATGGTAGCAATAGGCCTTTTTACCTTGATTCTGGCTACCTTACTTGGCCTGTTTTTGTATTACAGAAAGGGAACCTATCAGCTGGAAGAAATCAAAAACGCCTTGCCTATCGGGGGATGGCTGGTTTTGTTGGCCATAGGTATGGTTTCTGGACCAATAGGGTTGCTTTTTGCCATATTCAGTTCAGGAACTTTCGACCAAAGCACATGGGATATCGCCAAAAGCCTGAACGGCAGTGGAGCTCTGCTATATAAAGCGACCAATATTTTCGAATGCATCATGAATGTATTTGCTTTCGTATTTAGCATTTTTATGCTGATTATGTTCTTTAAACGCATGAAGTCATTTCCTAGCTATTTTATTATTTACAGAACGGTTTATTTGGTGGTTATTTTCATCGATGTGATTTTAATTGCAATGCTGAATGCCAAAACAACTTTGGATTACGACGTATTTAAAAACATCAGAACGCTTGTTTTTCAGCTGATCATGTCGGCGCTCTGGATTGCCTATTTTATCAAATCGAGCAGGGTAAAACAGACTTTTGTATTTACTTACCCAGCCTCCGAATGGCGCAACGCACTAATTATGGATCTTTCGCGTAATATTAATGTGCCAATGGCCAACCCAGAGGGACAAAGCATACCAAAAGCGAACGAACAAACACAACAAGAAAACAATGAAAGACTTTAAAAAATACCAACCTCTGCCTGCACCGCCAGACGAGGTTTATTTGGCCTTGACCAAAGCACAGAGCATCCAGCTATGGACTGGTGCCGAAGTAGAATTTACAGAAGAGCCGAACACCGAGTTTTCTTTTTGGGATGGCGATATCGTAGGCAAAAACCTGGAGTTTGAACCCAACAAGAAAATTGTACAGCAATGGTATTTTGGCGATGGAGAACCTTCTATCGTAACCATCAAATTGCATCCCGATGGCAAGGGAACATCGTTGGAGTTTAGGCAAACCAACATTCCAGATGAGGATTTTGAGGATTTTACCGAAGGCATTCAAGAATATTTCCTAGGCGGGCTTGCCGATTTTTTCGAAAATGAATAGCTTGGTCTCGAAAGTGATTTTAGCGGTTAGCTATTTACTATAGCCTGCCGCTGTTAGACTCCAACCATTGACCATGATCAGCAAGCTCGACAAATACTACCTCAGTAAGGATGAACCGCTGAGAAGCTGCCTGCTCGCGCTCAGAGACGTCATCGCTGGTCACGATCGGCAGATTACCAAAGAATGGAAATTCAATTTTCCCTTCTTTTACTACAAAGGCAAAATGTTTTGTTATACCCGGATAGACAAAAAAACCGGGCAACCTTACCTTGGTTTTATGGATGGCAGCCTGATGAGCCATCCCGCACTGATCCAAGAAAACAGGAGCAAAATCAAAATCCTGCCTATTGACCCTAACGCAGACCTGCCCATGCAATACATCAGCGATATCCTAACCCAGGCCATCGCCATTCGTAATAAATAAAACCTTAACGGCTTCCAACTGTTCTATAGCTAATTAATTAAGCTAATTACATTATGGGAAGAACAATTGGAGTTATTTTAATGATCATAGGTATTATCATGCTGGCGTGGACAGGTTTCACCTATACCAAAAAAGAAAAAGTGATAGACGCTGGCCCAATTCAGGTTTCGGCCGACAAACAAAAAACCGTAAACTGGCCTCCTTATGTAGGCGGCATTGTACTGATTGCAGGCGTCGTTGTTTTTGTAGGATCAAAGAAGAAGTAAAGGTAGAAGGTGTAGAACGAGCCTACTTGATTTCGAAATTTATTGAAATGCACTTGCGAAGTTTTAAAACTTCGCAAGTGTATTTGCTTACAAGTCTTCGTTGGTAACCGTAGCTATGGTTTCGCGCAGGTTATAATGCGATGCCATTACTTCGCCATAGGCACCAGCACTCCTAATGGCAATCAAGTCATTCCTGAAGCTTTCTGGCAATTCTACTTCTTTGCCAAAGCAATCGGTGCTTTCGCAAATTGGTCCAACTACATCGTATTTGATTTTAGCCGGCTGATTTTCGATTTTAGCTTGTGATATATTCTCTATTTTGTGATAGGCTTGATATAAAGCCGGTCGCATCAGCTCGGTCATGCCGGCATCCAGCACGATAAAATTTTTCTTTTTGCCATTCTTCACATACAACACTCTCGAAACGAGCGAAGCACTTTGTCCTACCAATGCCCTACCCAGTTCAAAGTGTACTTCTTGGTAAGGTTTTACTTCCAAGAAATCAGCAAAAATCTTAAAATAAGCCTCAAAATCGGGAATTTGTTGATCAGGATAATAATAATCGATACCTAACCCCCCACCCACGTTAAGTATGCTCACTTTAAAGCCATGGTCTTCAAACCAGGCAGCAAATTCGTTTACGCGTGTACAAAGGTTTTTATAAACATCTAAATTGGTAATCTGCGAGCCGATATGAAAATGGATTCCCACAAACTCTAAATTGGCCGAAATATTCAGGATATTGGCACAGGCCGGCATATCCCACGAATTGATGCCGAATTTGTTCTCGTCCAACCCGGTTGTAATGTTGGCATGCGTATGCGCGTCTACATTGGGATTGATACGGATAGCCACCTTGGCTTTTTTCTGCTTCTTTTCGGCCAGCTCGTTAATGACCTGCAGTTCCTGGATCGATTCGACATTGAAGCAAAAAATATCTAGGTCAAGGGCATCGTTAATTTCCCTGTCTGATTTGCCCACGCCTGCAAACACTACCTTTTCTTTGGCAAAGCCCACTTCGATGGCTTTTTTCACCTCGCCTCCGCTCACGCAATCGGCGCCAAAGCCCGCATCTTTGATTTTGGCTAAGACCTTAGGATTAAAATTGGCTTTCATGGCATAGTGCACATGAAACCGATAAGCGCTGGCCGCTGTTGCACAGGCCGTTAAAGTGCTTTGCAGCAAATTAAGGTCGTAATAATAAAACGGCGTTTCTAAATTAGAAAAATGTGCTCTATCTTTATCGGAAAACATCATCGTTGAAATTTCTATTCACAGTATTCCTCATCTTCTTAGCCGGCATATATGCCATCAATTACCTCGATTATCGGGTAAAAAACATCACACGACGCGAATTTGAAAGAAGGGTCAGGCTTTCTATCCTGCTTTTGTTGTTTATTATTTTTGTTTATTATTTCTTCAAGTAAGGCATCGGCATCGATTATTCGAAAATACGGTCGTGCAGGCTTCTTAAAGCTTCGGTTTTGTTTTCGGTCCCTACCAGCAACGAAATGTTATAGGCGCTGCCACCGTAAGAGATCATCCTTACCGGAATATGCTTGATCGAATCCAGCACCTTGGCCGCATAGCCGTGTTTCTCTGCACCAAAATCGCCCACTACACAAACGATGGTTTGGTCTTTATCAATCTCTACGCTGCCAAAAGAATTCAGTTCTTTTACAATTTCATCCAGGTTGTCCGTAAAATCAATGGTCAACGATACGGCTACCTCAGAGGTGGTAATCATATCAATCGGGGTTTTAAAGCGCTCGAAGATTTCGAAAATCCTTCTCAAGAAACCATAAGCCAACAACATGCGGCTCGACTGGATCTTGATGGCCGTAATGCCATCTTTAGCGGCGATAGACTTGATTTTTCCTTTTTCGCTTTCGGTACTGATCACCGTTCCCGCAGCCTTAGGCTCCATGGTATTGAGCAAACGAACCGGAATTTTGTATTTCTGTGCCGGAAAAACCGATTGCGGATGCAGGATTTTGGCACCGAAATAAGCCAGCTCGGCCGCCTCGTCAAACGACAGATGCGAAATGGGCTTGGTACCTTTTACAATACGGGGATCGTTGTTGTGCATGCCGTCAATGTCGGTCCAGATCTGCACTTCTTCGGCCATAATGGCGGCACCCAGCAAAGAGGCGGTATAGTCGCTGCCACCACGGCGCAGGTTGTCTACCTCGCCAAAACTATTGCGACAAATAAAGCCTTGGGTAATGAAAAGCTGATTGCCTTTATGTTTCTCTAGCAACGGGGCTAAATGGGCGGTGGTAAACGGAATATCGGGTTCGTTGTCTTCGTCTATTTTCATAAAATCGAGTGCCGGCAACAAAACCGATGGCACGCCGATGGATTTTAAATAGATGTGGTACAAGGTGGTCGACAACAACTCGCCTTGCGCCAATACCACTTTGTCTTCGATATGGGTAAACAGATCGTTGGACAAACCGGTCAGGAAATTGAAATGATAATCGACTACTTCCTGTCCCTGCTCCCTAAAATCGCCTGCCGGCAAAAGCTCTTCCACCACTTCGTTGTATTTTTGGTGCAGGCTGTTGATTAATTCGATGGCCTCCTTCTTATCACCCTTGAGCAGCTTTCCTGAAATTTCAACCAAACTATTGGTAGTACCAGACATGGCTGATAATACGACGATTTGCTCCTCTGCCGGATTGATGATATCCAACAGTTTTTTCATGCGCTCAGGGCTTCCAACAGACGTGCCTCCGAATTTTAATATTTTCATTTTAATTTTTAGAATAGGTATTTTTCTTAATATTGTAACGGGGCGTGAAATTAAAGAAAAGACGGCTAATTTCCGCTAAACTCACAAAATAAAATTCTGACTATGAAGCGTTTTAACCCAGAACGAACAATTTTAATTTTGTTTTGTCTTATATCAAACATCAACCAGATTTGTGTATGCAACTAGAACAATCTACATTAAACACTATTAATCAATGGCTTAAGGGCAATTACGACCAGGCCACCAAGGATAACATCCAATCGTTGCTTGATAGCGAAGCTTTTACCGAACTGACCGACTCTTTTTACAAAAGCCTCGAATTTGGCACCGGAGGCCTGCGTGGAATCATGGGACCAGGCTCTAACCGGATCAACAAGTACACCATAGGAACAGCCACCCAAGGGCTTTCCAATTACCTGAACAAAAAATATCCGGACGAGAAAATCAGTGTAGCCATTGCACACGACAGCCGCAACAACTCTGACTACTTTGCCCAAATTACAGCCGATGTGTTTTCGGCAAACGGCATCCATGTTTATTTTTTCGAAGCTTTGAGGCCAACGCCTGAGCTTTCTTTTGCCATTCGTCACTTAGGCTGCAAAAGCGGTGTAATGCTCACGGCCTCGCACAACCCGAAAGAGTATAACGGTTATAAGGCTTATGGCAACGACGGTGGCCAGTTTACTTCGCCCGACGATAAAATGGTGATGGCCGAAGTAGCCGCCATCCAAAACATTGACGAAGTAAAATTTGAACGTATAGACAGCAATATCGAACTGATTGGTGAAGCCATCGATCAGCTTTACTTAGATAAAATCACCGCGCTTTCGGTTTCGCCAGATGCTATTCAGCGTGAGCACGACCTTAAAATCGTATATTCTCCCATCCACGGAACGGGGATTACCCTGGTACCCAAAGCCTTGGCGCAGTTTGGCTTTACCAATGTAACCATTGTAGAAGAGCAGAGCAAGCCCGACGGCAACTTCCCTACCGTGGTTTATCCTAATCCCGAAGAAAAGGAGGCCTTGACGTTAGCCCTGAAAAAAGCGGCTGAAATTGATGCCGACCTGGTATTGGCTACCGACCCTGATGCCGACCGCGTGGGTATTGCCGTAAAAAACAACGATGGCGAATTTGTATTGCTTAACGGCAACCAAACGGGAAGCTTGCTCATCAACTACATCTTAACCGCTTGGCAGGAAAAAGGCAAGTTAACGGGCAAGGAATATGTAGTGAGTACGATTGTAACCACCAGCCTGATTAAAGCCATTTGCGATGCCAAAAACGTAGAGTATTTCAACACCTTAACCGGATTTAAATGGATTGGCCAGGTAATGACCAGCTTAGAAGGCCAAAAAACGTTTATCGCCGGTGGCGAAGAAAGCTATGGCTATTTGGTGGGCGATTTGGTAAGGGATAAGGATGCGGTGGTTTCTTGTGCTTTTATTGCCGAAATGACTGCTTTTTACAAAGACAAAGGCAGCAGCTTATACCAAGCTATGATCGATATGTATGTTACTTATGGTATGTACAAGGAAGATTTGGTATCAATCACCAAAAAAGGCAAAACCGGAGCCGAAGAAATCAAGGCCATGATGGAGAAATTCAGGAACAACCCGCCTGCCAAATTGGGTGGTTCTGACGTAGTAACCCTCAAAGACTATGAACTGAACAAGGAAACCGACATTAAGGCCGGATCGAGCAAGGAATTAGGTTTCCCTAAATCGGATGTATTGCAGTTCATTACTGCCGACGGCAGCATTATTTCGGCCCGTCCGAGTGGCACTGAGCCTAAAATCAAGTTCTACTGCAGCGTAAATGAGCCCTTGGCCAATAAGGCAGAATTTAAAGCCACGGAAGAAAAACTCAATGCCAAGATCAAAACCATTATGGAGGATCTGCAGGCGTAAAATAAAAGTCCTATAGAAACATCATACCGGACACCGACCCGGCATTTTTCTTTAAAACTATCTCAAGGTTGGTCTTTATGCCAACCTTTTTTGTAATCATCACCAATGGTCCGATATAATTTAGGGTAATTGAGTAAAGCCATCTTTAACGCTATTGTTGGTATTCTTCACTAACAATATGCAATTACATTATTTTCTTATTTAGCAATCTTCCTAAATGCCTCTTCTTATCAATTACCCCTTGAAACAGCCAACGCTTTTCCCCTTTACCTTACTGCCATAAAGGGCAATTAGAGGCAATTTGCACCTTAAAACCTTTAACAAGAAAGCTTACGATGAAGAAATCCAAACCTTAAACAAAGGCCTTTTCTTCATCAAAGCTTACAAAAAGGCAACTGGTTTATTCTTGGCTAAGAAAATCCAAAACAATTGGATTGTTTTGGACCTCACTGTTGCCATTGGCAGAGAACCTGAAGGCGATATAGCCATAAAATGTATTTTTATTACATTTTTGTGGAGCAGCAAGACAAACCACCTATTCCAATAATGATTTTGTTATGGTAAATTTTGTTGAGCTTTCTTATCTTGCCATTACCGTCTAATCTGAGTGTGAAGCGTGGACTGAACCTGACCAGCGCTCTAAAGAAATTGATGATGCCTACGAAAAAAGGAGATAAAAACCACAAAAAGTCCGTGTGCTTGAAAAGTAAACTTTAACGGTTCATACATGCAGGTTTAAAAGAACCTACAAAAACAACTGCAATTGCCTCGATTCCGGCACCAATAAATTTGCAAAACAAAAAAAGATAAGCCCTTATTTAATTTCGTCAATCGTATAGTGGATACCGTCTTTTAACGCTGGCAAAGTTTGCCAATTAATTGGGTTAAGCACAAATTCTTGGTCACAATCCTTAAATCGAAGAATGAGGTGGGCTTTTTCGTCAGCTGAATAGCCAACATTAACCTGATTATTGTGGTAGTCTTGCAACACCAGCGATTTAGAAGCAGTATCGAGTTGATAATGATAGTCTATCATTGTATCGTTTTCAGCCTGAAAGATGATGTAATTGTTTTTATGAAAGAAAACCTTTTTAAACCTGTTCCTCTCTCCTGTTTTGTTAATTACCTCATAGGCTCCGTTAAAAGGGCTTAGTTGAGTGCTACTGTTAAAAGCCCATGCTATGGGCGATAGGATATACCAGCCAATGCACAACAATAAAACAGGCTTGACAAAGTGATGATTAGGTAGTTTTAAAGCCTCCTGATCTGATTTGAGCTGAACGAATTGCTGCCTTACAAAAAAGGCATATACCTGTTTAAGCGATGGTGAAATATTAATCGTAATTACCAAAAGCAAAAACAACGAAAAGGTTTTAACCGATATGTCAAAACCAAAATTAATGATGCAGATATTTAAAAATAAAGCAAGCGACATGTAGAAGCCAACAAGCCTGGTGCTTCTAAAAAATAAAAGCAGGGCTACAAAAACTTCAACAAATCCTATGGCAACGTTATAAAATTTAGAAGTGCCAAAGGTACTCCATAACAAAATATCCTTGTCTAAATTGCCAAAAGGCGTGTAAAGGATGTTGGCTTCTGGTGTAGAAAATTGTTGCAACAGCACTTTATCAATTCCGTATTTCAATAAAACAAGGCCTATGTAGTAAGGCGAGCAAGCATAAAATAGGCGTACAAAAACAGAAGTTTTTATTTTTAGCAGCTTTTGCCCAACAACTACAATTATTGCCAGCAAAAAAAGCAAGAGCAATAAAAGATTAAGCCCTATCGTATCAGAAGAAAAATCTATATTTCTGATTCCATTTGCGAATAGCTGTTCCTGTATAAGTTCTACAGGCTTTTGAAATAAAAACAGTGTAAGGCGGAACTGAAAATCCTTACCGTTAAAAGTTAAGGGAATAAAAACAAATGCCAGTAAAGAAAACAAAGCCAATATCTCTGTAAAGCCTTTTTTAAAAGCATTCATATCCCCTTGCCCTACTTTTTGTTTAGCTTATTCTCTTTGTCAAGATCTATAAATTGTAGGTTATTGACCAGGTAGCCAACGTATTTCTTCTTTAATGCATTTTTTAGCGAATCGATGCTCTTTATCTCCAAAAAAGTTTTCGACAGGCTTAAGGTATCTTTTTTAAAAGCGGTCCGCCACACCCTTCCGTTTACTTCTTTGGTTTCGCTTTTAAAAACAATCAGCTTATTATTCTTCTTTACAACAGTATCTATCTTATTGATGTTTCTTTCTACAATTCCAAAATTAGACCTCCCAATATCAAAAAGATCCTTTTCAACTGTAGTTCTAAAATTTCGGCTGTTGCCACTGTGACTTTTAAAAGAAATCAATTTTGTTTGTCCGAAACTTGCCAAACAAAACAAACAGCATACCATGAGAAGAGTGAACCGCATCGCTTAAATTTATATTTAAATATAGACAAATATATTGTGCATGAGTTGGCATTCGGGCAATCTTTTATAATCATATTAATAGTCAATGTGGATCTCAATCGAGACAGACCCTGTGTTGGTGTTCAGGACCGCGATGAGGAGGATTGACAAATTACCTCACTACTTCCCAAAGCGATTTGATCTTTACAACAGGCTTTTGACCAACCAAATCCTTCGCGTCGAAGGTGATGACCTTTTCTTTACCAGGTTCCAAATCGAAATAGTTATCGCTCAATTTGCCTGTATAGCCTGCTATATCTACAAAAACATATTTGGCAAAGGCCTTGGCTCTTAGCACGATCTGGTTGCCCTTAACCCGATACGTGATTTGTGGATCGCTCAATTTTAAATCTTTAGGCCTAACGGTATCTCTGGCTGGTCTCACATCGTCGCGATAAGCCTCTTTTACGGCATACCAGGCCGCTTTGGGCGCACGGTGGTAGTAATCGGTAATACTCCAACTGGCTACTGGCCAGCAATCGTTCAATTGCCACAGCAAAGTACCCATGTTATAAGGTTCTTTGCTCCGGTGGATCAAAATCATGTTTTTAAAGCCATAATACTGCACGCATTGGGTCAGGTAGGTATAGTCCTCCACCGACAGTTTGCCAATCCGACTTTCATCGATCATGTAATTTTTGAGGTAGCCATTCAATTTTTGATAGCCATTTCCCGCCTTTTGGTGGCTTTGCATCACATCGGAAGCCAAATACCTGTCTTGCGATTGCGTAAAGGCCAGGATACTTGAATAGTTGGGCATGGCCTGCATGCCGTATTCGCTAACAAAACGGCCGGTTTTATTTTCAAACACTTCAAAATCTTCGCCACCCCACCAAGTGCCCCAATAATGGCTGTCGCCTTCGGTAATGCTGGTTTTAACACCCCACCCATATTTTGGCGAGGTACTGACATAAGGTCTTGCATCGCCCGCTTCCTTAATCCATTTCGGAATGCTGTCTCTGAATAACTGGGTATAATCCTGCCAAAGCTTAACCGAATCTTTTGGCCGTAGCCTGAACTGGCTTTGCCAACCCCAACGGTTAAAAGCTTCGTCAATTTCGTTGTTGCCACACCATACCACAATACTTTTATGATGCCTCAGCCGCTTTACCTGATATTTCACCTCTTCCCGCACATTATCGATAAAATGCTTGTCGCCCGGCACCATAGTACCCGCAAACATAAAATCCTGCCAAACGTAAATGCCCAGCGAATCGCAGAGGTTATAAAAATCGTCTGATTCGTAAATGCCACCTCCCCAAACGCGCAACATGTTCATATGGGCATCTTTGGCCATCAATAACATTTTCCGATAATCAGATTTTTTCATCCGCGTTACAAAGGCATCCGAGGGAATATAGTTGGCCCCTTTCATGTAAGTTGGCTTTCCGTTGATGCTAAAATAAAATGAACTGCCTTTGTCATCAGGTTTTTGGACCAATTCTACCTGAACCGGGGCCACAAAAGGCTTTTCGGCAGGTTTTTGGTTATAGGCCTCCAGGCGAACTTCTTTCCAAATGCCACAACCGGTCAGCTTCGGACCCCAGTCCCAGCCAAAATGAAATTGGGCCTTGCGCACATAGGCCCGCGGATTGTCTGGAATAACAAAAGGCAAATCGGCTTTGGCCATCGAATCGACTTTGTTCTGGGCCGAATAAAACCTAATGCGCAGTTGATTATCTTTAGCCTTGAGCCATTTTTTAACGTCTATACGCCATTGGCGGAACATGTTATCGGCCTGCAAAATAAGTTTTCCGTTTAAATATACATCAGCATAGGTATCTAAGCCATCAAAAACCAACTCGACCTGCTTTTGACCGAAAACCCGCGCTTCAACCCCAAAACTGCTTTTGTAATCCCAATTTTCTCGCTCTATCCATTGCACCTTTTTCTCATTGTCACGATAAAAGGGATCGGGAATGAGCTGGTTGCGCAACAAATCGGTATGCACTTCGCCCGGAACCTTTGCCGGGTACCATTTGGCCTCGTCCTGCTCCTGAAACTGCCAGTTGGCATTGAGTTTTTGGACAATTACCTGTGCATCTGCCCTGCAAACAAAAAACGCAAGGAGCAACATCAAAGCAAATTGGGTGTACTTGTTTTTCATAGCCTTAAAGATGGCAAAATTCTGGAGATTTATGACAAAGGTTAAACTACTAGATGGCCTAAGGTTTGATGGCCGGACGGGAACCCAAATACATGTATTGCAAACCACCTCAAAAACATCCATTTTTTTATGGCTTAGCAACGAATTAATTCCTACTTTTGCGCCCAATGGCTGGCTACAGAAAACTCATCGCAATTTTTTTAGTCGTTGGTATAAGCACCAACTGCTTCAACTATTGGCTGTTGGCCACTTCTTATGCCTTTAACAAGGCCTACATTTCCTCCGTTTTATGTACCAACAAAGACAAGCCCGAACTGCATTGTGAAGGTAAGTGTTTTATGGACATTAAATTGAAAGAACTGGAGCAAAAGAACAAGCAGGATCAGGAAACCCTAAAAAGGATGATCGAAAGCCTGGCTCCAGAAACCGTTGCTTTTTTAGCGCCGGTTGTAGAAGTTCGTTTGGCCACGGCCGTACCTAACTATTTGCAGAAAAAGCCTATTCAAACGGCTGTATCCATCTTCCATCCGCCCCAGTTGGGCTAATCCCATCATTTTCTGGCTAATTGCAGTCGCCCGTTTTGGCGAGATGGCTTTGCTATGCAACCAGCCCATGCTACCTATTGATTTTACAACTCAATTGATGGGCATTTCATGCCTTAACCTTATTAACTTTTAAAAAATGAATATCAAAAATATATCCATCGCATTTGTTGCGCTTTTTACCCTTGTATTGACTTCTTGCAAAAAAAACGAAACCGTTACGCCAGCTGACGAAAAAGGCGCTTTTACCCTCGAGTTCGACAACGTCGTAAACGGCAATCCGCTTGTATTGGAAACCCAAAACTACACCAATGCCAATGGCGACAGCTTTAATGTGTCGGTATTCAAATATTACGTCAGCAATATCAAACTGACCAAAGCCGACGGCTCGGTTTACAGTGCACCCGAAAGCTATATGCTGGTTGATGCTTCTAAACCCGCAAGCCTGCTCAACAGCCTTAACAACGTCCCTGTCGGCGATTATACCAAAATTTCCTTCCTCATCGGCGTAGACAAGGAAAGAAACCTGGCTGGTGCGCAAACCGGCGCCCTAGATCCGGCACTAGGCATGTTCTGGACCTGGAACAGCGGCTATATCTTCGTTAAGTTTGAGGGCACTTCGCCACAATCGACCGCAACCAATAAAAGCCTTACTTTCCACATTGGAGGCATTGTGGACCCGAATAACACCATCAGAACGTTCAGCACCTCGTTTAGCGCAGCCAATCCGCTGAGGATCAGGGCAGACAAAAAACCACAGCTCCATTTTAAAGTTAATGTGGCCAGTTTATTTACCGGCAAACAAAACATCAAATTCGGCAACCTGAACTTTACCATGGGTGGTGCCAACTCGGTTATTGTAGCCGATAATTATGCAGATGGCCTATTTCAGTTAGACCATATCCATAATTAGGCTATGAAGCATATTAAAATATATCTTGGCCTGCTGGCGGGTTTGGTGCTGCTTTATGCCTGCAGCAAACGGGAAGCCAGCAAGCCGGCAGAAGAACCAATCGTTTTTGTAAAGCCGGCCAATTTCCCTTCGCCAACCTACAACTTTGAGGGTAACCCATTAAGCAATAAAGCGTTTGCATTGGGCAAAAAGCTGTTTTACGATGTCAGGCTCTCGGCCGATAAAAGCGTATCGTGCGGGAGTTGCCATCAGCAGTTTGCGGCTTTTGCCCAGCTTGACCATAATGTAAGCCATGGCGTTAACAATTGTTTAGGCAAACGCAATGCACCGGTGTTGTTCAACTTGGCTTGGCAAAAAGAATTTTTCTGGGATGGCGGTGCCAAAAATCTCGAAATTGTACCTGTAAACGCCATTACCGATGCCTGCGAAATGGCAACCGACCTGAATACCATTGTGAGCTTTTTGAAGGGAACCAACCCTTATCCACAGCTTTTTACCGATGCTTTTGGGCAAAATTCTATCACTTCGCAAAACCTGTTAAGAGCCCTTGCTCAATTTACGGCAACAATGGTATCGGCCAACAGCAAGTACGACAAAATCATGCGCAATCCGCAACAATATGCCTTTACAGCCGACGAGCAACAGGGTTACGAGCTATTTAAGGCTAAATGCGCCAGTTGCCATCAAGAGCCCTTGTTTACCGACCTCAGCTACCGAAGCAATGGCCTGGATATAAACGGTGCCGACGAAGGGCGTAAAATTATTATCGGATTGGAGAGCGACAAAGGCAAATTCAGGGTTCCAACCTTGAGAAACATCGAGTTATCAGCGCCTTACATGCACGATGGCCGTTTCAACACCCTAGAAAAGGTTTTGGAACACTATAACAGTGGCATACAACGGGCGCCAAACTTAGATCCTTTGCTCAAAACGGGTATAGCCCTGTCGGTTACGCAAAAACAACAAATCATTTCTTTTCTAAAAACACTAAGCGACGATGAATTCATCAAAAATAAAATCTTTAGTGAGGAGTAAATTTCTGCTTCTCGCCTTATGTCTGAGCAGCACCAGTGCTTTTGCCTGCGATATCTGCGGCTGCTTTATGGGGCTAACGCCTTACGATAACCAGAGCAGTTTTGGCTTGCTGTACCGCTACCGTTCATTTAACGGTTATCGAGGCCAAAGCCATCAGTTTTTTCCACGGGGAAGCAGTTTCTTTATACCGAAAGACGACAGAAGTCAACCGTTAACCGGTCACAACAACAATCCGGAAGATTATGAAGCATACCGCACCATGGAACTGCGAGGCCGTTATTTTTTGCACAAACGTATCGAATTAAATGCCATCATTCCCTACAATTCGAACAGCGAGCGCTATAACGGCTATACTTCTTCCATTTCGGGCATGGGCGACATCAACCTGTATGCGGGTTATCACCTGATCAGAAAACTGGATCAGCCTGTGCTTAACCAGCGTTTAATTGTAGGTGCAGGCCTCAAGTTGCCTACCGGGAAAAACAACATCAAGACCTTAGACGGTATCCGTTATTCGGCCCTGATGCAACCCGGAACCGGCAGTACCGATGGCTTTATTTACGCCAATTACCTGTTGGGCTTCAAAAAATTCGGCATGAGCCTGAATACTTCGTACAAAATAAATGGAGAAAACAGCGAACGCGAAGGAATTGCCAATAGCAGTACTACTTTTCTCAACTTCTTTTACACCCAAAAGTTGAGCAAAAACTGGCAGGTTATGCCATCGGTACAGTTCTTCTACGAAAATTCGGCCGGCGAAACCTATAAGGGAATCAAAACCGGAGAGCACGAAATGAACAACCTGATGGGCGGCATCGGCGCCGACCTGTACTACAAAAATATTGCGTTGAACCTGGGCATGCAAACCAATATGTGGCAGGCCAAAACCGACCATCCACAAAGCGCAGCCAAGATTTACTTGGGCATTACCTATAACATCAACCAATTGTATTATTTATTAAAATCTTAAACAAATCGTCAGGCATACGCTGAACATCTTACACGTTTAGCGTATGTTTGTAAACTAAATTTTAATCATCATGATCAAATTTAAAAACATCGCCATTGCAGGTTTTTCTATAGCACTTGCCTTTGGCTTAGCCGCCTGCAACAACAATAAGAAATTGCCTTTTTATGGTCAGCGGGAAGCAAAGGTGATCAAGGACAAAGATGGCCACGAAAGCATAGATACCGTATACCAAACCATTCCTGATTTCAAATTGCTTAACCAGGACAGTGTAGTCATTACGCAAGACCAGTTTAAGGATAAAATTTATGTGGCCGATTTCTTCTTTACCTCGTGCACTACCATTTGCCCAACCATGCACCGTAACCTTAAAACAGTTTACGAGGCCTACAAAGACAATCCCGAAGTGGCTTTCTTGTCGCATACCATTGATTTTAAATACGATAAACCTTCCGTATTGAAAAAATATGCCGAAAAACTGGGTGTAAATACCCAAAAATGGACTTTTGTTTATGGCAGCAAAGACGAAATCTATCACCTGGCCGAACATAATTACCTGGTAGCCGTACAAGAAGACAGCACAGCCAAAGACGGCTACATCCACCAAGGTTGGCTGGTATTGGTCGACAAGCACAAACGCATGCGTGGCGCTTACGACGGCACGAAAACCGAAGAGGTAGAAAAGCTGAAAAAAGACATTGCTACTTTATTGGCCGAAAAAGAATAACATGCGTAAAACCATTCTATTTACCGTTTTCTGGCTTACTGTAGTCGCTATCGTTTATTCCTGCCAAGATGCCAGCGAAATAGAAAAAGCCAAGTATATGTCCAACGGCAAGGATCTGTATAAAACCTATTGCCAAAACTGCCATGGCGAAAACGGCGAGGGTTTGGGCCAACTGGCGCCACCATTAACCGATACCGTGTTTTTAAAACAAAACAAGGCTAAACTGGCCTGTATCATCAAAAACGGCACCAACGAAGCTATGACCATCAACGGCAAAGCTTACCAAGGCAAAATGCCCGATTTTCCGAACTTGCACGATATCGATTTGGCTCAGGTGATAGTTTACATTACCAACTCGTTTGGCAACAACCAAGGCATGTACGATTACCAAAAGGTTACCGCCGACCTGCAGAACTGTAAATAATCATACTTGCTAAGTTTTAAAAGCTTAGCAAGTGTTATTATTTTTCATGGTCATCTGCATGATACCAATTGGGATTGGCCTTTACCGCGGCCTTAATAATAGCATCCAATTCCGATTTTGAAGGCAGGATAGATTCGCCAAGGCTATCGCCCATACTCATGACCTGAGGAGCTGAGGCTTTTGATGGATCGTGTGGCCGGGCCTTAAAATCAAATTCGGCTACATTAACCAACACTTTAAAAACGGCATAAGGCATTTTTAAATCGCCATACTTCTTTTCTATAATGAAGTGGCCAGGCCTATTTTCATTCTCCCAATCCGCAAACTTATGGTTTCCGGCTAGATCCATCTTCTCTACGTCATCTGCGGGTGCTTCACTATTTCCATAAGCAGTACCCTCGTCGTTCAATCTGAGCGAAAACTCTTCATCATGTTTTTTCCTGCTGTCCAAATAATCCTTGGCATGACCAGCTACCGGCAACGCAGCCGCCACTTTTAAGGCGTTGATCAGCTCTCCACGATCATAAAGATGAGGTCTGATTACTTTCTCTGTTCCTTGATCGCTATCACGATGGGTCCACATGTTCATCGGATGATTAGTCGAGGTTAGCTCCAATGTACGGGCCTGCAAGCCTCTTAAACCGGTTTTCAAGCTGGCACTGTCTCTTAAAACCTCCGATGAATCATCATTTAACTGGGTTTCCGCGTGGAGACCGGTTGTATAGATATCCAGCTTATGGCTATGGCCATATCCCTTGGCATCTTTGTCCATCGAAGCCGTTTTCGGGAAATAATAAAATCCAGGTCCGCTATACTGCGTGGCATCGCCACCACCAGCCAACTGCTTCTGGTAATCTAAACCTTGGGCCAACGATTTCACGTTTCCAGGCGAATTAGTGCCATGCTGCCCATCAAGATCCAAGGTTCTCTTCTTGCTCATGGCCGCAAAAATGGGGTGAAGCTCTACGTATTCCTGTGCAACTTCGTGCAGATCGTGTTCGCCTCCACCACCTAAACGTATCACATATTTATCGCCTTTAACGTCAACAATCTGTCCGTACCAAGGTACTCTACCATTATTTACCTGCACATGCTTTCCCTTTTCGAGGCCCTTAACCCTCTGTATAACCGCATGGCCAGAACTTGGCCTGTTATCAACCAGATAGGCTCCATTGGTGCTGTGCTGGGGCGAGACGGTATTGGATTGCGAAGCCAATTTGGCTTTTTCAGTGGCTAAACCTTCCATTTGGGATGAGCGTTATGATATTATCATTAAATATAATGGTTATCTTTGCATAAATGCAAACCATTCTATCGCCGTTCTAGTTAAATAGAAAGGAGGAAAGTCCGGGCAACATAGAGCATCTCGCTTCCTAACGGGAAGGAACTTGGGATTGAAGACCTGAGTGACGGAAAGTGCCACAGAAAATATACCGTCCCGATCTGATCGGGATAAGGGTGAAAACGTGAGGTAAGAGCTCACGAGCTCGCTAAGTGATTAGCGTTTTGGTAAACCCCGGGAGTTGAAAGACCAAATAGGCTAACGCATGTAGGGCTGCTCGCCTGATGTTAGTGGGTAGGTCGTTAGAGATAAATGGCAACATTTATACTAGATTAATGATAGAAACCCGATTTATCGGGGACAGAACCCGGCTTACCGGTTTGCATTTTTTATTTGACGATTAAATAAAAACAATATATTAGCGAAAAGTTAAAAAGAAGAACACACCTATGGCAAAATTGCTGATAATTGATGATGAGCGGGCGATAAGGAGTACCTTGCGCGAAATTTTGGAATACGAAAGCTACGACGTTGACGATATAGACAACGGCATAGACGGACTGGAGCTCATCAAAAAGAACAACTACGACCTTGTCCTTTGCGACATCAAAATGAACAAAATGGACGGTATGGAAGTGCTTGAAAATGCACTTGCCTTAAAGCCAGACCTGCCGTTTATCATGATATCTGGCCATGGAACCGTAGAAACAGCCATAGAAGCCAGCAAAAAAGGCGCGTTCGACTTTGTGTCCAAACCACCTGATCTTAACAGGCTTTTAATTACGGTTCGCAATGCCTTAGACCGCGGTACTTTGGTTACCGAAACCAAGGTTTTAAAGCGAAAAGTAAGCAAAACCCGTCATATCCTTGGCGATTCTGAAAGCATCAGCCGAATCAAGGAAACCATCGACCGTGTAGCCCCTACCGAAGCCCGCGTATTGATTACCGGTGCCAACGGAAGTGGAAAAGAGCTGGTGGCGAGATGGATCCATGAAAAATCGAACCGTGCAGAAAGCCCTTTAATTGAGGTGAACTGTGCGGCTATACCTTCAGAGCTCATCGAAAGCGAATTGTTTGGCCACGAGAAAGGCTCGTTTACTTCTGCCGTTAAACAACGTATCGGCAAATTCGAGCTGGCCAATGGTGGCACCTTGTTTTTAGATGAAATCGGCGACATGAGCCTTTCGGCCCAAGCCAAGGTATTGCGAGCCCTGCAGGAGCATAAAATAACCCGTGTGGGCGGCGAAAAAGAATTGGATGTAAACGTACGCGTAATTGCCGCCACCAACAAAGACCTCTTAAAAGAAATTGAAGACGGCAATTTTAGGATGGACCTTTATCATCGCCTCAACGTAATCAATATCCACGTACCGCACCTAACAGAACGTACCGATGATATTCCGGTTATTGCACAACACTTCTTAGAAGAAATCTGCAACGACTACGGTATGCCGGTAAAGAAAATAAACGATGCCGCCATGAACGCGCTTAAAGGCCTGCCATGGACCGGTAACGTACGCGAACTGCACAACATGATTGAGCGTTTGATCATCTTAAGCGATAAAGTCATCACCGAGAATGATGTTGTGGCCTTTGCCAACCCCACTGGAGGCACCAATATAGGCGCCGCAAACGGCAATGGACACGCCACCGCTACGCATGGAGGCTCGGCAATAGATTACGACAAGTTTTCGAACTTTCAGGATTATAAAGACCACGCCGAGAAAGAATTTATCAAGTTCAAGCTGGAAAAAAACAACTGGAACGTTTCTAAAACAGCCGACGACATCGAAATCCAACGAAGTCACCTCTATAGCAAAATTGAAAAATTCGGCTTAAAAAGAAGCGAATAAACAAGCATTAGTCCGAAGTCAAAAGCCAGTAGTTTTAAATTTAAAATTACTGGCTTTTTTATTTTGGCCGCTTTAGCTTAGCTCCTGTTAACTTAAATAATCGGCCTGACGGCTCAACATGGCCCTGTATTTATTGAATATGGCCGTTTTAGAAACAAAGCCAACATATTGTTCCTGGTGGTCAACTACTGGCAAAATCCACAGGTTTTCATTTTCCATCAGCTGAAGCACCTGCTTCATATCGGCATCAATGGGCAATAATTGTGGTGCGGGCCGTACCAATTCGTCAATAGTTAAGGTTTCGTCTATAGATTGTCCAACAGCTACCTTCAGGATATCTTCCACATACAGCAAGCCAAAGAGTTTTCCATGCGCATCAACTACCGGAAACAGGTTGCGCTTCGATTGCAGCACTTCCCCCATCCTATCTTTGATCAAATCGCCCTGCTTTAACACCAGGTAATCCTTTTCGATCAGGTAACGCAATTTCATCATGTTCAATACCGTAGTGTCTTTGTCTTCGTGGTGCGAAAGCTGGCCTTTATCAGCCAAAGGCTTGGTATAAATGGAATACTTATTGGCACTGCGGTTAATGAGATAGGCAATAGCCGTAGTAATCATTAAAGGCACCATCAGCACATAGCCTCCAGTAATTTCGGCAATCAAAAAGATACCCGTTAAAGGCGCATGCATAATCGACCCCAACGATGCCGCCATGCCAGCCACGATAAAATTGGCGGTATTTACCTGGGCTATCCCCAACGTATTGATACTAAAAGCCACACTAAAGCCGATCAATCCGCCGATAATCAAACTAGGTGCAAAAATACCTCCATTACCGCCAGCACCCAAGGTAACCAGCGTAGCCACCGACTTGGCAAACACGGTAACAACTGTAAAAAGAAGAATAACAGCTGGAAAAACACTATAATCTGCAAATATACTGTTGTTGATCACCGCTGTAGTATCGCCTTTTAAAAGGCTTTTGATGGTGATATAGCCTTCGCCGTATAAGGTTGGAAACAGAAAGACCAAGGCACCCAGCATCAATCCGCCAATAACCACCTTTTTGTAGGGATGCTTGATTTTATAGAAAAAGCCCTTGATGGCATAATTGGCCTTGCCAAAATAAATTGAGAACAAGCCGATTAGGCCTGCCAAAACCACATAAAACCCCAATGCGTTTACCTCCCAGCCTTCGGTTACCAGGTAGAACAATTGTTCGTTGTAAAAGAACCTGGCCACAACCGCTGCCGTAGCCGCCGATAAAAGCAAAGGTATAAACGCCGGAATGGTGAATTCGGGCAATAGGATTTCTATGGCAAATACAATTCCCGCAATGGGGCTGTTAAAAGCCCCTGCTATGGCCCCTGCTGCGCCACAAGCCAGCAAAAGCGTAATCTCGCGGTAAGAAAGGCCTAAAAAACGGCCCACTGCCGAGCCTATGGTAGAACCACTGGTTACGATAGGCGCCTCCAGTCCGGTAGAACCACCAAAACCTACGGTTAACGCCGCGGTAATAATCTGCGAATAGGAATTATGGAGCTCCAACTTGCTCGAATTTCTGGAAATGGTATACAGCAATGGCGTTAAACCGGTTTCGAACTTGCCTTTTCTGATAAAGCGGCGTACATAAGCCACCGAAAGAAAAATACCGATTAGGGGAAACAGCAAGTATAAATAGTACTTGTATTGCCAATGCAGGTCTGTTTGTAAAAATTTTTCGATATGGTGGGTAATCGTTTTGAGCAGCGCCGCTGCCAAGCCGGCCAAAACGCCAACGATCAGGGCCGCAACAACCAGGAAATTCCTGTTGGAGATTTTGCTTTTTCTATACTCATTAAGCCGATTAATATTGGTTATAAATCCTGCATACATCAGACAAGGTTGATTTGGGTTATCAAATAAATATAGAGCGTATGATAGAGCCATTTACTGACAGCCTATTTTTACCATGCTTTTTTACGCGTCGAATTTATCGAGCAGCTTCAACAGCGTGGCAAAATCTTTCGGATAGGACGCCTCTACCGTAATGTCCTGACCGTCTAAGCCCTTAAAGGTAATCTGCTTGGCATGCAACGCAAAACGCTTCATAATGGGCTGTTCTTCTTCGTCTTTTGCCAAGCGGTAGCCTTTTTTAATGTTCGATAGAAATACCGGTTTGCCACGGTACATGGAATCGCCACAAATGGCCGCACGCTGCGTAGCCAGGTGGATGCGTATCTGGTGCATCCTGCCGGTAACAGGCTTACATTCTACCAAAGTATAATGCTTATAGTATTTTAAAGAGTTGAAATAGGTTTCGGCACGCTTACCTTCTTGCCTATCGATGGTTACGTTTTTATTGCCGTCGTTCAAAATAGGCAAATCGACAAAAAGGTTATCGAACTGAAACTGCCCATCGACTACGGCATGGTAAATCTTGTTTACCTTTCTGCGTTCAAACTGCATAGAAAGCGACCGATAGGCCTCGGGGTGCTTGGCGATAACAATGGCACCTGAAGTTTCCTTATCCAGTCGATGGCAAACCTGCGCATCGTCTACGTATTGCTTGGCCATGCGCAAAATGTTGATTTCGCCGGCCGCGCTGCGCTCGTCAAGCGAAGCTATAAACGGAGGTTTATTTACCACGATGTAATCATCGTTTTCAAAAAGGATCAGGTCTTTAAATGCAGGATATTTCACTCAGTAATTGAATATTTCTGCAAAAGTACGAATTTTATCTGTTCATTGGCTCATTAGGCTTTGGTTCATTCGTTGGCATGCCCTCTTTCAAATAGGCTTTGTTATTCCTGTTCACCGTAATGGAAAACAAAAAAGCCTTGGCTTTAAGGCCAAGGCTTTTCATTACAGAATATGTTATGCCTTAAGAAAGTTCGAACTTATAGCCCACCCCTTTTACGGTTGCTACATAGTTCTCGCCTAATTTTTCTCTCAATTTACGGATATGCACGTCGATGGTGCGGTTGGTTACCACCACCGAATCTTCCCAAATGTTTTTCAGAATAGCCTCGCGGGTGTAAACCTTGCCTGGCTTAGAGGCCAACAGGTACAACAATTCGAATTCCTTTTTGGCCAAGATTACCTTTTCGCCATCTTTAAATACCAAATAGGCTTCTCTATCGATCACCAAATCGCCAATTTCTACTTTGTTATCAGAAACCTCGTCGCCACTGGCATTTCTGCGCAATATGGCATTGATACGGCTCACCAAAGCCCTTGGTTTAATCGGCTTGGCAATATAATCGTCGGCACCTACGTTAAAACCAGCAATCTCTGAGTATTCTTCGCTTCTCGCAGTTAAAAACACCATAAAAGTATTTTTGAATTCCGGAATGGCCCGCATTAAACGGCAAGCCTCAATCCCGTCCATTTTAGGCATCATGATATCGAGGATAATCAAATCGGGATGTACCTTTTTAGCTACTGAAATGCCATCTTGGCCGTTGCTTGCTAAAAATACCTGGTACCCTTCCTTCTTTAAATTATATTCGATCAGCTCTAAAATATCCGGCTCATCATCAACAATTAATATCTTTTGTTTGGCTGTACTCATCGTTTATTTTTTATTACGAAAGTAAGAATACAATTGTACTACAACGTTAAAGCGAAGTTAACAAATTGTTAATACATGTAATATTTTTAACATTGATTTAGGCTTAAGGTAAGGTTTTGTTTAAGAAAGCATCCAATTCCTCGCCTCTGAGATTCTTGGCCACGATTTTGCCATTGGGATCTAAAAGGAACGAACTTGGAATGGCTTCTACTTGGTACAATCTTACCGTTGGACCTTCAAAATCCTTCAATTCGCCGGCATGGTTCCAAGTCAACCCGTCTTGTTTAATGGCCTGTTCCCAAGCGCTCTTGTCCTTATCGAGGGAAATGCCCAAGATGGTAAAGTTCCTGTTTTTGTATTTGTTGTAGGCTTTAACCACATTTGGATTTTCATTCCTGCATGGTCCGCACCACGATGCCCAGAAATCGAGCAATACATATTTTCCTTTAAAATCGGCCAAATGCACAGGCTTGCCGTCTAATCCGTTAATGGTAAAATCAGGAGCTTGCTGCCCTATCTGTACGGCTTTGAGCTTGCTTACCTTCTCAACAAAGTTTTTAACTGCACTGTTGTTCTTTTTCAGGTTTTCGTCAACCTTTTCAGCATAGGCAACCATCGAATCTTCGTTTCCAGTTGGATTGATCAGGCTGATGGCATAAAAACTTACCAGCGATTTGGTATTGTCTAAAGCAAACTTTACGATCGCCTTGTTCAAATCATCAACCGCCTTCATGTATACTGGCGAAAGTTGCGCTACCAAAGCCTCGCGCTCGGCCGGATTGGCGGCCACTTTTTTCTCAAAATCGGCTTTAATGACTTCTATTTTGTCGCTATAGCTTGTTTTTAGCTTGTTAAATTCCATCAGCTTATCGGCATCTTCTGCGCCACTCATGGTATAATCGTGCTTTTGATTGTTCAAATCGGCCTTAAAATCAACTTTATCGCCATTCTTGGCTACCAAAATATATTCGCTGGTACCGATGTTTACCCTAAAAAAGTTGGCTTCGGGCGATACGCTGCTGAATTTGAATTCTCCTTTTTCGGAAAGCGTGGTCGAATCCAACACTTTCATGTTATTGTCGCCCATGCCATAGAGAAATACTTTTTTCTCGGCTCCCGGGTTTTCTATCTTCCCATCAATTACAAACTTGGTATTGTCTTTACAGGCGGTTAAGGCCAGGGCTAAACCCAAGACGTAGCTTAATTTCTTCATGTTATTTTAATTTTTCTATAATTAGGTCACTGATTTTCTTGGCATCTGCCTTTCCTTTGGCCAATTTCATGACCTCGCCAACAAACAATCCTAAAACGCCTTTTTTACCGGTTTTGTATGCCTGTACCTGTGGTGCATATTTGGCCAATACTTCTTCGATAAACAGGTTTAACTCGTCGGTATTTTCAACGATCAGCAAATTGAGCTGTTCGGCAAGGTTGGCTGCATCCTGCCCCGGCTGCTTGGCCAAGGCCGGCAATAACTGCTGCAAGGCATTTTGCTGACTGATTTTTTTGGCATCAACCAGGTTGATTACCTGCGCCAGCTGCTGGGGCATTACCGGATAATCGGCTATACCAATCTCCTGTTCGCTTAGCAAAGACCTGATGGCGCCAAGCAACCAATTGATTAAACTTTTGGGCTGATTGACCGCGGCCCTGCCCTGTTCAAAATACTGCAACAGCTCGCTGTCTTCGGCCAGCATGTTGGCTTCGGCTTTATTCAGGTTAAGTTCGGCCATCAACCGTTTGGCTATTTCATTGGGCAAAGCAGGCATATTGGCCTTGATTTCGCTAAGCCACTCGTCGGAAATGACTACAGGAGGCAGGTCTGGATCGGGAAAATAACGGTAGTCGTTGGCTTCTTCCTTGGTACGCATCGGCGAAGTAGTACCCGCATCTGCGTCAAAATTCAAGGTGCTTTGCTTAATGACTCCGCCGGCTTTAAGCACCTCAACCTGACGGCCAAATTCAAAATCCATGGCACGGCGCACATTACGTATTGAATTTAAGTTTTTTACTTCGCAACGTGTTCCAAAACTGTTTTCTCCTTTTTTGCGGATAGAGATATTGGCATCGCAGCGCAGGGAACCTTCTTCCATATTGCCATCGCTCACATCCAGGTGGCGCACCAGTTTCCTGATTTCGGTTAGCAAGGCCGCCGCCTCTTCTGCCGAACGCACATCAGGTTCGGTTACAATTTCGATCAGCGGTACGCCTGCCCTATTCAGATCAACATAAGAATACTGCGGATCCTGATCGTGCAGGCTTTTTCCGGCATCTTCTTCCAAGTGGATTCGATTAATGCCAATACGTTTTTCTTCGCCATTGGCCAATACCACATCCAGATGGCCATTTTTACAAATCGGACTGTTATCCTGGGTAATCTGGTAGCCCTTGGGCAAATCGGCATAGAAATAATTCTTGCGATCGAAGAAATTGTATTGATTGATCTGGCAATTGAGCGCCAGGCCTATCCTGATGGCTTTGGCCACTACCTCTTTGTTGAGCTTGGGCAAAGCGCCCGGCAAAGCCAAGGAAACTGCCGAAATATGCTGGTTCGGACCAGCCCCAAAAACAGCACTATCTGATGAAAAGATCTTAGATTGTGTATTTAACTGTACATGGATTTCCAGTCCAGAAACCAATTCATAGCTTACACTTTCCGTGGCAGTTTTTGTACTCATTAATAGGCAATTTTCTGTTTAAATGGGCATTGAATGCTTGCCAAATATAAATGAAAAATGTATCAATTTTATTGAAATAAGGTAATATTCTGGTTGTGGCACAGAATTGGATTTACGTTGGTACACGCAAAATCGAAAATTATGAAAAAGTTCATCCTAATCGCAGCAGTTGGCTTGGCCAGTGCCCTGTACCAACCTGCAAAAGCACAAGTTAGCGTAAGCATCAACATTGGCGCACAGCCACAATGGGGTCCTCGAGGCTACGATTATGTAGATTACTATTACCTGCCAGAAATCAACAGCTACTATTATGTGCCAACCCGCCAGTTTGTTTACCTGGAACGAAACAGATGGGTGCATAGAGCTTATTTGCCTAGCAGGTACCGCAGCTATAACCTTTATAATGCCAGAAAAATAGTCATCAACAGGCCACATCCTTATTTAGAACGTCGTGTTTATACAAATTATTCGAGGCCAGTAGCCAGGCATTTGGCATTCGGCCGACCACAATACCGTAGCGTTAGCTACGAAAGACACGAGCAAAGGTTCGACAAACACGGCCGTGGCAACCATGGAGGCGGCAAAGGCCATAGACACTAATCTTTAAATAGAACAAACATGAAAAAGCTAATATTCTTACTCATGCTCGGAATTGCATCAGTAAGCGCCAAGGCACAGATAAACGTAAACATCAATATCGGCTCGCAACCTTTATGGGGCCCAACGGGCTATGATTATGCCGAATATTACTATTTGCCCGATATAGAGAGCTACTATTACGTACCTAAGCGCCAATTCGTTTATTTGGATGGTGGTCGCTGGATCTTCAGTACTGCCTTACCTGCCCGATATAACAATTACGATCTTTATAATGGCTATAAGGTAGTCATTAACAGAGACAGGCCTTATTTAAACTTTAACGATGACCGGGTTAAATATGTGAAGTACAAAAACTGGGGTGGCAGACAAATGGTCATCAGAAACAGCAACGACAAAAAGTACTACGTTGTAAAGGGTCATCCGCATGGTATGCCTCCCGGACAAGCCAAAAAGCTTTATGGCAACGGAAACAATGGACATGGAAAAGGCCATGGCAAAGGCAAACATTAACCCTAAATCAAATCAAAAGGGCTTCAAATTATTGAAGCCCTTTTGATTTCTATGCTGGTTAACACAATTGCGAAGGCCATATACCCAAAAAAATATATAAACATCTGTATTTCAATACTTTTATCATGATTTATAATTTACTCATATGTTGAGCAAATAAAAATAATGCACGAAAAAAGAGACCTTCGACTGTTGGGTTATTTTATAAAAAGGTTTTGGCCTTAATTAATACTTGCTCTAATCCTTCGGCATTTTTACCACCTGCAGTTGCATAAAACGGTTGCCCGCCGCCGCCACCCTGGATTTCCTTGCCTAATTCGCGTACAATTTTGGCTGCGTTTAGCTGTTCACTTACGGTATCTTCTGAAATCATGACGGTAATACCGGGCTTGGCATCAATCAGCGTAGTTAACACCAAATAAAGATGTGGCACCATGGCTTTTACTTCGAAAGCCAGGTTTTTTACGGCTTCGGCGTTGGGCAAATCTACATGCGCTGCAATGAAATTAACTCCGTTGATGTTTTCAGCTTTGGCTGCGATGTCTTGTTTCATATCGCCGGCTTTGGCCAAAATGCTTTTCTCTACTTCTTTTTTCAGTTTGGCATTTTCATCAATCAAAGCCTGCACCGCAGCGCTCATGCTCTGGTTGCCCTTTAGGAGTCCTTTTAATTGATTGATTTCCTTGCTTTGGTTAACAATGAACTCTTCGGCTTTAGCCGCCGTAATGGCCTCAATACGACGAACACCTGCCGCTACGGCGCTTTCTGACACAATTTTGAAATAACCGATCTGTCCGGTGGCCTTTACGTGCGTACCGCCGCAAAGCTCTTTTGAAAAATGGTCATCGAAGGTAATCATCCGTACAAAATCGCCGTATTTTTCGCCAAACAGCGCCGTTACGCCCGAACTAATGGCCTCATCGTAAGGTACGTTTCTTTGCTCTTTAAGCACAATGTTCTCTCTTATTTTTCCATTTACGATATGCTCTATAGCTTGTAAATCTTCGTCGCCGATTTTGGCAAAATGAGAAAAATCGAAACGCAGGTAATCGGCATTAACCAAACTTCCTTTCTGGTTTACATGTGTACCCAATACTTTTTTAAGCGCGGCGTGCAACAAGTGCGTAGCCGAGTGGTTATCTTCCGTCAGAGCGCGTTTGTCTTCGTCAATTACGGCCCAAAACCTGCCTTCTACATCGGTTGGTAAGGTATCGGCATAATGCACAACAATGCCGTTTTCTTTTTTTGTGTCGGTAATGGCTACCGAAAACAGGCGGCTGTGGTCTTCCAAACGGCCGGTATCGCCTACCTGACCACCACTTTCGGCATAAAATGGCGTTTGGCGCAACACGATCTGGTATTGCTCCTTGCCTTTGGCATTGATCTTTCTGTATTTTAAAATTTCGGTTTCAGCCTCAAAATCGTCGTAGCCTACAAATTCGGTGTCGTTGCCTTCATTAACAATGACCCAATCTTCGGTATCGATGGCCGTTGCCGCACGCGACCGGTTCTTTTGCGCTTCTAGGGCTTTGTTAAAGCCTTCCATATCTACCGACCAGCCTTTTTCTCTGGCCATGAGTTCGGTTAAATCGATCGGGAAGCCAAAAGTATCATATAACTCGAAAGCAAAATCGCCATCAATAGTATCTTTAGTTTCGTAACGCTCAAATCGTTGTATACCTGTGGCTAAAGTTCTCAAGAAGGAAACTTCCTCTTCTAAAACCACTTTTTGTACAAAGTCTTTTTGCAGGTAAAGCTCATCAAAAACACCCTTAAACTGTTCGGCCAATACGGGTACCAACTGGTTAAGGAAAGGCTCCTTAAGGTTCAAGAAAGTATAGGCATAGCGAACGGCCCTGCGCAAAATGCGACGGATCACATAGCCTGCCTTGTTGTTTGATGGCAATTGGCCATCGGCTATAACAAAAGAAATGGCACGGATATGATCGGCCATTACGCGCATGGCGATATCGGTTTGTTCGGCATTGCCATAGGCGATACCACATTTATCGGCCACAAACTGGATCAATGGCTGGAAAACATCGGTATCGTAGTTTGACGATTTGCCTTGCAGCACGCGTACCAAACGCTCAAAACCCATGCCGGTATCTACATGTTGTGCCGGAAGCGGTTTTAACGAACCATCTTTTAAGCGGTTAAACTGCATAAATACATTGTTCCAGATTTCGATAACCTGGGGATGGTCGGCATTAACGAGGTCTTTGCCCTTGCCATCCATACGTTCTTCGGCACCGCGGCAATCGACGTGGATTTCAGAGCAAGGTCCGCAAGGCCCTGTATCGCCCATTTCCCAGAAATTATCTTTCTTATTGCCTAAAATGATGCGGTCTTCGGGTACATATTGCTTCCAAAGCTCGTAAGCTTCTGTATCGCGTGGCAGGCCTTCCTTCTCATCGCCTTCAAAAATAGACACGTACAATTGGTCTTTCGGAATTTTGTAGACTTCGGTCAGCAGTTCCCAGCTCCAGGCAATGGCTTCTTTTTTGAAATAATCGCCAAAGCTCCAGTTGCCCAGCATTTCGAACATGGTATGGTGGTAGGTATCGATACCCACCTCCTCTAAATCGTTGTGCTTGCCCGAAACGCGTAAACAGCGTTGGGTATCGGCAACGCGCGGATATTTGATGGCAGCCTCGCCCAAAAACAAATCTTTAAACTGGTTCATGCCGGCGTTGGTAAACATGAGGGTTGGATCGTTTTTAACCACGATGGGCGCCGACGGAACAATATGATGTTGTTTGCTTTTGAAAAAACTCAGATAGGTTTGTCTTATTTCTTTTGCTGTCATCTCGTGTAGAAAATTTAGGAGAACAAAATTAAAATTTTATTGCGGTATTCTACTAAAATCCCTTTACATTTGAACACTTCAAATAAAAGCCACAAATTACTCATTATCAGTTTAGAACATGCCGTACAAAGAGAGAGAAATCAATAAAATGTATTATACCATGGGCGAGGTTACCGAAATGTTTGGCGTAAATGCTTCGCAAATCAGGTTCTACGAAAAGGAATTCGACGTGCTGCAGCCCAAGAAAAACAAGAAGGGAAACCGGCTTTTTACACCTGAAGATATTGAAAACCTGAAGATCATCTTCCACCTGGTAGACGAAAAAGGCTTTACCCTAAAAGGGGCCAAAGAACACCTCAAAAACAACAGCAGCGACGTGAAGGAAAACCAGAAGGTCATTGCCTCTTTAGAACGCCTGAAAGATTTTTTGCTTAAATTGAACGAAGAAATCTAATAACCGCCATGCTCAGGTACCTTTTGTTTTTGATAGCAGTCTTATGCGTTTCGTGCCATTCTGGTGCCCAAAACGACCCGAGGGCCAAGGTTTTGGTTGCCGACACTTCGTCAGCCTTTGCCAAACAGCAAAACATTGTAGTTACGCAAGGCGATTTAGCCGATTATTTAGCTTATAAAAAAATAACCGGCGATACGACGGGCCAAACCAAGAAGTACCTCAAGATACTCTTCTCTGTGAAGTCGATATTAAAATGGGGAATGAAAAAAAGCTACGAAGAAGCCATCGCCCTAGCAGAAGAAAACTTTAGGCGCCGCGATCAGGTGAATAAGGTACTGGTGGTTAAAAGCGAGCGAAAGATGTATTTGCTAAAAGACGGCAAAACCGTAAAAACCTTTCCTGTTGCGCTCGGCCCTAATCCGGTAGGCCAAAAAGAATATGAAGGCGATGGCCGTACGCCTGAAGGAACTTATACGCTGGACTGGCAAAAATGGAACAGTTCTACCTTTCATTCTTTCCACATTTCCTACCCTAACAAAATCGATTCGGCAAGGGCCAAAGCCAAGGGACTAACACCGGGCAGCAACATCATGGTGCACGGCACTTCTAAAGGCGAAAAAAAGAAAAAAGACTGGACCAATGGCTGCGTAGCTTTAAGCAATGCCGACATGGCCCAATTTAGGGAATTGGTTTACCAAGATACGCCCATTGAAATCAAGAAATAACTATTTTACAGCTTCATTAATCAATTGCCTCAGGGCTTCGTACTGCGCTTGCCTGCCTTTATTTTTCAGGTTGTAAGTCATTAAAACGGCGATGTAGCCATGGTCCTTCTCCAATAACGGAAAACTGCCAAACAAACCCGGACTGCTGACATAAGGGCTCAAATTGGCCAAGGTAGAGCTTTTGGTTACCCACTCGCCGTAGCCATAACCCAAACCGGCGCCAGCTTCTGCAGGGGTATAAGCTACTTTTACATCGGGCGTTATACGGTTTACCTGCATCTGGGCAATGCTGGCTTCGCTTAAAATCCTTTTGCCCTTATAAAGTCCTTTATTTTGGATCATGGTCAAAAAGCTGCTGTAATCTTCGGCGGTACTGCTGGCGCCACCTGCGGGCAAAACCACCTTTTTCTGGCCATAAGTTGTATGCTGCATGCCTAAAGGCTGCGCAATTCGTTCTTGAAACAGGGATTCGAAGCTCTTGCCACTTATTTTTTCCAGCACAGCTCCTGCTATTTGCAAACCAACATTGCTGTAATGAAATACTTTGCCGGGTTGGCCCTCCATGGGTAAAGCCGCAATAAAGGCGATAGTTTCATCCATACTGTTGGCTTTTCTCATCTCCGCAAGATCATCCCGTAAAGCAGTAGCTTTGATGCCCGTGAGGTGTGAAAGGCATTGGCTAACGGTAATGTTCCCCTTTCCGTTCTGACTCAATACCGGCAAAAACCGGCCTACCGTATCGCTTAGCTTAAGTTTGCCTTCGTCAACAAAGGTCATGACCAAGGCGGCGCTGAGCCACTTGCTGCAACTGGCAATGGGCAATTGGGTTTGGGCATTGTAATCGCCATTACCAACGGTGAGGTTTTGTTTGCGCGCCATCATGCGTGTGGCTATTTTCTGCCTTAGGTTTTGCTGGTTGGCCGAATTGGAATAGATCACCTTGCCGTCCTTATAAACCATGATGAAGGCACGGCCACCAAGATCGTCTACATTGGCATCAAGCCAACTGTCTACCTTACTAAAGTTGTATTGGGCTTTGCCTTGCAGCGCACCAAGGCAAAGCAAGCAGAGCAGGGAGATTTTAAATGCTTTCATTACTATTAAAGATGCCAAAATCCAGAAAAGGTTTAATCTGGTGGCCATAAACTATAAATGCACCAGTCGATAGCGACTGGTGCATTTATTTTAATAGGCAAAATATTTATGGATTACCTTGCTTTTTAGTGGTATCGGGAGGTGTTTTAGTGGTATCTTTCAGCATCGAGTCCCTTCTTGAACTGTCTACTGCCGACGAATCCATGGTTCCGTTGCCGCTTTTGCTCGAGCTACATCCCACCATAGCCATACCGGCTATGGCAAGTACTATTAAAAATTTGAATTTCATTGTTATTTCTTTAAGGTTAATAATTATTCTCTTATTAAATAGCAGCTTATCTATTAAATAAACTTTGGCTCGAAAAAGTTTTAATTATTTTACAACCTACTTTCAAAAGAAAGGATTAGGTTTTCTTAAAAAAATGCCATTAAACAAAGAATTTTAATTATTTGGTTTACACTTATTTAATCCAGCTTTTTGATAATAGCAATGAGGTCTTCTTCTGCCAATTGGTTATTGGCAGCTTCAAACGTAGCGAAAGCCGTTTGCGCCAACGGCGACTGCAGGCCTTCGTTTTTGGCCAATCCGAGGTCTTTTACAATGTGCTTAAGGGCAAAGGCCGCTTCGTAATTATCCTGTAGAATGGCATCGCCTTTTATTTTGGTAAATACATTGCTTAACGCACCATTATTGAGCAATTGCAGCAAATCGGCAACTTGAATGCCTTGATTACGGGCAAATACAACGGTTTCGGCCAAACCCAAAGCGTAAAGTGCCAGCAAACTATTGATGGCCAATTTGGCCGCGTTTTCTGCCCCTGCAGGGCCTAGCCATAAAGCCATTTTGCCCAGCACATCAAACAATGGTCTTACTTGTGCTGTTGTTTCCTCCTTGCCGCCCACCATGATTACCAACGAGCCTTCCTGGGCCTGCTTTACGCTGCCAGATACCGGTGCATCGAGATAGGAAGCCCCATTTTGCTGGCATAATTCGGCCATTTCCCTGCTGATTTGCGGAGAAACCGTGCTCATGTTGACCACAACCTTACCGGTTAGATCATTGGAAAGCAATCCGTTTTGGGCGCTGAAAACCTCCTTAACCGCCGCATCATCGCTTACCATTAAAAACACAACCGTTGCTTTTTGAATGAGCTCGGCGGGCGAATTAGCCCACATAGCCCCTTCTTGCAATAAGGTATCGGCTTTAGCCTGATTTCTATTGTATACCGAAACGGGATACCCTGCCCTCATTAAGTTACCGGCCATAGGAATGCCCATTTTACCCAGGCCTATCCAGCCGATTTGTATTTGTTCCATTTTTGTAGTGTTGAAAGGCTGGAAACCGCAAAGTTATGGATTGTCTAAGCAATAACCGCCACCAACGGCAAACCTGAACAGATAACCATAAAAAAATGCCTAAGCGGCATCCTACAGGTATATCGACATCAGACATTGGCCCAGGTTTTATCCCAAGCCAAGTCCTGCACGACGATTTTATACGAACTAAACTAATTTTTAACCCTGTTTTTCTCGCTTTCTGCACCAGATTGTTCACTTCTAGCCTTGGTAGAGAAGTTTTTTCCGAAACGATAACTCAAGCTCAAGGCCACATTTCTAGAATCGCTTCTATTGCGCCAATTGGCTTCGGTATTAGCCAGGTTGTTGATTACGCCATTGAACACACGTGTCCTGAAAATATCGTTCATGGCCAATTTCAAAGTGGTTTTTTGCGACAGCTTTTTTTGCACGGCCAATCCGGCTTCTTGCAAGGAGCCTATATCAAACTGCACATCGCGAAAGCTGCTTTGGTACCTGTAGTTCAATTCGCCGCTCCAGGTAGGCGTAAATTTGAGCTGTACATTGGTATTTCCGGCAAATAGGTTTCCGTTGGTTTTTAAGAACCCGGTATAGAAATCGGTTTTGGATCGGAAATTTGAAAATTCGGCATAGGCATGAATGCTGAGCCATTTGGTGAGGTCAAAATTCCCATCCATCGAAAGACTCAGGATTTTCTTTTTTCCCACGTTTCCAGGCCTGCTGTAATAGGTTCCATCCACAATTTCGATGGTTTCGTTTACATCGTCTTTAATGCTGCTGAAGCTAAACGTAGTGGTTAGCATGTTTTTAAAGCTGTGCGAAATTTCAATACTCTGCGTGTAGGCAGGCTTCAGGAAAGGGTTTCCTACGTAATAGGTAAACTTGTCTAAGGGCGAGAAAAAAGGATTCAAGTCCTGATAATAAGGCCTGTCTATCCGTTTGCCATAATTGAATCCCAATTGGTGGTGGCCCGAAGTATCGAGTTTATAGGTCAGGTAAAAAGTAGGAAACAAACTGGTGTAGCTTCTTTTGAAACTCGAATCGGGTTTCATGGCATTGCCCAGCTGATGGCCGTCGGAAACCGTATTTTCTAAGCGCAAACCGGCCTGCACCGAAAACCGTTTGCCTTCGCTGCTCATGTTCAGGTAAGCGGCATTGATGTTTTCCTTGTACAAAAAGTGGTTGCTTTTGTTGTAGTCGGGCGTAGTTACATCATTTACCGTATTGCGGTAATCGGCGGTATTGTCGGTTTTGGTATAACTGGTTTTCAGGCCTGATGCCAATTTCCAGGTTTTGCCCAGGGGATAGCTGTAATCGGTTTTTAACGAATAGATATCGATGTTTGAAGGAAGATTGCCACTCAAAATATCATGCGATTTGAGGGTTCTATCGGCAAAATAGCTATAGTTGTAATACACCTGGTCGGTTTGGTTGCGATAGGCAATGTAATCGGCATCGAAAGTAAGCTCACTTCCTTCCTTCTTGAATTTGTGCCTCATGTTGAGGTTAACGCCTCCATTTTTGAAGTGGATATCGTCTACATTTCGGGCAACGATAATCGAATCGGGCTGCATGGCCGGATTAAAAAGGTTGCTGGTATTGTTGTTGACCTGGTTCGAAGCCCGGTTCATGCCACTGAGCACTACACCCCAAGTGGTTTGCTCCGAAGCATAAAAGTCTAAGCCTGTTTTAAGGTTAAAGGTATTGCCATGCCTTTTGAAATAACTGTTCTGGTTAAAGAACGATTTTACGCTTTGATCTGGGTTTTTGTAAACGCGGTTCAGGTCAAGATCGGTAAAACTGTTGTTCAGGTTATAGCTCAGGTTGCCAAACAGGTTGATTTTGTTGTTGCGGTAATTGAAATTGAAGCTGTTGTTAGAGCGGGTTAGTTCGCCCTGGTTCAGACCTAGGTTCAAACCGCCGTTAAAGCCTACCACTTTGCTTTTTTTGGTTTTGATGTTGATCACGCCCGCATTGCCCGCTGCATCGTACTTGGCTGGCGGATTGGTCATGAGTTCGATCTGATCGATGGCTGAAGATGGCAGGGATTTGAGGTAGTTCTCCAAATCGGCACCGGATAAATAAGCAGGTTTGTCATCGATAAAAACATTTACGCCTTTTTTGCCTTTCAGGCTAATGCCTCCATCTTGATCAACCAAAACTCCTGGCGACTTGCTCAGTACATCGAGTGCCGTAGTGCCCGCATTTGAAATCAATGCATCTACATTAACCACCGTCCGGTCTATTTTACGTTCTACAAATGCCTTTTTCTGCGTAATGTTTACTTCTTTGAGGGTATTGGCCGTTGCGCTTAACCTGATATCGCCAAGGTCGATGTTTTGCTGGGCGGCATCCATTTGCAACGGCGCGCTTTTGTAGCTGCCATAGCCCATGGCTGCAATCCTGATCAGGTAGGTATTGTAGGCCAATTGCTCAAAGCCAAATTTGCCATCGGCTTCGGTAAAGGCGCTTTTGACCAATACCGAATCTTTTGCCCGATACAAGGCCACGGTAGCATATTCAATTTTTTTGCCATCGTTGTCTTTTACGGTGCCATATATTTTGGCTACGGGCTGCTGGGCACGAACGGTTAGGGCAATATTTATCCAGATGGCTAAAAAAGCCAGTAATTTCAGTTTCATAAATTGAGGAAAGTTAGTTTGGGTAAGGTGATTATTTAGAACGCACTTCGTAATTGTAAACCAGTGCCGTTCCTGGCTTTTTCAGGTATTTGGTTTTGTATTTTTGATGTGTTTCTGCATCAATGGCCTGTCCATTTACCATAAAACTGGTTCCATCTAGGCGATAACTCAAGTTGTTTGTGGTTTTGATGATGCCATCTTTTAACATTTCGCGGTTCACCTGATCAGAAAATTCCTTGCCGCTCATATCGCCACCATCGGTTACCGAAATACTTTCGGTGGTTCTGCCTACCTTGGTTGATGTTTTAGGAGCAACTGGCACCGCAGGTGGATTAACTGCTGCCGGAACATTGAGGTTTCCATGCAAAGGAGTTAAAGGCGTGGCTGGTGTATGCGGGGCTCTTGGGCTTGGCAGGGGCTTGGCAAGCGGCGATAGTTTTCTTTTGGCCGAATCGAGCCTGTGATTCCTATTGCTATTGGTATTTTGCATCCTATAGCCAGCTGCCATTTGTTTATCAATCTCAGCCCTTTTTCTATCTATTTCAGCTGCTTTACGTTCTATTTCGCTTTGTGACCTTGCACGTTGGTCAAGCAATTGCTGGCTTCTACTATAGCGCTTTTCCTGCTCATAGTATTGTCGTTGCTTTTTGGCATCTTCCTGCATTCTTTTGTAATCGGCGCTGTTCTGTTTGTATAGCGCTTTATGTTTCTCGTAGTTGAGACTATCGGCTATATAACGTGCCTCGTATTGCGCTTTATTTTTTTCGTAATGAAGGCTATCGGCTATATATCGTGCCTTGTCTTCGGCATTAACTTCTCTATACTCATTCTTTACTACTACACCGTTCTTAGTTACCACTTCATGTTCTTTGATGACGGTTTTTTGGCTTGAACCAGCCTTAGGCTTTATATTGTTCTTCTGGTTTTGGGTGGCGTTTTGCTGTTTTTTAGGCTTGTCTTGAAAAAGACCGATGCTGTTTAATGATCCGGCAGCCATAGCCGTATGTACCTGTGTAAAGGCGGCCGAACACAAAAAAACCGTTACCAGGGCCATAGCCAGAATTGCCTTTTCCATCTTGTTTAAACTAGCTCTCGTATCGAACAACATTCTCTTTACGCGATCCAACAATTGGTTTTTGCCACCCGTAAGCGCCATGGCATAGCCTGGAGCACTAGCCTGAAATTCCTGGCAGTACAGCAAGGCATTCACATAGTTCTTTTTGTCGCCTACGCATTGCAGGGCCAAATCGTCGCAGCAGTGCTCTCTTTCCGTTCTGATCAGTTTAGACATCCATAGTACGGCAGGGTTGAAGAAAAACACGATTTCCAACAAATTCTGCAACAGGTTTACCAAATAATCGCGCCTTTTTACGTGTGCCAGCTCATGCGCCAAAATAGCTTCTACTTCTACAATGCTCAAGCCATTGATCAAGCCCAACGGCAAAAGGATAACCGGTTTAAAATGGCCAACCACCATGGGTACCTTGGCAATGCCCGACTGTACCAGCTTAATGGTTTTGCTCAGGCCCAGTTTGTGGCCAATCTCTATCACTTTTACCTCCCAAAACTTGCCTGCATCGAAAGTCTGGTTCTTCTTTAAAAAGGCAATGCCGCTTAAGCCTACCCATAAATGGATGCTTTTGGCACAAATAATCAAAAACCATATCAATACGATTTGTGCCGAATAGGCATTCCACAAATCCATGAGGTTGTGGATCTTAAAGTCAAACTGATTGCCTGTAGGTACCATGGTGGCCACCTGTTGGGCAACAATGGGCTGTGCACTTGTTTGGTTTGCAACAGGTGTGGCCAACGTGGCTGTTCCATTGCCCAGTTCGTATATAAAGCTGGCGCCAACACCCGCTACAAAAAGCAACAGGCAACCTACCAAAAGCTTATAACGCATTGCCGAACTCGACTTACGTGAAAATGATAGCAAGAAAGCGGTAATAACCGACAATACAACGCCAATCCATAGCGAATGGAACAAGGAAGCGCCAATGGCATGGAGCCAGTTTTCGGGAATAAGGTTAACAAATAGAGATTTCATGGTGTGGTTCTTAAGGTTTAATCTGTTTATTGGTTACAACATCTTTTTGATGGCTTCTATTTCTTCTTTAGAGATTTTTTCATTGCCCAACAGCTGCATCATCAGGCGCGAAGCGGAACCTTTGTACAAGGTGTTCACGAAACGGTCTAACAATTGGTCTTTTGTTTTCTCTTCTGCTTCTACCGGAATATAAATGTGCTTCATCTGGCTTTCGTCTCTTTTTAATATCCCCTTCTCGGTCATGATCTGCATCTGCTTCAGGGTCGATGTATAATTGACGTCTTTTTGCAGATTTAGTTGCTCGTTCACAAAACGAACTGTCGACGGACCGAATTCCCACAGCACTTGTAAAATCTCAAGTTCGGCCTTTGTTGGTTCAGGCAGTTGCTTTCCAGTTGATATATTTTCCATATTCCAAAGGTACGATACTTTTCGTACGATGCAAATATTAGGATGAATTTTTTTGAGA
Organism: Pedobacter sp. TM02; assembly: GCF_059705275.1. Taxonomy (NCBI): domain Bacteria; kingdom Pseudomonadati; phylum Bacteroidota; class Sphingobacteriia; order Sphingobacteriales; family Sphingobacteriaceae; genus Pedobacter; species Pedobacter sp. TM02. The sequence continues at coordinate 2,485,682 of NZ_AP046530.1, forward strand.
AAAATTTTAAATAATGTGAATAGGCATTTTAAAGAGCGATTTTATTTTGAAAAAAATATCCCCAGCCTTACAAACCAAGGGCACCCAAACGAAAATTTTAGGCAAGAACTATTTCAATGTACCACACAATATTTCCTTTTTGCCATCAATTAGCACCCCCTTAGCCCAATGAAGTTGCCTCTTTATTGAAACCTTGGTTTTGACCCTTCTTACGCTGTAGCGTAACTATTTTTTTTATTTAGCGTCATATACGGTAGATTAGCATTAAAGCATGACCGAGATTTTCGAAAACATAAAAAAGCTTTATGAGTTTGAACAACCATGCGAAGAGCTCTCGACCTATATCGAGTTCTTTTCGGAAACCTCGCTCGCGGCCACCCAAAGCTACGTAGCAAGCGAAGAGTTTACCGTAAAGCTCTTTCCCAGCTATACCCCTACTATTTGGATCAATCTGGGTTCGCCCTATTTTTTAAAAAACGGAAGTGACTGGAAAAACGTAGACCAGCAGACAGACGTTCTGGTATTGCGCAACGAAATTATAGAGCGTCGAAATCTGCCAACCGACAATATTTTCACCATCAAGTTCTTCCCAGGCGCTATCGAAGCCCTATTTGGCACCAGTCAGGCGCAAATCGGTAGCCAGATTTTAGAAGCAACCGAGCTTATCCCCTACACCATCCTGCAAAAACTCAAAAATCTCAGCGATTTTATAGACCGTATCAAACTGCTGGAAGCTTTCTTTTTAGGCAAGCTCTATCAAAAAAACAAAGTTGGCCATGATTATACCTATGTGCAAAAAGCCATCGCCCTGTTTGCCAGTTCTGGCCTGGCCAACAAAAACAGCGAACTGGCTCGGCAACTGGCCTTAACCGATAAAAGCCTTTACCGTTATTTTACGCAAACCGTGGGCGCCAGTCCCAAAACCTACATGGCTATGCTCAGGGCCAGAACAGCACTAACCGCCTACATTGCAGATACGCCAAACTTTAACCCTTATGCATATGGCTATTATGACCGCAGCCATTTTTACAAGGACGTATACAATTTTACAGGCCAGCGATTGGGCAGGCAACTCAATTAAGATTGTCCGATTTTTACTTTACCGGTGTTTGCAATTGGCGTTTCTTTGTTCAAAAAGAATATTATGAGAGTTTTCATCGTCCTACTGTATCTTTCCCTGATGGTTCAATTGGCCAATGCCCAAGGCTATCAGGCTGAAATTGAACCTATGTTGTGTCCCATAAAAATTGGAGAAGGCGTAATTGCCCAATGCGGCTATTTGGTGGTACCCGAAAATAGGCAAAAGCCTAAGGGCCGGAAAATAAAGGTGCCATTTGTATTTGCACGCAAAGCCGATGCAGATTCTACACAAAACGTGAGCTTATATACCACTGGTGGCCCAGGTTACAGCACCATTTCCTATATTTCCGAAATCAATGCCACCTCTGGTTTTTTAAAATATGGCGGTTTTATTGCCTTTGATCAGCGTGGCACCCAAAAATCAATTCCTGCGCTCGAAAGCCCGGAAATTGAAGAAGCCCTTAAGCGTTCTTACCGCGAAAACCTCAGCAAAGACAGCCTGATGCTTATCGCTACCCAGCAAATGCGGCAAAGACTGACTGGTCAAGGTATCGATCTTTCGGCCTATAACACTGTAGAAAGCGCGGCCGACATCAACGACCTTAGGGCTGCCCTTCACCTCAAACAGCTCAACTTGGTCGGCATTTCGTACAGCGGCGGGCTAATGCTTACCGTAGCGCGCCTCTATCCTGAGATGGTGCGAACCCTGATTTTAAACAGTCCTTTGCCGAGCTATGTTAACTACGAAGAACATGCTTTGTTTAACATGAACGAGGCTTTGGATCAGGTTTTTGCCAATTGCGAGGCCGATTCGACCAACAAGGCGCTTTACGGCAACCTGAAAAAACGATTTCAGGATTATTTCACTTCGATAACCAACAAGCGCTTTACCATCAGCTACCAGGAAAAGGGAAGCAACGAAAGGCTGACGATCACCTATGGCAAAGCCGAACTGCTGGATGCTATTTTTACCCGCATGAACCCCAGCCAACTCAAGGGCGTACCTTTTGCCATTTACGAAATTACCAGTGGCAAGCACGATTCGTATGTGAAAGCGGTATTAGACGGAGTTTTTGCCGGCAATCCAGGCTACACTTTAGGCATGCGCTATTCGGTTTACTGCAGCGAGCAGATTGCTTATGCCAACCCCAAGCTGATTAAGCAACAAGAAAAAGACCTGCCCTGGTTTGCCGGATATCCTTTTAACAACGTTAATCAGGCGCTATGCAACTGCTGGAAGGTAAAACCAGCCCCTTCGTACATGAAAGGAACGCTTTATAGCAAAATACCGGTACTGGCTTCGGCTGGTGATGCCGATCCTTTTTGCAGGCCGTTTTATAACCGTCTAATTAAAAAAACCATGCCTAATGCGCAATTGCTCATCGTGCATAACCGCGGACATGGCGCCGGTTTTGGAAATGCCAATTCAGATTTTCTCGATCAATTTTTGAAAAACCCTTACCAAAAGCTGGTTTCGAATGACCCGAATATTAAGGTGGAGTGAGGAGGTTGGAAGGCGGAAGGTAGAAAGTAGAGGGTGGAAGGTAGGAAGGTGGAAGGTGGAAAGGTGGAAAGTGGAAAGCAAATAACATCGCTAGTGGGGATGTGCCATCTATCCTTAACTTAAAGAGATTGTTTCGTCGTTTGTAACCACTGTCGACTATTATTTTCTAGCCAACCCAGGTGCCACTCTTTTTAAGGTAACGGATCAGCAGGTAGTACACCGCTAAAAAAACGCCACCTGCCACAGCCAAGGCATTTCTTAGCCCGATATTGCCTTGGGTTATTTGCGGGTAATAGAACAACAGGATGACAAAAATGCCCAACAGCCAAATGGTTTGCGTATTGTATTCTTTAATGAGCCAACGCTTGCCGTTAAAGCGCATGCTCGAAATGGTTTTGCCCATGCCTCGAAAGTTAATCAGCCAACGGCTAACCCTGTTGCAATATTCATCGAACTGGGCGCCAAACTTGTTGCGTAAAAAATTTTCTTCGGCCAGAACAATGGCTTGGTAGATAAAAAGAAACAAGGGCATCAAAACAGCCACAAACAATAGCGAATTGATCAACAAACCTACGCCAAGCAACATTAGGATATTACCTACATACAGAGGATTACGGCAATGGCTAAAAAAGCCTTCGGTTACCAAGCCATCGGCGTGTACCTTTTTGTCTTTGCCACCACGTACAATATAGGCCAATGCAATGGTCACTCCGCGAATGAGCTGTCCGATTATAGTCACACTCAGCCCCATAATTAACGGATAAAAGTAATAATCTGGGCCAAATACGCTTGCCCTAAAGATTTTTGGCGAAGGAATAAACAAGGCCAGGTAGAGAAAGATAAACAAGAAATTACGATACCTGAAAAAGAAATTGCCAATTGCGATCATATCGGTTGATTAGTTCTTGATGGCAATAAATCCCGAAAAATTGTACCATTTAAAGAAGTTTTCTACATGCTGAAAGCCAGCTTCCTTTAAAATCTTGAAATTCTCGCTCAACTTATAAGGAATTAGCACATTTTCGAGGGCTTCGCGCTTTTGCGAAATCTCCAATTCGCTGTATTGGTTGCGGCGCTTGTAATCGTAGTAGTATTTGATAAAGTTTCTGTTGAACAGGCTGTCTTCGGCCAATATTTTTTCCGAAATAATCAATACGCCTCCCGGCACCAATGCATCGTAAATTTTCCTGAGCAGGCGTTCTCTATAAATTGGCCTTACAAACTGTAAGGTTAAGCAGAGAATAACCACCGAAGCATTCTCAATCTGCAGTTCGTTGTGCAAATCGGCCAGCACCAGTTCATAATTACGTTCAAACCTGGCTTCTTTAAGCTTGGCTTCACATTTTTTGAGCATTTCGGCCGAATCGTCAACACCTACAAACCTGATGTTTTTTGCTACATGGGGATCGAGGCCGATCATAGTGGTTCCGGTAGAACATCCCAAATCGATTACCTGCGTATGCGGCATGGCGTGTTCGGCCGCCAGTTCAATGATCATGCGTTGTATTTCGTTGTAAAATGGTACCGAGCGTTCTACCATGTCGTCGAATGCGTTGGCTACCGTTGCACCAAATTTGAAATCTGAAGGTTTTTTGATTTCCTCGCTAAATACCTTATCTACCTGCGGGTTTTTGCTCATCTAGTCGTCAATCTTTTTCCAGTTAATCGGTTCCGTCCCTTATGTGCATTACCTGACCTGTAAGCTATTGCTAACTATCTGTTTACGTAATACCTACATCTGACAAACACTGGGCTAAATAGTTTAAGAAACCGGATTTTGCAACATAAATATTACAGAAAAGCGAGTGGCTGGTCTCAACAAGAAAGCGGGAACGATCCGAAGACTGTTCCCGCTTAAATTAACGCTCTCATGTACATAAGCGATTCTTTTGGGCAAATATTGTGCTGCCCTGAATATTTTTTTAGCAAACCGGTTTTAAGCCTCTAAATAAGAACAAGCTGCCTACCGCTTTATGGCAGTGCAATGCCATTTTTTTTGATAACTTGCCCAAATGCTTTAAAACAACCAAAACAGGTTAAACAAGTTTGTCCGATGGCGCACAGTAATTGTCCGATTACGAACATCAACCCCAACCCAAATCAACCTTAAAACACTCATAATAAACCAGATAAAACATTTTATCAATTTGGCATCAGCTTCGCTATAAACAGTAAAAATTAAACAAACATGTTTGCACTTAACCTCAAAATAGCCTTTCGCAACCTTTGGAAACATAGAGGATATGCCATTTTTAACATCATCGGCTTAGCCATCAGTCTAACCTGTGTATTGATCATCTTCCTTTTTATACACCAATGGCTGAGCGCCGACAACTTCCATCCCAAAGCCAACCGCACTTATCGTGTAGTGTCTATTGGCAATAACAAAGGCGTAAGAAATCCAATGATGGGCGTTCCTGCGCCAATGGCCAATGCGCTGAGGGCCGAATTTCCGCAACTGGAAAAAGTGGCCAATATTGCCCAATCATTTCAAGTGGTGGATGTTCCAGAAAGCAACGGCACTATTAAACAACATTTTAGGGAATATGGCAGTCTCTTTTATATCGATCCAGCGTTTTTCGAAATTTTGAATTTCCCTTGGCTCATGGGCAGTCCCAGCTCGCTCAATGCCCCCCTACACATGGCGCTTACCCAGAGTACTGCGGTTAAGTATTTCGGAAACTGGCAAAATGCGATGGGCAAAAAACTCAAGTTGGCAGGCGACGACCGGCTCTATGAGGTAACGGGCATTATGAAGGATATTCCGTCAAACTCCGACTTCCCCATTCATGTGGCGGTTTCGTTCCAAAATTATTACAATGCAACAAGTACCCGCTGGAATTCGGTAGATCAAGGGCACCACTGCTATGTGTTGGCTAAACCAGGCACCGATATGGCCAGCCTGCAGCAACAATTAAGTACCTTTACCAAGAAATATTACGATCCGAAAGATCCCTTATCCAACACCCACGAATTCCAAAGCTTTGCAACCATCCATACCGACGATAACTATGGCACTTTCTCGGGCAAGCATTACACCAATGGCCAGTTAAACGCCCTAAAAATCATCGGTGCGTTCTTATTGCTCATCGCCTGTATCAATTTCATCAACATGGCTACGGCACAGGCCGTAAGCCGATCGAAGGAAGTAGGTGTTAGAAAAGTATTGGGCAGTACCCGCAAGCAGTTAATGGTGAGGTTTTTGGGCGAGACTTTTATCATTACGCTCATAGCCATTATCATAGCCTGCATCCTGACCGAAACCTGCCTGCCCATTGTCGGCAATTTTCTCGACCAGCAGATTTCGTTCAATGTTCAGCAATATCCTGTTTTGTTGGTGTTTATTTTTACTTTGTGGGTCTGTATCAGCTTTTTGGCGGGTACGTACCCAGCGCTTATCATATCGGGCTACAACCCTATCAGCGCACTAAAAAGCAAGATAAGAGCCCAAAAAGTTGATGCGTTTAGCCTTAGAAACATATTGGTGGTGCTGCAATTCAGTGTAACGCTGGTACTGATTATTGCCACGCTGATTGTGGTTAAACAGATCAATTTCTTTAAAAACAAGCCTTTGGGCTTTAACGACAGGGCCATCGTCCAACTTAATGTGCCGAGCGACAGCCTGAGCAAGCTGCGCTTTGCCTCGTTCAAGCAAAAACTCATGGCCAATAGCGGCATAGAAATGGTTAGCTATGCTTACACGGCGCCCAGTACCTCTTCCAATAATTTCACCAGTTTTTACCTCAACAATTCGCCAGAGAAAGGAGATTTTTTAGTCTGCAACAAACCAGCCGACGAAGATTACTTTAAACTCTTTGGCTTGCGGCTTCTTGCCGGAAAGCCATTGAGCAAAACCGATACAACTACCGGCTACATCCTGAACGAAACCATGCTTCATCAGCTTAACTTTAAAAAGCCTGATGAAGCCATAGGCAAAATGCTGAAGCTGAACAAAAGGGCAAATGCGCCAATTATTGGCGTGGTGCAAAATTTCAACAACCTTTCATTGCATGGCGAAATTACTCCTGTTGTGCTTTATACCAGCAAAGACGAGTACCAAACCTTGTTTGTTAAACTTGCGCCATCGCATATGCAAGCTACCCTCAAAGCAATTGCCAACGACTTCAGTTCGTTTTTTCCGAACCAGTTTTACGAACAGCCAAGCTTTTACGACCAGTATATTGCCAATTATTACCTGGTAGAAGAAAAAACGGCCACCCTGCTCAGCACGTTTACCGGAATTGCCATCTTTATTTCCTGCTTTGGGCTTTTCTCGCTGATTTCTTTTGTAGCTGTACAGCGAACCAAGGAAATGGCCATTCGTAAGGTACTTGGCGCCACCACTGTCGAGCTGGTTAAGCAACTGAACCATTCATTTGTAAAGATGATGCTGATTGCCAACCTCATTGCCTGGCCTTTGTCTTATATTTTGCTGACCAAATGGTTGCAGACTTTTGCCTACAAGATCGATTTTCCTTGGCAGCCTTTTATTTGGGCAGGTTTATCGTCGGTACTCATCTTGGTGGTTACGGTAAGTTTCAGGGCTTACAAAACCGCGGTATCAAACCCAATAAATGCCCTGAAATACGAATAGGTGAACGATTTCAACTTTCCAGCATTACCACCTGACCACAAAAAAGCGGTAACCATCCGTAGACGATTCCCGCTTTCAAATTAACGCTCTCCTACTATTAGACGATCTTTTGAACGAAATATTGTGCAAATAGCCAATTTTGCTTTTTGGCTAAGCCAGAAACCCATTTAAAGTCGGGCCACTTGAAACGAATCAACAAATCCATCAACTAATTTTCTATTTTTGGAGATGAGGAAATCTTATATCACGGTGTTCATGCTGATGGCCTTTGCTTCGTTGCTTCAGGCGCAAGAGCTTCCTGTTTTTGAAAAAGCAGTATACCAAACCCGGCAAGACAGTCTGCCCTACCGCTTGCTTTACCCTCAAAATTACAATCCTAAGCAAAAATATCCCTTGCTCCTCTTTCTGCACGGCATGGGCGTTCGGGGCAACGACAATCAAAAACAAATCGTTAACCTTCCGAAAGCTTTGTTAACGGCTCAAGGCCGAGCAGCTTATCATTGTTTCATTTTGGTGCCTCAATGTCCGGGCAATGATGTTTGGGTAAAATTCCCCGAATTTCCGAAAAGCCTTTCGGCAACTGTCAAGCCTACCAAAAGCACGGCTTCGGCTCTGGCTTTATTGGCCAACTTGCAACAGCAATTGCCAATAGACCGCAACAGAATTTATGTGATGGGCAATTCTATGGGTGGCGAGGCCACTTTCGATTTCCTAGCGCGAAAACCCAAGCTATTTGCTGGCGCAATCCCGATATGTGCCGTGGCCGACACGGCAACAGCCAGACGGATTTACCGTACCCCGATTTGGGCCTTTCATGGCAACCAAGATGATGTAAACGATGTAAAATATACCCGGATGATGGTCGATGCGCTTAGGCAACGGGGAGGAAAACCAAAATATACCGAATATCCCGGCATTAAGCACAACAGCTGGGATAAAGCCTATGCCGAGCCCGAACTATTCGACTGGCTGTTTGCCCAAAGCAAAAAATAAGTTTGAGTGTTTAGTTTTTTGAAGTTAAAATTTTTACGCAAAGCAATTAACCAAGAATGCTTATTTTAAAAAAGTATTTGAACGATTGCCTGACAGTTTACGCCTCGAATTTGAAAAGGGAACAGATGCCCGAGCCAATTACATCGACAGCCCATCGCATTACCTGGAACGTGAACCATAATTGGTTCGATTAGCCATTTTTTTCGAGTTCGAGCAAACGCAAGAGGAAATCGGCCTGTGCGGGATTGATTTTTTCTTGAGCCGTGGCCAAATCAAACCAGTCGGCGCGGTCTACTTCGGCAAAAGTGGTCATTTTGCCCGAGCGTGGTGGCCATTCCAGGCTGAAAGTATTGCTCGACAATTGGCTGGCATCGAATTCAAATGCGAGAGCAAAGGCATGGACTATTTTACCCCCCTGTTGCTTAACGCTGCCCAATGGCATAAAATCTCCTTCTGGTGTAAAGCCAACTTCTTCGGCAAACTCCCTAACAGCCGCCTGCAAAGGGTCTTCGCCATTTTCGATCAGGCCTTTGGGTATGGTCCAAGCGCCTAAATCTTTTTTGGCAAAAAACGGACCTCCCGGATGGACGAGAAAAAACATGAGGCCATTATCAGCTTGTTTGTAGCCTAATATCCCTGCGCTTTCTTGCATGATCCAAGTTACTCAATTAACCCCATATACCATGATTTTTCCTTGATAAAGCCCATAAAAAAAGCATCCAACTTTACGCTGGATGCTTTTACCAATTTATGAAGGATTCTAATTAGCTGATCTTAACATTAATTGCGTTTAGGCCTTTTTTACCTTGCTCTACGTCATAGCTTACGGTATCATTCTCGCGAATGTTATCTAATAGGCCTGAAACATGAACAAAGATTTCAGAATCGCCATTTGCTGGCACGATAAATCCAAAACCTTTTGTCTCATTGAAAAATTTTACTGTTCCTTGTTGCATTATATTTTATTTAAATTATACCCAAAGGTAACATAATTTATTGATAACCAATTTTTTATTATTCAAAACCTACCACAGCGCTTTAATTTTACACCAGTCGTTTGCAGCAAATACCGGCTTTAAACACCTTTGAGGCAACACAATGGCTACAAAGCCTGATTTTAAAAAAAATACAAATTTCTTCAGGAGCTAAGCTGGTTTTAGTAGATTTGCCTATCAAAACAATAAATCAACTATGGGACCACAATCAACAGACGGACTTATTCTACTTGTAACTTTGGCCAGTATCTGTGCAGTTATCTTAATTACTGCCTTTTCTTTAACTTTCTTCGCCAAAAGAGACACTAGCGATAAAGCGCACTAGACATTAAAGATATAAGCTTGGGGGCTCAAGTATCGATTCGCTACCTCATAATTACCTTTGGTATGCCAAGCGTATAGCAAGCCTTGTGGCTTTCAACTTCGTTTTTTTTAAACATTAATGAGGTTCTGTTTTAAAACAGGACCTTTTTTTGTTGACTGCTTAAACTTTCATTTACGTCCGAGCGCTTATATACTATGTAACTGTTTCAGTTTGCCGCCGGCCATGTATTGCCATAAGCAGATCGATATGGTTAACTTATAGCTTACTAATTTGATTTAAATGAAATATCTGTTATTGTTGAAATTTAGATAGTATATTTAGTTAACCATTAGCTTAACTACTTTCTGCTTATGCCTGTAAAGCACAATTCGAAATTCCGGATAAGAAAAATAAAAAAATTCTTTGGCCTCTTGGGGCCTGGATTAACTACCGGCGCTGCCGACGATGATCCTTCGGGTATTGCCACCTATTCGCAAACAGGCGCACAATTCGGCTACGGACAGTTATGGACCGCTTTGTACATGCTTCCATTTATGACGGCCGTGCAGGAAGCCTGTGCCAGAATAGGCTTGGTAACCGGAAAAGGCCTGGCAGCCGTTATTAAAGAGCATTATAGCCGAAAGGTGCTTTATGCCGTAGTGGGTTTGGTGGTGGTGGCCAATACCATTAATATTGGGGCCGATATTGGAGCCATGGCCGCGGCTGCGCAGTTGTTGGTTCCGGTTCATTTTGTGGTGCTTACCTTGTTTTTTACCACTACGGTGCTCCTGCTCGAAATCTTTACCAGCTATCGGGCGTATTCTAAAATACTGAAGTGGCTGGCACTGGCCTTGTTGGCCTACCCTATTACGGTATTTATTATCGACCAGCCTTGGCCAACGGTACTTAAGGCAACCATAGTGCCACACTTCGAGTTTTCTTTCGATTTCCTGTTTATCATTACAGGCGTATTCGGCACCACCATTACGCCCTACATGTTTTTCTGGCAGGCCTCGCAAGAAGTAGAAGAAGAACAGGCCAAAGGATTATTCAGGGATGGAAAACCACGGATTGGCTGGCCACATATCCATGCCATGCGCAAAGACAATAATATGGGCATGATCATTTCCGAATTTACCACCTGGTGCATCCTTTTGGTAGGCGCTACGGTTTTGCATAACAGTGGCGTAACCGATATTAAGGATGCCGCCGATGCCGCCAAGGCGCTCGAGCCATTGGTCCATTCTTTCGAACATTCGGGCTATCTGGCCAAACTGATATTTTCTGTGGGTATTATCGGGCTTGGCATGCTTGCCGTTCCGGTGCTTTCGGGCTCAGCAGCCTATGCTGTGTCAGAAGCTTTTAACTGGAGCGCCAGCCTCAACCTCAAGCTTCAGAAAGCCTATGGTTTTTATGCGGTCATCATTGTTTCTACGCTCATTGGCCTAACCATCAATTTTATCGGCATTGACCCCGTAAAAGCATTGGTTTATACGGCTGTAATCAATGGCGTAGCTGCCGTTCCGCTGTTGTTTCTGATTGTTAAGATTGCAGCCAGCGATAAAATCATGGGCGAATACAAAAGTGGCTGGCTATCTAAAACCTTGTTGTGGATTACCTTTTTTATCATGGGTGCGGCTGCCATTGCCCTATTCTTTACCACTTGGAGCTAAACCCGAGCACACAACAGAGATTGTGTTACAACTTTAGTTAATTGGGTTACGTATTTCTTAACATGGGCCCGGAACTTTGTACTATCATAAAATAGAAAGATGGACAAGCTAAAAATATTATTGGTTGCAACCAATACCAGCCAATATGCCAGTGGCAAACTGGCTACCGGTTTATGGCTCAGCGAACTTACGCATATTTACCATGCAGCCATTGCAAAAGGCTACGCCATGACCATCGCAAGTCCCAACGGCGGCTCCATACCCATCGACCCCGAAAGCCTCAAAAGCTTTATGCTCGATGGCATGACCAAGGCCTACCTGAACGATAGCCGATTTATGGAGCTTTTAAAGCACAGCAAGCCTTTAACAGAAGTATTAAACGACGAATTTGATTTGGTTTACCTGGCCGGTGGTCATGGTACCATGTACGATTTTCCCAACAATAAAGCTTTGCAAGCCCTGGTTAGCAGACAATATGAAAACGGAAAAATGGTAGCCGCTATTTGCCATGGGGTTTGTGGCCTGCTCAATGTTAAATTGACCGACGACACATTGTTGATCAAAGGAAAAACCATAACGGGTTTCAATTGGTTTGAAGAAAGCCTGGCCAGCAGGAAAAAGGAAGTTCCTTTTAACTTGGAAGCCAGTTTGAAAGAAAGAGGGCCCGATTATAGGAAAGCTTTTATCCCCATGACCGCTCATGTAGTGGTTGACGGAAATTTAATAACCGGACAAAACCCCTTCAGCTCTAAGAAAATGGCAAAAGTAGTGATGCGTGAACTGGACAACAACTCAAACCGATAAAGCTATGCAAACCATACTGGGTGCCAACGGACAAATTGGCGAAGAACTGGCCAGGGCGCTAAAAAGAGACTTTACTTCCGATATCCGGATTGTAGGCCGTAAACCTCAAAAAGTAAACGATACCGACCATATTTTGATGGCCGACCTGTCAGTAAGAGCAAATGCTATAGCCGCAGTTAAAGACAGCGAAATAGCCTATTTTACCTTGGGACTGCCCATGGATTCGGCCTTGTGGGAAAAACAATTTTTGCAAATTACCCAAAACGTAATCGATGCCTGCATAATCAATGGCGCCAAGCTGGTGTTTTTCGATAATACCTACATGTATCCGCAAGACGGGCGCGTGCTGACCGAGCAAACGCCATTCGAGCCCGTAGGGCGCAAAGGCCAAGTAAGAAGCGAAATGGCCAGCCTGTTACTCAAAGCAATGGAGACTGGCCGGCTGGAAGCCGTTATTTGCCGCGCGCCCGAATTTTATGGTCCGGGCAAAACGCAGAGCATCACCAATTCATTGCTGTTTGATAATGCAAAGGCCAACAAAAAGCTTAAAGTTCCGTTGAGAGACGACAAAGCGAGAAGCCTGATCTGGACACCTGATGCCAGCAGGGCCACGGCTTTGATTGGAAATACCCCCGATGCGTTTGGCCAAACCTGGCATTTGCCGATCGACGAGAACAGGCCCACTTATAAACAGCTGATTGCGATGGCATCGGAAGTATATGGCAAACCGTTGCAATATACCGTCATCCCCAAATTCTTTTTTAAGATGGGCGCCATATTGAACAGCCGGCTAAAAGAACTACAGGAATTATTGCCGAGATACGAGCACAACAATATTTTTGACGATAGCAAATTCAGGAAACATTTTCCCGATTTCAGGCCCACCAGCTTCATACAAGGTATAAAGCAAATAAAAAACGAACAAGAAGCAAGCAAGCATGAGTAAATTGGCGTTAGATTACATGAAAGTACCCAGCAACATCACCTCAATTACCGCCCTACATAGACTCTTGAATTTGAAAGGGCCTTCAAATCCACTGATCAGCGTATTTGACTTCAACCAAATTCAAATTGCTCCAGAAACAGTGCTCAGCGCCATCACTACCGATTTTTATGTGGTAGCACTGAAAAAGGATTGCGCAGGCAACAAATGCAGATACGGGCAGCAATATTATGATTTTGCAGAAGGGATCATGTATTTTATTGCTCCAGGACAGGTTTTGCAGTTTGATGATATTTTGCTGGCCGAAGTAAAGGGCTTTGTATTGGCTGTACATCCCGATTTTTTGTATGGCTATGCCTTAGCCACACAAGTTAAAAGCTATGGCTATTTCGCGTACGCCAGCAACGAAGCGTTGCATCTTTCTGAAAAGGAAGAAAAGTCTATCATGGATATCATAGCGAACATAGACAGGGAAATAGAGGCCAACATTGATGCTTTTACGCAGGATCTGCTGATTGCTAACCTAGAACTGCTGCTCAAGTATTGCGACCGTTTTTATAACCGTCAATTTTTGACCAGGAAAAAAGTCAGCAGCGATTTGCTAAGCAAACTAGAAATTCTGCTCGACGATTATTTTACCCACGAAAAGCTGGCTACAAATGGCATCCCAACGGTTCAGCTTATCGCCGACCACTTGCACCTTAGTCCCAATTACCTGAGCGATATGCTTCGGGTACAAACTGGACAAACCACGCAACAGCACATCCAAAACCGGTTGATTGGCAAGGCCAAAGAATTATTGTCGACCACCCAGCTATCGGTATCAGAAATTGCTTATCAGTTGGGTTTCGAGCATCCGCAATCTTTCCACCGGTTGTTCAAAAACAGAACGGCTGTTTCTCCGTTGGCATTTCGACAGTCGTTTAACTGAGCGACCGTTCCATAAAAAACTTCATGGCAGGGCTTTTTAAGAGTTTATCCTAACAACCCACCCTCAACTACGTAAAGCGAAAAGTCTTGATATGTGGCTATGCGAGGCGACCCATCAATCTATAATATGATTTAGCCCTTGTCTCGTCAATTTTTCGAGACCGTGTTGCATGGCCTTAACCTGTTCCGGCGTATGTGCCATCCAGCTGGCCACCTCGCCTATTACTCTGAAAGGATGTACCGAACGATAAGACATGGTTGGGTTTCCCGGAAATTTTTTATCGGTTACGTTGGGATCGTCTTCAACCGCTCCTGTTGCTTCTACCAAATAGATGCGTTGTTTGCCATCGCCTTGGGCCAATTCTGCACCCCAAATTGCAGCCGTTAACGTAGCGGCTACGTACACATGGCTCAGCTTCCTGTCGGCATAATTGCATGGATAGCCTGGGCTGATGTAATCGCCGATTTTAAGATCGGCCTTGGTCCCGTGAAAAAAAGTCTGTGCAAAAGGGCTGTGTGTAGGCGCAGAGGATTGTTCGTTTTGAGGATGATGCATTGGCAATTCTTGTATGTTTTATTTGGGCATTAGCTCATGATAAAGTTACCACTTGTAACCATATATCATAAATTTATAAGCAAGTTGAAGATGTCTTTTTTTATAATTTCGGGTCTTCCGTTTGAAAACCTTCCTATTATAAAAATGGCTTTATCAAGGCAAGGACTTCTATCGCATGCCTTTTCAACCATTAGCTGTAAATATGTTTGAAGAATATTGTGAAAGATTAACAGAGCAAAACAGAACAACGACAGCATTTGTCCCGAACACCCCCAAAATTTGTCTTTTTCAGGCCAATCTAATCTACTACATTTATGCGAGATTTGTACCAAACACAAAGCAAATACAAAAAACATGGGAAAGATTGTACTATTCATGCATAGCTCACTGGATGGCTTTGCAGCAGGCACTAAAGGCGAAATGAACTGGATTCATGTAGATCAAGAGATTTTTGACTATGTAGCGGAAAGGATTGCCGCGACCCATACCGCGCTTTACGGCCGAACCACTTTTGAGATGATGGAAAGCTACTGGCCTACCGCTGCCGACCAGCCCGGGGCGAGCAAACATGACATCGAACATGCCGCCTGGTATAAGACTGCACACAAAATAGTCCTTTCAAACACCCTAGACCAGACCAAATTTGCCAACACGACTGTCATCGGAGCAAATTACGCTGCAGAACTCCTCAAAATCAAACAGGACACAAGCGGAGAAATCCTGTTGTTTGGAAGCCCAAGTACGGCCCATGCCTTGCTTAAAGAAAACCTCATCGACGAATGCTGGCTATTTGTTAATCCGGTACTTTTGGGCGAAGGTATTCCTGTTTTCGAGGGCATCCAGGCAAAACAGCCCCTCAAGCTCGTAAAAACACAAGTATTCAGTTCGGGAGTGGTCTGCTTGCATCATGAAATGAAAAAGTAGGCACATAACTTGTAAGTTTTTGAAAATTAAGGATTGCCGACTTCCAAGTGATGCCGCCACATTTCTTTTTAAAAGAATTTTATTCCTAGCAATAGGATGATTTTCCTGCGCTTTTTCCTTACTGGCGACCTCCCCCTTTCGCTAGGTCTAGAATTTTACGTGCAATGAATAGAACCATTTTCGGTTTTAGCTGTTTTTAACCTAAGAAACCTCGAAAGGACTGTCCAAGAAATAAGACTTGGCTACATTCAAAATCCGGGGTCTACCAATTCAAAAAATATTAGCCACATCAATCTCCTAAACATGAGCGTAGAAAACTTAAAAAACGAAGAAGCCATCTCGAAACTGAAGAAAATGATAGATGATATCGACATTGGAATACTCTGTTCCAACGAATCAGGAAGCGAGTATATCCATGCTGTCCCAATGAGTCGACAAGAGGTTGACGATGAAGGAAATATATGGTTTTTGATTGCGGCCAAAAGCCAGTCGCACCAAAATCTTTTACAAAACAATAAAACCAGCCTGCTTTACTCCGACGTTAAAAACTATGCTTTTTTAAGCCTCAGTGGCACTGCGGAAATTTCGAGCGACCGCAATCGGATAGACAAATATTGGAACAAAATTATAGAGGCCTGGTTTGAAGGCGGCAAAGAAGACCCGAATATAAGGGTGCTGAAAGTAACCCCCTTAGAAGCCCATTATTGGGATAACAAAGCAGGCAAATTGGTTACCTTTTTAAAAGTGGCGGCCAGTGCCATTTCGGGCGCAAAAATGGACATTGGACGAGAGGGCGATTTAGCGGTTTAGCCATCGAAGACAAACTTACCTTAAGGGCCGGAACGGAAATAAATGTTGTTTGTTTCAGTTCCCAAAGCAAAAATCAGCAGCGAACCTTTCTCGCCTAATCATGTTCTCCAAAATTCTTAGCTGGAAGCTGTCTGCATTCCTATCTCCAGCCTAGTCCGGGGGCAACATGCTCAAGAATAGAGGACAGCACATGAACGTTGTAATCAACGCCCAAGGTATTTGGAATGGTTAATAGTATAGTATCTGCTTCCTGTAGCGCCTCATCGAGCGCCAGTTCCTTGAGCAGCACATCAGGTTCTGCGGCATAGCTTTTACCAAAAACCGCTCTTTGCGTAGGTTCGATATAGCCGAAACTGTCTGAATCTTTGCCTTGTCCGCCAAAATAGTACCTATCCTGTTCGTTCATGATGGCAAATATCGAACGGCTCACCGATACCCTTGGCTCGCGATCATGGCCTGCTTTCTTCCAGGCTTCTTTATACAGCCTAATTTGCTCGGCCTGTTGGATATGAAAGGGTTTGCCATTTTCATCGAATTTCAAGGTCGAGCTTTGAAGGTACATCCCGTTTTCTGCCGCCCATACCGCGGTGGCATTCGAAGCTGCACCCCACCAAATGCGTTCACGCAGTCCCCGCGAATAAGGTTCGAGCCTTAAAAGTCCTGGTGGATTGGGAAACATCGGGTTGGGGTTGGGTTGCGCAAAACCCTGGCCTTTTAACCGCTCCAAAAATTCCAAGGCCTTTTGCCTGCCCATGTCGGCATCATTCTCTCCTTCATTGGGCGAATATCCGAAATACCTCCATCCATCGATCACCTGTTCGGGCGAACCCCTACTGATGCCCAATTGCAACCTGCCACCCGATATCAGGTCGGCAGCTCCTGCATCTTCTACCATATAGAGCGGATTTTCATAGCGCATGTCAATCACTCCCGTACCGATCTCGATCTTCGACGTTTTGGCGCCAATGGCCGAAAGCAACGGAAATGGAGAAGCGAGCTGCTTGGCAAAATGATGAACCCGGAAGTAGGCGCCATCCAAGCCGATCTCTTCGGCAGCTACAGCAAGGTCGATCGACTGCAGCAAGGTATCTCCCGCAGTGCGGGTTTGGTATGAGGGGTGGTTAGACCAATGTCCAAACGATAAAAATCCTATTTTTTTCATGGTAAAGAATTTACTCAAATGTAAACAATCATTCCTGAGAACGAGGTCACTTGACAGTCAAAACCAAGAACACTAAGAAATAGCTTACTGCTAACCAACCTGCTCCATGCGACAGAAGCGCTCACAGCGAATCAAAGCCACTTTTAGCTCAAAAGGTTCTTGCCAAAAGACCAGGACAGAACAATGGCCAGGATCAAAAAAGAATACCAAAAATTAGGTATTGATTACAAATGTGCCGACTGATAAATTTATCGGAATAAACAAAAAACGACACGTATGAAGATAAGCAAACTAGTATGGATGGCATTGCTCGTGCAATTCCTCTTGATGGAAAATTCAATCGCCCAGGTCAAAAAAACGCCGACAAAAGCGCCAGCCACCGCCCAGACCAAATACGGAGCCCTAGCTGTAGATCGGTCAAACGGCTTTTATTATGGCTTTTCTTTCGATCAGCCCAACAGGGCCGAAGCCGAAAATAGAGCTGTGGCCGAATGCAACAAACGCGGAGGCGCATGCACAATTGTACTGACCTATTCGGGGCCAGGCTGCGCCGCCTACCGTACCATTAACGGCAACGTGGGCACCGCCTTCGGTTGGGGAGTTGCAAAAACCAAGGAAGCGGCCGATGAAATCGCAACCAAAGAGGCTCTGAAAAGAAGTGGCGGCATACAGCCTACCAACTTCGTGTGGGCCTGCAACAGCGCACCGGGAGCACAGCTGAAGGAAATCTATAACGCCTCTCCAGAAATCACCGGACCGGTAAAAATCGGCGACCAGATCTGGACCACCACAAACCTCAACGTAAGCACTTATAGGAACGGAGATCCGATCTATTATGCGGCAAACCAGAAGGAATGGGAAAAAGTAAGCCGCGAAAAGATCCCTGCCTATTGCTACCTTAATTTCGATAGCAACAACGATAAAAAATACGGAAAACTCTATAATTTCTATGCCGTTTCCGATCCGCGTGGCCTGGCTCCGGCGGGTTGGCATGTACCTAGCTCAAGGGAATTTCTGACGCTTATCAATGCCTTGGGAGGCGAAAAGGTCGCCGGGAAAAAAATGCGCGGTCTCTCTGGCTGGGACATAAAGGACTCGTACAATTTTGCACATGGCAATGGCGATAACTCATCTGGCCTGAACCTGCTTACCAGCGGCAGCGCCGGTGGCGACGAGTATGGCGGTGGCCAGTCTTTCAAATATGGGATATGGCTAAGCTACTGGTGGTCGAGAACCGCCAAACCGGGCGATAGCTTTGCCTATTATCTTGACTTCAACAAATACAGCGAACCCCGGGTAACCGACTATAGCAAGACGACCGGCTGTGCGGTAAGGCTGGTGAAAGACTGATAGTTACTACCACACCGTTCTAAATTCGAAGCCAAATACCAGAACCTACCGACCGATCGTACCCACAAAAAACCGCTTATAATTGATTTATAAGCGGTTTTACTTTTTTTCATTTATCTGATTTTGTGCGTTTACTTTCCGATACAAAACTTGCTAAAAATATTTTCCAGCAAGTCATCGGTCGTAACGGTGCCCGTAATTTCGCCGAGGTAATGCAAGGCCTGTTTAATGTCCATGGCCAAGAAATCGGAAGTTACGGGATTGTCAATGTTCTGCAATACCCGTTGCAAAGCGGCTTCGGTATTTTTAAGGGCCTCCACGTGGCGGATGTTGCTCACCAAGGTTTCGCTGGTATTGATGTGATGCAGGTTAACCTTAGCCAATAGTTGCTGTTTCAATTCGTCTATACCCACACCTTCTTTGGCGGCCAGGAACAATACTTCCTGCTGTTCAAAAGCCTCACGCTTTTCAGGCGTTAGCAAATCGGCCTTATTGATGAGGGGCAGGTAAGGAATATTCAGTTGCTTCAGCTCTGAAAGCTGCGTTTCCAAGTCTTCCGAGCTTTGCAGGGCATCGACCATGTAAATGATCAGCTTGGCCTGCTTCATGCGCTCCAAGGTACGCTCTACTCCTTTGGCTTCAATCACGTCGGCAGTTTCGCGGATGCCTGCCGTGTCGATAAATCGGAAAATCATACCCTCAATGTTCAGTTCGTCTTCAATGGTATCGCGGGTAGTACCGGCAATATCAGACACAATGGCTCTTTCTTCGTTCAGCAAGGCGTTGAGCAAGGTCGATTTGCCTACGTTTGGTCGACCGGCAATTACAATAGGTACGCCATTCTTCAACACATTGCCCATCTCGAAAGAAGCAATCAAACGGTACAAGACCTTATTGATCTGCATAATCAGGTTGCGCAATTGCTCACGGTTGGCAAATTCTACATCTTCTTCGGCAAAATCGAGTTCCAGTTCAATCATCGAGGCAAAATGGATCAGTTGTTCGCGCAAACCCTTCAATTCGTTGGCAAAGCCACCGCGCATCTGCTGCAGGGCCACATCGTGCGAAGCCTTGCTGTCAGAAGCAATCAAATCGGCCACCGCCTCTGCCTGACTCAAATCGAAAGCGCCGTTTAAAAAGGCACGGAGAGTAAACTCGCCCGGCTTGGCTGCCCTCGCCCCTTTTCTGATCAACAAATTCAAAATCTGCTGAATAATGTAATTGGAACCATGGCACGAAATTTCTACCACATTTTCTTTGGTGTACGATTTAGGCGCAATGTACAAGCCTACTACCACCTCATCTATGATGCTATCGCCATCCTTAATCAGTCCAAAATGCAAGGTGTGCGTAGCCTGTTGGGTCAAATCCTTGCCCTTAAAAACCTGATTGGTCAACTTAACGGCATCGGGTCCCGACAAGCGGATCACGCCAATGGCGCCACTTCCTGGAGGCGTAGACAAAGCAATAATGGTATCTGTAGTGTAGCTCATGTGCATGAATAGAAAAATGCAAAGATAGGCAAATTAAAGGCTAAAGCCGAAAGGCCAAAGGTGAAGGTGAAAGGTGGAAGGTTTAAGGAAGAATAACAATCGTCAGTTTAAAATAACCAATGATCCAAAGAACCAATGAACTGATAAGCCAATGCACCATAGGCGCAAACAAATTTGCTATATTCGTGTTACTTAAAGGGAAAAACACAAAACTATCTATGCTATGAAGGAACTACCACTAACTGTAAAGCGATCTATCGAATTATTGGGCATTGTACTGGTTGCCACCATCTTAATTCTAGGCCGAGACATTATCATGCCGGTTATCATGGCATTTTTTATCAGCATCATGCTTTTGCCTATCTACCGCTTTCTGAGAAAGTACAAAGTACCCGAATCCATTTCCATTATCCTACCCATTCTTTTTGTACTGATTTTCATTGCTGGCATTGTATGGTTCTTTTCGGCACAGATCGGCATTTTAGTCGACGATTTTCCGCAGATCAAGCAAAATGTAGCCAATCACCTGCAATCGCTCAAGCAATGGATCAAAGAAATTTCGGGAGTAGAAATCACCAAGCAGGAAGCCTTTTTGAAAGAAAAAAGCGACGATCTGCTTGCTGTTGGCGGCCGTGCGGCAAGTGGTGCTGCCGTAACCCTGAGTGGCGTTTTCGTATTTGTAGGCCTCTTGCCTATTTACATCTACCTGATTCTCTTTTATAAGGATATTCTGCTCCGTTTTACCTTCATGTGGTTTAAGCCCGCCGATCACCCCAAGGTGAAGGAAGCGGTTTTCGAAACCGAATCAATCATTAAAAGCTACTTGGTAGGCTTATTGATACAAATTACCTATATGACCGTGCTTTTGGGCGGCTTGCTCATGCTTTTCGGCATCAAGCATGCTTTACTGATTGGGGTTATTTTTGCCATTTTAAACCTTATTCCCTATGTGGGGGCCTTGATTGGCAACGTGATAGGCGTATTGCTTACGCTCACCTCGTCAACCGAGCTTTGGCCGGTACTAACCGTATTGGGCGTTATTGCGGCCGTTCAATTCTTAGACAACAATATCCTGATGCCCCGAATTGTGGGCTCTAAAGTCAAGATCAATGCCTTGTTTTCTATTTTGGGCGTGCTGATTGGCGGTGCCATAGCGGGTGTGTCTGGCATGTTCCTCTCCCTGCCCATCATTGCGGTACTCAAAATCATTTTCGACCGTACCGAATCATTCAAGCAGTGGGGTGTTTTATTGGGCGACGAAAGACCGAGCAAAAGCCCGATGAGTTTTCCAAAATTCAGAAAAAAGAGCCTTGTGCATACAAAATCTGGTGTAATTGATAAAGAGTAATTTTCAATTGACAGTTGATAGTTGGCAGTTTGCCATTGAACACCAAATAGGTAACATAGCACTTAGCTAAACTTAGGCGTTTAAGGTGGTAATTCACAAAGGGATTGACAGTTTGCAGTTGGATATTGCATAATCAACAAACGAGCTAATGTTTCAACAACTCGAAAGCAAATTTCAATATCGTACCAAATACCACAATCAGGAAAAAAACACGCACAAACTTATTGCCTTTAAGTAAGGCCAATCTTGCGCCAAAAAATGCACCGGCAATATTAAAAACAGCCATAGGCAAAGCGTACTGGAATAAGATGTGCCCGGTAGAGCTGAAATAAAGAATAGCCGCCATGTTCGTAGCCAGGTTAACCATCTTGGCATGGGCACTGGCCCCAACAAAATCGAAACCCAATACGGCAATGAACACCAAGATCAGAAAAGAACCCGTTCCAGGGCCGATTAATCCATCATAAAAGCCAATGATCAGTCCAAAACCTGTGGCCAAAGCCACTTGCTTGGCAGTTGAATGACTCTTGTGTTGCTGGATACCAAACTGTTTGTTAAAATAAGTATAAACGGCTACGCCGATAAGCACCACCAAAATAACCGGCTTAATAACCTGGTTGTTAATCATACTTACCGAATAGGCTCCCAACAAGGCGGCCAAAAACGCCATCGACGCACAAGCCACCAATATTTTTAGGTTAAACTTAACCTGTTTGCTGTATTTATAGGCGGCAATACTGGTGCCTGCCAACGAAGGGATCTTGGTGGTTCCCAACAAGGTAGCAACCGGATAATGGGGCAAAACAAGCAGAATGGCAGGTGTTTGCAACAGGCCACCTCCACCTACGATGGCATCAATAAAGCCAGCCGCAAAAGCAGCCAAACAAAGCAGCGCTAATTCTTGAGCCATTTCTCAATTTTCAGTTGGCGGTTCTTGATTTGCAATCAGCTGATAAACTACATTCTTTCTGGCACCTGGATTCCCAAGAGCTGCGTACCTTTTTTAAGCACATCGGCGGTAAGTCTGCAGATATTCAAGCGGTGCTGCTTAAGCAATTGGTTCTCTTCCCTTACAATGGGTGGAGTTTCGTGATAGAACTTATTAAACAACTTGGCCACTTCGTAAAGGTAGTTGGCCATAAACGCTGGGCTGTATGCCTTGGCGGCATTCACCAATTCTTCAGGATATTTGGCCAACAGCATGATCATTTCCAATTCGGTAGGCGCCAAATCAACGCTGTACAGCGAACTGTCGGCCGTGAGTTGATAATTCGCCTTGCTTAACAACGATTTGATCCTGGCGTGGGTATATTGAATAAATGGCCCCGTGTTGCCCTGAAAATCAATCGATTCTGACGGATCGAACAACAAGCGCTTCTTAGGCTCTACCTTTAACAGGAAATATTTTAAAGCGCCTAAACCTATATTATTGTACAATTCTGTTTTTTCGGCATCGGTAAAATCGTTGGTTTTGCCTAGGGTTTCGGTTTTTTCTCGAGCGGTTTCAACCATTTCGGCAATCAGGTCGTCGGCATCTACTACTGTTCCTTCCCTACTCTTCATTTTGCCGCTTGGCAAATCAACCATGCCATACGACAGGTGGTGCAGGCCTTTGGCCCAGCTTTTGCCCAATTTCTCCAAAATGAGGAACAATACCTTAAAATGGTAATCCTGTTCGTTGCCCACCACATAGATCGACTCGTCCATGTGGAAATCGTCGTACTTCATTTGGGCCGTCCCCAAGTCTTGGGTAATGTACACTGAAGTACCGTCGGCACGCAGTACCAATTTTTGGTCGAGGCCTTCAGCAGTCAGGTCTATCCAAACCGAGCCATCTTCTTTTTTAAAGAAAACGCCTTTGGCCAAGCCCTCTTCAACCGTGTCTTTGCCCAACAGGTAAGTATTGCTTTCGTAATAATACTTGTCAAAATCTACGCCGAGCTTTTGGTAGGTTACGGCAAAGCCATCGTAAACCCAGCCGTTCATTTTTCTCCAAAGTGCAATTACCGCTTCGTCGCCTGCTTCCCAGGCCAAGAGCATTTGTTGCGCTTCCTTAATCAATGGTGCATTTTTCTTGGCTTCGTCTTCGGTCTGTCCTTGAGCCACCAAAGCTTCTATTTCCTTCTTATATTCCTTATCAAACACCACATAATATTTGCCTACCAGGTGGTCGCCTTTTAAGCCCGAGCTTTCAGGCGTTTCGCCATTGCCCCATTTTTGCCAGGCCAGCATCGATTTGCAGATATGGATGCCCCTATCGTTAACCAGGTTTACCTTGATCACCTCGTAACCCGCCGCACCCAGCAATTCGGCTACCGAATAGCCCAACAAATTGTTGCGCACATGGCCCAAATGCAAAGGTTTATTGGTGTTTGGCGAAGAATACTCGACCATCACCTTTCTGCCGTTTGGCTTGATCTGGCCAAAATCGGCGCTCAACAAATCGCTGTTCAGCAAATTGAGCCAATAACTATCGGCAATGCTCAGGTTCAGAAATCCTTTTACCACATTAAAACTGCTTACCACCGCTACCCGTTCTACCAAATAATTGCCGATGGCATTAGCGGTTTCTTCGGGCGATTGCTTCGAGAATCGAACAATCGGAAAAACAACAATGGTTACTTGCCCTTCAAATTCTTTGCGTGTTTCTTGCAGGTTGATTACGCTTTCGGCAACTTCTTCGTTATAAAGTTCCTTGATTGCCTTCAGCGTTTCGGTAATGATAAAATTCATGCCCAAAAATAGCGAATAAAGCGTAAAGCTGAAAGAGCCCGAGGCCAAATCGACCGACAAAAGAGATTATTTATTTACGAAATACCTAGTAAAGTAACTTGTCACAAGCAGAAATCAGCCACTATGGTAAAATCTATTGAGGCAATACAAGCGCCGATGTTAACCTAGTTAAGAAAATACCGGTTAAAAAATCCATCAACAAAGCCTTTAAGGCCGGTGACGACAGCAAGAGCTGGTGTGGATAAGCCAGTTTCTTGATGTTGTAGATTAAAGGTGATTATAAAAGCGCCAGACCATAATGTCTAGCGCTTTTTCTATCTACAAGAATACCGCGCCTAAGTTTCCACTAGGAACATCTACATTGAGATAAGCAACATTGTTGGTCTCGTCATAAGTGCTGAAATAGCAATTATAGGTCGTATCAGTAGATTGATTATAGATGTAAATTACTTTAGAACGGTCGCCGTATAACTCAGAAAGCACTTGGTAAGTTCCGGCAGGCAGACCGGCACTTCCATGCCAATAAAACGAGCCGCAATACCAGGTGAGCTCTGGTGGCGGATCGCTTTTTAGCACTAAAGCATTAGATTTTTCCACAGTTGTACCTACAAAGGCACAGGTGAGCAAGAGCATAAAAATAATTTTTTTCATTGTAATTTAGATTTTAAGGGTTACACTTATTTGTTTTCTTACAATTTAGTCATTCTAAACGCTGTTTCGGCTTTAAATGATGTTCTATTTTTTGACAAACCAGATTTTTGTTAGAAGCAAACGACAAGAAAGCCACCTTCACCAATTGTACATATTTATGCTCGCGAATGGGTTGCGAAGAACAAATGCAACCTACTCATTTTTAAATGGTAAAGCCTAATTCGTCAACACAAAATGTAGTCAAAACCTAAAAAGGAAACAGCAAAGCAACACTTTTCTTTCTCAAAAAATCTGATAGCTTTGCATTATACAGACCAAAATATGAGCGCACAGAACGAAAATTTCAAGGTAAAAGTTAATACAGAAATCGGTAGGCTACGTAAATTACTCATCCATAGCCCAGATAGCGGCTTGGGAAAAGTAGTTCCGTCGAAAGCGCAAGACTGGTTATTTGAAGACATTGTACACCTCGATACCATCCGCAAAGGCGAATATGATTACTACGTAAAGTTGCTGATGTATTTTCTCGACCCCGATAAAATCAAAGGCAAATTGGCGCATATCGATTCGGAAGAGGCCAACCGTGCCTTCTTCAAGCCCAATGATCCGGGCTTCCATAATTCGAAGGCGGTTGTAGAAGTACAAAACCTGCTGGCAGAGGTATTAGAAAACGAATCGATCAGAAAGAAACTGGTGGCTGCCGTAGCCGCCATTGAGGGCTGTACCTATAAGCTGCAGCTGAAACTGGTGGATACGCCGCCACAAGAACTGGCGGAAATCTTTATTTCGGGTACGTTGGCAGATGATACCATGATTTTCGCGCCTATCCCCAACCTTATTTTTACCCGCGATGTGGGCACCACCATCAATAAGCATATCTTACTGAACAAGCCAGCAAAAAAAGCCCGTGTACGCGAAACCTTGCTGATGCGTTATATTTTCTTTAACCATCCGTATTTTGCCGCATATCAGCACAACATTATCGAAATACCAGATCCTACCCAGCATTTTTTAAGGCCGGGCGAAGAAACCCATTACCGCACCACGTTAGAAGGCGGCGATGTGATGATGGTCAGTCCGAACCACGTGCTGATCGGTTGCAGCGAAAGAACTTCGGAAGAAGGGGCCAACGAAGCCATCAAACTGTTGTTCGAGCAAAACGTAGTGGAGAAAGTAACCGTAGTAAAAATCCCTAGCAAACGCGATTACATGCACTTAGATACTGTTTTTACGCAGGTCAAACGCAATACCTGGGTTATTCTCAACTCGATTGCCCACTCGCCAAAATACAATGCTTCAGAGCCGATCAATTTCTTAAAGGAACCCGAAAGACTGGAAGCTACTACAGCCATCCAGTTCAACAAAAACAAACCTGGTGAGCCTAAATATTTCGAACATGTAGAAGCTTTGCTGAACGACATCAGCCAAAACGATTTGGGCTGCACTGAACCTACAAAAATCATTTACAGTGGCAACAACACCTTTCCATACGATTCGAGAGAACAATGGACCGATTCATGTAACCTCCTGGCCATTAAGGAAGGCGTGGTTTTGGGCTACGACCGCAACGACAAAACGGTAGAGGCCTTTGAGGCCAATGGCTTTAAGGTGGTTAAAGTGCAAGACCTGATCCAGGATTTGGAAAGCGGCAAGGCAAATGCCGATACCCTAACCGATACCCTGATCCTCATGCCATCGGCAGAGCTTTCGAGGGCCCGAGGTGGCTTTCACTGCATGAGTTTGCCTATTTTGAGGGATGATATTTAAGAAGTTGTGGATTGGGGGTGCTGAGTTTTGAGCGGGATTTTAAAGATTGAAAGTTCAGTTTCCTCGTTTAGCTCGGCATGGCAATTTATAATTAACAAGTGAAGCAATAATCGAAAGATGCATGCAGCTAATACTAAAAAACGAACAACAAACCAGCTAACAATCGAGTAATGCAGACAACCAACCATATTTTAATGATCCGCCCTGTCGATTTCAAATTTAACGAGCAGACGGCTGGCAACAACAAATTTCAGCAGGCCAATTCGGCAAGCGATGTACAGCAAAAAGCATTACAGGAGTTTGATGGCTTTGTAGCGCTCTTGCGTGCAAACGGCGTAGAAGTAACGGTGGTTAACGATACCCTGCAACCCGAAACCCCCGATTCGATCTTTCCCAACAATTGGGTTTCTTTTCACCACAATGGCGAGGTGATCCTCTACCCTATGTTTTCGGTGAACCGCAGGGCCGAACGCCGATCAGACATTATGGAAAGCCTGGGCAAAACATTTGGCATCAGCAAAATTATCGACCTCAGCACTTACGAAAACAGCGAACGGTTTTTGGAAGGCACCGGTAGTTTGGTCCTCGATCGCGACCACAAAATTGCCTATGCCTGCCTATCGCTCAGAACCCATCAAGAAGTATTGGCCGATTTCTGCGAAAAAACCGGTTATCAGGCTGTTGTTTTCAGCGCAGTCGATTCGACCGGCTACCCCATTTACCATACCAACGTGATGATGTGCATTGGCGATCAGTTTGCCGTGGTTTGTTTCGATTCCATTCCCGACCCAAGCGAACAGGCCTTGGTCAGAGACAGTTTGAGCCAAAACGGCAAGGAAATCGTTTCCATTACTTTCGACCAGATGAACCATTTCGCCGGCAATATGCTGCAGGTCAGCAATAAAGAAGGCGAAAGTTTGCTGGTGATGTCGGAACAAGCCTACCTGTCGCTTACCCCAAACCAAATAACCGTTTTGGAAAAATACTGTAGACTGGTTTATGCGCCGCTATACACCATCGAAACCAACGGTGGCGGCAGTGCCCGGTGCATGCTGGCCGAAATCCATTTGCCACTTAAACCCTAAGCCAAAATGCGCTCGATTTTATACTCCTTGTTGTCCGCTATTTTGTTGCAGAGCTGCATTTCCAAAAATGAAACGCCGGTAGACAATCCGCCTGTGCTCATTCAGCATGCCAACCAGGTTCTGACCTTTGAGCTTAAGGATATCCTGATGGAAAACGAAAATGTTCAGCTAAAAGGAAGTAAATTCAACAACAAGGATTCGATGGTTTCGCAACTCGATGTAGTGATCAAAAACGCTGAACGCATTCCACTTGAACAGGAATTGCCCAATTTGGGCAAAAAGATTGGCATTATTGTGAAAACCGTTTTGTTGGACACCAACCAATACCAGCAATACAAAATCAGTTTCAGGGCAAAAGACGATCTTGAAAATCCTGCCGAAATTGTTGTTTTGGCTCGCGATATCACCTCTATCCCGCTCAATTCGTCATATTTTAAACCGGGCGCTTTAAAGCGTTAAACCGCGGAAAATGTGCTTTCTTCACTCCAACTTATTCCCAATTCGGCCTCACAATCTCTGCACAGCCAAACGAACTAATGAACCAGCAAGCGGATGAGCCAATGGACAAGCGAACTAATGACTGCTTCGCAGCATAAAAAATTTGTTTTTAACGGATAATTCTCAATTTAAAATTACATTTTTGCAAAAATTATTTAACGTAAATAAATGCAGAGTTATTCCGAATTTCTTGATCTGAGCGTAGGCTTTCCACAAGAAGGCTACAGCGTTATAGACGATGAGCTATACTTTCACGATCTAAATTTAATGGAAATGATAGAAACCTATGGTACGCCATTGCGTTTCACTTATTTGCCTATGGTAAGCAAGAAGATACAGCAGGCTAAACTGCTGTTCCAGACGGCTATCATCAAGAACAACTATCGTGGCGATTACAAATACTGTTATTGCACCAAAAGCTCGCATTTTAGACACATTGTAGAAGAAGCCCTCAAAAACGGCATCCACTTGGAAACCTCTTCTGCCTTCGATATGCCGATGATCGATGCATTGGAGAAAAAAGGTGTGCTCGACAAGAGCATTACCGTAATCTGCAACGGTTTTAAAACCTACCAGTACAAGCAGTACATTATCGATATGCTGCACGATGGCTATAAAAATATTATTCCGGTACTCGATAACAAGGAGGAATTCAACCTGTACGACGACGAGGTGGAGATGGATACGCCTTGCAACCTGGGCATCCGTATCGCAGCCGAAGAACAGCCTGATTCGCAGTTCTATACCTCACGTTTGGGCGTTCGTTTAGAAGATGTGATCGATTTTTACAACAACAAGATATCGGCCAACCCTAACTTTAAGGTAAAGTTGCTCCATTTCTTCATCAACTCGGGTATTACCGATTCTCCGTACTACTGGAACGAGCTGGAGAAGTACGTAACCTTGTACTGCAAGTTCAAGAAAATCAATCCTGATCTCGATACGCTAGATATTGGTGGCGGTATGCCATTCAAAGACAGTTTGGTATTCGATTTCGATTATGAATACATGGTAAACGAAATCGTGAAACGGATCAAGGAAATCTGCTCTGAGCACGAGGTGATGGAACCGGATATCATTACCGAATTTGGCAAATACACCGTAGCCGAGGCTTCGGGCATCTTATACAAGGTATTGGGCCGCAAGCAACAAAACGACCGCGAAAAATGGCTGATGCTGGATGGTTCTTTCATTACCAACCTGCCAGATGTTTGGGCCCTGAACCAAAAATATATCCTATTGCCAATTAACAATTGGGATGCGGAATACGAGCGCGTAAACCTGGGTGGCATTACCTGCGATGGCCAGGATTATTACAACCAGGAAGCACACATGAACAGTGTTTTTATGCCCAAAACCCGTAAAGTGCAATACCTCGGTTTCTTTAACACTGGTGCTTACCAAGAGGTATTGAGTGGTTACGGTGGCATACACCATTGCTTGTTGCCAAGTCCGAAGCACGTGATCATCAGGCGCAACAGAGACGAAACTTTCAACTTCGAGGTATTTGGAGAAGAGCAAAACAGCAAGCAAGTACTCAAAATCCTGGGTTACACCTAAAAAATACGGC
The DNA here is from genome assembly GCF_059705275.1 of Pedobacter sp. TM02. Taxonomy (NCBI): domain Bacteria; kingdom Pseudomonadati; phylum Bacteroidota; class Sphingobacteriia; order Sphingobacteriales; family Sphingobacteriaceae; genus Pedobacter; species Pedobacter sp. TM02. The sequence goes on from NZ_AP046530.1 coordinate 2,515,449, forward strand.
AATCCTTCTCCAATCGGGAAGGATTTTTTGTTTAAGAGCCTGTTGTACAGCAGAAAGCTTCGGTTTTTTTGTTAACTTGTATAACCTATCAAAAACAATACGCTCATGTTAAAAGAAGTTAACTTAAACAAGGTTTTCGTTATCGATATCGAAACCATACCCCAATACGGGCATTTTGATGAAATGCCCCCAACCCTGCAGGAACTTTGGGAACACAAAACCAGGCTGCAGCGCAAAGACGAGTTTACGGCCGCCGAATTCTACGATCGTGCGGGCATCTGGGCCGAATTTGGCAAGGTCATCTGCATCAGCATTGGCTTTTTCCACCTGCAAAACAGACAGCAGTTTTTTAGGGTAAGTTCTTTTGCCGGACATGATGAAGCCGAAATCTTAACCAGCTTTGCCAAACTGTTGGGCGAACAAGGAACCGACCAACTGCTTTGCGCACACAACGGCAAAGAGTTCGATTTCCCCTACCTATGCCGACGCATGCTGATCAATGGCATTGCTATTCCGCCACAGTTGCAGATTGCAGGCAAAAAACCTTGGGAGGTTAACCACATCGACACCATGGAACTCTGGAAATTTGGCGATTATAAAAACTATACCTCACTAATCCTTTTGGCGGCCATATTCAACATTCCAACCCCCAAAGACGATATGGACGGCAGTATGGTTAAAGCGGTGTATTATGAAGAAAAAGACCTGCCACGTATCGTTACCTACTGCCAAAAGGATGTCATTACAACGGCACAAATCCTTTTGCGCTTTAAAGGCTTGAAGGCAATTCCCGAAGAAAACATTACCTTAGTGAAGTAAATGCTAAACGTTAAAGAACTCGCCATCGAATTTTACAGCCAGGAAGACAAAACCTGGACCGAAGCCGTACACAAAATCAGCTTTAAACTCGACAAGGGCAAAGTATTGGGTATCGTGGGCGAATCAGGTTCCGGCAAATCGGTTACCTCTTTTTCTATTATGCGCCTGCACGATTCGAAGAATACGCACATCAACGGCGAAATAGACTTTGAGCATAGCAGCCTGCTCAGCCTTTCCGATAACGAAATCAGAAACTTCAGGGGCAACAAAATCTCCATGATCTTTCAAGAACCCATGACTTCGCTCAACCCGGTATTCACTTGTGGATATCAGGTACAGGAAGCCATCATGCTCCACCAAAAAATAGACAGACAAACGGCAAAAAGCAAAACCATTGCCCTTTTTAAGGAGGTGCAGTTGCCCAGGCCCGAACAGATTTTCGAAAGTTATCCGCACCAGCTTTCCGGCGGACAAAAACAGCGTGTCATGATCGCCATGGCCTTGAGCTGTAATCCCGAACTGCTCATTGCCGACGAGCCGACTACCGCCCTGGATGTAACCGTACAAAAAACCATCCTCGATTTATTGTTGCGCCTCAAAACCGAACGCAACATGGGCCTCATCTTCATTTCGCATGATTTGGGCGTCATCAGCGAAATTGCCGACGATCTTTTGGTGATGTACAAAGGCGATATCGTTGAACAAGGCCCTGCCAAAAAACTGTTCCAAAATCCGCAACACCCCTATACCAAAGGCTTGCTGGCCTGTAGGCCCTCTCCGCAACGGCGACTAAAAAAGCTGCCCACCGTAGCCGATTTCCTGAACGAAAACAAGGATGTCGCCCTCCAGCATCAGCTCGAAATCAACAGCTTTACCGAAGCAGAAATCAGGCAAAGGCGCGAACAGCTATACCAACAAAAGCCCTTGCTCGAAGTACAAAATCTTTGTACCTGGTACCCCATCAACAAAGGATTGTTCGGCAAGAGCAAAAACTATGTAAAAGCAGTCGACGACATCAGCTTAAAGGTTTATCCTGGCGAAACGCTGGGTTTGGTGGGCGAATCGGGCTGTGGCAAAACCACTTTGGGCAGAAGCATATTGCGCCTGGTAGAGCCGACCTCGGGAAGGTTGCTTTTTAACGGCACCGACCTTACCCAATTGGGCCGAAACGAACTCCGTAAAATGCGAAGAGATATCCAGATCATCTTTCAAGACCCCTACTCGTCGCTCAACCCCAAAATGACCGTAGGAAACTCCATTATGGAGCCGCTGCAGGTACATGGCCTCTTTAAAAACGACCAAGAAAGAAAGACTCACGTATTGAACCTGCTCGAAAAAGTAAACCTCAAACCCGAGCACTTCGACCGCTACCCGCACGAATTTTCTGGCGGACAGCGCCAACGCATCGTCATTGCCCGTGCCCTGGCCCTGCAGCCCAAATTCATCATCTGCGACGAATCCGTTTCGGCACTCGATGTATCGGTACAAGCCCAAGTATTGAATCTTTTGCGCGAACTGCAACAGGAATTTGGCTTAACCTACATCTTTATTTCGCATGATTTGGCGGTAGTTAAACATATTTCAGACCGGATGATTGTGATGAACAAAGGAAAAATCGAGGAAGAAGGTTTTCCGGATGAGATCTATAACCATCCAAAAGCCGCCTATACCCAAAAGCTGATTGATGCCATTCCCGGAAAAACGGCAGCGCCGTTAGCCAGTTAGTTTTCCTGCTTTTCAAGACCCAATCAGGCCAAATGCTAAAGCTTAAGGCCCTGCAATATGTTATAGCCGTGTTATTTCTCGCCAAAAATAGCCCAAGCTAAACATACATTTGCTATATTGTGAACAACACAAATACAAGCTATGGCAAAAAACAAATCCGCTCACATCGAACAGGTTCTTACCCAATTGATTAGCGATATATTCGAAAAAAACAAAAATGTACCGCTTAACCATAAGCAAGTTGCGGCCAAGCTAAACCTCAAAGACGTTGCCTCTACCGATACCATTCTCGAAGTATTAAAAGAACAGGTAAACAAAGGGCTTTTTACACAACCCGAAAGAGGCAAATTCCGCTTAAAAGACCTTAAAACATTCGTGGTGGGCACCGTTGACATGACCGCCGACGGCTCTGCGTTTATTGTACCAGATGATGAGTTTGAAAAAGATATTTATGTAGCCCCTAGAAAGCTGCGCAACGCCCTGCACGGCGACAAGGTAAAGGTTTACGTTTTCAAGAAAAAGACCGGCCGTAAAAACGAAGGCGAAGTCGTGGAAATCATTACCCGTTTAAAAACCGATTTTATTGGCGTGGCCAAAGTATCGGAGCGTTTCGCTTTTGTTATTCCCGACGACCGCAAGATGCTGCACGACATCTTTGTGCCTTTAAACGACCTTAATGGCGCCAGAAACGGACAAAAAGTTCAGGTAAGCATTACCGATTGGCCCGAAGGTGCCAAAAATCCTATCGGGAAAATCATCAATGTTTTAGGCGAACAAGGCGAAAACAATACCGAAATGAATGCCATATTGGCTCAATATGGTTTTCCGCTCAGTTTTCCGCCAGAAGTGGAGGCCGAAGCCAATGCCATTCCCGAACAGGTTAGCGAAGCCGAAATCAATGGAAGAAGGGATTTCAGGAATACGGTAACCTTTACCATAGACCCAATTGATGCCAAGGATTTTGACGATGCCATTTCCTTTAAAAAACTGCCCAATGGCAATTACGAAATCGGTATTCACATTGCCGACGTGTCGCATTACGTATTGCCCAAAAGCATGCTCGACAAGGAGGCTTACGAACGTGCTACTTCGGTATATTTGGTAGACCGCGTTATTCCGATGCTGCCCGAGCGCCTCAGCAATGGCGTGTGTTCGCTACGCCCGCACGAAGACAAGCTCTGCTTTGCCGCGGTTTTCGAATTAGACGAACATGCCAACATCCACAACGAATGGTTTGGCCGCACGGTAATCCATTCTGATCGGCGCTTTACCTACGAAGAAGCCCAAGAAGTAATTGAAGCCAAAAGCGGAGATTTTGCCGAAGAAATCCTCAAGCTCAACGAACTTGCCTATATTTTAAGAGAACGCAAGTTTAAAAACGGCGCCATCAGTTTCGAAAGCACTGAGGTAAAATTCAAGCTCGACGAAAGTGGAAAACCCATCGGCGTATATGTAAAAGAACGCAAGGATGCACATAAGCTTATCGAAGACTACATGTTGCTAGCCAACAGAAAAGTAGCCGAATTTATTGCCAAAAAAGGAAAAGGCAAACAAAAATATACTTTCGTTTACCGCGTTCACGATGCACCAAACCTCGAAAACCTGAACAATTTCGCCAGTTTTGCATCGCGTTTTGGTTATAAGATCAATATGAAAAGCGATAAGGAAATAGCCAAATCGCTCAATTACCTGATGGAAGACGTAGAAGGCAAGAAAGAACAGAACATCCTGACCCAATTGGCAATCCGCTCGATGGCCAAAGCCATTTACACCACCAAAAAAACAAGCCACTACGGATTGGCATTCGATTATTATACCCACTTTACCTCGCCAATTAGGCGTTACCCCGATGTCATGGTACATCGCTTGCTGGCGCTCTACCTCGACGGTGGCAAATCGGCCAATGCCGAAGAATACGAAGCCGCCAGCGTACACTCGTCGGCCATGGAAAAACGCGCAGCGGATGCCGAAAGGGCTTCGGTAAAATACAAACAAGCCGAATATCTAGAAGAAAACGTAGGCAAAACCTACATGGGCATTATTTCTGGCGTTACAGAATGGGGAATGTATGTAGAGATTATCGAAAATAAATGCGAAGGCATGGTACGTTTGCGCGACATTTCGGACGATTTTTACGTATTGGACGAAAAGAACTATTGCATAGTTGGCCAGCGCAAAAAGAAAAAATACCAATTGGGCGACGAAGTACAAATAAAAGTAAAGAAAGTGGATCTGTCTAAGCGACAAATAGATTTTTCGTTAGTACAACAATAGTTTAGCAGCCTATGAAAAAATTGGCCATCTCTATCGTATTGCTCTTTTTTGTCGTTACTGCCCAGGCACAAAACCTTTTGCAGGGCCGTATAGTTGACGAAGCTACTGGTACAGGCATCCCTTTTGTATCGGTGGGTATTTTAGGGACCAACAATGCCTCGGTAAGCAACGAAAACGGCGATTTTGTACTCAAGGCGCCAACCTATCCGGCCAAGCTGCGTTGCAGCCACGTGAGCTATTTAACCAGCGACATGGTATTGCAGGAAAGCAGCAGTACGCCGATAATCGTCAAGCTAAAGCCGGCCAGTATCAGTTTGAATACGGTAACCATTGATCCTTATCAGGGTCAGCGGATTTTAAAGGCTGCTTTTGAAAAAGCCAAGGCCTACGAAAACAACAACTCTTATGTAAACGCTTTTTACAGGCAATTAACTACCTTAAATGGCAAGCCCAGCCAGATTTACGAACTCTTTTTCGACCTGCAGTGGAGTCCCAAACGTGTACAGGGCTGGATTGCCAAACAAAGCCGCTTTGCCCAACTAAACGAACAGGCTGCCTTTTCACTCGATAACCAATCCTATTATACCTTCACGGTAAGCGGTTATCTTTTTCCGGATAACGGCGGAAAGTTCGTGAACCTGAATACATTGGCCGATTACGAAATCAATGTAGAGAAATACATCGAACAGGCCGACCAAAAAATAGCAGTAGTTTCCTGCAAATACAAAAAGGCACGGAAAAACCAGTATTACGTAAATTCTACCTACTACGTGGGTACCGACGATTCGAAAATCTACCGCTTGGAAAACAGCGTATTTAATCTGCCCATCAGGCTTTCCCATGCCAGCGCCAAACTGCCGCCCATTGTTACCACCGTGGCTACCTTTAACGGAACGGCACACCCTATTCCGGTACTGGAAAGCGTTTCTACCAAAATGTACCTCAGCCTCAACGTCAAAGGACGGGAAATCAATCCGGGCATCAGCTCGCTGCTAACCGTTTACAACATAGACAACGATTTAAAAGACCAACAATTTGAGGCGCTTAATCGCCGAACAAAAGACAAAACGGTAATCGAATCCATCAAATACGACCCCAACTTTTGGAGGAACAACCCCATTGTAAAACAAACCACTTTAGAAGATTCTTTTATCAAAATGATGGAAAGCAAAGCTGCTTTCGGTACCATGACTAACCCTTAAGTAATGCAAAGTCCTACACAACTACAAGAAATCATAGAAAACGCCATTCCTAAAATAGTATATCCAGCACACCCTGCCGATTTGTATGAGCCCATCCGTTATATCATGAGCCTGGGTGGCAAAAGAATAAGACCGGTAATGGTGCTCATGGCTACAGAGCTTTTTACGGACGAGATCAACAAGGCCTTGGATGTGGCGCTGGCCATAGAAACCTTCCATAATTTCACCCTTGTACACGATGACATCATGGACAATGCTCCTTTGCGCAGAGGCAAACAAACCGTTCACGAAAAATGGGGCAGCAACAATGCTATCCTCAGCGGGGATGTGATGATGGTCGAATCGAACAAGCATCTTTCCAAAGTAGACGTAAGCGTACTCAAACCCGTGCTCGATACCTTTAATGCAACTGCACAAGGCGTTTGCGAAGGCCAGCAGCTCGATATGGAATTTGAAACTCGTGATAATGTAGCCATCGCAGAATATCTGGAGATGATTCGCCTAAAAACCGCAGTGCTGTTGGGTGGCGCCATGAAATTGGGCGCCATTGTAGGCGGTGCCGATGATAAAAATGCAGAATTACTTTATCAATTCGGGGAGAATTTAGGCGTAGCTTTTCAGTTGCAAGATGATATTTTAGATGTTTATGGCGATCCGGAGAAATTCGGCAAACAAGTGGGCGGCGACATCATCTCCAATAAAAAAACCTTCCTACACCTCACGGCAAAGGAGTTATTAAATCCCGAAGAACTTTCTATCCTTTTAGAGAACCGAGAAAATACAGAAATGAAGGTAAAAGCCGTTACGCAGCTATACAACAATTACCAAGTTAAGGAACTGGCCAATTTAGAAATGGAAAAATATTTGGCAAAAGCTTACCAAGCGCTTGATGGAATTACCGTATCCGAAAACAGAAAAGTATATTTCAGGCAATTGGTAAAGCAAATCATGGAAAGAGAAAACTAGCTATTCAAAACGCTTGGTATAAGGCCACAATAAGAGGTTGATCGTTTTCTTATAATCGTTCAAAGCATCCTCTCCTCGATATTGCCGGGTAAGTTCGTTATGTGACAACCAGAAATCGCTAATGATAAAAAACTGCTTAACCAGTCCCAGTTTATTGGATGTTGGGATATCGTCCCTAAAAATTCCATGTTGAGCCAAAGCATCGAAAAAGCTTACAAACTGTTGTTCCCTTTTTTGGATCAGCTGATTATAACTGGCTTTAATCTCCGGAATCCAGTTCGCTATTTCCACAAAGTTGATGAATATGAAACGGTATTTATTGACTAGTTGGAAGGAGATTGCTGCTAGGGCATCTATAGTGGCTAAATTAATCGAAGCCTGTTGCGCATTCAGCATCAAATCATCATAAGCCGAAGCAAGTTCATTAAATAAAGCCCTTATAATATCCTCGGTGTGCTTAAAGTGATAATGTAAATTACCACCGCTCAAGCCAATGCTCGCTGCAATATGCCTTGTTGTAACACTCCTGATTCCCTGTTCATTGTAAAGCTGTAATGCGGCATTCAATATTTTTTCTTTGGTTTTCATGCCTAAATTTAGAACAAATGTTCTAAATTTGAAAATAATTTAAATTTTAGGTATGCGCACTGGCAAAAGCAAAAATTGGTTCTTTAGGAATTTACATGAAATCAGAATGACGATCTTTCCAGAAGACGTTAACGACTCAAGATTTAAAAAAGCTGGAAAAAATGTTGGGTGGTTAATGTTTTTAATGTTGTTGCTATGCGCCACAGCCGGAGTTATAACCGCAGCATCTTTCGCTCACTAATAGTACTGATCTTTGATAGATATTTGGCATTTTATTGCTGTTCGTGGATATTGGTGAGATACACGCGCAAACTGGAAATGCCCATTCCTCTCATTAATAATTGGCTTACGGATTTTGTTTTTGTGCCGTTGCTTATCCATATTCCGTTTGTACTGGGTTCACTAATTTTTGTGCCAGATGGAACTTTTAAATATCCACTTTATCAAATCCTGAGTATTGCTTTACTTGCGGCGCTGGTTTTTGAAGGTTGCCTACCCTACTTCACGCCTTACAACACTGCGGATTTTTATGATATATTGGCCTATTTTGCGGGTGGAGTATTCTATTATGCTGTGCATCAAAATCATACCTCCAAAAAAATCAAGAGTGCTTTCGAAAAAAGGCAAGGCCTACATCATCAATAACATAAAACAAAAAAGCCGAACAAATGATGTTCGGCTTTTTTTATGCTGTATTACAAATATTATTCAGCGGTTTCTGCAGCTGGAGCTTCGTCATCGGCTTTAGCTGCTTTTTTTGCAGGGGCTTTAGCGGCTTTAGGCGCTGCTTCTTTTTTAGCGGCAGGTGCTTTTTTGGCTGGTGCTTCAGCAGCAGCTTCAACAACTGGTTTCGCAGCTTTGGCTGCTTTCTTAGGTGCTGCAGTTTTTACTGGAGCATCATCAGCAACTGGAAGTACAGAAACATAAGATTTGTTGTCGCGTTTCTTTTTGAACAATACGATACCAGGTACCAAAGCGAACAAAGTATGGTCTTTACCAATACCTACACCTTTGTCTGGGTGGTGTTTTGTACCACGTTGACGAACGATGATGTTACCAGCGATAGCTTGTTGACCACCAAAAATTTTGATACCTAAACGCTTGCTATGCGATTCACGTCCGTTTTTCGAACTACCGGCTCCTTTTTTATGTGCCATTTTCTTTTATATTTTTTACAGATTGGAAATCCCAATCTCAGAATTAAACAAAAAATTAACTACAGAGTGATATTCTCAATCTGGATTTTGGTGAAATACTGGCGGTGACCATTTTTCTTTTTGTAACCTTTTCTACGTTTCTTTTTGAAAACGATTACTTTATCACCTTTTAAATGAGACACGATTTTAGCTGTAACCGATGCACCTTTTACCGCAGGAACGCCTACTGTAATCTTACCACCATTATCAACCAACAATACATTGTCAAATTCAATACTAGCGCCCTCATCTCCTTGTAAACGGTGTACAAAAAGGTGCTGGTCTTTTGCAACTTTGAATTGCTGTCCTGCTATATTTACTATTGCGTACATTGTTAAATAATTATTTTAGACTTGTTTTTATTTTTTTATCGAGGTGCAAATATAGAACAATTAATTTTCAAACACAAATAGATATACAAAATAATTTGTACCGGTTAAAACCATGATAAACAGACTCTTTTCAAGAAGAGTTTCCGATCACGTAATCACATATAACGATCAGTTCAAAAAAAGCTAATGACGATAGATAAAATTTTAGAAATTGGCACCGACCACAAAGAGCGGCTTTTCATTAACCCAACAAAGAATGCTTTGCTTTGATTTATAGAACGGCAACAGAAGATCATTGCGACCACAATAGGCTTTTTCTTTATTCGACAAACCCAAGAGAATGGCGGAATGCAGTTGTAAACTTGCTTTGACGGATAATACAAAATGGACAAATGTACCAGACGAACTAAAAAACAAATAATTCAACAACAAAGAGGTACTTTATAACAAGGCATTGCCAAACATGGAGCTGAACAGCTTTTCTGGAACATTTTGCAGTATTCAGTTGCCGCATTTCAGTTAATCTGTATTGCTAACCCCCGCCAGATCGCTGTGCCTGATAAAAAAGCCAAAATATTTTCTTTTATTACGAATATTTCGTAGATTTACGAAATACAAATAATTTAGCCCATGAAAAGGTTCTTGTTTACAGCATTATCCCTCTTGCTTACAACACTGGCAATGGCCCAAAATGCCGAACCGGTAGTGGCCAGGGTAAAATACAATTTTATTCATGTGAGAGACACCAACAAGCGCAGCATGCCTTATGTCGAAGACATGATCTTGATGATGGGCAAAAGCTCGTCGTGGTATACCAGCGAAACCAGGCTTAAAGAAAAAGTGGCTGCCATGGAGCGCGATAACGAGCTGATCAGGAACAATGGTGGCGTTACCAACGGTGTAATTTTTCGGGCACAAAAAAGAACACCCACCAGTATGTATGATCTTTATTTCTTTCGCGCTATCAATAAGCTCTATGTGGGCGAGTGGATGATTAATTTCTATTATACCGAGGAAGACATCCCGCACATCAATTGGGAAATCACCAAAGATACAGCCAGTTTCTCCGGACTTCAATGCCAAAAAGCCATGGCATTGTTCAAAGGCAGAAACTGGACGGCATGGTTTGCGCCCAGCATCCCCTTTCCAAACGGCCCATGGAAACTAAACGGCCTGCCCGGATTGATCGTGGAAGCCTACGACAGCAAAAAAGACGTTCAGTTTCTATTTAATGGCTTTGAAACCGTCAATCGTGAATCTGCAAGCCAAACCCCTAAAATAAGTGGCGAAATGATGGATATTAGCGAAATCACAAACCAAATCAAGCTACCAAGCAAAGCCATTGCCATTAAAACCACCAAGGACGAGATGCAACGGCTAAAAATGGCCTATGCCGAAGACCCTATGGGTTTTGCCAAAACACAACTTGCCGGAACGCCTTTCGGAAAGCTGCTCGAAAACAAGCCCAATATGCCGAAAAAAGTAGTTTTCATGAACAATCCCATAGAACTTCCTTAGCCTATTGCAAAAGCACCATATGTCAAACGCGTCCATTTCTACGAAAAATTCGTAGAAATGGACGCCATAAAACCACCCCTACTCACATGAGATTACTAAAAATCACCCTTATTGCCTTCTCTTGCACCAGCATGGCTTGGGCACAATCGCCAGAAAAAGCACTCGCAAAAGTCAGCTATTCATTCTCGCATATCAGAGACACCACCAACAAAGCCAATCCCTACACCGAGAATATGGCTCTGCTGATTGGCAAAAATGCTTCGGTTTATGCCAGCTATGACAAACTAACTCAAGGCATCGAACGGAAAAGGCAGATTGAGGAACAGATAAAAAACACTGCGCCAGGCGAACCTATCCGCATCAACGTAGGCAAAGTTAAGCCTACTACGGCCATTGAGCTGTACAGCTTCTTCAAAGAGAATAAGCTTTTTACCCGGGAGCTCATCATCAACATCTATCTTACCGAAGAGCCTTTGCCCAAAATCAGCTGGAGGATTACTAAAGATACGGCCAGCTTTTCGGGGATTGCCTGCAAAAAAGCCACAGCACATTTTAAAGGTCGGGATTGGATTGCCTGGTTCGCACCAGAACTCCCCTTTCAAAGCGGGCCATGGAAACTCAATGGATTGCCTGGGCTAATCATACAAGCTTACGACGACAAAAAGGAGGTGCAGTTCCTCTTCGCAGGTTTTGAGAACATCAAGGAAGAAACGGCCGCTAAACCGATATTGTACCCAGAAAATACCGTTACTGTTTCTACCAGTGCATTAGCAGGCAACGAAATCAAGTTGCCTGCAGACGCCATCAGAACAAGCATAGCCGAGCTTAACAAGCTGAAGGAAGCCCGGGCAAAAGATCCTATAGGTTTTGCAAAGGCACAAATGACCAATAGTGGCGTAACCATAAGCAGCACGAGTAAACTGGCAGAAATTGCCTCAAAAAATGCCCTGAACAATCCAATAGAATTACCTGAACATAATTAAACCCTAAACAACATGAAAACCAGCTTCATTACCGGCCTATGCTTTGCACTTTCGCTTCAGGCCTTTGCACAAAATCCAGATCGGGCTTTAGCACGTGTCAAATACAGTTTTGTACACATCAAAGACACTACCCAAAAGAACAATCCCTACACCGAGAACATGCTTTTGGTGATTGGCAAAAATGCTTCGGTCTATACCAGCCTCGACCGACTAAACCGTAAATTGGTAGATGACGGAAAAGCCAAAGCGGAACCCGCAGCTCCTAATGCCCCATTCAAGCCTGTATCGCAGCAAGACTATTATTTTTTTGTGAAGGAAAACCTGTTTTTTATCAAAGAGAAAATCTATAACGAATACCTGGCCGAAGAAAAAGCACCCAAAATAAATTGGAAAACCACCAAAGATACCGCAAGCTTTTCGGGCATTGCCTGCAAAAAAGCCACCGCCTATTTCAAGGGCCGCAACTGGATTGCCTGGTATGCGCCAGAATTGCCTTTTCAAAGTGGTCCGTGGAAATTGAATGGCCTGCCAGGATTAATTGTAGAGGCCTATGACGACAAGCAACAGGTACAGTTCCATTTTGCGGGCATGGACAAGGTAAGCGCTGCCAATACCAACAGCGACAGCTACTTTTATGAAAGCGATATCAAATTGCCCAAAGATGCTAAGAGAACCGACATGAAGGAATACACTAGAATAAAAGAATTCTCTGTAAAGGATCCGGTCGGCTTTGCATCGGCAATGACGGGTATCGACCGCAAAGAAATTCGCATAGGCAAAAGCATGACTGGCATTGCGGGCCCAACCGTTACCAATAACCCTATAGAACTTCCCGAAAAAAAATAACTACAATCAGCAGATGAAACAATTATCAATAGCTTTCTTGCTGATATGGATTAGCACCAATGGTTTTGCGCAAAAGGCAGACCAGGTGCTGGCCCGTGTAAGCTATACCTATACCCAAAAAGCAGACACTTTAAAAAGCGGAAAAGTCATTAATCATAACATGCTCCTTTTTGTAGGCAAAGATGCTTCTTTGTATACGAGCTACGACAAGATTAGGCACGAAGTGGCCGAAGACCAGAAATTTAGGGCTATGATTGCCAATAGGGCCGGTTCAAACAAACCTGTAGCTTTTGTAACCGACGCCAACGCCACCAATTGGATGTACCGCACCTCTTATTTTTACTTTGCCCAGGAGAACAGGTTTTTTGGCAAGGAATTCATATCCCTGCAAAGTTACCTCTATGAAGAAAAAGTACCCGAAATCAAATGGCAGATTGCCAAAGATACCGCCAGCTTTTCGGGAGTGCATTGCCAAAAAGCCATCGCTACTTTCGAAGGCAAGAATTGGATAGCTTGGTTTGCACCCAGCCTGCCCTTTCGCTATGGGCCTTGGAAACTAAATGGCCTACCTGGACTGATTATTGAGGCTTACGATGAATCCAAAGATACCTGGTTCAGGTTTGCAGGCATAACGGATGCCAAGGAAGGCGATTTTCAGCGTGCCGATGATATCAGGAAAAGACCTAATGCCCACCCTGCCGATATCAACGCCATCGACCAGGTAATTGGCACTGATGTGGCTGGCGCCTATTTCGAAAACATCATCAAACTGCAAAAAAACGTCATTAAGACCACCAAAGAAGAGCTGGATAACCTCAGAGCTGCTTTTCAAAAAGACCCAAGAGGTTTTATTAAAGCCCAATCTGGCTATTAAATTTCTATTCGTTAAAAAATGTTAAATCATCACTAATACTACGAATTAATCGTAGATTTACGAATAATTAATTACAAACAAACCTAACATGATGAAAGCTATTTTAAGCACTATTCTAGCAACAGCTATTACAACTGTAGTTTTTGCACAAAACCCAGACAAGGCACTAGCCAGGGTACGATACAGTTTTTCGCACATTCAAGACACCACCCAGCGCGACAAGCCCTACACCGAGAACATGCTTTTGGCCATCGGCAAAAACGCCTCGGTTTACACCAGCTACGACAAGCTGAACAACGCAATAGCCTTGAACCAGCAACTACAGGAACAGATCAGGAATAATGCTGGTGGCCCACAAAACATCAGCATTAAAAGAACCTCTTCTAAGCCTACCAATTCATTAGATTATTTCTTCTTTGTAAAGGAAAACAAGTTCATAACCAAGGAACGCCTGTTTAACAACTACCTGATTGAAGAGGAAGCGCCAAAAATCAACTGGAAAATCACCAAAGACACAGCGAGCTTTTCGGGCGTGCACTGCCAAAAAGCGACCGCCCACTTTAAGGGCAGAAACTGGATTGCCTGGTACGCACCCGACATGCCTTTCCAGAGCGGGCCATGGAAACTGAACGGCCTGCCGGGATTGATTGTAGAAGCCTACGACGAGAAAAAGGAAGTACAGTTTCAATTTGCAGGCATAGACAAGGTTGACGAGACAAACATTACCGCTACTATAGAAGAAAAACCTATTTTAGGCAATGCCGTTAAAATTATGGGTATGGATGCCGCGGATGCTTATCTGGGAAGCGAAATCAAATTGCCTGCCGATGCGATTAAAACCAGCCAAAAAGAATACAACAAGCTCAAAGAGGCGCGCGACAAAGATCCACAGGGTTTCCTGAATGCTCAACTGGCCAATAGCGGCATACAAGGGTCGGTAAAAATGAACATGAATACCCAAATTAGGCCGGCAGGCACTTCGGGAATTGGAGGCCCAACCAAACCCACCATCAACAACCCGATAGAACTGCCAGAGAAAAAATAAGTTCACCGCTAAAACCGAATTCCATGAAAAAGCAATACACCCTTGCCTTGCTTTTCCTGTTGTTTGCCACCGTATCGGCTTTTGCCCAAAAACAGCTCAAAGGAAAAGTTAAGGATAGCAAAGGTGCTCCCATTGTGTCGGCCAACGTAAACCTGAAAGACAAAGATGGCAACATCATCAGCTTTACCAGAACCGACTCCAAAGGCGAGTACAGCCTAAGCCTCGGCGACGAAATCAAGGACCTGAGCATCGAAGCCACTATTATCGGCTATGAAAAAAAAGCCATAGCCATAAACGGCCTTAGCCAAAGCTACGACCTGGTGCTGCAGGATAGCGAGATCAACCTAAAGCCAGTTGTGGTTAAAAACAGGCCGGCTCTCACTTCAAACGGAGATACGCTGAACTACAAGACTTCTGATTTTGCCGACAAGCAAGACCGTAGCATTGGCGACGTACTAAAAAAAATGCCTGGCATTGAGGTGGCCGAAAATGGAAAGATCAGCTATAACGGCAAGAGCATTTCCAATTTCTACTTTGACGGCGACAACTTATTGGACGACAAATATGGAGTGGCCACCAAAAGCGTTCCGCATGGCGCAGTAGACAAAGTTCAGATTATTGAAAAAGACCAGCCGATTAAAATGCTACGCAAAAACAACATGAGCGACGATGTGGCCCTGAACCTGGTGATGAAAGACGAGGCTAGGCTCAAAATAATGGGCGACATCAAAGCAGGCCTAGGCACGCCAGATCGTTTTGACGGCAACCTCAATGCCATGATGTTTAAGAAAAACATCAAGTTCCTGAACAACATCAAGGGCAACAACATCGGTATTGATCCGGGGATTGACCTTACTTCTTTTAATGATTTCTTTAAAAGACAGGAAAACGACAAGCCTGGCAACTTTTTGTCGGCGGGCGCCGCGGGCGTACCTACCCTGCCCCAAAACCGTTCGCTGTTTAATAAAGCCGGACTGATTAACCTCAACAATTTGTTTAAGTTTAACCAAGACTTGCAGCTGAAAGCCAACGTATCTTATTTATACGACCAAAGGAACCAGCAGTACAACAAGTTTTCTGAAACTTATCTGCCGGGTCAAACCATCAGGTATACCGAGTTGCAAAACAACAGCATCAATCCACAAAAACTACATGCACAGCTAAACCTGAACAGCAATGCCGAAATGCATTACCTGAACAACACCTTTATTGCCGATTACAACCCGTTTAAAACCAACTCTGAAGTCTTTATTAACGGCATTGGGGCCAATCAGTTTTTATCGCAGCGGATGTTCGATATTTCCAACGAGTTTAATTACCGCAGGAAGCTGAAATCGACCATGGTTAACTTCTATTCGTACATTGATAGAAGTTCGCAGCCAGAAACCCTCAACATCAGGCCGGGCTTGAACGAAAACATCCTGAACAACAACACGCCTTATGCGGGATTAAACCAATACATCAGCTTTCCTACCTGGTTTACCAACAATTACTTCTCGTTTGCCTTGGTAAACGGCAAGTTTACACAAACCTATAAGGCTGGCTTCAATTGGCAAAACCAAAAACTAGGCTCCGAACTGTACCGAATCCAAAACGACCAAACCACCGAGCTGGTTTCGGCCGACATGACCAACGATTTAAACTGGACCAAGTTTAGGACCTATGCAGAGGCCAATTACGAATATGCGGGCGATAAACTTAAAGTTGGACTGGCTTTGCCGCTTAGCTACAACAACATCGACTATAACGATGCCAGCCATGCGCTGGATAAAAACCTCGAAAAGTTTTTTATCAACCCGGTCTTTAACATCAAGTACCAAACCGGCATCGAAAACTACATAACTGCCAACTATGGCTTTAAAAACGACCTTGGCGGACTTGATGAGGTTTATCGCGGCACCATCTTGAAGAACTACCGTTCGCTGTTTGCCAACGACGCCCCAATTTCGGAGAAAAAGACCCACTTCGCAGGTGCAGGCTTTAATTTCCGCAAGGCCATGCAGATGTTCTTTTTTTCGGTCAATGCAAACTACAGCAATACCACGCTCAACACCATTTCTTCTTATACCCTAACCAACAGTATCCAGCAAAGAATAGTACTGCCTTTGTCTAACCAGCTTAAGAGCTTCTCTGTAAGTGCCAACAGCAGCAAGTACCTGTTTAGCTGGCGCAGTACGATTAATGGTGCCGTAAGCTTTAGCCAAACCAAACTTGACCAGCTATTGAACAATGAGCTCTTGCCTTTTACTTCAGAAACCATGATATATAAGGCCGGTATCGAGTCTAAGCTGACTAGTTTCATGACTTGGTCTTACAACGCCAACTACTCGGTTAATACCAGCAAATCGTCTAAAGCCGATGCCATTACAACCAAATACCAACAACTGAGGCAACAATCGGCCCTTACGGCAACCCTATTCAGAAGCCTTTTCGTAAACCTTACCGGCGAGCATATTTTTACGCACCAAGCCAGTCAGCCAGACCTGAAGTACATTTTTGCCGATCTTAACGTGAGATACAGGTTTGTAAAGATCAAAACCGACTTGGAATTTGGCGTAACCAATTTAGCCAACGTCAAGAAATTTGAAGCCATTAACCTGAGCGTCAACTCGCTTACCTCTGGAACTTATTACATTCCGGGGCGTGTAGCCATGCTCAAAGCCACCTTTAATTTCTAAATAACCAAACAAACAACTATGAAAAAAGCCCCAAATCTGGGGCTTTTTCTTTGGGAATAAATCGTTGCGATACATAGGCAATCCCCGTTGTAATTTTAGGCAGGAACAGTTTTAGTGTTTGGTCTCTATCATGAAATTAGTTTCTTGAGTATCGTTCTTTTTCAGTATAATTCCCTTAACCAGTTTGGGTTCGAGCGATTTTTTCATTTCTGCCGCACTCACTTTTACGCCGTTTACATAATAATTCAATCGGTCGCTAACATTGATCGTGGTGCTATCGCTAGGTGTTTTCTTGGTGGCATAGCCTTTAACTACAATTACCTTGTCATTTGGAAATTCGCTTCTATCAAGAGGTTGGCCCATTTTGCCTTTAAATTCTATTTTTACGCTTTTTACTCCGCTTCTTACCAGTCCGGCTCCACTCAAGGTATCTCTACGAATCAACAGGGTATTTTTACCTTGTACTTTTCCTTTTAATGCCTCAACAAGCATTTCCCTTGTCTTTTCGTCAGCCAACAATCCGGGTAAATCTACATGGCCGGCTATTAGCGAATCGGCATTGAGATCAATTCGCCTCAACATGATACCAGCTACTGTTGTGCTATCGGATGGGGCTGCAACAGTTTGAAGTTTTCTTTTTCTAACTGCTTGCTGTTGCTGCTGTGGTACAACTTCGGCAGTGTCATGGGCACTAATGGTATGGGCAATGGCCGTCGTTAGGGGTGCCAAGTGTTTGCCAATATCTTTTTTGCTTACCGTAAAGGCCAATGTGGTTAGCAAAAGTACAGGCAATGCAAACATATAACGGCTCAGGGTTAAACGCGACGAACGTTTAGCATTCATCATCTTGATGCGCTTTTTCAGGTCGGACAGGTTAAAATTGTTCACAATGGCCACAGCAGGTGTTAAATTGCCTACATCCAACAAACTGTATTGATATGTTTTTCTGTCTACGCCCTTCTTCAGTATCTTTTCGTCGGTAATAAACTCAAGGTTTTCCTTAACCGCTTTTTTCATCAGCCAAACCCCAGGATTAAACCAGTAAAAAACTACACTCAGCTCGGCCAGCATAATATCCAGCGAATGCCATTGCTTTACATGTACTTTTTCATGTTCCAAAATGGTGGCCAGCTCTTTTTCCTTGTGCATTGCCGGGTTGATGTAAACGGTTTGCCAAAATGAAAACGGACTCACCGGCTCTTCCAATACCCTTACCGGATAATTGGCTACCTGGCCCGGTGCCGACCTGCGGTGCATCCTGTACAGCGATATAAACTGAACCAGCAACCTCAAGGCCATGAGCACTACACCTGCATAAAACAAAACCGTAAGCAATTGCCAGTTGAGTGCGATAAATTGACTGGGCACCAGCGTGGCCGCCTTTTGGTTAAGCTCTGAAACAAAAGCCACCTTTTGACTGATTGCTTTCTGGTTATGAAAAAAATCGGTGAGGTTAATGAAGGGGTAAATGGTCGAAAACAAGATGCCGAAAACCAAAAACATACGGTTGAGCGTATAAAAGGTCAATCGGCGCAAAACCAGGTAATAAGTGGCTCCAAAAAGGATAAGCACCAGGTTTATTTTAAGCAAGATGACAAAAAAGTGTGGCATAGCATTACTTTTCAGGGTTTTCGATCAGATTGATAATCTCTTTAAGTTCTTCGGCACTGATTTTTTTGTCTTTGGCAAAAAAAGCAACCAGCTCTTTGTACGAACTCTGGAAATAACTGTTTACAAAACCGCTCATGAAACGCTTTTTATATTCGGCTTCTTTTACCTTGGCGCTATAGCGATTGGCATTGGCATAACGCTCGCTTTTTAGAAAGCCCTTGCGTTCGAGGTTTTTAATAGTCGAAGCCAAAGTGGTATAGGGAGGTTTGGGCTCTGGCATGGCATCCATGAAATCTTTGATAAAACCCGGGCCGGCCTGCCATACGGCAAGCATCGCTTCTTCTTCCTGCGCAGTTAATTTTTCCATCATTTACGAATATATCGTAAACATACGAAATAAACCGTAATCCGAAAAATTTTTGAAAAGCTTTGTAAACTAATGGTTTGTATAGCGGTCTTCGGCCTCGGCAATGGTGCTTTCTACCAGTTTTTGCAGGGCAGATGCGGTTTGCGCAATTTGGGGATTTTCGTCGTAATCGCTCATAAAAACGATTTTTTTGGTCTTGTTTACATAATTAAAAACCATTTCGTAGCGCAGTACCCGCTTGCTTTTCAAATCGGCGCCGCGATTGGCAATGACATCGGGCAGGGTCCAAAGATCCAATTCGTTGGCCTTGCTGTGCAAGTAGATCATGTTGTTGCTGCGCAGCTTGAATTTATTGGTAACCAGCGAATCTTTGTTGCTGAGGTATTGATAATGGCCAGTAGCCGAGTTGTAGCTGTTGACCAAGGTATCGCCAAGACCCCAACTGTACTGAACAGACACGAAATCGGCCGAGCGGTAAGGCCCTTGCTTAAGCCTGATGACGTAATAACCTCCAATGCCGGCAATTGCAATAACCGCAATCATGCTAATCAGCGACCAGTTCTTTTGGAAAGCAGAAATCATTAGTTGTGCTCCTTTTCTTCTCGGTCGTTAATAGTTTGCTCGATAATTTTCTGCATCTGCGCGGCGGCATCCTTCATTTTGGGATTGCCCGAAAAATCGGCCAGGTAGGTTACCTCCTTGGATTTTTTCTGGTAGTTGAATTTCATGAAAAAGCGTGGCGCTTTCGAGTTCTTCAAGTCTTCTGCACTATTGGCCACCACATCTGGCAAATTCCAAAAGCCCTGTACATCGGCATTGCTGTCTAAGAACTTTTTGTCTCTTTCGTTCAGCATTACATGTTTGGTAACCAGCGAATCTTTATCGTTCAGGTATTTGTATTCGCCTGTAGCCGAGTTGTACGAATTTTCGAGCTGATCGCCCGCGCCCCATTTATACTCTAGCGAAACAAATTCCTTGGCCTTAAAAGGTGCATTTCTGATAATGGGTGCATAATAAATAATGCAATAAATAATAAAAGGTACTACGATGGTAGATGCCAAAAAAACTTTCTTTGCCCTGCTTGTCATTGCCGTATGCTAAAAACTTAAAACTAATCTAGAGGTTCGGTTAAATCGCCCTCCCACTTGCTCACTACTGCGGTAGCAATGCTATTGCCTACAACGTTGGTTGCCGACCGGCCCATATCCAACAGCGGATCGATGCCAATAAGCAATGCCAAACCAGCCTCAGGAATATTAAAAGTGGCGATGGTGCCTGCAATAACCACCAACGAAGCACGGGGCACGCCTGCAATGCCTTTACTGGTCAGCATCAGGATGAGCAACATGGTAATCTGTTGTTCGAAAGACAGGTGAATTCCATAGCTCTGCGCAATAAACAGCGAGGCAAAGGTCATGTACAGCATCGAACCATCGAGGTTAAACGAATAGCCCAAAGGCAATACAAAACTTACAATCTTGTCTTTGCAGCCAAAGCGCTCGAGTTGCAACATGGTTCTTGGGTAGGCCGCCTCGCTACTGGCTGTACTAAATGCCAGCATTACAGGTTCTTTCATTCTGTTCATCAGGTTAAAAATCCTGCGTTTTAGAATAAGGTAGCCTATAAATATGAGCAACAACCAAAGAATGAGCATGCTCGAATAAAACTCGCCGATAAACAAAGCATAGGTAGACAGCACGCTGATGCCCTGTTTTGCCACAATGGCAGCCATAGCACCAAATACCGCAAATGGTGCAAAATTCATTACATAGCCTGTTACCTTGAGCACGATATGCGCTACTGAATCAAAAAATTCGATCACTACTTTGCCTTTTTCGCCAACGGCGGCTGTGGCTACGCCAAAGAACAGGGAAAACACTACAATTTGCAGGATTTCGTTGGTAGCCATCGATTCGGCAAAGCTTTTTGGAAAAATATGCGAAATAAAGTCTTTGACCGATAGTGCAGTGGCTTTGATACCGGTATCGGTATGGCTGCTTGGCAAAGGCAGGTGCATGGCCTCTCCAGGCTTAAAGATATTAACCAAAAGCATCCCCAGTAACAACGACATGAGCGAAGCGCTGATGAACCACAACATGGTTTTGCCTCCAATACGGCCCACCGCTTTGATGTCGCCTACTTTAGCCACCCCTACTACCAGTGTTGTAAACACCAAGGGCGCCACAATCATCTTGATCAACCTCAAAAAGATATCGCTCAACAAGGTAAAAGGCTCCAGTTTTTTCTCGCGCAGGGTTTCGTTTTCCTTACGGATCTTGACCTGTGCCGCCTTTTGCGTTTTGAGCTGGGCGTACTGCACCACGGTGGTGTCTTTCATATCGCCCAATTGCCCGTCTATTTTCTTGATTTGTGCATCGGCACTCACGATGGCCTCGTTATGCTTGCTAAAATTATTAACGTTTAAATAATAACCCACGGCTACGCCCAATACCAGCGCAATGAAAATAAAGAGGGTAAGTTTGTTCTTATTCGACATTTGTTAAGTTTACATTTGAATAGAAGCCGTAAAACTACAATAATTAAATTATTCTCTAAACATTGTTGATAAAGCATTAGTTATTTTACATATTTGGGGCGTAACAAAACTAAATTCCGGATATCTAATCGTTGATCATCAAAAGCCGCTAAGTGAACCAAAAAGATATACTATTTAAGGATATTTTCGACAAGAATTCAAAGAAGATTTTTCACTTATGCTATGGTTATACCGGAGATAAGGATTCGGCCAACGACCTGTTGCAGGAAACTTTTTTAAAGGTTTGGCAAAACCTGGACAAGTTCAGGAACAAATCGCTTATTTCTACGTGGATTTATCGTATTGCCGTTAACACCTGCCTCACTTACCTGCGTTCCGAAAAAAGACAGGCTAAGGATGAGTTGACAGAAAACATTATCGAAAACAAGATTGAGGAGTATTCTGAGAAGAACGAACAGATTGCCCTGCTCTACAAGTCGATATCGAAGCTCGAAGAAAACGACCGCTTGATCATCACCATGGTATTAGACGAGCTGCCCTACAACGAAATTGCCGAGATTTCGGGCATTAGCGAAGGCAACTTGAGGGTCAAGATCCATCGCATTAAACAAAAACTGACTGAATTATACAACCAGCATGCAAGAATTTGATCACATAGAAGCGCTTTGGGCCAAGCACAACACCGTAGATGTGAAAATATCTGCCGATGAAATGCTGAAACAGGCCAAAAAAGAAGTAAGCAGCATGCGTACCAAATCGCTACTCACCGTAGTGGGCATGACGCTTGCATTTATAGCATTGGCCTTCCTGTGGTTTGCCATCGATTTCCGATCGTTGACAACCCATATCGGCATTAGCCTGATGATCGGCGCCATTATCGTTTACACCATCATTTTATACAACAATTACCGCATCCTTGCCAAAAGCGATTTCACGGTCAATCCGAACGAGTTTATGGCTAAGCTTAAGCTTTACCAGCTCAAGCGTTTCCGTTTATATAACCGCCTCTATTGGTTCTATGCCGTTGCCATATCGCTGGGCATGGCATTCTACTTTTTCGAAATATTGCCCCATCTGGCACTCTGGGCAAAAATAGCAGCCCTCGTTTTAAGCTTTGGCTGGATGATTTTCTGCTCTACCCTGGTGCGCAAGGCCGTTATCAAAAAAGACAAGGAAAGAATTGCATTGCTCATCGAAAAATTTGAACGCATTAGCGGGCAATTTAAGGAGCAACATTAAGCCGGCCTAAATAAAGAGTTCGGTATCTTAAGGTTTGGGTTATCAATTAATACCGATAAAACAAGATTGCTGAGCGGCCAATCCTCCGATTAGTTGAACAAGCAGGGGATTGCGCATAAAAAAAGTCATCCGTAAACGGATGACTCCTACTATTAACTAACCCAAATTTTAAATTCATCCAAACTTATATTGGGTTTCCTAAGCTCAAAGATAGTGTGGCTTTGTTAAGCTAGATAGGCGAAAATCACCCATTCCAACTAAACCGCCTTGTTAAATCTGTTCAATTGGGTGATTTTCCATTCGCCTAAGGAATCTTTCTCCAAGGCCACAAAATTTTGCTGTACAAAAGTATCGAACTTGAAGTCGATCCTTACCAGAATAGCAGTGTTGCGGCTCGACAGGATTTCATAATTCGGCTGGCAACCCCGCAGCACGTCGGCATTCTTTCCATAATATGTCATGATGTTTTCTTTGGTATGGAAATTTATGCGGTCCGGCCGATTGACTTTCATGACAAGTTCGTTGGCCAGAACCTGGTCAAACAAAGCAATATCGCCTTTTACCTGTGCTTCAATATAAGCATTGATAACAGCGGCAGGCTTGGCCAAATTCACTTTTTTAGCCGGTTTAACTTCAGTGGCGTTAGCGGTTGTAAAGGCAATACATAGTAAAGCCAAATACGTAAACATTCTTTTTTTCATTGCGTGGTTTTTGGTGGTGTACTCTTGTTATTATCTATATTGTTTAGGGGTAACCTGAAACGAATTCCTGAACAGGCGGGTAAAAGAGCTCTGGCACTCGAAACCAATGATGTCAACGATTTCGCTTACCTGGTAATCGGTATGCTTTAAATAGTACTGGGCCTGCCTTAACCTTACCTGGGTAAGAAACTGGTGGGGCGACATTTGATAGGCTTGCTTAAACGTACGGAGCAGGTGATTTACAGACAAGCATGAAGCCAGCGCAATATCGTTCAGGCTGATGTTCTTATTGTAGTTGCTGTTGATAAAGTCTTTGGCAATCGAAAGGCGCTTCAGGATTTCAGTTCGGGTAGATTTGTTCAGAAAGTTTAGCGATTCGGCTCTATTGGTTACTTCTGCGCGATAAAACCTGTAATAGCTCTCCAAACAGTGGCTCAGGTATTCGGCCATAACCAGTTCATTCGTCTGCCCGCTTTCCATATTGTTTTTCAATTGCCTCAAAACCGCAGCAATTTCTCCCTGCAAAGGATAAATTGCCTCCAAAAAAACAGGTTTGCTGTCTTTGTAGGCCGGACAATCTAACAGGGTATGGCTTTTGTTGGCCACCGAATATTCGTAATCGCAAACAAAGCCTGGGTCTAGCAGCACCGAAAACCGGTTGGTCGTTTCTTTCGAATTGATCTGACTGGTATACGAAGTGCCTTCATTCAAAAAAATAAAGCTCTGCGGAAACAGGGTAAGCCCTCTCTTGCCTAAATGATACTGCACAGCGCCATTGCTAACCAAGCTGATCATGTATTTGGTACTGATGCCTGTGTATGAAGAGTTAATTGAGAATTCGTTCAGAATTTCGTTCTTGAAGATCCGGATCCTTTTGGTGCTCATGGTTCGGTAGGTTTGTTGGTGTTAAACAAATTTACCTGAACAATAATGCGCCCTTTTCACCCCTCAGGGGGTATTTTCGGGCACAAACACAAAATCCCGCTTCAGGGGGTATTTTTTAATTCTACATAGTTAAATATATTTACTTTAGGTTAGGCTTTTTATCTCTAATACCTTGAGCTACAAAAAAATATTATTCATTTCTTTATTATTTTTAATTTATAGTTATAAATCTACCGCACAGCGATATTATTTTGAACAATACGATATTGAAAGGGGACTGATCCAGTCGCAGGTAACTGCCATTGTACAAGACCAAAAACGCAAGCTTTGGATAGCCACCCTGGGGGGGCTAGGCTCTTTTAACGGCCGACAGTTTACCAACTACAGCAGAACCAACGGCCTCACCAGCAACTACAACGTAGCACTGGCCGTAGACAAAAGCAACAAAATCTGGATCGGATCGTCGGGTGCACTAACAAGCTACGACGGCCAACGCTTTATTAAGCGCAGCGCTTCTTCTTATTGGACAAGAAAACTGGCCAGCACCAAAAACGGTGAAATCTTTACCCTCAGAAAACGGTCGTTGTACAAGATAGAAAAGGATCAGGAGCAATACATCAACATCAGCAAAGACAGCATGGAATATGTAAGCTCCATATATGCCGACCCGATGGGCAGGCTATGGGCAGCCGTTTACAACAAAGGCATTTACTTTTTGGAAAACAACACCTGGAAAAGCCTGCACTTCAAAAACGGACTTCCTCCCGACCTGGAAATCTCGGACATCCTGCTCGACAACCATAACCGCAACAGGCTTTGGCTGGTCTCCACTAAGGGGGTTTATGTGGCCGAAAACGGCCTGTTAAGCAAGGAACCCTGGGCCATAGACAGCAAGCCCATGTGCATTGCCCAAGACGATAATGGAGCCGTTTGGGTTGGTGCCGAAAAAGGTGCCTACCTGATCAAAAAAAGAAGAATCATCCATTTTACAGCCCAAAATGGCTTTACCGACAATACGGTAAGCAAAATATTCAAGGATATAGAAAACAACATTTGGCTGGGAACCTATGGCGCAGGGCTCTTTAAATTCAACAACAACAACTACGTTATATTTGACGAAAGCCAAGGCATCCATAATAAACTGGTGATGGCCGTTAGCTATGGTCCCAGCTCTGATGCCATATGGATGGGAGCTTACGATGGGCTTTACGAATACCGTTCGGGGCAAAAAATAAGGAACATCGAAATTCCTTTTGCCAAAGACGAATCCTACCATATCAATTTTCTGCACCGCGATAGTAAAAAAAGGGTGTGGATTGGTTCTGCCGAAGGGGGCTTATGGCTGGCTACCGACAAAGCCATTAAAAGAGTAGATCAAAAAAGCCCCTCGCCCATTTCTTACCAATCCATTATAGAAACCGGCAGCAAAGAGATATGGATAACCACCAACCGAGGCGTTTTTACATTTGATGAGGGAACCAAAAAGCTCAACAAAATTTCAAAACTGCCAGGCAACAGCCTGCTCGACCTGGGGCGGGATACAGTTTTAGTAGGCACACAAGACGGCGCCTATGTTTTTGTAAACAAACAGAATGTAAGGCACATCAAAAACAAGAACCTGATGGGCTCCAGCATACTTTGCATGCTCAAATACAAAGGCTATATCTTGTTTGGCACTTCCGACTATGGTCTGCTGATCTGGAACAGGGAAACAGGGAAAAACTGGACCATCAATACCAAAAACGGCCTGGCTTCTGATCACATTTACAGCATCATTGAAGACAGCAACGGATTAATCTGGCTGGGAACCGGCAGGGGCATTAGCCGCATGGACCCCAAAAACTTTAAGCTCATCAACACGCCTGATGCCAACGGGCTTTTGGTAGAATGCAACCAAAATGCCATTTTGCAAGACCACAACAACATGTGGATAGGCACCACCAAAGGGGTTATTGTGTACAAGGTAGACCCCATGCCAAGCGTTGAAGTAAAACCTTACATCACCATCAATTCTATCAACGTTTTTCCCAGCTATAAAAGAAAAACCGAACAAAGCACTTTTAAAACTACTTTCAAGAGCCACGAACTTCAAGAAAGACCCTCGTTTCCTTATAGCCACAACTACATCAGTATTAATTTTTCGGGCATTTACCTCACCAACCCGAGTTCGTTGCGTTATAAATATCGTTTAGTTGGCCTCGACAACAAATTTAGCCAGGCCAGCAGCAACAGTGCCGTCAACTTTACCGCCGTACCTGCCGGAAGGTACACCTTCGAAGTGATTGCCATTACCAAAGAAGGGCTCACTTCTGTTAATACCGCTTCTTTTTCGTTCGAAATCCTGCCGCCCTACTACCAAACCAATACCTTCAGGTTTTTTGTATTCCTATTGGTCATATTGCTCATTTTGGCTACCGTATATGCCATTTTAACCATTAACGAACGCAGAAGAAAGCTTCATTTAAAAATAAAGCTCGAAGAACAGTACAAGATCAGGAAACAGACGGCCGAAGATTTTCACGACGACCTGGGCAACAAACTAACGCGCATTACCGTGCTTTCTGAAGTACTGAGCAGCATGCTTCGCGATGACGACAGCGAAAAAAAGAACATCATCAAGAAGATAGCCACCAATGTTAACGAGCTGTATAACGGCACGAAAGATATTCTTTGGTCGTTGAACCCCAAAAACGACACCCTAAATCAGCTGGTAGACCATATCAAGGATTTTGGAATCGAAATGTTTAACGATACGCCAGCACAGTTTAAGCACCATATCGAAATTCCCGACAACCACATTGGACTTACGTTAGACCTGAACAGAAACGTGCTGCTTATTTTTAAGGAATCCATCCACAATGCGCTCAAGCACTCTAAAGCCACCGAAGTATATTTCAAGGCCAAGCTCAACAACAAGTTATTGCTGCTTAGCTTGGAAGACAACGGCAAAGGGTTTGATATTAACAAGGCCAAAAGCGGGCATGGCATGAACAACATGTACCTGCGCGCCGAAAGAATTGGTGCCGACCTTAACGTGATTTCGAAAGCCGACGGAACGGCCATTTGCCTGCTGATCAATTTCTCCACCTTAAAACGAAAACAAAATGTATAACAAGGCAGAAGCAAGGATTGCAATAATAGAAGACGACGAAACCATTAGGGAGGGCTATGCCTATCTCATCGACCATACTTCGCCGTATCAGGTGGTTAGTACTTACGCTTCTTTTGAAACGGCTAAACACCAATTGGCGAAAGACAATCCGGATGTGATTTTGCTGGACATACAATTGCCCGGCGTTAGCGGCATCGATGCCTTGCCGCTGATCAAAAAAATGCTGCCCCAGGTTTATGTAATTATACTAACCGTATTTGAGGTAGAAAAAACGATACTGGATGCATTGGCCAATGGCGCCTCTGGCTATTTTACAAAAAATACGCCTTCGGCAAAAATTATCGACGCCATTAAAGAAGTGATTATGGGTGGCGGGCCAATGAGCCCCAACGTTGCCCGAACGGTAATCAGGTCGTTGCAAAAAAACTTCGATTCGCCGTTAACCAAAAGAGAAGCCCAAATTTTGGACCTGATTTCGAAGGGCAAAGACCGAAGCCAGATTGCCAACGAGCTTTTTATAGAAGTAGAAACGGTCAAAACGCACGTCAAGAATATTTACATCAAACTGAACGTGAACTCTAAAGCCGATGCCATTAAAATTGCCAAAGCCAACCGTTTGATTTAGCTTTTATCAGCTTGTATACTTTCTTGGCACGGCTTTCGTTCTATATCATCGAATGAAAACCGCATTGAATTTTACCTTCGCCATGCTGCTGGTTTGCCTAAGCAGCTTTAAGGCCGGTCGGGAGGTTTATCCTGAGCAGCTCGACTGGGATACCCATTTTAGGGGCGAGCCCGACTCCCACTCGGCTTATGCCGCCTTAACGGTAACCACTTGGCATTATAGCTATACCTCGAAAATAAGAGACGGCCACTTATCTATCGATTTTAAGTTTGCCGCCGGTGTAGATGCTTCTCGCTCATGGGTGAAAAGAGACCGCATCAGCAACAGAAAAACAAGTCGCCAGCTTTTAAACCATGAACAGGGTCATGTTTACATCAATTTTTTGCTGCTTAAAACAGGTGAAATCCAAATTCCCAGCCAAAAATATACGGCAAGCAACTACAAAAGACTAATTGTACAAACCGCAAACCGCATCAGCGATTATTACAGTGCTATGCAAGACCGCTACGACGATGAAACCAAGCATGGTTCGGATTTGGAAGCCCAAGCCCGGTGGGATGATTTTTTACGTGCGGAACTGAACAAATATCCATAAAAAAATCCCTATCGCTAAGCGATAGGGATTTGATTTGGACAACCTCTGATCTTAATTTTCCGGCTTTACTTCCGTTGCCAAAAAACTGTTGCCGCTTAAACGGTATTTGAGGGTTTTGATTACCGTAGTGGTTTTGCCGCTGTCTGTACTTACCACGGGCACCGAACGGAACAAATCGCCGTTTTTAACAAAGAACTTATCGTTACCCTTGTAGTCTTTTTTGAGGTTGCTGCTCAGGCCCGGAAAACTGATCTTGTCAAAGCTGTTGCCGGCAAACTCGTATACGTTCAGGTCGTTTACATTGTTCCTTACTACGTACTGGATGTATAATTCTGGATTCCCATCATTATCCAAATCCATGTTCCAGGCATCGGTAATGATTCCTTTCCGCTCTCCGGCTATCGACCTGTAATTGTTTTTGATCGAATCAGACATGAGCAACAGGTAGCCACCTACCGTGTCTACGCCTTTGCCCCAGCTTAGCACCTCAAAATGGTAGCCGGGTTTTATTTCTATGTCTTTATAAAATGGAAAAGGGTTAACTTGTTTGGCACTTGCAGCCACTTTAGCAGCGGGAGCAGGCTTTTGCTCGTTGCGACACGACGCGAACAGCAATGCACCCGTTAGTACAAAAAGGCAAAATTTAATAGCGTGGTTTAGTTTCATTTGTTGTGATGATTTTAAACTCCAAATTATAGGTTTTATCCTTTTTTTGCAAGCTTTTTATGCTTATTTGGCCTTTACATCCGGCGAACCGTTGTTCAAGGTGGTTTCTTTAACTACGCTTCTTTTTCCGCTTGGCGCAACCACTATGGTCTTTAACGTTTTCTTTTGCCCTTGTGGTACAATTACCTTGATTGGAGCAGTGTATTCGGTGGCATTTTCAGACGGACGGTAGCCATCCAAGGTATAAAAGATTTTAGCGCCCGGAATTGGGATTTTCAATTCTACCGTAATATTTTCACCGTTAATAACCTTTTGGTCCTGTCCTATTGGGGTTGGCACCCAATAATTGGTAGCTGTTTTGTCTAAGCGCGCCAAATGCACCGGTACCCTTTCTTCGGTAAAGTTTTTGATGTCTTTTCTAGCTACCTGGCTCCATGCAATTTCAGACAAAGAGAAAAGCTTAGGCAAAATCATGTATTCTACTTTGGCCGGGGTTTCCATGTATTCGGTCCATACGTTGCCTTGCACGCCGATGATGTGTTTTTGCTGTTCGGCCGACAATTCTTTTGGAACAGGATCGTAGGCATAGGTTTTGGTGTAAGGTGCAAAGCCGCCAATGGTTAACGGCTCATCAGGCGAATCAGACTGTTTATGGTCGAAGTACATTCCGGCCGAACCCGGGGTCATGATTACATCGTGATTTTGCTTGGCGGCTTCAATGCCACCAGCCTCGCCCCTCCAGCTCATTACGGTAGCATTGGGTGCCAGGCCACCCTCTAAAATTTCATCCCATCCAATAATCGAACGGCCTTTGCTGTTGATGTATTTTTCGATGCGTTGGATAAAGTAGCTCTGCAGGCCATGCTCGTCTTTCAGGTTGTTGTCTTTGATAAACTGCTGGCAAAACGGCGATTGTTTCCAATATTCTTTCGGGCATTCGTCGCCGCCAATATGGATGTAT
The DNA here is from genome assembly GCF_059705275.1 of Pedobacter sp. TM02. Classification (NCBI taxonomy): domain Bacteria; kingdom Pseudomonadati; phylum Bacteroidota; class Sphingobacteriia; order Sphingobacteriales; family Sphingobacteriaceae; genus Pedobacter; species Pedobacter sp. TM02. Next base: position 2,545,754 of record NZ_AP046530.1, read on the forward strand.
TTTGAAGGAAACAAGGCCATCACCTCATCCAACACATCCTGCAAAAAGTTAAAGGTATTTTCTGTAGGCACAAAAACATCGTCGAAAACACCCCAGGTTTGCTGTACTTGTTTGCCGGTTCTGCTGCCCGACCAAGGCGTTTTATCGCTCACGAAGGTGTCCCTGTCAGGAAAGCAGCTCAATTCTGGATAGGCGGCTATAGCGGCCGAGGCATGGCCAGGCATTTCGATTTCGGGAATCACGTTGATAAATTTCGAGGCGGCATAAGCTACAATGCCTTTTACCTCGTCTTGGGTATAATAACCTTTGTAAACTTCGTTATCGGTACCACCAGTACCCGGATAGTTGCCTACAATGGTTCCGTTTCGGCTGCTGCCCACGCTGATGAGTTTCGGATATTTCTTGATCTCTATCCTCCAGCCTTGGTCTTCGGTTAGATGCCAATGGAAAGTGTTGAGCTTGTATTGAGCCATCAGGTCGATGTATTTCTTTACGAAAGCAACCGGAAAGAAATGACGGCCTACATCTAAGTGAAGTCCCCTGTATTTGAAACGCGGATAATCGTTAATTTCTACGGCAGGAACAACAATTTTATCCTGTGCCTTTTCTGGCATCAGTTGCATCAGCGATTGTACGCCATAAAAAAGGCCTGCACCTTTACCGGTTACCTTAATTTCGTTGGGCGTAATTTTAATGGTATAGCCTTCGGCAGGCAATTTTTCGGCCCCTACCGAAGTCAGCACAATGGCTTTTTGGCCTTTGTCTATGGTTTTGGCTTCGCGCAAGGCGAAACCACCTTTGGTTACGATAAAAGCATTCAACAAATCGGCCGATTTGGCATTTTCGGCTTCGTTGCTTATCAAAACTACCGTTTTGCTTAAATGAAAGCTGCCATTTGATTTTTGGATAGATACAGGCGCGGGGATGATTCCCAGGTTTGCGTCTGTTTGCGCTCGGCTTTGAAAGGCCATCAAAGCGAGGAAAAGAACAGGTATTAGTTTTTTCATGGTTGTATGTGGTTAAGTCCACAAGATATAAAATTTAAGCCAATGCCAAAAGCATTGATCTTGGTCTTGAAGCAAAAAAAGCGCTGCCGGATTGGCAACGCTTTCTTATCATCTATCAAAATTCAGGCGTACTAGGCCGTTACTTTGGCCACATCGCCCTTGGCTGCCAAATAGCGTTCGGCATCAAGGGCTGCCATACAGCCAGAACCCGCAGCGGTAACCGCCTGACGGTAATAATGGTCCTGCACATCTCCACAGGCAAACACGCCTTCAATATTGGTTTTAGACGTACCCGGAATGGTTTTCAGGTAACCGGTTTCGTCCATATCTAACCAGCCTTTAAAAATATCGGTATTGGGCTTGTGTCCTATGGCCACAAAAAAACCTTCAATGTCCAAGGTTCTCGATTCCTTGGTTTGGTGGTTAAATACATGTACGCCGGTTACGTTTTTGCCGTTGCCAATAATCTCGGTAGTTTCGGTATTGTATATGACCTCGATGTTTGGGGTATTCAGCACGCGGTGAACCATGGCTTTCGAAGCCCTGAATTCGTCTCTGCGCACCAACATGTACACTTTTTTACAAAGTTTGGCCAAATAGGTAGCTTCTTCGGCAGCTGTATCGCCAGCACCAACAATGGCTACATCCTGACCTTTGAAGAAAAAGCCATCGCATACGGCACAGGCCGAAACGCCAAAGCCGTTGTACTGCTGCTCGCTAGGCAAACCCAGCCATTTGGCCTTGGCACCAGTAGCAATAATCACCGTATCAGCTGTAATGGTTTTAATTTCATCAACCACTACCTTGTGCGGCATGGCCGAAAAATCAACAGAACTTACGTAACCAAAACGGATCTGCGTACCAAAGCGTTCGGCCTGTTTTCTGAAGTCTTCCATCATTTCTGGCCCCATAATTCCGTCGGGATAACCTGGAAAGTTATCTACATCGGTGGTTTGGGTTAGCTGCCCCCCCATTTCCATGCCGGTATACATCACTGGGTTCAGGTCTGCACGGGCAGCATAAATGGCGGCGGTATAGCCCGCAGGACCAGAGCCGATGATCAGACATTTTACGTGTTCTATTTCTTGTTCTTGAGACATTATGATTAAAATTTATACAAAAGTACGGTTTAAGTTTTGATGGGACAACCCTGCGCTAAAATGTGAATTTAAGATGGAAAATCAATAAATTTTAATGATAAAGCTATAGGTATTGGCAATAGGTACATGGACAGGCATTTAACGTTCGTTGGCTTTGAGCAGGCGGATGAAATTACCACCCAATATTTTCTCGATGGCTTCTTTTGAATAGCCTCTTCTGCGCAAAGCAGCCGTCACTTTCGGATAATCGGCTACGCTATCCATGCCCAGCGGAAACGATTCGGCCCCATCAAAGTCGGCACCCAAGCCCACGTGGTCTACCCCAATCAGTTTCACGATGTAGTCGATATGATCAATGAGCAATTCAACGGTAGGCCTTGTGGCATCGGCATCTTGCCGATGTAGGGCAATCAACGTATCAATGGCATTGCTGCGCCCATATTTACTGCTTAGGGTCTTGAGTTCGTCGCCATATTTGGCCAAAAAGCGTTTTTGTTTGGCATCGAAAGCAGAATCGAGAAAGCCACTGTAAAAGTTGAGCGAAATTACGCCACCGTTTTTACCAACGGCCTTGATCTGTTCGTCTTTAAGGTTCCTGGCTACAGGATTTAACGCATACACACAGCTGTGCGACACCAATACAGGTTTGTTGGAGGTTTGAACGGCATCGAAAAAGGTCTTTTCGCCTACATGCGAAAGATCTACCAATACGCCTAATTGGTTAAGGCGATGTACTACTTTTTTGCCCCATTCGTTAAGTCCCGCAACCGAAGGTTTTACCTTTCCACTGGTTTCATCTGCGGCCGAACTGGCCCAGGGCGTGCTGTTGTTCCAGGTAAGGGTCAGGTAAATCATGCCTCGTTTGGCCAAGGCATCCAGTTTGCTTAGGTCATTTTCTATCATGTGGCCGCCTTCTACCCCAATCATGGCCGCCAGTTTTTTGTCTTTAACTGCCTGTAGCAATTCTCTGGCATTTTTAACCAAAGCAATTTGCTGGGGATAGCGTTTAATAAGGCTGTAAAGCGAATCTATTTCGCGGTTGGCTACTGCAAAACCTCCGGTTTCATCGCACCAGATGGAAAACACCTGTACATCCAATCCGCCCTTTTTGGCGCGTACCAGGTCAAAATTACCAGACGCCTGCAATTGGCCGATATCAATGCCCGATTTAATCTGGTTAAACAGAATATCGCCATGGGTATCTACCACAATGGCTTGTTCGTGAATGGTAGAAGCCGTTTGGGCAAAACAAAGCGATACAGGCCATAAAAGCAACCAACAAATAAGCTTTTTCATCGGTTAATTCTTGATTTGTTGCTTCTCTTTTTCAGACTTTACTGCTTTGCTCGATTTGAGTACATCTTCCTCATAGGTTTCTATCTTTGTCCCTTTTTCAGTAATCCATTCGCCTTCCTTTTTGCCGGCTACAAAATGGCCACTAACCACAACCCTGCCATACCTATCCAATGTCTTAAACTCTCCATCCAGCTGGCCATTTTTATAATGCTGAATATTGAGGATATTCCCATCGGGATAGAATAAAGTCCATGTGCCCTGCTCTAAGCCATCCACAAAAGAGCCTTCCTGATATTTAAAACGGGTTTTATTTTTCAACTTGAAGTTTTCTTTGCCCAGCATATTAAAATAGGCCAAGTCCATATAAAAAACAAACTGCCCATGCGGAATGGTCAGGTTTTCGTCTTTGTAAGAGCCTGTTTGCATCAGGTTATCATCAAGGTCGTACCTTTTAAGTATCCAAACGTCTTCGGTGCTCAGCTTGCCATAAATGCCGTAAGACGTAGCTCTTGCGGCATCGCTTGTTACCCCATCACCTACAAAATAAATGGGTTTTTGGGCCACCACCGTAAGCCCAAGCATACATAGAACAGAAAAGATCAGATATTTTTTCATTGAAGATTATTTTTTGGCTCTTGGCCTAGTTTATGGCTTGATGGCTATCAGTTCGCCTGATTTATAGGTTTCTTTTTTTCCTTCCGAGTATTTCCATTCGCCATCCCGTAAATCCAGTACATGCTGACCAGATACCAGCAACTTGCCACGTTCATTAAACAGCTTGTATTCGCCGTGTTTTATTCCAGCCAGGTATACCGTAATGCTCAGGATTTTGCCATCGGGGAAGAATTCGATCCACCTCCCGCTCTTCTTGCCGGCTACATACTGGCCTTGTTCGGCGAGAAAACGATCGGTTTGCTTGAAATAGAAATGGGTATGATGGTCGTAGTTGAAATCATCTACAGAACTATAGTAAGAGAATTTGCCCACGGGCATCATCAGCAACGAATCGGCAAAAGTGCCTACCTGTACCAGGTTATTGCGGAGGTCGTACAACTTAAATGTCCATAAGGTATCGGTGCTGATCTTTCCAAAAACACCGTAATGCGTGGCCTTGCTCTTATCGGTGGTTATCGAATCGGCAATAAAATAGATTGGCCTTACCTGCGCCCTAACACCAAAGCAGGCCAGTAGTAAAAACAAGACTAAAACATTTTTCATTTGCAAAAGCAATATACAAAACGATCGTGATTTTTCAAAAATCGGCGGGGGTACGACCTTAAAACCATGTTTCCTGCCAACCGTTAGCAATGCTTACTCACCTCCGAAAAATCAGGTTTGTATAACCCCTACGTTAAATGGTTTTATAATGGGCGATTGGTTGGCAGCTTCGATACCCATCGAAATGACCTTACGGGTTTCCAAGGGATCGATAACTCCATCAACCCAAAGCCTGGCGGCCGCATAATACGGCGTAGTTTGACTGTTATAGCGATCGGTAATCTGCTTGAGCAGTTCGTTCTCTTTTGCAGGATCGGCCACTTCTTCCTTGGCCTTTGACGAAGCCTGCTGAATCTGCAGCAAGACCTTGGCGGCCTGTGCACCACCCATTACGGCAATTTTGGCACTTGGCCAAGCATAAATAAGCCTCGGATCGTAAGCCTTGCCACACATGGCGTAATTGCCGGCTCCATACGAATTACCCACCACAATGGTAAATTTAGGCACAACCGAATTGGCCACTGCATTTACCATCTTGGCGCCGTCTTTGATAATGCCACCCTGTTCAGACCTGCTACCCACCATAAACCCGGTTACATCCTGCAAAAATACCAGCGGTATTTTCTTTTGGTTGCAGTTCATGATGAAACGGGTAGCCTTATCGGCACTATCGGAATAGATAACACCGCCAAACTGCATTTCGCCCTTTTTAGACTTCACCACGTTGCGCTGGTTGGCTACAATGCCCACAGCCCAGCCATCTATACGGCCCAAGCCACAAACAATGCTCTGGCCATATAATGCCTTGTATTCTTCAAATTCAGAGTTGTCGACCAAACGATGGACAATATCCCTCATTTCGTAAGGTTTTTCCCTGTTATCGGGCAAAATGCCATAAATTTCCTGCTCATTGAGTTTTGGACTGGCTGGTTTTATCCTGTCGAAGCCGGCTTGTTGCGGTGCCCCCAGCATGCTCATGATGTTGCAGATGCTGTCTAAACAAGCCTGATCATTCGGATGCTTATAATCGGTAACCCCCGAAATTTCGCAATGGGTAGTAGCGCCACCCAGTGTTTCGTTGTCAACGCTTTCGCCAATGGCCGATTTAACCAGGTAAGAGCCTGCCAAGAAAACAGAGCCCGTGCCGTCTACAATCATGGCTTCATCGCTCATGATGGGCAGATAGGCTCCTCCTGCTACGCAAGACCCCATAATAGCCGCGATCTGCACGATACCCTCCGACGACATGATAGCATTATTTCTGAAAATACGTCCAAAATGTTCCTTGTCTGGAAAAATTTCGTCCTGCATAGGTAGGTAAACACCTGCGCTGTCAACCAAATAGATAATCGGCAAACGGTTTTCCATGGCAACTTCCTGCGCCCTCAGGTTCTTTTTAGCCGTCATCGGGAACCAGGCACCGGCTTTTACGGTGGCATCGTTGGCCACAATCATGCATTGCCTGCCCGACACATAGCCAATTCCGGCTACTACGCCGGCACTCGGGCAACCGCCTTCTGCGGCATACATGCCATCGGCAGCAAAGGCAGCCAGTTCCAAGAACTCGCGATCGTCGTCTATCAGGTATTTGATGCGCTCTCGAGCCAGCATTTTGCCCTTTTCTTTTTGCTTTTGGGCATTTTTCTCTCCACCGCCGCTATATATTGTTTTAAGCCTGGTCTTTAATTCGTACACCAGCTGCTTATTTGCATCTTCGTTTTTGTTGAATTCTATGTTCATCTATATTGTTTATTGATTTGGTTAGATGAGGCCTTCGCCGATCAAACTTTAATCGAGCAAGGTTCAGGCGAGCAAGTTAGCGGCTATATTCTTAAAACTAAAACCCTGTTTGGTATTTAGTTTAGGAACGCTTACATGCTAATTTGAATTTTTGAACGTTTTACTAAAGATGCGCTACCTGATTTTAATTTTTTGTATCTGCTGCTTTCAATGGGCCACGGCACAAAACTTCAGCTATCCCAAACTGGCTGCGAAGGGCAAAACCATTGGCACCTTTGTTCCAAATAACTGGAAAGCCATTGATACGGCCTACGGCGACCTGAATAATGATGGCCTTGAGGATATGGCATTGGTGCTGGAATACAATTTTCCAGTTACCGAAAGAAGAGCCTATGGCGATAGCGAAACCGAATTGATCAAGGAGTTTCAAAAACCGCGCATCCTGGCCATCTTTTTTAGGCAGCAGCCATCCAGTGGCTATCAGTTGGTTTTGCAAAACAACAACTTCATCCTCCGATCTGAAGAAGGCGGTGCCTTGGGCGAACCCTTTAAGGAATTGCGCATTAAAAACAACACCTTGAACCTGCTGTTTGAAGGAGGCAACGACTGGCGCTGGAAATTGGCTTATGAATTTAAATACCAGCATAAACAATGGGTGCTGATTAAGGCCAACAACACCTATTACAACATTACTTCTGGCGAAATGAGCGATAAGACCTACGATTTTATAGACCGCAGGCTTAAACAGGTAAACGGCAATTTGTTTTCGCGGAACGCCGCCAACATCACCAGCGAAGATGTTCTGTATTTTACCGACCTACGTACCCTTAACGATTTTAAAAAACCCTGGACCTGGGAAATTACCAAGGATAACTTTCTGTAGGCTTTAGGCCAGATTTCTATCCCTGAACCAAACATCGTCGGGTTTGGCGGTAAAATTTTTCATTTTCTCGACCAATACAGGGGCTTCTGTTTCATTAAAAACCAAGTCTCTGTTAACCTGCTTCAAGAAACGGTGCTGCACCATAACGTCCATCTGCAAAAAGAGCGGATCATAAAAGCCATTTACGTTCAATACACCTATCGGTTTGGCATGCAAGCCGAGCTGCAACCAGGTTAAGACTTCAAAAAACTCTTCTAAAGTGCCAAAACCACCAGGCAGAATGATAAACCCATCGCACAGATCGGCCATTTTTTGCTTGCGTTGATGCATATTTTCGGTAACAATCAATTGCGTCAATCCTTTATGGCCAACTTCCTTATCCATCAAAAACTGCGGGATAACGCCAATCACTTGGCCTTGCTGCTCGAGCACCTGATTGGCCAGCACGCCCATTACCCCTACGCTTCCGCCACCATAAACCAAGGTAATCTGCTGGTTGGCTAAGGTAAGAGCCAAATCTTCTATCGCTTTTTGAAGGATAGGGTCGCCATTAAAGTTTGAGCCGCAATACACGCAGATGGATTTCATATTTTCAATTTTGATACAAAAGTATGAAAATAGTAGATAGTCCATAGCAAGTGACAATAGTCTGTGGTTTATCAACAATTGACCAGACCATCTGCTATGGACCATCACTCCCTACCTACTTCACCAACAAACCATCGAAAGTTACGGCTACATAATAAAGTCCGCCCAAAGTTGGTCCGCCTGCATATTGCACGTAGTTTTTGTTGAAGATATTGGTACCACCCAATTTAATGGTGGCTTTGTTTTGCGGGATGCGATAAGTAACCTGCGCATCGAAAGTATGGAATGCCGGCACTTGGCCATTAACCAAGGGACTTTCCCACAAAAAGGACTGTTGCCATTTCCACAATACGTTAAAGCCCAAATTCTTTACGATTTCCCGATTGCCAAAAGAAATATTGGTCGCCCAATTGGGCGTATTAAACCCAGTTACAAATACATCTTTGCTCTTGTTTTCCGAAATATCGTTATAGTTTACATTTCCGGCTATGGTAAATTGCCTATAGAAATTGTAGGTCAGCCCCAGCGACGAGCCATAGTTGTTGTACTGGTTTTTGGCATTGGTATACACCCTATAGCGTGTTTGCTGGGTGTTTCTGTTCGATTGCACCATGGCGACCACCGCTTCGTCAGAACCCACCTTTACCTGCGAACTTAAGCCTGTAGCATAAGGCACGGCCACTTCTACCTGTCCCAGAAATCCGTTGTACTGGTTTACGTAAGCATCAATATCCAACACCAACTTATTGTCGAGCAATACGCTTTTATAGCCAAACTCGAACGAATTGATACGTTCTGGCCTTGTTGGCGAAAGATTGGTAACCTCGAGCAGGCTCCTGTTTTTTAGCGCGGCGGCATTGGTCGTTAATCCGCCCGCCACATCTTTGTTTACCGCCGCATTAAAGCTGTTGATCGAATTTAAGGTGTAGGAATTATCAAGGTAATTCAATCCTTCATTAATATACGACAAACCTCCTACACGCCTGATGTTACCATTATTGACAAAAGAAATAGCCTCGAACAGTGCCGGAAAACGGTAGCCGTTCTGGAAAGATACCCTGAAGTTATGCTTTTGGGCCAGCGTATAAACCGCTGCCACCCTCGGGTTGAGCTTGGCGGTAAACTCTGGATTGTAATCGAGGCGCAACGAGCCAAACAGCTTCAGCTTTTCTTCGAAAAAGGTTTTGGTTACTTGCGCAAAGGCACCGAATTTTTTATAGTAAACATTGTCGCCAAAACTGCCATCGGGCAAAGGCTTGTTTCTATCGGCAACAGGTCTTTTAAAATCGACAAAGTTGTTGCCATCGGGCACTACTTCGTAAATACGGGCATCGGCACCGACCAAAAGGTTAAACACCTTGGTTTTGTGCGACAGGTCTAATTGGCCGTCGGCATGGTAAGTATGGCTTTTTTGGCTCAACCAAGCGCCGCCTGTTGCGGGTGCATCGCCACCAACTACGGCCTTATGGTCCCAGTTATTGATGGCGATAATGGTATTTTTCAACTCTTCGAAAGCCGGTGTACCCGGCACTACCCTGCTGGCATCGGCAGCCGTACGCCCAATGCGCAAGGCATCGGCCAACGAAGCACCATTGTTCAGTGCATTTTGCAGCGCCGTTTTGTATTTGGCACCCCAAACGCTGTTGGTACCTCCGCTGGTGATGTCTAAATTATCAACCAAGGGTTTGATGTTGTAAGAATCGCCGGTATTTTCTAAAGAAACATAGGTTCTCACAAAATAATTGGATCCTTTGAGCTCCAATTTATGGTTCTGCACAACAACATTGTCTAGCTGGATTTTGTTGCCACGCTGAAAGACCCCATCCATTTTGCCAATGCGGTAGCCGTAAGAAAGTTCTGCATTGTCGCCCAAACGGTAGTGCAGGGAGGCATCGAATTTAAGGTTATCGACAGTGGGTTTTACCACATCTTTTTCCCAATAGCCGGTACGCCTTACAATAATGCTCTGGCTTCCGCTATGGCCCGGAATGGTGAGGCCCGTTAAGGTTACGGCATTGCTCCCGCTATCGTCGCCATACTTGTTCCAGGCGTCGTAGGCCGGATTGTCTACGTCGGCATTGAGCTCTGGGAACGATGGATTGGCGGTATTCAGGTTGTTCGGATTTTGGTTGGTCTTGGTATCGGCCAACCAATCGGTGCCCCTCAGGTAGCTAAAATTGACTTTAAAGGCAAACTTATTGTTGAAGGCCTTGGCATAGCGAAAGGCTGTTTCGGTGAGGTTGCTCAACTCTCTGCCTGTGCCGCCTACATGGTTGATCCCTGTTTTTTGGTAAAAACTTAGCCCTTGGTACAAAAACGGACTCTTTGTGAGCAAATTAGCCATACCATTAATGGCATTCATGCCATATAATGCAGAAGCTGCCCCTGGCGTAATTTCTACGCTGGCAATATCCAATTCTGTTGGTCCAATGGCATTGCCCAACGGTACGCCCAAGGTAGCGGCCTGCATATCGATGCCATCAACCAGCTGCACAAAACGAAAATTGTTAGGAATATTGAAACCACGGGTATTGGGTATTTTAAAGGTAATGCTCGAGGTAGTCATCTGTACGCCTTTTACATTTTCCAAAGCATCGTAGAAGCTGGGAGCAGGCGATTCGCGGATGGCCCTGATGTCGAGCTTTTCTATGGCAACCGGCGATTTAAGGATATTCTCTTCTACCCTTGATGCGGTAACGACGACTTCTTTGCCCAAGAGCGTTTGGGTAACCAACTCAATGTTGAGTACCGAATTGGGACTTGAAACCTCAAATTCCTGGGTTTCGAAGCCGACAGCCGAAAAAATCAGGGTGAAGGGATATTTGGCTTTGGTTTTTAAGGTAAACTTTCCCTGCGAATCGGTGGCTACCCCGTTCACTGTGCCTTTGATCAATACGTTGATGCCTGTCAAAGATTGTTTGTTTTCCTTATCGATGATATGGCCGCTCACTTCGATAAAATTATTGCCTTGTGCCCAGGCCAGCACCGGCGCGACGAAGAGGAACAGCAAAAACGTAAGTTTAAAAAGGGAGTAATGATGTTTCATAAAGCATGATGATGTTAAAATTGATTTCAATAATATATAATATCTATAGATTAAGTAGACAAATATATTTTAAAAAAGCCAACAACAAAATTTTATACTGAATTTTATTAAAAAAATCGTTTCAACAGAACAAAATTCCACAGCAACCACCTTATTGTTTAGCATTATTTCAAAAAAAAGAGCATCGATATGCGATGCTCCTTTCAATATAATGTAATGCCTACTATCTGCTGTAGTTTGGTGCTTCTTTAGTAATGGTAATATCGTGCGGGTGACTTTCCCTCATGCCGGCAGCCGTAATCTGTACAAACTGCGCTTCCTGCAAAGCTTCGATGGTTGCAGCCCCACAGTAACCCATACTGGCACGCAAGCCACCAACATATTGATACATCACTTCGGCCAAAGTGCCTTTAAAAGGAACGCGGCCAACAATGCCTTCTGGTACCAGTTTTTTGATATCGTCTTCTACATCTTGAAAATAACGGTCTTTAGAGCCTTGTTCCATGGCTTCGATAGAGCCCATGCCACGATAAGACTTGAACTTACGGCCTTCGTAAATAATGGTTTCACCTGGCGATTCTTCCACTCCTGCAAACAGCGAGCCTGCCATTACAGTACTTGCACCAGCTGCTATGGCTTTAGAAATATCGCCGGTATGTTTAATTCCACCGTCGGCAATAACCGGAACGCCAGTCCCTTTGAGCGCTTTGGCGCACTCGAAAACCGCATATAGCTGTGGTACGCCTACACCGGCGATAATACGGGTAGTACAGATAGAACCTGGTCCAATTCCTACTTTTACGGCATCGGCACCTGCTTCGGCCAAGGCCTTGGCGGCTGCACCGGTGGCAATGTTACCGGCAATTACCTGCAGGTCTGGATATTTGGCTTTTACTTCCTTCAATTTATCGATTACGCCTTTTGAATGGCCGTGTGCCGTATCAATGGCAATAACATCAACCCCGGCTTTTACCAAAGCATCTACACGAAGCAAGGTATCAGCAGTAACGCCTACGGCTGCGCCTACTCTTAGCCGGCCTTTTTCGTCTTTACAGGCAGCCGGGTAATTTTTTACTTTTTGGATATCTTTAAAAGTGATCAATCCGCTTAGGTAGCCCTCGTTATTGACCACAGGCAACTTCTCGATTTTGTGGTTTTGCAGGATTTCTTCGGCTTGTAGCAAAGTTGTTCCCTCTGGCGCCACAATGAGGTTATGCTTGGTCATCACCTCGGCAATTGGCTTGTTCATGTCCTTTTGGAAACGGAGATCGCGATTGGTAATGATCCCTACCAATTTATTATCGCTGCTTACCACCGGAATGCCACCAATTTTATGCTCTTTCATGATCTTAAAGGCATCGGCTACAATCGAGTGCTCCAACAAGGTAACCGGATCTTGGATCATGCCGCTTTCCGAGCGCTTTACTTTGCGCACTTCTTCGGCTTGTCTTTCAATCGTCATATTTTTGTGCAACATGCCAAGTCCGCCATTTTGCGCAATGGCAATGGCCAATGCCGCCTCTGTAACGGTATCCATGGCGGCCGAAACCAAGGGAACGTTCAGCTTGATTTTCTTGGTCAAGAAAGTGGATGTATTCACTTCACGGGGCAAAATCTCCGAATAAGACGGCACCAAAAGCACGTCATCGTAGGTTAAACCAGTTGCAATAAATTTTTGGGGATCGAGTTGCATAGCAAATAAATTAAGAATTATTATTTGCCGGGCAAAGATACAATATAATCTGTCAATATAAAAATATCATTATGTTTTATGCCGACAAAAAAAGCGAGGGCCCATATCCTGCTTGAGCATTTTTTTTCCCGATCGTCTTTTCCTTGTTGCGCATGGCATCTGTCAATTGCTTTGCCGTCTTTTTGCAAAAGTTATAGAATTGAGTTAAATTCAATTGTTGCAAACACCTTTACTTATGGAAAACTTTTTTATAGGCGTCAAAGAATGGCTCATCGACTTCTTTGGGCTTGGCGATTTCTTAAAGCTAATAACTACCCACGATTATGGCCAGTTTCTGACCTGGAAAGGCATAACCGCACTTATTGGGCCTATTATCCCCTTTTTGTTGCTCTTCGAAATTATAAGGATGCTACTTTATCGCCGGTTCAAATTGGTTGATTACCGGATTTCCTTCTTTTCCTTGGTAATCAATTCGCTGGTAGGCCGTGTTATTTCCATCGGCATGGTTTCCATCTGTATCGGCCTCTTTGCCAAATTTGCGCCGTTCAGTCTCGAAATTACCTGGTACGGACTTGTTTACGGCTATGTTGTTTGGGAATTTGGGCACTTTATCTATCATTATCTAGGCCACAAAGTCCGTTTGTTTTGGTGCCTGCATTCTACCCACCATGCGCCCGAAACCATGAATCTGTCGGTTAACTTTGCCCATTTCTTTCTCGAAGCGCCCTATGCCGACCTGATCAGGACGAGTGTTTGCATTCTTTTAGGTGTTAGTCCGGCCTTGTTGTTTCTCATGATGTTTATTGATGGTATTTGGGGTTCTTTCATCCACATCGGCGAAAACATTTCGAAAGATGGGCGTTTTGGCTTCCTGAACAAAATTATCCTTACTCCTTCGCACCATCGGGTACACCATGCCAAAAACCCTTTGTACATGGATACCAATTTCTGTAACCTGCTGCCTATATGGGATCATGTCTTTAAAACCTACCAAGCAGAAGACAAAAACATCAAAATTGAGTATGGCATAACGAGGCCTATGAAAAAGAACAGCTTTTTAGATGCCTATTTTGGCGAATTTGTAGTGCTGGCCCAAGACGTTTGGAATGCACCCGGACTGAAAAACAAGTTTTTATACATCATAATGCCACCCGGCTGGAGCCATACCAAAGCGCACAAAACGGCCAAGGCAGTACGAAACGAGTATTTACAGACGCAACAAAGCGCTTAAATGCCATGCTGGCAATGCACCGACAGGCAAAAGGCTATTTTAGCCAAAGCACCATAAAAAAATCCCGCATCTCCTAACGATGCGGGATTTTTTATTGTCGAATATTATCTCGAAACTATTCGGCCTCGCAATGTTGCCTCAATTGCTTGGGACCCTGTGGCCAAATAAAGGCCGTTGTTTGTTTTTTCCAGCCCATGCTTTTATAAAAATGGTCGGCACCAGGGGCGGCGCTCAAATTGACGAAGTGATAGTTTTCTAACTGGTTATTGAGTGTGGTAACCAAATATTTGCCCAAACCTTGTTTCTGGTAATCGGGGTCTACCACAATATCGGCCAGCATGGCATAATACCTGCCGTCGCCCACTACCCTGCCAAAAGCAATAATCCGATCGTTATCGAATATAAAAAGCGTAGTGGTGCTGTTTTTAAAGGCAGCCGCTATTTCTTCTGCCTTGCGGTGCTTCCATTCTATTTTATAAAAAAGCGAAATTACATAGTCCCAATCTATTTTAGACAGATCTGGGTTGATGATATACGTATATTGTGGGTTTTCTTGAGGGATGTTCATAAAAATTGTATGCTAACAAAAGGATTATTTTCGACCTACCACTACCCGGGTCATTGCATCCCAGTTCAGGTAGGTATTGGCCAGTTGCCTCAGTTCTTCGGCCCCCATGGTTTTAACGGTTTGGATATACCTGTCGTAATAATCGTAGTCTAGACCAGAGAAGTAGATGTTTTTGAACTTATCTGCATGCGAAAAAGCATTTTCCAAACTACCCAGCATCGAACCCAACATGTAATTGCGGACCAAATCTAGTTCTTCGCTGCTGATCAGCTCCGTTTTGAGCAGGTCTATTTCCTTTGCTATCTCCTCCAGGGCACTGGCACAAACTGCTGTTCCAACCTCGGTGGCAATAAAGAAATAACCCGCATGTCTTAAGGAGGCAATGCTCGACCCGATTCCATAGGTGTAGCCTTTGTCTTCGCGGATGTTAGCCATTAAACGCGACCCGAAATACCCGCCAAGTACACAATTGAGCAATTGTAAGCCCGGAAAATCTGCATGCTTACGGTTAATGCTCAAATTACCCATTCGGATAGCCGATTGCAAGGCATCTGCCCGCTCTACGTAGATTTCTTGGCCAGTTGTGGCCTCAAAACCAAAGCTGTTGACTGCCGAATCTTCATGATTCTCCCATTCGCCTCCAAAAACCTTGTTTAAAACAACAAACTCGTTCTCCTCAAACTTGCCTGCTGCCACAATAGTGCAATTTGATGGTTTATAAGCCGCCTTGAAATAAGCCAGCAGTTCGGCCTGGGTCAAGGCATCATAGTCAGTTAGCTGCACGTCTACGCCATACGGTGTCTGACCAAAAACGGCATTGGCAAATGTTTTGCGTGCCATGAAGTCGTTTTTCTGCAAACTTACCTGTAACCTTTGCTTCTGATTTTGGATATAAATATCCAATTCGTGCTGCGGAAAAACACTTTCGTTGAGGATAGACCAAACAATAGGCAAAACAGCTTCTAAGTGTTTGTTTAAGGTATAGAGCGTAACATTGGTTTGATCGGCAGTATAGTCTGTTTGCAGGAAAGCACCATAATAATCTACCCTCTCGGCAATTTCTCTGGCCGAAAGCTGTTTGGTACCACTATTGATCAGGCCGTTTACTGCCATGGTCTGCAAAGGCTTGTTAGCCTGCCAGTTTACGTTTTCAAATATGAATTCGATCCTCACCAGTTCCTGTTTGCCTGCATTGATGGTAAAAACCTTAATGCCATTGTCGAGTTGCTGCGCTTGGGGATGAATAAAATGGATATCATTTACCTGTTTAAAATCAGGTGCAATTGTACGGTTAAGCATTGGCCAAATAATATAAGGTAGACGATTTTTCTTTTACAAAGGTTTTTGCAGCTACGCTTTGAAGCTGGGCCGCCGTAATGGCCAGGTATTTATCTATTTCGGTATTCAGCTGGGCTGCATCGTCCAAAAGCTCGTAATAAGCCAAGTTCATGGCCTTGTCTAACAAACTCATTTCAGCAAATACCATAATCGATTCGGATTTGTTCTTTACCTTGGTCAGCTCTTCTTCGCTAACCAGCTCGGCGCTTATTTTCTCCAGTTCTTTCCAAATAGCCTTTTCTGCATCAGCCATGGTCACACCGGCAACCAATTTCCCTTCCACCACCAGCAGGCCTTCGTCGAGGCTGCTTGTAATATAGGCATTGATTTCGCTGAACAGCTTTTGCGATTTGAGCAGGCTGTTGTACAGGCGAGAGGATTGTCCCTGCGAAAGAATGTCAGACAAAAGATCGTACACCTGATAATCTGCGTCTAGCCTGGAGGCCATCTTAAAAGCAATATAAATGCCATTTAAAGGCACGTTTGCACTAACCGTTAAGCTTCTTGCCTCTTGTTGCTCGGGTTCTTTAGGCAGGTTTCGCACGTATTTCTCGCCTGCCGGAATAGGTTCGAACCATTTCTCGGCCAGTTTTTTCACCTCTTCGGTCTTTACATTGCCGCCTACTACCAAAATGGCATTTTTCGGATTGTAATGTTTTTGAAAAAATGCTTTCACATCCTCCATCTTTGCATTTTCTATCTGCGCCAAATCCTGGCCAATAGTTGCCCATTGATAAGGATGCTTTTGATAGGCTAGCGGCCTTAATTTAAGCCAAACATCGCCATAAGGCTGATTAAGGTAACGTTGTTTAAATTCCTCCATCACCACGTTACGCTGCGTATCGAGGCTTTTTTCGGAAAAGGCAAGGCTCAGCATCCTATCGCTTTCGAGCCAGAAAGCCGTTTCTATATTGGCGGCCGGCAAGGTAATGTAATAGTTGGTAATGTCGTTGCTGGTAAAGGCATTGTTTTCGCCACCAACCCGTTGCAGGGGCTCGTCGTAACTCGGGATATTGATCGAACCGCCAAACATGAGGTGCTCAAAAAGATGGGCAAAACCCGTCCGTCCGGCTTCTTCGTCTCTGGCGCCAACATCATACAAAATATTCAATACCGCCATTGGCGTGGTGTTGTCTTCATGTACCAGTACTTTTAGTCCATTAGACAGCGTAAAACGATTAAAGTCTACCATAATATTTTTTAAGGAGCGTAAATATAGAGAAAAAGCCAAAACCGCTTAGGCAAAATAGCAGATGTGTCTATTTTATGATAAATTAGTTCGTTGGTATCATTGGTTGATTAGTCATTTGTTGATTGTTACATTGCGAACTGACAACTAAAAACCTGTTCATTAAGCGATTAGAAAATTGGCTGACTGTTGTCTTGCTAACCGAAAACTGACAACTGGCAATTGGCAACCAACAACAGTTCCCGCTAGAGACTAATTTTACACCCGCCTTACGTCCCTTTTAGTTATCTTTGTGATATGAATACTGCCGATCTATTACAGCGGGCGCTTAAATTCGACTTCCTTACCCAAGAAGAAGGCGTTTTTTTATACCACCATGCCACCACAGCAGAGCTGGCCTATGTAGCCAACGAATTGAGGAAAATACAGGTTCCGAGCGGAAAAGTAACTTGGCAAATTGACCGTAACGTAAACACCACGAACGTATGTATTGCCAACTGTAAGTTCTGTAATTTTTTTCGCAGGCCTGGCCACGACGAAAGCTACATTACCGATATTGAAACCTACAAGGTGAAGATAGAAGAAACTTTTCGCCTGGGTGGCGACCAGTTGTTGCTGCAAGGCGGACACCATCCCGATTTAGGCCTGAGCTTTTATGCCAACCTGTTCAAGCAGCTCAAAGAACTTTATCCAGACTTGAAGCTGCATGCCTTAGGTCCGCCAGAAATTGCCCATATTGCCAAATTAGAAGGCATTTCACATACCGAAGTCTTAAAAGAGCTCAAAGCCAGCGGCATGGATTCGCTGCCCGGTGCAGGCGCCGAAATCCTGAACGATCGGGTACGCCGATTGATTTCTAAAGGCAAGTGCGGGGGTCAGGAATGGCTCGACGTGATGCGCGCCGCCCATCAATTAGACATCACCACCTCTGCTACGATGATGTTTGGCCATGTAGAAACCATCGAAGAACGTTTTGAGCACTTGGTGTGGATTAGAACGGTACAAAGCGAAAAACCGGCCGATGCCAATGGCTTTTTAGCGTTTATTCCTTGGCCTTTCCAAGACGACGGCACCTTGTTGAAACGTTTAAGGGGCATTAGCAACAACGTAACCGGCGACGAATATGTAAGGATGATTGCGCTGAGCAGAATCATGTTGCCCAATGTCAAAAACATCCAGGCCAGTTGGCTAACCGTTGGCAAAACCGTAGCCCAACTCTGCCTACATGCAGGCGCCAACGATTTTGGTTCAATTATGATCGAAGAAAACGTGGTTTCGGCGGCTGGTGCACCACACCGTTTCACTGCAAACGGTATCCAAACCGCCATCAGGGAAGCCGGCTTCGAGCCTCAGTTGCGAGGCCAAAAATACAATTACCGCGAACTGCCCGCACATCTGGAAGAGCAGGTCATTACCTACTAAATAAAAAAAGGGGAAAGGCTTTGAGCCTCTCCCCTTCAACTCAAACCTATAAACAAAACTATGTCAGTCTCTTACCTGGTACGATAAACAGGTTGGCAATGGTTTTAACCGCAGCACCTGTTAAAAACTCGTCAAAAGATTCGGCCGCGGCCGCTTTGGTTACACCGCTAACTCCGCCAATACCTGTAATTTCTACGCCAGCTTGCAATGTATTGTTTTCGCCGGCATAAACAGCATCAGCAGCCGCTACGCCGGTATCGTTCGAAATGCCGTTTGGCCCCAAACTGATCCAAGGTTTTAACCCGACACCCAAATTAGCAGCTGTCATTTGGCGCAAATGCGAGGCATGACGGGCTTCTACCGAGTGGATCTGCAAAGCTGTGGTTAAAACCGGCATGCCTTTTAAAATAGGCGCCTGCCCCTTGTAGGCACGTACACCTGTATCTTCAAAAGCTGTAGCTACTTTCAAGAAAGTTGAGTAATTGGTGTAAACGTCGCCAAAAGTGCCTCCAGCCGTAAAATCAAAGTCGGTATAGGCCAACGGTGTTCTGGCATTGGCTCCTAAAGCACCAACCAACAAATCAACGTGTGCCTTTTCATGGTCGCGAATGGTGGTAATAGCCGTTAATGGCGCACCTGTTGGAATGAGCCCGGGCGCGGCCACTACTGCATGGTTATAAAAATGATACTCCAAATACTCGAGCGAAAGCGCAAAATTTAAAACTTCATTTACGCTAGTGGGATTGGTTTGTCCATATGCTTTTTGAAACATCGAACCTAAAGCTAACGGAAGCGCTGCCAAAGAGATTTTCTTGCCCATGTTGAAAAAATCTTTCATGGCTGCTCTTCTTGGGCTTAATCTTTCATAGATTTCGCCGTCAACTTTTTCAATTTCTTCTAATATGTTTACAATATTCATGATTACTGGTTTTAAAGGTTGATGACGTTGATTTTTGTTTTGATATATGGAGCGGCCAAACCCAAAACCTTATCTGGGGTTAAGGCACCATCCAAGCCATTGGCATTAACTGAACCAAAAGCGCTAAGGCTAGCCAAGTCGGCAAAGCTTCCAGGCGAAATCTGGTCTCTTACCCAAGCCGCATGGCGGGCTTCTACAGAAACAATCTGCCCTGCGATAACCAAATTGGCGGCATTATTTAAACGCACACCAGCTCCGTTATAGGCGGCAACTCCCAAATCTTCGAATGTTTTGGCGGCACCCAATACGCTGGTAGCACTTGTAAAATCAATAGCGGAAAAATTAACCTCTAAGCTGGCAATTGCCGAAGCACCCAGTGCTTTTTTGAAAAACTCGCGGTGGGCAATCTCATGGAACTGCACATCTTGGAAATATGCTTTTTGCGTTGCCGTAAAGCCGGCAGGAGGGTTCGAAGCCACCTGAATATAAAATGCGGCTTCCAGCTGCTCTAAGGCATAGGCATAATTAAGTACGCCGGTATCGTCTTTAAAATCGAGCGTTACGCCACTGGCCATTGGCGAAGGTGTTCTGTCTTTTCTACAGCCAGCTGCCACTAGCGCCAAAGCCGCTGCGCTTGCTCCCGCAAACTGCAAAAAAGAACGTCGCTCAAGTTTGGCATCAAAAATGCCTTTTTCTTCCTCGAGCACGTTTTGTTCGTTCAAATTTTCCATACGAATGAAATTTAGGTTAAGGTTCAATTAATTAGGTTTTGAAATAACATACGGAAGAATGGTGCCTTTGGATTTAATCGCACCGAATATTTCCTATTTCCTGCTTTTTTTGATAAATTAAGCCCTATTAAAACTAACCTATGCTAAATGCGATCATAGTTGATGATGAAGAGTTTGCGCGTTCCTCGCTTTATTTCCTCCTGCAGGAAAATTGCGAAAACGTCAATATTATGGGCATTGCCAAGTCGGTAAACGATGCAAGGGCCTTGCTGAGCCAATACAATGTCGACCTGATTTTCTTAGATATTGCCATGCCCGGCGAGAATGGCTTCGAGCTTATTCCGCAAGCCCAAAATGCCAATGCCACGGTTATTTTTACCACAGCTTATGATCAGTATGCCTTAAAAGCCATCAAGGCCAATGCGCTCGACTACCTGCTTAAACCCATCGATATAGATGAATTGAAAGAGGCCGTAGCCAAGGCTACCAAATACATCAAACTGAACAAGGCCGAGAACAACCGCAACGAAAGCCTGAAAAACCTGGCCAACGACCTGAGCGAGCGGAGCAACATCAAAAAAATAACCTTGCCTAGCGGCCAAGGCTACAGACTAGTGGATATAGACGAAATTATACGCATTGAAGCCGACAGCAATTACTCGGTATTCCATCTGGCCAACCTCGAAAAAATTGCGGTTTCCAAAATCCTGAAGGACTACGAAGAGATATTGCCCGAAGAACGCTTTGTGCGCATCCATAAGTCGAGCATCGTTAACCTCAAATACGTAAAAGAATACAACTCTAAAAATGGCCTACAGGTCGTATTAACCAACGGCGAGGCCATCAACGTATCGCGCAGAAGAGCGAGCGATTTTTTCGATGCCATTAAAGCCTATACCAATATCCAAAGTGAGAGCTAGAGCTTGTTTGCGTTTATTTTTTGCTGTTTTGGCCTTATTGCTATTCGCCAACGCAAGAGCTGTTGCCCAAACGGCCTACCTGCCGCACTATACCACCAAAAACGGCTTGCCCAGCAACAACTGCTACTATACCTTGCAAGACCGCAAAGGTTATATTTGGATAGCCACCGATGCCGGCGTAAGCCGCTTTGACGGCTCCATGTTCGAAAACTTTTCTGTTGATGATGGGCTACCCGACAACCAGGTGCTGCAATTGAGGGAAGACAAAAAGGGCAGGATCTGGTTTTTGTCGCTCAATGGGCAATTGAGCTATTTCTACAATGGCAAAATCTATAATCCCGACAACGACAAAGAGCTCAAAAAACTCAATTTCAACGCGGTAGTTGTTTCTTTTTTCGAAGACAGCAAAGGCCGCATCTGGTTTGGCACCAATAAGAACATCATTGGCGTATGGGATGGCGAATCGCTACTCAAATACAGCTCTCCTACCATGGAAAAGCAATTTGCCAATGCCTTTATTTATGAAGACCTGCATGGCAATATCTGGGCCTATAGCACCACGGCTAGTTTTTTGTACATCAGAAACAATTTCGTGCTCATCGAAGACGATTTCTTGCCACTCTCTTATAAAACGCTCGCACTAACCAAAGACAAACTGGTTTACTTCTTAAATAAGGATGGTTTAAACATCAAATCGGGTGCGATGAGCAGACCGGTTTTACGCGTAGCCCCAGAACTGCTCGGCAATAGTCCGGGTTATATTTATGCCAACGACGACGAACTTTGGCTAAGCAACAATAGCGGCGTTTATGTAATCGATTACGACGGCAATACCAAGCAGCTGCTCAAAAACGTGGATGTGAACCAGGTAATCAGAGACAACAGCCAGAACATGTGGTTCACCACCAAAAACGGGATTTACCGCTTGCCTGCTGCTAAAGAGAGGCTTTACATTATCAATAAAGACCAGGGCTTGAGCACCGAAGTAGTGAAAAGCGTAACCAAAGACGAAAAGGGCAAACTATGGCTCGGCATGGGCAGCGGCGACCTCAATATCCTGAACCTCAAATCGAAAAGTGTACAGCAAATCAACATCGCCGATAAACGGAAATACAATACCATTAAGCAACTGCTGATCGACAAAAAGAACCATACTCTTTATTTCGCTTCCGATTATGGCCTCGGTTCGATTTCGGCTGCCAATCCGCAACAAAAATCGCTTCGCTTTTTAAAGGAGACCAACAATTCGGTGTTTGTAGTCAAGAATTTCAGCATCGATACCAGCGCCAAACTGGCCTTGGCCCTTTCTTCGGGCGTGGTAATCATCAACGACCGCACAAACAAGTTCGAATTCTCTTCCCTCAACTACAAAGAACAGCAAGATTATTTCAAGGACCGTTCTTATCGCGTTTTTTACGACAGCAGGCAGAATTTATGGTTTTCTAACATCAGCGGGCTTTCGGAGTTTAACCATGGCGTGCTCAACAAATATTACGAGCATGCGCCTTTGCTCACCAAACGCATCAACGATATCAAGGAGCTGGCCAACGGCACATTGGCCATGGCCACCGATGGCTACGGCATCGTTATTTTTCAGAACGGCAAGGTAATTAGGCACATTACCCAGAAAGATGGGCTCAACAACAACATCATCAACAGGCTTTTTGTTAAAGACAATTACCTTTGGGCCATCAGCAATACCGGTATCACCCGCATTTCGACAGCCCAGAACAGCTTTAGCATCAATTCGTTCGATTATGCCAACGACCTGCTATCAGACGACCTGAACGACCTGTACATCGATACCGACACGGCCTACTTTGCCACCAACAACGGCTTGGTTTATTTTGCACACGGCCAAAGAGCAGCGCAAACCAAAGCGCCAAAAATCTATATTTCTTCGGTTCTTAACAACAGGGAGGTGCTCGATTTAAGTTCGGCCAGTTTTGTGCTCAAGCCAGACGAACGCAACATTACCTTCAACTATAGCGCTATCGACTTTAAAAACCGTAAAATATTGTACAGATATCGCCTAAAGCCCGATGCCAATTGGTCTGAAACCAAAAACAGGCGACTGGAGCTTTCTTCGCTGGAACCAGGCACCTATTGTTTTGAAGTAAGCGCAAAAAGCCAGGACAGCCCTTGGAGCGAGCCCGCCAAATTCAACTTTGTGCTCGAAAAGCATTTTTGGCAAACCTGGTGGTTTTTCGCCCTGCTACTGGTCATTGGTGGCTATATTTTATATGCCATAACCGTTAGCATTACCAAAAGGCAGAAGAACAAGGAACAGGAACAATTGCTGTTGAAAAACAAAATCCTGATGTTGGAGCAACAGGCGCTGCAGGCCATGATGAACCCCCATTTCGTGTTCAACGTGATGAACTCCATCCAGCACTACATCAACACCAAAAACACTTCTTCGGCCAACAAGGTGCTCACGGGCTTTGCGAGGCTCATCAGAAAGAACCTCGAGATCTGTACCAAGAGCTATATCAATCTGGAAGAAGAAACCGAATACCTTAATCTATACCTCAGCTTAGAGAAAAACCGCTTTGGCGACAAGCTCATTTACAGCATCCAGGTAGATCAGCAGCTCGACAAGGAAGAAACCCTTATTCCTTCTATGCTTTTGCAGCCTTACATCGAAAACGCAATATGGCACGGCATTATGCCAAAAGAAGAAGGTGGCGAGGTCAATATCCAAATCAACCAGCAGGACGATGATTACCTGCGCATCCAGATTATCGACAATGGCGTAGGAATCAACAATTCGCTGGGCCAAAAGAAAGGCAACCATCAAAGCAAAGGCATGAGCCTAACCAAAGAAAGGATCAATTTATTGAACAGGATTGAAGCAAAACCTATACAATTGTACATCGAACAGCTGGGAAAAAGTGGCACTTCCATTACAATTTTGGTCCCATTGCAGTAATTTTTACCGTTTACTCAATTATTCATACCACTCACTAAATATTCTCCAATCATTGTTCAAATAGCATTAAACTTGTTATAAGATATTCAACAACCCAGATGGGTTTGTTTTAAAAACGTTCTTATAGGATTGACAAAGATATTTTTTAACCTAACCTAAAACTATATCTCAATTCAGGTTTCATTTGTGTGTTAAAAGCGTCCCGAAAAACTCGAGACGCTTTTTTGTTTTAATGCCTGTTTTCTCTTCTCCGAAAGTTGTCCGGCTGCGCCTTAATCCCTTGCGTTTCGAGCCCCGAAAAAAAACAAAAAAACTTTCAGAAAGAATGATTTTATATTAATTTTGGCTCAAATAAAATTCTAAAAAAACAGGTTTCTTTCTATTTAAAAAGATTTTTTGTAATTTAGAGTAATCGTTAAAACTTTCCGACAATTAATATTTTTTGTGTTATGAAAACGCCAAAAAAACCTATTCAGAAAAACCCATTGAACAAGCCGATGTCTAGCAAAAAGGAATCAGATGAAGAAGAAGATGATGATATCCAAGATCGTGATATCAGGGACGAAGACGATGACGACGACTTCGATATGCCGTTAGACGATTTAGATACCTTCGAAAGTTTTGACGATGACGACGATGACGACGACAGATACTAACCAAGTTTAAAAACCTTATATTTAAAAGCATCCTTTTAGGGTGCTTTTTATTTTAAATCCATGCCGCAAATGAAGATCGTACCCGTTAAAGACAAAGGAACGAAAAGAGAATTTTTAAATGTTGTAGAGACCATCTATCAAAACGATCCGAGCTGGATCCGTCCGCTAGACCAGGACATCGAGAAAATATTCGACGAAGAAAAAAACCCTTTCTTTAAGCATGGCCAATGCATACGCTGGATTTTAGTTGACAACAAAGGTCAAACCATTGGCCGCGTAGCCGCTTTCATTAACGAGAAAAAAGCACACCATTATGAGTTGCCTACCGGTGGCATGGGCTTTTTCGAATGTATCGATCAAAAAGAAGCCGCTTTTTTACTGTTCGATACGGCTAAAAACTGGCTCCTGGCTAAAGGCATGAAAGTGATGGAAGGCCCAATCAATTTTGGCGAGAACGACCAATTTTGGGGGCTATTGGTGGAAGGCTTTACGCCGCCTTCATACGGCATGAACTACCATTTGCCCTATTACCAGAAATTCTTTACCGAATATGGTTTTGAAACCGCTTACGAGCAGCTTACCAACCATATCAACCTGAGCATTCCGTTTCCAGAGAGGTTCACCAAAATTGCCAATTGGGTGGCCAATAAACCGGGCTACACTTTTGAGCATTTCAAAAAAAGCGATTCCCAAAAATACATCAAAGACCTGATGGAAATTTACAACGATGGCTGGAAGGATTTTGAAAATTTTGTCCCTATCAAGCAAGAAGTACTGGAGGAAAGCTTTAAGCAAATGGAAGTGATCATGGACGAAAAGCTCATCTGGTTCGCCTATGCCAATGGCGAACCAGCCTCTTTTGTGGTGATTATTCCGGATGCCAACCAAATGATCAAAGGATTGAATGGCAAATTGGGTCTATTGGAAAAGCTAAAATTTGCCTACAAACGATGGGTAGGCGTTACACGTATGCGCGCCATTGTGATGGGTACCAAATCAGCCTATCAAAAACACGGACTGGAGTCCGTGCTTTTTATTAAGCTCAAAGAATATGTGATACCCAAAAATCAATACAAGGAACTGGAACTTTCGTGGGTAGGCGATTTCAATGAAAAAATGATCGCCATACATCAGGCTACAGGCGCAACTTTTGGCAAGCGCCACTTAACGTTGCGAAAAGTTTTTTGATTCCGATAAATTTCTAAGCTCCTCATAAAGATCGATGATCTTTTTTTGGAGCTTGGTGATTTCTTCTTCCTTGATGGCAAGCTTATCCTTGAGGATGCTGATTTCTATCGACGAGCTCCCGCCCAGAATACCTTTGTCATCGTTAGAAATAATTTCCAGCGTAGAAACCTCGAATAGCTTGGCTATCTGGTCCAACCTTGAAATATTGATGTCTGTTATGCCTGTCTCGATTTTTGAAAATGCGGGAATAGAAATCTTAAGTCTTTTGGCTACCTCCCCCTGGCTCCAGCCATTTTTTTGACGCAATTGTCTGATGTTTTTTCCAATGTTGTTCATTTGATTTTTTAGGTAAATAGAGTTTGTATGTCATTATACATTCAACTCTAATGCCAATCTAACCAAATCCATACCTCCAAAGTTGCCCGAACTCATCAACAACAGGTTCGTTTTGGCAAAATCAAACTGCCGCAAATATTTTTCCAATTGTGAAGCCTTATTAAAAAACAGCAGCCTTTCATCACCAAAAGATGTTTGAACATCTTTTTCGGTTAATGGCTCCATTTTCTTTTGGCTAAAAGTCTTTTCGTCTATGTAAACAATGGCCACATCAGCATCGTTCATCGTATCTTTATATTGCTGCAGAAAGGTTTTGTTTAAGCTGCTAAAAGTATGCAGCTCGATGCAAGCCACCAGTTTCCTATCTTTAAATTGTGCCTTTACGGCATCGATAGTTGCTTTTAGCTTAGACGGCGAATGTGCAAAGTCTTTGTATACATTGGTCTGTTTAGTAGCGTTTAACAACTCTAAACGCTTGGCAGCGCCAGAAAAAGATGCAATGGCCTGGTTAAAATCATTTTCGTTTATACCCAATTGCCCACACACCAACCTGGCTGCGCTCAGGTTCATTAAATTATGATCTCCAAACACCTTAAGCGGGGTATGCTGAGGTAAAATATATGTTATTCCGTCTATTACTTCATGCGCCGGAACACCATATGGAATACGTTCAATATTTGCTTTAGAATTAATTACAATTTTTCTTAATTCCAGATCATTTTCACAATAAATCAATTTTCCGTTGGGCGATATCGTGTCTATAAATTTGCTGAACTGGGAAATATATTCCCCAAATGTAGGAAAAACGTTGATATGGTCCCATGCTATGCCGCTGATTACCCCAATGTTTGCATGGTACAAATGGAACTTTGGTCTGCGGTCTATCGGCGAAGCCAGGTACTCGTCTCCTTCAATAATAATTACCGGAGCAGAATCGGTTACCTTAACCATCGTATCGAAGCCGGCGAGCTGTGCTCCTACCAAATAGTCGAAATCGCGCTGGTAATAATTGAGCACGTGCAGGATCATCGAAGTAATGGTGGTTTTGCCATGGCTGCCGCCTATCACTACCCTTAACTTGTCTTTAGATTGTTCGTAAATATACTCTGGATAAGAATAGATCTTCAGCCCCATTTCTTGGGCCTTCAACAGTTCCGGATTGTCAACCCGGGCATGCATGCCCAAAATAACAGCATCGATATCGGGAGTAATCGACTCTTCGTTCCAACCCATTTCGGCCGGCAAAAGGCCATAGCTGGCCAATCTGCTGCTCGATGGCTCAAAAACTACATCGTCAGAGCCTGTAACCTTAAAACCCTTCTTGTGGAGGGCAATAGCCAAATTGTGCATGGCACTGCCGCCTATTGCTATAAAATGTATACGCATAGCTAATGTTGAATGTTAAAATGCAGCAAGGTTGAAATTCAGGTTGAAATGCCAAAACATTGCAACCCACCTACCATAGGCAGGCTTTTTAACCTTATAATTTATTTTTTTACAAATTGGGCAGCCACCCAATCGCCGAGCTTCTTGTGGCTTACATAAACCAGGCCGAAACCGTCGCAGTGCACCTTGATCATGTCCAAATCCGGACTCTCATAAAAGCCACTGAAGAAGATCAGGCCATTTTCTTTTAAAACCCGATCATAAGCCTCAATCTGGTCTAACAAGATATTTCGATTGATATTAGCCAATATGATATCAAACTGCGTATCCGGGATAGCTTCCTTGCTACCACAAAACGATACCAGATTACTTACTTCGTTCAATTCGGCATTTTCGATGGTACTGCGATGGCAAACCTCGTCGTTGTCTATGGCCACGATTTGCCTCGCTCCCCTTTTCGCTGCTAAAATGCCCAATATGCCCGTGCCGGCACCCATGTCGAGTATTGTTTTGTCCTGCACATCCGTTTCGAGAATATACTGCATCATCATGGTGGTTGTTTGGTGATGCCCGGTGCCAAAGGCCATTTTGGGATCGATTACGATTTCGTATTCGTATTGGGGTTGCGCCTCGTGAAAAGTGGCCCGAACGTAGCAGTTATTGGTTATAATGAGTGGACTAAAATTCTTCTCCCACTCTTCGTTCCAGTTTTGGGCCTGGATATCGCTTACCAGGTAAGTGTACTGCAATTCATCGCCAAAGCTTGCCAAAACCTCGTTCAACTCGGCTTCGTTAAACTGATTAGCCAAGATAAAGGCGTCAAAGCCCTTGTCGGTATCTTCAAAGGTATCAAAACCGATTTCGCCCAAGGCGCCTACCAATAAATCTTGCTGGTATTCTTCGATCTGGCTAAACTGAAAAGCTACTTGTTTATAATCCATTAGGAATTGAAGGTTTTGATGATGTCAACAAAATCGCGCGATTTTAAGGAAGCGCCACCAATTAAGCCACCGTCGATATCGTGTTGGGCGAATAGTTCGGGTGCATTTTTGGCGTTGCAGCTGCCCCCGTATAAAATCGTGGTATTATCGGCAATGTTAGCGCCATATTTAGCCTCTATTTCGGCCCTGATAAAGGCGTGGATATCCTGTGCCTGTTCTGGCGTGGCGGTTAAGCCGGTACCAATAGCCCAAACAGGCTCGTAGGCCAAAACAATCTTGGCAAAATCATCGGCACTTAAATTAAACAGGCCATTTTCCAATTGTGTTTTGAGCACGTGGTAGTAGCTGCCGTTATTGCGCTCGTCAAGGGTTTCGCCTACGCAAAAAATTGGCGTAAGGTTGTTTTTAAGGGCCAAACCGGTTTTTTGAGCCAAAAGCGCATCCGACTCGGCAAAATATTGCCTGCGCTCAGAGTGGCCGATGATTACATATTCGCAACCTACAGAGCTGAGCATTTTGGCCGAAATTTCGCCTGTAAATGCCCCGCTTTCATTTTGATGGCAATTTTGGGCTCCAATCTTCACTACGCCGCCTGCTAATTGCGACAAGCTGTTCAAATGGATAAACGGCGAACAGATTACGGCAATTTGATTACCTTTTCTTTCGTCTCTCACCATATTTACGATTTCCGAAAAAAGAGATACTCCTTCTTGGTAATCTAAATTCATTTTCCAGTTGCCTGCAACTATCTTCTTTCTCATAATTTTTTTGCTTTGTTGAGTTAAACCCCTCTATATTGTTCTGTTATTTCAAAGATATGTGCCAAAATAGCCCGATCGGCCTCATTTAAAACCTCTTGTTTTCTGGCCAGCACTTTTACTGTGGTATGCAGCATTTTGTCTAAACGGTAAGTTTCAAAGCCCTGTGCACCGCCCCAGCTAAAATCTGGAATATGGTGAGGCGGAAAGCCTGCTCCAAAAACATTGGCGCTTACGCCCACTACCGAACCGGTATTAAACATGGTATTGATACCACATTTGGCATGGTCGGCCATGATCAAGCCACAAAACTGCAACGTGGTATCGCGCATTTTTTGCGTTTCGTAATCGTATAGCTTTACATTGGCATAATTGTTTTTCAGGTTAGAGTTGTTGCTGTCGGCACCAATATTGCACCACTCACCCATCACCGAATTGCCCAAATAGCCTTCGTGGCCCTTTGAAGAGTTGCCCCAGATTACCGAATTGTTAATCTCGCCCCCCACTCGGCAATTTGGCCCGATTGTAGTACCCGAATAAATCTTGGCACCCATTTTTACCGATGCATTTTCGCCAAGCGCAAATGAGCCACGGATGGCGCTTGCCTCCCAAACTTCCGAATTTTTTCCCAGGTAGATAGGCCCGTAAGTGGTATTAAATATACTGCAGGTAGCTTTTGCGCCTTCTTCCACAAAGATATGGTCGCCCAGAATGGTATTGGTACTGTCAAGCTGCGCAGAAGTTCTGCCCTTGGTAAGCAAGGCAAAATCTTTTCTTATCTCTATGGGATTAAAGCCAAATAACTGCTCTGGGTAAACCAAGTGCGTAAAATCGCCAGTAAAGGCTATAGGCTTCAATTGCGTTAAGGCTTGGCTGGCCGATAAGGGAACCGAAGAAAAATAAGCGATAACCAGTTCATTTTTGACCAATGCCTCGCCATCTTGGAGTGCCGTAATGGCATTGAGCAAGGCTTCGTCAGGGCAAATTGACCCATTAATATAAAGAGCCGAATCTATTGCAGGGTATTTGGAGCTGAGGTAAGCTTGCGTTAAGTAGCCAAAATCGGCATGGAGGTATTTTGCCCACTTTTCGGCAATGGTCAAGATGCCTATCCTCAAATTTGCCACAGGCCTGGTAAAGGTCAGCGGCCTTAGCGAAAGCCAAGACTTGTCATCAAATAAATTGATTGTCATAAGCTACAAAAATAAAAAAAGTCCCGAGGCATTTGCACGGGACTTTCAAATATTTTATGCGTAAGCTAAAATTATTTCTTAGCGTAACGTGATTTGAATTTATCGATACGGCCGGCGGTATCAACCAATTTCATTTTACCGGTATAGTAAGGGTGCGAAGTGTGAGAAATCTCTAATTTGTATAATGGATATTCATTTCCATCTTCCCATTTAATAGTTTCTTTTGTCTCAACGCATGATTTGGTTAAGAAAGCATAGTCGTTAGACATGTCTTTAAACACAACAAATCTGTAGTTTGATGGATGCAAATCTTTTTTCATTTGAATATTATTTAAGTTTTATGTGTATGAAACTCCAAGAATAAGGTTGCAATTTGCTGGCAACGCCACTTATGAATGTTTCAATTAGTCTTTTGTTTCTTTGCTCTAATTTTAGAGGATGCAAATATCTTAATTTTATTTTTCATTTACAACAGCAAATCAATTAAAATTCGAAGAAGATACATTGCCACGCCAAATCCTGCTTACGAACTGTATTTTTTCCAGGTTTCTATCTTGGCTTTTTGGCGGTCGATATAGGCCTTGGCAATCACTTCAGCCGAGTTTTGGTTATCGCTGCTTTCTAACAGCTCCTTAAGCTTGTACTGGTCAACATCAGCCCGATAAAGAATTTGCAACAGCTTCGAAAAATCGTTCTCTACCAAATAACCGAATGAATTGACCAGGATATGGTAAAGCTGTTCTTCGCTCAAGTTCTCGGCGATATCGAAATCTTTGCTGATGATTTTGATTAATGATGCTATTTCGGCCATTATTTTAAATTATTGATAATTTTTTGACGACAAATCGTTTAACCCGCCTATAGTTTCGGGCGCTACCCCATCTTTTCGGCACTGTTCTAAACTTAGGGGCTCCATTTCAATGAGTTCTGGCAGTTTTACCCGCCTCACCATATCCAATTCTTTATATGAACGGCAATAGAGCACATCATCTTTTCTATTAAGCTGATCACCATCAAAACTAAAGGACCTGTTTTTTTTATCCTTCATCGAATTGACGTAGATCCTGTTTTTTTCAAAACAGATAAAAAGGAGGTGTTCTCGATACCACTCGACCAAAAGGCATTCAAAATCAACAGAATTTTCGCCACCGGATATTGGTGCCCAACTCCAAACAGCACCGTCGCCATAAACCACCAGGTAAGGATTGTTCGAGCCATCGGTTTCATGCCAAACCAGCCTGCCATCGGCATAATCGATATCATGTACAAATATTGAACGCCTGCCACGTCCAGCTTCATATTCGATATGCAACCCATCGTAAGTCACATCCGAATAGCTGGCCCTTAATAATTCGATTACACTTTGAAACAATTCCATTCAATTAATAGTGTGGCCGTTTACATTTAGCCGTTTACATCGGCAGTTTAACCCTTTAAAAATCTAAAAAAACCAATGGACTAATGAACCAATGATACTAATGAACAATTAACCTAACGTATTTCCTGGCAAAGCTCTACCAGCACGCCATTGCTGTCTTTGGGATGCACAAAACAGATCAGTTTATTGTCGGCACCTTTTTTCGGTTCGGCGTTCAGCAAAGTAAAGCCTTCGTTTTTTAGGCGCTCCATTTCTGCATGGATATCTTCCACATCGAAAGCAATATGATGAATTCCTTCGCCTTTCTTTTCCAAAAACTTGGCAATCGCGCTGTCTTCGCGAGTACTGGCCAGCAGTTCGATCTTGTTCTGCCCCACTTTAAAAAATGCCGTGTTTACGCCTTCCGATTCGACCGGCTCCGTCTTGTAGCAGGCTGTTCCGAGCAGTTTTTCGTAGGTATGGCAGGCCTGTTGCATGTCTTTAATGGCAATGCCAATGTGTTCTATTTTGTTCATCTTGGTTTCAAACAGTTAAGCAAATGTAAAAATGCGGGTTTTACCTATAGCTTCATAGCTATTATTTATAATTGTTCGAAAACTTTTTTCGTATCTTTGTGTATTGATAACAATTGATAGATGATGGAACTTCCGATTTACTTAGATAATAATGCTACCACGCCTCTTGATCCGAGAGTGCTAGAGGCCATGTTGCCTTACTTTACCAACAAATTTGGCAATGCGGCCAGCCGTAACCACGCCTTTGGTTGGGTAGCCGAAGAAGGTGTTGATTATGCGCGCGAGCAGGTAGCAAAACTAATTGGTTGTACAGACAAAGAAATTATTTTCACCTCTGGCGCTACAGAAGCCGATAACTTGGGTATCAAAGGCGTTTTTGAAATGTACCAGGACAAAGGTAACCATATCATAACTGCCACAACAGAACACAAAGCTGTACTTGATACCTGCAAACACCTGGAGAAACTGGGTGCCAAAGTAACTTACCTGAACGTAAAAGAAGATGGTTTGATCGATTTGCAGGAACTTGAAGCGGCCATGACCGAAAAAACCATTTTGGTAACCATTATGTATGGCAACAACGAAATCGGCGTGATCCAACCGATCAAGGAAATTTCGGCTATTGCACACAAACATGGCGCTTTGTTTATGACCGATGCTACGCAGGCCGTGGGCAAAATTCCGGTAAACGTAAACGAAGACGGTATCGATTTGATGGCTTTCAGTGCCCATAAAATGTACGGCCCTAAAGGTGTTGGCGTTTTATATGTACGCAGAAAGAACCCAAGGGTTAAAGTTACCGCACAAATGGACGGCGGCGGCCACGAGCGCGGCATGCGTTCGGGTACCCTAAACGTACCGGGCATTGTAGGCTTGGGCAAAGCTTGCGAATTGTGCAGGTTAGAGATGGAATCAGAAGCCAAACGCTTATCGGCTTTGCGC
Source organism: Pedobacter sp. TM02 (assembly GCF_059705275.1). NCBI lineage: Bacteria > Pseudomonadati > Bacteroidota > Sphingobacteriia > Sphingobacteriales > Sphingobacteriaceae > Pedobacter > Pedobacter sp. TM02. The sequence goes on from NZ_AP046530.1 coordinate 2,578,868, forward strand.
GATAAACTGGAAAGCGCATTGACCACTTTGGAAGAAAGCTATGTAAATGGCAACCGCGAACATCGACTGCCACACGTAGCCAATATTTCTTTCAAATATGTAGAAGGCGAAGGTTTGATGATGGCCATGAAAGATTTGGCCGTATCTTCTGGCTCGGCTTGTACTTCGGCATCTTTAGAACCATCATACGTATTGAAAAGCTTAGGCTTGTCTGATGATTTGGCGCACTCTTCAATCCGTTTTGGCTTGGGCCGTTTTACCACCGAAGAAGAAGTTGACTACGCAATTGAGAACACCAAGAAAGCCGTTAACCACCTGAGAGACCTTTCTCCGCTTTGGGAAATGTTTAAAGAAGGTGTTGACCTGAGCAAAATTGAGTGGGCTGAACACTAAAATAGACTGACGATTGTAGATTGACGAATTACGATTTAGCATTCTACGATAAAAAAATAAAAAGAACCGAGATTTTAGAAAATCGTAAAGCTAAAATCCAAAAGCTAAACTATCATGGCATATTCAGAAAAAGTAATCGATCATTATACCAACCCGCGCAACGTTGGTACTTTAAATAAAGACAGCAAAACCGTAGGTACCGGTTTGGTTGGCGCACCAGAATGTGGCGACGTAATGCGCCTGCAGATAGAAGTTGACAGCAACAACGTAATTACCGATGCCAAATTCAAAACTTTTGGCTGTGGTTCGGCTATTGCCTCTTCTTCTTTGGCTACAGAATGGCTCAAAGGAAAAACCATCGACCAAGCCTTGGAAATCGACAACATGGACATCGTAGAAGAGTTGGCTTTGCCACCGGTAAAAATCCACTGTTCGGTATTGGCAGAAGATGCCATTAAATCGGCCATTAACGATTACCGTGTTAAAAACGGCATGGAAGCATTGGTTTTAGAAAAATCGCACCACTAGCAGATTTTAGATTTGCGAGTTACGATTTTAGATTGGACTATCCGATAAATAAGCTGGGTAGCAAATCCAAATCATTACAAAATCGTAAATCCAAAATCGTAAACCTAAAATCATAAATCGTAAATATCATGATTACCATAACCGATAAAGCAAAAAGCAAAATAGACCACCTGATGCAGGATTCGCAATTGGGTTCTGACTACTTTTTACGGGTTTCTGTAAAGGGCGGTGGTTGCTCAGGTTTATCTTACAACCTTGATTTCGACAACGAAACCAAAACTGGCGACCAGTTTTTTGAAGACAAGGGCATCAAGATTGCCTTGGATATGAAATCATTCCTTTACCTTGCTGGTACCGAATTGGATTTTACCGACGGACTAAACGGCAAGGGCTTTAACTTTAACAATCCAAACGCCAGCCGTTCTTGTGGCTGTGGCGAAAGTTTTTCTGTTTAATATTACTTAATAAGGCAAAAAGGCGTGCTCGAGCAATCAAGCGCGCCTTTTTCGTAAAAGTCGCTTTGGCCGCCTATAATTTGCAATCTTTTTAGCGTTTTTTTTGTTTTTGTTAATGCGCCTTATGTTGCATTATTAAAGTGAAAAGCCTATCATTGTCAGTTCAAAACAAACCAAACAATTTACTACATGGTCTCATTTAACGAATTTTCTACCGTTCCTTCTTTGCTGCGAAACGTAGTAGAAAACATTCATAAGCCCGAAGAAACCTTCCTTATCCACAAAAAGAGTACCGATTGGGAAGAAATATCCTTTGCCACTACCCTTGCCAATGCCGATGCTGTTTCGGCCTTCTTTTTGGAGAAGGGCATTACCAAAGGCGACAGGTTGGGCCTCATGATAGAAAATTCGCCAGAATATGTTTATTACGATCAGGGCATCCAGCAAATCGGAGCTATTAACGTGTCCATCTACCCTACCTTGTCAGAGCAGGAAGTAGCCTATATCATTAACGATTCGGGTATTAAATCATTACTGATCGGCAATCCGTTTTTAATGCGTAAGGTACTGAAGGTGGCTGGCAACTGCCAGGAATTGCGCTACATTATTCCAACCTTTAAGGATTACGAAAAAATAACGGTTCCAGACGATATCCAAGCCGAAATCATCAGCTACGATACCGTTTTGGCCAAAACCGTAAGCAATGAGGAACGGCAGGCTATTGAAGCGGCCAGAGCCCAACTGATGCCTCAGGATGTATCTTCTTTGATTTATACTTCGGGTACAACGGGCACGCCAAAAGGCGTAATGCTTACCCATTACAATTTTGTGGAAAACGTAAAGGTTTGTCTGGAGCAAATCCCTGTCATCAACGAACACGAAACCTTCTTGTCTTTCCTGCCACTTTCGCACGTTTTCGAGCGTACGGCTACCTACCATGTATGTTGCGCACAGGGCTGCAAAATTGCCTTTGCCCAAAGCCTCGAGCTTTTGGCCAAAAACATGGGCGAGGTAAGGCCAACCGTCATGAACTGTGTGCCCCGTTTGCTGGAACGCATCCACGACAAAGCCATCAAATCGGGTACTGCGGCCGGTGGCTTAAAAGCCAAAATATTTACTTGGGCACTTGAAATTGGCAAAAAATACCGTCAGGCCAAAGAAGCGGGCCAAAGTGCCGGTTTGGTACTGAGCGCACAGAAAGCCATTGCCGAAAAACTGGTATTCAGCAAGATCAAGGAAAAAACAGGCGGCCGTTTAAAATTTATGATTTCGGGCGGCGCAGCTTTGCCTAAAAACGTAGGCGAATTTTTTGGCGACTTGGGCATTAAGATATTGGAAGGCTTCGGACTGACTGAAACTTCGCCGGTAATGGCCGTAACCGAGTACCACCGTCAGGTTTACGGTACGGTTGGCCGCGTTATTCCGGGTATTGAGGTGGGTATACAAGATGTAGAAACCAAGCAAATGATCAACATCCAAACCCATGATACCTTTAACGAAAACTTTGAATGTGCCGAAGGCGAAATCATTGTACGCGGCCACTGCGTAATGAAAGGCTACTTTAACAAACCTGCCGAAACCGCCGAAGCCATTGACAAAGACAAGTGGTTCCACACCGGCGACATAGGCCGCTTTTACAAGGGCAACCTGCAGATTACCGATCGCTTAAAAAACATGATCGTGAATGCCTATGGCAAAAACGTGTACCCTACTCCGGTAGAGAACATCTACCTGAAGAGCCCTAAAATAGATCAGCTTTTCTTAATTGGCGATAAGCGCGAATACATTACCGCCATCATCATCCCTAACAAGGAAACCTTGCAGGAAACTTTTAACCTGAAGGAATCCTTTTTCCAGGAACCTGGCGATTTTATCGAAAACCAGGAAATCATCGACTGGATGGAGAAAGACATCAAAAAAATCTCGAACGAACTGGCCAAGTTTGAAAGGATCAAGAACTTCAAGATCAAGCGTAATCCTTTCAGCATAGATGAAGGCGAGATTACCCCTACGCTAAAGGTAAAGCGCCGCGTAGTAGAGAAGAAATATGCCGAGGCCATCAATGCCATGTACACCGAAGGCGTAGAAGCCGATTAAAAATCATGCTTTTGAAGTTTTAAGACTTCGCAGCCATCATCAATCGTCGTGCCCGACTCTGATTCGGTAAGAGGTTGGCCCGCTTCCGGCAATGACGATATATAGGCTTTAAACTTTGGTCTTTAGGCTTTAGTCTTCGGACTAAATCATTACTTTTGCAAAAAAATACCATTCAATGAGTATAGGATTATCAGAACAGGAAATATTACGTCGCGAATCTTTAAAGCAATTACGCGAATTAGGGATCGAGCCTTACCCGGCCGAAACATTTACGATTAATGCCCACGCTGCAGATATTTTAGCCAACTACGAAAAAGATAAAACCGCTTATAAGACCATTAGCATTGCTGGAAGAATTATGGGCCGCAATATTATGGGCGCCGCCTCTTTTGCCGAATTGCAAGATGCAACAGGCCGTATCCAAATTTATTTGAAGCGCGACGAACTTTGTCCCACCGAAGACAAGACCCTTTACAATACCGTATTTAAAAAGTTGTTGGACATCGGTGATTTTATCGGTGTTGAAGGTTATGTGTTTACCACCCAAACCGGCGAAATTTCTGTACACGTTAAAAAACTGACCGTACTTTCTAAATCGTTGCGTCCTTTGCCAATTGTAAAGCGCGACGACGATGGCAATGTTTACGATGGTTTTACCAACCCGGAGCTGCGTTACAGGATGCGCTACGTTGACTTAACGGTTAACCCTGATTACAAGCAGATCTTCATTAACCGCTCTAAGGTCATCAACACCATGCGCAACTATTTCGATAGCCAAGGCTGGATGGAAGTTGAAACGCCTATTTTGCAAGCTGTACATGGCGGGGCAGCGGCACGTCCGTTTGCTACGCACCACAACACTTTGGATATGCCATTGTTTCTTCGCATTGCGAACGAACTTTACCTTAAAAGGCTAATCGTAGCCGGCTTTGATGGCGTTTACGAGTTTGGCAAAATGTTCAGGAACGAAGGCATGGACCGTACCCACAACCCTGAATTTACCTCGATGGAAATTTATGTGGCCTACAAAGACTATATCTGGATGATGAGCATGGTAGAAGAATGCCTGGAAAAAGTGGCTTTGGCCATTCATGGCAATCCTGTGGTCAAAGTGGGCGAACACGAAATCAATTTTGCTGGGCCATACGAGAAGCTGACCATGTACGAGTCGATTGAAAAATATACCGGAATTGATGTATCGGCCATGAGCGAAGACGAAATCAGGGCAACCTGCACGAGCCTGAATATTGAGGTTGATGCTTCAATGGGCCGTGGCAAACTGATTGACGAACTGTTCAGCGAGAAAGTGGAAGCCAACCTGATCCAGCCAACCTATATTACCGATTATCCGTTGGAAATGACTCCATTGGCTAAGAAACACCGCAGCAAAGATGGCCTGGTTGAGCGTTTTGAGCTTTTTGTAAATGGCAAGGAAATCGCCAATGCGTATTCTGAGCTTAACGACCCGATCGACCAGAAAGAGCGTTTTGAAGAGCAATTGAAACTGGCCGCCAGAGGTGATGATGAAGCCATGGCCATGGACGACGATTTTGTGCGTGCCCTGGAATATGGCATGCCTCCTACTTCAGGCCTGGGTATCGGTATCGACCGTTTGGTGATGTTGATGACCAACCAATCGACCATCCAAGAGGTATTGTTCTTCCCGCAGATGCGTCCGGAGAAAAAAGCAAAGGTTACCACCGATCAGGATTTTGTTGATGCGGGCGTTGCGGCCGACTGGGTTCCGGTTATCCGTAAAATGGGTTTTAATACCGTTGAAGAGCTGAAAGCCGGCAATCCGAACAAGGTATTTAACGATTTGGGCGGTATGCGCAAAAAACTAAAACTGGAGTTGGCCATGCCAAGCAAGGCCGAGGTTGAAGCTTGGTTCGCTTAACAAAAGCATAATAATAACTTAAAGGCTTGTTACATTTATTGCAGCAAGCCTTTTTTAATTTTAGCTTGAAATTTAAACGATCCGTAAAATGAACAGTTCAAGCTTAGAAATTACAGAAAACGAATATTGCATTAAGCTGAGTAAAGACACCTTCGATTTATCGTTGATCCGTCAGCTCATAAAGCGCATCCAAGCCGAAGAGCTATTCTTTAGCCGTAAAAACGACAACCTCGATGATGATATCATCAGCAGAAACGCTGTTGAATATGATGAGAATTTTGATCGCCTGAGCGACAAATAGCGGGCAGTCTTTGTAACGACCAAGCCGACTACAAGACTGATGCCTCTAGCTAAACTAACGGCTATACCTGATTTGCTGTTTGTCCATCAGTACCATTTGGTCTTTCATCTGTTTGATCTGATCGGCCAATAGTTTGTTTTTATCTGCTTTTTTGGCATCTGCCAAATACATTTGGGCTTCTCTTTTGTTTCTTTTCGCCATGGCAATACCTGCCAAACTTAACTTGGCCAAGGCCACGTTATGGTCCATGTGCAAGCCGAGGCTCAATGCGGTTTTGAAATATTTCTCCGATTTCATGGGAGCCTTTCTCGATTCGATCAGACCGATCAATAAATTATAGTAACCGTGTTGTACTCGGTTCAGTTGTTTTTCGTAATTGGTGATGCGTCCCAAAAACTGCTCGGCCTTCGACATATTGTCTTTGCGCAGGTACCATTGGGCAATCAGCATGTTTTCGTTGTAGAAATAAGTGACGAACAAAAAGATACTTAAAAATACCAAGAGTATTCCCCAGCCCCAATAGCCAAAAACCATCAGCGTAACCGCGGCACCAACAAAAGCAAAACCTATAATGAGACGTATTAAATTCGACATAGTTTTATAATATTTTCGCAAATATCGTGTTTAAATACCAAAATTTAGATTTTAAATTCATAATTTCATCAAATAAATCCAGTATCAAAATCGTTGTTACCAACCAACTCTTAAAATTAAACAAATGAAAAATATACTAGCTGCTCTGCTGCTTTTATTCGCAATGAACGCGGGCGCGCAAGAATTGAACAAAAAAATGGAAGACCCTAACAGACATAAACAAGTCATGATTAACCAATGTACAAGAGAAGGCATTACCACTTTCCCTGAGTTTAAGGAGAGCTACGATGCCAACTATAGTTCTTATGTTGCCGATTCTACCCAGTTTGACCAATTGACCAAACTTTTGAAGAACAAAAAAGTAACCATTGTGTTGGGTACTTGGTGTGGCGACAGCAAATATCAGGTGCCACATTTCCTCAAGATAATGGACAAGCTTAAAATTGACGAAAACAAGATTGCCTTTATTGCCGTTGATGGCAACAAGCATGCCGAAAACGGATTGATCGACAACCTGAAAATCGAACGTGTTCCTACTTTCATCTTTACCGACAAAAAAGGGAACGAAATTGGCCGCATTACCGAACATCCAAAAGAATCGCTGGAAAAAGACATGGTAAATATCCTGTCGGCTCCTGCCCCAACCAAAACAAAAACCAAATAATTTATGGCAGCAGCTTTAGAGCCAAGCTGGCTAAATGTATTGGAAGGCGAATTTGAAAAGCCTTATATGAAAAGCCTGAAATCCTTTTTGCTAGAAGAAAAGCAGAAAGGATTTACTGTTTATCCTAAAAATGCCGATATCTTCAACGCTTTTAACCATACGCCTTTTGAGAACGTAAAAGTGGTGATTTTGGGCCAAGACCCTTACCACGGCCAGGGCCAGGCGCATGGTTTGTCATTTTCTGTACAAAAAGGACTTGTGGTACCACCTTCGCTCAAAAACATGTACAAAGAGCTGGCTGAAGAGTTTCCGGACTATAAGATTCCCAATCACGGCGATCTAACGGCTTGGGCTGATCAAGGCGTACTTTTGCTCAATGCAACGCTTACGGTACGCGCGCACGAGGCAGGCTCGCACCAGAACAAGGGTTGGGAAACTTTTACAGACCATGTTATTTCGGTACTGTCAGCAAAAAGAACAGGACTGGTATTTTTACTTTGGGGCCGATATGCCCAGCAAAAAGAGAGCCTGATTGACACCAAAAAACACTTTGTGCTTAAAGCCGCGCACCCCTCTCCTTTTTCTGCTTACAATGGTTTTTTTGGCTCCAAGCATTTTGCCAAAACCAACGAAATCTTAAAAAAAGAAGGGTTAACGCCTATTGATTGGCAAATTACTTAAGCTTTATATAACCTTCACCCAGGAAAAAGTACCTCAACCTGAAGTGGTAGACACAGATAGTCGTGTCTAGCTAAATTAAACAAACTTAGTCTAAAACCGCCACAGGCACCTTATGGCCACCTAAGAAAAAACATATATGCCAACCTTAGCCAATCTCAGTCGCCCGAGGTGGTAAACATAGATAGGCACTAGCCAAACTGAACAAAAGCCTAGTCTAAACCACCTCAGGAACCTTAGGGCCACCTAAGAAAAAATACATATGCCAACCTTAGCCTATCTCAGCCGTCTAAGGTGGCAAACATAGACAGGCACTAGCCAAACTGAACAAAAGCCTAGTCTAAACCACCTCAGGAACCTTAGGGCCACCTAAGTAAAAATACATATGCCAACCTTAGCCTATCTCAGCCGTCTTAGGTGGTAAACATAGACAGGCACTAGCCAAATCGAACAAAAGCCTAGTCTAAACCCGCCTCAGGCACCTTAAGATACCTAAGAAAAAACACGTCGACCAAACTAAGTCTATCCAGCATTTTAAGCAAAAGAATTCCTAATTAATTCTTATATTAGAATATATCTCTATTGATCATTTTAAAATTTATTTAATATGATTGATAAAAATTTCATCGACGATCTCGAGTATGAGGTAACTGGCGCTTGTATTGAAGTACATCGAACTTTAGGGCCGGGTTTGTTAGAAAAAGTCTATCATAAATGCCTAATTAGAGAATTGCAATTAAGAAATATTTCTTTTGTGTCTGAACAAGTTGTTACCATCTCTTACAAAGGCATGTTGCTCGATACAGAGCTAAGGGTAGATTTACTGATTGAGGATTTCCTCATCGTAGAGCTTAAATCAGTTGAAAAAATATTACCTATTCACGAAGCACAAATACTGACCTATATGAAAATACTTCGGGTTCCAAAAGGAATGTTAATCAATTTTAACTGTACCAATATTGTGAAAAATGGTAAAAAACCATTCATAAACGAGTATTATCCACCTTTCTGAACCAAAGCACAATACTAAGGTCTAATTTAAAACCTCCTCAGACACCTAGCGCACTCAAGAAAAAATACATCGGCCTAAACTCAGCCTATCTCAGCCGCTTGAGGTGGTAAACGCAGATAGGCACTAGCCAAATTTACAAAAGCTTAGTCTAAAACCGCCTCAGGCACCTTAGGAATCCTAAGAAAAAACATCTGTCTAAGCTTTAGCCTACCTCAGCTGTCTAAGGTGGTAAACGCAGAGGCACTAGCCCAAATGAACAAAAGCCTAGTTTAAACCGCCTCAGGAACCTTAGGTCGCCTTAGGAAACATCACAAATCTAAACTAAGCTTTTTGTCAACTGCTTTCAGTCATGAATAAGAACAGACTAATACTCTAAAGGCACGATTGGCTCTTTTTTGGTGGTCGACATGATCATCATGGTTTGAAAGGTTTTTACGACAGAAATCTTGCTGATTTTATCCATGATCAATCTTTCGTAAGCTTTAATGTCGTTTACATAAACCTTCAGCAGAAAGTCGGCCTGACCGGTAACGTGATGACATTCCGTAATTTCGTTGATTTGGTTCACTTCATCCAAAAAAATCTGAATGGTATTGTTTTTATGAAAATCCAACTGCACCTGGATAAAAGTCTTGATGCCTAGGCCCAATTTTTCTTCGTCGACCAAAGCATGGTAGCTTTTAATGTAACCCGACATTTCCAGTTTACGTACACGCTCCAGGGTGGGTGCTGGCGATAGACCGATTTCTTGCGACAATAGCAAATTGGTCATCCTGCCGTTCTCTTGAAGCAGTTTAAGTATTTTAAAATCGGTTTTGTCTAGTTCTGTTGCCATAAATGTTTCATTTGTTACCCAAAGGTAGGATACTAACGCTGATTAGCCAAATTTTATTCTACAAAGCCTCAATAATATTACTTTTAATTTTATTGTTTATTTTTTAGATTTGTCTAAAATAATCATTAGGTAAACAAAAATGCAATCCTACACCGAAGAGAACTACTTGAAAATCATCTATCATCTTTCCGAAATCAGCAATCCGGTACAAACCAATGCCATTGCCGAACGCATCCAAACCAAGGCGGCTTCAGTTACCGATATGCTTAAAAAACTATCTGAAAAGGAACTGGTAGATTACGTAAAATACCAAGGTGTTACCTTAACCGAAAAAGGAAGGCTAACGGCTATCAATATCGTGAGGAAACACAGGCTTTGGGAAGTTTTTTTGGTAGAGAAACTTTCTTTTAAGTGGGACCAGGTGCACGAAGTGGCCGAAGAACTCGAACACATCAACTCGGCCCTATTAATAGAGCGTTTGGATGCTTTTTTGGATTTCCCAAAAGTAGATCCGCATGGCGACCCTATTCCAGATAAAAACGGAAACTTTGCCGATCAAGCCTTCATCAAGCTCAACAAATTAAAAGTAGGCGAAAAAGGCACCATCACAGGCGTGAGCGAGCACTCCTCTCCCTTTTTAAAACACTTGGAAAAATTAGGCCTTACCCTGGGCAAAAAATTAGAAATCATGACCATCACAGATTTCGATGGATCGGTAGAACTCTTGGTCGACAACCACAAACAAAGTATTAGCAGAGAAGTAGCCAAACACATTTTAATCAGCAAATAGCCATGGACCAAAAGCAGTCGTTAAGCGAAGTACACCAAAGCGTTGTGACCAATAAACGGACCGGCTGGAAGCGGATTTTGGCCTTTATTGGTCCGGCTTACCTGGTTAGCGTGGGCTATATGGACCCTGGCAACTGGGCAACAGACATTGCCGGGGGTAGCAAATTCGGCTATCAGCTTATTTGGGTGCTGCTCATGTCAAACCTCATCGCTTTGCTCCTTCAATCGCTTAGCGCGCGTTTAGGCATTGTAAGGGGGCTTGATTTAGCTCAGGCTTCGCGAAATGCCTATCCCAAATGGGTTAATTTTCCGCTGTTTGTTCTAGCCCAAACCGCTATTATTGCCTGCGATTTGGCCGAAATCATCGGAATGGCCATTGGCATGAACCTCCTGTTTGGCTTACCATTAATCTGGGGCATTTCCATTACCATATTCGATACCGTACTGCTCCTTTTCCTGCTCAACAAAGGCATGCGTAAAATGGAAGCCTTCATTGTTTCGATGGTATTTGTTGTAGGTATTTCTTTTTTGGTAGAAATGTTTATTGTAGAACCATCCATCAAAGAAATTGCCAAGGGTTTTGAACCTTCGATGCTATCTGGCGAGGCACTTTACATTGCCATTGGTATTATTGGTGCCACGGTAATGCCACACAACTTGTACCTTCACTCTTCTTTGGTACAAACACGAAAGTTTGAACGCGACAACAAAGGCATTCAAGAAGCCATCAAATTCAATTTCATCGATACAGCTGTGGCCCTGAATCTGGCGTTCTTTGTCAATGCCGCCATTTTGATCTTAGCCGCTGCCGCTTTCTTTAAAAACGGTTTTCATCACGTAGCCGAAATACAAGATGCGCACCGCTTGCTGAACAACATCTTTGGTTCGGTAGCCCCCGCCCTCTTTGCCATCGCTTTAATTGCCGCTGGCCAAAGCTCAACCGTAACCGGAACTTTGGCCGGACAAATTATCATGGAAGGCCATTTAAATTTAAGAATACAGCCTTGGCTGCGCCGATTGATTACCCGTTTGCTGGCTATTATTCCGGCATTTTGCACTATCCTCTTTTTTGGCGACGATGCCCTAGGCGGCTTATTGATTTTAAGTCAGGTGGTACTGAGCCTGCAATTGGGCTTTGCTATTATTCCGCTTATCCACCTCACTTCCGACAAAAACGAAATGAAAGGCTTTGCCATTAAGCCTTGGGTTAGAATATTGGCTTGGACAAGTGCCATTGTCATTGTTAGCCTCAATATTAAATTGGTAATCGAAGAAATCAGCAACTGGCGAACTGCTGCTGGTGGCTGGTATATCGACGTAATTGTAATTCCTGCAGCTGTATTAACGGCCTTGCTGCTAATTTACATCTTTATCTATCCACTCATCAGCAAAAGGCAGCGCGTTGGTAATGTGCCGCATGGCGATGCCTTGGCCATTAGCAATATTGAAAAAATCAGTTACCATAAAATCGGGATTACGGTAGATTTTTCTGCAAACGACCGAAATACGATCAGACATGCGCTGATCCAAGGCGGAAAAAACGCGCATTACTACCTTATACATGTGGTTGAAACCGCAGCGGCACGCTACCACGGCCAAAAGGCAATGGACCACGAAACACAAATCGATACTGAGAATCTCGAAAAATACAGGTTAAACCTGATGGACTTGGGCTACGAATCGAGTACGCATATTGGTTTTGGCGGTACAGCAAAAGCCATTGCCAGCATCAGCAAGCAAAATAACATCCAGCTATTGGTAATGGGTGCGCATGGGCACAAGGGCCTTAAAGATCTTATTTTCGGCACAACGGTTGATTCGGTAAGGCACAAAGTAGATATCCCCGTACTTATTGTACGCTAGCGCCTAAAATAGGCAAGCACTTTTTTAAGTTCGGCAACACCCATAAATCCTTCCCGTTGAAAGCTGATTTGGTTTTGCTGATCAAGAATAGCCAAAAACGGGAAAGCCAGCTTTTTTTGATTGGGCATCAGGGCTATTGCCAATTCATGGACACCTTTGCTGGCTTTAAAAACAAAGGTATGCCCACCATAGCTAATTGGCGATTGCTCTTCCGCATTCAAGGCAATCCAATAATAGTTTTGCTTAAGTTGCTGTTGGATGCTAGCTTCGCCAAACACTTGCCGTTCCATCGCTTGGCAATAGTTGCACCAATCGGTATAAACAAATACCAACACCTTGCGTTGCGCTATTTTTTGCAAACTATCCAATTGCGCAAAACTAAAGGCCCGCAATTGGGATTTCGCAGACCCGATCACCAAAAGGATGATCCATGTAACCACCAGTCTCTTCATGCTAATTGATGCTTAAGCGAACACCTAAAAAACCTCTGATGCCCTGATTGGGCGCATACACATAATTGGGATCGAATGTTAAAGCATAAGGATTATCGGAAGTTGGCACGACCTGCCCATTGGCCCCAAACTGTACATTTTTATCAAAAGGATCATTCGTACGCGCGATGATGAACGGAGTTCCTTTGTTTGGCGTGAAGTTCAAGAGGTTTTTGATACCGCCGTAAATTTCAAGACGCTTAAAACCGCTGTAGGTGAATTGAATATTCTGGATGCTCCAGGTTGGCGAAAAAGGCCTCCGCGGGTCTAAGCTGCCCAACAAAGGCAAACGCATGGGCCCATACACATTGCCTGTATAATCGATAGCCAAATGCATTTTATTGACTTTATACGAAACGGCCCATGTACCTGAAAATTTCTCGGTTAAAAGTTGCTGTTTCTTGACGCTGTCTTCCGTTAGGCTTACCTCTTGATAGGTTAGTCCGATAGTTGCTTTTAAGCCGTTGGCCAAAGCCATGTCTATGTTGCCGGTTAAGCCTTTGCTCACGGCATGGCCATTTAAATTGTTGTAAATAATCTGATTGGGGTTGGTTTCGAAATCGCCTACAATCCGGTTATTGAAATAGGTATAAAAGGCAGCCAAATCGAAGCCAAAAAACGAGCCATTATCCAAATAAACCTTGGTTAAATAGTTAAGGTTAACATTATATGTACGTTCTGGTTTCAGCTGATTGGGCACCACCACCTCGCGTGCGCCTGTTAAAGCGGCATGATCTTCGGTAAACAGATTTACCACCCTAAATCCTGTTCCCGCATTCAACCTGACGATGTTTTGCTCATCTATACTCCACTTATAGGCCAATCTTGGGGTTAAAATATGGCCATGTATCGAGTTGTAGTCATACCTTAACCCAGCCAACAGCGAATGGGCTTGGCTCAATTTCATTTCGTCTTGTACAAATAGGCCCGGTAAAAATGTACGCTCGGGCTGGTTATGCCGATCGGCTAAATCGGCAGAGGCTGTTGCCGGCGTATTGTCGTCGTAATAGGTATAGCGCAAAGCCGTACCGAAGAGCAAATCGTGCCGGCCAATTTTTTTGTCCCAAGTCAACTGACTAAAGGCTATTTTTTGTTGCGCGATGTAAGACACATCGCCATACCTGCTGTTTTGGTCGTGATTGGTTAAAGAAAAAGCCAAGAAAAATTTTTCCTTGATCGGCAACTGGTAATTGCCAATCAGTTCGAACCTTTTGGTGTAAATACTCTCACCATATACTTCGTTGCCACCCCGGTAAGATTTGTTCCAATTCATTTCTCCGCCCCACCTGTCTTCGTACAAAAAGCGACCGGCCAGCGAAAACAGCCTGTTGTCTTTACGGTCGACGTTCCATTTTTGAAACAGCGAAATCCGATTTTGCAAGGTTACATCTGTAAATCCGTCATGGTTATGGTCTACCTTGTTTTGAAAATTGAAGTAATTAACACCGGTAAGTACCGCCACCCTTGGCGATACCTTCACTTTAAAACCCAAATCCGTATTGTACTCGCCGTAACCGGTAGCCATGGCATCAGCCGAAAACAAGGCAGCATTTTGTACCTTTTTGGTAATGATATTGATCAAGCCTCCTACCGCCTCGCTCCCATACAATGACGAAGCTGGACCTTTAACCACTTCAATCCGTTCTACCAACGCATTCGGTATGCCCGACAAACCATAAACCGTTGACAAACTGCTCACAATGGGCATTCCATCTATCAATACCATGGTATAGGGCCCTTCCAGGCCATTAATATGGATATCACCCGTATTGCAGATATTGCAGTTGAGCTGAGGCCTTACGCCATTTACGTTCTGCAGTGCATCGAATATGCTAGGTGTAGGATTTTTCTTGAAAAATTGAGCCGTATAAATCTCGACAGGCACCGGACTTTCTAGCCGTTTGATTTCCTTTTGTGTACCCGTAACCACTATTTCATGCAGCTTTTCGTCGATGGTTTCTAAAGCAATGGGCAACAGCAGCGTATCTCTTTGCAACCGAACAGGCATAGTTAGTGTTTTATAGCCCATGGCATTCACCTTAAGCGTGTAGTTACCCGGTTTTAGGTTTGCCAATACAAAACCGCCTAAGCTATCAGTAACTGTTCCAATACCCAAGCCTACCAATTGCACGCTTGCCTTGTGTATAGGTTCTTTGCCATCCGATAGCTTGCCACTTACTTTAATAGACTGTGCTCTTGCTGCTGTAAACAGAAAAACAAATAAAACAGGAAGGATAATTCTTTTCATAATCAATTATTAGTCTTGCAAAAATATAAATTTAGATTAATCTAAAAAATAAATCAACAATACATTTTTTTATATTTTGACAGACCTTAATTAGATATACGGGATAAGGGTCATAAAAGGCGAACGATTTCAATTCGGTTTTCAATTCATCTTGCTGTGGCAGACATTTTCAAGATTGGCTATAATTTGTTTAGCTATGATTTCTTGTCCAGTAACGAGACGAAAGGGTTTGATTTTTTATCATGGTTATAGCTATTTATGGTATGTGCCATGCGATAGTCAATAGCAACATTGACACAAATATAATAGTCTGACTTTTAAATGCAACATAATTGCATTTAAAATTTTCAAAAGCAATTCTTTAAAGGCTTTTGTTGTGCCAAGAGAAGAAATAAGGATTTTAGCTAATAAATACCGATATTTGCCACATGTCAAAAGATATACAGATCAAAAACAAAAGAGCTTATTTCGATTACCACATCTTGGAGAGTTTTGTGGCCGGCATTGCTTTGCTGGGCACTGAAATCAAATCGATAAGACAGGGAAAGGCCAACATGACCGATGCTTTCTGTATGTTTATTGGCGATAACTTGTATGTAAGAAACCTTCATATCTCCGAATACAGCCATAGTTCTTTTTATCATCACGACATCAAAAGAGACCGTGTTTTGCTTCTGCAAAAAAGGGAACTTAAGAAACTGAAGGTTAAAGGTGAAGAAAAAGGCTATACCATCGTGCCTTTGCGCATTTTCACCAACGAAAGGGGCTTTGCGAAAATCGAAATCGCCTTAGCACAAGGCAAGAAGGAATTTGACAAACGCGACAGCATCAAAGAGCGCGAAAGCAAGCGCGAAATGGACAGGGCGCTGAAGTTTTAATAGTGGTCTACCAAGCCTGGTCGCCTACCAAAGGCACAAAGCGAAAAGTATCTAGTTCAATTTTATCGTAATCGTTTTCGCTTGCACGGATTACCGTGAGCATTTTCTGCGATTTTTCGTCGCCGACCGGAATAACCAGAATACCTCCAATTTTCAGCTGTTTCAAAAGGAGTTCGGGCACAAAGGGCGCACCAGCCGTTACAATGATCTTGTCGTAAGGCGCATGCTCTTCAATGCCTTTAGAGCCATCGCCAAGAAAGAAATTGGCTTTATAGCCCATGCCTGGCAACACTTTAAGGGTATGGGCATACAGATTGGCCTGGCGTTCGATGGTATAAACCTTGGCGCCAAGCTCCATGAGGATACAAGTCTGGTAGCCCGAACCCGTGCCGATTTCCAATACCTTGTCGCCTTTTTGGATATGCAGCAGCTCTGTTTGGTAAGCTACGGTATAAGGTTGAGAAATGGTTTGTCCATCACCTATTGGAAAAGCAATATCCTTGTAGGCCTGGTTCCAGAAAGTTTCGTCGAAGAAAAAATGACGGGGCACCTTGCCTATGGCTTTCAGTACGCGCTCATCGCTGATGCCTCTTTCCCTCAATAATACAACCAGTCTTTTTCTTGCTCCCTGTTCTCGGTAATTGTCTACAAACTTGTACGCCATCTTGTTCCAAAAATAAGGGTTTAAACAGTAAATCGGGTTATTTTTATTTACGGTTAGCGATTATTTGCCGATAACCAACACAAAATCAATCCCAAAAATTATCCACAAAACCATAAGGCTTAAAAAATATGCCTAAACAACTATAGATGTACTGATAAATCGCCAAATAATTTTTACTTTTGAAATCGATATATATTCCTATTATAGTATGAAAAGATTTTTGGCGAGTGTTTTTTGTTTATTGGTTTCATCGGTTGCTTTTGCACAATTAGACGGCAACTACAACTATAGCATCGGATTGCGGGGCTATAGCTTGATGCAGATGCCAAAAATATTAAACCAGGTCAACTCTCAGGATTATACCCATACTTTTGCCAATGGTGTGCTCATCAAGTTTAACGACAACCAAATCGGCTATCGCTTAAGTGGCAACTATTTCAGGAACAACATTACCTTTTTTAACCAATGTACCAATTGTGAAATTGCCACTGGAAAATCAACCGACTATTCATTTAAGCTAGGTTTCGAAAAAAGCATCAATTACGCGGTCATACAGCCTTATTTTGGTGCCGATGCAGGTTTTCGAGCCAACCGTTTTACCGGCGAAATCAAAAACAACAATATCAAGAGCAACAGCATGCCCTATATGGCTGATGCAGATAAAAACGGTTTCGTTTTTGCTCCTGTGCTGGGCATCAAGATAAATCCACTTAAAAACATCTCTATTTTTGCCGAAACAAGCTTGGATTTCTACTATTCGTACGAACGCCAGGAGACAACCCAACAAGATGCAGGCAATACCCGAACTTTTGTAAAATACAACAAATGGGAGTTCCTGCTTAATCCTGTTTCGGTAGGCATACAGGTTCATTTGGTAGGCCGAAACTAATAAGGATCTACATCTATTTGCGTAATTACGCTCTTAAAGTCTTTTTGGGCGTTAAAATCCCTGATGGTATCTTTTAAAATGGTTTTCACCTTTTGTACAGGTGCTGCCTTTTCTATTTTAATGATAATCTGCTTAATGTAGTAATTTCTGATACGGGCCACCAGGGGTTGCTCTGGACCTAATATCCTGTTGCCCAGCTGTTGCCTAAGCGCACTGGCCAGCTGATTGGAGGCAACTTGAAGCACATGGGCATCCTTGTGTTTAACGTTTATAAAAATCAAACGGGTAAATGGCGGATAGTTAAACTGTTTGCGCTCGTCCATTTCGTCGGCATACATTTGCAGGTAGTTGTTTTCCATCACCTGCTTAATGATCCGGTGCGAATCGTCGTAGGCCTGGATGCAGACTTTTCCCTGCTTATCTCTCCTGCCCGCTCTGCCTGCCACCTGGGCCAACAACTGGTAACTGCGTTCGAAGGCCCTAAAATCGGGGTAATTGAGCAAGGTATCGGCATTGATTACGCCAATAAGGCTCACATTATCAAAATCGAGCCCTTTGGCCACCATTTGCGTACCAATAAGCACCTGTGTTTTTTTATCCTGAAAATCGGAGATGATTTGCTGCAGACTGTTTTTGGTGCGGGTGCTATCCAAATCCAGGCGGGCTATTTTTGCTTCGGGAAAAATGAGGCTCAGTTCTTCTTCTATGCGCTCGGTGCCAAATCCTTTTTGTTCGATATGTACCGAACCACAGGCCGGGCAAATGTTAATGCTCGATTGGTGGTAGCCACAATAATGACAGTGCAACTTACCACTGGTTTTATGGTAAGTAAGGCTTACGTCGCAGTTTACGCATTTGGGTGCATAGCCACAGGTTGCGCAAATCAAAATAGTGGCATAGCCCCTACGGTTTTGAAATAAAATAACCTGTTCTTTATTTTCAAGCGCTACAGCCATATCGTCTATGAGCACGCTGGTAAAATAAGAGGTCATTTTTTTACGCTTTGTTTCTTCGGCAATGCTGACTACTTGTTGCAGGGGCAGTTGTACGCCTCCAAACCTTTCGTTGAGGGTAACCAGCGCATACTTGTCGGTTTGCGCATTGTAAAAGCTCTCGATAGATGGCGTTGCCGAACCAAGCACCACTTTGGCCTGGTGCAGATGCGCCAGGAAAACGGCAGCATCGCGGGCTTGATAGCGTGGCGCGGGTTCGTGTTGCTTGTACGAAGCTTCGTGTTCTTCGTCAACTACAATCAGTTTGAGTTCTTTAAAGGGCAGAAAAACAGCCGACCTGGCACCCAGCACTACTTGGTAGGCGCCGTTTACTACTTTATTCCAAATTTCTACGCGTTCGTTGTCGTTGAATTTAGAATGGTAAACCCCAATCTTATCGCCAAAATATTGTTTAATGCGTTCTACGATTTGGGTGGTCAATGCAATTTCGGGCAATAGAAACAATACCTGTCCGCCATTGGCGATAGCCTTTTCGATCAGTTTGATGTAAAGTTGCGTTTTGCCCGAAGCGGTAATGCCGTGCAACAGCACCACATCTTTTTCTTCAAAGCCTTTTTGCACTTCGTTAAAGGCATGTTGCTGCGCTGGACTGAGCTCAAAATTCACTTCAAATTCATCGCCTGTCTGATTCAATCGGCTTACCTGTCTTTTTTCCAGGCTAAAAATATCTTTATCCAATAAGGCCTTGAGGGCGGCTTGCCCGCAGGCGCTTTCTTCGAGCAACAGCTGCCTTGGAACAGCCTGGTCGGTTCGCGACAGCTTGAGATAGGCCAACAAGGCATCCAATTGTTTGGGTGCCCGTTCTAAAACGGCAAAAAGTTGCTTCAGGTTTTCCTGATCTTGATAAAACGGATTGAGTTTGATGAATGATTTGAGCAGTGGCTTGTATTTTTCGACCACCTCTTCGGCCACAAAAATGATTTCTTTGGCAATAAGCGAATTGATAATGGGATACACGGTTTTTTGTCCCAGCAATTCGACCACATCGTCTATGCTCATACGCTGCTGTTTTTGCAGCACCTGAAAAATAAGTTCTTCTTTTTCGGTCAGCACCAGTTCTTCGGGCAATTCCTCTCTGATTACCAAAATGGTTTCGCTGGCCAGTTTTAGTCCAGTAGGCAAGGCGGCAGACATCACATCGCCTTCATTGCAGAGGTAATAAGAAGCAATCCAGTCCCAAAACTCGAACTGTTTAGTATTAATTACGGGTACATCGTCTACTACATCGATAATATACTTGGCCTGATAAAATTCTGGAGGCTGCGTACCGATGCTTTTAACCAGCGCCGTATACATTTTATGCTTGCCAAACTGCACCACTACCCTTTTGCCTACCCCAATGCGGTCGTTCAGTTCATAAGGAACCCGATAGGTATAGTTGATGGCCAGCGACAATGGCAAAATCACCTCCACAAAGAGGGTTTCTCTTTCAGAAAAATCGGTAGGCTCGGCAAACTGCATTATTTATCTCTTAATGCGGCCATAAACAGGCTGATCCAGCCCAAAATAAAACACAGGCCGCCAATTGGCGTAATCGGGCCAATAAAGCCTGCAAAAGCGAGATGGAAACTGTCTTTTAGCGCCAACAGGTATAGCGAGCCCGAAAACAATAGGATGCCCAGGGTAAAAAACACGTAAGCAAATCCGATAAGCTTGTTTTTATAACGGGCAAAGGTAGAAAGGTACAACAGGGCAAAAGTGTGGTAAAACTGGTATTCTACCCCTTTCTGCCATATAGCTAAAGCAGAGGCGCTGATGGAGTTTTTAAGTCCGTGCGCACCAAAAGCACCTAATACAACTGCCAATGCCCCAAAAAAAGCTGCAGTTAGGATGATCCGTTTATTCATAAGTTATCGGCTTTATACGGTTGCTAAATTAAGAAAATGCCCTTATAATCTCTGTAATCGCAAAATTAAATTAAATTTGTGAACAAAGACCATGAAAAGAATTTACATCATACTCAGTGTTTTATTGCTCGGAATCATAGCGATGGTCTATGTATATTTTTCTAGCCTGAATACCGAAGCCAATGCCAACGACCTATCCCTGAATGCTGCCGCGGCCAACTCAGGCGTGATATTCAGTTTTGAAAACGATAAAAGCTTTTACGAGATCCTAAGCGGCCAAAATCTTTTTCAGCCCCTGCTCGGCGAAACAAAGATGGCTTCGATCAGGTCTCTGAAGGCCAATCTCATCGACCAGCCCGAAATCAACCGACTTATTGAAGGCCAAAAAATCTATATAGCTTTTGTACCTGGGGCCAACAATGCCATTGATTTTATCGTGAGCACGCAACTCAAATCCAACATCAAAAAGAAGCTATCCTTACCAGATTTAGGCTTAAAAAACGTCAAAATCAAACAAACGGGAACAAGTTATGAATTGAGTTTTGCCGACAGCACCGTTTGCTTTATCGCGATTGAAGACCAACTGGTTATGGTATCGAACACCTTGGAAGCCATCCAGCAGTCGCTGCATCCTAAAACTGCGGTAGACCACGATTTTACGGCTTACATTAAAGCCAACAGCCGTTTCAGCAAAAACACTTTGGCCAGCCTTTACCTTAATTTCAACAAAATGCCTTTGTTGCTGCAGCAAATATTGAGCAGCAATCTTAACGGCGAGCTGGGCATTTTAAACAAGCAGAACAGTTATGCTTCGCTCAACTATAATTTCAGCAGGGAAAAACTGCTATTCAACGGCAGCACTACAATTAACGATGCCAATAGCTATTATCAGTTGTTTTCGAAAATCCAGGAGCAGAAAATCAGCATCAACAACATTGTTCCGGATAAAACAGCCAATTACAGCCTCTATGCCATTGGCGATTATGCGAGCTGGAAAAAGGAGCTTGACCATTGGATAGCCAAACAAAAAGACGGCGATAAAACCGGCAAAACAACAGCAAACATCAAGCAGCAATACGGCTTGGACCTGGACCAGATTTTCCCGAAGTATTTCAAAAACGAACTGATTGCCTTTCAGCTTAATACCGGCGAGAAGTTTGGTGCCATTGCCCTTAGCAACGGCGAAAAGGTGAACCAGCTTTTGCTGGACATCAGCGCCTCTTACGCACCCGACATCAGGATTTTTAAGGAAAATAATATTCCCTACAGCTATTTTGGCGAGCCTTTCAAAAAATTCGAACGACCATTCTTCACCATCATAGACAACTATTTGGTGATGGCCAACAATGCCAGCAGCGTACAGGCATTTTTAAACAGCTACAAAAGCAACCAGTTGCTTGTTAACGATGCCGCCTATCAAGGCCTGGCCGACCAGCTTTCTTCATCGAGCACAATTTCGTTCTATGTAGGCAACAAAAACGCCAACGATATTTTTGGCCGCAACCTCAAACCGGCTTATTATAAACAATACCAATCGAAAAACGGGCTAAGAACTTTTGATTCTTTTTGTTATCAACTGGCGGGTGATAATGGAAAGTTTTTGACTAATTTGCTTTTGTATAAAAAACCAGAAGCAATTACAGCCAAAGCCGATACTTTGCAAACTACCCCATAGTGGCCATGAAAAAGAAATACTTCCTATTGTTTGGATTAATCTGCCTGTTTAGCCAGCTTAAAGCGCAGCAATATGCCCTGTTTAATACCAGAACCTTGTTCGATGCGTTCGAAAATCCGGCAGTAAAGGCCTTTACCCTAGACAGTTCGGGCAAATATGCCTCCAATTTTCTTTTTCCCAATTTAGGGTTCAATGCGGCAGGCGGGGGTAGTGCGCAGGATGTACTGCGGAAACTGGCTCAAGAGCAGGTGAACGATACCAGAGGTCTGCCCATAGGTACCGGGGCCATCAACAAGCTCTATCAGCAGACCAATTTGTATGTGCTTACCTTCAGGATTTTCAATTCTTACAAATACAACCAGGAAATCGGCTTTGCCTGGCAGATCCGATCGGATGCGCAGGTAGCCTACACCAACGAATCGCTGGCCATTTTCGATTCCTATAAACGCTTCCAAAATGTGCCTTATACCGATATCTTCAACGACAAGGGCTATGCACAATCGTACCACCAGTTTAGTGTAAGTATTCGGGAAAACTGGGACAAAAGACTGGCATTTGGCGCCAAATTGAGCTTATTGAGTGGCATTACCTATAATTCGATCCGCATAGACAATTCTTACATTTTTGCCGATGCTTTTAACGACCGTTTAGATCTTGGGCTTAACGGCACCTACAAAGGCAGTTTTATACAAAGCGACGAAATCAACAAGAAAACCTTTATTCCCACCTTCAAAAACCCAGGAATATCCATAAGCCTGGGCACGACCTATACTTCTAAATCAGGTTATTTTATCATGGGCAACATTAAGGATTTAGGTTTTATCAAGTGGAGCAAAAGTTCGCATGTGGCTAAGTTTAACCAGCTGAAAAGCATTTACGAGCTCTCTACCCGTACCAATTCGGAAATCAATCAAGAGATTACCGACATGGCACGAGACATAGACCTGCAAAAGAGTTTCTTTGCCGCTACCAATGCCAAGGCCGACTTCCTCGTTTCCAGAACTTTCGGTTTCTACAAGCCGAGCTTTATTGTTTCCAAAAACCTTTTTCGGCCAGGTGGCGATGTTGCCTTGGTTAATACTTTCAAAATCGACAGGTTTGCCGCCAGCGTAACGCCATTGTATAATTTCAACAATTTTATGATGATTGGTTTGCAGGCCATGTACCAAACGCCAAATTTTGAATTCTTTTTAGGCACCGACAATGTGGGCAAAAGCATTTCATTGGGCAAAGGCATTAGCCAAAGCGATGCAAGCGTAGGCAGCGGCTATG
Organism: Pedobacter sp. TM02; assembly: GCF_059705275.1. Classification (NCBI taxonomy): domain Bacteria; kingdom Pseudomonadati; phylum Bacteroidota; class Sphingobacteriia; order Sphingobacteriales; family Sphingobacteriaceae; genus Pedobacter; species Pedobacter sp. TM02. The sequence goes on from NZ_AP046530.1 coordinate 2,601,951, forward strand.
TGGGCGGTTCATTTTACCTGGGCATGGGCATTAAGTTTGGCCGTACGGTAGAGCATCCGCAAAACCTGAGCACCATGCCGGGTGTAAACGGCGAAAAGGTATACAAAGGCTTTTTCAGGAGCATGTACGAGTTTTTCAGGAAACTATAATAAGACAGACCATGGACCATAGTCTATTTAACTATATGTTCAAGTGGCCTAGAGCTTGTTCTTTGGTGTGGTAAACACAAAATCTTTCAAGTAGAACGGCTCAAAGTAGGCTACATTTTCAAAAGCTTCTTGGTTGAAAGCCTCGTAGGCAAGCCTGCTCATGTAGGTGGCCGAATTGAAATTTGCATCAGAAAAATGGGCATTGGGATGTTCCAATACGGGAGCACATTTAGCCGCTCCATCACCAATAAAAGTCACAAAATGATTATCCAGCTCTAACACAAAGCTTTTTTCGTCTATTATTTTGGCATTTACGGCTTCCAGGCTTTGCAATTTGTTGTCGTATACGGCCGTAAAAACCTCCATCCGTCGGGCATCGATCATCGGGCAGATCAATCCGCCGTAGTTAGGATGATTCTGCAAAAAGCCATTAGCCATCATTTGCAGGGTTCCAATTGCAATTAAAGGCTTATCTAAAGCGAAGCAGAGCCCTTTGGCCGTCGATACGCCAATTCTTAAACCGGTATAAGAACCCGGCCCCTTACTTACCGCTATGGCATCTATTTGGGCGTAGCTGAGCTTGGCCATTTGCAACACTTCGTCAATAAACAAAGTGAGGTTGGCCGCATGGACATGCTGACCGGCCTGTTCCTTAAGCGCAACAGTTGTGCCGTTTACCGACAAAGCCACCGAGCAAACCGGCGTAGCCGTTTCTATTTGAAGTATTGTAGCCATTTTCAGGCACAAAAGTAAAAATTAAAGGGCAAAGACTTGGGAAGAATGATAAAATAATCTCTTAATTGTTGAAAGACAATGAACTGTCCATTATAGCCTTCCCCGCTAAGGAACGGGATCATGTCCGTGCCTGCCCCAGGGATGGCAGCTGGCAATGCGCTTCAGTGTAAGCCATCCGCCCTTAAACGGCCCGTGCTTTTTAATGGCCTCTACCCCATACTGCGAACAAGTAGGCGTAAAGCGGCAACTTGCCCCCAACAAAGGCGACAAAAAGAGCTGATAGAGCTTAATGATGCCCAAGAAAAGCCAGGAAAACAATTGCTTAATGAATTTCATCGGCTGGCTGGATTTGGGAAACCAATTTTTGGAGCGCAACCGAAAGCTTCTTTTCAAAAACGCTGTAGTCGTATTTTGCTTTGCCTACGTATTGCAATGACAGCAGCAGCAACCGGTCTGGCTGATTTAAAAAAGGATAAAGCTTTGTTTCCTTCTGCAGCCGATAGGCTTCGCGGGTACGTCTTTTGATCAGGTTCCGATCAACCGCATGCCTGTAGCGCTTTTTGGCTACGTTGATAACCACCTGTGCGGGATATTTGTGCGGTTCGGCTACCAGCAGAAAGGTAATGCGAAAGGGATATAATAAAAAAGAAGAACCGTTTTTAAAGAGTAAGTCTAAATATTTCTTACTACACAACCGTTCTTCTTTGTTAAATCTATTCATTTTTGATTGCAGTTTGGCAGCATAGCTGATCTGCGAACTCCCCTATTGAGGCGATGCAATCAAAAATTATGCTTTATGACGACGCTCGTCAGAAACTGATAATTTTTTTCTTCCTTTTGCACGGCGAGAAGCTAATACTCTTCTACCGTTTGCTGTAGCCATTCTTTCGCGGAAGCCATGTTTGTTTCTTCTCTTTCTTTGCGAAGGTTGGAAAGTTCTTTTCATAACTGTATAATATCTTAACTAAGTTTTTAAATAAGAGGTGCAAATATAACGCGATTTTTCTACAAATGCAAAAATGATTTCTTTTTATTTTTATCAACCAAGCTTCCCAACCTCAAGCCTGCTGTTCTTTTGCATTAAAGGCCTAAAGCCGCTTTCAGTTTTACATAGCCCGTTTTGCTCACCGGCAACCAGATATCTGATTTGAGCAACACAATGTAGCTGTCTTTTTCTTTCAGTTCTATTTTGGTGACCTGAGCCAGGTTAATGATGTAGGAACGGTGGATACGGATAAACTGTGAAGGGTCTAAAGTCTGCTCGAAGAAACCCATAGTTTTATTCTTATGGAAATTGCCTTCAGAAGTACTGAGCTTTACATAATCGTCGTCCGCCTCGATGTAATGCAGTTCGCTAACCGGAATAATTTTGATCACTCCCGCGCTTTTCACCACAATACGGCTGTTCTGTGCAGGCGATAAGGAAGCGGTTTCCAGCAACTCCTGGCTGCTGTTCTCTTCTTTGGCCAGTTTGGCCGGCAGTTTTTGCATGGCCTGTTCAAAACGGATCTTTTCGATAGGCTTGAGCAGGTAATCAACAGCATTTACTTCAAAAGCCTTGATGGCGTACTCGTCAAAAGCCGTGGTAAAAATAACGGCCGGCGGGTTTTCTACCAGTTCCAGCATTTCAAAACCGCTGATCTTTGGCATCTGTACATCCAAAAATATAAAATCAGGTTTGTGCTGGGTAATTGCTTTCAGGCCTTCAAAGCCATCGCAGCACTCGGCCACCACTTCAATATCTGGATAATCTTTCAAATAGTGTTTTACCACATCGCGTGCTAATGCCTCATCGTCAATTAGTATCGTTCTTATCATCTTTCTGCGGTATTTTAAGTGTGGTAATATACAAATTATTGTCTTTTGTTTCGGTTTGCAATAGATTACTGTCGGCAAATAACAGGTACAGTCTGCGCCGTATGGCCGAAAGACCAAAACCCGTACCCTTGCTGGCTCTCATTTCGGGATCGAAAGGATTGGCTACACAAATAACCAAGGCCTTGTTTTCCAGTTTTACTTGAATGGTAATGGTAATGGCGTTCGAGGTATTGTAAAGGCCAAATTTGATGGCATTTTCTACAATAGGCTGCAACAAGGTACCTGGCAGACATAAGCCCAGGGTTTCTTCGGCAATTGCTACATCTATGTTTAGGCGATGGCTGAATCGTACTTTTTCAATATCGAGGTAAAGCTGGATGTATTCCATTTCGTCGGCTACGTTTACCCAAACCTCATCGTCGCGTTTTAGGGTGCCGCGCAAGAAAGCGGCCAGCTTGGTGATCATGGTGCCGGCTTCGGTTGGATTGACAATGGTAAGCGCATACACCGAATTGAGGCTATTGAACAAAAAATGGGGCTGCAACTGATGCCTCAACTTGTTCAGTTCTGCTTCTTTGGCCAGATTTTGCGCCACGAGCAGGCGTTCCTGGGTTTCCGACTGTTCTTCTATGCGGTACCACAAAATAATGGACACGGCGCACCAGCTAAGGCACAAAAACGCAACCAAGGCCCTAAAAGGCAAAGAAAAATCCAAAAAACGGATGTAATCCTTCTGTTTGCCAAACAAATAATGCAAGCCGTACTTGGATAAAAGCACCGCCACCAGGGTAAGCACCGCCGTAAGCAATACCAAAAACAGCAGGCGTTCTTTTTTGGGCTGGTAATAGCCCAGCATATTGCTCAGCACCATACAGCCAATGGCCAATAGTCCATTGCTTACAATGCTATCGGCCAAGGCAATTTGCCAATTAAAATCTAAGGTAAAGTAAAGCATGGCTGACCACGCCGCTATCCAGCCTCCCAAGAAAACGCCACAGGCCAGCTTAATTCGACTTACTGATAATGGAGTAATTGTCACGGGCTGAGTTTTAGGTAAAGACCCTGTTAATAGTTTCTGATATCCACCCCGCCAAACAACGCGATCCCTCTAATGATCAATATTTTATCTACCCCTTCTGCCAAAGGCTGGATGCTTCTTTTATCGTCTAACCCCCCAAAGACTGCGGTTACTTCAGATTTCACCCTCCATCCCGGAGGGACAATAATCTTGGCGCCTCCAAAAATCGCGGTTACATCGATGGTTATTTCGCCCTCAAAATCGGCTTGGGTAAGGTTCAGGTCGCAGCCGCCAAACACCGCCACAATTTCGCCACCTTTAAAGTTTTTAGAAAACACGGCTTGATGGCAGCCTCCAAAAACATTTACCGACTCAAGGTAATCGTTGCTGCTATTTTTTTTTTCTTCTTCCGAGGCTACTATTGGCTCTTCGCCGCTAAACTGATGAGGCTCATTGCCAAATCTTCTGTTCCACCTGTCGCCCCTCCTGTTCCACTTGTCGTTTCTTCTTTTCCATCTTTCGGCATGATCTTGATATGTACTTTTCGGCTTAATGAGAATAAACAGTCCCAGCGCAACAATCAGACAGGGAAATACGATTTTCGAGAAGTTGATGGTATCGCCAAAGGCATTTTCCAAACTGAAATAAGAACCAATCAATATCATGATAAACCAGCCGCTGTGCCTAAAGTTGTGCTTAAAGCCAACCAGTAAACCAATGGCGATTAAAATGTTGCCCCAGCTAAAAAGCCAGCGTGGCAAATCGAGGCCTACGTTGTCTAGCAGAATGAGAGCGCCTACAACGATGATGATTAATCCTGCCCAAACCTTGCCCGAGCGATTAGTCACATTTGTATTATTATTATTGTTTTCCATTTGTTTCTTCAATTATTATACACCAAAGGTAGTGCAAGCGCCGCTGCCAGCCAATGGCATTCTCCTGTTTGCAGGCCAATTATCGGTAAAAAGCATTAATTAATCGGTAAAAATATTAAAACAATTAAAGTAGCGAAAATCCGCTTCAGGAAGCAGGGCCGACAATTGCAAATTAGCCAATTTTGCCGATGCCAAAGCAACAACCGGTGCCAGGCCCCAAATCATAGGCAACAAACAACGGCTACCTACTTGAGGTATAGCCGGCAAATGTTTACTTTAGCACAAAAAAACCAGATGACCAGAAAACACCTTTTACTTGTTGCGGCCTTTATCTTGCCATTGCTGGGCTTTTCGCAAGACCTTTCGAGCCATTACAAAATCTACGATGTTAAAAAGCAAAAGCTCATCAGTATCGACGATATCATTACCGATTTGGGCAAGGCCGACGTCCTTTTCTTCGGCGAAGAGCATAACGATTCTGTTGGCCATTACCTAGAAGCCGAAATCTTCAAGAAAATTGCGCTGGCCTACCCGGGCAAAGCGGCTTTGACCTTAGAAATGTTCCACACCGATGTACAACCGGTAATTAACGAATACCTCAGTGGCATCATCAGCGAGAAGAATTTTATCAAAGAAGGCCGTGCCTGGAATAATTATAAAGACTACAGGCCAATGATCGAATGGGCAAAAACCAATAAACTGGATGTAATTGGGGCCAATGGCGCAGCCAGGTACAGCAATGTGGTCACCAAATCAGGATTGGATGCATTAAAACAATTGCCTGAAGGTTCCAAGCGCTTTATCGCCCCCTTGCCAATCGACACCGCGACCGGACGCTACTACGACAAGTTTATCGAAACCTTGGGCGGACACGGCATGGGCGGCATGAAAGTATACCAAACGCAAAATTTCTGGGATGCCACCATGGCCTGGAGTATCGCCACTTATGCCAAGAACAACAAGGGCAAAAAGATTTTTCAGGTAAACGGCCGCTTCCATAGCGACGAAAAGCTAGGCACCTTAGCCAAACTGAATAAATATGCACCCAAACTCAAAATACTGAATATTTCTTCGTTTGCGCCCGACGATTTTAGCCAACCCAACTGGAACAGCTATAAAGACCTCGGCGATTACATTATCTTAACTGATCCAACGGTAAAGAAAACCTTTTAACCTTTAAAACAAAAAACGTCATCCAGCTGATCTGAATGACGTTTTTTTTTTTGAAGTCTGTAGTTCTTATTTGTTTTTCAGCAAATCTCTGATTTCTGATAAAAGCACTTCTTCGTTGCTAGGTGCAGGTGGCGCAGCGGCAACTTTCTCTTCCTCTTTACGTTTCATTGCATTAATAGCCTTTACCATCATAAAGATAACGAGCGCCAGCAGCAGGAAGTTAATAGCCACTGTAATAAAATTACCATAGGCAAAAATAACAGCTCCGTCTACTTTCCTTGCGTCGGCCAAGGCTGTACCAACCTTTACGTTGCCTTTTAACACATAGTACATATTGCTAAAATCAGGTTTGCCGATAATGGCGGCCACTACTGGCATAACCAGGTCATTTACAACACTATCAATGATTTTACCGAATGCACCACCGATGATCACACCGACTGCCAAGTCCATTACATTACCCTTAACAGCAAATTCTTTAAATTCTTTAACAAAGCCCATAAGCAGTTTTTAGATGAACAATCTTGTTTAATTAAGTGAATTAAAAATAGCAAACTTTAACATCAATGCAAGTATTTAAGTTGAAATAATTAACTATTTCTAAAAGAATAGACAGGCCGTACTTCAATAATCTAAAGCAAATGCTTATTTTTGACAACGATTCGTATCCAAACCTTAAATATGCTAAAACAACATTTACAGCAAAAGCTATTACAAAAGTTATCACCCCAGCAGATCCAGTTCATTAAACTGCTACAGGTGCCTACTGTTGCTTTAGATACTCGTATTAAAGAAGAATTGGAAGACAATCCGGCACTGGAAGACCCTAGCCTGATGACAGCCGACGAGCCCAAAAGCGAATACGACGACCTGAACGAAGACGGCGACGACTACAACCAGGATTCGGGCGACGACATGGGCAGCGACGAATTTAACGTAGAAGACTACCTTCAAGACGACAACACCAACGATTACAGCACATCTTACAATAACGGCGACGACGACGAAGACAAAAAGGAAACGCCAATTGCCATTGAAAGCACTTTTTTTGAAAGCCTGCAGGAACAGTTAGACCTGGTACCGCTTTCTGATACTGATTTTATTGTTGGCAAGCAGATTATTGGAAGCCTTGACGATGACGGCTACCTGCGCAGACCGATTACGTCGATGATTGACGACCTGGCCTTTTCGCAAAACGTAATGGTGGAGGAAGAAGACGTGCTCGAAATGCTCAAAGTGATCCAAAGCTTCGACCCGCCGGGCATTGCCGCCAGAGACTTGCAAGAATGCCTGTCGTTACAATTAAAACGTAAAGACACCAATAATCCGATCATCAAAAAAGCCATTGCCATTGTTGAACACCATTTGGATGAATTTACGCGAAAGCATTACGACAAACTGGAAAAATCTGTAGGGCTAACCAGCGAAGAACTGAAAGAAGTTGTGGCCGAAATATTGAGGCTAAACCCCAAACCAGGCGACTCCAACCAGGTAACCACCAAACAGCTGCAGATTATTCCCGATTTCCATATTTCCAATAACGACGGCGTCTTGATCCTGACCCTCAACTCAAAAAATGCACCCGAACTGAGAGTGAGCCGTTCTTACATGGACATGTTCGATCATTACGACAAAGCGGCCCAAAAGGACAAGAAAATGAAAGAGGCGGTCCAGTTTGTTAAACAAAAACTCGACTCGGCCAAATGGTTTATCGATGCGATTAAGCAAAGACAGCAAACCTTGCTGAAAACCATGAATGCCATCATGCAATACCAATACGAATATTTTTTAACGGCCGACGAGCGTAAAATGCGTCCGATGATCCTGAAAGACATTGCCGATAAAATCGGCATGGACATTTCGACCGTTTCGAGGGTGGCCAATTCCAAATACGTACAAACCGAGTTTGGCACTTTCCTGCTCAAATCTTTCTTCTCTGAGGCTATCCAAACCGAAACCGGCGAAGAAGTATCGAACAAGGAAGTGAAAAAGATATTGGAAGACTGCATTGGCAACGAAGACAAACGCAGACCTTTGGCCGATGAAAAACTGACCGAAATCCTGAAGGAAAGAGGCTACAACATTGCCCGCCGAACCGTAGCCAAATACCGCGAACAGATGAACATTCCGGTAGCCAGGCTAAGAAAAGAGCTTTAATTTTTTATTGAATTAAACTGTTAACTGCTAACTTTCAACTGTAAACTGATAACTGCAAATTGGCAACTGTAAACACGCAACTGTTACCACATACGCATAGAACTCATAACCTTATAAACATTGTTAAGCTGAAGGCCTAACACAATTTCATGGCTCCCGTAACTAACGTTATTGAGTTCAGAGGTTGTAAAATCGTAAGAATAAGTGAGGTTTACCAACCTGCTGATGTTTAACCCAGCCATGGCCGCAAAAGAATCATTGTGACGATAGCTTCCCCCTACCCAAAAGCGATCTTTAAAAGAAACCTTCAAATTCACGTCAACCGAAACCGGTGTTGGGCTTACATATTTGACCATGAAAGAAGGAATGGCCGAAATCTCTTCGTCTAAGAACAGTTTGTAGCCTGCGGTAAGAAAAGCATGAGGTACTTCTTTGCCACTGTTGTATTTGGGATCGTTGGTAAAGGACAATTTTTGAGGCAAAATCTGCTGGGCAGAAACACCAGCAAAAAAACGAGCGCCATAAAGCCAAAGCCCAAGCGACAAATCAGGTTTTACCTGGCTTACAATGGTATTGTTTATTGCCGGATCGTTGGGGTTTTCAAAAGTAAGCTGGTTTACATCCAGTCCGATTCGGGTTAAACCGGCAGCCACGCCAGCCGAGAGATTTAGCGTTCCGGATAACTGCAAATGGTAGGCATAGGTTAAGCTGGCATCGAACCTCGAAATGGGCCCCACCTTATCAAGTACCATAACTACGCCCATGCCATGGTGTGCAGGCGAAGCGGTGTAGTTCTGCATGTAGTTGTCGCGCATCGGGTTGTCTTCCTTATCGGGCATAGAAAGCGCATTTTTCCACAGGTAATCGCTGCCCAGGTTCCAATGTGCAGCCAAAAAAGTAGTTTGCGGGGCGTTGTTTATGCCAGACCACTGTTTACGATAGCCTGCTTTTACATCCATGTAGTTTTCAATGCCGCTAAGTGCCGGATTGAGTAGGTAATTGTTAAAAATATACTGGGTATATTGTGGTCGTTGCTGCGCAATTGCCGTTACCGACAGGACCATTATTATTCCTAAAATACAAATACTTCTTTTCAAAATTATCTAATAATGGTGACTGCTCCTGTTACACTTTTTCTGCCGTTGTTCGGGCTTATCACATAGTAATAAGTTCCTACCGGCAAAGCCTTATTGTTATAGTTTCCGTCGAATGGCACGGCATATCCTTTGCTAAAATATACTTTTTGTCCGTTTCTGTCAAAAATTTCGACAGAAGCGTTAGGATAGGTATCCAAATACTTGATGTTCCATACATCGTTGACTCCGTCGCCGTTTGGCGAAAAGCTGCTGGGCGGATTTATATTCTGCAGTACATGCACCCAAACTTCGCTTGTTTCGCTGCAGCCCTGGCTCGAAGTAACCGTTAAGGTGTACTTGGTATCGGTCTGTGGGCTGGCAATCGGGTTTAACACCACATCGCTGCTTAAGCCTACTGCCGGTGTCCATTTGTAGCTTAGCCCTGTTCCATTGGCAGTGGCCTGTAGTTCTTTCTGCCCGCCAACAAATATGTAAACAGCTGGTTCAACACTCACAGTTGGTACCGGATAAACCTCGATAACCTGCGTTTTGGCATCAATGCATCCGTTTGTGGCGGTAAAAGTATAGGTAATGCTATGCTTGCCTACGCCTGCAATCCGTGGATCAAACTGGCCATCGGCCATCACTCCATCTCCACTAAAAACGCCCGTACCACTTAAACCCGATGCTTCGCTGGCTTGGAGTTGTGTTACTGGCGCATTAAAACACAGTGGAGCCAAGGCATTAAACGTTACCTCCGGAGAAGCCAATAAAACAACCGGCTTTGAAGCCCTGTTTGAGCAAATGCCCCCTGAATAAGCCACCATTTCGAGCATGATGGTTTTCGTTAAAGGTGCTGTAAAAGCAGGATAACTAAAGTTGTATAGTTTGCCTGGCAATGGATTTTCATCTTCGCTGTATTTTACGCCATCAATATACCATTCAATTCTGGTGATGCTTCCAAAATCGACAGTAGCAGCATTGCTGGCCGAAAAAGCCTGATTGCTGCACAAATTATTACCCACTACAAAATCTGCTTTTGGTGACGAGCCATTTACCACAAAAGGTTTTACTAAGCTTACACTACAACCATTGCTGTTAAAAACAGTCAGGGTGACGTTGTAATTGCCAACCGCATTGTATTTGTGTTTGCCGTCTTTTTGCGTCGAAGTATTTAACGCGCCAGAAGCCGGGTCGCCAAAGTTCCATAAATAAGTAAGGTTTGTGATTGTGCCGTCAAAATCTGTCGAATTGTTTGCAAAAGCAGCCTGGGCATCAGCCAGACACACTTCGGGCAATACAAAATCATTGGTAGGCAAAGCTGTAACCGTAATTTCTTGCGTGTAAGTGGCCGTACATCCTTTGTCGCTTTCGGCCACAAGGGTTACGGCGTACTTGCCGGGCGTATCGTATCTGTAATCAAAGGCATTTGCATCCGTTTTCTGCAAGGTTCCTTTTTGATCGCCCATATCCCAGGTCCATTTTACAATATTGCCTGAAGTGATGGTCGATTGATCTTTAAAACTTACATCAGTATTGATGCAGGTGGCTACCCTTGCCTCGAACTTAGGCGTAATTTTAGGGTTGATGATGATTTTTTTCTCAAACACTTCCGACATACAGCCATTTTCGGCGCCAACAAACAGCTTGATGGTAAACTCGCCATCCGTTTGGTAAATATGTTTTGGATTTTGCTCGGTAGCAACAGGAGAATTATCGCCAAAATCCCACTGCCATTTGGTTATGCTTTTTTGAGCTACATTCGATATGCTTTTATCCGTAAAGACAATTTCCTTAGCTACACATCCGGCTGCATCGACCGTAAAATTTGCCGTCGGCAATGGGTCTACATCAACCGTAAATAACAATTCAATATCGCCACTAAAACAGTTGCCAACGGTTTGTGGAATAGAGGCCAATGCAGAAAGCTTGAATTGGCCAAGCGCGACGAATGTTTTATTTACCGGTGCCAAATAGGTATAAAGGGTCTGTCCGGAAACAACGCTCTGTGTAGGCGTAGGGTTTTGATCGTCGTACAATACGCTGCCATCTTCGGCCTTCCATACAATCCTGGTTAACAGGTAAGGCAGGGTAAGCTTAAAATCGGAAGGCTGACCGATGCATGCCGAACTCCCTTCAGCATTAGTAATCCTGTTCTTAATGGTCAAAAACTGACTGGTGGCCAAGTTCGTGCCCGCAGAATAAGCATAGGACTCATGGTCGCCAAAACCATAGGCAATGGCATTAAAGCCATCATCGGCGCTCAGCGTCAGGCTTTCTTCAAAGACCTCTATTTGTATATAAGAGTAAGTTGCATCAGAGGGCAGGATTTGCCAATCCTCTGTAGGGATTTTACCGTTTACCTTAAATGAAGTCCGGGTACTGGTCTTCATAAAGATATTGATGTATTTATTTCTTATCGCTTCTAAACTAGACGAAAACACCGTAATATTTTTGATGTTATACTCGATGGGGTTTAAGACCACCATATCAGGGTCTCCTAACAAATTATCGGTGGGCACGGTGGCAATTTCATCCTGCGAGTAGGTAAATTGGGCCACAGAAATCGGTTGGTCTGCCTGGATCAGCATCGGTATGTCTGAGCGTGGTATCTCATATATATCGCCGACATTAATTTTGCCAACCACCTTGCCATTAATCGTAATTGTGGTATTGTTTTCAGAAGGTAAAATCCGCCCAAAGAATGACCTCTTGTAAAACGGAACAACGCCATAGGTCCTGCCCCAGCTTGCTACAGGGTATAATTGTTGCAACAGCGGGTCGTAAGAGCCTACAAAGTAAGCCAAGCCCGAATGGCCTGAATATACCGCCATGGTTTTACAGGACGAGGATGCATCATCAATTTCTACCAATGTCCCCGTTAAGTCTGGGCCAGAGAGCACTTCATAAACATCGCCCGCCTTGGGCAAAACTACCTGTTCAACCTGTATACTATTCGGCCTTTTGATGTTGACGTGCGTATCATCTTCTGTAGCAACAATGGTTAAAAAAGACATGCCTTCCAAGCCGTTTTTCGCATTATTGGGTGCTGGGTTTCCCTCTGCACTCATAACGTAATAACGTTTGCCGTGCGATTCGAGTGGCAAAACCAAATAAGCTTCCGATCTTGCCCGGGCATAAATATGGGCATAAACCGATACTTTTGGTTGGCCGGCATCAACAACAATATGTATTCCTTTATTGGTCAACACCTTACCGGCATTAACATCGTCTATATAAGCCAGATTTCGCGGAATGTTAACTTGGGCTATTGAATTGGCCTTTACAGTAAAATTGAAGGTCTGCCCTCCTACGATTACTTCCCCTGAACTATTAGCTTTAGCAGAAATAAAGATCACCATATTGGCAAAGCTGTTTCCGCTGGGCACATGCGTAGGAAAAACGGCCCAAAAGTCGGTCCCTTCATTAGAAATATTTTGGGCACTCGCCTTTTTAAAGGGGCCAAAAAGCAAAAAAAGCAGAACCAAAAAGCAAAAATTCTTCATCCAGGCGTTAACTGTCCCGAAAAAAACAGACAGCGTTTTACAATAATAATAATTTATTTAAAACTAAACGACGGATTTATAGGTTAAGAATGATTAAGCAATTTGACTTGTCTGCAATAGGTTAGCTTACGACAGGAGATTTTGGCGCGCGATAAATTCCAATTGCCTGTTGGCAACCAATAGTTTTTCGGTAAGCTCCCGGTTTTCTTTTCTTAGGGTATAAATTTCGATGGCTTTTTCAATATTGATACGAAGATCTTCTTCCATCCAAGGTTTTTGGATGTAACGATAAACCTGGCCCTTGTTGATGGCATCGATAACGGCGTCGATATCGGTATAGCCTGTCAAGATCATTCTGATCGGATCGGGGTGTTCTTCTAAAATGGAAGCCAAAAACTCTACACCAGTGGTTTTGGGCATCCTTTGGTCGGTTATAATGATATGGATATCTTCTTTATCTAGTATTTTTCTGCCATCTTCGGCAGATTCGGCCGTAAAAATTTTGTACAACCTGCGATAGGTTGCCGCAAAGGCGCTCAGGTTGTGTGGTTCGTCGTCTACGTATAGGATATTTGTGCTCATCGGGATGTTAATAAAAGATAAAAATACTTTTTTATTATAACTCTTAAAAGACTAATTTAGTTGTTTTAACATTTATACGTATTTTATCATTAACAAGTTACTATTTTACTACCAAAAATGCAGTCTAATACTGGTTTCAACCCATTGCTCTCACAGCTCACCGAACAAACACTAGCCTACCAAAACAGCTATAAACCTGTGTTCTTCAGGTTACTGGATCAAGAGCAAAAAAATGCATTTGAAGTGCTTATTCAAAGCAGGACAAATCTACAAGTTTACGACCACATTAAGGACCAAGTAGAAGAATTGATCAAATGTTTGCAGCCTACCATTGTTTTTATGCCTCCGAGCGTATTGGCCGATGCCGTAGCAAAGCATTTTGGCGGACTTGAACCCGAAGAATTTGGGGTTTGGGTCTACTATCCCTGGGCCAATAAACTGGTGCATTTATTAGATGAAGCAGATTTCGCCATTGTTCGCACCAACCGCAACAAGCATAAAATTACCGCACAGGAGCAGCAAACACTGGCCCAAAAGAAAATTGGGGTCATGGGACTTTCGGTAGGACAATCGGTTTCATTAACCCTTGCCATGGAAAGAGGATTCGGCGAATTGCGCATTGCCGATTTCGACGAACTCGACCTCAGCAACATCAACCGCATCAGGACGGGGGTTTACAACCTTAAAATCAAGAAAACCGTTATCGTGGCCCGCGAAATTGCCGAAATAGATCCTTACCTGAACGTGGTTTGCTTTGAAGAAGGCATTACCGAAGAGAATCTGGATAAATTTTTGACCGAAAATGGCAAGCTCGACCTTTTGATTGACGAATGCGACAGTTTCGACATCAAAATCAATGCGCGTACCAAGGCCAAAGCCTTGGGCATTCCGGTTTTAATGGAAGGCAGCGACCGTGGCACCATTGATATTGAAAGATTTGATCTGGAGCCCGAAAGACCTGTTTTGCATGGCATGGTTGAGCATCTGGACATGAGCAAATACCAAACGCTGACCACGCTAGACGAAAGGGCCCCGTACATTACTGCGGTAACTGGCGTAGAAACCTTATCGCCCCGCATGAAAGCTTCGGCTGTTGAGATTATGGGTACCATTTCGACCTGGCCACAATTGGCCAGTGCAGTTACCTATGGTGGTGGTGTTACTGCCGATCTGTCGAGAAAGATATTATTGAATCTGCTAAAAGTATCAGGACGTTTCTTTTTAGACCTTGACGAACTAATCAGCGACCCTAAACCTGCCGAAACTCCAACCGCCTTTCCCGCCCCGGTATTGCTTAGCAAAAAGGAGATTGAAGATTTTATTAGCGAACATAGACTGGCCTTTGAACCCAGCCAGCAAAATATCAGCGAAGAGATATTGCTGCAACTGATCGAAGCGGCCAAACAGGCACCTTCGGGAGGCAACAACCAGCCTTGGCACTGGCACTACCAAAATGGCTTGTTGCACTTGTTCTTAGAAGAACAGGTTGCCCAGGCCTATTTGGATCCGCAGTTTATTTCTTCTTATACCGCTTTGGGAGCCAGCATAGAAAACCTATTGCTTAAGGCAGCCAGCCTAAACTTGGCGGTTAACTGGCAACTTACGCCACAATTGGCACCAAAACATATTGCTTGGTTTAGTTTTACCGGAAGTTACCAGCCAACCGATGCAGAAAAAGAATTAGCCAACCAAATCCCTTTAAGACATACCAACCGAAAAATCGGCCCAAGGCAGGAGCTTGACCAAGATACCTTGGCGCATTTAAGCAGCCTGGTGCAACAAACCAAAAATGCCAAACTGCAATGGGTTACCGATCCGGAAATGATCAAAAACCTGGGCATGATGGCTACCCACGCCGATTTGCTAAGAATGTTTATACCTGAAGCCCATACCGATTTTATCCAACGTGAAATGCGCTGGAACTTGGACGAGGTAAATGCAACCGAAGATGGCATCGGCATACACACCCTCGACTTGGGCAATAACGACCAAATTGGCATCCGTTTGCTTAAAGACAAAAGAATGATCAACTTTTTGCAACAGATTAACGGTGGCAGCGGCTTTAAACGCCTTTCTATGATGCAATTCATGGCATCGAGCGCTATAGGTTTGGTTACCATGCCACAGGGCGAGATCAAATCGTTTATTGAAGGCGGTATGGCTGCCGAAAAACTTTGGCTGGGCGCCACGGGCTTAGGCCTTCAGGTACACCCGATTAACGTGCCCTTGATCTTTTTCTACAAAAACTCTGTCGAAAACAGCTTACCTTTGCCAACAGAAAGCAAGGCCCAGTTAAGCCAAGCCGAACAGCAGTTTAAACATATTTTTGGCTTACAGGCTGATGAACAGGCCATATTCATGTTCAGGCTTTTCAAAGCCAGCCCATCGCCAGAAAGAACGATCAGAAAAACAACCGATAAAATATTCTCCATTGGAAGAGCATAGGCCACATATAGATAATTTATATTTCAAGGCCTTTAGGGCTGTTGACGACCGCGCAGCGTGCATGAAATTTATTGAAGGACATACCCATGTTCTCGAAATTTTTGGTATTACCCAAATTACCTCGGCAAAAATAGATTGGGTACTTAATCCAGATGTATTTGTGATTTTGGTTACTGCCGAAGAAGGCGGACGGGCCTTGGCCGGTGGACGCATCCATCAAGCCAACCGAAAAAATCCACTTCCCATTGAAGATGCCGTTGGCTACATGGACGAAAGGATTTACCAAATGGTAGAGGAGAGAACAGATGCTGGCACAGGCGAACTTTGTGGCCTTTGGAACTCCTGGGATATTGCCGGGCTTGGCATCGGCAGCATGCACCTGAGCACCGCCTGCGTAGCTTACGCCGACATGATCAAACTGAGCACTTTGTTTGGTTTGTGTGCTCCCGCTACTTACCGTAACTCTATCCGCGGTGGCTTTAGGGTAATCAACGAAATCGGCATCAACGGCAAGTTCTATTATCCCAAAGAAGATTTAACGGCAACTTCTATCTTAATCGATGATGTAAAAAATCTACCTCTGACGCATGAACCAGAAAGAAGCATTGCCATGAACATGCGCGCAAATGCCATAACCAAACAAGAAATACAATCTAAAACCGGCGAAACAATCACCCTGCATTTCGATTTAACCTTATAGGCTTATGAAAAGAACGGTATACCTGTTATTGTTCCTCCTTCTTTCTGTTGGCAATTTCAGGGCAAAGGCCTCAGATGTCGATAAAGGCATTTTACAAAACACTTTCAGCATAGCCTATTACAGAGACGGCACCAACAAAGCCAACCTGAACCAGGTGCTGCGCCAAAAGTTTACTGCAACCGACAAAGATGTACTCAACTACAGCTTGGATACAGCCAGCTACTGGATTAAGTTCAGTCCAAAAACAGCTAGGCAATTTAACGGCCAGCTGCTCTTTATAGACCAGTCGCGTTTGGCACTTGCCGAACTTTACTTGGTACATCATACCGGCGAGACCAAACTGATCAAACCATTCAGCAGCTTTCCATATGCCAACAATGGCGCAACTTTGGGAAAGATATTTCAGTTGCCTCCTCTATTAGAGGCTAACGACGAACTTTTTCTCAGGCTCCGCTCCAATGAAACTTTCCTGGCACCGGTAAGCATCATTGAAGAAGGTGCACTACTGGAAAATTTCTCATTAAGAAACATCATTTTCGGGCTGTACACGGGTATTATGGTGGTTATGTTTGTATACAACTTGTTTCTGTTTATCATTATCAGAGACAAAAGCTACCTCTACTACATTTTTTACATTTTCTTCACCTGGCTAACGCAAATCTCTATACAAGGCTATTTTGCCAAGTATTTTTTTCCCGAAGGAAGCACGGCAAACACCTATTCGGTGGTTCTTTTTTCGAGCATGGCGCTGGTGTTTACCAGTTTGTTCACGCTTTCGTTCCTCAACACCAAGGTATTCTCCAAGCTTTGGCACAGGCTCATCGTCATCTATTTTTATTTAACCTTGCTGAACCTGGTTGTGCTATGTACGTTCGGTATTTATGCAGCCTTTTTATTCATGCAGTTCCTCACTATTTCTGGAACGATTTTGGCCTTGGCCGCTGCAAGTTTTGTATACTTTAAAAAGCATTTCAAGCCAGCGGGATATTATCTTGTGGCGTGGTCGGTACTGCTGGTGGGGGCCATTCTTTTTGTAATGAAAGACTATGGCGCCATTCCTTACAACAACTTTACCATTTACCTGCTGCAGATTTCGTCGGCCATCGAAGTGATGTTGCTTTCTTTCGCCTTGGCCGATAAGATCAACTTCTTTAAAAAGGAAAACGAAGTAGCCCAAGCCCAAGCCCTGAATGCTTCCCTCGAAAACCAAAAGCTTATCAGGGAACAAAACATTGTATTGGAGAAAAAGGTAAAAGAAAGAACGGAAGAGCTCGAAAATGCCAACGATACCTTAAATGTAACCCTTACCAATTTAAAGGATACACAATCGCAACTGGTTGATGCCGAAAAAATGGCCGCATTGGGTCAGTTAACCGCCGGCATTGCGCACGAAATCAATAACCCGATCAACTTTGTTACCTCCAACATCAAGCCTTTAGAGCTCGACATTAACGATTTGAAGGAAATTATTACGAAATACGAAAACATTGACCTCGACAAAGATGTTAAAGATCAAATAGAGGAAATTGAAGCATTCAAAAAACAGATCGATATCGACTTTGTAAATAATGAAATCTCGTCGCTCCTTTCGGGCATTAGCGAAGGCGCCAAACGTACGGCCGAAATCATCCGTAGCCTCCGCAATTTTAGTCGGGTCGACGAAACAGACATGAAGCCTATCGATCTTAACGAGGGCCTTCAGTCTACGCTGGTACTGGTAAGAAACAGCTTGCCAGATAACCTTACGGTAATTAAGGAATATGGCAATTTGCCTAAAGTAGACTGCCTGCCTGGCAAAATCAACCAAGTTTTCATGAATTTGGTGACCAATGCCATACAGGCCATAAAAACCAAAACAGAACAACGAGCAGAAGAATTCTTAACCATCAGAACCTGGTACGAAGATCAGCAGGTAAAGATCAGCATCAAGGATTCGGGCATTGGGATGACAGAAGAAGTAAAACACCGTATCTTTGAACCTTTCTTTACCACCAAAGATATTGGCGAAGGCACAGGCCTTGGTCTTTCTATCGTGTTCAGTATCATTGAGAAACACAAAGGTCACATAGAAGTTATATCCAAACCCGATGAAGGTACAGAATTTATTATTACCTTAAATGTAAATCCATAACCAGCTGCAAAAATGAAGTCTCCGAGTGTAAGAGTTTTATACATTGACGATGAAGAAAATAACTTACAAGCCTTCAAGGCCAGTTTCAGAAGGCAGTACGAGATTTATACTGCTATTTCTGCAGCTGAAGGATTAAAGATACTTCAAAGCGTGGCTGTGCATGTAATCATTGCCGACCAGAAAATGCCCAACACCACTGGAGTTGAGTTTTTCAAGAGCATTACAGATACCTTTCCAGATCCGGTACGCATCCTTTTAACCGGCTATACCGACATTGAGGCTTTGGCCGACGCCATTAACCATGGCGATATTTACAGGTACATCACTAAGCCATGGAACGATCTTGAGTTGCACAACTCGATCAAGAACGCCTACGATGCTTACAAGGCCAAAATTGACCTGCGCAACAAAATGGCAGAACTCGAGAAAACAAACGACGAACTTAACCGTTTTATCTACAGCATTTCGCACGAACTGAGGGCGCCATTGGTTTCGGTAATCGGCATTGTTAACCTGGTAAAAATGGAAGGACTTTACAACTCGAGTGGCGAATACTGGAGCCTGATCGAAACCTGTTCAAACAAGCTAGATTACTATATCCAAAAAACGCTGCAATACTACAAAAACAATAAAACCGTTACCGATATTAACGAGGTCGACTTTAAAAAGTTGATCAAGGAACTGATCGAAGTGTATGCCTATACCGATAAGGATACGCAATTTATCGTTCAGGTAGATCAGCCTGTTAGCTTTCGCGGGGATCTGTTTAGGATAGAAGTCATATTGGGTAACCTGATTTCGAATGCCATTAAATACCAAAGGGCAGCCGAACTCAACAAAAAAGTGAATATTGATGTAGAAGTAACTCCGGAGGCAGTTCAAATTAACATCACCGATAACGGAATGGGCATTTTAAATGAGCATCTCGAAAAGATTTTTACCCAGTTTTTTAAAGGCAAAGTACACCATGGCAGCGGTATGGGCTTATTTATCGTTAAAGAAGCACTCAACAAAATTGACGGCCGGATTTCAGTAAATTCCGATGTCAACCGCGGTACTACATTTAAAATCGTTATTCCAAATGTCAAATAAACCCAAAAGAGTAATGATGATCGATGATAATGAGATTGATTTAAAAATCAATTCCAAGTTGATCAACATTACGAATTTATTTGAAGATATTATCATCTGTAATTCGGCAGAAGCTGGTTTGGAATACCTACGCAAACATTTGCAGGACCAGCAACAGTTGCCAGAATTTATTTTACTGGATATTCAAATGCCCGATATGGATGGCTTTGATTTTTTGGAAGAATTTAAGCGTTTCCCTAAATCTTTTACCGACACCTGCCCGGTAGCCATGCTTTCCTCCACCCTCGATTTTGGTGATATCCAAAAAGCCGAAGCCAACCCCTACGTTATCAAGTTGCTTAAAAAACCGCTTCTGCCAACCGATTTGGAAAAACTCATCTAAACAACCTACGGCTTTTAACCTCGTCAAACCTTTAGCTTTTTGAATTGTTTATATTCAGGTAACTAAAAGTATTTGTTATGGAATACAACGAAAACATAGCTGGTTTAGGCAAAAACCATGATCGGGAAGCAAAACCCCACGATTTGGCCAAAAAGCAAAGCGAGGCAAAGCCAGCTACAGAAAATTTGGACAATCAGCCATACAGCATCAACAAAAAGCAAAGAGACCAATCACATAAAGATATCGAGCAAATCCATCAACAGGCTCATGAGTATGCCAGAGAAGAGCATCAAAAGGCCGATAAATGGGAAGACACTTCAAGTGCAAAAGACCAGCAGCCTAAATAAGATCGTCAGCTGGCCGACAGCCATTTCTTAAATCGCTTTGCGCGATCTTTGCTTACAGTTACCTGGTTTTCATAGTGGATGTGCAGGGTCAGTTCCAATTTGCCAAAAGAAAGGGCCGTAATTTTCTTGATTACTTCTTTGTTTACAATCTGTTTACGGTTCACCTGAAAAAAGTCGGAACTGTTGAGTAAAGCGTTGATTTCCTTTAGAGAAAGACTTAGAATATGGCTTTCTCCATTGCGCATAATCAGCCAGTTAATCTGGCTAATCTGGTCTATAACCGCTATTTGGCCAACCTTGATGGACAACTGTCCTCCCTTGTGGTTAATCAGTATCCTCTTGTCTTTTGACAGCAACTCCTGTTGTTGCAAATAATTCCGTTTAATTGCCCAGGCCTGGTTATTGAAATAAACCAATAAATAAAATCCGTTAATAAGCGCCAAGTAGAGCACTACAATGGGCAATTCAAACATGAAGTACCCCCTATCCACAATATTCTCACCAAAAAACCAAAAATAAAAAGCCGTCATTGCTATAACAAGTAATGTAGGCAATAACAGGCCCAGCAATATTTGCCAGGTTATACGACCTAGGCTATTATTGGCGAGTTTTGGGTGTTTGTCTAAAAAAACAGAGAGCTTGGCTAGGCCTAAAGCCATTCCATAAGATAGAAACAGCGTATAAACCAGTGCAATCCAATAATACTTGTTTTGCAGGCGATGAATCAGAGTATCCCTTGCCCTTATAGAAATAAGAAAGTGAGCGGCATAGGGAACTAAGACCACATAAAACAATAGAGACAAATACCGTTGGCCATTAATTTTGGTTCGCATAGGTATGTTTTTCTTGAAACAGGCAACAGAAATCTAAGGCATTTTTTTCATAAATCAAAAGTTTGGTATAGCTGTAAAATAATCTTTCCCATCTAAACCAACCGCCTCATTGGCAGTTTTCACCGTCTCGTTAAAAAAATGCCCCTACAGTTTGCAAAAGCACATTTTCCGAGTTTAGTTTTGGGTATCGAATTCACCTAACCGATTAACGCCATGAAAAAACTACCCTTTAACGCGGCGTCTATACAGGTCTTGCAAACAGAGCTGTATGCGCTAAAAGACAACCTGCTTGCCATGGAAGCAACTGCAGTGATCACAGACTTCAGGAATTGGATGAAAAGCAAGTTTGAATTCAGCCCTAGCCAGAACAGTTACTTAGAACAGATGGGGTCTGACTTTATCAATTACGCTGCAGGCCGAGTCGGTTTTGCGTTGATTAATCGTTTGCCTATTTATTTTAACAGCCCCGATTTCCAAGGCCAGGAATATGGTGCCGAAAAAATAATCAGGGGTTCTGACAAAACCTACTTCTCGTCAGACAATGTGGCGAAAGGTTCTTTGAGCTTTGATGTGAGCTATAAACTACCAGTACTGTGTTAACCAATCTGAAAATGAGGATTTCATCTACCTATGAAAAACAAATCATCCAATTGGCAGCTTTGGCCTTTATCTTTCTTTGGTGCTATACATTGGCCACAAAACTGATTGATATCCAAAGCTTCAAGTGGTCGTTGTTTAACCAGCCATTGCCACACGCTTTAGCAATTGCCCTTCTTTTTCTGCTGCCAATTTTTGAGCTGGTGGCGGCGATTCTACTGCTTGCTATCCGCACCAGACTGTACGGATTTTACCTATCCTTTTTATTGATGTTGCTGTTTACGGGCTACATCGGATTGGTAATAGCTAAAGTATTCGGCACCATACCTTGTTCTTGCGGTGGCCTGCTCGAAAACACCAGCTGGAACGAACACTTTTACTTTAACCTTTTCTGGTTAATGCTCTCTGTTTTGGCCATTATACTTATAAAGAAAGGAGGTAAGAAAAAACACAACATTTATAGTTGAAACTTCAGTCCCGGCTTATTTATCAATCAAAAACTTAAACACGATGAAAAATTACAAAATCAGTGCATTGGTGTGTATGACCGCACTTGCACTTGCTTTCACGCAAAGCGCTTTTAAAGCACCCAAATCAGCTTATTATGGAAAAGTGATGCATTCTCCAACTACGTGGGACTGGGAGCCCATTGCCAACCTTGAACGGGTTGAAGAAGGCGAACTCGGACCTAATACCTACAAGTGCAGCTATAGCGATGAACAAACCTGCACGGCCATGTTTAACAGTGTTCCTTCTTCAAACGATCCGGAAAGTACTGTTGCAACCCTGGGTATTTTCGAGTTTAATAGATAGCGACCGTACAAGATCTGAACCGAATAGGATCTTGCACACAAATCTTGCATGAGGTTTCATATCGAGAAATGAGGCTTTCGTATAAGATTTATGCGCTTCTATATAAAACATTTAAATAATCCGGCCGATTTAATCAACTTTGAGTGCTAAGTCATTTTACCCCTCATCTAAATTAAATCAGACGCTCTTGTCGGATAATTTATTTGGAACTCGGCCCAAGTTGTGCGCTTGGGCCGGGTTATTTTGTAATCATCCTGAATTTACCCTAGTTAATATCGACAAAAAAAGCCCTGACAGTTAGGCCAGAGCTTATTTGTAATTCTTGGAAAGTATCTCTAGAATGGTGGCAATACAGGCTTAGTACCCATAATTTTCTCAATGTTCTCCATTACCTTGTCGGTTAAAAGAGGCACCACCTCTAACACAGTAAGATTCTCTTTCAATTGCGCAGGTTTAGAAGCACCTAAGATCATGGTACTTACATTTGGATTTTTAAGGCACCAGGCCAAAGCCAATTTAGCCACAGGAAGATTCATCTTCTCGGCAAGTTTTTTAAGGGCTTCAACCTTTTTCAGTTTCTCGGTGGCCATTACCCTATCCTTTAACCATTCCAAGCCGCTAAGTGCTAAACGCGTATCTTTCACATCGCCACTCGAATACTTGCCCGAAAGCAGTCCAGAAGCCAATGGCGACCAAATGGTCGTGCCCAAGCCATGCTCCTTAAACAAGTGAAGGTATTCGTTTTCAAGCTTTTGGCGCTCGAACAAGTTATACTGAGGCTGTTCCATGGTTGGTCCTATCAAATGATATTGCTTAGCTACGCTTATGGCTTCCATAATCTCTGACGCGCTCCATTCTGAAGTACCCCAATAAAGTATTTTGCCTTGTTGCAAAAGCGTATTCATAGCCCACACGGTTTCTTCTATTGGCGTTTGTTTGTCGGGCCTATGGCAGAAATACAAATCGAGGTAATCTACCTGCAGTCTGCTTAAGGCGGCGTTGCAGGCTTCAATTACGTGTTTGCGCGACAGGCCCATCCGGTTTGGGCCTTTGTGTTCGGCGCCAAAAAATACCTTGCTCGATACCACAAAAGATTCGCGGTCCCATTTTTGTGATTTGAGGATTTTACCCATCACGATTTCCGATTTACCTTCGGCATAGCCTTCTGCATTGTCAAAAAAATTGACACCGGCATCATAGGCAATCCCCATCAGTTCGTCGGCGGTTTTGTCGCTGATCTGGTTGCCAAAAGTTAGCCAGCTTCCAAAAGAAAGCGCACTTACCTGCAAACCCGATTTTCCTAAACGTCTATATTCCATATGCTGTTTTTAATGTTGAATTAATACTCCAAATTAAGATTAATCTTACAACATCGATGCCCCAAATTAAGTTTTTACAAAACTCAAACGCATATTTTGTCCCACAATATCTTTACCTTTAGTCTTCAAACAAAACCAAAATCAATGAAAAGGATATTCCTGCTTCCATTAGCCTTATTAATGAGCTGTGGCTCAGTTAAAACGCAACAAGGGAATGATAAAACAAGTAAGCAACTGCTAAAAGACGTAGAAGTGCTTTCTTCTGATGCCTACGAAGGCCGCAAAACCGGAACCAAGGGCGCCGAAATGGCCAGAACCTATATAACCGGCCGTTTGAAGGAAATCGGGCTTAAGCCTTATCCTGGCCAAGGCAGCTACGAACAAGCTTTCGAAATTAAAGGCCGCAATGGAGGAACAGCCATACAAGGCAAAAACCTGATTGCCTATATTCCGGGCAAAACCGATAACGTAATTGTAATTTCGGCTCATTACGACCATGTAGGCGTCATCAAAAACGAAATCTACAACGGTGCCGATGATAATGCCTCGGGAGTTGCCGGACTTTTGCAGTTTGCCAAATACTTTTCCAAAAACAAACCTAACAACACACTTATTTTTGCCGTTTTCGATGGTGAGGAAATGGGGCTTCAGGGTGCAAAGGCTTTTGTAGCTAACCCGCCGGTAGCACTCGAAAAAATAAAGCTCAACATCAATATGGATATGATCAGCCATAACGACAAGCAAGAACTTTATGCCACAGGTACTTTCAAGTATCCGCAGCTTAAGCCCTTCTTGATTTCAAGCAATCCAAACCTTAAATTACTTCTGGGCCATGACGACCCTAAACTGGGTCACGACGATTGGACAAACCAAAGCGATCAAGGTGCTTTTAATGCCAAGAATATTCCGTTTATCTACTTTGGCGTAGAAGACCATAAAGACTACCATAAGGCCACAGACGAGTACCAGAACATCAACAAACAATTCTTTATCGATGCAGCCAATACCATACAGGAAGTGATCGTCAACATTGATAAGCAAAGAGACATCCAGGCCATTTTTAGGGAAACCCTTCAAATGAAAAAGCAATAAGATCATTTAACCAGACAAAAAAGCCCGTTTCAGAAATGAAACGGGCTTTTTCTTTAAAAGTCGATATCGATTATCGATTTAATCGGAATGTGGATGTTGTTTTTAAGCTGGATATATTTTTCGGTAACAGACCATACCGTTGTATTTACTCTTTTGGGTCCATCAACCGTATTGAATTCGATGGTTGCTTTCGCCTTAAATTCGTTGCCTAACCGTTGTGCAGCCGTTAGCCTGTTGGTCAATTCTTCAGAAAGTGCAGTTTGGGCAGGTA
Organism: Pedobacter sp. TM02; assembly: GCF_059705275.1. Taxonomy (NCBI): domain Bacteria; kingdom Pseudomonadati; phylum Bacteroidota; class Sphingobacteriia; order Sphingobacteriales; family Sphingobacteriaceae; genus Pedobacter; species Pedobacter sp. TM02. The sequence goes on from NZ_AP046530.1 coordinate 2,627,062, forward strand.
CGATTTTGGCTACATCAATTGTTTCCTTTTCTATCAATTCGCTAGTCATAGTGTATTCGTGTTTTGTGTATAACAAGCTTAATTATTTTTTGCTAATTAGGCAAAAAAACCGACACGAATTTTTATAAACCAAATGTAAAATAAAAGTTAGTAACAAATGAAAAAGGCCGCTATTCGCGGCCTTTTTAAGGTTATTTCTTTAAGGTATGCTTGGTTTCTATCATCCCCACAAACTCATTTCCATCAACCAAAGGCCTCATCGGACTTAGGCTCTGGGCAGTTACTTTTTGTCCTTGGATAGACATCGAGATATTTGCCTTTGCCGTAACGGGCACACTAGGTGCAATGGAATTCAGCGCCTTGGCCAGGTAATTTTCTTTTGGATCGCCAAAATTGCGCAATGGATCATCATAGCTATCTACAATATCTGGTGTAAAGCCATCAAAGTAATCGCCTTGACCCAACGAATTCTTGCTTTGGAACAAAGAAAAATAAACATCGTACCTGTTTTCAATGGTTACGGGGAAAAAGCCCACCGGTTTGCCATAGGTTTTAGTGCCTACCAAAGTTACGGTCATGTAAGGTTTAAGCGAGTTGATCACCAATTCGCTGGCAGAAGCCGTATTGCCAGAAACGATAAAAACTATGTTTTTCACATTTTGCAAGGGTCCTGTTTTGTTGAATTTTTCGGTATTGGCGGCTACGGTATACGATACATTGGCATAGGTAACAATCTTACCGTTTTGGTATTGTACTTTTCCATTGCCATCAAGCAGGGGTTGATTAGATAAAATCGTTGCCTGTCCACTCTGCATCAAACTGTTGTAATACTCGGCAAACATCATTTGTCCGTTTGCACTCGAAGGCGCAATCTGATCAATCAGGTATTGGGCAGTATTTACATAGCCACCCCCATTGTACCTCAAATCAACAATCAAATCGGTTACGCCACTGGCATTGAAATTGCTGAATGCCGCATCGAAAGCAGCCTGAGAGTTAGCCATGCTCGAAAAACGGGCATAAGCCAGATACCCCACTTTTTTGCTACCAGCAGTAAATACTTTTGTGGCATAAATCGGACTGCTTTTATAAACAGCCTTGGTTAAAGAAACCGTAAATGCAGCGCCAGGTGCGCCATCTACATATTTAGTGCCTTCTAAGGTAATCGTAGTTCCGTTAAATGCGGTATTGATAAAATCTACATCAGAGGCAAAACTTGAACCGATAGAACGGCCATTGATTTTGGTCACACGGTCGCTTCTTACCATTCCCGCTTTATCAGCTGGCGAATTTTGGTAAACAGCGGTAATGAATAGCGCAAAAGCATCCGTTGACGAGCTGGTGCCATAAGCGCCTAATTTTACGCCCAGGTCGTTGCCATTGCCTTCCAAATCGACCGAGCTTTTCTCGGTTTGTACGAAGGCGGTAGGATTTTTGGTGGTGATATCCTGAATATAAGAATACTTAGAAGAACCAGAACTAGAGCTAGCTTCATAAGGCTTTCCGGTACTCGGATTAATTTTAAGCTGCGTAATGGCATACAGCTCGCTATTATAATTAGCTAAATCTGAAGAGCCCGAAGTATATTTGCGCGGATTGAACACCTCGTAAGTAGGCAGGGCATCGTTCCATAAATAGATCTGTTTGGCATAAAGAAAAATAGAGTCACGCGTTAGGTCTGCCCTCGAAACGCTTGGTGTTACTGGGGGCTGTTCAGGGGGCGTAACAGGCGTTGGTGTAGGCGTTACCTTGGTTTTCTTGCAAGAAGATGCAAATACCACGGCAAACAAAGCCAAAATGAAGAGTGGTTTGAATTTCATTTTAAATAAGTTAATCAAGTACTAATTAACGGATTTTTTTTTACAATAGTTTTGTTACATCAAAATATTCTATGCCGAGAACTACCGCAAACTGTTCATCTCTTTCGTTTGCACCTATGATTGCCATATCATCTATAGACAGCCCGTTTTGCTCGCTCAGGAAATCGATACTCGCCGTCGATGGTTTGGGCTCAAATTCTGCCGTAAAATATACTTTAAGGTATTGTTCCAAACCATTCCACTCTAGCTGCTTGATTTTATTGATTTCTTCGGCAGGATTGCCGTCGGCCAAAATGAAAATCTGTTTTCTTTCTACCACAATCTCCTGCATCAAGGCCAAAACCTGTTTATAAAGCAGCAACTTTAAGGGAAGCCTCGCGTTTTCGTGCAGAAGATCAAAATTATGCCTGTATTTGCTATCAATGGCAAATTGCTTAGCCGTTTTATCGAAAATAGCCTCGGCACCGCTGGTTAGGTATTCGTTTTGCATGAAAGCTATCATTGCTCCAGAATCAAGCTGTTCGGTATAGGCCATAAATTCTGAAAACAGGTAATAAACCTGCAAGAGGTAGTCTTTTTTGGGATAAAGTACATCGTCGAGGCCAAAAACAAAAGCCTTTTTGTGTTTGAGGAGAGTTTCAAATGCCATAACCTGAATTAAATGGTAATTAATGAGTGTTGACCGTTGACCCAGGCAAAAGCCCCGTTTAGGTTGTCTTGTGGCGTTTGCCAAACCACGTTGTCGCTAGAGGCATATAAAAGCTTACCAGAGTCGTAAACCGCCCAATCGTTTAATTTCGGTGTTTGGTTTGCACTAAAGTAAAGTGGCAGCGCTTGGTCATCGGGCAACAAGATGTGTATGCCAAATTCGCCAAACAGTACTTTGGCTTTTGCAAGCGCAGCGACTTCAAAGCTATACAGGGGCAAAACCGTAGTTATACCCTCGTCTAAGCAAATATTCAGGATGTTGTGCGCAACAATTTCTTCGTTTTTTTTGCCCAGGCTGATCATTTGATAAGCCGCTGATCTGAGCATCGGCACCGTTCCGTAATCGGCCAATACTGCTTCCTTATTTTCAAAGGCCTTGAGCAGTTTCAATGCGGCAATGGCCGTGCCGCCGGTAATTAATAATTTCAAATTCTAATGTTAAATAATGAAACCATCTTTCATGGTCACTACCCTGTCACTAATTTGAGCCAGGTCTTCGTTATGGGTTACAATGACAAAAGTCTGCCTAAAATTGTCGCGCAGATTGATAAATAATTGATGCAGCGCATTGGCATTTACCGAATCGAGATTGCCCGAAGGCTCATCGGCCAACACAATGGCAGGATTATTAATCAGTGCCCTAGCCACGGCAATGCGCTGCTGCTCGCCCCCCGAGAGTTCGTTAGGTTTATGATCGGCCCTTCCGTTGAGGCCGAACAGCTCCAGCAGTTCGTGCGCCCTCCTTTCGGCTTCTTTCTTGCTTTTTTTTGCGATAAAGGCAGGAATACAGATGTTTTCCAATGCCGTAAATTCGGGCAGCAGGTGATGAAACTGAAACACAAATCCGATGTTTTTGTTCCTGAACACGCTGAGCAGATCGCCGGAAAGCTCGTTTATTTTGGTGCCTTTCAGCTCAACCGTACCTTCGTCGGGCTTGTCTAAGCTGCCCAAAATATGCAACAAGGTGCTTTTGCCAGCACCTGAAGCGCCTATGATACTTACAATTTCACCTTGGGCCACTTCAAAATCCACTCCTTTTAAAATGGGAAGGCTTCCGTAGGCTTTCTTTATTCCTGTCGCTTTTAGCATGCGACAAAGTTAGTTATTTTATAAATTAGGAACAGGCTATTTTGAATTTGCCAGCTGCCACAACAATTGCCTTTCTCCTTTTTTCGAAAAAAACTTGCAGGTTTGATTTTTCTATTTAACTTTGAAAAACAAAGTACTTTTAGCATGAGCAACCAAGAGGAACAACTGAATGCCCTAAGCGATATTAGAAAATTGATGGACCGCTCTTCCCGGTTTATTTCGCTAAGTGGCTTATCTGGCGTATTTGCAGGCTTAACGGCCTTGGGAGGCGCTTTTTTCGCATACAGGGAACTCGAAGCCTACGCCACTGGCGCTTATGGTTATGGCGTTGATGCGGATATAGCCATCGAATTCAACTTGTTGAAATTGGGCCTGCTGGTGTTGGTTATAGCCCTCATGGGAGGATTTCTGTTCACCTACAGGCAAAGCAAAAAGAAAAAACTTCCTATTTGGGACAGAACCACCAGAATGCTGGTGATTAACCTGGCCATTCCGCTGGTTGCCGGTGGCCTGTTCATTCTTGCCCTGCTGTTTCAATACGCCAACAGCGTTGGCCTTATTGCCCCGCTCTGCTTGTTGTTTTATGGACTGGCGCTGATCAATGCCAGCAAGTACACCTATTCGGATATTCGCGTTTTGGGCATTTGCCAAGTGGTCTTGGGCCTTATCGCTACATTCTATATTGGCTACGGCCTTTATTTCTGGGCCATTGGCTTTGGCGCATTGCATATTATTTACGGCACTATCATGTACCTTAAATACGAAAGAGCCCAATAACCCGTTGAACAGATTTTTAGCTCATGAAACCATCCTATTTTCAAGATCGCGCAACGGAATGAATGGTTAAATCAGGAAGGCTTCACCGCCACTGAAAACAAAAATTGAAGAGATGAAAAACCCGATAGAGGCTTTAAACAAAATATTCGACAGCAGGATCAGGCTTGGCGTAATGTCGGTATTGACGGTGAACGAGCGCGTCAGCTTTAACGAACTGAAACAGCTGCTTGAGCTAACCGACGGCAACCTGGCCTCACACCTGCAGACCTTGGAACAGGCAGCATATATCAAGGTACAAAAAGCCTTTATCGGCCGAAAAACCAATACGACCTACATGATTACAGATTTGGGCAAGCAGCATTTCAAGGCGCATTTAGATGCCTTGGAAAAAATGATCAAAGGAATTTAATTTTTTTTGAACTTTAACTTTGAATTACAAAGCACTTTTAAAAATGAAACCACCAAACCAAAACTTCGCAGCCGAGACCGGCAAACAGACGGCCAAATATTCGGCCATTATCGGAATAGGCATTTTCCTGCTCTTTTGCATTAGCCGTTTCGAGGCATTGATGCCCATCGGCTTATTCTATCTGGTTGTTGCCGCCATTGTGAATGGCATTATCCTGCTGACGCTATTTATCGAATTGCTAATCAATGCCAAAGACCGAAAGCAGCTGCTCATTTCGATGGGCATTATGCTCCTTAACATTCCGCTCTCGCTAACCTGCGCAACCCTTGCGCTTAATCTTTAAACTTCAATATCCTATTCAAATGGAACAAAAATTAGATTTCAAACTGCTCGCCATTGTTGCTGGCGGACTGCTTTTTACCTTTCTTTTCTGGATGGAAAAAATGGCGCTCAACCTCCTCCTCTACTCGGTATTCAGCGGCATCGCATTGCTGCTCGACAAAGGAATTCCTAAAAGCCGCAAGCTGTTTACCTTGGGCGCTTTGCACTTGTTGGCCGGTATTTTGGTGGTTTATAACCAGTCGGTCCTTACCGTATTTACCTGGTATATCAGTTTGGCCGTGTTTGTGGGCTTTGCCCATGCACAATTGATCAGGAGTGTTTTTACCGCCATTATTTCCTTCCTGATGCAACTGTTTACCTCGCCATTCAACCTCATCCAGCGGCTGATTAATATCCGTATCGGCAATTTTTCGCTTAAACCCTTGGCCAAACCTGTTAAGTATGTAGTGTTGCCCATCCTGGTGCTTTTGCTGTTCACGGCCTTGTACAGCAATGCAAACGAGGTTTTTGCCCAATACCTGAACCAGTTTACCAATGGCCTATCCGTATTCTTTACCAACACTTACAATTTCTTCTTTGCAGACCTCAGCATTGAACGTGTCATCCACCTCATCATCGGCCTCTTGTTTACGGCGGCTATTTTGCTTGGTTTGAAGGGAAATGGCTTTGAGGCGCTCGAACTCAAGTGCAAGGAGCAGCTGGTACGTAACCGCAAACGCAACAAAAACACTTTTGCTCATGAGTTAGCCGATCTTTTCCTGGGCAGCTTCATCAAGAGCAAACTTGCACTTAAAACAGAAAACATCATTGGCATACTTTGCTTTGCCATGCTTAATCTTTTGTTGCTGTTTTTGAATCTGATAGACCTAGGCACCCTTTGGCTAAATGCCCAAAACGCAAGCGCGGCGCATTATGCCTCAGAACTACATGACGGCACGAACATATTGATTTTCAGCATTGTGTTGGCCATGATCGTTATCCTCTATTTCTTTAATGGCAACCTTAACTTTTACCGCAAAAACAAAACGCTTAAGTTATTGGCCTTCATTTGGATTGTACAAAATACATTCCTGGTGCTTTCTGTCGGCTTGAGAGATTATAACTATGTGCTCATGTACGGACTTACCTATAAACGGATTGGTGTAGCCGTTTTCCTGATGCTCTGTACGGTTGGGTTGGTTACGGTGTATTTAAAAGTAGCGCAACGAAAAACCTTCTTTTTCCTTTACAAGGTAAACGGCATGGTTTGGTATGCGCTGTTGTTTGTCTGCTGTTTTGCAAACTGGGATGTCTTTATTGTGGAATATAACCTAAAAAACCAAAAGGCTTCCGCTATAGACGTTGACCATTTGACCGATCTTTCAGACAAAACGCTTCCTCTGCTCGACCAAAACCGAAAACTGCTGTACAGCGCCTTAAAGGATTCTGAGTTTTGGCCATTTGCCATCGATACGGCTGTAAACAATCCGGCCCAAACCACACAAACCGAAAAACTGACCGAACAGCAACAAGCAGAACTGGCCTTTAACAAGCGATTAGACCGGAGGATTGCTGATTTCAAAGCGCGCTACAACCGTACAACCTGGTTATCGTGGAACTATCGCGACTGGCAAACACACCAATATTTTCATTAAAATATTTTAGCTAAATCGATACGCGCTACCTCAAATTAACGCTCTCTTTTCCTGACCTAAAACCTAAACCATGAAAACTTCTCGTTATTGGAAAGATTATTTTGACCAGAACCTCAAGAAAGAACGGATCGACTGGTCCATCAGCCCTACGTTAACCCTTACCGAAAAACAGGAAATACTGGCCTCGCTACAGGCTTGGCAACTGGGCGAAACCTCTGAAGGCACCAACCTGATCAACGCGGCCACCAAACATGCCAAAAAACTAAACGATGCACATTATACGGATGCCATCAAATTGTTTATCAAAGAAGAACAAAAACATGGCGAAAACCTGGGCAAATACCTCGACCGCATCGGCGAACCCAGAATTAAAAAAGATTGGGGCGATAGCCTGTTCAGAAAAGTACGAGGACTTCAGACGGATATGGAATTCTGGACCATTGCCGTAATCACCGTAGAAAGCACTGCTCAGGTTTTTTACCAATGCTTAAAGGATGCCACCTCCTGTAAGCTGCTGAAGCAAATCTGCACCGATATCCTCATAGACGAAGCGGCCCACATCGACTTTCAGCTGGAACGCCTTTGCCTGATTTATCAGCACAAAACCAAGCTGGCCCGAGGAATTTCCTATATTTTTTACACCGGCTTTTACTATGGCACCATCTTAACCGTTTGGTTTGCCCACCAAAGGCTGTTTAGGGCCGGGCATGTACGCTTTGCCGGTTATTGGAAAAAAATGCAATCCAAATTCGGCAAGACCATTAAAAAACTGAACGCTAAGCCTTCATCCGTAAACCATAGCACAAGTCAACAGGCAAAGGCATCATGGCAAGCTTGATTATTTTGGCACTGATTATCTTTGCTTTAGTATAATCTGAAGTAAATTGGCATTATATATTTTATCAACTAGGATACAGCAGGAATCCGTTCACCTGTAGCAAAACACCAACTCATCATCATGGGCATTGAAGTTTATTTTATCCTGTTCTTTTTGGCCTTGGGCCTAAGCCTGTTTTGGAGCCTGGTTTTCAGGTCTGCCAAAAACACTGTTAAAAAAAGAATAATCATCGTGTTGCTTACCTTAGCAAGTGCACCAGCTGTTTATTTAGGGCTAGCGATGTTGCTCATTGCCGGGATGACCTACCATCCCAATCGCGACTTCGACCAGGAACGATGGAAAAGCGAGCCCGATAAGAGATACGAGCTTACGAAAAACCTCATCAACAGCCAAGTTCTTATCGGAAAAAACAAGTCAGAAGTCATCGCTATACTGGGCAAGGAAAGCAGCAATAAAGCCGACGAAGACCTTTGGCATTACGACATAGGGTTTGTAGCGAGCATTGGCAACATAGACCCGGATATCTTGGAGATAAAATTCAAAAATGGCAGGGTTATTTCGGCAAGACAAATTTCAACTTGACAAGCCTTATTTCTGCCTAACTAGGCATTTTGTAATTTCTCGAGCACAAAAGCAACAATTATTAAAAAATCAGGCGGTTGCTATTGGCATAAAGCTTTTGAAATTGTAGATTTGGGCAAATTTTTGAGCAATGAATATCCACGAATATCAAGGTAAACAAATTCTAAAAAGTTTTGGCGTTGCCATCCAAGAAGGCATCGTTGCCGATACAGTTGACCAAGCTGTTGAAGCCGCCAAAAAAATGAAAACCGACTATAACTCTGACTGGGTTGTAATTAAAGCCCAAATCCATGCAGGTGGCAGAGGCAAAGGCGGTGGCGTAAAGCTGGCCAAAAACCTAGACGAGGTTAAACAAAGAGCAACCGATATTTTGGGTATGCAACTGGTAACCCCTCAAACAGGCCCCGAAGGCAAGAAAGTAAACAAAGTATTGGTAGCGCAAGACGTATACTATCCAGGTCCGTCTGAAACCAGCGAGTTTTACATGAGCGTTTTGTTGAACCGTGCCAATGGAACTAACATTATCATGTACAGTACCGAAGGCGGTATGGATATCGAAGAAGTGGCCGAACACACGCCGCACTTGATCTTCAAAGAAGAAATTGACCCTAAAGTTGGCCTGCAAGCCTTTCAGGCGCGCAAAATCGCCTTCAACCTGGGCTTAAGCGGTGCCGCGCACAAAGAAATGGTTAAATTCGTTGCCGCATTGTACAAAGCTTACGATCAAACCGACTCTGCCATGTTCGAAATCAACCCGGTTCTAAAAACCAGCGACGATAAAATCATTGCAGTGGATGCTAAAGTAAATCTAGACGAGAACGCTTTGTTCCGTCACCCAGACTACGCCGCTATGCGCGATAAAACCGAAGAAGATCCTACAGAAGTTGAGGCCAGCGAAAGCAACCTGAACTATGTAAAGCTTGACGGTAACGTGGGCTGTATGGTAAATGGCGCTGGTTTGGCCATGGCAACCATGGATATCATTAAAATTGCCGGCGGCGAGCCTGCCAACTTCTTAGACGTAGGCGGTACGGCCAATGCGCAAACCGTAAAGGCCGCTTTCAACATCATCTTGAAAGATCCAAACGTAAAAGCCATCCTAATCAATATTTTTGGAGGTATTGTACGTTGCGACAGGGTTGCTCAAGGCGTAATTGATGCTTATAAAGAAATCGGCAATGTACCAGTTCCAATCATCTGCCGTTTACAAGGCACCAATGCCGAAGAAGCGAAGAAACTGATCGACGATTCGGGATTGAAAGTTTACTCAGCCATTGCTTTAAAAGAAGCAGCAGACTTGGTAAGCAAAGTATTAGCTTAATAAAACATAAAGATTAAGGATAGGCTTCAACATCTAGCCTTAAAATAAAAGACCAGCCGAGTAATCGAGCTGGTCTTTTTGGTTATAGTTGTTAGGTTAGTTAAGTTTCTAGGCTAAAAAATCATTTTTTTAATGAAAAAGCTCTGGTCATCCAACCAGAGCTTTAATCAAACCAAATATAAATGTACTTTTTTGTATGAACACCACAAATATAAAATAAATATTGTAAAAAAATCATAAAAAATATTTTTTCGCATGTTTTTTTATTGAAAAATCATTAAATAAATAAATCAAAAACAAAAAAATATAAAAATTAAACAATAAAACTCACTAAAAACAAATCAAAAACACAACAAATCAAAAAAAAACATAATAAATTTAAAATAAAATCAAAAAAATCATAATAAAAGCCAAAAAATGATCAAAAATTCAAATTTAAATTCAAAAAAGCCTACTAAAACATAAACACCTAAAAACAAATCCATTTTTTATCTTTGTAAAGAACTGATACCTGCAATGTAGGCTCTATGAAAAACACCCCATCAGCTGCCATTCCGACGAACGAACATCTTCGCCTTCAAAAGCTTCACGACTATAGCATTGTACAAACCCCGCCCGAAAATCCATTCGACAGGATTACCCATTTAGCAGCACAGCTACTAGAGGTGCCAATGGCGCAACTTTGCTTTATAGACCACGATAGCGTTTTTATCAAAAGCAATGTAGGTCCGCTCGGAACAGACGGTATCGCACGCGAAGGAAGCCTGGCTGCCCTGGCCATTTCAACCAACGAATTGACCTTATTTAATCAAGCGTCAACAACACAAGCAATATTCGATCATCCCTTTTTAGCGGCAAACCAAATTGCTTTTTATGTAGCTGTGCCTTTGCTCAGTCCCGAAGGCCTTGCCGTTGGTACCTTGAGCGTATTCGATGAAAAGCCTAAGGAAATCGCAACACAAAAATTGGAAATGCTGCAATCGCTGGCCGCCTTAGTGATCGATGTGCTGGAAATGCGCCTAAGTTCCAGACTGGTCGCCTCTGTACAAACCGAGTTGACCAACAAACTGGCACACGACCTCAAAAATCCAAATACCACCATTTCGTTGGCCACAGAAATCATCAAAAAGAAAATAGACGATGCCGATATCGTTAATAATTTTGCCGACAGGATCAAAACAGCCACCGGCAGCATCTTGGCCAAGATAGATCAAGCCATGGAAGTTTCGCAGCTAGAAAACAGTAACTTCAGGCTCAACATGCAGGAGGTAAACCTACATGACTTACTGGAACTTGTGATACGTGATTTTGAGCTAAGGATACAACAAAAACACCTGAGCGTGCAACTGAGCAACACCACTAACGCCCTTGTAATTGGAGATGCCAAGAGGCTTCACGATGCCTTTGCCCAATTACTGAGCAATGCCATTAAGTACAGTTACCCGCATACTAAAATCTACATCGAACTGAGCAAGGCCGACGAAAACCTGATGATTGTTTTTAAAGATGAAGGCCAGGGCCTGAGTGAAGCTGATATGCACAAACTGTTTATCAAGTTCGCAAAACTGAGCGCTGTTCCAACCCACAAGGAATACAGCCATGGTGTTGGCCTTTCTATCGCAAGAACATTAATTGAATTGCACAAGGGCAAGATATGGGCCGCCAGTGAAGGAAAAGACACAGGAGCCAGCTTTTATGTAACCCTGCCCCTTAATTAGCGCTTAAGGCGAAACTAAGCGTAAAAACAGAGCCTTTATGGCCATTAGGCTCGAATGCAATGGTGCCACCCTGCAAATCGGTAAATTCCTTGCACAGCAACAAGCCTAGGCCCACCCCTTTTTCCTTATTGGTGCCGTAAGTTGACGAAGCCTTAAGCTGAAACAGCTTATGCTGTCGTTCCTTACTGATACCCAATCCGTTATCTCGAACCTCTATACAGCCAACATTGGCTATTCGTTTTGCGCTTACCATAACCTGACCTCCTTTTTCGGTAAATTTAATGGCATTGCTCACCAGGTTGCGCACCACGAGTTGAAACATGTGGTAGTCGGCAATAATGTGCAGGTTGTCTTCACTAACAATTTCAAGCCTCACTCCTTTCCGCTGCGAAATGCTCTTTTCGATATTCAGGCCGCTCATCAGCGCATCTTTTACATTCACAGGCGCCAAATCGACTCTCGAGCCAGCCATCTGTGCTTTAGACCAAGAAAGCACGTTGGTAACCATAGCAGAAGTATCTCTTGTAACCTGAAGCAGCTGCTTTTTGATTTGGGCACGTTCCTCTACGCCCAAATCGCTTCCGTCTAATAGCTCCAGATAACTTTGTATGGAGTTGAGCGGCATCCTGATATCATGCGTCACTACCGAAAACAACTTGTCTTTTTCAGAATTGATCCTTTCCAGCTCCAGCTTCTGCTGTTCGATGGCTTTGTTCTTTTCATCGACAGAAAAACGCTCGGCATCGTAATTTTTCCTGATGTAGCTAATGGCAAAATAGGTTAAAATAACCACGACGAAATAGGTCACCCCAAAATCGATTACCTTGCTCAGGCGACCGATGTATACGTCTGGCGCCGCATTTGGATAAAAATACTCAACGGTCAAAATGACAAATACCAGCAAGATGTTGATCGGAATCCAAATCTTAAAGTGTGTTTTGGGGATTACCGCAATAACCATCAGAAAAACCAGGCTGAACAGCAACAGGTTAGGCCCGTAAACGCCCGAATTATAGAAATAGTTGATGGCAAAAGCCAGATTGCAGACGATGCAGAACACTTTGATGCCCAGAGACGATTTCCGCCTAAAGCGAGAGAGGTAATACATGTAGGCCGAAAAGACTACGCCAAAGATGCAAAGACCTGCCGGAACCGCCAAGCCGATAAAAAAATTGAACGGCACCTCAAAGCACATGGTAATGAAGGCAATGATGCATACGGTATTGAATATCCTCTCTTCTAAAGAAAACAATTCAGGTGTACCGATAAGTCGACTGCCATCTAACTTTTTACCGAGAATCTGCAAAACTTAATAAGGATTTAGCGGAAAGCAAACTTAAACATATTTCGCCACAAAGAAAAAATGTATTTTATAAAAAACAATGGACAAAAGCCATCGGGATTTAGGTTTAAATCCTTATTTTTGACCCCCTTATAAAGCAATTCGCAATGATCAAGAGAGAAAAAATCAAAGACCTGCTGCAGTCTACTGCATTTAACACCGAAGTTAAAGTAATGGGATGGGTACGTACCTTCCGCAATAACCAGTTTATAGCCTTAAACGACGGTTCTTGCATGGGCAATATCCAAATTGTAGTAGATTTTGCCAATACGCCCGAAGAATTGCTTAAACGCATTACTACAGGCGCCGCGCTTGCCATTGAGGGCACTTTGGTCGAATCATTGGGCAAGGGCCAAAAGGTTGACATCAAAGCCCGCCACATTGAAATATTGGGCGACAGCAATGCAGAAGAATATCCTTTGCAGCCTAAAAAACACAGCTTGGAGTTTTTACGGGAAAAAGCACACCTGCGTTTTCGTACCAATACTTTTAATGCCGTTTTTAAGGTAAGGCATGCCTTGGCTTTTGCCATCCATCAGTTTTTTAACGAACAGGGCTTTGTTTATATGCACACGCCGGTCATTACCGCCAGCGACGCCGAAGGTGCTGGAGAAATGTTCAGGGTAACCACCTTGGATTTCGACAATACGCCACGCACCGAAGATGGAAAAGTTGACTTTAAGGAAGATTTCTTTGGCCGTTCTACCAACCTGACCGTTTCTGGACAGCTGGAAGGCGAATTGGCGGCTATGGCTTTCGGACAAATTTATACCTTCGGACCAACATTTAGGGCCGAAAACTCAAATACCACGCGCCATTTGGCCGAATTCTGGATGATTGAGCCAGAAGTAGCCTTTGCCGACCTGGAAAACAACATGCAATTGGCAGAAGACATGATGAAATATGTTATCAATTATGCCTTGACCCATTGCAAAGACGAATTGGCTTTCTTAAACGACAGGTTGCTGGAAGAAGAAAAACAAAAGCCGCAACAAGAAAGAAGCGAGCTTTCTTTACTGGAAAAACTCGATTTCTGTTTGGCCAACGATTTTGAGCGTTTAACTTATACCGAAGCGATACAGATCTTAAAATCGTCGAAGCCGAACCAGAAAAAGCAATTCAAATACCTGATTGACGAGTGGGGTGCAGATTTGCAGTCGGAGCACGAACGCTATTTGGTAGAGAAGCACTTCAAAAAACCGGTAATCCTAACCGATTATCCAAAAGACATCAAGTCGTTTTACATGCGCATGAACGACGATGGCAAAACCGTAGCCGCTATGGACATCCTGTTTCCGGGCATCGGCGAAATGATTGGTGGTTCGCAACGCGAGGAGCGTTTAGACAAATTGACCGAGCGCATGGCTGAAATGAACATTCCGGAAGAGGAACTATGGTGGTATTTAGACACCCGCAGATTCGGTTCGGCGCCACACGCCGGCTTTGGATTGGGTTTTGAGCGCCTGGTACTGTTCGTAACCGGCATGACCAACATCAGAGACGTAATTGCTTTCCCGAGATTCCCTAAAGGAGCCGAGTTTTAAGCCCAGGCTACCACGGCTTTGCCAGTTTTCGCATAAAAAACCCGTTCTGTAAATTGCAGAACGGGTTTTTATTTTCTTTTGTGTTGCCTTAGTGATCCTCTAAAAGCGCAGGCTCTTCAGGCTTAGCAAAATTAATGAGGTAAGCTACCAAAATCTCCAGGGTAAAAACAGCTTTCATCGCCATAAATGCAATGTTTAGTGCGAGATTTTTATAATCAAACTCCAGCTCTTCTATCATCACTGCAATCAGCAGCACCGCATTAGCTACCAGAAAAAACAAAATCCTTCCCTCCTGTTTTCTGATGTTTTTGAACAGATTAAGTGATAAATTGCCCCTGATGATATAGAAATACAAAAAAACAATTGAAAGTACCATTAACACAAATACCAGCTTGGGGTATTGTTTATCAAAAATTGCGAGGTAATAAAAAGACAGCAAGACCAACAATAACGGAATGATCTTGAAGTCTTTAGAAATTGTTTTAGCCATTTGGATTTATACTGTTTAAAATCGACTTTTACTCGTGATGCGCACTGGCATGCTGGTAATCGACCAATGAAACTTTGTAATCGGTGGGTGCAAAACTGGCCGATGTGCTCAAGGCCATGCCCAATTCGTGCTGCAAAGGATAAGGCGTTTGCAATAAACTTCCCTCTGGTATGTAAGGAAAGGTTTCGATATAGCTCTGCATCATGTTTTGCGAAGTACGGCGGTTAATGTAGGCACGGGTAAGCTGGTAAGGATGGCGTAAGCCTGCCGCGCCCAACAATTCGACCGCGCTTTGCACGGTAGCCTGATGGAAATTGAATACGCGAACCGTTTTGTCTTCTACCACCAAGCCCTTCATCAAACTAGGATCTTGGGTAGCCACACCAGTTGGACAAGTATTGCTATTGCATTCTAATGCCTGGATGCAGCCCAAGGCAAACATCATACCACGGGCCGAGTTACATAGATCGGCACCGAGGGCAATGTTTTTCACTAAATCAAATCCGGAAGCCACCTTGCCCGAAGCAATGATTTTAATATGTTTCTTTAGCCCGAAGCCACTCAATACATCGTATACAAAAGCAACACCTTCACGCAATGGCATACCTACGGCATTAGAAAATTCTTGCGGTGCGGCGCCGGTACCACCTTCGCCACCATCAACGGTAACAAAATCTACATAAATACCGGTTTCGATCATGGCTTTGCAGATGGCAAAAAATTCGCTCCTGCGACCGATGCAGAGCTTAAAACCTATGGGTTTGCCACCAGAAAGGGTACGTAGCTTTTTCACAAACTCCATCATTTCTATCGGCGTAGAAAATGCGGTGTGCGCAGGTGGCGAAATTACATCGAAACCCTCTTTTACCAAACGGATGCGGGCAATTTCAGGCGTTACTTTTTTAGCCGGCAAGATACCGCCGTGACCTGGCTTGGCACCTTGCGAAAGCTTGATTTCGATCATTTTTACGTTAGGCGCTTTAGATCTTTCTGCAAAGGCATCGTAATTGAAAGAGCCGTCGTGGTTTCTGCAGCCGAAATAACCCGTTCCGATTTGCCAGATCAGGTCGCCGCCCGGTCCGCTGTGGTAATCGCTAATGCCACCTTCGCCAGTGTTATGCGCGAAATTGCCCATTTTGGCACCGCCATTTAACGCAAGAATGGCATTTTGGCTCAGCGAACCAAAGCTCATGGCCGATATGTTGTAAATACTGGCCGAATAAGGCTGGGTACATTCTGGCCCACCCACCAATACCCGTGGATTGGAATCCAGTTCGTGGTGGCTAATGGCGGCAATGCTATGGCTCAGCCACTCGTAGCCGTTTTCGTAAACATCTAATTGGGTGCCAAAGGGAATGGTATCATTGTCTTTTTTGGCGCGTTGGTAGATCAGCGAGCGGTTAAGGCGACTAAAAGGCTTGCCATTGGTATCGCTTTCTATAAAATACTGATAGATTTTAGGCCTCAATTCCTCCATAAAATACCTGAGGCGACCAAAAACCGGATAGTTCCTTACGATACTATGTTTAGGCTGATACAAATCGTATACACCAAGCACCACAAAAGGTCCGGTAAAGATAAACAACCACCACAGGGGTGCATAAGTAAGTCCCAACATAATGGTGAGCGCCACCAGGAATGCGGCAATGGCAACAAAAGCTTTTCTCATAATCTATCGTCTTAATGCTGTTTCTAAAATTTTGAAATCAATACAAACCGATTGGTCCAAAAGTAGCAAATGCTTTAACGCTAAGCGAGCATGAACCGTCTATTAAATGTAATTATAATCTTACGATGTTAAACAAGCAGCGCCGTAATTTTGTTATTTTTACATATGCTTATCAAAATTTATCCTGAAAATCCGAATCCGAAGGCCATTGAACAAGTGGTGGAGGTACTGCAAAAAGGCGGATTGATCATTTATCCTACCGATACGGTTTACGGCTTGGGCTGCGACATTACCAATCAAAAGGCCATCGAAAAAATCTGCCGCATCCGAGGCATCAAGCCAGAAAAGGCCAACTTTTCTTTTATCTGTTCAGATTTGAGGCATATTTCAGATTACATCAAACCCATAGACACTACGGTTTTCAGGGTATTGAAAAAGGCACTCCCAGGTCCGTTTACCTTTATTTTCAACGCCAACAACAATGTACCCAAGCTGCTGAGCTCGAACAAAAAAACGGTGGGCATACGCGTACCCGACAACAACATTGCGAGGCAGATTGTAGAAGCCCTTGGCCATCCTATTATTTCTACCTCTATCAAAGATGACGACGAATTGATCGAATATTCTACCGATCCGGAACTGATCCACGAAAAATACGAAGACCTGGTTGATCTGGTGATTGACGGTGGCTATGGCGACAACGAAGCTTCTACCGTAATTGACTGTACAGGTGGGGATTTTGAGGTGGTACGTGAAGGCAAAGGAAATATTGAGGATTATTTTTAGCCCATACAAGTTAACGGCTATCATCTTTCCTATACCTATCTTCATAACTCAGAATCATTTTTTGATGATTGGACTTGAAAACTTCTACCATTAAAGTATTTATCTTCTTCGAAAGAGAATCACCAACACTGATGTTCGGCTCCCACGGGCGAAAAATGTAATATTTATAGCCATTGTTAAGTAGCGCGACTTTTACGCTGTGATTTTGCTCTTCTATATACAGACTATCTACTACCCCATTAAAATGCTCAGCCAGGTCGTCTTTTCTCATTACAACTCCCTTATCCTCCATGGTGGCAAATGACCATATGGCAAAAGACAAGAAAAATACAAAGGGTATACCGAACACTAGCATTATGATTCTATTGTCTTTTTTGGAGAGCAGGTTTTTATCGATCATTGATTTGTTCATTTTTTGTTAAGTTGTCTGGGCACATGGGAAGTATAAGTAAATTTAGTAGGTAATGAGCCTATTTTAACAGAAGAGCTATATTTTGAAATAAAATTCCGTTGCGCGCCTGCTTTCAAAGAATTTATGCAACGTTAAAATCATCTGAAGATTATCTTTAGTTTTCCACAAAATGATTATTTAACAACAACTTAACATTGAAAATTAGTTTTTGCGTATACATTTGCTTGTTAAATTAATGTATATGAGAAAACTTTTACTCTTTTTTCTTTTTGCCACCATTTGCTATTTACCCTTGCATGTTTGCGCACAAATCGCAAGTTGGGACTTTACGGGGCAAAACCAGGTGGCTACCTCCACTGCCAATAGTTCAGATCCTGGATTGGCTTCTGTTCCGGTACTCACTCGTGGTACAGGCGCAGCCGCAAGTGCAGGAGCCAATTCATTTAGAACAGTGGGGTTCCAAAACAATGGTATCAGCACGGCAAATACAGATTATTTCCAGGTCACGCTGACCGCAGCTACCGGAAAGCGACTTTCTTTGAGCAGCATTGACGCCAAATTTGCCGGAACTGCGTCGTTCTATGCATCTCCTGGTGTCTCTTCGCAATTTGCCTATAGTTTGGATGGCACTAATTTTACATTAATTGGCACTCCAGCAACTATTTTAGCCGCCAGCTTAAGCAGTTCTACCAATCTTTCTGGTGTTACAGACCTTCAAAACATACCGGCAGGCACTACGGTAACCTTACGTTATTATGCAAGCGGACAAACTACTACGGGGGGCTGGGGATTTAACTCCTCTTCAAGTGGTACAAATGGCTTTTCAATTAGCGGAACGTTATCAAACGTCAGTACAGGTACCCCTACATTAAATGCCAACCCTACCGCTTTGGCTTTTGGCAGCTTAAATACAGGCTCCACAACCACTGCACAAACCTATGTATTAAATGGCAGCAATTTAACAGCAGCCGTTAGCGTTACTACAGTTGCTCCTTTTGCCGTTTCGAAAGATGGCACAACATTCAGTTCTTCTATTAGCTATACGGCTGTTGAAGCGGCAGCCTCTCCAACGGTCTACGTACGATTTAGCCCTACTGCCGGCGGACCAGCCAACGGAACCGTGGTGAACTCAAGTACAGGAGCTGCAGATGTGAGCGTGAGCGTAAGCGGTACTGGCATCAGTGGTACCGTAAATGCCAGCAAGGCATCGCTCGACTTTGGCAACCAAAATACCGGTACCAATTCGGCATCACAAAGCTATATATTAAGTGGCACTGGATTAAGCAATGACGTAACAGTAAGTACCTCTGCTCCTTTTTCTGTTTCGAAAGACAACACCACTTTTAGCCAATCGATTACTTATACTACAACAGAAGTTGGTAGTAGCCCGACTGTTTATGTACGTTTCAGTCCGACAAGCGCTGTAACTTCTACAGATAATGTGCTTAATGTAAGTACAAATGCCAATAGCGCTACATTAGCGCTTTCGGGTACAGGTGTTACACCTCCAGCTCCTCAGGCCCATGTGGTGATTAGCGAGGTGTATGGCGGCGGTGGCAATAGTGGCGCCACCTATAAAAATGACTTTATCGAATTATACAATCCGGGCAATGTAGCCGTTGATTTAACGGGCTGGTCGGTACAATATGCCAGTGCTACAGGTACGGGTAATTGGCAAGCCACACCACTAAGCGGCAGCATTCCGGCCAAAAGTTTCTATTTGATCCAACAGGCAGCCGGAGCCGGAGGAACAACTAACCTGCCTACCCCCGATGCGGTTGGAACTTTAGCTCTTTCGGGTACAGCAGGTAAGGTTTTATTAGCCAATACAACCGCTATTCAAACCGGCATCAAGCCTACGGGTTCGCAAATTATCGATTTGGTAGGTTTTGGCACAGCCAATGGCTTTGAAGGCACTGGACCTACTCCAGCTACCACGAACACTACATCCATTGAAAGAAAGGCAACCGCTACCAGTACGGCCACTACGTTAGCTGCAGGAGGCACGGAAGAGTTTGCCGGCAACGGTTACGATACCGACAACAACAATACCGATTTTGTAGCGCAAACACCTAACCCTCAAAACTCGACGGTTATGGAGCCTACAGGCGCCAACCACGTGGTCATTAGCGAAGTATATGGAGGCGGAGGCAACAGTGGCGCAACCTATAAAAACGACTTTATCGAATTATACAACCCAACCAATGCCGATATTAGCTTAACGGGCTGGTCGGTCCAATATGCCAGTGCTACGGGTACAGGCAATTGGTCAACTACTGCCTTGTCTGGCACCATTAAAGCCAAAGGCTTTTACTTAGTTCAAGGTGCAGCAGGTGCTGGAGGTACCCAAAATTTGCCTATACCTGATGCAACAGGTAGTTTAAATCTTTCAGGAACAGCAGGAAAAGTGGCATTGAGCAACAGTACTACTGCCCTTACCGGAGCTAATCCAACCGGTACCAACATTGTAGACTTGGTTGGTTATGGCACTGCAAATGGCTACGAAGGCAGTGGTCCGGCGCCAGCAACCACCAACTCTACATCGGCAGAGCGCAAGGCCAACGCGGCATCAACAGCAGCTACCATGGCTATTGGAGGTACAGACGAATTTGCGGGCAATGGTTTTGATAGCGATGATAACAGCATCGATTTTGTAGTAAGTACGCCAAATCCCCAAAACTCTACCGTCACAGAACCTATTTCCAGCTCTGCAGCCAGCATTAGTGTTACGCCAACCAGTTTGGCCTTTGGCAGCCAGGCCATTAATACGGTTTCAACAGCCAAAACCTATACGCTAGCTGGGGCTAACCTGACCAATAATGTAAGTATATCGGTTAACGCACCTTTCAGCATTTCGAAAGACAATGCTATTTTTTCTAATTCGACAAGTTTTACAGCGGCAGAAGCCATGGCTGGTCAAACCCTGTATGTAAAATTTAGCCCAACTGCTATTGGCAATGCCGCGGTTCAGTTGGCTCACAGCAGCGCTGGAGCCACCACGGTTAACCTTGCTCTTAGTGGTGCTGGTGTTGATCCGAACCAAACCGTATTCAACTTCGAAAACTGCACTACAGCTGGCAGTTCGGCCCTTTCAGATGGTTTTTATCAATATAGCGTTGCCGGTGCCCAAACCTGGGGCTGTGTAAGTACTTTTGGTCATGACCCGAGCGATGCAACCGGAAAAGCCAGTACAGGCAATGCATTGCAAATAAACGGTTATGCCGGAGGCAATATCCAAAATGAGGATTGGCTGATTTCTCCAGCTTTGAATTTATCGGCCATGAACTATGCAGTATTATCGTTCTGGACCCGTTCTGCATTTGCCGGCGATAAATTGAAACTCAAAATATCGACCAATTACACAGGTAGTGGCAATCCAAGCGCAGCCACATGGGTTGATTTAGATGGAAAGTTTCCTGAAACCGCTACAGACACCTGGACCAAATCAGACTTTATTGACTTAACGCCTTACAAGGCTGCACCAGTTTATGTGGCTTTTGTTTATACTTCTACCACTTCATCGGCCAGCAGGTGGACAGTTGACGATTTCGCCGTAAACAATTCGGCTACACCGCCACCTGTTGACATTACCGTGTCGCCATCAAGTTTAAGTTTTGGTTTCCAAGCGGCAGGCACAACTTCGGCCGAAAGTACATTTGGCTTTTCTGCGGGCAACCTAACCGGCGATGTAACCTTAACTGCTCCTGCCAATTTCACTATTTCTAAAACCAGCGGTGGCACTTTTGGTTCAACGCTAACATATACCCAGGCAAGCATTAACAATACTTCACAAACCGTTTATGCCAAATTCTCGCCAACAGCAGTTAACACCACCTACAATGGCAATGTAACCATAGCTACACCGGGCAGTGCGAATAAATCGGTAGCCTTATCGGGCAACACTTTCGATATAGCCAATACTTTGGAGGTGGTAAACTGGAACATCGAGTGGTTTGGCAGTCCGGCCCAGGCACCAAACGACGACCAGCTCCAAGCCACTAACGTGAGAACCGTTGTGAACAGCCTTGGTGCCGATATTTATGGCTTCGCCGAAGTGGTTGATACCACGCTTTTCAGAACCAAGGTATTACCTGCTGGTTATGGCGTAATTTTTAGCGAGTTCGGTTCTTATGCCGACAACAAATCTGATCCAGATTACACTTTGGCTCAGAAACTGGCCTTCATGTACCGTACCGATATCATTAAGCCATTGAGGACTTATGGCGTATTGCAAGACACCTATAATCCTGCTGTACCATCAACCAGCGTAGACGGTACGCCATACAAAAACTGGTCGTCAGGCCGTTTCCCATTTGCCATGGAAGCCGAGGTAACCATTAACGGCAAAAAAGATACCGTAACCTTTATCGAAATCCACGCCAAGGCCAATACCGGTACAACAGCCGACCAGATTGATGCCTACAACCGACGAAAAGGGGGCAACCTGCAGTTCAAAACCTGGCTAGATGCCAACCTTGCCGGCAAAAAAGTACTGATTTTGGGCGATTTTAACGATGTATTGGATGCTGACAAAACCATTGCGCCAATGCCGGCCGGAACAGGCACCTCTTATTCGGATTTTACTAACGATGTGGCCAATTATTTTCCCATCACCCTGCCTTTAAGCTTAGCCGGAAAACAATCGACAGCGGGTTTCCCTACGGTTATCGATAACGTTATCATTACCAAAGCGCTCAATGTCAATTATATTCCAGGCACAGCCGAAGTTATAGATGGTGCTAAAAACCTGGTCACCAATTATGCCAACACCACCACCGACCACTACCCTATCAAGTCGAGGTATTTGTTTGGCAATGGCGCACCAACATTGAATACCATTACAGATCAAACCATTTGCTACAGTCAGAGCAACCAAACCGTTGCTTTAACCGGTATTTCGGCAGGCCCAGAAACCAGTCAAACCACTACTTTAGCTGTCACTACAGACAATGCTAACTTATTTGATGTTTTAAGTGCACAAACGACCAGCGCCGACAAAGGCACGGTAACCTACCATCTTAAAAATAATGTAAGTGGCACAGCTAACATCACCGTTAAGGTAATGGATAACGGCGGCACCGATTTTGGTGGCGTTGACAATGTCAGCAGAACCTTTAAATTGACTGTAAACAGCTTGGCTACCGCCACTATTGCGGGTACTGCCACAACTGTGGTTAATGCAACGGCACCAGTAATTACTTTTACCGGAGCCAATGGAACCGCCCCTTATACTTTTACCTATAACCTAAATGGCGGTGCCAATCAAACCATTACCACAACCAGTGGCAACAGCGTAACGCTTAATGCATCTACTGCGGTTGCGGGTACCTTTAACTACAACCTGGTTAGTGTAAGTGATGCCAATTGCAGTCAGGCGCAAACAGGAACCGCAACAATTATGGTTAATCCATTGCCTGTTGGCAATATCAGCGGTACTACCGCCGTTTGTCAAAATGCAACAGCACCTAACGTTACGTTTACAGCTACTGTAGGCACAGCTCCTTTTACTTTTACCTACAATATTAATGGAGGCACCAACAAAACCGTAACTACCACCAGCGGCAATAGCGTAACCGTAGCTGCACCAACCACAGCCACCGGTACATTTGCCTATAATTTGGTAAGTATTGCCGATGCCAATGCCAGTCAGGCGCAAACCGGTACGGCAACAGTTACCGTTCGCACCTTGGCTACCGCGAGCATTTCGGGTACAACAGCAGTTACCGTGAATGCAACGGCACCAGTAATTACCTTTACCGGCGCCAATGGAACCGCACCATATACCTTTACTTACAACATTAACGGTGGCACCAACAAAACCGTAACTACGACCAGTGGCAATAGCGTAACCGTAGCTGTCGCGACAAATGCAGCAGGTACATTTGCCTATAATTTGGTTAATGTAAGCGATGCCAACTGTGGACAGGCACAAACCGGAACAGCAACTGTAGTTGTACGTCCGTTGCCAACTGCTACCATAGCCGGAAATGGACAGGTTTGCTTGAATGGCGCCTCTCCTGTGGTTACTTTTACCGGTGCGGCCGGAACTGCGCCTTACACCTTTACCTATACGGTTAACGGTGGCGCAAACAGAACCATTACCACCAATAACACTACTGCTACTTTAAACGTGCCTACCAATACTGCAGGGACATTCGTCTATACTTTGATTAGCGTAGCCGATGCCTATGCCAATCAGGCGCAAAGCGGAACAGCTACCGTAATCATCAATGCTTTGCCCGCTCTGGTTATCACGAGCAATACTTCATCGGCAGTAATTTCTAAAGGTACCGCTATCGTACTTTCGGCCAGCGGCGCAAATACCTATACCTGGTCGCCACAAACAGATGTAATTGCCGGACAAGGAAGTGCCAATTTAACCATCAGGCCAAAACAAACCACTACCTACACCGTTACCGGAACCAATGCTTCGGGCTGTACCACTACGCAGAGCATTACCATTCAGGTACAAGACGATTATCAGGTAAAGGCCCTCAACATCATGAGCCCTAACGGCGATGGCAAAAACGATAAGTTCGTGATCCAGAACATCGATTACTATCCGAACAATACCCTGACCATTTTCGACCGATCTGGCCGAAAAGTATACACCAAAAAAGGTTATGCCAACGAATGGGATGGCACTTACAACGGTACGCCATTGGCTTCAGACACGTACTACTACATCCTCGAGTTTGGAACCAACATCGCTCCATTTAAAGGCTACATCACTATTGTTAGAAACTAAAACGCAACACTCCAATGAAGATCAATTTTAAAAAATATCAATTTTTGAGCAATGCAATTGGACTGTTATTGCTTAGTTCGGCAGTGAGCATGCTGGGGAGCACAACCGCCCAGGCACAGCTCAATCCGTTAACCTCACAATACTTTTTAAACCAATACCAGGCTAATCCGGCTTTTGCGGGAACAATGGATGGTTTAAACGTAAACCTGAATTACCGCAAACAATGGAGCAACATTCCAGGGTCGCCAAGTACGCAATCCATTACCGCCGATTATAAAATGAACAAGGTAGGTTTGGGTCTCAACGTATTTAACGAAAAGGCAGGCTCGCTGCAACGCACCAAAGCCGTAGCCACCTACGCCTATCACCTGCCCTTGAACGATAATAACCAAAAACTTAATTTTGGTGCATCGGTGGGCATTATGAACGAGCGTATTGACTACAGCGAGGTAAACGGCGATCCTACCGATATGTCTATTGCCCAGTTCAACAACAAAGGCTCGCTGTTTGATGGCGATTTTGGGATAGCCTACACCAGCAACAAGCTGAACATTGAGGCCGTCTTGCCCAACATCAGGAGCCTGATTAAGCAAGAAGACAATAACAATGTAGACCGTTCGCAGTTTTATGCGGCCGCCAGCTATAAATTCGGTACCGGAGCGGGGGTTAATGCGCTCGAAATCGAACCTAAAGTTGCCTTTAGAGGCATAAAAGGCTACGAAAACATTGTGGATGCCGGAGCCAACTTCATTTTTGCCGAGAAAATATTCATCATGGGCATGTACCATACCACCAAGAGTGCTTCGTTTGGCGCAGGCATCAATTACAAAAATTCTCTGGCTATCATGGGCTTTTACACCACCGAAACTTCGGCCTTGCAAGGTTCGGCCAATGGTACTTTCGAAATCAGCCTAAGGGCAAGTTTGTTTAAATAAACAACTACCCAACCTTTCAAAACCGCTTCTTTTTGGAGCGGTTTTTTTATGCCTGATTAATCACAAAAGAAGTAAAAATGAGGCCAATAACATCAAATTTGGGTAAGACCTTAGCCATCAAGGCCATAAACAACGTAAACGACACGCTTAAAACCTTGTAGCGAAAACCGATGGCTGATGTACCAAAAAACGCTTTCTTTTTTTTATTTTTAGGGCATGGCCAAAAAGATCAATCTCAACATTTTTAAAGAATTCTTTCAATCGGGAAAAGTGGGTGGCATACTTTTATTGGTTTGTGTAATCGTCTCTTTGTGCATTGCCAATTCGAGCCAAGCCATCAGTTTCGCTGGTTTTTTGGCCAGGGATTTTGGTTTCCAAACCGACTCCCTATCCATAAGCTACAGCATTTCGGCTTGGATAAACGATGGATTGATGGCCATCTTCTTCTTGCTGGTTGGCTTGGAAATCAAGCGCGAACTCTTGGAAGGCGAGCTCTCCAACGTCAAAAAAGCATCGCTGCCGGTGCTGGCTGCCTTGGGTGGCATGATTGTTCCGGCACTCATTTATTTCCTCTTTAACCAAAGTACGGAAACAGTTTCGGGCTGGGGCATCCCGATGGCTACTGATATTGCCTTTGCCTTGGCCATCATTGCCATGCTGGGCAAAAACGTGCCTCCTTCGCTTAAAATATTCTTGGCGGCCTTAGCCATTGCCGACGACCTTGGCGCCATTTTGGTGATTGCCGTTTTTTATACCGAACAGATCCACTGGACCGAGCTGCTGTTTGCCGGTGGTATTTTTGCTTTCCTTTTGTTGCTCAATTATTTCAAGGTAAAACGCCTGTTCTTTTACCTTGTACCGGGCGTATTTCTTTGGTATTTTGTCCATCATTCGGGCATCCATGCCACTATTGCGGGTGTTTTGCTGGCATTTACCATCCCAACCAACAACACGGCCGTCGAATCGCCACTCGAAAAACTGGAACACAGCCTCACCATTCCGGTCAATTACCTCATCATGCCTATTTTCGCCTTGGCCAATACCAACATCACCTTTCAAAAGGAAATGATCGATGGCCTGGTTTCGCCTTTGGGATTGGGTATTATAACCGGATTGTTTGTAGGCAAAACCATAGGCATCAGCTTTTTCTCTTGGCTGGCCGTGAAAATGAAACTGGCCAAACTGCCTTCAGGCGCTAATTGGAAGCACATTGTTGGTGTAGGCATGTTGGCTGGTATTGGATTTACCATGTCTATTTTTATCGCCCTGCTTTCGTTTAAAAATCCATTATTTGTAGTTGAAGCCAAATTTTCTATCCTTTGTGCTTCTGTTTTGGCAGGAATAGCGGGCTTTATTTACTTAAAAAGCATCAGAACTCGAACCAAATGACCAACAATTTCATCACGGGCTTTCGCTTAATCGGTTTGCAGCTTGCGCACCCAACCACTAACCAAAATGGGCAATCGGCTATTGATTGCGGCCACTTATGGCAAAAATTCGAAACCGAAAATATAGCCGGGCGCTTACCCGAAAAGATAGGCGACGAGATCTATGCCGTTTATTTTGATTATGAAGGCGACCACACCCAGCCCTTTTCCTATTTTATCGGGTGCAAAGTACCTGCAACCACACCAGTGCCTGCCGGATTAAGCAGTTTGCAAATTGCCAATGGCAACTATGTAAATACCGCGCGCAGGGCCAAATGCCCAATTGCATGACCGATGCCTGGACTGCTATTTGGAAAAGCAACCTTAACCGCGCCTATACCTGCGATTTTGAAAGCTATGGCGAGCGAAGCAAAGACTGGAGCAATGCCCAGGTCGAGATTTTTGTGGCCGTTAAACCTTAAACCAATCATCTATTCCTAAATTACGCAACTCATGGCATTTGGATTTACCCCCAAGCACACGGAAGAACTGCAGCTTTCGCCTCTCAACGCCCAGCAATTTTTAGCCCTGGCCGTAGAAGCGGCAAAAACGCAAGGTCTCAACCTGATGTTTATAAGCGAAACCGGCTTTATTGCCCATACCAGCAGAGGTTTCTTTAAAAGCAATTTCGAAATCAAGTTATTGATCCAAAATGGAACAGCCACATTAACCAGCAGTTCTCTGGGCTCTGAAACCTTTGATTTCGGAAAAAACAAAAAGAATGTTGTTGCTTTTATCCTGGCGCTCGACGACGCTAAACAGCAATTTACTGCCGAAGAACTGCAACAAAAGTTTGAAGCTTTGCGACCTGAGCTAGCGCCGGAAGAAGACGATTTTCTGAAACTGCCACCATCAACAGCCAGGGAAGATTTTGTCGATTTTTTCAAGTTTTTTATGCCTCGGCAAGGCTTTTTCATTACGCCAATTCTTATTTGGCTCAATGTAGGGGTTTTTGTGCTGATGGCCATCAACGGCGCCAACCTCCTTAATCCTTCGGCCGAAATTTTGCTGCAATGGGGTGCCAATTTCCGTCCGGCAACTTTAAATGGCCAATGGTGGCGGCTGCTCAGCAACTGTTTCCTACACATTGGCATTATCCATTTGCTGTTCAATATGTTTGCGCTGGTGTATGTTTCTATTTTTTTAGAGCCTATGCTGGGCAGATCGAGATTTCTTGTGGCTTATCTGTTAACTGGCATTTTGGCCAGCATCACCAGCTTAAGCTGGCACAACCTCACCATAAGCGCCGGTGCCTCGGGTGCGATTTTCGGTCTGTATGGAGTGTTGTTGGCCTTGCTTTGCACCAGTTTGGTAGAACAAAAAGCACGCAAAGCCTTGCTGATCAGTATGGGTATTTTTGTGGCCTATAACCTGGTTTATGGCTTGAAAGGCAATATCGATAATGCTGCCCACATCGGCGGTCTCCTTTCGGGATTCGTGATCGGCTTTGCCTTTGTGCCCAGCTTAAAAAGAGCACAAGAACCTGCCATTGAATATTTTTCGATCGGTTTGCTTACCCTGCTTGTATTGGTTTGTTCGGGCGTAGCTTACGACCAGCTAAAGGCTAACGAAGTTCAAATTGTGATGCAGCCACCAGTCTTAGCCAAGGCTAACAATCCCTCAATCGACCCCGATTTTGATCAGGTGGCCTACGATAAGCTGATGATCGATTTCCATTCGGTAGAAAGTCTGGCTTTAAATATCTTCCCTATAGATACAACAGCTGCAGGCCGGGAAAAATCGCTATCAGACATCAAAGACGTAGGCATCTATTATTGGAAACGCGGCATTGAAATCTTAGACGAACTGGACAAGCAAGGCATTCATCCCTTATTCGCCAAACGCAACAAGGTACTTAGGCATTATTGTGAGGAAAACATCAAAACCTACGAACTCATGTACAAAGCGATAGACGAAGGCACCCACGACTATGATGATGAAATCAAGGCACGGATCAAATCCACCAACGAATTGCTCTCCACCATTCAAAGAACCCATTAAACGATGAGCATTTATGCGCAAGGCGATGCTGCTTTTTGCCATAATAGCTTATATTTGCGGTGCCTCGCGTAAAATCGATAGCCATGTCCAGCAACCCCAAACGCCTGCCTCGCTTAACAGCCATTTTAACGCAATTGCAGACCAAAAGACTGCTAACAGCTACCGAATTGGCCGAAAAATTCGAGGTAAGCATACGTACCATCTATCGCGATATCAGGGCATTGGAAGAATCGGGCGTCCCTATTTTAACTGATCCGGGCAAAGGCTACGCTATCATGGAAGGCTATCGCGTGCCACCCATTATGCTTACCGAAAGCGAAGCCAACGCTTTGGTGACTGCCGAACAGCTGATCCGCCAAAACAAAGATTCTTCATTTGTCCGCGAGTACATCGAAGCCATCAACAAAATCAAATCGGTTTTACGCTATAATACCAAAGACAAAGCTAACCTGTTGGCCGAGCGCACCATTTTCGCCCATCACGACGAAAGCAACCATACTAGCAATTACTTGTCGTGCATCCAGCTGGCATTGACCAATTTTAAGCCCATCCAGCTCAATTACTGCACAGTTGAAGGAAAACAAACTACACAAAGAGTAGTAGAACCATTTGCCATCTACAACAGTACCCAAGAAAATTGGTTGCTGATTGCCTGGTGCAGGTTAAGAAAAGATTATCGTGCTTTTCGCATGGACAGAATGTCTAACTTGGAGGTGCTTTCAGAAACCTTTGAGCCGCATCAGCTGACCTTGGAAGAATATGTTGAAATTTGCAGACAAAATTTCGAAGCAGCCCTGACATAGGGTTGTCATTCGGCGGTTTTATTTTTGAGCTCAACAAAATCAAATTCCCATGAGCACTCAAACAATCAAACCCTTTTACGTGATAGGCATTAGCTTAAGAACGACCAATGAAAACGGCAAATCAGCACAAGATATCCCAGCCCTTTGGCATCAGTTTCTAAGCGAAAGCATTGGCGATCAGATTCCAAACAAAATCAGCCATGACATTTATTGTCTTTATACAGATTATGAAATGGACCACACGCGTCCCTATACTACTTTGTTGGGTTATCAGGTAAGCAATCTTGATCATATTCCTGCCGGACTCGTTGGCAAAAGTATAAATGAAGCCAATTACGCCAAATATGTAGCCAAAGGCAACCTGCAACAAGGAGCTGTATTTAATGCCTGGACAGAAATTTGGAATTCGGATCTGCCGAGGGCATTTCAAACCGATTTTGAAGTATATGGCGAAAAGGCACAAAATCCCCTGGATGCCGAAGTAGATATCTTTATTGGGCTAAGGTAGTTTTGTTGCGTGATCGTTGATAAAAAACACCAACCATAGCATCAAGGCCTCAATGACATATTGATCAGAAGATGGTTCTTCCACCCCAATGACTTTGGATCTGAAATCCAGGTTGCATTTTCGCACTTGTTGTATGCCCACGAATAAACCTCATGTTAATTTAATCGTTGGTGAAGAACACCAACGATGGCATAATTCTTTGATGTTCGCACTTGTTGGTATTCCTCACCAACAAGCCTCAAGCTAAACCCAACGGCAGGTGAAACACGCCGCCATCACATAAACCACCCCACTTACAGGCGCCATTCCAGTGGGCAAATTGGATTTAAGGCCTAAACTCCTTCATAAAATCTTTAACCTGCATTTGTACATCACCTTTGGCCAAGCATTTGACAAAGGCACTGCCGATAATAGCTCCGCTGGCATATTCATTGGCCGAATCGAAGGTTTTTCTATCGGAAATACCAAAACCGATCATCAATGGATTTTTAAGCTCCATGGCTTTAATACGCGAAAAATAAGTGGTTGCACTGGTTGAGACATCGAGGTTTTTACCGGTGGTGGCCGATGAAGACAGCAGGTAGATAAAGGCATTGCTCAAGCCATCAATCTTGCGGATGCGTTCTTCAGAAGTTTGTGGCGTTACCAAAAAGATATTGCTCAGTCCGTTTTTCTCAAATTCGTCTTTGTACAGTTCTTCATATTCATACATCGGCAAATCAGGAATGATACAGCCATCAACCCCTACTTCGGCGCAGGCCTTGCAAAAATTGGCCACACCAAATTGCAATACCGGATTAACATAACCCATCAATAGAATAGGGATGGTAACGGTTTTGCGCAGGTCTTTCAACTGCTCAAAAAGCAAGTGCAAGGTCATGCCCTGATCCAAGGCTTGTTTGCTGCTGGCCTGAATTACCGGACCATCGGCTACAGGATCCGAATAAGGAAAACCTATCTCTAAAAAATCGGCACCGGCTTCCTGCAATGCCTGTGCAATTTTCAAAGTGCTGTCTAAAGCCGGGTAGCCCGCGGTATAATAAATCGAAAGAATGTCTTTCTTTTTATGCTGGAAAAGTTGTTGTAAGCGATTCATTTGTTGAGATGTGAGATATGAGATGTGAGATATGAGAGAACATTTGGCTAACTTCTCTTACCTCAGGTCTAAAATCTTCTTTAAAGGTTAAAATATTTCATATAAGTTTCCATATCCTTGTCGCCACGGCCCGAAAGGCAAACCACTACGTTTTCGCCTCCCTTAAACTGCATCTTTTCTAAATAAGCCAAGGCATGGGCACTTTCTATGGCCGGAATAATACCTTCCAATTGGGTAAGCAACAAGCCTGCCTGCAACGATTCATCGTCGGTAATGGAAACATATTGCCCGCGACCAGTTTTAAACAAATGTGCATGCTGAGGGCCAATGCCGGGATAATCCAATCCGGCAGAAACCGAATGTGGCTCTACCACTTGTCCATCGAGTGTTTGCATCAAAATGCTCCGGCTGCCATGCAATACGCCTTCTTTGCCCAGGTAAGTTGTTGCAGCAGAAAATCCACTATCAACCCCTTTGCCCGCAGCCTCTACGGCAATCAGTTTTACGCTTTCATCGTTAATGAAGTGGTAAAACATACCCATGGCATTGCTGCCGCCACCTACACAGGCCAACACATAAGCTGGCAAGTCGCTGCCGGTCTGCTCTAATAATTGCTTTTTGGTTTCTTCAGAAATAACCGATTGGAAAGTGGCTACCATATCGGGATAGGGATGCGGACCAACCACCGAGCCGATGATATAATGTGTATCAACCGGGTTGTTGATCCAATCGCGCATGGCTTCATTGGTGGCATCTTTTAACGTTTTGCTGCCCGAGGTAGCCGGAACAACCTTAGCGCCCAGCATTTTCATACGGGCAACATTGGGTGCCTGGCGTTGGATATCCACCTCGCCCATGTAAACCACACATTCCAAGCCACGTAAGGCACACACCGTTGCAGTAGCTACGCCATGTTGTCCGGCCCCGGTTTCGGCAATGATCCGTTTTTTGCCCAAACGCTCGGCCAGTAAAATCTGCCCGATGGTATTGTTGATTTTATGCGCACCGGTATGGTTCAAGTCCTCGCGTTTAAGAAAGATATTGGCGCCATACTTTTGCGAAAGGCGATTGGCCAAGTACAAAGGTGATGGCCGACCTACATAGTCTTTGAGCAAGGCCCTAAATTCTTGCTGAAAACTTTCTTCGTTTAAAATCTTGAGGTATTCCTGTCTCAGCTCTTCCACATTGGGATAAAGCATTTCGGGGATGTAAGCTCCACCAAAATCGCCGTAATAGCCTCTTTCGTCTACAAAATAGTTCATCATATTTTTTCTCCTCCCGCTAAAACAAAGTGGGAACGTTAGTTACGCATTAATGTTATAAATTCTTTCAGTTGGGCAACGTCTTTCAAGCCCGGCGCCAGTTCAAACTTGCTGTTTACGTCGATGGCATACAAGCGCGGATCGTTCAACTGTTTCAAGGTTTCAACCTGTTGCAGCCCAATGCCACCACTTAAAAAATAGCGTTTGTCTAAAGTATATTTGGCCAGCAAAGTCCAGTCGAACACCTTTCCCGAGCCCCCATGAACTGGAGTTTGTGTATCGAAAAGGAAATAATCGACCACTGGTTCATACGCTTTGAGCTGTTCGAAATCAAAATCCTCGCCAATGCCAAAGGCCTTGATGATTGTTGCACCTGTTGCGGCTAGCGCATGGCAATAAGCCACATCTTCGTGCCCATGCAGCTGAACGGCTTTTAAATTATACCTGATTACATCCGCAACAACCTTTTTCAATTCTTCATTTACAAAAACACCTGTGGTTTTAATGCTTGACGGCACATATTTAATCAATTCGGCCGAGACCTCGCTAATGCAACGTGGCGATTGAGGATAAAAAATAAATCCCATATAATCGGGTTGCAATTCGGCCACCGCCGCAATATTGGCGGCTTCACGCAGGCCACATATCTTAAGTTTCGATTCCATGGCTTAATTGAGCAACTGTTTAAAACTATGCAAGGCTTTTTTGGCCAACAATGATTCTTCTGCTTCATAATAGCAATCGGCAAAAGAACTGCCTTGTTTTATGGTTTGGATAGCCAGGGCCGCATTGCACAGCACCACGTTGGTTTGCGCATCGGTACCTTTGCCATTTAAAATATCCATAAAAATCCTGGCCGACGATTCTACCGTATCCCCACCCTTGATTTCCTGCTCGCCAATCTCTTCAAAGCCTAAATCGCTGATTTGGGTCAATACCTCGCCCTTTTTGCTGAATGTCTTGAAATCGCAGGTCATCGAAACCTCGTCAAAGCCATCAACCGCATGGATAATGGTATAGTTCTTATCGGTTTGTTGGTACAGGTAGGCATACAAACGGGCCAGTTCGAGGCTAAAAACACCAACAATCTGATTTTGGGGCTGGACCGGATTAACCATGGGTCCCAACATGTTAAAAAACGTTTTCACGCCCAGTTCCTTGCGTATCGGGGCCACGGTTTTCATGGCCGGATTAAACAATGGCGCATGCAAAAAGCAGATGCCTGCCCTGTCTAAGCTCCTTTTCAGGCTAGCTTCATCGTTGGTAAAGCTGTAGCCCAAATATTCCATGACGTTAGAAGAACCACAGCCAGAAGACACCCCATAATTGCCATGTTTGGCCACCTGGTGCCCAGCGCCAGCTACCACAAACGAAGCCAGTGTAGAAATGTTAAAGGTGTCTTTTCCATCACCCCCAGTACCGCAAAGGTCTACCAGTTCAAAGTTCGAGAAGTCTATCTTCAGGCACAAATCGAGCATCGAATCCCTAAAACCCTGCAGTTCTTCTACGGTAATGTTACGCATACAGTAAGCCGTAATAAAAGCGGCGATCTGCGAGCTGTTGAACTCGCCCAAAGCAATGGAAGTGAGTATTTTTCTAGCTTCTTCACGGCTAAAGGTCTTGTTTTCAAATAAGTGATTAAGTATTTTCTTCATGGGTATCAAACAAAAAAGGCTGCCTTATGAGCAACCTTCTATATATTTTTAAAAAAATAAACGTACAAAAAAAGGTCACATCACGCTATTGCGTTATGCCACCACAAATTTTTATTTACGCTTACTTGAATCATTCTGTAGCAAAGATGGAATAGTTTTTATTATTTGCAAAATCTTTCTTTAAAATTATTAGGAATTATGTCTTTTATCAAACGAAAATTACACCATGAAGATGATCTGGGCTTTGGCAACAGGCCCATGGGCAAAGACCAACGCATGATGAATGCCAACGGCAGCTCGAACATCAAACGCATAGGCCTCCCCTTTTTTCGCAGTTCCGACACCTACAACTGGCTCATTTCCATGTCGTGGGGCAAATTCCTGACCATCATTGTCATCGCCTGGCTCATTGTCAATATTTTGTTTGCCTTTGTGTATGTTGGCGTGGGCATCGAAAACCTGAAAGGCACTGATGGGATTACTGCCCGCGATCATTTTTTTGATGCCTTTTTCTTTTCTGCGCAAACTATTTCTACCGTAGGCTATGGCCATATCAGTCCGAGCGGATTTATAACCAGTTGCATTGCCGCCTTCGAGTCGATGCTGGGCTTATTGGCTTTTGCTTTGGCCACGGGCTTGCTCTACGGACGCTTTTCGAAGCCAAATGCGAAAATATTGTACAGCAAAAACATGGTAGTTGCGCCTTACAAAAACGCAACGGCCCTGATGTTCAGACTGGCCAATTTTCGCAATAGTCAGCTGATTGAAATGTCGGTAAATCTGGTTTTCACTTATAATGAGATCGTTGACGGCCAAAAAGTGCGCAGGTTTCTGCCCCTCGAACTCGAAAGAAGCAAAATTGGGCTTTTGAGCCTCAGCTGGACAATAGTCCACCCAATCAACGAACACAGTCCGCTTTTGGGCAAAACGAAAGAAGAACTGATCGATGCCGAAGTAGAATTCATCGTATTGCTCCAGGCTTTTGACGATACTTTTTCGCAGACCGTACATAGCCGCGCCTCCTATCTAGACGAAAACATTATTTACAATGCCAGATTTGCACCTGCTTTTTACCACGACAACACCGGTCTTACCACCATAGATCTTTCGAAACTAAGCGATATAGAAATGGTGACATCCACATAAAACTAATCTTGCATAGAATAAATAAATTATTTACTGAATAAATTTAAAAATTCACTAAGCACTTAGTTGCTTTGATCAAAAATTCGCTTATTTTTGGTTAACACAACTAACTAAATGAAACCTACTAAGCTCCAAAGCCTCTTTATTCTTTTAGCCTGTTTTGCTGCGCTATTCGCTTCCTGCGAAAAAAAAGAGCAACCGATCCAATTTCGCATCAACCAATTTAAGCAAACAACCATTGCCCCATACCCTACATTGGTATTTTCAGTACAGCAAGGCGATGAAATTGGAGGCGACAAATGGAGGCCTTTAAATGAGACTATTGTTGGCTTTGACTATGAAGAAGGTTTCATTTACGACCTTTTGGTTACCGATGCCGAGGTAAAATCGCCAAAAGGCGATGGCTACCAACATACTTTTCAGCTAAGACAGGTACTTTCGAAAACAAAAGCCAAATCTGACGATTCTTTTGACCTTGACCTGAAGCTGGGGAATGTAAAATGCGTAAACGGCAATTCGAATACAGGTTACAACATCCTGAACAAGGTAAATATAGATTGTGGCAATTTGTGCGGCGAGTTTGAACAGGCTTTGCAATCGAACGCCAAAAAACTAAGCGGCAAATTCATTTTAAATGATAACGGCTCTATCAAATTGGTAGAAATACTGAGCGAGTAGCTAAACCTATTTCACTTCTTTAAAAAAGTCTAAAATAAATTTGTACAGCTGATTGCTTCCGAAAATCATTTGGCTAATCATGCCTACATGCTTTTTGCCTTCGATTACTTTTAAGGTAGCCGGCACATGTTGGGCAAGCAACAATTTATTCATTCTTTCGGATTGGATTTTGATGGCCTCATAGGTTTTCGTGCCGTACAAGATCAGGTGCGGATTGTTGCTGTTCTTTACATAGAACAAGGGCGAACCCGCCTGCCATACTTTGCTGTCTGTACTAAAAGTCCTGATAAAATCTTCGTAATAATGGTCTTTTTCGGCATTGGCAAGGTATTCTTCCATATCGAGGCCAAATGGATCATCAAGCACAACGCCTTTGATCGGGTTTTTAATGCCGAGATCTTCAAAATACCGAGAATCGGCATTGATCAGTTCGCACAGGTGCCCGCCGGCCGAATGGCCCATCAAAAATAGCCGATCTGGGTTTCCGCCGTAGGCCGCGATGTGGTCTTTTACCCACTTTACAGCCTGCGCACTAGCCTGTGCCATTTCTTTGTAGGTAGCAGCCGGGGCCAAAGGATAGTTGATAACCGCTGTAACCACCCCTTTTTTGGCAAAATTTCGGCCCAGCCACCAATAGGTTTCTTTTTTGCCACTGCTCCAGGAGCCCCCATGGATGAAGACAATTACGTCGCGTTGCTTTGTACTGTCTTTTTGAAAATAAATGTTAAGAGAATGGCTGGGGGCTGCAGTACCTGCATAATGAATATCCTTTTCTATCCTAACTTGTGCCGAAACACTGAAAGCCTGTACCAAAAAAGCGAGAAACATAATTTTAAGCTTCATTATATAGCTGATTTTCTATTTTTAAACACACGAGTACATGGTTTATTGATTGTTTGATCGTTTATAATTACGCTATTGCTGACTTGTTGGATTTGAGGTGAAGATTTCCTACTTGATCAAGGGGTTTTTCTCTTTGGCAAACAACTGAAACACTTTTTTGTCGGTAAATGCCGGAAAAAGCTTGTTCATCCATACGGCGAGCTTACCTTGGCGGGTCATGATCAGCGTACGCTTGCGCTGTTCAATGCCATCACTAATACGGCTTGCCACTTGTTCGGCTGTCATCATCTTGCCTTCTTCCATACTGGTTTCGCCATGCGCCTGGCCATCCTTAGACAAGGCGGCCACCCTAATATTTGAAGTGGTAAAGCCCGGACAGGCCACCATCACGTGTACGCCAGTTTTGAGCAATTCGGTGCGCAACGATTCCATAAAACCGTTCATGGCAAATTTGGACGAAGAATAGCCTGTTCGGCCGGGCAAGCCCCTGTAGCCTGCAATTGAAGACACGCCTACAATCACACCTTTTGTTTTCAGGATTTCGGGCAAAGCATATTTCGTGCAATAAACGGTTCCCCAAAAGTTAACGTCCATCAGGTTTTTGAGTACCGACAAGTCGAGGTCTTTAAACAAGGCGCGCATCGAAAGGCCAGCATTGTTGATCAGCACATCGATCTGCCCAAAAGTGAGCACAGCTTGATTAATCAACTGCGCACAGTCTTCTTCTTTGCTTACATCGGTCTGTACAGCCAAAGCCTTGATACCATATTGCTTTTCCAATTCGGAAGTGATTTCGCAAAGCGTTACATACTGGCGGGCACCCAATACCAAATTTGCTCCTCTTTTGGCTAATTCTTCGGCTAATGCCTTGCCTATGCCCGATGAGGCGCCGGTAATGATGATGGTTTTATCTTTGTAATTCATTTAGTTTCTTTGAAATATGCCCTACAGGCTTCTATTTTATCCGTATTAATGATTGTTGCTCCTAGTTTTTGTAATTGATACCAGCTCGCTTCGGTATCAGGGGCACCCCAAAAACGCACCGGTTTGTTCAGTTGATCACCTTGGCGGATGGTTGCCTGTAGTTTGGCTTTATCTGCATCAGGCAGAACACCCGCTCCGCTCCATTTCGAATAGTTTGCAAAATTATCGCTGATCATCGTTACCCTTTTCAGGTCTTCTTTTGCATAGTTCACATTTGGCAATCCATCAAAAAACAGCCAATTGGGATAAGTATGGAAAGTAGAATCGGCTGGTCTAGAACCACTGATTACAATCTGAACCGCATGCTTGTTCTTACTGCGATTGAAAATAGCACCATATTGCTCTATGGTTCTTTTTAAAACAGGATAAACTGCTTGCCAGTTTTCCTTTACATCGATCATTAAACAGAAGGTGTAATTTTTAGAAGAATTGGCATAACCATGATTTTCCTTGAACATTGCCGCTATTGGCATTAAATAAAGTTTATCAAGTGTTTTGGCAGGGTTTATTTCCTTCTTGCTATGAGCTACGACCAATGAATCGCCAACCAGAAAAATATCTGCTTCTATTTCATAAACTTCTTGCTGGTAAGCTTTAAAAAAAGGAGCTGCTTGCAAATAGTCATTATGAGAATGGATTTTGATCTGTGCGAAAGCGGAAAATGAACTTAAAAACAGAAAGAGAATGCCAGCTATTTTTTTCATCTTCGGCTACTTGATCAGTGAATTTTCATAAGGCACGCGGGTAAGGATAGAGCGGCCAAGCGTAATTTCGTCGGCATACTCCAATTCGCCACCAAAAGCAATGCCCCGGGCAATGGTGGTGATCGGAATTTGAAAATCCTTCAGTCTTTTATGCAGATAAAACAAAGTGGTATCGCCTTCCATGTTGGCACTCAGGGCCAAAATTACTTCTTTAACCGGCGTTGTAGCGACACGTTGCACCAGGCTGTCGATATTCAGGTCGGAAGGCCCAATTCCATCCATTGGCGAAATCAGTCCGCCCAGCACATGGTAAACCCCAAAATATTGATTGGTGTTTTCGATGGCCATCACGTCGCGGGTATCTTCAACCACACAAATGGTCTCTCTGTCTCTTTTCGGCGCACTGCAAATGCTGCAGGTGTTATGGTCTGAAATGTTATGGCAAACCTGACAATGTTTGATTTCTTCCTTTAGCCGAATTAGCGTACGGCCAAAATGCGATACTTCTTCCTGTTCTTTGTTGAGCAGATGCAGCACCAAACGCAAAGCTGTTTTTTGCCCTACACCTGGCAGTTTTGCAAATTCGTTTACCGCATCTTCGAGCAGTTGGGAAGAAAAATTCATTTACAAATTTAATTAAAAGTTATTCGGCAGTCAATAGTGGCTAACTGGCGGCTTGTACATGAACAAGCTCTCGTCAAATTAAGAAATGAACTAACCAGACCAATCAGCCAGTAAACCAATCGGCAAATGAGCCAATAATTTACCAACGCTTTCTTGATTTAAACCTGTAAATACTTACATTTAGAAGCTAAATATAAATTATGAGTCCCGCGATACTTTTATCTTTCTTATTGGGTTATTTTGCCTTGCTGATCGGCGTAGCCTATTTTACTTCCAGAAACAACTCAGACAATGCTTCTTTTTTTATTGCCAACCGGAATTCGAAATGGTACCTGGTAGCCTTTGGCATGATCGGCACTGCCCTTTCTGGGGTGACCTTTATTTCGGTGCCTGGCGAAGTAGGCGCCCCAGGTGGAAACCAGTTTCAGTATTTTCAGTTCGTGCTGGGCAACGCGGTTGGCTTTGTCATCATTGCTACCGTACTCCTGCCTCTTTATTACCGAATGAATTTAACCTCAATTTATAGCTACATTGAACATAGATTGGGCTATTTCAGTTATAAAACCGCAGCCTCCATCTTTTTGCTCAGCCGTACTTTGGGCTCGGCAACCCGTTTGTACCTGGTGGTTATCGTACTGCAGCGCTTCATCTTCGACAGCTATGGCATTCCTTTCTGGGCAACCGTGTTGATTTCGTTGGGATTAATTTGGTCATACACCTTTAAAGGCGGCTTAAAGACGATCATCATTACGGATACTTTACAGACGTTCTTTTTGGTATTGTCTGTATTCCTGACCATTTACTTCGTATGCAGCAGCCTAAACCTCGATATCCCGCAAGCCTTCGAGACCATCAAAAACAGCAGCTATTCAAAAATTTTCTTCCTCGACGATTTTTTAACGAATAAATTTTACCTCAGCAAGCAGTTTATCGGCGGTATTTTCGTGACCATTGCCATGACAGGGCTAGATCAAGACCTGATGCAAAAAAACCTGAGCATGAAAACCATTGGCGAAGCTAAAAAGAACATGTTCACCTTTACCGGAATATTTGTGGTTTTAAACATCTTCTTTTTAAGCGTAGGCGCCTTGCTCTATATTTTTGCCACGAAAAACGGAATCGGCATCCCGCTCGACCACGTTACCCAACAACCAAGAACCGACCTGCTTTTTCCGGAAATAGCACTGAACCATTTGGCCACCCTGCCGGCAATCGTGTTTATGCTGGGCCTAACCGCCGCCACATTTGCCACCACCGACAGTGCTTTAACTGCACTGACTACCTCTTTTTGCGTTGATTTTTTAGGGATGAACAAAAAAGAAAACCTAGACAAGGGAAATACCGTGCGTAAAAGGCATATGGTTCACATTGCTTTTTCCATCCTCATGTTTTTGGTGATATTGGTGATCAATGCCCTCAACAGTTCTTCTGTTGTGAGTTTGATTTTTAAGATAGCATCTTACACCTATGGTCCGCTTCTAGGCCTTTACTCGTTTGGCCTTTTTGTTAAAAACCGGGGATTACACGACAAATTGGTACCACTTGTTTGTATATTGGCGCCAATCGCCTGCTTTTTCTTGGATAAATATTCGGCCAAACTTCTTGGAGGCTACGTTTTTAGCGTAGAACTGATTTTGGTGAACGGATTGATTACCTTTGTAAGCTTATTACTGATCAGCAGGAAAACAGATCAACAAACCAAGTTTTAAATTATACGGAATATAGAATGACAAGTGAAGAAAAGATAAGAAGTGCTTTTGCCAATAAGGATTGGCAGGAAATAAAAGTAACCGACAGCTGGCAGATTTTTAAAATCATGGCCGAATTTGTTGACGGCTTTGAGAAATTGGCCAAAATTGGCCCTTGCGTAAGTATTTTCGGCTCGGCACGTACCGCCGAAACCAACCCCTACTACCAAATTGCGGTAGAGTGTGGCCGTTTGCTTACCGAGCGTGGCTATGGCGTGATTACCGGCGGCGGACCAGGCATTATGGAAGCGGGCAACAAGGGCGCCCATATGAACGGTGGCAAGTCGGTGGGCTTAAACATCGATCTGCCCTTTGAGCAGTTCCACAACAAGTATATCGACCATAACAAACTGCTCGAATTCGATTATTTCTTTGTGAGGAAAGTAATGTTTATGAAATATTCGCAGGGTTTTGTGGTACTGCCAGGCGGCATGGGCACCATGGATGAGCTCTTCGAAGCCATTACCTTGATCCAAACCGGCAAGATTGCACGTTTCCCGATTGTGCTGGTAGGCAAGGCCTATTGGGGCGGCTTGGTAGACTGGATCAAAACCCACATGCTCGAGAAAGAACATAACATCCACGCCGAAGACCTGAACCTGTTTAGGCTGGTTGATACGGCCGAAGATGCGGCAGAACACATTTTCAGGTTCTACGACAAATATGTGTTGAAACCGAACTTCTAAGCGGTTCTAAGCAACAAAAAGGCCGGCATGCAATCATGTCGGCCTTTTTTATTTGAGTTGCTATACATCTAGCAGTTCGCTCATCTTAACTTTCAGCGCATCGGCAATTTTCTTGATGTTGCTGATGGAAGAATTGGTTTCGGCCCTTTCGATGCGCCCAATCTGCCGGGTATCAAAACCGGTCAGTTCCTGGAGCTTTTCTTGGGTAATGTTGAGCCTTTCCCTAATCTCTACTAGCTTCTTTCCTACTTTTTGCAGGTATTGCTGATTTCTGTACTGTTTTCCCACCCTACCAAAGTGAAAATATTAATGAAAAAATATTAGGACTTATTTGTCCTTTTAAAATATTTTTCATTAAATTTGGTTTAAGCTCTTTAAGCCTTAAGCAACTGATGATTAAGCACATAAAAAACGGATTTTGC
Source organism: Pedobacter sp. TM02 (assembly GCF_059705275.1). Taxonomy (NCBI): domain Bacteria; kingdom Pseudomonadati; phylum Bacteroidota; class Sphingobacteriia; order Sphingobacteriales; family Sphingobacteriaceae; genus Pedobacter; species Pedobacter sp. TM02. Next base: position 2,668,813 of record NZ_AP046530.1, read on the forward strand.
AATGCTCTTTTTTTACCTAGGCAAAGCCAAACGGTATTAAAAAGGGGTGAAGATGAGGCGACCGGCATTGCCTTTAAAATTCTCATCAGTTTGGTTATCTGTTCTCCCGAATAAAGCCGTTGCTATTTAAAGATAGCAAATCCTTTAGTTTACCCAACGATTACTTATTCACAAAATGATTGTGGGCCAGCATTTTACAAAACAAAATAGCTCGTCTACCATTCATTATGGGCATTTATTTGTCCTAAACCAAAACATTGTATCATGAAAAAATCAACACTTTTTGTTGTACTGGCTTTGTTATGCCTTAATTTTTGGGCAGCTGCACAACAGAATCAAGCCATCGATATCACCAGTAAAGGCCTGCAAGTTGGCCAGGCTCTTCCAGGGTTCAGCTTGGATAGTGTCATTAATTTCCCAACAAAAACGTTATCTACCTCGTCGTTTAGGGGCAAGCTGCTCATTATCGATTTTTGGGCCACCTGGTGCGGCCCCTGCATTGGCATGTTTCCCAAAATGGAGCGGCTGCAGCAACAGTTCGACGGCCAAGTGCAATTCTTGGCGGTTACCTATCAGAAATCGGCAGAGGTTAAGGCTTTTCTCCAACAACGAAAAACCAAGCACGGTGCCATCCCGCTGGTAAGCAACGACCAGCAGCTGCACCGCCTGTTTCCGCATGTATACCTGCCCCATTACGTGTGGATAGACGAAAATGGCGTAGTTAGGGCCATTACAGACCATGAAGCCATCGATGCGCAACACATTAGGCAAATGCTGGCCAAACAGGATCAGGGCTTTGAAATGAAACACGATACCAGACTAGAGCTGAATAGCCAAAACCTGTTCCTGAACCAAAATGCACCTGTTTTTGAACAAGGCTTAAAAGGCTACAGCTATTTTTCTGGTTTTATTGAGGGCTTAAGCGCAGGTTACGCCATCTATCCCAACGATACGGCAAAAGGAAAACGCCTAACCGCCACCAACCTGAGCCTAATGAACCTGTTCTCTATCGCCTACCGCGATTACGGAAATTTTGGCTACAAAAACATGGTTTTTATGCTTAAAGACAGCAGCCAGCTGAGTATCGGCATAGCCAAGACAAGGTTAAAGGACTGGGCCAAAAAGCACACCTACTGTTTTGAGGTGGTGGTTGCACCAGAACAAAGCGAAACCAGGCTTTTTTACGAGCAAATACGTCGTTTTTTAGCCATTTACCTGCCACAGTACCAAACAAGCATCAGCTATCGGCAACAAGCTTGCCTGGCCTTGGTCAGAACCTCTGGGGCTACCAAATTTGAAGCCCGTGCCAACAGCGACAGCTTTTTAAAGGTAGATGGCCAAAGCCTGCAGATCCAAAACCAGCATTTTATGCAACTGATTAGGCCATTGGCCACCTACTACCTTCAAAACATCGACTTGCCTTTGATTGATGAAACGGGTTATGCAGGCCCCATCAAACTTTCCCTGCAGGCCGACATGGGCAATCTCGACTCCATCAACAAGGCTTTAAAGGCCTATGACCTGGCCCTGGTAAAAAAGATAGGCTCCTGTCCTATTGTAAATATCAAAGAATTATAAACCTCATTGAACTTAACCTATGAAATACATTTTATTAGCGCTTTTATGGGCGCTTGCCCTCAATGGCAACGCCCAATTAAAAGGCAGGGTAATCTCGGCGAACGGCGAGCCTTTAACTGGCGTCAGCATCCAACAAGATAACGGAAAACTTAGCCTTGGCACCGACGCTTCGGGCCGGTTTACCCTCAACCTGCCACCGGGCCGATACCACTTTAGCTTTAGCTATATGGGCTACCAGAAACTGCAAACCGAACTTCAAGTTCCATCGGCCGAAGAATTAACGATCAGGCTCGAACCCGAAAATCAGCAACTACAGGAAGTGGTTATCCATACCGGCTACGAGCAATTAAAACCAAAACATAGTACAGGTTCGGTTACCGTAGTTGAACCAAATCTATTGAACAGGAGAACAGGCCCTACCATTTTGGAAAGATTGGAAAACGTGGTGCCGGGCTTGATTTTTACGCAGGTAGGCAATGCACCCAACAAGCTGAACATCAGCATTCGCGGGCAAAGTACGCTCAGCGCCAATACCGATCCCTTGATTGTACTCGACAATTTTCCTTACGATGGTGACCTGAATGCCATCAATCCAAACGATGTGGAAAGCATCACCGTACTGAAAGACGCCGCAGCCGCAGCCATATGGGGCGCAAGGGCTGGCAATGGCGTAATCGTAATCAACACTAAAAAAGGCCAGTACAACAAGCCTATGCAGTTCAGCTTTAACAGCAACTTTGGCCTGACGCAAAGGCCCGACCAGTTTTACGCCAACAAGATCAATAGTGCAACCTATATCGATATCCAGCGACAGCTTTTTCAGGCCGGGTATTACAAAAACGATGAGCTGAATGACCAGAATAACGTTTCGCACACGGCATTGCCAGCCGCAGTTGAGCTGTTCATTGCCCAGCGCGACGGCAAAATCAGCAATGCGGCACTGGAACAGCAACTCGACCTGCTCCGTGTCAACGACGCAAGGAACGACATGGACAAATACCTGTACCAGCAGGCCGTTAGTCAGCAATATTACCTTAGCCTTAATGGCGGAGGTACCCAACAGCGCTATGCATTTAGCTTGGGTTACGATCAGCGCTCGGAAAGCCTAAAGGGCAATGCGCAAGACAGGCTAACCTTAAAAGCCAATCAGAGTTGGACCTTTTTAAAAGAGCGTTTACAGCTCAACACCGACATTTTCCTTGTGCAGAGCAGCCGCCAGAACAATGGCAATGCGTATGTCTACAAACAGCCTTATGCCATGCTGGCCGATGAAAACGGAACGCCTATTCCGGTTCCCACCCAAAGACAGGGCTTCCTAACCGCTTCGTTGAATAAAGGACTGCTCGATTGGGAAAATCGTCCCATAGATGAAATAAAGCTCAGGGACAACAGCAGTCATTTAAGAGATTATCGTTTAAATATGGGGCTTAATTACAAGGCAACCAGCTGGCTCGGTGCCGAAGTGCTGTACCAATATGGCTTAAGTACTACCAAAAGCAAAGATGATGCGCCCTTGGCAAGTTATTATACCCGCAACCTCATCAATACCTTTACCAAAGTAAACACCGATGGCAGCTTAACACGGCCGATTCCCTTGGGTGGCATTTTGGATCAGGGCTTTGGCCAAGCTTTTAGCCACAGTTTAAGGGCGCAGGCAAACGTAAAACAGCAATGGCAAAACCATAGGCTTAGCGCATTGGCGGGCTACGAGCTTAAAGCGCTGCAAAGCGAAAGCAATCAATACCGGCTGTATGGCTATGATGATGCGCACGCCACAAGTGCCATTGTAGACTACGTGAGCGTTTTTCCAAGCTACAACGTACCAGCCAATAGCCTCAACATCGAAAACCACGACAGCCAGGATGGCTTGACCGATCGTTTTGTATCTTATTATGCCAATGCAAATTACAGCTACAAAAACCGCTATTTTTTAACAGGCAGTGCACGTTTAGACCGCAGCAATCTTTTTGGCGTAAAAACCAACCAGAAAGGCGTTCCGCTTTATTCGTTGGGTGCCAGCTGGATTGTTTCTGACGAAAGCTTTTATGCTTTTAAGCCGATTTCTTATCTCAAATTGAGGATGAGCTATGGCTATAACGGGAATATAGACAAAAGCCTTTCGGCCTATACCACGGCACGTTATTTTCCGGCTAGTGCTTTTTCGGGCAACAACCTCACCAAACAGCCTTATGCCCAAGTGGTTAATCCGCCCAACCCGTCGTTGCGCTGGGAAAAGGTAAAAATTGTAAACCTGGGGCTCGACTTTAAATTGTTTAACAATCGTGTTGGTGGCAATATTGATGTTTACAATAAAAAAGGGCTCGACCTCATTTCAAATGTTTCCTTTCCGCCATCAAGCGGGATATCGAACTTCAAGGGCAACTATGCACAAACCAAGAGCCAGGGCTTAGACCTCGACCTGAATGTCCAAGTCCTAAACGGTCCATTGGGTTGGCAAACCCGTTTCAATTATAGCCTGATCAGCGAAAAGGTAACCAAATACAGTGCGGTTACTTCGGCCGCCAGTTACCTGTCTTATGGTACGCCCATGCTAGGCAAGCCCTTATATGCAGTTTACAGCTACGAATGGGCCGGGTTAGATCCTTTAAGCGGCGATCCGCTCGGCTATTTGAATGGAACAGCCAGCAAGGATTACCTGTCTATCTTAAACAGTTATACTCCAGAAAAGCTATTGTATAACGGCAGTGCCCGCCCTACCCAATTTGGCGCTTTCAGCAATACGTTGAGCTATGCAGGCTTTGAGCTTTCGGCTACCATCAGCTACAAATTAGGCTATTACATTCGAACAAACAGCATCATTTATGGGCGAGACCTCGGCCTGAGCAGCAGCCATGGCGACTACCTGCTTCGCTGGCAAAAACCAGGCGACGAAAACCTTACCCATGTGCCTGCCGTACCAGCCGTAGCCAACGACCGTAGAGACAGTTTTTATACCGGATCCAGCATACTGGTGGCCAAAGGCGACCATATCCGTTTGGACGATCTTAACCTGAGCTACGAGTTGCCTCCACGGTTTTTGAAACGAACGCCTTTCAAGAGCCTTCGCCTATACAGCTATGCCCGTAACCTGGGACTGTTGTACAAAGCCAATAAAGGCAGCGAAGACCCTTACTACCTGAACAGCGGTCAGCCACCGTTTAACCTTTCTTTCGGATTGAACGCCAATTTATAAACACTTAAACACAATGACCATGAAAAAATTATGCCTCCTTATCACTTGTATCTTAGTTTTGAACTTGGGCTGCACCAAGGATTTTCTTGACGAAAGGCCCTCAAAATCGTTATTGGTTCCGAATACCTTGACCGATTTGCAAGCTTTGCTAGACAACATCAATGTAATGAACTCGGCTCCAGCACTGCCCACGGTTGCTGCCGACGATTACAGCCTACTGGAAGGTGGTGCATTAAAAATAGATGCGGTACAAAACGGCGGATACTTTTGGGCCGATGATGCTTACCAAGGTAATACGGTAGGCGATTGGAATACGCCATATCAACAAATCTTTTATAGCAACGTGGTATTGGATGCCCTAGCAAAAATAGAAACCAGTCAGGCAACGCAAAGCACCTACAATTCCATTAAGGGAAGTGCCTATTTTTATAAAGCGATGGCCCTACATAACCTTTTGCAACTGTTTGCCAAACCTTATGATGAACATGCCGACAGCTATCCTGGTCTTCCAGTTCCATTAAGTTCTGATATTAACGAAAGACCTGCACGTAATACCTTGAGCTATAGTTATACGCAACTACTTAAAAATCTACAGGAGGCCATTCCGCTTTTACCACTGAAACCAGCTTCCAAAAACAGGCCGAGCCAACATGCAGCCCTTGCTTTAATGGCCAGGGTTTACCTGATTATGCAAGATTATCCGCAGGCGGAAGCCTATGCCGAGAAAGCACTAAATATTAGCCGGAACCTGATAGATTACAACACTGCCGTGGCAACCACAACGCCTTTTGGCCAGGTGCTGCCAAACGGAATAGACGAAGTTATCTTCTATAACAAAAAGCTTTCTTATGCCTTTTTCACCTCTGGCATTATCAAAATCGATGTAGGATTGGCTAATTTATACCCAAGCAATGATTTGCGTCGTAAATTCTATTTCAGGGATGGCACTAACAGCTCGGTCTCGTTTACGGGCTACGAAGGGCTGGCTACCGACGAGCTCTACCTCATCAGTGCCGAATGCAAAGCCCGGCGCAACGACAGTGAGGGTGCCCTGAACGAATTGAATACCCTCTTGCAAAAACGCTGGAAAACGGGCACTTACATCAACCAAAGTGCCAGCACTGCCAGTATGGCGCTCAATCTTATCCTCACAGAACGGCGCAAGGAACTGGTTGGCCGTGGGCTGCGCTGGACTGATCTTCGGCGCTTAAACCAAGACCCCAGGTTTGCCATTACCTTAACCCGAACTTACAGCGGAAAAACCTACACACTGCCTCCCAACGACAGGAAATATACTTTCCCCATACCCGACAGGGAAATACAGTACGGAACCATTGAGCAAAATTAGGCTCAACAATCAAGCGCATCGGTAACAGCCGGTGCGCTTTTTGTTTGCACCACCACTAAAGCTCACCGCTGGTCCTTTCAGGCGCAGCACACAAAAGCTGCAGAAATCTATCCTATAGATCTATGTTTAGCAAGCTAAGGGCTAATCGTTTATATTTAACATTAATATTGTATCAGGGAATTTACAATTCCTTGCCATGATCCGATACAACCTTTTGTTATAACACGAGTCGCCCAATCTGCCCTTTACATCAGCCAACTATAGTAATTTTACCATTCAATAAAATGACTTAGCAATCATGAAAATTAGCCTTAGTGAATTTATCCTATGCCGCACCCCAGCGTTCGGAATAACAGACCGTCTTGAAGACAAATGGGAAGAACTGAAAGAAAAAATCAACGAATCTTCTCCAGATTTTCACCAAACCATTGCAGGCCTCGAAACAGACGAAATTGCCAAGCTTCCCGAAAAAGCTCGCTTTACCATTTGGAAATACTTTAATCGAGCTAAATATAGGGCCACTCCATTTGGAACATTTGCAACTGTTGTACCTATTCCGGTAGTAAAGGCGCCAACACAACCTATCCAAATCAGCGAGGCCATTTACCCCCATTATTTTATCGATTGGAGCCAAAAAGAAATCTACAGCCAAAATGTAAAAAAGGCCTTTAAATATTCTAAATACTTTTTAAGTAATTCCTCATTCTATTTAATAGGCGAAGAAATCAGGTATGTCTGCTCTAAAAACCAGGGATTTGAACTGGCCGCCGTTGCGCGCATGCCCGAATTGGAAATACTGCTCGAACATTGCCGCCATCCCACACCGCTCCATAGCCTCCACGAGCTGATGTGGCAGCAATTTGAAATGGACAAGGGCAACACCAACCAGTTATTGATGCAACTGATCGACCTGCAACTGATCTGCACCGATGCCTTTCCGAATATTACTGGCGAAGATTATTTTGCCAGGATAAACCAACAGGCAAAATGTTTGCCCAGCGACTACATCATTGCCGAACGCAAGCTCCTCAATGGAGCCTTTGAGCAACAATACCTTAAACAGCTTCCAGAGCTCATCGGTTTTCTTACACAACACTTTCAACCAGCTATCAACTGCGATTTAAACGATTTTAAACAGGCTTTCCTTAAAAAATTTGAACAAAAAGAAGTCAGCTTAGCCGTAGCCATGGACCCCGAAATCGGCATAGGCTACAGCCAGCTCGAACAGCAGCGTCAGCAAGACAAACTGATTGCCAACATTAAGGAGGGCCAGCAAAAAGGCAGCAGCGCCTTACAGATTGCCTATGGCCCCCTGCAGCATTTTTTACTGAACCAGATGATGAGCAAGGAACCCATCCAGTTGGAGAATTTTAAGGAAAACACCCCAACAAGTGCCCTGCAATTGTCTAATTCTTTCAGTTTGATTTTTCATCTTTTTAAGGGCAGTCCGGTAATCAACCAGATTGGGGGCTGTACCGCAAATGCACTGTTAGGCCGTTTTACGTTGGCGAACAAACCAATAGAAAAGTATGGCCGACAACTGGCACAGCTTGAAAAAGAGGCTAATCCCGATGTGCTTTTTTTTGACCTGGCTTATCAAGCCGAACAACGCGTAGACAATGTAAACCGTCGCAAAATGTTGTACGACCACGAACTGCCTATATTAACCTGGCCTGCAAGCGCAAAGCCTTTAGACCTTAACGACATCTTGGTTTCTATTTGTGGCCAGGAAATCGTACTGCGCTCAAAACGGCTCAATAAAAGATTAATCCCGAGAATACCCTCTGCCTACAACTACAGTCGTTCTGACCTTTCTGCCTACCGTTTATTATGCGATTTGCAATACCAAGGCCTATATGGCAACCTAAATTTTAAGCTACAGGATTTCTTTCCGCATTTGGCCCATTATCCGCGGGTAAGTTTCAAAGACATCATTCTTTCGCCGGCAAGCTGGTTGGTACCGACAGTTTTTTTTAAGGAGAAGCAAACAACGGTTGCTTTAAAGCAGCTCAAAGACTGGCTTGGCACAAACCAGATCGATAGCATTTTTAAGGCCGGCACCAGCGACAATATTTTATGCTTCGACCCGGCAAACGACGGAGACTTGCAGGCATTTATATTGTACGGCAAACAATGTTGCCAGCAGGAAATTTACATTCAGGAGGGTTTAATTGACAACACATCGGTGGTACGCAGCGAAACAGGCAAAGCATTACTGCCCCAGTTTATTGCCAGCGTTACGCATAAGGAAACCATTTACAGGCCTTACGCAAACATCGGAAAGGCACGCCCCAACGAAACCCAGGCACCCGTGTTGGAGTTGCCTGGCGGAGAATGGCTTTACTTTGAGCTCTACCTCCACCCGAGCCGAAGCAATATGGTTTTGCAGCATGTTATCCGACCGTTCTTAAAAAACAACCGGCAACAGTTCAGAAAATGGTTTTTCATCAGGTACAACGAGCCTAGTTCGCATCTTCGCTTTAGGCTACATCTGTACAAAAAAGCCGATGCCTATGTGATATTGAATGAATTTAGGGAACTTATTGCCAAGGAAGTAGCGCTCGGGCTGATCCAGGATTACAAAATCAGGACCTACTACAAGGAAACCGAGCGCTATGGCGCAGCCAGGATGGATCTGGTAGAGCAATATTTTTGTGCCGACAGCCACTACATCCTCTATTTAACCGGCAAAAGCGAGGATAACGAAAAGCTATACCTGGCTACGCTTTCCCTTTTATTGGAACTTTATGAACAGGCCATCCCAAATATCAGCGACCAGCTTGCCTTTGCCAAGGAAATAGCCCAGAATTTTGCATTGGAAATGAACATCGACATTGATAATTTTAAACGCATCAACAGCGAGTTTAACGATTTTAAGAAAAGAACCGCAGCATTAAAAATGCCTTTGCCCAAGTTGGCCAAACAAGCGCTGCTTAAACATTTTAAAATGCTGATGCGCAGCTGCAAAGACGAAACAGACAAGAAGCGTTTGCTTACCGACCTGATCCACATGCACGTCAATCGGCTTTTTATCAGCGATCAGCGGGTACACGAAACCATTATTTATCATTACCTGCTAAGGGCCTTGCAGACGAAGCAGGCACTTGCAGCTTTACCAGTGGAATAAGCAACCTCACTACAAAATGGTTTTGGTCTTCTATGCCATAGCTAAAATCAACATCTTCGCCATAAGCATATTGTAAACGTTGCTTAATGTTGAGCAGGCCTGAATTATTACTGTGGCTACTTGGTTTCGGATTGATCAGGTTGTTTGTTTCGAGGTAAAAAACATCTTCTACCACAGCTACATTAAGCTGCGCCTGATGGGCCTCATCGCTCAAATCGCCATGTTTAAAGATGTTCTCGACGAGGGTTAGCAGCACTAATGGAATGAGATGCAGCTTTTTAACCTCTTCGGTATAGGAAAACTCGAGATTGAGCGGCTTGTCTTTCCTCACCTGATTTAGATAGAGCAGGTTTTCTACCTGTTCTATTTCTTCGCCCAAGCGAACATCTACCTGTTCCGAATCGATGGCATAGCGCATCATCTGTGCCAGCCTGATGATCGCATCACCGGCAATCGGAGAGTGCGCATTCACGTTATGGTAAACAAAATCAAGCGTATTGAACAAAAAGTGCGGATTGATCTGCGCTTTTAAAAAAGCATTTTGCGCCTGCACCAGGTCTTGCGTAATGCGTTGTTGCAAGATGATGTTGTTTAGTCGCTCTCTTTCCAGTTCTTCCGTTTTCTTGCGCTCCTTTAAATAGGTTTTGATGTAATAATAGCCAGTGGCAAAGCCCATAAAATAAATACCCCGATAAAAATTCTTGAGCAGAAAGATAGAATCGAGTTTATAGGGCCCCTTCCATTTGATAATCTTGATCAGGATCAAAAATTCATCGGCCCAATAGTGCAAAAGCACATAAATGCACAGCTGTACCACCACAATAACAGGTAGTTTCCATATCGCATTTAGGCGGTCTTTGGTACTCCAAGGCATGGCCCAATCGGCATGTATATAAAAGAAAAGGATATTGATAGCATAATGCAGGATGTAGGTAACGGGATTGGAGAAGTTGTAGAGGATGCCGATGATAATGGCTTCGTAAAAAATAAACAGCACCCAAACCAGGATGTGGACTCTGTTTGCGGCAAACCAGTTTAGCTTAGTTTTTTCCATATTTTATACCTTTTTGTATAGGATATTATCCTTTCTATATAAGATTCTTTTTGAGCACAGAACAGTAGGCTAGTTTCAATAAAAATTTAAACATCATGAAACGCAAAGCACTAAAAATCAGCTCAAATACCTTGTTTGTTTACAAATCTGTTAAAGCTGCCACGGGCAGGGGCACTACTGTTGATACCGACCCTACTACTTCTATGACCGCCACAAGCTCTTTAACGGGAATTTTCCAAAAATAAAGTTGATTGGCGGGATTAGCTTTTCTTTCCCGCCTTGATCAATCTTATGTTGATAAAGTCGGTAAATTCCTTGCGGTAATGGTCGCCAACCGTAATCTGAATACCATTGATCATTTTGATGGTATTCCCATCGATGCTTTCCATGTGGTCTTTTCTCACGATAAAGCTTCTGTGCAGTTGGATAAAATCATCGTTGCTGTTCAATATTTTGGCCATTTCTGTCAATGACATGTAAGTTAATATGTTTTTGGCAGCGGTATGGATCATCACATAGTTGAGCTTGCTTTCTACGGCAATGACGTCTTTGTACTTGATTTTGATGATTTTGGGGCTTTCTTCCTTGCTTTTCACAAAAAAGAAATCCGCTCTTTCCAAAACGGCATCGCCTTGGTTTTCGCTGGGGAATAATTTGTTAATCGTAATTACAAATTTGCCCAGTGTATAAGGCTTCAATAAAAAGGCGTCTGCGTCGGCCTCAAAAGCATCGTAGGCATACTTGGTATGTGCAGTTGTAAAGATCAGCTTGTTTGTTTTGCTCCTGATGGCCTTAGAAAGTTCGATGCCGGTAATTTTGGGCATATCAACGTCCATGAGAATCAGGTCTACAGCTTCGCCTTCTGTAATGGATTTCAAGGCTTTTAACGGGTCGGTATAGCTTTGGATCAACGTAAGTTCGGGCACCGAATCGATGTATTTTTTCAGTCCGTCTATCGCATGTTGCTCATCGTCAATTATAATGCACTTGTACATCTTTAGTTTATAATCCCCCTAAATATGTACAAAATAGCTGTATTATACAACTTTTATTTATTTCTTATCAGTTAAAATGACCGACTGATATAGCAAAAACAAGGGCCCGTATAAGCACGTGGGAAAGGTGTTAGGCCTATGAGCGCTTAAAGGAAATATCGGGGTCGATATCGGCCAGCATGGTATCCAGGTCTTCTATCGGGCGACACGAATCGATAAGCTTAACCAAATCAACCATATCGAAATTATAAAGAGATGATAGGGCAAAAAGCTTCGATAAAGGCGTTTCTACCAGATTTCTCTCATACCTGATATAGGTTGGCCTGCTTACAAATAAATAATTTGCAACCTCTTGTTGGTTGAGATTTTGCTGTTTTCTCAGTTTCTTTAAGATTTGGCCAAGTTGAAGATTCATAACACAGTAAATTTGAGATGGAATTTATTGTTCAATATTGCAAATCGGCTTTATTTTTAATGCTTTCTTATACGAACAGGGCTAATTTCGGGACAGAAAGGCTTTATTTCAGGATTAAATTTTTTCAAAGGATCATTTTTTTGACAAAATGCTTTTCCAAGCCACAGGGCCATTCTTTTCATTCATGATGTTCATTTTTTTTACACAAAAATTTAATTCAGAATTAAAAAATCGTTCTGGTCGCTCATTAAAACACTGAAAATCTGTTCATTGTCCACATACGCCTCAAAAACGCCGTTTTCTTTGTTCATTTTCGGATTTAATTTTTGCATTTTATAGTGGTATATTAGTGGTAAAGCTCAAAATAACGTATCTCCTTATGCCAAATCCCCTATTCTTGCAAGAATTAAAACGGCTTATCCTCATCAAAACGAACATCAAGGTCATTAGTCCTTCAGATTGCAGGATTATTTCCAGTTCTGTTCAGAAAGAACTCAAAAAGAACATTAGCGAAACCACCATCAAACGGCTCTTTGGCTTTGCCGAAATCAAACACGAATTTTCAAAGTTTACCATCAATACCCTGATGGAATATGTAGGTATGGCCGATGAGCATAACATCGGCAAAAAGTCACTCGATATAGAACAGGTACCCGAAGATGCCTTCGAACAATTGCGGGCCAGGGCGCAACGCATTACCTACTTTACCCTGCAGAACATCCGAAACAGGTGCAGCGTTCCCTACGAAATGACCATTGCGCGCAAGTTTGCCAAGCACGACCTCATGTTCTTCCACTCGAGCAAGTACAGTTATACATCCTTTATTTCGCAGCCTGGCTATGGAAAAAGCATTTTGCTGAGCCATTTGGTGCAGCAGATGTTTATAGACGAGGAGGCTCCCTTTAAAAAGGATATTGTGCTTTTTTTAAATGCAGACTACCTGTTTAACAAAGAGCTGGAAGAACTAAGTCTCGAAGAACGCATCAAAACCAGGATTGGTTTGCACCAACACACCGACCTTATTGCCTATTTTAACGACCAATGGCTTAAACATGGCCAAAAATTCATCATTATTCTCGACGGTTTTTCTGAACTGGTCATCAACAAAACCACCAAGCAAAAGGTATTTGAAAGCATCATCAGCTTGGTCACCAATATCGATCAACACGAGAGCATCAAACTGATACTGGGCATGCGTTCTACCACCTGGAACCGTTTTTACGATAAGATACGTTATTCTTATTTCCTGAAAAGCAAATGGTTTCCGGGCAATTATTTCAATCTCAACGACAGTTCAAATGTTCCGCCACTAACTGAAATAGAGGTTGAACAGATTTTCCAGAAAATGAGCCCGCTCGGTTTTACCAAGATCAGCGACAGCCTGAAGGCCCAGCTTAAATTTCCGTTCCAGATCCAATGGTACTACCAGCTTAAGGAAGAATACCCCGCTTTCGATTCGTATACCAATATTATCCACTACGAAATCATTGCCCGTTTTATCCAAGAAAAAATCTACAATTCGACCTATGCCACCGAAAAGGTGCTTTTCTGCAAAAAGATCATCCATTTAACCAATTATGGGCGTCGAGGCTACTCGGTAACCAAAACCGACCTGATTAAGGAGCTGCCTGTGTTTAAGAATGCCTACATGGAGCTGCTTACCGATGGCATATTAATGGAGGAAAAACATGTGAAGAGCGGCTTCCCATCGGAATTTGTACGCTTTATACAGCCACACGTATTCGAGTATTTCTTATTCACCGAACTGTACGAACTGTTTAACCAGCAAATGGACGACCGTTTCTTCGAACTGGTGCATCAGGAGTATGTGGGCAATCATGTGCGGTTTCAGCTTTTGCAATGGTCGGTAAGGCTGTTGGTACGCCTCCACAAGTTTCGAGAAATCAATGCCGTGCTCAACCTTAAGCTGAACAACTACGAAAAGAACTACCTCATTTACTTTATTGCCGAAAACCTCAATTACAGAAACAAGAAGGACCCGAACCTATTGCAGCAGATCAAAGAACAGCAGCTGCACAAATTGCTGATGAAGCAGTTTATCCATTTTGATTTTATCGATTCGTACTACAAGGACGCGGTTAAATGCCTGATAGATGTAGCCGACAGCGAAGAAACCGCCCTTTATTACCACGCCATTCTGGCTATTTTCGATTGCCTGAGCCTGAACCAGGCCAAAATACTGAAGCGACTCGAAAAAATGGAGAGCCTGAAATGCGAAGCGAAAAACTGGGATATCAATCCCTACGAAACCGTTAAACTTATTTACCTACGCATTAAAGATGTTGCCATTGCCGAAAATCAAACCTTGCAAAAGATAGAAGACTTTAAATATGGCAGCAAAATAAACGGCATCAGGAACAAGGAGCTGCCCGACATGCGACAGGTAATCAGCTACTTGCTGATCTTTCTGCTCAACCTGTTTTATGGTTCGCCATTAGAGGCGACAAAAATCATATCGGCTATTCTGCGGCAACATCCAAAGCTGATGAAAACGCGTAAATTTTTCTCCATTTACTTGCTCAACCTGATGGCCCAGGCTTGCGCAAGGACGAATCCTAGCAAAAAGACAGACCAAATGGAGAAAATACTGACACAGCTGTACGCCGACGAATCGAGGGTAAACCCTACGCTGTATGCACAGTCGGTATTTTTGTCGCTAAAGGCCGAGCAGAGCAAAAACAGAAAGGATTATGCCACGGCGTTACAATATGCGCACGAATGCATTAAAATCTACAAACGCAACGACCTGGCTATCAACGAACTGTTTACCTACAACCTCATCATCGGCATTTACAAAGAACTTAAAGACGACGAAAAAGTAGAGGAATACAGCTACCACAAGCTTAACCTGCTCGACAGCAAACAGGTAAACGTGCCGGTATTCAAGTCAACCTCTTTCATCTAGCCATTAATTTTTTAGCCATAAAAAAAGGAGATTTGCACCTCCTTTTCTATTTATTACTATCAACTAACTATTTCTTGGTTACCTTAAACTCGGTACGCCTGTTGAGCGCCCTGCCCTCGGGATTGTCTTTGCCATCGGGCAATTTATTAGGGGCCACCGGCATGCTAAAGCCATAGCCCTTGCTTGTCATCCGTTCTGGCGCTATGCCCCGGCTCACCAAATAATCGACACACGATTTGGCCCTGCGGTTAGACAAGTCGAGGTTATAGGCTTCTGTTCCGATATTGTCTGTATGCGCACCCAATTCGATTTCGATGTTCTTGTTGTCTACCATCAGATCGTACAAATAGTTAAGCGTAACCTTTGACGAATCGGTCAGTTCGGCGCTATCGAATTCATAAAAAATATTATTCAGCACAATAGGCTTGTTCACCTTGAATGGTGTTAGGCAGAGTTCGGTACTCTTTAATGTATCAACACTGGCCAGTTGCTCATAACCATAGCTGATGTTTTTGGCAAAATAACTGTCTTTTACCGCATTGACCTGAAAGCCGCGGTTAGAGCCGATTCCAAATCTGTACATGCCATTTTGATCGGAAGTGGTGGTTTGCTCGGTAAAATCGGCACCGGTAATGGTTACGGTAGCACCTGCCAATGGTTTTAAGGTGGCGCAATCAATGAGCTTGCCACTGATGGTTAGGGTTTCTCTCCTGATTTTGAAGATCTCCAGACAGCACAACGATTCGCGATCAGAACTGATATAGCCTTCTTTGTCTTCGTCGTCTGTAGGCGTAAAGTACATATCATCTTTGGCCGAGTTAAAAGGATAGCCCATATTCTTTGGCGTGGTCCAATCGGCAAAATCGCCTTCTGATTCATAAAAATCAAATCCGCCTATGCCAACGCGACCATTACTGCTGAAAAGCAGTTTGCGGGTTTTAGGGTTATAATAGGGTGCCTCCTCATCTTCCTTGGTATTGATTTTATCGCCCATGTTCATGGCATTGCCAGTAGTGCCGTCGGGCCTGATAATGGCGTACCACAAATCGTACTTGCCTAAACCTCCTGGCCTATCTGAAGCAAAAATGAGGTATTTGCCATCTTTAGTAATGTAGGGTTGCATAGAATTGAAGCCATTCACATTGATTTCGCCCCCCAAAGCCACCGGATCAGACCATTGGTTGTTAGCCATGCGGCTAGATACGTAAATGCTGCGTTTTTTGTCTTCTTTATTAATCCAGGCGGTAAAATACATGAAGCCCCCGTTCGGATGCAACGTAGGTGCCGCCACTTCCATTTGCTTTACGTTAACGCCTACCCGACTTACTTCGGCATCTGGGCTTTCCGGCTTGGCTGAGGTTGCATAAATGGCATTGATGTATGGATTATCCTTTCTCACTACCCTGCTGGTACCTCCAGACAACACCTCATTCTTGCCATTGGCTCGTACCGGCCTCGACGAAGTGAAATAAAAAGTCTGGTTGCCAACCGCCGGCGCATAGTTAGAACCGGCAGTATTTACTTCGGCTGGCAGCCTTGTTAGTTTGAAGAGCCTGGGATATTTGATTTCGTTCAGTGCAAACCTGCACGACTCGATTTCTGCCCTTGCTTTTTCCTTGTAGCCATCGTTTACGTTGTATTTGTTCAGGAAAGCGGTAAAAGCGGTAATGGCTTCGTCAAACTTAAAGTTGGCCCGCAAACATTCGGCATACCAATAACCGCTCAACGCGTATTTGGGATTGCTGAAACCGTTGGCAATCACATACCATTTTTCGGCATCCTTAAAGTTTTTGTACAACCTGAGCGAAGTGGCCAGCTGAAATACGGCATATTCGTAATCATCTTTGCGGGGACTTTCTTCCTGAATCCGCTTTTCGAAGCCATAAGGCACCACGAAACCAGCACTGTCTGGCGATATCTGCAGCGCCCGCTTATAATATTCTGAGGCCGCATAATATTCTTTGTTGATGAAGTAGACGTCGGCTACCCTCTTGTTATCTGTTGTAATCTGGGCCTGGGCAAATGAAAGGCCGCAACACAGGATCAAAATTGTTTTTAAATAGCGCATATCTCAAAAAATTAAAGTCGTGGACAGAAGAAATTAGGGCCAACAATGCCTTTCCTGCTGGTAAACGATACAGAAAGTTCCAATCCGCCCCTGGCGCCTGTTGCCTTGTTGAGGCTCGAGGTATTGAAATCATAGCTGACCCCGATAACCATGCTTTTAAAATGGACTCCTAAAAAAGCAATGGCAGAATCGTCAACGCGATAGTTCGAGCCGAACAAAATATCTGATTCTGCGTTGAGCATCATCTGTGCATAGGCCCCGGCCGCGATTTCACGGGCATTGCCTTGCTTCAGGTAGATGAAATTGGGCGTGATATCCAACATGTTGTTTACCTGGATGCGCGCGCCGCCGTGTCCAGTAAAGCGCATGGGCAGTCGCGGGTTGTCGCCGGCGATGAATTTGTCTTTGGGCCTGGTGAGGTGCGATACACTGGCGCCGGCGAAAACATTTACTTTTTTATTGGTGCTGCCATCAAAAAACATGATACCGGCATTGATATCTGGTGCAACATAGCTCGACGAAGAAATATCGTCGGAGATAGACATGCTCGGATCGTAACCCAATATAGGATTGTATTGGCTGCCTGTGGTGATTTTAGAAATATCGAGGCTCTTGCTGATGATACCGGCCTGCATACCGAAATTGATGATCTGCTCGCCACTTTGGCCGAAGCGGATGCGATAGGCGGCCGAAGCCAGGGCACTCAGTTGGTTATAGCCAATATCGCCTGCTCTTTGGTTAATGACAATACCGCCCAGCGACAGGTTTTTAACGGGAGCCATATCAAAAGAGGCACCGGCAGTGAGGTAGCCGTTTCTTAATGCATCCCATTGTTGCTTGGCATTTACATTTACCCGGTAATCGCCATCGGTAACCCCGGTTAGGGCCGGGTTAAGCCAAAGCGGATTAGCATAATATTGCGAAAAATGTGGATCTATCTGTGCTTGTGCTTGCTGTACTCCAAAACTTAGTCCGAATGCCAGCATTACTATTCTTAAGTATTTCATGTGTTTCTTGTTAGGTAAAACCATTTCACAATTTTGTTTAATGCTATCTGAGCAATGTTATCGTTCCTTTATAAGACTTGGTGCTACCATCGGCAAAGGTTACCGCGATAGTATACACATAAACTCCGTTTGGCTGCATAGTGCCGTTAAACCTTCCATCCCATCCGGTAGTGAGCGAGTTCGACTCGAACAGGAACTGTCCCCACTGGTTGTAGATTTTCATGTTGAACTTGCTCACCAGGTTGCCATAGGCATAGAAGATATCGTTCTTGCCATCGCCGTTTGGTGTAAAGGTGTTTGGTATGTAAAGCTCGTTGGCAAAAGGATTACTGGCCGTGCCGGTTACCGGTGCAGAGTTGGCACTGGTTTGGCAATCGATCTGTCCTTTGGCCCTAACCACAATGGTTACACTTTGTCCAGGTTGCAAGCCAACTACCTGATAAGTTGTACCGGTAGGTCCACCGGTTGGCGCAACCCAGGTATTGCCGTTATTGAGCGAAACTTCGTAGGCTGTAGCTCCTGTTACCGCGTTCCAGGCAAAAGTTACGCTATTGGCCGTAGTGCTTTCTACCCTAACTATCGGGATAGCCAATACTGGCAATACATTTACCGTAATGGCAGTACGCGAATTGCTTGCACAGCCGCCTGCTTTAGAAACGCTTTCTACATAATAGGTTGTAGTAGCATTTAAGGCCGGAGTGGTAAAGCTGTTTCCTTCGGCCAGCATGGTGCCGCCAGAGCTATTGGCATACCACCTGTAAACCAGATTGGCATCAGGATTATTCACGCTTAATATTGCTGTACTGCCTGAACATATCGGGTTGTTGTTGGCCGAAACGCTAACCGGGGCCGTTGGTACCGGCATGGCTATGATAGCTGCAGGCGCTCTGGTAGGAGAAATACAAGAGCCGGTGCTTGCTTCTACGTAGTAAGTTACATTAGCCGCAATAGCCGGTGTGGTGAAGCTAGCGCCACTACCAACTGCTGTTCCGCCCACCGCTGCGTTATACCAGGTATAGGTTACGCCACTTTGCGGATTGCTTACACTTAGTACGGTACTATTGCCTATACATACATTGACATTGTTGGTGGCCACTACCGGTGTGGTTGGCCTTGGCGTAACGGTTACGGTTACCTTAACCCTGCCGCTGGCATTGCCACAACCATTCGCGCTTACTGCCTGTACGTAATAATCGGTGGTGGTATTTAAAATCGAGATATTCAAGGTTGCACCCGTTCCAACCATTGTACCGCCTACAGCGGCATCGAACCATTGGTAGGTAGCTGCCGGATCGGCATTTTGTACGGTTAAGGTGGTTCCATCGCCGGCGCAAATACTTGTTCCAGTGTTAGATACTATTGGATTTACCGGGCGAGGGTTTACGGTAATAGCCACTACTTTTCCGTTTCCGGCTATATTTTCGCACTTGTTATCGCCTTTTACGGTTACATAGTAAGTGGTATTGGCCGTTAGTGCTGGTGTGGTAAACGAAGCCTGGTTAGAAACCACATTGGTTAAAGCGGCATCGCTGTACCAGGTAAATACCGGATTGATTACCGTAGTACTGCTTGCTGTAAGTGTAGTGGTATTGTTTTCGCAAATGGTATTTGTACCCGTTACCGAGATATCGGCAGGCGTTGCATTTGGCCTAACGGTTATGGTAATGGTTTTGGCATTTGCAGGGGTATTTTCGCATTTGTTGCTTCCTTTTACGGTGACATAATAAGTGGTGGTTGCACTTAATGTTGGCGTTACAAATACGGCACCTATTTGGGCTACGTTAGTTAACGAAGCATCGGTATACCAGGTAAATACCGGATTGGTTACGGTTAAGCTACTGGCTGTGATGGTAGCTGTACCAGTACCACAAATATTTACCATCGTTGGGTTCAGGTTGATATCCGCTGCAGTTGCTGCAGTATTAACCGTTACCGTTACCATTTTAGCAGTAGAAGTACTGTTTTCGCACTTGTTATCGCCTTTTACGGTTACAGAATAGGTTTTGGTAGCGGCCAGTGCTCCGGTAGTATACGAAGCGCCAACAAAAGCAACCGAAGTAAGGGCGGCATCGTTGTACCAGGTAAATACCGGATTGGTTACCGTAGTGGTACTAGCCACCAACGTAGCGGTACCATTTTGGCAAATAGTAGCGTTGTTGGCGGTAATATCCGATGCATCGGCAACCGGTTTCACCGTAATGGTGATGGCTTTGGCACTACCTGGACTATTGGCACAGCTGTTATCGCCTTTTACCGTTACATAGAACGTAGTGGTAGCACTTAGTGGCTGACTGGTAAATGATGGGCCAATGTAAATCAAATTGGTTAAGGCTGCATCGGCATACCAAGTAAATACCGGATTGGTTACCGTTGGACTGGTAGCCGTAAGAACTGCTGCAGATCCGTTGCACACCGTTGTATTTCCTGCAAGGATGATATCGGTCATTCCCGACAACGGATTTACCGTAACGGTAACTACCTTGGCATCAACGGCTTTGTTTTCGCATTTATTATCGCCTTTTACCGTTACATAGAACGTAGTGGTGCTGCTTAAAGATGGAATCAGGTAGGTTGGTCCTACAAATACCACAGCAGTTAACGAAGCATCGCTATACCAGGTAAATACCGGATTGGTTACCGTAAAACTTGAAGCCATGAGACTTACCGAATTTCCGGCACAGATGGTCATGTTGCTCAGGTTGATATCGGCCGCAGCAGCATATGGATTCACAGTAATGGTAACTGCTTTCGCATCGGCCACACCATTGGTACATTTATTATCGCCTTTAATTACTACATAATAAGTGGTGGTAGCAGTTAGTGGGGGCGTGGTAAAATCTGCGCCAACGTGGGCCACAGTGGTTAAGGCCGCATCGCTATACCAGGTAAATACCGGGTTAGTTACCGTAGTTGAGCTTGCATTGAGTGTAGTTGGACTACCTGAACAAACTTTGGTTGGTCCACTTACCAAGATATCGGCTGCAGTAGCCAACGGATTAACCGTAATGGTAATCACTTGGGCATCTGCCGGTTTATTTTCGCACTTGTTATCACCTTTTACGGTTACATAATAGGTGGTGTTGCCATTTAAAGGTGGGCTAACAAAATTAGCGCCTACATAGGCTACATCTGTTAAAGCTGCATTTTTATACCAGGTAAACACTGGATTGGTTACCGTAGTTGAACTTGCGTTCAACGAAACGGTCGAACCTGCACAAATGGTGCTTACACCTGCCAAATTAATGTCGGCAGCAGTAGCCGAAGGGTTAATGGTAATGGTTACCGTTTTGGCATCGGTTGGGGCATTAGCACATTTGTTGGTGCCACTTACGGTTACATAATAAGTGGTGGTAGCCGAAAGTGCCGGAGTAGTGAACGTAGCTTGTGTAGAAACCACGGTGGTTAAGGCCGCATCGCTGTACCAAATAAATGAAGGATTGGTTACCGTTGTTGAACTTGCCGTTAAAGTAGTGGTACCTGCACTGCAGATGTTGTTTACGCCACTCACCTGAATATCGGCAACAGTAGCAGATGGCTTAATCGTAACGGTGATTTTAGTACGGCTGGCGCTGGCGCAGCTATTGCCGTTTACGGCCTCTACAAAGAAATCGTAGGTACCCGCGGCCAAGTTGGTTGGCGTAGTGTAATTGCTATTGTTAAGCACCAACAGGTTACCGCTTGCATCGTACCAGTTAAAGGTTACCCCTGCTACAGCCTGTACGCCTAAGGTTACTGGCGAGTTGATACAGGTTGTGGTTGGATTTCCGGCAATTGGAGTTGGCGGTGCAGGTGGCGGCAAGATCGTAACCACTACTTTGGTAGGGGCACTCTCGCATCCGTTTACAAAGGCTTTTACATAGTAGTTGTAGGTTCCGGCAACCAATGAAGTTGGCGTATTGAAGGTAGTTCCATCGGCTTGATAGGTAGTTTCCAAATACCACCTGTACGTTACACCAGCTTGAGGATTTTTAACATTCAACATAGCTGCACTACCTTGGCAGGCACTGGCGGTGGCAACGGCTACTTGAGGCGCTACATTTATTCTTTGAGCGTAATTGAAGTTGATTGAGGTTAAGGCACCGATCAATCCTGAATTTAACCTTACTTCTACGCCATCAAACGCGGCGGTTGGTACATAGGTAAGGATAATGGCACTGTTATCGCTTAATAATTCGAGGTGGATAAGCGGGTTGTTCACCACCATTTCGTCGTTATTGCTGGTTGCTCCATTGTAGGTGGTTACGGTTAGCGTTGGTAAAACGGCCAACGATAATAATTTACCTGGCGAGGTCAATACCACTTTCAGGGTATCGCCTACTTTAGACAAGCCACCTGTAAAACCTACGCGTTGGTAAACCGAAGCACCCAAGGCACCTACCGGCATCAGCAATGAAGAACCAGTTTGTACATTGTTATCAACTGCCAAACCTGGATTTGAAACACCGGCCAATAAGGCTATGCCGGTAACGCCATCGGCAAGCTGTACCGTAGCTGCACCGCAAGGTGTAGGCTCTGTTCCATTAGGAATAACCGTTACCACAACCGATGCACGACCAGAAGCCGGGCATGGACCTGGAACGGTTGCTTCTACATAAAAAGTAGTTGTTGCAGTTAAAGGCGGGGTTACATAAGTAGCAGTGCTCGCCAATAAAGTGCCACCAACTGGTAGATCGTACCATCTAAAGGTTGCACCGGCAGTACTTGAACTAGCTGTTAAGATAGCTGGACTGTTTTGGGCAACAGTTACGGCCGCAGGAGTAACAATCGGCAAATCTACAGAGCCAACCGTAATGGTAGCCGAAGCCCGGGTTGCCGAAGCCAAGCCACAGGCATTTACCGCTTCTACCGAATAAGAAGTGTTGGCCACAACAGCATTAGCTGTAAAGCTTACCCCATCTTTGCCTGTCTGATAGGTACCTCCGGCATCATACCATTTGTAAGTAATGCCTGCAATTGGATTTTTAACTTGCAACAGTACATCGTTGCCTGCGCAAGTATTGACGTTGCTGGCTAAGAGCTCTGGAACCGAAGGAGCAGGTGTAGTTGTTACATTGACTGCTGTTTTATAGCTTACACAACCTGAGGCGCTACTGGCCGCTACAAAGTACCTGGTATCGGCAGTCAGGGCAGGCGTAGTAAAGCTTATGCCGTCTTTGCCGGTTTGATAAACGCCAGCTGCATCGTACCATTTATAGGTTAACCCTGCTTTCGGATTTTTTACGGTTAGCACGGCAGTTTGTGTTACGCAGGCGGTAACATTAGCAGCCATTACCTCTGGCGCCGCAATTACACGTTGTGCATAATTTACGTTCAATGAAGTTAGGGCACCCAGCACGCCTGAATTCAAGCTTACTTCTACCGCATCAAATTGGGCAGTTGGCACAAAGGTTAACAGGGCTTGGGTATTGCCACTTAGTAATTCTAAACTGATGAGCGGACTGTTGCTTGGCAACACATCGTTGTTGCTTACGCCTCCATTCAGGGTGGATACCTGAACCGTTCCCAGCACGCTTGCGGACAATAGCTTGCCTGGTGAGTTGATCAGTACGCGAACAGTATCTCCAATATTCGAAACACTTCCAAATGCTAGTCTTTGGTAAACCGAGGCACCCAGGGCACCCACCGGCATCAACAAGGTAGAACCGGTTTGCGTATCGTTGTCAATAGCCAAGCTAGGGTTAGAAACACCCGCCAATAAGGCCACGCCTGTTACACCATTGGTTTGACTGATGGCGCCTTCGCAAGGTACCGGATTGCTCGATCCGTTTCCATCAACAGTTACCGTTACCTGAATACGGCTTGCAGAGCTACATCCCGTAAGGGTATTGGTGCTTTCTACAAAGTAAGAAGTGGTAGCCGTTAGTGGTGGCGTTACAAAAGTTGCGCCGGTATAAACTGGTGCGGTAGCTGTAGCCGACGAATACCAGTTAAATATCACATTGGCTTCTGAAGAGCTTGCCGTAAGGATGGCCGTTTGTCCAGGACTGATGGTTGAAGAAGAAACCTGAACCTGAGGGGCCACCGGACGCGGATTAACCGTTACCGTAACTGCACCACGGGTAGCGCTTACACATCCCGACAAGGCGGCTTCTACGTAATAAGTTTTGGTGGCTGTTAAAGCCGGCGTGGTAAAATTAGCACCGCTGAATACCGGAGTTCCGCCAGCAGCTGTTTCATACCAATTATAAGTAAGGGTTGGATCAGGATTGGTTACGGCTAGTACCGTAGTAGAACCCTCGCAACTTGCAGGCACAGTAGCGACAACAGGCACCGCCAATACAGGTACTACATTTACAGTTACCGGCACGCGCTCGGCATTGGCACAGCCTGCTTTACTTACTTCAATATAATAAGTTGTAGTAGTGGCCAGAGCCGGGGTGGTAAAACTGTTTCCATTGCCCACTACGCTGCCACCCACAGCGGCATCGTACCAGGTTAAGGTAGTGCCTCCATTAGGCGTAGCATTTAAGGTAGTAGTGCTTCCGGCACAGATATTCAGGCCCGAAGTGGCTACGGTTGGTTTAGGGTAAATGATTTCAGCGCCATAAATATCAAGGCTGCTTAAAGCGGCCACGGTTGCACCAAACCTCACTTCTACCCTGTCATAAGGTTGTCCGGCGGCAAAAGTCGCTTTAAAGCGATTGCCTGCCAATAGTTTCAAATCTATCAGGGCCGAATTCAGTTGGTAGCTGGTCACTACGCTCGAACCATTCATGACGTTAATGGTAATTCCGCTCAGCACCGATAAATCCAATAGACCAGTTGGCGTTGCCAAGTCTAAACGGACGCTATCGGTAGACAAACCAACATTAGGGAAAATCAATCTCTGATAGCCCGTTGCGCCTACCCCAACTGCCAAGGTTATCCTGGTATAATTGGTGAGGTCGGCATCGGTAGAATTTCCCGGGCCACTGATATTGCACAATACGCAAATACCGATAATCCCACTGTTTTGACTGGTAGCCGCGTTACAGTTCGGATTAACCGGCCCATTTAATACGGTTACCACCACCGGTGTACGGCTGGCACTTACGCAACCCGTATTGTTACTGGTTTCGGCATAGAAAGTAGTCGTCGCAGTTAATGCTGGTGTAGTAAAGCTTGGCCCTGTGCCTAATGCAGTGCCACCAGTAGCTACGTTGTACCATTTAATCACATCGCCATTGTCGGCTGTAGCTTGCAATACGGTAGTTTGGCCACTGTTCACCACCTGATTATTGGTCGTCACCACTGGCGCAGCTGGTGCCGGGTTAATGGTTACCGTAACTGCAGTACGTGCACTAACCGCTGTTCCTGAAACCGCTTCTACATAAAAAGTAGTGGTACTGGTTAAGGTTCCGGTATTGAATACACCCGCATTGTTGGTTGCCAATGGCGTATTTCCGGTCGGTCCGTACCAATTATAGGTTACGCCAGCCTGCAAGTTGCTTACGCTTAATGAGGTTGCACTGCCACTACAGATGACAGCACTGGCTACTACAGGCTGATTGACACCAACGGTAATGGTATAATCTGTATTTACCTTATTGCCATTTGCATCAGTAGCAGTTAACGATAAAGTATAGGTTCCGCCTTGTGTTGGCGTTCCCGTAATTTCTCTTGTTGTGGTATTAAAGCTTAAACCCGGAGGCAAATTGGTAGCAACATAAGTATAAGGAGCGGTGCCACCACTTACCGCTGGCAGGGTCTGGGTTGGATAAGTCGCCCCAACCGTACCATTAGCCAAAGTAGCCGTAGGTAACGACAAAGCACCTATTACTTTTACCGGATAGGTATTGGTAGCCGTTTTTCCCGTGCCATCAGTTACGGTTACGCCGATATTGTAATTACCCGATTGGGTTGGCGTTCCAGTAATTTGTCTGGTTGCCGGATTGAAGCTCAATCCCGGAGGCAAGTTGCTGGCCACATAAGTATACGGACCTGTACCACCAGTAGCGGCCGGAATTGTTTCTGTAGGATAAGCAATACCTACATTTCCGTCGGCCAAGGTTTTGGCAGGCATTACCAGCGGATCAACCACTTTAATGGTATAGTTAGCCGTAGCCGTTTTCCCATCGGCATCGCTAGCATTTAAAGTTAGCGTATAAGTTCCAGCCGTTGTAGGCGTTCCGGTGATTTCCCTAGTGGTTGGATTAAAATTCAATCCCGGAGGCAGGTTGCTAACTGAATAGGTATAAGGTGTAGTACCTCCGGTTGCCGCCAGCAAAATCTGGGTTGGATAAGGCGTGCCTACTGTTCCGTCAGAAAGTGCGGTGGTAGCCAGCACCAACGGATCTTTCACCACAACTGTATAATTGGTAGCCGTGGTATTGCCATCGGCATCGGTTACATTAACGCCAACTACAAAAGTGCCCGATTGGGTTGGCGTTCCGGTGATTTCCCTGGTGGCTGGGTTAAAACTTAAACCCGGAGGCAAATTAGTGGCTGCATAAGTATAAGGCGTGCTTCCTCCAGTAGCCAACGGAATTACTTGTGTAGGATATAATGTCCCAACAGTACCATTAGGCAAACTCGCCCCTGGCAAAACCAAAGTTGGTGTTATTTTTAAGGTGTAAGCCACCGTAGCTGTACAGCCTTTGCTGTCGGTTGCCGTAATATTAAAATTAAAAGTACCGGCAGCAGTTGGCGTACCCCCTATTTGTCCGCTGGCCGATAACATCAAACCTGCAGGCAGGCTGCTTCCCGCTGCCAACGCATAGGTAAAAGCGGGTGTACCGCCGCTGGCCGCCGTAATTTGTTTAGAATAGGCCGAACCAATCGTTCCATTGGCCAAGGTAGTAGTGGCAAAAGTAATTTGCGGATTTACCGTAACCACAATTGGCACCCTTACCGATTCATCTGTACAGCCAATCCTCCTGGCTGCCACGTAATAAGTTTTATTGGCTGTTAAAGCCGGAGTGGTAAAAGTTGCACTGGTAGCCAATGCACTGCCCCCATCGGCTACATCGTACCAGCGAAGCTCGTTATTAGCACCTGTGGTTGCGCCCAGAACGGCTGTACCGTTGTAGCAGGCATTCACCGCATTAGATTGCGGTGCCGTAAACGTTGGCCTTGGTGCGGTACTGGTTATGCCATACAAGTTAATGGTTTGGGTTAAGCCTACATTAAGCAGGGAATTGAGCGTTATTTTTACACGGTCGAAAGCCAGACCGGGCGAAAATGGAATATTGGTTACCTGACCAGCATTGAGCAGCCCCAACAAATCGAGGCTCAATAAATTGTTCAGGTTGGTGGTATATACCTGCACATTCCCATTATAAGCCGTTACCTGGGTATTATTTAGCAATCCGGCACTCAACAAAGCTGGATTGACACGCATCCGGATATTAAACTCGTCGCCGGCCTGCGATGGAATAGCGAAATAAACGGTTTGACTGATAGAACCCGCAACCCCCAATGCGCCCAAACTGATTTCAGAAAAATTGGTCTGGTCGGCATCAATGGCAAATTGAGGATTGGTTACCCCCGCTTTGCCCAAGCCCAACAAATCAACTGTAAGGCCGCTGCCCTCGTAGCTGGTGGCAAATGCACTGGCACAACCAGTCGTACCCGAAGTATAAAAAGCATAATAAACTTTGGTACTATATGGCGAGCTTAACAATAAAGCATCTGTTCTATCTTTAAGGTATACCCTATCGTAGGTCTGGTTTGGCGTTATCGCCAAATAAAAAAAACCGTTCGCATCTTTGATCAGACGCAGATCGGCATTTCCAAACCCTGAGCTACTTAACCCAGAGACCACCGTATTTCCGGAAGAGTTTCGGGCCCCGACCTCAAAATAATGGTCGCCCAGCGCCACATTACCGACCACCGATGCCAGCGCACTGCCCAAATTGCCACCCAACAATACGTTGAGCAACGAGGCATCTCCGTCAATGCGCAAATAAGTAGTGGTGTTTGCCGGTATAGTTGAAGCAAACTGAAGCTCCAGCTCTCCGCTATACTTGCCCAAACCTAGCGCTGCACCACCATACGATTTAACCGTAGCGAAAGTATTGCTGCCATTTGTTGCATTTGTTGCATCGTCAACCTGGGCAGACTTTACAGTGGCAATTGTGGCATAAATTCTGGTCTGCGCATACGATTTGGAAAATAGCAGCGTTATAATGGTAATTTGAAGCAGAAAAGCGATCCATCTAATAGACCGAAGGTTAAAAGTAGATATCGATTTCATAAAATAGGGATTATATTGCGTTATTCTGATGCAATTTTAAGCAGCAAACTACTTTGCTTGGCCATTCGACTTGTTCATTAGAACACAGTCATATACAGTCATTGTTCATTTTATTCATTTTGTATTGTTCACAATCGAACGAAAACCAGTTGAACAAGCCCATATTTCTCTGTTATAGCCCCTTAGGGCACTTTTTGACCAAAAATGATAGATAAGCCCCGAATAGCGCTATAATCTGAACATTGATTTTCTTTTAAGTTAAGTCTTATCTTCGCGTGAAATCGATTGCAACACGCTAAAAAAATGACTCAATTTATTTTAGATGAACTCAGGCATTTAATTCTGAAAAAAGTTGGAATCCGTGTGGTCTGTCCTTCAGATTGCCAGGTTATTGCATTGGCCATCAGCAAAAAAGTAAATAAAAGCATTAGCGAAACCACCATTAAAAGACTATTCGGCTTTGCGGCTATTCACCATCAGTTCTCCAAGTTTACCATCAACACGCTTTTAGAATATGTTGAGAACGACGATACTCAGGCGGTAACCGATGCCGCCATTAATGGCAGTCAGTATACCGGCGACAAAGATTGGGATTACCTGATTGCAAAAGCCAGAGCACTTTCAGAAAGCACCATCAAACGTATAATTACGCAGAGCGAAATCCCCTACCATCTTACCATCAACAGGAAATTTGCCGAACACGATTTTAATTATTTCTATTCTTCCAATTATATTTTTACGGCTTTTATTGCCCAGGCAGGCTACGGCAAGAGCATATTGCTTAGCCACCTCGTACAAAACCTTTTTCTAAAACCTGGCGCAAAATATGCACAAGACGTAGTGCTGTTTTTGCATGCCGAAAGGGTTTTTAATGTAGAAAACGATTCGCTGAACCTCGAAACCGACCTGCAAAAAATCTTAGGGTTAGCTACAGAAAAAGACATCATTACTTATTTTAATGAACAATATGCCAAAAACGGCAAAAAACTGATACTTATTCTCGATGGTTTTCATGATATTTTAAGAAGAAGCGGCCTCAAACCCAAAATATTCGACAGTATTGTAAAAACGCTTTGCGATTTGGAGGGCAGTCCGGCTATTAAACTGGTGCTGAGCATGCGCTCCTACGTCTGGAAACGTTTCTATCAAAGCATCCGCCATTCGCATTATCTAAAAAGCAAATGGTTTGCCGGAAGCTATTTCAGGTCGGTAGAACAATCGAACGTACCTACGTTTACCGAGGCCGAAGTAGACATCTTGTTCAGCAAAATCAGTTCCTTTCCAAGCAAGCGCCTTAATCCCGAACTGAAGTATCAGCTCAAATATCCATTCCACATCTCCTATTATTACGAGCTGAAAAGCCTTTATCCAGAAAACGAGTACCGAACCAACCTCGTTTTCTACGAAATGACCCTGCAGTATCTCTCCAAAAAAATCTATTCGTCTAAGCATTCGGTAGAAAAGCTCATCCTTTGCAAACAATTGATCCAGTTGAGCGATTACGGCCTGAAGGGTAACCGGATAGACAAGAGCTTGCTGATGGACGAGTTCACGGTTTTTAGGGATGCCTATATGGAATTGCTGCTAGACGGACTACTGATCGAAGAGCAACACCACGAACACGGATTTCCGGTAGAATTGGTCCGCTTTATCCATCCGCATATTTTCGAATACTTTTTGTTTAAGGAAACATTGGAGCGCCATCAGGACCAGATGAGCCCAGCTTTTTTCCAGGCGATCGTTTCGGGCTACAGCAACCATAAACTAGTGCTCCCCCTTTTAAAATGGGCGACTTACTTTACCATCAAAAATGGTGATTTCGACCCGATCATATCCATTTTGAACCTCAAGCTGGGCCGATGGGAAACCAATCAGCTGATGCTATTTATGGCCGAGCAGTTCAATTACCAGCTCCATAACGAGCCAGAAAGCCTGAACGGGCTTAAAAAACACAACATCCATCAGGAATTGCTCAGGAAATTTGCCGAGATAGATTTTATCGATCCAAGCTATTGCAACCTGCTCAAAATTTTTAGCGAAATAAGCCAAGACGAAGAAGTAAAAGCCATTTATTATTCGATGGTATTTATTTTCGACAGCCTTTCGCTACAGGCAAACAGACTGCAGCAGCATATCGAAGCATTTGACCCGGCAACGAATCCGCTCAAAAACTGGCCCGTACATCCTGCCGAATTTGGTACTTTGCTGCTGCAGCTGCTCAATGGGGAAAACATTAGCGACAATCCTATTTCTGTGCAATTCGACCTCGAAAACAATGGCCAGGCATTATTAGAACGAATGTCGGACGCACCACAATATGCCTGTTGCATCTTTCTGTTGCTAATAAACTGGCTGAACGGCAATTTGCATCAGGTGATTAACCTGATCAATTCGATCAAGAATTTTAAGCAATCAGGGTCTATTTCCGACTATTATTCTATTTACATGCTTCACGTACTGGCCTTGGCCTATGCCAAAAGTGGCAATACCAGAAAAGCCGACCAGTTGGAACGGATCCTGAACCATATCCACGAGCATCCGCTCAGGCCCGATACCAGTCCCTGCGCCAAAGACCTGCAACAATTGGTGCTGGCTCAGCAATACCTGAACAAGGGCAATTACGAACAAGCACTGATTCACGGCCACGAAAGCGTAGAACGCTACCAGAAAAACCATTGTCTGGCACTCCAGATGATTGCTTATCAGGTTTTGATCAGAACCTACCTGGAAACAAAAGATATAGACAAGGCCAACGAATACCGGTATACCGTACTCTGCCTGCTCGACGAAAAAAAGATCAACTCCAATCTTTTCAGTTTTCAAGCTATGGTTTCCAACCACATCACAAACCCTTAAAAACAAAAAGTGAACAAGGCCAAGCCCTAATGAACAGCTTTGTTCAGTCTTTAAAAAACGGTTCTAACTTGAACAAAAAGAACGTATACAATATGGCCTTATCTATGGTTATTTGTAGGCATAAGATTAATGCTGATGCTACGTTTAAGGTATATAATAGGACTTTTTTTAATTGGTTGGGGCTTAAATTCCAACGCCCAAACGGGATGTCTTTTGCCCAATAATACACTTTACACTGCGCAGGTAGATCCGGGTTTGTTAAATGTGGTTTTAGCGCTCTTGGTTGGCTCTACTCCTATTTATTATGCAAGCCCGAACGTTAGCTTAACCGATCCGGGAACCTGTTATTGGACGGCCACTACGGGTACGGTTGCCTGCAAGGTTTGCCCGGGCTCCTATAATAGCGTTGCCGGGCTGCTCACCGGCTGTTCGGTAAGTTTTGTGGATGGCCTTCAGGCAAACTATGTTATGGATTGCGACATCGACGATCATACCTGGGCCTTGGTGCTTGGCACCAGCGCCCTGGGGGTTTACCTCATCAGGAGAAAAGGATTGCTTTAATCCAAACAAAATCTATGTTAACTCTAAAAAGCCCGCTTAACATAAACATAATATGGATTTAAAGGCCCAATAGCCTAATTTTACAAAAAAAATCCTATTTGATTTCATGAAAAAGCACAAAGTAAAAACGCTCCTAAAGATTTCTAGAAAGAACGCCAAAAAAGATATTCAAGCAGATTTAACCAAGGCTTTACAGGAAGTAGTGGGCAAATTCGGAAAAACCTCTAAGAAACTTGACAAAACCATCAAAAGAAGCGCCATCAAGCTTGCCAAGGAATTGTCTAAAGAGCTTAACTTGCAGCCCGAAACCGACGCAAAAGAAACAACCGTAGCAGGCACCGAGGCTAAAGCTGTTCGGGCACCCCAAAAAGCCGTTGCTCCAAAAACGCCCAAATCTGCCAAAAAAGAAACTCCGGCCGAATCTTAAGCCAACAGATAAAAAAAGCCTCCCGAAATTTCGGGAGGCTTTTAACTATTAACTAACTATCAAATCGATTATGGCTTGTCAGGTGCTTCCGGGGCTTTACCTATCAACTCCATAAATTGATCCAGTTTTGGGGTAATAATAATCTGCGTACGCCTGTTTCTGGCTTTGCCCGCATCGGTATCATTGCTGGCTACGGTATTATATTCGCCCCTGCCGCCAGCAGTTAAACGTTTAGGATCTACCGCGTAATTGTTCTGCAGCGATTGCACCACCGACGAAGCCCTCAGCGCACTTAAATCCCAGTTGTTCCTGATATTGGGTTTGCTAATCGGCACATTATCGGTGTTACCCTCTATCAGCACATCATAGCCTTGGTAATCTTTAATGATCTTGGCAATCTTAGCCAAGGTAGCTCCAGCTTTGTCAGAAATTTCGTAGCTACCCGATTTATACAGCATATTGTCTGATAGTGAAATGTAAACCACGCCTTTCAATACCTGTACATCAACATCGCTCATCTCTTCCCTGCTTAACGAACGGGTGAGGTTATTGGTGAGCACCATATTAAGCGAATCGCTTTTGTTTTTGGCGTTAACCAGTTGTTGGATGTATTTATTCGAACTATTGATTTCGTCAACCAGTTTGGAGATGTTCACATTTCCCTGGTTGCTCGAGGCCAAGCATTTATTGAGCGCTGTTTGCAAAGCCGCTACATTAGCGCGCTCCGAAGCGAGCTGTTCTTCCAAGCCTTTAATCCTGATTTTTGATCCGGAAACCTCCTTTTCGCTGTCTTGTAACCGCTGGTTCAATTCTTGGTTGCTTTGTTGCAATTTGGTATTGTTGGATTGCAGTTCCGCATATTTTTTGTTGCTTACGCAACCTTGCATCAATACCCCCGCAAGCAGCAGTAATGGCACCGTATTCTTTAACTTCATATTTTTTACCTTTTGGTTAAATAATTATCTTTTAAACAAATAAGCGCTAAGAAAGTTTGCTCTTTTTCAGGAATTTTAGCAACGACAAGCAAAAGCTTGCATAGCGCTTAAAAATTGGGGGGGTCTTCCATAATGGGCTGCTTCTGCCCATCTTCCAGCTGTTCGATCCTATAATCGAACCACAGCCATATCAAAATACAAACCAAAACCGCGACCAATAAAATAGCTAATAACGACAGTAACGATCTGGAAACCCTCAACCTAAGCAATAGCCTATGACATGTCATGTTGTTAATCTTGTTTTTAAAAGCCTCGTGATTATCATGTTGGTTATCAAGCATCAAACCAACTCCTTAAAAATATCGAAAAAAAATGGCCTTTAGCAGTATGGATTACCCAAAAACGGCCCCATAGCGCATTCAGTTTATCCATTTTGCGCAACATGCTGTTCAGCAAATAAATCGGGCAATGCAGCATGCTAAAACTTGTTCCTTTTTGTAACCAGCAAAGCCTATATTTATCTAAGGGTGTAGTGCATGGCGATAACATTTATATAACATAAAGACACTGTACGCAAGACGTTTTACACCATACGAATTAGAAACAAAATGCTTGAACTACAAACAGGAACTTTTTTTGGTGCACACCACAAGGTGATCAAGTTGCCTGGACTGGTAATTACAGATACCCAGTACACCAAAGACAAGGTAGATTGGCATTATCATCAAAATCCCTACTTTACCTTTCTTTTGCAGGGAAGCATGCTCGAAGCCAATAAAAAAGAACGTTACGAATGCCTTCCCGGCACCTTGCTCTACCATCATTGGCAAGATGCCCATTACAATGTTAAGGGGCGAGGCTTTGTACAAGGATTGCATGTAGAGCTGAGTCCGTTTTTTGCTGCGCAGTTCGAACTGAACCTGCACGCCATTGAGGGAAGCCTGCAACTGCACAACCCCATGCTCAAATCCATTTTCCAACAACTTTACCTCGAGAGCAAAATCAACGATTCTATTACCGCTTTGGCCGTAGAAGTACAATTGCTAAGGGCTTTTGAGTTATTGAACAAAGAACAGCAACTAGGCAATAATGGCCTCCCCAAATGGGTAAAAAGGGTCAAAGAAGCCTTGCACCATTGCACCTATGCCGACTTGAGCCTGAACAAACTGGCTACCATAGCCGATGTGCATCCTGTGCACCTTTCAAGAGATTTTCCCAAGTATTTTAATGCCTCCATTGGCCAGTACCTCCGCCAGCTGCAACATCAAAAGGCCTGCCATTTACTCTTAACCGATGCCCCACTAACTGAAATTACCTATAGCTGTGGTTTTGCCGACCAAAGCCATTTCACCAGGCGGTTTAAAAAGGAAATGGGCATCAGCCCGTTAAGCTATAAGAAAATGATGCAACGTTAAAAATGTTCTATTTTTTGACGTGCCAACTCACTAGTATTGCCTCATCAGTACGTAATATGACATTCAAAAAAATAAGCATCAATCTTTTCCTGTTGTTCCTATTCCCGTTTTGGCAAGCCAATGCACAAAGCATGAAAGCCTATGAAGGGCATTGGCAAAGCGAATTAGTCCAACCACAAACCTTTAGTCCAACACTCAGCATCCAATTTCTTAATGCTCGTTACGCCTTGCTCAAGCTAAGCGGATTGCATGGCTCCATCCAACAGCAATTTTCGTATGAAAAAGACAAACCGTTTGAAGTAAAATTGAGTGAGGGCTTAGTTTTCAGGGGATCCTGGAATGAAGGAGAAAAGGCAATAACCGGTTTCATCAAATCTGGACAATGGTTTTACCACCTTCGATTGTTGCCCCACACCAAAATGGAGTTTACTGCTAACTGGAACATTTTGCTTGCCTCCCAATTCCGTTCGCCTCTTTACCTGAGCATAGAAAATGCCAATGGCGAAAATTTCGAGGCTTATGCCTTTAGTTCGGAAGTCCGTTATCCAGGCTTTTTCTGCTACGATTTCAAGAAATCGGGCAGCCATATCTCATTCCGTGATTTTAGGACAGGTCTTGCTTTTAGTGGCAAACTGCAAGATCAACGCATCCCCTTGCAAATTAAAATCGGGAAGCTTTTATTGGCAACATTTCAATTGAAGCCCTCGACCCGGGACTGGGATTTGAAATCAAGCGCCAAGCCAACCCATTACTCCAATAAGCGGCCACAGCAATTGAATGACGGCCTAAGTACCCTGAGCCTTCAAGAAACCGGGCTAAAAATCGATGAAAGCTACCTGCAAAAGATGGTCGATAGCATCAACGCCAACAAAATTACGAATACGCATAGCGTATTGATCGCCAAAAACAACAAACTGCTTTATGAAGCCTATTTTGGTGGCTATGATGCCACTACGCCACATGATATGCGTTCGGCTTCCAAAAGTATTTCGTCGGCACTGATCGGCATCGCCATTGACCAGCATATTTTGCGCGATACTGCCCAAAAACTGATTGATTTGCTACCTTCTTCCTACCAAAATCTGATGCAGGAACCACGCAAACAAGCCATTAGCTTGGGCAATCTGCTCACGATGAGTTCGGGTATTGACGCGGTGGATTTTGGCATCAAGCGCAAATCGGTTGCTGCCGAAGACAACTATCAGTCCACACTTGACTGGACAAAAACCGTGCTGACAGCCCCAATGGTCAATTATCCAGGTAGCCACGCCAATTATGGATCGGCCAATCCCTATTTACTGGGTTTGGTATTGGCTCATAAATTAAAGCAGGGCACCTTAAATTTTATAGACCAAAACCTGTACAAGCCATTGGCCATCAGCAATTACATTATTCAGCAAGATGAAAAGGCCAACCCCTACTTTGGAGGTGGTATTTTCATGCGTCCGCGCGATATGCTCAAATTTGGACTGCTTTACGCCAATAAGGGCCAATGGCAAGGCCAGCAAATCGTCAGCAAAGCCTGGGTTAATTCCTCGTTCAAGAACTACCTGACCCTAGAAAACCATCCCGAAAAAAACGGCTATGGATTTTTATGGTGGCATTATAGCTACAAGGTTGGCCACCATATCCTGGAATCAATCGAGGCGCGTGGTGCTGGAGGACAATATATTATTATTTTGCCTGCATTGGATATGGTAATCGTAATTACCTCGGGCAATTTTAGAAACGGCAGAGTATGGCAACCAGAAAAGGTAGTAGAAAACTATATTTTACCTGCTTTCATCACTAATTAGGTTGTGCTTAAAAAGCAATGCAACAGTATCCACTGCCACATTGCTTAACTTAACTATTAATAATGATGAGTTTCAAATATATACACATTATTTTATAAATGCAACAAAATTGCATTTATATTTGTGGCATGAAATTCCCCATCAACTCCCAACTGTTCGACAAGGTCGGCATGTCGGCTTCGGCAGCCTGCGCCATTCACTGCGCGCTGCTTCCCATTGTTCTTACCCTATTGCCTATTGTAGGACTCGAATTCTTGGCTAATCCCATGATAGAGCTGAGCATGATTAGCCTTTCGCTTGCACTGGCTTGCCTTGCCTTATCTAGTGCCTATAAAAAACACCGCAAGGTGCTGCCCTTTGCTGTTTTGATGCTGGGCTTTTGCTGCATTGCCATGGGGCATTTGCTTGAAGAACTGGAAAGGTATCTGATCCCGCTGGGTGGTCTGCTCATTGCGATTGCGCATTTCATCAACCTCCAATTAACAAAATCTTGCCACCACCATACCCATCCTTAAGCCATGAACAGAAAAAAACTGCCCTTTGTCTTGCTTTTGGTATTGATGGCCACTGTACAGCCTGCCTGCAAACATGAACAAATGGATGCCCGAAAGCTTTATCTGAAATACCTGAAAAGCCATAGCCGCAATAACACCAAGTCTGTCGAGTAACCATTTTAGATCCTCGCCGTTTTTTT
This sequence comes from Pedobacter sp. TM02, assembly GCF_059705275.1. Lineage (NCBI taxonomy): Bacteria > Pseudomonadati > Bacteroidota > Sphingobacteriia > Sphingobacteriales > Sphingobacteriaceae > Pedobacter > Pedobacter sp. TM02. Next base: position 2,705,382 of record NZ_AP046530.1, read on the forward strand.
TCTCCCAGCTGATCGAAACAAAGGTAAAATCGCCACGAACGGCTAATCCCCTGCCTTTGGCGTACATTTATTCGGTGTAGGTTTCTAGAAAGCCGAAATCCGGTTGAGGTTTCGGTGGGCCTAAATAAAAATGCCTTATACCAATATAAAAATCGGTATAAGGCATCCATCCTATTCAAAAGCACTTGTTAATTGCTTCTGCGCATCTGGAATTTTTGCGATTTGAATTTGCCGTTTACCGTTCCCGAAATTTCGGCTACCAGCGAGTCTTTGCTGATTTGTTTGTAGCTGATCTGCTGTGGAAAATCGTGTGCAGGATTTTCGAAGACCATTTCGGTGGCCGAAACTGTTTTGGCTTTGAAGCTCACCGGTTCGCCACCATTCTGGTTCTTTACCGTAGGGATATAAAAAAGTCCATTGGCTTGCTGTGCGAGTTTGATGTTCTCGAAAACCATGGTGTCTTTTTCTTTGATTACGTAGCTTTTGCCATGAAATTCTGTCGAAGAGGCTTTTACCCACGTTTCATACATGCGGCCACGAGCTGTTTTTTGCTCCCAAGTGCCAATCAACCATTTGGTTTTGTCTAAATCTGTAGTTCCTGTTTTAAAAGCAGAAATCAGGATTGTCATCAAGGCCAATACCAGGCCTACGCTATTTTTTTTCATGAGCATATAGTTTTTAATGGTTATGAAGCCATCGTGAGCTTATTCATGATGTTTCCAGTTGTTCGAATTTTTATTGAACAAAGCTGCGCATAAGCAAAGGCAAAAAATTGTAAAAATGCGACAAGCTTATGCCGTTCCTACGAACAACTTTGAAAGCTGGAGATTGGCTGCATAGAATTTCTTCGGACTGAGCCCTGTAAACTCTTTAAAATCCTTGATAAAGTGCGCCTGATCGTAGTAAGAGGCTTCGTAGGCCAAAGCTGTTAAATTGTCAAAACGCTTTTCGGCCATCATTTTTAGGGCCGTTTGCAGCCTTATAATTTTGTTCAATTGCTTCGGACTTAATCCAACGGCGGTGGCAAATTTGCGTTCCAGCTGCCTCCTGTTGATGTGCAGCTGTTCACTCAACCGACCAACAGAAAGCTGGCCATTCAGGGCAAGCATGGCATTTATGCAAGATTTGACTAAACTATTGGCCGTTTCAGTTTCTTGTAGTTTGAGTAGCAGAAACGATTCGGCCAGTTTTATTCTTTCGGCGGTGCTTGTGGCCGCCAACACTTCTTTTTCCAGCTGAAGACCGGCCTCGCCAAACAGCTCGGCCAAGGGTACGGCTTTGTTGGCCAATTGCTGCACACTCCAGGTGGTAAAAGGCAAAAAGCCTTCGGGATTAAAACGCAAAGCAAAAATCCCGGTTGATCCTGTTGGTGCGATAGACAATGTAGAGGTAAGCTGTCCGAACACAAAACAACGGGGCTGAACGATAAATTCCTCTTCGTTTCGATATTGCCTATACAAATCGCCATAATGAAAAATCATTTCCATACAGCCGTCAGGCACAATTGTTTGTCGCTGTTCTGTAGCCAAGGCAGGACTTTCCAAGGTCCAGGCGCATTTAACAAAGGCATTGATTTCGGGGCTGACTTCGAAAGTTTGGTAATCCATATGGGGGGCATTATTAACCAAATATAAACAAATAAAAAGGGGCATCCGGCAATGGATCCCCCTTTTTCAGCGAATGCCCCAATGCTTTAGCGCTGGCCTCCACAGGTAATAAGGTCCTTTTGGGGCCAAAGCAAATGCCAAAATCTATCATCAATGTAGTATGTACTGATACGCTTGCCCAAGTATCGGCAATGGTAAAACAAGCCAGGTTAATGCAGGTAATAACCAGCTATTGTTTGCAATAGCTGGTTAATTGTTGAGAGACATTATGAATATTTTATAGGATAATCTTTTTAATTCGTTTTCAAGGAGATAAGAGCGTTGACCGCGAATAATAAAACGAAGTTAATTAACCTATATTTATATAAGAAAGGAAACAAGGCCAAATTTGTCCATAATTATAAATCAGTACAAATTTCGGCAAACAATTTACCTACTAGGCTAATAGCCCTGGTTTTTTACGTATGCCGATGGGCTCTGCCCTACCAGTTTCTTAAACGAGTTGTAAAAAGCGCTGCGAGAGGCAAAACCTGCATCGTGCGCCAAGGTTTCGATGGTATAGCTCTGCATAAACCCAGGCTTTGCGATCTGTTCTTTCAAATCGGCGATGCGGTAGGTATTTACAAAATCCATAAAATTCTGTTGGTATTGGTTATTTAAGATAGACGACAGCTTGTGTGGAGATAGGCCCAAAGCCTCCGAAAGCGACTTCAGGTTAAGGTTTTTGTCTTTAAAGGCCTGCTTTTCGGTCATGTGTCGCTCTATTTGTTTGCAGAGCTGTTCCATTTCCTTATCCTTTTTAAGCGAAAGCGCATATTGCTTCTGAATTTTAACCAGCGTTAGGGGCTTCATGTCGAGCAACGAGGCCACAAACTCCAGCGGCAAACGTTCCATATAACCAGGCTTGGTTTGGATAAAGTAGAGGTAACGTTCCTTGGCGCTGCCTACGCGTACAATATGTGCACGCTCCTGGGCATCCATGTAATACTGCTCCAACATTACCCTAAAAATAAAATTAAGTTCAAAGTAGCGCAGAAAAAAACCTTGAAGCACATTAACAGGTATGGCCACTAGGCTTACATCCTCAACGGCTATAATGGCTTCTTTGGAGGCGCCATTGCCATAAAGGCCGGAAATAGAACTTACAAATTCGTTCTCTACCGAAATATAGGTAACGATATGCTTTTTTTTATGTGTGGTACAGCCCATTAAGGCTCCTTTTTTGATAAAGTACACGTATTGGCAAATGGCGTACTCTTTAACCAAAACATGGCCTTTTGGAAATTCGAAAGCGACCATATTGGCATAGGCTTCTTTCTTGAGCTGATCGCTTATGGGATAAACCCGGCTTAAAAAGTCGAGAACCAGATCGGAATCCGGTTTTGTAGCCCGCCGAGGGGATAGTTGTTTTGTGAGCAAGGAGATGAACGATTTAAGGATGATTAATAATCCAAAAATATCAAAAAAATATTTTTGACTATACATTTCTCCAATTTAACCATTGATTTGTAACCAGAAAATCATACCATTTTTACTTCGGGCCAGTATATTTAAAATTATTTTGAGAAAAAATTGAATATCCAAAAGAGGGCTGACATAGGGTTGTCAGTAACGGGCTGTTTCTTTGTATCAACAAAAAATCAGATCAAAAATTAGCTAAAATTCAATCATGGAAACACAAAACCTAACTGCCACAGAATCTCCGGTATTCGCTTCGAGCAATGACATTTTAAACCAGTGGCTGGGCCATCGCCGATTAACCCGACGCGTCATCGAGGCATTTCCAGCCGATCAATTATTTACCCATAGCATTGGGGGCATGCGCACCTTTGCCGAAATGATAAAAGAAATCATCGATATTTCGGGACCAGGCGTACGCGGCATTGCTACCGATAACTGGGACCATACCGGCAACCTTGACGGCCATGTTATTGAAGCCGCCGATCAGAACAAAGAAGCTTTGTTGCGACTGTTTGATGCCGGAACAGCAGAAATCCAAACTTTTCTGCCACAAATTTCGACAGCAAGGTTTCAAGAAACCGTGGTGACATTTGGCCTGTACGAAGGCGTAGTTTTTTCGTCGCTTCTGTATTTTATCGATAATGAAATCCACCACCGCGCACAAGGTACCGTTTACCTGCGCAGCCTGGGCATAGAGCCACCTGCATTTTGGAACAGAAACTAATTTCGGCCATACTTTCATCATGAACGGCCATGGGAAGCCTACACGCTGTAGTAAGCGGCACAGGTTACAGAACCAGCAAAAAAGCCCCTCATTTACATGAAGGGCTTTTGGCTTGTTAAGCACACTTAAAGTGTAGCCATATCAATAACGAAACGATAACGTACATCGCCTTTCAGCATTCTTTCGTAAGAAGCGGTGATGTCTTTGATATCGATCACTTCGATATCCGATACAATATGGTGCTCAGCGCAGAAATCGAGCATTTCCTGAGTCTCAGGGATGCCTCCAATGCCAGAGCCTGCCAAACTTTTACGGCCACCCAGCAAAGCAAACGGCTGTACGGCATAAGGCGCTGAAGGTACACCTACGCAGATATGCGTTCCATTGGTTTTTAAAAGCGACAGGTACATGTTCATGTCGTGCTCGGCAGAAACCGTATCCAAGATAAAATCGAAAGAACCTCTAACCGCTTTTAACTGTTCAGGATCCGAGGTTACCACAAAATGATGCGCACCCAGTTCTTTAGCTGCCGCTTCTTTTGATGGAGAAGTACTTAATACGGTAACTTCGGCACCAAATGCCACGCCAAACTTAACACCCATGTGGCCCAGGCCACCCAAGCCTAGAACGGCCAATTTATGGCCCTTGCCTACTTTCCAATGGCGCAATGGCGAATAAGTGGTAATACCGGCACACAGCAATGGTGCGGTAGCCGCCAATGGCAGCTTATCGGAAATGTGCAATACAAATTCTTCGCGCACGACAATGGTATTCGAATAGCCACCATAAGTAGGCATCCCTTGTCTGTCTTTGTTATTGTAGGTTTGTGTATTTCCTTCAAAGCAATATTGTTCCAATCCGTCTTTGCAGTTTTCGCAAACCTGGCACGAATCGACCATACAGCCCACACCGGCCAAATCGTCTAATTTGAATTTCTTAACATGGTTGCCCACCTTAATCACACGGCCCACAATTTCATGGCCCGGCACCATGGGAAAAATACCAGGAAACCAGTCGTTTTTAATTTGATGGAGGTCTGAGTGACAAACCCCACAGTATAATATTTCCAGCTGAACATCGTGTGGTCCAACTTCCCTGCGCTCAAAATCCCAGGGTGCTAAATCTGTTGTTGCAGTTTGCGCTGCATAACCTTTGGCTTGTATCATAATTATGAATTAAGTTTTGTTATGAACAAAGCTACAATCAATCGCCTAAAATCCGACTATAAGATTCAAAGCAATAATTATATATTTCAAACAATTTTGCCGAAAAACAAAAAAGCACCCGTGCAAAAAGGTGCTTTTGATAGGTTAATGGCAGGTTATCCACTTACCACAAATTAACCGTAACAGGCAATACATAATTGTAAATCACGCCACCATCCCAATAAACGATGCCAACAAAGTACGTACCCGGTCCGCCAAATGCCGACATGGGAATATTAATGGCATTGCCTTCGCTGCCTGGAAATCCGGCACTTTGGTATTCGATGTTATAATCGTTGATGTAGTAGTAAGCACCTGCCGGAAGCGGATCGCCATACCAGGCAAAATACAAAGAGCCAGTTGACGAATAGTAGGCCGAGCCTGGGCCAATTAATACACCTTCTGGATAATAGGATGATAATTTTTCAGCAACCAACTCCGCTTTTTTCCGAATCAGTCCGTCGGTAGCCTGGGCAGTTTGGCTAAGGCCCAGCCCTAATGCAACTACCATTGTAAATGCAGCAATTAATTTTTTCATAATTTTCCGATTAAGTTTTATAATTAACTATCAGTTAAATTACGCCATATCAAATAGATTAGCGAAAAAGTAAAAAAATAGAGCAAAAAAACAGGATTTGCCCCGCACTCAAATCGTGTTGTTTGGCTAGCGAAAATATTCAAATCCATTTTCGGGCCTGAGCTCCAATCTTCTGCCTGCTTATCAAGCCTCAAATCATTGCGTCATGAGCCCATGCATCAGTTCGACACTCCTTGGATCTGCATTTTTGCTGGCCTTTTTTTGACATCCTCGCCGGGTAAACAAAAGGCAAATGTTTGGTTGGCACATTTGTAGTACGTTTCTTTTTTTAAGCGAGTATAAACAACTACTAGCATTTTTTTCTTGCTGCACATAGGGGTACTGGCTCAAGTTGTTGTCATACTATCAAATCACAAAAAACAATTAATCCACTATTTCAAAAAGTATGAAAACTTACAAGTTTTATTTAATGATTGCCGTCATGACCATGGCAACTATTGCTGCTAAAGCCCAAAATTCGCAAACAAGCTTTGGCCTTAAGGCCGGTTTAAACTATGCCAGCCTGCCCAGCAGCCTAAGTGCTATTACCGATAAAAAAGGAAAGATAGGCTACAACTTTGGTGCCTTTGCCAGGGTAGGCAACACACTTTATTTTCAGCCCGAGCTTAACTATGTAACCTTTAAAAGTTCGTACAACTATGCTTCCCAAACCTATACGCCTAAATTCCATCAGCTCAATTTACCATTAATGGTAGGCTATAAGCTGATTAACACCGATGCGCTCAACTTGAGGCTTTCGGCTGGCCCCGACCTCAACTATACACTAAACAAAGCTGCAGGCCCCGCCGGGTTCGACTATAAAAAACTAAATGTGGGCGGCGTAATCAATGCCGGCGTAGATATGGGCAACCTTACCTTGGATGCGCGTTACAGCAGGGGTTTTACCAAGATAAACAAACAGTTGCAGGAAAAAACCAACCTGTTTAATCTATCTGTAGGCTTAAAGGTATTTTAAGCTAAAACCACAATTTGTACAAAGGGGAGAATAACGCTATTCTCCCCTTTTTCATGCCATCAATTCGGCTGGTCTGTTATGGTGCAATTTCAACGTTGTTTTCAAATTTGATGCTTGTTCCTTCGGGCAGTTCAATGGAACCTTTGTTCGGGCTAAAGGGTCTCTTATAGTACCAAGCATTTGGGAACAAATTATTACTGCTAAAAGCACCATCTCTTGCTGTTGTTGTGGTATATTGCAATACAAGATTTGTTTCTTTAATACCCGAAAAATAATGCAACGTGAAAGTATATGAAATTTTCTCGAGCTTCCGCTTTTCAGTTTTCAGCAACTTGCCTGCCTTATCACTATTACCTTTGCTCCAAACCTCAACAATACCTGATTGAGGTATAATCTCTATTTGCTTACCATTAATTTTATACGCCCCTTTTTCATAAGCGATCACGATATTGTTATTGTACAGATAGCTAATGTTTTTTTGAAGGAATTGGTAAGTCCCGTTAGTGTTTAAATAATATTCACGCCAATCGTATCCAGCTGTAGCCTGTCTGCCACCACCTGCTGTAGAAAAATTCTCGTTCTGGTACTGTCCCCATATACCAGTAATAGCGTTAGTACGTACTCCATCTGTTGCCTCTGTATTGGTATAGGATTTAGTTCCTAACAAAGGCTTTGATAATTCGAGCGAGCTAAGAAAAGCCGACAAATCGTTCTGATATTGCTTGGCATTGGTCATTAAAACTACGCTTACGGCCTTATTGCCTCCTGTTGCGGTCAGTAAAGTGGCTACTCCAGTGTTAGCACCATCGGTATAATTTGCATTGCCAGAAATGATATTCCATCCATTTTTCTTTGTTGGGTTTTGTATAGTAGGTTCGCCGTTTAGCTGTACCGCTCCTTTTACCAGTTTAAGCCAGTCGTTATTAAAATTTTCGCCTGCAGTTAAGCCTGATGCCATTGATTTGGTGATTACCACTACAGCATAGGCGTCCGTTTTTTTATCGGTAACAGATAATTGAATGCCCGCCTCGCTTCTCTGTTCTTGCCATCCTTTGGGCAAGGCATAAGCAACCACATCAAATATTCGCTTTTGGGCATAGACAAAGACGGAGAGCACAGAAAGTATTATTATAAAAACCGTTCTTTTCATACATTTCATTTTAATGGAACAATCTACCATTTCAAATTATTAACATCTGACCATTTTCCTGTTTGCTGAACCGGAAGTGGGTTAAAATATTTATCTGTCTTAAAGAAGGTAATTATTTTATCAAAACCATCCATCGAAAGATTGGAGCCATAAAATGTAATTAATTTGTTTCCCATTGTAGGATGAGGATTACCAGCAGCATCTTTAAATTCGAGCTTAAGCGCAATGGATTCGATCTTCCATGCATCCAACGATACATTAGCATCGTAAACTAAAAAAAATTTAAGCCCGTATTGTCTATAATTAGCAAGTGAATTTTCAATTGCGTTATAGGAATTGTAGCCCTCTTGTTGTGCAATAACAAGAGGTATCGTGCTATATTTAGGTAACTCGTTCTTATAATTGCTCATTCTAAACCCATGGTTATTAGCATAATTTAAATTACCTGAATAGACTTGAACCCGTATTGGAGAAGGAAATTCTTTGTTATCACTTCCTGTTTTAAAAATGGTGGTAACAACAGAAAGGAAATAATCGGCATCTTTATTTTGCACGGGTTGTGTATTTACTGACGGTATTGAAGATACAGAAGTTTGTGCGACAGGCTTTAAGGATACAACCCATTTTCCTAGCCAGTTATTGTTGGGGTAGTTTCCATAGGTGCAGGTCATTTTTTTTGAAGTGGCATCATAAGTGCCTACAAAATAATGCGCATAACTTGTGCTACCGATGGTTTCAAAATATTTACAGGTGATAGAATTTCCCGAAACAGTATAAGTACCTTTACAATCTGTTTTCGATACGGGATCCTTCATCAAAAACTCTTTATTTGAACTAAGCTCAAACTCTACTTTGTTTGGGTAATATCCCTGCATATTGGTTTGCATACCTTCCCATTTGCCTTCAAAAGGATTCTGCGCATTACCTGTCATTGCAACCACAATAAACAAGAATAAAATGAGTAGTTTTTTCATCGTCTTAAATTTTATGCAATAAAAATAGACCATTCAACAAGCCCTTTTAATCATTAAAAAGAATGATTTTTACAGGTGGGGCTTATTTCAGGAAATCGCTGCCAAAACCCGGTGCAGATATAGAAGGCGGAGCACTATTAAAGCCACCATTAGCACTAACCGTTACACTACCTACATCTACCGAGGCTCCAGCTTTGCCACCAAGAGGGCCTTTTAACTCCGCTCCTACGGTACCTTTAATGTTTACATCCTGGAAATTCATATTGCCATCGAACTTAACAGTGGTTTCTACCGCTCCGCTTAAAGAGCCACCTATTTTACCGATTTCAAATTCAGCGCTTACACCAGGGGTTACTGTTAGGCTATGCCCAGTGGTTTGCCAGGTTACTGGATCTACACCTCGTTCGTATTTCATTGATCCGATTTCAAAATTGGCATAGACAGACCAGCCTTCGCAATTCATTTTTGCGCCAGTTACAGCTAAATCAACTCCAAAATCTACCTCACAATGTTCTCGCTCCCAATCGTGTATCTTGCCTTTTAGCGCATTATCTTGTTTTAAATAATCGCCACAAGGCTTTGATAATCCACCATCTACATGCGTAGGGAAAAGCGAGTATGCCAAGTCTCTAAGGTTTTTTAAATAACCCACATAAGCGGCATAGTTAACTGCTGTAGGGTCTTGAAGAGATTGCATCACTACGGTGTTCCAAAAAAGGTACTCCTGCAAACGCTGATTAAGCAGGTCTTCCATGTTATGGATATATTGATTATTGATTTCGGCCATTTTCTCCAGCCATTTCGCCTGTCTGCCTTCTTTTAATTTACACAGCTCTTTTTCTATCTGCATGGCCCGCGCATTTGCAGCATCCTTACCTTCGCCATCGTCAAGCCCTTTCTTTTCCTTTTCAAGCGCACTGATCTTATTATCAAAATCTATTTTTAATGCCTGTTTCAGTTCATTTTCGCTTTTTAGCCTGTTAGCGGCTTCTGTTTTTATCCGACTGATGTACGATTTGCTGAATTGCGGGTTGTCTATACTCGCCAGCATGGTAGCGCCTTGGGCCATAAGGGGGTTGCTTAACGATGCTTTCATGTCCTGCACCGATTGTGAAAATCCGGGCTTGCCGGCATTGGCCAGCATTTGTTGCATTTGCGCCATTCTTTTGGTCTGGTTCTCCACTACTTGACCCTCATATTTTTTTGTCAATTCTTGCTGTGTTTTATAGGCAGCGTTAATGGTGGCATCCATGTCCTTAAAATAAGTTTCGACCTCACGATTTCGGCTTACAGCCTCTTCATAAGACGCAGGGACTGCTGGCACCAGAAAACGTTTGGTAATGCTATGGTCTTTATAGTACCGTTTAAAACGATTACGGATATATCCGGAGATATCTTTGCCCGGCGCTACTTTACTCAATAAATTGATGGCTTCTGTAGTGGCGCCACCGTTGGCAATGGCTTTTTCAAGATAGTTGCCACAAAGCGTATTGTTACCTTGTTGTTGAGCAATAAGTGCTAAAGACCTATAAGCCTCGGTATTGGTACTATCTTTTTTAATGGCTGATAAGAGCAATGGTTGCGCTTTTTCTATATTCCCTAAACTGAGATACGCCTGCCCAAGATTGTTGGTTACCGTAGCATTTTGGGGCAATAATTTTTGTGTGTACAAAAGCAATGGCAACGATTTATGCGCATACCCTGATATGGTAAGCAAAGCCGCTAGGTTATTGAGCGAAAGGTAATCCTCGGGATTGGTTATGCAAGCATTTTCTAATAAATACAGTGCTTTATCCAATTCGTTATTTGCCCAAAAAGCCATGGCATATTGGCCGGTTTTCTTGCCTTTATTGATTAAGCCTGCTACCGCTTTTTTATGTTCAGGTTTGATGGCTTTTTCTGTTTCTGAGAAAATTGGCTTTAAATAACCCAACAACTTTTCTTTACCTACCGGTGTTGGAGCAATTGCACGCGTAGAAAGGGTTGTAGGAATTTTATTGGGATCGCCAAGGGGCATCATTGCGGCACCTGTGTTACCCTGCGCCATGTTTTTTTGTACGCCCTGCATCGTTTTTTCGACACCCATTTTTTCCAACATGGCTCTCTGCTCTGGGGTCATGCCTTTTTTCAATTCCTCCATCTTTTTCATGGCATCTTCTATGCTTTGCTTTTGTTGCGCTACCGCCATAATAGGCAGTAGAAGCAGAATGATCAGTATCTTTTTCATTGTTTTAATTTTTATTGAGTTTAATAAGTTTGATGAAATACGATTGAAAAGCGAGCTACTGAGGCTTGTACAAGGTTCCCTTCATCGCTTCGGGTTGCGACAACCATTTATAGATATAAGCGAAATTCAAATTGTTGAGTAAGGAATACACCATATGCGCTACTCCCGTACCCAGCTTGGCATCGTATTTCGATAGGTTTCCCTGCATCTCAATTGATGGCGTTAAATTAAAATATACCCAAAGCGGACCGTCTTTTTTGGTCTGATCAATGGTTTGTTGGGTAGTTGAAACCAGGATACTGTACTCGGGAAACGTTTTATCAATTGTTTTCCCATTTAAAATAGCTTCTGGATTTAACAAATAGTGGCCATTACCATCATTAAGAGCATTGCTATAATTATAATTAGCTCTCAGTTTTACAACTTCGTTGTAATACGGCTTTAATCTTTCTAATGCCTTTTTTACAACCTCTACCGAGTAGGGATTTTTTTGTAGAATAGCTGGCCAAGAGGCTATTTGCTGATTGATCAAAGCAACCGCATCTTTTACCAACACAGGTTTAAAAGGCCACTCCCCATTTTTAGCCACTACAATCCCAATTTTATTAAACGGAGAGCCATTGTTATGAAAGTGATCCAGATAAGTACGATAAGGGTAAACATTAGCTTGAATTTTTTTGTCTACTCCTTCGTTGGCTAACTTCGTCTCATCCTCGCCAGCACTAAATTGTGCCTGTTCGGCAAAAAAGTATAGTCCACCAGGATTAAAGCCTTTGACATAAACGCCAGGAAAATCATTAAACCCAGCTACTAACCTTTGTCCTAGCTCACAACAATGAAGGTTGATTTTTCCTTTCGCAAATATTGCCGCATAGCCCAAGAAATTTACTCCATAACTTTGTAATGGGCCATTGGCATCCACATACCAACGTTCATCGTTTTTTGCTAGCGTACGCATTACCAATCCGCGAGGCGAATACGATTGCATGATCCAACTTATCAATACATCAGATGCCTGTTGTTGTTTTACAGAATAAACAGCCCCGTTGGCATATTGACTTTTAATGGGTTTGTAAATAATTTTAGGATTTATTGGATTGCTTATGTATTGCCAGCCAATTACCGAGTCTCTGTTAAGTTCCTGATCGCTTTGTGCTTTGCAAGGCACAAAATATAGCGTAAAGAAAAGGACGAAAATGGATTGTATTTTTCTCATTGTTAAAATCAGTCTTTGTTATCAAAAAAATACTTGGGTTTTAAACTGCTCTCACTTATTCAAATTGGCATTGTAATCAAATCTTATGAAAATGAAGAACCGCTTCTATTTTGTTTTTATCATAATTACAGTCATACAAACTCATATAACTTTCCCATGGCCTGTCACCGTATCTGCGGGAATAGAACCGTATAAAATATTTACTTTCACTTCCCGATGACGATTTCCTTACCAATACATTGCCAGTAAAGCTATACATGCTTTGACTTTTAAATTGTTTGGTTTTTATCAGGTTATTATAATAATCATAACCTGAAGTAGTTGAAGATTGTATCGTAACATAAGATTTCCCGTCTGCTGTGTAGATGGTGGCTGAATTCAAACTATTGCCATAGGTGCCACTGCCTGATGCCCAGGTGCCTATCAGTTGTTGTTTATAATTTATACTTTTTTCGCCCACTCCTTTTATCCTCAGGTTAAATAATAAAAAGTGTAAAGCCATTTCTACTTCGCTGCCTAAAATGTTATCCATAGAATTAATGATGGCTACTTTATCGCCAGCTTGTACAAGCAATACAGTTGCTTTGATCACATCATACCCACCTCTTTTCTTTATGCTATTGGACATCATATAATAATTCAACCCTTGGCAGGTCATCCCTTTTTCGCACACAGCTTCTGTAAATACTGTGATACCTGGAATCCGTGTTTCCCAACCATCAAACACCTCGAAAAAAATATGCGACATATCATTTTCTAAACTGCCCGATGATTTTATCATACTCATGAACTCAATAATTCTTTTTCCTGTAGTGGTGTTTTTCTCTAACATTAAACTATTTTCCCCTGCATTTAAACTCCAGGTGGGCGGAACAGTAATTGAATAAATATTTTTGCTTCCTGAACCAGTTGTATAGTTTGTTGGCGAAACTGGGTTTTCATTAGCAGATTTTTGATCGGGCCTTTTATTGTTGTTCACCGCAGGTCCTGTTTCGTTCAAGTCCAGGCTTTGGATAAAATCCAGTATTTGGCTTTGATATTTTTCGGTGTTGGTCAGTATGACCACATTAGCCATTTTTCCATTTCCTGTAGCGGTTATCAGCGTTGCCATTCCTTTATTGGCGCCATTGGTATAGCTGGCTTGTCCCGAAATAATGCTCCATCCTTTTTCGGTAGCAGGCGCTTGCATGGCTGGTTCCCCTGAAACAGATACAGTACCTTTGACCAGTTTTTCCCAACTGGCTTTAAAGTTTTCGTTTGCTGTTGCTTTAGTCTCTACCGAGCGTAAAATAACAACCGCTGCATAGTTTTCTTTCCCATCATTTTTGGTAGAAAGCTGTATGCCATTGGGCATTTCTGTTTTGTCCCAGCCTTTTGGCATGGTGTAATTTACTACATCAAAAGCCTGCTGTTGGGCAAAAGCCGATGCAACAAAAACAATATTCATCGCAAAAAGAATTATCTTTTTCATAGACAAAACTTTAAGTAGTTATAAATAAAGCTATTACTGAATGATCTTCCCGTGCAGGTGCTACTAATACAAAAAACAGGGCTAAAAATGATGTCTTCATCGCTTTTCAATTTGATGGTTGTAATATTTGCTTTTTATTTCAGGGATTAACGTTGCCAGTTTTTCGATCCTCGTTTCATTGGAAGGATGGGTAGATAAAAATTCGGGCACTTTGTTTGGGTTGCCAGCCGCCATGCGTTGCCAGAAAGGAATAGCTTCTTCAGGGTCATAGCCCGCCATGGCGGCGAATATCAATCCCAACTGATCTGCTTCACTTTCTTGCATGCGACTATTAGGAAGGGACAATGCCAAATTTGATCCCACGATATACAATGCCAGAAACAATTCCTGCGTTTTGGCCTTCTTTTCTTTTAAAGCTTCTTGCAACATCATCCCACCCAAACTGATCAACAAACCTTGGCTCATTCGCTCATTACCATGACGTGCAATGGCATGGGCAATTTCATGCCCCAGTACTACAGCCAATGCATTTTCATTTTGCGTGTATGATAACAGGCCTGTATACACCACCACTTTGCCACCGGGCATGCACCAGGCATTAACTGTAGTGGCAGCAATGGCATTATAGTCCCATTTAAAGTTTTTCAGGTCTTTGCTCATCCCATTTTGTTGCATGTAGGTTTCTACTGCCTGTTGGATTTTCGCGCCTACCCTTGCTACCATTTGTGCTCTTTCATCGTTTTTGCCAAGCGTGGCACTGTTTTTCACAATCGTGTCGTATGCCGTAAATGCCAAGGTAGTAAGCATGGCATCGGGCACTAAATTCATTTGCTTGCGACCAGTAACTGGCACGGTTTTACATGCCGAGAGCGCTATCGACAATACGATTACAATACGGGTAAGGGCTTTTTTCATTTCGGATATGATTGGATAATGAAAAGAAATGAACCAGGTTAAATCATTCCCTCTTGGTAATGAAGGTTGGAAGCGTATTAAAGTAGGCATCGGTTTTGCAGAACAGGTGCCACTTCATAAAATCGAGATACATGTCTGATCCGGTAAAATAGATTGTTTTAGAAGGCATGGTTGGGTGCGGGTTGCCGTTTTTATCCTTAAACTCGAGCACAACATTCACTTCATCAATTTTCCAGGCATCCAAGCCAAAAAATGGTCCGTTTCCTTGTGTATTGTACAGGATATCGACCATTACTCCAGTTTGTCTATAATGCGCAAGGCTATTAAAGGCCTGATCGAAACCGGGAGCTCTAGGCAGATAAAATTCTTTGGTACTCCAAACTTTGAGTTCGGGCATGTAGTTTTCCATCATGTACCCTTTTTGGTAATTGTCGGTACCAGATGTAGGATAAACCCTTACTATTAATTTAGAGTTGAGCTCTTTATTATCCTTTCCGGTTTTAATGGTAACCTTTGCAACTGCTAGAAAGTAATCGGCATCGTTAACTGCCGTACTTGATGCTGAAGACTGTTGGTTATTGGTGTTTCCATTTTTAGCCTTCGACATCTGTGCCTGTACCACCATTGCACTTGAAGCCAACAGTAGTATAAAAAATACCTTTTTCATTTTGCTGATTTTAAAATTGATGATGGTAAAATTAGCCCAGTTAAATGGCAGTAGTAATCATTAAAAAGGATGATTTTTTATTGGTCAGCACATGGGATAAAAATTCAATCAATAAAGAGGAAAGCATTGGGTTGTTGAGTTAAAATTTTAATTAACTTTATCTAAAACAGACCAATAGCCAAGTTTAAATCAATCAGGCATTCTAATCTAAAAGATGGTTTTCACTTAAGCAAAGCTTAAAAAATCATTAAAAAAGACGATAAAAAACAATAACCGCTATATCTAATTTGCGCTCAATGAAAAAACTACTCGCAAGCCTATTTATACTATTGTGTTTTCTAAATAGCTATGGCCAGGATCTCAAAAAAATTGATAGCCTAACCAGGCTATTGAATAAGGCAAAAGAAGATACCAATAAGGTAAAATTACTCTTTGCCCTTACCTTAGAACTCGAAGACCATGACATGAAAAAGGCTATGAATTATGCTAGAGAGGGTGGTCGCCTAAGCGATAAACTTAACTATACCGCTGGTAAACTCAAGTACAACAAAAGAATGATGTACATATTTGCAACGCTTACGCAACATGACTCAGCTATAGCATACGGCAAACAGATTCTTAAAATTGCTACAGAAACGAAAGATTCTTTTAGCATGGGCGTAGCCTACTTTACCTTGGGAGAGCGCTACAATTTCAAATCAGATTACGAAACAGGGATTGAATATAGTTTAAAGGGAGTACGTATTATAGAACGGTTGGATACTTCATCTAAAACAAGAGCCACTTTAAATGCGAGTATGGCCGCCAACTACTTGATGATCAAAGACTACAAGAAATCGATAGAATTTGGCGAGAAAGCAGAAGCCTTGGACAGAAAAAACAAGAATTACAAAAGTCTCGCTTCTACCTTACTCAATCTGGGCAATGCCTACGATGCATTAGGTCAGGATGTAAAAGCACTTAAGGTCTATAAAGAAAGTTTAATGCTCTGCGATAAATACAACTTTCCAAGTTTTGTAGCTATGAATTGCGAAGGAATTGTAGAAATTATGGATAGGCAAAACAAATTAGACGAGGTAAAATATTATGCCGAAAAAGGACTGGCAACAGCCATTAAAATAGCCGATAACTTCAACATCATGTCTTGCTACCAGAATTTGGCGGTTTATTATTTAAAAACAAACCAACATGCTAAAGCCAAAGAATTACTTTTTAAAGCACTCGACATCAGCAAGGCCAACGATTATAAAGAAGCCAGAGGTACCCTATTGCAAAGTCTTTCCAATGTGCTGTACGCAGAGCATAATTATGCTTTAGCATCTCAATATCAAAGAGAAGCTACAAAAATTAGAGAAGATATTTTTACCGAATCGATGGCTCAAAAACACGCCAATGAAGAAGTAAAATTTGAAACGGAGAAAAAAGAAAGCCAAATCAAATTACAAACTGCAGAAATAAGGCAAAAAAACATTTTGAACTACTTTTTAATAGCCGGAACCGTTGCTTTTTTAGCCATTCTCATACTCAGTTACCGCAACTATAAGCATCGCCAGAAATTGCAACAGACAAAAATAGATGAGCTGGAAACCGAAAAACAACTTACTGCAACCGAGGCCGTACTGAGGGGCGAAGCACAAGAACGCACCCGCCTAGCCAAAGATTTACATGATGGATTGGGCGGCATGCTCAGCGGCATCAAATTTTCATTAAACACCGTGAAAGAAAACCTAATCATGACCCCAGAAAATGCCCATGCTTTTGAGCGTAGCATTGATATGTTAGACAGCTCTATTAAAGAAATGCGCCGTGTAGCTCATAACATGATGCCAGAAGTACTGGTAAAATACGGGCTCGATGCCGCGCTAAAAGAGTTTTGCACCGAGATAGACCGCAGCGGCGTGGTGCACGTGAGCTACCAGTCGGTAGGCATGCAACAGGCCGAAATAGCACAAACCACTTCGGTTACCATTTACCGTATCGTACAAGAGCTGTTGAACAATACCATCAAACATGCCAACGCCAAAAATGTATTGGTGCAGTTGCATCAATCGGCACAGGAAAAACTGCTAGCTGTGACGGTAGAAGATGACGGCAATGGCTTTGACGCGGCTGTTTTGAAGCAATCTGGCGGAATGGGCTGGCCTAACATTAAAAACCGTGTAGAGTTTTTAAAAGGGCGTGTAGATCTGCAATCGAACCCGGGTAAAGGCACTTCGGTAATGATAGAAATTAATATTTAAGAGCAAGCGATGACAATAGGCGTTTTTGTGGTAGACGATCATTACATGGTGATAGAAGGCATTCGTCACCAGATCATTCCCAACTCAACCCATTACGTACCTTTTGAACAACCAAACCAGCTTAATCAGCTCATCCTGGAATTTTTGGACATTCGTTAAAGAAAAGCAAGAATTAGCTTTGCAAAAAATAGCTGGATAAAAAAAAGCCACCCAAATGAATGGGTGGCTTTGTGGGCCCACCAGGACTTGAACCTGGGACCGACGGATTATGAGTCCGGCGCTCTAACCAACTGAGCTATAGGCCCTGAAAAACCAATTAGGTTTTGCGAGTGCAATGTTACATATTTGCAACGAATTTTGGAAACCCTTTTTATGGAAAATATAAAAAATATTATTTTCGATTATGGCAACGTAATCTTCGAAATCAACTTTAAACGTACCCAAAACGCACTCTTACAGCTCGGTATCCATAACACCGAACAATTTTTTGCCCACCAGAGCCACAACAGCCTTTTCGACGATTTTGAAGTAGCCGGCATTAGCCCCGATCAGTTTCGCGATGGCATCCGCGTGGCTGCAGGCAACCTGCACCTGAGCGACGCCCAAATTGACGAAGCCTGGAATAGCCTCTTGATCGGCGTTTCTGAAGGCAACCACCAGGTACTGCTCGATGTGAAGGAAAAATACCGTACCTTCTTATTGAGCAACAACAACGAAATCCACTATAACTGGATCATCAATTACCTGAGAAAGGAATTCGACATAGAGAATTATGATAATCATTTTGAAAAGGCCTATTTCTCGCAGCACATGAAACTACGCAAGCCCAACGTCAATATTTTTGAGCAGGTGATCAGAGAAAACAACCTCAATCCAAGCGAAACCCTGTTTATAGACGATAGTCCGCAACACATTGAAGGTGCCAAAAAAGCAGGCCTAAATACCCTGTTAATGGATGTGCATCCCGAAAAGCTACGTACGTTTTTGCAACAGCACGGAATTTTATAGCTAACCTGCCACCGCTAATGGCCAACTGCTATCCTCCCTTGTCCGGGTCATAATCCCAAGGCAAAAGCTGCGAAATCCGCCGATCAAACATATCATTGTACATGTATAAGCCAGTTTCAGGATAATAGCCCGTACGCTGAACATTAATCCCCTCATCCCCAACAAAATAAAAAATAGTAACAAGGCCTTTATTTCTCGCCTTAAAGTCTTTCATCTTCCATTTTTCCAAATTTTCTGGCGTAACCAACTTGTTATTCCGATCTAAAAACATCTGGTAATTTATCATCAGCGAATCTTTAGATTTAAAAGAAATGATATCCAGCTGCCTATTAAGCGAAGAATATTTTTTAATATTGGCCCTAACAGTATCCGCAGACAGTACATCTTCCTGCTTCATGATCATCTTGTAATAATTAGCTGTATCCCGTATTTTAAAAAGCTTGCCGATATCGTAAACTACGCTACTTTGAGTAACCGAGTTTTCTGTAAGTTTTTGCTGAATAATTTTTGATACTCTTTCCTTCTCCTTGTTTTGTATCGCTTTATAAACATAAACCACATATCCATTGCGAGTTAGGTCATTAGCGTGAAGCGCTCTCATAAAATGCATTTGCGAACCATAATAAGCCATATGCCTCCACATTACTACGGTCGCTTCTTTGTCTTTTGGACGGCTCATTTCTTCAAAAAATGCCGAATAGCTACATTCGAGCACATAAGTATTAAAGTCGTATTTAAAATTATCAAAATCTAGTTTTATACGATAGGCGGTTAATCGGTTTTCGATAATAAGCGGCGATTTTGCATAAACAGCCAACTGATTAGTAAGTTGATCAAAATAAAACACCAGTACTTCTGGATTTTTAATGGTACATCCAGCTACAAAGCTATGGCTGTTGCCCAGTAAAAGCTTACTGAATAAAGGGCCCCATTTATCGAAATTGCCGCTTTTGCTTTTTGTGGCCTTGATAACCACCTCATTTAAAGTATTGCTTTGCTGCTTTAGTTCAACTGCTAATTCATTGACACCCTGACTCTCTAAAATTATTGTGTTTTTATTATAGCCAATGTAAGAAAACACCAACTCTATTTTCCCGTTGAAAGGCACCGAAAATGCGAACTTGCCATCTTGGTCTGTGGCTGTTCCGAGCGTGCTGTTGTTTACATAAACATTAACTCCTTGCAAAGGCTTCTTGGTTTTTTCATCATTTACCTGGCCTTTAATCAAAGTCTGGGCTTGCACAGCCATAGAGGCAAAGAAGAGCAAAAAGAGTAAATATTTTTTCATAAATTTAGGAAAGCTTTTTTTCAGCTGCTTCAATATCGAAAATTAACCGCTAATTTTTAAGAGATGAACGAAAAAAGATTTACATCCCTAAAGGAATTTTACCCTTTTTACCTGAGCGAACACCAAAATTCGACCAGCCGCATCTTGCATTTTATCGGAACGGCATTGCTGATCCTGGCACTGATTGCAGCCGTATTATTCCACAATTGGCGCTTTTTGGTGGCCATTCCCTTTATCGGCTATGGCTTTGCCTGGGTGGGGCATTTTTTCTTCGAGAAGAATAAACCCGCCACTTTTAAATACCCTGGCTATAGTTTGATGAGTGATTTTTTGCTGTTCTGGGATTTGCTGAGCGGCCAACAACCATTTAAGGTTAAATAGCTTTTGCCTATACGCACATAGAGAAAAGCAGTTTGATAACGGGTACCATCCCGGCTATCTTTACCTCGGTTAACAAAGCAAAAAATAGCATTTAAAAGCTTTTGCAAGCTTTGCACCAAGCATTTGGAGACAAGTAGTTTACACAAAATAACTGTTCGATTATTAAAACGCATTAAACATGGAAAACAACGCTAACGAAGGCAGCAAATGCCCTTTTCACGGAGCAAATCAGCAAAATATAGGCGGTGGCGGCACCAGAAACCGCGACTGGTGGCCAAATCAGCTGAAACTGAATATTTTGAGGCAACACTCTACCTTGTCCGATCCAATGGACAAAGACTTTAACTATGCCGAGGCGTTTAAAAGCCTAGACCTCCAAGCGGTAAAAAAAGATCTTCATGCCTTGATGACCGACTCGCAGGAATGGTGGCCAGCCGATTTTGGCCATTACGGCCCGTTATTTATCAGAATGGCTTGGCATAGCGCAGGCACCTATCGCGTGGGCGATGGCCGTGGTGGCGCAGGAGCCGGACAGCAACGTTTTGCCCCTTTAAACAGCTGGCCAGACAATGTGAGCTTGGACAAGGCCAGGAGATTACTTTGGCCAATTAAACAAAAATATGGCCGTAAAATATCTTGGGCCGATTTGTTGATCTTAACCGGCAACGTGGCCCTCGAATCGATGGGCTTTAAAACCTTTGGCTTTGCTGGCGGACGCGAAGATGTTTGGGAATCGCAGGAAGATGTATTTTGGGGCAATGAAACCACCTGGCTTGGCGACAACAAAAGGTATAGTGGCGATCGCAACCTCGAAGATCCGCTTGGCGCCGTACAGATGGGATTGATTTATGTAAACCCCGAAGGTCCGGCAGGAAACCCAGACCCGATTGCCGCTGCCCGCGACATCAGAGAAACCTTTGCCCGCATGGCCATGAACGATGAAGAAACCGTTGCGCTGATTGCCGGCGGACATACTTTTGGTAAAACACATGGAGCAGGTCCGGCAACCCACGTTGGCAAAGAACCAGAAGCAGCCAACCTAGAAAGCCAAGGCTTGGGTTGGGCCAGTACTTTCGGCACGGGCGTAGGCAAAGATGCCATTACCAGTGGCTTGGAAGTGACCTGGACAACCACCCCTACCCAATGGAGCAACAATTTCTTCGAAAACCTGTTTAACTTTGAATGGGAGCTTTCTAAAAGTCCGGCCGGCGCACACCAGTGGGTAGCCAAAAATGCCAGCCCAATTATCCCTGATGCTTTCGACGCCTCGAAAAAACAGCTGCCAACCATGTTAACCACAGACCTTTCGTTAAGGTTCGACCCAGCTTATGAAAAAATTTCAAGACGCTTCTTCGAAAATCCAGATGAGTTTGCCGATGCCTTTGCCCGTGCCTGGTTTAAACTTACCCATCGCGATATGGGGCCGGTATCGCGCTATTTAGGTCCAGAGGTACCCAGCGAAGAACTCATTTGGCAAGACCCAATTCCGGCAGTAGATCATGTATTGATCGATGGCAACGACAGCATCGCCTTAAAATCGAAAATATTAGATTCGGGTCTATCAATTCCAGAACTGGTATCAACAGCCTGGGCTTCGGCCTCTACTTTCCGCGGTTCAGATAAACGTGGTGGGGCAAACGGGGCACGCATCCGTCTTGCGCCTCAAAAATACTGGCTGGTTAATAACCCTACCCAACTAGCGAAGGTATTGGATAAGCTTACAGCCATCCAAAACGAGTTTAATGCCGCAGCAAATGGAGGCAAAAAAGTATCGCTTGCCGATTTGATTGTCCTGGCTGGATGTGCGGGGGTAGAAAAGGCGGCCAAAGATGCAGGCCATGCCATTGAAGTACCTTTTACGCCTGGCCGTACAGATGCCTCGCAAGAACAGACCGATATTGATTCTTTTGCGTTCCTAGAGCCAGGTGCCGATGGTTTCCGAAACTACAGGAAAACGAAATATCCGGTTTCGACAGAGGCTTTGCTCATCGACAAGGCACAATTATTAACGCTTACTGCGCCTGAGCTAACCGTATTGCTCGGGGGATTGCGCGTATTAGGCACCAATTTCGATGGTAGCCAACTTGGCGTTTTCACCAAGCGCAAACATGTACTGACCAACGATTTCTTCATCAACCTGCTCGATATGGAAACAGCCTGGAAAGCCATAAGCGACGACCAGGAGCTTTTTGAAGGCCGCAACCGCAACACCGGCGAAACTCAATGGACCGCTACCCGCGCCGATTTGGTATTTGGCTCGAATGCAGAATTGAGGGCAGTGGCCGAAGTTTATGGCAGTGCCGATGCGCAGCAAAAATTCGTAACCGATTTTGTAGCCGCCTGGAACAAAGTGATGAACCTCGACCGGTTCGATCTGGCCTAGCTAACAACTTCGTACTTCAGCATAGCCAAAGCCCACATTTGCACGCCAAATGTGGGCTTTGGCTTTTTAAGCAGCATCCGTCGTTTGTAAAGTTTCTTCCTTTTTTTGCTTTTCACAAATAACAAAGCCATATTTGTAGCCATGAGCAAAAGGAACATACTTCAAACGATTGTCCGCCTCTTCAATCCGAAGAGCGGAACGCGTATGCCTATTGCCGTTTATCAATTGCCTTTTGCCAGCATTTCATTGAAGCCCATCGCCCTTAACCAGCGTAAAGACTTCATTCAATAAACCCCGGATCCTACAGCTTTTTCTTGATTTCGGGGGATAACCACCTCTTATTTTAATGCCATGCCTTTGCATTGGGCCATCCATTCACTTTAATTTATCTTAAGATGAACACCAAATCCATTTTATTGTCTAAAAGCGACTACAAATTTCTGAGCGAACACTTAGAAAAAGCCATCATGAGCGACTACAACAAACAGCGCCTGAGGGAAGAAATCAAAAATGCCAAAATATTCGATGATGAGCAGTTGCCTGCCGACGTAGTTTCCTTATACACAGAGACTAAGATTGAAAGCACTGATAATGGTCAGGAATTTGTCTTTAAATTGGTTTTGCCCAAAGATGCCGATATCAAACAGCAAAAAGTATCTATCTTTGCCCCCATCAGCATAGCTTTGCTGGGCTACCAAACCGGCGATTTGATCAATTGGGAAATGCCCGACGGCATTAAGGCCTACAAAATCATTTCAGTTCGGAAGCTGGCCACCAACGAATTATAGGGTATTAACGAACCTGCTTTATTGCATATGAAACCAGAAAGCAAAGAAAAAATAAAAAAATGGGCCAAAAGATTTGGTTTCTGGGGCTTTATTTTCTTTCTAGCCAAGGGTTTGGCCTGGCTTGCCCTTGGCTATTTTGTATTGAAATAGCTGGCCTGCTTATCATTTGTAACAACCAATAATAAACGATTAACCGATTTGGACCATGGACTGTTAACTATAGGCTATCGACCATAGACTAACCGCTAAATCCTCCTCCTCGCCTTTTCCTTGCTAATGAGGCCCAATTCCCTTCCGGTTTGCCCGGCAACAGAAGTATTTTCCTGCGCTCTCCTGAACAGATAAGGCATTACCGCTTTGATTGGCCCGTATGGCACATATTTGGCTACGTTATAGCCGGCATCAGAAAGGTTAAAGCTCAGGTTATCGCTCATGCCCAGCAACTGGGCAAAAAAAGCATGCGGGTGGTTATGCGGAATCTGCTTTTCGTCCATCAGTTCGGTGAGCAAACGGCTGCTTTCTTCGTTGTGCGTACCACAAACGAAACCAATCTGGTCGATATGTGCTACACAGAACCTCAGCGATTCGTCATAATCATGATCGGTACTGGCTTTATCAGGCTGTATAGGCGATGGATAGCCCATCTCGGCTGCACGCTTGCGCTCTTTTTCCATGTAGGCTCCACGTACCATTTTAACGCCCAGGATAAACCCGGTTTCTTTGGCAATCAGGTAATCAGCCTGCAAATCGGCCAATTTATCATGCCTATACATTTGGTAGGTATTGTAAACAATCAGCTTTTGCTGGTTAAACTTGGTCATCATTTCCAAGGCCAGCATATCGATGGTATCTTGGATCCAGGTCTCTTCGGCATCGATCATTACCGGCACCTGTTTATCGTAAGCCGTTTGGCAGATCTTTTCGCAACGCTTTCTAACGCGATCAAATTCGGTCGTTTCTTCAGCGGTTAAAGTTTGCTTGGCATCGAGTTTTTCCAACAAGGCAAAACGGCCGATTCCGGTTACCTTGAATACGGTAATCGGGATGCGCGGATCGCCATCAGCCCTTAAAATGGTGCGGATAATTTCCTCACAGGTAAAATCAAATACTTCTTCTTCCTCCTCGCCTTCTACCGAATAATCCAAAATGGTACCCACCTTGCCCAAATGCAATTGCTCAATGGTATGCTCGCAATCCTGAATAGTTTCTCCGCCACAAAACTGCTTAAATATGGTTGCTTTGATGGCTCCTTTGATCGGAAAGCCAATATTGAGCATGAAGTTGGTAATGGGAGGGCCAATTTTGGTGAGGAAGTTGTTGCCGATGATCTTGAACAACCAATAGGCTTGATTAAGTTCGGCATTGGATTTATTGCGGAAAGCGATTTCTGTATTGTCAAAATTGATTTTTCTTGCGGGGTGTGTTTCCATTGAAGTGTATTTTACTTGGTCAGACGAGTGCAAAAATATAAATAACAATGATTCTTTAGCTAAAACACTCTGCAAATAATTGTAAATTTGCAGCGCAATGATAAAATTCAAACTAGAAGGCGAATTCATTCCGCTAATAGCCCTTTTAAAGGCTGTTTCGCTGGTTCAAAGTGGCGGCGAGGCACAAATGGTAGTGGAAGACGGCCTGGTCAAGTACAATGGTACGGTAGACCGCCGCAAACGACTAAAAGTTCGCCAAGGCGACAAGGTAGAATTTATGGGCAAAACAATTGAAGTCGAATAATGAAAACGATCAACAGCGACGGACATTCCATTTATTTCGAATCAGGCCTTGCCCCTTTAAAAGAGCTTTTGGCGCAACGCAACTATAGCAAGGTTTTTGTTTTCGCCGATAGCCACACTTCCGAACTTTGCCTGCCTTTGTTTAGGGAGTATTTAGATGAACTGGAAGATTTCGACATCATTGAAACCGATCCGGGCGAAGAAAACAAAAACATCGATTTTTGCATCGGCATTTGGAAAACGCTTTTGGATTTCGGTGCCGACCGCAAATGCCTGATGATTAACCTGGGTGGTGGCGTGATTACCGACATGGGTGGCTTTATTGCCTCGACCTATAAAAGAGGGATCGATTTCATCAATATTCCTACCACCCTGCTCTCGCAGGTTGATGCTTCTGTAGGTGGCAAGACCGGTATCGACATCGACAACGTAAAAAACATGGTAGGCACTTTTGCTTTGCCACAGGCTGTTTTTATCGAAAATGCCTTTTTGCAAACCCTTTCTACAAGAGAAATGCTTTCGGGCTTTGCAGAAATGATCAAACACGGATTGATCGCAGATGCAGCCTACTACCAGGCGCTTAAAAACCTAGCTTACCAGACCGTTTCATCAGACGACATTTACCGTTCGGTAGAAATTAAGCACGAGGTAGTTACCGCCGATCCTTTTGAAAAAGGCTTGCGCAAAATATTGAATTATGGCCACACCATCGGCCACGCTGTTGAAAGCTATGCCCTAACCAACGACAAAAAACCGTTAACGCATGGCGAAGCTATTGCCATTGGCATGATTTGCGAAGCATTTCTTTCGGCCAAGTACTGCAACCTCGGTCAAGGAGAACTCAATGACATCAGCAACTATATCGTAAGCATCTACCCTAAATACCAGATCAAGGAAGACAGTTTTGCACAGCTGATCGAGCTGATGCAAAGCGACAAAAAAAACGAAGAAGGCTTTATCCTGTTCTCTCTGCTTGATAAAATTGGCCAATGTACCTACAATTGCAAGGTTACGGATGCCGATATCCTGGAAAGCTTAAATTATTACAATTCATTATAAGTTAAGAACAACGTATGACATTTACCGGCAGCGATATTTCTGTAGGCACTTTATTTGGAGGGGTAATTGTTTTGACCTTGGTCGAAATGTATTTCAGCTATGCCCACGACCGTAAGCTGTATACCAAAAAAGATACCTTAAACAATATCTACCTCATGTTGGCAGCGGTTCTGGTTAACCTGACCATGAAAACGGCTACCTTTTTTCTGTTGCAGTATTGCTACGAAAACTACCGCTTGTTCCAGATCGAAAATGTTTGGCTGTACTGGATCGTGCTGATCCTGGCGCAGGACTTTTTATACTGGTTTCTGCATACCGTGGGCCATTACGTACGCTTTTTCTGGGCCATGCACGTTACCCACCATTCCTCAGAATATTTCAACCTTACTACAGGCTTCCGCTCAACGGTTTTTGAACCTTTGTACAGGGTGTTTTTCTACCTGCCTCTAGCCTTTATGGGCTTCAATGCACTAGATGTGCTTTTTGCCTATTTGGTAACCCAAATTTATGGCAACATTGTGCACACCCAAACCGTGGGCAAGCTCCACCCTATTATCGAGTATATTTTCGTTACCCCATCGCACCACCGGGTGCACCATGCCAGCAACGTACGCTATTTGGACAAAAACATGGGCATGGTGCTTATTCTATGGGACAGGTGGTTCGGCACTTTTCAGGCAGAAGTACCGCAGGAAGAAATCAAATACGGCTTAACCAAGCAACCCGACGATTCGAAGTTCAGCAACATCGTTTTCCACGAGTGGATTGCCTTGGCACAGGATGTGAAAAAAGCACCTACTTTTTGGGACAAGGTGAAATATGTATTCAACCCTCCGGGATGGAGCCACGATGGCAGTACCCAAATTGCCAAGGTGATGCAAAGAGAGCTGAGAGAGGCCGAGCAACGGGCAAAGAAAGAAAGCGTTTAGTCGATAATACTTCCCTTTTAATGGTGTAGGTTTTTATGGGTATAGACCATTGTCGTTGGGCTGTTGTCTATAAAACACTATATTGTACCAAATTAAACGCCCATGAAAACATTTGCCCTGTTAATCTTCCAATTGTTTCTTTTAGCTAGGCTTACCGCTGCCCAGCAAAGCGAAAACATTAAATATTTCGACACTAAAAACAGGCCCATCACCGAGAAAAAATTTAAAGAGCGTCGGGCTACCAATCAAGTATTGGACATTGTTGGCGATTCTACAAACCATCGCAAACTCATTGAAAGGGAGGAAAATGGACAATTTGCAGACTATGCCAAACTGGTTTCAGCCATAGAAAAAGCAAGTGGCAAAAAAATAGACACCGAAAAACCCCTGGTTATTATTTATTATCCCGGAAAAGATAAGTGCAACGAAACGATTTCGCTTTCAAAATCCACTTCCTATTACCGCAGCCTGCAAAAGCAATTAGATGCCCATCTCATTTTTGTGTACAAAGACTTCGATAGTTCGACCGGCAACATTCCAGACAAATGGATCAAAGACCCTGAAGCGCTGGTAGAAAAATCATTCTTTAAATACCATTACCCCTGCCAAAGTTTCGTAGCCATATCCAAAACCGGAAAGTACAGCAGCTATTTTGGCGAGTTCCCTCTTTCCTTTGTTGAAAAAGCGGTAAAAGCGGTGCAATAAGCTCATCTTCTGACCTTCTTGAAAAAGGCTTCACAAACAACAAAATTTAATTTTGTTCAAATTATTTTCACTTCGCTCTTGACAAATTAAATTCGGGTGTGTACATTTGACACCATAAAGCAAAAAATGAATTTAACTACTACATATTGGTTCGGCTACTTTTACTACTTTAGTAAGAGCCGGGACTAGTATGCAAAAAATAGCACAAGAATATTTGTATATAAAAAGTCCCGGCATACCGCCGGGACTTTTTTGTTTTAACGCAAAAACGTCAATGAAAACACCAAAAACAAAGGTAGCCATCCAAGGTATCAAGGCATCGTTCCACGAAGAGGCCGCATTCAAATTCTTCGGCAGAGACATCGAAACCATCGAGTGCAACTCTTTTAAGCAAACTTGCGAGAGCTTGGAAAAAGGCGAAGCTGATTATGTGATCATGGCCATCGAAAACTCTATTGCCGGTAGCTTATTGCCTAACTATACCTTGATCAGAGAATATAATTTTGCCGTAACCGGCGAAGTTTACCTGCCTATTCAGCTCCATCTGATGGCCTTGCCCGGTGTTAAGTTCGAAGACGTTAAATTTGCTACTTCCCATCCTATTGCCATCAGGCAATGTGTTGACTTTTTTGACGATTTCCCAGCCATTCAGGTCATTGAAAGCAATGATACCGCCGCCTGTGCCAAGAAAATCAGGGACGAGCAACTGAAAGATACCGTAGCTATTGCCAACACCCTGGCTGCCGAATTATATGGACTCAATATCATCGAACGCCGCATCGAATCAAACAAAAAGAACTTTACGCGTTTCCTCATCCTGAAAAAAGACAAGACAGAGGACATCAAGGAAATCAACAAAGCTTCCATCTGTTTTCAGGTAGGCAACCATGTAGGTGCTTTGGCCAAAGTGCTCAACCTTTTTGCCGAGCTCAACGTAAACTTGACCAAAATACAATCTATGCCGGTGCTGGGCAAAAGAAACGAGTATTATTTTTACGTAGACATGGAGTGGACCAACATGGAAAACTACGATACTGCCATTAGAAAGGCCCTCAAATACACCGTAAACTTCAACATCATGGGCGAGTACCAAAAAAACGACAAGGTATAAAATGGAAACGCAACGTCAGCATATCATCGAAAACTATATCAAAGCTTACAACAGCTTCGACACCAAAGGTATATTAACCGATCTAGCATCGACAATTGTCTTTAACAACTTTAGCAACGGAGAACTTACCTTGAGTTTAAATGGTGTTGACGAATTTGAAAAACAGGCGCAACTGGCCACCACCCTCTTTAGCGAACGGAAACAACAAATTATGGAGCTTGCAGAAGAAGGTGAAACCATAAAAGCGGAGATCCAATACGATGCCGTTTTGGCACAGGATCTTGCTGAAACTTTAAAAAAAGGCGACAGTTTGAGTTTGAAAGGAAAATCGGTCTTCCATTTTAACAACGACAATCAAATCGTTAAAATAGAGGACTTTAGTTAAGCATTAAAATAGTATTAAATTAAAAAGAATCATAAAACCCCAATAACCCCCGAAAAATGAAATTACAATTAAACATCCAACCTCTGAACAGCTGGATCAGCGTAAAAAACGAACCTTTACTAATCTCTGGACCATGCAGTGCAGAAACTGAAGAGCAATTGCTATCTACCGCGCACTTGTTGGCCGCAACGGGCAAAGTAAGCGTGTTGAGAGCAGGTATCTGGAAGCCACGTACCCGTCCGGGAGAATTTGAAGGCATCGGCAGCATTGGTTTGGAATGGCTGAAACGCGCCAAAGCAGAAACCGGCCTGCCTACAGCCGTTGAGGTAGCCAATGCCAAGCACGTGGAAGAGGCTTTGGCCGCTGGCGTTGATATCTTATGGATTGGTGCCCGTTCAACCGTAAATCCGTTCACCGTACAGGAAATTGCCGATGCCTTGCAAGGTGTTGACATCCCGGTATTGGTTAAAAATCCGGTTAACCCTGATTTGCAATTATGGATTGGGGCTTTAGAGCGCATCAACAAAGCCGGAATCACTAAATTGGGTGCCATTCACCGTGGTTTCTCTTCTTTCGAGAAAAGTGCCTTCCGCAACGAACCGATGTGGGAAATGGCCATCCAACTGAAAACCTTGTGCCCTGAATTGCCGATCATCAACGATCCGAGCCACATTTGCGGCAACCGCGACTTGATTTCTTACGTAGCGCAAAAAGCATTGGATTTGGATATGCAAGGCTTGATGATCGAATCGCACATCGATCCTTCGGTAGCTTGGACCGATGCCAAACAACAAGTAACTCCAGCGGCACTAGCCGATATCGTTAACAATTTCACCCTACGCAAACCCGAATCGAAAAACGAAGATTTTACGGATAAATTAGCCGATTTGAGAGCCCAAATTGATAAAATTGATGATTTGGTATTCCAAAAACTGGCCGAACGCATGGGCATTACCCAAAAAATCGGCGAATACAAAAGAGATAACGGCGTAACCATTCTACAGGTAAACCGTTGGGACGAAATCATGAAAAAACGTACTGCTTTTGCCAAAGCCCTGAAACTGGACTTGAATTTTACCGAAAAATTATTGGAATTGATCCACGGCGAATCGATCCGCAAACAAACCGAAATCATGAATGCAGGCAAAGCCGAAGAAGGAATTGCAGCCGAAGCCCACGCCGAAGCCAAAGCATAATATAACCAATCGTCATCCCGAGACAAGCTCGGGGTGACGATTTTGGATAATAGCCCACCTCATTCAACCCCAAAAAATGTCTAAAAACCTATTGCTTTCTTTCGAAGGGAACAAACAAATCAATACCGAAATCAGGCTAACCGGCTCTAAAAGCGAGTGCAACAGGGCATTGATCATTTCGGCACTGAGCAAGGGAACCGTTGGCGTAGAGAATCTTTCTGTAGCGGCCGACACGGTGACTTTGGATGCCAAATTAAAAGCTATCGCCGAAAATAAAAATGAAACACTCACTGTCGACATCGGCCCTGCAGGTACAGCCATGCGTTTTTTAACAGCTTTTTTGAGCCTACAATCGGGTAATTTTCTATTGACAGGAACCGAACGCATGAAACAAAGGCCAATCGGCATTTTGGTTGAGGCGCTCCAAAGCATCGGCGCCAAAATCAGCTATGCCGAAAACGAAGGCTTCCCTCCCCTGCATATTGGAGGTCCTTTTGAACAAAGCCAAGCCAGTGTAAAAATCAAAGGCGACATCAGCAGCCAATACATTTCTGCCCTGCTCATGATTGCTCCTTGCCTACCCCAGGGCCTTAGCCTGGAAATAGAGGGCGAACTCACTTCCAAGCCCTATGTGGAAATGACCTTAGCCATGTTAGAACAGGCAGGCATTGTACATGGATGGCAAGAAAATGTAATCAGCATTGCACCGCAACAGTTCAAACCTGCCAAGCTTTATGTAGAACCCGATTGGAGCGCAGCCTCTTACTGGTATGCCATTGCGGCATTGGCCGACGAAGCCGAAATCTTTCTGCCGGGCCTAAACGGCTACAGCTTGCAGGGTGATAGCAAAATCACCGAAATTATGGCCAACTTTGGCATTACTTCGCAGTTTAAAAACGGTGGGGTATTGCTCAAAAAAGAACCTAAACCAATAGAACGCAAAATCTTCGACATGAAGGAATGTCCCGATTTGGCGCAGACTGTAGTGGTTATCTGTGCCGCTTTGGGCCACGATGCGACGTTTACGGGTCTGGAGACCCTCAAAATTAAGGAAACCAACCGCGTGTTAGCGCTACAAACCGAGTTGGCCAAGATCGGTGTAAAATTTATCGAGAAAAACTTCAGCTATAAGTTAGATTGCTCGGGGCTTCATTTCCCCGATAAAATCAGCATCAGCACTTACGAAGATCACCGCATGGCCATGGCTTTTGCTCCTTTGGCTCTCAAAATCGCCAATGTTGAAATTGAAGACGAACACGTGGTTGACAAATCTTATCCTTATTTTTGGAAAGACTTGGCGAAGGCTGGTTTTAATATGGGTACAGCGTAATGCGATTTGCGTAAGGCGCTTAAATTAAAATATAAAATTGTATTCGATGAGAGCTCAATACTCAATACTCAATACTCAATACTAGAAAAATGGCAGGAAACTCATTCGGAAAGTTATTCAAGATTACTACTTTTGGCGAATCGCATGGCGTGGCTATTGGCGTAATTATCGATGGTTGTCCGGCAGGATTAACCATAGATCTTGATTTTGTGCAATCGGAATTGGATAAACGCAGGCCTGGACAATCGAAAATCACCACGCAACGCAAGGAAAGCGATAGTGTGCAGGTGCTTTCGGGTATTTTTGAAGGCAAGAGTACCGGAACACCGATCAGCCTGTTGATTCCTAACGAAGACCAGCGTTCGAAAGACTACGAGCACAACAAAGATGTTTACCGTCCTTCGCATGCCGATTATACCTACGATGCCAAATATGGCTTCCGCGATCACAGGGGCGGTGGCCGTTCTTCGGCACGCGAAACCGCTGCCCGCGTAGCTGCCGGAGCTATTGCCAAATTGTTGTTGAAACATTTTGGGGTCGAGATTTTTGGACATGTAACGGCCGTTGGACAAATCAATGCGCCAAATTTCAATTCCAATAACCTAACCGAAGCACTCGCCACTCGCGAAGAAAATATTGTTCGCTGTGCCGATCCGGCCACAGCCAAAGAAATGATCGATTTTATCGACTCGGTACGCAAAGATGGCGATACTGTTGGTGGTAAGGTGGGTTGCATAATTAAAAACTGTCCGGTTGGCTTAGGTGAACCTGTTTTTGATAAGCTCCATGCCGATTTAGGCAAGGCCATGCTCAGTATCAATGCCGTACATGGGTTCGAATATGGATCAGGCTTTGCAGGCAGCGAAATGCGCGGATCTGAACACAATGATATTTTTATAGCTGGCGAAAAACCTTCTACACTAACCAACTTCTCTGGAGGCATTCAAGGTGGCATCAGTAATGGTATGGACATCAATTTTACGGTTGCCTTTAAGCCCGTAGCTACGATTATGCACAACCAACAAACGGTTAATGCCGCTGGCGAAGCGGCCGAGATTAAAGGCATGGGCCGCCATGACCCTTGCGTGGTGCCCAGGGCGGTAATTATTGTAGAAGCCATGGCCGCTTTGGTGCTGGCCGATCATTTGTTGAGGCAAAGAAGCGCGAAGTTATAGTTTTTTGATAGATTGGCCATAGTCCATCAATCGTCATGACGAGGAGGAACGGCTAGCCACGGGTAATCATATGCGATAGCCTAAAAGGGCCTGGATTTGATCCGGGCTTTTTTTGCATATAGCTCTGTTTAATTGCAAGGATTAGCTAACCCTCTTTCTTTTCGGTTAACCCTGATGTCAATTGCATTCATGAACAATAAACCTATATTTGGCTTATGAAATATCTTTTTTTCTTCCTGCTCCTAATTAGTGTGGCAGCCAATGCCCAAAATTATCAGCAAACCATAGCACAGCATCGCGAAGCCTACAAAGCCGATTTTCTGAAGGAAGAACGTTCGCCATTAAAAGAAGCCGACCTCGTTAACCTCGATTTCTTTAAGCCCGACAGCAACTACCGGGTACAAGGCAAAGTTTCTCTGCTCAATAACCAGAAAGCTTTCAAAATGCCAACCTATGCAGGCACCACAGCCGATTATATTCGCTATGCAAAAGTAGATTTTAAGTTAAACGGTCAGGCGCTGACCCTCACTTTATACCGTAGCATTGCCTTGTTGCAGCATCCCCAATATAAAGACCTTTTGTTTCTGCCTTTTACCGACGAAACCAACAACAAAAGTACTTATGGGGGTGGCCGTTACATCGATCTGGATCTAAAAACCATTAAAAACGGCCAAATCGAGATCGATTTTAACAAAGCTTACAATCCTTACTGCGCCTATAGCTCGGGCTACCGATGCCCTATTCCGCCCGAAGAAAACGATTTGGCCATAGCCATCGAAGCCGGCGAAAAATTGTACAAGGGCGAGAAGAAACATCCTTAGGAGTTATGGGTTGTGGGTTACGAGTTGCGAGTTGCGAGCTACGAGTTGTAGGTTACGAGTTGTAGGTTTTCAGTTATCGAATTAAGGACAACAGAGTAGTTGGTAGCTAGTATATACAGTAGTAGGTAAGCCTATTTCCTATCACCCGTTAACTACAACCTAACCAACAAACCACCTAAACACCTAACTAAAACAGCTTAGGAAACTTATCCGGATTGCTTTCGTGCATGATTTCGTAAACCGCTTCCATCACGTCGTCGGTTGATGGTTTGCTAAAGTAATCGCCATCAGAGCCATAAGGCGGACGATGGGCCTTAGCCGTTAGGGTTTTTGGTTGGGCATCTAGCTTATAATAGCCTTTTTGTTCTTCTAAAATCTGCTGCATAATAAATGCCGTTGCGCCTCCCGGAACATCTTCGTCTATCACTAGCAATTTATTGGTTTTTTGCAACGATTTGGCACAAACCTGATCGGTATCGAACGGTAAAAGGGTTTGCGGATCAATAATTTCAATCGAAATACCCATTTGCTCCAGTTCTTCGGCAGCTTCCTCTACGATACGCAAGGTAGAACCATAAGTTACCACGGTTAAATCGGTTCCTTCTCTCAAAATCTCGGCCTTGCCCAAAGGAACGGTAAAACTGCCCACATTTTCGGGCAATTTCTCTTTTAAACGGTAGCCGTTGAGGCATTCGATCACCAAAGCAGGCTCGTCTGACCTGAATAAAGTATTGTACATGCCTGCCGCCTGGGTCATGTTGCGCGGTACGCAAATGTGCATGCCTCTCAAAGAGCCCAAAATCATAGCCATCGGCGAACCTGAGTGCCAAACCCCCTCTAAACGGTGTCCGCGAGTACGCACAATTACCGGCGCTTTTTGTCCAGCCTTGGTACGGTAAGATAAGCTGGCCAAATCATCGCTCAATACGTTGAGGGCAAACAGCAAATAATCCAAATATTGGATTTCGGCAATCGGCCTTAAGCCACGCATGGCCAAACCTATGCCCTGGCCCGCAATGGTCATTTCCCTGATGCCCGTATCGGTTACGCGCAATTCGCCATATTTGGCCTGCAAACCGGCAAAGCCCTGGTTTACATCGCCGATGTTACCCAAATCTTCGCCAAAAGCTACTAAACGTGGGTCTCTGGCAAAATTAGAATCGAAGCAGGCATTCAATACCTCCCTGCCATCGATCATTTTGCTGTTTTCGGTATAAACGGCCTCCACAACTTCTACCGCAAAAGGACTTTCCTTGCCATCGGTAAATAGTTTTGAGCTGTATTTTTCTTCGTTAACGCCAGCCTGTTCCTGGTACCATTTTACCAGTACATCACGCGCTGGCGAGGGTGAATGGACGCTCTGACGAATGGCTTTTCTGGCGGCATTCATCACTTCCCTTCTCAATGCATCGGGTGTAGAAGCCAATTGCGAAGCGATTTTAGCAAGCACCGAATTGCCATTGGCCAAAGCATTAATCATGTTGATTACTTGAGCTTGCTCTTCCTTAATGCTTTCCAAAAACTCGTTCCAGGCTTCTTTTTGCACTTCGCGAACATGTTTTTTGGCTTCGTCTTCCAATTGGATCAGCTCTTCGTCGGTAGCAATTGCCGATTCGATCATCCAATTGCGCATCTGCACAATACAATCGTGCTCTTTTTCCCACGCTAACCTGTCTTTGTCTTTATAACGTTCGTGCGAGCCCGAAGTAGAGTGCCCTTGCGGCTGGGTCACCTCTGTAACGTGTATCAAAACCGGTACATGCTCGGTACGGCATACTTCAATCGCTTTTTGATAAGTTTCGCATAAAGCGGGATAATCCCATCCTTTTACCTTGAATATTTCGTAGCCGTTGGTGCCTTCTTCGCGCTGAAATCCTTTTAGGATCTCGGAAATATCTTCTTTAGTGGTTTGATATTTGGCCGGAACCGAAATCCCATAAGCATCGTCCCAAACCGAAATGGCCATAGGCACCTGCAAAACACCCGCAGCATTGATGGCTTCAAAAAATACGCCTTCCGAAGTCGATGCGTTGCCGATGGTTCCGAAAGCCACTTCGTTGCCGTTTACCGAGAAGTTCTTAAGGTAATCGAGTTCAGGATTTTGCCTAAACAGCTTGGAAGCATAAGCCAAGCCCACCAAACGGGCCATTTGTCCGCCGGTTGGCGCAATATCAGACGAGCAGTTCTTTACCTGCGTAAGGTCTTTCCAAGAACCGTCTTCGTTTAGCGAACGTGTAGCAAAGTGGCAGTTCATTTGTCGGCCGGCCGAAGAAGGATCAGCTTCGACACTTGGATTTGCATACAGTTGCGCAAAAAATTCTTTCAATGTGGCAATACCCGTAGCAAAGGCAAAAGTTTGGTCGCGGTAATAACCCGAACGCCAGTCGCCATTTTTGAAGGCCTTGGCCATAGCCAATTGAGGCACCTCCTTGCCGTCGCCGAAAATACCAAACTTGGCCTTACCAGTTAACACTTCCTTTCGACCCAGCAAACTCGCCTGGCGGCTCTCTACTGCTATCCTATAGTCGTTGATTACTATGGTTTTAAAGTCGTCGAAACTCAATTCTGAAGCATCAATCTGATTGGTCATTAGCTTGCTATTTGACATCATAAGCGGTATTGGTTAGGGCACAAAGATACGATTCTTTCTAAATAGCGCCGAATACTCCAATGTAATTTAAATGGTAGAATAGTTTGGAATAGTTTTTGTATTAAGCTTTAAAACAATTAAATTTGTTTAAACCCGAAGAAAGATGAAAAATTTAATTTTGTTATTTACGTTGATGCTGGGCGTAGGATTTGCCACCAAGGCACAGACCAAGCCTGCAGAGTTTAAGTTCGAAACCGAAACCCATGATTTTGGGAAAGTAGTCTTGAACAAACCGGTTAGCTTTACCTTCAATTTTACCAATGAAGGCGATGCACCGCTGATCATCTCGAAAGTGGAAACCACTTGTGGCTGTACCGTTTCAGAATATACCCAAACTCCTGTCAAAAAAGGCGAAAAAGGCTTTGTAAAAGTAACTTTAACCCCTGCAGGATCACCACTTCCTTTCAATAAAGCCATCACCCTGACTTCAAATGCCAGGACAACCACCAAGGTCCTTTATATCAAAGGCGAATCGGTCAATGGATCGACCAAGTAAAATTCTTGAAGATATTTAAACAAAAACCCCGTTAATCCAACGGGGTTTTTTATTTTTGTGCCATGCCAAAAATATCAGAAAAAGGGCTCCAAATGCCCGCTTCCCCTATTAGAAAACTCACTCCTTTTGCCGACAAGGCCAAGGCGGCGGGTAAAAAAGTTTACCATTTAAACATTGGTCAGCCAGATATTGCTACACCAGAAGGCATGCTTAATGCCGTAAAGAACATAGATTTTAATGTTTGGGCCTATACCCCATCTGAAGGTACCTTAGCCTATAGGACCAAACTCACCGAATATTACAACAAATTGGGCTACAACATTAAGCCCGAAAACATTTTGGTAACCGTTGGCGGTTCGGAAGCCATTACCATTGCCATGCAGACCTGCGTAAACGAAGGCGATGAAATCATTATCCCTGAGCCTTTTTACGCCAATTACAATGGTTTTGCCTGTATGAGCAACGTGGTAGTTAAGCCCATCCTTTCGTACATCGAAAATGGTTTTGCGTTGCCTCCCATTGCCGAGTTCGAGAAGCTGATTACGCCAAAAACCAAAGCCATCATCATCTGCAACCCGAATAATCCAACTGGTTATCTGTATTCGAAAGAAGAATTGGAGGCCTTAAAAGCCTTGTGCCTGAAATACGATTTGTTCTTGTTTTCTGACGAGGCTTACCGCGAATTCTGCTATGATGGAC
This sequence comes from Pedobacter sp. TM02, assembly GCF_059705275.1. Taxonomy (NCBI): domain Bacteria; kingdom Pseudomonadati; phylum Bacteroidota; class Sphingobacteriia; order Sphingobacteriales; family Sphingobacteriaceae; genus Pedobacter; species Pedobacter sp. TM02. The sequence continues at coordinate 2,742,929 of NZ_AP046530.1, forward strand.
GCGAGTTTATTTCGCCGATGCACCTGGATGGCTTGGACGAAAACGTAGTGGTTATGGACACCGTATCTAAACGCTACAGTGCCTGCGGTGCCCGTTTGGGTTGCTTGATCACCAAAAATGCCGCAGTTATTGCTTCGGGATTGAAGTTTGCACAGGCCCGTTTAAGCCCGGGTATGGTGGAACAGATTGCCGGAACTGCCGCTGTAGACACGCCAGACAGTTATTTTGAAGAAGTAAATAAGGAATATACCTTGCGCAGAGATACTTTGGTTAACCGGTTAAACAGCATGGAAGGCGTTTTCTGCCCTAATCCGGGTGGCGCTTTTTATGTAGTAGCCAAACTGCCTATCGACGACGCAGATGCTTTCTGCCAATGGATGCTGGAAAGCTTTGCGCATAACAATTCCACAGTAATGATGGCGCCGGCAACAGGCTTCTATTCAAGCCCAAGCACAGGCAAGAACGAAGTAAGGATGGCTTATGTATTGAATACTGCCGACCTCAATGCCGCCATGGATTGCCTGGAAAAAGCTTTAACAGAATATCCCGGAAGAACACTTTAGTGGATGGTTTAGTGCATGGGTGGTTTGCGAACCAAGAACATGCAACCCGAACCTATTCCGACACAATACAAATAAAAAGCCTCCCAAAATTGGGAGGCTTTTTGATGAAAACCCGGTAAAGCCCACAATTTCTTGCCTTTAAAAATTACCTCAGCTCGTCTATCAAAAGCAAATGGCCTAAATTGTCGCTGGCCGTCTTATCTGCATCGGTACGCAGGTAACTAACGTTGTTCACCACTATTTTTCCAATTTCGGCTCCATTGTGCCAATTTCCGTCCGTGTAACGATATACAGCAGTTTGGTACACATGACCTTTTGCCATATTGCTAATCACATCATCTTTGCTTAAAATATTGCCTTTGTACAATCTTCCAGAACCATTAGGCAAATGGGCTAACACATGCGTGATGTGTGAACCATTTGTGGCATATCGAACGGCTGTTACGTAATACTTACTCATACATTTTTAATCTTTGGGTTTATGTTTGTGTGGCTTTAATGGAGGATATTTCTCCTTTTTCTCGGGGGTAACCCGGCGTCTTTTGTCCAGGTCTCCATCCTCTTTTTTAGGTTTTGGTCCGGGTTTAATTGCTTCAATTTTTTCCATCATATGCATTAGGTTTAAATACCTACAAACATAACCGAGAAACATTTCATCTTTTTACTGGTTTCCGTAAGACTGTTTTTCTAAGGCCATTCAATAAAAAAAGCCTGCCAACAGCTTAGTTTGGCATTTATTTTGTATCTTTGTTATCCAGTTCTACTTGTTGTGAAGCAACAAGCCCGGAATTGGAAACTTACAGATGGGGCCGTTTTGGATTTGACAGGGTGGCGCTGAGTATGTAAGCATGCAGTGCGTTGTACGGAGAGCACTTAAAAGATAACGTTCAAACAATAATTGGCGAAAATAACTACGCCTTAGCTGCCTAATTTAGAATTACGCAAGCTTTTGTCCCTCTAGTTGCCGCATTGTTAGGCTAGAAACCGGGGCATCGAAATAACGACGCTAGCTGTTGCATGGTGCGCTGCAATGGCGAAACAAAGTACCTAAGGAGCAAGACAAGGTCGGTTTCCAGCCCGTCTACTCCCTACAATGAATTGGAAAATAAGCATGTAGAAGGCATAATTTAGAACACAACTGGACAAGGGTTCGAACCCCTTCGGCTCCACAAAGCTTCTCATTTTCATGAGAAGCTTTTTTTATGGAAAATGTTTTGTGTAGTGGGTTTAGATTCCGGATTACTCTCTAGATGGCATTTCGTCCCAGCGGAACCCAGCTTTCGTAAACCGCTCAGAAATAACAGAAGTACAAGCGTTTTTCTTTGGTGGTGTAAAAGTTCCAGCTGATGGAGATTTCGTGGGTGGAGCCGGCATAACCAGCCAATTTGCTCATGCTGTGATCGTACGAATAGCCCAGCCTGAGCTGTTGGCTCACAAATATCTCGGCCATGCCAATGAGGGCATTTTTGCTGTTGAAATCTCCCTGCAGGGCTGGTTTTTTGTACAGGTTGATGCCGGTTCTATAGCCTGCGCCTAGCCAAACCACCTGCTTGAATAGGAAAAAAGCATTGATGTCCATCACTGTCGGACCTTTGATGTCGTCTTTGATCAAAAAGAAAGGCTTAAAATCAATGGCATATTCTACCATAGGAATCAATACGCCGCCTGTTAGATAAAAATGGGGCTTCGGTGTTGGAAAATTGTAATCCAGAGACCGTTTGTCCAATATATATTTGCCAATCAAATTGTTGACCGATGCACCGATATACATTCTGGGCGTAGAGAAAAAAACGCCTGCATGTATATCGGGTACTATTTGTTTGACCGTGCCGTTTGGAATATAATTATCGTCCAAATCTATCGGATTGAGCAGGTCTCCATTTAAGCCCGACTGCATTACACCAAGGCCCAGGCCAAAGGCAAGCTTCGAAGTTTCTTCTTCGTTAATCGGCAAGCGATAGGCATAGTTGGCAAAGGCCGAAATATTTTTCTGGGCACCCAACTGCTCTGTACTCATCACCAGTGACAGGCCAACACGCTCGTTGGGCATGAGCGCATCAGCCGCCAAAGTAAAGCCTTTGGGAGCACCATTAACACCAGCCCATTGGCTTCTATAGGTGGCATTGATGTTGATGCGTTCGCGATATCCCGCGTATGCCGGATTGATATAAATACCATTGAAAATATATTGGCTATACTGCGCATCTTGCTGGGCCAAACACGGAGTGGCCAAACACAACATTAAAATAAGCTTAGTTAATTTCCACATATCAATCTTTGATCAACGTAATCCAACCTGTACTGCTTCTCTCGCTACCATCTTTATCCCTGATCTTCAACAAGTAGTAATAGGTACCTTCATTAAGACCATTTCCGTTCCAATCGTTTTTGTAGGGACCATTGCTCCTATACACCTCATTGCCCCATCTGTTAAAAATAGACAAGGTATTTTCGGGATGAAGCTCCAGCCCATGTATCTTAAAGACATCATTTTTGCCATCTCCATTTGGCGTAATGACATTAGGCACGATGACTTCGCCAATAATCTCCTTCACATCGGTAGCTGTATTATTGGCCAAATTCGGATCGGGCTCAAGCCCGGTTACACTAGCGGTGTTCACCACTTTTTCGGCCTTAATTGCTGTAGTTTTTAGCAATAAAACCATTTTTTGACCGTTTGCCAATAAAGGTATCTTCCACGAAATGACATTGTTAACAACGCTAACGTTGTCCATTGGGTCGCCAATAATGCCCATGTATTTTAGGTTGCTTGGCAGTTTATCTACCACTTCTACTCCCGTAGCATCGATATTGCCGTTATTCTGCACTGAAATCTGATATTCGAAGGCTTCACCCGGCCCTACATATCGTTTTTCGGAAATTTTATGGACTGCTAAGTCCGCATATTCAATTATTAATAAAAAACCATCCGAAAGATCCGACTTACATCCTTCAGCATTGATAGCCACCACTTGGTACAAACCCGCTACGCTGGCGGTATAGATTGGTGCGGTAGCATTGGCTATAGCTTTCCCATCTCGATACCATTGGAACGAGGAAAGTCCAGCCTGATCTCTTACTGCGAATTTGACCGAAGAACCCAAACGAATTCTAACAACATGAGGACTTGCCTGTGCAAATGCCCAAGTGGCCAACAGCAAGAAGAACGCCAGTAATATGTACCGTTTTATGTTCAACCCAGTGGTCTGCTAGCAATACTATTGGACAATAATGGTAGGTTTAACTGGTTTCGGCGTTACAGTTACGGTTTGTGTTGCGGTTGCCGTAACCTCGCATCCATTATTATCGCCCGATTTGAGCACGCCCGTATTAGCCGCCGTTTTTACATATTTTACGGTTGCACTGAAAACATAAGTGCCAGCACCAGTTGTATTCAAGGTAAATTTATTAACATCAGTCTTTGAGCCATCGTCAGAACCTATTCCTGAAAGTGGAGTTACTGCTGCTCCATTTTTTGTTGCCGACCATACATAAGCGTACTCGATGCCTGCAGGCAAAGCCTGGGCCGGTGTGGCCGTGGCCGTGATAATAGAACTTAAACTTGCATCTCCACCGCAATAAGAAGCATTATTTGCAACTAAGGCAAGTGTTTTGCTCGGCAATTGGTAAACCTGGAAAGGATCTGAAAGATCTCCCCAACAGCCGGCAGCCGATTCTATCCTGCTGGTATAATTATGCACGCCCGCCGAAAGATTATTCGGAGTCACATAATTGGTTTCGTTGGTTGTTCCAGTATAGGTTTTGCTCGCTACTTCAACGCCTTCTAAATACCAATGAACCTTATCTCCGTTTGTTAAGGTACTTTCTTCAGGGCTATGCAGTGTTGCCGTTCCGCCATCGCATAAATAAACCGGGTAGTAAGTTTGCGCTTTACTTGTTGCATTCATGCCAAGGATGATGATAAATGCCGCGAGAATTGTTTTGATAAATGTTGTTTTCATTGTTTTGGATGCTTTTTTATTAATTATTTAATTGAATATGTGCTTTTGTGGGTTTGGGCTGAACATTAACGGCAACACTTGCATTCATTGCCTGACTACAGCCCGTGGCCAGGTCTTTGACCGATACCAGCTTGTAGGTAAGTACGCCGGTACTATTTACAGGTATAGGCACCGTTGCCGTGTCCGATCCCGAAGCTGTTGCAACGGTTTGTGTGCTGCCATTGTTAATTGTATAGCTAAATTCATAAGCGCCTGTTGCACCAGTGCCCTTAAAACTAACAACTGGGTTATCGGTGGCGTCAACGCAAACGCTCAACGGGCCATCTGTAGTGGCAGTTGGCAAAACATTAGACCTCAAGATCACATTGGTTTGCGTTCTTTTGGTATTCAGCGTTTTGATATAGAAAGTTTGTACGCCTGACGATGATAAGGCACCGCTAATCGTCCGATTGCCGCCTGCATCCTGTGAACTTAAGCCTGCTGGAAGCGTCGAATTTTCAAATTGTGTACCATCTGCCGATAACGGATAGCTAACGGCCGCAATGCCACTCCCTTGGCATACTTCCTGGCCATTAACCGTATTGTATTTAATGTTGTTGCAAAGGCCAACGCCAGACGCCGCACCATTTAAACATTCCTCGTCAGCATCTACCGGACCCAAGACATTATTGCCCGTGGCATCAGGGTCGCCTACATCGGCTGGCCTCAATATGCTCGCTTTTGCGTTGCTGAATGTTTGGTTATAACTTCCTGAAAAGGTGGCTACGATAACAACGTCGATGGTGCCTTGGTTAGGCATGTTCAGCGTGGCGGTATAATTCTGTATGCCCGTAACGGCATTGCTTACCGTTACACCCGCGCTTTGATTGGCCGCTGCTACAGAGGCAATGGTTAATCCGGCAGGCAACGAAATGGCTAAACGCGATCCATCAGCAGCCGAAGGGCCGGCATTTTGTACTTTAACCGTGTAAGTAATTGTCCGGTCTGAAAAGTACTTGGATAGATCTGGGCTGATCGATTCTATCTTTAAATCTGCCTTGAATATTTCGATATTGACCAATTGGGTAGTTTTACCACTTTCGATATAGGTCCAGGTGTCCATCGAACGCTCATCACCAAATTGATTACTATTGCTATAAGCACCAAACTTGTGCCCGTTGGTATTGCTGCTTACTCCGGTTAAATTGGTTACCGGGTTGGAACTATTGCTGCCCGGCACCCCTGCATTGGTAATATTTACGTCGTCCCAGTACACAATATCGCTATATTCTGATGGATTGGGATTGGCAGGGTTAACATTGTAACTCGTATTATTTTCTATCAGTTCGATGATCAAACCCTGCGGGTTGATTTCCATATCGATGTAGGGAAAGTGAACCTCGGCCGACCGCAAAAAAGTTTGCACCAGCGGTGAAATTGGCCCCGGCTGCAAGAAATTCCCATTGGCATCTTTTACATCCCAAAATACTTCGTTAGCGCCTGCCACGGCAGAGCCATTGATAACCCGGTCGGCACCATTGGCCATGGGAATGGTAATTTGGTAGCTTCCTGATGCCGAAGCCGTAAAAGTAATTTTTGCCCCTTTATAACTGATCTTTCCATCGCTACCCTCAATGCCAGTAAATTTCAGATCGGTAATGACTGGCAAAACGGCTGTTTTTTTGAGCCAGGTAGTTTGATTGGCCGCACTGATATAGGCAGGCACCGTTTCTGGAAGATCGGCATTGGGCTTGTTGTAAAAAATCTTATGGGTTTTGTTCAAGGCATCATCAAGTGTTCTTGGATCGTGGAGGCCAGAAAGGGCAGCTGTTGTAGATGCATTTAAACTCTTGTAAGTGGCTACACCTCCAACGGCAAAACCATTGTTGTTAGAAAAAAACGTAAAGGCCCAACCATTGTTGCCATTGGTTTTTACACGGTACGCCCTTCCATCTTCGGTAAGAATGTAATTGGTTACATAAAACCCTTTTGCACTACTGGTAAAGTTATTCCGGATTCCAAGGTTTAAAACATTGGTGTAAACACGGCCTGTTAGCCAAGCTGTGCCCGCAGCATTTCTTACCGATACATCCCATGCGGCGATATAGTTTGCGGTATTGCCGGTAGATTGGGTCCAGTTTCCATCGGCCAAAACATCTGGTGGCGTAATGTCACTACTGTTGCCATTGCCCACAGGCGCCAGGAATTCGACCATCCATACGCCCGTACGCGCAGCAGCAACCGAAATGCTGATAGGCGTATAGCCCACGCCCGGCCCCGACAGCTCTGCTGTTCGGTTTGGAATAAGCCCAACACCAGCGCTCACATTATAGGTAGTCGAATTTCCATCGGGCGAGGTAACGACAATACGCCCGTTGTTTACCCCAATAGCACTTGAGGCCACGGCAATAGTTTCGCCAGATTTGGCATAAACGAAATGGGCGCCCCTGGTTTTAAAAGGAAACCGGTCTGTATAGTTGGTACCATCGATGTTGGCATACAGAAAGGCCCTATTACCTTGTGCTCCTGCAGGGTAAAGATCTTTACTACCTTCTGCAAAGGTTGTCAAGGCAAAACACGAAAGGGCAACAAAGATCAGACAGCACAGCAAGCGCTGTGAAGTTAGCCCTGATGGCTTCCATATATTTAGCACCGTAACGCAATACATATTTCAAAAAAAGCATGCATTGCAAGAGCGCAAATGTCCTAAACCAAACATAAATAGGGAGACGTTTGTGTATTAATAGTTCTCTCTCCTAAAGTAGGAACAAAAATTGATATAGGGTAAAATATTCTACATTTTGTGTAAAATATTACATCAACATCTTGAAAAACTGTAGAATATTTTACACAAATTTTTTAATTATTTAACTTTTGATTAAAAAAATACATTTGGCACGAAATATATGGGGTTTAATTTTTATCGATCCAGAAAAGACTGGATAAGGAAGCCTATTTGTAACAAAAACAACGACAATTGATTTTAATGTGAAATCAGGTTTTTGGCTGAAGGATTTCCAAAATCCCAATGAAGAAAGCGCTATTCTATTCTTGAGCAAGCGACGGCAAGACCGCCGATGTTCAACCTGATTTGGGGGGCTTAAAGATTGCCTCTCCGTCCCTAGCATTTTGAGTAGCTGTTTAATTGTCGATGCATTTTTACACCTCCTCAGCCATAGCCCCTGCTTAGAAAGGAGTGTACCGAAAATCCTCTAGATTTTTACCTGAGTATGCCCGCCCTGATGATTAAAAATGCGTTGAGCAATACATAAGCGACCAAAAGCAGCAAGAAAAACCTACGGTCTAGGCGGTCTGCCTTGGCATCTTTCCCCTTCTTGATCATTTGAAGCGAAATGGCTGTACAGATGATTACCACAAGGATAAAAATCAGCGTTAAACCGTGCAGCATATCCACCAAGGTAAAGGAACTCGAATCGGGCAGAGAGCCATCAATAATATATTTGTTGCCAATAACGGCAAAAAGCGAGCCTACACTCAGGCCAAAGCGCGAATCGATGCTATCGGCGTGGATAAAAAAGCACATCAATGCGATAAAAAATGCCACATACATCCCCAGAAACATTTTCAGGAACAGGCCAAGGGCATCTCTGCTGATATTGATCTTCACCTTAAAACTGCTGTATTCGGTATGTGCGGGCTTAATACTTTCGTCGCCAAAGGCGGTTTCATATTTTTTGACAGCGCTTTTTAAGGTCAAACTGTCGATATTCCAGCCACGCAACGTAAACCTGGGATCGTATTGCTTGCCTACTGTATCGGGTACAAAAACAAGTGCATCTTTATCAAATTGCGAATTTTCTATAGATAGGCGAAGTGCCTGCTTATCGAAGGGAAAATTGTTGATGGCCCAGGAATCTTTCATCACGCACTGGATTTTCATGAGCAGGTACATGCGGTGCCCGGTGCTATCGAGGGTAGAAAAAGATTTGCTGATGGATTTGGCCTGCGGAATTTCGAGGTTGTTTACAAAATCGAAGTCCTTGTTTTTGTATTTGAGCCAAAGCCAAAAATCGACCGTGTACTCTTTGTCCTTAAAATTAATGTCGTGGATGCTGGTTACATAGATGCCAGCCTTTACGGTATCGGGCTTTGATTTTTGGGCAAAGGCCACGGTACCATACAGCGAAAGCAATAGGATGTAAAGGTAAAGTGTTACATAACGGCAGTTATTTTTCAAGACAATTATTTTTATTTAAAAATAAGAGTTAGCTCCGATAAAACTATAGCTATGCAAAAATATTACCTGGATGGGCTCATATTAGTGTAGCATGCCCCACAGCACAACAAACAAGGCACAGTTTAACAGATTTCTGTGGCTTAACTTGTGGCTTGCTTGTTATCCTCGTTGTTGGCTGTAAAAATCCTACAAATGCATCAAAATATTAACCAACTTCCCAAAAGGGTCGCGCACATAGAACCTGCGTACGCCCCAAGGTTCGTTAACTGGACCATATTCGATGTGGAACTGCGCGGCCTGCATCAATTCGAGGGCTTCGTCAACATCGTCTACCTCCACAGAAAGATCGGGTGTTTCGGTTCCCGACCCGCCCTCCTGCATAACACTTAATTGGACATCCATCTTACTGCTGTTGCCATAAGTGGCAATCCAGCCTTGGTCCATCAGCAATTCCAAGCCTAATATATCTTGGTAAAAGACCTTGGCTTTAGATAGTTCTGCCGTATGGATATTGGCAACAATGCGCTTAACTTTCATAAAGGATAATCGAATGGTCAAGTTAGCCATTTGAAGGCTAAAAAATCAATAGCTCAAGAGATAGATTGGATAGCCTGCATCTATTTCCTTATATATCTTTAAACCGAACTTGGCATAAAAAGGCAGGTTTTTTTCGGTTGAGGTTTCTAAAAGCAACAAACGACCCAACGCCTTGCTTTCGGCCAGTAAAGCCGTTAGCAGGTGCGATCCTTCGCCTTGGCCCTGTACTGATGGATCGACTCCAATAAACCAGAGGTGATAAGTTGGTTTGCCTTGGGCAAGCTCCTGATGGGCTTGCTTCACCATTTTTTCTTTGGCCATTACGCGACCAATATTGCCAAGCCCAGCTATGAAAAGCGTAAGTTTCAAGTCCCTGAAAAGCGAGCGGAAGCTAAAGTGTTTTCGCTCATCAAAAAGCACCAGTGCGCAACAATCCCGGTCTTTAGAGATGACCACCTGACCAAATTCCATACATTCATCAAAAGCATACCCCATCAGCATTTTAATCCGCTGCAGTCGTCTGCCATCTTGTTTGACCAACTGGTTTACGCTTTTATTCTGGTCAAAAGAGGCGCTGAGTATTTCTACCACTCTTGCCTTATCCTGAATTGACGCACTTATCATGGCACTAATATCGTTCATTTAGACCACGTTGTGCCCTTCTATCCATTTTTTTACCTAAGTACTTCTTCATCGTTTAACCCGGTTAGGTAGGTTCATCCATTTAATGTAATATCTTAGCGTAATGAAAAATCCTGTTGCCAGCAACCACGACCAGATCTCTGCCAAAAAGCTCAAGGCCATATTTGGCGGATCGATAGGAAATTTGGTAGAATGGTACGATTGGTATGCCTACACGGCTTTTGCCATCTACTTTTCGGCTTCGTTTTTTCCAAAGGGCAACCCAACGGTGCAGCTGCTCAACACGGCAGGTATTTTTGCCTTGGGCTTTTTGATGCGTCCGCTGGGTGGCTATCTGTTTGGCCGCATTGCCGACAGGATTGGCCGAAAACAGTCGATGACCCTTTCGGTACTGCTCATGTCGCTAGGTTCGTTGCTCATTGCACTTATACCAACCTATCAAAGCATCGGTATTTTTGCTCCTGTTTTGCTGTTAACCGCCCGCCTGATGCAGGGCTTGAGCGTGGGTGGCGAGTATGGCGTATCTGCTACCTACCTGAGTGAAATGGCCAGCAAAAACCGGCGCGGCTTTTACTCGAGCTTTCAATATGTAACCTTAATCGGTGGCCAGCTATTAGCCCTTGCCATACAATTGGCCTTGCAGCAACTGTTTTTAACAGAAGCCGAAATATTGGCCTGGGGCTGGCGCATTCCGTTTATTTTCGGAGCTTTACTTTCGCTGGTTGCGCTCTACCTCCGAAAAAACCTGGAAGAAACCCAAGCCTTCGAAAATCAGGCGCACGTAAAGCCTAGCCGAAAAGGAACCCTTAAAGAGCTGCTCAAACACCCCAAAGCCGTCATGAAAGTTATTGGCCTAACATTGGGCGGCACTCTGGCCTTTTATACCTATACCACTTACATGCAAAAATTCTTGGTCAATACCGTACACCTGAGCAAAGAGCAATCTACGCTGATGTCGTTTGCCACCTTGTTTATTTTTGCTTGTCTGCAACCTGTATTTGGCGCACTTTCTGACCGGATTGGCCGCAAACCCTTGCTCATCAGCTTCGGTGTGCTGGGCACATTGGGCACCGTTCCCTTGCTCACTACCTTGAGCCAAACTTCGTCGCAGTGGCAGGCTTTCTTTTTGCTAATGGTTGCTCTCATTATCGTAAGCGGCTATACCAGCATCAATGCCATCGTAAAAGCAGAGCTCTTTCCGGCCGAGATACGCGCCTTGGGAGTTGGCTTGCCCTATGCCTTAACCGTTGCGGTTTTTGGTGGCACTGCCGAATACATTGCCCTGCAGTTTAAAGATTGGGGCCACGAATCGTATTACTACTGGTACATTACCGCTTGTATATTTCTTTCGTTGATTGTTTATGTAAGCATGAAAGACACCAGGGAAAGCTCGTCGCTAGACCGCGACCAGGTTAAATAGCGTTTGCTTTTTATTCCATATCTTTTTAAATTTAAGTGGAAAACTTAAAACTTATAGCTATGGGAAAATTTGTCATCTCGACCAGGAACAATGGAGACTTCCAGTTTAACCTCAAAGCTGGAAATGGTGAAATCATTTTAACAAGCCAGGGCTACTCGAGCAAGGCTTCCTGCAACAGCGGAATCGAATCGGTTAGAAAAAATGCGCACGACGATAACCGCTATGAAAGGAAAACCTCAACCAACGACAAGCATTATTTTGTACTGAAAGCCGGCAATGGCGAGATTATAGGCAATAGCCAAATGTATGAAAGTGCTTCTGGAAGGGATAACGGCATTGAATCGGTTAAGAAAAATGCACCCGACGCCACGGTTGAAGAACAGCTTTCTTAGCGGATTGCGACCATGGCAGGAAAGCTAATTACGGTGTTTCAAGAAATCCCAGGGCATTTTACTGGTACTGCGTCTTTCTTCTTCTATCAAAAAGCGCGCTATTTGGGTAAGCAACAAATCGTTTTCGCTGACAGTTCTGTCGCCCAAGGCCACTAGTTTTTGAATGTTCGATGGATTGGCCGCATCTAAACCTTCCTTGATACTTTCTAAGCTATCTGGCTCTATGCGAATGTAGTTTTTTTCCTTCCCTACCGAGTGGAAAAGCTGTTCCAGAAAAAAATCGCTGGTTTCGGCCACGCCGCTCATCATAATGTCAATCAGCGCAGGTACGATGGCCATGGCACTGCTCTTTTTAAAATGATCGTAATCGTACGACCTCCTGGAACGGCCAGTGCCCAAAGAAAACAGGTGGATATCGTTTATTTTGGTCTGGTTGTAGGCTTTGGTTACTTCGATCAGGCCGCTTAACGCGGGATTGGTGGCAAAAACACCGCCATCCAACAAGGGATAGCGCACATTGGCCAATGAATAGATTTCGGCCACGCTAAAATAGGTAGGTGCAGCCGAAGTGGCCCTGCATACGTCTTTCAAATAAAAATCCCTGCTCTCGCCACGGGTAATGGCGGTTTGCTGTCTAAAAAAATGCGTTTTACGCAATTCGATGTTATAGGCACTGATGATGCAAGGCTTAATGAGCTGGCTTAGTTTGGTCTGACCAAAATATTTTTTCAGGATGCCTTCAAAAATCTGACTGTTATAACGCTCGCCAGCTAAACCCAGCTTGGCTCTGATGCGTTTAAGCAGGCTCATTTTAAAGATTTCGTTGCCATGCTCGAGGTAAAGGTCCAAGGCTGCCCTCGCCGAAAATTTGGGTCGTGTTGGGTGGTCTTCCGATGGGCAAAGCAATAAACAGGTTAATATGCCACCGGTACTGGTTCCGGCAAAAAAATCGAAATAGTCTACAATGGCCGCATCTGGATTTTTGCTCTCCTGCTTCAGTTTGTCTTCGAGCGCTACAAGCAACATCCCAGGTATGATGCCTCTTATCCCGCCACCATCAATAGAAAGTATCTTTTTCATAAGCTATTTGGCCTAAGGGTAAATATAGCCTACTTATTTTTGATTGCGAAGCGCTTTGCTCCTTAAAAAGTCATTTCTTAGGTAATTAATGTATTACGGAGCTGAAAACGATGCTTTTAACGGTTTTATGATCCAAGCAAAAAGGCCAACGCATAATCGCTGGCCTTTCACTATTACAATACCAATGACTAGATGCCGGTACGCTGCATAATTTCCTGCGCTGCATTTTCGTTAGGCTTGTTTTTTTGGAGCTTGCTGTTGCCAAAATTATACCTGATGTTGAAAGAAACGCTTCTGGCATCCCAATAATTGTTGTTGTTGGTAATGGCATACCTCGAATTAATTATCGATTTGTTGGCCGATGTTTTGAGCAAGTCGGCACCCGATAGGGTAAACACAAACTGTCGCACTGTTTTTCTGAAACCGATGCCAAGGTCTCCCCTGGCCATGCCCCTGCTGCCTTCGCCAATATCGGCCACAACGGGTGCGAGATAGTTGATGTTAACAAAGGCCGAAAACTGGCCCTTTTGCGAAAGGATAATCGAATTGTTCATTTTAACGCTCCCCGAAAAACCGCTGTTGTCAATCGGTTCATCGGCCGCCTGCCCCTTGTAGCTGGTATAGTTGCCGGCCAGTGTTAGCGACGATTTGATTCGGCTGCCTATTTTAAAATTGGCAATAAAGGTAAGGTCGGCTATATTGCCAGTTCCATAATTGAGCCATACGATCCTGGTAATGTTATTGCTGTTGTTGGCCAGCAAAAACTGCGAAAAGCTATTGGTAATATGGGCATTGCTCAGCAAAAAGATATAGGCGCCTTTTAAGGTATAGCTCAGTTCGTTCTTTAAAATATAAGACGACTGCAAAAAGGGATTACCTTCGGCGTACTGCGTGGGATTATTATAAACCCGCAGGTTATTGAGCTGCCAAAAATCGGGACGCTCTATCCTTTTGGAAAGGGTGTACGAAAAATTATGGTTTGTGTTTGGCGCATAGTTAACGGCTAGCGTAGGAAACAAATTCAGGTAATCCTTATCTACCGCCACTTCATCTTTGATCGTTTCCCTGCCTTTGGTGCTCGATTGTTCGAGCCTAAGCCCAGTGGTTAGGCCCCATTGCTTGCCCAAACTAAAATCGGCGCTGGCATAAGCCGCGTTGATCTGTTCATTATAGGCGTAGTTGGTACTCCGCAATTCGTCTTTTACATAAGTGCCACCTGCGTTGGCTACGGCATAATACAAATTGTTTTCGGTAGCCGTATTAAAAGACCTTGCTCCTAATTTCAACTTGACTTGGTTGCCAATGGGCAGTTTATAATCGAGCGCAAAAGTGTAGTTTTTAATCTGTTGTGGCAAAACAGCAATTTCGTTTCGCCTTACTTCGTTGGTTTCTACAACCGTGGCATAGGTGCGTTGGTTGGTGTTGTTGCTGTATTCGAAATAATCGGCGCTGGCCGTTAAGCGCTGCCCTAAGGTATCGAGGTCGAAACTATAGTTGAGGCCGGCATCTAACGAATGGCCTTTGATTTTGCTATTATTGGTAAAAACGAAGCTCGAATCGGTTTGACGGGTTGTTTTGTTGATAAAGCTGTTGTGGTTGACCCAATTTAAAGTTTGACGGTTCGGATTATAGTTGAGCGTAGCCGCCAGTACCTGTTTTTTGCCAATACCGTATTCTACGCCCAAATTGCCACCATAGTAAGTACGGAACTCGGCTCTGTCTAATGCCGACAAATTTAAGAGCTGCTTGGTGGCCGCGCCTCTAAAATCGAAATCATGTCTTTCGGTGATGAACTTGCTGTCGCGGTTAAGGTAAGGAGTAACATTAATGCCCAGGCTTTTTTGGCGGTAGTTGAACGCGCCACTCACCTGTTGCGAATTATAGGTGGCTTGACGGTCTGTTAAGGCTAAAGAGCCTTGATATCCATCACTTTCGCGTTTTTTAAATACAATATTCAGGATTCCGGCATTGCCCGATGCGTCGAATTCGCTACCCGGAGTGGTTATAATTTCAACATTGTTCAGCGTTGCACTGGGCAGGCTTTTAAGGTAATTGAACAAAGCCTGTCCACTCAGGTTCGATTTGCGTCCGTTGATGTAGATGATGGCCCCTTGCTTGGCAGAGATAGACAATGAACCATTATCGTCGGCGTTAACCAAAGGTACCTGTTTAAGCACATCCCAAACCGTGTTGTTGATGCTCAGGCTACTGTTCGCCACATTCACTACAAAACGATCTGACTTGCGCTGAATTAAGGGTCTCGATGAAGAAATGGTGACTTCTTTTAAGCTGTTGATGCTCGGCTTCAAATAAACGGGTTCTACATCTACCCGCTCGCCCGAATCGCGCAGCTCTCTGGTATAAACCTGATAGCCCAAACCCGAAACGCGTAATATCGTTGCCGTAGCCGGCTTGGCCAAAATATTATAGGTACCCGTGGTATCGGTATAGCCATGGCCAATCAGGGCCGAATCGGCCTTGTTTAAAAACTCAACGAGCACGTACATGGCAGGATCTTTGGTATTTTCTATGAAAACCTTACCTGTAAGCCTCCTTTCGGCTGCCTGCCCTATTTTTTTCTTTTCGATCAGGATGTTGTCTTCTACCTGCCTAAAAGTAAAATCGCTTTGCTGAAAAATCTCAGCCAAGGTTTGTTCTACCGTTCTGCTGGCTGGCGGCAGACTTAAAACAGGCATGGCCTTGATATCGTCTTTTCTATAAAAAAATCGGAACTGGGTTTGTTTCTCTATTCTTTTGAGCGCCTTGTGTATCGGTTCGTTGTTCAGTCCCACTGTTACCGGCGTTGCCTTTATGTCTTGGCTTTTAAGCGTCAAGCCAAAAAGCAGCTGCAGCCCGACAAATGAAAAAACAAATATTAATAAGCTAATGCGCATAAATTGTATCATCAAAGGCGAGACAAAGCGGAACGAATCTGAGCCATGCCAAGCCAAACCTTGCTGCTGTTTTGCAGAAAATTTCATATTTTTAAAAGTTTTATTGATTGTCAAAATGATTTAAAACATCCTGTTTTCAGGAAACCTGCGGGCCGATTGCCGTCGGTTCGCAGTTTTTATGGCCTTGCCATCCCTTTTGGGGCTTCTATCTTCTTTTCTGGTTCGTATTTTAGGTAGGTTGGTTATTCGCATCCGGTACCAAAAATGGTAACGGTATTGTTTTTGATCTTGTAAGTGGCCTTGTTAAATTCGCATATCACCCTGAGGGCCTGGTCTAGGGTTTTATCTTTTTTGATTGTACCGGTGAAACGGCAGTTCTTTAGCTTTTCGTTGCTAAATTTGATTTGCACATCGTACTGTTTTGCCAGGGCCAGTGCAGCTTCGCCAAAGGTGATGTTGTCAAAATACAGGTCATCGGGCAGCCAGTCCAGCACGACCTCGGTATCTATGTTGCGCTGCACATGGCTTTGGTGTTGCCGTTCGTAAACAATTTGCTGATTGGGCATTAACAGCCCCAATACTTCGCCCTCTTTGGCAACCTGCACCTTGCCACGGGTTACAGCAACCTTTACCTGGTTGCCCAATTTATCGGTACTGATGTTAAAGGCGGTACCCAATACCGTAGTGGTTATTTTGCCCGTATGTACCATAAAAGGCCTTTGTGGAAGATGTTTGACATCAAAATAGGCTTCGCCACTGAGGTATACTTCCCTGTTTTTATGGCCCGGGGCAGTGTTGTATCTGATGCTTGCGCCACTATTGAGCCATACGCTGCTGCTGTCTTCCAACATGACGTAATGTTTTTCGCCTGTGGCTGCGCCAACGGTAGTCCAGCTGGCCATGGCTGTCGGTTGTTTTTGTTTCGGCCAGAGCAACAAGGCCAGCAAAAAGCCAGCGAATACGGCTGCACTGGCCATCGCTACTTTGAACCAGCTTTTAAATTTGATTGTCTTTTTGTTTTCGGCATCAATGGTATGGGCTATCCTGCGATAGAGCTTTTGTAGCCATTCGTCTTGGCTGCCGGCATCGAGCTGGTTCCAAACGGTAGCGGCCTGGTCCGGATTTTCCAGCCACCGTTCAACCAGCTGCTGTTCTTCCAAACTCGCTTCGCCTTTAAGGTACTTGTCTAATAATTGATCGATTTTCATAAACGCCTTTCCCTATTAGCGTATGAAGTTAGCATTGGTACTATCAGAAAATGAAAAAAATTTAGTCGTCGACAAAATCGAGCTATTTCATTAACAAAAAAGCCAGTACCGGCAGGGCTTCTTTGAGATATTTGAGTGCTGTAGTCAGCTGGTTTTTGACCGTTTGTTCAGTAATTCCCAGCTTTTCGGCTATTTGTTTTACGCTGAGATGCTCGTGTCTGCTTAAGCGATAAATTTCTTGGATGCGTGGCGACAGCTTGGCCAACGAATCTTCCAATGTTTTTTGCAGTTCCTTTGCTTCGAGTTGCTGATCGGCGCTTTGGGCATAGCTGGTAGCTAAGGCCTGCAAAAAGGCCGCATAACGCTGATGATGGCTGTTTTTTCGGATATGATCGATAATCCTATGGCGGGTTGCCGCATAGAGGTAGCTTTTAAGTTGCATTTCGGTATCCAGCTGTTGCCGTTTCTCCCATAGCCATACAAAGAGGTCGTGCAAAATATCACTCGCTTCGTCCAAATCGTGCAGCCTCGAACTGGCCACCGTATAACGTGCTAAATCCTGGCTATACCTATGGTAGATTTCGGTAAAAGCGTCGCGGTTGTCTTCTTTTAGCAACCCAACTAATTGGCTATCGGTAAAGGTATCTAATCGCATCCTGTTTGATCTGAAACAAATATAGCATTAAGCCTCATTTTTTCTAATCAACCCTGCCTTTACTCCATCAAACGCCTTCAACAAGCCCTACTAAAAACCCGCTCCATTTGGCTTTAAATGCACTTTAAAGAAAAAATACCTAAAATTAAGTATTTACCCGTTGCTGCGATACGGTTAGTTTTGACAAACAAATAATCTGAACATGGAACAAACTAAAAAATTTTTACTCTTTGCCTTTGCACTTCCCGTATTGGCAATGGGTTGTGAGCTTTTTGAAGAAAAGCCCGAAGAAGAAACCAAAAAGGTCGACAATTCTACCTATACCTACACCTACACTTGTCCTACTGGCAGAAAAAACACCATAGAAATTCCAAATAGGCTCTCTGCAACCTGCAAAAGAAATTGGGAATACTATGCGCGGACCTATGGTTGCAACGATGCCAACAACTTTGCCGACGCCAACAGCAAAAAAGCACAATGTCCATGAGAGCGCTTTTCATCCTAGTATTAATTGCCGTATACGGTGTAACAAAGGGGCAAATCAAGCCAACCTCAGGCCAATACACTACCGCCGATGGCTATTACACGGTAACCATTAATTTTGAAAGCAACACCTTGACCTTGATTGAACCTAACCGGACCTCTATTTACACCAAGGTATCGGATAATATTTTCAGCTTTATCCATCCAACTTCAAAAATAGACTACCGCATCGAGGTAATGGACCCGCAAACCATACAGACTTTCAAGGCCAACGTTTCGAGCAGCCGCTACACCCTCAAGCTGAGTAGCACCAGCGAAAGCAGCAGTAATGAGCAATACAAAACCTACTCGGCCATGGCCGAGCGCTATAAAGCCAAAATGCTTACCGATAAAAAAGATGCCCAGCTTTGGTCGTTTTGCGCGGCCGCGGCCTATGCCAGAAGTACCATGAATGACGAAGGCTTTAAAGAATATGCCACACAGATTTCATCGTCTATCAAGCTGATTATAGTAAACAAGGCCAAATGTCCTTGCGAAGATGCCATTCCGCCAGCGATATGGAACAGCGCTAAATAAAAGCCCTACCTTTGGGCTTTTATTTGTGTACCCAAAATTATTGATAAGCAGCCAATTTATTATCGGCCATTATTTTCTTGTATTCGCGTGGGGTAATGCCCTTGGCCTCCTTAAAAAATCGGTTAAAATTAGATAAGCTGTTAAAACCGCATGCGTAGGCCAGGCTGCTGATCTGTTGTTCACCATCGGCCATCAGCTTGCAAGCATGGCTAATCCGTACTTCGTTCACAAATTCTACGAAGGTTTTTTGCGTGCGACTCTTAAAATAGCGACAAAACGCCTGCTTGTTCATGTTGATCAGCGCCGATACGGTATCCAGCTGGATCTCATCCGAAAAATTGGCAAACACGTATTTGAATACTTTATCCATACGATTGTTGTCCTTAAGCTGGTAATTATTGGTGTAGCCCAAACCCGACAGCAATTCGTACTCTTCGGCATTTGACAAGGTGTCGAGGATTTTAAGCAAAAGGATCATCCGCTCAATGCCTTCCTCCTGGGCTGCCATTTGCAGCAGCAGTGCTTTGAGTTTATCTTTGGTTTGCCCAAAAAATTTCATCCCCCGTTGTGCAATTTGCAAGATAGATTTAAGTTTCTGCATGGAAACCATACCCTCAAAAGCGGCTATTAGCTTATCCGAATCGAAAAACAAGGTTACCGAACGTGCGTGAGACGAAGGCTCTACCGCCTCAAAATACCGTTCGTCGTTATACCAAACATGAGGCAGGTTGGCTCCGATAAACGTAAGTTCGTCGTGTTCAAAAGTGCCTATGCTGTCGCCAATAATCCTCCGCCCGCTACTTTCAACGATATAGCTCATCTGGCATTCGACATGAAAATGGAATGTAGTTGAAAAATACGGACTATCTACAACCTTGGTTTTGTAGACTTCATTTGTTGAACCTTCTAATATTTTGGCAAAAACAGGTCTCATGCACGCCAGCCATTAAATACCATACTCACCAATTCATCATCATCATAAAGAGCCACAATTACCATAAATTACATTTAAAACCACTAAAGTAGCTAATATAAAACCATAAAACGCAAATTTATTTCTAGTATTTCAACATTTATGCGACTAACTTTAAAAATTACCAAACTTATTGCCCTAGCAAATTAATACCTTCCCTATGAAAAAAATCTTCCTGCTTTTCTTGCTCTTGCTTGGTTTGAGTTATGGCAAGGCGCAGCAACAACTTCCCGACACAAAGCCCAACCTGGCGCAAAAAGCAATGATCAAGCGCGGCTATGGCATGTTTATCCATTTCGGCATCAACACCTTTAACGAAACCGAATGGTCTGACGGTACCTTGCCCGTTTCGAGCTACAACCCCAGTAAGCTTGATCCCGAACAGTGGGTGCGCACAGCCAAAGAAGCCGGGTTTAGGTATGTACTGCTCATTACCAAGCACCACGATGGCTTTTGTTTGTGGAACAGCAAATACACCGATTACGATGTAGCTTCATCACCGGTAAAAACCGATGTGGTTAAAGCAGTGGCCGATGCCTGCAAGAAGTATGGCATACAGTTCGCCATTTATTATTCGCTATGGGACAGGCACGAACCAAGCTACAAAGACAAAAACCCTCAAAAATATATAGACTACATGCTGAACCAGTTAACCGAACTGTTTAGCAATTATGGCAATATTTGCGAACTATGGCTTGATGGCGGCTGGGATAGGAAACCTAACGATTGGGGCATCGATCAGCTTTACAGGCTGGTTAAAAAGTATAATCCCGCTTGTGCGGTGAGCGTAAACCATACCATAGAGAGCACAGCTGGCCGAAGAAACTTTACCTTGCCCTCGAACATGACCGAAGACAACAAATACTTTTTTCAGTATTTCCCTTCCGATTTCAGGCTCTGGGACCCTAAGCTCATTACCAAATTCGACAAAAAACAGTACCTGCATAATGGTCAGTCTTATTACCTGCCTTTTGAACATACGCTGTGTTTGAGCAAGCGCTGGAATTGGTTCCAAAAATCGGCGCAATTGCCTACCAGGGACCTTGACGAACTGGAAGAGCTTTTTTATTGGTGTACCGACAACGATAACAGCCTTGTAATCAACGTACCGCCCGACCAAACTGGCCGCATTAGGGCCTACGAAGCCGATGCAGTGATCGGCCTGGGCAAAAGACTGGGTCTTTCGGCGAATAAACCCCTGCCTAAAAACGGCCAGTTTATTTCTTTTAATCGTCCGGCAACCGCTACCAGTACCGGCGAAGAAAAGGGCAGGCATTTTCCAGCCAGTGCCATTAATGATGGCAAACTAGACAGCAAATGGCTTTCGAAAGATACTTTGGCCAGCGTAGAAATGGAACTCGACCCAAGCCAGGCCTTCAATAAAATCAGTATTTTCGAATATCAGGATACCAAGGAATTGGCAGACGGCTTTTCGCAAATCAGGGTACCCCGCATCCAGCAGTACAGCGTAGACATCTTGCAAGATGGGCAGTGGCAAACCATTTACCTCGGCGACGAGCCTATGGGCGATTGTAAAGTAATCCGTTTAGCCAAGCATTATAAGGCCGCCAAGCTTCGTTTCAAAGTGCTAAAAGCTACAGCGCCACCGGGCATCAACGAAATAACGGTAATTTACCGAGCCAGCAAATAAGCTCATCTATGAACTTTAAAAAAATATTGACCCTGGCCTTTTTGGTTAACTGTTCTTTGGGCTTACAGGCCCAAGAAACGCCCCTGCCTTATACCGAATCCATAACAAAGCAGCACCAGACCGATTGGCTGATTGCACCAAGCACCCAAAAAGCCGGCGTTTATTATACGGCTAACAAACAGGGAATTATCCTGTACAACGGTTATGTGAGGACGATTGAATAAAAACCAAGATCAAAACAGCGGCTTAAGTTTTTGGTTGGATGGCTTCGGCATAAATGATTAGCTTTGACTAAACACCAGTTCTGATGCAGTATAAACGAAACCTACTCTTAACCGTGCTTTTTGTGCTGATTGCCTGTTTTGTTGGGCTCAGTATTTTTGTGGCCCACCATCCGATTCCAAAATTTGATCTCGGAATTTCGCTGGCCGTGCAAAAATACCATTCCGATACCTTGGACAAAATCATGCTGGCCATTAGTTTCTTTGGCGAACTGCCCTATTCCCTGTTATCGGTAATTATAGTGGCGCTGATTTTTTATTATTACCGATACAAGCGGGAAGCCTTTTTTATTGCCCAGATCCTTTTTTCGGGATTGCTTATTCTAGTGGTCAAAAACTACGTAGATCGCCCCAGGCCAACCGAGTTCTATGTGCGTTTGGTAGAAATAAACCGGTTTCAGAGCTTTCCGAGCGGACATGTGCTTTCTTATGTGCTCTTTTTTGGCTTCCTCATTATTCTGATGCGCCATTTAAAAAACATTCCCCAAGCCACACGTCGCGTGGTTACGGTTATTTCGGCTTTTTTGGTGGTGATGATTGCCCCCTCTAGGATTTATTTGGGCGCCCACTGGTTTACCGATACTTTGGGAGGCTTTATTTTAGGGCTGATCTGCCTGTTTCCGCTTTGCTGGCTGTACTTTAAAAAAAGAAACGGGGATAAAGCTAAGCCTCATCCCCGTCATCTAAATTAACGCTCTCGAATATATAGACGTTCGTTTAAAAACTTTATTGTACAACGGCTGATTTTTTTTATTTGATGGACAACGAATTCCAAAACTTAAGCTTTTCAGCCTCATGGCTGGTGCCGTTCTTTTCCAGAAACCAAAGCCCATACATTTTGGCACCTACAAAAACATTCATTAATTGCGACTTGTTCAGGTCTTCTTTCTCGCCGCGCATATCCATTTTAAGGTAATAGGCAGGCTTGCCTTTAAAGGTGCAGATGGAGTCCTTAAGCGCAACCGCATTGCCGGCCCCCAACACAAATCCATTCTTCAGATCTGTATAAGTCTTTGCCTTTTTGAGCAATTCGGCCATTTTTTTTGCATCGACACCCTGTTTTTCGAAATCGGTTATGACAACAAACATTTTGACTGTCGAATCGAGCTCGGCTATCCAAATTTCCTTGCCCTCGATTATTTTCTTTTCGGGTTTTTTGGGAAAGGCTACCGACACATTTGGGCTTATTTTTACTTGCTCCCAGGCAAAAGAGAACAATAAAAACGGTATAAAAAATAAAAAGGCGATGGATTTCTGTGGCATACTTTGATGATGAACAGTAAAGATAAACATTGATGATGGACAACAAAATACCTAATAATGTGTATTTTATGCCTAAAAAGAAACGGGGACAAGACTAGAAGTCCCATCCCCGTTATCTAAATTAACGCTCTCGCAACAAATAGACGGTTATTTTTTCTAATTATCGCAAAAAATAAAATCTTTTTTTTACTCCGAATAGCTCTAAAAAAGAGACGGAGATAGAAGGCCTAAGCCCTATCCCCGTCATCTAAATTAACGCTCTCCATACAAAGACGCTCGAAGAAGCATTTTAGTATGTTCGGATTGAATTTTTTATTGCGCCTTGGCCATAATCGCTGGCAAGAACCAAACAGCATGCTGAATCCAATGCACTGTCTGGTGGCATTCGTTGCCATTGGCATCTGCCTCCGGCCTACTGAACGTTTTGGACAAAGGCCATTTCGAAAAACTTTGTTTACTAATTTTTTTAGCATATATTTGTTTCAACACAAATCAGAAATGTTATACGCAGTTGTCGATATTGAAACCACCGGAGGCTATGCTGCCGCACACGGCATTACAGAAATTGCCATCTATATTCATAATGGCGAAGAGGTGGTAGACAGTTTTGAAACGCTCATCAATCCGCATCAGCCCATCCCGATGCACATCCAAGCCCTAACCGGCATTAACAACGACATGGTAGCCGATGCACCCGATTTCAGGGAAGTGGCCGATCATATTTACGAATTGCTGCACGACAAGATTTTTGTGGCGCACAACGTCAATTTTGATTACTCTTTTGTGCGTCATCACCTCGAAGCCTGTGGCCATCAACTACTGGTAAAAAAACTTTGCACCGTTAGGCTAAGTCGCAAGGTTTTTCCAGGCTTGGCTTCTTATAGCTTGGGCAAGCTGTGCAAAACCCTGAATATTGCCATCAACAACCGCCACCGGGCAGCCGGCGACGCCGAAGCTACGGCTACTTTGCTGGGCCTGATTGTAAGCGAAGACCACGCTGGCGTAATTGCCGATACTTTGAAAAAAGGTTCTCGCGAACAGGTTTTGCCCCCTAATTTGTTGCGCGAAGCCATAGATAAGCTGCCCAACACCCCTGGCGTTTACTATTTTAAAGACGAAAAAGGCAAAGTAGTTTATGTAGGCAAGGCCAAACAGCTCAAAAAACGCGTCTGTACGCATTTTACGGGCCATAGCATCAGCCAGCAACGGCAAAATTTTCTGAAAAGCATTTTCCATATCGACTTTGTAAGCTGTGGTACCGAGCTCATGGCCTTTATTTTAGAGGCTAGTGAAATCAAAAAACTATGGCCGCCCAACAACCGCGCCATGAAGCGCTTCGAGCAAAAGTATTCGCTTTATCATTTCGAAGACCAAAATGGCTATATCCGTCTGGGCATAGATAAGCATCGCAAAGACAGCCATGCACTGTATAGCTTCAACTATCTTCTTGAAGGACACGAACTCTTGAGAAAACTGGTTGAGCAACATTCGCTCTGCGAAAAACTCTGTTTTATCCAAACCCTTAAGCACGCCTGCACGCATCACGCCAACGGACAATGCAATGGTGCCTGTGTTGGCGAGGAAGCCCCCGAAGATTATAATTACCGCGTAAACCAAGCCATTAAACAGCTACAAGATCTTTTGCCATCGTTTATATTGGTTGACCAAGGTCGTACCGATGATGAGCAGAGTTGCATTTGGGTAGAAAAAGGTAAATTTTACGGAATGGGCTATATTTCGAACCATGTCGATGTAAACGATTTAGAAAGCCTTAAATCTGCCATGGAGCCCTATCCATCCAACGATTATATTATGAACCTGATCCTCTCGTACCAAAGTCGGTTTCCGGCAAAGGCTATACCGCTAACCATTATCCAACAAAATAGCGAAGCCATAGATTTTACCTTTACCTAGCCATTTTTTAGCAATATGGAGATATAAAAACATATACAAAAAGTAAAAAGTACCATTTTTAGTAGAGATAACACCTTTGCTGGCGTTTACGAAACCGGTATCTTTGTATATGAAAAATGATATTCCTGTTTATGATATCCAAAACTTCAAGGCCTACAAGAATGATGGCATTCTGGTCAGCCGTTTTGGCCATTATGCTCAGCAACATCAGCACCTGCATTCGGCGCACCGCCACTCTTTTTTCCACCTTGTTTTTTTTACGCAAGGCAGCGGCAGCCAACAGATCGACTTTAAACGCTTTGGCGTAAAACCTGGTCTGATTTATTTTATGGTGCCAGGACAGGTACACAGCTGGGATTTTGAAACCGCGCCTGATGGCTATATCATCAATTTTTCTAGCGATTATTTGAGCAGCTTTTTGCTGCAGCCCAACTACCTCGAAAACTTCAGCTTTTTTAACGGTCAGCCCGACTCTCAGGTTATTTTGCTGCCGGCTGAAACGCAGGCCAAACTGGTAGCCATTTTTGAGGATATTTTAAAAGAAGGCCAAAACGAAAAGCCCATTAACGACGATTTGGTGAAGACTTTGTTGCTTCGGATGTTTATAGAAGTGGCCAGAAGCACCAACATTATGCATACCGCACCAGGCAGTTCGTACAACCACACGCTCTTGAAAAATTTTCAGCGCCTTATCGATCAGAATTATGCCCAATTAAGGCTACCCAAACAGTACGCAAGCCTGCTTTACATCACGCCCAACCACTTAAATGCGCTTTGCAACGATTTTTTGGGCCAATCGGCAGGTACGTTGATCAGAGAACGTGTTATTTTGGAAGCGAAGCGTCTGCTCATCAACCTCGATTTGATGGTAGCCGAAATAGCAACCAGGCTCAATTTTGCCGATCAATCTTATTTCATCAAGTTTTTTAAAAAATATGAAGGCATTACGCCCGAAAAATTCAGAAAATTAAATACAACACCACATGGAACAAAATAAAGACACCAAAGGACTATACATCTCTCAATGGCATGGCTTTGCCAATGCAAAATGCCCGCGTTGCAGGGTTGGCAAAGTATTTACGGGTGCTACCTACGGCTTTAGGGCCCAAAAAATGAACGAATTCTGTCCGCATTGCCAATTGAAGTTTGAGCGCGAACCTGGATATTTCTATGTATCGATGTTTGTGAGCTACGCCATGAATGTGGCCGAAATGGTAACGATCAGCGTTGCGGCCTATATTTTAGGGCTTAAACTGGAATATGAAAACCTCTGGTATTTTGTAGCCCTGCTTTTCGGCTCTACCTTGGTATTTTCGCCACTAAACTATCGTTATTCTAGAATGATTTTGTTGTATTGGTTATCGCCAGGGCTGCATTATGAGCCAGAGCGAAGCGCCAAATAAAGACCTGCAAAGTTTAGAAACAGGACTTGCGAAGCTCGAAAAGCCTCGCAAGTCTCCTTAACTTAGAGAATGGCGTATCTGTAGCTCACCCACTCATCCCAAACCGTTTTGGTTTGAGGAGCATTTTCCTGCTCTTTCTGGCTTTGCTCTTCAGCCTTATCCTTACGTTTTTCTACATATTTTTCTACTACCGGAGTAGCGTGAGCGCTTTGGGGTTCTTGCGCAACTTTACTCGACAAATCTGTTGTTGCTTTTGCTGGCTTTTCTGTTGTTTTTGTATGCATGGCTCAGTTATTTGTAAAAACTATCATGACAACAACTGTTTTTTCGATAATGTTTGGCCAAAATCGTCAAAATAACGCTGCAAAAGCTATTTTTGCTCGAAGAATCAGAACCCTGCTGCCTATTTGCTCTCTTTCAGCACCATGTCAATGGTAATGGCCGTGGCCACAATAGCTACCTTTTGTTTGTTTTCTGCATAATTGGGGTCGATAGACACGTTGTATTTATCGGCCGTGGTAAAGATTTCCTTTAATGCACCCGCCCATTTTTTGCTGATTTTGCCCATTTCGATTCCCTTGGCATCTTTGATGACAAAGTTCCAGGCTTTCCAGTCGCCGGTTATCTGCGCAATGTTTTCGCCTGTGGCTGCATCATTAATGGTAAAAGTAGGTTTAAAGAACTTGAATTTTTGTTTGATGAGGCCAATCTCTATTCCTGCCGGGTCGGCAACCGTAATTTTCGACATCCAAAATGTCCATCCCCTGCTAATGGTGGCCTGCAACTGATCGTTTACATCGGTTATTTCCAGGTGGAAAGGCATCATGCCTTTATTGATGAGCAAAGTGAGGAACTTGTGCCAGCCGCTCATGCGCTGCTTGATGATCCCGATTTGTGCGCCCTGCTCGTTGTATACCTTGTATTCGTTCGTAAACTTCAAAAAGTTGACCTTCTCATCGATAAAATATTCATCGCCAAGGAAAAAAGTAGGAATAGAATTATTCATTAATTGATTTTTAAGTTTTCAGTTATGCACCTAAAATAATTATTTTTTCTATCCTGCAAATTAACGTGCCAATAATTTTAAAGCGGCATAGCGGTTAAATATCCTTAACTTTGCCACAACAGCTATTGAAGAAAATGGCTTAACTAATTTTAAACATGGAAATAGGAAGATACAATACCTTAAGGATAGTGGGCAAGAATGCAGCTGGCCTAAGCCTATCAGACGGCAACAGCGAAGTTTTGCTGCCCTTTGGCGAAGTACCCAAAAACGTGCAGGTGGGCGATAACCTCGAAGTATTCGTTTACGCCAGCAAAACAGGCGATTTGATGGCCACAACCCAGGATGCCTTTGCAGAAGTAGGCGATTTTGCTTACCTCGTTGCGGTTGATTCGGGCGAGAACGGCGCTTTTTTGGACTTGGGCATCGGCAAAGACGTGTATGTACCTGTGCGTGAGCAAAAGAGGCCTATGCACAAAGGCGAGGGCTATGTAGTGTACCTGCACCTTGACGATGATAGGCGCCTCATGGCCTCGTCGAGGCTCGACAGGTTTATTGAGGAAGAAGAATTTGATTTTGAAGAAGGCGACGAAGTGAGCCTGCTCATCAGCGAAAAAACCGATTTGGGCTATAATGCCATCATCAACAACAGGTACATCGGCCTTTTATACCACAACGAGCTTTTTGCCCATTTACTGCCCGGCGACCAGCGGAAGGGATGGATCAAGAAAATCCGTATCGGCAATAAAATAGATTTAAGCCTGCAACCGATGGGCTATGGTCACATTTTAGAAACTAAGGACGTTATCCTCAAAGCTTTGAGGGAAGCAGGCGGCAAACTCCCGTTGGGCGACAAAAGCTCTCCAGAAGATATTTACGAACGTTTCCAAATCAGCAAGAGCGCCTTCAAAAAAGCCATCGGCGGCCTTTACAAGGAACGTACCATCAGCATTGGCGATGAGGAGATTAGGTTAATTTTGCCTGATTAAACAAAATAGCTATAAATATTTTGGTGTTTTGGAAACCTTTTCCCCAAATCAAACGTATAAGTAATAAGAGTAGAATCTACTTGAGGGAGTTTTTTTGTGAGGTGCAGTCTTATGGCTGCACCTTTTTATTTAAAAAAACTGTTGCACAGCTATTTATATTATCAGAGCACCATATCCGAAAAAAGCCAGGCCAAGCTTTTCCAAATGATTTTAAAAAACGGTTTTCTGCTAGGCTTTATATAGTTTAAATGTAATTGTGTTATTTTTTTTTAGGCTTTTATATCGAAATCGTTATCTTCACTATTCAATTTAATAAAAACAAATTATGACAGGTACAGTAAAATGGTTTAACGATGCAAAAGGCTTTGGTTTTATCACACCAGAGGAAGGCGGTAAAGATATTTTTTGCCACCATTCTGCCATTCAATCTTCAGGACTAAGATCTTTAAAAGAAGGCCAACAAGTTGAATTTGAAGTTAAAGACGGCAAAAAAGGCCCTGAAGCAAGCAACGTTAGAGTAACAGGATAAGTAATAAAGACTTTTTATTTATTTATTTGATGCGAAAAAAATGTCACCAAAGTTGGTGACATTTTTTTTTAGCACTTTTCAGAATGCCTTTTTGTAACGTTTTAGAACATTTACATCCGGGCAATATCCATTTTTTGTACTTTTGGATTCCCTAACTGTTGTCATTTGCTAACCTTTTTTACGTATAAGACACCACAAAGATTCGCTGCTGCATTTAAGCAATTCTATAGTTTGGCCAATTTGAGGCAAATTAAGGTACTGAGCATGATCATTTTCATCATTGCTTTTTGTTCGAGGATAACCAGCCTTGTTTTTTATGCCGACATGATCAAGATAGAGAATTATGCCGAACACTCTTTGGGCAACTGGATACAGCTATCGGGTGCATTTGTCTTTTACCTGCTCAGTACCATCGCCCTCCAATCGGCCAAATGGACCATTGTGCACCGGCGATTGCTTACCATCTGCTTCATTATTTTTGTGTTGCTGATCTCTTTTGGAGTAAGCTATACCGTTTCGTTACACAACACCAAAAACACGCTGACCATGTTTTTGATTGGCATTGTAAGCGTAAGCCTGTTTTTTGCCATCGAATACCGCGAAATTTTAGCCATTGCCATTTTAGTGGTAATCGTGTTTATCCTAAGCATGGTATTGCCCAAAATTACTTCTCAGGAAAAAATCATGAACGTGATTGCGGCTTTTATTTTAGGTTTTATCTTGATGGGCTTTTCAAGATACAGCTACTATTTCAAGTCGATGCACTTTGTAAGGCTAAGGCAATTGGAAGAAAAAAACCTGGAAATACAACATCTGAATACCCAAAAGAGCGAAATTTTGGCTTTTGTGGCACACGACCTCAGAAATCCGTTAAACAACATCGAAACATTGAGCAAGCTGTTGCTGGCCGAAGACAAACAGCACAATGAAGCCAAGATGATTTCGACCGCAGCCCATCAGGCCAAAGAAATCATTAACGACCTGATTGAAGCGGCCAAATTAGACCAAACCACCATGCACACCGAGCGCCTGGCCGTTGTGCCTTTTGTACGGTCTATCTTAGAAAAATGGAGAGCCAATCAGCAAAGAATCCTCAACTTTGCGGGAGCCAACGAAACTGCTTTTGCCCATATCAACCGTTCTAAAATGGAGCGGGCGATAGACAACCTGATCAGCAACGGACTCAAATTTTCAGACCCTGAGCAACCGCTTGACATCGAGCTCAGCATACATAAGCAAAGCGTATGCATTGCCATTATTGATTATGGAATAGGCATTCCGAAAAAACTGCAGCACCATATTTTCGATCAGTTTTCTAAGGCTGGGCGTACCGGCCTAAAGGGCGAAAAATCGGTGGGTTTGGGCCTCCACATCTCTCAGCGCATCATTGCTCAGCACGAGGGCAAGTTGCTCATGAAAAGCGAAGAAAACAAAGGCACCACCTTTAGGATCCTGCTGCCACTGGCCTAATCTGTGTCTTGCTGCGTGGCAAAAAGTTTGGGGGAGAAATTAACCAGAAACAGCTCTTTTTTTGCCCTGGTTACGGCGGTATACAGCCAGCGCAAAAAATCCATGTCTACCATATCGTCAGTTAAATAGCCTTGGTCAACAAAAACGGCATCCCATTGGCCACCTTGCGCCTTATGGCAGGTTACAGCATAGGCAAACTTGATCTGTAAGGCATTGTAGTAAGGATCTTGCTTAATGGCTTCCATTTTTTCTTTTCTGTTGCTGATGTGCTCATAATCGAGCATCAGTCCTTCAAAAAGCTGCTTGCTTTGCGAATAAGGCAAATTAGGCGTTTCGGCTTGCAGGGTATCTAGGATAACCTTGCAACTGACGCTGCCCACCTCCTGAAAATCCAAAAACTCCAGCTGTACTTCTGCAAACCTCAAGCCGTAGCGCTCCTCCTCCCTACGCACCCTGATGACTTTGGCCATATCGCCATTGGCAATAAAAGCCGTTTCCTGGTTATCAGGCAACCAAAAATAATTATTGCGTACCACCATCAGCTGATCGCCACCGCTCAACTCTTCGTCGCGGTAAAGCAAGCGGCTCCTGATCTGGTTGTTGTATACGTTGGCCGATTTATTGGAACGGCAAACCACCAAGGTATTTTCCAGACCGAATTTGCTATAGGCATATTCCAGGCCCTCCACCATTTTTATGCCCGTCATGCTAAAAATGTCCTTGTAATTTTTGGTAATGAACTTAGGCAAAACCTTTGGTGCTTCGCTATATTTGTTGATCAGCTTGCGCAACATGGTGGCATTGGCCAAAATACCAGATTTTTTCTCTTGCCGCACCACTTCTTTCAACTCTACGGCAACCACGTGAAGGTGAAAATTGTCGCTCAGGTATTTTTCGTTCAGTGCCGGGCTATCGATGCTGCCTACAGGGGGCAACTGGGCCGTATCGCCAACAAACAGCAGCGAGCAGTTTTTGTCTTTCCCATCGGCACCAGGTTGATAAACAAACTCGATCAAATCCCTCAAAAACGAAGATCCGTTTTGTTGGTTCCATTCGTCGGCAATCATTGAGGCCTCATCTACAATAAACAAAGTGTTTTTGGCCAGGTTGGGCGCCAGCTGAAAAGCCATTTCGGTGCTGACGGCGCTTTTTTTACGATAGATTTTTTTATGGATGGTCAACGCCTTTTTTTGGGTATACGAGCTGATTACCTTGGCTGCCCTGCCCGTAGGCGCCAACAGCACCACATTTAACCTGAACTGGGGCAAGGCTTTGACCAAAGCCGCCACCGAAGTGGTTTTTCCCGTACCGGCATAACCACGCAGCACGAAGCATTTCTCGGTACGCCGATCGTCCAAAAAAGCACTGGCCTTGGTGCAAAACACCAATTGTTCGTCGGTTGGCTCGAAAGGATATGACTGGGCGATGAAATGGGCTTTATCCATTTAGCAAAGATGCAACCGTATTGGCAGAAACCGGTTAAATTTATCTAATAATTTATTTGAACATTATCGTTTATCTGCAGACAAGGTTTTAGGCAGGCGCTGGATCAAAATAAGCCGCCCCCCTTTTCGCCAAAAATTTAAACCGCATCATATAGAAAAAAGAATTATTTTTGCCTGTACATGAACAGCAGCAACAGCATTTTATTAATCGATCCCAATTTTGATCCCGCTAAGGTATCGGCCTGTAATTTATTGATCAAAGTAGGCCAGGATAGTTTTTCTTATGCCATCGTTAATAAGGAAACCCAACAAGTAAATGCTGTTTTTGACGAACAGGA
This sequence comes from Pedobacter sp. TM02, assembly GCF_059705275.1. Taxonomy (NCBI): domain Bacteria; kingdom Pseudomonadati; phylum Bacteroidota; class Sphingobacteriia; order Sphingobacteriales; family Sphingobacteriaceae; genus Pedobacter; species Pedobacter sp. TM02. The sequence continues at coordinate 2,774,777 of NZ_AP046530.1, forward strand.
ATGCGAAAATGGGCTCCAAAAACTGAGCGACCGTTTAAAAACCGACCATTACCTGACCTTGCCCTATCAAAAGGTAAAAGTGGCTGTACATACCCCCAATGTCATTGCGGTTCCGAACGAGCTGTATAGCGAACAGCTTTTGGCCAACCATACGCCTTATTTTATCGGTTCGCATACCGGCAGCCTCTACCAGCAGGCCCATAGCCATTTTGGATTTACCACCGTTTTTGCCCTCTCCAAAACCGCCGAAGATACCCTGAACAGCTTTAACCTGAGCCAATTATTTACCCTGGATGCTGGGCTGCTGGCTTTAGCCCAAAATATTGGAGAAACCGGCTTACTGATTGATTTTACGGCCAGCTCTTTTCAGGTGCTTTACCTCAAAAACAAACAGGTAGTTTTTCAGCAAAACTATGAAATCGACAATCTCGACGAGTTCAACTATTATCTCTTGCTCATCATCAACCAGCTTGGCATTGAACCAAAAGAAACACCGCTGTTTTTGAGTGGCATTGTGCATGAAGGCGATGAACGCTACAATTGCCTGGCTAAATATTTTGCACAGCTTCAATTTGTTAACGGACAACCTGAACTGGATCAAAGCATCCTTGACGACATGCCGAGCCATTACTATAGCAATTTACTAGCGCTAGATCAATGCGAATAATAGGCGGAAAATTAAAGGGCATACAGCTGAACGCACCTGCCAAACTCCCGGTAAGGCCAACCAAAGACATGGCCAAAGAAGCGCTGTTCAACATCCTGCACAACACTTACGATTTTGAAGAATGCGCTGTACTCGACCTTTTTAGCGGTACAGGTAGCGTAAGCATCGAATTTGCCTCACGTGGCATTAAGGAAGTGAGAACCGTTGACAAGCACCCGGGTTGCGTAGCTTGGATCAAGTCGGTTGCCGAAAAATACAACCTTAGCGAAATTGATGCACAAAAAGCCGATGCCTTCAAATACCTGGCGCAAGAGCACAACCGCTATGACATTATTTTTGCCGATCCGCCCTACGATTTGCCCAATATTCCGCTGTTGCCACAACTGGTAGCTCAAAACCAATTGCTCAAAACCAACGGCGTGTTTATTGTTGAGCATCCGCCGCTGCTTAAATTGGAACAGCAGCCCGGCTATTCGCACACCAGAAAATACGGCAATTCTTCCTTCAGTTTTTTCGACCCTGTTATTTGACCGCTGTAATTTCTACACAGCCAAATCTTTCCCATTCGTTAACAATTGATATATTTGAATATGAAAATAGCGCTATTTCCGGGTTCATTCGATCCGATTACCATTGCTCATGTCGATATTTTGAAGAGGGCAATGCCCCTGTTTGACCGCATTGTGGTAGGTATTGGTCTGAACAGCTCGAAGCAGAACTTTTTGTCGGCCGAAAAAAGGGAAGAAATCGTCAAAACCGTTTTTCAATCGGCAAGCCATGTAGAAGTACAGCTTTACGAAGGATTGACGGTTGATTTTTGCGCCAAAATTAAGGCTAAATACATGATCAGGGGCATACGTTCGGCCGCCGATTTCGAATATGAGCGTGCCATTGCCCAAATCAACCAAACCATGATGCCCGAGGTAGAAACCATCTTGCTGCTCAGCAAACCCGAGTTTTCGGCTATTAGTTCTACCATTGTTCGCGATATTTTGCGCAACAAAGGCAATGTGGCTCCTTTCGTGCCTCAAGAGGCCTTGAAATTCTTGTAGGCAGCGCCGCTTAAAGCTAAATAGCCAATTAATTTTAAATCAGGTTTTCTGCCTTCAGCACATCCAAAATCAAAGGATAGGTATTTTTGATCTTGCCCTGAATGCCCAAGGGATTGACCCAAACAGCGCTGGTGATGCCTTCGTCTTTTTGCGGCACGAGTTTAGGTGCGCCTTTTACCCACATTTTATACCAGCTGGTACGTTTAAGGATCAGCTTATTGCCTAACTCATAAACGTGATAGGTTTTGCAAAGCCGTTCATCGCGCCTTTCTATTTTAACGCCACATTCTTCTTCTACTTCCCTTACGGCTGCAGTTTTGATTTTTTCTTCTTTTTCTACCTTTCCCTTTGGCAAATCCCACTTTTTATTTCTGAAAATAAATAAAAATTCGCCGTTGGCATTCTCTACCAATCCGCCAGCCGCCTTGATTATGGTTAGCTTTTTCTTGATGGACTGAAAAAGTTCCTTCGGCCTTTTGCTGATCAGTACATAGTTTTTCTGCTTGCTCAGTTTGAGGTTTCTATAAAATGTTGGAAAATCAAAATACTCTGTATCAAGCTGTTGTATTTTATCTATTTGTCTGGGTACAGTATCTGCAATAAACAAGGTGTTATCGTTGATATAAATTCTGTATTTTTGGGCCATGTATAATAAAAGTGATATTGAATTAAAGGTAGCTGAATTTTTATTACAAATTAAAGCAATTAAATTACAACCTAATAATCCATTTACATGGGCCTCGGGTTGGAAATCTCCTATTTATTGCGATAACAGAATTACATTGTCGCATCCTGCTGTTAGAACCTACATCCGCCAAAAGCTTGCGCAACTGATCCAAGAAGAATATGGTGCAGTTGATGTGATTGCAGGTGTGGCTACTGCCGGAATTCCGCAAGGTGTTTTGGTTGCCCAAGAGCTGGGCCTTCCTTTCATCTATGTACGTTCTAAAGCCAAAGAACATGGCACTGGAAGTTTGATTGAGGGCGAAATTATTGAAGGCCAACGCGTAGTAGTTATCGAAGATTTGATTTCTACTGGCAAAAGCAGCCTGCAGGCTGTAGAGGCGTTGCGTGCTGCCGGTTTGTCGGTAGCGGGTTTAGTGGCTATTTTCACTTATGGATTTGACCAGGCCGACCAAAATTTTGCCGATGCCAAATGCCGTTATTCCACCTTATCTAACTATCCTACGTTGATCAGCTATGCAGCCGAGCACGGTTTCATTGCCCAAAACGAAATCAATTTATTGAACAAATGGCGCGAAACCCCGGCAACCTGGGGCAAAGACATTGCCATTGACGCAGAATAACAAATTTGGTACGATTTTCGAGACCTCAAAGAAAAACATACTTATGACCATTATTGAAAGTACCGTTGAACTAGATTTGCCTATAGACAAGGTTTATAATTTTTTGGAAGATTTGAATAATCACCAACAGTTAATGCCCGAAAACATCTATAATTGGTCGTCTACAGCCGATGAAGCGAGTTTTACCATCCAAAACATGGCAAAATTGGCCATCAAAATTTCTAACCGCATCCCTAACAGCGAAATTGTGGCTGTTCCTTCAGAAAAAGCACCTTTTGATGTAGAACTGAAGTGGACAGTAGCACCCAATGCAAATGGGGGCACGACAGCCAAACACATCATTTCGGCCGATTTGAACATGATGATGAAAATGTTGGCCGCCGGTCCGTTGCAAAAACTGGCAGACCACCAAACCAAAAGACTAAAAGAAGTGCTGGGCTAATAGCCAAGCCTAAATAAGCTTAAAAGCCCCTCGATTTTTGAGGGGCTTTTTTTATTTTACCGTAAAGCTGTAGCGCTTTCTTACCAGTTGTCCGCTCAAGGCTACACCCTCTAAAGTAACCAGGTATTTGCCCGCTTCGTCGGCGGTAAAAAACTTGAGGCTGGCATTGCCCTTTTCGTCAGTAATCAAATCGGGCTTCCAGTAAATGGTCGACCTCAGGTCGGCCATTTCCCTATGCTGGCCAGGCACATCGTAGGCCGGCGCATAAAATTCCTTGGTTAGGGTATAGCCGGTTTTTAGCCTGCTTAAACCCAAAGCTGGTTTTGCTTTGGCCCTCCAATCGGTGGTAAAAAAGACAATTCCATAAGCTGAGCTCATGATGTTGGTGAGGCCCTTATATTGCGGGCCATCCACTACTGCATCAATAGGTTCTTGCAAATTCAGTCCTATGCCTGATGAATAAGCGCCGGCCCTAATAATCTGTATGCCGGCCAAAGTACTCGGGTCAATCATGGTGGCGTCTTTAATTGGCCTTCCGTCTAACAGCAGCAACATAGGCCCCTCGGTACCTTTTCTGCGGCCGTAAATGATATTGCTTCTCACCGTTATCCCAGCCATGCCCGTAAAAAAGTTGAGCACATTGGTGGAAGACTGGAGCTTATCTGGGGTAATGGTATAATCTGGCGGACTGATGGTCGGAAGTGCTGATTTATAGATAGGCGGATTTCTGGATGTCTTGATTTCTACCGGCTTGAGCAAAATGCGCCCATTAATTAAACCATATTTGCCCATTTCGCCAAACCTTTGCTGCGCGGCAGCGAGGTAGCTTACAAATACGGCATCTTTTGCGTCATCGGTTCTAGGCGCAGTCGCACTGGCGAATCCTACCCTGTTATCGATCAAGATCTGCGCATTATTGCGGTCTTTGGCATTTTTAGCGCGCAAAATCACCGTGGTACTATCCGGAAAAACCAAATCGTCGAACACAAAACGCCCATTGGCATCGGCTACTGTATCGATCAGCAGCAGGGTGCTCGGCACAAACAGGTTGATCTTGCCATAAGGAATGGGCTTATTGCTGAGGTTAACAATGGTACCGTGGATGGCAAAACTGGACTCGGTATTAAACTTGAAATGGGCTTGGCCTTCTGGCTGCATCACATCGCTCCATTTAAACCTGCGCCAGCCCTGGGTAAGCATCAGCAGGTCAAGGTCTCTGATCTTGGCCGCATCGATGGCTGTAAAATAATAGTTGGGTTTTTCTATGTTTCCCTTTAAATCGGAGGTCAGCAACAGGTTAGACAAAATGGTGGTCTCGTTATCTTCTACCTGGTTCACTTTGTCTTGGTTTACCACCGATACCGAGAAGCTGCCCACTTCTCCTTTCGCCTGGGTATCTTCAACATGCAACGCAAGGTTAACTTGCTCTCTTTTGCCATAGCTTGCTTTGGGCGTACTCACCTTAACATTAAGGCTATCATTCCGATGTATAAATACCAACCGCTCTGCCAAGGGAGACATGTTGGCTGTAAAAAGCGTGAACTGCACAATGCCTTCAGAAAACATGTTTTTAGGCAACCTGGAAGAAACCGACTCCCTATCCAGCTTGATCTTGGCGGTGTATTTGATCATGCCGTTTGATTGGGCTACCACAACCACCTCCCTATCTTGGACCAACGCTGGCGAGCAATTGATGCGCAATAGCAAGTTTTCATCGTCCAGATGGTTCATGTTCAGGACATAGCCAGTAGCCATGGCCGGTGGCAACCGAAAGCGTTTCTGCTCGCCGTCTTTCACAATAACCGCCTGATATTGTTGCCCTGCCACTGGCATAAACGCAAAAAGTCCCATGCCCAAATGTGTTGTATTGATGGCCGCTACTTTTTTGCCATCATTATCTTCTACATAGCCTTCAACAGCCGTACCCATTCCGTTTTCGTTAATCGCTTTGAAAGCCACTTTTGAACGGATTCCGTCGACCAAATTTCCGCCTTCCGGAAAAAACTGCAGGTCGATTGTTTTGGCTTGGCTTACCACTGCAACAGTTTTGGTTACTTTAATGACGTCGTTTTTGTTAAACACCGTATTGAGCAACAGTTTGTTAAGCGTATAGTCCTTTTTAAGGTTATAGTTTACCGTAATTGTACCTTTGCTGTCGGTTCTTCCCGTACCGCTAAACAATTTATCGTCTCCGTAAACCAGGTTATAGCTCACTTCCTTATTGATTTCGGGCTCGTTGTCAAAATTGGAATAGCTGAGCGTAGCCTTTAATGCGGTGCCGTTTGAGCTTGGGTTCAGCTCAAATTTGGTATCAACCATTACTTTGTCGTGAAGGGCATCGCCAATATTGATTTCTTTCCTGAACAAAAAGGCATCGTCAAAATTGCGCATCCAATTGGTGTATGCTCTTAGTTGATAGGTTCCAGCCCTAAACGTGGTATCAGAAAGATCGATATGGCCATTGCTCAACCCGTTTTCCAAAGGAAGCACCTGTGTTTTTTTAACCTTTCCTCGCTCATCAATGATGTCTACATAAAGCACCTTGCTCAAAAGCGACAGTTTGTTTTCTTCGGCATTAACCACATAGGCACTGAACCAGATGTCTTCTCCGATGCTGTAATAAGGTTTATCCAGGTGCAGATGCACTTTTTCTTGCGGATTTCTGTTGGTATACTGTTCAAGCTTTTCGATAAAGGAGTTTAACGGCCCGTCGTCTTTGAGCAAAAAGCCAGACAGCGCGATAAAAGCAGCGGCAACAAATACCTGCAGCAAGAGACGCTTTTTCATATCGTTAATAGTTAAGCACTTCAATATAAGATTTTTAATCTAAATTCTTAGTTGTTCGGGATAATCTACCTGTCAAACATAAATTTTAATACCTTAGTTGTAAATTAAACCTACTGTCATGTCGTCAAGATTCCTCCGTACTCTCCTGCTGCTTACTTTTCTCGGCTTTATGGCCAACGCTTATGCACAACCCTTTGCCACAACTGCGCTAAAAACAGAATATCTGATTAATCCGATTGGATTAGACAATCCCAATCCACGTTTTACCTGGCAAATGGCCGACACCAGAACCGGCGCCAAGCAAACGGCCTTCAGGTTAATGCTAGGTACCGACTCCTTGGCTTTGGCACAAGGTAAAGCCAATACCTGGACTACCGGGTGGTTACAAACCAACGCACAGCTCAAATCTTATTCGGGCCCGCAACTAAAACCTTTTACTAAGTATTATTGGCGGGTTGATATTGCCGACCAGCACCAGAAGAAATCAGGTGCTGCAAAAATAGCCAGCTTCGAAATGGGCATGATGAACCCTAAAAACTGGCAAGGTGCCTGGATTGCCGACAATGAGCAGATCAAGCTTAAACCCGCCCCCTATTTCAGGAAGGTTTTCGAGACCAAAAAGCAAATCAGATCGGCCAGGGCCTACATTGTGGCTGCAGGCTTATACGAACTTTCATTAAATGGTGAGAAGGTGGGCAACCATAGGCTCGACCCCATGTACACACGTTTCGACCGGAGGAATTTATACGTAACCTACGATGTAACCCCACAGCTTCGGCAAGGAAAAAATGCCATTGGCGTGTTGCTAGGCAATGGCTGGTACAATCATCAATCAACCGCGGTATGGTATTTTGACCGTGCGCCTTGGCGCAACAGGCCTACGTTTTGCCTGGATTTAAGGATTACCTATACCGATGGCAGCGTAGAAACCATCAAATCGGGCAAAGACTGGAAAACCGACCTCAGCCCTATCATTTTCAACAGCATCTATACCGCCGAACATTACGATTCGCGTTTGGAACAAGCGGGTTGGAATACTGTTGGTTTCGACGACAATAAATGGAAAAACGTCATTTTCCGATCTGCACCCTCCTCGCAAATTGTGGCCCAAGCCATGCATCCGGTACGCAACGTAGAAGAAATCAAGGCCATCAGTCTCAAAAAACTGGACGATACCACTTATGTTTTCGATTTGGGTCGCAATATTTCGGGCGTAAGCAAAATTAAACTGCATGGCCCTGCCGGCACCATAGTTAAGCTCAAACATGGCGAAAGACTTTACCCAAATGGGCATGTCGACTTGTCTAACATCGATGTGCATTACCGGCCTACCGACGATAAAGACCCGTTTCAAACCGATATCCTCATTTTAAACGGCAAAGGCGAGCAAAGCTTTATGCCCCATTTCAATTACAAGGGTTTTCAATATGTGGAAGTTACCAGCAATGCCCCTATCCAATTGGCCAAAGAAGATTTGTTAGGCTATTTTATGCACAGCGACGTACCCGTGGCAGGGAGCATCAAAGCCAGCGACCCTTTGATCGAAAAGCTACAGTTTGCCACCAACAACTCTTACCTCTCCAATCTTTTTGGCTACCCGACCGATTGTCCGCAACGCGAGAAAAACGGCTGGACAGGGGATGCGCAAATTGCCATAGAAACCGGATTGTACGGCTTTGACGGCATTACCATTTACGAAAAATGGCTGGCCGACCACCGCGATGAACAACAGCCCAATGGGGTTTTACCCTCCATTATCCCCACCGATGGTTGGGGCTACGAATGGGGCAACGGGCCCGATTGGACGAGTACCATTGCCATTATCCCCTGGAACATTTACCTGTTTTACGGCGACCCCAAAATCCTGAACGACAACTACGAAAATATCCGCCGTTATGTAAACCACATCAACGAAACCTATCCTAGTGGTCTAACCACCTGGGGCTTGGGCGATTGGGTGCCTGTGAAATCGGTATCTCCTGTTGAGTTGACTTCTACCTGCTATTACTACGCCGATGCGCTGATTTTGGCCAAAACGGCAAAAATTCTGGGCAAAACTGCCGATTACCAATATTATTCGAACCTCGCGCGCAAAATTAAAAACGCCTTTAATGCCAAATACCTCAACCAAACTACAGGCTTGTATGGGTCAGGGCTGCAAACCGAACTGAGCGTACCTTTATTTTGGGGCTTGGTTCCCGACAACCTGAAGCACCGCGTGGCCGAAAATCTGGCCAAACGCGTAGCTGCAGACAACTTCCACCTAGATGTGGGTCTGCTAGGTACGAAAGCCATCCTATCGGCCTTGAGCGACAACGGCTTTGGCGAGGTGGCCTATAAATTGGCCAGTCAGCGAACCTTTCCGAGCTGGGGCTGGTGGATTGAAAACGGAGCCACTACCCTGTACGAAAACTGGAATATCCAATCGAAAAATGATATCTCGCTCAACCACATCATGTTTGGCGAAATCGGTGCCTGGTGGTATAAATCGCTTGGGGGCATTAAACCCGACGAAACGCAGCCGGGCTTTAAGCATATTTTGTTGCGGCCACAGGTGGTTGAGGGATTGGAAAGCTTTGAGGCCACGCACCGTGGCCCTTATGGCCAAATCGTATCGGGATGGGAGAAGAAAGGGCAACTGCTCACCTATCATTTTGTGGTCCCGGCCAATGCAACGGCAAGCGTTGATATTCCGGTAGCTATAACACAAACAGTCTACCTAAACGGCAAACCCATCAAAGCGCAACCCATCAGGCTTCCGGCCGGAAATCATCGCCTAGAACTTCGGTAAATTACAAAACAAGACATTTTTTCAGGATAAATCATTAACTTACAGACAATTAGTCAACAAACCCCAAAACATAGCGACAAAATTTCCGATTGGTGAAGCAAAACGGCAGTGGCATTTGTTTTGATTTAAAAGAAACATGAACTTCAACAACTTTACCATTAAAGCACAAGAGGCCATTCAAAAGGCTTCCGAAATAGCACAAGGCAATCAACAGCAAGCTATCGAAACGGCACACCTGTTAAAAGGTCTGCTATCGGTTGATGAAAACGTGGTTTCTTATGTTTTAAAGAAACTGAATGTGAACCTTAACGTGTTGGAACAAAACCTCAACACCGCTATAGAAAAATTACCAAAGGTTTCTGGTGGCGATATTTACCTGTCGTCAGGAGCCAACTCGGCCCTGCAAAAAGCCCAGTCGTACCTCAAAGAGTTTAAAGACGAGTTTGTGGCCGTAGAACATATTTTATTGGGTATTTTGGCTGTTAACGACTCGACTTCCAAACTATTGAAAGATCAGGGCGTAACCGAAAAAGACCTTAAAAAGGCCATTACCGAATTGCGTGGCGACAGTCGGGTAACCGACCAAAATGCCGAAGCCACTTACCAGGCTTTGAGCAAATACGCCCGCAACCTGAATGAGTATGCCGAAAGCGGCAAGCTCGATCCGGTAATTGGCCGCGACGAAGAAATCAGGCGTGTAATCCAAATTCTTTCGCGCCGTACCAAAAACAACCCTATCCTGATTGGCGAACCCGGTGTTGGTAAAACTGCCATTGCCGAAGGCATTGCCTTTAGGATCATTAAAGGCGACGTGCCCGAAAACCTGAAATCGAAAACCGTATTCTCTTTAGATATGGGTGCCTTGATTGCAGGCGCCAAATACAAAGGCGAATTTGAGGAACGTTTAAAAGCCGTTGTGAAAGAAGTAACACAAAGCGATGGCGATATCATTTTGTTTATCGACGAAATTCACACCTTGGTTGGCGCAGGTGGCGGCGAAGGCGCTATGGATGCCGCCAACATCTTGAAACCAGCCTTGGCGCGTGGCGAACTGCGTGCCATTGGTGCAACTACGCTCGACGAGTACCAAAAATACCTCGAAAAAGACAAGGCTTTGGAGCGTCGTTTTCAAAAAGTAATGGTAGAAGAGCCTGATACCCAAGATGCCATTTCTATTTTGCGTGGCTTAAAAGAACGTTACGAAACCCACCATAAGGTAAGGATCAAAGACGAAGCCATTATTGCCGCGGTAGAAATGTCGCAACGCTACATTGCCGATAGGTTCTTGCCCGACAAGGCCATCGACCTGATGGATGAGGCGGCTTCTAAACTGCGTATGGAAATGGACAGCGTACCTGAGCACGTAGATGCCTTAGACCGCGAAATTATGCGCCTGGAAATTGAACGTGAAGCCATTAAACGCGAAAAAGACGATAAAAAAGTAAAAGAGCTTTCAGCAGAAATCGCCAATCTTTCGGCCGAACGCGACGAGTTTAAAGCCAAATGGCAAGGCGAAAAAGATTTGGTGGATGCGGTAAACAATCAGATTGAGCAGATTGAGCAGTACAAGCTGGAAGCCGAACAGGCCGAACGCGCCGGCGATTATGGCCGCGTAGCCGAAATCCGTTATGGCAAAATCAAAGAGGCACAAGATAAGGTTGAAAAACTCAAAGCCGATTTGGAAAGCCAGCAAAGCGACAGCAGAATGCTGAAAGAAGAGGTTACTGCCGATGATATTGCAGGCGTGGTGGCCCGTTGGACCGGCATTCCGGTTACCAAATTGGTAGCCAGCGAACGCGAAAAACTATTGCACCTGGAAGATGAGCTGCACAAACGCGTAGCTGGTCAGGAAGAAGCCATCGAGGCCGTTTCTGATGCCATCCGCCGTTCACGTGCCGGTTTGCAGGACAAACGCAAGCCTATCGGATCGTTCATTTTTCTGGGTACCACCGGTGTAGGTAAAACCGAGTTGGCCAAAGCCTTGGCCGAGTTCCTGTTCAACGACGAAAATGCTATGACCAGGATAGACATGAGCGAGTATCAGGAAAGACATGCGGTTTCGCGATTGATCGGAGCGCCTCCGGGCTATGTAGGCTACGATGAAGGTGGACAGCTAACCGAAGCAGTAAGGCGCAAACCTTATTCGGTGGTATTGCTCGATGAGATTGAAAAAGCGCATCCAGATGTATTCAACATCTTGTTGCAGGTACTTGACGATGGTCGTTTAACCGACAACAAAGGCCGTGTGGTAAACTTCAAGAATACCATTATCATCATGACTTCAAATATTGGTTCGCACCTGATCCAGGATAATTTTAAGAACCTTAATGATGAAAACCGTGATGAGGTGATTGCCAAAACCAAAAGTGAATTGTTTGAGCTTTTGAAGCAAACCATCCGTCCGGAGTTTTTGAACCGTATCGACGAGCTGATCATGTTTACGCCACTCAACAGAACCGAAATCAGGGATATTGTGGCTCTACAGTTCAAACAGGTGCAAAAAACCTTGGCCGAAATGGGTATTACCCTCGAGGCCAGCGAAGAAGCCCTCGATTGGTTGGCCGAGTTGGGCTACGACCCTCAATTTGGCGCCAGACCGTTAAAACGTGTCATCCAAAAAAGGATATTAAACGAATTGTCTAAATCTATTTTGGCTGGAACAGTTGACAAGGAAAGCAAAATCAAACTCGACATGTTCGACCATAAGTTTGTTTTCTTAAACGAAAAAGCGAGCTAAAAGCCTCCACATATTTTAAAATCAAGCCCTTCGGGAAAAATCTCGCGAAGGGCTTTTTCATGGGCTGAACTTTCGAAATTTTAAAAATTTCACAGGTTTGCTTCGCAATAGTTTTGCTCAACTTGCTTATCAAGAACACCAGCAAAGGCATTCTCTTGGGGTTTAAAGCCATCGTTGGTCTTCTCCGCCAGCGACTTTGCTAAGTTGCCGGGCAACCCGCAGGCTTTGGTTGGTGTTATTCAGTCCAAGCCAAAAATCCGGTCGCTGTCGTTAGTGTTCTTCACCAACGGCATTACCAGGTTTTGCAGCCATTTGTGGTCTTCATCAAAAAATCATAAACGATTTTGTATTTTAGCTTCATACCTAGCTCGTTAGTCCATGACCAAACATAGCCGTTTTCTCCTATCTTTTATCTTGTTCTTCATCAGTTTATCGGGCCAGGCCCAACAAGCCAAATACAAGGAAATGGTACAGTACGACAGCGTACGCAAATCAGTACCCAGAGAAAAATTGTACATGCAGCTTGACAAGCCGGTTTATGCCATGGGCGATACCATCTGGTTTAAAGGTTACCTGATCAATGCCAGTCTGCTTAATTATTCTACAACCAGCGCCTTGATTTATGCAGACATCATCGATAAAAAAGGACAGGTGATCCAAACCGTGAGTCTGCCTACGCAATATGGCTTAACCTGGGCTGGTTTTGCCGTCAACCCCAACAAATACGAACCCGGCATCTACACCTTTAGAGCCTACACCAACTGGATGCAGAATTTTGGCGACACTTTTCTGTTTAAAAAGGAAATCCAGATTTTGGATATCGCCGAGCCCCAACCAGCCAGTCCGAGCACAGCAACGGCAAAAGTGCAAAATGTAAGGAGCAATACCACAAACAGCAACAAAAAACCGCTAATCGACTTGCAGTTTTTGCCCGAAGGTGGCACTTGGATTGCCGAACGCCAGCAAAAGCTGGCCTTTAAGGCGCTCAACATTAATGGCAAGGGCACAACTGTAGAGGGCGACATTGTAGATTCCAAGCAACAAAAAGTGGCCAAATTCAAATCGAACAGCATGGGAATGGGCTATTTTGATTTTACGCCCAAAGCCGGCGAAACTTACATGGCCAATTACAGATCGGCCATTGGCAACGGCAGCCAGCCCTTGCCTAAAACACAGCCCAGTGGCATTACGCTCAGGTTAAACAACAACCTGAATAGCGATTCGATCAGTATTTCTATCCTTTCAGACCTGCCCAACCAAGAACTTACCATTTTAGGCCAATCGAGAGGCGTATTGTGTTTCCTGGCTAAAATCAAACCCAATTCTACCTACAAAATTGTTCGGGTGCCCAAAAATATCTTCCCTACCGGTGTGTGCCAGATTTTAATTCAAAACGAGCAGCAGCAAACGCTGAACGAACGCAATTTCTTCATCAATCACCACGATGAGCTTAAGGTACAAATGACCACACCCAACCAAAGTTTTGCGGTGAGAGACAGCATCCCGATCCACCTTCAAATAACCGACCAAAGTGGCAAGCCCATTGCAGGTTCTTTTTCTTTAGCTGTTACTGACGACGGGCAGGTAAAAAAAGACAGCTTAAACGACCAGAACATCTTAAATTACCTGCTGCTGAGCTCCGACCTGAAAGGCGAAATCGAAAATCCAGGCCATTACTTCAATGTATCAAACCCGCAGCAGCAGGAAGAACTCGATGCGTTGATGCTTACCCAAGGCTGGGTGAGTTACCAGTGGGACCTGAACAAAAAGCCAACATTTAAGGCCGAAAGCGAATTTACGGTAAGCGGCAAAGTCACCAACATTACCAATAAGCCCATTGCCAAAGGAAAGATCACCCTGCTGAGCACCCGCAAAGGCTTTATGATTATGGACACGGTAACCAACGACAAGGGAGAATTTGTGTTCAGGAATTTTCCGGCGATGGATAGCCTGTCTTTTTTGATCCAGGCGCTCAATGCCAAAGGCAACCGAGGTACTTTAGGTATAGAAATGAACGAGTTTAAACGACCGCCCATTACCGTTGCAGCTCCAATCGTACCCCTTGCAACAATGTCAGAAGCCACGGATAGCGTAACCAAGCAAATGGTGACGAGCCAAAGACAGGCCTCTACCTACCGTGGTGGCGGCATTGGCTTGCGCGAGGTTAAAATAACGGGCAAAAAAGTAGTCAAAAGCTCCAAAAACCTAAATGGACCAGGCGAGGCAGACCAAACCTTATCTGAAGCCGATTTGGAGAAACTGAATAAAAAATCGTTGCTCAATGTATTGGAAGAACAGGTAAAAGGCTTTAGAATGGGTTACAGGCGCAAAACCAACATTAAAGAATTTATGGTAAACTTTGCCCTTGTAAAACTGGTTATCGATGGGGTTGATGTAGATTTTTTCTACTCGCCCTCTGATTGGCCCATTACCGATGCACATTACCAACACCTCAAATACTACCTCGACTATTATACAGCCGAAGATGTGCAAGGCATAGAGATTATGAAGCACGCCCGAAACGCAGGTCGATACCGCATGGAGTTTTTAAATCCGATGGATGAAACGGAATATGCCTTTATAGAAATAACCACCAAAACCGGCTCGGGGCCCTTTCTCAAAAAAGCCGCCAACATGTATATCTATAAGCCTCTGCCCTATGGCGACAACAAGATTTTCTATAGTCCGAAATATACTGCAGCCAACAAAGCTACCCATACCCCCGACCTCCGGTCTACCTTGTATTGGATGCCAAACCTGGTAACCAATAAAAACGGCGAAGCCAACGCCCACTTTTTTGCCAGCGACCGCAAAGGCACTTATACCGCATGGCTGGAAGGCACCGATACCGAAGGAAATTTTGGCTTTAAGGCCATTAAAATCACGGTCAAATAACCTTTGGCCAAATCGTATCGCATTATAGCTTAGTGGATAAAGGCTAAAGCCATGTTGAAAATTTTTAACCTGATTTACAAGCAGTTAAAGATTTAACAACTACATCTATAGTTGTTTTTCGTTTTTTATGCCTAAACTTGGTTAACACAAAAACACACAAATGAAACCTCAATTATTCATCCTGGCCGCGCTATGCCTTATGGCCTGTGGCGCAAACGCACAAACAGAAAAAGGAAAAAGCTTTATCAATGGTTCAATTGGATTTACTTCCAATAAAAACAACCAAATCGTTTCCACTAGTCCAACTTTTAGCACCGAACAAAAAGCAGAGGCTTTTAACATCATGCCGCGTTTCGGCTATTTTGTAGCCGATAACCTGACCATTGGTCTCGGAGCTGGCTATGTTCATAGCAAATCGACGGTTAATACAGTAAATACCGCTTCTTCTGCTATTATTTTGGCTACGCAAACGGGTAAGCAACATGTCTTCAGTATCGAACCTTTTGTAAGAAAATATGTTGATGTGGCTGATAAATTTAAATTTTTCGGCGAGTTTAACCTTGGCGTTGGTTTTGGCAAAGCGATTAACCGTTCTGTTTATAGCGCGCCGATAAATTCCAGCTCGGAAGACAATTACAAACTAACTTCTTATGGTGCGGCCCTATCACCAGGCTTTGCCTTTTTTCCATCCAAAAAATGGGCTATCGAATTTAGCTTCCCATTGGCCAGCTACCGCAAAACAAAACCTAAAGACGTATCAAACGGGTTGAGCATCCCAACTACCGAAACGTTCTCTTTTGCAACCGACTCATTCAATCCGAGCATCGGTTTTAATTTTCATTTTTGATTACTCTGTATAAAAAACCCCTCAGTTTAGCAATAAACGAGGGGTTAATCATATACTTCCGTAATTTCTATTTCATGCTCTTGGCCCTAATGGCCTTAAATTCAGAGCCTTCTTTCCATCCCGGAAAGGTACTTTCGTTGCTGAGGCGATAGCCCACCTCAAATAACAATCTCAAATCGGCCACCATACCCGAAAAATCCCATTTAGCTGGTTCAAAATTATCTGCAGGCGCATGGTAACGGTTTTTGGTATAATCTTCTTGCTGCGCCTTGCCCCAAGCTTCACCGTGCTTTACATTGTTAATGCCGTTGCCGGTGTACAATGCCGGAATACCCACTTTGGCAAAATTGAAGTGGTCTGACCTGAAATACGAGCCTGCTGAAGGATTAGGATCTTTGGCTACTACACGCTCCTGCTTTTTGGCTGCTTCGGCCAAGTAGTCTTCCAATTCTGACTGGCCATAGCCTACTACAACAATATCTTTGGTCATCCCCGAAGCCTCCATGGCATCGATGTTGATATCGGCAACCGTTTTGTTTACTGGAACCAAAGGATGCGAAGCATAATACTCTGAACCCAGCAAGCCCTGTTCCTCGCCTGTTAAGGCAATAAACAAAATAGAACGCTCAGGCTGGTGCTTGGCTTTTTTAAAGGCATCGGCCAAGAGCAACAAAGCCGCTGTTCCGGTGGCATTGTCAACCGCGCCGTTATAAATCGAATCGCCGTTAATGGCTTCGCCCTTGCCCAGGTGGTCCCAATGGCCCGAATAGATCAAGTATTCGTTGGCTCTTTTGGTGCCCGGCAAAACTGCCACCACATTGTTGGAAACCGATTTTTTGATGGCATTGTTAATGGTTAGCGACACTTTGAGCCCCAAATCAACCGGTTTAAAGCCAGGTTTCCCAGCCTGTTTCATCAAATCTTCCGATTTGCCGGCCATTTTAAATAGGTTCTTGGCTACCTCTTGGGTAATCCAGCCTTCCATTAAAGCCCTCGAACGGTTATTGTCTTTGGAGTCCAAATACAGTTTCGATTTAGACCAGCCGCTTCTCACTACGCTCCAAGGATAGCTTGCCGGTGCCGTGTCGTGGATGATGATGATCCCAGTAGCGCCTTGACGGGCCGCCTCTTCAAACTTGTAAGTCCAACGGCCGTAATAAGTCATGGTTTTGCCCTTAAACAAAGTCGAGTCTGAAAAACCCGGATCGTTTACCAATACCACAACGGTTTTGCCCTTCACATCCAGGCCTTCGTAGTCGTTCCATTTGTACTCTGGTGCCACAATGCCATAGCCGGCAAAAACCATCTCGGAGTTCTCAACTTTCACCTGATTGGTTACATGGCGGGTGGCGGCCACAAAATCGTCGAGGTATTTAAGGCTCAGGCTTCCTGTAGCTCCTTTAATGGCCATGGCTCCGGCTGGGGTCGATTTGATATCAACCATCGGCACCTGCTGAAAATAGCTGTCGCCATTGCCCGGTTTCAGGCCCAGTTTTTCGAATTCACCTTTCAGGTAATTGATGGTTTTGGTTTCTCCGGCGGTAAATGGCTTGCGCCCTTCAAAATCGTCGGAAGCCAGCACGGCGATGTGTTTGGCGAAGGCAGAATCGTTAATGGCTTTTAGCGATGCGGAATCGGCTTCTACGCCTGCCGATTTTTGACCTGACGATTGGCAGGAGGCTAAAGCTAGCATGCCCACCGACAGTACGAGTAATTGTTTTTTCATTTGTTTAGCGGGTTTAGGAATACCTAAAATAAGGTTTTAAAACAAATAAGCCTCGAAAATTCGAGGCTTATTTGTTGCTGATGTTATTGCTTGCGTTCTATTTCCCTGTCCATTTCGGTAATGTTTACGTTTACAGACTGCGAAAAATCGTTGAGCAGGTAATTGTTAAAATAATCGGCCAAGCGCCAGAACATGTATTCGGTCATGTCGCCAAAACCGTGGCGCTGCCCCGGAACAATCATAAAGTCGAACCTTTTGCCAGCCCTGATCAAGGCATTGGCTACACGGATAGAGTTGGCTGGATGTACGTTGTTGTCGATATCGCCATGCATGAGCAATAAATGGCCTTTCAGGTTTTTAGCCAGGTCAGGATTTTTGTCGATCGAATATTTGAAGGTGGTATCGCCTTTGGCCGACACGATCTCTTTTACGCCATGGTGCTTTTCGCTCCACCAGCGGTTGTAGATGCTATTGTCATGGTTACCCGCCGCAGATACGGCCACTTTAAAGAAATCTGGATAAACCAACATGGCCGCGGTTGACATGAAACCACCTCCCGAGTGACCGGTAATACCTACCCTGTTGGCATCGATGAACGAATATTTATCGGCCAGTTGCTCAATAGCTGCTTTTTTATCGGCCAAACCATAATCGCGCAGGTTGCCATAGCCATAAGTATGGTACCATTTAGAACGCGCCGGATTGCCGCCACGGTTACCCACGGTAATGACAATGTAGCCCAGTTGCGCCAAACGGTCAACACGGTCCATGGCACGGCCAAACGATTTGTTTACCGCCTCGGTTTGAGGGCCCGGATAAACGTACTCGATAATCGGGTATTTCTTGTTTGGATCGAAATTGAAAGGCTTGTACATGACGCCATACAAATCGGTAATGCCATCGTCGGCTTTCACCTTGAAAGGTTCAGGAAACTTGTAGCCGGTAGCCATCAGCAAAGACAGGTCGGCAGTTTCCAAGTCCATCACCTTATTGCCTTCGTTATCCAGCAAAACAGATTTAGGAACAGTATTGACACGCGAGAAATTATCTACTAGGAATTTGTTCTCGTCGTTCATGTTTACTTGATGGTCAAAATCGCCACTGTTCAGCAATTTCATTCCTGTACCATCAAAATTGATGCGGTAAAGGTGCAGGTAATAAGGGTCTTCCTTCGCTTCGCGACCATTGGCCGTAAAATAAAGCACGCGGTTTTTCTGGTCGATGTTAACGATGCCTTCGCAGTGGAAAGATCCCGAAGTAATTTGATTTTTCAATTTACCATTGCCATCAAACAGGTAGAAATGCCCCCAGCCGTCGCGTTCGCTCCAGTGGATAATTTCCTTGCCTCCATCAATTAATCCTGGGCGTTGTACCTCTACATAAGTATTAAAACGCTCTTCGATGAGGGTAGTTACCTTACCGGTATTGATATCAATGGTACAGATATCGATGCGTTTCAAATCCCTGCTGGTACGGGCAAAATAAAACTTGCTGTTATCGCCCAGCCAAATAGACGGGCGGAACTCATTGTCGCGGTCTTTGTTTAGCGATTCTTTGCCCCAAGCCGAAATGCTTTGGTCTTTAAACGCGGTAGTATTGATGGTTTTGTAGGTTTTCTTTGCAAAATCGAACAATACAAACTCGTCAATCGGCGCTTCTTTCTCGCCCGGCATCTGGTATTTGTAAGTTTCTAAGGTTGGGCGACCAGCCGAAACGCTGTTGATTACCCAAAGGTCTTTAACCTGACGCGAATCGGTTCTGTCTAAAACAAAATATTTAGAATCTGGCGACCACAATACATAAGCTCCACGTCTTTTCTTGTTGTTTTTGATGTTTTCTTCGTTGTTTTCGCCATCGCCGTCGCTACCGTACGAATAGAACTTCACACCATCTTTGGTCAATTGGTGCTCTACAATAGTGCTGTCTTCTTCGTTCTTAACCGCTTTTTTGTAGTTCTCTTTATCCATCCAATACAGGTTATAGTTGCGCGAGAAAATAATGGCCGAAGAATCGGGTGCTACCGACCCCCATGACGGCTTGGCCTTAGGCTTTTGAAAGTTTGGGATTTCGGTCAGTTTTTGACTGGCCAGTTCGTAGTTGAAAGAATAGATTTTCTTTTGCATCGAATCGGCTGCTTTTTTGTCTTTTCTGTCGGGTTTTACCTCATCGGTAGTGCTTCTCACTTCGAAAGTGATGCTTTTTTCGTCTTTGGCAAACTTGAGGTTTTCGATAGGCAGGTGCTGCGCATCAAAAGGATCGCGGATAATCATGGTAATCTGCGCGGCCATTTTGGCCGGGTCGAACAGCATTTTTTTGCTTCTGGCCGCTGGTTCAACAATATACCATTGCTTGCCGTTTGGCGTTTCATACTGATACCAAAAACGGTTGCTCAACTTGAGCCAATGTGGATCTACCGCTGTCGAGTAAATAATTTTTCTCAACTTATTTGGCGAGAAACGGGCAGCGGCTTGATAGTTTGCTCGTTCAGGAGCTGGAGTAGTTTCTGTTAGCGATATGGTTTTGGTTTGTGCAAAAGCCTGTACGCCCAACAAGGAAACAAAAAACAAAAAGAAGTAAAGTTTTTTCATTACATAGTTGATTGATAAATTGAAGCGCCTAATTTATTTAAAATGTACTGTTGGCCATAGTTTTAATTGTAAAAAAGATAGGAAAATTGGGATTCGCCTATTTTTCTGCTACCAATCATCTATTTTTATCCACACCCGAAAAATTTTGCCATCAAATCCCCCTTGTTTTCATAGTTTTGTAACATAAATATTAACCATGAGAAAAACTTTCTTATCACTTTTGGCCGCTTCGCTGATTTTAGTCCTAGGCTGCCAATCCAAATCGCAACCAAGCGCTACCCAGGCTGGAGGCGATAGTACCGCAAATGCACAGGCAACAAGCCCTGCTGCAGCTACTACACCTCAAACAGCAAATGGCAACATCAAAGTAGCCGATGCTAAAACCATCTTGGCACGCAAACAAGTGCCTATTTTGTGTTACCACCAGGTTCGTAACTGGAAGCCAACCGATGGAAAAGTAGGCAAAGACTATATTGTAGAAATCCAAAACTTTAAAGACCAGATCAAAATGCTGGCCGACAGCGGTTACCATACCATTTTGCCAGACCAACTTTACGCCTACCTCAATACTGGCGCACCCCTGCCTAGCAAGCCCATCATGCTTACTTTTGACGATACCGACCTCGACCAATTTACGGTTGTTCGTCCAACCTTGCAGAAATACGGCTACAAAGCAGTTTATTTTATCATGACCGTTTCTATTGGCAAAAAGGGAAAATTTGTTGATTACATGAGCGCCGACCAGATTAAGCAATTGGCAGCAGAAGGCAACGTGATCGGAAGCCATACCTACGACCACAAGAACTTTAAAAAATATGCGGGCAAAGACTGGGAAGAACAACTAGACAAGCCTACTAAAAAACTGGAGGAGATTACCGGCAAGAAAATGACGGAGTTTGCCTATCCATTTGGCTTGTGGAACGCAGAAGGCATTCCGGAACTTAAAAAGCGTGGTTTCAGAATGGCTTTTCAGTTAGCTACCAAACGCGACGAGAAAGATCCATTATTCACCATCAGAAGGATTATTGCCAGTGGCTATTGGAGCCCTAAAACACTAAGCAACAGCATTAAGAATAGTTTCTAACAAAAAAGCCGGCTAATCGCCGGCTTTTTTGTTAGAGTACTTCGCTGATTTTATATTGCTTTCCGTTAAAATCGACCATATCCCCTTTTTGTTTGCCTAAAAACAATTTGCCAATGGGCGAGGCTACCGAAATGGCAAAATAAGCCGTTTGATCAAGTTGTAATTGTCCGGCACTGATGCTCAAGTAAAAATTGCCTTGGTCGGTGAAGACCAAGCTGCCGTTTCTTACCTGCATTGTTGGTGCCAGCTCCTTCATCAGTTCCAAACCTTTCAGTTGCTCCTCTGCATCGCTCAGCAGGCGCATGTTGCGCTCGATATCCTGTTGCGCCATTTCCCTACTGGTTTCGAACTTATCGCCGGCACTGCTCTTGGTGTCGTCGTTGCTGGCCTCTCTTGCCTGTTGCAAGGCGGTTTTAGCTGTTTCAATACGTTTTTCTACAAAAGCTAAACACAGTTGGTATAATGAGGTTTTGATATTCATGTCCAGATTAAGTTGTAAAGTTAGAAGGTTGAAAAGTTGAAAGACCGGAAAGTTAAAATGTTTGGTTAGCCCGAATAGTGCTCATTCGCAATCGCCTTAGCACTAACTCCAATAGCACTATTGACCACGGACTAACCAACTCCCTAGCCTTCGATCCAGGTTACTTTTTCGGCCATTGGCGTTCTGTTGGCTTCGCGTACTTCTTCGTTGTGGTAGCCCATGTAAAAAAGGCCATAGCATTTTTCGTTTGGTGCTAATCCCAAAAACTCGTCCAAATGCTCGATCAATGGTGGCGAACTCCAGTAAGCGCCTACGTTTAGGGCTTCGGCAGTTAAGGCAATATTTTGTACGGCACAAGCTGTGGCGGCTATTTCTTCCCAAGCGGGCAATTTATCTGGGCTAAACTGGATATTGATGGCCAAGATACAAGAGGCCTGCGAGGTTTTTTCGCCGAAACTGTCGAATTTTTTCTGTAAAAACTTCTCTGCCGGAACACCCGCCTGATAAAGCTGGCCCAAGGTTTCGCCCAATTTGGCCTTTCCTTCTTTTCTGATTACAGTAAAACGCCAAGGCTGGGTCAATTTATGGGTCGGTGCATAATTGGCGCTTTCCAAAATCTGCTCGATTATTTCGGTTGGGATTTCTTTATTGGTATAGCTTGCCGGAAAAATGCTCCGTCTATTTTTGATAACTTTTGATAGAATTTCGTATGTATTGTTCATGGGTCCAAAAATAGGCATTTCGAAACTGCGATTTATCTTTGTATTGTTAATTGTTCAACCAAACCCGCAAACCGGCTACCGAATAATGACCTATCTGCTATAGGCGCCAGGCTTCACCTTTAACTGTTTCCTGATCTGTTTTGCTTTGGCAAAAAAGGCAATGCTTTCTTTATTCACCAGGCAATCCATCGTTTGGAGCAATTCGTCCCTGATCCAATCTTGCCTGGCGCTTAAATTGGCCAGAATATTTAACATATGCGATTTGATGGCAACCGGAACTTCCTCGTCGATAAGCCAGGCAAACGAAGTTTCGACCAAAGCATCCAAAGGATGTTGTGCTAGTACCTCCTTAATGGCTTGAGGTGCATTTCTCTTGGTCATGAGGGCCAGTATCTTGCCATAATGCCTCCTGCAAGAAAGATTATCCTGCGCGGCAAAACGGTTTAAAAAATAGGCTGCCGCGGGTAAAAAATCTGCCGGCCGGCTAACGTAAACATTTTCCAATATCCAAGCCGCCCTGAACGAAACTTTATCGTCGCTATCAAAAGTAAGGTCGACAAGGTCTTTTACTGGGATATGGTGCTTTGCAACGATATTAGACAGATAAACTACTTTTTCTTTTCCAATGGTTTGGGCCAAAATAGTTTTCAATTCAATTTTATCCATAAAACTTGTTTGGATTTGCTAAAATAAGTAACTTTAAATACTAAACTAACCCAAATAAAAATGAAAAATTTAATTCTGTCTTCTTTGGTTCTGGGAGCTTCTCTGTTTTCTTTTACCTTAATCGATGGTATCCAGAAGGAAGCTAAACTCATTGATGACTCTAAACTGATTTATCACGTTAACGAAAAAAACGAATTACATGGTGCATATTCTGTGCAGAATACCAAAGATAATGTAACCATTAGGGGCAGCTATACTGATAACAAAAGAACGGGTAACTGGTATTGCTTCAACAACGACAAAAGCCTTTTTTTAAGATACAATTACGATCAGAAAAAGATTTTGTTCATCGACACCGTAGCCATTAAAAAAGCCGAAATCGTAATCTTAGACAAAAACCCTGAGGCTGTAAAAAATGCAAGCATCAGCGTGCCGGTATGTCCGCTCGATCAATATATTTCTTTCCTTAAAAAAGAGATTTCAGATGTTTTTCCACAGCCGCATATGCAATACGCTACCCCAACCAACCTCGAAATCGTAGCTAAAGTAGATGCAAACGGACAGGCGAAATACCAGGTTAACTACATTTTCGACAAAATCAAAAGAAGCATCAGCGTATCTGGAAAAAGCAAGGCTTTTGTAATCGACTGGGTTCCTGCCATGTACGAAGGCAAAGGTGTAGCCTCAGAATTTAAAGTGGCTACCGAGATTTCCTTCTCAAATAACGACGGCCATAAACGTTTCAACTGGAACTAAGCATTAAAGCCCACCATAGCCAGGCAATCTCAAAAAGGTTGCCTTTTTTTATTGGTTGCAATCCCTCGCAAAGTGCAAAAGCCTAGGTATAAGCAAAAAAAATACGTACCTTTGCAGCTTATTTTTCAGCAACATGATTTCAGTTTCTAACTTATCCCTGCGCTACGGCAAACGCACTCTTTTTGAAGAAGTTAACCTTAAGTTTACACACGGCAACTGCTATGGTGTAATTGGGGCCAATGGCGCAGGTAAATCTACTTTCCTAAAGATCCTTTCTGGCGATGTAAGTGCCACGACCGGCAGTGTAGCCTTTACGCCCGGCGAGCGCATGGCCGTATTGAAGCAGAACCACTACGAGTTTGACGAATTTTCGGTCATCGAAACCGTAATGATGGGTCACAAAGAGCTGTACGACATCATGAAGGAAAAAGACGCCATTTACCTGAAAGAAGATTTCACGGAGAAAGATGGCGAGCGTGCCGGCGAGCTGGAAAATCTGTTTGCCGAAAAAGACGGCTGGAACATGGAGAGCAATGCCGCTACCCTGTTGAGCAACTTGGGCATAAAAGAAGAACACCATTACAAATTGCTGAAGGAATTGGATGGCAACCAAAAAGTACGTGTGCTTTTGGCACAAGCCCTTTTCGGCAATCCGGATATCCTGTTGCTCGATGAGCCTACCAACGACTTGGACATCGATACCATTGCCTGGCTAGAGAACTTCTTGGCCGACTACCAGAACATTGTTTTGGTGGTTTCCCACGATAGGCACTTTTTGGATGCCGTTTGTACGCACATCGTTGATATTGACTTTGGCAAGATGAGCATTTATACCGGAAACTATACTTTCTGGTACGAATCGAGCCAATTGGCCCTGAAACAACGCAGCGACCAGAACAAAAAACTGGAAGAGAAAGTAAAAGAGCTACAGGAATTTATCCAGCG
Source organism: Pedobacter sp. TM02 (assembly GCF_059705275.1). Classification (NCBI taxonomy): domain Bacteria; kingdom Pseudomonadati; phylum Bacteroidota; class Sphingobacteriia; order Sphingobacteriales; family Sphingobacteriaceae; genus Pedobacter; species Pedobacter sp. TM02. The sequence continues at coordinate 2,799,270 of NZ_AP046530.1, forward strand.
CTTTAGTGCCAATGCCTCTAAATCTAAACAGGCTACCTCACGTAAAAAAGCATTGGATAAGATCGATATCTCGGAAATCAAGGCTTCGAGCCGAAAATATCCGGCCATCATGTTCAACAATGCAGGCCGCGAGGCTGGCGATCAGATTTTGCAGGTAGAGAACCTGGGCAAAACGGCCAATGGCGAAGTGATGTTCAAAAACATCAGTTTTATGGTAAACAAAGGTGATAAAATTGCCGTTTTATCGCAAAACAGTTTGGCCACCACTGCTTTTTACGATATTTTGGCTGGCCATGATAAAGATTTTACCGGCGAATTCAAGTTTGGCGTAACCATCAGCACCGCTGATATCCCGAATGACAATTCAACCTATTTTGAAGGCAAGAACGAAAATCTGGTGGATTGGCTGCGCGAATATTCGGGCACGGATGCCGACGAACAGTTTGTGAGAAGCTTCCTTGGCCGTATGCTGTTCTCGGGCGAAGAAGTGCTTAAAAACGTAAAAGTACTTTCTGGAGGCGAAAAAATGCGTTGCATGTTCTCGAGGATGATGTTGCAACAAGCCAATTTCCTGATGTTCGACGAGCCAACCAACCACTTGGACCTCGAGTCGATTACGGCCTTAAATAATGGCATGAACGATTTTAAGGGCACTATGCTGTTCACTTCGCGCGACCACGCCCTGACCGAATCGGTTGCCAACCGCATCATCGAAATTACGCCTAAGGGCATCATCGATAAACTGATGACTTACGACGAATACATCAACAACAGCGATGTAACCAAACAGCGCGAAGAAATGTACAAATAAGCAATTAGGCTTAAAAGCCATACCTCCCATCGGATTAAAACCCGGTGGGATTTTTTTTATGCAGGCGGTAGCAAATCCTTTACACAATTTTTAATGCAATTTAATTGCATATACTATTTTTGTAAACAGAAGGCTCAATGGCTTTTTTGCTTATTCAATGATTTCAATCCAAGCTGTAGCACATAGCTACAATAGCAACCAGCAGCTCCGTTTTAAGGACTGGCAGATCAACAATGGCGAACAATGGCTGTTGCTGGGCCAATCTGGCAGTGGAAAAACCACGCTTTTGCATATTTTAACAGGTATTTTAAAACCTACTGCCGGCGAAGTACGCATCGGCGATACTTCCATTTACCAGCTTTCGCCAAAGGCACTCGACCGTTTTAGGGGCAGGCAGATCGGTATTATTTTTCAAAGGCCACACCTCATCAAAAGCTTAACCATTGCCGAAAACCTATTATTGGCCCAAAGTTTTGCCAAACTGCCCGAAAACCACGAACGCTTAGACGAGGTGCTGAAATCGTTGGATATGCTGCACAAAAAAAATGCTTACCCCAACGAGCTGAGCCAAGGACAGCTGCAACGTATTTCTATTGCCAGGGCCGTTATCAATAAACCTGCCCTGTTAATTGCCGACGAGCCTACTTCGAGCCTCGACGACAAGAATGCCGAAGCGGTGCTTGAATTGCTGCTGCAACAATCGGGCTTAAACCAAGCCACCCTGGTTGTAGCTACCCACGATAAACGAGTAAAAGATGCCTTTACCCACACTTACGACCTGACATGAGCCCTTTTAGAATAAGTTGGAAGAGTTTAGCAGCTAAACCGCTTTCATCGGCCTTAAATATTTTGCTCATTGCCTTTGGTACAGGTATCTTAACCATTTTGCTGTTGGCTTCGACCCAAATTGAAGAAAAGCTGAACAACAACTCGAAAGATATAGACCTTGTAGTTGGAGCCAAAGGCAGTCCTTTGCAGCTCATTTTAAGCAGCATCTACTACATCGACTTCCCAACCGGCAACATTCCGCTCAAAGAGGCCAACGAGCTGGCGCATAATCCTTTTGTTAAGCGCGCTACGCCCCTGGCCCTAGGCGACAACTACAATGGGGTGCGCATCGTGGGAACCGATACCAATTTTATCAGTCTGTATCAATTAAAGGTACAGGACGGAAAATTCTGGAAAGCCGATTTAGAAGCGACCATTGGAGCCACGGTGGCCAAAAACCAAAACTTAAAGGTAGGCGATACTTTTTTCGGTGCGCATGGCTTAACCGGCAACTCCGATGTGCATAAAGACCACGCCTATAAGGTAGTGGGTATTTTGGCTCCGCAAGGCAACGTAACCGACAACTTGATTTTGACCAATATTGCCAGTGTTTGGAAAATGCACGAAGAACCCGAAAAAGCGGGGGCGCACGAACACCACGATGCGCCAACTCCTAACCCAACAAGCGAAATCCAGGGTCAGGAAATCACTTCGTTGCTGATCCAATACCGCTCGCCAATGTCGGTGGTCATGTTTCCGCGAATGGTAAACCAGGCCACCAATTTGCAATCGGCCTCACCGGCTATGGAAAGTACGCGCCTTTTCTCTCTGATTGGTGTGGGCGTTGATACCCTGCAGTGGTTTGCGATCCTCATTATGCTCATTGCCGCCATCAGCGTATTTGTGAATCTTTACAACTCGCTTAAAGAAAGAAGCTACGACCTGGCCATTATGCGTACTTTGGGGGCTTCACGAACCAAACTGTTTGTTATTGTTATCCTCGAAGGACTTATCTTGACCATTATAGGAACCATCGTTGGCATGGGTTTGGGGCACCTGGCACTGGAATTGATTGCACATTATCAAGAAAGCAGCCAGGCCAAGCTCAGCGGACTGGTTTTTATCCCATCCGAGGCTTACCTCTTGCTTGCTGGGCTGGCTATCGGTATATTTGCATCTATCATACCGGCTTTACAAGCTTACCGTTCTAATATTTCTAAAATACTTGCCAAAAACTAAAACCACAGATGAAAAAACTAAGCATCATTCTTTTATTATTAACCGGCTTCGGATTTGCAGCCAAGGCGCAACACGACCCTAGCGATCAGATCATGTCAGAAAACTGGGATATTATAGGCAGCGTTGACTTTAAAACCGTTAAAGACACCGAGATGTATGCCATTTTTGGCAATGAAATTAAAAAACATGCCAACAAGCCTTTCGAATTGGAGGGCTATATTGTGCCGATCAAAGACGGCATGAAACAAACTAAGTTCATGCTCTCTACGCTACCCATTAACCAATGTTTCTTTTGCGGCAAAAACGGCGTGCCAATTATGGTGATGGTTGAACTGACCGAACCCATCAAATTTACCTACCAAACGGTAAAAATTAAAGGAACCTTGAAATTAAGCACGGCCAATGCCATGGACAGTCCGCCGATAAGTTTAATGGCAGGCAAAGCACTATAATCATGCAAAAGAGAAATCCCGTAGATATTTTAAGGGAAAACCAGCTCAAAAACACGCGTCAGCGGGTACGTGTACTCGAAGAGATCGCGGCCGACAAAGCGGCTATTTCGCAACCTGATTTGGAAAAGAAGTTGGGCAAGGAAATAGACCGGGTAACCTTATATCGTATTCTCAACACTTACGAAGACAAAGGCATCCTGCACCGCATTATCGATTTTAACGGTACGGCCAATTATGCTATCTGCTCGTCGGCCTGCACCGCACACCATCACCACGACGAACATTTGCATTTCAATTGTACCCATTGCCACAAAATCTATTGCCTAGAAACCAAAGTGCCCGCCATCAACATTCCTGATGGTTTTACAGCCAATACCATCAGCTTAATTGCTTATGGCATTTGCGACAAATGTGGCAAGGCCGATAAGCGCAACTGAAAAAACCCCATAAAAAAGGCGCTGAAATGATTTCAGCGCCTTTTTTGTTAGTTAGGCCAAACCCCTAGTGGCCTGAGTGGCCATCGGCACCGTGTGCATGACCGTGGCTCAATTCTTCGGCAGTTGCCTCGCGAACGGTTAAAATCTTTCCTGAAAAAATAAGGTTTTTACCAGCCATTGGGTGGTTCAAATCAACCGAAATATATTCTTCGTGTACACCGGTTACACCTGCACGGAAATGGTTGCCTTGGTTGTCTTGCAACGGAATTACATCGCCAACATTTGGCAAATCGCCTCCGGCTTCCTTAAACATATCGATAGGCAGGTCAACGTGGGCCGCTGGATCGATTTCGCCATAACCTTCTGCCGGAGAAAGCTCGAAGCCGTATTCGTCGCCAGCTTTTAAGCCCTGCAAATGCTCTTCAAATTTTGGCAGCATCATGCCTACGCCAAACAAGAACACTAAAGGGTTCTCTTCGTTTGCTTTTTCAACAAAAACTTGCTGACCTTCTGGTGTAGTAGTGTGCAACTCATAAGTGATAGACACTACGGTGTTTGAATTGATATTCATTCTGTTCTGTTTTAATTTATAAATTCTACTGCCGGCAACCGAAATACAGGCAGTTGGCAAGTTTTATTTCGGCAAATATAGGTTAATTATTAGGGTAACAAAAAACCATCCTTAATTGTTGCCGCAAAAGCAACAAGAATGGGGAACAACAAGAAAAACAATACCAAAATCTATTTATCTTAGCCGATCATCCTGATTCGATAACGCTTAACCGAAGAAAAAACCAAGCCATAAGATGAATGCATTTAGAAACCTGCTGTATTCGTTGATGATGTTCATATTCGTCACCATAGAGTTTTACCTCCTCATCAAGCTTACTTTTTGGCTATTTGATAAAATAGAAGCCTATCAACCGGCTATTGGCGAATCGCTGTACTGGACATTATTTGTACTTGTAGGCTTTATCGCAATTTTTATAGCTAACTATCCACTGGTTTTTATATCGGTAGCCCTGATCCGCAAAATAGCCATAACGCCCGACTGGAAGTATGCCATTTGGTTTACCAGGATCTATTCGATCATGTTTTGCGCATTTGCCATCATCCAAACATTTAGCGCTACGAGCAGCGGTAAAATGTTATTTGTCTTTGTGATAATGGCAATTATCATGATGAGGGCCGTTTATATCAATATAGTGGCTACCAGCGAAAGCGTTTTTGTGAGGAAATTTGTCGCTGAAACAGAGGGCCTCACCGCAAAGCAATTCAGGGCAGAAATGAAAGCGATTATGAAACCCAAGAACACCGGAAAGGATGAAATCATAACCAGCATTAAAGCACGGATCAACGAGCTCAACCAAACAGAGAACAAGAGCGACGGCTTCTAGCTTTGGCTTAAAAATTATTCTGGCCTCTCTAAAACACCTATTTTCACGATCTTGGCAACTCCTTCCCTATCTCAAAAATTAATTAATCAATTTTAAGGCTTCGGCAACCGTACCTACTGGCAACTGGCAGGTTTTGTTTCGGCAAACATATATTTTTGTTTCCTCGCTTAGCTTGCCCTCCAGCAAAGGAAGGCTACTTTTTGCGCCACCCAGCATCATTTTATTGGGAATATACCGCTCGTTGAACTCTTTTTTCACGTTTTCGGTAGCTGTACCCGCCAAGGCGATTTCGTTGATACCATAAATCTCATTGAGCAGTTGGATGCACCAGTTGGAGTAGGCCGAACCATAAGCCTTGATCCTCGGCAACACCGCAGCCAACATAGCCGATGCTTTTTCGCTGTAGCTTTGCTCATCATAAAGCAGTCCCAGTTTTTGCAGGTTTTGGGCCATGACCGAATTAGAAGATGCAATCACGTTGTCCATAACCTCATGCTTGCGCGCAATCAGTGCTTCGCCATTGCCTGCTGTATAAAAGAACATATCGTTTGTGTGGTCTGCAAAATTGGCCAATACATAATCGGTTAATGCTTTGGCTTTGCTTAGCCAATCTTCGTTAAAATCAGCTTCGTAAAGGGCAATTAATGCTTCGATCATCAAGGCATAATCATCTAAAAAGCCCGAAATGCTGGCCTTTCCGTTCTTGTAGTTGCGGTATAGGCCGCCATCTGGCGCCACCATTTCGCTCAGGATAAAAGTTGCGGCCTTTTTGGCGCGTTCATAATACAATTCATAAGCTAATATTTGGGAAGTTTCGGCCAAAGCCTTGATCATCATGGCGTTCCAAGCTGTTAAACACTTATCGTCTAAGCCTGGTCTTACGCGTTTGCCTCTTTCATCAAGTAATTTGGCTTTGGCCAAAGCTACTTTATCATAAAGCGTTGCTGCATCTATTTCGTATCTGGCGAGGATCTCCTCGTCGTTAATTGTTCTTCTTAGAATATTCGTTTCTTCCTCTTCCCAGTTTCCTTCGGCGGTAACATTGAAGTATTCGGCCAATAACACCGCATCTTCTTCGCCAACTACCTTATCAAAGGTTTCTTTGTCCCATACATAAAATTTGCCTTCTACCCCTTCGCTATCCGCATCTAAGGCCGAATAAAACAGGCCGTTTGGCGCGCTCATCTCGCTAAAGGCCCAATCAATCGTATCAACAACCACTTGTGCAAAGGGCTGAAACTTGAGGCATTGATAGGCTTCTGCATATAGCCCAATGAGCTGGGCATTATCGTAAAGCATTTTTTCGAAATGGGGCACATGCCATTTGTCGTCAACCGAATAACGGGCAAAACCGCCACCTATCTGATCGTAAATGCCACCCATCGCCATCGCTTCCAGGGTAGTGCAAACTGCCGTAAAAACCGCTTCTTCGGGCGCCAAAAAGGCATAGCGCAACAGAAAACTCCAATTGTTGGGCAAAGGAAATTTGGGTGCACGGTTGTAGCCGCCTTCGGTAATATCGAAATGGCGCTTCCAGGGTTCTATAATTTCGGCAAGTTGGATCGGCGAGAAATCGGTTTCGCCCTGGAAAGGAATAATCTGTTCGGCTTGTTGAATACCATCGGTCAATCGCTGGGCATAGTTGGTGGCCTTTTGGGGTTCGTCTTTCCACAAAGTGGCTAAATTGAGCAGAATATTGATCCAATCTGGCTTTCTAAAATACGTACCCCCGTAAATGGGGCGCTGATCGGGCAGGCAAATGGCATTTAAGGGCCAGCCCCCGTTGCCGTTCATCAATTGTACGGCCAGCATGTAAATCTGGTCTATATCGGGTCTTTCCTCGCGATCTACCTTAATGCACACAAAATGCTGGTTCATCACCTCGGCCACCTCATGGCTTTCAAAACTTTCGTGTTCCATAACATGGCACCAATGGCAGGCCGAGTAGCCAATGCTTACCAAAATGAGCTTGTTTTCTGCCTGGGCTTTGGCCAAGGCTGCTGGCCCCCACTCGTACCATTGTACCGGATTGTAGGCATGTTGCAACAAATAAGGCGAAGAAGCGTTGATGAGGCTATTGGGTTCTTTGTTCATAGCTGTGAGGCAATAGATTTGAGATATGAGACGATAGATTTGAGATATGAGATGATAGATTGGAGACCTGACACAATGGTCGATTGTCACAATTAAGGTGTAAATCTATCAATTATCTACAAACCTGTTTCTATTTAATTTTTGTTTTTTACATTAGTTCCCAAATCGTAAAGCTATTGTCCAGTATCTAAAAAAATGAAAATCACCCACACCGAAATCTACCGCTTCAGCATACCGATGGAGCCTTTTGTCATTGCTACAGGCACCATGCACTTTGCACAGAATGTATTGGTTAAAATCTACACCGATTCGGGCATCTATGGCATTGGCGAATGTTCGGCTTTTCCGATGATTGTGGGCGAAACCCAGGATACCTGCATCGCCATGGCCAAAGATTTTGCGCTGATTTGGAAAGGCAAGAATCCGCTCGAAATACCGGAACGCATGCAAGACCTGCTGGCTTATGCCGACCATAATGCAACTATTAAAAGTGCATTCGATATGGCTTTGTTTGATATTGCGGCCAAAAATGCAGGTTTGCCCCTATACAAATTTTTGGGCGGGCACAAACGTGCGATAGAAACCGACATGACGATTGGGATCGATACGCCCGAAAAAATGTCGCTGATGGCGTTGAAGCACCAAAAAAATGGCTGTCAGATCCTCAAAATCAAATTGGGAAAAAAAGTGCATGACGATATTGAACGTGTTAAACAGATCAGGGCTGCGGTTGGCCCAGAAATGGTACTGCGCCTGGACGCCAACCAGGGCTGGAGCTTTGATGATGCCTTGCTGGCCTTGGGCGAACTCGAGACGCAAAACATAGAATTTTGCGAACAGCCCATGCGCACCTGGTACGACGACCGACTGCCCGAGCTGAACCTTAACTCGCCGATTAAAATCATGGCCGACGAAAGCTGCTATAACCATCACGACGCACGCAAACTGATCAACGCGCAGGCCTGCGAATACCTGAATATTAAATTTGCCAAATCTGGCGGTATTTTAGAAGCTCAAAAAATACATGAAGAAGCCCTGCAAAAAGGGGTAAAATGTATGATTGGCAGCATGCTCGAAAGCCGTATTGCACTTACGGCCAACCTACATTTTGCCTTGGCTAGTCCTAACGTAGTCTTTTTCGACCTCGATACCTGCCTATTGGGACATTTGGTAGACCCGGTAACTGGCGGGCTCACCTACGACGGCTTTATGCTCGATGTGCCAGAAAGCATAGGTATCGGCGCTGATGCCGACCAGCAATTTCTAGATACCTGCGAAAAATGGACGATTTAGTTGTTATTGCCCATCCCTAACAAGCGATCGCTATTTTTTCAGCAATCGGTCAAAAGCCAAACTATCACCGTTAAAGGCATTGAAATCAACTACATGGTTAATCCCATTGATTCGCGCTTGATCTGAGTGTTGCCAAAACTTCCAGTCCTTTTCATTGAGCTTAAGCTTAGGCTGGTGGTAATGCGCTACCCAAAACGGATAGTCTTTATAATAGCCCTGCAAATGCTCCTGATAGAATTTCAAGCCCGTATAAATAATGGGTTTTACCTTGGTACGGTCTTCTATTTGAATGATAAATGCGTTCAGTTCCTTGCGCATCTGTGCAGGAGATACGCCATCGAGGCTTTCGATATCGACAACCGGGGGCAGATCGCCTTTTTCGATGCTTACCGTCTGCAAAAAGAAATTAGCCTGCCATAAACCCGATTTTTTGGGTCTGAAAAAATGGTAGGCGCCTACTTTTAGGCCAGCTTTGGGAGCTTCTCGCCAGTTGCGCTGAAAACAGGGGTCTACACCTAACAAACCCTCGGTAGCTTTGATAAAGGCAAAGGAAACCCTTACGCCGTCTTCTTCCATGTTTTTTACCTTTTGCCAATCGATACGTCCTTGGTAATACGACACATCAATGCCGTGGATCCTATATTTTTTAGGGATTTTGATGTTGAAACTTTCGTAGGTACGGTAGTTTTTGTCCTCGCCTGGATGGCGCAATCCATACCAAGTGGCACTGGCAAATTTGAGGATGTAGCCATAATAGAACGGCGACAAAAGAATAAGCAATAAGCCCACAACGGCAAATTTAAGGTAGATCGACCATCCTTTTTGCTTCTTCCGTTGCGGTTTCCTTAGGGTTTTTCTTTTGACTGGAGGCATGGACTAAAAATACGAAACCTCACTTAAATCGTATACCATTTAAATGAGGTTTCTGGTTAATTTGAACCGTTTTACAGAAGCTGTTAGCCCCATATCACGGTTTGCCGATTATTTGCTTAATTCGGCGTAGTACTTATGAAACAAAGGCAGGGTTTCTATGCCTTTATAATAGTTGAAAATATCGTATTTTTCGTTTGGCGAGTGCAAGGCATCGCTGTCCAGGCCAAAGCCGAACAATACCGATTTAATACCCAAAACATCTTCAAACAAAGCCACAATTGGAATACTGCCACCGCCACGGGTTGGAATTGGCTTTTTGCCAAAGCTGTCTTCAATGGCTTTCTCGGCCGCACGGTAAGCCACGCTATCGGTTGGGGTAACCACCGGCTCGCCGCCATGGTGCGCAGTAACCTTAACCTTTACATAATCTGGCGCAATGCTTTCGAAATGCTTGGTAAAGATCTCGCTGATTTCGTCGGAGTTTTGGTTAGGCACCAAGCGCATTGAAATTTTAGCATTGGCCTTGCTTGGCAATACGGTTTTGGCACCTTCGCCAATATAGCCGCTCCAAATGCCGTTTACTTCTAAGGTTGGGCGGGTTCCGGTACGTTCCAATGCCGAATAGCCTTTTTCGCCCCAGTCGGCCTTGATATCCAGGTCTTTTTTGTATTCGTCTAAATCAAATGGTGCCGAATTGAGGGCTTTCTTTTCCTCATCGCTCAGTTCAACTACTTTATCGTAAAATGCAGGAATGGTGATATGGTTGTTCTCATCGTGCAGCGAAGCAATCATTTTGCATAAAATGGTAGCCGGATTGGCCACTGCACCACCATAAACACCAGAGTGCAGGTCGCGGTTCGGTCCAATTACTTCTACTTCCATGTAAGCCAAGCCGCGCAGGCCGGTTTCGATCGATGGATTTTCCATGCTGATCATCGAGGTATCAGAAATCAGCACCACATCGGCCTTTAGGCGCTCGGCATTTGCTTTTACAAAAATGCCCAGGTTGGCCGACCCTACTTCTTCTTCGCCTTCAATCATGAATTTAACGTTGCAGGCCAAAGTATTGGTTTGCATCATCAGTTCAAATGCTTTGACGTGCATGTAGAATTGTCCTTTATCGTCGCAGGCACCACGGGCATAGATTTTGCCATCGCGAACCGTAGGCTCAAAAGGAGGCGTATGCCATAGCTCGAGCGGATCAGGTGGCTGCACGTCGTAATGGCCATAAATCAGTACCGTTGGCAAGCTGGCGTCGATTATTTTTTCGCCATACACGATCGGATAGCCGGCAGTTTCGCAGATTTCTACTTTATCGGCACCGGCATCTCTTAGCTTCTGCGCCACAAAATCGGCCGTTTTTAAAACATCGCCTTTATATTTTGGATCAGCACTTACCGATGGAAAACGCAATAATTCGAAAAGCTCGTCTAAAAAGCGTTGCTTATTCGCCTCAACATAATTCTTGATTTCTTGCATATCATTTATATTTTTAAACAAATATATGCTTTTTGCCAAAGCCTGCTAAAAAACAATTGCCATCGGGCTTAATTGCCAACTTTAACTAAAAGTAAATCAAGCTTATAAATCGCATTTGTAATAATTATATATTTGTGGCCGAATAGCTTTATTTTTGCGCTATAATAATTTAAAAGGGATGAGATTTCGGGCATTAGCGCTATGCTTTGCAATTTTATTAGGTTTTTGTTTCCGTTCAACTGCCCAGATTACTGGAGCCAGCTGTCCGGAATCTGCCAAATATTATGCTAAAGACAGCGTAAATGTGGTGACCTTTGGCGCAAGCACGGTAGCAGGCGTAAACGGCCTGGACTTTCAATCGTACCTTACCACCAATTTTTTAAACTGCTATACCGGCAAAACCATCAACGTACAGAAATACGGTGTTGCGGGCGAAACCACTGGCAAAGGCCTGTTGAGGATAGACAATGCCATTTTTGGCAAAACAGGCTTTATCGTTATTTTAATGGGGGCCAATGATGCCTTGGACATTGAGGCAGGCAAACAAAAAATAGCCGAAACCGAGGCTAACATGCGTACTTTTATCGTCAAGTCGCTGAACCAGAACCTGGTGCCCATTGTTTGTACATTGCAAAACTTCGACGATCGCCAAGATGCTCGTTTAAGAAGGGCAAACGTACAGGTAAGGCTCATCAACGACATTTACAAAAAGCTGGTTAAGGAGTATAACATCTATCTGGCCGACATCAATGCCGTGATACGCCGCGATTTTACCTTGTACCAGGATGCCATCCACCCTAACGCCAGAGGCAACAGGCTGATCAGCTTTGTACTTTTTGACACCATCAACAAAATTATTGCCGAACGCTTTTTGCAGTTCGTGGTTACGCAAAACTATCCCAACCCTGGCAGGGACCTGACTTCGGTTGACATTGTAATGCCGGCTTCAGACAAAATAGAATTCAAAATTTACAACCTGCAAGGCAAAGTAGTGCAAACTGTATTGAATGAATATCTCAACACGGGCAAGCATACCGTACAGCTAGACCTGCACTACCTTTCTCCCGGCATTTACATCTACAAAATCGTATCCTCATCGGGCCAGTATTCGGCTACCAAAAAGATGATCGTTGTGCGTTAGGCATTTTATTCTTCATTTTCATTGCTATATTAGCCAAACAAACATCATTAAGCTGTTGCAATGCTCCATTTCGCAAACGAAACGATCGACTTAGATCAACTGCCCAAATACGAAGAAACCAAGTTGAATGCACCACATGCCAGCTATTGGCGGGTGATCCTGATTAACCTGCTGATTTGTTTGCTGCTGCTAAGCGGTGCCTTGGCCATGCTTTTCTTCCTTAACCAAGAAATACGCCCCTACCTTGTACCTATGGGTATTGCCTATCTTTTAGTTTGGATTTTGCTGTTTGTGCTTTACCGCGCCAGCTTTAAAAAGAGAGGCTTTGCCCTGCGCGAAAAAGACATCATGTATAAAAGTGGCATCATTGCCGAAACCACTACGATTATCCCCTTAAACCGCATACAACATGTGGCTTTGGAAGAAGGCCTTTTTTCGAGAATGTACGGATTGGCCACCTTGCAACTGTTTACCGCCGGTGGACAAAGTGGCCACATGCACATTGCAGGCATACCTATAGCAAAAGCCCGGGTGATTAAAGAAGCGCTGGTTAAACGCCTCGATTTAATAGAAAACCCCGCAATCGAAGCGCAATGAACCAGGATTTTAGCCAGCCACAGCGACAATCGGTAACGGGCATCATCATCATGACCGGCAATATGCTGCAAGAGCTCATCAGGGCTTTTATCATACCAATTTTGCTGATGATCTATAAAACCGATTACAAGCAAATGATGGTTTTTGTAATTATAGTTGGCGCCATATTGCTGGTTTCGCTCTTGCTTGGCTACCTCAGCTATCGAAGATTTACCTTTTTTTTAGATGAAGCCAAGCAGGAATTCGTGATTAACAAGGGTATTTTTAAGCGAATCCAACTGACTATACAGCTTGACAAAATACAGCAGGTTAACATTAACCAGTCTTTGTTGCAAAAAGTAATCGGCATTTACAGCCTGCACATTGATACGGCAGGAACAGATGGCAAAGAGGTAAGCCTGAAGGCTATTGACGAACAGAGTGCCTATCGTTTAAAGGAAAAGCTGCTTAACCACAAGCCCAATCTCCAAGCTCATGAATTAGAAAACCCTGTAGCTCCTGCGCCTGTATTGCCCCTGCTTAAAATAAGTGCCGGCACGCTATTCAAAGTTGGCCTAACTTCTAATTATGGCCGTAGCCTGGCCTTGCTGATTGGTTTTGCCTTTGCGGCTTTCCATAATATCAAAGAATTGCTCAAGGCTTTCGATACCGACAACGGGCAGGTTGAGAGCGTGCTAGAAAAAGGCATTTCAGCTTTTTCGGTAAGCTTGCTGATTGTTTTGGTACTCTTTATCCTGTTGGGCACCAACATTATCCGCACATTTGTAAAGTATTTCGATTTTCAGATCAGCAAACAAAACGGTTCCTTGCTTATGGCTTCTGGCCTTTTTTCGCGCAACCATACTTTACTTAGTCCCAAAAAGGTGCAGATTACCGCCTATAGCCAAAACTACTTTCAACAAAAGCTCAATTTCATGAACCTGACCCTCAGGCAGGCGCATGCCGGCAAGGAACAAAGCGAAAAGGAGCTACACAAATCCAACTTGGAAGTTCCGGGCTGCAACGTTGCCGAAAAAGATGCATTGTTGCAGCTTATCCTTGGAAAAACGCCGCCTCAAGGACAGGTATTTATTCCAAATTTCAGGTTTTTAAACCTGCCCATTTTCTTTAACCTCGTCATACCTGTGGGCATTTACCTGTTATTGGCTTCGCATATTCGGCAACTTTGGTCTTTTTATCCGCTAGCCATTACCTATTTTGTGCTGGGAATTTTAATGATCTATATCAGTTACACCAAGCACCGTTTAAGCGTTAGCGAAGATTTCATCGTCAAACAAAAGGGGATCTGGGACATTTCGAATGAAATCATTTTTTCGCACAAAATACAGTCTATCACCACATTTCAGTTTCCATGGCATAAAAGCGTTGATGTTGGCCACTTGCACCTGCATACCGCAGCCGGTATGATCCGTTTTAAATACGGCAACTACACCGAAATCAAACAGCTGGTTAATTACTGGCTTTACCAGTTGGAAAGTGGCAGCGAAGAATGGATGTAAAGCTAAGCCTGCTTTGCTTTTAACCAACTGCAATCGTTTGCGTAAAATTAAAAAAAACGATTTAGCCAATAAAAACAACTAAAAAGATAGTCACGCTAATAAAAATTTTATTTCTGCTAATATTCGTTCACTAAGCTGTTCTTAATTAAAAATTAGGACTATTGGCCTTAGGCTTACTCAATCGTTTGCGTAGGCTTGGCCCGTTTCAATCCAAAATTTAGGTTATACCTTAATCCTCCAAGGGCTTTTGCGCTCAAGCAGCCTTACTAACCTAAACTTATTCCAATGAAAAAAAATCTATCAAAAAAGATGATTTTAACGGGCCTGCTCGTTATTTTCTCGCTCCTAACCTACGCACAGGTTAAGGTAAGCGGTACAGTAAAAGACAAGGATGGATTGCCGATACCCGGCGCAAGTGTCCAGATCAAAGGAAGCTTGACCGGTGTAAGCACCGATCCAAACGGCAAGTATTTCATCAGCGTGCCCACCAATTCTACCCTGACGTTCTCGTTTATCGGCTTTATTACCCAAGATATTGCCATAGGCGACAAAACCGAAATCAATGTTGTATTACAGGGCTCAACCAACGACTTAAACGAAGTGGTAGTAGTGGGCTACGGTGCACAAAAGAAGGTGAGTTTGGCAGGATCGGTTGCCACCGTAAACACCAAAAACATCATCAACAGGCCAGTTACTTCCCTAACCAATGCTTTGCAAGGCGCTGTACCTGGGGTAGCCATCAAATCGGCACCTGGCGACGTAGGCAGCGACCTGGGCTCTGTCAACATCAGGGGGCGCGGCAACCTGGGCACTTCCGAGCCACTTTATGTAGTGGATGGCGTAATTGTTTCGGCTGGCGATTTTGCCCGCATCAACACCAATGACGTAGAGAACATTTCCCTACTTAAGGATGCCGCCGCCGCTATCTATGGCTCAAGGGCAGCCTATGGCGTAATCTTGGTAACCACCAAAAAAGGCAATGGCGCCATGAGGATCAACTACAATGCCTATTATGGCACCCAATCGGCCACCTACTTGCCCGATTTTGTAGGTTCTTACGATTATGCCATTTTGCGCAACGAGGCCGCCGCCAATGCAGGCAAAACCCCGGTTTTCTCGCAAACGGCCTTAACGCAGATCCAAAATCATGCTAACCCCGACCTCTATCCAGACAACGACTGGTATGCCTTAACCTTAAGAAAAACCGCCCCGATGATGGAACATGCCATCAATATTTCGGGGGGCGACAAAATCAGGTATTACCTGGGGGGCGCCTATTTCGATCAAAATTCGTTGATTCCAGGCAAAGACTTGAAACGTTATTCGCTCAGAACCAACATCGATGCACAGGTGAGCGAGAAATTCAAAGTAGGAACCAATATTTCCTACATCAGGGATGGATTTAATAACGATAAAGGCAACATCGACTTCGTGTCGCTATCAAGACAAGTGCCTTTACTGGTAAACAAACAAAGCAATGGCAATTGGGGCAGCGTAAATGGCGGCCTGATCGACGCTACCTTGGCTACCGGAAATACCGTACGTAAATTAGCAGAAGGTGGCAGAAGTTCTTATTATACCAATCGCTTTATCGGCAACTTAACAGGAACTTATACTCCAATCAAAGGCCTCGACATTTCGGGCCTCTTCTCTTACAACTTTTACAATTCGTTAAACAGTAGCTTTACCAGCACTATGAACCCTATTCCTAACTATTTTACAGGGGTTCCGATTGCAAGTACGGCGGTTACTACCAACCAGCTCGATGAATCGTGGCAAAACATTGGCCGTTTATTGGCACAGGCTACGGTAACCTACGAGAAAACGATAGACAAGCATTATTTCAAGATTTTAGCCGGTAGTTCGTACGAAAACACCAACAACCGAACCATCAGAACCATCCGCAAGAATTTTGTAAACAACGATTTGAACGCCATTAACGGCGGTTCGTCTGATCCGTTGAACACGACAGCTTCTGGCGGCATAGACCAGCGTGCCTTCGAATCTTATTTTGGCAGGTTAAACTATACCTACAATAACAAATACATCTTCGAATCAACCATTAGGGCCGATGCTTCTTCGCAGTTTGCACCAGGTCATCGTTGGGGTACCTATCCTTCATTTCTGGGCGCTTGGCGTATCTCGCAGGAAGATTTCATGAAGGACATCAAATCCATTACCGAATTGAAGCTGCGTGCATCGTGGGGCAAGTCGGGTAACGTAAACAACGTAGGTTCTTACGATTTTTACGACGGCTTAACGACCGGAACGGGCTCAATTTTAGACGAAAGCAAGCAAGATGGCGTCTTTCCGGCCAAATTGTACAATCCTTTGTTGAGCTGGGAAAAAGTAAATACCACCAACATCGGTGTAGACCTAACGCTTTTCAACTCGCTATCGCTTCAGGCCGATGTATTTGACCGCCTAACCAAGGATATCCTGTTGCAAAACCCAAGCATTCCTGACGAAGCGGGTTTAAGCAGTGGCCAGGCCCCTTCCATCAACCTGGGCAAGGTTAGAAACAGAGGCTTCGAACTCTCGCTTAATTACAATGGAAAAATCAACGATTTCAGCTATACTGTTGGTGGCAATGTGAGCAAAATCTGGAACAAGATTGTGGATTTGGGTGGCGTAAACGAAACTCCTCCAAGTGGCTACTACATTAACCGCGTGGGTTATGGCATTGGTTCGTTTTACATGTGGAAATCGGATGGCTTGTTTGCCAGCGACGCCGAAGTAGCACAACATGCTTTCCAATCGACCGGCACCAAGGCTGGCGACATCAAATATGTTGATCAAAACGGCGATGGCAAGATAGATGGCGACGACCGCGTAATCGTAGGCAACGATGTTCCTTACTTCATTTACGGCATCAACTTATCGGCTAACTACAAAGGCTTCGATTTTTCATTGCTTGGCCAAGGCGTAAACGACGTCAAAGTTTACCTAGAAGCCGAAGCTTCGCAGGCGTTTTTCAACAGCGCTGGCGTAAAATCTTATGTATTAGACCGTTGGACCAAGGAAAATCCAAATCCTAACGCAGCTTATCCAAGAGTACTCATCTCTGCCGATAATACCCAAAACCTGAAGCAGTCTGATTTTTGGCTGTTCAATGCCGATTATTTCAGGATCAAGAGCATTACCCTGGGCTACAGCCTGCCAAAAAGCATAACCGGCAAGCTTAAAATCGGTGGCTTAAGGGTTTACGCTTCAAGCAACAATCCGTTCACCATCCGCGGCGATAAAAGGCTGAAGGATTTTGACCCAGAGGCACCATCGTCTCGCGCGTCGTACCCTTCACTAAAAACTTATTCGTTTGGTATCAATCTAACTCTGTAATAGCCATGAAAAAAATATTTTATATATCAATGATTACGCTTGCCACCTACTCGTTGAGCGGGTGCAAGAAGTCGGCCATCGATTTTGTGCCACAAGATCAGTTGTCGAGCAGTTCTTTCTGGAAATCCCAAAAAGATGCACAATTAGCCCTAAACGGATGCTACGGCTACTTAAGCAATGCCTACAATTATGCCTATGACGACGGCGCTTCAGATAATGCCTATGCCCAATACCCTTGGGAAAGCAATGCCACCCCTATTGCAGCAGGTAATATCGATGCTACCCTCGACCAAGGTTATAACAGCCGTTATACCTATATCCGCAGGTACAACTACTTTTTAGACAACATCAACAAGGCGCCCATGAGCGACGCCCTGAAAAAACGCTTCATTGCCGAAGCCAGGGTGTTAAGGGCTTTTACCTATTTTGAATTGGCCAAAACATTCGGCCCTGTACCCTTGCTAAAGACTTCGTATACCGATCCACAGGAAACCGCAATAGCACCAACTCCAGAAGCCGATGTTATTAATTTTGCCATTGCCGAAATCCAAAGCGCATTGGTTGATCTACCGGCAAGCTATGCAGGCAGCGCGACCACCGAAACCGGCAGGATTACCAGCGGCGCAGCCTGGGCGCTGTTAACAAGAATCCAATTGCATTATCAAAAATGGGCCGATGCAGTAATCAGCGCCCAAAAAGTAATGGGTGCAGGTTATGCCTTGTACAGAAAAACCACGCTCACTACGGATGACTTGAAAGACGATTTCAGTCCTTATGTAACTTTTGCCAACGATGCCGAGAAAGACAAATTCTACAAAGGCTTGGCCAGTTACGAACAGCAGTTTTGGGCAGCCAACGAGCTAACCAGCAAAGAAGTCATCCTGGTTTCGCAAAACATTACCAATTCTTCCTACGACTATGGCAATGGCCTAAGAACCCTTTTCCCTCCAAGCGACTTGGGTGGCTGGAGCTCTATCACGCCTACCCAAGAACTGATCAATGCCTATTGGGACAAAACAGGAAATACCTTTACCCCGCCAAGCGCTACCGCCAGGGCTACCAACTACAACAATGGTACACCTAATGCGGCCTATGCCGACGAATTCAAAAACAGGGATACCCGCTTATATGCCAGCGTATTGTTTCCAGGTGCACCTTGGGGGCGCTTCAACAATGGCTATAAGTTTGCTTGGGGCAAAGGGGGCGGCAACAACAGCGTAACCGGCTACAATTTCAAGAAACTGGTAGATCCGGCTTACATTGCCAACGACTGGGATGGCGAACAAGATTTTGCCATCATCAGGTATGCCGAAATCCTGCTTTCTTATGCCGAGGCAAAGAACGAATTAAGCGGGCCAGATGCTACTATTTATGCGGCCTTGGACGATATCCGCGACCGTGCCGGCATGCCTGCAGTGAACCAGGCTGTGTATAACGACAAGGATAAGCTCAGAACATTGATCCGCAACGAACGCAGGATCGAACTGGCCGCCGAAGGTCAGCGCTTTTGGGATATCAGACGCTGGAACATCGCCCAAAACGTAATGAAAACCACTTACGATATTACCAATAGTCCGGTACAAACCCGTGTTTGGCAAGCCAAATTTGTATGGATGCCTTATCCACAACGCGCATTGGATAAAAACCCTAACCTGAAGGCCGCACAAAGTGCCAAAGGTTATTAATATTTCTTCCATATTTTTAAAGGCCGGGCAAATGCTCGGCCTTTTTTGTTTTTAGGCCTAAAATTTGCTATAATTGGTTACACACAACACACAACCAAATGAAACCAAAATTAATCTTCATGGCTTTGCTATGTACCCTTGCATGCGGTACGCGGGCCCAAACAGACAGAGGTCAGGGCCTAGCCGGAGGCAGCCTGAGCTTTGGCACGTCAAAAACAAAAGGCGAAAACAGTGCCTTGAACAATTTTACCGTTACCCCCAGGATTGGCTATTTCCTTCGCAAAAACTTTGCCCTGGGCGTCGAGTTTCCGTTGAGTCTCTCTAAGTTGCATGGCGTAGACTACACCCGATGGAATGAAGAAGGAGGTTACTACGAAGATGCATCTGGCCCTAGGGAATTCAACTTTGGCATTGCTGCCTTTGCCCGAAAGTATTTCGATATCAAAGAGCATTGGAAGATTTTCGGCCAGGCCAACCTCAATTTTCAGGTCATCAGCACCAAATTAATCGACGACGATGGCTACCTGATCAGGAACAGTGGCCGTTTGAAAGGAATTGGCGCAAGTCTAAGCCCAGGTGTAGCCTATTTTTTCAACAACAAACTGGGCATCGAGTTTTCTTTTCCGGTAGTAAGCTTCTTCCATCAAAATTATTACGATGCCAATTCGAGCTATAATTACCCCAAAGCCAACAACCTCCGCCTGGCTTTAGAAAATTTTACGCCAACCTTTGGCATACACGCCCATTTTTAGTCGATATACTTGTGAAATTTAGCGCAGTAACACTTGTGAAGTTTTAAAAACTTCGCAAGTGTTATCAAAAGCAAGTGTTTACACCTAACTTACCAACACCTTTTCATAAGCGCGCATAATTTGCTATTTTTGGGCTTTAAAAACAGGAGCCGATTTGGATTACTTAGCAGGATTAAACCCACAGCAAAGAGCAGCAGTAGAAAACACCCAGGGACCAGTGATGATTGTGGCGGGCGCAGGCTCGGGCAAAACCCGTGTGATTACCTATAGGGTAGCCCATCTTATTCAACAAGGTACCGATGCCTTCAATATTCTGGTGCTTACCTTTACCAACAAAGCCAGCAAGGACATGCGTGAGCGGATCAGCAAGGTAGTAGGCAGCGAGGCCAAAAACATTTGGATGGGTACTTTCCACTCGGTATTTGCCAAGATTTTGCGCGTGGAAGCCGAAAAAATAGGCTATCCTTCTAATTTTACCATTTACGATACCGACGACAGCAAAAGCCTAATCCGAACCATTTTGAAAGAAATGCAGCTCGATGATAAGCTTTATGCCGCCAATATCGTGTACAACCGCATTTCATCGGCCAAAAACAACCTGGTTTCGTATACCGAATATCAGGAAAATAGCCAGATCCAGGCTGAAGATAGTGGCAACAAACGCCCCTTGCTCGGTCAGATCTACGAAACCTATGCCAAACGCTGCTACAAGGCTGGTGCCATGGATTTCGACGATTTGTTGTTCAAAACTAACATCCTGCTCAAAGACCATCCCGATGTTTTAAACAAATACCAGCACAAATTCAAGTATTTGATGGTAGACGAGTATCAGGATACCAACTTTTCGCAATATACCATTGTGAGGAAACTGGCCGCTGCCCACCAGAATATTTGCGTAGTGGGCGACGATGCGCAAAGTATCTATGCTTTCCGTGGCGCCAACATCCAGAATATCCTCAATTTTGAGCGCGATTATCCCGATTTAAAGGTTTATAAACTGGAGCAGAACTACCGCTCTACCCAAAATATCGTGGAAGCCGCCAACAGCATCATCGCCAACAACAAAAACCAGTTGGAGAAAAACGTTTTCTCCGACAATGAAAAAGGCGACAGGATTAAGGTATCGAGGGCTTTTACCGACAATGAGGAAGGCAAGCTCGTAGCCGAATCCATTGTGCAAGACCGCACTTCTAAAGGATTGGAGTATAAGGACTTCGCCATTTTATACCGTACCAATGCCCAAAGCAGGGCTATGGAGGAAGCCTTGCGCAAACTCAATGTGCCTTATAAAATATATGGTGGCCTTTCTTTCTACCAACGCAAAGAGGTTAAGGATTTGATTGCCTATTTTCGCCTTACCTTTAACCCGGCCGACGAAGAAGCCATCAAAAGGGTCATTAATTACCCTCGCCGTGGCTTGGGCGATACCACTTTAGAGAAAATCTCTGCAGCAGCCGGTCAGCACGACATCAGCATGTGGCAGGTGATTTGCAACCCGCATCAGTATTTAGACGGCCGTGTACCCAGTCAGCTGAGCGATTTTGCGACCATGATCCAAAGTTTTGCAGCCGAATCAAAAAAACTCGATGCCTACGAAACCGCGCTTTACATTGCGCAGCATTCGGGCATTTTAAAAGAATTGCACAACGACGACAGCGTGGAGGGCCGTAGCCGCTACGAAAACATCCAGGAATTGCTGAACGGTATTAAGGAATTTGCGGAGCGCGAAGACATCGAAGACAGAAGCCTCGCCATTTTTATGCAGGATATCGCCTTACTAACCAACGACGACCGCCAAGACGACAAAGACAAGGATACCGTTTCGTTAATGACCATCCACTCGGCCAAGGGTTTAGAGTTTAAAAACGTATATATTGTGGGCTTGGAAGAAAACCTCTTCCCTTCGCAAATGTCGCTAACCTCAAGAACCGACCTGGAAGAAGAACGCAGGCTATTTTATGTGGCCATTACGCGTGCCGAGAAGAAACTGACCATTACCTACGCCACTTCGCGTTACCGTTGGGGTACGCTAACCTCTTGCGAGCCGAGCCGTTTCATCAACGAAATCAATCCTTCATATTTGGAGCTGGAAATTGTGAAACCGGCTAAGAGTAGCTTCGGCGAAAACAGTTTCGACAACGAACGCAAAGCCTGGACCCAACAACGCGAATTTACACCAAAACCAAGCCAAAGCACTACGGTAATCAGGCCAAAAACCACGGCTATGTTGCCAAAGGCACACGTGCCAACGGCAGGTTTTACGCCAAACGCTGCCAACGAATTCCAAAACGGCATGGACGTAGAACACGAAAAGTTCGGCTTTGGCAAAATCGTGAACCTGGAAGGCACTTTGCCCGACGTAAAGGCAACCGTATTTTTTCAAGGTTTGGGCAACAAACAATTATTGCTAAAATTTGCTAAATTGCGAATTGTGAAATAAGAACTATCTTTGTCCATCATTTACATCAATAAAGTGCCAAATAGCTCATACTAAAGAGCCAGCGCTAAAAAAACAACAATGAATTTCGATTATAACACCACCCGTAGCGACCTCATTTTAGCAGAATATGGCCGTAATGTACAAAACATGGTTAAGTACATTATCGATTTGCCTACCAAAGAGGAGCGCAATAAATATGCACAGGCCGTCATCGACCTGATGGGCTTTTTAAATCCGCACTTGCGTGATGTGGCCGACTTTAAGCATAAACTATGGGATCATTTGCACATCATTTCTGATTATAAAATCGATGTGGACAGCCCATATCCTAAACCCACGCCAGAAGATACGCAGTTTAAGCCCGCACATATCGGCTATCCGCAACAAAAAATTGCCTATAAACACTACGGTAAAACAGTGGAAAAACTGATTGCCAAAGCAATGGAAGAGGAAAATCCAGAGCGCAAATCAGCCATGGTACAAGGCATCGCCAATTTCATGAAAATGGCCTATGTACAATGGAATAAAGACAATGTGGCCGACGAAACCATCCTGAAAAACCTGAAAGACCTTTCGGGCGGGGCTTTGGCTTTAGAAGAAAACGTAAACCTGAATAAGGTAGAATTTAAGCCACAGGCCAACCGATCGAACAACAACAACAATAACCGCAACCGCAACAACAAAAACCGTAACAACAAAGGTCGCAACAACAACGCTAAACAAAGACACTAACGTTAAAGGCAGAATTGGGCAGGCGATACAAATGCCAAACCTGTTTTGTGAAATCCAGATAAGAAAAACTAGAAAGATGAATGCATTCGAAATTATAGGTGGTAAGAAATTAAAAGGCGAAATCACTCCGCAGGGAGCTAAGAACGAGGCGCTTCAGATTTTATCTGCCGTTTTGTTAACCGACCAAAAGGTAACTATCAGTAATATTCCCGACATCAAGGATGTAAACAAACTGATTGAACTTTTGGGCGACCTAGGCGTAATTGTAGAACGTTTAAACAAAGATACTTATACCTTCGAGGCCAAAAACATCAACCTGGATTTCTTCCAGTCTGACGTTTTCAAGGCAAAAGGCGGGGGCTTGCGTGGCTCAATCATGATTGTTGGCCCGCTTTTGGCCCGTTTTGGCAAAGCGGCCATCCCTAAGCCAGGCGGCGATAAAATCGGCCGTCGCCGATTGGACACCCACTTTTTAGGCTTCGAGAAATTGGGAGCCAAATTTGTGTACGACTCTAAAAAAGCATTCTTCAATGTAGATGCCACCAATTTAAAAGGAGCTTATATCCTCTTAGACGAGGCTTCGGTAACCGGAACGGCCAACATTGTAATGGCAGCGGTATTGGCTAAAGGCACTACTACCATTTATAACGCAGCTTGCGAACCCTATTTGCAGCAGCTCTGCAAAATGCTGAACCGCATGGGCGCCAAAATTTCGGGCATCGGCTCTAATTTGCTCACCATTGAAGGGGTAACGAAATTAGGTGGCACCGAACACCGCATGTTGCCCGATATGATAGAAATCGGTTCTTTTATTGGTTTAGCGGCCATGACCGAGTCTGAAATCACCATCAAAAACGTGTGCTACGACGAACTGGGCGTTATTCCTGAAGTTTTCAAAAAACTGGGCATCAAACTGGAGCGCCGTGGCGACGATATTTACATCCCTTCGCAGAAACATTACGAAATCGATACTTTTATCGATGGGTCGATTTTAACCATTGCCGATGCACCTTGGCCAGGTTTTACGCCTGATTTACTGAGCATTGTGCTCGTTGTGGCTACCCAGGCACGCGGTTCGGTATTGATTCACCAAAAAATGTTCGAAAGCCGGCTGTTCTTCGTTGATAAACTGATTGACATGGGCGCGCAGATCATTCTTTGCGACCCGCACCGCGCCACAGTAAATGGTATCGACAAAAAATACAAACTAAGGGGCATCAGCATGACCTCTCCCGATATCCGGGCCGGCGTTTCCCTGCTTATTGCCGCCTTGTCTGCCGAAGGAACTTCGACCATCTACAATATCGAGCAAATTGAGCGTGGCTACCAAGACATTGATATCCGCTTGCGTGCCCTTGGCGCACAAATCAAGCGTGTTGAGGGCTCGGGCCCAAGCCATTGATCATAAAAAAGCCATAAAGAAAAGAAAGCCCCGAATTTACATCCGGGGCTTTTTTATTTCATAAGTAAACTATTTACGGGACAATTAACCTGAAATAGCTTCAATGATATCGTATTGGGTAATGATTTCGAATTTGCCTTGCTCGTCTTCAACCAAAACAGCGCTGTTGTCTTTATTGATCATAGCCGAAATTTTGTCTATCGACGTATTCAGGTCTACAAAAGGCAAAGAAGCCGTCATGATTTCCTTCACCGGGCTCGACCTTAGCGATGGATTTTCCAGTAGCGATTCCAGCACATTACTCTCCGTTACCTTGCCAATTACCATGCCTTGCTGCGTAACCGGAAGTTGCGAAATACTCAAAGTCTTCATGATGTTGATGGCTTCGATAATCGTTTTCTCGCAATCTAGCGTAACGACCTCTTGGTTAGAGCGTTTAGCCAAAATAGAGCGGGCCGTAAGTTTTTCGTCTTTCAGGAAACCGCGTTCGCGCAACCAGTCTTCGTTGTACATTTTGCCCATGTAGCGGCTGCCATGATCGTGGAAAATAACCACGACTACATCTTCTGGTTTCAGCGAATCTTTAAGCTGCAGCAGTCCGGCAATGGCTGCACCTGCAGAGTTGCCTGCAAAAATACCCTCCCGACGTGCGATTTCGCGGGTCATTAGCGCAGCATCTTTGTCAGTAACCTTTTCAAAGGCATCAATTACATCAAAATTTACATTCTGTGGCAAAAAATCTTCGCCAATGCCTTCGGTAATGTAAGGATAGATTTCGTTTTTGTCTAAAATGCCGGTTTCCTTATATTTTTTGAACACCGAACCATAAGTATCTATGCCCCAAACCTTTATTTTAGGGTTTTTCTCTTTCAGGTATTTTCCGGTACCCGAAATGGTGCCCCCGGTACCCACGCCAACCACCAAATGGGTGATCTTGCCTTCGGTTTGCGCCCAAATTTCAGGACCGGTTTGCTCGTAATGCGCTTGGCTATTAGAAAGATTGTCGTATTGGTTGGGTTTCCACGAATTAGGCACTTCACGTTCTAAGCGTGATGAAACCGAATAGTAAGAACGTGGATCTTCGGGATCAACATTGGTTGGACAAACAATGACTTCGGCCCCAAAGGCACGCAAAGCGTCAACCTTTTCCTTTGATTGCTTGTCGGTAGTAGTAAAAATACATTTATAGCCTTTGATAATGGCTGCCATAGCCAGGCCCATGCCTGTATTGCCCGAAGTACCTTCGATAATGGTACCTCCAGGTTTCAGTTTGCCCGATTTTTCTGCATCTTCTATCATTTTTACCGCCATACGGTCTTTAATCGAATTGCCAGGATTGGTCGTCTCGATTTTAGCCAATACAGTTGCCGGTATTTCTTTTGTAATGCTGTTCAATTTAACCAAAGGCGTATTGCCGATGGTCTCTAAAATATTGTTATACCACATGTCGCAAAATTACGCATTGACGATTAGTATTTTATAAACTAATATTTATTTGGAACATTATTTTTCAATCAGCCTTTTTAAGAAATTTTATTCCATAATCTACAAAATTAGTAGACAATTATACTATAAAATTAGGCTAACTTGTAAATTTTGCCTGGTAGCGAAATCAGGATTCCCTGCATTTCGAGTGTAAGCAGCGTCATGGCCAGCTTGCTTTGGGGCGTATCCGATTGGATAGCAAGCTCGTCGGTGCTCATTGGCTCTTCGCGCAACAAGTCTACAATGACCTGCTCTTCCTTATTCAGTTGGATGGGCATTTGCGTTTGGATTTCTTTCTTGGCCACTGGCTCATCATCCCAGCCCAAGTAATAAATCAAGTCGCGCGGGTGGTTGATCAGCCCTGCCCGATTGGTTTTGATCAAAAAATTGCAGCCTTCTGAAAATTCGTCGCTTGTTCTTCCCGGAAAGGCATAAACATCCCTGTTGTACGAATTGGCCAATTCAGCCGTAATCAGGGCGCCTCCTTTAATTGAGGCCTCCACCACAATGGTTACATCGCTCATCCCGGCAATGATGCGGTTCCGTTTCGGAAAATTCTCCCGGTCGGGATTGGTACCCGGCAAAAACTCTGTCAATAAACCACCCTGTCGAGCCATTTTTTGGGTCAGTTCCCTATGAACAGCCGGATAAATACGGTCAAGGCCATGCGCCAGCACCCCCACCGTTGGCAGGCCTTGCGCAAGGCTTTCTTGATGCGCCACTGCGTCGATGCCCAAAGCCAAGCCGCTTACTACGATTACATCATAAGGCAATAAAGCGCCAATTAGCTGCTTGCACAGCTGTTTGCCGTAGGCAGTAGCATTGCGCGTACCCACCACGCTTACGATGCGATGATGATTTAAATCGGCATGGCCTTTATAATAAAGCAACAAGGGCGCATCATAACATTGCCTCAAGCGTTTAGGATAAGCCTTATCGCCATAAAACAATACTTTGATACCGTGCTTTTGGATAAAACCGAGCTGTTTTTCGGCAACAGCCAAGGCATTGGTAGCCAAAATTGCATTAGCCGTCTTCTCTCCTATGCCTTCCACCTTTTTCATTTCCTGCTTCGAGGCAACAAATACGGCTTCGGCACTGCCAAAATGAAACAGCAGATTTTTGGCCAGCATAGGGCCTACACCTTTAATCAGGCTTAGTGCAATTTGATGCGTTAAACTCATTAAAACTAAAATAATCAATAAATTTAGATTTAAGAATTAATTTTATTAAACTGAAAATCAATTGTTTACAACTAAACTATAAAAATAGTTTGTCAACTATAAAAATAGTGGTAAATTTAAATTAAGTAATAAGCAAACAATAGAATGAGAGAGTTAACAAAAGCCGAAGAACAGGTGATGCTGATTTTGTGGGAAATGAAAGAAGGCATTGTAAAAGATGTAATCGACAAGATGGATCCGCCAAAACCAGCTTACAATACGGTATCAACGGTAATCAGGGTTTTAGAAACCAAGGGCTTTATTTCGCACAAGGCCATAGGCAATACACACATCTACTTTCCGCTCATCAGCGAGGCGCAATACAAGCATTTCGCCTTCGACAAGGTGATGAACAACTATTTCGAAAACAACTACCAGAGCCTCGTTTCTTTTTTGGTGAAGGAAAAGAACATGGACATGAACGAACTAGACGAGCTGATTGCATTGGCCGAAAAACTTAAAAACGACAAATAATGGATTGGTTGTACTATTTGCTAGAGGCAAACCTCTACTTGCTCATCTTCTACGGTTTTTACCGTTTGTTGCTACAGAACCAGACATTTTATAATAGCAACCGCTATTACCTGTTGCTGAGCAGCCTTGCGGCATTTGCTTTGCCTGTTCTGCAAATAGGCTACCTTAAGCCTAGGCCAGAAATAGTTGAACAGGCTGTTTATTCAGGTTTGCCTGTTGCACGTCAAGCCCCCGGTCTTAGCGATTACCTGTACCTCATCTACGTGGCGGTTGCGCTGGCATTTGCAATTAAGCTCTTCCTCTCCATTGCAAAAATCATTAGCCTTTGGCAAGGCGCCAAAAAATACCAGAACGAAGATTTCACCCTGGTAGAACTGCAACAAGAAACAGAAGCTTTTTCTTTCTTCAACTTACTTTTTATCCACCCCCACTTGGCCGAAAAACAGGTTGTATTAAAACATGAGCTTGTGCACATTAAGCAAAAACACAGTATCGATGTATTATTTTTTGAATTCATGCAGGTCGTTTGCTGGTTTAATCCTATTATCTATTTCATCAAAAAAGACATCAAGCTGCTGCACGAATATATCGCAGATGAACGCAGTGCCTCTACCAGTGAGCAGAAACACGATTATGTGATGTTCCTGATCGAGAATTCCTTTGGCATTGTGCCCCAAAAACTTACACACCAAATTTTCAATCAATCAATATTAAAAAGGAGAATTAACATGTTAAACAAAAAAAGAACAGCCCATTGGGCCAGGCTCAAGCTGTTGTTGGCCCTACCCCTGGGCGGCGCAATGCTTTGCACCTCGACGATGGCATTTACCAAAGACTATGGCTACGTAGATTTATTTCCGGAGAAAAATAAAACTATCGAAGCTTTAGTACAACAGGAACCCAAAGTGGAGAATGTCAAAAAACAGCCTGTGAAAGTAGAAAACATCAAAGTACAGGAAGTTAAGCCAGACAACATTAAAAAGACCAAAAAAGGTCAGGTCAAATTTCCGCCACCTTCCGGTAAGACCTACAAAACCCGACTTGATGCTCCTGCCATTGAACCGCCACCGCCAGGTGTAAAAACGGTTAAGTTTCCGCCGCCCATAGTAAAACGCGATAAAAAAGCACCTGCTGTGGAGCCGCCACCGCCAACAGTAAAAACGGTTAAGTTTCCACCGCCCATAGTAAGGCGCGACAAAAATGCACCCGCCATTGAACCGCCACCATCGGGTGCAAAAAAAACCAAGAAAGACCAAGTAAAATTTCCGCCGCCCGTAATAAGAAAGGATAAAAAAGGAAACAATGACGAAGCAGATTTAAAGGCCAAAGTGGCTGCCTTACCAAGTGTAAGCATTGCCAGTGCAGAGCCCAACAATGCCAAAGAACAGCTGTACATCAAATCGGCAAAAGAAAACCAAATCGCAGCAGTGGGCACTGAGCAGCCATCAACCAGCCTGAGATCAGATTCGAAAGTCCGTTATTCAATCGCGGTAACAAAACCTCAAGAAAGTTTAAAGAACAACAAAGACCTCTATCCGGGAACAGAACAACAAAAGCTGAAACTTAAGCTGAAGCCTAGTATAAAAGAATCCAAAAAAGAAGCAAGGCAAACCATTGCCTTAGAATTGCTTCCAACCAACAAACAGCCTTAACCAAACAAACATAGTTTTAGTACAATTCCATCTTGTGCGTAGCGCAAGATGGATTGTTGGCCTACGAGCCATGCTTTTTAAGCAAGCCTGCAAAAAGCAATCCAGGAAATAGAAAAGCCAACAGAGAACAATCGCCAACAGAAATTCGGTTTCAAGAACCTTATTGGGGGATATAAACTACATACTTGGTTTCGAAAAAATCCTCTTCAAAATAAGCAGAAAGCGGATGCAATTCTGCCTTCAGCTTAGATTCCTTGATTTCTTCGGTCAAATCGCCACCTTTGAGGTAAAGAATGCCATTTTGGATGGCATTGATATTTTCTTTGGCAAATTTGCCACGTATCCAGGGGTAAAAATCGATTAAACGCGTTACTGCTCTCGATACCACAAAATTATATTGATCAGTTACCTGCTCGGCCCTTAAATGGCTAGCCTTCACATTGCTGAGCCCCAATGCGGCCGCTACTTCGCCCACAACCTTGATTTTTTTTCCAATCGAATCAACCAAATGGAACTGTGTTTCTGGAAACAAAATGGCCAAGGGAATACCTGGAAAACCACCTCCCGTACCTACGTCTAATACTTTCTCGCCTGCTTTAAAGGTACAGAACTTGGCAATGCCCAGCGAATGCAGGATATGGCGCTCGTACAACTCGTCGATGTCTTTCCTCGAAATGACATTGATTTGCGCATTCCAGAAACTGTATAAATCGTACAGCTGCTCAAACTGCGCACGCTGCTTTTCGGTAAGCTCCTTAAAATACTTAAAAACGATGGTTGGTTTAATATCAGACATGATCAGCGATTTATTTCCACTTTACTTTTTTCACAAATATAGACAGAAAGGCATTAAGCACCAGAAAAACAAACAAGATGAGGTCTAGCAGCGGGAACCACCAGCTCAATTCGCCATAATTGAGGCGTTTTAGCAGTCGCGGGTAAACAAAGCTTCTGATCAGGATGCTCAAGGCAAAAATACCGATGCCCAAATAAAGCGTAGCCGGAAGGCAAAGCAACACAATACCTAATATATAGAACAAAAACTGTACGGCAATCTGCAGCGATAAAACGAACTTATGTTTTGGCTTATAAAACTTGCCAGCACCTACATGTCTCTTTTTTTGGCGCAGGTAATCGAAAAAAGAAGTTTTAGGTTCGCTCCAAACCTGTGTATCTTTATGAATTTGGATAGCCGTATTATGCGCATGGGCATGGGCATTTACGAACAGGTCATCATCGCCAGAGGGGATGTGCATGTGCGCCGCAAAGCCTTTGTTTTTAAAGAAAAGCGATTTTTTGTAGGCCATATTTCGGCCAACCCCCATATAAGGCATACCTTTGAGGGCAAAGGCAAGATAGTTAACCGCCGTAAAAAAAGTTTCAAACCTGATCAGACAGTTCAACAGGCTTCGTTTCTTAAAATAAGGCGAATAGCCCAGCAAAATATCGATGTTATGATCGGCAGGTTGTTGCATGCCCATTAGCCAATGGGCCGAAGCAGGTTCGCAATCGGCATCGGTAAATACCAACCACTCATAGCTGGCAGCCTTGATGCCCATGGTAACGGCAAACTTTTTTCCGGCAATAAATTTCTCGCCTTCGGCCACGGTTACCACCTTTAAATGGCTATGTTGCTTGGCTAATCGCTCTAAAAAATCGCCGGTCCCATCCCACGAGCGGTCGTTGACTACAACCACCTCAAATTGCGGATAGTCCTGATTTAGAATGCTGGTAAGATATTTTTCCAGGTTCTGGATTTCGTTACGGGCACATATAATAACGCTGATGGGATTAACTGCGTGCTCAGGTATCTCTGCTATTTTATAACTGGCCAGTTTGGCATGCACAAACAAGCTAAAATAGAGCTGGACCAAAAAACAAAAAACAAAAGCGCCGAGCAGGCTAATCTCTAATATATCTAATTCCACGATGGTATTTCTGAAAGCTAGCAAATCTCTCATTTTTAATCTGTAAAACCAGCTTGATGTTGATAAAAAATAAAGCCATGTTCAAAAAACGCATAATTATTAAAGGTTTTGAACGTTGTTTCTAGCTCAGCCTCAAAACAACACGGCACAATGACCATAAAAAGGAATATTCTTGCTATTTTTGTCGGATTTTTGAAGCAGAATGCCATGCCATGAAAACCATCTTGGCCAACAAAACACAGAACAGCATGAAATTTGATTTACAGGCCAAAGACCCGTCATCCAAAGCCAGGGCAGGCGTAATTACCACTGCCCACGGCGAAATACAAACCCCTATTTTTATGCCTGTAGGCACTGCCGGAACAGTAAAAGCAGTGCACCAAAAAGAACTCAAAGAAGAGATCAAAGCCCAAATCATCTTGGGCAATACCTATCATTTGTACCTAAGACCCGGACTGGAAGTTTTAGAACCTGCCGGTGGACTTCACAAGTTCATTGGCTGGGACAAGCCTATTTTAACCGACAGCGGTGGCTATCAAGTGTACTCGTTGAGCAAAGTGCGCAAAATCAAGGAGGAAGGGGTAACTTTCCGTTCGCACATTGACGGCTCAAAGCACTTGTTTACACCCGAATACGCCATGGACATCCAAAGAACCATAGGCGCTGACATCATTATGGCTTTTGACGAATGCACACCTTATCCCTGCGATTACAAGTACGCGGCCAATTCGCTCAACATGACCCACAGGTGGCTTAAACGCTGTTGCGAGCGTGTAGACACTACCGAACCCAAATATGGCTATGAACAAACGCTTTTCCCTATCGTTCAGGGTTCGGTTTATAAGGATTTAAGGGTGAAGTCGGCCGAATTTATTGCTTCAATGGGTCGCGAAGGCAATGCCATTGGCGGTTTATCGGTAGGCGAACCTGCCGAAGAAATGTATGCCATGACCGAGGTGGTTTGCGACATCCTGCCCACAGACAAACCACGCTACCTGATGGGCGTGGGTACTCCTATTAATATATTGGAAAACATTGCGCTTGGCGTTGACATGTTCGACTGTGTAATGCCCACCAGAAATGCCCGAAACGGCATGCTGTTCACCCGAAACGGCATCATCAACATCGGCAACAAGAAATGGGAAAGCGATTTTTCTCCAATCGATGCCGAAAGCGATTTACTGGCCGACCAAGTGTATACCAAAGCCTATTTAAGGCACTTGATGCACTCGAAAGAGATGTTGGGTGCACAGATTGCCACTTTGCATAACCTGCATTTCTACCTCTGGCTGGTTAAAGAAGCCAGAGAAAAAATCATTTCGGGCGAGTTTTACGCTTGGAAGAATAAAATGGTGAGTATATTAGGGAATAAATTGTAATGAACTTCATCAGGCAGCGCATTAAAATTATCGACGGCTATATTATTGGCAAGTACCTGGGTACCTTTGTTTACACCCTGGTTATCTTTGTGGTGATCATTGTCATCTTTGACCTTTCGGAAAAACTCGACGATTTTTTGGAGAACAACATGAGCATCTGGCAAACCATTTCGCAATACTATGCCGGTTCTATACCGTTTTATGTGAACATGCTCTCGCCATTGATCAATTTTATTGCAGTCATTTTCTTTACGGCTAAAATGGCCGACCAGACCGAAATCGTGCCTATTTTAAGTGGGGGCGTAAGCTTTAACCGTTTTTTAAGACCTTACTTTATCTCGGCCTTCATTATTTTCTCGCTCAACCTGTTGTCTAATCTCTATGTATTGCCCTATACCAACAGGATCAAAAACAAGTTCGAAAATGAGGTGGTAAACAAAAACGACCCCTATATCAAAACCAATATCCACATGAAAGTGGATAGCAATACCTATATCTTCATCGATAATTTCGACAATAAAACCAATATTGGCTACCGTTTCTCGCTAGATAAATTCAAGGGCGACGTCTTGAAGAAAAAACTGATGGCTGAGCAGATTACCTGGGATTCGGTAAAAAGAACCTGGAAACTGAGCAGCTACACCATCAGGAACATTGACGGCCTTAAAGAAACGATGGTTTATGCCTTCAACAAGCAGAAAGATACAGTTCTGGATATGAGGCCCAACGATTTTTCGGCTTACCAGAATGTATTCGAAAGCATGAGCAACAAAGAGCTTTCAGACAAGATCAAAAAAGAAAGAATAAGGGGCTCTGGCATTATGAGCGACCTGCTTTTTGAACAGTACAAGCGTTGGCTGCAACCCCTATCGGCCTTTGTACTCACATTAATCGGCGTAGCTTTATCTTCCAGAAAAGTACGTGGAGGCGTGGGGTTGCCACTCGGAATCGGCATTATCCTGAGCTTTGCCTATATCGTTTTGACGCAGTTTGCCAAGATGTTTTCGACCAAGGGCGGCTTGCCTCCTTTGGCTGCAACGATTTTGCCTACGCTCTTTTTTGGCTTACTAGGCTTATATTTGCTGCGAAAAGCACCAAAATAAGATGAAACCCAGCCTTAAAACACTTAATCACGACAACCGAAACCTCTTAATTTTACACCTTACCGTTTTTGTTTGGGGCTTTACAGGTATTCTGGGCGCATTAATTTCCATCAGTGCCGTGCAAATGGTATGGTACAGGGTATTGATTGCCTCAATTACGCTATTTGCCTATTTTAAATTCAGCAAAACCAATATCAGGGTAACGCGTACCCAGTTTCTCAAATTCTTTTTCACGGGCAGTATTGTAGCTACGCACTGGATATTCTTCTTCCATTCCATTAAGGTAGCCAACGTTTCGGTAAGCCTTATTTGCCTCTCATCCGTTACGCTTTTCATCGCCATTTTAGAGCCTCTGATAAAAAAACATGCCATTTCCAAAGGCGATATTCTGGTGGGATTACTCATTATTTTGGGCATTTATCTCATCTTTAAATTCGAAACCAAGTACACCACAGGCATTATTTTCGGCTTGCTATCGGCAGTTGCCGCCAGCTTTTTTTCTACCATTAACTCTACTTTGGTACAGAAAAACAACCCCAGCATTATTGGATTTTATGAGCTTGCCGGCGCCTTTTTCTGGATCAGTATTTACCGTTTATTCGACAAAAGCCTGCTTACAGAGAC
Source organism: Pedobacter sp. TM02 (assembly GCF_059705275.1). Classification (NCBI taxonomy): domain Bacteria; kingdom Pseudomonadati; phylum Bacteroidota; class Sphingobacteriia; order Sphingobacteriales; family Sphingobacteriaceae; genus Pedobacter; species Pedobacter sp. TM02. The sequence goes on from NZ_AP046530.1 coordinate 2,833,568, forward strand.
CTTCAATCTAAGCTTAAGCGACTGGTTTTATTTGCTAATTCTTGGCACGGTTTGCACAGCTTTGGCCTACGTTGCAGGGGTCTCGGTGATGCGAACTTTATCGGCATTCAGGGTGGCTTTGATTACCAATTTGGAACCCGTTTATGGCATCGTTTTAGCCTTTATTTTGTTCGGTCAGAAAGAGCAGATGACCGGCGGTTTTTACCTCGGTTCGTTACTTATTTTAGCCGCGGTTTTTATCTATCCCATCTATAAAAACCGTCGCAACAAGGCCTGATTTCCCTCCATTTTCTCCCCGAAAAACCAAAGTTCTAGGCAGAAAAGCCATAAGATTTCGTGGCATTTCTACTTTAATCCAGCTTAAAAAGCCCTTTTAAAGCCTCGATTCCGCCCTAGCTTTATTCGAAAAAAGAATTATTTCCGTCAGAATATCGGCAGGAAAAGCCGATATAAGGCCAATTTTTACTCAAAACCGCCATTTTACAAGCCATTTTTTATCATTTTCTCACCAAAACAACTGCTTTTTTCCATAGAAAATCGCGGTTTTTGACCCGTAAAACAGCCTTTATTTCGATCAAAAAACGTTGCAGAGAGCGCTTATATTTGCCCTATTTTCCGTCCGCCCAAAGCCACTGCTTGCCCAAAAATCAATCGTTATACCGACGTTTTATTCGCTAAACCCCACTCCCTAAAGAGCATCTAAAAGACTATTTTCTGCCCGACTTTTACCCAGCCAAGACACCCATTTTTGAAGCGCAAACGACAACAACTCTGTATCAGGTCATGCTAATTTTTGACCTTAACAAACCAAAGGGAAAAGCCCAATTTCCGTTCCATTTTCACCTTTGCAAAGCGACTAACTTGCCACGAAAAACCAACATGCCTAACAAAGCCAACCCGACCTTTGCTCCTCAAAACGCACTTGAAAAAATCGAGTTAAAGAACCCAAAACGCATCTAATTTTCGACACCTAAAAACAAGTTTCAAGCATTCTATTTTTGTCAGTGAAAAAACCCATTGAACCATCCAAAAAAAGCTAAGAATGGAAGTGTTCAGACAGGATGTTTTCAACTTAAAAACCAACCTAAAAACTCTGCATTTACTGACAAAAATAGGCTTCATTTTTAAGCCATTTTCAATCTGTTTCAGCAACTCAGCCCTAGGGTAGGAGTGTGAAGAAACGTATACATGTTTAAAAAATTAACAAAAAAAATCGCTTAAAATCCGAAGGAATAAGTGTACCTTAATAGCAAGTTTTAAAAACGTTCTCTGATTTCCTTAAGGCTGTTAAAAAACACCCCAAACAGCATAAAATAATATAAAATTCACCAAAAATACTTGATTTAAATATTTAGCATAAAAATCTATAAATCAATAAATTAAAAAATTTAAGTTGAATTAAAATTTAAGATAAAAGACCTTAACAAAACCTCAGAAAACTAAAAATTTTAGCACAAAATCATAATGAAGCTTAACAAACAATTAAACAAACTTAAAATCAGCATATTAACAATAATTACATTAAGCTTTATTTCACTTCATGCTTTTTCACAGATTTTCGACAGCGAACAAAATCCACTTAGTGTAAAATGGCGCCAAATTAACAGCAATGGTTTCCGGCTCATCTATCCGAGCGAACTCGAAAAAGAAGCTCAAAGAATGGCCAATACCATCACCTACATCTACCCTTATGTTGGGCGTGATTTAGACCGACAAAAAACGAGTATCCCCATCGTGCTTCAGAACCGGGGAACCATCGCAAACGGCTTTGTTCAACTGGCTCCAAAAAAGTCGCAATTCAACACCACTCCACCCCAGCAATTTGACAGTCAGGATTGGCTTAATAATTTGGCCGTTCACGAGCTTAGGCATGTGGCCCAATTCGACAAAATAACCGGAGGCCAGGCCCACCCCTTTCCGGAAGAAATCTACTTCGCCTATTTGGGGGCAAGCATCCCCACCTGGTTCTTCGAAGGCGACGCGGTTAGCACCGAAACTTCGCTTACCCATGCGGGTCGCGGCAGGCAGCCTTCATGGGTCATGCCTTTCAGAACTTCGCTGCTCAGCGGGCAAAATTTTTCTTACTCGAAAGCCTACTTCGGATCGAACAAAGACCAGACCCCAGGCTACTACCAATTGGGCTACCTGCTCACTTCGCAGCTGCGCAAAGAATTTGGAAAAGGAATAGTAGACAGCTTGCTTGCCGACATCCACCACCGACCACTTCGCCTCTACCCTTTTTCGCAGAGCCTTAAAAAATACACGGGCTATAACACCCAAAAATTTTATGCGCATGTTTTGGAGCAGCTGAAAAAAGATTGGCAAAGACAAGACGAGCAAACCCTGCACAGCGATTATAAAAGCCTGAACCGGCCAGCGAAAATCGCCACCAATTATTACTTGCCAACCGCCTTGCCCAATGGACAACTTTTAACCCTCAAACAAAGTAAGGACGAGGTTCCTGGTTTTGTGGTTTTGAACCCCGATCAGAGCGAGGAAAAACTTTTCAAAATTGGCTATCAGGAACAACCCTGGTTCAGCTATGCCAACCAGCTGCTGGTTTGGGATGAGATCAGGTACGACCCCCGCTACAAGCAGCGCAACTACAGCGTGATTTGCCTTTACGACTTTTCGACCAAAACCAGGCGCCAGCTTACTTTCAGGACGAGGCTGTTTTCGCCAACGCTTTCGGGCGATGGAAAAAAATTGCTGGCTGTGCAGGCCGACCTGAGCAACAACTTCAACCTGGTGACCATCGACCTGATCAATGGCCAAATAACGAAGACCTACAGCAACCCCGAAAATCTGATCTTGCAAACGCCGGCCCTCAATGTCGATGGGTCGCAATGGACCTGGGTTGGCGTAAGCGAAAAAGGAAAGTCGCTTTGGCTGGCCAACGAAAAGGGCGAAACCGTGCAATTGATCAAAGAAACGAATCAGCAGCTGAACAGGCCGGTATTTATTGGCGATAAAATCGCATTTAACGCCCATTTAAGCGGACTTGACAATATTTACGAGGTTACGCCCACCGACAAAAAAATCGTGGCGCTAACGTCAGCAAAATACGGCGCTTTTAATCCGAGCCCGAGCAACGATGGCCAATCGATTTTTTTCAACAACTACCAACTGACGGGTTACGAGGTTGCAACGGCTCCAATCGAACCCAAAGAGGTGCAGCCCAACCATTTTGTATATTTTGGCGAAGCTGCCGAAAAACAGGAAAATACTGGCGATGTGTTCAGGCAAATTCCAGACAGCGCTTATACCTCTGCCAGCTACAGCCCGCTGGCTCATGCTTTTTCATTCCACAGCATCAGTCCAACGGTTGATGATGACGACAGGGTGGGCATTGCACTCAAATCGAACGACCTGCTCAATACCGTTGATTTTTTTGGTGGCGTGAGCTACCACAGCGACCTGAGGAAACTGGAATACAACGCCGGGCTGACCTACAAAAGCCTTTACCCGGTACTGAGCGCCACTTTCAGGAACCGTCCACGCTTGGCCTATTATCGCCTTGCCGGACAGCTACGGGAAGCCAATTGGCGGGAAAACAGGCTCGAACTGAAGGCCAGTGTACCGTTAAGCATAAACGCCTACAATCACAATTACAGTTTTTTGGGAGAGGTAGGAACAAGCTATACACAAAGGAATTTTGCGCCACAGGAAGCTGCCATTTTCAGCAAAACGCTTGATTTTCCGATGAGCTACCGCTTCGGATTCGTCCACAGCATACGGACTGCCGAGCGCAACGTAGCGCCTAAATGGGCCCAATCGGTTACAATCAGTTACTACAACCAACCTTTCGACCCGCACCTTAACGGCGACCTGATTGCTTTTGAAAGTGCGCTTTACTTTCCTGGGATTATGAAAAACCATTCTTTGGTAGCCAGCTTCAATTACCAGCAAAGCAGCGGCATATTGAAGGGCAATAACGAAATTGCAACGGTTTATGGCTACGGACAGATCAGTGCCAGGAGCGAACTGAAAAATACTTTGTTGCTTAGCTACCGTTTTCCGATTGCTTTTCCAGATGCCGAAATTGGTCCTTTTGCCTATATCCGCAATCTGAGGGGCGGTTTCTTTAGCCATTACGAAAACATCGGTACCGAAACTAATCTGACACAGCCCAAGACTTTTGGGCTTGAATTGCGCAGCAGCCTAAACCTTTTGCGCTACCAGCCTGTTATAGATTTGGGGGTAAGGGCCGTATTTGTGAACAAAGTTTACCACCAAAACCCTATCTTAGAACTAATATTCAACTACAGTTTTTAAACTTATGAAAGCAAAAACCATCTTCATCATTGTTGTTACCGCCTTGCTAACCACATTTTTGCTCATCAACAGGGATGCTGTTCCATTCGATTTCATCATCGGAAAAGAGGTGTACATCTCCAAGCTCATCGTGATTGGCGTTTGCATCCTGATTGGCTTTATTTTGGGCTTTATTGCCGGAAGGCCAAAGAAAACCCTCACCAGCTACGATACGGAAATAGAAAAGCACCAACCTGTGGAGCACAAATCAACCCTGAGCGACGAGGACAGGGATTACATTTCCTGATTCTTTTGGCCAATGGTTGATGTTTAAGGATGGGCTTACCTATTTGAAATTTAAAGGCGATGCCCCCCCTTTAACCCCCAACTCACCACTTTCAACTTTAAACTTTAAACTTTAAAACTCCAAACCTCCCTTAGGCCCCTTACTTCTTAACTCTCTCAGGGCATCAAGCGCAACCCAGTTAGCTTTTTTGTTTTGTTGGTCAAGGATATTTTCGGCGGTAACGATGGCCTGCTCATACAACAAAGCATTGCGCTTGCCGATTTGCCTCAGCGCCCAGTTGATGGCTTTTTTCACAAAATTTCGGTTGTCCCAGGCCTCCCGTTCAATGACTGGAAAAAACTCCAGAAAAGTTTCGTCAGGTTCTTTTTTGAGGTGTACGGCCGCCGCCGCCATGAGCACAAAGCCCGTGCGTTTCACAAATTCCTTTTCAGCCCTGCTGTACTCGAAAATCTTCGGCTTGAAATAAGGCGTTTTAACGAACAGATTGCCACAGGCCTGGTCACATACATCCCAAGAGGTAAAATCGTTTGCCCAGCAGTCTATCTGTTGCTCAGTTACCAATTTGGGTTCGCCAATGATGGTCGCTAAAATTCTTGCTTCATGAATTCCGGTTCCCCAAAGCTCGAGCGACAAGGCCTGGTTTTTGCCGATTTGCTTGGCCAATGCCCTCACCTTGGGCACGCTTACGCCCAAAGCTTTGGAATTATCGATACCAAAACGCAACATTTTTTGACGATATGCCGGCTCTGACAGCGATTGGAGCGCTGAAATGATAAATTCGCAGTCGTTCATACAAGCAAAGCTAAAAGTCTAAAGGCAAAACACCAAAGTTGACCGTAATCGACAATCCAAAATATGGTCGAAGGTAAATCATGAAATAAAAAATGCCGGATCGAAACCCGGCACAACGTTTTTGTCGAAATCGTTAACCCGAACTAAGCCAAAGCCTGTTCAATATCGGCCAGGATATCGTCAATATGTTCCAAACCTATCGAAAGGCGGATAGAGCCCTGCTCAATGCCCACAATGTTACGCTCTTCTTCGGTAAGCTTGCTATGTGTGCTGGTAGCCGGATGCGTAGCGATAGACCGGGTGTCGGCCAAGTTGGCCGAAATCGAAAACATTTTCAGGCCGTCCATAAATTTGCGTGCGCCTGCTACGCCGCCGTTTACCACGATGGTTACAATACCTCCACCCTGTTTCATCTGTTTTTTGGCAATTTCGTATTGCGGATGCGATGGCAGGAACGGATATTTTACCAATTTGATTTGCGGGTGCTTTTCTAAATATTCGGCCACTTTCAAGGCATTTTCGCAATGGCGATCCATGCGGACTGCAAGTGTTTCTAAGCTTTTTGATAAAATCCAGGCATTAAAAGGCGACAACGATGGGCCACTGTGACGGGCAAAGGCAACAATTTCTGCCACAAGCGCCTTGCTGCCCAAGATAATGCCACCCAACACACGACCTTGTCCGTCGATGTATTTGGTAGCCGAATGGATGGAAATATGTGCACCCCATTTGATGGGCTGCTGCAAGTAAGGTGTTGCAAAACAGTTATCAACCACAAATAATACATTGTGTTTTTTGGCTAGTGCACCCAAAAACTCCAAGTCGATGATGTCGATACCCGGATTGGATGGGGTCTCCACAAAAATCATCTTGGTATTGGGCTTGATCAGGGCTTCCCAATCTTCAGGCTTGTCCAAATCGGCATAATCGAAGGTAACGCCCCATTTAGAGAAAACATTGGTTAGCAACTGATGCGTCGACCCAAAAACCGAGCGGCTCGAAACAATGTGGTCGCCATTTTTCAAAAAGGCACCAAAAGTTGTAAAAATGGCTGCCATGCCTGTTGCGGTGGCAAAACCGTCTTCGGCACCTTCCAAAAGGCACATCTTTTCGATAAACTCTGAAGTATTCGGGTTCGAATAGCGACTGTAAACGTTGCCTTCCTTTTCGTTGGCAAAAAGCGCGCGCATTTCTTCGGCGTCGTCAAATTTATAGCTCGATGTGAGGTAAATGGGCGCCGAATGCTCTTTGTGGCTGCTTCTTTCGGTTTGGGTACGGATGGCTATGGTTTCAAAATTTTCGTTTTTCATCATGGGGTAGTGAGTATTGTGTAATTGGTAATGAGTATTGCGGATAGCGATGCCGCGACTTTATTTAATGGCGTAGGTAAAATTAATGGTTGCCGAACGGCCCAGGATATTGGAAACCGAACAGTATTTATCAAAAGTCATTTGGATGGCTCTTTCTACCTTGGCCACGCTTAAATGGCCATAAAGGTCGAAATGAATATTGATGACATCAAAAATCGGGGGCATTTCTTCGTCTTTACGCGTGGCCTTGATATTGATTTTAATGTCGTTTAAAGGCTCTTTTTGTTTGGTCAGCACATTGACGATGTCGATACCGCTGCAACCACCCAATCCAACCAAAAGGGTTTCCATGGGCCTAAAACCCTTGCCTTCGCCACCTATGGCTGGCTTGGCATCTAATTGCACTGTAAATCCGCTTTCGTTGACGGCTTCAAAATTGAATTTCCCGCTTTTGCGGCTGAGATTAATTTCCATATTGTTTATTTAGTTGCCGGTGTTAGTTATCAGTTGGCAGTTGTCAGTTTTTAGTTACCAGTTGGCAGTTTTCATCACTTCTCTCACTTTCAACTTTTAACTTTTAACTTTCTACCTTCCACTTCTATCAAATGTCATAAAACACCAGATTCTCTTTTTCAAGTTCGGGCAGGGAAACCGGTTGTTTAAAAATTGCGAAAACCGATGAACCGCTGCCGCTCATCAGCGCAAATGTAGCACCTGCGGCGTAAAGCTTTGTTTTTATTTCGTCAATTTGCGGATACTGCGCAAAAACAGTGGCCTCAAAACCGTTAAATATCTTCTCTTTCCACTGGCTTATAGGCAAATTTATCAATTCTTTGAGCGAAACCGCAGGCTGTTTTACGCTTGCGTTGCGGTAGGCTTTGGCGGTAGAAACATGTACCGGCGGTTTAACCAGCACTATAAAATACTTGGAAAGATCCATTTCGAGCGCCTCGAAGCAATCGCCCTTTTCAGTGGCATAAACCGGCTTATTAGCAATAAAGAAAGCACAATCGGCGCCCAAGGCGCGCGCATAATCCTCCATTTTTGCCGTACTTAAGCCCAGTTTAAACTTTTCGTTCGCCAGCTTGATCAGGAAAGCCGCATCGGCCGAACCACCACCGAGGCCTGCGCCAACAGGTATGTGCTTCAGCAACACGATTTGTTGGTTAGGCAAGCCGAAATCGGCCTGTAGTTGCTTAAAAGCCTTCACACAAAGGTTATCTTGTGCGTCACCGGGTATGTCAATTCCCTTAACCGTACAAAAAGTTGTTGCGGCATCCACCAGTTCTACCGAATCATACAGCTTAACCGGATAAAAAACGGTTTGCAGGTTATGGTAGCCATCGCTTCTCTTTTCGGTAAGCAACAGTCCTAAATTGATTTTGGCATTGGCAAAAGCGAGCATTTAAATTGACGATTTCAGATTGACGATTTGAGATTGATGGTTGCCTGGCAAAAATAACGATTCTTATCCACCTAGATTTTATACCGGTAATGACCAATGATTTTCCAAGAAAACAAGCAGTCGGAGAGCTCCTGTCCGTTGCCAATATTGTGTACAACGAGGTATCTTTTGTTATCGGCCGATTTTTTATTGACCACCAATCCGATATGCGAAATATTGCCACTCAGGTTCCAGCATACCAGGTCGCCAGGCTTGTAGTCTTCCGTTTTTTTGCTCAAATCCAGTTTTGTGCCTTTTCTGGCAAAAAACAGCATCAGGTTGTATACCCTGCGATGATCGATATTCGGATCGGGCTGCTTACGGCCCCAATTTTTGGGATAAAGCTTAAAATTGCGCTTCATATCCTCGTGTACCTCCTTTTGCAGGTCGGTACCCAAAGTACGGTAAGCCCTAATAACCACATCCGTGCATACGCCTTTTCCGGCAGGCACATCGCCATTGGGATAAGGAATTTTAAAATAAGCCGGATCGTAAACCACTTTTTGCTTGGTGAGCGCCAAGGCGGCATCAGATAGCTGCAATGCTTTTGGCGATTGTGCAAAAACACCCGAAGCCAACAACAAGCCCACAAAAGAAAGCACTACATTTTTAAGCATAATCATGGTTATTTAACAGCCAAAGCTAATTTATTTTTTCGCGAATTGGAAAAACGGCCCAATGTTTAAAAAAACCTCAGGCACAAAGGCTCTTAAATTGCTTAACTTTGTAGCTTATGAAACAGTATTTAGATTTGATGCAGCACGTGCTCGACCACGGCACGCAGAAGCACGACCGTACAGGCACAGGTACTATTAGCGTTTTCGGCTATCAGATGCGCTTTAACCTTCAAGAGGGCTTTCCGATGGTAACCACCAAAAAGCTGCACCTCAAATCTATCATTCACGAACTCATCTGGTTTTTGAGTGGCGATACCAACATCAAATACCTTAAAGACAACGGCGTAAGGATATGGGACGAATGGGCCGATGAGGCAGGCAATTTGGGTCCGGTTTACGGCTCGCAATGGCGCTCGTGGCCTAAGCCCGACGGCGAAAAGATCGACCAAATCAGCCAGATCGTGAACATGATCAAAAACAACCCCGATTCGCGCAGGATCATTGTATCGGCGTGGAACGTGGCCGAAGTAGAAAACATGGCTTTGCCGCCTTGCCACGCCTTTTTTCAGTTTTATGTAGCCGAAGGCAAGCTGAGTTGCCAACTGTACCAGCGCAGCGCCGATATTTTCTTGGGCGTGCCTTTCAACATTGCTTCCTACGCCCTATTAACCATGATGGTGGCTCAGGTATGTGGCCTGCAGTACGGCGATTTTATCCATACCCTCGGCGATGCCCACTTATACAACAATCATATTGAGCAGGCCAAGTTGCAACTAAGCAGAGATCCTAGACCACTGCCAACCATGGAAATCAACCCAGCCGTTAAAAACATTTTCGATTTCAAATACGAAGACTTTACCTTAAAAGACTACGATCCGCATCCACATATTAAAGGCGTTGTGGCGGTCTAGGTAACTTTTAGCAAGAGCTATTCTAAGTTTTAACCACCCCGCCTTTCAGGCACCCCTCCAAAAGGGAGGGGAATGGCTAATGTTATTTGGCCTACAAAACTTTGGAAGCGAGAGCAAACCGAAGCATTGCACTCACTTTCATCTTGCAATAACAAGCAAGGGCGCAAAAGTGGTGTATGGCCAACATATAAGCACCACCATAAACACGGCTTGGCCTTGCATCATCAGGCGTAGGTTTAGCTATTGCAACAAAGGTTTGAAGCCTTGATTCTTTGGTCCTTTCTCATCTAAGGAGAAAGGACTGACCCTTTAACAAAGGTAAATCTCAGACTATCGATTAAAGTTAAATTGGCATGTTGGGAAATAAGTTTTTGCCAACTCATTTGTAGCCCTACCTTTGTGTGTATAACTATAATTATACCAATCAGTCAACCTCTAAATAAACTAATGATTATATCAATCGTTGTAGCCATTGCCGAAAACCGTGCCATCGGCAAAAACAACCAATTGCTGTGGCATTTGCCGGCCGACCTCAAACATTTTAAACAAATTACTTCGGGGCATACCGTTATTATGGGCCGCAAAACCTACGATTCGATCGGCAAGCCCTTGCCCAACAGGCGCAACATTGTAATTACCCGCCAAAAGGGCTTGTCGCTGGAGGGTGTAGAAGTGGTAAACAGCCTGACCGAAGCCATTGCCCTGTGTAAAGCCGAAAACGAAGTATTTCTAATTGGCGGTGCCGAAATCTATAAAACGGCTTTGCCTTTGACACAAAAAATTTACCTGACTACGGTGCACCAATCTTTTGAGGCCGATGCCTTTTTCCCCGAAATCAATACCAACGAATGGGTTGAAACCGAGAAAGAAAGCTACGCGCCCGACGAAAAAAACGCCTTAGGCTATACTTTTTCAACGTTGCAACGCCTATAGCCAAGCTTCCTTAATAAAATTACAATAAGAAGTCCTATTATTTAAAAAAATAATTAGATTTGCCGACTTGTTTAAAAACAGCATACTATAGAAAAAATTATATACAAAAGTCAAACAAATGCAAGGTAAAGGTTTTATTAAATTTATGGCAATACTATTGGGTATTGTCTGTCTGTATTCACTTTCGTTTAATCTAGTTACTTATAATGTAGAGAAAAAAGCCAAAGAGTATGCCAAAGGCGATGCCGTTAAGGAGAAAGCCTATTTAGATTCGATGGCTACCGTTCCGGTTTATCCCGGTTTAGGCCTAACCTATCAACAAGTAAAAAGCAAGGAAATCAACCTTGGCCTCGACTTGAAAGGTGGTATGAACGTGACCATGGAGATTTCGTTGGCAGAGCTGACCAAATCCTTAGCGGGCAATCCTACCGATGCCAACTTTAACGAGGCATTGAAAAATGCACAGCAACAAATGAACACTGGTGGAAAAGATTTCATCTCTTTGTTTGTTAACGAATACGAAAAACTTGTACCTAACGGAAAATTGGCCGATTTCTTTGCCAACCAAGATAATTCGACCGTTTTAAAAAGCAACTCGAGCAATTCTGAAGTAAAAAACTACTTGTCTAAAGAAGCCAACAGTGCCATCGACCGTTCGTTCATTATCTTGCGTAGCCGTATTGATGGTTTTGGCGTGGTAAGTCCGAACATGCAGAAGCAGGAAGGCTCAAACCGTATCTTCATCGAGATGCCGGGCATCCAAGACAAAGAGCGTGTACGCAAGCTATTGCAGGGCTCGGCCGAATTGCAGTTCTGGCAAGTTTACCAAAACGATGAAACTTATGGCGTTTTGGACAACATCAACAAAACCTTGGCTGCTGGCGTTAAAGATACCGTAGCCACGACGCCTGCAGTTGCTGGCGATACCACCAAAAAAGGCGGTAAATTGGCTGGTTTAACCACTAAAGGCAACACTGCCGATACTTCTAAAGCAACCAAAGTCCTTAACGAAGCCAAAAAGAACCCTTTGTTTGCCCTATTGCAACCTGCAATTGCGCCTAACGAAGCTGGTCAGATGTCGTTGATTCCTGGAGCCGTAGTAGGTATTGCCATGCAAAAAGACACGGCCAAAGTAAATGCCTTCTTTGCCAAAGCCGAAGTAAAGCCGATTATTCCTGGCAATATGAAGTTCATGTGGAGTGCCAAGCCTAGAACTGGTACCAAACTATTCGAACTTTATGCCATCAAAGTAACTTCTTTAGACGGAAAACCTGATTTGGGTGGCGATGCGATTGCCAACGCCCGTGCCGATTTCGATCAGCAAAACAGACCAGAGGTAACCATGTTCATGACTTCTGAAGGTGCTACCAAATGGAAAAAGATCACTGCCGATGCCGCAGCCGATCCAAACAACAAAAAAGCCATTGCCATTGTATTAGACAATACCGTATATTCAGCGCCTACCGTACAGAACGAAATCCCTAACGGCGTTTCTTCTATCTCTGGAAGCTTTACGCAAGAAGATACCAAAGACTTGGCCAACATTTTAAAGGCCGGTAAATTGCCTGCTCCTGCCAAAATCGTTTCAGATTTCGTGGTAGGTCCATCATTGGGTCAACAAGCAATCAACAGTGGTCTGGCTTCATTCATCATTGCCTTTATTGTAATCTTAGCCTTTATGGCCATGTACTACAACAAAGCAGGTTGGGTAGCCAACTTGGCCTTGGTCATCAACTTGTTCTTTATCATGGGTATATTGGCCGCCTTCCATGCTGTATTAACCCTTCCAGGTATTGCTGGTATCGTATTAACCATCGGTTTATCGGTAGATGCGAACATCTTGATCTTCGAGCGTGTACGTGAAGAGCTGGCGCATGGCAAGAGCACTGCCGTAGCCATTAGAGAAGGCTTTAAGCACGCCATGTCGTCTATCATCGACTCGAACGTTACCTTGTTTATCCTTGGATTTATCCTGGCCATTTTCGGTACAGGGCCGGTTCGTGGTTTTGCCGTAACCTTAATGGTGGGTATCGTAACTTCATTATTCGCTGCAGTAGCAATCTCCCGCGTAATTTTTGAAGGTTTGCTGAACAAAAAATCGTCAATTTCTTTCGATAACAGCGTAACCAGAAACGCATTCAAAAACATTGCCTTCAACTTTGTTGGCCGTAGAAAGCTTTATTATGTGATTTCGTCGCTTATCATTTTGGCCGGTATCGGTTTCTATGTAAAAAATGGCGGCCTGCACCTGGGTGTTGATTTTAAAGGCGGCAGAACCTACATGGTGAAGTTCGACAAAGCCATGAACACCGAAGATGTAGCCAAAAAGCTTTCGGCTAATTTCGATGGCGAAGAAGCCTTGGTAAAGACAGCCGGAACGGATAACTCGTTAAAAATTACTACGCCTTTCCATATCAACGACCAAGACCAGAATGCCGATAAAGTAGTTGAAACCGCTTTGAGAAAGGGGTTAGACGAACTAGGCGCGAAATATAGCATCGAAAGCTCGCAAAAAGTAACCCCTACTATTGCCAGCGACATCATTTATGGTGCATACGGTGCAATCTTGTTCTCTTGTATCGTGATGTTTATCTACATCTTGGTACGTTTCAAAAAATGGCAATATGGTTTGGGTGCGGTTATCGCCTTATTCCACGACGTATTGTTGGTACTTTCGTTCTACACCATTTTAGATGGCGTGTTGCCTTTCCCATTAGAAATTGGACAGGATTTCATTGCCGCCATTTTAACGGTAATGGGTTATACCATGACAGAAACCGTGGTCGTATTCGACCGTATCCGCGAGAAATTGGGCGAAACCGGCAAAGCCGATGTATATGGCGAAGAACGCAATAACTTGATCAACTTTGCATTGAACAGCACCTTGAGCCGTACCATCCTAACCTCGTTAACGGTATTCTTCGTATTGATGGTGATCTTCATCTTTGGTGGCGATAGCATCCGTGGCTTTATCTTTGCCTTGTTAATCGGACGTATCATCGGTACTTACTCTTCATTGTGTATCTCAACCCCTATCGTAATCGACTTGTCGAAAGACGAAAAGAAAAAATAGGTTGAAAAATATATTCAAGAGGCCCCGAAAATTTCGGGGCCTTTTTTGTTACAATCAAATTACCATAAACGCCCTGTTCTTAAACTGGTTTAAGCAACAATGCTAAAGTATCTTCTATATTTGCTAAACTAAATGCGAAGCTCATGGGTTTATCAGATATGAACAACGAAAAGCAGAAAATAGTTATTGTTGGCGGCGGTTTTGGCGGCATAGAGCTGGCCAAGAAACTCCGTAAAAAAAACGTAGAAGTGACTATACTCGATAGGCACAACTACCACACTTTTCAGCCCCTGCTCTATCAGGTTGCTACCGGTGGCCTGGAGGCCGATTCGATTGCCTTCCCGATCCGAAAAATATTCAAGGGACAAAAAAACCTCACTTTTAGGGTAACCGAAGTAGAAAAGGTCATTCCCGAAAGCAATACCCTCTTAACTACGATTGGCGAAATCAAATACGACCATTTGGTAATTGCCACAGGTTCTACCAGCAATTTCTTTGGCCAGGCCGAAATAGAGCACAATGCCATGCCAATGAAGTCTATTCCCGAAGCCTTAAACCTGCGCAGCCTGATTTTGCAGAACCTCGAGGCTTCGCTCATTGCCAAAACGCCCGAACAAGAAGCCGAGCTTTTGAACTTTGTGGTGGTTGGCGGCGGCCCAACCGGTGTTGAAACCGCTGGTGCCATTGCCGAGCTTAAAAAGCATGTCTTAAAAAACGATTATCCCGAGCTGGATATCCACAAGGTGAACATTTACCTGGTCGAAGGCTCGCCAGAACTTTTAGGCGCCATGTCTGTACAGGCCCAGCAAAAAGCCAAGGCCTTTCTCGAAGAGCTGGGTGTAACCGTATACACCGAAACCCGCGTACAGGCCTACGATGGCAAGGTGCTTTCTTTTGTTGATGGCCGCACCATTGCCTCCTCTACCGTAATTTGGAGCGCCGGTGTAAAGGGTGTGGTGCTCGATGGCCTCAATACCGAGAAAATTGTACGTGGCAATCGGTTAAAAGTCGACAAGATTAACCGCGTAGAGGGCTACCAGAACATTTATGCCATTGGCGATGTAGCGGCCATGATTACCGATGAAACCCCTAACGGACACCCAGGAGTTGCGCCTGCAGCCATTCAGCAAGGCAAACAATTGGCCAAAAACCTGACCCACCTTATCAACAACGAACCTACCGAAGACTTTAAGTACTTTGACAAAGGTGCGATGGCTACCGTGGGCCGTAACCGTGCCGTGGTCGACATCAACAAAATCCGTTTTCAGGGCGTTTTTGCCTGGTTTACCTGGATGTTTGTCCACCTGATGACCCTTGTTGGCTTCAGAAACAAACTGGTGGTTTTTGTAAACTGGGTTTGGAGCTACTTTAGCTACGACAGAGGCACGCGATTAATTATCAGGCCATTTGTAAAAGCCGACAAACTTGAAGCAGAAGACAAGAAAAATTAGCTTATTGCTTAACCTTCAACTGAAAAAGCAGCATTAATTGCAACCCGAATCCCAACTTGATAACCTTTCAACTTGATAACCCTTAACCCATGAAACTCGTAGAATGTCCACGCGATGCCATGCAAGGCCTGCACGATTTTATTCCCACCGCAATTAAAGCCCAATACATCAATCTTTTGTTGCAGGTAGGCTTTGATACCATCGATTTTGGCAGTTTTGTTTCGCCAAAGGCCATTCCACAATTGCGCGATACCCAAGAAGTGCTCGGTTTGCTGGATATGGCTCGTACCAAGTCTAAACTGCTGGCCATTGTAGCCAATTTAAGGGGCGTAGCAGAGGCCGTTCAACATCAGGCCATTACTTACCTCGGTTTTCCCTTTTCGGTGTCTGAGACCTTCCAGCAGCGCAATACGAACTCGAGCATTGCCCAGTCGTTGCATACGGTTGAAGAAATGCTCAATTTATGCGACCAACACAACAAAACGGCAGTGGTTTACCTTTCTATGGGATTTGGCAATCCTTATGGCGACGAGTGGAATACCGAAATTGTACAGCATTGGGCCTATGAGCTGGTGAACCGGGGCGTAAAAATCCTGGCACTGGCAGACACCACCGGGGTTTCTTCACCTGAAAAGATCAGAGCCCTTTTGCCGGCATTGATAAACAGTTTTCCGCAAACCGAAATCGGCATCCATTTGCACAGTACGCCACAAACCCGATTAGAAAAGATCGAAGCGGCTTACGAAGTTGGCTGCAAGCGTTTTGACAGTGCCCTAAAAGGCTTTGGAGGCTGCCCCATGGCTACCGACGACCTGACGGGCAACATGGCCACCGAAGACTTGATTGCTTATCTGCAATCGAAAGGCGAATATCTGGGTCTCGATCTAGAAAAATGGGTAGAAGCTATGGCTTATTCGGGCAAAATATTCCATTAGCTATTAAATTGTCGACACCAGATTTAAAAAATATCGTACTTTTCTATATTTACTTATTCTTCAACCAATTAAACGATGAAAGCAATAAGAGAATATACGATAGAGAATATTTTTTATATTTCTACATTTTCGATCATAATTTTAACAGTATTTTTTGTTTGGAATGAGCCACAAAATTTTTCATTAAATAAGACGATAAATAGTCAAAAAATAGCCGAATATTTTACCTGCCTTGGCGCAATGGCTACTGTATTGACCTTATTATTTATTTATAAGCAACTTATAGAAATTAATGTTGACAGGAAAGCCTCTGTGCTTCCATATCTCATTCCTAATGAAACAACACTTTTTACTCTCGACAGAAAAACAATAGTAGTCTTTCCTACCGAACAGAATCAAGACCCTATCGAGATTTCGCGTCCGTTTTTTTATAACGAAGTAACAGATCCTACAAATATTTCAAAACCTACGGCATCTGTTAAGATTGAAAATATTGGCAAAGGTAATGCAAGATTGGTAAAAACACATTGGATATATGATCATCAAACAGTTAAGGAGTTTGTAAAAGATGTATATGAGAGCGATTTAACCATAAATAACATTAGTGACAAAGAAATCCTATCTACAATTAAAACTGAAAGAGGGGAAGATATCAGACTTCCTATTTCATATATGGCATGTTGTGGTACAAAAATTAATAAAAAAGAAATAAAAAAACCCGCTTTGAAACTTAGACTTACTTACAACAATATACTTGGTGATACTATTGTCGACGATTTCAATGTTGAAATCTATAGCTCCGGTGAATGGGTAAACCTAAAATTTATTCCAATCATTTAATTATTCTTCCTTAAATAATTAAAGTCCCTCGCTTATTCGGGTAAAATATTTCATTAACGCTGAAGGAAATCAAACTAAACCTTCTTCACCATCCTGAAATGCTGTATCCCAGCTTCCTCAAACTGTTCGCCTTCAGCTACAAAGCCAAACTTGGCATACAGGCTCATGGCATCCAGTTGCGAGTTGAGGTAAATGTAATTGGCATCGGGTGGCAAATCGTCGAGCGCAGTGGCAATCAGGGCCCGGCCAACGCCTTGGCCCCTAAACTCTTTCAGCACCGCAAAACGCTCCAGCTTATAGCCTTTATCGGTTTTGCGCCAGCGACAGGCTCCACAAGGCCGATGGTCTGATAAAGCCAAAAAATGGGTCGATACATCTTCGTTTTCCCATTCCAGTTCTGGCGGACAGCCCTGTTCGTGTACAAAAACGATCTTACGGATGGCGAAAACTTTTTCCAGTTCTTCTTTGGTGGTAGCCTTGTGTACTTGAAGTGTGTCCATTTTATTGTTTCTTTGCGGTTTTTAAAACGTGCTTTGCTTTTTGCTCGTTGATCTCTTCAGCCCGATCTATGGAGTGCGAACAATGGATATCGCTTTCCTTTTTGGCCAGTTTAGACAAGGTTACATAGAACTTATGCAACTGGTCGAGTTCCTTTTCGGTCAGGTCTTCGATATCAACCATGCGGTTACTGGCCTGCTCGTGTGCCGCAATGAGCTCGTTCAGCTTCAGTTGGATGGCCTTGCTGTCTTTGTTCTGCGATTTCTGGATCAGGAATACCATCAAGAAAGTAATGATCGTGGTTCCGGTATTGATGACGAGTTGCCAGGTTTCGGAATAATCGAAAATTGGTCCCGATACCGCCCATAAAACCACAATGGCCGTGGCGGCCAAAAAAGCATAAGAGCTGCCGGTAAAACGGGTAGCGGCATTGGCAAAATCTTCGAACAGATTACCTTTCTTTTTTCTACTTTTCATAACAGGTGTTTTATTGTACTAATTTGCGAATAAATACGGGCATAAAAAAAGCGCAACGAGTAATTCTACTGTCACGCTTTCTTTAAACATTTTTAGCTTGCGAAATGTTTGCCGCTTACAACTTTTCGTGTACGTTGATACAGTTCAAATCTTCGAAGGCAACGGTGAGGCGTTTTACAAACTCTTCTTCGCCCTTGCGCAACCAAACGCGTGGATCGTAGTATTTTTTATTCGGCTTATCTTCGCCCTCTGGGTTGCCGATCTGGCCTTGCAGATAGGCTTCGTTCTTTTTGTAATAAGCTAAAATGCCCTCCCAAAATGCCCATTGCATATCGGTATCGATGTTCATTTTGATGGCACCGTACGAAATGGCTTCCCTGATTTCTTCCTGAGAAGAGCCAGAACCACCATGGAATACGAAGTTAACAGGTTTTTCGGTAGTCAAACCGAATTTTTCTCTTACATAATCCTGCGAATTCTTCAGGATAATCGGTTGTAGCTTTACGTTTCCTGGTTTATAAACGCCGTGTACGTTTCCAAAAGCGGCCGCAATGGTAAACCTGTCGCTTACTTTGCTCAGTTCTTCGTAGGCATAAGCCACTTCAGACGGCTGGGTATATAGTTTAGAACTGTCTACATCACTGTTGTCTACGCCATCTTCCTCGCCACCGGTAACGCCCAGCTCGATTTCGATGGTCATGCCCATTTTGCTCATGCGCTCTAGGTACTTGGTGCAGATTTCCATGTTTTCTTCAATCGGCTCTTCAGAAAGGTCCAACATGTGCGACGAGAACAAAGGCTTGCCGGTTTCGGCAAAGAATTTCTCTCCATGGTCTAAAAGGCCGTCAATCCAAGGCAACAATTTTTTAGCCGCATGGTCGGTATGCAAAATAACCGCTACGCCATAGTGCTCGGCCAATAAATGCACGTGTTTGGCCGCAGAAACCGCACCCAGCACGCAAGCATTCAGGTTATCGTTGTTTAGGGTTTTGCCCGCATAAAATTGCGCGCCACCATTAGAAAGCTGGATCATTACCGGCGAATTTACCGCTTTTGCCGTTTCCATTACTGCATTGATGGTATTGGTACCTGTAACGTTTACCGCTGGCAATGCAAATTGATGTTTTTTAGCCTGTTCAAACAACTCCTGAACGGCTGCTCCGTAAATTACGCCTTTATAGCCTTTTAAACTCATTTTATATTTGTTTTGTTGATTTTCGAATTTAGCAAAAATTTTAAAAAATACCGCTCAAAGCTGAACTGTATTCAACAATCAACTTAGTGTACTTTTTACAATATCATCGGCTAATATACAATTATATTTGAAAGCACTATTTTAATTTGAAAACAAAAATCTTGGCTCCGCCTTTTTAAAATCGATTTAGCCTTAAGCGTTTGGGGCTGTCTGCGCAAATTATATTTAGGCGAAATTAAAACTACCGCTTAAAATATTTTTTTGTTTCTTTGTACTCGCATTTTTTAAAAGTAACATGGCTTGGTTTAAGAGAGAAAAAAAGGGGATCAGTACCTCAACAGAAGAAAAAAAAGAAGCGCCAGACGGCTTGTGGAACAAGTGTCCGAACTGTAAAAAAGCACTCCACAGCGCAGACTTGATAGAAAACAAGTACGTTTGCCACTACTGCGACTACCACCTCAGAATAGGTTCTAAAGAATATTTCCAGGTTCTTTTTGACAATAACGAGTTTACCGAACTTTTCGGCAACTTGACTTCGGGCGATCCGCTTCACTTTGTCGATAGCAAGCCGTATACAGAAAGAATTGTCGAAACTACGGCCAAAACAGGCTTAAAAGATGCCATCAGGGCTGCACATGGCAAAATTGATGGCGAAGAAATCATGATTGCCTGTATGGACTTCGCTTTTATCGGCGGTTCGATGGGATCGGTAGTAGGTGAAAAAATTGCGCGCTCTATCGACTACAGCCTTAAACACAAGGTGCCTTTCCTGATGATTTCGAAGTCGGGCGGTGCACGAATGATGGAAGCCGCCTTTTCTTTGATGCAGATGGCTAAAACTTCGGCTAAACTGGCTTTGTTGAGCCAAGCTAAAATTCCATACATTTCTTTGCTTACCGATCCGACTACCGGTGGTGTGACGGCGTCTTATGCCATGCTGGGCGACATTAACATTGCCGAACCTGGCGCTTTGATCGGCTTTGCCGGACCGCGCGTTATCAAAGAAACCATTAAAAAAGACCTGCCTAAAGGTTTCCAAACCTCCGAATTTGTATTAGAGCACGGATTTTTGGATTTTATTGTAGACAGAAGGCAAATGAAAGCCAAACTGGCTACTTTCTTGAAGATGATGAAAAACTAACCGAGGTTAGCTGTTCGATTGCGTGATTGTAAACCGCTAACCACTAAAGAAAACCATAAAAAAGCCCAGTCAAAACGATTGGGCTTTTTCTTTGCCAGCCTATCTGGAGATTTGCTATCTTTAGTTTTCACCAAATCGCCCTTTTATGAACAAGTTATTGCTAGCCACTTTGGGCTTAGCCCTTTGCACCAGTGTTGGCCACGTACCGCTTAAGCCCAAAACGGTTGTGGTGTGGCAACCCTCGCACCAAACCGACACCGGAACCGATTTTAGCGAAGCCGCCACCTGTAACGGCATCATAGAGGGTGCCATGGCCAGCAAGCCAACCTTAAACGAACACAAGGTTTGGAGCCTGCACCAGGAAGGCCTGCACCATCCCGATGTAGGCAGCAATACCGTAATTGAACATACTTCGGCTATTATCGATGGCAAAATATCGGGCTATGCCTACGAATTGCAGGAATCGAATAAATTGAAGCCCACCGTATTTATCGCTGTACACAATAACGGTGGCACCAAGCGCCATGCCATTTGGGGCTATATACATGAAGGCGATGCCCAGGAAGCTGAAAACAAGGAATTGGCTGCACGATTGATCGCCGCCATCAGCAAGGCCACCGACCTGGAAAACCGAGGCGTTCTTTTCGATAGCTCGACCGGAAGAAACGATTACACCTGCAAAGCTACAGGCAAAAAAGCATTTTATAGTCTCGACGAAAACATCAATACTGCCAAATACCGGGTTTTACTGGAAATTGGCGACAATGAGGTGAGCAAGGCTTTTTTGCAGGATCCGGCCAATCAGAAAAAAATGGGCGAAGCACTAAAAGCCGAGCTGGTCAAGTGGATGCGCGAAAAGAATCTAGACTAGCTCCATGAATCATTTCAGCTTAAAATTTAAATTATCATGAAAAAATTGCTGTTGTCTACCCTGCTGCTTTGCGCTTGCATCTACGTGGGTGCCCAGGAAAAAAAGGCCAATCCGAAATACGATGAAAAACTTGCCAAAGAATATGGCGCCGACGATTATGGCATGAAGATGTACGTATTGGTGATCCTTAAAACAGGGAGCAATACTACCGAAACCAAAGCCAAAACCGATAGCCTCTTTGCCGGACACATGGCCAATATGGGCAAGCTGGTGCAACAGAACAAGCTCATTGTTGCCGGACCTTTGGGCAAGAACGACAAGAGCTATAGGGGCATTTTTATCCTCAACACCAAATCGCTCGACGAAGCCAAGGAAATGCTGGCTACAGACCCAGCAGTAAAAGCCAAGCTACTGGATGCCGAACTGTTCAACTGGTATGGCTCGGCTGCATTGCCGGCATATTTAACGATAGACGGAAAAATGGGCAAGTATAAATTCTAATTTGCTGCGATTGGGTGCAACGTTTCCACAAAAGCCTTGTCTTTTGGAAAACCTAAACATGAAAAGAACAATACTCCCTATCCTATTTTTCGCCTTGTGCAGCTTTGGCAGCTGGGCGCAATCGCTTAGCAAAGAAGATTTTGTACAAGACCTCGAATTCCTGAAAAAAACACTTCCAGAAAAGCATACCAACCTATTTGCCAAAATAGACCGCGCCCAGTTCGAAAACAAAGTCGACCAGATTTTAATGAGGTCTAACTCGCTTGACTGGGACCGCTTTATAGCCGAGCTTTTTAAACTGACCGTATCCATAGGCGACGAACATACTTTTATAGAGGTTGATTTTACCAAGACCCTGCCTATCCAATTCGAAGTTTTTAAGGAAGGCCTTTTTGTAACCGGCATCGATTCGGCCCATTCCTCCTTGTTAAACAGCAAGTTGGAGAGCATAAACGGTCATCCGGTAAGCGAAGTGGTTACCCGCTTTAAGGAAATCATCCTCCACGAAAACCCTTCTTATTTCAATGATCATTTGGTACATCACCTTAATAACCCCGTATTGTTGAAAGGCTTGGGCCTTATTGACGACGTTTCTAAAGCCATCTTCGTTTTTAGCACAAACAAAGAGCAAACAACAAAGATAAGCCTTGCTTCGGTAGCCGGCAACAATGCTGCAAAACTGCCTTTGGTAAGGTCTGGCCAAAGCCTGCTTTCCAAAAAGAAAGCCGGCAACTACTGGTTTGAGTATAGCGCCGATAAAAAAATCCTGTATTTCAACTACAGCCAGTGCAGGGAAATGCCGAACTATCCTTTTGCCAAGTTCAACGACGAGCTGTTTGCCAGCATCAATGAGCACAAGCCCGAGAAAATTGTACTCGATCTACGCTATAACAGCGGCGGCAATTCGGGCATTCTAGAGCCGTTTACCGAGCAAATCAAGCAGAGCTATCTTAACCAAAAGAACAAGTTTTTTGTACTGATTGGCAAAACGACTTTCTCATCGGCCGTGATGAACGCTGTCGACCTCAAAAGAAACCTGAACATTACCCTAATTGGTCAACCTAGTGCGGGTTTGATTAACGGTTATGGCGAGGTTAGAGGGTTTGCCTTGCCCAAATCGAAAATCGTAGTGGCTTATTCTACCAGGTATTGGGAAAGATGGAAAGGCAAAAAGGGACCTTTAAAACCCGATGTGGCCGTAGATTATTCGATTAAAAACTATATAGCTGGCCAAGACGAGGCTTTGATGCAGGTGGAGAAGAGGTAGAAGGTGGGAAGGCAGGAAGGCTGAAGGCAGGAAGGTTGAAGGTTGAGGGTTAAAGTTGAAGATTAAAGACGAAATGCTAGTCGGGAAATGCTTTCCCGACTAAAGCAACTTCGGATTTCAAATCCGCCTTTATCTTTCTTTATACTTTCAGTTTTAGGCTTCGGTTTCCTGATTATTCTTCTTTCTTCTGGAATTTATAAAACAAATAGCCTAGAAACGGCAGGATGATCAAACTGCCCAAGAGCAAGGCCCAACCCAGGGTACTAACTGTTTTTTCCGGCCCAATGGCTTCGTAGAGCGAAATGGCATCGCCATTTCTGAGCCTGATGAAATTAGGGAAGTGCGCATAGCTGATGGCCAATAAAATCATGGTCACCTGAAAACCTGCTAAAATGCGCAATACCTTTGTTTTGCCTTTCAGCAACAAATACCACAACAAAATTAACGAGAGACTGGCCAAGCTTACTGCGGTTAATCCAACGGGGTTTTCAAATACCCAATTAACCAAGGGTACTCCTTCCGAGTAGGCTGCCCAAAAAACAACGATACCCAAAAGCACAGCCGCTACGTTCATGAATTTCGCCTTTTTAATGAAGCGTTTTTTATCTTCCTCTTCTTTGCACTCACCAATGAGGTAAATGGCGGCCAAAAACCCACATAAAGCCACGGTAAACAAGCCAACAGCTACCGAAAAAAAGTTGAGCCAGCCCCAAATATAGGCCTGTACAAAATTATGTGGATCAGTGTCTATTTGTCCGCAAAGCATGCTACCTGCAATAATGCCTAAAAACAAAGGCGTAATAAAGCTCGAATACACAAAAATCTTGTTGTATACTTCCTGCATCTGGTCTTTTACCGCATCGTAATGCCTGAACACAAAAGCTGTTCCGCGGGCAATGATGCCGATAAGCATGACGGCCAACGGAATGTGCAGATAGATAGACATCGTGCTGTAAATGAGCGGAAAGGCCACAAACAAAATCACAATGGCAATAATAAGCCACATGTGGTTGGCCTCCCAAACCGGACCTATGGCATGGTACATTGTTTTACGGGTTTTGCTCCGGTTTTTAGGAGAGGTAAAAAGTTCGATGATGCCTGCCCCAAAATCGGCGCCACCTAACAAAAAGTAAAGCAAAATAGCGAGGCACAAGAAAGAAATGACTACATACTGCATGGCTATTGTTTTTGAGGTTGCTGACTATACAAGGTTGGTACCATTTTGATCTGTCGGTAAAGCAAAAAGATCACGATCAGGCTTAGCGAAGCATAAATGGCCGTAAACAAGTAAAAAGACCAAGCGATGCCTGGCATTGGCGTTACCGCGTCCTTGGTCTTCATCACACCATAAATAATCCACGGCTGCCGGCCTACCTCTGTAACTACCCACCCAGCTTCCAGGGCAATGTAGCCTAACGGAATAGCGGCCACAAAGAGCTTTAACAGCCATCGGCGATCGACAATTGCCTTTTTGCGCCATAAGTTTACATAATAGGTAAGCGATAGCAACACCAATAAGCTTCCTATACCCACCATCAATTGAAAGGCATAATGCGTTACGGCTACCGGTGGATGCTCGCTTTCGGGAATTTGGTCTAGGCCTTTTACCTCGGCCTTAAAATCGCCATGCGCCAAGAAACTTAAAGCAGCTGGCACTTCAAAAGCCATTTTTACTTCTTTCTTTTTTTCATCAACAATACCGCCAATTAACAAGGGAGCAGGTTTTTGCGTGTGGTAGAGCGCCTCCATGGCCGCCAGTTTGGCCGGTTGCCTTTTGGCCACGTCTTTGGCCGAAATATCGCCACTGATCGGTTGCAACAAAGCCCCGATGGTGGCAAAAACCGCCGCAATCTTGAAGGCTTTGTAATGAAATTCCTGGTTTTGCTTTCGCAGGATCATGAGCGCATGCACACCGGCTACCGCAAAGCCTGTAGCCGTAAACGCGGCCAGGCACATGTGCAATGCCTGTGTAAACCAAGCCTTGTTAAACATGGCCTGAATGGGATCGATATGGAGATACTGACCGTTTACATAATCGAAACCTGCCGGACTGTTCATCCAGGCATTGGCCGCTACCACCAAAATACCCGAAGCCAGGCCGCTTACGCCAACCACAACTCCGGTAAACCAATGAAACCATTTGTTCAGTTTGTTCCATCCGTACAGAAAAAAGCCCAAAGCAATGGCTTCAATAAAAAAGGCAGTACCTTCTAAAGAAAAGGGCATGCCGAAAATAGGCCCTGCATGCTCCATAAACTTGGGCCAGAGCAGTCCCAGCTCAAAAGACAGCATGGTACCCGAAACAGCTCCGGTTGCAAAAAAAATGGCTACGCCTTTGCTCCAGGCCTTGGTCAGGTTTCTATAAACTTCATGGTTGGTTTTAAGCCATTTGTAATGTGAAACCGCCATAAAAAACGGCATCACCATACCTATACATGCATAAATGATGTGGAAGCCCAGCGAAAGGGCCATCTGTGAACGGGCAGCGAGGAAATCGTCCATAATAAAGTAAATTATAGGTTACAAATATACTTGCCCAACGCATTGATTTCCCTTAAAATCAATAAAATAGCTTATCCATTTTCAATATAGAACGTTTATAAATTGCAACTAAATTTGGCATTGTTCGGCCAATTGTTTGATTGAAAAATATTGGAACGTCTGGGAGTTGAGATGTGCCAAGGCTCCTGTCTAACTCAAAACCGACAACTCTAAACTTTTAACTTTCAACCCACAACTTTCAACCCACAACTTTCAACTAGCCCGTGGTCAACTCCTTGTAGGCTGCTGTTAAACTGCGTGCAATGCCATCGCCTTTCCATTCGGGTGCGCCGGGTATACTAGTTGCTTTCAGGATGTCTTCCCTACTTTTTCCGGCCTTGATTTCGCCACCTACAAAAGTCAACAGCGACTGCAGATAATTTTGAAAAGCCTTGATGTCGGCCTTGTTACCGGTTACTTTTTCAGGATCGAGGCTATGGCCCCAAATAAACAGCGTATCGTTGTCGAATTGGTTGGTAATTTGGTCCAGGGCTTTGATCCAATTGCCGATATGCGCCCCGTTGTCTTGATCGATATAAGGATAACGTCTGTTGAACACCAAATCGCCAACATGGGCAATATTGGCATTTTCGAAGTGGTAAACCACGTCGCCATTGGTATGACCAGAGCCATAATAATAGGCGCTGATTTTTTCCTTGCCTACCGGAGCTTTCCAGCCTTTGCCAAAAGTGGTATCGGGCAACAGCTGTTTATCCAGGCTATTGGCTTTTTCGGCGGCTAGTTTTTGGTTGACCGCCGAATTTTGATGGGCTACCACATGTTCGGCCAGGCCTTTAAACGAAATATTGCCAGCTGTATGGTCGCCATGGTGATGGGTATTTAAAAGGTATTTGAAAGGCTTATCACCCAGTTTTTTAAGTTCTTCTATGACATGGGGTGCTGTAGTCGGAAACTGCGCATCGACCACTACAAAGCCACTGGTGCCGTTTAACCAGGCAATGGTGCCTCCTTGTTCGGTAAAAATGCCAATATCGTTGCGCAAAGCCTTAAACTCATAGGCCCGGGCCCAGCTAGGGCTGGCAAAAAGATCTGCCCTGTAAAAGGCAAGCATGGCTAAAGCCAATGCCGAGTTTTGGATAAATTGTCTTCTGTGCATGAGGATGAAAATTAAAAAACCACGAAAGTAAATCCCGTGGTTTAAATTTAGTTAAATATTCTGATTAAACGCCACTGCCTGGAATAGTACCAGGTTCGTGTCCATCGCCAAAGGCTTGGTTGGTACGCCCGTGTTTTTTCTCAAATTTGCTGGTGATGTTCGAAGAACTGTTTTTTTCGATGTTTTCTTCGTTTCTCGGCGTATCTTTTTCAGCATCAACAGCTATCAGATCGTTTTTAACCGTTCTCTTTTTTTCATTGTAATTTTCCATAACAACTGTGTTTTGATGTAAGGTTATAACAACTTAAGAACGAGCATTGTTTGAGGTCGCAGACATCGATTATTGAAAAAGCAAATAAATCTTTATGTTTGACTCAACCAAACAGATGAGAACCAGAATTACCTTATTATGCCTTGCTACAGCGATCATGGGCATTCTTGCCGACATAGGCATACATTTGCCAAATTTTCCCTTGAGCTGGATCATCGAAAACCTGTTGGTGGCTTTCGATTTCTACAGCACGGTTAGAGCCATCAAAGACATCCCTATTACGTCGCTTATCAATTTAATGCTCTTGATCGGCGCCTTGATTTACCAGGCCTATAAAGGCAGAGAAACCCGGTTGCTCGGATTTTCGTTTGCGGTTATCCTAGGCTACAGACTTTCGCTTTTTTTAGGCAATTTGCCAAAACTATTTCATCAATTTAACTTGTCTACAAGTATTTTTATGCTTGGCAATGTGCTGTGGGTTTGGATTGCCATACGCATGCTTAACTATTTTAACCAACAAAAGACCTTAAAAACCGAGCAAAGCGAAAAATACGAGGAGAACTATTATGTGGCGGCCTCGGCTGGGCAGCGACTATTTAATTTTCTGATCGATACCCTTGTAGCCCTGCTCCTGCTCTTTGCACTTTTCAGTTACCTTCTCAAAATAGAATGGGTAAGGCAAGCCGCCCTATCGCTATCCGACCTGCTTGGCGAAAGAATGGGTTTCCTTTTTATAGTGGCACTTTTCAGGTTTGTTTATTACCTCGGTTTTGAACTGGCTTTTCAAACTTCGGCGGGCAAACTGCTTACAGGTACGAGCGTTATTAAAAACGATAGCACCAAATTGGATTTTAAGACTACATTTTTGCGAACTCTTTGCAGGTATATCCCTTTCGAGCCCTTTTCTTTTGTTTTTTCGAGAACAGGCTGGCACGACAGGTGGTCGGATACTTCGGTGGTGAAAGAAGAAAAGGCCGTGGGCAAACCCGCGCTTTATTTCCTGCTTATTCCCTTGCTGCTAATTTTAATGGCTGTATTTCAGTTTTTTACCTACCAAATAAGCTCATACCGAACGGCCAAAGCCTATACCGAGCGCATAGAAAAGGAGCAAAACGACTTGATTGAAGAGCTCAACAACCTGGAAACCAACGATTTTATCAAAACAACTAGCAACAGCGACTTTTACAGCACAGTTTACCTGAAGCCGGAAAAAATAGAAGCTACCCAAATCACTTTTACGGCAATCAAGGTCAGTCCGGAGGGTGCCGAGCAGAAAGAAAAAATAGAAGCGTTTTATTTGAAGAACAAAGATACGCTGCCCCGTATCACACTGAGCAAGAAAGAACTGATTGAAGCTGTTAAAGGCGACAAAGACCAGCTCAAAGGCATCCGTTTACCCGAGATGGGCTTTTATAAAATCAATGGGATAAGCTATCATTTCCAGCCCGATTTAAACCCAATCATACAACATCCTTACAAAAGCAAGTTTGTTGTTGTAAACATCAGGAACTTCGGCATTCCGGCAACCATCCTCAAAATTGAAAATGACGGAGGCGACAGCAACATCAAATGGGAAATTGACAGGCCACAACTAGGCAATTATTTAAGCGGCACCCTGGGTTCCATACTTGGAAAAAGCGAAGAGCCAATCAGTGATTTTAAAATCAGGATTTATGTAACCGACAGCCTCCATGTGGCCCGCGTTTATAGGCTATCATCGGCCGACGAAGGCCATAGGCTTAAAAGGCTAAAACCCTAACAACAAAAGTCCAGCAACTGCTACTTGAAAGGGTTTTGCTGAGTCAATCGTTGGGCAAACAGCGAAGCCTTGCTCCATCATCTAAATCATTCATGAATTTACTGAACAAAAAAATGAACAGCTGCAGTAGCTATCTTGTTCATTATCAAATCAAATACCTGCTTTCGAAAATTAAACATTAACTTGTATTACAGTTGTTTAATGAGTTAACCTAAAACTAAAACGATGAGAAAGTTAATTTTATTGGGGGCATTGTGCTTTGTGCTTTCCAGCATGTTGATGCCTAATTACGCAGCCTCGGCCAAAACCAGCCTGATTACCAAGAAGAAAATAATTCTTCAGGGGTCAAGAACGCATCCAATGTATGGATGGGAATTTTTAATCTCTTTCCGCACGGGTACAAACACCGTAATAGGTGTTGATAGTCCAGATGTTCATGTAACCGGCTTTACCTACTCGTCGGCTTCTGCAACGGCATCAACCATCACGGTAAACGATTTTCAGATCAGTCTTTTGGAAACTACCGGTCCTATTGATGCTTCGGGCGACTATACCGTTTTTTAAGCTCAAGTTATTCCCACAAAAAAACCTCATAGCCATCAACTATGAGGTTTTTATTTGTAAAACCAGCATATTTTAGGTTTATTGGTATGTTCCGTTTTTAAACCTTAATATTTTTGTTGTTGTTTTTGAAGTTATTTTCTCCTTGCAATCATCGTTTACTTTTTGGCTAATAATATGCTTGACTTTATTGCTAACGATGATATTGTAATAGCCCTGCGAAACGGTCTTTGAAAAGCTCAACGTTCTTACGGCTTCGTTAAATACGCCTGCACAGTGCATATCCCATTCTCCTGTAGAGGTTTCAGTTTCAAAATTCTTAAGCAGGCATTTGATTTGGGCGCCTTGAGGTTCGAAAATAGAAATCCGCTCGCTGCTGTAAGGATTAGGACTTGAACTTCCCCTAAAAGCAAGTTTAATGGCAAACGCATTTACACCAGCTTTAACTTTATAGGGATCTGTATCTATAAAAATGCTTTCCAGTCTTACCGCATCCGATGTCCAGCCATTAGCCGTGCCTTCTTCAAAGTATTTGCTGATGATCTTCCCGGTTTGGTTATCGACCAAAAGGATATAGCTATCAAGCGAAAAAGACTCTTCCTCTTTTTCGTTATACTTAGGGATAACTACTACCGACCAATCTTTACGATAAGGCAATGGTTTTTCCGCTATCAGTTCTTCGTTGCACTGGCTACGCTCTATGTGGAGCTGCGCCAACACTTTAGCCACTAGCGCAGCCTGCCCGTAACTTCTATTGCTGATGGATAAGCTCAAAGCAATGATCAAACAGGCAATACAGCGTTTCATTAAACGATAATCAGGTTCTTTGGCTACTAGGCCAAGGCACTTTGCTTCACCACCATTTTCACTTTTTCAATCACATAATCCAAATCTTCCTTGGTGGTATATTTGCTGAAAGAAAAACGTACGGCTGGACGGTTAGGATCGGCTTTGATGCCGTTCAGTACATGCGAACCAATATTCGATCCCGACGAACAGGCGCTGCCTCCAGACGCACAGATACCATTGATATCGAGGTTGAACAACAACATATCGGCCATGTCCATTTCAGGGAAAGAAACATTTAGGACCGTATAAAGGCTCTTATCGGCATCTGTTTCGCCATTAAAGGCTACGCCGGGTATTTCTGCAATCAGCTGTGCCTTTAAATAGTCTTTCAGGTCTTGTATATGCGTTTGGTGCGCTTCCATTTCGGCATAAGCAATTTCTAGCGCTTTGGCCAAGCCTACAATGCCATATACGTTTTCGGTACCACCACGCATGTTGCGCTCCTGGGCACCGCCGTAAATCATCGGCGGAATTTTGATATTGCTGTTTACATACAAAAAGCCCACGCCTTTTGGCCCATGCAGCTTATGCGCCGCGCAAACAATAAAGTGCGCTTTCAGCTTGCGTACATCGTGCACATAGTGGCCCATGGTTTGCACGGTATCGGCATGGTAAATGGCATCGTATTTTTCGCAGATCCCGCCTACCCTTTCCATATCGGTTAAGGTACCCAACTCGTTGTTGGCGTGCATCAGCGATACAAAAGTACGGCCATTGGTTTGCAGCAGCTCTTCCAAATGGTTATAGTCGACGTTGCCTTTGCTATCTATATTTACGAAACTCAATTTATCGATTACACCATCCTTCAACAACATGTTTAAGGTATGCTCAACCGCATGGTGTTCAATTTTAGACGTAATGGCATGTTTAATTCCATAAGCGGCAATACCGCAACGAATGGCTGTATTATCAGCCTCGGTACCTCCAGAAGTAAAGAAAATCTCAGAAGGCGATGCGTTCAAAAGTCCCGCTACCGTTTTCCTTGCTTTTTCTACCAAGGTTCTTACCTCGCGTCCCAATGCGTGTATAGCTGACGGATTTCCGTAGAAATTCTGCATTACATTGGTCATTTCGGCAATTACTGCTTCATCTAAAGGCGTAGTGGCCGCATTATCTAAATAAACCCTTTTCATTTGGTTTGGTATTAATTGAGTTGTAATATTTCTTTAATATCTGTAATGATCTTGTTGGCCAGGTTTTCGGCCACAGTTTCATTCTCGGCTTCGCTGTAAATACGGATGATTGGTTCGGTATTCGAACGGCGCAAATGTACCCATTCTTTTTCAAACTCTATCTTTAACCCGTCGATGGTGCTATGCGGCTGGCTCTTGTACTTCTCCTGTACCTTAAGCAACAAACCGTCGATGTCCATTTCTGGGGTAAGCGTAATTTTGTTTTTCGAAATATGGTAAGCCGGATACGAGCTCCTCAACACCGAAATGGTTTTGCCCACTTTGGCCAGGTGCGACAAGAACAAAGCGATACCTACCATGGCATCTCTGCCATAATGCGATTCTGGATAAATTACGCCACCATTGCCTTCGCCGCCAATGATGGCATTGGTAGCCTTCATTTGGTTTACCACGTTGACCTCGCCTACCGCAGCGGCGTTGTATTGACCACCGGCCTTCTCCGTCACGTCGCGCAGGGCACGGGTTGACGAAAGGTTGGAAACGGTATTGCCTGGTGTATTTTTAAGCACGTAATCGGCAATGGCTACCAAGGTATATTCTTCGCCAAACATGCTACCATCTTCGTTTACAAAACACAAACGGTCAACATCTGGATCAACCACGATGCCTAAATCGGCACGCTTGGCTTGTACTACCTTCGAAATTTCGGTCAGATGCTCTGGCAAAGGCTCGGGGTTGTGCGGAAATTCGCCGTTTGGTTCGCAATAAAGTTCATAAACGGTTTCAACACCCAAAGCTTTCAACAAAGCCGGCACAAAAATACCACCGGTAGAATTTACACAGTCGATGGCAATTTTGAAATTAGCCTTTTTAATGGCTGCTGTATCAACCAGTGGCAGGGCCAAAATCGCATCGATGTGTTTTTGCAGGTAAGTATCGTTTGGCGTTACCTTGCCCAGTTCGTTGACATCGGCGAAAGCAAAATCGGCATTTTCTGCCATTTCCAATACTTCCTTGCCATCGGCATCGCTGATAAACTCACCTTTTTCGTTCAGCAGCTTCAGCGCATTCCATTGTTTTGGGTTATGGCTGGCCGTTAAAATAATGCCTCCTCCGGCTTTTTCGAGCGGAACGGCAATTTCAACGGTTGGCGTAGTAGACAAGCCCAGGTCAATCACCTCAATGCCGAGGCCTTGCAGGGTACCGATGACCAAATGGTTGACCATGGCGCCCGAAATGCGGGCATCGCGGCCTAATACGATTTTTTTGTTTTGTGTTTTGTTAATCACCCACGAACCATAGGCGGCCGTAAATTTAACAATATCAATTGGGGTCAGCCCATCGCCGGCCTTTCCGCCAATGGTCCCTCTAATTCCAGAAATAGATTTTATTAATGTCAAGGTTGTAGATTTTTCCAAAAATAGTAATTTTTTGCCTAATGAATGCCAATTAAACACATGCCAAGGTAATTTTTAAAAGCAACTGATTTGCATTTTGAGAAATAAAATCAGATTTGCTGTTCTACAAATACTATATTTGCCTTATCAAAAAACGTCAACAAATAGCGTAATGCAACGTAAATGGTTTCAACATTGGTTTAATTCTCCTTATTATCACATCCTTTACAGTCAACGTAACGATGAGGAGGCCGAGTTTTTAATAGACAATCTATCTGCCCATTTGAGGCCCGAAGCCAATAGCCGCATCCTGGATATTGCATGTGGCCGTGGCCGACATGCCATTTACCTGAACAAGAAGGGCTACGACGTTACCGGAATTGACCTTTCTGAGCAGAGCATCAAATATGCGCAGCAGTTTGAGCAGAAAAACCTGCATTTTTATGTGCACGACATGCGCAAGCTGTCTTACATCAACTATTTCGACATTGCCCTGAACCTGTTTACCAGCTTTGGTTATTTTGATACCGAAAAGGACCATGTAAATGCATTAAAGGCATTTAGAAAGGGCTTGAAGGCCGACGGCACCCTGGTTATCGATTATTTCAACACGCAAAAGATCATCAAGAACCTGACCCACCAAGAAACCAAAACGGTTGACGGCATTGAATTCCACCTTAAAAAATTCGTATCGGAAGGCAAAATCATCAAGCACATCAACTTTGAGCACCGCCTGAAAACATACGCTTTTGAGGAGCGCGTACAGGCTTTCTTTTTGGCCGATTTTGAGCGTATGTTCCAAAAAAGCGGCCTGGTCATTACCGAAACTTTTGGCAGCTATGGCTTAGCTCCTTACGACGAGATGAAGTCTGACCGGTTAATCCTCATTTGCAAAAAAGCATGATCGAAACACTTCAACAGTTTGATGCCGGGCTTTTTTTAAAAGTTCATCGTGGCCTAAGCAATGATTTTTTCGACTGGCTGATGCCCTTGGTCAGGAATCGTTTCTTTTGGTCGCCATTATACCTGTTTATTGTGGTTTTCTGTATCAGGCAATACAAAAAAACCGGTTATTACATGATTGGTATGGTTTTGGCCACCTTTGCCATGGGCGATTTGATTGCCTCAAGGCTCATTAAGCCTGCCGTTGCCCGGCTCAGGCCTTGCAACGAACCTACTTTGGTACACGATATCATCCACAGGGTGCCTTGCGGCAGCGGCTACAGCTTTCCCTCGTCGCATGCCACCAACCACTTTGCCATTGCCGTTTTTCTGATTTGCCTATTCTATCAAAAATGGAAGCCGATTTTGCCTTTGGGCCTGGCTTGGGCCCTGCTGGTTAGCTTTGCACAGGTGTATGTTGGCGTGCACTATCCCATCGATACCTTTGTAGGTGCGCTTTTGGGTACCGCTATTGGCTTTTTTACTTTTTTTATTTACCAGAAAATTAAACCTGCGCCCTAATGGAAATCTGGAAGTTCCTTGTTTTGTTTTTTTGTGCCTTCTTTGGAGGTACGGCTATTTTTATGGTCAAAAACGACAAGTCGCAACTGCTTAAGCTTATTCTTTCTTTTAGTGGTGCCTACCTTTTTGCCATTACCGTGCTTCACCTGATCCCCGATGCCTACAGTGGCAGCGACAAGGGCGAAATCGGCATTTTTATCCTCATTGGCTTTTTGCTGCAGATTTTCTTGGAACAATTTTCGGAGGGGGTTGAACACGGCCATATCCATAAGCACCATGATGGACACGCTTTTCCATGGGGCATCATGATCAGCCTTTGCCTGCATGCTTTTTTAGAGGGCATGCCTTTGGCCAAAGACCCTAACAACGAACTTATCTTCGGCATTGCCTTGCATCATATTCCGGCCGCCTTTGCGCTGGCCAGCATTTTGCTGCAAAACCATTTTAAGGCCAAGGGAATAATCTTCTACATTGTTGTATTTGCCATCATGGCTCCTGCAGGCTATTATTTCAGTACCAGCCTCAGCAACGGAAGCATTAGCGGTATGGAGCCTTATTACAATAAGGTAATGGGCATTGTAATTGGTATATTCCTGCACATTTCTACCACCATTCTTTTCGAATCAAGTGCCGACCACAAAATCAACAAGCGCAAAATGCTCGCTGTACTATTAGGGATCGGTATTGCTTTAATCGGTTTTTACAGCGCCGGACACGGGCACTAGCCCCTCATTTTGTCGAGCAAAACATTTAGCTGTTCGGCTTCCTCTTCGGTAAGGCTGTTGACAATGAAGGTAGAAAAATCTACTTCCTTATCCATTTTTCTCAACAGGGCAAGGCCTTTGCTCGAAATGATAATGTCGACGGCGCGTTTATCGTGCACATTGACAGTTTTTTCAACAAAGCCTTTTTGAATGAGCCTGTCAACGATCCGGGATGTATCGCTCATTTTATCCAAGATCCTCGATTTGATGAGGTTGATGGTAGAAGGGCTTGGGTGCTGCCCTCTCAATATCCTGAGTACATTAAATTGCTGCTGTGTAATATCGTACACATTTAGCATGTCTTTTACTTTCTGGCTGCTCCAAAAATAGGTATAAGTCAAGTTAACCAGTGCCTGCTGGAAAACATTTTCAAATTTTGAAGCCTTAATCTCCTTTTGTAGTTGCATGTTTTGGATTGCGTTTTTCAAACTGGGTAGCAGAAGCTCTTTTTCGGCTATTATTTTTCCCATAATTCCACGGGCAGTGCTTACATTTGTTTTTACAACAATACCCTCTTTTAAGG
This sequence comes from Pedobacter sp. TM02, assembly GCF_059705275.1. NCBI lineage: Bacteria > Pseudomonadati > Bacteroidota > Sphingobacteriia > Sphingobacteriales > Sphingobacteriaceae > Pedobacter > Pedobacter sp. TM02. The sequence goes on from NZ_AP046530.1 coordinate 2,868,764, forward strand.
TGATATTTGGCCGTAAAAACCATTAACCCATCTTCGTTAAAGTAATAGTCGGTTTCTTCTTTCATTGATTAAGCAATTTAACGACCAATTTTGGTGCGAGGTAAGTTTGTAATGCTGTTCCGCTACCATGGGTGGTCCATACTTCTATAGGTTTTACGGCGGCTATCGTCTCTAAAATTGCATCCCAATCTACGTGGTCTGAAATATAGAGTTGAATTTCGTTATTTTTTTGCAGATTTTTCCATCCTGTTGCAAAAACCCTGATAACATTGATAGCCCTGAAATAACTATTGTATACCATTGGAGGCACTATATAAACCATATTGGCCTGATTTTGCTTCATCACCTTCCTGTCGTACATTTCATATTGTCCAAGCTTAATACCCATTTCTTCGTATAACCGGGCAAAAGGCATGATACTATGGTGCAACAAAATCCGTTTTTGAGGGCAATGCTCGTTAAGCAGGGCGATAAGGCGTTGGCTCTTGCCCAAGGCATAGGCGCCTAGCATGATATTCGCCTCTACGGCATTCAGTTTTTTGATTTCTTCAATGGCATCGGGGTGTTTGGTTGCTGCTGAGGCAAATGTGGTTTCGGTAAGCAATACATCGGCCTGTACCAATTCGATAGGTTCGCAGGTAGAATCTGCTTCCAGCTTGTAATCACCCGTATAAAGATACCTTACACCCTGGTACTCCATCAATACCAGCGCCGAGCCCAACATGTGTCCTGCGGGATAAAAGCTGATGGCTATACCATGGAGGTTAAAAACTTCGTGATAAGTTTTTAAATGAAAGTTCGCAGCCGCAAATTTGCGATAACGATGTTGCATAAAGGCCGCTGTAGGCGCCGTACAATAAACATTTTGATTGCCACTTACCGCGTGGTCGCCGTGGGCATGCGAAATAACCGCCTCAACTACAGGTTCTTTGGGGTCGAGATAGAAGTTACCATAGCTACAAAATAAGCCAATTTTGGTTTGAACGATAAAATCGTCGAGAATTGCAACAGAATTTGACATGTATAAAGATGGTTAAAGCTTCAAGAATTGTTCGTGAAGCGCCAACACTTGTAAGATAATGGATTGATGTTCGGTATTTTCGATAAAGTAGTCGGCCATTTTGCCTTTTTGCTCATCGCTCCATTGTTTGTCCATACGGGCTTGCACCTGTTCTCGACTGGCGCCATCGCGCTGCATAACCCTGGCCAGCTTGAGTTCGAGCGGCGCCGTTACCAGTATATTTTTGTCGCATAGTTGATAGGAACCGCTTTCAAACAACAAAGCTGCTTCTTTTAAGGTATAGGGAACACTTGGAGGTACTTTTTTTACCCAGCTATCGAAAGCCCTGAATACGGCCGGATGTACCAAGGCATTGAGCTTATCGAGCTCAGCTTGATTGTTGAACACGATCTGCGCAATATGCTTGTTATTGAGGGCACCACTTACCGCGTAGCTTTCCTCTCCAAAGGCCTTTTTTACGCCTGCTATCAACACCGGATCGCTTACCATGAGTCCTTTGGCCACGGTATCGGCATAAAAAACCGGAATGCCCAAGGTTTCGAATACTTTGCAAACCGTGGTTTTGCCACTGCCTATCCCGCCTGTTATTCCTATCTTCAGCATTATTTTTCGATGATAAAATTGATTTTTCGTGGCACCACCTTTACCAGGGTGCAATATTCGGGAAAACGGGTCAGCTTTACGGTTAATTTATCGTGATGCAGGTTTTTCCATTCGTTGAGGTCTAAAGTAGCTTCTATAAAGTCTTCATCCACTTCCTGATAGCTTGAAAGCGCCACCATAAAAGTAACCTGTACTTTTTTGGGATAGAGCTTTACGTCGTAATAATCGCTGTTGTTGATGATTTTTAAGGGTACATCTATCGTTTTCTCGGTAAATTCATCAACCGGTATTTTTACTCCGATGCTGCTGGGATAAACGCTTACGTTATTAGAATTGGTTTGCCTAATAGCCAGCCGGGTATTGACGGTTTGCTGCAAATCGGCCAGTTTTAGGGTATCGGTATACCATTGGCTAATTTTGGCCAGTTCTTCCTGCGGACCGGAAATATTAACATAAGAAGGTGTAAGCTGTACCTGACTTGCAATGCCGTACTGCTTTACGAAGCTGAGGTCTGACACCAATTTAACGGGGATGCGCTTAATGGTGCGCTTAGAAAAATCAAAATAAAGCGTATCTGGTTTTACCGAAATCACCCTTTGCGAAGTTTCCAATTGCTTGTTGATCTGTTCCAGCTGGTCTGAAAACAGGATATAGCTGCGATTGTTGAGTTTTTCTAAACTTACGGTAATAGACTGAGGTTTGATGCGAAGGCGCGAAAACAGCAGCTGCCAGCCCGTTCCTTCTACCTGCAGGTTAACCCGATCTGGCTGTAAAGGCTTAAAGGCCTTGTTTTGCGGTTCGTCTTTATACAAAAGCTCTGTTTTGGCTACATACTTGTACTTGCCATTTAACGCCATGAACAGCCAAGCGCCTATGGCACAGACTAAACAGGCAATGAGCGTTCCCAAACGCTTTCTTTCCAGTTTATTTAGCTTGATCAATGGCATGACGGTAAAAATACAAAAAAAGCCGCTCTCCTTTGCTGGAAGAGCGGCTTTTTATCAGTCAAAAACAATTATGCTTTCGGTGCCGCAGCTTTGGTTGCATCCAAAGAGATGGCTGTTTTGTCGAAACGGATTTTGGTACCGCCTTCTACTTCGATTAAAAAAGTAGTATCGTTGTTGCCAACAATTTTGCCGTGAATGCCAGCGGTAGTTACGATTTTGTCGCCGATTTTAAGTTCTTCTACCAATTTCTTATGGTCTTTGGCTTTTTTTACCTGTGGCCTAATCATGAAGAAATAAAAAACGATCATGATCAAAACCATTGGAATAACCATACCCGTAAGTTGGTTACCGGCTGCTTGTAATAATACTGTTGATGTCATTATTTTTGTTTTATTGTTGAATTGTTAAAATTGCTTTACTGGTGGATGGTGTGGCCATCTGTACCGCTGCGAACTGGAAATTGCAGGCCGAAAACTATGGCCTCGCTTTCACTTCGCCTACCAGGTGCAGTTTCGGGATATCGGGATTTGCGTTAGAAATAATAGTTACAACTTTATCCTGCATGCCCATTTTGCCTTCGCTGTTAAATGTCACTTTTATCGTGCCTTCTTCTCCGGGCTTTACCGGCTCACTAGGATATTCTGGTTGCGTACAACCGCAAGTAGCACTTGCATTGGTGATGATCAACGGGGTTTTGCCTTCGTTTTTAAACTTAAACTCATAGTGTACTTTTTCGCCCTGCGTAATTTGGCCAAAATCGAAAATCTCCTTTTCGAACTTCACCTTGGGCGCATTGGCAACGGGCGCAGCTGATGCACCGGCAGCCGAGAGACCACTAGCTTCAGCTTTTTGTTCAATTGTGTCAGACTTGCTTCTGTTGCAGGCGGTAAAAGCGATTACCACACAGGCAGCGATCAATAATCTTTTCATGGATATTAGTCTTCTATAAGGCCACGGCCAATTTTCTTGATACTATTTGTTCTTTTCAGGTCGTTCAAAATCTTGTCTAAGATACCATTAATAAACGAATTACTTTTCGGCGTACTGTAATCTTTTGAAAGCTCGAGGTATTCGTTGATGGTTACTTTTACCGGGATCGACGGGAAATTCATCAGTTCGCAGATGGCCATTTTCATCAGGATGGTATCCATCAGGGCTATACGCTCCGATTCCCAGTTCTTGGTACGCTCGGCAATCAGTTCCTGGTATTTATCGTCGTTTTTAAGGGTATAGGCAAACAAATCTTTCACAAATTTGCTGTCTTCGTCCCAGTCGGCACTGATGGGCGTTAGCTTGTTCTTGAACGAATCTTCGAAAGTAAAGTTCTTCAGGGTTTTGGCAATCATGCCTTGCATTACTTCCCTATCCACTGGCCAGTTGATAAACTTGTCTTCAAATGCCTGGATGATGTTCTGGTTTTTGAGCAGGAGCTTGCGGAAAATGAACTTGATGATCTCCTTCGAGCTCTCCAGGGTTTCTTCGGCTTCTTCGGCCAGATAAGCTTCGTACTCTTTGGTGGTCTTCAGCTTGTTGAAGATTGATTTAACCAATTCTGGATCGGCAAACCAGTTTACCTGATACTTGTTCACGGCCGAAACATACTCTGGGTTTTCTTTTAAGATCGTTGCAAACCGGTTGTGCAGCAATTTCTGGTTCGGACTCAAATCTTCGGCAGTTGGCAGGTGCTTATTGGCTCTCTCCAATGCATCGTGGGCGGTATATTCGGTTACGTCGACCAAAAGGGCCAACATACGGATATACATTTCATAAACATTGTCAATGCTCTGCATCAGCTTTTTCTGACTGCTTAGAATGTCTTTTTTGTCTGTCATGTGCCAAGCAAAAATATTTTGCAGGACTTTGATTCGGAGGTGCCTTCTGTTTAACATGAATGTAAGAACGATTGGTATTTTTACCGTTTAATTAATATGAGGATTTTATTTTTTTGATGTCGCTTATTCTTTTTTCGGCAATGCGGCTGGCGGCCAGATTGGTCGGAATTTGTTCTGTTTTAGAGAGTTTGATTACTTCGCGGGTAGCATCGTAAATATTTTCGGTCAGCTGCATGGTTCTTTTTTTGCCAAAACCGGTCAGTTCGGCATAGCAGTTGATCAAGCCGCCGGCATTGATCAGGTAATCGGGCGCATATAAAATGCCTTTTTCCAGCAACAGTTGTCCATGCACCTGCTCATCGGCCAGCTGGTTGTTAGCCGAACCTGCAATGATGGCAAACTTCATCGTTTTGATGGTTTTATCGTTTACTGTTGCGCCCAATGCACAAGGGGCATAGATATCGGCTCCAATGGTAAATATCTTATCGGCATCAATTGGCTTCGCCTTGTATTTGCGCGCTACTTCCTGCAAGCGGTCTTGGTTGATATCGCTGATGTAAACTTCTACGTTTTCTTGGCGTAACAGTTCGACCAAATGCTCGCCCACGTTGCCGATGCCTTGTACCACAACCGATTTTCCGGCCAGCATATCGGTGCCAAAAACTTCTTTAACACAAGCCTTAATTCCCAAAAACACGCCTTTTGCTGTATACGGTGCAGGATTGCCTGCGCCACCCAACGATTCGGGAACACCAGTAACATAATTAGTTTCCATGCGGATGTACTCCATATCCCTGGTGGTAGTCCCCATGTCTTCGGCCGTAATGAATTCGCCATTCATGTTTTTGATGAATCGGCCATAGCTGCGCATTAAAGCTTCTGTTTTTTGTTTTCTCGGATCGCCGATGATAACGGCTTTGCCGCCACCAAGATTTAATCCGGTAATGGCTGATTTGTAGGTCATGCCCTTCGAAAGGCGCAGCACATCTTCCAACGCTTCGGCCTCAGAGTTGTAGGTCCACATGCGCGTACCGCCCAAAGCAGGGCCCAACGTGGTGTCGTGTACGGCAATGATGGCTTTTAATCCGGTATCTGGATCATTGCAAAAAACCACTTTTTTGTGGCCTGATGCACTTAATTGGTCTAAAACTGAAGGAACGATAGTACTGTTACCAGACATACAAATTTCTTGAAATGATACGGACAAAATTAAAACAAAAAAACCATTATTTTACGTTGTTTTTTATGTAATTGCGAAAAAAAGAAAAGTCTTTTGGCTAACTTTGCCTATACATGAGGCACCTTCTATTTCTAAACAAATACTTTTATAAATATAAATGGTGGATTATTCCGGGGATAATCTTCGTGGTCATCTCCAACATTTTTGGCGTCGTTCCGGCGCAGGTGGTTGGACATGCCTTTAATCTCATTACCGAGAACATTGCCATTTACCAGCTCTGCAACGGCTTTGAGCGCCAGCAGGTGATGTACGATATTTTTAGCAACAGCCTTTTCTTTTTTGGGGCGCTGATTTTGGTGCTTTACCTGTTGCGAGGACTTTTTCTTTTCTTCATGCGCCAAACGATCATCCTCATGTCGAGGCACATCGAGTTCGATATGAAGAACGAAATCTATGCGCATTACCAAAAGCTGAGCCTCGGTTTTTACCGCCGCAACAATACCGGCGACTTAATGAACCGGGCTACCGAAGACGTTAACCGCGTAAGGATGTACGTTGGTCCGGCCATCATGTATACCATTAATACAACGGTACTGTTTTTCCTGATTATCTATTTCATGTTTTCGGTAAACAGTACTTTGGCCATTTACTGCTTGTTGCCTCTGCCCATTCTGGTGCTCACCATTTACTATGTCAACACCATCATTAACCAGCGCAGCGAAAAGATACAGGAACAGCTTTCGCGCCTGTCGAGCTTTGTACAGGAGCGATTTTCGGGCATCAGGGTTATCAAATCTTACGTTAGGGAAGACCACACCCAGGATGTTTTTGCAGAAGAGAGCCAATCGTACAAGAATAATTCGATGGGCTTGGTCAAAGTGCAGGCGCTTTTCTTTCCGTCTATGCTCCTCCTCGTGGGACTGAGCACAACCCTAACCGTATACATTGGAGGCAAGCAGGTAATCGAAGGTTCAATTACGCCGGGCAACATTGCCGAATTTATCGTGTATGTAAACCAGCTTACCTTTCCGGTAACCATGCTGGGCTGGGTAACTACGCTTATCCAACGTGCGGCCGCCTCGCAAAAGCGTATCAACGAATTTTTGCAACTCAAGCCCGATATCAGTTCGGCCAGCACCGAAGAAAAGGATTTTACAGGCAAGATCAGCTTTAAAAACGTAAGCTTTACCTACCCGGATACAGGTATCGAAGCGCTTAAAAATGTAAGCTTTGAAATAGAAAAAGGACAGTTTTTAGCCATCATTGGCCGAACCGGCTCTGGAAAATCAACCTTGGCCAACCTCATCATGCGCATGTACGACGTAAACTCGGGCAGTATACAAATCGATGGCAACGAACTGAGAAGCCTTAACCTGCACAGCTATCGCAACCAGGTGGGTTTTGTGCCCCAAGAGGTTTTCCTGTTTTCGGATACGATCAAAAACAACATCGCCTTTGGCTTAGACAAGGTTGAACCCGGACAAGTAGAACAGGCCGCGAAAAACGCCGCCGTTTATCAGAATATCATCGATTTTGACCTGCAGTTCGAAACCATGCTGGGCGAAAGGGGCATAACGCTTTCGGGTGGACAAAAACAACGGGTTTCTATTGCCAGGGCCTTGATCAAAGAACCCAAGATCCTCATTTTCGACGATTGCCTCTCTGCAGTAGACACCAAGACCGAAGAAGAAATTTTAGGCAATCTTGGTGCAATTATGAAAGGCAAAACCAGCATTCTGATTGCGCATCGTATCTCGACCATCAAGAACGCCGATAAAATTATTGTGCTCGACGAAGGCCGGATTATTGAGCAGGGCACGCACCAACAACTGCTTGATTTGGGAGGCGCCTACGCCGAAATGTACGACAACCAACTACTGGAAGAAGAAAACGGCTAATCTGTCGTAAAAAACGCCCATACCAATGCGTGTAGCATAAAGTTCAGTTTTTTAACTAAAACTAAAAACTGCGATATTCTATTTTGAACTTTGAGAATTATTGCTTTATATTTACGACAACCTTAAACTAATACTACACACAACAATGGGAGATTTTGACAACAAAGAGAGAGAAGAGGTTTTTTCCAAGAAGGTAAGAGCAGGTAAACGGACTTATTTTTTTGATGTAAAAGCTACACGTTCAGGCGATTACTACCTTACCTTAACAGAAAGCAAAAAAAGATTGGAAGATGGCGTTTTTGTGAAACACAAAATCTTTTTATACAAGGAAGATTTCGAGAAGTTTACAGAAGGCTTATCAGAAACCATCGACTACATCAAATCACATCAAGAAGTAGTGGAAAAACGCTACGAATATTCTGAAAACGCAGAATATAACGTTACCAAATCTGAAAACGACGATTTTTCTTACTAAGAACCACCAATATTTACAATCCCTCAGCCAACATTGAGGGATTTTTTTTGCGCCTTAATTTTTGAGGCTCATGTGGGTAATCGACTAAACCTTCATGGTCATGACAGTAGAAACCAGCGCAATGACATAAAAGCTGATTAGAATAATCGTCATGATGCCCCAGTATTTGAACAGCGATTTCAACCTCATCAAAGCCTCGTTCAGGCTGTTTTGGTCGCCATACAAAACTCCCAGTTTAGCACGGGAAGCATATTTGAAAAGCAATAGGCTCGGATAAAAAATAGCAAAGGCGTATAATAGGCAAACCAGGGTAATGCCTAGCCCACCCAACGCCGCGAAAGATTTGAGGGATGCCAATTCTGGATTTGTACCAATAGCCGCCCCTACGGTGAAAGCACTAACGATGATCAATCCCGTAAAAACAAAGCCTACGATAGCTAAAAAAGTAGCCCATTTGGCCATTTCATAAAGATAGCTGCGCATTTCTTCGCTTACAATCAGTTGCGGGTGGGTTGATGACACAGGAGTTAATTCTTCGTTTTCCATGATTTGGGCATTGTGATTTACAATCAAAGATAAACAATTAATTTTGCCTACCACAAAACACTAGGGAAAGGGCTTAAAAATTAATATCTTTGCGGCCTTGAAAGGAAGTTCTGGGTGGAAGGTGGAAGGTGGAAGGTGGAAGGTGGAAGGTGGAAGGTGGAAGGTGGAAGGTGGAAGGTGAAAAGTGGAAAGTTCAATGTTGGGAGTGAAAAGATTTGAGAGCAGATAAAAACCATTAATAAACAACTGGAAACTGTTAATTGAAATTTAACAACGAGCAACCCAAAACTGATAACTGAACAATAATCGTAAATCAAAAATATAAATGGCATTACAATGTGGTATAGTTGGCTTACCCAATGTGGGTAAATCAACCTTATTTAACTGTTTATCTAACGCAAAGGCGCAAGCGGCCAATTTTCCGTTCTGCACCATCGAACCCAATGTGGGCGTAATTACCGTACCCGACGACCGTTTAACCAAACTTGCCGAGCTGGTGAATCCGCAAAAAGTAGTACCCAATACCATCGAGATCGTTGATATTGCGGGCTTGGTAAAAGGCGCTTCGAAGGGCGAAGGATTGGGCAACCAATTTTTGGGCAACATTAGGGCTACCAATGCCATTATCCACGTGCTGCGTTGCTTTGACGACGGCAATGTAATCCACGTTGACGGTTCTGTTGACCCCATCCGTGATCGCGAAATCATCGATACCGAATTGCAGCTCAAGGATTTGGACACCGTGGTTAAGCGAATCCAAAAAGTAGAGAAGCAGGCCAAAACCGATAAAGACGCCAAAAAGACTTTTGATGTTTTGAGCGTAGTGAAAGCACATCTCGAAACCGGAAAATCGGTTCGTACCGCTCCTCTGCAGCCAGAAGATTTCGATTTCATTAGCGATTTGGGCTTACTGACCCAAAAACCTGTGATGTATGTTTGCAATGTTGACGAAGGCTCGGTGGTTACCGGCAACAAATATGTGGACCTGGTGAAAGCCAATGTGGCCGACGAGAATGCGGAAGTTTTAGTGATTTCGGCAAAGATCGAATCGGAAATTGCCGAATTAGACAGTTATGAAGAGCGCCAGGAGTTTTTGGCCGATTTGGGACTGACCGAATCGGGGGTTAACAAACTGATCAGGGCGGCCTATCGCCTGTTGGATCTATACACCTACTTTACGGCCGGTGTACAGGAAGTTAGGGCCTGGACCATTACCAAAGGCTTTACCGCGCCACAGGCTGCAGGCGTAATCCATACCGATTTTGAAAAAGGCTTTATCCGTGCCGAGGTAATCAAATACAACGATTTTGTAACGCTAGGCTCTGAAAATGCCTGCAAAGAAGCCGGAAAACTGGGCGTAGAAGGAAAAACCTATGTGGTAGAAGATGGCGACATTATGCACTTCAGGTTTAACGTATAAGCTTGACGCTTATGGGTGAGAACACCTAGCAAAAAACCATTTAAAAAATCCTGTAGACAGCATCTACGGGATTTTTTATGCAAAAGGCTGTTGTATAGAAATCGGCTAAAGCAACGTTCCCCTTAAAATTAGCACAGCGATGCTGAAATAAATGACGATACCGGTTACATCGACCATCGTGGCTACAAAAGGTGCCGACGACGTGGCCGGATCGAGCTTCAGTTTTTTCATGATAATCGGCATCATGGAACCGATTAAACTTCCCCACAGCACGATTCCAATCAGCGTAAAGAAAATGGTAACCGACAACAGGAACCAATGTGTACCATAATCGTAAATGTGCAGGCTTTGCCATAAAACAATCCTCACCAAGCCTATCGTTCCTAAGGTTACGCCCAGCAAAAGACCAGAAATAATTTCTCGGCGCATCACTTTCCACCACTCGGCCAAGGTTACCTCGCCCAAAGCCATGGCCTGTATAATCAGCGTGGAGGCCTGCGAACCGCTGTTGCCCCCACTGCTCATGATCAGCGGGATAAACAAAGAAAGCACCACGGCTTTGGAAAGTTCAATTTCAAAGTGCTGCATGGCCGTTGCGGTCAGCATTTCGCCCAAAAAGAGTACGATGAGCCAACTCGCCCGTTTTTTTACCAGTTTAAAGATGGGCATATCGAGGTAAGGCTCGTCCAAAGCTTCGGTACCCCCTATTTTCTGCATGTCTTCGGTATATTCTTCGTGGGCAATCCACAAAATATCATCCACCGTTACAATGCCCAACAAGATATTCTGGTCGTCAACCACCGGCAGGGCCACGCGGTTGTTCATCCTAAACACATTGATGGCTTCCTCTTGCGGGTCGTTTACATTGAGCGAAATCAATCTGTTATCGGTCAAATCGCCGATGCGCATTTCGGGATCGGCCAATAAAATCTCCCTGATCCTGATATCATCCAACAGTATGCCGTCCTTGTCAATTACATACACCACATCGATGGTTTCGGAGTTTTTGCCATAGCGACGGATATGCGAAAGCACACGATTTACGGTCCAATCGGTTTTAACCGCAATAAAATCGGGGGTCATCAAACGGCCAACACTGTCTTCCTCATAGCCCAGCAGGTGCAGGGCTTCGATACGGTCGTTGTCGGGCAACAAGATGAGCAGTTTTTTAACCGCATCGCCTTTCAGTTCGCCCAAAAGTGCCGTCCTGTCATCGGGAGGCAGCTGCCTGATGATTTCGGTCAGTTTGTTGCTTTGCAGTTTTTTGATGATCCTTTCCTGAGTCGGGAAATCGAGAATACGGAATACATTGACTGCCCTTTTGGTTGAAAGGGTTTCGATAAATTTAACGGCATATTGTGGAAGTTCGTCGATGAGCTGCTCTACATCAGAGATGTTCAGCTCGTTCAGGTACGCTTTTAACTGCCTATCGCTCTCGTTTTCTATCAGTTGCAACACTTCTTCTACTAGCAGTTCTTCCATAATCCGTTAAATTTTAAGTTTACATAAGCAAGCTATTCCGTCTTTTTTTGCAAAAATGGCTTTTTCTTTTCAGAATGCAAACTATAATCGGTCCAAAATATCCTTTTTAAGGTTAAATCATAGTTAAGGAATAAAATGCCAGCTGTTGCCAAACCCTGCTGGTTTTTATACGTTGCTGCCATTTTAGGCCGGATATAGGGGAATTTAAAAAGTGATGAATAAATTTAGCCGCGGATTAGCTATATTTGCGGTTCTGTTTCCGTAGTTCAATGGATAGAATGTCAGATTCCGGTTCTGATGATGGGGGTTCGAATCCCTTCGGGAACACTAAAAACACCAAACCGCCTTTAATTTCATTAGAGGCGGTTTTTTATGCCCCATAGTTTTCAAGTTCGACCATTCACCTGTCAGATTTCAGTCTAAATCGTCCTGCTGTTTTCCATATTAGCTATTTCTTGCTAAATTGCAAATGCAACATTATAGCAACAATTATGACGAACGAAACCGAAGACCCCACATTCTGGGAAAAGGCCTTTAACGAAAAACAGGAAATGTGGGGCTTCGAACCTGCACAATCGGCGGTACTGACCAAAGATCTTTTCCTGGAAAAATCGGTAAAAAACGTATTGGTTCCCGGCATCGGCTACGGACGCAATGCCCAGCTTTTTGTAGCTAACGGCATGGCCGTAACCGGCATCGAAATTTCAAAAACGGCTATCGCAATGGCCAGGAAACACTACGGAACAGCCCTAAAAATCTATCAAGGTTCGGTAACCGACATGCCTTTCGACAACAACAAATACGATGGCTTGTTTTGCTACGCCCTTATCCATTTGCTGGATGAAAAAGACCGAAAAAAACTCATCAGCGACTGTTATAACCAACTAACAGAGGATGGCTACATGGTATTTACGGTTATCTCCAAAACAGCGACTACCTATGCGCAAGGCAAATTTTTAAGCAAAAACCGCTACGAAATATTCGAGGGTGTGCAAATGTTCTTTTATGACGAAGAATCAGTCGGCACCGAGTTTGGTCCTTACGGTCTGTTCGAAATCGTTCCTATTCAAGAAAGCCAGCCCTTCCTCCTCGTTAAATGCAGCAAGCGGCCTCGTGCCAATGCCTGATTCACAGCCAAGGCGACCATTTTCACATTGCTGTTATTTTATGGTGTTTTTAGCCCGCATCTTTGGGGCATGAAATCCAACTCAACAAGGAAGCAAATCCTTCAAACAGGGTTGCTCCTCCTACTTTGCCACCTCGCCTTTTGCGCCAACGGCCAAACCAAAGATCCATTGCAGGAGCAGCTGCAACGCATGTCGAAGGAAAAACGCCCTGAAAAAAACGTGGCGACCATGAACGAGTTGCTCACAGCCTACAAGCTCGACCCCGTTAAAAACATGGAGGACATCGATGTAATGAAAGGCACCATAGCGCTCTCCTTTCTTCGAGCCAAACGCTACCCACAGTTCGAGCAATACATTAACCTGATCAGCAATAAGTTTAACCAGACATCCTATTTAAATATGGCTGCAGATCAGTTGATTGAACAAAAAACAGCTCTGGTTTATGCCGAAAAGCTAGCCAAACGTACGCTCGATTTGTATAATGCCTATAAAGACGATACGGCAGCCAGACCTGCCCATTTTCCATTGGAAGATTGGAACAGATTCATGCAAATGGCCAATGGCCCCTACTGCGATACCTACGCCACGGCTTTACTGGCCAACAAAAAATACCAAAAAGCCTTGCTATACCAAGAAAAAGCGCTTGGCAACAAAGACCTTGCTGACGCCTATTTACCTGCTGTAGAGCGCTATGCACTGCTTTTGGAACTGAACAACCAAAGCGACAAAGCTTACCGTATTTTGCTGCAACTGGCCAAAACCGGCAAGGCAAGCGCCAACATGAACGCACAGCTGAGGAAACTTTACTTTCGAAAAAATGGGGCAAAAGCCGTGGATTCTTTTTTTGTGCGCCTTAACGAAATGGCTTTTCAGGAACTAAAAAATAATTTGAGCAAGACCATGCTCCATTCGGAAGCCCCCGCATTTAGCTTATTGGATTTGGAAGGCAACAAGGTATCACTGGCCGATTTCAAAGGCAAAATCGTAGTGCTGGATTTTTGGGCCACCTGGTGCGCTCCCTGCAAAGCTTCCTTCCCTGCCATGCAAAAGCTGGTGGAAAAGCATCCTGACGTTGTTTTTCTATTCATTGCCACCAACGAAACCGAAGGTGGCGTTACCGCTAGGATAAAGGGCTTTATTCATGAAAACAAATATCCTTTCCGGGTATTGATCGACCAACCTTTAGCCAACCAGTCCAAAACCTTTCAAGTGGTAGCAGCTTATAAACCCAATGGAATTCCAGCCAAGGTTGTCATCGACAAAAACGGCATGCAACGGTTCTTATCTGTAGGGTTTTCATCCGAAACCGAACTTCTGAACGAAATGGAGGCCATGATTACCCTAACCAGCGAACAATAACCTAAATTTACAGAAATGAAAAAGCATATCGTCATCTTGTTCTTGTTGCTTGGTGCTCAATTGGGCTACGCACAAACACAGGTTACGCTATTAGACAAGCCAGCCTTTTACCTCTCTGCCGAAGGCATATTGCTGAGCCAAATCCAAAAGTCTATTGGCAAAGACCATGGAAAAACAAATCACATCTACCTTGCCGGAGGTTTTATCAATGTACGTCCAATCGACTATAAGCTGGGAACCGTCATCCATTTTTCGAAACAAGGAAGTACAGCCGACATTGATCTGCTCCGCTATTCGCGCAATGCCAAGCTCTATTACCATACCTATTTTGCTGCAAGCAATGGCCAAACCATGCCTGCTCCGGTTAATGAGCCACTAAAACTATGGCTTCAGGATCAAAAAACGAGTACCGCCTACTTAAGGGTAAACGACGTCTTTAATGTAGATATCCTGGACTATCAGACCGACACCTTGGTCAAAAGGTATTCGATCAAAAGAATCAGGGTATTTCCATCCATACACTTTAATGCCATTGTTGGAAAAAAGGGAAAAAACATACCGGTTTCCGAAAACAAGCAGCTTGCAGCTGCTTCATCCGATAAAATCGAAGTACGCGCCGCAAACAACAACGACCTGCGCTACCAACCTTTGGACTACACCTTAACCAATTTGAAAACCGGGAAGCAAGAGCGCTTTCTGGGCAGAAGAACTATCCAGTTGCCCAAGTTAACGGCCAATACCGATTATGAGTTGCGCTGCAACTTCGATATCCAGCCCGAAAGTACCCTTTCCTATCACATCCAAGTAAAGGCCAAATGGTATCAGTTGCCCTTGGTGTATGGTTTGGCTGTAGGCTTGCTGATTTTGTTTATGGCTATTGCTGTTATTTGGCGATTGAAAGGCGAAGTGAAGCGCTCGCAAAAAAAACAAAAGGAAATCGAACAGTCCATTTTAAGGTTGCAATCGCAACTTAACCCACATTTTACCTTCAATGCGCTGAGCTCTATCCAAGGGCTGATGAACACCAACCGTATTGCCGAAGCCAATGATTACCTGCAGGATTTCAGCAGCCTGCTTCGGAAGACCCTTAGCAAGGGACAACAAATTTTCAACACCTTGGATCAGGAGCTCGAAATGATGCAGACCTACATCCGGTTAGAGGCCTTGCGCTATAATTTTACTTGGGAAATCCAATTATCGCTCAGTTGCAATGCTTCTATTATCGAAATTCCTACCTTATTGTTGCAGCCTTTGATCGAAAATGCCATCAAACACGGCATTGCCTCGCTAGGCAGCAAAGGCCTATTGCTAATCAGCTGCCACACCAACGACCAAGACGATTCGCTACGCATCAGCATCAGCGACAATGGCCAGTGGACAAATGCCAATAGCCATATGGGCTACGGGCTCCAATTAACCTACGATAGGATTTCGGCCATTAACAAGCTGCATCGAGAAAAGAAAATTGTGCTTAATTTTGAAAAACAGCAAGGCACAGTTGCTATTTTCACTTTTCAAAACTGGATAAATCAATGATCAGCGCCATACTAGTAGACGACGAACCGATCAATAACGACAACCTTAAGGCGCTCTTGGCGCAACATTGTCCACAGGTTGAAGTACTGGCTTCGGCCACCAGTGCCGCCGAAGCCAAGGAACTGTTGCTGGCCAACAAGCCCGACGTAGTATTTCTGGACATTCAAATGCCTGAAAAAAATGGCTTCGACCTATTGAGATCGATCGGCGAACCCGGCTTCGAAGTGGTTTTCGTAACCGCTTTTGATGCATATGGCATCATGGCCATTAAATTTTCGGCCTTAGACTACCTGCTCAAACCTATTAACGCCGCCGAGCTCAAAACCGCGGTGGGCAAAGTTGAAGCCTCGGTAAAGGAAAGGAAGAAAAATGCGCGCCTGGAAAATTTGATGCAGCTCCTCGACAGGCAACAACTGGATGAAAACGAAAAAATTGGCTTGCCTACCCAGAGAGAAACTTTCCTAACCCCAATTAAAGCTATTGTCAGGTGCGAATCATCGAACAATTATACCAGCTTCTATTTAACCGATGGCACCTCGTTGCTCATTTCAAGACCGATTTACGAGTACGAAGAACTACTGACACCCTATGGCTTTATCCGTTGCCACCAATCGCATTTGGTGAACAAGAAACATGTGAAGAGTATTTTGAATGAAGATTCGGGCTACCTGATCATGGAACCCGACCATGCCAAAATCCCAATTTCAAGACAGAAAAAACCACTCATCAAAGCCATTTTTAAAGCTTAGGACTATTTAGAGTTTAATTAACCCCGCATTAAACAAAAAACCATAGCGAAAAGCTATGGTTTTAACTATATGGATAACTCAATACCTATTGCCAACCGCCACCTAGTGCACGGTATAAAGCCACACCGGCATTCAGCTGTGCTGTTTTGATCGTGGTCAGATCCAATTCGCCCCTCAATAGGTTGCCTTGAGCTGTAATCACTTCCAAATAATTGGCCATGCCGCTTTTAAACAACAGGTCTGAGTTTTTAACGGCCAGCTGTAAGGTCTGCACCCTGGTTTGCACCGTAGCATATTCATTTTTGAGGTTGATGAGCCTAGCTTGTTCGTTCGAAACTTCGGCCACCGCCCCAATTACGGTCTGCCTAAACTGCAATACCGATTTCTCTCTTTCTATTTTAGCCAGTTCGAACTGGGTTTTCAGTTCCTTGCGCTGAAAAATAGGCTGTGTAATGCCACCGCCTACTACGCCAAACAGCGATGCCGGAATGTTAAACCAATTGCTGGCCTTAAAAGAATTTAAGCCACCACTAGCCGAAATGGTTAGGCTGGGGTACATCATGGCATTGGCTATGCCTACTTTGGCATTGGCGATCCTCAATCCTAATTCCATACTTTTTACGTCGGGCCTGATGCGCAACAAATTTGCCGGCACACCCACCGCCAACTGATCGGGAACGGTTAACTCCGTTAAAGTAGCTGCGCGTTCAATAGCTGTTGGAAACTTGCCGGTTAATACGCTCAGCGCATTTTCTTGAATGCTGATGGCTGTGGTAATCTGCGGAATCAATTGGGTAGCGCTCAACAATTGGGCTTCGGCCTGCTGAATGGCCAACGAACTTACCTGCCCCGCATCGAATTGCATTTTGATCATTTTAAGTGTGCTTGTATTCAATTCGATATTCTTTTGCGCAACTTTTAATTGCGCATCCAACATCAGCAATTGATAAAAACCCATAGCCACTTCTGCCACAATACGGGTCTGCACCGCTTTCTTTACTTCGGCCGATTGCAGGTAACCGGCATAAGCGGCTTCTTTTTGTTTTTTGATCTTGCCCCAGATATCAGCTTCCCAGCTTAAGCCGAGGTTGGCATTAAAATCTTCGATATGACTGGTCTTCAAAAATTGCGAGGTGCTCAATCCATTCAAACTATTGTCCGATGGGCGATTAGAATTGGCCGTAATTTGCAAATTCAGTTGAGGCACATTGCCCATTTTTGCCCTTTGCAGCATCAGTTCAGAGGCCTCGATATTTTTCAAGGCCATTTGCAGGTCGATGTTTCGCAGCAAAGCGCTATCAATCAGATTGCGGATGGCTGGCGTACCAAAAAAATCCTTTACCGGCAAAGCACCAATGCTGCTGGTATCTGTATTTCCATCCCTAAAGTTCATCGGTACATCCTTAATGGGGTTGGCGATGTTTTTGGTGAGGCTACAGCTGCTTGCAGCCAAAATCAGCAAGGCTAAAAAGCCATTTATAAATGTTTTCATCTGTTTATCTATTATTTCAACGGTGATGAAGCCACCATGTTTTTAGGATCATTCCCCTTCGGGTTTGGGTAAAATCATGATGGTTCATTATATCGTTCTGAATTATTGCCATGGAAAGCACAGTTGTCAAAACCGTGCCTTCCACTCATTTTAGTTATACCATTTCTTCAACCATGAAGAAACGAGGGGCAAAAACTCTTCGAGTAGCGAAGGCTCTTGCGTTGTAGTTTGGTTATTTTCCATCGTGAACTAAATGATGATTTTCTTCGGGATGTACATTGGTAGGCACACCCGTAATTTTTTCCTGTAAAAACTGGAAGAGGATAAAAAGTACCGGAATAAAGAACACACCAAGCAGTACTCCCGAAAGCATACCACCGGCTGCCGCGATACTGATGGAGTGATTACCCAATGCCGATGGACCTGTAGCCCTCATCATCGGGATCATTCCTACAATAAAAGCCAAAGAAGTCATGATAATCGGGCGTAAGCGCAACTTGGCGGCCTCCAATGCCGACGACAGCAGGGTTTGTCCGGCTCTTCGGCGCTGGATGGCAAACTCAACAATCAGGATGGCGTTTTTGGCCAGCAAGCCAATCAGCATCACCAAGGCTACCTGCACATAAATATTGTTAGAGATTCCTGTAAAACCAATAGCCGCAAACACGCCAAATATACCGGTAGGAATAGACAGGATAACCGAAAAAGGCAGGATATAGCTTTCGTACTGTGCCGACAGCAAGAAATAAACAAACAGCAGGCAAAGGATAAAAATAACCACCGATTGGCCACCCGAAGAAATCTCTTCTTTGGTCATGCCCGAAAACTCGTAGCTATAACCACCCGGCAAGTGCTTGGCGGCTACCTCCTCTACCGCTTTAATGGCATCGCCAGAGCTATAGCCCGGTTTGGCAATGGCATTGAGGCCAATAGAACTGAACAAGTTGTAACGCGACACCGTTTCTGGCCCGTACACCCTGCTCAATTTAACCAAGGTGTTGATAGGCACCATTTGACCCCTATTGTTCTTCACAAATACGCCATCCATAGCCGCCGGGTTGGCCCTGTCTTCCTGATCGGCCTGTACCACCACGCGATAGTATTTGCCAAAACGGTTGAAATCGGAAGTTTGGGCGCTACCAAAATAGGCCTGCATGGTTTGCAAAATATCACGAACGCTTACGCCCAACTGGGCCGCTTTAACCTCGTCAAGTTCCATGGCCAATTGCGGGTAATCCGACCTGAACGAGGTAAAGGCTACCGCAATCTCCGGGCGTTTCATCAACTCGCCAATAAAATTAGACGAAACCTCGCTAAACTTGTCCAATTTGCCTACCGTCCTGTCTTGCAATACGATATCCAAACCATCGATGTTACTGAAACCCGGTACGGTTGGAAATGTGAACACAAAGAAATTGGCTCCTTTAATGGCGGCCAGTTTTTGCCTTACCTCGCCCATAATACCATCGATATCCTTGATTTTTCCGCGCTCTTTGGTGGGTTTGAGCAACACAAAAGCCACACCCGACGAAGGGCTCGACGACTGGGTGAGCATGTTGAAACCAGAAAGCCCCATTAAGGTTTGCTTTGATTCCATCGATCCCAAAATGCTTTCCAACTGTTTGATAACCTCCGTGGTACGGTCAAGCGAAGCACCAGCCGGCATCGACAGCGAAATAGCGATAAAGCCCTGGTCTTCTGAAGGAATAAAGCCCGATGGCGTACGCTTAATCATCACGCCTGTAGCCACAATTACCGCAAGCAGTGCTACCATGGTAGCCCAACGGAACTTGATTAAAAATTTAAGGCCATTGGTATACTGATCGGTAATTTTCTGGAAACCCGAGTTAAAACCAGCAAAGAACTTTTGCTTAAAGGTTTTCTTTTCTCCCGCAGCCGGATTGTGTTCTTTCAAGAACAAGGCCGCCAAAGCAGGGCTCAAGGTTAAGGCATTTACCGCCGAAATCACAATCGCAATAGCCAGGGTAAAGGCAAACTGCCGGTAGAACAACCCGGTTGAGCCTTCCATAAAGCCTACCGGCAGGAATACCGCCGACATGATCAGGGTGATGGAAATAATGGCACCCGTAATTTCGCTCATGGCCGAAGCCGTTGCCGCTTTAGGAGGCAAATGCCGGTGTTCCATTTTGGCATGAACCGCCTCTACAACCACAATGGCATCGTCTACCACAATCCCAATGGCCAACACCAATGCAAACAGGGTAAGCAGATTGATAGAGAAACCAAAAATCCACATGAAGAAGAAAGTTCCCAAAATGGCCACCGGCACCGCTATGGCTGGAATGAGGGTCGACCTGAAATCCTGCAGGAACACAAACACTACAATAAACACCAAGATAAACGCCTCGATCAAGGTGTGGATAACCTGATCGATAGACTGGTCTAACGAATATTTGGTATTGTATAAAATGAGGTGTTTTACGCCTTTCGGAAAGTCCTTAGACAGTTTTTGCATCAACTTGTCTATCGCGATCTGAATCTCGTTCGAGTTTGAACCTGCCAGCTGCACAATACCGATGTTAACCCCAGGCTTGCCGTTTACCCGGGTAAAGTTAGTGTACGAATAGGCCCCAAATTCAATTCTGGCCAAGTCTTTCAACCTCAATACCGAACCATCAGGATTGGCTTTGATTACCATATCGCCATATTCTTCTGGTTTGTTAAGCTTGCCTTTGTAGGTAATCACATATTCGAAAGCTTCTCGGCTGCTCTCGCCGAATTTGCCAGGCGCCGCTTCCAGGTTCTTATCCTGGATAATGCCCATCACTTCTTTTGGCGTCAAGTTATAAGTCGCCATTTTCGAAGGATTGAGCCAGATACGCATGGAGTAATCTTTGTTGCCTCCAAAAATGGTTGCCGAGCCTACCCCTGGTATACGTTTAATATCAGGAATGATGTTGATTTGGGCATAGTTGGCCAAGAAAGTCTGGTCGTAGTTCTGCTCATCATCAGTAAACAAATCAACCACCATAATCAAGCTGTTTTGTTGCTTGGCTGTGGTAATACCTGCTTGTACGACCTCGGCAGGCAACTGGCTGGTGGCTTGGGCCACGCGGTTTTGTACGTTTACAGCCGCCTGATCGGGATTGGTGCCCAGTTTAAAATAAACGGTAATGACCAACGAGCCGTCGTTACTGGCCGTAGAGCTCATATAGCTCATGTTTTCGACACCGTTGATAGATTCTTCCAACGACGGCGCTACCGAGCGCAATACCGTTTCGGCATTGGCACCGGGGTAGAAAGCCATAACCTGAACTGCAGGAGGCGCTATATCGGGGAACTGTTGCAAGGGCAATTTAGATAGTCCCAAAACCCCAAGTATAACCAATAGGATAGAAATGACCGTAGCGAGTACCGGTCTGTTTAGAAATATTTTGAACATGATTTTTTCTTATTTTGTAGCGTTGTAGGCCGTTACGGGTTTGCTGATTTCTGGCTGGATCAAGTCGCCTTCTTTTAAGCTCTCGAAGCCTTTGGCAATAATCTGCTCGCCCGATTTTAGGCCATCTTGTATTAAATAGTTGGTACCGCTTGTGCCCAGTACCTTAATAGGGCGTTTACTTACCTTGTTGTCTTTGCCAACGGCATATACAAATACTTTATCCTGTATTTCGATGGTAGACGCTTGCGGTACCAACAGCACGTTGTTATGCGCCATTCCTAGCCTTACCTTGCCGGTATTACCCGATCTTAACACGCCTTTGGCATTCGGGAAACTGGCTCTTAGGGTAATGGCGCCCGTAGTTTTGTCGAACTGGCCATCAACCATGTCTATTTTGCCATTGGCGGGATATAAAGTCTGATCGGCCAACACCAACGAAACCGGAGGCAAATGCTTCAGCCTGTCGTTTACCGAATTGCCTTCGTATTTAGCATTGAAATTGATAAAATCGGTTTCAGCCAAAGAGAAATACACATGGACTTCGTGTACATCAGAAAGGTTGGTTAAAGCCTCTGGATCTGACGGTCCCACCAAACTGCCTTGTTTTTTAGGCAAACGACCAATATAACCGCTAATTGGAGCTTTAATTTCGGTATAGGCTAAGTTGATTTGGGCATTGTTTACGCTGGCTTTGGCCTGTTCAACATTAGCTAGCGCGATTTGATGTGCAGTTTTTGCAGTTTGCAATTGGAAAGCAGATACCACTTTGTTTTGCACCAATGGAGTAAGCTTGTCTATTTCCAACTGTGCGTTCAATACCGCAGCCTGTGCAGCCTGTAAAGCGGCTTTGGCATTATTTAATTGCGCCTTAAAGGGCAATGGCGAAATTTGGAACAACAATTGGCCTTTCCTTACCAATTGGCCTTCGTTTACATAAATACGGTCTATGGTACCCGAAACCTGCGGACGGATTTCCAAATCGGCCGCGCCTTCAATGGCAGCCGGATAATCTATAAATGTTTCTTGAGAGCCTTGGCTAATGGTAATGACCGGTAATGATGGAGCTTGGGCAACTTGGGCCTGCTCTTGTTTGCCCGAACAGCTTGCCAAGAACAAGGTTAAAGCCAAAGCAAAAAATCTAACATAGTTAGACAACTTAACATTGTTAAGTAAAGAAGTGGAATTGGAGATATATTTCATGATTATTGGGATTTTAATGTTTATTTTACGTTAATAAATTAATCTAACAGCGTTAAGTAAAGGCCAAAAAAATTTTAATCGTTGATGGTTCTGATGATCGCTTGAATGGCGCCCCTCAAAATCTGCTGATTAATTTCCTCGTTGGTCCCTTTTTGTGTTAGGTTGATCGATATCAGGCCGTGTATAACCGACCAAAAAGTATAATATTTTAAACAGATGAGGTCATCTGGTTGTGGCTCTTTGGTCACGAGCTTTGCAATGGCATCTGAAAAAAGCTTGGTTGTATATTCTGCTTCAGGCAACGATTTTTTGAGCTCGCAGCAGTTCATGTCAACACCGTACATCAGCTGGTACATTTCCTTGCAATTGAAGGCAAATTCCCAGTAGGCCATCCACATGGCTTCCAATTGCTTGGCGGGTTCGGTTTCGCTGTCTTGGGCTTTTTTGATTTTCTGGCCCAAGATGGCATAGCCTTGCCGGGTTAATTCTATCAACAGACCCTCTTTGTTGGGAAAGTACTCGTAAATAATCGGCGCGGTATACTCGATGGCATCTGCAATCTTACGCATACTCAGCGCATTCCAACCCTCCTGCCTTACAATTTGCAAAGCGGCATCCAATATCCCTTTGCGGGTATCTTCTTTTTGTCGCTGGATTCTTTCTTTACTTCCCATGGCCGGTTAAATGACATAAAATAATCTAACACCGTTAAGCAAATGTAGAAAGGATTTTGAAACGGCGTATCATTTATTTGTCAGATAAATTGAAATGTATAATTAGAGGTTTGAAATGAGGTTTTTTGATTAAAAATTTTCTTGGCATCAGTGAACTATCTAGCTCAAAAGACATTCTTACCCCTTGTCGGGATTGCGAATATCCTAGCTGAGATGACGAAACCGACTCACCGAGAAAAATTAAAATAGACTAAGCGCTTTCCTTTTTCAAGGGGCTCTTTTTGATGGTCTTTTTCAGTTTGGTCCACTGCTCATCGTAAAAATCGCAGGCCATGTAGTTTACCCCTATCCTCAGTGCCTTGAGTCCGCTTACGCCTTGTAGTTCTTCCAGCTCCAGGGTTTCGAGGTCGTTGTTCAGGAAACCCTGCTCCTGCAGGTACTTGATATACTCCAAGTATTCGTTGGCCTCATAGGCATTGAAGTAAACCAAAGCGATTTTACCGGGCTGGGTCAGGCGCTCATTGGTACCCTTTACCAAAACCTTGTCTATCCTTTTCTTCACCACTTCATAGCGGATGTTATAGGCGCCTTCTACGTCGAACCTGCGCTCGTCGTTCCTGAAGCTGATATCGATAGGATTTGAATGCACAAAAATCAACTGTGTAGTCAGCAAAGCTCTTGGCATTTGACTCACCAATCCATTGGTTAAACGTGCCACTTCTACCATAGCCGTCAATTGCCACAGGCGGATATTTTTAAGGTACAACAAATCAAAAGGGATGTCGGGCGCAATATCCTGCCCGATGTAGATGTCGTATTCTACCCCATCGGTCCTGAATTTGGCAAAATAGCAGGGATAGGTAGCCTGCAGGGCCTGTTGCGCTTCGTCTAAATATTCGCTTACCGACGTATTGATAAACTGCATAGAGGTTTCGAGCGTTCTCCTGTTTTCGAAAGCAATACCGTTTGCAGGGTTGATGGTGGCAAAATATTGCTGCACCAAGGCCACAGCTTGTGGGTGGCCTTTTTCAATATGCTTCAATACCGGATAAACTTCCAGCTCCAAAAATTCGTTGAACAGGGCCTCTTCGCTCGAACTGATGAAATCTTCGATACGTTTGAGCCAATCCTTGCAGTTGAACAAAATCTTATCGATCAAATCGAGCGAAACAATGGCTCTTAAACCATTCAGGCTTTCAATCAGCATTGTCAATTGCACTTTCAGGTCTTCCTTCAGGGCAAAATTGCGCTCTACCGTCGAGTTGCGGATGTCTATGGCACCAAACAGCGGATAAAGGTCTTTGAAAGTAACCGTTTCTATTTCAACCGATTTCTTTTTTTCCTTGCTCATTTTCACGAAATCCCATACTACCTGGTTAAACTTCCATTGTACCGAAGGTTGCAGGGCCGTGAATTTGTCTTTCAGCACGGCATCCATTTTGGCGTTAAATTCTTCGATACGGTATTGCAGCAACTGGCCCAGCAAAGGCATGGCCGAGTGCAAGCGCGACAGCAATTTCTCATCCACTTCCAGGCTTTCGGTCGAGTAGATTTCCAATACTCCGGCCAGCTGGTTGTTGTAAAAAACAGGGAGGAATGAATAAGAGTGGATTCCGTTTTTCCTCAATACCTCGAGAAAGGGGAATCGCTGTATCTTTTCATCGTCGAGGTTATTGAAAAATACTGGCCGTGGGTTATGCTGGTATTCTTTTACCAAAGCATAAAACGATTCTTCCTGCAAATTGTACTTTTTGCCCGAATTGAGCAGGATACTTTGCGAATTCTGCTCGTTGTCGAACACAAATTTGCCATTTACCACCAAGAAAGGCAATAACCCAAACTCGATATGTCCATCGCCGGCCAAGGTTTTCAAGGCCTGTATTACATGCTCATAGGCCTCGTTTTCGTAGGTATGGTTAACCAGGGCATTGCGGATGCCATCAATGGCATGTTGCAGGGTCACATCGCTTAGCGAAATTACCGTAAAGCCATCGAACCTGAATTTGCTGAGTGGCAAAATCTTTTGCAGGAGCTCAATCTCGGTACCGTCTTGAATGAGGCTGGCTACCTGCTCAAAATTGAGTTCGGGCAGTTCACCATCGTACTGGATGTCGATAAACTGGGTATCGGCATTGATGTTGTAGTACTGGGTAAGGTGTGTTTTCGGATTGGTGTACGAGTGCAGGATTTCGTGTCGCGAAATGGAAGTATAATTGTAAAATCTTTCCAAAATCATCCGGTAGATAAACTGCATCTGCTGCTTTTCTTTGGATGCGGGATTTTCCTCTCCGTTTTGGCGTTTTTCTTCGATTTGGAAGGAAAGAAAATCGTAAAAAGAATCGGTACTGAAAAAAATCTTGTCGGGCACGGGTGTACTCAATGCCCAGAACAGGTCTTTTTCATTGGCCATTAAAGGCGTTAGAATGGTAAAAATCAGTTCGAGCGTATCTTTGTATTTGCCCAGTTCTTCTACTTGGATGTCGTTTCTCAACGCTTCTTCGCGTTCTATCTTTTCGAGCAAAAAGCGATAAAACTCTGCCTTTAAGGTCTGTTCGGTTTTCAGCCTGTTTTTGAGGTAGGCAATCAAAGGCCTGAACGACAAGGTAAATTCTACCTGGCAGCCTACGCATTCATTTCTGTTGATCTGAATAATATTGGTATTCATCCGAGTATTTCAATTTTTTATGGCCGGATGGAACTTGCGTTTCATCTCTAGTTAACTAAAATCTAAAGTTCATCGAAACGTAAGGATACCATCCTTCTTTCGAATAGCCCATCACCAACCTAAAAATGGTTAGGGATGCTGGGGCAAAATATACGCCGGCACCTACGCCATGGTGCCATACATCTGATGTTTCGTTGGTTTTCCAAACGCGGCCTACATCATAAAATCCTAATAAGCCTACCTGGCCCGGAAGCACGTAGCTTACAAAATCGCCCAGTTTGGCCCTCAGCTCCAAGTTATTGTAAAAACTATGCTGACCAGAGAACCTAAACTGCCTGTAGCCTAACAAATTGCCCTGTCCGCCCAAAAACAAGGTTTGGTAAAACGAGGGCTTGCCAATGGTTATACCGCCTCCAAAACGATCGGCCAATACCAATTTAGCCCTGCCGTCCAAGTTCTTGTACAGGGAAATATTCGCCGTAAACTGTACAAAGGAACTGGCATATTTGTTCAGGCTCTTGTAGCCCACCAGTTTAAAATCGGTGTAGCTGCCTAGTGTCGGCAAAATCTCGTTGTCGCGGGTATTATTGATAAAGTTGACTGCTACGCCGGTGTAAAGTTTGTCTTTATCAACGGTTAAACTATCATAAGAGTGCAATTGTGACGTGTTGTTGATAAATCTGCCTGCATTGTCTTCTCGGTCAAACTTATAAAACTGAAAAATAGGTCCCACGGTGAAGGTCGATTTCGGCCTGCGCCACCTCAGCGATGCCTCAGCTTGGTAGATGTTGAACCTGGCCCTGTAATACTTCACTTCGTTGCCAGATTTCTTAAACGGGGTTTCGTTGCCCATGCCAAAAAAGTTCTGGGTATTGTCTGGCGCAAAGGCATCGGCCTTCAACACCAAATCGGCCTTGCCTACAGCTTGTAGCCAATCGCCACTGTAGTTGAAACGGAAGGCCGAAGTGGCAAACGAGTGCAAAAACGAAAAGTTTTGCTGGTTGCCGTAGGGCTGTTTCCTGAAGCCTGGATTAGTAATTTTATAATTCAGGCCCATCAACAGGCCATCATCAACATTAAAACCGGCATTCAGCAACAGCGAATAGCGGCTGTACAGGTCTTTGCCCAAATAAGACACATTGGACGTATCGGTAGCAAGTATTTTGTTGAGCTTGCCCACATCATGGCCTTCAAAGGTTGATTTCTTGTTTTTGAGGCCAAAAAGCTGCACGCTCCTGCTGGCGTTTTGCACATCGTAGATTTTTTTGCCTCCTCCGGCAATGATCCTCAGTTTGATGTTGGAGGTTTTGTTGTTCAAGATCACGCTGTCGTTGCCATCTTTTACGTACAACCTGATTTCCTTGGTCACCTTCGGATCGAAGGTGCGGCTAAAGATCTCTTCTTTGATATCGCCGTCTTTGGCAATTTTATGAATCTGGATGTTCAGGTGCTGATCGGCAGAATCGGTAATCACTACCCGTTCGTTTTTGTTGCTGGTTTGGATATCGACAATGCGGTTAAAAAAATGATAATACTCGTTCATCATTGCCGGTAAGGCCGCACGACGCGCTTTCATTTGCTTCAGAAACTGGTCGTGGCGCAACGTATAATTAGGTTCAGGCAACCTGCGCAAGGCCTGTTCCAACACATCGTCGGTAAGCTTGGCGCAAAAATCCTTGATGATCTGGTCCCATTCGGCTTCGCTAAACTGCGAAAGCAAACGGCTGTTCATGGCCCTTCCTTCCCATAAAAACCAGTTGATGCGTTTAATGTTGCGTTCGTAACCCTGCATCATCGGCAACAACGACGAACCCTGGGCATAACGCTGAATCAAGCCATCCGAACTGAAGAAAACCTGGTCGCGGTCTCTTGGAACAGCCAGGTATTTCGAGCCTTTTTCTCCTTTCTCAGGCTTCCAACGCCATTGGTCTTCATGCCGGTCCCAATCGCCCAACATCACATCCAACGCACGCGCGCGCAACAACAAAGCCCCATCGTAGGTGTTGTCATTATCGTCGTCAAGCTTTTTGAACATTTTGGTTGTATTGTCTGAATTCCCCAGCGGCTCCCTCTCCTCGAGCAGGCAAAGCGTGTTGGCAAAAGCATTCATATAGTCGCCCAAGTTAGGGTCGGGCGATACCCAGGCGATCATCGGATTGCTGTGAGGCACGTTTACGGCTTCGGCCAACGGCGGCACCACCAGGGCGCCAAAAGGGTGTTGGGCCGACATGTTGTCTTTCAGGATGTCTTTGGCAAACGTATTTCTCAATCCCTGTGGCAACAATACTTCTGGGTATTTCTCCACGCTCCTGAGCACCCATTCCTTACCATTTTTATCTTCGAGTCTTAACGAACGCGACTGGTTGCCACCACCCAATTGCGTAGGTTTTAAACCTCCTTTAAACTCTGAAATACGCAACACCGGAAATTTGGTTTCCATGGCGTAGTCTTTGCGGTAGTTTTCGCCGAATAAAAAGCGGTGAAATTTACCCACACTATCGTAAGCAGGATGCACTTTGATGCTGATGCTGTCGGCTTTAATGACCTTGTACTCATTCTTTTTGGCCGCTGCCACCTCTTTGTAAGGCTGGGTATAGCTAAAAACCTTGACCACACCGGTATCGGCATATACATAATAATCATAGCGCATATCATTGTTGAGCAATTGATCGGCAATGACATAGCCTTGGCGGTACTCGTGAAAAAGCGAATTTTTGCCTTTTTTATTGGGCGACCATTTTGAACCGGCTCCACTTACAAGCTGCAATTGCTTGCCTTTGATCAGCTGCAGGCCGTGCTCATGCCCCGCCACATAAACCACATTGGGCTTCTCGCCGAAAACACTGTTCACGCTTTTGATCATGTCTTTGTACAGCGGGTGGTTCAAATCTTCAGGACTTAACAAAGTAGAGCGCAGGAAAGGATAAACCGAACCGATAACTGGCAAAGGAATAACCAGGTTTTTGTTGAGCAAGGTTAAGGGCAGCAAATGGTTGCGCCAGGTAAAATAACCGCCATGCGCACCATAGCTCTGAAACGGATGGTGCGAAGCCAGCAAAATCATCCGGTCGCGGTTCTGCTCCATCAGGTCGTTCATGCGGGCAATTACCGCATCCTTGGTTTGGCAATCGCAATCGGCCGCCGGATTTTGTTTATTGTAGGGAAAAAGCCACCACTCGCTGTCGTAGGCAATAATGGTGAGTTTATCGGTTAGCCTGATGGCAATGGGATCTGGACAGCCGTTGGACGGAATGAGTTTGAGCAAAGGATCGCCCAGCGATTCGAGGTATTCGCTCTGCCTTTTGATCTTAGCCAAGCCATTGGGACCAGATTTGTCCCAGTCGTGGTTGCCCGGCACAAAGAAAACCGCAGCGCCTGCATCGCGCATAGGCTGAAATTGCGACTGCAAGATCTTGATGGTTTCCTGTTCGTCGCCAAACCCCGGAATCGCCATTCCCGTAGGGTAAATGTTATCGCCCAAATAAAGCGTGGTTGTTTTGCCTTTGATCACATGCTTGGCCGCATTTTTAAGCGATTCCATCTGACCGGCATTCATTTCGCCCGCATCGCCAATTAAAATAACACGATACTTTACCTCTTCTTGGGCCAGGCCAAACAAGCTTGCAAACAATAAAAAAACAAATAGGGTAACTTTCTTCAACATGCTGGCTATTTGAACGTTAACGAAAAATGGTTGTGGCTATAAATTTAAGGTTTTTTATAATCGAACCTCAAAATATTGCCTTGTTGGGTTTCGCTGCCTTCGTTAGAGATGTACAGGTTGTTATCCTTGTCAAAGGCAATGCCCTCGGGCTGGTTAAATATATTGGAACTTAAATGATACACGTTCTTGATTTTCCACTTGGCATCGGTTACGATAAGCGCCTTGTTTACACTCGAAACAATATACCACTCGTTGGTTTGCAAGTTCATGGCCAGCGCCGAAGGATGGAAAGCACCCTTTTTTTTGCCCGATAATTTATCTATTTGACTGGCATCGACCACAAAAGTGCCTTTAGGTTTGACGGTGCCATTTTTTTGGAGCGAGAAAATATAACCACTTGCCTGTTTTTTGCCACGATCTGTTTTACAGTCTTTGCAAAGCACATACAAATCGCCGGTGGCTTGGTTGGCAAACATGCCTTCGTACTCGCCTTTTGGCAACATGTTCTCTAATTTTTGTACGTTGGCTGCTTCGGGCTTTTGGGTTTCGCTTAGCGGAAAAGTATATAAATGGCCATTGCTTTTTAACAGAATGGCCCAGCCTTGGCTAATGGCAATATCTTCATAATCGCCTTTGCCGGCAAACTTGGTGGCACTCTCGTTTTTAGTACCCAAAGGCAGGCGAAAAATCTTGCCCTCTTCGTCTTGTTCGGCATAAACCATCTTGTTATCGCCTTTATTGAAGGCAATTCCAGATATTTCCTGCAGCACATCGGGCATGTTATATTTTTGGGGTTTGCTCAGGTCGTATCCCGGAGGACTTGCCGGCCCCTTGCTTTTGGTTTGTGCGCACGACAGCTGCATGGTGGCCAAAGAGGCCAGTGCCAGCCATAGCAGTTGATATCCTTTTACGATGCTATTTTTCATACTTACTCTTTAAAAATTGATAAATACGGTATTGCGACTGTTCGGGCTCGCCTTTAGTCACAACCGGAACATTGTTCAGGTCTTTGTCTAAAGCCACGGCTTGTACATTATCGGCCAGCTGCAGGTTAATCACCGATTTAATTTCATCCCTGATTTCTTGGTCAAGAACCGGGAAACAAACTTCAATGCGACGGTAAATATTCCTGTTCATCCAATCGGCCGAGCCCAAATAAATCTCCTCCTTACCGCCATTATGGAAGACAAATATCCTGCCATGTTCCAGGTAGCGGTCAACAATTCTTCTGGCCGTAATGTTTTCGCTCAGGCCTTTTACACCGGGTTCGAGCCGGCAAATCCCCCTTACAATGAGCTGTATCTTTACACCGGCCTGCGAAGCTTCGTACAGTTTGCCAATGAGTATTTTCTCTTCGAGATTGTTTAATTTAATGATGATTGAAGCTGGCCTGGCCTGTTGGGCTTCGGCTATTTCACGTTCTATCAAAGCCAAAAAGGCTTGTTGCAGGTTAAATTGGGCTACCAAGAGGTAATTAAACCTGATCAGGTCGGGATTGGTTGGCTTTTCTCTTTTGGCCAGGAAGATAAACACCAGTTCCATTTCGCGCAACATGCCCTGATGGGCCGTCATGAGGATGTGGTCGGTATAAAAATTGGCCGTGGTTTCATTAAAGTTTCCGGTGGCAAAAAGTCCGGTATAAACTGTTCTTAAACCAGTTTTCCTTTTAACCAGTGCAATTTTGGCATGTACTTTTAGCGCGGTTACGCTGTAAATGATTGTTACACCGGCCTCTTTCATTTTCTTAGCCCATTTAATGTTATTGGCTTCGTCAAAACGGGCCTTGAGCTCGACCAATACAAAAACTTTTTTACCGTTTTTGGCGGCGCTGATCAAGGCATTTACAATTTTCGAATCGCTGGCCACACGGTAAAGGGTTACATAAATTTCCTCTACGTTGGCATTGGTGGCCGCCTCGTTAAAAAAGCGCAATACACTGTCGTACGATTGATATGGCGGATTGATGAGGATATCTCTGGCCAAAATCTGATCGAAAATAGACTGGTCTTTTACAATAGGCGGATAGGCGATTTTAGGCCACGAAACATTGGATAAACTGGCGATGCTGACCGGAAACGAAGAAAAATCCTTCAGGTTGTGGTAACAGCCGCCCTCAACCAGGTTGGCATTTTGCAGATTCAGCTTATCGGTCAGCAAATTAAGGGTAGCCTGTGGAATGCCTGGCTGGTACAGAAACCGGGTTGCCAAACCAAAATCGCGTTTTTGCAACTGTTTTTCAATCTGCTCTGCTAAATTGCCCGCATACTCGTCTTTAAGATCGATTTCGGCATTACGGGTAATCTTAAAGCTAAAACAGCCTGTAATGGTTGCATCTTTAAACAAGCGCTTGAGGTTGCACCTGATGATATCATCTAAAAATACGATGAAAGTCTCATCGCCTTTGACCACTTTATAAAAGCGAGGCAGCTCATTGGATGGGATGTTCAGGATAAAAGTCTTTTCCTGTGTGCCTATGGTCAGGTTAATCAACAGGTAAAGCTCGTTGTTGTTGGGAAAGAAAGAAGATTTGGCCTCGGCCAGGTTAACCGGTTGCAAGAAAGCCAATACCTGGCTCAAAAAGTAGCGTTCTATTTCTTCATCCAGTTGGGCTGGTATTTTTTCGTCGTAGATGAGCTGCACGTGGTGGCTCTTCAATTCGGGAATAATGTTTGCTTTTAAGATCCTGCCATATTCCTGTTGTTGCAACTGAATGGCTTCGTTGGCCCTGTCGAGCAGGCTTTGGTCTACCTTAACGCTGTTATTTTCCTTTTTGCTTAGTTTGGCCAAGGCCAAAAGTACCGGCATGCGCACGCGGTAAAACTCGTCGAGGTTTGACGAATAAATAGAAAGGAACTTGATGCGCTCGAGCAAAGGAACGGTGGTTCTTCCGGCCTCCTGCAATACCCTTTGGTTAAAGGTAAGCCAGCTTAAATCTCTATCAAAAAAAGCATCTTCAACTCTTGTATCGGGCATTTTTAATCTAATTTACCGTAAGCGACGTAAGAAATTACATAAGCGAGTACCGCAGTAATCAATCCGTACATAAAAATGTTATAAGCTGTACGCAAGAGTTTGTATTTGCGCCCCAACACCACGCCCTGCGAGTACACATCGGTAATGAGCGTGCCGTACAAAAATTCCTTATCGTTCATCACCTTGATCATCCCTCTCGAATAATCCTGCAAAGCCATTTTATAAAAATTGCCAAAGAAAAGCAGGTTTACCTTTTTGCGATCGAGGTCGTTATCGGTAAACACCCCATTTGGAATGGAAGGCCTGGTAGCCAAAATGGCAAAAATAATGCACGAAAGCGCCACCATGAGCAAAATAAAGGTAGGCACAATGAGAAAAGCATTGTCTTCGAGTCTTCTGAGCACCAAACTCACAATAAGCGAAAGAATGATGGAATTAACGGTAATGAGCAACTGCGATTTATTATCGGCCATATCGCTCAGGCGCTGGTTATTGCCCGAGGTAATCCTAAACATAGTTTCGATACCTTTGTCAGGCCTTTCCTTGTCTTTATTTTTACGCAGTTTTTCTTGTTTTGGCTCTTCATTGGCAACCAATTCATTGGTATTGGCCAAACCTTGTTCGGCTTCATCTTCAACCAACTTAGCTTTGAGCTTAGCTATATTTTTGGCCTTTTGATCGTTGAGCAGCAGGTTGCAGTAATCGGTATGGTAGTGATGCGTTTCGAGAAAGGCAATGTCTTTTTTACGCCATTCTATCTTGCTGATGTGCTTATTATAAAGCAGTTCTATTTCCTTGTGCATGAGCTTGCCCTTTTTCCTGAAATTTTCGCCACCCAGGTGAAAAAGATCGCCGTCGCATAGAATATTTTCGAGCTGATTGGTTGGTTTTTGGGGCATTTTGGTAGATAAGATCACCTGCGCCACGGCATCCCGCACGTCTGCCGGCACCTCATGCTCCTTCAAAAAGTTGCCGGCTAATTCCGCACTTTTCTGCTCATGGCTGGTGGGCGCTTCAAAATAGCCGGTATCATGAAACCAAGCTCCAGTATAAACAATAAAAAAATCCTTGTCGTTGAGCTGGTAGTGATTGGCAATCTGCGTGGTGGCTTTGACCACATCTCGGGTATGATCTAGGTTATGGTAAACAAGTTTTTCGTCGTGGTGCGTACTGAAATAAGCGAGCACGTGTTTTTCAACTTCTTCCTGAAGGTGCTTATAGTTCATTGGTTGATATGCCGAAAAAGGGCTATTTTTCTTTTAACTTAATTAATTAGATATTTACGAAATATACGCATTTTTATTCATGGCCTACCAAAAAACCCATAAAATGAAATTTGTTTCATCTTTTGTGCCGAAGCTCAGTTTCAGTAGATTTTACCTAACAATTTTAATTGCAGTTGGTTTGGTTTGCAGCAGTTTTAAAGCCGACGATTTTAAAGACGAGCTTACAGCTACGCTACGCCAACAGGTTTTAAAAGAAGCCAGCTGGGCCATGCAGCAAAAACCGATTACCGTTACCGCCTTTCGTGCCGAAAGGAGCAGCGGTGGTTTGCACGACTTTTATTCGGAAGGCGACTATTGGTGGCCAAACCCCGAAAACCCAAACGGACCTTATATCCAAAAAGACGGGCTCACCAACCCGCAGAATTTTGTGGCCCATCGGCAGGCCATGATCAGGTTTAGCCAGCTTATAGGCGCTTTGGCATCGGCCTACCGGCTTACCGGGGATGATAAATATGTAAAACAGGCCGTTGTACATCTCAACGCCTGGTTTGTTGACGAAGCTACCAAAATGAATCCCAACTTATTATATGCCCAGGCCATAAAAGGCGTTGCCACGGGGCGTGGCATTGGCATTATCGATACCATACAATTGATGGAAGTAGTACAAGGCATATTGGCCATGCAAAAATCAAAGGCTTTGCCGCAACAAACCCTAAAGGGTGCTAAAAGCTGGTTTGCCCAATATTTGGATTGGCTCGTTACACATCCCTATGGCAAAGACGAAATGAACGCCAAAAACAACCACGGCACTTGCTGGGTAATGCAAGTAGCTTGCTTTTCCAAATTTACCCATAACCAGCAACTCATCGATTTTTGCAAGGGACGTTACAAAACGGTAATCCTACCTCAGCAAATGGCAAGCGATGGAAGCTTGCCTTTAGAACTTAAAAGAACTAAGCCTTATGGCTATTCGATTTTCAATTTAGATGCCATGGCAACCATTTGCCAGTTATTGAGCACATCGCAAGATAATTTATGGAACTACGAAACCAGCGATGGCCTTGGGATTAAAAAAGGAATCTCTTTTCTCTATCCTTTTCTGGCCAACAAAGACAAATGGCCTTATCCCAAAGACGTCATGCATTGGGAAAGCTGGCCGGTAGCCCAGCCGTCGGTTTTGTTTGGTGCCATGGCCTATCAGCAGCGAGATTGGCTAAACACCTGGAAAGTGGCCGAGCACAACCCCAAAAACGAGGAAATCATTAGAAATTTACCCGTAAGGCATCCCCTAATCTGGCTCGATTAATTTTCAATTTTGTTACAAAACAACAACTCTTTTGATTTGTTAATTGTAAACCAATTAAAACTAGCTCATGCCCAAGAAAACCAGTAAATTCCAATTTGTTCCTTTCCTGATCTGCCTTTTTATTCCTCTGTTTGTTGGTTTTTTAGGCAGTATGCTTACGCTTGATTCAGTCAAAACCTGGTATTTGACCCTCAACAAGCCTGCTTTTAATCCGCCCAACGCAGTTTTTGGCCCAGTTTGGAGCCTGCTTTATGTCTTGATGGGCATTTCTTCGTACCTGGTTTGGAAAAAACGCAAAACCGCCATGGGCTATTCATGGGCAATCGGCATCTATGCGCTGCAGCTGCTGCTTAACCTCATGTGGTCTTTTCTGTTCTTCTATCAGCACCAAATCGGCTTTGCATTGATAGAAATCGGCCTTTTGTTGTTAACCATCATCATCAATGCCTTTATCTTTTACCGCATAGACAAAACGGCGGGATGGCTCTTTGTGCCTTATATTCTTTGGGTCAGCTTTGCGTCTTATTTAACCTATTCCATCTCGCTTTTGAATTAATTTGAAAGAAAAACAATATTTTTATAGGGTGATGAACCCTAAAAAACTATATGTTTTGCTCTTCATACTTTTGGCACTGCAAGCCCAGGCGCAAAAAGTTGGCCTGGTACTTAGCGGCGGCGGCGCCAAGGGACTTGCCCATATTGGCACCTTAAAGGCCTTGGAAGAAAACCACATTCCGATCGACTACATTACCGGCACTTCGATGGGTGGCATTGTAGGGGCCATGTATGCCGCAGGCTACTCGCCAAGCCAAATGGAGAAAATTGCCTTGAGCTCGGATTTTCAGGATTGGGTAAACGGCCGTTACAAAAGCGATTACAGCTATTATTTTCAAAAAACAAGTCCAAATGCTTCAGTGCTTACCGCCAAGCTTTCGATAGATACCAGCCTGAGGCTGAGTTTCAGGTCTAACCTTATTAACGACATCCCGCTTAATTTTGCGCTGATGGAGTTGTTTTCGCAGGCTTCGGCCATTTCAAAAGACAATTTCGACCAGCTTTTTGTGCCTTATCGCTGCATGGTATCTGATGTGCTTTCGCAACAAAGCATTACGGTGGGCAAGGGCAATTTGGCCGAAGCCGTGCGGGCTACCATGACGGTACCCCTGATTTATCGGCCCATTAAACTGGCTGACAAATATGTATTTGACGGCGGAATTTACAACAACTTTCCGGCCGATGTGATGAAAAAGGAGTTCAATCCCGATTTCATTATCGGCGCAAACGTATCGTCAAAAACATTTAACGAATATCCCAAAAACGACGACCGCCTATTGAACCGTTTTTTGGTATATATGTTTTTGGCCAAGTCCGACTCTACCCTGGTAGGCGAAAACGGCACCTACATCCAGCCAGACCTTGCCAATTTCAACTCGACCAATTTTGTACCTGTAGCCGAGCTCATCAAACGTGGCTACGATGCAACCATGGCCGAAATGGAAAGCATTAAAAACAAGATTGCCAGAAGAGTAGGCACCCAAGAACTCTTGACCAAGCGCATGGAATTTAACCAGCGCAAACCCGACATGATTTTTAGCAACGTGGTGGTTTCGGGCGTAAACTCTCAACAGAAAAAGTATATTGAAAGGCTTTTTAAAAGCGACCAGGCTACCTTTAACCTCACCGATATCAAAAGGGGCTATTATAAACTGGTGGCCGACGAGACTTTTGAAACCGTCTATCCCAAAATAAGCTACAATCCGGCTACGGATAGTTATACTTTCGAAATTGTAGCCCGACCTAAAAAAAGCTTCAAGATCGATTTTGGAGGCAATATCTCTTCAAGGCCGATCAGCAATGTTTATTTGGGTCTGCAGTACAATTATCTTAACCGCAAGGCCTATACTTTTGGGGCCAACTTCTATTCGGGCAGGTTTTACGAATCGGCCCAGCTAAGTGGCCGTGTCGACTATCCTTCTGGCCTGCCCCTGTTTTTGGCTACCGAACTGACCTACAACCACTGGAACTATTACAATACCAGTCAAATTTTTATCGAAAACCCCCATCCTACCTATGTAGAACAAGGCGACAGGAAAATAGACCTCAAACTGGGCATGCCTTTAAACCGCAATGCCAGGATTACCCTGATCGGCTCGTTTATCAACAACAACGACAGCTACAGCCCTACCAATACTTTTCAGGTTGGCGATGTGTTGGACAGGACTGTTTTTAACGGCCTGAGAACAAGCGTACTTTTTGAGCAGAACTCGCTGAACCGTAAGCAATATGCCGACCGTGGCCACAGTTTTTTTTTCAGCGTAAACTTTACTACCGGCAAGGAAAACTATACACCTGGAAACATTTTCAGAAGCAATACCAGCTTTGCGAACAGCCTGGAAATAGCGCGTACTTTTAGGGAATGGTTTCACCTGAAGCTGAGCGACGAACATTACTTTTTCCATACCAAACATTATACCTTAGGCTATTTGGTAGAAGGCGTAATTTCTTCGCAGCCGCGATATTTCAACTACTATGCCACCTTGCTGGCTGCGCCGGCTTTTTATCCGCTTCAAGACAGCAGATCGCTTTTTCTTGAAAAGTTCAGAGCAACAAGCTATGCCGCAGGAGGCCTCAAAAATGTATTCAACATTAAAAGAAACCTCGATTTGCGACTGGAGGCCTACCTGTTCCTGCCTTACAAGGAATTTGAACAAACCGGGCTGCAGGAGGTAAAATATGCAAAAGCTTTTAGGCGCTGGCATTATGCGGGTACCGCCGGATTGGTTTACCATACCCCTGTTGGCCCCATAAGCCTCAGCTATAATTTATACGACGATCCTGTAAAAAGAAACGGCGTTTTGCTACATTTAGGGTATCTCATCTACAACAAACGATCTTTAGAATAACTGGCTTTAACATTAGACATGAAAAACCTGCTTGCTGCTTTGCTGCTTTTTATTTCGGGCACCTGCTTTGCCCAGCATACCGATATTAATAATTTCTTGGTCAAGGAAAGCCTGCTCAAAAATAGCAAGCTGGCCATTATCGCTGCCGATTCGTTAGGCAACCCGATAGAAAACATCAATGGCGTTTATACGTTCAGCATCAGTGGCTTTACCCAATCGCTGAGCTTTAACGGCGGCGTAGCCGTTATTCCCCTGCAAATCGACAAATCTACTTTTGTGTACATCAAGCACCAAAACGACAATGGCACGCACAGCAAACTGTTGTATGTGTACAAAAAAGACGGCGACCTCAATCCATTTACCATCAGCAGGATATTCTTGATCGTTATCCCTTTGATTATTATTATTCTGGCCTTTGCCTTTAAGCGCTTCATTTATATCGCCATTATTCTGTTGCTGATTTTCTTCTTCTTCAGCTACAGCAACGGGCTCAATATCTCTACTTTCTTCGAAACTACTTTTGATTACCTGAAGAATTTGATTTAATGCATGATCGGTTTACAGTTGGTGATTAGCAGTTGGCAGTTCCAGCCCAATGAACTAGTCAACCAATGCCCATTAAAACGGCATGCCAATACCGAAATTGTATTGCATAAAGCGGTAGCGGTCTGGGCTATGTGCAATGTTGTATTGGGCTTTAAAATCGCTGCCACCTCTTAGGAATTTCCCGATTACCCATTGTTCGCTGCCTTCAAACTGCGGATCTTTTACTTTGAGGCCCAGGTCGAACCTGAATACAAAGAACTGCACATCGTACCTTAAGCCTACGCCGGTACCAATGGCAAGCTGCTTTCCGAAATCCTTTAGCTTAAATTTGGCCCCCGACTGCAGTTCGTCGTCGGTAAGGTTCCAGATATTACCCATATCTACAAACACAGCTCCCTTAAGCTTGCCACCAAAAAACTTGTTGGTCAGCATGGTTCTGTATTCGAAATTGCTCTCAATGCGCATTTCGCCCAACTGGTCTAAACCAAAAAGCGCGCTCCTGAGCTCTGGCGTTTGCAAAATAGCCCTGTTGTAGTTACCCGGCCCCAGTGTTCTGGCTTGCCACGCCCTGATGCCGCTCGAACCGCCGGCATAAAACATTTTTTCGAAAGGAATAGATGTAGAGTTGCCATACGCATAGCCAACGCCTGCATTAATCCTGGCTACAAACTGCTTGTCTATCCCAATATTTTTGTACCAGCGCACATCAATTTCAGGACGGACATACTGATTAAACGGCAGGCCCAATACTGTACCGAAATCGCCTTTGGCAGGGTCGTGTTTATTACCCAAGGCCCTGGTGGCCAATTGCAAGAGGTTGCCTGCCATATCTATGCCACCTCTGAAATACACAAACGACCTATTGCTCAGCAGCTTATCTGCATTAAGCGAATAGGTGTATTTTACACCAAGCGTGAAATCCTTCCTGCCCAGCAAAAAGATGTTGTAAAAATTATTGGCCAACAGTTTTTTGTTCACCTGGGCATTGGGGTTCGAACTATTGGTATCGATCAGTACGTTACCAAAACGATATTCAAAGTTGAGCGGCGTTAACGAGTGGAGCTTCGACTTGGTTTCTACCCAATCGTAAGAAATGGAATTGATAAAAATCCGCCTTACCGCAACGTCTTTTTGCAAGGCGTAAAGGTAACTGGTCGAAATGGTGGTATAAGGCATCCCGTTTTTGCCCATCATCGGAATACCAAAAGGCACCATCAATCGGGGTACGCTCAAACTGGCACTTACCGAAAAATCACGCTGGTAGATATCCGAAAAAATCGACTTGCCCCCATTCGTCCTTGATTGCAAACCGCCTTTAATCTGAAACTGGAAACGCTCTGCGCCCTTCAGAAAGTTGTTGTCGGTATAGGTATTGCTCAGGTTAAAGCCAACCGTACCGCCATTAAAAGGAATCTCGCCTTCTATCCTGTTGCTCCGTCGTTTTTGTGGCGTTAGCAACAATACCGGCTCTACTTTGTTGCTGCTATCTTTGGCCTTGGTATAATCTATTTTCACGTTTTTGAAGACGTTGAGCTGATAAAGCCGGTCGTAGGTGAGCTGTTCCTTGCTGACATCGAAAATTTCGCCCTCCCTTAAAAAATCGTAGCGCACAATGGGGTTGCGCCTAAACCGCTTGGACAAATCGGTAAATTTAATGCCGCGGATGGTTCTTTTTACCTTGAGCGAATCGCCCAGCTTATCCAAATCGGTGAAACCATCCGAATTAGGGGCGATGATGATATTGGTTTCGCCAATGGTATAGATCTTGTGTTTCTTGACAAGGCTGTCTATCGGATTGTCAATGATCAGCTTAATGTTTACCTTGCTCGAGTTCAGGCCCGAATCGGGTTCATAGCGCACATAAGGCCTCACAAAATCGAAGTACCCGTTTTGGCGCATCACCTGATAGATCTGCTCCCGTTCGTAAACCAGCGAATCTTCATCATATTGCATGCCTTCGCGCAGGTGCGTAAACAGCACTTTATGCGAAAAATACAGTTTTTTTACGGCCGTATCCGGAATTTGATAGCTCAGCTTGTTCACCATAAAGGCTGGGCCTGGTTCGGCGATAAATTTGAGGCTGGCCTTTTTGTTTTTGATGTCGATCTGCGATTTGACTTTTGCCTTAAAAAAACCCTTGCTCTTCAGGTACTTTTCGATCTGCGTACGCGAAATTTCTACCAAAGTACTGTCTAAAATAGGCGGTGGCGAACCCAAAGGCTTGATGTTGCTGGTTTTGTATTTGCCGTTCTTGGTGTTGAACATGTTGTAGATGGCTACATTGATGCCCAAGCCGCCTGCAGGCCTGATGTCTTTTTGCACATAGTTATACGCCTGCTCTTCGAAAGCCTTGCCCACACTATCTATTTCAACTTTTTTAACGATCGACTGATAGTCTTCGATGTACTTTGTTGAAGAGCATCCTGCCACAAACACCAAAATAAATAGTAAT
Source organism: Pedobacter sp. TM02 (assembly GCF_059705275.1). Lineage (NCBI taxonomy): Bacteria > Pseudomonadati > Bacteroidota > Sphingobacteriia > Sphingobacteriales > Sphingobacteriaceae > Pedobacter > Pedobacter sp. TM02. The sequence goes on from NZ_AP046530.1 coordinate 2,909,443, forward strand.
ATTGCAGTAATTTGTACCTGTTGTCTAGAGTTGTATTTGTATGCTTTCAAAATCTCAAATCAGTTTTATAAAATCGCTACATCAGAAGAAGTACCGCAAAGAAAGCGGAATTTTTATGATTGAAGGTATAAAATCTATCACAGAATTCATAAACTCAAGCTACCAAATCCACAGCATTTATTATACGCCCGCCTACTTTTCCCAATTGCCCAAAAATCTCGCAAATATAAAGTTATTTGAGGTAAACAACGCTGAACTGGAGAAGATTAGTACCTTGCAAAATCCGCAGGGCGTTTTGGCACTGGTTGATATGCCCGCCAAACAGGAAGTTGATATGGCCTCGTTAAAAGGCCAGTTTTCGCTGGTTTTAGACGATATCCAGGATCCCGGAAACTTCGGCACCATTATTCGCACCGCCGATTGGTTCGGCATCAAAAACGTGATCTGCTCGGAAAATACCGTTGAGGCCTACAACCCCAAAACCGTACAGTCGACCATGGGCTCGCTGTGCAGGGTCAACGTAATCTATACCCCGCTCGATCCTTTTTTGGCAAGCGCCAAGCTGCCGGTTTTTGGCGCCCTGCTTGATGGACAAAATATTTACCAAACCAGCTGGGGCAGCGAAGGGCTGATTTTATTGGGCAACGAAGGGCATGGCATTAGCCAGGCATTGTTGGAAAAAATAACCATCCAGGTTACCATTCCGCGCATTGGCGAGGCAGAATCGCTAAATGTAGCGGTAAGCGCCGCTATTTTTTGCTCCGAAATCAAACGTGGCTAAACGGCTGCCAAACTTTCTTTTGGATTTTAACCAACAGAATAAAAAATTAAATTCAATTTGCTTTGAACCCTAATTTTTAATTATTAACTTTGCAACCTTGAATTTTTAAGGGTCGAGTGGCCGAGTGGCTAGGCAGAGGTCTGCAAAACCTTGTACAGCGGTTCGAATCCGCTCTCGACCTCAAGATTAAAATAATTAAAAGAAATAAAGCGCATTACCATGGCAGTAACAAGATTAAAAAGAAAAGACAGATACAATAAAACTGTTTCTCGTTTAGAGGTGAAAAACCTAAAGTTAGCGACTAACTTAGAGTTAGGAAGCCGTTCTAAGCAATCTACAAAAGACCAATTGGCAAAAAACAACGCTATCTTGGCTCAATTAGAAGCTAAAGCTTAGTCAGTTTTCTTTTTAAAAAGATTTGAAGCATTCTAGATCACTCTAGGATGCTTTTTTTTTGCAAACCCCTTCCGCCTTTCATCTTATTTTAAAATAAATTTGCGTAAGCAAATACTTACACATATATTTGTAAGCAAACACTTACATAATTATGAGAAGAGATGTTTTTCAGGCCATTGCCGACCCCACAAGAAGAGAAATTATAAACCTAATTGCTTTTCAATCGTTAAACCTAAATGCCATTGCCGATCATTTCGAGGTGAGCAGGCCAGCCATTTCGCAGCACATCAAAATATTGAACGAATGCGGCCTGCTTAACATCAGGCAGGATGGCCGCGAAAGGTTTTGCGAAATGAAATTCGAAAAGCTGCAAGAAGTAGCCAATTGGATAGCCCGCTACCAAACGTTCTGGAACAACAAGTTGGACGACTTGGAAAAACACCTCAATCAAAAACCCTAGTATTTACCCTAAACAAAACCAACCATGAGCAACAAACCCGTTATTGTAGAAAGAACCTTTGCCGCACCAATTGCAAGAGTATGGCAGGCTATTACCGATGTAAACGAAATGAGAAACTGGTATTTCCAGCTTAAAGACTTCCAACCCAAAGTTGGCTTTAAGTTCGATTTTATGGGCGGACCAGAAGAAGGCCCGCAATACCTGCACCTGTGCGAAGTAACCGAAGTAGAAGAAGGCCAAAAAATAGCCTATAGCTGGCGTTACGATAATTATCCTGGCAACTCTGTAGTCAGTTGGGAGCTTTTTGAGCAAGGCGAAAAAACCTTGTTGCGAATTACGCACGCCGGTTTGGAAACCCTAGCCGAAAACGGACCTGATTTTGCCAGCAAAAATTTTGTGGAAGGCTGGACCTATTTCTTATACACTGCACTAAAAGGTTGTCTTGAACCTGAACAAAACTAATTTGATCAGCCATGGAAAAAGTAGTTATCGTCGCGCAAATGCTAATCAGAAAACCCGCAAGAGAGGTTTTTGAGGCATTTATTGATCCCGCCATTACCACCAAGTTCTGGTTCACCAAATCGTCGGGCAAGCTGGAAGAAAGCAAAACCGTTACCTGGGAATGGGAAATGTACAACGTCAGCAACGAGGTTTCGGTAAAAGAAATCATTGTCGATAAGAAAATAGCAACGCAATGGGGCCAACCGGCCACCAACGTCGATTATGAGTTTACGGCAGTAAGCGCCGACAGTACTTATGTAGAAATCAAAAGCTACGGCTTTAACCTAGATACCGATGAACTGATTAAGGCTGTCATGGACAATACCGGAGGCTTTACCACGGTATTAGACGGCGCCAAGGCCTACCTCGAGCACGGCATACAGCTTAACTTGGTGGGCGATAAGTTTCCGCACAGATGACCTCAGCCCCAAAGCCCAGAGCGCACCGATAAGAATATGGGTGCGCTTTGTGTTTTAAACAGCATCTAATTCAAGGGTGCCGATTGCTAGATTGGGACACCTTCTTTAAAAATTAAGCTTAACTTTAGGCTATTGAATAGGGCAAACAACAAGCCATCACCTCATAACAATGGAAAATTACCCAACAAACAAAGCCATAACCAAAGGCGAAATTGCAGATTACTGGTTCGAAGATGGGATTTTGGTTTCAATGTCCAAGTCCATCAAACGAACCGTACCGCTAATAGCAGCCAATGTAGACCTGGTTAAGCAACTGACCAACAATACGCCTATTCCTTTGCTGATCTACCTTAAAAGCTCGCCAGTTCCGGATGCCGAAACCAGAAGGTTTTCTGCCGCCAAGCTACCCGAGATCTATTCGGCCATGGCCATGGTGGCCCAACCAGGGCTTTCTAAATTTATCATGAATATTTTGTTCAGCCTTCAAAAACCTCCCATACCGATGAAAAGCTTTACCAATGCACAGCAAGCCAAGGCATGGCTCAAAAAAATCTCCCAATGAAACTGAACCTCAACACCATCATTATTTTTGCGCAGAATGTAGCCAAGCTCAAGTCTTTTTACGTAGATGTATTAGGGCTCGAAGTGCTAGAAGAATTTCCGTCAACATGGCTATTGCTCAAAGCCGGCGCCTGCCAGATCGGGCTCCATCAAATTGGCGATGCCTATCTGGACAAGAACGCACCTCCTTTCCAATTCGACAACAACACCAAAATTGTTTTCGAAACCGATACAGATATCTACGAACTCAGGCAGCAGCTACTCCACCAAAATGTAGCCATGCGCGAAGTAAAGCATTTCGAACAAAGTGATTGGTTGCTTTGCGACGGCGAGGATCCCGAGGGCAATGTTTTTCAGCTCAAACAGCACAAAGCATAAGTCTTTTGTTTCAAGAGGCGAAATTCATTCATTTGAAACCAAAGTTTCTTATCTTAACCTACCAAACTAAAAAAAATGACAACAGTAAACGTCTACCTCACTTTTAAGGGAAACTGCAAAGCCGCCTTCGAATTTTACCAATCGGTTTTTGGCGGCGAGTTTCAATTTATCGGCTTTTTTAAGGATATGCCACCTCAAGAAGGCATGCCACCGATGTCGGCCGAAGCAGGCGAAAAAGTAATGCATGTTTCCCTGCCCATCAGCAAAGAAACCTTTCTTTTGGGCAGCGATACCGACGATGTATGGTCGCCAAATTTTACCCAGGGCAACAACTTCTCCATCTCGATCAGTACCGACAGCCAAGCCAAGGCCGACCGTTTGTACAATGCACTAGTTGCTGGCGGACAGGCAACCATGCCAATGAGCAAGACCTTTTGGAGTGCTTATTTTGGTATGCTAACCGATAAGTTCGGCATTAACTGGATGATTGGGCTTGAAGATGAGCCGGAATAGCAAATCACTATTCTTTTTCTCGAATACAAAATAGGTCTGCCATAAGGCTGTCAGCAGCACCTTTATTTTTGCTCGACGATTTCATCAAAATCAAATGGAAAACACAGCAGAAACCAATAGAGGCGTGGCTACTTTTTACGCCCAAACCCGGCAGGAATGGCGCAATTGGCTGGCACAAAACAATCAGTCGGCAGTGGCAGTATGCCTGATCCTCTACCATAAAAAAAGCAAAACGCCAAGCGTAAGCTATGTCGAATCGGTTGAGGAAGCCCTGTGTTTTGGATGGATTGACTCTTTAACCAACAAAAGAAACGCAGAAAGCTTTTACCAAAGGTTTTCGCCCCGCAAACCTAAAAGCAACTGGAGCCAAGCTAACCGCGAACGTGTGGCTAGGCTTGCCAACGAGGGCCTGATGACCGAACATGGGCAAAAAACAATTGATATAGCCAAAGCGAATGGCCGATGGATGCCTGAAGCAAAACCCAAAAACAACCAATAAACCAAACCGCTTAACCAAACATGTCAATCATCGAACAACTAGCCTCCTCTTTAGGCAGAAGAGACGAAGTTCCTAATCAGGAATTGGCCCAACAGCTTGTAGCCAATGGCGATGAAAAGGCCGTGGCGATACTGGCAGAAAACCTCCACCACAAAAACAAGGATATCCAGAGCGACTGCATCAAAACCCTGGACGAGATCGGCAAACTCAGTCCTAAACTCGTTGCGCCGCATATCGAGGCTTTGCTGGCCCTGCTCGACCATAAAAACAACCGCCTGCAATGGGGCGCCATGACCGCCTTAAATGCCGTGGCCAATGAAAATCTAAAAGCGGTTTATCAGGCGCTGCCTAAAATCATTGCCTGTGCCGACAAAGGCTCGGTCATTACCAACGATAACTGTGTAGGCATTTTAATCAAGCTTTGCGCCGTGCCTACTTATGCCGACGACGCTTTTGCCCTGCTCAACGAAAGGCTAATGAAATGCCCTACCAACCAGTTGCCCATGTATGCCGAAAACGCCTTACCCATTATCAACCAGCAAAACAAAAGCACTTTCCTCAGTACGCTAACTGCACGTTTGCCTGAAATTGAAAAAGACAGCAAGCGCCTGCGCGTTGAAAAGGCGATCCAGAAAATCAACAAATAGTCGCCTAAGCTTACCATTGCCAAGTTGAGCAAAAAAATCAGTTGATGGGAAACAGGCTGATTTGGGCTAACTGGTGAAATAAAAGTTTAAGTAACGCAGCCAATTAAGCCAAAGCCTTGCAGATTCGCTTGATCAGCCCCGGTCCTTCATAAATAAAGCCCGTATACAGCTGCACCAAAGAAGCGCCTGCCTCTATTTTTTCCTGGGCGTCGGCCGGCGAGTGGATGCCTCCTACCCCAATAATAGGGAACGACTTATTCGATTTTTCGGAAAGGTAACGGATAACCTCGGTAGACCTTTTGGCTAAAGGCTTACCGCTCAAACCACCGGTTTCGTTTTTCAGCTTTTCTTCGGTATATAAGCCGTTCCTGTCAATTGTGGTGTTGGTTGCAATTACGCCTGCAATGCCCGTTTCTTTCACAATTTCCACAATATCGTCCAATTGTTCGTTGGTTAAATCGGGAGCTATTTTAAGGAGGATTGGCCTCGAAATATCGTTTTTGCGGTTGCGTTGCTGCAAGGTATGGAGCAATTCTTTCAACGGCTCCTTTTCTTGCAGGGCCCTTAATCCGGGCGTATTGGGCGAACTTACGTTCACCACAAAATAATCAACCACATCAAACAAACGATCAAAGCATTTGATGTAATCGCTGGTGGCCTCTTCGTTTGGCGTACTCTTGTTTTTGCCAATATTGCCACCTACAATAATGTGAGGTTCTTTTTGTTTGAGCAAACGCAGACGTTCGGCCATGACGTCGACTCCTTTGTTGTTGAAGCCCATGCGGTTAATCAAGGCTTCGTCTTCTTCCAGCCTGAACATCCGGGGCTTGTCGTTGCCCGGCTGAGGCAATGGCGTAACGGTTCCGACCTCTATAAAACCAAAGCCCAAATTGCTCAATGCCTCTACATATTCGCCATTTTTGTCGAAACCCGCAGCCAAACCTACCGGGTTTTTGAATTTGAGGCCAAAAACCTCGCGTTCCAGCCCTTTTAGATGGATATCAAAACTGCTGCGCAGAATGGTTTTGCCCAACGGAAAATAATCATGGAACCATTTGAGACGCTTTACCACAAAATAGTGGACATTTTCTGGGTCGAACTTAAAAAATACAGGTTTGACTAGCCGATACATGCAACGAAGATAAGAACGATTTTGTTGTCTTTTATTGAAGAAAAAAAAAATCTGTGCAAATCGGCAAAATGCTCTATTTTTTTACAACCATTTCCGCTGCTTTGAAATGAAAGAACATTTGGATAAGTTAGATTTTACTTAGGAACAATTGGTTTATGTTCAACAGCGAGCAATGGCGCATACCCTTGCAACCACCTAAACAAAAGATCCTCAACATGAAAAAAGCAAATTTGCTCAGCAAAGCTGAAATGAAAAACGTAACGGGTGGAGATGGCGAAACCGTTGGCCACATTGGCGGCGACCAGGCGGTGATGTACTGTCGTACCAGATACGTAGCCTTGATTGGCGACCCGATTAACGTACCTGATTGCGCGCCCAGCAATTGGGCTAGCTATTGCGCAGGCAAGGATGGCTATTCTGAAGACGATTCGCAGTGCATCTACTTTTAGTTAAAGCCAAAAAAACTTTAAAAAGCCAGCTTCGCACTTCAAGAAGCTGGCTTTTCTATTTTTAATAGGCAGCGGTAAACCTTTGCCTGGCATGCTGGTTGCTCGCTACCTCATCGGCAATAACAACCGCTAAATCCTGTACAGAAAGTATGCTTCTGCCCTCGGCATTAAACACTGGATTTTCTAAACCCAACCGATAATTGCCGGTACGGCCGGTATCAATGCCCGGATGCATCTCTATGGCCGGACTAAAAAAGGTCCAATTGATTTCCTGTTCGTTTTTAAGGACGTTCAAATAATCCCTGGCAGCTGTTGCGCCAGCTTTGTATTCGGCCGGAAAATCAGGTCCATCTACCAATTGGTGCCCATCAATAAACAAACTTCCGGCGCCACCAATCACGATTAAACGGGATACACCGGCCAGCTTTACGGCGGCCTGTATGGCCTCAGATCCCTTTATAAAATCGGCATACAAATTTGGGTTGGTCCATCCTGCATTAAATGCGCTTACCACAACATCAGCACCCTTCAGGGCTCCGGCCAAAGATTCAACATCGCTTACATCGGCGGTTTTTGCCGTTACGTGTTCATTTTGGGCCACAGAAGCTACATTACGCGCAATGGCGATGACCTGGTGGCCACGATTGGCCAATTCTGCTGTTAAGTTTTGGCCAACAAAACCCGTGGCCCCGATTACTGCTACTTTCATTGTTTTTGATTTTTATATTGTAAATAATTTTGTTACAGTTTTAATTAAAAAAATATCAGCCGAACTTGGCACTAAAATCGGCCAGGCTTTGCTTGTTCAGCTGATCAATCAATACGCGTTCGGTATCGTTGTACAGGCCGTCTAAATGGGCGTTGATATTTTTGCCTACCGGACATTGCGGATTAGGCGTATTTTTTTGGTGCCCCAGCAGCGACAGCTGCCTAACGCTTTCGTAAATGGCCCCTAAGCTAATTTCACTTGCCTTTTTAGCCAAAGTTGTTCCCCCGTTTTTGCCTTCCTTGCTTTGCACAAAACCGTGCTGGCGCAAACTGATCAGTTCTTTGCGTACCATGGCCGGATTGATGTTGATGCTTCCCGCCAACCATTCAGACGATACCAATTCGCCCTGAGCCTTGTCCAGCAAAACCAGGATATGCAATGCGATGGAGAATCTTCCGTTGTTCATTCTGTAATTATTTTTATTACAGTACAAAGGTAGGAACATTTTTTTAAATTCCAAATTTTTGTATGAGGATGTGACGCGTATTGCACAGTACCTAGAGCGAATTGTGGTTGGCGATGAGTTTGCTGCGCTAACAATTTAACTATCAAAGCAATTTTAACCGCCAAAGCAATCACGAATTAGCCAATTTAATTTGTATTTTTGCGCCGAAATGATTTCTATAAACGATTTAACTTTTTTAATTGGCTCTAGGGCCTTATATGACGAAGCCGATTGGCACATTAAGCCAGGCGACCGTGTGGGATTGATTGGTGCAAACGGAACCGGCAAATCTACCTTGCTTAAACTTATTGTGGGCGAATATACGCCTTCTTCGGGCAGCATTTCGATGGCGAAAGACATCAAGATTGGCTATCTGAACCAGGATTTATTGTCGTACGATTCGCATCACAGCATTTTGCACGTGGCCATGGAAGCTTTTGAGCGCCAAAACCAACTGCACGACGAGATTGAAGAACTCCTCAAAAAAATCGAAACGGATTACAGCGAGGAGATTTTAAATAAACTGAGCGATAAGCAACAAGAATTCGAAGCGCTCGACGGCTATAATATCGAATACCGCGCCAATGAGATTTTAGCGGGTTTGGGGTTCAGCACGTCAGATCAGCAACGCCCTTTGAATACCTTTTCTGGAGGTTGGCGCATGCGCGTGATGCTGGCCAAAATCCTGTTGCAAACGCCCGACATCCTCTTGTTGGATGAGCCGACCAACCACATGGACTTGCCTTCTATCAAGTGGCTCGAAAACTATTTGGGCGGTTTTGAAGGCGCCATTGTCATTGTTTCGCACGACAGATATTTCTTGGACAAAATCGTCAACAAAACCGTCGAATCGCGCAAAGGCAAGCTGACTGTTTATGCGGGCAACTATTCTTTCTATCTGGAAGAAAAAGCCTTGCGCAGCGAGATACAAAGAGGCGAGTTTAAAAACCAGCAAGCCAAAATCAAACAGGAAGAACGTTTGATCGAACGCTTTAAGGCCAAGGCCAGCAAGGCCAAAATGGCTCAATCGAGGATGAAAGCCCTCGACAAAATGGAGCGTGTGGAAGATGTTGACGACGACAACCCAACGGTAAACTTCAGCTTTAAATTTACCAAACCTTCGGGCCGACACGTGGTACGCATCGAAAATGCCTCTAAAAGCTATCCCAACATCGATATTTTGGAACATGCCGATGCCGTCATCGAAAAAGGCGATAAAATTGCCTTGATCGGCGCCAACGGCAAAGGTAAATCGACCTTGTTGCGCATGATTGCCGGCACCGAGAAATTTGAAGGTTCTTGCGAAACCGGCCATAATGTAACCACGACCTTTTTTGCGCAGCATCAATTGGAATCGTTGCACCTGGACAATACCATCTTAGAAGAACTGCAGGCTTTTGCACCAAAACATACTGATACCGAGTTGCGTTCAATCCTGGGTTGCTTCCTGTTCACCGGCGATGATGTATTCAAAAAAATCAGAGTCCTTTCTGGGGGCGAAAAATCGAGGGTAGCCTTGGCCAAGTCGCTAACCACCGATTCGAATTTCCTAATTTTGGATGAGCCTACCAACCACTTGGACATCCAGTCGGTCAACATCCTTATTCAGGCCCTGCAACAGTACGAAGGCACTTTCATTGCCGTATCGCACGACAGGTATTTTTTAGACCATGTGGCCAACAAAATCTGGTTCATCGAAGAAGAAAAAATCAAGGAATATCCAGGCACCTACGCCGAATACGAAGAATGGAACAGCAAGCGCGTTATTCCGGCGCCAAAACCTATTCCGGTTAAGCCAACGGGCGAGGAAAAGAAACCCAAAGCGACCGAACCTGCGCCAGCCAATGCCCAGCAGCAATTGAAAAAGCTGAACGAAAAGCTACGCAGAACCGAGGAAGAAATTGCAGCTTTCGAAATAAGCGTAAAAGCCGCGGAAGCCGAACTGGCCAAGGAAGAGATATTTTCCAACCAGCATAAACTGGACGAAGCGAATAAGCATTACCTGGCCGAAAAGGCTCTTTTAGACCATGCCCAAAAAGCCTGGGAAGAACTGGCCGCCGAAATCATGGAACTCGAATCTTAATATAACTTGATGAAGAAATTAGGCCTGATAGCTTTTATCACCGTTTTATGTACATGCGCTTTTGCCCAAAATGCCAGCGTGGTTTACGACAATAAAATCTATCAGCCTTTCATCAAAACCGTTGAATGCTACAACAGCAAAAAAGAACAGTCGTTTCCGGTTATTACGCAACGCACCGGCGAAACACTCACTTTTGGCTTTGACGACCTGCGGGGCGGCAACAAAAACTACAGCTATAGCATAGAACATTGCACCTACGATTGGAAACCGTCTAACCTCAACCAGCTCGATTACGTAGAATCGTTTAAGGAGGATATCATTTTTGGTTACCGCTATTCCTTTAATACGCTGCAGAAATTTACGCATTACCAAATTTCGTTGCCCAACGAGCAAGTCAAGCCTAAAATAAGCGGCAATTACCTGCTTAAGGTTTATGAGAGCAATAGGCCAGAAAACGTAATCATTACCCAGCGCTTTTACGTTGTAGACAATTTAGCCAATATTGGTGCCGAGCTGTTGCCAAGCAGCCAGGTAGAATTTCGCAACAGCAAACAGCGGGTAAGCTTTAGCATTTTTCATCAAATGGCTATCCAAAACCCTTACCTCCAGGTAAAGGCTGTAGTGATGCAAAATGGCATTCCGCAAACCGCCGTGGTAAATGCCAAACCTGCCTTTGTAAAACCTGGAACCCTCACCTACAACGAGCTGGGCACCAACGAGTTTTGGGCAGGCAACGAGTTCCGCAAATTTGACATCAGGAGCTTCCGGTACAAAGCCGAGCACGTTCAGGATATTTACCGAGACACTGCTATCAATGTGATCCTTTTTGCAGACCAGGCCACCGGCACTGCCCGATACAGCAATCAATTTGACGAAAACGGCGATTTTTTTGTACGCAACCAAGACGGTCGTGATAACATTACCGACAGCGATTATGCCAATGTGCTTTTTACCCTAAGCGCAGTCCCGCCAAGCGCCAAAGGCAGTGCTTATGTAGTGGGCCGGTTTAACAATTATGCCCTCAACGAAGATAGCAGGCTCAATTACGATATCAGCCGCAAGCGCTTTTATGGCAACATCAAGGTAAAGCAAGGTGTTTACGACTTCAAATATGTTTGGGTTGACGACAATGGCAAATTTGATGATACCGTTTTTGAGGGCTCTTTTTTCGAAACTGGCAATACCTATCAGATACTGGCTTATTATCGCAAGCCAGGTGGCCGTTGGGATGAACTGATTGGCTTTGCCAATATTTCCAATGTCAAAAAATAGAGCATTTGCAGGCTGTCAAATCTACGGCTATTCTGTTATTTTAGGTGCAATCTTCAGCGCTTAAAGTCTATGCCTACAAAGAAAGAATCTACAGACATCCCTCAACCTGTCTCAAACGATAAGGCCATAGATATCCACATTGCCCATAAGCGTGAGGCATTTGATGTTATGCGCGCCAATCAGGATGCCGAAATTGCACATGCACAAGATGCCATTGGCGTACTCAAAACCATCTTACAAACCACCATCATCATTTTTGGAGGCTTAATAGGAAGCTTTATTACGCTCAGCACCAAAGTGAACCCAAACTCTTACCTGATCTGTTCAGGTATCATCAGCCTCTTGATTATTTGTATCGTCCTGCATTTTACAAGGGCTACCCGAAAGAAAATAGACCAGAGCAACTCCAAGTATGTAATCTACCGCGAAGAATATGCCCACGAACGTGCTATTTTAGGCATAGCACCTTTCGAATTCGACATCGATACTTACAATAAAGCGCACAAGAAAAGTCCATATATACCGGGAGGGGGCTATAAATTCACCAAAAGGATCTTGAACTCGTTTACCTGGATCGTCGTAATTACCGCTTTGATTGGTACCGGCATTGTTTGGCTCGCAATTAAAGAAAAAAACAATTCCATCGAAATCAAGAACCAACAAAAAAAGCAAGACCAAACCGAAGCTCCAAAACCTGCAGATACCATTTGTTGCTGATGGCTCAGGCCATGGCCTCTTTAGGCACCCAAACGCTTACGCTGCCTGCGTTGCACAGAAAAGTAGCATTTCCATCATCGTTAATTGTAATCTCCTCCTGTCTTTTGCCCAAGGCATCTACAAAAACCCGACCTGCAAAAGCCTTGCCTAGTTGCATTTCCTTAAAGCCTTCGTCGCCGTTGCACATGAGCACGGCCAAGCCAGAGTTTTCGTGTTCGGCATCGCCAGTTCGGGTCCAGCCGATGCAATTGGCATGGTTAAGGTAATCCTGTTGTTCGCCATAGGCCAAATCGCGCCTGATTTTTAGTAAAACAGGCAGTTCGGCAACCGTAGCCAAATCAACCTGTTGCGCCTTGTCTTCGTAGCTGGCACCATAAATATCGGTAAAGAACACACATGGCGTACCTTGTATGCGCAGCAAAATGAGCGCATAAGCCAACGGCCGGAACCAATAGTCGACAAAGGATTCCAGTGCCTGCATGGGTTGCGAATCGTGGTTATCCACAAAAGTAACGGCCAGTTCGGGCCTGCTGCCCACCAAGGTATTATCAAAAATACGGCTCATATCGTAATCCTGCCCTTCGATAGAAGCCAGGTAAAGGTTGTGGTGCAGCAACGAATCGAACAGCTGTGTACGGCCACCGGTAATTTCGAGGTATTGATCGAGGTCGCCAACATTTTGGATATCCCAGTTCTCGGCTACAAAGTAGAAGTTCCGACCACATTCTTGCTCCATTTCGTCCATCCATTCGATCAGAAAATCGGGCGAGATATGTTTAACCGCATCAAGGCGGAAACCATCTACCTTGGTATTTTCGTAATACCATTTGCCCCAATACTTAAGCTCTTCGCGTACAGCAGGGTTTCTAAAATCGATATCGTCGAACATCAGGTAATCATAATTGCCCAGTTCGTTGGAAGGCACTTTTTCCCAACCTTCGCCATAGCCATTTTCGATCATAAAAATCCCCGACTCCTTCAGGTCTTCTGCCCAATCTACGCCACTAAAACATTGATGGTCCCAAACAAATTCAGAATATTGGCCTTTGCGCCCCGGAAAGGTAAACCGGGTCCAAGCCTCGATTTCGAACACGTCAGATGTAAATTCGTTTCTGTTTTCTTCGTTTACCCGTCTTACGCTCACCTTCTCCAGCTCGTCACCACCGGCTTTATGGTTAAAGATGGTATCGGCAATGGCCTGCAGGCCCTGCTGGTGCAAAGCCTCAATGGCTTGTTGGTATTCTTCCTTGGTTCCGTATTTGGTGGCAGTGCTGTTCTTTTGGTCAAACTCGCCCAAATCGAACAGGTCGTAGGTATCGTAGCCGATAGAAAAGGTACCATTCGTGCCCTTATAAGCCGGCGGGAGCCAAAGCCCTGTAATGCCCATTGCGGCCAAGTTTTGAGCCTCTTTTTTTACTTTTGTCCACAAATTATCGGCTTCGTTGTAGTACCAGTGAAAATACTGGATAAGCGTTGGGTTCTGCATATTTTTAAAGGCTAAATAAGGGTAACAGGAAAGTGCAATTTATGTTTTAAACGAACTGCTATTTTAGCAATTTAAGCCTTGGCAAACAAGCATTTTGCCATTCTTTACCGTGACCATACGGATGGCTTTTGCCAAAAAGTACAACAAAACCCATCTTTTTTATCTACTTTTGCAGCCATTATGAGTATAAAAGCTAAAAGCCCTAAAGATTCGTTCACGATCATGAACGAGCTGGTATTGCCCAACGACACCAACACCCTGAACAACTTAATGGGGGGACGTTTGTTGCATTGGATGGATATCGCAGCGGCTATTTCGGCACAAAAGCACTGCAACAGGATTGTAGTTACGGCCTCGGTTGACAATGTTTCCTTTAAGCAAGCCATTAAACTGGGCGATGTCATTACCATCGAAGCCAAGGTTACCCGTTCGTTTAACACTTCTGTTGAAGTACGTTTAGACGTTTGGGCAGAAAACATCCCTTCTGGCAGCAGAGCGAAGTCGAACGAGGCTTATTATACTTTCGTAGCGGTTGATCAAAGTGGCAGAACCATCCCTGTGCCCGAGTTGAAGCCAGAAACCAATGAAGAAATCGAGTTGTTTAACGGGGCCTTGCGCCGTAGGCAATTGCGTTTAATCTTGGGTGGCAAAATGGAACCCAACGACGCTAGCGAACTCAAGGCCCTATTTTTTAAGGAATAAATCCTGACCATTTGGTCGGCTTAACAACGAAAACGGCATGACGACCTACACTACTTTGATTATTTTAAGCGGATTGGTAATCTTTTCCTATCTGTTTGATTTGGTGGCCAGCAAAACCAAGCTGCCTTCGGTTTTATTGCTCCTGTTGCTGGGCATTGGCCTACGCCTGCTGGTAGACAACCTGCACCTGCAAACCTTCAATTTTTTGCGCATCCTGCCTACTTTGGGTACCGTGGGATTGATATTGATTGTTTTTGAGGGTTCTTTGGAGCTCAAGTACGACCAGGAGAAGAATAAAATCATTAAGGGCGCTTTCTTTTCGGCCTTTTTCATCCTATTGGCCACTATTGCCTGCATTACCTTTATTATTTACCAGGTAACGGGCAGGGAGCTTTACCTCTGTCTCGTTAATGCAGTGCCTTTTAGCGTCATCAGCTCGGCCATCGCCATCCCCTCTGTTGCCGGATTGGGCAAAAAGAGCCGGGAGTTTATCATTTACGAAAGCTCGTTTTCTGATATTTTGGGCATTATCATTTTTAACTTTGCGGTTTCCAACCCCCATATTTCAGCTAGTTCTTTTGCGGCATTGGGTCTTGATATGGCCATCGTGGTTATATTTTCGGTCATTGCCTGTATATTTTTGCTTTACCTGATGGGCAAGATTTCCCACCACATCAAGTTCTTCCTCATCATTTCCATACTCATTTTGATTTACGCCATTGGGCAATCGCACCACCTTTCGTCGCTGGTACTGATCTTGGCATTTGGTCTGTTTTTAAATAACGCCGACACCATTAAGCATGCTTGGTTCAGAACGGTTTTTCTGTATGAAAACCTGACTAAGGACTTGTCACAGTTGCATCAGCTTTCGGCAGAGAGTGCCTTCATTATACGCACCTTCTTCTTTGTGATTTTCGGCTTTACCATTAACATTTACGAACTGAACGACCAAAACGTATTGCTTAACGGCTTCCTGATCTTGTTGAGCATCTACTTGATCCGCTTCATTTATTTACGGCTTTTCAAAAAAGAAAATGTCTTTCCAGAGGGATTTGTAACGCCTCGGGGATTAATCAGTATCCTGTTGTACTACAACTTGCCACCTAGCATGATATTGCCAGAAATCAGTACTTCTTTCCTTTTTGTTGTGGTATTGGGCACCAGTTTGATCATGAGCATAGGTTTATTGGCCAGCAAGAGGAAGTTGGGGGTTGAAGGTTAAAAGTGGAAAGTCGAAGGTTGAAAGTTAAAAGTGGAAAGTTTTAACTTTTAAGTAGTAAGAAATAAGTTTTAGGTAATAAGTATCGTCATGCTGAACTTGTTTCAGTATTTTAACTAGAGAGACCCTGACCTGTAGCGGAGCGGAATGCTACGAAGTAAAATAAATTCAGGGTGACGCATTATTAGCTAATTAGCTAATTAATCTTTGCTCCTTTATCCTTTAGCTAACTCACAATAAGACATTCCCCTTCTGTCCTTCGACAGGCTCAGGATGACAATATTTATCTTTGCTCTTTTATCTTTATTTCTGACAACCCACAACTTACAACTGTAAACTCACCTCAACTTCCCATTTCCAGAATCTTATCGAACTCTGTTGCTTTTAGAGGCATCACCGACAAACGGCCCTGACGGACCAAAGAAATGTCTTTCAAGCTTTCTTCGGCTTTGATCTGCTCGAGGCTCACTGGTTTGGCCAGGCTTTGTACCGGTGCCAAATCAACCACTACCCAATTCGGATCGCTGGTGGTGGGATCTTGGTAGGCTTCTTTCACCACTTTAGCAATACCAACTACATTTTTGCCTTCGTTGCTGTGGTAAAAAAGCACCAAATCGCCTTCTTTCATGGCCCTGAGGTTGTTGCGGGCCTGAAAATTGCGCACGCCATCCCAAAAGGTGCGTCCGTCTTGGTTAAATTTTTCCCAACTGTATTTAAAAGGTTCTGATTTGACTAGCCAATGGTTCATGTTTCGGTATTTAAGCCCCGAAATTACTAAAATGGAACGGATTTAGGAAAAGGATAATTTTCAATCTGGCAAGAAAGCTTGTTAAAATTTATCGTGAATTTACAACCCACAAACCCTTAAAAAGCCTTCTCTAAAATTAGCCGAAATGGGCACTTCCTGATCGCGAATGAAGACGCGATTGCCTTCAATGTGGCTAATGTGGTTTTTGTTGATGATGAAAGAGCGGTGCACGCGAATGAAACGGTTTTTAGGCAAGACTTCTTCCAAGCTGGTGAGTGTGGCTGTTGGCATCAGTTGCTTATCGCTCAAAAATACCTTGGTATAGTTGCCAAAAGCCTCGAGGTAAAGGATATCATCAAAAGCTACCTTAAAGATTTTGTTATCGCTTTTAATGAACATAAAATCGTCGGCAGGAATTGTTTCGGCTACAGGCATAGGTGTTGTAGCTGGCGCCAGCTTTTCGGCCACTTTATCTACCGCCATTAAAAAACGCTCGAAAGAAAAGGGTTTCAGCAAGTAATCGCTGGCCGAAAGCTCAAAAGCATCTACAGCGTATTCTTTATAGGCAGTGGTAAAAATAATCTGCGGTGCTTTCTTTAAAGTCTTCAAAAAGCCAATGCCATCAATTACAGGCATATTGATGTCGAGAAAAATAAGGTCTATGGCATGTTGCTGCAATTTGATGCGCGCTTCCATGGCATCCTCGCACGAAGCCACTACCTCGAGCAGAGGATATTGCTTGGCATAGCCTTCAATAATCTGCCTGGCAATAGGTTCATCGTCAACAATTAAACATTTGATGGTATTCATCTATTTCATTTTTAATTGGAGGCTCACATTGTACATGCCTTCGTCTTTGCTGATTTTCAATTCGTATTGGTTGGGGTAAAGCACTTTTAGCCTTTGATAGGTGTTGCTTAGTCCCAAGCCGCTGCTCAGGTTCTTTGTTTTTTCTTCGTGCTCATCAAAACTGTTTCTGATGGAAAACAAAATCCAGTCTTCCCAGGTTTTCAGCGTTATATCGATCACTATTGATTTCTGCGCTGTATTTTTGGAGTGCTTAAAGGCATTTTCAATGAATACGATCAACAACATGGGGGCTATCTTGATGTGCTCTGTGCCCACCTGCTCTAAATTACAGGTCAACGATAAGCGATTGCCAATCCTGATTTTTTCGAAATCGATATAATTGTGAATATAGGCCAGCTCGCTCTTTAACGGAACCAACAGTTCTTTGGCTTCGTAAACCGAATAGCGCAACAATTCTGACAGTTTTAACAACAAGTCCGGGATTTTCTCATGATCGCTAATAGAAAGCCCATACATGTTATTGAGCGTATTGAACAAGAAATGGGGGCTCAATTGCGATTGCAACAACTGCAGTTCGCTCTTGCTCTGCGTAGCCAAGGCATTGGCCTGATCTATGCGCAAATTGAAGCGTTTAACCAGAAATTTAAGCCAGGTGCCCAAGGCCGAACTCAGCAAAATAAAAAGTGCCCAAAACAACAGCAGGTTAACGGCTGGCAGGTGTGGCAACTGGATATCGGCATGAATAAAAAGCCCTACAAAACAAGCCACTACGACCAAACCTAAGGCTGTAATTACCTTTTTAAGCAAATGTTCGCTCTTCAATTGCCAAGAATCGGCCAGGTACCAGCCCAAATACAAAAACAAGAAGAAAGCAACAGTTACCGCAAAACCAAGCTCTTCGGCATTATTGCCCGATACCAACTTGATATAGAAAAGCGAAGCCCAATACACGGGCACCGCGGCCATAACGGTAAAGTAGAACAACAAGCGGTTGCCCCACTTTCGCGGTGTTTTGCCTTTTTTCTGTTGGGTATTGCTTGTATCCATATGGCTTCGATCAGTTAAAGGTGAACAATTTTTTTTGTTCCTTAAATAATTGCTGTCCGAAATGCTCAAATTGCTGATGAAACTCAGTTTTTGGCTGATGAAAAATCTCGACAGGGATAAATCGCATTCCATCAGTTCAAACCCTAAGTTCGTCATTTATTTTTCTACGGCTAAGCATCAAATTGAATTTTTGTTTCAGATCAACAAAAGCAACATGAAAACGCCAGCTATCAAATTCGTCATCGTCTTATTTATTTCGCTATTTGCCTTCTCCAATTCATCTTTTGCCCAGAACAAAGCAATGGGCATTCGTGGTGTGCTAGTTGATTCTGCCAGCAAAGCGCCTTTAGAATTTCTAACTATTGGGTTACTCAATGCTGCCGATAGTCTTTTGCAAACCAGCTTAAGCAAGGCTGATGGCTCTTTTAGCTTTAGCGAATTAAAGGCAGGCAATTACAACCTCCGCATTCAGGGCATGGGCTATAAAAGCAAAAAGATGAGCTTAAGCTTAAGCGAGCAATCGCCTTTACATGAACTTAATACCATATACATGATCGGAGAAGCCAAAAATTTGCTTACTGTGAATATCACTGGGCAGAAACCTTTGGTTAAGCAAGATGCCGACAAAATCAGCTACGATTTACAGGCCGATCCGCAAAGCAAGGTCAGCAGTGTATTAGAAATGATGCGCAAAATACCTTTCATTACGGTTGATGCCGATGAAAACATCCAGTTAAAAGGCAGTTCGAGCTATCGCGTGTTTATCAATGGCAAACCTTCGGGACTGGTAGAAAGAAATCCGAAGGATATTTTGCGAAGCATCCCTGCTTCTACCATTAAAAGCATCGAAGTGATGACTAATCCATCTGCCAAATACGATGGTGAGGGCTTGGCCGGTATTATCAATATTATTACTGTTAAACAGGCTTTTGATGGCTACCAAGGTTCGTTAAACCTGAACGGAAAAGCACCCATTGGTGGCCCTGGAACGGGAGGCACATTCAGCTTAAAATATGGCAAGCTTGGGCTTACTGCGCTAGCAGGCGCCAGCAGGTTCAATCAGTCTAATACCTTTGCAACAACTAACAGACAAAGCACAAAAAGTTACCTAGTACAGGAGAGCAACCGCAAATCGACAAACAACACGGCCTATTCGGGCATTGAGTTGAGCTACGAATTGGATAGTCTTCATTTGCTTTCAGGGCAGTTTAATTGGAATGGCAATCGGCTTAATGGCTCCGGAAATCAATTGAGCCAATTTTTCGCCAGCAACAACCTCATTCAGCAATACGGCCTGATCAATCAGAACCAACGCAATGGCAATGGTATCGATGCAAGCTTAAATTATCAGTTGGGCTTTGCCAAAAACAAGAATCAGCTCCTCACTTTTTCTTATCGTTACCTGCGCAACGAAGGCCATTTGAACACCGATCAAGATTTCGAGCAGCTTATTAACTACAATATGCCCGCTTTTAGGCAAAGCAATAACGAAGGCTTAACAGAACAAACCGTACAGGTAGATTATGTACAGCCATTTGGAAAATTACTAATGGAAACCGGTTTGAAAGGTATTTTCAGAAATAACAGCAGCGATTTCAATTATTTAGGTTACAACGGCACGAGTTTCGTTTTAGACCCTTCGAAATCAGATAGCTTTGCAAATGGACAAAAAGTTTATGCCTTTTATAATTCTTACGGTTATAATGTGGGAAAATGGCAATTCAGAGCTGGAATTAGGTTAGAAAAAACCATTATCGATGCCAATTTCAATACAGGAAGCCAACAGGTGGTACAAAATTATTGGAATGCCATGCCAAATGCCGCCATCAGCAGAAAATTAAGCGAATTTAGCAGCCTGAGCTTCAGCTACAGTAAGCGCATCCAACGCCCTTCTATTTATCAATTGAATCCTTTTATCGACCGCTCCAATCCAGATTTCGAAAGAATGGGCAACCCTAGCCTACGACCAACCACCAGCGGCCTGCTACAGTTAAGCTACCTACGCTCTAAAAAATGGACCTTTAATATTGCCCTTGGCCATATCTTCTTTAATAACGTAATTGGTCAGATTTCTATCTTCGATGCCAGCCGCAACCTTACCTTAACTACTTACGAAAACAACTTTACGGGTGGCATTTATAAGATTAATATCTATCTCAACTATCCGTTAACAAAGCAATGGAACATTAGCCTAAACGCCGACCTGCGCTATGTTGATTTTTCTGCAACCATAGATCAGGCCTTGCTAAACGGTAGTGGCGCTATGGCCTACGCTAATATTTCGAGCGGGTATCGTTTTAAGCAAGGCTGGCGTGCAGGGGCCGATTTTACCATGGACTCTGGCGGGATTTCTGGTGCACAAAGCAGTACCAATGGTTATGTAGGCAATTCTTTCAGCTTGAGCAAGGATCTGTTGCAGAGCAAATTGAACATTGGCATTTCTGTAAGCAACCCTTTTTCCAAATTCAGGGATATAAACGATGAATTAAGTGGTCCAGGATTTAGCCAGCTTAGCCATACCCGCAACTATTATCGGAATTTTGGATTAAGCCTAAACTATCGTTTTGGCAAATTGCAAAGCGAAATCAAGAAGAATAAAAGGGGCATTAAAAATGATGACTTGCAGTAGACAAATTGCTCTTAACACTAGCTATTTAGCCACATACCATATAGAACTAATTTAACTAAAGGTCCTAAGCGATTGCTTAACAAGCTCGCCATGGCTCCTCCTTTCAAACTTTCGTTCTAAGTTCTCTATGTGTCTATGTGGTCAATCTAACACAAAATTTTTCAAAAACATTTGCGCAACCGATCGGTTTCGCTTATGTTTGCAACTGAAAGGTTGCAAATTATTGTTTTTATGAGAAGAGACGTATTCCAGGCCATTGCCGACCCTACCCGCCGCGCCATTATCGGATTGCTCGCCCTACAAGCCATGACACCCAATGCCATTGCTCAAAATTTCGATAGTACCCGGCAGGCCATATCCAAGCACATCAAAATTCTAAACGAATGCCAGCTCATAGAGCAAAAACAAATTGGACGGGAAATCTATTACCATTTTAATCCGCAGCAAATGAAAGAAGTTGACCTTTGGATGGAACAGTTCCGTAAACTTTGGGAAACGCGCTTCGAACAACTGGACAACTTATTAGAAAACCTAAAACCTAAAAAATCATGACAAAGAGAGAAGCTATCTTTTCGAAAGAACCACAAAACAAGAAAATAACCGTAACGAGGTCGTTCGGTGCCGACCTCTCTACCGTATGGAGAGCCTGGACAGACAGTGAAATCCTGGACCAATGGTGGGCGCCTAAACCTTTTAAGGCTGAAACCAAAACCATGGATTGCAAGAGCGGTGGCCACTGGCTCTATTGCATGGTGGGCCCCGAAGGCGAGCGCCATTGGTGCAACGTAGATTACCATATCGTAAACCCAGAAAGCCACATCAACAGTTCGGCAGGCTTTTGCGACGAAAACGGTACACCTAACCTTGAATTTCCAATCATGCACTGGGACAAGAACTTCAAGGCCGAAGGCAACGAAACCCAGGTTTACATCGAAATCACCTTCGACAAGGAGGAAGACATGAACACCATTATCGGTATGGGCTTTAAAGAAGGCTTTACCGCAGGAATGGAAAATCTGGACGACTATTTGATGTCGAAATAAAACAGAAAAGCCCCGAAGATTTCGGGGCTTTTCTGTTTTTCTAATAAAAGTGCTTAGTCTTTTTTGCTGTCTAAAGCCGCCTCGATGCGGTCTGACAAATCCTGCAAATGGTATTTGCTTAAGGTATCGCCTTGCGAGCCTGCCGCCGATTTGATGGTTTTATCCAAATCGCGTAACTGGCCTTTAACCACCGATACCACATCGCTTTGCGACGCCGACAAACCCGTAGGAATGTTACCGCCCCTGCCGGTTAAAACGGCATTAACCGCTGTTGGTGCTGGCGCAGCTGGTTTCACAATGGCAATCAGCTTGTCTACATAAGCTTTTTGCAGGTTACGACGGTATACATCGATCGTTGCATTCGATTTCAGCTCGGTGAAGATCGAATTGTTCAAATCGCCAAACAAATCGGTAATTTTGTAAGCCGTGGCGCCATCTGTAGCTTCGGCTGCTACCAATTTGCTCAAGGTATTGTTGCTCAACAAGCGACTCAAGGTAGAACCCTGCAATCTCGAAACCACTTCTAACGGATTTTGATCGATGTTATCTAAAATCGATTGGTTTAACATCCACTTTGGCGTTACAAACAATTGCCTGTTCAAAAAATCCATGGCTTCTTTTTGCGTGGCCGCAGGTACGCGCTCGTAAATCGAACCCGCTTGCTCAACGGTTTTCGGGTTTTCGTAAATACCGCCCACGTTTTTAGCCACGTGCCCCATGTAGCGGCCAAACTGCGTAGTTAATTGGCCATACATATTCGCCAAATTCTCGTAACCTTCGTTAGGTTCTTTGGTCCAGGCAGGCAATTGAGGCAGGATCACTTTCAGGTTTTTGATGCCATAATCGCTGGCTTTCATGGCATTATCGCCCAAATCTTCATTTTGCGAATGCGGATCGTCTGGGTTAGACTCGGTGCCAAACCATAGGCGTCTGTTTTTGGCCGATTCAATCACCATTTTATTCAAGGCGGCAGTTTCATCGCCGGCACCTTTGCCATCCAGGTATTTATAACCCCACTCAATGGCCCATTTATCGTAATCGCCAATACGTGGATAAAGACCCTTAGAAGTAATGTTGTCTTCTGGCTGTGCTACGTAGTTGAAACGCGCATAATCCATAATCGATGGCGTGTGGCCATTTTCTTCTACCCATTTTTTGTTGCGCAGGTTTTCTACCGGCACGGTTGAGCTTGAACCATAGTTATGCAACAAACCCAAGGTATGGCCTACTTCGTGCGAAGAAACGAAACGGATCAAATCGCCCATCAATTCGTCACTGAAAGTAACTTTGCGAGCTCTTGGATCAACCGCAGCCGTTTGGATCATATACCAATCGTGCACCAGCTTCATCACGTTGTGGTACCAGTTGATATGGCTCTCCATGATTTCGCCGCTGCGAGGATCGGAAATGCTCGGTCCGCTGGCATTGGCAATTTCTGAAGGCTTGTACACAATAGCCGAATGACGTGCATCGTCTATGCTCCAGGTCGAATCCTGCGCTTTGGTTGGTGCCATTTTGCCTACGATGGCATTTTTGAAACCGGCTTTCTCAAAGGCTTTTTGCCAATCATTTATACCGGCAATCAGGTAAGGAACCCATTTTTTTGGCGTAGCCGGATCGATGTAATACACAATCTGTTTAGCCGGCTCCACCAACTCGCCACGTTTGTATTTGGCCAAATCCTGAGGTTTTGGTTCCAATCTCCAACGTTTGATGAGCTCGATTTCCTTCACCCCTTGCGGGTTGAGGTCGAAATCGGTATAACCAACCGTAAAATAGCCTACACGTGGATCGGCATAGCGGGCTTTCATAGGCACTTTAGGCAAAATCACCATCGAAGTATTGAGCTCTATGGTTGCCGAACCGGTTGAACCACCTGCACCGCCTCCGCCTGCTGGCGCACCACCGCCAAAACCGCCAGTGGTTGCTGCTGATAAGCTGTAGGTTTTAACTGTGCTGATCTCTACGTTCATCGGAAAACTGCGGATGTTTTGAATATAGCTGCGATCGGCCAATTGGCTACCCAACCTGAAACGGGTTTTGGATATTGGCGAACTGAAATAAAAAATATCGTTGTCGCTGTTGATGTAATCGGTTACATCGATAACGCTGCCGTTTTTGTCGGGCGAATACGCTGCTACGTTAAAAGAAGCCGCAATAGGCTGGATGCTTGAATTTTTCAGGTTCTGGTACATCGACGTCGTGCTATCGGGACTATACGTTTTGAAGCTGATTTTTCGCATAAAAATGCGGTTGTTGGGTCCTTTGTCGAAACGGATTACCGTACTGCCGATGACATCGCCGGCATACCCTTGCGCTGCACGGACTTCGGTACCCGATTTTGAGATGCGGCTTACCACCAAAATGTCTCTGCCTAAAGTGGTATCGGCAATTTCAAAATAGTATTTGTCTTCAATTTTATGGGTAGTAATCATTCCCTTTCGGGTAAGTGCCTTATCGGTAATCACCTGGTTATAAGGTTTAGGCTGTGCCCTCACACCCGAGCCCAGGGCCGCACCCGGAGCCCTGCGGGTACTATCTGTTGCACCACCGCCTTGTGGCCTTACTTGTGCCTGGGTTGCCGCAATGGCGCCCACTGCCAGTAAAATGGTTAGTAAATTTCTTTTCATGTAATAATAAGTTAATTGACAAGTAAATATAAACGACCAAAGAGCCAATTATATCGCCATATCAATAACTTTGTAGTTACAATGCCTAGAAATATTTAGGCGAAAATCACCAGTTGGTATTTGGTGCTGAGGGTGGTTAATGAAGGATTGGCCGGCTTGTTAACCTACAAAACACGACAGCCTACAGACTTAAGCCTGAAACTCCGGATTTTCTATCAGGCCTATTACGTTGTCAAAAGGATCGTAAATACTGCCTACCCAAATTGGGCCGCCCACGTTTTTAGGGGCTTCGTGTACCTTAACACCCAAAATCTCCATCTTTTCGAAGGCTGCTTTGATATCGTCAACGCCCCAATAGGTTATTGATTGGTTGCCATTTTGGTAGCTTGAGGGATCAGGATCGAGGCCGAGTTCGAAACCGCCGACGTTATAGCCTACGTAGAAAGGCTCGTCAAAATAAGGCATGATGCCAAAAACCTGTTGGTACCAGTCTTTGGCCTTGGCTAGATCAGTAACATGATAAACAATGGTGCGAAGTCCTTTGAGCATGGGGAATGATTGAATGAATGATTGAGTGAATGAATGAGTGAATGATTGAAACAATTACCGGTTCTTAGTTGACAGTTAGCAGTTTTGAATTGGCAGTTCTAAGTTAACGATTAAACATTTGTCAACAACTAACCACCCAACAAACTAACATACCAACCAACTAATGGATTATCTTAAACAACATTTCCTTTAACAGCTCACCATCGGTCGTATTTCCGGTGCTGTCTAAACCCTTGCTTTTTAGATCGTAGCTGCGAAGTATGCTGATGATGTCGAAGGTTTTGCCAATGCTGAACGTCCGGGCGGCGGTTTCGTAATCTTTCACAAAATACGGATTTACACCCAGTTCCTTAGCGGCATCGTTTTTATTGGGCAGGTAGTGGTACTTGAGAATTTTGGTAAAATAAGCGCTCAAATTGGCCATCACCATCACCATAGGGTTGGCTTTGGGATTGTCGGCAAAATAATTCACAATCTGATTGCATTTGAGCACATTGCGCGCGGCTAATGCCTTTTGCAGCTCGAATACGTTGTACTCCTTGCTGATACCAATATTACGCTGGATATCGTCTGTTTGTATCGTGGCATCTTTGCTGATGTTCAAACAGAGCTTCTCTACTTCGTTGGCAATTTTAGACAAATCGGTGCCCAGGTATTCGGCCATCAGCGCGGCCGCCTGAGGAGCAATTTTATAGCCTTTTTCCTTGATATGGTCTTCGATCCAGGGCATTAGCTTGTAATCGCGCACCGGGTCAGACTGAAAAACCACGCCGTTGTTGGCAATGGCCTTGTATATCTTTTTGCGCTTGTCGAAATTGGCGTACTTGTAGGCAAGCACCAAAATAGTGCTCGGCAAGGGCTTCTCAAAATAGTTGAGCGCTACTTCGGCCTCTTTGCTGCTGACTTCGGTTTCTTTGGCCCATTTCAGGTCTTGGGCTTCCTTCACAATAATGAGCTGGTATTCGGACATCATCGGATAGCGTTTGGCCGCATTCAGAATAGTGGCCATGTCGGTGTCTTTGCCATAGAGCACCGTTTGGTTAAAACCTTTTTCGCCATCGCTCAGCACATGCTTCTCCATGTAATCAACCACCTGGTCAATATAATAAGGTTCTTCGCCCTGCAATAAGTATAGTGGCTTGAATTTTCTTGCCTTTAAGTCTTTTAGGATATCAACCGCGCTCATTGCCGTAAAATTACGATTTAAATTAGATTTGAGGTAGTATATTTGTCGGTGAGATGTGAGATATGAGATGTGAGATATGAGATTTAAGTATTGAGATGCTAAACGCGGGAATTGAAAACCGTTAGCCTAAAACCGCCTATAGCAAACTGCCAACCGAGAACCGGAACCGGGAACTGAAAACCGAAAACTGCTTTACATGTCCTTTAACCCTACGCCCCTTAATTTGCCCCCTCATCCCTTTAAGATTACGCAAAAAGAGGATACCTATTTCATTTTCGACGAAATCCGCAAAAAGCATCTGGTCTTAACGCCCGAAGAATGGGTAAGGCAGCATTTTATCCGTTTTTTGGTGAAGGAAAAAGGCTTCCCTACCGCATTGCTGCAGATTGAAGGAGGCCTCAGCCTTAATCAAACACGTAAAAGAAGCGATATTCTGGTCTACAATACGGCCGGCGATAAATTGATGGTTATCGAATGCAAAGCGCCTTCGGTGGCGATTACACAAGCTACTTTTGACCAAGCTGCGCGCTATAACTCGGTTTACAAAGCGCCTTGGCTGGTGGTAACCAATGGCCTGCAGCATTACCATGCCCAAATAGACCATAGCAACGGCCGTTTTTTGTTTGTGGCCGAGCTTCCCCACTATCAGGCGCTTTAATTTAGCTTCCTAATCGTATTCCTTTTTCCAAAACTGGCTTTGCCCCGAATAAATGGCTTCGTTGCACATGGCCACACAAATAGAAGCCTTGGTGCCTGTATCGATGTTCGAAACGGGCATACTCCCTGCTGTTATCGATTCGTAAAAAGCTTTCAAGGCATAATTAGTACCGTCTATGGTAGGCTTATCTAAAATCGGGATGCCCCCGTCGGCATGGGGTGCTATTTTGGTGGCACTAGTTACGCCATCAACAATACCCAGTTCTTTGGCCAAAGCCTTTTCGGGATAAAATACCCCCGTATTGGTGAGCAGGGAAACCGTGCCTTTAGTGCCTTTGATCTTGAACAGGTAACCATCGTGCGCATTGCCACAGGTGGCTCCAAAATTGCCGATCATGCCCGCCTCCTTGTACCTTAAAACGGCCTGCACATTGTCGTAGGTTTCGCGGCCATCCTTAAAGACGTCGATCCCGCCGGTCCCCAAAATTTCGTTGGGTTGCGTTTCGAATGCCCAATTGATAAAATCGATTTGGTGCGACAACAGTTCGGCAGGCAGGCCACCAGAGTATTCCTTGTACATGCGCCAGTTGATCTGCCGTTCTAAACCCGGATCGGGTACCGCCCTGCGCCAGTTGCCGTTTCTGTCCCACCGGCAGTCTATCTGCGAAACCTTGCCGATATAGCCACTCTGGATCATTTCCTTTACCTTAAAATACAAAGGCGAATAGCGGTATTGGTAACCCACCTGAAATACCTGTTTAGGATATTGCTTCACCAGTTTCCTCAACTCGAGCGCCTGACTGGCATTGTAGGTCATGGTTTTCTCTACATAAACGTGCTTGCCTGCCAGCACGGCATCTTTGGCAATTTTAAAATGCTGGTTTAAGGGTACCGCAATAAATACGGCCTTGATATTTTTATTGTCGAGAATTTTCTGGTAGTCTTTTACTGCTTCGGCCGATGCCGGCACATAAGGCTTGGTTTCGGCCAATCTAAAATCGAGCACATCGCAATAAGCAGCTACTTTAAACAGCTCAGGCATAGATCTGACAACGGAAAGCACCCCTTTGCCCCGATCGCCACAGCCAATCATGGCCATAGAAATGGGTTCGGCATACAGGTTGGCCATCAAACGGTCTGACAGCAACAAACCAGACACCATCAGGGCCGATTTTTGGATAAAAGTACGACGTCGCATTACAAAGTCTTGATTTTGATGCTTCTAAAACTCACCCGGTTTCCATGATCCTGTAACAAAAGGTGCCCTTTAGGCGCCTCGCCAAAATCTTTCCAAACCTTATATTTGCTCAAAGCAACCAGCTTCCTGAATTCTTCAGACCCCCTGGTATATTCCAATACTTTTACGCCGTTGAGGTAATGTTCTACTTTGTTGTTCGGATAAACCACTACCCTGCCGCTGTTCCAGGCACCAATAGGATGCAGGAAACGGGCTTCCTTTTTAGCGGTCATCAAATCGTACAGCGAAGCCAATGTCCTGTTGCCATCCCTGCCCAATTTGGCATCGGGATGCCTCTCGTCATCCAGTACCTGATACTCGAGACCGATGGCCGATCCGGTATTTTTTTCAGACAGGGTGACGAAGTATTTTACGCCACTGTTGGCGCCTTCAGACAGCTTGAAATCGAAAGAAAGATCGAAGGCCGAAAACTCTTCCTTGGTCACGATATCGCCACCATTGGTTGATTCTGCCCCATCCGACGGCAATACCGTCAGCTCGCCATTGGCAATGCTCCAGCCCTTTGCCGGGAATGCGGTTTTATAGGCTCCAACCCAGCCCGCATTGGTTTTTCCATCAAACAGCAACTTATAACCATTGGCTTTTTCGTAGGCAGAAAGGTTATTAGGCATAAAATTAACGGTATAAATTCCCTTTGGAAAAGCCTGTGGCTTGAGGTTTTCGGTTTGGATGCGGATGTTTTTAAAATAAACCTTTTTGCCATCCAATTTGAGGTTATTGCCAATGCCATGCACCTGCAGGCCAATAAAACCAGTTTGATCAACGGTATCGATAACATAGGCAACCGGAATGCCGTTTACCCAAGTTTTGGTTTCGTTACCGATACATTCGATTTTATAATGGTTAAATTCTTCTACCTTGTAAGCCGATTTGGCTTTCGGATTAAGTTCTAGCGGATAAAGCCACTGCCTTCGGGCCTCGTCGTAGATACCGCCAGTCCACGATCTGGCCGATGGATCTATTTCAACCTGCCTTCCGTACACCATGCCTTTGCCTTGGTTGCCGGCAGGATTAAAATGGCTACGCGTTTGGATACCCGAATTGGTCTCGGTGCCTTCCAGTTTTACATCCAGCTCTAAAATAAAATTGCCGTATTCTTTTTCGGTCACCAAAAAAGAGTTGGGCGAACCTTTGGCCATGGTACCTACAATCATGCCGTTCTCTATGGCATAAGGTGCAGAACCCACAATGGGCTTCCAGCCATTTAGGGTTTTGCCATCAAACAAAGAGGTAGTTTTTTGCGCTTGTACAGCCGTGGTCAGGCCAAGCAGGGAAAGTGCTAAGGTAATCGTGTTCAGCTTCATTATATTGGGGTTATAAATGATAGGTAGATATGGGTTTAATATTTGAAAGTCTTGCCGTTGGCCATTACTTCCTGTTTTTGCTCATCGAAAGTGGCTTTTGCACCGGTATGTACCGCCGCATTGGTCATGATATTGGCTATAGAATGATAGTAACCTGCCTCAACCGGAGCATTTGGCGTTTTTCGGCTGCGTACGCATTCCATCCAGTTGCGCATGTGGCCCGAAGTTAGGGGATCGCCACCCATGCTGGCACCGGTAGCCGTCTTGATCTCGGCTTTGGAAAGGTCGAAATTGCCCAACAAATTGGCTTTCATGCCCATAGCGGCCGCTTCTTTCTCGCCCAAGCCTCCTTTCGGCGAAACTTTATTGGTGATGAGGTTGAGCTCTCCGCCGTTCGAATAATACACTTCGCCTACATCGCCTACGCTGTTCTGCATCCTCGAGGTAAAGGTAACCTGAAAGCCATCGCTGGTATCGGGTTTGCCATAATCGAATACCGCCACCATGGTATCCCAATTTTTGCGGCCATCCTTCCAAGTGTAGATACCACCATTGGCCACTACGCTGCGCGGATGATGCAACTGCGTAAACCAGTGCACCGTATCAATTTGGTGCGACATCCACTGCCCGGGCATGCCCGAAGAGTAAGGCCAGAACAAACGGTATTCCAAATATTTGCGAGGGTCCCAGGTATCGGCCGGACGGTTGAGCAGAAAACGCTTCCAATCGATATCTTCCTGTTTGAGTTTGGCTACCAAGGCAGGTCTGCGCCAACGCCCGGGTTGGTTTACGTTCCACACCAAATCCACCGCTGTAATGGGCCCAAACTTACCCTGTTGGATATATTCAGCTGCATTTTTATAATTCTCGCCACTGCGGCGTTGCGAACCGATCTGTACAATTTTATTGCTGGATTTCACGGCCTTTAAGGCGGCTTTGGCATCATCCATGGTTTCGGCAAAGGGTTTTTCTACATAGGCATCGCAACCAGCTTTTACCGCTTCTATGGTATGCAAAGCGTGCTGAAAATCGGCCGTACTGATAATAACCGCATCCAGATCTTTCATGGCGTATAGTTCGTCGTTGTTGCGACAGCTTTTGATATCGCTACCCGTTTTTTCCTTGAGAAAGGCGGTACCCTGATCCCTGCGGTAGGCCCACAGATCGGAAAGGCCAACCAGGTCAAAATTCAGTTCCTTGTAGTGATTTTGAAAACAGGGAAAAAGCGTTTCCCTAAATCGATCCGAAAAACCGACTGCACCTACACGAACCCGGTCGTTGGCACCTATAATGCGGTTATAGCTTTTTGCGCTTGTACTGAGCGTACCGGCATAAGTAGCGGCTGCAAGCAATACGGATTGCTTGATAAATGTTCTTCTAGTGTTATCCATCTCAGAACGGTTATTGAATGAGTGAAAAGTTGATGTTAGGCAGTTTAAACGTTTTAACCTAACCAATAATAAGGTTTTTCAATCAGAATTAATAGCCTGAGCAATAATATTTTAATTACAATAGAAACAAAAGCCTAAAGCCCCCTAAGCTATAGGGTAAAAGTCATTGATGAACGAAATTAATAGGCCTGGGCCTCCAAAACCAATCTGTTCATCTTTACCGCCGTAATAGAAAAGATGTTATAGCCTAAATGACAAAAGCCACAGATTGACAGATTTTAATACCCTGAAGTCATCAAGGTCGATCTGCCAATCTGTGGCTAAAGCTTATTGTAAAACTACATCGGTTTTACCGCCGTAATAGAAAAGGTGTATTTGCCTATGTCATAACCTTTAAAATCGGCCACCTTCACAAACTTCACATCAGCTCTTTTGCCTTGCTTATACAAGTTGCCGGTAAGCGTATAGTTTTTGTCGAGTGTTACGGTTTTCACAATATCATCGGGCATAATACCGTTTATTTGAAGCTGGATGTAATTTAACAGCGAACCTTTGGGCCTTGCATTATCGTTATAGCCCGCAAAAGTGGCCCGCTTAAAAGTTTGTCCGCTTACCAACGTATCGGTTAGGCTTTTGAGCTTTAAAGGCATGTCTTTCAGAAAGTCAGGCTCGTTGCTCAGGTTTATGGCCCAATGCTTAAACTTATCGGTAGTGGCATCCTGGGTTGCCTGGTCTTTGGTCCAATCGGGGTTTTCGGCAATAAACTCGTTTACTTTCTGCTCGATAAAGATGGTTGAACTACTTGTATTTTCTGTTGCTTTTTTATTGGAACAGGCCACCAAAAGGGCTACCGAAAGCATGACCGCTAATTTCTTCATCTTTTATCTTTTTGAGTTGACAATTATCTTTACCAATGTAGGATCGTAAATCTTAAAAGCTGTGTGGTCTGATTGAACCAGGTTTGGCGTCAGTACCGCATCTACCTCTTTAGGGTGCGACTTCATCGGAGGCAAGGCAAAAACTCCCCTCACGCAAGGTATCTGCGCCATCAGGTTGCCCCCGTCAAAACTCATTAAGGTACCTGCATTTTTACCCGCAAAGCCAATGAGCATTACCGGTTTGCCATTCAGCTTATTAAACAGTGATAGCGGACTGCCTAATTTAATGCCATTCTGCAACACATAAGTAGCGCCGGGTTTATCAATAATGATATTCTGAATGGTTTGATAGGGAGGTTTATTCTCTTGCCAATTGATGGTAAGCTCTCCTGCCGTACCTTTCCAAACTTTGGTCGCAAAAGTCTGCTGAAACACACCATTAACAATTACAGAATCAAGTCCTACATTCGCTTTGCCAGCCTTGCGTTCAATAGATTCGTAGGTATCGTCAAAAGTAATCTTCCCTACCCCATCGCAACTTACCAAAATGGTATTTGGATTTGGTTTTAAACCCGTATCGCTCCCAGCAACCGGTGGAGGCGACATTTCAACTTCCTGCGTAATGTTGGTATCCAGAACCATCGTATCAGCTGTTTCCGGTTGTTTCTGGTTGCTTTGGCAGGCCATAAAGCACAAGGCCAAGCCGGCAAGGCCCAATTTTATTTTTTTCATACTAAGCCTCCAAAGCCGCTAGGCTTTCGGTAATGATTGCAATTTTAGATTCAGCATCGGCTTTTTTATTGCGTTCGTTGGCAATGATTTCGGGTTTTGCATTTTGTACAAAACGCTCGTTGCCCAACTTGGCATCAACCGATTTCAGGAAGCCCTGCAGGTATTCCAATTCTTTGCTTAAGCGCTCTTTTTCTGCCTCGGCATCAACGTTGCCCCCTAAACTGATGAAGAATTCGTCGTTGCCCACCATAAAGCTGGCCGCACCCGCAACCTTGTCGTTAACCAACTCGATCTGCTCAATATTGGCCAATTTGAAAACAATGTTTTCCCATTGTTTATAATCGAGTCCAGAATTTACCTTGATTGCCAAAGGCAAAGCCTCTTTTGGCGAAATCTGGCGTTTATTCCTTACGTTTCTGATTTCCGAAACCAATCCTTTAACCAATTCGGCCTCTTTAAGCAAAGCCTCGTTTGCCTGCCCAATTACCGGATATTCAGCCACAATGCAGCAATCCATTTCGGCACGCTCGCCAAACAGCTCGTCGTGGTACAGCTCTTCGGTTAAAAATGGCATAAAAGGATGCAATAACCTTAAAATCTGCTCGAAATACTGGATGGTGATTTTCTTGGTCTCGGCATCAACCGGATGTTGGTACTGGGGCTTGATCATTTCCAGGTACCAGGCGCAGAAATCGTCCCATACCAATTTATAGGTCGCCATTAAGGCTTCGGATAAGCGGTATTGTTTAAAGTTAGATTCAATTTCGGCCAAGGCTTCGCTAAAACGGCTTTCGAACCAGGCGATGGCCTTTTGGTTTGGATTGGCCAAAGTTTCGTCAACCTCCCATCCTTTTACCAAGCGGAAGGCATTCCAGATTTTGTTGGCAAAGTTACGGCCTTGCTCGCAATAAGCTTCGTCGAACATCAAATCGTTGCCAGCCGGCGAAGACATCAGCATGCCTACCCTTACGCCATCGGCACCGTATTTTTCGATCAGTCCAATCGGATCAGGCGAGTTGCCTAGCGATTTAGACATTTTTCTGCCCAATTTATCTCGAACAATACCAGTTAAATAAACATTGGTAAATGGTTTTTTGCCTGTAAATTCGCGTCCAGCCATAATCATACGGGCCACCCAGAAGAACAAAATCTCCGGAGCAGTTACCAAATCGTTGGTTGGATAATAATAGTTGAAATCTTTGTTCTGGGGATCTTTAAAGCCACCAAAAACGGTAATCGGCCACAACCACGACGAAAACCAGGTGTCAACCACGTCTTCGTCCTGCCTGATAAATTCTTCGGCCTGTTTTCTAAAGCCTGCCTTCGATTCTTCAGACCACTCGCGACGCTCTGGCACACGGTTGATCAGTTCTTCGATGGCTTCTGCCTTTGTTTTGGCTACAACCGGCTCCTCGTGCTGAAAATACCAGGCTGGAATGCGTTGTCCCCACCACAATTGGCGACTAATACACCAATCTTTCACGTTTTCCATCCAGTGGCGATAGGTATTGATGAACTTTTCCGGAATCAGCTTTACTTCGCCGTTCAACACATCCTCCAAGGCCGGTTTGGCCAACTGGTCCATTTTACTGAACCATTGCAGCGACAGTTTAGGCTCAATAACCGCATCGGTACGCTCGGAAAAACCTACCTGCGATTTATAATCTTCTACCTTTTCCAAGTGCCCGCTTTCTTCGAGCATTTTGGCAATCTTTTTACGAGCCACGAAACGGTCTTCACCAATCAGGATTTCGGCCTTATCGTTCAAAGTACCATCGTCGTTCAGGATATCGATAACCGGAAGCTTGTGTTTTACCCCCAGTTCATAATCGTTCAAATCGTGTGCAGGCGTAACTTTTAAGCAACCTGTTCCAAATTCCATGGTTACATATTCGTCTTGTATAATCGGAATTTCGCGATTGATCAAAGGCACAAAAACCTTTTTGCCATGCAAATGCGTATAGCGCTCGTCGTTAGGATTGATACAAATTGCACTATCGGCCATGATGGTCTCTGGCCTGGTGGTCGCAATGGTCAGAAAGGCCGAAGGCTCGCCTTCGTTTTTCACCTCATATTTGATGTAGT
Organism: Pedobacter sp. TM02; assembly: GCF_059705275.1. Classification (NCBI taxonomy): domain Bacteria; kingdom Pseudomonadati; phylum Bacteroidota; class Sphingobacteriia; order Sphingobacteriales; family Sphingobacteriaceae; genus Pedobacter; species Pedobacter sp. TM02. Next base: position 2,943,819 of record NZ_AP046530.1, read on the forward strand.
ACAACTTTTGGTTTACTTCTTTGCGGATCACTTCTTCGTCAGAAACGGCAGTTTTGCCTGTAGGATCCCAGTTTACCATGCGCACGCCACGGTAGATATTGCCTTTTTTGTACAAATGGATAAAGCTATCGATTACCGCATCAGACAGGTCATCTTCCATGGTGAAACGGGTTCTGTCCCAATCGCAACTGGCACCCAGTTTTTTGAGCTGGTCTAGAATAATACCACCGTATTTTTCTTTCCATTCCCAGGCGTACTTCAAAAACTCTTCACGGCTCAGGTCTTTTTTGCTGATGCCTCTTTCTTTGAGCATGGCTACCACCTTTGCTTCGGTTGCAATAGAAGCATGGTCGGTTCCAGGTACCCAGCAAGCATTTTTGCCCTGCATACGCGCCTTACGGATCAGCACATCCTGAATGGTGTTGTTGAGCATATGGCCCATGTGCAATACGCCGGTTACATTTGGCGGCGGAATGACGATGGTATAAGGTTCACGTTCATCGGGTATTGAATGAAAAAACTTTTTGTCTAGCCAATAGCTGTACCATTTGTCTTCTGCGGCCGTAGGGTCGTATTTTGTGGAAATGCTCATGTATATTTGTGTCGATTAAACTACAAAAATACGATTTTGGCAGGAATTTTTAAAGCAGAAAGCGTGCACAATTGGCATTTTCCGGTCGGCAGTTTTTAATGGCGAACCTAATTGACAGATCGTATAAGGTTTTCGCAAAGAACACCGGCTAGCAGAGCCTAAACTTTACAACCTTGAACATAATTTCGTAGCTTAGTTCAACCAAAAGCTCAACATGCAACTCGATCGACTAACCCCTTGCCTCTATACTAACCAGTTTGATGCAACTATTGAATTTTACACCCAGCTGCTCGGCTTTACCTGCCTAACCGACCAGCCTACTTTTTGGGCCTGCCTGCAAAAAGACGAAGTACAAATCTTTGTAAGCCTGCCTAACGAACATATCGGTTTTGAAAAAGCCGTTTTTACGGGTTCTTTTTATTTCAACACCCCTAACGTTGATGAAATTTGGGAAAAGCTTAAAGAACAGGCTAATGTTTGTTATCCGCTAGAAGATTTTGATTATGGCATGCGCGAATTTGCCATTTACGACAACAACGGCTACCTCTTGCAATTCGGACAGGATTTGCCTACAAATCAGTAAATACTTCGTCGAGGCTGAGGCCAAAGCCCGGCAAAACGCTCGAGGCCACAACCTCGCCTAGCGTGTAGATTTTTGAAGGCTGGTAATGACCATTGATTAAGCTGTAAATTAAAACGGTTTGATCGCTTTGGCTTACCACCCAATATTCTTTTACGCCAAACTCTTGATAGATTTGGTATTTGTACAACAATTCCTTTTTGTTATTGCCCGGCGAAAGGATTTCGATAACGAGATCTGGCGCGCCGAGGCAACCTTTATCATCGAGCTTGGATTTATCACAAACGACGCAAATATCGGGTTGTAAAACGGTATAAATAGCTTCGTTGGCTGTACTTTCTTTGGGAAAACGCACATCGAAAGGAGCTGTATAAGCTTTGCAAGGCTGATTTTTTAAAAAATTGGCGATTGGAAGAAACAGGTTTCTCGAAATTTCCTGATGCAAACGTGATGGCGCAGGGCTCATCTTGAAGACCTTGCCTTTAATCAATTCTACGCGATCATCAAAAAGCCAGTTGAGGTAATGGGCATAGCTATAGGTTAGCGACAGGTCAATATCATTGAACTGCCACACCTTTTCGTAATCGTCAGGGATTTTATATTTAACATGCTCCTTCACAAATCAAATTTACTAAAATTAATAGCAAATTCAAAATTTCATCCTTTGAATTCTCACCGCATTTAAAATCGCCAGAAATGCGACGCCAACATCGGCAAAAACAGCCTCCCACATAGTGGCAAGACCACCAGCACCCAAAATAAGTACCACAGCTTTTACCACAAAGGCCAGACCAATGTTCTGATAAACCACGCGCTTGGTGGCTTTGCCAATTTTAATAGCTGTAACAATCCGGCTCGGCTGGTCGTTTTGAATCACTACATCAGCCGTTTCGATGGCCGCATCGCTACCCATGGCCCCCATGGCCATGCCTACATCGCTAAGCGCCAGCACCGGTGCATCGTTGATGCCATCGCCTACAAAGGCTACCTGGTTTGCCGGATCTTTCTTGATTGCTTCCAACCTGCTTACCTTATCTTCGGGCAACAAATCGCCATAGGCCAGGTCGATACCCAATTCTTTAGCCAGCTTCTGCGTAATGGCCGTTTTGTCGCCACTTAGCATCACCACCTGCTTGATACCGTTGGCGTGCAGTTCATCAACCGCCTGCTTGGCATCGGCTTTTACCTCATCGGCGATGATAGCATAACCGGCATATTTGCCATCCACAGCCAAAAGCACAATGGTTTCAACTTGTTCGTTGATCAAATCAGGATAATCGACACCCAATTTTTTAAGCAGCTTGGCATTGCCCGCACTTATTTGTTGCTGGTCGATAAGCGCCGTTAAACCATGACCTGCAATTTCTTTCACTTCGGTTACAGCTAGCAACTGCTTATCGCCATAATGGCTTACAATGGCTTTGGCAATGGGATGGGTAGACTGCGATTCTAATGAGGCCAACAAGCTCATGAACCTGGCTTCGTCAATTTCGGCCTTGACTTCTTTCACCTTGAACACACCTTGGGTTAAGGTACCGGTTTTATCCATCACCACTACATTAAGCTGGGTGATGACATCGAGAAAATTGGAGCCTTTAAATAGGATTCCGTTCGCAGAAGCCGCACCAATACCGCCAAAATAGCCCAAAGGTATAGAAATAACCAGGGCACAAGGGCATGAAATGACCAAAAATACCAGTGCGCGGTACAACCAGGTCTGAAAATCGTAATTGGCCACAAAAAAATAAGGCAAAGCCACCAGTGCTACTGCCAAAAAGAAAACAATTGGCGTATACACGCGGGCAAACTTGCGGATGAACAACTCTGTTTTGGCTTTTCGCGAAGTAGCATTCTGCACCATCTCCAAAATACGCGATAAGGCACTATCGGCAAACTTCTTGGTCACTTTTAACGTAACCACCTGATCGAGATTGAGCATACCCGCCAACACCGCTTCGCCCTGGCGAATGGTTCTCGGCGTACTTTCTCCCGTTAGGGCAGCCGTGTTAAAGCTGGCGTTTTCGCTCAACAATTCTCCATCCAGGGGAGCCTTTTCGCCCACTTTGAGCTGTATGGTTTCGCCTATGGCTACAGTATCGGGCTTCACGGTTTCGAATTTACCGTTGCGCTCTACGTTAGCTACATCGGGTCTCACATCGAGCAGGGCTTTGATATTTCGCTTGGCCTTGTCGACCGCAGCGCCCTGAAACAGTTCGCCGATGGTATAAAACAACATCACGGCTACAGCTTCGGGATATTCGCCCAGCGCCAGCGCGCCAATGGTTGCCAGCGACATCAATAAAAATTCGGTAAAAATATCGCCCTTGACGATGGTCAATACAGCTTCCTTGATTACTGAAAAGGCTACCATGGCATAAGCCAGCAAATACCAGCCTGTACGCAAGTAACCCGTAAAAAAGCCCAATTTAAAATGATCGAAGGCAATAGCGCTCAACAGCAGCATCAGACTTAAGATAGCCGGCAAATAGGTTTTGATGGATGAAGCATCGCCATGGTCATGGTCGTGCCCGTCGTCGTGGCTGTGCTTGTGTTCGTGGCTGCAACAGCCGTCTGTATGTGGAGGATGTTCGTGTTTTTCCATTTCTAATTTAGAATTATTCAAAATTACACATTAAATCACTAAAATGGGGCTTTTTCATCGCTGATTTTTAGCGCCGTACAATAAAAGATGTTAAAATATGTTAAATAAGTATATAAAGCTAAAACAATGAAATCGTTCAGATTAACCCTATTTAATATTGACATTTTCCGCAAAATTGGCTTAAGCAAAATCTATTACTGGTTCAACAAGTAATATTTCTATTATCATGCCTTAGTTTATTGGGTAATTCTTAATTTTCATCTTTAATTATATCCCATAAAGTATGAAAATTCAATTGAAAAGTTATTTTGCGGTGGCAGGTATTCTGGCGGGTAGTTTTGTGTCTTCGGCGCAGAACGCACCAAAAAAATACATCGACCCGGCAAATATGGATCTGAGTGTGAAGCCGGGCGATGATTTTTATCAGTATGCTAGCGGAACCTGGATCAAAAACAACCCTGTTCCGGCCAAAGAAACGCGTTGGGGATCTTTTAACGAACTCCGCGAATTTAATGCCCAAGCGGTGAGAAGCTTGGTAGAAGCCGCTGCTGCCGACAAAAATGCACCTGCAGGTTCAGTAACCAAACGCGTTGGCGATTTCTATGCGGCGGCCATGGACAGCGTGACCATCGAAAAACTGGGCTATACTCCAATCAAAGCCGATCTTGAAAAAATCAAACAAGTAAAAGATGTACAGGGGCTTTTAGACCAAATCGCCTATATGCGCACTTCGGGCGTTGGTGGTGGCCTATTTGGTTTTGGGGTTGGCCAAGACCGAAAAAACGTAACCAAATACCTGGTTAACATTTCGCAGGGCGGTACTACCTTAAGCGATCGCGACTATTATTTAAAAGACGACCCACAAAGCCAAAAAATCAGGGCAGCCTACCATACCTACATGGTTAAGCTGTTTAGTTTGGTTGGCAATACCGAAGCCGTAGCGACCCAAAAGGCCGAAACGGTTTTCAGACTGGAAAAAGCATTGGCCGAAATCCAGATGAGCCGCATCGAAATGCGCGACCAATACAAAACCTACAACAAGTTAACGGTTGCCGAATTCAACAAAATTACGCCAAATATCAACTGGACAACCTTGATGCCTAAATTTAAGGTAAATGGACAGGATACAGTATTGGTTAACTCACCTTCTTTCTTCAAAAACCTGAATGGCATGCTAACTTCGGTTCCGTTGGCCGACTGGAAAACCTATTTGGAGTGGAACGTATTAAAAGGAGCTGCCAACAACCTGAGCTCGCCTTTTGTAAAAGCCAGCTTTGCCTTTACCCAGGCACAAACCGGACAAAAAGTACAAACCCCACGCTGGCAACGCATGTCGGCCTTAACCGATGGCACAATTGGCGAATTATTGGGCCAATTGTACGTAGCCAAATATTTCAAGCCAGATGCCAAAGTGCGTATGGACCAAATGATTGTTAACCTGCGCAAGGCCTTCGAAATCAGGATCAACAACTTGGATTGGATGAGCGATGCCACCAAGAAAAAGGCCTTAGAAAAACTGCATGCCTTTACGCCTAAAGTGGGTTACACCACCAAATGGCAAACCTACGATGGCTTGGTAATTAACAGAGGCACTTATTTCCAAAACCTGCGCAATGCCGGAGCATGGGGCTACAATGAAATGGTAAACCGTTTAGGCAAGCCTGTTGACCGTACCCGTTTTGGCATGACGCCTCCAACGGTAAATGCTTCTTACAGCCCAACCATGAACGAAATCGTATTTCCTGCCGGAATTTTGCAGTTCCCGTTTTTCGATCCAAATGCTGACGATGCGGTGAACTATGGTGGTATTGGTGCGGTAATCGGCCATGAAATGAGCCACGGTTTTGACGATACCGGAAGCCAGTACGATGGATCAGGCAACCTTAAAAACTGGTGGACCGACGAAGACCGTGCAAAATTCAATGCCAAAACCAAGGCTTTGGGCGATCAGTTCAGTGCCTACACGGTGGTTGACACCATCCATGTATTGGGTAAATTGACCATGGGCGAAAACATTGGTGATTTAGGTGGCCTTAACGCGGCTTATACCGCCTTCAAAATGACCAAACAAGGCCAAAGCAATGAAAAAATCGATGGTTTTACCCCCGATCAGCGTTTCTTTTTGTCATGGGCCCAGGTTTGGAGAGGCAACATTTTGCCAGAAGCCGCCGCCCAATTGATCAAAACCGATCCGCACTCGCCGGGCCCATACAGAACCATTGGCGCCCCTGTAAACATGGATGCCTGGTACGAAGCTTTTGACGTAAAGCCTGGAGACAAACTCTATAAAAAACCAGAAGACAGAATAAGACTCTGGTAAAACATTAAACAAAGAAAAGCCTCTCAAATGATGAGAGGCTTTTTTTATAGAACAACTACAGATATAGAGCAGCAATAGCAACTTGCGTTCATTTCAAATCAGCCTTAGCGGTATCGCCTATAAAAAATCTGTCAAGCTGTGGCTAACCTTAGCTATATCTACAGCCATAGATTAAAAGATTATGATATTCTTGGCCGGCTAGCCTAAAACCAAATCTGTTGAACTGTAGTCTACTTATACTTCTCCTGAATCTTTTTAGGCAATTTAGCCAGCACTAGCGCCCTCGACGCCATCACCCTGCTCTTCAATTCTTCTTCAGTCAGGATATCCAAACGATCAATCTGCACCCATTGCCTCTTGGCCATATGCAAAGCCTGATGGATGCCGTTTCTTGCCACCAGCTCATCAAACTCTTCCGGTTCGCATTTGGTAGAAAAGCTGTTTCCCTCTTCCAAGGCAACAATCACAAACATCTTTTCTTCAATCATGAAACAAAGGTGTTCCCATTTCATGCCTTCGGTTGTTCCGGGCAAACTGAGGCAAAACGTTCTAAAGCTTTCTATATTCATCCCTAAAGATAATTGATAATGACTGTTTTTTAGCAACTTTGCAACATGAATACCTTAACCAAAACCGCCGATGGCTCCAACACCTTGTTTAACGAAACCATTGGCGAGCACTACCACTCTGCCCATGGCGCCCTGCAGGAAAGCAGGCATGTTTTTATCGAGGCTGGATTAAAGTTTGTCCTCGGTTTAAATCCGCGTGAGGTCGTCAGCGTGCTCGAGGTTGGTTTTGGCACTGGATTGAATTTCATCCTGAGCAAGGCTCACTGCGAAGAGCAGCAGCAGGGGCTCGATTACACCGGCATCGAAGCATTTCCACTGCCTTTAGCCACTATTAACCAAACCGGTTACAGCGACTATGTTCCGGCAACAAGCTGGCAAGAATTTATAAGCAATTACGAACAGGCGCTACAAAGCAAAACACAACTTTCTGCCTTTTGCAACTTGCGCATTGCCCATACCACCCTTGCCGATTTTGGCACCAATCAACAATTTGATCTTTTGTATTACGATGCTTTTTCGGTAAGGCATCAACCCGAAATGTGGACCAACGAACTGATTGCACACGCATGCAGTTTTCTCAAACAGGGAGGCACTTTTGTGAGTTATGCCATCACCGGAAACCTAAAAAGAGCTCTCAAAGCCTGTGGCATGCGCATCGAAAAACTTCCGGGCGCGCCCGGCAAAAGAGAAATGATCAGGGCGACTAAAGAATAACTCCATTGGCAATTTTCGGTTTGCCAAAACCATTCTTCGCACTTAGCTGTTTTGAAGTAGCAAAAAAGATTCACCAAACCAACAACTCTTTCCAGTCTACCGAATTTTCACCTATATTTATTTCAAATTTACCAGCTATGAAGGAAGTTTCCTTACCTTTTGTCGCCCGGCTAGCGCTGGCACTCCTCTCAATTATCATGATTGGCTATTTGGCCATTTTGGGAAAAAGCCTGCTATCGCCTTTGCTTTTTTCATTGCTCATGGCTTTTTTGCTGTTGCCTTTAGCCAACTTTTTAGAACGCAAGCTCAGGTTTAAGCGCAGCTTGGCTTCCATTGCATCCGTTATTGTAATGATTGCCGTCATTTACGGCATCATGTATTTTTTTGGCACACAATTAAGCGAACTCTGGAGCGACTGGCCTTTGCTGGTTAAACAGCTTACAACGGCTTTTCACGACATACAGCATTGGATTTCGAGGACTTTCCATGTTAATACTTACAATCAGGAGGCTTACCTGAGCAACAGCGCCGAAAAAGCCTTGGCTACAGGTGCAACCCTGGTGGGCTCTACCCTGCTTACCATTTCTTCGAGCCTGCTGTTCTTGGCTTTCACCTTGCTATTCACGTTTTTCGTGCTCAATTACAGGCGCCTGCTGTTTACCTTCCTGACTACCGTTTTTGCCGAAAAACATAAAACCAAGGTGACCGAAATTGTAAGGGAAATACAACAGATCATCAAAAAATACATTACCGGCCTGTTTATACAGATGCTGATCGTATCCACGCTGATGATTGTTACCCTTTCTTTGCTGGGCGTAAAATATGCGATTTTGCTGGGCCTCATTGCCGGCATTTTCAATATCATTCCTTACCTGGGCATTTCTACGGCACTGCTCATCAGTGCACTCATCACTTTCGCCACCGCCGGCGCAGCCAAAGCCCTGTTTGTAATCCTGGCTTTTGTGGGCGTACACACCATCGACGGCAACCTGCTGATGCCTTTGGTAGTAGGTTCGAAAGTAAAAATAAATGCCCTTTTTGCCTTTATTGGCATTGTAGTGGGCGAAATGATTTGGGGTATTTCGGGTATGTTTTTATGTATCCCCTATTTGGCCATGCTTAAAATCATTTTCGAAAGGGTTGATGGTCTCACCCCTTGGGGGCTTTTGCTCGGCGAAGAACAGAAATCAACGCCACGGAAACGGAAGGTTTACAGGATAACAAAAAAGATAAAACTTGAAGAAGCCGAATAACATGCAAGAAAACGGGAGCAAATCGCCACACATCCTCAACACATCGGCCAACTTGCTGGGTTTTTGTTTTATCGTGCTCACTTCGGTCAAGATTTCAAAGCTCAGCCAATCCACCTATATAGACGAAGGCGCCGCATTGGCCGTTATTTCGTTTATGGCCAGTTGCCTGCTTTCTTTTTTGAGTATGCAGGGCACTCCACTACGCACCAAGAAAATGGAACGTTTAGCCGATATCATGTTTTTGTTCGGACTTATCGTACTTTTGCTCACTACGATTATGATTACTTTCAACATTATCCATTAATATGCCCGCCAATATTCCGCCACCAGCTACCCAAAGTCCAGATACCGCCTTTTTAAGATTGCTTACCGTGCTCGATACCTTGCGCACCCAATGCCCGTGGGACAAAAAACAAACCATGGAAACCCTGAGGCACCTTACCATTGAGGAGACCTACGAGCTGTCTGATTCGATTTTGGATGGCGACATGCAGGAAGTTAAAAAGGAACTGGGCGATTTGATGATGCACCTTGTTTTTTATGCGCGCATTGCCAGCGAAACCGATCAGTTTAACATTACCGATGTGCTAAACGGCGTATGCGACAAGCTCATCAGTAGGCATCCGCATATTTATGGCGACGTGGAAGTGAACAGCGAAGAAGATGTAAAACGCAACTGGGAACAGCTCAAGCTTAAAGAAGGCAACAAATCTGTTTTAGGAGGCGTACCCGCTTCATTGCCGGCCTTGGTTAAAGCCAGTCGCATACAGGAAAAAGCACGTGGCGTGGGTTTCGACTGGGAAGAAAAAGAACAGGTTTGGGCCAAGGTTGAAGAAGAGCTGCAAGAATTCAAAGACGAGTTTAACATTGCCGAAAACGAAACCATCGATACCGAAAAGGCAGAAGGCGAATTTGGCGACCTCCTCTTTTCTTTAGTCAATTATGCCCGTTTCATCAACATCAATCCTGAAAACGCCCTCGAGAAAACCAACAAAAAATTCATTAAACGCTTCCAGTTTTTAGAAGGCAAGGCCAAGGAAAACGGCAAAGCCCTGCAAGACATGACTTTGGCCGAAATGGATGTTTACTGGAACGAAGCCAAAAAACTTTAAATTTACCCGCTTAACCTATCCACATGAAAAAATTGTACGCTCTCCTTTGCATGACACTTTTTGTGCTACAAGCCAGTGCGCAAAGCGACAGCACCCACAGCTATACCCTGAACAAAACCGAAACCGACGATTTTTTCACAGCCGCCTTCAAAAAGAAAAACCTCATTAACTTCCCTATTTTTAGGGCTTACACCTATAGCGACAAAAGTGGCACTTATTACGTAGCACTTTCAGAAAGTTCGGACAAAATCAAAGCGAAAGATACCATCAACAACTCCATTAAAGCCTTTAATTTTAAGGCAGATAAAGGCGTGGCAACCAAAAAATGGGAAATCAACGATTTTAAACTACCAGACGCCAAGGGCGCAACAGTTGAAAGTTCGATATGGTTCTGGACCAAGTATTGCGAGTTTACCGATTTGGATGGCGACGGCTTGATTGAACCGATTATTGTGTACGGTACTTTTGGCAATAACGGCTACGACGACGGCCGCTTGAAGATTCTGATCTATTACAAAGGCCAAAAAACAGCCATCAGACATCAGAACGGGGTATTAGATGGTGAAAGAAAAACACAAGTAGACCTAACTTTTTACAGTTTGCCAACCCAGGTACAGGCTCATGTTAAGGAGCTGATGGAAAAAATGGTGAAGAATAACCATGCTATTTTTCCAAACAAATATTTAGATAAAATGGCTAAAAAGACAACGCAAATTGTCGATTAAAAAATCAATTGCAGTTGAGGCAATGCTCCATGTGCTTTTTTATTGACCAGAATGCCAAGCCGATGTTCTCACTAATTCCATAATCAAATGGGAGGTATGTTTTTGCTTTATGCAGTTTGCATCTGCCTTACTTTCCTTTTTTATAAACGATTGAGAAAACCGTTATACTTTTGGATTTGCGTTGTTGTTTCCTTTCTTTTTTTTGCATATCAACTTATAGGAAGTCTATATTTTTCAACCCCAAACGAGCATGATTACAACCTGTTCGGTTACTTCTTCTTTTTCGTCATTGCGTTCGGCGGGCTTCGCAAGATATATTTAAAAGAAATGAAATTCGAGCCTTTGCTCACTAATCGCTTCGACAGCATTCAAGACCACAGAAAATTCCTGATATCCGATTACATTTTCTCCTTTTTAGTAGTGGTTTTGATTCCTTTTCTTGCCACCATGGCCACCTGTATTTTGCTACGCTACGCAATTTAAGCTAAACAGATCGTACCTAACGGTTTAAGATGGTGAATGCCAAGCCAGGCTTTCCTAGCTTTAAAAGTTTGAAAGTATTTTGCGCTTAGCTGTGCTTCTTCTTCTTGCTCATTACGGCTTTTTCGCCGGCGCCAAAATTGCTGGTCTTGGCATTGCTTTTCTTCTTTTCGTGAAAGGCGGCCCTGCGAAAAGCTTCCTCCTCGGCTTCTTCCTTGCTCAGTTGCTTTTTTGAAGTATTTTCCCTGGGGGTTTCTTCAATCAGCAGGTCGTCTGGCAATTCGGCTATTTCCAATTTCTGACCGATAGCCTGTTCTATCTTACGTACTTCGGGCAATTCCAAATCGGTGGCAAAAGTAATAGCCATCAGCTCATCAGAATCCTGTTGCCTGATTATGCGCTGCAGATAGGTTTCCCTTTGTGCAGGCAACTCAAAATGGAATATAAACGGAATACCTTTCAAATCGAAATCGCTTAGCATTTCATTGGCTACAATCAGCACACGGGCATTTGGCGTTGCCTTAAAAACTTCGACATCATCAAAACCGGCCTCGTCAAAAAACAGGGGCTTATACACAAAAACATCGCTGGCCTTGCCGTCAAAAAGGTCTTTGGCCAGGGTTTGCGCGGTTAATCGGGTATTGACAAAAACGACCACCTTATCAAACACTTCGCTGTCTTTAAGCAAAAGGTTAAGCAGGTTGAGTTTTGTTCTAAAGTTGGGTACCTGATACAATAGTTGCGGCTGGGTTTCCACTTTGTTTTCGCCCAGGTCTTCTACCTCTATCAGCGTTGGAAAACGCATAAAAGCACTGATCATTTTCTCCAGCTTTTCGTGCATTACCTCGGTAAACACCAGGTGCTGGCATTTTTGAATGCTGTTGGCCAATTCGTTAACCGGCAGCTGCATACCCTGTTTCACCATTTCGGCCGCATCGTCGATAACCATCAGCTGAATTTTATTGGTATTGAGCCCCAATTTCAGGTAAACTGCCCTTGCCCTCGACGGAACAGCCACTACGATATCGCAGCCATCGGTCAGCTCGTTCACCTGATTTTCCATGCTGTTATCGGCATGGATGCCCACAATACGGATGGTTTGGTTTCTATTCAGCCGTTCAAATTGGGCAATCGTTTCTTCCACTTTTTCTTTGGTAGGCACCAAAATCAAGGCCCTTGGTGCTTCTTCGAACCCATATTTGATGCGCATTAAAGTAGCCAGCACATAGGTAGTGGTTTTGCCCGCACCCTCTGGCCCTATGGCTATGATATCTTGTCCGCCAATAATGCGCGACATGCTTTTAGCCTGTATTTCCTTAGCATTTAAATAGCCCAGTTCGGTCATTACCGAGTTGAGGGGCTTGCTTAATTTGAGTTGTTCTAAAGACACCGTTATTATATTGAAAGGCAAATTTACGAAATATAAAGGGTAGGCTGGCCAATTACAGTGCATCTATCTGTTCTTTTTTAGAAAAGCCTGTAGCGTTTGGCCTCAAATCAGCGTATGGCTATTATAAAACAAACTAAACATGAGAAGGATCTTATACTTATCTGTACTGGCTCTGTCTTTTTCGGCATGTAAAAAGGATCCAGGCCAAAGCGCATTTAATGGCACATATGTGGGCACTTTTAGAACCATTGTTGATGGTAAAATGACGAGCAGCGAAGCTAGAATAGTATTTAAGGGCAACCGTTACCAAAGCCTAAAAGGCAGGGGCAGCGGCAAATTTGTGCTGGTAGATAAGATGGTTCGATTTACCGATGAGAACATTTGGACGGCTGATTTTGACTGGGGGCTGATATTAAACAACGATTACCAATACGAAACCAAAGGAGATAGCTTAATTTTGGACAAGATGATACCTTATCATCCCAGTCAAGTTTACAATTATTACCAATATCGTTTAAAGCGCATCAGACAATAAATGGCCAAGCCACAGGCGACTCCTCTTAACGACTTATTGAGGAACTGTAAAGATGGAAATCTGCAGTTTCAGGAATTGCTGTACAAACAGTTTTATGGCTACGCATTGGGAGTGGCTTCGAGGTACCTGATCAATCAGGAAGACGCCTTGGAAGTGGTTAACGATTCTTTTATCAAGGTTTTCAAATCGTTGCATACGTTTAGGGAGGATGCCGATTTCAAGGCCTGGTTTAGGAAAATATTAGTCAACACCTCGCTTGACCATAAAAGAAGGAACATGCGTTTCAATCAGGCGATAGAAATGGTAGATACCGAAGTACAAACTACCTACCATTCGGCAATCGATCAGCTTTCGGCCAAAGATATCCTGAAGTTGATGAAGAACCTGAACGAAACACAGCATTTGGTTTTTAACTTATACGAAATAGACGGCTATAGCCACAAAGAAATTGGGGAGATGCTGAATATCCCCGAAAGTTCGTCGAGAACTTACCTAACCAGGGCAAAACAGGCCCTGAAGAGTTTATTGAGCAATTATTCAATTTATACACGATGAAGCAGCAAGATGAAGAACTAACAAGGCATATTAAAGCCCTGTTTGAAGATGTGGATGATGGCCTAAGTGAAAACGGCTGGGCCGAACTGCGCAAAAAATATCCTGAAGCGCCAAGCAAAAAATTGCCTATCTGGTGGCTTTCGGGCATTGCGGCCTCTATTTTAGTAGTGGCCGGCCTCTTCTTGTTTACGCAAAGAAATACTCCAAAAATAGAGCATACCGATTACCTGACAAAAACACCCAAAAAAGAGCAACCAGCTTACAAAGCCGATGATACTTTAACCCCAAATTCGCCTGTACAAACCGAAAGCACCGCAATTGTAGCCAACCCAAAGACGAGCCAGCAACAAAAAAAACCAGCAAATCTGGATTTAAGATTTGCTCATCAAATTGCTAAAAACCCAAAAGACAATCCAAGCAGCGTTGTGCCGGTCAATGCGGCTCTGGTGCAAAAAGATAGCATCTCGAAAAATATAGGGCCTCCGCAGCAGGTTATTGCCAATCAGCCAGCCCCAAATCCGGCCGCTAACCCGCAAGCTGTGGCGGCCGTGCCCGATCAGCCAGCCAAGCCGATTAAAGACAATGCGCCCCAGAAAAAAACCACCGAAGAATTTTTGAAAGCGCAAAGCCAGATTTTGATGGCCAGTGGCAACAACAAAAAAGAAGATAAACAGCAAGAACTCAGCAATTCTTTCGATGTATATACCGGCACCTTTGTAAACTATTATGCCAACAATACGGCCAAAGTAAATGCAGGTTTCGGGGTCAATGCCAACATCAAGGTAAGCCAAAGCCTATTGGTAAGCGTGGGTGCCGGACTCAGCCAGAACAGGCTTTCTTACGATAACAACCGCACCGTTCCGCAAAATTTAGCCAGCGATGTGTCTAACCAAGCCATGGCCTACAATGTAATGAGCCGCGAAAGCCGCATCAGCGACATCAAGGTAAATGCCCAACTGCTAAGCATAGACATTCCCATTACCGTTAAATTCTATCCGGGCAAAAAGAAGAATTTTTACCTGGCCACGGGCATCAATTCCAACTCCTACTTACTTCAGCGCTACACTTATGACTATACCGTTCAAAATTCGGCTGCCTTTGTTAAAAGCGTTCCCATTGAAAAACAAACCGAAGAGAGCAAATTTAAGGGCTTCGATTTTGCCAATAGCGCGATTATTGCGGTAGGCCTTAGCCAAAGCATAGGCAGAAACACGATTATTTTCGAACCTTATTTTAAGCCAACCATCGGCAGCATGGGCGAAAAAAACCTCAAGATCAATACTGCGGGCATTAACCTGAGATTCAATTTTACTGGCCAGAAAAAATAAACCAAAATCATGAAATCTTTGCAAAAAACAAGCTTTAAAGCCAATTTACTGGTCTTTGCGATCGCCATTGTACTGGTAGGGTGCAAAAAAGACAAAGCTGTCGATCTTTCGGGCAATTATACCCTTGTCCAAAACAGGCCCATCGAACTGAACCCCAAAGGCCAAACGGCTGTCGAACTTGTTGTAACGGCCATCGAAGATACCCGTTGCCCGCCCAATGCTTTTTGTGCACTTGCCGGATTGGCCAAGGCAACCGTTTCTATCAAGGATAAGGGCATTGCACAAGAAAAGAACCTTACCCTTTACATTGGCTACAACCTGCCGAAGGCCCAAAAAGACCTCGCCAAAATCAATATCAATGGTACCAGCTACATTATCCAGCTCAGAGACATCACTCCTTATCGCGGTACCGATACCGGCGAAAAAACGGCCTACCTCATGTTAAGCAAGCTTTAAACCCTAACTCCATGAAAACATTGAAACAAAATCCATTGCCAGGAAGCTTATTTGCACTTTTCTTGCTCATTATGGCCATCGCCTGCAAAAAAGACAAAACGGCAGACCTTTCCGCACAGTTTACGGTAAGCCAAGCCCAAACCTACGAGTTTAAGCAAGGCGACAAGGTGATAACAACGGTTGCTTTAACCGCGGTACAAGACAGCCGATGCCCCTTATACGCCGATTGCATCTCGGCAGGCTACGGAATGGTTACGCTTAAAATCAAAGACCTGAGCATAGGCTCCGAAAAAAACCTTAGCCTTTACATTGGAGGTGCTGTGCCCAAAGACCAAAAAGACTTGGCGCCAATTACGCTAAACGGCACCAATTACATCATCCAGCTCAAAAACATCAGTCCTTTTCCACAGGTAAACACACCACACACACCAGCTATTGCCCTGCTTGCACTAACCAAGATCTAAGGCATAAAAAAAGCAGTCGTTTTACCAACCGAAGTCAATACGCTTACTGGATTCCTTCCCAAGAGGCTGGTATGTTAAAGCAAAAACATGCCAGCTTTTTTTGCTACAGCCATCAAAGCTGTTTGGCACCGTATTTAACCTTAGGCCGATTTCATCAAATTTTTGATACAAATTGCTAATCATTTAAACAATGTGTAAGTTTAAGAGCCTGTTTTAGGCAAGCCCTAACCGAAAACTTATCCTTATTCAAATGAAACAGCGTGCACAATGGCGCATGATTGCTTCATCATCATTAAAAACAACTTAAAGCTGATGAAAAAACTACTACTCAATTTATTCTTGATTGCCCTTGGCGGAAGTGCTTATGCGCAGGATGCCGTGAGCTACCAAATGCCTCCAAAGGCAATTGCCGATTTGTTGCTGGCTAAGCCAACACCAGGCGTAAGCATAGACAGCAAGGCCGAATGGATGCTGTTCAGCGAGCGCAATTCCTACCCTTCTGTTGAGGAGCTCGCCATGCCCGAATACCGCATTGCCGGCATGCGCATCAACCCGAACAACTATTCGGCCAGCCGACAAACGTTCATCAATAATTTTACCCTTAAAAACATTAAAACAGGTAAAACGGCAACGGTTATTGGCTTGCCTACGCCTTTGTATGCCGGCAACGTAAGCTGGAGCCCAAGCGAAACCAAAATTGCCTTTACACAGACTACCCAGAACAGGGTTGACCTCTATGTAATCGATGTGGCAACGGCCAAGGCCACCAAAATTAACAAGCAGCCTCTAAATGCCATTATGGGTGGTGGCGCTACTTGGGTTGACGACAATACGCTACTTTACCGCGTAGCTACCAAAGCGGCCAGCTTGGCGCCAAAGCGTCCGTTAACACCAAAAGGACCAACCATCCAGGAAAACCTGGGCAAGGCTGCCCCTAGTGCCACGTTGCAGGATCTGATCAAATCGCCGTTCGACGAGCAGTTATTCGAGTTTTTTGCGACCTCGCAACTGGTACAAAACAAAGGCGGCGTAGAAGCACCGATTGGCAAACCAGCCATTTACAGTGGCATTTCGCTCTCGCCCGACAAAAACTACATGATGGTAAGAACCATTAAAAAACCATTCTCTTACCTGGTTTCGGCGGGTGGCTTCCCTTCGGTAGTAAACATTACCGACAGAACTGGAAAAGTGGTTAAGCAACTGGCCGATTTGCCTTCTACCGAAGTACGTCCATCAGGCTATGACAACGTTCAAAATGTGCCTAGAGGTTTCGATTGGCGCGACGACGAGCCTGCTACCATCGTATGGGCCGTTCCATTAGACAGTGGCTTGATTAAAAAGAATGTTGAATACCACGATCAGGTTTTATCGCTCTCGGCACCTTTTAACGGTACTCCAAAAGAGCTTTTGAAAACCAAAATGCGTTATGGTGGCATCAGCTGGGGCAATGCCTCGTTGGCTTTGGTTAGGGAAAATTCGAGGATCAAACAAACGTCGAAACTAAGCCGTTTTAATCCGAGTACCGGAGCTTTAGAAACCTTGTACGAACTGAACACTACCGATGCCTACAACAACCCGGGCATGCCGGTTACCGAAAAGAACAAATATGGTCGCCAGGTAATCCTTACCACCGATAACGGCACCAAATTGTTGCTCAACAATCCTACTGGCGCTTCAGAAAAGGGAGATTTGCCTTTCTTGGCTAAATTTGACCTGGCTACCAAAAAATCGGAAATCCTTTGGCGTTGCCAACCGGGCTCTTTCGAAATGGTGACCGATGTTTTAGATCCTCAAAAGCTGGTATTGCTTACCCGCAAAGAAAGCCAGAAAGACGTGCCAAACTATTTCATCAAAAACCTGATTTTGCGTGTTGCCGACAGGCAGATCACCAATTTCACCAATCCTTATACCCAATTGGATGGCGTTACCAAGCAAAAAATTTCCTACAAACGTGCCGATGGCATTGATTTAACAGGCGATTTGTACCTGCCAAAAGGCTATAACAAAGATAAAGACGGACCATTGCCGGTATTGATCTGGGCCTACCCACGTGAGTTCAATTCGGCTGCTGATGCGGCTCAGGTACGCGGCTCTCAAGACCGGTTTACCACCATCAGCTCTGGTGGTCCCTTATTCTTCGTTACCCAAGGCTACGCCATTTTAGACAATGCCGAAATGCCGATTGTGGCCAAAGACGGCAAAAAACCCAACGATACTTTTGTAGAGCAACTGAAACTGAATGCCGAAGCCGCCATCAACAAATTAAGCGAAATGGGTGTTGGCGACAGAAACCGCATGGCCGTAGGTGGCCACAGCTACGGCGCCTTCATGACTGCCAACCTGTTGGCGCATACCAATTTGTTCAAAGCAGGTATTGCGCGCAGCGGTGCCTACAACAGAACGCTTACGCCTTTTGGCTTCCAAAACGAAGACCGTACCTATTGGGAAGCGCCTCAGCTGTACTATGAAATGAGCCCATTCAGCTATGCCAACAAAATCAAGACCCCAATTTTATTGATCCACGGCGAAATGGACGACAACCAAGGTACTTTCCCGATCAACAGCGAGCGCTTGTTCAATGCCATTAAAGGCTTTGGTGGCACTACGCGTTTCGTGTTCCTGCCTTACGAGGCGCACGGTTACCGTGGCAAGGAAAACATCCTGCACATGCTTTGGGAAATGAACACTTGGCTCAACACTTACGTTAAAAACGCCAAATAATAAAAATTACCGCATGATAAGCTTGCCATTGTTAAGATGGCAAGCTTTTTTAGTTGTTCTCGTTCTTGATGTGCCAAAACAGTATCTTTATTTAATGAACCTTAACCCAATTCACGTATGCTACGATCCTTTAGAAACAAACTGTTAGCCCTTGCCCTCATCATTTGCTGTGTCCTATCTGTAAACAGTATCTACGCGCAAAAAAAATCAAAATTCAACGTCATTGCCTTTTACACCGGCAAAAACGATATGGCCCATGTAAGCTATGTGCACGAAGCCAATCAGTGGTTTCCTAAAATGGCCGCAAAATACGGTTTCAGTTACGACTCTACCGCCAACTGGAACAATTTAAATGCGGCATTTTTGGCCAAATACCAAGTGGTGCTCTTTTTAGACACCCGACCTGAAAAGCCCGAACAACGCCTTGCTTTCGAAAACTACATGAAAACCGGAGGCGCCTGGATGGGCTTTCACTTTTCGGCCTTTGCCCTTACCCCTTCTGCCTACGAACAAAACTGGAACTGGTACCACAACGAGTTTTTAGGTACTGGCCAATACGGCAGCAACACCTGGCGGCCAACTTCGGCCATCTTGAGGGTTAACCGCAAACATCCAGCAACCAAAAACCTGCCCGAAACCTTTAAATCGCAACCCAACGAGTGGTACAGATGGGAAAAAGACCTGCGCAAAAACCCAAACATCGATATTTTGCTCAGCATCGATTCGACCAGCTTCCCTTTGGGCACCGGTCCTAAAGCATACGAAATTTGGCACACGGGCTACTATCCGGTCGTATGGAGCAACAAAAACTACAGGATGATTTACGTAAACATGGGCCACAACGATATGGATTATGAACACCAATACGGCAAAGATGTTAAAACCCTATCCTACACTTTCGACAATGACATTCAAAACCAAATGATTATCGATGGGTTGCTGTGGCTTGGAAACGGCAAAAAAACAAAGCCTAAAAAATAAGCCATGGAAAATTTTGACTGGACTTCCTTTACGCTCCGAATAGCTATCAAAGCCGATATGCAAACCATTTACAAGGCCTGGGCCACTAAAGAAATAGAAAAATGGTTTTTGAGCGAAGCCGACTATTTGGCTAGCGATAACCAACCTATTGATGCGACACAATTGGCCACAGTTGGCCATAGCTACGTTTGGCGCTGGTTCCTTTACAACGATGTGGAGAAGGGCCAGGTAACACAGGCCGACGGCCAAACTTTTTTTGAATTTACCTTTGCCGGAAACTGCCTTGTAGGCATTACCTTAGCCCAAGAAAACGGATATACTGTAGTAACCCTTACCCAAAAGAACATCCCTACCGACGACAACAGCAAAAAATATATCCGTTTAGGCTGCCATGGAGGCTGGTCGTTTTATTTGGTCAACCTCAAATCGGTATACGAGGGCGGCTTGGACTTAAGAAACAAAGACAATCGCTTTAAACCTATGCTTAACAATTAAATGATGGAAAAAATTTTAGAAGTTATCCGCGCCTCGCGCAAC
This sequence comes from Pedobacter sp. TM02, assembly GCF_059705275.1. Lineage (NCBI taxonomy): Bacteria > Pseudomonadati > Bacteroidota > Sphingobacteriia > Sphingobacteriales > Sphingobacteriaceae > Pedobacter > Pedobacter sp. TM02. The sequence goes on from NZ_AP046530.1 coordinate 2,963,733, forward strand.
AAATTACTGAGTATCATTGCCGATCTTTCTACGGCAGAGCTGAACCACATCCCGCAGGGCTTTAACAATAACCTGGCCTGGCAGGTTGGCCATTTGGTGGTAAGTCAGCAGATTTTGTGCTATCGACTATCGGGCAATCCTTTCGTCATCGAAGAACACCTGATCGACCTTTACAAAAACGGCTCTAAGCCCGAAAGGCCTTTCAGCGATGAAGAAATAAGCCAAATGAAGGCTTACCTGCTCAGTACCATCGACCAGTTGGAGGCCGATCTCAAAACCAACAAATTCGACAATTATTCGCCTTACACCATTTCTACCTATCCGGGCCTGAGCCTACAAAACGTTGAGGATGCCGTAACGTTTATCGTATCGCACGATGGCCTGCATTATGGCTGCAGCCTGGCCTTAAAGAAATTGGTAAAACGGGTAGCATAAAGCCAATATGGTGTTTTAGCCCTAGCTTAACAGATTTTTACCAAGAATCTCTTGGGTTAGGGCTATTACTCGTCTTTCGAAAACTAAAAATCCATGTATCTTTGCAGGGCATGAGATACTTCTTCCACATCGGCTACAACGGCCATTACTACAATGGCTGGCAAAAACACCCCAAAGCGAATAGCATCCAAGAAGTAATCGAGGTCAAGCTCAGCCAGATTTTTAAAACGCCCCTCACCATTGTGGGCTGTGGCCGCACTGATTCGCAGGTACATGCCAGCCAGTTTTTTTTCCATGTAGACCTGCCACAGGCGTGGGATTACGACCTCCTGTTCAGGCTCAATACCCTATTGCCACACAACATTGCCATCTTCGACATCATTCAGGTTGAAGAAAAGCGCCATGCCCGTTTTGATGCCGTGCAGCGCCAGTACGACTATTACCTGCATACCTACAAAGACCCGTTTTTAAGTCAGCAAAGCACTTTTTACCGGCATAAAGACCTGAATTTGACCGAAATGAAAAAAGCGGCTAGCCTTTTACCTCTGTATAAGGATTATAGAGCGCTTTGCACTTCGCCCGACAAGAACGAACACACGCTCTGCTACGTACGCGATGCCAAACTATTTAGCTCGGCCAATGGCGATCACATCCGGTTCCATATTTCGTCTAACCGCTTTTTGAGCAAGATGATCAGGATCATTATGGGCAAGCTGCTTAAAATTGGCCGGAACGAATTGAGCGTAGCCGAATTTGAAAGCTACCTGATCAACAAAACGCCCCCAGCCTTACTAGAACCTGCCCATCCTACCGGATTATACCTTTCTAAAGTAACCTACCCCTACCTCGACCTGCCTTTGCGATCGGAGTTTGCAGGCCTGCAAAGCAAGGATTGGGTAGAAATTATTTCGTAAACAATCCCTGGTACAAAATACCATCGGCCGACGGGAAATCGAAGGCCAAAAGCTTGGCAATGATGGGTGCAATGTCTTCTTCGCCCATTTGCGGGATCACTACGCCTGGTTTAATGCCCTTGCCAAAAATGACAAAGCCGGTTTGTATTTCCTTAAAATCGGGAAAGTAACCATGTGTGCCTCCCTTTCCAGGCTTAACCAGCTCGCCTTCGGCCGATGGACCAAAAGAAACACCTTGTTCGGCAGTTAAGGCTAGGGCTGCATTCGGATCGGCACCCACCTTGTCGAGCGCAACCCTATCTACCACTTTAAACAAGCGTTGCTGGCCAGCCGTTAAGCCGTTCAGCATCGATTTAACCTTATCCAGGGTAGCCTTGTCTTTGGGATCTTTCAGGTGCAAAAACGCCGAGCCGCCACTGGCATGAAAATAGGCTTTCCAGCTGTCTTTTTGGGCAGGATCGTACAACCCGGCCTTAGCCAGCAACACATTAGGCGTAACCTGGGTGTGTACGTCAACAAAGCCATGGTCGCCAGTTACAATAATGGTGGTATTCTTTTTAATGCCGGCTTTTTCTACCGCATCGATAATGGTTTTGATGGCCCTGTCGGCACCGGCTACCGCCGACCTAACCTTTGGGCCTTCCCGGCCTTCCTCATGCTCAAAATGATCAACCTGCGCAATATGAATGGCCAAAAACGAAGGTTTGTATTTTTGGATCAGGTAAGAAGCCATGCGCGATTTGTTTTCGTCGCTCGAATAATAGTCCAAATCGGCACCACCTTGGCCTAGTTTGCCCGTGGCAAGTTCCTGTACTTCTTCAAACAAACCTTTGGGATTAGCCACATCGGCCAAGGCCTTGATTTCGTCGTTCTGCCCACCTTTGTTTTTGGGCAAATACCAGTACTCGGGCAGGTTATAGGTAATAGGCGCACCAAGTGTTACCGGCCAACCTACACAAGCCGTGGTTAAACCGGCCTGTTTAGCCGCACTCCAAATGGTAGGCACTTTAATGCTCGAGTAGTCCCAGTACCATTTGCCGCTAATGCCCAAAGGCTCTACAGGCGTATTGTAATAGATGCCATGTTTTGATGGTTTTACGCCTGTTAAAATCGTAGTATGCGAAGGATAGGTAACCGTTGGAAAAACACCACGAACGCCCTGGGCATAAGATCCCGTTTGCATGGCCTGGCGTAAATTGACCATGGCCCAGCTCGGATCCATATAAAATTCTGGCCTCAGGCCATCGACGCTGATGACAATAACGTGGCTTTCTTGCGCTTGAAGCATCGTTGACAAACCACAGAACAACAAGAGGGAAAATAGGGTTTTCTTCATGATTACGGAAAATAGAATTGCCCAAAGCTAGGGACTCCATATAGGTTAAAGGTAAGGCGAAGGTTAAGAAAACGTTAATGGCAGCAACTGATAGGCTAAAGTGGCAACCTGAGTTCCAAAGCAAAAAACATTTTCATCTCGAGGCATTTTTTCGGAACTTCGTTCAGCCTTCGGCTAAACCTTTTCCATATGCAGCACGAAATCATCAACCAAAAATACCTTCTAAACAAAATGCCTGGCAAAGGGGGCTGGACGTTTATCGTGATTTCGGAAATACCGAAAGAAAAAAGAGGCTATTTCGGCATGGTTAAAATCAGCGGATGGATAGACAGCTATCAACTCGACAATGTAAACCTAATGCCCATGAAAAACGGCAACCTGTTTTTACCGGTGAAAGCCGAAATCAGGAAACACATTGGCAAGGAAGCAGGCGCTTGGGTAGATTTGGTTTTGTACAGCAACACGGTTGCACGGGCAGAGCACTCGTTAAGCACCGAGGAAGAATTTCTTTTATGCCTGGCAGATGAACCTCTGGCTCTTAAAACCTACCAAAAGTGCAACAAGGAAGAGCAACAAGCTTTGATCAGCTGGATTGATGGCGCCAAAAACGAGGACGCCAAAGTGGAAAGAATGGTACAGGCCATAGATCGGCTGGCCATGAACCTGAAAATGGATAAAAGAGGTTAGTATTCTATTAACCGTTGGTAAAAAACACCAACGAAAGCCTACTTAAATCTGATGGCTTTTAATGGACTGATTCTGCTGACCAGCAATGATGGAACCAGCAAGACCAGAAAACACACCACAATGGTAGCCAGGTTAAGCAGTACCACATCAATAAAGTGTACTTCAATAGGCACGTAGGAGAGATAGTAATTGGTTTGGTTCAATTTAAACACTTCCGTATACTGTTGCAAAAATGCAAGACCAAGTCCTAAAATATTGCCCAGTATCAGGCCAATGCCTACCAGGTAGATGGCATTATACAGGAAGATCTTCATGATGCCAACATTAGCCATGCCCAACGACTTAAGCAAGCCAATCATGGTGGTACGTTCTAAAATCATGATCAGCAAAGCCGTTACCATGTTAATTACGCCCACAATCATCATCAAAACCAACAGTACCTTGGTATTTACATCCAGCAGCGAAAGCCAATTGAAGATTTCAGGAGTGCTTTCTTTTACTGAACGCGATCGCAACTTGAGCTCCAAATTGGCATAAACATCATCCGCAGTGGCCTTAAGTTGAGAAAAGTCTTTCACTTTTACTTCAATCCCTCCCATCTGGTTAGGAGCCCAATTATTTATGCTCCGGATGATATTGATGCCACCAACGGCAAAATTCTTGTCGATATTTTCGATGCCTACATTGAAAATACCTACAATCTTGAACTTTCTTTTTTTGGGCGGATTCTGTACAAAATGCATCAGAAAACTATCGCCAGTTTTAAGCTTCAGCCGATTGGCCGTATAGCTCGATATCATGATCTGGTTGGCGCCACTATCGGCAAAGTTGATGACGCTCCCACTCACCAAGTGCTTTTTCAGAAACTGCCAATCGTAACTCGCATCTACGCCTTTAAAATTGATGCCCTCTACCTCGCCATTGGCCGAAATGATAGCTGGTTTGGTGGCAAAAGGATAGAAGGAAGCCAAGGCATGGTTGCTTTTGAGATACCTGAGGGTAGTATCGTTGGGCACAAAAGGCGATTTCTCGAAAGAACCGTTCAAATCAAAGCGGTAAATCTGAACATCGCCGATAAAACCCCGTACCTTATCCTGGATTTCGGTTTTGAACCCTTTGATAATGGCTACCGAAAGAATCATGACGGCGAGGCTAAGCATAACGCCAGCAATCGCTATGCGCACAATGAGCTTCGAAAAAGTCCGCTCAGATTTGATGGCCATCCGCCTCGCAATGAAATATTCTATATTCAAGTTTTGTAATAAGTTGTAACTTAGCAAAAGTGCTGATTCAATTTTGAACTCGCACATAAATCTTTAAAAAACCTGATGTGATGAAGAAATTTGCCGCTGTTTTTACTTTTGTATTTGCCCTTTTAACCTTAGGTGCCTGTGCACAGGAACGCCACGCAAAAAAAGCTATCGAAAAACCGGGACTGAAAACCGGAGCCGACCAAACCGAAAAATATGTGCCTCTCTTAAAAGGCAAACGTGTAGGTATGGTGGTTAATCCTACTTCTATAATTGGCAAGCAGACCTCGGTAGACAGCTTATTGAAACGTGGCGTTAACATTGTAAAAATCTTCGGCCCGGAGCACGGTTTTAGGGGCAATGCCAGTGCAGGCGTTCATGTTGACGATGGCGTTGATACCAGAACGGGTATCAAAGTGGTTTCGCTGTATGGCAAGCACAGCACGCCTACCAAAGAAGAACTTGCAGATATAGACATTATGGTTTTTGACATTCAGGACGTTGGCGTACGTTTTTATACCTATATCAACACCTTGCAGCATGTAATGGAAGCCTGCGCCCAAAACAACAAGGAACTGATGATTTTGGATCGCCCCAACCCGAACGGCTTTTATGTAGACGGCCCGATTTTAGATCCGCGTTTCAAATCTGGAATCGGCCTACAACCCATTCCTATTGTACACGGCCTGACGGTTGCAGAATATGCACAGATGCTGAATGGCGAAGGCTGGCTCAAAGATAAGCTCAAATGCAAGCTGCAAATCGTTAAAAATGCCAATTACAATCACGATATGCCTTATGACTTGCCGGTAAAACCTTCGCCCAACCTCAATACGGCGCAAGCCATTTTATTATACCCCAGCACTTGTTTGTTCGAGGGCACCTACCTTAACCACGGCCGCGGCACGCAATTTCCTTTTACCGTAGTTGGCGCACCTTATTACAAGGGCATTTATGCATTCTCCTATACACCAACCAGTATCAAAGGCATGGCCGAAACACCTTTGTTTCAAGACCAGGTTTGCTACGGACTTGACCTGAGAAATTACGATACTTCAAACTTTAGGAAGACAAAAATGTTAAACATTAGCTGGTTGATCGAACTCTACAAAGCCTCGCCCAAAAAAGAAGATTTCTTTAACAGCAAGCTGAGCAAGGAAATGGGCACTATTGAGCGCTTGGTTGGCGTAGATACCTTCAGGCAGCAAATTATTGCCGGAAAATCTGAAAAGGAAATCCGTGCAAGCTGGGAACCAGGACTAAGCAAGTACAAGCAAATGCGCAAAAAATACTTGCTCTATCCATAAAACAGGCAAGCAACTTTCAGCACCTGTTTATCCCGTTAAAAAAGCGCTCAAAAAGCAAGTTATCAACCGTACTAAACCCTTGTTAAAGTGACCGATCAAACCAAAATAGTTGTTGCAGGCATTGGTGGGGTTGGTGGTTATTTTGGAGGTCTACTGGCCAAAAAATACGCCAACAGCGCTGTTCAGGTATCTTTTATTGCCCGTGGCGAGCATCTCGAACAAATTAGGGAACGCGGCTTAACGGTAATCAGAGGCGAAGTATCTTTTATTGCCCGGCCTTACCTGGCTACCGACAATGCCAACGAAATCGGCCTGGCCGACTACATCATCATTTGTACAAAAAACTACGACCTGGACACGATCATTGCCCAGCTAAAACCCTGCATTGGCCCACAAACCACAATATTGCCTCTGCTCAATGGCATTGAAGGCGCCGAAAAAATCAGGAGCTTATTGCCCCAAACCACCGTGCCTTCGGGTTGCGTGTATATCGTTTCGGCCCTAAAAGAACCCGGTGTGGTAGAGAACATTGGCCATCAGCAAAAACTCTTTTTCGGTATAGACCAGGTTACCGACGAACGGCTTAACCAGCTTGAACATTTCCTGAAAGCGGCTGGTATTGAAGCCACGCTCACCTCAACAATTTCGAAAATCATCTGGCAGAAATTCATCTTTCTTTCATCGCTGGCTACGGCTACTTCCTATTTTGACCAGCCCGTGGGGGAATTATTGCAAGCAAACCGCGAAACTTTGGCCAAGCTGATTACCGAAGTAACAACCTTAGCCAAGGCCAAGGGCATTGCTGTTGATCCAGACATTATGGACAAGTCGATGGCGCACTACGAAGCCCTGCCTGATCAGGCCACCTCTTCCATGCACCGCGATTTTATGGCCAACAAACAAACCGAACTCGAATCGTTAACAGGTTATGTGGTTAGGCAAGGCAAGCTATTGGGCCTTGATTTGCCGACTTTCGAAAAGGCTTTTACGGACTTAAGTCGCAAATAACCAGATTTTTAAACAATACTTGCCTTTTTCAAAAAGCGCAGGAGTACCTTTTCGTCGTTTTGTATGGCTTTGGCCTCTTGGGCATCAGGCTGACTAATTTGTTTCAGGTAAGGTTGCAGCCGATCTTCCTCGAAAGCCACCAGCAATTGCGGATAAACATAAGCACTTTTACACACGGCACGGGTGTTGCCCAGCTTGCCCGATACACAGTCGAGCATCTCTACGATGATCTTTTGTTTCGACATTTCAGGGTAACGCTTCGTTAAATGGGCCAATTGCCTCAAGGCCTCCAAGGTACCGCCCCAGGTCCTGAAATCCTTTGCCGTAAAATCGCTACCGGTAATTTCGCGGATGTAATTGTTGATCATTCCCGAATCTACGGCTTGATGTGTTTTGCCCTGGGTATAAAACTGGAATAGCTCCTGCCCGGGAATATCCTTGCATTTTTTAACCAGTTTGGCCAGGTTTTTATCGCTTAATGCCACCTCCTGACTTACCCCTTTCTTGCCTACAAAAGTCAAAAACGATTGATTGCCTTGCTGCTTAAAATGTTTATCGCGCAGCGTACTCAAGCCGTAGCTGCCATAGTTCTTTTTGTAGCTTTCGTTACCGATCCTGATCAGTGTTTTTTCGATGACACGAATACAGATGGCCAATACCTTTCTTTGGTCGAAGTCTTTTCTGCTCAGGTCTTTGGCCACCTGCCTGCGGGCCTTGGGCAAAGACTTGCCAAATTCAAGCAGCCTGAAGTACTTATGATCTGATTTTCTGCTGGTCCAGTCGGGATGATAGCGGTATTGCTTGCGTCCGGCCGCGTCCAAACCCACAGCCTGTAAATAACCATTCTTTTTGGGCGAAATCCAAACGTTGGTCCACGCTGGTGGCAATACCAGTTTTTGGATTCTTGCCAAATCGGCCTCGTTTTGTAGTCGTTTGCCTTGGGTATCTTCATAGTAAAAATGACCTGGCTTTCCCTTCCTGCAAAACCCAGGCATAGCCGGGTTAACATAAACCAAACTGCTTGAACTGAGTACTTCTTCGGTTGAAACCATGGAAACAAGATAAATTTGAACGAATTTTAGTTATTTTTGTATGGAACAGCCCCGATTTTCGGTTGCTGAGAATAAACAACATTCTGATGAAAATAGTTTTTATGGGTACGCCCGATTTTGCCGTTGCTTCTTTAGATGCCCTGTTGCAGGCCGAGTTCGATGTTGTTGCCGTAGTAACCGCCGCAGACAAACCTGCCGGGCGCGGACAAAAACTAAGTGAAAGTGCTGTAAAAAAATATGCGGTAGCAAAAGGTATTCCTGTTTTGCAACCCCTGAAACTCAAAGACCCTGCATTTATCGAAGACCTGAAGGCCTTTAAAGCCGATCTGCAAGTGGTGGTTGCCTTCAGGATGTTGCCCGAAGTGGTTTGGAACATGCCACCCAAGGGTACTATTAACCTGCACGCCTCTCTGTTGCCCCAATACCGTGGCGCAGCCCCAATTAACCATGTTATTATTAATGGCGAAAAGGAAAGTGGCGTAACTACCTTTTTCTTAAAACATGAAATTGACACCGGCGACATCATCTTTTCTGATTCTGTGGCCATTACCGACGACGAAAGCGCAGGTTCATTGCACGACAAGCTGATGGATTTGGGTGCCCATTTATTGGTGAGGACCGTAAAAGCCATCGAAGCCAACGATTATAACGAGGTACCGCAGCCAGCAAGCGACGAACTTAAAATGGCACCAAAAATTTTCAAGGAGTTTTGCAAGATCGATTGGAACCAACCTAGCCAAACGGTTTACAACCACATTAGAGGCTTAAGCCCTTACCCTACCGCCTTTACCACTTTTAATGATAAGGCTTTGAAAATATTCGGTGCCGTTTTGGAAGAAAAAGAGCCCGGAATTTCTGCTGGCGCTTTTTTAACAGATGGCAAAACCTTCTTGAAATTTGCCGCCAAAGACGGTTTTTTAAAGGTAACCGATATACAATACGAGGGTAAAAAGCGCATGCTGATCGAAGAATTTTTACGAGGCATGCGCCTGTAAATTTAAAACAGGCAGGCCGAAACGACACTGCCTGTGATCCAAAAACTACCGGTTATAATTGTCGATAGCTCTTTCCATGTTTCTGGCACCCGACCGCTGGATCAGAAAGCCTCCCACGCTTAAACCCGTACCAAGCCCCAGCAAGACAAAGCTTGGGGTATAGTTGCGGTCTTTATAGGTTGGCATGCCCCTGTAAGTGCTGCCGTTTTGCTTAAAGGGATCGCCAGAAACCAAAGTAACCACGCCCGCAAGAATGGCCACGCCGGCGGCCACGTACATCACCGTGCCTGTAGCCATGCTTTTCCTGTAGCTTTTGAGCAGATCCAAACTCTGCGGATTGTCGGCCATATCGGTGCTGAGGTTGGCGTAATTAACCCTTTTCAAATTAGCAAAGCCTTTGTTGTAGAACATACGCCTGCTTACCGGCTCGCGTCTATAGCCACTAAATCGATAATCAACCCCATCGTAGGGTATATCTTGGTAAACAATCTGCTGATACAGGTTGATTTTTCCTTCGATGATCCTCTCGGCAAACGATGCTTCGCCAAAAAAGTTGAGCTGTCGGGTATTGGCAAAGAAACCCCTTTCGTTGTTGAAGAATTTGACCTGCCCCAGCGGCACGCTTCTCGAATCGGCACTTAATACCCAAGAGCCTAAAAAATTAGGCCGCAAGCGGACTTTTTGTGCATGAATTGTAGAATCGGAATAGAGGTACAGGTAGTTTTTGCTTTCGTTCACTTGCGAACGAGCGTTCAGGCCATAGCAGGCCATCACGATGATGAGTAATTTTTTCATATCGGTTCATTTTGTGTGTAACCAATAATACTAAAATTTTACGAAGAATGCTTGGCTAACTGTAATTTAATCAAGTAAAATATACGATGGAAACAGGGAAAGACAATAGGCCAGAAGGCAGAAGGTGGAAAGTGGAAAGTTGAAAGCTACAGGCAATGAGAATCCAGGTTTTTCTTTCATGAAACAATCCTGCATTCCTATAAAACCAATGTCCGAATGAACCAATACCCCAATGAGCTAATGAACTAATGAACAACTAAAAGATTAAGCTTTTCGTTCAGCACTTTGGCTACTTCATTAAAATAGCGTTTTTTGCCATAGCCCATTACCCAGCGTATGCCGCTGCTGGCATTGGTTACGAATACTTCTTCGGCTTCCTTTAAGATTTCAGGACTAATTTGTGCCTCTATTAACGGCAATTGATGGGTTTTGGCCAACTGTAGCACTACATTGCGCATCACGCCTGCCACGCAGCCTTCTGAAAGTGCTGGGGTATAGATCTGTTTCTGGTAAACCACAAATACGTTCGAGCTCATGCTCTCGCATAAAAACCCATTTTGGTTCAAAAGCAAGGTTTCGTCTAAACGATGCTGCTGCTGAAAAAGCGCCGCCATTACATAAAGCAAGGCATTGCTGGTTTTATAATTGGCCAGCTTGTTAATGGGTTTGGCAATTTCGTCGTATACATCGATAATCAGTCCCTTCTTGTTCAGCTCATAAAAAGGTCCTTCCAAAGGCATGGCTTCCAGTACATAGCCTACCTTATTGCTTTGCGGGGTGTACAGGCCTTCGCCATCGCGGTAAACCGCCAACCTGAAACGGACATTGCCATGAAGCCTGTTCTTTTTGAGCAGTTCGGCTGTTTTCTGTTTCAGGAAATAATCATCGAGCAAGGCATAGCCTTCCATTTTTAGGGCCTTCATGCCGGCTCGTAGCCTATCGGCGTGCAATGTCGCAAATTGCAGCTTGCCATTGCACATGCGCATCGACTCGAACAGGCCATCGCCGAATTTAAATGCACGGTTGCTAGCCTTGATGATCGCTTCATCGGCCGCAAAAAATTCGTCGTTATGCAAAATGTATGGCGACATCATGGGTTAAGCTTGTTGGGCGTAATTACGCCATTTGGTTAAAACAGCCTCAAAATCGGTCGGCAAAGGTGCTTCAAATTCCATGTACTTTTGGGTACTGGGATGAATGAAACCCAGCGTTTGTGCATGCAGAGCCTGGCGTGGCATGATTTCAAAGCAATTGGCCACAAACTGTTTGTATTTGTTAAACGTGGTTCCCTTTAAAATCTTGTCGCCACCATAATTGGCATCGCTAAACAGCGGATGGCCAATATGTTGCATATGTGCACGAATTTGGTGTGTACGACCCGTTTCCAACTGGCAGCTGATCAGCGTGACATAGCCCAAACGCTCGAGCACCTTATAATTGGTAACCGACCATTTTCCCTTCTCTTCATCATCGTACATGTCCATTACAATCCTGTTCTTCAGGCTTCGGCCAATGTAGCCTGTTATCCTTCCGTCTGTTTCAATATCGCCCCAGGCCAGCGCCACATATTTACGGGTAATGCTATGGTCGAAAAACTGTTTGGCCAGTTTGGTCATGGTCATTTCGTTCTTGCTGATGAGCAAAAGGCCAGAGGTGTCTTTATCGATGCGGTGCACCAGCCCGGGCCTGCCGTCATTGCCGGGCAAGGTAGGCAATTGTTCAAAATGATAGGCCAAGGCATTAACCAAAGTACCGGTGTAATTGTTAAAGCCGGGGTGTACCACCATGCCGGCAGGTTTGTTCACCACCAGCAGGTCGTCGTCTTCATAAACGATATCGATCGGAATATTTTCTGGATAAACCTCGGTATCACGGGGCGGATGGGCAAATACGATGGAAATCTCATCGAAAGGCTTTACTTTATAGCTCGACTTGACGGTTTTCTTGTTCACCAGTACATTGCCCGCATCAATGGCATTCTGAATACGGTTGCGGGAAGCATTCTCTATACGGTGCATTAAAAACTTGTCAATGCGCAGCAACGACTGTCCTTTATCAACAACAATATTAAAATGCTCAAATAAATCCTGCTCTTCTTCCTGCTCAATTTGATGGTTCTCCATGGTGCAAAAATAGGATTAACAATTTGATAATCCCGAAAAAAACAAATTGGCTCGCTATTTGTTGATATACCGTTGTAAAACTGAACTAATAGGCGGGCGCATGAAAAACTTTACTCAAAATGTTAAGATTATTTTAAACTTTTTTCCTTATCTGATTAGAAAGATATACTTTCGGCCTTAAAACCAAACAGATATAGAAAAAATGAAAACAAAATTAGCTGCGCTTAAGATTTTATTTATCCTAAGCGCATTTTTATTTCCGGTCAGGCTCCTGGCCCAACAAGATGTAGAAGGCTTATTTAAATCAGGTCCGGAGGATGCAACCAAACTCATCAACGCCTATATGAATCCCTTGTTTAAAGGCTTGGGCGTTGGCTTAAATTCGGGCTGGAACACGACCGCCAAGAGCAATGGATTTTTGCGTTTCGATTTGCGCATTACCGCTACCGCAGCTTTTGTGCCCACGGCAGACCGTACCTACGATGTGAATACATTGGGCCTGCAGAACATCAGGCCGGCTACGCCAGGAGGTCCGAGTACCGGCCCTACCGCTTTTGGCAATGACAGCCAAGGTGCCAACATGCGTTTATATGCCAACGGAACACCAACTACTGAAACCTTTAAACTGCCGCAAGGCACTGGGATCCATTTTGTGCCTTCGCCACAAATACAGCTGACCATGGGTTTACCTAAAAACATCGATGTATCTTTGCGCTATGTTCCCAAAATCAAATTAGGCAGCGATGCCGGAAAGATCGACCTATTTGGTGCAGGCGCCAAAGTTGAACTGTTTCCGCTCCTCATGGGCAAAAGCCAAAAGCTCATGCCTTTTGATATAGCCCTTGCCTTAGGCTTTACCCGCCTAAACTACAGCTTGCCTTTGCAGGTAAACACCAATGCACAAAACTCGAACCAAGAGCTCAACATCAAAGTTAACGGATTTAATAGCGAAGCCATTATCTCTAAAAAACTCCTGTTTTTTACCCCTTTTGCCAGCGTTGGCTACAACAGTTCTTCGTCTAGCCTAAAAGCTTTAGGCGATTACGAATTTTCTACCCCAACCGCACTCAATCCCAATCAAACCACCACTTACACTGATCCTATTTCCATTAAAAACAACTTAGACGGATTTAGGGCTTCTGTAGGCTTTCAGCTTAATATGGCCTTTTTCAGGGTTTACGGCTCTTATACCACAGCCAAGTACGACTATGCCAACGTAGGTATAGGCTTTGGTTTTGGCAAATAGCCTAAAATTTTAAAACCTCGATAAAAAAGCTTCTCTTTGGAGGAGCTTTTTTTGTTATGCAGATTTACAGTCCGGTTCAGGCCCTTAATTTTGAGCACCTCCATCCAATTTGGGTTAAGCGCGACGACCTGATCGACCCTTATATTTCTGGCAACAAGTGGCGCAAGCTGCAACATATCCTTGCCGATGCCCAACAGCGAGGCCAAAAACACCTGGTAACTTTTGGCGGGGCTTATTCCAACCACCTGGTGGCAACAGCGGCCGCGGCCTCCAGACATGGCTTTCAGTCTACGGCCTTTGTACGGGGCGAAACCGTACAGAACGAAATGCTCCTGCTCTGCAAGTTATTTGGCATGCAACTCATTTTTGTAGATAGAGAAAGCTATAAGGATAAGCGGAACCTGTTTGACAAACATTTTGCCACTAACCAAACGGCCTATTTTATTGACGAAGGCGGAGCCAGTGCCGAAGCGGTACGGGGTTGCGCAGCCATCATTACCGAACTGCCCCTAACCTACAACCATATCTTTTGTGCAGCTGGTACAGGCACTACCGCGGCCGGCCTGTTGCAAGGAATTAATGCCCAACAGCTACACACCCAGCTACATGTAGTGCCTGTACTTAAAAACGGTGGTTTTATAGCCGACGAAATCGCTAAATACGAACCCAATTTGAGTAGGCTTACTTTACATACCGACTATTCTTTCGGGGGCTATGCCAAAACCACGCCGCAGCTTTTAAAGTTTATGACAACTTTTGTCAGCCAAACGGGCTTATTGGTAGATCCGGTTTATACCGCCAAGCTGTTCTTTGCCATTAACGATTTAGCTGGTAAGGACTTCTTCAAAAAAGACGATAAAATATTGGCTATCCACACCGGTGGCTTATTGGGCATTTGGGGCATGCAGGAAAAGCTAACCCAAATGCTGGGCTAGCTTAAGGTTAGCATTGGGGTTTATTTAATTTTGTTGAGGTAGTTAAGCGCCTCTTGCAATTGTACATCCTTGCCGGAAGCGATTTCGGCCATCGTTGGCTTAAACCTGCGGTCGGGAACAATGCCTATTCGCTGCGTTTCTTTTCCGTTGGGATAAAAAATGCCATTGCCTGTAAAAACAAACTGATAGCCACCTGGCAAATTCAATTGCTTTTCGTCTCCATCGGCGCCGGCAGTTTGGCTGCCAATCACCACCGTATTTTGGTTAAACTGCCTCAGCATCATGCTAAACCACTCGCCCATGCTTTGTGTATTTGCATTTGTTAAGATTACGATTTTGCCGGTATATAAATCCCCTATAGGCTTCATGTCTTTGCTCATGAAGGTTTCTATGGCTTCTTGGCTTACAAACGCACCCGGATTTTGCAAAGCCGCGCGGTAGTAGCGACCAAAATTAAATGCTGCTTTACCCAAAGCCCTTGGCAGGTAATAATAAAACAGTCCGGGAGCTTGGGGGTATTCGCGCATATCGAAAATGATGGCTTTTTTGCTTTGTAGCTGTTTTGAAAAGGCTATTTCGGCCTCCTCATCCTGCGGCAAACTCTCATCATGAAAACGTCCTGCCCTTACCAAAGCTATTTGCCCATCTAATTCTTCATATCCTTTCCAAGCCTGTTCGGCGTTATATTTCGATCTGAAATAAGCATTGATCAGCGCTACCTGTTTTGCATTGCCCCGCTCCAACATTTCTAATTGCAAATTCATTAACCTGTTGCCTCTACTTACTTTTACCGTCAATGTTTTGGCAGGCAGATCGGCAAAAGCAAAAGCCCTTCCCCTATAATCGGTTGATAGGTGGCGCTGTTTGACGGCTTCGTTTGAGGCTGGCAACAAGGCACTGCGTATTTTGAGCCATTGCTCGATGTCGGTACCATTGATGGCCAAAATCTGGTCGCCTTTTTTAAGGTCAGAAGCTTGAGCCAGCGAATCGTTTAACATATTCGTCACCACGATTTTCCATTGGCTTACCTCGTAATCAAATGGTGGATAATAAACCAGCTTAAAGAGTTGAGGCAGGGTTTTCAACTGGCTTAAAATACCGGCTGCGTGGGTATCGTTAATGGCATTTTCGAGCGTCAGCACGGCTTTTTCATAAGTCATTCTCGAATCAACAGCCTTAAACACCGGGATCGATTCGGTTAATACCGCTTGCCAATTTTTGCCGATTACATATTTGTAAGGAAACAAATACTCGATAACGGCCCAGGCTTTGGCCAATGCCAGCAAATTCATGGCTTCATTTTTAAAATCATAGTCGGCATAAGCTACTTCGTTGGGCACCAACCCTACGTTTTTGCCATCGGCAGCAATATAATAGTGCTTGCCGCTTGTATTGCGATAATCGATAAGCAGCTGAAGTGCCGTTCGTAGTTTTTTGGGAAAGGCCTTGATCCAGCCATAATCCAGATTTTGGTTCAGGTACAAGGCTTTGTCGGTTGCCACGCCAGGCTTTTCCACCCCTGCTGTATTCTCGTTTAACAAGCTGAGCAGCTTTTCGTTGCAAGATGCTTCGTCTGCTTGGCTTATCGCAGCCACATTTGCCAGGAAAACCTTATCAGCATCGAAGCTACCAGCAATGCCTTGGGGCGATTTATACTTGATCAATCCCCATACCTGAATAAATTTCTGAATGTTTTTTGCTTGTTGCGAACTTGTTTGTGCTTTCGCCATGAGGCTTAAGCCGCTTAAAACCGTGAAGAAAATTAGGAGTTGCTTTTTCATCTGTTTATGTTGTTGTTGATGCCCCAAAGTTGGAAGGTTTGAAACCTCGCCACAAAAACGATTGACAAGAGGCCAAAACTTGTTGATGAGAAGCTTTTTTAAAACTTAGCCCTAAAGTGTGGATGAATGGGCCTTTTGTCAATAAAATATGGCCTTTGATGTAAACCATTTGATAAAACCATCGTTTTTAGCCTATTTTTAGCACATGAAGAAACAAACCTTTATTTATTTGCATATCGGCTATTGGCTATTGGTGTTTGTACAGGTGTTATTGGTAGCCTTAGGTACCGGCGTGTTGGGCACACAAATCGAATGGGGCTTGTTTCTACGAATTGTTTTGCCGGTTAAGCTGATCCAAACGGCCTGTGCGGCGGCTTTTTTCTATGTGAATTACCTGCTGCTTATTCCGCTGTTCCTTAAAAAAGGCAACATTTTTAAATATATTGTTTCCCTTGTAGGCGCCATATTGGTTTTTGCACCGCTGTACTATTACCTTGAACAACATTTTTACCCTTTAATCGGTTGGAAAAGCTACGAACTCGACCTTACTTTTTCTTTTGCGGCCATGGTTGTGCTGAGTTCAAACTTCCTCAACATCTTTTTGGCGCTTTTGCTCAGCTATTTGATGGACTGGCGCACTATGCGCGTGGAGAAGGAAATTGCCGAAAAAGAACAGTTCAAAACCGAATTGGCTTTTCTCAAATCGCAGGTCAATCCGCATTACCTGTTCAATACCATTAACGATATTTATGCGCTGGCCCAGCAACAAAGCGAAGAAGCGCCCGAAGCCCTGCTCAAACTGTCAGAACTTTTGCGCTACATGTTGCGCGAAAGCGACGATGCCTATGTACCCTTGGCGCGCGAAATCGCCTATTTGGAAAACGTAATTGAGCTGCAGCGCATCGGGCAAAAAGGAAAAGCCTTTATCGGGTTTAAGGTTGAGGGCGAGGTGAAAGACCAAAAAATTGCACCACTCATATTAATCAACTTTATCGAAAATGCGTTTAAGCATGGTGTTTTTAAGGATGCGGATGAGCCCATCCAAATCGAATTGAGCATTGCCGGCAAACAATTCGGCATGCTGGTCAAAAACAAGATCAGTACCTCGGGCAAAGACAAAACCGGGGGCATTGGCTTAGCCAACGTCAAAAGGCGCCTGGCACTCATTTACCCGCAAAAGCACCAACTGCGCATTGACCAACAAAATAGTACCTTTACGGTAGACCTTAACATAGCACTATGATCCGCTGCCTTATTGTTGATGATAAACCCCTTGCCATTGATGTATTAAAGCATCATTTGGCCAAAGTGCCCTTTTTGGAACTGGCGCATAGCACCACCGATCCGCTCGACGCGCTCAACCAGGTAATGAAGGGTGGCATAGACCTGATTTTCCTCGACATTCAAATGCCCGAGCTGAGCGGCCTCCAGTTGACAAAGATCATTGGCACCAAATGCCAGGTCATCTTTACTACGGCTTATAGCGAATATGCCTTAGAAGGATTTGAAAACAACGCGATAGATTATTTGCTGAAACCCGTTTCTTTCGAACGTTTTTATAAAGCAGCCGAAAAAGCCCAATTTGTACTGCAGGCACTCGCAACCGGCAACCAAACTCAAGCACTAAGCCCAACCAGCGACAAAGAAACAGACCATATTTTTGTGAAAACCGAATATAAACTGGTGCGGGTAAACACAGCCGATATTGTTTATGTTGAAGGGATGCAAAACTACATCGTTATTTGTACCCCCACCGAAAAGATTACCAGCTTGCAAACCATGAAAAAAACGGAGGAACAATTGCCCAGCTCTCAGTTTTTGAGGGTGCATAAGTCGTTTATTGTGGCACTGAACAAAATCAGCAGCATTGAGCGCAACCGCATTTACATTGCCGATCAGGTTATTGCCTTGGGCGATGTTTACAAAGATGCCTTTTACAAAGCCATTTCTTAGCCTTAGGTTGACAGCTTTTGGTCGATAGTCCATGGTCAATACTCAACTTCACACCCCTTCATTCTTTCATGGTTAAAACCCCAATCTCCGCTTTGCTCAACGGTTCATCGGCGCAAATCCGACCAAAAAGTTTTCCACATCTGTTTAGTCCGGTTTTGCTTTTTGTCTAGAATCATACTTTAAACAGTTTAAACCTAGTTTTTGCTCTTTTTCTCAAAAAAGTGCCCAGATTTGATAATTTGGCACATTTCGTTACTTTTGGACAACACCAAAATATAAATTTTATGTATCAACTTAGTGTAGCGCCAGATCAAGTAACCCAAACTTTGCAGCAACATATCCTAGCCGATGGTTTCGACCTGACCTATGACATGGAGAAAAGCAAAGGTGCTTATATTTACGATTCTAAATACAAGCGCCAGCTGCTCGATTTCTTTACCTGCTTTGCATCGGTTCCCTTGGGCTATAATCATCCCAAAATGATTAACGACGAAGCCTTTAAACATAACCTTTTATTGGCGGCCTTGGCCAACCCCTCTAACTCTGATGTTTACACCCAGCAATATGCAGAATTTGTAGCCACCTTTGCCAAAGTTGGCATCCCTGCGTACCTGCCACATGCCTTTTTTATTGCAGGTGGCGCCTTGGCTGTTGAAAATGCCATTAAAGTAGCCATGGACTGGAAGGTGCAGAAGAATTTTGCCAAAGGCTATACCACCGAAAAGGGATTTAAGGTGCTGCATTTCGAAAAGGCATTTCATGGGCGCTCGGGCTATACCTTGAGCCTTACCAATACCCTGCCCGACAAAACCAAATGGTTTGCCAAGTTCGATTGGCCAAGGGTACCGGTACCGCAGGTAAAGTTCCCCCTAACCGGCGAAAATCTTCAAACGGCTATCTCAACCGAAGAAATATCAATTGCCCAGGTTAAGCAGGCCTTTGCCGATCATAAAGACGATATTTGTGCCATTATTATCGAACCAATCCAATCGGAGGGTGGCGACAACCACCTGCGTGAAGAATTTTTAGCACAACTGCGCCAATTGGCCGATGAAAACGAAGCTTTTCTGATTTATGATGAAGTGCAAACCGGCGTTGGCTTAACCGGAAAATTCTGGTGCCATGAGCATTTTAGCGAAAAGGCAAGACCAGACATTGTAGCTTTTGGCAAAAAAATGCAGGTATGCGGCATTTTGGTGGGCAAAAAGGTAGAAGAAATCGAAACCAATGTGTTTAAAGTGCCTTCGCGCATCAATTCTACCTGGGGTGGCAACTTGGTCGACATGGTTCGTTCTACACAGATCCTGAACATTGTTCACGACGATCAGCTGTGCAAAAACGCAAGCGAGGTTGGCGCCTACCTCAAAGACAGATTAGAAGCCTTGGCTGCGAAACACGCTCAGATGAGCAACGTACGTGGCCGTGGCCTACTTTGCGCCTTCGATTTTCCGAGCAAGGAAATGCGCAACAGCTTTATCCAGAAAGGCATGGACAACAACGTGATGTTTTTAGGTTGTGGCAACCAAACCATTCGCTTCCGTCCGGCCTTATGCATTGAGCAAAAACACATAGACGAAGGTATGGAAGTAATGGAAAAAATATTGCCTCAGTTATAAACCGCAACTTATACACCCATAAAAAAGCCCCGTCCAAATGGTCGGGGCTTACTTTTTTACCTAAATTTATTTTTAAACTACTTTAAAAATTCTAATTCAAATTGGTTCAAGAACGGATTGCCATCCAGACCATAATCTGGCAGGATCTTGATCTTCATCCAATACAACATATTGGCACCCACAGTGGTCGGTGTCAGAGCGATCGACTTGCCGGTAGCATTTGGATCGGCAATTACCGAAGATGGTACATCTGTACCCATAGCTTTCCAGGTATAGGCGCCATACAGCAACATGTCATAACCACCCGGTGCCTTGTTGGCAATATAGGCATCGGTACCTTCATTGTTTTGCCAATAACCAATCAGGTTGGCATAATTCGGATGTTGGGTTATATCCTTTAAAGCAATATTTGCTTTAATGGTTGCCGCGTCTAATGCGGTGTTGAAATATAATAATTCAGCACCTTGGAAATTCAAGCCTGTTCCACCAGAAAATTGCTTATAACCCAATGTTAACTTCTCTGTGGTGCTTAAGCTTTTAAGAGAACTAATGTTTAAGGTAGCATCCGGATTGCCGTCGGTGTAGGTGCTCACAGTTCTTGTGGTGCTGTTTACATATTTTACCGTCATGGTAAGCGTATGCCAATTGCCATCAAAAACGACACCACCAGCGCATTCTGGTCTGCTTGTTCCACCTCCATTCGCAGCCCCTCCAAAAGACGTTTTCCATTTTTTAGAATCGCTTTGAAACCATAGCCATCCGGTTTGTGGCTGAGAACTACTTGTATTGATCAATGTGCTCTTCGACAAAAAACCTACATAATAGGTATCAATGTTAAATTTAGCCTGCATTTGCACGGTGAAGTCTTTAGTAGCACCTGGGTCGTATAGTCCATTGTCGTTATTCACACTCGCGCCAATGGTGGTGCTATTAAACAAAACCGTATTGAAGCCTCTCTTTTTGATTTCTTCCTGTTTAAGCCTTGGATTCGAAGCAATGATAAAGCCAGCCTGCGGATTGGTGCTGCTGCCACCGTGATTGGTGGTCACCATAATGAGCCAATCTTCCTTGGCATAATTCTTTCTTGCCTTTAATGCGGCTACGATATTGCCCACATATTCGTCGGCTTTTACAATGGCATTTTTATAATTGGCATTGCTGGCCAAAAATCCGCCATTGGCACCGGCTGCTTCCACATCCCTAAAGTTGACGAAGATGGCACCTACGTTATCTTGTTTGCTCAAGATGTTAACCGTGCTGTCCTTTACGGCTAGATCTGTGCTCACTACAGGAGCAAAATCGGCATTCCTGAGGTAATAGCGAAGATTTGACCAAGGCGTTACCACTGCGGTTTTGGTGGCTTTAAACTGCGTAATGTAATCTAAAACGTTTCTGTACGAAGTTACCGCCGCGTGGTCGTCGCCGGTTGGATCGGCCAACCTTTCAAAACTTTCGGTACCAATTTGATGCTTGGCGTAGCTTACCCCGGTAGCCATGCTGGCCCACGAAGAGGCATCGGTACCCACACCGCTTTTTTGTACTTCGTACGAATATTTGGAAGTTTGCAGCAAGGTGGCCATGTTGGTAGGCGCAATAGTTTTGATTTCGCTACCTGTAACCCCATCAATACTGATCACAAGCACTTTTCGCTGCACGTCGCTAATGGGCTTCAGCTCTTCGAACACAGGTGGTGGATTATCATATTTTTTGCAACCCGCAATAGCCAATACCGAAAGCGAAATACCGGCTAAGAGTGTATAGTTGAAATATTTTTTCATCATTTCGGTTAAGGTTTAATGATATTGAATTCAGACAATGACGTATAGGTATTGGCAGTAGTATACTGATTTTTGATAACCAGTTTTACATACCTGGCGGTTTGTACGCCTGTTGGGAAATTATAGTTGAATTTGGCATTGTTGTTAGGCAAGGTAAATGTGCCCATGGTGGTATAGTTGGTACCGTCTGTGCTAATAAACACTTCCATGTCTTTTGCATAGGAATTGCTGTTTTGGCGTTGCGTTAGCGTTACCCCTTGAACCTGGATTGGCAATCTGCCCACTTTTAACACGATGTTGATTGGGAAAGCTGTTGCATTGGTTAATGCAGGGCTGTATTGCGAGTGCCAGTAAGTTGCGGTATTGCCATCTAACAGGTTGGCTGGAGAACCTTCCGTTGATTGGTTGTTTGAAATACTCGACACGAAAGGATAAGTTATTGGCGGAATTGCACCAGTACCACCTGTTCTGTTCAGCGGATTGTAAGTCCAGATCTGCGTAGCCAATACCGGATATTTGGCGGCAACCTTATCTCTTACCGGATCGCTGATCAAAATACCCCAAGCATCGAAGAACGAGGCCAAATCGGTTTGGGTATAATCAGACAGCTTTTCGTACACGAAATTATGCATGGTGATATCGCTGGTATTCAAACGCTCGGCATGTCTGGCCTGCGAATACAAGTAGGTCATGGCACCATAGCCATATTTCTCAAATATTTGTACAAAAGGTGTCATGCGTTTAAATGGATCGTTCATGGCAGCATCCAAATCAAAGTTTTTGGTACCGGTTCCACTGGCGTAGGCAATGGCTTGCGGGAAGCCGCTCGATACGGCGGGGTGCAGGATGTTATAATCGGCCCCAATCCTGTTGGCTACCTTAAAGCTGAACAGGTTGTTGGTAGTTTCGCCCAAAGTGCTCCAGCTCCAAACCTTGCCTTGCTGACAGTTGTGGCCAAATTCGTGGTAGCTGCCCCACATGCCGTTGCTGGTCGAAATTTTCTTCAAGCTCGAGAAAGCACTGAACCATTCGGCATCGTTGGTACCCACAAATGGGAAACCCGAGTGGCCGTAACCGGCCGACAACTGAATATCCAATACGCCTCTCCAAGCGCCTTGCGGGCTCCTGTCCCTGATGTCGGCAGCATTGTCTGAAAGGCCCATCCAGCCATTGTAATCTAATTCAAATACATCATTCCATTTGCTCAATACCGCGGTTGGGTTGGTTAAAGGCTCCGAAGAGCTAAAGGTGGCTATCACCTTATCCCTCGGCATCAGGAAAATTACGCGCTTGCTCCTGAACTCGAGCCAAGGAACCTGTGATGCTTTTACTTTGGCTACCCAATCGGCATCGGTGCTTTGGCCCAGGATAAAGTCTGGAGAAACACAGGCACCAGAAATGGTAAACTCAACCGGGTTTGGATAGGCAAAGCTGGCATTGATATAAATGGTACCGCCATACAGGTTACGGATGTAGTTCGTACCCGGATATAACTGCTGACGCGTAAAAATTACAGGGTCTCTCAGCAAGGGATATTTGCCACCCAAGTTATCGGTTTGGCCACCAATTTGAATGCCCAGGCCTTGTATGCCCGCCGGAACTACGATTTTTACCAATTCGCCAGGTGCCGCATAGTAGCCCGTACTGTATTGAGGCTGGGGCGCCACGCTGATGCGCAGGTTATCGGAAGTTTGGTCGGTAAAGTTAAGATCCAATGTAAACTTGGCATCTTTTACACGCGGTTCAGACTGGTCTACCAAGCCCGGAAATACCCGTGCCTTGGCGTACATCGATTTGTCGATAACCGCCATATTGGTGTCTATTTTGCCGTTGGCTACATTACCCGAGTTATCGGTATATCCATCGGGAATATTATAGCCGTATTTTTTACAGGCTGTTGTGGCCAATAATAAAATCAGCACAGACAATTTAGTTACATGATTAAATTTCATCGTATAGCATTTTATTATTTGGTTGGATAATTAACTGTTGGTGCATAAAGCTTGCCCATCAAATTCCATTGCGATGGCACGGCTATATTCATCCAGTTATAAATCAGCACAGGAATATCCACGCCGTTTGGAACAGATTGATAAGCGGCCTGCGAGATTTCTGGAGAGATGTATGGAGAAATGTCGCTAAACGACTTCCAGTTTGGCGCACCTACGTAATTGAGGTTGACACCTTTGCCAGAAGCTTCCCTGATTACGCTGCCTTGGTTATCGTCGCATGGCCAGTAGCCAATCAAGTTGTTATAATATAAATCGGTTGGCTGTTTTACCGTTTTTCTCATGTAGGGAATAAGATCAGATTCTGGTATGGCAATGTTGTAGATAGCTACATCCTTGATCAGCACATTGATCGTTCCGTTTGATTCGGTTGAGTTGATATGGCCAAGGGTAAATGGAACGGTTGGGGCCGACATGTTGGCTGTACCCAGGTTCAGTTCGGCGCTCATCTTATCGTCGGTATAAATTTTGGCCTTACGTGTGCCGTTGTTATAGATACGCATAGCCAAGGTATGCCAAACCCCGTCTCTTACTTTTTCTCCGGCAATCTGGGTTCCTGTACCCGACACCTTCATGGTCCAGGTATCTCCTGCCGAGAAAAACACCCAGCCGGTTGTACCGCTACCGCTTTTAAAATCTGGTGTTTTTCCAATAAATGGCGGATAAGCCGTTGAGGCATGGTCCATCCTCACTTTTACCATTACCGTAAATTCGCCACTGGTTCCAAAATCGCCAATGGTATTGTTACTCGCTACCGCCGCTGTATAGGCACCATTGTTGCCCGAAAAGTTTGGTGCGAACCCCGCATAAGGCAAGCTGTTGATGTTGGGCTGGTCTACGCGTGTTGGACTGAATTTAGGATTGTAAAAGGCCAAGTAAGTGTTTCTTGAAAGATCGTTAAAGATATTAGAGCCCGGCAAGCCACCAGAAACGCTTGCACCGCCTTTGTTTGAGGCAATTACAACCAGCCAATTCTCACCGGCATAAGTGCTTCTTGCCCTTAATGCCGCCAATACCTCACCAATATAGCCATCTAGAGTAGTAATGGCCGAGGTGTAGGCTGGGGTACCTTCGGTATAGCCATTTGCCGCACCTGCAGTTTCAACGCTGTGGAATTGGGCTACCAGCAACGATGGATTATTAGTCGTGAGCTCGGCCACAACGGCATCTTTAACCGATTTATCGTCGGCAAAGTTCTGCTTTAAGCTGGCGTCCGCAGCCAGATTATCGTTAAATGCGGCCGTCGAGGCAAAAGAAACCGTCCTGACATTGCCCAGGCTTTGTTTCAATCGCGTGAAAATAGTTGGCGTATTCTGTACGTTAAGGCCAGCAAAACTTTCGCTGGTTACGTTGTGCTTGGTATAATCTACACCAGTGGTCATGGTGGTCCATGCCGCGGCGTTGGTAATCGGGTTGAGCTGGTAATCTGCCAAACCATCATAAGAATAAATGGCTTTGCTGGTTACCTGCGTGAGGTTAGGTGGCGCTATGGATCTTACTACCGAACCGCGCATGCCATCCACAATAATGTAAAGCACTTTTTTAGCATTATTGCCAATTCCAGCTGTATCGTTCTTAAACTTTTGCGGCAGCACGTTATCGAAGTCTTTGTTACAGGCCGCGTTCAGCAAAATGAAACCCAACAAGGATCCCATGCCCAATGTTTTGAAGTTAAAAACCGATTTTATAATTTTTTTCATAACCGAATAAATTAAGAGGTTAATTTGAAATGATCAATCTAAGTACGTTGTGTGGCAAGATGGTATTGAACCTCAAGACATCGCCAACCAAGATTACCTGCGATCCGCTGGCAGTTGGTGTTTCGATCATATCGTAAACACGCCCTTGGAAACCACCTGTATTATTATAGCCTACGGCCAACTGCCCGTTTGCTTCCAAGACCATAAAACCCTGACGCAGGTAATCGCCGTATTTGGTAAACGAACCTGCCACCAATATTTTGCCATTGTTTAGCTGGGCCGCGAAAGTAGCTATACCACCGGTAATGGCCTGTGTAGTAAATGTGGCTACATTACTGCCATCGGCATTGAGCAAAGCCAAGCCAGACAAGGACTTGTTGTTGAAACTGGCAAACGAACCGCTCAGCATGATTTTGCCGGTGGTGGCATTGTACCTGATTGCATACACATCATTATCTGCTCCCGTACCTGCCAAGAAGGTATTGTCTACGCTGCCATCGAGGTTAAGGCGTACGATGTGGTTAGCCTGTACACCGTTAAATGTGCTGAAGCTGCCTACCAAAATCAGCTTGCCGTCGGCCTGCATCATGGCATCCATAATGGCACCATTGGCTCCTGCCGCACTTTGGCGCGTAGTTTTGTTGTAGTGGAAGGTCGAATCCATCGTACCGTCCGAATTTACCCTAACCAACTGCCTCATCTTGGTTACGTCGTAAACTTTCTCGTCGTAGCTAGAGTTTGGAATGTACATCCGCTTAAAGTTCTGGAAATTGCCGATGATGTAAATCTGTTCGCCAAACACAAATGTTTTTCTAACCGTACCGTCAACTCCGGCATTGAAGGCCGAAACGGTATCGCCATTTTTCCAGGTTTCTGCCGGTTTAGGATTTACAATAGGCACCAACGAATTTCCCGCAGCATCTTTGTCGGCAGTTTTAATGGTATCTAATGTACCATTGGCATTTAACCTTGCAATGTTATTGAGGGTTTGCCTGTTTGGCCTGGTAGAGTTATAGCTGGTAAAGCTTCCGGCAATGATATACTTGCCGTTTTGCGCACCACTTGTAATCCTGTTGATGGAGTAAATGGTTTTGAAACCTCCGCCAGCACCTTTTCCAAAATTGATATCGGTGGTGATGTAAGTTCCGCCGGCATCAATTTGGGCAATACCGCCGTTCGGCACTTTGTCGGTTCCTTTTAATTCGAAGTTATTGAAGGCACCGCCAAGCCAGAACCTACCTGTAGGCAGCTGCTCGATATCGAAAACGGTGCTTGCACCGCTGCTGTTGGATGCACCATTCACGATTTTAAACTGATCGTCTACGGCTACTTTGCCCCCTACTTTAATAATCGGTCCGAAGAAGCTCTGCCCCTGTGCGGTAATCCACATACTGCCTGTACTGGCAGTTAGCGGTACTTTAAACGAAACGGTGGTGTCGGTATAGTTCACTACTTCGGCTTCGATTTCGTTCACGTAAAGCTTAAAATTGTCTTTGAACTTCATTAACCCGTTTACTTTTAAACTAAGTGTTGCCCCTGCAGTAACGATATCTGGATCCGTAGATTTGGAGATAAAGGTAATGCCCAATGGCTGCTTGCCCCCTGCATAAGGATCTGGCGCCAGCTCTGTTTCTTTTTTACAAGAATAAATCGCCAAAACAAGCATCAGCGCGCTTAAAATGGCTAAGGCAGATTTATATTTGATAGAATTTAACATTTTCTGATGAGTTTACGTAAAATTGATTTATGGACCTGGGGGTAATATTCCGGATGAAACAACCTGTTCGATGAACGTATCGGTGTTGAAGCCAAAATTATGCTTGTTCCTGTTCAGTACATGCAGCACGCCATTGGTAGGCTGGATATCTGACGTAGCCACCGGAATATTCACCAGTGCCACCTGCGGATTAGACAAATCGGGAATATAGGCCAGATACAACTGACGGTAACCTGCATAGGCTACACCGCCCGCATCGTTAAAAATAACGCCAATGTTCATGATCCTGCCTCCATAAGAAGCATAACCTTGACCCGGGTAAGCGATATAAGAAAGCGTATCGCGCTGCGGGTAATCCTTCAATAAATACGACCCTTTAAAAACATATTGCGAAAGCGTGTTTTTCCATACGGCAGGCTTGATCTGTTCCAGTTTTGAAACGGTATCTTTGCCATTGGTGCGCAGGTAAATGTTCAGGCGTTTAATCGATTTGAATATCGATCCGCTGGGTGGCGCAAAGAAAGTTATGTTTTCTTTGTCTATCACATCGTTCATTCCAGCCAAGTTGATTACCCTAACGGTGGTATCGAACAAGGCAGGTTTCGACTTGAGGTATTGCAATATGGTGCCGTTGTATTTGGCCTCGTGCACACCGGTGTCAAAATAATATTTCTTACAGCTGGCCATCAGCAATAATGCCGATACAAGCATCAGCAATAGTGTTTTATTTCTGTTTTGCATTTTCATCTCTATATCGCTTTTAATTCCAAAAATTATTTCCAACCAAATATGGGTTTGCCGTACGTTCGGTGGCGCTAATGGTTAAAGGCCAAGTCCAGGCACCCGCATTAAAGCTGCTTACGCTGATTGGGTTTTTAGAGAAATCTGGATTGGTCACTCTTTTGGTACGCACCAGATCGAAGAAGAATTGGCCTTCTCCTATCAATTCCCTGCATCTTTCTTTAAAAATATCAGCTTTAAGCTCTTCGCCTGTAGAAGTAATAGACGGCGCAGCCGCAGCCGTACGTACTTGATTTACATAGCCTTTAGCGGCATCTTCGTTGCCCAATTCGGCAGCGGCTTCTGCGGCCAGCAACAAGGCGTCTGGCAACCTGAAAATAACCGCACTGTCGTTGTTGGTCACCGAAATAGACGAACCGGTACCCGTAGTATAGGTATTGATGAATTTTTTGAACTGAAAACTTCCGTTATCTGCGTTATAGTTTTCAAACCAAGTAGTTAACCTGGCATCGGGCGTCCCTCCTGGAAACAGCTTGGTGATGTAATCTTTATCGTACGATAGGAAACTCGCCGTTTTTGATACCGTTCCTTGGTAAGGATAATGCGAAAAGTAGTACGAATAGTTAGCTGTTAACGCAAAGTTCTCTCCATAATTAGTTTCCTGCAATACCGAAAACAGGCTTTCGGAACTACGGCCCTTGAAAATTTTAAGGGTATTTTCTGTAGTCACGGGCAATAGGCTGTAATTGGTGTAGGTAGCCATTTCATCGGCTAGCAAGAGTACGTTTTTATAGTATTTGCTCTTATCGGCAGTATCCCAGGCAGCGGCCCACATGTTCAGGTGCATCAACAAGGCTACTGCACTGGCCCTAGTTGGCCTGAAACCGCTCAGCGATACGTCTGAATATGCCGTTGGCAAATCATTTTTGGCCACCGACATATCGGCAATACATTTGTTGAGCACTTCAAGCTGCGGACTGCGTGGCAAAGCGGCGCTATGGTAGGCTTCTGTGTAATAAACCGCATCGCCATACAGCTTAGTAATGAACAAATAAGCCAAATTGCGCATAAAAACAGCTTCGGCTTTATAACGCAACTTATCTGTTTGCGAAAGGCTGGTTGATGGAACCTTGTCTACTTCGGTATACAGGATATTGGCAGCTGCCACAATATCGTAAAAGCCTTTCCAATCCATCAGCTGCTTTAAGGCATTATCGTACCTGGTGGTACCAGAAATTACCGGTTTAAGGTTATTGCTGATCAGGTTGTTGAAGCTGTTGGTACCACTGCTCTCCATGCTGATTACCTTTACAAAATTACACCTGATGTCGAGCGCAGGGAAGAACATACGGTCGCTTCCCGAAGCTACCTTATTTCTCAGCCTGGTATAAAGACCATTGGTAAAACCTTCTACGTCTTGCCTGGTTTGCCAGAAATTATTTCCAGACAAAGCATCTATTGGCGTTACGTTAAGGAATTTTTTACATCCTGGCGCCACAACAAACAAAGCGGCCAGCACCAATACATATTTTATATTTTTCATTTTCATAATTTCCAAGATTAAAACTCAATGTTTAAACCAAATGCAAACTGCTTAGAAAGCGGATAACCGCCAGAACTGTCTCTACCCAATGCCGTTACGTTTTCAGGATTAGGGCCAGAGTATCGGGTAATGAAGCCCAAGTTAGAGGCCGTAAAGTTTAAGCTTACCCTGTTCATGCCGAATTTCTGCGTGAATTTTTGGTTCAGGCTGTAGTATAGCTTCACCGCATTCAGCTTAAAGTACGATCCATCTTCCTGGAACAAGGTTTGCGAATACCTGAATGGATTAATGATACCAGACCTGATGAAATCCAATGGGTTGCCATATTTGGCTACATCGCCATTGGCCAACCAATAGTTATACTCAGAAAGTGGCACCAAAGCACCTAGGGCCGTTGGGTTGTTAAAGTTTAAAAGCTGACTGGCCAAGGCATTGTTCAAAATGTCGCGTTGGAAGGTAAAAGAGGCATTGATTTCCAAACTCCAGTTTTTGTACTGCAAGAATGATGTGATACCACCGGTAACCTGTGGCTGCGAGTTGCCCGCAATTACCTTGTCGTAATCGTTGAGCACGTAGTTGCCATCCAAATCGGTAAAAATAGGATCGCCAGCCTTGAAGTAGTTCAGTCTTCCGTTGGCACCTACACGGTAAGGCAAACCTGTAATCGGGTCAACCGGTACCTGTTTGTTGGTAGCATACACGCCTTTGGTATTGAACAGGTAATTTGAAAGCGAGTTCAAACCTAAACGGTAATAGGTATCTTGATCCAAGCTCGAGGCATCTTCATAAATCTTCTCACGCAATTTGTCTGGCAAAGCCGCCAATACCTCACGGTTAATGGCCAAACTTGCCGATAAGCTCCATTTAAATGGACTGCTGTTGCTTAACGGACGACCTGTTACCTGAAACTCCCAGCCGTAGTTTACGTTGCTGATTTCGTTGGAGGCAATGGTTTGAAACGAGTTGGTTCCAGACAAGGCTTTCTCTTGATAAATATTGTCGTTTTGTTTGTAATAGGTATCAAAAGCTACCGAGAACCTGTTTTGGAAAAGACCAAGGTCGAAGCCCAAGTTATAGGTAGTGGCCTTGGTTGGCTGCAAACTCAAGTTAGGCAACCTGCCAAGCTCGAGGATTACGGTATTTGAATTGTTGTACCTGTCGCCGGCATTATACCTGCCATAGGCATCGTAAATGCTTCCAACCGGCTGGATGTTAGAACCATAGCTCAAACGGATATCGCCATAGTCAAGCCATTTTAGTTTCTCCATGAACTTTTCTTTGTTAAAGTTCCACTTCAAAGCAATTGCTGGACTACGTTTAAATCCGGTATTCGGACCATTGGTAGAAACCCCATCGGCACGGTAGTTAAAATCCAATACGTATTTCTGTTTGTAGTTGTAAGAGAACTGACCTGCAAAGGCAATAGACCTAAAATCGTTGTAATCTATTGTTCCGCCCAAAGAAGTCAGGTAATCGGTCATGTTGGTTAATGGGCCACGCAACTGGTCGTTTACGCCTCTCTGGTTCAAAATGGCATCGGCCTTGAAAAACGAAGAGTTAAGCTCGGTGAAGGCAAAAACGGTAAAGTTGTGGGCATCTTCGTCTTTTTCCTTGATCGAATATACATACTGCAACTGGTTACGGTTATACAACTTGGTAGAGCGGTCGTTGTAAGTATAGTATTGCGATTGGTTGCTGTTTAAGGCACCCGGAGAAAAATTGTCTTTGGTGCTCGACTGGTTGGTATAGTTTAAGAAGGTAGCCAACTTTAAATTGGGTATCAGCTCATACTCGGCATTAATAGTCGCAAAAGTGTTTAAAATCTTGTTGTCGTTATCTGTTTTTAAGGCTCCAAGCACCGAATTTACCGACGAATAGAGCGATGGCGCGGGCAAGAGCGACGACGAGTTACCCCCCGAAGCTACCCCACTGTTAATTAAACCGTTGCCACTACCCGTCTGCTGCTTCTGTATGGAGTTGTTCAATTGGCCAACCAGCTTGAACTTTCGGGTGGGGTTATAGGTCATGTTCATGTTCACATTGTAACGAGAATAGCCGGTATTTTCTTGGATACCTGTTTCATCGTATGCGCCCAATGCCACCTTGTAGTTAAAGGCTACATCGCCACCAGAAACGCTAAGGTTATGCGTTTGGTTAAACGTTGGGCGATAGAAATAAGACTGCCAATTGGTAGAGTTGTTGTAATAGGCATTTAAGCTGTCGGCCAAAAACGGCGTACCATTGATCAAGCCTATGGCATGGTTAGCTGTTGTATCGTAACGCATAATTTGGTCTATCCTGAGCAAACGCTCGCCTTTACCGCCAATTACAGAGCGGAGCTGCGGCACGGTAGAAAGGAAGGCCGAACCGCTGTAGCGTACAATCGGCACTTTAGAATTACCCCGTTTGGTGGTAATCAAAATTACCCCGTAGGCACCGCGCGAGCCGTAAAGCGCCGTAGCCGCCGCATCCTTCAATACCTCGATGTCTTCGATATCTTCAGGCGGAATTTGAGAGGCCGGAGAAACGCCCGGACCAGCTTGCTGAAATCCGTAAGAATAGTTGGTATTGTCATCAACCGGAACCCCGTCGATTACAAACAATGGCGAAGTTGGTGTTAAGAAAGTGCTATTGCCCGAGCCTGATAGGCTGATGTTGGAAATACCACGGATAACCACCGAACCCCTGAAACCAGGTGCTCCGGTATTGTTCTGGATATTCAAACCTGCCACCTTGCCCTGCAAAAGCGAAATCACGTCGCCGGCCGGCTGGCCTTGCAAGTCTTTGCCCGAAATCTTAACGCTCGATCCCGTAGAGAGCGTTTTCGATTTGCTGATGTAACCCGCCGAAGTAATGTTTACCTCTTTTAACGTGGTATTATCTGCACTAAGGGTTACGGTAATATTGGTTCTGTTGGCTACCTTAACCACTGCGGTTTTATAGCCGATGTATTTAAAAGATAATTCGGCATCGGGCGAAACGGTAACCCTAAACTTGCCATCGGCATCGGTCTGCGCTACAACTTTTCCATCGGCAATAATGCTAACGCCTGGTATGGTTTCTTTTGATTTCATGCTGCCATCAAGAACTACGCCGCTTACTGCGATTTTTTGCTGGGCAAAGGCAACTTGCTGAAAACCAAAAATCAATAAAATAGCTATGCTGTAAAAATACTTCATTGGAAATATGTTTTGTGGTGATCTATTTGTTTTCATTAATCATTATCGAATTTTGGTTTGTCGCGCTTAAACCAGAAGATGATCTCCCAGTCGCCCTTTTGATAAATATTGAAATTGAGCGCGATAAAGCATTGCTGCTGCACGTTGCCAAAAGCCTGTCTGTTAAACCTGAACACCGCCCTGGCCTGATCGCCCGATGAAGTTGTGTACTTGGTAGGATAACTGGTACAAGGAATTGGATAAGCTACATCGTATTTTACGCCAGAAGCATCTTTAACCATGTTAAACCCATGCACCACATTGCTCCAGTCGGTAGCGGCAAACTTGTCGGGACTGATTGGGTTGAACAAGGTATCTACAAATTTGAATTTCACGCTGTTACCGTTGCCAACCTTGTTAAACAACACCTGTACGTCGTTAGAGCTCAGTGGCTGTCCGCTTCTGGTACCTGTAATGTTCATCCCGGTAGGGTTAACCGACACCGAAGTGGCCTGGCCAGTAATCGGATCGAGGTTGGAAGGTTCGTACGGACGTTCGCGCAATGGCATTAAACGAAACTTCTGGAAATATTTCCTGCCACCCGAGTTCGACATTTCAACATCGAACACATAGCCTGAGTCTGGCTGGGCCTTGATCATGTTCGAATTGGCAGCTCCCCACATCAAAAACTCGCCAGAATGCGGCCTGATTTCAAACAACTGGTGGTTTTCTGTTGTACGCTTGGCTTCTATTTCGGCCAACGATTTCTCTGTACCGTCGTAAGCCGTTTTCCAAACCGTTACCGGATAAAAATTGGTCAGCTCAGGAGCTGGTTCGCCGGCAAACGTACGCATGTTCACGATTTTGAAATCCAATGGCCTGCTTGAGTTGCCATACTGGAAGTTATTGGTGAACAAGGTATTCCTGCCTAAAACCGGCTGATAAATGTATTGTGTAAACTGGGTATCGTTAGATAGCGATAATCTTGCATCTGGCAGATTTTTTTTACACGATAAAAAAAGTAGGCTGCCTCCTGCTAAGGTTAGCAACACTTGGAATAGGTATCTCGTATTTTTCATCATCTTAAGCTATTGGTCTAATCTGTCTGTGAATTCGCTAAAACCAAAGTTGTGCATTGGCGAAAGGATGTTGATCGTTGCATTGTTGGTTTTGATATTTACTGCATTGGTGGTGGTGGTGGTCCAGAAATCTTCGAAATTAGAACCGTGCGTATCGCTGAAATTCAGTACGGCAGGTCCGCCACCCTGATAGCCCGAAGCGCTCAACCTTACATACCTGATTTGCATCGGGTAGTTGATGATGATCGAGTTGAGCAGCAAGCCATCTACGCTGCTGGCAAAGGCATCGGTGGTTCTGTTGCCTCTGATGATGTATTTGCAGGTCATGAAGCCTAATTCGTTAATATCGGCTGTGCTCAGGTAAATCGGCGCCCTGCCCTCTGCTTTGCGCTGCATGTTGAGGTATTTGATGGAGGCTTCGAAGTTTTTGTTTACCGGTGCAAACAAGGTGATCTTGCCACTGGCCACAGAATCTCTCAGCATCGGAATGCGGTTCAAAACCAGCAGCAACGAATCGAAGGTATTGGGTTGCGATTTAAGGTAATCGAGTGCCGAACCGTTGAAGGTTTGAACTGTATTTTTATAGTTGTAATATTCCGACTCGCTTTTTTTGCAGGCGCTCATGTACAGGCTGCACAGTCCCAAAAGAACAAATGCACAATTTCTATATAATGTATTTCTCATCTGATATCTCTTTTAATCTGTTAACTATTGCCAATAAGGATTTTGGGTAATAAGCGAATTGGCATTGATTACATCCTGCGATACCGGCCAGTAAATGCCACCGGCGGTTTCAAACTGCTTAAAGGTCATGGGCACGCCGTTCTTGGTTGCAAAAACGCCATTGCTATTTTTGATCCTGTTATACCTCACAATGTCGTACCATCTCCAGCCCTCGCCCATCAATTCTCTTCTGCGCTCTTCGAAAATGGCATCGATGAGGTCTTTAGAAGAAGCCGACAAGTAAACGATAGGGCCTCTTAAATTGGCGGCTTTGTTCAAAGCATTGATGGCTGCTTCGCGTTGCCCCAGTACAGCCAGCGCTTCGGCCCGCAGCAAAGTGATTTCTTCCATGCGGCTAAACACCATCGACGAGCTGAACAAGGTTACGTTGCCCGAGGTATTGCTTGGATAGATTACCTTGATCTTGCTGAAAATAGGCTGCTCCGATTCGAAATTGGTGAAATAGTTTTTCCTATAAAGTCCGCTGATCGGATCAATGCTGAAACGAAGGTCTTTCGGATCGGTAAATATTTTAAGGATGCTGTCTTTAGGCACAAACATTTCGGGCTGTACTTTCGGAATGTAGGGCGCAGCCAAAGTGAGCTGTTCAATATGACCGTTGGAAGTCGACAATCCGTTACCTGCTTCGAATGGAAAACCTACCATCAGCGTTGCCCTCTTGTAGGCAAACGGACTGTAGTTGTTCTGGTTTTCGGTTAAGGCGGCCATATCGATGTAATCGAGCGGGTTGGCACCGTCAACAAAATACTGGGTCGACTGGTTGTCTAATACAAACTTCGAATAGTTGGCAGCATCGATATAGTTGCCTTGCCATGCGGCAATGTGCGCCAAAATAATGTAGGCCGACAAACGGGTAAACACAATACCATTCCAGCTTGGCCAGTTGGCACCATAATATAAACCCGGCATAATCGGATCGGTACCGCCATACCTGAATGGCACCACCTGGGCGGCAGCCAACAGCTCGTTGGTACAAAAAGCCAATACTTTGTCTTTTGAGGTTCTTCCCACCTTTACAAAATCGCCGTCGTGCGACGAGGTAAGCAAAGGCACATCGCCCCAGATCCTTACCATATAGAAGTACGCAAAGGCCCTGATCATTCGGGCTTGGGCAACATCTACGTCGTTGTTCAGTTGCGTATAACGCGGATCGAGTGCACGGATTTCTTTTGACCGCTCAATGAACAAGCTGGCGGCATTTACCGCTGCGTAAAACCTTCTCCAATTGGTAATTCTGTTAATTACCGGATAGGAAGCATTCAACTGGCCGTTTACAATAGCCTTTAAATCGGCACGGTTGGTGATGGCAAAATCGCCTTGCCTCAAATCGCCCATCAGCCAGTGCGTATTGTCAGATACGGTGGCCGAACGGATCAAACCGTAAACCGACAGCAAGTTGGCCTTGGCATCTTCTAAGGTTTTCCAATTGGTTTCTTCGGTGGCCAGCCGGGTCGACTGTACATCGTCAATCTTCTTACAGGAGAAATTGCCCAAACCAATAAGGAATAACATCATTCCGATAGTGATTTGATAAAAACCGTTCCTTTTATTGATCATATTTTTCATCTGTTTATCATTTTGTTTACAGCGCCGATGAAGCCATCGGCACGCCGTCAATATTTTACAAATCCAATTTAAAGCCCAGTACAAACGTTCTTGGAATAGTTAGATTGGCACCATCGTAGTAACCATTGTAGTTAACCAGCTCAGGGTCAACTCCGCTAAACTTGGTGATGGTGAATAAGTTCATTGCCGTAGCATATAAATAGGCTCTTCTAACGCCTTTGCCGGTAGCCTTGTTAAAGAGCACCGTTTTGCCAAAATCGTAACCCAGGGTTACCGACCTTAGTTTGACGTATGAAGAATTCTCCAAAAACAAATCCTGATCGGTACGGTAAGCGTCTACATCGCTCCAAGGGTTGTAAATCGGGTATGATTTTTCATTGCTGAACGTCTGCCACGACGAAACCTCTTTTACCGAGTTGATGTCGTTGCCGGCTTCGCGGTTTACGAAACCATATTTGGTGGCTTCATATTGATTAATCGATTTTTGGCCCAAGGCAAAGATGAAATTGAAATTCAAGTCGAAGTTTTTATAGCTTAAGGTATTGTTCCATCCGCCAACAAATTTGGGCTGTCTGTTTCCGGTCAGTATTTTATCCTTGCTGTCTATTTTGTTATCGCCGTTGTAGTCAACCCACCTCGGATCACCGGCTTTCATCGGGATGCCGTTAAAAGTCATTCCAGCTGGAACTTCGGCATTGGTATTGTAAATGCCGTTGTTGGCGTATAGCCAATAGCTGCCCACAGGCTTGCCTACTACTAATTTATTGTCGTTGTTATAAATCAGTTCTTTTACACCGTTAGGCAATGCTTTTAGTTCGTTTTGGTTATAGTTGATGTTCAGTCCGGTGCTCCAGCTAAGCGACTTAGGCTGATCGATCACCAAACCATTCAGCAAAAGCTCAACGCCTTTGTTGTTAATGTCCATACCCGATTGGTAATTGGCACTGTAACCGGTTTCAAGCGGCACCGGCATTCCGATAACCTGATTTTTGTCGTTGCGGTTATACAAGGTAAGCGCTGCGTTTAACCTGCCTTTGAGGGTAGTTGCATCAATGGTTAAATTGGTCCGCTCTGCATAAGGAAGGCTGATGTTGTAGCCGATAAAGCCACTGTCGTAAGGTCTGTTAATACCTAAGCGGCCACCGTAGCCAGGAATGGTAGGCTCTTCGAACCAGCCGTTTTCCGAACGGTACTGCGGACCGGCAGCGAAGCGGTCGTCTTGGAAAATGCGAAGCGTACGGCCCCAACCTGCACTTAGGTGCAACTTGTCAAAAATGCCATTGTCTTTCAAAAACTGCTCTTTCAGGTTCCAATCGGCGTTAAAGGCTGGGGTTGTTACCCACCTGCTGTTTGGTTGTCCGTTAGAAGAACCGTCTCTTCTTACCAAGGCACTGAGGGTTAAGAGATCTTTATATTTGTATTTTGCCGAAGCATATAAAGAAAATAGGTTGTTTCTTTCTTTGTCGATGTACCTGAATACATAAAAACCATTGGCGGCCAGGGTATTCAAATAATCGTCGCTGCCAGCGTTACCATCCACAATGTTCAGTTTTACATAGTCGTTCGGTCCGTTGTAGGCCCTGGCATAATTGTATTTATAAGTATCGCCCTGAAAACTTTGTCCGATTTCGAAATCGATGGCATTCTTCGCATTGATTTCGTATTTATAAGTAGCAAAGTTGTTGAGCAGCAAGCGTTGGCTGTAGCCAAAATAGTTAGATACATAGCTTACTCCATCCATTAAGGTTGATGGGGTAAAATAATCGCGGATGCCTTCGTTATAATCAAAAGCCAAGCTGGTAGAAATCACAATCTTGTTGATTTTTGCGCTCAGGTTCAGGTTGCCGTTCAAAATATTAGAGCGGTTGTCGTCAACATTGCGCGCACTCTCCTGCAAATAACCCGAATAAATAGAGGCATTTGGCGAAAGCGGGCTGCTCAAATCGGGAATGTATCGGGTTTCTGCAAAACGATCTCTTAAGCTTTTGTTCCTGTTTCGGTCTAAACGGGCTGTGTTTACGGTGCTAGATACGGTAAGCCATTTAAACGGAGCCATATTGATGCCAAAAAACAAGTTGTACCTGTCGATATTGGTATCATCGGCATTGCCCGCATTTTTGGTTCCCGAGCCAAAAAACCTGAAGTTGGCACGGTCGCTGCCGCCGGTAATTCCCAAATCGGCCGAAAAGGTAGGCGTACTTTGATAATAAAGGTCGTTCCAGTTAGAAGGACCATAGTAGGCCGTATTGGTCGAATCCCTCAAATAAGAAGCATAGCTGGCATAATTGCTAGCTGTGGCATATTTTTGGTAAAATGGCTTTCTGAAGTTGTTTTCGTAAACACCATTCACCGTATTTACGCTTGGCGCCGCTACGTAGCCAAAATAAGAATTGAGGCTGATGTCTCTAACTCCAGCCCTGGCATTCTTGGTGGTAATATAGATAGCACCGTTTGCGGCATTCGGACCCAATTTGGCCAATTCATAAGGGTCTTTCACCACAACAATCGATTGAATGTTGTCCATGCTTATTTGCGAAAGCAAGTTGGTAGCCGGTCCAACCCTATTGTAATCATATTTTTGGATATCGAATGCAAAAGGATTGTCTTGCACCAATGGTACACCATTTAAATAGACAGCCGGTTGCAGGGCATAAATATCTTTTTTAGAGAACAAAAGACCAGAGGCTCCCTGAACAATCATGCTTTGTTCGGTTCCCGGCTCGCCGTTTGGCTCTTGTACGTATACGCCAGCAAGATTTCCTTTAATTACTTGTTGCAACGACAAGTTCGGAACTGCTGCCGATGAGCGCACATTGATGGTGTCGCGGTTGGTTTTGAACTTCTGTAAAGTCCTGATCATTTGGCCGATGGTATCGGCTGTTGACGAATAGGTAGCTTTTACCTTTTTGGACGTATCTTGTTGGAAAGCAAGAAATGCCTTGGCAACACGGTCGTCTGAACGATTGGCACGCACAGACTTTGGTCCAAAAACAGCTACTAAAAAGAAACAGCAAATGCACGTAAAAATTTTAGTCATTTTTATTGTTGGTTAATAAGTGGATCGTAATCAAAAAGAACCAGCAGCTCTTTTAAGGTAGTGCGGCTACAGGAGCTGGAAATTATACAAGGGCCTCAACCGAGGTTGTACAATCAAAAGGCGCACAAGGCAGGGAAGTAGATTTCTCTTCATATTGGTTAGTTTAAGTTGTTTGGTGGTTGGTTGGTTGGTTTGTAGTACTGCGCTCAAGCGGAAGTATATAAACTGTTATTTAATATTTAATCGACAGTTATTTTACTTTCGTTTGATAATGCAATTTGTTTATTAAAAACAATTTTATATCTATCGTACACTACGCAAACGTTTGTTAATATTTATTCGGTTTTGGCTAAAATAGCTTCAGCAATATCCAGCCTGCCCCTGTTATTTTACCACATTGGCACTGAACAACTTAGTAAGGAAAACAGAAAAATATGTTCGATTTTTTGACAATGACTAGTCTTTACATTTTTTGCAGACTGTATTTGGTAGCTGTCGCTTTTTAGCAGCGGCATGGTTTACATTGGAGAAAATAAAACAGTCATAATTAGTTAAAAGGAAATATAATTAATCATTCAGTTAACGCAAACGTTTGTTAAATGCCTTTTAAATGTGCATTTGAGGCAAATTTTATGCTGAACATCTATTTTTATGCCCCAAAATATTTGCACAATTGGCCACTAACAACAATTAATATTCTTTTAAATAAAACTATTAAAACGTTTTATGTGACTTTAGAGAAATCAGGAGAGGAAAATGAGCAACAAAAAAATCGCTAAGCGAAATTTATGAAGAAAGAAGCCATGTTAAAAAACGTCAATCAGGTTCCATTTGCAATTTGTGGGCTCCAAAAGGCTTTAAATTTCACAATTTGTTATCAAGGAGCCTACCCTAACCATACCATCCTAATTTGCAATGCCTTTAACAGGCTAAACAAATGCAGAAAAACCGGTAATGGCACGGCCTACAATTAAAGTATTGATTTCTTTGGTGCCCTCGTACGAGTAAATGGCTTCGGCATCGGCCACAAACCTGGCCACATCATGCTCCAGCAAAATTCCGTTGCCCCCCATTACTTCGCGCGCCCGACTCACAATATCGCGGGTACGCATCGAACAGAAAACCTTAGCCAACGAAGCATGTTCATCGGTCAACATGCCCTGATCTTGCAACTGCGACAAACGGAAACATAGTGTTTGCATGGCTGTTAGGTTCGAAAGCATTTCAACCAGGTGATTTTGGATCAATTGAAAGGAGGCAATGGGCCGGCCAAACTGTTTGCGTTTCTGGGTGTAGGCCAAGGCCGCTTCATAAGCGCCACGGGCACAACCTACCGCCTGCCAGGCCACTCCTGCCCTCGTCATTTGCAGCACCTTGGCCGTATCTTTAAAGGAATTGGCATTTTGCAAACGGTCTGATTCGTCTACTTCGCAGTTGGTTAAAGTAATCAGGCCGTTCTGCACAATGCGTAAGGCCATTTTATCCATTATTTTTTCTACGGCAAAGCCTGGGGTTCCTTTTCGCAACAAAAAGCCTTTCACCTGGTGGTCGTCCAAATCCTTGGCCCAAATGATGGTTACATCGGCAAATGTGGCGTTGCCTATCCATTTCTTTTGGCCATTCAATATCCATTTATTGCCCTGCCTTTTGGCTGTAGTACCCAAACCTCCGGCAGCACCAGACCCTACTTCGGGTTCGGTAAGTCCGAAGGCGCCTATTTTTTTGAACTGTTGCATATCGGGCAACCATTCCTGTTTCTGCGCCTCAGAGCCCAGCAAATAGATTGAACCCATGCTCAAGCCGCTTTGCACGCCAAAAAAAGTAGACATCGACGTATCAATCCGGGCCATTTCCATGGCTAAAATACCTTCCATCAGGTTAGACTTACCAGCGCAGCCATAACCTTGGTAAGTGAGTCCGCAAATATTCAAGGCGGCTATTTTCGGAATCAGCTCGAACGGAAACTCGGCCTTAAGCCAATATGGGTTTACCAGGGGTTTTACTTCTTTTTCTAAAAAGGCGCGCACTTCGAGCTGCAAGGCCCGGTCCGAATCTTTGAGCGCCTCGTCTCCCAAATGGTAAAAATCGCCTTCGATGGCTGGCAGAGGTTTATTTTTGCTTTTGGTCGACATTAATTTCATCAACCCCTGCCATTGTTCTTCGTCCAGGTTTCCAGCCGCTTCGAGCATTTGAGCCAAATTCACTTTTTTTGATAAAGCATTGAGCTGGTCGAGATCTACGGATTTGAACAACTTGTAGGCGTTTTTTAGGGAAGAGAAAAAACTGGACATAACGAAGGGTTTTAAGAAGGCATAACAGATTTCACCCCTTTTTGTTGTTCAATTTCTTTTCATTTTGACAAGTGTAACATTCTTGTCACTACTTTTTTGTAAATTGTATTAACTAAACTATATGGAATCATCAACTAAAACTTGAACCTTTATGAAAAAAAGACTACTGTTGCTATGCGCAATCCTCTGCAGTCTGAGCAGTATTGCCATGGCCCAAAACCGAACCATTACCGGTAAAGTAACCAGCGATAACGACAAAAATCCGATTCCTGGGGTAACTGTATCGGTAAAAGGCAACGCCCAAAGCGTTCAGACAGACTTCAATGGAAATTTCAGCATTTCGGTTGATGCCAATGCAAAATTTCTGGTCTTCAAATATCTAGGCTTTACCGACCAAGAAGAGCCTATCGGATCGTCAAACACCATTAATGTTGCCTTAAGGGAAAAGGCATCCGACCTGAGCGAAGTGGTTGTAGTAGGCTATGGCACGCAAAACCGAAGAGATGTAATCGGCTCTATTGCCAAGCTTGGCGTAGCCGACATCAAAGATAAACCTTTAACCACCATCGAGAGTGCACTACAGGGAAATGCGCCTGGCGTCTTCGTGAACTCGAGCAGCGGCAAGCTGGGTCAGGCCCTGCAAATCCGCGTGCGTGGCATTTCGTCTATTTCGGCCAATAACCAGCCTTTGTTTGTCATAGATGGCGTACCCGTGGTAACCGATGCCTTAGGCAGCTATACCGAACCCGACAATCCTTTGGCGGCCATCAACCCAGACGATATCGAATCGATGGAGGTACTGAAAGACGCCTATGCTTCGGCCATTTATGGAGCCAGGGCATCAAATGGGGTAGTAATCATCACCACCAAAAAAGGAAAAGCGGGCGAGACCAAGATAGATTTGAGCTATTTTGCAGGATTTAGCGACCCTACCAAAAAAGGCAAATTCCTTAATGCCGCACAATATAGGCAACTGCTTGAAGAATCACTCAAAAACGTAGGTTACGATGGCTATGCCAATGCTTCCGAATTTTGGGGCGACAACAATGCCGTAAACGATTGGGATACAAATTACGATGCCGATTGGGCCAACGCGGCCTTCAGGCGTGGCCATAATCAGCAGTACAACATCAATGTAAGCGGCGGTGACGCCAAAACCCGCTTTATGGTATCGGGCAACTACAACAACAACGATGGTATTATTATTGGCAACCGCTTTGTACGTACTGGTGGCCGGGCCACCATAGACCACACGGCCTTTAAGATACTCGACTTGGGCGGAAGCATCAACATTTCGAAAACCGACAACAACAGGGTATCGAACGACAACCTTTTTTCTAACCCGTTGCAATTGAATGCCTTGCCCCCTATTCAGCCTATCTACGATCCAGCTACCGGCGAGCTGAACAACAATACCGTATATTACAACGGTTTGATAGACCAGGTAAACGGCAGCAACCTGTCAACCACCTACAGAACGTTGGCCACGGCTTATGCCGGTTTAAAAATCACCCCCGATCTGACGTTCAAAAGCGAATACGGCTTTGATTTCAACAATTTGGAAGAAGAACAGTACCTCGGTGCCAAAACCCAGGACGGCGGCAGTACCGCGGGCTACAGCTATAATTACCTGGCCAAGTCTATCAACTTTAACACCAACAATACACTAAGCTACAACAAGGTATTTAATGAAAACCATAGCCTGAATGCCTTGGTGGGCTTTACTTTCCAAGACACCAAGTTCAGGTACGGAACCGTTACCGGTACCGGCTTCCCTTCAGACCGTTTTGAAAAAATTGCGAGTGCTGCCAAAATATCGGCCGGAAGTTCTTTCGAAACCGCCTATACTTTTGTTTCTTACCTGGCTAGGGCCAACTACAAATACAAAGAAAAATACTTGGTTGGTGCTTCCATCAGAACCGATGGCTCTTCGAGGTTTGGCAGCAACAAAAGATACGGAACTTTTCCTGCCGGTTCTTTGGGCTGGATCATCAATGAAGAAGATTTTATGAAGGGCACCAAATGGATCTCGATGTTGAAACTGAGAGCCAGCTACGGCTTAACGGGTAATGCAGAAATCGGCAACTTTGCTTCGCGTACTTTATACGGAGGCGTAAATTATGCCGGTGTTGCAGGCACATTGCCTAATCAGCTGGGCGACCCTAACCTAACCTGGGAAAATACTTCCGACCTTAACTTTGGCTTAGACTTTGGTTTGTTTGCCGACCGTTTAAGCGGTTCGTTCGAGGTGTATAAGAAAAAAACCACCGACCTTTTGCTAAATGTGCCTATTCCGGCCACTAATGGCTTCACTTCGATTACCCAAAACGTTGGCGACTTGGAAAACAAAGGCTTGGAAATTTCCCTCAACAGCAAAAACTTTGTTGGCGAGTTTAAATGGTCAACCTCTTTTAACATCTCGTTCAACAGAAACAAGATTACCCGATTGGCCGGCCAGCCTATTTTTCCGGGCGGCAGGTATCTGGGCCGAATTTCGGAAGGCGAGCCGTTCGGCTATTTTTATGGCAAGGCTTATGCCGGCGTTGACCCAGCCAATGGCGATGCGCTTTACTATGTAGATGCCAGCCGTACCGCCACCACCAATGATTACAGTGCCGCGCAAAACCAGAAAATCGGCAATCCTAATCCGAAGTTCTTTGGTGGATTTGGCAACAGGTTCTCTTATAAAAACTTCGACCTCGACGTCCAAACCCAGTTTGTATACGGCAACGATTTGTATAATGCAGCAGGCGGTTTCCAATCGGCAAACGGCGATTATTTCGATAACCAAACCATCGATCAAATGGACTATTGGAGAACCCCTGGACAGATTACCTCGATTCCGCAGCCTCGCTTTGGCGAATCAAACGGTACCAGGCCATCTTCGCGCTATGTACAATCGGGCTCATACCTGAGGGTAAAAAACATCATTTTGGGCTACAACGTACCTAAGGCTTTAATCAAGAAATATAAAATGCAGAACCTCAGGGTATATGTTTCTGCTTTAAATCCATTTACCATCACGCATTATACAGGCTACGATCCAGAAATCAATACCACTTTTGCAGGCAGCGTACAGCTTGGTCACGATTTCTACACCCCGCCTCAGGCACGCACCATTACTTTTGGTTTGAATGTTGGATTTTAATTGATGAAAAACTTGAATTATGAAAAGCTTTAATAAAAATATATTGATTGCAGGCCTGTTCCTACTTGGCATCACGTCCTGCAAAAAAGAACTAGATATACAGCCTAAGCAGTCTATTTCTTCAGATGTGGCGCTGAGTACTACGGCCGACGTGCAAAATGCACTGATAGGCGCCTATACGGTACTGGCCACTGGCGATTTATACGGAACCAACCTTGTTTTTATTCCCGATCTTTACGCAAACGACGGTTATCTAAACTGGACTGGCTCGTTCAGCACCTATAGGGATATCTCTAACAAATCGATCATTTCAACTAACGCCGATGTGGGCCGGACCTGGAATGCGGCCTATAAAGCCATCAACGTGGCC
The DNA here is from genome assembly GCF_059705275.1 of Pedobacter sp. TM02. Lineage (NCBI taxonomy): Bacteria > Pseudomonadati > Bacteroidota > Sphingobacteriia > Sphingobacteriales > Sphingobacteriaceae > Pedobacter > Pedobacter sp. TM02. The sequence continues at coordinate 3,008,047 of NZ_AP046530.1, forward strand.
AACACGGTACTTGGCGCATTAAACGTAGTAACCGATGCCAATACCAAAAATGTAATTGAAGGCAAGGCCCTGTTTATCCGTGGCATCATGCACTTTGAATTGGTAAGGCTATGGGGCTTGCCTTATGATCCGGCCACACCTAATACCAATCTTGGCGTGCCTATTATGACCAAGGCTATCAAAACAACCGACGATGTGATTAAAAACATTCCGCGCAGTACTGTGGCCGATGTTTATACTGCCGTTGAAAACGATTTGAAAACTGCCATCACCAAATTAAGCGCGGTAGACGACAAATACGCCGCCATGGCATTTTTGGCGAGGGTTTATTTGCAGGAAGGCAAATTCCAGTTGGCTCGCGACTTGTCAAACGACATCATCACCAACAGCCCATACAGCTTGATTACCGCTTCGCTGGAAACTCCTTTTAGGGTAAAAAACTCTAACGAAGGTATTTTCGAAATCCAGCAAAACGACCAAAGTAATGCAGGTTCGGCAAATGATGGCTTGGCTACTTTCTATTCTAGCTATCTGAACTCAACAGGTGGCAAGGTTGGCCGTGGAGATGCCAGCATCAACACCACCTTTTACAATTCGTACAGCACCACCGACAAACGCAGAACCGACATGATTTACGATGGCAACGGTGCAAAATCGGGCTTGTTTACCAGAAAATGGTATAATTTCTTTGACAATATACCCGTGTGTAGAATTACAGAGCAATACCTGATCCGCGCCGAAACCAATTTTAGGTTGGGCACTTCAGTTGGCGCTACGCCTGCCGACGATATCAACACCTTAAGGACTAGAGCAGGGCTAGGTCCTATTGTACCTACTTTAGACCTTATTTTAACCGAACGCGACAAAGAGCTGGCTTTCGAAGGTTTCAGGCTGCACGATTACAAACGCACCAAACGTGCAATCGGTGCCTTTCCTTACAACAGTCCAAAATTGGTTTTCCCAATTCCAGACCGCGAAATGAGCGCTAACAAAGGTTTACAACAAAACCCAGGCTACTAACAGCCTAGCCAACCAAAACCCAAAAGGCCCGACCTGCAATGCAAGTCGGGCCTTTTCGTTAACGAGGTTATTTTATCTTAAATCAAAAAGATTGTTTACACCCAGCAGTTTTCTGGAGGTAAAACCTTCGGCATAAGTGGCGCCAATGCTCTTGCCAAACTCGCGGGCACGCGAAATTACCGCCTCCAAAAATTCGGGCGATGAGATATAGGTTTGAGGTTCGCTGTTATCAGGACTATCGAATTGGGTTTTAAACGCCCTGATCGAAGCAATTTTCTGCTCCATCACCTCGGTAATATCAACCAGGATATCGGGCTCAATGTAACGGTCTTGGATATACTGCAGCACCAGGCGGGGGCGCCAAGGCGCCTGCTTTTGCCCATCAAGCGTAGTTTCAATCCGCCTTAAGCCCGATAAAAATATGGCGTCGTTGGCCAAATCTCCTGCCCGGCCATGATCTGGGTGGCGATCGTGCAAGGCATTGGTCAGGATAATTTCAGGCTGGTATTTACGTACCATTTTAATTACTTCCAGCTGATGGGCTTCATCGTTCCTGAAAAAGCCGTCTTTCAGCCTGAGGTTTTCCCGGGCATGCAATCCCAATATTTTGGCCGATTCGGCCGCCTCTTCATCACGTATTTCAGCCGAGCCACGGGTACCTAGCTCGCCACGGGTAAAATCAACGATCCCTACTTTTTTCCCTAAGGCAATATGTTTTAAAATTGTTCCAGAACAGCCTAATTCCGCATCGTCGGGATGCACGGCAAAAACAAGTATGTCTAATTTCATCTATTATTGATTTTGAATGAGAGAATGATTGAATTTTGAATGAGTAATAGATCCAAAACCTTTCACCTTAAAACCGCTACCTTCCGCCCTCTGCCTTCTCTTCCAGCAAACGCTGGATTTTCTTTTTCACCTTCGATGCATTTGGCTTGGTAAAAGAATAAAAATAATCAACCACTTTGCCCTCTTTGTTGATGAGGTATTTGTGGAAGTTCCACTTAGGAGTAGAACTCAGCTGTCCATTGAGCTTTTTATCGCTCAAAAACTTGAACAAAGGATGCGCATGGCTTCCCCTGACCATAATTTTTTCGAAAATAGGAAATTGAACGCCATAGTTGACTTCGCAGAATTCGCCAATGGCATTGCCGTCTAGCGGTTCTTGCTTCCCGAAATCGTTGGATGGAAAGCCTAAAATCTCAAACCCCTTGTCTTTATACGTTTCCCTCAATTCCTGCAGTTCCTTGAGCTGTGGCGTAAAGCCGCAACCCGAAGCGGTGTTAACCACCATCAGTACTTTTCCTTTATAATCAGCTAATGTTTTTTCGGCCCCATTTAATAGCTTTACTTTAAATGGGTATATGGTTTGGTCAGGATTCATGGATTTAATTTTGGTAATAGCCCGAGCTGACAATAATTGACTCAATATCCCGGTCTACCGAAACATCGTAGGTACTTTTTAGATTATGTCCAACCACTCTTGCAATCAACTGATAAGAAAACGCCGCAAAGCCCCCTTTAGTTTGCTTCACAATGTCGAAAGTAGTACGTCCTACTTCGCGGTCTATCAACTTGGTGAGGATTTGGCCTTGGGTAATCGTCAGTTCCTTGATTTCGGTGTTGAACATCTGTTTGATTTCGGCATCGCATTCTTTTACCAATCGTTTCTGCTCCTTTTTATCAGCAACCGTTGCTAAATCACGTTCCAGTTGCTCATAGCGACGCTTGGCAAACAAGGCGTAAGGCATTACTTTTAAAACATTGTACTTTAACCGGTTGTAGGCTGCCTGATCGGCCGCCGACTTCCAGATGCGCTGGCCATAAATCACTACTTCCTGCAGGCCAATCCAAGGTATCATGTAGCCGTTGTCGTTGGTGGCCGCTACGCGGATAGTGTCGTTTTTACCCAATTTTGGCCAAATTGGAGGCGTTCCTGTTTCCTGGGCTTTAACGGCAGTGCCAAGAAACATGACAATAATCAGAATAAAAAGACGTGAATATTTCATAAATTTATGCCTATACAAAGTTAAAGCTAATTTTATATATTCGTTTCAACGATAATCGAATATAATCTTTTATAGCTTAAAATACGATAATTTTACCTAGAAAATACAAATGAAGAATACTTTAGTAATTGATTTAGAGGCAGAAAAACAGGAAATCCTCAAGCGGTATCGTGCCCTTTTGCGTGCTTCGAAATCAACTTTACAAAAGGGAGACAAGAAAGAAATACGCAAGGCATTTGAAATGGCGCTCGACAGCCATAAAGACATGCGCCGCAAATCGGGCGAACCTTACATCTACCACCCAATTGCCGTGGCGCAGATTGCCGCCGAGGAAATTGGGTTGGGCACTACTTCCATTGTGTGTGCATTGCTGCACGATGTAGTGGAAGATACCGACATTACCCTCGATGATATCGAACGCGAGTTTGGCAAAAAAACAGCCAAAATCATTGACGGGCTGACCAAAATATCTGGGGTTTTCGACTATAACAGCTCGTTGCAGGCCGAAAATTTCAGGAAAATGCTCCTCACCCTGGCCGACGATGTAAGGGTTATCTTGATCAAGCTGGCCGACCGCCTGCACAACATGCGGACGATGGATTTTATGCCAAGGCAAAAACAGCTCAAAATTGCCTCCGAAACCATTTACCTCTACGCCCCCCTGGCTCATCGCTTGGGTTTGTATGCCATCAAATCTGAGCTGGAAGACCTCTCCATGAAGTACCTCGAGCCAGATACTTATAAATTTATTGCGACCCAACTGAATGAGAAAAAAGCCGAAAGGAACTCGTTCATCAAGGCTTTCGTAGAACCGATCAACGAAATTCTGGCCGAACAAGGCCTGGTCGCCAACGTTTACGGCCGGCCCAAATCAATCCACTCCATTTGGAATAAGATGAAAAAGAAAAACATTCCTTTTGAGGAAGTGTACGATCTTTTTGCCATCAGGATTATTTTGGATAGTCCACCCGAACGTGAAAAAGCAGATTGTTGGAAAGCCTATTCGATTGTAACCGACCTTTACAGGCCAAATCCAGACCGCCTGCGCGACTGGGTATCGTCGCCAAAAGGCAATGGCTATGAATCGCTGCACACCACGGTAATGGGGCCAAAAGGCCAGTGGGTTGAGGTACAGATCCGTACCCAGCGCATGAATGAAATTGCCGAAAAAGGCTTTGCCGCACACTGGAAATACAAAGAATCGACCAACGACAACGGACTGGACCAATGGATCCAAAAAGTAAGGGAAATGTTGAGCAATCCGGAGGCCAATGCCCTCGATTTCTTAGACGATTTCAAGATGAATTTGTTTTCCGACGAGATCTTCATCTTTACGCCAAAAGGCGCCCTGCTGCAATTGCCTCTGGGTGCTACAGCCCTCGATTTTGCCTTCGAAATCCACACCGACGTAGGCGCCAAATGTATCGGCGCCAAGGTAAACCACAAGCTTGTTCCCCTTTCGCATAAACTGCAAAACGGCGACCAGGTAGAAATCATCACATCGGGCAAGCAGGTCCCAAAAGAAGATTGGCTCAATATCGTAGTAACTGCCAAGGCCAAGTCTAAAATCAAGTCGTCGCTTAAAGAAGAAAAGCGGAAAATTGCCGAAGCGGGCAAGGAAATTTTAGAGCGCAAGCTAAAATCGCTAAAAATCACCTACAATACCGACAACCTGAACAAGCTTACCTATTTTTTTAAGCTGCAATCAACCCAAGACCTGTTTATTGGCGTGGCCAATGGCAAAATAGAGCTTAAAGACCTGAAGGAATATTTAAGCAGCGAAAAGGAAATCGAAAATAGGGGCAACGATTTTAAAACCGATGGCCGTCAGGTAGAAGCGTTACTGAACAAGGTAAAAGGGCCGGAATCGGATATTTTACTGATTGGCGAAGACCTGCAAAAAATAGATTATACTTTGGCCGCCTGTTGCAACCCTATTCCCGGCGACGATGTTTTTGGCTTTGTAACCGTTAACGAAGGCATTAAGATACACCGCACCAATTGCCCGAATGCAGCCCAGCTGATGGCCAATTATGGCTACCGCATTGTAAAAGCCAAATGGAACGGCCAAAAAGAACTGACCTTCCTAACCGGCTTGCATATTGTAGGGATTGACGACGTAGGCTTGATCAACAACATTACCAAAGTAATTTCCAACGACTTCAAAGTAAACATGCGCTCGATTACAGTAGATACCAACGACGGCATTTTCGACGGTTCGATTATGGTTTTTGTAAACGACACCGATCATTTAGACAACCTGATCAAAAACCTGTTGGAAGTAAAAGGCGTAACCGGCGTAACGAGGTTTGATGCTTAAGAGCCTGACGGAAGGATGAGGGCATAAAGGCGAAGGGTAAAAGTTAAAAACTCAAGAAAATCCTTTGTAAGGAAAGGTTGGATGGTCATTGACAATCCGGCGTTTTGGCGAATGCCAGTGACGAAGCAATCTTTTAAAGCCATCCGTATCCTGCATTTTATTCGAAATCTATTTTGAATAACGGTAAGACCATGGCTAAGGCAACGGCTTAGAATAGCCCTCAAACGTTACAGCTTTCACAACCATCCAAGCAATAAACAATTAACTACCAGAATATAACTACAGTGTAATCATCTTTAAAATAATCCGCGATTCACTTTAATGTCTGTAATCATTTCTATACCTTTGGGAGGAGTTTAAAACTATGTCTGCACAGAATACCAACGAGTTGGTGAGAAAAATCTTCGAAGCCTACCTCGAAAACAAAAACTTGAGAAAAACCCCCGAGCGTTTTGCCATTTTAGAAGAAATTTATTCTAGAAATGACCATTTCGATGTAGAAACGCTCTATATCCACATGAAAAACCAAAAGTACCGGGTAAGCCGGGCTACGGTTTACAATACCTTAGAGCTTTTGGTATCTTGCGATTTGGTAACCAAACACCAGTTTGGCAAGAACATGGCGCAGTTTGAAAAGTCGTATGGCTACCACCAACATGACCATGTGATCTGCATCGACTGTGGCAAAGTGGTAGAATTCTGCGATCCACGTATCCACCAAATCCAAACCATGGTAGGCGAATTATTGAAATTCGACATCAAGCACCATTCTTTGAACCTTTACGGGGTTTGTTTCGATTGTAGCGCTGCCGCTGCCATCAAAGCCAACCATACGCAAAAACAACACGCTAACTAATTATCCAATTTTATAATCTTTCTATTCTTTAATTTAAAATAATGACGCAAGTAGACGTACTACTAGGCCTGCAATGGGGCGACGAGGGCAAGGGAAAAATTGTTGATGTTTTAAGTCCGCAATATGATTTGATAGCCCGTTTTCAAGGCGGTCCAAATGCTGGTCACACGTTAGAGTTCGATGGTAAAAAATTTGTACTCAACACCATTCCATCAGGTATTTTTAACGAAAAAACCATGAACCTGATCGGCAATGGCGTAGTAATCGATCCCATTATCTTAAAAAGAGAGTTAGATAACCTTAAAAAAGCAGGCCACGACCCGGTTGCTGCCGGCAAACTAGTATTGGCGCGCAAGGCACACTTGATTTTGCCTACCCACCAGTTATTGGATGCCGCCAACGAGCAAAAAATGGGCGCCGGCAAGATCGGTTCAACCCTAAAAGGAATTGGCCCAACGTATATGGACAAAACCGGCCGTAACGGTTTGCGCGTAGGCGATACCACTTTGCCTGATTTTGCTGCCCGCTATGCCAAATTGGTAGAAAAACATAAAGAAATCCTTTCGCACTACGAGTTCGAATACGATTTAACCGAAAAAGAAGCCGCCTTCTTCGAAGCCATCGAGTTTATCAAAACCATTCCTCACGTAGACAGCGAACACTTTGTAAACGGCTACCTCAAAGCCGGCAAAAAAGTATTGGCCGAAGGTGCGCAAGGCACTTTGCTCGACGTAGACTTTGGTTCTTATCCTTTCGTAACTTCATCAAACACCACTACGGCTGGCGCTTGTACCGGTTTGGGCATTGCACCAAACAAAGTGGGCGATGTTTATGGCATTTTCAAGGCTTACTGCACCCGTGTAGGCGGTGGCCCCTTCCCTACCGAACTGGATAACGAAATAGGCGAAACCCTACGCCAGGTAGGCCACGAGTTTGGCGCAACTACAGGCCGTGCGCGTCGTTGTGGCTGGATCGACCTGCCCGCCTTAAAATATGCCATCATGCTGAACGGCGTTACCGAACTCATCATGATGAAGGCCGACGTTTTAGATGGTTTTGACACGATTTATGCCTGTACGCACTACGAATACAACGGCGAAACGATCGACTATATGCCTTACGACATCATTTCTATCCAACCCAAACCGGTTTTAACGGCTATAGCAGGATGGAAAACCGACTTGACCAAGATTACCTCAACCGATCAGATTCCAAGCCAGCTGAGCGCTTACATCGCCTTCCTGGAAAAAGAACTGGAAGTGCCCATCAAATTCCTTTCGGTTGGACCAGACAGGACACAGACCTTGACGTTGAGATAACGATAACAAAAAATCCCTTGAAAATTTCAAGGGATTTTTTTATTCATCTTCAAGCAGGTTTACGCAAGCTCCAGCCATAGTTTTTAAACGCGTGGGCAGGGTTGCCACCGACCCACTGTCTTTTATACTTTTATACAGGTTCGTAATCATATCCAAAGTTTCGTCATCGGGCTCACAGGCTTGGTATTTCTCCAAATGTGGCAATGCCTTGAGTACAGCCGCCCTGTACTGATTGTAGGCCTTCGCATTGGCATCCGCATTTTTAGAAGCACTTGCTGCATTCATTTGAGCTACAAACACCTTGCTTTGGTTAAGGTATATAAAGCCCAGTGCCCTGTGAATAACCGAATAATTAGGTTCGCCTTTAAGCGATTGCGTGTAGTAAACCAGCGCACTATCGGGCTTGCCCACTTCTTCGTACATACGCCCCAAGTGATAAGCCACATTAGCCTGCCGCTTGGCGTTCAATTCTTTAGCCCTGGCCAACAAGCCACTTGTCTGTTCAATCAGTACATCGTTGCCCTTAGCCGTTCTCGAAAACATAAATTGTTGATAAGCATCGTCGATATTTTTCTCTTGAGAAAAAGCGGCCCCTCCAGCCAATATCAGCAGTACAAAGAGCATTAAGATTTTATTGGCCATAGTTAAATTGATTCCTTGCACAAAATACAACAATTCTGCTTAATCATGCGGCAACAAATCATCAGTTTTGCAAGAGCGCTCTTCCGGCTATTTTCTTGTACTTCCGCTGAAAAAACTCATCAACCTCGGTATTGAATTTATCAACGCTTCTCAGTACGAGGTATCCGTGGCCCGAATCGGGCACTATCCATAAGTTGGCTTTTGGAATAGACTTGGCAATAAGCAGCGTATGTTCTGCCTTGATCACATCCTGATCGCCGGCCATAACCAACGTCGGGCACTTGATTTGAGCCAGTGAGGCGGGCTTGATTTGTGGTTGCGCCAACAGCAAATTAAAATGCCTCAGCAATACCGTACGTGCTATCGATGGCTTTTGCTTGTCGTAGTATTTTTTGATGCCATCAAAATATTTCAATATAAACGGCTCCACGCTGTTCGTATCGGGCCAAAGGTTGGCGCCGGTTACGGCCAGTTTTTTTACCTTTTCTGGATGGCGCATGGCCAGCAACAAACCGTTAATGCCTCCGTCGCTCCAGCCCAACACCAGGGCCGAATCGATCTTTAAATGCGTAAGCAACGCTGCATAATCATCGCTCATCTGCTCATAAGACAGTGAATCAACCATATTCAAGGTATCTAAAGTCTTGCCATGGTCGCGGCTATCGGCCACAATGACTTTGTATTTTTTGGCAAAATAAGGGATCTGCTTGCTAAAGTCGCCAATAGAGCCACTATTGCCATGGATAATGAGCAAAGGTTGGCCTTCGCCATAAGTCTCGTAATACATGTTCATGCCTCGTATCTTGGCGTAATGGCCGGCAGCTTTGTTATCGCCATAAGGTATCTTTGGCTGATCGGCTTTCGGGGTGGTTTGCGCATGTAAGGACAGGGCAAACAAGAAAAGGATGAGGGTTGATAAAATTCGTTTCATAAGGTTGTTTTATTTAAGCATATAAATTCAAGCTAGTTAGGAGAAAGACGGTGCCAATTTGAATTTGGTTGCAAGTGCATCTTCGTTATTTTAAAACACCTTAACAAAACCAGTCAACAGCAAGCTAAACATACTTTCCGCCTAGGCCAATCTTATTTTACAATTTTGTTGGCATTTAATACCTTTACGGCGAAAATGAACGGGGACGAAATTATCTTATTTAAGCAAAAGGCCAAACAATGGGCCATGAATTTCGATGTTTGTTGCTACCTGGATTCCAATCAATATACTGATCCTTATGCGCAATACGACTGCCTCATCGCCATCGGACAGCAACACCAATTAAAAGCTAACGCCGGAACTGCTTTTGCCCAGCTCCGCTCATTTTACGAACAGCACCGCGACTGGCTGTTTGGCTTGTTTAGCTATGAACTCAAAAACGAAGTAGAGCATTTAACCAGTTCGCACAGCGATGACCTCCATTTTCCAGACCTCTATTTCTTTGTACCACAATACTTGTTGGCGATACAAAAAAACGCCGTCAAAGTGCTTAAAGGCAATGCTTCCATCATCCACGAGATCGAGCAGATTGAGCTGATTAGGCACGACAATCCCAAACTGGCTATCGAAAAACGCTTCGATCGCGAAACGTATATCCAAACGGTTGAGGCTTTGCAAGGCCACATCAAGCGGGGCGATATTTACGAGGTTAATTTTTGCCAGGAGTTTTTTGCACAACATGCTTCAATTGATCCCCTGTCGATTTACGAAGCCCTCAATGCCCTTTCGCCTACCCCGTTTTCGGGATTTTTCAAGCTTAACCAACATTATATCCTTTCGGCCACACCAGAGCGTTTTCTATGCAAAAGGGGCAACAAGCTGATTTCGCAACCCATTAAGGGCACTGCCAAAAGAAACGGTGATCCGATAGTCGACGAGCAGATCAAAGCCACATTGAAATCGAGCGTTAAAGAGCAGGCCGAAAACGTGATGATTGTAGACCTGGTGCGCAACGATTTGACCAGAAATGCCGTTAAAGGCAGTGTAAAAGTAGAAGAACTTTTCGGCATCTACAGCTTTCCGCAGGTGCACCAAATGATTTCGACCATTAGCTGTGAGCTTGATCCGAATATCCATTGGGTGGATGCCATTAAAAACACCTTTCCGATGGGCTCGATGACCGGTGCGCCGAAAATCAAGGCCATGGAACTGATTGAGCAGTACGAAAAAAGCAAAAGGGGGGCCTTCTCGGGCTCTTTTGGTTGTATCAGTCCTAATGGCGACTTCGACTTTAATGTCATCATCAGAAGCATCTTGTATAATGAAAATACGCAATACCTTTCTTTTCAGGTTGGCGGCGCCATTACCTATGCGGCCAATGCAGCCGACGAATACGAGGAATGCCTGCTTAAAGCATCGGCGATTATGAAGGTATTGGGCAATTAGCGTTATGCATATATGGAGTAGTACGTATTGGGGTATTGCGATTGGCGTCCACAAACGGGCTTGTGCATTTGGCAGGTTTTTGATTACATGGAGCTCAGTGCCTGCAGTCAGGATTGAAGTCAGTCCTGCTTTCCGCTGTATCTTTTTGCCTCAGTGGCAAAAAAGGATGCCGCTCCAATCAGGGCTATTTAACCTAGGCCTGTGCAACCAGAAATAGCAACGCCAGCCTTGGTACCCAGATGAAAAGTCCGGAGCCGAGGACTTGTAAGGATAGCAGAATTGATGTTAGTAGCTGGAATTATCTCAGCTTTCAAAAAAAGATAAGTCAAATGCTTAGCGTTTGATCTTAAGATGGATTAAAACCGTACATAAAATCATTTAAGTGTCCGCCAGAACTTTCAAGTCCTACTAAGTCCATTAATTCTTCAAAGTAAGAGCAAACCTGCTCTCTATCCTCTGTATCAAGTTCATTGTAAATGGCTGAAAACCTATCTAACCCAGCCTTTATTGCATCTTGATAATCTTTATCGCTTGCATCACCTTTTTGGGCTAGATTTTTAAAATCATCCGCAACAAGATTGATTTTTTCAGTTAAAGCGGGTATTAGGGCTGGGTTTCCTATCCCTGGATAATGCGTTTTTTCGTCTTTTAGAAATTTTTCCTTGTTTTTAAATTCTTCAAATTTTGTCATTGTTACTTGATCTGCTTTCTTGGTATTTTGTCCACATGCCAAAAATAACAATACGCCAAATATCGCAATAATAGAGGGCGAAAATTTACGGTTTATCATGTCGAAAGATATTAATTTTTACAAACAAAAAGGTGTAAAGCCTAAACCTTACACCCTATGCCTTCCACCTTAAGACCTTCTACCTTATTAGGCCTTATCTGCCTTTATAATATTTCATGGCCTCTGGCAAATCTCTTTGTATCTGGGCAATACGGCTTTCGTCGGTTGGGTGGGTACTTAAAAAAACCGGTGGCTTGCTTCCGTTCTTGCTGGCCGCGGCCATCCTTTGCCAAAAAGCAATGGCGTTTTGCGGGTTATAACCTGCCATAGCCATGAATGAAAGGCCCATTTTATCGGCTTCCAATTCCTGCTTGCGCGAGTTAGGCAAAATATACAAGCCTTGTGCGCCAATGCCGTACAACTGGTTAACTACGGCTTGTGTAGTTTCCGATTTATTGCCGGTAGCTACGCCAACCGCCGCACCACCTACTTGCGCCGCCATCATTTGCGAAGCCCGCTCGGCCGAGTGCTGTGCTATGGCATGTGCAATCTCATGACCCATTACAGTGGCCAAACCGGCATCGTCTTTGGTAATGGGCAAAATGCCTGTATAAACGGCTACCTTACCTCCCGGCATGCACCAGGCGTTGATTTCTGAGCTTTGAATAAGGTTGAACTCCCATTTGTAGTTCCTGATCTGGTCGCCAAAGCCATTATCGTTCATGTATTTGGTTACCGCAGCAGCAATATTGGCTCCAATACGTTTAATTCTTTGCGTTTCTGCAGAGTTGGCTGCCACTACCTTGGTGCTCGGATCGCTCAACAACTGGGCATAGCCAATGGCTGCCTGTTGCTGCAGCTGGCTATCGTCTACCAAACTCAACCTGCTTCTGCCGGTTAAAGGAACCGTGGTACATCCGGCAATTGCCAACATCCCTGTTGCCAAGCCCAAAATCGCTAATTTTTTCATCTATTAAATCTGTATTCAGTGTATTTGTCTAACTGTTTAGTTTTGTTCCTAACCATTTCTCCTAACAAATAAAGGAGCCAATAGTTTGTGCAAAGGTACTTTAAGCCTGTTTTTTCTTGAACAGGTAAACTTTCGATTCCTTGCCCTTGAGCAGTCTTTCGAGGTTTTTTTGGTGTGTAACCAAAATCAGGATGCATACACAGATTCCGTAAAGCACTTCCGATTTGATTGAAGAATGAAAAACAAACACAATACCGATCGGGAAAGTAAAGCCCGCACATATCGAACTCAGGGAAACGTATTTGCTTACCAGCAGCACCACTACAAAAACCAGCACGCAAAGCATTGCAGCCTGAAAGTTTACAGCCAAAACCATTCCAAAAAGCGTAGCCACGCCCTTGCCACCTCTAAAACCTGCAAAAACAGGGAATAGATGGCCCATGACGGCAATTACGCCTAGCGCCAATTGGTAATTGACGAATTGAGTAGAGTTATGTGGCCCCGTAACCGAAAGCCCTATAAAATGGGCCAATTGAGTGGCTGTGTAGCCTTTAAAAATATCGATGAGCATAACGGCGATACCAGCCTTTTTGCCCAAAACCCTAAAAGTATTGGTGGCTCCGGCATTGCCGCTTCCGTATTCGCGCACGTCAACGCCATAAAAGGCCTGCCCCAGCCAAACCGCTGTTGGGATAGATCCTAAAAGATAGGCCGCAATTAGCGCTGAAATGGAATAGATCGAAATCATGACCTACAATTATACTAAAAAATTCAGATTCACGTCGGCAGAATTTGGTCTTAGCACGCTTTTAAACTCAGGTCCAGGCTTTTTACCGAATGGGTTAGGGCGCCCATCGAGATGTAATCGACACCACAGGCGGCATAATCGGCCACATTGGCCTCCACAATGCCACCTGATGCTTCGGTAATGAAACGCCCATCGATCAGCTTTACAGCTTCTTTAAGCAACTTCGGCTCAAAATTATCCAGCATAATGCGGTTTACTTTGCCCGTTGCCAATACCTGCTGCAGCTCGGCGAGGTTTCTTACCTCTATTTCGATGTCTAATTGCTTATGGTTTTGCGCCAGGTAGCTGTTTGCCGCTTCAATGGCATTGGCAATGCCGCCAGCATAGTCAACGTGGTTGTCTTTGATCAGGATCATATCGTACAAACCGATGCGGTGATTGACTCCTCCGCCAATTTTTACGGCCCATTTTTCTAAATAGCGCAGGCCAGGAGTGGTTTTGCGCGTATCTAAAATCTGGGTTTTATATGGTTTTAACAAAGTTACAATGCGGTGGGTTTTGGTGGCGATGCCACTCATGCGCTGCATACAGTTGAGCACCAGGCGCTCGGCCAGCAAAATCGCATGCGTACTCCCGGCCACCACAAAAGCAATGTCGCCTACCTTAACCGCATCGCCGTCTTTTAAAAAGACTTCAACCTGCAGGGCAGGATCAATTTGCTGGAAGATTTCGAGCGCAAGCTCCACGCCGGCCAATATGCCGTCTTCCTTAACAATTAACTGGGCTTTTCCCTGTGTACCTGCCGGTATGGTAGAAAGTGAGGTATGATCTCCATCGCCTACATCTTCGGCAATGGCATTTTTGATAAATAGATCAACTAATTGCTTATCCAAAACTTTTTTTATTGCAAAATTAGCAATTTTTGGCTGAAATGCTACTCTTTATCCGGCTCTATCCTTAACTCGGTGATTAAGAAATTATTAGTCGGTTTCTTAAGGCTCATGGTAATGGTTACCCTAAACTTCCCATTTTTGGTGCCCAGCGAAAGAATACCCAGGCGGTAATTGGGATAATTGCTCAAGCGGTGGATAATAGAAACACGATTGGGCGGATTCTTCACAAAAAAATCCTTCAATATCTGTTCGGCCTGTGCTTTGTTGTATACATCTTCCTGGTCGATAATGATTAGTTCTACAGACGCCGCAAAGCTCTTGGCAATTTCTTTAGAGTTTCCGGCCTTGAAATTATTGGACAAATCATCAACAATATCGGCCTGAAATGCCTTATTCGTAGGAAAATGCAACAGCAACAGCAAAAACGCAAGCAAAGGTTTCATCATGTGTGATATCAAACTGCAGAATTACAAGCCAAAATTATGCCATTAATTAAATCACAAAGTGCAAAAACTTTCATTTAAAGGCATCATTAGGCTTATATTTGTAAACAATAAACAGATCAGTAAACAACTAATGCCGCAAATATTGTTGTTTAAACATATAATTTCAAATAATGAAAGCAAAAAAAGTAGTACTTCTTATTCTTGATGGCTGGGGCTACGGAAAAAAAGACAAATCAGATGCCGCTTATGTGGCCAACACTCCGTTTTTCGATTCTGCGCTCCAAACCTACCCTAATTCAAAACTAGAAGCCTCTGGCGAAGCCGTTGGCCTGCCGGCCGGCCAAATGGGCAACTCTGAAGTGGGCCACATGAACTTGGGTGCCGGAAGAGTGGTTTACCAAGAGCTGGGGCGCATTAACAAGGCCATTAGCGACAGAACGCTGCACAGCAACGAAGTACTGGTTAATGCCTTCGATTATGCCAAGGCACAAAACAAGGCTGTACACTTTATCGGACTCGTTTCAGACGGTGGCGTACATGCGCACATCAATCACCTCAAGGCTTTGTGTGATGCCGCCAACGAAAAAGGCCTGAAAGATGTTTTTATACACGCTTTCTTAGACGGCAGGGATACCGACCCCAATGCTGGACTTGGCTTTATCTCGAGCCTCGATGCACACCTGAAAACTTCTACCGGCAAAATTGCCAGTCTCATTGGACGCTATTATGCCATGGATAGAGATAACCGCTGGGAAAGGGTGAAGCAAGCCTACGATCTGATGGTAAATGGCCTGGGCGAAAAAACCACCAATGCCGAAGAAGCTATTAAAAAATCGTACGAGAACCACATTACCGACGAATTTGTTAAACCGATTGTGGTAACTCAAGCCGATGGCAGTCCGGTGGCGACCATTAAGCCGGGCGACGTGGTGATCTGTTTCAACTACCGAACCGACCGTGGCCGCGAAATTACCCTGGCCTTGAGCCAAAAGGATTTCCCAGACTTTGGCATGCACAAGCTGCCTTTGTACTACGTAACCATGACCACCTACGACGAAAGCTTTGCCGACGTAAAGGTTATCTTTACCAAAGACGACCTTTCCAATACCTTGGGCGAGGTTTTGGCCGCTAATCATAAAAACCAGATCCGCATTGCCGAAACAGAAAAATACCCGCACGTTACCTTCTTCTTTTCGGGTGGCAGGGAAAAAGAATTCGACAACGAAAAACGCATTTTAATTCCATCGCCAAAAGTGGCCACCTACGATCTGCAGCCGGAGATGAGTGCTACCGGTATTACCGAGGCCATTACCAAGGAACTGGCTACCGGCTGGGCAGATTTTGTATGTCTTAACTTTGCCAATCCTGATATGGTTGGCCATACCGGCGTTTTCGATGCCGTAGTTAAAGCCGTAGAAACAGCCGATGCCTGCGCTGCCAAGGTGGTAGAAGTGGGCAAAGCCAATGGTTATTCATTCATCATTCTAGCCGACCATGGCAATTCGGAATTCATGATCAATCCCGACGGCTCGGCCAATACTGCGCATACAACCAACCTGGTACCTTGCATTTTGATAGACGAAGATTACCACAGCATTGCCGACGGCAAATTGGGCGATATAGCTCCCACCATCCTCAAAATGATGGGCATTGCCATTCCCGAAGTCATGACTGGCAATTGTTTGGTATAATGAAGAAGCTGTTTTTGTTTGGTTTGGCGCTTGCGTTGGCTTCCTGCACGTTGAAAGAGCAGGAAAACAAGAATACCAAAGCCTATTTCGACCTGGAAGGCTATTTAAAAAAAGAGGCGTTGCGTTTGCAAAAGGCTAAGCCTTTGATTAACAAAACAGTGGTGGTGGGTGGAAAAAGCGAAACCCATAAAGTAAAAATTGCCGATTGGAAGAAAGAATTAGACCTTTTTATCCAATCCGACATCAACAAGGCGGCGTGGCGTGGTTCCTTTAGTTCTAGCCTAGCCAACGGCATGAGCACTTATACCAGCCAAAATGCTAAAGTACCTGTCAAAAAACTAGAAGTTAGCTTTAAGGGTAACAAGGTCAGTGCCATCAGGATCTTTGTGAGCAACACCAACGACCTTTACAAGTCTAACGACAGCCTCAGCTATTATCCCGATAGCCTTTACCAAATTAAAAAAGTACAGCAAATCAGGCTCCGGGCCGAGAAGAAATACGAGATTACTGGAAAGTTCAACTAAAAAAGGCCCCGAAAATTTCGGGGCCTTTTTTTTCAATATCTTTTGCCGGCTATTATTTCAGGCTGGCAATCTGCGCCTTTACATAATCAACCAAAGCAATAATGTCTTTTCTGAACGGCTGTACAGTCAGTACTTTCTGAAAATCGTTAATGGCATTGTTAAATTGGGCTACGCAAGCTGCTTTTTCAGGCGCCTTTTTAATTTTATAGGATTTGAATATTGCATAATCCTTATACGCAATGCCCCTATTCTGCAAAATCTGCGGATCGTCTTCGCCATTGATTTCGATGGCCTTTGTAAAATCCTTGATGGCGGTTTGGTAAAAGTTTTCGCGCATGCTGTTGAGCGATTCTTTAGGCGCATTGGCAATATTCAGCCTCGCTTTGCCACGGTAGTAATAGGAAGAATAATCGTTCGGCTTCAATGTGATCAAACGGCTATAGGCATCGGTTGCTTTTTCATAATCTCCGCACTGGAAATAAGAATAGCTCAGCATTTTGAGCACGCTCGGATTGCTGTCATTGTTTTCTACTTTCTCCAGCTGGGCAACTGCGGTCTTAAAATCACTCTTCACAAAAGCCTGTCGGCCCATGTTTTCGTAATTGCCTTGCGCAAAAGCGGTCGAAAACCCTGTAAGTACAAAAAATAAAAAAACCGTTTTTTTAAAGTAAGTCATTAAGCGTTGTGTTTTAGGTTAAAATTACAAATCCCTTTTCAAATAAGAGTGTTTGTTCCATGGGTAAAGCAATAGGGGGCAATTAAACACAAAATTATATCATTTGCAAATATTAAGGTAAACGCTAAATTAGTTGAAATATGATGAAGTCTGCTATTTTTTTTAATGCTGACTTTTTAACAGGCAATCAGGTCGTTTGGCTTTTTGGCACAAGAGTTGAAAATATAGCTTGTAACATAAAATTAATATTTTTTTAACGGCATGCTGTCACTTTGTCGTTTTATATAGTTAAAGGCCTTACTTAATGAGCAAACAGGATCAATTCGATTTTAGTCAAGCACTACCCATCATAAACGAAGACACAGAGTTCTTTCCGTTGATGTCTCAACAAGACGAAGACGACATGAACAATGAAGAAACGCCAGAAATCCTACCGATACTACCCCTCAGAAACACCGTTTTGTTTCCGGGTGTGGTTATTCCGATTACCGTAGGCCGCGATAAATCCATCAAGTTGATTAAAGAAGCCTACAAAGGCGACAAGATCATCGGGGTGGTTTCGCAACGCGATGTTTCGATAGAAGACCCTACCTTTGAGCAGCTGAACAGCGTGGGCACCGTGGCGCAGATCATCAAAATGCTGCAGATGCCCGATGGCAATACCACGGTAATCATCCAAGGCAAGCAACGCTTCCAACTGGTTGAAGAAGTGCAGTCTGAACCTTACATCAAGGTTATTATCGCAAAATTTGCCGAAACCAAGCACAAGGCTGATAAGGAGTTCAAAACTTTGGTGGCTTCGATCAAGGAAATGTCGTCGCAGATTATCCAGCTGTCGCCCAACATTCCGAGCGAAGCCGGCATTGCCCTCAAAAACATCGAAAGCACTTCTTTCTTGATCAACTTCATCTCTTCGAACATGAATGCAGATGTGGCCGACAAACAGAAAATGCTCGAAATGGGCAATCTGCGCAAACGTGCCGAAATGGTGATGGAACTGCTAACCACCGAACTGCAGATGCTGGAACTGAAAAACCAGATCCAATCTAAGGTGCGCACCGACCTCGACAAGCAACAACGCGATTATTTCTTGAACCAGCAACTGAAAACCATCCAGGAAGAGTTGGGTGGCAACTCTTCAGACCTGGAGTACGAAGCCTTGCAAGCTCGCGGCAAGAAAAAGAAATGGGCCAAAGCCGTTGCCGAGCATTTCGACAAAGAATTGGAAAAACTGGGACGCATGAACCCTGCCGCACCAGATTATTCAATCCAAATGAATTATTTGGAACTTTTGCTCGACCTGCCTTGGAATGACTTTACCAAAGACAACTTCGACTTGAAACGCGCCCAGCGCATTTTGGACAAAGACCATTTTGGCTTAGAAAAAGTGAAGCAGCGCATTGTTGAATATTTGGCTGTGCTTAAGCTGAAAAAAGACATGAAAGCGCCTATCCTGTGCTTGGTGGGCCCTCCGGGAGTTGGTAAAACTTCCCTGGGCAAATCTATAGCCAAGGCGCTTAACCGTAAATATGTTCGTATGGCCTTAGGCGGCGTAAGGGATGAAGCCGAAATCAGGGGCCACCGAAAAACCTATATCGGCGCCATGCCTGGCCGCATTATCCAATCCATTAAAAAAGCTGGTGCCTCGAACCCGGTTTTTGTACTGGACGAGATAGACAAGGTTGGATCTGACTTTAGGGGCGATCCTTCTTCGGCCTTGCTGGAAGTGTTAGATCCCGAGCAAAACAATGCCTTTAACGATCATTACGTGGAAACCGATTACGATCTTTCCAACGTTTTGTTTATCGCCACAGCCAATTCGCTCAGCTCTATACAGCCTGCCCTGCTCGACCGTATGGAAATTATCGAGGTAAACGGCTATACCATTGAAGAAAAAATAGAAATTGCCAAGAAATACCTGTTGCCAAAGCAAAAAGAACTGCACGGCTTGAACAGCAAAGACATAACGCTTAAAAATTCGTTAATAGAAAAAGTAATCGAAGACTACACCCGCGAAAGCGGTGTACGTGGCCTCGAAAAGAAAATAGGTTCGTTAGTGCGTGGCATTGCCACTAAAATTGCCATGGAAGAAAGCTACGATCCGGCCCTACAGTTGGCAGATGTAGAACGCATTTTGGGTGCCCCGATTTACGACAAAGACCTTTACGAAGGCAACGAAGTAGCCGGCGTGGTAACCGGATTGGCCTGGACGCAGGTTGGTGGCGATATCCTTTTTATCGAAGCCAGTTTAAGTCCGGGTAAAGGCAAACTAACCCTAACCGGCAACCTGGGCGATGTAATGAAGGAATCTGCCATTATTGCCATGGCTTACCTCAGGGCACATGCCCAGTTGTTCGGCATCGAAAACGAACTTTTCGACCAGTACGATGTGCATGTACACGTTCCGGCAGGCGCTACGCCTAAAGACGGTCCATCGGCAGGTATTACCATGCTTACGGCCCTTACATCGGCGTTTACCCAACGCAAGGTCAAACCAAATCTGGCCATGACCGGCGAGATTACGCTTCGTGGCAAAGTATTGCCTGTGGGTGGCATCAAAGAAAAGATTTTGGCGGCCAAAAGGGCAAACATCAAAGAAATTATCCTTTGCCAATCAAACCGCAAAGATATTTTAGAGATTAAGGAAGACTACATTAAAGACCTTAAATTTCATTATGTTAGCGAAATGAAAGAGGTTATTGATATTGCATTGACCAAAGACAAGGTAAAAAATGCACAGGATTTAACCATAAAGAAAAACGTTTCCAGCAATCCCAACTAAATGAAATCAAAGTTTTTTTTGGCTTTAACCCTGCTCATCATTTGTGGCCTAAGCAGCTTTGCCCAGTCTTACAGCAATGAGTTCGGTTTTAAAAGCGACAACGACGCCTATCTTTTTTATGGCCAGGACCGCTATTATACCAACGGACTGTTTATTTATTTTCGACATGCTACCGATCAGCAAAAATTAAGTGGTAAGCTCGAAAAACTCACCTACGAGGTGAGCGCAGGACAAAAAATGTACAATCCCATTTCAGGTTACAGGCCCGATCCGGCTACGCAAGACCGTCCTTTTGCGGGCTATTTGTATGCTGGTGGCAATGTAAATCTATTCTACAAGAACGAAAGCGTATTAAAAGCTGGTTTAGAAGTGGGAACCGTTGGGCCTCATGCACTCGGTGAAGATGCCCAAGAGCTTTTGCATAAAATTGTAGGCTTTTACGAAATTGACGGCTGGCAATACCAGATCAAGAACGAAATGGCCGTTAATCTTTCGGCGCAATATACCCAGCTGTTGCATCGTGCAGCCGATAAGGCCACCGATTTCTCTGTTGAAGGCTATGCCAATGTGGGTACAACTTTTAGCGGTGCAGGTGCCGGAGTTTTATTTAGGGCCGGCAGGATAAACCAACTGTTCAACTCGGCTTATACCAGTTCGGTAATTGGCAACAAAGGCAAGACCGAAAAGCTGACCAAGCATGAATTGTTCTTCTATGCCAAACCGCAACTCAACTTTGTAGCCTATGATGCTACCGTACAAGGCAGTATGTTTAACCATGATAGCCCAGTTACTTTTGGCGTAAAACGCTTTGTTTTTGCGCAGCAGCTGGGTTTTAATTACAGCTCGCCACGTTTTACTTTCGATTTTGGCCTGCTGTTTAAATCAAAGGAAATCAAAAGCAGTGCAAAAGCCCATCAGTATGGCACCATTTCGATGTACTATCGCTTTGGCAAATCAGGCGCTTAAACCATAAACGATATTTACTTGGAACAAAAAAGGGGCAATTAAAAATTGCCCCTTTTTTGTTGTGAAATTGAAAAGCCTGTTAGTTCTGAACTTTTACTTCGCGTGTTTGGATATAGGTTGTGATATAGCTCTTTACTTCGGCTTTCTTGGTGGCATCGGCAACGAGTTCGTACAATGGAATTAATCCACCCTCTGAAGAAACGCCGATAAATCTTGCTTTTTCTTCGGTAGCACTGTTAAGCCAGTCGGTGATGTTAATAACCGATTTATTGTTGATTTTGGTTACTTTCAGCTTAGACTGATCACCACCAAAGGCATCATAGTAAATTTTGGCTCCTGTATTGGCGTTCAAAGCTTTTAAATCCATTGGGTCCAATTCGCCAGTACCCAATCCGAAAATGTTCTTCATGGCATACCTCAAGCCGGTCGCACTTATTTTCTTTCTATCGGTTTTAGGGGCTTCGGCCTGATAAACTACATTGATTTTAGCGCCCAGATCAATTTTGCTGAGCACGTGCGTACCATATTTCTTAACCAGGTCGGCAGCGCTCAAGGTATTGACATCTTGTGCAAAGGCAGTGCTCAGGTAGTTGGTATACGGACTATTGGCTCCATCTGTGATGCTTAATCGTGCGCGGACCGCAATTTGAGAATAATAGCCGTAAACATATTTGCCATCGAAGGTATTGGCACCTGGAAATGCGGCACTGATGGTATTGCCAAAAGCCTTTATGCCATTGGTTTGGTCTATCTTGTTAGATAGTTGCGCCGCCAAATCCGCAGCATTTTCCCCGCTAAAGTTTACCCAATATGCCGATGTCGATTTGTTTGGATTAAACCTGCCGGGATTGGCTGAAACATAAGCCGCTACGTTAATAACTGCCGGCCTCACCGAATGAACATCATTGTACTGGTCGGTTACATCATAACCAAAACCCAAAAGGTTGTAAGTAGCATCCCCTTGTTGGGTCTGATCGTTTAGCAATTGGCCATCGGCAATGGCAACCGCAATGTCGGGCGAGAATTTTTCCTCTTCAGGCTTAGTGATTTGGTCCGTGTTTTTTTTGCACGAGGCAAGCGTGGCAAGTACTGCCAGGGCTAGGATTGTTTTTTTCATGTGTGTGTTTTATTTGTGTGTACACACCTTTGACAATTTTAATGCCATTCGTATCTAAAAAGCCGGTTTTTGCTTTAGTTTTCTCAACATTTTGAATACAGAAAACAAACTCAGCTTTGACGAAATAAGCAAACCGTTAAAAATCAAGGGATTTCCTATTTCGTTTTTTTTCAGATTTTGCCGCTTTATTTTGCAATCTTTTTTCGATTACTGCTTTGGGCACCTTGGTTGGCTTGCGTTTTTTCTGTACTTGCAGCGATTTAGACAACAGGTTGCCCAGTTTTAAGATCGCACGTTGCTTATTGAGCAATTGGCTCCGGTCTTCTTGCGCTACAATATGCAAATTGCCTTCGGCATCCAGGCGCGAAGCCAGGCGTTCTTGCAACAAGGCCTGCTCCTCTTCGGTAAAAAAAGAACTTGCGGCAATGTTAAAAACCAGTTCTACTTTGCTCGACACTTTGTTGACGTGCTGACCGCCCTTGCCACCGCTACGCGAGGTTTTAATCAGCACTTCCTTAACCAGTTCTTCTTTTGAGGGTACCATAACGCAAAACTAGTAATTCTAAGGTAAACCCATGCTAGTAGCCCAAAGATTAAAGCCCTAAGCAGAAAGCGGTCTCGGTAGCCCATCTCCCAATACTCACATCTCAAATCTTTCTTAAATCTAACTTTCCATATCTCCCCTAAAACATTACCTTTGTAGCGCATGAGAAAAAATGTGGTTATAGCAATTGATGGCTACTCATCTTGCGGCAAAAGCACCTTGGCCAAAGCATTGGCCAAGAAATTAGGTTTTATTTACATCGATAGTGGCGCCATGTATCGTGCAGTTACCCTTTTCTTTATCCGTAAGCAAGTCGACGTCAATAATGAAGCCGCTGTAAAAGATGCCCTGCAGCACATTGAACTCAATTTCCATTCGCGCGATTACGAATCGCATATTTTGCTCAACGGCGAAGAAGTTTCCGACGAAATCAGGCAGATGCCCGTTTCGGAAAGAGTAAGCGAAGTTTCGGCCAACAAATTGGTGCGCCACGATATGGTTATGCAGCAGCAGCGGATGGGCAAATCAAAAAACATCGTGATGGATGGCCGCGACATCGGCACTGCTGTTTTTGAAGATGCGCAGGTGAAATTCTTTATGACCGCCGACCCAAAAATCAGGGCCGAACGTCGGTTTAAGGAACTCCAATCTAAAGGCGATACCACAACTACGCTCGAAGAGGTATTCGAAAACCTGGCCCACCGCGATTACGCCGACACCACCCGCGCAGAAAGTCCGCTAACCCGGGCCGACGACGCCATTATCCTCGACAATACCGAACTTACCCAGGAAGAGCAGTTAGCCTTTGCCTTGGAAAAGGTACAACCGTTTCTGCCTAAATAGCCTCCACTACTGCCAATCAGCAGCTTTTCGTCAGGTTATCAAATATTTTCCTATTTTAGGTCAATTATCTATACTATATCTCATGAGATCGACCTATTTAAAATCAATTACTGTATTTGCCTTGCTGTTAGGCAGTTTAACCGTTCATGCCCAAAAAGGCTGGATCAACCTCTTTAACGGCAAAGACCTTAAAGACTGGAAAGTAAAAATTTCCAAGCACGAACTCAACGACAATTTCGCCAATACCTTTAGGGTCGAAAATGGGCTGATGAAGGTAAGTTATGATGGCTATACCAACTTCGACGATCAGTATGGCCATATTTTCTACAAAAAACCATTCTCTTATTACCTGCTTAAAGTAGAATACCGTTTTGTGGGCGAGCAAGTTAAAGGCGGCGCAGGCTGGGCATTGCGAAACAGCGGCGCCATGCTACATGGCCAGGCCCCCGAAACCATGCTCAAAGACCAGGACTTCCCTATTTCTATCGAAGGGCAGATTTTAGGTGGCGATGGCGTAAACGAACGCCATACCAGCAACGTTTGTACACCGGGCACCACCATTTACTACCAGAACAAACTGTATACAGCACACTGCCTCGACTCGAAATCGAAGACCTACCACGGCGACCAATGGGTAACCGCAGAGTTTTTGGTGCTAGGCGATTCGCTGATCCAGCATATCATTGACAAAGAAGTAGTACTCGAATATACCAGGCCTCAAATTGGTGGCGGCAATGTATCTAATTTCGATCCGAAAGTGAAAGAAGATGGCAAGCGCCTAACATCCGGTTATATCTCCTTGCAAAGCGAAAGTCACCCCATCGAGTTCAGAACCGTTAAGCTGTTCGATTTGGCTCCTTATGCCAAAGACCAGAAAAAGCTGGCGCAGATGGTTGAAAAGCTCAAGAAAGAAGGGTAGTACCATTCAAATAAACCGGTAAACCAATGAAAAAACTAAGCTTCGCAATCTTATTTTTGGTATTCGCATTTACCGCTCTCGCCCAAAAGCACTACAAGCTCGGCGAAATTCCCGATCCCAAAAAGAACGGACAAGATAAGTTTGTGAGCGATCCCGACGGCTACCTAAGCAATATAGACAGCCTGAACAGACTGATTGCCCAACTCGAAAAACAGACCAAGGTAGAAATGGCCGTGGTTGTGATGAGCGATTTCGACCAAGACCATGAAGATGCCGAGTTTGCCACCGCACTGTTTAACAAATGGGGAATTGGCAAAAAGGGAAGCGACAATGGCTTATTGTTATTTGTGGCTATCGACAGGAGAAAGTACCGCTTCATTAGTGGTTATGGCGTAGAAGGCCTCCTACCCGATGTAACGCTCAAGCATATTGGCGAAAACAGCCTGGTGCCTGCCTTTAAGGAAGGCCAATACAGCGACGGCATCCTCCATGCTGTGCAAAAAGTTTATGAGGTACTCACCGACGGCCGCAGCAGAGACGAAATCAATTCGCTGATTGCCCAGCAAAAGCAAAAAGAGAACGGCTGGAAATCCAACCTGCTTTATTGCGGCTTTGTGATTTTACTTTTCTTTGGTGCATTTAAGATCTTGAACAAACAAGCACCTACACTCAGTTCGGAAGATAAAAAGAAGAAAACCACTTACGATTCTATTTTTATAAAAGGCTGCGCAAGCATGGTCTTTATCGCTTTTGCACTTGTCTTTTTATTTGTTTTTGGCATCGTTTCTGGTTTTTTCGACAATTTTGGATGGAAAGAAGTGCCCTTGGTGCTCTATATCGTTTTTGCCATCGTTTTTTTCTTTAGCTATACCTACCAGTTGGGCAATTTGAGAAAACTGCATAACGACGACAAGAATTTTATGGACGAAGCCAAATCCTTCCAGCGAAGAAACTGGTGGATGTTGCTTTTTTCTCCGCTCATTGTCATCATGTGGCTCAAGCATCTCGGTTTGCGCAGCCGCACAACAGACCGTTTTGCTCCTATCAACGATAGCAAAGGCAGGCCAATGAGCCGCGTGGATCGCGATGTAAACGTAGCCGGCAGCCCATATTTAACAAAAGGCCAGCGCGAGGAAGAGCTGAGCCAGGTTTACGATTACGACATTTGGCTGAGCGACGACAAAAAGGAGCATATCATTAAACAATGGCCTGCCGAAAAATATAGCCATTTTAGCGAATGTCCGGCCTGCCATTTTAGGACTTTTAGTGAACCACAGGAGATTACCACCAAGCCAGCTACGTATTCAAGCCAAGGCCAGGCCAAGGAAATCAAGCGCTGCGAAAATTGCAAGCACGAGGAATTCATCAAATGGATTACACTGGCCATGCTGGTCCGCGAAAGCTCATCGTCAAGCGGCAGTAGCAGTTCCTCAAGCAGTTCTTCCTCTAGCAGCAGTGGCAGCTGGGGCGGTGGCAGCAGCGGCGGTGGCGGTGCGGGTGGCAGCTGGTAGTTTTACAGTGATGAGCTGCCAGTTACAAGCTGTGGGATGCCGGCTTTGGATTGCTAATACCATAGCTCTTCATTCGAACGCGGAACCCATAACCCACAACTGACACCCCATACCCCTACTACAATCGGTTAAAAATCAGCTACATTTATTAAAAAATTCTTTTCTTTTAAAAAAGAATTTTCTACCTTTGCAGTCCCTAAATAGGGAACAAAGGAGATAATTAATTAATGGCTAAAAAACAAGTAGCAGAAAAAGAACTAGTGGCTAAAACAGCCGAATTGCAAGGTGCAGACGCCCGTCTAACCGAAAAAGAGACGATCGAATCAGAAGCTGATTCAGTATCGATCGAACAAATCAAATCATCGTTGGCTACTCCAGATCAAGATTTTGACTGGGATGCAGACGATAAAGTATTTGGTAATTACAATGCCGAAGACCGTAAAAAGTTTGAAGACATGTATACCGATACTTTCAACCAAATCACCCAAGGTGAAATCATTAGCGGTACTGTTGTTTCTATCAACAACAAAGACGTCGTATTAAACGTTGGCTTTAAATCTGACGGTTTGGTATCTACTTCAGAGTTCCGCGACATGCCGGATTTGAAAATCGGCGACTCAGTTGACGTATTCGTTGAAGCTCCGGAAGATGCGAACGGTCAGTTGATCCTTTCTCGCAAGAGAGCTAAAACTCAACGTTCTTGGGAAACCATCAACGCTGCGCTTGACAATGACACCATTATCAATGGTTTCGTAAAAAGCCGTACTAAAGGTGGCTTAATTGTCGACATTATGGGAGTTGAGGCGTTCTTGCCAGGTTCTCAAATCGACATCAAACCTATCCGCGACTACGATATATACGTGGGTAAAACCATGGAATTCAAAGTTGTTAAGATTAACCACGAGTTTAAAAACGTAGTTGTTTCTCACAAAGTGTTAATTGAAGACGATCTAGAAAGCCAAAAAGTTGAAATCGTTTCTAAATTGGAAAAAGGACAAGTACTTGAAGGTACGGTTAAAAACATTACCGATTTCGGTGTGTTCATCGATTTGGGCGGTGTAGACGGCTTATTGCACATCACTGATATTTCTTGGGGCCGCATAGAGCATCCGAAAGAAGTATTGGCATTGGATCAAAAAATCAACGTGGTTGTTTTAGATTTCGATGACGAGAAAAAACGTATCGCTTTAGGCTTGAAACAATTAACTCCACACCCTTGGGAGAACCTTGATGCCAATTTAACCGTTGGTTCGAAAGTTAAAGGCAAAATCGTTACTGTAGCTGACTACGGTGCTTTCTTGGAAATCATTCCAGGTGTTGAAGGCTTGATCCACGTTTCAGAAATGAGCTGGTCGCAAAACCTTCGTTCGCCTCAAGAGTTCTTGAAAGTTGGCGACGAGATCGAAGCTGAAGTTTTGACTTTAGACAGAGACGAGCGCAAAATGAGCTTGGGTATCAAACAATTGACCCAAGATCCTTGGCAAAATGTTGCTGAAAGATATCCAATCGGAAGCAAACACAAAGCTGTTGTTAAAAACATGACTAACTTCGGCGTGTTCGTTGAGATTGAAGAAGGAATTGATGGTTTGATCCACATTTCTGATCTTTCATGGTCTAAAAAAATCAACCACCCTAACGAATTCACCAAAGTTGGCGATACTTTAGACGTAGTTGTTTTGGAACTTGACGTTGAAAACCGCAAGTTGAGCCTAGGCCACAAACAATTGGAAGAAAACCCATGGGATACTTTCGAAACGATCTTTACTTTGGATTCAATCCACCAAGGTACTGTAGTTAAAGTAACTGACAAAGGTGCCGTTATCGCTTTGCCTTACGGTGTTGAAGGTTTCGTACCGACCAAACACATGGCTAAAGAAGATGGTTCTGTAATCAAAGCTGAAGAAACCAACGATTTCAAAATCATTGAGTTCAACAAAGATGCCAAACGTATCGTTGTTTCTCATGCCCGCATTTGGGAAGAGGCTAAAGCTGAGGCAGTTGCCGAAGAAAGAGCAACCAAGAAAAAAGAAGCAAAAGCAGCTAGTACTGCAGTTAAAAAAGTAAAAGATTCTGTAGAGAAATCTACTTTAGGCGATCTTAGCGTATTGGCTCAATTGAAAGAGCAAATGGAAGGCGAAGAAAGCAAAAACAAATCTAAATAGTTTTTAACCAGCTTAATCATATCATCCCGATAGCGAAAGTTATCGGGATTTTTTTTGCTCAAATATTTGTGACGTTGTGAAATAACACGGGCGAAGTTTCTAAAACTTAATAAGTGTTTCTATATTTAGCGCTCCGGAATCCCATGTATGAAAAAACCACTGATCCTCTTATTTCTTGTCTTTTCTATTTACATTTCTAGCGCTTTTGCACAAGCCGACAGCATTAAAGTTTATGTACTTGACGCGCTTCAGCTAATGAAGAATCGTTCGGTTAACAAAGATCAGGTTGATTGGGAAAAAGTATACACCACTGCCTTAGCTGATGCCACTAACGCCAAAACCATCAGGGCTACCTACCCTATCATTAGAAACGCGATGGCACAGTTAAAAGATGCGCATTCTAAATTCTTCCCACCAGAAATGGTAAAGGCTTATTTATTGGGGTACAGGGCTACAGGACAAAAGTTTCCAGTAATAGATACCGCTTTTTTAGCTAATCGGTATGCATATATTTCGCTTCCCTCTATTGCTTCTTACAACTTTAACGATTGGAATGAATATGTAAATACCTTTTACCTCAAAGTGGCCAAATTGCAACAAAGAAAGCCAAAGGGATGGATCATCGACCTTCGAGACAACGAAGGTGGTATGTTTTATCCGATGTATGCGGCCATATCGCCTTTTCTTGATCATACAAGAGTAATTGGCATGAAAGACCGAGCTGGCAAGGTGCTTTATTTTGGCTATAAAAACGGAAAACTATACGAGAACAACAAGGTGATGCACCATTTCAGCATCAATAAACTAAGACTAAAGGCCTTGAAAGAGCCTATTTCTATATTAATCAATAAGGGAACAGCCAGCTCTGGCGAATTTGCGGCCATTGCATTTGCCGGTCAACAAAACGTAAGCTTCATTGGAGAAAATACCGCTGGCCTAACTTCTGGAAACCAAGAACATAAGCTGGCCGACGGTGCTTTTATCGCGCTTACCGAAGGTAATACCATAGACAGGCTCCAAAACGAATATAGCGAAATCGGAAAAGGCCTTATACCTAAGTTTAAAATCGAAGCCAAAAAGAGCACTAAAAACAATGATCTTTATATAAAAAAGGCCTTAGAGGTACTAGGCAAAAAGTAAAACCCATGAAAACAGCGAGCATTCTATTCCTATTTTTCTTTTCTTATCATCTTTCTGCCCAGGAAATCAGTATCATTCCAAAACCGGTTTCAACCAATCTGAAGCTGTCGAGTAAGCCCTACCAGATCGATGCCAACTCTAAAATTACCTATAGCAGCCCATCGTTAATGGATGCCTCAATTTTCTTAAAAGATTACCTTCAAAAGTATTTTAAGCTTTATCTCGTCACCCCTGATCTGCCCCAAAAGGAAAATACGATTAACTTGATTTTAGACCAAAACTTAGGTCCCCAAAAAGATACTTACCTGCTCGACATCAATAGCAAAGGGATTACCATTACAGGGAACTCTGATGCTGCTGTTTTTTATGGAGTGCAAACATTGATACAATTGTTGCCTACGCAAACCGACCAAACCAAAATAAAAGTACCCGCTATTACCATTACCGATTACCCTCGCTTCGATTACCGTGGCATGCATTTGGATGTAAGCAGGCACTTTTTCGATGCAGCCTTTATCAAAAAATACATCGATTACCTGGCCCTGCATAAAATGAACTATTTCCATTGGCATTTAACCGACGATCATGGCTGGCGCATCGAAATCAAAAAATATCCAAAGCTCACCGAAATCGGTGCCTGGCGAGACGGAAGCATCATTGGCTTGTGGCCAGGTGTGGGCAACGAAAACATCAAGTATGAAGTATTGCCAAAAGAAATCAGAATCACGCCAAAAGACGCCAAGATCAAAACCGACGGCATCCGTTATGGCGGCTTTTACACGCAAGAGCAAATCAAGGAAGTGATTGCCTATGCGGCCAAACGCTACGTCACCATTATCCCGGAAATTGAAATGCCGGCGCACAGCATGGCACTTTTGGCCGCCTACCCCGAATTGGGCACCGAGCCTGGCAAAAAGTACGAAGTGGCGCAAACCTGGGGCATGATGAACAAATACAACAATGTGCTGCAACCTACCGAAAAAACGTTCAAATTTTTAGAAGACGTTTTAACCGAAGTGATGGCTTTGTTTCCTTCGCCCTACATCCACATTGGTGGCGACGAAGGCTCGAAGGTTTGGTGGAGAAGTTCGGAGGTTTCGCAACAACTCATGAAAGACAACAACTTGAAAGACGAAAGCGCCCTGCAGAGCTATTTCATCCACAGGATAGAAAAATTTGTAAACCGCAAAGGCAAAACCATTATCGGCTGGGATGAAATCTTAGACGGCGGTTTGGCTCCTAATGCCATCGTGATGAGCTGGCGTGGCGAAAAAGGAGGCATCGCCGCAGCGCAACAAAGCCATAAGGTTATTATGACGCCCGAAGAAAAGCTTTATTTCAACCACAAACAATTTATGCAGGAAGACAGTTTAACGGCCAACAAATACCTGCCTTTGGCAAGCGTTTACAATTATGAACCGGTGCCGTCGGTACTTACGCCTGCCCAAGCGGCTTATGTTTGGGGTGCGCAGGGCAATTTATGGTCTGAGTATATTGCCAATCCGGCAAAAGTAGAGTACATGATCTTTCCGCGCCTGGATGCGTTGAGCGAAATGCTGTGGACACCTAAAGCACAAAGGAACTATAACGATTTCTTAAGACGCATGAAAACCCAGTACAGGCGCTACGATTTAATGGGCATTACCTACAGCAAGAAATACCTAGAGAATTAATTTTCCTTAATGGGCAAAAATTTTGTTTGGATTGGCCGCTTGCTTTATATTTATGGTCAGATAACGCTTCCATGGAAAATCAAGAACAAAACTTCTGTGCCTATTGTGCCCACCAATATCAACCAACCGACGCTTTTTGCAATACCTGTGGCTATCCGCTACAAGGTAAACCCCAAGAACAAAAGCATTTTATAGCCAACCGGGCAACCAAAGAAATAGACTTGATAGCCCTGAACAAAAAAATAGAAAGAGCCTGCGAATCGCTCTATTGGGTAGCCGGTATTTTGGCGGTTTCTTTTACTTTCCTTTATTTTGTAGGACCAACCCAAGAAGATCCTACCGTATTTTTTCTCACGGCTGTTATCATTATAGGTGCATTTCTAGCGCTTGGTGCATGGAGCAAGCAAAAGCCTGCCGCCGCCATCATTTCGGGCCTTTCGCTTTTCGTTGTTCTCCTGTTGGTGGATGCCATTGTACAACCAAGCTCTATTTTTTCGGCATTTGTGTTTAAAATCCTTGTCATCATCTTTTTGGTCAAGGGCATAATGGCCATATTTGAGGTGGAAAAAATCAAAAAAGAGCTAAACATCAAATAATTGGAGCTATCAAACACTGAACTTAAAACCTGCCCACATTGCGAACTTGAAATTGTGGCTACAAGTAATTTCTGTAAGTATTGTGGCCAGCCCCAAAATTACCAAGAGCAGCTTGCCTCGTCAAACAAAAAGAAATCGCTTAAACAGGGCGCCCTTTTTATAGGCTTCGTCCTTGCTTTTTGCCTATTATCACAAATCATTAAGCAACCAAGCCTTGGACTCAGTATATTTCTCGATGTAGCCTTTGCCATTTTGACGTTGCTTTTCTTTACCGCTTCCTGGAAGGAGAATAAGCACCTGCTAAGGTGGCCAAATTTCTCTATCAAAAAGCTGCTGCTTGTTGTTGTACTTACGCCCATCGCATCGCTGATTGTCCAAATTCTGGTCATACTACTCAATGAATATATCCTAGAGGCGCATTATTCCTATGAAAGCCTGTACAACGCCCATCCTTATGGAAATTACATCATGGTGGTTTCTATTGCCGTTTTCCCCGCCATTTTTGAGGAGCTTGGCTTTAGGGGCTACCTCATGCAAAAACTGTTGGGCATCTTAGACCAGAAAGAAGCCATTTATATCACTTCCTTTCTTTTTTTCCTGATGCACCTCAGCTTGCTGTCGTTTTTTTGGATGTTGCCCCTGGCTTTGGTACTGGCCAAGATGAGGCTCAAAGAAAATACGCTTTGGTATGGCATAGTTATGCATTTTCTCTTTAATTTTACCAGTTGCCTATTTACTATTTATTTCGTTAGCTAGCTTAACAACAGCCCAATGACCAGAAAAATACTTGCCATACTTTGCAGCCTGCTTACGCTTTATGTGCTTAAGGAAACCTATTACATCTTTACCACTGCAGACGCCGAAATTGCCAAACAAAGGAACCAGCTTATTTTGGTTAGCCTGAGCATTGTTATCCCTCTAATCGTGCTGAGCCTTTGGTTGTGGCGCCCCAAACCCAAACAGGCCGATTAAGCTAAAAATCGCTGTTTAAGCTCAGGTGTTGG
The DNA here is from genome assembly GCF_059705275.1 of Pedobacter sp. TM02. Taxonomy (NCBI): domain Bacteria; kingdom Pseudomonadati; phylum Bacteroidota; class Sphingobacteriia; order Sphingobacteriales; family Sphingobacteriaceae; genus Pedobacter; species Pedobacter sp. TM02. The sequence goes on from NZ_AP046530.1 coordinate 3,040,525, forward strand.
CACCCAGCAGCTCTCTTGCCTGCCGAACCATTTGTAGCGGTTTTTGGCGATGAAATTATAAACCCCATCGCGGATAAAGCGGGGCACGACAATGAACCCATACAGCAAGGGCCATAAGCCCTTGAGTTTTTTGGCCACTCTTAAGGCGGCCGTAGAGCGCTGATAGACCTTGCCATTTTCCAGCAACACGATGCTGTCGGCCTGGGCGGGCTCCAAATCAAACTGCTTTAGTGCACTGGCGGCGTAATCGCTTTGCAAAGAAGCAAATCTGAAAAGACCTTGGCTGTCTCTCTTGATCACGAATTGTACCGCCCCGCTACACAGGTTACAAAAACCATCAAAGAAGATTACTCTTTCCATAGCCCAAAGTTACCTTTTAGTTTTTAGTTATCAGTAGCCGGTTGTCAGCGCTGCGTTATAAGTTTTAGGTAACAGGTTTAGCTGCAAAATTGTATGCTAAACATTTCGGCCTTCTCATCTTTAATTCCACAAACTCAAAAGCCCTCCAACACTTTTTACTTTCTACTTTCTACTTTTTCCTAATCTTTGCTATATTTGCCCAATCCTTGTGCAATGCAAAAGAAAACCCTCCTCGACGGTCAAAAATTCCAAATCACAATTAGGCGTCTCTGCCATCAGTTAATTGAGAATCACACCGATTTTTCGAATACTGTTTTAATTGGTATCCAGCCCCGAGGCACCTATTTTGCAGATCGCGTACAGCAAGAACTTTCTGATATCCTTCAAACAGATGCCATTAAAAAAGGCCACCTGGACATTACCTTTTTTAGGGACGATTTTAGGAGAAAAGACGGATTGGTTACCGCAAGCAGCAATACCATCGACTTTATCATCGAAGGCAAACAGGTTATTTTAATTGACGATGTTTTATGGACAGGCCGGACCATTCGCGCCGCCATGGATGCGCTTTTAGCTTATGGCCGACCTGAAAAAGTAGAACTCATGGTGCTGATAGACCGCCGGTTTTCGCGACACCTGCCTATCGAGCCAAACTATATTGGCCAACAGGTAGACTGCGTTGATTCGCAGAAAGTAAAGGTAAGCTGGAAGGAGAACGAAGGCGAAGACAAAGTGATTTTATTATCAGACAAGCAATAACATAGAAATGGCAGCAGAAAAACTATCAACACGACATCTTTTAGGCATTAAAGATATTAACCTGAACGATATTGAATTGATTTTTGAAACTGCCGATAATTTTAAGGATGTGATTAACCGTCCCATCAAAAAAGTTCCCTCGCTGAGAGACATTACCATTGCCAACATCTTTTTCGAAAACTCTACCCGTACCAAGCTCTCGTTTGAGCTGGCCGAGAAAAGGCTATCGGCCGATGTGGTGAATTTTGCGGCCTCTTCTTCTTCGGTAAGCAAAGGAGAAACCCTGATTGATACCGTAAACAATATTTTGGCTATGAAGGTCGACATGGTGGTGATGCGCCATCCTTATGCCGGTGCGGGCGTGTTTTTGAGCAAACATGTAAAGGCCCAAATTGTAAATGCCGGCGACGGTGCACACGAGCATCCTACGCAAGCCTTGCTCGATGCTTATTCCATCCGCCAGAAATTGGGTGATGTTGCCGGCAAAAAAGTAGTGATTGTGGGCGATATCCTCCACTCGCGTGTAGCCATTTCAAATATCTTGTGCCTGCAAATGCTGGGCGCCGAAGTAATGGTTTGCGGACCAACCACTTTAATTCCGAAACACATAGCGGGTTTGGGCGTAAAAGTAGAACACGACCTGATCAAAGCCCTCAATTGGTGCGATGTGGCCAATATGCTTCGCATCCAGTTAGAAAGACAAGACATCAAGTATTTCCCTTCGCAACGCGAATATGCAATGATGTATGGGCTCAACAAACAAATCCTCGACAATCTCGACAAAGAAATCGTAGTAATGCACCCCGGCCCGATTAACCGTGGCGTGGAGATTACCAGCGACGTAGCCGACAGCAAGCAATCGATCATCCTCGACCAGGTAGAAAACGGCGTAGCGGTACGTATGGCAGTGCTGTATTTACTGGCTAGTCAGAAGGATTAGTTATTAGTTCATAGCCTGCGGTTTACAGTAAATAAGGTAATACGGAGTAGTTAATGGGTTTGGCCTTCACTTATCCCATGCTTTGATTTCGTTGTTGAATTGCCAGCACGACCTTCAGCCTTCAGCCTTCATGCTATCTACCTTCCGCCTCTCTAAAATCCCCAAATTTTTCCACAACGCCGTCTTAGCTATACCATTTCAAAAAACCATTCGTTAAACCTGTGTTATCAACAGATGTTAATTTCTTATGTTGATATGTACTTTTAGATGCCTTACTTTAGTAGCAACCATATTTGAAATCTATGCAGAAGAAATTTCTCTTTGTTCCCCTCTTTTTAGTTGGCGGCATAAGCGCCGGTTTTGCCCAAATCAGTCCGTTAGTCAGCCTCAATAAGAACTACCAAACCGGCCTGGAGCTGTTGCAGAACGAAAAATACGTTGCCGCTGCCCAACAATTTAAGCTGGTAGAACAAGTAAGGAGCAAAAGCAGTACCCAACAGGTAAGCAATGCCGAACTGAGCTTGCTGAAAGAAAATGCCAAGTTTTATACCGCCGTTTGCGCCCTAGAACTGGGCAATGCCGATGCCGAAGCCTTATTTCAGGAGTTCATCAGAGAATACCCACTCAATCCGAATACCAAACTGGCCTATTTCCATGTAGGCAAATCTTATTTCGCGCAAAAAAACTATGCAAAAGCTCTAGAGTGGTTCGAAAAAACAGAACCTGGTTCCCTCTCGCAGAAAGAACGTGTCGAATACCAGTTTAAACAAGGCTATTCGTATTTTGAGCTTAAAAACTACGACAAGGCTGAGCCCTTGTTCGAAACCGTAAAAAAAGAAGATTCGCCTTTTAAAGAAAGTGCCACCTACTATTTTGCCTACATCAACTACCTGAACAAGGAGTATAAAACCGCTTTGGCCAATTTCGAAAAGCTCAAAGGCTCGCCAACTTACGAGGCTAGCTATCCGTACTACATCACTTCGATGTATTATTTGGACGAGCGCTATGACGATGTAATCGACTATGCCATTCCGGCCATGGCCAAAACCAAGCAACAATATGAGCCAGAAATGCTCAGCTTGGTAGCGGCTTCTTATTTTGCCAAATCGGAGTTCAAAAACGCCGAAAAATACTTTGCCGAGTTCTACGCCAAAGACAAGAACCAAACCAAAAACAATCTTTTCATTTACCAGTACGGCTATGCCTTATTTCAAAACGGCAAATACAAAGAATCGGTAGGCGTATTGGAAAAACTCAATACAGATGATGTGTACCTGCAAAACGGGATGTACACCTTGGGCCAGTCGTCGCTAAAGCTGAACAACAAGGAAAAAGCAAGAAGCGCATTTTTTAGGGCTTCGCGATTGGATTTCGACAAAGTAATTCAAGAAGAAGCCTGGTACAATTATGCCAAGCTGAGCTATGAACTGGATTTCAACTCGCAAGCCTTAGAAGCTACGCAAAACTTCCTGAAACAGTTTCCCAATTCCAGAAAAATAAACGAAGCCAAAACCTTGTTGGGCGAAATCTTACTGACCAGCAAGAACTACCAGGCCGCGATCGATATTCTGGAACCTATCCAGAACAAAACTCCAGAGGCCAAAGCGGCTTACCAAAAAGTAACTTACTTCCGTGGATTGGAGTTTTATAACGAAAGAGCCTTTCCTAACGCCTTGTCCATGTTCTTACGTTCGGGCAATTTTAACGAAGACAAGGAAATCTATGCCCTAAGCGTATACTGGATGGCCGAATCGATGTATGAGCTGCGCAAATTTGGCGAAGCCGTTAAAACTTTCGAGAAATTCCTGACCCTACCCGACGCCGACCAAACCGAAGTATACAATTTCGCCAATTATGCCCTAGGCTATGCCGCTTTCGAAGATGAAAAATATCCGAAGGCAGCCACTTATTTCGAGCGTTTCTTAAAAGGCAACGATAAAGACGCCAAAACCGTTAACGACGCCACCTTGCGCTTGGCCGACTCGTATTTCGTGAACAAAAACTACAGCGAAGCGATGGCCAACTACAATAAGATCATCAACGGCAAGCTTACCGGCGAAGATTATGCCTTGTTCCAAAAAGGAATGATTTATGGCCTGCAAAAGCAAGATGATACCAAAATCGCCACCATGCAGAGCCTGTTAAACAAGTTCCCCAACTCGAACTATGCCGACGATGCCGGTTTTGAAATCGCTTATACTTACTTCAACAAAGGCGACTTCGATAAATCGAAATCGGACTTGGTTGATTTGGTAGCGAAATATCCGCGAAGCAGTTACGTGCCGCGTGCCTTGGTAACCATTGGCTTGGTACAGTACAATCAGGACCAGGATGATTCGGCGCTCGAATCTTTCAAAAAGGTAATCCGTGACTATCCAAGCGTGCCAGAGGCCAAGCAGGCGCTAGAATCGATCAAGAATATTTATGTAGACAAAGGCGATGCCAACGGCTTTATTGCCTATGCGGCCACTACGCCACTGGGCAACTATTCGATGAGCGAACAAGACAACATCATGTTCCAGGCGGCCAACAACAGGTACCTCAAAGGCGATGCACAGGGCACCTACGAAGCCATCAATGCCTATTTAGAGAAATTCCCTAAGCCGATCCACGACAAAGAAGCCAAATTTATCCGAGCCGAATCGCTGGTTAAGTTGGGCCGTTCATCAGAAGCCATTGCCGATTACGATTACATTCTGAACGATTGGACCAGCGACTACACCGAGCGTTCGCTCATGAGCGTATCGAAGGTGCTGATGGACGAGAAAAAATACAACGAAGCCATCGTTTACCTGAAAAGGCTCGAAACTACGGCCGATTACAAAGTACATTACAACTATGCCATCAACAACCTCATCAAAGCCTACAACGCTTTGGGCATGGCCGACGATATGATCAAATATGCCGACATCATCAAAAATGCAGATAAAGCTTCCGAAGAGGAAAAAAACAGCTCAGATTTGTTTGCCGGCAAGGCCTACTTGCTCAAGGCCGATACGGTACAAGCGGTTAAGGCTTTCAACAACGTAGTGGCCAAAACCAAAACCGTTGCCGCTGCCGAAGCCAAATACAACCTGGCTGCCGTTCAATATGCCAAAGGTGACTACAAAACATCGCAGAAAACCTGTTTCGACCTGATCAATAACATGCCATCGTATGATTATTGGGTAGCCAAGTCGTTTATTTTATTGGCCGACAACTATTTGGCCCTTAAAGATAAGCTACAGGCCAAAAGCACGCTTTTAAGCATCATTGACAATTACGAAGGCAAGGACGACATTGTGCCTACCGCCAAAGAAAAATTAGCAAAAATAAACTAGCAGATGAAGATGAGATCATATAAAACCCTATATACTACCCTACTACTCTTAACGGCAAGCGCTACGACTTTGATGGCACAGGATGTAAAGCCACCAGAAAAAGCAGTAAGCGAAGAAATTGAAGTGATCAGACCCTACAAACCTGTATTGGCCGAAGCGGTAAAACTGAGAAGAAGCCCAGATTTGAGCAACGTTAAAACCTACAAGGCCAAATTCAACTACAGCTTAACCGACCGGAAGCTGGAATTGAATTCCGATATCCAAAAGCTACAGGCACAACAACTGGCAGATGAGCGCCAGGCCGAGCTGATGAATAGCTATGTAAAAGGCGGGGTAGGTTCTCTGGCCACGCTATTAGGCGAAGCCTATGTCAACATCGGTCGCGATGAAGCCCTGCAGGCAGGCGCGTTTTTCAGGCATTTCAGTCAAGAAGGCAAACTGAACAAGCAAAACGAAAACAACCAGCAACTGAGCGTTTTTGGCCGCAGCATTGGCGACAAGGCTACTTTGAGTGGCCGCTTGAACTATGAAAGGCATGGTTTGTTTTTCTACGGCATCGACAATGCCAACCCTAGCTTAAATCCAAATCCCGAAAGACAGGTATTCAACTTTTTCGAGGCCGAGGGCGAAGTAGTAAACAAATTTACCAGCGACGAAAATGCCCTGAGCTATGCCGCCAAGGTCAATGCCTATTTGCTAAACGATAAGTTTGACGCCAACGAAAAGGCAGTAAGCATTACCGGCTACCTCAACAAAAGGATCAGCGGTTTTAACCTGGGCTTGGCCGCCAACACGGAAATCGGCAATACCAAAGACGCCAACACCAGCGTATCGAATAACCTGTTACGCTTAAATCCTTACATCAAACTGCAAACCAAAGGCGTAAAGATTACCGCCGGAATTAATTTTGTACAGGAGTTTGGCGATTATTCAGATACCCGCATCTTCCCTGCCGTAACTGCCGATTTCACTTTAATTCCAGACTTTTTGCAGGTATTTGGAGAGGTAAAAGGCGATGTAAACCGCAATACCCTGAAAAACTTTAGCGACGAAAACCCATTCCTGAACAGCAATATCGCCATTCGCAATAGTGTAGAAAAACTGAGCATCAGTGGGGGCATCAAAGGTACTGGCGGACCAGGCTTTGGCTACAAAGCGAGGTTTTATAGCAAAAAGATAACCGATATGCCTTTGTTCGTGAACAGCTTTGCCAACTTCAACAAATTCGATGTCATCTACGATTTTGGCAACATGAAACTGTTGGGCTTGGAAGGCGAAATTTCGGTACAGGTGAGCGACGAGCTCAAATGGACAGGAAAGCTGAACATGGAAGACTATAAACCGGCTACAGAGCAGGACAGCTATTTTAAGCCACAGCTGCGCATCAGCTCTAACTTTGCCTACACCTTTAACAAGAAGCTTACCTTGAACGCCAATGTGGTGATCCAAGACGACAGCAAAGCCAAAGTATACAACGCTAATCCGCTAAATCCGGACGGCACTTATCCACCAGTTCCTGATCTGGCCAAAGAAAGCGTGGTTAACGTAAAGGGATTTGTTGACCTTGGCGTGGGTGCTGATTACAAAATCAACAACAGGTTGTCGGTTTTTGCAAAAGCCAATAACATCTTGAACACCAATTACAGTAGGTTTTTATATTACCGCACCAATGGCTTTAACATTTTTGGCGGCGTAAGCTATTCGTTTAAATAATGATTGAATGAAAGAATAGTTGAATGGGAGAACGAAGGAGTGATAAATTATTTTTACTTATTCAAATTCAGTCATTCACTCATTCATTCATTGAAAATTAAATATTAAAGTCTATTTTTACCAGAATGGATATACTATTATACCTTACCGAACTTTTACAAACCCGCAAAACCGTGGGCATTGTGGGTTTGGGTACGCTGTATAAAAAGAAGACGCCTGGTAAATACGATGCCACCCAGCATGCTTTCATACCTCCTAGCTACACGCTGGCCTTTACCACCGAGCTAAAGGAACAGGAAGAACTGGCCAATTTTATCAGTCAGCGACGAAACATCAGCATCGAATCGAGCAACTACTTTATTGGCGAGTTTGCCGAGCAGCTCCAGGCCAAGCTGCACGACCATCAGGAAGCTGATCTGGAACCCATAGGCAAGCTGAAGCTGGTGAATGGTGAAATTGTTTTCGAACCGGAAGCCGAAAGCAGCTTTGGATTTGAATTTTATGGCTTGCCCACGCTAACCGACCTCAAGCAACAGGATGTTGCACCCGCCGAAACACTAGTCCAAGCTGATGACCTGGCACAGATTGAAGAAGAAAACAGACTGGAAGAAGAAAATCCCGGCGATGGAACAACAGATCAGCCCCTAGCCCATATCGAAACCGTAGTTGACGATAGCGAGGTTGGAGCAGGAGCGTCTGTTCAAGAAAATAGTATTGAAGCCGAAAGCGACGAACAATCCGTTCACGAGGAAATAACAGCAGTAACGCCTCCTGCTTATATTCGGGAAGAAGAACAAACTACAGAAACGGTAAGGGAGCCGGTGACGGTTGATGAAGCACCAAAAATCGAAACCGTTGAAGTGGCCGATAAACAAGCCGAAGTACAGTTTGCCACCAACCAACACACCGAAGTTTATACCGAAGAAGAAGAGCCCAAAAAAGGCATGTCTTTCTTCATGAAGATTTTAATTATACTGCTCGTTATCGTAGCCTTGGGGGCGATTGCCTATTTTATCAATCCGGTATTCTTTAACCGATATTTGAAGAAGAATTTTGAAGGCGCCCACGACCAAAATGTACCAAGTGCGCCACTCGATACGTTAAAGAAGCAAGTAGACACGGCAAAAGCCGATAGCTTGGCCAAAAACAATGCCTTGGTAACCTTAGGCAAAGACAGCGTGGCCATCGATAGCAATGTAATGGTTTACGAGGTACTGATTGCTTCGGTAAAAACCGACAAGGTTGCCGATAAAATTATTGCCAACCTGGCCACCCGAAAAATCACAGGCAAAAAAGTAAGGCTCTCCAAGACAAGAATCAATATCAGCGCAGGTACATTTACCAATCCTGTACTGGCCAAAAAATACGAAGACAGTTTACAAAAGGCACTCAAAGACCCAGGAATTTATACACAGTCGATCAAATTAAAAAACGAAAAACAGTAACATGATGACATTGCTTCTAGCAGCACAAGACACCTTACAAAAAGTTTTAGATAGTGCAAACAATACAGCGGCCAATGCCGTTCCTACCGAAAAAGAACTCCATTTTATCGACCTTTTATTTAAAGGGGGCTGGGTAATGATCCCCTTGGCTTTCCTGGCCTTTTTGGCGCTGGTTATTTTTACCGAAAGGTATTTGACCATCCGCAAATCGTCAAAAGACGAATCGAACCTGTTGTTCCAAATCAGACAGAACATACACGAAGGACGCCTGGAAGCAGCTATCGCCTTGTGCAAAAACAATAAATCGCCTTTGGCCCGCATGCTCGAAAAAGGCCTGAAACGTATCGGCCGACCAATCAAGGATATTGAAGGCGCCATCGAAAACACCGGAAAGCTCGAGGTTTCCAAGCTCGAAAAGAATATCGGCATCCTGGGCATCATAGCCGGTATCGCACCGATGCTGGGTTTCGTGGGTACCATTGTGGGGGTAATCACCATCTTCCATCAGGTATCTATCAAGGGTGCTATCGAAATCGGCACCATTTCTGGCGGTTTATATACCAAAATGATTACCTCGGCTACGGGTTTGATCATTGGTATCATTGCCTATGTGTTATACCACATTTTGAATATCATGGTAGAGAAGATCATCTTGAAGATGGAAACCGATGCCATTGATTTTATTGACCTATTAGAAGAACCGGGCAAATAATGAACTTACGCAAGAGAACAAGAGGAAGTGTAGAAGTACATACATCGGCGCTGAACGACATCATGTTCTTCCTGATGCTGTTCTTCTTATTGGCTTCTGCCGTAGTCAATCCAACGGTGGTTAAATTGCTCTTGCCGCAATCGTCTAGCGGACAGCAATCAACTGCCAAAAAAGCCGTAACGGTAACCATAGATGAAAACCTAAAATATTTCGTAGAGAAAAAACCGGTAACCATCGAGCAGCTGGAGCCTGTGATAGCGGAATATCAAAAAATGGCACCTGATTTGACCATTCTTTTATATGTTGCGCGCAATGTAACCTACCAGGATGGATTCGTAGTAAACGACATTGCAAACAAATTGAAATTAAAGCTTGTTGTAGCAGTTGAGCCTAAAAAATAATGGTACATAAAGAAGAAAATAATTATCCGAAAGCGATAGCCATTTCCGTAGGGATCATGGGCTTTCTGCTTTTGATTAGCTTTTTTATCGTAATCGGCAGCTTCCAGCCCAAAGAGGAATTTGGCATGGGCGGCATGGTGGTAAACTATGGCACAGCCGCTGAAGGTATGGGCGATGACTATACCAGTATCGAGGAGCCTTCAATGGATCCAAATGCCAACCAAAAACTACCAGATAAAGTAACTCCCGAAACCAAGGTGACACCCAATACGCCTACAGCCACCAGCAAGGACATACAGACCCAAAATACCGAAGATGCCATTGCCGTGAATACCAAAACGGAAAAAACCACGGTAGCCGCGGCTACCAAGGAAGAAAAGCCTTCCAAACCAGCCATTAATCCAAATGCGCTGTACACCGGCAAAAAGAACAATGGCACCGGGCAGGGCGACGGCACCGGCAATACGCCAGGCAACCAGGGCAGCATCAATGGCGATCCCTTGGCACCCAACTATGGCGAAGGCGGCTCTGGAAATGGCAATACCCCTATTCCGTTAAGCAAATTCACCAATTTGGTGGCCCCTGAAGACAATGGCCAAAAAACGGGCAAAATTGTCGTAAAAATTCAGGTCAACCGTCAAGGTAGGGTAGTTTCGGCTACGGCTGGCGCCAAAGGCACCACCTTTTCTGATGCCGAACTTTTCCGCAAATGTGAAAGCGCCGTGATGAATGCAAGACTTGACGCCATCGAAAACGGTCCAGAATTAAGAACCGCATTAGTGGTTTTCAACTTTAAGGTGAAGTAGGCCATTTTTGGCCATTGTGGCTAGCCTTTCATAACGTTTTCTCAATTTTCCTTACCCATGAGTTGAGAACGATTTGCCATAACATGCAGGATTTAAGCTGGTCGAAAACATAGCCATTAAACTGTGGTTATTAACAAAAATTAACAGATTGATGTTGCCAGATTGCTTATTTTTAAGCATTTGCAATCCCTATGTACAGCAATCGCAATCCATCATTCATAGTTAATCCGTTTTTTGGAATCGGAGTCATTGTTTTAATACTTAACGACCATTGGCTAAAATGGCAATATGGAAATTGGCTCACTGGAAAATTATCTGATTTTGCCGGCTTATTGATCCTGCCCCTCTTTGTTGCATTTTTATTCCCGAAGCTTAGATCAAAGGCTCCGCTTATCAGTGGGCTTTTCTTTGTCTGTTGGAAATTGCCCATTTCGCAGCCTGTCATTGACCTTTATAATCAAATCGCGCCGATACCACTTACGCGCGTTGTAGATCTTTCCGATTTTCTGGCGTTGCTTATCCTGCCTTTTTCACAAAGACTATTGTGGCAAATAGACCATCAAAAAGTCAATCATTCTCGGGCCATCAAACTGGGTTCGCAACTGATTTTACTCTGCACCTCCTTTGCTTTCATGGCTACTTCGCCCCCGCTAAGCTACTACATCAAACCCAGCGGCGACGTGCAGATCGGTAAAATATACCACATTAAAAATAGCAAGTCAGACGTCATTAGAAATCTGGAGAAACGAGGCTTTAACGTTACGCTCGATAGCAATGCTACAAAAAAAGATCGCGACAGCAGCATCAGCTATTACCTGATCAAAAACGTGGTCCTCGAGAAAGATACCATCCCACAAATTCAAATCAGTTTTTTCCGCAAGGTGATGGTCGTAAACAGTGTAACGTTTAAGGATAAAACCCAACTAAGCGATTGGAAAGTACTAAAACGTTATGCCAAACACTACCAAAAGCTGATCGACTCAAAAATAATCGAAGAGGTGAAGTAAATGAAATGGCTGTTGGCCCTTCTTGTTCCTCGGCCTATAGCTCACAGACGGGAGAAAAGCTAATCTCACCTCTCCCTTCCCCTCCAAAGGGGGACAGGGTTTTTCGTTAACTCAGATCAGCTGTCTTCTTTGCGCTTTATACTTTGATCTTTATCCCCTTCAGGAACTGGAAAGAAATTATTTCTATTTTTGCTCTTCATCGCAAGACAATGACCTATCCAAAAACCCTTGATTTTTTATACAGCAAACTGCCCATGTTTACCCGCGTTGGCGCTGTAGCTTTTAAAAAGGACCTGCATAACACAATTGCTTTATGCAATGCACTCAACAATCCGCAAAACAAATATAAAACGCTCCATATAGCAGGTACCAACGGCAAAGGTTCTACCTCGCACATGCTGGCGGCCGTTTTGCAAGAAGCCGGCTACAAAACAGGCCTATATACTTCGCCACACCTCAAAGATTTTAGGGAACGTATCCGGGTAAATGGCAAAATGGCTTCGAAAGCCTTTGTGCAAGCCTTTGTAAAAAGCCAAAAGCAACTGATCGAAACCATCGAGCCTTCTTTCTTTGAAGTAACCGTAGCCATGGCCTTCGATTATTTTGCGCAAGAGCAAGTAGACATTGCTGTTATTGAGGTGGGCTTGGGTGGCCGACTGGATTCGACCAATATCATTACCCCAGAGCTTTCGGTCATTACCAATATCAGTTTAGACCATACCAATATCTTGGGAGATACCCTACCGGAAATTGCTTTCGAAAAAGCAGGGATCATCAAAAAAAACATTCCGGTTGTCATCGGCGAAAGCCACCCTGAAACCCAACCTGTTTTCATCCAAAAAGCAACAGCCGAAAATGCACCTATCTATTTTGCCGATACTCATCTTCATGTAGCCAATAGCCATCAAAAAGGTCAGCACTTGGTTATTGATGTACTGGAAGGCGCCAACGTTATCTTTACCCAATTAGCGCTCGATCTTACGGGCACCTATCAGCTCAAAAATGTGCTCAATGTTATCGAATCCGTTATACAGCTTCGAAAACAGGGCTATACCATAAGCGATGCTGCTGTTTACAAAGCGCTAAAAAACGTAAAAAAGCTTACCGGCTTACAGGGCAGGTGGCAAACCATCAGCAAAAATCCATTGGTTATCTGCGATACCGGCCACAACAAAGCCGGAATTACCGAAGTGATGCAAAATATCAAAAACACGCCTCACCAAAGGTTGCACCTGGTTATAGGGATGGTAAAAGACAAAGATATTTCGGGCGTACTGGCACTACTGCCAAAAGATGCCATTTATTATTTCTGCCAACCGCAATTGGAAAGGGCGCTGGCTGCCAACGAACTGGCCCAACAGGCTGCAGTGTTTGGTTTAAAGGGAAAGGCCTATAACAACGTTGCCCTGGCCCTGGCCGATGCCAAGCAAAACGCAGGCCCAAAAGACTTGGTATTTGTAGGCGGGAGTACCTTTGTTGTAGCAGAAATGATATAACAAATGATACATTATTTACCTTAAATTCATTCATACTTCACACATCAATTGCTACTTTTACGGCATAACTTAACTCATATGAAATTCAAATATTCCCTAATTTTGGGCTTAGCATTACTCAATGTGCAGGTTTTCGCACAAAAGTGGACTAAGCCAAGCACAACTACAACCAACTATCCGGCAACCGTTGCCCGCCCCAAACTGGTAGTGGGCCTCGTAATAGACCAGATGCGCTGGGACTACCTTTACCGTTTTTACGACCGTTACAGCAAAGGCGGATTTAAACGTCTGATCAACGAGGGTTTTTCGGCCGAAAATACCTTCATTCCCTATACGCCAACCTACACCGCCTGTGGCCACACCTCTATCTATACAGGTTCAGTTCCTGCCATTAATGGTATCATTGGCAACAATTGGTACGATCCGGAGCTGGGCCGGGATGTTTACTGCTCGGAAGACAGAGACGTAAAAACAGTGGGCAGCACCACCAGAGCAGGCGAAATGTCGCCAAAAAATATGTTAGTGACTACCATTACCGACGAGTTGCGCCTGGCAACCAATTTCAGGAGCAAGGTAATCGGTATTTCGCAAAAAGACAGGGGCTCTATCCTACCGGCCGGACATGCAGCCAATGCAGCCTATTGGTACGATGGCGGTACCGGCGATTGGATTACCAGCACCTATTACATGCAGACTTTGCCTACATGGGTGTCTGATTACAACAAAAGAAAAGTAGCCAACGATTTCTACGCCAAAAACTGGAATACTTTATATCCAATTGCTACTTATATCCAAAGTACGGCCGACGATAAGCCTTATGAAGGCAAATTCAGGGGCGAAAATACTTCGGCTTTCCCTCACAAATTGGACAATGCCATCGGCAAAAACTACGATTTGATCAGGAGCACGCCTTATGGCAACACCATGACCTTCGACCTGTCGAAAATTGCCATCAAAGAAGAAAAACTGGGCCAAACCGGCAACACCGACTTCTTGGCCATCAGCTGTTCGTCAACCGATTACGTTGGCCACCAATTCGGTCCAAACTCTATCGAAATTGAAGATACCTATTTGCGCTTAGACAAAGACCTGGAAGACTTCTTCAATTATTTGGACAAAACCCTGGGCAAAGGCAATTATTTGTTCTTCCTATCAGCCGATCACGCGGTAGCGCACGTTCCTGGATTTATGAAAGAGAACAAATTGCCAGGAGGTTTGGTTAGCAACTCTAAATTGCGCAAAGGCATCGATAGCATCATGGTTAGCCAGTTCAAATTGCAAAAATCCGTAATTACGGTCATGAACAACGAGGTTTATTTCGACCATAGCGTAATTGACGAGAAAAAAGCAAACTTTGCCGAAATCAAACAGGCTACCGTAAATTACCTGAGAAAACAAGAGGCTATTGCCGATGCAGTCGATCTGCAGATCATGAATACCTCAACCATTCCGGAAGAAATCAGAAAAAGAATAACCAATGGCTACAATGCCCGTCGCAGTGGCGATATCTATTTCATCCTGAAGCCAAACTGGTTTGATGGTGGCGATACGGGAACTACGCATGGCGCGTGGTATCCTTACGATTCTCACATCCCATTGGTATTTATGGGCTGGAAAGTAAAACCAGGCAAAACCAACAAAACCCATTACATGACCGACATTTCGGCAACCTTAGCCGCCATGCTGCACATCCAAATGCCAAGTGGTTGCGTAGGCGAGCCAATTACAGAGCTCACGCACCAATAAGCCATATGACCTTCAAAAGCCCTATCAATAAAGATAGGGCTTTTTTGTATGTCAAACGTTTGTATCTATTCGGTGGGGGTTATGCTCAATACCTAGTTTTTGTTAACTTTGCTCACCAAATATAAAATACTCCATGGAGCAAGTTCAAGTCTATAAACCCAAGCATAAAATCCGTTTTGTAACCGCTGCAGCTCTTTTCGATGGGCACGATGCCACTATTAACATCATGCGCCGCATTTTGCAGTCGTCGGGCGCAGAAGTAATCCATTTGGGTCATAACCGTTCGGTAGAAGAAGTAGTGAATTGTGCCATCCAAGAAGATGTCCAAGGTATTGCCATGACTTCCTATCAAGGCGGCCATATCGAATACTTTAAATACATGTACGACCTGTTGCAACAGCGTGGTGCGGGCCATATCAAGATTTTTGGTGGCGGTGGCGGGGTAATCCTGCCATCTGAAATCGAAGAACTGCAGGCTTACGGCATCAGCAGGATCTACTCGCCAGACGATGGCCGTAAAATGGGCCTCCAAGGCATGATCAACAACATGCTGGAGCAAACCGACTTCATTACGACCGAAGCCATTACCAACGAATTGACACATATTCCTCAAAAAGAGGTTAAAAGCATTGCATCGGCGATTACAGTGGCCGAAAACGACCCAGAAGGTGCACAACAGTTTGTAGACGAGCTTAAAAAACTGACCAGCAAAAACCAGGCGCCTGTATTGGGGATAACCGGTACCGGCGGTTCGGGTAAATCGTCTTTGGTTGACGAACTGGTAAGACGTTTCCTCATCGAGGTAAAAGACAAAACCTTGGCCATTATCTCGGTAGATCCTTCCAAACGCAAAACCGGTGGTGCACTTTTGGGCGATAGGATCCGCATGAACGCCATCAACAACCCGAGGGTTTACATGCGCTCGCTGGCTACGCGCCAAGCCAACTTGGCCCTGTCTAAAAACGTTCAGGAGAGCATCGACATCTGCAAAGCCGCTGGCTACGACCTCATTATCGTAGAAACTTCGGGTATTGGCCAATCCGATACCGAGATTACCGAGCATTGTGATGTTTCTTTATATGTAATGACACCAGAATTTGGCGCCGCTACGCAATTGGAAAAAATCGACATGTTAGACTTTGCCGATTTGGTAGCCATCAATAAATTCGACAAACGTGGAGCCTTAGATGCGTTGCGCGACGTACGCAAGCAATACAAGCGCAACCATAATCTTTTCGATGCCAAAGACGAAGAAATTCCGGTTTATGGCACCATGGCTTCGCAATTTAACGATCCGGGCATGAACAACCTGTTTGTTGCCCTAATGGATCGCTTAAAGGCCAAAACCAATGTCGATTTCAAAGCTGGCATGGAAATGACCAGCAACCAATCCGAAAAGATTTATATCATTCCGCCAGACCGCATCCGTTACCTATCGGAAATTGCCGAAGCCAGCGAAACTTATAACGAATGGGTAGCTAAGCAATGCCAGATTGCCCGCAAACTGTACCAGTTGCAGGGTGTAATGGCCATGGCTAAAGATTTCGACAACAGCTTTGGCGATGGCTTGAACGATGCTTACAGCTATCTCGACGAACAATTGGATGGCGAATGCAAACGCTTATTGCGCCAATGGCCAAGCGTAAAAGAAAAATACGCAGCCGATTTCTTTGTGTACAAGGTGCGCGACAAGGAAATTAAGCAGGCCTTAAACTACGAATCGCTTTCTAAGCTTAAAATTCCGAAGGTATCTTTGCCTAAATACGAAGATTGGGGCGATATTTTGCGCTGGTTGCTCACCGAAAACGTACCTGGCGAGTTTCCCTATGCAGCAGGTGTATTCCCGCTTAAACGCGAGGGCGAAGACCCAACCCGGATGTTTGCCGGCGAAGGAGGCCCGGAAAGAACCAATAAGCGTTTCCATTATGTTTCGCTCGGTCAGCCAGCCCATCGTTTGTCAACCGCATTCGATTCGGTGACCCTATATGGCGAAGATCCGCACGTTCGTCCCGATATTTATGGAAAAATCGGCAACTCTGGTGTAAGTATCGCTACTTTAGACGATGCCAAGAAACTCTACTCGGGCTTCGACCTTTGCGCGCCCTCTACTTCGGTATCCATGACTATCAATGGGCCTGCACCTATGCTGTTGGGCTTTTTCATGAATGCGGCCATCGATCAGCAATGCGAAAAATACATTATCGAAAATAACCTACAGGCCGAAGTTGAAGCAAAAATCAAGCAGATCTTTAAAGCTAAAGGCATTGAACGCCCAACTTACCAAGGCGAACTGCCACAAGGCAACAACGGTTTAGGGCTGATGCTATTGGGACTAACCGGTGATGAAGTGCTGCCTGCCGACGTTTATCAAAAAATCAAGGCACATGCCATCAGCTCGGTTCGCGGAACCGTTCAGGCCGATATTTTAAAAGAAGACCAAGCGCAAAATACCTGTATCTTCTCTACCGAATTTGCGCTGCGCATGATGGGCGATATCCAAAAATATTTCATCGACGAGAAAGTACGCAACTTCTACTCGGTTTCTATTTCGGGCTACCACATTGCTGAAGCGGGAGCCAACCCGATTTCGCAATTGGCCTTTACGCTGAGTAATGGTTTTACTTTTGTGGAGTATTACTTGAGCCGTGGCATGCATATCGACGATTTTGCGCCCAACCTTTCATTCTTCTTCAGTAACGGTATCGACCCAGAATATTCGGTAATTGGTCGCGTAGCCAGAAGAATTTGGGCCAAAGCCATCAAGAATAAATACAAAGGCAACGATCGTTCGCAAAAATTAAAATACCATATTCAAACTTCTGGTCGCTCATTGCATGCCCAAGAGATCGATTTTAACGATATCAGAACAACCCTGCAGGCGCTTTATGCCATTTACGACAACTGCAACTCGTTGCATACCAATGCTTACGATGAGGCTATTACCACCCCTACCGAAGAGTCGGTACGCAGGGCGATGGCTATCCAGCTGATCATTAACCGTGAGCTAGGTCTGGCCAAAAATGAAAATCCTTTGCAAGGTTCGTTCATCATCGAAGACTTGACCGATTTGGTAGAAGAAGCCGTACTGGCCGAATTTAAACGCATTAACGACCGTGGTGGCGTACTGGGCGCTATGGAAACCATGTACCAAAGGGGAAAAATACAGGAAGAGAGCTTGTACTATGAAACCTTGAAGCATACCGGCGAGTTCCCGATTGTGGGCGTCAATACTTTCCTGAACAAAAACGGTTCGCCAACCATTGTACCAGGCGAAGTAATCCGGGCCACCGAAGAAGAAAAACAATACCAGATTGAAGCGCTTAAAGCCTTCCAGGAGAGAAATTCGGCCAAAACCGAAGATACCCTCAAAGCATTGCAAAAAGCGGCCATAGCTGGCGAAAACATCTTCGAAAAATTGATGGAAGTGTGTAAAACCTGTTCTTTGGGACAGATCAGCAAAGCGCTTTACGAAGTTGGCGGACAATACAGAAGAAATATGTAAGCGATGGCTCCTCGAAAACTGATTTTAGCAATAGCCCTTTTATTGGCTAAACTTAATGCATTTAGCTTCGTGGAGCCTAAAACTTCTTACTTGTTGGTATTAGGCGTGGCCCAAGATGCAGGTTATCCGCAAATGGGTTGTACCAAAACATGTTGCACCCAAGCCTGGAGCAATCCTAAAATGCGACGCAACGTAGTAGCCTTGGCTTTGGTTGATCCTGCCCACAAAAAATGGTGGCTCTTCGAAGCTACGCCCGACATTAGGCAACAACTGCAAAATTTCAAAAATCAAACCAAAAACCAATATCCTTATCTGCCCGAAGGCGTTTTCTTAACCCACGCCCATATTGGCCATTATACTGGTTTGATGGAATTTGGCCGGGAAGCCATGAATACCAATGGATTAAAGGTCTATGTCCTTCCTCAAATGAAGGCTTTTTTAACACAAAACGGCCCATGGAGCCAATTGGTCAAGCTAAAAAACATTGACCTGATCAGTTTAAAAACCGATGAACCACTCAACATCGAAAACAACAGCGTTACTGCTTTTACGGTGCCCCACCGCGACGAATATTCAGAAACGGCAGGTTTTAAAATCACTACCGCCAATAAGCAATATCTTTTCATCCCGGATATCGATAAATGGAGCAAGTGGAACAAAAATATTATCGACCAGGTTAAGCAGGTAGATATTGCACTGCTCGATGCTACTTTCTACACCAACACCGAATTGGGCAACAGGCCTATAGCCGAAGTGCCACATCCCTTGGTCACTGAAACTGTCGATTTATTTAAAAATGAACCCACGGCGGTGAAGAAAAAAATCTATTTCATTCACTTTAATCATACCAATCCCCTGCTTTGGGATAAGGCTACTGGCAAGAAATTAAACCAAGCAGGTTTTAATTTTGCATTAGAAAATCAAATATGGTAACTATTTCTTTAGTTTCTTGGCTTTAATCAAATAAGCCTCCAGAAAGCGGTCTATTCCGTCGGTGGCATAGCCCAAAAGTCTTGAGTTTTCGCCAAGTACAGAACTTTCTATCGTTACTTCTTCCCTAATCTGCGTCATGCAGTACGTATTGATAGATTGTTGCATCGGTAAGGTAATATATTGTTTAGCCTTTGCAATTTTACCCGTCAGCACAATGAGTTCTGAATTAAATAACTGGATCAGGATCGATATTCCTTTCCCCATATTTGCGCCAATGCTCGACAATAACCTGATGGCATATTGATCGCCCCGATTTGCCGCGTTGATAATGGCTTCGGGTTCAATTCTTTCCAGTTCTTCTTTCGATAACTCGTTCAGCATCGATTTTTCGCCCAACAAAAGACCTTCACGTGCTGTTTTTGACAAGGCATTTCCCGAGGCAATGGTTTCTAAGCAACCATGCTTGCCACAATAACATAAGGCACCATTCTCCACAAAAGGAATATGCCCAAATTCGCCAGAAAATCCCGTAGCGCCCCTTCTCAGCTTGCCATCCATAATAATTCCCAATCCAACACCCCAATCCATCAGCAAAACCAGGGTATTTTTCTTCCCTTTGGCCAATCCATGTCGAAACTCGGCAATAGTCGATCCTGCCATGTCATTTTGCACAATCACAGGCAAACTAAGGGCTTTTTCAAAGGCTTCGGCCAACGAGCTGTTTCCATGATCATCTATCAGATAACTATAATTTTCGCCTTTTTCGGTGTTTACCAATCCCGGCATGCCCACATAGCAACCAATGATTTTGCTTTTGAAGGCAGGAACAGATTCGATCGATTCCTGCAATAGCGGTACCAGCACAGAAAAAAAATCGCTTCTGTTCTTAGAAATAGGCAAGGAAACCGTTTTAACCTCCGAAATGAAGTTACAGTTGTTATCCAGAACGGCAATTTTGGTACTGAATAACTCAATATCTACACAAATGATCAGCGCTCTTTCATCTCTTAAGGCATATAAATCTGGTCTCCTGCCGCCAATAGATGCTCCAGTACCGCTTTTTTCAATCCATCCTATGCTTACCAGATCTGCCAAAAGCTTCAACATACTTGGCGTACTTATACCTACCGCTTCGCATAATGCCGAAATAGAAGAAGGCCCAGTACTAAAAAGATGTTTTAGAATTTTGTACTTATGACTAAGGTGTTTGTCACTGCTATTCTCTGCTAAGATTATATTATTTAATAAGGAAAGATTCATCTTGTTTATTAAGTTATCATATAATTATCTCATAGTTATATAAAAATTTTATTAAACTAAAATATTTCAATAAAAAAATTGATTTTCGTTACAGTTAACAAATAAAAATATAGCTATATTCATCAAACGATGTTAATGGTTTTGGGTTGTTTCTGCATTTTTTTCAGAAATCATAGGGCGGTATAGAAGAAAATTGATATCGTTTACTTAACAAGCTAACCAATTAAAAAAAATGAAAACACCTTCTGAATCCTCGCGTAGAAGTTTTATCAAAAAGCTGGCTACCACCTCTGCTGTGCTGGCTACAGGTTCCTCTGTTCTGGCTGCAGATAATTTTTCTGCTCCTTTTACCTATCTCAAGCGTTCTTCGCAATTTTCTGCTAACGACAACATCCAAATTGCCTTAATTGGTGCTGGAGGCATGGGCGTTTCGGATACCAAAACCGCATTAGAAGTACCTGGTGTAAAGCTGGTTGCCGTTTGCGATTTATATGATGGCAGGTTACAGGATGCCAAAAAAATGTGGGGAAATGATATCTTTACTACGCGCAACTACAAAGAAATTCTTAATCGCAAAGATGTGGATGCCGTTATTGTTGGCACTCCCGACCATTGGCACAAACAAATTTCTATCGATGCCATGCGAGCTGGCAAACATGTGTATTGTGAAAAACCAATGGTACACTCCATAGACGAAGGCCACGATGTGATTAAAGCCCAAAAAGAAACTGGCATGGTTTTTCAGGTAGGTAGCCAGGGCGTATCGTCATTAGGCAATGAGAAGGCCAAACAGCTTTTAGAGTCAGGAGCCATCGGCACGCTCAACTATGCCGAAGGTTTTTGGGCCAGATTCTCGCCAATTGGCGCTTGGCAATATAACATTCCAGCCGATGCCTCTCCACAAACTGTTGATTGGGAAGCTTATATCAGCAACACCAATAAACGTCCGTTTGACGCCAAACGCTTTTTTAGATGGAGAAATTACCGTGATTATGGCACGGGCATGTCGGGCGATTTATATGTACACTTGTTCTCTAGCCTTCACTTCATCACTGGGTCAATGGGGCCAGAGAAAATCTATTCAACTGGCGGTTTGCGCTATTGGAAGGATGGAAGAGAGGTTCCCGATATGCAATTGGGCGCTTTTGATTATGCTCAACAGCAGAGCCATCCGGCATTTAACCTGTCGTTACGTTGTAACTTCATTGATGGTACCAGTGGCAACACCTACCTTAAATTAGTAGGCAGCGAGGGCTCCATGGATGTAACTTGGGATGATGTAACCGTAAAAAGAAACAAAGAGATTGTTTCAGATGATCCCTTTTTCATCGAACAAATGAAAAAACAAGGAAAGGCTATTTCGCAACGCAAGCAGATACTACCTCCGCAAATTACAAAATATGCGGCCGAAGAAGGCTACAAAGGAGGTCCTTACGATCATTTTGTAAACTTTTTCAATGCGATACGCACCAAGGGAAATGTAGTTGAAGATGCCATATTTGGCTACCGTGCAGCGGCACCTGCCCTATTGTGCAACGACAGCTACTTTAAAGAAACACCTATATTCTGGGATCCAGAAAAAATGCAAATCAAGAAAAAATAAGCGACGAACCATCACCAATAAAAATAAAACTATTAACAGATGAAAACAACGTATGTATTAACCATGGCCTTGGCAGGAGCTTTCCTGACCTATGCCTCCGTTTCAGAAACAAACACCGTGCGCAAAACAACAGCAACCAATATCAGTACCCCGGCAGGTAAATGGGTAAAACTTTTTGATGGCAAAAGCCTAACCGGATGGCATGGCTATAATAAAGGCGATAAAAAAGTAGGCAATTGGATTGTTGAAGATGGCAGCCTGATATGCTTAGGCGCAGCCGCACACGATACCGGAGGTGATTTGGCCACCGATAAAGACTACGATAACTTTGAGCTGGAATGGGAATGGAAATTAGGAAAAGGCGGCAATAGCGGGGTAATGTACCATGTAGTTGAGCAGGCCAAATACAAGGGTCCATACGAAACTGGTCCAGAATATCAATTAATTGATGACATAGGCTTTCCAAGCAAATTAGAAGAATGGCAAAAAACAGGCGCTGATTATGCCATGAACCTTACCAATAACAGCCAAAAAGTGCTTAAACCTATTGGCGAATGGAACAGCAGCCGCATTGTATTTAACAAAGGCCATGTAGAACATTGGTTAAATGGCAAAAAAATCGTAGAATTTCAAGCCTGGACCAGCGATTGGGAGAAAAAGAAAAAAGAAGGCAAATGGAAAGATTATCCCGATTATGGCAGCGCCAAAACTGGCAAAATCGTATTTCAAGACCATGCTGCTAAAGCCTGGTTTAAAAATATCAGAATCAGGGAACTAAAATAAAACAAGAAGGGATGGCCATCAACCATCCCTTTTTAGTTAAACACTTTAAAGTGCCAGCTTCTTGATTTCTTCTGCAGATAAAAGCTTATTATATACCTTTAAATCGTCCATATAGCCCTTAAAACTACCTTGAGGAGCTCCGATATATTGCAACGGAAAAAACAGGGTCTGTACCTTGGCAATTTTATCCTTGGTATTGCTAAACTCTTGCATAGCCCCTTCCAAACGCTCAACCAAAGTACCATTCACGTACAAACTGGTACCTTTATTATTGCCTGTAATGGTAATGTGTGTCCATGTATCTGCTGGCACACTGTAGTTAAAATTATAATGGTAATTCTCTCTAGAAAATCCCAGTTTATTGGTCTGTTGTTGCTTTAGCTTCACTACTGCGTCAGTCGAAGAGAACAAAACGGCATCAGCTGCATTGCTTTGATCAGGGTTGATCCAAAAGGAAACCGTATAATCATAGCCAATACCTTTTAATGGTGTTTGAACAAAGCTATCGCCACCTTTAAAAAAGGCCGATTGATGCCCTTCCGTTTGAGCAGTTCCCACATTTTGGACTATGGTTCCACTACGCTCATCTGCGCTTGCATCCACAAACTTTTTAGCATTAAAATTATAGTGCAATACCAGGCTGTCTTTTCCAACAATTTGGCCTCGCATGTTAAGTCCTGGTCCTTCGCCCAGGCTTTTGCTGTATTTGGCAAACTCGTCATAGCTCAGCAGTTTTGTGGCTGCCGTGCCATCCCACATCTTCTGCGCCAATACCTGGACAGCCGGAAAGGCACGGTCGTGCACATCTTTTTCGGTAATTCCGTTGCCTACATGATCGTTCCAAACGGCAAA
Organism: Pedobacter sp. TM02; assembly: GCF_059705275.1. NCBI lineage: Bacteria > Pseudomonadati > Bacteroidota > Sphingobacteriia > Sphingobacteriales > Sphingobacteriaceae > Pedobacter > Pedobacter sp. TM02. Next base: position 3,064,163 of record NZ_AP046530.1, read on the forward strand.
GGATCCCCCCTTAATTTGAGGATGGTTTTCATCAAAAGTTTGGTTGCCAATTACGTTTGGCGTCCATTCGTTATAGATTTTCCTGAGGTTCAGGTAATCGTAGTAATAACCGGCTTTGGGCACGATGTAAAGCCAGCCATCGGGGGTACTGATCACGTTGTAGCCCAGATCGATCATCTCTTTGGGATCGGCATAGCCATTGTACCATACATTCATGGTAACATCTTTCACCTTAACCGGCGTACTGCCCTTGGCATGTGTTAACGCCCCCCAGAGCCTTACCTTTTTACCAAAACCTTCCACATACTTTATGTAATCGTCTGTAAATTCCCTGAATTTTTCTGCTTCGGCCTTGGCATATTCGTCGGTACCAATATGCACTTCATCACCAATAAAAACCGGATGAGGTCCACTTAGGTATTCCTTAAACACATTGTTAATCACTTCCTTCGTTTTCGGATTGTTGATGTCGAGGTGATCCATCCCATATTTCTTGCTCCCGATTTCGGGCACTGCCTTTACAAAGGACAAGGAATGGGCTGGCACATCGATTTCGGGAATGATTTTTACGCCATAAGCTGTGGCCAACTGTTGCAATTCGATAAATTCCTTCTTGCTGTAACTCCCGTCTTTCGCCGTTAAATTGGGATAAGTTTCGTTTTCCAAACGGAATGCCGAGTAGGTTTTGTTCCAGTCGTTGTTAAAGAACTGTTTAAAACCGTTGTCGTTCAGGTGTATCTGAAAGTCATTCAGCTTATAATAAGCCATCAGCTTTACATAATCGCGCAGAAACTGCAGGCTAAAAAACTTTCGGCCTACATCCAATACGAAGCCCCGTACGGCAAACTGCGGATAATCGATTGCAATGCCTTTAGGCAGATTGGCCTGTTGCTGATCCTGTTCCAGCATTTGCAAAATTGTTCGCGTAGCCCAAAATGCGCCTTTTGGTTCAAGCGCTTCGATATCAATCCGGTCTCCAATTTTCAAAATATAGCCTTCTTTTTTAATCGAGCTATCGGCCTTCAAGCTGAAATAGATATCTCCGTTTGCAGGATGGCTATTTTTGATTACAAAGCGATGTTTTGGGAAAGCAAGGCGCAAATCGTTCAGAAAGGTTTGGACATAAGGCATCAGCATGGCCTTGGCAACAGGCTGCACAACAATACTGACTTGCTTCTTTAAGCGAAACTGGCCATTAGAACCCTTCCAGTCTCTTAATGCAGGAATAACATGGGGCACCGGGTTGGTTGCAGTTTGGGCATAGCTATAAACAGATATAGCCATCCCTATTGTCAAAAAGACAATTTTGGATGATTTTAGGATAGACATAGGTTAGCTGTAGTTTAACCCAAATATAAAAAACATTCTGCACGCTTAGCTATTGATAAGATTTGATGAAAAGAATGTTACACCGCATTTTATAGAGCCCTAGCTCCTGCCATAAAAAAAGCGACCCTAAAGTCGCTTCGTTTTATGCTAAAATCCATTTGAATTTGTATTCCATGCTTGGGTTCTTCATTCTTTCTGCCACCCTGAGCAGCCTATCAGGCAAAGCAAGGATATAATCCCTAGCCTTTTCGCCGGCTTCATTCAATTCTCTTATGCTCTCGATTTTCCAATCGCCGATCAACTGTTTCAGGATATCTACGTAATCGGTAGAAGTGTATACACCCAAGCGTTGTGCGGCATCGGTAAAATGGCCGAAAGTTTGGCCGATTTTGAGGCCCATCTCTCTTAGGAAATGTGCCGGCATTACGATTTTCTTGCGCATCATGTCTTCAAAAGCCAACATCGCTTCATTGGCATCAACTTCAAACACGCGAGAGATGAAATCTTTATAGGCTTTGGCATGTCTAGCCTCATCGGAAGCAATTACGCCACACATTTTAGACAACAGGGCATCTCCATCCTTTTTAGCCAAAGAAGCCACCCTGCGGTGCGAAATATTGGTAGCCATCTCCTGAAAAGAGGTATAAATAAAGTTTCTGTAAGGATCTCTTCCAGTACCGATATCAAAGCCATCGGCAATAAGATATTGGGTAGAGATTTCCATTTGGCGCATATCTACACGGCCAGAAAGGTATAAGTATTTATTTAAAAGATCGCCGTGCCTGTTTTCTTCGGCAGTCCAATGTCTGGTCCATTTCATCCAGCCGCCTTCTTCGTCTCTAGAAACATCATCTACCGTAGTTAGCCACGATTCGTAAGTCGGTAGTGCTTCTTCGGTAATGGTATCGCCGATTAAAACAGCTACCAGGTCGTAAGAAAGTTCGTTAGCGCTTTGTTGTAGGTCTTTTACCTTGGCAAAGAAATCTTCCCTACTTGCATCGGGCAAAAAATCAGATGGTTGCCAGATATCATCTATAGGTTTAAGGTATTCGGGCATTTTTTCAAGCATATATTTTTCGATATGCTTCATTACTTCCCTTCTCGATCCAAAGTTGATATTCATTATACTTAAATTAGAGTGCAAAGATACGCATAATGCTTTGCTTAGCCTTAGTTTATTTGCAATTAAAACAGGTCTTTATGTAAAAGTTCTGAACAAAACGGTGGGTAATTGTGTCTTAAAAATTCTGTAAACGACAAAGGGCCATCCTTTTGGATGGCCCCTGCTTTAAAATTTGGCGCCGACCTACTCTCCCACGTGTTACCGCAGTACCATCGGCTCAGGCGGGCTTAACTTCTCTGTTCGGAATGGGAAGAGGTGGACACCGCCGATATAGGCACCTGAATATCTTTATTGCGTGCGCCAGGGCGCAGGCAATGACATATTATTGAAAGAAGTTAGTTCAGAAGAGCACCCAGCGTTCCTGCTCCTGAAAGCCTCGGACTATTAGTACTACTCGACTGTGGTGTCGCCACCTTTACATCTGTAGCCTATCAACGTAGTAGTCTCCTACGGTCCTGTATGGAACCCTCATCTCGTGGCTAGTTTCGCACTTAGATGCTTTCAGCGCTTATCTATTCCCAGCGTAGCTACTCTGCAATGCCCCTGGCGGAACAACAGATTCACTAGAGGCTGGTCCAACCCGGTCCTCTCGTACTAAGGTCAGCCCCACTCAAGATTCCTACGCCCACAACAGATAGGGACCGAACTGTCTCGCGACGTTCTGAACCCAGCTCGCGTGCCACTTTAATCGGCGAACAGCCGAACCCTTGGGACCTTCTCCAGCCCCAGGATGTGACGAGCCGACATCGAGGTGCCAAACCTCCCCGTCGATATGAGCTCTTGGGGGAGATCAGCCTGTTATCCCCAGCGTACCTTTTATCCTTTGAGCGATGGCCCTTCCATGCAGAACCACCGGATCACTATATCCGTCTTTCGACCCTGATCGGCCTGTTTGCCTCACAGTCAAGCAAGCTTATGCTATTGCACTCCCCGTACGGTTACCAAGCGTACTGAGCTTACCTTTGAAAGCCTCCGTTACCTTTTTGGAGGCGACCACCCCAGTCAAACTACCCGTCAAACAATGTCCCCCGCTGGGCGGGGTTAGACACCGAATACAGAAAGGGTGGTATTTCAACGTTGGCTCCACGAACGCTGGCGCGCCCGCTTCAAAGCCTCCCACCTATCCTACACATCCTGTACCCAATGTCAATGTTAAACTGTAGTGAAGGTGCATGGGGTCTTTCCGTCCCGTTGCGGGTACCCGGCGTCTTCACCGGGACCACAATTTCACCGAGCTCATGGCTGAGACAGCGCCCAGATCGTTACACCATTCGTGCAGGTCGGAACTTACCCGACAAGGAATTTCGCTACCTTAGGACCGTTATAGTTACGGCCGCCGTTTACTGGGGCTTCGATTCAATGCTTCGCCTTGCGACTGACATCCCCTCTTAACCTTCCAGCACCGGGCAGGTGTCAGGCCTTATACCTCATCTTTCGATTTTGCAAAGCCATGTGTTTTTGTTAAACAGTCGCCTGGGCCTTTTCACTGCGGCTGGCATTGCTGCCAGCGCCCCTTCTCCCGAAGTTACAGGGCCATTTTGCCGAGTTCCTTAGCCATGATTCACTCGAGCACCTTAGAATCCTCTTCCCGGATACCTGTGTCGGTTTGCGGTACGGGTCTTTGCAGACTGGAGCTTAGCGGTTTTTCTTGGAAGTCTGATTACCTGCGCTATCGCATCCCCCGAAGGTTCTGCGTACTATCGGCTTTCGGCAGGAAATCCGGATTTGCCTGGAATTCCTATACCTACGGCCTTCAACGAACTATTCCGTCAGTTCGCGGCAGTGTCACTACTCCGTCCCCACATCGCATCTACAAAGAGTACGGTAATATTAAACCGTTGTCCATCGGCTTCCCCCTTCGGGTACGCCTTAGGCCCCGACTAACCCTGATCCGATTAGCGTTGATCAGGAAACCTTATCCTTTCGGTGGGCGGGTTTCTCTCCCGCCTTATCGTTACTTATGCCTACATTTGCTTTTCCAGAAGCTCCACCACCGCTGACGCGTATGGCTTCGCAGCCGCTGGAATGCTCCCCTACCGATATATTTCAATCCCATAGCTTCGGTGCGCAGTTTGATGCCCGTTTATTATCCATGCACGATCGCTCGACTAGTGAGCTGTTACGCACTCTTTAAATGAATGGCTGCTTCCAAGCCAACATCCTAGCTGTCTGTGCAATCGCACCTCGTTAGTTCAACTTAACTGCAACTTGGGGACCTTAGCTGATGGTCTGGGTTCTTTCCCTCTCGGCGCGTGACCTTAGCACCCCGCGCCTCACTGCCGTGTATATTAGATAGCATTCGGAGTTTGTCTGGATTTGGTAGGATTTGACTCCCCCGCACCCAATCAGTAGCTCTACCTCTATCTAACTCTGCCACGACGCTGTTCCTAAAAACATTTCGGGGAGTACGAGCTATTTCCCAGTTTGATTAGCCTTTCACCCCTACCCACAGATCATCCGGAAGCTTTTCAACGCTTATCGGTTCGGTCCTCCAGTACGTGTTACCGCACCTTCAACCTGTCCATGGGTAGATCACAAGGTTTCGCGTCTACCTCCACTGACTGTGCGCCCTGTTCAGACTCGCTTTCGCTTCGGATCCGTGCCATAAGCACTTAACCTTGCCAGTGAAGAGTAACTCGTAGGCTCATTATGCAAAAGGCACGCCGTCACAGAACTCGTCTGCTCCGACCGCTTGTAGGTATACGGTTTCAGGTTCTATTTCACTCCCCTGTTCGGGGTTCTTTTCACCTTTCCCTCACGGTACTGGTTCACTATCGGTCTCTCAGGAGTATTTAGCCTTACCGGATGGTGCCGGCTGGTTCCCACAAGGCGTCTCCGACCTCGCGGTACTCAGGATGCTGCTAGGCCGACATTGCTTTCCTGTACAGGGCTATCACCTTGTATCGCCGGGCTTCCCATCCCGTTCCAGTTCACTTTGCCGTGCCACATCGCAGTCCTACAACCCCACGCCCGCCGTAACGGGAATGGTTTGGGCTCTTTCCCTTTCGCTCGCCACTACTCAGGAAATCATTGTTATTTTCTTCTCCTCCGCCTACTTAGATGTTTCAGTTCGGCGGGTTTGCTCTTATCGTGCCATGCCTTCAGCATGGCGGGTTCCCCCATTCGGAAATCCCCGGATCAAGTCATATTTGCTGATCCCCAGGGCTTATCGCAGCTTATCACGTCCTTCATCGCCTCTGAGAGCCAAGGCATCCCCCGTATACCCTTTATTACTTTCTTCCGCTATGCCGCCTTTTGCGCCGGCATGCGTGCTGTTGCGTGCTCGCGCGTCCAAAAGAACGCGTCCGCACTGCTGTGTGCTCTTCTTGTTTTAACTTCTTCCAATATGTCAAAGAACTTTTCTCTCCCGGAGGCCAAAGCCCCTATTATAAACATGCCTTCTGTAACAGGCACCGGTGGTGGTGGAGAATAACGGAGTCGAACCGTTGACTTCCTGCGTGCAAGGCAGGCGCTCTAGCCAGCTGAGCTAATCCCCCAAAAAAACAACCCAGGCGCTGTAGTCCCGTCCAGATTTGAACTGGAGACCCCTACATTATCAGTGTAGTGCTCTAACCAGGCTGAGCTACGGGACTATGGTTTGGTTAAGTTTAGACAATTATACAGTAGTATATAGTATATTACTGCTACTGCCTAACTTCTACACAATAACTTTACCGTTCCGTGCTACCTGGATAGCTTACAAAACGTCAGGTTAATTTTCTGGTGTTTCTTTTGTTTCTTTTTAATTAATAGAGAATATCATGTTGCGCAGCGAGTAGTCCAATCTACTCCAGAAAGGAGGTATTCCAGCCGCACCTTCCGGTACGGCTACCTTGTTACGACTTAGCCCCAGTTACCGGTTTTACCCTAGGACGCTCCTTGCGGCTACGTACTTTAGGTACCCCCAGCTTCCATGGCTTGACGGGCGGTGTGTACAAGGCCCGGGAACGTATTCACCGCGTCATTGCTGATACGCGATTACTAGCGAATCCAACTTCAAGAGGTCGAGTTGCAGACCTCTATCCGAACTGTGATCGGCTTTTTGAGATTGGCATTCCATTGCTGGATAGCTGCCCTCTGTACCGACCATTGTAGCACGTGTGTAGCCCCGGACGTAAGGGCCATGATGACTTGACGTCGTCCCCTCCTTCCTCTCTGTTTGCACAGGCAGTCTGTCTAGAGTCCCCACCTTTACATGCTGGCAACTAGACATAGGGGTTGCGCTCGTTGCGGGACTTAACCCAACACCTCACGGCACGAGCTGACGACAGCCATGCAGCACCTAGTTTCGTGTGATTGCTCACTGTCCCATCTCTGGAACATTCACTAACTTTCAAGCCCGGGTAAGGTTCCTCGCGTATCATCGAATTAAACCACATGCTCCTCCGCTTGTGCGGGCCCCCGTCAATTCCTTTGAGTTTCACCCTTGCGGGCGTACTCCCCAGGTGGAACACTTAACGCTTTCGCTTAGCCGCTGACCGTGTATCGCCAACAGCGAGTGTTCATCGTTTAGGGCGTGGACTACCAGGGTATCTAATCCTGTTTGATCCCCACGCTTTCGTGCCTCAGCGTCAATACAACCATAGCAAGCTGCCTTCGCAATCGGTGTTCTGTGACATATCTATGCATTTCACCGCTACTTGTCACATTCCGCCTGCCTCTAGTTGATTCAAGCCCGTCAGTATCAAGGGCACTGCGATGGTTGAGCCACCGTCTTTCACCCCTGACTTAACAGGCCGCCTACGCACCCTTTAAACCCAATAAATCCGGATAACGCTCGGATCCTCCGTATTACCGCGGCTGCTGGCACGGAGTTAGCCGATCCTTATTCCTACCGTACATTCAGCTTCCTACACGTAGGAAGGTTTATTCCGGTATAAAAGCAGTTTACAACCCGGAGGGCCGTCTTCCTGCACGCGGCATGGCTGGTTCAGGCTTGCGCCCATTGACCAATATTCCTTACTGCTGCCTCCCGTAGGAGTCTGGTCCGTGTCTCAGTACCAGTGTGGGGGGCCATCCTCTCAGATCCCCTAGCCATCGTCGCCTTGGTGGGCCGTTACCCCGCCAACTAGCTAATGGCACGCATGCCCATCTTGATCCCATAAATGTTTGGACATTGCTCCATGCGGAACTGTGTCTTCATGCGGTGTTAATCCGGATTTCTCCGGGCTATCCCCCTGATCAAGGTAGGTTGCATACGCGTTACGCACCCGTGCGCCGGTCTCTGGCAGTGCAAGCACCGCCATACCCCTCGACTTGCATGTATTAGGCCTGCCGCTAGCGTTCATCCTGAGCCAGGATCAAACTCTCCATTGTAAAGTTTGTTTTCCTGACTAAGTTAACTAATGTTAACACTAGTCTTTGTTAATAAAATTTGTCTGTTGGATTTAGACTTAAAATTCAAGCTACTTGTATCATGTACTTTGATTAGTACTTTTATACCTCGCTTGCGCTACATTTGATATCTCTTTTAAGAACTTCTCGACTTAACCTCTCGGCAGTCATTTTATATCTTTAAGCTTGCTTCCTATCGGTCTTCATGTTCCTCAATTCTTCTCGCTTATTTCAATCTTGTTTATGCTTTCGTTACATCCGTAATTAAGCTCCCGTTTCGTTTGGGATTGCAAAGGTAGAAACTTCTTTTTGATTTCCAAGAAAAAAATTTTATTTTTTTTCTTTTCCCTTTCTGCCTTTCAAACTCCCCTTCCGGGTTTTCCGTTCCTTCCGAAGCGGGTTGCAAAGGTAGAAAACTTTTTCGTTTCCCGAAAATAAATTTTAAAATTTATTTTCCCTTTCTGCTATTCAATGGCTGGGGTTATTCTCTCGCTCTTTATCCCTTTGTTCTAACCTTTCACCGTGTCCCCTTCCTTCCGAAGCGGGATGCAAAAGTAGAAAGCTTTTTCGTTTTTGCAAAACAATTTAAAGTAAATAGCGGCAACTAATTGCTAACTCGCTGTAAATGTTGCACAAAAATTTAACATCTTGCTATATATTGCTGCCTAATTGACTTCAAAAAGGCTTTTTAGTTAATACGATCCTCTGCCAAACCCCATACATCACAGGAAGTAAGTCAACCAATAAGGCCCTGTTTAGCTGCTGCCATATCCGTTTTTCGCCTATTCCTGATCAGACTGCCATACGTGGCTCCACTCTAAATCATATACGCCACACGATTAAACTATCCTGGCATGGTTTAACCAAGCCTGCTGTCTCTAATTTATTCGATGTGACAGGCTAGCCGGTTGCTACATATATATAATACATAATAGTGATGTAATGATATACGTACAAGACTTCAAACTGCAGCCACTTTGTCATGAACCGACCTATAACTTATTATAAAACTAGGCAGCAACACTTGAGGCCCGACCGGTTTCATATCCCACCCTACTGTTTTGATACGCTGCAGAAAGTCTCCATTGACCATAAGCAATGACCGTATTTTCCAAACCCAAGCTAACCGGTTCGCAACAACGCAGCCAGTTTTTTATCGCAAATGTTAAAATTTGTTAAGCATTTCAGCATGCTGTTTCCTTTGTATAGCTTAGCGCAGATTTGTTTTTTATTGACGTTATTTATATTATTGATTATCTTTGCAAAATGTTTAAAATTAAACACCTACTCATTTTAAGTTTCACTGCCCTTTTATTAGGTACCTCCGGTTGCAAAAGCAGTTTCGAAAAATTGCGCTTAAGCAACGATGTGGGCCGAAAATACCAGGAAGGGATTAGGCTCTATAACAAAAAGGACTATTCTAAAGCGCTCATTCTGTTTGAGGGGCTGGCCCAAAAATACAGAGGCACCGCAGAAGCAGAAGACCTGAATTATTATTATGCTTTTACACTGTACCGCCTGAAAGACTATACCACGGCGCGTTACAAGTTCAAGGAATTTGCAGATACTTATCCTGCCAGCAAAAATGCCGAAGAATGTCGCTATATGGGTGCTTATTGCTACTATTTGGATTCTCCTAAATCGTCGTTAGACCAGGAAAATACCTATAAGGCCATAGACGCTTTGCAATTGTTCATCAACTTATATCCTAAAAGCGACCGCGCGGTACAAGCGGCGCAATACATTGCCAACCTGCGCAACAAGCTAGAAACCAAGGCTTTTGACAATGCCAAGATGTATTACGAATTGGGTGGCTATGATATTACCAATTACAAATCGGCGGTGGTTGCCCTAAAAAATGCGCAGATTGAGTTTCCCGACATTAAATTTGCCGAAGAAATGAATTTGCTCATCGTAAAATCGCAATACATGTATGCAAAAAATAGTTATCCGAACAGACAGGAAGACCGTTTTAACGAAGCAATAGGCTACTATAACGAATTTATAGAAGCTTACCCGAACAGCAAATACGCCAAAGAGGCCAAACAGCTGAAAGACGATAGCGAAGCCGGTATTGTAAGCGCCAAAAAAGCCCTCGCCGAGCAGGCTGCCGAAATTGCCAAGTATCAGGCATTAGAAAAGAAAAGCGAAAAACGCAAAGACAGTACAACAAATAAAATCGATATTAAAAACAAATCATAATGAATACACCAAAACCGGCCATACCGAACACAACGGTAACAAGAAATGTGCACGATTTAGACAGGGCTACAGATAACATCTATGAGTCTTTAGTGGTTATTTCTAAAAGGGCTAATCAGATTTCTAACAATATGAAAGAAGAGCTTCACGGCAAATTGGCCGAGTTCGCTTCGTCTAACGATAATTTGGAAGAAATTTTCGAGAACAGGGAGCAGATCGAAATCAGCAAGCACTATGAGCGTTTGCCTAAACCTACTTTGATTGCCATCGACGAGTTCTTGAATGGTAAAGTTTACCACAGAAATCCCTCAAAAGAGCAAAAATAATAAAGGCTTTGCGTAACTTGCACCTTGTAATTGCACAAAGGTACTATGCTTAGCAACAAAAACATTATCCTCGGCGTTTGTGGCAGTATTGCCGCCTACAAATCGGCCATTTTGGTAAGGGCACTTATCAAAGCTGGCGCAAACGTCAAGGTTATTCTTACCCAGGATGCGAGTAATTTCATTACGCCCCTTACCCTGGCCACACTCTCCAAAAATCCTGTATATACCCAATATTTCGAAGCCGAAACCGGCGTTTGGAGCAACCATGTAGAACTGGGCCTTTGGGCCGATTATATGATTGTTGCCCCTGCCAGTGCCAATACCATCGGAAAAATGGCCAACGGCCTTTGCGACAATCTCCTCACCGCGGTTTACCTGTCGGCCAAATGTCCCGTTTTCGTGGCACCGGCCATGGACCTCGACATGTGGAAGCACGAAAGCACACAGGAGAATATTGCCAGGCTTAAGGAATTCGGCAACACCATTATTGCACCCCGCAAGGGCGAACTGGCTAGCGGGCTTCATGGCGAAGGCCGTTTGGCAGAACCTGAAGAGATTGTGGCCTTTTTGGAAGAGGAAATCAGGAAAAACCTGCCGTTATTAGGCAAAAAAGCCATGGTTACTGCTGGCCCTACTTACGAAGCCATAGACCCGGTACGCTTTATCGGCAACCACTCGTCGGGTAAGATGGGCTTTGCCCTGGCCAACGAATTGGCCAACCTCGGCGCAAACGTGACCCTGATTGCCGGCCCAACCGCCGAACAGGCCACCACACCAGTGCAACGCATCGATGTAGTGAGCGCAGCCGATATGCTAGAAGCCTGCCTGGCCCATTTTGCCGAAAGCGACATCACCGTAATGAGTGCTGCCGTGGCCGATTATACTCCCATTGATGTGGCCGCCCAGAAAATCAAGAAGAAAGACGAAGGCTTTAGCATAGCCCTCAAAAAAACAACCGATATCCTGGCGCAGTTAGGCAAACTCAAACAAAAGAACCAGGTGCTGGTGGGCTTTGCCCTAGAAACAAACCAGGAAGAAACCTACGCCAAGGAAAAGCTGGAGAAGAAGAACCTGGATTTTATTGTCTTAAATTCGCTGAACGATAAAGGCGCGGGGTTTAAAACAGCTACCAATAAAATCACTATCTTCCATCAAAATTTGGAAAAAACCAGCTTCGAAACCAAGTCCAAAACCGAGGTGGCCAAAGACATTTGCGCTCAAATCATCAAATTGCTGAAGTAATGAAAAAAATTATAGGTATTGTTCTTTTAATGGCCTTTGCAACCTTAACGCAGGCACAGGAACTCAATGCAAGGGTACAGATCCTGGCGCCAAACATCTCCAACATCAACAAAAAGAACCTCGAACTGCTGCAAAATACCATCCGCGATTTCCTGAACAACAACAAATGGACAAACGATACCTATTTGCCGCAAGAACGCATCGAATGCAATTTTGTAATTACCGTAACCAACTGGGATGGCAGCTCTGGCTATAGCGCCGAAGCACAAATCCAATCGAGCCGCCCGGTTTTTGGCAGTTCCTATTACAGCACGCTGCTCAACATCAACGACAAGGATTTTGATTTCAACTATAACGATGGCCAATCGCTAGACTTTTCCGACCAGAACTTTATCGGCAACCTGAGCTCGCTTTTAGGCTATTATGCCTACACCATTATCGGCATAGACAAAGACAGCTTTAGTCGACTGGCTGGCACCCCATTTTTTCTAAAAGCCCAAAATGTATTGAACGTGGCCCAAACTTCGGGCAATAAAGGCTGGAAGGCATTTGATGGCTTGCGCAACCGCTATTGGCTAAACGAAAACCTGCTGAACAATGTATTTAAGGAACTGAGGGTATTTATTTACGACTATCACCGGAATGGGCTAGACAAGTTGCAAGACAATGTAGCCGATGGTGCCAAAGCGATTTTGGGCTTTTTGCCTGCGCTGCAACAGATGGACAAACAGAAGCTGGGCTCTATATTTCCCAATGTTTACTTTGCCAGCAAGGCCGAAGAAATTACCAATGTACTGGCTAACTGCCTCCCACCAGACAAGATCAAAGCCTATAACCTGCTGAGCGACATCGATCCGGCAAACATTGGAAAATATGAAGCATTAAAATCGAAATAACATTTTTCTATTAAAAAAACAGGCCCTCAACTTAACTGCAGAGGGCTTTTTTATTTTTTTTGTTAAAATTTTGTTAAAACATTTTGATTATACGAACATATTCGTACATTTGAATACGAAAAAATTCGTAGTGTAACAAAATGAGCAACAATAACATCAAACCCACAGAAGGCGAAATGGAAATCCTACAGGTGCTTTGGAAAAAAGGCCACTGTACGGTACGCGAAGTTCACGAAGACCTGAACAAAAAGGATTCTGGCTATACCACTACTTTGAAACTCATGCAGATTATGCACGAAAAAGGAATGGTAGACCGTGACACCAGTTCGAAAACACATGTGTACAGAGCGTTGATCAACCGCGAAAAAACCCAGCAACAACTGGTCAACAAAATGATCGACAATGTATTTAACGGATCTGCAGCCCGTTTGGTGATGCAGGCCCTTGGCAACAAAACGGCAAGCAAGGAGGAGATTGATTTGATTAAAGAATATTTAAGCAAACTTGAAAACAAATAAGCTATGGAAGCTATGATCAATAATCTTGTTAAGGCAATCGGCTGGAGCATTCTCCACTCTTTATGGCAAGGGGCCATTATTTATGCCTTCTTATTTGCGGTGTTAATGATTTGGCCCAAAATAAGCGCGCGTATCAAACATAACCTTGCCTTTGGTTCGCTATTTCTGATTTTTGCAAGTTTCTGTTTTACCTTTGGCTCTATTTTCCAATGGCCAAGCACAGGTTCTGCAATCAACAGCATCGTCATCACACCTGCTATTTATCAGCGCCTAACCGGCATGGCCAACAGCTTCAATGCCAAAACCGAAGCCTATTTTCCGATTGTAGTGGTAGTTTATATCATTGGCATCCTTTTCCAGCTGGTGGTGCTCTCTTCGAGCTATGCCAAACTCAAAAAGCTGAAACAAGCTCATGTAGATGCTATTCCTGCCCATTGGAAGGCTATTTTTGAACTGACCCTGGCCCAGCTAAAAATCAAAAAAAGAGTTCAGTTCTACCTATCGTCGAGGGTAAACGTACCAGTAGTTATTGGTTTCTTTAAACCGGTAGTGCTGTTCCCTATTGCCTTGGCAACCCAGTTAGACACCAAACAAGTAGAAGCCATCCTGATCCACGAACTCTCGCACATCCGCAGAAACGACTACCTGATCAACCTGGCCAAAACCTTTATAGAAACCTTATTGTTCTTCAATCCGTTTGTATGGCTTACCACCAAATTCATACACATAGAAAGAGAACATGCCTGCGACGACTTGGTGGTTAATTTCACAGGCAGTCCGATAACCTATGCCCATGCCCTCTTGAAGCTTGAGCTGTTAAAAGACAAACAATCGCCTGCTTTGGCACTTGCGGCCACAGGCAATAATCAACATTTGTATCAACGCATTAAACGAATAACCGCTATGAAGACCAATTACATCAATGCCAAACAGCAGTTTTTCATCCTGACCCTAGCCATTGCAACCGTTATATCGCTGGCCTGGATGAACCCTAGCAAATCAGTTGCCGCCAAATTAAAGAAAGCGCCGAATTTGCTCACCGTAAAAATAGTGCCTAGTGAAGGCAACCCCATCAAAAACCATTTAATCGTTGTTTCTGATACCGATACGGCCAAATCGAAAAAGAAAATCGAAAGAATTTGGTATACCACCAACCAAAGTGGCAAAGAAATAACCTATAGGTCGATCGATGAAATGCCAGACAGCATCAAGGCCAAGTACTTAGAGCTCCAAAAGAAATTCAGTTCGAAGGAGTGGAAAGACAAAATGGCCAAGATCGAATTCGACAGCAAGGAACTCGAGAAAAAATTCAACTCGAAAGAGTGGAAAGACAAGATGGCCAAAATAGAGTTCGACAGCAAGGAACTGGAGAAAAAGTTCAGCTCGCCAGAGTGGAAAGAAAAAATGGCCAAGATCGAATCCAACAGCAAGGAACTCGAAAAGAAATTCAACTCGAAAGAGTGGAAAGACAAGATAGCCAAAATAGAGTTCGACAATAAAGAATTGGAGAAAAAGTTCAGCTCGCCGGAGTGGAAAGAAAAAATGGCCAAGATTGAATTCAATGCTAAAGAGCTGGAGCAAAAATTCAATTCACCGGAGTGGAAAGACAAGATGGCTAAAATCGAACTCAACAGCAAGGAACTCGAGAAAAAATTCAACTCGGCCGAGTGGAAAGATAAAATGTTCAAGATAGAGCAGAACAGCAAGGAATTGGAGAAAAAATTCAATTCGCCAGAGTGGAAAGAAAAAATGGAAGAATACAGAAAGCTGCAAGAATCGCCTGAGTACAAAGAATTGAGAAAAAAATATGAAAGCGATTTGGAAGAACTCAAAAAGAAGAAAGGCATCAAAACCGACAAAACCTTTTTGATGTTCGACAACAGCCATACTGTAGATCTGTCTTTTTTGCCTAACACCAAAGCTTTCGATACTTATTTTGCTTTTGCCAATACCACGCCTGTTGTGTTCAACAAAAACAACACCTTTAAGTTCGAAGCCGCTCCTGCAACTTTTAAAGAAGCTTTCAAAACTACTTTTAAAATGGAGGGCGACGCTAAATTCAATATTAAAATCGACAACAAATAAAACCTAAGAAGCGCCCAGTCGGGCGCTTTTTTCCGAAGGAGATTTATAAAACCAAACAAACAGTAACGGGCAGGTGCAATCCTGCCTTTTTCATTGCCGATTGCAACATTATTTCCCAAATCTTGTCTTGTATAAGGTTTTACTTTTCATCCTTTTAAAATGTACCTCCTAAACCATTATGTATTTGGCAGGCCGATCATTTACCTGACCCTATTGTTGGACCAAAACCGAATTGATAAACGATTTTAACCAAAAGAAATAATTTATGAAACTGCTCCCCATTTTATTTACCCCATTATTTTGTGCAGCCCTATGCAGCAAAGCCCAAGTTACTTCCTTTATGCTCGATAGCGCCAAGTTCAATAAACCTTTGATGAAACAGCTCGACTCCATTTACAAGGAAGATCAAGACACCCGTGTTGCCTTTATCAAATTGGCCAATGCCAAGCAACTGAATACGCCTGAAGGAAAAGCGGCCATGGCCAAAATGAAAACTACCGATTCGCTCAATCAGCTGTTTGTAGAGAAAGTCTTGAACCAATATGGCTGGCAAGGACCTCAAGATGTGGGTTTCAACGCTAGCCAGGCTATATTTTTGGTGATACAGCATGCCAATCTGCCTATGCAGGAGAAATACCTGCCCATGATCAGGAAGGCCGAAAAAGACGGACGAATCTTATCGAGCAACTTGGCTATTCTAGAAGACCGGGTAGCCTTAAGACAAGGCAAAAAACAGCTGTATGGCAGCCAAGTGAAATCTGATGCCAAAACGGGTGAGAAATCCCTTTTCCCGCTCGAAGACCCAGACCATGTGGATGAAAGACGAAAAGCCATGGGGCTGCAACCATTGGCCGAATACCTCGAAAAGAGCTTCCAGATGAAATGGGATGTAGAAGCCTATAAAAAAGCAAATGGCAATTAAATCCAGTCATTAGCCAAGAATTAGAAAAGTCCAAATCAAGCTTATTGTAACAAACAATAAGCTTTTTTATTAATTTGAGGTTATCGTGCAACCTTTGCCAATCGGCAACGTCTTTGAAGTAGTAAAGTCCACACCAACTATTATTAAAATGAAAAAACTCTACTTCCTACTAATCGTTGCCTTGATTACAGCCAATTTGGCGAAGGCCCAAAGTTGCAACTGCGAAACCAATTTCGAATGGGTAAAAAAGACCTTCGAGCAAAACGATGCCGGTTTTAAATATGTAATCGACAGCAAAGGCAAACAGGCCTACGAAGACCATAACAAACGGATTTTGGCCAAAATAAAGGAAGCCAAGACATTAAACGACTGTACCCCTATTTTGTACGAATGGCTTACTTTTTTCCGCTCTGGCCACATTGCCATCAGGCAAAAGAACCAAAACAGCTCCACCACTAGCACGCCAGCAGTGGCTGAAAAACAATTTCCTGATTGGGAAACGCTACCGGTAGATCTAGAAAACTTCAAAACCTACCTTAAAAACAAAAAAGAAGTAGATTACGAAGGCATTTGGCAAACCTCGCCTTATCAAATCGGCATAAAAAAGGTAAACAACGAATATCTTGGTTTTATTATCGAATCGGGTGCGGCAAGCTGGACCAAAGGGCAAATCAAATTGCGAATTACGCCAGGCATGGATTCGACCAGCAGCGTTTTTTACATGAGAGACCATTCTGCCACCAAATCCAACCAGGTGAAGATGACCGGAAAAAACAACCTGCAAATCGGCAATTTTTCTTTGAGCAGAACTTATCCGGAACTCAAAGACGATCAAATATTTGTTGATTATTTTAAATTGCTCTCTTCGAGCAAGCCCTACTTAACGCAACTAAATCCTACTACGCTTTACTTGCGGATTCCTTCCTTTCAGCCGCAGCAAAAGAAATCGATAGACAGCGTCATCAATATCAACAAGGCAAAAATCTTGAAAACCCCTAACCTGATTATCGATATCAGGAGCGGAACCGGTGGCAGCGACAACAGCTTTTCGAGCCTCATTCCGCTTATTTATACCAACCCGATACGCGAAGTTGGAGTTGAATACCTTTCGACCAAACTGAACAACCAAAGAATGCTCGATTTCATCAACAAGCCCGATTATGGCTTTAGCGAAGAAGATAAAAAATGGGCCAAGGAATCGTACGACAAACTGGAAAAGCAATTGGGCAAGTTTGTAAACCTTAACGACGATGTGGTGGGCTTGATCAAGAAAGACAAGGTATTGCCTTTTCCTAAAAATGTCGGCATCATCATCAACGGTGGCAATGGCAGCACCGACGAACAGTTTCTGCTGGCCGCCAAGCAAAGCAAAAAGGTAAAACTGTTTGGCACCACGACTTTCGGCGTACTCGATATTTCTAATATGTACTTTGTTGATTCGCCCTGTAAGGAATTTGAATTAGGCTATTCACTAACCAGAAGCATGAGAATACCTGATTTTACCATCGATGCCAAGGGTATACAGCCTGATTACTTTATGGACCGCAGCATTCCGCCTTATCAATGGGTAGAACAGACCAGTCAAATCCTGAACCAAAAATAACCTGTTTTGGCAAATAGCTTTTGAATTAAAAGCCCGTGGTTTCTTGAAAACCATGGGCTTTTGTAGTAATTTAGCAACGGTATGCTACAAAGACTTTCTATACGCAATTACGCACTGATCGATAGCCTCGACATCGAATTTGACCAGGGATTAAACATCATTACCGGTGAAACGGGTGCCGGAAAATCGATTATTTTAGGTGCGCTATCACTTATTTTGGGTCAGCGCGCGGAAAGCAGGTACTTTTTTAACCAGGATAAAAAATGTGTGATTGAGGGTACTTTTGTGCTGCCCGACGATAAGCTCAAGGGCTTGTTTGAAGAAAACGACCTCGATTTTTTTAAGGAAAGTATATTAAGGCGCGAAATTTCTAGCGATGGAAAATCGCGTGCCTTTGTAAACGATACGCCAGTTAATTTGAGCTTGTTAAAGCAGATTGGCGAATCGTTGATTGACATCCATTCGCAGCATGCCACCCAAGAAATCAACAATTCAGATTTTCAGTTGTTGCTGGTCGACTCTTTAGCCAACCACACTGCGCTCTTGGCGCGCTACAGAAACGGATTTAAGCAGTTGAAACAAAACCAGCAGCTGCTCAAAGAACTGCGCCAAAAAGCCAACGAAGCCCGTGGCCGACAGGATTATGAACAGTTTTTGTTTAACGAGTTGGAACAGGCCCAACTGCAACCCAACGAACAGGAAGAACTGGAACAGGAGCTGGAACGGCTAAACCATGCCGAGGGAATTAAAAGAAGTTTGCTTACCGCAAATGCCTTGCTCAGCGAAAACGAGGGCAATGCCTTAGACTTGCTTAAGGAAGCTTCTTCGCAACTTGGGCACGTAGAAAAATACGATCCGGCCATTAATGCCCTGTACGAACGCCTCAAATCAAGCCTTATCGAAATCAAGGATATTGTGGCAGAAACAGCCGGCATAGAAGAAAATACGGCTCACAGCGCCGAAAGACTGGAGCAGGTACAGCAACGTTTAGATGTACTTTATGGCTTGCAGCAAAAACACCGTGTAGCCAACAATGCCGAGCTATTGGCCATACAGCAGGAGCTTGAAGCCAATCTTAACCAGTTGCTTTCTTCGGATGAGCAGATTGAAAGTCTACAAAACGACATCAAGCAGCTTACCGATGTGCTTTATATTCAGGCCAGGGAACTGAGCCAAAACAGAAAACAAGCTACAGAACTGGCCGCAACCGAGACCACTCGTACTTTAAAGCTGGTAGGTATGCCTCATGCCAAGCTGGTGCTAGATCAGCAAGAACTGGCCGAACTGAACAAAGATGGCCTGGATCAAATTACGTTGCTCTTTACAGCCAATGCAGGCCAGGGCCCCGGACCAGTCAACAAAATTGCATCTGGAGGAGAACTGTCGCGGTTGATGTTGGCTATCAAGGCACTACTGGCCAAACATACCTCGTTGCCTACCCTGATCTTCGATGAAATTGATACCGGCATTTCGGGCGAAACGGCACTTAAGGTTGGCGAAGTGATTGCCGATTTGGGCAAAAACATGCAGATCCTTTCCATTACCCATCTGCCGCAAATTGCGGCCAAAGGCGAATCGCATTATTTTGTGTATAAAAATGAAGCCAGTGATAAAACAACCACCGGCATTCGCAAACTAAGTCCAGCAGAAAGAGTTACAGCCATAGCCGAAATGCTGAGTGGCAAAAACCCTGGCGAATCGGCGATGCAAAATGCGAGAGAATTGTTGGGCTAATTATGGAATTTTATTCCAGCCTTCATCATCTGCATATGAATAAATTTATACTGTTTTTCATTCATTTTGTATTCACTCAGGCTACATCTGCACAAACCAACCTCAATAGGGCGCAGCTTGACACGATCCACGTATCTGGCAGATTGATTGCGGGAGATGGCTCCAAACTCTCCAATATTATTATTGAAACCAGATCTCAAAGCCTCGGCAATTCTAATCTAAAATATACCACTGTCACAGATAGTTTAGGAAATTTTAAATTGAAGGGGGGCCAACCTATTGATACGCTTACTTTTTTTGCTTTAAATCAAGAACATACTTTTATAAATAATGGAAGCAGGTTTTTAAACATCACTATTTGGCCTGGTACGTTGAGATATCCTACTCCACAAGCCCTGATTATATCAGCAAAAAGAACAATCCAAAAGGAGAAAAGGGAATTTAAAACAGAAGATTTTGTAGACGGATGTCTTTACATCGCACAAGACCCATCTTATCCAGGCGGACCGTCTAAATTTGAAGAATATATTTACAAGAACTTAAAATATCCACCCAATGCTATAAAAAACAACATTGAGGGCACAGTAACCGTTCGATTTAGCATTGCAAAAGATGGTAGTTTATTATTTCCAAGCATCATCAATGGCTTGGGCTATGGTTGTGACGAGGCTGTGCTTGAAGTTTTGAAGAAAAGCAGAAAATGGAATCCGGGAATAAGAAACAGAAGACCTATTCATGTAATTTATCAGACAGACATTGTTTTTAAGCTAACTGATTAGCACCTTTCGTCTAAAAAATGAAGCCAGTGATCAAAAAACCACTGGCCTTGCAAACTAACCCCAAAAGAAAATAATAGTAGCCATTGCCCAAATGCTGTTGGCAAAAAAAGACCAATGGCGATACAAATGCGAGAGAACTAAAATGGCCTTTATTTGCTCCTTACGCCCAAAGGATCGGTTTGCACACTCTCTTTGCCTCTCGCATCGATAATGCTTAACGTATAGAAATAAGTTGTTTCTTTTTCTACGCTCTTATCTAAGAAATCTTTTTCGCTGGCGCTGAGCTCCTTAAGCAATTGTAATTCTCCATTTACCTTGCCTCTGTAAATTTTGACTTTGGTTAACGGTATGCCTAAAGGATTGTTCCAACTCAATGCGATTCCATCGGCTTGAGCCAAGGCAATGACGTTGTTGGGTGGCATCAGTTTTTGTGCGTTGTAATGCACGGTGGCCGCTTGGCTTAATGCGCCAAGATCTGCTCCTTCATTACCAATACCCTTGCATTGAATGGAATACGCATAATGGTGTCCTTCGGCCAGCGTACTGTCTACATATGAATTGGTTTCGGGCAATAAATCAGCTATTTTCTTTATTTCTCCGTAGCTTTCTTCATTTTCCAGCTTTTCGCTTCGGTAAACGATATAACCCGAAATATTGTTTTCTTTGGTCATGTCGTTCCAAAATACCAAGGCTTGTTCCTTGCTGAGCTGCGCCCTTACTTTCGCCGGAACCGGAATTTGTCCACTTAACATGACCGATGCCCTTTCACTTGGCCCACTGATTTCATAAGAAGTGTTAATGGTAGCTACGGTATAGGTATAAATTCCTGCTTTGAAGCTATTTTTAATGGTATCTTGATAAGCCAACAGCGAATCTTTACTCAGCAACAACCTTGACAGCTGCACGGGCTTACCATTATAGCCTTCGCTGCGATACACATAATATCCCCTGGCATCGCGGTCTACTTTTCTAAAGGCAAGCTTCACCACATTGCCATTGGCTGTTGCGGCTAAACCTTGTGGCGGCATTACCATTTTTTTGGGCGCTTTCATTAAGGCTTGTACCCTAATGCTGCCAACAGAGCTGCTATAGGGCCCTTGGGCCTGCAATCGATAGTAATAAGTAACCATAGGCTTAACCTTAATGTCGGTCCAGGTGGTGTCTTTTGCCGGAGCTGTTCCAACAAGCACGTACTCGCCGTCCCAGCTAAATGACTTGTAAATTTTTACGGCTGTGACATCGCCTGGATTGCTTAATTTCCATTGCAGTTCAATCGTTTTATCTTGATCTACGGCATGGGCTGTTACCCTTTTAAAAAAGCCGATATCATGTGCCCTCGAATTGTTGTAGATATATAAGGTATCTGATTTGTCGCCCTCGTTGCCCAGCTCATCAAAAGGGATGGCGATGTATTGATAAGCTATTTTATAGGCTGCTGTTTGATCGGTAACCCGTACCATCAGCGTATCTTGCTTTTTGGAGAAAATGGTAAAGGCTGGCACCTGTTCAAACTGGTTATAGCCGAACCTGCTTCTCAAAAGCCTAACGCCACCCAATTTTTCATCGCCGGGAAATACATAGGCAATCGACACGGCTTCATCTGCGGCTTCGTAACTAACTGGAGTAAGGTAATTAGGCAACTTGATGGGTTTATAATCAATTTTCAGGGTAACGGAATCCATACTCACCTCATCGCTGTTGCGTTTGTAGATACGGTATTCGTAAACACCGGGCTTGGCCGTGGTATCGAGATAGCCTACTCCAACCGCCGAAGCATACAAAGGCATTTCGTGGTAGGGCCTGATCGAATCGGTAAACAAGGCTCCTTCTGCCCTGCGCCACAGCACTTTCACTGCCGTATCAGACAATACCTGGCCCTGTCTCAAGATGGGATCAACCGTCATGAGCCTTGCTTTGAGCATGACACTTGAGCTGGGAAAATCTGTTTGTGCCAGCTCTTTCCAATAGCGTTCGCCTGCCGACCTGCGCGCAATAACATAACGAAAATTGACCGGCAGCTGATTGCCCAAGCTCAAATAAACCCCATTTTTGGCAGGTTTTGCCGATGGCTGCGCCGATACGGTTAGGGAAGCAAGGAAAAGAAACAAATAGACTAGGGTTTTCATACGTTATTTTTTAGGTGGAGGCGGACAATCTGGCAACTTGTCTCCAGATGAGAATTCTAATGAGTAGCCGTCTGTACCAAAGTGCAAACGCGCGGCTACATGCTTATCAATCTTGATGGAGGTGAATACGAGGCTTTGCTTTACATGCGCATCGAAACTGGCTTCGGCATTGGCGGCCAAGCTAAAAGCTCCCCCCGTATATTGCATCACTACCGAGCCTGTGGCATCAAAGCCACCCGACATGCTTGTACCGGTAATGGCCGACATCCCTGCGCGCAACCTGCCTGTGGCTCCAATAGAAGCCCCAACGGAAGTACTGCCACCAAACGAAGCCCAGATACTCAGCTCTGCGGCCGCCTTGGCTTCTACAAAACCAGAAACCAGCACAAAATCGAAATCTTTTTGATAATCGATCAAGCTACGGCCCGCGGTTAGGTAAAAACCTTTGAAATCGGTTTTGCGCATTTCGTAAAAACAATTGTTTTTATTGAGCTGAAAGGCCTGCAGGGCATTCCAGTTGGCTTGGGAAATGGCGAGGCCGTTATCGCTATAACTGTTGATCAGAAAGCCCACCGTATAACCTCCGCCCACTATCGGGATGGCCGTATTGAGCTTGCCACTGCCCAAGAAATAAAAACCTTTTGATTCCATCAGCATTTCTACGTTGCCTGCAAGTTTGTAAGCTCCAAAATCTTTTTCATCGAAATTGAGCGACCCTCTGAGGCTTCGCTTATTGAAATCGTACACCATTTTGAATTTGCCAAATTCGGTTTGGGAACCGGTTTGTATTTTATCGCCGTCTACCTGCACATCGCCATAAACATTAAAGGTCATTTGGTTATTTTGTAGGCCTTCCGATGCCGAAATAAGCTTACCGCTAAACGAAAGGATTGTCCAATCTTTATCTATTACCTTCATGCCGCCATTGGCAATCTGAAATTGCTGGTTTTTATCGGGGGTTAACGACAGCATCAAGTTGGCCGGCAAATCAACATGGTAGCCCTTGTTTTCGGCAAAGAAGGTAGCTTTCATCACTTCAAAGCTCGGATTAGGTTTTTCAACCACTTCGCCATCTATTTTTACCTGGGTTTTGGTGATATTAATGGCTTTGTTATTCGCCATGAAATGTACATAACCCTTGCCTTCGAATTCTGTATTGACATTGGTAAACGACAAACCAGCCTTTCCATAGCTCAAACCCACATTAAAAGGGGCCATTCTCGGCGCTTTGAGGTCAAGAGCTCCATTTACCTCAAAATAATCAGTTCCATTGGTGATGGTTGTAGGCGTAAAGGCCGCCATTGGATTGTCTAAGATATACTTCGGCGTGCTGATTGGCGCCAAGCTCAAGACGTTTTCGTTGTTGCTCAGCAATTGGATGTAGCTGATATCCAAATTGCCCAATCCATATAAGCCAATCAGTTTGGCGGCCGGTTGCGCCGTTGTGCCTGCAATGCTCAAGCGCCAGTGCGGGCTCATGTCGCTGCCTGTTTTCGTATCGTAAACCAGCACGGCCTTTTTATCGTCTATATTTTGGAGCGAGGCTACACCGCCACCCAAAGTGAATTTCTTCACATCGATGCTATCAATCGCCATCATGTCGCTGCGCAGGTTAAAGAACTTGATCGGAATATCGAGCTTATTAGTTTTGATAACCGAATTGGCAGAATAAATCCCTCCTTTTTTAGGATCAAAAGTCCAGTTGCTGACCACCAGCTTCCAATCTTCCAATTGCAGCTCTATCGGTGCTCCCGTACCTGGATAGACCTTGTCGTTATCGAGCACTACATCTTTAAGGTTAACCGTGAACTTGTTGGGTTTGGCATTGGCAATGGTACAATCGAGATTTACGTTAAGGTGTATCTTGCCATCGGTAGCCATGTAAGAATTCAGCGGATCTGCAGTAGCTCCAATTTCGATAAACTTGAATTTAATCGGGGCGCCCGCGGCATTGCTGATTTGGAAATTCTTTTTGGTCATCACGTAGAAAATCGGATAACCACTCTTGATCGAATTCAGGTAGAATTCGTCTGTAGAAACTGCCGTCATTCCGGCAATTTTGGTAGTTACCGAGTTATCGTTTACCTTATCGGCTAGGTAGAAATCCTGTCCGGCAGTAAAGTTGAGGTAAGAACCCGGATAATTGAATGAATTATCGATGATTTTGGCCAGGCCCAAAATTTCGCCCTTGCCAGCCCCATTCTTGGCAATGGTAAGCTCCTTGGTGCCACCCGCAGCCTTGCTCAGCAAAACATTATATCGGTCGAGATACTTGAGCGAGATATTGCTTACGCCCTCAATCGGTATTTCATTGTTTACCGGCAATAGTTTATCGCCCTCGGCTTTATAGCGAACATCCCTTACCCTCACCATGGCATCTTCCTGGTGAAGCTTAAATGGTGTGGCACCTTTGCTCAGGTCGATCAAACCCGTTACCAAGAACTCGTTGCCATTGAGGCCGGGTTTAAGCTCTTCAACCGAAAGCGGGAAGCCGTGCAAAGATTTAACCAAAGCTCCTTTGAGCGAAGTAAGCGCCAATACCGGTCCGTTTGCGCCGTTGGCCGTAGCCAGTTGCTTATTGCCAGTTACCGTAAAATTGGTATCCAAGGAGGCGATCACGTAGGCCTTTGAAGGATCAACCGGAATGCCCGTCAGCGTAAACTTGCCGTCTTTGCCTGAGCGGGCCTCAACCAAGGTAGCATTGCTGCTCAGCAAGCCCGCGTTATTGGCTTTGTATTCGAGGTAGACTTTGGCGTTGCCAACTGGTTTGCCGTCAAGCGTAACCATGCCTTTCACCGTGTAACCGGTTTTCATATTGACGTAATAATACATCGGATCCCTGGTTTCGGGATTGGTAACATTATATACCTGCGGAATCCAATTATCTTTTGGATTTCCGGTCAGGATGACGTTATAGTTATTAACCGATACGTTTTGGAAATTAAAATCGGCCCTTCCACTGCTATTGGTTACCTTTTTATAATCATCTACCTGCACGGTAATGTCGGGAACGGTTTTAATGCCGCCTTTGCCATCGGAGGTAGCCGTTACAAAATTCATGCGGTGGTTACGCGATACCACAAAGTCGTAAACTTTTTTGCCCAACACCACGGAAAGATCGGGATGGGCTTCAATCGTATCACGGAAGAAGGCCACATCAAGCGGAATAATTTCGAGTTTCTCGGGCGATTGTCCGGCAACAGTCGATTTGACGCTGATGGCATAACCGCCATCAGTACCGCTCAATACCATGGCTCCATTACTGGTGCGACGCACATAACTCTGCACGGCCATCGGCTTGCCACTTAACAAATTGAACAGATCCCTATTGGCTACCCAGCCTTTGGCCAATGCACCAAGCTCTAATGATATCGTCTCAGAATGCTGTACTCCTGTTGCTGAAGCTACGTTGATGTTTTTCTTGAAGTCTTTGTAGCCATTGGCCTTTGCTTCAAGCTTGGTAATTGGCATTGGCAGGTTCTTTTTGGTAGCGAGCACCTCAAAATAGCCATCTTTGTCGGTGGTGGCATGCCATTGGCCATTAAGCAATATTACGGCGTTCATTACAGGCAATGCACTTTGACCGGCCTCTAATACCCTGCCTGCGATACGAGATGGAAGCGGCTTAAGGCTTACGGCCTTTTCTACGTTAGCGCCATACATCCTGTCTACATAAGCAATATATGATTCATAGGTTTCGTTACCGGCATCTGGCCTGCTGGTTACCTGCATGTAATAATCGGTACCTGCCAAGAGCTGAGGTGCCGAAAACTTGCCATCGCTCTTGGTTTCGCCTTCCCAAAGCTTTTCAAACTCCTGATTGTAAATACCACTAGCAACAATATTGCCGCCCTGCATGTTTACGTTCCCAGTACTGTAGGTTTGTGGATTAACCAATTTTCCGGTTTTATAAAGGTTATTGCCTTCGCCCAATGGCATGTTTGGAAATTTCTGTTCCTTGGTACGGAATATGATTACTTTCATATTGCCCAGAGGTTTATCGCCAATGCCTTTGGCCAAAACCGTGAGGTTAGTTTCCCAAACCGGCGACGTAAATTCGCCACAGTCTTTAGCTTCGAAAGGCTGTACCACCAGCGGTTCCTTGGCATCGCGAAGATGGTAATTATCGGGTACTACCACAAATACACGTTCCAGAACGCCATAACCTTCTTTATTGTAAATCTCTTCATCATCCTGCGCTGGGCCTCCCTTTATCTGTCCAACACCTTTTACTGCGCCTTGTGTGGCCACATTGCTTCCTATCCCATTAACCTGATACTGCCCAAAAGTAGTACTGGAAGCTGTAAGGTTAAGGCCCGAGAGCTGTGCAGCCATGCCTAAATTTGCACCAATGGTCTTTTGTCCTTCTCCTGGCAAGGTTTTCATCGAGCCATACATATCAAGTGCCGATTGCCCCCAGTCTGGATCTTCCATTCCTTGTCCATATAAATCGAATAGGGTTTCCTTACTCGGTTTGGCAGGCTGTTTTTCCTGCTTTTTATTCCAGCTGTCAATCGGGTTTTTAGATCGGCTGATAAAGCCAGAACCCACATCGCCTTTATAGCCCAGGTTATCGATTTGCAAGGTAAAACGGCCAGTGGCATCGGTTGTACCCGAGCCCGCAATTACGCCTGCATCGCGGAATAGTACCAATTTGTCTTCGACATTGTTTTTGGTCGTTACAAAATAGTTTTCTTCTCCATTGTCGGCCACATTTGGCGTGATGTATTCAATCGAGCCATCACTGCCCCTAAAACGGTAAGCCACTTCGATGTGGAAATTTTGGTTGGCATATGCACGCTTGATGTTATCCTGATTTTTCTCCCATTTATAAGAAATACGTCCACTCACTACCGATTGTGGCGGCTTATTGGAAAGAATGACATACGTATCAGTAAATTCATGATAAGGAATATCTTGTTTTGGCAAAAACTTGATGGTTTTTTCTGTCGCCGTAAAGCCATCGCCCAAAGTGGCCTGGCTGGCATCGGCAATGTAATATTTACTCGTGCCGCCCGACTGCAGTTTAAACACATTCGTAGCCGCTGTTGCCAGTACATAATATTCGTCGCCTTCGTAAATATTGCACAGCAGTTTTTCGAATTTCACAAAAGATTTGGTTACACCGCTTACGGTTTCCAGCTGGGTTTTCCCTTCAGCAACCAGTACGTCTTTTTCTTTGGCAACCAGCCCCAGCCTGTCTACGTTTCCTTCGCCTGGAGGAATGTAGGTTTGCTTGCCCTT
Organism: Pedobacter sp. TM02; assembly: GCF_059705275.1. Lineage (NCBI taxonomy): Bacteria > Pseudomonadati > Bacteroidota > Sphingobacteriia > Sphingobacteriales > Sphingobacteriaceae > Pedobacter > Pedobacter sp. TM02. Next base: position 3,091,626 of record NZ_AP046530.1, read on the forward strand.
GCGGTAAAGCCGGATATTAACGCCTGCCTCATACTCGGTTGCCTTAACCTGATAAACCAAATTGCCTTTTTCGTCGTAGCCAAAGTCGTTTTGTGCGCTGCCGCCGGCTAGCCACGATTTACCCTGTTCGCTTACTTTAAAAACAGGAAATTCTTTTTGTACATAGAGCTTAAGGCCGTAGCCGTAAACACCTGCGAACTGTTTGCCCAAATCGACATAATTGGTATCTGATTTAAATTCGGGGATGGGGATTTTCTTAAGGCTCCTGCTGTCGTAATAGGCATTGGCAATGCTCATGGAAGCATCAAGTACCCAATTCTTATATTTTTCGGAAATGCCTACCGTTAGTTTTAAATTACCTTGCGCATCGGTTTCTGCACTACCTTCTACATAAGTGGTTCGGTTTCCCCTGTCTGATTTCATGGTAGCCGTAACCTTAACCGTAACCGGTGTTTTGGCCACCGCATATTCGCCCAGCTTGTTGGCAAAGCTATACTTGAGCTGGGTTTTTACTTGTACATAATATTTTTTCTCTATGTCGTGCCCTACCACAAAGGTAAAAGGCATCGCCTCTGATTTTTTAACTACCTTGCCCTCGGCATCTAGCCCTTGCACTTGTAGCGTATACTTTTGCTGATCGACAAAACCAAGTGCCAAAGCCTCTTTCTTCGACTTGATAAAATTGCTCAGCAACACGCCATTGGTTTCGTAAAGTGATGAGCTAAACAGCACCGGTGCTTCGTTAATGGCCGCGTTGGTTTTCATCACGATCAGGAAATAGCGCTTAATGCCTAAGGTCCGATACAGGTTGGTGTCGATGTTAACCCCTAGGGTTTTATTGTCGACTAAGCCTTTACCTGCCAATTTGCTAAGAGTCGCTCCTTCCAAACTACCTGCCTTGGCCAATATCCAACCGAAATTAAGCGGGTTTTTCTCGGTCACGGTGATGATGTTGTCTTTTTCGTTAGGGTTCACCACGTACAGCTTGTTGTTATCGATATTTTGTTGCGCTATTACCTGTGAGCCATAAGTAAATACGAATGCACCGCTCCTGCCGTCGTTTTTGAACAAGGTTTGCCCTGTAGGATCGATGGCCTGTACGCGCCAAGCGTATCTTTTGCCCACTTTTAAAGGCGGATCGAGCTGGCTTAACGTATAAGAGGTGGCAGTAAGCGTTTTATTGATAAGCGGAAAAGAAGTTGAATTCAATATTTGGTTGGGGTCTCCACCTGCCAAAGGCATTTCGGCCACTTGCAAAATGTACTGGGTAGTAGGTGGTGCATAGCCCGCGTTGATCCAGTTAAATACCATTACCTGTGGGTCAACGGTTTTTACACTGGCATTGGCCAGCGGATTAATGAGCACCGGTGCATCAGGATAGGCAATGCTAATGGTGGTACAACCGAGTGGTGCTGTTGCCGAAACCACTTGGTTGGTATTCATATCAACAGCTTGGATACAAAAAGTATAGTTGCCTTCGGGCAAGCGCGAGGTTTGTACCAGTTTTACCTTGTCGATGCCGTAAACATTAAGCGAATTAAGATCGAAAATATCCTTTAGGGCCAAACCATTGAGCTGTTTGGTTTCCCTGGGATTTAAAATGATGGGCTGTAAAGGCACATAAGTAGATTTGGTAGAGATTTTAATGCCATTATCGCCCTGTAACTGACCGGTAAGCTTTAGCTTGAGCTGGCTGGGAGATGTATTTTGGATGATAAGCAATACCTTACTGGCGTTTGGCCCAGAATAATCTGAGTAGTAAGGCGAATAAGGCGGAATGATGTTGACGGTAATATTTACAGCATTGGTTTGTGCATAAACTGTTCTGGCATTCCATAAAAACAGGAACAGCATCAAAACAGAAACCGCAAACCAAGGATTCCAATTTTTATTGTCGAACGAAGCGATATATTTTCTAAAACTGTTCATAGCTATTTTTTAAAAAGAGTGCACTAGGCCCAAATTCGTCCTGATTTCGTTGAATGACGGTAGCGTAACGTCTTTCGAATTGCTTTTAAGGTAGTTTACCTGCAGGTTGGCGGCATCGCGTTTACCTATGCGATAGGAGCCATTGAGGTTGGCACTGAATATATTGCCGGCATTCTGGTTATTATTGCGTTGCAGCTGATAGCTGAGCGAAGCATTGAGCCCCAGCTTACCGTTATTAACCGCTTGGGTTACACCTAAAGTAGGGCCATAAAAAACCGTACGGCCGAAAGCTACATCGGCCACCGTGTAATTGATATTGGCATTGGCAGCAAAGCTCTTCTTGGGTAGTCCAAACTGGTAAGAAAAATTAACCGCCTTACTGTTCGACTTGCTATTTGGTGCGGTGTATTCGTTCAAATCGATCAGCGACTGGATATTGCCGACCAAAATAAAACCGTGCGTCATGCTTTCCTGATTGATATTATACCGGAGCACCGTATTCAGGTTGTGGTTGGTACGGGCTACCCGCAGCATATCGATAATGGGATTGAGGCCACGATCTTGCGTAATCCCATAATTGGTGTAACGTACATCAATTCCATAATTTGTTTTATTGAAAGATGCGTTGATGCTGCCTATTTTTCGGTTAGAGCGATAGGCTTTATCATGCAGGATATTGTCGTTCTGCATGCCGAAACTTCCGTTCACCTGCAATTGGCCTTTAATCAGCTTCAACATGCCTTCAAGGGTATAGTTTTGTACATCTGTTTCGAAATAATACGCACCCATGCTCTTATAATCTGGGTCTACCCTGCGATACATCAGCTTTACGCCATAGTTTTGGGCATTATAGCCGATGCTGGTCTGTGCTGCAGTGAGCAATTGCGTGGAGGCATTCAGCGTAATCAGTTTTTTAATGAACCCTATTTTATCAAGCTTCAGATTCTGCACGGTATCCGACAGTACATTGCGCGTATAAACGCTACCCGAAGCATCCATTTCGACTACAAAATGCTTAAGGAAACTAAACCTGGAAGAAAAGCCCAGTACCATATTTTCGGAAGGGCTCAGCTCAACCGAAGGCTGCGTGTTCAAAGAATTGACATGGTCTTTGGCATCCAGAAAAATAAGATCAAAATGGTTGCGTTCTGTACCTACACCTAGCTTTACGCTATAGCCTGTTCTTTTGTAAGCTGGCTGCTGTGCAAGGGCCAAAGGCTGATTGGGATCGGCCTCAATGGCTTTATTAAAGCGGCCATAGATAAATCCCAACCTTAACTTGCCAGGATTTAATTCTACGCCGCCCCCTAAAAAGTTATGTCCAGCCAAGGTGAAAGGCGAAAACTCCAAACTTCGCCAGCCAGCATGAAAGGTGGCCCATTTGTAGGTTGGACTAATGCCATATTGGTTAAAGGGCTGGGTATAGCTGCGCTGCTGGTCGCTAACTACAACCGAAAACGGAAAAGCTACGCCATAAAGCGAGAGCGTTGGCGCACCACTCAAAAGATAGGAAAACTCGCGTTGCCTGGCGGGAATGCCATTTACATGATAGGTACCGATGCCCAAACCGAAAGATCCGGTCAATGCAAACGGCTTTTGTTTAGCTATCGTTCCCAAATCTTGGGCGAGCAGCTTATCTGGCAAGGCCAATAGACCAAAAGCAACAGCAATGGGCAACACTAATCTTTTCATCATTAGTTTTTTAAATGGTTAAGAATCGTTGCTCCGCTATTTCAGTTTTACAAAATCGCTTTCCTTTAGGTTAAGCCGCTGCATGACTTGCTGCATCGGTATTGCACTTACATTATTGCCCAAAAAGCCTGTTGTACTTGCTGGAGCCACTACAATGCGTACTTTATCAAACTCGAGCAAAACATCGCTCATATTGCTTCGGCTGGCAAAGACCCTTACTGCTGCACTGGTTGGGCCGACCGTTAAATTGTACGAGTAATATTGAGGCAGACCGGTATCGAAATTGGTAAAGGAAAGCTGCATCCATTTTTTCTGCAGATCAACGGTTTTAATGCGAACATAAACCAAGGTACTGCCCGATTGTGCGGCCACCGCTGCCAACATGGGCAAATTGAATACCGAAGTGGTATCATTAAAGGTGGTATGCCTATCCATTCTCATCTTGAAGTTAAGCCCATCAAATCCGTTGAATTTAGAGATCCAATCGAAAGTACTGGCTTCGGTAGTTTCGAAAGCCATTACACTACCCGTACCATCGGCTCCTTTAAGCGAAGTACCACTGCCCCACAAGCCGCTTGCCTTAGGGCCATACATTATATAGGTAATCACATCCAAATAAAAATCGCCATCAACGCCCAAACCGTTATCGGGCACTCCCCTGCCACTTAACACCGTATTTCCGTTGGTGCCATTCGTACCATTTGTTCCGTTTGTACCATTAGTTCCCTTCAATGAAGTGCCCGTACCCCAGCCCGATGCCGTTTTAGGGCCATATAGCATAACGGTGTATTTACCGATAAAGAAATCGCCAATTTTACCCAGCGTTGGGTCTGGAAAATAGTCGCCACCATAAATAACCGTGCCATCCGCTCCAGCCGGTCCCATGGGGCCTTGGGCTCCGTCGGCGCCACGCAAAAGAATAGGAACGCCCCAACCGTTGCCATCTTTAGGCCCGTAAAGGAGGTAGTTGGTTTTATCCAAATAATAATCGCCCAAATTTCCAATTCCACCAACAGGGGCACCATTACCACTTAAAGTGGTGCTGCCATTAGCTCCGTTGGTACCATTGGTACCACGCAGTACGGTTGCTGTTCCCCAACCAGCCGTGGTTTTGGGTCCATAAAGATTACCCGAATTCTTATCTAAATAATAATCGCCATTAATGCCTATGGTATTAGATGGAACCCCTGTGCCACTATAAATGATACTGCCATCTTTACCTGCTGCGCCTGCCGGGCCTTGGGTACCATCAGCACCGCGCAACAAAATAGGCGCACCCCAGCCACTTGCTGTTTTGGGGCCATATAATAAATAATTGGTTTTATCCAAATAATAATCGCCCACCACTCCTGCCGAGCCCGATGGTGTACCATTGCCGCTTAAAGTGGTGCTGCCATTGGTTCCGTTGGTTCCGGCTGCCCCCATCAAAGTAATGGGTGTACCCCAGCCTGTTGCGGTTTTTGGACCATATAAATTTCCTGCCGAACGGTCAAGGTAATAATCGCCCGTCGTGCCCAAGGTGCCTGCAGGCGCACCTGTGCCGCTGTAGATGACACTGCCGTCTTTGCCAGCTGCACCAACAGCTCCTGCTGTACCAGTTGCTCCTTGAGGGCCAGCCGGACCTTCTGGCCCCGTTAAACCCGACTCGGAACATCCGAGCAAAATGCCAATCAAACAAATCAGTAAGAAAAAGTAATTGTTCTTCATATCGGTTCCTTTATTGAAAATTTAATGCCTTAACAAGTTAACCGAAATCATAAGTCCTAAAATTGCCTCTTGCGCCTAGGCAAACCGGGGGCAACTTTAAGGGAGAACGCATCTTAATGTATCTTTTCGGATACATGAAATTAGTTCGGCACGATTCGAATTGGGCAAATTATCGACGAACGGATAGGAATAATCGATAAAAGGAAATGGCTTAGGCTTTTTCGAAAAGCACCTGCATGCAGGTACCTTCCTGTTCGTTGCTCCTGATCAGCAACTGGGCATTCAGCTGGTGGAGTAGTTCTTTCACAATGAGCAATCCGTAGCCATTAGACTTGCTACTGACATGAAACCCACTCTGCAATTCGGCAATTTTGTCTTCAGGAATAAGCAAGCCACTATTGACGATGGCAATAAACGGTTGCCCCTTGTCATTAACAGCAGCCTTTAGCACGATAACGCCTTTCGGAAAGGAATGATTGATGGCATTTTGCAAGAGGTTGCGCAACACGATGAGCAAAAGATTTTCATCGCTTTTCAAGCTGGATAGTCCCTGCATTTCTTCCTTGATTTCCAGTTCTTTGGCTTCAGCCTGATTTTGCAACAAGGCAATCACCTTCACAAATAGCTCACTGATCAAAACATCAGACAAATCTAGCTCAAAATGCTCCATTTGGCTTTTCGACCATAACAATAGGTCTTCCATGGTAGCCAACAAGGCCGTAGAAGATTGGATCAGCTTCTTTTGATGGGCTTCCTGTTGCGCTTCAGACAGCAATCCGGATTTGGCCTGCTGCAGCTTGAGGAAAGTGAACAACTGGCTCACTGGACTACGCAAATCGTGGCTAATGATACCAAAAAGACGTGCTTTGGTTTGATTGGCTTCAGCCAGTTTTTGATTAACCAGATCTAGCGCTACATTAGACTGATGCAATAATACATTTGACCTGTTCTGGTTTCTGTTGTTTCGGTAAATCAGGATGGTTACCAGCAAGGCAAGTCCGAAGGCAATGCTAAGGGCCAACTGTAGCTGGTTCTTCTGTTTCAGCAATTTATTGGCGGCCAAACGCTCATTAGACAGGTAATCGATCTGCTTTTCTTTTTCGGCATTTTTATATTTGAACTCGATGTTGGCAATCTGCTCATCAGATTTGTCTTGATAAATTTTGCTAGACAAAGCATTGTAATCTTTATAATATTTCAAGGCTTTGCCATTATTGCCCAATTTTTCATAGCTCTGGGCAAGTTTGAGTATAATGGAGGCATAAACATCCTTACTAAAAGAATAAGATCCCGGTAATGCTTTTTCTAAGTAGGTAATGGCTTTGTGGTAATGCTTCAATTCATAATTCAGGTTGCCCATTAAGTTAAGTGCATACAGCAAAGCTTCCTTGCTTTCTGATTCTACGCCAAGCTGATAAGCCTTTGTGGCATACTGTTTAGCCAATGCCATGTTCTTATCCAAATAATAGGAAGCGAATATCCTGTTCACGGCGCTTAATTCAGAACTGGCATAGAATAATTTTTTATCGGCCATTGCCCCATAAACCTTGTCGTAGTAGATCTTGGCGCTGTCTATCTTTTGCATATTCAGATAAACCTGTTCAAAATTGATATAAAGCCTAATTTTGGCACCCATGTATTTTTCAAAATAGGGTTCGGCCTGCTTAAAGCTGTTGAGAGCATTTTGATTTTGGTGCAACTGCAGGTAAAGATTGCCCAAACTGGCATAAGCCAAACCCAAACTCACTTTCGAGGTGTAATCTCTTTTTTGTGCGAGTATTTTCTCTTTTAACGGCAACGATTCGAGAATATAGGAAATGGCTTTATGGTAATCGCCAATACTTAGATATTCTTCGCTCAATGCTGACAAGATGCGGTCTTTAATTGTATCGTCCTTTGCCAGTGGCAACAACTGGTGTAGCCGTTTCACATGGGGCTTAGTCTCTTCAAAACGGCCCAGGTAGCGGTTCAAATAGTTGATCTGTTGCAGCGCCATCACTTCATACTTCATATTTTGACCCAGCATGGCGTACCTGACGCTTTGCTTGAGATAGAAAAATGCACTGTCGTTTTTGAGCTGCACCTTGTAGGTATGGCCAATAAAAAAGGAATAGGCCGATAGACTGTGGTAATCGTTCTTGGAAGTAATCTCCACTCCTTTGCGGGCCACAATAATTACACTGTCGAATTCTCTAAAGATACCTCTTTCAATTGTCCGGTTATAAAAGCGAGTGGCATAATCCAGCCATTTTTTACTTTCATAGCTCGGTTGTTGCGCGTGTAGCCCAAAACAGCACAAGCAGCAACATAAAACGAAATAAAACCGAGCGTTTGCAGACATAAAGCGCTATTATTTCAATTTATCATCATCAATTGGCCATGTAATTGCCCAAAACCTCCCGGATTTCGCGCAGGTAGGTTTTACCGATGGGCAAGTGGCTACTCCCCATATCAACCTGTTTGGTGTTAAGGCATTTTACCTTGCCGATAGCAATGGCATAACTGCGATGGATGCGGATAAATTTGCCAGGGGGCAACGATTCGAGAAAGCTAGACAAGGTAATCAAGCTAAGGTACACCTTGTTTCCGGTTACAATTTTGGTATAATCGCCATAGGCCTCTAAATAAATAACCTCTTTGGCACTAATATTTACAATTTTATGTCCTTCTTTAAAAATGATCTTTTCGTTTTCGAACAGAATATCGTAGGCCTCGGCTTTGTTTTTGAGCTGGGTAAAAGCGATGATCCTTCTGAGGCTCTCTTCAAAACGATCACTGGTTAAAGGCTTGAGGATAAAATCAAAAGCCTTTAGCTGGAAACCCTGCAGTGCATATTCAGGGTGAGAGGAAATAATAACATTGATAGAACCCAAGTGATTAATGGTCTTGATCATTTCCATACCATTGATTTCTGGCATATCTACGTCGGTAAACAATACATCGGGCCGGTGTTGCTTCACGAAGCTAATAGCTTCCAAGCAGTTGCCAAAACTTCCTATCAACCGTAAATCGTCGTAATTAGCAAGCTCAGCCTCTACCGCCAATCTGTCTAAATCGTCGTCATCAATAATAATGCAAGTAAGGGGAACGCTCATAAAACAAAGGGCTATTGCGTATGATAAACATACATAAAAAAAGCTATTAAAATGTTACCTAATTCACATTCAGCAGGTTCATTTTTATTTTAGGCACCTAAAATATTAGTTATATTTACGGAATGAATAGAAAATTCCTGGCCAGCCTTGTTTGGCTGCTCATCTGCTCTAACTATATTTTTGCGCAAAACACCTATACCATTAGCGGTACCGTGAAAGACCAAAAGGAAACCCTGCCTGGTGCGGCCATTTACATCAGTGGCTATAAGATTTCGACCGTAACCAACAACGAAGGCAAATTTTCCATCCCCAATTTGGCCCCCGGAAACTACGATGTACTGGTGCAGATGATCGGCTACCTGCCCTATTCAAAAAATGTAGTCATTGCCGACAAATCGGTAAACATCGAAGCATTGCTTCAAGAAAATACCGTCATGCTGAAAGAAGTTGTGATCAAGCCCGACCCTAACAGAATGGCACATATTGCTTTGTTTAAAGATTTTTTTATTGGCAAATCGCCCAATGCCGCCCAATGCAAAATCCTGAATACCAATGTGCTCATGATTAACGACGACAGGGAAAACGGAATGCTGACGGTTAGAACCAACGAATTTATCGTCATCGAAAACAAGGCTTTAGGCTATAGACTTAAATACCTGCTAGAATATTTTGAATACAACTATAAATCAAAAATCATTTTCTATGCAGGCCATCCTTATTTTGAGGAAATGAAGGGTGGCAAATCGAAGCAAAAGAAATGGCAACAGGCACGCGAAACAGCCTATAACGGCTCTATCCAGCATTTCTTTAAATCTTTATACCACAACACCATTGCCCAAGACGGCTTTGTCATTAACAAACTGGTTGCCATACCCAATGCCAACCGCAAGCCCGACAGCCTGATCAATGCCAACATCAAGCGCCTAACTACCGGCCAAAACGGGCTTACCCGCGCGCTTACCTTTACCAGTGGCGATTCGCTTGCGTACTGGCTCAAGCAACGTCGCGAACCCCTTACCATGAGCGTGCTCAGTCGTGCAGATGTACTGGTCGACACCCTGGTCAAAACCTACAACAACGATATTAAAACCATGAACTTTAAAGACGAGCTCTACGTGATTTATAAGAATGAACGCGAAACGCCCGAGTACGATTTTTCAGGAAACAGGCAAAACAGGCCCTTAGATATGCCAAACTACCAGATTTCTATAGTAAGCTTACTTGAACCTCCGGTTCGGTTTTATGCCAATGGGGGCGTAGTAGACCCTCGAAGCACGTTGTACAAAGGCTTTTGGGCTTACGAAAAGGTAGCCGATCTGGTGCCTATGGATTACATCTCGACTGTTAAGAAGTAAATTCGTGCTTACAGCATCCTATTTTCCTATTGATAGGGATTGCTGGGATTCACAGTGTATTTTTGTCCTTTTATAGCCTGTAAAAACATCGTTATCCACCATCATGTGGAAAACATTATTTTAAAATTACTAATATTTTTAGCAATTTTAAACATGGTTAACGGTGAAGAAAACAAAGAGGATTACCTGAATGGCCGGGGCGCCCAAATCAATACGGTTAACCGGTTTCTCAAAAACTCCTTAAGCAGGGCACATGTAGAGGCTATTGACGATTGGGAAGAAACCAGTGGCAAAACAAGTTTCATTATAGGCACTTCCAAATCGGTTGTAAACAAGGTGGATAGCCCGGATGTGGGCATGGCCTACTCGCTCAATCCCTACCAAGGCTGCGAACACGGTTGTATTTATTGCTATGCCCGCAATTCGCACGAGTATTGGGGCTTTAGTGCCGGCCTGGATTTTGAAAGAAAGATCATTGTCAAAAAAGATGCACCAGAGCTCTTCAAAAAGTTCTTGGAAAAAAAAACCTGGGATGCCTATCCTATTTCCCTTTCTGGCAATACCGATTGCTACCAACCTGCCGAACGCAAGTTTAAACTTACCCGCCAGTTGCTCGAAATTGCCTTAGCCTATAAACAACCCATATCGATGATCACCAAAAATGCGCTCATTTTACGAGATCTGGATATTTTGCAGGAAATGGCCAAACACAACCTGGCTATGGTATTTGTGTCGATAACCAGTTTAAACGAAAAACTGAGGCTTAAGCTTGAGCCTCGTACCACTACCGCCAAGCAACGCCTCAAAATTATAGCAGAACTGAGCAAGGTTGGCCTACCCACCGGGGTTATGGCTGCGCCTATGATTCCGGGGCTCAACAACCACGAAATGCCCGCTATTTTAAAGGCCGTGGCCGATAACGGCGCTAAATCGGCAGGCTATACAGTGGTTCGGTTAAATGGAGCCATCAGTACCATCTTTGAAGATTGGTTGCAAAAGAATTTCCCCGACCGTTTTGAAAAGGTGTGGCATGCCATACAAAGCTGCCATAATGGCGAGGTAAACGATAGCCGTTTGGGCATGCGGATGCGTGGCGAAGGCAATTTTGCCCAAATGATACGCGACACCTTCAAATTGCATTGCCGGCTAAACGGATTAAACCAGGAACAAGTCCAGTTAGACAGCAGCCAGTTCAAGGTTCCTAAAAACCAGTTGAGCCTGTTTTAAGCGCTGGCCGGGAAATGTTTTCCAGTCTACCATCACTGTGGATATTTAATACCCCAAGCATAATAGCACATTTTTGCAATTCCGTTACAAAGCCGGCTTGGGCATCACTCGGCCATTTGCTACTTTTGGTGCTCAACCCAATTACATGAAAATTGCCTTAATCACCTATCACGACCAAGGAGCCTATGCTTCGCCAACTGTAGTAAATGAAGACGACAAACTGTTAGAATTTCTCCAGCATAAAGGCTTAAACATTGAAAAGGTAATTTGGAACCATCCACAAATCCAATGGGAGAACTATGATTTGGCCATCTTAAAATCGCCGTGGGACTATTTTGACCTCATTGCCGATTTTTATGCCTGGCTGGAAATGCTAAAAGCAAAAAATGTAAGGTTGCTTAATCCAACAGCTACCGTAAAATGGAATGCCGACAAGCATTACCTCCAAAACATCATGGACAAAGGATTATTGGTTACGCCTAGTATTTTCTTAGAGAAAGATGCCCATGTTAACCTAAACAGCTATTTCGACGAATTTGAAACTGAAAAACTCATTGTAAAACCTTGTGTAAGTGGCGGCGCCAAAAATACCTTTAAAGTAACCAAGGCCAATGTTGATGAAATTAATGCCAAGCTGGGCGCATTGATACGCGAAGAAGCATTTATTGTACAACCATTCTTAGCCGAAATTGAGGAAAATGGCGAATGGTCGTTTTTGTTCTTCGGCCAGCAATTTAGTCATGCCTTGCTCAAAAAAGCCAAAATCGGCGATTTTCGGGTACAACATGCCCATGGCGGCAGCATACACCCGCAAGAGGCACCTGCCCAATTGCTTCAAAGCGCACAACGATATGTAGACCAGTTTGCCCAGCATTGTTTATATGCCCGTGTGGATGGAACCGTGGTCAATGGAGAATTTTTATTGATGGAGCTGGAACTGATTGAACCTTTCCTGTTTTTAGATACAGATCCAAATGCCTGCGAACGATATTATCAAGCCTTAATAAAGTTGATCAACTAATCACTTGCCAATCGGATCTGCAATCTCGGCCCATTTAACGTTGGGTTTACACTCCAATCAGCATAAAACCAATGATTTGTTAATCTGTGGCTACTACTGGCCGAGTTTTGACCTAACTTCGGATTTTGACTAATTATCGCCTCGTCCCAAAATCCTGTGTCCAGTAGCTTCCAACCCTAGCGGTTCCCATTTCCTGGTAACTGGCACTCATGATATTTTTGCAATGCCCTTCGCTGCTTAGCCAAGAATTCATCACAGCTTGCTCATCATTTTGTCCCTTGGCAATATTTTCGGCAATCGCTTTCCAAGGATAGCCCACCGCATCAAAACGATCGGATAAGGTTTTGCCGTCAGACGAAACATGGGCAAAGAAATTGTTTTTGTTCATGTCGTTGCTATGATAATAAGCCGCCTTGGCAATGACATCGCTCCAACTCAAAGGCGGTACCGGGGGCATAGCGGTTGTGCCACAATTGCAACCATTGGCCCGTACCTGGTTAACCAATTTGAGTAGAAGTACGTTATCCAGATTAGTGCCTACTGCATCGGCATTTCCGTTTTGATCAGGATTAGCTTCGGCCTTGTTGTCTTTACAGCTTAAGGCAAGACAAAGGAGTACCACAGGCAAAACAATAAATCTCTTCATTTCAGTAACGCTTTAGGCAAGGTCAAAAAAAACACCTACCATGTTCATGATAGGTGTTTAACGATTTGGGACTTGATATGGTATTAAGCGCCCTCTTCTTTTTTCTTTTTCTTACCGTTGCTTTTGTTCACCACGGTAATTTCTTCTTTTTCCTTATTGTAGTCGATTTCTAAAGTATCGCCATCGTGGATTTCTCCTTTCAGGATTTCTTCCGCAATCGGATCTTCCAAATATTTCTGGATGGCACGTTTCAACGGACGGGCACCAAAATTACTGTCGAAACCTTTTTCGGCAATGAAATCTTTGGCTACATCGGTTAATTTCACTTCATAGCCCAAGTTATGAACACGGCCAAACAGCGATTTCAATTCGATATCAATAATTTTGAAGATCTCTTCCTTGCCTAAGCTGTTGAATACGATTACATCATCGATCCTGTTCAAAAATTCCGGTGCAAAAGCACGTTTCAATGCATTCTCGATTACGCTACGGCTGTGGATATCGTTTTGGCTCATCTTGGCCGAAGTAGAGAAACCAACACCTTGACCAAAGTCTTTCAACTGGCGTGCGCCAATATTAGAAGTCATGATGATAATGGTATTTCTGAAATCTACCTTGCGTCCTAAACTATCGGTAAGCTGGCCTTCGTCTAATACCTGCAACAGGATATTAAATACATCGGGGTGTGCTTTTTCAATTTCATCCAGCAAAATTACCGCATAAGGCTTTCTGCGAACTTTTTCGGTCAATTGGCCACCTTCTTCGTAACCCACATAGCCCGGAGGCGCTCCTACCAAACGCGAAACCGCAAATTTCTCCATGTACTCGCTCATGTCAATTTGGATCAGCGAATCGTCGCTGTCGAACATAAAGCGAGCCAATTCTTTAGCCAATTCGGTTTTACCAACCCCTGTTGGACCCAAAAAGATAAATGATCCAATTGGTTTTTTAGGGTCTTTTAATCCGGCTCGGGTACGTTGGATGGCTTTGGTCAATTTCTTGATGGCATCATCCTGACCGATAATTTTCTCAGCCACGGTATCGTACATATTCAATAGTTTCACGCTATCGGTTTGTCCAACACGTTGCAAAGGAATACCAGTCATCATCGAAACCACCTCGGCTACATTGTCTTCACTTACTTCGTAGCGTTTGGTTTTGGTTTCGGCTTCCCATTCTGCCTTGGCGCGTTCCAGTTCCTCTAACAGGTTTTTTTCGGTATCGCGCAGTTTGGCGGCCTCTTCATATTTTTGGCTCTTCACCACTTTGTTCTTTTCAACCTTGATATCTTCTATCTTGCTTTCGATAGCGATAATGTTTTCTGGAACATGGATATTGGTTAAATGCACCCTCGAGCCTGCCTCGTCTAAAGCATCGATGGCTTTATCCGGCAAGAAACGGTCTGTAATATACCTCGAAGTTAAAGCCACACAGGCATTGATCGCTTCTGGGGTATAAGTCACACCGTGGTGCTCTTCATATTTCTCTTTGATACGGTTCAAAATCTCCACGGTTTCGTCTGGCGTAGCCGGCTCGATCATTACCTTTTGGAAACGACGGTCTAAAGCGCCATCTTTTTCAATGTACTGACGGTACTCGTCTAAAGTAGTTGCACCGATGCATTGAATCTCGCCCCTGGCCAAAGCCGGTTTGAACATGTTCGACGCATCTAGCGAACCTGAGGCCCCACCCGCACCTACAATGGTGTGGATCTCGTCGATGAAGAGGATGACGTCGGTCGATTTCTCCAACTCGTTCATCACCGCTTTCATGCGCTCTTCGAACTGCCCACGGTATTTGGTACCGGCAACCAGCGAAGCCAAGTCTAAAGTAACTACTCTTTTGTTGAACAAGACCCTCGATACCTTGCGTTGTACGATTCTCAAGGCCAAACCTTCGGCAATGGCCGATTTACCCACGCCAGGCTCACCAATCAAAATCGGATTGTTCTTTTTGCGACGTGAAAGGATTTGCGAAACACGCTCGATTTCTTTTTCGCGACCTACAATCGGATCTAAACGGCCTTCTTCGGCAGCACGGGTTAAATCGCGGCCAAAATTATCAAGTACCGGGGTTTTAGATTTAATGTCGGAAACTTTTTTAGGCGTGCTGAAGCTTTCCTCCTCTTGGTAGTCGTCGTCGCCGCCGCTAGAAGTGCCTCCTCCCTGTGCCTCGTCCCTAAAGCCGTTTTTGTTTACCTCAACCTCTTGTTTAAAGATTTCGTAGGTAATGCCGTATTGCAACAAAATCTGCGAAGCAATATTGTCATCGTCTCTTAAGATAGACAGCAACAAATGCTCTGTACCGATCAAATCGCTTTTAAATATCTTTGCTTCTAAATAAGTAATCTTTAATACTTTTTCAGCCTGTTTGGTCAATGGAATATTTCCCAAATTAACCGTTACGCTCGAAGTACCGCGAACGGCCTCTTCAATGGAGCGGCGAAGTTTAGAAGTATCAACCGATAATGATTTTAAAATCTTTATGGCCATACCGTCACCTTCGCGAATAAGGCCCAACAACAAGTGCTCGGCACCTATATAATCGTGTCCTAACCTCAGGGCCTCTTCCCTGCTGAAAGAAATCACATCTTTTACCTGTGGTGAAAATTTAGCTTCCATAATATGTGTGTAATCGGGACGACTCTAAACTATAAATTTGTTTTATAAATACGGCCTCCGGATTTTTATATTTTATCAACAATTACGCCATTTTGGTGGATAATAACAATAGTTTATTCAAGCTTAAACAAAAAACAACAATTTGCGCAAAGAAGTTTCTGTTTTTAGCATATACGTAATACCATAGAAATTAGGTTTTTATCATCAATAATCTAATTTAGGCGCAAAGAACCATCATATTGTCGGTTTTTTGTAAGGTTTTAGCACCAGCCGAAAACTGACAAATTGTTACATCAGCCATAGGCAAACGAGCAGTTTTGACAGTATTTTGCATTTCCGCCAGCTCGATCAGCATCCTCAAAATCAGCTTTAAAAGTTCGCTTTTTTTACATTTCGCCTTCAAACAGCCTGATTCACATTTTGTTTTTTTATATTTAGGTTCAACCTTAACCATTGATTAAATATGAAAACATCATCCGTTTCAAAACTCAGCAGAAATGAGCTGAAGAAAGTTTTGGGAGGTGGCGGCGAAGAGCCGATGCATCCGTTGTGTCCAATCTGTTCATGCGAGTGGCCTTATCCATCGGCCTATTTGGCCTATGCCTCGGCCAACCTTTGCGAACCAAATCCTTGCGCCAGACCTGTAGATCCCACACCAAGCGATCCAGATCCCTGCGCTCCAGCCATAGACATGTAAGCTAAGCAAACGAAAATCTTTTAAAGGCCACTTCGAAATTTGAGGTGGCTTTTTTATGCGATAAGCGCCTTAAAACGCCTCTTGCATTTTCCGTCTTACATTTTCCATCATTTTACCCATCTTTGCACAAACACTATATAAATTATGTCAGACGAAAAAATAATCTTTTCAATGGCGGGGGTGAGCAAAATCTATCCGCCACAAAAACAGGTTCTTAAAAATATTTATCTCTCTTTCTTTTACGGCGCAAAAATCGGCGTAATCGGTTTAAACGGCTCTGGTAAATCTTCATTGCTGAAAATTATTGCTGGTTTAGACAAATCTTTCCAAGGCGAAGTCGTGTTTTCTCCCGGCTATTCGGTGGGTTATTTGGCACAGGAGCCTGAACTCGACCCAGAAAAAACCGTTCGCGAAGTAGTAGAAGAAGGCGTAGCCGAAATCACTGCCATCTTAAAGGAATACGAAGAAATTAATGAGGCTTTCGGTTTGGAAGAAAATTATTCTGATGCCGATAAAATGGACAAACTGATGCAGCGCCAAGGCGAACTGCAAGACAAAATCGATGCGGTTAATGCCTGGGAACTCGACAATAAGTTGGAAAGGGCCATGGATGCCCTGCGTTGCCCAGACCCTGAAACCAAAATCGGCGTGCTATCAGGAGGTGAGCGTCGGCGTGTGGCCATGTGTCGCCTGCTGCTGCAAGAACCAGATGTATTGCTGCTCGATGAGCCGACCAACCACTTGGACGCCGAAAGTATCGATTGGCTAGAACAGTTCCTCCAAAATTACAAAGGAACCGTAATTGCCGTTACCCACGACAGGTACTTCCTGGATAACGTAGCCGGCTGGATCTTGGAACTTGACCGTGGCGAAGGCATTCCGTGGAAAGGCAATTATTCTTCATGGCTAGACCAAAAAGCCAAACGTTTGGCACAGGAAGAGAAAACCGAAAGCAAACGTCAAAAAACATTAGAGCGCGAGCTGGAATGGGTTCGTATGGCTCCCAAAGCCCGTCATGCCAAATCGAAGGCACGTTTGGCCAACTACGATAAACTGGCCTCTGAAGACGGCAGAGAGAGCGAAGAAAAACTGGAGCTTTTTATCCCTGCCGGTCCGCGTTTGGGCAATGTGGTTATCGAAGCTACCAATGTAACCAAAGCCTATGGCGATAAAATTTTGTTCGAAAACCTGAGCTTCTCGCTTCCTCCTGCAGGCATTGTTGGGATTATCGGACCAAATGGTGCAGGTAAAACCACCTTGTTCAGACTCATTACCGGACAGGAGCAGGCTGATGCAGGCACTTTTAGGGTAGGCGAAACCGTGGCTTTGGGCTATGTAGACCAGATGCACAACGACCTGGATGCCAACAAAACCGTTTACGAAAACATTACTGATGGCTTAGACAACATCCAATTGGGCAACAAGGCGGTAAACGGCCGTGCATACGTATCGAAATTCAACTTTAACGGTGCCGACCAACAAAAGAAAGTGGGCATTTTATCAGGCGGAGAACGAAACCGTGTACACTTGGCTATTACGCTTAAAAAAGGGGCCAACGTACTACTACTCGATGAGCCGACCAACGATATCGACGTAAACACTTTACGTGCCTTGGAAGAGGCTTTAGAGAACTTTGGTGGCTGCGCGGTGGTAATCAGTCACGATAGATGGTTCTTAGACCGTATCTGTACGCATATTCTGGCTTTTGAGGGCAATTCTGAGGTTTATTTCTTTGAGGGCAACTATTCCGACTACGAAGAAAACCGCAAGAAACGTTTGGGCGATGTAACACCGCACCGCATCAAGTATAAAAAAATAGGTTAGCATGCTCTTGTTGGTGTTCCTCACCAACAAGCCATACTAAGGTACTAAATCGTTGGTGAAGAAGGCCAACGATAGCAGGCAAACAAAGAAAGGCTCCGGAGTGGAGCCTTTGCTGTTTTAAGCCTCAAATCTTGGAGGCACCGGACCGGGCTTAGGCGCATTGCTTTCTTTCGCTTTTCTTTTGCCCCTGAAAAAGAAATAGAGGTTGACGAAAAGCATTACGCCCAAATAAATAGAGAAAGTCCCTATTTTGTAGCTCAGTGCCTCTACTAACGACTGGTAGTCGTTCTTATAGAGCGTTAGTTCGAGTATCATTAAAGCAAACCCCAGGTTGAGCAGGTAAAACCCAGTTTCGAAAAGCTTGTTGGTGGCCAAGGCAATCTCTTCCCTGCCCTTAAAAATATCGAGCATGTAAACCTTGCTATTCCTGAATAAGGTTCGCGATACATAAAAAGTCAAGAAAAGTGCCACAGGGACATAAATTGCATAGCCGATCAGAATTTTTGTAGTTTCCATCTTATTGAATGTTTATTTGTTAGCGGATTAGTTTTTGAATCTGTGTGGTTAGTAAAAGGATGTTGAGGTAATGCAAAACCGAAATAACACCAATAATAATGGCCATTTTAACAGCGATTACTTCAATCAGTTGGGGCATGCTGGTAATTTGTTGCCAGGCAACGAGCGTAATGGCACAATAGCCGATGTTAACCAGGTAATAGCCTACCAGCAGTATTTTATTGATTTGCTGGCAAAGGTCGAGGTGCCCGGGCAGCAGTGCCGCCACAAAAAGGTTGCCGTTCCGATAGCAGCTGCGTCCCACAAAAACAATGATGAGCACAATCAAGGTGATAAAGGTCGCGTAACCAAACAGGTTGTAATTCATAATATTTTAATTACTATATTTTCAGAAATTATTGAAATTTTAGGTCAAAAAAATTGCTTATTTCAGCAATTTGATCATCAGTTTGCCCAGCCAATTGTCTTTGTAGGTGGTTACCTTATCAATCATTTCGTCGGCACGGCCTACAAAATCGTACAGTTTTTTGGTCTGCTCTACAAAATGTTTTTCGGCAGGAGTTTCATTGGCTTGGATAGATGAAACTTCCTTCAGCATCTTCAAGGCAGGCTTAATCTCTCTTTTGCTTCTTTCTTTGGCAATTTTAGTGGCCAGTTCGTCAAGGTCCTTTTCCGCAATAAAAAATTCCCGGCGCTCACCCGGCTTGTTTTCCTTGTACACAATGCCCCAATCCATCAGCGCCCTGAGGTTCATGCTGGCATTGCCCCTCGAAATCTGCAGCTCTTGCATGATGTCTTCCATCGAAATGGCTTCGTCTGATACCATCAGCAAGGCATGGATCTGTGCCATGGTTTTATTAATGCCCCATTGCGATCCCAATGCACCCCAGGTTTGCAGAAATTTGTTTTTGGCAGTTGAGTAATCCATATTCAAATATAGAATTTATTTTCAAACTTTCAAAAATAATTGAAATATATTTTTTATTTCTCCCAGACCTGATTTTGCACGCTAAAATTTTATTTTTGGCCAAGATTTAAAGTTTCTGCCTGTATATTGAATTTTACAGAAACATGCGCAGTTTTTTGTTGTTATAACCTATAGCTAAACTGTACAATATTTTATATTTGATCCTATGAAGAAAATTTTAGTTGTTGACGATGATGATGATGTGCTAGATACCATTGCCGTGATTTTAGAAATTGGCGGATACGATGTAGAACCTTTAAATGATGCCGAAATCGTATTCGAACGTATTGCCGAATTTGAACCTGACCTGATATTGCTGGATGTGGTGCTGGGTAAAATCGATGGCAGGATTATCTGCAGCCAGCTTAAATCCCATGAAGACACCACCCACATCCCTATTTTGATGATGTCGGGGTTATATGACATGCGAGAAATACAGGATATGGAATGTGCACCAGACGATTTTATGGCCAAGCCCTTTAAAATGGATACCTTGCTCAGCAAAATAGAGAAGCTGGTGAGCTAAAAGCCAACTTGCAACTTTCAGTTTCTGGGCAACAGGACAGGTCAAAATTTTCTGAAATAATTGTTCCGACCCATTTAGCGGCTAACTTGATAGATATCCTAGAGCAGAATAAAACTACGATCACCTAAGCAGTTCTTCAATCAACCCCTTTCTATTCTTGGCTTTCGCGCGGACCACGTTTGTAAATAACCAGTCCATTTAAGAAATTACGTAAAATCTGATCGCCGCATTTTTTAAAATTTGGGTGATCGTCTTTTCTGAAGATATCGCCCAATTCGCTTTTGGTTACCGTAAAATTAACCAGTTTGCAAATCTCTATAATCTGATCGCTATTTAAGGATAAGGCTACCCTTAATTTTTTCATGATATCGTTATTGCTCATAATTGTATGGTTCGCAGCTTAAATAGTTAGATGGCCCTAAAAAGCCGCTTCTATTTTAACTTTCTTGTTCTTAATTTTTTCGTTGGCCAGCTTCTTAACAACTTTTGCCATTTGTGCCCTTTTGACAGCTACATAAGCTGCCTGGTCTTTCACTTCAATCAGTCCTACCTCGTCTTTTTGCAAACCTCCCTTTTTAAGCAGCAGGCCAACAATATCAACCTTATTGACCTTGTCTTTTTTACCGGCACTAATATACAAAGTTTGCCAGGCACTATCTTGCGGCATGGGATAAGGGCCTTTCAAATCGATGGTTTCTATTTCGGCACTTAAAAAAGGGTATTGCTCGTCGGCAGCCAAAATCAAATAGGCCGTTCCTTTGGCATTCATTCTGGCGGTGCGTCCATTGCGGTGCACAAAGGCATCTTCGGTATGTGGCAATTGGTAGTGGATAATGTGCGCTACCTCCGGAATATCCAGGCCACGCGCGGCCAAGTCTGTGGTAACCAAAATGAGATTGCTCCCATTCCTGAATTTGAGCAGGGCGCGCTCACGCTCATCTTGCTCCATGCCACCATGAAAAACATCGTGGATCAGGTCTTTTTCAATAAGCAAATCGCTAATGCGGTCGACCGTTTCACGGTGGTTGCAAAAAACTAGCATGGCTTCATTTCCGATGCTGCAGATGAGCTCGAACAAGGTTTCCAACTTGTCTTCCGCTTTGCTCGCTACTTTTTTGAGCGTGATGGCTGGCGCTATTTCCCTATTGGTTAAGAAATTGAGGGTAAGGGGGCTTTGCAAGCCCGTAAAATCCGGAATTTCTTCCATTTTGGTGGCCGAAGTCAGGATACGCTGCGCTAGAGAACGTAGGCTGCCAATGATATAGCCCATATCGGCCTGGAAACCAAACTCCAAGGCCTTATCAAATTCGTCGAGCACCAACGTGGTTATGGTCGATTCGTCGAAATGCCGTGCATCGAGGTGAAAGGCAATCCGTCCGGGCGTACCAATTAAAACTGCAGGTGCTTCTTTTAAGCTGTTGAGCTCGGTTTTTACCTCATGGCCTCCATAGCAGCAGGTTATTTTAAAACCCGATGCCATTTGCCTGAAAACCAATTCGATTTGCAAGGCCAGTTCTCTTGATGGCACCAAAATAAGACATTGGATACCCTTCGTTTCTTTTTTAAGCCTATGGAGTACCGGCAACAAAAAAGCAAGGGTTTTTCCGGAACCAGTTGGCGCCAAAATAACGACATCGCTTCCTTTTTTGCTGGCCGCAATGGCCTGTTCCTGAATTTGGTTAAGGGAGGCAATTTTAAGGTTATCGAGCACTGACTGTAGAATCATGGTCCAAAGGTAGCTATTTTAGTCAAGAGTCGTCAGGCTGAAGTCTCTAGTTCAGCTGTCCGAAAGTTTTCCTACTTTCGTTTTCTTCCTTCCTTTCCACCAGCCTCAACTTGCCATTTCCTTTTCCATTTTTGCTTCCACATTTCCCCAAAAAATCTTATCTTGTTGATAACCAATTGAATGTTAGCAAATAAACAATATACCGTTAACTGCAATTTCACATGAAGCGCTTAAATTTAGGAAACCTGATTACGGGTTGTTAACCTTAACACCACTAACGTATGAGCTGGAAAAAATTTAGTGGCGAAGTGATCCATTCGTCAATCTTAGAAGAAGTTGAACAAGCAATTATCAGAGAAACTGGAAACGGCTACAAACTGAAAGTGTGCATCGGCACAGACTCGCAGGTTAAAGGTGCGATTACCGATTTTGCAACCGTCATTGTTTTGCTAAGGGAACACCATGGTGGCTTTATGTACATCAGCCAAGAAAAAACCACCCAAAAAATGGGCATCAAGGAAAGGATGCTGGTCGAAGTGCAGAAATCAATCGAAACCGCCTATTCGGTTTGCGACCTGCTTGATGTGTACGATGTAGATTTGGAGGTACATGCCGACATCAATACCAATCCGATGTTTAAATCGAACAAGGCTTTAAACGAGGCCATGGGCTACATTTTGAGCATGGGTTTTATTTTTAAAGCCAAACCCGAAGCTTTCGCCAGTTCAACCTGCGCCGATAAGATGGTACACTAACAGTTGCAGGTTCAGGGTTAAAAGTTGAAAGCCATGAGCTAGATTTACAGCTTTTCACTTTAAACTTTCAGCTCCTTTACCAAGATTTGCTCACCACTTTTTTTTCTGGTGCAGGAATTTCTACCGGCTTTTCGTTGGCTATATACTGCTTCAGCTTTGCTGCAAAATCTTGGACATATTTGGCTGTTTGCGTTCGATATTCTTTCCATTGCCCCTCATTCAGCTTGCCGGGATTCTCTTCCAACGGGGTGGCTTTAGCCGTAGCGGCCACAAAGTTTCCATATCGGTCTCGCTGATACGGAACAAAACCAAAGTCGCTCAGCCAAAAACGATACTTCCCTTCTTTCACTTCTGCATTAAAACTGTACAGCACTTCGCCAGAAGGATGCGACATCACCAGCAGGGTTTTGTTGATAACGAATTTGCCGTTGGCCAGAATTGCGCTATCGCCTACCGCTGATTTGACCTTTAACGTCTTTTGCTTTTTGAGATAGGCATCCAGCCTATCCCTCAACAAATCACTGGTTACGCCTTCCAGCTTCACCACCTCGTAATAAATCAACTTCCCGTTTTCGTTAACAGCCAGGTTTTCGCCTTGCGCCACGGCTATATGGCAACTCAAGAACAACAAGGCCGTCAATAATCTAATTTTCATAAGTTTTACGCCTAAAAAAACGCCAGGCTTGTGCCCGGCGTTTGGATCAATACTAGAAAGCATAAACGGCCGCTAAAGAAAACTGCGAAGCATTTTTAGTCGCGGTTAGGCCATTGCGCTTTAAAAAACCCTGCGAAAAGTCTTTATCGCTGTCTAAACGCACCTCAGGGATAAAGGTCAATCCGCCCGACTTGATATTGCCCGATAACGTAAACGAGGCGACCGCCGCATCTTGAGTACCGGCTGCGCCCTTATAGTTAAAATATTCGGCCCTTAGCCCCAAAGCGACAGCCTTTGTAAAGGCATATTGCGGATATAGCGCAACTCCGGCATAACCTCCATTGTTGTTCGAAATGGTATAATTGGCCGCGTTTAGGCCCATCTTAAACTGATCGGTAATTTGATAGGCCGTAGTCAGATCGAAAATGGTGCCCGTACCCGCAGCGCCCGCTGAGCGGCCCGAAAGAAAATTCAGGTAAGCTGTCCAACCCGAAAGCGGGCTCAGGGTTAGCTGCGCCCCAATGTGCGATACGCCATTAAAATCCTGGTATACATTCCAATCGTTGAATAGGCCAGCCATCAGGCTTACTTGATCAGAAAAGGTATAGCTGGCTTTAATACCTGCATTCTGAAATGGCCCTGAGCCAAAGAGGTAGGAAGTAGAATAGTTGAAATTAGCGGCTGGCGAGATCACTTCGTAGCCGACGAAAGTGCCCATGTAGCCTGCAGCGATATTAAATTTATCGGTAAAGGCATAACTTATATAAAGATTTTGGATATGGAAGCTATTGGTCTTCTCATCGTAGGTGCCGGCCGCATTGGGGATAGACTGCGACTGGCCACGGGGCCCGAAAGACAGTTCGCCAACAAAAGAAGCCTTGCCGGTACTCTTTTTCAGGGCCAGGTCTATCATTCCCAGCGAAACGGAATTCTGTTCGTTGGCAAAATAGGTTTTGATGTTGCTTGCCTTATTGAGGTCGTATTTATAATAGGTATCTACTGATCCTGAAATCTGTAAGGGAGAACCCGATGATTCTTGGGCATAAGCAGTGGCAGTAAATCCTAAGGCGGTAAAGGTAGATAGTAGAGTTTTAATTTTCATAATTTTAAGTTTGAGGTTTATTTTAATCCATTATCTGACGACTTAAAAGGCAATAGCCGGGCTATCCACATCAAATGTGGTTCAATATTGTAGATAGCCCGAAATATTTGGTTTGATTTACCTAGTTGTTTGCGACTTCCTTTCCTGCAACGATCAAAGTGCCCTGGGTATATTTTTCATCGTGTTGCGAGGCATCCAGTCCTACTTCTTCTTCGGCTTCGCTTACGCGGATCGGCTGAATGAGGTTGACCAGCTTGAAAATTACAAACGACACGACAAAGCTGAAGATAATTACAATGAGCGCTCCTTTTAACTGAATGAAGAAAAACTCCGCATTGCCATAAAGCAAGCCATCGGCACCAGCACTGTTTACGGTTTTAGTGGCAAAAACACCTGTCAGCAGCATGCCTACGATCCCTCCAACACCATGGCAAGGAAAAACATCCAAGGTATCGTCTAAGCTGGTTTTTTGCTTCCACGAAACCACCAAGTTTGAAACTACCGCTGCTGCCACGCCAATAAAAATACTTGATGGAATACTTACAAAACCGGCACCCGGCGTAATGGCCACCAAGCCAACAACGGCCCCGATACAGAAACCCAAAACAGAAGGTTTTTTGCCTCTGGCAACATCAAAAAACATCCACGATAGGCCTGCCGCACCAGCAGCCGTATTGGTAGTTAAAAATGCCGAAACTGCCAAGGCATTGGCACTCAAGGCCGAGCCTGCGTTAAAGCCGAACCAGCCGAACCATAACAAACCGGTGCCAATCAATACATAAGGAATATTGGCTGGTGGCACTTCTTTATGTTCCAAGTGCGATTTTCTTCTTTTGAGCACCAAAGCTCCAGCTAAAGCTGCCATACCTGCCGAAATATGCACTACGGTTCCGCCGGCAAAGTCGAGCACGCCCATTTTGAGCAGAAAACCGTTCGGCGACCATGTCCAGTGTGCCAATGGCGAATACACAAAAAGCGCGAACAATACAATAAAGAGAATATACGAAGTAAAGCGGATACGCTCGGCAACGGCACCTACCACAAGCCCCGGGGTAATGATGGCAAACATCAATTGAAAAACCGCAAACAGCGAAAGCGGAATAGTTCCCCAGGCAGGCCCAGAGTTTACGCCCTGAAAAAACAAAAATGTTTTGGGATCTCCGATAAAGCCCCCAATGCTGTTACCAAAAGCGAGGCTGAAACCTACCACTACCCAAAGCACAGTAATTACCCCTGCGGCTACTACGCTTTTGATCATGGTAGAAAGAACATTTTTACGATGCACCATGCCTCCATAGAAGAAGGCCAGGCCCGGTGTCATTAAAAACACCAGTGCAGCGGCGACCAAGATAAACGCAACATCAGCCGCATTATATTTTCCTTCGTCAAAATTGGGAAGCAACGGCACAAAAAGAGATAAAACTGCAATTAAAATTAAAATTGCGAATGGAGCCCACTGTTTAAATAGAACTTTTGCCATAAATTTTCAAGTTTAGTGTTTATTTTTTTTGATAATTATTTAAAATTAACTATAAAATCTTAAAAAATCATAAAAAACAATTAATAACATTGGCAAAATCAATAAAAAAATATATTAAAATGTAAAAAAACATTAAATAAATATATTTTTTTGTCATTTTAAACACTAAAATTTTAAAATAAACTAATTTTTTAAATAAAAAACATCTTATTTTTTATATTTTTCGTAAAAATCATAGAAATTAACATCAAAAAAGTTAATCGTATCTTTATTTTATCATGAACCCATACCGCTTAACTTTCAAACAACAGTTCCCCATTTCACTGGAAAAGGCTTGGGACTTCTTTTCGTCGCCGATGAATCTGGCTCAGATTACACCAAGCGACATGGCATTTATCGTTACTTCCAAGCAGGAGCCGAACGAAAAAATGTATGCCGGAATGATTATTACTTATAAGGTTTCGCCACTCATGGGCATCAAGCTTAACTGGATGACCGAGATTACCCAGGTATCGCATGAAAAGTACTTTATAGACGAACAACGTTTTGGGCCTTTCAAGTTTTGGCACCATCAGCACCACTTTAAGGCTATACCCAATGGCGTTGAAATGACCGACATTTTAACCTATGGCCTACCCCTTGGCATTTTTGGGCAAATGGCTCATGGTCTTTTGGTAAGGAAGAGGCTAAAAGAGATTTTCGACTTCAGGAAAGCGAAAACGACCGAACTTTTTGGGATGATGCCTTAGGGGGAGTATCAATTGATAAATTAGATTGGAAATCCAGGGTTATCAAGATCGAGATGGCACATCTCGACCAGCCGACAAGGATTTAAACCTGCGCGCTTTTCATTTTAACCCTGAAAATATAAAAGAAATCTATTAAGCTGTAGCCACAAAGCTTCAACAATCCTATAACCATTAATCAACTAGCTTTTTTGCCACAGATTTATAGATCAGGCTTAAAACGGGCAGCTACATGGCAACAGAAATCCGTTAACCTGTGTCCACAAAGCTTCAAAAGCCCCACAACAATTCATCAACCAACTGTGCCGCCGCAGATTTACAGATTAGCCTTAAAACAGCTACACGACAACAGAAATCTGTTAATCTGTGGCCACAAAGCTTCAAAAACCCTGCAACAATCTATCAACCAACTGTCCCGCCACAGATTTACAGATTAGCCTTAAAACAGCCACAGCTACACGACAACAGAAATCTGCTAATCTGTGGCTAAAAAGCACCTACAGCCTTAAAGTCCATCTAATGAAAAAACACCGCTTCGTTTACATCTTCGAGCTTGCCCTTTGGTGTTTTGCACTGCAGTTGCAAAGTGTAACCTCCGCCACCTTCAACAAAAAACAACTCAAAAGGATGATAGCCTTTTTCAAGTGCAATTTGAGCCGATTTCTCTACAGACGAATGCATGCCGTCGTTATCAATCAGCACGTTACCACCTATTTTAAGCACACTTCCATCGTCAGAACGTAGGGCAAACGAATATACCCCTGTTTCCGCTGCATAAAAATAACCGACGTGGCGCGTAGCAAAACTAGGTGCCGTTTGGCTGATAGGGATTTCGATAGCTTTGGCGATTTTTTCGGTTGCCAAATCTTTCTCATTGATAGCCTTGGTATTTTTATAAAAGACCGGATAGTAATAAAAGCGCAAGCCTTTTTGCAGGTTATTTATATTTTCAGGCTGCAGATAGGCCTGTTTTTCATAGTCTATCGTATACACATCGCCACGATAGCCGGTTTTGCTAAATCCTGCGACATTAAAACGGGTGGAAGTTTTTACCAGCAACTGGCTAGGCAAAATCTTAGACGATTGGCTGGGCACCGTACCATCAGTGGTATAACGGATCGACATATCGGCAAAAGGCTTTTCGACAGACAGGTAGGCACTATCAACAAAAACACTTTTTTCGGTAAAGCCCAAAATGTCGGGCATCCTGTAATTGATGTGCATCGCATCTAATAATTTAGTCTGGCTTTGCAAACGGCTATTAAAATTTGTCCAATCGGCATCGGCTGTTCCCCACCCTACTTCGGCCAAGGCGAGCATCCTTGGAAAAATCATATATTCCAATCTATTTTCTGTAGGAATGTACTCTGTCCAAATGTTTGCCTGTACGCCAATTACGTTTTCATGTTCCTTGGCATCGAGACCAAAGGCCAGGGGATTAAACCCGTATAAAGTCTTGATGGTTTCGTTATCTTGCTTGTAATCGAAATAACAATAGGCCGACGGGGTCATGATAACGTGGTTGCCCTTAGCGGCTGCAATTTTCGGTGCATCTTTCACCCACGAACGCCAGTACATTACGGTTGCGGTTGAAGACACGCCTCCTTCGAGGATTTCGTCCCAGCCGATGAGCTTTTTGCCCTTGCTGTTAAAGAATTTCTCCATGCGGCGCACAAAATAGCTCTGCAACTCGTCGACACTCTTAAGCCCTTCCCTTTTCATCAACTCTTCGCATTCGGGCAAATGCTTCCAGCTCTCCTTCTCCACTTCGTCGGCACCCAAATGGATATAGCGACTTGGAAACAAGGCCGCAATTTCCGAGAATACATTTTCGGCAAACTCAAAGGTGGTTTCCTTGCAGGGACATAAAGGTTCGCTAAAGTTTTTGGCCATGCCACTTTTGCCCTGCGTAGTTAGCCAGGGCATGAGTTGGGTAGCCGCCATCATGTGTCCGGGCATGTCTATTTCGGGGATAATTTCAATCCCTCTATCCGACGCATAGGCAATCAGCGCACGCATTTCTTCCTGCGTATAAAAACCGCCATACTTTCTTTCGCCATCGATGGTTTTGAAATGCTTTTCGGGCAGGGCAAAATCAGGGTTGGTTTTGGCCAGCTCCAAGCAAGCAGAATCCTGATTGTTGAGGGTACGCCAAGCTCCTTTTGCGGTAAGCTCGGGATATTTCTTGATTTCGATGCGCCAGCCTTGGTCGTCGGTCAGGTGCAGGTGAAATTTATTGAACTTATAATAAGCCATCCGATCAATCATTTTGCGCAGGTAAGGTAAGTCGAAAAAATGGCGCGACACATCCAAGTGCATCCCCCGCCAGGCAAACCGAGGCTGGTCTTCTATCGCTAGGCAAGGCACTTTGATTGTTTTTCCGTTGCTGGCAAAAGCTTCGGTGCCGACAAGCTGTTTGAGGCTTGATATAGCCCAAAAGGCGCCCGGCAAACCTGCCACCCGTATTTCTATCTGTTTTTGGCCAACGGTTAATCGGTAGCCCTCTTCGGCTCTAATGGAAGCATCTTTACGCAGTACAATAGCATTTGCCTGTGTGCTTTTGGTTTTTATGGCACTTGCAATGGCCTTGAGTTCGTTCAGTGCAGGCACCAGATCGGCACTGCCTTTTGCAACTGTAATTTTTGTGGAGCCGCTCCACGCGAAACTCCCCGGAGCACTGGTTATTTTTAGGGGCTTAGGGATAAGGGCATAGGATGCCGATTGTTGAGCTCCTGCCAATTTAGCACACCACAACAATAGGATAAAAAATTTTATCTTCATTTTTAGGTAGGATAAGATGTTTTGCGCTATAGCCTACAAGCTGAACTTCGATCCCTGCACCACACCCCTGCGTTCGATTTCCTTATCCATATAGGTTTGGATAGCCGATTTTTTGAGTCCCCAATTTGGTGCAATCAACAGTTCCCAATCAGAAATGCCGAAGAGCCGCTGTACCACTATATCCGGTCTTAATAAAGGTAGGAATTCACACAACAAATCGGTGTATTCTTCCAAAGAAAAAAGCTTAAAAGGATTCCTTTTGTACTTAACGCCCATGATAGAGCCTTCTACGATATGCAGGTGGTGGAACTTGATGAACTTGATCTGTGGGAAACGGTTAACCTCTTGGATATAGCCTTCCATCATTTCGCGGGTTTCCCATGGAAAGCCAAAAATGGTATGCACGCAAAGGTTAAGCTTGCTGTTTTGCACCAGGTTTACGGCATCTACAAACTCCTGGTGGCTACAGCCACGGTTAATCTGGGTTAAGGTTTCGTCGTAAATGGATTCCATGCCCATTTCAAGGTCAACATCGTACCGGTCGGCGTAGCTCTCGAGCAGCTTGATTTTTTCGGCATCGATACAATCGGGCCTAGTACCTACGGCAAAACCCACTACGTCTGTGGTATTGACCGAGAGTGCTTCGTCGTACATCATTTTGAGGTAATGCACTGGCGCATAAGTATTGGTATTGGGCTGAAAATAGATGATAAATTTCTCTGCTCGATAAGAGTTACGCGCTCTTTCGATGCTTTGCTCTACCTGTTCTCTAATGGTGGGCAGCTTGCGCGAAAGTTCGGGCGTAAAAGAATCGACATTGCAATAGGTACAGCCACCAAAGCCCTTGCTGCCATCGCGGTTGGGACAGGTAAAGCCACCATCAACAATGACCTTGAATACGCGCTGGCCATTATATTTTTCGCGCAGGTGTGTACCGTAATTGTTGTAGTTTTTAAAACCTAAGTCTAGTGCTGTGCCCATTTAGGGCAAAGATACGGAATTAGTTGCGGATGGCGCAATGCCAAGCATACGAGCGAAGGACACTTGCGGGGTTTAAAAAACCTCGCAAGTGTATTTGCCATTAATTAGCTCCAGCAGTCTTATTTCTATTGATATAAAAATAGACAGGAACCCCCAGCAAAACGATCAAAAGTCCAGGCCAGGTATATTGTTGCTTATAAATGAGGAGCAAAATGCAGAATGCGGCACCGATCAACAAATAAATGATCGGCGTAACCGGATACAGCCAAGTTTTATAAGGCCGATCCAGCTTAGGCTGTTTAATTCTTAAATAGATCACGCCAAAAACGGTAATCATATAAAATAGCACGATAACAAAAGAAATCATATCCAACAGGTTACCATATTGTCCGCTTAAGCATAATACCGATGCCCAAGCCCCCTGCATCCAAAGTGATTTTTCCGGAACTCCATTCTTGTTGTTGTCGAGCGCCGATTTAAAGAACATCCCGTCTTTGGCCATGGTTTGGAATACCCGTGCACCCGCCAATACAATTCCATTGACACAACCAAAAGTAGAGATCATAACGAGTACGGCCATCACAATGGTCCCGATGCCATTACCGAAAATCTGCTCTGAGACTACCACGGCTACCCTGTCGTTAGGGGCAAAGGCAATACCATCTCTATTCAAGGTATTGAGGTATACGAAGTTCACCAATAAATAGAGGATCATGACCACCGAAGTGCCCAAAACCATAGAGCGCACCACATTTTTCTTTGGGTTTTCGATTTCTCCCGAAACAAAAGTTACGTTTTCCCAAGCCACGCTAGAGAATACCGAACCAACCATTGCCGCGGCAATCCCTCCCATGATGGTCATTCCAGAAATAGATTCCCATCCAGACTTTAAGAAGTTTCCGCTTACATCCGTTTTAAGGTTATTGAAAGCGTTCCATCCAAAGCTCATGTTCTCTGTCCAGAAATTGCTTTTCACCAAAAGAAAGCCTAAAACAATCAAGCCGATCAAGGCCACGATTTTGGATCCTGTAAAAATATTCTGCAGCCATTTTCCGCTCTCAACGCCCTTGGTGTTGATATAGGTTAGCAGCAAAATAACTGCGATAGCCAAAATCTGTATCCAAGTGATTTTATAGCCTCCACTTTGAAAAATTGGGGCAGCGTCATTCAAAGCAGGCACGAGATAAGCCGTAAATTTACCAAAGGCTACGGCTACGGCGGCAATAGTGCCTGTTTGGATTACAGTAAACAAACCCCAGCCATAGAGAAACCCCATCATTCTACCGAAAATTTCTTTCAGATAAGTGTATTGTCCTCCTGCCTTGGGAAACATCGAAGAAAGCTCTCCATAGGAAATTGCGGCAGCGATTGTCATCACACCAGTGATCAACCAAACCACAATGAGCCAATAGCCAGCGCCCAAATTCCGCATGATATCGGCACTTACAATAAAAATACCGCTTCCGATCATTGAGCCCATTACGAGCATAGCCCCGTCAAAAAGCCCTAGTTTCTTCTTCAGAGGACCTTCTTCTTTTTGTTTTTCCATGTTCAGTTTTTAGTTTGTTTTGGTTTAAGTTTAGCTTATATTGGGCTAATATATATAAAAAACACCTAATCGGCCAACGATGTATTTAGTTGTCAAACCGCAATCGGAAAATGTTAACAATCATTTTCATAAAAATTTGGTTATTAGCTAAACACGATTATTTTTGTGACCCTTGTATTATTTTTATTTCACAACTAAACAACCAAATTATAAATTAAACTATGGATTTTTTACAAAACAATTTAATCTATGCTATCCCACTTTTGGGCATCATTGGCATCTTGGTGATGGCGGTTAAGAGCGCATGGGTAAGCAAGCAAAATGCCGGCGATGCCAACATGCAGGAACTTGCCGGACACATTGCCAACGGCGCCATGGCCTTTTTAAAGGCAGAATGGAAAATTCTGAGCTTTTTTGTGCTCATTGCAGGCTGTCTTTTGGCCTATTCAGGTTCTGTTCAAGAAATCAATGGCCGCCCGATGCACTCGAGCTGGGTTATTGCCATTGCCTTTGTAATCGGCGCCGTTTTCTCTGCCTTGGCGGGTTATATCGGCATGAAAGCCGCTACCAAAGCCAACGTGCGTACTACACAGGCTGCCAGAACCAGTTTAAAGCAGGCCTTAAAAGTAAGTTTCACAGGCGGTACTGTAATGGGCTTAGGCGTTGCCGGGCTCGCTATCTTGGGACTAGGTAGTTTATTTATTGTTTTCCTGGCCATGTTTAAGGTAATCGGTCCCGATGGAATCGACACCATCCACATGAAAACCGCTATTGAAGTATTAACCGGGTTCTCTTTAGGTGCCGAGTCAATTGCCCTGTTTGCAAGGGTTGGTGGCGGTATTTACACCAAAGCGGCCGATGTAGGTGCCGACTTGGTAGGCAAGGTTGAAGCTGGCATTCCTGAAGATGATGTACGTAACCCTGCTACCATTGCCGATAACGTAGGTGATAATGTGGGCGACGTTGCAGGCATGGGTGCCGACTTGTTCGGTTCTTACGTGGCCACCATCTTGGCTACCATGGTTTTGGGCCAAGAGATTACCGTTACCGATAAATTTGGCGGCATGTCGCCTATCCTTTTACCCATGGTAATTTGTGGACTAGGCATTATCTTTTCAATTATCGGCACCTGGTTTGTAACCATTAAAGACGAAAAATCAAACGTTCAGAGCGCCTTGAATTTGGGCAACTGGTCGTCTATCATTATAACCGCCATTGCTTCTTTCTTCATTGTAAACTGGATGCTTCCAGAAACCTTGGTTTTGCGTGGCTATCAGTTTTCGAGCATCAACGTATTTTATGCCATTACCGTAGGCTTGGTAGTGGGTGCCATTATGAGTTTTGTAACCGAATACTACACAGCCATGGGCAAAGGCCCGGTAAATTCGATTATTCAGCAATCTTCAACCGGTCACGCTACCAACATTATCGGCGGTTTATCGGTAGGGATGAAATCGACTGTTATTCCAATCCTGGTATTGGCTGGGGGCATCGTAACTTCTTATTATTTTGCAGGCCTATACGGCGTGGCTATCGCTGCTGCCGGCATGATGGCTACTACGGCCATGCAGTTGGCGATTGATGCTTTTGGGCCAATTGCCGATAATGCAGGCGGTATTGCCGAAATGAGCCAATTGCCACCTGAAGTTCGTGAGCGTACCGATAACCTAGATGCAGTAGGCAATACCACAGCCGCAACTGGAAAAGGCTTTGCCATTGCTTCGGCTGCCTTAACTTCATTGGCTTTATTTGCGGCGTTTGTAGGCATTGCTGGTATTTCGGCCATCGACATCTACAAGGCGCCTGTATTGGCTGGTTTATTTGTAGGCGGCATGATTCCTTTTATTTTCTCGGCCTTGTGTATCCAGGCAGTGGGCAAAGCGGCCATGGACATGGTACAGGAAGTTCGTCGCCAGTTCCGCGAAATTCCTGGCATTATGGAGTATAAGGCCAAACCGGAATACGAGAAGTGCGTGGCCATTTCTACCCAGGCTTCTATCCGCGAAATGCTTTTGCCGGGCGCCATTGCCCTAATTACACCGGTAATTGTAGGCTTTGTATTTGGTCCGGAGGTATTGGGTGGCTTATTGGCTGGTGTTACCGTTTCGGGTGTATTGATGGGTATTTTCCAATCAAACGCTGGCGGTGCCTGGGACAATGCCAAAAAATCTTTCGAAAAAGGCGTTGAAATCAACGGTGAAATGTACTACAAAAAATCGGAGCCGCACAAAGCTTCAGTAACCGGCGATACCGTTGGTGACCCATTTAAGGATACTTCAGGCCCATCGATGAATATTTTAATCAAGCTGATGTCTATCGTTTCTTTAGTCATTGCCCCCTATATTGTTGGCATTACGCCGCCTGGAATGACTGCTTCGATCCGCACGGCTACCAAGGAAGTGCAACTGGCAAAGAATGCTGTTGCTTCGGGCAGCGAAAAGCTTGTCGCCATCAAAAATAGCACTAACACAACAACACATCATTAATATTACCAAATAAAGGGGGTTTTGAAGAAAAATCCCCTTTAATTTTACATTATTTTTATTTAGGTTTGAACCTTTAATAAACTGAAAAACTTATTGAAACACTTTAACTAAACTTAAACTATGAATTTTAGAAAGTCTATCGACTTACTTACAAAAGAGGCGGAGGAAAGTGGAGAAGGCACGCTGAAGCGGACCCTGGGGCCAGTTAACCTGGTAGCCTTGGGTATCGGTGCCATTATCGGTGCAGGTCTCTTTTCCATCACCGGTTCTGCCGCTGCTAACAACGCAGGTCCGGCGATTACCATTTCATTTATTATTGCGGCTATCGGCTGTGCTTTTGCTGGTTTATGTTATGCAGAATTTGCATCGATGATTCCGGTTGCAGGTAGTGCCTATACCTATTCTTACGCCACCATGGGCGAGTTTATCGCTTGGATCATTGGCTGGGATTTGGTACTGGAATACGCCGTAGGTGCTGCCACTGTATCCATCAGCTGGAGTCGCTACCTGGTCAAGTTCCTGCAGTATTTCGACATACACCTGCCCGCGCAGATGGTCATGTCGCCGTTTGATACCGCTACCTTGGCCGATGGTTCAATCGTATCAGGCGTAATCAACCTGCCAGCAGTGTTCATTGTAGTATTGATGTCTTTAATCTTGATTAAAGGAACCAAAGAATCAGCCATCATCAACGGTTTAATTGTAGCCATTAAAGTAGTTATCGTTATGATTTTCATCTTCTTGGGATGGAAATACATCAACACCGAAAACTTTACGCCTTATATCCCTAACAACACCGGCAAATTTGGCGAGTATGGCATATCTGGTATCATTAGAGCTGCCGGTATCGTATTCTTCGCCTATATTGGTTTCGATGCGGTATCTACTGCAGCTCAGGAAGCCAAAAACCCTAAGAAAGACATGCCTATCGGTATCTTGGTATCGTTGTTCATCTGTACCATCCTTTACATCTTGTTTGCCCACGTTATGACTGGCGTAGCTAACTATGAGTTGTTTAAAGGCCAAGATGGTATTGCTCCGGTAGCTGTAGCGATCGACAACATGGGCGTTAAAAATGCGGCTGGCGTTGTTGCTCCTGCTTACCCTTGGTTAAACAAAGCGATCATCCTGGCTATCTTGGGTGGTTATGCTTCGGTAATCCTGGTGATGCTAATGGGCCAATCGAGGGTATTCTTCTCGATGAGTAAAGACGGCTTGTTGCCAAAAGTATTCTCAAGCGTACACCCTAAATTCAGTACTCCTGCAAAAAGCAACTTATTGTTTATGGTGTTTGTAAGCTTGTTCGCTGCATTCGTTCCTGCACGTGTGGTAGGCGAAATGACCAGTATCGGAACCTTGTTTGCCTTTATCTTGGTGTGTATCGGTATCATGATCCTAAGAAAACGCATGCCAGATTTGCCAAGAGCATTTAAAGTTCCTTTGGTTCCTTTGGTTCCTATTTTAGGCGTAGCGGTTTGTTTGGGCATGATGGTATTCTTGCCATTGGATACCTGGGTACGTTTATTGGTATGGATGATTATCGGTATCAACGTATACTTGTTCTACGGCATTAAGCACAGTGCCCTTTCAGACAACCTGAAGGCAACGATGATGAAAAGCAGCAAAACTGTTTCCTATGTAGGTTTGGCATTGGCAGCGCTGCTTATTGTGGTAGCCATTTTGCACCACCACCTCTCGTTAGAAGCAATGAAAGTTGATGCCACTGCCAGTGCAGATGTTGGCCTTTACTACTTCTCGTTAGGCTTTGCCTTACTACACTTGATTATTTATGGCTACAGGTTAGCAACTGTTAACCAGGTAGAACCTAAATAGATTTAACAAAAATCATAACAGAAAAGCCCCGGTAATTTATCGGGGCTTTTTTATTTTAGGCTTATCCTTAGCGAACGAACTTGCTTGTTGTTGTAAAGTTTACCTTATATTTCCATACAAAGCCTTAACTTTGTCACAAAATCATTACCGCTATGCCATTCGACTTCAGCCAAATCCTTTCTACCACCATGGTTCTTTTTGCCATTATTGATATTTTGGGCTCTATTCCCATCATTATCGAACTGCGCAAGAAAGCCGGCCACATCCAATCAGAAAAGGCAGCCATCGTAGCCACCGCCTTAATGATCACCTTTTTGTTTGCCGGCAAAACCTTGCTCAGCGTTATCGGGGTTGATGTCGAATCGTTTGCTATTGCAGGTTCGTTTGTCATCTTTGCCTTGGCTATGGAAATGGTTTTGGGCCTGACCTTGTTCAAAGAAGAATCGCCCGATACGGTTTCAATTGTGCCACTTGCCTTTCCGCTCATTGCTGGCGCCGGCACCATGACAACCCTCCTATCGCTGAAAACCGAATACGCTACACAAAACATCATTGTAGGCATTATCCTTAACATGCTCTTCGTTTATTTTGTACTGAAAAACACCAACCGGTTAGAAAAACTGTTCGGCAAAACAGGCTTAAATATTTTAAGGAAGGCTTTTGGGATTATCCTTTTGGCCATTGCGATCAAATTGTTCAGGACGAATACAGGGCTTTAGTTGGGAGGGCTTGGTTGAAAGTGAAAAGTTGAAAGTTCAAAGTTGAGAGTTTTAAGCAAGGGGGTTATTGCGAGTCGTTAAAACGGGAGAAATCCATTCCCCACTGGAGGAGTACCCGAAGAGCGGGTGATCGATTACGGCTTTCGGTTTAGCTCTTGAACAATCCCTTAATGCGCCTAAATGGTTTAAAACTAACGCAAAGCAGGAAGCAAACAAAATTGTCGGTTGCCAATCAACTGTCAAACAATACAAAATTTCCTCAGCGATTAGCTGCCACGAAAATATAAGCTTAGCAGATGTAACCTTTTTTGATTAGCTTAGTCAAACAGTAAATCAGATCACCGAAATGAACAATTTTGAACAATTTACGGTTATCATCGGCGTTCTCGCCGTTATCTTCGAAGGCATCAGGCATTTGAAGGAGAAACTCTTTGGCCGAAAGCATAGCCACTAGGCTACTGTTTGATAAGCCTGGCCACAAACATGCTGTCGGCCTTATGCGCATACCCTTTAATCAATTCCATTTTTTCGAGTTTGAGGTCGAAGTTTTTGGTTAAGTAATCAACCATATCTTCATTCTCGGCCTTAAACACAGAGCAGGTCATGTAAAGCAGCGGTTTGCCCTTTTTGAGGTATTTAACTACGCTACCGGCAATAGCCTTTTGTAGTTTATTGTAGTTGGCTACTTTGTGGTCTTCAAAAAAGCAGAGCATTTCTGGCGTACGGCCCCAAGTACCCGAACCCGAGCAAGGTGCATCGACCAAAATGCCATCAAACTCATAATGGTGTAATACCTGATCGTTATTCTGCAACAGGTCGATTACTTTTTGATGGTATTTCTTAATTCCGGCCAACTGAAAGCGCTCCTGCAGGTTGCCCAAGCTAGTTGCCCGCACATCGCTGACCAGCAATTCGATTTGTGGCTCCAAACTATGCAACAATAACGATTTTCCACCGGATGCTGCACAGCAGTCCCACCAATAATCACCAGCTTGGGGCTCAAAATAATTGCCTGTTAGCTGCGATGAAAAGTCTTGTACCTGATATAGGCGTTCATCACTGATCAGTTGTTCCAATTTGGTGCCGTTGGGCAGAGCCAGGGTGACAGGTCCAACTTCCCTAGGTGTTACCCCTTGGGCTTTCAGCTGGTTAATAACGGCCTGGATATGCGTTTCCTTCACTCGGATAAACAAATCGGGCTGTACAAAGAAAGAGGTATAAAAAGCAGTGGCATCAATGCCTGCAGACAGTTCGGGTTTGAATGTAAAAACATCGGTGAGCTTAAATGCCGGATATTTCTTTTGGATGAGGGCAATTTTATCGGCTAGCGCAAGTGCAAAGGCATCTTCAAGTTCGGGCAGTTGGCTGGCCGCCACGAGGCTTGGCGTTTCGTTGCACAGAAAATCGGCAATAGCCAGCCTTTCCATGGTCTTTAATTTGCCCAAAGCCTTGCCCAACCTAAAATAACTATACAGATAGCGTGTAGCCCACCTACGGTCTGACGACCCCATCTGCTTGTTTTGCTTAAAATAGGCAAACAGGTAACGATGCAGGGGCAATACGCCATCGTAGCTGCCTAACAGCTGCTCAAAGGCCCTGATTTGATGTTCTACTTTCATGTTTGCGGATTAATCGACCACAATTAAGTTAAGGTTTTTGAATTGCAGCAACATCAAATCTTTATTCACATAGCCATATTGCGGATGATACTCGAATTCGAAATTGTTGTGCAGCCCTCTATATTTCTCCTTTGTCAGGTAATCGAGGTAGCTTTCGCCATGTTTAGCCAATAATTTTCCGAAATAAAAACCAATATCGAAACCTTTAAACGAGTACTCGCTGGGTTCAAAACTAAATTCGGCACGGTATTTTTTGACAAAGCTGATAACCGCTGCGCTTTTATAATCGATACGATAAGAGGAGCTGATGATGGTATTGAGGTTTTGCAGCTGTTCAATGTTGTAGTTCTGCTTTGCCCAATTGGGATGGCCAAAGAGATTAAGCTCGTAACCTCCGGTTTTTAGGTTTTTAAGCTTAGCCAACTTATCGATACTTGGCGCTACAAAAGCCAGTTCTGACGAACAAATAACCACGGCATATTTCTTGCCTTTGATCATCCGTGTTTCGAACGCGTAGGCCGATGTAAATTCCTGTACTACGTAATTTGGATATTGTTGCTTAAACCGCTCGCGCAAAGGTGTAGCAAATTGCTCGTCAGCCGTTTTTTTCGGGTTGATCAGTACCACGATGCTGTTGTTGGCCTGGTAATGCTCGGCAATATAATCGGCTATTTTAACGGCATGCTGATCGATATTATTCACTATCGAAATCAGCTTTGGGTTATTAAACTCGCTAGGCCTCGAAGCGGCCAGAGGCGATACCATGGCTATATCGTTGGCCATCGAATAGGTCGACAAATATTTCAGGCCTTCTGGAAAAACCGGGCCGATAATGAGGTTGCTGTTTTTGAGGCTGCCTTTTTTCAGCAAGGCTGCCAATTGGCTATTATCGTCGCGGGTATCAAAAACATCGAGCTTAAAATTGAGCCCCAGGGCCGTAGCCGAATCGATACCCAGCTTTACGCCCTGGTAAAAATCGATAGCCATATTGGCCCTGTCCAGCTGCGCTTTTGTTGCCGTTTTGAGGTTGATTTCGTTCAGCTTAAAAGGAATCAGCAAGGCAATATCGGCCTGGGTAAATTTCTTTACGGGCTTCTCCGCCTTGGTCACATTGGTTTCGGTACCAGGCTTTTTAACCGTATTGTTTACTTTGGGCGAACAAGCTGCTGCAAGCAAAATCAACAACGCACCAATCAGTTTGAAGTATTTGGTCATATTTGATGATGATGTAATGTTCCGTACCTAAAGCAGATACGGAAACTGAAAACTGCCAACTGAGAACGGTTAACCTAGCTTACTCCCATTCAATGGTTGCCGGTGGTTTAGAGCTGATATCGTAAACAACACGGTTTATTCCTTTTACCTTATTGATGATTTCGTTAGAGATTTTTGCCAGTACCGGATAAGGCAAGTGGCACCAGTCGGCCGTCATTCCATCAACCGACTCAACTGCGCGAAGGCAGATTACGTTTTCGTAGGTACGCTCGTCGCCCATTACTCCTACCGACTGTACCGGCAAGAAAATAGCGCCGGCTTGCCATACATTATCGTAAAGTCCGGCTTCTTTCAGGTTGTTGATGTAAATGGCATCCGCCTCTTGCAAAATAGCCACCTTCTCTGCGGTTACATCGCCCAAAATCCTAATGGCCAAACCTGGACCAGGGAAAGGGTGACGACCCAAGATAAAGCCTTCTATGCCTAGGGTTTTACCTACTCTTCTTACTTCGTCCTTAAACAAGGTATTAAGCGGTTCAACCACTTTCAGTTTCATAAAATCGGGCAAACCCCCAACGTTATGATGCGATTTGATGGTTGCCGAAGGTCCTTTTACCGACACCGACTCGATAACGTCGGGATAAATGGTACCCTGCGCTAGCCAGGTTACATCTTTTACCTCGTGTGCGGCATCGTCAAAAACCTCGATAAATACACGGCCTATAATTTTACGTTTTTGTTCAGGATCTTTAACGCCTGCCAATTGGCTTAAGAAGCGCTCTTTGGCATCGATGCCTTTGATGTTGAGGCCCATGTGCTGGTATTGCTCCAAAACGCTTTCAAACTCGCCTTTGCGCAACAAGCCATTGTCAACAAAAATACAGTGCAGGTTGGTACCGATGGCTTTGTGCAACAGAATGGCGGCCACGCTAGAATCAACGCCTCCCGATAGGCCCAAAACCACCTTGTCATTGCCCAATTGTTTTTTCAGCGCCTCGATAGTGGTTTCTACAAAAGCATCTGCGGTCCAATCTTGGGCACAGCCACAAATATCGACCAAGAAATTTTCGAGCAGGATTTTGCCATCTGTGCTATGCGTTACTTCCGGGTGGAACTGGATGGCGTAGGTTTGGGTGTCTTTTACCTGATAGCCTGCAACTTTTACTTCGGCCGTACTGGCAATGATTTCGAAATTATCAGGCACTTTGGTAATGGTATCGCCATGGCTCATCCACACCTGCGAATCGATATTGATGCCTTTAAACAATTTGTTCTGTTGATTTACAAAATTCAAGTTGGCCCGGCCATACTCTCTGGTAGACGATGCCTGCACATCGCCGCCGCTTTGTTGCGCAATAAACTGTGCACCATAACAAACCGCCAGCAAAGGATAGTTTTTAAACAAGTTAAGGTCTACATAAGGCGCATCATTCTGGCGAACCGAGTAAGGGCTGCCCGAAAGGATAATGCCTTTTACGGTAGAGTCTAATTCTGGAATGTGGTTGAAAGGGTGGATTTCACAGTAAACATTAAGTTCGCGAACACGACGTGCAATGAGCTGGGTAAACTGCGAACCAAAATCGAGTATGATGATTTTTTCTAGCATGGGCAAAGATAGGCTTTTTAGTTGATTTTCACAGCGAAAAATCGAACGTTAATTTAAGGTGCATGACATGGAATTAGCTTTACCGGGATTTAAGATTTGGGAACCATGACGCCCGAAAAACTCAACGTTATAAGCCGGCAATCAAGCCGATTTGGAATCTTGCGGCAAAACTTCCGTCTTTACGCCAAACCGGTTCAAAAAATCTACGCCCTCATCACTGGCCAAACCTTTGTAGGCTGCATACGAATCTTTAAAATACACCCTTTTGATACCCGACGAAAGAATAAGACGGGCACAGGCAATACATGGCGACAAAGTGGTATAAAGGGTAGCTCCTTCTAGTTTAGAGCCATTTTTGATGGCATAGAGAATGGCATTTTCTTCGGCATGCAATGCCAACGAGCAGGAACCTTTGCTATCGCGGGCGCAACCTGTTCCTGGCCATTCCTCATCGCAGTTATGGGTGCCCGAAGGCGGGCCGTTATAACCGATAGAGATAATCCGGGTATCTTTGGTCAATACCGCCCCAACATGGGCCCGCACACAATGTGAGCGGGCAGCCAGGTCTGAGGCTAAATTCATGAAAATCTGATGGAAAGACGGTTTATCCATATGTAAATACAATCGCTTAAAATTATTTTCTTTGACCTACCCGATGTCCGTAAACAGCAAAATAAAGGATATAGAAATAGCAAGGCATCATGCTTACAAAAAACGCAAGCTGAAAGTGCATGCCGGCCACATCCTTTAAATAACCATATAACAATGGCCAAATTGCCCCTCCGGCAATGCCCATAATCATAATGGCCGATCCGGTTTTGGTAAACTTGCCCAAGCCTTTGATGCCCAGCGGAAATATAGCCGGCCACATCAATGAGTTGGCCAAGCCTAGCAGGGCTACAAATATAACGGAGGTATAGCCACTTGACAAATAAGCCGCTGCAGTAAACAGCAATCCCAAAAATGCACAGATCTTCAAGGCCGCTTGCTGGGTAAGGTATTTGGGAATGGCAATGATCCCGATGACATAGCCCACCAACATGCCACTGAGCGTAAGTGTGGTGAGGTACTTGCTTACATCGGCACTGATACCCAATTGCTTGCCGTAGGTGCCGATAATATCGCCTGCCATTACTTCGGCCGCTACATAGACAAAGATACAGAAGGCACCCAAAAACAGGTGCGGAAACTGAAAAATGCTTGTCTTAGCCACATGCGTGCTTTCATCTTCTACCACTTCTTCTTTATCTACATCGATTTCTGGCAGGTTAGAGAACCTGATAAACAAGGCAAATAAAGAGAATACAATAGCCAAAACGATATAAGGTGTATACACCCTGTTCAATACTTCGCCAAGCAACGTTTCCTTTTCTGCCAGCGTAGTGGCGGCATTGCTAATCTTGGCTTCGATAGCCGATGCGTTTTTCAAAAAGATGGACCCCATGATGATCGGCACAATGATCCCCGCAAATTTATTGCAAAGCCCCATGATGCTGATCCGCTTAGCTGCACTTTCTATCGGCCCGATGATGCTGATGTAAGGATTTGAAGCAGTTTGCAGCAAGGATAAAGCCGCACCCTGAATAAAAATACCCGTTAAAAACAGGCCAAAGCTTCGGCTACTGGCCGCCGGAATAAAAATCAGGGAGCCGATGCCCAATATGAGCAGGCCGACTACAATTCCGTTTTTAAAGCCCATTTTTTTCAGCAACCAAGATGACGGCAAGGCCAAAAAGAAATAAGCAATGTAGGATGCAAAAGTAACGAAAAACGCTTCGAGATCGGTTTTTAGGCCACAGGCCAATTTAAGAAAAGGGATTAGGGTACTGTTTGCCCAGGTTACGAAGCCAAAAATAAAGAAGAGCGCTCCGATAATAGCAATGGCCTTGACATTGCTGCCTTGTTGGTTGTTGTTTGTCATTGGTTTAGGTAGATTAGTTTGTGGCGCCTAATATGCAATAAATAAATCGCTCTGCCAACGAAACAGGGCATAATTCGAGTAAAATTTTGCTCGACAAAACCATCCCCAAAAGAAAAAGCTCCTCAATGTTTGTTGAGGAGCTTCTGCTATATTTTAGGATGGCTTAGTGCCCGCCAGAAACCTTGCTGTCGAAACTAATACCCTGTGCCTTTAAAATGCTGCTGGCTCTCAGGGCATAAAACGCCAAATAAGCAAAACACAATACGCCAACAATATAGCTATATTGAATGCCGATGTGCTGAGAAACATAACCTTGCAGCCAGCTAATGATACCGCCACCCATAATCATCATAATTAAATAACTACTTCCCTGACTGGTGTGTTTACCCAAGCCGCTTACGCCCAAAGTAAAGATACATGGCCATAAGGTACTGCAAAACAAGCCTACGCTTGTAAATGCATAGACACTAACCATGCCTGTAGTGAACATGCCCACAAACAGCGCAAAAATCCCTACCCCCGAAAAAATGAGCAACATTCTTGCCGGATTGCCTTTACTAGCGATGTCGGCAATGATGAGTACTAAAATAATCAGTGCATAAACATAAAAAGGTGCCAAATCATGTTTAGCAATCGCATTAACCAACAAGAAAACGCCAAATGCCAAATAAGGTGCCACAAACCTCAATACCTTTCTCAAACTAATGCTATCGGTAAAAGCTTCAACAGCTCCAGTCCAGCGACCAATCATCATACTTGCCCAATACAAAGAAATGTAAGGTGCAACGTCTTTAATAGCAAAGCCAAGGTCTTTTTCCATATAGGCCGGTAAATTGCTTGCCGTAGAAACCTCAACACCTACATATACGAAAATCGCAATCATGCCCAACACCAGCTGCGGATATTTCAAAGCCGAGCCTTTAACCGACGAATCTTCTTTGGTGGTTTCAGCAATGGCTGGCTTATCAGGCAATGAAGACGATTTTAAGAAAATGGCCACCAACAAAAAAGCAGCACCTAAAATAAGGTAAGGTATCTTAACGCTTTCTATACTGATATTAGTATTTCCACTTGTGGCCGAACCAAAAATAGCAAAACTTACAATCAAGGGGCCAATAGTAGTACCAAAGTTGTTGATACCGCCTGCCAAGGTTAAGCGCTGCGAACCTGTAGAAATTGGGCCTAAGGCAATAGCCAACGGATTAGCTACCGTCTGT
Source organism: Pedobacter sp. TM02 (assembly GCF_059705275.1). Classification (NCBI taxonomy): domain Bacteria; kingdom Pseudomonadati; phylum Bacteroidota; class Sphingobacteriia; order Sphingobacteriales; family Sphingobacteriaceae; genus Pedobacter; species Pedobacter sp. TM02. The sequence continues at coordinate 3,135,840 of NZ_AP046530.1, forward strand.
TGCAAAGAAAAACCTAGGGCAACGATAAATAAACCCGAAAGCATTAACGGAAACGACCCGGTGTTGGCTGCAGGATAAAACAGCAAGGTACCTACTGCAGAAATTGCCAACCCAAGAGCCAAGCTGTTTTTATAGCCTATTTTATTGATCAAATCTGTCTTCATCAGCGCAGAAATACCTACATAAATTATCGAACCAACAGTATAGGCAATATAAAATGCTAAGGATACCAATTGGCTTTCGCTTTGCGATAGTTTAAACGCTTCCTTAAATACAGGAATTAAGATGTCGTTACTGGCGGCCACAAAGCCCCAAAAAAAGAAAACGGTTACCAGCGGGATAAACTGCGCCCAATTGGTCTTTGAATTTTGTTCCATGTTTGGATTTTAAGATTTAGGTTAGTTCAAATTTAAATTTAGTTTGATAAACATAATTAAAATTTATGGCTTACTAAAGTGTAATTTTTACACACCAGCTATAGGGCTTCTTTTCCCTAAAACACCACTGTCGAATACCGAAAAACTAAGCTAAAAATGATAAGGATTTAGCTATAAAAATCGCATATTAGCGTAAAATATATGATAGGCTAATGTTTGAAGCGATTTTATTGGGCATGGGTGCCGGGCTAATTTCCTCATTCTTAACTGGTCCCGTTTTTTTTGCAATGATCAAGACCAGTATCGAGCGTGGATTTAAAGCCGGGTTTTCATTAGCGGTAGGTGTAATTTTTAGCGACATCATCTTGGTCGGACTGGTGCTTTTTGGCAGCCAGTTTTTAGAATATCAAGCCAGTTTCGACAAATATGTTGGCATTATTGGCGGTATTTTTCTGTTTGCGGTTGGCATTTACTACCTTTTTTCTACCGTATCCATCAATTACGAAGAAAACAAAATTGTAAAGGTAAGCAAGCGAGGCTATCTGCTCAAGGGCTTTCTGATGTGCATTTTAACGCCATCTACGCTCATGTTCTGGATCATTGTAACCAATATCATTTCCATCAAGCTCAACAACATGTTTTACGAAAAACTGTTGTGCTTTATTATCGCCATGGCTACCCAGCTCACCATCGACGGACTGAAAAGCTATTACTCGAGCAAGCTGCGCTACCGCATCAAAGAAAGTTCGCTCGTGATGCTCAACAAAATAGCCGGCGTAATCATTATCCTTTTCGCCATTTGGCTGGTGACGAAGACTTATATTAAGTTCTATTAGTGTTAGAATAGCGTATTGCGTAGTGAGTATTGCGTAGTGAGTATTGCGTAGTGCGATGGCTTTCGAGAGAAAACTGCGAATTGCTTTTGAAGCACAGTGTTCCTGCCATAGTTTAAAGGCAGTCCAGCTTTACGCTGTATCTTTTTTGCTTTAAGCAGCAAAAAAGGATGCCGCTACAATCTGGGCTATTTTACATAAGTCAGTACTCGCTAATCCCATCATCTCTGCTTGGTCGGGAAATGCTTTCCCGGCTTGGCTCACCCCGGATTTGCAATCCGGCCTAATGAATTAGCGCACATACTAGATTACAAATCCAGCGTTATTCAGATCGAGATGACACATCCCGACTAGCTTGGCCTAAAAAGCCAAAAGGCCCACTATTGCTAGTAGGCCCTTTGATTATTTCCTTCTTTCCAGTTAACGAAAGCTTTGTTTACTACTTTGTTGCCTCCTGGTGTTGGATAGTTTCCTGAGAAATACCAGTCGCCGGTATGGTTGGGGCAGGCCAAATGCAGATTGTCTAGCGTTTGGTAAATGACCTCTACCTCTGCAACGGTTCCTTTTGGGGTAATGATTTTGGCAATCTGGTCAGAAATCTCCTGCTGTTTAAACGGACGGTAGATTTCTTTAACATGGTTAACAATTTCTTCTTTTGGCAACAGCAACGAAGCTTTGCACTTTTGGTATACCTCTTCGATGACATGTTCCATGCCACGCTCCTTTAACAACTGAATGGCTGCGTCGAAAGCCACAAACTGGCCCATTTTCGACATATCGATGCCGTAGCAATCCGGATAGCGGATTTGTGGCGCCGACGACACGATGACAATCTTTTTAGGATGCAGCCTGTCGATGATTTTGATGATGCTTTGTTTCAGCGTTGTACCGCGAACGATGGAATCGTCTACCGCAATCAGGGTGTCTGTATGGTTCTTGATTACCCCATAAGTGGTATCGTAAACGTGGGCTACCATTTCTCCCCTATCTGCATCTTGCGTAATAAAGGTACGCAGCTTTACATCCTTGATGGCCAGTTTTTCTACGCGCGGGGCCATAGACAAAAGTTCGTCCAGTTCGGCATCGTTGAGTTGCTCCTTACGGTTAAGCAAGGTATCTTTCTGTACTTCCCTGATGTAATCGTGCAGGCCCTCTACCATTCCGTAGAAAGAAACTTCTGCCGTATTCGGGATAAACGAGAACACCGTATTTTTCAAGTCTTTTTTTACCGAATCCAACACTTGGGGAATAAGCAAATGACCTAGTTTTTTGCGTTCTCTGTAAATATCGGCATCGCTGCCTCTCGAAAAATAGATACGTTCGAACGAGCAGGCTCTTTTTTCGGCTGGTTCGCGGAACATTTCCTGGGTTACCGTGCCGTCTTTCTTCACAATCAGGGCATGGCCAGGCTCTATTTCCTTTACCTGCTTGATTTGTACATTAAACGCGGTTTGGATGGCCGGTCTTTCTGAAGCCGCCACCACAATCTCATCATCGGCGTAGTAAAATGCCGGACGAATGCCCGAAGGGTCGCGCAGCACAAAGGCATCGCCATTGCCCACAATACCCGAAATGGCATAGCCACCGTCCCAGTTTTTAGCCGAGCGACGCAGGATATTGGCAATATTGAGGTTCTTTGATATTTTTTGGGTGATTTCTACGTTGGTTAAGCCTTCTTTTTTGTAGGCATCGAACAGCTCTTGGTTCTCGTCGTCCAAGAAGTGGCCTATTTTTTCAAGTACAGTAACCGTATCGGCTTTTTCTTTGGGATGCTGACCCAACTCGTAAAGCTGTTCCAACAGCTCGTCAACATTGGTCATGTTGAAGTTTCCGGCTATGACCAAATTCCTGGTCATCCAGTTGTTTTGGCGCAAAAACGGGTGGCAGTTCTCGATGCTGTTCTTGCCGTGTGTGCCATAGCGCAAATGCCCCAACAAAACCTCGCCGATAAAACTTACATTCTGCTTCAGGAACTCCGTGTCTTTCATCAGCTCGGGCGTTTCATTCTGGATGTCGACAAACTTGTTTTGGACGTATCCGAAGATATCCGCAACTGCATTTTGCGCCATAGAACGGTAGCGGCTAATGTAACGGCTACCTGGTTTCATGTCGAGTTTAATGGTTGCAATACCAGCTCCATCCTGACCGCGATTGTGCTGCTTTTCCATCAACAGGTATAATTTGTTGAGGCCGTAGAGTGCAGTACCGTATTTTTCTTGGTAGTATGAGAGAGGTTTTAACAGGCGGATAAAGGCTATCCCGCATTCGTGCTTAATCTGATCGCTCATTGATTGTGATTGAGCCGCAAATTTACCCTTTTAAAGTTTCAAAACCTAGAAAGAAATACGATGAATTGACAGAAAATCGTAATATAAAAGTGAGGGCGCGAATCATGGCTTAATTGGTTCATCAGTTCATTGGTTCACTGGCCGACTGATGGGCTAATGAGTTGATTGCATAGCAAACTGTTAAACGAAAAATGAAAACTAATCGACTGCATGGTTTTCTTGTCAACTGCCAACCGGCAACTGAAAACGGGCAATCGCCTATCGGTTAGCCAAACGCTCGGAGCGAACTGCTTCGCCCAAAAACACGGAGGCATGTTCATCAAACGACTGGGTATCGCCCGAAGTGTAATAGGCTCTTGAATTGTTCTTGGCCAAACGGCTTTCCATTGCTGGGTGTCTTTTAAGGTAGTCGGCCAGGCTGTTTGCTACGATCTCGCCTTGCGACAACAATTGGATAGGCGCTGGAAGCCTTTGGGCTATTTTAGGCACCAGCAAGGGATAATGGGTGCAGGCCAATAAAATACAATCGATATCGGGGGCTTGCGCCAATAGCTGTCCCAAATATTTATCGACAAAATAATCGGCGCCAGCATCTAAGTGTTCGCCGTTCTCGATCAAAGGCACCCACATGGGGCAGCTTTGCTGGTATACCTTTGCTGCCGGAAAGAAATGTCCAATTTCCATAAGGTACGACTTCGAATTAACGGTTCCGCGTGTGCCCATCACGCCAATGCTGCCGCTTTTTGAGTAATGGCCTACCACTTCTGCCGTTGGCCTGATTACGCCAAGCACCCTCCTGTCTGGATATTTTTGAGGCAGATCCAACTGTTGGATGCTGCGCAGGGCTTTGGCCGATGCCGTATTGCAGGCCAAGATAACCAACTGACAGCCTTGGGCAAACAGCCACTCCACACACTCAAGGGTATATTGATAAACCGTTTCGAACGAATGATCGCCATAGGGCGAGCGGGCATTGTCGCCAAGGTAAATATAGTCGTACTGGGGCAGTTGTTTCGCAATCGATTTGAATACGGTTAATCCACCGTAGCCAGAGTCGAAAATACCGATGGGCGATTGATTATTCATGGCAAAAAAAAGCGGAATTGGTTTGTTTTCCAATTCCGCACAAGATAATGATATATCTTTGAATTATTGTTTAGGTTTTGTGCCTGCAGGTTTTGTGGCTGCTGGAGCAGCAGTAGTAGAAGCGCCTAGTTTGGCTTTAACCGCAGCAGTGATGTCTTCGCCGCCATCAGAATAAACAAGGCTGTTGAAACCTTGAGAAACAGAGGTATCGAATACATAAGCCAATCCTTTTTCTTTGGCAACAGCAGCAATGGCATTGCCTACTTTTTGTTGCAACGGAGGGAAAAGCTCGTTTTGTTTATCGGTCACGTCTTTGGTTGCTTTTGTACGTGCATCTTCAATTCTTTTGGCCAAATCTTGGATTTCCTGACCTGCAGCCTGCAATTCTTTACCTACCACATCTTTGTTGGCTTCGCTCAAGGTTTTTTGCTTGTCTTCGGCCGCCTTGTATTTGGTTTGGTACTCTGCAATCATTTTGTCGATTTCGGCTTGTTTTGACTTTGCCAAATTCTCTACGGTAGCCGAAACAGTTTTTGCCTCAGGCAAGCTAGCAAAAATGTCATCAGAGTTCAGGTGACCAAATTTTTGTTGCGCATTTGCAACATTGGCAGTGAGCACTAATCCAGCCGCAACAAATAATACGTTAATTAACTTTCTCATTTTTCTATTTTACTTAATAATTGTTTTTAAAATCTATGGTGTTTTTTATTTAACTAGTGTTCCTGGCTTATAGCCCAGCCTAACAATCACGTCATTGCTGATGTCGTAGCTGCTGCTGGCATAAATCATCATGGTCGATTCGCTGCTTTTGTCGAAAACGAAATCGATGGTTTTGTTTTTGGCTGTCTCCCCAACTATAGTAGCCACTTTCTCTTGGATGGGCTTTAACAGCTTGGTACGCATTTGGAAAAGCTCTCCATCTGGACCAAACTTTTGTCTTTGCAGTTCTTTTGCCTTTTTCTCTTTCTCGATGATATCGTTCTCCCTACGCTTGCGCATATCGTCAGTCAGCAAAACCTGATCGGCCTGATAGGCCTTGTACATTTTGTCGATCTCGTTAAAGCTCTCGTCAATTTGCGACTGGTATTGCTTAGACAAACCGTCGATCTGGCTCAGCGCCGATTTATATTCTGGCAAGTGCTTTAGAATATACTCCGTGTCTACATAGGCAAACCGCTGTGCTGATGCTCCCAGACCCGCCAAGAGCAAAAAGCTGATTAATAAATACTTTTTCATTGCTTTGTGTGTTGCTAAATTAATTAAATCCGCCAAGTTGTTGGGCAATACTGAAGTGGAACTGACCTTTATTGGCATCAGGAAGACCTGGGATTTTATCAAATCCATAACCATAGTCAATTCCCAACAAACCAAATATCGGTAAAAATATCTTAGCTCCAACACCTACAGACCGCCTAATATTAAACGGATTAAAATCGCTAAACTTATTCCAAGTGTTACCACCTTCGGCAAATGCCGTTACAAAAGCGGTTGCTTCTTGCTTGGCAATAACCGGGTAGCGCAGTTCCATTACGTATTTACTAAAGATCGGGCTACCCGAACTTTGGGCAATATTTACGTTGGCACCTACCGGAACAACCGAGTTGTTTGAGTAGCCACGCATGGCAATTAATTCAGAGCCCTGCAAGAAGTCGAAGCCCTGCATACCGTCGCCACCCAACTTAAAGCGTTCGAACGCCGACTGGCCAACGGCCTTGTTGTACTGGCCCAAGAAACCAAATTGCGCCTGGCCTTTAAATACCAGTTTGCCTACTACGCTTTCGAACCATTGTGCCTCAAATTTCCATTTGTGGTACTCGGTAAACTTATAGCGTTGCTTATCTGAAGCCGTAGCGTAGTTAATTTTATTCAGCAACGAGTAAGGAGGTGTTGCCTGAATGGTAAACCTGATGTACGAACCGCCTGTAGGGAAAATATTGTTGTTCCTCGAATCGCGGGCAATCTCTTGGGTTAAGTTCAAGTTGTAAGAAGTACCGGTGCTGAACAGGTAACCAGGGTATTTATTCAAGATGTATTGGTTCAGGTTAATGGTATGCACCAAAGAGAACCAGTTGTCTGGCCAGTTCAGCTTTCTGCCCAAGCTCACCGAAACGCCGTTCAAACGGATTTTTTGGTAGTTGCCATCGGCGGCCGATAAGCCGTTAGATTGCAACGAAGTGAAAGCGCTCAACCCAAAACTTACGGGTTTCTTGCCGCCAAACCAAGGCTCAGAGAAAGAGAAACTGTAAGATTGGTAATACTTACCGTTGGTTTGTCCGCGCAAGCTCAGCTTTTGGCCATCGCCTTTTGGCAACGGTCTGTAGGCTTCGCCATTAAACAGGTTTTTTAACGAGAAGTTGTTGAAGGTTAAGCCCAAGGTACCGATTACACGGCCTCCGCCAAAACCGCCCGAAAGCTCAATCTGGTCTGAAGGTTTCTCTTCTACGTGATATTCGATATCTACCGTACCATCAGATGGGTTTGGCTTAGGAATCGGATTGGTCTTCGACTCGTCAAAGTTGCCCAAAGCACCGATTTCGCGTACGCTTCGTACCAACAGCTCTTTAGAGAATTTATCGCCCGGCTTGGTACGGATTTCGCGCAATACTACCCTATCGTTGGTAATGGTGTTGCCTACTACCGTAATTTTGTTATTGGTATACTGGGGGCCTTCGTAAATACGCATTTCTACATCAACCGTATCGTTATGGATTTTGGTTTGTACCGGATCGATGTTAAAGGTCAGGTAGCCATCGTTCAGGTAAACGCTCGAAACATCGTCGCCACTGGCACTGCCTCTTAATTTCTTTTCTAGTTTTTCTTCGCTAAAAACTTCGCCTTTTTCTATGCCGAAAACTTTTTCAAGATAGTCTGTCGGGTATCTGGCATTGCCAATCCAGGTGATATTGCCAAAGTAGTATTTCGGGCCTTCATAAAGATCGAGCTTAATGCCGATGGCCTTATCGCTATACCTGTAAATGCTGTCTTTTAAAATGGCAGCATCCCTGTAGCCTTTTTCCTGCATTTTGGCTACCAGCTTCAACTTGTCTTCTTCGTATTTTTCCTTGTTGAACTTGCCACTGCCGAAAATCTTATAAAAGGCCTGTTGCTTGGTCTTTTTCAAATACTTCCTCAGCTTGGCCGAAGAAAACTCCTTATTGCCCGTAAACTTGATTTCGTGCACTTTTACACGCTTTCCTTTATTGATATCGACTTGCAGGATCACGCTGTTCTCCTGGTTGGGATCTGGCTTAGACTTGAAATCGATGGTGGTATAAAAGAACCCCTTGTCGTACATGTATTTTTTGATGATAGACTTGGTGGTATTGTAAAGGTTGTCGTTAATGATAGTCCTACCGGCTTTATCGGCCAATTTTTCGTTAAGGTCTGTCTTTTGTGATTTGCTTACCCCCAAAATTTCGAAGGCACTTAGGCGTGGACGCTCTACCACTTGGATATCGAAATAAACCGTGTCTAAATCGATCTTGGTAATGTTCAGCTGCACATCGTCGAAAAGGCCTTGTGCCCATAGGTTTTTGATTGCATTTGAAGTAGCCTCACCCGGCAATACGATACGTTCGCCTTTGGTTAGCTTAGACAGGGTGATGATTACATCTTCGATCAGGTATTTGGCGCCCGACAAAGTTGTGCCGCCAATTACATATTCTTTTGGGTTAAAATAGTCTAAACTCGAACCGTTAACTTTTAAGGAAGGGGCCGCTTGCGAAGGTTGGGTACGGATTTGCGCCATGGTTGGCAAGCCGATCAACAGCAAGAAAATAAGTTGGTATATTCTTTTCATTTACAATCTAAAAAACGTTGCTAAGTTAATTTAAACACATGTTAAAAAGTGTTAAAAGTAAAATTAGTTCAATTGTTCACTAATTTTTCCGAAGCGACGTTCGCGTTTTTGATAGTCGACGATGGCCTCAAAAAGATCTTCTCTTCTAAAGTCGGGCCAAAGGGTTTCGGTAAAATATAATTCGGTATAAGCCATCTGCCAAAGCAGGAAATTACTGATCCGATGTTCGCCACTGGTGCGTATCATCAGTTCGGGATCAGGAATATTGGTGGTGGTCAGTTGTGCAGCAAAAGCGCTTTCGTCAATTTCATCGATGTTTATTTTTCCTTCCTTGGCCTGCTCGGCGATTTTCTTGGCTGCCTCTACAATTTCCCATTTGGCGCTGTAGCTCAAAGCCAGGGTAAGGGTACATTTATCATTTTTGCCGGTGGTTTCCATGGCGCTGGCCAAATCGTCGATGCATTTTTGGGGCAACGATTTCAGGTCGCCGATGGCATTTAGCCTGACGTTGTTTTTATTCAGGGTTTCGGCCTCTTGGTTGATGGTTGCAATGAGCAGTTCCATGAGGGCATTGACTTCTTCAATGGGACGGTTCCAGTTTTCGGTAGAGAAAGCATAAACGGTAAGGTACTTAATACCAATATCTACACAGCCTTCTACAATATCCTTTACAGAAAGCACGCCGCTTTCGTGACCAAAAACACGAAATTTACCTTGGTTTTTTGCCCAACGCCCATTGCCATCCATAATAATAGCGATGTGTTGTGGTAAGCGATTGATATCAATTTGTTCTTTAAATCCCATTTCTGCTGTGTCAGCGCCCTAAAAAGTAAAACATTTTTGGCTCACAAAGGTATAAGATATCCCAATACCTACAAACATGTAGCTGTCCCTTTTTCTAAAATCGCCTCTTTGGGTACCTGGTTCGCCGATGTAGATGCCTGTTTTTTCTCCCGAACGGTCTGAAAGTGCCCGGCTTAACCCCTGGTTTCGGGTCCAAACGTTCGGATCGGGATAAAGGCCGCTGACGTCGTCGATATAATCGGTTAGCGGAATCCTGAAACCGACCTGTGTAAAAAGCGTCCAGCTGTCGTTGAGCTTGTACTTGGTGCCTGCACCAATAGGAAAGGTGAGCGCATATTTTTTGTAGGCTTTGGGCTGTCCCTCGGTGTAGTACAGTCTCAGCTTATAGGTTTCTCCCTCATAGTTGGCCTTGGGTTCGAACAATACCGTACCCACCCCACCAAACAGAAAGGGGGTAAAGCGCCTTCTGCCGTTGTAGGCGAACATGTCGAAGAAATTAAAATCGACCAAAAGGCTAAACTCATTGAGTGGGGTAAAAAAGCTCAGGTTGCGCTGGCGGAACTGTTCGTTGTTTGAACTGGCATCGTTGCCTTTTACCTTGCCATAGTTATAATGCAGGCCGAGAGCCAAATGCGGATTAAAATTGAGCTTTACAAAAGCTCCTGCTTCGATGCCACTGATTTTGACTGGGTTGTACTGGTTCAAGTCGCCCATATAAGAAGAGCCTCCCGCATGTGCGCCCACCTCAAAGCGCTGGGCCAAAGCGGCCATGCCAAAAGATAATAGACCAACAAGCGTTAGGAATGCTTTTGTATAGCTCATCTTAATAGTTCCGTGTATCTATGCCCCACAGTAGTTTATTCCTTAACGTAGTGAGATAGCTTTCATTGTTAAGGCGGATCAGGTTAATATTGAATTTAGCCTTGTTGATGGTAATCTTAACCGAACGGTCGACGGTTTCGGTCCTCGAATCGCAGGTTAGCAAAAACTTGGTGCTCCTGGCTTCTACTTCGAAAGTAAGCGCCACATCGTCGGGCACGATAATGGGCCTTACGTTGAGGTTGTGCGGCGCTACCGGCGTAATGACGAAGTTCTGTGCATTGGGCGAAATAATCGGTCCGCCGCAGCTCAGCGAGTAGGCCGTAGAGCCGGTTGGGGTAGCAATGATCAATCCATCAGCCCAATAGGAATTCAAAAACTCGCCATTAAGGTAGGCATGGATAATCATCATGGCCGAATTGTCTCTCCGGTGGATCGTCATGTCGTTCAGCGCAAAATTCTCTTCGCCAAACAGGTTGTTCTGCGATTCCAGATTAAGCACTCCCCTTTTATCGAGCGAGTAATGGCCGTTAACCAGGGCTTCGATGGCGGTTTTGATCTCGTTCTTGTTAATACTGGCCAAAAAGCCCAAACGGCCAAAATTGATACCGATAACCGGTATCTGCGAATCACGCACCAGCGACAGCGTATCGAGCAGGGTGCCATCGCCACCAAGGCTTAGCAGCACATCGGCCTGGTCAACCAGCTCGGCATGCGTACTAAAAGTTTTGACATGGGCCGGCAGGCTGATTTTATTCCTGATAAAGTTGTTGAACTTCAAAAACACCAGTATTTCTATCGGATGCTGGGCCAGCACGTCGAATACCTCCTGTACAAAAGGCAATACGCTGTCATTAAAATCTCTGCCGTAAATTGCTATTTTCATGCAGGTTTTTATACGTTTAAATAGTTCATGAAAGAATTGAATCTATCTTCTGTACCGTTATCGTCCTGTGTATTGTTAAAAACAGCTTTTACTTCGTAGTCATAGCGCTCAAAAGAAGATATGATACTTGAAAGCTCTGTCTTATTAATTTTCAAGGTTACTTCCAACCTGGTAGAATCGGGGAAAGAACTGACATAAGAGGAAAGGATTTGCGCGTTGTCTGCTTCAACGATCTGGGCCATGTGCGCCAAAGAATTGTTACGGTTGCTGATAGACAATACGATAATGCCGCCCGGCTCCTTAACGGCATAGGTTTCTGCCGCATATTGCAGGAGGTTGTTGATAGAAACGACGCCAAGGTAGTTTTTATGGGCATCGAGTACGGGCACCAGCGACAGTTGCAAAAGGTTAAACAGCCGGATTACATCGTAAATATGGGCATTTTCGAAAACAAAAGGATTTAAGATAGTCAGCGAGAGGCTGCCTATCGGCGTTTGCTGGTCTCGTACTTCGATCAGCTCGTCTTCTGAAATAAGGCCCAGGAACTGGGTTTCGTTTACAATAGGCAAATGGTAAAGCTTGAACTCGGCCATGCGCTCTAAAGCCTTCTGCGCAGTGTCGGAAGTTTTTAGAGGCGGGATAACATTCGATATGAGTTCTGAAGCAAACATTATTTTAATAAAATCCTACTTAAAAAGGTATTCAGCAATTCGTTAAAAATAGCCGGTCTTTCCATCATGGGCGCATGGCCACATTCGTCAACCCAGTTCAGTTCGGAGTTGGGCAGCAGCTGATGGAACTCTTCGGCCACTTCTGGCGGCGTAATCTTATCTTGTTTGCCCCAAATGAGCGAAACTGGAATAGTAATTTTTGGCAATTCCTTTGCCATGTTGTGGCGAATGGCTGATTTGGCCAAAGCCAGGATACGGATTACTTTCGAGCGGTCGTTGATTGACCTGAATACTTCGTCAACCAGTTCTTTGGTAGCCGTAGCCGGATCGTAGAAGGTAAACTCTACTTTCTCGCGCACATAATCGTAGCTCTCTCTTCGCGGAAAGGAGCCGCCAAATGCATTTTCGTACAGGCCAGAGCTGCCGGTCAGTACCAGGGCCTTTACATATTCTTGGTGTGCAACGGTAAATACCAGCCCTACGTGTCCGCCCAACGAGTTACCAACAAGCACCACCTGATTTAGTTTTTTAAATTTAAGGAAACGCAAAATGTACTTAGATAAGCTTTTTACGCCCAAGGTTAGCAAGGGTAGATCATAGATAGGCAAAATAGGCACAATTACCTTGTAGTTTGCCTTAAAATAATCTAAAGTGGGCTCCCAATTGCTCAATTCGCCCATTAGCCCATGAAGTAATACCAACGGTTCGCCTTCACCCGCCTCAATGTATTTAAACCCATCTTCATCAATTACTTCGTATTTCATATATAGTATGTTGTACTGTTTGGTATGTGCTACTAAGTTAATAGAGTAAAATTAATTTACCGTAATAATATCAATATTTTTTCGGGGATAGTGTAAAGCGGGGCTATTTTTTATTGACCCAATTGCGCTTTAACAATCTCGCCGATCAGCTTGCCGTCGGCTTTGCCCGCCAGTTCTTTATTGGCCAATCCCATTACCTTGCCCATTTCTTTGATAGAAGTTGCCCCAGACTCGGAGATAATGCGCGATACAACCAATTCTATATCGGCCCGGTCTAGCTGCTTTGGCAAAAACTGGCTGATGACCTCAATTTCTTCCTGTTCTACAGCATAAAGGTCTTCGCGTCCCTGCTCTTGATAAATTGTAGCCGATTCTTTACGTTGCTTAACCAGTTTTTGCAGGATTTTGATTTCTGCTTCTCCATTGATTTCTTCGGCATGGCCTTTTTCGGTTTTGGCCAGCAGCAAAGCGGCCTTGATTGCCCGCAGGCCCCTTAACCTGGCCTGGTCTTTAGCCAACATGGCTTGCTTGATTTCCTGATCTATCGTATTTGCTATCATTGCTTTTCTCGTGTTGCTTTTATCTATTGAATTGCCGCCTTTGTTTCAATTGCCAGCTACTTCCTCACTACCGTTGTTGCCGTGGCCTGCGCCGTTGGCATAATGAGCATATCGTTAATGTTTACATGTGGTGGACGGCTTACCGCAAACCAAATGGCTTCGGCAATGTCTTGGGCAACTAAAGGTTCCAATCCGTCGTATACCTTTTTCGCTCTGGCCTCGTCGCCTTTAAAGCGAACCACCGAAAACTCGGTTTCTACCATGCCGGGATTAATGGCGGTTACCTTAATGCCGTGTGGCAACAGGTCGATGCGCATGCCTTTGTTCAGGGCATCAACCGCATGCTTGGTGGCACAATATACATTTCCATTGGCATAAACTTCTTTACCCGCAATAGAACCGATATTGACGATATGTCCTTTCTTTTGGTTCACCATCCAGCCCGAAACGATTTTCGAAACATAGAGCAGTCCTTTTACATTGGTATCAATCATGGTATCCCAATCGTCGGTATCGCCTTTGTCTATAGGATCCAAGCCTTGGCTCAATCCGGCATTGTTGATCAGCACATCTACGTTTTTCCACTGGCTGGGCAGGGTTTCGAGTACATAGCTGATGTTTTCCTTGTCACGTACATCGGCCTGTATCTTTTTGACCTCTATGGCATATTTATCGGCCAAATGATGGGCAATTTTTTCCAGTAGATTTTCCCGTCTCCCAATTAGGATCAGGTGATAGCCCTGTTGGGCAAAAATATGTGCACAAGCTTCGCCAATACCTGAACTTGCACCCGTAATTAATGCGATTTTAGCCATGTGTATGAAATAATGATGATAAACAAAGGTATTATTTTTTTACGCCCCGCGCTATTCAAAAAATAAGCTGAAAGTAAAATGTCTGAGTTTTGCCTTTTGTATCGGGTCCATGAAAGGATTGCTTTCATGCTTCATAATGTCTTTAAATGAATAAGATAGCTTAAATTCTGGCGACATTTTAAAATATTCGAAGTAAATATCGAAGCCAATGCCCGCCTCGTAGGAAAGGAAGCTTTTCTTGTTTTTGATCAACTTGTCTATAGGCGCCGCGGCCTCGTCGTTGCTCTTTTTGCCCGAGGCCAGATCCATCGAGTATTTAAGGCCGCCAATCATGTAGGCCCGAAAGTTCATGAGCCGGTCTGATTTGATTTTTAGTCCAATGGGAAGATCGATTACCGTGGCCTGTACCTTTTTTTCGATCATCGAAGTACCCACATTGTACACGGCGGGCTGTACATAGTTATATTGGATTACGCGATCGTTAAAAACCAAGGTTGGCGTAAAACGTGCATCTAAATTACTGGTTAGTTGACTGTTAACTACAAAACCGATACCAAAGCCTACCGATGGTGGCGACGAAATGGAAGCCAACTGGTCTGTGGCATAGCCCGGCAATGTTGCATCGTAATACGGTGCGCGCCAATCCTTATTTTTCCAAAGCTTCAATTCCGAAGAAATATACTGAAAGCTAAACCCCCAATTGAAACGTTCCTGATCAATGCCTCCACCCCAGTTTTGAGCCTTTGCCCAACCAGCAGCGAAAAGAAACAACATCACAAAGAGGGTTAATTTTCTGCTCATTTAGTACCGGTATAAATTGCACTTATTCCAAACGTTAAAGAACGGTGTTTGGTATTTTTATAGCCCACTTTTTCCATAAGCTGGGTAAAAGACTTGCCATCAGGAAAAGCGGCCACCGACTCGGGCAAATAGGTGTACGCTCTTTTGTCTTTCGAAAAAAGACGGCCAAAAAACGGTGTAATGTATTTGAAGTAAAAATTATAGCCTTGCTTGATAGGGAAAGTCCTTGGTTTAGAAAACTCGAGGATGACGATCTTGCCTTCGGGCTTGAGCACGCGCAACATGTCTGCCAATCCTTTTTCCAGGTTTTCGTAATTTCTTACGCCAAAGGCTACTGTAATAGCATCGAAAGTATCATCGTCGAAATGCAGCCCTTCCGAATCTCCCAACTGTACCGAAAATACATGGCCCAGGTTGCGTTCGCCAATCTTTTTGCGTGCCACTTCCAGCATCCCTTCCGAAATATCAACCCCAACAACCTTATCGGGATGAAGTATTTTAATGGATTCGAAAGCAAAATCGCCTGTTCCGGTAGCCACATCCAAAATTTTACGGGGCTGTATGCTCAACAGTTCCCTGATTGCCTTGCGCCTCCAAATGATATCGATGCCCAACGACAAAAAATGGTTCAGAAAATCGTAGGTGTGCGAAATATTGTTGAACATCGTAGCTACCTGTTCTTTTTTGGTAGCCGTACCAGCATAGGGAGTAACTTCTCGATTTGTCATTGCCCCAAAGATAGAGAAAATGGTTAATTGTTTGATTTTTTTAAAAGAATAGCGAAGGGCGGACAGCGGACCGCATTGAATCCAAATGCCTCGAGCCAAACGCGAGACACAAAACGCGCCAACTCCAATCTTTAATTCCTACCTTTGTATTATGATTATAAAATCTGCCACATTCGTAGTGAGCAATACCAAGGTTTCGGCCTTGCCGGCTCCAGACAGGCCCGAATATGCCTTTATTGGACGTTCTAACGTGGGCAAATCGTCGTTGATCAATATGCTGGTAAGTCAGCCTGGATTGGCCAAAACCTCGCAAAGACCCGGAAAAACACAGCTGATTAACCACTTTTTGATCAATGAAAGCTGGTACATTGTTGATTTGCCTGGGTATGGCTATGCCAGGGTTTCGAAAACCAGTCGCGAGAAATGGGAGAAATTTATCCGCAATTACCTCACCAAGAGAGAGAACCTGCAATGCGTTTTTGTACTGATAGACAGTAGGCTTGAACCGCAGCAAATAGACCTCGAGTTTTGTTGCTGGCTGGGCGAATGCGGCATTCCATTTGCCTTGGTTTACACCAAAGCCGATAAGCAATCAGGGCCAAAAACCGACCAGAATGTGGCCAAGTTCAATAAAGCACTGAAGCAGTGGTTTGAGGAAGTGCCCTCTTTTTTCATAACCTCATCAGAGAAAAAACAAGGCAAGGAAGGTGTACTGGGCTTTATTGACGAGGTGAACCAAGATTTTGTAATGCCTGTTATCGACCCCAAGTTTTATAACGGGAGTTAATTGTTTGGCGGTTTTCAGTTGCCAGTTTTCAGTTCTAACTTTATCTCAATACTCAATACCCACATCTCAATACCCAATACCCATCGCAATGAAAAAATACTTTTCGCTTGTTTTATTTGCGCATTCCATTTTCGCCATGCCCTTTGCCATGATCGGCTTCTTTTTGGGCGTAACCACTACGCAAAATCCGTTTCATTGGTACCTGTTGGTGCTGGTTATTCTGTGTATGGTATTTGCACGCAATGCGGCCATGGCCTTTAACCGTTATTTAGACCGAAATATCGATGCCCAAAACCCACGTACACAAATGCGCGATATTCCGGCAGGACGGGTTTCGGCCAATGAGGCACTGTTCTTTGTGATTATAAACTGTGTGCTATTTATTGCCGCCACCTTCTTTATCAATAAGCTCTGCTTCTATTTATCGCCCGTGGCTTTGTTTGTTGTGCTTTTTTACAGCTACACCAAACGCTTTACGGCGCTATGCCACCTGGTTTTAGGCCTTGGCTTATCGCTAGCCCCTATCGGCGCCTACATTGCGGTAACCGGACAGTTTAACATCGTTCCTTTGTTCTATTCGTTTGCCGTACTTTTTTGGGTTAGCGGTTTCGACATTATTTACGCTTTGCAGGACGAAGATTTCGACCGCGAGCAAAAACTGCACTCCATTCCGGCCGCCATGGGCATTAAAAATGCACTGAGATTATCGGTAGTGTTGCATGTTTTATCTGCAGCCTGTGTTATTATGCCCTTGTTTTATGCCGAGCTGAGCTGGGTTTACGATATCGGCATCGTATTTTTCTGCGCCATGCTTATTTATCAGCACCTGCTGGTTAAGCCAACAGACATCAGCAAGGTAGATCGTGCCTTTGCCACCACCAATGGCTTTGCATCGGTTATTTTTGCCCTTTGCTTTTTGCTCGACGCCTTTTTAAGAACAAGATAAAAATCTAATCGATCGTAACTTTTTAAATAATAAAACATGAAAAAATTGGTTCATTTATCATTGGGGCTTTTCGTAGGCCTGTTAATGGCCTGCAGCGGCTCTGATACTTACCGAGGCGAATGGAAAGCTACCGATACCAAGGGAACAAAAACCAAAATAACCTTTGAAGCCAAAAGTTTTATGTTAACAGACAGCCTTGGAAAAAGCAAAAAATTTAACTACACCCAAAATTCGATCAAAACCGAAAATGGTGTAGAAACCTATGGCATTGTGCTCGAAGACGGCAGGAAATACGAAATCAATTTTCCGAAAGCTAACGACGAAAGCCAGGGCATCATCAAAGACGAAAACGGCAAACTGATTTATGCCATTGGCCGAAAGGACTACGTAAGCTATGAAGACGTTTTTGGCCTGAAATAATTAAGACCTCATCAAAAAAAGACATGAAAGATTTAACGATACACAAAAAACCCAGAACATATATTCCGCAGGATTTAAAAATCGAGTGGGAAAACCTTGCACCGATATTCGATGAACTATTAAAAAGGGAAATCAGCAGCGTGGAGGAACTGGAACAGTGGTTGCGCGACAAAAGTGAGCTGGAAGCCGCTTTGGAGGAAGATTTTGCCTGGCGCTACATCAAAATGAGCTGCGATACGGCAAATGAGGCATTGGTAAAGGATTTTCAATATTTCGCCACCGAAATAGAGCCCAAGATTTCGCCGATTGCCAACGAACTGAACAAGAAATTCAGCGAAAGCCCTTGGCTAGAGCAATTAGACAAAGACAAATATTTTGTATACATCCGTGCCATCAAAAAGGCTCTGGAGCTTTACCGCGAAGAAAACATCGAGCTGTTTACGCAGCTACAGGTAACCCAGCAAAAATACCAGGGCATTACAGGTGCCATGAGCGTTGAATTAAATGACCAGGAGTATACCTTGGAGCAAGCCGCCAACTTCTTAAAAGATACCAACCGCGAGGTTAGGCAAAATGCCTGGGAAACCATACAGCAGCGCCGACTGGTTGCCAAAGACGAGCTGAACATCTTATTTGACGAACTGGTAGCCATGCGCCACAAAGTAGCACTCAATGCGGGTTTTGAAAATTACCGCGATTACATGTTTCAGGCCCTAGGCCGTTTTGACTACACGCCAAAAGATTGCTACGACTTTGCCGAAGCCATTGAAAGAGAAGTGGTTCCGGTATTGAGAGAACAGGCCGAAAAAAGACGCGAGGCTTTGGGCTTAACCGAGCTCAAACCTTGGGATATGGAGGTAAGCACCAGCGGAAAACCTGCCTTGAAACCCTTTAACAACGGTCAGGAACTCATCGACAAAAGCATCGATTGCTTTGCCGCCATCAGCCCTGAACTGGGCGAAAAACTGGCCATCATGAAAGCCAATAAGCTTTTTGATGTAGAAAGCCGGATGGGCAAGGCCCCGGGAGGCTACAATTACCCATTGGCCGAAACCGGTGCACCTTTTATTTTCATGAACTCGGCCAACTCCTTAAGGGATTTGACCACCATGGTGCACGAAGGCGGCCATGCCATCCACACGTTCTTAACCGCTAATTTAGAGCTGAACGATTTTAAGCATTGCCCTTCAGAAGTAGCCGAATTGGCTTCGATGAGCATGGAATTGATATCAATGGATAACTGGGATGTTTATTTCGACAAGGAGGAAGACTTGATCCGTGCCCAAAAAGAGCAATTGGCCGATGTACTGAAAACTCTGCCTTGGGTGGCCGTAATAGACCAGTTTCAGCACTGGATTTACACCAACCCGAACCATAACGCTGCCGACAGGGAAACTGCTTTTAAACAAATTTACGAACGTTTTGGCGCAGGTTTTGCCGATTGGACGGGCTTTGACCAGCAATTGGGCAACCTTTGGCAAAAGCAGTTGCATTTGTTCGAAGTGCCATTTTATTATATCGAATATGCTATTGCCCAATTGGGCGCTATTGCCGTTTGGAAAAACTATAAGGAAAATCCTGAAAAAGCCTTGAACCAATATTTAGACGCATTGGCCCTGGGCTACACCAAACCCATGAACGAAATTTACGAAACTGCCGGAATCAAATTCGATTTTAGCGCCAGCTACATCAAGGAACTGGCCAATTTTGTAAAAGAAGAGTTAAACAAACTAGGGTAATCCTTTTAAGTCAAGTAAAAGCGGGGTTTAATTTGACCCCGCTTTTTTTTTGTATTCAGAATTAGAAGATATATTTGTACCATCAATTCTCAACCATTGTAATCTCATGCTGAAGAAACTGCTGGCCAGTCGTTACCGACTATTGGCTTTTCTGTATTTTTTAATTGTTGCCATTTCGTTCGTCACCCGGGTGGCCTTATTAATTTCATCGTTTCGTCAGTTAGATCCCAACCCCTTCCAGTTTTTGGGCATTTTCCTGATTGGCTGGTTTAACGATACTTTGATGAGCACTTTCTTTCTCATTCCTTTTGTGCTTTACCTTTGGCTTGTTCCGAACAGGCTTTACTATAAAAAATGGTTCCGTTTTATTACCTATGGGCTATGTTTTGTGGCCGCGGCATTGCTGCTTTTCAATGCGGTTTCGGAGTGGCTGTTCTGGGACGAATTTTCGACTCGCTATAATTTCATCGCCGTAGATTACCTCATCTACACCACAGAGGTAATCGGCAATATTTGGCAGTCGTACCCCATTGTTCCTTTACTTATTGGCATTCTGGTTTGCAGCATACTGGTACTCGTGTTTAGCAAAAAACACATTAAAAACGACGAAACCCAGCGCTTCAGGTTTGGTCGGAGGAGTTTGATTACTTTAGCCCTGTTACTGCTGCCGGTATTGGTTTTTTTGCTGGGCAGCAATGGCGCCAAAAAATTCAGCAGCAACCAATATGCTTCCGAGCTTTCGGGAAATGGAATCTACGATTTTGGTTCGGCCTTTATCCACAACGAACTCGATTACGACCAATTTTATGCCAAGGCCCCTATTCACAACATTTTTACCACGGTAAGGAAAGCCGTAAGCAGCAGCAACAGCACCTTTTTAAGCGATAGCCCCACTTCCATTACCCGAAAAATCGATTATCCGGGCGCGCAACACAACTACAACCTGGTAATGATCAGCGTAGAAAGTCTTAGTGGCGATTTCCTGTCGAGGTTTGGCAACACCGAACACATTACGCCAAATTTGGATAGCCTGGCCAACCAAGGCCTGTTTTTCGATCATCTCTTTGCCACCGGCACCCGGACCGTGCGTGGCCTCGAAGCCTTGTCGATCAGCCTGCCGCCTACGCCAGGGCAATCGGTGGTGAAAAGGCCCAATAACGAAAACAAATTTTCGCTGGGAAGCGTGCTCCGCAGCAAAGGCTATACCACACAATACATTTATGGAGGCTATGGCTATTTCGACAACATGAATTACTTTTTCGGCAACAACGGCTACCAAGTTATCGATAGGTCGGCCATTACCGATAAACAAGACATCCATTACGAAAACATTTGGGGCGTGGCCGATGAGGATCTTTTTACGCTGGCAGGCAAAACCTTCGATGCCAACTACAAACTGCGTAAACCTTTCTTTAGCCAGGTGATGACTACCTCTAACCACAGGCCTTTTACTTATCCTGATGGCCGCATCGATATTCCGTCGCACACCGGCAGGCAAGGTGCCGTAAAATATACCGACTACGCCATTGGCAAGTTCATCAACGACAGCCGGAGCAAGCCTTGGTTCAAGAACACCATTTTTGTGATTGTGGCCGACCATTGTGCTTCAAGCGCCGGCAAAACCGAACTGCCTATCAAGAATTATCGAATTCCGATGATCGTTTATGCGCCGGGCATCATCAAGCCCCAGACGTATAGCGGGCTTACTTCGCAAATCGATATCCCACCCACCCTGCTCGGACTTTTAAACGTGAGCTATACTTCGAAGTTTTTTGGCTTCGATGTGTTCCATACACCAGCCAGCCAGCGCAGGGCTTTCATCAGCACTTATCAAAATCTGGGGTATTTGAAAGGCGACCAATTGGTTATTTTATCGCCTCAGCAAAAAATAGAGGCCTTTAAGGTTGATACCAACAGTTTTGCCACCACGCCCATCAAATCGTCGCCGTTAATAACCAACGAAGCCATTTCCTACTACCAGTCGGCCAGTTACCTGTTGCGCCATCAGCTATATCAGTTTGTCAAATAGGCCATCAATCAGAAAAGACATGAAAAAAGCCCCAAAATTAAGTTTTGGGGCTTTTTTTTATCATGGACTTACCATCGGCCGCATCCTTCAGGCGAAGACATGCCGTCGGGAGAAACACAATAGCAATCCCTATCGCAAAGGCCATCAAAATAATTGCCGTGCTGGTCGGTGGCCGAACACAGCGCAATTTGGCAAATTATTGATTCCGATTGGCTGGAACCGCCTAATACATCTTTCATTTGATCGCGGGTAAGCAATTCACCTTGCTTCAAAGCATTGCTTTTAAGAGCTGATTTTCTCATCTTTTTTAAGTTTTAGGTTATAAACAATAGACAATTATGTTACACGTCAGTCTGCTAAGCCATCTATGTCCTATAATTTCATTGATTATAAAGCTGTTTACCCGCTTTATCGCAAACACTTAACTATCAGATAATTTTTGTTCTTATAAAGTTAAAACAATCCTTTAAATTACCAAATAATTGATAGCAGGTTCCATGCCCGTTGGCATACACATGACCGTGCAAAAAGCAATTCAACTCGTTGGCTTAGGCGTTTTAAAACTACTTCGCTCCTGCCGTAGGCCTAAGGATTTTCCAAAAAGATTGCTTTAGCCATAAAAGAAGAAGATTTAGTGTAACCTTCTTATACAAGCCTTCTTATTTAAAGCATATTTTTTTTATGTTTGGGAAAACAACCAAGCAACAAATGTTCGAAAAACTATTCAGGAAGAAGTCTATCAGTAAAATTCTAGAAGATGCGGCAAAAGGCTATGGCGATCATGGCGACGCCTTGCACAAAACCCTAGGCGTAAGAGATTTAACTGCTTTTGGTATTGCTGCCATTATTGGTGCCGGTATTTTCAGCACCATTGGCAAAGCCAGCGCCGATGGCGGTCCGGCCGTCATCTTTCTGTTTATTTTTACTGCAGTAGCCTGTAGTTTTGCCGCCTTTGCCTATGCCGAATTTGCTTCGATGGTACCCGTTTCGGGCAGTGCCTACACTTATTCGTATGTAGCTTTTGGCGAATTGGTGGCCTGGATTATCGGTTGGTCGCTTATCATGGAGTATGCCATTGGCAACATAACGGTGGCCATTTCCTGGTCCGATTACTTTACGGGCCTGCTCTCCTCCATACGAATACCTGCCCTGGGCATAGATAACGGCATCAACATTCCCGATTGGGCCACCATGGACTACCTCTCGGCCTTAAACGGTCATAAACATGCCGAGGCGCTTTTAAGTGCGGGCAAGAGCGTAACCAATCTTGACGAGGCTACACGTATAGCCAGCCATGCCTGGACTACCGCACCACAAATTGGAGGCTTCCATTTGGTGGCCGACCTGCCGGCTTTGGCCATCATTATCTTCATTACCTGGCTCATTTACCGAGGCATGAAAGAATCGAGAAACGCCAGCAATGCCATGGTTGTCGTGAAGTTGGCCGTGATTTTATTGGTGCTCGCCGTGGGCGTTTTTTACATCGATACCAAAAACTGGAATCCTTTTGCGCCAAATGGCGTTTCGGGTATTCTAAAAGGGGTTTCGGCGGTTTTCTTTGCCTACATCGGCTTCGATGCCATTTCTACAACGGCCGAAGAATGCAAAAATCCGCAACGCGATTTGCCCCGCGGCATGATGTGGGCCATTATCATTTGTACGGTACTTTATATCGCCATTGCCTTGGTACTGACCGGCATTGTAAGATCTGATAGCTTAGCCGTGGGCGATCCATTGGCCTTTGTTTTCGATCAGATAGACCTGAAACTGATGAGCGGGATTATTGCCGTAAGTGCCGTTTTTGCCATGGCCAGCGTATTGCTGGTATTCCAAATGGGCCAACCACGTATCTGGATGAGCATGAGTCGTGATGGCTTATTGCCAAAATCGTTTTCTAAGATCCATCCCAAATACAAAACACCTTCGTTTGCCACCATCGTGGTAGGTTTTGTGGTAGCCGTACCATCGTTGTTCATGAACCTGACCATCGTAACCGATCTTTGTTCTATCGGCACCCTATTTGCCTTTGTATTGGTTTGTGCAGGCGTTTTGGTGTTGCAAAACAAACCCGATGTACAACGCGGCAAATTCAGGATTCCCTATGTGAATTCGAAGTTTATTATTCCAATAGCTTTCATTGCGGTTCTGGCAGTGGCCTTTACTAAATTTAAGCCCGAAACCATGGCTTTCATCACCAACGAAACCAAAGTAAACGGACCAGTTGCCTTTATCACTTCCCTAAACGAAAAGGAACTGGAAACGGTTAAAAGGGAAATCAGCACGAATCCTGTGGTTTTGCAAGGTAAACAGATTGATGCCGAGGCTTACCTCAACAGCCTAACGCCTGCGCAATACGACGATTTCATGGCTAAATCTTCTATCTCCCATGCTAAGAAATACGAAAGTGGCTGGTCTTTGTTCAAGCATAAAATTCCGATGTGGATTTTCTTGTTCATCTGTGTCATCATTGCTTATTTCTGTATCACCAAAAACCTTTCGCTCATTCCGGTATTGGGCCTGATCTGCTGTTTGTACATGATGTGCGAGCTGGGTATTTCCAACTGGATCGGCTTTGGCATTTGGCTGGTTGTGGGCTTGGTAATTTACTTCTTATACGGCTATAGGCACAGTAAATTGGGCCAGGCTACAATTAATCAGTAGTGACCATCTTCGAAAAGCTGAGCTCTCATAGAAAAGAAAAAACCAGGTAGAAGCAAAAGGCTATTCAGGGTTAAAGCTGTATAAGCTGACCATGGGTTAAGATAAGATAAAAGCAAGACTATAAATACCGAAATTACAAGGTATAAGACGAGCGCGACAAACACTTTTTTTAGATTGGCTCTATTGTTAAAGTAAAAAAGAAGAGCGTCCTTATCCATAGCTTTGACAAAGAAGGCTATCTCGATGAAAAACCTACAAAAATCAGGCTCAAGGAAATTACCGTTGTTGGTTTTAATGACAAATACACCAACAACGTTTTCAGCGAATATTTAAGGAAAAAAGATTGATCTGCCGTTCAGCTTTCTATTCCACTTTGGATTGACAACTGCAAACTGGCAACTACAAACTGATAACTGAGCTGTTAACCGCAACCCGCTAAACCGCCAATCGGTTCAGTTCGATATCGTCTGGCGTTACAAAGATCAACGGTACCTTTTCTACGTCAACATAACTCGAATCCAAGCCAAAACTGCTTTCCTCCGATAAGGCGAAGTGTTTCAGCAAGAAGTAGTAATTCATAATGCTACGTTCGTAGAAGCTCAGCTTGCTGAACTTGGACAGGTGTTTTTCCAAAAGCACAAAGCGGAAATCGCCGGCAATCTTATGACGGTTCAATGAGGTGTATTGACTGGTAATGTCTACTTCGCCATTTTTAACCAGTTCTTCAACCACCTTGCGGTACAAGAGGTTTACGCGTTGCTCTACCCTAAAGCCCAATTTGAAATCGATCCTGATCAGTTTGCCTGGTATAAGGAATTCAACCTTATAATCCATCGTATACGGCTCGTCCATTACATCTACGTGTACCAACCAGTACACATCGGCCCGTTTAGGCTCTTTCTGGATAATGGAATAAATGATTTTCGATTCGATTTCTGTTTTAAAATTGGCACTGGTGAGGTACACCAATTGCGACGAATACTTAGGCACCGAAATGTCATCGCTCAGCTCTTTGATAATCTGGTAATAATCTTCGATATCGACATATTTTACAAAACGGTTCTTGATTTTCCGGGCCACATACCAACCCCACATCACCGTAAACAAGGCCGAACCCAGCAATACGGTCAACCAGCCACCTTCTAAAAACTTGTGCAGGTTACTTACCAAAAACGTTCCTTCGATCAACACGTAGGTTACAATAAAAGTAATAACCAAATACCGCGGAAACCGCCTGCTCCTGAGGTAATAAGTAACCAATATGGTGGTCATGAGCATGGCAATGGTGATAGAGAGGCCATAAGCCGCATCCATTCTTTCAGAGCGCTCGAAGAAAAATACGATTCCGCAGCAACCAATCCAGAGCATCCAGTTGATAGACGGCACATACAATTGTCCCTTGGTAACCGAAGGATAAACAATACGTATTTTTGGCCATAAATTGAGCCGCACGGCTTCCGAAATAAGCGTAAACGAACCACTAATCAAAGCCTGACTGGCAATAACAGCTGCCATGGTAGCCAATACCACCATCGGGATCTGAAACTGCCCCGGAACGATTTGAAAAAAGGCATTCACCTTTGAGCTGGGCACATAGCTGCGCATGTTGTGGATAATCCAAACACCCTGACCCAAATAGTTGAAAATGAGCATAACTTTCACAAAAATCCAGCTGATGCGGATATTGTTCCGGCCGCAATGGCCCAGGTCCGAATATAAGGCCTCGGCTCCGGTTGTACATAGGAAAACACCGCCCAAAATCACAAAAGCCTTCGGATGGCTAACCAGCAAGTTGATGGCATGATACGGGTTCAAGGCAGCGAAAATACTCAGGTCTTTCACAATAAACGACATGCCTAGAATACCCAATACGGCAAACCATACAAACATAACCGGGCCAAAAAGCTTGCCCACCAAATTGGTACCGAACTGCTGGATAACGAACAACACGGTTAAAATGGCAATCACAATAGGCATGACCTGAATGTGCTCAAATTTATTGGTGAGGCCCTCTATGGCCGAAGTTACCGTAATACTTGGGGTAATAATACCATCGGCAAGCAGTGCACAGCCGCCCACAATAGCCGGTATAACCAGCCATTTGGCCTTTTTGCGCACCAAAGAAAACAGCGAAAAAATACCGCCCTCGCCCTTGTTATCGGCCCTGAGGGTAATAATTACATACTTGATGGTGGTTTGCAGGGTCAGCGTCCAGATGATGCACGACAATACCCCCAGCACAATGGCAGGCGTAATACCGTTGGGATTAGTTACCTGACCATCCTTTATTCCCAAAACAGTGGTAAAAATGGCATTGAGGGTATATAAGGGTGAAGTACCGATATCGCCAAAAACAATTCCCAAACTAATCAAAACGCCACCTGCAGTAAGGGCATTCACATTTTTATGACTTGACACGTGCTAAATTTTTATGACTTGAATTGCTAAAAATTGAGTTGCAAAATTAATTAAATAATTGTGATTAAGTCTATAATATTTTTCACCCATATTTTGCTCAAAAAAAAGTCAAAAAAATTAAAAATAGCAGCGGTGTTAAATATTGTTAAATATTGATTTAATCAACAAAATGTTTGATTTCTTTGTTTAATTATTTATATTTTTGCCAGCAGTCAACATGAATTTAAAGTCGAAAATAGCGTTCTCCCTGAGCGTACTATGCACATGCTGCATGGTAGCTTTCTTGAGCAATGCTGCTTTTGCCCAAAAAATAGACACAACGGCCATTACGCTAAAACCAAAGCCCAAAACGGTAAGTCGTGTACCTGTAATCAAAGCCAACATACAGCCCTACAAGCCTGCCTTTAACCTTTCGAGCGCCAATACGAATACCGGCGTTACGGTTAAGTCGGGCAAAATATTAACCGTGCTTAAACTTTACCCCAATCCGGTAAACGAACAGCTCAACATCAGTCTGCGCCTAGACCGCGAAAGCACATTATCCATTAAAATCACCGACCTGTTAGGCAACGACGTACTGGTGCTGGCCAACGAACGCACACCCGCAGGCGAACAGACCAAAACCTATACCATTCCAAACAAACTGAATGCTGGCATCTATTTTCTGAGGATCGTTGCCGGTGGAGAGCAGGTAGTTAAACGGATTTCGGTACTGTAATTCCCTATTTGTTTCTTATTTTTGTTTCATGAAGATTATTGCCATCGGCCGCAACTATGCTGCGCATGCCAAAGAATTGAACAATGCCATTCCCACAAAGCCTGTTATATTTTTAAAGCCCGATACGGCTGTTTTAAAAGACAACAAGCCTTTCTATATCCCCGATTTCTCAACAGACATCCACTACGAATTGGAAGTGGTGCTTAAAATCTGCAAGGAAGGCAAGCACATTGCCGAAAAATTCGCAGCCAACTATTACGACGAAATTGGCTTGGGCATTGATTTCACCGCCCGCGACATCCAAAGCGAACTCAAGGAAAAAGGCTTGCCATGGGAATTGGCCAAAGCTTTCGACAACTCGGCCGCCATTAGCTCCTTTACCCCAAAGGCCGAATTTGGCGACCCCTACCAGTTGCAGTTCGAACTACAGGTGAACCAAGAAACGCGCCAAAATGGACATACCAGCAATTTGCTGTTCTCTTTCGAAAAAATCATTGCCTTTGTTTCCCAATACATCACCCTTAAAAAAGGCGACCTCATTTTTACGGGCACGCCCGAAGGTGTTGGCCGGGTAAAACAAGGCGATCATTTAGAAGCCTGGCTGCAAGGCAAACCTTTACTCAATTTCCACATTAAATAATACCGATGCTTCATTTGAAAAATATTTTGGACTTGCCAAAGTCCCTAAGTTCTTATTTAACTGTCCTGTTCTTGCTATTGTGCCTACAAACCCAGGCGCAACAGGTTTTTAGCGGCAACGTTTATCCCCTAACCGATTTCAGGCAGCCATTGGATATTGTGCCACCAGCCTTGGCCGGATCTTTCGGCGAACTGAGGGCCAACCACTTCCATTCGGGCATCGATTTTCGGACCAACCAACGCATCGGCTACCCGGTTTATGCCACTGCCGACGGCTACATTTCGAGGCTACGCGTACAGAACAGCGGTTTTGGCCTAGCCTTATACATTGTGCACCCCAATGGCTTTACTTCTGTTTATGGGCACCTCTCTCGTTTCAGTCCAAAAATTGCACAACAGGTAAAAGCCATCCAATACAAAAACAAATCGTACGAAATAGACGAATTTCCCAATGCCGACCTGCTTCCGGTGCGTAAAGGCGAAATCATTGCCTATTCGGGCAATACCGGCAGTTCTGGCGGACCGCACCTGCATTTCGAGCTGCGCGACAGCAAAACCGAAGCCACCATTAACCCACAGTTGTTAGGCATCGAAATACCAGACAATATTCCGCCAGTTATCTATTCGATGTATGTATACCGTTTAAATGGAAAGCCTTTTAACGAATTTACGCCCAAACAATATTTTCAGGTAGTGGGAGGCAACGGAAAATACAACATCAACAAGGTAAGCACTATCCATTTAAGTGGCGAAGTAGGTTTCGGCATCATCACTACCGATAAGCACAACGGCCTCTCGGGTCTTAATGGCGTATACTCCATCCAATTAGAATTAGATGGCGCCTTGGTTTATACATCGGCATTAGAACGGTTTAGCTTTGAGAATAGTAAGGCCATCAATTCGCACATTGATTATCCTGCCTTTTTAAACCTCCGGAAAAGCATCCAAAAAAGCTTCGTAGATCCGGGCAATCCGTTGCAGATCTACAGCAATTTGGTCAACAATGGACGCATGACCTTCAACGATGGCAAATTGCACGAATTAAAGTATATCATCAGCGATTCGAAAGGCAACAAAAGCACGCTGCAGTTTAATGTATTGGCCGACCCTAAAGCCGTTATCCATACGCCAGCCTCGCCCGAAGGCATCCCTTTTCCGTACAACAAAGCCAACGAATACAATGGCGACGACGTAAAGATTATTTTGCCGAAGGGCACCTTATACAACGACCTTAATTTCATTTACAAAAAACTGCCTAAGCCAACACACAATGCGTTTTCGGCCGTACATCAGGTACAGAACAGCCAAACACCGCTCCACACCGGCTTCGAAATCTGGATCAAGGCCGACAGCAGCCTGAGCAAATACCAGAACAAAGCATTGATTGTCAACACCAACCGCTCATCGCAAGGTGGCTATTTTGAAAACGGCTATGTGAAGGCTACGCCCCGCAGTTTTGGCAGTTTCTTTATCGCCATCGATACCGTTGCCCCAAGCATTGTCCCGGTAAATATTGCTCCGGGCAAGAATATGTCTGAGTTAAGTAAAATGAGCTTCAGGATTAGCGACAACCTTTCGGGAATTAAGAGTTTTAATGGCTATATTGACGGCAAATGGATATTGATGGAGTTCGACACCAAAACGGCAAGCCTTTGGCATACTTTCGACGAAAGAACAACGCCAGGCAAACATAGCTTCGAGTTGCTTGTTGAAGATATGAAAGGCAATACCAAACGTTACGCCATCGAATTTACCAGATAGTGCATGGGCTGATGAGCAGGTTGGCCCAAGATTGTCAACCAAAAACCGCCAACTGTAAACTGCGAACCGAAAACTATCAACTATGGACTATCGACTGTGGACTGTAGACTATTAACTATCGATTTAACCCCTAAAAAATACTCAACATGGCAACACTTCAAATCGGAGATCAAGCTCCGGCATTTACTTCAAAAGACCAAAACGGAAACGCCGTTTCGCTCAACCAGTTTAAAGGACAAAAAGTAGTGCTTTATTTTTATCCGAAAGACGATACGCCTGGCTGTACCGCCGAGGCCTGCGATTTCAGGGATAATTACCAGGGATTGAAGGCTAAGGGCATAGAAGTGCTTGGCGTGAGCGTAGACGACGAAAAATCGCACCAGAAATTCATCAATAAACACAGCCTGCCCTTTACGCTCCTGGCCGATACCGACAAGGCCATTGTAGAAGCCTATGGCGTTTGGGGCGAAAAAAACATGTACGGCAAAAAATACATGGGCACGAACCGCACCACCTTCGTCATCGACGAAAACGGCAAAATCGAACACATCATTACCAAGGTAGACACCAAAAGCCCAACGGCCCAAGTACTTGAACTGTTAAACAAATAATAAATTCTACCCATTAACTAGTGTTTTTAAATTCAACTTTCTACCTTAGCAACCATAATAAGATTACCTTTGTTACCATAACAATTTTACTTTAATGAAACATACAATTAGTGAACTAGAAGACATTGCCTCGCAAGTAAGAAGAGATGTGCTGAGAATGGTACATGCCGTTCAATCTGGACACCCGGGCGCCTCCTTAGGCTGCGCCGATTTCTTTACCGCGTTATATTACGAGGTACTGAACCACTCGCCAAAATTCACCATGGACGGTACTGGCGAAGATTTATTTTTCCTCTCAAACGGACATATTTCGCCGGTTTGGTATAGCGTGTTGGCAAGATCTGGTTATTTTGAAGTAAGCGAACTGGCTACTTTCAGAAAACTTGATTCTAGGTTACAAGGTCACCCTACCACCCACGAAGGCCTGCCAGGCATCCGCGTGGCCTCCGGCTCGTTGGGCCAAGGTCTTTCAGTAGCCATCGGCGCTGCACTTACCAAAAAACTGAACAACGACAAAGGCCTGATTTATACCCTTCAGGGCGATGGCGAGTTGCAGGAAGGACAAAACTGGGAAGCCTTTATGTTTACGCCTTTCCACAAGGTAGACAACCTGATTGCCAGCATTGATTACAACGGCCAACAGATTGACGGACCAACCGAGAAAGTGCTTTCGTTAGAAAATCTTCAAGCCAAGTTCGAAGCTTTTGGCTGGCATGTCATCACCTCCGACGGCAACGATATGGAGCAGATTGTAAAAGCCCTGCACTATGCCAAATCCTTAACCGGAAAAGGCAAGCCGATCTTAAACTTGATGAGTACCCAAATGGGCTATGGCGTCGATTTTATGGTAGGCACCCACAAATGGCACGGTTCTGCCCCAAGCGATGCACAATTGGCCGTAGCTTTATCGCAACTTAAAGAAACCCTTGGAGATTATTAATTCGTATGGCGTATTGAGAAATGCGTATAGAGCTTAAATCACAATACGCAATACGCCGTACCCTATACTTATTATAATGAAAAAATACACATACACCGAAAAAAAAGATACACGTTCAGGTTTTGGAGCGGGCCTGCATGAAGCCGGCAAACGCAATGAAAACGTAGTTGCTCTTTGCGCCGATTTAAAAGGCTCTTTGAAAATGGACGATTTCGCCAACGATTTTCCCGAGCGATTTGTACAAGTAGGTATTGCCGAAGCCAATATGATGGGCATCGCTGCTGGAATGACCATTGGTGGCAAAATTCCTTTTACAGGTACTTTCGCCAACTTTTCTACTGGCAGGGTTTACGATCAAATCCGTCAATCTATTGCCTACTCGGGTAAGAACGTAAAAATATGTGCTTCACACGCTGGGCTAACCTTAGGCGAAGACGGCGCAACCCACCAAATCCTGGAAGATATCGGCCTGATGAAAATGTTGCCGGGCATGACCGTGATCAACCCTTGCGACTACAACCAAACCAAGGCTGCTACCTTAGCCATTATGGAGCATGAAGGACCCGTTTACCTGCGTTTTGGCCGTCCGGTTATTCCGGTATTCACCCCGGCCGACCAAAAATTCGAAATCGGCAAGGCCTGGATGGTCAACGAAGGAACCGATGTAACCATCATCGCCACTGGCCACATGGTTTGGAGAGCCATAGAAGCCGGCGAGAAACTGGCCGAATTGGGTATCGATGCCGAAATCATCAACATCCACACCATTAAGCCTTTAGATGAAGAAGCCATCCTTAAATCAGTCAAGAAAACAGGTTGCGTGGTCACCTGCGAAGAACATAACAAATATGGAGGCTTGGGCGAGAGCGTTGCCCGCCTGCTTACCACCGAGTTGCCTACGCCGCAAGAATTTGTTGCCGTAAACGACAGCTTTGGCGAAAGCGCTACGCCAGACCAGCTCATGACCAAGTACAAATTGGATCCGGCTGATATCGTAGCCGCTGCTCAAAAAGTAATCAAAAGAAAAGCCCAGTGATCAAAACTTGGCGAAGGCACAAGGTGCATAAAGAAAATAAGCTTTGTGAACTTTGTGCCTTTGTTGTATATTAAGCCCGTTAAAAGCGTTTAAAAACTATCGTCAACTACCTAGCTGCAATGAAACAAGCTGAAGACTCGGAGATACTGCAAAAGTTTGGTGTTGAAAAGACGCGGAACGAGGCTTTCAATTTGCTCCTTCAAAAATACCAGCAAAAAATATACTGGCACATCCGCAGGCTGGTAATCGACCATGACGATGCCGATGATCTGGTCCAGGAATCTTTTGTAAAAGTTTGGAAAAACCTGGGCAATTTCAGGAGCGATTCGCAACTGTACACCTGGATCTACCGCATTGCCACCAACGAATGCATCACCTTTTTGAATAAGAAAAAGCTCAAAAACAATGTTTCGCTTGACGATGTGGGCAACGAACTGGCCGAAAGCCTGGCTTCCTCAACTTATTTCGATGGCGACAAAATCCAACGCAAGCTACAGGAAGCCGTACTGAAACTACCAGAGAAACAGCGTATTATTTTTAACATGAAGTATTTCGACGATATGAAGTACGACGAGATATCGGAGGTTTTGGGTACCAGCGTTGGTGCTTTAAAGGCTTCTTTTCACATCGCCGTCAAAAAAATAGAAAGTATTTTATTAAATGAAGATTGAGGCATTAAACCTTTTGCTATAAAAACCATCAATAATACGTGATGAATAAAAATAATGGAACCCTCATGAGTTTCGATTAAAAATCATCCACTACTTATGAGGGCTTCATAACCGAAAAAGAAGATGAAAGACAATGAAAATATGGAATGGGAAAAGGAAGCGGCATTTTTAGCCGGCTTGCCAAGAACTACGCCATATCGTGTGCCGGAGAATTATTTTGACCACTTGCAATTGCATATCAATCAATCGGTTTTTGTTGAGGGTTTGATGCAAAAAGAAGATCAGGGCTTTACCGTTCCGCAAAATTATTTTGAGGATTTGGCTTGGCAGATCGAAGACCGTATTGCGACAGACCAGCTTCGAACACTGACGGCAACAGATGGCTTTAAAACCCCAACAGGTTATTTTGAAAAGCTGCAGGCCGATATTTTAAGTCAAACCGTAGCGAGCAAATCGAAACCGAAAACAATCAGGCTTTGGCAGTCTGATTTGATGAGATACGTTTCGGCGGCCTGTTTTATTGTATTAACCGCTTCCGGATTGTACCTGAACCAGCAGCATACCATTAAACAAAACCGCAAAATCGAATTAGCCAACGAACAAATGCTTTATGACATCGACGAAAGTGTAATCATCGAACATTTGGAGGAAGGCCAAAATGCCAACGCTTCTGCTTCAGATACAGAAATGGAAAACTATATCCTAAATCATTTTTCATCGAGTGATTTGTCGAATAACTTATAAAAATTAATGATGAGGAATTTAATTATCGCTTTATTGCTCTTTCCAACACTGGCCCTGGCACAGGGTCTGAGAATGGACGAGAAAATGGAAGCCTACAAAGTAACCTGGCTAACAACCAAGCTCGATCTTTCGGCCGATGAGGCCAAGATTTTCTGGCCGATCTACAACGATTATACCAGAGAGCAAAGTACGCTGAGAAAAGAGCGTATGCAACAAATGATCAGTTTCAGAAAAATCAAGGAGATTGACGATTTATCTGACACCGAAATACAAAGCTTGATTTTAAACGATTTCGATTTTAGGCAAAAAGACCTCAACATCGAACGCAAGTACTACAACAAGTTCAAGTCGAATTTGCCGATTAAACTCGTTGGCAAGTTTTACAGGGCACAGGAAGCCTTTAAAAAGGAGCTGCTGAACAATTACAGGGGGCAGCATCCCAGACAATAAAAAATGAACGATTAAAAAAGAATCCCATGGGTCACCGGTCCATGGGATTTCTTTTTTAACTTAAATGAACTCAGAACGCCGGTCTCTACTTCGGCTACTCTACTAAGTTTCCGTAAAAATACTATTTACTCGTAACAAAATTGTATTTGTAACTAAATTTTTAGTAAAAATTAGCTGAAAACTAGCAAAGCTTTTTTGTGTATTTTTGCTCCATGTTAACACAACGCGAGCTTTTTTTAAAGCATAATGCCCAAACTTCGCCCACTCCCCTGTTGCTCGAGTTCGTAAAAGCCAATGGGCTTTACATGTACGATGCCGCAGGCAAAAAATACATGGATCTTATTGCTGGCATTGGCGTTAGCAATGTAGGCCACTGCCATCCCAATGTGGTAAAGGCCATCCAACAGCAGGCCGAAACCTATATGCACCTGATGGTTTATGGAGAATACGTGCAAAGTCCGCAGGTAAATTTTGCCGAGGCACTGGCCAAGGTACTTCCAGCCCACCTGAGCTGCACCTATTTTGTGAACTCGGGCGCCGAAGCGGTTGAAGGCGCCATGAAGCTGGCCAAAAGATTTACCGGACGCCACAAGCTCATCGCCTGCAAAAACAGCTATCACGGCAGCACCCAGGGTGCGTTGAGCTTAATGGGCAATGAAGAATTTAAACAGGCTTACCGCCCCTTGCTTCCCGCCATCGAGTTTATCGGGTTCAACTCGCTACCCGATCTCGAAAAAATAGACCAGCAAACCGCCGCGGTTTTTATAGAGACCATACAAGGCGAAGCCGGCATCAGGGTGCCTGAGGCAAGCTATTTAAAAGCGCTTCGCGAAAAATGTACGCAAATGGGCACCTTGTTGGTGTTCGACGAAATACAATGCGGTTTTGGCCGTACAGGCAGGTTATTTGGTTTTGAGCATTTTGACGTCATGCCTGATATCTTATTATTGGCCAAGGGTATTGGAGGCGGTATGCCAATTGGTGCTTTTGTGGCCTCTGAGGCCATCATGTCAGTTTTTACCAACAATCCGATCTTGGGCCATATTACCACTTTTGGCGGCCATCCGGTAAGCTGCGCAGCGGGCCTGGCTACCCTAAACACCATCGTAGAAGAAAACCTGGTGGCAGCTGTTGAAGCCAAGGGCCAGCTTTTCAAAAAGCTGCTGCAACACCCGGCCATCAAGGAAATCAGGGGCAAAGGCCTGATGCTGGCCGTTGAGTTTGACAGCTATGAAACCAACAAAGCCATTATCGACGGCTGTATTGCCAATGGCGTGATTACCGATTGGTTTTTGCACTGTAGCAATTCCATGCGCATAGCTCCTCCTTTAACCATCACAGAAAAAGAAATTGAAAACTCTTGTGCAATTATATTAAAAAACGTAGTTTCAGTTTGTGGTTAATGCCTTATTGCCCATTAAAGTCTTTTTTCACAAAAGCATACCATTCTATTTTGACATGAAAAAACAATTCATCATCTCTTGTTTTGCATTACTTACCTCATTAAACATTTTTGCTCAAAACACAAATAACGTTTTCGAAATTGCCTTACCAGAAGTAAAAATCAAAAATAGCTTATATCATACTTTAAATGTACTCGATTCTAGGCTGGACACTACACATTTTGGGATTGTTCAACTCGGTGCCTTTAATCGGAAAACCGAAGTTAAAATAAGTACGCCTATTGAAGCCCAGCTCCAAAAGGTATTTCACCATCAGCTTGACAGCGCTGCACAAAATGGAAAGCTTCTATTCCAAATCAGGCAGTTCTATTTTGCAGAAATTACAAGTGCCTTTAGCGAAAAAGGCTACTGTTACCTGAAAGCAGATTTATATACCAATAATAACGGTAATTATAAAAGGTTGGCGCGTATAGATACGGTAGCCATTGTAAGTGCCATGGATGTAACCAAGTTACTCATGCGCCAATCAAGCAAACTAATTACCGATTTTATTGCAATAAGTGCATCCCAAAAACCAGTAGATGGGGAAAGCTATACTTTTGCCGACATCATGAAAATTGATGACATAGAAAAAAGCAAGATCAAGTTATATACCACCGACAATCTGGTAGATGGCGTTTATCAAACCTATTCAGACTTCAAGCTACAACAGCCAAACAGCAATGATTTTACGGTAAGCAAACACCAGGAGCCTAAGGTTTTTATAGAAAAAGAAGGAAAGAAACAACAGCTCAAACCAAAAGAAATATATGCTTTTGTAAAGGAGGGAAAAGCGTACATTGCGACCGAATATGGCTA
The DNA here is from genome assembly GCF_059705275.1 of Pedobacter sp. TM02. NCBI lineage: Bacteria > Pseudomonadati > Bacteroidota > Sphingobacteriia > Sphingobacteriales > Sphingobacteriaceae > Pedobacter > Pedobacter sp. TM02. Next base: position 3,171,902 of record NZ_AP046530.1, read on the forward strand.
TTATCCGTTAACTAAACGAGATAACAACTTTTACTTTAATGGAAAGATAAAAGTTACTGCAGATAATGCAAGTGTGATGTCGGCTTCCCTTTTCTTTGGTCTTATTGGTGGCTTAATTGCATCGATGCCAAATGCTCAAACATCAGAACTAAAAATAGACCACCAGACCGGAGAATTCATTCGCGAAAAAACAACTGCAAAATGAACGTATTGATTGTAGAAGACGAAAAAGGCTTGGCCCTCGAAATGGACGAGTTCCTCAGTAGGGAAGGATACATTGTGGAACATGCCTGGAAAAAATCGTCTGCCGAAGAAAAAATATTTGTCAACCAATATGATTTTATCCTATTGGATTTGGGTCTGCCCGATGGAGACGGTTTCGAAGTGCTTAAACAGCTCAAAAACCTCAAAGACCGCGACGATGCCGTTATTATTTTAACTGCCAGGAGTGCTGTTGACGACCGCATCAAAGGCCTGGATGGCGGTGCCGACGATTACTTGGCCAAGCCATTTTCGCTGAACGAGCTTTTGGCCAGGATGCATGCCATCATCCGCAGAAAGCACAAGCTCGAAAAAAACGAATTCAATATCCACGATTTTGTGCTCGATATCCAGAACCGTACCGTTTCCTATCAAAACGAAAGAGTGCCTTTAACCAAAAAGGAATTTGAGATCTTCAACTACCTGGTACTGAACAAAAACCGTGTGGTATCGCGTATGAGCCTAACCGAACATGTTTGGGGCGATATTTTGGAAGTGAACTCCGACTCGAACTTTGTAGATGTACACGTTAAAAACCTGCGCAAAAAACTGAGCCAATGTACCAAAGCCGATTGGTTCGAAACCGTAAGGAGCATCGGCTACAGGATTAACTGTTAAAAGGCCTTTCATTAAAAGCCTAATCCATACACTCGAGAAATCATGAACCTGCAAGCAAAATTTGCCCTTTACAATGCCATCACCAAGATTGCCATAATTTTAGTATTGGGCTTGATTATTTTGCTTTCGCTCGAAACCATTTCTTCGCACCATTTGGATGGCCGTTTAACCAAAAAAAGGCTCAAGGTAATTGCCAACCTCAGCAGCAGCGAAATCGACAGCTTGTTAAACATCCAGCATTCGTTTACCGACTACAACATCTTGAAAGACGAGTTCGTAGTACTCAACATCGTTCCCAAAACCGCAAAGCTCGACACCACCATTTCATTTACTACCGAGCGTCGCGAAATTGAAGGCGACACAGAAATTTACCGGATTTTAAACGAACAGTTCGAATACGACAACAAGCGCTACAAGCTAGAGCTTGGCGAAACCATGACAGCCATGCAGGCCGTCAAAACAACCATCAGGTTTTACATGCTCATTGTACTGGTTATTGCCTTGCTGGTAACCCTGATTACCGATTTTGCCTTTACCAAATTCATTTTAAAACCCTTTTATCAAATCATAGACCAAAAGCTGAATAAGGTAAACGACCCCACTTCCTACAATTACCAGAACATTCCGACACATACCACCGATTTTAAGATTTTAGACAACAGCATCAATTCGCTGATGCGCAAAATATCGACCCTGTTTTCGCTCGAGAAACAGTTTATCGCCAATGTGTCGCACGAACTGCTAACCCCTATTTCTATCCTCTCGGGTAGACTGGAAAACATCCTGGCAGCCGAAAATCTGCCAGAAGAGCACGAAAACAAGTTGTTGGCTTCCCTCAAAACCCTCAACCGCCTAAAAGTCATCATCAACAGCCTACTGCTCATTTCAAAGGTAGAAAACGACCAATACCTTAAAACCGATCAGATCCATGTTAAAGACGAGCTGGAAGAGATTTACGAAACCCTGGAAGACCGTATACAAGACAAAAAGCTGAGCTACACCAATGAGGTAAACGAAGATTTTAAGCTGGTAGGCAACCAGGCTTTGTTTCATACCCTGTTGGTCAACATCATCAACAATGCCATCAAGTACAATGTAACCGGAGGCAGCATTATCATTAAAGACCGTTTAGAGGCCCACCGCTACCTGCTGAGCATTGCCGATACCGGAATAGGCATGGACAAAAAAATAATAGACAATGCCTTTAAGCGCTTTGAAAGGGAAAACGACGATAATGAAGAAGGTTTTGGCCTCGGATTGGCCATTGTAAACAGTATTGCCAAATTTCATCAGCTCGACATCAATATCCAATCAGAAAAGGGCAAAGGAGCGATTTTTACCATCGAGTTTCCGATTCCCTAACTTCTAATCGCAGTTTTGCGAAAGCTGAAGTATTCTTCATAAAATCTTCATAATCGAAAAGCATCTTTGAATAACAAAACACCAGAAGCGATTTCCGTTTTGTTATCTAAAAACTCATCAATAGTTTTTTAGTTTTCCGGTTACCCTTATCTGAACCTTTATGTATTGCAAAATACATGAAGGTTTTTTTGTTTTAATTAGTGCAATCAAGAGGCGAAAAGGAGGCAAGCCATAATTGTTTACCCCATTTTTTGGCGCTTGATCAAGTAAGCTTCCAGCACCTGGTCAAACCCAGCTTTGATGTCTGCATCAACCATATCAATCTTATACTGGGCACATTTCAGGGCCAGTTGTTGCCGATAATTGCCCATCTGCTCCAAATAGGCCTCTCTTACGTGCGAAGCATGAGCCTTTAGGGTAGCGCCCGTTTCCATATCCACAAACTCGTAAGGCCTATTGGCAAAATCAAAAGCCACCTCTTTGCCTTTATCGGTTACGTTAAAAAGTACAACTTCATGCTTATTAAACTTGAGGTGTTGCAGCGCCGAAAATAAGGCCGCGACTTTTTCTTCGTCGTACACGGTTTGCAGCATATCGCTAAAAACAATAACCAAAGAACGCTTATGGATCAGGTCGGCCACCTGGTGTAAGGCAGTTGCCAAATTGGTAGTGATATTCATTTTCGGTGCTTTAAGCACCTGCTCCAGCTGGGCAAACAAGTATTTTTGATGTGTATTAGTCGATTTGGCCTGTGTATTTAAGCCGAGCTGGTCGGTAAACAAGCTCAAGCCAAAAGCATCGCGCTGCTGTTTCAGCAATTGGATCAATACGGCTGTGCTTTGTACGGCAAAAGTGAGCTTGTTGTAGCTTTCGTCGGGATAATACATCGACGACGAAGTATCGATTACAAACTGGCAACGCAGGTTGGTCTCTTCTTCGTAACGCTTGCTAAACAGCTTATCGGTTTTGGCAAACAGCTTCCAGTCGATGTTTTTTACCGTATCGCCGTTATTGTACAAGCGGTGTTCGGCAAACTCGACCGAAAATCCGTGAAAGGGACTTTTGTGCAGCCCGGTAATAAAACCTTCTACCACCTGGCGGGCCAAGAGCTCCAAGTTGGTCTGCAGCTGCAGGTTTTCGTACGGATTAATTGTTGCCATCAGGTAAAGCTAACAAAAGATTTTTTATTATTTTTAGTCTATCACTAAATCTCCGTTATGAAAAAATTCTACTTTTTATTGGCAACACTAGCCTTTGCGGGGCTTTGTGGCCATGCACAAACCGTACAGGGCGGCAAGGTAAACACCGAAAGCAACAAAATCCTGAACAAGCTCGATACCGCGAAGAAAAAGGAAGGCTGGACGGTTCGCGGCACCAATGTACTCTTGTTAAACCAGGCTGCCTTTTCCAATTGGGTTGCAGGCGGCATCAATTCGGTTGCCTTAACCGCACGAGGCGATTACGAATTTAACCTGAAAAGAGGCAGTACGCTTTGGGAAAACCGCATTTTAATGGGTTATGGGCTCAGATCTGAACAGGGAAGCGACGTAACGAAGGTAGAAGACGTCATTGACCTTACTTCTAAATATGGCCATCAGATCAAGCAAAGCAACTGGTACGCTGCCGCCGCGCTGAACTTGAAAACCCAGTTTAGCAAGGGTTACGATTACAGCAAGCCGGCACAGGGCTATATTTCTAATTTCATGGCACCAGGCTACGTTACCATTGGTTTGGGGGTCGACTATATTCCGAATGATAATTTTCAGCTCAGCATCCATCCCTTAACTTCGCGCTTAACCTTTATTGGCGACAAAGCCGTTTTTAATCCCGACCACGATGGCATTTTAACCGATGCTTTTGGCGCCAAACCTGGCGAAAACTTTGTTTACCAATTCGGCGCTTACGTAGGTGGCAGGTATAAAACAAAATTGATGGAAAATATCTTGCTCGACAATCGTTTTGGCATCTTTAGCAATTACTTAGAAAAACCGCAGAACATGGTTTTGGCCTACAGCGCCATTTTAGACATGAAAGTAAACAAGTTCATCTCTACCCAAATTACTGCCGATCTGTTTTACGACGACAACCAGATTGGCAAATTGCAGCTCAAAGAAACCCTGGGTGTGGGGTTGACTTATAAGTTTGGCAAATATTAACCTAAGCACCACGCATTACTCACTTAAATTAAATAGACCATGAAAAAGATTCTCGTATTTTGGCTACTCGTTGTGGCTAGCCATGCCGCCCTTGCACAAAACCAATGGTTTTCGCGCTATACCGACTCGGCCAAAATGGTTAGCGATGCCTCCGAAATTGCCAATCAATTTTCTAAACAGGTAAAAAAGCTGGATCCGAGCTTCTTAATCGACATAAAAGTGGTGGAGAACACAAGCCCCTATCTGATTTTCAACAAAGACAATATCGTTAACCTTCCATTTTGGAAAAAGGTAATCCCACCACAAAAAGCATTTTTTGCAGAGGTAGCCGGAGGCGAAAAAGAAGGAGAAGAAGTATTCGGGCTATTTTTTAACGGATTTTATCTCGCGCACGAAATGGGGCATATCGTTTACAATGCCATGGGCAAAAAATACAACGATGCCTATGCAAGCGAATACGATGCCAATACCCTCAGCATCCTTTATTGGAGAAAAGCAGGGAAAACCAAGGAACTGGAAAACTGTTATCGTTATGCCAAAAAGATGCTATCGACCTTAAAAAATCCGGTACCCAAAAACGAAAACTACAAAACCTATATTACCTCCAACTACAATAAGCTTGCTGCCGATCCCTACAAATACGGCTACATCCAATTTTCTCAATTTGTAGAAATATATGAAGACAAGGCACTGCCTGATTTTGATGTTTTTATCAAAAGAGAATTGCTCAAAAAATAAATAAAAAAGCCCTGGCTCAAACGGAGCTAGGGCTTTATATTTTGAAATTGGGTTTTATTTTTTGGCAATCCTGTATAAATTGCCTCCATCGGTAACGGCATACAAGGCGCCGTCTTTACCCTCTGCCAAGTCTCTAAAGCGTTCGCCCTTATCGGCCAACAGTCTTTCTTCGCCTACAATTTTGTTGTTCTTAATTACCAAACGGATGATGTGCGAGCCACTTAAAGCGCCCACAAACAAATTGCCTTTCCACTCGGCAATTTTGCTGCTGTTGTAAAAAGCAATGCTGCCTGGCGAAATGCTTGGATTCCAATAATAAATTGGTTGTTCCATTCCTTCTTTCTGCTGAATGCCGTCGCCTACCTTTTTGCCACTGTACTCGGTGCCATAGGTAATGATGGGCCAGCCATAGTTTTTACCAGGCTTGATAATATTGACTTCGTCGCCACCTTTGGGGCCGAATTCTGCTTCCCAAAGCTCACCAGTTTGCGGATTAATGGCCAAACCATCCGGATTGCGCAAACCATAGGCATAAATCTCGGGGCGGGCATCGGCCTGTTTGGCAAAAGGCCCGTTGGGTACGGGTTTTCCGGCTGGGGTAAGGTGCAGGATCTTGCCCAGCGAAGAATTAAGGTATTGGGCCTGGATCCTGATGTCGTTTCCAGAGCGCTCGCCTGTACTTACAAAGAGGTTTCCGTTCTTATCAAATACAATCCTCGAACCGTATTGCAGTTTGCCACCATAAGCTGGTGTGGCTCTGTAAATGATCGTCTGGTTTTCAATAGCTGTTTCGCTGGCCGAAAGCTTGCCTTTGGCTATGGCTAATAAAACACCTTTTTCCTGCGGCTCTGCGTAGGCCCAGTAAATCATTCTGCTTTTTGCAAAATCTGGAGCCAAAGTTACATCCAACAAGCCACCTTGGCCAGATGCATCTACCTTAGGCAAGCCTGTAATGGTTTTTGAAAGCGTTCCGTTGGCCTGTAAAATAACCATGTTGCCATATTTCTGCGAAATTAAAAATCGGCCATCAGGCATTACAGAAATACCCCAAGGGTTTTCGAGCTTATTATTGATTACGGCAATACTTAATGGCGTAGCGGTTTTAACAGCCTTGATCCGCGTCTGTCCAACAAAAGCGGGCTTATAATCTGCCGAAGGTTTTTGCGTTTCTACCGAATTTTGTGCCCAAAGCGAGGTGCTTCCCACACAATTGATTAAAACACCTGCCAACAACAGGTAGCGCATTTTACGATTGGGATGGTTCATGAGATTTGTTTTGTTTGCTTAAAAAAACGAAAAAATATCTGTAATCAAAAACACAATAGTGCGATAATAAGTTTTGAAAAGCTTTATCACAAAGGTGTTACCGCCATTTGCCCAGCAAACACATCTATTTGTTTATCAATAATTTAAAAAAAATATCTTAACAAATACCCGTTCGTTGCCTATAGCATGCAACTTTACCGAAGCTTCATTGTCTTGTTAACTGATTAATCAAACCAACTGTTAACAGCATGCCATTCGTTTAAGGTAGCGTTTATCAGCTCCGGTTTTTTCAAACTGCAGAGGATTTTGCAGCAGGCGTTCAAACCAAGAAAAGCAAAGACGTTGATAAACCTACCCACGGATGACATGAAACAAGCTGCTAAACGCAAAGCCCCGAAACCTTGATGGTTTCGGGGCTTTGTCTATATGAAAAGGCCATTATGCAATGGCCTCAATTTTACAATTGTTTATCTAGTTTGCCAGCCAAAATTGATTTTGGAACTGCACCAACTTGTTTATCAACCACTTCACCATTTTTGAAATACAACAAAGCCGGGATGTTGCGGATACCAAATTGGGTTGAAATTTGAGGGTTGTTATCTACGTTAACTTTGCCCACTAGCGCTTTTCCTTCGTATTCTTTAGAGATCTCGTCTACAACTGGACCTACCATACGACATGGACCGCACCATTCAGCCCAAAAATCTACCAAAACTGGTTTATCTGATTTTAATACAACTTCCTCGAAGTTTGCATCTGTTATTTCTAAAGCCATAACTTAAAATTTAATTTATATACAAATATAATATCAATTGTAATGCCATCAATAGCGTGCTGTCAATTTGACATTTTCTTTATAAAGGTTTGAACCTTATCAGTTGCACTTAATTGAGCCTGTAATTTACAACATTTAAACTATTTAATTGTTCTAAAAACACATTATTGGGATTTATCCGCAAGGATTTGGAAGGCAAATCGAGTTTGAGGTTTTCCTCCCGGTCATAAACCTCGAAATTGAGCTTGCAGTTATGACGATCGCTATTCTCCTGGTTTTCCTGTAAAATCATATTGATCTTCTGCATAAAATCCTCGCTTATTTCTTCAATCGGCACTTGGATGGTGATGCTTTTGGTCAGTTTATCGCGCAATTCGGCCAATAAATCAATAGCAGTTACCTTAAATTCCCAATCGCCTTCTTTTTTGAATCGCTCGCCTACCCGTCCTCTGATCTGTAGGAAGTAGCCTTCGGTTAAGTATTGCTTAAACTTCATAAAATCGTCGCCAAACAAAGCAATCTCGCAACTGTCGTCGTAATCCTCAAAAACGAAAACTCCAAAAGGCTTTCCGGTTTTGGTAATCCGTTGCGCGGCACTCACCACCAAACCTCCTACCACCAGATCTCGGTTTTTAATGGTTTCAAACTCTGCCAAAAGTTCCTCATTACTGTCGCCACTACGTATTTTGTTCACTATACTCAGGTGTTTCACGGCATGTTGGCAGAAGTTTTTCAACTCGAAGCGGTAATCGTCTAAAGGATGTCCCGACAGGAAAATGCCGATGGCATCTTTTTCATATTTGAGCCTATCGATCAGTCCCCATTCTGGCGAAACCGGAAAGGTAGGTTCGAGAATCAAATCGGCTTTTGAACCACCAAACAACGACGATTGCGAGGAGTTTTGGTTATTCTGAAAATCGTTGGCATACTTAATCAGCTTCTCAATGCCGTTCAGCTTATCGTTGGCACCCACATAGAAGTATTGGGCCCTGTGATGGCCAAAAGCATCGAAGGCACCACTATAGGCAAAACTCTCGTAGGCTTTTTTATTAACGATACGCGTGTTGGAGCGTTTGGCAAAATCGTAAATGCTCACGAAAGGGCCGTTGGCTTCTCTTTCTTCAATGATGCTTTCTACGGCCTTCTCGCCCACTCCTTTTACGGCGTTCATTCCGAAACGGATTTCGCCCTTGGCATTTACCGAAAACTTAAGCTCTGATTCGTTGACATCGGGGCCCAAAACGGTAACGCCCATCTGCCTACATTCTTCCATAAAGAAAGCCACCTGTTTAATATCGCTCATGTTGTTGGAAAGTACCGCCGCCATGTATTCGGCTGGGTAATTGGCCTTTAAATAAGCAGTTTGATAGGCAATCCAGGCGTAACAGGTAGAGTGCGATTTATTGAAGGCGTACTCGGCAAAAGCCTCCCAGTCTTTCCATATTTTTTCCAAAACCTGGGCATCATGACCTTTGGCGGCCGCCTGACTGATAAACTTGGGCTTCATCTTATCCAAAACGTCGCGCTGTTTCTTACCCATGGCCTTACGCAGTACATCGGCCTCGCCTTTGGTAAAATCGGCCAGTTTCTGCGACAAAAGCATTACCTGCTCCTGGTAAACGGTAATACCGTAGGTTTCTTTCAGCAGGTCTTCGCAGGCCTCTAAATCGTATTTGATTTCCTCGTCGCCATTTTTACGGCGTACAAAACTAGGAATGTAGGCAATCGGGCCCGGACGGTACAGGGCGTTCATCGCAATCAAGTCGCCAAAAACGGTTGGTTTCAGCTCTTTCATGTACTTCTGCATACCCGGACTCTCGTACTGGAAAATGCCGACCGTTTCGCCACGCTGGAAGAGCTCATAGGTCTTTACATCATCTATCGGGAAAGAATCCGGATCGAGGGTAATGCCATGTCTTTTCTTAACCAGTTTAACGGTATCTTTAATTAGAGTTAAGGTTTTCAACCCCAAAAAGTCCATTTTTAGCAACCCGGCACTCTCTACAACCGAGTTGTCGAACTGCGTAACGTAGAGGTCTGAATCTTTGGCCGTAGCTACGGGAACGAAATTGGTAATATCGTCGGGCGTAATGATTACCCCGCAGGCATGGATACCCGTGTTACGCAGCGAGCCTTCTAAAACGATAGCCTGTTCGATGGTTTCGGCGCTCAGATTTTTGGCCGTAGCCATGGTTTTCAGTTCGTTTACCTTCTCGAACTCGTCGGGTCTAAGGGCCGATTTTAAGGCTTTTTCTTCGAGGTTGAATATTTTGGCCAGCTTCATGTTGGGAATGAGCTTGGCAATCTTGTCGGCTTCAAACAACGGCAAATCGAGTACCCTAGCGGTATCGCGGATTGATGATTTGGCCGCCATGGTACCATAGGTAATGATTTGAGCTACCTGGCTCGATCCGTATTTGTTGATGACGTAATCCATTACACGGCCACGGCCCTCGTCGTCGAAATCGATGTCAATATCGGGCATGGAAACACGGTCAGGATTTAGGAAACGCTCAAAAAGCAAGTCGTATTTGATGGGATCGATATTGGTAATGCCCAAGCAATAGGCTACCGCCGAACCCGCAGCCGAACCACGGCCGGGCCCTACCGATACATCACGGTTCCGAGCTTCGGCAATAAAATCCTGTACAATGAGGAAATAACCCGGATAACCGGTTTTTTCGATGGTTTGCAGCTCAAAATCCAAGCGTTCGCGGATCGAATCCGTTATTTCTTCGTAGCGCCGTTCGGCCCCGCGGTAAGTCAGGTACCTCAGGTATTTGTTCTCGCCGCGCTTGCCTCCGTCCTGCTCGTCTTCGGCCACCATAAACTCTTCCGGAATGTCGAACTTAGGCAAAAGCACCTCGCGGGCCAGCTTATAGATTTCTATCTTGTCTACAATTTCCTGGATGTTGATGATCGCTTCGGGCAGGTCGGCAAAAAGGGCCTTCATTTCGTCGGCCGATTTAAAATAGTATTCTTGGTTAGGCATGCCGTACCTAAAGCCACGGCCACGGCCAATTGGCGTAGCCTGTTTTTCGCCGTCTTTTACACAAAGTAAAATATCGTGGGCATTGGCATCTTTTTTACTGATGTAATAGGTATTGTTGGTGGCAATGAGCTTAACATCGTGTTTTCTGGCCAGCTCGATCAGGTTGACGTTTACGCGGTCTTCATTTTCCTGGTTGTGGCGCATCAGCTCGATATAAAAATCGTCGCCGAACTGTTCTTTCCACCAGATCAATGCTTCTTCGGCCTGTTTTTCGCCCAAGTTGAGGAGCTTGCTCGGAATTTCGCCGTACAGGTTTCCCGACAGGACTATAATATCGTCTTTATACTGCTGTATCACCTGTCTATCGATTCTCGGGACATAATAAAAGCCTTTGGTATAGGCTATAGACGACATTTTGGCCAGGTTATGGTAGCCTTTTTTGTTCTTGGCCAGCAAAACCACCTGGTAACCATCGTCTTTGCGGGTTTTATCGGTGTGGTTATCGCACACAAAAAATTCGACCCCCACAATGGGCTTAATGATACTGACCGTTGGAGTTTCGCCTTTTTCTAAAGCTTCGGCAATTTTGGCTTCGGCACCTTTGTTATGGTTTAGCACCTGGCTTACAAAGTGAAAGGCGCCCATCATGTTGGCATGATCGGTTAAGGCTACGGCTGGCATATTTTGCGCGGCCGTTGTTTTCACCAAATCGGGAATGCTGATGGTACTTTGCAACACCGAAAACTGCGTATGGTTATGCAGGTGCACAAAAGTGGCATTGGTCAGTTTTTCTTTGGCTTCTTCAGAAACCTTGGTGGTACCGCCACCGGTCTGTTGCTTTTTCCTGATCTCGTCCGAAGCCGCCTTGAGGTTGATATGCTTTAACCCAGCCGTTTCTACCATCCCCGGATTAATCTCCTGAAAACGAAGGTAATAATCGGTATCAACCAGCAGTTCTTCTTTGGTAAAAACGCCTTTCCTGATCAGCTCCAAAAAGCATCGGGTAGTGGCCTCCACGTCGGCAGTCGCATTGTGCGCTTCGGCAAACGGCACTCCGAAAAGGTATTGGTGCAGCTCTGTTAGGGTTGGCAACTTGAACTTGCCGCCTCTTCCGCCTGGAATTTTCAGCAATTCGGCGGTAACTTCCGTACAGGTATCGAGTACCGGCAAAGAAGCCATCGGACTGTCTACGCCAAAGCGGTAAAACTCGCAACCCATGATGTTGATATCGAAGCCGATATTCTGGCCAACCACAAATTTGGCCTTGCTTAGCGCGATGTTGAATTTCTCTAACACTTCGGTCAGAGCGATACCCTGTTCGGTTGCCAGCTCGGTAGAAATACCGTGGATCCGTTCGGCATCGTAGGGAATGTTAAAGCCTTCTGGCTTCACCAAATAATCCTGATGTTCTATCAAACGCCCCATTTCATCGTGCAATTGCCAGGCAATTTGGATACAGCGCGGCCAATTATCCGTATCGGTAATCGGAGCATTGTAATTACGTGGCAAACCCGTGGTTTCGGTATCAAAAATAAGGTACATAGCTGGGGAAATGGTGGACATCAAAAATAAGAAATTTTAACGGGCAAACGTGTCAGCTAATTATCAACACTTGCGCAAGTTTTTTTTTAAAATTGCATTGTTAAATTAGGAGTTACCCTGATACCGCATGGCATTGTTTCAATCATCGAACTGCGAACCAAAAACTGCAAACCGGCAACCATTACATTAGACAAAACCTTATCTTTGGGCTAGGCAAAGATTGCCTTTACCTTAATCCACCACATTTCCATGCCAGTAGATTTATCAGAAGTTTTAGTAATTGGTGTTTCGAGCCGTTCGTTGTTCAACCTTGAAGAAGAAAACGAAATATTCGAGAAGGAAGGCATTGTAGGCTATCGCCAATACCAATTGGAACACGAAAACGACCTGTTGGAGCCGGGCACGGCCTTTCATTTGGTGCAAAGGCTGCTACACCTGAACGAAAGTGCCAAAAAACGCATCGTTGAAGTGGTGGTGATGTCGAGGAACAGTCCGGAAACCGGTGTAAGGGTCATGAATTCGGTAAAAGCCCATCAGCTCGATATTACGCGCATGGCCTTTAGTGGCGGCGAGCCTTTGTCGCCGTATATCGATGGTTTCGACATCGACCTGTTTCTGAGCAAGGATATTAAAGACGTACAATATGTGATCGATTCGAAAGAATGCGCTGCTGCTTACATTTATGCACCACCCCATTCGTTTAACTCGACCGATAACCGCGTAAAAATTGCCTTTGATGCCGATGCCGTGCTGTTTTCGGAAGAATCTGAACATCGCTACAAAACCGAAGGCATGGATGCTTTTCATAAATATGAGGCCGAACATGAAGACGACCCGCTAAAAGAAGGGCCTTTTGCCAAGTTATTGATCAAGCTTTCGAAAATACAGGAGGAATTGCCTACGCGCATCGAGCTTTCTCCGTTACGCATTGCCATTGTAACCGCACGTAATGCGCCATCGCACATGCGGGTGATCAAAACTCTGCGCAAATGGGGCGTTTATGTAGACGAGGCTTATTTTTTGGGTGGCATTTCTAAAGACAAAATCCTCAAAGCTTTTGGCGCCCATATCTTTTTCGACGATCAGGATGCGCATTTGAAAGAAGCTTCTTTGCATGTGCCTTCGGCCAGGGTACCCTACACCAGCGATTCGGTTTTGAATTTACCGATCGATAAATTAAAAGTGGATAAGACTACACCTAAAGCGAAATCGAAAAAGGACTGATAGCCCATAGCCATACGATTGTTTGATTGCTAAACTGTCAACTCACAACCCGCAACCTATAACTAACTGAATCAATGGTTAAAAAGTGTTAAAGAAGTGACTGGACTACGAAAAATTAGTAGATTTAAGCAACCAATCACAACCTTCGCATGAAAATCTTTCTAACTGCGCTATTTGCGCTAGCCGTTAATTTTGCGGTTGTAGCCCAAAAACGGCTTAATGTTGAACTGAAAAAGCAACTCGATACCATCTTGCAACAAGACCAGGGCATCCGGGAATTTATAGATACGGAAACATCTGAACAAAGAAAAGACCAGCTTGCAAAAGAGCTCGGCTACCCCAAAGATGAGCTCAAGAAGAGCGCTTGGCGCATCATGAGCAAAATCGATTCGGCCAACTTCAAGAAAGTAGAAAGCATTATTTCAAAATATGGCTACCCAGGCAAGAGCCTTGTAGGCGAACCTGCCAATACAGCGGTTTTTTATGTGATACAACACAGCCCCAGCCAAATACCCAAATTCTATCCATTGATTGAAAAAGCAGGAAAAGAAGGCGAATTGCCTTTTGAATATGTAGCCATGATGCTGGATAGAAAACTGACCAGCGAAGGAAAACTTCAAATCTACGGCACACAGATCTATTCCGTACAAATAACCAATCCTAAAACCGGCCAAAAAGAATTTTTCAGCTATGTAATGCCCATTGAAGATGCCAAAAACGTGAACAAAAGAAGAAAGGAAGCCGGCTTTAAATTAACTGTCGAAGAAAACGCCCAAAGGTTTGGCTTTGTTTACAAGGAATATACCCCAGAAGAAATCAAAAAAATTACGCAAAAGTAATTCTTGTTGAGCCAAACAACAGGCTTAGGCATGCTCCTGGCTCACCAATTTATCGGTATCGTAACCCATTTCCTGGCAACGTGCTATGATGTCGGCTAGCAGGTCTTCGTCTATGCGAGGTTCGCGCCCCATAATGAAAAGGTATTTTTGGTCTGGATGCCCAACCACGACGTAACTGTAGTCGTCGGCCAGTTCGATTACCCAATAACCAATTTTAAAGGGCCACCAAAACTGCGCCTTCATATCGCCATCTGGCTTATGAACACTGAAAAACAGCTTCGACCGGATTGATTTCTCTTCCGGCTTTCCGTCCTTATGATAGGTAGTAAGCACATCAAAATGCTCATCATCTACCAAAGTATAATTTTCGATAGTCTGCTTCCAATGCTTGTCTAGCAAGGTTGGAATAGAATATAACGAATACCATTTTCCGGCATAGGCCGAATAGTCGATCCGGTTAATTGGCTGATGTGTTGCTGCATTTTCCATATCCATTTAACCGTTTGACCCTGAAAAATGTTTGGTCAAATCAGACCTGAGGTTTCTTTAACCTAGCCTGTGTAAAAGACCAAGGGCAGAATGAGATGGCAACTGTCAGCTGAAAACTAAAATTCGCGAAAGCCTTTTTTAAACTGCCACAATTCTATAACTTCGGCATATAAACATTTTCTATCCAAAATATAAATTAAAATGAAGATAACGGTAGTAGGTGCTGGCGCCGTTGGGGCCACCTGTGCAGATAACATTGCAAGAAAAGAATTAGCCGAAGAACTGGTATTGTTAGACATCAAGGAAGGATTTGCCGAGGGCAAAGCTATTGACATGATGCAAACAGCCACTTTATTGGGTTTCGACACCAAAATCAAAGGCGTAACCAACGACTATAGCCAAACGGCTGGTTCGGCAGTAGCCGTAATTACCTCGGGCCTGCCTCGCAAACCGGGGATGACCCGCGAAGAGCTGATCGGCATTAATGCGGGCATTGTAAAAGGCGTAGCCGAAAACATCCTTAAATATTCTCCTGACGCCATTATCGTGGTGATCAGCAACCCGATGGATACCATGACCTACCTGGCGCTAAAATCGTTGGGATTGCCTAAAAACCGTATCATTGGCATGGGAGGCACTTTAGACAGCTCACGTTTCAAATATTATTTAAGCGTAGCTTTGGGCTGCAACTCGAACGATTTGCAAGGCTTTGTAATTGGCGGCCATGGCGACACCACCATGATTCCATTAACCCGTTATGCAACCTACCAAAGTTTGCCGGTTAGCGATTTGCTGGATGAGGCCACCTTGGCCAAGGTAGCGGCCGATACCATGGTAGGCGGCGCAACCTTAACCGGTTTGTTGGGCACTTCGGCTTGGTATGCCCCGGGTGCGGCTGGCGCAGCTTTGGTAGAAGCCATTGTACGCGACGAGAAAAAATTATTCACCTGCTGCGTAGCCTTAGATGGCGAGTACGGCCAAAAAGACATCTGCCTGGGCGTTCCGGTAATTGTAGGTCGCAATGGTTGGGAAAAAATTATCGATTATCAGCTAAACGATGCCGAACAAGCCGCGTTTAACAAAAGCGCCGATGCCGTTCGCAACATGAACAACGTATTGGCCGAAATGAATTTGATTTAAATTTTATAAACATTTGTCGTTCTGGCGGAAGGAGGAATTTATCCTCACAAGTTTCTTGACCCGGATGATAAACAAGCTACATGAGAACCCTAACAGTTCCTTTAACCTTAATCAATTTACAAGACGACGGTTTCCACCTTTTGGTGGAAATTGTTGTTTTTGGCGAAAAGCAATTTGCCGTGGTAGATACCGGTGCCTCTCGAAGCGTATTCGACAAGGGCCTGATGGAAAAAAACATTATCGACCTTACGGTAAACGAAGAAACCCAAGCGGCTACTATTTTCAGTACTTCAACCACGCTGCTTGGTGTTATTCCCCAACTTAAAATCGGAGCGCTCACCCTCAAATCGTATGCAGGTGTTGCCCTCGACCTGCAAGGCGTAAACGATACCTACCTGCAATTGGGCCATCCTGCCATTGCTGCTATTATTGGCGGCGATATTCTAATGGCCTACCATGCCAAAATAGATTACCAAAAGAAGCTATTGAGATTTTACAAATAAGCCACGCCCGGGTTTGACATGCATTTGATGAGAAGATTCTTACTTTTTTGTAGCCTCTGTCCGCTTTTAACTTTCGGCCAGCAACCCAAGATTATTCAAAAACCCGTTGTATTCGATCAGTTGCGAACCGAACTTTCGTTGGCCTACCTCAAAAAAAGGCACAACCTGGTTCAAAAAACGCCAGCCATCAAACCCAAAATGATTGTGTTGCACTGGACGGCTTCCAGGAGCTTAATGGGCGCTTTCAACGCTTTCAATCCTTCCGTTTTGCCAAGTTCGCGCAGGGCAATAGCAGGCGCCAGCAAGCTGAACGTTTCGGCGCATTACCTGGTTGACCGCAATGGCAGCATCTACCAGCTTTTGCCCGATACCGTTTTTGCCCGCCACGTTATCGGCCTTAATTATTGCGCCATTGGCATAGAGAACGTAGGCAGCAATAAATATCCGCTTACCACCGCCCAGTTGAAAGCAAACGAGCAGTTGGTGCGCTACCTTTGCCAAAGGTACCCTATCCAATACCTGATCGGGCATTACGAGCATACCTGGTTCAAAAATACGCCACTATGGCGCGAAACCGACCCCTATTATCACTCTGACAAGACCGATCCGGGCCGTATTTTCATGAAAAACATCAGGATTGCCCTGCATGACCTGCATTTAAAGGGTGCGCCGGCACATTAACAAACTGGCCTAAAATAAGGTTTGAAAAGCTTGCATATTAAAAAGCATTATCCTTAACTTTAAGTAAACCAAACAAATTTTGAATATGAAATTTTTAAAAGTCTTAGTGGCCATTATAGCCATCCTGATCATTATCTTTCTTGTTGGCGGCCTATTCTTGCCAAAAACCTACAGCGTAAGCCGAACTACGGTAATTAACGCACCTGACAGTGTAATTTATAAGAATATTGCCGATTTTAACCAGTTTACCAAATGGAACCCATGGTCAAAAATGGAACCCAGCGCCAAAGTTACCGTAAGCGGCCCCGTGGCACAACCCGGACAGCTTTATGCCTGGGAGGGCAAGGAAACCGGAACCGGCCAAATGAAAATCGTCAAAGCCGAGCCTGCTAAACTGGTTGATATCGAGTTGAAATTCATCAAGCCTTTTGAAAGCGTGGCCGATACCAAATTCGAAATCCAGCCCGAAGGAACAGGCCAAAAAGTAACCTGGACCATGAGTGGCGAAAACAACCTGATCAGCAAATGGATGTGCGTATTTGTAAGCATGGACAAAATGATTGGCAAAGACTTTGAAAGCGGCCTTCAGTCTTTGAAAGAAAAATCTGAAAAAGGAGAATAGCATTTTTTGATGCTTCAAGCCATAAAGGTCCTTTGGTAAACAACCCAAGGGCCTTTTTTTATGCACCAGCCAAACAAAAATGTCTGATTTGCGTTAAAAAGACACTTAATTGCATAAACAATGGCGCATAGATTTTGTTATTTACCGATTTTTAGATTATTTGCCCCCTGATGAATTTACTACTTGTTGAAGACGAGCCTAACGTAGTATCTGTAGTTTCGAGGGGATTAGCAGACGAAGGCTTTGCGGTTAGTGTGGCACCAGATGGACAAATTGGGCTGGATATGGCGGTAAATCACCATTTCGACCTGGTTATACTGGATATTATGCTACCTGGCATTAACGGACTGGAGCTCTGTAAACTCATTAAAAAAGCCAAACCCAACGTTCCGATTATCATGCTTACGGCTTTGGGCAGTACCGAAAACGTAGTCAAAGGTCTTGACAATGGTGCCGACGACTACTTGGTAAAGCCTTTTAAGTTTGCCGAGCTTTTTGCCAGGATCCGCACCTTGCTGAGGCGCTACGGTGGCCAGGCCAACCAAGACCAAATCATCAACATTGCCGATCTGCAATTGAACCTGAGCGCCAAAACCGTGAAGCGCAACCAAAACGAAATCAACCTTACCGCTACCGAATACCGTTTGTTGGAGTACATGGCCAAAAACAAATCGAAAATCCTGTCGCGTATCGATATCCTCGAAAACGTATGGGACATCGATTTTAACCTGGGCACCAACGTAGTTGATGTTTACGTGAACTACCTGCGCAAGAAGATAGACAAAGATGCTTCGCAAAAATTAATCCATACGGCAGTAGGCCTGGGCTATGTTTTAAAGGAGAGCACATGAGCATTGCCAAAAAAATCACCTTGCTTTTTGCAATCCTATCGGCCATTATCATTTCTTTGCTGAGTGGTTTTGTTTGGTATTTTTCGAACGAATTTGCCTTCGAAGATTTCTACAAACGCCTGGAAGCCCGGGTAAATATTGCCGCTCAAATCAAATTATTCCACGACGAAAACAATAGTGCCTATGCCAAGATGCGTAACCAATACCTGGAACGCTTGCCATCGGAGCGGGAATTGGTGATTGAGGAAAGCCAAAAGGAGCTAATTAATGCCCAGCTTAAGCTGCCCCAAAGCTTTTACGACAAACTCAATGCGGGCAAAATGGCGCGCTACCGTGAAGAAAACTATTTTTATGCCGGCAAGCGCTTTAAAAGCAATGGCAAGGATTATATCGTTATTATTTCGGCCACCGATCCTTTTGGTTTTAGGGAACTGAAAGACCTGCAAAAAATCCTTTTCGCAGGCTTCTTTCTTTCTATTGTGCTTTCGTTTGTGGTGGGCTGGAAGTTTTCCAACTATATGCTCGATCCTTTGCGTAAAGTGATTAAAAGCGTCAAGAAAATCAAGGCCGAAAACCTACATTTAAGGCTCGACGTGAAACAGGGAACCGACGAGATGTCGCAATTGGCCCAAACTTTTAACAACATGCTCAACAGGCTCGAAACGGCTTTTGAGACCCAAAACAACTTCATCAGCAATGCTTCGCACGAACTGCGTACGCCGTTAACCATCATCAGTGGCGAAGTGGAGCTGGCCTTGAAAACCTTCAACAACTCCCCTCCACAGGAGCTGGCCCTCAACAAAATTAAAGACGAGGCCGAAAGGCTTGAGCATATCTTAACCAGTTTGTTGGGATTGGCGCAATCGGGCTTTAACGGCAAGGTACAGCCACGCGAAGAAGTAAGGATGGACGAACTGGTTTGGGAGGCCAAGGATGCAGTGCAACAGGTACATCCTGAAAGCAAGATAGAAATCGATTTTAGCAAACTGCCGGCCAATGAGGAGGCGCTTACCTTAAAAGCTAACAAAAACCTCATTAAATTGGCCATTACCAATATTGTGAGCAATGCCTGTAAATATTCAGACAACAAGCCAGTGCTGGTTAGCCTCGAAAGCAATGGCCACTTGCTGTCAATTTCCATTGCCGATCAGGGCATTGGCATACCTCAAGACGACATCCAGCATATTTTCGAACCATTTTACAGGGCTTCCAATACTTCCAATTTTAAGGGCTATGGCGTAGGCTTGCCCCTTTCGCTCAATATCATCCGCCTGCACAGAGGCAGCATCGCCATCCAATCGCAAGTAGGCATCGGCACCACCATCAAGGTCATTTTACCGATTACTTAGTGCATTGGTTCATTAGTTGATTAGATGGTTGGTTGATTAGATGATTGATTGTCAACGGCGAACCGGAAACTGGACTGGAAATTGGAAACTGTTAACTGGCTAGAGATTATGCTACAAAGCGATTTTTTTCTACTCCAATTCTCCTTCTTTCTCCTTTTAGCTTAAATTCTAATCTCATTCTAATCTCGCTCTTATACGGCTATAATTTTTGAGGGCTAATCTTGTATCAATTAAGCATTCGATCACTTAAACAAGATAAAAACCATGAAAACTTTATTGGTCCCAACCGATTTCAATCCAGAAAGCACCAAAATTATTGATGCCTTTCTGTTGACGCAGAACTGTAACGAGCTCAACATTATTTTCCTGCATGCCTTTAAACTGTCTGATTCGATTACCGACATGCTGATGCTGAGCAGAAGAAGCCGAGACTATGAGCATGTAAGCGATGCCTTTTATCAAAAAATGGACCATTACAAGCAAAAGTACGGTTCGAAGATTGGCCGAATCGGCATCGAGTATTTTTATGGCAGCACCTTGGTAGCCTTTAAGAATTTGCTGGAGGCTTTGCAGGTTGATGCCATTGCCTATCCGCAGGACTACGATTTTTGCCCCATCAACAAATACAGCATCGATCCCAACTACCTGATCATGCGTGCTGGATGCAGGGTATTTGAACTGAACATTACCGATATCGCCATTGGCGACAATTTATTTGAAACCAGGATGCCTCAAGAAACCGTTAAAGCGGTAAGTAGTATCTAATTAAACTTAATTTTTATGCTGTTACGAAACAATATTCCCTTTACCTACATTTTTGGAAAGATTAAAAAAGAGCTCATTTTTGTCATCAGTTATTCGATTGGCATCGTGGTGCTTTACGAAAACTTCCATGTTACGCGCATCTCCATTCCTGTGGCTGTTCCAGCACTTTTGGGTACCATCATATCCCTTTTGTTGGCCTTCAGGTCAAACCAGGCTTACGACAGGTGGTGGGAAGCCCGCATTCTTTGGGGTGCCATTGTAAACGATTCGAGGTCGCTGGCCCGTCAGATCCTTTCTTTCGTAGACAATCCCTATGGGCTTGATGAGATTGAACGTTTCAAGAACCGTTTCATCAAGCGCCAAATTGCCTGGTGTTTTGCCTTAAGCCAAGGTTTGAGGGGGCAAAGCGCTGCCAAGGGGCTGGAAAGATACTTGGACAAGGAAGAGCTGCAGTTTATTAAAAAGCAGCGCAACGTAACGGTGGCCCTGCTCGAACTGCATGCCATGGATTTGAAAAAGGCACTGATAGAAGGCTGGATCAATCAGTACCAACAGATTGAGATAGACAAAACCCTAACGGCATTGTGTAACCACATGGGCGGATCGGAAAGGATCAAGAATACCATTTTTCCGGTCACCTACAGCAAGTACATCAACATGTCTATCCATTTGTTCATTGTATTGTTGCCCTTTGGCCTGATCGAGTATTTTGGCTACATGGAGGTTCCGGTGGTTATTGCCATTGCTACTTTCTTCCTCTTGGTAGAAAAGATGGCCGTTCACCTGCAAGACCCATTCGAGAACAAGCCTACCGATACGCCAACCACCACCATTTGCAGAAACATTGAAAAAGACCTCTGCCAAATGCTCGACGACCACAAGCTGTACGAAGACAAGCCACATGCCGAAATGGCTCCGATTGGCTCTTACTATATCTTGTAGCACAACCAACAACGCCACATTCTTTACTCCTAATAAACAACGAACCCTCCAAGCTTTGGCAAGGAGGGTTCAATTTTTATGGCTGTAGCCTATGGGCTATTGATTAATTCCTAGGCATCAATCTTCGCATATTTCGCATTGCGTTCGATAAATTCCCTACGTGGTGCAACTTCGTCGCCCATCAGCATAGAGAAAGTATGGTCGCACTCGGCTGCATTTTCGATGGTCGCTTTTAACAGCGTACGGGTTGCCGGGTTCAGCGTAGTTTCCCACAGCTGTTCGGCGTTCATCTCTCCCAAACCTTTGTAACGTTGGATATGAACGCTTTCTTCCTTACCGGCACCTTTTAAACGTTGCACCGCAGCATCGCGTTGCTGATCGTTCCAGCAATATTCAAAATCCTTACCTTTTTTAACCTGGTAAAGCGGCGGCGCAGCGATATATACATAACCGGCTTCGATCAAGCTCTTCATGTAGCGGAAGAAGAAAGTGAGGATCAGCGTAGTAATGTGCGATCCGTCGATATCAGCATCCGTCATGATGATAATTTTGTGGTAGCGAAGCTTGGTCAGGTTCAGGGCCTTGTCGTCGTCTTCGGTACCGATGCTTACGCCCAAGGCGGTAAACATGTTCTTGATCTCGTCGTTTTCGTAGATTTTGTGCTCCATGGCTTTTTCTACGTTCAGGATCTTTCCTTTTAAGGGCAGAATAGCCTGGAAATTACGGTCGCGGCCTTGCTTGGCGGTACCACCCGCCGAGTCGCCCTCTACCAGGTATAATTCGCATCTTTCCGGATCAGAATCAGAACAGTCGGCCAGTTTGCCTGGCAAACCAGAACCACCCATGACGCTTTTGCGCTGTACCATTTCGCGAGCCTTACGGGCTGCCGCGCGGGCTGTAGCCGCTAAAATAACCTTGTTAACGATCATTTTGGCTTCTTTCGGATTTTCTTCCAAATAATTGCCCAATGCTTCGCCAACGGCCACATCAACCGCACCCATTACCTCAGAGTTACCTAATTTGGTTTTGGTCTGCCCTTCAAATTGAGGCTCTTGTACCTTTACCGAAACTACAGCGGTTAAGCCTTCCCTAAAGTCGTCGCCGGTGATTTCGAATTTTACGTTTTTCAGCAATCCCGATTTCTCGGCATAAGCTTTTAAGGTACGGGTTAAGCCGCGCCTAAAACCTGCGATATGGGTACCACCTTCGTGGGTATTGATGTTGTTTACATAAGAGTGTACGTTTTCCGAGTAGCTGTCGTTGTATTGCATGGCCAACTCAACCGGAATGCCGCTTTTAATACCTTCTACATAAATTGGCTCGGGAATTAGCGACGGGCGGGTGCCATCCAAAAACTGGACAAACTCTTTTAAACCGCCTTCAGATTTGAAAACCTCCGACAGGTAAGAACCATCTTCGTTGGTTTCGCGCTCGTCGGTTAGCGTAAGGCTGATGCCCTTGTTGAGAAAGGCCAACTCGCGCAAACGGCTAGCCAAGGTATCGTAACGGTATTCGGTAGTTTGGGTAAATATTTCGGCATCTGGCTGGAACGTTTGAATCGTACCGGTTTTGTCAGAAACCCCGATTTCTTTGACGTCAAACAAAGGCTTACCCCTTTCGTACTCTTGGGTAAAGATTTTGCCTTCGCGGTGCACCACGGTTTTGACGTGGACAGACAGCGCGTTAACGCAGCTTACCCCCACACCGTGCAAACCACCCGATACTTTGTAGGTGTCCTTATCGAATTTACCACCGGCATGCAAAACCGTCATTACGATTTCCAAGGCCGATTTGCCTTCTTTGGTATTGATGCCGGTTGGAATACCACGGCCATTATCTTCTACGGTAATTGAGTTGCCTTTATGAATGGTGACAAAAATGTCTGTACAGTAGCCTGCCAACGCCTCGTCAATAGAGTTGTCTACCACCTCGTAAACCAAGTGGTGCAAACCCTTAACCCCAGTATCACCAATATACATGGAAGGACGCTTTCGAACAGCTTCTAAACCTTCTAAAACCTGTATATTATCTGCCGAATAATTTGACTTTGGATCTTTTTCTTCGCTCATAATTTTGTTTAATACTTAAAGAATCAAAAATAACGATTTTTTGCCGAATTAAGGCAGATGTGGATAACTATTTGCGTGTTAAAATCACATAAAAACGATTAAAAAAAGCTTGTTTTTAGGATAGTCGGTTTTGATTTTTATATTTGCTAAAATTTAGCAGATTTGAACCTCGGGCAAGGAAAAGAAAAAGAGAGGTAATAAAGTGTAAATCAACCGCGTTCAAACCTAAAGATACCCTTAAAAACTAAAAAACAACACGAAACCTGCACCGGTTTGGGCAAGCTTCGCAAGCATTGAAAAACAAATTAATTATAGATGAAAATAACAACTTTAAAACTAGGCAGCCTACTTACGGCAACGGCACTTGTTTCTGTAATGGCCGCTTGCGGAAATAAAGAAAACAAAACCGAAACCACTCCAGCAAAAACCAGCACCGCTTCGGTAACCGCTGAAGACAAAATCGTTTATGTGAATTCTGATTCGTTGCTGACCAAATACGAATACTTTAAAGACCTTAAAACCAAAATGGAAACCAAAGGCAAAGCGGCTGAAACCGATTTAACAGCTAAGCAACAGGCTTTCCAACGCGAAGTACAACAATACCAGCAACAGCAAGGCACATTGTCGGCCGACCAAAGAGCAGCCACCGAGCAACGTTTGGGCCGCAAGCAACAAGAACTGCAAGCCTACCAACAAAATGCCGGTGCCGCTTTGCAAAACGAGCAGGCTAAAGAGCAAGAAGCCCTTTACAACAAGGTAGCCGATTTCTTGAAAGGCTATGCCAAAACCAAAGGCTATAAAATGGTGTTGACTTATGCCAAAGGCAACAGCGCCATCTTGTTTGCCGACGAAAGCCTTGATGTAACCAGCGAAGTTTTAAAAGGACTGAACGAAGCTTACACCAAAGACAAAAAATAAGCAAAAAAGCTATAAATCTTAAAAAGCCCCGGTTGTTCGGGGCTTTTTTATTGGAACATTGTACAAGTCAAAACACGCCATACGGTTGCTGTTGCTGGCTTATTTAACCACGCGATTCGCCGGTATGGAGCTCGATGTGAACTGCCGTACCTTGGCCAATATTCGATGTAATGGCTAAACTGCCTTTAAGATAAGCCACACGATTGTTGATGTTATCGAAACCCATGCCTCCGGTTGAACTTACCGATGTATCAAAGCCTTTGCCATTGTCTTCTACATCGATCAGGAAAACGCTTTCGTGCTGGCTGCATTGCAGCATGATTTTCGAAGCCTCGGCATGGCGTACGGCATTCGACAAAATTTCCTGTACAATTCTGTAGATATTGGCTTGTGTTACTGCCGGCAGTTGTTTGCTGATCCCATAAGCCTGAAACTCGATTGGCGCTTCGGTAGTGGCCAACGATTCGCAAAGATCGCGCAAGGCCGCTTCCAGGCCTACCTTCAGCAGGCTCTCAGGCATCATGTTGCGGGCAATCCTGCGCAGTTCTGTTACAGAGTGATCTATCTGCAAGATTATTCCGTCAAGGCTTTGCTGTTTTTCCATTTTCGATTGTCTTGAAAGATTGATTTTAATCCCGGCCAAAAGACCCCCTATGCCATCGTGCAGGTCGCGGGCCACCCTCCCCCTTTCACGTTCTTCGCCCTGCAGCATGGCTTGTGTTAGTTTTAAGGCTTGCTGCTGCTCTATTTCCTTCAACTGTTGGGCTGCCAGCTTTTTGTTCTTCCGGTAAAGCTGATAGGCAAACAGCGCTACACAAGCCAAGGCCAGGCAACCCATGCCCAACAGCCAACTAAACAGACGATTGTTCTTGGCTTTGAGACCTGCTTCTTTTTTCTCGGCTTCGAGCTCGGCTATTTTTTTCTTGTTCTCTACATTTTTGAACTTCACTTCCATGGCCCCTATTTCCTGTTTAAGGCTGGCATCGAAAACACTGTCTCTAATGGTCGAATATTGCTTGAGCCATTGATAGGCCTCGGGCATTTGCCCCATTCCGGCATAGGTTTCAGCAAGATCGAAATAAACCCGTTGCCGGTTGTGGATTGACAGCTTGGGTTCAGCCTTCATGAAATCGAAGAGCACCGCCAAGGCGGCCTTGTAGTTGCGCTGTTCTTGGTAAATGAAATATTTCTGATAAGACATTTGCTTGAGCATGTAGGCATCCTGAAGGCTTTTGGCCGCCTGTATGCCTTCATCGAATTTTTTCAAGCTGTTGGCATAGTCTTTAACCGCCCTATAATACATGCCCGCGGCCAGGTCATATTCGGCACTGGCTACAGTGATGGGCTTCCCTTTTAAAATTTTACCGATTTTGGCCAAGATGGGCTTGGCCTCTTCCAGGTTCTTGCCGGCATAGGCATAGTTCTCTACCAGCAATGCATAAGCCTTGACCAAATCGGTGTAAGGTGTTTTCGTGTTGTTGTAATAGGCAATGGCCGTTTGATAATACTCGGCCGATTTTTCAAACTGCCCACCGTTCATGAAAGTCATGGCTACATCTTGGTGCAACATACCGATTAGGGTACTGTCGTTACTCTGTTTTGCCAGCGGGATAGCCTTAAGCAAAGCGTTTACGTAGCCCTTGGCATTGTCTTTGGCCTGTTGGTGCAAGGCATAATTACGCAGGCTTTTGGCCCTTAAAAAGAAGGCTTCCGGGCTTTTGAAGCGCGCCAGGTTTTGGCTTACCTGCATAAAAAGCGTTTCGCTGCGCGCCTGATCGGTATCCCAGCAGATATAGGCTTGGCAATAAGGATAAACCGACCGGAGAAAAGGAGAAACCCGGCCGAGCTTCATGGCCTGCTGTAGGTAAGGCTTGGCCTTTGCCGTATCGCTAAGCGACCAGTACAGAGACAGCAAGCAGTTGAGACGGGCCTTTTCCTCGTCAGATCCTGCCTTTTTAAGTGCATTTTCGAGCGTATCGGCATTATATTTTCTGGTAAAAGGAAATTGTGCCGTTGCCGGC
This sequence comes from Pedobacter sp. TM02, assembly GCF_059705275.1. NCBI lineage: Bacteria > Pseudomonadati > Bacteroidota > Sphingobacteriia > Sphingobacteriales > Sphingobacteriaceae > Pedobacter > Pedobacter sp. TM02. The sequence continues at coordinate 3,198,025 of NZ_AP046530.1, forward strand.
AAAAACGACACCAATACCAGGGCCAGTACAATAAAAAGATTCCTCATTACTACAAATTTGAATAATTGATAAGGAAATTAAAATACTGGTTTTCGTGGATTTTTCAAGCCCCGGCTAAACCTGCAATTGGAAAAGGGGATATTGGCCAAAAAAAAAGCCCCAGGATTCTGGGGCTTTTTTACACTTATTTGCTGTTCTGCGAGGCTCCTTTGGCCAATTCTATCATCATGTCGAGTTCTTTGACTGTTCCATCGGCGCTGCCCGAAAAACCAACTTTTTTAAACCGGATGTTTCCGTTGCCATCAATGATATATTTCTGCGGGATTCCGTCGCCGTTTAAATTGTAGCTATCTATAACATCGAACCTGCTGGGATCCTGCTTGTTTTTGGTATCGAACAACACATTAAAGGTATAAGTTGTGCCGGCCATAAAGTCTTTCACTACCTTTTCCCTGTTATCTTCGTTTTGCCAAGTATTGACAAACAAGAATACCACGTTAGGATTGTTTTTGTACTTATCAACGGCTTTTTGCATGCCTGGGAAAGAGGCCACGCAAGGGCCGCACCAGGTTGCCCAGTAATCGACAATAACTACCTTGCCTTTAAGACTGGCCAGCGAAACTTTTTCTCCCTTTAAATTCATCAGGGCGAATGCCGGCGCTGGCCTGTTGATCATTTCTTTTTCAAACTTGGCTCTTTCTTTGGCCATAGCTTCTTTTTCTAAGGAACCATAATAGGCGTCAAATGGTTGCGCACCTTTATAGGCCGCTTTAAGATCGGCTTTCAATTGTTCGGTACCTTGGCCCTCTCTGACAAACCTCTCGGCGTACTTAACCACATCTTCATTTCTGTTGTTCTTTTTAAGGAAAGAAACAAAGCGGACATTCATATCGGGGCTGCTAAAGTTGTTCATATTCACCGCTTTTTCCTGATACTTCAACGCTTCCTCACTTTTGCCCAAATGATCAAGCAATAAGGCATAAGTATCTGCGTAAGAGGCGTAATTGCCTTCTATGCCTTTGAGGTAGCTTTCTTTTGAAGCATAATAAGCTGGCATGGGATCGTTTTTAGCCGCCTCTAAAAGCTCGAGCGATTTTTTCGAGATTTTCGCACTGAAAGGCATATTTTCCTTTTTTTCAGCACCAGCCCATGCATAGGTATTATAAAGGGAGGCCAAAGTAATCTTGTTGCTTATCTTGTTGCTATAAAATTCAAATTTTTCATTGTTTTTGGCCAAGCCATACGCACTGGCCACTTGGGCATAAAAGCCTTCCAATTTATCTGCATCTGCCTTTTTATTGGGATCAAGGCCAAAATCGGCTGTCAGCTTTTTGAGGAGGGCCTCCATTTTTACGGCATCTTTTTCGTTATAGATGGCATTGGCACTTTTATTATAGGCATAGCTGCCCTTCGGGTATTGGATTTTAATCAGATTATAAACCGAATCTGCTGCTGATTTGCGCTTTAGCACGGTGTACAAATTAGCGGTCTTAATCATGTCGTCTTCGCTCATTTTGGCCGCTTTATTTAGCGATAAGAGTTCATGCTGGATCATTTGCTCGCCTTTGGCTTTATCTGCGCCGTACTGGAGCGCCAAATAGCTGATTATATTTGGGCCCCTCATGTTCGGATCGGCGTCAAACGCTTTCTCATAGGCTGCAATGGCTTTGGTTTTGTCTGATTTGATGCCCGCCAAGGCAGCGCCCATACCGTTGTAATAAAGCGCCTCCCAATAATAAGCCATGGCCGTAGGTTTACCGTCTTTGTAAAAAAGCGTGTAATAGCCATTAGGGTTATCGTCTTTGGTACCATCGGCAGCAAAAGTAAGCACAACGATGGCCGTACTATCCACTGGTGTAAAATCGCCTTTGTAAACAGAACCCTCCTTGGTGAGGTCTACATTTACTACTTTCTGTTTTTTGTTTACGAAAGTCTGTGCCACGCATTTTACATTGGCCAAACCATCGAGGTTGCCACCTTTTGCATCATATTCGAACGATAAAGGTTGACCGGCTACAGGCATGGCCGGCGAAAACTTAATGTGCTGCGCCTGGGCTCCAGCCAGGGTCAAGGCCAATACCGCCGATAAAACTAATTTTCTCATGATTAATTTGGTTTAGGGTTTAAGGTTAACTAAATATATAGTTTGCATTTTAAACTTCCAAATTTTTGAGCGATTTCTTGCTGATTAACTACAAGTTAACCGTTACAACAAAACAAACGGCGCTGTAATAAACACCAGCAAAACCTCTGTGTGTGTACTACAACGCCGCGAAGATGATGACCAAACGAGATCAGCGTATTTTAATTCCAGCCTCCTCCCAAAGCCTGGTAAATATTAACCACGGCATTAAGTTGCTGTTTTTTGGTTTCGATCAGTTCCAGTTTCGATTCCAAGGCATCGCGCTGGGTCATCAGCACTTCGAAATAATCGGCCCTGGCCGATTTGAACAAATCATTCGAAATCTCGATCGATTCAGTGAGTGCCTTGGCCTGCTTGGCTTTTAAATCGTAGCTTTTTTGCAGGTTGCTGAGGTTAGACAACTGATTGGCTACTTCGATATAGCCATTTAAAATACTGCGTTCATAATTATAAACTGCCTGCAATTGCTTGGCATTGGCCGTTAAATAATCGGCTTTGATGGCATTTTTGTTGATCAGCGGCCCTGCCAGATCGGCAGCCAGCGAATAGAATATCGATTCGGGCGTTCTGAGCAAATATGAAGGGTTAAAAGCCTGGTAACCGATTGATGCAGAAATGCCCAGCGAAGGATAGAACTTAGCTTTGGCCACTTTAACATCCAGTTTCGCTGCCGCCAGGTCGAGCTCCGCCTGTTTAATATCGGGGCGATTGGCCAACAATTGCGACGGAAGCCCTTCTTGAATGCTTGGTGGCACCAAATCGGTAAAGTTGGCCTTGCTTCTTGGAATTGGTTGCGGAAAGCGACCCAGCAAGAAATTGATCTTATTTTCGGTGTTGACAATGTCTTTTTGGATATCGAATTCCATGCTTTTCGAATTCAGCACCTCGGCTTCGAATTTCCTAACGGCAAGCTCCGTAACGCGGGTGGCTTGTTTCTGGATTTTCATCAGCTCCAAAGCATTGCTTTGCAGGGCGATATTCTTTTTCACAATATCCAACTGGTTATCCAAAGCCAACAACTCATAGTAGGAATTGGCTACTTCGGCCACCAGATTGGTTACCACAAAGTTTTTGCCTTCAACGGTTGATAGGTATCGGGCAACTGCGGCTTTCTTCGAATTGCGCAATTTATGCCAGATATCGGCTTCCCATTCGGCCTGTAAGCCAAATTTATAATCGGGCAATACATCTGGTACGCCTTTGCCCGGTGTGATATCGGTAGAAGCATCGCCCGCACCAGAACTGGTATAACGGCCAACCTTTTCTAATCCGGCACCGGCGCCATAGCTTACGCTAGGCAAAAGCTCGCCTTTTTTGGCCCTCACCTCGTTTTTGGCAATTTCGATTTCCTGCAGGGTCATATTTAGCTCCTGATTGTTTTTCAAGGCCGTATCAATCAGGTTCACCAAATCGGGATCGGTAAAAAACTTGCGCCATTGGATGTTTGCACTGTTTAAGGTATCTGTTGAGGTACCAAAACTTGTTGGCACATTTTTATTTTCGGCACGTTGCGTAAACTCTGGCACTTTACAGGCCGAATAAGCAACACAAATCAGAGCCAGGCCAAGGCCTTTTAGGCTATTTTCTCTTAACATTGTCTTCAATTTCTTCGGTTAACGGATGTTCTTCTTCAATCTTGATCAGCTTGCGCCTGGCCGCTATTTTTCCAAAAACCAAATACAAGCCTGGAATAATAACCACGCCGAAAAGCGTTCCGAAAAGCATGCCTCCGGCAGCCGCGGTTCCGATGGTCCTGTTGCCGATTTTTCCGGGCCCTGTGGCAATCATCAACGGAATTAAACCTGCAATGAAAGCGAAAGAGGTCATTAAAATCGGACGGAAACGCACCTTGGCACCTTCAAGGGCCGATTTGAGGATGGAAGCTCCCTGGCTATGGCGTTGCGCCGCAAATTCTACGATCAGCACCGCATTCTTACCCAGCAAACCAATGAGCATCACCATGGCCACCTGCGCATAGATGTTGTTTTCTAATCCAAATACCTTGAGGAACAAAAAGGCGCCAAACAAACCGGCAGGCAAAGACAGGATGACCGAAAGTGGCAAGATAAAGCTCTCATATTGGGCGGCAAGCACCAGGTAAACGAAACCTAAACAAATGAGGAAGATATAGATGGCTTCGTTGCCACGCGATACCTCGTCCTTAGAAATACCAGCCCAATCGATACCAAAGCCCCTAGGCAGTGTTTTCTTGGCTACTTCGCTAATTACTTTAATGGCTTCGCCCGAACTGTAGCCTGGCGCCGCCTGTCCGCTAATTTCGGCGGCATTGTACATGTTGTGCCGGGTAATCTCCGACAAACCGTACACCCTTTCCATGTGCATAAAGGCAGAGAAAGGCACCATTTCATCGCGGCTGTTCTTCACCGAAAGCTTAAGAATATCTTCTGGCAAGGCCCTGTATTGTGGCAAGGCCTGTACCATTACCTTATATTGACGGTCGTATTTAATGAAACTGGTTTCGTAATTACTGCCCACAAAAGTAGAAAGGGTATTCATGGCATTGTCAATGGTAACGCCTTTTTGCTGCGCCACATCATTGTCTATTTTAAGCATGTATTGCGGAAAACTTGAGCTGTAGAAGGTAAATACAGATGAAAGTTCCTTTTGCTTGTTCAGCTCGCGCACAAAATCGTTGGCTACGGTTTCCATTTTTTTATAGTCGCCACTACCCGCTTTATCCAGCAAGCGGAGTTCGAAACCGCCTGCCGCACCATAACCAGGTACTGCTGGTGGCTGAAAAAATTCGATGGTAGCACCTGGGATCGACTTCGCCTTTTGCTCTAATTCGTTGATAATGTCCTGAGCCGAGTTTTTGCGTTCGTGCCAGTCTTTCAGGTTAATCAAACAGGTTCCAGAGTTTGCGCCAGTACCTTCGGTCAGGATTTCGTAACCAGCCAATGATGATACCGATTTTACGCCTTCAATGCCTTCAGACATTTTTTGGAGCTGCTCCGAAATCTCGTTGGTACGTTCGAGCGTCGAGCCCGGCGGCGTTTGGATAATGGCATAAACCATGCCTTGATCCTCGTTAGGGATAAATCCTGTAGGTACGCTTCCATTCAAAAACCAAATACCCAAACAAAATATCCCCAATGCGCCAAAAGTAAATATACGACGGCTCACTACTTTGTTCAATACCTTTTCATAGCTGCCGGTCAATCGGCCAAACCAGTTGTTGAAACCATCGATGGCCTTATCAACAATGCTTTTCTTTTTGGCTTTGCCGTGCGTGTTTTTCAACATAATGGCACACAAGGCCGGCGTAAGCGTTAAGGCCACAATACCCGACAAGATAATGGCGGTAGCCATGGTAATGGAGAACTGCCTGTAGAAAATACCTACGGGACCCGACATAAAGGCTACCGGAATAAATACCGAGGCCATTAAAAAGGTAATGGCAATAATGGCTCCGCTAATTTCCCTGAGGGCCTGTTGTGTAGCTCTCAATGGCGAAAGCTTTGGATTATGCTCCATCTTGGCGTGTACCGCTTCAATTACCACAATCGCGTCGTCTACCACCACCCCAATAGCCAATACCAGGGCAAACAAAGTGATCAAGTTAAGCGTAATGCCGAAGAACTGCATAAACACAAAGGTTCCGATCAGCGATACTGGTACTGCAATGGCCGGGATTAGCGTTGAACGCCAGTCGCCAAGGAATAAGAAAACCACCAGGCCCACCAAAATAAAGGCTTCAATCAAGGTGTGGATTACTTTTTCTATCGAAGCATCGAGGAACTTGGAAACATCGTAGCTGATTTCATAATCCAAGCCTTTGGGAAAGGAGCTGTCTTTGATTTCGGCCATTTTCGCTTTCACGTCCTTAATTACCTGGCTCGCATTGCTGCCATAAGACTGTTTCAGCACGATAGCGGCCGAAGGCCTTCCGTTAATGTGCGAATACAAATCGTACATCGAACTGCCGAATTCGATATCGGCTACATCTTTTAAGCGCAACAATTCGCCATTGGGATTGGCTCTTAGCACGATGTTTTCATAATCTTGCTTGGTGCTGAACCTGCCCGAATATTTCAATACATATTCAAAAGCCTGTGAGCGCTTGCCCGAACTTTCGCCGGTTTTGCCTGGCGATGCTTCCAAACTTTGCTCGTCGAGGGATTTCATTACCTCATCGGCCGAAATCTTGTAGGCCTGCATACGGTCTGGCTTCAGCCAAATACGCATGGCATACTCGCGGTTACCCAAAATATCGGCGAAACCTACGCCATCAACCCTTTTCAATTCAGAAAGCAAATTGATATCTGCATAGTTGTAAAGGAAGTTTTCGTCCATTTTTGGGTCTTTGCTATACAAGTTAATGTACATCAACATGTTGGATTCTTCGCGACTGATTTTTACGCCCTCGCGCACTACCAGCGGCGGCAACTTGTTGGTAACCGCAGCTACCCGGTTCTGAACGTTAAGCGAGGCCTGGTTAGGATCGGTACCTAGGTTAAACACCACCTGAACACTAGCCTCTCCATCATTACCGGCATCAGAAGCGATGTATTTCATGCCGGGTACACCATTAAGTGCACGCTCGAGCGGAATAACCACCGATTTGATCAACAACTCGTTATTGGCGCCAGGGTATTCGGCGGTAATGTTCACCTTTGGCGGCGAAATAGAAGGGAATTGTGTTACGGGCAGGTATGAAATCGCCAGTGCACCCAAAAACACAATAATAAGGGATATCACTATAGAAAGGACTGGCCTTTGTATGAATTTGCCAAACATAAGATTAAGTTTAAGGGGTTAAATTATTCTGCTTTTAATCTTAACTGTTTCAGCACCTCTTGCGGATTTTGGAACTTATAAGTGATTTTATCGTCGTCTTTTGCCTTTTGAACGCCTTCTAGCAAGATCTTGTCTCCTGCTTTAATCCCATCGGCTACGATGTACAGGTCGGGCAGCTCGCCAGTTACAGTAATCGCCCTTGAGTGTACGACGTTACGGTTATCCACCACAAAAACATAGGTTTTATCTTGGATGTCGTAAGTTGCTTTTTGAGGAATTACCAAGGCATTTTTGATAGGCACTACCATCTGTATCTTGCCGGTTTCGCCATTTCTCAGCAGATTATCGGTATTGTTAAACCTTGCCCTGAAGGCGATGTTTCCGGTTTCGTTGTCAAATTCGCTTTCAATCACCTCAACCTTGCCTTTTGATTTGAGCAATTGGTTGTTGGCCAAAAGCAGCCCAACATCTTGTGTGTTTTTTGCCTTTGCCGACGATTGATAGCTCAGGTATTCAGGTTCGGAAACGTTGAAATATGCAAAAACCTGGCTGTTATCAGAAAGACTGGTCAACAAAGCGCCCTCATCCACCAAACTGCCCAGTTTTAAAGGAATACGATCGATCGTGCCATCAAATGGGGCCCTGATTTCGGTAAACGACAAATGAAGCTTGGCCAACGAGGTTTCGGCATTGGCCGATTGCAGTTTGGCCTTGGCCATCGCCAATTCGTTTTGCGAAACTACATTTTTGTCGGTCAGGAGTTTGGTATTTTGAAGCTCGATTTCGGCAGCCTGTTTTTCGGCCTGTGCCTTTAAAACTTCCGCCTGGAACAGCTTAGGCATAATCCTGAACAGCAACTGTCCGGCACGCACATGCTGGCCTTCATCTACATAAATGTTTTGCAAATAGCCTTTCTCTTGGGCCCTCACCTCAATGTTGCGAACAGATTTGATCTGCGAAACATACTCTTTAGTAAACGAAGTGTCGATTTGTAAGGGAGAGGTAACTGCGTAAGTAACAACTTCTTCTTTCTCTTCTTTTTTTGACGTACAACCTGTTACGTAAATCAAAGCACTCAAACCGAGGCATATGACGTTTCTTTTCATTGTTTTATTAGTTAATCTGATTTGTTTTCTTTCCTCATTCTGTAGGTCAATCTATTTTCGAGACCGGTAGGCTGTAATCAGATGCTACCTTTCCGTTTCAATAAATTAGAATTCCCTATCTGGTTAATATGGGGACGAAATAACTACAGATTTATGAAGTTATAATGAAGTTGAAATTCATATTATTAGGCCACCCTGATGCCACATGGCAATTTTATGACAAACAACACAAGGCAAAAAGTGTATGTTTTACACTAAGTTTGGGATTATTGCATTAAGTTTGGCCGATAACAAAAAAAGCAATAGAAACTATTGCTTTTTTATGCGGTAATTAAGAAATTAATAATGAGCTTACTGGCTGTTTTTAACCAGCGAAATCATGGTATCTAATTCTCTCACAATTCCTTCGTCGGTTTCGGGAGCGCCAACTTTCTTGAAGCGGATATTGCCTTTGCCGTCAATGACAAACTTAGTAGGAATGCCAGGTACTTTGTAGGCTTCAACCACCTCAAATTCGTTGGGATTATTTTTGTTTTTAGAATCAAACAAGATGTTAAAGGTGTACTTTTTGGTGGCAAACCAGTCTTTGACCAGCTTTTCCCTTTCGTCGTCTCGTTCCCAGGTATTGACAAATAAAAACACCACATTGGGATCATCCTTATATTTATTGATGGCCAGTTGCATACCTGGAAACGAATTGAGACAAGGTCCGCACCAAGTAGCCCAAAAATCAACGATTACGGTTTTGCCTTTCAAACTGGCTAAGCTTACCTTTTCACCTTTTAGGTTGGTTAAGGTAAAAACCGGTGCCGGCATGTTGATCATTTCTTTGGTTAGCTTGGCTTCTTCTAGGGTACTAGCTTCTTTTTCCAACCCCGAATAATAAGCTTCGAATGGCGTAGTGCCTTGGTAAACGCTTTTCAGGTTTTCTTTGAGCTTTGCAGAAGAAACTCCAGCCTTAACAAATTGCTCAACATAAGCCTTAACTTGATCTGATTTTCCGTTTTTGATCAACAGGTCGATATACCTTTCATTGAGTTCTACGCTTTCATAATTATTTTCTTTTACGGCAACCGTTACCATGGCAAGCGCTTCCGCATCCCTGCCCGCAGCAGCCAACAAAGCCGCGTAGGTATTTTTGTAGGATTCATAAAAGCCACGCCTAACTTTTAAATAACCTGCTTGAGTATAGTAATAATCCTTGAAGTACTCGGGCATTTCCTCCTGCATAACCATTTCCATCAAATCCAATGATTTTTTAGAAAGCCTCAGGGCAAAATCGAGGTCTTTTTTGGTGCTGATGCTCTGCGCAGCAAAAGAGTTATAAAACATGGCCCGGGTATCCTTTAATGGATTCATATCGATAAATTCTTCCACTTTTTGACTGTTTTTTGTACTGATAAACGCTATGCCCATCCGGTTAATGGCACCGCCAATCTTAGCCAAGTCGGCGCTCTTGTTCAGGTCGAGCTTGAAATCGGCAATGGCCTTTTTAAAAGCCGCTTCCTTCTGATAGGCATCTGCCTGTAGCCTGAAAACACTGTCGAGCGTAAATTTTAGTGCTACCGTACTTAGCGGATATTTGGTTCTGACCAATTTATTTACCGAATCTTGAGCTTTCTTATCCTTCAAAAAAGCATAAAGGGAAACCATTTGGTTGAGATTCTTTTCAGAATTGCCGCGTTTGGCATAAATGCCGATGTATTGTCTGGCCATTTCGTTCGCCTTGGCATTGTTGAGCAAACCCTGCGAAACCAAGTATTCGTTTAGGTATTTCTCCTTGAGCGTGCGATCGGCTTGGAAAGCCTTCTCATAGCGATCAAAAGCCTTGGCATTGTCTGTTTTAAGCTTAACCAACCTGTTGCCAAGTCCGGCGTACAAGTAGCCCTCTATCAAAAGTGACATGGGCGTTGCTGTCCCGTTTCGGTAAAATTTGGTGAAGTAGCCTGCCGGATTTTCGTCAATCGTTTCGCCAACATAAAAAACAAGCAGTGCCAAATGCGTAGAGTCTGTAGGCGTGAAAGTGCCTTTGTAGCTGTCACCGATCTTCTCCAGATTAACGGCTATGCGTTTGGGGTTGTCGATATCCGTAAACGCCTTGGCTACACATTTAATGTCGGAGTACTGCCCCAGCGTGCCACCCTTGGGATGGTATTCGAAGCTTATCGGCTTCCCTATTTCGGGGTTTAGACTGGAAAATTTCAAGGTTTGCGCCTGTACCTTCGCGAGCAAAGCAAAAATCATAAAAAATAAGGCTACTGTTTTTTTCATCATAAATCTAATTAACAAAACTAAAAAATTAGTTAAAAACTAAAACTATAGTTATTGTTTTGCATTTCCAAATATTCGTTGTAATAATTTGTTAAACCGTAGTCTAATCAATTGGGGAACGATTTTTGAAGATCGACTGCTAACCATGGAAAACTACGAGAAACAGATCAGGTACGAACTGCAATTTTGGGAGCTAGAGCTCATGAAAAAGCCCTCTCTATGGGGCAATTTGGCGACAAAAGCACAGACCAAGATCAACAACTATATTCCAGCCAAAGTACACAAAGCGATTACCGTTACCATTAAGCAAATGGTGAAGGCTGTACTTTTCGGTTCTACCTACACTACCACCAAAATGCCTGTGCCCGAAATAAGCTTGTTGCACCGAGAGGCCCTGGTCAAAGCGAAAATAGATTCGTATAGCAAAACCGGCGCGGCGGAAGGCGGCATTACCGGCGCAGGAGGCTTTTTAATGAGCATGGCCGATTTCCCCATCCTGATCGGCATTAAAATCAAATTGCTCTTCGAAATTGCTTCGCTGTACGGTTTCGATGTAAAAGATTATCGCGAGCGGCTCTACATCCTGCATATTTTTCAATTGGCTTTTTCGAGTAAAAGAGGTGCCCAGCATATCTTCAAGCAGATGCAGCACTGGGAAAACAAATTGATTATCCTGCCCGAAAGCGCCGACCAGTTCAACTGGCAGACCTTTCAGCAAGAATACCGCGACTATATTGATTTGGCCAAAATGGCACAATTGCTTCCTGTAGTTGGAGCCGCGGTTGGTGCGGTAGCCAATTACCAGTTGCTTCAAAAGCTAGGCAAAACAGCCATGATGGCTTATCGGATGAGGGTGTTGGATAAAGGAGTTGAAGGTGGGAAGTGGAAGGTTAAAAGTTGAAGGTAGTGAGTTCTAAGTGTTAAGTGGATGATCAATGGCCACCAAGGATGAACCATAGATTATTGCCCATGAACGATCAACTCTAGACCATTAGCCATGAACCTGCAATCTCCCAACTCCTGACTTCCGTATCTAAAGTCCCGACTAGTCCTCTTCCTCAAAAAAATTGTCGAGCAATTCGTCAGTTTCCCGTCTGTCTTTTTTAGTTGGGCGGCCCGTTCCCCTATCGCGTTTGAGGCTTGGCGCATGAAATACCGATTTAAAGGCATGGGTTTCTTCAACCGGCGTGAGGTCCTTATATTTGGTTACGGCAATTTTGGCATCGGTACGGTTATATGAAAGCTCCAGCACTTCGATGATTTTCTTTTCTATGCCTTTAGATACCTGGTAAACATCGCCCACCTTTACAATGGCCGAGGGTTTGATATTCTGTCCGTTGAGCTTGATACGCCCTGCCTTGCAGGCATCGGTAGCCAGGCTACGTGTTTTGAACAGCCTAATGGCCCACAAATATTTGTCTATTCTTAGTTTCTCTTCCATAAACGTTCAAAAATACGCAAACCGCGCAACGAACAATTGCCCAGAACAAAAAATATAAATCCGTTGTTAGCTCCTTGCATTTAAGCGACGGTTGTATTGGGCGAAAATCAAAATTAAACCAACGAAAACAATGTTCAATACATAAAATTGATTTATTTTGTAAAAAATTTAAAAACAGCCATGATTGGAGAATTAAAAAAGTTAGTAGAAGCCGCTTGGGAAGATAGATCTTTATTAGCCTATAATAACTATTGCGAAGCGATAGAAGAAGTAATTTTAAGATTAGACAAAGGCGAATTGCGCGTTGCAGAGCCTGTTTTAAATAGCTGGGGAATTAACGAATGGATCAAGAAAGCCGTGATCCTGTATTTCCCAATCAAGGAAATGAAAGAAATTAAGGTTGGCCCTTTTGTTTTCCACGACAAAATGGAGCTGAAAACCAACTATAAAGAAAGCGGCGTACGCGTAGTCCCTCATGGCATTGCCCGTTATGGCGCCTACTTGGCCAAAGGCGTGATCATGATGCCTTCTTACGTAAACATTGGCGCTTATGTAGACGAGGGTACCATGGTTGATACCTGGGCAACCGTAGGCTCATGTGCCCAAATTGGCAAACGCGTACACTTAAGCGGTGGCGTTGGGATTGGCGGTGTTTTAGAGCCGGTACAGGCCGCACCTGTTATTATTGAAGACGATTGCTTTATCGGTTCGAGAGCCATTGTGGTTGAAGGCGTTCGCGTAGAGAAAGAAGCCGTATTGGGAGCTAACGTAGTCTTAACTGCATCGACCAAAATTATTGACGTAACCGGCGAAAAACCGGTTGAACACAAAGGCGTAGTTCCGGCACGTTCGGTTGTAATTCCAGGCTCTTACACCAAAAAATTCCCAGCTGGCGAATTTCAGGTTCCATGCGCCTTGATCATTGGCAAACGCAAGGAATCAACCGATAAAAAGACTTCGCTTAATGACGCATTAAGGGAAAATAATGTAGCCGTATAAAATTGTTGGAAGGTTGAAAGGTTGAGCAGGGTAACGTTCCAACTTTTCAGCCTTTAAACGCTACAACAATCGAATGAGAATTGGATACGATGGCAAACGGGCAGCCAATAACCAAACCGGCCTCGGCAATTATAGCCGTTCGCTAATTGAACATTTGGCGCAGCAGTTTCCTGAAAACCAATATTTTGTCTATACGCCAAAAATCAAGGAGAAACTGCACAAGCTGCCTTTGTTTTCGAGCAGCAACGTCCATTTGGAATTACCCCAAAAAGGGAGTTCCAAGTTATTTTGGCGCAGTTCGGGCATCAAAAAACAATTGGTAAAAGACCAGCTTGATCTTTTTCATGGCCTCAGCCACGAAATCCCCTTTGGCCTACCAAAAACAGGCATCAAAAGCATTGTAACCATGCACGACCTGATTTTTTTGCGCCTGCCCCAATACTACAAGTTTATAGACCGGCAACTTTACAGGTTTAAAAGCCAATATGCCTGTAAACATGCCAACCGTATTATTGCCATCAGCGAGAAAACCAAACAGGACATTGTTGAGCTTTACCAGATCAGCCCTAACCGGATAGACGTAGTTTACCAAAGCTGCGACGATAGTTTTAAGGTAGCGGTAAATGACGACCTTAAAGCGGAGGTTACGCAAACCTATCAGCTACCCGAAAAGTACATCTTGAACGTAGGAACCATCGAAGGCCGCAAAAACCTGTTGCAATTGGTTCGCGCCCTGCCAACAGTTAACCCAATTTACAAGCTCGTTGTCATTGGCCGGCCAACGGCTTACGCCAAATTGGTAGAACAGGAAATAAGCAAGCTTGGATTAACCGAGCGGGTAATTTTCTTAAAAAAAGTGCCTTTTAGCCATCTACCAGCTATTTATCGCTTGGCGAGCCTGTTTGTATTGCCTTCTTATTACGAGGGCTTTGGCATCCCGATTATCGAAGCGCTTTACAGTCAGGTACCCGTCGTAGCCGCTACAGGCTCTTGCCTGGAAGAAGCCGGTGGCCCGTTCAGCAAATATGTATCGCCAGACGATGTAAATGCCTTGGCCAAAGCCATTAATCAAGTGCTGGCCGATGAAAAACTACAAGCCGACATGAAAACCAAAGGCCTGCAGTACGTACAGCGTTTTAACAACGATATCGTAAACGAACAATTGATGAACTGTTACCTTAAAACCCTTGCCCCATGAGCTGTGTAGTTGTTTTTCCGCTGTATCAAGTGCCCAGTTCGTTAGAATTGGCTTTTTTGGAAAACGGCTTGAGGCTAACCCAAGGCCATAAACAGGTTATTGTCGCCCCAGAGGGCCTGCAGATAGACGAGGCTTACGGGCAACTGCAACAACTGGAAGTGAAGCGTTTTGCCAAACATTTCTTTGAAGGCATTAGCGGCTACAATCAGCTGTTACTTTCCAAGGCTTTTTACAAGGCCTTTGCTTTGTTCGATTATATCCTGATCCACCAGGCAGATGTCTATCTTTTTAAGGACGAACTCAAGCTATGGTGCGAAAAAAACTACGATTATATAGGCGCACCCTGGTTCAGGCCCGACAAATTGAACAGAAACGGCTTGTTTAACTTTTGGCAGCAACTTAAACTGGTGTTTAAAAAGAATAAGCTTTATGGCCAACGCTACAATAAGGTAGGCAACGGAGGCTTGTCGCTGCGTAAGGTGCAGGCCGCTTTGCAGGTATTAGACCAAGTTGATGCGGCTGTGCTCAAACCTTACACCCACACCGAAGGCGACGCTTTTAACGAAGATATATTCTGGTCGCTGGAAGCGCCGAAAATCAAAACCGGCTTCCGTATTCCCGACTGGCAGGAAGCCATGCATTTTGCGGTAGAGTTCCATCCCGAAATAGCCTATCGACAGCTTGGGCAAACCCTGCCTTTCGGTTGCCATGCGCCACTCAAGCATAATCCAGAATTTTGGCGTAAATTTATACCAGAAATGAATGCACATGCTTAAAGAAGAAATCAACAAGGCTTTGGCCGTGCTCAAAGAAGGCGGCGTAATCCTTTACCCAACAGATACCATTTGGGGTTTGGGCTGCGATGCTACCAACGAAGCCGCCGTAGCCAAAATATACGACATCAAAGGCCGGTCGGCCGACAAAAGCCTTATTGTGCTTTTAGATACCGACAACAAGCTGCCGAGCTATGTAAATGAAATTCCAGACGTGGCTTACCAGCTCATTGAGTATGCCGAAAAACCGCTGACCATCATCTTTTCAGGTGCCAAGAACTTAGCCAAGAATGTAATCAACGCCGATGGTTCTGTAGGCATTAGGGTGGTGAAGAACGAATTCTGCGAACAGCTGCTCCAGCGTTTCCGCAAACCGATTGTTTCTACTTCTGCCAATATCAGCGGCCAGCCCTCGCCACAGTTCTTCGACCAGATCAGCGAAGAAGTGAAAGCGGCAGTAGACCTGATTGTAGACATTGACCAGGACGACCGCACCGTTAAAAAACCTTCAACCATTATAAAATTAGGTCCATCGGGCCAATATGAATTGATAAGAAAGTAATTTTATTACTTTTGTAGCCGGATTACGTCGCCTAACCAATATTGGGTTTTCTCAAGCTGTTTATCAGTCTAGCCGACGAATTCGTTTTGATATGCAAGAGCACCTACAAAATCCCATATTCAAGGTATTGGCGCAAACCGTGGCGCAAACCCAAACAGAAGCTTATGTTATTGGCGGTTTTGTTCGCGACTTGTTCTTAAACCGTCCATCCAAAGACATCGACATTGTGGTGCTCGGCAATGGCATCGAGTTTGCCGAAAAAGTGGGGCTGCACCTGGGTACCAAAGTAGCCGTTTTTAAGAACTTCGGTACCGCCATGCTCAAATACAACGATTTGGAAATCGAATTTGTAGGCGCCAGGAAAGAATCCTATCGGGCCAATTCGCGCAAGCCCATCGTAGAGAACGGCACTTTGGAAGACGACCAATTGCGCAGGGATTTTACCATCAACGCTTTGGCCATTTCCCTCAATCCAGCAACTTATGGCAGCTTGGTTGATCCTTTTGCTGGCCTGGCCGATCTGGAGCACAAGCTGATTCGCACCCCTCTCGATCCCGAAATTACTTTTTCAGACGATCCATTGCGCATGATGCGGGCCATCCGTTTTGCTACCCAATTAGGTTTTAGCATAGACGAAACCGCCATACAGGCCATCAAAAGCCAAAAAGAAAGAATCAGCATTGTTTCTAAAGAAAGGATAACCGACGAACTGAATAAGATCATCTTGGCCAAACAACCTTCTATAGGCTTTAATTATTTGTTCGATACCGGTCTCTTGCATCTTATTTTTCCGCAAATGGCCAATCTATATGGCGTAGAAATCATTAGAGGCAAAGGCCATAAAGACAATTTTTACCACACTTTGCAGGTACTCGACAATATTTGCGAAACTTCCGACGATTTATGGCTACGCTGGGCCGCCATTTTGCACGACATTGCCAAACCAGCCACCAAGCGCTTCGAAGAAGGCCACGGCTGGACTTTTCATGGCCACGAAGACAAAGGTGCCCGTATGGTACCCCAAATATTTGCACAACTTAAACTGCCACTCAACGAAAAGATGAAGTTTGTGCAGAAACTGGTACAGCTGCACCTGCGCCCGATTGTACTGGCACAGGAAAAAGTAACCGATTCGGCCGTTAGGCGTCTGCTTTTCGAAGCCGGCGAAGAAATAGAAAGCCTCATGTTGTTGTGCAATGCCGATGTCACCACCAAGAACGAATACAAAATCAAGAAATACCGCAACAACTTCGAGCTGGTTAAGCAAAAGCTAAAAGATGTTGAAGAGCGCGACCAACTGCGCAATTGGCAGCCGCCAATTTCGGGCAACGACATTATGGAAACCTTTGGTTTGGCTGCCGGTCGCGAAGTGGGCCTGCTCAAAAATGCCATCAGGGAAGCCATTCTAGAAGGCGAAATCAAAAACAGCTACGAAGAAGCATTTCATTTTATGCTCGAAAAAGCCAAGGAATTAGGCTTGGTCCAAGTGGTCAAACCATAAACTACCTGCAAACAAAAAGACCCGGATCTAAGTCCAGGCCTTTTCAGCGTCTTTAATTCATCAGGCCCAGGTCGGGGAAAAGGAATAAAATGCCTTCTGGAAAATTGCCGCTAACCGATTTTACCTTTCCTTTCAGTTCTGGATAAAAATCGCCGGTATAGTAGGTAATTTCGGCTTGGCCAACGGATTTCAGCTTGCCCTTGATCTCGGGATAAAAATCGCCTGTATAATAGCTGATGGCAATATTGCCCACAGATTTCAATCTGCCTTTGATTTCCGGATAGAAATCGCCGGTATAATAAGTTACTTCGGTTTTGCCGATCGATTTGAGGCGGCCCTTCAGCTCCGGATAAAAATCGCCGGTGTAATAAACAATAGCTGTTTTGCCGATTGATTTGAGCCTGCCTTTAATTTCAGGATAAAAATCGCCGGTATAATAAGTAATCTCGGTAGGACCAACAGATTTAACCTTTCCCTTTATTTCGGGATAGAAGTCGCCGGTATAGTAAGTGATCTCGGTATCGCCGATAGATTTGATCTTGCCTTTGATTTCAGGGTAAAAATCGCCGGTGTAATAGGTGATATCGGTATGGCCAACCGTCTTAAACCTTCCATTCAGGATAGCGAAAACGTTATTGTAGTAGTCTATTTCGTTCCTGTCGACCGAAACCTGCGCACTCGCCGGCAAAAGCCAGCCCATCAGCAGCAAGGCCATGAGGGTCCTTGCATAAGGCATCAGTAAATGCCTTTTTTTGAATTGTAGATTTTTCATTTGTGTGTATTTGTGTGTAACCAAGTATAAATATTCTTACCGAAGAAAGCAAGTACAGTTGTGCCAAAAATTAAAATAGTTGTAAGAAAAAGTTCGATTTTAATCTATTTGGCCAAACCTAGGTAGAAGTACGCTCTTAAAATTATTTTTTATTTCTTAATTTTACAGCCAGAAACAGAACAGCGCAATGGCAATTTATAGATTTAGAATTTCTTTTGAGGATTTTGACGACATCGTAAGAGAAATCGACATTAAAACCACTCAAACTTTTGAAGATTTGCATAGGGCAATCCACCGCTCTACAGGTTATAACGCCGATAAATCATCTTCTTTTTACGTAAGTACCGACAACTGGATTAAGGGAGAGGAAATTGCCATCCTGCCTAACCAGCGCAAAATAGACAATGGCGTTAAATTGATGGAAAACTCTAAACTGAGCAGCTTTATCGATGATCCGCACCAAAAGTTCTATTACATTTACAATTTCGAGCGCCCTTACGATTTCCATGTGGAGCTGATCAAGATCATTTTGGAAAACGATCCAAACATCGAATATCCCTTCTTGGTTAAGAGCATCGGAGAAGCGCCTAAAATTATTGATAAGACCAAT
Source organism: Pedobacter sp. TM02 (assembly GCF_059705275.1). NCBI lineage: Bacteria > Pseudomonadati > Bacteroidota > Sphingobacteriia > Sphingobacteriales > Sphingobacteriaceae > Pedobacter > Pedobacter sp. TM02. The sequence continues at coordinate 3,216,159 of NZ_AP046530.1, forward strand.
GTTGGAAGCTTTGCGGCCAGCAGTACATCTTCTGGCGACTTCGACTTTTTGAACGAAATGGATTTTGTACCCGAAGATGCCGAAGAACTGGAAGCCATGGGGGGCAGAGGCATCAACGCCGAGGAAGTTGACGAAGAAGAAGAGGAGAGCGAAGATGAAAACGACGAGTTCTCTAGTGGCGACGATTACGAAGACGACTACGGCCACAGCGATAAAGACGATTATTAACCAAATTTGGTTAATTCTTTGATTTGGGGCATCTTCATGCCAATCGAAGATCGTAATCCTAAAACCCAAAATGAACAAGCCCATGCCACAAAAGACCTTAATTGTTGTAGTAGGGCCAACTGCCATAGGTAAAACCGCCTTGGCCATTCAATTGGCCAAGCATTACCAAACCGAAATCATTTCGGCTGATTCGCGGCAGTTTTTTAGGGAAATGCATATAGGCACGGCCAAGCCTTCCATAGAGGAACTGGCCGAAGCACCCCATCATTTTATCGATTCGCATTCGGTAAGCACGCTTTTCAGCACCGGCGATTTTGAAACAGAAGCGCTCCGCTTAATGGAAACGCTTTTCCAAAAACACGACCAGCTGATTATGGTTGGGGGTTCAGGACTATACATCGATGCCATTTGCAAGGGCCTAGACGAAATGCCGGAAATCGATTTGGCTATCCGCACACAACTGAACCAGCAATTTGCCAACGAAGGTATCGAGCCCATCAGAAAGCAATTGCAGGAGCTTGATCCCGAATATTATGAAAAAGTAGACCAATCGAATCCGCAACGCATGATCAGAGGCCTGGAAGTGGTGCTTTCTACTGGAAAGAAACTCAGTTCGATGCTCACAGCCACTAAAAAGCAAAGATCATTTAACATTATCAAAATAGGCTTAAACACTGACCGGGCCTTATTGTATGAGCGCATCAACCATCGGGTTGATTTGATGATGCAGGCCGGCTTGTTGGAAGAAGTCAAAAGCCTAGTTCCCTATCGCCAGTACAACGCCCTCAACACGGTAGGCTATTCAGAACTGTTCGACTACCTAGATGGCAAAACAGATTTGGAGCAGGCTGTAGCCATGATCAAGCAAAACACACGCAGGTTTGCCAAACGTCAATTGACCTGGTTCAGGCGCGACGAAGACACGACCTGGTTTGAGCCTGATGAACTAGAAAGAATAATTTCTTTTTTAGAAGGACAAATCAGCTAATTGGCAAATACACCAATTAGCCAACCTGATTAAGCCTGCGCCGTAGGCCCGCCAAAGTTCATCGGAAAGCCCGGAGGCTCTTCTTGGGTCTTGATACGGCCATTAATGGCTTCGAATTTCTCAACGTTATCCTGCATGGCCTGCAGCAGCCTTTTGGTATGCTCTGGGGTAAGGATAATCCTCGATTTTACTTTTGCCTTTGGCACGCCTGGCATTACACGGATAAAATCCAATACAAACTCGGTGTTAGAGTGGGTAATGATGGCCAGGTTAGAAAAAATACCTTCTGCAATTTCTTCAGAAAGCTCTATGTTCAGTTGATTTTCGTTTTGTTGCTCTTCCATAAAACAAAGCTAATAGTTTGCACGAGCTTACAAGCAATTATTTTAACAATTGAATAAACGATTTATTAGATCAAAACCCTTCTCAACTTTTCATTAACAAGCCTATCTCATTCAATACTCGAATTTCAGTTAGGGTGCGTAGTAGTATTTGATTTTTGAAGTTACCTTTCCAGCACTTGAAAAAGTTGCTTCTGTAGGATAGCCTAAAGAATTATAGTTTCTGGCAATCGTGGACGTGCTTGTTGAGCCATCTGGATTTATGGTCGTTTCTCCCAAAGAATTGTTCTTGCACCTTGCAAATAAAAATCCAATCGTTTCCAATTCATCGGCACGGTCGTAAAATTGATTGTGTTTATTATCGTATAGAGGATTCTGGTAGACGTAAGTTCGCACACCACTTTCATTCATTTTTAACTCTGTTACATTTTCTCCGCTCCATACATACTCAAATGTTGTAGAATTGCGGACCCACTTGGTTCTCCTGTTATTGTTGTCGTACTCAAAAGTATTTACATTGGTCACCACATTTGGCGCATTGCCGTATTTCATAACTTCGGTCTGCCTGGTTCTTCTTCCCTGCCCATCATATTCAAAACTGAACGTTGATGTAATATTGTCAAAGTTGTAAGTTTTTGCTATCCCCGATAACCTACCACCTGCATCGTAGGTCAATACAAATCGGCCATCGCCACCTACCGCAGTACTTATTTGGTTGTTTGGGTTGTAGGTAAACTCCCATAGCGTTGTTTCTGCTCCGGTTGTCAGATCTACGTTTACGATTTTAGCTAGTTTTTTATTAGCCTGTTCTTCTGGTTTCGGATCTTTTTTGTTACAGGAAACCAAGGTCAACAACAAAAGAAAAGGCAGAAGCTTCGGGTATAAGAGGCGCATAATTGGTTAGATTTTGAGCCAAATATAGCCAAAAAACTTGCTGTTTAACCGAGCGCCAAACAAAAAAGTCCCTCCGGTTGGGGAGGGACTTTGATTAGAAATATGCGAATTGATTAAGCTTCTACTTCTTCTTGTTTCGAAGCCAACAATTTATCGTATTCTTCTTGCGAACCTACAATGATACGCTCGTAGCCACGTACGCCGGTACCTGAAGGGATCAAGTGACCAACAATTACGTTTTCTTTCAAGCCTAGCATGTTATCGCGTTTACCTGCGATAGCCGCTTCATTCAGTACTTTAGTAGTTTCCTGGAACGATGCCGCAGAGATAAACGATTTGGTTCCCAACGATGCACGGGTAATACCTTGCAGGATTGAACTTGCGGTTGCCGGTTTGGCATCGCGCACTTCAACTTGTTTCATGTCTTTACGTTTCAATTGAGAGTTTTCGTCTCTTAGCTTACGTAATGAAATGATCTGGCCTGGTTTTACTGCAGTCGAGTCGCCGGCTTCTACCACTACTTTTTTGTCGTAGATTTCGTCGTTTTCTTCCATGAAGTCCCAACGGTCTACCGAGTCGTTCTCTAAGAAACGGGTATCTCCTGGATCTTCAATGTGTACTTTCTGCATCATTTGGTGTACGATAACCTCAAAGTGCTTATCGTTGATTTTCACCCCTTGCAAACGGTAAACCTCTTGGATACCATTTACCAGGTATTCCTGTACCGCTGCCGGTCCTTTGATGGCTAGAATATCAGCTGGAGAAATCGATCCGTCAGATAATGGCATACCTGCTTTCACGAAGTCGTTATCCTGTACCAAAATGTGTTTTGATAGTGGCACAAGATATTTTTTAACTTCTCCATCTTTTGATTCGATGGTAATCTCGCGGTTACCACGTTTCACGCCACCTAAGGTTACCACACCATCAATCTCGGTTACTACCGCAGGGTTAGATGGGTTACGTGCTTCGAACAACTCAGTTACACGTGGCAAACCACCCGTAATATCTCGGGTTTTACCAGTAGCACGAGGGATTTTTGCCAAGATTTGACCTGGTTGGATTCCTTCGCCTTCGTCAACCGAAATGTGTGCACCTACCGGAATGTTGTAAGCTCTTACCAAATCGCCTTTTTTATCAACCACACGGATGGAAGGGTTTTTGGTTTTATCGCGGGTATCGATAATTACTTTCTCGCGGTGACCGGTTTGCTCGTCAGACTCTTCGCGGAAGGTTACCCCCTCAACGATGGCTTCGAACTCGATCTTACCTGCAAATTCAGAGATAATTACCGCGTTATATGGATCCCATGAGCAGATCTTGTCGCCTTTGGCAATGGTATCGCCTTCTTTTACGTACAAGAATGCACCGTAAGGAATGTTATTGCTCACAATTACTTTATTGGTACCTGGTTCTACGATTTTGAACTCACCTGAACGGCCCAACACGATATCGATTTTACCATCTTCTGTTACCGTTTCTACCGTACGTAGGTTCTCGAACTCGATTACGCCATCAAATTTGGCATTGAGTTGAGATTCGGCCGCAATGTTAGATGCGGTACCACCCACGTGGAAAGTACGAAGTGTTAACTGTGTACCCGGCTCACCGATCGACTGTGCGGCAATTACACCTACAGCCTCGCCGGTTTGAACACGTTTGCCAGAAGCCAAGTTACGGCCATAGCAAAGAGCACAAACACCGCGTTTGTTTTCGCAGGTTAATACCGAACGGATTTCGATGCCTTCTAACGGAGACTCTTCGATTGCTTTCGCAACGTCTTCATTGATATCTTCGCCAGCACCAACCAATAACTCGCCGTTTAGCGGGTTAAATACATCGTGCAGCGAAGTACGGCCCAAAATTCTTTCATATAATGGCTCCACAATATCCTCGTTGTCTTTCAAGGCTGTAGTATACATCCCTCTCAACGTACCGCAGTCAACTGCGTTAACGATCATATCTTGGGCAACATCGTGCAAACGACGGGTCAGGTAACCCGCATCAGCTGTTTTCAAGGCCGTATCCGCCAAACCTTTACGGGCACCGTGGGTAGAGATAAAATACTCTAATACAGATAAACCTTCTTTAAAGTTTGAAAGGATTGGGTTTTCGATAATCTCGCCACCAGAACCTGATTTTTGTGGTTTCGCCATCAAGCCCCTCATCCCTGCCAACTGACGGATCTGCTCTTTAGAACCACGGGCTCCAGAGTCAAGCATCATATAAACAGAGTTGAAACCTTGGTTATCGTTGGCCAGCTGGGTCATTACAAACGTAGTTAAACGGTTGTTGATACGGGTCCAGATATCGATAATTTGGTTGTAGCGTTCGTTGTTGGTAATGAAACCCATGTTATAGTTGTTTCTTACCTCTTCAACTTCGGCAGCGGCTTGTTCCAATAGCGCATGTTTCTCTACAGGAATGTTTACGTCTTGTAAGTTGAACGATAAACCGCCTCTAAATGCCATTTGGAAACCTAGTTCTTTGATGTCATCCAAGAACCTGGCCGAACGGGCCATACCAGTCATTTTTACTACTTCACCAATAATATCCCTTAAAGATTTCTTGGTTAATAGTTCGTTGATATAACCTACTTCTTCTGGTACCAATTGGTTAAACAATACCCTACCAACCGTAGTTTCTGTTAATTTGTTAACGATTGTGCCATCCTCTTGTTTTACGTTCACTTTTACCTTGATAAAAGCGTGCAAATCAACTTTTTTCTCGTTGTAGGCAATAATTACCTCTTCTGGAGAATAGAATGACGAATCTTGGCCCTTCACTACACGTGAAGCATCGGTTCTACGGCCTTTAGTAATGTAATAAAGACCCAAAACCATATCTTGCGAAGGTACTGTAATCGGTGTACCGTTTGCAGGGTTCAAGATGTTGTGCGCCGCTAACATGAGTACTTGGGCTTCCAAAATTGCAGCATTACCCAACGGTAAGTGAACTGCCATCTGGTCACCGTCAAAATCCGCGTTGAAGGCGGTACATACTAACGGGTGCAATTGGATCGCTTTACCTTCAACCAATTTAGGCTGGAAAGACTGGATACCCAATCTGTGCAACGTAGGTGCACGGTTAAGCAATACCGGGTGTCCTTTCAATACGTTTTCGAGGATATCCCATACCAATGGATCTTTTCTATCTACGATTTTCTTGGCTGATTTTACTGTTTTAACCACACCTCTTTCAATCATCTTGCGAATAATGAACGGTTTGAATAATTCAGCAGCCATATCTTTTGGCAAACCGCATTCGTGTAATTTAAGGTTTGGACCTACAACAATTACCGAACGGGCAGAGTAATCTACACGTTTACCTAATAAGTTCTGACGGAAACGACCTTGTTTACCTTTCAAGATGTCTGAAAGCGATTTCAAGGCACGGTTACCTTCGGTTTTAACCGCATTAACCTTACGCGAGTTATCGAACAACGAATCTACAGCTTCCTGCAACATACGTTTTTCGTTACGCAAGATTACTTCAGGTGCTTTGATCTCGATCAAACGTTTTAAACGGTTGTTACGGATAATTACACGACGATACAAATCGTTCAAATCTGAAGTAGCGAAACGGCCACCTTCTAATGGCACCAACGGACGCAACTCTGGCGGAATAACCGGAACGATCTTGATGATCATCCACTCTGGGTTGTTCTCGATACGGGTTTGCGAACCACGGAAAGCTTCTACAACTTGAAGACGTTTTAAAGCCTCATTTTTACGTTGCTGCGAAGTTTCATTAGCCGCCTGGTGACGCAAATCGTAAGACAAAGTATCTAAGTCAATACGTTTCAATAAGTCTTCTAAGGCTTCGGCACCCATTTTGGCAACGAATTTATTAGGGTCTTTATCGTCAAGGTATTGGTTTTCTTTAGGCAGCTTGTCCAAGATGTCCAAATACTCTTCTTCGGTTAGGAAATCCATGTACTGGATGCCTTGCTCAGCCATTAAACCTGCTTGGATTACTACATAACGCTCGTAGTAAATGATCAAGTCCAGTCTTTTGGTTGGCAAACCTAAAAGGTATCCGATTTTGTTAGGCAATGAGCGGAAATACCAGATATGCGCTACAGGAACCACCAAATTGATGTGGCCCATACGCTCTCTACGCACTTTTTTCTCGGTTACCTCAACGCCGCAACGGTCGCAAACAATACCTTTATAACGGATACGTTTGTACTTACCACAGTGGCATTCGTAATCTTTTACCGGACCAAAAATACGCTCGCAAAACAAACCATCGCGTTCAGGCTTGTAGGTACGGTAGTTAATGGTCTCAGGTTTTAACACCTCACCACTTGAGCGCTCCAAGATATTCTCAGGCGATGCCAAGCTAATGGTAATCGAGGTGAAATTGCTTTTTAATTTATTATCCTTTTTGTAAGACATATTTCTTTCTTTAATGATTGAAGGATTGAGTGATTGAATGAGTAAATAACAGACGCCATTCACTCATTCACTCATTCTTTCATTCTATTAGTCTAACGTAATATCCAAACCTAAGCCGCGAAGCTCGTGTACCAATACGTTGAACGATTCTGGTACGCCAGGCGTTGGCAGGTTTTCGCCTTTAACAATGGCTTCGTAAGTTTTGGCCCTTCCAATTACATCATCAGACTTCACAGTCAGGATTTCTTGAAGGATATTAGCGGCACCAAATGCCTCTAGTGCCCAAACCTCCATCTCACCAAAACGCTGACCACCGAACTGGGCTTTACCACCCAATGGCTGTTGCGTAATCAATGAGTATGGTCCGATAGAACGTGCGTGCATCTTATCATCAACCATGTGACCCAGTTTCAGCATATAGATGATACCTACTGTAGTCGGCTGATCGAATTTCTCGCCTGTTAAACCATTGTTCAAGTAAGTTCTACCCGAAGCCGGAATGCCTGCTTTGGCAATCCACTCTTCTACCTCATCGTGCTTGGCACCATCGAAGATTGGGGTTGCAAATTTAACGCCCAATTCTTTACCGGCCCAGGCCAATACGGTTTCGTAGATCTGGCCCAAGTTCATACGTGAAGGTACGCCCAGTGGGTTCAACACGATATCAACCGGTGTTCCGTCGTCTAAGAATGGCATATCCTCGTCGCGTACGATACGGGCCACAATACCCTTGTTACCGTGACGGCCTGCCATCTTATCACCTACTTTTAATTTACGTTTTTTAGCTACATAAACTTTCGCCATCTGAACAATTCCCGAAGGCAGCTCATCGCCCACGCTTACTGCAAATTTGTCGCGTTTATAAGCACCTAATTCTTCGTTTACGCGGATGCCGTAGTTATGCAACAACATTTTGATCTGGTCATTTTTGTCGTCATCAGTAGTCCATTTGTATGGATTGATGTGCGCATACTCTAGGTCGGCCAAAATCTTTTGGGTAAACTTAGCACCTTTAGCTACCAATAGTTCTTTGTATACGTTAAATACACCTTGCGATGTTTTGCCGTTTACAATTTGGAACAACTTGTCAACTAACTCGTTTTTAAGGTTCTCTACAGCTAAATTGTATTTCTTATCTAGTTTCTCAATGGCTGATTTTTCCTCTGCTTTAGTGGTTTTCTTAGCTCTTGAGAACAATTTGGTATCAATTACCACACCTTTGATCGAAGGTGGTGTTTTTAACGAAGCATCTTTCACGTCGCCGGCTTTATCGCCGAAAATGGCGCGAAGCAATTTCTCTTCTGGCGAAGGATCAGACTCTCCTTTTGGCGTAATTTTACCAATTAGGATATCGCCTTCTTTCACTTCGGCACCGATACGGATGATACCGTTTTCGTCTAGATCTTTGGTCGCTTCTTCCGATACGTTAGGGATATCTGGTGTCAATTCCTCTTCTCCACGTTTGGTATCGCGTACCTCCAATTCAAACTCTTCGATATGCAATGAGGTAAAGATATCGTCTCTCACAATACGCTCGTTGATTACGATCGCATCCTCAAAGTTATATCCTTGCCAAGGCATGAAAGCTACTTTCAAGTTTCTTCCCAAAGCCAATTCGCCGTTTTCGGTGGCATAACCTTCGCAAAGCACTTGACCTTTGGTTACTTTCTGGCCTTTTTTAACAATCGGCTTCAAGTTGATACAAGTATTTTGGTTGGTTTTTTTGAACTTGGTTAGTCTATATGTTTTGCTATCGCCTTCAAATGAAACCAAACGATCTGACTCGTTTCTTACATATTTGATGGTGATTTCGTTGGCATCTACATATTCAACCACACCCTCGCCCTCTGCATTGATCAGGGTTCTCGAGTCGCGTGCTACGCGGCCTTCCAATCCTGTACCTACAATTGGCGCTTCAGGGCGCAACAATGGCACCGCTTGACGCTGCATGTTCGATCCCATCAAAGCCCTGTTCGCATCATCGTGCTCCAAGAAAGGAATCAACGATGCCGCAATCGAGGTAATCTGGTTTGGTGCAATGTCCATCAAGTCTAATTTCTCAGGCTCGATAATCGGGAAGTCACCTTCGTAACGGGCTTTAACGCGAGGGGTAGTAAAGTTACCTTTATCATCATACTCGGCGTTGGCCTGTGCAATGGTTTTACCGTCTTCGTCTTCTGCCGACAGGTAAATTACGTCTTCGTCAACTGCTACTACACCTTCAACTACTTTTTTGTAAGGCGTTTCGATGAAACCCAGGTTGTTGATTTTGGCGTGAACACACAAAGACGAAATCAAACCGATGTTTGGTCCCTCTGGTGTTTCGATAGTACACAAACGACCGTAGTGCGTATAGTGAACGTCACGAACCTCGAAACCTGCACGTTCGCGGGATAGACCGCCTGGACCTAAAGCCGACAGACGACGTTTGTGCGTAATCTCTGCCAAAGGATTGGTTTGGTCCATGAACTGCGAAAGCTGGTTGGTACCAAAGAACGAGTTGATCACCGACGATAAAGTACGGGCATTGATCAAGTCTGTTGGTGTAAACACCTCGTTGTCGCGGATGTTCATACGCTCGCGGATCGTTCTGGCCATACGGGCCAAACCTACACCAAACTGTGCGTACAATTGCTCACCTACGGTACGTACACGACGGTTAGACAAGTGATCGATATCATCCACCTCTTCTTTAGAGTTGATTAATTTAATCAAATACTTAACAATCGCAATGATGTCGTCTTTGGTTAAAACCTTAACGTCATCAGGCGTATCCATTTTCAGCTTGCGGTTGATGCGGTATCTGCCTACATCGCCCAAATCATAACGTTTATCCGAGAAGAACAAACGTTCGATGATACCTCTTGCTGTTTCCTCATCAGGTGGTTCTGCGTTACGCAAAGCACGATAGATGTTCTCCACAGCCTCTTTTTCAGAGTTTGAAGTATCTTTTTGTAAGGTATTATATATAATGGTATAATCGGCTTGAGAGGCACCATCGTCTTTTGACAAGATAATGGTTTTTACGCCTGCATCAATGATCATATCGATATGGTCGTCTTCTAAAACGGTATCCCTGTCTAAGATCACTTCGTTACGGTCAATCGAAACCACCTCACCTGTATCCTCGTCTACGAAATCTTCAACCCATTTTCTTAAAACCCTTGCTGCCAATTTACGCCCGATAAATTTCTTCAAGCCAGATTTGCTCACTTTTACTTCGTCAGCTAAATCGAAAAGCTCCAAGATGTCTTTATCAGAATCGTAACCGATGGCACGCAACAAGGTGGTTACCGGGAACTTTTTCTTACGGTCGATATAGGCGTACATCACGTTGTTAACGTCTGTAGCGAACTCGATCCAAGAACCTTTGAAAGGAATCACACGGGCAGAGTACAACTTGGTACCGTTGGTGTGGCGGCTTTGGCCGAAGAACACACCTGGCGACCTGTGGAGCTGAGATACGATAACGCGCTCGGCACCATTGATCACGAAGGTACCTTTGGGAGTCATATAAGGAATGGTTCCCAGGTATACGTCCTGAATGATGGTTTCAAAATCCTCGTGTTCTGCATCGTTACAAGAAAGCTTCAGCTTTGCCTTCAACGGAACACTGTAAGTTAACCCACGATCAATACATTCTGGAATGTCATAACGAGGCGGGTCAATAAAATAATCTAAGAATTCAAGAACAAAGATGTTCCTTGAATCTGTAATCGGGAAATTCTCAGCGAATACCTTAAACAAACCTTCGGTGTGACGGTTGTCTGAAGTAGTTTCGATCTGAAAAAATTCTTTAAATGATTGCAACTGCACATCCAGAAAATCTGGATAATCTATGATATGCTTACTACGTGCAAAATTTACTCTTTGGTCGACTTTATTTGCCAAGGGACTAAATTTAATTTAGTTTAAGAATAAACTATTAGTTTGGTTTGCTTTCGGGAACACCTGCACCAACCAAACAAGATGCAATGTTCATAAACAGGAATAGACTCCGACTTAATAGTCGGAGTCTTTTCTTAAAGGTTTATTGAAATTAAGTGATTACTTAATCTCAACTGTAGCTCCAGCTTCTTCTAATTGTTTTTTCAAAGCTTCAGCCTCGTCTTTAGCAACACCAGCTTTCAATTCTTTAGGTGCACCGTCAACTAGGTCTTTAGCTTCTTTCAAGCCTAGGCCAGTTAGGTCTTTTACCAATTTAACAACTGCTAATTTTTGACCACCAGCATCTTTCAAGATTACATCAAATGATGTTTTCTCTTCAGCTGCAGGAGCATCAGAACCACCAGCTGCAGGACCAGCAATAGCTACAGCTGCTGCTGCAGGCTCAATACCATACTCGTCTTTTAAGATTTGAGCTAACTCATTAACTTCTTTAACTGTTAAGTTTACTAATTGCTCAGCAAACGCTTTTAAATCTGCCATTTTATAGATTTTTAAAAATTTTACTTAATGATTTTAATTTATAACGATTTTCTAAAGGACTTCGTTAACCTTCTCTTTCTTGTAGTGTTTTAACTATACCTGCAAGTTTGCCTCCGCTCGATTTCAATGCCGAGATTACGTTTTTAGCTGGTGATTGCAATAGACCAACGATATCTCCGATCAATTCTTCTCTCGACTTGATGGTGATTAGTGAATCCAATTGGTTATCGCCAACATAAATCGCCGACTCGATGTAAGCTGCTTTAAGCACTGGCTTGTCAGATGTTTTTCTCAAGGCTTTGATCAGCTTAGCTGGACCATTACCTACTTTTGAGAACAACAAGGCCGACTGGCCTTTTAATGCCGGGAATATCTCAGATGCATCGCCTTCCAATCCTTCGATCGCAATTTTGATCAAAGTATTCTTGGCAACTTTCATTTCGATACCGTTCTCGAAACATTTGCGACGGATGTTATTTACATTTTCAACAGATAAGCTTGAGGTATCAGCAATGTAAAAATTGCCAAACTCCTGCATTTTCTCTTGAAGAGCTAAAACTACTTCTTGTTTTTCTTCTCTGTTCATAATTAGATCCCCGCTACTGATTTAGTTTCGATTGCAATTCCAGGACTCATTGTAGAAGACACGTGAATGCTTTTAAAATAAGTTCCTTTTGCAGCAGAAGGCTTTAATTTTGAAATGGTTTGAAGTACTTCTAACGCATTTTCATATATTTTCTCTGCTGAGAATGATACTTTTCCTATCGAAGCATGGATGATACCAGTTTTGTCAACTTTAAAATCAATCTTACCGCCTTTTACATCAGTAACAGCTTTACCAACTTCGTTGGTTACTGTACCCGACTTAGGGTTTGGCATCAGGTTACGTGGACCTAAAACACGGCCCAGTTTACCTACTTTTGCCATACAAGCAGGAGTAGTGATAATAATGTCAACATCTGTCCAACCACCTTCAATCTTGGCCACATATTCGTCTAATCCTACGAAATCCGCGCCTGCTGCTTTAGCCTCTTCTTCCTTGTCAGGAGTACAAAGCACCAAAACACGTACAGTTTTACCTGTACCGTGAGGTAAAGTAGCAATACCACGTACCATTTGATTGGCTTTACGTGGATCAACGCCTAAACTTACATCGATATCAACCGATGCATCGAATTTAGTCATTGTGATCTCCTTTACCAAAGCAGCTGCATCCTGTAAAGAATACACTTTGCCGGCTTCTAGTTTAGCGTGTGCCTTTTTTTGATTTTTTGTTAACTTAGCCACTGTTGTAAACTGTTTTTGGTTAATTAATTAGACCAGGGTGCGTCACCGCTAACGGTGATTCCCATACTGCGTGCTGTACCCGCTACCATCTTCATAGCAGATTCGATAGTGAAAGCGTTTAAATCGCTCATCTTATCTTCAGCAATTGTCTTAACTTGATCCCAAGTCACCGAACCAACTTTTTTACGGTTGGGCTCAGCAGAACCACTCTGTAATTTGGTAGCTTCCAATAATTGGATTGCAACCGGAGGGGTTTTGATGATGAACTCGAACGACTTGTCAGCATATACAGTAATTACAACTGGTAATACTTTACCTGGCTTATCTTGGGTACGAGCGTTGAATTGCTTGCAAAATTCCATGATGTTGACACCTTTAGCACCCAATGCAGGTCCTACCGGTGGCGATGGATTTGCCGCTCCGCCTTTGATTTGTAATTTAACAAGTGCACCGACTTCTTTTGCCATTTTCTGATTTGTTAATTGTAATACTCAATGTTAAATATTGGAAGCATGTAACATTTAAGATTTTTATAATGGGTTACGGGTTAATAGTTATGGGTTACGAGATGAACTCCCATAACCTGTAACAGGAAACGCGCAACTGTTATTCTTTTTCTACTTGCATATAGTTAAGCTCCAACGGCGTTTTACGACCGAAGATCTTAACCATTACTTTTAGTTTTTTCTTCTCTTCGTTAACCTCTTCGATAACCCCGGTAAAACCGTTGAAAGGGCCATCCATTACTTTAACGTTCTCGCCCACATAATAAGCGATGTTCATGGTTTCGCCTTGCTGGCTCATTTCGTCAACCTTACCCAAGATACGGTTCACTTCTGCCTGGCGCATAGGAATAGGATTTCCGGCCTTGTCGCCCAAAAATCCGATTACGCTATTGATGCCTTTTATAATATGCTCCAACTCTCCATCCAAAACTGCCTCGATCAATACATAGCCTGGGTAAAAGTTACGTTCTTTGGCAATTTTCTTTCCTTCTTTCATCTGGTAGTATTTCTCCATAGGGATCAATACCTGAGGTACCAAATGAGAAAAACCTAAACGGCTGATTTCAGAGTCGATATATTGTTTAACCTTCTTTTCCTTGCCACTTACCGCCCTAACTACATACCACTTTAGCTGATCGTTCATCTAGTGTCCTCTTAGTTTAATGAATTATAAAAAGTTTCTAATATATAGTTGGCACCTTTATCCATGCCGAAGATAACCACGGCAATAATAAGCGATGCTACCAAAACCAATACTGCAGAATTTTGCAATTCTCCCCATGTAGGCCAAGTTACCTTCTGGGTCATTTCTTCGTATGATTCTTTAATAAATTGAACTACACCAGCCATATTATATCATTTTGGATGACTGAATTTTGAAGGATGAATGGCATTACATTCATTTTACCATTCCTTATTCAATCATTATTTTGCACGGGAACAAGGATTCGAACCCTGATCAAAGGTTTTGGAGACCTCTATTCTACCATTGAACTATTCCCGTAGACACAATTAGCTAATCAGCGAATTTGCTAACTAGCTAATTGTTGTTTTGTTATGCTTATCCTTATTTAAGGATTTCGGTTACCTGACCAGCACCTACTGTTCTACCACCTTCACGGATAGCGAAACGTAGACCTTTTTCCATTGCGATAGCGTTGATCAATTTTACAGTGATCGTTACGTTATCACCTGGCATTACCATCTCAGTACCTTCAGCTAGCGAAATCTCACCAGTTACGTCTGTGGTACGGAAATAGAACTGAGGACGGTATTTGTTGAAGAATGGAGTGTGACGACCACCTTCAGCTTTAGACAATACATAGATCTCAGCTTTGAAATCGGTGTGAGGAGTTACTGAACCTGGTTTGCAGATTACCATACCACGACGGATATCGGTTTTCTCAATACCACGCAACAATAGACCTACGTTATCACCTGCTTCACCATAATCAAGGATCTTACGGAACATTTCCACACCTGTTACGGTTGATTTCAAGTTCTCAGCACCCATACCCAAAATCTCTACTGGATCACCAGAGTTGATTTGACCACGCTCGATACGGCCAGTTGCTACTGTACCACGACCAGTGATTGAGAATACGTCCTCAACTGGCATCAAGAATGGAAGGTCTGTCAAACGTGGAGGAATTGGAATGTAGCTATCTACAGCTGCCATTAATTCCATGATTTTGCCAACCCATTTAGGATCGCCGTTCAAACCGCCTAGTGCTGAACCTTGGATAACTGGAATGTCATCACCTGGGAACTCATAGAAAGATAATAGTTCACGAACTTCCATCTCAACAAGCTCCAACAATTCTGGATCGTCAACCATATCCACTTTGTTCATGAATACTACCAATGAAGGTACACCTACCTGACGAGCCAATAGGATGTGCTCGCGAGTTTGTGGCATCGGACCATCTGTAGCAGCAACCACGATAATCGCACCGTCCATCTGAGCAGCACCAGTAACCATGTTTTTCACATAATCCGCGTGACCTGGACAGTCAACGTGTGCATAGTGACGGTTAGCTGTTGAATACTCAACGTGAGCAGTGTTGATAGTGATACCTCTTTCTTTTTCCTCTGGAGCAGAGTCAATCGAATCAAATGAACGTGCCTCAGATAAACCAGCATCAGATAGCACTTTAGTGATAGCTGCTGTTAAGGTTGTTTTACCGTGGTCAACGTGACCGATAGTACCGATGTTTAAGTGCGGCTTACTGCGGTCAAACTTTTCTTTTGCCATTTTTTTATACTTATTAGTAGGTTAACTTTTTTTATTTATTTATTGCTTTGATACAATTTTCAACACAAAAAACCTTGTTTAATACTGCTCTTTTGAGCAGCTTTAACAAAGCATTTATATCTTTTGAGCCAAAGATGGGACTTGAACCCACGACCTCTTCCTTACCAAGGAAGTGCTCTACCGCTGAGCTACTTCGGCTTTTTTAGTTTTCAGTTCCCAGTCTTCAGTTTACAGCTTAAACTGCCAACCACTAACCGCCAACTGCCCAACTCTTCTTAAAGAGCGGAAGACGAGGTTCGAACTCGCGACCTATAGCTTGGAAGGCTATCGCTCTACCAACTGAGCTACTTCCGCTTTTCGATTGAAGATTTTAGACTGACGAATTACGATTGAATGCCTCAATCTAAAATCCTCATTCTATAATCCAAAACCATTTGGTGGGGAGAGAAGGATTCGAACCTTCGAAGTCTTGCGACAACAGAGTTACAGTCTGTCCCATTTGGCCACTCTGGTATCTCCCCCTTTTTATTTACGACTTCATGATTTGTGATTTACGATTGAAAGCCTCAATCTAAAATCTAAAATCGTCCATCTACAATAAAAAGAGCCTCCTATCGGAATCGAACCAATGACCTACTGATTACAAGTCAGTTGCTCTACCAGCTGAGCTAAGGAGGCTTATACGGTACATCAATTCAATAAAAATCGATGTTTTTGTATCTTTTTAATTTTTCACAGAACTTCCATCTCTCGGCTTTTTCTCATGCCCTTTCCGAAATGGAATGCAAATCTACAAAAATTAATTTCCGAAAAAAATATATTTTAAAAAAAAATTTGGCGGAACATCGTCCGCCAAATCCTTTTGAAATTCGATATGGAAATATCCTCCTAGTAATCAGATACTTCATCTGCATTGAGCAAGGCCTTATGCTCGCTTAATTTTGCGCGGGTTTTGTCTTTATGTTTAGTAATTTGTTTTTTCAGCGATTCGATTGCCAAATCGGTAGCCTCTTCAAAAGACTTGCACTGTTCTTTGGCAAAAAGCGTCATTCCTGGAACCATTAATTTAATTTCGGAAATCTTATTCTCCTCATCTTCAACATTTTCTAGCTTCAAATAAACTTCGCCACCTATAATCTGATCAAAAAACTGATCTAACTTGTCAACTTTCTTTTGGATAAAGTCTAATAACTTTTTGTCTGCATTGAAATGAATGGACTGAACTCTGATTTTCATTTTTCCTCCTTTTTTATGCCTTTGGATGGGCTTGTTTATATATAGATTTTAAACGTTCTATTGAGTTGTGCGTATACACCTGGGTAGCGGCCAGGCTTGCATGCCCCAACAGTTCTTTTATTGCATTAAGATCGGCTCCCTTGTTTAACAGGCTGCTGGCAAACGAATGCCGCAGCACGTGGGGGCTTTTCTTGTCTTGCGTTGATATGTATGTCAAATAACGGGCAACGATCCTGTAGATCAATTTTGGGTAGGCGCCTGCGCCTGATTCAGTAACGATTAAGGCCTCGCTTTTGTTATCAAAATTCTGTAATAATTTCAGCTCTATGTACAATTTGACTTGCTTTGCCAACGCACTGTGCAAAGGAATGATCCGTTCCTTGTTGCGCTTGCCCAACACTTTGATGGTGCCTTCGTAAAAATCGACGTCGCTTTCTTTGAGTGCCAGCAATTCGGCCAAACGCATTCCAGTTCCGAAAAGCAGTTCTACCACCAGCTTATCGCGCTGGCTGCCAAAGCTATCGTCAAAAAACTCGATCTTTTTACCGTCTTCGGTTTCGTATCCGTCCAAAAGCCTATCCATCTTGCTTTCTTCGATAAATACGGGTAGCCGTTTGGGAACCTTGGGCGATTTGACCAGCGTCATTGGGCTGGTCTTGATGGCCTTTTCCCTGAGCAGGTGCTTGTAAAAACTCCTTAGCGTAGACAGTTTGGCCTTAACGGTGCTTTCGGCCATTTGATGGTCTAAAAGATTGACCATGAAACTCCTGACATGGGTTGGCTGTACGGCAACAAGGCTAAGCTCAAATTCTTTTTGCATAAAGGCCTCAAACTGCAGCAGGTCCTTTTGATAGGCTTGTACAGTATGCGGAGAGTAGCGCTTCTCGTGCTGCAAATAGGTCAGAAAATTGCTCACCAGCATAGGCTTAGGGTTCGTTGTTGGTGAATATACAAAAAATAGCTTTCCAAGTATTTTTTTTCCAAAAAAAAACGCCCCCGAATTTCGGGGGCGTCTATTATCTTCAACAAGACAGGACTTATAGCGTACCTTCTTGGTTCAATCCTTGGATGTAAACAGCGTGTTTAATTTCAGTACGACGGGTTACGGATTTTTTCTCGTATGCCTGACGGCTACGCAATTCCCTTAACACACCAGTTTTTTCAAACTTCTTCTTGAAACGTTTTAACGCTTTGTCTAACGATTCGCCGTCTTTAATATTGATAATGATCATAACGTGAAATACCTCCTCTCAGTCGATTTTTAATGCCCTGTTTATGTAGGGGATGCAAATGTAAGTAAAATATTGAAAAAGAGAAAGTTTTTGCCTTATTTTTTCTGCCGGAAGCATCGAGCTCCTCCATCGGCCCAATAATTAAAGAACCTGTGTCTCAATTTGGTACGAATTATGCAGGGCAATTGCTAAATTTACCTCAAACCCCAATCATGACAACCAAAAGAAAATTCATACTCATTACCGCAAGCCTTGTGGTTTTGGTACTGGCCATTATGGTTTACTACCGTTATTTCTTTGTTTTTGGCGAAGGCGTAAAATCAGGCGACCTTAACTATATAGTGAAGAAAGGCTATCTTTTTAAGACCTACGAAGGCAAGATCATCCAAAGTGGCATTAAATCGAGACAGGCGGGCAGCATACAATCGAACGAGTTCGAGTTTTCTGTAGCCAACGAAGAAGTTGCCCAAAAGATGATGGCCAACAGCGGCAAGAATTTCGAAGTGCATTACCGCGAGTATAAGGGTGCTTTGCCTTGGCGTGGCTTTAGTATTTATGTAGTAGACAGCATTGTAAATATGCAATAAACGAATGGCTACCAGCTCCATTTATTCCAGCTCCTTGGATTGGAGATGATGGCATGCCCATTTGGTTAAAAAGCCACGAATTGGCAGACTAAATAGTATGGGTTAAAAATTCGTCAACCACTGGCCAACTTCGCCGAACCGTTAACTTTCCATGGTCTGTGCGCCACAGCCCATGAAAAGCGAAAGCATTTTCACTTAGATAAGCCTCCGGACTGACAGATTTATAATGGTATTGGCTAGAAGTCTGTTAACCTGTGGCCTAGCAACAAACTTCCATGGTCCTATCTCTATCCATGGTCTGTGGGCTACAGACTATGCATAAAAACAAAAAGGCCATCCGAAATTTCAGATGGCCCCCAGTTAGTAATTATGGTTAGTTAATAGTTGCTATTTCATGATTTCGCGGGCGATAACAATCTTCTGTATTTCGGAAGTTCCTTCGCCTATGGTACACAGCTTACTGTCACGGTAATATTTCTCTACCGGGAAATCTTTGGTATAACCGTAGCCTCCGAAAATCTGCACCGCTTCTGTAGCGCACCTTACGGCCACTTCAGAGGCATAGTATTTGGCCATGGCCGATTCTTTGGTCATGGGCTGGTGACGGTTCTTCAGATCTGCTGCCTGACGGATCAACAATTCTGCTGCCTCGATTTCGGTAGCCATATCGGCCAACTTAAAGCTGATGCCTTGAAAACTAGAGATAGGCACACCAAACTGATGGCGTTCTTGCGCATAGGCCAAGGCGGCCTGGTAGGCTCCTTTTGCAATACCTAAAGATAGCGCTGCAATAGAAATACGGCCACCATCCAAAACTTTCATGGCTTGTTTAAAGCCGTCGCCTTCGTTGCCCAAGAGGTTTTCTTTAGGTACGCGACAATTATCGAAAATCATTTCGGTGGTTTCTGAAGCGCGCATGCCCAATTTGTTCTCCTTTTTGCCAGCGGTAAAACCCGGTGTGCCACGTTCAACCACAATGGCCGAAATGCCTTTAGCGCTTCCTGCTTCTCCGGTACGCACCATCACTACGGCTACATCGCCAGACTTACCATGTGTAATCCAGTTTTTGGCTCCGTTAATTACGTATTCGTCGCCATCGAGCACGGCTGTGGTACGCATACGCAAGGCAT
Source organism: Pedobacter sp. TM02 (assembly GCF_059705275.1). Taxonomy (NCBI): domain Bacteria; kingdom Pseudomonadati; phylum Bacteroidota; class Sphingobacteriia; order Sphingobacteriales; family Sphingobacteriaceae; genus Pedobacter; species Pedobacter sp. TM02. The sequence continues at coordinate 3,235,670 of NZ_AP046530.1, forward strand.
CAGAACCGGTATTGGCTTCGGTTAGGCCCCAAGCACCAATCCACTCGGCTGAAGCCAGTTTAGGCAGCCACTGCTGTTTTTGGGTCTCGTTGGCAAAAGCCAGGATATGGCCTGTACACAAAGAATTATGCGCGGCCACCGATAAGCCTATCGAACCGCAAACCTTGGCCACTTCAACAATAACATCTACATACTCTTGGTAGCCAAAGCCCGAACCTCCGTATTCTTCAGGAACCAAAACGCCCATCAGGCCCAGTTCGCCCAGTTGTTTAAAAATTTCTACAGGAAAATGTTGTGCCTCATCCCATTCCATTACATTTTGACGAATGTTCTTTTCGGCAAAATCGCTGACCATTTTTCTGATCATATCTTGGTTTTCTGCTATTTCAAAGCTAAAGCCAGTATGCATATATTTAAGTTCGATTAAAAAAAGAAACTGCTTAAATTTTGCGCTGCAAATGGGCGTTTTGATTTAAACAGTTTCTTAAGATTTATATTTGGTTGAGGACAATATTAAACAAATAAAACATACGCCACAACTTGATTTTTAGCCCTAAAATAGTAGAATGATTTAGTATTTGGTTCAATTAGTTAACCTGCTAGATACAGGTTTATAAAAAAGGGCAAACGTTTGCCTAAAAAAAATTTTAAAAAATTTTTCAGTCAAGGCCGAATAAGACAATAGGATTACAATTTAGGTTTAAGAAATGGGGCCATACCTAGAACCTGGCCAAAGAAAACACCTGTGGGCAGAAGGCCTTCAAGCGTTCGCGACCGTTCAAAAAATCGAGGCTGATGAGAAAGGAATAGCCTGCCACTTTTGCGCCCAGCAACTCTACCAGTTTAGAGGCGGCCACCACCGTTCCACCGGTGGCCAGCAAATCGTCGTGGATAAGTACGTTTTGGCCAGCCTTAAAAGCGTCTTCGTGCACTTCGAGCGTAGCGCTTCCATATTCCAGATCGTAAGACTGCTGAACGGTTTTATAAGGCAGCTTGCCAACCTTGCGGATAGGCACAAAGGGAACCTGGAGGGCCTGCGCCAAAGCCAGGCCAAACAAAAAACCACGGCTTTCGATGCCCGCAACCGCATCGATGTGCAAATCCTTGACCTGCTCGGCCAATGCCTTGGTAATTTCGGTGCACAACTGCGGGTTTTGCAACACGGGTGTGATGTCTTTAAAAATTATTCCAGGCTTTGGAAAATCGGCTACATCGCGCAGGGTTTGTTTAATTTGGGCTTCAAGCATGTTAAAATGTAAGATAAGGTGCTAAGTTCTGTATATTTTGAGGCGTTAAGATAGCTACTTTCCTCAAATCTTCTACATCTTTATAAGGCCCATGCTGTTTTCTATACTGGATAATGGCATTGATTTGCTTGTATTTCAGATAAGGATGGTTTTTGAGCTCGTCGAAAACAGCGGTGTTGATATTGATTTTTTTGAGCTGGCCGGCGTCGACACGCACCTGGTCTTTGATGCCTTCAAATTTTGCACTGTCTAATCCGAAAACTTCCAACAATTGTTCTTTCCGGCAAAAACCGCCCAGTCTCTCCCTGTAGCTGGCAATGCGCCGGGCAAATGCCGGACCAATACCCTTGATTTCCTGAAGCTGGACAGTATCGGCTCCATTGATTTCGATCACTACCAGCTCTTTTTTAGGCCTCAGGCTGGCGTCTTTATTAAATGGCTGCTTATCATCCGATTTGCCCTTCAAGCCACCATCAATAATTACATAAGGCTTGAGGCGCTCGTAGGTTTCGGTCGAAATTACATACATTTTCTGCAGGTCGGCCACCTTATAGAACTTGCCTCCCTTGTTGCGGTAATTGATAATGGATTGGGCCTGCTTGGCCGAAAACCCCAGACGCCGCCATTGAGAGGCATCGATTTGATTGGGATCAAAACGGAACAATTCGGCTGCGCTGCGTGTGGCCTCGGCACGACCGGGGTATGCGTCACCATCAGGATGGCCAGGCTCCATGTTGACCAGCTCCAGCCGCTTAATGGCCACAGCATCGGCAACCGTTGCCGGCTCCTGTTCATGCTTCAACAAATCATACCCATACGGAAATACCGCCAGCAACAGCAAAACGGCCATTAGAAACAGCAAGCCATTGTACTCGCGCTTTGTAAAGCCAAAGTACTTATTTAACCAATTTTTCATAGATAAGATAGGTACTATAAATATAAATCTTATTTTTGAAATTGCTTTATGAATTAATTCCTCCTTACAGATGAAGATTATTACCACAAAAGAGTTTGCAAAAGCAACCAAGATAGATAAGTTAGGAGTACCGGGTCTGGCCGCTTTGTTGATGGAAGTAATGAAGCTCAACGACATCAATAAAGTTTTCTCTAAGAACGAACACTTTGAAGGCCTCGAGTTTGTTGATAAGATTTTGGAAACCATTGGCGTTTCGATAGATTTCGACGAAGACGACTTGAAGAATATCCCCAAAACGGGCGGCTTTATTGCCATTGCCAACCACCCTTATGGTGGCGTAGAAGGCCTTGCCCTGGTTAAATTATTGTGTACCGTAAGGCCCGAAGCCAAGGTCATGGTAAATTTTATCTTGAAGAAAATACCTAACCTCAGCGAGTTTTTCGTAGCAGTTAATCCTTTCGAAAACGTACAGCATTCTTCGAGCATCAGTGGCCTTAAAGCTACTTTCGATCTGCTGCAGAGCGGTACGCCAATTGGCATCTTCCCTGCCGGCGAGGTATCGACCTTTAACCTCGAAACCCAGGAAATTACCGATAGGCTATGGCATCCAGTGGTGGGCAAGCTTATTGCCAGGGCCAAAATGCCCGTGGTGCCTATCTATTTTCATGGCAACAACGGCATCCTGTTCAATATCCTAAGTTTTATACATCCTACTTTAAGAACAGCCAAACTGCCATCGGAGTTCCTCAACAAGCAGGGCCTAAAAATCAAGGTGCGTATTGGCAAGCCGATCAAGATCGAAGATATTTCCTACAAAAACAACACCAACAAGCTGCTCGACTTTTTGAGGGCGAGAACCTATGCCTTAGGTACCAGCTTGGAAGAAGAGAAAAAGTTGTTCAACCCGATCAACCTGTTCAAGCGGAAGAAAAAACCGGCGCAGATTGTAGAAGAAACCGACCGCAACCTGATTGTAAACGAAGTAGCCAAGCTGGAAGATTTTAGGGTTTGGGAAGAGAAGAACTATGAGGTTTACATTACGCCTACCTCCAACATTCCGAATATATTGAGGGAAATTGGCCGTTTGCGCGAGATCACTTTTAGGGAAGTTGGCGAAGGGACAAACAAGAAAATCGACCTCGACAATTACGACATCTACTACAACCACTTGTTTATTTGGGACAAGGATGCGCAGACCATTGTAGGCGCCTACCGCATAGGCAAAGGCGACGAGATTTTAAACACCATGGGCCGTAGGGGCTTTTACCTATCGGAGCTATTTAAGATCAAGGAGCCTTTTTACCCGGTTTTGCGTCAGGGCATTGAACTGGGCCGTTCGTGGATCAGAAAAGAGTACCAACAAAAACCCTTGCCCCTGTTCCTGCTTTGGAAAGGGATATTGAAATACCTGATCGAAAACCCGAAATACCGTTACATGTTCGGGCCGGTAAGCATCAGCAACAACTTCTCGAAGTTTTCCAAATCGCTGATTGTAGATTACATTACCAAAAACCATTTCAACTACGAACTGGCGCACTATGTAAAGCCAAGAAACAAATTCAAGGCCGATCTTACCCCTATCGATACCGATTTGTTGATAGAAAACAGCGACTCGCTGAAAGACCTGGACAGCCTGATTGGCGATATCGAAAATTCGCATATCAAAATTCCGGTGTTGCTGCGCCAGTACATGACCCTGAACGCAAAAATCATCTGCTTCAACATCGACCCTAAATTCTCTGATTGCCTAGATGGGTTTTTAGTGGTCGACGTACACAAGATCCCTGCAGAGATGCTGGAGAAGATCGGCAAGAATTTTTAGCCAACCTACAGTTCCCAAACTCATTTATAAAAGCAAAAGCCCTGACATCCATCGGGGCTTTTTGCTATCAACTAACCTAAACTGTAATGATAAATACTAACCAAATATTTAACACCACAAAAGTAGGTTTGCCATGTTAAGAACTTATGAAATCGGGATTATCTTAAGATTATTTAATATAGGAATCGGCAAAAAATGATTTTTTGTCAGATTTAACATTTTTTGGACAATAAATGCTAGGCTGGTAGGTTAAATTTATATATATTTAATATTATCACTATGTTAAGGCATTGAAAAGCAGAGTCCAACATATCGCCTATAAGCTTCTCATCATCATCGGGTTAGCGTTTTCTTTTGCAAGTGCAAGAGCCCAGCGTCATAGCTTCGAATTTTATGAGGGCACTTTCAATTTTGAAGCTGATTCTACCGTCGATATTGCTTTTCAAGTGCCACTTACCAATCAGTCGGTTAAAGATTTTTACAACAAGGTAAATTCTGGGCATTACCAGGCGCTTGTACAGGCCTTGCTCGATTACCGCGATAATTACAAGCTGAACGACTGGCTCTATTACCAACTGGTTAGAAAAACAGCGCAGGAAATTAGTCCGAAGGCCGAAAACTATGGCCGTTATACCTTGTATAAATGGTTTTTAATGACCAAATCGGGCTACGATGCCAAGGTGGCGGTGGGCAACGACCAGATTATTTTCTACATCCGCAACAATGAAGACATTGCCGATATCCCGTTCTTTATGGTCGACGACAAAAAATATACCTGTCTCAACTACCACGACTACGGCAAGTTATTTAAGCGCGAAGACACCTACAAGCCGGTAAATATTGCGATTGCAGAAGCCAAGAACGCTTTCAGTTATAAGGTAACCCGCATGCCCGAGTTCAAGCCTGAAGATTATACCGAGAAGCAGCTGGCTTTTAACTACAAGCACAAAGCCTACCACTTTAAGGTAAAGCTGAACAATGAGGTAGATAAGATTTTTGCCAACTATCCGGGCGTAGATTTCGGGACTTATTTTAATATTCCGCTGAGCAGGGAAACCTATCAATCGCTTATTCCGATATTAAAGGAGAACCTTAAAGGCATGAGCACCAAAAACGGCGTGGATTACCTCATGCGCTTTACCCGCTATGCTTTTCTTTACGAAAACGACGAAGATAATTTTGGCAAGGAAAAGCGCCTATCGCCAGAACAAACCCTATTGAATAAATACAGCGACTGCGACGACCGCGCGGCCTTGTTTTTCTTTTTGGTAAAGGAAATCTACAACCTGCCGATGATTGCCATGCTCTACCCTACGCATATTACCATGGCCGTACAGTTCGATAAGCCCATTGGCAATGCCATTATCTACAACGGCAAATCGTACACCGTTTGCGAACCTACGCCACAGCAGCAGAACCTCAAACTGGGCGAACTATCGGCCAGCCTGAAAAACAAGCCTTACGAGGTGGTATACCATTACGACCCGCTCAACAAATAACCCTCCCATATTTGAGGGCATAAAAAAACCGTCCCGAAGCTAATCGGAACGGTTTGAAATAAACAATTTAATATCTTATTATTTTACAGCACCCGGTGTGGTGTAAGCCAATGATTGTGCATCAACTTCTGCCCAACCAGCTGCCCAGTTATCCGTACCAAAAGCGCCTTTGTAAGCAACAGGCGTGAAGAACGAACCCGATACTTTTGCGTTGGTGAATGAAGCACCAGTTGCCGCAACCGAACCCGCAGCCAAAGTAAAGTTAGCTGTGCCTAGGGTTGCACCCGATCCGAAATCAGTTGCATATAAATAAGGATTTACAAACAAGTTAGCTGCAAAAAGACCGTTGGCAAAAACGTTATCGGTACGAAGCTTAGCTTCAACAGTTGCCAAGGCACCAGTGTTGCTCATTTTAACTTCTTGTGTCCTTGTACCATAAATCAAGTTGTTGGCAATAACCATCGAACCTGAGTTGAAGTTTGCGGTAGTAGAATTTGCCGTTTGAACGGTCGTATCGTCAATGTACAAACCAATTGGATAACCAGCGATAACCGAGTTCAGGATGCTGATCGAAGAGTTACGACGGATTTGTGCACCATTTTGGAAATTGGCATTGAAAGAACCTGTAGCGGCTTTGCATGGACCAATGATGGTTACGTTTGAGAAAACAGCCGAAGTTTTAGGTGTTTGGTCTGTACCTGTTGCATTGTTATCTGATTCGAAACCGTTTGAACCTGATTGGTCGGCCACAGTAGATACACGTTGAGCCAAAGCAAACTGAACATTGCCTGAATAACCGAAATCTGTATCGAAATCATCATCCCAAGTACCGATAGCCAATAAGTGTTTTGCATTTACTGTACCGCCGAACCACTCGAAAGCATCGTCGCCAGAACGATAAACTTGGATATAATCCAAAGTAGTACCATTACCAACACCGCCCATGGTCAATCCGTTGATTTCGTTATCAACTGAATAAGCGATACCGGCAAACTCGATACGTACATATTTCATTGTACCAGAGTTGTCTGCTGGATCTGTACCACCGTAAAAAATATAGGCTTTTTCGTCTTTACCAGTAGGCTGTACCAAACCACCTTCTATTTTAACATCGGTACCTTGGTTTACTGGGGCTTTACCCAAAAGGATTACACCGCCCCAGTCGCCTTGGCTACGTGCGCCAGCTGCCAAAGCAGAAGTAAATACAATTGGTTTATCAACAGTACCAGTAGCATTGATCTTGGCGCCGCGGGTGATGATCAAAGTACCTTTAGTTGCTTTATCGCCTTTAACGATTGTTCCAGGCTCGATAGTTAAGGTAGCACCATTGCTTACATAAACAAAGCCTTTTAACAAATAGATCTTGCTTGCAGACCAAGTTGTGTTGGCAGAAATCTCTCCGCTAACCTCTACTACATTTCCTGCAGCAGGAGTTGGCTCGTCATCAACAACGCTGTTCTTCTTGCATGAGGTTGCGAACAAAACAACCGATAATGCTAATAATAAAATTTTGATTTTCATTTTTCTTGTTTTCTTTTTGAATAGTGCAAATAGATTGATTTAAGTTTGCTTTACCGTTAACCTCACATTAACAATATGTTAAGTATTAAAACGAATAACTAAATGACAATGAGACATTTGTACCTGGCTTGTACGACATAATCGTCTCGTCGCCACCGGTATTGGTATCGTATTTTTTGTTCTTGTTGTAATCGAAGTAAATGGTATTGCGCTGGTTTAGGATATCGCCTACGTTCAGTTTGATTTCGCCTCTCGACTTGATTACTTTATAGCCTGCCTGGAAATCGATCACGTCGCGAGGGGCCTCCCAAGTGCTTGGGAAAGTAATGCCGCTGGCTTGGATAATCCTTCTGCCAATTCTGTTGTAAAGTACGTTGAGGCTCAATTTGTTGTTCAGTGCCGTATGCTGCAAACCTGCATTCACTACATAAGGCGATTGGCCAACCATCGGGCGGGTTTTATCGATGTAGTTCTGGTCTTCAGGGTTTTTGATTTTCGACTTCACCAAAGAAACGTTGGCATAGGCCGTAGTGTTTTTAAGAAACTGTCCCCCACCGATAAAACCGAGGTTTTTCCTCACTTCAAATTCCAAACCATAGCTGTAGGCTTTTGCGGTATTGAAATAAGAGATGTCTGGTGTTGACAACACATCGTAGCGGTACGATTCGATCGCATTGTTAAAGTTCTTGTAGAAAGCCGATACCGATAGGATCTCGCCTGCACCCGGATAGATTTCGTATCTTAAATCGGCATTATCGATCAAGGTCCTCTTCAGGTTGGGGTTACCCGATTGGTTGGCCAGCAATTCGTAATCATAGTATGAAGACAAAGTCAGCTCCCTGAATTCTGGCCTGGCCAAGGTACGGTAGTAAGAAGCCCTTAAATTGCTTTTTGCCGTTAGGCTGTAGGTTAAGTTAACCGAGGGCAAAACGTCGAGTTGGGTATCGTCAACATAGGTTTTTTTCACATTCGATAATTGAACATTATAGTTTTCTACCCGCACGCCATACACCGCACGGAATTTCTCGCCGAATTTCTGGTCTAACATGGCATAACCATAATTGGTAAACGAATTGGCATCGTAGCTGTCAACATCGCTTCCGATTTCGTTGAGCTTGTAAACGCCCGATTGAATAAGCGAAGGCGAGAAAATCTGGTTAACTGGCAGCGCCCTGATGCGTTGCATTTCGTCGGCATCGTTAGAGTGCAGTTCTGCACCAATAAACCTGGCGTTAAACGTACGCTCGCGGTATTGCGAACCCAAGCCTGCCTTAAAGGTGCTTGAGGCGTTGAACAATTTAACCGGGGTGCTGTAGTTTACATCACCTGCATAAATATTTTCGTTCAGGTTAGAAAACAAGCGGGTGTTTTCTTTACCTAATGAAGTAATATTGGCTTGATAAGGCACACTTGGATCGTTTTGCGAAGCCAAGGCCTTTGCATAGTTTATTTTCAACTGGTTAGGCTGATCGTTGGTTACGTTACTGAACGAGGCCGACCATTTTAACTTGCTGCTTTTACCACCAATCTGGTGCTCGCCTTCCAAGGTAGACTTGAACAGCGACTTTTGCATAACATCGTAGGCATAAAACCTGTTGATGGTTGTCGACCCTTGGTTGATACCGGTACGCTCGGTATAGTTGTCGTCGTAGTTTTTATTGTAGATGTTCTTGAAGCTGATCTTGTTTTTGCCAAAGCTGTAGGCAAAGTTGGCCAAGGCGCCCAAGTTGGTCGAGAACTTATATTGGTTATCGTTATAATCATACACATAAAATGCACGTTTCACATCTTCGCCAATATTTTGTGAGTTGCGGTAGGTTAAAGAAACCAAGGCACCAAAACGGCTATCGTCTTTAAAGTGTTTTACCCTGCCCATGCTAAACTGGTAGTTCTGGCTAGGCAAAGCCGAATTGTTGTTGATGGTGAAATCGTTTGGCAATGACTTTAAGGCGCCTACGTTTCTGGCCGGTGTCAACCCGCTCAGGATTTTGTTTCTCGAAGGAAAATTATCGGCCAGTTGTTTAGAACCATCGTCAAAGCCCAAATAGTTCAGGGCATTTTTGCTGGTGGCCAAAAAGTCTTTGAAAGTTGATTGGCTGTTGTAGCCATAGCCTACGCCAAAAGAGATAAAGTTATCGTCTGGAATATCTTTGGTGGTAATCTGAACGGCTCCGCCAGCAAAATCGGCAGGAAGGTCTGGAGTGGCGGTTTTGCTGATGGTAATTTTGTCTACCAAGTTGGCCGGCACAATATCGAACGAGAAGGCCTTCCGGTTAGGCTCGGTGCTCGGCAAGGTAGAATTGTCTAAGGTAGCTGTATTGTAACGATCGCTCAAGCCCCTTACCACAACAAACTTATTGTCTTGGATGGTAGCGCCGCTTACACGCCTCAAGGCTTCTGAAGTATTCTTATCTGGCGATTTCTTGATCTGATCGCTCGAAATACCATCAGAAATTACAGAACTGTTTTTTTGCTGTGCATAAAGCGAGTTAACCGATTCCTGTTTAAAGTTGGCGGTAATCACCACCTGTTTTAGGGTTTGCGAGCTGGCTTCTTCCATTACCACGTTTAAGGAAGTGGTAACGCCGCTTTTAACTTCCACATCGGTAATCCTTTTGGTGGCATAGCCTACGTAAGAAATCTCGATGATATGCTTGCCTTCGGTAAGTCCCGGAAGCACATATTTGCCGTCAACATCGGTACCTACACCTTTGGTGGTACCTGCCAATTTAACGGAAACGCCGATCAGTGTTTCGCCTGTTTTCTTGTCTGATACGGTTCCTGAAATTTTGCCTGTCCCCTGTGCGAAAACAGCCGCTCCCATCACCAAGAATAGCAATGTAAAAAGCGCTTTTTTAAGAGTTAATTGTGAGTTCAATTTGCCTGATTATTTGTTTAGGCAAAACTATTACCACAATGTTAGCTCTATGTTAGCGCCAAATTACCATTCGTTTATGCAAAGGTTAACTAATTGTTAAATGGCCGCCATATCAATATTTTAGCCCTACTTTTTTACAAACAAAATGCAACAACCAAATCGGGCCGATTAACAAAAACTTAACATCATCTAAAAACGAGGGCTTTTTGCCTTCTATTTTATGGCCAATAAACTGCCCAATCCAGGCTACCACGAAAATGATGGCGAATACCAGCCAGGCTGCCGGTCCGCCCGCCGTTTGCCAATGCTCCAGCTTTACAATGCCATAGCTCATCAGTCCGATAATCCAGATCATTAAAAAGAACAGCACCGGCGACAAGGTGAAGTAATAATACATGGCAAAGGCAATCAGAAAAGAGGCCCAATTGAAATAGCCGTTATACTGGCCCAGAAAATCCAGATGCGGAAAGGGGATTTGCCATACCAAGCCCAATAGGCTGAATACAATTAAGGGAACACAGATCCAGTGGATTAGTTCGTTGGTATGGTTTTGATGGCTCTCGCCATATTTATCAAAATAGATGTCGACCGGACGTTTAGCTAGTTTTTCCATGTTGCTTATTTTTTCAACCAAGGCTTAGATTAAGCTCTGCTACAGCCATAAGACCTAGCCAGCTCAATTTTTCGATGGTTTTAGTCTATAAAAATAAAAAAAGCGGTAGACAATCTACCGCTTTTTAAATAATTTAGCTTGCTCAGCTACCAATGCACTGTTATTTGGCAAAGGCTACCGAGCGGGTTTCCCTGATTACCGTAACCTTGATCTGGCCCGGATAGGTCATTTCGGTTTGGATGCGGTTAGAGATATCGGCTGCCAACAGTTCAGCTTGCTGATCGGTTACCCTTTCGCTTTCTACCACTACCCTTAGCTCTCTACCTGCCTGGATGGCAAAGGTTTTTTCTACGCCTGGGTAAGAAAGCGCCAGTTCTTCCAGTTCTTTTAAACGTTTGATATAGCTTTCCACTACTTCGCGACGTGCGCCCGGACGTGCACCCGAAATCGAGTCGCAGGCCTGGATGATCGGCGAAATCATAGAAGTCATCTCGATCTCGTCGTGGTGGGCGCCAATGGCGTTGCACACCTCTGGGTGTTCCTTATATTTTTCGGCCAGTTGCATACCCAAAATAGCGTGTGGCAATTCCGGATTATCATCAGGCACTTTACCTATATCGTGCAATAAGCCGGCACGTTTGGCCAACTTGGCATTCAAGCCCAACTCTGCCGCCATGGTGGCACAGAAATTAGCCACTTCGCGCGAGTGGTGCAACAGGTTTTGTCCGTACGAAGAACGGTAACGCATGCGGCCTACCATCCTGATCAGCTCAGGGTGCAAACCATGGATGCCCAAATCAATTACCGTACGCTCGCCGATTTCTACGATTTCGTCTTCGATTTGTTTCTTGGTTTTGGCTACGACCTCTTCAATACGGGCCGGATGTATACGGCCGTCGGTTACCAAGCGGTGTAGCGCCAATCGGGCAATCTCTCTTCTTACCGGATCAAATCCAGATAGGATAATGGCCTCTGGGGTATCATCAACAATAATTTCGATCCCTGTTGCCGCTTCCAATGCACGGATGTTTCTGCCTTCCCTGCCAATTACACGGCCTTTGATTTCGTCGTTATCAATATGGAAAATAGATACCGAGTTCTCGATGGCTGCTTCGGCTGCCGTACGCTGAATGGTTTGGATAACCACTTTCTTAGCCTCTTTGCTGGCAGTGAGCTTGGCTTCGTCAACAATGTCTTTTACCTGCATCAGGGCCTGCGAACGGGCTTCTGATTTCATATTTTCTACCAGCTGGTTCTTGGCTTCTTCGGCGCTTAAACCGGCAATGGTTTCTAGTTGCTTTACGTGTTGTTGCTTCAACACATCTACTTCTTCCTGTTTTTTAAGAGCCAAGGCCGTTTGTTTTTCCAGGTTGTTACGTTGGTTATCAAGCTCCTGCTCTTTGCGGTTGGCGTTTTCGAGCTTTTGGTTTAACGATTGTTCTTTTTGCTTGATGCCGTTTTCGCGTTGGTTTACCTCGTTATTGCGTGCATTTACCTGTTGTTCGTGTTCTGCCTTCAGCTGCAGGAATTTTTCCTTGGCCTCCAGCAGTCGGTCTTTCTTCATGATTTCGGCTTGGCTCTCTGCATCTTTCAGTATTTTCTTCGCTTTGCTTTGCGCGGCTACCTCTTGTTGTTTAAGCAGGTTCCGCAACAGGTATCTGCCAATTGCTATACCAACAATCAAGCTGGCCAGCACGCATCCTGTTATCCCTAGTATTTCCATTGTTTATGTTTAGTTTTTAATTGGTGATGGAGCCATCCTTTAAGCTTCATGATTCCATCGTTTTTTGTTTATAAAAAAACCGTAACTTAATTATTATGTCCGTGCATGCCTGCTTTCATCTACCGGCAAAAGCCGAAAAAAGATAGCCAGGAAACATTGAAACATAAAAATTTAGCTACGGCCAAATTCTATTAGCTTATACGGCTCCCGCTTGAAGTTGCAGCTTCAATTAAGGCCGTTATAAGAACGTTTTTATTTAGCGAAAAATCCGTTTAGCAAACTATCCAACTCCTCCACCTTCTCGGCAACGGCAGTATCTTGATTCTGGACTTTATGTTCTGTTCTCAACACCGCCGTTGCATAATGCAACACCGCCATCGAAAGCAGATCTTGTTTATCTCTAACCGCATAATTTTCTTGATAGTCTTTTATGCGCTCGTTGATAATCTTAGCAGCCCGCCTCACGATCTCTTCTTCTTCCATGTTTACCTTTAGGGGGTAAATACGGTCGGAAATAGTTATTTTAATCGAGATTTCTCCCATTTTTTAAGCTTTGTTTCAATTTTTTGCGCCGCTATTTTTTTAGCAACACCACACACTTATCAATTTCACGCACAAATTCGTTAATTTTTTGCTTTATATCAAGTGTCTTTTCACTTGTGCCTTCAATACTCTTCGCTAATTTGAGCACGCGCAGCTTTTCGGTAAGGTCGGCTTCGTTAATTTTAGCTCGGTCTAACGTGGCCTTTACGTGCTTGTTTTCTAACTTTAAAAGTTCATTTTCTTCTTGCAGGGCATTGCAGAGCTCGATAAGGCGAGCTGTTTTGAGCAATACGTTATTTAATTGGTCGGCAACTGAAGACATGCTTTTAAGTTTTAATTATTGAATGAAAGAATTTCGAGTGATTGAATGTGGACGTTCCGATTAAAAAACTTAGCTCTCCATTCTTTCATTCCTTCATGCGATCATTCCATCATTTCTTTATTATCTAATTTCTGCTTTTGCGTTTTGGACTAAGTTAGCTATAATCTTTTGCATCACCGCATCGATTTGCTTATCGGTTAAGGTTTGCTCCTCGTCTTGCAGCGTAAAGTTCAGGGCGTACGACTTTTTGCCTTCCGGAAGCTTGTCGCCTTCGTACACGTCAAATACCTGCACCTGCTTGATCAATTTCTTCTCTGTTTTAAAGGCAATTGTCTTTAACTCGTCGAAAGTAACCTTTTTGTCGACCAGCATCGACAAATCCCTTCTTACCGATGGGTATTTCGGAACTTCTTTGTTGATGATCTTGTTTTTGCGAACCGCATCCAACAATCCAGCCCAATCAAAATCGGCATAAAACACTTCCTTGTCGGTTCCGGCTTGTTTTCTATCGGCCAGCGTGGCTGCGCCAAACGAAACCAGGGTTTGTGCGCCTCTGAAATATTTCAGTCCGTAAGCAAAATTTTCGTCTCTAATTTCTTCCGATTGGAAATTGGCAATGCCCAAACGGCCAATAATGGCATCTACGGCTGCCTTCAAGTTGTAAAAAGTAGAAGGACCATCGTTTTGGTTCCATTGTTCGCTTTGCTTGCTGCCAGTAACCAATACCAGCAAACGCGGACGCTCTATATACTCGCCATGAATTAAATGATAGGTTTTGCCAAACTCGTAGCATTTCAGATCGGCATTTCTGCGGTTCTGATTGTACACCACGCTTTCCAAAGCCGGCTGCAACAAACTTTGACGCATGACGTTCAAGTCGGAGCTCAACGGATTTAAAATCTGTACGGCTTCTTCTGGCTTTTTAGAAAAGGCCGAACGGGTAAGCGAATTGCACCAGATTTCTAAAAAGCCGTTTGCAGTAAGCATATCGGCAATCAGGTTCTGGATATTTTCTTTATTTGGCTTGGCGGTATAGGCTAATGAAGCATTTACCTTGGTAGGAATAACAATATTGTCGTAGCCATAAATACGCAATACCTCTTCGGTAATGTCGCATTCGCGGGTTACGTCTACCTTGTAGGCCGGCACTTTTAGGCTCAGGCCTTTTTCGGTTTCTGCCGCAACGGTAATGCCCAGGGCCACAATGATGGCTTTGATTTCGGTGGTCGGAATGTCCTGTCCGATCAAAGCAATGATGCCTTCATAAGTCACCTCTACATCGAATGGCTGTGCAGGAGCGGGATAAATATCAGCAATGGCCGAAGAAATCTCTCCACCAGCTACTTCCTTGATCAGCAAAGCCGCACGCTTAAGCGCCGTTACCGTAATTTCTGGATCTGTACCGCGCTCGAAACGGAAAGAAGCATCGGTTTTTAAGCCATGTCTTTTTGAAGTTTTACGAACCGATACCGAATTGAAATAGGCACTTTCTAAGAAGATATTGGTGGTTTGCTCGCTTACGCCAGAATTCTTGCCGCCAAATACGCCGGCAATGCACATCGGCTTGGTGGCACTGCAAATCATCAGGTCTTCGGCCGAAAGCTTGCGCTCCACATCATCAAGCGTTACAAACGGCGTGCCTTCAGGGCATTGTTTTACGATGACTTGCTTGCCGTCAATTTGGTCGGCATCAAAGGCGTGCAAAGGCTGGCCCAACTCGTGCAGCACATAATTGGTAACGTCTACGATATTATTGATCGGTCGGATACCGATTACTTTTAATTTGTCTTTTAGCCAATCGGGCGATGCCTTAACGGTTACGCCGCTAATGGTAACGCTGCTGTAACGCGGACAAGCTTCGGTATCCTCTACCGTTACCTCGATCTTTAACGATTCGTTGTCGGTTTTAAAGGCCGAAACATCAGGCATTTGGTAAGAAGTACGCAAGTAAGCCGCCAAATCCCTGGCCACGCCCAAATGCGAAGCGGCATCGGCGCGGTTTGGTGTTAATCCGATTTCGAACATGAAATCATCTTCCATCTTGAAATACGACTTGGCAGCGATCCCAATTGCAGTATCTTCTGGCAATACCATGATACCGGCATGTGAAGCGCCCAAACCGATCTCGTCTTCGGCACAAATCATACCGGCCGACTCTTCGCCCCTGATTTTAGATTTGTTGATTTTAAAAGGCTCGCCTTCGTTGGGATAAACGGTTGTGCCCACCGTAGCTACTACTACCTTTTGTCCGGCTGCCACATTTGGCGCACCACATACAATTTGCAGCCATTCGCCGGTACCGACGTCAACCTTGGTTACGCGCAAACGATCGGCGTTGGGATGCTGGACGCATTCAACTACCTGGCCAATGGCCAAACCCTCTAAGCCGCCCAAAACAGGCTGCACTTTTTCAAGGCTCTCTACCTCTAAACCAATATTGGTTAAAATAAGCGAGATTTCCTGTGGCGTTTTATCGGTTTGTATAAATTGCTTGAGCCAGTTGTATGATATTTTCATGTTTCAGTATCGAGTATGGCGCATTGCATGTAGCGTGAGGTTTTTCGCACCTCTCAATTCTCGCTATGCAATACTTTGCTATTAAAACGCAAAGATATTATTTAATGCCGAAAGCAGAAAGGCAGGCGAATAGTTTGACAAAGAAAAAATCAATGCATGCCGCCACCAATGCCACTGAGAATGGCTGCACAGGCACCGGCGCCAACCACTACCATAATTACGGAAATGATGATGAGCCTCAAACCCGGCTTAACGGGCTGACTGCTGGAAGATTTTGCAATGACCATGATCAAACCAACCAAGAAAAGTATCCCTGTGAAGGCCCAATACAGTAAGGATAATACAATTATTCCGTCCATAGCTTAAAGTTAATCAATTGGTGTCAATTTTTGCCTGATCGCATCAATTTTATGATCGCGGTAAAAAATATTCATGGTTTCGAAAGGCACCATCTTGTATTTATCGCTCACAATGTGGACACAGGATTTCTTTACGGCGCGCACATCAAAATCCAATGGATCCATAAAATTCATAATGATGATTCGAAACAGGTTGTCGTACTTTAAGCCATCGGCCTGCACCCTTGGCAAACAGCACATCAGTTCGCCAAACGTACCTTCGGCACAATCGACCGAAACACCGGTACTGAACAAATTGATCATGTGTTCTTTCAGTTTCTCATCATGCTCAAACACGATTGTATTTTTCGAATTGTTGAGCAAGTCTTCCGGGTTGATCAGGTTGGTCATCGGGATAACATCATCATCTATTTTTAAGGCATAGGCCATACACAGCGCATCAGGGTTACAAGGTACCGGAATCAGGTCTTGAGGGGTAAAAATAGACTGTTCGTAAATTTTGCGGCGTACTTCGGTTAAGGTAATCCGACCGGCCTGATCGTTGTAATTGTCGTTACGACCGGCAACCTGGGTAGGCTGAAAAGTGACGCCCCTTACGCATTTTTGTTTGAGGGCATACGCCAGAATATCACCAATTTCGTGATCGTTAAGGCCTTTTTGCAAAGTAACCACCAAGGTAGTAGACACATTGAATTGGTTGAGGTGGTCGATGGCCTTTCTTCTCACCTCGGTCAGGTCTTCGCCCCTTAATTGCGTAAGCACTTCGGGACTGAAACTATCAAACTGCAGATAGATTTCGAAATCGGGCATATAGCTGGCCAGCTTCTCTACAAAACCAATGTCTTTGGCTAGGCGGATTCCGTTGGTGTTGACCATCAGGTGTTTGATGGGCTTGGTTTTGGCCAGATCGAGGATGGCAAAAAAATCGGGATGCACGGTGGGCTCGCCGCCCGAAAGCTGCACCACATCGGGCTCGCCTTCATTGGTCACCACCACATCGAGCATCTTATCGATTTCTGCCAAAGTACGGTGCCTGCCGTAATGTGGCGACGACATGGCATAACAGGTTGGACAGCTCAGGTTGCAACGGTCGGTTACCTCAACAACGGTCAGGCACGAATGCTGTTCGTGGTCGGTACACAACCCACAATCGTAGGGGCAGCCATAATGCACTTTGGTGTTAAACTTCAAAGGCATTTCCGACTGCTTGTTATAGTTCCTGATCTGCTTGTAATATTCCACATCATCGGCAATCATGACCTTGCTTTCGCCATGCGTGCGACAGTTTTTAAGCATAAATACTTTAGCATCCTGAAAAATGATCTTGGCATCGCAAAGCATCAGGCATTCGGGGCAAAGGCTTTTCGTATAGTCGTAATAGATGTAATCTCTTGTTTTCATGGGCTAATTGGGTTCTCGGCAAAAGCTGCCTTGCACATTCGGATCAAAAACTTATAGTAATATAGGAATATAAATAGAGCCGACCAATGAATGCTGCTCAATTCTAAAAACAAGGGCTGATAGGGTTTTAAAAACTCGACCAGAAATCGATACAGGAAATAAAGCACCATGAAGAGTTTAAATCTATCGCCATTGCGCATTTCTTTATGACGTATACTTAGGAACAAAGCGAACAACAGCACCAAATAGATCATTTCATAAAGTGCCACCGGATGTCTTTTGATTCCGTCGCCCAAATCCATTCCCATCCAAAACCGGGTCTCTATGCCATAGGTAGGTTCGGCTACGCCCATTAAAAAACAGCCAATGCGACCAATAAACAGGGCTGTTAAAATCGGGATTACATATAAATCGCCAGAGGCAACTCGTACCCCGATAAACTTTTTGATGAGCTCTACGCCCAAAAGTCCACCCAACAAGCCACCCGCAATGGTTTTGCTGGCATACAAAATGCTAAAGGTAAGGTGAGGCAGTTGGTCTGGGGTTTCCAAAATGGCAATCAGCCTTGAGCCCACTAGCGCCCCAAGCATTGCGCCCAGCATAATCCACAGGCGGTTCTCATCCGAAATCGGGTCTTTTACGCCTTTCCGCAGGTAATAATAAACCCGAATACCGACTATAAAAGCCAGCGTTTCGAGCAGGTAATGCCAGTGATAGAGCCTACCGCCTAATGCGAACTGGACCGGAAAGCCAAGCCATAAGAATCTGCCCAAAACCAGCACCTAAAAATAAAGCCTTACAAAAACAGGCAAGTGATCTGAGTAATAACGTTGGTCTTTGCTGTCGGATAATACCGCAAACTTTTGCACCTTGAAAGCCTTGTTTACAAATACGTAATCTATTTTGTCTTTTAGAGGGCTATCCCATTTAAACGCGTTGAAGGTACCGGTTGGCCCATAAGGTGGCTCAACGGAAATGTCTTTGGTATCTGTTAAAAACGATTTGATGGTAGCGATGGCTTCTGTTTCGGGCGTTACGTTCAAGTCGCCGGTAAAAACCACAGGCAGCGTTGGCGCAATTTCCTGTATTTTCTTCTTGAGCAACTTAGCCGATTCGATCCTCGCCTGCACGCCCACATGGTCGTAATGCGTGTTGAAAACCAGAAATTCTTTTTTATTGGCCTTATCGTACAGTTTTACCCACGAACAGATTCGGTTCAGGGCGGCATCCCAGCCTTTGCTTGGCACATCGGGCGTGGTTGACAGCCAAAAAGTACCGCCGTCTTTTTTCACGAAACGGTTTTTGTTAAAATATACTGCCGAAAACTCGCCTTTGCGCTTGCCATCGTCGCGACCTACACCTACCGCATCAAAATTGGAATTGGCCAACAAATCGTCGAACTGCTCGGGTAGCGCCTCTTGTACGCAAAGAATATCGGTATCGTAAAAACGAACCAGGGCTTTTACATTGTCTTTTCGGTTGGGCCATGCGTTAATGCCATCAGAAGCTAAATTGAGCCTGATGTTATAGGTAATGATATTGATCGGCTGATTTTTCTGGGCAAAAGTTGCCGTAGCCACACACAGGCCAACAAACAACACGGCTAAGGTTTTTCTCATCATGCCCCTAAATTACGAATACTATGTTAAATTAGTGTTGCGCGGCGATAGTCAATGGTTGATAGTTGATAAACTACAGGTTGAGTTGAAGCTTTTTCGAGCAACATAAAAACAAGCTGTCGATTAGGAAAAGAAACCCATAAGCTACTCATAACCCAATAACCTAACGACTAACCGCCTAATTCAGCCAACGAACTACATATAACCTTCGTCGGCTAAGCTCATGAAAGAATTATCGGCGATGATCAGGTGATCAATAACCGGCAGTTCAAGCACCAAGCCTGCGGCAACTAGCTTCTGGGTAATTTCAATATCTGATGTACTCGGCTTGAGATTGCCCGAAGGATGGTTATGGGCCAGAATTATGGAAGAAGCCTTATGTTCAAAAGCAATCTTGAAAACCACTTTCGGATCGACCACCGTACCCGAAAAACCTCCTTTGCTCACTAATTGAGTGCCAATGACAAAATGGGCACGGTTAAGCAGCAAAATCCAAAATTCTTCGTGTGGCAGATCCGACAGTTCGCCCTGCATTACGGCAAAGGCATCTTGGGAAGAAACAACCTTTCTTGGCCTATCGGCTACGGCTTCCTTGCGCCGCCTGCCCAATTCGAGCGCTGCAATAATGGCAATAGCTTTGGCCTCGCCAATGCCATTAAACCTGGACAGTTCTTTGATTTCAACTTTTGCCAATCGGGCCAGGTCGTTGTGGTAAAACCTGAGAATGCGCTTGCTCAGGTCGACAGCCGTTTCGGTTTTGTTGCCCGATCCAACCAGGATGGCAATCAATTCGGCATCTGTTAATTGCTTACGGCCTTTGGCCGCGAGCTTCTCTCTGGGGCGATCGGCTTCTGCCCAGGCTTTGATGCCTAGTTTTTGCTCATTCTTTTTCATGACACCTATTTCGTTCCGCCAAAAACTTCCGCCAGTTTTTTGTCGAGTTCTTCTCCGCGGAGGTTGGTGGCCAAAACTATCCCGTTACCGTCTATCAAGATGTTGCTCGGAACGCTCCGTATGTTGAACATCCTCGAAACCGTATTTTCCCAGCCCCCCAAATCAGAAACATGTGTCCATTTTAAACCATCGGCTTTGATAGCCTTAAGCCATGCCTTTTTGTTGTCGTCCAAAGAAACACTTAAAATTTCAAATCCACGATTTTTATATTGCTGGTAGGCCTTCACTACCGTTGGGTTTTCTTGTCTGCAAGGCACGCACCACGATGCCCAAAAATCAACCAGCAGGTACTTGCCCTTAAAATCGCTAACCGAAACCGGATGTCCAAACTGGTTGCGCTGTTCGAAATCGGCTATTTTCTGGCCCACAACCACATCAACGGGCTTGATGTTATTGTTCTTGATCGCCAAGGCATAACTGGTTGTTTTTAGTGTTGGACTTAACGAAGCATAGACCTGCTGCAGTTCGTCGTTATCAAAATATTGCTGATATCCGCTCAAAATATAAAGCGAAATCATAGAATTAGGGTATTGACTCAACAGTTCGGCTACGCCCTGTCGGATGTTCTTTTTCTTTTCGTCGTCGGCAATTGGCGACTGGATGATTTTAGAAAACTGCTTCGTAACCGAATCGATCACTTGGTGGGCATGCCCAGCCTGAATGATTTTTCCTTTTACATCCAATCCGCTAAACCTGTTGTTTTTAAAAGAGGCCGTATCCAATTGGAGGATAGTTTGGCCAGCATCGATCCAAAAAGGCGTAAGACCTACCGGTTTAGCAAAGGGAACAGCAATATAGGCATAGGTAGGAATGCTTACCTTTCCCTTAAACAGGAAGCTTCCGTTTGTGGTATATACCGAATCTTTTTTGCCGTAGTAGAGGTAAACCTTACCGGCGTAGTTGTTGATTTTGCCCCGAACGGAAAAACGGTGCTGGGCATTGAGTTGGCTAAATAGGGATAGAAAAAAAACGAAAGCGAAGATTTTTTTCATAAAAAAAGCGGTATAGCATAGGCTACACCGCTCTAATATAGTTAAAAAAAAGCGACTATTTTAAACCGTTAACGAATTTCGTTAATTTGGATTTATTGTTAGAAGCCTTGTTTTTGTGGATTACATTTTTCTTGGCCAAACGATCTAGCATAGATACTACCTTAGGTAATAACTCTAAACCAGTTTTTTTATCTTCAGCAGCACGCAATCTTTTGATGAAAGTACGTGTAGTTTTTGCTTGATATCTGTTACGTAGACGTTTTGCTGCGTTTGCTCTAATTCTCTTTAAAGACGATTTATGATTTGCCATTCTTTTTCAGCCTTTTTGCTATTTTTATTATTTCGGACTGCAAATATAGAGTTATTGTTTTAAAATTCCAAAATGGTTTTGAAAATATTTTTTATTTAAACTCCTACTTTTTAATCACTTGCCAAAAACAAGCCTGGGAACGCATTTATATTACCCTAAAGTTAAGCCATTTAAAAAAAACGACAAAACTATTTCTTTAAAGGGGTAAAATGCTATTTTTGGAAAAACATCGGGATTTCGGGGCAAAAATCAGCAAACCGACCAGGTTTGGTTTAGTTTTTGTTCGGCGAATGTTAAAAAACTAAGGAACCGGCTAGGGCATATCCCCAAAACCCTGCCGTTTATTAAACGACTTCAAACATTAAATGAAAAAAAGGATCGCAATTTTTGCTTCGGGTTCAGGATCGAATGCGCAAAAGATAATGGAGCACTTTAAGCGCAATACGGAAGTGGAAGTTGCCTTGGTATTGACCAACAATCCGGATGCCTATGTATTGCAGCGCGCCGACAGCTTTGAAATACCTTCGCATATTTTCGACAAGCAAGAGTTTTACAAAACCGACAATATCCTCGACCTGCTCAAAAACCTCGATATCGACCTGATTGTGCTGGCTGGCTTTTTATGGCTCATCCCCAAAAACCTATTGCAGGAATATCCGGGCAGGATCATCAATATCCATCCCGCCATTTTGCCAAAGTTTGGCGGAAAAGGCATGTATGGCGACCACGTACACCAAGCCGTAATGGAAGCCAAGGAAACCGAAGGAGGCATCACCATCCACTACGTGAACGAGCACTACGACGAAGGCGAATATATTTACCAGGCCAAATACCGCATCGATAAGGACGACAACCTTGAAATGATCAAGTTCAAAGGTCAGCAACTGGAACACCTGCATTATCCGCGCATTGTAGAAAGCATCATCAAAAAGATCAAAAAATGATTTGCCAACCAGGCAAATCATCATTATCTTGACCTATGTTCAAAACCATCAGGTCGCTCTATACTTTTTACCTCAGCCATTTCTTTGCGGGGCTGCTCATCAGCCTGAGTTGCATGTACCTTTACCATGCCTTAGGCAACCGGGCCATTCCGGCCATTTGCTGGTACAAGGTCCTTACCATGGCCATTTTCTTCTACGCCGTTAATATCCGCAAAAGAAAGGAATTTGTTTATTACCAAAATTTGGGCATTTCAAAAAAACTGCTCTGGAGCGTTACCTTGGGCTTCGATTTCTTGTGGTTTGTAGCCCTAATGACATTAGCCAAATGATGCACAAACTGGAAGCCGATGGCATAGAACTCTCTTTTGGCACCCGAAAAATACTGCGGGGCGTTTACCTTAACTGCGAAACCAATAGGGTTACCGGCCTGCTGGGCCGTAACGGCGAGGGCAAATCCTGCCTGATGAACATCATCTACGGATCGCTCAAAGCCGATATCCGTTCGGTAAGATTTAACGGCAAGAGCATGCCGCAAGCTTTTAAAAGACCCGACCTCCTCACCTATTTGCCCCAATTCAACTTTGTGCCCGCTTCCCTCGCTTTAAAAAGGGTATTTAACGACTTTGGACTGGCATTTGCCGATTTCGAAGCGGCTTTCCCCGAATTTGTTGGCAGGAATGGCGCCAAAGTAGGCCAGCTTTCCGGAGGCCAGCGGCGCCTGCTGGAAGTGTACCTCATTGTACAATCCGAATCGCAGTTCTCTATGCTCGACGAGCCTTTTTCGAACGTCATGCCTTTGCACATCGAAAAGATAAAGGAACTGATCCTAGCCGCGAAACCACGCAAGGGCTTTATCATTACCGACCATTATTACCAGCACATTGTGGAACTCGGCGACCAGCTTTACCTGCTGAGGGAAGGTCAAACCCACCTCTGCCAAAGCCATGCCGATCTGGAATGGTTTGGCTATGTAAGCCAACTGACTCAATAGCGCTAAAAACGTCTTTTTACGGCTTCTCAATTTTATTCAAAAACACCTTCAAAAAACACCCAAGTTTTCTTAACTTTGCGGCTTAAAACAATACCCTTCAATGAGCCAGCCAGTAAAGATCAAAAACGCTTTAATTTCAGTATATTATAAAGATGGTTTAGCGCCATTAGTCCAACATTTAGCCGAGCAGGGCGTTACCTTATTTTCTACAGGTGGCACCGAGCAATTTATCAAGGATCTGGGATTGCCGGTAACGGCGGTAGAAGACCTGACCAGCTACCCTTCTATTTTGGGTGGCCGCGTAAAAACCCTGCACCCGAAGGTATTTGGGGGCATCTTAAACCGCAGGGGCCTAACTGCCGACCAAGAACAAATTACCCAATACGAAATTCCGGAAATAGATTTGGTCATTGTTGACCTTTACCCTTTTGAGGAAACCGTAAAAGCTGGCGGAACCGACGAAGAAATTATCGAGAAAATCGATATCGGTGGCATTTCGCTGATCCGCGCGGCGGCCAAAAACTTCAACGATGTGGTAATCATTGCCTCGAAAGCAGATTACGGCACCTTATTGCAGCAATTACAGGAACAAAACAACAGCACTACCTTGGCGCAGCGTAAGGCTTATGCCAAAAAGGCTTTCCATACTTCTTCGCATTACGATACAGCCATCTTCAACTATTTCAACAACGAGGAGCCTTTAAACGTGTTTAAACAAAGCATTGCACAGGCCCAAACTTTGCGCTACGGCGAAAACCCACATCAGCAAGGTACTTTTTACGGCAATCTGGAAGAAATGTTTACCAAGCTGAACGGCAAGGAACTGAGCTACAACAACCTGGTTGACGTGGATGCCGCAGTAAGCTTAATCGACGAATTTACCGAGCCTACTTTCGCCATTTTAAAACACACCAATGCCTGTGGCGTGGCTTCGCGACCAACCATTTTACAGGCCTGGATCGATGCACTGGCCTGCGATCCGGTTTCGGCCTTTGGCGGCGTACTGATTGCCAACCGCGAAATAGACCTGGCTACCGCTACGGCCATCAACAACCTGTTCTTCGAAGTGCTGATTGCCCCTTCTTACCAGCCCGAAGCTGTAGAACTGTTCAGGGAAAAGAAAAACAGGGTGATTTTGCAAAGAAACGAGGTTGAATTGAGCAACAAGCAATTCAAAACCTTATTGAACGGCGTTATTGAGCAAGACAAAGACCTGAGCTTGGAAGGTGCCGAGCAAATGACTACCGTTACCGAAAAAGCGCCTAGCGCCGAATCGATCCAGGATTTGATCTTTGCCAACAAAATTGTAAAGCATACCAAATCGAACACCATCGTTTTCGTTAAAAACAATGTGCTTTTGGCGAGTGGCGTTGGACAGACCTCGAGGGTGGATGCCTTGAAGCAGGCCGTTGTAAAAGCCAATTCATTTGGCTTCGATTTGAATGGTGCCGTAATGGCCTCGGATGCCTTCTTCCCTTTCCCAGACTGCGTAGAATTAGCAGCCGAAGCCGGAATTGTTGCCGTATTGCAACCAGGCGGTTCGATCAAAGACAAGGATTCGGTGGAGATGGCCAACCAAAAAGGCATTGCCATGGTAACAACGGGCGTAAGGCACTTTAAACATTAACCAATACAACACTTGCGAAGTCTTCTACGCTTCGCAAGCGCCTTTTTAATCCCTGAACACAGGATATTGATTTTCAAACGATTTTGAACAAAATAAATACCTGGTGTCAAGGATTTTTTAGATTAAAATATAATAAAAAGACTATTTTTACATTTGAAATAGTATACATTAACAAGCATAAGATAATATACGACATAAATGGGTTTATTTAATTGGTTTACACAAGAGGTAGCTATAGATTTAGGCACCGCAAACACCCTCATCATACATAACGACAAAGTAGTAGTTGACGAACCTTCTATCGTTGCCTTCGACAGGCAGACTAACAAAATCATCGCCATTGGCAGACAAGCCATGCAGATGGAAGGCAAAACCCACGACAACATCAGAACGGTAAGACCTTTAAAGGACGGTGTAATTGCCGACTTTAATGCAGCAGAAGCCATGATCAAAGGCATGATCCGCATGTTGAACGGCGGCAAAGGCTGGATGTTCCCTTCGCTAAGAATGGTGATCTGTATTCCGTCGGGTATTACCGAGGTAGAAAAACGGGCGGTTAGAGACAGTGCCGAAATTGCAGGCGCCAAAGAAGTTTACCTGATTCACGAACCAATGGCTGCCGCGGTGGGTATCGGCATCGACGTAGAAGAACCCATGGGCAACATGATCATCGATATCGGTGGCGGAACAACCGAAATTGCGGTTATTGCGCTTTCGGGTATTGTTTGCGACCAGTCTATCCGCGTTGCGGGAGACAACTTCGACTCTGACATTGTGAATTACATCCGTCGCCAGCACAACATCATGATCGGCGATCGTACCGCGGAAAAAATCAAGATCGAAGTTGGCGCGGCCTTGCCAGAGCTTTCCGACCCGCCGGCAGATTTTGCCGTTCAGGGCAGAGATTTGATGACCGGCGTACCTAAACAGATTACCGTTTCGTATACCGAAATTGCGCACTGTTTGGATAAATCGATTTCGAAAATAGAAGAAGCGATTTTAAAGGCCCTGGAGATTACACCACCTGAGCTTTCGGCCGACATTTACCAAACCGGTATCTATTTAACCGGTGGTGGTGCGCTATTGCGCGGCCTGGACAAACGTGTGGCGGCCAAAACCAAACTGCCGGTACACGTAGCCGAAGATCCGCTTCGTGCCGTAGTACGCGGCACCGGCATTGCCCTGAAAAACATTGGCAACTTTAAATTCTTAATGCAATAATCAAAGATGTGAGATATTAGATGTGAGATTTGAGACAACACCAAACTCGTATCTGATATCTCACATCTAATATCTTACTAGCAATGCGTAACCTTTGGCTTTTTATCAGTAAATACAACGCATTCTTCTTTTTCATTATTTTCTTTGCGGCGGGCATCGTATTAACCCTAAAAAACAATGCCTACCAACGAAGTATTGCGCTTAATTCTACAAACGAAGTGGTTGGCAGCGCCTACGAGCGTTTAAACGTACTGAAAAGATACCTGAACCTTGGACAGGTAAACGATAGTCTGGCGCAGGAAAACGCCAAGCTCAGAACCGAGCTGATTGCCCTCAAAAACATCGACAGCAGCCAAACCACCAAGGTTAAAGACAGTGCCAACAACGAGCAATATACTTTAGTAGCGGCCAAAGTGATCAAAAATTCCATTACCAGCCGCAATAACATCATTACCATTAACCGGGGCAGCTTAAGCGGCATTGAAAAGGATATGGCTGTTATTTCGCCCAATAAGGGTGTGGTTGGTTTTGTACAGGATGTTTCGCCAAACTTTGCCACTATCCGTTCCTTATTGCACAAAGGCACTTCGATTAGCGTAACCTTAAAGAAAAACAACGTATTTGGTTCTTTGGTATGGGGAGATGGCAATTTTGATTTTAGAAAGGCCTATGTGAAGGAAATCCCTAACCACATCAAGGTAAACCTGCGCGACACCATTATTACTTCGGGTGCCGGCGATTTCCCCAGGGGCATAGAAGTAGGCCGCATCAGCAAAACACGCGTGGCCAGTGGCGACAGCTTTATGCCGTTAGAGATCGTACTCTTTAATGATTTCAGTACGTTGCAATATGTTTACGTTGTGAAAGACCGCTTGGCCAAAGAACAAAAAACCTTAGAAAGCAATTTGCCCAATGAACAGTAGAACCATATTCATTAACATTTTCAGATGGTTTGTACTTTTGTTCGTACAGATTTTCCTGTTGCGCAACATGGGTTTTTACAACCTTTCTACCCCATTCGTTTATGTCTTGTTTTTATTGGTATTGCCATTTGGCATCCCCAACTTCCTGCTGTTTTTGATCGCTTTTGGCACCGGATTAACCCTCGATGCTTTTTATGATACGCTTGGCGTACACACTTCGGCCTGTGTGGCCTTGGCTTTTGTGCGCATCCTCTTTATATCGGTCAGTGTTACCCGTGATGCCTTTGACGAGCCCGAGCCTTCTTTAGGCAATATGGGCTTCAAATGGTTCAGCATTTACGCCATCCTATGTATTTTAGCACATCACCTGGTTGTATTTTTCCTAGAGGCTTTTAAGCTGAACGAAATTTCATACACCCTGGTGCGTTGCCTGATCAGTGTGGCTTTTACGCTCTTTTTGGTGTTGTTGGTCGAATTTATTTTCCATAACAGAAAGGCAAACTAATGGAGCAGCTGTTTAACCGAAAATATACTATCCAAGGCCTTTTTATCGTCTTGGCCTTGATCTTGCTTGGCAACCTGTTCTATATCCAGGTAGGAACCGACAAATATTTTACAAGCGCCAATAACAATGCCTTGCGCAGGTTTTATGTGTATCCGGCAAGAGGAGTGATTATGGACCGCAACAATAAGGTATTGGCGCAAAACCAACCCACCTACGATCTTTTGGTGACGCCCAATGAAGTCAAAGACTTCGATACACTCTCGCTTTGCAATGTAATTGGCATCAGCATGGAGGATTTCAGGAAGAAATTCCACAAAGCAGTAGTCCAATCCAGGTACCAAGCTTCCATTTTCCAGAAATTGCTATCTGTAGAAACCTATGCTTCGCTACAGGAAAAGATTTATAATTATCCAGGATTTTATGTGCAACAACGCACCATCAGGTACTATCCTGATAGCATAGCCGCACAGTTTTTGGGTTATTTGCGAGAGGTAAACCCAAAAGACATCGAACGTTATGGTGGCTACTATCGTTCGGGCGATTACATCGGCAAGAGCGGCATTGAACGTGAGTACGAACCCGTACTAAGAGGTACTAAAGGCGTAAAGAATATCCTTTATAATGCCAAAAATATACCCCAAGGCAGCTATGCCAATGGCAAGCTTGATTCAATGGCAGTATCTGGCGACCAACTGATATCGACCATCGATAGCCGGATACAAAAACTGGGCGAGCAGCTATTGGCCAATAAGGTAGGCAGCGTAGTAGCCATCGAGCCTAGCACAGGCGAAGTGCTGGCTTTTGTCAGCAGTCCAGGCTACGATCCGAACAAGCTTGTGGGAGGTAATTTTAGTCCTAATTACCTTGAGCTCTATGCAAACCCTTACCGGCCTTTTATCATCAGGCCGCTTCAGGGCAAGTATTCTCCTGGTTCGGCCTTTAAGCCCCTAGACGCCCTGATTGCCTTGAGCCAAGGCGTAGTAGATATTAATACCACTTTCAATTGTCCGGGTTATTACTGGGCAGGTAACCGTAAATTCAAATGCGAACACGTGGATGGCAACATTAGCCTCAAAAGGGGAATTGCCCGTTCTTGCAACACCTATTTCTACAGTATTTTTGCCAAACTCATGACCAAAAACGGGTCTTCGAGCGCCAGTCAGCAAGCTACCTACGAAAAATGGCAGAACATGGTACGCAAATTTGGCATTGGAGATACTTTAGGCATCGATCTTCCGGCAGAAAAAGCCTACAAGCTTTTCAGAAGAGAGGATTATACCAAAATGCACGGCAAATACTGGGGCAATACCACTATTTTATCGGTGGCTATTGGCCAGGGCGAAATTACCACTACCCCCCTACAAATGGCCAACATCATGGCTATTATTGCCAACCGGGGCTATTACATCAAGCCACATGTGGTCAAAGGCATCGGCAGCGATAGACACATCGACCCTAAATACAAGGAAAAACACTATGTTGACATTGATGCGAGGTATTTTGATCCGGTAATCGATGGCATGCAAGACGCGGTAAACAGCTCATGGGGAACTGCCACCGAATCGCGCCTGCAGAATATCATCATGTGTGGCAAAACGGGTACCGTTCAAAACAACCGTGGCAAAAACCACTCTGTATTTATTGGCTTTGCCCCGCGCGACAATCCGAAAATTGCCATTGCTGTTATTGTTGAAAATGGAGGTTACGGCGGCGCCTATGCCGCACCAATTGCCAGTTACATTACCGAAAAATACCTAACCGATACGTTAACAGGGCGAAGGATTAACGGCAGCACCATCGACATGTACAAGGCTACTAATTTGTTGCCAGAACTCAAGGCCGCAAAACCTGCCACTAAAGTAATCAATAAAACCGATAGCCTGCACCAGGCAGATAGCCTGAAAAAAGCGGCACCAAAACAAGCCATACTCCATAACAGCCCATTTAACAAAACAGCCATTAAGCCGAAGAACAATGCAGCAACAAAGTAACCGCTTCTTTTTTAATGTAGACTGGGTAACCATCCTCATTTATATGGCTTTGTGCATCATTGGCTGCGTAAGCATCTATGCCAGCGTTTATGACCCGGCCAGACCAATGGATTTTAGCTTTGCCACCATTTATGGCAAGCAATTGTATTTTGTGATTGCCGGTTTGGTGGTAGGCTTCTCCATCCTGTTATTTGATGCCAAGTTTTTCAGTGTATTTGCACCCATTATTTACGGGGTAACCATGATTTTGTTGCTCGTGGTATTGGGTGTTGGCCGTAACGTTGGCGGCAATCAAGCCTGGATTCCAATCGGTTCGTTTCGTTTGCAACCTTCCGAATTTGCCAAATTTGGTACGGCTTTGCTCCTGGCACGGTATATCAGCACTTTTAACGTCAAGCTCAATTCGCTTAGGCCGATTATGATCTGCGCGGCCATTATTGTATTGCCTATGGCCCTCATCATGCTGCAACCCGATGCGGGCTCTACCCTGGTTTTCCTGTCGTTTATGTTCCCGTTGTACCGCGAAGGCCTGCCGGGCTATTTGTTGATCATTTTTTGGGGAATGGTGTTGCTTTTTATCCTGAATCTGTTTTTAAGTCCGGCTTTGTTAATTGGCGGCATCCTGGCCTTGGGTGGCCTATTTATCTACTACAACAGAAAGCGCCAGCAAAAAATCATCAGCATTGCCGTTATCACCTTGATAGCTGTGGGTTACTTGTTTGTAGCCAAATTCTTGTTCAACAATGTACTGCAGCCACACCAACGTGCGCGTATAGAACTTATTCTAGGTCTTAAAACCGATAATAAAGGTGTAGGCTACAATGTAATCCAATCTAAAATTGCCATCGGCGCTGGCCAGTTTAAAGGCCGGGGCTATTTAGAGGGCACCCAAACCAAGTTTGGCTACGTACCTGCCAAAAGCACCGATTTTATTTTCTCTACCATTGGCGAAGAATGGGGTTTTATTGGCTGCTTCGTAGTTATTGGGCTTTATGTTTTTCTTTTGCTGCGCATTATCAATATTGCCGAACGACAACGCTCTGCTTTTTCGAGGGTGTACGGCTATTGCGTGGCCTGTATTATTTTCTTCCACGTGTTTATCAATATCGGCATGGCCATCGGCATTATGCCCGTAATTGGCATTCCCTTGCCTTTTATTAGTTATGGTGGCTCTTCTTTATGGAGCTTTACCATTCTTTTGTTCATCTTCCTCAAACTCGATTCAAATCGGATGGGCTTCATCTAGCTTGAAGCGATTAGGGTTGAAGGTTGGAAGGTCGAGGGTTGGATGGTTAAGACATTAGATTTTTCATGGCGTCAAGCCAGAATCTTCCACAGGCGAGATTTTGAATCAGCCTGGCACAACGACTTGCAATAAACCAATCCACGAATAACCAATGACCTTAAGCCTTAAACCGCTGGTTTAGCAGGGCGTAAAACTTATCAACCGTAGCTTGTTTTTCGGCCCAGTTGTTTTTGACGGCATAGTTTTTTTGGAAAAATGCATCTGCAGCCTCGAAACTCTGCATTTTATTGGCCAGATCAATGGCTTCGGCATAGGCCAGGTTATAGCCATTAAACAAATCTTTAATATAAAGCAATTTATCGTTAAGGCTAATGGCTTGCTTCAAATCTTTAATGGCGGTTGTATTGGCGCTGGTATTGATGTTGCTTGACGCTGTCTTACCGGCCAAGATATCGTTTAAAGTAGGTTTATAGCTTGGGTCTTCAACTGGTTCAGCAGTATTGACCTTGGTTTCGGCAACCGGTGCTTCTTGAAGGTCGAGATCGGCGGCAACAATCGGAAACTCTTCTTTTGCTTCCTCCTTGTGCACCAAAAATGGCTCTGGCCCAATTTCGTCTTCCTCCTCGTTGGCCGGCTCTTCTTCAGTTTCCGTCAATTCTATTGCTTGTGCCTCTGCAGCTGCCTGCTGGCTCAGCTTTTTCTTTTGGGCCAGGATGCGTTCTTCTTCCTCGCTTAATGGTCGGTCGAAAATCTCGTCTACGCTTTTCTCTTCAAAATCGAACTGCTCATGCTCGGCGTGGTCGTTAAGGATAAACTCAAAAGTTGAGGGCTCGTTGTCCAGTTTAAAAATTTCTTTTTCTATGGTTTCGAGCTTAGGCTCAGGGGCTGGCTCAACTTCTTCTTCTTCCGGCTCGGCCACAGGGGCTTCGGCGATTTCCTCGGCAAAAGCTACGGTCTCTATTTGCTGCGCTTCCTGCACATCGTTACCAATGGCCAGTTCTTCGCTTTGAGGTGTTTCAACAACTGTTTCGTTGGCCGGTGGGATAGCCAAAGGTGTTTGCGGCGCCTGGTTTATTTTTTTGATGATCTGCACATGATCGGCTAAGAAATTGGCATTGGCATGGAAAAGCTCGAGCTCTAACTCATTGAGCTGTTGCGGGTTTTGAGCCAAAAACTGATACTGATCGTTTAGCTCGTTTAGTATCAGTCCTAATTTCTTGAAAAGATCTTCCTGCTTCATCATAGCTTTTTAACGAAAAATTGAAGGTTTTATGTTAGTAAATGACAATCAAAAGTACTATAAAATTCTTTTATATTTGGCTAAAATACCTTTACAAATGTTATTCAGCGAGCAGAATTTTAGAAGAGGCGAATTTAGCGGGAGCATCGAAGTAATTTGCGGTTCCATGTTTTCGGGAAAGACGGAAGAATTGATCAGGAGATTGAAACGCGCACAAATTGCCAAGCTGAACGTAGAGATATTTAAACCCAAAACCGATACCCGATACGATGAAACTGCCGTGGTTTCGCACGATTTGAATTCGATTCCTTCTACTCCTGTCGACAGCTCTTCGGCTATTCTGCTCTTGGGTACCAACACGCAAGTGGTTGGGATTGACGAGGCGCAGTTTTTTGACGACGAATTGCCCGAAGTTTGCAACAAACTCGCGCTAAAAGGTATCAGGGTGGTCATTGCAGGTTTAGATATGGATTTTTTGGGCAAGCCTTTTGGCCCCATGCCAGCGCTCATGGCCATTGCCGAACATGTTACCAAAGTAAACGCCGTGTGCATGCAATGTGGCAGTCCGGCGGTATATTCTTACCGTACCGTGGCCAGCGAAGCCAAAGTGCTGTTGGGCGAAAAAGAAAGCTACGAGCCCCGTTGCCGGGCCTGCTACCATGCTTTAGGCTAAGAGATGTACCATTTTAGATTGACGATTTTAGATTGACGATTTTAGATTTAAATGATCTTGAATCAAATTATCAATCGTAATTCGTAATTGTCAATCAAGCTGTCGTCTTTGCACCTTAAATTTGTCTCATACTGCCTGCCTTTCTTATCCAAGATTTTTTGAACTTTAGGCATTGAAACTTAAAACAGAAAAATCATGACCAAAGAAATATGGCTGAACCTGCCCGTTAACAACATTAAACGTTCGGTGGCTTTTTTTACCCAAATTGGATTTACGCTTAACCAGAACCAGCCAGTTACCGAAAACATGGCTTCTCTGCTTGTTGGCGACAAGAAATTCGTTATCATGCTGTTTACCAAAGAGCTGTTCGAAGGTTTTTGCAACGATCGTACCGCCGATCCTAAAAACGGAACCGAGGTACTTTTTTCTATCGATGCCGAAAGCCGTGATGAAGTTGATTCGCTCTTGCAAAAAGCCGAAGATGCCGGGGGAAGCATTTATGCCAAAGGTGGCGAAAAAGACGGCTGGATGTACGGTGGCGGATTTATTGATCCCGATGGGCACCGCTGGAGCGTATTGTACATGGATTTTAGCAAACTGCCAAGATAGCTCGCCGTGCAACGTTTAATTCCTTAAGAAGTTAAGGGGGCGCTTTGGACGAGCAAAACAGGTTTACTTGTAACCCAACTCGGCGATCCTTTACGATTCACCACAGCTAACTTCCCAATCTCACATCTCAAATCTCATATCTCACGTCTCAAATCTCATATCTCAAGCCTCACCAAAACCTACAATCATGGAAAAGATGAAATTTAATGTCGAAATTAATGCTCCCGCCTCAAAAGTCTGGAACGTACTTTGGGACTCAGCCAGCTATCCGCTTTGGACCGCTGTCTTTGCCGAAGGCTCACGCGCCGAAACCGATTGGCAAAAAGGCAGCAAAGTCTTGTTTGTTGACAACAGCAACCGTGGCATGGTTTCGCGCATTGTGGACAATATACCCAACCAATTCCTATCTATCGAACACCTGGGCGGTTATGACAACGGTGTTGAAGACTATGAAAGCGAGCAGATCAAACAATGGGCCGGTGCGCAAGAAAACTATACGCTTAAAGAAACCAATGGTGCCACAAACCTGCTCATTGAAATGGATTTAAGCGGTGTTGACGCAAAAATGATCGAATATTTTGAAAACACCTGGCCAAAAGCCCTTCAAAAAGTAAAACAGCTGGCAGAGCAATAAACTGCCAGCTTAAACTCTTATCGGTTATAGGGCCTTTCGTTAATCCAGTTCAATTTGCGTTCGGTAAGCTCGAATCTCATTTTCTTCAGCGTAATTTCTACGGAATCGCCAAACAAAACACCTTTTAGCCATAGTTTGTTAGAATCGGGCAAACGATAATCCAGCGTACTCGGAGAAGTCATCTCCTTCGAAGTGCTGAATATCATTTTCCTTTTAGCCGTATCGATGCGCGCGAAGGGATAGCTGTATTCGCCATTGGGCATTTTAATGGCAGCCTCACCAGGGCGCTCCAACAGCAACATCTTCCAACGGTCTGCCCTTTCTGTTTCTTTTGGAATGGTTTGTCCGTTTTTTACAAAAGTTTCCACTTCATAGGCACCATACAGCAAAGATTTAGGTGCATCCCTTCCGTACACCGGTCTTAACGATACCACTTCCCAAACGCTACCGAACACTACGAAAGCAATCAAAAGGTATTTCAGGGTATATTTTGCTATGTTTTTCCATTTTTTTGCAACCACCGGCGAAGCTAGGGTTCTCAGCGTAGTGCCATGCCCCCTCACAAAAAAATTAAACAAACGCACAAAATTCGGCGCCAACAAAAAAAGACACATCACCACCAAAGCGGTCGAAATGATCTTAACCGGTACATCATAAAAATAGTTTACAGCCATCACGTTGGCCGTAGTCATGAGCGAAATAATGGCACCTAAGGTAACCGTCTTCCTAAAAAACAGCAAACCTGCCGAGACTTCGGCTACTCCCATAAAAAGATTATAACCTTTAGAAAAACCAAGGAAAGTCCAGGCCAGGCCCATAGGCGAAGATTCGCCATACGTAGTAACCAAACGAAACAGGTTTGGTGCCGGGAACTGCAGCTGGACAATCTTTACCATGCCGTAATTAATGAGCATGATGCCCACATAAAACCGAACGGTTACGCTGAGCCAATAGAACAAGCGGTTGTAGTTTGTGCGGTTCCAATCCAGTATACTCCAAACAATCGTTCCAACAGCGGCCATAACAGCCACGCAGAGCAAAACCACATAATCATACGTGGTATCGCCACTGCCATTAGTAAATTCTGTAATCGGATAAGGAAGTTTGAGCCAGGCCTTGCCCAGCCAGGGAATAAAAACATGCAATAGCGATAAGGGATATTTCATGATTGCATAGAACATGGGCAAGGTTCCATTGTTAAAGAAAACCATGAACAGGCCCAGCAACAGGAAAGCGAATCTAAAAACCAGCTTTTCCGAGGTGGACCATTTTTGCGTGGTATTTTCCATAAATATTTGGTTGATAAGCTAAAGAAACCGATTTTATTTCAAAAATCGAATAGCCGACCAGAGAAAATTCAGTGCTGAATTTATTTTGTATTTTTATTTGGAATAAATCCAAATAAACGTCATTTTTGTAGCTGTTAATTGAGCAGGCCAACAAATGCAGGAAACATTGTCAATCCCTTCCATCAAATTTGCCGAAGTATTTAGTACTGCCGAAGGTGCTATCTATCAATCCGACAGCGAAAATTGCTGGTACATTGATTTTGCAGGCAAAATGGCCCGTTTCGACTACCGCAACCTCTTGAAGCTCA
The DNA here is from genome assembly GCF_059705275.1 of Pedobacter sp. TM02. Lineage (NCBI taxonomy): Bacteria > Pseudomonadati > Bacteroidota > Sphingobacteriia > Sphingobacteriales > Sphingobacteriaceae > Pedobacter > Pedobacter sp. TM02. The sequence continues at coordinate 3,271,107 of NZ_AP046530.1, forward strand.
AAAAAGCAGTTTACCAAATCGATATTGAAGGTCTTTTGCTCAACAGTGATAAAACTGCCGACGTGGAAATCCTCTTTATCTGTGCCTGCGATCATTGCTATGTGCTCTCGCTCCTGCAGATCATCAAACTGAAAGAACTGCTGCAAGGCACCTTTACCATGCTCGAACTGAACCATATCATTTACGACCGGCTGCACCGATTGGCCTGTTGATGATTGGACTTAGAATCTTTCCATATTGCCTTTAAATTCTTTGCGCCAACATATTAGCGCTATTTTTGTTGTATAGTTTTACCCAAAGACAAAGATCATGAAAGACATTATGCGTGTAAAATGTTTGCTTTCTGCCGATATAGAAATGCTCATTAACCAACAGATCAAAAAAGAAGCCCACTCTTCGGCCATTTACCTTTCAATGGCTTCATGGTGCAACCAAAACGGCTATGATTTTTCATCGGATTATTTCTTTAAACAAGCCGAAGAAGAAAGACAGCACCAGTTGAAATTTTTTAAATATGTACTGGATATGGGCGGCAATGCGGTTTCGCCGGAAATTACCAATGTAAAAGGCGAATACAACTCGTTCCGCGAGGTTTTTGAAGAAGCTTTGGACCAAGAGATCGCGATTACCCAATCCATCAAAAACATTGCGGCCCGATGCCACAAGGAGCAGGACTATGTAACCTTAGAGTTCTTGAACTGGTTCTTCAGAGAGCAGCGAGAAGAAGAATATAAAGCGCGTCGTGCCCTCGAACTATTTGATGTAATCGGCGAAGAAGGCACCGGCAGATGGCAGATAGATAAACATGTAGGCCAAATCAGCTACGACAGCGAAGCCTAGGCTACGTTGATTGAACCAATAAAAGGCACGTATTGAAACAATATGTGCCTTTTTTGTTTTATATTGATGAAGAAATGAAAAGCCATGTCTAAAAAAGACAAAAAGAAGAAAAAAGACAAGCACAAATCAAAAGACAAGAAGAAAAAAGAGTGCTGCGAAAAGTACCTCCGGGGCAAGAGGTGCAAGAATTGTCCTATGGAATGAGGCTATTTCCTTCTGCTCAGTCCAGTTTAGCTGCACTGGCAGTTCCGGGTTTGAACACGCTAAACGTCGCCCTATGCTCATCCCGTCAGTTGTGTTGTTCAGAACTATGCCAAAACCCATCACCACTCCTTTAAAAACTATCTCATCATCAAAGGGCAGCCGCTTTCCTGAAGTTTTTCTTATTGCTCTCATCTCCGCCAATTAGAAATCATCTTCTTATCTTCTCTTCGGTAAAGCTCATGCTTCCTTCAAACTGCCTACCAAAGATATACCGGTATTTCGAATAACCTTGCGTCTTTATCTTTTGTGGATTGCGAAAAATCCTGAATGCCGCCGCGTTCGAAGTTTACCAAGTTATATGCGCTTCCAAGGCAGCACCAATTTGTCTCAAAAAATGATCAATATCACTTTTTGACCTGCAACAAATTTCACGATTCGGCCAATTACCCCTAAAACGGGCAATAAACGCATTTTAACGCCAAAAGCAACATGGCTTATAATCATTATTGAAAGTGATGGTAATCAGCATTTTAAAAACCAGATTTACAGAACTTTACTTCATAAATCAAACGGCATGAAAGCTCAAATCAAACCTCAACCTGTTAGTGCGGCAAATCATAGGCGCTATATCTATCTCGGCCTGCTTATTCTCATTTTACAGCTCATTTTTCATTTAGCCGCTGATGCCTTGCCTATAGCTCAAAAAAGCAATTTGCAAAAGGATACGTTGGACGCGGCTATAGAAAGGCTTTTGAACGATAGCCAAACCCTAGCCAATTTAAAGTTTCCCAGTACGGTAAAAAGATTCTACGCTCAACGTTCGTTTGATGAAGCATGGGTTAAAGACGATGAAAATATTAAACCGGCTACAGATGCCATGCTCTTATTGGATTGTGTAAGGCAATATGGGCTCAACAAAGAAAATTATCACCCAAAAGAATTGACCTATGGTTTGTTGCATGATGTTTTAAGCAAAGAGAATTTAGCCAGCAATGAACAAAAAGCAGTATTCGATATTCTGCTAACCGATGCCATGGTAAGCATGATATATCATTTACATTATGGTGCATTTAACCCTGTGCTAACCGACAAAATATTAGACACTGGAAGTTTGGGCGATTTACAGGCTGCAAGCTTTTTAAGCGGAGCTTTAGAGCAAAAGGATTTAATGGTAGCCATTCTTACGGTACAGCCTCAGGTTAAAGACTATATCGAACTGCAAAATTATATGCGCCTGATTACCGGCCAGTATATCTGCGACTCCTACGAAGTTCCACAAACGGAGGTACAAAACATTGCCATTAATATGGAAAGACTGCGCTGGGTAAATTGGAACAGCGGTTCGTTTCTGCACATCAATATCCCATCGTTTAGCTTAAGCTACCAACAAGCGGATATGACCTACGAGTTTAAAGTGGTAGTGGGAAAAGGCAAAACGCCAACCCCAACATTGGAAAGCCAAATCAAATACTTAGAAACGGCTCCTGATTGGAAAGTACCGCAAAGCATTTTTGTCAAAGAATTTATTCCCAAAGCATTCAAAGACAGCACTTATTTTGATCAAAACCATATGGCGGTTTACGATAGCCAAGAGAATTTTGTAAAAATAGGCAAAAGCACATTGGAAAAAATCAAGCTACATCCTGAAAACTATCATGCCAGACAAACTGCCGGTTGCGATAATGCATTGGGCAAAGTGGTATTCCGTTTCCCAAATGCCTACGACATTTATTTACATGACAGCCCCGAACAACAGCTTTTTAAAAGTACAAGCAGAGCCTACAGCCATGGCTGCATTAGGGTGGCAAATGCCGAGCTGTTGGCCGAACTGCTCTTGAAAGCCGACCAACAACCAACAAAAATAGCCACGTTGCAAACCGCCATGAAAGCGTACACCAAAAAGACTTTTTTGCTCAAAAAACCTGTACCTATTATAATTACCTATTTAACCTGTGCGGTAAAAGACGGCCTGCTTCAATACTATGATGACGTTTACCAATTAGACAGTAGCCTAAGCCTAAAAATGTACGGCAATACAAATCAACTCACTAAAAATCAACCCTAAAATATATCGCAATGAAAAAGATTCTTGTTCCAATAGATTATTCGCCCTGTGCTGATAATGCTGTACGCTATGCCATTCAAATGGCTAAAAGAATTGACGCATCGGTTCATTTGTGCCATAGCATAATGGTTCCAGAACTTATTCCAATGGCAGGACTTGTAGTTTGGCCGGTAGAAGACTATGGCCATATCAAAAAAGATGCTGATGAGGCGCTAAAAAAATATGCAGAGAAAATACGCAAGAACGAAGGGCTAAACAAAGCCGATCTGCCCATCATTACCTACAGCAGCGATATGGGCTCGGTAAAAGATACGGTAGCTACGATTGCCGCTTCAGAAAAAATAGACCTTGTCGTAATGGGAACCGCCGGAGCCGGCAATATGGAGCGCTTCTTTTTAGGCAGCAACAGTAGAGATGTGATAGAGAAACCCACTATTCCGGTACTCCTCATCCCCAAAGAGGCTAATTTTACAGCGATCAGCAAAATTGCCTTTGCCACAGACCTGAGCGAAAGCGATCTTAATTCCATTCAGGCTTTAGCCAGACTTTTCTGCCTCTTTGATCCAGAAATCCTGCTTACCCATGTCAGTAACGAACCTTCCGATTTTCACGACCCAACCACCGAAGCCAATAAATTCTTAAATAGGGTAACCTGTAACATCAACTATACTAAAATTTACTACAGGCACCTCACTGAAGCGGATGTTGACAAAGGCCTAAAATGGATCGTTACGCATGGACGAATAGATATGCTAGCCATGATCCATCGTCAAACCGGTTTTTTCTCGAGACTAATTACCGGAAGCCGTACTCAAAAAATGGCCAAACTAGCTACGCTTCCCTTGCTGGTATTGCCCGAAAATAACCAACCCATAGGATGGTAGCGCAAAACAAATCAATAACCGAAGCATGACGATGACATTGGGCAGTTTAAAATCGAAATTTTTAACAGACCTGGCTCAGGCCAAGGACTTTGCCAAAAAAATAAGCGCGAGTCGCCATAAGCTCGAAACGCTGCCAATGGCACTGCAACGCTCTATTCTTCGATCAGGCATGCCTCTACAGCCGATCGTAGATGTAAATATCGAATGGATAAATGCAGGGCTCAGATTTTCAGAAAAATCAACCTGGACTGCCGTTTCCTGCATTCAATATAATTTCTTACCAGATCCCATCAGGCTAGTTTACATGAAAGCCAGAAGATTTGGCTTACTGAGCCTGGAAGCGATGGACAGTTTTCAGCATGGGTATGGCCAAATGCTGGTTAAGGCATTTGGCTTGATTACCCTTGCCAATGCCAAAGGATACGAAATAGATAAGGCCGCGCTGGTAACCATTTTGGCAGAAACCATGATCATTCCAGCCTATGCCCTTCAAAGTTATATCCATTGGGAAGAAATAGGCGATAAGACCTTAAAAGCCACCATCAGCTTCCACGGGGTCAAAGCATCGGGAATTTTTTACCTCAACCATAACTTTGAAATGGTAAAGTTCGAAACTTATGATAGGTACTACACTGATAGAAAGGGAATGTACCATCAAATACAATGGACTGCCGAGGCCCGCAATTACGCCGCCAAAGACGGCCTTTCGCTACCCACTTCCTTTAAAGCTACCTGGAATAAACACGAAGGCGATTTCGACTATTTCAAAGGCGACATCAGATCCATTAGTATCAATCCCTCCCTAACTTAAAATGAATATGACCGCTCCCGCTGCTTCAACGCCCTCTGATCACCTCTTAGCAGAATCAGCCTTGGCAAGTACCAACAAAGACAATGAAAAAGTGTTTTTGGAAGGGCCGAGGTCTAGGTTTAGAGAATTTGTTTTTTCATTAAAAGTGCTGTTCGAGTTTATTGCGGGCTTTAGAGTACTGCACTTCTTGAACCCCTGCGTTGCCGTTTTTGGATCGGCCCGCATCAAAGAAGATTCGCCCTATTACGAAAGCGCCAGAAAAATTGGGGCCGGGCTGGCCAAATTAGGCTTTACGACCATTACGGGAGGCGGACCTGGACTGATGGAAGCCGCCAATAGAGGCGCAAAGGAAAATAATGGTGCATCTGTGGGCTGCAATATTTTGTTGCCCAAAGAGCAGCGCCCCAATCCATATCTGGATAAGTGGTTTAGCTGCAACTATTTTTTTGTACGCAAGGTGTTGATGTTCAAATACTCTGATGCCTTCATTATTATGCCCGGAGGGATTGGCACTTTAGACGAGTTTTTTGAAGCCTTAACCCTGATCCAGACCCGAAAAATACTCGATTTCCCGATCATACTCTTTGGCAAAGAATTTTGGGAACCCCTACGCCCCTTGTTCAACTCGATGATCAAAGCAGGAACAATTGCGCCAGAAGACCTAAATTTGATTCTTTTTACAGATTCTATCGACGAAACATTGACCTATATCAAAACCACTGCTTTGAAAAAGTATTCGGAAAAACGCAGGCAAAGCTTCCACCGATTCCGGATTTTAGGAGAATAGCATGGAAAGATATTATCTGTTTTATGCCTTGGCCTTAGTGGCTGAAATCATTGGTACCATCAGCGGTTTCGGTTCATCTATCCTATTTGTGCCCATTGCCTCCCTATTCTTCGATTTTAAGGTTGTGCTGGGCATTACGGCCATCTTCCATGTGTTTAGCAATCTTTCCAAGATTTACCTGTTCCGTAAAGGAATTGACAAACAAATTGCCTTTAAAATGGGCTTGCCAGCCATTGTTTTTGTAATTATAGGCGCTCTGCTCACCAATTTGTTTCCGCAAAGAGAACTGGAGCTTATGATGGGGCTACTGGTTTTCTTACTGGCCATTTACCTCTTGCTTCACCAGAAAAGCACCATCGCACAAACCAACGGTAATTTGATCAAGGGTGGCGTAATATCAGGGTTCTTAGCTGGTTTGGTTGGTACAGGCGGTGCGATTAGGGGCCTAACTTTAACCGCCTTTGGCCTAGAGAAGGATATTTTCATTGCTACCTCGGCTTTAATCGATTTGGGTGTCGATTCGAGCCGGGCAATTGTATACACCCTCAATGGCTATGTCCACCAAGAAATGCTGCTTACTATTCCTTTCTTGCTCGCCATTAGTTTTGTGGGGACATGGATTGGCAAGCTTTTGCTCAATAAAATTTCTCAACAGCTCTTTAAACGCTTGGTTTTATGGCTCATTATGCTTACCTCCCTGGGTCAGATAGCGGTTCAGCTTTACAAACTCATAGCACCACACGTCAATGCCTAAATTCTTCACATCAATTAAAAACGAAAATGGCCGTAGCTGTTATGGGTCTAATAAGGAGCGCTTTAATTGTGGCTTAAACATAAAAAACCGCGTCAAAACCTTTGGCGCAGTTTCAAGCTCAAATACGACTTGATCAGAAGATCATTTCCGGCACTTCAATCTCCAACTGATTATCAATGGTAAGTACTCCTGGAGCCGCCCAGGCAGCATTCTCCGCATCTTGTTTTTCGGCAAACGAACGAACTTTTCCGTGCAATACCACCTTACTTCCAATTACATCAACACTAACCTTTTTACTGTCGACAGTAGCGCTCCTTTTAAAGGCAGCTTCAATTTTCTGCTGAATATCGACAGGTTCGGCATGTGGTTTTAAGGTGATGAAATTAAGCACCGTTTTTACGCCCGCCAATTTTTCGATGGCTTTTTTGGCTTGAGTACGCTGAAAATCCCATTCCGCCTCTCCGTCAAGTCTGACCACGCCATTTTCTACTTTAATTTTAATGCGTTCGTGCTGCACGGCCGAATTCCATTCGAGCGCCCTAAGTATAGCCATGGCAATTTCAGTATCAGATTTCGCAGATTTAGCGGGCATTCTAACCTCAATATCTTCTGCTACGGCCTTTACGCCAGCGATATTTTTGGCCGCACGCTCTGCTGTAGCTTTTTTAATAAAGCTCTCTACCTGGCCTGAAAGGGTAACCACCCCGTTTTTTACAGCCACTCCAATTTCAGCTGAGCTTAAACTTGGTTGCCATTTCAGTTCAGCTAGCACATCTTTTTGAATTTCAGCATCGCTTTTCATAACTTATTGATTTAAAAGCAAAAACACCATTGTTTTTACCTCTCTAATTTCGAACTTAATTTGTTATTGCAACGTGAACCCCGTCACCAATAATTATGATACGCATCAGTTATTTTAGTATTTGCCGAATGGGTTTTGATCGTTAGGGACCAGTGTTGCTACCGGATGGGATTCATCGCCTTCGTCATGGCACGCAAACAGAATGACGTCCTGGTTTTGCTTCATCACCTTAACCGGCACATGCAATTCGTCCTGTAGCTTAACCCTAAGCATTTCTTGGGCACAGGGCTCACCATGCACGAGCATTAGCTGTTTGGGCACAGGGTTTAGCTTTTTAACCCAGGCAATAAGTTCTGCTTGATCAGCATGGGCAGACAAGCCCAATATTTCGATGGCTTTGGCCTTAACAGGATAAAATTTGCCATGTATCTTCAGCTCATGGGCGCCGTTTAGCAAAGCCCGGCCACGGGTACCCTCAGCCTGAAAGCCAATCATTATAATCGTGTTGTTTTCATTGCCCAAATAGTGCTTGAGGTATTCGAGTACGCGCCCACCTGTAAGCATGCCACTTGCGGCAATCACTATTTTACACTGTTTGTCGTTGGCCAAACGCTGCGTATTGCTAAATTCCTTGTTAATTTTTAGGTGATGCATCATTTCGAGCCAATTGATTTTGGGCACCGTGAGGTAGTTGTCAGAAAAATTAACTGCTATTTCGGTTGCAGCTGCCGCCATTGGACTATCTATTATGATGGGGAGTGCTGTCGGAATTCTGTGTTGCTTTTTCAGCGAGCTTAGCATGTACATCAATTCCTGCGCCCTGCCCACCGCAAAACTCGGAATAAGCACATTACCGCCCTTTTTTAACGTATGGTTTATCCAGTATTCCAATTCAAGGTAAGGATCGTCATTCCCATGCAAACGATCGCCATAGGTAGATTCCATAACCACATAATCGGCCTCTGTAAAAAAATTGGGTGGTGGCAGGATTTCACTATGGGTTCTACCAATATCGCCCGAAAAGAGTATCTTTTTTCCATAGCAGGCAATCAGGGCCGAACAGGCGCCTAAAATATGTCCACAACGCCTAAAAACAAAACTGATATGCTCGCTCAATTTAAGGGATCTATCTTCCTCTACTTCTACAAAATATTTAAAACAGGCCTGGGCATCAGCGACGGTATAAAGCGGCTTTGCCGGATGATGCTTGGTATAGTGATGCCTGTTGGCACTTGCCGCATCTTCTTCCTGAAGTTTGGCACTATCGAGCAAAATCAGCTTGGTTAAAGCTGCTGTAGGACTTGACATATAAATTTTACCTTTAAAACCATTCTTTACAATTAAAGGGATATAGCCACAGTGATCTAAATGGGCATGGGTAAGGATGATCAGGTCTATTTTTGAAGCATCGAAAGGCAAAGATTGCCAATTCTGTTCCCGCAGCGATTTAATGCCTTGAAAAAGTCCGCAATCAACCAGTATGTTCAACTCTGGCGTTTTGAGCAAATGTTTTGAGCCGGTTACCGTTGCGGCGGCGCCAAGCGATTGTAAAATGACATTCATGATCTGAGATTAAATTTTATTAATAAGACAGTTACCTGCGATCCAGCCGGATCAGCAAAACCTCAAGATATTTTTGCCTGATTGAGCCTTCTGAGTTGCTGAGCAAAGTAAATCCTGAATATACCGGCGATTATAAAGGCAATACCGGCACAAAGCACAATGTTTACCAACCTGAAAAAGGGATTGATTAAAATAACCAGCGAAGGCAAGATAAGCACCATACTGGTTACCAATAACCAAATCCAATCCCATAGGCCGGCGGCCTTTAAATTTACCGGACTGCTAACCGTCATAAAAGATTTGAACAACATCCATAAGCCTATTACCATAGGCATCAAAACCATGGCAAGCAAGGGGAACGAGAATAAGTAAATACCCAATATGAGGTCTATAAATCCGCTCATAAATATCCAGCCCCAATCTTTAATGGCTTTGCGGTTAAACAATGAAAACAGCGTTTCGAACACGCCGGTGATAAACAGGCCTATGGCCAGCAACAAGCTCAAAAACAGGTACGATTTTTCGGTCGACAAGCAGATCCACAAACCCAATCCTATAAAAAGAACACCAGATAAAAAAGTATTCCACCAATACCTCATATCGTAGCCTATTACATTATAACTTTTACTTTTCATCTGTCTATCGACTTAAAAAAACGTCCACTATTTTTCAGGAAACACCAAGAGCGGTATTTGCGTACGCCTGGCCAGCTTTTGCGTATGGCTGCCGTTAAAAACACGATCCAGCAACCGGTGCTGCTGATGAACTACGGCAATCAGGTCAACATCTTTTTGTTCGGCCATCCATGCAAGGCCATTATCGAGGTTGGTATTCCAAACGTATTCGTACTTCACCTTTGGATAGCTTATTTTGGTGCTTACCGCTTCAAAAAAATCTTCTAACCTATGCTGGTCTTCCTCATTCTTTTGGGTTTCATAATCGGTAATGTGCATCACTACAATTACCGCATTGCAACAAGCGGCAATGCCTATTAAAAACTTAAGGGGTTTTAAATCGTCAACGTTAAGATCGGTAGCAAAAACTATTTTCCTGATTTTTTTAAAAGAAGCCTCATAAGGCACCAAAAGCACGGGGTAGCTCAATCTTTCGATCATGGCTCTGCTATTGCTTCCCAATACAAATTGGACTAGTCCGCCAGCTCCCGCCATACCCATCACGACCAGATCTATTTGCTTTTCTTCAACCAAGCGGTCAACCACATCGCAAACGGTGCCTAGGTCACTTTCACAGCTTAGTGCTGGGCAGTATATATCGGTATCACGCTCACACGACGAGGCAGTAAGTTTTTCTACCTGTTTATCCAACTCGCTGGCCGCATACTGTTGCATATCGGTATAATCTAGCAATGGCCAAGCTACCTGTGCCGCCATCGGCGCCTCTGCCGGAACTTTAAAAGCATGGCAAAGTATAACCTCAGCTTTGGCCATCTTTGCCAATGCAATACCGTAATGCGCCGCATTTTCTGCAGGCACTGAAAAATCGGTGGGTATCAATATCTTTTTCATCATGTTATGGATTGGCTATTTCAAGTACAATTCTTCCTTCTATTTCTCCTTTTTTGAGTTTATCAAAAACAAGGTTAATGTCTTCGAGCTTAGCTACATGGACCGTGGCCTTAACTTTCCCTTCAACGGCAAAAGCAATGGCTTCCTGCATATCTTTTCTGGTGCCTACAATAGATCCTCGTATGGTATATCTGTTAAGCACCGTATCGAAAATAGGCAGGTCAAAATTTCCCGGAGGCAGGCCATTTAAGGAAATGGTTCCTTTTCTTCGGAGTGCAGCCAGGGATTGGCTAAATGCAATTGGAGAAACAGCGGTAACCAAAACGCCATGCATACCGCCGGTTTGTTGCTTGAGAAATTCTCCAGGCGCTGTAGTCCGTGCATTAACAGTTAGGTCGGCCCCCAGCTCTTTGGCCAAAGCCAGTTTATCGTCTGCAACATCAATGGCAGCCACATGCAGCCCCATTGCCTTTGCATATTGAACAGCCAAATGGCCCAATCCGCCTATGCCCGAAATGGCTACCCATTCGCCAGGCTTGGTATCTGTTTCTTTTAAGCCTTTGTATACCGTTACTCCTGCACAGGTAATGGGTGCCATTTCGGCGAAGTTTATACCGGCTGGAAACCGGGCCATATAGCGGGCATCGGCAACTACATATTCGGCGTAGCCACCGTCTACGCTATAACCCCCGTTCTGTTGCGTTTCGCAGAGTGTTTCCCAGCCCGTTATGCAATACTCGCAGCAACCACAGGCACTAAACAACCACGGTGCACCTACAATATCGCCTTCTTTAACATTGGCAACTCCTTTGCCAAGGGCAACAACATAGCCAATAGCCTCATGCCCAGGCACCAAAGGAAGTTTAGGTTTTACAGGCCAATCGCCCATGCAAGCATGCAAATCGGTATGGCAAACCCCACTGGTAATTACCTTAACCAGCACCTGATTTTCTTTGGGTTCCTTTACCGCTATCTGTTCTATCTTTAAGGGTTGGCCAAACTCATAGAGTACGGCGGCTTTCATTGTTTTGGGAATCATGACTATTGATTTGGATGAATAATTAATTTTCTGGCCAACACCTCTTATTATACCGACAGGGTAAAGGGTTAAAATAAGCTGGCCAATGTACTAACAACCTTTGTTTTTACGACATAAAGCTATTGGTTATGAACAACTTAAATAATGACAGCAATCATTTTTAAAAATGATTGTAGACGCAGCAATGCCAATAAACACGATACAGACAAGTCAAGGTGGAGACGAATTTCTCACGTACAATGAACAGGGATATTCAACATTCCGATCAACAGCAAGGTATATCAGTTCAACGGATGTTGTAAAAGGCAAACAGCTTTAGAGCCAAGCAATATGGCTTTTTTAGTATGGAATTAGATTTTATCAAAATTTAATTCTTTAACTGTGGATTAAATCTTCTTTACTGCTATGAAAAGCAACAATATTGAACATCTAATTCTTTGAAACATGACAAGTTTAATACTATATTCATAAACCGTAAAACAAACTATGAAAATGAAAAACAATGCTTTCCGGCATCGGCTAAAGCCCTATTGGGTGCTCGGTCTTTTCTTTCTGTCCATAGTGCTTTCTTGCAAAAGAGATAGCATCTTGCCCAGCAAAGAACCTGACGACCCGAAAACGAAAAAGCTTTTCGAATGGTACCAGTCAAAACTGATCGTTTCCGGCGAGAATCCGTTCGGCAAGATGAAGCCCCGCTGGAGCAGTCTGTATGTCAATGAAAACTCCAGCCAAAGAGTCTACGAGGTTGAACTGGACAACCCTGAAAGGGTGCTTGCCAAACTTGGTCGTCCTGACCGCGCGACGCTCGGTCGAGAGGAAAAAAGACATATGATCCGCCTCCTGATATTCGAGAACAGGTTAACAGGCAAAATCCTGTATGCAAGCTATATGTCGGCCGAAAGCGGAGCTGGAACCGTTTCCAAAGACTTCCATTACAAAGATGTTGGGGCTTTCAGCGGAACGGTGCTCTTCTATCATTTCAGTGGAATGCTTTCCAATGGCTGGTCTTACGAAAACGGAAAGATCACAAGGCAGATAACGGCCATTTCCAAAAGCGACTTTGACCTCCTGAGTCAGTCGGGGCCGAAGGGAAAACTGATGTCCCTGGTAACCACGTGCAGTTCAGGCTATGCAGAAAAGTTCAGGTGGTCTTGTGTTGGCGTTGCCGGATATGAGAATTGCGGATGGATTTCGGCAGGCTACGAGTATGTGACCGTCTGCACCACAAGGGAGGCAAGCGATGTTCCGAACACGGAGGAGGACGGTGGAACTTCGGGAGATTACTTTCCTCCGATTTATGTTGACTGTGCAGGTGTCGAAAACGGCTCAGCCTACTGGAATACAGACTGCAAAACCTGTATGGGGGGCACAACGGGGATTACAGAATGTGCGGTTAACGTGGAAGATCCAGGAGACAAATACGAGCTCTTAGTTAATGCAGATTCTATCAGGCTTGTACAGAGGCTTGACTGTTTCAATAGTGTTCCTGACAATTCCGCTACAGTTTATAGCGCCAAACTATATGCGGAATTGCCCGATAAAGATAGGCCAGAGGCATTGCTTAACTCCCAATTACAGCCAGGTCATAGCTTTATTACATTAACTAAAACAAATGGGACTACCACCGTAAGCGAAACCTTTGGTTTTTATCCAGAAAGTGCCGTAAAAGCTTCGTCTCAATTTCCTGTTAAAAGCATGGTAGTAGACAATCAAAACCATGATTACCATGCTAGCCTAAGTATGAATGTTAACGCTAACCAGTTTACCGCAATGATGAATATGGCCGTAACACAAGCCAAAAACAAATACGATATGACCGGCTACAACTGCACCACCTATGCACTGAGTGTATTTAACCAGGGCAGGGCAACTGCGCTTTACGTGCCCGATACTATGGGCAGTTTAACCGGCAGGAATTATGGCAAGACGCCCAATGGACTTTATGAGGTAATTAGCAACATGCAGGCCAACAGCATAAGCGGAGCCAATGTAGGTTTTGGAAAAGGTACAGTAAGCACAAAATGCAATTAACCATGACGAAAAAGACCAGAAAAAAAATCATAATCGGCATTTTGGCCATCATCATCTTGGCAAACACCTGGCCGTTTATATGGGTGTTCAAAAATTTCGTAGACGAAAGGCATTATAGGTATAGCAATTATAACGGTAGTTTTACCTTTTATGAATTTATGGATCGAAATTTCGAAATGATGAAATACAGTCATCAACAATGTGCACTACATAGGCCTGATCTGAAAGATAAAAAAATCTATCGAATATTTTCGAAGAACCCTTTTGCTTTTTGGCGTTGGAGACTTTATTTCTTTGACGAAAGATATAAACTGCCCTATAAAAATTGGGAAGAAATTGAAAAAACAAGAAAAATTGAGAATGTAAAGGATATTACCGGGTGCCATTTAGATTTCTGATAATTACTATGATTTAAAGCAACGAGTAAATGGGAGATTGTTGGTCTTGAAGTTTACTTCTTTGAAGACCAATGCAAAAAGGAAACACGTAAAATCGATGGCCTCATTAAACAATTTCAATTTAGATGAAGTAAGAGTTAAAGAACCTATAATAGGCCTTAAAATGTGTCTAACAAAAGAACTAGCCATTAGATTGACATAATGAGGATAAAAGAAGTGCTTGTTGTTTATAAAAGTATTTCGGCATCCTAAATCCCTGCCTCTCTCATTTTGGTTGCTTACAAGTGGGTTTATTCCAAAAGTGGCCACTCCTTACGCTCCAAAGTGTGCAGTCGGGTGATTTTAAGGCGTTTTTAAGACTTTGGTAAGGCTCTGTACCATCGTTCATTACGTGCACTAAAAATAAAATCCTGGCTTTTCTAAGGACGAAAATCGACAGGTCTTTTCTGCTGTCTGCTTACCTATATATTACTGCAATCTGATGTCCTTGTGAGGCGATTCTGGGGTCAGGCTGTCTGATGTTGCCTCCGACGGAAAGGCCCTAAAAAGAAAAAGCCCCAACTTTCGTTGAGGCTTGCTGGTGTGGTGCCTGCTGGAATCGAACCAGCGACACAAGGATTTTCAGTCCTTTGCTCTACCGACTGAGCTAAGGCACCAGCCCGTTTGGGATTGCAAATGTAGTTTCTTTTTTTGAAAGACAAAACATTTTTTCACATTTCTTTTACGTTTCTCGCACAAAAACAGCATTTATACTCAAAATCAGCCACTTAAATTTCAACTCGAAAGCAATTCTATTCATATCGATTCTAAATTTTAAATTTTATGCTTGCATAATAATATTTTTTAGGCCTAAAACTTTTAACTTAGCCTAACCAAGTAGCAACATAAAAAATGATAGCACAAATCGTCTTCGTTATCCTTACTATTGCAGGCATAGCGCTCTTTAGCCTCAACGCACGCAAGGTGATCCGCAATATTAAACTAGGCAAGCCGGCCAACCGCAGCGACCAACCGGCCAAAAGATGGGCTACCATGCTTAAAGTAGCTTTCGGGCAAACCAAGATGGCCGTTAGGCCTGTGCCTTTTATCCTCCACCTTTTGGTTTATGTAGGGTTTGTGATCATCAACCTCGAAGTACTGGAAATCATGATCGACGGCATTTTTGGCAGCCACCGCATATTTGCTGGGCTTGGTGGCCTGTACAACTTCCTGATTGGCTCTTTCGAGTTCCTAGCCTTAGGCGTTTGGGTATCATGTGCCATCTTTCTCATCCGCAGAAACATCTTAAAACTGAAGCGCTTTAGCGGCGTGGAAATGAAAGCTTGGCCCAAATCGGATGCCAACTATATCCTCATTACCGAAATCCTACTGATGACGGCTTTCTTGTTGATGAATGCGGCCGATGCCAAGCTTCAGGCATTAAACGCCGAGCATTACAAAGTAGCGGGCACATTTCCGGTGAGCGTCTACCTGCAGGGCTTATTGCCCAACAGCGTCAATAGCTTGATTTTGATCGAACGCATTTGTTGGTGGTTCCACATTGTAGGCATTTTCGCCTTCTTGAACTATCTGCCCTATTCCAAGCATTTTCATATTCTTTTCGCCTTTCCAAACACCTATTTTTCTAATTTGGAGCCTAAGGGCGAATTTACCAATATGGCCAGCGTAACCAACGAGGTAAAAGCCATGCTCGACCCCTCGTTTGTTCCAGCAGATGTAGCGCCCGGCCGTTTTGGTGCCAAAGACGTAACCGATTTGAGCTGGGTAAACCTGATGAACGCCTACACCTGCACCGAATGTGGCCGCTGCACGTCGGTTTGTCCGGCCAATATCACCGGCAAGCTTTTATCGCCGCGCAAAATTATGATGGACACCCGCGACCGTTTGGAAGAAGTGGGCAAAAACATCGAGAAGAACGGTCCTGAACATCAGGATGGAAAAGCCTTATTGGACGATTATATCACGCGCGAAGAAATTTGGGCCTGCACCAGTTGCAATGCCTGTACCGAAGCTTGCCCAATCAACATCGACCCATTGGCAATTATCGTAGAGCTGCGCAGGTTTGCCGTGATGGAAGAATCGGTAGCGCCGGCCAGTATCAACGCGATGCTGGGCAACGTAGAAAACAACGGTGCGCCTTGGAAATATTCGCCGGCAGATAGGTTTAACTGGGCTGAGGGAAGCTAAAAAAAGTTGAAAGTTCAAAGTCTAAAGCTCAGAGTTGAAAGATTAGTACTGAAAGAGTAAAATTAAAGATTTAATGACAAGGGCGCTTTACGCAGATCGCCCAACGCAATACGAGATATGGAATTTAAAGTACCTACAATGGCCGAACTGATGGCCATGGGCGAAGAGCCTGAAATTTTGTTCTGGGTGGGCTGTGCCGGAAGCTATGACGAGCGCGCGCAAAAAATTACCCGCGACATCTGCAAGATCTTGCACCATGTGGGCATCAAATACGCGGTATTGGGCACCGAAGAAAGCTGCACCGGCGATCCGGCCAAACGCGCGGGCAACGAGTTCCTGTTCCAGATGCAAGCCATGACCAATATCGAAGTGCTGAATGCCTACAACATCAAAAAGATTGTAACGGGCTGTCCGCATTGCTTTAATACCATTAAAAACGAATATCCAGGCCTGGGTGGCACTTACGAAGTGATCCATCACACCCAACTGATCCAGGATTTGATTGCCGAAGGTAAACTCAAGGCCGAAAACGGCGAGAGCTTCAAAGGCAAAAAAATTACCTACCACGACCCCTGCTACCTGGGCAGGGCCAACGGCGTTTACGAAGCGCCACGCAAAGCCCTGGAAGTATTGGATGCGCAACTGGTAGAGATGAAGCGTTGCAAAGCCAACGGTTTATGTTGTGGCGCCGGTGGCGCCCAAATGTTTAAGGAACCTGAAAAAGGCAACAAAGACATCAACATCGAAAGAATTGAGGAAGCATTGAGCACCGAGCCGCAGTTTATTGCCGCCGGCTGTCCGTTTTGCATGACGATGCTGAATGATGGCGTAAAACTGAAAGATAAGGAGCAGGAAGTGAAAGTGCTTGATATTGCAGAGATTACCGCAAGGGCAAACGGCCTGTAAACGGTTCCGTCATTTCGAACGGAACGAAGTGGAGTGAGCAATCTATCTTGAGAAGGTTCTTAAATAGATATCTCCTCGCTACGCTCGTCGATATGGCGAATAGACACTAAAAACAGCTCAGCATCAAGCAATTAGAAAAAGTTACTTTCTACTTTCTACTTTTCACTTATTTATTACTCGCCAGCAAACTTTCGTTCACCTGTCTAAGGTTGACCGAAAGCTCGTTCAATTGTTCTACGTTGATGTTTTTGAGCGGAATAACCAGGTAGGTACCCATCGAATCGATATCGCCCTTTTTGTCGTTGCGAGTCTGCACAATCACGTCGTCGTTTTTGGTGCGCAGGTAAAGCTCGCCTCGCTCTACGTTGCCATAATAATCCATGCTTTTTAAACGAGACAAGTTAAAGGCAAAATATTCTTGCTTGCCGTTGTTAAAAACCTTGCGGTAACGACAAAAACCAGTGTTGGTAACATTGATTTCAAAGCGCTTCACCTCCCTGCCCAAAGCATCGTTGTCATGATATTTGGTAAGTAGCTGCTGAATGGTTACCGTATGTTCTTCTGCACTGTCGAAGCCAGAAAAAACGCACAGCACCAGGCAGGAAGAAAAGAAAACACTCTTTTTTAAGCTCAATGTAAACTTTTTCATCGTCGTTATGTTTTAACGTCAGTAAATTAAATAAAATGATAAATTTGGACTATGACTTTTTCTCCACAATCTAGAGTTTGGATCTACCAAAGCAACCGCCAGTTTACCGAAAAGGAAACCCAGGAAATCCAGCAGCAACTGGACGCGTTTACTGCGCAATGGACTGCCCATGGACATCAGCTTAAGGCGAAGGCAGAAATTCGTTATGGATTTTTTATTGTTTTGATCGTCGACCAGGAGAGTGCTTCGACAACCGGCTGTTCAATCGATTCGTCGGTACGCATCCTCAAAGAAATCGAAAATAAATATGGCGTAGATCTTTTTGATCGCTTTAACATGGCCTATAAACTCGGCGAACAGGTTTATGTAAACACCAAGGAAGATTTCGAAACCTTGGTGAGCATTAAAAAAATAGGCCCTCAAACCATCGTATTCAACAACCTGGTTCAAAGTCTTGCCGAACTGGAAGAAAAATGGGAAGTGCCTCTAGAAAACAGCTGGCACAAATCCATCTTTGCCGAACAGCTGAGCGCCTAAGGCCGCTTCAATTCCATCCGCCGCTTAAACATTTTGTAGATATTTTTGTTATATTCAACTGAATCAACAAATCTATCTATGTCGCGCTGGCTCAAAATTTCACTTAGGGTATTGGCTGTATTTTTTGTCCTGATCATTTTGGTATGGTTGGGGGCGGCTTATTACATCAACCACAACAACAAAAGCATCCTGGCTACCATTCTCAAGCAGCTCAACTCGAACGTGAATGGCAAAATCAATGTAGGCAGCATGGAAACCACCCTGCTCAAAGGCTTTCCGGGCGTATCGGTTTCGCTCAAAAAAGTACAGTTGCGCGATAGTTTATGGAGCCAGCACAAGCACGACCTGCTCAACGCCAACGATATCGACGTATCGCTCAACATCTTTTCGCTGATTGCCGGCAGCATCAAAATCAACAAAATCGGCATCAATAATTCGAGCATCTACCTCTACACCGATAGCACAGGCTATAGCAATACCAGCATGTTCAAATCGAAGGCGCAACCCAAAAACGGTAATAAAAAAGACCAAAAGGCTTTCCAGATCAAGAAGGTTGATTTTAACAACGTGAATTTGGTGATAGACAACCAGCGCCGTTATAAGCTTTTCCACTTTTTGGTTGATGAGCTAAAAGGACGGATCGATTACCCGGATTCAGGCTGGAATGGCAAACTGAAACTCAAAACAATGATCAAAAGCTTTGCCTTTAACACCCGCAAAGGCAGCTTTTTGAAAGACAAGTCGCTTGAAGGCACCTTGATTGCGCACTACAACAACGATACCAAAGCCGTAACCATTGATCCCGAAAGGCTTAAAATAGGCGATGACGACTTTTACATTGGCGCTAAAATCGATTTGGCCAAGAATGAATCGGCTTTTGCCATCGATATCCGAGCCGATAAGATCCTGTACCGCAACATTTCGCTGCTCCTGGCACCCAATATATCTTCGAAGCTGCTCAAGTTTGCCATAGACCAGCCTATTGCAGTTGTGGGGCATATTATAGACGACGGCAACAAGGCCAACAAAGATCCGCTCATTAACGTCCGTATGACCGTGAAAAACAATACGGTTACCATTCCTTCTGGACAACTGACCAACTGCAATTTTATTGGCACCTTTACCAATAAGGATACCGTTGGCCGACCTATTGGCGACGAAAACTCGACCATCAAGTTTTTTGCCCTGAGTGCCGATTACTACAACGCGCCCATCAAGGTAGATACCTTTACGGTGGCCAATTTGTCGAGGCCTTTGGCTACCGGCTTTGTAACCTCCCAATTTCCGCTCGAAAACCTGAACAGTTCTATTGGTGGCGAAACCTTTAGCTTTAAGAACGGCACGGCCGACGTAAAACTCTACTGCCAAACCGACATCGATAATTTTAGGTTTACCAAGCCGGTTATTACAGGCAGCGTGGCCATTAAGAATGCCGACATTACCTATATCCCCCGCAACATGAAACTGATCAACAGTTCGCTGACGCTCAATTTTAACCAAAAGGATTTGAACATTACCAATAGCCGCTTTCAGTTGGGCAAAAGCATCATCACCATGAATTGTTCGATACAGAACTTTCTCAACTTTTACTATTCCGACCCCGAAAAAATCCTGGTTAACCTGAAATTGAACAGTCCGCAATTGTATTTGAGCGAGTTTATTCCTTTTTTGGGACCGAGAAAAGCAGTGAAACGAAAGCCGGTTACGAAAAACTCTATCAAAGAAGTTTCCGACCAATTGAGCGCAGTGCTGGAAGCCTCGCGCATCCAGTTGCAACTTCAGGTAGACAAGGCCATTTACAATCGCTTTTTGGCTAAAAACCTGACGGCTAATATCGCCTTGCAAGGCAATGGTGTTTTCTTCAACCAAATCAGCGTGAGCCATGCTGGTGGCCAGATCAATCTTACGGGCAATATCAAGCAGATGGGCTCGATCAATAAGTTTACCATCAATTCTAAAATCAGCCGGGTAAGCGTAAAGGATTTCTTTTATGCCTTTGAGAATTTTGGCCAGAACTCGATCACCAGCCAAAACCTGAAAGGCTATTTATCGGCCAAGGTAAATGCCTCCGGGGGCATTACCGAAAAGGGCAATATCGTTTCGAGATCGATGTATGGCCAGGTTGTATTTAATTTGAATAACGCGGCGCTTGTAGGCTTCGAACCGATACAAAAAGTAGGAAAATTCGCCTTTCCGAACCGGAACGTGTCTAATATCGAAATTGCCAACTTAGATGGCACGCTAACCTTAAATGGCGATAAAATCAACATCAGTCCGATGCAGGTCAATTCGAGCGTGCTTAATTTCAATGTGAAAGGCACTTACGGTCTCAATTCGGGCACCGACATTGCAATGGATATTCCGCTGAGGAATCCCAAAAAAGACGAAACCATTACCGATCCCGACCTGAAAAAACAAAACCGGATGAAAGGTATTGTGCTACACCTGAAAGCAGTTGACGAAGAAGGCAAGCTCAAGATCAAGTGGAACAAGAACCATGATTAAGGGGTGGAGGGTTGAAGGTGGAAGGTGGAAGGTTAAAAAGTGGAAAGGGATTCCCAATACGCTTTATTCAATAGGCTATACTAAAAAATACAGGCCTAAAAATCCAATGGCCCGAGCCTGCGCATGTTACGCATAATGAGGTATTGGCGATGCCTGATGTAGCCGGTTGGCTTTGCGGGTGTCCAACGCAACGGATTTGGAAAGCAGGCCGCAATTAGCGCAGCTTCGCTCCTGCTCAGGTTCTTGCACGATTTATGGTAATAGGCCTGCGAGGCCGCTTCGGCTCCATAAATGCCATCGCCCATTTCTATAACGTTGAGGTAAACCTCTAAAATGCGTTCCTTGCTCCACAACAATTCGATCAGCAACGTAAAATAGGCTTCAAATGCCTTGCGTACATAAGATCTGCCCGGCCATAGAAATACATTTTTGGCTGTTTGCTGCGAAATGGTACTTCCCCCTTTTATTTTTTTGCCCTTGGCATTGCTGGCATAGGCTTTTTCTATGGCATTGATGTCAAAGCCCATGTGTTTTAAGAAAAGCTGGTCTTCGGCAGATACCGCAGCCCTTTTCATGTTGTCGGAAATGTCTTCAAACTTTACCCATTTCATTTCGATCTTGGCGGGCTTGCCATCAGCCTTGCGCTCTATATTGCGCTGTACCATCAGCAGCGTGATTGGCGGATTGATAAAACGATAGGCCAAAACCCAAATTACCGAAAACAGAAAGAACCAAAGCGCAATCTTGCCCACGATGATGCCGATACGCTTGATCAGTTTTGGTTTGCCCTGCTTAGTAGATTTCGTTTTGCTTTTTGCCATGAGTACAAAGGTAAAGAAATTGCCCAAAGTATTTTGCCCATTGACTTTACCTGTTTCAATCCATCGGCAATAAACATAACGGCATTAATTATCAAGGTTGGGATGTAGCAATCCCAACCCATTTGTCTTCATTACAATCCCCCGTGGCCACGGTAAAGCTTTAATGGGCCATCCAGCTTCAACTTAAGCACTGTAACATATTCGTCCTGCACATTTGCCGGCACCGGAATATAAAGCAGGCCAGGTACGGCACTCCACGAAATCTTGCCCACGATTTTAGGGTTTAGCGTAGCTCCGTTACCAACTACCGTTATCTTTTCTATCTTATTCTGCAAGCCACGAACCACCACTTGACCAGTTACTTTGCCAGGCAAAAACAAGTATACCGTAGTAGAATCCTTCGACAAGGTTGAAGGGCCATAGAAATGTCCTTGGGGCAAGCCTGCCACGGTACCAAATACCGCTTCGCCGTGTTTCTTGTTCCATTTGCCCAGCTCCTTTAAAATATGCACCTGTTCTTCCTGCATGGTTCCGTCGGCTTTGGGGCCAATATCCAACAGCATATTACCTCCATTCGATATCACATCGGCAAAAATACTGATGACCTCGTAAGGCGTTTTAAAATTATTATCGTTCAGGTGATAGCCCCAGTTATCGTTGGTGGTCATGCAAAGCTCCCACCAATTGAAGGCGGGCCTGCTTACCGGAAAATTCTGCTCGGGCGTTTCATAATCGCCATAACCCTGCAAGCGGCCATTGATAATGGTATTCGGATTGTCTTTCAACAAAATCTGCCTTACTTTTTGTGCTTCCCATTCCTCGGCACTGTGTTCCCAGTCGCCATCAAACCACCATAAATCGGGTTTATAATTTTGCGAAAGTTCTCTCAATTGGTTTTGGAAGAAAGCACGGTAGCGGTTCCAACGGGTGTAGTCGTTCTGTATCTGGTAACGGCTGCTATCTTTTAAAAAGCCCGGATAATCGGGATGGCTCCAATCCAAAATAGAAAAATAAGCGCCACATTTAATGCCGTCTTTGCGCAAGGCTTCAAAAAAAGGTTTGATCAAGTCTCTTCTGGCGGGCGTATTGTCAACCACATCATAATGCTTTTCCTTGGTGTTCCATAAGGCTACACCATCGTGGTGCTTAGTGGTAATTACGCTGTATTTGGCACCACTCTCTTTAATCAGATCGGCCCAGGCCTGCGGATCATAGTTTTTTGCCGTAAAGCCGCTGAGCTGTTTCATGTAATCGGCGTAGCTGATTTTCTTGTTATGAAAGCTCCAGCTTTCGTCAACGCCGCCAACCGAGTAAATTCCCCAATGGATAAAGATCCCTAATTTGGCATCGGCAAACCATTGCATTTTTTTTTCAATTTCGGCCGGTTTAATTTTAGGTTGCGCCAAACTGGCTAAGGGCGCCAAAAAGAGGAGAAAAATTAGTTTTTTCATAGGTATAGGTATTTGTTGTTTCTCATTTATTGCACCTGCAGGTTTCCTTTCAGCCTCAAATCCCGCGAGGAGCTTCCCACCATGATCCTGAAATCGCCTGGCTCTACAATGGACTGCATTTCCTTGTTCAGCATGCTCAACAGTTCGGGTGTAATGTTAAAGGCAACCTGCTTGCTTTCGCCTGCCTTCAGGTGGATACGCTGAAAGCCCTTCAGCTCCATTACCGGCCTGGCCACCGAAGATAATAAATCGCGAATATAAAGTTGCACGACTTCATCGCCTGCGCGACTGCCGGTATTTTTTAAAGTAAACGAAAGCGTAGTGCTATCGGTCTTGCTCACCTGGGTTTTATGCAGCGAAAAATTGCTATACTCAAAGCGGGTATAGCTGAGGCCGTAGCCGAACGGGAAAAGCGGCTCGCCCGAAAGGTTATTGTAATCGTTGCCACGCCCTGTGGGCTTGTGGTTGTATACCAAAGGCAGTTGGGCTTCGTGTTGTGGAAAAGTGATCGGCAATCGGCCTGCAGGATTATAATCGCCAAAGAGTACCGATGCCACGGCATGTCCGCCTTCCTCGCCAGGGTACCAGGCCGCACCAATGGCTGCTACCTTATCCATCCAAGCATTCATGGTAACGGCACTGCCCCCTACCAAAACAACTACTACAGGTTTGCCGGTTGCTGTTAAGGCCCGGATCAATTCTTCCTGATGACCTGGTAGTGAAAGCAAGGCACGATCGCTAAATTCGCCTTCGTTGATGCCCACCACAGCAAGGGCCAAATCAGCAGTTTTGGCTAGCGCAACAGCCTCCTGTATTTTTGCTTTCCAATCGTTTTGAAGTCCTACGTTCCAAACCAATTTGATAGTCGCATCGCCATTGGCTTCAAAAAATTCTACCCTGACTTCGTATTTTTTTCCTTTCTCAAAGCTGTAATCGACCAGTTCGCTATGATAAGATTGCTTGTTCCAACGGTTAACCACCAAATGGTTATTGATGTATAAGCGATAGCCGTCGTTGCCTTCCAAGCCAATCTTAAAGCGACCGGTTTCGGGAGCGGTTAAAGTGCCTGTCCACCGTACGGCATAAAAATCAGACGCCAGTTCGGGCGAAGGCGAAAAAAGCGTCCAATGAAAGTCGAGCTGTTGATCAATCCTGCTCATGGCAGGTTGGCCCTGCATTTCCCTGTTGGCAAAATAGTCGCCTTTTAGACCCTGCTGGCTTCCGGTATGTAGGTATCGCGATGGGATAGCCACGTAATTTACCGCATTGCGATCGGCTCCCAGCGCATACAGCACTTTAGCCTGCTTGCCAGCACGTTGCCTGATGCCTTCCAAAATACTTACTTTTGCCGTACCCGGACCACTGTAGCCACCCAAACGGGCTTCCTGGGCATCGGCCCCAAAAACAGCAATGGTTTTTACCTTCGGCGAAATAGGCAACACCTGATTATCATTTTTAAGCAATACAAAGGATGCCTTTGCAGCCTCGAGCGCTATTGCTTTGCTTGTTTTGCGCAACTCCGTGTCTTGAAAATCCTCGCTGACGTAAGGATTCTCGAAAAGACCCAATTCAAACTTGGCACGCAATACCCTAGCCACGGCATCGTTAAGTCTTGCCGAATCGATTTTATTGGCCAAGAAAGCAGGAATGAACAGCTTATAATGGTTAAATTCTGTCTGAAAAATAACGTCCAGGCCGTTGTTAATGGCATGTTCACCACTTTCGGCGTAATCTTTGGCCGTATAGTGCAATACCACTTCGCCACCAACGGCATTGGCATCCGAAATGACAAAGCCGTTAAAGCCCCACTCCTTTTTCAGCTTATCCATCAAAAGCCAATGGTTGGCCGAGGCGGCCGTACCGTCTAAAGAGTTGTAGGCCGTCATGATAGAACGTGCTCCGGCTTTTTGGATAGCCGCCTTGAATGGTGGCAAATAAACTTCGTCTAACAAACGTTCGTTGGCATGAATGGGATAGCTGTCTCGTCCGCCATCGCCTACGTTAGCTATAAAATGCTTGGGTGTTGTGATGATGCCCATTTGTTCGAACTGGCGCATAAAGGCCACGCCCATGGCCGAGGTCAGGAACGGATCTTCGCCATAGGTTTCTTCGGTCCGGCCCCAGCGTACATCGCTTGCAATATTAACCACCGGCGACAGGATTTGCCTGATGCCTCTTTGCCTGGTTTCTTTGGCAATTTGAGTCGCTACCCGGTGCATCAGCGTAGTATCCCAGGTGGCAGCCAAACCAATAGCTTGCGGAAAAGCTGTTGCGCCATCTCTTACCAAACCATGCAGGGCCTCATCAAAAGCGATGATGGGAATACCCAACCGGGTTTGTTCAACAAAATATTTTTGGATACTGTTGATCTTTTTGGCTACGTTAATCGCACTTTCATTGGTACGGTAGCTGAGCATTTGGCCACCCGCATCGCCTTTGGCACCCGCACTTACCTGAAAACCGAAAATCCCGTTCTTGTATTGATCGGGTTTGGCCTGATCTAAATCGCCGGGGATCATAAACAATTGCCAGAACATTTCTTCGAGGGTCATTCGGCCCAACAGGTCCTGCACGCGTTTTTCGACAGGAAGATTTTTATCCCGGTAAGGCAAAGGCTGCGCAACCGATTGCATTGCACCAGCCAACAAAACAAAAAGGAAACAGATACGCTTCATGATCTTACAGGCACAACCATTACAGGCTCATGCCTTTAGCTAAAAGGGTTAGGTTTGCTAAATATACATTATCTTCGCTAAAAACGATGAAATCGATTTAATTCTACAAAGGCTTAATCCAATGAAAACTCCTCAACTCAAAACCTGCAGCAAGGGGCACCAGTTTTACAAATCGAGCGACTGCCTTTCC
Organism: Pedobacter sp. TM02; assembly: GCF_059705275.1. Lineage (NCBI taxonomy): Bacteria > Pseudomonadati > Bacteroidota > Sphingobacteriia > Sphingobacteriales > Sphingobacteriaceae > Pedobacter > Pedobacter sp. TM02. Next base: position 3,296,732 of record NZ_AP046530.1, read on the forward strand.
TGTCCCGTTTGCGAGCGCGAGAATAAACCACAAAATGGCTTTCTAGCCTTACTGAGCGCACCAGCCAGGAGAGCATTGGCATCAAGAAACATCGATAGCCTGGAGCGATTGGCCGAGTTTACCGAAGCCGAGCTTTTAAAGTTGCACGGCTTTGGACCCGGTTCGTTGCCCAAGTTGCGCCAGGCTTTGGCCGTTGCCCATCTAAAATTCAAACCCTCAAACCATGGCCAAAACCAAACCTAGCGACCAAGCCCAAGTTGATGCCTTTATTGCCAATTTGGCACCAGAACTAGGCAGTTGCATCGGCATCATCAGAACAACCATTTTAGCCGTCAGCCCCGATATCGGCGAACGCATCAAATGGAACCACCCCAGTTTTTATTACCAAGGCGCAATGAAAGATTCTGACCCGAAGGAATACAAGCGCGAAATTGCGGTTTTTAACCTGCACAAAGGGCGCATTATGCTGGTATTTCCGAGCGGCGCCAAAGTAAGCAGCCCTTTGTTAACTGGCGATTATACAGATGGAAGACGCCTCCTGATTTTCGAAGATTTAACCGCGGCAAGAGCCAGCCTCGACGAGCTGAGATCGATTGTTAAAACCTGGCTCAGTTTAGTAGAACAATAAAAAGTGGTATGCTTCGCTTGCAAGGCTCAAGAAACGCTGAAATAAATCATCAAAAATGCTGGTGAAGAACACCGGCGAAAGCAATTAAAGGCATTTATCGCTTTTCAAGTTCCTTATGGCCATGTTGGGGTTCTTGATCAGGATTCCTCAAACTTCGCGGATGACCTCGTTGGAATTTGCCTCGCCAGAAGCCTTGGCGAAAAGCCTAAAAAACAAAAAGGCCTTTCCGATAATCGGAAAGGCCTTTTTAAAATAGTTGTCATGCTTACTCAGCTACTACTTCGAAAGGAACTTTAACTTTCACTTCTTTGTGCAAGTTCAAGTTTGCGATATATTCGCCAACCATTTTAGGTTCGGTTTCGAAAGTAATTCTGCGACGGTCAACATCAAAGCCTTTGGCTTTCAATGCATCGGCAATCATAATGGTATTTACTGCACCAAAGATTTTACCGGTTTCGCCAGCTTTAGCACCGATGCTTAGCTTAACGTCTGTTAAACGCTCGGCAATGCCTTCTGCATCTTTCTTAATTTTATCTTGTTTAAAAGCCGCTTGCTTCAAGTTTTCTGCCAATACTTTTTTAGCAGATGGCGTAGCCAATTGAGCAAAGCCTTGCGGAATTAAATAGTTACGTCCGTAACCAGGTTTTACCGTTACGATATCATCTTTCTCACCTAGTGATTTGATATCTTGCTTTAAAATAACTTCCATTTCTCTGCGCTTATTTTAATTGGTCAGTAACAAAAGGCAATAAACCAATGTGGCGGGCACGTTTAACGGCTTGAGCCACTTTACGTTGGAATTTTAACGAAGTACCGGTTAAACGGCGAGGTAGGATCTTACCTTGTTCGTTAACAAATTTCAACAAGAAGTTTGCGTCTTTGTAATCGATGTATTTGATGCCATTCTTCTTGAAACGGCAGTATTTTTTTCTGTTATCGTCCACTTTTGGAGCGGTAACATATTGAATTTGATCTTTTGCCATTATGCTGCAGCCTCCTCTTTCTTAGGTTTTTTGTTAAAAGCGCCACTGCGTTTTTTCTCGTTGTAGGCAACCGCATGACGGTCTAATCTTACAGTTAAGAAACGTAAAACACGTTCGTCGCGTTTTAATTCTAGCTCTAACTTACTTACTAATTCCCCTCCAGTTTTGTACTCTGTAAGGTGGAAGAATCCGTTTGCTTTTTTCTCAATCGGATACGCTAATTTTCTCAAACCCCAATTATCTTCAGCGATAATTTCGGCTCCGCCATCTTTGATGATGTTGGTGAATTTGGCAATAGCCTCTTTCGCAACCTCTTCAGACAGCAACGGGGTAAGAACGATAACAGTTTCGTACTGATTCATTGTTGTTTTTAATTGATTTGTGATTTAATCTCTTTCCGCTTTAAAACGGGATGCAAATGTAGCAATATATTTCTTAAAATCAAAGCCTTAATGCAAAAACAGAAAAGGCCTCTCCAAACAGACCTCCCGATTTGGATGGCCTCTATAAAAAAAGGAGACCGTTACCAGCCTCCCTTCACCAAATATAATACGATTATCAAGCTTACTGAACCTTAACGGTTTCCACAAACTCCTTGTTTTTTGTCTTTACAACAAAGGTGAGTTCCTTGGCATTGACCTGGGCAATATCGAATTTCTTAACCAAACTGGTTTTTTCGCTGATCTTTTCGCTATACAACTGGTCGTTGTACTCGTTTAGCACCTGCACATCGACCACTTCTTTGGCTATGTTTTTAAGGTCTAAGGTTACGATTGACTTCTCTTTGGTCAAAGCCGCACTCAGCAGATTGACAACGCTTGGCTTAGACAGTACCGCTTTGCCGTCTTCAATGTGCAACTGATACTCTGTCAATTTAAGATCGGCTTCAACCTTAAGCTTATAGTCGCCATCGGGAAAAGCATTCAGGTCGTAGGTTTTGATGGCCGCGCCCGTAGTACGTACGTTTTGCTGATAGATTAGGTCGTCGTTGACAGTGTAGAAAGCCACATTCATCACTTTGGCCTCGTTTAAAAAGAAGCTGACCGATTTTTCATTGCTGTTTTTTACCCTGACCAACAAATCGTCGGTTGCATGCGCGCCATAGGCGATGAACAACAGGGAAGCCACCAGGCTTATTTTCAGGAGATTTTTCATATCAAAAGGAGTTTAGCGTTTAACGAACTGAACACAACAAAGTTACTGTGGAAAACTACCCGATTTAGATTGCATATTTTCCAATTTCTATGCTATATTAACCTTATACAACGAATATCAAACATAAAATAGCAATAAAACATATTTTTTAAGCTATCTTTGAAGCTGCACATGAAAAATATCAAACCCAGCTTCGAAATTGTAGAGCCCTCGTTTGGCAGTTCGTTCTACTACTCCAAATACACGGAGAACGAGAACAACAAGGCGCACGTTTGGCACTACCATCCAGAAATTGAGATGGTTTTTGTGAATGGCGGTGCCGGAAAGCGACAAATCGGCAGCCACATTTCCTATTACACCCATGGCGACCTGATTTTAATTGGCAGCAATTTGCCTCATTGCGGCTTTACAGACACCAATACGGGCAACAAAAACGAAACGGTGATACAGTTGAGGCCCGATTTTTTGGGCAGCGATTTTTTGGCCTTGCAGGAAACCCAATGGCTGGCCACATTGTTCGACAAAGCCAAAGGCGGCATTGCGTTCGGAACGAGCGTTAAGGAAGCCATTGGCAAGCAGCTAGAAATGATGGAAAACCAAGCCCCTTTCGAGCGTCTTTTGACCCTGCTCGGCGTTTTGAGGGAACTGGAACATACCAGCGACTACAAGATCCTGAACGCCTCGGGTTTTGCCATGGAGATGCAGCTTCAGGATAACGACAGGATCAACATGGTATTCAATTATGTAAAAGATCATTTCGCCGAGCAGATCAGTCTTGAAGCCGTAGCCCAAATGGCCCATATGACGGTCCCTTCCTTCTGTCGGTATTTTAAAAAAATCACCAAAAAAACCTTTACACAATTCGTGAACGAATACCGCATTGTACATGCCTGCAAGCTTTTGGCCGAAAAGCACATGAGCATTGCCAACATCAGCTACGACAGCGGCTTCAACAACTTTAGCCATTTTAACAAGCTGTTTAAGGAGTTTACCGGCAAAAGCGCTTCGCAATACCGCAACGAACTGAAAGCGGTAATCCAATAGAGCTTTGTGCAAAACATCCTTACGCGTTTGAAGCAAGGCCTCAAAACTGGCGACCTACCCCACAATTTGTGCAACTTCTCCACAACACAAACTTCTGTATCAAAACCAAAAAAGCCACACAAACAACTGATTTGTTGACATTTAAATCCAACACACCCAAAAAAAGTATTCGCAGTATTGGTATGGCATCCCGTTTGGAGCCGCCTTATGGACCATCCTTTTTACTTCATGATGAAATTTACAAGCATAGCTTTAATGGGCCTGTGTTGTTTTTGTTTTTTTGTTGCAAGTGCCCAACCTATTGCGGGCAATGGCTGCATGACCAAAACGAATCCGAACAGGGTATACCAAACTCAGATCTCGACCAGTGGCGGACTGCCTGTTTACCAAGGCTACAACACGCAATACTCGGAATGGACAGTACAGTATGACATTACGCAGTATCCCTGTTTCACTTGGACGCAAACAGCGGCCAACGGTTGCTACATCAAATTCTCTGAAAGTTCCTCGACGCTCACTCAGGGCAATTACGGCAACTTTACCGGCTATGCGGGCAATGCCTGCTTGCTTCCGATAGACGATTATATACCGCTTTTTTGCGTTTTCATGGCCATTGCCTGTTACTTTTACCTGAAACAGGCAACTGCACCAAGCAATAAGGTTCGGCCACGACCGGGTAAGCCGGCATCTTAAAAAACGTTAATTGTAGAATTTCAAACTGCAATCGGGAAAAAATTCCCCAAAAACACCCTATATGAAGACCATAATTTTCTAATCAATAAAACTGTTTTACAAATAGTTAAGGTTTTAATCTAGTAGAAAAGCGGTTTTTCGTGGTTAACATCCTCATCGGTATGGCATGGCACCTGGTTTGGACTAATTGGGCAGTTCATTTTTCCAACCATGAGAATTATCAGAATAGTTATAACCTGTATCATCTGCCTCTGCGGCTTCCATGCGATGGCTCAACCTATGCCAGGCAATGGCTGCATGACCAAAACCAATCCCAACAGGGTGTATCAAACCCTGATTGGCTATAGCTGGGGACTACCTGTATACCAAGGTTGGGCTACTCAATATTCGGAATGGACAGTGCAATATGACATTACCGATTACCCTTGCTACACCTGGACCCAAACGGTGGCCAATGGCTGCTACATTAAATTCTCGTCAAGTTCTTCTACCTTAACTACTGGCAATGCCGGTGTTTTTACAGGTTATAGTGGCAATGGTTGCCAGTTGCCATTGGATGGATATACCCTAGGCTTTTGTATGTTTACTGGTGGCTTCTTCTTTTTTCAGATGCGCCGAAAGCTCTTGCCAAAGGCTCCTCGGCCTCCTGGCCCTGCAAACTGACGAAAAGGATAGAATGGACAAGTACAAAACGCCGTAGCCAACTTTTCCACATTCCAAAATTCGGCGTTTCAAGCTCGACAAAAATTCCTATTTTCGTGCGATGGAAAATTTTATCGTTTCAGCCCGTAAATATCGTCCAGCCACCTTCGAAACCGTGGTTGGTCAGCAGCATATTACGGGTACGCTAAAAAATGCCATCAAAAACAACCAGCTGGCCCAGGCTTTTTTGTTCTGCGGTCCGCGAGGCGTGGGCAAAACCACTTGTGCCCGTATCTTGGCCAAAACGATTAACTGTACGCAGCTAACGGCCGACCAGGAAGCTTGTGGCACTTGCGAATCGTGCGTTTCTTTCCAAACCGGACATTCCTTCAACTTTCATGAGCTCGATGCAGCTTCCAACAACTCGGTTGACGACATCAGAAGCTTGATTGAGCAGGTGCGCATTCCGCCACAGGCCGGAAAGTTCAAAACCTATATCATAGACGAGGTGCACATGCTCTCGGCCAGTGCCTTCAATGCGTTTTTGAAAACACTGGAAGAACCGCCGTCGTATGCCATTTTTATTTTGGCGACTACCGAGAAGCACAAAATCCTGCCTACGATTTTATCGCGATGCCAAATCTTCGATTTTAACCGCATACAGGTAGAAGATATTGCCGGACATTTGAATAAGATCGCAGCTAGGGAAAACATAGCCGTTGACAACGACGGCCTGCACATTATTGCCCAGAAGGCTGATGGAGGCCTGCGTGATGCGCTATCGATGTTTGACCAGATTGTAAGCTATACCAACAGGAATCTGACCTACAAGGCGGTAATCGATAACCTGAATATCTTAGATTACGATTACTACTTCAAGCTGACCGATTTTTTAACTGCCGGAGATGTAAGCCAAGCGCTGCTCCTCTTTAACGAGATCCTGAACAATGGCTTCGACGGCAACAACTTCATCAATGGCTTGGCCAGCCACTTCAGGAACCTGCTGGTGGGCAAGGATGCACAAACCATCCAATTGCTGGAAGTGAGCGAAACCATTAAGCAGAAGTACCTGGTCCAAAGCAAACAAGCTGACCTGGGCTTTATCCTTACAGCGCTTAACTTGGCCAACCAATGCGATTTAGTATATAAAAACAGTAAAAACCAACGCTTGCAGGTAGAGCTTTCGCTCATTAAAATGTGCCACATCCCTTCGGTTATACAACTGGCACAGCAACCTTCATCCGGCAACAACACAGCAACTGACGCAGATCAGGATAAAAAAAAAACTTTAACGGAAACGGAGCGGCCTAAGGCTGTAACCGCATCCATAAAACCCCAACCAGAAGCCTCACCAGCAACAACCGAAACCCCGGTAGCCAAGCGCAATATAGCCGAAGCTTCTATACAAGACCTACAGGATTTTATTGAAAGGGAAGAACTGCCCGACCTGCCCGACCGGTTGGATGTGGCCTTGCCTACCGTTCCGCCACCCGCCAATAAACCGCAGCCTCTAAGTGCGCCGTCTTCGGCAGGCTCCATTAAAATCCAGCCGATTAAAGCCAATGTAGGTTCTTTAATTCCATCGTTGACAGATTTGGAGCGCGTAGCCAACGGCGACGAAGACAAAGGGCCCAAATACATTACCGGAAGCGAGCGACAGGATTTTACGCCCGAACAGTTTTTAGAGCTTTGGCGTGTTTACACACAAAAGGCAAAAGACAACGACAAGATACACCTCTATACCTTAATGAGCAACGACCCTATCATTAACGGCACAGAGATTACGGTTCTGGTTGAAAACCTGGCATTGGAAAGCACGCTACAGGACGAAAAGGTTGAACTGCTCAACTTCCTGCGCTCGGCACTGAAAAACTTCGACATCCAAATTACGGCCCAAAAAGCAACCAATACCATCAAAAAACGAATTTATACCAACAAAGACAAGTATACCTACCTGGTTGATAAAAATCCGCAACTCGAAGAAATGCGCAGGCGCTTCAACCTCGACGTGAGCCCTTAACCATACGATTAAGCCTAAGTTATCCTTACAGTCAGGGCAAAAATCTTTGCCGAAGTGCAGGTGTTGGCAACATGCAAGTCTCTTTCTTTCCGAACATTTTATAGCGCGATTTGGCGACTAAATCGTATACAAAATCCCTCCATGGTTTCGGCAGTACGATTAATGCATAAAACATGCGGAAAAATCCACCCAGTTCTTTGGAGATATGGAGTACGGCCGAAGACTTGACAAAATATCCATCGCCTGTAATTAAGACCAGGGAGTCGAAACGATCCGTGGGCAAGCCATAGTGTCCCAGCCATTCCTGCCCGGTGTTGGATTGCAGCGAAGCAAACCTGAATTTCTCTTTTTTGTCCATTCTGATCATAAACTGCACGGCACCATTACATAAATTGCAAACTCCGTCGAACAAAATGATTGGATTTTCCATAGCTTGTCAACTCAATAGCTAATTCTGCGGTTAAATAAGGTATCGAGCTTGGTGGTCAGCGCAAACTTGCTTTGGTCGACCTTAATTTTTCTGTTATAGGTCTGTATAGAAAAATCTATATTTCTATAAGATGGATGCCTTTTAAACAAGTACAAAGCGATAGACCTTGACCCCGCTTCTAAATAGAGCGTATCTCTGATCATTTGCTGGATGGAAGAGTTAACCCGAACCGCATTGATCGGCAAGACCAGCTTATCCAGGCCTGCATCCTTTGCAATGACGATATTCCTCGAAGCATCGTCAGGATCTACCAAACTGATGTCGCTTTTGATATATTGATAGTTTTTGGATTTACTTGTAAAAAATCCGTACTGCCAATTTAATCGCGTTACCCTAAAGATAAAGGACTGCGTTACCGAAAGCGCATAACAGTTGATATGTTTGTCAACCCAAACACTGACTTTCATTACCGACAAAAAAATAATCAGCAGGATGATTCGAAACGTGATTTTATATGCTTTTATCATTTTCTTTTATTTTAAGATCCTCAAAAATTACCGGGTACCAGCACACTACATTTAAGATGATGAGCAACACCCCAAAAAACAACAAGTCCATAAAAATTGCGATGAACAAATGCATGGCTATAATGACGAGCACGATATATAACCTGGTTTTCTTAAACCATACCAACATAAAATATAATGACTCTATAAACACTACCATGATCCCAAAAAAGGCATAAAAAATAATGCTTTGGTCTTTCGGGAAAAAACTGGTTGTCATGATGGTTGGGTCGTTGCTCAGGAAATAGATGAAACGCCCATTCCACCAGTTCGGCATCAATGCTTTTTCAAAACCAGCCGAGATATAGGTAACAATCAGATAAAGCTGCAATACCCTGATGCAAATCTGCTTGAGCTCGTTAAGTTTGGGATAGTTCTCTTTTTTGATCAGCGACAAGCCATAGCCCGTTGGAAATAGGGTTAGGAAGAAAAAACATACCGATTGATAGATGTCTACCCCAAAAGCGAAAGAAGACATGACATTGGTAATCAGCGTAAAAGTAATTAAGCAAACAATGGCCGATAGCCTTGTCCAAATTCCCAGCAACAAAGTAGTAAGCGCCAGAAAGTAGACCGTAAGAATTGTAATCATGACAGCTTGAGGAGATACGCTCAGCAAATCGGCTATCTTTTGCGGATGGCCTTCGAACCACAGTGCATTGGCATTAGAAACCTCCCAATTAACGATACCGTTTGGCGCAAAAAAAACATCGTAATCCAAAACCAGCGTAAACATCGAAATGATGGCAAAAAGGGCTACCAAAATTCTAAATACCTCAAGTTGGTTCGTGTTATAGCAATAGGAAATGTTGTAAAAAACATTGTCCTTCAGCACGCTTTTAATTTTATATGTATCCATTTTCGTCTATTTTAAATCTTCATTGGATTAAACAACCTGAAGAAGCCGTTTAAATTTGTTCGGTTATTTTACCTGCGAAAGTCTTTTATAAAAATTGCCATACCTGTAAAAGACCGATCGAAATTTAAACAGCTCCTGGTGTGCTAGCGCAGCATTAGTTTAGGCAACTTTAGTTCAGTCCTTTTTTGGCAAGGATCTGATTCAATTGGTTAAAGCGTTCTTCGCCCAGTTTAGACTTCAACAGCGCGCCGCTTTGTTTGTAAACCCACCATTTTTCGTTGGCGGCCAAAACCGCATTGGCGGCCAAGCCAGGCATGCCGCTAAAACCACCCCTTACGGTAGATTTCAACTGGCCTACTTTGTCTGGCGTAACCACGGCCAACTGGCCCTGCTCGCCTAAAACAGCAGTAAAGTCTTTGCCCAAAATACGCTGCATTTGCTGCTGTTCGGCCCTGGTAAATTGTACTGGTTTTTCAACCGCTTTGATGTCCAACCCTTTTTTGGTGAGGATCTGGTTTAATTGATTAAAGCGTTCTTCGCCCAGCTTAGACTTCAACAGTGCGCCGCTTTGTTTGTAAACCCACCATTTTTCGTTGGCGGCCAAAACCGCATTGGCGGCCAAGCCAGGCATGCCGTTAAAACTGCCCCTTGGTGTAGATTTTAGTTCGCCCACTTTGTCTGGCGTAACCACAGCCAACTGGCCCTGCTCGCCTAAAACAGCAGTAAAGTCTTTACCCAGGATTTTTTGCACCTGTTGCTGTTCGGCCTTGGTAAATTTAACCTGCGAAAACGCGACAGTACTAAAAGCCAATGCGATTAGTAGTAGAATTGATTTTTTCATTTTGTTTAGATTTAGATTTTTGTTCCTACTCTTTAAAGGATTTTCGGAATACTCCTATTCGTTTGAATATCTTTTGAAACAAGCCTCTTCATTCGTCCAGTAACCAGAGACGGGCTTGCGTTAGCTATGGGCATCTCATAGTTTGTAAAATATTGTTTTGAAGAACTCTATTTCCTTTTGCACCAAGCTGATGAACCGTGCAACTTGCTTTAGGCGTTTTTTTATCATTGCTGTTATTTTCTAACACATTACCGATTTACCCCAATTGGCCAACCGACTTGTACATCACAAAGTTGCCTCACCAGACAGTCGCAATCAATGTGCATCAAACTGAATCTTGCTGTTTGTTCAACGGGAATTTTTACCGTTGTTTAACGGTGGTAAAAACGGTTTAACAGCCCTGTTTTTTTCGGCATAACCTGCGCTATTTTGCATAATTAAAAAGTATATTTATTCTAATAACCCCTCAACCCAACCAAATGGAAAAGAAACACTTAACCCTCATCATCGCAGTACTCGTTATTGCATTTGGCGCCTATGTTTACTATTATCCGCCTACCCGAACAGATTCCAGGTCTCCACGCTCCAGACCGAGCACATTACGCTTCAAACTGATAGAGGAGATGGTTGACAACTACAGGCAGACACAGCTCAAAGCCATCGAAAACGCAGGAGCAGGTGCCGTACCCAATGATGCCAATTCCATTTTATTTGACCTCGACACGCTCAAAAAATTCATTAATGATATAGAGAGCATTGTTGCAGCTAAGCAACCCGACGGCGGTAAAAAGCTCGCCATCCGAATGTATTATGCGGCCTATCCATCAAACACCAAATGGGCTTATCCAGGGTACGAAGACTTGGGAAAACTCTTAGGCAATGACATTACCCGGCTTTATGAAAAAAAACACACCTTAATTCTATTGCCTGCCATCAGAAACAAAAGGGGTGTTTACGCCGATTTTAATCCACTAGACCTCAGCACTTATGAAGGATTTAAAAAGAGAAGCCTCAAACAAATGAGTTTCATCATGGTGAAGGACGAAAGATCGGACGAGATGAATGTGATGGCCCTAAACCATGGGCAGATCATACCGCCAGCAACTGTTGATGGACAAGCTTTTCAATAACCATGGTAGTATTTAGCAATACGCAAAAAATATTGAGCGAGGTGCTGATTTGGGTACAGCTTTTAACAGCGCTAGTAGCCTTATTTTATTTACCTCAGCTCAAAAACAGTCATTGGAAGTGGCTGAGCTATTATTGCTGCGCCGTTTTTTTGATGGAAGCTTTTGCCAAGTGGGGATTGAAGAACCATCCATCCTCCATCAGCAAGTACTATGATTTTTTTGTTATTCCGATTGAATTTATATTTTTCTATTGGGTATACGCCATCAAATCGCTAAACAGGCCAAAGCTGTTTTGGGTTATTGTAGGCATATGCTGCATTTCGTTTTTACCCTATTTTACCATCATCCCCAAACCTGGCATGATGCTGTCTCTAAGTTATACGGTAGGCACCGTGCTATTGATGTTGCTGGTTATTTTAGAAATCTTAAAGCAGATCAAATCCGAGAAAATACTCCTGTTTCATACCAATTACATGTTCTACATCAACATAGGCATCATCTTATTTTATGTAGGCACCTTGCCTTTTTTCTCGTTTTATAATCTACTTTTAGGCGAACCTGATTTGTGGAGCATTTATTATACTTTTTTCTTGATTGCTAACAATTTGATGTACCTGTTATTTACTGCGGCTTTTATATGGGGCAAACCGAATACTTATTAGTTATTATTCTATTTAATGTTTTTTTATTGGCATTTATTGTGGCCATCATTGCGTTTGTAGTTCAATATAAAAACAAAAAGAAGGAGAACCTCATGCAGCTGCAGCAACAACAGGTGCTGCACCAAAAGGAATTGTTGGCCGCGCAGATAGAGATCCAAACCCAAACCATGCAACACATTGGACGCGAAATACACGATAACGTTGGGCAAAAACTTACTTTGGCGAGTCTTTACACCCAGCAATTGGCTTTTGAAAACGAGGCCTTACCCATTAACGATAAAATTACAGGGATCGGCGAATTGATCAATGATGCCCTGTCGGAATTGAGACACCTATCTAAATCACTGACAGATAACCATATAGACGCCAACGACATTGCCGTTTTGCTACAGGAAGAATTTGCCAAAATTGAGGTGCTAAAAAAATATAAGCTCAATTTAACCACCGAAGCCGAACCTATACCCTTAAATTATCAAACCAAAAGCCTATTGTTAAGGGTAGTGCAAGAGTTTATCCAAAATAGCATTAAACATGCGGCCTGTCTGACCATTTCGGCTGCTTTGAGGAAGAATGATAAGCAATTAATTCTAACTTTAAGTGACGATGGCAAAGGCTTTGACCCCGAAAAACCAAGTGGCAAAGGCATTGGCTTAAGCAATATGAAAAAAAGAATTGCCTTGATTGGGGGCAATTATGCAATGGAAAGCATAGCAGGGAGCGGAACAACATTAACCATCCAAATTTCGATATAACATGAAAACTAGCATTGTAATTGTTGATGATCATATCTTAATCGCTAAAGCTTTAAGCAGCATTCTGGCAAACTTTGACCAATTCGAGGTGCTATACGAATGTGAAAACGGCAAAGAACTGCAGGACAGGTGCCAACATCCCAAAAATGTTCCCAATGTGGTCTTGCTGGATATCAGCATGCCGATAATGGATGGCTTTGAAACCGCTGCTTGGCTTAAGGCAACCCATCCCGAAGTACTCATCATGGCGCTAAGTATGCAAAATGACGAACAAAGCCTAATCAAAATGATCAAAAGCGGCGCTAAAGGCTACCTGCTCAAAAACGTACATCCAACCGCACTGGCCGAAGCCTTGAACTACCTGGTCAAAAATGGGTATTACTATCCCGAATGGGCCGCCAATAAAGTATTTTCCAGCCTCTGCAACGAAAGCAAGGAATCCGATAAAAAAGATCTTTTTAGCAACAGGGAAAAAATGTTCTTGCGCTTTACCGTAACCGAAATGAGTTATAAGGAAATTGCCAATCAAATGAACTGCAGTACCAGAACTGTTGAGGGATACAGAGATAGCCTATTTGAAAAACTGGAACTCAAAACGCGCGTAGGCTTAGCCGTTTATGCCATTAAAAACGGATACGACAGCTGAATTACCAGCCCGTTCCATCAGCTCAGAAGGTCTGGCTATCGATTAGGAAATAGGGTTTTAATACCCATCATTTTTCGGGTAGCCTTCTTCATCCAGATCGTCACGGTAGTCTTCTTCGGTTCTACCCAAAATTTCATCTTCCGGACTCAACAAAACGCTTTCGCCTTCATTGTCTACGTGCATGCCCAACTCTTCTAGCTCATCGTCGGCTATTTCTTCTTTTCCGGCATACTCATCGCCTACATAGGGGTTGGCCTCATCATAGGTCGAATCATCGTTTACCGCACCCGCCGAAACCGTATCATAATTTAACGGATGGTCGTAATCGCTATCGGTAGGCTTTACATCGTATTCAAAGCTTTTCTTGTTCTTGTCGTAAGAAAGCTCATTAAGGTCTTTTGTTTCGCCCAAATTATCGGCATGAAGCTTATCGGTGGCTTTTTTTGGTTCGTTGGTTGAATTGCTCATGGCATTGAATTTTGTTGATGGTATAACTTTAGGAAAGTAAATTTTGTTTTATCAAAGGTAATTATTTAAATTAACTAAAATTTTAGTTATAAGGATTATGAAAAAGCTCCGCATCATTTCCCTGTCTATCATCTTTTACCTGTTTTACCTGCTTTTTACACAACTGCTTTTTGCCGACGACAACTTGGTACAGCTCAAGGGCAAACTGCTGAAGAAGGACAATTTTATGCAACTGGATCATAACCAACAGAACCATCCTGTCAATTATGCGTGCCTGAGCTTTATGTTGCAAAGAGACAAAAGACTGTATGTGCTCAGATTGGATGTTGATGGCCTTGCCGAAGGCTTTAGGGTATTAAAGGGTGTTGACCTATCGTTGGGCAAGGCTAGTGAAATAGTTGTTTGGATCAAAAAATCGGATCGTTACAAGGTAAGGCCCAAAGTTTACAAAGTAGAGTCAGATGGTTTATCGGTTTTTGAACTGCCCTATCGGCCGGGCAATAATGCTTTTTTGTTCATGATGCTGGCTTTGTTGGCCCTTGCTTTTGCCACCACTTACTATCTGCCCAAAGCTTCGGCAGCCAGAAACTGGAGATTGTTGCAAAGAAGGCCCAACTACATCTGAACTGAATAAAAAAGCCCTCCTGCATGAGCAAGAGGGCTTTGATTACCAAGTTACATCTGATGATTAAAGGCTAGCCAAAGCAACGTTCAATGTTTCGCTCGGACGCATGGCTTTAGAAGCCAAATCGTCACTTGGGTTATAGTAACCTCCAATGTTTTGCGGTTTGCCTTGCGCATCAATCAGCTCTTTCGAAATCTGGGCTTCGTTAGCAGCCAAAATCTTGGCTAATGGTGCAAACCTGGCTTGCAACTCGGCATCTTTGCTTTGTGTGGCCAAAGCCTCGGCCCAATACAAAGCCAAATAGAAATGTGATCCACGGTTGTCTATCGTCCCCAGCTTTCTGCCCGGCGATTTATCTGTAGCCAAAAACTTGGCATTAGCCTCGTCAAGCGCATCGGCCAAAACCTGTGCTTTTGCATTATTTTGGGTTTGCGACAAATGTTCTAGCGAAGCCTGAAGCGCCAAAAACTCGCCCAATGAATCCCAGCGCAAATAGCCTTCTTGGATAAACTGCTCGATGTGTTTAGGGGCCGAACCACCAGCACCGGTTTCGAATAGGCCACCACCATTCATTAACGGAACGATAGACAGCATCTTGGCCGAAGTACCCAGTTCTAAGATCGGGAACAAATCGGTGAGGTAATCGCGCAATACGTTTCCGGTAACCGAAATGGTATCTAATCCTTTGCGGATCCTCTCTAACGAGAACTTGGTGGCTTCGATTGGCGAAAGGATACGGATATCCAAACCAGTAGTATCGTAATCAGGAAGGTATTTATTTACTTTGGCAATGATTTCTCTATCGTGTGCACGGTTTTCGTCTAACCAGAAAACTGCTGGCGTAGCCGACAAACGCGCTCTGTTAACCGCCAATTTGATCCAATCCTGGATTGGGGCATCTTTGGTTTGGCACATGCGGAAGATGTCTCCGGCTTCTACTTTTTGTTCGAAGAAAACCTTGCCATTGGCATCGCTTACGCGGAAGGCACCATCGGCAGTTGCCTGGAAAGTTTTATCGTGCGAACCATATTCTTCTGCTTTTTGCGCCATAAGGCCTACGTTTGGTACTGAACCCATGGTAGTAGGATCGAATGCGCCGTGGGCCTTGCAATCGTTGATGGTAGCGGTATAAACGCCGGCATAGCAGCGGTCTGGAATCAAGGCAAAAGTATCTTGCTGCTTGCCATCTTTGTCCCACATCTGGCCAGAAGTACGGATCATGGCTGGCATTGAGGCATCTACAATTACATCAGAGGGCACATGCAGGTTGGTAATACCTTTGTCTGAATTAACCATCGCCAAGGCAGGGCCATTTGCAATTGTAGCGGCCAGTGCGGCTTCTACTTCCGCTTGTTCAGGTCTGCCGGCAATTTTGGCATAAACATCGCCCAAGCCGTTGCGGGTATCTACATTCAGCTCCTTAAACAAGCTTGCGTATTTGGCAAATACATCGGCAAAATACACTTCAACAATTGCCCCAAAAATAATCGGATCCGAAACCTTCATCATGGTTGCCTTCAAGTGTGCCGACAACAATACGCCAGCGGCTTTAGCAGCCGCAATTTCTTTGGCCACGAATGCTTTCAAGGCTTTAAGGCTCATGGTCGAGCTATCGATTACCTCTCCTGCTTTTAACGGCGAAAGTCCCTTCATTTCGGTAACTGCACCGTTATGGTCAACAAACTCGATTTTAAACTGGGTAGCTTCAGGCACAGTCACCGATTTTTCTGAACTGTAGAAATCGCCTTCGGTCATGCTCACTACCTGCGTCTTAGAATCGGCAGACCAGGCACCCATAGAATGTGGGTTGGCTTTGGCGTAATTTTTTACGGCCTTTGGCGCCCTGCGGTCTGAATTACCTTCGCGCAACACTGGGTTTACAGCTGAGCCCAACACCTTGCCGTATTTGGCTTTGATGCTTTTTTCTGCTTCGGTTTGTGCATCTTCAGGATAATTCGGAATGGCAAAGCCTTGCGACTGCAATTCGGCAATAGCGCCTTTCAATTGTGGAATAGAAGCTGAAATATTCGGCAATTTAATGATATTGGCTTCTGGTGTGGTAGCCAATTGGCCAAGTTCAGCCAAGGCATCGCCGATTTTTTGGTCGTCTTTTAAAAATTCTGGGAAATTGGCCAAAATCCTTCCGGCCAACGAAATATCTCTTGTTTCTACATCAATACCAGCTGAAGCGGTAAAAGCTTGTACAATGGGCAAAAATGAATAAGTGGCCAACATTGGCGCTTCATCTGTTTTGGTATAGATGATCTTTGATGTATTTGACATATAAACTGATTTTACTAATTAGGTTATTTGGCCGGCATTGCTGCATCATTGGCCTTTAAATCGGCTAAAGATAAAATAAACAGATGAATTTATAGCCATCGAACTGTTAATTTGTGGGGCAAGGCCACCGCCCGAGCCATAAAGGCCTTGTGATTTAACTTGTCTAAAAACCTTACCTTTATACGCAGCTCAAAGTTTGTGGAACTAGCAGCCAATCCGGCCAATTTCAGGCTCCTCACCAACACCTTGAACCAAAACAAAAGCGAATACGACCACCTGCCTGAACCTATTTTCCATTAGTGCTTTTACGGAAGAAAGCTTAGCTTTACGGGCAATGATCAACACTCAACGCCTCAAATTACTGCCCTTAAGCCACAACCAATTAGCCAAATACATTGCCAACAACGGCTCTTTGGAAGCCGAGTTGGGCTTAAGCCTTCGCCCCGAGCGCATTTCTTCGGCCATGAAACGGGCTTTGCAGGAAAATCTCTTACCCGAAGCCGTTGATACCGGCAGGAACCATTATTTCACTACTTTATGGGTACTCATCCTCAAGTCGGCTAATGGCATTATCGGCGACTTGTGCTTTGTTGGCGAACCCGACGAGGAAGGCGAGGTTGAGATCGGCTATGCTACTTATGAAGATTTCAGGAACAAGGGCTATATGACCGAAGCCGTAGCGGCCATCATCCAATGGACAAAAACCCAAGAAGATGTAAAATCGATATTTGCCGAAACGGCCAAAGACAATCCGGCTTCTTTCGCCGTATTTACCAAAAACAACTTCAAACAAGTGGGCGAAGCGGATGGCCTTTTTTATTGGAGATTAGTGATAAGTTAATCGTATTTGCGAACTTTGTAAAATAAATGAACATCAGGATGAAACCAATCAGAATATTAATGCTGCTGTTGCTAGCCGGGCATTGTGCTTTTGCCCAAACAGAATTAGGGATCTCTTTTAACTCCGGATCATTTTCATTTAAAGGGCAGTCAGTAGCCGCTGTAAGTTTTTTAAACGCCAGCACCGGCACGGTGAACAAGGTTTATGCTAACGATGCCTATGGCAATAAAAGCGGATTAGGCTACGGTTTGTCTTTGAACGCAAAAAGAATATTGAAAGACGATTTCCTGGTAGGTTTGGATGTAGGCTACGAAAAAATGAACGGCAAAGTAGCCATCGAGCAGGTAGCCGTTTACAACGGTACCACCAATGTGGCCTACAATGCCAGTGGCTACAGAAAGCTAAATCTCGATTTCATCAACCTCTATCCATCTTTCGGCTATCGAATCCATGCTAATCCGGTCGACATTGATTTAACTGCCGGAATAGATTTTGGCTTTATCGTCAAAGCCGAAGAAAACGGTACCATTACGGCCTCTAACGGAACTAAATTTAACGGTACGGTAGGCCGGAAAAATATAAGCACAGATGTAAGACCAAGGGCGCAGGTGGCGGCCAAATTCAAAAAATACGGTGCATATGTCGGTTATTCGTATGGATTGAGCAACTATATGGCTGGGGTGATTGGCGGCAGCACCAGCGATGCTACTTCAAGAATTTGGAGGTTTGGCTTGTCTTATACCTTTTTCAACTTCTAGCATTTTGCATTTCAGGATTACTGTGCAACTTGAATTTAAGTCAACCCATGCAAAGTAGCCAGCTTAATCAGTTCGGCTACATTTTTAGCCCCGAATTTCTGCATGAGGTTTCGGCGGTGGGTTTCGATGGTGAGCGGACTGATGAAAAGCTTATGGCCGATATCAGCGGTGGTAAGGCCTGTGGCAATCAATGGCAGGATTTCTTTTTCCCTCGCCGTTAATGTCGGAAATCCTTGGGGCATAATGGTTGATGGCCTGGCCATAATTCCCTTTACCTCTTCGCTCAGGGCTACTTGACCACGAATAGCCGTATTCAAACAATCCATGAGTTCGGTGGCCGATGCGTTTTTCAGTAGATAACCACTTGCTCCATGTTGCAAAGCCTGCATGACAATGCTTCTTTCGCTATGGTTGCTCAGGATGATAATGTTGGTTTCGGGATGCTTTTGCTTGATTTCCTTGCATAAATCCAAACCGTTCTTATCGGGCAAGGTAATGTCGAGCAGCACAATATCCACAATTACACCGTTCAAGAACTTCAAAAACGATTCGCCGGTATGAAACGACCCTACCATGTCGATATGTGGTTTATCCAAAAGCAAAAGCTTAAGGCCTTCTACAACAATCGGATGATCATCCACTATGGCTAAAGTTATTTTTTCGGGCAGCATGCACTTCAATATTTAGGCTGTTTTTACCAATTCGCGGAATAAAGTTCCACTTTTTCAGCGCTCTTCCAACGAGAGGGTTAAACTAGGCATTTGAATAGTTTTTCTCAAAAAAATCAGAAAAATCCATGAAAACCAGTAGACAAATTTCATGGCATACGGGTATTTAAAATCATGCTTCCACCTACTAAGTTTGGGTATGGTTAGCCAGTAAAAAACACTGGCTCTGGAGAAAAAAATTACAAGTCGTTAGAATTCAAAAATAACAGGTTATGAAAAACATCTTTTTATTCGTGTTTGCGGTCGCTCTCTTATTGAGTGCCAACCAATCTTTAGCGCAGAATGCCGTAGACCGTGGGCTGGGGAAAGCCAAAGAGGTAGGAAATACCGTTGATAATGCCAAAAACACAGCCGACAAACTGCTGGGCCTGTTTGGCAAAAAGAAAAAAACCGAGGCCGAGAGCACTACCGTTATTTCGATCAATGGCGGCACGTTGGCTACCATCAAACAAATCAAGACCGATATTGAAGCCTGTAAAGGCGTTACCGAAAGCGCCATGAAGTTTAGCTCAACCGGCTCAAAAATCACGGTTAAGCATGCCGGCACTACCGAAGATTTATTAAAACTATTGCAGACCAAATCAACAGCTTTTGGCGATAAAAATATTACCGGAATAGATGAAGGCGAAATCGGCCTTAAGGTAAACTAATTTAAGATTGTTTTTAAAGTAAACAGCTTAGTGAGTTCAAGGGCTGCCTTAAGGGGTAGCCTTTGTTGTTTATATTCGGCTTATAAAATTGAAAAAACTGGTTTATATTTGATCGCCATGCTGCTAAAGGCGGGCAAGCCTTGTCGTTAGCTTATTAGTGTCCCATCATCTGTACTCAATTTTTTCAAAGTGAAATTAATTGCCACCTTCCTGCTTGTGTTTGCCGTGCATGTTGTCCACGCCCAAACCTCAAATGCTGATAGTACCCAAAAGCTGAGCGAGGTAATCGTTAAGGGATACTTTAATCCACAAACTTTGCTACGCACACCGGCCGCAGTTAACCTGCTAGACAGCAACCAATTTCAAAACCAGCCCAGGGCCTCCTTAATAAGCCTTGCGAATACCGTTCCGGGCGTGAGAATGGAGGAAAGGTCGCCCGGCAGCTATCGGCTTTCGTTGCGGGGCAGCTTATTGCGTTCGCCCTTTGGCATTCGAAATGTAAAAATATACTTCGCCGATTTTCCACTTACAGATGCCGGTGGCAATACTTACCTCAATCTCATCGACTTGGCTGGCATCGGCAACCTCGAAATTTATAAGGGCCCGGAAGCCAGCACATTTGGTGCAAACACAGGTGGTGCCCTGTTGATCAATCCGCTTTTAAAAGCAAAAAACGAAATCGAGCTTGGAGTAGATGCCGGATCTTACGGTCTTTTCCACCAAATGGCTAGTGTTGATCGGGTTTATCCCCATTATCGTTTCAATATAACCGAGGGCTATCAAAGAAGTGATGGCTACCGGCAAAATAGTGCCTTGCAAAGAAAGTATGTACAAACTACGCAACAATGGAACTACAATTTAAGGGGGCAACTAAAGGCTTTCGTATTTTTTAGCGACCTCAGCTATGAAACCCCTGGTGGATTAACCGCACAGCAACTGGCATCGAACCCTAGACTGGCCAGGCCTGCTACACCAACCCTGCCTGGCGCAGTTAGTCAGCAGGCAGGCATCTACAATCAAAGCATTTTTGGTGGCTTGGCCAATCAATACCAAATAAATCCGCACTTTAAACATATAATTGCTGTTTTCGGGAGCTATACCGATTTTAAAAACCCTTTCATCACCAATTTCGAAAAACGTAAAGAAAGCACGTTTGGCCTACGCACCTTGGTACAATTTGAAACTGCCAGTACCAATTTCGGTTATTATGTACAGGCTGGCGTAGAAATGGCCAATACCCATAGCGACATTCGCAATTTCAATAATGACCGGGGAACAACTGCGGCATTACAAGCTGCCGACGCCTTGAATGCGAGTCTGCGTTTTGCCTTTTTAAGAATGAACTTCGATATTAGTCAACGTTGGCTAATTGAGCTTGGCTCGAGCCTCAATTTTTTCAGGTACAGCTATCAGAGCTACTTTCCCCTCAACATTGCCAAGCGCAAGCGAAGTTTTGATGCACAATGGATGCCCAAAATTGGCAGTTCTTTTTTGGTAAATGCTAACCTATCGCTCCGGGCGTCGGTAAGCAAAGGCTATTCGCCTCCTACATTGGCTGAAGTAAGGTCGTCAGACAACATCATCAATAACAACCTGCAAGCTGAAGCGGGATGGAACTATGAGGCGGGCTTAAGGTGGAAAACTAACGGTCAGCGCTTTTATGTAGATGGCAGTATTTATGAATTTCGTTTAAAAGATGCAATTGTAAGGCGCCTCAACGCCAATGACATAGAATATTTTATCAATGCCGGTGGTACCCAACAACGCGGAATCGAATTAATGGCTTCCTGGTCTATTATCCGCAACCATGCCACAAACCTGATCAGCAATCTGCAATTAAACAGCGCTTATACTTATGCCCATTATCGTTTTGTTGACTTCAAAAATGCAAACCAGGATTACTCTGGAAATCGTTTAACCGGAATTCCTAGCCATGTTTGGTACAATAGCCTAGCACTTGAACTGAAACAGCGCTTTTTCTTTTTTGTACAACAAAGCTATAGTACATCCATACCGCTTAACGATGCTAATACCTTCTATGCCAAAAACTACTTCTTAACAGACCTTAAAGTTGGGGGCAGAAATTTGCGCTTGGGCAGCAAGCTGGCAAGTATAAATATTGGCATCAACAACCTCTTTAACCGAAGCTACAGTTTAGGCAACGACTTAAATGCGGCCGGCAACAGGTTTTACAACCCTGCTCCAGGCATTAACTATTATGCCGGCCTTTCGTTAAAGCTATAGAAGAAAGATGGGCGCCATTGCTGGCGCCCATTGCAACAAACTTAATTTGCGACATCTGTTTCCCTAATGTTAACCTCCGTTACCACTATGTCTGTAGTATAGCGCTTGCTTCCGTCTTTTGCATCATAAGTACCGCTCTGCAACCTCCCTTCAATCTGCAATGGCGTGCCTTTCTTGATATGCGCTTCGGCAAAGTCTGCCTTCGCATTCCAAAAAGTCAGCGTAAACCATTGGGTTTTCCTAACCTCTTCCCCTGTTGCACTTTTGTAGCGCTCGTTCACGGCTAAATTTACCCGTGCCAACTTCTGATTGCCCGATAGGGCCTTAACTTCCGCATCGCCACCGGCGAAACCGCTCAATACTACTTTGTTTGTTACATTTTCCATGTGCTTCAATTTTAAGTGACTAAATAATTAACGAACAGCAACCTCTTGCCGACTATACAAAATTGAATTGTTGAGGGAAAATAATCGGAAGTTAACCGCGTATATCCGTATATAACCGGATATAAAACAGTAATCGGATAAAGTGGTGGCGATATCCGTTTCTTTTTGTAAATTGAACCGTCATCCCATGCAAAAACTACCACTATGGAACGCTGCTGCCTGGACTGCAATGCGCCCATTAAAGGGCGTGCCGACAAAAAATTCTGCGACGACCAATGCCGCAGCCATTACAACAATTGCCTAAAAGCTGACAACTGCAGCTTGATGAAACAGGTTAACCAGATCTTAAAAAAGAACCGAGACCTCCTCAAAGCCCAAAATGCCGATGGCACAGTAAAACTGCATAAAAACGACCTCGTTAAAAAAGGCTTCGACTTCAAATACCACACCCACACCCTCGTTACCACCAATGGAGGCACCTATTTCTTTTGTTACGAATACGGCTATCTGGTTTTAGAAAACAGCGAACTCCTACTGGTTAAACGTGAGTAGTCCATTTTTCGGCAACCCATTTTCCGATACCATGTAAATACTTTTTATATTTACCTTGATGGAAAACAAAGAATTCAGGGAAATCGCAGCCCAATTCAGGCACCCCAGTGGAGCAAAGCGATCGGAAATGGCTGTTATGATGAACAAGACCAAGATTGGCATGACCATGGATGCCATCAAAAATCTCGTCCTCAAACCCACGATCAGCTATCGGAAACTATACAATATTTAAAAAATGGAAAGCCTTGTTGCTCAACAGCCTTTCTAAATAAAAGCCAATAAATACCTCAATCATCCCTTTAACCTAAACAACAAAACCATGAAATCATTCGCCTTGATGCTTCTACTCGGTTCGTTCTTATTTGCATGTAGCGGCAAAAACGAGTCGCAAAGTACCGAAAACACCAAAATAACGAACAGCAACGAAGCATTGATCAAACAGTATTTCGATTACTTTAATCAACACAATTGGACCAAAATGGCTGCGATGTATGCCGATACCGCCGATTTTAAAGACCCGTCACTGGGCAAGGGCATCGTAAAGCAAACCCGTGCACAAACCATTAAAAAATACAGCGAACTGCAGCAGCTGTTTCCGAATGTAAAAGACAGCCTTGTGAATATTTATCCAGCCGGAGATAAACATATCGTAGTAGAATTTATATCAACCGGCACCGCATCAGACAAATCGAGTTTCGACATGCCGATTTGCACCATTTTCACTATCGAAAAAGGACTGATCACCAAAGACTTTACCTATTACGACAATTTTTAAAGACCATAAAAAATCCTGGCATAACCAGCATTTGCTTGCGAACAATAATGCTGCTAACTTTAATTGGCCCCGGCAACAGGGCACCAAAAAATTCAATAACCGCTCATGGAAAGTTATTTAGAAAGCGTCAGAAAACAGTTGGCCTATTATAAGCAGCTGGGCGATAAAACGTTCGACCAATTAACCGAAAATCAATTGTTTTGGCAGTACAACGACGACAGCAACAGCATTGCCATGATTGTTAAACATTTATGGGGCAACATGCTGTCGAGATGGACTGATTTTCTGACCACCGATGGGGAAAAGCCCAGTAGAGACCGTGAGGCCGAATTTGTAAACGACATCAAAAACAGGCAGGAATTACTGACCAAGTGGAATGAAGGTTGGCAATGTCTTTTCGATGCCATTAATCCCTTAACCGAAGCCGATTTGAGCAGGGAAATCTTCATTCGCAACCAGGGCCACACCGTAATGGAAGCTATCAACAGGCAACTGGCGCACTACCCCTACCACGTAGGACAAATTGTATTTTTGGGAAAGATGCTTTGCAACCAGCATTGGCAATCGCTTTCTATCCCCAAGGGTAGTTCGGTTGCTTTTAATGCCGAGAAGTTTGCGCAGCCCAAACACAGGCAGCATTTTACCGACGAATTTCTAGACCGGCGTGGCTATGATGAGGAAGCCGACTGACCAATTGAAGCAAGGTTTTAGCTGTGCAATTAAACCACCATTCCCTATGCAAAGGGTCTAAATTTGAGTCAAAAATCAAAATACAGGTAAAAAAAATTACTTTTTTACCTGCATTTTAACACAACAAAGCCTTGCTGTCAAGCCGTATCAAAATAGATTTGGTCCGTTGTCGAAAAATCACATTTTACGGCGTTTAGAATGTGCCAAAGGCTAAAAACAGCATGCGCATCAAGCGTATTATCCCATTTTTTTGACCTTCCCAATCAATTTTTCAACTCGAATAGGCCTTGCCAAAGGTCTGGTTTAAATCGATATTCATGTTATTTTTAGGGTTCCAAGTAATGGCAGTCAGCCCTTAAGACCTTGGCATCGCTGCCCTTGCCTAACAAAAATCAAATTCAACCCTAACCATGAACCTCAAAAGCCTTTTATCCATTGCCATTGTAACCGTTATACTGATTTCGTGCGCCTGCAAAAAGAGCAACAAAACCCCCAAAGCACCCGATCCCGTTGTACCGCCAATAACTACTCCAGTGGCCAGCGATGTGGCTTTTTGGCTAACCAAAGGCGACCAAACCGCCTTGCTCGAAAAACAGAATGTAGCGCTCAATTTTAGTGCAGCCCTTAACGGCAATACCACCATCGAAGTAGACGATGCGCAGGTTTACCAAAGCATTGATGGTTTTGGCTATACCTTAACCGGTGGCAGTGCCACTTTGATCAATAACTTGCCTGCGGCTACTAAAGATGCCCTGCTTAAAGAACTTTTCTCTACCGAAGACGGCGCCATAGGCGTAAGCTACCTGCGCGTAAGCATTGGCGCATCAGATTTGAGTGCACAGGTGTTTACCTACAACGAAAGGCCTGCCGGACAAACCGATGTAAACCAGGACAATTTCTCTATCGCAACCGAAATGACCGATTTGATACCCGTTTTGAAGAAAATCTTGGCTATCAATCCAAACATCAAAATATTGGGTTCGCCATGGACAGCGCCCACTTGGATGAAAACCAACAATGCCTTTAAAGGAGGCAGCCTAAAGCCCGAATATTACCAGTCGTACGCCACCTATTTTATCAAGTACATCCAAGCCATGAAGGCTCAGGGCATTACCATCGACGCCATTACCATCCAAAACGAACCGCTGCACCCGGGCAATACGCCAAGCATGTATATGGAAGCAAAAGACCAGGCCATTTTCATCAAATCGGCTTTGGGTCCAGCCTTTAAAAATGCAGGGATTACGACTAAAATCATCGTATACGACCACAATGCCGACCGACCGGATTATCCCTTAACTATTTTGGCCGACGCTGCAGCCAATCCTTATGTAGATGGCTCTGCTTTCCATTTGTACGGTGGCAATATTTCGGCCTTGAGCGATGTGCACAATGCCTATCCAGACAAGCATGTATATTTTACCGAGCAATGGGTTGGCGGCCCAGGCAATTTTGGCAACGACCTTAAATGGCATGTTTCTACCCTTATTGTTGGCGCTACGCGCAACTGGAGCCGCAACGTACTGGAATGGAATTTGGCTGCCGACCCCAATTATAACCCGCATACGCCAGATGGAGGCTGCACCAGTTGCTTGGGCGCCCTCACCATCGGTTCGAGTGTAAGCAGAAACGTAGCTTATTACATCATTGGTCATGCTTCTAAATTTGTACGTCCGGGTTCATACCGCATCGGTTCTACCCAGAACAATACTTTGGCCAATGTAGCCTTTAAAAATATCGATGGCAAAAAAGTACTGGTTGTTTGCAATAATGCCAACACCGAACAAAGCTTTAACATCAAATACAATGGCAAAATGGTAACTACTACCTTGCCCGCAGGTGCGGTAGGCACCTATATTTGGTAACGATTTTCATATTTGTGATATGATTGATTTAGTTAGCCTCGCCACAAGCGGGGCTTTCTATTGCCAAACATTTCTTCGTTTTGCTTGTTAATCAGTTTGATCATTCAACTTTAAGCTATGAAAAGATACTTTTTTGCACTAGCGGCCTTTGCAACCTTATTTATGGCATGCCAAGGCAACAAATCGGAACAGGCGACCACAGATACCTCGGCTTTAGATACCAATATTGTAAGCACAACCCCTCAGCACTGTTACCAGTATATCAAAAACAGAGATACGGCCAAACTCTCTTTCATGACCAGTGGCACCATCACCACAGGCGAACTGAGCTACCACTTTGCTGAAAAAGATAGCAACAAAGGCATTATCAAGGGCGAAATGCGTGGCGATACGCTTATTGCCGATTATACCTTTAGCTCGGAAGGCAAAGAATCGGTACGGCAGGTTGCTTTTCTGAAAAAAGGCGATCAGATGCTGGAAGGCTTTGGCGACGTGTTGGAAAAAGACGGCAAAATGATTTTCAAAGACCTGCATACGCTAAAGTTTGGTCAGCCGATTATTTTCGATAAAACCGAGTGCCATTAATATTGCTATTTAAAACACTTCAAGGATTTCATCAAATTCCTAAAAAGCCTCAGGCAAAAGCAAGCGGTGTTAATCAATGGCAAAAAATATGCGCTGAGTTATAGATTTCCTTTTCCGAATATCAATTAGGTTAAAAAGAGCTACCCCAACCGGCCATGAGGCTTAAAATCACATTAAAATTGTATTTTAGGCCAGCAGATTTTAACTATGGATAACAACTTCGAAAACTTCCCGCCCATTGGAGGATTATTGGTTTCTAAAATGATCTTCGATGAAAACCGCAAGCCGCTTTTTATGTACCGAAACAAATCAACCCGTCCAGAAGACAGCGGCTGGAAAATATTTAGCGGATTTGAGAGCGAAGCCTATACCGACGATCCTCGAAATATTATCATTTGCAATCCTTCCACCCTTTTAAAAGTCGATCCTACGGTAGCTCCGTTGTTGCTCAAAGGTGTAGGTTCGGTTTACGAGCGCGAAAACGAGCATTCGGATTGGTACAGGGTGAGCGACTATCCGCTCAATGACGATTTTATGGTGAAACACAAGCTCACCGAAAATTGGACCATCGACATCAATAATCTTTTTGAACGTCGTGTGGAAGATAATGCATCTTTGCTTTATACCACTGGCGATAAATCGGTAAGGCTTTCCATTTGGCTAGAGGAAGGGCAATCGCAAGCGCAACTGAAGACGCATTTTGAACAGACTGGATTAAACCGAGACCAATCGCAAGCCAAAACCATCCAAACTTTCGATTTTTCTGACGAACAGGTGGCCCGGGTAGGCTACCAAATCAAAGAAGCAGACGCCGATAAAACCTACGACGTCATCTACACCTTCAACCTCATCGCCGGCGAAGTGCTTGCAGCGGTTTTCTATTTTGACGAACCTGCCGATCTGGCTTGGGCCATCGAAACCTGGAAAAACCTGAAGTTAAAAGACGGAGCCTAGAACTGTTCAAACTTTTCCCAAAAACCGTCAACCGGCAATTTGGCAAAAATAGAAACTGGTTCTTTTTGTACAGGGTGGATAAACTCGAGCTTACGGGCATGCAAACAAATGCTGCCTTTACGGCTGCCGCGCGGATAGCCGTATTTGTTATCGCCTACAATGGGGCAGTTTAGGGTTGACAGCTGTACCCTGATTTGGTGCGAACGGCCGGTTAAAGGATTAACCTGCAGCAAATAATAGCCCCCCACTTCGGCCAGCAACTTATAATCCAACTCAGACCGCTGACTGTTGGGCACTTCCTTGTTATAAGCCGTAACCAGGTTTTTCTGCGGATTTTTAATCAGCCAGTGTACCAGGTTGCCTTCGGGCTTGGCCGGCTTGTTGCGCACCACGGCAAAATAGGTCTTGCGCACTTCACGGTTCTTAAAAACGGCATTCATCCTTTCTAACGCCTTGCTAGTTTTGGCAAACAGGATAACGCCGCTTACCGGCCTGTCTAAACGGTGCACCACCCCCAAAAAAGCACCATTAGGCTTGTTGTATTTTTTGGCAATGTATTTTTTAACCTGCTCGTCCAATGGCTCATCGCCGGTCTCGTCAACCTGCACAATATCGCCGGCACGTTTGTTAACGGCAATCAAATGGTTGTCTTCGTATAAAATATCTGATTCGGTAATGGGCATTTTTCTTTTCTTTTCGTCACTGCGAAGAGGCACGACGATTAATAGTTGATTAGCACTTGCTTATCCAAGGAACTAATACTGTTCTTTTTCGTTCGGGAAATCAACTGCTTTCACATCTTTGATATAAGCTTGGGCAGCGTCTTTAACGCCCTCGTACAAATTCATGTACTGGCGCAAAAACCTTGGCTTAAAGCCTTTGGTCAATCCGATCATATCGTTAATCACCAGCACCTGGCCATCGCAATGCGGACCGGCACCAATGCCAATGGTCGGAATTTGAAGGCTTTCGGTAACCTCTTTGGCCAGTTTGGCCGGTATTTTTTCGAGCACAACCGCAAAACAGCCCGCATCTTGCAGGGCTAGAATATCTGTTTTCAGCTTTTCCGCTTCCGCCTCGTCTTTGGCCCTTACCGTGTAAGTTCCAAATTTGTAAATCGATTGCGGGGTAAGACCCAAATGGCCCATAACCGGAATGCCCGCCGTGATGATACGCTGCACCGATTCTGCAATTTCGGCACCGCCTTCCAGCTTTACGCCATGGGCACCAGACTCTTTCATGATCCTGATGGCCGAGTTGAGGGCCTCTTTAGAATTGCCCTGGTAAGAACCAAAAGGCAGGTCTACTACCACAAAAGAACGGCTGGCACCACGCACTACGCTCTGCGCATGGTAAATCATTTGGTCGAGCGTAATGGGCAAAGTCGTTTCGTGCCCAGCCATTACATTCGAGGCCGAATCTCCAACCAATAAAACATCCAGGCCCGCATCGTCTAAAATGGTGGCCATCGAATAATCGTAAGCGGTCAACATCGCGATCTTCTCGCCACGTTGCTTCATCTCTTGCAAGATGTGCGTAGTAACACGCTTAATTTCTTTGTTTACAGACATGTTTTTTGTTTTGTTAAACAAAATTAGGTTTTATAGCCGAGATATCTCTTTTTTATTGCTTTTTGTGCGTTATATCACACTATCCTTACAGAAACCGTAACCAGGCCGCAAAAGCCCAACAAGGCCAAGAATAAAATATCTCAAAAAACTGATAAAATATCTTGAAAAAAGCTGACTAAAAACGTACCTTTGTATCCTGAAATGAATGAATTCAGTCAGACTTCCTTGCCTTCCCTCAAAAACGGCATAACCGTTACGGAAATCCATTCTTTTTTATCTTTTTTCACCACTAATTCTTATTGTAATTCAAAATGACTAACTACACCAAGTTACCTGCAATTTTGTTATTGGCCGATGGCACCGTTTTTTATGGCAAGGCAGCAGGTAAAATCGGGACCACCACTGGCGAAATCTGCTTTAACACAGGCATGACCGGCTATCAGGAAGTATTTACAGATCCTTCTTACTTTGGTCAGATTATGGTAACCACCAATGCCCATATTGGAAATTATGGCATGCACAAAGACGAGATAGAATCAGATTCTATCAAAATAGCAGGTTTGGTTTGCAAGAACTACAACATTTTATACAGCAGAAAAGAAGCTTCCGAATCTATCCAAGACAACTTCCAGAACGAAAATATTGTGGGCATCTCGGAAGTTGACACCCGCGCACTGGTTCGCCACATCCGCAACAAGGGTGCAATGAACGCCATTATTTCGTCGGAGATTACCGATTTGCAGGAGCTGAAAAAAAGATTGGAAGCTGTACCTCCGATGGATGGATTGGAACTTTCGTCGCAGGTATCAACCAAAGAGCCTTACTATTATGGCAATCCTGAGGCAAGCTATAAAGTTGCCGCCTTGGATTTGGGCATCAAAAAGAATATCCTTCGCAATTTCGACGACAGAGACATTTACGTTAAAGTTTATCCTGCCAAAACTACTTTCGAAGAAATGGACAAATGGGGCGCCAACGGTTATTTCATTTCAAATGGCCCCGGCGATCCGGCCGCTATGCCTTATGCCATCGAAACCGTTAAAGCTATTTTAGATGCCGACAAACCGATGTTCGGCATTTGCCTGGGCCACCAATTATTGGCCGAAGCCAACGGCATTGGCACCATGAAAATGTTTAATGGCCACCGTGGCTTGAACCACCCGGTTAAAAACATCATCAAAAACCATTGCGAGGTAACTTCGCAGAACCATGGTTTTGGTGTTATTCCAGACGAAGTCAGAAATTCGGACAAGGTTGAAGTAACCCACATCAACCTTAACGACGATTCGATAGAAGGCATCCGCGTCAAAGGCAAAAAAGCCTTCTCGGTACAATACCACCCTGAATCTTCGCCAGGCCCGCACGACTCTCGCTACTTGTTCGACGATTTTGTAAGCATGGTAAAAGGCCAGCTTTCTTGGTAATATATTTTTACAAAGTCTTTAACCCATACTTAAAGCCTCTTATCTTCCATTCGTCGGAAGTATAGGAGGCTTTACCCGTTAAAAACATCGCTTTATCGGCATTTTGCTACCATTCGTACAAAATTCATTTTCTATTCACCTAAAGCTTCTTACATTTATCGAATAGAAAGCAAGCCCATAAGGCCTTGCCTCTCTAAACTATAACAAAACCAATTAGCAGTGGAAAATAAAAACGCCATTATCAGCGTAAAAGACCTGGTAAAGAACTATGATGATTTCAAGGCCGTTAAAGGATTGAGCTTTGAAGTTTACGAAAACGAAATCTTCGGTTTGCTTGGCCCCAATGGCGCCGGCAAAACCACCACCCTCGAAATCATCGAAACCTTACGCAAAAAAACAGCCGGAGAAGTAATTGTAGATGGCTTTTCGGTCGACAGCGACCCTAGCGCCATCAAGGCAATCATCGGCGTACAGCTACAGGCTGCCGGTTATTACCCCAACCTGAACCTGGTAGAGCTCCTCGAGCTTTTTGGCGGCCTCTATGGCGCCGACATCAAGCCGATGGAAATGCTGGAAAAAGTAAACCTGCAAGATAAAGCCAAGGCCAAATACAAAGCCTTGTCTGGCGGACAAAAACAACGCTTTTCTATTGCCACTACGCTCATCAATTCGCCGAAAATCATCTTCTTAGACGAGCCGACCACTGGCCTCGATCCGCAAGCCCGCAGAAACCTCTGGGATTTGATTACCGAAATCAGGAACAATGGCACTACGGTAGTCATTACCACCCACTACATGGACGAAGCCGAACAGCTTTGCGACCGCGTTGCCTTTGTAGAAAACGGACAGATCATTGCCCTCGACACCCCAGACCAATTGATAGACAATTTGATTGCAAGTGGTTTTGAGCGCAAAAAAGAAGTAAAAAAAGCCAACCTGGAAGATGTATTTATCAACCTGACGGGCAAAGAATGGCGAGAGGATTAGATTTCGGCCAAAAGGCAGTAGTCCATGGCCGATAGTTTACGGTCGGGAAGCTGATCGTCAGTCGACAAAGCATACAGCAACAATAACCGCTACACCAACAACCTTAAAACTTTACAACATTTTAACTCAACAATAAACGTAAAATGGCAAAAACATACAATCATACTAAAGCTACATTGGCGCTAGCCAAGGCCAGTTTCAGGTCAATTATGCGCAGTCCGTCGGCAGTGGTTTTTACCTTGGCCTTCCCCCTGATCTTTATCCTCGTATTCGGATTTCTGGGCGGTGGCGGCACCAAGCTGGATGTAGCCGTAGCTCCTGATTCTGACCTGCAGAACCCTATTATTAGCGCCTTGGAAAAAGTGAGCGTAGTGCGGCTGAAAAAAGGCGACAACCTCGACAACATCAACAAAAACCTCGAAAAAGGCAATTACGACGCCTTGATCAAAGTAGAGAAAAACCCTTCGGGACTTCCTGCTTTCATTACCACCGTTAAATATACTTCGGCCTCTATGGACAAAGGCAACATTTTGCGTTCGGTGCTCAATGAACTTTCCTACAAGCTGAATACCCAAAACATGAAGCCTACCGTAACCGAAATCAGGGCTACCACCGTTGAGGGTCGTTTGTACCGCACCATCGATTTTATTTTGCCGGGCCAATTGGGCTTCTCGCTGCTCAGCACCGGTGTATTTGGTACGGCTTTCGTTTTCTTCAGCTTACGCCAGAACCTGGTGATCAAACGCTTTTTTGCCACACCGGTTAGGCGTTCGAGCATTGTATTGGGCGAAGGCATTGCCCGCATTGGCTTTGCTTTACTGGGCGCTTTGTTCATTATCCTAATTGGCCATTTCGCCTTCCACTTTACGCTCATCAACGGGGCAGCCACGGTTATCAACATGTTGGTGCTGGCTACGCTGGGAGTCATTGTGTTTATGGGCTTTGGTTTTGTGGTTTCGGGTTTGGCCAAGAGCGAGAGCACCATTCCGCCGATTTCGAACATCATTACCTTGTCGCAATTCCTGTTATCGGGCACCTTCTTTTCTATTGATGCCTTTCCAAATTGGTTGCAACCCATCAGCAGGGCTTTGCCGTTAACTTACTTAAACGATGCCATGCGCAAAGTAGCCTTTGAGGGCGCCAATCTATGGGATGTTAAACACCAGATGCTGATCATGCTAATTTGGGGTATCGGCATCTATGCCGTGGCCGTGAAAACATTTAAATGGGAGTAAAGACGAAGTGAATTGATTCATTGGCTCAATAGTATCATTGGTTCATTGGGAGACCATTGAAATCACTAGCTAATTAATCGATTGCTGTAAATCGGGAAGACACCTCCCGATCAGCTTCGAACTGTCATAGGGTCCTTGTTGGTATTCTTCACCAACAAGTTTCGATGATCATGCAACAAAACTGCCAACCATTAATTATTAGCTGTAACCATCTTGCGTTTTAACGTAAATCCTTATCTTAGGGCATGAAGAAGATAGCCATCCTTTCGGCGAGCGTGAGAAACGGCCGAAACAGTCACCGCGTAGCCTTATATTTCAAGAATTACCTGCAAGCGCACCAGCTAGCCGAAGTTAGCCTGATCGACCTGAACGAATACGACTTTCCTATTTTCGAAGAACGGTTAAGGTTTATTCCTGATCCTTCTGAGGCCATGCTCCGCTTTGCCAGCCAAATTACCGAAGCGGAAGGGATTATTATCGTTACGCCAGAATACAACGGTGGCTATCCGGCCAGCCTTAAAAACGTCATCGACTTATTGTATGCCGAATGGAAACGCAAGCCTCTGGCCATTGCCACGGTTTCGGCCGGCGCCTTTGCCGGATCGCAGGTGATTACCTCCCTGCAGTTCAGCCTCTGGAAAATAGGTGCATTGGTTGTTCCTGCCATGTTCCCTGTGCCCACGATAGACAAAACCTTTAACGAGCATGGCGAACCCGCCGATAAGGAAGGAACCGACAAACGTGCAAACGCCTTTGTGAGCGAACTGCTTTACTGGATGGATGCCAAGGCCAAAATGGGCTAGCCTACCTCCTCTTTTCAACCATAATTTTTAAACCATTACCCATACCTGCCGGCCATTGCAAAAACAATTGCCGGCTTTTTTATTGACCCTTATTCGTCAAGCAAAAAACTCATTTTCAAACCAATAAACCTCAAAAACACAAAAAATAAAAGTATACATTCTGATAGTTTAAAAATTATTTTAACTTTGGATACGCCCTACCTAATTGTATGTTTTACACTAAGGGTATTTTTTAATCAAATCAAAAATAAAATGAGTTTAATAATTGATGTCCATGCAAGGCAGATCCTCGATTCGAGAGGCAATCCGACAATAGAAGTTGAAGTAATTACAGAGAATGGCCAAATGGGTCGTGCGGCGGTTCCATCTGGAGCCAGCACTGGCCAATACGAGGCTGTTGAGCTTCGCGACGGCGACAAAAAGACTTACATGGGCAAAGGGGTATTGAAAGCCGTTGAGAATGTAAATACGAAGATTGCCAAAGCTTTGCAAGGCGTTGATGTTTTTGAGCAAAACCTGATCGATCAGCTGATGATCGACCTGGATGGCACCGAAAACAAAGGTAATTTAGGCGCAAATGCCATTCTTGGGGTTTCTTTGGCTGTGGCCAAAGCTGCCGCACAAGAAAGCAGACAGCCTTTATACCGTTACATTGGTGGGGTTAATGCCAATACCTTGCCTATCCCGATGATGAACATCATTAACGGTGGTTCGCACTCTGATGCCCCTATCGCTTTTCAGGAATTTATGATCATGCCTGCTGGCGCGCCATCATTCTCCGAAGCTTTGCGTTGGGGAACCGAAGTTTTCCATAACCTGAAAGCCATCTTGCACGACAGGGGCCTATCTACTGCAGTAGGTGACGAAGGTGGTTTCGCTCCTACTTTCGAAGGCACCGAAGATGCCGTAGAAACCGTATTGAAAGCCATCGAAAAAGCAGGCTACAAACCAGGTGTCGATATTTTCTTGGCCTTAGACTGCGCCTCTTCAGAGTTTTACAAAGACGGAAAATACGATTACACCAAATTTGAAGGCAATAAAGGTGCCATCCGCACAAGTGCCGAACAAGCCGAATACCTGGCCCAATTGGCTGCCAAATATCCGATTATTTCTATCGAAGACGGCATGGACGAAAACGATTGGGACGGCTGGAAATTATTGACTGAAAAAATTGGCGACAGGGTTCAGTTGGTAGGCGACGATTTGTTTGTAACCAATGTTAAACGTTTGCAAAAAGGTATTGATACTCACACGGCAAATTCTATTTTGGTGAAGGTAAACCAGATCGGTTCTCTAACCGAAACCATCAATGCGGTAAGCCTGGCCCAAACCAATGGCTACACCTCGGTGATGAGCCACCGCAGCGGCGAAACAGAGGACGTTACCATTGCCGACTTGGCGGTAGCCTTAAACTGTGGCCAAATCAAAACCGGTTCAGCTTCTCGCTCAGACAGGATCGCCAAATACAACCAATTGTTGCGTATTGAAGAAGAATTGGGTGCTGCTGCCCGTTTCATCGGCAAAGATTTTAAATTCTTGAAAAAATAAGCAAATCTATAGCCTCGTTAAAGGCATCAAAAACGCCCGATAAGTTTTATCGGGCGTTTTTTTGTTGGGTTTATTTTAAAATCCGATCAATCAGCTCGTTCAGCTTTTGCGCCGGAAGCGGTTTGGGAACATACAATTCGGCTGTTTCCGACCATTGTTTTTCCATGGCAAAATAATCCGGCAAACCGACTTCCTTGCCATTCAGCAAACTGCGTTGGTAATCTACAAATGCTTTCCAACGGGCCAAATACAATGAGCCCAACAAACCGTTCCATTCTTTGTGGGCATAATCGCGCAGGTCTGTTTTTGGGTAATCGCCACCCCAATAGGTAAGTTGGCTTTTTGCATTTTTGAGGGCATTTTTTCTTTCCAACGGCTCTTTGCCGGCCATGGCGATAGCTTGGTTCAACCAACGATTTAGCGTAAAAAACCGGTTGTTGGCCAATAGCGAATCCTGCTGCAAAATTAAGTGCAGGAATTGTCGGTTGCTTTGCTCGAACCTGGCTTTATCTTTTTGCTCAATGGCTTGGCTCAACTGCTGATAAACCGCCAACGAACGGTTAGACAAAACCTGTCTTACCAAATCGATCCGGTCTACCTGATAGGTTTCGCTCCCTTTAAAATTTGCCTTTGCCGCATTAAATGAGCGTGCAGCATCCTTAAATGCCAAGGTATCGTAATTGCGTGTTACCGTTCCCCAAGAAGATACGGTTTTGATGCCAAGCGCCGGTCTGGCACACAGCAAAGATTCTGAAGGCCCTTCCTGATAAACCGTCGGACTGTTGTAGGCTGTTGCCAATAACTGTTGCCAAGCCTTTTCCAGGTGAGCATCACTTTTACCATAACGGTATTTTTGATAGGCCCTTAGCCAATTGGCTACATTTAATTTCTCTTGGTGCCAGCCTAGTTCCAACATTAAATCATAAGCCACCGGGTTATTGTAGATTCCTTCGGGAATAATGCCTACGCCACTTAAATATTGGCCGTATTCGCCGGTTTTGGCTTTGTAAACCTCTGTTGCAAAACGCTCCAAACGTCCATAAATACCATTTTTTTCGCCAAAATTGCTCACGTTGCTCCAAATAAAAGGCGTGCCCTGATAGGCTTTTGTCTTTTCGTAATTGTTGGTATTTTCGCCAAAAAGCTCAATAATCAGCGCATGTTGCTTGTCAACACCTTCGAGCAACTTGGCCGAAGGATTATTGCCCCAGCCTTGCAATACCCAGGTACTTTGCGGAAAACCGGCCTGCATATCCTGCTGTATTTTTTGAGCGGCGAAGCGCACGTCGAGCCCTGCGCTCGAACCACCTTCATGAAAAGGATCACCCCCGAAAAAGTGCAAATCCTTTCCGTAAAGTTTTTTCATCTCATCATAATAGATCTTGGCCAGCTTATCGAACCAAGGATCGGCAGGGTTTAAAAAATCAGGACGTACAAATCCGCCAACCCATTTGTTTTGTGGAACAGTTGAAGCCTTTAGTTTATCTTTTAAGGTAGTAGGTACCATGCCATAAAAGCCATGCATAACTGGTTCGATACCCAATTGGGCCATGCGCTTTAAGATCTGCTGCTGCAACTTGGCTTGCCGATCAATATGCTGCTGACTTACAGGTCCACCCCAACCTTCGAGGTTGCCCATCAGCCACCATGCCGAAAATGCCGGGCCGGGTATAAACTGGAGGGTTTCAGCCTGGCTATAGCCCACTTTTTTGAGCGTATTTTGCCAAACGGCCTCCATACCAACCGGAGCAAGCATTAGATTAACGCCGTTTAAGGCCATCCAATCGAGCTCTTTTTCCCAGTCGGCCCAAGTATAAAAACTCATGGAATAATTAATGGTGCAATAGTTCAAGGCGTAGCGGAATTGGTAAGGCGAACTGATCCTTACTTTTTCCTTCATCTCAGGCATTTTTTTTACCGCCGATAGGTTATCGCCCATGTGGCTCAGACTCCTGTAGCAATAGTATTTGAGGTACCAACCCAGGCCTTGAGCGGCGGCGCTTGCGCTCGATGCGGCAATGCTTACCGTTTGTTTATCGGTACGCAGCTCAAAAACATCGCGGCCATCGCTGGCTTTAATACTCGAAAATTTAAGATGGGTTGCCAACCAAGGCACGCGTCTTTGGGCAATGGCCTTAACTGGGCTAAAATCCTGCTCGTAGCCTGGTGCCATGCCAAGGCACAGCAATACGGCCATAAAAAAAGGTCTGCTTATCAATTTCATAAATAGAGGATGGATAAATGATCCTGCAAGCTACTAATTTATAGGCATTGTTAAAGGTCGGAAAATCGAAATGCTGGAAGGTTTAAGGCCAGGCCAACCCAAAGCTGTTAACAAGTGGATAAATGCATTTGTAAAACAGTTAATGTTTTTAAATCTTCGGATGTTTTTATTTAATCCTATATTTACAACGGATTTTTGGATATGAAGAAGTTAGTAGAGCTTTTGCGCAATAAATATTTCCTGGCTATCGTTGCTTTTGTAGCTTGGATGTTGTTTTTTGATAAAAACGATGTCCTTTCGCAATACGAGTACCGTACCGAAGTAAACAAGCTGCAGCAAGAAAAAGACTTCTATCTCAAGGAAACAGCTATCGTAAAAAAAGACCTGAAAGAGCTGGACAGCAATTTGGGCACTGCCGAAAAATTTGCGCGCGAAAAATATTTCATGAAAAAAGACAATGAAGATGTTTTCGTGATTGTCCATACCAACGACAAAAAGAAATAGGCCGATTGCTTGCCCGCAAGCGGTTTAGCCACTCCACAAAACCAATTAGATTTAATATTTTCGATCCAATGCCTTATCTTCGCTTAAGGGAGGATTTGCAACGTTGTCAATACTGCCGAAGCCTTGCCTAAAATAACCCTAAGCTCATGATGGCTTCATCGCCGATTAAAAATGTAGACAGATGAAAAAAGTAGCCCTCTTTTTAGGATTGCTGCTGGTTTGCATGGGGTATTCGCATGCGCAGGACTTGCCTAACCTTAAACACATCAAACTTAACAAAAAGGCTCATTTTGCCAATACGGAACCTTTGGCGCTCAAAGTTATCGACTATCTGTTTCAAACCCCTATCGACAAGAAAAACAAATCGCGTATGGAAGCAGGCCACTTTCTGATCGACTGGATGAACGGCACGCCCGAATATACGTTCTACCTGGAAGAGAAGGAAACCAATTTCTTCAACACCGATTCAGACCTCACCCTGATGTACATGGCCAGCATGACCAAATTCATGCTCGAAAACAAAAACATTAAAGACCAAAAAACCATTGTACTGGGCAGCATGCGCTTGTTGCTGCCTTACCTGAACCAGCAGGAAGATAAAAAAAACTGGCCAAAAGAACTCTGGGAGCTTAACGATGCCAACCAAAAGGGCAAGCTCGAACAATATCTCTATCCTTAATAGCCAAATTTAGGCAACGCCAATTTGTAGCGCACCACCACTACCCTTAAGGCAAAAATAAAGGCAATGACAATAATTTTCGCTACATCAGCCTTGAGGTTAAAATACAACAGGGCAAAATAAAGAACGCCTCCCAGTATACAAGCCGTGGCATAAATCTCTTTCCTGAAAATGAGCGGAATGGTATTGAGCAGGGTATCTCTGATGATGCCCCCGAAACAACCCGTAATGGTACCCAAAGCCACACAAATACCCGGGCTCAAGCCAAAAACTATTCCTTTTTGCACGCCTACCATGGTAAACAGTCCCAGCCCAAGCGAGTCGAAGAGGAAAAGTGTAACCTTAAACTTTTTAATGTGCGTTTTGAAAAAAATAGTGGCTAGCGAAGTAACCAGGATGAGGAGGCAATAGTTGACGTTGCGCATCCAAGCTACCGGCGTATCGCCCAGCAACAAATCGCGGACGGTACCGCCACCAATAGAGGTTACAAAGGCAATGATGAGCACGCCAAATGGATCAAGGCGTTTTTGCATGGCGGCAAAGGTACCCGAAATGGCAAAGGAAATGGTGCCTAGGGTTTCGATGATATAAGTGCTGCTGAGTTCCATTATGCTTCGCCGTTACGTTTTCTTAAAAACCACTCGGTGGCCAGCAGCAAGATAATCAAAATAAATATCCATTTCAGGCTAATCAGTTCTTCGTATTTCCGGTCTTCGTAACTGATGGTTTTAACCTGTCCGTTTTTCTCCAATTCATCAGCTATTTGCAACAGATCGGCTGGCTGGTACAGCTTGCCGTTGCTCTGTTGCGCCATGGTGTACAGCAACTGGTGATTGGCCGTGGTTTGCTGGTATTCGGCAATAAGGGCATTGACATAAAAAGCGCCCGAAGCAGTATATTTTTTGTCGCCCAAGGCAGTAGATGCCACAAAGGTATAATTGCCCTGCGGCAAGGTGCCCGCATTGAGGCTATACCCTGACCCGAATTTAGAAAAGGTATAGTTGAATACCTTGCCTTCGGCATTTTTGAGCTGTACTTTTACCTCGGGCGTATTGACAGGTTCATAGGCTTCGTTGTATAAAGTGGCATTGAGCACTACATTCTCGTTTTCTTCGAAGGTATTTTTGCTGGCATACACCTTAAACTTGCGCTTATCGTCTTTTACCGAAAGGTATTGAACGGTTTTGGCCACCAATTCGTTTACCAAAGGCAGGCTTTGTTCGTTCTTGGCTTCTTCCAATTTCCATTTCCAAATGCCTTCGCCAATTAAAAAGCCTGTTTTTCTGCCATTATCATCTACAAAGAACAACAACGGATTTTGCGTATTTACCCTACCAATCCGCTGATTGAGAACGGCTGTATAGTTGCCATTGACGGTTATATTGGCAAAAGGCATGAGCAGGGGATCATAATCGTTCAACTGTTTCAATGCCGGGGCATCGAGGTTAAAGGCTGTAAAATTAGGATCGGGATAAGGGAAGATTTCCTGCAGGGAACCTGTAGACCTGCTCAAATTCAGAACATGCTGCGCCTGGTTAAAGGCTCCGATATGGCTTTGGGCGCCTACAATATACCACGTAGGCAAACGCAGTTCCTGTAGCTTGGCAATTAAGCCCGCAGCCAATTGGCTATTACCCGGCAATTGGTACAAGATGGCCAAGCTGTATTGATGAACGTCAACGCTGTTCAAGTCATCGCCTAGGCTTACGCTTACTTCATAATGCTTGTTCCGTTCTATGGCCTGCTTCAGCACGGTAATATCTGGATGTGGAGCGGCAGCGGCCAACAAAACTTTTTGGCGGGCATCAATTACTTCAATAAAAATGGTTTGGCTGTTGTTCTTTTCGGTGGCCTCGTTCTTTACCGGCGAAACGTTCAAAGTATAACGCTGTATGCCTATTTTATTGGCTTTAAGCTTTACCTGTACATTTTTCACAAAACTGTTGCCATCAATCGCGATACTTTGCTCCAGTATTTTTTTACCATTTTCGGCCATGCTCAACTGCGTACTTTCGCCTTTGCCGGCATAAGCCTGCACTTCTACATCGAGCGTAAATTCGTTATCGAGATAAACCAGGTTGTTGTAGTTGACGTTG
This sequence comes from Pedobacter sp. TM02, assembly GCF_059705275.1. Taxonomy (NCBI): domain Bacteria; kingdom Pseudomonadati; phylum Bacteroidota; class Sphingobacteriia; order Sphingobacteriales; family Sphingobacteriaceae; genus Pedobacter; species Pedobacter sp. TM02. Next base: position 3,337,258 of record NZ_AP046530.1, read on the forward strand.
GCAATCAGCACATCGCGCTTCGGAATGGTATCGCCCATGGCAATGGTATACACCGGGGCCTTGATCTTGTTCAATTCGTACAAAGGATTGCCGCCACGGTTAAAAATTCCATCACTGGCTATAATAATAGCACCTACGTTACGGTTCAGCAACTCGTCGTTCAGCTGATTAATCAAAGCCGAAGCATTACTGAGCTTGCCTTGTCCGGAAAAATCAAGCCCGCTTTTAACGCTGTCGCTAAAGCTATACGTTTTGACTTCATATTTGCCAGAGAGCTGATCGGCCAGCTTTTTCAGGTCTTTTTGATATTGCTGCTTGTTGAAGCCAGCAGGCTCTACCTGGTCAACAGAGATGGAATTGTCATTAGCCAATACAATGATGGGCTTTTCGGGTGTGTACGAAATTCGTTTAACCAAAGGCGCAAAAAGCAACCAGGCCAAAATGGCAATGGCCAACACCCTGAAAACAGCCAAGGCATAGTTTAGTTTGGCCGGAAGGTTTTTGTTGGCTCCGTAAAGCAGCCAGGCATAGAGGCAACCCAACACAAGGCAGGCCAAAAAAGTAAAAATAGAGGATGCAGTAAAGAAATTGCCCATAGCTTTAAACGTAAAGATGCTAAATTTCTAAAAAAATCAACGTAATTTGTTTGCGAAATAGCGCAAGTAAATGAAAAGATTGATCAAACTTTTATGCTTATTGGCAATGACAACTACGGCAATGGCCCAGAGCGGCTTTAAGGAAAGCCAACTCAAATTTGAAAGGGTAAAAGAAGCTTACGACCAAAAATGGGCTAGCCTGCAACAAGACTTGCTGAAAGCAGGTTTTAAAGGCGATTTCAAATTAAAGATCATGGCCTACAAAGCCGAGGGCAAATTGGAGCTCTGGCTCAAAACCGCATCGCAAACAGGATATAAGTTGTTCAGAACCTACGATTTTTGTGCGCATTCCGGCACATTGGGGCCTAAGGTAATTGAAGGCGACGGACAAACCCCTGAAGGTTTTTACAAAATCAACGTGTTTAACCCGATGAGCAGTTTCCATTTATCGCTGGGTGTTGATTACCCCAATGCGACCGATTTGGCCAGAACCGGCAAAGACCGCAAACCGGGTGGCGATATCTACATCCACGGCAATTGTGTAACGGTAGGTTGCATTCCGCTCACCGACGAAAAAATAAAAGAGGTCTACGTATTGGCCGTAGAAGCTCGCAATGCAGGCCAGCAAGACATTCCGGTAAGCATTATGCCGTTTAGGATGACCAAGGCCAACCTTGAGCGTTACCTCAAGGCTTATCCTTCGCAAAAGGCTTTCTGGGAAAGCCTATACGCCACCTATATCAAGCGCAATGGCTAACGGTAAAACTCTTACTAGCCATGCTTTTAGCCAAGCTGCAAAATGGCAGGCAAGTCGGTCAGGCGCTCTAAGATATAATCGGGTTGTACGGTTTGTAACTGTGCCTTGGTTTGTGCACCACTTAATACGCCAATAGTGAGCCCACAGCGGGCATTTTTGCCTTCAAGGATATCGATTTCAGAATCTCCTGCTTTGAGCACTTGACGAGGATCAACAATGCCAAACAATTGCATGGCTTTTTGAATCATTTCGGGATGTGGCCTACCCTGTGTTACATCGTCGGCGGTAATCAATGCATCTACCTGTTCGCCTATTTTCCAGTTAAGTTTCTGAAGCAGCTTGGTAGCTGTTTTAAGATCATATCCGGTATTGAGCACCACCTTGATGCCATTGGCCTTAAGTTGGGCAAAGAGTGCCTCTACTCCATCAAAGCCTTTGATTTCGGCTTCGTTGTAAACAGCCTCCAGGGTTGGCTTGAAGCGACCGAATGCCCTGTCTGCAATTTCTTCGACAGGATTTGCCTGGGTATAGGCCGTCAGGATATCGATAATGGCTTGGTATTTTTCCTTGCCCGCTCCCTGCGCCAAGACCTGCGCCAAACTCAGGTCGAAACCTTCCTGGTTAATCACTTTTTGAACGGTTTTGTAAACCATATTATCTTCATCAACCGTAGTTCCGGCCATGTCAAAAACCGCTAATTTTATATTTGTCATTTCTTAGTTTGTTTAAATATCAATGGCAAAAAGCACTAGGCAACTATGGCCAATTGCTTGTTTTTTTGTTGTATTTTATTGTTGAAATAAAGCAGTACCAAAATCAATATGGCCAGCATGCACACTGCCGAAATATGATTGAGCGAGATGAAAAAGCTACCCCAGCTTTGCTTAAAACCTACAATTTCTTTAAGTATCAGCACGGCTACACTACCCAAATAGCCCAAAGCATCGGCCAGGTAAAATAAAAAGCCCACATTGCCCTTGTAGCTGAGCAAGGCAATCAGCCTTTCGAACAATAGGCAATGGAATAAGATATAAGGAAGGTAAATGCCGATACCACTTGTAATGATCCAGGCCACGGCGTTCATTCTTTCGTGCTGGTAAAGCATGGTAGACAACAGGATGAGCAAGGCACTGGCTATGGCCAATCCTATGCCAAAATTAAAGGCAAGCTTGTTTTTCCTGATCAGTACACCCGCCGCTGCAATAACAAGTACGACAATGGCAATCGGAATTTCTGTAAGCGTAATAAGCTGTGGCGCTTTGGCCAATCCTTTTTCGGCCCAGAAATCTACGATGAAATTATCCCTAAAGTCTCTTACGATGGTAAGGAGCACATAAATGGCTACCAAAGCAAAATAACCGATCCCGTTCGACCTTAAAAACGCCTTGCGGTCGGCCTTGTACATGGGCACACGCACTGTTCGCTCCTCGATGTCTTTTTCATTGGGCATTTTTGCTTTTTTCAGCATCCAAAGCGAGAGCAGAAATACAGGCAAAAACAACAGCCCGGTAACAAAGGGCATGGCAAATTCGCTTATGCCCAAATTCTGGATTACCAGCAGCCCCACGGTTTTAACCAGGCCGGTAGAGAAAATAAACGTGGCACTCAGGGCGGCAGCCAGCAGTTCGGTATTCCTTCTGCCTTCGATAAACGAAAAAACCACGCCAAAAACAATGCCTAAGGGCAAACCGTTGAGGAAGAGCGCAATTACCTTAAACCTGGCCGGCAGTAGAGCAAAAAGACCGAGCATGGCCAAGCCAAAAAGAATAAGTCCCAACAGCCAGCTTATCCTTCTGCTTTTTGGCATCTCCGAAATAATCTTGATGCCCAGAAATTTGGAAACCATATAACCCAGAACCTGACTAATGACAAAAGTAGTCTTGGCATCCAAGCCAAAGCCAATATCAACCTGAGCGTACTGTCCGGCGAGAAATGATTTCCTGACGGCATACATTCCAGTATAAGATAAAAAGACCGCTATCATGATCCAAATGGTAGCAAACCTGTTTTGTTCAGCAATGTTTTTCATAATGAACCCGACTGGTAAATCGATTGGTTCAAAAATCGAACACTAACATTAAGCGAATGTTACAGCACCATTAAATGTATAGCATAAATAAACATAAAATAGTTTAACTAAACAATTAATTTGCTCAATGCCAAAAAAAAGCGGAGAGCACAAACCCTCCGCCTTTCTTTTTCCAATTTCTTCAGTGCTTAAAGCATACCGCCACAAACCGATAGGGTTTGCCCGGTGATATAAGCGCTCATATCTGATGCCAAGAATACGCAAGCATTGGCAATATCTTCGGTTTCGCCAGCGCGTTTCAGCGGAATACCAGCTTCCCAACCTTCAACCACTTTCGGATCCAATACATCGGTCATTTCGGTGCGGATAAATCCTGGAGCGATGACATTGGCACGGATGTTACGTGAGCCCAGCTCTTTGGCAATAGATTTGGTAAAACCGATGATACCGGCCTTAGAAGCCGCATAGTTAGCCTGACCAGCATTGCCCGTAACGCCAACTACCGAACTCATGTTGATGAATACGCCTTTACGGGCTTTCATCATTACTTTAGAGGCAGCCTTGGTGACATTGAAAATCGATTTCAGGTTTACATTCATAACATCGTCCCAGTTTTCTTCGCTCATGCGCATCAACAGGCCGTCTTTGGTAATGCCCGCATTGTTCACCACAATATCGATGGTGCCAAATTCGGCCACAATATCATTGATCAGTTTTTCGGCTTCCTCAAACTTTGAAGCGTCTGACCTGTAGCCTTTCACCTTGGTGCCAAAGCTTTGCAGCTCTTTTTCCAAAGCTTCGCCTTTTTCTACAGACGACAGGTAGGTAAATGCAACATTGGCCCCTTGTTCGGCAAATTTTTCGGCTATTTTACGCCCTATTCCTTTTGATGCACCTGTAACCAGGGCTGTTTTTCCTTCTAGTAATTTCATTTAATTTAGTTTATGTCAGTCTGAGCCTGTCGAAAACCCTTGATGGCTGATTTTGTTTAACTCAAACCAAAGATATAGCTCTATTTTTGTTTTTAAAATTAGACCGTTTAATTATTTCATCCCTAGCTATCCTTCGACAAGCTCAGAATGTATAACAATAGCCCCTGGCAACCGAAAATTAAAACTAAACGGCTGGTTCTTGCTGGCTCAAACAATGGAAGCTGCCCAAGCCCCAAATAATATCTGTCGAATCGATACCGATAACCTCCCTGTCTGGAAAGGCTTTTTGGATGATTTCGAGCGCCGGCTTGTCGTTCACATCCCTAAAGGTTGGTACAATAACGGCCGCATTGGCGATGTAAAAATTGGCATAAGAAGCCGGCAAACGGGTGTCTTCGTAAATGACCGGCGATGGCATCGGCAATTTGATGATGTTCAACGGTCTTCCATCAAGCAACTTCATGCCTTTAAGTGCTTCCAGGTTTTCTTGCAGCAACAAATAGTTTTCATCCAGCGGATTGCTTTCTACCACCGTAAGCACGGTATCTTCGTTTACAAAGCGCGTTATATCGTCGATATGGCCATCGGTATCATCGCCTACAATGCCATCGCCTACCCAAAGCACCTGTTCGGCGCCATAGAACTCTTTCAAGTAGGTTTCAATCTGTTCTTTGTTCAGGTGCAGATTTCTGTTTTCGTTGAGGAGGCAGGCCGTACTGGTTAAAATGGTTCCTGCACCATTAAATTCTACCGAACCGCCTTCCATCACGATATCCGGTGTAAACAAAGGCAGGTTAAAGTGCCTGGCTATTTTGGTCGGGATCACATCATCCAAATCGTAAGGCGGATATTTACCACCCCAGGCATTATAGCCCCAGTCGACCACCGCTTTTTCTTTGCCTTTTACCACAAACGCCGGACCATGGTCGCGGCACCAGGCATCGTTGCTCTCGTTAAAATAAAATTCGATTTGGCTCAAATCGGCCTCCACTTTTTGCAATTCGGCAATAGCGAAAGCCTTCATTGCTTCATCCCTGACGTTGATGCGTACTTTTTCGCCTTTGGCAACGGCTTTGATAAACTGGCAATAAGGAGCGTAAATGGTTTCGATCTTGCCCGGCCACGAAGCCTCTTTATGGGGCCAGCTTAGCCAGGTTGCCTCGTGTTTGGCCCATTCGGCAGGGAAAGTGTAGCCTTGTTTTTTGGGCGTTGACAGTTCGGAAAGCGAAGATTCCGAAAGTCTTTTGATATTATCGTTATTAGTCTCTTTGTTAGACATTATTTCAATGATTTGATCAAAGCGTTAATCATGACCAGCACCTCTTCACAGGAATGATACAGTGTCGAAAAACGTTCTTCATTTATATATTTTCTTCTCTTAGTTAAGTATAAGCAAGCTACGACTTCAATATCTGAACGCAACGAGTATCTTAAAAATCTACAAAACTCTGCGTTATTCTGTCCTGTACTGCCTTCAGCTATATTCAACACTACAGAATCTGCTGCTCTCTTCATCTGCGAGCTTAACACATAAACTTCCTCCCTTGGAAAAGTCCTTGTAAGTTGGTCAATTTCATCAGCTAAGTCCAATGCTTTTTGCCAAACTTTCAGTTGTTCAAATTTAAATGACATAGGTGTATGTTTTTAGGTAGACTGAAATATACAGCATCTATGTGTTTTTCAAAAACTTGTCATTAGATTTTTTGAAAGCAACTTACGGACTTCGGTCTCCCGACCTTATCCTAATCTCCGTCCAAATACCTTTTGGTAATCGGTTGGTACGAATCTATCCTTCTGTCTCTCAAGAAAGGCCAGTGCTTGCGGAAGAAGTCGGTTTCCTTGGTATCGAGTTCAACCACTTCGGTTTCTTCCTGATCGTGCGAAGCCAGGTAAAGAATACGGCCTTGGGCGTTGGTAGCGAAGCTGCCGCCCCAGAATTTCATGGCGCCATCCTGCTCAAAACCTACACGGTTAACGCTCACTACAGGTACGCCATTGGCTACTGCATGCGAACGCTGAATGGTTTGCCAAGCATTGTATTGGTCTTTGTTGGTTTCTTCGTCTTGGTCGGTAGCCCAGCCAATTGCCGTTGGATAGAACATGATATCGGCGCCCATTAAGGCAGTAATTCGCGAAGCTTCAGGATACCATTGATCCCAGCAGATCAAAATACCGATTTTGGCATATTTGGTTTGAAAAACCTTGTAGCCCAAATCGCCAGGCGTGAAGTAGAACTTTTCGTAATAAGCCGGATCGTCGGGGATGTGCATTTTGCGGTATTTGCCCAAATAGCTGCCATCAGCATCCAACACTGCAGTGGTATTGTGATAAAGGCCTTCGGCACGTTTTTCGAACAACGAGGCAATGATAACCACGTTGAGCTCTTTGGCTACTGCCGATAAAGCATCGGTTGACGGGCCTGGGATGGCTTCTGCCAAATCAAAATTGTCGTAGTCTTCTACATCGCAAAAATAAAGCGAGGTAAAAAGCTCTTGCAAACAAACGATTTGCGCGCCTTTAGCTGCGGCTTCCCTCACCTTAACAATCGCCTTGTCGAGGTTTTCCTGTTTATTCTTGGTACAGCTCATCTGCACCAAACCTACTTTTACTTTGCTCATCTTTTTTAAATTAGAGAATGAGTGAATGATAAAATGAATGAATAAGCTAACATTCAATCATTCAACATTCAAAATTCAAAATTACGGGGCAAAGGTACAAAAAAGCTTGGAGGCTGGAAAGAAGAAGATAAGACTTGCAAAGTTTCAAAACTTCGCAAGTCTACTTGGCTAATCTTTTTGTGGTTTGGTTTTAACCTCTAGCACTTCGGTTGTTGCTGCTGTTGCAATCAGTTGCTCCTTGCCTTTTTCGGGATCCATCATTTCCATCAGTTTCAAGCCCAGAAGTCCGTCTATGGCTGTACCGCCCGCATTGGCCCCGCCACCAATCAGCACATCGGGGATTAGTTTGATGTGGCCTTTTGAGAGCTCTTCGGTAATTTTGTAGCGGGTAAAATTCTCACCACCCAAGGCTTTAACGGCCAGTTCATAAGCTTCGGCGGTTGATTTACCCACGGCCAGGATTTTTCCGGCTTCGGCACTACCGGTCAACGAGATCTTCTCGGCTTCGGCCGATGCCCTTAACTTAATGGCTTCAGAATCAGCCTGCGCCCTGGCTTTCGTAGCTTCGGCCTCGGCATGTGCACGCATTTTGGTGGCTTCGGCCTCGGCGCCAACGGCCAGTTTTACGCCAGCAGCATCACCTTCTGATTTTTTAACCGTTGCACTTGCGGTACGCTCGGCAATTTCTACGCTTTGTTGCGCTTTTACGATATCCTTTTGCATATCGGCGATGGCCGTTTCTTTTTCCATGCCCTGACGGGTTTCCTGTGCCTGTTTTTGGGTATTGTAGGTTATTTTTTGTTCTTCGGCTATTTTACGGTCGGTTAGCGTTTTCATCAGCGACTCTGGTGGCACAATATCGCCGATCAAGGTATCAACCGCATTTACGTTATATTCGTCCAATACTTTACGGATATGGTCTTTAGCCGATTCCTGGCGTTCTTTACGGGTGCTTAAGAAAGCGATTACATCACTATCTTGGGCCGAGTTACGGAAATAGTTGCCAATGGTTGGCTCCAAAACCTGCGACACCAGGTTCACCATGTTACCGAAACGGGCAATCACTTTTGGCGCTTCCGTGGTAGGCACATGAATGATCTGCGCCACATCCAAATTGAATGGGAAACCATCTTTAGAACGCACCGTAATGGTCGACAGGTTTTTATCGAGGTTGTGCGCCTCGCTGCGTGCGCTTGCCCAATTCAGCACCAAATTGGTGGTAGGCACCAGCTCCACCTTCATGGTGTATTTGTTGATCGGGTATTTGCCCGGGCCAAGCGGTTCTAACCAAACACCTTTAGAGCCCTTGGCTACAATATTGCCATGTTTAAAATCGGCACCAGTAAGGTCGTTGCCTTCCTGTCCGACGTAAGAAATGACCACGCCAACATAACCAATGGGGATTTCCGTCATGGGAGTTTCTTCCAATTGAATGGCCCACGGATTGAGGTTGTACGAACCGGCCAAGATTACCTGAGGTTGCAAGCCCCTGTTGCCATTGTTTTTAATAAAGGCATCAAAGTCTTGGAAATTATTATGTCCTTCTGCCCATTTGCCCGCAATTTGGTTAGCCTCGATAGGTAAGCCATCCAAGGTTGTTACAATGCCCACCATACTTTCCTGTATGCGGACCATATCGGTAATAGACACCTGAAACAGCAAGGTGTTGATACGATAGGAACCCGAGGTAATGTAGGTGGCCTGTCTGCCTCGCTGTCCTCCATTTTCCAAGAATTTAACCGCATCCTGAAAGTTATCGCTGTCTACGCGCTGGCCCAAAATGTTTCCGGTTGGAATTTCGGCACCGTCTTTGGCCATGATCAATCCGATTTTCCCTTCCGGAATAACCGTAAACTGTTCCATGGTAACACTGTACTGCCAAAACCACATGCCAAAGTAAAGTCCGGGGGCCAAGGTTTTGCCCTGAAAACCGGCTTCGCCTTTCAGGGCGATAATACGCCCGTCGGGCAATTCCCTTTCCGAACCAAAGAGCACGAATTTTTTAGTAATTAGCCCGATCCTGTCTTCGGGCACGATCACCATCCCAAATAGGAACCTCAAAATATACTTGTATAACACCAGGCAAATCAATGCCAATAAAACCCACCAATAATTTAAAATCAGCGTTTCCATAATATTTGTTTTTCATTTTTTTTACAGCAGATAAACCATTTATCTAGCGTGATATAGATGTGTAAGCCGAGGGTTTGTTACCACTTTTCGGAATTATTTTCAACAAATATTTTCGGTGCATTTAAGGCTTCAAATAGCTTTCAGGGACGATTTTCGCCAAAATACCAAGTACAGTTGACATTTGCCGGAATCGTGATTTAAAAGGGCTGAAAAGGGCCTGAAAATCGATTTCTTGGTTTGTGCCGGTGCCTACAGAAAAACTTGCAAAACGCCCATACGCGTTTTTAAAAATTTGCATGGGCGTTAGGCCTAATTATTTCTCTTCGGCAAGTTTAGACAGCTGCGCAAAAGCATCGAGTGGCCGGGGCGCTTTTTTTTCGATAATCGTACCGTCTTTGCCAATGATAACATAATGTGGGATGCCGGTTAGCTGAAAGAGCTGGTTGGCTTCACTAATCAATTGCGGACTTAACAAATAATGTTCGCCCTCAATTTCCAGTTCTTTACGGGCGGCTAGCCAGTTTTCTTTTTTGTCGTTATAGCCAAAGTACAGAAATACAACATCTTTGCCTTTTAGCTTATTTTTGAGTTGCCTGGCATTGGGCATTTCGCTACGGCATGGCGAGCACCAGCTAGCCCAAAAATCGAGATAGATGACCTTGCCTTTATATTTTTTAAAGATTTCGTTGAGCGAAGCACTTTGGCTTACGTTTTCGGTAGAGCGGTTGCTCTTGGCCAATTTTGCCAAATAGGCGTTGCGCTCATCGGCAATAACCTGCAACAGTTCTTTGTGGTTTACCGATGTCTTGAATTTTTGCAACATGGCATTGTATAAACTATCCTTGCTGTTGGCGGCAAAAAACATCATCTGCCTGGTTAGGAACACCTGCTTGGTTAAGCCGCCCAGGTTGTCTTTTGTGCCAAACTCAAAGAAATCTGCAATTTTTAAGGGGAACTTAGACCCGTTGATCTTAAAATGCATGTAGTAATTGGCCAAGTCGTTGTATTCGCTGGAGTGCATGGCTGCATAATCGTCGTTAAAACCATTGGCGGTAAGCAAGGCTACGTAATTAGGATCCGCTCTTTGTTCGGCGCTCAGCTGTTCGACCAAAGTCCGTTCGTAAGGTTCGTATTTGTAAAGGGTTTTGAGCCATTTATAGTAATCATCGCCCAACTTATTTTGCCGATGGTAGTCTTCTAGCGTAGCCAACTGAAATTCGGCGCGTTCCTTGCGCAGTTTTAGCACTTCGGCGGGATTAAGGCCTTTAAGCTTTTCGTAAAAGTCGCCATATTTTTCGTTTTGTTTTTTGTCGAGGTAGCTTAAAAAATTAACCTCTGCGGCGTTTGGGCCTGTAGCCGATACCCTGTTCCTCATCGTTTGTGTAAAATCGATCACCAGGTTAAGGTCACGACCGGTGCAGAGGTCTAACAAGGCAAACTGATCGCCCTGTTCAATAAGCCATTCCTGAATAGCCTTTTCGGGTAAGGTGATTTCAAATTCGCCCTTGCTGTTGAGTTTGGCTTTGTAACGCTGGCCATCTCTGGCTCTCGTCACGGCATTAAAGCCGTTTTTGCGAAACGCGATAACACTATCGGCACTGTTTTTAACGACGCCCTTTACCTTAACGTTTTGGGCAAAGGCCGTAGCGGCAACTAGCCACAGGCCAGCTAATAAGAGATGATTTTTCATGGTTGCTTTTGATTGGTTCAGACCAAACTATAAATATAGTTTACCAATTGCAACTATTTAGGAAATTTTAACATTTGCAAGCAGGCGCTTAGATGGAAGCCCTGTATTCTTCCTGCAATTCGAATAAACATTTGGCGCATAAACAGCCATCGTAAAGCTCGCTGATGTGCTGCACTTCATTTATGGTAAGCTGTACGGCACTGCATTGGCATTTGGTGTACGCATTGGCCTTGCACTCTATAGCAGTGCCACATCTTTCGCAGGGAATGATTTCGTGTTTGCTATGTTTGATAGGGTTCAAGGTTATGAGTTATGGGTTATGGGTTATGAGTTGCGAGTTATGGGTTGTGAGCTATCCTCACATTGCAAAAGTAGGAACAAAAAATAAGGTTCTGAACTTTCGCCCAAAACCTTACCATAATATTGCTTTAGCTATTTTTTAGTTGCTAATTTCAAGAGTTCATTATAAGCATCATTAGGCAATGGAGCCTTTTTATTAATAATTGTTCCATCCCTATCAATGATAACATAATGTGGAATTCCTAAAATTTGGAAAAGTTCATTTGCTTCTCTTATTAACTTTTCATTCAACAAATAATGTTCTCCCCCTATTTCCAAATCGTTTCTGGCCGCTAACCAATTTTCTTTTTTGTCCTGATATCCAAAGTATAGAAATACAATATCTTTTCCCTGAAGTCTTTTCTTAAGATTCGCCGAATTTGGCATCTCGAGCTTACAAGGACCGCACCAACTGGCCCAAAAATCGAGGTAGATTACCTTGCCTTTATATTTGCTGAAAATTTCATTTAAAGAAGCGCTTTGGCTCACATTTTCACGTGATAAACTACTTTGAATCAATTCGTCCTTATGGCGTTGCCTTCCCTTATTTATAAGATCAATCAACTGTTTATTATCAACACTGGCTCTATATTTCGAGTACATTAAATTATACAAGCTGTCACTTGATTTAAATAATAACGACATCTTTCTGGTCAAAAAAACTTGTTTTGTTAGATTTTTCAACAAGTCATTTTCTTTAAGAAAGTCAAAAAATTGCTTGTTATCTATGGGCAGTTTTCCCTGGTTAAATTTCTGATGTAGGTAAAAGTCTACTAACTTATTGTATAGGTTAGAATTTAGTGCGGCATAATCGTCATCATGGGGAATATCCATCAATAAATTTAACGTAACGCTATCCCATTTTCCATATGATTTTTCATAAAAGTATTTATATGGATAATACTTATAGAATGTTTGGTTCCATTTATAATAACTTTTCGACATTTGATTTTTAGCTAAATACTCGTCTAATTTGCCTAGTTGATAGGCCGATTGTTCTTTTAATAGTTTTAGCTGGTCTTGTGTGGCCAATGATTGCAAGCTCTTGGAAAAATCGGCTGATGGGTATTTAGTTTCCTTAGCTTTTTTTGCATAGAAATAATAATTGAAGTTTTCTGCATGATTACCGATTGCTTTCACCTCTTCAATATTTCCAACTCCATTGCACTCAATAATTAATTCAAGATCCTCGTTTGGAACAAGGTTAAATATCTTCGAATCATTTAATATCCATTGAGAAACGTTGTTAACGGGCAAGGTTATTATAAAATTACCTTTTTTGCTTATATCTGATTTATATATCTTATTATCATAATCTAGTGTAATAGGATCATAATCGATTTTCTGAAAGATAACCAGACTATCCTTTGAGTTTTTAACAATACCTTTAATTGTTATGGTCTGACCAGAAATTGTAAAGTGAATTGACGTTAACAAAACTGCTAAAAAAAGTCTTCTCATAGATGTATATTTAGGCAACAATAAAACTAAGTACTTAGTTTTATTGTTGCAACTATTTAGCCATTTTAATCAAAAAAGGTTTTGAACTTTCGCCCAAAACCTTACTTTATAATTATATCTAGCTTGCTGGCTACTAGCCTGAACAGCTGATGCAACCTTCTTCCATGGTACAAACCGGGCCTGAAATGATTTCTTCTGCCGGATTTTCGATTACCTCTGGGATAACCGCCTCCATGGCTTTGCCAGCTTGATTCTCTACCGTAAACTTCACCGCTTGCGAGGCTGCTTGCGTACGTAGGTAGTACATACCAGTTTTCAAGCCTTTTTTCCAAGCATAGAAGTGCATCGATGTTAATTTCGAAGTATTTGGCGCATTGATGAACAAGTTCAACGATTGCGATTGGCAGATATAAGCACCCCTATCGGCCGCCATATCAATGATGTTACGCATCTTGATTTCCCAAACTGTTTTGTACAGTTCTTTGATGTAATCTGGGATTTCAGGGATGTCTTGGATCGAACCGTTGGCCAAAATGATCCTGTCTTTCATGGCCGGGCTCCATAAGCCTAAAGCAACCAAGTCTTTCAGCAAGTGTTTGTTTACCACGATAAACTCGCCGCTCAATACCCTTCTGGTATAAATGTTCGAAGTATAAGGTTCGAAACATTCGTTATTGCCCAAGATTTGCGAAGTAGAAGCAGTTGGCATTGGTGCTACCAATAAAGAGTTGTACACACCGGTTTTCATCACGCGTTTGCGCAATTTATCCCAATCCCAACGGTTGCTGCTTGGCTTTACGCCCCACAAATCGAACTGGAATTTGCCTTTAGACAATGGCGATCCTTTGAAGGTTTCGTACGGGCCATGTTTCTCGGCCAGATCAGCAGAGGCTGTCATGGCGGCGAAGTAAATGGTTTCGAAAATATCTTTGTTCAATTCTTTGGCGGCATCGCTTTCAAAAGGATAACGCATCAAGATAAAGGCATCGGCCAAACCTTGCACACCCAAACCAACCGGACGGTGGCGCAAATTAGAGTTTTCGGCCTCTTTAACAGGATAGTAGTTGTGATCTATAATCTTGTTTAAGTTTAAAGTAGTTTGATAAGTTACGTCGTATAGTTTTTGGTGGTCGAACTCGCCATTGATCACGTATCTAGGCAAAGCCAACGAAGCCAAGTTACATACGGCTACCTCGTCTTTAGAAGTGTATTCAATGATTTCGGTACACAAGTTAGAACTTTTAATGGTGCCCAGGTTTTGCTGGTTCGACTTGCTGTTGGCCGCATCTTTGTACAACAAGTAAGGTGTACCGGTTTCGATTTGCGAATCTAAAATGGCAAACCATAATTCTTGTGCTTTTACTACTTTGCGGGCTCTTCCTTCTGATTCGTATTTAGTGTATAATTTGTTGAATTCTTCGCTGTGGCAATCGGCCAGGCCTGGTGCTTCATCTGGTGAGAACAAACTCCAATCGCCGTTTTCTTCTACGCGTTGCATGAACAAATCGCAGATCCAAAGGGCATAGAACAAATCGCGGGCACGCATTTCCTCTTTACCGTGGTTTTTGCGCAAATCCAGGAATTCGAAAACATCGGCATGCCAAGGCTCCAAATAAATAGCGAAGGCACCTTTACGCTTGCCACCACCTTGGTCTACATAGCGGGCTGTATCGTTAAATACCCTCAACATCGGTACGATACCGTTGCTGGTACCATTGGTACCGCCAATGTATGCGCCAGTTGCACGAATATTGTGGATGCTTAGACCAATACCGCCAGCGCTCTGCGAAATTTTGGCCGTTTGTTTCAAAGTATCATAAATGCCTTCGATGCTGTCGTCTTGCATGGTGAGCAAGAAGCACGACGACATTTGGGGTTTTGGCGTAGCCGCGTTGAACAGGGTTGGCGTAGCGTGGGTAAACCAGCGCTCACTCATCAGGTTATAGGTTTTGATGGCGCTATCGATATCTTCTTTGTGGATACCTACGGCTACACGCATGAACAGGTGTTGCGGGCGCTCAACAATTTGGCCGTTTACCTTTAGAAGATAGGATTTTTCCAAGGTTTTGAAGCCAAAATAGTCGAAGCCGAAATCTCTGTCGTAGATGATGGTACTATCCAGGATATCGGCGTTGTTTTTGATTACTTCCCAAACATCGTCGGCAATTAAAGAGGCCGATTTGTCGGTTTTGGGATCGATATAGTTGTACAGCAGCTCCATCGTTTTAGAAAACGATTTGATGGTGTTTTTGTGCAGGTTGGAAACCGCAATACGCGATGCCAACAAAGCGTAGTCTGGATGCTTTGTAGTTAAAGACGCTGCCGTTTCTGCCGCAAGGTTATCCAGTTCTGATGTAGTAACACCATCATAAAGCCCTTCGATTACCTTCTTGGCCACATCAATCGGGTCTACTAATTCTGCATTAAAACCATAACATAACTTCTCAATGCGAGCGGTTATCTTATCAAACTTTACCGCTTCCTGGCGGCCATCTCTTTTTATTACAAACATCCTATCAATTATTTAATGGTGCGTACCTTACGATAGCGGCACCAGGTTTTAAAATATTTTATTATTACTAGCAGTTAGATGTGAGATTTGAGGCCTGAGACTTTATCCTCAACCTTAAACCTTCCATCTCTAAGCCTTGCTTTAAAAATCGTCGTCCAACGAAAATGCCGAAGCCTTGTTGTCTGATGCGGTCAATACGCCGCTTTTTTGGTAATCGCCTACACGTTTTTCGAAGAAGTTGGTTTTGCCTTGCAGCGAAATCATCTCCATAAAATCGAATGGGTTGGTTGAGCCGTATATTTTTTTGTAGCCCAATTCAGATACCCACCTGTCGGCCACAAATTCGATGTACTGTTTCATCAAATCGGCATTCATGCCGATCAGTTTTACCGGCAGGGCATCGGTGATGAAGTCCTTTTCGATTTCAACGGCATCTTTGATGATGGTATGCACCTGTTCTTCGCTTAGTTTGTTTTTCAGCATGCTGTATAACAGGCAGGCAAACTCGCAGTGCATGCCTTCGTCTCTTGAAATCAGCTCGTTGCTGAACGTTAATCCTGGCATCAGGCCACGTTTTTTGAGCCAGAAAATAGAGCAGAAGCTACCGCTGAAGAAAATGCCTTCTACCGCAGCAAAAGCCACCAAACGCTCGGCAAAATTGCCGTTTTCTATCCAGCGCAAGGCCCATTCTGCTTTCTTCTTCACGGCAGGAACAGTTTCTATGGCATGGAATAAGCGGTCTTTTTCTTCAGGATCTTTCACGTAGGTATCGATCAGCAAGGCATAAGTTTCCGAATGGATGTTCTCCATCATGATCTGGAAACCATAAAAGCACCGTGCTTCTGGAATTTGTACCTCGCTCATAAAATTTACGGCCAGGTTTTCGTTAACAATACCATCGCTGGCGGCAAAGAAGGCCAAAATATGGGAAATGAAATGGCGCTCGCCACTGTTCAGGTTATCCCAATGCTTTTGGTCGTCGGATAAATCGATTTCTTCGGCCGTCCAAAAACTGGCTTCGCTCTTCTTGTACATTTCCCAAATAGCGGGGTATTTAATTGGGAGGAGCACAAAGCGGTCTTTGTTTTCCTTTAATAGTAATTCTTGTTCCTTCTCCATTAGCTCAATTTTTAACGTTTAGCAAATTCTATTTCGGGCATCATTTCTGGAATGGTGCCTTGGGCACCCGATTCCTTTGCTAGCCCTCCTTATCTCGGAAGCCTTTATCAAATATCCACCGCCGACAAACCGCATCCAGCTGAAAACTTAAAAAACATTCGATTTTCAATGCTTTTTAACCAACTAAATATGAAGTACTTAATAATATATCGGAGTGGATTCTTTTTAAAGAACTTTGTTTAACAAATATAAATGTTGACCCCTGTTTTAGGCCACAAAGTTGTTAACATCCTGTTTGATTCGACCTGATTTTTCATCAGTTTTTTGTCAGAAACGACATAGAAAAAAGCTAATTATTTCTTTTTAAGGACTTAGTAAATTAAAACGAGTGTTAATAATTTTAAAAACCGTGTTGCGACACTCTTTTTTGGAGTACGTTAGTCGGGCTTTACATAGGCAATTTCCACACGGGCATAACCCAGTTTGTAAATGCCCAAAGCCTTGGCAGCTCCCTGCGAAATGTCTAAAGAAAACTTCTTGCTAAAGGGCCCACGGTCGTTCACTTTCACCTCAACGGTTTTGCCGGTTACCAGGTTTTTCACCTTGATGATGGTACCAAAAGGCAAGGTGCGATGGGCCGCCGTAAATTTCTTGGCGCGGTATCTTTCGCCGCTGGTGGTTTTGCGTCCTTCGAATTTTTTGGCGTAATAGGTGGCCAATATGATTTGCTTGGTGGTATCGGTAGCTTTGGCCACTATTTCTTGCGCCTTTACGGCAAAAGAGGCAAAGCAGAGAATCGCTAACAGCTGTAAATGATATTTCATCTATTCATGGTTTTTTGCTGGCCAGCCGAAGCTTGCCATGATCAAAATATACATTCCGTTACGCTACAAATTAAAGACAATCTGCATCATCTATTTGTTAAGCGGATGGCAAATATACAAAAACTGGACTGTTTGGCTACAACCAGTTTGTTTATTCTCCCTGCAGGAGTATGCGCTGGTGTGCAATAACCTGGCCACAGCTTATCAGATTCGACCTACCTGTTGGCCTAGGCCTCAAAAAGCGCACACACCTTAACAGCTTATGCTATTAAGGCAACCTGTAGCATGTTGCAACGAAAGATCAAGGGCTACATAAAACGAATGCCCAGCTTTTGCCGGGCATTTGTGGTTGTTACGGGATATTTCTTATTGCTTTTTATCAGGCACAAAATTCATGGAGATAGAATTTACGCAATGGCGGGTATTTTTGGCAGTCAGGCCTTCGCCTACAAACACGTGGCCCAAGTGGGCACCACAATTGGCGCAGATGATTTCGGTACGCTGTCCGTCGGCATCGGGTACACGCTTCACAGCACCTTTAATTTCATCGTCGAAAGCCGGCCAGCCACAATGGGCATCGAATTTAGAATCAGACCGGTACAAAGGCGCATTGCAGCGCTTGCAGGTATAGGTTCCTTTTTCAAAAAACTTGTCGTATTTGCCGGTACCCGGATATTCGGTTCCTTTACGTACGATTACGTCTTCTTCTTCCTTGGTTAATTTATTGTATTCCATGTGCTTAGTGGTTTTTGAAGGCGCTTTCTTGTCTTGTTGCGCACAGGCGGCCAAACCTGTCAACAGCAACAAGCCGAGCACCATAACTGTTTTATTGATCATTGTTTTCATTTGATGTACTGTTTACAAACTATATACGCTTTGTCGCGCATTTTGGTTTTTGCTTACAGCCTTATACAAATATAATCAATCGAAGGGGTTTTTAGCGACTTGGGCTCGTTAGGTGAAAGTCATAATTGGCAAAACACTTGCGGAGTTTTAAAACTTCGCAAGTATTGCTGATACGAACCCCATCAACGCAAAAAGCATCCTACCAAGTAGAATGCTTTTACTATCGTAAATCCAAAAAAGGTTTGCTTATTTTTTCAATAGGTTAGCCATGGCAGCTCCGATTTCGGCAGGGCTTTCTACCACGGTAATACCGCACTCGGCCATGATCTTCATTTTGGCCGCCGCTGTATCGTCGGCACCGCCAACAATGGCGCCAGCGTGGCCCATTCTGCGTCCCGGAGGCGCTGTTTGGCCAGCAATGAAACCTACAACCGGCTTGGTACCGTTTTCTTTGATCCAAAGGGCTGCTTCTGCCTCCATGCCGCCGCCAATCTCGCCAATCATGATGATACCTTCGGTTTCTGGATCGTTCATCAACAACTCAACAGCTTGTTTGGTGGTTGTACCGATAATCGGGTCGCCACCGATGCCGATAGCCGTAGTGATACCCATGCCTGCTTTTACAACCTGATCAACCGCTTCGTAAGTTAAAGTTCCAGATTTTGAAACCACACCTACCGTACCTCTTTTGAAGATAAAGCCTGGCATGATACCGATCTTAGCTTCGTCGGCAGTGATGATACCTGGACAGTTAGGACCGATTAAACGGCAATCCCTGCCGGTGATATAAGATTTTACAGCGATCATATCCTTGGTTGGGATACCTTCTGTAATACAAACGATTACTTTAATGCCAGCCTCGGCCGCTTCCATAATGGCATCGGCGGCAAACGGAGGAGGTACAAAAATAATAGATACATTGGCGCCAGCTTTATCAACTGCATCTTTTACAGTGTTAAATACAGGTCTATCCAAGTGTGTTTGGCCACCTTTGCCTGGGGTTACACCACCAACAACGTTCGTACCGTAAGCTATCATTTGCTCAGCATGGTAGGTACCTTCGTTTCCGGTAAAACCCTGAACAATTACTTTTGAATCTTTATTTACTAAAACACTCATTATATCTATTTTTTTGCATGCAAATCTAAGGTAATTGAAATGCAATGTCAACTGCAAAAGGCAGATAATTTGTCACATCTTTATTTTAGGCACACTGGTCTGGAATAAGATGCATGCCACCTATTAACCCGACAGGCATTATCCTTTAACAATTCGAATATTGAAATTTTTGGGCTTCGGCCAAGTAGAAATCATCGGTAATCAGCTTATCTAGCTGACCGATTATCTTCAGCAGTTCTTCCCGCCGTTGTTTTTTGGCCACTGTTTCTATAGCCTCCTCAAAGTTGTAAAGTTCATCATCCAGCACCTTTTGCTTCAATCCGCCAATAAAAAAGCTTTTTTCCTTAGTGATGGGGTAGCTTTTCTCGTCGTAATAACTTTTATCATATACATAAACCGCGTAGGCTGCATAAGCGTAGATGCGTTGATGTTGATGGGCAAAATAAGTACCGCCTGTTTGGAGCCTACCATTCAGTTCATTAATCAGTCTAAACACAGCAATCAGGGTTTGCCTTTCCTTGTCAAAATTTGGCTTGCTGTTTCGCTGCTTTAGAAAATAGGCGTACATCAGGTAATAATCGTCTTTGCAAACCTCGCAGGAAAACTGATTGAATTCTTTTTCTTCCTTATTTTGGGGTTCGTAGCCCATACCTCGAGTGGCATAAGCTTCGTCAGGCCGCTGAAAAAATTCTTCGCTAAACTGCGGGATTATTTTTTTTGCCATCAGCAGCCTATCCTTTTCAAATTTAATGGTATCGCCGGGCATAAACACCACCGAAATAATCTCTGATGGTTTTGCGTCGACTTCCTTTTCGGCCGATCTGCAGGCGCAAAAAAGCACGATGGCCAAAACAAAGAATAAATTGTTTTTCATCAAGGCTAAAAATGATCTCCTTCTGCTTTTTCAATAGCCAGGGGCTTAATGGCGTTCCGGTATTTTTCTTCGTCAAATTCGTTTTCGCTTTTGGCAATTACGATGGTGGCAATGCCGTTGCCAATCATGTTGGTAATGGCGCGGGCCTCGCTCATAAACCTGTCTACGCCCAATAAAATGGCAATATGCTCAACCGGCATGATCTTGAGCGCCGTAAGCGTACTGGCCAGCACAATAAAGCCGCTACCCGTTACGCCGGCTGCCCCTTTCGAAGTGACCATCAGTACCGCCATGATCGAAATCTGCTCGCCCAGGCTCAAGTCGATGTTGAATACCTGCGTTAAAAAGATAACCGCCATGGCCAGGTAAATAGAAGTGCCATCGAGGTTGAAGGAATAGCCCGTTGGGATCACCAAACCCACCACTGACTTATCGCAACCAATATCCTCCATTTTACGCATCATGCTGGGCAACACCGACTCTGACGACGAAGTACCCAAAACGATCAGGATTTCCTGCCTGATGTATTTAAGATAAGCCCACAAGCTAAACTTATAAAAACGGCAAATCAGGTTAAGCACCACAAAAATAAAGAGAAAACAGGTGAGGTAAACCGAGCCCATCAGGCTGGCCATCGGCTTAAGCGTACCAATTCCATAGGTACCGATGCTAAAAGCCATGCCCCCAAAAGCCCCAATGGGTGCCACGCGCATCACTACCTTCATCATGTTGAACAGCACTTTTGAAATCTTGTCGAAAGTGCCCAGCAACGATTGGCCCGGAGCGCCGAGCTTGCTCAGTCCGTAGCCAAACAAAATAGCGAAGAACAAAATCTGCAATATTTCGCCCTTGCTAAAAGCCTCGAATATATTTTTCGGGATGATGTGCGTAATAAACTCGAGCCATTTGATTTCGCCCGCCTGCTCGGCATATTTGGCAATTTTGGTCACGTCGCCTTCCGGCACCTTAACCCCAACTCCTGGCTTTAAAATATTGGCTACCAAAAGGCCAATGGCAATAGCCGCGGTGGTTACGATCTCAAAATACAGCAGGGCCTTACCTCCTACACGGCCAACCCGTTTCATATCGCCCATATGGGCAATGCCCAAAACGATGGTAAAAAATATGATGGGCGCAATCAACATGCTGATGAGGTTGATGAAGCATTTGCTGATGAGCTCGGCACTTGGCGCAAACCCCGGAAACTGCACCCCCACAATTACGCCGAGGGTAATGGCCACCAACACCTGAAAGGTTAGATTAGAAAGTATAGACTTCATCTGCAACAGAAATTAAGGTTGAAATATAAAACTATTTTCTGGCGAGACGGCTATTTTTTAGCAAATGGAAAAAAAAGCATCGGCATTAGATAAATAAAGACAATTTATACGTTATAAGCGCTATAATCCTGTTTTACTGGATTAATGCCTATCTTTACCCATAAGAATGCCATCAAAATGAAAAATTTTTGCCTTTCCCTTTTTTTTATCGCCACCTTACTGTGTGTTTACTCCTGTAAAAAAGAGGTTGTTGAGCCGCAACCCCTGGTGCAAAAGCAGATTTTGGGCAGATGGCCTTTAAGGTATACTATCAAGAACGTAGCTGTAGACAATATCCGGATGTGGCCAGATACCACCAACATTTACAACCCGGTTGATACGCTCGTTTTCAGAACCGATGGCAAGGTGATTACCCGCAGGGCTGGCGTAGCCATAGACAGCACGACCTATAGTATCGATGCCCAAGGAATGCACATTACCTTCGGCACCGGCTCTCCAAAAAAACTAAGCTTTGTACGCTACAAAAGCCTGGGCATTGCCACCGAAACCATTGTTAAAAACGGATCGAGCACCACCACAACCATAATCGAAGACCAGTATTTCAGGTAAGTTCCCAATATCCCTATTTAATTGTCTTTCAATCGATAAGACATCTGTTTTCTTAGTAAAAAAACGCGAACCTTCTTTGAAATCCGAAGTTTCGCGTATCTTAAGGAGAAATTTTATTGCGACAGCCTTATAGGCTACCTCGCCATGACTTTTCAAGCATCCTAGAATTAACCTCAAAACAGCATGATGAACAAAACCAACAAGATGAAATTTGACTATAGCGGAGCTACAGTCCTTTCAAGGAACGAAATGAAAAACATTGTAGGTGGCGTTGGGCCCAACAATCCACGTTGTGGCGAAATTTGCCCTCCGTTTACTTCAAATCCAGAAATCAGGTGCGTAGATGAATGTGGCGATTGTATAAGGGTAGAAGCGAGTATCTATGTCTGCATGGTACCTTTAAACGAAAAATAAGCCTATATATAGTTAACTGCTATTCTTCTTTGGCAATTCCGGCCGAAGAAAACTGCAATTCGTACAAACGCTTGTAGTAGCCGTCTATTTTAAGCAGCTGCTGATGGGTACCTTTTTCCTTGATTTCGCCTTTGTCGAGCACAATAATCAGGTCGGCCTTTTGGATGGTCGACAAGCGATGCGCAATCACGATGGAAGTCCGGCCATGCATCAATTTGTCGATGGCATTTTGAATCAGCATTTCGGTTTCGGTATCAACCGATGAGGTAGCTTCGTCGAGCACAAGTATGGCAGGCTTGTAAACCAGGGCGCGGATAAACGAAAGCAGCTGGGCCTGTCCGGCCGAAAGCGTAGCGCCGCGTTCCATCACATTGTAATGGTAGCCTCCCGGCAAACGTTCGATAAAGTCGTGCGCGCCCACTTTTTTGGCCGCCGCCACTACTTCATCAATAGTAATCGCGGGATTATTAAGGGTAACGTTATTAAAAATCGTGTCCGAAAACAGAAATACATCCTGTAATACCGTAGCAATATGGCTACGCAGGTAACCCAATTCATAATCTTTGATGTTTACGCCATCAACCTTGATGGTACCTTGCTGTATTTCGTAAAAACGGTTAAGAATATTGATGGTAGAAGACTTGCCCGCCCCCGTAGCTCCTACTAAGGCAACGGTTTGCCCCGGCTTTACCTCGAACGAAATATTTTTAAGCACATAGCCATCTTCGGGCACTTCGCCGTCTTGATTATAGCTGAACCACACCTGTTCAAAACTGATTTCTCCCTCCATTTTGGCTGGCGCATAGGTGCCTTTGTTTTCGGTGGTCTCATCGGTATCGAGCACTTTAAAAACGCGTTCGGCCCCTACCATGCCCATTTGCAGGGTATTGAACTTATCGGCAAGCTCCCTGATGGGCCTAAACAGCATGTTGATGAACATGATGAAGGTGGTAATGGTTCCGGGCTTTACACTTAATGGCTTATCTAAAATCATTTTAGCACCATACCAGATCAACAAGCCCAACGAAAGTGCAGAAATAAGCTCTACCACTGGAAAAAAGATAGAATAATACCAGTTAGAACGGATATTGGCATCTCGGTAGCGCGAATTGATTTTTTTAAATTTCTTGTACTCCTGCTCTTCCCGGGCAAAATATTGGATAATGGAAATCCCGCTGATGTGTTCCTGCAAATACGTATTGAGGTTAGACACCTCGGTTCTGATTTCCTGAAAAGCCACTTTAATGGCCTTTTGAAAAATACGGGTTGCGATAATAAGAAAAGGTATAGGCAGCAGCACCACCAGGGTGAGCTCCCAATCCATACTGAGCATCCAGCCGACAATAACCACCACCTGCAACAAATCGCCAACCATGGCAATCAAGCCTTCTGAAAAGATATCAGCAATAGTTTCCAAATCGGAAACGGTACGTGTAATCAGTTGCCCAATAGGCGTTTGGTCGAAATACTTGAGCCTGAGTTTGCTGATGTGGTTGAATACATTGATACGCAGATCTCTGATAGCCGATTGGCCCAGCGTATTGGTTGACAGGGTTTGGCTATACTGCACAAGGGTTTGGAGCACCAACAGGGCAATCATCAAGATCGTCATGCTGACCAGGCCTTGGTAATTGCCTTTTAAAATAAACTGGTCTAAAGTATAACCAATCAGGTAAGGCCTAACCGGCGTAATAACGGCCAAGAGCAAAGTAAGCACTACCGACCACCGGAAAACCGCACGATAAGGCTTTACATACTCAAAAACACGTTTGAGCAGGTTCACATTAATGGCATCTCCAGTTATTTTAGACATAGTTATTTTAATTTTGGATGATTGAATGTCTTAATGAGTGAATGCTTTCCATTACAAATGAATGTTTTTAATTCATAACACATTCTATCATTCTCTAATTCTATCATTCTCTAATTCACAAATGGATACTCGACCTTAACCAAATACAGTCCACAAGCAGGCACCGACTGTCCGGCTTTACTGCGATTTTTGCTGGCCACAATATCGGCTACGCCCTGAGGAGCCAAATCGCCTTTGCCCACCAGCACCAAGGTACCGACAATAGCCCTCACCATGTTTCTTAAAAAACGATCAGCACTGATGTGGAAGACCAAACCGTCTGCCTTTTCTTCAAACCTGGCTTCGGTAATTTTGCAATTATTGGTAAAGGTTTGGGTTTTCGACTTGCTGAAACAAGAAAAATCCGTAAAACCCAACAACAACTGCGCGGCCTGGTTCATCGCATCCACGTTGAGCGAGCCTTTATACAGCCAAGAACGATCTATTTTAAAGGGGTCTTTCTCAAAATGAAGATGGTATTTATAGGAACGCGAAGTGGCATCAAAACGTGCGTGGGCATCCTCATCAACTGCAAAAATCCGTTTCACCGCAATGCTGTAAGGCAAAAGCGAGTTGATTCCGCCAACGGCATTCAGCACCGTTACTTCGGGCAGCTCGACCACATCAAAATGCGCAAAAAACTGCGTGGCATGTACACCTGCATCGGTACGCCCGCAACCCAGGCTAGCTACTTCCTGCCTAAAGAAAATGCCCAATGCCTTATCCAAACATTCCTGAACCGTAATTCCGTTCGGTTGCGTTTGCCAGCCATGATAGTTGGTGCCATCGTAGCTCAATTCGATAAAGTACCTTTTCTTGTTCACTTGCTGCAAAAATACTTTTTTCTGCGCATTAATCCCTTGCGCAGCCTGCATTTGCCATGGCTATTTTCACAAAATCTTTTTTCCGCTAAAGAGCGTCTGTATTTATTGCTTTTAAATGCATTTTTTAGCTAAGTTTGTTAAAATTATCTGGAATTATATGATACAAAGAATACAATCTATTTGGCTGTTGCTGGCCTGCGTAACGATCAGTTGCTTAATTTTTGTTCCTATTGTCAACACTTCCATTGGCAGCGTACAATACCTTTTAACCGCACAGGGAATTTACGAAAAGGTAGGCGAACAAAGCAAACAGATAGAGGCCTCGTTGCCTGTGCTGATCAGCACCATTGCCATCGCGCTACTGGCCCTTTTCAACATCTTCAATTTCCGCAAAAGAGCCTTGCAAAAGAGAATTGCCCTCGTTACCATCGTACTGATTATCGGCCTTTCTTTTTGGTGCAGCCAATATGCAAAAAAAATACCTGGCGGATTGGAAAATGCCAATTATAACGTTGGACTATTTTTGCCAGTCATTGCCATTTTCTTTATCCTGTTGGCCATCCGCGGCATCAATAATGACGAAAAACTGATCAAGTCTGCCGATCGTTTGCGATAGATTTGACCCATGATCAAAGGACTTTACGAAACCCATATCGAGGTCGAAAACCTGGAGCGGTCTATCGATTTCTATAAAAACACACTAGGCTTAACCCAATGCCATTACGAAGAGGCGCGCCGGATTGCCTTTTTCTGGATTGGCGAAGCCCAAAGTGCCATGTTGGGCATCTGGGAAAAACCTGTAGGACAAGTAGCCAAAAGGCATTTCGCCTTCAGGTGCACGCCAGACGACATCCTGCAACATTCAGTCCAGTTCCTGAAAGACAGGAACCTGAAACCCTACAACTTTCTAAAAAACGGCAGCGACGAACCCATGGTTTTTGCCTGGATGCCAGCTATAGCCATTTATTTTAACGACCCCGATGGCAATTCGTTAGAATTTATTGCGATCTTGGAAGGCGAGCCCAAGCCCGAATTGGGCGTTGTTTCCTATGAGGAGTGGCTGGCCCAACAATAACCTTCAAAACCTTTTCCATGAAATCAAGATTTATCGTGTTGCTGGCACTTTTCTTGGCCTTTGGACCATTAATGGCACAGGATAGCCTCATTACGGCCATGGCCAAAAAGAACAGCTATACTTTTGGGCCGAAGCAGACCAGCTTTAACGGCGAAGGCTGGAATAAAATACTGGACGCCGCACAAAAAAGCGCTGCCGTACTTATTGGCGAAGACCACTTTACCAATGAAATCCCCTATTTTACTTCGGCATTGGTTTCGCAGGTCAAATTCGATAATTTCTTTGGCGAAATAGATCCCTATTCGGCTAAAATTCTGCAACAAAAAATCAAGACCCTTGCTGCTCCGGCATTTAAAAGCTACGTGGCCGACTATGGCAATACCTTTTCTTTTTATGCATTTGAACCCGAGTTGGCCTTATTGCAAAAGCTGGTTAAGCAAGGCGTACAGCTGAATGGCACCGATCAGATTTTGTTGGTTGGAGACCGATTGGTTTGCAGCGAATTGAAAAAAACCACTTCAAATAAAAGGGCTAAAGAAATTTATCGCACCATCGAGATCAATTCAAAAAATCATTTCGATGCCTTTTTAAAAGACCAAAGCAAGCCTTTTTATTTGTATATGCCCGATTTCGACAAAAACATGAACGAGCTCACTTCCTTGCCATTAAGCAAGCAAGAAAAGCAAATGATAGAAATGCTCAAACTCACGGCAAAAATCTATAAATCGGGCAGTCACCATTTACGGGTTCAATTGATGAAGAACCAACTGATGGCCACTTACGGCAAATGGTACAATAAAAAAAATCTTTTCAAGTATGGTGCCAACCATGTAGCCAAAGGCGAAAGTTTGCTCGAAATATTCGATACGGGCAACTTGGTTAACA
Source organism: Pedobacter sp. TM02 (assembly GCF_059705275.1). Taxonomy (NCBI): domain Bacteria; kingdom Pseudomonadati; phylum Bacteroidota; class Sphingobacteriia; order Sphingobacteriales; family Sphingobacteriaceae; genus Pedobacter; species Pedobacter sp. TM02. The sequence continues at coordinate 3,364,046 of NZ_AP046530.1, forward strand.
ACATTGCCGACAGCCAATTCGGCAAGTCGCTGCACCTCATGATTATTGGCAAAAGCGGCACGCAGGCGTCTCCTTTCAAAGGCTTTCCGGCCGAGGCTATAGACGAAAACAGTGGCACCCTTAAACTGCTTCAGCCCTTTTTTAAAGCAACCGAGGGCGAGCAATGGCATTGTTTTGATATGCATCCTTTGCAAGAAGCGCTCGAAAATGGCAAACTGGGCATCGCCAGCACCAAATTGGCCCGAATAATAAAAGGATATGATTTCCTGATAGTTATACCCAAGGTTTCTGCATCGCAGTTTCCGCAATAAATCTTTTCGCTCCATAACCCTGTATCTTTTAAACTTAGCCATGCATCTCTTCAATATGCCATACAAATTTGTTGTTGTTATCCCGTTTTTATGCCTATCGTTCGCTGTCCGTTTTTCGTTTGCGCAGACCCAAACCTTCAATGCTGTAAAAATCGATAGCCTAACCGCCGCACAGGCCAAAGCCATATTGAACCAACTTCCAACCGGTCAATTTCAGAAGCGAGTTGATCAACAAAAGGCGAAGGCACTGCCCTATCGATTGCTTTTGCCTAAAAATTACAACAAAAACAAGAAATATCCTTTGGTCATCTCTTTCCATAACTCTACACGAATTGGCAACGACAATGAAAAGCAGCTAGAGCCATTGGCGAGGATTTGGCTTAGGGATGAGATTCAGGAAAAATATCCATGCTTTGTTTTAGCGCCACAGTTCAATGCGCGCTCATCAAGCTACGTTCCAAATCAAGGTGGCGTTTTAGAGTCCAAACCTTCTGACGATATCAGACTCGTCTTGAACCTCCTGAAGCAACTTGAGCGGGAGTTCGGCACGATTGATCAAAGCAGGATCTATTTGGTTGGCTATTCGATGGGTGCTTCAACTGCGCAAAACCTGCTGAGTTTGGCTCCTGAAAAGTTTGCGGCCCTGGTTTCAATCGCGGCTGTGCCCGATTTTTCTAACCTTAAGGCCATGAGCCGTAAAGACATCTTATTGATTCACGGCCAAAAAGACAACGAAAACCCTTATCAGGGAAGTGTTGAACTGTTTAACAAACTCAAAGGCAACCAAAAAGCAACATTCATCACCTTTACTGAACTTGACCATAACAACATCCATATCCCCTTCCTCTTATCGGCGCAAATACCCCAATGGCTGTTTGGTAAACATCAATAGTCTTTTTTCTCTTGCCAACAGTTGTGGCTGGCTATGCGGTGCCGGCCGACTGGGTTTATAAAAAAAGAAGGCAACGAATGAAAACCCGTAAAACCTACTGCAACTGGATCAGTTAATAGCATCTACTAACCTACTCAAAGTCAACCCATTTGCCACAGGGGCACTTTCAAAAACTATTTCCCTGAAAATCTGTGAAATACGAAATATTAACCGTACCTTTGCCGCTTAATTAAAAAATGTTATAATGATAAACCCATTTAGTAAATTGGGGATAAGTGATGACGTTGTTAATGCCGTAAAAGAGCTAGGTTTCGAAAATCCTACGCCTATTCAGGAGCAATCCATTCCTGTACTGTTAGAAGGTAGTAACGACTTTGTTGGTTTGGCCCAAACAGGAACAGGAAAAACAGCCGCATTCGGATTGCCGCTGTTAGAATTGATAGACTTTAAGAGCAATAAGCCACAGGCACTCATTTTGTGCCCTACCCGTGAGCTTTGTCTGCAGATTGCAAACGACATCAAGAATTTCTCAAAAAACACGCCTAATGCACACGTAGTTGCCGTTTACGGTGGCGCGAACATTATGCAACAACTACGCGAGATACGCAATGGCGTACAAATCGTAGTGGCCACGCCCGGCCGTATGTTAGACATCATTGGCCGTAAAGCCATCGATTTCTCTAACGTGAAATATGTAGTATTAGATGAAGCCGACGAAATGTTGAACATGGGCTTCCAAGAAGACATCAACGATATCTTGTCTACTACTCCAGACGACAAAAAAACATGGTTATTTTCTGCTACCATGCCTGCAGAAGTTCGCCGTATAGCCAAAAACTATATGGAAAACCCTGTAGAATTGACCATGGGCACCAAAAATACTGGCAACGTTAACATCGACCACGAATATTATGTGGTGCGTGCCAGAGACAAATATGCCGCCTTGAAGCGCATTGTAGATTTTAACCCGGAAATTTTCGCCGTGGTTTTCTGCAAAACCAAAATGGATACGCAGGAAGTGGCAGATCACTTGATCAAAGATGGCTATAACGCTGATTCTTTGCATGGCGACCTTTCGCAGCAACAACGCGACAAGGTGATGCAGCGTTTCCGCGAAAGACACATGCAATTGTTGATTGCTACAGATGTAGCCGCTCGTGGTATCGACGTCAACAACGTTACCCACGTAATCAACTACGCCTTACCTGACGAAATTGAAAGCTACACCCACCGCAGCGGCCGTACCGGTCGTGCAGGCAAAACCGGTGTTTCTATCTGTATCGTCAACTCGAAAGAGATTGGCAAAATCCGTCAGATCGAAAGAATCATTGGCAAGCAGTTTACCAAAGCCGAATTGCCAACAGGTTTCGACGTATGCGAAAAACAATTGTTTGCCTTGGTACACAAGGTGCACAACGTAGAAGTAAACACCGACCAGATCGACCAGTACATTCCACGCATCATGGACGAATTTGCCGAATTGAGCAAAGAAGAAGTGATCAAACGTTTTGCATCGCTAGAATTTAACCGTTTCTTAGAATACTACAAAAACGCGCCAGACTTGAACGCAAGTACCGAAGAGCGTGGCGACAGAGGCGATCGTGGCCCAAGAAACTTCGGCAACAGCGATTACACCCGTTTGTTCATCAACGTAGGTTCGGTTGACGATTTTACCAGGGGCGATTTGTTGGGTTTTGTATGTAACAATGGCAAAATCAGTGGCAAAGCAGTTGGCAAAATCGACTTGAAAGGTGTTTTCTCTTTTATTGAGGTAGAAAACGATTCGGTTGAGTCATTGTTCAACAACTTTAAAGATGTTCAATACAATGGCCGTGAAGTAAGGTTGGAAAAAACTTCGGAAGAAGCCCGTAGCGAAAAACGCAGCTTTGGCGGTGGCAGTGGCCGTCGCGATCGTGGTGGCTATGGTGGTGGCGACAGAAGAGGCGGTTCAGGCCGTCGCGAAGGCGGAAGCTCCAATGGTGGCGGTGGCTTTAGGGATTTCTCTGGCCGCAGCCGTGAAGACAGGGGTGGTTACGGTGCAAACCGTGGCGATCGTCGCGATAGCCGTGGCGATAGAGGCGGAAGCAAACGCAGATCGTAAACCCAAGTCCATAAAAAACAAAAACCCGATCATTCAGTTGACCGGGTTTTTTTATGCTTAATTTTCTTTTGGCCTGTCTTTAATTTGGCTAGCCTTTAAGTAAACCTTTGCACCCTTTTTGTTTACATAATATTTCTTGTTCTTCCCATCGATGTAAACGTTAGAACCATCGGGTGCCATTTTGCCTTTGTAAGTCTCGTCAGCCACCTTAGAAGCGCCTTTAACCGCTACCTCGGCCGTTTTGTTGCCTACACTTTTTGCGCCTTTCTCAACGGCATTACCGGTTTTACTCAACGCTTTGCCTACTTTGGTTTTCTTTTCCTGCTTTTCTTGCGCTACGGCGGTAAAAGTAACCGAAGCAATCATTGCCATGGCTGCTAGGCCAATTAAATACTTTCTTTTCATGATACGTTATTTTAACTAGAAACAAGACAAGGGCGGCTTTGTTTTGAAAATCAGGCGACTTAACCTCCCTGAACCTAAAAATTAATTTAAAATTTATAATAAAAGTTTAATTTTACTAAACAAAACATTTACACATATGAAACTGAAATTAACCTTGCTATTCGCCTGTATGGCACTCGGCGCATTTGCCCAAACTACCAAAACAAAAAACATTGTCTTCATTTCTGTTGATGGCTATCGCTGGCAGGAATTGTTCAACGGTGCAGATTCTTCGCTCATGCAGCTGAAAAAGTATCGTCAACAAGATTCAAGCGCTGTTTTCAAAAAATATTGGGCCAATACTGCTGCCGAAAGAAGAAATTTACTGATGCCGTTTTTTTGGGGCACCTTAGCCAAACAAGGTCAACTTTATGGCAACCGCGCCTTGGGCAACAAGGTAAACGTAAGGAATCCTTATTGGTTCAGCTATCCCGGTCGCAGCGAAACCATAACCGGTTATGCCGATCCGAAAGTAAACAGCAACAGCTATCCGAATAATCCTAATGAGAACATTTTGGAGTTTGTAAACCAGCAAAAAGGCTACCAAGGCAAAGTGGTTACTTTTGCTGGCTGGGCACCGGTGGCCCAAATCGTTAACCGCGACCGGAACAAGATGCCCTTGATCAATCCCTACGAAAAAGTAAGCGGAACCAAACTTACCGAAGCCCAACAGCTAGCCAACGAACTGCAGGATTACCTGCCAACTTATTTTGGAAAGGAAGTACGTTGGGATGCCAATACCTATGCCATTGCCAAAACTTATATTGCCGCCAACCACCCGAAAATGGTGTATATCGATTTTGCAGACCCAGACGATTTTGGACACGCCGGGCAATATGATTTTTACCTCGATTGCGCCAATTACATTGATGCCATGATTGGCAATTTATGGAAAGCCATGCAGGCCGATCCTTTCTACAGAGACAATACCACTTTTGTAATCTGCCCAGACCACGGCCGTGGCACCAATGGCAAATGGGTATCGCATGGCACCTCGGCACCTGGCTCTAACGAAACCTGGCTTGCCGTAATTGGTACAGATACACCAGCTGGCGGAGAAATGAAAAGCGATGGACAAATTTACCAAGATCAAATTGCGCAAACCATGGCCAAATTGCTAGGTCTTACGTTTACCGCCAACCACACTATCGGGCAGTTTATCCCTACCGTGCTTAAGCAATAAGCTAGGCTCCGTCTTTGCGATATGTTTACTAAATTTAGTGGCTTCGCAGGTGTGCGGTGGCTGATCATATTGCTTACGCTGAGTTTGCCTGCTCGATTGATAAAAATCATTGTAGGCTTCTTCCAGGACAGCAGAATCCTGCTGTCCTGTATAATCTATGAGGTAAACATTGGCTTTAGGCTTAAAATCTGCCAAAACTCGAGGAGCACCACTGCCCAAATCACCTGAATGTTAAACTCTTTTCAGTACTCTTCGGCAAAGAAAGTGCATCATTGGGCCATCATTAAAGCTGAAGTGGTTCATCACCAACAAGGTGGCCACTTCGGTTTTGATGGGCGCATCCAGAAAAATGATTTTCGAAAACTTAGACAGCAAGCACTTTTCTACCATCAGCTCATGAACCAATCGGATGGGTTTATCATTAATCATTAAGCTGTTTAGCCAAATACTTGTTCATTTCTGCGTTTACCAATTCATGTCCGTCATCAAAAACATGAATGTTCGGAACGGCAAGCAAAGTACTGAACCGTTCGCCAATTTTGCTCGGGAAAAGCTTGTCTTTTTTGCCAAAATAAAAATGGCAATCGATGTTGTGCGTATTGATTGCTTGGGCAATGCGTTTGCGACTAAACTTGAGCTGTGCGTAATAGGTAATGGTATTGTAACAGGTAAGCCTTGTTTCGGTTGTGCCAAATTCTGCCTTCAATATCCGATGGAGGGCTTCGTCAACGTAATTAAGCCTCAATAGCAGACTTAAGCAAAAGGCAACTATTTTGGGACTGTACACCAATTGGTGAAAAATCCTGTTCACCATAAAATTGGTCCCGCCAAGCCTCAACAGCCTATTGGGTTCTATGCCATCAGGTGCTATCAGATAGGCAGCCGAAATCCGATGTGGCAGGTTGTCGATTAAACAAAGGGCCATCCTAGTACCGAGGCTATAAGATAACAAAGCTACTTTTTCAGTCTGGGGAAATTCGGAATCGATAAACTGATCGATATGGGAGGCAAATTCCTTGGCATTCACCCCTTTTCGGATTTGATGAACCGAATTATCGTTAAGGCACGTTTGACCATGAAAAAACAGATCGAAACTAATGATGCGATATTTTTGGCCGAAAGCTTCTTCAAGCACCTTAAATTGGGTGCCACGCATGCCAAAACCATGAAAGGCCAGCAAGACTTCCTGACCGTTTCCATACTCGTGGTAATACAGACGGCTTGATCCGGTGTTAAAAAAAGGCATACTTTAGTTCAGTTTCTCGGTAAGCAGGCGCATTTCGATATTTGGCGAGTGCTTTTCGTACAAAACCGCATATACTGCCCTGGCAATAGGCATGTCTACCTTGTATTTTTTGTTGATGTGGTGCATGCAACTCGATGCATAATAGCCCTCGGCCACCATATTCATTTCGAGTTGGGCCGATTTTACGGTATAGCCCTTGCCAATCATGTTGCCAAAAGTACGGTTGCGGCTAAACTGCGAGTAGGCCGTTACCAATAAATCGCCCAGATAGGCCGATTCTTTGATATCGCGGTCAATGGGATGCACGGCATCTACAAAATCCTTGATTTCTCGAATGGCATTGGAGATGAGCACGGCCTGAAAATTATCGCCATAACCTACGCCATGGCAAATGCCGCTGGCCACCGCATAAATATTCTTCAAAACCGCCGCATATTCTGTTCCGAAAATATCGTCAGACACATTGGTTTTGATATACCTGGTACCCAACAGCTTGGCAAAATAATCGGCTTGTGCCACATCGGTGCTGGCAATGGTCAAGTACGATAGCTTTTCGAGCGCCACCTCTTCGGCATGGCAAGGCCCACTGATCACTAAAATATCGTTTAACGGCACTTCGAACTTCTGGTGCATAAATTCGCCGATGATGAGGTTTTCATCGGGTACGATTCCCTTGATGGCCGATACGATTTTCTTGCCTTTCAAATCGGCCGGACTTACGCCTTGTAGGCTTTCCTTTAAAAAAGCTGCAGGCACATTGAGCACCAGGTAGTCTGCCTGTTTGATAATGGCATGGATATCGGCCGAAATATTATTGGCCGGCACCTTGATCTCGACAGAACTGAGGTAGTTGGGGTTATGTTTAAACGCCTTGATATGGGCGATGGCTTCTTCATTGCGCATCCACCAGAAAATTTCCTTTTCCGAGAAGTTATCAGACAGCATCTTAATGATAGCTGTTGCCCAGCTTCCGCCACCAATCATTGCAATTTTAGGTATCATAAGCGATTAAAAGTTATCTAACGAACTTAAGCAAAACTGTGCTAAAGACAAAAGGCTTAAAGTAAATGCCTCATGCACTTACTTTAAACCTTATCTTTTTCAAAAATACCTAATTATTGCGAGTTTGGGAACTTACTTTTTTCCGTCGGCGCTAAATAGCTTATCCTTAGTGGTTTTCTCTACCTTCAATCCGTCAGACAACTTGTTTTGAATGGCCGAGTAAGGACCTGAAACAATTTCCTGGTTGGCTTTAAGGCCCGTTTTGACGATGATATACTGATCGTTTTGGATCCCCGTTGTAACCTCGGTCTTTTTAACCGTGCTGGTTTTGCTATCAAAAAGGTATACATATTGTTTTACCTTTTTATCGTTGAGCTTGGCTTTTTGCTTATCTGCGTTCTGGTCGTTGCCACTGGTCATCGGATCTGCCGATTTATCTTTATCGGCAGTAAATACCGCTTGGATTGGAACGGCCAAACCGGTTACCGATTCGCTTTCGATATCAACCGTAGCCGAAAGTCCTGGTCTGAATGGCGAAGGCAAATCTTTGGCACCGCCTTTTACTTGGCTGTACGAATCGGGCAGCAAACGCACTTTAACAGAAAAGTTGGTCACCTGGTCTACCGATGAAGAAGTTGTGGTACCTACACTGGTTGACGAACTGGCGATTTCGGTTACAATACCCCTGAATTTTTTATCGGCAAAGGCATCCACTTCAACAACGGCGCTATCGCCAACGTTAACGCGATTGATGTCGTTTTCGTTTACATCAACGTTAACTTCCATGGTGTTAAGGTTTGAAATACGCATGATTTCGGTACCTGCCATTTGCGAAGTACCCAAGATACGGTCGCCCAACTCGATAGAAAGTTTAGACACAACCCCATCAACCGGCGAATAAATGGTTGTTTTGGCCAAATTGGCACCTGCCTCTTTTACATTGGCGCCCGATTGCTCTAAACCGAATTTGGCACCAGTTACGTTTTCTTTGGCACTAGCCAAATTTGCTTTGGCGCTTAAGTAGGCTGCTTTAGCCGCATCAAACTCAGAGGCTGAGATTACTTTTTTGTTGTACAGCTCAACGTTACGTTTGTAGGTAGCTTCGGCATTGACAAAATTAGCCTGGTTTTGGGCCAAAGCCTGCTCAGAAGCGGCCACGGCTGCTTTTTGGGAGTTGTACGAAGCAACGGCACGCTCGTAGCCAGATTGCAATACGTCTGGCCTTACTTTACAAAGCAACTGGCCTTTTTTAACGACGTCGCCTTCTTTTACCAAAAGTTCGGTTACCTCTCCAGAAACTTCAGAGCTCAATTTAACTTCTACTTCGGGCTGTATTTTGCCACTAGCGGTTACGGTTTCAACAACTTTTTTGTCGCCTGCTTTCTCTACGGTTACCTTTTCGATTTGTTTTCCACCAATAAGGCCGGTCATTTTTGCTACTGCAATGAGTACAATTAATATACCGACGCCAATTAAAATGTGCTTAAGTTTCATAATTATGGATAAGTAATGTTTGTTTTCGGGTTAAAATATAATCTGTTTGCCCAAATAGTAGTCGATCACCTTCGACCTGAACAACAAGTCGTATTTAGCCTGGATCATATCTATTTCGGCTTTGTTTTTATTGGTTAAAGCGGTGCTGTAGTCAAGCGAGTTCACCAAACCTACATTGTAGCGTTGCTCAATGACATAATAGGCATCTTTTTGGGCCTGGAAAGCATTGGTAGTCGATTCGTAACGGCTTTGCGCAGCTTTTAAATCGGCAACCGCCTGATAAATTACCTTATTGAGGTTATTTTTAGTCAATTGTTCCTGCGTTTCGGTCTGCATCAAGTTGATACGGGCTCTTTTTACGCTGTATTTGGCTTGCAGGCCATTAAAGATGGGAATAGACAGGTTTAAGCCTACGCCTTTAGAAATGTTGTTTTTCAGCTGTTCTTTAAAAGTATCGTTTGGCAAGGTCGAATTGTAGTTGTAGAAATAGCTTGTGCCGTAACTGCCACTGAGTGATAAACGCGGATATAAATTGCCTTTGGCTACATCGACGCCGATTTTGGCAGCCGCTGTTCTTTGCTGACCTAATTTAACATCAGGAAAGTTATTCAATGCTTTTTGGTAAATGCCTTCCGCATCGAAATCGGTACCTGGCTGGGTAAAGCTTTCGATGGCAGGTGCCTGTACATCATATTTGGTTGATGAAGGAATATCCATCAGCTGTGCCAAGGTCAGGTACGAAATAGACAAGGTATTGAGTGCACTGGTTACATTTAGCTCTGCCGTTGCCACCTGCGATTTGGCTTGCGACAAATCGGCTAGGGTTTTGTTGCCTACATCCAACAATTGCTGTTGCTGGTTAAGCTGTTGCTTGGCAACCGTGAGTTGGTCTTCGGCAGTTTTTAGGAAATCTTTATTATACAAAATCTGCAGGTAGGCTGTAATAACCTGCAAAATCAAATCGTTCTTTATTTTTTCGGTATTGGTTTTATCGGCATCCAGCAACAATTTGTTCTGTTTGATTTGGTTCAGCTTAGCAAAACCGCTAAACAGGTCTACGCCAGTGCTTACACTTGCGCCCAAGTTGTAGTTTTGGGTATTCAGGTACAAACCCGATGCCACCTGGTTACGTCCCCAACCCATGTTTTGATTAACGCCAGCATTTAAAGTTGGATATAATGCCAATTTAGATTGCTTTAAAGTTACGTCGGATAAGCTCTCGGTAAATTGCGACTGTTTAACCTGAAGGTTGTTCTTTAGGGTATTTTCTACCGCCTGCTTAATCGTAATCACTTCTTGAGAAGCGGCTTTTTGGCCCAGTCCAAGCATAGCGGCGAAGGAGAAAATAAAAGTAAGCTTTGCTAAAGAGCTGTAATTGGCAACTTGTTTCATAAAAATTTGTTTCACAATAATAAATAAACAATTAATCGAATTTTGTAAATTTTTAAGTACAGCCTAAATGTTTACTTTTGGACATGTACCTGGTTAAATCTCCACTCCTACTCAAATGGTATTACCCATCTTTAACATGGAACAAGTCCCGCTCGGAAAAAACTGTTTATTTAACCTTTGACGACGGACCCATACCCAATGTTACAGACTTTGTATTAAATACTTTAAAAAGCTACGGCATAAAGGCCACTTTCTTTTGTATTGGCGACAATATTATAAAACATCCCGCTATTTTTGAGCGTCTTAAAAACGAAGGCCACGCCATAGGAAACCATACCTTTAACCATTTAAAAGGTTGGGAAACCGACGACGAAACCTACATTGACAATTGGCTGCAGTGCCAGCAACTTACCCAGACCTATCTTTTCAGGCCGCCTTACGGCAGGATCAAAAAGAGCCAGATCGGCAAGATACAAGCTTTGGCTAAGAGTTCCCGGTTTACAGTTTCTGGTTCGCAGTCTTCAGCTGGAGAATCTCAAACCACCAGCCGCCAATTGCAAATTGTAATGTGGGATGTGCTGAGTGGCGATTTCGATGTGACGCTAAGCCCGGACAAATGCTATCAAAATGTAATCCGCCATACAAAAAACGGGGCCATCATTGTTTTTCACGACAGTTTAAAAGCCTTTGACCGTTTACAATACGCTTTACCCAAAACTATCCAGTATTTGAGCGATAAAGGTTACCAATTTGGTACGCTGTGAAGCATACAGCCCAGAGCCAAGTTTATGCCAAAGCAAAAACACGTGTTCAACAAACTGAATTACAATAGATTAACCCATAAACACTTTAATCTACTGTTCATAAATGCACAAAAACGTTCGATAATGGACAGTAACTCTATTGAGAACCGCACCATTCGTCATTGACTTTGGAGAAATACGCCAGTAAGGCGCATCAGGCATCGAGATGGCAGTGGCCCAGCCTTCGATTTTCCAACTTCAGCCCTACACCTTCAGCCCCTACATTATTTAGAACATTTCCAAATAATATTAGGAGATACAGATGATATCTTTAAGCCTATTTTTTTTGTAAATTCGCTACCAATTAGACGAATAGATTACCTTTTAACACCAATTATCAATGGCTTTTGATATAGAAATGATTAAAAAGGTGTATGCAAACTTTGGCAGTCGTGTAGAGGCGGCCCGTAAAGTAGTTGGCAGGCCTTTAACACTTTCAGAAAAAATATTATACGCACACCTTTGGGACGGCAATGCCAATACGGCATTTGTTCGCGGTACCGATTATGTAGATTTTGCTCCAGACAGGGTAGCGATGCAGGATGCGACGGCGCAAATGGCGCTTTTGCAGTTTATGCAAGCCGGCAGGCCAAAAGTTGCTGTTCCTTCTACGGTACACTGCGACCACTTGATTACCGCAAAATCGGGTGCCGAGATCGATTTGCCTCACGCAAAAACTGAAAGTGCCGAAGTTTTCGATTTCTTGTCATCAGTATCTAACAAATACGGCATTGGTTTCTGGAAACCAGGTGCTGGGATCATCCACCAAGTGGTTTTAGAAAACTACGCCTTCCCGGGCGGTATGATGATCGGTACCGATAGCCATACGGTAAACGCCGGTGGTTTGGGAATGGTGGCCATTGGTGTTGGCGGTGCCGATGCCTGCGATGTGATGGCCGGATTGCCTTGGGAGCTTAAATTCCCTAAATTGATCGGTGTAAAACTAACCGGCAAATTAAGTGGCTGGACTTCGGCCAAAGATGTGATTTTAAAAGTAGCGGGTATCTTAACCGTAAAAGGTGGTACCGGAGCTATTGTTGAATATTTTGGCGACGGCGCAGAAAACCTGAGCTGTACCGGCAAAGGCACCATTTGTAACATGGGTGCCGAAATTGGCGCTACCACCTCTACCTTTGGCTACGATGCCAGCATGGAGCGTTATTTACGCGCAACCAACCGTGCAGAAGTGGCCGACTTGGCCAATGGCATTGCCTCTTACTTAACCGGCGACCCAGAAGTTTACGCCGATCCGGAGAAATACTTTGATCAATTGATCGAAATCAACCTATCTGAATTGGAGCCTTATTTGAACGGCCCCTTTACACCAGATTTGGCTACCCCTATTTCGCAGATGAAAGAAGTGGCCGCCGCCAATGGCTGGCCAACCAAGGTTGAATGGGGCTTGATCGGTTCTTGCACCAACTCTTCGTACGAAGATTTGTCGCGCGCAGCTTCTATTGCCCAACAGGCAATTGACAAAGGCTTGGCCAAAAAAGCTGAATTTGGGATCAATCCAGGTTCTGAACAAGTACGCTACACTGCTAACCGCGATGGCCTATTGGCTACTTTCGAGAATCTTGACGCCACCATTTTCACCAACGCCTGTGGCCCGTGCATCGGGATGTGGGATCGTGTAGGTGCCGAAAAACAAGAAAAAAACACCATTGTACACTCGTTTAACAGAAACTTTGCTAAACGTGCCGATGGCAACCCGAATACTTTTGCTTTTGTAACCTCGCCAGAAATCGTAGCCGCTTTGGCTATTGCCGGCGACTTGGGCTTCAACCCATTAACCGATACCCTCACCAACGATAAAGGCGAACAAGTAAAACTAGATGAACCTACTGGTTGGGAATTGCCAACCAAAGGCTTCGCAGTTGATGATGCCGGTTATCAGGCACCTGCCGAAGATGGTTCCGGCGTTCAGGTTTTGGTTTCGCCAACTTCGCACCGTTTGCAATTGTTAGATCCTTTTGCGGCTTGGGAAGGTACCGACCTGAAAGGCCTGAAATTGCTGATCAAAGCCAAAGGCAAATGTACAACCGACCATATTTCCATGGCTGGTCCGTGGTTGAAATTTAGAGGCCACTTAGACAACATTTCGAACAATATGTTGATCGGTGCGGTAAACTATTTTAACGACAAAACAGACAGCGTTAAAAACGAATTGACCGGCGAATATGGTCCTGTACCAGCTACCCAACGTGCTTACAAAGCTGCTGGACTGGGCTCGGTAGTGGTAGGCGATGAAAACTATGGCGAAGGTTCGTCACGTGAGCACGCGGCCATGGAGCCACGCCACTTGGGTGTTCGTGCCGTATTGGTAAAATCTTTTGCCCGTATCCACGAAACCAATTTGAAAAAACAAGGTATGTTGGCTTTAACCTTCGCCAATAAAGAAGATTACGATAAAATTAAAGAAGACGATACCTTAGATATTATTGGCTTGACTACGTTTGCGCCTAATGTTCCTTTACAAATGGTATTGCACCATGCAGATGGCACACAAGAAACCATTACGGTTAACCACAGCTATAATGCCCAACAAATTGATTGGTTTAAAGCTGGTGGCGCCTTGAACATTATCCGTAGAGAAGCGGCCGCTAAAGCGGCGCAAGCCTGATACTAAAGGTTGAAGGCGGAAGGTTAAGGGCATAAGCTTGAAAACCTCCATCTGGATAGCTGATATTCATAAAAAATCCCGTTTCGAAATCGAAACGGGATTTTTTTATAGGATGTTTGTACTGTATCTATTTATCATGGACTAGCCATTACTCTTCTTCTGTTAATGTATCGGTATTGTTCAAAAATTCGGTTATGGCTTGTACTTCGTTTTCAAATACGTGCAATTGGATGCCGCTAATAGAAGTATCAAAAACGGGATAAACCAAAGCTGCGTTTTCGCCGGTAAGGAAACAGTTAAATCCGGCATCCTTTAATTTAGCGGCTACAATGTTGGCCTCCATTGGGCTTTCGAAAGTTTTATAAACTACAATTTTATCGTCCATACTACAAAGTTAATAAACTAACTTCGCTTTGCCGTCAACACAGGCCACACTTTTGGGCAAAACAATCATGGGGCACATTGGCCCTTTATTCCATTTCACATCAAAAGCTTCTTTTTTTCTCACATAACCGGCGATCTTTTTAATTAACTCCTGTACATCCACCTTCTTATCGTAGGCGATATATCCAATCGGTCCATTACAAGAACTTGATGTCATTGCTAAAATCCCCCATTCGGTATTGCCATCGCAATCCCTTTGGCCCGAAAATTTTTCGACTTCTATTTTTAGCCTGTCCAAATCGGCTTCGTCATTGCTCCTTGATCCCTGAAAATCTTTTTCTTCGCAACTGGCCAAAGCAAGCAAAAACATCAAAAAGGCTACAAAATAGAAGTTTTTTAACAAAGGATATTTCATAATTACACCATTAAAAACATAAACCTCAAGTTATGTAAAGTAATTCAGATTGCCGTTATCGGCTAATATATTTTAATTGTTGTAAATCAGCTTCGCTTTGCCCTCAATGCAGGTTGCCCCATTTGGCTGCATGGGCAAGCTACCATCAGACATTACATGCCATTTCACATTAAAGGCTTTTGGTTATAGAGCGCTACTTTTTTAGGGAACAATTCTATATCTAATTTCCTTGTTGTAGGCAATGTATTCTGCCGGACCGCCACAAGCCTTTTCGCCAATAGCCGTAATGCCCACTCTGTAGCAGCATCGCAATTGCTTTGCCCCGACAGTTTTTCGATTTCTATCGATAACCCAATGGACATGATGAAAACTGTTTAATTCTTAACCGCCACTTTAACTTCAGTAGTATCTTTTGGCAAGGTTGGCACCTGGTAATTACCCGAATCAATCTTTACCTTGGGAAATGTTTTTTTGAGGCTGTTCCAATCGGTTCGCTGTACCTGTGTTTGGTAAAGATAGATATACTGTAGTTTTTTAAGTCCGCTGAGTTGTGCCACGCCTTTTGCCGTTACTTTTGTACCTACCAGACTTAAAGATTGTAGCTGATCTAACGATTTTAGATTGGCCAAACCAGCGTCGGTAATTTTGCTATTGTTCAGACTTAATCGGCTAATGTTTTTGCAATCTTTCAAACCTTTTAAAGTGGCATCGTTGGCTAAAGGATGATCAAGCTTTACCCAGATCAGTTGCTCTTTAATGGCCTTGATCTTGTCCATTACCGTATCGGCCAGCGAAACCGCATTGATAAAATTGGCACTTAAATAATTACTGTTTTGGGCTACCGGAACAACCATTATACCGGCATTTTTCAAAGTTTGCAATGCTCTCTCCTCTGCAGCACCTACTTCTTTCTCCGGAATAAGGCTCAGCTTATTTTCGGAAGCGGTTGCTGTCCCTTTTTGGAGGGCGAGCAAAATTGGTTTGATGTTTTCGGGTTGGCTCAACTCTTTAACTTTCTTGTTAAACGGGGCTCCATTATTGATCCACCATTTTAAAAGCTCTATTTCATGGGCTGTTAATTGCGGTTTTTCTTTAGGCGCCATGTGGTCTTCATTGCTGATAGGCAACAGTAGGCGTTTGATCAATTCACTTTCATCGGCTTTGCCCGGTACAACTGTATGACCACCTTCTCCTCCTTTTAAAATAAACTCTTGTGCATCGAGCCTTAACTTGCCTTTTTGTTTTTCGCTGCCATGGCAGCTGTAGCATCTATTTTTAAGCAAGGGCTGAACGGCGGCTTCGTAAATCAATGCTTCTTGGATATTTGGAATCGGCGGAATGGCGGCCGTGTTTTTTGATCCGCCTTCTTTTAACGGAGCCGTTAAGTAATCGGAACCGTGGGTTAATGAGCCTCCCAAGTGCCCGGTAATAGAAATCAACACGATAAGCGCCAAAGCCGTAATGCCCGAAATCTTGTTGGATTTGGCATATTTGTGAACGAGCAGCAACAGCAGCGAAATCACCGCCGTAGCGATACCCATCCATTGATGATTGCCAACCAATTTGCCATCATAATCGCCACTTTGGGCCAACAAATAACCGGTAATGCAAGAAAACACTGCACCTAGCATGCCCAAAAACAACGTTATGCCGATGGCAGGCTTTAACGTTTCGAATTTCGGACTTAGGCTCAGCAACAGGAAAAGACACGCGATTAATAAAATTCCGATGGGCAAATGCACCAATACGGGGTGAAAACGACCTAATAATTCGAGCATGCTACTGGTATCTTTTCCTTAACAAATTCATCATGTACACATTAATAGCCCATTGATCGGCCAAGGGTTGGCGGGTATAGGGCAAGGCGGGCATGTAATCAACAGGTCCAAATTCGGTAAGAATGGTCATGCGTTCGCCTTGTCGCTTTTTACGTTCGATGATTTTGTCCCACCAAGCCAGGTGTGCCTTCACCACGTTCTCCCATTCGGGTGCCCTCGGATCGTTTACCTGGGGGCCTTCGGCATGGCCAACTCTCGAATGGATGTGTTCGGCACGCGACAACAGGAAATCTACCGTTTCTTTCTGGTCGGCCAGCAAGCTCTCGTGCACATTGCACCAATGCGAAATATCGAGTGTTAAACGCAAATCGGGATTTCTTTCGGCAAAATCCTTGCTGATGTGGGCCGCAAATAGCATACGGCTCCGGTGTGTTTCGTGATAAATGGGAATACCCGTGGCTTTTGTTTTGGCCGTGGTATAATCGATAAATTGTTTGTTCTGCTCGTAGGTGAAATAATCCCTGCCCGAGTGGCAATTGATATACACCGGTTGCTGATAGGGATTGGCACAAATGGCATCTAAGTTTTTCTTGAAAAGCGCCAAATGCTCAGTTAAATTGGCTTGATAGCCCGCACAGAGGAAACCTATTTGCAACTTATGCTTTTTTACGGCATCAAACAATGCTTTTTGATCATCGGCTTTATCTGGCCACCAGACTTCTATACCTTCGTAGCCTTCTTTTTTAGCCGCAGCGCAAAATTCGTCCCGACTACCGGCAAAACCCCAATCGGTTTGCATAAACAGCAATTCATAGCCAGCTTTGGCCTCGATGCGAGGCATTTCACGGGCAGCTAGTTCGGCCAGCGGATTTAACAGGCTTACGGCCGTTAATGCGGTGGTATGCTTCAAAAAGTTTCTTCTGGTTTGCGCCATGTTTGGATGTTAAAATGATTGAATAGGTAAGTGAAAGAATAATTTTTGGGTTAAGCAATAATTTCATTGATTACTTTGCCGCTCACATCGGTAAGCCTAAATGGCCTGCCCTGAAACGGATAGGTAAATTCTTCGTGGTTAAATCCAAGTTGGTTTAAGATGGTGGCCTGTACATCGAAGGCATCAACTTTGCCACTGATGGCACTATAACCTATTTCGTCGGTTTCGCCATGGGTAAAGCCTTTTTTGATGCCTCCGCCTGCCATCCAAATGGTAAAAGCTTCGGTATGGTGGTCTCTCCCTTTGAATGGGTTCTGTACGCCATTGCGGTTTTCCATCATCGGTGTACGGCCAAATTCGCCGCCCCATACCACTAGGGTTTCTTCCAACAGGCCCCTTTGCTTCAAATCGAGCAGCAAGGCGGTAATAGGCTTATCAATGCTCCTGCATTTATTTTTTAGGCCGATATTGAGCGAATTGGTCGGGTTATCGCCATGGGCATCCCAACCCCAATCGAACAGCTGAATGTAGCGCACGCCTTTTTCTACCAGTTTGCGCGCCAGCAACACATTATTGGCAAAGCAGGCCTTACCCGGTTGCGTGCCGTACATTTCGTGGATGTAGGCCGGCTCGTCGTTAATGTTCATGACTTCCGGAGCGGCAATTTGCATGCGGTAAGCCATTTCATATTGTGCAATGCGCGATAGGATTTCCGGGTCGTTGTACTCTTGGTATTGCTGTTCGTTGGCCTTGTTGATGGCTTCGATAGAGGCTTTTCTCAAATCGCGGTTCATTCCGTCGGGATCTTTGATAAACAATACCGGATCGCCTTCGCTTCTGCACTGTACGCCTTGGTAAACAGACGGCAAAAACCCGCTGCCCCAAACACTTTTACCTGCATCAGGAAAACTGCCACCGCTGGTCAGCACCACATAACCCGGCAAATTCTGATTTTCGGTTCCCAAACCGTAAGTTACCCAGCTGCCAATGCTTGGCCTGCCCAAACGTGGACTGCCCGTGTGCACCAGCAACTGAGCCGGCGCATGGTTAAACTGGTCTGTTTTAACGGCTTTTAAGAAACTAACCTCATCGGCCATGGTCGCAAAATGGGGCAGGTTTTCGCTAATGGTTGCGCCACTTTGGCCATGTTGGGCAAATTGTGCCTGTGGCCCCAGCATTTTGGGCACACCGGTAATAAAAGCAAATTTCTTTCCGGCCAATAGCGAAGGCGGACAATCCTGGCCATCCATTTTCATCAGTTCGGGCTTGTAATCGAATAATTCCAATTGTGAAGGCGCACCAGCCATGTGCAGGTAGATTACGCTTTTGGCCTTGCCCACAAAAGGCGGCGACTTGGGCAATAGCGGATGGGCTGGATCATAGCTGATTTGGGTTTGTGGCTTGCTAAACAGGCC
Source organism: Pedobacter sp. TM02 (assembly GCF_059705275.1). Taxonomy (NCBI): domain Bacteria; kingdom Pseudomonadati; phylum Bacteroidota; class Sphingobacteriia; order Sphingobacteriales; family Sphingobacteriaceae; genus Pedobacter; species Pedobacter sp. TM02. Next base: position 3,382,463 of record NZ_AP046530.1, read on the forward strand.
ACCGCAACTTCCCAATAAGGAACCCATGGCCAATGCACCTAGTCCAAAGGCGCTTTCCTTTAAAAAATGTCTTCGGCTTAAGCCGCTCAACATAGCTTCTTGGGCTTCTTTAACCAATCTATGGGCATTCAGTTCGTCTCTGGTCATGTTTCTTTAGTTTTTGGTTACCACTTCGTCTAAATTGAGCATGGCATTGGCCACCAATACCAGGGCGGCGGATTCGGGTTTCGCGGCTTGTTGTTTATCGCCCATTAATGCCGAAGCCGCCTTCGTATCTTTTTTAAAGGTTGCCAACGCCTTGGCATATAAATCTTCAAATACCTTTAACCTGTTGGCAGGAATAGGCTTGTACAAAATCACCGAGTAGCCTTGTGCAATCTGATGGGCTATGTTGCGACCTCCCGACTGTTGCATGCGCGAGGCGAAATGCCTGGCCATGTCTACATAAACCGAATCGTTGAGGGTAACCAGGGCTTGCAAAGGCGTGTTGGTTCGTATGCGCCTCGGACTGCACACTACGCGCGATGCCCCGTCAAAAGCGATAGCCGATGGGTAAGGAGCCGTGCGTTTCCAATAGGTATAAATGCCCCTTCTATACTGGTCTTCGCCATTGCTTTTGATCCATTTGGCGCCATTGTAGGGCGAAAACCAAATGCCTTCAGGTTGCCAGGGCATAACTGGCGGACCATACATTTTGGTACTGAGTACCCCGCTAATGGCCAGGCCTTGATCGCGGACCTGTTCGGCACTGAGCCTAACCCTTGCTCCTCTTGCATAAAATTTATTGAAGAGGTCTTTTTCCTTGAGCTCTTCCGAAACTTTCGAATCCTGCCGGTAAGTAGCCGTCATTACCATTTCCCTGAGCATTTTTTTTACGCTCCAGTTGTAGGAGTTCATAAATTGATAGGCCATATAGTCAAGCAGTTCCTGATGTGTTGGCGGCATGCCCTGCGTGCCCATATCTTCGAGCGTTTCGACCAAGCCTGTGCCAAACAGCTGTTCCCAAAGCCTGTTAACCATGGTTCGCGATACCAAGGGATTGCGCTTGTCGGTTAACCACATGGCCAAACCCATTCTGTTGTTAGGTGCATTTTTAGGCATGGCAAAAGCGAGCGAATGCGGTACACCTGCCTTTACTTCCTTGCCTTTTGAAGTCCAGGCGCCACGTTCGAACACGTAGTTTTTGCGGCGCATAGCCATAGGGTTTTCCACCATAATCGGTGTAGTAGGCACGTTGGCATTCAGCAAATTGTTGAAAGTTTTTTGATAAGCCACGTAGCCAGGCTGGCCTTTTCCTGGAAATTGTGGGGCAAAATGAAACCAATCGAAAAAGACCGTAAACTCGTCGGGATTTTTGATTGCAGGATTGCTGTAGCTCAGGTACACATCGTGAATACCGTGTTGCATCTTAAAATCGACAGCTACATTTTGATAGCTTGGGCCAGTAGCCAATGGCCACGAAACCAGTAAGGGGCCGTTTGGCGAATCGATATGGAGGCTCATCTTTCCACCTGGTTTATTGGTATTGTACCTGAAAATCAGCTGATCTGCTTGGTTCAAATCAACCGCTTTTAAACGGGCTACGGCATTGTTCTTAAAAAACAAAGCGATGTTGTTATTGCCGATCACCGCATTTTTCAGCTCATCGGCCGTAGTAGAGTTAATAGCTGGCTGTCCGGTTTTTAGAAAAAGACTGATGGCTTTGGCTCTTTGCAGTGTGGCTACCTGGGCCACCCAGTTTTCGAGTTGCTTCAGCTCGCGGCTCAGTGAATCGTTAAATTGTTTGAGCAAAGGATATTCTGCGGGTACGTCTTCGTCTCTGGTATTGTTAAAATACGACATGAACTGGTAGTATTCGTCGTGCTTAAAAGGATCATAAGGATGGCTGTGGCACTGCACACAAGCAAAAGTGGTGCTCATGAGCCCTTCCCAAGTTGCGTTTACCCTATCGAGTACCGCCGCGGTGCGAAATTCTTCGTTATTGGTACCGCCCTCGTCGTTGGTTGGCGTATTGCGGCTAAAAGCAGTTGCGATATATTGCGCATCAGTAGGATTAGGCAACAAATCGCCGGCTACTTGTTCGGTCACAAACTGATTATAGGGCATATCGCTGTTAAAAGCCTTGATTACCCAATCTCGGTAGGCCCAAATGTTACGGTTGGGATCTGATTCGTAGCCTTTGGTGTCGGCGTACCGGGCGATATCGAGCCACATGGAAGCCCAGCGCTCGCCAAAGCGCGGCGAAGCCAGCAGCGAATCAACCAGCAACTGATAGTCTTTTGTTTCGTCTTTGCCATTTAGGTACAAATTGGCTAGTTTTTCTGAAGGCAAGGTACCGATCAGGTCTAAGCTAACCCTTCGCAACAGGGTAGCCCGATCGGCCTGTGGCGAGGGTTTGAGTTTGTTTTCTTCGAGTTTGGCATAAATGAATTTATCGATGCCGTTACGTACCCAGTTGTTATCTACATCAGGCAAAGGTGTCGGCTTTACAGGCACATAAGCCCAATGATTGCCCCATTTGGCACCTTGTTTAACCCAGGCACTTAAAATATCTATTTCGTTTTTGCTCAGCGCCTCGTGTTTATAGGGCATCCGCTGTTCAGGATCGTCTGTTTGTAGGCGTTTAATAAATTCGCTTTCCTCTGGATGACCTGGGACAATGGCAGGCTTGCCACTTTTGGTAGCTGCTAGGGCTTCTTCGCGAAACAATACGCTAAAGCCACCCTGCTGCTTTACGCCACCATGGCAACTGATGCATTTTTTGTTGAGGATAGGCTTTACATCCGCATTGAAATCAATCTGCTTTTCGGCAGAAAACAAGGAGAAGGCAACCAAGGCTGTGGCCGTTACAAAAACTGCGGCCAAAAGCATTTTTTTTTGTGATAGCATAAACAATTTCGTGTTGTTAAAGTGCTATACCGAAGTAAAAAACAAAACAGTATAGGAAGATACCTAAATATCCTGAGAAATTTAGACTACAACAATATAATATCTTACGCTAAAAATGGACTATCTTACGATGACTAAGCCGAAGTAAGCCTAACTATTGGGAACCGCAGTTAATTACCCAAGAATTTCTGCCACCAATAGCCCGAGTCTTTGATGCTTCTTTGCTGGGTTTTGAAATCGTTGTGCACAATGCCGAACCTGGCCTGGTAGCCTTCGGCCCATTCAAAATTATCCATCAGAGTCCATACCATATAACCTGTAATGTTAATGCCATCATTTTTGGCCTTGAGCAAAGCTTCTAAATACAGTTTAAAAAAAGCGATACGGTCTTCGTCGTGGACATGGACATCCGTCAATTTATCGTTAAAGGCAGCTCCGTTTTCGGTAATCATAATTTCCTTCACTTTCGGGTAGCCGGCAAATTGTTTGATGATGTTATAAAAGCTGTCGGCATTAATTTCCCAGCCCATGGCCGTATGGGGTTTGTTGCGGTTCTTGGCTTTGACCTCCCAGGCTTGTACAACCGGAATAAACGCATTGTACCGGATCACCAAAGGGAAATAATTTTGCAGGCCGATAAAATCAAAATCGAATGTCATGCGCTTAACATGGCGCCAGGTAGAGTGGCTCACGGCAAATTTCTCCAACACATCCCAATCGGCCGTTGGAAAACCCATGCCCAAAGTCGGTTCAATAAACAAACGGTTCATTAGGCAATCAACCCGTTTGGCGGCTAGCAAATCGTTGGCACTCGTTGTGTAAGGAATGATTTCTGAGCAGGAAAAGGTGGTTCCGATGCGCGCGTTTGGCACTTCGGCGCGTAAAATATGGCCACCATCTGCCTGCGCAATGGCCGTATGCTGCGCCGCTGCCAAAAAATTGGTTAGTCCGGTTTCGCCAGGGGCATGAACGCCAAGCATATAGCCGAGCGAAGTAAAGCCAAATGGCTCGTTAATCACAATCCAGTTTTTAACCTTGTCGCCATAGGTCTTGCCACAAAGCATCACAAATTCATTGAAATCGGCATTGATACTAAATACGGTCCAGCCACCTAGTTGAGACAAGGTCTCGGGCAAGTCCCAATGGTACAGCGTAACATAAGGAATAAGTCCTTGGCTTAGGCATTCGTCGATCACGTTATGGTAAAAACGGATGCCTTCTTCATTAACCAGCCCTTTGCCTAATGGCAACACCCGCGACCAGGAGATAGAAAAGCGAAAAACCTTAAAGCCCAGGGTCTTTACCAAGGCGATATCTTCCTGATAGCGATGGTAAAAATCGCAGGCTACATCAAGCTGGTGGCCTTTTTTAATTTTGCCTGTTCGCTTGGCAAACGTATCCCAAATAGAGGCACCCTTGCCATACGTATTCGAGGCGCCCTCTATCTGCGCGGCCGCAGTAGCAACTCCCCATAAAAAATCAGGACCAAAATCACTGGCTTTAAACATTTCTATACTGGCTAATTTTTGCTAAGGTCAATTATTCCTGTTAAGTTAATATTAACAATTGTGAATTGGCTAAACAAAGCTTTTTTTTCTATTTTTATGAAATGACGCGCTTGATAATCATCTGTTTATGTTTGCTCACTTTGGGCGCGCATGCCTATCGCTCAGCGCCTCCGAACGATGAAATAGACAAAGCCGTCAACATCGCCAATACCGATGCTTTTTGCAGCGAGGATGCCAAATACAGCAATATAGAGGCTACCGCAACTGCAAGAGGCGTCCCGATGAATTGGAGCGGCGCCATTGGAAAGGATGTATGGTTCAAATTCACGGCCACCAAATTCGATGTCAACATTACCGTAAACGGCAAAGACAATGCCACTAGTACAAATACACTGGTTAATCCGCTAGTAGCGCTTTACACTTTTGATCCGGCCACCAATTCATCAGCCGAGCTCCCTACCAATATGCTCACTTCGAGCAATGTAACCAGCATTACCAAAGGTGGGCTAATTCCCGGAACGGTTTATTACATCAGGGTAAGCGCTGCCATGAATGCCGAGGGCACTTTTAAGCTTTGCGTTAACAATTACTTTGCGCCACTTAAGCCCGGGCAGGATTGTGGTACGGTTTCTATCCTTTGCAAAATGGAAGAATTTACCCAGACCAACGTTACCGGAGCAGGTTTAAACAACAGGGAAACCGCCGGAACCTGTTTAGGCACCGAATCGAATTCGGCCTGGTACATGTGGACCGCAGGCAAAGACGGCACTTTTACTTTTACCATAACACCTACTGTCCGCAACAATGATATTGATTGGGTATTGTATGATTTGGGACCGGGTGGCGATTGCAGCCAAGCTACTGCCGCCAATGCCATTCGTTGTGCCTCTGGAAGTGGCGTTACCTGTACGCCTTTCTATAACCAAACCGGGTTGAGCTTAACGGAAACCGATCTGCGCGAAGAATCCGGCTGTGTGCCTGGCCAAAATGGCTTTGTCAAGTTCGTAGATATGGTAGCCGGGCATAACTATGCGCTTATTATCGACAACTTCTCTGGAGGCAACAATGGCTTCCATATCCAATTTGATGGCACCACCGAGTTTGTTGGGCCAACAGCGGAGATTAAAATGGACAAGATCAACCCTTGTACATTTCAGCAAAGCTATACCTTCTCCAGTCTTTCGTCTAATTATAATACCTTAAAATGGACTTTTGGCGAGGGTGCCAATATTGCCACTGCCAATACTGAAGGTCCTTTTAACATCACCTACACTACGCCAGGCGAAAAAGCGGTTGTACTTGAGGCGCAAGGGGCCAACGGCTGTACCGTGTTTAGTACCGTCAAGTTTATGGTGGCCAATACGCCCTCACCACCTGTCATTATTCCTTCTGCCCTCAAGCTCTGTGTTGGCGAAACCTTAATACTGCGCACACCTGACCTCGATTTGGCCAGCTATCATTGGACAGGACCAAATGGCTTTGCCTCAGACCAACAAAATCCTGAAATTTTAATTACCGGTCCAGAAAACGCTGGCGATTATCAGCTCTACGTACAGGTTGGCGATTGCGTTAGCCAAACAACGACACTCAGCATCCCCCCCATCTACCTTAAACCTGAAGCACAGTTTAAAATTGTTGTCAATAACGCCTGTCAAGCCAATCAGAACTTTACGCTGGTTAATCAGTCAACTAATTTTACCACGGCTATTTGGGATGTCGGCACAGGCGTAAAGAACTTAACTACGACTAGCAATGGCGACGGCGTGCTGACCTACAACACTACAGGCACCAAGACCATTACTTTAACCGTACAAAACGCCAATGGCTGTTCGGTAAGCATTTCGCAACAATTAGAGGTGCAACTGAAGCCTGCTACGCCGGTAATTCGTGCCAATCAAACTAAATTTTGCATCGGTGATGTCATGAAGCTGGAAATTGACGAAGTAGATGGCGTAACCTATCAATGGACAGGCCCCAATGGATTGACGGCTAACACGGCCAAACTGGAAGTTCCATTAACTGATTTTAAACAAGCAGGTGTTTACCAAATTGTGCTTAAAGCCGGCGACTGCCTAAGCGATGCCGTCCAATTTGTTGTACCGCCCATTGCCAAAATACCTCAAGCCATTTTTAACACCGAGCCTCAATTCACTGCCAAATTTTCGGCACCCTTACCTATCGTTTTTACCAACAGCTCTAAAGATGCCGACTCTTACCTTTGGGATTTTGGCGATGGCAGCCAATCTACCTTGGCCAATCCCACCCATACCTATACCCAAAGTGGTACGTTTAAAATTACCTTAACGGCTTATGCCGACGAAGGCTGCTCTAATTCGGTAACCAAGGGCGATTTGGTGATCCTGAAAAATGCTTCCCTATTTGTGCCCAATGCTTTTTCGCCCAACGGCGACGGCACTAACGACGAATTTGTGGTGAGCATTACCAACCTTAAAAAGTATCACCTCTTTATTTATTCGAGGCTGGGCGAAAACCTTTTCCAAACCACCAGCATTTTCGAAAACTGGAAGGGCACCTACAACGATAAACCAGTGCCAGTTGGGGTTTATTATTATGTAATCATGGGCAAGAACATCGCCAATCAGGATGTAAAATATACAGGCTCGCTCACCTTGATCCGCTAATGCTGCTCATCGAGCGCCAAGCCGATCTCTTTCAATAAAATAGCTGCATTAAACGTGCTGCAAGGACCATGCTTAAGCTGATAGTCGAAACTCATTTCGCCATGCGCCAGCTGGATATCAAAATGGAAATTTCTTACGGTTTGCGCGTAGATAACCTGGAGTTCAGACAACTGCAGATCGTGTGTCGCAAACAGCGTCGGCACCCGAAGTTCAATCATCTTTTCAATAAAAACCTTCGAGCCCAGGTACTTGTCCCTGCTATTGGTGCCGCGCAGCATTTCATCAATCAACACCATGGCATTCTCGGTAGTTTTTACAGTGCTTAAAATCATTTTCAGCCGGTTTAGCTCGGCCTTAAAAGTAGAAGTGCTTTCCTTTAGCGAATCTACGATACGCATATAGGTAACCAACTTGAAGATAGACAAGCGCATTTGGCTGGCACAAACCGGCGCACCGGCATAGGCCAAGATCATATTGATACCCACTGTTCGCAAAAAAGTACTTTTTCCGGCCATGTTAGAGCCGGTTACAATGTCGACAGTAGCTTGTGCTTCAAGCTGGTAATCGTTATACACCCTGCCCTGCTGCTTAATCAGCGGATGGCCCAGCCCGGTTGCCGATAGCGAAAAGCCTTCATCGATGAGCGGAAAAGTCCAAGCCGGTTCGTTGTGTACCAAAGTAGCCATCGAAATAAGCTCTTCAAAATAGCCTATCCTATCCAATCCGTTTTCTACTTCGGCTGTTGTATTCCACTGGTCAAGCTTGATGCAACAATCCAAATCCCACAAAAAGAAAAAATTGAGGATAGCGCTAAGCAAAATGTTCAAGCGGGCGTCAAAGGCCTGAATAATTTGAGCCAGCTTTTTGATTTGTACGCTTACCTGCTTTGTAGAAGAGAAGAGAGACCGGATATAGCTGCTTTGCCAATTGATTTCCTCTGTCCATTTAATGGCAGTGGCATAATCGTTCAGCAATGCCGAGCCTCCGCTAAAGCCGTAATATACCTTATTGATTTTTTTGCCCTGGCCGAAAGTAAGCGCGGCATTGATAAAGGCTATCAGCATTAAAAGGGTCCACAGCTTTCCGCCAACGACAATGGCAGCCAGAGTTAAAATCGAAGCCACATAAGGCAATAGCTTTACATACAAGCGCAAAGGTTTATTCCTGGTAAATTTGAGCTGCTCGGCCAGCGGGCCTTTCAGCTTCTGTTTAATCTGTTCGATCTGACTTACGTCGTGCCCCTTTAAATTAGCCCTCAACTCGAATGTGCGGTCGATATGGCTTGCCATTTCCCTAATAGCCTCCTGCCTGGCCACGATGCCATCTTTGGTATCGGTGAAGGCTAGGCTTTGGGCCAAACGTTCAGTACCCACTTTGGTAACGCACCTGTTAAGGAGGGCAAAAAGCGACGACCTTCCAAAAATATCCAAATCGGCAGTGTAGGCATGGTTCTCGTCTTTAAAGTTTTCGCCGTGTGCATATTTGTTTTCATTGCCCCTTAATAAAGTCAATTCGTTTTCATAAACCCATAAAAGATTGCTCAGATACTCTTTGTTTTTGCTGAGGGCACTTTGCTTCTTCACGGCAAGTATAAAAACGGCTATCGGCAACGCCAGCAAGGCCCCTCTCCAAAACATCTCGGTATCGTTGGCCGATTGCAGAAAGAAAACAAAAAATGCGATTTCTACGAACAATAATGCAATGCGCACCATAGACAATTTGTCGATGCTCTTTTTGAGGCCATCGATGGTTCCGACAAGCGCGGTGGCACGCAACTTATATTTATTTTCGATTTCTTGCTGGCTTTTTAACATTATATTTGTTTTTTGATTGTGCGCTAAGATACTACGAAACCCGGAGAGAAGAAATAAAAGAACGAATGGAATAAAGAAAGACCAAAACCCAAAGCTTAAAGAAACTGAAGGCTGAAAAATTGAAGGAAACGGGATGCCCCATTCAAAATCCGATCATTCAATCATTCAAAATTATTTACCCATGAAAATAACGCTAGTAGCTGTTGGCAAAACAGAAGACAAATACCTGATCGAAGGCATAGAAAAATACCTTAACCGCTTAAAGCACTACATCAATTTTAGCTTTGTCATTATTCCCGACATCAAAAACACCAAAAATCTTACCGAAGCCCAACAGAAAACCAAAGAGGCCGAACTGATTGCCAAACAGCTGAACCCCGGCGACGTAGTAATGCTGCTTGATGAAAAGGGCAAAAAACACAGCTCGGTTTCTTTTGCCGAGTACTTGAACAAACAGCTGATCGGCAGCGTACAGCACTTGGTGTTCATTATCGGCGGCCCCTATGGTTTCGACGAGAGCATCTACAAGCGCGCCAACGGGAGCCTATCGCTTTCCGACATGACTTTTTCGCATCAAATGGTACGCCTCTTCTTTGTAGAACAATTGTACCGTGCCTTTACCATCCTCAAAAACGAACCATACCATCATGCGTAGCCTATTATTAGCTTTTGCTGCTCTTTTTGCCTTGGCAAGCGTCCATGCGCAAGAATCGGGTTTAGATCATTTTAATGCCGGCATGGAAAAATCAAGGCAAAAAGATTATAAGGGTGCCATCGAAGCGTACAACAAGGCCATTGAATTAGATTCTGCCGACTGGAAAAACTATTTTAACCGCGGATTAGCCTATAAAGACCTTAACAACTACAAGTTGGCACTTGCCGATTTTACAGTGGCCATCAGGTTTGCGCCCGAAAACGAAATCCTATATTACAGCCGTGGCATCACCAAATATATGCTTAGGGATTTTACCGGCGCTGTAGCTGATCTCCATCAATTAATCGAGCTCGATAACGATTACCCATCGGCTTATTTGGTGAGAGGAAATGCCTACAGAGAACTCAAAAACAACAAACTGGCCATTGCCGATTACGAGAATGCCATAAAGGCCAACCCGAAGGAAGAGGAAGCTTATTTTCAACGCGGGGTTTTGCGTGGTTACCAAAAAGATTTTGCAGGCGCCACTGCCGATTTTTCGAAGGCCATTGCTCTCAATCCCGAAAATGCCAACAGCTATGTAAACCGGGGGCTGGCCAGGCTGAACAACAAGCAAAAAGAAGAGGCTTGTGCCGATTTTAAAAAAGCCATTACGCTAGGCCATGCCAATGCCAAGCAAATGCTGGCTGCTTATTGCAAATAATTTATGGAAATCTTTTGCTGATTTCATCGTTTAATTAAAAAGGAGGCATTATGTTACCGAGCGATTATAAAAGAAAATACAAGTTTAGAACCGATCATTCGAGAGAGAAAAAAATAATGAACATTACCATCACCATTCTGATACTATTGGTGGTAGCTTGGTATGCCTATAATTATTTCTTTAATTAAGGATGAATGCCATCGGGCAAATGCAAAAGCTCAAACTCTCGGTTCTACTGCTTTTGGCTTCGAATTTTTCGACGGCCCAGCAACTTACCAATACCACTGTTTGCCATTTAACCTGGAAACCTTAACCCGCCTTTCATCAAGGCCAGATTCGATCCTGCCAAGTTTTGATGGCCATTATTTTGATTACAAAAATAACCAGCCAAAATTCCCATAAAAAAAGCACCATCGTTTTCGAATGGTGCTTTTTATTTTCAAAAACGTTAATTAAACGCCTTTTTTGCTTGTCATGTTGGCCTTTTTGGCTGGCGCCGATGTTTTGGTAGTTGGTGCCTTGGCATTGCTTGGCTTGGCCTTAGGCGCCGCTTTGGCTTTTTTCTCTACTTTTTCTTCCACCTTTGGCACATCTGCTTCCGCACCTTCCGGGGTTTCGGTAAACAAAGGCAAATCTTTAAGCAACTGGTACCAGGTTAGGATTTTCTTCATGTCTGAAGCATAAACCTTTTCTTGGTCGTGGCCCGGAGCTACCTCTAAAAAGAAGCTACGTAAAGCCTTGCCATCTGCCTTGCTATCAGGCACTGCATTTTTGCTGGCCGCGATGTTGGCCAATACATCAACCAATTTTAGTTCTTCGTCTTCGCCATAAATGGTGATATCTTCTAACGAAGCCAATTTGGTCGTAGAGATGTTGGCTACAATCTTTAACTTTTGTTCGTCTAGGCTTTCTAAAACGTAGCCTACTTTGTTTTGTCCAACCAGCTTAAACAAGCCCGGTCTGCCAGATACGGCTACAATTCCTCTTAAGTTCATATATTTTGTATTGCGTATAGCGTATAGCGTATAGCGTTTTCTCTATACTCAATACGCTATACTATGTACTAGTCTTCTATAACTTCAATTGATAAAATTCTATCGCCTTGTCTAATGTCGTCAACAAGGTCTACATTTTCAATCACCTTGCCAAAACAAGTGTGGTTGCGGTCTAAATGCGCAGTATTGTCTCTGCTGTGGCAAACAAAAAATTGCGATCCGCCAGTATTTCTTCCGGCATGTGCCATAGACAATACGCCACGGTCGTGGTATTGGTTATCTCCGCTTAGCTCGCAATCGATTTTGTAGCCCGGACCGCCTGTACCTGGCATACCGGTTGCGCCTTCTTTAGAATTAGGGCAACCACCTTGGATAACAAAATTCGGGATTACACGGTGAAAGGTAACGCCATTATAAAAGCCTTCGCTGGCTAATTTCTTAAAGTTGGCAACAGTATTCGGTGCATCTTTGTCATAGAACTCCACGGTCATATCACCTTTTTCAGTCTTTATTATTGCTTTGCTCATTTTATAATTTATTGTGAAGAGACAAATTTAACAAATTGAAACGATTAGCCTAATACCTGAGCCACAAATCGTACCAAAGAAATTCCAAATTGATATGAAACCTGCTGTTTTAACGTTTTTATCAACGTAATAATTTCAGATTAGCCTCCAAAAAATATACATTCGCATAGCAAGTATCCTTTATGGCTATAAATAAATTCCGTCTGATCGTTTGCCTTTTGCTGTTTTCGGTAGCAAGCCGGGCTTCTTCTATTCTCATTTATATGGACGAAGGGCAAAAAAACCACCTCAAGGCCTATGGCATTGCCTATTGGAGCATTAAGCAACAGGCAGAGGTCGATTGGTTGCTTAACTACCGCGGGGGAAGTTTTTTGGTGAAGTATGCCAAGCCCATAGAAGACGAATGCAAGATACGTGGCGTTTCTTACGAGGTAATTGCCGATGGAAAGGCGACCGCCATTTTGAACGAAATCAACAATCCGGATGTGAACATGGAAATGGTGAAGCTGGAAAAAGCGCCAAAAATCGCCGTTTATTCGCCCAAAAGCAAACTCCCTTGGGATGATGCCGTAACACTGGTACTCACCTATGCAGAAATCCCCTACGATGTAATCTACGACGACGAAATCCTAAAAGACAAGCTGAGTAGCTACGATTGGCTGCACTTGCACCACGAAGATTTTACCGGTCAGTATGGCCGTTTCTGGAATGCTTTTAGAAATGCCACCTGGTACCAGGAAGACGTGAAATACCAAGAGGCCGCGGCCAAGAGAAACGGTTTTAAAAAGGTATCGGAAATGAAACTGGCCGTGGCCAAGCGCATCAAGGAGTTTTGTGCAGGCGGAGGCTTTCTGTTTGCCATGTGCTCGGGCACCGATAGTTTTGATATTGCCCTGGCTGCCGAAGGCGTTGATATTGCCGAAAGCATGTTTGATGGCGATGGAACCGACGCCAATGCCCAGTCAAAGCTCAATTACAACAACTGTGTAGCCTTTAAGGACTTTAAAATTGACCTGAACCCCGAACGCTATGAATTTTCGGATATAGACGTCACCCAAACCCGCACCTTTACAGAAAGCAACGACTATTTTACCCTATTCGATTTTTCGGCCAAATGGGATTTGGTGCCAACCATGCTTACCCAAGACCACGATAAGGTAATTAAAGGTTTTATGGGCCAAACGACCGCCTTTAGGAAAAGCCTGATCAAACCCAGCGTTACCATTTTGGGCGAAAACAAAGGCGGTGCAGAAGTGCGTTACCTGCATGGCGAAATTGGAAAGGGGCAATTTACCTTTTATGGAGGCCATGACCCCGAAGATTACCAGCACCAGGTAAACGATCCGCCTACCGACCTGAGCCTGCACCCCAACTCGCCGGGCTACCGCCTGATTTTGAACAACGTGCTTTTTCCGGCTGCTAAAAAGAAGCCACAGAAAACCTAGCTTTCGGTTAGGGCTTATGGGTTGTGGGTTGCGAGTTGCGAGTTGCGAGTTGAAAAGCAGATTACACTATTTCCTACTCCCAATTTTCTATTCCCTGTTCCTCCAAACAACTAATATGGTTAATCATAAAAATTCCAGCTTACGCCGAATTTCAATAAACGATCGGGCATTGGGTACCTGTTAACCGTATAAAAGCCATTGCTAAACAAGCCTTGGTTCACGTAGTCGTATTTCAGGAAGAGGTTGGCTCTGCGCAAACCCGCCTTGATCCAAACATCAACTACGGGCTTGGTGCCTAGTTTAACAGGGTCGCCATTGTAGAACTGGCTGGTTGCCGGCGAATAAGAAAGCGCCGAATAGGCTGTATTGTACCTGATATCGAAACCGATTTGTGTTTTTAAAGCCTTAAACAAAGTTTGCTCTTTATAAATGCTATTGAAAGTATACACTTCGGGTGTTCGTAAGATGTCTTTGCTGTCTGTTTTTTGATAAACCACATAGGCATCCAAATGGAAACTTCTATAAGTAAACTTTTTGCCTACACTCACCTGCAGCAAATTGATGCTTCCGGTGGCTTGTTGCGGTGCAATGCCATTTTTGGCATCGGCGGCAAAATACAGGTAGTTATCAATTAAATAATAAGCGGCTGAAGCATCAAAACCATATCTTGGGTTAAGATAGTTAAAGGTAAAATTGACCGTTTTCGTTCTGTCGAAGTTGTTTACCCAATCATAATAGTTGCCAAAATAGCGCGAATAGATCTCTTCGGGCGATTTATTCTGCATATAGGCTCCGAGTACAATTTGCCCGGCCTTGTTGCCCAAAAGTACATTGCTCTTGGCCTCGTAAAGGAAATCGCCGGTATTTTCGCCCTGAAATATCTGTTGCAGGTTCAGGTTGATATCAACCTTGTTGCTAAAGCGATAGCCTAAAGCCCCCAACAAGCTGATGTTCTGAAAAGAAGCATCATGACTGTAATACAAGCTGCGATCGCGCAGCAGGCCTTGTTGCGCATAGCTGTAGAAATCGTGCCTGATCCCCGCATCGATTTTCAGCTCGTTCTTGCCTAAGAAACCGCTTCCCCTGCCCCGCAGGAAAAAAGTATACACAAAATCGTTCTGCAAATGTTTTACGCTGGTCGAATCGTTGGTAAAAACAGAGTCGACCGGATGGATCTTATCAGGAAACGGCGTTCCCACAACAATGGCCTTGTAAGCATCTATCTCATCTTTTTTAAACGAATAAGCGCTTTTGGTGTAAACGAGGGTATGTGTAATCTTATTGGTAGGCAAGATGCTTTGGTTACTGGCATTCAGCGTACTGTCTATGCGCCCTACAAAATAGCTTTGGCGTATCATGAAAGAATTTTTTCGCCACAGCTGCTTGGCTGTACCGAGCCTAACGGGCTCTGCCTGCTTGTCAACCAACGAACCACTGGTTTGCGTAAAGATGGTATCTTTGAGAATAGACCCGTTTTCTTGGGCCTTAAAAGTATTAAAAACGGCATCGGCCCAGAGGTTATAGCGCTTGTTTGGCGATTGGAACCAAATAAACAAGGCTGCATTGAGCACATCGCCACGCTGATGGGTATAAGCGCCATTGGCTCCGATACGATCAAAATTAGCCCCAAAATTGAAGTTCTTGTTTACGTTTTGCGAATGGACGATTTTAAGCACCTGCTCTTTATCAGAACCATTTACATAATATAAACTTGTAAAGGGCGTTCGAGCGCGATAAAATTTCACGTCATCGTAATTAAGCGCATAGTAATCCATGGCGTGAAAACCCGCATCAAAACCGATGTTTTTTCTCGGATCGAACAGCAATGAAGTAGCCGAGAGGCCCATTACCCCTGTCCCTACAGTAGGCCTACGCGGCTGCAACAACACGCTAAAATTCTGGATGCCGGTAAGGCCGGTATCAATAGGCAACGTGTGGATGCTGTCTTTGGTTAAGCGCAGGGTGGTATACCTGATGTATTTCGAATCGAATATTACCGAATCTTTTGCGTCTTCTTCCTTCTTCCGCAAAGAATCGAGTTCCTTATTATTGGTTACACTGGTTTTCAGGTCTTGCGCAAACAGTTGCGAAGCACAAAAAGCCAGGTTGCAGCACAGAAGAAAGGCAATGAGTTTCTGCATTATAGGGAAGAAATAAGCTGGCTAAGAATTTGTGTCATTTTGGGTTCTGCATGCGCCGCGGTTGCTAGAATATCTTCCAGGCTAAAAGGCTGCAGGTCTTCCGGAAACCCCTCGTCGGTTAGTACAGAAATGGCAAAAACCGGCAAACCGGCATGGTTGGCCACAATCACTTCAGGCACGGTGCTCATGCCCACGGCATCGCCACCAATAATACGCAGGTATTTGTACTCGGCCTTGGTTTCTAAATTCGGACCGGTTACGGCCACATACACGCCTTGATGACAGGTAATCTTGGCTTCTTGGGCAATTTTCAAGCCTTTGGCAATCAGCTCGCGATTGTAAGGCTGGCTCATATCGGGGAAACGTGGACCCAAATCATCATTATTGATACCACGCAAAGGGCTTTCGTGCTGCAGGTTGATATGATCGTTGATGATCATCAGATCGCCTTTCTTAAAATCCGGATTCAGCGAGCCGGCCGCATTCGATACGAAAAGGTACTGAATGCCCAAGGCCTTTAACACCCTAATGGGAAAAGTAATCTGCTGCATGCTGTAGCCTTCGTAATAATGCAGCCTGCCCTGCATGGCCACTACTTTTTTGCCCTGCAAAGTACCAAAAATCAAACGGCCAGAATGGAACTCGAGCGTAGAAATCGGGAAATTGGGAATACTGGCATACAGTACGCTGTGGCTAACTTCAATTTCTTTGACCAAACCGCCAAGGCCTGTGCCCAGTACGATGCCGACTTCGGGTTTAAAATCTTCTATTTTATGCTTGAGGTAGGTTACTGACTCTTTTAGTTCTTGCAACATAGTCTAATATATTTTGGTCAAAGGTTTGCTTATCTGTAACAGCCAAATCTATCTGGATCGGCAGGTAGAATATCGGCAAATTTAAGAGTAAATCTTTTAAATTATCTCCTAATAAACGCTTACTATCCTTTTCTGTTGTAATTATAATCTTTTCTTTTGAAGAATGCTCGCCAAAGGCCTTAACCAGTTGCCTGATATCGTCTTGGCTAAAATGGTAATGGTCTGGAAATTCGAAAGCCACGAGGTTTGGGGTCTGGCTTTTCAAATAATTGGCCAGGGGAACGGGGTTGGCAATACCGGTGAGCAAAAATACCGTGGTTGTTGCCCGAACAGACTGGTTTTCGCCACCAAACAAAGGCACCAGTTCTCCGTATTTGATCGAGGCAAACGAAAGGGTCTGTTGATCATGTAGCAAAAAACCCTTGCCTATCTCCTCCTTCACCTCTTGGCTTATCGCCACAGGTACCTTGGTTATCAACAGGGCATCGGCACGCCTGTAGGCATTAAAAGGTTCGCGCAAATTGCCCATCGGCAACAAAAACTGCCAGTGCATGAAAGAAGCAAAATCGAACAACAGGATATTGAAGCCGGCTTTTACGGCCCGGTGCTGGAAGGCATCGTCGAGCAGGATCACCTCATGGTTGGCCTTGAGCTCATTAATGCCTTTGACACGATCTTCACAAACAGCTACCGTTACCTGCGGAAATTTCTGATGGTACTGCAAAGGCTCGTCGCCAATCGTTTCGGCTGTAGTATGGGCATCGGCCAACACAAAGCCCTTGGTTTTCCGTCCGTAGCCACGGCTCAGGATGGCCACCTGATAATCGGCCAGCAGCCTTACCAAATATTCGGTGGTAGGCGTTTTGCCCGTACCGCCAACGACCACGTTGCCGATACAAATAACAGGCAAATCAAAACGCACTGATTTAAAAATGCCCCAATCGTACAGCTTGTTCCTAAGCATAACCACCATGCCGTAGAGCAAGGCAAACGGAAAAAGTAAGAGGCGCAGGTATTTAAGCATGTTCAAGGTTCAAAAATAGCTATTATTAACCGTACTACCTTATGCATCGTGTACAAAGGCCTTTAATTGTGAAAATGCCATGGAAAGCAGAGAAATAAACCGCACCTTTATGCCGCTATTTTACAATGGCATTAAACTATAAAACCTATCTTTGTACAAACAAGAATTTAATTTATGCTTAAAGGATTTTTTAACGTACCTGCTCCTGTTAACGAACCCATTTTGGGTTACGCACCAGGAAGTAAAGAACGCGAATTGTTAAAAGCGGCGCTAGCCGAAAGCCGCTCAAAAGTGATCGATATCCCGATGTATATCGGCAGCGAAGAAGTCTATACCGAAGACCAGGGAAAAATTACCCCTCCGCACGACCACCAGCATTTGTTGGCCAACTATAGCAAGGGCAACAAAAACCACGTAAGCCAAGCCATTGATGCCGCTTTAGCCGCCAAGGCCGATTGGGAAAACCTGGCATGGGAGCACCGTGCAGCCATCTTCTTAAAAGCTGCCGACCTGATCGCAGGTCCGTACCGTTATAAATTAAATGCAGCCACCATGTTGGGGCAGAGCAAAAATGCTTTCCAGGCCGAAATCGACTCGGCTTGCGAGCTGATCGACTTTTTGCGTTTCAACGTGAGCTACATGACCGAAATCTATAAGCAACAACCTCCGGTATCGCCTCGTGGCAGCTGGAACCGCGTAGAACAACGTCCGTTAGAGGGCTTTGTGTTTGCCTTAACTCCGTTTAACTTTACCGCCATTGCCGGTAACCTGCCTACTTCGGTGGCCATGATGGGCAATGTGGTGGTATGGAAACCAGCCAATACCCAAATCTATGCCGCCAATGTATTGATGCAGATTTTCCGCGAAGCGGGTTTGCCAGACGGTGTCATCAACCTGGTTTATGTTTCTGGTCCTGATGCAGGCGACGTGATTTTCTCTCACCCTGATTTTGCAGGCATCCACTTTACCGGATCTACCGGCGTTTTCCAAGACATCTGGAAAACCATCGGCACCAATATCCACAAATACAAAACTTATCCGCGCATTGTAGGCGAAACTGGTGGCAAAGACTTCATCTTGGTGCACGGCTCTGCTGATGCCGAGGTATCGAGCACAGCCATCATCCGTGGCGCTTTCGAATACCAGGGACAAAAATGTTCTGCGGCTTCGAGGGTATATATTGCCAAAAGCCTGTGGCCAAAAATCAAAGAACTGATGTTGAGGGATTTGGCTACCTTTAAAATGGGCCCAACCGAAGATTTCAGCAACTTCATCAATGCGGTTATCGACGAGAAATCGTTCAACAGCTTGGCCAAATATATCGACGCCGCCAAAAACGACAAAGGCGTTGAAATTATTGCCGGTGGCAACTACGACAAGTCTAAAGGCTATTTCATCGAGCCTACGGTCTTAGTGGTCGACGACCCGAAATACACCACCATGTGCGAAGAGCTATTTGGCCCGGTATTAACCATTTTTGTATACGACGACAAAGATTTCGATAAAACTTTAGCTATCATTGACAGCACTTCCATCTATGCTTTAACGGGTGCCGTAATTGGCCAAGACCGTTATGCTTTAGAAAAAGCGACCCAACGCCTGCGCAATGCGGCCGGCAACTTCTACATCAACGACAAATGTACGGGTGCAGTAGTTGGTCAACAGCCATTTGGTGGCGCAAGAGGCAGCGGCACCAACGATAAGGCAGGCTCGATGATCAATTTGCTGCGCTGGGTTTCTCCACGTACCATCAAAGAAACCTTCGATCCGCCGAAAGATTATCGCTATCCGTTTTTAGCAGAAAACTAACAACGCTTACGAAGTTTTAAAACGGCTTGACCTACAAATTCACCATTGAAAACCAAGCAATTAAAAATAAAGCTTCGCAAATATATCCAGAAAAGGCCGGTTAATCCGGCCTTTTTATTTTTTCATTTTCCTGTAAGCCGAAGGCGATACATGCATCCATTTGCTAAACAGACGCGAAAAATAATAAGGATCTTTAAAGCCAACCGTATTCGAAATCTGCTTGATAGAAAAATCGGTAAACTGCAGCTGCTGACAGGCTTTTTGTATTTTGAGGTGGTTAAAATAGTCGGTAGGCGAATACCCGGTAGCCGACCTGAACACCAAAGAAAAATGCGAAACAGAGAGATTAGCCCTATCGGCAAAATCTTTAAGGGCAATGCTGGCGCCTAGGTTATGTTGCATAAACTTAATTACTTCGCTTACCACCTGGTTGCTGTTTTTCAGTTCTACGCGACCAAATTTGTCTTCATACAAAATAGAAGAAAGGAAATGGTAAAAGGCCATGGTGATGAAACGCAGGTTGTCGTCGCTGTAGCCATTTTCGAGGGTAAGGTAGATTTCCTCAAAAATCCTGATCCGGTTTTCGTTAAAGATGATTTTGGGTTCCAGGCCACTCACCTGCTCGGAAATGAGCTCGATAATCTGTCCTGATAACTTGCCTTTAAAATGAACCCAATAAATACTCCAGGGATTTTGCTCGTCGGCGCCATAGCTATGTTTGGTACCGAGGGGAATGATAAAAAAAGTAGACGGCGAGATTGCCACCGGCTGCCCTTCCACTTCTATCCAGCCCGTGCCATCAACGCAATAAATTAAGATGTGCTGTTCGGCGCCTTCCTCGCGTACTACAAAATGGTTTTTGGCTTTCGGAAAATAACCAATATCGGTAATATAAATCTGTTTGGTAATGGGATCTTTCTTTAAAAAAGTGCTTTCAACCTTTTTGGGCAACACAATATGCCTTTGGCCCTCAAAGCCCTCTCTTTTTTTGATTCTTACCAGGGATTGATGTTTTTTCATGGCAGCATAAACCTCCTGGCCTTGACAAAGACGAGCAAACGAGGTTATATTTGGTTTTCTTTGCCGAAAGATAGCAAAAGATAGTTACAACAAAAGCTGATGACCTCAGGCAGGGCATAGTTTTATTTGTTTCTTTTAAATGTCCATGCTATCTTTAGGTACAGATGAAAATCGACAAGGACAAAAGCGAGTTTTTAGACGAGGTAATCGAGCAGTGGAAAACCGACGGGCTGATAGATGCTGATACCGAAACCAAGCTGAAAAAAAGTTACGAAACCAAGGCCTTCGACTGGCTAAGGTTGGCTCAATATTCTTTTTGGATTGCCATGGCCTGTGGTTTTATCTCGCTTGGCGCATTTTTGATAGACGATTCGGTACTCAACTACCTGAAAAGAATATACCAAACGCCCAACATCATCATCAGCATTTTATCAGCTGCTGGTGCCGGCTGGCTGTACTATGTTGGCTTTAAGCGCAAAAAACACCATAGCGAACGCAGGTTTAGCAACGAGGCCATCCTGTTTAGTGCCATTCTGCTCACCGCCAACGCCCTTGCCTACTTCGGCAAAACCATCGATAACGGCAGCAGACATTTTTCTGTTCTCATTCTCATTTCGGTATTTGTTTATGGCACCATTGGCTACCTATACCGTTCTAAACTGACTTGGATTTTTGCCCTGATTTCGTTGGCAGCTTGGTTTGGCACAGAAACCGGTTACCTGAGTAGAAGCAATTATTATTTCCTGGGCATGAACTACCCCTTGCGCTTTGTATTTTTCGGACTGGCGGTAACTGCATTGGCCTTTTTGTTGCGCAACCATAAAAAATGGGGCTATTTTTTTGAGGCGAGCTATGTTTGTGGCATGGTTTATCTATTTGTATCGCTGTGGTTTTTATCGGTTTTTGGCAATTATGGAACATTGGAAGCCTGGTATGGCATCAAGCAACTGAGCCTGTTCTATTACGCCATTGTTTCGGCAGGAGCTTGCCTCCTCAGCATTTGGGCTGGCCTAAAATACAGAGACGAAGTGGCGCGCGAATTTGGCATCACCTTCTTGTTCCTGAACCTGTATACCCGCTATTTCGAATACTTTTGGGACAGTTGGCACAAGGCTCTTTTCTTTTTGGTGCTTGCGGCTTCTTTTTGGCTCATTGGCCGTAAGGCCGAAAAAATCTGGAACCTCGAGTTTCTCAAATGAACCATCAAGCCCTACCCTAAGCAAGGCTTCATGCCAATTAGCGGCGTTTATTCCAATAAAAAAGCCATCTCCTAAGAGACGGCTTCTATTCAATTGACAATTGTTTTGCTTATTTATTGGCCTTCATTTTATACACCGGCGAAATATCAGCTGCGCTAGAAGCACTTACCTTCATATCGCTGATCAAACCTGTTTTAAGGCTGTAAACCCAAGCGTGTACTGATAGCTCCTGGCCTGCGGCCCAGGCATTTTGCACAATCGAGGTGCTCATGATATTGGCTGCACCCTCAATGGCATTCAACTCTACCAAACGATCAAATTTACGGGTTTGGTCTTTAATGGTATCCAGTTCCCTGTCGTGAATGCGGTAAACATCCTTGATATTTCTCAACCAGTTGTCAATCAGACCAACCTGCTTATCGCCAAGCGCCGCATTTACGCCACCGCAGCCATAATGGCCACAAACGATTACATGTTTTACTTTAAGCACGTTTACCGAATAATCCAATACGCTCAGCAGGTTCATGTCGGTATGCGTAACCACATTGGCAATATTGCGGTGTACAAAGATATCGCCAGGCAAGGTATTGGTAATCTGGTTGGCGGGTACACGACTGTCGGAACAGCCGATCCATAGTACCGGAGGAGTCTGTCCAGCAGCCAAGCGGTCGAAAAAAGTGGGATCTTCATTTAAGGTTGCAGCAACCCATTCTTTATTGCCTTGCAATAAGCTCTCATAAGTAATAGCTTCTTGACGGTTATCTTTTTCTACATTTTTTGCGCACATAATTTTATGATTTAATTTCTTCTACAATCTTGTTATTTAATTTAGGCACAGTGTAATGACTTTTAATGTGCTCTAAAGTTACGATAATGCCTTTAGTATAAGCATTATGTTTGTAATTAAAAATGGTCTCCAATACATCTGGATCGATATACCTGGCATTTGAACCATCGATAATGACATTGGTTTCTTTCGGGATATTGGTTAACAATACCTGAATAGAGGCCTTGTTTAAAAAAGATACCTCTTCGGCCAGCTTAATCCTGATGTTTTTCTTGTTTCCCTCCTCTTGTACTTTATAAAAGAAAGGGTTGCGCATGTTGGTACGCAACAAGTAAAAAATAGAGAAAGCCATACCAATAGCAACCCCTTTCAACAAATCGGTAAGTACTACGGCCAGCACGGTAACCACAAAAGGAACAAACTGGTCCCATCCTTTATGGTACATGTGCTTAAACAGCGAAATGCGTGTCAATTTGTAACCGGTTACCAAAAGTACAGCGGCCAAACAGGCCAAAGGGATCATATTGATCAGCTTCGGAATGAACAGCAGCGACAGCAGCAACAAGGTACCGTGTATAATGGTCGACATTTTGGTGCGGCCACCTGCATTTACGTTGGCCGAGCTGCGTACAATTACCGAAGTCATAGGCAAACCGCCCAACATGCCGCTGGCCATGTTGCCAAAACCTTGGGCCACCAATTCGCGGTTGGTTGGCGTTACCCTTTTAATCGGATCGATTTTATCAACCGCCTCGATACCCAGCAAGGTTTCTAAACTAGCCACCACGGCAATAGTTAAGCCAACTATCCAAACCTGTTTGTTGCCAATGGCCGAAAAGTCGGGCGTGCTGAACAGGCCCTTAAATTCTTCCCAGCCGTTAAACAAAGGAATATTCACCATTTGATCGGCCCTCAGCTGATAGCTGGTGCCCTGGAAAGCCAAAGCCAGTCCAACGCCCAGTATCACCACCAAAAAAGGGGCAGGTACTGTGTTGAGCTTTTTGATTTTTGGCCAAAAAACCAGGATGGCTATAGACAGCAAACTGATTACAATAGCGGCCAGGCTCAATCCATTTACGGCATGCAAAATAGCCGAAAAGGTATTGTCGCCATCCTTTTGAAGAAAGCCTTCGTCGCCAAAATAATCCTTGTCTACACCTATGGCATGAGGCAGCTGCTTTAAGATAAGCAATACGCCGATACCGGCCAGCATACCTTCAATTACGCTCGATGGAAAGTAATTACCAATGGTGCCGGCCTTGATAAGGCCGAGCACCATTTGGATAGCACCTGCCAAAACCACAGCAAGTAAGAAGACCTGGTAGCTGCCTAGCGAGGCAATTGCACCCAGAACAATAGCAGTTAAACCCGCAGCCGGTCCGCTAACACTTAATTGCGAACCACTCATAGCGCCTACCACAACGCCTCCCACGATACCGGCAATTAAACCGGCAAACAATGGAGCGCCAGAGGCCAAGGCAATGCCCAAACATAAAGGCAAGGCCACTAAAAACACAACTATACTCGATGGTATATCGCGTTTTAAATTCTTTTTTAAGAAATATTTATTAATACCCGACCCTGAGGTCGAACCCACATTTTCCATAATAAACTCGCGTTAAATTTTATTTTTTTCATAAGAAATCGTCCCACAGCCACTGCTGCAGTTCACATTTTGACGATAAAAGTAAAAGCCTATGAAAAGTTAGGAGGCGGTGTGGGTACCGAAGGATGATAAGGGTCTACATATCGCCGAGAATGCTCAATAAAACTGTTTGTTACCCCGTAATCGATTTCGAGGGGCACATAAGTCAGATCATAGCGATAGAACATCAGTTTATGGTCGGCAAACTTTACGCTTCCTTTGGCCGTATCGTCGCCATGGTTCTCTGCCTCAAGCTGCATAATCACTGCATTCATCAGACTTTTGTCTAAGTGGGCAAAAAATACTGGCGCGCCAGAAATTACCATCTTTGCCGTAAAGATGCCCATAAAGGCAATCACGATAAATAAACGGTATTTTCTAAACCACATAAATCTTTTGTTTTTTCGATTTCTCCAAAAATAGTTCCAAAAGCATCAAAGTGACAAATAAAATGGTAAAAAAAATGTAATTAAATAATCGTCTTTCGCAAAACCGGTGCCCAAGGCCGGGCTAAAAAATAATTTCTGTTCGAAAAGCTATGGATTAACCGTAATTTCACGGCCCAAAGCGCATGCTACTTTATATCGCTGCAAAACCATTTGTAAAAAATGAAAAAAGGTCTCTTTTTGTTCGTTTGTTTATGTCCGCTTTTGGCCATGGCGCAAAACAACAATGCTCCGTCTTCGTATGATATACACGACATTAAAATTACGGGCTATCTGCAAACCCAATTCCAGAAAGCACAGTCGGCAGGAATTACTTCCTTTTCTGGCGGAGATTTTTCGGCAAACAGCGACAGCCGCTTCATCATCAGGCGCGGCCGACTTAAAATAGACCGGGTAGACAAATATTCAAGCATTGTTTTCCAAATAGACGCCACCCAGAACGGCGTAAACCTGATGGATGCCTTTATTCAGCTCCACGCACCTTCCGTACCCGAATTGCTGTTTACCGCCGGCTTGTTTAACCGACCTTTCGGCTACTCGATCATCTACTCTTCGGGCTATCGCGATTTTCCGGAAAGAGCACGCGTGTTTCAAACCTTGATGCCCAGGGAAAGGGATTTAGGCGCAATGGTTTCTTTCCATCCCCAAAAAATAGCCAAGTTTTTAACAGCCGATTTTGCCGTAATCAATGGCAGCGGGCTTTCGGCGCGGGATTATGACTCAAAAAAAGACATGGTAGGTGGTCTTAACTTCAAATTCGACAGTTTGGCCAATAAAAAACTGCACATCGGCTTTGGGGGCTCGTTTTACAAGGGCTCTGTGCGCAGCAATACCGACACTTATTATACCAACAACGGCCATGGCTTTGCCAGCAATACCAGCGCCAGCAATATAGGCAGCAACCTAAAGCGCAACTATTATGGCGCCAACCTGCAGGTGCAATACGACAATGCTTTTGGCACCACCAGCCTCAAAACCGAGTATATAGCAGGCACCCAGCCCGGCGTAGCCAGCAGCGCCAGTTTGGCAGGCCCCTATGCCAGCCAAAGCTTTGCCACGCAGCCTGCCACCAACCTTTACCTACGCCATTTTAACGGCTACTATATTTGGTTGACACAACAAATTGCCAAAACCAGGTTTAGCGTAATCATGGCTTACGACGTATACGACCCCAATACCGATATCGACGAAAAAGAAATCGGATTGGCCGGCAACAACACTACTGCAGGCGATATTAAGTATGGAACTTTGGGCTATGGGCTAACCTGTGCCTTAAGCTCGCGATTAAAGCTTACCGTTTACAACGAACATGTGACAAACGACGGCACTACCCTATCGGGCTACCAGAGCGATTTAAAGGACAATGTATTGACCACGCGTTTGCAATACCGCTGGTAATTTCTAATTTTAAAAAAATCCATTTTGAAAGAATGAAGAATAAAATCGAAAGCTTACAGCATAAAATAAAAAGCGCCCATTTGGGCGGAGGCCAGGCGCGCATTGACAGTCAGCATCAAAAAGGCAAGCTCACTGCCCGCGAGCGCATCCATTTTCTGTTAGACGAAGGCAGCTTTGAAGAAATAGGCATGCTGGTAACCCACCGTAGCACCGATTTTGGCATGGAACAGGAAAAATACCTGGGCGATGGCGTAATTACCGGCTATGGCACGGTTAATGGCCGATTAACGTATGTTTTTTCGCAAGATTTTACCGTTTTTGGAGGCTCGCTTTCCGAAACTCATGCAGAAAAGATCTGCAAAATCATGGAAATGGCCATGAAAAACGGCGCACCTATCATTGGCTTAAACGACAGTGGCGGTGCCCGTATACAAGAAGGCGTGGTTTCTTTGGGCGGTTATGCCGATATCTTTTACCGTAACGTACAGGCTTCCGGAGTTATTCCGCAGCTTTCGGCCATTATGGGCCCCTGTGCCGGTGGCGCGGTATACTCGCCAGCCATTACCGATTTTATTTTAATGGTCGAAAATACTTCCTACATGTTTGTAACCGGCCCGAATGTGGTTAAAACCGTTACGCACGAAGAAGTAAGCGCTGAAGAATTGGGCGGCGCTACTACGCATGCCACCAAATCGGGTGTGACGCATTTTGCCTGCGCCAACGAGCTCGACGCCATTAGCCATGTCAAAAAACTGTTGAGCTACATGCCTCAAAACTGTGAAGAAAGGCCTACCAGTCTGGCTTACGAAACAGGTAACGAAAACAGGCCTGCATTAAACGAATTATTGCCACAAAATGCTTCGCAACCTTATGATATCAGGGATGTGGTAGCCGAAGTAATAGACACCGATAGCTTTTTGGAAGTACACGCCGCTTATGCCGAAAACATTGTGGTGGGCTTTGCCCGCCTGGCAGGGCGCAGCATTGGCATTGTGGCCAACCAGCCCGCTTATTTGGCTGGGGTTTTAGACAACCATGCTTCGGTAAAGGCGGCCCGTTTTGTACGCTTCTGCGATTGCTTTAACATTCCATTGCTTGTTTTTGAAGACGTACCTGGGTTTTTGCCAGGAACAGACCAAGAATGGAACGGCATTATCAGCAATGGCGCCAAATTATTGTATGCCTTTAGCGAAGCTACCGTACCTAGAATTACGGTAATTACCCGCAAGGCCTATGGTGGCGCCTACGATGTAATGAACTCGAAACACATCGGCGCCGACATGAACTACGCTTGGCCAAGTGCCGAAATTGCGGTAATGGGTGCCAAAGGCGCGGCCGAGATCATTTTCAAAAGAGAAATCAGCAATGCCGAAAATCCGCAGGAAAAATGGCTGGAAAAAGAAAAACTGTATTCGGAAATCTTTGCCAACCCTTACCGCGCGGCCGAACGTGGCTTTGTAGACGAGGTTATCGAACCTTCGCAAACCCGCATCAAGCTGATCAAGGCTTTTAAAATGCTCGAAAACAAAGTGGTAAATAATCCAAGAAAAAAACACGGCAATATACCTTTGTAAGGTAAAAAGGCAGGAGTAAAGGGGTGGAAGGCAGTACCAGCAACGATTTTTGAATCTGTTGCCTTCCATCCCCCAACTTTGATCTCCTTAGTCTCCGCCTGCTACCCTCAACCTTAAATCTCTCTACCCATGTTGAAGCGAGCCGATATTTTATTGATGGCCTTTTGCACAGGCCTCATTGTAGCCAACATTTATTATTGCCAACCATTGGTGATCTTAATTGCACAAGATTTTGGCGTTAGTGAAACCATGGCAGGCAAAACCACCTACCTTACCCAGGCAGGCTATGCCCTCGGCCTTTTCTTGCTGGTGCCATTGGGCGATATGTTCGAACGCAAAAAGCAGATCCTGGTTATTACCGGATTGGCTATTTTGGCACTTTTGCTGGCCGCTGCTTCCAAAAGCTTCTTTATATTGGAAGTAGCCAGCTTTCTGATTGGCGCCTGCTCTATCGTACCCCAACTGATCTTGCCTTTAACTGCCAACTTAAGCGACGACAGCAACCGTGGGTACAATATTGGCATTGTAATGAGTGGCTTGCTGGTCGGTATTCTCGCCTCGCGGGCGGTAAGTGGCAGCATTGGCTTTTGGCTGGGCTGGCGTGCTGTTTATTACATGGCAGCCGGAATTTGCCTTTTGTTGATTGCCCTCATGGCTAAGCGGTTTCCCAAAAGCTTCCCCTCATTTAAAGGCAATTATGCACAGCTGATGGGCTCGATGTTCAGCTACATCAAATCGCAACCCGTGTTGCGCGAAACTTCGATCATTAACTTTTTGGCCTTTGCCATTATCAGTGGTTTTTGGACCGTAATGGTACTTTTTCTGGCCAATCCGCCCTATAATTACCAAACTTTGCAAATCGGCCTGTTTGGCATTGCAGGCGCAGCAGGTGCCTTGGCCGCCCCTTTGGTGGGCAAATTGAGTGATGGTGGTAATCCACGCCAGAACCTGATGAAAGGCTTTATCCTGCAATTGGTAAGCATAGCGCTGTTCTATTTCATCGGCACAGCCGTTATTCCTTTTATTATTGGCATTATTTTGATCGATATTGGTCAGCAGGCTATCCATGTAACCAATCAAACCCGTATTTACACCCTCATTCCGGAGGCCCGAAACCGGCTCAATACCATCTTCATGTCGGTAAGTTTTGTAGGCGCCAGTTGCGGTTCTGCTTTAGGTTTGCTATTTTGGGAACATGGGGGCTGGAATTTGTTCTGTTATGGAATGACGGCCATCGTAGTGGTTAATATCCTGATTTATCAGTTTTATAGCCGCAAAAAGTTCAATCCTTAACCTCAACAACCATTTATGCCATCTAGGTACATATTCAAAAGCTTAATCATCCTTTTAACAATCATTGGCTTTAACATGGCCAAGGCTCAGGACACGGTTAGAACAGATCAGCCAACGGAAGTAAAATCGATGAACAAAATCAGTTTAAATCTGTTTGGCATAACCGCCGAAAGGGAGCAAAAAGTGGGTCGCATAACTACTGTTAATGGTGGCCTTGGTGTTTTTGGCACCTATGTGTATGGCACGGCCATCCATTACAATAGTGTAACCAACCAGATTACCTTCAAAAAATACAACGATTTTAAATTTTATCCGGTAGTATATGGTGGTATTAAGCACTACTATAATTTTAAGCAACGCATCAAGAAAGGGAAAAAGACTTCGAACAATGGCGCAAATTATGTAGGACTGGATGTGATGGGCGTATTCCCTACCCTTTTTGAAGATGATACCCTGCTTTCTTCGCAACTGAACATCGCTCCGCGATGGGGTTTTCAACGCAGGTTAGGCAACAAAGGAACTTTCGAATTTGGTATAGGTCCGGCAATGGCCTTCGCTCAAGGCAACACTTATTATGGTGCTACCGGCAAAATTGCCTTTAGTCTTTTATTATAATTGATGGAAGCAGTAGTAGAACAGCTATTTCCCTCGTTAACCTGGCGCATCAGGCATATCGCCATGTATCCAGACCAGCCTTACGATTTCGTAAAGCTGGAAAACGATTTTGAGGGCACCCATTTTGGCCTTTACTTGAACCACGAACTTACCGGAGTGGTTTCTCTATTTGTAGATGGCCACATTGGCCAGTTTCGAAAATTGGCTATTTTGCCCGAAGCACAAGGCCAGGGCCTAGGCAAACAGCTGATGGAATACCTGATCGATTACTGCAAGGTGCAAAAACTGACCAAATTATGGTGCAACGCACGGGTAAATGCCAAAGAATTTTATCTTAAATTTGGCTTTGTAGCAACCAACAAAACCTATACCGCAGCCGGCTACGACTTTGTGGTGATGGAAAAGACATTATAGATTTAGATTTAACCGCTCAGAAAAATAGATTAATTAGATTTTAACGATCTACGCCAATCGTAATTCGTAAATCTAAACTCAAAAACAAGATTATGGCAAAGAAAAAAGACGAAGCTAGCCTGCCGAAAGCGCAGGAAAAAAAGAAAAAACATGTGCCTGTAGTGACTAAAAAATCGTTGCAGTTTTTTGAAAAATATATCAATAATGCCGCGCCCACCGGTTATGAGTGGAATGGACAGAAGCTCTGGCTGGAATATCTGAAACCATATATCGACGAGCATTTCATCGACAATTATGGCACTGCCGTAGGCGTTATCAATCCTAAGGCCAGCTATAAAGTGGTTATCGAGGCCCATGCCGACGAAATTTCGTGGTACGTAAACTATATCACCAGCGATGGTTTGATTTATGTGATCCGCAACGGAGGTTCTGACCATCAGATTGCTCCTTCCAAACGTGTGAACATCCACACCGAAAAAGGCTATGTAAAAGCGGTATTCGGCTGGCCAGCCATCCACACCCGCCATGGCGAAAAAGAACAAGCACCTGAACTGAAAAACATCTTTTTAGATTGTGGCTGTACCAGCAAAGAAGAAGTTGAAGCCTTGGGTGTGCATGTAGGCTGCGTAATTACCTACGAAGACGAGTTCATGGTATTGAACGACCGTTATTATGTGGGTCGCGCGCTGGATAACCGTGCCGGTGGCTTTATGATTGCCGAAGTAGCCCGTTTGCTCAAAGAAAACAAGAAAAAACTGCCTTTTGGTTTGTACATCGTCAACTCGGTACAAGAAGAGATTGGCCTGCGTGGCGCCGAAATGATTGCCCAACGCATTAAGCCAAATGTGGCTATCGTAACCGATGTAACCCACGATACCACTACCCCAATGATCAGCAAGATTACCCAAGGCGATTTGGCCTGTGGCAAAGGTCCGGTGGTTTCTTATGCCCCTGCCGTACAAACCAACCTGAACAAATTGTTAATTAAAACTGCCGAGAAGAACGAAATTCCATTCCAGCGTCAGGCTTCATCGCGCTCAACCGGAACCGATACCGATGCCTTCGCCTATTCTAACGGCGGCGTACCTTCGGCCTTGATTTCGTTGCCTTTGCGCTACATGCACACCACCGTAGAAATGGTGCACAAAGAAGATGTTGACAATGTAATCAGTTTGATTTACGAAAGTTTATTGAACATCAAAGCCGATCAGGATTTTAGGGAATTTAAGTAAGGTAGAAGGCTGGAAGACGGGAGGTTTAAGGTTAGCTGATTAGTGCAACCTGAAAACTGCCAAGCTCAAACTCAATAAAGCCCGAGGAATAATTCCTCGGGTTTTTTAATAGCCAATGTTTTGCGCTTAATTAATCGGCAGGCTCTAAAAAGTTCATATATTTTACATTATTTTGCGCAACAAAATCGTTTTAATCAGTAAATCAACTGCTTAACACTTGCTTTGCTCCGCAGCAAAGCTTATTTTTGAAGTTCAACACCATTAAACCAAACTTGTCAAGTCGTATACATATCAACTCGTTCGAAGAATTGTTTAGAAACAACTATGCAAAGCTATGCCACTTTGCCTTCCAGTTTCTGAAAGACGAGGATGTGGCTAAAGACATTGTACAAGAAACCTTTACCACTTTTTGGGACAGCCAGCAAAGCCTGCAGGTAGAGCCGAGTGCCATCAGCTCCTTTCTGTATGCTTCGGTTAGAAATGCATGTTTAAACAAACTGCGCAGGCTAAAGCTAGAAAACGGCTACTTGAACAATCAGGAAGCCGATCCGTTTGAAGAAGCCATTGGCCTCAATTCGATGATCCGGTCTGAAGTGATTGCCGAATTGCACAAAGCCATTACGACCCTCCCCAAAAACTGCCAGCTCATTTTCCGTATGGGCTATTTAGAAGGATTGAAAAATCCGCAGATTGCTGCCGAACTCGGAATCAGCATCAACACGGTAAAAACCCAGAAAAAACGTGGCCTCGAGCTGATTAAAATGCGTGTAAACCCCGATTTCTTGGCTTTAGCGCTGATTTTATTGGCCCATCAAAAATAATTTTCAAAAAAAGTTCATTTTCTTTTCACCCGCTTTTGCTTTTCAGGTTTCTTACCTAAGAATATGAAAACGCAAAAAGACCCCGAACTCATTGGCAAACTGATGACCAAGTTCCTCAAAAACGAACTTTCTGAACAAGAAAGCAAGGATTTTGAGCTTTGGCTAGCCAGCGACCCTAAAAATATAACGCTTTTAGAATCTTTCCGCGATACGCCCAGCGTACAAGAAGAACTCAACTATTTCAACGCGATAGATACGGATAAAGATTGGGCCATGCTTTCCAATAAACTGAACTTGAAGCCATCGCCGAAGCTAAGCTGGATTAAAATCGTAAGTTACGGCGCCGCGGCTATGCTTCTCCTGGTGGCAGGAATTGGTCTTTACCGATATACGGCTAGTCAAAGCGCAAAAACGCCTGTGCTCGCTTTACAAACCGACACCTACGATATTAAACCCGGAGGCCTGAAAGCCCAGTTCATTGCAGCCGATGGCTCATCAACGGTTCTCAATGGCAAAACAGCTCAGGAAACAGATGCCAACCTCGGCACCAAAGAAGGTTTTTTATGGGTAAAAAATACCGGCCGACAAAAAAACGGCTATAACCAATTAAAAACCCCAAAGGCCGGCGAATACAAGATGATACTGCCCGATGGCACCAAAGTATTTCTCAATTCGGCCTCTAGCCTCAGGTTTTCGAACAATTTTAACAAAGGCGACAGGCGTGTAGAACTTGATGGAGAAGCCTACTTTGAGGTAGCCCACAACCAAGACCTGCCCTTTGTGGTCAAATTCAACAAAACCGAAGTGGAGGTGCTCGGAACGCACTTCAACATTTCGGCCTACAGCGAAGAAACCACCAAAACAACCTTGTTGGAAGGAGCCATCAAAATCAGGACGGAAAAAGACCAGGGCATCCTTAAGCCTGGCGACGAAGCCAATGTGGCCAATGGCGTGCTGAACGTACAAAAAGCAGATACTTATAAGTCGATAGCCTGGAAAGAAGGCATGTTCTATTTCCATGAAGACGGCATTACCGAAATATTAGACCAGATTGCCCGCTGGTACGATGTTAAAATAGAATACAAGGGTACCCCAGGCACCAAAAAATATAGCGGCGATATCCGCAGGGAAGCAAGCCTCAACCAGGTACTGCAAATGCTGAACGCGGTGAGCGGTGCCCAATTTGACCTTAAAGACCGAACTGTAACTGTAAATTTTTAACCAACAAACCCTTAAACAACACTATGCCATAAACACAAACAACAAACTATTACAGAAGAGGCACAAAAAAGCCGGGAACACCGCCATGTTCCCAGCCCAACTTGTGTTTGTTCTTTCGACAAATTATTGAAATAAACCGATTTAAAAACTACACAAACAAAAATATGAAACATTTCCTTCTCGGCAAGTATCCGAGAAAGTATAAACTATTGAATAGAACCACACTATTAGTTATGAAGTTAACTATTTTCTTGTTGATCGCTGGTTGTTTGGGTGTACATGCATCGAGCTTTGCCCAAAAAATAACCTTGTCTGTACGCAATGCAGGCATAGAAAGCGTATGCACCGATATTAAAAAGCAAAGTGGTTTTTCCTTTTTGTATGATGCAACCGTATTAAAAAAATCTGGTACGGTAAGCCTCGAGCTCAAAGAAGCAACGCTTGAAAATGCCCTGAAACAGATGACCGCCGGTAAGGCGCTCGATTATCGCATTATCGATAAAACGGTGATCATTACCGAGGCTAAGCCCTTAGTGCAGCGCGACGATATCACCGTTAAGGGCGTGGTGCGATCAAAAGAAGCGCCAGGAACGCCCAATATGCCATTGCCTGGCGCCGTAATTGTCATTAAAGGCACCAAAAAGGCCGTGGTTGCCGATGCCGATGGCAATTACACCATCAAGACACCAGCCGATGCCATTTTGGTGTTCACCCTGATCGGCTATGGCACCAAGGAAATTCCCGTAAACGGCCAAACCTCAATTGATGTAGTGTTACTACAAACGGCCAGCGAATTGCAAGAGGTAATCATTACTGCTTACGGCACTTCCGAGAAAAAGGAGAACCAGATTGGTAGTGCTGCGCAGGTAACCAGCAAAGACCTGGTTCGCAAGCCATCAAACCGGGTAGACGCTTTATTGGAGGGTTTGGTAGCTGGTTTTCAATACGAGCAACAAGGCGCATCGCTTAGCAGTGCGCGCCCAAGGTTCCAAAGCCGCATCCGTGGCGAGGCTTCGTTCAGCGCCTCTAACGACCCACTTTGGGTTATTGACGGCATCCCTTACAATACGGGCGATGAAACCAACATGATTCCGGGTACGCAGACCAGCATCAGTCCACTGACATTTCTCAATCCCAACGACATCGAGTCGATCACGGTACTTAAAGATGCTACCGCCACTTCAATTTATGGCGCAAACGGCTCTAATGGGGTAATCCTCATCACCACCAAGAAAGGAAAATCGGGTAAATTGGCAGTCGACTATAGCTTCAGAACCGGCATCAATGTATTGACCAACAACCGCTTCCATGTATTGAATGCCGACCAATACCGTGAGCTATACCGCGAATCTTATTTAAACAATACGGCCTTAGATCCAAGCAAAATGCCTGATTTAGGCACCGGAGGTATCGATTGGTACAATACTTTTTTTCGCAACGGCGTTAACATGCAACACGATCTTTCGATTGCTGGAGGCACCGAAAAAACCAGGTATTATGTTTCGGCAGGCTATTTCAACGAAAAGCCGATCATGATTGCCAACGAAACGCAAAGGTTCTCAACCAGGGCCAATATCGACCAGAAAGTGAATAAATCAATCGACCTTTTCTTGAGAGTAGGCGCTTCTTACAACGTCAACAACCTATTTTCGCCGGGCGACACCTATTTTGTAAACAGGCCGATTGACGGCATTTATAATCCTGACGGTTCTTTTGTACTAAAGCCTTACAACACCTATGCAGAAGCCAAACTGAATGACGACAGGCAACGTACCGTAGCAGTAACCGGCAGCATTGGTGGCACGGCCAGGATTTTGCCTTGGCTTACTTTTACCAGTACCAATGGTATTGATTATGGCAAAACCAGAGAAAACATCTATGGCTCGATGTATACTTTTAGCGAGCGTGGCGAAGGCATGGCCTACAAGGGCAACAGCAAAAACTTTAACTGGGACAGCCAGCAACGCCTCAACTTCGATAAACGATTTAACCGCCATGCCATCTCTGCCCTATTGGGTGCCGAAGCCAGGAGCGAAGACCGCAACTCGTTCTCTGTTACAGGCTATGGCTTCCCTGATGACCAGGTGAGAAACGTAGATTACGCTACCCGAACCACTTCGCTTCCATCCGGAGCCGAAAAAACTGGGGTATCTTATTACGGACAAGCAAGATATACCTTTGACAACAGGTATAGTGTTTTGGGCAGTTTCCGTAGAGATGCCAACTCCGACTTTGGTTCTGACGTGAAATGGGCAACCTTTAACTCGGTAGGTGCTTCGTATACCATCAGCAACGAAAAATTCTGGCACATTAAGCCTATCGATTTTGCCAAGCTTAAAATCAGTTACGGCACCAACGGCAACTCGAGGATCGGGGCCTACAAATCGAAAGGAATTTACAGCTTTACCAATACCACTGCTTATAATGGCCAGGAAGGTGCCATTATGACTTCGGGCGAAAATCCAGTGCTTTCGTGGGAAACTACCTACCTCATTAATGGGGGCTTGAGTTTGGGCTTGTTCAAGCGCATCTCGATGGAAATCGAGTTTTACCGCAATACCACCAAAGGTATCTTGGATGCGGTTGACGTAACCCGCACAACCGGCTTTACCCGGATTTTGCAAAACGTAGGCTCGGTGAGAAACAGTGGTGTTGAATTGACCTTGAATACACAAAACATCATTAAGGACAACTTTCAATGGACCACTTCTTTCAACATTGCTCACAACAACAATAAGATCTTAAAACTCTACAACGGCAATGACAAGGTGCTTGACCTGACCATGAGGCGTGAAGGCGAGGATGCCAATGCATTTTACCTGATCCGTTGGGCGGGTGTAGACCCCCGCGATGGTGGCCCGCTTTGGTACGACAGAAACGGCAACATTACCAAGGTTTTCGACCTGAACAACCGTGTAATTGTAGGTTCTAGTACGCCTGATTTTTATGGTGGTATGACTAACCATTTCCAGTACAAGGATTTTACGCTGTCGGCACTGCTTATTTACAATGTGGGCGGCTACGCTTTTAGCGACTTGCAACGCGATGCCGAATCGGATGGCAGAAATCTGGCCGACGACAACCAGTCGACCAACCTGCTCGACCGCTGGAGAGAACCTGGCGACCTGAGCAACATTCCAAAATCCGTGCTGTACGAGAATGCGAATAACGGCCGTAACTCTACCCGTTTCCTGCACAAAAAAACAAGCTTGCGCCTGCAAAACATCAGCTTGAATTATGGCCTTCCCAAAAAATGGCTCAGCAAGATCAAGTTGCAAAGGGCCAATGTTTATTTCCAGGCAGACAACGTAGGTTTTTGGACACCTTATGCAACGCCATCGAACAGAAACGATTACAAAAATTCATTTAATGCCTACCCGCAGCCTTTAACCCTGTCATTTGGTTTAACTGTTGGCTTATAAGATTTTAAGATACTGAAATGAAAAGAAACACCTATATTTTAACCTTATTGGCCATAGCCTGTATCGCTTTGGCTTCCTGCAAAAAGTTTCTGGAGAAAGAGCCTATCGGAAAAACCGGAAAAATCACCTTGTTCGAAACCGTGGAAGGGGCCAACAAAGCCATGAGCGGGGTCTACAATTTGATGCTTTCCTATTACAAAACCTCGTTTGGCCTGTATGCCGATATCGCTTCAGACAATGTTATTCGCGGTACCAAGGCGAATGTACTGCTCCCTCAGTTCAATTTTCAGAGCGTAGCCAGCGACGATGCCTTGGCTGTTGGCGATCTTTGGCTCAATGGCTACGGAGCCATCAACAACATCAACAACATCATCAATGCCATTCCCGAACTGAAGTCTAAATTTCCGTCACAAACCAAAACACTCGATTCGATTTATGGCCAAAGTTTGGCTTTAAGAGCCTTGTGCCATCTGAACCTGAGCCTGGTTTATGCGCAGCCTTACAACTATACTTCAGATGCCTCTCATTTAGGCATTCCGGTAGTACTTAAAACCCCAAATCCTGGCGAGGCCGTGGCACGCAAAACCATGAAGGAAACCTATGCGCAGATTATTACTGACCTGAGCAATGCCCTGCCGCTGCTGCAGCAACATACCAACCATACCACACAGGCGGCGATGAGTTACCAGGCTGCACTGGCCCTATTATCGAGAGTATACCTGTACAAGGGCGATTGGGAACAAAGCATTGCCTATGCCAACCTGGTGATTAACGACACCAACTACAAACTGGCCAGCAACAGCGAATATTTATCGGTATTTAACACCTACCCAGCCGATAATGCCGCTACCAAGCTCGAAAGCATTTTTCTGCTCA
Organism: Pedobacter sp. TM02; assembly: GCF_059705275.1. Taxonomy (NCBI): domain Bacteria; kingdom Pseudomonadati; phylum Bacteroidota; class Sphingobacteriia; order Sphingobacteriales; family Sphingobacteriaceae; genus Pedobacter; species Pedobacter sp. TM02. The sequence goes on from NZ_AP046530.1 coordinate 3,419,393, forward strand.
GCAACAAAGGCCTTACCTCTAATGGTTCGAGCATTTACACCGTTTACTCGGATGCTGTTGGCGCCCAATACAATACGGCAGCCAAGCTGACCAATTTCTTCGACGGCGACGACATCAGGTTGACCAAAATGTTTACCATTCCGATTTCGGGCGATAATGCCGGCAAATCGCTGACCAAAAAATATGGCGATGGCACCGTAACTTCTATCACTCCACAGGTAATCCAAGTCATCAGGCTATCGGAAGTTTATTTGAACCGTGCCGAGGCCAAATGGCAATTGCAACGCTATGCCGAGGCCGCCGAAGACCTGCGTATCATTTCGCAAAGGGCGCACCCAAGCCGTACCATTACCATTACCTACAGCTCTAACGACGACTTGTACAAACAGATTGCCAACGAACGCAACCGGGAGCTTTGTTTTGAAAACCACCGCTTCTTTGACCTGGCCCGCCGCAAGGAGAACCTGCAACGCGGTGCCGACTGCAATGCCAATACCTGCAGCTTCAACTATCCTAACAGCAGGTATGTTTTACCTATCCCTGCCAAGGAAATAGACGCCAACAAATCGATTATTCAAAACCCTGCCTATACCAATTAGTCATGAAAAGAAAAACAACATCCTTTGCCACAATGCTCTGCTTGGTTTTTTTAATGCTGAGTTCGGCTTGCAAAAAAGAAACCACGCCATATAACCATCCATTTTTTCACATCATGGTCGATAACCAAAGTGCCGTAGATGTACTTTCGAACCGTAAAGACGTGGTTAACTATAATGTTTACCTCAGCGCCGAACTCCAATTCGAACCCATCGATGTAACCTACGAAATTACGGTAGGCAATGGCTTGCAGGAAGGCCGCGATTTCGAATTCGTGACCAAAGGCAACAAGCTCACTTTTCCACAGGGGATTTTTGAGCGTCCGATTACCATTCAATGGAAAGATTCGCCGGTTGATGCCACCAAAGACAACCGTATCATCATTAAGTTAATCAGCAATACTAAAAACTATACCATGGGCCTACCCGGTCCAGACCAGTTACAAAGACAATTGGTAATCACTAAAAAATAAGAAAGAACAGATGACGAAGCAAATGAATTTTAAAGGATTACTAAGCCTATTGCTGCTATTTGCAACGGGTATTGCCTATGCACAGCCCTTGAAGCAGAATCCGAACCTCGTGACCGGAAAACTGCCCAATGGCTTCACCTATTACATCTACAAAAACGACAAGGCAAAAGGCAATTCGGTGCTCAGGCTCTTTGTAAATGCCGGTTCGCTGCAAGAGGAAAACGACCAGCAGGGATTGGCCCATTTTATAGAGCACATGGCCTTTAACGGCACCAAGCACTACTCGAAAAATGATGTGATCGAATTTTTGGAATCAAAAGGTGTAAAATTTGGCGCCGATTTGAATGCCCATACCAGTTTCGACGAAACCGTGTACAAAATCAGCATCAATACCGACGACGAAAAGAACCTGGAAAAATCCATAGACATTATGGGCGATTGGGCCTTTGGCGTTACTTTCGACAAGAATGAAATTGACAAGGAACGGGGCGTGGTGATTGAAGAATGGCGCAGCAAGCAAGGTGCCGACAACCGTTTACGTGAACAATACCTGCCCGTGCTCTTCAACAAATCGCGCTATGCCGAGCGCCTGCCTATTGGCAAGGTCGACATCTTGAAAACCTTCCCGCGCCAGCGTATTGTCGACTTTTATGAAAAATGGTACCGGCCCGATTTGATGTCTATTGCCGTGGTAACCGATATAGACCCTAAAAAGGTAGAGCACTATATCAAAACCGAGTTTAGCCAGTACAAGGCCAAAAGCAAGGCCCCGAGGCTGTACTATGAGCTTCCGGCACACCAAGACACCTTGTTTTCTATCCTTACGGATAAGGAAGCCTCATCCATTGATTTGAGCTTTTTCAATAAGATCAGCTCGTTTAAAGGCATCCAAACCGAAGCCGACTACAAGAACCAATTGATCCGTTCCTTCTTCAATGCCTTGGTCAAAAACCGCTTCAGCAGGATCTCTCAGTTGCAAAACGACTTTAAGGAAGGCAGTTTTTCGGTAAGCAACCTGGTTCTGAAAAACGGTATCGTATCTGGTGGGGTTTCGCTATTCCACGACCAGATTAACGAGGGAATTGCCAAATACCTAACCGAAGTCCAAAGAATTACGCGCTACGGTTTTACCGCCGACGAAGTGAAAAAGATGAGGGACGAATACATCGCCACCATTAAACGAGCCATGGCCACCGAAGACAAAACGGAATCAGAGACTTATGTAAACGAAATCCACGATGTTTTTTACAACGGTACTACCATGCTGGCCAAAGCCGAAAGAAACCGTTTGGCCCTGAAATATGCACCACAAATCGACTCCTTGGCTATCATCAGCTTTTTGAAAAGCGTTAGCCAAAAGGGAAATACGGTAGTTTTGTTGACCGCACCAGAAAAAGATGCCAAAAACCTGCCAACCGTAGCCCAGCTAAAAACCATGTTGGCCAAAGCTGCCAGTCAAAAGGTAGCACCTTGGAAAGACAGCATTACCATACCCAAAACCTTGTTGGCACAAGAGCCAAAGCCAGGAAAAGTGGTTAAGGAAGAAAAAATAGATGCCATTGGCGTAACCAAATGGACCTTATCAAACGGAACTACGGTATACCTTAAAACCACCGACGAAAAGAAAAACTACATTTCGCTTTCGGGCTTCAGGGCAGGTGGAATCTATGCTTTGGATTCGACACAATTTGTAACTTCGCAATTTGTAAAAGCAGTTACCGGCCTCAGTGGTGCGGGCGAGTTTAGCAGAAGAGCGCTGACGGAGTTCTTGGCGGGCAATTCGGCTTCTTCAACCTTGATCTTATCGACCACCCGCGAAGGCGTAGTAAGCAGTGCCGACTGGAAAGATGCCAAAACCATGTTTCAGCTCATGTACCTGAAATGGGTATATCCAAATGCTGATTCGCTGACTTTTGAGCAGGCCAAGCGCCAAACTATCGAAAGGCTCGACAACAACAAGCTCTCGCCCACTTACGACTACAACAAAGCCATTGCCGAGTTGTTGAAGGGCGATGATGATTATGCTTCGGACGTTTCTGCAGAACGTATCAACAAAGAGCTCCGATTTAAAGATATCCTGCCGATTTTCAAGAGCCGTTTCGGTTCGGCCAAAGATTTTCAGTTTGTCATTGTAGGCGGCTTTAGCCTCGATAGCATCAAACCTTTGATCGAGCAGTACATTGGTGGTCTTCCGGCGGGCAGTTACAACAAAAAATTCGAGTACAAAGGTCCTGTTGGCGGCGATACGGCCAAAGACATCCTGGTGTATGCAGGTAAAGCTCCCAAAAGCACCGTTAACCTGTTTTACCAAAGCAACAAAGTTAATTACGATTACCCGGAAATTTTGGTGCAAACGCTGCTGCAGGAAGTGCTTAAAGTGAAATTGCGCCTTAACCTGCGCGAAGAAAATTCTGGCGTTTATGGCGTTGGCGTTTCCATTTCCTCAACAAGTATCCCTTCGCCGCTGATCAGGTCGCGCATTTCGTTTAGCTGTGCACCAGAAATGGCCGATTTCCTGATTAAGCAGGCACAGCTGGAGGTTAAAAAGGTGGCCGATGATCCGAATTACTTCCTGAGCGATTTGGTCAACATCAAAGTACAACAGCTTGACAGCTATAAAAAACAGGCAGGCAAAAACCTGTTCTGGAGCTCGTCGCTAAGAAACCAGTTCTATTTCGGCTTTAAAGACTACAGCTTCTTTAACGATTATGAAAAAATGATCAACAGCATTACACCGGCCATGATATCGGCCTATGCCAAAAAATATTTGATAGAAACCCCAGGTATCAAGGCCGTATTGATGCCGGAAAACTTTAAGAAACTAAATTAACAGACATGAAAAATATAAAGCAAATCACCTGGTTGCTCTTGTTGGCAATCGTTGGCCTGGCAGGGGCCTGCAAAAAAGACCCTGTGATGTACAACAAGGGATTTACCTCTTTTAAGTTCTTGGTTAAGGATGCATTGGGTGTCGAAAAGCAATATGTAGGCGCCATTGCTGATGCCGAAATTGTGGTAGAACTGCCTACAGAAGTTGATGTAACTAACCTCAAGGCAAGCTTTACCTTAGATAATGCCCGTACCATTGTACAGGTAGGCAAAATGGTACAGGAAAATGGCGTAAGTGCCAACGATTTTACCCAACCAATTACCTATACCGTAAAAGCGGAAGACAAAAGCACCCGCAGCTACAGTGTTCGCGTAACCAAAAAATCGGCCATTAAGTCTTTTGGCTTTTACATGGACGACAACCCAGGCTTAATTCAAAACTATGTGGGTGTAATCAGGGGCATGGCTATTGAAGTGGGGTTGCCAGAAACCGTAAACCTCACTACGCTTGTAGCCCGTTTCGAAACGACAACAGGCGCCACTTTAAAAGTTGGTGCCGTGGTACAGGAAAGCAAAAAAACAGTCAACGATTTTGCCACTCCGGTAATTTATCAGTTTAGCGATGCCAATTTTCCTACGCCGATCAACTTTACCGTTTCTACGTATTTTCTTGGTCGCCAGTGGAGCCTGGTTGGCGATAACCTCACGGGCTTGGTAACCGCATCGGGCATCAGGATGGCCATTCATCCATTCAGCAACAACCCTTACTTTATTTACCAACGTACCGGTAAAGACGAGAGCGGAATAGCCATTCCAACCGACAACAGGAAAGTTGCCGTAATTGGCTACAATGGCACTGCTTGGAGTAATTTGGGCAACACTACCGGTATTTCAGACTTCAGGGCCGATGTACCGGGCATCGCCTTTAACAGTGAGGGAACGCTCTATGTTGGCTACAAGGATTATCTCAACAGCGATAACAAAGCAACCGTACTTAAATATAATGGTACGGCGTGGTCTGTAGTGGGCACAAGCCGATTCTCGCCCGTAAAGGTCGATTACCTATCGCTGGCTATTGCCAAAAACGATATGCCAATGGTTTCGATGGCCAAAAACGGAACAGACAACAGTGGCATTCCGGCAAGGGGCTTGTATGTAGCTGGCTTCAATGGCTCAAGCTGGAATGCTATGACCCCACCAGGCGGAATAGTTGTTTTCTATGACCAAATTATCAAGGGCTTAGATGGCAACATCTATGTGGGCGTTATGGACAGGACAACAGGTTCGAACAAGCCATCGCTTTTCAAATACGAGAACAATGCCTGGGCACCAGTTGGGCCAACCTCATTCACGGCGCCCGATGGATTAGTGGGCTTCCAAGGCGTCAGCATCGCAGTTGACAAGAACAGTAATGCCTACCTCGCTTATCAGGTTGCACCGTCATCAGGCCGATTAAACCACGTAATGAAGTACAACAAAGAGGCCAATGCATGGCAAGAACTGGGCAATGCAGTTTCTAGCGGTGGCGAAAAAGACAAATTTGCCTTATGCGTAGATGCAGATGGCACCTTGTATTTTGCCTATGCCAATGCTTCTTCGCTTCTGGTCAAAACCTTCAACAAGAACACCAACAACTGGAATACCGAAAGAAAGGTAATCAGCGAAAAAGTAAACGAATTCGACATGCAGGTTGCAGGCGATGGAACTGTTTACCTTGTAGCTAGCATTACCAGCGACAACAGGACAGTTGTTTACAAATATGCCAAATAGTAAATAGGTTAGTAGCTATCTGGTTAAAACCCATCTCGAAACATTTCGGATGGGTTTTTTAATTTTAGGTGCAACATAAACAAAGAAAAGTTTATATTTCTCATCGCCTGAGGTAGCTAGATTTGCCTAAACAAGAATGATGGACTACAGGAAAGAACTGCCGAATATCTACTGATTCCTCCCCTGTTCTTCAGCCGAACCCGAATTCCGTTTACGCACCTCCACTTTCGAATTGCCAAAACGATAATTAAAGCTCAGCCTAAAACTTCGGCTATCGTAACGGCTCGCATAATCGCTTTGGTAGTTTCCATAATCGGCTATGCCTTTTTGGATCGAACTAAAAAAGATATCGTTCGCGCTCAACGCCAAGGTAGCTTTGTCTTTCCATAAGCTCTTGCCAATTCCAGCGCCTACCGTATAAAAAGGCAGGTTAACCTGGTTGCCATAAGTAACTTTGGTACTTCCATAAAAATTCAAATCGGCATACCACTGGCTTGACAGCTTAAAATGGCTGTTCATGTTGGCTGTAGCAGCCCATTGCTTAACTTCTACCCTTTGATTTTGATAGTCGAACCGGTAGCTATTTAAAGAAGAACCCATGCTTACGTTAAAGTCCCAAACCTTGAAAAACTGACGGGCATAGGTAACATACAGCGCGGTATTGTTATTGGTATGCAGGTTAGCTTTCAGGTTGGTGGTAATTTTGGTTTGGTTATCAACCACCTGCAAGTCTTTGATGACATTGTTTACAAAGCTGTACGACAAAGCAAACGAAAGTCCGTTTTTAAGGTTAAGCCCAAGCCGCCATTGATCCGAAAAAGAAGGATTGAGGTAAGGATTGCCCCGCGATACCGAATAAGCATTCCGGTAAATGGCAAATGGGTTGAGGTAGCTGTAGCTTGGTCTGCCGATACGGCGTGCATACGACAATGAAAAGCTTTGTTGGCCAAGCTTATAGCCCAAAATCACATTGGGAAATAGGTTAAGGTAACTCCGTTTCACCAAACTATCCAAAGTAAGCGAGTGGCCGTTGGTAAAAGTCTGTTCGGCACGCAAGCCCACCTGCGCGGTAAACTTGCCCCAGGTTTGCCGCGTACTGGCATAAGCGGCCAGCAAAGTTTCGCGGTAGCGGAAATCATTGCTGCCCAAATCGGCAAAAGAGCCGTTGCCCGTACGATACCGTGAGCTGAATTCATTGTCTAAGTCTACATAACTGGCTTTAGCGCCCAATTCTAAACTACCTTTGTAGAGTTGCTGACTGTAATCGGCCTTATAGCTATAGATGCCCGACCAAGTTTGGCCATCCTGCAAAAAGAGCTGATCGGGTGCCAGGGCCTGTCCGCTGGGCAACTGCAGCAAAAGGTCTAAATGATTATCGGTGTTCAGTTTAAACAAACCTACATCCAAGTCCATGCTTAGCTCCTGTCTTTTGGCCGAATCCAACAGCTTTTTGTAGTTTAGGTTAAAGTTAATGCCCTTGTTCAGCCGGCTGTTATCGGCATGGTTCAGCCGCAACGAATCAACCCTATTGCCATGCAATTGCTGTATGCGCGTTTCGGTTGTCAGTTCAGGATTATATGCACCGCTATTGGCCGTAACCAATATGCCGACTACATCGTTTTTATTCAAGAAATGATCCCAACCCAATCTCAAATTATGGCCAAACCATGGTGTCCGATACACTTCCTTATCGCGCAACTCGGTACCAATTTCGTTTAGATAAGTATTGCGGTCTATCTGTTGCGATTGCCGACCAAACGAATAGCTGTAGCTGCCATAGAGGAAATCGTTTTTTTGCCTCACATTAAAGCCAAACAACGCGCTATTGCCATTCCAATATTTCCAGCCATGGCCGGTTGCCAAACCCAAATTCAAATCGTAGCCAGGCTTGGTCCGCTTGAGTGTTTTGATATTGATGATTGGTCCGCCACCTTGCGCATCATATTTTGCCGAGGGCATAGGAATAAGTTCTATTTTGCCGATGTTGGCCGGGCTGGTAGCCAACAACAACTGGATGAGCTCCTGTCCGCCAAGCCTTGTTAATCTTCCATCGAGCATTACCTCTACGCTCTTGCCCTCGAGTTTGAGTTCCGTTTCGTTGAGGAGGGCCACACCAGGCAACTTTTTCAGGATCTCCATCGCATTGCTTCCGGCTTTCAAGTTGCCGTCAACATGAATAACCGTACGGTCAAACTGCTGTTCTACAAAAGGCCTATTGCCGTTAACGGCCACTGCTTGCAGCTGCTGGGCTTGTTCTTTCAGGTTGATAAGCAGATGGGTGCCCGATACGGCCTTGGTTGTGTAGGCCATATAGCCCAAATACGAAACCACCACATAGGCAGGTTGCTTGGGCAGGCTAAGCGAAAATTCGCCATTGCTGTTGGTCAGGAGGCGCTGCAACTGCCTGTTGCTGCTTTCTTCGTAAAGGTTAACTGTTGCCCCTACTAAAACGAGGCTGTCTTTTCCGGTTATTTTTCCAGTTAAAATGCCCTGCTGTGCCCATAGCATGCCGGGAAAAAGCCATAAGGCTAATAAAAATTGTTTCATTTGTTGATTTGATTGGTTGCCCTAAAGTAGTAGGCAGTATCTGGAAAAAAGTATCAAATCCTCCATTGGGTAGTTTTGTTCTGCAAAAGCCAGCATTTCAACCGCAAAGCTTTTGCAGAGGCAAAGGACACTTTCGCAGACGAAAACACGACAATCACAGATTTGGGTATCAAACATCGAAGCAAAGCGCTTACCTTTAGCTATGAAATTCAAATGGCTATGGCTCTTTTTGGGCTTTTTCCTTTTCTATAACTTTCAGGAAATCGCCTGGGCCATTGGCAATTATGTTGGCAGCGGCATGCCTATTTTCAAATTTATTTTTGGTGCAAGAGCCATTTCCTATCCCTTTTACTTTCTCACCTGGCTGGCTTGTACCACCTTTGCCTATGCTGTTTTTTTCTTTTTCTTTTATCAAAAGCAACAGAAAGTACGCGCTGTCATCGTGTTTTTGGCGGTGGCTATTCCGCTGATGATCTGTTTTCGCTACCTGATGCAGGAAGTCATCTATTTCGAACTTACCGGCAAGCATAACTACAGCGCCAATATGCGTACCCCTATTCGTTATTTTTTAGACAACATCTTTTTCACCATTTATTACAGCGCCTTCGGCATCGTATTTTTCTTTATCCAGTTTTCGGCCTACAACCAGAAAAAACAGGGTGAACTGTTGCTGCAGAACCGGCAGGCAGAACTTTCTTTTCTGCGTTCGCAGATCAATCCCCATTTTCTGTTCAACAGCCTCAACAATGTTTATACGCTCGTTTATCAGGGCTCTGACAAAGCCTTGGATTCCATCAGCAAGCTTTCCGAACTCCTGCGTTACATGCTTTACGAAAAAGAAGAGTGGGTGCCCCTGCTTAAGGAAGTGCAGTACCTGCGTAATTTCATCGACCTGCAGCTGATGCGCTATGACTTTAAGCCTGCCTATGAGTTAAAAATAAATGTCCCTTTTAACTGTGCCTTTAAAATAGCCCCTTTAACGCTCATCCCTTTTGTTGAAAATGCCTTTAAACACGGCGACCTGAAGGATGTGGCTATGCCTTTGCAAATCGAGTTGGAACTGGTGGGCCAGATGCTTAATTTTAAAGTCAGCAACAAAAAAGGTAACTTTAACAAAGACGAAACCGGAGGCATTGGCCTAGCCAATGTAAAAAAACGCCTGGAACTGACCTATGCAAACCACCAAACTTTGCACATTGCCGATTCGGACACCCAGTATACCATAGTGCTACAGATGAAACTACATGAATAATTTGGATAAAACGATTAACTGTCTGGTAGTTGACGATGAACCCTTGGCCTTGGCCCTGCTGAGCGACTACATTGACAAAACGCCCGGCTTAAACTTGGTTAGCGCAACTTCCGATCCCTTAACCGCACTCGCATTGGCTAAAAACGGAACCGTAGACCTCGTTTTTTTAGATATGCAGCTGCCGGAGCTGTCGGGCATGCAGTTTATGAAAATCCTCCAAAAAAAGAGTATGGTTATCGTTACTACGGCCTATGGCGAATATGCCCTCGAAAGTTACGACCATCACGTGGTCGACTACCTCTTAAAACCCATTACTTTCGAGCGTTTTTGGCTGGCCATAGAAAAAGCGCAGGAACGGTTCAACGCCTTGGCTAATCCAAGTTTGGCCACAAATGCTGCACCACCGGTCAACCAGTTTATTTTTGTCAAAACCGATTATCGATTGGTTAAGGTAGGGCTCAACGACATCTACTATCTCGAAGGTGCCCGTGATTATGTGGTTATCCATACCCTTACCGAGCAACTGCTTACCTTGCAGAGTATGAAATCGCTGGAAGAGCAATTGCCAGCCGAGCAGTTTATGCGCATCCATAAATCCTATGTCATTTCGCTCGATAAGATCAGCTTCATCGAACGTGGCCGTGTAGCCATCAACAACCAGCTTATTCCGGTAAGCGATACGTACAAGGACCGTTTATTGGAAAAATTAAAGCTTTCGAAATAATTTTTTGATGAGCCAAGCTGAGCAGCAGATTTTCTGCCATGCATGACGCGCAAGGACGCCTCTTTTTGCACCTTCAACTGAAACCTGCCAACTGTTAACTGCAAACTGTTAATTGTTAATTGCAAACAGAAATCTCTAAATTTACCGCGCTAAAAAGCACCAATAACCATGAAAAACATCCAAGTCATCGCATTTGATGCCGACGATACCCTTTGGGTTAACGAGCCTTATTTTAGAGAAGCCGAAGACAAATTTTGTGCCCTGCTGCAAGATTACCTGCCCATGCACAGCACGGCTTCAGCACTATTTCAGGTAGAAATCAGAAACCTGTCGTTATACGGCTATGGCATTAAGGGCTTTATGCTCTCGATGATTGAAACCATTGCCGTGGTAACCGAAAATACCGCCAGCATAGCCGTGGTCAACAAAGCCATCGAATTGGGCAAAGAACTGCTGAACAAGCCTGTTGAGCTGTTAGAGGGGGTTGAAGAGGTTTTGCAAAGTTTAAAAGGCGAATACCGCTTGGTAGTGGCTACCAAAGGCGATTTGTTGGATCAGGAGAGAAAGTTACAAAAATCAGGTTTGGAAAAATATTTCCATCATATCGAAATCATGAGCGATAAAAAGGAAAAAGACTACCTCAAGCTCCTGAAACACCTCGACTGCCAGCCGAGCGATTTCCTAATGATCGGTAATTCACTTAAATCTGATATTTTACCCGTGCTACAACTTGGCGGTTATGCCGTACATGTGCCTTATCACATAACTTGGGAGCATGAGAAAGTTGAAAATATGATAGCGCACGACAATTTTACTTCAGCCGAAACCATTACCGATGTATTAAGCCTCTTGAAAAAATGAAACAACTTCTAGATCTAGAAAATTGGCCAAGAAAAGATCATTTCAATTTTTTTAACCGTTTTGAAGAACCTTTTTTTGGAGTAGTAGTGGAAATCGACTGTACCATTGCATACGATAAATGCAAAAAAGAAGGGATGGGATTCTTCCTTTATTATTTACACCAAGCGCTGGTAGCGGCTCATGCTGTAGAAAATTTTAGGCTAAGGATTGAAGATGGCCAGATTTACATTTATGATCAGGTGAATGCTTCAGCAGTTATCAATCGCCCCGACGGCACTTTTGGCTTTTCTTATATCGATTACGCCCCTGATTTCGAAGTTTTTCAAGCAGGAGCAAAAAAAGAAATTACCAGAGTTCAAAACTCAACAGGTTTGGTACCTGCGGGTTCCGGAGATAATGTAATCCACATTTCGGCCATGCCTTGGCTCAACTTTACCTCATTGTCACATGCCCGTAGTTTTTCTTTCAAAGATAGCTGTCCGAAGATTTCTTTCGGAAAAATGACCGAAAACAAGGGCAAGAAAACTATGCCCGTGTCCATCCATGTAAACCATGCGCTAGTTGATGGCTATCATGTAAGCCTGTTCGTAGACGAGTTTCAGGCCTTAATGGATGCGCAATAAACGGTAAGCACTTATCCTAAACCAGCTCCATAAAGGCACAACAGGCCCATGCCATTAAAAATAGCTGACATTAACAAGGCAACAGATTTGGTTAGGCAGTTTGATAATCCAATTCAAAACCATCCGCCAGGCTCAACACCTCTTCTTGCGAAATCGATTTTGGATTGAGGTATTGCTTTTCGAGCAGGCCCAAAGAAATCTTGATTTGTCCCGCAGAAGTCCTGATCAAGCATTCGTTATCTTGAATAGAATTAGATAGATACCTACCAATTTTCTTATTAACTTCCGCAAATCTAAATACCAATTCGTGAAATATAAATACAGGGTAATTCATGGTATAAAGCTACGGACCACTTCTTAAAAGGGCAAATTATGATATTGTTAACAATGCTTAACATTAATTTAATATCCGCTTAACATTATCGAAACCCTGGGGCCGATAAATTTCAAACCGCATCTTACTAATGGTTGCTTTATTGCTATATTGGCTACCGGATAACCCTAAAAAACAAATGAAAAAATTCTTGATTATCGCCTTTTTAAGCTTGGCTGGTCCAACTTGTTTTGCTCAAGGCACAAGCACCACAACACCCTACAAAACAGAACTGCAGAAATTATTGACGCTTTCCGGCTCCGAAGCCAGCTTTAAGGTAGCCATCGACCAGATGATTGGCACACTCAAGCAACAGCAATCTGATATCCCGGCTGAGTTTTGGACCGAAATGGAAACCGAACTGAAAAAGACTTCGATGACCGAACTTTTAGACCTCTTACTGCCTGTTTACCAAAAGCACCTCAGCATTGACGATTTGAAGCAAATTACAGCTTTCTACGAATCGCCCGCAGGCAAAAAATTCGCAGAAAAAACACCGCTCATCCTCAATGGCTCGATGGAAGCCGGCAAAGAATGGGGCATGAAAATTGGACAGCGCGTAGTGGATAAAATCAAAGAAAAGTACAACTGATTTAATTGATGGAAGTATTTTTAAGAAAGCTAAGTTATTTTAATCTTGCCCTGTGCCTGGCTTATTTGGCATTGGCCAAACTCAAAGGCGATTGGCTTGGCTTTTTGTTGCTTTTGTTTCCGCTTGTTTTTAACTGGCGCGTCTTGCAGAACCTCAAAATCAGGCAGTTCAAATTGGGTTTTTGGCACGATTTAACAGCCATCCTAACCTCGGTTTATGCCGTTTTTTCAATAGTTGGTATCCTGCAAACCTTTGTGGCCCTCGGGCAACAAAAAACCATGTGGATGCTCCTAACTGGCGAAATTATGCTTTCGCTAACCTTGCTTGTCCACTTGGCACTTGCCTTAAAGCTCGACAAACCCCGTAGGCCGGCCAAAAATTAATCATTTCCCTTTTGCAGATTTCTTTCTTAAATTCAAGTCCTAAAACAGCTATACCATGAGCGACAAAAAAGCACTATTCATTGAAAAAATCAAAGCCTCTTATGCCCCAAGCGGTGCATCCATTTACCTGGGCGCCGGAATTTTAGACGGCGAAGTACTGGCCGAAGCCGAAGTTAACCTGCCCTTGCGGATGATGAACCGCCACGGTCTGATTGCCGGTGCAACCGGAACGGGAAAAACCAGGACCTTGCAACTGCTGGCCGAGCAGCTTTCTGATGCAGGTGTGCCTGTTTTTATGCTCGATGTAAAAGGCGATTTATCAGGATTATACCAAGCCGGAACCAGCAACCCGAAAATAGAAGAAAGGGCACAACAGCTCAACAAAACCTTTACGCCAAGCGGATTTCCGATAGAGCTTTACTCGCTAAGCGGCAAATTGGGCGCACAAATGCGGGCCACGGTAAGCGAATTTGGTCCAGTGCTGCTCTCCAAGATACTCGAACTCAACGAAACGCAAACGGGCGTGCTCTCGGTTATTTTTAAATATGCCGACGACAACAAAATGCCTGTGGTTGACCTGAACGACCTGAAGAAATTATTAGGCTATTTGGCCGAAGGCCCGGGCGCAGCCGAAATCAAAAGCAGCTACGGCTCTATTTCTACGGCTACCTCGAGTACCATTTTAAGAAAGATAGTTGCCATAGAGCAACAAGGTTTGGGCGGGATGTTCGGCGAAACCTCTTACGATATCGAAGATCTTTTTAGCAGGGTCGACGGCAAGGGCGTCATCAGCCTGCTCAACATTTCCGATGTGCAAAACCAGCCGGTACTCTATTCTACTTTCCTGCTCAGCTTATTAGCCGAAATCTATCAGGCCATGCCCGAAGCAGGCGATTTGGATAAGCCTAAACTGGTTTTCTTTTTCGACGAGGCGCATTTGCTGTTTAACGACGCACCGAAAGCATTTTTAGACCAGGTCAATACCATCATCAGGCTCATCCGTTCTAAGGGAATTGGCGTATTCTTTTGTACCCAATCGCCCATGGATGTCCCAGAAAGCGTATTGGCACAGCTGGGCAATCGGGTACAGCATGCGCTCAGGGCTTTTACGCCAAACGATGTGGATGCGTTGAAGAAAACCGTAAACACCTATCCCAAATCGGATTTTTACGAAATAGACAAAGTTTTAACCTTTCTAGGAACTGGTCAGGCCCTGATTACCGTACTGAACGAAAAAGGAATCCCAACAGAAGTGGCAGCAACCATGCTTACCCCGCCACGGGCCGTTATGGGTCCGATGGCCGCCATCGATTGCGAAAAACTGATGCAGGCCAGCCCCTTGTTTACCAAATACCAGCAAAGCGTCGACCCGATAAGTGCTTTCGAAATGCTGACCGATCGCATCAACCTCAAACTGGCCGAAGAAAACGAAGCCAAGGCGACGGCCGAGGAACAAAAAAGGCAGGAAGAAGCCAGCAAGCCTAAGCCCGGCGAAAAAAGCATTGTTGAACAGGTAATGGGCGCTACCATTACGCGCCAAATCGGGAAGGAAATTGTACGTGGCCTTTTTGGCATGCTTACAGGCAAAAAACCAAGATCAAGAAGTGGTGGTATTTTTGGCTTATAAAACTTACCTTTGGGGCTCATCTACTTACCTAAATTTTATTATTGATTTTTAATGAAACCAACCTTACTTATACTGGCTGCCGGAATGGCTAGCCGCTACGGAAGCATGAAACAAATTGATGGTTTTGGACCAAATGGCGAAACCATTATCGATTATTCAATTTATGATGCCATTAAAGCCGGATTTGGCAAAGTGGTGTTTATCATCAAAGAAGAATTCTTGGACAATTTTAAGGCTATTTTCGAACCTAAGCTCCAAGGTAAAATCGAAACCGAATATGTTTTCCAGAACTTCGATTTGAAACAGTTTGGCATAGCCGAAGAAATTTACAGGGAAAAACCTTGGGGCACTGCACATGCCATGCTTTCGGGCCGCAAAGTAATCAAAGAACCTTTCTGCATTATCAATGCCGACGATTTTTATGGTTATGACGCCTTTAAGAAAATGGTTGACTTCTTGACCAACGAGGTTACCGACAGCCAGTATGCCATTGTAGGCTATCAGATTGGCAAAACCCTGTCCGACTTTGGTTCGGTTTCGCGTGGCGTTTGCCAGGTAGATGATGCCGGCAATATTACCGAAATCAACGAACGCACCAAAATCTATAAAAAAGACGATGTCATCGTTTACGAAGAAGACGACAAAGAATATCCATTGGCCTTCGAAACACCAGTGTCTATGAACTTCTGGGGCTTTACGCCAGCCGTATTCAAGGTAACCGAAGAGCAGTTTGTTAAGTTTGCCGAGGCGAATAAAGACAAGCCTAAAGCCGAATTCTTTATCCCGCTAATTGGCGAATACCTGGTAAAAAATAACATTGCCAATTTCAGGAACATCCCAACAGCCAACCAATGGTTTGGGGTTACTTATAAAGAAGACAAGCCCATTGTACAAGCCAGTATCGACCAGCTGATCAAAGATGGCGCGTATCCTGCAAATTTATGGAGCTAATTCTTGATGAAGCGATTTTAAAGGCTTACGGTTTTAGCAAAAACACCGTAACGTTACAACAAATAGGTTCGGGGCTCATTAACCGAACCTATTTGCTTTTGGCGCCAAACCAGCAAAAATATATCCTCCAAAACATCAATGTCCGGGTATTTCACAATCCTTCGGCAATTGCACGCAACGTTAGCACCATAGCCAACTACCTAAAGACAAATTATCCAGGTTATTTATTTCCGGCCCCTATGCTCACCATCAACGGTAGTTTAATGGCAACCCACCACGGCGAATATTGGCGCCTGCTGCCCTTTGTAAGCGATAGCGTTGCCTTTGATACGTTAAACGAGCCCAGGCAGGCCTACGAGGCGGCCCAACAATTCGGCAAATTGAGCTTCTTGCTCAACGGTTTCGATACGGCCCAGCTAAGCCCAACCATTCCCAGCTTCCATAACCTGGCCCTGCGATATGAGCAGTTTACCTTTGCCTTAAGCCAATGTAGCGAGCCATTAAAAAAAGAAGCCGAACAAGCCATTGCCATGGCTTTGCAATACCATTTCATTTTAGCTTATTACCACTCTTACGAGCACCGCCATGATTTTCCAGACCGTGTGATCCATCACGATACCAAAATCAGTAATGTGCTGTTAAACGAAACAAGCTACGAAGGCGTTTGTGTAATCGATCTCGACACGCTGATGCCTGGAAAATTTATTTCAGACCTCGGCGACATGCTACGGTCTTATACCTGTGCCTTCTCCGAAAACGAAACTAATTTGGAGCTCATCAAAATCCGTCTGCCTTATTTTAAAGCAACCATACAGGGCTATCTTTCGGCCATGGGAACTATCCTTACCCCTACCGAAAAGGAACTGATTTTATTTTCGGGAAAATA
This sequence comes from Pedobacter sp. TM02, assembly GCF_059705275.1. Taxonomy (NCBI): domain Bacteria; kingdom Pseudomonadati; phylum Bacteroidota; class Sphingobacteriia; order Sphingobacteriales; family Sphingobacteriaceae; genus Pedobacter; species Pedobacter sp. TM02. Next base: position 3,435,880 of record NZ_AP046530.1, read on the forward strand.
CATGGTGTACATGCAGGCGCTCCGCTTTTTAACCGACTACCTCAACAGCAACATTTATTATCCGGTAGCTTATCCCAATCAAAATTTGGATAGGGCCCAAAACCAGTTCAAGCTTTTGAAAGAATTCTTCGCCAACGAAAAGGTATTGCAGGATATCATTGAAGACTGTTTACCATAACCCATATTTCAAGTTCTAATTAATCCTTACTCAGATGTCTCAGCTTCACAACGAAATTAAAAAAGAATTCCAGATCGAAAGGATGATTCTTTTTACTGATGCCGTATTTGCCATTGCCATTACTTTGCTCGTTATCGAAATCAAGCCTCCACATATTCCGCATGGCGCTACGCCAAGCCAAATGGCAGACCAGCTGCTTAGCCTCAGCCCCTTGTTTATTGGCTTCATTATCAGTTTCTTTGTAATCGCTATCTATTGGCGTTCGCACCACCGCCTATTTTCATTCATTAAGGATTACGATGACAAGTTAATCTGGCTCAATTTCCTTTTCCTATTCACTATTATTTTGATGCCCTTTAGCTCGGCTTATTATAGTGAGCATACCGCCTACGCGTTGCCCTATTATTTTTATTGTGCCAATGTGGCCGCAACAGGCCTTTTAAACTATGCCTTATTGGCTTATATAATCAAACATCGCGGCCGAATTTCGGAGGGTTTTGACGACGTGAGGGCCAGGCAATTGGCCCGTTGGCGCACCTTGGTTGTTCCTGGCATCTTTTTGTTGGGCGTTATGATGGACCTATGCCTGCCTAGCACCAATCAAATCAATATGCTGAGCAGATTTAGTCCTATGCTAATCTGGCCAGCCATCATGATCCTGAACAAGTACTTCGGCAAAAAGAAGGAACTCGAATTCACAACGACCCGTCAAAAGCCAAAACAAAAAACCTCAAAGCATTAACATAAAAAAGGCCCCGAAAAATTTCGGGGCCTTTTTTATTGATGATTTTGTATTTCCAACTAAAGCTTATTTCTTTTCGTCGTCTTTTACTTCTTCAAAGTCAACATCGGTTACGGTATCGCCACCTTGTTGGGCATCAGCTTGTGGCGCTTCGCCTTGAGGTTGGCCTTCCTGACCTGCTTTGTACATTTCTTCAGATGCAGCGTTCCATGCATTTTGCAATTCGGTTTGTGCAGCATCGATAGCAGCAAAATTACGCGAAGCATGTGCCTCTTTCAATTTTTTCAAGCCTTCTTCAATTGGAGCTTTTTTATCGGCTGATAATTTTTCGCCAAACTCTTTCAATTGTTTCTCGGTTGAGAAGATCAAAGCATCAGCGCTGTTGATTTTATCAGCTTCTTCTTTTGCTTTGGCATCAGCTTCGGCATTAGCTTCGGCTTCTTGCTTCATTTTTTGAATTTCGGCATCAGTTAAACCTGATGAAGCTTCGATGCGGATTTTTTGCTCTTTGCCAGTGGCTTTATCTTTAGCACTTACATGCAAGATACCGTTGGCATCGATATCAAAAGCAACTTCTACCTGAGGCACGCCACGTGGTGCTGGCGGAATTCCATCCAAGATGAAACGGCCAATAGTGCGGTTTTGAGCAGCCATTGGGCGCTCGCCTTGCAAAATGTGGATCTCTACCGATGGTTGATTATCAGCGGCTGTAGAAAAGGTTTCTGATTTCTTAGAAGGAATGGTTGTATTCGCCTCAATCAATTTGGTCATTACGCCACCCATGGTTTCGATACCTAACGAAAGCGGAGTTACGTCAAGCAATAATACATCTTTAACCTCACCGGTTAATACACCACCCTGAATAGCTGCACCGATGGCCACTACTTCGTCAGGGTTTACACCTTTGCTTGGCTCTTTGCCGAAGAAGGCTTTAACCGCATCCTGAATAGCAGGAATACGGGTTGAACCACCTACCAAGATAATCTCGTCGATATCGCTCACGCTCAAACCAGCATTTTTCAAAGCCGATTTACAAGGATCGATCGTACGTTTGATCAAATCGCTAGCCAATTGCTCAAATTTTGCACGGCTTAAGGTTCTAACCAAGTGTTTAGGACCGCTGGCATCGGCAGTGATGTACGGCAGGTTGATTTCGGTTGAAGTGGTGCTAGAAAGCTCGATTTTAGCTTTCTCGGCAGCTTCTTTTAAACGTTGCAAAGCCATTGGATCTTTGTGCAAGTCCATGCCGTTTTCGTTTTTGAACTCGTCGGCCAACCACTCGATAATCACGTGGTCAAAGTCGTCACCGCCCAAGTGCGTATCGCCATCGGTTGATTTTACTTCGAAAACGCCATCGCCCAATTCCAATACAGACACGTCGTGCGTACCACCTCCACAGTCAAACACCACAATTTTCATGTCTTTGTGCGCTTTGTCTAAGCCATAGGCCAAAGCAGCTGCAGTAGGCTCGTTAATGATACGTTTTACAGAAAGACCGGCAATTTCGCCAGCTTCTTTAGTAGCCTGACGTTGTGCATCGTTAAAGTAAGCCGGAACGGTAATTACAGCTTCGGTTACTTCTTGGCCCAAGAAATCTTCTGCAGTTTTTTTCATTTTTTGCAAAATCATAGCAGAAATCTCTTGTGGAGTATATTTGCGGTCGTCAATTTCTACACGTGGCGTATTGTTGTCGCCTTTAACCACTTTATAAGGCACCCTGGCAATTTCCTTTGCCACTTCAGCATAGCTGCTGCCCATAAAGCGCTTAATCGAATAAATTGTTTTGGTTGGGTTTGTTATTGCCTGACGTTTTGCAGGCTCGCCCACCTTACGCTCGCCGTTCTCTGCAAAAGCAACAATAGATGGCGTAGTACGTTTGCCCTCGCTGTTTGCTATAACTACAGGTTCGTTACCCTCCATTACAGCAACGCAAGAGTTTGTTGTTCCTAAGTCTATACCAATTATTTTTCCCATTTTATTATATATTTCTTAAAGTTTTAATGTTTTATATACCCTAATAACAAGCAATGTGCCAATTAGGTTTTGGCAGAAATAGCGCCTAAAACCCTGCTAAAATGTAAAAAAACGGCCATTCTTTTGCTGACAGCTTGGCAGGAATAGAGGTTGAGGACAGAATGATGAGGGATGAGGGATGAGGGATGAAGATTGAAGGCAAAAGGCAAGGTAGCCCCTGCTAGAAAACAAAATCTGTCTATCTGCGACTAACTATTCCACGGAAGGTGTCGCAAATTGCGACACCTTCATACTAGTTAATTGCCAAAAGTCTTTCCAAATGGTGATAGCCAATGCCAAAATAGGCTTTGGTATCTTTGATCTTTTGGAGTATTACGGCTTTGCGTTCGTTCTCTGTCTTGGTCTTTGGGCTCTCTGCTCTCTTAACACCAACTACCAGTACATTCTTAGGCGTATGTGCATCAGAAATAAATTCAAGCACTTTGGTTTTATAGCCAAAATACTCTAAAATCAATGCCCTGATACCATCGGTTACCATTTCGGCCTGTCGTTCTAAAAAAATGCCATATTGGGTTAAAAAAGAAACGTTATTCTGTACCTTGTTTCTTTCTATCTCCCGTCTGATCTGCTTATGGCAACAAGGCGCCACCACAATCAGTTCGGCATTGGCTTTTATACCTTTAAAAATCGCATCGTCGGTAGCGGTATCGCAAGCGTGCAAGGCAATCAGCAAATTGAGCTGATCTGCGTGATAATCCTCTATGGTGCCTTGCACAAACTGGAGCTTTTCAAAGCCCGCCTGTTGAGCTATAGTGTTGCAGAGCGCCACCAGGTCCTCCCTATATTCTACGCCCACTACATTGGCCTGAAGCTGTAGTTGCGTGTGCAAGTAATCGTATAAGGCAAAGGTAAGGTAGCCTTTTCCGGCGCCCATATCCACTACGTTTTTGATGGTGCCTTTGGGCAGTTCCTTAATCAGCGAGCTTAATATCTCAATGTATTGGTTAATCTGCTTGTACTTGTCTTGCGCATTTTTGTACACCTTGCCTTCGGCATCGGTAATCTTAAGGTCGTGCAAATAAGAGCCATTGGAATTAATCAGACGTTTCTTTTCTTTATTGTGCGCTTGGCTGGTCTCCAACTTCACCTCCAGCGCCTTCTCGCGGATATCAACCGTATTTTTTCGATGCTCCAAAATATACTCGTGCTGTACGGTAAAAAGCGTAGCTATTTTAAAATCGTGCTCAATTAAGGCAACGATAAGCGAAATACCTTCGGCCAGCGAATGGTTCTTAAAGATATCCCTGGTTTTATAGCGGTAGTTAAAAGACAGCCGATGCTCTCTTTTAATGAGCACCTGCTTCACATAGATGTTCCTCATCGCTTCTTCCTGGCCTTGGTAATTACCCAAAGAAAGTTTTACAAATTGACCCGTACTGAGGCTTTCGCTCAAAAGGGCTTCAAATCTGGATAAGGCAGGAGTGCTGGTCATAAGGCAAAATTAAGGCAAATAAATCAAATGGTTTCTTTGTCCAACAAAAAACCCTTTAGGGATTTCCTAAAGGGTTTATATTTTTGAAGCCTATTCCCTTTCAGGAGGCTCAGTGATTAAGCTTTTGGCTCTTCTTCAGTTGCTGTAGCTTCTGGAGTTGCTTCTTCTGTTGCTGGAGTTTCTTCAACAGCAGGTGCTGCTTCTTCTACTTGCTCAGCTTTAGGTGCTTTTTCTTCTTTTGCTTCAGCTGCAGGAGCATCAGCTTTTTTAGCTGAAGATTTGCTTCTGCTTCTACGTGTTGTTTTCTTCTCGGCTGCGGCGGCATCTTTACCGTAAACTTCGTTGTAATCTACTAGTTCGATCAAAGCCATTTCAGCGTTATCACCTAAACGATTGTTCAATTTGATGATACGAGTGTAACCACCCGGACGGTTAGCTACTTTGGTTGCCACGTCGCGGAACAACTCGGTAACGCTGTCTTTATCTTGAAGATAAGAGAAAACGATACGGCGAGAGTGCGTAGTGTCGTTTTTAGATTTTGTGATCAGAGGCTCAACATAAACGCGCAAAGCTTTTGCTTTAGCCAAGGTAGTTGAAATTCTCTTGTGTTTAATTAACGATGAGGCCATGTTTGCCAACATCGCTTTTCTGTGCGATGTGGTTCTGCCTAAATGGTTAAATTTTTTACCGTGTCTCATTTTTTGTTTTGTAAAGTGTATACCGTCTCTTTGAACTTAATCTGAGGGAATTATACACTGTGAATATTAATTATTCTTATCTAGTGCTAGCTTTAATCTACAGTTTCACAACTGTTAACTCAAAACTGAGAACTTGCTTATTCTTCGTCTAACTTGAATTTGGCCAAGTTCATTCCAAACGACAATTGTTTAGATTTTACCAGCTCTTGGATTTCGGTTAACGATTTTTTACCGAAGTTTCTGAACTTCAACATATCTGCTACATCATAAGACACCAAATCAGCTAAAGTGCGAATATCGGCAGCTTTCAGGCAGTTCAAGGCACGTACAGATAGATCAAGGTCAACCAATTCGGTTTTAAGGATTTTGCGCATGTGCAGGATTTCCTCGTCAACTTCTTTGGTTTCTTCTTTAGCTTGTGATTCTAATACCAGGTTCTCGTCAGAGAATAGCATGAAGTGTTGGATCAAGATTTTGGCGGCTTCTTTCAAAGCTTCTTCCGGATGGATCGAACCATCGGTAGAGATATCCAAAATCAATTTCTCATAATCGGTTTTTTGCTCAACACGATAGTTTTCAATCGTGTATTTTACATTCTTCATTGGGGTGAAGATAGAGTCGATCGCGATCACACCCACTACGGTATCAGTGATTTTGTTCTCTTCTGCAGGAACATAACCACGGCCTTTATTGATCGTTAGTTCTACCTCTAAGGTTACCGATTTCTCCATGTTGCAGATAACCAACTCAGGGTTCAATACCTCAAAGTTGTTAGAGAACTTGGTGATATCACCAGCCAAGAATTGCTCTTGACCATTTACAATGATGAATACTTTTTCTGAATCGCCAGACTCGCCAACTTTCTTGAAACGAACTTGTTTCAAATTTAAGATGATCTCGGTCAAATCTTCAACCACACCTTTCATGGTCGAAAATTCGTGAGAAACGCCTGAAAAACGAATACTTGTAATGGCAAAACCTTCTAATGAAGAAAGTAGGATTCTTCTCAAGGCATTACCTATTGTTACACCGAAACCGGGCTCTAAAGGACGAAATTCAAATTGACCATCGAAATCGGTTGATTTCTGCATGATTACCTTGTCTGGTTTCTGAAATGCTAAAATTGCCATTTATAATGTTTTTAGATTTTTATTAATGTTGTGTAACGTAAAAAAGTTAAAGCCACGAGGGCTTTAACCAAATCTATTACTTAGAGTACAACTCTACAATAAGGTTTTCCTTAATGTTTTCTGGGATCTCGTCGCGGTTAGGATAAGCCAAGAACTTACCTGTCAACTCGCCGGCGTTCCAATCTAACCAGTTGAACTTGTTGATTGCCCTGCCTGCAACTGAGTTGGTGATGGCCTCTAAGGTTTTAGATTTCTCACGAACTGCTACTACGTCGCCAGCTCTTAATTGATATGATGGAATATTAACCACCTCGCCGTTTACGGTGATGTGCTTGTGGCTAACCAATTGGCGTGCACCTGAACGGGTTGGCGCAATGCCTAATCTGTATACGGTATTGTCCAAGCGTGCCTCTAGCAATTGCAATAAGTTATCACCGGTAATACCTTGACGTGACGATGCTTTAGTGAACAAGTTGCGGAATTGTTTTTCCAATACACCATAAGTGTATTTCACTTTTTGCTTCTCCATTAACTGGATGGCGTACTCAGATTGTTTTCCTCTTCTTTTTGAAGCGCCGTGTTGGCCTGGAGGATAATTTTTTCTGTCTAATACTTTGTCAGGACCGAAAATTGGCTCTCTGAACTTACGGGCGATTTTGGACTTTGGTCCGGTATATCTTGCCATTTGTTTGTGATTTTAAAGTATCATGCAACCTGTAGCTGCAGACTCTTAGCTTTAAAAATTAATTGATTAAACTCTTCTTTTCTTAGGTGGGCGACAGCCGTTGTGCGGAAGCGGGGTGATGTCTTTGATAGACATTACTTCCAAACCAGCTACTTGCAAAGTTCTGATGGCAGACTCACGGCCTGAACCTGGACCTTTTACAAATACCTCAACTTTACGCAAGCCTAAATCAAATGCTACTTTGCCACAGTCTGAAGCCGCTTGACCTGCTGCATATGGAGTGTTCTTTTTAGAACCTTTGAAGCCCATTTTTCCTGCAGACGACCAAGAAATGGTTTGACCGTTGTTGTTGGTTAGGGTAACAATGATGTTGTTGAACGTAGCATTGATGTGGGCCTGACCAACAGGCTCGATCACAACGATACGTTTTTTGGTAACTTTTTTACTTTTAGCCATTTTTTCTTTTAGATTTTAGATGGGAGACTTGAGATCAAGCATTTGCCTCTCTCGGCACTCGGCATCCTATTTTTTATCTTTTTATTCCAGACTTGAGCTGATTTCGGAAATGTCTCGCATCTCCAATCTCACCTCCCATCTATCAATTACTATTTAGTAGCTTTTTTCTTGTTAGCAACTGTTTTTCTCTTTCCTTTACGGGTACGAGAGTTGTTTTTGGTACGTTGGCCACGAACAGGTAAGCCTTTTCTGTGACGAAGACCACGGTAGCAACCGATATCCATTAAACGTTTGATGTTCAACTGAACTTCCGAACGCAATGCACCTTCTACCTTGATGGTGTCGTTGATGATGGTACGGATAGCCGACAATTCGTCGTCTGACCAGTCCTGTACTTTTTTGCTAAGATCGATTCCTGCCTGGGTCAAAATGCTTTGAGCAGTTGATCTACCTATTCCGTAGATGTAGGTTAGACCGATTTCGCCTCTTTTGTTTCTTGGTAAATCAATACCTGATATCCTTGCCATATTTATAAATTGTTTTTAATGAACGACCGAACGGCGGGCCACCGTTGTGCGGACTTCGTTCCAGTATTTTTAATTACCCCTGACGTTGCTTGAACTTAGGGTTTTTCTTGTTAATTACGTAAAGCTTGCCTTTGCGACGAATCACTTTGCAATCAGCGCTACGTTTTTTGATTGAAGATCTAACTTTCATTTTATTTGTATCTATAAGTAATTCTGCCTTTCGTTAAGTCGTAAGGCGACATCTCTAATTTAACTTTGTCTCCAGGCAAAATTTTGATGTAGTGCATCCTCATTTTTCCTGAAATATGGGCGATAATCTCATGCCCGTTCTCGAGTTCAACCCTGAACATCGCATTCGATAATGCTTCCCTTATTACTCCGTCTTGTTCAATTGAGGCTTGTTTAGCCATATAATATTGATTTTTACTTAATTAGCTGTTGTTAAACAGGGTTGCAAAATTAAATAAAAATTTTGAATTTTTTATTTTTTTTCTTTTAAAACTTCTTCAATCAACGAAAAGGTTGATAAAACATCCGCTTTCCCCTTTTTAACAGCAACCGTATGTTCAAAATGCGCGGAAGGTTTATTGTCTTTCGTGGTTACGGTCCAACCATCGGCCCAGAACTTAACTCCGGCAGTGCCAGCGTTGATCATCGGTTCGATGGCAATTACCATTCCCTCTTCCAGCTTAATGCCGCTTCCTCGCTTACCATAGTTAGGCACTTCAGGCTTCTCGTGCAGCTGTACGCCAACACCATGCCCCACAAGTTCCCTAACTACCCCAAAGCCATTGGTCTCGGCGTGGTTTTGTACGGCAAAGGCTATATCGCCGATGCGCATACCCACAACCGCTTTTTCGATGGCCAGGTTGAGGCACTCTTGAGTTACCTTGGTTAGTTTTTGTTTTTCCGCATCTACTTCTCCAATAGAAAAAGTATAAGCAGAATCTCCAAAGAAATTATTTTTGATTACACCGCAATCAACAGAGATCAGGTCTCCTTCCTGAATTACGTACTCGCCCGGAAAACCGTGTACCACCTGTTCATTGGGCGAAATGCACAAAGAGTTGGGAAAACCGCCATAGTTCAAAAAGGCAGGGATTGCTCCATGGTCTTTAATAAACTCATAAGCCAGCTTGTCTAGGGCCAGTGTTGTAATACCCGGTCCAATAACTTTGGCCACTTCGGCCAAAGTTTTGGAAACCAGTAAAGAACTTTCTCTTATTAATTCGATCTCCTCCGGAGATTTGTAGAAAATTTTTGACATGTTTTTAATTTTGAATGAGGGAGCTGTTGAAAGATCGAATAGTTATTCGGATACTCAATCCTTCTATCATCCATTCATTCTTATAATGCACTGCTACCAGCAGCCGGAATACCGGTACGGCCAGTAACCCTGCCTGTTTTCATTAAACCATCGTAGTGGCGCATCAACAGATAACTTTCAATTTGTTGCAAAGTATCCAATACTACACCTACCAAGATCAATAATGAAGTACCTCCAAAGAAATGGGCGAATTCTTGTTGAATACCCACTCTTACGGCAAACGACGGCAGGATGGCGATGATAGCCAAGAACAACGATCCTGGGAAAGTGATCTTAGAGATGACATCGTCAATGAAACTTGAAGTTGCCAAACCCGGCTTGATGCCCGGAATGAAACCGCCGTTCTTTTTCATGTCGTCAGACATTTGGGTTGGGTTAACCGTAATGGCCGTATAAAAGAAAGTGAAGGCAATGATTAAAAACGCAAATGTTAAGCTATACGTTAGCGAGGTAATATCGGTATACGAATGTAACCAGCTATCGGTTAGCTTAGGGAAAATTCCGATCAATGCGTTCGGGATGAACATCAATGCCTGGGCAAAGATAATCGGCATTACACCGGCTGCATTAACCTTTAAAGGAATGTATTGCCTTACGCCTCCTACTTGTCTGTTGCCAACAATTCTTTTGGCATATTGTACAGGCACTTTACGTACCCCTTGAACAATAAGGATGGTAAACATTACCACTGCAAATAAAGCTACGATTTCCAATACCAGCCTGATTGCACCACCATCGCTACCGGCAAAGGCCGAGCTGATTTCTTGTTGCATAGCCACTGGCAAACGGGCAATGATACCCACCATGATGATCAATGATGTACCATTTCCTATACCTTTATCTGTTATCTTTTCACCAAGCCACATCACAAACAAGGTACCAGCGGTCAAAACAAAGCCCGAAAGTACATAGAAAGTAAAGTGGTCGATCATGATGGCATTGGTAGGCACCTGTGTTTTCACATAGCCTACAGCCTGCACAGCAGTGATTGCTACGGTAAGGTAGCGGGTGATTTGCGTTAATTTTTTTCTGCCGCTCTCTCCTTCTTTTTGCATTTTTTGGAAAGAAGGTACTGCAATGCCCAACAACTGAACTACGATAGACGCAGAGATATAAGGCATAACGCCCAATGCCACAATTGATACCTTAGAAAAGGCACCACCGGCAAACATATCCAACAAGCCTAGAAGACCAGTTTTTTGGGTATTGGCTAACTGAGTTGGATCTACACCCGGTAGAACAACTTGACAAACGAACCTGTAAATTACAAGAATCATGAGCGTAAAAAGAATACGCTCCTTCAATTCCTGTATTTTCCAAATATTACTTAAAGTAGTAAATAGCTTCTTCATTAATAATTACAATTTTACGATTGAGCCTCCAGCAGCTTCGATGGCTTTTTGTGCACTTGCAGAAAAAGCATGAGCTGTAACTTCTAATTTCGCTTTAACTTCGCCACGACCTAAGATTTTTACCAAGTCGTTTTTAGAAGCCAAACCATGCTGTTGCAAAGCAGCGAAATCGATGCTCGACAAGTTGTGTTTCTCTGCCAAGCCTTGTAGCACGTCTAAGTTTACGCCTACATATTCTGTACGGTTGATCGGTTTGAAACCTACTTTAGGTACACGGCGTTGCAAAGGCATTTGACCACCTTCGAAACCAACTTTGCTTGAGTATCCAGAACGTGAACCAGCACCTTTGTGACCACGGGTTGAAGTACCACCACGGCCTGAGCCTTGTCCACGACCAATTCTTTTGCTGCTTTTTACAGAACCTTTTGCAGGTTTTAGATTACTTAAGTTCATTTTTAAAACTTGTTGTGTTGCCCTTCGCTTTCACTAATCAGGGTCAACGATAAATAAATAGAAAATCTGCTTAGGGCATTTGAAGGCCTCCAAGCAGATTTCTTAACAATTAAATAGTCTCTATAGCTACTAAGTGATTAACTTTTCTTACCATCCCAATAATGGCAGCGTTAGCTTCAACCTCTACGCTTTGGTTCATTTTTGTTAAACCTAAGGCTTTCATGGTTCTTTTTTGGCTTTCGCTTCTATCGATAATGCTTTTTACTTGGGTTATTTTAATTTTAGCCATGATATTATCCGTTAAAAACTTTGTTTAAATCCACACCACGGTGCTGAGCTACGGTATACGCATCACGCATTTTGGTTAGGGCATCAACAGTTGCCTTTACCACGTTGTGTGGGTTTGATGAACCTTTTGACTTAGCCAATACGTTGTGGATACCGGCACTCTCTAATACGGCACGCATGGCACCACCGGCAATTACACCGGTACCTACTGCTGCAGGCTTGATCAAAACGAAACCGCCAGAAAACTTGCCGATTTGCTCATGAGGCACGGTACCGTTCAAAACCGGAACTTTAACCAAGTTCTTTTTGGCATCGTCTACACCTTTTGCAATGGCTTCTGTAACCTCTTTCGCTTTGCCTAAACCATAACCAACAACGCCTTGTTCATCTCCTACAACCACGATGGCTGAGAAGCTGAAGGTACGGCCGCCTTTGGTTACTTTGGCAACACGTTGTATGCTAACTAAACGATCTTTCAATTCGATTTCGCTAGTCTTTACTCTTTTTATATTGATAGTTGACATCTTACCTTTTTTTCAGATTAAAATACTAAACCAGCTTCGCGGGCACCATCTGCCAACGACTTCACACGACCATGGTACAAATAACCATTCCTGTCGAAAACAACCTCTTTTACTCCAGCTGCAATTGCTTTCTCGGCAATAAGCTTGCCCACAGCGATTGATTGGTCAGATTTTGTTCCTTTACCAGTAAAATCTTTAGATAAAGATGATGCTGAAACTATTGTATTACCAGTTTCATCGTTAATGATTTGAGCATAAATACCTTTATTGCTTCTATAAACTGATAAACGTGGACGGCTCTCAGAACCAGTAAGTCTTTTTCTGATGCCTTTTTTGATACGCTCTCTACGCGATATTTTCTTTGCCATTTTAATTATTTTTTAGAAGCTGATTTACCTGCTTTTCTTCTTAACTCTTCGCCAACAAACTTGATACCTTTACCTTTGTAAGGCTCTGGTGCACGTAACGAGCGGATCTTTGCCGCAACCTGGCCAATCAATTGTTTGTCGATGCTCTCTAAAATGATTTTAGGAGTTTGACCTTTTTCTGATGTGGTGGTTACTTTGATCTCTTGTGGCAATTGGAATACATAGTGGTGAGAATAACCTAGCACCAAGTCCAAAGTATTACCTTGGTTAGTGGCGCGGTAACCCACACCTACTAGTTCTTGCTCTAATTTATAACCTTCTGTTACGCCGATAACCATGTTGTTGATCAATGAACGATACAAGCCGTGCAAGGCTTTGTGTCTTTTTTGATCTGATGGACGGTTTACGGTTAACACGCCGTCTTCTTGGCTAACGGTAATATCTTGATCTAAGGCTTGGCTTAGTTCACCTTTAGGACCTTTAACAGTAACTACGTTATCGTTAGATACAGTAATAGTTACTCCAGCAGGCACATTAATTGGGTTTTTTCCTATTCTTGACATTCTGCTATCTCCTATTAATAAACGTGACACAATACCTCACCGCCAATGTTCAATTTGGCTGCTTCTTTATCGGTCATTACACCTTTAGAAGTAGATAAGATTGCGATACCTAAACCATTTAATACTCTTGGCATGTTTTCAACACCTGCATATTGTCTTAAACCTGGCTTGCTGATACGGGTTAAGGTACGGATAGCCGAAATTTTAGTAATTGCATTGTACTTCAAAGCGATTTTGATGATGCCTTGAGCAGTGGTGTCTTCAAACTTGTAGTTTGCGATGTAACCTTTGTCGAAAAGTACTTTTGTAATTTCCTTTTTAAGGTTTGATGCAGGGATCTCTACAATTCTGTGATTTGCCTTGATGGCATTTCTTACCCTTGTAAGATAATCTGCAATTGGATCTGTATTCATTATTGTTGATTTGTGATAGTGGTTTCCCTTGGCCACCCGGCCTTTGGACCTGCTATCGGTTAATATTCAGTTCTGTTATACGTAATAAGTTATAAGTCGTAAGTATGTACCTACAACTTATAACTCACTACTTAAAACTCTTATTACCAGCTGGCTTTTCTTACGCCAGGAATTTTTCCTGCCAAAGCCATATCGCGGAACAACACCCTTGAAATGCCAAAGGTACGCATGTATCCACGAGGACGACCAGTTAATTTGCAACGGTTGTGCAAACGTACTGCCGACGAATTTTTAGGTAATTTGTCTAACGCCTCATAGTCGCCTGCCGCTTTTAAAGCCGCACGCTTCTCTGCATATTTAGCAACCAATCTTTGGCGCTTCAGTTCGCGAGCTTTTACACCTTCTTTTGCCATTATTGCTCTGTTTTTTGATTTTTAAACGGTAATCCAAATTGTTTTAAAAGTTCCAATGCCTCAACATCGTTGGTAGCAGACGTTACAAAGGTAATGTCCATACCCAAAATCCTGTTGATTTTATCGATATTGATCTCAGGGAAGATGATCTGCTCGGTAATACCCAATGTGTAGTTACCTTTTCCATCAAATCCTTTGTCATTGATACCTTTGAAATCGCGGATACGCGGCAAAGCTACGGAAATTAATCGATCTAAGAACTCATACATGTTATTATCACGTAAAGTTACTCTTACACCAACTGGCATGCCCTTACGCAACTTAAAGTTAGAGATGTCTTTCTTAGACTTGGCGCCTACTGCTTGCTGACCAGCAATGGTAGACATTTCTAAGATAGAGCTGTCCATGATTTTCTTATCAGTTACAGCATAACGGCCAACACCTTGGTTAATGGCAATTTTCTCTAATTTAGGAACTTGCATTACGCTTTTGTAATTGAACTTCTCTTTCAGAGCCGATACAATTTCCTCTTTATATTTACTTTTTAATCTTGGTACGTAAGCCATTATTTGATTTCCTCCCCTGATATTTTAGCAACCCTTACTAATTTTCCGTCAGCGTTCAGCTTTCTGCCCACACGGGTAGTTTTGCCTGATTTTGGATCAATTAACTGTACGTTAGAAATATGAAGAGCAGCCTCTTTTTTAATGATACCACCATTTGGCGTAGCGGCATTTGGTTTTGTATGTTTTGATACAAGGTTTACACCTTCTACTACAACTCTGTTTTTGGCAACAAGCACTTCTTGTACTTTACCTTGTTGGCCTTTTGAATCGCCAGCTATAACCTTTACTAAATCTCCTTTACGGATCTTTACCTTGGCTTGTGTTACTTTATTTTTCATATTATAATACCTCCGGTGCTAATGATACAATCTTCATGAATTGTTTCTCACGCAGCTCTCTTGCTACCGGGCCAAAAATACGTGTACCACGTGGCTCATCTTGTGCATTCAACAATACGGCTGCATTGTCGTCAAAACGAATATAAGAACCATCTTTACGACGGATTTCTTTTTTAGTTCTTACTACAACTGCTTTAGAAACTGTTCCTTTTTTAATGTTACCTGAAGGCAAAGCGCTTTTTACGGTTACTACAATTTTGTCACCGATAGAAGCATATCTTTTGCCAGTACCACCAAGTACGCGGATAACCAATACTTGTTTTGCGCCGCTATTGTCGGCTACGTTTAATCTTGACTCCTGCTGTACCATCTTATTTAGCTCTTTCTAAAATTTGTACCAATCTCCAGTTCTTGTTTTTACTCAGCGGACGAGTCTCCATGATCAATACCGTATCACCGATACCACATTCGTTTTTCTCGTCATGAGCCATAAATTTCGTAGTTTTCTTTACGAATTTACCATAAATCGGGTGTTTCACTTTACGCTCAACTGCTACAACAACAGATTTATCCATCTTATTGCTTACCACCAACCCGGTCCTTGTTTTTCTTAATTGTCTTTCCATTTCGACTCTAAAAGTTATTTAGTTTCAGTAGCTGACTGAGCATTTTGCTTAGCCAATTCAGTATTTAATCGGGCTATGTCTCTTCTCACCTTCTTAATACGAGAAGGGTTTTCGATAGCCGAAATTGCGTGAGCGAATTTTAACTTGGTTAAGTTTTCTTTTTCTTCTGCAATCTTTGCTACTAATTCTTCTTTTGAAAGCCCTGTGATTTCTGAGTTTTTCATTTTATTAAATTTTTATGTGATGGTCTAGCGGTTGCAATAACAAGTGCACTTGCAACATTGATCCAAAACTTTTTTATGCTTCTACGTAATCTCTACGTACGACAAACTTGGTTTGAACTGGCAATTTCTGAGCGGCTAGTCTCAAGGCTTCTTTGGCAACTTCCAAAGGCACGCCTTCTGCCTCAAAAATAATGCGTCCGGGTCTAACAACGGCTACCCAATATTCAGGTGCACCTTTACCTTTACCCATACGTACCTCAGCTGGTTTCTTTGTTACCGGTTTATCCGGGAAAATTCTGATCCAAACTTGGCCTTCACGTTTCATGAAACGAGTTACCGCAATACGGGCTGCCTCTATCTGGCGACTTGTGATCCAAGTGGCTTCTAAAGACTTGATCCCGAAAGATCCGAATGACAATTCAGCACCACGAGTTGCTAAACCTTTCATTCTGCCTTTTTGCATCTTTCTGAACTTCGTTCTTTTTGGCTGTAACATTTTATTTTAAATATTATCGTTAAACGATTGGTTAACTATTTGCGTGGGCCTCTGTTGCCGCCGCCTTTATTATCTCTTCCGCCTTGACCCGGACGACCGCCACCGCGTTTGTCGTTCCTTCTGTCGCCGCCTCTATTATCTCTGCCGCCGTCTCTGCCGCCGAAGTTGCCTTGTGGTCTTTCGCCACCTTTGCCTGGAGCATTGCTCGTAGCGCCGATGTTTGGAGAAAGATCGCGTTTGCCATAAACTTCGCCTTTGCAGATCCATACTTTAACACCGATTTTACCATAAGTGGTCAAAGCTTCTGCTAATGCATAGTCAATATCGGCACGGAAAGTATGCAAAGGAATTCTTCCTTCTTTGTACTGCTCGGTACGGGCCATCTCGGCACCGCCCAAACGGCCAGAAGTCATGATTTTGATCCCTTCGGCACCCATACGCATGGTTGATGCGATGGTTGATTTCATGGCTCTACGGAAAGAAATCCTGGCTTCTAATTGCTTAGCTACGCCTTCTGCCACCAATTGTGCGTCAAGCTCAGGGCGCTTGATCTCGAAAATGTTGATCTGAATTTCCTTTTTGGTCAATTTTTTCAACTCTTCCTTGATCTTGTCAACCTCTTGGCCTGCTTTACCAATTACGATACCCGGACGGGCAGTGTGGATAGTAACGGTGATACGTTTTAGGGTACGCTCGATTACTACTTTGGCTACACCGCCTTTAGCGATACGTGCAGAAAGGTATTTTCTTATTTTTTCGTCCTCAACTAATTTATCAGCATAGTTGTTGCCTCCGAACCAGTTAGAATCCCAGCCTCTGATGATTCCTAACCTGTTACCTATTGGATGTGCTTTTTGTCCCATTTCTGTTAATTAGTTTGAGTTTCAACGTTTTTACTATCTACTATTAAGGTAACGTGGTTCGAACGTTTACGGATTCTATAACCACGGCCTTGTGGGGCTGGTCTTAGTCTTTTTAACTGACGACCACCGCCTACCATTATCGTTTTCACGTATAACTGGTTTTCTTCAGGGCGAGAACCTTCATTTTTTGACTCCCAATTTTTGATAGCTGATAATAAAAGTTTTTCAACTCTTACTGCGGCATCTTTGTTGGTGAATTTCAAAATATGTAAAGCTTTCTCTACACGCTCACCTCTGATCAGATCTACAACCAAACGCATCTTACGCGGTGAGGTTGGGCAATTGTTTAATTTCGCTACTGCTTCCATCTCTTAATTATTTTTTCTTTTCAGAGTGACCCCTAAATGTTCTGGTTGGAGCAAACTCTCCCAGCTTGTGACCAACCATGTTTTCTGTTACGTATACCGGAATAAATTTGTTTCCGTTATGTACTGCAAATGTATGACCTACGAAATCTGGTGATATCATTGATCTGCGAGACCAAGTTTTGATCACAGACTTTTTGCCTGAATCATTCATAGAGACTACTTTCTTCTCTACGTTATGGTCAATATAAGGTCCTTTTTTAATTGAACGAGCCATTATTTTTTCCTTTTCTCTATGATGAAACGATTTGAGTATTTTTTAAGCGAACGTGTTTTGTATCCTTTCGAATAAACACCATTCCTTGACCGTGGCTGACCTCCTGATGAGCGGCCCTCACCACCACCCATTGGGTGATCTACAGGGTTCATCGCTACCGGACGTGTACGAGGACGACGACCGATCCAACGGCTACGGCCTGCTTTACCTAGTACTTCGTTTGCATGGTCTGAGTTAGAAACTGTACCAATGGTTGCCAAACAGGTCACCAAGATCAACCTGGTTTCGCCCGATGGCATTTTAATGGTAGCATATTTGCCATCTCTAGCGGCCAATTGTGCATAAGCACCGGCGCTACGAGCCAATTGTGCACCTTTTCCTGGGTGGATTTCCAAGTTATGGATAATAGAACCCAAAGGAATGTTGGCCAATTTTAAGGTATTGCCTACTTCTGGAGTAGCTTTGTCGCCCGAAAGCACGGTTTGTCCTACTTGCAATCCTTCTGGTGCAATAATGTAGCGCTTCTCTCCATCAACATAGTGCAACAAGGCGATACGTGCGGTACGGTTCGGATCGTATTCGATCGTAGCTACAACAGCAGGAATGTCAAATTTATCGCGTTTAAAGTCGATTAAACGGAAAGATTTTTTATGACCGCCACCGATATAGCGCATCGTCATTTTACCTGTATTGTTACGACCTCCCGATTTCTTAGAAGATACAACCAATGATTTTTCGGGCTTGGTTGCGGTAATCTCCGTAAAACTAGCACCAACTCTAAAGCGGGTACCCGGAGTAACTGGTTTAAATTTTCTTAAGCCCATAGTTATAAATTATTCAATTCTGATTAAATATTCGCGTAATAATCTATTGTTTCTCCATCTTTCAAGGTTACAATAGCTTTTTTATATTTAGGGCTACGGCCTGTTACAATACCACCTTTGGTGTTTCTTGATTTGGCTTTGCCATCTACTATCATGGTGTTAAGGGCAACAATCGTTACGCCGTACATTTTCTCGATAGCCGATTTAATCTGCAGTTTGTTAGCTCTGTGGTCTACTCTGAAAGTAAAACGGTTAGCTTTTTCAGTTAACGCAGAAGCTTTTTCGGTTAAGATTGGTTTTTGTAAGATTTCCATATTACTTGGCAAATGCCTCCTCCAATGTTTTAAGCGAGTTAGCAGTTAACAAAAGTTTGCTGGCGTTCAATACATCGTAAGTATTCAACTGATCTGCAGTAATTACTTTTGCCTTCTGGATATTTCTGCTTGATAAATAGATATTGTTATTTTGCGCAGGTAGTACCAACAAGGTTTTCTCTCCAGCCAAATTCAACGCATTCACCAAATTCAAATAGTTTTTGGTTTTGATGTTGTCGAAATTGAAGTCTTCCAATACCACCACGCTGTTGTCTTGCGCTTTGTAAGAAAGGGCCGATTTACGGGCCAATGATTTCAATTTCTTGTTCAATTTGAAGCTGTAGTCTCTTGGCTGAGGACCGAAGATACGGCCACCACCATTGAACAATGGAGATTTGATACTTCCGGCACGAGCACCGCCAGTACCTTTTTGCTTGTATAGTTTACGGGTAGAACCTGCAATCTCGTTACGTTGTTTAGATTTGTGCGTTCCTTGACGTTGGTTAGCCAAATACTGTTTCACATCTAAATAAATCGCGTGATCGTTCGGAGTTACACCGAACACCGCTTCAGGAAGCTGCACCTTGGCACCTGTCTCTTTTCCTGAAATGTTTAATACTTTCACTTCCATCTGCTTACTTGTCTAAGATTACGTAAGAACCTTTAGCTCCAGGAACGGAACCACTAACTACTACAAGGTTTTGCTCAGCATAAACTTTCAACACTTGCAAGTTTTGAATTTTTACTCTGTCGCCACCAGTTCTTCCGGCCATGCGCATTCCTTTGAATACACGTGAAGGCCATGATGAAGCACCTAATGAACCTGGCGCTCTCAAACGGTTGTGCTGACCGTGAGTTTGACCTCCAACACCACCAAAACCATGACGTTTAACTACGCCTTGAAAACCTTTACCTTTTGAAGTACCAACTACATCCACATAATCACCTTCGTTAAAGATGCTTACCGTAACGGTATCGCCCAGGCTCACAGTTCCTTCAAACTCGCCGAACTCAACCAATTTACGTTTTGGGGTAGTGCTTGCTTTCGCAAAGTGACCTTTTAAAGGTTGGGTAGTGTTTTTTTCTTTGGCTTCATCAAATCCTAACTGAACTGACGCATAGCCATCTTTTTCTTCGGTTTTCACCTGTGTTACTACACAAGGACCAGCTTCGATCACCGTACAAGGAATATTCTTTCCGTCGGCGTCAAAAATACTGGTCATTCCTACTTTTTTTCCAATAATACCTGACATTTTCTATTTTAAGTTTAACACCCATCGAAGCAGTAGGGCTTCGTTCAAGGTGGGATACATCCCCGCTAAGGGACGGCAAAAATAGGAAAGAATTCTTAATTTTCAAATAGTTAGCTAATTATTTTTGAAAATAATTGCTACATAGAGGCTGCCGCTGTTCGTAGGCTCAGAAACAACAGTTTAATGGGCTATATCCAAGTACAAGCTGGCAATAATAATCACCAAAACCAGCGTACCAATGAGCACATACATATAGTCTTTCTCCATCAGAAAGCTGAAAATAGAGAACACGATGCGTGCAATCGGCGTAAAAATAAGCAAAAGCACGCCAAATTGGACAATAGCCAGGCCATCAAAAGTCTTTAAACCCTTTAAGATTTCGGCAATCGACGAAAAGCGCGCCTCTTCTGGCTTGAAGGTTTCGAACGACACGGTCTGGCCCTTATGCGAAAAAAGAAAGATGATACCGCCCAAAATAACCACGGCAGTAGAAACCAGCACGCCAACGCGCAGCAAGGTGCCCAGAATTACCTGTACATCCTTATCGCCCAAATAGTGTTTAACTTCCTTGCTCATGCCTTGCCGCTTAATCCGTTATAAATCATTTGCAGGGCCAAAAACGTAACCACGATAGCAAATACGACCTTCAGCTTGTCGGTTTTGGTCTTGATGAGTATCTTGGCGCCCAGTGTTGCCCCCGTAATGACGCCGATGGTTACCGGCATGGCGATCATCGGGTCTATCTGGCCTTTGTGCAGATACACCAATGCACTGGCCGCCGCGGTAACACCGATCATGAAATTACTGGTGGTAGTAGAAACCTTGAAAGGAATACGCATGATATTGTCCATGCCGATTACCTTTAAAGCCCCCGAACCTATGCCCAACAAGCCCGATAAGGTACCCGCCACAAACATCATGGCAAAGCCACCCACCACGCGATGAACCGCATATTGCTTGACACCGTCTTCGGTAGGATAGCTGCCGTTGAGCTTAAAGTAATTGGCCAAAATACTGGTTTGTTCGTTATTGGAATGGTCTACCTTTTTACGCAGCATCATAACTGCCGAAAACAACAGGATCAGTCCGAAAATGACAATGATATAGTCTGCCTTGATATATGTAGCAATGATTACCCCTACAATGGCACTGGCCGTGGTGGCAATTTCCAAAAACATGCCGATGCGCACATTGGTGATGCCTTCTTTCACATAAGCTGCCGCCGAACCCGAAGAGGTGGCAATAACCGAAATGATGGAAGCACCAATGGCATAGTGGATATCAACGCCTAGCCCCAGGTTAAGCAAGGGTATGATAATGACGCCGCCGCCCAAGCCGGTTAAAGAACCCAATAGGCCCGCCAAGAAGGCACCCACTAGAACAATCAGGGTAAACAACAACACTGTCATGCCGGCAAATATAGCATACATAAATTGTTTGCTGTAAACAAAAAACAATTAAATAAAGTCTATAGGAAAGGTGGAATTTGATGGTTTTAGTCGAGAAATATTCAGTTATTAAAATTCTTCGTTCGTAAACCTGATATTTTTCTTGATGCAATGAAGATGATGCTCGTTCACCTTATTGGCGACTGTATCAAAGTCGAAATCTTCGTTTGTACCACAATCGAGCATACTGAAATAAAGTGTGGGTTTAATACTTTCAAAATATTCCATTAAAACACTTGCCCATACAATTTGACATTTACCATCTACCTGCGGCAAGATCTGATTAATCCCATCTTGAAAAATGATTTTCCTTACGTACATGCTTTCTAAATTGCCTTGGGGATATAAAAGCAACAAATTTCCGGGTGTTGAAAGCACTTCTTTGGCATGCCCTAAGCTTTCGTTAATGGAACGACTGCCGGGTGCAACCGAAAATCCACCAAGTCGTTTTAGCCATTTTCGTTTTTTCAATTGTCCTTTCAACACCATTACTTGAAAGGTCTTTAATTTATCGTTAGCTGCAAATACCTTTCTGCAGAGGTAAAGCGCCATTAGTCCATCCAGAAAGCTAAAATGGTTGCACATCAAGAGGTAAGAATGACCTTCTTTGATTTTGACCGAATCAATAACTATTTTATTGAAGCGAGATCTTAATACCACACCAACCAGGCTTGTAGTAAGTTTAAATAACCAACCTCCCAGCGGTTTACCCTTAATAATCATATCACTATTGCATTTCTAACTTTTTCTTCCTCAATTTCTATAATAGCTACTGCCCATGCGTACGCTCCATCATGCGTAATGGATAAGCTGATTTGAAAGCTTCTTTCGATATGGTTATGCAGGATGGCTGTTGGAATACCTCCAATTTTATCCCGCTTGATTTCTATTCTTTTTAAGCTGAGCGGTTGTTGATTGATTTGTTTAACCGCTTTATACACCGCTTCCTTAGCTGCCCAGGTCGCGGCAAACCTCAACATTGGATCTGCAAATTGGTTACAATAGCTGATTTCACCCTCGGTATAGATTTTTGCTTCAAATAATGGATTAAACGACTTTTCAAACTCCTCAAGTAAAACCAAATCATTGCCGATCGCAAATTTTCTTGCGGCAGATTTCATCGTATCTACTTGTAATTGTTCTTCAGTCATTAGCGTTTAGCGTATATTAACCCGTCTGTAAAACTATAAATTAGGTCTTGAAATACTCATCGCACTGTTTGTACCTCCAAAACCATAGTTCAAACATACAATCTGATTGATTTCCTTTTCAACTACCTTATTAGAAATAAGGTGTTTGTAATAGGCTATCGGATGGCTTGGACCGTCCCATCCTTCAGTTCTTTGCAATGGTTCTAATTCCTCATTAAAATCATTTGCGTTTAAGCAAGGAAGTACTTTTTGCTCTTGCAGCATCATTACAGCAGCTATTAGTTCGATGGCACCTGCACCACCTAGGGTATGCCCCAATTGAGATTTCGGCGCAGAAATTTGATAACCATCTTCTCCTAGTACATCTACCACGCTGAACAATTCGACAGGATCTCCTGCTCTGGTAGAAGTTCCATGAACTTTTACAACATCGGGCTTGATAGGATGTTGATCCATTAGCCCTTTCCACAGCCGTTTTTGTGCATAATAGGATGGAAAAAACAAATCTCCATCTCCATCAACATTATTAAAATAACTATCTATAACCGCAAGAATGTTTGCCCCTCTTGCTTTTGCCATTTCATATTCTTCAAGCGCTACAACACCACTCCCAAAAGAACAAACAAGCCCTTTTCGGTTGACATCAAACGGACGCGAACTTTCTGCCGGACTAAAACCCCTGCTTAGCACGCCCATAGCATCAAGTCCTGCAAAGGTTTCTATCGAATTTCCTTCAGAGCCGCCTGCAAGTGCTCTATCTTGCAACCCAAATTTGATGAGGCGATAAGCATAGCCTACGTTGCCTAAACCTGTTGCACAGGCCGAGCCAAGCGATTCGCTAATTCCCTGGTTTTTGATCAGGCCCGAAACATGTGCGGCCTCTCTATAAATCATCCCTCGAATACCAAAATATGGCCCTAATAATTTGGTTTTCTGGTGTTTTTGAAAAACACTTACCCATCCAGGTCGTCCTATTTGATATCCACCGCTATTGGTTCCAATTGCCACGGCAGTTTGTTCTGACTGGATTTCGCTTCTATTCCATCCTGCCATTTCTATTGCCTCCAAAGCACCCAACATCGATCCCATAGCACTCATATCAGCCGTAACACTATTGGCAGCTGGTATCCGACCTAAGGTATCGACGTATTCTCTTGGATATCCTTCTACAACAGAACAGTATATCGTTTCGATGCTCAAGTCATGAGGATCGATAAAACCGGAGACCTTCGATCGAATGCTATTTCCATATAACATTGTTTCGTCCCATTCTCGAATAAAGCTTTCTCCTGCAAAAAGACGCTGCTTGAAATCTGGCAGGTCTTTACAATTGGGAAAAGCTCCTCCCATACCCACAATTGCCACCTTTCTGTTGGGACTTACCATGTTATCCTCTTTTTTTTGTTTCAATAATAAGGTCTACCAAGTCTTTCATCGTTGAGCCCAATTCATCCACATCATCATCGTCAAATTGGATATCAAAAACTTGTTCGGCCTTTATTACGACATTGATTCTTTCGGTTGATGGCACATTTAAATCAGCTACCAAATCGGTGCTTTCAGTAGCATTTTTGAGTTTTTCAGGATCAATTTGTCTTACGTTTTTGAAAATCTCTAACAGCTCATCAAATATTTCTTTTCTTTCCATTTTATTTTAACATTTTTTCTTTTTTAATCACTTTGCCAGTAATCCCTGTCAATTCAGCGATTTGTATAAAATCTTTAGGAAGATCAAAAGCTAAAAATTGCTCCAATCTATAATTTTTGAAATAAGTATCTAGGTTTAAACCACTGGGTACTTTATAAATCCGCCCATCACAGATCATCTGTCTAAATTTATATTGTTTAATCTGTCCAATACAAATCATCACTTCTCCTTCTTCCAGAAATCCCATAAAATTTACCTGGCCAATGGACAAAAAAAGTGGAGTAAATTCATCCTTCAACACATCAAAGCTACAATTCAGCTTTTTGCTTTCCAAAAAAAGTCCACAAGAAGCATTAATGCCTTGAGCAAATGATTCTACCATATCTACACCTCTAAAAAGCCCAAAATGATCATTTACATCAAATCCGGTAGGTGTGTAGCTTGCAATTATTCCTTCATCAGGCGAATGCCAATGATACGCATCAACTAGGAGCTTACTCGGACCATGAACAAGCAAAGAAGTTGGCGAAACACCAATTAAATTATCCATATCCTAAGTTTAAGCCAGTCCTCCGTTGATGGGAATATCTGAACCGTTAATGAATGTTGATTGATCTGACAATAGAAATGAAACTAACGACGCAACTTCTTCTGCTTTCCCAAATTTTCTAGAGGGCGTTATTGCTAAGAATTTTTCTTGATCAGCCTGTGGTACATGGGCTGTCATTTCAGTTTCAATATATCCGGGAGAGATGCTCAAGACCCTAATTTCATGTGCATCATTTAATACGCCTGCCTCTTTAGCCAAAGATTTGGAAAAAGCCACCAGGGCGGCTTTTGTAGACGCATAAACAGATTGAAATGCATTTCCTGTATGTGCAGAAATCGAACTCATATTAATGATCGTTCCTTTTTTGTTCGCACTAAAAATCTTCATGGCAGTTTTGCTAATGAGGATGGGGGCCCTTAAGTTGATATTTAAAATGCTATCAATATCCTTCTCACTTTGGAAAAGTATGGAATTGTCTTTCGCGATGCCCGCATTGTTAATTACAGCAACAAGCTCATTTCCGTGTTCTTTTTTCAGTTGCTTGCAGAATGTTGAGACTTGTACCGGATCAGAAAAATCGGCACATAAAATCTCACTGTTGGGCATTGTTTTTGTAAAACTATTTTCGCTGGTGGCATGCAAAATCAAGTAGTAATCGCCAGCCAGCTTTTCGGCTATTGCCAAACCAATTCCACGACTCGCACCAGTTATTAATATTTTCTTCAGCAGCATTGAAACGTTAACTTTTTAACCAAAGGTAATGCTTTTAACCTGAGGCCTATAACATTTTGAATAAAATCATGTACTCAAAATGTTATTTCATATATTTAATCAATTGAAATTCAACTTTTTAATAAAAGAAGCACGATGCTTACATGAGCTAAAGTTAGCGATTTATTGCATAGTTGACGAATTTACAATAATTGAAAACGATTAAAAACTTCCTTATAGGCAAACGTACAACAAACCTGTCAAGAAAGCGCCGGCTACAACAATCAGGATAAACAATAACACTGTGATGCGGACAAATAAAGATGCTTTTCTTGAATGGTTAAACTCCAAAATATTTGCATTTAGTAGACTAAAAAAAGGTGTATTTTACAGCCATTGACCATGATTTCAGTGCTATTCTTCTTGGCTTGTCCACCAATAAACGAACGGAAATACAATAATTTTTGTTTATAATTGTTAAACTTAAAACGACATTATCGACATGAAACACAGGTTACTTTCTCTTGCTGCCGTCTTCATTTTAAGCTCAACTATCCCAAACCTGTGGGCGCAGGCACCTGCAACGGCCCAACAAGCACCTGCAAAAACGCAGGCTACTGCCGCCAAAACGCCTCTGCAAACGACCAAACCGGCACCTAGCTATACCCGGATAGATACGGCAAAAAATACAGACCCCAGTTTACATGGCCAATACCAGTTCATGCTATCGAGATCAAAATCGCTGAACGGCTATAAACTGATCAATCCTTATCGTTTAAGTACCCTATGGCAAAGTGTAAGCGATACCCTCCGCAAGGAGCGCGTGGAACTGAATAAAGCCAAGAGCAAAATTGCCGAGCAGGCCAAAACCATCAACAGCCTCCAAACCGACATCAACGGCAAGGAAACTTCGCTAAACAATGCAGATGCCAAAGTAAACGAAATCAATTTCCTTGGCATTTCCTTTACTAAAAGCACCTATAATATTATCGTATGGTCTATTATCGCAATCTTGGCCATTGCGCTGTTTGTGGTGATTGCCCGATCTATGAAAAACATTTTGGAAGCCAAGCACCGCACCCAGCTTTACGACGAGGTTTCGGCCGAGTACCAGGCCTACAAGGCCAAGGCAAGCGAAAAGGAGCGCAAATTAGCGCGCGAGTTACAGGATGAGCGCAACGCGATGGAAGAGCTCAAATCGAGAGGCAAATTATAGGCTGTACATTTAATCCACCTTACTTTAATTTCGACACAAATTCCAACACCTCGTCTGTCGTGGTGGCAGGATTATCCTTAACCGTATAGCTTGGCCATACCGGACCAGCATCCTTGGCATTGCCATTGGCCCTGACAAACTGCTTGGTCGAAGTAGAAAAAGTAAAACCCGTATAAGGTAGCTTCAGGTAAATCAGTTCGCCATAATCATTGGCAGGTTCTCCCGTTGCCTCGCCAACCAGGGTAGCCAAATGATAATCCTGGATGGCATTGGCCAGCATGTTGGCGCTCGAAAAGGTTTTTGGACCTATCAGCACCAATACCGCACCCTTGTAAAGCAAATCATTGTGCATTGGCGGTTGAGGCTTTGCCGCCCTGCTTTTCAAAACTGAGCCGTTTCTTGCTTCAAAATAGTAAGGCATTTCTTTCGCCCCTTCTCCTTTCATTCGTTCGTTAAGTTGCTCTTTATAGGTTTGGCTCACTTTCCATCTTACACCGCCAGTCATCCTGAAAGGCTTTTCGGTGATATAGCCCAGCAACATTTCGCCCAAGGCCGAGTTGCCGCCACCATTTAAGCGAAGGTCAATGATCAATCGTTTAGGTGTTTGCTGCTTGATTTGCCTGAAAGCAGAATCCAGGAAGGACTTAAATAGCTCTGGCTTGGCGTTAAGCGAATTGATTTTTAGATATACATCGCCATCGGCCAATAGATCATAGGCATATTCTGTTTTTTTGGGTGCTTTTGGCAAACGGCCCAGCTTTTCGCGCAGGCTAAGCAAGGATATCGGGTTCAAGATAGCCTCCATGGTCTTGCCTTCGTGCAAATACACAAGCCGGTAAGGCCCCTTAATGCCATAAATATCCAGGTAGGCAAGCATGTCTCGGCATACGTCAACTGCGCGCCACGATTGAAGGCCACCCATGTGCCGGCTTAGGATGTCGATCAGTTTAGGTGCCGGTATACCATTGATGCTTTCAACCTTATCGCCTACAACAAGCTTGCTCTCGGCCGAAGCATCGGCCCGCACAACCAGGTACCTGCCATCAAATTCACTAAAAGCTACCGGGAACAAAATATTGCCATTCGCCTTGATTTCGGCAAGCAGCTCTTCCGGGAGGTTAAGGCTACTATGGCCTTCGTTCAGCGAGCCCACTAATGGCGCTATCAGCGGCCAAGCCTGCAAAGGGGTCATCCCATCGTGCAACAAATTGGACAAGCTATCCCTAAGCTTCCGATACTTTTCCTTACTGATGCTGTGGTACATATTGGGATGCACCTCATTGGTGGTAGCCACAAGATAGTCTATATCGCTGAGCAACTGCTGTTTGCTCAAACGTTTCTCGGATTTAGCCGTATCTATTCCGCTGGCAAACAAATTGGTACAGCAGACCAGCATGAGCAGGCAAGTGAAGAAATGTTTCATAACAAGATGACGATAAGTTGCTGTTTAAAGCAGCAATAGTCGCTATTTTTTTGCTCGCGAAGAAAAAAGCTCTATTTTTTTTACATTTATTACGAAATTTTCGTAATTAAAATTTAGTTTAATAAATTCACTATGAAGCAATTGGCTATAACCAAAAGCTTAACTAACCATTTATCAAACTCAACAACAAACAATGGAAAAAACAAACGAAAATGGCTTAAGCCTCAGGAAAGGCGAACAGCTAAACCGGAAGCAACTGAAAAATGTATTGGGTGGTGGACCGGGTGGCCCTGCAGGCCCAGGATGCCTCGAGTGCATCGTGTGGGGCGTAGTAAAGGAATCGACTTGGTACGAGGCCTGCGGCTCGATGTTTATTGACGATTATTGCAAGCAAAAGTATGGAATGGATGCCACCGCCCGCTGCTCACGCGAATGCAGCAAAATAGACCATTTAGACAATGGCGATGATCCGGGGCCTATACAACCTTAAGAAAACCCAAACCATTGCTCATCAAAAAGCCCCGAAAATTTCGGGGCTTTTTCTTGATCTATAAAATCGTTAAACTTTGATTTCTACTTCAACACCGCTAGGCAATTCAAGTTTCATTAAAGCATCTACGGTTTTAGAGTTAGAGCTATAAATATCCAAAAGACGTTTATAGGCGCACAACTGGAACTGCTCACGTGCTTTTTTGTTCACGTGTGGTGAACGCAAAACAGTAAACACTTTTTTCTCTGTTGGCAACGGAATAGGTCCGCTAACTACTGCTCCTGTAGGCTTTACAGTTTTTACGATTTTCTCGGCAGACTTGTCTACCAAGTTGTAATCGTAAGATTTTAATTTGATTCTGATTCTTTGGCTCATGTTTTTATTAAATTAAGGCCAGTGTTAGAGCTATTTATAACAAAGGCCGGGTTTATCTTTTGTAAAGTGTAGTACGTATAGCGCAGTGCGAATTTCGTCGCTATACGCTATACGCCTATCTCTATACTTAATTAGTCGTTAGACTTTACTTTACCTTTTGATTTGGCAATTACCTCATCTTGTACGTTACGAGGCGCAGCTTCATAATGGTCAAACTCCATGGTTGAAGTTGCACGGCCCGAAGTAATGGTACGCAATTGGGTTACATAACCAAACATTTCAGAAAGTGGAACCAAGGCTTTGATCACCTGGGCACCGTTACGGGTGTCCATACCTTGCAGTTGGCCACGACGACGGTTCAAATCGCCCATTACATCACCCATGTTTTCTTCTGGAGTTAACACCTCGATTTTCATGATTGGCTCCATCAATACCGGCTTACATTTTGGCAATGCTTCGCGGAAGGCTTGACGTGCAGCGATCTCAAATGACAAGGCATCTGAATCGACCGCGTGGAATGAACCATCAATCAAACGAACTTTCATATCTGGCAATGGGAAACCTGCCAAAACACCGTTCGACATGGCTGCTGCAAAACCTTTCTCTACCGAAGGGATAAACTCACGAGGAATTGAACCACCTACGATTTCGTTTACGAATTGCAAGCCGCCTTTTTCGTAATCGGCATCAATTGGAGAGATTACTACTTGGATATCGGCAAACTTACCACGACCACCAGTTTGTTTTTTGTAGGTTTCGCGGTGTTGGGTAGTACCAGTGATAGCCTCTTTGTAAGCTACTTGTGGTGCACCTTGGTTTACTTCTACCTTGAACTCGCGTTTTAAACGGTCGATCAAGATATCCAAGTGAAGCTCGCCCATACCTGAAATTACGGTTTGGCCAGTCTCTTCGTCTGTTTGAACTTTGAAAGTTGGATCTTCTTCGGCCAATTTGCCCAAAGCCATACCCAATTTATCCACGTCGGCCTGAGTTTTAGGCTCGATAGCCAAACCGATAACCGGGTCAGGGAAGTTCATCGATTCCAAAACGATAGGGTTTTTCTCATCGCAAAGGGTATCGCCAGTTTTGATATCTTTAAAGCCTACTACCGCCGCAATATCACCCGCACCTACGTTAGGAATAGGGTTTTGCTTGTTGGCGTGCATTTGGAAGATACGAGAAATACGTTCTTTGCTTTCTGAACGGGTATTGTACACGTAAGAACCAGCTTCCAGGTTACCTGAGTAAACACGGATAAAGCACAAACGGCCTACGAATGGGTCGGTTGCGATTTTGAAAGCCAATGCAGAGAAAGGCTCTTTTACATCTGGTTTCAACAATACTTCTGCACCTGTATCAGGGTTAGTACCTTGAACACCTTCTGAATCAAGAGGTGAAGGCAATAGCTCCATTACATAGTCCAACATGGTTTGTACACCTTTGTTTTTGAAAGACGAACCGCAAACCATAGGAACGATTTTAGCATCCAATACCGCTTGACGCAAGGCATCCAATACTTCGCGCTCGGTGATGGTTTCTGGGGCTTCGAAGAATTTCTCCATCAAAGTCTCATCGTACTCCGCTACCGATTCCAACAATTTCTCTCTCCACTCGGCTACTTCTTCCACCATATCGTCAGGAATTGGAACTTCGGTAAAGGTCATGCCTTTATCGTGCTCGTTCCAAACGATACCACGGTTGTTGATCAAATCAACTACACCTTTAAATTGGTCTTCGGCACCGATTGGCAACTGCAAAGGAACGGCGTTAGAACCCAACATATCCTTCACTTGTTTTACCACTTTAAGGAAGTCGGCACCAGAACGGTCCATTTTGTTAACGAAACCGATACGGGCTACGTTATAGTTATTGGCCAAGCGCCAGTTGGTTTCTGATTGAGGCTCAACACCGTCAACGGCAGAAAACAAGAACACCAAACCATCCAATACGCGCAAAGAACGGTTTACCTCTACGGTAAAATCCACGTGTCCTGGGGTATCGATAATGTTGATGTGGTATTTGTGGCCTCTGTAATTCCAGTTTACGGTAGTAGCCGCAGAAGTGATGGTGATTCCGCGCTCGGCCTCTTGCACCATCCAGTCCATTGTAGAAGCACCTTCGTGTACCTCGCCAATTTTGTGGTTTACACCTGCATAATAAAGGATACGCTCTGTTGTAGTGGTTTTACCCGCATCAATGTGAGCAGCAATCCCGATATTTCTTGTGAATTTTAAATCTCTTGACATATTTTTTAATTAAAGAATGATAGAAGTAAGTGAATGATTGAATGCAGTAAAAACCACTCAATCATCCAGAATTCTATCATTCAATCATTTTATAATTAAAATCTAAAGTGTGAGAACGCTTTGTTAGCCTCAGCCATTTTGTGCGTATCTTCTTTCTTTTTAACGGCTGCGCCTTCGCCTTTAGCGGCCGAAACGATTTCGCCTGCTAATTTTTCTTTCATGGTTTTTTCGCCACGTTTGCGAGCGTAAG
Organism: Pedobacter sp. TM02; assembly: GCF_059705275.1. Taxonomy (NCBI): domain Bacteria; kingdom Pseudomonadati; phylum Bacteroidota; class Sphingobacteriia; order Sphingobacteriales; family Sphingobacteriaceae; genus Pedobacter; species Pedobacter sp. TM02. Next base: position 3,467,117 of record NZ_AP046530.1, read on the forward strand.
AGATCAACCATTTCATGCCCAAGGCAATTTTGCGGTCTGGTCTTACTTCGGTTGGCACCTGGAAGTTTGCACCACCTACACGGCGAGATTTAACCTCTACCGAAGGCATTACATTGCTCAAAGCACGTTTCCATACTTCTAAACCATTTTCGCCGGCTTTTTTCTCAGCTAATTCTACGGCATCGTAAAAAATAGAGTAAGCGATAGATTTCTTACCGTCGAACATCATGTTGTTTACGAATCTTGTTACCTGAACATCGTTGAATTTAGGATCAGGAAGAATAATTCTCTTTTTTGGTTTCGATTTTCTCATTGCTGTTTCCTCCTAATTATTTCTTTTTACCTTTTGTTGGTGCTGCAGCGGCTTGTCCTGGTTTAGGGCGCTTAGTACCATATTTACTACGACGTTGGTTACGGCCAGCTACACCTGAGGTATCTAATGCACCGCGGATGATGTGGTAACGTACACCTGGTAAATCCTTAACACGACCACCACGGATCAAAACGATCGAGTGCTCCTGCAAGTTGTGGCCTTCTCCTGGAATGTAGGCATTCACCTCTTTACCATTGGTTAAACGTACACGGGCAACTTTACGCATTGCTGAGTTTGGTTTTTTAGGGGTAGTAGTATATACACGTGTACATACACCTCTTCGCTGTGGACAGCTGTCCAACGCTGGAGACTTACTCTTGAACTCCAGTGCTACTCTACCTTTTCTAACTAATTGTTGAATGGTTGGCATTTTCTGCTTTTTGTGTTTTTGTTTTTTATTTTAAATACCTCATGGCCAGTTGATAACTAGGCTACATTAAGGGATTGCAAAAGTAGGAACTTATTTTGTGATAATCAAGGCTTTGCACGAGTTTTTTAATTTATGCCCGATTTCTTAATTTTTGGTTAACCTAGTGGGAAGTTCCGACGAGAAATCGGCAATCCTTGGTCGATGATTTAAGATCAACCAATAAAGCAAATTAATAGAACAAAAACAGCTGCCTTGCTTGACATCCTCTCATATTATCAATGCCCAGCGAGCCCGCTCCATCACAGATATATCAGATATATATCGATAGGCAAATATATAATCTGAAAAAAATTATATAGCTTAGTATCAGTACTTCAAACCAAATTATATGCTCTCCATATGCGTTTTGACACGGACGTCTATTTTATTAGGCACCGTCCTAACATTGTTTCCAAGTCTAGACTTTTCAAGCCTAAATAGAGCTTCAGAAATAATTAGTCATTTTCTTAACCGTATACATGGACCAGCCAAGTAGTTTATTTGAGCCAAAAGCTATTAATTTAAGAAGAATTTTATGAATGAAGGATCCCAAGAAAACAAACCAAAAAATCTCCCTAACAAGAGTCTTATTGAAATATGGAAAGAAACTTATCCAAAAATAAGGCCCTATATTGCCGTTATTCTGATTGGCGCACTATTGCTATCCGCAATAATTGACAGTACTATTTCCAAAGTAGGTATTTTAACCGCACTCGCCAGCAATATTATTTTTTTGATTTTTGATTTAACAAACGGCCTCAAAGCAAGGCTTGATAAAATAGACAACAACCTCAACGAGCCTCAGCCACCATCCTACGAAGACTTCAACGCTGCCCTGCCTGATATTAAACAGATTTTAACAGACAGGCTAAATCAGAATAAAGATGTAAAAATAAGGATACTTGCAGTTTCAGCACAATTTTCATGGAAAGTACTCATAGAATCGAATATTCCTAAATTATTAACAATTGGCACCAAAAACCCAAAAATAAGTATAGAAATCGCTATCGTAAAACCATCAATCCTTCACGGATGGGGCCAAAAAAAGTTAAAAAACGACGCCCAAAACACATTGGAAGGAGAACAGAATTTCAAAAAAAGATTTAAGAGACTCTTTACGGAAGAAAAACTAAGTTTGACGATTTATCAATACGACAATATACCACATTGGCATGGAATCCTAATAGACAATGACATCCTATTTATGGGAAGATGTAAATGGGAGGTAATCGACGGGAGATATCATCTATTGGTTGGCCAGATAGACTATAGGCATTTTAGGGCAAGTGATAGATTTGGAGGCGACGCCAGAATAGAACTTGTAGATAATTGGTTTGACGCTTACAGGTATAGGGCTGGACTGAATGTCAAACAGCAAGAAACGACACAAAATAGCAATTAACAGACCGTAAATTCTTTTGTAGACCTAACATGTAATTAACCACCAAGCCGCACTTATTAAAAAAGAAGAGCAAAAGCTTAGCTCCTACTCCTCGCTAATTTAACATTGTTGATTAAAGTTCATTTCTACCCAAGGTAAACGTTAATGAACTATGATTATTTACAGTCTTTAAAAGTATCAGCAACTGCCTTCAACTTTTCAACTGCAGCTTTTAACGCCTCTGGCGCATGGCCATATTCGAAAGTAATTTTGTATTCCTTCCCATTCGATTTGAAAGCCACCCACTCGGCACCCCCATCGGCACAATCGGGACAACCAATTACTTTTGGCAATTTGTAAACTGCGTCGGCATTCAAGAGCTTTCTGATTTCATTTACCTCGCTTTCGCTAACCGAGCTGTTGCATGTTTTGGCGGCTGTAGGATCTCCGTTTTTTTGACGGGTCATCGTGGTCTTGTTGCCATTGATCGAAAGTTCGTTGTGGCAATAACCGGCGCACATGCCAAACGAGGTGCCGTAGCTGATGGCATTGTCACTATTGAGCTCCTTCTTTTTACAGGAAGAAAAAGAGGATAAAAACAATGCAACAACCAGGGAAAGAAAGGTTAAGCGGATTTTCATAATGATTCGATGTGGATTAGGTTCATTACCTATACGCAAAATAAAAACGAAGCGCTACACGGCAGAAAATTATGATAAGACATATACACTACTTATTTAAAGCTCTAAAAAATGGGCTATTTGCCATTATCTTTACCAATCATTTTTAAAGCATAATTATATTTTCTCCTTATATCTTCTTCAAGCTTGCTATTATAGTTTCTTAGCAACTCCACCAAGTAATCTTTACTCGACTAATAGTTTTCGACATCCTCCCTTAAACACCTATTTACTCTATCTTTTTCATAATTTTCAGCTTCTGATTGTCTCATTTTCTCCAACTCCTCGTAAAAATACCCCAAATTGCCCACTATTTTTTTCAGATTTTCCTCTAAGAAATACTTCACTGAAATTAACCATTTAATTAGGACATCCTCATCCTTTACCTAGACAACAACTAGACTAGAATCTTGTCCATAAAAGTACTTTTCCAATTCAAAATAACTATAGAATATCTTATTCTTCTTGAACATTAATAACATACCTTCTTCATTTGACGAAATGCAATCATATGGATTGAAATGACTAAATCCTCACTCTCATATTCTAGTATACCTTCTATCTCCCATCATAACTTAAACCCGAAAAGATTAAATATTAGCTAGATTATAATTTTACAAGGGCATTAAAATTCATAAATCTATATTAAATAGCCGAAATTTTATTTCCAGTTAAGTTTAAGTGTATTTTGGTCATATATCTTAAGCATAATAATTATCTGTTTTCCATACTTGAATTGTAGTTGGATCTCCAAACTTAAATAAATTCAAACCCTTAAATCAACTATAGATATAAATCATTGTTTTTCGGTTTTGAGCTTATCTCTAAACGATTGGATATCCCCCTCACTATGAAGATAGCTTTCGGGGGAGTCCTTTAGATCGATTCCTTCAATAAATAATATTCCATCCCATATCAAGCTTTCATCACTTCTAGGATGGTATTCAATAGCTTTAGCATCATCGGCCTCCCTTAATTTAAAAGCCCATTCAGCAGCCTCTTCTCTTGAAATTCCTTTGTTCAAAAGCCTATCCAAAACCCTTTCGAGGTCATTTATGCGTATTGTCACCATCTTCCTGTATAATTCCCTAATTGATTAAACATATAATGAACTTTAACCCCACCTGTTTCAGGCCGAACAATTCTTATTGTTCCTGCTCCATCAAGTGTTTCCATCCAAGTTCGAGTTCCTCCATTAGCAGGGTTCCATTCTCTAACTACCCTCCTACCAATCATTTCACCTGGATTATTAGCTGGAGTGACATTCCCGTAATACCTAAATCTACCATTTTGTAACTCGTTAAATCCTGCTTGCCCGTATTTTTCTAACTGTCTAAGGTGTTCATTAAGCTTCACTCCATTTGTAGAAAGCTTAGCCCCATTTTCCGTTGCACTTTTTTCTATACTTGCTAGCCTTCCAATAGGCACTCTATCTTCTGCAATTTTTATTATTTCTTTTTCGCTTGTCTTAACAAACTCCTCGGATAATTCTTTTACGCCTTCTTTCACAATCTGCATTGCAGGTGCTTTTATAGCAGCTGCGGCCAGCATCATTTCTCCACCGCCGGCACCGAAAGCCAGCCATTCTATTGCATTGCCTACCAGTTTAGCAGTAGCTATGGCCTTATTTAATTTGTATTCTAAATCTATTAATCCAGGATCTTGACCAGATCTTAACATTGCCTCATACCCTCTGCCCCTATGCATACCATAATTCAATTCATTCAAAGCATATTCTTGCAGGTTATCCATAGTGCTCTTCATGGTGGTCATCATGGTAATATCCTTAAAAAGCTGTATTTGCATCGAATACAGAGAAGCTATCATACTCGCTGCTTCTGCTTTTGAAGTAGGCACAGAAATAGTCATACCAGGAATGCCACCAACCGGAACTGGCATCATTCCATCAGGATCATTGAGGCTTATTGGATTATTGAGCGCATAGTTATACGGAGAAAAACTACGCATTTTTTCAGCCATTGGATCTATTGCGCTCCATCTAGCCAAAACTGGATTATAGAACCTTGCCCCATAGTCGTACTCCTCCAACTCGTCTTGAATCTCTTTACCGTTGTATAAGTATTTATTATCAGTAGAGCTCAGTTGTACCGGCTTCCGGTATCCAAAAGCATAGTAATCGTCTTTCTGCAAGACCTCCAACTGTTGGGTATTGGGATTTTGATGAAAAGTTAGCCTATTATTACCTAGCTGATCAGATAAATTATACTCATAGCTATAGTTTCCACTTCCCTGATTTCTAGCAAAACCTTCCTCGGTAAGAATAATATCTATTGATGCCCCGTTATTTTTGTATTGGATGCCACTAACATAATCAGTTACGCCAGAGGCACTTTGTTTTTGAAGTTTGTTTCCTAAGGCATCATAAAGATAAACAATGCTTTGGCTTCCGCTTATTTGGGCTGGAAAACCTAAGGAGTTGTAAGTTATAGCTATGTTTTTCTGACTATCGCCAATTAGATTTCCATTCTGGTCATAGCTATATACAGCATTTGTAAATCCTTGTACCTGAGTTAGCTGATGTCCAGTATAAGCGATATAATTATTAGTTCCTTTTCCTTCGCGATATAGGCTTTGAATGTTACCCATTCCATCATAAACGATTGCCTCGCCGAGATTTGGCGAACTAGCTTGAACAAGTCTATTGAGCTTATCATATGCATAGCTAAATGTATTTAGACCTGGATCATTGCCATAAGCCCAAAGCTGATTAGCTACATTTCCATTATATTGTGGTGTAGCGGTCCCAGTTGCCTCATCGTAGTTAAGTTGAAAGCTGAACAAATCGCTTGTGCTTTTTTTCAACCAACCGCGTTCATTGTATACATATTTAACGGTTGCTAAAGACTTTCCATCAGAAATGCTTGCAGAAAATACAGAACCTTCTTTAGCCTCAAAACCAGGGCTAAGCACAATACTATTTCCTGCTGTTATTACTTTAGTTTGACCCGATTGAACTATATCTGAAACAACAATATCAGTCGCAGAAGGCTGGCCCGTAGTGTGAAGCTTCTTTTCCTTTAATTGACCTGCTTCATTGTAAATGTTTTCAGCAACTAAAATCTTCGGGCCAACGTTAGAGTTTGTATTGATTTGCTGAAAGGTTTTAGTTTTCCTTCCTGTATGATCATATAAATACTCGCTGGCAACAGTAGTAATTAAAGATGTAGATGAGCCTTTGTGTGTCCTAATACTACCTAGTAGCTCGCCGGCAAAATTGTAGTTGTTATCAACAACATCATCCCCTCCCAAATGGTTTTGGGTCTTGCTTTGCACTATGCGACCTTCATTGTCATAATAATTGACTTGAAGCAACATGTTTTGAGCAGTCTTTTGCGCCCCACTTGGGCCAATTACATTTATTTTTGAAGCAACAGGGAGAGATTTTACTCTATTACCACTAGCTTGTCCATTGACAGGAGGGCCAAAGTTATTCCCATAAAAGCTATAATCGTCGTAATAACTTATAGTATAATATGATATGATATTTGAAATTGGGAAAACAACATTAGAATAACCTGTATATGTACCATTGCTATTCCCATTATCTCGTTGTTCCCATAAAGGCTGATTACTTAAAGCCAAATTATTTAATTCATCCTGAAGCTCGGCCCTACTTCTATTATCTTGAACTAATCCAGTAATTATTGTGCGACCAAAAGCATCGTATTTTACAAAATTCCATTCCTTTTGACTTTTGGCACGCTGGTTAGCGTCTTGAGAAAACACCAATTGATCAAGGTTGTTATAAACGGCAAATTCCCAACCTCTTCCCGGAATTTTCTTTTCTATTAGACGATTTCTAAAATCATAATAATATTGATAGCAGTAATTATCAAGTATCTCTTGGGTTAGCCCTCCATTATCTGGATTTGCACCTGGAGGCAATACAAAACTTAAAAGACCAAAATCATCATATACATAGTAGGTACTTAATGCTTCAAGTGTATTATCTGGTTTCTTATTAAAAGTCCTCTTAAGCACAACAGCACCATTTTTATCTTTATATTCTTCTACAGTTCCAGCTTTACCATCAGAGGCCGTCCAATTTTCGTCTTTTTTAATAGTAATATAAAGTTCATTGGCATTATAAAAGCCAGATGTATTTAATGTTCGCTTGTGCTCTAAACCTTGAGTGGTAACTGAAACAGAAGTATATTTTCTACATGCCAGCCCATCTACAGTAAAATTAGTTCCATTATTGTTAAATGTATAATCAGACTTTAAAGTATGGCCATTGCTTATTATCCAATTATTACCCGGCGCGCCCTGTTCTATCACCCTATTTAAGGGCGAAGCTTCAAATATATTTTCGTGGTATGGATTGGCAATTCGCGTAACCCCATCGCTTAGTGGCAAACCAGCCCCTGGGTTATAGAAGGTATATACGCCATTTGCTATCGCATTCTCTTTAAATTGACCAGGATTGTTTTGTGATGCATAAGGAAGATAGCTAAACTTCTCCCTTCCGAGATCATCAAACACAAATGGCTGGACAAAGTCATTCCCTAATGGGCTTGCTTGTATGCTGATAGTTTGCAGAGGTCTTCCAAACCCGTCTATATATTTCACATTGGTGTTTACTTCATTTTTAGGAAGTCCTTCTAACTGACTCAGATTTGTTTTTCCGCTTACCTTAACATTGGTTTCAGCAATAAAATTTTTAGTTGAAGATAAAGTTTGCGCACTAACCAAGCCATACGAAAAAACGAAAAAGACACTTAGAGAAAATAGTTTAACATTTTTCTCTACTCTATCTATTATTTTGCTCATCCGTTCCTTGTTTATTAAATTATTTTTATCGAACATAATTGATAGTTTCTTAAAATTAGTTTTCAATGACTTCTACGAGGTCTACTTCAATTGTCGTCGCGGCATTCACTTGCCTATAGCCATGATACTCAAGCACTCCGTTTTCCATCTGTATTTCTTCTATTACTTCCGTTATGGCTCCACCGCCACTTATCGGGTCATATCTTATCCTTACTTTGCAAAGCGCACGTTTTTCATCGTCAAAAGACTTTGTAAGGGTATAGCTCACCCCTCCGAAATACGGATCTGTGGTAAAGGTTACTGTATATTGAGCTGAAATTTTACAAACTCCATTGGTATTCGCATAATCTTGTCCGTTAGCCAATAAATAGTTTTCTGCCTGAAGATCGGCATCTTCTTGACTAATAGTAGAAATAAATTGTCCAGCAGGCACAGTAAACAGAATAGGTGCAGCTGAGCTTCCGTAGTCGCAATTATTTCTTGTAAAGCTCTGTTCTTTTTTTACGCTATAATAAAAAGTAGGACCGTAGTTATATTTATAAACTTTCACGATATGGCCGTTTTGGTCTTTTATCGCCTGAAGCCTTTGATAATCATCATATTCGTAGTAGGTTGTTTGTCCTTTGGTATCAGTACTACTCAGCAAGCCAATTAAAGGACTGTATACATAAGAAGAAATCAAGGCGTTCGGAAGACCCGTAACTAAGGGCGCTATAAAATTATCGATAGCTGCCTTATCAGGATTAGTTAATGCAGCAAAATTATCGATTGCTCCTGCACCAAGTATGTTTTCGATAGCTGTATAATCTGCATTTTTTATTTCCGCAATTGGGTTCTGGTAATTATAGCTCCACAAATAGCTAGTTTTTATCCCGTTTTGATAAGAGACAGTTAATATATTTCCTTTCTTGTCGTAAGCATTATAACTCAACCTATTTTCTGACGGTCTAGACATATATTGCGTCCTAACGCCACTTGGCAAAATTAACGTACTATTACTAGGCCAGTATCTTTGGTAATCGTTATAATTTTTCTCCAATAAAATTGAATTTTTATATTTTTCAACCTGGACAATATAACCAGTCATGTGACGATTTTCCATCTCCTGATACGGTTCTATATGGCCCAATGCCACCATATCTTTAGGATAAAGATATTTTAGAACATAACTATCTTCTTTGCTATCAATAAAATCTTCTTGTATTTTTTGCCGATTAGTATTATCATATGAAAAATTAATAGTCTTCGATATATTTGAACTGTTTTGTCTTGGCTCGTATATCTTCTCAATAATTTTGCTATTAACTATCCACTCGTTTAAAATATCGTAACTTGTTAGATCTAAGGAATTGGCTCTCCATCCCGCCAAATAAATATATCCCTTAACAATATTAGCACTCTTTGTAACATAAGTTAGTTCTGTTTCCCTCAAGGGGCTTTCAACACCTTGAATATTTACATATTCCGTACGTTTTTTTAAAAGTCCGTTGCTATTGTTATTAACTTGAGGAACACGTGGATATGTCTCTAAGGAGGCAGATGAATAGTTATGATATTCTTCGACCGATTTGGTTGTTTCTGTGCTCCCTACATTTTTGACAACTATACGGTCATAGCCAATGATACTCCCCTGAGCATCACCAGAAATAGGTATTGAAGAGCTGGTATAAAATGTCCACCCTAATTCTCTAATAGGACTTGCATTATATTGACTACATGCTGTACCTGCGGGAAAGTTAATTAAGAAAGCTACATCGTAAGGGTTAGAATAATTTATTTTAGACATTATTTTTCCACTAGATTGTGTTCCATTATCAGAAACATAATCAAAGCTCTTGGTTAAGATTGGTAAGTTAGAGTTTAACTCGTCTTTGCTTCTTATAGACTTTATTCTAACACCAGCACCTAACATCCCATTACCTGCATTATTTAATGATGACCAAGATAAATTGGTTCCTAAATTTACAAAATCATTGGGTTCAAAATCGAACCAAGTATATAGTTGGGTTGGATACCTAATTCCTGAAAGGATACTTGATTTTACATAATTTGCATCCGGGTTTCTTGACCTTGCATTAGCATTAAGATTACCCGCCTCATCTCTAGGAAATAAATCAATATTACCCCTAGGGCCACAATAATAGCCCCAATGATCAATATTTTTAGAATCTTTATCTGGCAAATTAATATTATTGTAAAAAAAATCATGATTTTTTGATTGTTCACCAGTTGCCCCAATCTCTGAAACCCTGTCTAATCTTAATCGTTTAGATAAGTAAGTCTCTCGACCAGAAGAGCTGAAATAATCGTATTTAAAGCGGAACGTCTTTAACAAATTATAGCCATTAGACAATAAGTTATAAATTTGAACCTCATATAATTTCCTGGCAGGTCCACCAGATGTTCTTAGATCAAGCCTTGAAGAAACATTACTAAAAACAACTTTTCCGCTAGGGAATACAATCTCCGTTAAATCTACTGTGTTTATTTTGACCTTATAAGTAGTTTTAGTCAAAGTGTTTCGTGGAACAGGGGGCTGATAACAACTAAAGGGAATTGCACCAGTAATATATCCATTCCCTTGCCCAAAGACCAGATCAATAATAGGTGTATTTTCAACTATTGCACCATTAGCATAATTAAAAATCATTTCTTCCCCATTTGTATAAATAACCTTACTTAAAAACCAAGATGATACATAATCGGATACTTCATGAGGAGTAGTGTCATCATTAAGAAAACTTTCTTCGTGTTGCGTTTCTGTAGTATTAAAATCGTATCTAGTGCCATACTTATCGATAATAGTCCATGTTTGATTTGAATTTAGAACTATTTTCAAGTCATCGTCGTTATAAATTCCTATGCGTTTGATTTCATAAGGCTGAGATGGATTTGAAGAATAATCTATCAGAAACTTTCCAGAAAAGTTGGCAAAGTTGAAATAAAATAAGTCAGGCTCTTTATCTTTTCCATCATCATTAGTATGAATACTATTTTTGTAATAGCCGTCAGGTGAAAAATCATCTTTCATTTTTTTGGTCCTTGTAATTACACCTCCTGCATTTAAAGACCAACCCAAGCCTACATTTGAAGCTTCGTCAGAAACCTTTAATCCCCCAGCATAATAGGACAATCCTATTGGCAATATATTCGCACCAACTTTAATCTCGTATAAAGGAATTTGGATACTCGGGATCCCAGTGTAGGTGGAAACTGGAATATCTCCATATTTCCCTAAGCTTGCCGCCGTAGGAGAGGGAGCAATAGGAGAGTTGAATTTTACGACATTCTGACTCTGAGCCATTGCCTTTTGCAAGAAAAGGCAAGCAGCGAGCGTTAATATTAATTTGTTCATTTTTTAGTTTATCAAATCTGTTATCAGATTTTCCTTATCGATTTTACTAATATAAATGCAATTTGGTTTTTTTTAAGAAAAAAATATAATTTAACCTTTAAGCAAATTATACTTATAAAGCTTGTTTTCTCTTAGAGATTCAGAAAAGAAAAACACCCTATATCTATTACAAAATAATTACAATACTAAAGTTACTTTATTAATTTACTTTAGTACTTTTGTACATGCCAATTCCAATTCAAGAAGTTTCGAAATTAAGGGGCCTGATTTTCAAGCTCACGCGAGTAGCCAAAAAACAGCCGCATGAATTCCCTTTTTCGGCTACCGAAATGAACATTATTGGCCACCTGGACCGAAACACCGAACTGTTGCCATCGGCCATTGCCGAAATGGAACATATCTCTGCACAGGCCATTTCCCAGTGCCTTAACAACTTGGCCCAAGCCAATTTCATTAACCGCATTACCGACCAAAACGACAAGCGCAAAACCCTTATTACGCTCTCGACCTATGGCAAAACCAAGCTTTCGGAAATTAAAAGCTTAAGAGACGGATGGCTCAAGAAAGCGATCGACGAAAGATTGGACGCCCAGGAAATCGACGCCCTCTCCCAACTGATTCCCTTGTTAGAAAAAATAACCGCCCCAGAAACCAAATCCGTGTTGCCATGACCATGTTCCGCTCCTTTAAATACTACAATTATCGCTTGCATTTTACCGGACAATCTATTTCCCTAGTGGGCACATGGATGCAGCGTGTGGCCGTAAGCTGGCTCATTTACAGGGTTACGGGCTCTGCCTTTATGCTGGGCTTTATCAGCTTTTTGAGCCTAATCCCAGCACTCATCTTGGCCCCCATTGCAGGCAACTTTGTAGACAAACGGAACAAATTCAAGACAGTTTTAACGTGTCAGGTTATTTTTATGGTACAGGCGGGCTTACTGGCACTGCTCATCTGGCTCAAATACTACAATATTACCATGATCGCGGTTTTGAGTTTGATTCAAGGCATCGTGGCCACATTCGAAACCACGGCAAGGCAATCGCTGGTGGTAGAATTTGTTGACGACAAAGAGGACCTGCCCAATGCGGTAGCCCTCAACTCTTCCGCCTTTAACGCTGCCCGTTTGATCGGTCCGGCCATGGCAGGCATTATTTTAAGCACCTATGGCGAAGATGCCTGTTTCATTATCAATTTCTTGAGCTTTATACCGGTTATCATCTGTCTGTTGCTGATGAAACTGGATCTTAAAAAAACCGAAACGGCACTCGAAGACGTTTGGACAGGCCTGAAAAAAGGTTATCATTACCTGGAAGATTCGCCCGATATTTCTTCGCTGATTATTGTGCTGGCCTTCTCAAGCTTGATGGTGATCCCTTTTTCTACCTTATTGCCCGTTTTTGCCAAAGATGTTTTTAACGGCAATGCCACTACTTTTAGCTGGTTTGAAAGTGCGGGCGGACTTGGCGCCTTGACGGGAGCCATTTACATGGCTTCACGTAAAACTGCCAAGAATATGCAACAGATTGTCATTTCGTCGGCCTTTGTATTTGGCGCAGGATTGATTTTGCTGGCCGTTGCACCAAGTGTTTGGCTGGCCCTGATCAGTACCGGATTGGCCTGCGTAGGCATGATGATGCAAACCGCAGCCATCAACACTTATATCCAAACACATTCTGTTAACGAATTGAGGGGACGCGCCATCAGCTATTACTTAATGGCCTATCAAGGTGTATTGCCTTTGGGCACCTTGCTGGTTGGTTATTTTGCGCACCTGTACAGCGCCCAAACCATTGTTTTTGTAGAAGGTATCTTAGCCATCCTGATTATCTCCGGCTATTACTTTTACAACAAAGACAGGGTAGCCAAAGGGGTTTATCAGGCTAATTAGCGCTTGGTAGTAATCACCCTGCCTGTAACCAGGTTAAATTCGTAGATTTTGTACAGGCCGTCGTCGCTGATATTGATGCTTTCTACCAAACTGGTTTTGCTAAACCCATCGGTAACCATATCGCCGATTTTGATGTCTTGAAGCGTTTCTTCTGGGGTTTCGTCGTTGATCCTGATCATGGCTGAGGAATTGCTCCCCAAAAATGCTTATTTTAGCTGGCATTGTTGGCAATTGAAGCCACAATTCTTTAGTCGAACTTCATGCTTGTTCTATGGTCAGTTTTGAAAATTTGAGACAAATGGCGCTCGCCTATCCCGAAACCTTCGAAAAACCCCACTTCGACCGTATGGCTTTTTACGCGGGCAAAAGAATATTCGCCACATACGACCCCAAGACAAACCAGGCCAATTTAAAACTTACGCTTATTGACCAGGATGTGTTTCATCAATTCGACCCTGTACACATATTCCCAGTGCCCAACAAGTGGGGCCAGGCAGGCATGACCACTTTCTGCTTGGCGCACCTGCGAACAGACCTCTTTGCCGATGCCCTGCAAACGGCTTATGCCAACATGATGAAAAAGGCATAAAAAAGCGCCCCGACTGCTGTACAATCGGGACGCTTCACAAACTAACAAACTTTAATTATTTAGTTTCCTGCTTTTTTAGCAGCTTTTTTAGCAGCTTTGGCTTCTTTTTTGGCTTTTTTTGCAGTGGTATCGGCAGCTTTTTTAGCTTCTTTAGCTGGTTTCTCTACTTTGGCTGCTGGTTTGGCAGTTTTAGCAGGTGCAGTTTGTGCACTAACAGTGTTTACGGTAAAGGCGGCTACTAGCGCGATCATTAATACTTTAATTGCTTTCATGTGTTTTACTTGTTTTAGATTTTGATTAATACTGCTAATGTCCTTACCAAACATGAAGATTTGATGAATATTTAACAGTCTAAAATTAATTGTTTCTGGAGGCTCAACATGCCTCTTTATGGATAAGCAGAAAGTTCTCTGGCAACATGGCCAAAGAACCTCCCGAAAAATCTAGTGGATTAAGATTTTTTTACTGCTTTTTTGCCATGGTGTTTTTTATGGCCTTTTTTTACTTTTTTCTCTGATTTGGCAGCTGGCTTTTCAGTTTTGGCAGCTGGTTTGGCTGGTGCAGTTTGTGCGCTTACGGTGTTTACGGTAAAAGCGGCTACTAGGGCGATCATTAATACTTTAAGTGCTTTCATTTTTTTATGATTTAGTGATTATTAAAATCGTTTAACAATACTAATGTCAGCATACAATATGAAGATTTAATGAACTTGCAAGAGCCTGCAAAAGAAATTTGAACACCACAAAGTGGCCAAGCAATACCGAGCAAAGTAGCCTACTTCATGGTCCATTCGATACCGGCCAATACCTGTTTTAAAAACAAGGGGTCTTTGTATGATTCTTTGGTATGACCCAAAGCGGTATAGAAAACCCTGCCTCCATCAAAGCGATGGTACCAGGTAATGGGATGATCGTTTTTCATGGTTCCCCCTTCGTAGGAAGCCTCATCTACCTTTACAATAACCTTAACCGAGTTGTTGAACGATTTGAAGTTATACCATTCGTCGGTATGCCTCCAAACTTCGGGAAGGCCTTCTACCACCTTGTTTTGCGGATCGACCAACAGGAGCTTGGCTTGCTGCACTTTGGGATGGCTCTCAAAAAAACCGCCCACCATTTGGCCGTACCATTCCCACTCAAAGCTAAAATCGGTAGCGGCATGGATGCCCACGAAACCGCCGCCCTTGTTGATGTATTTTTTTAAGGCCTTTTTCTGCTCGTCGTTAAACACATTGGTGCCGGTAGGGCTTAAAAAAACAAGCGTTTTGTACCTGCGCAGGTTTTCCAAATTAAAGGCCTTTACGTTTTCGGTTGTATCGACATCAAAATTATTTTCTTCGCCCAGCTTTTTAATGGCCACAATACCATCGGCGATGGAAGCATGCCTATAGCCTTTGGTTAGCGAAAAAACCAATACGGCTGGCTTTTTAGATTTTACAGGTTTGGTGGTAAAGCCAAAAGACAACATAATGCTTAACAATACCAGGGCTAGGGAGGGGCGCATCTTCATCATAAAAAATTTTGGTTTGGCAATAAAAAACTAATTTAAGGAATCTGTTTGCAATTTTAAGGATGGCAATACTCTTTTCTCTGGGGGCAGCCATTTAAACTTACGGTAAGAATCAAGCAGGTAGAACTTAAAATCCTCTACATCGGCCTTACGCACAAATTTCAGGCTAGGCCTGTACATCATGATAAAAGCATCCAACTCGGGCTGCTTGATGGGCAAAACAGCCGTAATGGTTTGCACATTAAAACGCCGGTCTATTGGGAGCTCCAGTTCTTCGCGCTTCAGCATGCGCTTAAACCTGCGGGCATTGCGTCCTTCTCTACTAAAAAAAGCAGATGGATAGAATAGCAAGCCCCTGCCCTGTTTGAGATGTATGGCCTCACCCTTGTTGAGCTCTCGCGCATATTGCTCGCTGAGACTCATGCCTTTTACCGAAACCGTATTTAGGGTATTGATTTCCAAAGCCAAGTATCTTCTCAGCGGTTTGAGGTGGATAAGCAGCAACGTATCCGGCCTGTAGCCTGGCGATTTAAAAACCAACAGGTCGTTTAAGGATGCTTGGATTACAAATTCGCCTTTGGCATTGCTGACGGCTTGTTCCTTGGTATTGAGGTTGATGATGTCGGCTTGGTTAATAGGTTTTCGCGAAGCCTGCGCAAATACTTCGCCTTTCACCTGGCTTTGCGCACTTGCCCAAGCAATACTTAAAAGGCACAGCATCAATATCATAAAAACCCTTTTGCTCATGATCAAATATAATGATTGACCCTAACACCGGACTTTCTTTAACACTTTTTAGCATTTGGCTAAGGCAACACAAAGCCTACATTGTATTTTACCTTTTTGTTTTTGAGCACATATTCCGAAGCCACTTCCCCATCTACCAAAATCTTAAATGTTGCTGGGGCATATTGGCCTTTAATTTTAGGCGTAGCCGATAAATCCTTTCCTTTGGCAACTACTTTGAGTTTGACTGCCGTTCCTGAGCTCAGCCTTACCGTCTGTTCCCAGTTTCCGCTTACGTTTTTTAGTTTTGCGGTTTGATTGTCGGCATCGACATAACTTACCCTGGCAGTTAGGCCTTCGCCTAAATCGACTTGGTATGTAACCTGATAGCTATCTTTTCGAACAGACTTGAGTGTTCCTTTGTTAATGGAATAGATTGAGCAGCTGCTCAATACAAGCAGAGATAAAAGCAGGACAATGTATTTTTTCATAAATTGGGATTAAGATAACCAAAGGTATACCCTTCTATAAACAAGACGATGGCTTGGCGGATTTGGTTGCAAGACGAGTTGACTTATTGTTAGCTTGTTATTGGAAGCTGCCAAATGAAATTGGTTTAGCAAAAACTATCGATGTACAGCTGCTCCACCTTTTTTCTTGCCCACTCGGTTTTACGCAGAAATTTGAGGCTCGACTTTACAGAAGGATCTTTTTTAAAACAACCGATATTGATCATCCTGCCCAATTCTTCCCAACCATAGCGCAAAAACAATTGGTTGATGATGAATTCGAGCGTTAATCCATGTAAGGGGTTGTTCTGTTGTTTAACCATAGTCCAAAAGTAACGAACCAAAGCTACGATTGCAAACCAAGGCCTAATCTAGCTTTACATTGTCGATGCTAAAAATGGTGGTGGGCTCTGATTTGCCCTTTAACAAAATCGAGCCCATGTCTTCAATCACAAAGCGCTTGTCTAAACGACTGATCTTTACCACATAGTCTGACACCAAAAAAGTCTTGCCCAGCTCCTTACACATGCCCTGTATGCGGGCCGCGGTGTTGAGCGTATCGCCATGGTAGGCAATATCGCGTTTAACCTCGCCAATTTCTACAGCCGTAACTTTGCCCAAATGCAGACCGGCCTTAAACTGGGGCACCACGCCATATTTTTGTAGGTAATAATCGTTGCGCTTTTTAAATTCGCGTTCGCAGGCAAAAAAGAACTGTATGCACGACAGCTTTTGCAAACCTTCGCCCAAAAGCCAGGTTACTACAACCTCATCGCCAACATACTGATAAATTTCGGCACCAAAGCGCAACAGCACATGGTTGATGTCCATAAAGCTGTCGCGGATAAACTCGCTGTACTTGATGTGGCCCAGCTGCTCGGCAATGGTGGTAGACGAATTCAGGTCCATGAACATGAAAATACGCTCTTCTTCTTTGGGCGTTCTGTACTTGCCCAACAGCAAAGGCACCAGTACACCGGGCCCATATTTTTTGTTTACTTGGTTGATAAAATTGATCAACAGGGTCATGAACGCATAAAAAACAAGCAAAGGGTAATAGATATAAATCCAGGTATTTTTATTGAAGGACACAAACGACTGCACAACGGGTTCGTACAACAGGTTTCTGGTCAGGTAAAAAAACACACTGAAGATTACCAAGAAGAACAATCCCTTCAGGATAATGACCACCCCTACCGGACGGTCTTTAAACGGTTTCCGATCAAAAAGAATATTGATGAGGCCAGAGATCATACCATACAGCACTCCTAATACTACGGCAATCAGCAATACCGGAAAGTACCCTCTATAAATGGTTAAATGGTAGGTTTTGCGTACCGAAAGCTCTACCAGATGTACAATACTGGCAATAAAGATGTTGGCAATAACCCAAAAATACACCTGGATCAGCAATTGGCTGGCTATCGGGTAGCTTATGGCGAACCTTCTGGCGTAAGTGGTATAGTCAAACTCTTCTTTCATTGCGTGAATATCATCAAAAAAACCGAAAGTAAGACGGCCTGTTTTCAATTGGCAGTCTTCGGTTTTTAGTTCGCAACCGGCTGATGAACCATTGAACCGCAAGGTTATAAACAAAAAAGCACAGCACTGGTTTGATCCGGCACTGTGCTAAACCCTAATCCTCCTTTTCTAATTCACCGTGTTCCTAGGGTTGCTTCTTCCATTGCTGGCGCCTACTTTGGCAATTTTGTAATTAACAGAAAGGTAAAAGTAGCGGGTAATGTTGTTGTAGCGTACGTCTTCTATCCTGCTATTGTTTACCAAACGATCAATATTCGTATTCTGCTTCAAAATATCAAATCCCTTGAGGGCCAGCGTAAACCTGCGTTCCATGAAATATTTTTCGAGGCCGGCATTGAGCAAAAAGACATTGTTGTTAAATCCTCCGGTGCGACCAGCGGTTCCGTTGTGCTCTAACTGGGCATCAACCCTGAAATTCTTGAACAGCTCGTAACTGATATTGGCCGAATTATAAAAATTGAAGTATTTATTGTTTACCGCCACCGGAATAGAGTTGTTCACCTTGTTGTAGCTCACATTTACATAAAGACCCGTGTTCAGTTTTTCGTCGATATCGTAGCTGAGGCTGGCATTGGGACCAAAACCATATCGATTGGTGATGTTTTTCTCGGCATTGATGAAACTTGTGGCATGCGAAAGATTGAAATTGATGCCATAACCCATACGCAGGCCCTTTAGCTTCAGCGGCATCCCAAAATAGCTGCCCGTGTTAATGTAATAATTGCCATCCACATTAACCGGCTTGACCAATTGTACGCCGTTGACGTAGTTCACGTCGTTACCAATATCGTCGAACGAGAGATTGTACAGGAAATAGCCATTCCAATACCTGTTGTTATCTGGACTAAAGGTGTTGAAGTTGACAGACACCCTGTGGTTTTTCCTCGCGTTGAGATCAGGATTGCCGATGCGTTGGTAAAGCGGGTTGTTGTTGTTCTGCACGGGTTGCAAATCGTTTACCGATGGCAGGTTTACATTCGCGTTGTAATTGAGCTGTATGGTTTGGTTGTTCTTGTTTTTGAAGCTGATATTTAAGCGTGGCAATACATTGTAATAGGTTTTCGAAATATTACCCACGTTAACACCGGCGCTGCTTAGCAAGGTCGCGTCTAAACCTGTTTGTTGCAAGCCAAAACCAAAATTGTAGGTCCATTCGGTACGTGCATAAATAAAACCAACACGGGCCGCCTGTAGCCAGTTGTGGTTATCGAGCGTGTTGCTGTAGGCTGGCACAATAATTTCGTACTTGCTGGTCAGCGGATTGTAATCGTAGGTAAGCTGTTCGGCATCTACCATGCTTCTGTTGTAGATATAGCCCAAGCTGGCATTCCATCTCTTGTTAAAAACCGGCCGTACATAGTTGGCGTTGATGGTATAGGTTTTGGAAATATTTTCCTGACTGGCCTGTTGGTCGGTATTGGTGGCTATCGGCGCGCCATTGGTGTAGTTGTTGATGTACGAACGATTGGTCCAATCTGAATTAAAGGTATTCTGCGTGCCATTAAGCCTTAGCGATACCGAACCTTTGTTGTTGGGCATGCGGCGAAGTATTGAAAATTCGCCAAAAAGCGATGGCGTTACATTCTTTTGGTTCAGGTACTGCGTGCCCTCATTGCTTTGGCCGCTGGCATCGAAAGCCGAACTGAATTTGCGGTTATTGATGTTGGTGGTATAATTCAGGATCACGTTTGGCCTGAAAATGATATCGGTAAGCGAATCGGGATGGTATTCGGCCCTAAGGTTAAAGCGATGCGCCTGGTTGTCGCTGTTGCGCACGGCCTGTTCTGCCGTTCTTAAGATATCGCCCTGGCCCAAATCCTGTATGTTGGACAGGCGGTTGCCCAAACCCGACGAGAAATAGGTAAAATAGCTGGTGCTTAGCGCCAAGGTATTTTTTTTGCCCCAGGTATTGCTATAGTTTACCCCGCCACTGTGTGTTGATACGTCGCCGATGGCATTGTTATCGAAAACGCCAGAACCGCCAATGGTGGTTTTGCCGTTGTTTACGTTAATAGAAAAGCTACCTCCCGCAGGTGGTGCAAAAATATTGCCGATGTTGCCTCCGGTAAAGCTATTGAGGTCTTCAAAATTGAAACTGGCATTGTTTACGTTATTGCTCATGCCCAACACGGCAAACTGCAGGTTTTTGTTAAAATGATTGGCGCTCAAATAGCCATTGTATTTATCAGTGGTACCGCCTGCTACATTGGCATTGCCAAACCAACCGTTCTTTTTATCCTCTTTAATAGTCAGGTTCAGCACTTTTTCGCGCTGGCCGTCGTCAATACCCGTAGCTTTGGCTTCTTGGGTCTTGCTGTCTACGATTTGGACTTTGGCAATGGCATCGGCCGGAAGGTTTTTGGTAGCCGTTTTAGGATCGGTTCCGAAAAAGTCCTTCCCGTCAACGGTTAGCCTCGATACTTTCTGCCCTTGCACCAAGATATTGCCATCTTTATCGATTTCGACACCGGGCAATTTTTTAAGCAGCTCTTCTACCGCGGCATTGGGCTTGGTTTTAAAGGCGCCCGCATTAAATTCGAGCGTATCTTTTTTCACCTTCATATTGGCCTGCTGCCCGGTTACATTTACTTCTTTGAGGCTAATGGCATCTTCTTCCATTTTTAAGGTGCCCAGGTTAACTATACCGCTATGGGCAGCTACTTTCATGCGAATGGTTTTATAGCCTAAGGCCGATAGCTTGAGCAGGTACTCGGTCCTTTTCAGGTCTTTAAAACTGAACTCGCCCGAAAAATTGGTAATTACGCCAGTTCGTTTGGCCGAATCGGCGGTTTCGGTAAGCACTGCCGCCGCGTAAGGAATAGCCTCGCCACTTTTGGCACTAAACAATTTGCCGGTTACCGTGGCCATTTCTTGTGCGAAGACTTTCGTACATAAACTGCACAGCAAGAGCATCAGGATGGTTTTTAAAGTCGTTTTCATGTTGTTTGTTTGGAAAATGCAGGCTTTTATTTTCAAGCTTGTCATCCATAAGACACCATAAAAAACCAAGTGTGACAGTTTTTGGCAAAAAAAATTGAAAAAGTGGTTTTTGCATAAAGTCGCAGCCGGCCAAAAGGCCAAGAGCAAACTGGCTGACCAGAACTGGTCTTCGACATCAAGATTTTTGCGAATCAAAAAGCCCGGCCAACCAAAGTTGCCGGGCTTTCTGATCGCTTTAAGCTTTAAGCTTATTTTTCTTTGGTAAACGTATAGTCGTTACCATTTTCGCTAACTTTCATTTCGTTTTTGGCAGGGTTAAATTCTACCTCTAAGCCTCCCTCTTCATTCGTAAACTTATTGCCGCTTACAAACATCAACCCAAAAGCTGGTTGCGTACCTGCCTGTGCCATTAATTTGCCATCCACTTTGCTGATGATGATTTTAATGCCTACGCCCTGGGCGGCATAGGTGCCCAAATACGCGTCTAAATTTGCTGGTGCAACCGAAGCAGTTGATGTACCGCTAGCCGTCCATTTATTGTTGTCTGGATTGCTATCTGGCAACACTCTTTCTGGATCTAGTTGTACTTCGGTAATTTCTTCGGTGGTTGGATAGCGCACCAACCAGGTGGTGTTTTTCATCCAAACATCAACCGGTACTTTTACGACATCTGTTTTGCCGCTCTTGGTTTTGATTTGGAGGATAATCGGCATCGGCATCTTTTCGAGGTTGTTTACGCGGATGGTGTAACCGGTTAGCTTGCCATCTTTCATTACCTCTTTCACCTCGCCTAAGCCTTGATCCATTTTCCAGCTGTTCAAGAACCAGCTTCTCCAGAACCAGGCCAGGTCTTCGCCACTGCCATTTTCCATCGAACGGAAGAAATCGAAAGGCGTTGGATGTTTGTAAGCCCAGTTTTTGATGTATTGCCTGAATGCATAATCGAAGCGGTCTTTGCCCAAAATCTGATCTCTCAAAATGTTAAGTCCCCATCCTGGTTTGCTGTAAAGGTTGATACCGATATTGGCTTCGGCCATGCCATCAGGCATTTGCATAATGTTTTCGTAACGCGGATTGCCAATGCTCGATTTGCCAATGGCATTCATGTTTGGCTGACGTTGTTTGTACTCGCCGTTGTTGAAGTTTTGCGAAGAAATACCATTGATAAAAGTATTGAAACCTTCGTCCATCCAACCGTATTTACGCTCGTTCGAACCTACAATCATCGGGAACCAAGTGTGACCAAACTCGTGGTCGATTACGCCCCAGGCACTGCCTTTTTTGGCATTCCAGCCACAAAAAACGATACCTGGATATTCCATACCACCAATATTGGTTGCTACGTTTACTGCCATTGGATAAGGATATTCGTACCACATTTTCGAGTAATGCTCAATAGTGCTTTTTACGTATTCAACGCCACGGCCATAAGCATCCATGCCATTGCTTTCTACCGGTTGTGCAGATACAGCCAACGATTTTTTGCCACTTGGCAGGTTGATGCGCGCGGCATCGAGCACAAACGATTTTGACGAGGCCCAAGCCGCATCGCGGGCATTGGTAATTTTGAATTTCCAGGTCAGTCTGTCTTTTGCCGGGCGCGATTTTGGGTCGGTTACTTCAGCCTCAGAACGGATATGTACGGTTGCATCGCTCAGCTTAGCCGCATTCCATCTTTTCAGTTGTTCGGCAGTAAATACTTCCTGCGGGTTCAGCAACTCGCCAGAGCCCATTACGATGTGGCTTGCAGGCGCATTAACCGAAAAAGTAATATCGCCGTATTCGCAATAGAACTCGCCACCGCCCCAATAAGGCAAAGTATTCCAGCCAATCACGTCGTCGTAAACGCACATGCGTGGAAACCATTGTGCAATGGCATAAATTTCGCCGTTTTTGGTAGTCAGGTGACCGGTTCTGTCAGATCCTTCTTTAGGCACGATGTAAGAATAATCCATACTGATGGTTATCAGGTCGCCGTTAGGTGCCATCGGTTGGTCTAAACGGATCTGCATACGGGTATCTTCAACCATAGAGGTAAACTTTACAGGGGCCGCCTTTTGCGTTACCTTGATGTTGCGGATGGTATAGCCGCCCTCAAACTTCTCGCCTTGCGCACCATAACGGCTACGTGCAGGTGTTACGGCATAACCACGCGAAGTTTCTTTAAAAGTATTCTGGTCTAGCTGCAGCCATAAATAAGGCAGCTTATCCGGACTGTTGTTTTTGTAGGTAAGCGTTACGGTGCCGCTTACCATGTTCTTGGTTTCGTCAAGGCTTACCGAAATGTTGTAATCAACGCGGTTTTGCCAATATTTGGCACCTGGAGCTCCATTGGCCGAACGGAATTCGTTTCCGTTTTGGGTATAGAACAGTGGGCCAAAGGCATCGGCCGGGACATAATTGGTTGCCGGCGGCGTGGTTTGTTGTGCATAGCTAGTGAGGCCAAACAAGCAAACCACCGCTGCAAGTGCAGCATGTTTGGTTAGAAATTTAAGCATAGTGGTTATTGGTTTGTTATATTTTTTGCCAACAAGAGCGGTTTTTTTAGCCAGTTCTTGTTTTTTGTTAAAGGTAAAAGCTAATTGAATAAATTCAAACAGATACTCAATATTGTTACGCCGTTTTAGGGATTATTGGCCTTTAATTTAGGGAGAGAAGGAAGTTTGCGTTGCTCTGGAGGCAGTTTGCTCCAGGTATGATAAGCCCTTACCGTGTAATAGGCATAGTTAAAGGGGCGTTCGGCCTTGATTTGATCAACCGTAGGCCTGTACAAACCCATAAAGTTCTTCATATCTTCGTCGTTGCCCTCAAATTTAACTACGCTTCTGATATAGGCAGGGTTAAAATTTTTCGATATTTCTTCATTGTAGCGGTCGTTTTCTTCAAGTTCGGCAATCTTGGCCTGTTGCCTGCGGTATTTACCAAAGCCGAGGTTTAGCCTTACGCCTCCTCTTTCCTTGCTCATATCAACCTGTCGGGCAGGTTTGGCATCGGGATCGCGCGCATCCAAAAAAGGCGATATCTTGGCTGTGGTAATGTCAACAGGCTTAAGGTTGTTGACCACCTGCCTCAAATAAATGTTTTTGGGAAAAAGATTAGTGAGGTATACCGTATCGGTTTGGAAGCCGGCCATGCCAAAAGAAATAAGGTCGCCAATTTTGGCTGCAATCGCAAAATGGCCATCCTTATCGGTTAAGGTCAATGCTTTGGTGCTCAGGTTTCTGATCGTGGCATTTTCCATGGGCGTAGTCCGGTTGTCGTTATCGAAAATATTACCGGTAAGGGTATTATTCTGCGCCAATAATTGCAGTGGAAAGGCCAGCAACAGCATTAAGGTTAACTTTTTAAGCATACTCAAATTTAAAGCTCTTTTTAGGTAAGCTCTTGTATTTAACAAAATTTAACAGAAAACTGATTTTAGTTTTTGAAAACACCTGGGCCGACAATTGTGCACAAAGAAAACAAAAAAAGGGAATAATTACTTATCCCCTCTTTGTATTGGTGCACATCAATTATTTTGAAGTAGCCGCAGCTACGACTTCGCCCTTGATGATGATTGTTTTTACAGGCTCTTTCGAGTTCGATTTAATCGTGGTTGCTTTGGTAAACACGCCAACTGCAGCCGCATTGTAGGTTAACTCTACAAAACCGCTTTCGCCTTTTTTAACCGGCGTTTGGGTGTATTTGGCCACCGTACAGCCACAAGCTGGCTCTACCGCCGAAATGATCAAAGGCTGATCGCCAACATTTTTAAACTTTAAGGTTACGTTAACCGGTTTTCCTTGTGGGATTTTGCCGAAATCGTGGGTTTCTTTTTCAAATTTGAATTCGGGCTGTACGTCTTTCATGGCGGTTACTCCGACGAAACTTGCTACAGCAGCAAATAGAACGATTAATTTTTTCATAATATTGATTTTAATGATAGTTGCCTAGTCAAAAAGCCATGGGCTACCCTTATGTTACCCGATAACTGCTGACGGTTAGGATGATTTAAAAATTTCTTTGCCATAAACCTACGAACAAAGTAGGTTATAATCCAAAAAACTTGTGGTCAATGAACAAAAAATTCATCAAATCTTCATTTTGTTCAGGCCTGGCTCGTTATTTCAGCAGCGCCTGGTAGGCTTCTTCGCTAAAACCAATTAAAATGGCTTTGCCGTTTTGCTCAACCACAGGGCGTTTAATGGCGCTGGTATTATTTAGCAAGTAAACAACGGCCTTATCGGCGCTATTGATAGCTGCCTGCTGTTCTTTGTCGAGTTTTTTAAAAGTAAGGCCATTTTTGTTGATTACTTTTTCCCAGCCAAACTGGTTGAACCATTCGGTCAGTTTTTCGGCGGTAACGCCTTTCTTCTTGAAATCGTGGAACTCGAAATCGATATGGTTTGCCTTCAGCCAATCCTGGGCCTTTTTTACCGTATTGCAATTAGGTATGCCGTATAAGGTCATGTGTTGATAAATTTTGATGCAAAGCAAAGTTAGGAAAAGAAGTTTGGAGTTGGTTGAGGAGTTTTCAGTTGACAGTTTTCAATAATGAGCGATTCGAGCTCCTCCAAAACAAGCTAAAAAACCGATCTTTGTCCATTCGTCACATTTATCCGGATATTGGTCACATTTTCAAAATAGATTGCCAACCGCAGCTTAACATTGTACCATTAACTAACTGCAACAAACCCAACACATGAAACTAAAAGAGCTGCAAAAAACGGAATTCTGGATCTCGACCATCCTCTATGTATTCGCTGTTCTGATGCTGATTACCGCTGCAGGCGGCCGTTTCTATAACGAAAACTATTACAACTTTAGAGGCGAACACCTCAGCTACTCGCTTTTTTCGAATTATCTGGCACCCGAATTGTTCAGGTATTCTATTCTTTATTTCAATTTCTTGTTCCTCAATTTCTATATCGTTCCGTCGTTCCTCAAAAAGGAAAACATCGTACTCAACGCTTTGCTCACCTTCGTGATACTGGTAGGCTCCGGCTTTACCATCAGCATCTGCAAAACCTATACCGAGGCTTATACGCTGGTGCAATACAACGACGTCCAAGACGCCTACAACCGCCTGTTCTTCGACGGGTTTACCTACGAGCTATGGGTTATGGTGATTGTTACGGCCTACGTGCTTTTAAAAGAATTTATCAATTACTTTATGGCCAATAAACACGACAAGGCCTATAAAAACCAGATGAAGATCGATGCCGGCTTTGGCATTGCCTTTTGGTTTATCGGACTGATGCTGTGGGTTGCCAGCCATGCCGGGATAGACATCGTTGTGCTATGGACTTTGATCATTTTATCGTCTATTGCCATGGTTATCTACGCCTTATATTATCTTTTGCCCGAAATCTACCCCAAAAACCGTAAGTTCAGCGCCTTTTTCGGCCAGTTGTTCGTGGCCGCCATTTTGATGGCCGTACCTATTTCGCTGATTGCCTTTCTGCTCAGGCCGAGAGGCGAAGTAATTGCCATTACATTGCTGTTCCATTTTCCGGTGCAACTGCTTTTAAGCGCCCCACTGGCCTGGTTCCTCTACAAAAGACGGGTGGCCAACTCGGCCGAGCTTACTTCGCTAAAAACCGAACTAGGCAAATCAGATGCCAACCTCAGCTTCCTGAAATCGCAGATCAATCCGCATTTTTTATTCAATGCCCTCAATACGCTTTATGGTACCGCCCTGCAGGAAAATGCCGAGAGAACCGGTGAAGGCATCCAAAAACTGGGCGATATGATGCGTTTTATGCTGCATGAAA
Organism: Pedobacter sp. TM02; assembly: GCF_059705275.1. Classification (NCBI taxonomy): domain Bacteria; kingdom Pseudomonadati; phylum Bacteroidota; class Sphingobacteriia; order Sphingobacteriales; family Sphingobacteriaceae; genus Pedobacter; species Pedobacter sp. TM02. Next base: position 3,493,565 of record NZ_AP046530.1, read on the forward strand.
ACGTGCAGGACAAGATTTCGCTGACCAGGGATGTGGATTACCTCGAAAACTATATCGCCCTGCAAAAGCTGCGCACTTCCAGATCGGCCAATATTGTGATCGAAACCCAAATCGAAGAACAGTTGAACAATTTCCAGATTACCCCCATGCTGCTTATTCCTTTTGTAGAGAATGCCTTTAAGCATGGCATCAGCCTGCAGTATCCCTCACACATCAAAATTACTTTGCAAACCAAAGGCAGCACACTTTATTTCGATGTGCACAACAGTATCCATCTCAAGGCCGACAACGACCCCGAAAAACTAAAAAGCGGCATAGGCCTGGTCAATGTAAAGCAACGCTTGGCTTTGCTCTACCCCAACAGGCACGAACTGATTATCAGGGAAAGCGCCAAGGAGTTCTTTATCCACCTCACCATACAGCTTTAAAACCTAATCGGCTACGGTACTTCAATTACGTCTCAGCAAGGGCATAGCTATGCCCAAAACTTAATCTTATTGCATAAACCATGAACCTCAAAAAAACTACCCTCCTCTTATTGGCCTTGGCTTTTCCAATCTATTCTTTTGCACAGTTTAAGCTCAGCGGAAAGATCAAAGACTATAAGGGAAGCGAAAAACTGCAACTCAACATCCCGTTGGTTTATGGTTTTTACGAAGAAAACTCGATTAAGATCCCTGTTAAAAATGATGGGAGTTTCAACATCGAACTACCGCTTAAGGAAACAAAATTTGCAAGCCTCATTTTAAGCAATTACAAATATGACCTTTTACTGCATCCCCATAAAAATCTTTCGATAACTCTAAATCAAACAGCTCAGGTGATCGAATATTTAAGTGGCACTGCGCTTCGAGAGAACGCTTTGATGCAGCAAATCAACTTTAGAGCTTCTGCCTTCTTCTTAAACGACCATTCTGACAATGATAAATATTATGCCCAATTTACTTATCAAAAATTGCTGGATAGCGTGATGCATCCTTATCTCAAACAGCAAGAACAAAAAGTCAAATCCGTTCAAATTTCAAAAATCAATAACATTGCTAAACAAATTATTATTGATGACATCAATTACCGCTCGATTTACTTGTTGGATATGTTTGCCCGAACAGCAAATTTGGAAAAAAACACAATGGACAGCCTCATTCTCAAGATATTTGAAAACTCCAAGTTGCCAGGTCAGGCAGCCCCTTCCGGATCTAATTATTACAATTACTTAGATAGCTACTTCAAATATTTGGCGACGAAAGCTTTCTTAAGAGCCAAACAGGATAAAACTCCTGACAACCAACCCCTACTGTACTATGGCATTAGTTTGGATAGCGGCAAAACACTGGCTAAACAAAAAGGAAAATGGTACGTGGAATGGATAGGGGCCATAAAAAACATTCCTGCCAAAAATATTGAATCTTACTTTTATCAAAAAATTGCCTCCCTTTACACCGAAAAAAATCTAACCCACTTACAGTATTTAGCCGAAGCATTTGAAAAGCAGTTTCCCAGCAGCATTTACTTAAAGGATGTAAAGACAAAAACCACCAGCTTAAAACAAAGACTGGAAGAGAACCAAAACAATAAAAATATTGTAATTATTAATGGCTACGAAAACATTAGCCGTATAGCTGATGTGATCAAAACACTTAGAGGCAAGGTAGTTTATTTAGACGTTTGGGGCACTTGGTGCGGTCCATGTAAAGAAGAGCTGCAATATGTACCTGAACTTAAAGCTAGATTTAAAGGTAAAAACGTAGCCTTTGTTTATTTAGACATGGATGAAGATAGCCAAGATGACTTCTGGAAACAGTTTATTAAAGTAAATGGAATGGAAGGCCTACACCTGCGCAAAAGCCGGCAAAACATCGCTCCATTTTGGAAAGAACTCTTAGCTGGAGCCCAAGACAAGAGCGAATACTATCCGCAATACTTCATCTTCGACAAGGCGGGCAAGCTGGTAGCAGCAAAGGCAAAACGGCCAAGCGACAGGGAGGAACTTTATCAACAAATAGACAGCATTTTAAACCAGGAATAATTTGACAAACTAGGATTTTTTGCACCTTTGTTTAACAAAATAAAAGCCAACCAAAAAATTTAAATGATTGCCATTGCTATAGACGATGAACCCATTGCCTTGGATATTGTGGCCAGCCACGCATCCAAAGTGCCCTTTTTAGCATTAAGGGCCAGCTTTAGCAACGCCTTTGAGGCCATCTCCTATCTGCAGCAAAACAAAGTAGACCTTATTTTCCTCGACATCAAAATGCCCGACATCAGTGGCATTGATTTTTTAAAGGCTCTGAGCAAGCCGCCCATGGTTATTTTTACAACGGCCTACAGCGAACATGCTGTACAAAGCTTCGAGCTCGATGCCGTGGATTATTTGCTCAAGCCCTTTTCGCTTTCGAGGTTTTTAAAGGCCTGCAACAAAGCCAAGGAACTGTTCGACCTGCGTACACAGGCGCCAAGGCCACAGAGCGATTTTATTTTTGTAAAAGATGGCTACGAACAGGTTAAGGTATGGCTTAAGGATATCAATTATGTAGAAGCTTCAGGCAACTATACCCAGTTCCATTTGACCAACGATAAGCTCATCAGTTCGCGGATTACCATTAACGAGCTGGCCGAAATCCTGCCCACGGCCCAGTTTGTGCGCACCCATCGGGCATTCATTGTGGCCAAAGACAAAATCAGCAAATACGACCGTACCCAGGTTTGGATCGGCGAAAAAACCATCCCGATAGGAACTACCTATTACGACTGCCTAAAGCCTTAGCCAAAACCCATAACAACTATCTTTTGAGCCACTTAACGCACCACTTGGGATTATGCATGTTTTAATCCTATCTTAGCTTTATAATTTTTATTAATCGATGGTTAAGCTTTCTTTTAAACAACAGGTACTTACGGGTTTTGTTGTTTCGTTGCTCTTTGTTTTTATCTCGGCCCTGACTTCTTATTTTAGCCTCAAAGCCTTTTCCGAAAGTTCGCAATGGGTAAGCCATTCGCATGCCGTAATCAGCATTGCCGAGAAAACAGAAATTGAGTTGCTCAATGCAGAAACAGGCCTCAGGGGCTATCTCCTTACCGAAAAAGAGACCTATAAAAATCCCTACAACAAAAGCATCAACAGGATTATCCCAAATATAGACCAGTTAAAAAAACTGGCTCTCGACAATCCGCAGCAAGCCAAATTAGCCGACAGCCTGGAGTTTTATGCCCTGCAAAAGATCGAGGACATGAAAACGATCGTCCAAAAGGTAAACAGCCAAGGCTTTGCCGCAGCACAGGCCAAAGCGGTTGATAGCATTGGCCAGGTTTCCAAAGAAAACTTCCTCCGGATCAACAATGCCTTTGTTAAAAACGAGCAGGCCTTGCTCGATGAGCGCAAAAGCAATAACGAAAGCAAAAGTCGCACCACCATTATTGTGGTTATTTTAAGCGCGGTAATTATTTTTGGCCTTATTCTGTTTTTGCTGCGCTACATTAGGCGCACCTTCGACCAGCAAAAGGAAACCGAAAAAGAAATCTTGGAAACCAATAAAGAGCTGGCCGAAATATCGGCGCAAAACGAGCACAATAACTGGCTTTTGAGTGGCGCCGCCCAAATCAACGAAGCCATGCGCGGCGAGCAGGAAGTTGACGAGCTGGCCACCAATATCATTTCTGCCATTTGCAATTACATCGATGCCCGCATTGGCGCCCTGTTCTTAGTTGACGATAAAAAGCAATCGCTTTACCTGAGTGGCACCTATGCCTACGAAGGCCGACTCAAAAAGAACATCCACTTTGGCGAGGGCCTGGTGGGTCAAGCGGCCGTAGAAAAAAAGACCAAGTACATCAAGGATGTGCCGCCGGGCTATGTCAAGATCAGTTCTGCACTGGGCGAAACCGTGCCCAACTATCTTTTTTTGGTGCCGATTGTTTTTGAAGGCAAAACCATAGCCGTGGCTGAAATGGGCTTTTTACTAGCGCCACAGGCCAACAAGCTCGAACTGATTGCCAACATTGCCGAAAATATAGGCATTGCACTGAACAGTGCTTTGGCCCATTTGCAACTGAAACAGCTTTTTGAGCAAACCCAGCAGCAGGCCGAAGAGCTAGCCAGCCAACAGGAAGAACTGCGTACCACCAACGAAGAACTGATTTACAAAACCGAAGCGTTACAGGCTTCGGAAGAAGAGCTGCGCGTACAGCAAGAGGAGCTGCAGCATGCCAATGCCGAACTCGAAGAAAAGGCGCAGCAACTCGAAGAACGCAACGCTTCCATTAACCAGGCCAAAGAAGCCATTAGCCTCAAGGCGCAGGAGCTGGAACTGAGCAGCAAATACAAATCGGAGTTTTTGGCCAATATGAGCCACGAATTGAGAACGCCCCTAAATAGCATCCTCATTTTGGCACGTATCTTAAAGGAAAACAGGCCGAACAACCTGCAGGAAGAGCAGATCAAATATGCGGGCGTTATCCACAATGCCGGATCGGATTTGCTAACGCTCATCAACGATATCCTCGACCTTTCTAAAATCGAATCGGGCAATATTGACATCAACCTTCAGCATGTCGACCTGGCTGATGTGAAGCACAACATCGAATCGTTGTTTAGCGAAGTGGCCAACAACAAGAAAATCGATTTCAACATCCAGCTTGCGGCCAATCTGCCCAAAGAACTTACTACCGACCAGGGCCGGTTGGAGCAAATCATCAAAAACCTGCTTTCCAACGCCTTTAAATTTACTCCAGAAAAGGGCAAGATCAAACTCGACATTGGCTTGGCCCAAAATGCACAGTTTGGAGCAAACAGCAAGCTCAAAAGCAGCGCCAGCATACCCTTGTATTTTGCGGTTAGCGATACAGGCATTGGCATTTCCAAAGACAAACAGCGCGTTATTTTTGAAGCTTTTCAGCAGGAAGACGGCTCTACCAGCAGAAAATACGGCGGTACCGGCCTAGGACTATCCATTAGCCGGGAACTGGCCAGTTTGTTAGGTGGCGAAATACAGGTAGACAGCGAGCCGGGCATGGGAAGTACGTTTACCCTGTACCTTCCGCAAGACTTGGCAGCCACATCAAACAAGGAAACCAAAAACGAGCCCATTGCGCCTCCAGCTTCTGTACAGCCAAGCCGCGAAAGCCTGCCAATGCCATCCTTAGAAACAGGCAGCAACCCGATAGAAGGCAAGCACAGTTTGCTCATTGTAGAAGACGACGAGAATTTTGCCGAAATATTAAAAGCCTATGCCATCGAAAAAGGCTTTACCCCCATGGTGGCGCATAGCGGAGACCGGGGCTTGCAAATGGCAACCGAACTGCTACCCGATGCCATTGTGCTCGATGTGATGCTACCGGTAATGGATGGCTGGACCATCCTCAAAAAACTAAAGGAAAACCCGGCAACGCAGCATATTCCGGTACATATGATGTCGGCGGGCGACGAAAAAGTGGCCAAGGCCGAAAAAGAAGGCGCCATTGGCTTTTTAAAGAAACCCGTAGAAAAAGAAAAGCTAGACCATGCCTTCGAACTGTTGGGCCAGCAGCATGCCTATACCTTCAGCAACGTGCTGCTGGTAGAAGACCAGGTGCTGCAAAGCAACACGCTCAAAGAACAGCTGATCCAAAAAGGCGTCAAGGTATCGCAGGCCTATACCGGCAAAGAAGCCATGGCCATTTTGGAAGAGCAGACCTTCGATTGCATTATTCTTGATTTGAAACTGCCCGATATTTCTGGCTTCGCCCTTTTAGACCAGATCAAGGCCAATCCGGCATGGACACACATTCCGGTCATTATTAACACCGCCATGGAATTAGACAAGGAAAAAATGGCGCAGATTATGCGTTATACCGAGGCCATGGTACTTAAAAGCCACAAGTCCAACGACCGCTTGCTCGACGAGGTTAGCCTCTTTATGAACAGGTTACAAAAACAGGGCAGGCAACTCCCGGCAAGCTTAGCGCCTCCGGTGTCCGGTAAAAAAAGAGCCACCACGCTGGAGAAAGCACTCAAAGACAAAACGATTTTAATTACCGACGATGATATGCGCAATATTTTTGCCCTTTCAAGTGCGCTACAATTTTACGAGATTAATATCGTGATTGCCAATACGGGAGTAGAAGCACTTAAACGGCTGGAAGAACATCCACAAATTGATTTGGTGCTCATGGATATCATGATGCCAGAAATGGACGGCTATGAAGCTATGCGCCGCATCAGGCAAGATAAACAGTTTGAAAAGCTGCCCATCATCGCACTTACCGCAAAGGCGATGAAAAACGACCGTGAAAAATGCATTGAGGCCGGGGCGAACGACTATATTTCCAAACCCGTTGACGTTGACAAGCTCTTGTCGATGATGCGCGTTTGGCTTAGCTAACTAGAACCATGAGAAACTTTTCTGATCCTGCTAAAGAAACCATCTCCGAAAAAGAGCTGCATTCGTTGATCCACTTGATCAAAAAGGTGCATGGCTTCGACTTTGAGAACTACAGCACGGCTTCTTTAAAAAGACGGGTAAGCCGGATTATGGAGCTCGAAAGGTTAGATTATGCCGATTTGGTTAACATATTGACCAATGACCAGCATTATTTCGACCATTTTTTAACCGAAATTACCGTGAACGTTACCGAAATGTTCAGGGATCCTGCTTTCTATAAATCTTTTGCTGCACACGCCATTCCTTACCTCAGTTCTTACCAGCATATTAAAGTGTGGCACGCTGGTTGCTCAACCGGTGAGGAATTATATTCATTTGCCATTTTGTTTAAAGAGCACCATCTATATCAACGCAGCTTTTTCTATGGTACAGACATCAATCCAAATGCCCTTGAACAGGCCAAAGAGGGGATTTATGACCTGCGCCAAATGAAACTCTATTCGGAAAACTACCGCGCAACGGGTAGCATCCATTCGCTTGGCACCTACTACACAGCCAAGTACGATGCCGCTTCGATGATACGCGGATTGAAAAAAAATACCCTGTTTTCTGTACACAACCTGGTAACCGATGGCCCTTTCAACGAATTTCAGGTCATTGTTTGCCGCAATGTGCTTATTTATTTCAACACCCTGCTCCAAACCAAGGTTATCGAGCTCTTTTACAACAGCTTGGCCACTTTCGGCTTCCTTTGTCTGGGCAGCAAGGAAACCATCAGAAATACAGACCTCCTCAAACATTTTAAGGTCATTGATCAAAAAAACAACATCTATCAAAAAATAACATAGCGCCATGAATAAAATTAACCTTCTTATTGTGGATGATAAGGCTGAAAATATTGTTGCGCTAGAAGCGCTGCTGCATCAGGAAGATATCAATATCATTACTACTACCTTGCCCAACGAGGCCCTGCGCATTTGTTGGGAAAAAGACATCGCCATAGCCTTGGTTGATGTGCAGATGCCAGGCATGGACGGTTTTGAGCTGGTCGAGATTTTAAAGGACAACCCGCGTACCCAGGAAATCATGGTCATTTTTGTAACCGCCATTTCTATCGAAACCAAGTATGCCATTAAAGGCCTTAACGTAGGTGCCATCGATTACCTTTACAAACCGCTCGATCCTTATATTACTTCGGCCAAGGTCGATTCTTTTATCCAGGTGGTGCGCAACCAGCGCGAAATCAAGCAGAAGAACCTGCAGCTGGAACATTTTCAGGCCGACCTGATCAAGGCCAAGGAAGAAGCCGAACAAGGCAAAAGAGCCAAGGAAAATTTCATGGCGCACATGAGCCATGAAATCCGCACCCCCATCAATGGAATTATCGGCCTAACTCACCTGCTCAAAAAAAGCAAGCTCGACGAGCAGCAAAAAGAAATGCTTGAATTGCTGGAGGTTTCTTCCGAATCGCTGTTGGGTGTCATCAACGATATTTTGGATATTTCCAAAATCGAAGCGGGCAAGTTCAGGATGAACTTTGCCGAAACCGACATCAGGCTGCTCACCACTCAAGCCACCAACCTGCTCAACATCAGGGCCAAGGAAAAAAACATTGCCCTGATATTAGATCTTGACGAGAATCTGCCAGACGTAATTATTGCCGACTCGCTCAGGCTGAACCAGATCTTTATGAACCTGCTGAGCAATGCCATCAAGTTTACCAACGAGGGCGAGGTAAGGTTCAGAGCCGAAGTACTGAATAAAAAAAGCAACAACGCTCACATCCGTTTCTCGATATCAGATACCGGGATTGGCATTGCCGCCAATTTCAAGGACAAGATTTTCGAATCGTTTGAGCAGGTAGAAGACCACCGCATTTCGAGATACGGCGGTACCGGCTTAGGGCTTTCTATTGTCAAGAAATTGGCGGAGCTTAAAGGCGGCGTACTCGAAGTTGAAAGCGAAGAAGGCAAAGGCAGCACCTTTAGCTTTACCAAATGGTACGAGTTTGTTGAAGGCAAAAAAAATGCAAAAGAAAGTGATGTAGCTACCGAACTGCCAAGCTTGGAAGGCGTACGCATCCTGATTGCCGAAGACAATCCGATCAACAAGTTTTTGGTCGTGAAGATTTTGGAAAGCTGGAAAGTAGCTACGCACGTAGTAAACAACGGACAGGAAGCTTTGGATGCACTTAAAGAAAACAACTACGACCTGATTTTAATGGACACCTACATGCCTGTAATGGATGGCTTGGAAGCCACCAAGAAAATAAGAGCCGGCTATATACCAGGTAAACAATACATCCCGGTTATTGCCTTTTCGGCCGGCGTGTTGGATATGGACCGTGAAATTGCCATTGAAGCAGGGGCCAACGATATTGTAGGCAAACCCTTTAAGCCCAATGTGCTGCACCAGAAAATAAGCCGTTTTACCCGATAAATTTGAAATAAAGCAATCGGCCTTATTTATTGTAGAGGGTCATGGTTTGTGCCGCGCCAATGGTAGCAAAGCTTTTGATCATGGTTACGGCTTTATTGATTAAGATGGGCAATTCTTTTTGCTCGTCTTTATCAAATCGGCCCAATACGTATTCGGCTTGCTGGCCTTTTCTAAAATTATCGCTAATGCCAAAGCGCAAGCGGGCATAGTTTTGTCCGCCACAAAGCTCTTCTATGCTTTTGAGGCCGTTGTGGCCAGCGCTGCTGCCCTGTAGTTTCATCCTGAGTTTACCCAAAGGCAGGGCCAGGTCGTCAACCAGCACCAACACATTTTCGGGCGCTACCTTCAATTCCTTCATCCAATAGTTTACGGCCTTGCCGCTCAGGTTCATATAGGTAGTAGGCTTAATTACATGTAGTTTTTTACCTTTAAAGCTTACTTCGGCATAATAAGCCAGCTTGAGCAGCTCAAAGCGGCCCTCCAGCTCCTCTACCAGCTTATCGGCAATGTTAAAGCCAATGTTATGGCGTGTATCTACATATTCCGGCCCAATATTTCCGAGGCCTACAATCAGGTACTTCATGGCGCAAAGATAAGAATCAGTTGACAGTTTTTTGGGGGGCAGTTTTTTAAACGTTTGCGAAGTTTAAAATTTCGCAGGGGTGGCCAACAAAAAAGCGGCACAAAATTTCTTCTGTACCGCTCTGTAGCATACTGCTATTGGAAATTATTTTCCTTTAGCTTCGTTTTCTGCCTGTTTCAATGCTCTTGACATACCTACAGAAACGATAGTATCTTCTGGCGTGTTGGTTACAAAGTAATCAGCAGCTTGCAAATCGCGTACGCGGAACAAGTTACCAACTTCCATTTTGGCAATGCTTACCTCAACTACTTGCGGCATGTTTTTAGGCAATGCTTTTACGCGTAGCTTACGTAGCTTTTGAACCAATTTACCCCCCATTTTAACACCTGGAGAAGTTCCGGTCAATTTAACTGGAATTTCCATCATGATTTCTTTGTCGTCAAATAACTGCAAGAAATCTACGTGCAATAACAAGTCGGTTAGTGGGTGAAACTGTGTATCTTTTACGATAGCTTTTACTTTTTTGCCATTTACTTCGATTTCAACAAAGTTAGCTTCTGGCGAATAGATAGCTTCGTTCAAGTCGGTTCTGGTAATTGAAAAGTGCACTTGCTCTTTACCACCATACAATACCGCAGGAACTTTACCTTCGTAGCGAAGTTCTTTGGCATCGCGTTTCCCTACGTTCTCTCTAAGAGAACCGCTAATTGCGATTGTTTTCATTTTTGATATATTTAATTGTAATAAATGCTTTTTTAGTTTCGCTTGGGGGCAACCGGTCTCTGTGCGCGCTGTCCTGATCGTTATACCCTAAACAAATCGCTGATTGAACCATGTTCGTTTACATTGGCAATGGCCTTTGCAAACAATTTGGCAGTGCTCAGCACTCTTATTTTATCGCTCTGTTGTTTCAACGGAATGGTATCGGTTACGATCAGTTCTTCCAACACAGAGTTTTCGATGGTTTCGTAGGCTTTGCCCGAAAGCACCGGATGCGTACAAACGGCTCTTACGCTTTTGGCACCATTGTCCATAATCAGGGCCGCTGCTTTGGCCAATGTTCCGGCCGTATCGCAAATATCGTCTATCAGCACAATGTCTTGCCCGGTTACATCACCAATAATCGACATGGATTCGATTTCGTTGGCACGTTTACGGCGTTTATCGCAAATCACCACCTCTGCATTAAAAAACTTGGCAAAGGTACGGGCACGGTATGAACCGCCCATATCTGGCGAAGCAATAGTCAGGTTTTCAAGGCCGAGGCTTTTGATGTAAGGCACAAAAATGACCGAACCATCCAAGTGATCAACCGGAATATCAAAAAAACCCTGAATTTGAGCCGCATGCAAATCCATGGTCATGATACGGTGTATACCCGCCGCTTTCAACAGGTTGGCAACCAATTTGGCGCCAATGGCTACACGAGGCTTGTCTTTACGATCCTGACGGGCCAATCCGTAATAAGGAACCACTGCCGTGATGTAATGCGCAGAAGCTCTTCTGGCGGCATCAACCATGAGCAAAAGCTCCATTAAATTGTCGGTAGGCTGATAGGTAGACTGTACCAGAAACACATCGCAACCCCTGATCGATTCGTCAAAAGAAGGTTGAAACTCGCCATCGCTGAACCGACTTAAAGTTACGTCTCCTAGTGGTTTGCCGTAAGCGTCGGCAATTTGTTTAGCTAAATCTTTAGTGCCAGTTCCGGCAAAAATTTTAACTGGGTTAAATTGCAATGGCATGATTTGCGGGTATCAATGCGGGTTAAAAAAAATCGGATTGCGAATATTCACAATCCGAAAAAAATTTGTTGTCCGACCTGGATTCGAACCAAGACAAACGGTACCAAAAACCGTTGTACTACCCTTATACTATCGGACAATCTTCCATCTCAACATACTTTCGTTCCGAAATGGAATGCAAATGTACGCACATTTTTTATTTCTGCAAATCAGAATTAAAAAAAAATGAAAATATTTTTTTGGGCAAGCTCCATGCCTGCTGCAAACGATTTCTGCGGGTTAATTTTTGTTAAAAGAGCTCAAATGTTTATGCTTATTTCAATCTATTTCTTTATTTTCGGCAGCCTTATCGTGTGCATTAGGCACTTATTTTATCCATTTATAAAATGAACTATTCGAAAACAAACAACATCGTTGGCTGGATCTGCTTCTTCATTGCAACGCTAACCTATATTTTAACCCTTGAGCCTTCTGTGAGTTTTTGGGACTGTGGCGAGTTCATTGCCTCGGCATTGAAAATGCAGGTCGTACATCAGCCAGGTGCCCCACTGTTCCTCATGATCCAACGCTTCTTTTCTATTTTCGCTATGGGCGACAATACCAAAGTTGCCTATTTCATGAACGTAGGCTCGGCCATTGCCAGCGGCGCCACCATTTTGTTCCTGTTTTGGACCATTACCGCACTCGCCAAAAAAGTGTTGGTTAAAGGCCAGGAAGCCATCAGCAAGGCTACCTTGATCAGCATCATGGGCGCAGGTGCAGTAGGCGCATTGGCCTATACTTTTTCCGACAGTTTTTGGTTCTCGGCAGTTGAATCTGAGGTATATGCCTTGTCATCACTTTGTACTGCCATTGTTTTCTGGGCGATTCTAAAATGGGAAAGCATTGCCGACGAGCCCCGTGCAGACCGTTGGTTGCTTTTTATTGCCTATATCATGGGCTTGTCTATCGGCATCCACATCCTCAACTTGCTTACCATTCCGGCTATTGCCTTTGTTTATTATTTCAGAAGGACCAGCAATCCTACTGCAAGCGGCATTATCAAGACCTTTATCATCGGCATCCTGATATTGGCTGTGGTTCAATACGGCATTATCCAATACCTGGTTTCTTTTGGCGCCTATTTTGATCTTTTCTTTGTGAATACGTTGGGATTGGGCTTCGGAAGCGGCGTACTTTTCTTTATCTTACTACTGGTAGGCGGATTGGTTTTCGGCATCAGGTACTCGATTAAGCATCAAAAGAAAATCCTGAACCTGGCCTTGCTGTCAACCACACTGATTATTTTTGGCTATGGTTCATTCGCCATGATTTTGATCAGGGCGCAAGCCAAACCAAACCTCAACAACAGCGATCCCGACAATGCTTTCTCTTTCTTGAGCTACCTGAACCGCGAACAATATGGCGATAGGCCTTTGTTGGTTGGACCTAACTATAACTCTATTCCTAAATACAAGGAAGATGGTTCGATGCCTATTAGCGTTGACCAAGGAAACATCTACAGAAAAGGCGCCACCAAATATGAGATTGCCGGCGTAAAGAGCAAGCATATTTATGGAGAGAACGAAACTTTTCCGGACAGCATCCGCCGTCTGCAGCACGAAGTATTGTTCCCGAGAATGTACAGCGACGAGCAACGCCACATCAACTACTATAAAGACTTTATGGGCTTTGACGACCAGCACTTTCCAAGTACCATAGACAATGTGGCTTTCTTTTTGCGCTACCAATCCGCTTTCATGTACTTCCGCTACTTTATGTGGAATTTCGCCGGTCGACAAAACGAAGACCAGGGCCAGGGAAGCTTGTACGAAGGTCGTTCGTTAAGTGGCATCAAGGCCATAGATGCGATGACATTAGGCGACCAAACCAATTTGCCACCGTCAATTAAGGACAGTACTTCCTATAACCGTTTCTTCTTCCTGCCATTGATATTGGGCTTATTGGGCATGATCTGGCATTTCAAACGCAAGCCAGAAGATGGCGGCATCATTGCCTTGCTATTCTTCTTTACGGGCATTGCCATTGTACTTTACCTCAACCAAAAGCCTATGGAGCCAAGGGAAAGGGATTATGCCTATGTGGGCTCTTTCTATGCCTTTGCCATTTGGATAGGCCTGGGCGTGTTGGCCCTAAAAGAATGGGTGTTTAAAAAACTAACGCCACAAGCCGGTGCTATTGGCGCTACGGTAGTTGCCATTGCTTGCGCTCCCGTACTGATGGGCGCCCAAGGCTGGCGTGGCCACGACCGCTCGACCAAAATGGTTGCCCACGATATTGCCGTAAGTTACCTGGAGTCGTGTGCGCCTAATGCTATTTTGTTTACTTATGGCGATAACGATACCTATCCGCTGTGGTATGCGCAAGAAGTAGAAAACATCCGTCCAGATATCCGCTTGGTTAACCTGAGCTTGTTCGACACCGACTGGTACATCAACGGCATGCGCAAAAAGGTTCATCAATCGGAGCCTTTGCCGATTACCATGAAAGAATCGCAATATGTGGCCGGCGAAAGGGATGTGATGTATTACAAAGACTACCAAATTAAGGATCCGGTAGAGCTGAAACAGATTGTAGACTTGTTGCTGTCGGATGATAAAGACGATAAAATGCCTTTGTCTGATGGCTCAACTACCAACTTTATTCCGACCAAGAACTTCAAGCTGACCATAAATCCGCAGGAAGTGGTAAGCACAGGAACCGTACCGGCTTCGGAGATATCGAGAATTACCCCAGAAATGGTGTGGAAGTTTAACAAAGGCTACGTAACCAAAGGCACCTTGGCCATGCTTGATATCTTGGCGCACAACAACTGGAAAAGACCGGTTTATTTTTGCAGCACCGTGCCATCAGAGCAATTTAACGGCTTAGACAACTACCTGTACAGCGAAGGCTTGGCCCTAAGATTACTGCCTTTGCAACCCGATACGGCCAACAATGGCGAACAGGCCATCAACTTGGATCCGATGTATAACCACGTCATGAATAAATTCAAGTGGGGCAATGTGAAAAATGCCCGCTACTTGGATTCTCAGTCTACCGACGATATTTCGATCTTCAACAACGTTTTCAACAGCTTGACAACCGGCCTGATCAAAGCGGGCAGAATTGAAGACGCCAAAAAAGTAATGCGCAGGTACGACGAGGTAATGCCGACCAAGATCTATGGCATGCGTACCATGATGGGCGTGCCAACCATGGCCCAAAACCTTTATATCTTGGGCGAAACCGAAAAGGCAAACAGCCTCATCAAAAAATCGGCCGACTACATTGGCAAAGAAGTAGGCTACCTGGCCGATGTATCGAAAAGCAAAGACCAGTTAATTGGCGGCCAAAATATCCAAATTGGATTGATGTATGGCTTAAAACCAATGGTCGAAGTGGCGAACGAGTACAAACAGACCAAGCTTGCCGAAGAGGTGAACAGGCAATACAACGAATTGTATGGCAGGTTTGCACAGTTCTTCGGGCCTGCACCTGGCGCACGATAAAAAGGGGCCTTGTGCCCTCTCAAAAAAGCCCCATCTAAATTCAGTTAGATGGGGCTTTTTGCTGGAGTATGGTTTTCGGCCACGAATAATTCCGCCTGATGTAGGCCCTTAACAAAGCCAGCCAACAAAAAGGCCATTCTGCTGATGCAAAATGGCCTGCTGAAAATCATATGTTTTTTAATTATCCTTCGTTCACTACGCCCATCGAGCAGAATTTCTCAATTCTGGTGTCGATCAGTTTATCCGGGCTTTGTTTCTTTAAGGTTTTCAGGTCTTTTAAAATCTGCTCTTTTAAGGTCTGCGCCATCAGCAATGGATCTTGATGTGCGCCGCCAAGGGGCTCTTTAACCACGCCATCAATCAGTTTGTTGGCATACATATCTTCCGAGGTGAGTTTAAGGCATTCGGCGGCTTTCTCTTTGAAATCCCAGCTTCTCCATAAAATCGAAGAACAGGATTCTGGCGAGATTACCGAATACCAGGTATGCTCCAGCATATAAACCTTATCTCCAATACCAATGCCCAAGGCGCCACCAGAAGCACCCTCGCCTACCACAAAGCAGATGATAGGCACCCGCAATACCGACATTTCCAACAAGTTGCGTGCAATGGCCTCGCCTTGTCCGCGCTCTTCTGCCTCCAGACCTGGATAAGCACCCATGGTATCGATGAAAGAAATAACCGGCTTGTTGAATTTTTCGGCCAAACGCATCAAGCGCAAGGCTTTTCTGTAGCCTTCAGGATTAGCCATACCAAAATTGCGGTATTGACGCTCTTTGGTATTCTTTCCTTTTTGGTGGCCGATAATCATCACCGTTTGTCCGTCAATACTGGCAAAACCGCCAATAATCGCCTTGTCGTCCTTTACGGTTCTGTCGCCATGCAACTCGATGAAATCATCGCAGATCAGGTTGATGTAATCTAAAGTTTGTGGACGTTCGGCGTGACGCGACATCTGCACTTTTTGCCAACCTGTTAGGTTTGTATAAAGATTTGCACGGGTTTCGGCCAATTTCTCGTCAAGTTCGGCCAAAGTTGCAGACATGTCTACTTTGGTTTTTTCGGCAACTTGTTTTACCTTTTCTATCTGCTGCACTAAATCAGCTAAAGGCTTTTCGAAATCAAATGATGTTTTAATCTGTTCCATAAGCGGGCTGTAAAAGTAAGGAATAATCCCGAAACATAGTACAATAAAATTTTCCGATGATTTTCTTTTTACTCCAAAAAGTTATAAAACGGCAAAGCCACGATGTTGATCATGGCTTTGTTTATGCTCAAACAGCGGCTTTTTCTACTTGATTGGCAGCATCAAACTCGAATTGCCTCCGGCTTGCGTGGTGGGCAGCGTGCCGTTCCATTTTTGGATCCATTGCTGCTGGATCAACAGGGGCGTTAACGATTGTTGCCTTAACCGATTGGCTTCGGCTTCGGCCTTTGCCCTTACCAAAAGCGCTTGGGCCTCGCCTTGCGCAGTAGCCACCTTTACCTTGGCTTCGGCATCTGCCTGCTTGGCCTGGTTTTCGGCTTTGAGCCTGGCTTGGATAGAGGCATTCTTTTCATCGATCATTTGCCTCAAGCTTTCTGGCGGCGTAATGGCCGAAGTTAGTTGGTCGTACACAAAACCGTCTTTGCTCAGGTTCTTGGTCAAGATGGTCTGGATTCGGTCTTCGAACCTTTCGCGGTTAGACATTACCGAATCAGAACTAAAAGAGTTGGCTACGATCCGATAGGCATCATAAATGGTATTGCGCATAAATTGCTGTTCTATCTCGCTCAAAGGCTTGCGATATTGCCTGTAGATTTGTGGCACCATCGAAGCATTGACATGATAGTTGAGCTTGGGATCTACCTTAAACTCGGCCGCATCTTTTGTAGTTACCACAAAGGGCTCATAATCTACCGATTGGGTGTAGGTAGGAAATTCAACAATCTTGGTGGTCCAGCTGTTGTACCATACCCTACCGGTAACAATGGTAATGTTATCCACTCCTCGGTCAGAGCCATACAAATTGATTTTGATCCCCACGTTTCCGGCATCGATATTCTCGTAGGTAAAAGGCTGGACAAGATAAATGATAAAAAGTACAACGAAGATCAGCACGTATCTTACTAGTCTTTTAATAAATGTTCCACTGGTTTGGGCTTGAAATTGCATGAGCGTCAGATTTTTTTGATGAATACTACTAAAGGTCTGTATATAATACCAATGCCCAGCACCACCTCGAATAAACCAAGCCCAACTTCAAAATTGGAAGGCTTGCTGATGTTATCCAAGCCAATGGTAAGCAGCACAATGGCCACGACTACCCTCAAAAGCAGCAAAATTTGTTTCATAGATGTACCCTTATTTTCAGTAATGATAAATAATTGAACAAAAATTATCAAATATTTAGTTCAATTGATAATCAGGAATTAGACAAATAAAAAAGGCCTACGTTACCGCAGGCCTTTAGATTTATTGTAGTTAGTTAATCGTTTAGAATTTGGCAGGCACGCCAGGCTTAGGCAAAGCCTTTTGGATAAACTCCCTGATGTGGTCGTTGCCCATGGCCAAATCCGGCTTGCGCAGGTACATCATGTGGCCGCTTTCGTAGCCTTCCCAAGTCATCCTGTCTTTGAGCTTGCCGCTTGGATCCATTTGCCACATGTTGTATTTGGCATTGAAATAGTCACAGGCCCCATCGTAATAGCCTGACTGTACAAGCAGGTGCAGGTACGGGTTTTGTGCCATGGCCGCACGCAGGTTCTCTCCGGTTCGGTTGCCCGTATTATCCCAAGGGTTTACCGGACCGAACATATTGTATTTCAAGTCGGTTTTGTAGTTCAGTTCGTTGCGCAGGTACATGTTGATGGCCGGTGTAAACGAATGCAGCCAAGAAGTAAGCTCGGCATTGTAGTCTGGTCCATCGCCGGCATCAGCCCTGTCGATACCCCTGTATCTCGAATCCAATCGGCCAACGGTATAGCCTTTATCGCGTAAAAGCTCTTTCCAAAACAAGTTGGTCGATACATCAAGGTTGTTCTGTAAAATCACCTTTTCAGAGATGCCAGAATATCTCGCCATTTTGGCTGCGATCTTTTTCTTTTCGTCCATGGGTAGGAAACCGCCTTTGGTAATGGCTGGAATCAGCTCATCCACCGTAAACTTCTCTACTTCTGGCAACATGGCCTGTAGTTTTTTGCCTTGCAGGTCGGCAGGCAGCATTTTGTGGTACCATGCTGTGGCCGCAAAGTAAGGCAGGCGCAAGGCCGCATCCATTACGGTTCCTCTTTCAATGCCCAATTCTGTTGGCGATACCAAAATAACCCCGTTCAGGTACATCCATTGGTTGCTTTGCAGTTCTAGGGCCAAACCCGAAACGCGGGTTGTGCCATAGCTTTCGCCAATCAAGAACTTAGGCGATGCCCAACGGTTGTTGCGGGTTACAAATGTATTGATCCACTCGGCCAAATAACGGATATCGGCCCTAACGCCAAAAAATTTACTGCCCGGCACGTCTTTGCTCGTGGTACGAGAATAGCCAGTATTCACGGGGTCGATGTAAACGATATCGGCAATGTCGAGAATTGAAGAACTATTGTCTTTATAGCCATAAGGCTGAATTGGGTAGCCTTCGTCGTCGATATTTAAGACCACTGGGCCGGTATAGGCAATGTGCATCCATACCGAAGCCGAACCTGGTCCGCCGTTAAACGAAATCACCAACGGCCTGCTGTCTCTGTTTTGGATATCGGAACGCTCATAGTAAGTATAAAACAAACCGGCAATCGGCTTGCCATCTTCGTCCCAAACCGGCAAAGTACCCGTTGTGGCTTTGTAAGGAATGGTTTTGCCTTTAATGGTTACGGTATGGTTGGTAACCACCGAGCTTTCTGGGTTAATTGTTCTCGACGAACCCGATGCTGGCGCAACGCGTGTGGGTGCGTCTTCCTTTACCACTGGCGCAGTTGATGCGGGTGCTCCGGCCTGGCGCTGTGGGTTCTGCCCTTGTCCGCGTTGTTGGGCCTGGGCAAATCCGGCTAGGGTTAAAGCAATTAAAGTTGTCGTAAATATTTTCTTCATATCGTTTTGGTTTGCTTGATCAGTAAATATCAAAAATTGAATGCACATTTTACAAAAGCACTGAAATTGTTACCATCTTAGCGATTGGCACAACAGGCCATGGACCATCTAGCAGCAGCGCGGCCAATTTAACAGGAGGGAATTAAGAGGTTGCCAAAACGTAATGTTTACCAAGCATTGAAAGCCTTCAACTCAAAACTCATTGTTTTTCTTTCAATATCGGTTGCAGCACCTTGAGCTTGCCGTCAATTTTTTCAGTATAGTTTAAGCCTAAGATATGCGCAATTAAAGGATAGACATTCACGTTTTCGAAAGCCGGAATTTGCAGTCCCGATTTAAAGGCTGGCCCCCAGGCATAAAAAATGGCATGCATGTCGGGTATGGCCGGATCAAAGCCATGTTGTCCCCTATCGGGCTGTACCCCATTCACATTAAATACCTTGGGCAAGTGTGGCACCAGTAAAATATCGCCAATTCGGTTGTATTTGTCTTCTTTTTTGTTGTAATGCCAAACTTTGGGCACCTTCTTGCTCAAATACACATCATAGTCTTTGGCTTCGGCCTTTAAGGCCCGATAAGTGGGTTTTACAAAGGATGGATCTTTGGCATACAAATGCAACAGGGCATTGCCCGGAGTTACTGTAAATTGAGTTAAACTAACCGCTTTAGGCAATGGAATGGTATTTTGGTTATCGATAGTTGCCATGCCGTGGTCAGACAGCAGGATAAAATTGGCTTCAATGCCAGTGGCTTTTACCGCTGCCACCAGCTGGCCAACGGCATCGTCTACCAGCTGTACGGCCTTTCTGGTTTCTTCAGAATCGGCGGTGTGTTTGTGGGCTGCCTGGTCTACCTGCGGAAAATACAGTGCTATGAAATGGGGTCTTTGCGCGGCAGGCAATTGCAACCAGTTCTTCACAATGGCTACCCGTCGCTCAACCGGAATACTTTCGTTATAATTAAAAAGATAGGTCGGCCTAATGCCATTCATCGAGATTTCTGACCCTGGCCAATAAAATATGGCGCTCAGCATTTTTTGTTGCTCGGCCAATACCCAAAGCGGCTTGCCAAAATACCAAGAGCTGTCAACCGCCAGCAGTTTATCCGATTTCTTGTAAACAATGTTCCGTTGCTTATCGTAAAAGATATTGTCTACGATGCCATGGTGCGATGGATAAAGTCCGGTGGCAATGCCATAATGGTTCGGAAAAGTAAGCGAGGGGAAAGAAGGTTTCAAATACTCGGCCTGTACCCCGCCTGCTCTCAGGCTTATCAGGTTTTTGGCCTGGTATTTATCGGCCAGATCCCACCTGAAAGCATCAATGGAAATTAAGATTACATAAGGCTTTTGCTGCTGTTCAATACTATTGAACCTATTTGGAACTATCTTTTGCACGGTATCTTGTGCGTGTAGCACCATGGCGCAACCCAACCATACCAGTACGGCAACTAATCTTTTGAACATCTTTTAATTTAATGTTTGTTTGCTGTAAATGTGATATTCTCCGGGAGCCAAAGTTGCCGAATAAATACTGAGGGGCATGTTCAGGCTAGTGCCACCAGCGGCATCGGTCCAGGTACCGTTGGCCCCAAAGTCGATATTGGCCGTTTGGCTGACCACATCAAAATTGCCAACCACTACTACCGTATTGCTGCCATTGGTTAATTTGATGTATTTTATGCCTCCCGTTAAATTGTAGGCAGGATTTTGACCGGCAAAAATAGTGTTGTTTTTTTTAAGCCTAATCAATTTAGCATAGGCATTGAACAGCGCTCTTCTTTGTGTATGATCATAATAGTCCCATTTAATAGGCTTCTCGCCGGTCCGGCCGTTGTAGTCGATGCTGATATCGTAGCCCAATTCGCCAAACTGCCAAACCATTTTTGGCCCAGGCATGGCCAACAGAAAAGCAGCTGCCATTTCTTGGCGTTTTAGGGCAGTAGCTAGATCTTTAACCGAATAGCTGCCTGATGCATTGCCATAATTGATGTTTTTAAAGTTCAGGCGTTCTTCGTCGTGGCTTTCTATGTAATCGACCAGGTTTTCTGATTTGGCGAACCCGTGCTTGGCAAAAAATCCCCACGAAAAATCAGATTGCCCTAACCAGCCCATCGTAGCCTCGTTCATGTCGTGGTTCAGATTGCTCCACAACATCATGCCTTCATCGGCCAATACCTTTTCTTCGGTTGCATCGGCAAAATGTTCTAAAATCACATAGAAATTATTGGCATCTAAGCTTTTGATATAATTGTTGTATTCTTTCCAAATGGCAATCCTGCTGGCATCATAGGCCGCAAAGCCTGCATCATTAGTGGTATAGTTTTGGGTAAAGCCTTTTGACAAATCGAACCTGAACCCATCAATTTTATATTGTTGCATCCAGAACTTCACTACATTTTTAACAAAATATTTGGTAGCCGGACTTTCGTGGTTAAAATCGTAGCCCACATTGTAGGGATGCTTGGCATCAACATTAAACCAAGGGCTGTTACTGGTAGGCTTGTTGCCATCAAAATACAGTTGCACCATTGGCGATTGGCCAAAAGAATGGTTCAGCACCATGTCCATAATCACGGCAATGCCCCGGCCATGGCACTCGTCAATAAAATTTTGGAGTGCGGTTTTGGTACCATAGTATTTATCGGGTGCAAAGTAATAAGACACGTTGTAGCCCCAGCTCAGGTTGCCCTCAAATTCGGTTACGGGCATCAGCTCGATGGCATTGATGCCAAGGCTAACCAAATAATCGAGTTTTTGCAAAGTAGAAGCATAGGTATGTTCCGTAGTAAAATCGCGCACCAGCAATTCGTAAATCACCAGGTTGTTTTTGTCGGGCCGCGTAAAACTGTTTTTCCAGGTATAGGTAGGCTGATTGGCCTGCATTACGCTTACGATACCCGTAGTTTTGCCCGTAGGATAGGCCCGCAGGTTTGGATAAACACTGGCCGTAATGTAAGGGTCGTTATCTGGATCGAGTACCTTTTCGCAATAAGGATCGGCCACTTTTAAGGTGCCGTTTACCAAAAACTGATAAGCGTATTCGGTATTGGGGTTCAGGCCATCAATTTGCACCCACCAGGTATTGCCGTCGGCAGTATTCTTCATCTGGTAAGATGCCGATACCTGCCAATTGTTGAAGTCGCCAATCAGCGCTACCGAAGTTTTACCGGGCGCATACAGCGTTACAATGGCCGAAGTACCTCCATTGATAAAAGCCACCCCATCTTTGGCACCGGCAGGCAATTCGTTGCTTGGCGTAGGCGTAACCGGAGTTACCGGCGTTGGTTCTGTACTGGTTTTGGCCTTTTTGCAAGCCGTTAAGGCTACTGCCACCAACAGCAAAAGGTAAACTATTTTTCTCATGGCGAAAGATTGCTAGGTTTCAAAAATACTTAATATTAGCTATTTAAAGCTATAAAGCCCCGGAATTTTCGAGGCTTTGCAAATTTTTGGTCGTTAATCAAGGTTACCCCTTGTGTGGCGCCTAAAAGCCGTGGCTTGCCTTTTTAAAATATCGATACAATAATTTTTTTAACCACAACAAAAAAAATATTTATTTGTTAATTGAACAATTAATCGTTTCTTTTAGCAATTAACAGATAATTACTGCAGCAGCATGACCGATGGCTTCATTAGTGGGGGTGGCGAATGTGGTGCCCTCATACGCTCGATCAACTGGGACGAAAACCCACTTGGCCCCATGAATGAATGGCCGCAAAGTTTGCGGACAACCCTTAGCATCCTGATCAATTCCAAATTCCCGATGTTTTTGCTTTGGGGTCCTGAATACATTTGCTTTTACAACGATTCTTACCGGAAAAGCTTGGGCAATAACGGAAAGCATCCCAAAGCCATGGGCCAGCGAGGCAAGGAATGCTGGGCAGAGATATGGGATGAGGTTGGCAGTATGCTCGATGGCGTACTGTACCGGGGCGAGGCTACTTGGAACGAAGATATTTTATTGCCCATTTACCGCAATGGCCATATTGAAGATGTGTATTGGACATTCAGCTACAGCCCAGTTAAAGACGAAAGCGGAAAAGTAGGAGGCGTGTTTGTGGCCGTTGTAGAAACCACAGACAATATACGCATGCTCAACGAGCTGAACGAAAATAAAAAAGAACTCGAATTTGCACTGAATGCGGCAGAACTGGGTACCTGGGACCTGAACCCGCTTACCAATAAATTTACCTGCAATAACCGCCTCAAAAGGTGGTTTGGCTTAGATACTGAATCAAATATCGATTTAAACATAGCCATTGAAGCGATTATACCCAAAGACCGGGAAAGGGTAAAAGAAGCCCTCCAAAAATCGCTCGATCACGAAACCGGGGGCCATTATACCATTCAATACACCATTAAGAATGCCAAAACCGGCAAAGAGCGCATCGTAAAAGCCCGGGGCAAGGCATTGTTCGACGCTAACAATGTAGCCTACCGCCTGAACGGAACCTTGCAAGACATTACCGACGAGATTATGGCCCAAAATGCCTTCAAAGAAAGCGAAGAAAATTTCAGGAAGCTAATCCTGCAGGCACCTGTAGGCATGATTATCCTGAAAGGCGAAGCATTTTTTGTAGAAGAGGTTAACGACACCTATCTCAAGTTGGCCAACAAGGAAAGAAAAACCTTTGTCGAAAAACCGTTATGGGAAGCCTTGCCTGAGGCCAAATCGCTGGGTTTTGAGCATGTACTTAAAAAAGTGATGAAGACCGGCATTGCGCACTACGGCAACGAACAGAATATTACCACGGTTAGGAACGGCAAAAAAGAAACAACCTACATCAACTATGTTTATGAGCCCTTAAAGGATATTGACGGCAGCATTAACCGCATTATGGTAGTGGCCATAGACATTACCGACATGCTCGAAAGCAAACGCAAGATACAAGATGCCGAAGAACGTGCCAGACTGGCCACAGCCGCAGCTGGTCTCGGTACTTTTGATTTGGATTTGCGCAACGGTCAAATGGCAACTTCAGAACGTTTCGACGAGATTTTCGGCTTCGACAGGCATGTGGCCCGTTCGGCATACACTAGTGTAATCCATCCCGACGATCGTGAAATCCGCATCAATGCCCACAGACGGGCGCTGGATATTGGACAGATTTATTACGAAGCCCGGGTTATCTGGAAAGACCATTCCATCCATTGGGTGAGGGTTGAAGGAAAAATCTACTACGATGCCGACCATAAGCCTTTACGCATGCTGGGCACCGCCATGGATATTACGCAACAGCGCCAAGCCAAAGAAGAACTGCTACAGATTAACCAAAGGCTTGAAATTGCACTTGAAACGGGCAAGCTAGGTTCTTACGAATTAGACTTGCGTACCCAAACGCTAAAGCTTTCTGAGCAGTTTTACAAAAATTATGGGCTAAAATCGGAAACTGTGCTCAGCTACGAGCAGCTGCTCAATTTTATAGTACCCCAGCAAAAAGAAGCCGTTATCGAAGCGCTTAACCAAGCCATCGCCAATGGATATGTATACGAAGGCGAGTATCAGATCAGCTGGCCCGACCAATCGTTGCATTGGATCAAAGAATCGGGTAAGGCCCAATACGACGACCATGGCAACCCGATCAGCTTTATTGGCGTATCCTTTGATATAACCGAGACCAAGCAGCTCCAACAGCAAAAGGACGATTTTATCGGCATTGCCAGTCACGAGCTCAAAACGCCGGTAACCAGCATCAAGGCGTATACGCAGGTATTGGAAAGAATGCTGCTTAAAAAAGGAGATATTGTAGAAGCGGGGCTGATGAAAAAGATGGATGCCCAGCTTAACCGCCTCACCAGCCTCATCGGCGATTTATTGGATGTAACCAAGGTAAACTCTGGCAAACTGCAATACAACCATACCTATTTCGATTTTAACGAAATGATGCGTTTTGCCATCGAAGAGCTGCAACGCACCTCAGAGAAACATCAAATAAAGGAAGACCTGCAAGAAATAGGGCTGGTTTTCGCCGACAAGGAGCGTTTAAGCCAAGTGGTGACCAACCTCATCACCAATGCCATCAAATATTCCCCAGAAGCAGAACAGATTATTGTACATAGCCGCATAGAGGGCGAAAATATCCTGGTTTGCGTAGAGGATTTTGGCATCGGTATTGCTGAAAATGATTTGAACAAGGTATTTGAACAATTTTATCGGGTAAGCGGCAACATGCAGCATACTTTCCCGGGTTTGGGACTCGGACTTTTTATTTCATCAGAAATCATTAAGCGCGAAGGAGGCAAAATCTGGGTCAGCAGCAAAGAAGGCAAAGGATCCAAATTCTGTTTCTCTATACCAAGAGCACGTGCCAACGATTATTGAATACTTAGCCAACCAAATAAATATAAATGTAATGAACAGCAGGAACAAAAGGGTAACACTTGCCGACGACGATCCCGGAATTTTGGATGCGGTGGGCATGATGTTGGAGATGGAGGGCTACGAGGTGAGCACCACCTTAAACGGAAATACCATTCTGAACACCGAAAGCCTACTACCTGACATCTATGTACTCGACATCTGGATGTCGGGATCTGATGGACGGGAATTGTGCAAGAAGCTTAAAACCGACGAAAAAACGAAGAATATCCCGGTAATTTTGATTTCGGCCAGCAACGACCTGCAAAAATCGGCAGAAAGTGCCGGCGCCGACGATTTTCTGGCCAAGCCCTTCGAAATAGACAACCTCTTGTCTAAAATAGAAAACTGCCTCCAAAACTAATTGAAGGCAGTTTTTTATTAAATAAATTGGCCTTGCCGATTAGTCTGCTTGGTATTTTTTAAATAAACTGGTTGCCGTGTGCCCTCCAAAGCCAAAGGTATTGTTAAGCACATAGTTTACTTCTTGATAAAGCGGTTTGCCCAATACAATTTTCAATCCGGCCGGAACAGCCTCGTCGAGCTCGGTGGTATTGATGGTTGGCGGAATAACATCGTGTTGCACAGACAGCACCGAAATAATGCTCTCTATGGCCCCGGCTGCGCCCAACAAGTGGCCCGTCATTGATTTGGTACCGGTTACGGCAACTTCATGATCGCCAAATACGCGTTTAATACCCATCAGCTCGCTAATATCGCCAATACCTGTTGAAGTGGCATGGGCATTGATATAATCGATATCCTGTGGCTCAATTCCGGCTTCCTTAATGGCTTTGCTCATGCCTAAAACGGCACCTAGGCCTTCGGGATGAGTACCGGTGAGGTGATAGGCATCTGCGGCCATACCCGTTCCTACCAATTCGGCATAGATTTTAGCACCGCGGGCCAAGGCATGTTCCAGGTCTTCCAAAATCAGGGCACCTGCCCCCTCGCCCATTACAAAACCATCGCGCTGCTTATCAAAAGGACGTGAAGCGCCCTGCGGATTTTCGTTGTTTTTAGACAAGGCCTGCGCGGCATTGAAGCCACCTACCGAAGCTTCGGTAACCGCTGCTTCAGAACCTCCGGCTACCATAATTTTGGCCTTGCCCATTTTAATGGTATCAAAGGCACTGATAATGGCTGTGTTAGACGATGCACAGGCCGAAACCGTACAATAGTTTGGTCCATAAAGCTGGTGACGGATAGAAATTACACCCGCAGCAATATCCACAATCATTTTCGGAATAAAATAAGGATTGAACCTCGGCGTACCGTCGCCTCCGTTAAATTCTTTCAGCTGGCTTTCGAAGGTGCTAATACCTCCGTTTCCGGTAGCCCAGATTACGCCAACATCATAGCGCTCTTCTTCGCTCATCTGGCCAAAATCCAATCCGGCATCACGAATAGCCTGATCGCTGGCCGCAATGGCGTACTGGGTAAACATGTCGTACTTCTTGACTTCTTTTTTATCAAGATAGTCTTCGATGTTAAAATCCTTTACCTCGCAGGCAAATTGTGTTTTAAATTTCGAACTGTCGAATTTCGTAATGGGACCGGCAGCACTTTTCCCAGCCAGGATATTTTCCCAAAATTCGTTTACCGTGTTGCCTAAAGGCGTAATGGCTCCAAGCCCGGTTACAACTACTCTTTTCATAAAATGTGTTTTATTGACAAAGCCCATCTGCAAACAACCTGCTAATCAACAAACTAGACAGCCGAATGGCTGGCTTCGTTTCGCCTTCCGTTCATTGCGTTCAGTGCTTCGGAGGGCGAAGATAGGAAAAGCTCATAAATTTTAGCGGTATCGCCTACCCTGATCTCAAAATCGTCGTTGGCCAGCGCCGCCAACAAATCGGTCGCAACTACTGCGGGATGGATGCCGTGCTCGCCACCAATTTCTGTCGAAAAAGTCGTGTTGACCAACGGTGGCAACAATTCGAACACCTTAACCGAAGTACCTGCTAAAGTAAGGCGTAACGAGGTTGTGTAAGAATGCAGGGCTGCTTTGCTGGCTGCGTAGGTTGGGAGGCTGGCACCAGGTACATAAGCCACAATAGACGATACATTGACGATAGCCGCCTCCTCTTGCGTTCTGAGTAATGGCAACACTAGTTGATTTAGCCTCACAATAGCCAAATAATTGGTCAGGATTTCGGCCGATGCGTTTTCGAATGCAGGTTGCGAATCATCGTTCAGGCTGTAGTAAAAGGCACTACCTGCATTGTTGATGACCATGTTAAGCTGCGGAAAATCCTGCTTCAGCGTAGCTACCAGCTGTTCAACATCTGCCGCCTTGCTTACATCCGCCTTGATGGCGGTTGCCTTGCCCAATTGTTTCGCCGCTTCATCTAATCGCTTTTGGTCTCTACCAATGATGATAACGCGGTTGCCACTTTCAATGAGCAGTTTTGCAGTTTCGAAACCAATACCGGCGCTACCGCCGGTAATTAGTATGGTATTGTTTGTTGTTTTCATGTGATTTAGATTAAAAATTTATAATTAATTGTATAGTACTGAAGAGTTGGGTATGTTTTCTATTTTATACCAATCGGTATATTTCTGGTTAAAAAAAATCAGCTCCATCCTTCGATCATTTTTTGCATCGAATCCATGATCATTTGCATCGCTCTTTTGCTTTCCAACAGTTTGGCAATCATAATGCCTCCCTCAAACAAGGCAATTATGGTTAGCGCCACCTGCTCGGGTATGATTGTTTCGTTTAGTTCCTTATGGGCGATGCCCTGTTCTACAACTTGGATAATATTTGCTTTCCAGGATAAAACCGCCTGTGCGGCTCTCTTTTTCAGGGCGTCATGCGTGTCGTCGGCCTCAACAGCGGTATTGAGCACGGCACAGCCTCCAGCATCTAGGGGTGGCTCAAAAACCTGCGAATAAAACTCGGCAAATACCAGGAGCTTGTCTTTTGCCTTGGTTCTTTTGGCCATTTCTTTACCAATAGCCGAGCTTACACGTTTGAAATTATAGTCGAAAACGGCAAGAGCCACTTCGTCTTTATTGGCAAAGTTGCCATAGATGCTTCCTTTGGTTAGTCCGGTGGCAGTCGTCATGTCGGCCAAAGAAGTACCGGCAAATCCTTTTTTGTTAAAGATTGGCGCAGTTTTTTCGATGATGTAAGCTTTTGTGCGTTCTGCTTTCGACATGTTTATTTTCGATTGACTAAACAAATATATACCGTTTGGTATAATCTACAAAGCATTGTTGCGATTTGTGATTTTTAGAAGACAAACCAACAGTTTTTTATTCACCACCGAAGACACCCCAGTTAGGCTAAGATGGACGGCTTGAGCAAATAATGACCAAGACAAAATGAGCATAAAAACCTGCAGCTTATAGCTTAACCATTAAGAAGCTAGGATTTCAGCCAGATGCAAAACACCATGAACTTATCGCCCTTAATTCCTTCCTGTTAAAAGAGAAAGCAGGTAGCCTAGGTGCCAACCATTAAGAAGTTAAGAGTTTCCCCTACCGAAAACACCAACAGCTTATTACCCTTAATCCCTTCATGTTAAAAGAGAAAGCAGGTAGCCAAGCAAATGATTCTGAGGTGTCCAAGGCGGTGAAAGACTAAGACCAACCATTAAGGCATTAAGAATTTTAAAACAAACGCTCGAAGGTGTTTATTTCAAATAAGGTTCTATAATTTTTTGCCAGATGGCATAACCTTTGGCGTTCATGTGCAGGTTATCCGACAAGAAGATGTCCTGCATTATACTTCCATCAGCATTGAACATCGAATTGTAGGTATTGATAAAGGTTACCCTTCTCATTTTTTTAGCCATTTGGGCTATCATGCCATTGGCTTCAACCATTTTAGCCTGGTATTTGAGCCTTGAAGGACTTGGCTTAATCGAAATATAAGCGATTGGCACCCTCGGATATTTGGTTCTGATCAGTTCAATGAGTTGTTGGACACGCGCTGTTACGGTGTCGGCCGTGATATGGTCGCCACCTGTAAAATCGTTCTCGCCACAATAAATTACAATCTGCTTAGGCTGGTAAGGAAAAATGATATCGTTGGCATGTTGGATCACATTGGGCAAGGAAGAGCCTCCAAAACCTCGGTTAATGATGGTATGGCCCGGAAAATAATCCTGTACATCTTTCCATTTGGTAAAAGTAGAGCTGCCAATAAACAAAATGGCTTTTTTAGGCGGAAAATGCAGGCTATCCTGTTTTTTAAAGTACTTAATTTCGTTTAAGAAAGGATCGTTTTGAGCATTTACCGTTACAAACGAACTGATCAGCAAGAAGAATAAAAGAAATCTTTTCATCGGGATTATTTTATGGTTTTTAATTGTTGTGTACGTATAGCTAATGGCTGTAGAGCCGGTAAATTGTTACTGGTTTGGTTAAGATAAAAATAACTCGTGGCCGAATAATCGTCAATGCGATAGAATAAAACGCCACCTGGACGAAATTGTTCATCACTTAAATGCGGAGCGGGATTCATGGCATTCAGTTTCAAATAACCAATTTTAGAATTGGCGATTACCGGTTTCATTTTTACCCCTTTGCTCAGCAAAGCCCTCGCGGTTTCTAAACTCGAACCGCCTAATTCTTGAATGGTGACCCGCATGCTCTGGGTAAAGTAGATCTCGTCTGGTACATGATACCTATAAAATGCAAAATAGCCCATTTTATTATCGGCAATTAAACAGCCTTGATATTGATGGTTAAATGTTCCTAAGCCCCAGGCTGCGCCTACATAATCTTCAGTACCTGTTCCATTGATAGTTGGGTAGGGACCATCTTCGTCGATATACATTTTTACTTCGCCCTCGCCCCACCAAGTACCTTGATATAGCGAATCGGCAATAACGCCAATATTAGTCCCTAAAAAGCGTCCCTTCCCCGTAATTTTTGGCAATATCTCAAAATCTTCACCCAGATCGGCTTTGATTTTTCTACTCCAATAAGCATGAAAATAAAGAACATCATCCTGATGTGGTGCCGTTTCTAAAATGGCAACATCATAAAAAAGGTTCACTTGAAGCCGACTCTCGTTTACAAAAATGATTTTGGCCTGCTTGCGAAAAGGCATCGGAATAAAGCAATTGAAGGATTTACCCTCTGCATCGCTAAAAAAAACCGATTCGAAAGGCCGCTTCTGCCCCAAACCCAATCCAAAAAAGTCGCCAATAGGCACATCCACTGCTGGTTTGGCATCTCCATCCCAATACATTTGGATACGGATAGAACGCAACACTTCTGGACTACGCTCGCTAATGGTGCACCAAATACGTTGCACAATTCCCGTCCCCAGGTAGTCGACAATAGTCCTGCTCTTTCCAGGAAAAATTGTCTCGGTAGCATGGCCTTTAGCGCCATTATTTTCCTTGCCCCCACTGCCTTTGGCTCCGCTCATATTTTCGAAGCTGATTAAGCGAGAATTTACGCCACTTTTCATCCTGAACAATTCCTGCCCCTGCAGGGAATTTGCACAGCAAGCCAAACAAAGCAATAGCATAAACCTTACCATTTCATCTCCTTTTTAAGGTAAGTGGTGAGTTCTTGGGCTATTTCTTGTTGTTCGGCCATCGAAGGGTGGCTGCTACAGCCTTTTATAGATCGCTTTACAAAAAAATAAGACCCTGTATTGCGTTCGCCTTGGCTGTTTAAAGTGGCCCGAACAGCCGTAATGTACTTTATTAATGCCGTTTTGAGTGCCTGGTCGGCCATTGGGCTAGTTAAAAACACCAATTTGGCTTGAGGGTAATAGCTGCGCAGGGTTTTGGCAAAACCGACATAGGCATTGCAGAACTTGGCCGAATCTTGTATGCCATCGTTTTGGCCCAAACACACCGTTACCACATCGGGTTGGTAATTGGCAAAGTTCCATTTCAGGCTATCTTTAGCCATGCTGACCTTGTCAAACACCTGGGGCATCAGTATTTGCTTATCGCAGCAACTATGGATCAAACCTATGCCCGAAACCGACGACAAGTGCCATTGTGCATTAAGGCTGCGTGCGGTGGTAGGCCCGTAGGCCATCCAGGCATTGTGCTGGTCGTACCACTGCGCATGAGGTGCACCACATTTGATTGCGCTTTCGTCGGCACCAAAGCCACAGGTAATCGAATCGCCGATAAATTCGAGCTTGCGCTTGGCTTTGGTTGGCGGAGGCAACAATTCGCGGCAAGAAAAGCCCAGGAGTTCGATATAACCATTTTCGGCCTCCGTATCTTTGCAAATGAGTAGCGTATGCACGCCAGGCGAAAGATTTTTGGCCAATTCCAATGTATTTTCTCTCCCTTTGAGCTGTAACCTACGGGCCGGCTGACCATCAATAATTACTTCGATGTAATTATGCACCGTGCCCCATAGCATTTCGTCGTTGAGCTGCACCATACACGAGGGTCCTTTGAACCGGATCACCACGTAGGCGCCCGAGGCCCAAACCTTTGGCCGCAGCTGATTGGAAAAGTCGAACCGGCCCGTGTATTGGATATATTGGTGATTGGCCGTATAAAATTTGTTTCCGGCAGGATTGGCCCGACCAGCCAAGGCCATCACCCCTAAAGCCAGTATCAAAAAAAAGTTTTTCATCTTATACAAAAATTCGGTTGCCAGACAGGTTTTCTCTAAATTCTTTTGGCGTACAGCCTTTTTTCTTTTTAAAAATGCGGTTAAAGTTAGAGATGTTGTTAAAACCGCAGTTATAAGCCACTTCGGCAACTGCCTCGGTGGTATCGATCAGCTTGCGGGAAGCATGGCCCAGCCTGATTTCGATGAGGCTATCGATGAAGCTTACGCCCGTTCTACTTTTGAAAAACCGGCTGAACGATACCTCGGTCATGTTGGCAATGCGTGCCACCTCTCCTAAGGTTACCTGTTTATCGAAATTGAAATTGATGTATTCCATTACCTTTTCTACCCTGCGGCTGCTGTACGAAAATTCGGCCTGGCTAAAGGTCGAGTCAGACAGGGTGCGCATGTTTCGAGAAGTAGAAAGGTCGTGCAGGATAGACATGAGCTCGAGTACCGAGTCAAAACCATGTTTTTTATTCAACTGGACTAAACGCGGACCGATCTGCTGTGCTGTGGCGGCCGAAAACAAAATACCACATTTCGATTTTTCGAACATTTCCCTAATCACCCTCAATTGGTTTCGGCGCAACAGCTTTTCGTCAAAAAGATCCTTATGAAACTGGATGGTTACCTCATGTATTTCCTTGCCGGCCAGTTTATGGGTTTCCCAAACATGGGGCAGGTTTGAGCCAATGAGCACGAGTTCGATATCGGTTATTTCTTCAATATGGTCGCCAACTACCCTACGGGCGCCGCCGGCATTCGAAATAAAGTTCAATTCCATTTCTTCGTGGTAATGCAAAGGGAAATCGAAATCCTTTTTTGTCCGCTCGAAAATGGTGAAACAATCGCTATTGGTTAGCGGGGTTATTTCTTTGATTATATTGTTCTGCACGATAAATGAATAAATAACATCAACTATATGGATAAAATAATATCACAATTAAATATAAGGAAACCTGCCGTAAATCATCAATAAAAACCTGATTACAACCACTAAAGTAATTCAAATTTTAAACCGTGGTATAACATAGCGATAAAAATACTATAAATGGATAAAATAGTATTATTCATTGCGTTATATTGCGCCCTACTTTTGAGTAAACCAAATAAAACGACTTATGCTGAATAAAGTAACCAAACATTTATTGGCTGCACTTGTATGTTTCCTAGCTTTCGCCACCTGTTTCGCACAAGACAGAAGGCTTAGCGGAAAGGTAAGCGACGAAAACGGGCTAACGCTTCCGGGCGTTTCGGTAAGCGTAAAGGGAAGCAAAACTTCGGTAAGCACCGATGCAGAAGGAAACTTTGCGATCAATGTGCCCGCCAATGCCCAAACGCTTGTTTTCACCTTTTTAGGAATGGAAGAGCAAGAAGCCACCATCGGCACCAGA
This sequence comes from Pedobacter sp. TM02, assembly GCF_059705275.1. Lineage (NCBI taxonomy): Bacteria > Pseudomonadati > Bacteroidota > Sphingobacteriia > Sphingobacteriales > Sphingobacteriaceae > Pedobacter > Pedobacter sp. TM02. The sequence goes on from NZ_AP046530.1 coordinate 3,526,550, forward strand.
ACCACATTCAACATGGTATTAAAAACCAAAAGCACCATGCTTTCCGATGTGGTGATTGTAGGCTATGGCACCGTGAAAAAAACCGATCTTACCGGTTCGGTTACCCGGATCGGGAGAGATCAGCTGCTTACCGATGCGCCAACCAATGTGTTGCAGGCGCTTCAAGGAAAAGTAGCGGGTGTTAACGTAACCCAAAACGACGGGGCACCTGGCGCTGGATTAAGCCTTCGCATCAGGGGCTCTAACTCCTTTTTAGGAGGAACAGAGCCACTTTATGTAATCGATGGCGTACCTTTCAACAATTCGAGCAGCGGTTCTACGCCGGCTTCAATCGGCGATGATGAAAAACAGACCTTGAATGCCATGTCTTTCCTCAACCCCAACGACATCGAAACCATCGACATCCTGAAAGATGCTTCGGCCACGGCCATTTACGGATCGCGCGGCGCCAATGGCGTAGTGCTCATTACCACCAGAAAAGGCAAAAGCGGCAAAGACAGGATCGAAGCCAATTTTACGGTGGGACAGGCCGAAGTTTCAAAAACCCTCGATGTTTTGAATCCTGCTGAATATGCCACTTACCAAAACCTGGCCTATGCCAACTCCAACAAATACACCGGCACCAATTATACCTTGCCCTATCCAGGCACGCAACTGCCCGATCCTTTAAATCCTGGCCATACTTATTATGCCAGAGGTCCACAGGATTTTGTTGGCGACAACAATTCTTGGCAGGACCGTATTTTTCGCAAAGGCCTTTACCAAAACTACTCGATCAACGTTTCGGGAGGCACCGATGCAGGCAGCCACAGCCTAACTTTCAGCTACCTGAACCAGGAAGGCACCATTTCCAACTCAGACTACAACCGTTTCGGCTTGAGCATGAACCTAACCCGGAACATCAGTAAAACGATTAAAATAGGCACCAGCACGTCTATTGCCAGTTCTACAACCAACGGCGTTAAAACAGGCACCGACAAATCTGATGCCGCCAGTGCGGGTGTAATCCGTGCGGCCATCACTTTTCCTTCTACGCTAACCGATGCCTTGGCTTACGATGGTGTAGGTGATGCCTTTATTACCAATCCGCAAATCTATGTAAACGATGTGCTGAACCGCGTCAAGGGATTAAATATCTTTTCTTCCAACTACCTGGAAGCTACTTTCCTCAAAGACTTCAAGTTTAGGCAGAACATTGGCTTCAACTATGCTTCGAGCAATAGGGACCAATATTACCCACGAAGCGTTTACGAAGGCTTTGCTGTAAAAGGCTGGGGTCTCAAATCAGACAATTTATGGAACAGTGGCGTTGCCGAAAGTATTTTGACCTACAACAAACAGCTCAACAAGCATAGCCTTAATGTAATGGGTGCCGGCACCTTCGAGCGCACCAACGGCCAAAGCAAAAGGGCCGAAGCTAAAACGTTCCCTAACGACGCCTTGGAAAACGAAAACCTGGCCGCGGGCGAAACCGTGTTGCCGGTTATCACCAACAGGTATCAATCTACGCTGATTTCGTTTTTGGGCCGTGCCAACTACAGCTATGACGACCGTTACCTCCTAACCGTTTCTTATCGCCAGGATGGTTCGAGCAAGTTTGGCAAAGACAACAAATGGGCGGGTTTTCCATCGGCTGGTGTGGCCTGGAAAGTCTCTAACGAAGATTTCATGAAAAACCTCAAGGTCATCAACGAGCTTAAGGCACGCTTCAGCTACGGGCAAACCGGCAACCAAGGCATTGGCTCTTATGCCTCGCTGGCTAAGCTGAGCGTATACAACTATCCTTTTGGCGGCGCCGTACAAACAGGCTTGGCCAATGATCTGTATGCCGGACCGGCCAATGAAAAACTGAAATGGGAAACCACCACAGCCTACAACCTCGGCTTGGATTTAAGCATGTTCAAAAGCAGGCTGAACCTGCATGTAGACTTGTATAAAAAAATTACCAACGACCTGTTGCAGAACCTGATCATCCCTTCTTCAACAGGTTTTCAAACCAAGCTGGTTAACTCGGGCTCGATCCAAAACAGGGGTCTGGAAGTAATTTTAGAGGGCGCTATCATCAAGAAAAAAGATTTCGAATGGAGCTCGAACTTTAACATCTCGTTTAACCGCAACAAGATCCTGAGCCTGAGCAAAGATGTAACCGAACAGTATGGCCGCAACATTTCTACCGGCGATGCACCATTTATCCAAACCGTAGGCAAACCCATCGGCGCACTTTATGGCTATGTAGAAGATGGCTATTACGACAACGAAGCCGAGGTAAGAAACGATCCGGCTTATGCCAACCAAAGCGACGCCATTATTTTGCGAACCATTGGCGAAATCAAGTATAAGAATCTGGACAACGATCCAACCAGCATTTCGCAAACCGATCGCACCTTTATTGGCGACGTCAATCCGGATTACACCTTTGGCTTTACGAACAATTTCCGCTACAAGCGCTTTGACCTGAGCATCTTTATCAATGGGGTGCAGGGCAACGACATCATCAACATGAACACCCGTTTTAACGGCAACCTGGGCACCAACAAAAACATCACCCAGGATATGTTTGATGGTGCCTGGGCACAAGGCAAAGACAACAGCCAAGCTACCGGCCCTAAAATCATGCGCCAGTTTTTCAGGAACCAGTTGTTTAGCAGAAGATTTATTGAGGATGGCAGCTTTGTACGTATCAAAAACGTCACACTGGGCTACAATGTGCCCATTACTTCAAAAACGGTGAAGTCGCTAAGGGTGGCCTTTGGCGTAAACAACCTGTTTACTTTCACCAACTATTCTGGCTATGATCCTGAAATCAACAGCTATGGCGATAATCCTGCGCTGTTTGGCGTCGACCTCGGCGGCTACCCTAATTCAAGAACCTATAACCTGTCGCTACGCTGCAGTTTTTAACCTATTCAACCTAGCATTATGAAAGCGATTTCAACTTATATAATTGCACTGGCCGGCCTCATGGGGGTAGCCAGCATGAGCTCTTGCAAAAAGGCACTCGAAGAAAAGCCCTATTCCTTCTACTCGCCGGAAAATTTTTACCGCAACGAGAGCGATGCCAAGGCGGCCATCAACGGGGTATACAACGAGCTATATACCTACGATTTGTACCTGCAGCCTTTTTGGAACATGACCATTTTAGACGACGACCATGTATCGGGGGCCGATTGGTTTCTGGGCACTACCGGAGCCGGCAATCCGCAGGCTTATTTTGGCTGGGACAGGCCTTGGGTAGGATGCTACGCCATTATTGCCCGTGCCAATACCGTTTTAGAAAATGTGGTTAACATTACCAACATCGATCCGGATATTAAAAACAGGATTTTGGGCGAAGCTTACTTTTTAAGGGGCTGGGCCTATTTTCAACTGGTACAGCTGTATGGAGGCGTTCCCTTGCGCTTAAAATCGCTGTCGGCCGAAAACCCGGAAACCAGTGTGCCACGTGCCACGGTTAAAGCAACCTACGATGTTGTAATCAGCGACTTTAAAGCCGCCGAAAGCATGCTGTTACCTCTGGGCCATGCCAAAGCCGGCGAAGCTGGTCGCGTAAACCAAGGCGTAGCCAAGGCCTTTTTAGCCAAAACCTACCTCACCATGGCCTCGGGCGCCTCAACGGGCAATGTAACCGTACGTGGTGGCACCGACAATGGCTATTACACTTATGCCAAAGATGTAGTGAAGGGATTGGAAGGATTAGATGCCAAAGCTTATTACACCTTGGCCAGAGACAAAGCCAATGAGGTGATTACCAGTGGGCTTTACTCGCTAACTACCAGCTGGAAAGACCTATGGAGCATTGCAGGCCGCAACTCGAAAGAGCAGATGTGGGAACTGCAGTCGCTGGCTGGAACTGCCTTTGTAAACAACCTTAGCGCCTATTTTTCGGCCAGATCTACCTTTGGCCAAGGTGCGGTTTGGACCACCAACAACCACTATAACGATTATGAAGATGCCGACAAACGTGTGTTAGAGGGCGTATTCCACAACTATCAAACCTTGCAGGGCACTTATATTTTCTACCCATCGTGGCAGGCCGCCCAGTACAAAGTAGTAAACGGCATTACCTACAACAACACCGGCAGTACTACCGCCGAAAGAGCTTATGTGATCAAATACAGCAGCGTTGCCGACCCTAACGTAGCCAATAGCGATGCGTTTTATCCGCTCCTGCGTTATTCGGAAGTATTGCTGATGTATGCCGAAGCCGAAAACGAGGTAAACGGCGCTACCCTGGCAGCCTATAACGCCTTAAATGCCGTAAGAGGCAGGGCCAATGCCACTAATGCACCGGCCAACATGACCCCAGAGCAGTTCCGCAGCTTTGTGCTGGCCGAGCGCGCCCGCGAGTTCAACCTCGAAGGCATCAGACGTTTCGACCTGATGCGCTGGGGCATCTACCTGCAGGTGATGAACAAAATCAGTTCGGGGCAGAACAACATTTCCAAAGTGCGTTCGCTGAAAAACCTCCTGTTGCCTTTGCCATTAAACGAATTGAACTCCAATACAGCCATCAAGGGTAACAATCCCGGCTGGTAAAAATAGTTTTTAGTCATAAATTTAAATCAAAACATGATGAAAAGAACTCGATTAACACTTGGTTTTGGCATGTTAACAGCCGTGCTAATGCTATTGGCGGGCTCATGCAAAAAAGACAAGTCTGAAAATACGGCGCCTCCCACTTTAAGTGAGGTAACCAACCTGAGCGCCCGCACTACGCCACTGGCTTCAGTAGGCTATGGCGAGTGGATTATCATTAAAGGCACCAACCTGAGCACCACCTCAAAGGTAGATTTCAATGGTACCTTGGCTGCCGATTCGCTCACCTATGCCGACGAAACCAGCATTACGGTCAAAATTCCGGCTAACCTAACCGACCCGATCAACAACCCGATAACGGTAACCACCAAATACGGCTCGGCCACGCTCAACTTCAAGATCATGCAACCCGCACCGGTTATTTCCAGCTTTGATCCGCCGGCTGGCAATCCCGACGACCAGGTCACCATTAAAGGCAATTACTTTAAAGGCTTAACCGGGGTAACCATCAATGGCGTTGCTGCTACCGTAGTTTCGAGCACGCAAACCGAAATCAAGATCAAAGTACCAACTGGTGTTTCTTACGGACAAGTAGTGGTAACCACGCCTGTCGGATCGGTTACCGCCAGCAAAACCTTTGGCCTTAAGCATATCATTTTTGATGATGCCTTGCGTGGCGGCTGGAGTAATACCTCGTACAGCAGCACTTACGACATGACCCAAAATGTTATCGTAAGACGTGGCACCATCGCCATCGGGCATAAATTTACCGTGGGCTTCGGCGCGGCCAGGTTCAGGTGCATCCCAACTTTCAGCACTACTGGCTATACCACTTTGAAAATCTCCATTTACGGAGGTCCGGGCACTGCCGGCAAAAAAGTAAGGATTTCGGTAACCCCGGCAAAGAGCACTTACGATCTGGTATTAACCGAAGGCGCCTGGACAGACTACCAAATTCCCTTGATCAACATCGGCAGCCCTACTGCCATAGATTATATTACTTTTCAGGAATTCAGTGGTCTAGCCTCGCAGATTTATATCGACGACGTAGGCTTTTATTAAGAAACAGATGCGTTTAGTTTTAGTTACCATTTGCCTATTGCTGGGCTTGCAAACCAGCTTTGCACAACGAACCCGAAACGTGGTGGTCATTACTTTTGATGGCTACCGCTGGAAGGATTTGTTTAATGGTGCCGATTCTAGCAACCTGTTTGGCAAGAAATTCACCTCGCAGGACTCAGCCTGGCGCGTACGCAAGTACTGGAGCACAGACCTCAACCAAAGAAGGGCAAAACTCATGCCCTTCTTTTGGAATTACCTGGCCAAGCATGGACAGATTTATGGTAACCGCAACTACGGTAACATGGTTAATGTAACCAACCGCTATTGGTTTTCGTATCCGGGCTACAACGAAATATTTACGGGCTATCCCGATACGCTGATCAATTCCAATTCGCATCCGGCCAACCACAACATCAATGTGCTGGAGTTTCTGAACAAATTACCCGAGTTTAAAGGCAAAGTGGCTACTTTTACCTCGTGGGATGCTTTTTATAAAATCCTGAACGCTGAACGTTCGGGCTTCCCCATCAACTCGGGTTTCAACAATGTAAAAGGCGACAAGTTAAGCGAGGTACAAAAGGCACTGAACGACCTGCAGCATTGGTTGCCCAAAGATTATGGAGGTGGCGAGCGACACGACGGCATTACCTATGCTTTGGCCAAGGAATACGTAAAATTGAACCATCCGAGGGTTTTGCAGCTGAGCTTTATCGAAACCGATGCTTTGGCCCACAGTGGCAAATACGATTATTATTTAGATGCCACCAATTACAACGATGCCATGATTGCCGATTTATGGAACTACATGCAGAGCGATCCGTTTTACAAAGACCAAACCACCTTTATCATTACCGAAGACCATGGCCGAGGCTACGAAGACAACTGGCAACACCATTATTATAGCGTACCCCACTCTAACGAAATATTTTTGGCCGTGATGGGCCCTGATACCAAGGCCCTGGGCGAAGTGAAGCAAAAAGGCCAACTGTACCAAAACCAACTTGCCCAAACCATTGCTTCGTTTTTAGGAGTCAAATTCGAGAATGGCCACGAAATAGGAAAACCCATCAAAGAAGTACTCTCCCCCAAATAAATGCCCCTTACATGAAGATACACCGATCCTATTTAGCTACCCTTGCCCTTTGCCTGCTTTCGTGGTGGGCAAAAGCCCAGCAACTGAGCGATGCGCGAGCCACGGCAACTACCCAAATACTGTATAAAAACCTCTATCGGCTCAGCCAAAAACATACCTTGTTTGGCCATCAGGATGACTTGGCCTACGGCGTAAACTGGAAATACGTTAACGGCAAAAGCGATATCAAAGCCGTTGTAAACGATTATCCTGCAGTATACGGCTGGGACATGGCCCGCATTGAACTCGATTCGGCCAATAACATTGATGGTGTGCCATTCGAAAAGATGCGGAAATACATTAAAGAAGGCTATCAACGTGGGGGCATCATTACCCTAAGCTGGCATTTCAACAATCCGTTAAGCGGTGGTTCATCTTGGGATACTACCCAAAATGCAGTGGCCTCTATCTTGCCGGGAGGCGCCAAACACGAGCTTTACAAATCGTGGCTCGATAAAGCAGCCCGCTTCATGCACAGTCTCCAAGGTCCCAAAGGCGAAGCCATCCCTATCCTGTTCAGGCCATTCCACGAACTCACCGGCGATTGGTTTTGGTGGGGCAGCAAAACGTCAACCCCTGCACAACTCAAGGCAGCCTGGCGCTTTACCATCAACTATTTAAGAACCGAAAAGCAATTGCATAACCTTATCGTGGTTTACAACACCAACGATTTTACTACCGAGACGGCTTACCTGGAACGTTATCCTGGCGACGACGTGGTAGACCTGCTCAGCTTTGACCATTATCAATTCGACACCCAGCCTCAAAAAGACTTCATCAAGGCCGTTCGGCACGAAATGACGCTGCTCACCCAAATAGCAAAGGCCAAGCACAAACCCATGGCCTTTGCCGAAACGGGTTACGAGGCCATACCCGACACCAACTGGTGGACCCAAACTTTATGGCCCGTTATCAAAGATTTTCCGGTGGCTTATGTATTGGTTTGGCGCAACGCCGGCTATTCGCCCAGCATGAAAAAAATGCACTACTATGCACCTTACCCTGGCCAGGCATCGGCCAACGACTTTCAAAGATTTTACCAGAACCCTAAAATTTTGTTCGAGAAAAAATTGAGCACCCTAAAAATATACCAAGCCAAAAAATGAAACTCCATCTCCTCGACATTCTTATTCTCCTCGCCTATCTGGCTACCATGATCCTCATTGGCTTTTACATGAAAAACAAAGCCAAGCAAGACAAGGAAAGCTATTTAATGGGTGGCAAAAAACTACCTTGGTACATGTTGGGTCTCAGCGATGCCAGCGACATGTTCGACATTAGCGGCACCATGTGGATGGTAGCCCTCTGTTTCGTTTACGGCTTCAAAAGCATCTGGATCCCTTGGTTATGGCCGGTTTTTAACCAGGTGTTTATGATGATGTTCCTGTCAAAATGGCTCCGGAGATCGAACGCAACAACCGGTGCCGAATGGCTCAAAACCCGCTTCGGCCTGCAAGGCAGGGGCGTCAAAAGTTCGCATATCGTGGTTATCGCCTTTGCGCTGATCAGCTGTCTGGGCTTTTTGGCCTATGGATTTGTGGGCTTGGGCAAGTTTGTACAGGTTTTTGTGCCTTGGGATTTGATTAAGGACTATGTGCCTTTTCAGGTAGCCGACAAATATGTACCCCATTTCTATGGTATCGTTTTTACGCTCTTTGCCATGTTCTATTCAATTTTGGGAGGCATGCATAGCATTGTGCTGGGCGATGCCATTAAATATTTGATCATGACCTTGGCCTGCATTGCTATTGGCGTTATTGCCGTACAGCATTTGCAGCATCAATCGCTCAACGTACCCAAAGGCTGGAACAACCCCTTCTTTGGCTGGCATTTAAACCTCGACTGGAGCAAGATCGCCGCTGAGGCCAACAAAAAAATAGCCGACGATGGCTTCAGTCTGTTCGGTGTTTTCTTCATGATGATGCTTATGAAAGGTATCTTCGCCTCGCTGGCTGGCCCGGCTCCCAACTACGACATGCAAAAAGTACTGAGCACCCGTAGTCCGAAAGAAGCTAGCAAAATGACCGGTTTTGTGAGCATTGTACTTTTGCCCATTCGCTACTCTATGATTACCGGCTTAACCGTGCTGGCCCTGCTTTACTACAACCAGCTTTACCTGAAAGGCCCCGATGGCGTTACCGATTTTGAACGCATCTTGCCAGCTACCATCAACAACTTCTTGCCGGTTGGCGTTTTGGGCCTGGTGCTTACCGGCTTGCTCGGTGCTTTTATGGGTACCTTTAGTGGCACACTCAATGCTGCACAGGCCTACATTGTAAACGATATTTACCTGAAATACCTTAACCCGCAGGCCAGCACCAAAAAAATCATGTCGATGAACTATATGGTTGGCATTGCGGTGGTGGTAGTAGGCGTATTTTTTGGCTTTTTGGCTCATAACGTCAATGATATTCTGCAATGGATTGTAGGCGGCCTGTACGGTGGCTACGTAGCCGCCAACTGCCTCAAATGGTACTGGTGGCGTTTTAATGCCAATGGTTTTTTCTGGGGTATGGCCGTTGGCGTTGGCGCCGCCTTGCTGATGCCTTATGTAACCACCGGATTGCCGTTATACTGGTGGCCGTTGCTGTTTGTACTTTCGCTGATCGGTTGCCTAATTGGTACCTACACCGCCCCTGCAACAGACACGCAAGTACTCCAATCATTTTACAAAACCGTAAGGCCCTGGGGCTTTTGGCAACCCATATACCAGTTGGTAGCTGCTCAAGACCCCAATTTCAAGGCCAACAAAAATTTCGGACTTGATATGTTTAACGTAGCGCTGGGCATTGTTGCCCAATTATGCCTTACCATATTTCCGATGTATCTCATTACCGGCATGTACCAGCCCCTGGGCTTCACCATTGCCGTGCTGGTGGTTATTATTTTCATTTTAAAAAGAACCTGGTGGAACAAACTAGAAGACTAACACATACCATGAATACAAATTTCGAACAACGCATTGCAAAATTAGCCCACGATCAAGAAGTACTGATCAATACTCCTAATGTTAAACTGGAAACGGCAAATGGCATTTTTAACCGCTATCAGCATCCGGTACTTACTGCCGCGCACGTTCCTTTCAACTGGAAATACGACCTCAATCCGCTAAGCAATCCCTACCTGATCGAAAGATTTGGCATCAACGCCGTGCTCAATGCCGGCGCCATGAAATGGCAAGGCAGATATATCTTGATGGCCCGTGTGGAGGGAACCGACCGCAAATCGTTTTTCGCCATTGCCGAAAGCCCTAACGGAATAGACCATTTTCGCTTTTGGGATTACCCGGTAATAATGCCGGAAACCGACGAGCCCGACACCAATGTGTACGACATCAGGCTGGTTGAACACGAAGACGGTTGGATTTACGGCCTTTTTTGCACCGAGCGCAGAGATCAGTCGGCTCCAGCAGGCGATCAATCGGCGGCTATTGCCCAATGTGGCATCGCCCGGAGCAAGGATCTGGTAAAGTGGGAAAGACTGGCCGATTTGAAAACGCCGTCGCCACAGCAAAGAAACGTCGTGCTGCATCCAGAATTTGTAAATGGCAAATATGCTTTTTACACCCGGCCACAGGATGGCTTTGTAGAGGCCGGCAACGGTGGCGGCATTGGCTTTGGTTTGGCGGCCAATATCGAAAACGCCATCATTGAGGAAGAAACCGTAATCGACAGAAAAATTTACCACACGGTTTACGAAGCCAAAAACGGCTTGGGACCAGCACCGATCAAAACGCCGCAAGGTTGGTTACATTTGGCGCATGGCGTAAGAAATACCGCCGCTGGACTACGTTATGTACTTTATATGTTCATGACCGACCTGAACAATTTGACCAAGGTTACGCACAAGCCTGCCGGCTACTTTTTGGCTCCGGAAGGCGATGAGCGCGTGGGCGATGTATCGAACGTAGCCTTTAGCAATGGCTGGATTGCCGATGAAGACGGAACGGTGTATATTTACTACGCTTCTTCAGATACCCGCATGCATGTAGCCACCAGCACGATACAACAGCTTACCGATTACGTGATGAACAACCCTGCCGATGGCTTGCGTTCGGCCACTTCTGTACGCACAATTATCGACATCATTGAAGCAAATCAAAGCCTGCACGGCACTCAAACTATAGCCAATTTAAACGGAAAAGCCACCTATTAATACATGAATACCGCCACATTGCATCAGTTTAAATCGGAAATGAATGCCGAACTGGAAGATTTGCTCACCTGGTGGGCCAAGTATACGGTAGACCAAGAAAATGGTGGTTTTTATGGGCAAATCGATAATCAGAACCAAGTCAATGCGGAGGCGCCCAAAGGCCTTGTGCTTAATGCCAGAATACTTTACACCTTTTCTTCAGCCTATCTGCTCCAAAAAAAAGCGGTCCACTTGGAACTCGCCCATCGTGCATTTGATTACCTGGTACAGCATTTTACAGATGAGGTTGATGGCGGTTTTTATTGGTCGGTCGATGCCAAAGGCCAGCTACTCGACGGCAAAAAGCAAATCTATGGACAGGCCTTTGCCATTTATGCGCTCGCCGAATATTACAAGGCCACGGCAAATCCAAAAGCCCTGGACTTGGCCAAAGCCACGTTCAGGCTCATCGAGCTCTACAGTTTTGACCCCACCCAATTGGGCTATTTTGAGGCATTTACAAGAGCATGGACCAACATCGCCGACCAAAGGCTAAGCGCCAAAGACCAGAACGAAAAGAAGACCATGAATACCCATTTGCACATCATCGAGGCTTACGCCAACCTGTATGGCATTTGGCCCAACGAAATCCTGAAAAAAGCCATCGAGTTGCTGCTGCAGAATTTTAGCGAACACATTATTCATCCTCATACCTTTCATCTCCAGCTGTTTTTTGACAACGACTGGAAAGTAAAATCGACCCCGATTTCTTTCGGGCATGACATTGAAGCCTCCTGGCTGCTCGAAGAAGCCGCGCATGCCTTAAAAAACGAAACGACCATCGTTCATTACAGACAACTGGCCTTGCAAATGGCCAACGCCAGTTTAAAAGGACTTGATGAAAATGGAGCCCTCTGGTACGAATACGATCCCGCCCATAAACACTGGGTCAAAGAGCTACATTGGTGGCCACAAGCCGAAGCCATGGTCGGTTTTTTTAATGCCTGGCAAATCAGCGGGCACGAGCACTTTTTACGCCACACCCTGCAAATATGGGATTTTGTAAAAAAACACCTGAAAGACCAAAAAAACGGCGAATGGTTTTGGGGCCTTCGCAACGATTACAGCGTGATGCTGGGCGAAGACAAGGCCGGTTTTTGGAAGTGTCCCTACCACAACGGACGCGCCTGCATGGAACTGATCAAAAGAATTGACAGCTTGGGAGACTAATTTTCTTTTTTCAAGATCCCCTCGGCCAATTGGTCTTTGTTTTCGATGGTCAAAGCCAGCAGTTTTGCTTTTAAGGTGGCGATCAATGCTTGTTTCGACTTGTCATTGTACAGGTTCTTCATTTCGTGCGGATCTGTTTTCAGGTCGTAAAACTCCCAAAAATCCTGTTGTCCATAAAACCTGATCAGCTTATAACGATCGGTACGGATTCCGAAATGTTTACGCACGCTATGCTCGGCCGGAAATTCGTAGTAATGGTAATACACCGACTCCCTGATTTTCTCTTTGCCGTTTTTCAATACCTGCACAAATGATTTGCCCTGGATTTCCTTCGGAACAGACACCCCCGCCAAATCTAGAAAAGTAGGCGCAAAATCTACATTCGACACCAATTGCGATACTTTCGAATTGGGTTTCACCACTTTCGGGTAACGCATGATAAAAGGGGCATGCATCGATTCTTCATACATAAAGCGCTTGTCGAACCAGCCGTGCTCGCCCATGTAAAAGCCTTGATCGGAAGTATACACCACAATGGTATTTTCAGACAGTTTGTTTTTGTCCAGGTAGTCCATAATCTCGCCAATATTTCGATCCAGCGAAACCGTAGTGGCCAAATAGTCTTTCATGTAGCGCTGGTACTTCCATTCGATCAGGGCCTTTCCGCTCAGCTGTTGTTTAACCATGTCGTTTTGCACCGAGTCATAATATGCATTCCACGCTCTTTGTTGCACGGCGTTCATCCGTTTGGTAGCATTCACGGCGCTTTTAGGATCTGCGGGATCATTTTTCATCTTCAGGTCATAACCCAGCTGCATGGTTTTGGCTATGCTCATATCTTGGGTTTGCGCGGCGATGCGGTCTTGATAATCGTCGTAGAAATTTGGAGGCAAGGCAAATTTAACCTGCTCAAAACGCCTCAAATCCCTCGCATCAGGCATCCACGGCCGGTGTGGCGCCTTTTGGCCAATGATGACGCAAAAAGGTTTGGTCTTATCGCGCTTGTCGAGCCAATCAACCGTTAGGTTGGTAATGATGTCCGTACAATAACCTTCTTTCCTAACCGTATCTCCCTGCATGCCGATCAAATCTGGGTTATAATATTGACCTTGATCAGGCAAAATGCTCCAATAATCAAAACCTTGCGGATAGTTCTTCAGATGCCACTTGCCTATCCATGCCGTTTGAAAACCCGCTTGCTGCAAGCGTCTCGGAAAAACATCTTGTGCCGCGTCAAACTGGTCGCGGTTATCGCGCAACCCATTTACATGGCTGTATTTACCGGTAAGCAAGGTGGCTCGGCTTGGTGCACACAGCGAATTGTTGACAAAGGCATTGGTGAAAGTTACCCCTTGTTTAGCCAATTGATCGATATGAGGACTTGCCCCATATTTTGCGCCATAAGCGCCAATGGTAGACAAGGCATGGTCGTCTGAAATAATGATCACAATATTGGGCCTGTTTTGTTTTTGCGCCCAAAGCGGATTGGCAAAAAAGCCGAATAGAAAGCAGGCCAGCATACAGCTGATGCCTTTTAGATTAAGTTTGGTATTCATAGAGATAGATTTTCATCCAATTTAGCACAAATTGACGAACATCACTTGTTTTCGCACAAGATCTTGCACAAACAGAAAAATACAATCGATTGCATAAACCCGGCGCAACGTGTACAAGAAGACGAAAGGGGTCTTTATTTTTTTAACTGGATTGCTAAAAAGTTTCGTGGATTTTACTTTACTTTAACTTGTTGAAAAAGAAAACCACCATATACGACATTGCCAAAGCGCTTAACATTACGGTATCTACCGTATCGAGGGCGCTTAGTGGTTTTCCGGCAATTAGCGAGACTACCCGCAATGCAGTGATTGCCACTGCCAAACGCCTCAATTATAGTCCCAACCGGCTAGCTTCTGCTTTAAAGTCGGGCAAAACCCACATCATTGGGGTCATTGTACCCAGCGTGCAGGCCCATTTTTTCGCCTCTGTTATCCACAGCATTGAAGAAGGCTTGAAAGGTATGGGCTATCGGGTAATCCTCTATCAATCGAACGAGTCGGTTGAAAACGAAATCAATGGCGTTAAAACCTTATTGGAGGCACAGGTTGATGGCATTATCGCCTCTATGTCGCTCGAAACCGAAGATGTGTCGCATTTCGCCGAAGTCATTGCCCAGCACAAGCCCCTTATTCTGTTCGACCGGGTGCACGACGAGTTGAAAGTACCCACCGTAACGCTCAACGACTTTAGGGCAGGCTACCTGGCTACCCAGCACCTGATAGACCGGGGCTACAAAACCATCGCCTTTGTAACGACCAGCCATCGGGTAAAAATATTCAATGATCGTTTAAACGGCTACAAAGCGGCTTTAAAAGACAACCAGTTGCCACTGATCGAAGAGCATATCATTTTGGGAGGCTTATCCATCAAAGACGGCAGATTTGGAGCGGGCAAGTTGATGCGTAACCATCAAAAACCCGATGCCATTATTGCTGGCGACGATTTTACCGCCCTCGGGGTCATCAAGAAGCTGATCGAAATTGACGAAACCCCACCGAAAATCGGGGTGATTGGTTTTGCCAACGAGGCTTTTTCGGCCTACATCACGCCTACGCTATCAACCATAGACCAACATGCCAACCAAATGGGCCACGAGTGTGCCCAGCTTTTCCTGAAAATGATCCAACAGGAAAATCCTTACAAACAGATTGACCATATTATATTGGAACCTGCGCTTATAGAAAGGCAATCGACCGAAATCAGGAACTAATCCCGACCCGCTTTCTGCACCAGAAAACCCTTATTATCAAAACTTTCTTTAAAAATACTTGACAATAAAGAATAGCGCCCCTATATTTATGCAACCGTTTGCATAACCAAATATAAAAACTCAGCTTTCATGTATTTATTAGGGATTGACATAGGCACTTCGTCTATTAAAGTAGCAGTTGTGGAGATAGGCAGCCAAAAAACCGTGGCCATGGCCCAATATCCCGATGAAGAAATGCCTATCCAATCGCGCGAACCGGGCTGGGCCGAACAATCGCCTTGGGATTGGTGGCAACATACGCAACAGGCCATCCTTAGGCTCAACGCTTCGGGCTTATTCGACCCGAAAGCCATTAAAGCTATCGGCATTGCCTATCAAATGCATGGCTTGGTGGTGGTTGACCAACAGCAGCAGCCTTTGCGCAGCAGCATCATTTGGTGCGACAGCCGTGCCGTTGAACTGGGCGAACAGGCCTTCAATAGCATCGGCCAGGCATATTGCCTGCAACACCTGCTCAATTCGCCCGGCAATTTTACTGCGGCTAAACTGGCCTGGGTAAAACAACACGAACCCGAAATCTATAGGCAAATCGACAAAATCATGCTTCCCGGCGATTTCATTGCCCTACAGCTCACTGGCGAAAGCACCACCAGCATAGCCGCTCTGTCGGAAGGTGTTTTTTGGGATTTTGAACGAGACGAAATCTCCAGCGAAGTAATGGATTATTACGGCTTTTCAACCGAGCTCATCCCTCCTGTTAAGCCCTTATTTGGCATACACGGCTATGTGAAGGAAGACATTGCACAACTTTTGGGCCTAAGTCCGCATATTCCGGTAGCCTATAAATCGGGCGACCAGCCCAACAACGCCCTTTCGCTCCATGTACTTCAACCCGGCGAAGTAGCCGCAACAGCAGGCACCTCTGGTGTTATTTATGGCATTAGCGATCGGCTTACCTACGACCTGCAATCGCGGGTAAACAGTTTTGCCCATGTAACCTACACACCTGCCCAAAAGCATATCGGTGTGTTGCTTTGCATTAATGGAACGGGCAGCCTATACCGCTGGGCCAAACACAACTTTGCGCCCCAGCTTAGCTATGCGCAACTGAATGAACTGGCCGCGCAGGCTCCCATCGGCAGCCGGGGCTTAAGGGTATTACCTTTTGGCAATGGTGCAGAGCGCATGCTGAACAACCAATATACCGGCGTACAGTTATTGGACATAGACCTGAACCTGCACAACCAGGCCTGTATTTTTAGGGCCGTACAAGAAGGCATTGCCTTTGCCTTTAGGTACGGACTGGATATTTTGCGCGAAAATGGCATGCAGCCCCAAGTCATCAGGGCCGGCATGGCCAACTTGTTTTTGAGCGAAGTATTTACCCAAACCTTTGTCGACGTTACCGGAATTCCAGTAGCGCTTTACGATAGCAACGGCAGCGTAGGTGCGGCTTTAGGTGCCGGAATTGGCGCCGGAATTTTTGCCAGCCCAGCCGATGCCTTTACACACCACCAACCGCTTCAATACATTGAACCTCAAAATGCGCAAGCCTACGAAAGCATTTACCAAGACTGGAAAGTGCTGCTCAATAAAACCTTGTCATCATAACCAGCACAAAACACTTAAACATGATTAAAGTAACAAAAGGAGCAAAGGAATTTTTTAAGGGGATTGGCCAGATCCAATTCGAAGGCCTGCAAAGCGATAATCCGCTGGCATTTAGATGGTACGACGCCAACCGTGTTGTGGCCGGCAAAACCATGGCCCAGCATTTCAAGTTTGCCTGTGCCTATTGGCATTCTTTTAACGGCAGCGGGGCAGATCCCTTTGGAGGCCCAACGCATATTTTTCCCTGGGACGAGCAAAAAGATGTCATTGCACGCGCCAAAAACAAAATGGACGCGGCTTTTGAGTTCATGACCAAGATGCAGCTGCCCTATTACTGTTTTCACGACGTAGATGTGGTAGATTACACCAACGATGTAGCGCTCAACGAAAGCCGCCTGCAGGAACTTGTGGCCTATGCCCAACAAAAGCAGGCCGAAAGTGGCGTAAAGCTGCTTTGGGGCACGGCCAATCTGTTTAGCCACGAACGCTATATGAATGGCGCAGCCACCAACCCCGATTTCAATGTGTTGGCCCATGCCGGCGCGCAAGTAAAAGCCGCTTTAGATGCCACCATTGCTTTGGGTGGCGAAAACTATGTTTTTTGGGGTGGCCGCGAGGGCTACATGAGCCTGCTCAACACCAACATGAAGCGCGAACAGGAACACTTAGCCCAATTTTTACATGTAGCCAAAGACTACGCTCGAAAGCAAGGCTTTAAAGGCACTTTCTTGATCGAGCCTAAACCCTGCGAACCGTCTAAACACCAGTATGATTATGACGCGGCTACCGTAAAAGGCTTTTTGCAACAATACGACCTGTTAAAAGACTTTAAGCTTAACCTCGAAGTAAACCATGCTACCTTGGCTGGACACAGTTTTCAGCACGAATTGCAGGTAGCTGTGGATAGTGGCTTACTGGGCTCGATAGATGCCAATCGTGGCGATTACCAAAACGGCTGGGATACCGACCAGTTTCCGAATGATATTAACGAACTGACCGAAGCCATGTTGATCATTTTGGAAGGTGGAGGCTTGCAGGGCGGAGGCGTAAATTTCGATGCCAAAATCCGCCGCAATTCTACCGATCCTGCCGATCTGTTTTATGCGCACATTGGAGGCATGGATATTTTTGCCCGGGCGCTGCTTACTGCCGATGCCATTTTGCAAAAATCGGATTACCCCAAAATAAAGGAAGAACGTTATGCCTCTTTTGATGGCGGCCATGGCGCAGCTTTTGAACAAGGCAAATTGAGTTTGGAAGATTTAAGGAACCATGCCGCAACCCACGGCGAACCAGAAAAGCGCAGCGGCAGGCAGGAGTATTTAGAAAACCTGATTAACCGATATATCTGATCCATAGGATGGATATGGGTAGCAAAGTTGCGGTTGAAAAAGACAATCCGCTCAAACGCAAACGTTTGTTCGTTAATAATCTTGTTAGAATTAAAAATGATAAATGCTGATTTTGTACATTTAGAAAACCTAAACTTTAAACCAAATATTTTTTAATGAAAAACAACCTGTTGGACTTTAAGGATTATATTGTAATCTTAATCTATTTCATCGTTGTAGCAGCTTACGGCTTTTACATCTACTACAAAAAGAAATCAAAAACCGGCGACTCGAAAGACTATTTTCTGGCAGAAGGCTCATTAACCTGGTGGGCTATTGGCGCCTCGTTAATTGCCTCCAACATCTCGGCCGAGCAGTTTATCGGCATGAGCGGTTCGGGCTTTAAAATGGGCCTGGCCATTGCCACCTACGAGTGGATGGCTGCCGCTACCCTCATTGTGGTCGCAGTATTCTTTATCCCGGTTTACCTCAAAAACAAGATCTTTACCATGCCCCAATTCCTGCACCAGCGCTACAACGGCACGGTGGCTATGATTATGGCGGTGTTTTGGCTGATGTTGTATATTGTGGTTAACCTCATGTCGATTTTATACCTTGGTGCCTTAGCCATCAGCAATATTTCTGGTCTGCATATCTTTTTGTGTATTATCCTATTGGCCGTATTTGCCATCATCATCACCCTTGGAGGCATGAAGGTAATTGGCTATACCGACGTTATCCAAGTCTTCTTCCTTATTTTGGGCGGCTTGGTGGCCACTTATATTGCGCTTGAGCTACTTGCCACCAAATCTGGCACAAGCGGCCTATTAAATGGCTTAAACATACTGAAAAGCGAGGCCAACGACCATTTTCATATGATTTTTAGCAAGGATAACAAAAACTATGTGAGCCTGCCGGGCCTTTCGGTATTAATTGGCGGTATGTGGATCGTAAACCTCAACTATTGGGGCTGTAACCAATATATCACGCAACGTGCCTTGGGCGCCGATTTGAAAACAGCCCGTGGAGGCATTCTATTTGCGGCCTTTTTAAAGCTGCTCATGCCCGTAATTGTAGTATTGCCAGGCATCGCGGCCTATGTGCTTTACACCAAATACGGCATGTTCCATACCGAAATGCTGGATTCGAAAGGCGTTGTAGACGTAAACAAAGCCTATCCAAACTTGCTGAACCTGCTTCCAATAGGCATTAAAGGCTTGGCCTTTGCTGCTCTTATCGCAGCCATAGTAGCTTCGTTGGCCGGCAAGGCCAACAGTATTGCCACTATTTTCACCTTAGACATTTATAAAAAAGCCATCAACAAAGAGGCAACCGAAAAGAACCTGGTTGGCATTGGAAAGATTACGGTAATTGTGTCCATTTTAATTGCAGTTGTGCTTTCTGTCATTATAGGCGAACAGCTCATGGGTGAAGGCAAACAGGGCTTTAACTATATCCAAGAATACACCGGTTTCGTTTCTCCAGGTATTTTTGCCATGTTTATTTTGGGTTTCTTCTGGAAGAGAACGACTTCAAACGCCGCCTTATTCGCGACCATTGGAGGTTTTATTTTCTCTATCGTCTTGAAATTCCTGCCAAACTGGGCAAACCTCAGCTTCTTAACTCCTTATGGCTTGTTCCAGCCTAATTATGACAACAAAGGCATTTACGAAATTCCTTTTATCGACAGAATGGGCATTGTGTTTATCCTCTGTATCATAGGCATGAGCATTATTACCAATATCGAAAACAGAAAGGGCGTTACTCCTAAAGGCCTCGAGGTTGACACGAGCATGTTCAAGACTTCGAAAAGCTTTACCATCGGCGCATTAGTGATCATTGCCTTGCTAACCGCACTTTATACCATTTACTGGTAAGCCAAGTTTATTCGCAAAAAAAATCCCCGACCGTTAATTCGATCGGGGATTTTTTTGTGGGCAGCACAGCCATTGTTGCTTAAACCTGATGGCAGCGGGCACGAAGTAAAGCGGACAGCAGGGCGAGCTTTGCCATGAAATGCGGTCTTGGCTTTTCAAAAAAACAAAACTGGCTCCTCCGGCCTGCCATTCTATTATTTTTTCTTATCAGGCGTACCGAAAATACGTGGGTAATAAGACAAAGTAGTCATAAAATATTGTTGCAAAACAGTTTGCGTGCCCGTGGTTAACCCATTGGCCCTGGCAAAAATGATCGCGCTGGTATTCTGGTGCAACAGGTCTAACGCGGCCAATTTAAACTCTGCACTGTTATTTTTGAAGAAGCGGTAAGTAACATTGGCATTCCAGATGGTAAAATTGATGGCGTCGGTATTGTTAGACGTAGTCTTGTTGAAATTGATGTTGCTGCTCAGCGTCAGCTTTTTGGTGATATTGTAGCTGGCACTCAAACTGTTCATATAATTGGCTCCTCTATATTCGGTATTAAAGTTGCGTTGCTTTGAACGCGAAGGGCTAAAGCTGGTACTGGCTTCTACAGCCAGCTTATCGTTGAGCGTATAAAAAACATTGAGCGCATTATTGCTTCGCAGCAAGTTGGAAAAATTGAGCACGCCGTTAACGTAGCCTGGATTTTTCGAAAAGTCGATATTCGAATTCAGCCTCAGCTGTATTTCGCCTTTTTTAAGCTTATAGGCCTTATTAACACTGATAGACCCATTGAGTGTGCGTGTTCCATTAACGTTTACGGTATAGCTGGCCTGCCGGTTCTGCGCATCCACAAAAAGGCTGTCGGCAAAGCCGTTGTTGACCATTTCGGCATTGACACTGGCATTATAATTAAAGGTGTTCTTCTTTTTTTGGTCGGTATGGCTATAAGAAAACCTAAAACCATGTACTTGAGCCTCGCGCAGGCCAAGGTTGCCAAGGCGAATACTATAAAGGTTAATGCTGTCGGTTAGCGGCGCCAATTGGTTGATGTTGGGAATACGCATATTCTGCTGGTAAGTGATGTTGATCGATTCAAAAAAATCGCCATATTGGAAGTTAGAGTAGCTGATATTGGCATTAGGCAAAAACCGGCTATAGGTTTTGCGGATGTTCTGGAAACTCTTCGTCGATTTATTGTCCTGCACAATAATACTTTGGCTCAACCCAACGGAAAACCTCAGGTTCTTAGAAAAGCGGTTAGTCAAGCTTTTTCCAAAGCTCCGTTGTATATTCAGTTCGGGTTGTTCTTCCAGCTGATTGGTGGTTAAACGGCTGCTCAGGTAATTGTTGTTTTTATAGGTACCCGTAAGGGCATCCAAGTCTTCGGCCAGGTTAATGCTCTTGGTATTGCCCAGTTTAAGCGAATTTTTCAAACTCATGCCCAGACGGCTCGTAAACCGGCTCAGTTTAAAAATGTTGGTCATTTGAGGGAGCTCCAAGACCAGGCTCTGCTGGGTATTATCGACTTGGTTATCATAGCGCCTTTCTAGTTTTCTGCTGGTCGATGTATTGACGAAAGACCTGAAATCGGACTGGCTGTTGCTCTGGTTCTGGTTCGAATTGGCATCAAAGGCATAGTTAACGTTGATATAGTTGAACAGCCTAAATGCCTTCGGCGTAAAATCGAATTTGCTTTTTCGATAATTAGCGGCAAAATGAAAATTGGTCGTTTGGCTTTCGCTGGTGTTTACCGCCGCGTTCTGGCTCACCAATACCCGCTGGTTATCAAACGAACTGCTTAGCGACTGGCTGTTGCTTTGCGAATTGTTTTTGGTTAAGCGCTGTGTAAAGTCTACCGTGTGGTTTTTATTGGCATATTGGTACATGGCATCCAAGTTTTGGATGTTATAATCGGAATGGCTCTTGCTGCTGGAGCTGCCGTATAGCTGGTCGGCATTGGCAATGGTGGTGATGCTTTCATTCTGCGACTCATTCTGGAAATCGCGGTTTTGGCCAAAGTAATTCACAGACAAGCTACTTCTTTTGTTGTAGTCGGGGTTTTCCTTAAAATCATATTTGAATATCAAGCCACCGGTACTGGGCTTGGCAATGCCTGTAGCCCTAAAATCGGGTTGGTAGCTGATATTCGCCCCTATACCCTTAAAAGTGCTGTTAGACAATAATGTAGATGCACTACTGGCAGTCTTGTTTACATTGTTGCTGGCGCCCACTATGCCCACCTGCATTTTTGAGGTATAGATGTTCAGGTTGCCATCGGCTTCATATCGTTTGTTGGTGCCTAAACCCGCCCCTATTTTGCCAAACATGCCGAATTTCTTGCTGGTCTTGAGCTTGAGGTTCATGATGAGGTTCGAATCGAGCGGATTTTGCTCGTTCTTTTGATTATATACCTGTACTTTTTGGATTGCCTGCTTGCTGATGTTCTGCAGGGCGATTTTAGGATCGTTTCCAAAAAATTCCTTGCCATCTACAAAAACACTCGTAACCGCCCTGCCATTAACGGTAATGGCACCATCGCCCCAAAGGGTAATGCCTGGCGTGCGCCTGAGTACATCCTCTATAACGGCGTTCGAATCAAGCTTAAAGGCAGCCGGATTGATTTCGAGAGTATCGCCGTTCATGCTGATGGGTGGCACTTTCACCACAACTTCCTTGAGGGTAATATCGCGTACCTTCAAAATCAGGGTGCCAAAATCGTGCACATTGGTGCTGGCCCCAACGGTAAACTTTTGGTCGAGGGTTGCATAGCCCAAATGGCTTACTTCCAGCCTTAGCGGAATGCCAACGGGCAGGTTTTTTACATTAAATTCGCCATAATTATTGCTCAACTGGTAATTGAGCAAAGTGCTGTCTTTTTCGCGGTAAACAGAAATGGTGGCTGTTTTAACCACATATTTATGCACCGTGTCTCTTAAAATGCCCTTTACGCTTCCCGGCGCCACTGGCTTGGCTTGTTGGGCGACGCAAAAATGAGAGGTAAAGGCCAATAGCATGGCCATGAGGATAACGTTATACAAACGCATATAGACCTTAGTTTTTCTTAGGTTTTAACTGGATGATTACGGGATTGCTCTTTCTATTCTGCGTTTTAAAATAATCGGTTAAAACCGCATTATACTTCGGGTTTTTGCCGGCACTTTGTTCCTTAAAGGCAAACATGGCGAGTGAGGAATAACTGGTGTACAAATAGCTGTCTTTGTACAAGAGAAAGCCCCTATTTAGAAAATCATAGCCCACTCCAGAATCATTGATAGGCAAATAGAAGCTCTTTTCGTCGGGTTCGATATCATTCATAGACAGCAAAGCCCCGGATTTAACATTGTAGGCCAGCATATTCTTTTTTGCACCATTCCAAACGCCTAACCTAAAGAGCAGGTTATCGCCAATAAACATCACATTGCCAAGACTGTAAACCTTGCCACTGTTGTCTTGGAAGTACTTCGTGCGTTTTTTCTTGTAGATGGGATTGGTAACAAAATCATTGGGCAACGACATGTTCATCGGAAAGATCAGCCTGTAAGCGAGCGAAAGGCCATTGGCGTTGCCCTCAAAGATAGAATAATCGTAAAAGCGGGTAAACCAAAACCGGTCTCTTTGCTCGCTGAGCCAAAAATTTTCGCCTGCCCCGATAAAATCGTCATCGTTGTAGCGGTTGGTCTTGAAAGGGAAATAGGTTAAAATTCCTTTGTTTTTATTGTAGATGCCTACATCATACGATATCGAATCGTCTTTTTTGGCGATATAGTTAACCCGAACATAATTGACCTTATCATTAAAATATTTCCTGTTATCGGGCATATCTTCGGGCTTGACCTTTTTAACCAATTTCCCATTGATATCATAGTAAAAAAAGAACTTGTTCGAATTAATCTGGATATAGCCTACCCCATTCTCTTCCTGCAGGTTGAAGCCCCAAATGCCTTGTTCCTTCGAATCGGCATCGAATGGCAATTTGGACGCATCGATTTTGGTTTTGTACTTGCCGGACTTGGCAAAGATTAAAACAGCCTTGGTGTCGTAATCGAATATGACGTAATGGTCGTTTAAGATTTCGAGTTGGGCAATGGCGCCGAACAGGCTTTCTTTAGTGGTTTCTAGGGGCGTAAAGCTTACTTCGTCGAAAATTTCGGAGACTGGCGCACCCATGGCGGCGTTCGGGTCGATGCGCAATGTTTGTACGTGCGAGCTGTCGACCTTGGCAGTTTGGGCCAGAGCGTAATGGCCAAACAATGCACAGCACCATAGCCCTGCAACAGCGATTAATTTAGTTTTCATTTGGTTAGATGGTCCTTATTCTGTATGGTAAAGCTATTGTTCTGATCTGATTAAACAAAGCTCGGTTAACTGTTTTAACCTATTTTAATTAATTTCTTTTTCAATGGATCAATGGTATAAACTACCAACACCGATTGCCTTGGCACTTGCACCATCTTCGGCCCATAAAAGCTTGATGGTTTTGGCATCCTTAACGGTAAGGGTAAACGGATGGTAGCCTGCCTTGAGCCTGATGCTGCTCTGCAATTGTTTATTGGCCACATAGCCATAATCGGCATCTATGATTACCGCTTCGTGCAATCGCAAAAAGGCTTTGCCATTGGTGCTTAAAGCAAAAGTGTATAAACCATCACTGGCAACTTTGATATAGCCCGAAAACTCATAAACATTAGCTTTGGCTACCGGCTTAATGGTAATTTCGTTGGTTGTAACTGTACGCAGGACCGATAGGCCTCCGGTTTTGGGCACCCAAGCAGCTTTGTCGTTAAAGGCCTTCAGTACTGTTCCTGCTTGGGGTGCAGCCAGCGTTGTGGCAGGTACAAGCTCCTCGTCGTAGGGACGTTTGGCCTCTGCATCGCTTCTTCTCAGCTGCAATACCTTGGCTTTCATTTGTGCTTGCAACTGGGCATTGTCCTTGGCCAAATCGGTAGCTTGATGGGTATCGCTAACCACGTTGAACAATTGAAAATCATCATTGGCCGATTTGACGTTATACCGCAACCCTACAATATCGCCAAAGCGGATCATTTGCATTTGGTTACGCAACTTGCCTCTGTTGTTGGGTGCATACTCGCTGTAATTGGGGGTTTTGCCACTTTCAAAATACTCTGAATAGATTAAACTAGGGGCTTGCTTGCCTTTTTGCAACAACGAAGGTAACAGCGAAACGCCATCGGTAACCGCCGGTGCGCTTAAACCCGCCGCCTCCACAAAGGTCGGCATCCAATCGTACGAAATATTGGGCGAAGCCACTACGGTATTCGGTGCAATGTGTTTGGTCCATTGGGCAATGACCGGCATGCGCATGCCACCTTCCAGCACATCTCTTTTAATGCCATCAAAAGGGCCAAAACTGTCGAAGAAATTGGCTTCGTAAGGTACGTTGGGCTTAGGCAAGTAGGCTTCGATAGAAGGGCCGTTGTCTGAGCTGAAAATCACCAAAGTATGATCGTCTATCTTTAGGTCGCTCAGCAGTTTTAGCAAATCGCCAATTTCATCGTCGAGGCGTTTGGTGGTGGTGGCAAAACGTTTATAGGTGTCGGGCCATGGTTTTTCGGGTGTGGCCGCATTTTTATCGTCATCATAAGTGGCATGGGCATACAGCGGGTCGGTCCAGCTATCGGGTGTTCCATGCGCGGTATTGATCATTTCGCCAGGTTTGCCCAACCATTGCAATCCACCGTTTAAGCCCCCGCCTTGCGGATAGGAACCCGTTGGCTGTTCCAAAACTGCATGTGGCGTATCATAAGCCAAATACATAAAAAAGGGCTGATCGGCATTTCTTTTGGCCTGCTGGATGATCCAATCTTTGGCCTTTGCCGTCCATAAATCGCCGGTATAGCATTTGTCGAGTGCGGCCGAGACTTCGGTTCGGTTTTCCCAAACTTCTTTTTTGCCTCTGTAAATGCCCTCTTTGGGATAATGCTCGTGTCCATCCGAATGGCGCATGTAGCCATAAAAGTAATCGAAGCCTCGATTTAGCGGATGTGCCGGCCAGTCTTTGCCCGTTCCCTGCAAACCCCATTTGCCAATGGCTACCGTTTTATAACCTGCTTTTTGCAGCACGGTACCCAGCGTATGGTTGTTGGCCAAGGCCTTGTCGAACTGGTTGTCGCGTACGTTGGCATGCCCTTGGCTTTGGCCCAAAAGGATCGATGCCCTAGACGGCGCACAAACCGGTGCGGCGCAATAGCTCTGCGTTAAAATGGCTCCGTTGGCTGCCATTTGGTCCAAACTTGGCGTTAGGGCAAAAGGCAGGGCCTTATTGTTTTGCTGGGCCCGCTGGTTTTGAAAGAAAACCCCCACGTCGCCATAGCCCAAATCGTCGGTTAAAATAAAGATGATATTTGGTTTTTTCGTTTTTTGCTGTGCATAGGTTGGCCATGCCAGAAGCACAAAAAGACCAAGCAGGATAGGCATGTTTTTTTTCATCGCTGTTTCTTATTCATAACCATTTTCGAAGCTAATGCTTTCGCCTTTGTTTAGGTTTATCCGCGCCAAACCGTCTTGTCCAAATTTTACTCTTTTGGCGTCTATTTTCTTTACGACAGCTGTTTTAAAAGGCAGTTTGATGGCCAATAAACCACCCTGTTCTGCCTTAATACTAACTTTTGCCGGAACGCCGTTCTGCTTTTGGGCACTAACCAAAAAGGCGCCTTCTGCCCTCAGGTTTTCGAACGAAGCGTTTTTCCAATCGCGTGGCACGGCAGGAAAAACCTCAATATAGCCTTCCCTACTTTGCAGCAAGAGTTCGTTTACACCCTGCGCAAAGGCAAAATTGCCTTCCAGGGTAAAGGGCCGGTAGGTAAAGCCCGAATATTGGCCGCCTTTTTGGTCGCCGTTTAGGTGAAAGCTGTTAGGCGAACAGAAGTTGTTGGCAAAAATCTGTAACTGTTTTACGGCTTTATCGGCTTCGTAGGCACGGGCATACAATGAAGCCATCCAGCTGAACGAATAGCCACACCAGCCACGGGTGCCCTTTTCTTCAATGCGTTTTAGCGAATTGCTGATGCGCAACTTGTCTTCCCCGCGGTTTACATCAAGCAAGGCCAGCGGATAAATAGCCATGTATTGCGAAAAATGGCGATGTGAGCTGTTCAGGTTTTGGCCTGGGGCAATGGTAAAGCCCGTTTCGTTCACTTCGAAATCAGGCAGTTGCTTTAATACCGACAGCCAATGTTGGCTTTCGGCCGCTTGCCCGTTGGCCTGGCTCACCTCGGCGGCCGCCTTGAACAGGAATTTGCTCAGGCCCAAATCAAAATTGCTCCAGTTTAGAAACCAGGCATTGATGCTATTGTCGTTATACTCTGGACTTGAGCTTAACGGCAGTTTGCGTACGCCGTTTTCAACGTAAGTAATGTTTTCCAAATAAGTAGCGGCATCGTGGATGTAAGGATAGGCCCTTGTTTTCAGGAAGGCTTTGTCCATCGAGTACTTCCATTGCCAATAAAAATGCTGCGATGCCCAGGCACTTACCGTTGGCGACATCGAATATTGGATCCAACCACCCATGGGATCGCCATTTAAGGTAACCACACCGGGTACATTTAGGCCTTCTACCCCAAAATACTGTTTGGTGTAGGCCAAATTCTTATCCCTGATTTTCCATAGCCAATCGGTAAAGGTGGCGGCTTCGGCCAAGCGGTTGCCGGTATAGGCCGGCCAATAGCTGAGTTGGGTATTCAGGTCGTTGTGAAAATCGCCCTTCCAAGGAGGCAAGCTTCCGTTATCGGCCGTCCAAATGGCTTGCAGGGTAATGGCTGGCGCTCCTTTTCTCGATACGCAACCTAATTTATACAGCTCGAGGTAATACTGTTTTTCGAGCAAGGTATCTGGCAAGCTAACCGACGATTGCTTCCAGTAGTTTTTCCACCACGCCAGGTGAGTATCCCAGCCGGTTGGTTCTTTTACTTGGGTAGACAGGTTGGCCATTACCGCAGGCTTATTGCTGCTGATGGTCCATGAACCAATGATTTTATGGCCTGGCTGCTGCTGCCATTTGATGAGCACTTCAAAATAATGGCCATCGGCAGTTGGCTGATGGTAGACAATGCTGTTGGCGGTTTGCTTTACCGTGCCTTTGGCATAGCCCAGTTTGCCCAATCCCTGGCCCGCATGGCTATTATCATTGGTACCATTTGCGCTGGTGTTATAGTTGTGTACCATAAGCTGAGGCAAAATAGCGGCTGATTTGAGGTTTTCGAAACTAAAATAGCCTTCTGGTTTAGTGGCATGGATATAACAGTTAAATACCGTTCCGTTTTCAAATTTGATGGTATTGAGTGCCTCTTTGATGCTGAGCACGTTAGATTTCACCTTACCTAAGGCACTGATGTCGAACTCGATAGCCGCCGCAGGGAGCTTGGTCGGGTAAGGCACATTATCGTAAGGCTCATCGCCGATTTTTTGCACCGGACGGTAATCTTTTTTGAGCACTTGCTCTTTTACCCACTTGAAGTTGAGCTTGCTCATGTCGAGTGCTTTGCGTTCGTCCCACAAGTCGGCGCGGTCTAAAGAAAGTCGTAGTTTGTCGCCCTTTTGCCAAACCAAGGCGCCCAGCATGCCATTGCCCAAAGGCATGGCCTCATCCCACTTATTGGCCAAGTTGTTAAAAACAAGGTTGTGCTTGGTTTCGTTTTGCGCCCACACAACCTGCAACAGGCAACACAACAAGCCCAGGCATGCAATCTTCTTGATCAATAGTGCTTTCATAAGGATTTAATTCTGTGGCGGGAAGTTAAAAGGCATCCATTTTGGATAAACCGACAATTCCTTGTCTACCGAATCGCTTACCGGAATACCCCAGGTTTTCCAGAATGGCACCAGGTTTCTTTTCACAATATTGGAATAGGTTTTTACCCAAAGGTCTATTTTCTGCTGGTCGTTCATGCGGCCAATGGTTGGTCCCAGTTTTTGGTATTCCCTGAAAAAGGATTTAAAGCTTTCCCATCCAAATCCTTCCTGCATCTGGCGGAACATGATGAGGCCCAGGAATGGATCTTTCTTCCACTTTTCGTAGCTAGGCGCATCGGCAAAGTACTTTTTCATCTGCTTCTGTGTGTTCTCGCTCGAAACACCCGAGTGCGAATCGTCGTGTCCGCCCATCAACCGATCGAACATGTACAGCGAAAAGAAATTGTTGCTCACTTCGGTAGTGCCACCAAATACCCAGTTGAGGTTTTGCATGTTATGGCCGATTTCGTGAAAAAAGCCCCAGTTTGCACCACCTTTGCTCGGTTTCATCAACAATGCCGGATTGGCCATGATTTCGTTAGACAGCATTCGTTTGCTTGGCGAATGGTGAATCATAATCGGATAGCCACTGTGCATATAGCCGCCACCGATGTGCTCGTCGACCACCAGTCGCTGTGCCCTGTAAAAAGGCTGATTGATCTGTGCCAGTTCCATTTCGCCGGCTACGATCAAATTCCAGAGCTTCATCACTTCTGAAGGATTTTTAACAGTTTGCAATACCGAATCGGGCAAAGTTAAAATCACGCTTTCGGTTGCCATTTCGCCCCATGGAGCCTTGTTGTTTTTAAGCTGCTCGGCCCACTCCTGGTCGCTGGTTTTGCCCAATACAAACAAAGGCGAAGTGATGGCATGCTTGATGGTTACCTTAAAACTTTTGTTCGCGCTCTTTGGCGAAATGGAAATGTAAATCAAGCCACCAAAAGGCGAAGCCAATTTATTGCTGCCGTTTTTGAGTTCCTGTCTTTTGGTAATAATCGGCATGCGGCGCCAGTCTTCTTTACCGGCTACCCAAGTGTTGAGGCGGTCTGACTGCGAACCAATCTGCACGCTCACTTCCTTGGCATCAATGTCTTTTGGCAAAACCACTTCGATGTATTCGCCGGCAACGGCATACAGGCCAGTACTGTACAGGTTATTGGCCCAAGGGCTCGAGTAGCCCAGGGTGGAAACAATATCGACCAGGCTATCGGCTATTTTTTGATGGCTGATGGCCACTTCGCGGTCGATAAATTTATAGCCCGCTTTAGGTGCGCCAGGAAATATGGCGGCCGATGGATGGGCTTTGATATTTTTATAGTCGGTGCTTTTTAACGTATTGTCGCTCCATTCGCTAATGGCTTTTCTAAACTCGACATCGTCTTTAGACAAGGTATGCTGTGGCGAAATAAGCACAGTAGCCGGATCTTTGGTTGTAGTTTGCGCACTTGCCCCCCAGGCGAGCGCACAAGCAAAAAAGGTTAAGGTGAGTTGTTTTTTCATGTGGATGTAGCTTGTTTATTTTTGGTTCATTTGTTTGTTGGCTTATGGGTTTAGCTGATCGCGATTAAAGGTTACTTTTGAACTAACCCTTCCTTTGGGCACCCTTTGCCGAAAAGGAACTGCAAACGATCAATCGAGCATGCTTAAATTTTCTTCAGTCTGAACACTTTGGTTTCGTGCGTATCAACTTTTCCTTTCCATTGTTTGTCTTTGCCCAATACCTGGTGCTGCCACAAATCCCTGATTTCGTATTTGCCCATCAGGCCCAAATCGGCAAAGCTAACCTGTGCATTTTGGGCAGTTTCCGACCGGTTCAAAATCGCCACAGCAACATCGCCGTTGGCTAGGGGTTTTACGAAAATATTCCAGGTTTCATTCTTGATTTTGCGTTCGGCCTGCTTGCCCAATACATCTTGGTTGAGGGCCAGCACTTCTTCATTGGATAGGATTTTTTGAGTAGCACTGCTCATGTTGCGCAAATCGTTGCTCATATACAAGGGCGAGTTGAGCATGCACCACAAGCTCATTTGGCTCTGGTACTCGGTATCGGTACAGCCTTTGCCTCCCAAATCGCCCGAAGGCCCTTTATGGCCTTTGAGCCCGATAATGAGCATATCTCCGTCGTTCCAATGGCCCGGCCCCGAATATTGGCCAAGCTCGGCAATACGATCAACTACGTCCATTACGCCAACCGCATCAATGCCGTTGCCTTTATCTTTCCATTTG
The DNA here is from genome assembly GCF_059705275.1 of Pedobacter sp. TM02. Taxonomy (NCBI): domain Bacteria; kingdom Pseudomonadati; phylum Bacteroidota; class Sphingobacteriia; order Sphingobacteriales; family Sphingobacteriaceae; genus Pedobacter; species Pedobacter sp. TM02. Next base: position 3,557,192 of record NZ_AP046530.1, read on the forward strand.
TCGCGCAGATCAAAAGTAGCACGCCAGCTTTGTCCGCCGGCTTGTGCGGCCCATTCCCAGGGTTTGCGCGGGCCCCATTCGCAAACGCCCAATACAATGTCCCTGCCCGATTTGCGCAGGGCATTGGCCATTTTAGCGTAACGCTTTTTGGCGGTTTCTACATCCTCTGGCGCCCCGCAATAATCGTATTTTAAATAATCAACGCCCCAAGAAGCGAAGGTTTTGGCATCTTGTTCTTCAAAATTCAGGCTGCCGGTATAGCCTGCGCAGGTTAGAGGCGCGGCATCCGAATAAATGCCCAATTTCATGCCTTTGGCATGCAGGTAATCGGCCAGGGCTTTAATGCCCGAGGGAAACTTTTTAGGGTCGGCAATGATGTTGTTTTTGTAATCGCGTCCGCCCTGCCAACAATCGTCGATAAAGATATACTGATACCCCGCTTTGACCAGGCCATTGGCCACCATCGCATCAGCCATTTCGCGCAGGTCTTTTTCGTTAACCTTATCGGCCAAAAGGTTCCAGCTCATCCAGCCCATGGGTGGCGTTGGTGCCAGTTTTGCTTCTTGAGCAAAAGCCTGAACACCAACAAATAATGCCATGATAAGAAATAATTTGGCTTTCATTTTATTTAATAGGTTTAATCCAATAGCTATACTCCTGATTTTGATAAGGAATTTGATATTCTTTCAAGGGCAACGAACCCCAACTGTCAATTCCCTGAACACCCAGCTGTTTCATGTCCATGTGTACATAAATCTGGTTGCGTTTAACCAATTCGCCAGAGTGGTATTGTTTCTTTTCGGCTTCCGGATCCAAATCTTCTACGGCATAAGGCAAAGCACCAAAACTCAACAGGCTATCGGCCACTTCAAAACGAAGGCCTTTGCCTTGTTTATCGGTAAAGCTTACCCAGCGCACATCGGTTTTGTTGCCGCTTTCCTGCGGACGGGCATAAGGGAAATACTGCTCGTCAACGGTTTGTTTGTAGGTGCCAATCAGCGAAGCGGTTTTTCTGTCCCAATAGTTTTCTCCCGGTCCGCGGCCATACCATTCGATATTGCTGTAAGCCTTGTTCAGTTGCAAATCGTTGCCGATACGCATCATGGTTCTATATTTTCCTTTAACCGCATCGAACTTGTTTTTAACCAAAATGCTGCCATCAGCCAATACTTCAAAAACCTGTGTGGTTACCGCGTCGCCGTTTAACAAGGTGGATTGAACGGTCAAGACAAATTTATCTGCGGTAGCATTTACCGTCGCTTTTTTCTGCGCTGGATCGGTGGTTTGGTACACATTGCGCCACATGCGCAACGATTTGTTTAGGCCGGCACCGATGTCGTTATCGGTTGGGGCACGGTAAAACCCTGGTTGCGGACCTTGTACCAACAATTCTTTTCCTTTGGAGACATAGCTACTCAACGTGCCTTTTTTCAGGTCGAAGGTGAGCGTAAAATCGCTGCCTTTGACGATGGCCTGATCGGCGGTTTGCTCCACTTTAAGTGCATTCTTCACTTCGGCATAAGTGGCCGTTTTTGGCGCACCCGCCCAAACAAATTGGTCGGTAGCTATTTCGTAGCCTTTTTCTAAAAATGGTTCCTCGGTTTTTAAGCGATAGCGTACGGTGAGGAAATATTCCTTGCCTGTTTTGGTTTTAGCTTTAATAGGTAAGGTAAAGGTTGTAGATTGACGCGGACCGATATTGAGCGTTGGCAAGGTGCCTGTTTCAATGAGCTTGCCATCTTCCAACAACTGCCAATCCAATTGCATGTTGGCAATATCGCGGAAGAAATAGCTGTTATTTACGCTGATTTGGTTGTTGCCCAAATAGCTGGTCTTGATAAACTGATAAACCTTTTTGGCTTCGATAGCCATCGGAGTTAAGCCACGGTAAGCGGTTACCACGCCTTTTACGCAGAAGTTGTTGTCGCTAAAATCTTCGTTAACCGGGCCCTGCAACGGGAAATCGCCACCATAGGCCAAAATGCGTTTGCCGTTTTTAACGGTATCAATGCCTTGGTCTATCCACTCCCAGATAAAACCGCCTTGTAGTTTCGGGTGGCTCTCAATAGCATCCCAGTATTCTTTAAAATTACCCAAGCTGTTGCCCATGATGTGTGCGTACTCGCTCATGATCATTGGGCGCTCGCTCTTGCCGTTCGAGTACCTGACTAACCAATTCGGGTCAGGGTATTGCGGTACGATCATATCCGTATTGAAGTCGTTTTCGGCACGCTCATACTGTACCGGTCTGCCGTCTTTTTGTTTCAGCCATTCGTAGCCTTCGTAAAAGTTGACGCCATTGCCTGCTTCGTTGCCCAGCGACCAGGTAATTACCGAAGCGTGGTTCTTGTCGCGCTCGTACATCCTGGTAATGCGCTCCAAATGCGGTATGCGCCATTTTTTATCGTTGGCGAAAGTGGTTTCCAAGCTATAGTAACGGCCATGCGATTCGATGTTGGCTTCGTCAATTACGTATAAACCATACTCGTCGCAAAGTTCCATCCAATAAGGATCTGGCGGATAATGCGAGTGGCGAACGGCATTGACGTTGAGCTTTTTCATCATTTCCATGTCTTTGCGCATATCGTCGTGGGTTAGCGTATGGCCCTGCGTAGCATTGTGCTCGTGCCGGTTTACGCCTTTTAGAAAAATACGCTTACCATTTACCAGCAAATCGCTGCCTTTAATTTCTACCGAACGGAAGCCCACGCGCTGCGGAATTACTTCGAGCACTTCGCCATTTTTGTCTTTCAAGGTAATGTATAAAGTATAGAGGTAAGGGATTTCGGCCGACCAGGTTTTGATGTTGCTGATTTGGGTTTTAAAAGCCACATTGCTCTTGTAATTGCCCAAAACCGCTTTGGCGCCTGTAGCATCTTTCCAAACCGTATTGCCTTTGGCATCCTGCAAATCGAGGGCTACATAAAAGCTGTCGGGTCTGCTGTGGTTGGTGCGTTGATCTATTTTGTAGTTTTCTACGGTCAGGTTTACATCCAACAAGCCGTTGGTGTAGGTTGGGTCTAAATTGCCGATGACCTTGAAATCACGTACGTCTATTTTTGGGGTCGAGTAGAGGTAAACATCGCGTTCGATACCCGAAATGCGCCACATATCCTGGCACTCGAGGTAGCTGCCGTCGCTCCAACGGTAAACCTGTAAGGCGATGGTGTTTTCGCCTGGTTTTACGTAGTTGGTAATATCAAATTCGGCAGCCAGCTTGCTGTCTTCGCTGTAGCCCACTTTTTTGCCGTTTACCCAAATAAAGAAGGCCGATTTTACGGCACCCAGACTGATAAATACCTGTCTGTTTTTCCAGTTTTCAGGGATGGTGATTTTCCTGCGGTACGAACCCACCGGATTGTTGTCTTCAGGAATATCGAAAGGAGGATTCATCCTGTTGCCAGTTAGCTTGCGACCGGCAAACTCGTAAGGCTGGTTCACATAAATAGGTAAGCCATATCCGTTTACCTCCCAGTTGGCAGGCACTTTAAAATTATCCCATTTCGAATCGTTGAAATCGGGTTTGTAGAAATCCAAGGGGCGTTTGCGTGGATCTTGTACCCAATTGAATTTCCAGGTACCGTTTAAGGAGATAAAATAAGCTGATTTTTCTTTGTTTCTTTTGCTGGCCAATTCCTTGTTTTCGTAGGCAAATGCCGAAGCGCGCATGGGCATGCGGTTAAGCGACACCACTTCTGGCGTTTGCAGTTCGGAAGGCAGTTCCTGTGCTTTGGCCAAGTGTACAAAAAGCAGGGATAAACAAAAAATAAGGAGACTTTTTTTCATAAATTTTGATGATATATTTAGGTTATTTGTGTTGTTCTCGATTTGGAGGCATGCCCAGCGCATGGCCACAGGCGAATAAAACCCAAGCGGGCCGACTGTTTTTCATGATGTAGGTTTTTGATAGCTAGAGGGGTCAAGTTCATCATTCTTCAATAAATACACAACCGTTCAGTTTATTTCGTAATTTAAAGCTAAACAAGCACTCAACATGTCAAAACTTCAACGCACACGTTTGTTCTGTGTAATTACGGCACTAATTTTTGGGGCATTAAATGCAGGTGCCCAAACTTTGAGCAAGGATTTTAGGGAAATCCATCAAAAATTTTACGGGAAATGGCCAAAGACCATCACATTTACGCAACAAACAGGGTTTTACAAGGCCGATACGTTAAATCGTACGCAAACCTGGTACGAAGCAGGTATTTTTCCACGCTTGTTCCGCATTGATTTTGGAGATCCGAAAGCGGGAAATGCCGTTATCTACCGAGGCGACACAGCCTACAACTTTAGGCAAGCCAAGGCCAGTCAGCCAGTGGTTAACCCCAACATCCTGATTTATTTGTTGGGAGGCATGTACTACGATAAAGCCGATGAAGTATTCAAAAAATTGGGTGCCGATGGCTTTGACCTTAGCAAAAGCTACAAAACCACCTGGAACGGACGCGTTGCCGTTGTTTTTGGCACCGCCAGTGCCGACAGCAGCAAAAGCCAGTTATGGTTCGACGCCAAGGACCATTATTTGGTTAGGATGATCCAACAAAAGGAAAAAAGCCGGCTGGAGTGCCATTTTGCTAAGCATCAGCTCATCAACAAGATATGGCATGAAACCGAAATCAAGATCTTTGCCAACAACCAGTTGATCCAAACCGAGGCGTACCACGATTTTAAGACCAATGTACCCTTGCCCGAAGCTTTTTTTGATCCGGCAAAATATGGCACCTGGCACTGGTTGCAGCAGTAGTTCGGTTAACCTGCAAAGAAGCACTACTCATATGTATCAAGAGCGGCCGGCTAACTTTTCGAGTCCGCACAATGGGCCGAAATTGTTGCCTCCCTCCTTCATTAAGCTTTCCGGGTAGATTTTGCCATGGCCAAAGGTGGCCCGTGGCAATGGCTGGGCATTTGTAAAAAAGAATATCAAGAGCGTGAGTTTTAAAGATTGCCATTTCATACACTAAAGATTTTAAACTGCCTATGTTATAGTCAGCTCATGAGCCAACCGCAGAGAAAAGACGCTATGCGCAAATGGCGATAGACTTATGCTTAAAAGCTTCTTTTACTCTGCGTATTCACACACGGCCGAAACATTATTTTTCGGGTGCTTATTTATTATAGTGAGAGATCCCCATCGCAAAAGTCCAAGTCTTCAGCAACTACACCGCCCGATGAGGGTTAAAATCCTATTTTTTCTGGAAACGTGCATAAACATCGGGGGCCAGTGTTGGCAATTTCACTGTAGCGATAGCCGTTCCTCTTTCAATCATTCGTGTCCTTTTTGCTGATCCAGAAAGTCTGCACGTATTTGGCACCTCTATGCTCGCTTTCGGTGCGCAACTTTAGCGCTCGTTGGTGCTCTTCACCAACGATTAGCGCATACCTGATAATAAAACAGTTATTGGTTTACCTTCAATACCTGTTGCCAATCGGTTAGTGGCACATGTTGGGCCACCATTTTTAACGGTTTGAGTTTTTCACGGTTTACCGCATCAATCACCTCTTTGGCATAAGCCGATGATGAAGTTATCGTTTGGATGTAATCGCTGGCCCAGAGCAACTGATCGGCCGGCAGGTAACAGGCCAAGGCGCCTTCGCTGCCAATGCCGTTTATCGGAAATATTTGCAGTTGGTTGTTGGCCAGCGCCCTAAGCTGCTCTACGGCTACGAATTTCAGTTTTACCGGATGCTTTTGTAGTTCGTCTGGCTGAAAAATCCATTTGCGAGCAACCACCTTTGCTATAAACTGCTTCGATGCCGGATGCGAGATTACGGTTGCTCCCTTGCTCACCCAATAGCGCATGCCCCCAATATGAGGCCAGGCCAAATCGGTAACCACCAGTACAAACTTATTGATGCCCGGAAATATTTTTTTAATCAGTTGTTCGTCTTGTTTGGCTCTTTCTTCGTTCAGGGTGGCATCCAACAGGTAAATGGTATCGCCAATGCGGGTAAATGTTTCGGTATACATCCTGTTTTTGCTCAAATAAGTGTTTTCGCTCACTTTAATCAGCATTGGCTGTTCAGAACTATACCACTCCAGGTTCACATGCTTAGGCCCTGTTGCCGGCAGGCTACCGATTTTGCTGAACAGGCTAAGCGAATCAGACATTTCACTTTTGCCTAGCGTACGATAAAACATTGGCTCGCCGTCTTCCAGCCTAAAGGCCGAATTGGGATAAAAACTGTTATCGGTTAGCTTCCAGTTGCTGTAAACCACTTCAATGTGTTGCTGGCCCCAAAGACTATGCAGTTCGTAATAGTCGAGTTTGATTGGAAAATAAGTTTTAGGATCTATAAACAAACGCTCTTCGCCAACGGCAGCCTTGCGCGCCAGTACCAAACGGTCAAAATCACGATACCGCTCATTTTTGACCTGTTTTACCTCCGGATCGGCCAACCAATCGAGCAGCACCATCCAAACATTCAGCTTATCGTACTCAAAATGGAAGGGCTTATAAACCGTATCTCTCACAAAATAATTTTTGCCGACGCCATTGTACACCACAACCGGGTTTTTGCCCGGGCCCGTACCCACGCGAATGGTATTTTGCTCCATGCGCTGCACATTATGCTGGGCACTGTACCAAACTTCGGCCTGGGTAGCGGTTGTGAAGAAAGGCGCATAAGTACGGTCGGATTGTTCTCGTCCCAAACTGACTTCATTATAGTAAAAATGAAATACTGGTTTTTTTAAGCGATCAAGGCCCATAACCGATTTCACTTTTTGCAAAATAGCCTGTGGCGTTTGCTGTGCGTTGGCCAAAAACGGAAAAAGCAGGACCAACAATGCATATTTAAAAGGATTTAATTTCATAGCTGTCTATTTTTTGAGAAAACGTGCATAAACATCAGGGGCCAGTGCTGGCAATTTCACTTTGTAGCGATAGCCATTTGGAAAAGCATCTTCTTCTTTCAATAATTCGTGCCCTTTTTTGCTGATCCAGAAAGTCTGCACGTATTTGGCTCCCCTATTTTCGCTTTCGGTGCGCAACAGCCAGCAATCTACTTTTTGGCCATCTAAAGTATGCAGCAGTTCGCTGCCGGTTACGGTATAGTTTACATATTTAGGCACATCAAAACCAGCATCGTAAAAATTAATGGCGAAGACTTTGCCCGCGGCCAAAGGCAACATTTCGAAAGTTTCGATATCCAGGTTCCAATTGAAACACGGTTGGTTAAAATCGAGCTTGAAGGCTTTTTGGGTATTTTGGGCAACGGTATCGGCTCCTGTAATGCCGGCAGCGCTCCAGTTAAAGGCTTTGCGCTTGCCTGCAACGGTTTCGGCATGGTAAATCGGCAGAAAATCTTTGGCCCGGTTTAGCGAATATACTTCGCGGTAAGTCGTACTGTCGCTGCCATACCAATGCTGACTAATGGCAAATACGTCTTCTCCATGTTTGTTTTCGCGTTTAATGTCGCGCAGCCAAAGCCAATATTTCAGGTCTTTTGGACTTTTCGGCATCTGAAAATAAACAAGATATTGTTTGAGGCCAGGTTTCAAGGCCGAGGTAAGCAGGCGCTGGTCTTTTAAGCGGATGGTATCTACTTTTTGTGCATGGGCAACAGACCACAGGCTGCCCATTGCAAGGGCCATACCCAGGGAAATCAACTTTTTCATCATTTTGCGTTTAATTGAATACCAAATGTTGGAATTGAAGTGTTTTTAATGGCATGCATTCAACCATATGGTAGATATTTTTAACCACAGCCCGGTTTTGTTGTATTGGTACATCGGTTTAAAATTAGGGGCAAATGGTTGAAGCCGCAGTGCAGCTTAAGTAGCAACTTTGTATATTTAGCAATGCATTTCCTAGACCCCAAGAAGGTAAATACGACACAGTTTCAATGGTTGGTGTGGACCGCCATCTTTCTGATCTCATTCTTCTCTACTTTGCCGCTGAGCACCATTGGCCAGTCTTTTGTATTCAACCTCATCAATACCCTATTTTATGCCCTCATTATTTACGGTAACATCAACTGGCTCTTTCCACGTTTTTACGAACGCAACCAAAAAACACTCTATGTAATTTTGGTAATCGTTTTTTTACTGGCTTATGGCATTTCGAAGGGCTATTTGGTCAATTATGTGTACAATACCTTTTTTGGCCACGACATGCCCGAGAAAACCACTTTTCTTCGCTTGCTCTACATCAGCATCAGTGGCTTGCTTATTTTTCTGCTCAGCTTCATCTTCAGGATTGCCCTGGCCTATTTCGGATTGAAAAAACAGACGGAAGAAATCCTGTTGCAAAAAACACAGGCCGAACTCAACCTGCTCAAATCGCAGGTGCAGCCCCACTTTTTGTTCAATACCCTCAACAACATCTATTACGAAGCTTACATTGAGGCGCCGAGAACCGCAGGATTGATTGAGCGTTTGGCCGATATGATGCGTTACTTTGTTGACGATAGCCCAAAAACAAAAGTCTTCATTTCCACCGAACTGAATTTTCTGGAGAATTACATCGAGCTGGAAAAAATCAGGATCAGGCATCAGATTGCCCTGAATTTTACAAAAGACTACGCTGACGATTATCAAATACCACCCATGTTGATGATGACCTTTGTAGAGAATATTTTTAAACATGGCATAGACAAAACCAGCGCCAACAATCAGGTTGATATTTCGTTGCTGCAAGAAGGCGACACCCTCATTTTCAAAACCATCAACACGGTAGCGGCAAAACCCGAGCGTACCGTGGGTTCGGGTATCGAAAACCTGCGCAAGCGCTTGGCTATTTTATACAACGACGATTTTGAGTTACGTACCGGCGAAGCCGAAGGCTATTTTATGGCTTACTTTAAAATTCCGATACAATGAGTTTAACCTGCATGATCATTGACGACGAGCCGAATGCAGTGAACCTGCTCGAAGTGCTGGTGAAGCAAACCACCGACTGGAACTTGGCTACCATCTGCTACAATGCGCTCGAGGCCTTGGCTTATTTGAAGGAAAATCGGGTCGATTTTGTCTTTCTCGACATCAACATGCCCATGTTAAACGGGATGGAATTGGCCGGTTTATTGCCTCCTGGCGTAAAAATTGTATTCACCACCGCCTATTCTGAACACGCCGCCGAAAGCTACAGCTACCAAACCATCGATTACCTCCTTAAACCCATTACGCTGAAACGCTTTCTATCTGCCATTCAGAAAATAGAATTCTATTTTGACAAGCCAGAACCTGCAAAGGCATCCGAAAACGGAATGTTGCAGGACGAATATTTCTTTGTCAAATCGGGTAAAACCCTAAACAAAATCCACCTCGAAAACATCCTTTATTTTGAAGGCGAAAAAGAGTATGTGCGCCTGGCCACAGCCAACGAGCAATTGCTGGTTTACAAACGGCTAAAAGAAGTAGAAAGCCTGTTAAAGCTTCCTTTTGTAAGGGTACACAACTCGTACATCGTGAACATCAGGCAGGTTGATAAAATACAGGATAACCACCTTTACCTGGGCAACAAGCAAATTCCGATTAGCGACAAGTTCAGAGATCATTTTATGGCCCTGATCAAGCTGCGGACTTTTTAGGAAAAGCACTTGCGAAGTTTTAAAACCTGGAAAGTGTATTTACTTCATGATTTCCCTAAATTGCGTTCAAATCAAGCACCCGATCATGCCTCTTGCCAAGCCACCTGTACCCAAATGGATTTTGCCCACGATTGTAACGGCGCAGTTCTTTTGTACTTCTTTGTGGTTTGCAGGCAATGCAATTATAGCAGATATTGCCCAGGCCTACGAAGTTAAGACCAGCTATTTGGGTCATTTGGCCAGCGCGGTGCAGCTAGGCTTCATTGTAGGCACGCTGGTATTTGCCCTGCTCGGTATTGCCGACCGCTTTTCGCCCTCGAAAGTCTTTTTTATTTGTGCGCTTATTGCGGCGATGGCTAACCTGGTGATGGTACTGCCTGGATTAGGTGCCAGTGGCCTGATTTTATCAAGAGCTCTTATAGGTTTCTTTTTAGCGGGGATTTATCCGGTGGGGATGAAAATTGCTTCCGATTATTATCAGCAAAGCTTGGGCAAATCTTTAGGTTTTTTGGTAGGCGCCCTGGTTTTGGGCACTGCTTTTCCGCACCTGCTCAAAAGCTTGCCTGCCTTGAAATGGCAATATGTGGTTTATGCCACTTCGCTGCTTGCTGTTATCGGTGGCTTGTCCATCCGGTTTTGCGTTGCCGATGGCCCATACCGCAAACCAGCGCAACAATTAAACTGGCTGGCATTTTTAAGGGGCTTTAAAAACCAAAATTTTAGGTCGGCTGTTTTGGGGTATTTGGGACACATGTGGGAACTGTATGCCTTTTGGGTATTTGTACCGCTGATGTTGGCTAACTACCAACAACATTATCCGCAACTGCGCTTGCCTATTTCGTGGCTTTCCTTTTGCATTATCGGTATTGGCAGCTTGGCCTGCGTAGGCAGCGGCCTGCTCTCCTTGCGCCTGGGAACGAAAAAAACAGCCATCATGGCCTTGGGCATTTCCTGCACCTGCGCCTTGCTTTCGCCTTTGGTATTGTTAAATTCGTCGTTACCCTTACTGCTGTTCTTTTTATTGGTTTGGGGAATCGCTGTAATTGCCGATTCGCCTTTGTTTTCTACACTGGTAGCTCAAAATGCCGACGAAGAATGGAAAGGAACAGCCTTGACCATGGTTAACTGCATGGGCTTTGCCACCACTATTGCCAGTGTGCAACTGATCAATGCCCTGCTAACCAATCAAAATGCACAATACATTTATATGGTGTTGGCCATTGGACCAATTTTGGGATTAATTGCCCTTTTCAGAAAAAAATAGCTATTTCTTTTTGCCCGCCAGCTTGTCCAGGTTTTTCTGCATCCGGTATTTGACCATCCGCGCGATGAGGCTCAAAGGCATGGGTTGGTCTATCGGAAATTGTACCGAACCTTTGCCCTGTTTATAGGGCGCCAGTTCTTGGGCAAAATCCTCATGCGCACCCGGTGTGGCATAAAAGCCGACGTGATTTTTGTAGCCTGCAAAATGCACCAGGTTGCCGTGGAACACAAAAGTTGGAATAGCATATTTAATAGCTTCGGTGGCTTCTGGGGCGGCTTGTGCGATGGTTGTGCGTACTTGTTGCAATATGGCCTGCACATCTTGAGGGAAACCGGCAATGTATTCGTCTATGTCTTTCGCTATGCTTAGCATGACTAAATATACCAAACACACCGCTATCAGCCAAACTCAGGTCATTAAAAAAGGCAAACCGCGTTAAACGATTTGCCTTTCTGCCTTGAATTAAACTAGGCTTATTTACCAAATTTTATCCTGAGATAAAGTTCAAAATTGCCATTGGTATAATTGCTCAATTGCGAAGTATTGGTGGTGTACAAGCCACTGATCAGGTATTTTCTTTTGTAGTCCATACCCAGGCCAAAAGTTGCATTTTCGGTACTGTGGTAAATAGCCGAAAGCAAAACCTGTTGCTCAAAAACCGATAGCTGTGCACCCGCATCCCAAATGTCCTTATAGCCCTCAACCATTCGGTAGGCTACCAAAGGTTCAAGCAGTTCTCCCTCCAGTCCTGTACCTGCCAATGGAATTTTATAGCTTACCGCCGAGTAGAAGCGCGAAATATCAGCCACTTTCGAACCATCACGGTTAAACAGCTTGTTCAGGTTAGGCAAGGAGGCACTTACCGTTAAACGATCGTTGGTATAGGCCACGCCAAAATCGCCATCGATATAGGTTTCGCGGTCGTTGTACTGGCCCACCAATACATCGTTCGGATTACCGTTAATATCGGAAGTACTCAAACGCTGATTGGTAAAGCCCAGCGAAACGCCAAAATTCAGCTTGCTTTTTTCATTAAGTGGCAAATGATAGGCGTAACTGGCCAACACCTTGGTTTGACGCTGCAAACCGGCTTTGTCGTTGTAAACGTTGAGGCCCACGCCCGAACGCTGAAAGCCATAATCGAAGGTAACAGCCTGCGTTACGGGAGCACCTGGAATATTGTTCCACATGCTTCTGAAGCCTACATTCAGGTTTATGCCGTGCTCAAACCCTGCAAAAGCCGAATTGGTTTGATAACGGTTATAATAATACTGCGATGAGAGGGGATCTAATTGCGCCTTGCTGGTTAAAGCAGCGCAAATGAGTGCCAGAGCGGTTAAAATATGTAATTTCTTCATCTGAAATAATTAGTCGTTTGTTTATTTGCTTTCACGTACAATTTGGTGAAACCTTTTTCTTCAGTTTGCCTCAAATCGAGTCGTAAATTATCACCAGTTTTTACAATTCTGCTAATTTATAAGATCGTGAATTTCTGCTTTCCTATTTTTGTAAAAAAGCCATTACAATGACGCTGTAGCACTTTTAGCTCTAGAATTGATTAATCTGGATCGATAATTTCCAGCTTATAGCCCTTGCCATGGATGTTCACCAAACTCACAGCCGGATCGTCTTCCAGTTTTCTCCTCAGCTTGGAAATGAAGACGTCTAAACTACGGCCAACAATAACTCCTTCATCTTCCCATATTTCCTTTTGCAGCCTGCTTCTTGCTACAATGGTATTTGGAGAAGACGCAAAGATGGCAAGCAGCTTGCTTTCTTTAAAGGTAAGTTCGGTTAGCGTTTCGCCTAAAACCAGTTGCCGTTTTTGCGCATCGAATAAGGTAGCGCCTATTTTAAAATGATTTTCGCCTGTAATTTTTGCATTCTTTTGCCTGCCCCTCGTGTTTGCGGCGCGAAACAGCAGCAACCCGATGAAAGCCAACATGGGCAAACCCCCAATCAGGTAGCTCTTTTGCGCCACAGAAATCATTGGGCTTTCAAACTTAATATCAATAAGGTAACAACCTTTGGGCTGTACCCGGCCTGTGCAAGGCACAATGTTATTAGATTGGTTCTTAAAAACCATATATCCAAATATCACCTCCCTAGCTACGCAGCTGCGTACGTTGACCATATAATTAGTTGCCAATTCGTCTTTAGCCAATGTTCGACTAATAATTTTGATCAGTGAATCAGGCTGAAAAGCAAACTCGTTCTCAAACCTGAGCTCATATTCGTTGTAGCCTATTTTCTTTACCGGCAATACCCTCGAGGTATCATCGCCAGCATGCAGCAATACTTCATGCCCAATTTTGCGCAGCAGGATTTCTTGTTTGTCCAGGTCGAAGCCATCGTTTTTGCCGAGGCTAAAAGCCGTACAGATTACCGTAGTGAGCAACAACGCCAACAAGCCTAAAATGTATTTGTTGCTGGTAGTTGCCAAGGTTTGAAAGGTACCCATAAACTGATTGTTTGATTTTACAAAGTTTACAATTTTATTTTACAATAATTGGCTTGGCCTACGTTGCGCGGATGGTTAGGCTTGCCGAAACCAATTGAAGCCGACGAGTTTCCAGTTGCTTTAAGCCTAGGGTTTCGCTAAGCTTTAGCCTCAGCTAACTTAGTGGGTAGTTCTACAAAGAAAGTTGTACCGCTTGCCTCGTTGTTTTCGAACCATATCTTGCCGTTGTGCGCCTCCACAATCTGCTTTGAAATGGCCAGGCCCATACCAAAAGGCTGTTCGCCAGCAGTGCCCGGCCTTTTGGCTTCGGTAAACAAATCGAATATCTTTTCACCCATTTCGGCTGGGATGCCAATACCTTCGTCTTTTACCAAAATGCGGATACCCAGTTCGTTTTTAATCATCTTGACCTTGATTTTGGCATCATTTGGACTGAATTTAATGGCATTGGCAATGAGATTGCTGATTACCCTCCAAAGCTTTTCCCTGCTGGCCGACAAGGTTGCGGGCACGGTTTCTAAGCTCAGCTGCTGCTTTTTGGCCTCGGCTTTGCTGTGCAACAGGGAAACGCAATACTGCAACATCTCTGCAATATCAACAGGTTCTTTCTTAAGCTCTTCGCTGCTAAACTGCAGCTGCAACAGGTTATCAACCAATTCAAGCGAGTGCTGCCCCGATGTTTTCATCAAATCGAGCATTACCCGATCTTCTTCAGAGCGGTCTGGCTCATCTAACATCAATGTGGCAATAGAATACATCCCTCCTATCGGGTTGCGCAAGTCGTGGGCTACAATCCGCATCATTCGGGTATTGTCTGCCTGACTTTGCTCCAATGCACTCAATGCTTCTTTCATCTGGCTGTTCTGCTGCCTGGTGCGCCGTAAATGCCTGCGTACCGAAACTACCGTAGCAATAGCCAACAAAAAAGCCACACCAGCCAATATCGATAAAGCTACCTGATAGGCATAACGGCTTTCTAGCGACTTTACCTGCTCGTCTTTAAGGGCATAATCGATGTAGTCTATCCCCGATTCGCTGTTTCGCTTGGCCTCAATGTCGTGGATATTGATCAGCTTTTTACTGTAAATAGCGGCTGTGGCCTGATCGCCACGCGTGTCGTAAAAATCGAATAGTTTTCTGGCCAGCAACTCGCTATAGTATTGGTATTCGTTTTGATCGGCAATAGCCATGGCCTGTTTGTAGTAGGCTACGGTTTGATCGGGACTAGTGGCTTCCAATTGCTGGGCTATGTCCAAGAGCATATCCATTGATACGTAATAGAGCTTTTTATCGATGGCGGCCGTAATGGTTTGGTTCAGCAAGGCCAGTCCTTCGCTGCGCTTGCCATGGCTAATCAGGTCATCGGCAATTAATTGATCAATGGCCAACAACGACCGCTTGTCGTTGTACTTGGTGGCAATGTTTTTGGCAACCTTGATGTAATTAAGGGTAGTTGAGCGGTCGAAATGTGTAGGATAGGACAATAAATAATTGTAAATAACCAGGGACCTGATCGAGTCGCGCTGCAGTTTTTTGGCCTGTTCAAAAGTCTGGCTAAACCGCTGAATGGCTTTATCGTCTTTGCCCATTTCTTGGTATACCATGGCGATATTCATCATGGCCTGTATGCAGTTGCTCGAATCGGCCAGTTTTTTGTATACCGTATAGCCTTCATTATAATAGCGCAAGGCCAGTTGAAAGTTGCCTTTGATATCAAAGAAAACGCCGAGGTTGTTCATGGCATCGGCTTTGCCCTTGGCGTAATGATGGCGGTCGGCAATTTCGCGGGCCTTTTTGGTATAATAAAAGGTACTATCTACATTTTTCTCATACAGCAGCATGGCCATCCTGTTTAAGGCATCTACATACCGGAGGCTATCGCGGATGTTAGGCAAGGAAGCCTGGATATTTCTGAGCTCGGTAGCTTGCGCAAGACAAAAATTCGAGGCAAGCAGCAACAAACAGGAAAACAAGAGCCTCTTTTTCATATGATTAATATTTGCTTTAAAATAAATTGGCAACAGAAGCTTACTAAAGCACGTTCATCCAGTCTATATGCTCGGTTGTCATTGACTTTTGGCTACAGACTAATTTAAGCATTTGCGGAGATTTCAACACATATTTAACTATAAATTAAAAACCACCTCCTCAGGGGAAGTGGTTTTTAGCTTATACTTGGGCAATCACGAGGTACCTATTTATTTAAAGCTGGAACAAGAACATGCCAGGCTTAGCCGTTTTCATCATTTGGCGCAACGGTTTTACCATGTCCTTCACTAGGCTTGGCAGTTTCTGGTTGCGAACCTTCTACCGCTTTGGGCGTAGGCGCAGTGGTGGTTCCATTGGTGCGCTCGTCTTCCAGATGGGTCGTGCTATCTATATCGGCCTGGTTTCTTTCCCTTTTCTGTTCTTCTAAAGCATTTTTACCCTTGCTTTGTTGCTCATTTTGATTGTTCATAATGCCTGTATTTAGTTTTACCATAAAGGATTCGAAAAATTGCCATTTATAGTTACGGCCTTATTCCGATTTCCCTATTCAATAAGCAACAATTGGCCCTAAAAGTTTTGATTGATTTAAAATCAGCGGTTTAAAGCAGACTAATTCCTGAAACCGGAAGTGTCAGACCCACATTTTTCTTAAAAAATTGGAAAAACAGGATACGTCTTCAAAACCCAACTCGAAGGCGTACCACCTCTAAAATTGTGTAGCATAAAAGCCAACCGAATCTGCTGATTTGAAATTGGCTTCTACCAGCCATACTGCTTAATTAAAAAAATATCCGCTTAAATAACCCTCAGGCGTTCTTCCTCCAAATCGATTTGGTACAGTTGGCTACGGATGATTTCTTCGCTAACGTTTACATCTTTGTTAAGTTCTACCAGATACTGGCGCTGGCATTCGAGCATTTCGAGATAGATGGTTTTTGTTTTGTCGTTCATCCAGTCGTCGTCAGCGGCTTTCAGTTTTTCTTCCCAATGTGCCAAAAGACGTTGCAGGCCTACATGGCCTTGCAGTTCATGGTCGTATTTGTTTTTGAGGAATTGATGCACATGTACTTTTAGGCCTCTTTTGAGCTTTTTAACAGCCTCTTCTTCCGGTTCTTCGCGCATACCGTCGAATATGCGGCCATACTTAATGAGATAAGGCAAGGTAAGGCCTTGTACCACCAAGGTAAGCAATATCACCACAAAAGTAATGAACAGGATAAGATCGCGATGAGGAAAAAATCCGCCATGATCTAATTTAACGGGTATAGACAAGGCCGCCGCCAGCGATACTACACCCCGCATGCCTGTCCAGCCTAACATCAGCGGCATCAGCAACTGTCGGCGCCTGGAGCTTGCCCGAGGCGCTACACTGGGCCTGAAAATAAGGGTTGCCACCATGGCCGCATACGAACTCACCATTCGGGCGCCAATCAGCACTCCGGTTACGATCACACCATAGCGGATGGCAGTAGACAATGGCATTCCCGTAGCGCGGATACCATCTACAATTTCGGGAAGCCCCAAGCCGATCAACAAAAAAACAATGCCATTGAGAATAAAAACAAAGCTTTCCCACACACTGTAGCCCCTAATGCGACTGGTACTGTTTAAAAAGAGCAGACGCCGGTTGGCCATAAACAAGCCGCCACAAACTACCGCCAATACGCCCGAACTGTGCAGTTGTTCTGCTATCCAATACATAAAATAGGGTTCGATCAGGGTAAGCGCAATATCGGAAGGCGCATCGGTTGGCAGTTTTTTATGAGCCATTACAAATATCCAGCCTAACAACAAGCCAATGCCTGCGCCACCAAGCACCATCCACAAAAAATCGAGCGACGCCTCCTGCCAAACAAACTGTCCGGTACCTACCGCTACCAGTGCAAAGCGAAAAATAATGAGCGAAGAAGCATCGTTAAGCAGGCTTTCTCCTTCCAAAATAGCCGAAGCTGATTTGGGAATTTTGACGAATTTCATAATCGCGCCAGTGCTTACCGCATCCGGTGGCGAAACAATGCCACCCAGCAAAAAGCCCAATGCAATGGTAAAGCCTGGAATAAGGTAATTGGTAACCAACGCGACCGACAAAGCTGTAAAAAACACCACCAAAAAGGCAAAGCTTCCGATAATGCGCCACCACTTTTTCATTTCCTTAAAAGAAATAGACCAGGCCGCTTCAAACAACAGGGGTGGCAAAAATATAAAGAAAATAAGGTCGGGATTGATTTTTACGTGAGGCAGGCCAGGTAATAGGCTCACGAGCAAGCCAGCTACGACCAGCAATATAGGATAGGCAATCCGCAATTTGGTGGCCCATATTTCCAACAGTACAATGCCTGCTACCATGGCCAATAAAAAAGGTAAAACTGTATGCATTAAAATTTTGGTTTATCGTTACGCTTCGGCATTTCGGGTCTCTAAAGATGAACAAAGCCCATGCTTGCCAGCCTCATAAAAATAGATAATTCCGAGCACATTTTAATGCCAGCAACCCGTTGTCAAGCGGTGGCCTGAGCTTCAAACCGCAATTCAATGAGCTTGTGAAGCGCTTAAAGCAAAGAAAGCAGTTCGGCGGTAGAAATTTCGGTTGGTTCTTCGAATTGTTTGTGGTATAGGTTATCGGGTATGGTTACATGGCCTGAAGTTGTCTGTACGTAAACGCCATGCTCGGTTTTCCTACAGGAGACGAAATCGCCCACATCGGGGTTGAGCTCCTTGATTCTGATCAATAGTTCATAAATCACATAGGTTGCTATTTGCATGCCACAAAATTAGTAAACATGAAGATAACCTTAAATTATCATTTTGTTAACAAAAATTTCACACGGCGACAAAATTTAACAAACCCGAAATCTTTTCCATCCGAGGTGGCGCCCAAAGCCTGTAGCTTAACCTTTCAGACTCGCTCAGCAACAGGCTTTCCTGATACGAAAAAAAGCCAGTATCGACAGCATGGCCATCAGCCCTAAGCCATGAAAGTCATCCAATGGGCAGGGCACATAGGATGAAAAGGTATAAAGATCTCCCCTAACCCTGGCTCTCGGCAAATCCATCACGCAACCCTGAGACACCAAGCTGATCACGGGACTGCAAGCGTAAGGAAACCCCGTGGTGTAAGGCGAATCAAAAAAGGGACGCGAGCTAACGGTTCCATTTTCGTTGGTGCTAGAAATGTTTTCGCCCCCATGATAGCAAACGCGGATATCGGCCAATACGGGCTTAGTCAGCGCAATCAGTACGAACCCCAATACAATAGATTTTAAATGCTTTATCATCCATAAGCATTTTCAAAGCCCATACCGATAGGCACCAAACTGGGCAAAAAAACAGATTTTATCGTAAAAAATGCATTTATCACCTCGAAACAAAGACTTTAGCGTCGGTTGCTATTGGCTGTAAAAAACACGAAGCCAAAGCACATGCCACTATATTTCCCCGTAATACCGCAACTTGGCATCGCAGCACCTCAACAGCCTGTAAATCTGCATTTTTCCCAGGCCAGCCATTGGCAGGCCTGGGATTGACAGCCTCTGCAACAATTCGACAGCACATCACCGTGGTAAAAGAAGGGCACGAAATTGCCAGTCGCCCGCGAGAGGTCCCATATAACCAACTACCCGGCTAGGGCTTATTTCGATTCATCATCGAAGCCACCGACATGTATAAGTCCAATCAGTGGCTTTTGGCCGGCAGTCTAGTGATCTTCCCCATAGCCCAGCCACCTAAATGGCGAATAGCTATCGCCGATGCAGGCCCTTACAATTTCCGGTCCAACACTTTCAAAATTTTCGCTATTGCTGAGCAGGATAAGCGCTATTCCTTTTTCAGGGAAAGCCACCGCATAATTCTGGTTGGCCTCGCCATGTCCGGTATGGAAAAAAGCTTTGCCATAAGGCGATTGAAACAAACCAATTCCCAAGCCCCAAGCCAGTTTAATGGCATCGTTTTCGTGGGTTAGGCTATCTTTTAAGACACCAAACCCGCGTTTGCTGGTTACCGAAATCTGGGGTGACAGCATTTGCCGAAAACTAGTTTTCCTTAGACCTGTTTGCGTCATCAGGTTTAGCACAAAATGGGCATAATCGGTAGCCGTTGTCGACATTGAGCCTGCAGCCCTGCTGCTTTGCCTTCTTTCCGAACCATATTTTTTGCCATCCTTAAAATAGGCGTACGAAAAATTGCTCTCGAACGGCTTTTCCCAGACCATGCTGGTGCGCGACATTTGCAAAGGGCCAAAAACTTCTTCGCGGGTAATTATTTCGAGTGGCTTTCCGGTATATTCCTCTATCATAAAGCCCAATAGGTTAAGACCTTCGTTCGAGTAGTAGAACCTCTCGCCCGGTCTGGCAATCAAGCTGGTTTTGTTGCCATATAATTGGCGCAACACCGGCAAGCCAGCGCTGTGGGCCAGTAACATCCTTGGCGTAATGCGGTTAAACGCAGGGGTATCTTCGGCCAGGTCTTTCCATTTTTCATATTGGCCAATCGGTTTTTTCAGGTAAAAATGTATGGGTTTGTCCAGATTAAATATCCCCCGATCAACCAAACGCAAAAAAACATAGGCGCTTACAGGCTTGGTCAGAGAAGCAGCATACATTACCGTGCTATCATCAAGTCTCTTTTGATTTTCCACGTCCTTATAGCCAAAGCTGGAGGCAAATACTATTTTGTTGTGGTTAACAATGGCCACCTGCAAACCGGCAAGTTTGGCACTATCGACCAAATGCGCCAGTCTTTTTTGCAAGGCTACCGTACTAACCGATTGGCCGTTGAGGTGTTGAATTTGCTTGGCTTCTTGGGCAACAGCAGGAAGCAGGTAAAGCATAAAGGCAAGTGCCAGAAGTTGTTGTTTCATCATGAAAAGTGTTTAGGCCAAAATTAGGGGCTTTGGCCATTCCTTTCAACGACAGCTTACCGACACCTTCACGACACTTAAGCTTGTTAATGGCATAAACGGCGTTTTTACCTTAAAAAAGCAAAAGACAAAGGATAGCGCACGGGCAGTTGGTTAATGGACCTGAAGAGATTGAGCAGGCACATCACTACGGTGTAAAAATAAATCAATAGCGTTAAGGGAAACCCTACCGGAAAGAAGAAAATGAGCAGCAAAACCGAAGGCACGAAAGCAAAAGACATCGTGAGCTGAAAATTAAGTACCTGCTTGCCCTGGCGATCATATTCGGGCTGTTCGTCCTTTTTAAGCAACCACAAAAATCCAGGCAGGATGATGTTGAGAATGGGAAAAAACAAACCGACCAAGGCCAAGCCGTGAAACAAGGGCACTAGCTTATTTGTACTGGCAGTTGCTGCCATATCAGGCCCTTTTCCCAAAAGCAATTCGGGTTCCACTTCCAAACAATCGGCCAGCAATTTAAGCGTAGCCGGATGCGCAACTACCGTACCTTTTTCAATGCGTTGGATAGTTCTGGCACTTACACCCGAAAGGGCAGCCAACTGTTCTTGGCTCATTCCTTTTCGACGTCGAAAAGCAGCTAATGGAGAGGTGGGCATGCACAAATATAACAGTTGTTGTCGTTATACAAAAGCCTCCCAGTTTGCACAGAAAGGCTTTATCTGCTAATCTTGGCCTAAATCAACCGACTAGCTTATTTCAAAACTGTTTCGGTAATCTCATCTAGCAAATTCTGCCTCATTTTGGAGTTCCTTTGGTCTAACAGGATGATAATGCCCCAATTTTTAGCCCTGTTGTAGCAGATGATCGAAGATTGGCCCATAGAATCTCCCGATTTCAGGTAAATCGTATTTTGATCATCCGTTATAATATTCGTGCCCAGGCCCATTGTCCTCTTTTCATCTTTGTAAAAGGTTCTTTCTGTAATCATAGCGGCTTTGCCTATTGTGGTTTCTTGATTTAAAACGGCCTTTAAAAAAGCAACCATATCGGCAGCACTAGATTTTACCAATCCGGCAGGTGCCGTAACATTCCACTTGAAGAACTCTTGTATACCACCGTTGGGGTTATGGCCCGTAGTTCTGTTTTTGACCTCAAATTCTTTGGTCAGCGTATTGCTTAACCGCAATGGCTTGATTATTTTGCTCCTGATAATCTCATCATAGCTTTTTCCGTATACTTTTTCCAATAGCTGTCCGAGCAAAGTATAGCCGATTGTAGAATAACGATAACGGCCATAATCCGTTAATTCACTACAATTATTGACCATAGCCACCAGCGTATCTTCGGTTATGCTGCTTACAGGCTGTTGTGGATCCAGTGCAATGAGTTTTGCAAAATCGATATCGGGCAAACCAGATTGATGAGATGCCAGGTCTGAGATTTTTATTTTGTTTTGGAGGTTCTTCTGCAGCACATAGGCCTTAGGCAAAAAGTTGTCGATATAATCGTCAGCATTCAATTTATGTTCGAGAATGGCCTGTGCAATTAAATTCGAAGTTAGGATTTTAGTAATGGAGGCAATTTCGAATATCGAGTTTTTATTGATCTCAACTTGGCTTTTTTCATTCAACTTGCTATAGGCCGTATAGAATTCTTCGTTATCCTTGATCAAACCAACGCTAATGCCAACGTCAGGATTTTTTTGATAATTATTTTTAATAATCGAATCGATCTTTTTGGAAATGTTTTGTCCAAAAGAAAAATTGCTGACTAATAAGAGTGCTGCTAAAAATTTGAATGGAGTTTTCATCGTATCGTGTTTGGGTTAAAAAATTACTTCGATACAAATATGAAGAAGAAGCCAATGCCAGTCGACCGAATAAAAATACTCGTACGCATTGGTTTGCAAACACCCGTACGAGTATTTCAAAAAGTCAGTACAAATAATTACAAGCTATTGTTTTACAGGCTTTTACGATAAACCGTAGGGGTAAGCCCCGTGTGTTTTTTAAAGGCGGTATTGAAAGAGGATTTTGAATTAAAGCCTACTTCATAGAGGATCTCCAAAATAGTTACCTTGCTTTTTGAAACATCTTTTAACTTATCCATGGCCGCTTCTATACGATAGGCATTCACAAAATCGTAGAAATGCTGTCCTAGTTTATGGTTGATCAAAACCGACAAATCACGAACGGGAATATGCACTTCGTCGGCAACATCTTGGATGGTTAAGGCTGGGTTGAGGAACGGCTTTGCGTCCAGCATATATTTCCTTAATTTCAGCAGTTCCTCGTTATATTCTTTTTCAGCCACCAATTGCCCATTATCTTTTTCTTCCGAAACGATATGCTGCACCAGCTTTAACCTTGAATCGATATTTCTAAAAAGCCCTGGGTTATTTAACGCTTTATACAGATACCAAAAAATGATGGCCAGTTCAAACAAGAAAAGCCCAATCTTTAACCATTCGGCAATGTTGGGATAATCGGTAAACTTAAAGATGTTTCTTAGCAAGGCAATAAAGTAAAAAACCGATAGCGCCACGGTAAACTGAAACAGCCATCGTAACGATTCGATACTTGCGCCAGCATAATTTTCGAAGTATATTTTTTTTGCTCTCCTCAATATCAACAAAGCAGCAAGGAGGTATGCTAGCATTTGAACATGGATCACAATATGATTGAACTGTATTTCCAGCATGTTGCTGCCCTTTTCGAGAAACTGGATTTGAGCAGCCTCATCAACCCCATAAAAACGGGGCAACAAAATCAGATTCGCGATTAAAAACGGGACAGCATGAATTAAATGCCTGGTTTTTAGCTTAAAATCGGTATAGCATACAGCTAAAACATACAGATAAAAAGTTGGAAGCTGCAAGAAAATAATAGAGCTTATAAAAACTCTTGTGCCCAGAGAAGCCCCAAACAAATAGCCCAGGTTGCCACCGATATCAATTGCCGTTAAAATGAGAAAAAATGCAAAAAGCCGATTGCTCAACCTGTGCTCTGTTTTAAGGGTGGCCAAAAACAATGATAGAAAAATGGAAATCAATACGGTTATAACGGCGATTGTATCTAATAAACTCATTTTAATCTATCAATCCTTTTTATTGTTTTGGAGAAAATCGTCTTTTAACTTTTGGATACGAGCCTACATTATGTTTTTGTTATTCTCGCCTCATGGTGGCGAATGTAGCTAATTTTTAGATGTATTACCTACCTGATTTAATAAAGCCTGTAGGTTGTTTAATCAGCCTGGCTGTAAAAGAAAAAAGCCTCTCAGTAAAAACTGAAAGGCTTTGCTCCCAAAACCGGGCTCGAACCAGCCCCCTGATTCACAGACGGAGGCTACAAGTTTTAAACACCTCTTAATAAGTCGATTACAGACCTCCCAAGAAGTTCCATTAAATATTAATTCATTTTTTATGACTGTTGTTCAGTACAAAAACGGGGCATTAAGCAAGTTTAGGTCTGCTATTGATCATTTAATTCTTGAATTCGTATTGCTCATATCCATAAAAATTGCATTTATTCCTTCCAACAATTCCTTGCTTTTACTGGCTAGCAACAATGGAAACCATTCGTCGGTATGCAATTCTACCACTTCGTCATTAATCAGGTAATGTTTACCGCTCAACACCCTTTTATCTTTGTTTTGGACGGCGGCACCCAATAACATATTTCCCAATATTTTATTGAACATCCTTATGTAGATCGGGCATTCCTCATATTTGCAATCCACAAATAAGACCCAAAGATCGTTCAGTAAATTGTATTGCATTCTGGTTTTCATAACAGCTGATTATAGTGTAAAGCCCCATGCCACCCTAAAGCCTATAAAATTATTTTGGTGGTCGCATTCATAGAACTTGCTATTGCTTTCGAACCTTAAGCCCGCATCTATATAGTTGTTTTGATGCAGGTAAAATATAATCCCAATTTGTGGCGTATAAACAAAGGCGGCGTTTTTGCCTTCTACACACGGGGCTTTGTTTAACAGAAATGAAAATCCGATTTCCGATTGGACATAAAGATTGCTCCTGTAGAAATATTTTAGCCCGGCTTTGAATGGAACCAACCGAAGGTCTTCTACCAAATGCCTATAGCTAGGCCTTACAAAAACATTATTGAAGCCGGCATTGGCCGTGCCAAACAAAACGCCGTCAATTACCGGAAAATCGGCTTGGAGCGAAAGTCCGAGGGGTGCTTCATACTTAGTAGCCAAATAGCCTACGGCCAAACCTGTTTCAATACCCACACTATACCTGATACCGGTACCACTATAAACCTGTGGCCTAGCTATGATGGTCTGAAAGAAAATAAGAATGATAAAAATAACAAGCGCTTTCATGAGCAATAATTTTATAAGAATGGTGAAATGAGAAAGTTTTCCTTAGGCTATATTGAGCAATTGCCTACATTGCCTATTATCTGTTCATTAGGCTTTTTGAGGTGTGCTTATCGGCATTTACGGAAGCATTTTCAGAGATCAGATTGAGAAGTTCATTATACTTTTCTAAAAGACCGACATATTTATTCATCCAAAAATAAACCGAGTTATGATCTGCATTCAGCCCATTTGCATTAAGCAAGGCAGGTTCTTCGGCATCGAGTAAATGCTGATGGTTCTTGATGAATTTTTCTGGCAACTCGCCAGTAAAATCGTGCCCAATGACATCGCCAACCTTTAAAATGATGTGCGGATTGAGATTTTCCTGATTAAACCAGTTGTAAATTGTTCTTCTGCTTACTTTAAGCTTACGAGACAGCTCGCTAATTCCTATCCGCTCCATTCGAACAGCCTGTTCAAGAACGTGCCCTACATTGATATTCATGTTGATGCGTTTGAGTGAAAAACTTATAGATTAATTGGCCTCGAGCAGATCTAGCTCTTCGTAACAAGAGTTATTGCTGATAAACTCTGGCAGAATTTCTTTCATTTTTTTGACCATGCGGTAATCATCTCCCTTTTGGTTAATGGCAATCAGGTCTTTAATGAGCTGATTGACATACAAGTAATTAAAGGTTACATTTTGAGAGATTTTGATTTTAGGATGATGGGTAAGCATGGTTTTTTCTTCTAAAAGCAGTAGCTCTTCAAAGATTTTTTCGCCCGGACGGAGACCAGTAAAAACAATATCGATATCTACATAAGGCTTTAATCCGGCTAATTTGATCATGTTCAGGGCCAAATCGATTATTTTAATGGGTTTGCCCATATCAAACAGAAAAATCTCTCCGCCTTTACCCATCGAGCCGGCCTCCATTACCAGGTCTACGGCCTCAGGAATGGTCATGAAATACCTGGTAATATTGGGATGCGTAACGGTGATTGGAATACGTTTGTCGATCTGGTTTTTAAACCTGGGTATAACCGAACCATTTGAGCCCAAAACATTGCCAAACCTAGTGGTAACGAAACGTGTTTGATGGCTCCCCGCAACACTTTCGGCATTGCTTAGCGACTGGATATAGATTTCGGCTAGTCGTTTAGAAGCCCCCATTACATTAGTGGGCTTTACCGCCTTATCTGTAGAAATCATTACAAATTTTTCTACTCCGAATTCCATACAAATATCAGCCAAGTTTTTGGTGCCCAGCACATTGGTCAGAATGGCTTCTGATGGGTTCTCTTCCATCATCGGCACATGTTTATAAGCCGCCGCATGGAAAACAATTTCTGGCTTGTAACATTCGAACATGGTCCTGAGGCGGTCGGAATTCTGGATATTAGCCATAAAAATCTTTATCTTATCCGATTGGTGGCTATCTTCAAGGTCTAACCTCAGGTCATGCAACGGCGTTTCGGCCTGATCGCAAAGCACCAACAGTTTAGGATCATAGTTTAGGGCCTGCCTTACAATTTCAGAACCGATAGAACCTGCAGCACCCGTAATCAGGATCCGCTTGCCCTTTAGTTCCTTCAGGATATTCTTTTTATCGAGCTTAATGGGCTCGCGTTCTAACAAATCGTCTATTTTTAAGTCTTTAAGCTGATTGCTGTCAAGCTTTCCGTACAGCCACTTGTCTGACGAAGGAACCTTGATTAGGTGCATTTCGGCATTGCAGCAAACCTCTATGATCTTGATTTTGTTTGAAGTATTGAGCGCATTTTCTGCAACCAGGATCTTCTGTACCTGATACTTGTCTTTTAGTTTTGCCAGCGAGCAAAAGGGAAAAACCCTTTTTTGTTCAATGTATTTATCGGTTTTATGAATATCATCATCAATAAAGCCAATGACGTTCAATTCAGAACTTTCGTTCGGATCCATGGCTCTTTTGATCAAAATGGCATTATGGTCCGAACCATAAATCAGCACGTTTTCTTTTTTAACCTTATCAAAATTTTTAATCGAATTATAAAGTACCCTAACAGTTATTCTTAAGAGCACCAGCAACGACGATGAAATGAAAAAATTGAGAAGCAATATCTTGCCCAGCCCGGCCAAATGCCTCGGAAACCAGGGAGAAATGACCTGGTTAACACAGGTAAAGATCAGGCTTACCGAAAAGACCGCTAAGAAAATCCTGAGCATGTCTTCTGTATTCGAGTACCTTATAATGCCTGTATTTACTTTCAAAAAGATAAATACGCCAACGGCTATCATGCCATAAAGCCAAACAAAGAGATAATTTTCTGCATTGAATGATTCCGCGTACTTATTTCCATAAGTCAGCACAATTGCCAAAAAAAGCGTACAAACAACAATAACCTGATCGATAAAAAGTATAAGCCATTTGGAATGGATCTTATCGCGTAGAATTAGTTTTTCCATGGCTATTTATTTTTTAAACTGTTGAGCTTGGATTTCATTTGGCATCATTCTGTAAAGCGGAAAAAAATCTGCCGTACTGTCTAGTCTATTGCCACTTTGTTCAACCAGCATTTCATAAACAGGCCTGTTGGCAATAAAGCGCCAGCTTTTGTGAGGCAACACGAGATCTGAAAAACCCAACTTCCAATCGAGCAGCGAATTTTCTTTAAAGCCGAGCCCGCCGCCTAAATGATAATATTCCATGCCGTTTTTTCGGCCGATCAAGCTAATTTCATCAACCAGGAACTTTGAGGGCGAATACTTTAGGTAGTTTGGGTTTGATGCAATTAAATGAGCTTGCAGGATGCCGTTTGTTAAAGTGACAATGCTGCCACAAATCAGTTTATCTTCAAAAAAAACCAGTACCAACTTGGCATTGCATTGAGCAGAACCTAAAAGCGATGTAAAATAAGCTTCGTCAAACTTATAAAAATCGCCTGCCCCAACCCTTTCCATGTTTTGGATATACAACTTTGTAAATTGGACAATATCGTCGTATTGCTCCATTTCACGTAGTTGAAATCCCATTTTACGGGCTTTTTTAATCGCTTCTAAAGTAGATTTCCTATATTTTTTACGCTGTTCTTCAAGTGGCTGCCTTAAATCAATCGCTACTGTTTTGCCATTGTCAAATACGCCCCCCAGTTTTTCGAGCACAATGGTCTGATCAAAAAAGGGGTGGAACTTGGCAAAAACTGCAACATAATTTCCGTTGTTGAGAAATTCGACAAAACATTGCTGAAATTGTAAGATAAAATGTTCTCCGATATCGCTGAACCTCAAATTTGAAATTGGTCCCGCAAAACCATAAACTGAATGCAGATCGAAATAAGGCGTACCGGAAACCGCCCTTTTTAGCAATGGAAAAGCAATAAAATTAGCCTGGTCTTCGAAAACGAAAAGCATTGCTTCGCCATTTTTGGTTAAATTCTGATAATCCCAGGTATGGTAAAAATCATATTTTAAAGCGGCCGAAACATATCTGTTCCAAGCAGTTTTTTGCGCCAAAGGAATAACAAAGGCACGAGTGGCTGTATTTTTCATGATGATCTACATTAATCTGATTTGGGATTTCATAGCTAGGCCATGCCAAAAGCCTTCGGTTCTTTTACTTTCAGATCGGCCTTAGGAACCTTTAAAATTAAATTGCTCGATTGCGTGCAAAGTTGCTTTGGTCAATTGGACGGAGCGCCGATAAACGAACTCGCTTTAACAACCATTTTGAGCATTTCATTTTCAAGCGCAACGGCTTCAAATCCGGCTCGGTGGTAGCAACGAATAGCTACGATATTTTCTGGATGGACGTGTAAAAAAACATGTTCGAGTTTGAGGTCGGAAAAAGCAATTTGGAGCAACCGTCTGGTAGCTTCGAAACCTATTCCCTTGCCCCAGTATTTTTTTTCTCCGATAAAGACATGAAACTCTGCTTCACTGTTGCCAATTTGTAGCAATTGAATATTTCCAATGTATTCTTCTGTTCCAACCATACATATCGCAAAACGTTTTTGGTCCTTTTTTTTAAGTACGGTTGCCAACCATTTTCGCTCGATTTCTGGCGTAATTTGTTCGCTAGGCACAAAGTTGGTATAAAGCCAAACTTTGGGGTCGTTCCTCCATTTATAGGAGATTGCCGCATCACCGATTTTTAAGGGCCTGAGGTAAATAAGTGCGCTCATAGCAGTGAATTTAAAATGGTTAGAATGCAACGCATATCATTTAAGGTATAACGATGGTCTATGGGAAGCGCAATTAAATTTTCGCTCAAAAAATATTCATAGCTGTTTGCATTTGCCCAATCAAAAACATTTGGCCAGTAGGTTGCCACAAAGATTTTATGGGCAATAAGCTTTTCTTTGAGCTTAGGGGATTCTAGCAACAATGGATACACCATAGGTACTTCTTCATCCACAAAATTGAGCCTAAGCATATTGATGTTGCGCAAATATTTATGGAGGTAGTTAAAGTTGTCTTTCCTGGCTTTGGCACAATGTTCGTAATCTATTGCAGCCAATAAGTTTGAGGTTAAAACAGACATCGTCTTGATTTCATTATTGCTCAACTGCTGATTGTTCTTCAAGTAATCTGCATACCCATCTTCAATGTTAAAATCTATCGACCTGATGAGGTGAGAAAACCTGAGTACCGAATGGTCTACCTTGAGATGGAGGCCTATTTCGGTAGAAGCGTAGAGGTAAGCGCCATCTGGAACTCCAAAAAACTTGCGACAGGAATAAAAGGTATCTACCTGATGGATGGGAAGGGTATAAAAAGCCTGCGCATTGTCTATAATTAAATGCTTAATCGTTTTCGACAGCCATTTTACCGTCCCGGTTTTAACGCCAAAGTAATTCGTATACAGCATACAACCATGCTCTTCGAGTTCAAAATCGATAATGGGATTAAGGTCTTCGTCTATTTTATAGAATTTATATTCAATGCCGAGCTTTTGCAGAGGTTCGAGCAATACCTCGCAGGTAAAATATGGCAGGTAAATAAGCGTATACCTTCTTATCCTCAAAATATATTCCAAGGCATTTCTTCCGGTATTTAATGGAATAAGGTCCTGGTAATATGCCTGTCTATGCTCAAGTTGAAGCTCCATATAGCCTCCAATGGGCCTTACTGGAAATTTTCGGTCTATCATAACACTAGCCTTGATCTGCTTTGTACATCCTTTTTTGCTTTGGCAGGTAGTATTCTTCCAAACTTGCCGGAACCCGGGCATTATAACCGATAACCTGCCTTAAATTATCGGTTAAGGTTTCACCAAAATCGTAGCCCAAAAACCTTGGATAATCAAACTGTTGCTTAATATAGGGCCTAGTAAAGCCCAAGGTAAGTGCCCTGCGCTGTTTCGAAGTAAAATTGGTGCCAGCGCTATGCCAAATGTTAGAATTGAAGAGAATGATGCTCCCTTTCTTGGCTACAGCTTGTTTAGCATAAATCTTGAAATACTTTTCGTCTGGTTTCTGATCTACTTTATGGGAGCCTGAAAGAAAATGGGTAGCTCCGTTAAATATGGTAAAATCGTCTAAAGGAATGATCATTTGGATCATGAAATTCAAGTCGGTCGAAAAAGTACGGATATCTCGGTGAACCTGATTGATGTAAGAATTGCTTTTTTTGGCATTGATTACGCCATTTATACCATTTAAAATGTAATTGCCACCCAAAAAATCCCTTAATTCTCTATTACAGTACATGTTTTCGAGAAAGGCTAAAGAAAAATTTTCACGTTCCAGCAAATGATGCAAAGTACCATCCATATTTTCTTCAATTCCATTTAAAACCTGGATTTTCCTTCTCACTTTATAAGCTTCCTCAAATTCTGAGGTAATTTGGGAAATGAGTTTTTGGGGGATGGCTTTTTCATAAATGACCCATCCGTAATTATCCATGGTTTCTCTAAAATCCACCAAAGTAGCCTTATTGTAGATAAATGTATTTCTCACAGCTCATCATTTAAATGTTAACAAATTGGGTTGAATGCTTGAGAGTTAAGCCTCAAGCTGCATGATCCTGAACAAATCGTTATTGATCAGGTTTACATCAAATTTTTCTTTGGCAAAAGCGAGCCCTTTATACCCGTAGTTGATGATTTTATTTTTGTTCAAGATGAAATATTCCATTTTTGAAGCCAAGGCTACCGAATCTTTTATCGGAACCAGAAAGCCATTCTCTTTACCTGCCTGTTGGTTTACCGTTTCTCTGCAGCCTACAGAATCACAGGTAATAACGGCTCTGCCCATGGCCATGCTCTCTAAGATAGACCGTGGCACCCCTTCGCCATAATAGGAAGGCAACACTACAACGGAAGCTTCTTTTATGGCTGGACGGACATCGTCTAACTGTCCCAAATATTGAATGGGGTTGCCCGACAGCAATTGTTGGTAGAGCCCTTTCTTCAGCCCATCTATGTTTTTGTCATGAGCTCCGATCAGCTTAAACCTTATCAAAGGATATTTCAAATGCATGGCTTTTGCGGCTTCGTAATATTCGTTTAGGCCTTTGGCATTGATGAGCCTCGAAATCATTAAAAAAGTGATTTTCCTCAGGCTTGGTTTGGTATAGGTATAATGGTTAAGGTCTACCCCCGATCCGTTAACCACATGGATATGGTGTTTTGGACCAAGAATGCCCAATGTAATTAGTTTTTGTGCATCGTCTTTATTTTGAAAGACAATGTTGAGCTGCGATCGGGGCTTAAGACTAAGCTTTAGGAGCAATTTGGTAAGGCCAATCACTATTTTGTTGCCGTCGTTGCCATCGGTAAAATTGTAGCCCAAACCCGTTAGCATGGGCACAATTAGCTTTACTTTGCATATTTTGGCCAAAACGGTCCCATAAATAACCGGTTTGAGCGTGTAAGGAAAAAAAACATCGGGTTTGATGGCCTTAAGCAATTTGAACAGGGACACCATAAAAACCAGGTCCGACAGGATGGCTACATTGCTGCCGTTTAAACTACTCTCGTAAATCTCTACGCCCATTTGATGCAAACGATCGCTAATGGATTTTTGGGTAATTTTAGGCGTAAAGACGTATACCTGATGATTTATTTGCATTTTTTCCATCAGTTTGCCCCTAAAATCGAGCAATGATTTTGATGAGTCGCAAACAATGAGAATCTTTTTCCTGATCGCAGTTGCCATGTCAAATTAGTTTTAGGTTAAACTACAAAGCCATCTATCCAGATGGCTTTGTTTAAAAATTAGGTAACAAGAAGTGCTTATTTTGGTCCAGCCCCGTTCGATACGATGCTTGGCACACTGGCCGCATCATTCAAAAACGCCTTATAATCGTACTCAGGTACCCAAGTAGATAGGGCAGTTGTAATGTTGTTTGGTCCGCACTTATCGTAAATATTGGTATTTATGCCACTAAAATAACCTTCAGGATCGCTCGCTACTTTTGTGGTGAGCGGCTTGGTACAATTGGCAAAGTATTCGTTATCTGTACGCACAATGCCACCTGCCCTGGTGCCAATAGAATAACCAGAGTTATTCAAGTGGTAGTTATTGAACATGTGCACCCGACCATAATTCATAGAAGGTTCGCGTTCGGTTACATTGTACCAGAAGTTATGGTGCAGGGTAACGTGCAGTTTGCCTGCATCGGCCTCATGACCAACTATGCCACCACTAATCAGTACAGACAAATTGGTGTCATGAAACTTGTTCCAAGAAACCGTTACATAATCTGATTCCCTGGTAATGGTAATGTCTTTGCCCCAGTACTCCCAACCGTGGGTCCTGTCTGTAGAAAAATCACAATGGTCTATCCAAATGTGATGCGCCGATTCCTTGATCTGAATGGCGGCATAGGTTACATAGTTTTTGAAAGTGAGGTTTTGAAAAATGATGTTGCTTACCCCAAATACAAAAAATTCCAATCCTTCTAAAACCGCACCAGACTTGCCGATAATCGATTTGTTAGACTTTACATAAATCGGGTCCTCGCCAGCGCCTTTAATGGTTCCGCTAATGTAGATCGTTCTGGCTACATTATCGCTTAAGGCTGTTTTCAATGCCGCAAGCGTAGTAACCGTAACCTCGGCCCCTCCTTTTCCACCTGTGGTTGAACCATTGACCATGGCATACCCCATAATTCCCTCTGTTACATTCGGATTGGTTGAGGTAGGCGGAGATGTGGGCGCAGTTGGATCGGTAGTGGCTGTGCCCATTACATAGGTGTAGGTTCTGCCGTTGGTTCTCGGATCGGTATTATCTGATGCCGAGAACAGCAGCGTTGTTCCCCAGTGGCTGAACCTGCCTTTTCCCAAATTCCTGATGTCGTCGTGTACAGCATGTGCGGGTCCCAATTCTACACCGTTTTCGTACAGTTTTAAAATAGATTTTGTTGGCGTTGCCGAGTCGTCGCCATTGGCAATACTCTGCGAGATTTTGTAGGCATATCCTCCATCCGATCTGAAACCTTTTGTGCTTAAAGTTCCACTGCTGCCATTGCTTGAGGCAAGCGCTTCGGTAACATTCAGGTTAATGGCCGAATCGGCTGGCAAGGCTGCCGTACCCGTGTCGTTTTTCTTGCAACTACTGAAGCTAATAATTGCTGAAAGTAATAAAGTTGATAAACTCAATTTTGTAATTGATCTTGTGTTTCTCTGCATAAGTTTTGCTTTTTAATTTTACACCTTAAACGCAAACGTAAAAGAATGTATATTGAAAACCATGCAGAGAATGAAGCGGTTAGCCCATTTGTTTGAAAAAAAAATATTTGAGTACAGCTTGCCTTCCAATTATTTGTGCTTTTTGGATTCGCTGTTTTTTGAAAAAATTTATAAAGTTTTGATTACCAGATAATTTACATTTTCATGACAAAACGGTGGTGACATGTATACTTTTTGGTGCCGGATGTACAAATGGTGTATAATAGTTGTTAAACCATTTTACAAAGTTGTATACGCCGGTATCTACCGAAACCTTGGGCTGGTAATTCAATTTGTTTTGGAGGTCGTTTATGTTAGCCGAAGTAGAGGCCACGTCGCCGTCTTGCATAGGTACTAACACCTTGGTGGCCTTCACGCCAGTATGCAATTCTATTTCATTTATAAAATCGAGCAGACATACTGGTTCTCCCCTTCCTATATTGAAAATGGCATAGGGGGCGCTAGAGGTTGCGGGATCTGGATTTTTGGCATCCCAATCGGGGTTTGCCTTTGCCGGACAATCAACCACCCTTACAATTCCTTCTACAATATCGTCTATGTAGGTAAAATCGCGCATCATCTTTCCGTTGTTGAAAACTGCTATCGGCTTGCCTTCCAATATGCCTTTGGCAAATAAGTACAAAGCCATATCTGGTCTTCCCCAGGGTCCGTAAACGGTAAAAAACCTCAGCCCAGTGGTAGGCAAATCAAATAGCGAACTGTAAGCATGGGCCATGAGTTCGTTGCTTTTTTTGGAAGCGGCATACAAAGAAACCGGATGGTTTACACTATCGTGCGCATCAAAGGGCATGTTCTGGTTGAGGCCATATACGCTTGACGAACTTGCATAAATCAAATGCTTGATTTCGAAATTCCTGCAACACTCCAACACATTTAAAAAGCCTTTAATATTGGTATCGATGTACACTTCTGGATTGGTTAAGCTATACCTAACCCCAGCCTGTGCAGCCAGGTTGCATACGGCATCGAACTTATAGGTGCTGAAACACGCATTTAAGCTCTTTTGGTCGCAAATGTCTAATTTGATAAAGGTATAATTTGGATAGACGGTACTTGTTGCCGACTGGCCATATCGTATAGTTTTGGCCGCGATTCCCGTCTCTTTTAGCCTGTCGTACTTTAGGCCAACATCATAGTAATCATTTATATTATCGATGCCCACTACGGTATCTCCTCTTTCCAACAAACGTTTGGCCAAATGGAAGCCAATAAAACCGGCTGTACCGGTAATTAAAATTTTCATATGAATAGGTTTTAAGAGTTATCTTGAATACCCAGTATTTAGCTTGTAGCATCAATAAAAAAGCTTGGGAGCTGTGCGTATTGCTGCTTATTTTTGGGTAATTGCTGCTCAATTTTGTGCGGCAAGCTTGTTAAGAATGGCGTGGGTAAAAACCTGTGGACTTCTTTGCTTCAAATACGCAGTGCAAGGATTATAATTAGGCATTACCGATTTATTTAACATATTCTGCATGGCCGTGGCCAATGCCGCTACATTGTTTACTTCAACTTTTTCGATGTAGGGAATGGCGTTAATGCCACCTGCACAGAGCGTAGAAACAATGGATTGGTTCAAAGCCATCATTTCTAATAAAACATTAGGGAAGCCTTCTTTTATAGAAGAAACCACGCAAAGCCTCGCCTGTTTAAAATAAGGGGCCGGGAATGCCACATGTCCTTTAAATACAATGTGTTCGGCTAGTTTATAGCTCATGGCCAATTGCTGCAGTGCCGATTTTTGCTTTCCTTCGCCCAAAATAAAAAGCCGAAGACCAGGATTTTGGCTATGGATCATTTCAAAAGCCTTGATCAATACATCAAAGCCTTTTTCGGCAATCAGCCTACCTGCGGCGCAAATAAAGCTGGTCTGTTTTTCTTCTTTGGTCAAGGGCCGTATGGCTTGCAGGCGCAGTTCTTTGATATCGACTGGGTTGGCCTGTACCCAAATTTTATTTTCGGCAATGAATTGATTGTGCTGCAGTAAATCGGCTTTCATCAATTCGGTTTGGCAAACCACCAGGTCTACTGCCGGATATCCGAGCCGATAAATGAGCTGATAAACAAGCTTTTTCAATCCTGTATATCTGGTAAAAACGGAAGTACATTCGCGCGCAATAAGTTTCGATTTGATGAATCCTAGTTTCTTGAAAAATCCCAAAAAAGCATTGAGATAAGGATGCGAACTCATTATAATCTCCCCTCTTTTAAATTGCCTCATCAACGGTATCAGCTTTAATAATCCAAAGACGATAGTTGATTGAGAAAGGAACCTTTTAGAGAGCTGTGCAGGAACAGCCAGTGCAGGCCCTGTATTTTTTTTCACAAAAATCAAATCTGCTTTAATGGACACTGCTACTTTTAACAGCACATTTTCTGCTCCATTCGGCACATCAGTTAAAGAAATGACCCATATGCGGTTGTTATTGGTTTTCATTTTTGTAAATGGATTAATTAGCTAGGCTTGCAAGGTTATTCTGATGATTTTAACTAATTTTTTAAGCGGCATTAAGAGATCGAACACTTTACGCTTGCCATCTACAACTATTTTGTTGTGGGCAAAACTGATATGATGGATACCGCGAGGATAGTTCTTATCTGGAAAGATCTCGAAAACGGATTCTGCTTTGTATTCGCTCTCGGTAAGCACCGTGATTTTATTGATCTGGATAGAACCTCCATAGCAATTAACCGGGTTTTGGGTGGGCCTGTAAATAGACCCTTGCCATACAAATATGCTTCCAGCACTTCTGCATGCTTGTTTTTCTACGGCGATGGGATTAAGCGGATGCGCCTTGTAATGGCCGTCTAAAGTTGTTGAAGAAAAAATATAAAGCTGTTTACTATTGCCCGATATGCTGGTAAAAAGCCAATATTTAGCGGCATAAAAAACTATCGAGCTGTCTACAAACGGCATTCCGGAGAGCAGTACCTTACGCTGTATCAATTGCGCAGGGTTTAGTGCATCTACCTGGTAAAGCACAACTTCCTTGGCTTTCGATGTTTCTGGAATACAATATAAATACTGTTCTTTTACAATGAGGTATGGGTAAGATAGGTGGATTGAAGAAGGCCTAATGCCGCCTACTTTGTTCTTGGTTTTAAAATCAAGGTTCTCCATCACCATGATTTCACCCCTTCCATGCCAAAAATTAAGTTCTTCGTAATAGATTTTAATCTGGTCGCCAACATTAACGATAAAGGGATCCGCTGCATAATCTGCCCTATCTTCTTTTAGCCATTCAATAGCATTCAGTTCCTTTTTTTCGATCAGATTACCGACTGATTGATCAACCACCCCGATATTCCACTTGTCGGCCAAGAACAGCTTGTTTAACAAAAACTTTAGCATTTCAGTAGGCATTAAGCAATTCAGGCTGAGCTGTGCGCTGGTTTTTCGATAACCATTGCGAAAGGACCAGCAGTTTCCAAATTTGTGGATAGCGGTTCCATTTGCCAGTCATGTGCTCATGAATGATCTCCTCTGTTCTCTTAACATGGATACCGGGAATATTTTTGAGTCTTTCTCTGGTTAAATTGTCTCTTACATATTCTTTAAGTTCGTTCCTGAACCAGTGCTGAAAGGGCATGGTAAAGCCTGCTTTGGGCCGGTTAAAAAATGTGGCCGGAACTTTTTCGAACAGGATATCTTTTAAGATCAGTTTTTGGTGTCCGTTCTGGTATTTAAAGGCAGTGGGCAAGCTGCGGGCAAACTCTATTACCCTGTAATCCATTAGTGGTGCCCTTACTTCTAGTGAAAAAGCCATAGATGCACGGTCTACTTTTGTATTGATGTCGCCATTGAGATAGGTTTTGATATCGAAATCTGAAATACGCTCTAACAAGGGCTTGTTGGGATTATGGAGAACGGGCATGAAAGAGCTATACTTTGCCAAGTCTGGATTTTTCACCCATGAATTTTCCATATTGCCGAACATTTTAACGTACAGCTCTTCTACATTTTTCATTGCTATGCCCATGGCAATAAGCTTATGTCTGTAAATTGGCGAAAGGCTGATTAAATGAGCAAGGCTTTTTCTTAAACCAATTGGAGCCTGGAACAGCATGCTGATCAATTTGATCCATCTATACCTGTGATACCCAAGGAAAGCCTCATCGCCCGCATCGCCACTTAGGGCAACGGTAACATATTTTCTGGTGTGCTTGCTCAATAACATGGTAGGTATGGCACTCGAATCGGCAAATGGCTCGTCGTAGTAGGTGCTGAAATTCTCGATCAACTTAATTCCGTCAGTATAATTACACTCAATGGTATGGTGGTCGGTTCCGAGATGTGCGGCTACCTTTGCGGCATAAGCGCTTTCATCAAAACCTTTTTCGTTAAACTTGATGGAGAAGGTTTTAACATTGGCTACTTCTTTAACCGCCATAGCCGCAATGAGCGAGGAGTCTACCCCACCCGATAAAAAAACACCAAGTGGCACATCAGCATTCATCCTGATCTTTACAGCATCTGAAACGAGGTGGGTAAGCCCTTGTTTGGCTTCTTCATAACTGCCTGTAAATTTGTTCTTCCAATGGTAATCCAATGACCAGTACGCTATCATTTTAAGCGTTCTGGTGTTTAGGTTATATTTGAAGCAATGTGCGGCAGGAAGCTGTTTTACTTCTTTCCAAATGGATTGTGGCTCTGGGATGTATCCCCAAACCAAGTACTGCTCTATAGCTTGCTCGTCGACCTCAAGCACTTTATAGGTGCTTATTTGCGACGGCTGACTGGC
Organism: Pedobacter sp. TM02; assembly: GCF_059705275.1. Taxonomy (NCBI): domain Bacteria; kingdom Pseudomonadati; phylum Bacteroidota; class Sphingobacteriia; order Sphingobacteriales; family Sphingobacteriaceae; genus Pedobacter; species Pedobacter sp. TM02. The sequence goes on from NZ_AP046530.1 coordinate 3,595,035, forward strand.
AAATTCAAAATTTTGCCCATCGAGCAGGTAATAAAAAGGCTTCTTTCCGAAGCGGTCTCTTGCACCGAAAAAATCGTTGTTTTTGGTGTCATAAATGACAAAGGCAAACATGCCGTTGAATTTGTTTACACATTCATAGCCATATTCTAAATAGGCGGCACAGATCACTTCGGTATCTGAGTTGGTATGAAAATGGTACTTTTTCTGTTCTAATTTTTTCCTGAGCTCTTTGTAGTTATAAATCTCTCCGTTAAACACAATATGCAGGTGCAGATAGGCTAAAGGCTGGTTTGCACGCGGGTCAAGGTCTATAATCGCTAACCTGTTATGGGCCAGCACAACTTCGCCCAAACGTTGTATGCCAGTGTATTCTGGACCACGAAATTTGATCTTGTCCATCTTGCTCTGCACAATTAAGTTAGAGTAAGGTATTGTAGAACCGTATATACCACACATATATTTTGTTTTTTTGATGGGTTAATCGAGCAGTTTTTCGTAGGCTTTGCTTATTTCTTGAAGGGCATATTTCTGATAAACATCTTGCTTTATCTTTGCGGGATCCCATTCGGTTTGGGTACAGGCCTGTATAATTTTTTCTTTGAAACCTTCTATATCATTCTGTGGCAGTACATAGCCATTAAAGCCGTTTTTAATGAGGCCGGTTACGCCACTTACTTTAAAGGTAACCACGGGCAAGCCTACAGATAAGGCTTCTAAAATTACGTTCGGAAATCCTTCGGTATGGGAACTGAGCACCATGAGCTCATGCTTTGTCAGCACTTGCAGCACATTTTTGATCTCGCCGTAAAAAGTAACCCGATCCACTAATCTTAAAGACTTCACCTTTCTTTCAATTTGTTTCCGAAGCAGGCCAATTCCTACAAAACTTAAATGGTAATGGGCTGGCAATGCCGACAATATATCAACAAGCCGATCTAAACCTTTTTCGGGCGAGAAGCGGGCAACAACAATTAAATGATATTTATTTTTTGCAGAAAGAGTTTGTCGCTGTTCGGCCGTTTTTACAACAGGGTTGGGAATGACAAGCATTTTTCGGCTGTCTATGCCATAATAACTAACCAGCGACTGCTTCATTTCTTCAGTTTGACAAATAATTTGCTGATAAACCCCATAGCTGAGCCTGGTAAAGCGCATGTAGAATTTCGATTTCAGGTTTTCGTGCAAAATCTGTTCTTCAGGAATATTCGAGGCCCTGGCTATCAGTCGGGGGATTGCTAAAAATTTAGCCACAAAAGCCACCAAAATATTGATATGGTCTGTTGTTGAAAAAACGGCATAAGGTTTTTCTCTGTTTAAGAGCGCATATAGTTTAAAGAAAGACCTCGAAGCTTTTAGGGTATTGAGGTCGATAAACCTCACTTGGTCTAATTGCGAGGAGTAGCAATTTGCCTTTGAACTTAAAAGTACGATCGCGACTTCGAACTTGCGTTTGTCTAAGGCTTGGGCCATATTCCAGAAAACGCGTTCAGAACCACCAGAAGTTAAAGAACTGAGTATGAAAAAAACCTTTTTCTTCGTTCGGTGTTCTCCGTTAATGCCATCAGGCTTAAATAAGGCTTCCATATTAGCTCAGCATCATCTTGCTTAGCGTTAGCCAAATGATCTTGAAATCTGTAGAGAGATTATGTTTGGCTATATATTTCAAATTCTGGCTAATCTTTACCGGTATAATCCGGCGGATGTAATAGTTCTCTGGATCTTCGGCATGCGCCAACAGTTCGCTTTCATTGTAAAATTCGACCGATGCCCAATCGGTAATACCAGGTTTAATGGATAATACATAACGCTGCTGTTCATCGTACAGGTTAACATACTTCCTTACTTCTGGCCTGGGGCCAACAAGGCTCATCTCTCCTCTTAGTACATTGAAAAGCTGGGGCAGTTCGTCGAGCTTATATTTTCTAAGCCAATAGCCAACCCTGGTAACTCTTTGGTCTTTATTGCCAATGGTTAACAAACAGCTGGTGGCCTGGTGCACACACATGGTTCGGAACTTCAGCAAGTGAAAATCTCTCATGTTTAGCCCTACCCTTTGTTGTTTGAAAAAAACTGGGCCCTTTGTATCAATGGCCACAGCCACCGCAATCAGTACAAAAACCGGCAGCAGTAAAAGCAAGCCAATTCCGGCTCCTGTTACGTCAATTAATCTTTTCATATCTATTTTCATAGCCTTACAGGTATTAACATTTCTGATTCAACCATTCCGTTTTGCATCGAATTAACCTGGATATTGACCACCTTGATCAACGAAGCGATGATAAACCGGATTTCTGTTTTGGTTAATTGGGGATAAATGGGAAGTGATATTTCGTTCGAATAATTTCGATAGGCCATCGGATAATCTTTCATCTCATAGCCTAGTTTTTTAAAGCAGGTAAGCATAGGCATGGGAATAAAATGAACATTTACCGCTATGCCAAGTGCTGTAAGATCGTCGATAACCCGATCTCTATGGAATTCAGTTAAACCCTTAATCCGTAGTGGAAAAAGGTGGTAACAAGATTCGCGTTCGCTATCAACCAAGCTGGGCGCCATGAACCATTCCTGGTCCTTAAATCCATTCAGGTATTCGTTGGCAATTAGCTTTCTGGCTGGCAACAGGGTTTGCACATACTTTTTAATCTGGGCCAAACCAATGGCAGCGCAGATATCGGGCATATTTATTTTTAGGCCTTCAAACAAAATATCATAGCGCCAACCCCCGCTTTTGGCCCTGGTTAAGGCATCTTTATTCTGCCCGTTTAAGGTATAGATCTTAAGGTAGTTATACTCTTCTTGGGCATTAAACGCTGCAGGCAGGTTCAAACAGATACAACCACCTTCTGCCGTAGTAATGTTTTTTACAGCATGGAATGAGAATATGGTAATGTCGCATTTCTTTGCCGCTGGCTTACCTTGATAAGTACTTCCAATAGAATGGGCCGCGTCTGCAATCAACAGAACCCTTCCCAATGTGGCCTGCTTGTCAGTTTGAGGTTTAAACAGCTTCCTCACTTTTGGACTTTCGATTACCGATTTCAGCAAATCGTAATTGCAGGGCCATCCGGCAAAGTCTACGGCAATAATTGCCTTTGTTTTTGGCGTAATGGCTTCGCGCACCTTTTCGGGGTCTATCGTAAAATCGTCCAGCACATCAACCATTATTGGCTTAGCGCCGCAGTGCAATACACTCAGCGCCGTAGCGCAATAGGTATATGCCGGTACAATTACTTCGTCGCCGGGCTTTACACCAAACCATTTGAGCATTAAAATAGCTCCAGAAGTCCAAGAGTTTACGCAAATCGTGGCATCTGTTTCTGTCAGCTCCAAAATTTCCTGCTCCAAAGCTTTTACTTTGGGGCCCGTGGTAATCCACTTGTTTTTTAGTGCATCGAGAACTTGATCAATTACAGCCTGATCAATGTAGGGCGGTGAAAATGGAATATTCATGTGCATAAGGTTAAAAGGTTTATACCATTTAATTAGACTTTTAGCGGCAGCAGATTGGGGTTTGCTATGTGCACTACTTATGGACAACGAGTGTTTTTTGAGTGCTGATTTTGGCCAGTTGAAGAATAGAAAAATAAAGGAAGAGTGTTGGACCGCTACCGTCAAGCAACCATTCGTTATGGAAGAAAGAGTTAATAGAGATGGCTATAAAAGAACAGCTTAGGCTAATGAGCAGTGCATTTTCCTTTCGGTGGATTTGCCGAAATGCCCTCCCTATAATGTTACCGACTTTTAAATAGAGCAAAAGCAACAACACCATGCCTAGCAATGGCCCCAGGTAGGTAATAAACATCAAATAGGCATTGTGGGAGGTAATTACCGATGTACCGCTTTTATATACAAAATTGTGCTGAACCACATCGTTCCAGTTTTTGCCATAAAACAAAAGGCCGAAGGGATAATCAGTTATTACCGCGATGTTCTCGCTCATTAAATCGCCACGCATTTCGTTGCGACCAGATTGGGTTTCGTTTTTATTGAAAATATTCTGTTGTTTTTTATCGGCAGAAAATTGACCGATGTAATTTTGTCCAACCAGAAATATGGCTAGCAATGCACAAAAAACAACAATTGATTTGGCTCTGTAGTAAAACACAATCAGCATCACGGCAACGAAACCAAATGCAATGAATACCGACCGTTGCATACCAAAAAAAATAAAGCTCAAAGCCAATACTATTACCAAGAGGCTAAACAACCAATTTTTCTTAAACAGGATTACAGCGCTGAACAAAAATGCGGTTAACGCGGCCATCTGGTAGCCAAATGCAAATATGGTGGTCGCAATTCCGGAGGGGCCTTGCAAAACATCGTCGGCAACCAGCAAAGACCTTAGCCTTGCGATGCTATATTGATGATCGATAAACATCAATAGTCCCGAAAGCATCAGCAGGCTATAAAAGATTGCTATGGCAATTGTTATTCTTTGGAAGCTGTTGGCAATAACGTAATTAAAGAAGACTGCAAAACAAAGCACTGTAATCAAAACGGCAAAGAACCCTGGTATATCGGCCTCTCCTATCAGCTTGTAAAGCACCGCTGCCATAAAGAATACCAGTAGCTGATAACCATATACAAATGGTGTACCCTTAATTTTATCAAACAACAACAAGGGCGCCAAAAAAATCAGTGGTGCTGGTACCTTGAATATGCCGGTTATAAAAATATTAAATGTTGTTACGTATATAAACAGCAGCAACAGCACGTAAAAAGCAGATTTTCTGATCATAACAAGATTAGTTTTTCCCATTCTTCGGCAATATGCTCTATGGAATTGGTTTGATTGATCAACTTGCCATTTGCAGCAAATTTCGACCTCAGGGTTGGGTTATGCAGCAAGTTCTCCATGGCATTGGCCAATCCGCTTGCATCTTCGAGCTGGACTAACAAACCGTTTACGCCATGTTTAATAATTTCGGCCGGTCCAAAATCACAATCGGTTGCCACTACCGGGCAGCCTAGGCTCATGGCCTCTACCAATACATTCGGATAACCCTCTACCCTCGATGCCAGCACGAATATTTCTGCACGCACATAATAATCTTGAAGGTTCCTTTTAAAGCCGATAAACTTGACCTTTGATTTTAAGCCCAACTTGGCCACTTTTTTCTTCAACAGGTATTTACTTGGGCCAACACCAGATATCAGCAAATCGATATTTGGATCATTTAATAAATAGAAAGCATCTATCAGAAGGTCGAAGCCCTTATCATGGTCTAACCTGCCTACACTTAAAACAAAGGGCCTATGGTGCACGGCATTTTTTAACGGCGCATTAAAAACATTGACAGGGTTATAGATAGAAACCAGATTGTTGAGGTGCTCAAACTGCGGAATTGACCGGAGCGAGCTCGACATTGACTTAGAAGGCAAAACCACATTCTTTGCTTTACTGTATATCTTGAAGGCAATCCATTTGGTCATCCCATTGAATTTGGCCAAGGTGTAATATGGCGATGTTCTTTCAGAAACAATGAAAGGCTTATTGAGCAACCAGCAGCACAAGCCCGTCCACAGGTTTACAGAGGTCATAAAAGAGATACTGCACAAGGGTTGCTCTTTGCTAATTACCCGCATTAATTTGGCAAAAGTTACCAACGCATAGTAAATTCGGCTGAACTTGTTCTCTTTGCTACCGCGGTTAACCAATGTTTTTACAATAATATTGGGTTCTACATTATATTTAACTTCTTCATGGTCTAAACAAATGAGTATTACCTTGTAGCCGTTCAGGCTAAAATAGTTGGCCAAATTGCTTAAGACCCGCTCTGCCCCACCGCCAGACAAGCTTCTGATTACAAAACATAGTTTTTTTTGCATCTCCGTTAGTTGACAATGGTTTTAATTGTGCCTAGGGCTTTTGACAGGTTGGCATACTTCATTTCGAATACAAAATATTTTTTGAGATAGAAATACAAGAGTTTCATTTTTTGCAACGGCGTATAGGTAAATACCCTAATAATGAGGTTAAAATCGCTCAATTGCATTTTTTTAAGCGGTATTGGCAATACTGGGCTCCAAATACCACCTTCATGGCGCCGGTAACAGCTCATGGTTTCGGGCAGTACATATATTTTTTTGCCTGTAGACCAGGTAGAGTAAAGCTTTAAGAATTTATCGCAGGCTTTGCAGCTTAAAAACCATTGTTGCGCATAAAGCTGTCTTATTTCTTCGGTATTTCTATACAACAGGGTTACGGTGCTGGTTTCCTCTTGTTTATTCACCATCAGGTCGCTAAACGAATAGCTTAGAGGCTTGGGATTAAAGTTCATATAAGTGAGCTCTGTATCGTCGGCATTAATCTCCTTGGTATAGTGGCAGCAAATCACATATTCTGGATGGCTTTCTAAAAAATCAACCTGTTTCTGCAGCTTAAAGGGATCAGTCCAAAAGTCATCCCCATCGCAAGTGGCTACATATTTTCCCTTGGCGGCCATGGCTACCCTAATCATGTTTTGTGTAGGCCCGATATTCTGTGCAGCAACCAAGCGTTTAATCTGCGGATTCTTTGCGGCATAACGGTCTATTATCGCTGTGGTACCATCTGTGGAGCAGTCGTCGCCAATAATAATTTCCACCTTAAAATTGCATTGCTGCATCAGGAAGCCTTCAATTGCCTTGGCAATAAACCTACTGTGGTTATAAGTGATGCAGAAAACACTGACCATTACGGGTTCGTCTTGATTTTTCATATTGTGCCACTAATTGATGTTTGCAATCATTTCAGTACCAGCGATGGCTGTACTGTATGCTGGTTTGGCAGCAATCCGCTTTCTGCCCGGGTTTTGTGCTTTGGTAATAATTTTAACGACCAAGCTTCTTTCCAAATTATCCAAGGTATGGAACATGGGAAGGCACATGATCCTTTTTGCAATAGAATCGCAAATGGGCATGGCTATTTGTTCAAGGTAAGGCAAGGCCGATAGCGAAGGATAAAAATAACGTCTGCAGCAGACCTGAACCTTTTCCAGTTGCTTCATGCAATTGAGCATGGCGCTTTCTGATTTAAATATTACCGGAAAATAGGCATGGTTAAATTGGGTCTGCGACTGGATCTGCTGAAACTGAAGATTGGATGTTTCCAAACTAGATCTGTAAAATTCGAAAAGCTCTTTCCTTTTGCACAAGATTTCTTCAATGTATTTGAGGTTGCATAAGCCCATTGCCGCATGGAACTCAGAATTTTTGGCATTGGTACCGATCTCAGAAAAGGTATCAACGCCACTGTATCCGAAATTTCGCATGTAAGCCATTTTCTTTAGCAGTGCTTCGTCTTGCGTAAAAACGCCTCCTCCTTCTATGGTGTGAAATAGCTTTGTGGCATGAAAACTCGTGGTGCTGACATCGCCATAGGCAAAAATAGACTTGCCTTTATATTTTACGCCAAAGCAATGTGCCGCATCGTAAATTACCTTTAACTTATACCGTTTGGCAATAGCGTCTATGGCTTCGATATGACAAGGGTTTCCAAACACATGTGTTGCTAAAATTGCGGTTGTACGGGGCGTAATGGCTGCTTCTATTTTTGAGGGATCTATATTTAAGGTCTGCTCATCTATGTCAACAAAAACCGGTTTGCAACCCTGCCAAACAATGGCACTGGTAGTAGCCACAAAGGAAAATGGCGTGGTAATAATTTCGCCCTTGAGTGCCAAAGCCTTTATGGCCAACTGCAATGCGATGGTACCATTGGTTACATATAACGCATAAGGCAAATTAAGGTATGTTCTAAGCTTTAGCTCAAGCTCATTTACCAAAGGGCCGTTATTGGTTAGCCATTGCCTGGTCCAAATACAATCTATATAGCTTTGGAAAGTTGCTAACGATGGCAAGAAGGGTTTAGTTACAGGTATCATCTTTTTAAGATTATTTGTTTAAAATCAGTTAGTGGAGCTAGGTTGAACAGACGGCTTATGCCCAGGTATAGGCTACCATAGCTGATGCCGGCAACCAGAATTCTTAAAAACCTATTCAGGCTGTGGCTGAGCACCAACTGGTCGAGATAAAAAACAGCGAGCCCCAAAAGCCCCGCAACCAGCAGTATCGGCCAAATGTCGAGCAATTGCTCTTTTAATGGGTATTTAATAAGGTTGCCACTGTACATCGAATTGATGTAGTAGGCGAAAACCGTAAAGAAAAGCTGAAAGTAGAGCAAACCCATAATGCCAAATGGAATTACGCAACAGATGCCGATCACACTGATCACTTTTTTAATGATTTCGAGCCTTAGGAATTGGCCGCTTTGCCCCTTTACCTTTAAAATATTAAGGTTGTAAGAATGCAGGGGATAGAGTATGCCGGCTATGCACAACAGCTGAAAATAAGGCACAGCAGGTAGCCATTTATCTGTTAACAACAAGCCTATAAAGGGTTTTGCAACAACGGCCAAGTAAATTAAACTGGGCGCATTCCAAAACAACACCTGCTGCATCAGTTTTTGATATACTTTTTTAAGTTTCCCATCGTCGTTGGCAATGGCCGAGAACATGGGATAGGCTACCTTGTTAATGGCTGTTGAAATTATTCCGATTGGTAATTGGCTCAGGCTGTCTGCCCTGGCATAGTATCCTAATTGTGCGGCTGCATAAAAGCGGCCAATAATAATGGTATATAAATTCTGGTAAAAGGTATCGAGCAACCCAGAAACAGTCATTTTATAGCCGAAGTGAAAATGTTTCCTAAAGCTTTTCTTGTTGAAGATAAATTTTGGGCGCCAAGAAGAGCAGTACCAATGCAGCAGCGTTGAAATGAGAGCGGTTAAGAGGTTCATCCATACCAGGCTCCAGGTACCGTAACCGTTGTTAGCCAGCAAAATGCCCAAAGCACCTCCTATAATCACTGCCGGAATTTGAATGAGCGTTTGCAAGCGAAAACGCATCTCTTTAATAAGAAGCGTACTCTGAATGCTAAAAAAAGCATTGATGATAAAGGTTAGTCCATATACTTTGATAATTTGCGCCAACAAGGGCTGTCTGTAAAACGCCGCAATGAAAGGCGCCGCAAAAAACAAAATGACATAGGCCAAAATTCCACCAATCAGGTTAAAGAAAAAGATGGTCGAATAATCCTTTTGACCCGTTAACCTGCTCCTGATGAGTGATGAAGTAAGCCCACTGTCCATGAGCGAATTGCCCAAGGCAATAAAAACAGAGAGCATGGCAATGAGCCCAAATTCTGCAGGGCTTAAAATGCGGGCCAAAAAAACGGTAATGGCAAGGCCGATAAACTTGATACTGAATTGTTGTACAATTGACCAGATAATAGCCAATCTGGCCTTGATGATAAAGCCCATGGCTCTTACAGGCGAACTGCTTCCATTGATGCAGGAAGCATGGATTTGATGTCGTACAAAACCGATTTTGTTTTGCGCAGGGCACGAATGTCTATCTCTTTAAACTGTTGGTGTGCAACGGCCAGCATCACAGCATCATATTTTCTGGTTTTTGAAGTGCCGTTTTCGCACCATATACCATAATGTTTTTGTGCATGGTCGGCATTTGCCCAGGGATCGTGCACCGTAACCTTTAATTGGTATTCTTGAAGCCTTCTTACTATATCGATTACTTTGGTATTGCGAACATCTGGGCAATTTTCCTTAAACGTAAAACCCAATACCAGCACCTTGGCCCCCACGATGGCAATGTTTTTCGAAATCATTTGCTTAATGAGCTGATCGGCAACATATTTGCCCATACCGTCGTTTACCCTTCGGCCTGCAAGTATAATTTCGGGATGATAGCCGGCTTCCTGAGCCTTTTGGGCTAAGTAATAAGGATCAACCCCAATACAGTGCCCGCCAACCAAACCCGGTTTAAAATTCAGGAAATTCCATTTGGTACCGGCCGCCGCCAATACCTCAGAGGTATCTATACCCAGTTGGTTAAAGATCATAGCCAATTCGTTTACAAAAGCAATATTGATATCTCGTTGTGCATTTTCGATCACCTTGGCAGCCTCGGCAACTTTGATAGATGAAGCTTTGTAGGTTCCTGCCTTGATTACCGAAGCATAAAGGTCATCAACCTGGGTTGCTGCCGCAGGTGTTGAACCCGAAGTGATCTTCAGGATGTTGGCCACAGTATGCAACTTATCTCCGGGATTGATACGCTCGGGCGAATAGCCCACAAAAAAGTCGCGGTTATAAACAAGTCCAGATTTTTTAGCCAGCACAGGCACGCATTCGTCTTCTGTAACTCCTGGATATACGGTTGATTCATAAACCACCATATCTCCTTTCTTCAATACGCTGGCCACCAATGCACTTGCTTTGATCAGCGGACTTAAATCGGGGCGGTTGTTTTTGTCGACAGGAGTTGGTACGGTAATAATGTAAACCGTACAGGCATTGAGCTTTTCTATTTCGGTAGTGCAATACAAACCTTTAAGCGTGGTGCAATCGAAAGTAAGCACCTTGTCTAGTTCTTCCTTGTCAACCTCGAGGGTTGTGTCTTTACCCGCATTTAGCTCGGCTATTCGCTGGCCAAAAATATCGAAGCCAATTACCTTGTGGCTTTTGGCAAATTCTACTGCCAGTGGCAGGCCTACATAGCCTAAGCCAATTACGGCCATTCTGATTGGATTTATTGGGCGGTGCATACAGTTGTTTTTTGGGGGGTGATTTGCATCAATTGGTTAATGGCAATCCGTGTTACCAAAGCACAGTCTAAATGCTCAAAAGAGAGCAATACGGTTTTGCCCTGAATTTGGATGATCTTTCCTTCTTGGTTATAGAAAACACCGCTTCTGATCCTTACCCTATCTCCTGCAGAAAGTTCGTTTAAGCCAACTACTTCCAAACTATTATACATTTTTACCATTTCTTTAAGCCGATCCATCTCTGCTTCTCTTACTACGGCCGGATGGCCCATGAAATAGATGAAATTGAGTACGCCCAGCGTATACCTCACTTTGGTAAGTTCCCTGTCGTCTATCTTAACAAAAAGGTAGCCCGTAAAAAGTGGCAGGGTAACCATTTTCTTTCTGTCGGCCCATTGGTTCTCAGTGGTTTTTGTAGGGCAAAAGGATTCTATTCCTTGTTCTTGCAGCAAGCGGTCTACTTTTTTTTCCCAACGCGGACGTACATATACCACCAGCCAATTCTTTTCAAGCATTTTTTTGTACATGATTTCAGGTTTTATAACTAATTTTTAAATAATGAGCAACAAAACAGGCCAACCCCAACCGTACTTTACAGGTGAAAAGGGAATGATCTGATACAAGAATTCGTACTTAGGATAGATGAAAGGTTATCCCGATCCGCAACAAGGCTTCGCCATATCGCTTACAGCGACAAGTGATCAGGATTTTGTGACACAGGGGTAGGTGTGGGTTATTGAGTAATGATGGAGAGCAGCAGGCTAACTTCTATATTTTCTGCCAGCTTACATGGCAAGGCTGGCGGCAACAAGCACCAATAGGGCACTTTGTACATTTAAAATGCGTTTTATCAATATAATCCTATTCGGCCATGGCATAACCATAGCCACCGTAACTGTATTTTTGGTTTTTTTCTCTTTTGGCGTCGTTAAATACGACCATCAGATTCTTAAGTTTATTTTCGTCGCTAATATCTTTGAGTATGGCCAACTGATATTGGTTGGTATAGTTGTACCGCACCAGGTAAATGCTGACGTCTACATAAGGGGCCAGGCTAAATGCATCGGCTACCTGGCCAACCGGCGATGTATCGATAATGATGTAATCAAAGCGCTGCTTCAGTTCTTGCAACAACACAGCGACCTTAGGATTCATCATAACTTCGGCTGGATGTTCAGGAGCAGTACCACAGCCAATTACACTGATATGGTTAGCCATTTGGGCAGGCTGAATAATAGCATCAATGCTAAGCGAATCATCGTTCAGGTAGTCGGTAATGCCAAGTTCTGCCGATAGGTTCAATTTTTTTAGCAGTGCGGGCCTTCTCAAATCGAATTCTACCACCACCACTTTCTTATTGAGCATGCCTAGTGTGGTGGCCAAATTAATGCTAAAGAAGGTCTTGCCTTCGCCTTTCATGCTAGAAGTAACCAATATCACCTTGTTGCTGGCCTGATTGCCCATCATACCCAAGTTCATCCTTATATACCTGAAAAGCTCTGAAATGGTTGAACGGTTGTCTTTCTGAAAAACATTGGTATTTTTATCCAGGTTATGAGAAAGTTCGCCTAGCATTTTGGCACCGGTTAATACTATGGTTCTGGCATCTTTCACCTTATTGTTAAAAAATCCTCTCGCATAGATAACGCCAGCTGGCAAAAAGCATCCCAAAAAGAAACCACATAGATAAAAAATAGGCGCTTTGGGAGAATCCGGATTGGTATTATAGGCTGGTCTGTCTATAACCTGCGAGGTAGGCACCGTAGTAGATAAAGACAGGGCTGTTTCTTCACGTTTCTGCAACAAGTACTTGTATAATCCAGATTTTACGCTTTGTTCGCGGCCTCTTTCCAAAAGCCCCCTCTCTATGCTGGGCACAGATTTGCTTTTGCTGTTGTACTGCGAATAGTTGGCCTGCAGGTTATTTTTTTCAATGCTGAAGCCGTTTTGAATTGATTTTAAATTTTCCAGGATATTGGTTTTCAAGGCGGACAACTGGTCGTTCAGGTTTAAAACAAGCGGGTTTTCCGCACTGGCAGTTCGCAGCATCCTGTTCCTTTCCAATTGCAGGTCGTTAAATTTAGCAATCAGCCCATTAAGTATGGGATCTTTAATGCCCATGGCACTTGGCGCCAAGCTGCCTTGCGCCTGTTTGCTTTTAAAATAGTTTTCTATAGATTGTACGAGGCTGAGCTGGGTAGATGCTTCGGTCAGCAACTGGTTGTATTCTACAGATCTTGTGGCATTGAGTTGTGCATCAATATTGATATCTGTAACCTGGTTTTGTTGTTTAAAGCTTTCTACATCTTGTTCGCTACCCGATAAGTCGCTTACCAGGTACTTTAGCCTATTGTCTATAAACCTGATTGTATTTTGGGCAATGCTGTTCTTGTTGTTCACATTGTCGAGGTTATAGATCCTGATCAGACTGGTTAAGAGGTCTACCCCTCTTTGTGGCACATTGTCGTTCAAGCTAATTACAACGGTATTGGCATCTTTAACCACCGGAACAATTTTTAGCTTCATCAAACTATAGGCTTCTGTAAGTTTATACAAATCTTTAAACTGAACCTTGATTTCGCCATAAGCTTTGGCATAAGCCGGCCCTTTCTCTATTCGGATGGCGTAGTTTTTAGTGCTGATGAGCGTACCGTAGGCCGCCACCAGATTGAGGCTGCTGTCTGTTAACCGAAACAGCTTATCGTTGATAGAAGAAATGCTGATCTTTCTGGAATAAGCTCCTTTTTTAAGTTCGGCAAACGCAATTTTAACGGGTAGAGTATAACCGTAGAGTTCGGTGGTTTTAAAGCCGTCTTTTCTAAAGTAGGCGGTTTCTAGGTGAAGTTCTTGGAGCACTTTGTAGATGAGGTCTCTAGAACGAAGGATTTCGATTTCGTTATCAACCGTTTTTACGGTTTGGAACATGTTAAGGTCGCTAAACGCAGTGCTGTTAGACATGGCTGCCCCATTTTTATCATCTTGGATCAATAGCGTGCTGCTTACTTTGTATTGTGGCGGGGTAATGTATAAGAAGCCATAAACCAAAATCAGGCAAACCGCGATACTGATTAAAAAGTAAGGCCAGTTTTTAACAAACCCTTTGATGGATGTTGCAAAGTCTGTTGCCCCGTTTAAATGATTTTCTGAAGACATGATCTTTGTGTTGAATGGGTTATTTTCTTAAAACTGCAGTAATCAATACCGCAACTGCCGATATAGAAGCAATAACTACAGGCATAATTCGGGTATTCGGACTATATTCTATCGCTTTCGATTTATCAGGCTCTACATAAACGATATCATTTTGCTTAAGGATAAAAAATGGAGAATTAAGTACATCTTGCTGATTGAGGTTGAGCCTTTTCATAATTCTTTGACCATTTTGCTCCCTAATAATGAGCACATTGTCTCGTTTGCCATAAACCGTCATATCGCCAGCCATTCCCAAAGCCTCTAAAAGGTTAATGTGATCGCCGGGGATGGTAAAACTCGAAGGTTTGTTTACCTCTCCAATAACGGTAACTTTAAAGTTCAGGAGCTGGACCTCGACCATTGGTTTTTTCACATATTTGTCGAGTTCTTTTGCTAGCGCCTCTTGTGCCTGTGCCAAGGTTAACCCTTCTACTTTAACACTGCCGATTACCGGAAAGTTGATATTACCTTCCTTGCTTACCCGATAGCCTGTGGGCTCTTCATTGCTTTTGGTGGTTGCATTTTGCGAATTAACTGCAAACAAAAGATTAGACTCCTGGCTCAGGCTGTTCACGTTAATGCGCAACAAGTCGTTTTGCTGAATCTTTATCGATTGGTCTTCCAGTTTGCTGTCGCCGCTAAGCTTAGCCAAGTTGCTAAAGTAAACCAGGTTTCTCCGCTCTGCACATGAACAAAGAGCGAATGTATAGATCAGCAATAACAGGTATGTTTTTTTCATGACTTTTATAAGTTTAAAATTAGAATTGCTTACCGAACACTAATTTATATACTTAATTATCAATAATTTATACCAAAAAACAGTTTGTATTTAAAGTGTATAAATGGCAAACAAATTTTACAATTGTTTACGCTTTTTATAAACAGATCAGACAAAAAATGTAAAAAAAATGAACTAAAAACTGTGTAATTTTTGTCTGCATTTTTCAAGAAATAACCGCTGTTTTTAGGAGTTCGCTTATACAAAACCGCGCAAAACGTCAGATTTTTTCTCACTGGTTAAAAAAACCAAAGTTTTGCCTGCAAGGCTTCGGTATTCTGCTAAGCTTTTTCTAAGGGTACGGATTGCCAAGCGATATGGTTCCAAGTTTAAACAAATGGAGCCACATGCCTGGCTTTACAAGTGCCGACCGGTTGGACCGGCAAAAAAACTGCCCACTAGATTGAAATCTAATGGGCAGTTCTAAGGATGTAAACCTAGGTTGTAAAGTACAATACAGTTTACTTCAAGAGACCAAGAATACGTTTCAAATTAAATAACTTCACTTAGCAAATTATTAAAGCATGAAACCAAGTTGTGCCTATATTGATATTAAACGGTATACATTCTCTAATGATGACAAACGTATAGACAATGAACCGCCATAAATTGTTTTCAAGAAATAGTTGTTAGAACAGGTGTTTGATCAAAATAGGAGTGTTTAGATTAAAAGGTTTATTTAGGCTCTTGAAAATCATTTCTATGCAACAGACATTCATTATATTTTTCCAATAAGAGGATGTATTTCCTCATCCAATGGTCTATATCTTCATTTTCTATGAGCTGGCTTTGTGCAACATACTTATCTGGCTTTGCACTAGAATTGAGGCAAAAGATTTCTGGAAAATCAGCCGAGAAATCATAATTAATGTAAGACCCGATCTTAATCAGCACATCGAAAGGCAGGGTACCCTGTTCAAACCAATTATACAAGGTACATCTGCTAATTTTCATATACCTGGCCAACTTACTAATGTTATGCCCCTGTTTTCTAATGATCGATTCTACGGTATTCCCTGCATGCTTGTTAAGGAAATACTTTAATGGGGGCTTGTCTTCTGTTTCGTTCGCTAAGGCAATTTTTAAAAGGCTGTCCCCTTTTTTAGTAATGTTCATAATTTTTTCATTTTTATAGTGAAAGCTCAATTAATGACCAATAGGGATGGTTATAAAAATCAGTTCAATTTCAATTAAAGTACCAAGTATTAAAATGATAACCGTCAATGCCAACCATGACGGCGGTCATCTGCACTAAAATTGTAAGTAATTGACGAAAGTCACTAAATATCTTGACTTTGAAAACATTTTACAATTAGAATTTGTAGCAAATTAAGAGTAGATTTATAAAATACTATTTCATCCTTAAAGCAATAGTGAAATGAAAACCATTCTAATTATTGAAAATGACACCGGTTTGCTGGATAGCTATTCGGAAGTCATTAAACGCTCAGGATATGATGTAATTACTGCTTGTAACGGCGACACAGGGATTAATAATGCCATCAACAAAACTCCTGACTTGATTTTATGCAACACGCAACTACCCAATATAGACGGGTACGGCGTATTGTCGGTTTTATCAACCAATGCATTAACAGCCAAAATTCCATTTATTTTCTTAAGCTCAACATCACAGCTCAATGATGTAAGAAAGGGAATGGACATGGGTGCTGATGACTTTGTGACCAAGCCATTCCAAGACAACCAGCTTATGAGGTCTATTGAGGCAAGGATCAGCAAAATCAATAAAATCAACAATCAGAATTTGACCTTATTGTCTTATCATGAAGCCAAAGCACATCTTCCGGGAAACAGCCGGGGCCTCGAAAAGCTTCTCGAATTAATTGCCCAAAGCAAGATCAGGCACCTCAAGAAAAAACAGACCCTGTACTATGAAGGCGATTATCCGCAAGGGCTTTATCTTTTGGCCTCAGGCTGCATCAAAACGCTTAAGTTAACCAATGATGGCCGGCAATTGATAACGGGGTTATATAAGCCCAACGATTTTATAGGGCTTGACACCTTGCTGCTTGATGGCCCTTTTACCGAAAGCGCAGAGACAACCGAAAATTCTTCGGTTTATTTCATCTCAAAAAAAACAGTAGTGGACCTATTGAACGAGCATGCCGAATTAAACCAGCACTTTATTAAGATTCTATCCATCAACCTTCACGAAAAAGAAGACCAGTTGGTTGAGCTGGCTTACGAATCTGTAAGAAAGAGACTTGCCCAGGTATTGATCAGGCTCATTAAAGATGTAATCCCCTTAAACAAAATAGATATTTCGAGAGAGGAGCTTGCAGGCCTTGCCGGTATAGCAACAGAAACCGTTAGCCGTATATTAAGTGATTTTAAGGAAAAAGGATTAATAAAGAAAACTGGAAGCCAGATTCAGATTATTGACCTTAATAATCTCATCAGCATGAAAAGTTAAATACAATAAACAGCTTTTTTGATTTCTAGTTTCCATTGTTCAATTCACAAATTACCATGCACCATTAGCGCGTGTTTGCTCCCTCCATGTCAAATTGATGTCTTCCGCTAAGCAGTATCCTAAAAATCGGGCTTTCTAATTTTACATTTTAAGTGCTTAGTGGATTTTATATTTGGGTGATACGGCCTCGATGTAAAGCATATTACACAGTTAACATCAATATTCTTAGTGACAATTATCATTGCCGCCTTTAACAGGCAAGGGTAATTTTATAGCCAGTACACAAAATATCCTAAATGGAAAAAATTCTGGTTACTACCGACCTATCTGCTAATTCTGCATCAGCAGTTCGTCTTGCGTATAAAATCTCGCAGCTAAGAGGAGCTACTTTGGTAATCGTGCACGTTTACCATGTTTTACGGCCATCAAATTGGCGTGAGCACAGGTATGAAAGCTATTGTAACTCCAGAAGGGAATTTATACTCAACAAGCTGATCAAATTTTTAGGCCGTATCTTTAGCCATATCAACGACCCGGCAACAAACTATGAAATAGACCTTCAGATGAGCCCAAATACAATCACCTCTATTTTAGATTGTGCTACAAAACATCGCTGCATTTATATATGCACCAGTATCCGAGGCGCAGGAAACTCCAAAAAAGTAATTGGCACGATCGCCAGTAAGTTAATTGTAAAAACAAGAATTCCCATAATTAGCATACCTAGCTCTTATAAAGCAAAGGCCCTCCATAGTCTTTGTTATGCTACCGATATGATCAATTATCAAAAAGAGATTAAAAAGATATTGGAATTTGCCAGTCCTCTTAAAATTGCAATAAAGATGCTGCATATTGTTTTACCAACAGAAACCTTGCCTAAAATTACTACAATAGAAACCAGGCTACTTAAAAGAACGAAAGCTGAAATTAAAGTAAAATATGTCTTAAAAAGCGTTAATAATACATTGGATGAAGATATTAATCTCGCCATCAAAAAAGTTAAACCTTCATTGATTGTTTTTTTTATAAATCAATCTACAACTTACTTCGATTCTATATTTTATCCACCTAAGGTCCAATCCTTATCTATTCTTTCGAAAATTCCACTTTTGAGTTTTAAAAGGTATATATAAATTTTCAGATCAGTGATAATAGATCTGCTTGTGAGGAGTATATAGAGCAATTTGAATAAAATTGAGATTCTTAGTTATCTTGGTATCATCAGCAATAATGAATTTTTCAGGCGCTTCCGCAAATTGATTCGTTGCTGTTATTTGCTAACAATGTGAGTTAGGCAGGCAGCAGTAAAAAATCCAGCAAGCTTCAACTTGATTTAATATGGATTAACATGCCACATGAAAGGCTGCAAAAAAGCATAAACTTAATGTGGCAATTTATCCCTTAGCCAACCGTATACCCAAGTGCCCGCAATGGCACTTAAAAGCGTAACTACAATTACGGTTGCCCCAGTGCCAATTTGTGCAAATAACGGACCTGGACAGGCGCCTGTAGTTGCCCAGCCTAAGCCGAATAGCAACCCACCATATATCTGGCCCTTATTGAAGGTTTTGGGGTGAAGTTCGATGGTCTCGCCATATATGGTTTTGATGTTGAATTTCTTGATGAGCCAAACTGAAATCATACCTACCGCTATAGCACTACCAATAATGCCGTACATGTGAAACGATTGCAAGCGGAACATTTCTTGGATGCGAAACCAACTAACCACCTCCGACTTAACGAAAACCACACCAAACAACACCCCTACAACCAAGTATTTTATATTATGATACCACCGATGTGCCAAATGACTTTCGTTAACGCACATGGCGTCCAAAGAACGTACTTCAAAATCTGTATTTGTACTTTGCTGCATAATAATTTTTTAAAGAGATAAAATATGGGGTAGAATTAGGTTGGCCATGATCAGTCCACCTACCATAAAGCTCATTGTTGCGATTAATGAAGGCCATTGCAGATTAGAAAGGCCCATAATGGCATGTCCACTGGTACAACCACCAGCGTAACGAGTACCAAAACCCACCAAAAAACCACCTATAATCATGAGTAGGAAGCCTCGAAGGGTAAGCAATGATGCCCAGCTCATTACATCGGTTGGCACCAGATGATCATAATTAGTAATTCCATAACCTGCTAATTCACTAGCCAGTTTCGGATTGATGTCAATAGGATTGGGGTTCGGTAAAAAATTAATGGCAATTGCGCCACCCAAAAATATACCGAACACAAAAACCAAATTCCAAACTTCTTTTTTCCAATCGTAGGTAAAAAACGGGATGTTAGCAGGAAAGCACGAGGCACATATATGTCTTAATGACGAACTAATCCCAAAAGATTTATTACCTAATATCAAAAGCGCAGGCACAGTTAATCCTATTAACGGCCCAGCGATGTACCAAGGCCAGGGCTGTTTTAAAAATTCCGTCATATTATAGGTTTTCGTTGATTAATTTCTCTAAATCAGAAACCGGTACCACCCCCGATTGTCGCCATCGTATTTCTCCTTTTTTGAATAAAATGAGTGTTGGAACGCCACTTACGCGGTAGGCGGCTGCGGCATTTTGATTTTTGTCTACATCAATTTTAATGATGCTAGCTTTATCGCTTACCCGTTTTTTTAGATCTTCCAACATAGGGGCCATCATTTTGCATGGGCCACACCATTCCGCAAAAAAATCTACTAAAACCGGTTTATCTTGATTGATGATTTCTTGAAAAGTCATATCATTTGTTTTTTGTCTTTCACTTTACCTCCTCGAAGGTAATTTCTTTTGCTGCAACAGACTTATGGTTCCTGGCTTTTGGTGTGTTAGGCAAACACCTATCACAGCAACCTATGTTAAGGACTGCTAATACCGAAAAAACACTGCCCATTGCAATTAGTGCCCATTCTTGGGCTAATATACCTTGCGATATGATAAATATACCTATTACTAAGCGCAGCATACGCATCATATTCCAGTTTTTCAAAACGACCGCTTTCATTGTTTAATTTTTATTCTTGGTTGTACTGATGTTAAACGGAAAATAAAGTGGGCAAAAGCCCATCAACGAAGTGAGGACAAATGCCAAGGCAATTATGCCCAAAATAATAGCTGCAGTTCCCGAAATCACATTTGTGAAGTACAAAGCTGCAATAACAATAGCACTCATGATGCGTAATGTTTTGTCGGCGTTCCCCATGTTTTTTTTCATCGTTTTACTTTTAAATAAGGTTAATAATGCTTGAACGTTTGATTTTACCTGTTTGCTAGTGCCTTGTTTACATTTTGCAGGGCCCCGCCATCTACCACTTGTGGATATCCATTTTGTGCCAATATGCGCTTCGCCATATTACTCCTGTTTCCGCTTCTGCAAAACACCACAATATTTTGTTTGCCCTTCAATTTGGCCAATTGCTTTTGCAAACTATCCAAAGGGATGTTCACCGCACCTTTTACACTGCCCGAAGCAAACTCTTCAGGACTACGAACATCTACCAAAAATGCTCCGTTATTAATTGTTTCAGCTAATATGGTGTTGTCTGGAGTACCAAACAGCAATGAAAAAAGTCCCATTTTATATTGTTTTACCTTCGTTAGCAACCCATTCCTTCATACCGCCCGAATAGTTCTTGACCATACCAAAGCCGTTTCTCTTCAAAATAGAGTAGGCAATTGCAGACCTGTCGCCACTTTGGCAATGGATAATTACTTGTTTATCCCTGCTAATTTTATCCAAATTATCTTGTAGCGTACCCACAAATACATGTACTGCGCCCTCAATATGCCCCTCATTATATTCGGTTAAACCACGTACATCCACAATTTGTACATTATCCAGGCCTACATAGGCTTTAAATGTTTCCAGGTCAATTACATCGGCAGTTTGTAGCTCAAGGCCTAAACCTCCAACACCATTGACGAAGCCATAGCTATTGTCTAGGCCAATTCTCATGAGTTTTCTGGTAATTTCCTCCATTTCATCAGCTTTGGCAACCAAGATAAATTGCTCTTGGTAATTTAAGAACCACCCTGCCCAGGTGGATAGGCTGTTATTATGCTGGATGTTGATACTGCCAGGAATAAAACCTTTGGCAAAATCTACTTTGTTACGTGTGTCGATGACTTTGATCCCATCCTTATACGCCTGTAAAAATTGTGCTGAACTTAGTTCGGGGTGCTTCGGTATTTCGACCAAAAGCGGACGGCTTACCTTGTTCAAGTACTTCATCATGGCAAAGTATTTTGGAGGCTCAGGTTGTCCAGCCAATAAATAGTCTACAAATCCCTTCTCGTCATTTAGGTATTGGAAGGCCCAATTTCTTAGTTTTTCATATCCTACGGTTGAGCTTGGCACAGCGCCCAAAGCCTTACCACAAGCAGAACCTGCACCGTGGCCGGGCCAAACCTGCACAAATGCGGGCAGTTCGGCAAAACGCCGAATAGATTCGTACATTTGCTTTGCACCCTTTTCCTGCGTGCCAATTAACCCCGCTGCTTTTTCCAATAAATCAGGGCGACCAATATCTCCAACAAAAACAAAATCTCCGGTAAAAATCATTACAGGTTCGGTAGTCGCTGGATGATCGGTCAATAAAAAACTGATACTTTCTGGCGTATGCCCAGGTGTATGCAACACCTCGAATGTGAGGTTGCCCACCTGAATTTGATCGCCATGTTTTAATCCGATGTGATCGAATTGATATTGCCAATCTGAACCGCCTTCGTCCGATAAGTAGAGTTGGGCACCAGTTACCGCGGCCAACTCTCTTGATCCTGTCAGGAAATCGGCATGGATATGGGTTTCGGTAATGTGCGTAATTTTAAGATTGTTTTGTGCCGCAATTTCAAGATACACATCCATATCACGTTGTGCATCAATTACAATGGCCTCGCCTTTAGCTTGGCAACCAATTAGAAAGCTTGCTTGGGCTAAGCTCTTATCATATACGTGTTGAAAAAACATAATGTTAGATTTTATTTACAAAGGTGCTACGCTCAATTTTTCTGTACAGCTACTTTGGTTACATAAGCGGGATTATTTCAATATCGTTTCTTTAATTAGGATATAAATACCCATTACCAGCACAAACCAGCCGAATGCAGGCTTTAATTTTTTGCCATCTATCTTAGTTGATAAATACGCCCCAATAAAAATCCCTACCGTCGCAAACAGGGTTACGGCAAGCAGAAATTGCCAATCTATTGGATAATGGCCCAATGAAAAACTAAAGCCTATTAATGAGTTTACGGCAATGATAATCAAGGAAGTGCCAATTGCCGTTTTTATGGGCAATTTTAAAAGGTTAACCAATGCAGGAATGATTAGAAAACCGCCACCTGCACCAATAAGTCCGGTAACCATACCAACAATCACACCTTGCCCAATTATCCAGGCCGTGTTGGCAGGTTTAGTCATTGCATCGCTCTTTTCCCTGCCCTTCCTGATCATGCTGTAGGAGGCGAAAACCATGAGCAACGCGAAAAATACCATGAGCAAAACAGATCTGCTAATTTCAAGATCTCCAACATTCATTACATGTTCAGGAATGGCAGGAAGAATGTAGTGACGGGTTAAAAAAACAGCGATTATTGAGGGGACACCAAAAAACAGCGCGGTTTTACCAGCTATAAATCCTTTTTTAAAATAGGATGCAGAGCCCACTAAACTGGTAGAGCCCACTACAAAAAGCGAGTAGGTAGTTGCCAAAACGGTATCGACGCTAAACAGGTAAACCAATACGGGCACCGTTAAAATACTGCCACCGCCGCCAATTAGTCCGAGTGAAATGCCGATAAGTATTGAAGCCAAATAGCCTGTAATTTCCATTGCCCTGATTTGATAATTTCAAAGCTAGCTCAAATCAAACCCGGCTACGGTTACTTTAGTTACACAAGGATAATTTTATTTCTGCCTAACTGCACTACACCATGGTCTTCCAATTGTTTCAATAGGCGAGAAATGACCACTCGTGCGGTACCCAATTCGTTTGCCAACTGTTCGTGTGTAATGATAATGGTCTTGTTATGGGTTAATTCAGCTTTCTTATGCAGCAGGTTTAGCAACCTTTCATCCACTTTCTTAAAGGCAATGGCATTTACAATTTCCAAGAGTTCTTCAAAACGTTTATGGTACAAGCGGAAAATATAGTCTAGCCATTGTGGATATTCTTTGATAAAAAGAGAAACCTTATCTATCGGAAGAAACAAAATCTCGGCATCTTCTTCTACTTCGGCTTTTACTTTGCTGGTTTCGTTGTGCATACCGCCTAAAAACGACATGATGCAACTTTCGCCAGCTTTGATATAATACAATAAAATCTCTCTGCCGTCTTCTTCCGTTCGTATGACTTTCATACTTCCTTTGATCACAATAGGAATGGCTCGGATGTAGGCATTTTCGTTCAGAATAATACCGCCAGCCTTATATTTTTTCAGGATGCTGTTCTGATACAATTTAGCAATTAGTTCAGGCGACGACTTAAACTCTTCAATTTGTTCAAGATTTTCCATATGTAGTAAATGTAGGAATTTATAATGCAAGGGAGATTACATATTTCTCTAATGATCTAGCTGCAACAAACTATTATGCCATCGTTCACCCAAACCAAGCCAAAGGCATAATTATTCCTGAAGAGTAAGTAGAAAAGTATATTGATTTCATTTATTTCTTTTTAGAGCAGGTATTTAAACTAAAGCGGCTTTGAAATTTTTGAGGCTTTACACCGTATGATGTGCGGACATTGGCTAGAACCATAAATCTGCGTGAAGAGCTGATCAACATGGTTTAAAAAAAACATCAAAAAACAGAAAAGCCTCTAACGATTTCGCTAGAGGCTTTGCTCCCGAAGCTGGGCTCGAACCAGCGACCCTCTGATTAACAGTCAGATGCTCTAACCGGCTGAGCTATTCGGGAGTACCGGTTATCCAAAAACGCCTTGTTGCATATGCTTTGAACATATACCCCTGTTCGTTTTGGGAATGCAATATTAGGGCTTTTAAATTATTTATGCAATATTTGCAGTGAAAAAATTTTAAAAAAAATTACAACTTAACAGATATGAGCCTGATAATCATAGGTACTGTGGCTTTCGATGCCCTGGAGACCCCTTTCGGAAAAACAGATAAAATTGTAGGTGGCGCCGCTACTTATGCCAGTTTAGCTGCTTCTTACTTCTATAACAAGACCAAAATTGTAGCCGTTGTTGGTGATGATTTCGGACAAGACAATATCAATATCCTGAACCAGCATGGTGTTGATACCGAAGGCCTACAGGTTAAGGAAGGCGAAAAATCCTTCTTTTGGAGCGGCAAATACCACAACGACATGAACAGCCGCGACACTTTGGTTACCGAACTGAACGTGCTGGAAAATTTCGACCCGATCATCCCCGACAGTTATCAGGACTGTGAGTATTTGATGCTGGGCAACTTAACGCCGCAAATCCAACAAACTGTAATCAAGCGCTTAAAAAACCGCCCGAAACTAATTGTATTAGATACCATGAACTTTTGGATGGACATTATGATGGATGATCTTTTGGAGACCATTAAAATGATCGACGTATTGACCATTAACGATTCTGAAGCCCGCCAATTATCAGGTGAATACTCTTTGGTAAAAGCCGCCAATAAAATCCTGACCATGGGCCCAAAATACCTCATCATCAAAAAAGGTGAGCACGGCGCATTATTGTTCCACGAAGACAAGATCTTCTCGGCTCCTGCCCTGCCACTGGCCGATGTATTTGATCCAACCGGTGCCGGCGACACTTTTGCCGGAGGCTTTATCGGCTACCTGGCCCAAGTAGGCACCGTAAACTTCAACAATATGAAAAATGCCTTGATTTACGGTTCGGCCCTTGCTTCTTTCTGCGTAGAAAAATTCGGCATCGAACGCTTATTGGAGCTCGACAAAAAAGCCATTGCCGAACGCCTGCAACAGTTTGTCAACCTAAGCAGTTTCGAGATTATTCAGGAGTAATGAAGTTAAGAGTTGAAAGTTGGTCTAATGATTAGCTTTCAACTTTTCACTTTGCACTTTCAACTTTTTTCACTTCAACACGCCCACCACAGTAAATTTCTCAAAAACAGTTTCTGTATGTGGTGCGTCGGCCAATTCGGCGGTCAGGTCCTGCCCAGCCCAATGTTCATAGTGCTTGCCGTTTTTCCACAGCCGACTTTCGCCCACATCGTAAATCAAACCCTTATAGGCAACCCAAATCTGGGGCTTATCCTGTCCATTGCGTAAGGCAAGCTGCGATCTGGTATAAGTTGGCAGCTCCATTATTTGGCGACCCTTTTGCCAAAAAACTCCAATAAATATACGCCCAGCAAAAGCATGGCCATGATATAAAAATGGCTTTCCAGCGGAATATCAACCATATTGATACCCAAGGTTTCCTTGCTATTATAGAACAGGATGGGCAATTTGCCCATAATGCCAAAGCAGATATAAAAAGGTAGCAAACAAACCAGATAGGCCCGGTAAAAACGATACATAAACCTGATTTTGTTGAGGTATTCGATATAAAGCAACAAGACAAACAAGAGCGCAAAAACCACGATTGTATACCAATGGCTGTGGCCAAAAAAGCCAAAGGCTATACAAAGCCCCAGTACCAGGTTGCTTACGGTTAGGCTAAACTGCTGCAGGTTGTTTTTAGGGAACCGGGCATTGAGGTATTGGTAAACATTGATGCCCAAAAAACTAAAGCCGAAACAGAAAAGAAAAAACTCTAGCGGAACGCCCCGATAGTAGACACCGACCACAAACTCAGCGTTAAATTGCCAGATGCCAAAAATATTGAAAATAACTCCGATTGCCGAAAAAACAATACCGGCCACCACTGCCGGAACAGCAGCGTTGTTCAGTTTTTTGAGCCTAAATGCCTTGCTATCCAGACAGAACGTCCAAGGAGCTAGAAAAAGAAAAATATCAAGACATAGAAACAGGTTCTTCATGCAAATGGGTTTAATTTCCGATAGCCAAAAGTAGGATTTTGCCCGCGTTTAACACATATCTTTTTTCTGTGGCAACAGGTTTAACAAAAAAAGGCCCCAAATATTGGAGCCTTTTCGTGTTTTGATAGGTATTTAGACCTCTGTTGCAGCCATGTCTTTGGCATATGTTTTCAGGTATTTCTTTAAAATGCCCCTGGCCACATGGATACGGGTTTTTACCGTACCAATAGGAATGTCCAGCTCTTCGGCAATTTCATGGTATTTATAGCCTTCGAAGTATTTGATGAAAGGCACGTAGTACTCGGGTTGCAAGGTGGCCAAGGCCTTGTGGATATCGCCCAACACAAATTTGCTCTCCACGGCATTTCGGGTTGCGCTGTAATGCAGGTTAGCCGAAGAAATGTCTTCGCTTTGCGTAATCAGGGTATTCGTTTTTACCATGCGCCTGTAGTTGTTGATAAACGTATTGCGCATAATGGTAAACAACCACCCTTTTAAATTAGTTCCCTCTTTAAATTTGCTGTAATAAGTAACCGCTTTAAGCAGCGTATCCTGCACCAAATCATTAGCATCTTCGATATCTTTTGTAAAATTTAAAGCAAATGACTGTAATGAGCCAGAATAATCATGCAATTGGTGGTTAAATTGAAGCTGTGTCATAGTTTTTAGGTTTTAAGTTTTAAAAAGAAACAGAAGCTTTGGAGAGTGGTTCGCCAACTGTTTATATCGACCTTTGTCGTACAACTATGATACCAAAAAAATGACCTCGATCTAATTTTTTAAAAAAACTTACCTAATGAAACAGAAACAGCCTTGTCACAAAATATTTACCTCGCGCTCCAGCGCCACGCCAAACTTGGCCTGTACAGCCTGAATGATTTGTTCTGAAAAATCATACACTTCCTGTCCGCTGGCCCCGCCATGGTTTACCAAAACCAAGGCCTGGTTTTTCCAGGTACCGGTACGCCCCACTACCATACCTTTAAAGCCGCATTGCTCGATGAGCCAGCCCGCAGCCAACTTGATTTTGCCCTCGGCTACCGGATAATGCACCACTTCGGGGAATTTTTGGACAAGTTGCTTAAATTGCTCGGGTTCAATTACCGGGTTTTTAAAGAAACTACCCGCGTTGCCAATCGTTTTGGGATCGGGGAGCTTGCTTACCCTGATGTGAGAAACCACCGCCGAAACATCGGCGATGCTCGGATCAACGATATTTCTTTTTTCCAATTCGGCATTAATGGCGCCATAATGTGTGTGCAACTGTGCAGTTTGGCTCAGGTTAAAGCCTACTTTAGTAATGATGAACTGGCCTTTAAGTGCATTTTTGAAGATGCTATCGCGATAGCCAAACGCACAATCGGCATAACCAAAGGTTTTGATTTGGCCGGTTGCGATTTCGAAGGCGGTGCACCACGCAAAAACATCTTTCAGCTCTACCCCATAAGCCCCGATATTCTGGATAGGCGACGCCCCTACCGTGCCCGGAATCAGGCTGAGATTCTCCAATCCGGCAAAACCATGGCTTACGCAATAGTTAACCAAATCATTCCATACTACGCCTCCGCCGGCACTTACGCTTACTTGGCCACCTGCTATTTCATGGCTAATGCCCTGAATATCCATTTTAACTACTAATCCATCAAAATCGTGCGTAAACAGCATGTTGCTGCCGCCACCCATCACCAGAAGCCTTTGTGTTTTAGCCAGAGGATCGGCAAATACAGCCTGCAGCTCGTCTTCGCTGGCAACGGCCACAAAGTAGCGGGCCTTTACCTCGATGCCAAAAGTATTGTACGACTTTAAGGATACGTTTTCTTGAAAAATGGACATGGTTTTAGATTAGACAGCAAAGGTATACAAAAAGGCCGACGCGTTAAACTTCGTCTTCCACTTCGCGTACCACATTTTCGATCCTGCGATCTGGAATAAGCCAAATCAGGGCTACGAGTACAAAAAGGCCACCTGAAATCCAGGTCGAAACATACGCCAACGGGATCGCTAAAATATAACAGGCCGTAGAGAGCTTGCCTTTCAAATCGCTGCCTACGGCTTTGGCCAACAACGATTCGTTACCATGGTGCTTCACCAGTACCGACATCAGTATAAAATAAGCGATAGAATTCATCAACAAAACGCCTCCGTAAACGGCAACCGGCGCGGCAGCGAAATGGTTTTCGCCCATCCATGCAGTGGCAAAGGGAATCATGCTCAGCCAAAAAAGCAGATGCAGGTTGGCCCAAAGCACCGCTCCGTTTACCCGGTTTACGGCCGTAAACATATGATGGTGGTTGTTCCAATAAATACCCACATAAATAAAACTGAGTACGTAACTTAAAAAAACAGGCAACAAGGGTACCAAGTCTTTCAGTTCGCTTTTCTCATGGGGCACCTTGAGTTCCAACACCATAATGGTAATGATAATGGCAATTACGCCATCGCTAAACGCTTCTGTTCTTCCTTTTTTCATCTTGCTTTTTTTATAGTTTCGAAGATAAGAAAAAGCTTAAAGCAAAAAACCGGTTCGGCTTGCGGTTCGGTTGTTTTTTTAACAGGAAGGCGAGCCTGAATTGCGGCCGTCAACACTTAGGGAGAAGCCGTCAAGGCCGAACCCGCTAGCACCGAACCTAACGAACTCCTCTTTTCACCTGTTCAAATCCTCCGTTCACCGAAAAAAGCTAGACCAGTGTTTGGCAATTGCCTTTTTTTGCTTCATGGAATTAAATACAGACTTGACCCTCATCGAGGAAATAAAAATTTTAATAAGGAAACTTTGGAATTAAAAAAAGTTTCCATAGTTTTGCGCCATTATTTGAAAGGTGAAAGTTGGAAGTTAGAGAATACATCATTGCAGAAGCAGACAAGCTTTTTTGCCAATTTGGCTTTAAAAGTGTAACCATGGACGATATTGCCAAACATTTGGGCATGTCTAAAAAAACGATCTATCGCCATTTTAGCGACAAGGACGAACTGGTAACTATTCTGATCAGCGAGAAGATCAGTACGCAGGATTGCATGGCAAAAGACACTGCCGAAAATTCGGAAAATGCTATTGACGAGATTTTTTTCGCCATTAACAGTACCAATGAGATGCTGGCCAATATGAACCCCAAGCTTTTCTACGACCTGCAAAAATACCATCCCAAAGCCTGGATGATATTTAGGGAGTTCAAGGAAAAGACTCTGCGCGAAACGATTTACAGAAACCTGGAGCGTGGCATCAAGGAAGGGCTTTACCGCGACGATATCAATACCGATATCCTCACGCAGCTGCGCCTTGACCAGGTTGACCTTATTTTTAGTCAGCATGACCAATATACCATGAACAAATACAACCTTGCCCAGATTATGGTAGAGCTTACCGAACATTTTTTATATGGCGTATGCTCTTTAACTGGCTTAGGGCACATTTATGCCAGCAAGCTCAAACTCAAGACGGAGGCTCCGGCAGCCACCACTAAAATTTAAATTCATTAAACCCAAAATAAAACAATTATAACATGCTTAGAATAAAAAAGGCAAAACTCATCCTACTCCTGCTCGCAGGCGCAGTTTTGCCACAATTGGTAAACGCGCAGCAGCAGCTTACCCTAAAGGATGCCTTAACCTTTGCTTTGCAGCACAACAGCAACATGCGCAAGGCACGATTGGATATTGAAGGCGGACGCTACAAGGTGGAAGAAGTAAGGGCACAAGCCCTGCCTCAGCTTACAGGCACCGCCGGCTTAACCTACAACCCCATTATCGGGCAACAAGTTGTCGATTTTGGTGGCCAGTTGCAAACGCTTAAGTTCGGACAGAAATGGAATTCGTCGGCAGGCGTTCAGCTCTCGCAACAACTGTTTAACCAACAGGTTTTCACAGGCTTGCAGGCGGCGAAATCGAGCGAGGAATACTACAACTTAACCGCTCAATTAACCGAAGAACAGCTGATCGAACTGGTAGCCAACAACTACTATCAGGTATTGGTAACCAGGCAACAACTGGAAGTAATTGACAACAACATCAAAAATGTGAAGGTAGTCGAAAACATCGTTAACGTTCAGTATAAAAACGGCTTGGCCAAAAAAATCGATGTAGACCGCATCAAGGTAAACCTCACCAACCTCAATACCCAAAGAGAGCAGGTGATTAACGGGATTACCCAATTGGAAAACCAGTTGAAATACGCGATGGGCATGCCGGTTGCTACCCCAATCATCCTACCGGCAACCGAGCTTACGCAGGTAAGTACCTTGCCACAGCTAGCAGATGCCGTAGACTTGTCTAACCGTACAGAAATTAAGCTTTTGGACAATCAGGATAAGCTTTTGTCTTTGCAAAGGAAAGCTTATGTATCAGAATATTACCCTACATTGGCTTTAACAGGCAACTATACCTATTCTAGCCAGAGCAAAAGTTTCGACTTTTTAAACTCGAGCAGTTCGGCTATTGGTTTTGGCTCTTCGGCTGTGGGACTAACACTAAGGGTACCTATTTTTAACGGCTTCCTAACCCGTTCTAAGGTCCGTCAGGCCGATGTAGCCATCAAAAAGGCCAAGGAGGACAGAACTAACACCACCAACGCGTTAAACCTGGCCTACGAAAATGCCAAAATCCAATTGCGCGACAACCTGGCTACCATCAATGCGCAACGCAAAAATGCCGAGCTGGCCCAGGAAATCTACAAAAGCACACAGAACAACTATAACAACGGACTGGCTTCGCTAACCGATTTGCTGGAAACAGAAAACTCGTTAACCCAGGCCCAAAACAGCTATACACAGGCATTATTAAATTATAAAATTGCCGAAATACAATTAATCAAATCAAACGGAAATATTAAATCGCTAGTCCAATAACAGAAATGAAAAGAGTAATAATCATAATCGTTGTCATTGCTGCTGCCCTTGCGGCAATAGCCCTGGTTCTTAAGAACAACAAAAAGAAGAACGACGCCAAAACTGCCTTCATTGCCGAAGGTGGCGGCGCGGTAGCTGTTCGCGTGGCAACTGTAGAAAAAAAGGTGGTAGACCTTGATTTTAATGCAAACGGAAACTTTGCCGCCAACCAAGAATTGAACTTCCTTTCTGAAAATGCTGGTCGCGTAAGCGCCATTTACGTCAAAGAAGGCGATCGCGTAAGCAAAGGACAGGTTTTGGCCCGCATTGATGCCGAAATTATCAATACCGACAGGGAAACAGCCGAAGCGGCCTACCAAAACGCGTTGAAAGACGAAGCCAGGTATCAAAGTTCGTATCAAACCGGTGGTGTAACCCAACAACAGCTTGACCAAGCCAAATTGGCTACCAGGAATGCACAGTTGCGCTTGCAGGCTTCGAAAAGAAGACTGAACGATGCCAGCATCAAATCGCCAATCAACGGTATCGTTAACAAAAAATATATTGAAGTAGGTGCTTTTGTAACCGCTCAAGGTACCCAGTTGTTCGAATTGGTTGACGTTTCAAAACTCAAACTGAAAGTAAACGTAAACGAAGCACAAGTAGCCAACCTTAAATTAGGCGACCGCATCGATATCAAATCAAATATTTTCCCAACTGAGAAATTCAGCGGCAAGATTACTTTCATCGCGCCTAAAGCCGATGCAACCTTGAACTTCCCGATCGAAATCGAAGTGGCCAACAACACCAAAAACAGCTTAAAGGCCGGCATGTACGGCACAGCTGTTTTCAACTTCCCGCAACAAGCGCCTAGCATCCTTATTCCACGTACCTCGTTCGTGGGCAGCGTAAGCAGCAATCAGGTTTTTGTGTTAGACAAAGCCAGCAATACCGCCAAGGTACGCAATGTGGTAAGCGGCCGGATTTTGGGAGATAACGTGGAGATTTTGGATGGCTTGGTTGCAGGCGAAACCGTAATTACCAGCGGACAGATCAACTTGGCCGACGGCACTGCGGTAAGCATTGTTAAATAAGCTAAAAATTGCATTTACAAATCGCTTGCGCCACTAAACGTATGCATTATTAAAACAAAATGAAGATTACAGACATATCCATAAAAAGGCCCTCGCTGGTGATTGTGGTTTTTACCGCACTTACCCTCCTGGGGCTATTGAGCTACTTTTCGTTGGGCTATGAGCTATTGCCAAAATTCTCCAACAACGTAGTATCCATTTCTACCATCTACCCCGGCGCTTCGCCAAACGAAGTAGAAAATACCGTAACCAAGAAAATCGAGGATGCGGTATCATCGATGGAGAACATCAAAAAAATAAACGCAGTATCGTTCGAAAGCTTGTCTACGGTAACCATTACCCTAACCGACAAGGCTAATATAGACGTGGCCCTGAACGATGCGCAACGTAAGGTAAATGCCATTCTGGCCAATTTGCCCGAAGACGTAAAAACGCCTTCGCTAAGCAAGTTCTCGCTCGACGATCTACCGGTAATCACCATGTCTGCCTCTGCCAACATGGACGATATTACCTTTTACGACCTGATCGACAAACGGATTGCCCCCGTAATTTCGAGGGTAAATGGTATTGCCCAGGTAAACCTGATTGGTGGCTCTGAGCGCGAAATACAAGTAGCTTTAGATGCCAACAAGCTCCAAGGCTATGGCCTTTCGGTGCCTCAGGTGCAACAGATGATTTTATCGTCGAACCTCGATTTCCCTACCGGAAGCGTAAAAACACAGAACCAAGATGTATTGATCCGTTTATCGGGAAAATACCAAAGCATTGACGAAATGCGCAACTTGGTGCTAACCACCACCAAAAGCGGTACGCAAATCCGCCTTGGCGATGTTGCCGACGTGCAGGATGCCCAAAAGGAAACCGAGAAACTGGCCCGTATCAACCGTAAAGGGGCTATCGCGATCCAAATCATCAAACAAAGTGATGCCAACGCGGTAGAAGTAAGTAAAGGCGTACATGCCATTATCGAAAAGCTGAAAACCGAATACAAAGCCGATAATCTGGATATTAAGATCGTAAACGACAGTTCGATCTTTACCCTCGAATCGGCAGATGCGGTAATTCACGATTTGATGCTGGCGGTAGTGCTAGTGGCTTTCGTGATGCTTTTCTTCTTGCACAGCATCAGAAACGCGGTTATTGTTATGGTGTCTATTCCGGCTTCCCTAATTGCTACGTTTATTGGTATCAGCCTCTTTGGCTTTACCCTCAACCTGATGTCGCTTTTGGGCCTGTCTCTGGTGGTAGGTATCTTGGTGGATGATGCCATTGTGGTACTGGAAAACATCCAACGCCACATGGAAATGGGCAAAAACAAAGTGAGGGCAGCCTCAGATGCCACGAGGGAAATCGGCTTTACGGTAGTTTCCATTACCTTCGTAATCGTAGTGGTATTCTTCCCTATTGCGGTAAGTACCGGTTTGGTATCTAACATTTTGCGCCAGTTCTGTATCGTGGTAATTATTGCCACCTTGCTATCGTTGGTGGCTTCGTTTACCATTGTGCCTTTGCTTTTCTCGAGGTTCGGTAAATTGGAGCGTATCGAAGGCAAAAATATGTTCGGCCGTTTCATTTTATGGTTCGAAAAACAGCTCAAAAAATTCACGCATTGGGTTACTTCTATCCTAACCTGGTCGCTAAACCATAAAAGACGCACTATTTTTGCGGTAGTTATCCTATTTGTTGGCGCCATGTATTTAGCCGGAGCCGGATTTATCGGAAGCGAGTTCTTCCCTAAATCAGACAAGGGCGAATTCCTGGTACAGATCGAATTGCCCAAAGATGCTTCGTTAGAGCAAACCAACTTTTACACCCAAAGAGCCGAAGCCTTCTTGCAGAAACAGCCTGAAATTACCCAACTTATTACAACGGTTGGCCAATCAAGTGGCGATTTCGGTGGCACGCAGGCAACGGCCTATAAATCGGAGATTAACGTAAAATTAGTTGAACGCGACCAGCGCAAAGGGGTATCATCTGATATTTTTGCCACCAAAATGAGCCGTGCCTTAGCCAAAGAACTGGTGGGCGCCAAAGTAAAAACCGTTCCGATCAGTATTTTGGGTATCGCCGAAAATGCACCTATCCAGCTGGTGGTTATGGGCTCTGATTTGGATAGTGCCTTGAAATATGCCGAAGGTGCCCAAAAAGTACTGGCGGGCATTCCGGGTGCGACCGAGATTAAATTATCGGTAGAAAAAGGAACACCAGAAATCAACGTCAAAGTAGACCGCGATAAAATGTCGGCCTTGGGCCTAACCCTGCAAACCGTAGGTGGAACCATGCAGACTGCATTTAGCGGTAACACCGATGGCAAGTTCAGAAAAGGCGAGTACGAGTACGACATCAACATCCAATACCAGGATTTCAACCGCAAAAGCGTAGACGACGTGCGCAACCTGATTTTTGTAAACGGCGCCGGACAGCAGATTAAGCTTTCGCAGTTTGCCACCATTACCGAAGGATCCGGACCAAGTCAGCTGGAGCGTTTAAACAAATCGACTTCGGTATCGGTAAAAGCGCAATCTATTGGTAGGCCTACCGGAACTGTAGTAGCCGATTTCCAAAAGAAACTGGAAGAATTACAGAAAAACGGCAAGCTGAAAGCGCCAGTTGGCGTGAGCTATACCTGGGCCGGCGACCAAGAAAACCAGTCGGAAGGATTTGGTACCCTAGGTATTGCCTTATTGGCCTCGGTTATTTTGGTATACCTGATTATGGTGGCGCTTTACGATAGCTTTATCTATCCGTTGGTAGTGATGTTCTCGTTGCCGTTGGCCTTTATCGGTGCCTTCTTGGCCCTAGCCTTGACCAACAACTCGATCGGTATCTTCACCATTTTAGGTTTGATCATGCTCATGGGTTTGGTGGCGAAAAACGCGATTATCCTGGTCGATTTTACCAACCACATGAAAGCCGAAGGCAAATCGACCATCGAGGCCTTGGTGCTAGCCAACCACGCCCGTTTAAGGCCGATTTTGATGACGACCATCGCCATGATTTTCGGTATGCTTCCAATTGCATTGGCCAGTGGTGCCGGTGCAGAATGGAAAAATGGTTTGGCTTGGGTTATTGTAGGCGGCTTGACCAGTTCGCTCTTCTTGACCCTGATTGTTGTACCGGTAGTTTACCTGATTTTCGATATGATGCTAGATAAACTGGGTTTCAACAAAAAAGGCAAATCTATTGAGGAGCTGATGGTAGAGCCTTACGACCATAAAGACGTACACGAGTACGACTTGGATCATTAATACACTCCCCAAATTATATACTTTTAGTTTTGAAAGGAGCCGAGAATTCGGCTCCTTTTTTTATGTGGCTAAGCTTCGCCTGATATTCTTCATCATTCAGATTGGTGTGCTTCGCCAACGGTTTCAATGCACTTAGCTTGTGGGCAAAGCATACCAACAAAAGCCACTCTTCATTTCTGATGTGGCTGGTGCTGGTTAATATCGTAGCCCATACTGGTGTTCCCCACCAACGAATTTGCGCATTGGTTATCACGCCAAAAGATACCCCCTCCTTCCCACACCCCATCCCTTACCTCCATTCACCTACCCAAAACCGCCATTTGCCGACTAGGCCATATTTAATTATTGACTAATAACTTCTTTTGTGCCGTAAAGGAAGAGCAGCCGAAGACAGGGAACTATACTGGAGATAAAATGTTTTTTAATGGAAACTTTTAGTTTAAAAAAAGTTTCCATAGTTTTGATTATGTAATTTTCAAGAAAGGGTACAGATTGGAAATCAAAGAATACATAATTAAGGAATCGGATAAACTTTTTTGCCAATTTGGCTTTAAAAGCGTAACCATGGACGATATCGCCAAGCATTTGGGCATGTCCAAAAAAACCATTTATCAACATTTTAGCGACAAAGACGAGCTGGTGAACATTCTGATCAGCGAAAAAATAGGCACTCAGGATTGCGTGGTTAAAGACGGAGCCAAAAATTCGGAAAATGCAGTTCACGAAATATTTTTCGCCATGAGCAACATAAACGAACTCTTGTCGAACATGAACCCCAAGCTCTTTTACGACCTGCAAAAATATCACCCCAAAGCCTGGCTGATCTTTAGGCAGTTTAAGGAAAAAACATTGACAATGGCCATAGCCCATAATTTAGAACGTGGCAGAAAAGAAGGTTTGTACCGGAGCGAAATCAACGTAGACATCCTTACGCAGATGCGCCTCACACAAATAGACCTGCTTTTTAACCAGCACGACAATTACACCATGAACAAATACAGCCTTGCCCAAGTGATGATTGCCATAACCGAACACTACCTTTTTGGTGTATGCAACCCAAAAGGCGTAGAACTTATTCATTTTTACCAACAGAAAAAACCTATACAAGCGTAAATGATATGAAACCACAACTTTACATTTTACTTTTTTGTCTGAGTTGGATCATCCCAGCCCAAGCCCAGCAAAAAGATACCACGGCAAGTTTCAGTTTGCAGGAGGCCATCTCCTTTGCATTAACCCATCAGGCTGATGTAAAAAATGCCAAAATAGACGAGCAAATCGCGGCAAATACCGTTAAAAAAACCTTTGGCATTGGCCTGCCCCAGGTAAGCGCAAGCGCCGATTTTAACGACTTCCTCAAAGTGGCCACCAGTTTAGTACCCGCCATCTTTTTTGACAAGGATGCGGCTCCCGGAACTTTTATTCCAGTGCAATTTGGCGTAAAGTACAACTCAACAGCAGGCATTAATGCCAGTCAGCTGCTTTTTGACGGCACCTACCTGGTAGGGTTAAGGGCATCGAAAACCTATAAAGAGCTCAGCACCAAAAACAGTGCGCGGACCCGAATTGAAATCGCCGTTGCGGTTACCAAAGCCTATTATTCTGTTTTGGTAAGCGGCGAGCAGCTAACATTGCTAGATGCCAACATAGCCAGCTTAAAAAAATCGCTCAACGATACCGAGGCCATGTTCAAAAATGGTTTTGCCGAAAAGATCGATGCCGACAGGCTGAGCGTACTTTACAATAATGCGCAAACCGAAAGGGAAAATGTAGTGAGGATGCTGGCCTTAAACCTTAACCTGCTGAAATTTCAGATGGGATTAACCGTAAACAGCAACCTAACGCTCAAGGATAAAATTGGTGAGATCAATGTAGATCAAGTACCTGTTTTAAGCGATAGCAGTGCCTATCACAAAAGGATTGAATATTCGATCCTGCAAACGCAGCTCAAACTGAACGAGTTGGATGTAAAAAGATACAAAAGCGCATTTTTGCCTAGTTTATCGGCATTCGGCAGCTATTCGCTAAGTTTCCAAAACGACAGGTTTGCTGATTTGTACGACAAGAACTTCCCTACATCGGTAATCGGCCTGAAGCTTTCTATTCCGATCATTTCTGGTGGCCAAAAACTTTACGACGTTAGAAATGCAAAACTGGAGGTACTTAAAACCCAGAACAACATCAACAACCTGGCGAATTCGATCAATCTGGAAGTTTCGCAAGCGCAGACCAACTTCGTGAACGGCCAAAAATCGCTTCAAAACCAAAAAAGGAATATGGCCCTAGCCCAAGAGGTATTGCGTGTAACCAAAATCAAGTATGAACAAGGCGTAGGCTCCAACCTGGAGGTAACCACCGCCGAAACCTCGCTTAAAGAAGCCCAAAACAACTATATCAATGCTTTATACGATATGCTCATCAACAAGGTAAATCTGGATAAGGCCCTAGGAAACATCAATTATTAAACCTTACAAAACCATCACATAATGAAAAGAGTATTATTCATTTCAGTAATTGCCATTTTGGCCGCCTGCTCCAAGCCAAAAGACAAAAAAGCAGAACTAGCCGAGCTCAAGCAAAAACGCGCAGAGCTTGATGGCCAAATTGCCAAATTGGAAAAAGAAGTAGGTGGCAAAGATTCGTTGGCCACCAAAGACGTAACGGTTTACGACGTGAAATCGGCCCCTTTTTACAACTACATAGAAATACAGGGCAAAGTTGATGCCGAGCAAAACGTAGAGGTCAATCCCGAAATGCAGGGCATTGTAACTGCCGTTTATGTTAAGATTGGCCAAACCGTAAGCAAAGGCCAGGTATTGGCTCAGATAGACGACAATGTGTTGCGCCAAAACATTGCCCAACTGCAAACACAGTTAGATTTGGCCAACAATTTGTACAATCGCCAAAAAAATCTTTGGGACCAAAAAATTGGCACCGAAGTACAATACCTCAATGCGAAAAGCCAAAAAGAAGGCTTAGAACGCCAAATGAACGTGTTGCGTACCCAACAGGGGCAATTTAAAATCAAGTCGCCCATTTCGGGCAGCGTAGAGCAGATGGACCTGAAAGTAGGCCAGGCGGCCGCGCCGGGCATGCAAGCCATCAGGATTGTCAATGCCAACACCTTAAAAGCCAAGGCACAGGTTGCCGAAGCCTATTTGGGCAAAATTGGCCAGGGCGATAATGTAAGGGTAATCTTCCCTGATTTGCAAGACAGTTTAACCACCAAGGTATCATTCGCCTCTAAGGTAGTTGACCAGGCTTCGCGCAGCTTCAACATCGAGGTTAACCTCCCATCGAACAAAAAATACCGCGCCAATATGATTTCGGTGTTAAAGGTGGTCGACTACTCAAATCCTAATGCCATCATCGTTCCGGTAAATGCCATCCAAAATGCCGAAAACGGAAAATATGTAATGGCTGTGGTTAACGGAAAAGCCCAACGTACCAACATCAGCATCGGCAGGACCATAGACGGCAAAACCGAAGTGCTTTCGGGCCTCAAGGCTGGCGACAAAATCGTGGTAACTGGGGTGGAAGACCTGAACGAGGGCGATCCGGTTAAATATTAATTAGAAAATGAATGAGTGATTCAATGAGTGCATTGGAATGTGGCGACTGATCCGCGGGCATTCAATCATTCAAAACTCAATCATTCAAAATTAAACCCTAAACAAATGAAAGACGTTAACAAAGAGTTTAAACCTTCGAGTTGGGCCATCGACAATAAAACGGCAATTTATATCATCACCATCATGATTTCGATTGCGGGCTTGTTTGCCTATAACTCTACGCCAAAAGAAAATTTTCCGGAAGTAATCATCCCGAAAATCTTTATACAAACCACCTACCCTGGTACTTCGCCAGAGAACATGGAAACCTTAGTAACCAAGCAATTGGAAAAAGAAATCAAGGGTACGCAGGGACTGAAGAAAATCACCTCCAACTCTTACCAGGATTTCTCGATCATCACGGCCGAATTTGGTACGGATGTGGATATCAAAGATGCCAAGCAACGCGTAAAAGATGCGGTTGACAAGGCCAAAACA
The DNA here is from genome assembly GCF_059705275.1 of Pedobacter sp. TM02. Classification (NCBI taxonomy): domain Bacteria; kingdom Pseudomonadati; phylum Bacteroidota; class Sphingobacteriia; order Sphingobacteriales; family Sphingobacteriaceae; genus Pedobacter; species Pedobacter sp. TM02. The sequence goes on from NZ_AP046530.1 coordinate 3,634,221, forward strand.
GACTTGCCCAACGACTTGCCCGACGATCCAGTGGTGCAAGACATCAACCTGTCTGATTTGCCGATCATGTACCTGAACATTTCGGGCAATTTTGACTTGAAGAAACTGAAGGAATATGCCGACGACATCCAAGACCGTATCGAGGCCTTGCCAGAAATTTCGGGTGTTGATATTGTTGGGGCTTTGGATCCGGAAATCCAGATTACGGTTGACATGAACAAAATGGCAGCCGCGCAAATTACCTTTACAGACATCGCCAATGCGGTAGGTGGCGAAAACGTGAACGCCTCTGGAGGTACCGTAAAAATGGATGGCCTGCGCCGTACGCTGAACATCAAAAAAGAGTTTAAAAACGCAGAGCAGATTGCCAATCTGGTCATTAAAACCCCTACCGGGGCTGCTGTTTACCTCAGAGACATCGCCGAAGTAAAAGATGCCTTTAAGGAGCAAAACAGTTATGCGCGCCTATATGGCAAAAACGTAATTACGCTGAACGTGAAGAAACGTTCGGGACAAAACCTCATTGAGGCTTCTGACAAAATCAATCAGATTATTGCCGATATGAAGGCCAACTCCTTACCCAAAAGCCTGGAAATCAAAATTACCGGCGACCAATCCGACCAAACTCGTGTAACCTTGCACGACTTGATCAACACGATTATCATCGGCTTTATCCTGGTAACCATCATCCTCATGTTCTTTATGGGGGTAACCAATGCCTTGTTCGTGGCTTTATCGGTTCCGCTTTCCATGTTCATCGCCTTCTTGTCGATGCCGTTTTTGGGTGGCTTGTTTGGTTTCAGCTTTACCATGAACATGATCGTACTCTTCTCTTTCCTACTGGGATTGGGCATTGTGGTAGATGATGCCATTGTGGTAATCGAGAACACCCACCGTATTTTCGACAATGGCAAGGTACCAATCGTTAAGGCGGCCAAAACCGCAGCTGGCGAGGTTTTCGTGCCTGTATTTTCGGGTACCCTAACCACATTGGCTCCGTTTTTTCCCTTGCTGTTCTGGCCAGGAATTATCGGCAAGTTTATGTTCTTTTTACCGGTTACACTCATTGTTACCCTATTTGCCTCGCTGATTGTAGCTTATATCATCAACCCGGTATTCGCGGTCGATTTTATGGCGCATGATGACCATTCGGCCAATAAAAAACCACATTTTGATCAAAAAACCAGGAAAAACCTCTTGATCATGGGCATTATTGCCATAGCAGGTTATTTGATCAATATCGGCTTGGGCAATTTTGTGGTTTTCCTCGCCTTGCTGTACCTGCTTAACCATTTCTTCTTAACCAATGCGGTTAAAACATTTCAGAACAAGATTTGGCCTGGCTTCCAAAACCGATATGTTAAAGTATTGCATTGGGCAGTGGAGCATCCTAAAAAATTAATCTGGGGTACTTTCGGCTTGTTCTTTTTAACCCTGTTTGTTTTTGTTACCCTGGTAGGCACCGGCCGGCAAAAAATCATCTTCTTCCCTTCGGCCGACCCGAACTTTGTGTATGTATACGTAGGCATGCCTGTAGGTACCGACCAAGCTTATACCAATGAAGTGGTGCGAAACGTAGAACAAAAAGTAACCAAGGTACTGAGCAAAAATGGCAAGATAGATCCCGTAGTAACTTCTATCATTTCGAACGTAACCGTAGGCGTAACCGATCCGCAGGACGAAGACCAGGGCGAATACCCGAACAAAGGAAAAGTAACCGTGGCTTTTGTCGAATTTGGCAAGCGTAACGGCGTCAATACGGCTACCTACCTCGACAAAATAAGGGAAGCCGTTAAGGGTATTCCTGGTGCCCAAATATCGGTTGCCCAAGAGCAGGGCGGTCCGCCAACAGCTAAGCCAATCAGTATCGAAATTACCGGCGACAACCTGGATTCGATTGTAAACACTTCAGAAAGACTGAAAAAATACCTGGTGAACAAACAGATTGCCGGTGTAGAGGAGTTGAGATCGGATTTCCAGAACAACAAGCCTGAAGTCATTTTCGACATCGACAGGGAAAGGGCTAATCGTGAAGGCATTTATACGGGCCAAATTGCACTTGACTTGCGTGCGGCTCTATATGGACGTGAAATTTCCAAATTCAGAGATGAAAAAGAGGATTATGAAATCAACGTGCGTGCCAAAGACGACCAGAAAAACAACCTTGAGGTGCTCCGAAACATGAAAATGACCTATCGCGACATGGCGATGGGTGGACAGATTAGGCAGGTGCCGATTTCTTCTTTCACCAATATCGACTATGTGAATACTTACGGCGGCATTAAGCGCAAGCAACAAAAAAGGATCATCATCCTATCGTCAAACGTATTGAGCGATGCCAACCCTAACCAGGTGGTAGCCAACGTAGCCCAAGAAGTGGCCCAGTTTAAGGCACCAAGGGGCGTTGAAATCAGAATGGCCGGCGACCAGGAGGAACAGGCCGAAACGATGGGCTTCTTGTTAAAAGCATTTTTAATTGCCATAGGCACGATTTTGATCATTTTGGTAACCCAATTCAACTCCATCAGTAAGCCCATCATTATCTTGGTCGAGGTATTGTTCAGCTTGATCGGCGTACTGGGAGGTTGCATCCTCTTCAACATGCCGTTCTCAGTGATGATGTCGATGCTGGGTATTGTGGCTTTAATTGGCATCGTTGTAAGGAACGGTATTTTGCTGGTAGAATTTACCGAGTTGATGGTGAGCCAGGGCATGAGCGTAAAAGACGCCGTCATAGAGGCCGGTCGTACGCGTATGACCCCGGTATTGTTAACGGCAACAGCTACCATGCTGGGCCTAATTCCGCTGGCGGTTGGCTTAAATATCGACTTTGTGAAGTTGTTTACCGAGCTGAACCCGCACATTTATTTCGGCGGCGATAACGTAGCTTTCTGGGGGCCATTGTCGTGGACCATGATTTTCGGGCTGAGCTTCGCTACTTTCCTCACCCTCATTTTGGTTCCTTGCATGTATATCGTGATGGATAAAAACTCGAGGGCCATTAAAGGCTGGTTCAAGAAAAAACCGGTGACAGAGGCCAACCATGAGGCAACTGATGAGGCAAGCGATTTAGCCGCACACTAAAACTCCCCATTCAATAACAATAAGCCCTTTAGTCTGAAAAGATTAAAGGGCTTTTCAATTAAATTTAACCTTTTCATCAAGTTGGCTAAACAAGAACTTTAGTATATTCGTATAACCAAAAACCACAAAAATGAACTATAAAAGTGCAATTAGTTGGTTCGAAATACCAGCTTCGGATTTAGACAGGGCGACCAAATTTTACGAAACCATTATGGGCGTCGAATTGATACCAATGGATATGGAAGGCATGAAAATGCGTCTATTTCCGGTAGCAGACATGATGAACGACATTGGCGGAGCTATTGTTGACCGTGGCGATTTTTACAGCATCTCGTCAACAGACGGCGTACTGATCTATCTTAACGGAAATCCAGATGTACAACAGGCCTTAGGCAAAGTAGAAGCGGCCGGTGGCAAGATTGTCGTTCCGAAAACAGAAATTAGTCCGGAATATGGTTTTATGGCGGTGATTATTGATACCGAAGGCAATAGAATTGGCTTGCATAGCGTACCTACATCAGCTTAACCATCACCTAACCGTTTCTTTTCTAAAAGGACCTATACTTGCGAAGTTTTTAAACGGCATGGCCCTCCACTTTGCCATGGTGAGAGGATTCATGCTTCGTCAATGTATGTTATCGAATGGCCTTTACCTTGGCCACAATCAGGCTGATGCAGATACCGAAGCACCCGATTACCGCATAAGAATACCTCAAACTCGAAAGTGCCGAAATATAGCCGATTAGCGGAGGCCCCATGAGGAAGCCAAAATAACTTACGCCCGAAACCATGGCCAAGGCAATGCCAGGCGCGACTTTGGTATTGTTACCGGCAATACTGTAAACCATGGGTACAATGCCCGACACGCCAACACCTACCATCATAAAACCAATGGTGGCCGGAATAAGATAGGGAAAAACAACCGATAGCAACATCCCACTCGAAATAACAACGCCACTTACCTGCAGCAACCTTTTCCGGCCATAGGCAGCAATAACCTTATCGCCCAAAAAACGGCCGGTAGCCATCATGATCATGAAAGAGGTATAGCCCAAAATAACCAAGGCGTGCGGTGCCTTTACAATCTCCTTAAAATAAACACCGCTCCAATCGAACATGGCTCCCTCTGTAGCCATGCTGCAAAAGCCTATAATGCCCAATTGTATCAATACGCCTTGTGGCCGGGTAAATAATTTCGGTTTTTCCTGTTGCACAGGTTTCTTGGCTTCCAGCAGATACCTATAGTTAACGCCGATGTGCACAAAGGCCAAAACAGCGATCATGCAGAAATGCAAATAGGGTGAAGCATGCAGGCTCGTCATGAGCAGACCTACCAAAGCTCCCGAAAAGCCACCAACACTCCAAGCGCCATGAAAAGAGGTCATGATAGGCTTGCCATAATAGCTCTCTCCGGCTACACCCTGCGTATTCAAAGCTATATTGCAAAGATTTCCGGTAATGCCGAACATAAACAGCATCAGTGCCAATTGCCAACCTGTATTGGCCAAAGCCAAGTTGGTTAGCGCCAAGGCGTACAAAGGCGCACCAATGGTAAGCATGCGCTTGCTGCCAAAAACGGTGGTTAAACGACCAGATACCGGCATGGTAAGCAACTGGCCCAAGGGCAAGGCCAACAAAATACTGCCCAGTTGCGCATCAGAAAGCTGCAGGGCCGATTTGAGGTCGGGAATACGGCTGGCCCAGGAAGCAAAGCAAAGGCCTTGGCCAAAATAGAAAAGCGAAACCGCCAATCGCACTTTTTTCCTGCTATAAGGATGAACTATTGCATCGGAGGCGAGGATGGGCTCGGCACTTGCTGACATGCTTGATTTTTTTTGGGTGGAAATAGAGCTCGCAAATTTCTTCAAATTAGCCGAGAAAAGCATAAAAAAAGCCGGCAAATCTACCGGCTTTTGATTTTGAAATGACTTTAGCCTTTGAGCTATAATTTATCTGGCTGAAAGAATTTAACCGTTCCGTCATCTTCATTCGATACAATTAACAAGCTCCTGCCGTTAGGGCTGTCTTTGGCTTTCACAAACAAAATGCCTTCTGGAGCATCGCCGGTTGAGAACAACTGCACAAATTTAGGCGCGGCTGGATTGCCGATATCGTAAATGGCAATCTGGTCTACCCTCTCCATACCGATAAAGGCCAAAGTCTGCCCGTTTACCTGTGCCACAACAACACCTTCAACCTCTACGCCTTTATTGTCCGAGCGGTCGTCGTCGTATTTGCCGGCATCAATTACGCGTTGCTCTAAATCCTTGCCAATATTGGCTACCAATTGTCCGGTTGAGGCATTGATAATACTCAGGCTTCTGCCGCCGGTAGCATATAATTCGTCGTAATCACCATCGCCATCGGTGTCGCCAAAGAGCTTGGTTACGGTTAGGCGACCCAAATTAGCATCTTGCTTCAGTACTGATGCCGTTGGAAACTTGGTTGGATCCAGTGTCAGGTCTTTCACCCTGGCTTCTTCATTAAAAGCACTGTAGGCACGGGTATCGCCTTCGTTGGCCAAGGCCAGATAGCTGGTATTGTTGACGGTGAAATGCGCAATGGCATCTGGCAGGTAAAATGCTTTGATTGGCCAGTTTTTTAATTCTTTTTTGCCATCCTTATCGCTTACGTCAAAAGGATTTTCGGCCAAGCTGATGTCTCTTGTACCCAAAGGCATAATTTTGGTAATCGCTCCTGCAATTATGTCGATTTCGGCTACGCCATTGTTCTCCTGTAGGGTTACGTAGGCTTTTTTGCTATCGGCTGCTACTGCAATGTATTCTGGTTCAATATCTTTGGCAAAAGAAGCATTCAGGCCGTAAATCCTGAATCCGTTGGCCACCAAAGTTGCCTTTTGGCTTTCGAAGCCTGAAAAATCCATGGTCTTAACCGAATAGTTATCTTTGACGTTAATAATGGAAATCGAACCTACCGGATCAACAGTATAAGTATCGTTCGGCTCGCCTTCGTTGGCCGTTAAAATGTAATTGCCATCAGGACTAAAAGTTACCATGTCGGGCATGGCACCAACGGTGATCTTTTTCAGTTCTTCTAGGGTTGATGTTTTAATGATGACCACATCGCCATTGCCCTGCTTGTCGGCCCCATCTAAAGCTACAGCCAACAAACCATTGGAAACTGCTACGCTGTTGATGCCTGCATTATTGGGAAAGGTAATGGTTTTGACTTTACTTACCGCAGGATAGGCACTTAAATCGACCACTTCTACTTTGGTGCCACCATCGTTGCTCACCACGAATAGTTTTTTGGTACTTGGGTCGTAGGCCGAGATTTCGGCTGCAGTGGCTCCGCCCAAATCAACAGAGGCAATCTCCTTAAAGCTTGCCGGATTTTCTGCAACAATGGGCTCCGGAATAGGTTCATCGGTTTTTTTGTCTTTTTTACAAGACGCCAATGCCATGGCCACAATTAACAATGCGTTAAATAATTTTCTTGAGTTCATGTCTTATCTGTTTTACGGCAAAAATATTTAGCCGGCTGCACAGAAATGTTCAACACTCATTATCATTGTGTTAACAAATCATAAACTCATCAAAAACAAAAAACATGGGTAGGCTGTGAGCCACAAACTACCGAGTTTAAAACAAAAAGTCCCGTAGCAAAATACTACGGGACTTTGAAAAAATATCTTCAAGTTCAGGGCTTCCTACCCCAGACTAAATATGGATCGCTCTGTTAGCAGTTGCGGCCAAAGCGGCTTCTTTTAAGGCTTCGGTATAGGTTGGGTGTGCATGGCAGATCCTGGCAATATCTTCGGCCGAGGCACGGAACTCCATCGCTACTACGGCTTCGGCAATCATGTCGGCCGCACGCGGACCAATCATGTGTACGCCCAAAACTTCGTCGGTTGCCTCATCGGCCAGTACTTTGATAAAGCCATCGGTATCCATGCTGGCCTTGGCCCTGCCACTTGCTTTGAAAGGGAAGGAACCGGTTTTGTATTTTACGCCCTGCTCTTTCAACTGCTCTTCGGTATAACCTACAGAAGCCACCTCTGGCCAGGTATAAACCACACCTGGAATTAAGTTATAGTTGATGTGCGGTTTTTGTCCGGCAATGGTTTCGGCTACGTAAATGCCTTCGTCTTCGGCTTTGTGGGCCAACATGGCACCTTTAATCACGTCGCCAATGGCATAAACGCCTGGCACCGAAGTCTCCAAATGCTCATTTACTGGAATTTTTTTGCCTCTTTCTTCAACAGTAATACCGATCTTATCCAAGCCTAAACCTTCGCTATAAGCCGTACGGCCAACGGCAACGATACAGTAGTCTGCTTCCAGTTTAATGGCTTCGCCTTTCGGGTTATCGGCAGTAACGGTAACGGTTTTGCCTTTGGTAGTGGCACCGGTTACTTTGTGGCCCATGTAAAACTCCATGCCCAGGGTTTTCTTCAGTACACGTTGCAATTCTTTGCCTAAACCGGCGTCCATGGTGCTGATGATAGATGGCATAAACTCAACCACAGAAACTTTTGTTCCCAGGCGCGCATACACCGAACCCAATTCCAAACCAATTACGCCGCCGCCAATAACCACCATGCTTTTGGGCACTTCTTTAATGTTCAAGGCTTCGGTTGAAGTAATGATGCGTTTTTTGTCGATAGGTAAAAACGGCAAGGCTGTTGGCTTAGAGCCAGTAGCAATAATTACATTTTTGGCGTTCAGGGTTTCGGTAGTACCATCAGCTTTGGTTACCAAAATGGTGTTTTTATCTACAAAAGAACCTACGCCTTCAAAGGCATCGATTTTGTTCTTTTTGAAAAGGTAGGTAATACCCGCAGTGTTCTGCAAAACCACATCGTCTTTGCGGGCAATCATCTGCTTCATGTCTACCTTTAAATCTTTAAGGTTAATGCCATGCGTAGTGAACGTATGTGCTGCATTGTGGTAATGCTCAGAAGAATCCAATAAGGCTTTTGATGGAATACAGCCCACATTGAGGCAGGTGCCGCCATAAGTTTTATATTTTTCAACTACGGCCGTTTTTAAGCCTAATTGTGCACAACGGATGGCACCTACATAACCGCCCGGTCCCGAGCCAATAACAACTACATCGTATTGCATAGTAAAGATCTTTTTTTGTGAAACAAAGTTAAGGAATAGGTTTGAATGTTTGGGGCTTGATTTTTCGAATGTTACACTATTGTGGTTGATAGTCCATAGTCCATAGTCCATAGTCCATAGTCCATAGTCCATAGTGGGATTGTTCGATTGCTACTTGGTTTAATTGCTGGGATTGTTAACTGTAAACTTGAAACTGAAAACTGGTAACTACAAACTGGCAATCACACCCCAGTTTTGTCATTTCTCCCCCACATCAAACCCAACAATTCTGTTCAACTTTGTTTAACCAAAAACCAGCATTATGTCATTCCAAGCTTATTTAAACACCATTAAGGTACAAACGGGCAAAACCCCTGCCGATTTCAGGCAAATGGCCGAAACCAAAGGCTTTACTGTTAAAGGCGAACTCCAGGTCAAAGCAACCGAAATTACCAACTGGCTCAAGGCAGATTTCGGCCTGGGACACGGCCACGCCATGGCCATCTATGCCCTGCTCAAGGGAATCAAAGACGAGAACAGCCAATAGGTACATTTGCACCTATCCATGAGCTATCAATCATAGCTTAAAAGTGTAACTTCTTTAAATACTTAGGTTTTTGAAAGTGGCTTTTTTTATATTTATGGTTCATAACTAATTTCTTCATCATGAACCGCCTAAAACTGATTGTAGCCCTGCTGAGTTTTGCCCTGGCATCTGCTCAAGCCGTAGCCCAAAACACCTACGTTAAAGACAATTATACCAAAACCGACACTTACATTACCATGCGCGATGGGGTCAAGCTTTTTACATCTATTTATGTCCCTAAAAATGCCTCGGCGCAGCAAAAATACCCCATCATGATGCAACGCACCTGCTATAGCGTTGCGCCTTATGGTGCCGATAAATATCCGAACCGTTTGGGGCCTTCGACTACCATGATGAAAGAAGGCTACATTTTCGTATACCAAGACGTGCGGGGCCGCTACAAAAGCGAAGGTACTTTTACCAATATGACCCCGGTTATCGACAACAAAAAAACCAAAACCGATGTTGATGAAGGCTCAGACACCTACGACACCATCGATTGGCTGATCAAAAATGTAGCCAACAACAATGGCAACGTAGGCCAATGGGGTATTTCCTATCCTGGGTTTTATACCGCGGCCGGTATTTTGAGCAACCATCCGGCCCTTAAGGCCTCTTCGCCGCAAGCACCAATTTCCGATTTCTTTTTCGACGACTTTCACCACAACGGCGCTTTCCTGCAAAGCTATTTCTTTACCTTCCCAGTGTTTGGCGTTCAGAAAAAAGATACCACAACTACCGCTTGGTACAACAACCAAATGATCAGGACGGGTACCAGAGACGGCTACCAATTTGGCCTCGACTTGGGCCCACTAAGCAATGCCGACAAGTATTACAAAGACAATTTTTTCTGGCAAGAAACGGTTAACCACCCTAGCTACGACGAGTTCTGGCAAAAAAGAGGCTTGTTGAAACACTACCAGCCCAACCTTAAAACCGCAGTAATGACCGTAGGTGGCTGGTTCGACGCCGAGGATCTTTCCGGACCGTTGAACATCTACAAAACCATCGAAAAGAAAAACCCAAATGCCTATAATACCATCGTCATGGGACCATTTGGCCACGGACGCTGGTCGAGCGAAACCGGCCACACCATGCACAGCAATGTTTATTTTGGCGATAGCATTGCTACATTTTACCAAAAGGAAATCGAATCGAAATTCTTCAGCCACTTTTTGAAAGGCAATGGCGATAAAAACTCGAACCTGCCTGAAGCTTACATGTTCGATACCGGCCTCAAACAATGGAACAAATTTGATCAATGGCCAGCTGCCAAAGCCACTAAGCAAAAGCTGTTTTTGGGTGCTGATGGCAAATTGACTTTCTCGCAGGCCAAAACTGCCGGTTCTGTTTCTTATGTGAGCGACCCCATGAAACCGGTTCCGTATACCGAAGACATAACTACCTCTACCGGCTTTACGCCACACAATTACATGAGCGAAGACCAGCGTTTTGCAGGTCGCCGTACCGATGTACTGGTTTTCCAAACCGATGTGCTGACCGAAGACATTACCTTGGGTGGCGAAATCATGTCGCACCTTAAAATTGCAACCACGGGCAGCGATGCCGATTTCTTTGTCAAACTGATCGATGTATATCCAGCCGACGAGCCCAACAATCCTTACATGCCGAACAAGAACATCACCCTGAGCAATTATTGGCAAATGGTCCGCTCTGAAATCATGCCGGCACGTTTCCGCAACAGTTTCGAGAAACCAGAACCCTTGATATCGGGCAAAAAAACCGATGTCAATTTCCGTTTGCAAGACGTATTGCACACCTTTAAAAAAGGCCACCGCATTATGATCCAGGTACAAAGCACAGCTTTCCCGCTGTTTGCGCGCAATCCTCAAAAATTTGTAGCCAACCCGTACAAAGCCACACAAGCCGACTACATCAAGGCTACCCAAACCGTATTTAACGATAGTTTTATCGAAGTTGACGTGATCAAATAAACCATGAGAAACCTTAAATCACTCTTATTACTGGTCCTAACCTGTTTTACGACAACCACTTGGGCGCAAGAAAGCGATTCGGCCTACGTACGCAGCCACTATACCAAAATAGAACGCCAAATTCCGATGCGCGATGGCGTGAAACTGTTTACGGCCATCTACATTCCGAAAGACCAAAGCCAAAAATATCCCTTTTTGCTCAACCGCACGCCCTATACCGTTGCCCCTTATGGCCAAGACAAGTACAAAACCAGCCTCGGCAATTTTCCAGGCATGATGCGCGAAGGCTTTATCTTTGTTTATCAGGATGTGCGTGGCCGTTGGATGAGCGAAGGCAATTTTGAAGACATCAGGCCACAAACCAACAAAAAAGGCAAAAACGATATCGACGAAAGTACCGACACTTACGATACCATCGACTGGTTAGTTAAAAACATTGCCAACAACAACGGCAATGCTGGTATTTATGGCATCTCATACCCGGGCTTCTACTCTACCACCTCGTTGCCCAACGCCCATCCGGCCCTAAAGGCGGTTTCGCCACAGGCACCGGTAACCGATTGGTTTATGGGCGATGATTTCCACCATCGTGGCGTGCTGTTTTTAATGGATGCCTTTAGCTTTATGAGCAATTTTGGCGTGCCTCGCCCGAAACCCATTACCCCAGACAAAGGCCCTAAAGGCTTTAAATTTCCTATCCAGGATAATTACCGTTTTTACCTGGAAGCCGGAAGCGTTAAAAACCTGAAAGAAAAATACTTTGCCGACAGCATCAGATTTTGGAACAACCTGTTCAAGCACCCCAACCTTGATACCTTTTGGAAAGCAAAGTTGATTTTACCGCATTTAACCAACGTAAAACCTGCAGTAATGGTGGTGGGTGGCTTTTTTGATGCAGAAGATGCCTATGGCACTTTTGCGACCTACAAAGCCATCGAAAAACAAAATCCGGGCGCCAACAACATCCTGGTGGCAGGCCCATGGTTTCACGGTGGCTGGGTACGCAGCACAGGCAGCAGCTTTGGCGACATCCAGTTTGGCCAGCCTACCAGCACTTATTATCAAGAAAACTTTGAATTGCCCTTTTTTAAATACTACCTCAAAAACGAAGGCAGCTTTAAAGCCGGTGAAGCCAATATTTTTGTAACGGGCAGCAACCAATGGAAAAAATTCGATACCTGGCCACCAGTTGCTACCGAAAGTAAAAATTTGTACCTGCATCCCAACGGCAAATTGGCTTTCGAGAAAGTTGGCCGTACTGACAGCTGGGACGAATACGTGAGCGATCCGAATAATCCGGTGCCTTACCAAGACGGCATACAGGCCAAGCGCACCCGCGAATACATGATAGACGACCAGCGCTTTGCCGCACGCAGGCCAGACGTAAAAACCTATCAAACCGATGTTTTAACAGAAGACCTAACCGTTACAGGGCCTGTGCTGGCCAATTTGGTGGTTTCTACCACCGGAACCGATGCCGATTATGTAGTTAAATTGATTGACGTTTACCCGGAAGATGCGCCTAATCCAAGTCCAAATCCCCAAAACATCATCATGGGTGGCTACGAAATGCTGGTTAGGGGCGAAATTATGCGTGGCAAATACCGCAACAGCTTCGAAAAGCCCGAACCTTTTGTACCTGGAGCCATTACCAAGGTTAACTATCCCTTGCCCGATGTAGCCCATACCTTTAAAAAAGGCCATCGCATCATGATCCAGATCCAAAACTCCTGGTTCCCATTGGCCGATAGAAATCCACAGCGATTTATGGATATCTATCAGGCAGAACCGAAGGATTTCCAAAAAGCAACACACAAAATTTACCACGATACTTTTAACAGTTCTTTTATTACCCTAAATGTTTTAAAACCATAATCTCCATATAATGAAACGAATACTTTTAGCGGCCCTTTCCTTGCTGCTGTTCAGCATTACAGCGAATGCCCAGTTAATGGCTAATAAGAAAGACTATACCCGGGCCGATACGCTAAGGGGTATGCTTACACCCCTGCGTACTTGTTACGACATCAATTACTATCACCTGGATGTGAAAATCAATCTTGAGGAAAAATCGGTAAGCGGCAGCAATGAATTTGCTTTTACTGCTACGCAGGATTTTAACAAATTGCAGTTCGATCTGTTCGAAAACCTTAAAATTGACAAAATTGTTTACAAAGGTGCCGAACTTCCCTATACCCGCGAATTTGGAGCCGTATTTGTAACTTTCCCCAAAACCATAAAAAAAGGCGCAAAAGACCGTTTCACAGTATTCTATAATGGCAATCCAAAGGTTGCGCGCAATCCGCCTTGGGATGGCGGGTTCATCTTTAAGAAAGACAAAGCCGGCAATCCTTTTGTTTCGGTAGCCTGTCAAGGTTTGGGTGCCAGCGTTTGGTGGCCTAACAAAGACCATCAAAGCGACGAGGTAGACAGCATGTTGATCAGCATTTCCGTGCCAAAGGATCTAGACGAAATTTCGAACGGCCGCTTGCGCAGCGTTGTTGATCAGCCCGATGGCTATAGGCAGCACAACTGGTTCGTGGCCAATCCCATCAACAACTACACCGTAACTTTTTACATTGGCAAATATGCCCACTGGACAGATACCTACAATGGCGAAAAAGGCCCGTTAACCATCGATTATTGGTCGCTTAAAGAAGACAGTGCCGTGGCGCGCCCGCACTGGGATGCCGACGTAAAGCCAATGCTTGAATCGTTCGAGCACTGGTTTGGTCCTTATCCATGGTATAAAGACGGCTACAAGCTGGTGCAGGCGCCACACCTGGGCATGGAGCACCAAAGCGCTGTGGCTTATGGCAATCAGTTTAAAAAAGGCTATTTGGGCAGGGATTTGTCAGGCACAGGCTTAGGCTTGAAATGGGATTACATTACGGTACATGAAAGCGGCCATGAATGGTTTGCCAACAACATTACCACCAAAGATATTGCCGATATGTGGGTGCATGAGGGCTTTACCAGCTACTCGGAAGCCTTATTTACCGAATCGACCCAAGGCAAAAAAGCCGGCGACGCTTATGCCATCGGCTTGCGCAGAAGCATTGGCAACCGTACCCCAATTATTGGGCCTTACAACGTAAACAAGGAAGGCGATGGCGACATGTATCCCAAAGGTGCCAACTTGATCCATACCATTCGCCAATTGATCAACGACGACGAGAAATTCAGGTCGATTTTAAGAGGCTTGAACTCGACTTTTTACCACAAAACCGTAACCACGACCGACGTAGAAAACTACATCAGCAAGCAGAGCGGCTTAAAACTGCAAAAGGTTTTTGACCAATACCTGAGGTATACCAACATTCCGGTATTGGAATACAAAATCAACAATGGCGTATTGTCTTACCGCTGGATTACCGACGTGAAAGGATTTGATATGCCGGTAAAGGTTTCGCTCAAAGCCGACGATTATACCTTTATCTACCCAACCAACGATTGGAAAACCACCAAAATAGACAGTTCGGTAAACATGGACACCTTTAAAGCCGAGCCCAACTTTTATGTAAAAGTGAAAAAGGGCGAATAATTTAGCCTGCTAAAGTTAAAGAGCCAATCTGTTAATTCAGGTTGGCTTTTTTACGATTTTGAGTTGTCCACATCTTCAACAGGCTAACGCTCTAATCAGCCAATCATATTATAGGTTGAGCTAATTTTTTCCTCAGGCCATGCAACTTTTCAAAAAAGTTCCACGTCTTATCATAAAACAACCTATTCACACATGAAAAAATTATTCGTTTCGTTAAGTTTCATGGCAGCTGTGGCCTGCTTGAACCTGCAGCCGGTTTTGGCGCATATTTACCCTATTGTTATTGGTTACAAAACCAAAAAACAGGAAGAAGTAAAAAACTATAATGGCGTTGCCGCCGGTGGCCCTATCGATGTGATCATCCAATTAGGCGACAGCGAAGGCATCAGATTTGAAGGCGATGCCGATGCCATTGCGTCTTTGATTGTTGAAGTTAAAAACAACGTATTAACCATCAGGCCAGAAAACAGCTGGAACAACTGGTCGCGAAAGTACGATAACAGAAAAGTAACGGCCTACATAAAAGCCAAAAGCTTAAAAAGCTTAACCATGTCTGGTTCGGGCAAAATGAGCGTGAACGGCACCATCAAAGGCGCTTCTCTCTCGTCGGTTTTAAGCGGGTCGGGCAGCATCAGCGCCAGCGCCCAGGTCAACAAGTTCAACGGCGTAATCAGCGGTTCGGGCTCGCTCAACTTTACCGGTAGCGCCGATGATGCCAGTATCGTAGTAAGCGGTTCAGGTTCGTTCAGCAGAAAAGGCTTTTCGGTAGGCACATTGTCTACAACGGTTAGCGGATCGGGCAATGTAAACGTCAATGCCGAAAAAGAAATCAATGCCGTAATCAGCGGTTCGGGCAGTGTAAACTATTCGGGCGATCCTTCGGTACAAAAAAGAGTATCGGGCTCCGGCCGCGTAAGAAAAATATAAGGCGCTTTTAACACACAACAAAAGCAAAGCTCCTTTGGAAAATACCAAAGGAGCTTTTTTATGACCTATCGTTAAATAGATTAAGGGGTTGTGCCTTAAAATTGATAGCCCAACACCGTTAAATTCTCGGCATACCTAATGGTTTGGCTGGCTCGGTCTATATCATTCCTGCCGGTAGTGTGAATACGTGAAAGGTCGGTAAAACCCACTTTGGTTGTATTTTGCACGTAAAATCCCTTGGTGATATAAAACTTGATACCCGCCTTGGCCGAAATGCCATAACCGGCAATGTTCCAAAAGTTGTTTTTGCCTACGCCAAATAAATGCACATCACTTCTTGGTATCATCATGCCTACGCCTAAACCGGTTTCAAAGGTCAGCGAAGTTTCTCGCGACGGCGCTACCCAAAGGTCGTCATAACGCTCAATCTCGGTACTGATATAATTAAACCCGTCGGTATGCTCAAAAGTCAGCATATTATCTTTTACCTGCAGCGGTGTGTTGTTGTAGGTACCTGCATAGGCGCCTGTAGGAATAGCCGGATTAGAAATGGTCGAATTGATATAGCCCTCAACATTTACCGTTTGCGGAATATCCATTACATATTTCATGTGGTCCCAACCGATAGAAATACTGTAGTTATCCTTGATAAAATAGCCAACACGGAAGTTGAATTGTGGCGTGGTAATCAAAGTTGGATCCAAATACTCTAGCGACAAGCGTTTGGGGCGGTCGTGCGCCTTCACGTCTTTCAGCGTAAAATCATAACCCGGGCCTTTAAAATGGATATCGCTTTCATCATACCAGGAGAAGTTATAGCCCCAATGGAAAAACCAGTTGCCTTTGCGGGAAAAGTTTCTTTTAATTTCGTTAGCGAAAATGCTTTTGCCAATTTTGGCTACCGGAGCAGGTTGCGGCATAATCTCTTGTGCACTTATTTTTCTTCCGAAAAACAAGGTTATTAATAAAATGGGTAATCTTTTCATGGTGTGCAGTGCTATAGTAGCACTAATTTGTTTTTTAAGACGGCCAAAAATACGCAATGAAATTCTCCAAAAACCCCCATAAAATGCTAAAAACATGTTTTTACATTAAGATGTTAAAACAGGCCTGTTGGTGTCGAATTACCGTCATCTTTTGGGTCTTGCATTTTTTTGCGCTTTTAAATTTGTCTAATCCGCTAAATTTGTATCACATCAAAATGTACTAAGCCATGTCGATTACCACCGAAGACGAACTATCAGGAATGAAAAAAGTAAGTGAAGCTGTGGCACTTACCCTCAAAGAAATGCGCAATTATGCCAAACCAGGCATGAGTACCTTGCATTTAGACCAATTCGGTGGCCAAATCTTGCAAAAGATGGGTGCCAATTCTGCGCCTTTCCTTACCTACGGCTTTCCGGGTTTTACCTGCATCAGCGTGAATAATGAAGTGGCCCACGGCATTCCAAGTGCCAAAAAGATTTTGCAGGAGGGGGATTTGGTGAACATTGATGTTTCGGCAGAATTAAATGGCTTTTGGTCAGACAATGGCGGTTCTTTCGTGCTTGGCCAGGATATTCATGGCCACCAACATTTGGTCAATGCGTCCAAACAGATTTTAAGCAAGGCCATCGCCAATATTAAAGGGGGGTTAAAAATAGCTGATCTGGGTTTTCTGATCGAGACCGAAGCCCGAAAATCAGGCTATACCGTTATCAAAAACCTGACGGGCCACGGCATTGGCCGAAGCCTGCACGAATCGCCCAGCGAGATTGCCAATTTTAGGGATCGCTATAACTTGAACCGCTTCAAGAAGAACAGCGTAGTAGCTGTCGAAACCTTTATTTCTACCCAATCAACCATCGCTAACACCCTAGCCGATGGCTGGACCTTGGTAGGCAACAAAGGAGGCTACGTGGCCCAACACGAACATACCATTATCGTAACCGATTCGAAACCCATCATCTTAACAGCGATGAACGAGATTTGGAATTAGTTCTTCTTAAATACGCGATAGCCCCACTACCCATCGTTCAACAAAACAACCGACCTTGGCCAGTGCTGTAGCATTAATTTGACTAAGCACTAACCTTGTAGCGCTGGGCGCAGTCGGCAATTTTTGGTCCTTTTGTTTGCACAAAAGGATTAGGCCATGCCTGTTATGAGGCTAAAATCTCGTATACAAAGCCAATTGTATCACATTATTCATAACGGTATTACTCGCGGCTTTTTGTGTTTGGTTCAAATAGCCTATCTCGGCATCAAATTTTTTCGAGAAACGGTAGCCAGCCGCCAAATAGGCACGGTTCTGATCAAAAAAGCTTCCATTCAGCTTGTCTTTGTTTTGCAGGTTAAAGAAAATTTCGTTCTGCAAAGCTACAAAAGCACCTTTGCTAAAGCCGCCTTCCTGCTTTTGTAAAGGCTGGATGAACCTGAAGAAATAGCGGAAGCGTTGTGAAAAGGTATCGTCAGGGCCATTGGTTTCGATAAAACGTTGCTCTAGCCTGAAACGGTGCATCGCAAAAACCGAGCTGATTTTATGCGTCAGGATATATTGTTGCCAAATGCGATGCTCTAGCAAAGTATTCACTTTATTATCGGTCGTAATCAGGGCATAGCCAGCAGTTACGTTGTTTCTGTCGTTGATGTAATAAGTCAACCCAGGCCTGAACAAAGTGTTTCTTACATAAGCCCAATCGTCGGCCGAACGAACCTGGATATCGAGTGCCAAGCCCCATTTGCTGTTGAATTTGGTAGCATTGAACAAGGCAAACCAGCCCGTATTTTGCTGTACGGTTTGTGCTGATAACTGGCTAAAGCCTAAAGCGCCGAACAGCGCAACGAATAATAGTTTTTTCATCTGTGTATTTGTTTTCCGGTGTAAAAAACGATTGCTCCGCTCCCCTTATTGAGTATTGCAATCGTGGTGTATCTTCATAAAAAAGCCCTAATGCAAGGCATTAAGGCTTTCTAAAATTTATAGATCGGCTATACGCCTAATAACAATCTTGCTGGATCTTCTAACAGCTGCTTAACGCGTACCAAGAAGCCTACCGATTCGCGGCCATCGATAATACGGTGGTCGTAAGAAAGCGCTAGGTACATCATCGGACGGATAACCACCTCCTTGTTTTCGGCAATAGGACGCTCAATGATGTTGTGCATACCTAAAATGGCCGATTGTGGCGCGTTGATGATGGGTGTAGACATCATCGAGCCGAAAACACCGCCGTTGGTAATGGTAAAGGTACCGCCGGTCATTTCTTCGATGCTCAATTTGCTATCCCTGGCTTTGGTAGCCAATTCGATTACGGTTTTTTCGATTTGCGCCAGGCTCATGCTTTCTGCATTTCTGATTACCGGTACAACCAAGCCTTTTGGAGCTGATACGGCGATAGATACGTCAACAAAATCATTGTAAACGATTTCTTCACCCTCGATACGTGCATTTACTGCCGGGAAGTCTTTCGCAGCCTCGCAAACCGCTTTGGTAAAGAAGCTCATAAAGCCTAGGCCAACACCGTGTTTTTCTTTAAACTGGTCTTTGTATTTGGCTCTCAAATCCATAATCGGTTTCATGTTCACCTCGTTAAAAGTGGTTAACATGGCCGTTTCGTTTTTCACAGCAACCAGGCGCTTGGCTACGGTTTTGCGCAACGGCGACATTTTTTCCCTGCGCTCGTTTCTTGAACCTGCAACCTGAGGGGCAGGTGCGGTTACCGTAACTGTTGCCTGCTTAACAGGAGCTTTGCCAGCTTCCGCTTTATTCGCATCGTCTTTAGTGATACGGCCATCAACGCCAGTACCTTTAACCGATGCCGGATCGATGCCTTTTTCGGCCAGGATTTTACCCGCAGCCGGAGATGGTGTTCCTGTAGCATAGCTCTCGCCTGATTTTTCGGCAACAGGCGCACTTGCTTTATCTGCAACCGGAGCCTCGGCTTTTGGTTGCTCGCTTGCTGCCGCTGGCTTTGCTGCAGGGGCACCGCCTTCTTCAATTGAACAAACTATCGCACCAATTGGCAAGGTATCGCCTTCGCTAGCTATGATTTTTAAAGTTCCTGCTTTTTCGGCAGTAAGTTCAAACGTGGCCTTATCCGATTCTAATTCGGCAATGATTTCGTCCATTTCAACAAAATCGCCATCATTTTTAACCCAGCGTGATAAAACTACTTCTGTGATCGACTCGCCTACCGGCGGAACTTTGATTTCTAAACCCATGATATTTTTTTGTTTGGCGATTGGCGATTGGCGATTGGTGTTTAAGCGTCTGGTGAACGCTTTACGCTTGTCGCTAAGCGCTTGTCTATGTTTACTATTTTTGTTTGGCGTTTGGCGATAGGCGTCGTGCGTTTGAAAATGCGCAACGCTTAACGCTAAACACTAGTCTATGTTTACTAATTTTTTAGAAGCCTTCGCTACGATTTCTTTTACTTTCTCGGTTACCGGAACATCGAAGGTGGTAGAAACGATATAGGCCTGTTGGTTGGTGTGCTGTTTGGCATAACCTGTAGCCGTACTGCTGCTTTCTTTTCTCGAAATTACATCAATATGGTTCAAGGCTGTTTTACGTAACCTGCGCAGCAAATATGGCCAAGCGCCCATGTTTTCTGGTTCTTCTTGCACCCAGAATACTTCTTTGGCATTTTTGTAGCGTTTGTAAACGGCTTCCATTTGCTCAACCGGCGTTGGGTAAAGCTGCTCTACGCGCACCAAGGCTACATCGCCTTTGCCATTGGCTTTTTGAGCCTCCAACAAGTCGTAGTAGATTTTGCCACTGCAAAAAACCACACGTTTTACCCCTGCTGGTTTTACGTTTTCATCGTCAATCACCTCTCTGAACTTGCCATTGGTAAAATCGGCCAACGGACTTACACAAAGCGGGTGGCGCAACAAGCTCTTAGGGCTGAATACCACCAACGGCTTACGGAAATCGCGCTTAAACTGACGGCGCAAGGCGTGGAAGAAGTTGGCTGGGGTAGTACAGTTGGTTACCTGCATGTTGTAATCGGCACAAAGCTCCATAAAACGCTCGATACGTGCTGATGAGTGCTCTGGGCCTTGGCCTTCGTAGCCATGTGGCAACAACATGACCAAACCATTCTCACGTTGCCATTTGGTTTCGGCACTGGCCACATATTGATCAACCACAATCTGCGCACCATTAAAGAAATCGCCAAACTGGGCTTCCCAAATGGTTAAGGCATTAGGGTTGGCCATGGCATAACCATATTCAAAACCCAATACGCCATACTCAGACAAGTGCGAGTTGTAGATATCAAATTCGGCTTGTTGATCCGAAATGTTTGAAAGCGGTGTATATTCCTCTTCCGAATCTTCTAGGGTTAATACGGCATGACGATGAGAGAAGGTTCCTCTTTTCACATCCTGACCACTTAAACGAACTCTTTTGCCTTCGGTTAACAAAGTACCATAAGCCAATTGCTCGCCCATTGCCCAGTCGAACACATGGGTAGTGGTCGCCATTTTTAAACGCTCTTCAAACAATTTCTCGATTTTTTTGAAGAACTTTTTATCTTTCGGCAAGGTAGAAATCCGCTTCGCTACTTCCAGCAAAGTGTTTTTCTTAACCGAAGTATCTGGCGAAACATCGAAATCCTTTGCCGTAGCCAAACGCATGTCGGCCCAAGCCCCACCAAATTTCACATCATGATAAGTAGAAGTAATTTCTTTGGCTTCGTTTAGGCGTTCTTGCAACAGGCCTTTAAACTCTTTTTCTAATTCTTTGGCCGCTCCAGCTTCTAAGCTACCTTCCTTAATTAGTTGGGCCACATAGATATCGCGTGGGTTGGCGTGGTTCTCGATGGCTTTGTACAGCAACGGCTGGGTGAATTTAGGCTCATCGGCTTCGTTGTGACCAAACCTGCGGTAGCATAAAATATCGATGAATACGTCGTTTCTGTATTTCTGACGATACTCCATGGCCAAATTGATGGCATAAACCAACGCTTCTACATCGTCGCCATTCACGTGGAATACCGGCGACAGCGTTACTTTGGCAATATCGGTACAATAAGTACTTGAACGGGCATCTTTATAGTTGGTGGTAAAACCGATTTGGTTATTGATCACCAGGTGGATGGTTCCTCCGGTTTTGTAGCCTTCTAAACCTGCCATCTGGATCACTTCGTACACAATGCCCTGGCCCGCAACAGAAGCATCGCCATGGATCAATATCGGAGCCAGGCGGCTGTTATCGCCGGCATATTTGAAATCGATTTTGGAACGCGACATCCCTTCTACCACACCATTTACGGTTTCCAGGTGCGAAGGATTTGGACACAAACTCAAGTGAACGCTTTTGCCACTGTTGGTACTCACGTCGGTCGAATAGCCCAAGTGGTATTTCACGTCGCCACCGAATGGCGAATCGGCGCTATAGCCTTTGCCTTCAAACTCGGCAAAAATATCTTTGTAGGTTTTTTGCATGATATTGGCCAACACGTTCAAACGACCGCGGTGCGCCATACCAATTACAAACTCCTCGATGCCTAAATCGGCGCCTTTTTCAATTACAGAATCCAAAGCCGGAATAAGTGCCTCTGCACCTTCTAGCGAGAAGCGCTTTTGGCCCAGGAATTTGGTACCTAAAAAGTTCTCGAAAATAACGGCTTCGTTTAGTTTTTTAAGTACACGTTTTTTCTCGTCGATAGAAAGCTTTGGCGTATTGCGCTCGGTTTCCATTTTGGTCTCTATCCACTTCAGTATTTCTGGCGTACGAACATATTTGTATTCGGCACCAATAGAACGGCAATAAGTCTGCTCTAAAAAGGCCACGATATCGCTCAACTTGGCTGGGCCGATGCCCAACTCGATGCTTGAGTTAAAAACCGTGTCTAAATCTGCCGGAGTTAAGCCAAAATTCTCTATGGCCAAAGTTGGCAGGTGCTTACGTCTTTCCCTTACCGGATTGGTCTTGGTAAACAAGTGTCCACGCTGACGGTAGCCGTTAATGAGGTTTAAAACGTTGATTTCCTTTAAAAAATGTTCGGGGGTTTCGGCACTTACATGGGTGGCACCTGAGCCTCTTCCAAAATCAAAGCCTTCAAAAAATTTCTGCCAGCCAAATTCTACCGAATTCGGGTCTGCTATATAGCTCTGGTATAACGACTCGACATATTCGGCATTGGCGCCATTAAGATAAGATAGATTATCCATTGTGTATTTGTTACGATAAGTATTGCAAAATTAGGATTTTACCTGCTAATAATGACAATAAACTTAACAATAAAATCAAATAAAAACGCTTTTTTGAGGCACTCGCCGGGCTAGGCCCTAACTGCCTGTACATAAGTACTTTTAGGATCAAAAGCCTTTAGCTGCTTTTCGAAGTCGAAACTGCCGGTAAGGCGCTGGTCGTTGCCCACACCTGCCAGATTTGCCCAATTGCCCCAATTGCTGGCTGGGCAATAATCGATCAGCTTTTCTTCGAGGTAAGCGGCGCCCATTACCCAATTCACCTTCAGTTCATAAACCAGGTAGGTAGCCACCAGCAAGCGCGAGGCATTATTGATGTAGCCAGTTTGGTTCAGTTCGTGCATGATGGCATCAACCAAGGGATGGCCGGTACTGGCGGTTTTCCAGGAGTGCAGCAACTCGCTATCCGAAAGCGAAATCACCTGGGCATCTTTTTTAAATCCCTCTGGCTTAAAAAAGGTATTGCCATATTTCTTGAACATGAAACGGTAGTAATCGCGCCACAACAAACCCAATACCACCTGATTGAAGTAAGGTTTCAAACCATAATTGGCTTCTGCTTCCTTCATTTTCCAATACACTTCCCTTGGCGAAAGGCAGCCTAACGCCAACCAGGGCGAAAGCCTGGAAACCACTTCGTTCTTTTTGAGCGAAGCATTAGCCAACGCCATATCTTCGCCGGCATGCAAAAAATCGTACAGGTGTTTAAATGCGGCAGCTTCTCCGCCCTTAAACTCTGCAACCGCCGACAAATCCTGCAGGTCCTCATGCAAAACCAGATCGCTTAACACGGGCATGCTGCCCCAATCGTCGAGCTGGGCAAAAACAATATGCGCTGGCGTTGGAAAACAGGGCTTTACCAAGGCATCGCGCTCCGTTTTCTTCTTAAATTGGGTAAAAACGTCGGGAATATCCTTGATCGGGAAAGGCAAATCTTCCTTGTTGTAAAGCGTATGACCGATAAAATGCTTCAGGTTGACCCTGAGCTTCCACAACAGGTCTTCTACGGCAACCGAAACAGCAGTCTCTTCGCTGGCTACTTCCCTGTGGTGGTAAACTTCGGTAATATGATGTTCGGCAACCAGTTGAGGCAACAATTCTTCGGGTTTTCCCTGCAAAATGAGGATATCGCCACCAAATTGTTGAAATGATTGACGTAAGGCTTGTACGCTTTCCAGCAAAAAGCGGGCACGAACGGCGCCAGTTTTGATGCTATGGTAGCGAGTAGGCTCGAAATGGCGGGGGTCGAAACAGTAAACGGGCAGGATTTCTTCTGATTTGGCAATGGCTTCTACAAGCATTTCGTTGTCGTGCATGCGTAGATCATTCCTAAACCAAACCAAAATCTTTTTGCTCATATCCGTAGCCATTTTATATCGAGTTGCAAATTGCACAATTTATCGCAATTAGATGGTCAAACATCCTATTTTTTACATACCGATAACACTCCTTGGGCAAGTCGTAAGTCGCTAGCCCATAGCCGTCGGCCTGGGGCTTGGAATCCGTGGTTTTAGGTTTGCTCTTTTCAATTCATCTTGGCCAACGCAATGGGACAATCCATAATAACTAACCAGCTCATGAACCAAATATTGCTATCTTGGCTTCCGAAAAAACAAATCTCCGAAAAGCAAGGTTTAAAGGATATGGCAAAGAACATTTTGATTACCGGCGCTACTGGACTGGTGGGGCGCAAACTGGTGCCGCTTTTGTTGCAACAGGGCCACCGGGTTTCTATACTTTCGAGAAAGCTGCACGACATAAAGGGTGCCCAGGTTTTTCTTTGGGACGTGAAACAGCAAACCATTGATCTTGCAGCTTTTGAAGGCATCGACACAGTTGTACACCTGGCCGGAGCAGGAATTGCCGACAAAAAATGGACTGCCGAATACAAGCAGGAAGTGATAGACAGCCGGGTACAATCAACACAGTTGCTTTACCAAAGCATCAAAGCAACCAATGCACCTGTAAGCAGCTTCATTTCGGCATCAGCCATTGGCTATTACGGCGACAGGGGCGAAGAAATCCTGACTGAAAACAGCGAGCCGGGTACCGGCTTTTTGGCCAACTGTTGTGTACTTTGGGAAGAAGCCGTAAACGAGGGTATAGCCATGGGACTTAGGGTAGTTAAAATAAGGGTTGGCCTCGTGTTAAGCAGGGAAGATGGCGCACTGGCCACCATGGAAAAACCCATCAGGTATTTTGTAGGCGCGCCTTTGGGTAGCGGCAAGCAATGGATGCCCTGGATACACCTGGACGACATGGCCAATATCTTTGCCAAAGCTGTAAACGACAATGAAATGGCGGGTGCCTACAACGGCTGTTCGCCCGTTCCGGTTACCAATAAGCTATTTACCAAAAGCATTGCCCAGCAATTGGGCCGACCCGTTTGGCCTATTCGTGTACCTGCCTTTGTGCTCAAGGCAGTGCTCGGCGAAATGAGCATCATGCCCCTGATGAGCAGCAATACCTCTGCCCAAAAACTGCTCGATGCCGGCTATAAATTTGCTTACCTTAACCTAGATAGTGCCCTGAATGAAATCTATGCAACCAAATAGCTCCAAAAACCATAATCATGACAACAGCAATTAGCATCTGCTGGCTCAGAAGAGACCTGCGCCTAGAAGATCAGGCTGCGCTCTATCATGCGCTCAAAAGCGGCCATCCGGTACTTTGCCTTTTTATATTCGATCAGCATATCCTTTCGCAACTCTCCAACAAAGCCGATGCAAGGGTCGATTTCATTTACCAGACTTTGGCGAAACTCAAAGCCAAATTGGAGCAACAAGGCTCTGCCCTATTGGTTAAACACGGAAAAGTAGAACAGGTTTGGCCCGAAATCATAAAAAAATTCAACGTAAAGGCTGTTTATACCAATACCGACTACGAGCCTTATGCCACGCAACGCGATAACGGTCTGGCCGAATACCTGCGTAGCGAAGGAATTGGCTTTTTTAGCTATAAGGATCAGGTTATTTTTGAGAAATCGGAAGTGGTTAAGGCCGATGGGAAGCCTTATACCGTTTTTACGCCTTACTACAAGCAATGGTTGCAGAAACTGGATCGGTTTTACCTGAAGCCCTATCCCACTGCAAAATATTTCGATAAGCTAGCCAAAACCGAACCTTTGCTTTTTCCGGCCTTATCCGAACTCGGATTTGAAGCAAGTGGCCAAGCATTTCCTTCCGTCCACTTCGAAAACAAGCTGGCCGGTTACGATCAATCGCGCGATTTTCCAGCCTTAAACGCCACTACCCACATTGGCCTGCACCTACGTTTTGGCACATTGAGTATTAGGGCCGTTGCACAGGAAGCATTGGCACAGCAAGCACACAAATGGCTCTCTGAACTGGCCTGGCGCGAATTTTACATGATGATTTTGTGGCATTTCCCACATACGGCGAACCATTCTTTTAAACCGGCCTACGACCATATCAAATGGCGCAACAACGAAACCGAATTCAAGGCTTGGTGCGCAGGCAAAACGGGCTATCCCTTGGTAGATGCAGGTATGCGCCAGCTCAACGAAACCGGATTTATGCACAACCGCGTACGGATGGTGGTGGCCAGCTTCCTGTGCAAGCACTTATTGATAGACTGGCGTTGGGGCGAAGCCTATTTTGCCGAAAAGCTGTTAGACTACGACCAGGCCAGCAATGTAGGTGGCTGGCAATGGGCCTGTGGTTCTGGCAATGATGCCGCCCCTTATTTCAGGGTTTTTAATCCCGAGTTGCAGCTCAAAAAATTCGACCCAAAACTAGAATATGTGTACCGATGGGCACCCGAATACCGATCGGCGTTGGCACCTGTGCCTGTTGTTACACACGAGCTTGCCAGAGATCGTGCCTTAAAAGCCTACAAATTGGCCCTCAACGAAAAAGCCAGTTAAAAACTGGCTTTCTATTAATTTGTTACCCCCGTAATCTCGATATCGAAATCGAGGGCGGAGTTTGGCGGTACAATATAACTTCCCGTAGTTTGGTTTCTGCTTCCTGTCGCCCCGTAAGCCAAATCAGAAGGCACAAAAAATCTGATCTTGGTGCCTTGCTTTAAGCCAACCAAGGTTTTTTGCCAACCAGGGATAAGGAGGTTGAGTTGCGATGTTAAACCATTATTCTGGTCGAAGATGGTTCCATTGAGCAACCTACCTGTATAATTAACGGTAATGGTTGAAGCCGTGCTCGAAATGGCATCGCCAGTACCTACAAAATTCATGATGGTGTAAACCCTTGATGGATTTTTAACAGCCGTCAGGCCTTTCGCCGTCAGGAAGTTATTGATGTTTTGATCATCGATTTCCCATATTTTGCCATAAGGCGATACTGTAATCTCAGACAAGATGACTTCATTAGACGGAACCGTTTCAGTGCCATTTTTGCCATAGGCCAAATAAGAAGGCAATATCACCCTTACCTTGCCACCTCGGTTAACACCGGTTAGGGCAATGCGGTAGGCTTCCGGACTAAGATAGCCCAAATAAGTGCCCTCAGTGCTATAAGTTGCGGTGTTGTAATAGCTTGTTCCGCTCAGCGACTTGACCGCCAAGCTGTAAAAAACCGAATCCTTGTTCAACAAAGGCGCACCAGTTCCCTGATTAAGTACCTGATAATAAAATCCAGCCGGATCTTTGGTCATGGTAAGGTTATTCTGTTTGATATAAGCCTGAATTTTGGCCTCGTCAATACTTTGGATGGTTTCATATTCTTTTTTACAAGAATTGAACAGCAGCAAGAGGCCTAATAAAGCGATTGCCGGAAAGATAAGTTTTTTACGCATGAGCATATTTATTGTGCGCTGATTAAGTCTATGGTAAAGTCTAAAACCGCATTTTCGGGAATACCCGGACCTGGCGATTGGTTTTTATAGGCCAAGGTAGAAGGCACGATCAACCTGATTCTGCCTCCCTTTTGGATCAGTGGAATGCCGATTTGCCAACCTTGGATCAGTCTGCCCAAAACAAAAGTTACTGCGCTTGAGGATTTGTCGAAAATATTTCCGTTCAGCAATCTTCCTTCGTAGTTAACCACTACTGCGGTTGAAGAGTTAAAACTTACGTCTCCGCTTCCCGGGGTAATAATCTGGTAATAGATTCCCGAACTGTGTTTGATGGCGGCAATACCGTTTTTAGCTATGAAATCTGCAATGAGGCCGTCGTCTATCTTTGCTTGTTTCTCTGCATTGTAACTGTCTTTTTTACAAGATGCAAAGGTTGCTACGATTAAAAAGAAACCTAAAAATAACCTGGTTTTAAACATAATTGCACAAAAATAAGCTTTTATTGCCTATGGCGCAATTTTTAACCAATTTTAACACTTGCCAGCAGTGGAGGGTTAAAGGCAGAAGGCTGAAAGATGGAAAGCGCAGGGCTTGTTCAAAATAAAAAGGTTTAGGATGAAATAACCCTAAACCTTCTACTTTTTTACCTTCAACCTTAAAAACAGTATTTATTGGCTTCGATCAGTTGCAATGCTACGTTTTGACGGGCTTGTTTTACATTAAACGGCTCCATTTTGGTAAACCTGCGCAAACCAACCAACATCATGCGCAGTTCGTCGCCTTCGGCAAAAGCCCAAAGCGCTTCCTTGCCTGCTTTCTGCACGCCGTCAACCGCTTCTACAAAATAGATGCGCATCATATCTAACTGACCCTTGCAGGCTTCTTCGCCACGTAGGCTAACTAATTTCTCCGTCCTGAGCATAGCCGATTCCGCTACGTACACATAGCTGGCCATGTCGGCGATATTCATTAAAATTTCCTGCTCTTTTGAAAGGCTCATCATCAACTTTTGCACCGCAGCGCCAGCCACCATCAAAGTTGCTTTTTTCAGATTCTGGATAATTTTCTTTTCTGCAGCGAACAAGGTGGTGTCTTCTTCTCCAAAATCGGGGATCGACAGCAGCTCGTTGGCCACGGCAGTTGCCGGTGTCATCAGGTCCAGTTCGCCCTTCATCGCCCTTTTCAGCATCATGTCAACGGTGAGCAAACGATTAATTTCGTTGGTACCTTCAAAAATACGGTTGATACGTGCATCGCGATACGACCTGTCCATCGGTGCATCGGCCGAGAAGCCCATGCCGCCATAAATCTGTACACCTTCGTCGGTTACATAATCCAGTACTTCAGAGCCCCATACTTTCAAAATGGCACACTCTACTGCAAACTGTTCTGTTGATTTGAGTTTGGCTTTTCCTGCCTCCATGCCACCCGCAACCAAGGCATCGTAAGCATCGTCTATGTTTTGTCCGGCCCTGTAGTTTGCCGATTCTACCGCATAGATTTTGGTGGCCATTTCGGCCAGTTTATAACGGATTGCTCCATATTTGGAGATAGGCCTGTCGAATTGCACACGTTCGTTTGCATAGTTAACGGCCTGGTTCACCACTTCTTTAGAGCCACCAATCGCGGCAGCGGCCAACTTGATCCGGCCAATGTTCAGGATGTTTACAGCAATCTTAAAACCATTTTCCCTTTCCGACAGCATATTCTCTACCGGTACCGGACAATCGTTAAAGAATACCTGGCGGGTCGACGAACCTTTAATTCCCATCTTGTGTTCTTCGGGGTTCATGGTTATGCCGCCAAATTCCTTCTCTACAATAAATGCAGTTAGGTTCTTATCGTCATCTATTTTGGCAAAAACGATGAAGATGTCTGCAAAACCACCATTGGTGATCCACATTTTTTGTCCGTTGATGATGTAATGCTTGCCATCGGCCGATAATTTGGCTTTGGTTTTGCCCGAGTTGGCATCAGAGCCCGAATTGGGTTCGGTTAAGCAGTAAGAGGCCTTCCACTCGCCTGTTCCCAATTTGGGAATGTATTTGGCTTTTTGGGCTTCATTGCCATAGTAAAGAATAGGCAAGGTGCCGATACCCGTATGGGCTGACAAAGCCACGGCAAACGAATGGCCTGCGCCGCAAACATCGGCCACCAGCATTGAAGTGTTGAAATTTTTTCCGAAACCGCCGTATTCTTCCGGAATGGACACACCCAAAATACCGAGTTCGCCAGCCTTGTCCATCAGCGACGGCATGAGGCCTTCTTCCTGGCTGTCGATCCTGTCTAATATGGGGTTAACTTCGGCCGCCAGAAAATCGCGGCAGGTTTGCGCAATCATCTGTTGCTCTTCATCAAATTCTTCAGGAATGAATACATCCTGGTATTGGGTTGTTGCAATTAGGAATTCACCGCCTTTTATTGTTTTTTCCATGTTAGTATTGTGTATTGAGTATAGCGTACCGAGACGGTATGCCCATGTTTACAATTATTTTATTTTATTGTCCAATAGTACGAGAGAAGTATCTCAATACGCACTACGCAATTCTATTTTCTTACAACAGTTCAAAAATACCTGCCGCGCCTTGGCCCGTACCTACGCACATGGTTACCATGCCGTATCTTTTGTTTTGCCTTTTGAGTTCGTTGAAGAGCTGCACCGAAAGTTTAGCTCCCGTACAACCCAATGGATGGCCCAAAGCTATAGCGCCTCCATTTACGTTTATTTTTTGCGGATCCAAGCCCAAGGTTCTGATCACCGCCAACGACTGCGAAGCAAAGGCTTCATTCAACTCAATCAGGTCGATATCATCTTGCTTCATTCCCGCCTGTTTTAAAGCTTTCGGAATAGCTTCGATGGGACCAATGCCCATAATTCGCGGCGGTACGCCAGCAATGCCATAACTTACCAAACGGGCAATCGGCGTTGCACCCAATTCCTTCATTTTCTTTTCCGAAACCACCAGCACAAAAGCTGCTCCATCAGAAGTTTGCGAAGAATTACCCGCAGTAATGCAGCCATCGGCCGCAAAAACAGGTTTCAGCTTGGCCAAACGCTCAAGCGTGGTATCAGCGCGCGGCCCTTCATCGGTATCCACCACATAAGAACGGGTCTGTTTTTTCAGGTTGCCATCCAAATAGGTTTCGTTTACCGTAATGGGCAAGATGCCGTCTTTGAGGTGGCCGTTCTTGATGGCTTCTACAGCTTTAAGATGCGAACGATAGGAAAACTCATCCTGGTCTTCGCGGCTTACATTATATTCTTTAGCCACGGCTTCGGCCGTTAAGCCCATGCCCCAGTACCAGTCTGGATTATTTTTGGCAACCGCTGCATTGGGTACCAGTTTCCAGCCTCCAAATGGCATACCCGACATGATTTCTACACCACCGGCCACAATGCAATCGGCCATACCAGTTTTGATTTTTGCCACGGCCGTAGCAATGGTTTCTAAACCAGATGCACAGTAGCGGTTAACGGTAACGCCAGGCACCTTATCGGTATCGAGCCCCATTAGGCTAATCATACGGGCAACGTTTAAGCCCTGCTCGGCTTCTGGTGTAGCATTGCCAACGATTACATCGTCTATTTCTGCCTTATCCAAATTAGGAACCGAGGCCACCAATGCCCTGATCACATCTGCTGCCAAATCATCAGCTCTTGTAAAGCGGAATACACCCCTCGGGGCCTTGCCCACGGCTGTTCTTAGTCCTGCTATTATGTATGCTTCCATTTTTATAGTATCTAGTAGTGCGTATTGCGTAGCGGGTATTGAGATATACGCGCCTAACACAATTTATTATTTTAAAGCACCTTGAAGTTTATAATTCATTTTCTGTAATTCATCGATGTTGTCCAAAAGCTCGCCCGCTATTTGTTCATTTACAAATCCAAGCTTTTCTGCAATTACCAATTGTGTTTGTAACTCGTATGACGAGCCGTTAGCAACTCCTAAAAACTGTTTGAACTCACCTTTCGTGTTTCGCCCGGCTCCTTCGGAAATATTTGAAGGAATAGAAACAGCACTGCGTCTTGATTGAGATATTAGACCATAGCGTTCATCAATGGGATAATCCGAAGTAATTTGATAAATCCTCACCGCCAAATCAATTGACTTATTCCAAATTTTTAAATCTTTTATATTATGCATGCCATAAGTATTTAATTCGATTATTTGGGGATTGATTTTCTATTTTGTCTCAATACGCTTGTCTCAATACGCACTACTCCTTCCTAATTCCTCAACGGCTTCCCTTTGGTTACGATAGACTGTATTCTTTCCAAAGTTTTTCTTTCGCCACAGAGCGACAAGAAGGCTTCGCGTTCCAAATCCAGCAAGTATTGCTCGCTTACTTCAGTTGGCGATGAAAGGTCTCCACCGCACATGACCCAGCCCAGTTTCTCCGAAATCTTTTTATCGTGTTCCGAGATATAATGGCCGGCATACATGCTGTTGGCTCCGGCATACACAATGCCCAGGCCTTGCTTGCCTAATACCTTGATGTCTTTGCGCTGCACCGGCTTGGTGTATCCTGCATCGGCCAATTCTATTGCCTTGGCTTTGGCATCGGCGATTAAGCGGCTTCTGTTCATGCTGATGCCGTATTTGCCTTTTTGCAGGTAGCCCAATTCTGCCGCTTCTACCGCAGAGGTCGACACTTTGGCCATACCAATGGTCAGGAAGCGGTCTTTGAGCGTGTTTTGCACAATCTGATCGGCATGATATTCGTCAGAGGCCCGCAGTGCAAACTCTTTGGTACCGCCACCACCCGGAATTACGCCTACCCCAAACTCTACCAAGCCCATGTAAGTTTCGGCATTGAGCTGCACAAAGTCGGCATGGAGACTAAACTCGCAGCCACCGCCCAAAGTCAGGTTATGTGGCGCCACCACTACAGGAATTGACGAATAACGGATGCGCATTGATGTATTTTGGAACATCCTGATGGCCATATTCAATTCTTCCCATTCCTGCTCTACAGCCATCATGAAGATCATGCCTACGTTGGCACCTGCCGAGAAATTAGCCCCATCGTTGCCTATCACTACCCCGCGGTAATCCTTTTCGGCCATATCTATGGCCTTGTTAATAGCCGACAGCGTGTCGCCTCCAATGGTATTCATTTTCGAATGAAATTCTACATTTAAAATGCCATCTCCCAAATCAATGATAGAGGCACCGGCGTTTTTCCAGAGCACCTTGTTGGCCCTGAGGTTATCCAAAATGATAAAATCGGCCGTACCCGGAATTTCTTGATAGCTTTTTGAAGGGATGTCGTAATATTTCTTAATTCCGTCTTCTACTTTATAAAACGAAGTATGACCAGCTTCCAGCATTTCGCCTACCCACGCAGCAGGTTGATGGCCGTATTTTTTCATGCCTTCAATGGCTTCGGTAACACCAACGGCGTCCCAAACTTCGAATGGGCCTAAATCCCAACCAAAACCGGCACGCATGGCATCATCTATGCGGTATAATTCGTCAGAAATTTCAGGAATACGATCCGACACATATTCGAACAGTCCGAAAAAAGAAGCCCTGAACAATTCGCCAGCCTTATCTTTGCCAGCTGCGAAAACCTTCATGCGGTCTTTCACGTTTTCGATACTCTTGGTAAGGTCTAAGGTGGCCGATTTTACTTTCTCCTGTGGCCGATACTCGAGCGTTTTCAGGTCGAGCGCCAATATTTCGGTTTTGCCTTCGGCATTTTTAGTCTTTTTGTAGAAGCCCTGCTTGGTTTTATCGCCCAGCCAGTTGTTTTCCTCCATCTTTTTCACATAAGCCGGCAACTGGAATAAATCATGAGCCTTATCCTCAGGGCAATTATCGTACAGGCCTTTGGCCACCTTGATCATGGTGTCAAGCCCTACAACGTCGGTGGTACGGAAAGTAGCCGATTTCGGTCTGCCCAAAGCCGGACCAGTAAATTTATCCACTTCCTCAACGGTCAGCCCCATCTTCTCCACCAAGTGCAACAAGGCCATGATCGAGTAAACTCCAACCCTGTTGGCAATAAATGCCGGCGTATCTTTACAGAGCACCGTGGTTTTGCCCAGAAACTTATCGCCGTAATGCAACAAGAAATCAACCAGTTCTGGCTTGGTATAAGGTGTAGGAATGATTTCGAGCAGCCTCAAATAACGTGGTGGATTAAAAAAGTGCGTACCGCAGAAGTTTGCCTTGAAATCGTCGCTCCTGCCTTCGGCCATTAAATGAATAGGGATGCCCGAAGTATTGGAGGTTATCAAAGTACCTGGTTTGCGGAATTGCTCTACCTGCTCGAATACTTTTTTCTTGATGTCCAGGTTTTCTACAACCACTTCGATCACCCAATCGCAGTTGGCAATTTTCGGCATATCGTCGTCAAAGTTGCCTGTAGCTATTTTCTGCAACACACTTTGCGAATAAATTGGCGAAGGGTTGGTTTTTACCGCGGTTTGCAAGGCCGTGTTTACCATGCGGTTCTTCACTGCCGGATGGGTCAGGGACAGACCTTTGGCCTGCTCTTCGGCATTCAGTTCTTTCGGAGCAATATCCAGCAGCAATACCTCTACGCCAATATTGGCGAAATGACAGGCAATGCGCGATCCCATAATGCCAGAGCCTAATACGGCTACCTTATTTATCTTTTTGTTCATCATGATCTTTTACGGGCGAATAAGCCAGGGTTAATTGGTTAACTTTGGAGAGCGTGGCAATCAGTTGTTCTTTTTCTTTGGCGCTGAGCTTTTCGTTCAAGTACTCGTTAAAAGACACCACTACGTTTCTGGCCAACTTTCTTTTTTCTACACCAAAGGGGGTTAGAAAAACTTTGACAGAACGCTTGTCGCCTGCCGCAATTTCTCTGTATATTAGGCCCAGCTCTTCCATGTTGTTGAGCATGCGCGACAAGCTGGTGGCTTTTACGCCAAGCAAGCCCGCCAATGCCGATACGGTAGTACCTTCCGCGTGGATGTTGATCAGCACATAGCCAATGGCCTGGGTAATCCCAAAACCAGAGGCGATTTGGTTATAGGTGTTCGAAACGTTTTGCCAAACGATCTTTAAAAAATAATCTACTGTTTCCTGCTGCTTCATTAATTACTATGCTTGCATAACAAATCTAAGCTATTAAAGTTTAGGATGCAAGTAGAATATTAAAATAATTTTTGGAAATGACTTTGACCTGAAATTCGGGTTTCGGTTACTAATTTTTAGTTTGCAGTCAACCATAAAAAAGAGTAAAAAAAAGCCTCCGATAAAATCGGAGGCTTTTGTATTTCAAAGAATGAATGGCCTAATACAAGGTAAATTCTACCCTTCTGTTTTGCTGACGACCAGCTGCAGTTTTGTTGGTTGCGATTGGCTGATCAGGACCGTAGCCAGTAGCTTCAATTCTGCTGGCATTGGCACCTTGCGATACCAAATAGGCTTTTACTGATTCAGCTCTATCTTTTGATAAACGCATGTTCAATTCTCTTGAACCTGTAATATCGGTATGGCCGGCTAATTTCAGGCTAAAGTTTTTCTCTACCAATAGCGCAGCTACTCTATTTAAGGTAGCGTAAGATTTAGCACGGATAGTAGCTTTGCCCAAATCGAATTCAAGGTTTTTAATCGCCTCAGCTACTACTTTACGGTCAGCTTCAGTAACGATTACTTTCTCGGTTACCTGAGGTGCAGGGATTTTGATCGGACAGCCTGAGCCATCAACTACCGTTCCTGCAGGTGTACCTGGACATTTATCCAATTTATCGGCTACACCGTCACCATCGCTGTCTTTCAACAAGTCGTTCATTTCTGAACGCAATTTGGCATTTTCAGCTTTTTGAGCATCCAAATCTGCCTTCAAGGCGTTGGCTGTATTTTTAGCAGCCACAGCTTGGTCGTAAGTAGCCGCAACCGGGTTGTGGAAAGCCAATTGTTTTCCTTTACCCAAGGCAAACTCTAAACCGGCATAACCATAGTTGTATTTGTCGTTGCCATTTCTGTAATAGCCGTCAAGGTTATCACCGTCAACAAAGTTAATTGTCCAGCCCAAATCAAGGTTAACCCCATCAGAAAGCCTGAACTTGGCGCCTAAACCTACCGGAATAATCAGCTCGCTAATGGTTTTGCCACCCGCATAAGCCGAAGTGCCCGAAGCAGTAGTGATGGTTGGCTTATAACCAGCCAAACCTGCACCTGCCGAAGCATAAAGCTGCAAAACATCTTCTTTTTTGAACATGTCGATATTGAACATATTCACTACCGCATTTAAGCTACCAGAATATTCCAATTGTGTTTCGAATGCTTTTACCGGGCTGTTGTTGATTACGCCACTGTCATAAGCTTCCGAGTTATCGCCTTTCAACTTACCTCTTACTCCATCTAAACGTAACGAGAAATAAGGTGTAAATTGTTTTTTGATATACAAGCCATAACCGAAGCTTGATTTATTGTTGCTGAAATCGTTTTTGCCACCAAGCGGAGACAATGGAGTAAGCACACCGGCATTTACACCAATAGACCAGCTCCTCAACGGGGTGCTGGCAGGTTCTTGGGCTTGTGCTGCAGTTGCGATAAATAAACCAGCTAATGCAACTGGTAGACATTTTAAAAGTTTCGAATTCATAGTTGTGATTTTAATAAGCGTTCTTTTGTTTACTGCTCTTGTTCAATAGCTGTACCAAAGATCGAAAACCAACAACAAAACAAATTAAAATACTTTTAAACAGATAGTTAGCCGTTATTTCTCCTGTTTTAAATTTGTTAAATAATGTTAAATAAACTGTGCACTTTGCTATACAAAATTAATAATTAGCGGAATTTATGCCTCAAATTTTATCAATTTGGCACGCCTTATTTGATGCTGCCCGCAAACTTCCACTGGGTACTGAAATTTTCGGGAAGTTGCTGGTTGGTTAGTAAGGCCCTCACCATTTCAACCGGCATGTTGTTTTCGTGCAAAATACGTTCGTGGAATTGGATATTGGTCATCTTCCCACTGGCCACCAATTCTTTGTGCAATGCCCTAAATTGCAGGCCGCCTAGCATATAGCCAATTTGGTACAACGGCCCATAGCCACCCGTAAACGAGCGTCTTACCTCGGCCTCAGCATTGGCGCGCTCAAAACCTACACGGTCTACCAAAAAGTCGATACATTGTTTTGGCGTCCATTTGCCCAGGTGGTAATTCATAGAGAAAATAATGCGGGCGCAACGATGCATGCGCCAGAAGAGCATCCCGATTTTGTCTTCTGGAGATTTCGGAAAGTTTTGGTCCCAAAGCAGCATTTCCCAATACAGCGACCATCCTTCGGTCCAGAACGGTGTACTAAAAACCCTGCGGTAAGGTTTGTAGCGGCTCTGCATGTAATATTGCAGGTTGTGGCCCGGGATGAGTTCGTGAAACACAACCGCCCTCGAAAAATGCCGGTTATTGCCACGCAGGGTCATCATTTTGGCATCTTCGCTCATGTCTTCAGTAGGATAGGCAATCAACACCGACTCGCCTCCCAAGAAAAACGGTGCGAATAATTGTTCCTGCGGACTCAACATGCGCATGCGCCAGCCTTCTTTGGCCATAGCCGGAATAGCAATCAGTTTATTTTTCTCTACAAAATCAATGGCTTCGTTGGCCAATTCGTAAACCAGTTCGGGTTGCTTGCCTAACTCGGGGTAATCGGTTTTTACCTTTTCCAACGCTTTTTTCCAATCGTTGCCAAAGCCCATTTGTTGCGAAGCCTTTAGCATTTCGGCATCACACCAGGCAAACTCACGCATGGCAATGGCTTCGATCTGCTCTGGCGTGTAGGCAATCATTTCGTCCTTCAAATTGCTGAGCAAGGCCGCCCGACCAATGGGATTGCCGATAATGCCGCTGCCATCGTCTTTTACCGCCGAAGGCTTGGCCATTTTGCCCAATACATTGGCATAGGCTTTCAGGGCATCGGTTACTTCAGGATAAACGCCTTTGGTAGCGGTGGTAAACTGGGGGTCGTAGCCATCATAAAACTTGTAGGCCTCCGTAAATACGGCCAAATATTGCTCAACGGTTTGTTTGGCCCAGGCGGCCTGTACTGGCGTAACGGCCAGTTCTTTTTGCTCTACCGCCTTTGTGGTTTGCAGGATGGCTTCTTTGAGCCGGATAAATTGTTGTTGCACGGTTTTACCGTCTTGCTGCTGCCCTATACGACGCTTGGCCTCAAAATCGATAAGGGTCTGGGCAAAAGGCAAAGTAAAAATGGTACTGTTAAATTCGGCAAAATTCTGTTGCAAACTAGCCGAATCAGTCCTGATATCTCGTTTAAGCAAGATATAATCTACCCGTTCGTTTACGGTAAGCTTATTAAAAGGCAGGGATTTCAGTTTTTGGCGCCAAGCAGCATAAAAGCGCTCCATGCGTTTAAAATACTCCACCGACCGCTTGAGCGTGTATTTGCGGTTGAGCATGGTTTCGTCGGCCTGGTATTGGTTAATCAACGGACTGATGAGGCTGGCTTCGTTGCTTTGGGCATGAGCCAGTTGTAACGCTAATCCTAAAAACAGCAATAAAGAAGTTAGTTTTCGCATGAGGCAAGATTGTTTGATGGGCTGCAATATAATAAATGCAACAAAATTAGTTGCCATAGCCCAAGGCTTTGATTTGTAACTTCTTTAAGGAAAAATGGTTGTTGCGCAAAACCTACCAGCCGATGGCTTTGTCGTCGCCACGCGGATCGGCGCCGCCTTGATAAAATCCCCATTTGGTTCTCAGAATGGCATCCACCCGCCCTATTGGCCCACGATATACAATCTTATAACCTTTAGCCTGCAGTTTAACCATCGTAAGGCTATCCAGGGCATTTTCTTCTACCGAAATATCATCTGGCAACCATTGGTGATGAAATTTTTTGGCACTTACCGCAGCCTGCATCGATTTGTTAAAGTCGACCACGTTTAAAATGGTTTGGAAAACCGAGGTAATGATGGTTGAACCACCTGGCGTACCTACCACCATGAACAATTGTCCATCTTTAGACAGAATCGCAGGGGTCATGGAGCTGAGCATGCGCTTGTTCGGTGCAATGGCATTGGCTTCGCCACCAACCAATCCGTACATATTCGGGGCACCAGGTTTTACCGAAAAATCGTCCATTTCGTTGTTCAGCAAAAAACCTGCGCCTTTTACCACTACCGCAGCCCCATAAGAACCATTCAGTGTGGTGGTAATGGAAACGGCATTACCTTCTTTGTCTACAATAGAAAAATGGGTAGTTTCTTCGTGCTCGGCAGGGGCAATTTCGCCTGCGCCGATACTGGCACTGTTGCCGGCTTGTTGCCAATTGAAGGTGCCCATGCGTTGCCTGATGTAGGCATCTTCCATTAATTTCTTTTGCGGCACGGGATAAAAATCGGGATCGCCCAGGTAAGAAGCGCGATCGGCGTATACTCTCCGCTCGGCTTCGACCATTAACTGAACCGTAGAATCGGCATTAAAGCCCCATTTGGCAAGCGGATAAGGCTCAACCGATTTGAGCAACTGTACCAAGGCTATGCCTCCGCTTGACGGGGGCGGCATGGTTACAATTTCGTAACCTCTATAGTTGCCCACAATGGGTTTGCGCCACACTGCCTGGTAGTTTTGGAGGTCTTGCCTGGTCATGATACCACCTCCGCGCTGCATTTCGGCAACGATCGAATCGGCTACCGGACCTTCGTAAAAGCCTTTTCTTCCCTTTTCAGCAATCAGTTTTAGCGTATTGGCCAATTCTTGCTGCACCAATACATCGCCTTCAGTCCATTTGCTATCTTTAAGCAGTGCTGTGCCCAAGGGATTGAGGGCTTTTAATCTTTTTTTAAGTCCGTTGAGTTCGTTGGCTTGGCGGGCGGTAATTTTGAAGCCTTCGTCGGCTAGCCTAACTGCGGGCTTGACCAAGTCTTCCCATTTGAGCTTGCCATATTTCTGATGGGCTTCTACCATGCCAGCCACCGAACCTGGAACGCCCGCGGCCAGTTGTCCGTACAGGCTTTTATCAACAATCGGATTGCCAGCCGCATCCAAGTACATATCTCTTGTGGCGCTGCCTGCTGCTTTTTCCCTAAAATCGAGTGTATTGGCTTCGCCCTTGGCCGAGCGGTATACCATAAAGCCACCGCCACCGATGTTGCCTGCATTTGGGTAAACTACGGCTAAAGCAAATTGAACGGCTACTGCCGCATCAACCGCATTGCCCCCTTTTTTGAGGATGTCAACCCCAACCTGCGAGGCAATGCTATTGGCCGAAACTACCATGCCATTACGGTATTCATCGCTGTTGTGCCTGCCTAGCTGACCGCCTACGCAGCCGAAAAACAGGCTTATGGAAACTAAACCTAAGGTAATTGCACCTAACTTACGCTTTATAGTTTTCTGCATCTTTATAGATCTTTTCGATGATGGCCGCATATTTTTCGAGGACTACCTTCCGCTTAAAGCTCAGTTTAGGGGTAAGCTCGCCTCCATCAATGCTGAATTCTTTGGGCAAGAGCGCAAAGCGTTTGACCTGCTCCCATTTGCCGAATTCTGATCCTAAAGCTACAATAATCTGATTATATTTTTCCAACACCTGCTCGTTTTTGATCATTTCCTCATTGGTGCTGTAATCGATGCCTTTTTTGGCGCACCAGGCTTTCAGCGCCGGAAATGCAGGCACGATCAAGGCCGAAGGGAATTTCCTGTTCTCGCCCAACACCATGATCTGTTCGATTAGAGGCGATTCTTTATAGCGGTTTTCGAGCATTTGGGGCGCTACGTATTTGCCACCCGCAGTTTTGAAGATTTCTTTTTTGCGGTCGGTGATTTTGAGGAATTTGCCTTCCAGTATCTCGCCGATATCACCGGTATGGAACCAGCCTTCGGCATCGATGGTCTCGGCCGTCAGGTCGTCGCGTTTGTAATAGCCTTTCATCACGTTGTGCCCACGCACCAAAATTTCGCCATCTTCGGCAATCTTGATTTCAACCCCTTCGATCACTGTACCTACGGTGCCGAACATGGTGGCACCAAAATGGTTAACGGTAATTACCGGCGAGGTTTCGGTGAGGCCATAACCTTCGAAAACGGGCATGCCGGCGGCCCAAAAAATACGGCACAAGCGCGGGTTGAGGGCTGCACCACCCGAAACGAGCACCACGATGCGTCCGCCAAGTGCCTCTTGCCATTTTTTGAACACCAACTTACGGGCAATGCCCAACTTGAAGTTGTACCACCAGCCGTTGTTGCCGTCGAATTTTTCGGCTAGGGCCAGCGACCAAAAGAAAATGCCTCGTTTGATGCCTTTGAGGTCTTTTCCCTTTTCCAATATTTTATCGTACACCTTTTCCAACAGTCGGGGTACGGTAGAAAAGGCATTGGGTTTTACTTCCTGGATATCGGCTACGATGGTGTCCATGCTTTCGGCATAATAAACCGATACGCCAAAATAGGCATAGAGGTAGGAAATCATGCGCTCAAAAATGTGCGACAAAGGTAAAAAGCTGAGCGACACCTTAATTTCTGTTGGAAAGATAATGGCCGATTTCACGAAGTTCTTCACCAAATTATCATGGGTAAGCATTACGCCTTTGGGTGTTCCAGTGGTGCCCGAAGTATAGATCAGCGTGAGGATATCTTCGGAACTCACCGCTTGCCTGTAGCTTTCTAAATCAACATCGGTTGATTTTCCAACCTCGACCACTTCCTGCCAATGGCTTGCGCCTTGCACCTGATCGAAAGTGAAAACCTTTACTTCATGTTTGATTTCCCGGCAAACCATGGTCACTTTTTGATAAAGCGTTTCGTCGCTTACAAATACGATGGTAATTTCGGCATCTTCGATAATGAATTTTACATCGTGTTCGGCCAGGGTTGGGTAAAGCGGAATTTGATAAGCACCGAGTTGCATGATACCGTAATCGCAAATATTCCATTCAGGCCGGTTATGCGACATGACCGCTACCCTGGAGCCTTTTTTGATGCCCAAAGTAGTGAGGCCGCGGCTCAGGTTGTCGGTTACTTCACAAAAATGTTTGGTGCTGTACTTTTCCCATTTGCCCTTGATCTTGCCGCTGATAAATTCTTCTTTCGGAAAGTTTTCGAGGTTGTATGGAAGGAGGTCGAATACCCGTGTGATGCTTGTAGACATGAAATAGCAATTTAATTTGGCCAGGAACTGCAGCAACGAATTACTTGTTTGAACTCGTTGTTTCTCAAATCTAACAAATTATACTTTTCGTATCAACCCATTTCGAAAATTATTATGCATGCAGAATAATTTTATTGCTTTTTGATGATGTAAGAAAAAGAATAGAAAATAGGCAACAGCCTCTTGACCATTGCCTATCTATATTGAAAGTAGTTAAGGAAAGTTTACTTTTTACTTTTTACTTTTTACTTTTTCTAATTCTTTCCTCAATTCATCGATAGCCTGTTCTTGTTTTTCGTTCTTTTTGTTTTGCTCGATGAGCAATAAGGTAAGCTCTTCAACTTTTTTAAGCAACAGTTTATTCATTTCTCCTAATTCCACCCCGTTCGTCTCAACTTCCTTGGCACTTGGCATTTCGGGCAGGCGCTTATTCGCTTTGATGTAGCCTTCCAATGCTTCCAACGTTCCAACCTTGTAACCTTCTTCAAAAACGTAGTCTGGCCAATTGGCGGATTCAACCTTGATTTCTTTGGCACGGATCTTGCCGTTTACGGCTAGTTTTTCGTTGGGTGTGGTGGTACCGATACCAACATTGCCACTTTGGGTAATCCGCATTTTTTCCTCTCCAGCAGTACCAAAGACTATATTTTGATTCATATCTGGAATAGTCGAATATGAACTAATATCAATGTATGACATTATACCTGATGTTGTTCCTGCTCCCGCACTTAATCTTAACAACCCGTCATCAGCGCCGTATCCAAGTTGACTGTATGACCTTATTTCCCCACCAATAGGTTGATTGGAAAGAGGGGGCCTGGGTGATGAATTATGTAAAGCCGATTGCAACAGCATATTTCCTGAAATGTCCAATTTAGCTCTTGGGCTAGTTGTACCAATACCCACATTTCCTGACCTGAGCACGGTAAATAAATCAACTCCGTCACCAAGCCCTTGATCGTTTACTGTAAATCGTCCTTCCGTATTGGTTCCTGTGGCACCTGCACTGGCTGATATACCAGCTACCACCCAACCTGGCTTTGCAGTATTGGCGTGACCATATAAATTGATTCCACCACCAAAACCGGCAGAACCCGCTCCGGCCTGCATGGTCACTTTCCCCGTGCCAGTATACGTTGCGTCTGTAATGATATATCTATTGACGTTATCACCAGAAAAACCAAGGTTGCCGTTTAAAGTTAATTTTTGTGTAGGGATAGTGGTACCGATGCCTACATTGCCGCCCACGTTAATGCCCAGCGTGGTCGTATTTCCATTCTGCGTGACGGTCTGTAAATCTTGGGCGAGGCTAAACAAAGGAGCCGTCGCTAAAAGTAGTCCAAATATTCTTTTCATATCAATTGTTTTTTTTAGTCAGTTTTCTCAATAGCGCTTCCAGCCTTTCTTGCCTTTCTTCCAAGTTTTGAAGCTTTTCATTTTGGCATTTGACAAGTTCTTTGTTTTTAGTCAATTCTTTATCTTTTTCGATGAGGTACAAAGTCAGTTCTTCAATCTTTTTTTGTTGCAATTTCATCATCTCACCCAGCTCAACACCGTTGGCTTCCACTTCCTTGGCACTCGGCATTTCGGGCAAACGTTTATTCGTCTTGATGTAACTTTCCAACTCTTGCAACGTTCCAACTTTATAACCTTCTTCAAAGACATAGTCTGGCCAATTGGCAGTTTCCACCTTGATTTCCTTGGCGCGGATCTTGCCGTTTACGGACAGCTTTTCGTTTGGCGTAGTGGTGCCGATACCTACATTTCCATTATCAGTAATCTGCATGGTTGGCTCACCTAAAAATGTTGCTCCGATGGTTTCCGAACTTGCATTTTTTGTATAGAATTTAATCCCTCCTTCACTAAAGCCCCTTCCCAACACAATGGCGCTTCTGGCCATATTGCCATGAGAATAAACCAATTGCTCCGATGCAGAATGTGGTTTTAATCCGTGAGCCAAAACTAATCCGGCAGAAGCATACATGCTCCCGATTGTATTATACTCGTTATTATTTGCGGTGCCGAAACCTAGGTAGGCCCCACCGGTTGGGTCGAAAATATTAATATTTCCGTTTACAGTAAGCTTTTCGCTAGGCGAGGCCACACCAATCCCCACATTGCCATTTCCATTACCAATGTTTTCAAATAGAAACCCTTTTTCTGGGTTTATCATTAAGCGCGTATAATTTGCCATATCTCCTGACCGCGAGGTCTGGAAGCGAATTTTGCTTTCCGCAACATTTTGCCCAACCTGCTCTATGAATGCACCAATGGCGTCGATTCCAGAATAAATTGATTTAGAAGTTTCATTGCCCCAACGTAAAATCCCATTGATATGCAATTTATCTAAAGGATTAGCGATACCGACACCTATATTTCCATTGGCTAAAACACTCAGTCTTTCTCCACCCCCCGCGTAGATAGCCAATCTTTGGGTTGCCACTCCGTTTGCATTTCCTGCTACCAAATAACTGGGACCAGCCTGCTGATATAATTGCAAGTGGTTCCCTGAAGTACCTTCTTGAACCACTATTGCATTTTCTACATTTTTTGTTGTTGTATAGCCTCTTTCTGTCACTGTTTGCAATGTTTCCTGTGCTTTTGAGACGTAGGCCATTGAAAACAATACGCCCAGAACCATTATCCTTTTCATTTGAAATTAGTTTTGTTTAAGTAATTTTTTCATAAGAAACTCCAGGTTCGTAACCCGGTCATCTAAAGCGCCATTTTTTTCTTTTTCCTTTCGAAGCTCTTTATCCTTTTCGATCAAATGAAGTGTTAGTTCTTCGATCTTCTTTTGTTGCAGTTTCACCATTTCACCCAATTCTACGCCATTGGCTTCTACTTCCTTCGCACTCGGCATCTCAGGCAAATGCTTGTTAGCCTTTATGTAACTTTCCAACTCTTGCAACGTTCCAACATTATAGCCTTCCTCAAACACATAATCCGGCCAGTTGGCGGTTTCCACCTTGATCTCCTTGGCGCGGATCTTGCCGTTTACGGCAAGCCTTTCGTTTGGCGTGGTGGTACCGATACCAACATTGCCCTGTGCATTCCAGATACCATTTTCTGGCATCATCACGGTTCCTTTAAACTTATTTTTATATGGGATCTCTATGGTTTTATTACTTGTCGCCAAAGCTTCGTCAATAGCAACCCAACCTTGAAACCAAGCGCTAGTTTCTAGAATCCCTTGCGCATATGCACTTACGGTGAAGCGATTATAATATGATTTATCATCGATGAAAATCACAACCCTGCCACTTTCATTTGACAATAAAACCCTAGGCGTGTAACTTCCAGAAGAGGCAATAGTAGCCGAATGAAAGTAGAAATTATTTGGATCATTAGAGGCGCCTGAAAAATAGATATAGTAGGCCAAGGTTAGGTCTATTACCTGAGAATTTGCATAATCATAGCCTTTAATGCTAATCGTTGGCATTTGACTACTTGTTAAAAAAGGCAAATTGGTAATAATTTTTATTCCGTGAGT
This sequence comes from Pedobacter sp. TM02, assembly GCF_059705275.1. NCBI lineage: Bacteria > Pseudomonadati > Bacteroidota > Sphingobacteriia > Sphingobacteriales > Sphingobacteriaceae > Pedobacter > Pedobacter sp. TM02. The sequence goes on from NZ_AP046530.1 coordinate 3,678,953, forward strand.
TGGTGTATCATTAAAATTATAGTTTACAAGATTAGGGTAATTTTGAGCATGCACCGTATTTATAAAAAATAATGCGATGATTAAATACAGGTATTTCATATGCTATTTTTTCGATTTTATTTTGTGGTTGATTGCATTGACTAATTTGATCAGCTCTTCAATTTCTTTGTCCTGAGCCTTATTTTTCTCTCTTTCGTTAAATAGCTCTTTATCTTTTTCAATCAGATATAGTGTCAGTTCCTCGATCTTCTTTTGCTGCAGCTTGACCATTTCACCTAATGCCACACCGTTCGTCTCTACTTCTTTGGCACTCGGCATCTCAGGCAAATGCTTGTTAGCCTTGATGAAACTTTCCAATTCTTCCAACGTTCCAACCTTATAACCTTCATCAAAAACGTAGTCCGGCCAGTTGGCAGTTTCCACCCTGATCTCTTTCGCGCTGACTTTGCCGTTTACAGCCAATTTTTCGTTTGGAGTAGCAGTGGCCAATGCCTATGTTGCCGTTTTCTGTTGCTTTAATTGCAATAGAGCTAAACAAAGCCCTAATATCTTTCTATTTATCATTTTGTTGTTTTTTCTAAGATCTGTTTAACCATTTCTTCCAGTTTCGTTATCCGCGACCTTTGCTGCTGCAATTCCTTATCTTTTTCGATGAGGTGCAGGGTCAATTCTTCTATCTTTTGGAGCAGTTTGATTTGAAAGGCACCCATTTCCAATCCGGATTTCTGCATCTCTGCCGCAGCAGGAATTTCAGGAAGGTGCTTGTGTTGTTTCAGATACACTTCCAATTCAGTTATGCTCATATTCTTATAATCGGGTTCGAAAACAAAGTCGGCACCAGCACCTACGCTTACTTTTATCTCTCGAGCTGTAACCTTACCACCCACTGTTAATTTCGTATCCGAATCGATTTTATTTGTGCCTATGGCCACCGGTCCTATTGAAAACTGATAATCTCTCGATTGCGTATTTGCCAATACTTGAGGCGTTGTCAATTGTATATTAGCAACATCATAGGCTACAACCGAAATTCCAGTAATATTCACATTGATTAGATTCCCGGTATTAGCCAAATGATAAATCGGTAGAACCAGATGATTAGCCGAGTTTACTTCAAACTCCCCTAATTTCCATTGATTGGCAACTGGGCCCAAAGCGGCAAACACCTCAGAAGTATTTGAATACATAGGAGCATCGGAGTTTCTTCCTATATTAAAGCGTTTTCCATACATCCCAGTGGTATTCTGAAAATTATATCCATGCGTCAATGTAATTTCTACATAGCCCCAAAGTCGCGCATCCCCAAAATCGATGTAAGACACGAGATTAGATACCCCATTGGCAAAAATTTCTGTTGATCCATTCCATTTAAAAGAATAATCTTGGCCACTTGCTTTTGGAACACAAAAAGTACCAACAAGCATCATCATAATCGCAGTTATCCTTTTCATCCTATTTTCCTTTAGAAGTTTTTAATTTTTCGATTTCCAGCTGTTGAAGTTTGACTTGTTTCAGCAAATCTTGGTGTTGCTTGTTTTGCGCTATAAGATAAAGGGTCAGTTCTTCAATCTTTTTTTGTTGCAATTTCATCATCTCGCCAAGTTCAACACCATTGGCCTCAACTTGTTTGGCACTCGGCATTTCGGGCAGGCGCTTGTTAGCCTTGATGTAACTTTCCAACGCTTGCAGCGTTCCAACTTTATAATCTTCTTCAAAAACGTAGTCCGGCCAGTTGGCGGTTTCCACCTTGATTTCCTTGGCCCGGATCTTGCCGTTGACGGATAGTTTTTCGTTTGGAGCGGTGGTACCGATACCTACATTGCCACTTTGGGTAATCCGCATTTTCTCGCTGTCGACTACGGGCTGATCCACATTTAAGGCTCCATTTATACCCGTATGAAATGTGATGCCATAATAATAGTTTAGAGATACAAAAGAACCTGCATCATAGGGATTGGCCGTTTTCTTTACTGTATTCGTTCCCGAGCCAGACATCACGTTGTTGCCCAAAATGGTTGAGGCACCACCGTAACTCTCAGACAAGGAAGCATAATTGATCAGGTAACCAGTTAGTGGATTCGAGAGTTTAACATTGCCATTAATCGTAAGTTTTTCGCTGGGTGTGCTTAGACCAATTCCAAAATTCCCATTATCATTGCTTACCAATAACGACCTCCAACTCCCCCATCCTGTACCCGTATAACCCGACCGGATGTACACGTCTCCCTCGTCAGAAAAAGTCAATTCATTGGCTTTGCCACCAGAATCGTCAGCCCAACCCCTTATACCAAGGACCGTATAATAGGTATTGGGCAAACCTAAGATAGCGCCCGATTTAAAATGCGACTCAACAGATTGAGAATAAGAATTGGGAACCGTTGCAACGGCTCTTGTATCCTGAACAGTTAATATATTGGTTTGCGCCATCAAAGTTTTAGCCGATAAGAAAACCAGCATGGTGATTATATATTTTTTCATCTTATTTTTTTATTTTCATAAATGCCTCCAACTTAGCAATTCTTTCTTCTTGCTGTAGATTTTTGGTCTTTTCTACGACAAGCTCTTTATTCTTTTCTGCCAGGTCTTGTAATTGTTTATTTTGTTCGATGAGCAACAATGTCAATTCCTCAATCTTCTTTTGCTGCAGCTTAACCATTTCACCTAATGCCACCCCGTTCGCCTCCACTTCTTTGGCACTCGGCATCTCAGGCAGATGTTTGTTGGCCTTGATATAACTTTCCAATTCTTCCAACGTTCCAACCTTATAGCCTTCTTCAAAAACATAGTCTGGCCAGTTGGCAGTTTCCACCTTGATTTCCTTGGCACGGATTTTACCGTTTACAGCCAGTTTTTCGTTGGGTGTGGTGGTACCGATGCCAACGTTGCCGTTTCTTCCCACTGACATGATATTTCCCTGCGTAATATTAGCAACCGTAAACAACTGATTAGCATCGAATTCTGAGCTATTATATCCGGAAGGTATTACACCATTTTCCCAATTTAGTAATGCCCAATCGCCATTAGCCATTGAATTGATGAGGTAAGCATTAAAGGCACTCCCATCATTATTATGTGGGTCTACATATACTTCTAAATAGGTTTCATAATAGGTAGAACCAGTAAGCAATCTTAATTTGGTAAAAGTTGGTGCATAATAATAGCTGTGACTTGTAATTGTTAAAGACGATGCACCATTACTATTATAACTTACACCAACCTGGAATCTTAGCGTCGAATGATCAGCATCTTCACGAAGTTCAAATGTTGCATTTCCTCTTAGTGGACTACTGCACTTGGCTATTCTATACCAGCCAGCTGGACGGGACGCGAAATTCCATGGCGCAACCTTTGCCACATTGATCATTTGTTTGCCGTCAAAGACTGGCGTATTTTGCGCACTACTTACTGTCCATAATAAACAGCCTAGTAAAAACATGTAGATTTTTTTCATCTCTTGCTCGTAAGTTTTGTGGTTTTTAATCGTTTAATTTCTTTTTGCTGATTATTAAGCCTCTTGTTCATTTCAATCAGCTGAAGCGTTAACTCCTCTATTTTTTGCTGTTGAAGTTTGAGCATTTCGCCCACTTTGAGGCCATTGCTTTCAAGCTCTTTAGCGTTTGGCATCTCAGGCAGATGTTTGTTGGCCTTGATGTAACTTTCCAACTCTTCCAACGTTCCAACCTTGTAACCTTCTTCAAAAACATAATCTGGCCATTTGGCAGTTTCCACCTTGATTTCCTTGGCGCGGATCTTGCCGTTTACAGCCAGTTCGTAACTACCAGGCGTTTGTGTTTTAACACCTACATTTCCAGAAAAATAGCCTTGGTTTGGTGTTACGCCTGAAAGCCCCAACAAGGCAGCAATTGTGGGTTCGTTACCATCTACCACTTCTACGCGAGGGGCGTAAAAGTATTGACGGTCATTGACATCGGTATCATAATAAAGATAAGACCTTATGTTGGTGGTGGTGGTACCTACCGCAAATTTGAAATCGGTGATATCTACCGCTCTGATCCCTGTAGTACCATCGTAAATAGCACCGTAGCTTGTTGTAGATGCATCACCACTGCCGTGCACATAGCCAACCACCAAATACCATTTGTTCAATTCAGGTAAATCGCCATACCAGAAATAAGGATTGGTGTTGGGAACACCGTTCAAGTCATTTACATCTTGCGTTCCAAGATAACTTGTGCCGTTTGTTGAATTCGTTTTCTTGAGCCAAATGGAAAAACGATACATCTTGGTATGATCAATAGCAAAATAAGTATGGTCAAATCCACCATCTGCAAAACCATCTCCCTGTGGCTTTCCTTCCCATAATATAGCACGCTGCCCTTGCGGACCTGTGCCCCAAAAACGGGTATTTTCACTGACCTGTCCATTGGCAATGAAAGCTCCCGAACCACCAGTTCCTACTGTCCAGTTTGGCATGTCGAGCAGGTTTTGTGCACTTGCATTCAGGTTAAAAAAAGCAAAGCTTAAGGCGCAGCAGCATGCCCTGCGCAAACGATTTGTCTTCATAAGTAGAACGTTAATCTGGTTAAATTTTGAGTCCGTTATCTGCGGTTAAGCTAAAATAAATTTGAGACATAAAAAAATATTTTCCCCAACAGTGGTTTTCGCAGGACGAACGCATCGAAATGCTGGACGAACGTGCGTTTTGAAAGGATATTACGTTTCAGAAAACTGGATTTTTAAGGTCGATTTTAGAGACATTTTAGCAAAAAAATGCGTAAACTAATCATAAGTCGAAAAACAAGAATGTGGCTCTCGTTTACTCCGCCGTTTATTTCTCCAAGGCATTGAGGGTCAGCAGGAGGGTTAATTGCCCGGTCTTTTCTTTTGCGCCGAGTTCTTTCTTGTCGCTCAGCTTCAATTCAGCAATTTTGCCAATTCCAGCACTCTTGCTCAAAGTATCCAGCAATTTAACCAGATTAAAGTAGTTGCCTTTAAAGGTAAATTGCTGGGCTACCATTCCTTGCTTCAATGCGATAGTATCGGTTACGCTCTGCGTGTTGCTGCTGAAATTAACCTGCACGTTTTGTGCGGAAGCCATGCCCGAAACGCTTTGCCATAAGCGGTTTTCGCGGTCTTCTTTTTTAACCGCATACGACTTTAGCGCATTGATGTAGAATGCATTTTTTCGGCTCACCTGCGGAAAAGCACTGTCTTCTGATTGAGCCGCATTTTGCTCTTTTTTAAGCTGGCTGTTTAATCGCATTGCCTCGAAAGTATGCTTCAACGAAAACACATAGGCAATGTAAAGCGATACGACCATGCCGGCCATGAGCACCCCATTTTTTTTCTGATGGCTTAAGTTCTTCCACATGGCTAATAGGTAATGATTAAGCTAAATTGATAAGCTGTTGTTTCTTGATCTTCCTGATATTTGAGCAGTTTGGCCGATTTGACCCAAGGCATTTCCTTGAGTACAAAAATCCAATTATTTACCGCTGTAAGGTTATCTGTTGAGCCAAGAATTTTAATGCTTGGCTGCCTTTCGGCTTTTTCTGCATCCGTCTTAAAATCATTGACCGCTACTTCGTGAAGGCTGAGTTGCCTAGGCATACTTTTGCCTATTTCATTGAGCAGGAAACCATAATTGTAGCCTCCGTTCCAATGCAACTGTTTAAGCAAGTATTCGTTGCTCGCGATATTCTTTTGCAGCAAATCGGTTTGGTCCGCACTTGCGGTCTGCGCACCTACTTGTTGGGCAAGTTTGGCATTTTCCTGGTTGTAATAAGAAAACAGTCCAAAGCTGATGAGCAATAACCCAAAAAGCCCGAACAGGAAAATAAGCGCTTTCTTTTTCAGGCTGGCATTGCCCAAAAAATCGGAGAAAGCACTATTTACTCTTTCTACATTGGCTAAAATCGGGGTTAACTTCTCGTGCAAAACCAGTTGAAAAGCAGAGGCATAAGCTAATATATTTTCTTCGGGAATGAGCTCTTGTTCTATTTTGACCTGAAAATCGTGCTTCAAACCCGCTTCGGCACTATAGCTCATAAAATGACGTTCGGCCGTCAGCACAAATCCATGTCCGGCAAAGCGCATTTCTGTACTGTAAATATTCAGCTGTGGCCAAATGGGTGCTGTTACGATACCGCCAAGGCTCAACATCAACACTTTCAGTCCTGCCCTGTCCAGCTTATCCAGCAATTCGTCTACGCCTTGCCTTCTGATAATGCTGCCTAGCGCATTGTTACCCTGAACATAAGACTGTACGTAAAAATCCTTTACCTCAATTGACGGGAAAGCTTGTTGGATCACCTGCTCGGGCAAAGTATCTGTAGCCACCTGCATATTCTTGTGGATAATGCCTCGCCCTGTCAGTGTCAGCGCCACAGGGAAATTTTTAGGCAGGCTCTCTAATACCTTATGTAATGGGCCTTCTATCACCTTGTTGCTTTCGATATGCAGTTCGTTATCTTTTTTGGCAAGCTGGCAAAACCGGCAACTATAGCTATTGTCGCCAAGGCTATGCAGCTCTACACCCAAAACCGTATTTAAACCATCAAACAACATCTTAATAAAGAATGGTAGGTTTAATAAAGACTAACGTAACCACTTTGGCATTTGATTTCTCACGACTGCTAAACAACCACTTTAAAATCGGAATACGTGACAACAAAGGCACGCCCGATCCGCTTTCACTATTTTCTGTCCTTTCTAAGCCACCCAATACAATCATGTCTTCATTTTTGGCCCTGATGATCGAGGTAAACTTGCTGATTGATTGCGGCGGGGGCTGATTTTGAGGCGGATTGCCAATAAAATCTGAGATATTGACCGTAATGTTCAAGGTTACCTGATCATCGCCAGAAACTATGGGCTTGATGCCGATTTCCAAGTTTGCATCCACATCTTTATACTGTTCTGTAATCAAGGTTTGTGCGTTTAACGACGGGACTACATTTTGTGTTTGCAGCCTGTAATACCTTTTGCTACCGATACTCAGGTTAGCTACGTGGCCGTTTAAGGTAGACAGTTTAGGCACGGATCTTACCTCAACATTCGAGTTGTTCTCCAATGCGCTCAACTTCACATAAAAATTAGGCGTTACCCGGCCCAGATTGACAGAATTGTTATTGCCCAGCTTAGACAAGAAACTGTTGATGGAATTGGACCCAAAAGTATAGTCTATGCCTGGCAAAATCGTCCCTCCGGTTTTTACACTGTCTGATACGCCTGCCGTAATACCAGTTTTTACACTTTTTCCTTTGCGCACATCAACCAAGGTAACTTCAATCAGTACCATAGGTACTGTACGGTCTATCTGTTTGATGAAATTCTCAATTTCCCTTACTTGCGGGGCAGAGCCAGAAAGCAATATGGTATTTTGTTCCCTGAACTCCTTGATCTCAACACCTTTCTTCCATTCTGATGGAATCATCATCTGGATAGTATCTAAAGAACGATGTTCCAGTTTGACACGCAGACTGGTACGCAGGCCTTCCAGTTTTCTATCGCCAATAAGGTAAATGCCATCTTCTTTTTTATAGGTATATTCTGTTCCCTGCAACAAAGCGGTTAGAAAGTTATCGAAGCTGATATTATTCAAACGCGTGGTAATGCTCCCTTTAATATCGGAATAAATAAAATAATTGACACCTACTTCAGTAGAGGCCGATTTGATCAGGTCGAGGATAGGCGTGTTTACCGCATCAATATTAATGAGTTTGCTTCCATTGGCATCCCTTCTGCCGGATACGTTGTAATTGGCTTGCGCTCCTCCTGGCGTATTAGGTTTATTGTTTCGTTTTACGGCTGTGGATTTATCCTCATTGATATAAAGTTCTTCTCCTTCGGCCAAAGGTTGCAGGATATAAACATTATCATTGGTCTTGTTCAGCTTCAGGTCGTTGGCATAAGCCATTTTTTCGAGCGCCGTTTCAAATGGAGCGGCCGCAATAAAAGCGGTAACTTTTTTGCTCAAGAGGTTAACCGGCACCACTACGTTTTTCTGCGAAAGCTGACCGATCTTTTTGGCCACTAAACTTAAGGTATCATTGTTCAGGTCGAAGCCCAAATTGTCGGTTATTGAATTGTAGGTAACCTTGATTTCTTTGGGTGGCACTACGGTTCTTGTCGGGGCTACTTTTGTAATCGACATGATGGAACCGACCAGGTTGATATCAAGATCGTATTCCTTAGCCACAAAAAGCAGTACATTTAAGGCCGTTTCATTGGCAAAATTGTAATAAACCTTAAAATTTACCTGCGGATCTACATTGATGTTGAGGTTATTGGCCTGGGCCAAGGCGCGTAAAAACTCTGGGGCATTAGCACCCGACATCGAAAGCTGTACTTTTTGGTTAAGTCCCGGTACCATTACCGCAAGCGACTTTAAGCGATTCTCGATCTGAGCCAGGCGTTCGGCTTTGTTGTCTTGTCCGTAACCTTTTAGGCCTGCACCAACAAGCGCAAGCAGGATGAAGAGGCGAAAGAGGACATGGTAGATGTATTTCATTTAGATGGATAGCAATAAAGGGAAAATTTCTTCGAGCGAGGTCTGCCCTTCGGCAAACAACTCGAAAGCATTTTCTGAAAGTGTTTTGATCTGTTTGGTTTTTAAAAGTGGTTCAATATACATATTCCCTTGTTTGATTTCAAAAGCTAATGCTGCATCAACGGGAATAACTTCATAAACGGCCTTACGGCCTTTGTAGCCTGTATAATAACATTCCCCACAGCCTTTGGCTACAAACTGCTTTTCTAAGCTAAAGGGAGCGTTGAACTGCTTTGGATAGGCTTTGGCATCAAAATCAGTTTCCTCTTTGCAATGCGGGCAAAGCAAACGTACCAAACGTTGCGCAACCGTAGTATTGAGCGTATTAGCCACTAAAAAGCTAGGAATGCCCATATCCATCAAACGTGATACGGTACCCCAAGCCGAATTGGTGTGGATGGTAGACAACACCAAATGGCCCGTTAATGCCGCACGGATGGCCATATTGGCGGTTTCGGGATCGCGGATTTCGCCTACCATGATGACATCGGGATCCTGTCTTAAAAAAGTGCGCAATGCCGAAGCAAAGCCCAAGCCTATACTTTCTTTCAGCTGTACCTGATTAATTCCTTCCAGCGTATACTCGATCGGATCTTCGATGGTGAGCACGTTACGCGTGGTTTTGTTCAACAATTTGAGCGTGGCATATAGCGTAGTGGTTTTACCAGAACCGGTTGGGCCGCTAATTAAAATAATTCCGTTGGGCCTTTGAATACCTTGCAGGTAATTTTCCATATCAAAATCGCTCAAGCCTAAAGTATTCAAATCGATATCGGTACTCGAGTTATTGAGCAAACGCAATACGATTTTTTCTCCGTGCAGGGTTGGCAATACCGAAACCCTGATATCAAAAGCACTTTGTTTGGCCGATTTGTAATGGATACGTCCATCTTGGGGCAAGCGCTTTTCGGCAATATCCAAGTTGGCCATGATCTTGATTTTGTTGACCAGCGCCGGATAATCTTCGCGGCTGATTTGATAACGTTCGATCATCATACCATCGATACGCACCCTTACCCGCGACTTTTTCTCGAAGGTTTCAATGTGGATATCGCTGCTTTTGAGCTTTCGGGCTTCTTCAATCAAGGTGGTCAGGAAGTCGTCGTTGGCCGAAATATTCGATAGTTCTTTTTCGGGCGCACCGGTATCACTCAGGTAATGGGTAGACAACAAACGGCTGATTGCTGCCTTGGTGATGGGGTAAAGCTTAATGGGCTTATCGAGGATGATCTGCAGTTCGTCCAGCAAAGCAGATTGGCTATCTTCCTCATCACAAAACAGCTCCAGGGATTGGTTCTCCATTCCTTTGGGTACCACGTGGTATTGCAAAGCGATGGATTTGCTTATGAGGTGTAAAGTATCGGCAGACGGTTTCATGATAGATGAAAATTTCCTAAAATTAATCTTTTTTGACACGTAATGTCACTTTTTTCCTGTAGCTGAAAAAAGTAACCAAAAAAGCCACGACTGCGCCCTTTGCTTTAAAGCTCTTGCTAGGGTTAATATAGTGCTATCGCAAAGGCCAAGGTCGGATTTTAGCAATCTGATGGTCCTTACTAGGGCTTGATATGGCGCATAGAATAGGTAGCCCGGTATAGTTCAGACTACATCAAATAAGCCGTCAGCCATAAATCATTAGTCAAATCTATTTTATTGTTCAACGTATCAATTAGCATCAACACCAATAGCATCACCGCCTGTTCGCCAGCCAAAGGGATTTTTGGATTTGAATTTTTGCGCAAAGCCTTGCTTCCTATACTCACCAAAATCACCGCCAGCAAACTGAACAGGTAAAAGAACAGGTAATTGAGGAAAGGCAGGTAAACCGTAATGCTTAGCAAAAACAACAAATCGCCCAATCCGAAATAATCAGCAAATATATTGACCAGCCTTTTTTGCTTGACTGAAAAGTAGAGCGTCAAAAACAGCAACTGTACCCCTAAAAAACTGCCATTGTGCAATAAATTAGTTCCAATTGCACTAGCGGAACTTCCTAAAATCGTTAAAGCCGACAATCCAGCCATCAACAATACAAACAGCCACCAATATACCGCCCTGAACTTGAAATCCTGCCAGGCAATGGCCAACAAAACTATCCAAATCGCAAATTTCAGGATAAACATGGCTAGGTAATTTTGAAGGATTGAATTTTGAATGACTGAATAATCGACCTCATGTCTCAGATCTAATGTCTCAAATCTCCATTAATCCGGCGTAACTTCCTTCAGGTTTTTATCCTGGTCGATTTGCCACACGTTAAAGGTGCCATCGCCATCAAAATCGGCTACAGCCGTTGCCTTGGCTACAAAGCTGTTGTTATTAGCCGATACGATTTCGATTTTATAATTGGCCTTGCCATCTTTGCCGTCGGTAGAGAGTTTCTCTTGGATAAAACCCAGTTCAGCCAAATCGGTGGTATACCTCGAATGTTCGTAAAAATAGCTCTGTTCCAATTTGGCCAAATGCTCTAACTGCAGCTTGGCCTCAGTAGTTTTGGCCTTGGTAATTAGGGGCATGAGATTGGGCAAAGCCAATAAAACCAGGATTCCAATAATCACCAATACCACCAAAATTTCGGTGAGCGTATAGGCCTTAACTTTTTTGCGAAGCAGTGCGTTCATTTCAAAATATTATTTCAAGCTAAAGTAGGGAAAAATACAGTGATAAAATAATGACTGGTTAAAGATGTGAGTTATCAAAGCGTATTTTCGAACCTACCAAGAATTGCACTAGTTTGTGCGCCACAGATCATGGAATTGAAAAGTCTATATTAAATGAGGAAATATTTTTATCAAAAAAAATAAAACAATAGCCCCAGTAAAAAATGCAATGACCTTGTCTGACTGATTTGATTTTCTAATTAAAAAAATCTTAGTAAAAGAAATTATAAAAAAACCAGAAATTAAAGCGATGAACGCATAGGTTCCCAAAACAAATGGAATCTGTGCGCTAACATCATAGTTAGAACTTATAATTGGAATAAGCAAACAAAAAGCAAAGATGATACTAACCCAAACAATGTATGGATTTAAACATTTAGACTCTGTCATAATTTACTGTTTTACAAATTCTCCATTAATAAATTTATAATTTCCTTCTGGTAGACTATTTATAGCGTCTATAAAATCGAATGGCATCATGTTTAATTAATGTCGAAATGAATTGTATCGTTAGTACACCTTAAGACTACATCAAATCTTTTGCTTTTAAATACGCATAGTTAAATCATTGACTGAGGCATCCCTTTAGCTACGGAGCAAAATATTGGATATTTATTTAGTCATCAAATTTTTCTTTTTTTAAAAGCTTCCCATTTTTATAGACTTCTCTACTAATCAATTTTCCGTTTATATCATATACAGACCATGTACTATCTCTTTTATTATTCAAAAAGAACTTCCGACTTCTTATCTTATCAGTATTTAAAAAATATTCTGTTTCTTGTATGAATTCTTTATCACCAATAACTAACTTTTCCTCTCCAAAATCATATACAACTTCTTTTTGCTCGATTATATCTATTACAATTAAGGTTGATGTGAAAAGAAATATTAAGGCGTTTAAATACCAATATTTTTTGAACCACTGAAAATTTAAAAAAATTGTCACAATGCTTAGTGCGAAAAACCCATAGATTGCTATATATGGCAAGCCAAACAACAATGTCAAGGGTCTTTGTTCTCCATCGGAATAACCTATACTAAGCACTGGAATACCTATAATCGCATACAACAATAATGCTATTAGCCATAGCAAATATATTGTAAATGGATTCCTAAAGTTAATCTTCTTCATCGATTATTGCTTTATAAATTGACCATCGACAAACTTATAAGTTCCCTCAGATAGTTTATCTATTACATTAATAAAATCAAATATTGAGTGCCCGCCCTTTCTGTTGGTATCTTTTTCGTGTTTTACTGCTCCTTTTTCTGTAGCAAACCAACTATCAAGTTTAAACGAAAAAAGACTATTTACCACCATATCACCCATATTATCAAATTGAAATAATGGCACATTAGGGACAGCTGAAAGCTTATTTTGTTGAAATGCAGCAAAATCATATTCTGTGATACTTAAACCTCGACACTCTTCCGGATGATCCTTAGCATATTGAACAATCTCAGCTATAAATCCTTTTGCATAAGCGGCTCCCATACTATGTGCAACAATTTTTATACTTTCAGTAATAACTCCATTAGTTCTTTCAAGACTTCTAATTATATCTCCTACGGCATTCATTCCCGCAGCTTGTCCCATAGCTATCCTATCTTCTGCATTTAGATTTGATGGGAACAATTTGCCTTTAGTAGCTAAGGTATTTTCCCATCCACCTATCGCTCCATCGAGGTACATTGCTTTATCTTCTGAAAAATGTTTTTTGAAAGCAATATCAAAATGTATGTTTTTATTTTTACCTCCATTTCTCCAATATTCTGGTGAACCGCCACTTCCTCCATGTTGACCGTTAATAAAAATTACTAAATGCCCGTCTGGATCAATTGCGTTTACGGGTGTATTTGCGGCATATGCAAAGGGAGTTATTTGAAAATATAGCTCTGCTTTCTTATCCACCACGTTCCACCTTGCAATTACAGGATCATAGAACCTCGCGCCGTAGTCGTAGTGTTCCAGTTCCTCCTGCAATTCCTTGCCATTGTAAAGATATTTATTATTGCCTGGACTTGCAACCTTTCTCATTCCGAAGGCATAGTAGTCGTCGGCCTGCAGTGGCTGCAGCTGGCCCGTAACCGGGTGCCTGTTGAAGGTATACCGCACGTTGCCCAAGTGGTCCGTCAGGTTGTACTCGTAGCTGTAACTGCCCCCGCCCCTGCGGGCAATCCCCTCCTCGGTCTGGATGAAGTCGATCGTGCCGTTTGTGTACTGGATGCCGTCTACGTAGTCCGTGGCCGTGCCCGTGGTACCGTTCACCTTCTTCAGCTTGGCTCCGGTGGCGTCGTAGACATAGCTCAGGCTCAGTCCGCTTTTTGACGCGCTTACCGGCAGGTTCAGGTAGTTGTAGGCCAGCGTTACGCCGTTCCTGCCGTCTGTGGTGGCGTTGCCGTTGCCGTCGTAGGCATAGCTACCCGTAGCCAATGCCCCGCCCGTAATACCAGTCAACTGGTTGCCGGCATAGCTGTAGGTTCCGGTCTTGGTCGTGGTGCCGTCAAACCTGCTCAGCGAAGCGATGTTGCCCATCGCATCGTAGGACAGCGTTTCGCCCATGGCCACGCCCGCCGTCGTCTTCCCTTCTATCAGCCTGTTCAGCCTGTCGTAGCCGTAGGCAAAGACATTCGGCAGCGTGCAGCCCGCTCCCCACAGCTGGCCCGAGATGTTGCCGTTGAACTGCGGCGCCGTGCCGTCCTCGTACTGCAGCTCCATGCCGAACTGGCTGGAAGCCGAGCTCTTCAGCCAGCCGCGCTCGTTGTAGGCGAATTTTGTATGCTGCAGAAACGTGGTGCCGTCGGTGCTGTGCAGGTTCTTCTGCCGCAGCTGGCCCAGTTCGTTGTAGTCGAGCTTGGCCAGTGTTACCTCGCCCTGCCCGTCGATCTCCTCCATCGTGGCCAGCTTCCTGCCCATGTGGTCGTACTCGTAGCGGGTGGCGATCGTTGTCGGCGTTCCGGTCGGGCTGGACGTATGCGTCCTGGTACTGGCAACCAGTTCGCCCGCAAAGCTGTAGCTGTTGACGATCCTGTCCGTTCCGCCCAGATGATTCTGGGCTGCGGTTTCCTTGACCCTTCCCTCCCCGTCATAGTAGGTCAGCGACCATTCCGAGTTTATCCCATCATCGCCACGCCAGGTCCTGGTGCCAGTAAGAAGCCCCCTGGTCATCGGACTTACCGTTCCGCTTGGGGGAAAGATCGCGCCCATGTCCCGAAAGGTATAATCGTCGTAGTAATTAATAACCAGAAACCTATCCACTCCTTCTACGGGAATGGCATCGTTGCTGTAGTCTGTTGCTCCATCGCTGATCCGATGTTCCCAGAGCTGGGCCTGTGCATCTGCAATGCCCTGCCAGGCTGCCCGGCTGGAGGCACTACTCACTACTCCGGTTATCACTACCCTGCCCAAGGCATCGTATTTGGTAAATAGCCATTTGTTGCCGGCACGCTGCACGCTGTCCTGTGTGAGCACCACCTGGTCGAGTTTGTTGTAGACCAGGTGCTCCCAGCCCTTTCCAGGGATCTTCTTTTCGATGATCCTCTTCCGGCCGTCGTAATGGTAGCCGTAGATGTAGTTCCTGAATACGGCGTCGGCCTCCGTGAAGCTGTTAGCTGTTACCGCTGGTGGCAGCACGTAGCGCAGGCTGCCCATGTCATCGTAGAGGTATTGGGTGGAAAGCGCGGCGCTCTCCGTTTCCCAGACCTTTTTGAGCACCACCCTGCCCTCCAGGTCCCTGAACTCTTCGGTAGTGCCTGCCTTGCCGCTGGTCCAGTTCTCGTCTTTGGAAACGGTCTTGTAGAGCGTGCCCGGCTGGTAGTTGGCTGTTGTAGCAGCGCCCGAGGCGTTGACCGTCCAGAGCTTCACCGCATCCGCAGCATCGTTGATGGCGTAGCCCGGCCTTGCCGTATGGCCCGAACCTGCTATGGAAGCATTGTAGGGCTGCCACGGCGCCCCCGGAGCGCCCTGCTCCAGCACCCTGTTCAGCGGGCTGGCCTCGAATACGGCCTGCGAGAAGGGCTGCGCAGTAGCTCTGATGCTTGAGCCGCTTGGCTGGCCTGTATAGAAGCCCAGCTGCTCGGCTATGGCGCTCGGCCTGTAGGCGCCGCCGTTGCCGGCTACCGTGTATGGCTGGTACTTGACCGCTTCGCGCCCCAGGGCGTCGTAGGCCATGGGCTGCACCAGGTCGGCAAAGGTTGGGCTCCCCTGTACGGTTACCGTCTGCAGGGGCCTGCCCAGCCCGTCGAGGTACTGGATGGCCTGGTTCTCCTCGCATACGCTGCGCGAGGCGTTGATATTCGTGCTGTTTACGCCGGCGATCTTGAATACCCTCGAAAGCACGTAGTTCTGGTTCGCGCTCGGCGAAGACGCCAAGGGGTTGCAGAGCTGGAAGCTGGCACCGGTAAAGATGCGCACGCTGCTGCCGTAAGGGATCTGGAACCCGTCGGCAAGGGTAATGCTTCCCGTTGCCTTGATCTGCGTCTGGCCGGTATAGCCTGACAGGGTGATATGCTGCTGGGCCATGGCCGTTCCCGACAGGAGCAACGAAGCCAAAAGGAAAAGTCTGGTGTTCTTCATGGGGCGTTAGTTCTTGTAGTGGTACTCGTAGCTTTTGATGATGTTTTTGTCCTGGTCTTTTACGTAGAGCAGCCGGCCATAGGGGTCGTATTCGAAATAAGTGGTCAGGCCCTTGGCATCCGTCTGGCTGGTAATGCCCACCTGTGGATCGTGCGTATAGCTTGTGAGCTGGGCATCGGCAGGATAAATGCTTACATCGTCATAAGCCGTGCCTGAAGACAATGTCATGCTATTTCCAGTATAGGGTTCTACCTTTTGCTTCCAACTACCATCGAAATACCAATAACTAATCACATAATTGCGGCTATTGGGCCTGGTCCAGCTCACAGTATAAGCTCCTCCGCTCGACTTTTTACCTGTATGGGCATTACCTGCAGTTCCCGTTTCTTCAAAGCCTTCAAAATAAAACTCCGTATCGAGCGCATTAGTTGCAGCCGCCAGCACCAAGGTGCCGTTGTAGCCCCATTTAAAACCCTGCTTCTTTTGCTGGTCGTTAACCAGGGATACCAGGTTATAATTGGCATCATAGCCATAGCTCAACCTATTTTTATAAGCATTTGCAATCGTACTTCCCGTGTAGGCAGGGAAAGACACCGAATCTATAGGCTGTGCCAACTCTAGGCCGTAATAATTTTCGGGAAAAGTTCCCGGCTGATTTTTATAGGTAGTCAGCTCACCACCTATGAGTTTGGTTGAAGTGCTATTTTTGGTATAGATTCTTTTTTCTACTACCGGATTGGAATAATAGCTCGATAGCGGATTGATATCTTTTGGATAACGGAGCGAAACCAGGGTTTGTTCCCCATTGCTTTTGTTAGACAGTTGCCTAGTTAGCTGGATATGGGCCGGGTTATCATAAAAATATTGATAACTTGTGGTAATGGTCTTTGTAGTATCGGCCTGATCGTATAGGGTTTCTGTTCTACCCATTGGAAAACTCCACGACGAATAAAGATTAAAATAATTCACCACAAATTCGGGCCCTCTTGGAGCAGGACCATTCTGCGGAAAGCGTTGCGGAATTGCCGGTTTATACAAAGCCACCTTTGCGCCTCTCACTACATATTCGTGTGGATAGGTAGAACTTGATCCATAAGTTGTTTTATAGGTATTGACTGTTTTTTTAACCGGCAGGTATTTCGCCAATGTTTCGTTCCATGCAAACTCTTTTGTTTCTAAGGGCAGGCCGTCAACCCAATCGTTGCTGATCATGGCCCCAAACGGATACTCAGGGCTGCCCGAAATGTCTCCAAAATGCGAAAAGCGGTTAAGCGTATAGCCTTTGTGCTGGTCTTCAACATATACACTCACTTCGGTATAAGCCACCGGCCCTCCTTGCGCGCGCCCGATAGGCGTTAAGCTCGATGTAGATTGGGCATAGAACAGACAATCGTAATAGGTCTGCGTATCTTCATTAAGACCCTCTCTATTATGGATATATTCATATTTCGGAGCGTAGCCACTTAAGCCACTAGAAACATCTGGCGAATTTGAAAGATCATAGTTATAATAGGTCTTTTTGCTGGCACCCACAACAGGATTATCGGTTATTCGCTTAACTCTCAGTCCGCCAACAGTCTTATTGGTGGTGGTTGGCGGTACCTGTTTATATTCGTACCAATAAACTTCAATATATCCGGTATTGGTTAAGCCAACATAAGGTATCTCTAGAAAATAATTTCCAGGCTCTAATGGCGCCATAAAATTGCCTAGTCCGCCTGCAGATTGTCCAACAAACCTATATACCAACTGATGATTTGCATTCCGTATCTGTACATCGCAGTTATCGCAAACGAGTCCAGTTTCAGGATCTCCTCCATAAGGCCCTTTATATCTAACAGAAAACTTATTTGCTGTAGGACCAACGGTAAATGGAACAACGACGGTAGAATCTATCGATTCGTAAGCATAGGCTCCTTGAAGCACGTATTCACTTGTGGGCAATGTATAGGCAGGAACCGTATTGGATTCATATTCAAATTCTGAACTGCCTCCTGTAGGATAAGTAATTTTTGTCAAGATACCATTTTGCGCCGTGTAGGCAGACGGTTCTCGGTTGCCTCCAGATGGAAAACCAAAGTAGGCATTGGCTGGCAACAGGGTTGAGTTGCCAGAGCCATTATAAAAGCCCCAGTGATCCTGTGATTTGCTGAGGCGTTTTGGCAACAGGCTTTCATTATACTGGAAATAGTAAGGGTTTTCTCCTGCTTTTTGTACACTTTCCAATCGCAAGCGGTAATCATCAGGATCAGTAGACCCTGTTGTAGAAACGTAATAGCCATAGGTAAAGGTAAAAGTAGCAATCACCGTATTGGTATTGGCATTTTTTACCACAATAGAGGTTAGTGCCGACGAGCCAGGCAAATCCGTTCTGCTTTGCGCATAGTAAAAGTTGATCTCTACGCCGTTGCTCGCCGTTATTTTCTTTATCCTCGAAGCTGCTACATGGCTGGTACTTTCGGTAAGGGTATTGGTTGGCATAATCCCGGCACAGCCGTACTGGTCTGGATATCTGCTATAACGCGTTTCTGAAGCCTGGTTTTTAAAGCTGTAAGAATAGGTTTCGTAGGTATAATTGATTTCTTCATTAAAAGGCGTACTTATTTTACCCGGATACATGGCATTGCTCTGATAGCTCGGGGGCGCTCCATTGGCAGAAAGGCCGCCAAAATATTGATAATTTGTGGTGGTCAGATCAGCACCCACAAACTGGAATACATTATCGTTCTCGTCTGTGATTTCGTTACCCTCCCAAATCCTTACATTTTGATAAGGCATGGTATAGATGGTTCCATCTTGGCCATAAAAATACTTGAACGATTTGCCATTGATGTTTACGTAGTATAAATCAGGCTGTGTGTCATAATGATCTTCCGCAATTTCGGTCATGAAGTCGTATTTTGGATCGGAAAGATAAGGATCCAATGCGCCCCACTGCGTTTGCAAGCTGCCGGTTTGCGGCAAACGGTAAATATTGGGTACATTAAGCCATCCCCCCGCTTCTTGATCAGGAATTCCGTTCACATTAGCGGTGATCGATCCGCCAAAATTCAGCGACCAGCCGAGCCCTACGTTACTAGCTATCTCATCTACTTTGATACCTCCCGCATGGTAGCTCAAAGAAATAGGCACCTTGATGCCTTTAAGGTCGATGGTATAAATTGGAATACCAATACTGGGTACTCCTGTATAGAGCGAAACCGGTGTTTCACCATATTTGGCAAAGCTGGCCGCCTCTGCCGAAGCAGGTATTACGTTTAGCTTTGGAACGGTTGAGGATGTCGAGGTTTGGGCGTAAGCGCCTAGGCTGCAAAGCAGCAAAAACAAGAGTAGTTGTTTCATTTATTCGATTGCGTTCTGGATTCCTATAAGTTTGGGCTTAAAGAAACGTGTTACTTATCTGCCCCCAAGATGTAAACAAAAATCGAATAAAAAAAACTTTTTCCCCAACAGTGGTTTTCGCAGGACGAACGCATCGAATCGCTGGATGAACGTGCGTTTGGGCAGGATATTACGATTCCGAAACCAGGACTTTTACGTCTGTTTTTCAAGCGCTTTCCAAAGTAATTCCGCGTGGAAATTGATTTTAGATTGGACTTCCATTAACAACAGATAAAATCCACTCCAGATGGATGTCGGATTGCCACCCTACAGCATAAGCCAATCTTCTCATTAGCCAAAGAATCATCTTTAAAAGCTATTGCTCATCTGGAACATTGGCAAGTACATCGCGATTAGGATTACGCCTACGGCCAATCCCAAAAAGATAATAATCAAAGGTTCCAATAGGCCACTGATGGCATTGGTCTTATATTCTACTTCTTCGGTATATTGATTAGATAGCTGTTCGAAAAAGTACTCAAGCTTATTTACCTCTTCGGCAATTTTGATCATCTGGATAAACTTAACGGGATAGAATTCGTGCTTGGCCAAAGTAGCCGATAAACTGCTCCCCATCAAAATATCCTTTTCGGCCAGTGTAAGCGATTGTTCTATGGGATAAAAAGTGATCATCTGTTTCACCATGCCCAAGGCCTGCAGCAAAGGCGTATTGGTTCCGGTAAGCAGGCGCATGGTATTGGCAAAACGAGCTAGGTATATTTTTTTGAGGATATCGCCAACAATGGGAACTCGCAACAAGGTTAAGGACGACCATTTCTTGAACCAGGCTGTTTTTTTGCTAAATAAATAAAAGGCTATGACGGCTACGATCAGCAATAAAATCAGGTAAATGTAACGATCGAACCAATCGGAAAAGCTTACAATGAGCGAAGTAATGTAAGGCAACTTGCCACCAAAGCGCTTAAATACATCGGCAAACATAGGCACCACAAACTTGATCATGAAAAAGATGGCCGCAAAGGAAGTGCTCAAAACCAGCAGGGGATAGGTGATAGCGCCCACGATTTTTCGTCGCTGACTGATTTTGCTCTTGAAATACTTGCCTAATTCGGTCAGTACTTCTGCCAAACGGCCAGTCTCTTCGCCGATGCGAACGCTATAGTATTCGTAACTGCTGAACTTCTCATTGTTTTTTAGGGTTTCCGATAAAGAATTTCCAGCCACCACTTCTTTTTGGATGGTTTCAAACAAGGCCACATCTTTGGCATTGGTGTAAGAACTTGCGGTAAGCTCCAAAGCCGTTTTAATGTCGATACCAGACTGGATCAGCGTACCCAATTCATTGTAAAAAGCTTCTTTTTTCTTGTCGGCTAATTGGCCGTTGCCAAATGAAATATCCTTGTTCAACAACTCGAAAAACGCCGAACCCGAATCTTTTTGGGGCGCTTTTTTGGGTTGCTGGTAATTGGAGATATTGATAGATGGCATGTTAGTTAAAAAGATTTTGGGCGCTGTAGGTTTTACTTAATTGTATGGGCACTTGAATGCGTTGATCTAAATTCATTTTGAACCGCAGCTCGTCGATAGTATCTGGTTCTAAAACTTCCCGGCCTTCAAAAAAGAAGCCAACTTCGCTTGGTTTTAGCTTAAAGGTATCGGTATGCAGTTCGCCTGATTTTCTGAGCACGGCATCGGGACTAAAGATATAATAGATTTTTGAACTATCTTGTTGCAGCTCCACTCCTTCTTCATTTTTGAGTACCATATTGCTTTTCAGAAAATCCCTTTCCAAAACATGCCTCAGTGTAAGCACCAC
This sequence comes from Pedobacter sp. TM02, assembly GCF_059705275.1. Classification (NCBI taxonomy): domain Bacteria; kingdom Pseudomonadati; phylum Bacteroidota; class Sphingobacteriia; order Sphingobacteriales; family Sphingobacteriaceae; genus Pedobacter; species Pedobacter sp. TM02. Next base: position 3,699,862 of record NZ_AP046530.1, read on the forward strand.
ATCTGCCGTTTGGTTTTTCTGCTGAAAGCCGGCATAATATTTTGCAATAATGCCATAGGCCGAATAGCAGATGGCTATGCAGATAGCCGATAGCAGCATGGCTATAGTTACTTCGAATAACGTGTAGGCTTTAATCTTCATGCTTGACCTGCTCTTTAAATAAACATTTGATGCTGCCCAAACTGGTTCCGTTCAGCTTTGCCTTGATTTCTAGCTTGGCAATTCCTGCAACCTCGCTGGGGCCAATGCTCAACTGGTAGTTTATGCTGTCTATCGTCACTTCTGTTGCTTCTAAATAACCATTTTTCTTTACCTGCTCACTAAGCAATTGCAGCTGGTTCTGCGCTTGCAGTTTTTTGTAGGAAACTCCGGTACGCAGCACATTACCAAAAACCTGCATGGCAATGGCAAACACCACCATAATGATGACCATGGCGATCAGCACCTCGATAAGTGTAGAGGCCTGTAGTTTTTTGTTGTTCAGTTTAGCCATTTTAAAATCCGGTTTGTTCGTTGCTCCTTAAACAACTTAGAGCTAAGGTAGTAACGGCTCCTCGCTTTGCTGTTAAAAGCAACATCTATCAGGAAATTCTCATACAAGGTAAGCGGTGTTTTCATTAAAAACCTGTTACAGGAAACCTTGCCATTGATCTTGCTTCCCTTTTCAACCTGCAGCAAGCCCGTACTGTAAATTTCTCCTTGTACGCGTGTATCTTTGCCCAACCCAATTAAGGTTTGTAAGGCGGTGCGCTCATTTTCGTGACTAAAAATGATGCCATCAAAATTAACATGATCGCCCAATACAATTTGAGGTTGCACTACCGATCTTTTGGTACGCATTACGCCCAATACGGATGGATATTTAAATTCGACGTTATCGGCTACCAAAATCGAATCGACGGCAAAAAGCTGGCAGCTTCCTTTAAAGCCCTGCTCTACCTTGATTAACGGAGCATAAACCTGAATACCATTTAATTGCGCGGCTGCCGAAATGGTAACCAACGAATCGGAAATCAATATGATGTTTCCTTCCAAATTAACATCGGCCAAATTGGCGATTTGTGGCAATTGAAATTTTTGGGTAGAATCCAAAAAAGAAACCCTGAGCTCGTTTTGTTGCAAGGCGGGAAACTTTTGTGCCTGATTGGCAAATACTGCTTTCAGCCGTTCGAGAAGCTTTTCGTTTAAGGGCTTCAGCATACGTGTGCTGTTGCTGGTTTTGCCACCAAAAATGAGCTCTTTGCCTCCATCGTAGGGCTTGCCTTCGGCATACGACTGACGGATACCGGATTTAGGCAGTTCTACATTGCCGGTAATTCGGGTATGGCCACTAATAGACAAAGGCCGGTCTTCATCGCTTAAATAGATAGCCGTAGAATCGGTAAGATTTCCGATTAAAAATGCGCGTTTCAAGGTATCCTGCTTCACAAAACTTTTCAAGATGGCCAAATCAAAAATACCCCAGTCTTTTTTATCCAGTTCCAAACTATCTAACTCATCGCCAAAAAGATCGAGGGTTTGTTTACCCTCCATAGCATCTTTGTTAGCCAAGGTGTATTCGATACCGGAGTTGAGGTTATTCAACAAGCGGTTGTAGCGGATTTCCTTTAAATAGCTATTGCGGTAATGTGCGGCCAGCATGATCAGCGAAGCCGAAACAATCGCAATAAAAAATGCGATCACAATAGCAAAATAAAGGGCGCCGGCTTTAAGCATTTTATTGGTTTATTGGTTTATTAGCGTTATTCATTAGCCAACTAGAAGATTAGCTGATTAGTCATTGGCTAATTGCTTACTGAAGACCCAGGACATCCTCCACTTCCATTCGCTATTTCCATCGTACATTTTACATCTTACATCCTGTTAACTAAAAACTGAGAACCGTAAACTGGACTACTTGTTCAATTTCTTCTTTAACTCGTCAATCTCTTTCTGTTGTTGGATGATATACAAAGTTAACTCTTCTACTTTTTGCAACAACTTGGTCTGCAGTTCGCTTACGCCAACCCCTTCCTGCTGCATGGCTTTGGCCGTCGGGATTTCGGGCAGGTGCTTGTTCTCTTTGATGAATTTTTCGACCTCGGCCAATGGGCGCAACCTATAGTTGTTTTCGAATACAAAATCGGCCCCGGTCGTGTTCACTATAATCTCGTTGGCGCGAGCTTTGCCGTTGACATCGAGCTTGTAGGCGGTGTTGGGTTGGGTGGTTTTACCGATCAAAACATTGCCATCTCCAGTAATTCGAACTTTTTCTACTCCGTTGTTGTAAAATCTATGACTTTTATTATTTGAAATATAATAGGCCATATCCATGCCACTATTTAATCCCCTATCATAACTTTCTAAATAATTGGCTAACAAACTGGTACTATAACCCATCTCTATGCCTTGCAAACTTTCATTTGAAACTACAAATTTTGCTTTTGGGTTATCAGTTCCTATTCCTACATTACCATTTGGCCGAAATGACATATACACACTGTTATAGTCTTTGCCAATCCAGCCAAAATCCATTGTAGAAATTCCGTTATTAGCGCTCCCCATTACACCTAAACCTAGAAGATTGCTGGTGTTATCCTGATTAACAATATAATAACCCCTAGCCCATGGCGTTGTCTGACCAGGAAAATTGGCCTTTATTTTTATTCCATAAGCATCATTTAAGCCTATCAGGATATTGGGATCTTGTGCATTAGCTATAAATGCCAAGGCAAAAATGGCGGTGAAGAGTATTAATTTTTTCATTGTTTTTTGTTTAGAAGTGCTTTCAATTGTTCGATTTCTTTTTGCTGCTTTTCTTGGGTAGCTTGATAATTTTCGATGCGCTTATTTTGCTCGATCAGGTAAAGCGTTAACTCTTCTACTTTTTGCAACAGTCTGGTCTGCAGTTCGCTTACGCCAACCCCCTCCTGCTGCATGGCTTTGGCCGTCGGGATTTCGGGCAGGTGCTTGTTCTCTTTGATGAATTTTTCGACCTCGGCCAATGGGCGCAACCTGTAGTTGTTTTCGAATACAAAATCGGCACCGGTGGTATTCACTACGATTTCGTTGGCGCGGGCCTTGCCGTTGACATCGAGTTTGTAGGCGGTGTTAGTTTGTGCGGTTTTGCCGATCAACACATTACCATTATCGGCTATTCGCATCCTTTCAAGATCAGCATTTGTATTGAAACTGATGAAGCCCCCGGTTACACTACCTCCCCTATGAAAATTTATCGAACTATTTATTTCTCCATAGAAATTATGTGTTATTGAAAAGCTTCTGCCCCCTATGATATCGGTACTATAACCCTTTACACCTAAAAATGTCCCTGTTTTGGTGTTGTCACCTTCTTGTAACCTGCCAAGTACAGCACTCAACTGATCATTATTAAGATATTCGCCCAAATCCAATGGTGCTCTGGGGTTTGTTGTGCCAACACCTACACCACCATTGTTTATACTCATCACCATTTTGGCTCCCGTCGACGGTTCTAAAGGCCCAATTGGATACCCTTGATTATAAAAGCGAATACCCCCATATACGGAATGCGCAGAAAGCGTAAGCCCAGTATGATGGCTAATCACATAGGCGGCCCCATTTTGCTGATTTGGCCGTACGTCTAACAGGGGGTTGGTATTTAGGCCCCAACCATTATAATCCGTTATGCCGCCTCCCTTTACCAAGCGTTCAATAGTTAAGTTGTTATAATATGCATCTTGTGCCATACATTGGCAGAAAAGGAATAAATTAAATAGAGAGAAAAGCAAAGTTTTTTTCACGTGATATATGAATAAGTTATTGTGATATTTTATCTTTTGTCGAGTAATAATTTCTCCAGTTTTTCTATTCGTTCTTGAAGGGCTTGCATTTTCTTAATTTCCTTATCCTTTTCAATTAAGTGCAAAGTGAGTTCTTCCACTTTCTTCAACAACAATTTGTTCATCTCGCCTAGTTCTACCCCGTTGGCTTCCACTTCTTTGGCGCTAGGCATATCGGGCAAATGCCTATTGGCTTTAACATAACTTTCCAACTCTTCCAGCTTTCCAACCTTATAGCCTTCCTCAAAAACATAGTCGGGCCAATTGGCCGTTTCCACTTTGATTTCTCTGGCGCGAATCTTTCCGTTTACGGCCAGCTTTTCGTTGGGCGTTGCGGTACCTATGCCTACGTTTCCGGTTGAGGTCACCCGCAACCTTTCATAGTTTCCACTGCTTGCCTCTCTTGGATTTCCGTCGCCAGCTACCGTATGAATGGCAAAATATCCTGCATAATTACTATTATTCTCTTTAGCCCCAAGCATATAGGCGTAAGCGTAATCTGCTGTGGCCAATCCCGTTTTGCCACCTAACCCAATAGCTCCTCCATTTCCTGCTTGCGGTGCATTTGTGGAAAGAAACAGTGCCGTAGGCGTATTAATTCCATATTCATTCTTAACATAATTACTTCTAACGTCTAATTTTGCAAGAGGAGTAAGGCCACCCATCCCTATATTTCCGTTCTCGTTGATCCTCATGGCTTCCTGAAGTTCTGCATCATTAGTAGGCCTCACCAAAAAATTCATTGCTCCGGTATAAGTGCCACTACCTCTCAGCAAACCAATTCTAGATACCTCCCCATCTGAGTTTTTCGCTCTAATCGAGCCTATTTCAACAAATGCGGCGTCATTTCTGGAGGTTTCCAAAGCCAATACTCCAGGTGCCGAGTTGACTGCGCCATAAATCCCCAATTTTTCTGATGGGCTTGCAGTGCCGATACCTACATAGCCATTTGATAAGATTGATAATCGCCTCGACCCACCCAAATAAGCTGTTAAGTAATCATCTCCACCTTCTATAATAGCCATCTGATTTATTCCTTGAAAAGCAAGAGCAGGTATATTATTTGTTTTCTTTAAGGTTAGTGTATTTCCTGGCCCATTGATAATTGCCGAACCGTTCACATCCAGTTTAGCTTGAGGAGTTGTGGTTCCGATGCCTACGTTGCCATTGGCATCGGTATGTACCTGAGCAAAGCCAGCCAATGAAATTGCCATCAAAGGCAACAAGAGGTTAATTTTTTTCATATTTAGATTTTTTTGTATTCGGATTACGGTTAAATAATTTAAGGCTTCTTCATTACTGGTGCAACTGGTTGCTTTTGAATGGTTGCTTTCTTTTTGAAAAGCCTACTTAACCAACTAGGCTTTGGTTTTGCGGGCTGTAGCACTCCATTTCTATAATTGGTTATGCTTACACTATCCGCACTGATATACCGCCTAAGTCGGCCATTAACCTTCCCTTGCTTGTAGGTTCCTTCTTCCAATAGGTTGCCCTGCTTATCGTATTTATAAAAACGACCATTAGCTTCTCCATTGTTGTAGCTGGTTCTTTCTACCAACACGCCTTCTTCGGTCCAGCTTTTCCATTCGCCTGTTTTTAAGCCTAACCGAAAATAGCCTTGCTCTTTCAGGTTGCTGTTGAGGTAGAAATCGCTGTACAGTCCATGCAAAAGCTTGCCACTAAAACCACCTTGGGTAGCTTTGATCTGGTTATGGCTAAACCAATAATATTTTTTGTCTGCCTCAGTAAACCTGAGTTCCTCGTTATCGGGCTGGGCCTGAAAAACTACTTTGTGGTCGTCGTAGCTAATGGTATGCCGATAGGTTGACGGATCAAATAAATCTTTATAGCGTTGCGCTTTTAATTGGGTACCGAAACCCAAAAACAGCAATAAAAGTAGGTAGCGTTGCATGTTATTTTATTCTAATGTATTTGGTCTCGCCTTGGTACTGTACCTTTACCGAATCGCCGGTATGTTTGAGCAGTTTTATTCCGTTGGCGCCCTGTCCTTCAGAAAGCATCACTTCTTTGCCATTTACCGATAAGATGGCCAGCTTTTGTTTGGTAGACGGATTGTTGATGTAGCCGCTATATGAAACTCCGCTCCAGTTTACTTGTGGTTTGGGCATGAAGGGAGGCTGTGGCGAAGCTACATTGACCCGTACAGCCGGGACTGTTTTTTCTTCTACAAATCCGGAAGTCGAGCTTGAAAAAGGATTGCGGTAATTCAGATCTAGACTTACCGGATCTTCTTCGTGGTTGACCATTTTAAAATAGGGAGTTTTGGCTACTGGCCCGGCCATGATGGGCACATCCTCCTCAGAAACAGCCACAAAAATTCGGTAAAATATAATTCCCCAAACCGCAGCAACACAGGCCATGAGCACATAAGTAAACTTCTTGCTTTTCATGGGCTTACTGCAGGGTAAAAGTAAAAGTATCGCTAAAGTCGCCCTTATTGCCGGCTTTATCTATGGCGCGTACTTTCCAGGTCAAGGTTTCACCACTATTGCCCAAATTGAAGGTCTGGGCATTGGTATTTACCATTTGCGGATAAGAGGAGTTATAAACCGTGCCATCGCTTTTGTAAATGATCAGCTCGTATTTTTGGGCATCAGTTATGGCATTCCATGCTAAACTGACCGGTTTGTTTACTACTTGTTTATTGGCTGGAGCAGTTAAAACCACTTTTGTAGGTGGTGTGGCATCGAAAGTTAGGGCTCTTACGGCCGACCATTTAGAGGTTTCAGTCGCATTTTCGGCCCTTACACGCCATTGGTAATTAGCCTCTGCCGGCAAGGTACTTGTAAATGTCGGGTTTTCGGTCAACACATTAAGGGTAAGGTTGTTTTCGTCGGCAAAATTGTTTTTGTCTACTTGCAACCGATATTGTGTAGTACCGAATAGTTGGAGCCAATCGTATTTTACATCTGCATTCACAACATATAGCGCATTAGCTGGTGCAACCAATTGCACCGATTGGTCTTTCAAAGAAGCCGGAAATATGGTAAAGCTTTGGGTGGCGTAAGGTGTTTGACTGCTGCCGTTTTCGGCTCTTACGCGCCATTGGTATTGGCCTGGATCTAGGGTATGGGTAAACTTATCTGTTTTTACTACCGTATCGAGCAACAATTTTTCAATGCGGTCAAAACTTGGCGATACAATCTGTAACCGATATTGCAAGGCATCTTCATGGGTTTGCCACCAAAAAGTTTGCTGATAACTGGTGGTTTCAATATGATCTGATGGCGCCAGCAAGGCAATACTTTTTTTGCTGAGCGAAGGCTCTATAAATTCTTTGCAGGCCGCACCAAAGAGTACGACTACAAACAAAAGCGAAAGCATTTTTTTCATTTAGCTACAAATTTAAAACAAGACTGACCAGAAGTCTTTGAAATCGAAGTCGTTAAGCAATCCGGTATAAAACACTAATAGGCTTACTAAAGTAGAATAATCTAGCGATTGAAAATAATTTTTCTGTTTTTTGATGAGCTTTTGGCTTTTGAAATCAAAGAAAGCCTTGCGATAGGTACTGCCTACCAATATTTTGTTCTTGTCGTTTCCGTTCAGAAAAATGGTATTGCCTTCAATAGCGCTTACTTTTTCGTAATTGATCATGAAAGATTTATGCACCCTTATGAAGTGGCTCGACAACAGGCTGTCTTCCACTTCCTTCATGGTGTTATGGCAAGGCAGTTCGCGACCATCCGTCATGTGCAAAATCACATAATTTTTAAAGGCCTCGATGTAGCATATTTCATTGCATTTTACCAAAAGTTCCTTTTGTCCCTTCGCATCTGCACGGATAAAAAAAGATTCGGTAATGCGACCAGCCCTTTTTTGGAATTGAGAAAAATTGATGAATTTATTGATGCTCTTTTCAAACCTTTCTTGTGTTAAGGGTAGCAAAAGATAATCGAAAGCGAAAGCTTCAAAGGCATCATAGGCTTCTTCTACCTTTGATGAGACAAAAATAATGGCCGAAGATCGACTCATAGAAACAAGGGTTGCTTTGTTTTTTTCAATCAAGCCCGCGTCTATAAATATAATGTCGGGTTTGATGGCTCCAACGGTTATCGAGCTAGCCGACAAGTCACTTGTTGCCCCTTTTAGCAATAAGAGCGACGAATGCTCAACAAGTTCCCTTATCATCTTATTCGTGCAAAGCTGCCCAATGATGTAGCAATTAATCATAGATAAATGTATTTAGCAGAAAACCAAGGGACGGTTTAAATTTAATTGGCGAAACAAAACTTGTAAAGTTGGTTATCGCGTGGAGATCGGTGCTGGACTAAGTGTTTCATACATGGATCATTTGATTTGTATTAACCTAATATAAATAGATAAAAAATCTGAACAAAAAAATTTAACATCTCCTAACCATATTTTTAGAGAGGATGGAATTAAAGGCTTTTTTCCATAATGCTTTGTTAAATTATCCTGGTTTTATTAGCTGAATGACGGCACTCCACAAAAAAGCCCCCCGATTTAGTCGGAGGGCTTTCTTATGCCTTAGCCATTGCCTATTTGTAGGTAGCGGCCAATTTTAATGCATTGTAGGCATTTACGATGCCTCCTGTAACGCACAAGTCGGCGAACGGAATGCTTACCGTATCGGCACCGTTCATGTTGTTTACATTGTGGTTTACCTTGGTTACCGATTTCATGATGATTTCTTTTACCTGAACTGCGGTTAGCTTAGGATAGTAAGAACGGATGAGCGCGGCCAAACCGCTTACCACTGGAGCGGCCATACTGGTTCCGTCTTCCTCCTTGTACTGGTTGTTGTCTGGAACGGTTGACCTAATGCTCACTCCAGGGGCAAAAACATCGACGCTGGTTTTGCCATAGTTAGAAAAAGGCGCCTTGAGCTGGTCGCCATCCAATGGACCCGAAGCACCTACGGTAATCCAAGAGCTAGCTACGCCACCATCCAAATATTTGTTAGTCGGGAAATTTTTCTCTACATCTATGTTCTGGTTTTCGTTGCCCGCGGCATGTACCAATAGCACGTCTTTGCTCACGGCATATTTTACGGCCTCATCAACCGCGGCCTTATCCCAAGAATAAGCTTTTCCAAAGCTCATGTTAATCACCTTGGCACCATTATCAGCGGCGTAACGGATGGCATTGGCTACATCCTTATCGCGCTCGTCGCCATTTGGCGTATTGCGCACCCCCATGATCAGCACATTATCGGCCACACCTTTAATGCCGATATTATTGGTCCGATCGGCCGCAATAATACCAGATACGTGCGAACCATGCAGAGCGTCGGGGCCCTTGATATCGTTATTGCCATAAAAACGCTCCTTGCTGTTGTTCGGATCATCGCCAACAATCGACCTCGGATCATACTCCAAATTATAGTTATAGTTAACCTGATTGTAATAATACTTATAGCCTTCGGCAATCTGGCTTTCGTAAAAAGTCTTAAAGTCGTCGCCTTTCAAATTGTCGATAATAGCCTCCTTGATACGGCCATCCAGCTGTGTTTGGGGCTTGAAATTCTTGAAATCGTCGAGCGTAGGATTCTCTTTGCCGATTTTCTTCACTACTGCATCCAAGGCATTTTTAAAGCCGGTAATACCCGCCAAGTTACTTTTTGCAGTACCGAGTTCTTTTTCCAATTCGGTTCTGTTTTTGATAAAGGTATCATAGGCATCTTTATCTTTGGGCGCCACTGTACTGGCCGTTACATTGGCAAAGCGAGCGGCATCCCTGCGTACCAAGCGGGTCAGTTCAAGCGCTTCAAACTCTACAGAGCCTTTGGGTCCGCCCAAGAAATTCCACCCATGTACATCGTCTGCATAACCATTTTTATCATCATCAATGCCATTGCCTGCAATTTCTTTTTTGTTGGTCCAGATTACTCTTTTCAGGTCTTCGTGGTTCAAATCAACACCACCATCCAATACAGCCACAATTACCGGAACTGATTTTTTTCCTTTTAGCAGTTCTTTATAGGCCTTTTCGGTACTGATGCCAAAAACACTGTCGGTTTTAAGGTCGAGGTTCTGCCAATTTTCCTTTTGCTGGGCATTGGCTATAAAAGAGATCGATGCCACCAGCGACAGCGAAAAGACTTTTCTTAAAAAATTTTTGTTCATAAAATTAATCTGTATTAAAAGTGGAAAACGGTTTGATGTCTTGATTTATTATTTGATTAGGTCCGCTTCATTCAACAATAATGCCGTAATTGACCAATAGCCCGGCCAAGCCATCGGTGGCAAATTTGGTCTTGCGTAATTGGTTCCTTTCGGGATCAATGATAAAACTGTGGGAAGTTACAAAATTGGCCTCGTTAAGTATGGTATGCATAAACACGGCCCCGCTTAAATCGCAATAGTCGAACCTGGCCAAGGTGAGATCGCTTTCAGAAAAATCGGTTCCCTTTAACGAACAGCGTTCAAAACGGCTTTTACGGTTTTTCTTTTTCATAAAGGCCGCATAGTCCAAAATACAATTGTCGAAATCGATACTGAACAAAAAATCCTTTGCATTCGAAAAATCGGCACCCACCATCTTGCAGTGGCTAAAGCGCACCTGATCGAAACCAATGGATCCAAATTTAGCCATGCTCAGGTTGCACCCTTCGAAGGTGCATTGGCTAAAATTACAGCCTCTGAAATCATTATCGGTAAAATCGCAGTTTTTGAAAGTGCAACCGTCAAATTGCGTATCTCTGGTGCCAGTGGCCGGAAAGGGAACTTTTTCAAATAGCTGGTCTACGTAATAAATGCTTTCTTCTGCCATGAATTAAGAATAGGCATGCAAATTAGCAAATTATCTCGAGCTTAGCATAGGCGAAATACGTTCGTTGGTTTATTATTCAATTGCCAAATTGTTGAAGCAGGCAATCGAAACAAGCGTTAAACCTATTGCTTAATATTTAAATTGTATAGCCATTAATTCTGTTGCCAGATTGTTAATCGCTTTCGATAAACTGCCAACTAAAAACCGCTAGCCGAATGCTGTCAACCCTAAATTAGGCAATCAACCGCTTAATTCTGCTTTCGATATCGTCCAAATCGAACGGCTTGCTGATGTAATCGTCGGGGGTGGCCATTTCGCTCATCTGCTTGCTTCTTACATTGGCCGACATTACAATTACCGGAATATGTTTGGTAAAGGCATCGTTCTTCAAATCGTGGCAGATTTCAATGCCATTGCCATCGGGCAGCATCACATCTAAAATGAAAAGATCGGGGATAGAATCCTTCAGTTTTTTCTTCATTTCCTTAAAAGTAGAAGAAAGTTGGAGGTCGTAGCCTTCGTCTTTGAGCAAAAATTCGATGATGTAACCTATATCTTTATCATCTTCTAAAATGTGTATCCGTTTTTTCATGTATAAAAAACAAATCGACTGGCAGATTGTTTGGGCCTGCAATCAGATTTTCGGCATATTTTTTAAATCGATGGCTGTTCGGCCTCTATCGTTTTGATCTTCAATCGGCTATAGCCAAGGGCACAAAGCAACAGCAAAACAGTAATGCCTATCCAAAGCGGATTATAGCCAAATTTTTCGGCCAAGTAAAAACCGCTGGTAGGCCCTATCACCTGGGCAACCGACCAGCTGATGGTATATCCGGCCGCATAGAGGCCTCGGTTAAATTCGTTGCTTCGCTTAATGACAAAAGTATTGATGAAAGGCATAGAAAACATCTCGCCAAAGGTAAAACATACAATACTGAGCAGGGCCAGCACTACTGGCATAAATTTGGGCAGCAGCAACACCGCAAACGAACTGCTTACAACCAGCACACCGGTTACAATGTAAAAGATAGGCGAACGCTTGTTTTCGATCTTACTGATCATGACCATTTCGAATAAGGCAATGATTACCCCGTTGAGCCCCAAAATCAGGCCGATAAGTGCTTCGTTCAAATGCCATACTTCTTTATAAAATACGGGCACCACCCTGAACATCAGAAAAAAGCAAGTCGCAAACACAGTGGTCAGCAAAATAAACTTGATAAACAGCGCATCCCGCCAAGGCTTCCGCACCACGATGCCTTTCATTTTTTCTTGTACGGCTTTTCTAAAACCCTTTACCGCTGGCAGAAAAACCAAAATGCTGATGCCCACCAAGATGCTTACTACGCCATCAACTATAAACAGCAAGGGGTAATCGAAAGAAGCGATAATGCCACCCATGCTTACCCCAAAAGCCCAGCCCATGTTGGTCGCCAATCGGTTTAGCGAGTATGAACGGGTTTCCTTGCCTGGCGCGGCGTAAGCGGCGATGGCGGTAAAATTGGCCGGACGAAAGGCTTCGGAGAAAAAACTGATCACAAAAGCCAATAAGCACAGGGTTTCGAAGTGCCTGATCTGCGAAAACAGCAGGAAAAAGGAACCGCCGATCAGCGACGCCAAAATCTGCACTGGCCTAAAGCCAAAAACATCGGTAAGCTTGCCTCCTGCCGAAGCTCCAAAAATAGAGCCCACGCCAAAAATAGAAATGATAATACCCGCATCGGAGCCCGGCCGGTGCAGCGCCTGGGTAACGTACAACCCCATAAACGGAACGGCCATGTAGCCACAGCGATTAATTAAAATCACGATGCTCAGTAGCCAGGTTTCACGACTTAAACCCGAAAAGGAAGTTTTGTAGGCATTAAAAATTTGGCGGAACATAAGGAGGGGTCTTGTTCCCAAAATTAGACAATAGCCAGTTAAATCCTATGTATAATTTCCGTATTTTTGAATTCGTCCAAAATCCAGGCACGTCCAAAACACGAACCATGTCAACAGAAATAAAATGCCCGAATTGTAACCATACTTTTCCTATAGAAGAGGTCATGGCCGAAGAATATAAACAGGATCTGAGAGAGAAGATGATTTCTTTTACCAAACAAAAAGACGAAGAGTACCAAAAAAAGCTCGAAGTTTTTGAACAGCAAAAGAAACAGCAGGAACAGGCTTTTGAGCAAAAATTAGCCCAGGAAAAAGCTGCGTTGCAGGCATCAGTAGCCGAAAATCTGCGCAAAACCATCAGTGCCGATTTTGAAAGCAGGCTCAAACTGCTAGACGAAACCAACAAAGAAAACGAAGAAAAACTGAAACTGGCCCGCCATAAAGAGCTAGAGTTCCTGAAAAAAGAGCAGGAAATCAAAACCCGCGAGGCCGAAATAGAGCTGAACATCCAGCGCAAGCTGCAAGAACAACGCGAAGAATTGGTAGCGCAGGTGCGCAAACAGGAATTGGAAAAAAACAGCCTGAAGGAAACCGAACACCAATTGAGGGTAAAGGAACTTGAAAAACAGCTCGACGACCAGAAGAAACTGGCCGAAGAAATGAAACGCAAGGCCGAGCAGGGCTCTATGCAGCTGCAGGGCGAGGTACAGGAACTCATCCTGGAAGAACTGCTGCGCAGCACATTCCCTTTCGATACTATTGAAGAAGTAGGCAAAGGCGTTCGCGGGGCCGATTGCGTACATAACGTGCGCAACCAGTTTGGCCAAGATTGCGGGCGCATCATTTATGAAAGCAAACGCACCAAGGACTTTTCGATAGAATGGATCGAAAAGCTGAAAAAAGACATGCGCAGCATGGGCATTGACGTGGCAGTTATTGTTACGCAAACCTATCCGAAAGGCATGGACTGCTTTGGCGAAAAAGACGGCGTGTGGATCTGCTCTTTCGACGAAGTAAAGGCGGTTGCCTATATTTTGCGCGATGGCATCATCAAACTGTTCAGCGCCGCCAAATCGCAGGAAAACAAAGGCGATAAGATGCACATGTTGTACGACTACCTGACCAGCAACGAATTTTCGGAGCAATGGAAAGCCATACGCGAGGGTTTTATGAGCATGAAACTTTCCATACAGCGCGAACGCGATGCCATGGAAAAACTCTGGAAGGCCCGCGAAAAGCAATTGGAAAAAGTACTGCTCAATGCCGCTCATATCCGCGGTTCAATCGAGGGCATTTCGGGCACCGATAATATCCAATTGAGCCTAACCGACGAGGAAGACGATTTGTTGTTGGATTAGTTGCTTAGTTGCATTATACATCTTTCACCATCCAAATATTGCAACCAAAATGGCCAGAATTGCCCATGGCTTTATCCAAGCTTTTAAAGCCCAAGGCATGGTACAGGTTAACCGCCTGATTTAATTCGGGCATGGTTTCGAGGTAGATTTGTTGATAGCCCAACTGCCTGGCCTGCTCAAAACATTTCTGCATCAAGAGCTTACCCAGGCCCTTGCCCCTGCCTTCGGGGTAGAGGTACAGCTTAACCAGTTCGCATACACCTTCGGGCAAGCCTTCGGTGGGATAAATGCCTCCCGCCCCAATGATTTTCCCCTCAGCTTCGCACACCCAATAAGCCGATTTTGGGTTTTCGAACAAAACAGACAAATGGTTGGTGCTTTCGTCAAAATAGGCCGTACCTGGCTTATTCGCCTTAAATTCGGCCAGCACGCTTTTGATCAGCTTGGCCAACTGGACATCGTCACTTGGCCGAATGGGTCTTAACACAGTTTGCATAGCCAAAACTACAAAATCGAGAATTAATCGCACAGTTTTGCCACGGAGAATAAAAATACAAAGGGCCTAACATTTTTGTAGGCCCTTTGTAATTGGTGTCTTAAAGTACGCCACCCATCAGAGGGTCGCTAATTGATTCTTTTCCGGTTTCTACGTGTCCGGCATAATGCCTTAAAAAAGTAGGCGAGCCTTTAACCAACAACACAAAATCGTACCAACCCTTGCTTTTTTGCAGGTTTAAGCTGAGCTGTTTGCGTTGCTTGGCCGCTATGGTCAGTGTTTTGGCATTGGCTTTATAGGCGTCATCTGTAATGCGGATTTCTAAGGCTTCGGTGCCTTTATTCTCCAACCAAAGCTGCAAATTGCCTGTTGTTTTGTTGAGCAGGCCACTTTGTTCATGCTTACATTCCAGGTTCAATGCCGGATCTTGTGCACTGCCTTTAAACTGGCGGTAAAATCCATTCGGGCCATTGAGCGCCAAATTATAAACCCCTCCTTCAAAATCCTCTACCTTCCACGAGTCGCTTAATTTGGCTTCGGCTTTTACGCCATAAGCCCAGGTTTTGCCGGCTTCGTTTTGATAAGTGCTTTTGGCGTACACGTTAAATGGAGCGCCGATGTTTTGCAGTTGGCCCCCTACCGGTGCTTTGCCAACCTCCAAATCAACGACAAATTCTTTTTTATCGGCATTTAACTGGCCGTCTGCAAACAGCTGGTAAGGCAAGGCACAGGCCAAACGCGTACCTTGTTCTTGTACGGGCATAGCGGCTGCCGATTCTTTTTCAAAAGGCAAATGCTGATTAATCTGCGCTATTTCGGCTTTAGAAAGCGCATTCGGCGTTACCTGTGCCGGCTTTGAGCGGGCATTTTGGATATCGGCAATTACCTTCTCCTTTTTCAAGCGGTTTGGCACATTCAGCTTTTCTCCATTATAAGGTCTAAAAACAGAGCTCAAATCTCCACAAACGGCCCTGCGCCAAGGGCTAATGGTGCTGCTTTTGATTTTCTTTCCGGTTTTATGGGTCAGGAAATTCTCCAAAAACATCAGCGACGAGGTATGGTCAAACACCTGCGAATTGACATAGCCACCCTTGCTCCATGGCGAGGCCACGATCATAGGCACGCGGTAGCCCAGGCCAATCGGACTGTCTTTTTTATACTCATAATCAACCGAGGTATCAATGCCCTCGCTCACTTTGCCCGTTGAAGGGTCGTTTGGTTTAGGGGCTACAAAAGGCGCCAAATGGTCAAAATAACCATCGTTTTCGTCGTAGGTTAAAATAAAGATGGTCTTTTTCCAGACTTCGGGGTTTTTGGTCAGGATATCGATCGCCTCCGAAACATACCATACGCCATACAAAGGCGAACTGGTGTGGTCTGAAAAACGCTGCGGCGCCACCAGCCACGATACGGTTGGCAATTTGCCATTGTCCACATCTTTTCTAAACTGCTCAAAAATGTCTTCCTTGGGCACATTCAAGGTTTCTTGCTGGCCTTGGTCGTTGGTAAAAGTTAAGGGGGCGAGCTTGAGGTAATCGGGATTGGCAATATTGGTGGCAAAGGCCTTGTCGATCATGTTTTTTTCCTTCGGCGAAAGCTTGTTGTATTGTTCAAGCACCTGTTCCACGCTCAATGGAGGCTTGCTGGTATGGTCGCCGTTTTTACGGAAATAGGCCGATAGTTTTACACGGTGGCGCTTTACGTACTCCAGCGGATTATCGCCATAGTTGCCCAACCAATCGTCAATATCTTCACCTGGCAACTTAGGCGTCCACAACTCATTTTGGTAAACTTTCCAGGATACGTTATGCTCTTCCAGTAGCTCCGGAAAAGTTTCCCAATCTACAAACACATTGTTCTGCGATTCGGCCTGCGAGTTATTCACTACCGGAACGGCTTCGGCCTTTTGTTCGGGCCGAATGGTACCCGTCCAGAAGAACAGGCGATTTGGTGTAGTACCGGTTAGCGACGAACAGAAATTATGGTCGCAAACGGTAAAGGCATCGGCCATGGCATAGTAAAAAGGAATGTCTTCCCTTTGGTAATAGCCCAGGGCCATGAGCGATTTTACAGGCACCCACTTATCGTATTTACCCTTGTTGCGGGCCGCCACTTGGTCAGACCACGAGTGGGGCAAGCCGCCTTGCCAAGTAATCTTGGTTTTGTTGATATCAACATGGAAAGGCGCATAGGTATTGCCCTTTTCATCGTTTTGCAACCATACCTTATTTTGGTTAGGCAGGGTTTTGGCCCTTGGATCGTTAAACCCGCGAACGCCGCGCATCTTGCCAAACATGTGGTCGAAAGAACGGTTTTCCTGCATCAGGAAAACAATGTGTTCGGCATCGTAAAAAGTAGTTCCGGGATCGGCATTGATAGCCATGGCCTTTTGGATAGACATCGGAACAACGTTGGAAAGGCCCAAGGCCCCAGACAACAACGTTGCCTTTTTAATAAAGTCTCTTCTTGAATCCATAGAGTAGATTAAGTAATTAGGAATAGATAGCCAAATGTACGCGCTACCCACTTCAATCTGAAAAGATTAAGATTAATTTTACAACAAGGATCTTTTAAAAGAAAGTAACTTTCCAGGTACGCTCCCAATTGCCCTGTGGGGCTAGTTGCTGTATACCTTCCTTGGTGGCCAGTTGCTGGTCGCTATCCGTGGCGTCGGCTATGCCACACCAAGGCTCCAAACACACAAAGTCGGCATCTTTGGCTGCCCAAATGCCAAAGTAGGGAAAGCCTTCGAACTTAAAGGTAAGCCCATTGTAGTTCTTGGAATTCATGAGGGTAATCTCGTTGCTCTGCAGCTGCTTCAGTACCAGGGCATCATCATAAAACAGCTCGTGCTTCAAATCAAGTTTGCCATCAGGCAGCGCCAGTACAGAAGTTTGGTCTGAAATAAGATTGGCTACGATATGATGGTATACCAGCTCCTGATCTTGGTTAAACTGCAAGGAATAATCTGTATAGCTGCCCTGCTGGTTTAAAGGCGCGGCAAAAGCCGGATGTGCGCCTATCGAAAACAACAGCTCTTGGCTGGCCGGATTGTGCACTTCGTAGGTGCAGCAAAGGCTGGCGCCAAAAATCCTATAGCGCAGGTTCAATCGAAACTCGAAAGGATATATTTTGAGCGTCTCTTCGCTATGCCTCAGCGTAAAAAGGATTTCGTGTTCGCCTACCTGCCGGCAATCGAATTCCATGTCGCGGGCAAAGCCGTGCCTAGGCAAAGTATAAGTTTGGCCTTGGTAAAAATAGGTGTTGTCTTTGAGAGCGCCCACGATGGGGAAAAGCACGGGACTAAATTTGCCCCAAAACTTTGGGTCGCCACTCCATAAATACTCTGTCGAACTGTGGACACCGCTCACGCTTTGCAGCTCTGCACCTTTTGTTGCAAACGTGGCTTTGATATGCTCATTTTCTATCGCAATTAACATTCAATAAAAATAACTGTTTGCACAATCAACACCTAGAAAAATAACATTTATTAACGATTAGTCGAGCGAGTGCAGGTAGTGTTGGGCTTCTACCAAGGCTTCGCGGCAAATGGCAATGATGATATGTACATGGGTGCGAAACAGGGCGATGGGCAAATCGGTGTATACCGTTGGCTCCATGTATTTTTCGAGTTTGGGGTAAAAACCCATAATGGATATGCTCGACTGCATGTGGTGCAAGGTAGTTTTAACCTTGGCATAATGGCCCATGGCCATATCACGTTCCAAACTGGCAAGGTTTTCGGGAATAATATCTACAAAAAGCCTGGCTACATTGCGTTCGTATGCTACATCGCCTTTTGCAATTTCCCTCACATAACTAAGGTCTAACAGCCGATAGGTTTGTTCTTCTAATTCCATTATATAATTTGCATTCTTTTGTTCAACAGGTTTTTGTAGGCATCTGATACGGGTACCAAGTTTTGGCCGATAACCAACGTACCGCCCTCAAGGGTATCTATTTTGCCTACATTGATGATATAAGATCGGTGTACCTTCAAAAAGATATGGGCCGGCAGCTTATCCTGCATGGCCTTTAGCGAGGAGTGAATGGTATACAAATTGTCTTTGGTGGCAATCCTTACATAATCGCCCTTGGCCTCAAGGTACAGGATATCGTTAATTCTAAGCCGCCTAACCACATTCGAATCCCTGATAAACATAAACTCGTCTGCCGGTCCGAAACTTTTGTCATTTTTGTTTTTTAGGGTTTCCTTGGCTTTTGCTATAGCCTGCAAAAACCTTGCTGGCGCGATGGGCTTGGTGATAAAATCAACCACGTTCAGTTCGAAGGCCTCTACCGCATAGTCTTTTTTGGAGGTGGTAAAAATGATCATGGGCTGGCGCTGCACAAAACTCTTGGCCAGTTCTATGCCGCTCATGCCGGGCATTTCAATATCGAGCAACAAGAGGTCGATCTGACTGGCCACAATTGCCGCATAGGCTATGGCCGCATCGCTGCATTCGCCTACTACGTTTAACGAAGGGTCGAGCATGGTTAATTGGCGCAGGGTAAGGCGGGCAATTTCATTATCGTCTATAATTAAGCAGTTCATCTATCAATATTTTAGCCCTATACTAAAATAATTAATATGTTTCAACGCCTAATCACTTCATTTTGTTCAATCTGTTCATTTTAAAAACTGCGAATGGGCGCTGTTTAAAGACATTTTAGCCTTACTCGTCGAACATTCTTGGTCATTTAACTACTTTTTGTTCAGAGATATAGGGATATCGGCTACCTTTGCTCCGGTAAAATTTAAAATTACTTAGCACAATTTATAAATCATGAAATTCA
This sequence comes from Pedobacter sp. TM02, assembly GCF_059705275.1. Lineage (NCBI taxonomy): Bacteria > Pseudomonadati > Bacteroidota > Sphingobacteriia > Sphingobacteriales > Sphingobacteriaceae > Pedobacter > Pedobacter sp. TM02. The sequence goes on from NZ_AP046530.1 coordinate 3,718,950, forward strand.
CCACAAAAATCTCTATCCTCATCCTAAGCTTATTTGCTTCGCATGCAGCCTTAGCACAACGCATGAAAGAGCCTGTAAGTTTCAAGCTTAAAAACGGCCTTACCGTTATTGTAGCACAGCATGATGGTTTGGGCAAAGTGTATTCGCGCCTAACCATCGAAAATAAAGGTGCCGAAGGACAAAAAAATGCCGCACAGGTCTTTGAAAGCTACCTCAACGGCAAAGCCAACACCTTTAACCAAAACGTAAGCAAAAGCAATACCATAACGCCACAGGTAAGCCTAACGGTTGACGAGGCCAATACCTCCACCAGCATTGCCGACTTCGAACATGCACTGCAGTTTGTAGCCGATAACTTTGTAAATCCGGAGTTAAGCCAACAAGCTTTTGAGGAAATGAGAAGCCAGCCGAAAAGCAACAAAACAGATTTGGAAAATGTTAGCCTGGCCGACATAAAGTCTTTCTATGCCAACCATTTTAAAGCAAGCGATGCCTTTATTACCATTGCCGGCGATATTGATGTAGCCACAGCCAAAACCATTGCCAACAGGGCATTTGGCAACTGGAAAACAGAAGCCATATTGGCCAAATAGCAATTGCTCAAAGCAAATACCGACTGAAAGTCGGAGCAGGTTTTAGGCTTGTTCCGACTTTTTTTTATGGAATAAACCCTTGATTTTTCGGATTTACACCCCTTATTCTAGCCCTTACCTTGGCCACGATTACGGGCAATGGCCTGATTCTTGTTAACAGCTTTGAACAATTTCTTATGGAAAGCCCACAACTTGGGCATCCTTTATTAAAATAACACATAATGAAAAATTACTTGATCAAAAAAATCGCCCCTAAACTGTTTTTAACCTTCGCCTTGATTTTAGGCCTATCTATGGTTAGCCGTGCAACTGTCATTAGGCTTACCGTTAAAGAAGACCTGGCCAGCTGCACTGGCGTAGCGCCAATGACCTGTATGCAGGTAAAATACAAAAACAGCAAAAGCTGGGAGCTATTTTATAGCCAGATTAACGGCTTTAAATACGAAGCGGGCTATCGCTACGTGTTGCTGGTTAACCGCACCAAAAGAAAAAACGTTCCTGCCGACGCTTCGGCCTATATTTATACTTTGAAAAAGGTAGTGAAAAAGCAAAAAATGCAAACCCAAACCAGCCCTTGGGATTTTGTGGTGAAGCACAAATGGAAGCTGATCCAAATGAACGGCGTTGCCCAATCCAACTCGCCGGTTTATTTTTCATTTGATGCCACCAACAAACGCATTGCCGGAAAATCGGGTTGCAACAACTTTTTTGGCGGCTTCGAGCGTAACGGAAACAGCCTTAGCTTTAAGCAAATGGGCAGTACTATGATGGCTTGTAGCGACGAGCTGAACAAATTGGAGCATCAGTTTCTAACGGCCATAGGCAACCAGGCTTTTACCTACGATGTGGCAGACCAGACCTTAAACCTTTACCAAAACAATAAATTAGTCATGATGTTTGGAACAACATTATAACCTAATTTTGTTTTACAAAAAAGGCCTGCATTAAACTGCAGGCCTTTTTTTGTGGTTTGAAATCGTTCATGCACGCTGGCAATAACCAACTTCGCAATTAAAAGACAGATTCGGCCCATTCGTCGAACCTTACTGCCTTTCTAACTATCCTCTGTTTAGAGACTTAACCAACCGACATACCTTTGTCATGAAGAAACGCTTTTAAAATCTGATCAAGTAAATGTATTTAATTAAAATTATGAAATTCACCACTAAAATCACCTTCATCATCCTAAGTCTCTTCTTCTTTAATGCGGCGTTTGCACAAAACCCAAAAGCGCCTGTTTCTTTCAAACTCAAGAATGGCGTAACTGTAATTGTGGCCCAAAATGCAGGAATGGGAAAAATTTATTCTCGTTTAACCATCGAAAACCAAAACGCCACCGAGCAAAAAAATGTGGCTCAGGTTTTCGAAAGCTTTTTGAACAAAAGAGCCAATGCTTTTCAAGGCAGCACCAACAGCGAAGGCATTGCTCCTAAAGTAAGCCTGAGCGTTGACGAAGCCAATACCGCTACCAATGTAGCCGATTTTCAACAAGCTTTGCAGTTTGTTTCTGATCACTTGACCAACACCACCTTGAGCGAGCAGGCATTCGAGCATCTTAAAGCCCAATTAAAAGACAGAGACGATTTGGCCAATGTTAGTCTGGCAGATGTGAAAGCTTTTTACGCCAACCACTTTGCTCCGGCTCAAACCTTTATTACCATTGCCGGCGATATTGATGTGTCTACCGCTAAGGCCATGGCCAACAAAGCCTTTGGCGATTGGAAAGCCCAAACCGCAGCACTTTAAGCAAAAAAACGAATGATAAAATAGGCCCGGCGAATGTCGGGCTTTTTTATTTTCCTGCAGCGATTTTAATTGGCTAACATTTTTTTGAAGCCCGTACTTGCTGTATCGGCTAATTTGCCATCTGCACGTTTATAAATCAAATAGGCTTCTAAATCTTTATGCCGGTCGACAAATTGCAGGGCCTCGCCTACTTTCATGGCCATCAACACATTATCATAGCCATCGGCGGTGATGCCATCTTTGGCGTATACCGTTGCACTGATGATTTCGCCGTTTAAGGGAAATCCTGTTTGGGGATTGATCAGGTACGACATTCTTTTGGTTTCTAAATAGCCACGGTAATTGCCCGATGTGGTAATGGCGCCCTGGTTTGTGGCTAAAACATGTTTGATAGTTGGCGCGCCCCCTCTTTCGCTATCCGGCCCCTCTATGCCAATACGGATGGGCTTGCCATCGGGCTTGGGGCCTTTCAGCCTGATTTCGCCACCTATTTCGACCACATAAGCAACAACATGGAGTTTGTCAAGAAAATCGGCCAAAACATCAACCGAATAGCCTTGTGCAATACCGTTTACATCGACATGCATGGCCGGTTTTTGCTTGGCCAAATGATTGCCCTTGAGCTGGAGCTTATCCATGCCCACCAGAGGAAGCAATTGTCTAACTTTTGCCGAATCAACGTTATTGGGATCATGTTTGGCGCGGATCCAATAGTTAACCAGTGGTTCTACCGTGATGTCGAATATACCTTTAGTGTCGCGATAGATTTCAAATGAGCGCTTTACCACTTTTAAAAAATGTGCATCCAGTTTTAAGCCTTTACCTGACTGGTTAAACCGACTGATGGTTGAATTTGGCCGATACAAGGACATCGACAAATCGATTACGTTCAAGATGCTGTCTACCTGCCGTTTGCCGACTATGCTGTCGGCCGCATAATAGCTTAACGCATAAGTGGTACCTTGTGCCTCTCCGTTGATTTTAAATTCGTGCAGCGCAGGACGATGGAAGGAAAAAAGAAAAAATGCCCCTAAACAAGCTAGGGGCAATAGGTATAGTTTCATTAAGACAGTACTTTTGTTTTCCCTGGCCGGGCAACGGGATAAAGCCCATCAGCATCGGGCAGAACCTTTGGCTGTGCATCCCAGGCAAATTGGCTTGGCAACAAGCTATTTTCGGCCTTTAAGGCATCATCCCATTTGATTACCTCGCCCGAATAAGTGGCATAGCGACCAATAATGGCGGTAAAGCAGCTTTTCGCGGCTCTTTCGGCATCCCAGAACTTATATTCGTTTTTAGCAATGGCTTCAAACAGTTCGTCGTGTTCGGTTTGGTAAGGGTTGGCATTGCCTTTGGTGGGATGGCTAAAAAGCTCCTTGCCTTTGTGGTCCCATAAGATGCCGTTGTTGCCGGCCGAAAGGTACACACGGCCTTTGGTGCCTTGGAAAGTCTCGTCGACACGGTTACTGATGCCTTCGAAATGGCGGCATTGGCTGTAAATCACCGAACCATCGGCATAAGTTAACTCTACGGCATGGTTATCATAAATTTCGCCATAGTTTTTGCCCGTACGCCAGGCTCTGCTGCCTGTGCCCTGAACCGAAACCGGATAGGCATTTTTTACCCAGTTGGCGATGTCGATGTTGTGTACGTGTTGCTCAACGATATGATCGCCGCACAGCCAGTTAAAGTAATACCAGTTGCGCATTTGGTACTCCATTTCGGTTTGGTTGGGCTGGCGCTGCTTTACCCACACGCCGCCGCTGTTCCAATATACTTGTCCCGAAACGATATCGCCGATGGCGCCGTCTTGGATTCTTTTTAAGGTTTCGCGGTAATTCGCCTGGTACCTGCGCTGTAAACCTACCACTACGTTCAGCTTTTTCTTTTTGGCCAACTCGGCCGCCGCCAATACTTTTCTGATGCCTGGCGAATCGACCGCTACCGGTTTTTCCATAAACACATGTTTGTTTTGGTTAATGGCTTCTTCAAAGTGGATCGGCCTAAATCCCGGCGGGGTAACCAACAAAACCACATCGGCCAAGGCAATGGCTTTTTTATAGGCGTCGAAACCTACAAACTGACGCTCTTTGGGAACATCCACCTTTTCTTTGAATTTTTCGGAAAGCACTTTGTAGCTATTGTCTAACCGGTCTTGAAAGGCATCGGCCATAGCTACCAATTTAAGATTGAATTTGGTGCTTAAAGCCTGAAAAGCCGCACCAGTGCCACGGTCGCCACAACCGATAAGGGCAATTTTAATGGTATCGTCTACTGACGATGGCGTCGCCCAGGTATAGCCGCTCAGCATCACGCCGCCCGCCACCAGTGCCGAAGCCTTTAAAAACTCTCTCCGTTCGTTTTGTGTTTTACTGTTATCTGTCATAGGTTTTATTTGGTTACTAAGGTTAAAGGTTAATAATCTTTTATAGGTGCTTTGTTATAATAGGCATCGATGTCGGCCTTGCTGGGTGGATTTACCGGCCTCACCAATCTTATGCCGATAAAAGGCGCTTCCGGAAACCACCAGTTACTTTTGGGAATTTGGGGATCGATTTGCTTCCAAGCCGGTTCTGATGCACTTCTGGCCGCCGATCTGAGGGACTTGGCATCATCATCGTAAGAGCCGCCCCTAATTACCAAAGGATACAATTTAGTAGGAACAGCCACTGGATTATTAGTTTCGGCCTTGCCCAGGCTGGCATAAAAATCAGGCTCGTATTGGTCGTAGGTCCACTCGGCTACGTTGCCATGCATGTCATACAGCCCCCAAGCATTAGGTTTTTTCTGGCCTACCTCATGTGTTTTTTTATCACTGTTGCCTTTAAACCAAGCATATTCGCCTAGTTTTTTCGGGTCGTTGCCAAACGCATAATCGGTTGCGCTGCCAGCCCTGCAGGCATATTCCCACTCGGCTTCGGTAGGCAGCCGATAAAACACGCCGGTTCGTGCATATAGCCATTTACAAAACTGGATGGCATTGTATTGGGTCATGGCCAAAGCCGGTTTTCCAGCCTTGCCCATGCCAAAAGTCATATCGAGGTAAGGCTTAGTGGGCCTGGTTACCGCATCAACTTGTGGCGGAATAGCACCCACGCTATTGTTGGTTTCGTAATCTTTATAGAGAAACGGCTCGTAAATATCCCAAATCACTTCGAACTTGCTCATCCAAAACGGGTCTATTTTTACCTGATGAATTGGGGCTTCGTCTTTATTGCCATTTTTGCTGCCCATGGCAAAACTCCCCCCCGGGATGGCCTGCATTTCAAAAGAAAGCCTGGTGCCATCAATTTGCTGTCGATAAGCCGCATGAGGCTCTTGTGCCAGCGCCTGCATGCCCATAGATGTAAGGCAAAGCAGGGTTAATAGTCTGTTTTTCATGAGACTAAAAATAGAAAGAAATTTTAACTTTTAGGAAAAGAAGGCCTATTTACGGGCAATTTTCTTTCACCCAGGCCAAAACAATAGCCAACAAACCTTATTTGATTTTGAAAGACCTGACCACAAAATAGGCTACGGGAACAAAAACAAAGACCAGTACCGTTGGCAAAAACCAAACGCCCAAACCCAACGTTCCACCGGCAGTTGCTTTCATGGTTTTAAACTGGATAAACAGAAAAACCAGCATCAACATCAACTGGAGTAGCCTGAGCAAACGCGTGGCATTGGTATACTGCCTTAGGGCATTTTCGGCCGTAATTTCGGTCGGATAATTAAACACTTGTGGAAAACGATTTAAAATGGCAATAGCCATAAAAAGAACCGTTCCGATGGCCGGCAAGATAAAAACAGTACGTTTGCTACCATAAGCATCTACTTTGCCCATGGCATTGTAATGGGTAGGAATGATATCGGGCAAACCCTGGTAATGGCTTATGGTAAACCACCATAAAATCATAAGTGCAATGCAGCCCAGTACAACTACCACCTTATCTAAAGGCGATAATGCGAGCTGTAGTCTGGGCCTTTCCATGAGTTTAAGTTAAGCATTTTTTTCGACTTTTTGAGCCGCCAGCATCATGTGCGGACTCAGGCAAAGCAATTCCTGATCTGTTTCGGTTTGGGCTAGCAACTGCAATAATCTTGCTCGCTTTGCTTCGGTGGCCCAGCTTTCGAAAAAAGATTTGTCCATCCAAATCACCCCCTCTACCGCCACCAAATTAAGCACTTGCAAATTACAGGCCTCAAATTCGTTGATTAATGCCGAAGGGCGATGAAAATAGGCCTCGGCCAACATGCCTGGAAAAGCCTTTGGCGGATGATGCAAGCTCGTAGACAACTCTGTTGTGCACATTTTAAAAACCTCCGGATGATGGAACATGCCACTCTGAAAGGCCGCCAGGGTTGATGCCGCAAAAGTAATGGCAAAGCCCAGCACTACGCCTCCGTTTTTCAGTACCCTTTTGGCTTCGGTAATAGCCATCAGGCGTTCCTGCCGGTCTTGGATATGGTACAATGGCCCGTGCAAAATAACCACATCGATGCTATGATCGGCAAAGGGCAGCTTTTTGGCTTCACCAAGCAACGACTTAAATGGGTTTTTGGTTTTTTTGGCTCTTTTTTCCGCCTGTTGGATGTGCTTTTGTACCGGATCGATCAGCGTTACTTCATGCCCTAAGCTACTTAGCCACGCGGCATAATGACCCGGACCGCCACCTACATCGGCAATGGCCAGCTTGTCTTTTTGAAGGTAGCGCGAGATCAGTTCTTTGTTGCGCGCAAATTCCAGCGGACCAAGGCCGAGCTGTAAACGGGTCTCTTCCGAACTTTGGTTGTAAAACGAATCGATTGTGGGATTGATGAGGGCCATAATAGAACAAAGCTAAAAAAAGATCACCAATGTTGTTGCACAGCTGCCATACCTGCCAAATTTTCCACCAAGGTTTAGCTGGCCTGTTTTCCCCTTTTGGAAAAATCACAACTGATCGATTCTGGCCGACCAAGGCAGCATCATTTATAATACCTGTTTATGAGAAAACTAATAGCATATTTCAAATTAGCGACTTGGAGTCAACTACATTGGTTTGTGCAGTGGTGGCATTGCTGTTGCGTTCATAAGCATAATTCTCCTCATGGCGGAATCTTTAGCTTAGGGAATTTTAAGGTATACAGTGTCTGGCTGGAAAAACTACAAGCTATTGACCCCCTCTTCGCCAAAAATAATCTAATAACTAACTTGGTTACAACCAAATTACTCTGCGCCGCCTGAAATTGGCCGGAAGCGGTCAATCAAATTGGTTTTCCAGTCAGGCATACTATTTCTTGTAAAGATCGGCAAAAAACAAAATCATAGTCCAGGAAACAAAATCAGGATTGTATGTTGCCAAACTCGACCTTGCCGTCTTTTAAGGTGTACTTGATTTGCTTTTTATATTGCTCGTTGCCTTTTTCAACAATTCTTATCTCAATGGCGTCATAGCTCCTATCAGCTTCTTTGAGCAAAACATCAACAGCGATACCGGCAATGAAATAGTTTCCTTCCTTAAAGTTCTTAATAATACCTGCTTCTAACACTTCGATCAGTTCTTGGGCGGGAGGATTATCATTTTCTGAATATGCACTTAAGGGTACAATTCTATTGTTTTTGTCAATAGCACAACCAAAAGGATAGAATGCCCCTAATTCTTTTAAATATTGCTCTGCTTGATACAATATATTGTTTACCATCATTTCTTCAAAAGTGTCTTTCATGTTGTCTCTTTATTAGTTGAACTATTAAAATTTTATATGCTGGTCTATAGCAGGTCTATTTCTCTCGATATAGCATTCCAAATTGTTTTAGATGGGCTAGGAGACGGCTTGCCAATGGGAACTAATGATGGTGATTTGACCCTGGTGTTGTCGCTTTTGACAGTGATAATTTCTTGATAGGTTTTAATCTCAAATGACGAATTTTTAAGTGGCTTGGATATTTTAGCACCCTTGTTGATTAACAATTCAGGTGAAAATCCATTGTCATTTGATATCTTTTCCTGAACCTTAAGCTGTTTAGTATATGATTGTCTTATAACATTCTTTACTTCAGAAGTTGATAATCCATCATTTTTGAGAGCATCGGGAATAGTTGTCACTTCTTCACCAGTTTTTGGATCAGTGCCTTTAAATGGTTTAGTATTCTTTTCAAGACCATTCTTCATCAACTGCTCAGCCTCTGCCGCATTTCCTCTTTTGAATGCTTCCATGCTTTTCCCAGCGAATTCCTCTCCGGCTTTTGCAACATTTTCTACTGTATATTTACTTGTTTCTGCCAAAGGCGCCAATCTAGGAACAACTGAATTATTCCCAAAAAAGGTAGTAAAGGGAATACCTTCTAAACCATCGAGATCAATATTTCTAACAGGATCATTAGATGCATATTGATAGCTAGTCATCCATGGAAAATGCTCAGCAACTGGGTCAATAACGATAAAACGTCCAACCACCGGGTCATAGAACCTGGCCCCGTAGTCGTACTGTTCCAGCTCGTACTGCAGCTCCTTGCCGTTATAAAGGTATTTATTATTGCCGGCACTTGCAACCCTGCGCAGGCCGAACGGATAGTAGTTGTCCTCCTGCAATCGGCGTACAACGCCTCCTTAAATATCGAAAACGTAGCGCACATTTCTAAGGTGGTCGGTCAGGTTGTAGATATAGGTGTAGGTGCCCCCGTTGTTCTGTGCCTTGCCCACCTCGGTCTGGATGAAGTCGATCGTGCTGTTCGTGTACTGGATGCCGTCCACGTAGTCGACAATGGTCCCGCTCACCGTGTTCGCCTTCCTCAGCTTGGCCCCCGTGGCGTCGTACAGGTAGGCCAGGCCGATTCCCCCGCCCGATACCCTTGCCGGCAGGTTCGGTTGGTTATAGGAAAGGCTTTGGTCAACCAATTCTATTCGTACACCTTTGAGGTCACTCCATTTTTACAATGTCATCTGCTTTTACTGTTAAGACGTCTAAGGTTTCATTCATTTCATCAACAAACTCTACTTCAAAAGCCAACGGAAAGTCTGGATAAATTATTAGGACGGTTCCTTTACATCCTTCAAAAACTTTATCATTTAAAGTTTTTATGGCCTTCACTATATCATATTTTTTTATCATGGTATTTTAATGTGGGTTTATCTATTTAATTGGAAATGCAGTGATTAATCTAACAACATTATCATTGTTTTTAATCCAAGCTGTCATAACTTCAATTATTCGCCCATTGGTGTGTATTTCAGTGAAAGTATCCACCCTGTTTCGTTCCAAACTGTCCAGCCCAATCAGGGCTTTTTCTTTTTAGCACCTTTCCATCTGAAACAGGATCTTGCTGCCTAGGTCCAAATCGGACAGTTCCCATCATGCCCCTTTTGCTCCGCAAAAGGCCAGGAACACATCAATGGTAAGCTGACAGTAGAAAAGACCTGTCGTTTTTGGCGCTTAGAAAGACTAGGATTTATCTTCAGTATGCAGAATGATGATGGGTTCAGAAGACCTCATCAGAGTCTTAAAACGCCTTAAAATCAGCCGACTGCACACTTTTAAGCGAAATGGAGTGAACACTTTGGAGCGAAAGATGTGGCCACCTTGTAAAAAAATATGCGGCCACTTTTGGAATAACCCCCACTTAATACCTCGTATTCTTCTGTTTCATACAAAAGGTCTGGGATTATCTTTGTTCCTTTTGAAAGGATATGATTAATCACGGTTGCTCTTTCCTCGTCGCTGATGTAAAATTCAAATCTTGCCATGGGTCAATCTTCTGTAATGCATATGATTTTTATTTAATAATAACAAGATTAATCTCTTTTGCGAGATCGGATTAAATACTTTAACATCTATTACTTAGATAGAATATTTAATCATCAAAAGAGTAGTCTATTTTTTCTCTGTTTAGTACTTTCTTTGCTTTTTCAATAATATCATTTATAGCTAGTTTATTTGCAAAAAGCTGTAAGCTTGTTTCCACATCTCCTCCATCTCCTCCGATTTTTAAGAATATTCCATCAATTGCATAGTCTCTAATTATAGCTAAGTGATCCAAACAATCTAATCTACCGGTAAGATATCTATCATATACTTGGGCTTGAACCTGATTTTCTAGTAAATCTTTATTGCTCAATATCATAATACTATTTGCGCTATTATAAAGAGTCTCAAAAATTTCTTTTGCATACGGTGGCTTTACTTTGGCTATTGCTATAATTAATGATTCCGTTTGACTAATGTCTCTTTCAAATGAAATATACTCTCCACCAAAAGCTTGTTTTGAAAAAATTCCTTTGTAGCTTTTCAGCTTACTTTTAGGAGAAGGCCCTTGTTCAATAACCAAAATATAGGAGGCCAAACCCATCTCTTCTAAATAATTTAGAACAAAGCGTTCAAAACCCTTTCCAATAGCCTCTCTTTTTTCCAAACTTCCCTGAGATCCAGGAAATATGAACTCTGCTACCTCTATCGATTCAAATTTTGTCTGTTCTTTGATTCTACTTGGATCATAGCAATCAACTATATTCCAAGCATTGATTTCTCTAGCATGATTTAAAATATTTGAGTATTTTTTTATTTTAACGTTTATAGTCATTTTAAAAATTTCTAATTTTTTATAACATTATGATGTTGGTCTAGTTTCTTTCCCGCTTCACCTGCATTAAAATGTTCTCCTTGGCTTCCACCATCTTTATATAATCTAGCATTATCTTTTCTGATTTGGACTTTTTTGCCCTTACTATTGGTATATTGAAATACCTTTAATGACTTATTAGCGCCTTTTTGTTGAACTTTAATATTTTCTCGGGTGTTGACTTCTTGGCACTCCATTTTGGTCTTTTGCATTGCTGTACATTAATAGCAAAACCTCATGTCATAATTTATAGTTCAATGGTCTTTAGTACTTCTTTGCTAACCCAGAATTTCCTTTTACCAACTTCTACCTTTTGGCACATTTTCTTTATAAACCGGACAAGCTCACCGTAATAGTCCTTAAGTTCATTTGGAGCTTTAAACTCTTCATAGCTATCATAATGTATGAATTTTTCATAATAGTCGATTATGCTAACTTTGTAGGGTATTGTAGCATCTTCCGCATAACCCAAATAGAACGAGGCATCGATATAAGGCCCTCCTTTCCTTTGGTATACAGAATATTTGGGTTCTTCAAAGAACCTGTTTTTCGATACGACCAAAGGCTCCATTATAAAGCTGTCATCTATTAAAAAAAAACCTATATTTTTATCTTTCAAATATTTGAAGAATCCTATTGTATCTCTTAATACCTCGTATTCTTCTGTTTCATACAAAAGGTCTGGGATTATCTTTGTTCCTTTTGAAAGGATATGATTAATCACAGTTGCTCTTTCCTCGTCGCTGATGTAAAATTCAAATCTTGCCATAGATGGAAAAACTACAAGCTGTTGACCCCTCTTCACCAAAAATGTTCCAACAGCTAGTCAGGTGGCAACCAAGCTATTCTGTGACCTCCCGAAATTGGCCGGAAAGGGTCAATCAAATTGGATTGTCTAACTTAGAAGTCGGGGTTATAAATCCATACCAATGAGAGGTGTATTTCAGTTTGACGTATCCTGAAGTATAATAAATTTATCATTAAGGCAATATTTAAGCAAAATTAACCTCTTATTTAATTTTTGGTTGGTTTTGATGTCGTTTACGGTCAAAATATATTGGCTTTCCTCCTTTCCATTAACAATCCGAAGATAACCTATATCCTTATTTTCATTGTTGCTAATAAGACTGTTGATATTGCCGAATCTACTTGTAACTTCTTTGAAATAACTGATTTTTCCAGAATTTTCTAGCTCAAACAGCATAAAATAAGACACCTGCACTCCCGAACCCGATGCTGACTGACTTTTTCCTATAAAGCATAGATACTTCTTACCATAATTATATACCCAGTATACAGCTATTGAATAAGGATCTATTTTGTTTTGTAGGATGAACGTCTGTTTACCTAAGGTTACAACGTCTTTCTTGCTATCCCCATAACTTGTATATTCAATTGAAAGCAATGCTTCTTTAGTAATAAACTTGGCTAAGTATTTTCCTGTTACTTCATCCTGCTCTATGTAAGCAAAATCTCCTTGTACTTTCCTATGGTTCAAGCTAGGACTAGCAAAAGCACTATAAATCTCATCAATACTTTTTGTTTGTTGCCCTTTTATAATAATGCTTTCTTTACTTTCCTTTTGCTCCAGCTTTCTAACACAAGAAGAAAGAATAAAAAAGAGAATAAACATTTTGCATATAATCATCTTTTTCATAATCAGTTTTAATATTTCGGTGCCCCAGTAGCTTTGATAAATGCCTGTGTCTTTTTCATAAATGTTGTCCCTCCTTGGGCCGCTGTGGTTTCCCAAGTATAGGAGTAATTCCCTCTAACACCTGTGGCTTTGCCACTTTTATTGTAATAGTATGTTATAACCGGTGCCCCTTTTACCATTTTATTCCCTAAGGATTGCATATCATGACTTGGCTCGGTAAATATCAGCCCTCCTGTGGCTCTCTTTTCCGCGTTAGAACCTATATCCGATCCTGCCCAATGCGTAGCTCCATTTGAATAATCAACCCCTCCATTTACAGCATTTATTGCTCCAGCTATGGCCGTTTGCATAAATGTTCCATTTCTTTCTCCTTCAGTTGCACTATTGAATTGGCCGGTTCTTGAATTGCCATCCGTTGCGGCAAACGCAAACCCATCAATTGTTGAAGAGATAGTAGCATTACCTCTTCTGGTTTCTTTATTATTAATTATGGCACTAGCAATACCAAACACCTCTTTTTTAACATTTGATGTACTAGATTCCCCATATGAAGTTGATGCTAACAATAATAGGTCGCTATTGCTCACACTTAATTCCGTTCTCTTATATATTACATTATCCCCGTTTTTTAGTGTTTTATAATCTCCCTTATTAACAACATAAGCTTTATTATCATCGACCCCATTATTTCCAAGATGTTTGCCATCTGTATCATAATAATCGGCATACATTCCATCAACATCAACAAATATTATTGGATTGTTCAATGCATAGCTATATGGACTAAACCTCCTCATCTGCTCTGCCAAAGGATCCACCACGTTCCACCTGCCAATCACCGGATCGTAGAACCTTGCCCCATAGTCGTACTGTTCCAGCTCGTACTGCAGCTCCTTGCCGTTGTACAGATATTTGTTGTCCAGCGATACGGGGCTCCCCGCTGATTTCCTCGGGCCAGAGCGGTGGTATTTTGAAATCTTATGCTGTACAGTATATATTTAAGGATTAAGATTATAAATCTCGATTAATACGCCGTTAGCTTGTAAACGGGATAAAGACTTACACCAAATTACACGACTTCCAAATTATTGATACAATCTCTTAAAATTATCAATGCACCTTTCTGGTATAATTGCTAGTACACAACCGTTTTTATCACAAGCTTCAAAGGTTGCGATTCTGTCATCCTTTTTATCAAAAACATATTGCTCTGTTGCTTCACAAGTATAAAAGAATACTGGAAAAACACTGGGATCAAAGTCGGAATAGCTTACGACTTCATTATTAGAAATAAACAATATTCTTTTACATCCTGAAGGGACATCAGGTCCTGCCCACTTTAATCCGGTAATCTCATTTATATTTTCTTCTGTTGTAAACTCATCAAAAATATAGAATTTATCCCATTTAAAGCTTGTAATAGAGCTTAATTTGAATGTTGAATATTTTTGTTTATTCTTTTTTGCTATTTCAATACTTCTTTTGACCTTGTCTTGCAGTTTATACAAAAACTCATCATTTTGACTAGAGCAAGACAAAGAAAATAATATTATTACTAAAAAATATTTTTGAAATGTATCCATTATTCTAACGACTCTAGTGCTTTTTTGAATTGATCCTTTGACATATGAGAAGACTTGACTATAGCTTTCCCATCTTTACCTTTTTCAAATATATAAGTTTTTCCATCTCTAACCGCTTCAAGAGATTTTATGGCTAATTCATCATTTGATAAATCTGGGTTTGCAATTCCAATGTCCCTACCTACTTTATTATTTAATTGATCTACAAAGGAGTCCGCTATTTTCTCATCAATTTCAATGGAACCTTTTCCTTTGAGATCTTTTACCAGCTCTTTATTATTTTCTAAAACATTTTGCAATCCATACCTGCCTTCATGTGCATCTCCTGCTTCTTTTGCGATATCAGATCCAAAAACAGAAGTTACTAAAGCTTGACCAAGTACATGCCTAAAAGCATTTTGATTACCTCCAGGCCTGTTATCTCCTAATTTAGCATCTTTAGAGGTATTTTGAGCAGATTTTGCAAGAAGAGCAACACCAAAAGATTTATAAACATGCCTCCCTACAAATTGAGCCTCCGCATTAGAGAGATACACACTAGCTATTTGTGTGGCTAAATCAGTTTTTGTTTTTATTATTGCTGAACGCATTGATTTCCAAAAGCCATCATCTGGCTTCATCCCATCCGGATCAACAAACCTTATTGGATTATTAGAACCATAGTTATATGGAGATAATCTCCTATCAAGCTCTGCCAATGGATCCACCCCATTCCACCTCGCAATCAGTGGATCGTAAAATCTGGCTCCATAGTCGTATTGCTCCAATTCCTCCTGCAGCTCCTTGCCGTTGTACAGATATTTGTTGTCCAACGATACCGGACTTCCCGCAGGCTTACGCAAGCCAAAAGGATAATAGTTGTCCTCCTGCAGCTTGCGCACCGCACCACCATAGATGTCGAAGGTATAGCGTAGTCCAATACGATGCCCGTATTAATAACTACTCTCAATAAAGCAATCATCCGAATATTTATTCGTTTAAGCAATACAGATCAAATTCTATATCAATATTGTATTCGTTTAGTCTCTTAACGAGTTCTTTGTTGAATACGAAATAAGGATTTACTTCATAAAAGTAACCGAAGCACAATAAATGGTTCTTTGGAAATCTTTTTAATACGCTTAAAACTTTATCCTTCTCTCGGTCTAACAGGTCTAGCATTAGTTCTATTGCAGAATTCAGGTAGCCGTCTGGCCACTCGCGAAGTTCAATTTTAAGCATCCATAAATTATACTTGTTAAATTGACCATCAATAACCTCATTTGTACTAGGTTTTACTTTGTTTTGGCCTTTGATCATGTATGCTGATCCTTGAATATTTGTAAGTTCGGTTACTATTTCCGGAACCTCATCTTGTGTATCAATAAACAAAGTACACCCAAATTCATTTTGCTTGTCTGCCATATTTATTGTTGATTAATATAGTTTTTGATATTTTCGTATAGAGGCTCGTAGCTTTTACTTTTTTCTGCTCTAAAAAAGAGGTTCCCATTAGAATCCTTCCATAAATCTATTTTCCCTCCTGTATTACCTTGTTTTGGCTTATGATCATGAGGGTCAAACCCATTTGATTGCATTTCTTTAATTTCTCCTGCTGAAACTCTACTCACCTTACCTTCGGGCTCGGAAGATGATAATTTCATTCTTTCGCCTAAAAGATCGCTTAGTTGTACTATACCATTAAAGGTTTGTATTGTTTCCAATAATTGTCCAGATGCATTTTTTCCTGCCCCTCCAATAAGACTTGCATCAGCAAATCCCTCTCCAACAGCAGTCACAACACCAAATAAATTTGCCTCTTTTCCTAGACCTGGCTTACTGTTTTCCATCACCTTTATGGCAGACTTCAAAACAGGCACTTTCTTTAATCCTTTCTCGAGCTTCTCGGTTTTCTTGTTCAATGCACTCAAACTGGCTCTATTATCAGCTTGCAGAGAAGCTTCTTCTTGGTTTTTTGGTTGGCTACCTTTTCCGATTCCAAATAATTGCTTTAACATTTCCCACAACCCTGGATCAACACCTTCCATCCCATCAGGATCGATTAACCTGATCGGATTGTTGAATACGTAATTATACGGGCTAAACCTCCTCATCTTCTCAGCTAGCGGATCCACAGAATTCCACCTGCCAATCACCGGGTCATAGAACCTGGCCCCGTAGTCGTAAGCCTCCAGCTCTTCCTGCAATTCCTTGCTGTTATAAAGGTATTTATTATTTCCTGCACTCGCAACCCTGCGCAGGCCGAACGGATAGTAGTTGTCCTCCTGCAATTTGCGAACTGCACCGCCGTAGATGTCGAAGGTGTAGCGCACATTTCCAAGGTGGTCGGTCAGGTTGTAATGGTAGGTATAGGTGCCCCCGTTGTTCTGGGCCTTGCCCACCTCGGTCTGGATGAAGTCGATCGTGCCGTTCAGGTACTGGATGCCGTCTATATAGTCCGTCGTGGTGCCCGTGCCGCTGTTGACCTTCCTCAGCTTGGCCCCCGTGGCGTCGTACAGGTAGGCCAGGCCGATGCCCCCGCCCGATACCGTTGACGGCAGGTTCAGCTGGTTGTACGAAAGACTTACGCTTGTCCTCGAAAGCCCCACCGTGGCCGTGGAGGCGTTGCCGTTGCCGTCGTAGGCATAGGTGCCCGTGGCCATCGTCCCGCCAGATACCTGGGCCAGTTGGTTGCCCGTATAGCTGTAGGTGCCCGTGCTGCCGTCGCGGGTCAGCGTCATGATGTTGCCCATCGCGTCGTACGTGAGGCTTTCGCTCATGCCGATGCTCGAGTTGCTCCCGCTTGTCAGCCTGTTCAGTTTGTCGTAGCCATAAGTAAAAGTATTGGGAAAAGAGCCTGAAGAGCCCCAAAGCTGGTTCGAGATGTTGCCGTTGTACTGCGGCGTAGTGCCGTCCTCGTATTTCAGCTGCATGCCGAACTGGGGCGAGGTACTATTCTTCAGCCAGCCGCGCTCGTTGTAGGCATAGGTGGTGGTCTGCAGGCCGTTAGCCAGTTTTTTCTCCTTCAATTGGCCGATCTCGTTGTACAGCATCTCGCTGAGCAGCGTATTCGCAACCGCGGGCAGGCCCTGGGTATTGGTGTTCTGCCAGGCCTTGGTCTTCCTGCCCATATGGTCGTATTCGTAGCTGTTGGCGATGATGGTCGACACGCCGTTGGCTGTATTGGTGCGGGTGCTGGCGGTCAGTTCGCCGGCAAAGTTGTAGGTGTTGTCCGTTACGTCTGTTCCGCTCAAATGATTTTGGCTTTTTGACTGCACCATACGGCCCTCGAGGTCATAGTAGCTTGTGGTCAAAAGCATCGTTCCGGTGCCCAACATGGTCACCCTTCCGCCCGTTGCCAGTCCCCTAGTGCGTCCGCCAGGGGCCTGTACCCCCGTTGCGCCCCCGAAGGAGTTGCCGTAGAAATCATAGTCGTCGTAGTAGCTGAGGCTGTGGTAGTAGTGCACGCTCTGGGGAAGGGCCACATAGGTATAGCCAGTGCCATTGGCGCCAGAAGGGTCCCTTGTTTCCCAAAGATAGGTCTGCCCGTCGGCCAGGGATTGTAAGGAAGCCCTTCCGTCCGCATTGACATAAAGTCCCGTGGCGATCGTCCTGCCCAGCGCATCGTACTTGGTAAACGACCACTGGCCACTGTTCCTTTGCACGCTGTCCTGCGTGAGCACCACCTGGTCTAGTCTGTTGTACACGATGTGCTCCCAGCCCCTGCCCGGAATCTTCTTCTCGACCAGCCTCTTCCGGCCGTCGTAATGGTAGCCGTAGGCGTAGTTTTTGAACGTTGCATCGGCCTCGGTAAAGCTGGCGGCCGCTACAGCCGGAGGCACCACGTAGGCCAAGCTGCCGTAGGCGTCGTAGACGTAGTAGGTGTCCAGCGCCGTGCCTTCGGTTTCCCAGATGCGCTTCAGCACCACCCGGCCTTCGGTATCCTTGTACTCTTCGCTGGTACCGGCCTTCCCGTTGCTCCAGTTCTCGTCCCTGGAGATGCTCTTGTACAGCGTGCCCGCAGGGTAGTTAGCCGAGGCGGAAGCCCCGGAAGGGTTCGTCCGCCAAAGCTTTACGGCGTCGGACGCCGCATTAATGGCATAGCCGGGCCTTGCGGTATGGCCCGAGCCCGCTATGCCGGCGCTGTAGGGCTGCCAGGCCGCGCCCGGTGCGCCCTGCTCCAGCACTCTGCCCAAAGGCGAGGGCTCCATCACCGAAATGCCGTACGGATAGGGCGTCTTGGCCACATTGGCGTCCCATCCCGTCGAAACACCGTAGAAGCTCGCCTGGTTGGTTGCGGCGCCCGTTTTATAGGCTCCATCGCTTGCCGTCTGCTCTGCATAGGGCAGGTATTTTTTGGTCTCGCGCCCAAAGGCGTCGTACTCGGTCACCTGCACCACGTCCCGCTGCAGGGAGCTGGCCTTCCACTGCACCGTCTGGATGGGCCTTCCCAGCCCGTCGAGGTACTGCACGGTGCGGTTCGCCTGCCCCACGGGCAGGCCTATGAGCATGGAGGCGTCGGTCTTGCCGGCCACCTTCACGATGGTTTCCATCGTATAGTTCCTGTCGCCGCTCGGGCTCTGGGCAAAACCTTCAAGCGAGGCCAGTGCCAATATAAGGAAGAGGATATTTCTTGTTTTCATGGGTACGTGCTAGAATATATACTTATCTAGGTAAAGTGTGGCCGTTGGAGCTGTAAGTGTTACACCGGTAAGGGTATAGCTGGATGTGGCATTGTCGAAACCGTTCCAGTACGACCCCGTATTGAGGTAGCAGCTTGCCCAGCCGAGATCCGTATACCAGTCCCAAGTCATGCCCGAAACAGTAATAACGAAGGTATAGGTACCTTGTGGAACACTAATGCCAGCTTGCAGCTGCGCCGTGTTGTAGGTGTAAAGCGTTGTGCCGCTGCCATCCTTGATCACCAATGATGAGACATCGGCAGAGTTTGGGCCTGTCGGTGTATATGGCGTGGTATAGTTGACATAGCTGATGGCAGTGGTGGCCACGCCCGAACAGGTGCCGTTGGCATTGGCATAGGCCTGTCCCCCGTTGGCCAGGGCCGCATTGGCCAAGGCATTGGCCGCAGCCTTGGAAGAGGCCGAATAGGTATTGGCCGGTATGGTATAGGTAACCGAGGTACCTGTGCCGGAAGAACAGTTATTCTTGGTAAAGCTGCCACTCACGGCGTCGTTGTAGAAGGTTTCATGCGCCAGGTTGTACTCGTAGCTCTTGACGATATTGCCGTCCTGGTCCTTCACGTTCTTCAGCCGGTTGAACTCGTCGAATTCGCTGTACGTGGTCAGCCCCTTGGCATCGGTAGAGGCCGAAATGCCTACCCCGCTCTTGTACACATAGGTGCCCAGCTGGGCATCTTTGGGATGGATGCGCACGTCGTCTATGGCATCGCCCAGCGCAAGCGTAACAGCCCCGGTGTAGGCCTGCTCCTGGTATTTCCAAGTGCCCCCGTCGCGGTACCAGTAGCTCAGCACGTAGGCGCGCGCATTCGGGATGCTCCACGAAACGTAGAAGTCGCCGCTGTAGAATTTATTGCCGGTATGCGCCGTTCCCGAACTCGCGCCGCTGTATTCCTCGAAGTTCTCGTGGTAGAACTCGCTTGGCAGTGCGTTCTTCGCCTCGGCTATCACATAGTTCTTCTGGCCCAGCGCCGTCGAATAGCTGGTGTTGGCCGGATAGGCCCATTGATAGGAAACAGGAATTCCTCCGGTCAATTGCTGGCTGACAAGGCGACCCGCACCGTCGTAGCCGTAGGCCACGCGTTCCTCGTAGCGGCTGTCGCTGAGCAGGCTGCTGTATTTGGTCCCGCTCATGCCTTCGCCGTTCAGGGCATTCAGGCCTTTTACGGCCAACGCATACTGCCTGACCGGCTTGAAGCTGGAAGCGCTGTATTCCGTGATGCCGGCGCTCACCAGCACCGAATCCGTTCCTGTCTTCCGCCACACCTGCTGCTCCCAGGCCGGCCTTAGGATATGTGCCGTGGTAAATGCGCCGCTTACGCCGGTGGTATAGCTGTCGGGATATTTGAACTTGCTGATCAGCTGGTCGCCGTTCGAGGCCGTTGTCCGGGTCATTGTCAGGTTCTTGGTGTCGGCCAGGTCGTAGCTGTTGTTCGTTACCGTAACCAGCGAGTCGGTGCCCTCATAGCTTACTTCGCGTGTTTTCTTTGTGTAGAGCCAGTAGGAACTCATCATCGAAAGCTCGGCCTGAAAATGGTAAAGGCGTCCGCCATACTGTCCACCTGGGATTATAGTTACTGTTGTATCCTTGTATGCCTTCAGTCCCGTTGCCCCTCCCATTCCGTATTCGCCGTATTCGTACTCGGTCTTTTTCACGGGAACCAATCCACCAGATGTCTTTTTGTACTGCACGGCCTTCAACGGCTGCACGCCGTTGAAGCTGCCTGCAAACGAGACATAGTCGCTGCGCGTGGTTAGCGTATCGGTGCCGCCAACCAAGTCTTCGAAAACCGTCCGGTAGTAGTTGGGCTGGCCTCCGTTCGAGCCTTCGGAAACGAAGGAACTGAAGTTTAAGCTGTTCACAATAGTCATTTGGTTCTGTGCGCTCAACGTCACTTCCGTAAGCGGCTTTTGATCGTACACTCTAGAAACGGGAGAGCCACTCGAAAAGCCGTTGGCATCGGTATAGCGGTAGCTTTTTACCGTAGGCAGGCCAATACCCGGATTGTTGGTGATCCGCCTGATTCGCAGACCACCAGCCGTAGCCCCTTCTATCGGAACACTGGTGTTGTTTGCATAGCTCCAGGTAGCCGACATGCCATTTTCCTTGCTGTCGGCAAAAACCTGAACATAATAGGTGCCAGGGGTAATAGGCACGCTAAATGTTAGTCCAGAATTTTGACTATCCGTTTCCAGGGCCATCAGTTTTACAAAAGTATAGGCATCATCATCCAACCTGAAAAGTATGGCATCGGAAGTCCCCGGATCGGGTTTGATGATGCCATCATATGCTAAAGATTTGGGTGTTCTTACTACATTGATCAAAAGTGTCTGCGCAACGTTGGTGGTAAAGGTTCCGCTTGAAGGGCTGGTCTCGAGCACGGCAAGGGGATCTCCGCCAGACCGAGCGACATAAACGTTCTTGCTTTGGGAGGTCTTCACATAGTCGATACCGTTGTAGCCCATGTTACCTTCGTATTCGAAGCTGGTGCTGCCTCCGGTGGGATAGGTTATCTTTTTTAGTGCGCCGAATTTGGCTATAAAGGGATTCGGATCCCTATTTGGTCCGCCCGGATAAACATAGTCCGGGATCATCACGCTGTTGAAGATTCCTCCCGCATAATATCCATAATGGTCTACAAAGGCATTGGACTTATCGGGATAGCTATCGTTTTCATTCTCGTAATCGAAAGTATGGACCTGCTTGTTGGCCATGTTGCCCCCTAATCCGACAGGGTATTCTTCAATACTCTTCAGCTTGAGATATTTGTACAGGAAATTGCTACCGCTTGCACCGAAATATTCATAATTGAGCTTAAAGCTCTTCAGCTGGTCGCCAGAATTATTGTCGGTAATGCTGATGCCCCCCAGGGCCGGAGAGGCCGTTGACATGTCCTGACGCCCAGAGCTTGTTCCCGAAAAGGTAACCGTATGTTTCTCAGAGACGATGCTTGTGAGTCGAAGCGGAGCAATATAGGATGAAAAGCTGTAGTAGGGAGAATAGAGCTGGGAAGATCCCCCGCTCGAAGGGTCTTCTACTTTTTTGTAGGTCTGCGTATTAGTACCCACCTGTGCATATTGTGTATCTGTGGTATAAAGGAACCTGATGGTTTCAGTATTGGAAGCGTTGGTAACCGAGGTCAGGTACCAAGAAGATGCATGGACAGGTATATTATAGCTTTCGCTGTAAGTAGCTTTTGGACTTGTATACTCTGCATCGCTGAAATAATACTTGGTGCCATCTTCCGTAGTGATGGTAAAGTTGCCCACACCGCCACTGATCTTCAGCTTCTGGTATGGATATATGGTATAGGTGCCGTTCACGAGCGTAAATTTGCCCGAATAGCCTCCAAAGTTGAAGCTGAATACATCAGGTTCTCCATCATAAACCCCTTCGGTCACGCTTTTTAGGAAGGTCTGCATGCTGTTGCTTTCGTAGCCGCCAAGAGCTATGATCCTGCTCTGTACATAGCTGCTCCCAAAGTTCTGATCACCGGTGCTGCTCTCGTCAACCCGGCCCTTGATCTGCCTGGAAATAACCCCGCCGGCCTGGAGGTTCCAGCCCAGTCCGGTCCAGCCGATGGGCTGCGAGGGCCTAAAGCCGTCATAGCTGTAGCTCAGCGTGATGGGAACGCTCAGCTCGTGCCCGGACACCGTGTAGATCGGAATGGAAAAATTCGGCGCCCCGCTCGACTGGTTCACCGAGGCATCGCCATAGCGGCCGAGGCTTCCGGCCGTAGCCGAAGGTGCCACAAGGTCCGTGCGCAGGTAGCCAACCGGGTTGTCTGCGATTTTTTGGGCCTTGGCCGCCTGGATGACGAAAAAGAGGACGAAAAGAGCGCATGCAAAAAAACGGCAAACCTGGAGCTTTTCTGATTTGCTTCCACACGGAAGCTCGTGGCGGAGAAACTGGCCCCCGCCCCCTTTTGGGAGAAGTGTTTTCATTGGATGGATTTAATAATAAGTGTTCTCGCACCTCCTTTCACCCACAACATTAACATTCCCAAAAGCGCTGGAACGCAATAAATTTGATAATTTGAATTTGGATTTACAAGTTTATTTTAAACTTGCTTGAACAGGATTATTTTGGTTTCATAGCCCATCAGATAACATTTGGAAAATGATGCATAGTCGAAGAATTCCATAAACCTATATAAAATATTCTCTTGCGCTCCAACGATTTCAGCACATAAAAATCAGGCACCAGTATTGCTACATTCACAGAAGGGCGGAGACTATAATTAAACTTGCCAGGCGTGAGGACGGAACACAGGAAACCAATCTCCATTTTTGTTTCTTCTTTAATTATACAAATCTTCGGTTTGGGAAAGACAACAAAACAAAAAAGCCCCGAATTGCTTCGAGGCTTTTGGTGGGAGATACTGGGTTCGAACCAGTGACCCCCTGCTTGTAAGGCAGGTGCTCTGAACCAGCTGAGCTAATCTCCCTTTTGGGTTTTTCCTTTCAACTTGGCAACCTGCGTTGCTTCGTTTTGGGATTGCAAATATAGCGCGTTATTATAGTTTTCCAAAAAAAAATTAAAAAAAATTAAGAAAGTACTTCTTCTAATACCTGATGCGACTTGATTTGCCCAAAAGAAGCCGTATGCAACGCATAGAAAATCAATATTTTATCCAACAGAAACCTCCTCGTGGCATTATTCAGTTTTATTTCATTTATTTTTTCGAATGGCGTAGCAAAAAGCGCCAAAAAATAATCGGCTTCCGTTTTTGCGATAAAATTGGGATGCACCGGGATCAAAGAAGTGAACTCTCCCTCCTGCAAATCGAAATATTTTTGGTCGTTTCGGGTCTGGCCATGGGGCGCAAAACCCAAAAATTTGGAGAGCTTGAGCAAAAATGCCAAATGGAAATTGGCGCTTGGCTCCTCATGCTCGTCGAACCAGCTCACGGCACTGTAAATAAAATCGAACAGGTTTTCGTCGGCCTGCTGCTGACGGATGCTTTTGTACAGTACCTCGTTCAGAAACTGGATCACCGTATTCTTGATGACCTCATAAGGAATGGTCCTGAATACAGGTGAAGGCCTGGCTTCGGCCACCCTTTGCAGCTGCGTATTGGCTTTGTAATACACCACCATGTCGAGCAGGTGCAGGGGCTGGAGCACGTTCATCGGAATTTTGGCCTTCGGCTTTTTTACGCCATTGATCAAATAAGACTGGATGCCGAACTTATCGGTAAACACCTGCGCAATCACGCTACTTTCGCTGTACAGCGTGGTTTTCAGCACTATTCCTCTAATTTTATGCAACATTTCAGCTCAACTTGGGCACAAAGATAAACAAGCCAATAGCTAAGGCCAACAAAGCGATTAACAGGACGGCCCCGGCGGCCACATCCTTAACCTTGCCCGCCTTGTCGTTCCAGGTAGGCGACACCAAATCGACCAGCACTTCGATAGCCGTATTAAACAGCTCGGCGGCCAAAACCAAGGCAATAGCCAGCGAAATCCACAACCACTCGGCAACCGACAATTGCACATATAAGCCAAGGGCAACCACCAATGCCGTGGCCACACAGTGAAGCTTAAAATTCAGCTGGCTCCGAAAGGCATAGGCCAATCCCTTAAAGGCATAACCAAAACTCTGCAGCAATTTATTCATCTGCTACTAAAATACACCAAAATCGCGACATCGGAAGCCTCCCGCCTTTTGCAAACAAACAATTGTGGCATTCTGATGTTAATGTAGCATAAAAAATAGGGCTGTTTTTGCAATACGCCATTTTTATTAGTTTCTTTACTTTTTTAAAAAGCAGTTTGATTATGTGGGCTAAACTCTCAAGAGCTATACTTCAAAACAGGATCGTCCTTATTCTTTTCTTCCTTGTTGCAACGGTTTTCATGGCCTGGCACGCCCGCAATCTTAAACTTTCTTATGCCGGAAGCAAGATTTTACCCCTTACCGATTCGGTTTTCATTAAGTATAACGCTTTTAAAAAGCAGTTTGGAGAAGATGGCAGCATCATGGTGTTGGGCATTCAAAATGCTGATATCTACAAAAAAGAGAATTACAACCAATGGGCGCAGCTTTCGCAAGACATCCAGCACCTGCAAGGCATCAAAGGGGTTCTATCTATAGGCAAACTGTTCGAACTGCAAAAAGATACGGTAAACCAGAAGTTTGTGGCAAAGCCGATTCCCAACGGACTGGTCAAGAGCGATGCCGAAATGGATTCGCTCAAGGCTCGCTTACAGGCTATGCCTTTTTACGATGGCCTGTTGCTAAACAAAAAAACCAATGCCACCCTGATGGCCATTACCTTCGACCAAAAAATACTGAATTCGGCTGCCAGAAATCCGGTGCTGAAAGAAATCGAAGCGAAAGCCGAAGCGTTTAGCAAAAGTACAGGCATACAGGTTCATCTATCAGGATTGCCCTACATCAGAACGGCTACCAGCAAATTGGTTTCGAACGAGTTTGTGCTTTTTTTGGGCCTTTCTATTTTGGTGTCGGCATTGATTCTACTGATTTTCTTCAGGAGTTTTTATGCAGTCTTTTTCCCGATTTTAGTGGTCATCATGGGCGTAATCTGGAGCATCGGCACTTTGGTGCTGTTTGGTTATGAAATCACCATCCTCACCGGACTGATTCCGCCGTTGATCGTAATCATCGGCATTCCGAACAGCATTCTGCTCCTTAACAAATACCACAACGAACTTAAAAAACACGGCGACAAACAACAGGCCTGGGCCGTTACCATCGAGCGGATTGCCGTAACCACCCTCATTGCCAACGTAACCGCAGCCATTGGCTTCGGGGTTTTGTACTTTACCGGCAGCGAGCTTTTGATGCAGTTTGGCAGCGTGGCCGCACTCAACGTCATGTTTACCTGGCTCATCTGCCTTTGCCTTATCCCGATCATATTCAGCTACCTGCCAGCACCAAAAGGAAAAATAAACGTCGCACACGTCCCCAATTTCCTCGATAGTTTGCTGGCCAAAACAGACGGCTTGGTGCAACAAAAAAGCAGCTTGATCTACCTGCTGACTATTGTACTGAGCATCATCTCTTTAATTGGGGTCTACAAAATCAATGTCAACGGCTATGTAGTTGACGATCTGCCCAAAAACTCGCAGATTTTAACCGACCTGAAGTTTTTCGAAAAGAATTTCGAAGGGATTTTGCCTTTGGAGATTAGTGTAGACACCAAGCGCAAAAATGGCGTGCTCAGCATTTCAACTTTGGAGAAAATAGACAAGATGGAGCGCATGGTGGCCGCCTACCCCGAGTTTTCACGTTCCATTTCGCTCAACACCGGACTTAAATACGCCTCGCAGGCTTTCTACAATGGCGATTCGGCTTTTTACCGCCTGCCCAGCGACATCGAAAAGAACTTTATCCTCATTTATGCCGCCAACTCGGGCAACGGCAAAAACAAGGGCAACATGGATATGCTCACCAATTTCGTCGACAAAAACAAGCAAACGGCCCGCATTAGCTTTCAAATGGCCGATGTAGGTTCTAAACGTTTGGATGCGCTGCTGGAGGAACTCAAACCACGCATCGATTCGATTTTAAGCCCGAAACGCTTTAACGTAGAACTCACGGGCTCGAGTATTATTTTCTCGAAAGGAACCGATTACCTGCTCAGACACTTGGTTGAAAGCATCGCACTGGCTATTGTTTTGATTTCGCTATTGCGATTGGCCCAGTTCAGGAGCCTGGGCATCATGTTTATCTCGCTGCTGCCTAATGTGGTGCCGCTTATCATAACAGCCGGCCTGATGGGCTTTTTCCATATCCCGCTAAAACCTTCAACCATCCTGATCTTTACCATTGCCTTTGGCTTGGCATCCGACCAGACCATTTATTTCCTGACCCGCTACCAACAGGAGCTCACCTTGACCAATTACAGCGTAAGCAAAGTAATTTCCGACACCATCCGCGAAACCGGAGTAAGCATGACCCACATTGCCTTGATCCTTTTCTTTGGCTTCGGAATTTTTACGGCTTCTACCTTTGGTGGCACGGTTGTTCTGGGCTTATTGCTGTCCATCACCTTAATCGTAGCACTGGTGTTTAACCTTACTTTGCTGCCTGCCCTAATGCTTTGGCTCGACAAGAAAAAGACCCGCAAGCCTATTCCCGAAGACCAAGCTGCCCAAAACGAAGCACAGTTCGACCATGAGACGATATGATCGATTTTGAACAGCTCGATTACCTGAACAACGGAAACGAACTGCAGCAAAAGGCCTATCGGCTATTAACAGCACATCGGGTTTTCGAGAAACTAGCTGCCTTTCAGCCGGTGTTAACGGGCACCATCCCCATCAACATTGCCATTGCAGGCAGTGATTTAGATGTGATTTGCCAGTGGACGACTCCCCAAGACTTCCGGCAAGCATTGATCAGCCATTTCAACGAAAAGAAGGATTTCGAGCTACGCGAAGCCACAGTAAACGGCCAGCAAACAATCATGGCCAATTTTAAGATCGAAGACCTTGCACTCGAAATCTTCGGACAGGCCCTCCCTGTACAGCAGCAACATGCCTATCAGCATATGCTCATCGAGCATCAAATCTTGACGGACAAGGGCGAACACTTTAGGCAACAAATCGTGGCATTAAAGAACCAGGGCTACAAAACCGAACCCGCTTTTGCCCAATTGCTAAGGCTCGAAGGCAACCCGTATGAAGCCTTGCTGGCGTATAAAATTTTTCGCCAAGCCACCAGCGCCGATATCAAGTCCATGCAAATTGTACGCAATTCGGTCAACGAAAACAGGCTTTCTGACCCCAATTTGGTAAGTGATGCCGATTGCGAGGAGTTCATCAACCACAGAGGCAGGGGCTGGGTATGCGAAATAGACCAGCAAATTGTCGGCTTTGCCATTGCCGACCTTCAAGCGCAAAACATCTGGGCCTTATTTGTCCTCCCTCAATTCGAGCAACAGGGTATTGGCCAACGGCTTCACCAACTCATGCTCGACTGGTATTTTGCGCAAGGGCACCTCCATATTTGGCTGAGTACTGCGCCAGGCACAAGAGCCGAAGCATTTTACCAAAAAGCAGGCTGGAAAGCCACCGGCATGCAGGGAAAGGAAATCAGATTCGAAATGAATCTAACAGACTGGAAAAAGAGAAACTGAGGGGCTTAGCAAAGCGGCTTCAAAGGCCAAGCAGCCATGCCGTAATTAAAATCGCGTTAAAATCAATGTACTTCTTCGCTTTCAAGAGGCTCGGCACTCACGGGTTTTAACTCTACGCTTTTGCCATCCTTATCGGCTTTTTTTGCAAAAATTATCGGATAAAGAAACAGGAAGGCACCCAAAATCAAAAGCAAACCCGATGCACCCAGTACAATACCGCTACCTGCTATCTTGTTGCTGCTCATTACCTGTGCTGCAATTAATGCCACAATGCCAAGCAAAATGGCATATACCGCTTTTTGTAGTTTTAAAACCTTAATCATGACCTGGCGTTTTAGACTTTCGTTGTTTAATGATGCTTATAATAACAAAAATCAACCCAATAAGTTCTAAAAGCATTGCAAAAGTCATCAGCAGCGCCCTATGGCCAGTACCCAACAAAACGGCAACCGGCATCAGCACAACCGCAGCCAACATGCAAACCAATCCGATTTTTAACAATTTATCCATAAAACTCTTTGCACAAAACTACCATAATTCATTCTAAAACTGTAGCTTTGCATCCTTAATTTTTGGAGATACTTGATTGATGTATAGGGAATTTAAACAATTAGAACTAGCGAAAATAGGTAAAGAGATACTCGAATTTTGGAAAGCGGAAAACATCTTTGAAAAAAGCATAAGCACCCGTTCAAAAGCCAAACCATTCACCTTCTACGAAGGCCCGCCTTCGGCCAATGGCATGCCCGGCATTCACCATGTGATGGCCCGTGCCATAAAGGATATCTTTTGCCGCTACAAAACCCTAAAAGGATATCAGGTAAAACGCAAAGGCGGATGGGATACCCATGGCCTGCCTATCGAGCTGGCCGTTGAGAAAAAACTCGGCATTACCAAAGACGATATCGGCAAAAAAATCTCTGTCGAAGCCTACAACTCGGCCTGTAAGGAAGAGGTGATGCGCTATACCGACGTTTGGAATGACCTAACCGAAAAAATGGGCTATTGGGTCGACCTTCAAAACCCGTACGTTACTTACCACAACGAATATATCGAAACGCTTTGGTGGATCTTAAAGCAGTTTTACAACAAAGGCCTGCTTTACAAAGGCTATACCATCCAGCCCTACTCGCCTGCTGCCGGCACCGGCTTAAGTTCGCACGAACTGAACCAGCCGGGCACCTACCGCGATGTAAGCGACACTACCATTGTAGCCCAATTCAAGGCTATTGCTTCTTCCCTGCCTGCTTTCTTGAACAGCTACGGCGAAGTAAGTTTCCTGGCCTGGACCACCACGCCTTGGACCTTGCCTAGTAATACTGCGCTAACCGTAGGCCCGAAAATCGACTATGTTTTGGTGAAGACCTTTAACCAATACACCTTCGAACCCGTTCAGGTGATCTTGGCCAAGGCCTTGGTGGGCAAACAGTTTGCAGGCAAATATTTCTTGGCCGAAAGCGATGCCGACTTTGCCAATTACAAGGCCGAAGACAAGAAAATACCTTATACGGTTCTGGCCGAGTTTGTAGGTGCCGATTTAGTGGGCATCAAATACGAACAATTGTTACCTTGGGCTACGCCTTACCAAAACCCAGAAAATGCCTTTAGGGTAATCAGTGGCGATTTCGTAACCACCGAAGATGGTACCGGTATTGTACACACCGCCCCTACTTTTGGCGCCGACGATGCGCGCGTGGCCAAATTGGCTACCCCAGAAGTACCACCGATGTTGGTGTTAGACGAAAAGGGCAACCCTGTTCCGTTGGTAGACCTGCACGGCCAGTTTATTGCCAGCCTCAAAGGTGGCTTAGGCGGCAAATACGTGAAAAACGAATACTACAACGATGGCGAAGCGCCAGAGAAATCTGTTGACGTAGAAATCGCCATCTTGCTTAAAGAAGAAAACAAAGCCTTTAAGGTGGAGAAATATGTACACAGCTATCCGCATTGCTGGCGTACCGACAAACCCGTGCTCTATTATCCTTTAGACAGCTGGTTTATCAAAACTACCGACCTCAAAGAAAAGATGGCCGAGCTGAACAAAACCATCAACTGGAAACCTGAAGCCACCGGCACTGGCCGTTTTGGCAACTGGCTGGAAAATTTGGTCGACTGGAATCTTTCGCGTTCGCGCTACTGGGGTACGCCGCTACCAATCTGGCGCACAGCCGATGGTACGGAAGAAAAATGCATCGGCTCGATCGCAGAACTGAACGCCGAAATTGCAAAAGCAGTTGAAGCAGGATTGATGCCTGCGGGATTTGAATTGAAAGACATGCACCGCCCGTATGTCGACGATGTCATCCTGGTATCGGCCAAAGGCGAAAAAATGGTACGCGAACTTGACCTGATCGATGTGTGGTTCGACAGTGGCGCCATGCCTTATGCGCAGTGGCACTTCCCATTCGAAAACAAGGAAGAATTCGAAAACGCATACCCTGCCGATTTCATTGCCGAGGGCGTTGACCAAACCCGTGGCTGGTTCTTTACCCTGCACGCCATTGCGGTTATGCTAAGCGAAAGCAGCGACGAAATCAAAGCCATCAACAAAATGGTGAACAATCCGGGTATCGCGTTCAAAAACGTAGTATCCAACGGATTGGTATTGGACAAAAACGGCAACAAAATGTCTAAACGTTTGGGCAATGCCGTCGATCCTTTCAGCACCATCGATACCTACAGCGCCGATGCTACCCGCTGGTACATGATCAGCAATGCCTCGCCTTGGGACAACCTGAAATTTAACATCGAAGGATTGGATGAAGTACGCCGCAAATTTTTCGGCACCCTGTACAACACCTATTCTTTCTTTGCCTTATATGCCAATATCGACAAATTCGAAATCAACCTCGACCAACAAACGCCTATCGCGCAGCGCAGCGAGCTTGACCGTTGGATCTTGTCGCTATTGCAAACCTTGATTGCCGAAGTTGACGAAAGCTACAACAGCTACGAGCCTACCAAAGCCGCGCGTGCCATCCAAACTTTTGTTGACGAGCACCTGAGCAACTGGTATATCCGCTTGTCGCGTCGCCGTTTCTGGAAAGGCGAAATGACCGAAGATAAAAAAGCAGCTTATGAAACCTTGTATACCTGCTTGATGAGCGTATCGCAAATGATGTCGCCTATTGCGCCTTTCTTTGCCGATTGGCTGTATGGTAACCTTACTGCGGCCAACCCAAGTCAGCACGTTGCCAAATCGGTGCACTTAACCATCTGGAACGAAGTTGACAGCACTTTGATCGACTACGATCTGAACGAGCGCATGGAACTGGCGCAAAACATCTCGTCAATGGTCTTGTCGTTGCGCAAGAAAATGGGCATCAACGTACGCCAGCCACTGGCCAAGGTATTGATTCCGGTATTGGACGACAATTTCCAGGTGAAAGTAGAATTGGTGAAAGACCTCATCCTTTCGGAAACCAACATCAAGGAAGTAGACTTCATCAAAGACACTGCCGGCTTCATCAAGAAAAAAGTTAAGCCTAACTTCAAGGCCTTAGGGGCCAAAGTAGGCAAAGACATGAAACTGGTAACCGAAGCGATTACCAGCCTCTCGCAGGAAGAACTGGCCCAATTTGAAAAAGAAGGCTCAATTGCCATCAGCAATACCCCATACGTTATTCTCCTTTCAGATGTTGAAATCATTGCCGAAGACATTCCGGGATGGCAGGTAACCAATATGGGCAACCTGACGGTGGCCTTGGATGTCAGCATCACCAATGAACTGAAACAAGAAGGATTATCGCGTGAGTTAATTAATCGCATCCAGAATTTAAGAAAAGAACTAAATTTTGAAGTTACCGACCGAATTAACGTAAGTTTACAAAATGCGCCGATCATTGCCGAAGCCGTACAGCAGAACAAGGCCTATATTTGCGCAGAAATCCTCGCGGATGAAATTAAATGGCTAGAAAACGTAGACGAAGGAAACAAAATCGTAATCGAAGATGTTGAGTTACAAATTTTGATTACTAAACAATAATAGAATATGGAACCATCCTCAACCGGCCTTTAAAAATGGCAACCCACGGTTAATGATGGTTCCACTACCATTAAAATTAAGTTAGACCAAATGGAAAAAACTGAGAAAACACGCTATTCAGATAGCGAACTACAAGAGTTTAAAGAGCTGATCCTTGAGAAACTAAAAAGTTCAAGGGAGGAGTTGCTTTCGTTGACTTCCTCGTTGAGCAATCCGAATTCAAATGGTACTGAAGATACTTCTGGCGCTTACAAAACGCTAGAAGATGGTTCTGCGACTTTAGAAAAAGAGCAGATTAACCAATTGGCAGCCCGCCAGAAAAAATTTATTGACAACCTGGAGGCCGCATTGGTGCGCATAGAAAACAAAACCTATGGCATTTGCCGCGAAACCGGGAAACTGATCCAAAAAGAACGTCTGCGTGCGGTGCCGCATGCTACGCTAAGCATGGAAGCTAAATTGAAGCAGGGTTAATGAAAGGCTACACAAAACCATTAATTGTCATCTTGTTGGTATTAATTGCCGACCAGGCGCTTAAAACGTGGATTAAAACCCACATGTACCTGCAACAAGAATATAAGATCATTGGCAACTGGTTCATTATCCACTTTACCGAAAACAACGGCATGGCCTTTGGCCTCGAGTTTGGTGGCGAATTTGGCAAACTGGCGCTTTCTATTTTCAGGATTATTGCCGTTGCCGGAATTGGCTATGGCCTGCATTACCTTATTAAACGCAAGTATCATCGTGGCCTGATCATGAACGTAGCCCTGATTTTTGCCGGAGCGCTGGGCAACATCATCGATTCGGTGTTTTATGGCGTGATCTACAAATACGAAAGCCTTTTTCATGGCCGTGTGGTAGATATGCTTTATTTCCCGATATTAAGGGGCACATTCCCATCATGGCTACCCGTTTGGGGAGGCGAGCCTTTCGAGTTCTTCCGTCCGGTATTTAACCTGGCCGATGCTTCTATTTCGATCGGAGTAATTGCCATCCTGCTGTTCCAGAAAAGATATTTCAAGGAAGAAATCAGGGATGAGATTGGCATTAACAACGAAAGTGTTGAAGATTAATCGATAGCTGTTTAAAAAAGCATTAAAGCCATCTGGAAAACCAGGTGGCTTTTTTAGTTTTAGTTAATTATATTTGAAAGAAAACCAACATCAGCCTTATGAAAAAAACCGCCTTACGCCTTATGCTATGCTGCGCCACCTTGGCACTTTCAATCCCTGCATTCGCGCAAAAAAGCCTATTCGACGGAAAATCGCTTGCCGGCTGGCATGCCGACGTTCCCGAAATGGACAAAAATCCCAATGCCAGAAATCCCTTCATAGTAAGAGACGGCAACCTGGTTAGCCTTGGCACACCTGGCGGACATTTGATTACCGATAAGGTTTACCAAAACTATCGCTTAGAAGTAGAATACCGTTTTGCGGGCAAACCCGGCAATTGTGGCGTATTGGTTCACGCCTCTACCCCGCGTGCCTTGTACGGCATGTTTCCCAAATCGCTGGAAGTGCAGATGCAGCACCTTGATGCCGGCGATTTTTGGTGTATAGAAGAAGACATTACCGTACCCGATATGGAAACCCGCCGCGGGCCCAAAGAAAACTGGGGCGTTAACGGCAATAAGCTGCGCCGCATTAAAAACCTGACCGATGGCAGCGAGAAACCGGTTGGCGAATGGAACAAAATGGTAATCGAGTGCTACAAAAACTCGGTAAAGGTTTGGGTAAATGGCGACTTGGTAAACGAAGGCACCAATTGCACGGCCGATAAGGGCCAAATTGCCCTGCAAGCCGAGGGCTCGGAAGTAGAATTCAGGAAACTGGAACTTACGCCCATCAAAAAATTGAGCAAATAATTCCGTATTGCGAAGGGCATATTGCCACAAGGCATTCGGTAACAGTATCTATTAATATTTTAAAACATCATAATGAGTTTTAACCTGCAGCCTACTTCGTTAGCAAGCGACCTGATCAGACTCGTTCCACTAAAGGAAGAAGACTTTGAAGCGCTCTACGAAGTAGCCTCAGATCCGCTGATTTGGGAACAGCACCCCAACAAAGACCGCTACAAACGCGAGGTTTTCCAGAACTTTTTTCAAGGCTCCCTACAGTCGGAAGGAGCCTTTATCGTTTACGAGCAGGCAAGCGGCAAGGTGGTAGGCAGTTCGAGGTTTTACGACTATGACGAGGCCAATAGCTGTATTACCGTTGGCTACACCTTTATTGGTCGCGAGTATTGGGGCAAAGGCCATAACAAAGCCTTAAAAAAGCTCATGTTCAACTATGCCTTTCAATTTGTAGATCATATTATCCTGCACATTGGCGCCACCAATTTCCGTTCGCAAAAAGCCATCGAAAAATTGGGTGCGGAGAAAATAGACGAAATTGAAGTGGCCTATTATGGCGAACCTGTCAAGCTGAATTTTGTCTATCAGGTTGCCCAAAAAGACTGGGCTATTTAACAAGTTATAGCAGGTTTACCTACACCAATTCCGCATCAAAAACGACCTAATTTCAATTTACTTCTAAGGAAGAATTGAAATTTATTTAAAATATAATACACTGACAGTCTAACAATTACAACAAAAGTTGAATAAAATTTAATTTTTGGCTGTGGAATTGTGGCCCCGTTGACATCTTACTTACAAACACACGAAAATTATAAATGATACACCACATGAAAAAATTAGTAGCCCTAGCCTTTGTTGCCTTATTCAGTATGAGTGCCATGGCGCAGCAAGTAGACCTGAGAAGAAAAATCAATGTAAGCGGATCGGCCGAAGCCGAAGTAACGCCAGATATCATCTATATCGGCATTTCGCTGAAAGAATATCTTAAAGACAACAACAGCAAAAAAAGAGTAGACATTACCGAGTTGGAAAACCAGCTTTACAATGCCGTACTCAAAGCCGGAATTTCGAAAGAAGATTTGATGATCAACAACATCTCAAGCTTTAACTACGCTACCGAGAAAAAGAAAAACCCTGATTTTTTGGCCAGCAAACAATACCGTTTAAAAGTAAGCGATTTGAACAAATGGAACGAAATTATTGGCGCGGTTGATCCTAAAGGCGTGGCTTATACCAATATTGAAAGCTACGACTACTCTAAAATCGAGAGTTTGAAAAAAGAACTGAAAATCAAAGCCCTTCAAGCTGCCAAAGCCAAAGCAGCCTATATGGTTGAGGCCTTGGGCGAAAAACTGGGTGGCGTAATCGATATCCAGGAAATCAACAACGAAGCCTATCCGCAACCTATGTACAGAGCCAATGCAATGATGATGAAAGCCGAAAGTGCCGATGCCATGGGTGGCGCACCTGTTGACCTCGATTTCAAAAAAATCAAGCTCAACTACCAGGTAAATACCGTATTCGAAATCAAATAATGCCTGTTTAAGTATACAACTTTTAGGAGAGCAGTCGTTATTCAATTAAAAAAACAGGCTTTTTAACCTAGAATAGGCATATTTTAAAAAAAAGAAAAACCTACCAATCAATATGGTAGGTTTTTTGTTATATAGCAGATACAATTTAACCTTTAATTTTAATCGCATATGAAAAAGATCATTTACGCACTAATGCTTGTCTTTGTTTTGGGAGTTAGTGCAAATACGGTTTCGGCCAGCGAAAACAACAAGCCGAAAACAGAACTGACTGCTGAACAAAAAGCACAGTTGGACAAAATTGTAAACCGTGTAGAAGAGATCCGTAAAATGGACAAATCCAACCTAACCAGGGCGGAGAAAAAAGCACTGAGAAAAGAGCTGAGGGAAATGAAAGAGCAAGCCCGAGTGCTTGATCGTGGGGTTTATCTTTCGGTAGGTGCCATTATCATCATTATTTTGCTATTGATTATTATTCTATAAGCACTTACTAGCAACAAAAAAAGCCTCCAGATTTGCTGGAGGCTTTTTTTGTTGGTTTTTGTCTATTAATCGATCTTATCGAAACCGGTATATTTTCTCAAAACTTCCGGAATAACAATCCCGTCTTCGGTTTGATAATTCTCCAAAATAGAAGCTACAATGCGTGGCAAGGCAAGCGCGCTTCCGTTAAGGGTATGCGCCAACTGTGTTTTGCCTTCTTTGCCTTTAAAACGCAATTTTAAACGATTGCTTTGATAAGTTTCAAAGTTAGAAACCGAAGATACCTCCAACCAGCGTTGCTGGGCTGCACTCCATACTTCCATATCATAGGTCATGGCCGAGGTAAAGCCCATATCGCCGCCACAGAGGCGCAATACGCGGTAGTGCAATCCCAATTCCTGCAAAAGCGACTGTACGTATTTGCTCATATCTTCAAGCGTTTCGTAAGATTTGTCGGGATGCGTAATCTGTACCACCTCAACCTTATCAAATTGGTGCAACCTGTTCAGTCCACGCACGTGTGCACCATAAGAACCCGCCTCTCTTCTAAAGCAAGGGGTATAACCTGTATTTTTGATCGGAAGGTCTTCTTCCTTCAGGATCACATCGCGGTACAAATTGGTAACTGGCACCTCAGCGGTCGGGATCAAGAAAAGGTTGTCTACTCCTACATGGTACATCTGGCCCTCCTTATCAGGCAACTGTCCGGTACCAAAGCCAGAAGCTTCGTTTACCAAATGAGGCACCTGCATTTCCCTGTAGCCTGCGGCTGTAGCGTGGTCTAAAAAGAAATTGATCAAGGCACGTTGCAACCTGGCACCTTTGCCCTTGTATACCGGAAAACCGGCACCCGTTATTTTCACGCCCAATTCAAAATCTATGATATCGTATTTGGCAGCCAGTTCCCAATGTGGCAGGGCTTTGACAGGCAGTTGAGCCGGTTCGCCATGAACCAAAACCACCTCGTTATCTTCGGCTGTTGATCCAGTTTTTACCAAATGGTAAGGCAGGTTGGGCAACTGCACCAATAAATTAAACTGATGGGCTTCTAGCTCGGCCAGCTTATCGCCAAGGTTTTTGATGGTTTCCTTATGCGAAGCCGTTTGCGTTTTAACAGCTTCGGCTTCATCTTTCTTGCCGGCACGCATCAACTCGCCAATCTGCTTGGCCGCAGCGTTTGCCTCTGCCGCAATGCTATCCAACGAAGTTTGAGTTTGGCGACGCTCTTCATCAATGGAGATGATTTGGTCTACCAATTCGGGTTGTTTAAAATTGCGAACGCTAAGTCGCTCTAAAACTTTCTCTCTATTTTCGCGGATATAGTTAACTTGCAGCATTATTTAATTTTTTTACAAAGATAAGATTGAATTACGAATTACGACTGCCGATTTAAGATTTTTAATGGCCAGGCGTAAATCCTTCCATCTAAAATCGTAAATCATGAGTGGCAAACTATTCCTCGTACCCACGCCCATTGGCAATTTAGAAGACATGACTTTCAGGGCCATCCGGGTTTTAAAGGAAGTAGACTTAATTTTGGCCGAAGATACCCGGACCAGTGCTCCTATGCTCAAGCATTTCGGCATTGATAAAAAAGTATATTCGCACCATCAGCATAACGAACACAAGGCTACCTCCGAAATTATCAAGTTTCTGAGCCAGGGGCAAAATGTGGCCCTCATTTCTGACGCAGGAACGCCGGCCATTTCCGATCCGGGATTTTTCCTGGTAAGAGAAGCCCTCAAAAACGAGATAGAGGTAAATTGTTTGCCGGGCGCTACGGCTTTTGTGCCGGCCTTGGTTAATTCGGGCCTGCCCAGCGACCAATTTGTATTTGAAGGCTTTTTACCCGTAAAAAAGGGGCGCCAAACCCGGTTAAAGCTGCTGGCACAAGAAGAACGTACCATGATTTTTTATGAAAGTCCGCACCGCCTACTCAAAACCCTCGCCGAATTTGCCGAGTACCTGGGCGACGACAGGCAGGCATCGGTAAGTCGCGAGCTGACCAAAATGTATGAGGAAACTGTTCGCGGCGCTTTAAGCGAAATCAAATCGCATTTTGAGCACAATGTACTTAAAGGCGAATTTGTGGTGTGTGTTGCGGGCAAGCCCAGCATAAAAGCCAAAAACAAATACGAAGACAACAACCCGGACGATTAGCCGTTTCAAAATAGCGACAGCTAAAGAAAACCACCCAAATAAATTCACATTTCAAACATCATATTTTAAAAGTAGAATCCGTAATTTGTGTGGCGGAAATAATAAGGACCCCATAACTTTAAGGGCTACCAAATATCTAAAACAACAAATAATCAACAGCATAATAATGATTGCAATAGATAGATTTTTAAGCGACGAACAAGATCCAAAGGCAGTAGAAAAGGTAATTGGCAAGCTCAATGACCTGCTTACCAGCGGCGAAGAGATTTTATACCTGGCCGTACAGAAAAAACCGGCTGTAAACTTGCTGCCCGATAGCATTGCCATTAGCAACAAACGCATTTTTTACTGCGAGCCCGGCAATTTGGGCCTGACCATGAACTTTAAGGATATTTCCTGGAAAAACGTAAAGGAAGTTTCGTTTAAGGAAGAGTTTTTTGGCTCGAAATTTATCTGCGTACCGCAGCATGGCGAAAACATTGTAACAGAGTTTATTCCAAAGGTACAGGCCCGAAAGCTGCACCAGGCTGCCAACGAGCAGCTAGAGCAGTATAAGGAAATGTTGAGGCAACAACTGTTGGAAGAAAACAGGGCATCGGCTTCAACGGTAACTATTCCGTCGACACCTCAAGCCCAAACAATTGAATTGCCTATCGAAGAAGCAGTAGTTATTCCGCCTCCGCAAATCGAGGAGCCGGAAGACGAAACAACCTTGAAACTGAGAAAGCTGAAAACGCTTTACGACAAACAGTTGATTACCCAAGAAGAATACGAAAGCAAGAAATCGGCTATTTTAGATAGTTTATAGTATGCGTTATGGCGACCCCGAACCCGTTTCGGAAGAAGCAATCGCCCAACAAAAACCGTTGCGTTGCCGTGCTATTGGCCATAACGAAACCAACAACTCATGAAATTAAACAAAAACTATCTGCTGGCTTTGTGCAGCTCGTTTCTCCTGTGGCTGGCTTGGCCTCCGCATACCTGGTTTGCGCCTTTGCTGCTCATCGGCTTGGTGCCTTTAATGGTTGCCATAGACCGCATGAGGCTGCAACAGGCTCCCAAAACCGGCCGGCGCATCTTTTTAACTGCAGGGCTGGCCTTTCTAACTTGGAACACGGCCTGCATTTACTGGGTTTTTAACGCCATTAGCGCATTCAATACCGGATTTACGGGAACCATAGTCTCTTTCTTGGTTTCGCTCATCCCCTACGGCTTGGGCGCCCTGCTCATGACCTTTGCCTTTTGGCTCTATTACCGTTTAAGGCTAAGGGTAAATGCCTGGGTTGGCTACCTCGGACTGATTTGCTTTTACATCGCCATGGAATACCTCCACGAAAGTTGGGACCTTGCCTTTCCGTGGATGACCCTGGGCAACGGCTTTGCCGGCATGCACCAATTGGCCCAATGGTACGAGTACACCGGCGTTTACGGCGGTTCGCTGTGGATTTTATTGAGCAACATTTTGGCTTTCGAGGCTTACAGAAGCTGGAAATCGACCGAAGAGAAAGCCTTAAAGCCCGCTTTGATTTGGCTGGCTGTAGTGGTGCTGCCCATTGGCTTTTCATGGTACACCTACAACAGCTACCAAGAAAAAAAATTACCAGTAAATGTAGTAACGGTACAGCCTAATATTGATCCCTACCAAAAATACGAGAGCATTTCGGCCAATGAACAACTTCGCATCCTGACCCGTTTATCAGATTCGGTGGCGCAAG
This sequence comes from Pedobacter sp. TM02, assembly GCF_059705275.1. Taxonomy (NCBI): domain Bacteria; kingdom Pseudomonadati; phylum Bacteroidota; class Sphingobacteriia; order Sphingobacteriales; family Sphingobacteriaceae; genus Pedobacter; species Pedobacter sp. TM02. Next base: position 3,758,632 of record NZ_AP046530.1, read on the forward strand.
TAAATACCGAATATTTCATCTGGCCCGAAACGGCCATTCCCAACTATACAGACGAAGATCGGGTTCGTGCCAATCCCGATTTTTTGGCTACCCAACAATTTTTAAACAAATACAAAAACGGCACGCTCATTACCGGTATCGAAAGCGTAAAATGGTACGACACTAAAAAAACCATTTCGGCCCAAGAAAGCTCAAATGGCATGTATTATGATCATTTCAACTCGGCCATGCAGGTAGAAAACTCGGCTGAGGTAGCGTTTTACCATAAATCGAAACTGGTTCCCGGCGCCGAAAAAATGCCTTTCCCTAAAGTATTTTCCTTCCTCACTCCGGTTTTTGCCGGGCTGGGTGGCAGCGTATCGAGCTGGGGATGGCAAGACGAGCCCGAAGTCTTTTACTCGTACAGTGGTATCGGCGTTGCGCCGGTTATCTGCTACGAATCGATCTGGGGCAGCTGGGTGGGCAAATCGGTTAAAAACGGCGCCCAGTTTATTGCCGTAATTACCAACGATGGCTGGTGGGGCAACACCTCGGGCAAAGACCAGCACATGCTCTACGCCAAATTAAGGGCCATCGAAACCCGTCGCTGGGTAGTCAGATCGGCTAATACCGGCATTTCGGGTTTTATTAACCAAAGAGGCGATGTGGTTAAAAAATCAACCTGGTGGACCAGAACCGCCATCAAAGCCGACATCAACCTTAACGATACCTTAACGCCCTATGTTAAAAGCGGAGACCTGATTGCACAAATAGCAGCGGTTATGGGCTTCATCCTTGCACTTCTAATTCCTTTCAAAAAATGGGTAAAAAAATAGTCTTATTGGCGCTCTTGGTTTGCGCCCAACTAGCCGGCCATGCGCAAGCTTATTTAAACAGCCTCTACAAACAGGCTAATGAGATGGCAAAGGCCACCTTAAAAGAAGATTACCTAAGCCTGATGAAGTATACACATCCTAGCGTGGTGAAAGCCATGGGTGGCGAGCAAAAGGCCGCAGCCACCTTAAAAGAAGGCATGCAAAAAATGAAAAATGGCAATTTGAAGTTTAAAAACATGACTACCGGCAAAGCGGCCCAATGCATTACCACCAAAAACAGCATTCAGTGTGTAGTGCCACAAGAGGTAGACGTAAGCTTTGGAACACAAGCCGTTCATACGGCTGGCCATTTATTTTGTATTTCTTACGACAGTGGCAAGAAATGGTATTTTTTTAATGCCAACAATACGGCCAGCGTACAAAAATTTCTGCCCGAAATAGATAAAAAAATCGTTATTCCAGAAGCAAAAGTTACCTATAAGTAAAACAATGCCACAAAGAAAAAACTTGAAATGGATACTGCTCCTGTTGCTAGTTGCCCTCAATGTGGGTTGCGATCAGGTTTCGAAAAACATCGTAAGGCAGCGCATCGAATATGGCGAAACCATCAGTTTGGTTAAAAACTATTTTATTTTAACCAAAGTAGAGAATACGGGTGCATTTTTAAGTGCCGGCAACGAACTGCCAACCCCCATCCGTTTTGCCTTGCTTACGCTTTTGCCCTTGGCCGTTTTGGGTTACGGACTTTATTATTTGACAGCCAAGAAAGATTTGCCCAAAATGATGCAAATCGGGCTGTCTTTTCTGATTGGTGGCGGCATCGGCAATGTATACGACCGTATATTGCATGGTTCGGTAACCGATTTTATGCACATGGATTTCGTGATTTTCAGGACAGGCGTATTTAATGTGGCCGACCTATCGATCATGACCGGCATAGCCATTCTTTTGATCCACTCGCTCAAGCATAAAGTGGCAAAGCCTGCCAATACTTCTTCTCATTAATCTTTAGTTAGCCATTGATCAACAGGCTATATCAATTGGATCACAAGACTTGCGAAGTTTCTAAAACTTCGCAAGTGTATCTAGCTTAAGGCAGTTTCTTAAAGATATTGGCAACTACCGTAGGAATATCGTTGATGGCTTTTTGAGGATCGTTCACCTCGCCTTCGGCCCAGCCTCTCCAAATGAGTTTAGAGCTTTTGCGTTCGATAATGTCTATCATGATGCTGCCGGCCTTCACCTGCATTTTTCTCGCCCTGCTGCCTACATAAACCGGAAAAGGATCGGTATAGGCATAATAATAAACAGCTCTGCCTCGGTAATAGCCTACCCTTGGCGAAAGTCGTGGCGGCGGATTGTAATACATAGGCTCCTCGTAAACCTTGGTTTCTTTATTCACCACTGCCGTATATTTAATTAACAAATCAGGGTTGTTGTTATTGAGCGTCAATCCTCTTTTGTTGAGCTCCTCGCTCGCTGCATCTACAATTTTATCCGTTGCGATATCATTATCGTAAGTTGACGAAGCTTTAGACCTCGATTCGGGCAACCAGGCATAGGTTCGGTATTTGGCCGAATTGACAGGTTTATTGCTTACCGAATAATAATCGTAGCTCGAGCACGAGGCCAAACCGACCATCATGCCCAAGAAAACCAATATTCTTTTCATCTTCTGCATTGTTTAAATCCTTAACTAAGACCTATCGGCCTGCCTCAAGGTTTAACTAGAACAGTTCAGCAAATGCATAGTTTGAAGTTTATCAAGCTTTTTAGGCAGGATTTGACTTTGGGGCAGCAAGCTCCAACATTAGCATATTTTTTATACTTTAGCGTAAACCTACCTATTGATGAAAAACTTATCCCCGCTCCTTGTACTGTTGCTGTGCTTATCGGGCTGCATCGAATTTTCTATTGGCAAACACGAGCAAAAAGCTGTTTTGCCCTCTAAAACCCAAGCCATAAAATCGGGAGACTCTTCAATCAACATCAAGATTGCCGATTCGGGAGCTACCTTTGAAATCAAAACCAGTCAAGGCACTCTAACCACCAAAATTGGAGAGGCAAGCGCCAGCGAGCAACGAGAACTGGCTCAAATTGCCCATTTTGATGAAGACGTACTAGCACGCAGAGCCGCTACAGCCAAGCTTAGCCAACAAAAAGACATTGCACATATTGCCCATTTAGACGAAGACTCTTTGGTGCGACGCATTGCAACTGCTAAGTTGACCCTGCAGAAGGACTTGGCGCAAATTGCCTTTTTTGACGAAGATGCGCTTGTAAGAAGAATTGCCACGGCAAAACTCATGAGCCAGAAAGATCTTTTCCGTGTAGCCAGTTTTGATAGCGATACCTTAGCCAGAAAAATAGCCGTTGGAAAAATAATCAACAAAGACAACCTACGCCACATCATGGCTTTGGATGATAATGAAGCGATTGTTCAGTTGGCCAAACAAAGGCTGTTGGCCATCACGCCTTAGACCTGCCCGATTACTACTAATCCATATACTTGCCTACAATCGGCATGCGGCGCCCCATGCCAAAAGCCTTCGGCGATACCCTTAGAATAGGGGGTGTTTGGTAGCGTTTAAACTCGGCCAGGTTTACCATTTTGAGTATGCGCCTAACCAAAGTTTCATCAAAACCTTGTGCAATAATGGCCTGCGATCCCTTTTGCATTTCGATATGCTGAAATAAAATTTGATCTAAGATTCCATAATCAGGCAGCGAGTCGGAATCTTTTTGGTCGGGTCTCAATTCTGCCGATGGCGGCTTAACAATGGTATTTTCCGGAATAATTTCGCCATCCTTGTTGATATAGCGGGCCAGTTCGAAAATCTGCGTTTTGTAAACATCGCCAATCACGCCAATTGCTCCACACATATCGCCGTACAAAGTGCCATAACCTACGGCACACTCGCTTTTGTTGGAAGTATTGAGCAATACGTAACCAAACTTGTTCGACATGGCCATCAGCACAATGCCCCTGCAACGCGCCTGGATATTCTCTTCGGTAAGGTTAAAAGGCATGCCTGCAAACGGCTTGGCCAACATGCTGTCGAAAGCATCAGCAGCTTGCTTAATTTCAATAAGCTCGTGTTTGCAACCTATATTGTTCACCAGGTCGAGCGCATCCTTAACCGAATGGTCTGACGAATATTTAGACGGCATTAAAACCGCCATTACGTTTTCTGGCCCCAAGGCGCGACAGGCCAGGGCGCACACTACCGCCGAGTCAATTCCACCTGAAAGGCCTAAAACCGCTTTTTTAAAGCCCGACTTCCAGAAATAATCCTGAATGCCCATCACCAGTGCATCGTGTATCTGCATGATATCGCTTGCCCGTTCTGGCTGTGGATACTTGTTTTTTACCTGTTGGATTTCTTCGAGGTCGAAAACCTGCAGGTCTTGCTCAAAATATTTCATTTCGGCCTTTACGGTTCCCGTTTCGTCGAAAACCAGCGAGCCTCCATCAAAAATAATTTCGGTTTGCGCACCAACCTGGTTTACATAAAACAAAGGCAACTGGTATTTTTTGGCATTATCGGCCAATATTTGGATGCGGTCTTCGTCGTGACGGTAATTGAAGGGCGAAGCCGCGATATTCAGCATCAAGTCAGGCGATTCCTTAATCAGTTCGTCCATTGGACAAGAAACGTACAAGGGATTGTCGTTAATGTTCCAAAGATCTTCGCAAATGGTCAGCGCTATTTTCTTGCCTTTAAATTCGATACATTCAAACTTGGTATTCGGTTCAAAGTAGCGGTACTCGTCAAACACATCATAAGTAGGCAACAAAGCTTTCCTCACCACAGCTTTAACCTTTCCATTTTCGATAAAATAAGCCGCGTTGTACAGGTCTTTTCCGGCCAACACTTCGTTTTTAATCGGCAAGCCTACCACGCAGGCAATAGCTGTGCAATGAACAGCAATTTCTTGCGCAGCCTTTTCGCACAGGGCTACAAAATCTTCAAATTCCAAAAAATCGCGGGGAGGATAGCCACAAATGGCCAGCTCGGCAAATACCACCAGATCAGCTCCCTTACTTTTGGCCAAGGCAATATGTTCGATAATTTTTCGGGTATTCTGTTCAAAATTGCCAATATGATAATTCAGTTGTGCCAGTGCTATTTTCATTTCTTGGGTTTAGTATGGATGTGCGTATTGAGATGTGAGATGTGAGACAGACTGAATACTAGAAGAACACGCCTAGGTTAACGCCAACATAATGGTTCCTTACCGAATTATCGCCATAAGAAATTACATTGGTAAAGCCGTTGTTCAGGGTCAGGCCCATCATCAGGCTGGTTTTACCATCAAGGTCAAACTCTGCGCCACCGCCAATAATCAATCCCGCACGGTAAAAATGGGTCCAGTCTTTAATGTTTTTATCATTTGCTATCCCTGTTCCGCTCGTTTCTGCATTTTGTTTGGCGCCGATCCTAAAGTCGTTTGACAGGCCGAACTGCCCATACCAGCGCAAATCGCCAATTTTGGCAGTCTTCAGTTTTACGGTTAAAGGTACTTCGATGTATTGCATTTTATATTTCAAATCGTACGCTACCGGATTGCTGGTGCTTACCGACTGATGGTAAGGCATGGCATTGATTTCTGTGGTTTTGCCATTGATGGTGGTAATAGTGATGCCTGTAGCAAAGCTGTAGTTCTCGGCAAAGTTAAAATCGCCCATCAGGCCATAAGAAAAGCCTAGGCTTAAGCCATTTCCCTTGCCGTTCTCGGCTTTCATAAAGCCAAAAGTAGGATGTGCGGTTAAACCCAGCCTGAAGCCATAATAAGGCGAGGCATATTGCTGTGCGTTCAAGTTAAGTGCAAAAAGTGCGAATAGAATTGCGAGTACGATTTTTTTCATTTGTGCTTAATTTACTTTGATCAAATGGAAGCCCTTCCCATTTTTGCCGTTTTTGCACGGCGATTTGAAAAATGATGAGGTTTCCTGTAATTTGGGAGTTATATTTGTTTTAATGAGCTATAACGTAAAATACCTTCAAATCTATCTATTTTTTCTGTGTACGATTGCATTTTTTTCATGCAAAACGAGCAATAGGCCCGATGTAAGCCACATGAAGCTGGCTATAAAAATACAACGTTTTGACCAAGATCTTTACCAAGGCAAAAATAAAGACGTTCAGCAGACAGATACTATGCTCCAAAAAAAATACGGTTACTTTTATGACGATTTTGTGCGCCGGATGGTGGGCAATCCAGACATGAAGGGTACAGAAGTACTAAACATTCTGTACAAAGACCAGGCCTATACCGACCTGAACAAAGAAGTAGACAGCGTTTTCCCCAATTTAAAGGCTACCGAAAAAGAGCTGACCCAAACCTTCAAATACATCAAATATTATTATCCAAAAACTAAAGTGCCTCGCTTTATAGGCTTTTTATCGGGTTTTTCTTATCAAATTCCGCTGGGCGACGATTATATGGGCATTGGCCTAGATATGTTTCTGGGCAAAAACAGCAAATTTTATGGCGCACTGATCGAAAGCATTCCGCTGTACCAATCGAGGCGTTTTGAACCCGCCTACATTGTGCCCCGGGTGACCGAGGTTTTTGCCCACGAAGAACTTTTTAAGGAACGCGACAACGACCAGAACCTATTGGCCAAAATGATTTACAATGGCAAAATCCTTTATTTTATGGATCAGGTATTGCCAGAAACTACGCCTGATTCGGTGAAAATAGGCTACAGTACCCAGCAAATGAACTGGAGCCAGCAGTACGAAGGCAATGTTTGGGGCTATTTGCTCCAAAACAACCTGCTTTTTGAAAGCGACTATCAAAAGATACAGGTTTATATAAGCGATGGACCTTTTACACCGGGCTTGGGCGAAAAAAGATCGGCTGCACCTAAATTGGGCGTATGGATTGGCTGGCAGATCGTAAAGAAATATATGGCCGAAAATCCGGAAGTTACCCTGCAGCAGCTTATGGCCGAACCCGACCCGCAAAAAATCCTGTCGAAATCGAAATACAAACCGAAGGAGAACCAGTAAACCAATGGTTTTCGGTTCTCAACAAAGAGGCAACATGGAAGAGGTAAGGCCAAACTTTACAACTTTCAAACATTTGAACAATTAAACATGAAAATAGGCATAGTTTTATCTGGCGGAGGCATTAGAGGCATCGCACATTTGGGCATTCTTAAAGCTTTTATGAATGTCGGCATCCACTTTAGCATGGTTAGCGGCACCAGTGCAGGCTCTATTGCAGGTGCTTTTTATGCCGCCGGAATAGATCCCGAAGAAGGATTGAACATCTTTATCAAGACCAAGCTATTGCGTTTTATACGTCCGGCTATTGGTTCTCTGGGCCTCATCAACATTGAAAACACGGCCGAAATGCTGAAAGAGTATTTCCCGCACGACAGGATAGAGGAACTTAAAATCCCGCTCACCATTTGTGCCACTAATTTTAGCGAAGGCGTAGCCACTTATTTTACCGAGGGCCCGCTGATTAAAGCGATACAGGCCTCAAGTTGCATCCCAGGGATTTTCAGGCCGATTATGATAGACAACCAGATGTATGTAGATGGGGGCATTCTCAATAATTTTCCGGTAGAACCCTTGCTCAACCACTGCGATTACATCATTGGCTCATCGTGCAACCACTTAAAGCCGGTAGAAAAGATCACCAAAATTACGCAACTGATGCAAAGGGCAGGCATCATGTCGATCAATCACGACATGGAAGTGAAAGCGAAGTACTGCGACCTTTTGATCGAACCCAAAGGCATGGGCGAAATCAATACTTTCGACATGAAAAAGGCGGAAAGCATTTATTGGGTTGCCCACGAAGAAGCCCTAAAGGCCATTAAACAGAGTGAACTGATCCAAGAACTGATAGCACAACAGAAAAATGGTCAATGACATTGGCACTAAAACCTTTAAGAGCAGACTCAAAAGTTGGCATTTAGCCATGATCTTCAGTCTTTTTTTGATTGTTTTTGGACTGGCATCCGTGGTATTTTCATTGGACAAAATACCAGCTCTTTTGCTATTGGCGACATTAATCGTGAGTTTTTTTATAGCCACTTTTATAACCAGAGCCGACACCACCTTGAGCACAGCTGACGGTTTTCTCCATATCCATCAGTATTGCAGATCATTAAACATCACCCATCAATTTGAAATTCCGCTAAGCAATATCAGGGGCTTTGCCATTAACGAAGTGACTAGGGGAAGCCGAGCCTTGTTCATTTACCTTAACGATTTTGATTACCACAAATTTCCGTTGGTCAGTTTCGACGAAGAAATGGGACTAGCAACCTTTCTAAGAAAGTTGGCAAAGGAAATCCACAGCAGTTCAAACCCGCTTTTTCCAACCTTTGGTTCGGCTTATGTGTTTGCCTTGAAGAGGACTGGCATTTTTGTATTGCTTTACTTGACCATAGCCTTGCCAATTTATAAATATGCCATCGACCATGCTTTATCGGATGGTTATTTGTTCTTTGGAACGATAGCCTTATCAATACCAATCTGGTGGTTTATCGTACGTCAGCCGGTTAAGCGCCACTATTTTAGACATGGGGCTTTTTTTTGGCTGAGCAATCTTTTTATTTACCTGTCGGTACTGTTGCTTATTCCGATAAAAAATGAAGCCACTAGCTATTTCTCCAAGCCTGTTCATTTAGCGCAACCATCGCAGCTATTTGCCAAGGCACCAAGCATATTCTACACCTTTGACCAGACCAGCTTTGGCCCAGACAGTGTTTTGATTGATGATTACGAAATTGGAAACAGCAGCAGCAAAAGCCGAATTTTTCCGGTAAACCATTACTTTGTTACGCCGTTGGGCAATGGCGAGCCCATCAGAAGAAATGGTGTATATGATTTATGGCTTGTTAAAAAGTATAGGCAAAAAATTGAGAAGTCTAATTCCTACGACGCTCAGCAAACACTGATCCACGAGTTTCATCAGGAGACGGAAAAACAATTTATGGCCATCTTTAATGAAAACCCCGTTTTCTATAAAGCCGAGTTTAACAACCGGGATATTTACCGCTTAATCAGTTCCAGCTTAAATTTTAATCGCCACACCGTGATATTGGAGCCTCATTGGGAAAGCCTAGCAAGCTATAGAAAAGAAATATTGGGGGGCATGCTTTTAGCTATTGCCGGAATTATAGGAGCCAACCTACTCGGTTGCATTTTTATTGCTATTAACCGCTAGGTTAATGGTCAAGCTTAACCAGCTTCTCGCCCACCAGTACTGGAATGGCCTTGCAAAGATCGGTCTTCAGGCAAAACTGCACATCTTCCTCTATATTGAGCTGGGCCAAACGGTGGCTGTGCGATGATTTATGCAGGTAGGTACGCAAATCGTCCTTGGCCATCAGGTACATGTCTTCGGCTACTACGCAGGCATCGTCAAAATGTACAAAATCCTGACGCAGTTTGTTCACAACCGCTCCGGCAAACAGGGTGTCTTCGAGGTTAAATTTATCTTTCCAGCCGGCACAAAGCAACAATACATCTTTGTCTTGTGCTTTTAACCAGGTTGTTAATGCTGTTAGGTTAAGAAATGAACCTACCACCACCTGATGCGCGCGCGCATGGGCTAGGTGCATGGCCTTGGTGCCATTCGTCGTGGTGAGCACTATGGTTTTGCCCGCCACTTTGGCGGCGGTGTAAGAAAACGGCGAATTGCCGAAATCATAGCCAGTTACCACTTCTCCATTCCTTTCGGCGGCCAGCAGGTAGCCTTTATTGGCGTAGGCCAAGCAATCTTCAACCTGCGCAACCGGAATAATGGCTTCGGCCCCGTTGTCAATGCCATAGGTAATAGATGAGGTTGCCCTTAAAATATCAATGACGACCACAATGCTCTTTTCAATATCGTAAAGATGGAGCAAGGCAGGCGTAAGGCAAACTTCTATGGTTCTTGACATTGAGTGAGACGTGGGTATTGAGATGTGAGATTTGAGACAATTTGCCAAGGCACCGTCAAATCTCACATCTAGGGTTCAAATCTTATTTATAAAATGGGAACTTAACAACTTTAGCTTTGATTTTGCTGTTTCTGATATCGATAAAGATTTCAGTGCCTTCTTTGGCCAGCTCTTTATTCACGTAGCCCATGCCAATGGCTTTTTGCAATGATGGCGACTGCGTTCCGGAAGTAACCTTGCCAATTACGTTGCCTAAAGCATCAACAATCGGGTAGTCGTGGCGCGGAATACCACGGTCTATCATTTCGAAACCAATCAGTTTACGTTGCACACCGGCTTCCTTTTGGGCCAGCAAGGCTTCCGAATTGGTAAATGGTTTGGTAAACTTGGTAATCCAGCCCAAACCTGCCTCAATTGGCGAAGTGGTATCGTCAATGTCATTGCCATACAAACAGAAACCCATTTCTAAACGCAAAGTATCGCGCGCGCCCAAACCAATCGGCTTCATACCGTAAGCTGCACCCGCCTCAAAAATGGCGTTCCAGATCTTGTCGGCATATTGGTTTTCGAAATAAATCTCAAAGCCGCCAGCACCAGTATAACCAGTAGCCGAAACCAGTACATTATCCACACCGGCAAAAGTGCCTTTTTTAAAGCTGTAATATTCCATCGAAGCCAAATCAATGTCGGTTAGGCTTTGCAAAGCATCGGCGGCTTTAGGGCCTTGGATAGCCAAAAGCGATGTTTGGTCAGAAATATTGTGCATCTCTACATCGGCCGTATTGTATTTTTGGATCCAGTTCCAATCTTTCTCAATATTAGACGCGTTAACAACCAACATATAGGTTTTCTCATCGATACGGTAAACCAACAAATCGTCAACAATGCCACCTTCTGTATTAGGCAGGCAAGAATACTGCACTTTGCCATCGTACAATTTAGAGGCATCGTTGCTGGTTACCCGTTGGATCAGGTCTAAAGCATTTTCGCCTTTGAGGATAAACTCGCCCATATGGCTCACGTCGAAAACGCCAACGGCGCTTCTAACGGTAGCGTGTTCGGCATTTATTCCTTCGTATTGCACGGGCATATTGTAGCCTGCAAACGGTACCATTTTGGCACCTAATGAGATATGTTTTTCGGTTAACGCGGTATTTTTCATCTAAACTGTTATGATTTTTGATATTTGGTGGCCAAAAATACTAAGAAAAGTGCAATGTTTTGAGGCGAAATGATAATAAGAGCATTCTTCTTTCCGAGATTGGAACCAATTTGCGCCATGGTTCCCAAAAACTGGTTTTTAAGCTACATCAATTGCCTTTAAAGCACCGACAGAGCTTCATAGATTTCGAACATCCGCTTGGCGTTCGAATAGATTTCATGATCCCGCTCTACGGTTTTGCGGGCATTCTTGCCGATTTCGCGCCATCGGTTGGGTTGGGTAATGCATTGCAGGATGGAGCGGTAAAATTCGTCGGGCGTATCGGCAATCAGGATGTCTTTTCCAGGTTCACAATTGATGCCTTCGGCAGCCATGGTAGTGGCAATGATGCATTTCTGCATGGCCATGCCTTCAATAATCTTAACCCGCATGCCACTGCCCGACAACAATGGCACGATCATAATGGCTTTTGAATTCATAAACTCGATGGCATCAAATACTTCGCTCTCTACAATCAGGTTTTCCGAATCGTATTCAAAAAACTGCTTCTGCATATTTTTACCTGCAATGTAAAAACGCAGTTCGCCACTCAGCGTTTCAATGTCGGGCCAAATTTCGTCCAAAAACCATTCGAGGCCCTCCTTGTTGGGCCGCCAATCCATGGCACCCAAATGAAACAAGGTGGGAAAGCTGGTCTTCTTTAAATCGACATGATACTTTTCAAAATCGATGGCTACCGGAAAAACGTCCAGTCGGGTTTGGCAGCCCATCAACAAAATCTGTTGCCTATCGGGATGGCTGATGGCAAAAACCTGGTGAAAGCGGTTGAGCTGTTCGGTTTCGTAAACCTTGAGCCTCCTCGACAAAAATTCGAGGTATTTTCGCCTTGGCCTGAACTGCTCGCGGGCCGCCAAGCGTTCCCATACATCGTACTCTATATTATGAGCCCGATAAACGAGTTTGGCTTTGCTGTTTTCCTTTACCGTATCTAAATAAGGCACTACATAAAGTCCTTCAAACTGGATAATGTCAAACTCCTGTTCGCGCAGGATGTTTTCTAAAAGCCTGGCCGCATCATCATCGTAAAAACGCGAAACATTGTAAGATTGATTGGAGAAGATGTTAAAAAAAGCGCCCCAAATATTAACCTCGGTATCGATATTATAGGAGTGAAAACCGATCTGTTCGAAAACCGGATCGTAGATATCGTCGATATCGACCTTGTTCTTAGAACCATTGATGCTGAACAAAGTAATTTCGGCATCCAATTTTAACAGTCCTTTGATGGTATTGTACACCACAATAGGATAGCCGCTGTTGGGCGGAAAAGGAACCCGATAAGTTAGAATAAGGACTTTCACGCAATGAAATTACGAATTATCCTTCTTCTTCGAAAGGAAGGCTGAGTTGTGGATTGCTTACATTAAAAGTTTTACGGTGAAATGGCGATAGGCCGATTTCTATCACGGCCTTGCGATGGGCAATGGTGGGATAGCCTTTGTTCTGATCCCATTTATAGGCTGGATAATCAATCGCTATTTTAGCCATAAACTCATCGCGATGCGTTTTGGCCAAGATGGAAGCGGCCGCAATATTCAGGTATTTGCCGTCGCCTTTTACTATGCAGCTGTGCGGAATTTTAGGGTAGGCCTTAAACCGGTTGCCATCTATCACCAGGTATTCCGGTTGCACGTGCAACTGCTCAATGGCTCGGTGCATGGCCAAAAAAGACGCGTTTAAGATGTTGATGCGGTCAATTTCTTCGTGGTCTACCGCGGCAACTGCCCAAGCCAAGGCTTCCTTTTCAATAATCGGGCGCAATTCGTCACGTTGCTGGTGGTTAAGCTGCTTGGAATCGTTCAACCCTTCCAAATAGAAATCGCGCGGCAAAATAACCGCAGCCGCAAAAACCGGCCCGGCCAAACAGCCTCTGCCTGCTTCATCGCAACCTGCTTCTATTAAATCTACTTGATAACTATTGAGCAACACGATGCAAAGTTAACAGTTTTCAATTGGCAGTTGGCAGTTTTAATTGTCAATTTTATTGGGAGGCTATCGCTCTTGCCTCAAACCTTTTCATACCGCAATGCTACACAACCGCTGGGCAGTGTTTGCGATGCCGTTAATTTTAAGCCCACGTTTTCTGGCAGCTGCATTTCGGCAAACAGGCGTCTGCCCTCGCCCACCAGCACCGGGTGAACCACAATATGGAACTCGTCTACCAAACCCCATGCGATCAGTTGGGCAGGCAGCTCCACGCCACCGGTAGAAATGGCTTTGCCTGGCTGTTGTTTTAGCTTGATGATTTCCTCTTTCAGGTTATCTCTAATAATGGTCGTCTGCTCGTCATTGACGCTACCAATGGTTCGCGACACCAGCACACGCCTAAGTTTGGCAAAAGTTTGGGCAAAGGCATTTACGGTTTCGTCCATCGATTGTGCTTGAGCCACCTCAGGCCAGAAAGGCACCATCAGTTCATAGGTTTTGCGCCCATAAATCAGCAAGTCGGCACTTTCGAGTAATTCCCTAAAATAATCATGGATATCGTTGCCACCACCAAACTTGGTATGGTCGCAACACCCGTCCAAGCTGAGGTTGATGCCATAAATCAGCTTTCTCATCTTAAATTAATTTACTTAAAATTAAAAAAATGCGCGAAACCTATGTTACTGGGGTAACATTTTTTCCATGATGTTGATATAACATTAAATCAAACAATCATCAACATGAAAAAGTTATTCATTATTTTAATATCCTTATTGCCGGTTTATACCCATGCACAAGAAAACAGACCTGGCAATCCAATTGGAGGCATTATTGTAAAAGGCGGCAAAAATCCAGGTGGCAACATGATCCTATCGCTCGGTGGTGGATGGAACAGCCCGAGCAGTACCGGCAAAACTGATGCAAACCTAATCAACAGCTATGCCGTAAACGGCAATGTGTATGTGCCACTTTTTGCCAAAGAGGGCCATAGTGATTTGGCCGGCGTAACTTCTCATTTTTTCACCTTAGGCCTTAACGCTGGTGGCGAGTATTTTACCGGCAGCAAGGACTATGATTTAAATGCGATCCCATCCTATCAGGTGATGGGTCAAAGTGGCACACCAAGTATCGCGCTGAGCAACAACAAAAACAAACAAAACGGTTTTAGGGCCGAAGCAGGCGTACAAGCCAGTCTTTCGTTTGGCCGACTTACGCTTTCGCCCAGCGTAAACGCGGGGTATTTCAGCTTACAGCAAGAAGCACTTGCGGTAACGCAAAGCGGCTCGGTTAACGGAACTAACTATAGCAAGGAAACATACCGTCAAGATGCCACGAAAACAACAGGGTTTGCATTCGTTCCCAGGTTGCGTGTAGCTTACTTCCCTGGCAAGTTCGGTATTTACGTAGAAGGCAACTACACTAGCGGACCCGCTGTTAATAGCGAAACTAGGTTATTTAAGCCTCAGGGCAGTGCCAATGCCGATGGTTTTTATAGCCAAGACCAATTAGCCATGGGCAGCATGCAGCGCGTGGGCCAAAGCACCAAATACAATGGCTTCGGGTTAAACGTCGGTGTGAGCATACCACTCGGAAGAAGTATCAGCGAGAAAGGCGTGAAAAGATCGGCGGCACGGGCATCAGACAAGTTACCTCCAAGAACCTACACAGGAGGTCGTAAAAACGAAGTGAACGCTTTTGTGGCAGGCCAGCCTATTAAAGGCCTAATTGTAAAGGGCGGTAAAAACCCTGGCGGCAACCTAATGCAGGCCATAACCAATGAGAATGGTGAATTCGAATTTACGGTAAGCGAGGCTGGCAACTATAAATTCGCCATCAGTGAGCCCAACGAGCCCCAAGGCAGAAGCATCAGCGAGAAAGGCGTGAAAAGAAGCGAAGCAACTACAACCGACATTGAGCGAACTTATACAGGCGGCCGCAAAAACGAAACTGTAACATCCGAAGCCAAACAAACACAGGGTAAAACCTTCGGCGAAAAAGTAGCTAATGGTTTAGCTATGGTTGCTGGAAGCCCTATTGGCGGTATCGTGGTTAAGGGTGGCAAAAATCCAGGAGGAAGTTTAATGACCATAACCAGCAATGATAAAGGAGAGTTCGAATTTGAAAACCTAAACCCCGGAACTTACAAGTTTACCATTTATGCACCTGAAAACCCACAGGGCAAAAGCATCAGTCAAAAAGGAGTTTCGAGCACCAAGGGACGCAAAAACTAAAGCCGGAGGCAACCATAATTTCTTATCTTGTGGCTACTTAATTTAGGATGATGAAAAATATGTTCCTTGCAATAGCATTTGGGTTGGCGGCTATGGGCGTTCAAAACCGTACGGAGACTTACCCTCAAAATCTGACCCAGGCCTTTAAAAATCAGTATTGCGATTATTGCCAGGCAGACTTCCCGGATTCGCATTTTCCATGCCTTCTAAAAATGACCAAAGCTAAAATAAATTCTAGAACCGGTATGGTACAGTTTGCCACTGGCCAACCCATTGCCGGGGTATTGATCAAGATAGAGAAGAATACAGTAGATAGCCTCAGCTTAACAAGCAATGAACAGGGAGAAGCAATGCTTAGCAACCTTCAGCAGGGCAGTTACAAATTAAAACTACAGTTGCCTTTCGCCAATCCAAAATCAGAGTTTGCCGGCTGGCCCATTGCCGGTGTGATTTTAAGGATTGGCAAAATGCCTGCCAAGTTGATGCTGGCCATGATTAGCGATGCCAATGGCCATGTAATATTGAACAACCTCGAAGCTGGCGACTACAAACTGATCATCAGTGCGCCTACCGATGCAGAAAGGAATAGCGCCTTGTACCGATCTTATCGCTTCGAAAACTTTAACCCAAACTATAAGGGAAATCAATAATTGATGGCGCTGCCAAAGAATCTTTTCAAAAAGGGGGTAACATAAATACCGTTTTGTTGATATCAATAAAAACCCTTTTAAATCATGAAAAAATTTACCTTTTGCTTGATAACAGTTCTCATCTGCTTATCGATTATCAGTTGCAAAAAGAACAATACCGGGGTCCCAGATATTGACCCTCCTGTAGTAACTGATGCTGATTTTGCAAAAAATTTCGGCAATGTTGCCCATAGAGATTTTATTGGCCAAATCGTTGACGTAACCAATAACCCTATTCCGGGAGCAACCATTAAAATCGGCGCTTCTACCACACAAACTGATGCAAATGGCATTTTTGTAGTTAAAAATGCCAGTGTTTATGACCGATTTGCTTTTATAACTGCTACTAAAGCTGGCTATTTAATCGGTTCAAGAACACTGGTACCTACCACAGGAACCAACCAGGTAAAAATTATGCTCTTGCCAGCAGCAGCTGGTGCAACTGTAAATACTGGTACAACAAGCACTGTAAGCTTGGCCAATGGCGCAAAAATAGTCTTCGATGGTGCTTTCAAAACCGAAACAGGCAGCACTTATAATGGCGTAGTTAGCGTTATTGCCAATTACCTAGATCCATCAGACACTAAGCTCACCTACAAAATGCCAGGCATGCTGTTTGCCAAAAACACCAACGGCGACCCTAAATTACTGGAAACCTATGGCATGCTAAACATCGAACTCAGAGGCAGTGCAAACGAAAATCTACAGTTGGCAAATACCGCCCAAATAGAGTTTCCGGTTGCCACCGCGCAACAAGCGAATGCCCCTAGCACCATCCCACTCTGGCATTTTGATGAAACGGCGGGCTATTGGAAAGAAGAAGGAACGGCAACAAAAATCGGCAATAAATATGTAGGTACGGTTAAGCATTTTTCTTGGTGGAATTTTGACACCCAATTGTCAAGCGTTTACCTATCGCTCAAACTTGTAGATGCGAACAACCAGCCGTTGCCAAATATGACAACCATAATGGTAAGGCAGGGCAATTCTTCATCTTACCCGAACAGCACAGATAACAACGGACAGGCTAGCGGGCTCGTTCCACAAAACGAAACCTTAACCCTAAATGTGCTGAATGCTTGTGGAAGCATCATCCATACCCAATCTGTAGGCCCTTTATCAACCAACACTACACTCCCAACTATCGTTATCAACTCGCCTACCATACAGCTCACTACTGTTAGCGGCACCCTAAAAAAATGCAACAACAACAACGTAACCAATGGTTATGTTTATTACAGCTATGCCGGCAATAACTATTTCTCTTTGATAAGCAATGGCACTTTTAGTTTCCAGGCTTTGATGTGTTCGCCAACTTTTACGATGATTGGGCAGGACCTGGACAACAACTCCAATTCTGGTATGCTAGGCTTTAGCTTTAGCCCAGGTGTAACCAATGTAGGAAATTTAACAACCTGCAATACGAATCTCGAATCTATTACCTATAGTGTAGACAATGGTGCCTTAAAGACCATTTCGGCTAACATAACCGCTGCTGTTAATGGCAATTCGTTCAATATTTCGGGTTCAACACCAGCCCAGTTAGATGGAATTACCATCAGTGGCAACAGCATAAGTCCTGGAAATTATACTACGGCTTCGGGCTTTCAACTATACGGCAATGGCTTAAACAGCCAACCCAATCAGGCGCTGACGCAATTTGCCATTTCATACAACCTAAACAATGTAGGAGCTGTTGGCCAATATATCGACATCAGCTTTAGTGGCACCTATGTTGAAATGGTAATGACGGGCAATATGATGGGCTATAATGTAAACCATACCATAACTGGAACAGCCCATGTAATCAGAGACAATTGATTGGTTGGTTAATGTTCGAAAATCCTCCATCTTAATTAATGGGGGATTTTTCCGTTTAGGCTACACACTAACGTTCTGCCCCTTAACATCAAAGGCATCGCGCAAGCCAATGGCCAACAGGTTAAAGGCATAAACCGTAAACATAATGGCCAATCCGGGCAATACAGCCAAATAGGCGGCATCCATGATGATATAGCCATAATGTTCTTTAATCATGGTGCCCCAGCTCGGCATAGGTGGCTGTGCGCCAAAACCCAAGAAGCTTAATCCGGTTTCGAGCAGAATAGCCGAAGCAAAATTGGCCGATGCTACGACCAAAATAGGGCCGGCAATGTTAGGCAAAATATGTTTGACAATGGTTCTTGTGGTAGAAAAACCCAAGGCCTTTGAAGCCTCCACAAACTCTACTTCCTTGAGCGCCATCACCTGTCCGCGCACCAACCGCGCCACATCTACCCAGGTAGAAAGCCCTACGGCAATAAAAATCTGCCAAAAGCCTTTGCCCAAGGCGAATGAAATGGCAATAACCAACAACAGTGATGGCAACGACCAGATTACATTCATAAACCAGCTGATGAGCGCATCGACCCTGCCTCCAAAATAACCGGCAATGGCGCCCAACCCAACTCCAATGAATAAAGAAATCAATACCGCCATCAGGCCCACAGAAAGCGAAACGCGGATGCCCAAAATCAACCGGCTCAGCAAATCACGGCCATACATATCTGTACCCAGGTAAAATGTTTGCTTGTAGTGGTCTTTCTCGGCAACAAATGGATAGGCAGTTTCTTCTGCCCGTTCATCGTCGCCAATGTATTCACGCACATAAACCTTGTTGCCAACTTTGCGGTAAGCAGTAATCGGAATGCTTTTCGAATCCGCTTCCTGTCCATACAGCATCCGCTCCAACAGGTTAACTTTTTTGATATTCTTTTTATGGCTGATGACCAAAAACTCGAAAGTACGTCCAGGTTTTTTATTGTTCAGTTGCAAATGCATATCATTGGCGTAGGGGGTCTGGTCTGGTGTAATCAAATAACCCAAAATACCCATGATCAGCAACAAAGCAATAAATATAAGTCCGCCAAAGGCCATTTTATTGCGCCTAAACCGGTTCCATATTTTTTTTGAAGGGCTGTTGTTGCTCATTGCTATTTAACCATACGATCCTTCCAATTGTATTTTCCACTATTTCCGGCAATGCCGATATAAATGAAATACAGAATATGAAAAGGATTAATGACAGGTAGTAAAACTAACAATTGTTTTCTTTTAAAGAAACTGGTTACACCGGCGAGGAACACAACTTCTATAAGGAATTTACCCAGTAACTGAACGGCCAAGTACCAAAGGCTATCGCTCTGCGGAAAAATGATTGCCAACAACAAGTTAATGACGATGCTGCAGTTGAACAACCAAATACTTAGCCCTATACTAATCACCACTTTATCCTTATAACGTGTACTTTTAGAAGCCCAGCGCTTGCGTTGCTCCATAAATTCGCGTAGCGTAGGTTTGGCATGTGTATACACGATAGCATCCCTATTTTTGAGGAAACCGATCTTGCCCTCGTAGATCGCAGCCATCTTGTGCAGCAGCAATTCATCATCACCCGAGGCCAAATCGTCAATACCAGTAAAGCCCCCCACCTTAAAGAAAGCCTCTTTTTCGTAAGCTAGGTTGGCTCCATTGCAGGTACTCGGATTATTGTTGCCAATGGTAGAAGCACCTAGTCCAATCAAATAGGAGAACTCCAAGGCCTGCAGTTTTTCAAACAGGTTTTTCTCCTCAAAATAAGCTACAGGCGAAGAAATCATCTTGTAGCCCATGGTCTCATAATAATCAACTACGGTACTGAGCCATCGAGGCCCCATCCTGCAATCGGCATCTGTGGTAATCATCAATTTGCCTGTCGATTGGTCAATAGCCGTTTGGATCGCTTTTTTCTTATACGAATTCAGCGCATTCGATTCGTTGAGCTGGATCAGTTTAACACCACGATCTGCATAACCTCGTATAATCGATGCCGTTTGATCGGTCGAATGATCGTCGATAACGATTACCTCCATGAGGCTTTTGTCATAATCCTGTGCCAAAATATCATCTAAGGTATTTCCGATCTTTTCTTCCTCATTACGGGCGGCAATCAATATCGACACCATCGTTTTGCCCTGTGCGGCATGGCGCCTAAAAGGCTTAATCTTGGCCCAGCCCCGAATAAAAATTCCGACCACGCCCATGTAGATGAGCATGAGAAAAATAGACAAATAATTAATTGCGTTGAGTACTTCCAAAAAAATTGAGTTTAAAAACGAAAAAGGAGCCTAATATAGCAGGAATTATGATATTAATGAGCCAAATACTGGCAACACAGGCCACAACCGCGGCGTGTTGGTCAGTTACATACTTAAAGAAAAACAAGGCCGTTACGCTTCTTACACCAATATCCAGCAGATCTAAGGACGGCAACGAAGATTGTACAAAGAAGGAGATGCAGACCAGCATCAAGACATCGGTAAGGTGCAGGTCTGGTATCAGCCACAAAAACATGATAAAGTACTGCGTGCTGAATACAATATAGCGCGCCAAGCACAACAGCAATATCCTGAGGAGCTCTGCTTTTTTATACCTGGCCAAAATAGCATAAAATCTCTTGTACTTACGGGTAATGCGCATAGACAGCAAAATGCCGTTCAGCCACTTGATATTGAAATAGAAGATCAGGTAAAACAGGCAGAAGGCCGTGCTTATGGCACATAAGACCAAAAATAAACGATGGTCTATGGGCGTAAAGCGATATACGAATACGCAAACAGCAATAATCCCGAATACATGGGTAAGCAACAGCTGGCCTGTAGTGCCTACCACCATGGCTACTATGCCCACTATGCGCCTTTTGGGCGATAGAAAAAATACACGTCCGCCGTACTCCCCAAGTCTATTTGGCGTAAATATAGCCCAAGTCAATCCGCAAAAAACCGATTCTACAGCCCTCCATAACGTTAACGCTTCTACTCTTTTGATCAATAGCCGCCATTTTATCGCTTCCAGCCCCCAGTTTATCAGCATCATCAACAAAACGACACCCATCACATAAAATATCTCGGTTGCCGGAAGCTCCTTAATCAGTACCAGAAAGTTCTTTAAATTGCCATTAGTTATTAATTTATTGTAAATCAACCAAAAAGCAAGAACCACAATAGTAACCTTAAGGGCAATGGAAAGTATTTTTTTTATCTGACTGGTCAATATTATATTTTTTTGCAAATATGCCGATAATAATAACATCAAGCAAAAAAGCATCCACCTGATAAGGCCCTTAGGTTTTGAGTTCCATAACACTTGGCCTATAAAATTAGATCGAACGCAAGCTTTGCTTCAAAAAACAGGCCATAATATTTGTTTTTCGAGGTCAGCCCTGAAAAACCACAGCGAAATCAAAATCGCAAAAATAGCTATTCGACAATATTTAAATTCCTGCCATGCAAAAGAATTAAGGAAACGAAAAAAAGCTTAACTTCGGCACTTTATGAGAACATCTAAACGGTGGCGACTTGCCCAGTATTTTGAAATTAGGTGGTGGAAAAACTACCTAAAGCATAAGGACATAGATTCTTACCTTACTTGGAAAAAAAATTATTGGATTGATTTCCTAGCAAAAATCGACGATTACGCAAAGCCAGTAGCCACATCCAAAATCCTAGATGCAGGTTGCGGTCCTGCTGGTATATTTATTGCGCTGCAGAACCATGACGTAACCGCAATAGACCCCTTATTAAATCGTTACGATAAAGAACTGGATCATTTTGACCAGCAATCATATCCATTAACCAAGTTCCATAACGTTTCACTTGAAGATTTCGAGCAACCGGATAGTTTTGACCTGGTGTTCTGCCTCAATGCCATTAATCACGTTTCAGATCTGGGGCTAGCTTTTGAACGCCTGCATAAGAGCACAAAAAAAGGCGGCATACTTGTCGTTTCGATCGATGCGCATAACCACACCTTATTAAAACACCTATTTCGGTTGCAGCCTGCCGACATTCTGCACCCCCATCAGTACGATTTAAAGGAATATGAACAAATGCTGACCAAGCTCAATTGTACCATGCTTAAAACGGTATTGATAAAACGTGAAATTTTGTTTAACCATTATGTATTAGTGGCCCGTAAAAATTAGTAAACCATCTTTCCATTAATTACGCTTATACATTTACATTAAAACATGTTTAATATTACTGTATGCTAATTGAAAAAAAGGAACGGATCATTATGGGCATCGACCCCGGAACGGCAATCATGGGCTATGGTGTGATTTTGGAAAAAGGAAACAAAATCGAGCTGCTGAGCATGGGCGTGGTAAAGATGGGCCATTTAGACGACCACTTTCTGAAACTGCAACGCATTTTCGCCAAAACCATTGCCCTAATTGAAGAATTTAAACCAGATACACTGGCCATAGAAGCTCCATTTTATGGCAAAAATGTACAGGTGATGCTCAAATTGGGCCGTGCACAAGGCATTGCCATGGCGGCGGCTTTATCGAGGGATATTTCGGTAACCGAATATGCACCACGAAAAATCAAGCAATCGATAACGGGCAAAGGTACCGCCAGCAAAGAACAGGTAGCTTCCATGTTGCAGCGGCTGCTGAATTTTAAGGAAACGCCCGAATTTTTAGATGCTACCGATGGCTTGGCCGTGGCCGTTTGCCATTCATTTCAGCGGGTCGGTGCTGTAGCCGCCGGCAAATCGTATTCCGGCTGGGAGGCTTTTGTGAGCGACAACAAAAAAAGGGTGAAATAAATCCCGAACAGCCTGGCCATCCGGGATCTATAAACTATGCTTTTTTAGTTCTTCGCAGGTAAGCCCTGATACCAAAGAAAATCAATAATCCGAAAACGATCAATGCCCACAGTTTAGCAAGGCCTAACAAAAACTCCTTAAAGAAAGTCCACCCATCAGCTATGTTTAAGCCCAGACGCTGAAAGAATCCCGGACGATAGCTATACAAATTATCATTGCCCACAATCCAGGTGCTTACGGTATTATCCTGATAAAAACTAAGGGTAATGGTACTGAATTTCACCCGATTATCGATACTGATGTTTTCTATCCGTTTGTCGATATAATCATCGCTGATGTAAAACGAAGTTTCAGCATCACTCCTTTTCTTGCTTTGATCGAGTTGCTTGATTACCTTTTGCCTATTTTGGGCTTTCAGTCTATTGGCCAGGTAAGCAATGCTTTGGTCGTCCATTTTCATCGATTGCTGGTCTACAAACACAGCCATTTTGGCTACGGTATTGGTAAAATCGTCGAGTTTTTCAGAAGGCACTTTGGCCACCATCAATCCCTCTTTGCGATAAGAGGTAATTTCTTTGAGCGAATCGCTGCTGTATTTTACTTTATCCCTTTCCTGGATCTGGCTTTGGATAGAGAACTCGGCAACCGCGCCACCTGCTCCCTTAATGGCTGTACTCAGCTGTTCTTTGGTTTGCTGTACGTCTTTTACCCTGAAGCGCATATCGGCTGTTTTGATGATCTTGGCCGTTGCGGCAATATCGGAAGCAACTGCGGTCGAATCGAGGGTGGCAACGCTTTCGGTAGACAAGCTGTTTTTTCGCTCCGAATTACAGCCAAACATCAATCCGATGATGGCTATACATACTAAATATTTGTTCATAGAACCTGTGGTTTTAAATGGTTATGTTCAGGCACAAGCCTAGCGCGCTATTGGCCCTGCCATTTTGTTTACCTTGGTTCAGCTGATTAGGTATCTCTTAATGCCCAAATAGGCAAAAGGTAACCCCAGTCTGTTTGGCGAGCAGCAGCAATGCTACCAAACAAAAAAGTCTACACCGGCAGCACCAATGTAGACTTCTCAATAAAGTTATGTTGACTTATTTTGCGTCTAAGATCTTGAAAACCGCTTTGCAGCAGATAAAAGCACCCACAAATAGGATTACCCAAGATAAAATAGAAAGCCAGATTGCATCAAAGGCAAAACGAAGGTAAACACCTAAAATGCTTACTAAAACGCCAACTAGAATAGTTTTATAAATACCCGGTTGGTTAGCGGTTTCCATGCTTTGTTCTCTTTCTTGCGCTTGTTTTTGATCCATGATTTTTTGGGTTAAAAAATGATACGACAAAAATAATATTTATTGCTTACAAAACAACCAATTAATAACTTTTTAGCTTGTCGAATCTTTGCTTAGCGCGATCTTCCTCTTTAAGCTTGTCGCCCTGATACAGCAGTTTTTCCCAGTCGCCATACATAGGATTGGGCAGTACGATGAAACGGGTGCCAAATTCTTGTTGCATGGCGTTTACCTGTGCCTTGGTGTCTTTACCTTCGCGGTAGAAAACATTCGAAAAATCGCTCAAATTATCGCCGCACAGCAACAAGATGTTGTATTTTTCTGCAATTTTTTGTCGACGGGGCTCTTTATCCGAGGTTGTTGTCTTTAAAATCAAGTGTGTTTCATCGGCATAGGGAAATCCGAATTTCTGCAGGTTTTTTAAGGTTCCGGCACGATCGGCTTCGTAGCGATTGGTCACGTAAAAGGTTTCTACTTTTTTACTGGCCGCGAACTTTAAAAAGGCCAAGGCTCCAGGCACCGTATCGGCGGCGGCCAAGCTGGTCCATTTGGTCCAATCGGCCTGTACATAACTTACGCCATTTTTAACTTCGTGGCCCTGAAAAGCCGAATTGTCTAAAATCGTTTCATCGGCATCGACAATTACACAGTTGGGTTTGCCATTGGCTTGGTTCCATAGCGCTTCCTTTAAAGACAGCCGGGCAAAATTATAGGCCTGAAAAGATAAGGCTCTGTACTCGCCACTGTACTGTTGCCACAAAATAGCGTTGGTATAATCCCTTGCCGGGGTTTGGGCTAAGGTTAAAAAGGGCATGAGGCTCAATAGCCAGAATATAGACTTTTTCATGTTATTTTTATTTACGATTCAGCGAAAACATAATCATGCGGTTTACAATCCAACAAACTTATGATAATTTTAAACTTTCGTTAGCAATACCAACAAAAAACCCTCGCCAAATTGGAGAGGGTTCTATATTTTATAAGCGTCCGGCACTGAAAACTCAAAACTGACAACTGAAAACTGGCTTAGCCATTCAACGCGGCCGCACCACTTACAATTTCGGTTAACTCGGTTGTAATAGCAGCCTGACGGGCCTGGTTGTAGGCCAGTTTTAAGCTCTTCAACAAATCGCCTGCATTTTCGGTAGCCTTGTCCATCGAGGTCATACGTGCACCATGTTCTGAAGCATGCGAATCAAGTACTGCCTTGTACAGTTGGATCTTGATCGATTTAGGGATCAATTGCGCTACAATCTCGTCTTGGCTAGGCTCAAGGATATAATCTACATTGGTGGCAACACCCTTTGTGGCTTGTGGCGTTGCATCTTCTGTTTTGGTTAATGGCAACAATTGTTCGGTAGTTAAAATCTGTACCGCTGCATTTCTGAAGCGATTGTACACTACTTCTACCCTGTCAAACTCGCCTTTTTCGAAACCGGCCATAATAGCTTCGGTAATCTTGGTTACATTTTCGAAAGACAGGTCTGCATACACGTCATTGTTGTTACCAATCACGTTGTAGTTGCGCTTTTCGTAGAAATCTTGTGTTTTTTTACCGATAGCAACAATGCTTACATTACCTTTTTTAAATTGCTCGCTGTATTTTTGGGCAATTAAATTATTGGTCGTTTTAATCACGTTCATGTTAAAAGCACCTGCCAAACCACGGTTTGACGATACGGCTACTATCAGCACTTTATTAGGCTCGCGCTCTTGGATAAAAGGTGAGGAAGTCCCTTCTAAACTAGCCGAAAGATTTCCTAAAATCTCTTTCAACTTGGTTGCATACGGACGTAATTGTATAATGGCATTGGTAGCACGTTTCAACTTTGCCGCAGACACCATTTTCATGGCTTTGGTAATCTGTTGGGTTGACTGTACCGACGATATACGATTTCTTACTTCTTTTAAATTGGCCATTCTTTATTGAGTTTCGAGTTGTGTGTTAAGTGTTACAGGCATTACCCACAACACTCAACTGGCAACTCATAACTATTTAGTATTTACTTGAAATCTCTTTTGCAACTGTATCTAACACACCTGTAATTTCGTCATCAAATTTACCGGCTTTCAAAGCTTTCAATGTATCAAGATGACGCAATTCTAATGATTGCAGGAATTCAGTTTCAAATTCTTTTACCTTATCTACCGGTACACTACGCATTAGGTTTTTGGTACCTGCATAGATGATGGCAACTTGTTTCTCAACGGTTAGTGGCGAGAACTGTGCTTGTTTCAACATCTCTACGTTACGTGCACCTTTATCGAGTACCGATTTGGTAGCCGCATCTAAGTCTGAACCGAATTTAGAGAAAGCCTCTAGCTCGCGGTATTGAGCCTGGTCTAACTTTAAGGTACCAGCTACTTTTTTCATCGACTTGATTTGAGCGTTACCACCCACGCGTGATACCGAGATACCTACGTTGATAGCCGGACGGATACCAGAGTTGAACAAGTTCGACTCCAAGAAGATCTGGCCATCGGTAATCGAAATTACGTTGGTTGGGATATAGGCCGAAACGTCGCCAGCTTGGGTTTCGATAATTGGCAAAGCAGTTAACGAACCACCACCTTTAACGATACCTTTTAACGACTCTGGCAAATCGTTCATGTTTTTAGCGATCTCGTCGTTGGCGTTGATTTTGGCTGCTCTTTCCAACAAACGGCTGTGCAGATAGAACACATCGCCTGGATAAGCCTCACGGCCTGGTGGACGGCGCAACAACAACGATACCTCACGGTAAGCTACCGCTTGTTTAGACAAATCGTCATAAACGATCAAAGCTGGGCGACCTGTATCGCGGAAGAACTCGCCGATGGCGGCACCAGCAAATGGAGAGTAGAACTGCAATGGCGCAGGCTCGGCCGCAGAAGCCGAAACGACTACGGTATATGGCATTGCACCATTTTCTTCTAAAGTACGAACAATATTGGCTACGGTACTTGCTTTCTGACCACAAGCTACGTAGATACAGAATACAGGATTACCTGCTTCGTAAAATTCCTTTTGGTTGATGATGGTATCGATACAAACGGCAGTTTTACCAATCTGACGGTCGCCGATAACCAACTCACGCTGGCCACGACCGATTGGGATCATGCCGTCGATAGCTTTGATACCTGTTTGCAAAGGCTCGTTTACCGGCTGACGGTAGATTACACCTGGTGCTTTACGCTCTAAAGGCATTTCGTAGGTTTCGCCCAAGATTGGTCCTTTACCGTCGATAGGCTCGCCAAGCGTGTTTACTACACGGCCCAACATACCTTCACCAACTTTGATAGAGGCAATTTTTTTGGTACGTTTAATGGTATCGCCTTCTTTGATCTCGTCTGATGGGCCTAACAATACCACACCTACGTTATCTTCTTCAAGGTTCAATACAATACCTTGCAAACCGTTGGCAAACTCAACTAACTCGCCACTTTGAACTTTGGTTAGTCCGTAAACACGGGCAATACCATCACCCACTTGCAATACGGTACCCACTTCTTCAAGCTCAGCTTCTGATTTGAAGCCTGACAATTGTTGTCTGATAATTGCCGAAACTTCGTCTGGTCTTACCTCTACCATAATTTTATTTTTGATTTCTTTTTCTAATGTAAATCTTGTACTGTGTTTATTTTGTTTCCCGATCTCTCATCGGATATATTTCCAAGGTTCGCTTATGCTATACCTTGTGCAAATTCCTTTTTCAGTTTTTTCAAACCGCTGGCAATACTGGCATCAAATTGCTTGTCGCCAACCTTTAAGATAAAGCCACCGATCAATTTCTCGTCTACTTTTTCTTTGATCACCACCTCGTTGGCACCCAGTTCTTTTTTCACCAAGCTCACGATTTCGGCTTTGTTGGCATCGGTTAGGGCTGTAGCTGTAGTTACTTCTGCAGTTACAATTCCTTTCAGTGCCTGATATTGGCTAACAAACTGCTTGGCGGCATCGAACAAGATTGCAGAACGGCCCTTACTAACCACCAACTTGAAAAAGTGCTCGGTAATTGGATTTACTTTGCCTGCAAAAAGCGCATTCAAAATCCCGGCTTTTTTATCCAAGGGGATAATCGGGTTTTTCAGAATGGCTTCCAGTTCGCTATTGTTATCTACAACTTCCTCAAATAACACCATGTCATTCTTCAACGCTTCTAAGGCATTTTGCTCCATAGAAAGGTCGATTAATGATTTGGCATATCTGGCTGCTGCTTTACTTGACATATATTTAGTATTGAGATGTGAAATCGAGATTTGAGATCTGAGATTTGAGATTTGAGAATTTTTTCCTCAAACCAACCTCCTTCTCATATCCCATGTCTCATATCTAGTGTCTCATTTTAGTTTAATTCAACATCTTTTAACAGGCTGTTTACCAAGTCCTGTTGTTTAGCTTTATCATCCAGCTGATTGCGCAATACGCGCTCGGCAATATCCAAAGACAAAGTCGATACTTGGCCTTTCAATTCTGCCAAAGCTGCCTTTTTCTGGTTTTCGATTTCGATACGAGCTTTTTCAATCAGTTTGGCACCTTCGCTTTGAGCTTGGGTTTTGGCTTCGTTCACGATGCTGTCTTTCAAGGTTTTGGCCTCTTTCAAAATCTGGTCGCGCTCTGCACGTGCCTGTTTCATCAACTCTTCGTTTTGAGAAGTTAAACGGGCCATTTCTTGTTTGGCCAATTCGGCCTTGTTCAAGGCATCGTCTATCGACTGCTCACGCTCTTTAATAGCGCCCAATACTGGTTTCCAGGCAAACTTGGCCAAGATAAGAAGCAAAAGCAAAAATGCGATTGTCTGAAAAACAACTAAACCAACTTCAGGTATTAATAAATCCATTTCGGTATATATTTTATTCTATCTTTCTTATTTCGTTTTTATCAATAAATGTTTTGCAGAACAATCTTCTGCAAAACATTTAAGGTGAGTTACACTAATGCAACTACTACCGCGAACAAAGCAACCGCCTCAACGAAGGCAGCAGCGATCAACATCGCAGTTTGAATTTTTGAGGCAGCTTCTGGTTGACGAGCAATACCGTCCATAGCAGAACCACCAATACGACCGATACCTAGACCAGCGCCAATCGCAGCTAATCCTGCACCTACTGCAGCAATACTTCCTGTAATCATGATTTTATATATTAATTGTTTTTAAAATTATGCTAATTAATGGTGTTCTTCTACCGCCATGCCAATAAACAGGGCCGATAGGATGGTAAATATAAAGGCCTGGATAAAGGCTACCATCAGCTCGATAGCGCCAATAAACATGGCGAAAGGAATCGAGGCAGCAGAAACGAACAGGCTGTTGAATACGAAAATCAAACAGATCAGCGACAAGACCAAAATGTGACCTGCGGTAATGTTCGCAAACAAACGGATCATCAAAGCGATTGGCTTGGTTAACACGCCGATCAGCTCTAACGGAATTAAAAAGATCTTAATGGGAACTGGTACATTCGGCATCCAGAAAATATGTTGCCAGTAATGTTTGTTGCCATTAAACACGGTAAGCAACAAGGTAAATATAGCCAACACCATCGTTACAGCGATATTACCGGTTAAGTTGGCTCCACCTGGCAAGAAAGGAACCAAGCCCAGCATGTTGTTGAACCAGATGAAGAAAAACACGGTCAACAAATACGGCATGAAGCGCTCATACTTATGGCCCAGGTTTGGTTTGGCAATATCGTCTCTTACGAAAAGAATAACCGGCTCTAGCCATGAAGCCAAGCCTTTAGGCGATTTGCCCTGACGTTTTTTATAGTTTCTGGCTACACTTAAAAATACCAACAGCATGATGATGACCGAAAGGAACAAAGTGCAGGTATTTTTGGTGATCGAGAAATCTAAAGGACGTTTATTTTCGGCGTGGTGCTCGGCGTTCAGCTCTACATATTGGCCATGCTCATTAGCTACCTCAGAAGCGAAATAGATTTTGTCGTGCATTTTCACAAAGCGCTGTCCGTCTTTTTCAACTACCACCTTGGCCTCATCGTCGTGGCCAAATTCGCTGTTGTTAAACATAAATACCTTGCCCTTGTCATACAAAATTACCGGAAGACCGATATAAGTATCGCCGATTACGTGCCAGCTATGCGAGTCGGCTACGTGGTGCAAAGCAAATTTACCTATATTAAATTTTTCTTTTTCGGCTGGCGCTTCATGTGATTTTTCTGTTGCATGCGTTGTATCCGCCTGAGCTTTTACCCCAACAGACGACAACAAAAACGCCGAAAAAAGCGTAAAAACAACAATTAACCTCTTAAACTTGAATTCAAAAACGTGGCTACAATCCATTTACTCGCAGATTTTTACTATTTATTTTGGTGGCGCAAGTTACGCAACAAACAGTATATTTCAAAGAAGGTAAACAATAAATATAAAGAAAAAAAATTGAGGGCAAATACGATACTTTTTTCCTTGTTGTTTAGGCTGTAAATCAGCACGAAAGCCATAGAAAAGAGCATCTTTAGCGCAATAGAACCCATAATGGCCATAATGCCACTTTCGGGGTTGCGTTTAATGCCCAAAAAAGCAACGATATAGGCAATGAAAGTAAGCCCTGCCAAAAAGCCAAATACGAGCCAGAACTTATGAATCAAAACCTGAACCCCCGGAAAAGCATGGGGCAGCACCACGGCAATGCCGGCCAGCACCGCTGTATAGATAATATAATATAAAGTAAAACGTTGTATGCCCAAACCTGTAATTTTTTACAAAGGTATAAAAGAAAGTTTGAAGTCGCGAGTCCATGGCTTAGCGCAAGACGATTGGTAGATTTTTCAGCTTGCGGCTCTCGGACAGCAATTCGCAGTTAGCCATTTGCTATTTCAGTTGACTATCCAGCAATAAAACGGCAACTGGCTTTCGGCTAGCCACCCAACAACCAACAAACTAATGAACCAGTGAACTAATAAACCATTGAACTACTCATCCTTCGTAACCGAACGCACCACTTGATACAATGAAAAAACAACCCCCATAAGCCCCAGCAACGCCATAAAGATGGGCTTTTTGCCATCTCGATATTTATCTATCTGGTAGCCTATCAATGC
Organism: Pedobacter sp. TM02; assembly: GCF_059705275.1. Lineage (NCBI taxonomy): Bacteria > Pseudomonadati > Bacteroidota > Sphingobacteriia > Sphingobacteriales > Sphingobacteriaceae > Pedobacter > Pedobacter sp. TM02. Next base: position 3,789,395 of record NZ_AP046530.1, read on the forward strand.
AAATACGCCAATAGTGGCCAACATCTGAAAGGCAATACCGGTATATTTGGCAAAATTGCGGGCTCTTTTTCCGCGAATATTGTTTTTTGGTTCTTCCATGTTTCGACACAATAAATTTATACTAAATATGAAGAATATATTGCCGAATAAAATATTTTTGCATAACATATTATTATATTGCCATTAACACTCACAACCATACATCCTTGAACAACTACGCAAAACCGAGTATAAAGACCATCCTGCTTGGCTTGAGCATGATTTTGCTTTATGCCTGCTCAACGCAAAAGGACAATGCCGCCAACAGGAGCCTGCAAAATCTTTCGGCCAGGTATAATTACATCTATAACTCTAATGTATTGTTGGGCACTTACCAGGAAGAACTTGCGCAGACTTACAAAGATAACTACGACGATTTTTTGAGCGTTTACATTGCCCCCGAACCTATTGACTACCTCAGCGGCGCATCAAGTGCCACCGGCGATACCAAGGCTTTGGATGAAATTATTCGGAAAGCACAGACCATCATCAGCGAAAAAAGCCTCAGCAACTATATCGACGAAGCCTACATGCTCTTGGGCAAAGCCAATTTCTACAAAGGCAACTTCTTTATCGCTAAAGAATACTTTGATTATACAGCCAAAGCCTACAAAAAAGACAAGAACACCCATCTTACCGCCCTCAACTGGAAGGCTCGAAGCCTGATGCAGCTGCACAGCAACATCCAGGCGCGCGAAACACTCGATACGGTTTTGCTCGACCTCGATTCGGTAAAGCATAACAAAGCCGAACCTTTGGCTACACTGGCCCAGATGAGCATCAGCCAGCAAGATTATAAAAAAGCAATTGACTATCTAACACAGGCCATCAAAGAAAGCGGCCAAATGCAGTCGCGTACCCGCTGGCCATACATTTTGGCGCAACTGTACGAACACGACAAGCAGTACGAGCTGAGCCTGCGCAACTACACCAAGGTAGAAAACAGCAATTCTCCGTTTGAGATGTATTTCAATGCCAAGCTAAGCAAAATCCGCATCAACGATATTTTGAACGATCAAACGGCAGATCGTAAAACAGCATTGCTGAAGTTGCTGAAAGACGACAAAAACCTCGACTATACCGACCAGATCTATTACGAAGTGGCCGAAGATTACCTTGGCGACAAAAACTACGACAAGGCCGCCGAGTATTACAAACTATCGGCCCAAAAAAGCATCCGTAACAATTACCAAAAGGGCTTGGCCTATTTAAAGCTGGCCGACCTCAACTTTAAGAACCTGGGCAACTACGTCAATGCCAAACTTTATTACGATAGTGCTTTGATCGTTTTGCCTAAAAACTACCCCAATTACGAATCGATCCTTAAAAAAGGGCAAAACCTTGAATACCTTACCGAACGCTACCAGCTTATTTCGGAGCAAGATACCCTGCAAGCCTTGGCGCGTATGCCTCAAGAAGCCCGGGAAAAAAGACTCAATGAGATGTTTGAAGCCAAAAAAGAAACCGCAAATCCTCTTGCAGCCGCAGACAACATGGGCTCTTTCCAGCCGGGCCTGTCTTCACGCCAGCAAAGCGGAGGCACTTTTTATTTCAACAACCCCAACACCATTAGCAAGGGTTTTAGCGATTTTAGGCGACGCTGGGGCAACCGTATCTTAGAAGACAACTGGCGCCAAAGCGTTAAATCGTCGCAACAGGTAACGCAACAGAACCAGCTGGCCGCCATAGGCAACAATACGGCACCAACAGACAGTGTGCAAAAAACACAGGCGCAGGATAAAACAGCCCGCATTAAAGAATATACGGCTTTGTTGCCACTTACGCCAGCACAGTTGCGCAAGTCTGACCAGCAAATTATCGATGCTTATTTTGAGATTGCCGGTTTTTACCAGCAGGTCATCGAAGACCAGGCCGAAGCCATCAAGGTTTACGAGCAGCTATTGGCGCGCTATCCGCAAAACAACCATCGCGATGCCATTTACTACAGTTTGTACCTCGCCTACGCCAATACAGACCAGGCCAAGTCAGAAAACTACAGGAACAGGGTATTGAGCGAATTCCCTAATTCCGTTTATGCCAAAACCATTTTAGATCCTAATTTCTCGGCCAAGCAAAATGCGCTGGATGCCGAAGTAAACAAATCATACAATATTGTATTTGCCAATTACGAAAAAAAGGACTTCCCCAAGGTAATTACTGGGGTTGACGAAACCAGCCAGCGCTTTCCGGGCAATAGCCTGCAGTCGCAGTACGATTACCTGAAAGCCATTGCCATTGGCCGTACCCAACATGTAGATAGCCTGCTTAATGCCTTCAACGGCATTATTTCCAAGTATCCTAACGATGTATTGATTACGCCATTGGTAAAGGATCATATTGCCTACATCAATGCCCACTTGGCTGCATTTAAAGCTCGAAAAATTGCTCTCATCGATTTCGATCCGACCGAACCGCGTTTTATTGCCCAGCAAGAAAGCGTTGCGGCCCCTCAGCAGGCCATCAACGAACCGGCCAAAAACAATCCAGTAGCGCCCCCGGTAGAGAAACCTGCCGTTTCGCCACCAGCCGTACAACCTAAATCGGCCGATTTGCCGCCAGTTAAGGCCGAGCCGGAAAACAAACCTGTAGTGGCGCCGCCAGTAGTAGACAACCTGTTTAGCAAAGCCGAATCGAAAACCTACTATTATGTAATTGATGTGGCCGATATGACGGTAAGCGTAAGCTCGTCGCGCTTTGGCGTAGGCCAGTTTAACCGGGCCAATTATGTAGGCGACGGCCTCAAGCATCAATTGTTAGAGCTGGAAGAAGACCAGCTGATTTATGTAGGCAATTTCGAAAGCCTGGAAGATGTGCAGGATTATGCGAAAGGCATTACCCCATTGTTGCCGAGAATCATGAAGGTTCCGGCCAATACGTACAAAGGTTTTTACATCAGCAAGGAAAACTTTGATAAGATAAAGAACAGAGATACGTTAAACAGATACCTGGAATTTTTTAAGAATAACTATTAATCAAGGCAGAGGGCTAAAAGGCTGAAGGCGGTATTATCTCCGCATATCCTAAACCCTTTACCCCACACCTTACAAGAACAACACAACATAAACGAATGAATAAGCCCCTTACCCAAGAAGAGATCAGGAAATACAACAGAAGGATTTGGAAAGTGCTGATTGGCGGACTGGTGCTCTTTGCGCTCTTCATCGTAGCCATTAGCTTTGGCGTTTTTGGCGATATTCCATCTTTCAGGGCCATTGAGCACCCCAAAAGCAACGAAGCCACCGAAATCCTATCTGAAGACGGCAAGGTTTTGGGCACCTATTTTGTAAAAAATCGCTCTAACGTTAACTACAACCAGATTTCGCCCAATGTAATCAATGCGTTGATTGCTACCGAAGACGTCCGTTTCCGTTCGCATTCGGGCATCGATTTCAAAAGAACATTTACCATTTTCTTATATGCCATGATTGGCAAAAAACAAGGTGGAAGTACCATTACGCAACAATTGGCCCTCAATTTATTTTCGGAAGAAGGCCGACAAAAGAACTACCTGAAAAGGATTATCCAGAAATTTCAGGAATGGGTAATTGCCGTTAAGCTCGAGCGCAATTATACCAAGGAAGAAATCATTACCATGTACCTGAATACCGTCGATTTTGGCAACCAGGCCTATGGCATCAAATCAGCCGCAAGGGTGTACTTCAACACTACCCCTGATAAGCTTACCGTACCGCAGGCGGCTGTGCTGGTGGGTATACAAAGAGGCATTACCCGGTACTCGCCTACCAAAAACCCCGAAAGAGCATTGGCCAGGAGAAATACGGTAATGGCTTTGATGGTAAAAGCCGATTTTCTTACCCAAGAGCAGTTTGATCAGGAAAAAGACAAAGCCCTTAACCTACAGTTTACGGCGGCTACCACCAATGATGGCGTGGCTCCCTATTTCAGGGCTGTGCTTAAAGCCGAGGTTAAAAAGTTGCTAGACGAGCGTTCGATTACCAAGAACGGCGTGCCTTACGATTTGGATAGGGATGGCTTAAAGATTACCACAACCATCAACTACGACATGCAGGTATACGCCGAGCAGGCGCAAAAAGAATACATGAAACAGCTGCAGGCCCAATTTATAGCCAGCTGGAAAGGCCGAAATCCTTTTAAAGGAATGGAAATGCAGATAGACCAGGGCGTGAAACGCTCTGATCGCTACAAGGCCTTAAAACTAGAGGGCAAATCAGACGAAGAGATTATGCAGGATTTCAATACGCCCAGCAAGCTTACCATTTTTACCTGGAAAGGCAACCTTGATACGCTGATGAAACCCATCGATTCGGTAAAATACTATAAACTGCTGCTGCGCAATGCCATGATGTCGATGGATCCGAAAACGGGCTATATCAAAGCTTGGGTAGGCGGCATCAATTTTGAGCATTTCAAATACGACCAGGTTAAAATGGGTACCCGCCAAGTAGGCTCTACCGCCAAGCCCTTTACTTATGCCGTGGCTATCGAAAATGGCTATTCGCCTTGCCTTACCGTACCCAACGAACCAGTTACGATTTCTACGCCAGGCAGTCCCGATTGGACACCCCGTTCGTCTGGAACCTTGCCGGGCTCTATAACCCTGCAAAAGGCGTTGGCCTATTCTCAAAACTATGTAACCGCCTATTTGATGAAGCAGGTGGGACCAACGGCAGTAGCTACGGAAATCAAAAAAATGGGCATTACTTCTGATGTGCCCGTGGTACCATCTATCTGCTTGGGCTCATTCGATGCCTCTATTTATGATATGGTAGGCGCTTACGGGGTTTTTGCCAATAAAGGGGTGTGGACACAGCCAACTTATATTTTAAAGATAGAAGACAAAAACGGCGTGGTGCTTTACGACAGTAAACCCATCATTAAAGTAGCCATGAACGAAGAGGTGGCCTATGTAATGACACGGATGCTGAGAGGCGTAGTTACCGGAGGAACAGGATACAGGTTGATTGGCCGATATGGCGTAAACGTGCCAACCGGTGGCAAGACAGGAACTACGCAAAATAACTCCGATGGCTGGTTCATGTCAATCACACCTGATTTGGTTACTGGCGTATGGACGGGTTGCGAAGACCGTGCCTTCCATTTTACCAGCACCAGAGACGGCGAGGGAGCCAATTCGGCCTTGCCGATTTATGCTGGCTTTATCAAAAAGGTATATGCCAACCCGAACATCAAAATTAGCAAAGCCGACTTTGAGCCACCTAAAAATGGGGTGTCTATTGTGTTCGACTGCAACCAATACCAGCAACAACAAGAACAGGGCACTACAGAACTCGACAAAAAACTAGGCTTCTAACTAAGCATTATAAAAAAGCTCTTCTTAAACCAATTAAGAAGAGCTTTTTTATGTTAACCTAAACATTCCTGAAAAGGCACGCTTTCGGTGGCTGCGCCACCCTTATCGCGTACTACGCAGCGGCATTGCCCGCTGGCCATCTCCTCGCACCTCCCTACTACGCTATCGCCGCTCGCTCCATCGAACCAGCATACCGCACCGGTATTGGCGCACCTTGTTGTTACGGGTACATCAGCACTTTCGCCTCCCCTAATTTCGCTCATTTGGGCCCTGTTTAGCATTGCAGCACCTGCAAATACCTTTCTTTTTGAAACTTCTTTTTTCATGGTCAGACTGTTTTATTCTTTCAGTTCCTCGTGTTATAGGTCCCTTATCTTCTACCTGCCTCAACAGGCTAATAAAGTTAAAATATAAATTGACATTCTTATGGTCGCCGAATTTAATTCATAGCTTTTGCGGCAGGGCACGCAATTTTCGTTCCAAGAGCAAATAAGATGTCGATAATGCTAGGCCACACACGAGTTTTTTCAAAAAACCCAATGGGTAAAAACAATATCTTTGCTTTAATTTAAGCAGCATGAGTGTTTTCGATCATAAAAAGGCATTGGCCGATATTCCGCATAAGCCTGGCGTTTATCAGTATTTTGACGCAGAGGGAACGCTGATTTACATCGGCAAGGCCAAAGACCTGCGCAACCGGGTAGGCTCTTATTTTAACCTCGACAAAAGCCAGATCAATGGCAAAACAAGGGTCTTGGTTTCGAAGATCAGGAAAATTACCTTTACCATTGTAGATACCGAAATCGATGCCTGGCTATTGGAAAACAGCCTGATCAAAAAGCATCAGCCTCGCTACAACATCATGCTCAAAGACGATAAGACCTATCCTTGGATCATTATCAAAAAAGAGGCATTTCCGCGTATTTACTGGACCCGCAAATACATCAAGGATGGGTCTACCTATTTTGGCCCCTATGCTTCGGTAGGCATGATGCATACCATTTTAGACCTCATCAAAGAAACCTATACCCTTCGCACCTGCAACCTGCCGCTTACCCCCCAAAACATTAATGAGGGCAAGTTTAAGGTTTGTCTCGAATACCAGATCGGCAACTGCAAAGGACCTTGCCAGAATTACCAAACCGAAGCCGATTACGACCATAACATCGAAGAAATCAAAGACATTCTGAACGGCAAAATCGGCAACGTGATTCGCGACGTGAAACAGGTAATCAAAACCGCATCAGAAGAACTGAATTTTGAACTTGCGCACGCCTATCAGAAAAAACTCGGGGTACTGGAAAAATACCAGAGCAAATCTACCGTGGTAAGCAGCGCCATTACCAATATCGATGTAGTGAGCATTGCTTCAGACGAGCGCTATGCTTTTGTAAACTACCTGAAGGTAATGAACGGCAGCATTATCCAAACCCAAACCATCGAAATCAAAAAGCGCCTGGACGAGACCGACGAAGAGTTGCTCACCATTGCCATTACCGAATTTCGCACCAAGTTTAAAAGCACCTCCAAAGAAATTATTGTTCCGTTTGCCATTCAGCTGGTCGATCAAAACCTCAAGTTTACCGTACCCAAATTGGGCGAGAAGAAAAAGCTGCTCGAGCTTTCCGAAAAGAACGTGCTTTTCTTTAAACGCGAAAAGCTGAACCAATACGAGAAGCTGAACCCCGATCTGCGTACCGACCGGATCTTGAGCCAAATGCAGCACGATTTGAGGCTGACCCAATTGCCCCAGCATATCGAATGTTTTGACAACTCCAATTTTCAGGGCAAATACCCGGTTTCGGCCATTGTGGTTTTTAAGGATGCCAAACCCAGCAAAAAAGACTACCGCCATTTTAACGTTAAAACCGTAGAAGGGCCCAATGATTTTGCCACCATGGAGGAGGCCGTTTACAGGCGGTATAAGCGCATGCTGGAAGAAGGACAGACCTTGCCTCAGCTCATTATCATCGACGGTGGCAAAGGACAGCTATCGGCAGCCTTAACCAGTTTAAAAAAGCTGGACATCGAAAAGAAAGTAACCGTCATCGGCATTGCCAAACGTTTGGAAGAATTGTACTATCCCGGCGACAGCCTGCCACTGTATCTCGACAAAAAATCGGAAACGCTCAAAATCATTCAGCAGCTACGCGACGAGGCGCACCGTTTCGGCATTACCTTTCACCGCAAAAAACGCGACCAAGGCACGCTTAAAACTGAACTGGAACTTATTCCGGGTATCGGCAAAACCACAGCTGACAAATTACTGGTCAAGTTTAAATCTGTAAAAAAGATCAAACAGGCTACGCCAAAAGAACTGGAAGAAGTGCTTAACTTAAAACAAGTGGAGGCACTGAAGGCCTATTTTTCTGGTCAATAGTTAATGGTAGCCGATGGTTGATGGAGCATCGGCCTGGTATCACTTTTGCGAGATTTTTAAGCCTTCGCCCCAGTCCGCAAAAACAAAAGCCCCGATTTTCATCGAGGCTTTTCGCTTTAATATTCCCAGAGGCCCTGTTCAAAGTCGGCCATGGCTTTCTTGATTCTTTCTGATTCCAACAGGCGATCCTTCGAATTGCTGATGTAATCTTCAATACGGTTGTCGGCTGCGTTAGACTGTTTGACAATATTGCTAAAAAACAGACGGCGGGTAAAAACATCATCAAAGTTAATTCCCGAATTATCGTTAAAGTTATTGGCGATTTTCTTTTTCACCAAAATCTCACGCAGGTCGTCGAAATAAAACCAGCCGGTCGCACTTTTCAAGGTATCTGCCCTGGCGGTATTGGTGGTTGGGTCTACAACCGGATTACCGTTATTATCTACCTGTGTTTTCACATCGATACGCACCAAGGCCAAGCCGATAATGCGTGGTTCGAAAATACCGCGTTTGATATCCAAGATCCAATCTTCCTTCAATCTTACGATTGGGTAGCTGGCTGCAAAAAATTCATTGTTGGCCCTGTTAACTTCGTTCGTTCCCGGATTAACCCCTAAAAAGGCTGTGTCGGCTGCAGAATAAGTTCCGGCGGCGTTATTTGCTTTTTTGTTGTTGATGGGGTCTTTTTGAAAATCTTCGTCGTCATTGGCATACATATCCAATTCGCCATTTTTAAGCGCCTCGTAAATGACGCCGATCAGGTTGATTTTAGGGGAAGCCAAAATCTGATTGCCATGATCGCGCAAGTCGATTTCGCGCCATACCCTTTTGGTATAGGCTACATCTTCTTTGTTTACCACCGAGTAGGGCACTACCGTATCGGCAACGCTTTCTTCCCTGTACACATAGCCATCTTTTTTAGGCAACTTTTTCTTCGGGGTTGCAGGCTTATCTGTAGTAGTAGTTGGCGGCGGCGTAGCTGTAGTTTGGGCAAAGGCAAAAGCCGTTGTCAACAAAAGCAGCGATAGAAAAAATACTTTTCTCATAATTTTTTAGTTTACGGTAAATACCATCGAATTTACTGTAGGCGTACGTCCATCAGGCAATTGCACCTGAACATTGTCTATATAAACCACCGATTTGAATGGCAGGTTGGCCAATGCGGCCTTGGCTTGCGCATTCAGGTTATCGCCTTGGCAATAAATAATCTGTGCTTCTTGTCTTGGTTTAACGATGGTGATGTTGAACTTGGTTACCCTAACTTTCACATCAAACTCGAAATTCTCGATAGATGCGGTTACTTCGTTCTCGCTGGCCATTTTGTTGCCAGAGATGATACCACCCATTTTGCCTGCAAATTTGGCTACCGGATTAGGCACTGGTTTTACCCTGAATACACTATTGCCCAAGCTGATGGTCTTGCCTTCGTTGGCTGCTGATACGCTGATGGTTACATCTTTGCCTACCAAGCTTCCTGGTACATTGATCATAAATTTACCAGCGCCACCAGAAAGCGAACCTTCCGAAATACTGGCTTTTACGCTTTCTAGCGGGAAACCAGGTGCCGAAATTGAAAATGGATTCGGAATACCAGCATAAATTACATTCAGGTTGGTAGAAGAAACCGTAGCCGATGGCTTGGCCACTTGGTAAGTCATTTCTGGAGTAGGATAATCTTTAAAGTCTCCATTGGTTTGTTTAACCCTGATGGTACCTCTCCACTTGAATACACCCACACTTCCGGTACCTCCAGTATAAACACCCACACCATCTTTTACAGTTAACGGACTTCCATTTACAGTAATCACTGGATTAGACTTCGAATCGCTGGCGGTTAAGAATACGTCGGCTTTGTAAGGCTGTCCTTGGATTACGTAGCTGCTTGATGGCACGGCTACTGCCTTAAAGTTGTCGAAAGTCATTTGGGTTTCACTCATTTTGCCAAAGATCTTCTTCACCACTTCAATTTCAGCGTTTTTTAAATCGGCCTGAATTTTGGTTAAAATGGTATTGGCTGCAGTTAAAGGAGTACCCTCGCCAAAGTTGATGTCTTCCCACTTGGTTTTGCCGTTAACGGGCTTAGCCGCATCTTTTGCTTCTAAAGTAGCGGCAATGGTAGAGCCTTGAGGCAATAAGGCAATCAGTTTGGCCCTGGTATCGTTGATCTTGGCTTTCAGCTTTTCGCCTTCTTTTTTGTTGATCATGATCCCTTGGGCAATGTCCAAGTTATCACGCAGGGTTAAGTCGCCGGTTTCGGGGTTAATACCCTCTCCTTTGGTTTTAAATTCGTCCTTGAGCCTTTGCAGGTCCTTGTTCAGGTCGTCTGCCAGGGCTTTTGCCTTGTTGGCATCCTCCCAAAGCGGTTTTGCACGCTCTGGCTTATTTTTAAGTTCAGTATTTTCAAATGCCGTAAAAAGCTGATCTAAGCTGGTGCTTACATTGGTTTTAGAGGCGTCCAAACTATCATTGATATTCTTAAAAGCATTTAAGATTGTGTCTGAAACGTTTAAGGCCAGCATAGCCAACAATACCAAATACATGATATTGATCATCTTCTGCCTTGTCGTTTCTTTTCCTCCAGCCATGTTTAATTAGATTTAGTGATCGATTAAAATGAATGAATGATTAAACACGTGGTTGGTTCATTGCGGTAAGCATGTTACCGTAAATCGCATTCAGTGAAGCCAAGTTTTTAGCCAATTTTCCTACCTCATCCTTGAACTGTTTCGAATCTTCCATCGAATCGTTAAAGTTGCCCATCGTCAGCGAAAGGTTTTCGTAAAACTTGTTCATCGATTTCAGGTGCGCGCTCGAGCCCTGCAATTCCAATTCGTAAACGGCATTGAGGGCCGAAAGGTTTTTAGCCAGATTGTTTACCTGCTCGTGGTAGGCTTTGGTATCGGCATTGCTGTTGCCCATTTCTACCAATTGCTCGGTAGCCCTGTCAAAAGCGTTGCTAAGGTTATCGAAACTGGCTGAAGCCGTTTTTACTTTACCTGTAAATTCGTTGGTGGCCACTACGGTATCGGCCATATTTGAAATGGTTGATACCTTGTCGCCAAAAGTGCGTAGGCCGTTGCCCAGGCTTTCAATCAATTCAGGGCCAACCTTGGCATCTTCCAACATTTTGTCTAAAGCAGCGCTTGAAGAAACGCCTGAACTTGCGGCTGGCCTAATGGTTGCCTTTGGCAATTCGCCGTTATAGTTAGGCGCCAATTCTGGGTATACACGCTCCCAAGGCAATTCTGGTTCTGGCGGAAAAAATCCGGTTAAGAAAAACAATAGGGCCTCAACTCCTAAGCCAGCTCCAATTAAATAATTTGCCCATACCCCTCCAATGTGAAGGATTTTAGCCAATGCACCAAGGATTACTATACTCGCGCCCCAGGAAATTGCAATGTGTAACCAACCTGGTTGTTTCTTAGCTGCCATAATCTTTAAATAAGTTTCGTTTTAGTTTTTAGAGATAAATTAGTTTAATGCGTTTCCAGGGAAATCAGATACGCAGCGGAAGCCGATATAAGACCTCGCCTTGTCTTGGTACTCATAGGTACCTACCGAATTCTGCAAGAAGAAGCCCATGTCTTTCCATGAACCGCCCCTTACCACTTTGGCGCCTTTAGCGGTATTGGTATAATTAGGATTAAAATCTAACAATAAACTGGTAGCCGACCTGTTGTAGGCTGTGATGGTCCACTCTGCTACGTTACCAGCCATGTTGTACAAGCCATAATCGTTTGGCAAGTAAGCCCTGGCGTCAACGGTGTATAAGCCGCCATCGTCGGTATAGTTACCCCTACCCACTTTAAAGTTGGCTTGCAAGCAACCTTTGGTATTTTTGATGTATGGTCCGCCCCAAGGATATTTGGTTTGTGTTCTGCCGCCTCTTGCCGCATATTCAAACTCCTGGTCTGTTGGCAGCCTGTACCTCAACCTGACGTTGGCTGGCAGTTTTCGGGCCGAAGCCACGTTAGAGTACAACACAGTTCTCCAATTACAGAAGGCATTGGCCTGTTCCCAGGTTACACCTACTACCGGATAGCGGTCATAAGAAGGATGGCTGAAATAGGCCTCAACCATAGGGTCGTTCTGCGAATAAGAAAAATCCAACTTCCAAACCAAGGTATCAGGATAAACGCTTACCGAAGGATGCTCGTTGGCTTTGCCTGGCGTTGGGTTATCGGTATAGGTTTGGATAAAGTCTCTTCTGCTCTTGGTAGGGTCGTTTCTTCCGGCAGCTTCCAGATCGTGATCCAGGTAGCTGTAGGCATACTTCAATTTCCTGACATCTATTTCGTTTTTGCCTGGCAAAGCGTCGTTGCCGGCATAGTACATGTTCTGCAATTTAGATTTATACTGGCTATTTCTGCCCCAAAGCACGCTTCCGTTACCTACCCTGTTCCAGTCGATGTTTCTTGGCCCTACTACCGTACCGCCCGCCGCATTGGCTGGAGCCGGCCTGTAAAGGTTTGGCGCACCCGAATCGCCCATAGAAGCAATCGCCACCGAATCGCGCACCCAGTTTACAAACTGTCTGTATTCGGCATTGGTGATCTCGGTTTGGTCCATATAAAAAGCCGTAAATGAGGTCATTCGGCTTGGGGTTCCCTGATAAAAACTCATGTCCTCATCAGTCATACCTATTAAAGTCCTTCCGGGCGGAATAAATACCATTCCGAGCGGAATAGTTCTATTGCTGAACTTTTTATTGTATGCACCTACCAGCTCTCCCTTGTTGCCACCTGAGCAACTGGCCAGAAAGGCACAAATGATGAAAAAACTAAAAAGGTATATTTTCCTCATAAAATCAGTTAAGCGATTGTAATAATTTTAATAGCAATTTTATCGAATATCCTTGATATAAACAATATTTAACGCAAATAAATCAGGAATAATTTAAAATTAAATCCGCATCAAACCATTGCTTGACATCAGCCAGCAACTCAAAACAGTTTCGTCCAAGTAAAATTTTTAACATTAAGTTATTGAAAGCAAATTGTTTACTAGATTCTGCAAACAGGTGCTTTAAACCGCAAAAAATCTTAATTCAGAGTACTTAACGACAAAAAAACCGTTTTATTACTTGTTAGATTTTTTGATGTAGTTTTCGATAGCCATAATCATTGACGGCGCTTCTGGAGAAGGCGCTGCAATATCTACAATCTGTCCCGCTTCGGTAGCCGCCTTGTTGGTGTTCGAGCCAAAGGCCGCAATACGGGTATTGTTCTGCTTAAAATCTGGGAAATTAATGTAGAGCGATTGGATGCTAGATGGACTAAAAAAGGCGATTACATCATAAAAAACATCAGCCAGGTCAGACAAGTCGCTAACCACGGTCTTAAACAGAACCGCAGGCGTAAAGTTGTAGCCGTTCTTTTGCAAAAAGTTCATGGTGTCTTCGGTAGCTACGTCTGAACAAGGGTAAAGGAATTGCTCTCCGGCATGTTTTTTCAGCACCTCGGCCAAATCGGCAGCGGTTTGCTTGCCAAAGAAAATCTTGCGTTTCCTATACTGGATATACTTTTGAAGATATAATGCCGTTGATTCTGAAATACAGAAATACTTGAGATCTGCTGGCACTTCGTACCTCATCTCTTCGCAAATCCTGAAGAAATGGTCAACCGCATTGCGACTGGTAAATACCACAGCTGTAAAATCGGCCAGGTTGATTTTGTCTTTCCTAAAATCCCTTGCCGGAACGCCTTCTACATGGATGAACGACCTGAAATCGATTTTCAGGTTGTATTTCTTGGCCAGATCAAAATAGGGTGATTTTTCTGTTTCGGGCTTCGGCAAAGTGATCAGAATACTTTTTACCTTGCGTAATCTTTCGTCTTTCTTTTCCTGCATTTTAACTTTTTACCTCTTAAAATCCTATTGCCTTGATTAATATTAGTATAGGGCAAATTTCGAGGGTGCAAAAGTACAAAAATAAATACATTTTAGAAAACCTATAGTGAGATAAAATGTTTATGCCTGCTCTTATAAACTGAAATACAAACACAACCACCAGCAAAATTATGGCTATCGCAATATAGTAAGCGCCATATTTTAAGGGCGAAAGTGCAAAAGCAATCACCAGCGGGATAAACAATAAAGAAGCATTAAAATAACTTAAATATAATATCGATACGTACTCGTTAACCGGTTTCTGGATATTGAATACATAGCCCAACAAGCGCAGCAATAAAATTTTGAGCACGTACAGTACAATAACCACAACAGAAATGGTTACGAAGAACTGGAAGCCATTGGCCACATAGTTGAGCTGCTGGTATTGGGCCGCCAAATAAAAGAACATGCCAATGGTAAAACCAAACTGTACAAAAAGCAGCAAGAACGGCCAAGACGTAAAAAGATTGTCTTCCTTGTTGAGGTTGCCCAACACCCGGTTGCTAAAAAACGACTGTACAATGGTAGCCAGCTGCTTGGAGAAGCTGTATTTTAACCCGGCAAAAAGCGCCACCAACAATGCAATGACCCCCAAAATCCATACTTCTCCTTTTTGAAGCAATTCTCCCTGCTGGCGCGGATCGCTGCTTGCCGATTTCAATAAAAAATCTCTTTTCAACACTTCGAAATCGAGGGTCGGGTAGCCAAAACCCTTACTCAGACTGTCGGCCAGCAATGCTTTGGTCAGCGAATCGAGTGGCATGAGCCTTTTGGGCGTAATGGTATCGGGCGCCAGGGCCTGTACCCCAGCCGTATCGAGAATGTCGGTTTGGAATATTTGCTGCAGGCTATCGGCAGGCACAGGAACCTGCTGGGCCTTAACAGGCCGCAAAGCGCAAAGGCACACCAGGCCAATTATTCCTAAAATCTTTCCGTACATGCTAAACTCCAAGCTAACAAGGTCTTTCTCGCTGCAAATTACGGCTTTATTCCTTTGTTTTCCTAATTGAAGTACCATGTTTAATTTAAGCTATCTTTGCACCATGGCCGGCATTTATATCCATATCCCTTTTTGCAAAAAGGCATGCACCTATTGCGATTTTCATTTTACCACATCCTTGAAACAGGTAGACGAAATGACCAATGCCATTTGTACGGAACTCGACCTGAAGAAAGACCGGATGACCGAACAAGTGCACAGCATTTACTTTGGCGGGGGCACGCCTTCGGTTTTACCCATCGCTTCGCTGCAACAGATCTTCGAAAAACTGACCCGCAATTTTGCCATAGCCAGCCATGCCGAAATTACCCTAGAGGCCAACCCTGACGACCTGAATGCACCAAAGCTCAAGGAATTGAGGCAATTGCCCATCAACCGTTTCAGCATCGGCATCCAATCGTTTTTTGAGGAGGATTTGCTTTGGATGAACCGTGCCCACCACGCCGAGGAAGCCGAAAGTTGCATCAAAAGAAGCCAGGATGCTGGTTTTGAAAACCTCAGCATCGACCTCATTTATGGCTATCCCCTGCTCAGCGATTCCAAATGGCAGGCCAACATCAACAAGGCCATCGAACTGCAAACACCTCATATTTCGGCCTATTCGCTTACAGTAGAAGAACGCACCGCCTTGGCCAACGCTATCCAAAAAGGCCAGCAAAAAGGCTTGAGCGACGAGCAAAGCGCGCAGCAGTTTTTAAGGCTGACTGAAGAGCTGCAAAAGGCTGGTTTTGAGCATTATGAGATTTCCAACTATGCCCTGCCTGGCCAATATGCGGTGCACAATACCAATTACTGGCGGGGCATACCTTATTTGGGCATCGGCCCCTCGGCGCATGGATTTGACGGCCATACGCGCCAGCTCAACATAGCCAACAATGCCAAATACCTGGCGCAACTTGGTGCAGGGCAACTGGCCGAAACCCGCGAAGAGCTTACGCTGACCGATCGCTTTAACGAATATATCATGACCTCGCTACGCACCATGTGGGGCACAGACCTGCAAAAAATAGCACAGGAGTTTGGCGCATCCCTAGCCCGCGAAACCCATCGGCAGCTGCAGCCCTTTATAACAAACGGACAGGTGCTGCTCGACGGCGAAAAAGCAAAACTGACCACCCAAGGCAAATTATTTGCCGACGGCATTGCCGCCTCGCTGTTTGCTGGCGACGAAGACGAATAGTTTGATGCATTTTGCGTATTTTTGCAATCATCTCTATTATTTTTTACAATTATGACTTGGGAAAATCTTTTCAAATTTTCTTTTCAGGTAGGTACTCGTTATTTTTTTATTGCCGGACTTGCTTTCCTGATCTTCTACATTCTATTTAAGGAGCGGTTCAGCGGCAGGCGCATCCAAACCAAGATGCCGAAAATGGCCGACCATCGGCGCGATATTTTCTATTCGGTCATTACCATTTTGATTTTTGGCGCATTGCCGGTTATTTTCCTCACCAACGATGCCGTTAGGCCTTACACGCGTCTCTATCAAAACATCAGCGATTATGGTTGGGTCTATTTCTTCTTGGCCTTTCCGCTGATGTTCATCATCCATGATACTTATTTTTACTGGACGCACCGGATGATGCACCATCCCAAACTGTTTAAGCTCTTCCATTTGGTGCACCATAAATCAACCAGCCCGACGCCATGGACGGCCTACTCTTTCCACCCTTTGGAAGCGGTTGTTGAAACCGGGATCTTCGTGCTCATCATTTTCATCATGCCGGTTCACGAACTGCACCTGGCAGTTTTCTTTTTCATCATGTTCGTGTACAACGTATACGGACACCTGGGCTATGAGCTTTTTCCGAAACGCTTCCATAAAACCTGGATCGGCAGGTGGGTGAGCACCTCTGTGGCGCACAACATGCACCACCAATATTTTAAGGGCAACTATGGTTTATATTTCTTATTTTGGGATAGGTGGATGGGTACATTAAGGCCAGAATACGACGAGAAATATGAAAAAGTCACAGCCTCTAAAGCCGATAAGGCGGCAAAAACAGTACAAGCGTTAAATGAAAAATAAAATAGTCTGGATTACGGGCGCCTCATCAGGCATTGGCGAAGCGCTGGTTTACGCCTTTAACGCTTTGGGCGCCAAGCTCATCATTTCATCGAGAAACCGGGATGAACTGTATCGGGTAAAATCGAACTGCAAGAGCCCGATAGATGTACATGTTTTGCCCCTCGACCTCGAAGATAGTGCCTCGTTACCTCAAAAAGCCACCGACGCCCTGCGCGTTTTCGGAAAAATAGACATCCTCATCAACAGCGGAGGCATTAGTCAGCGGGCATTGGCGCTCGAAACAGACCTCGCCACCGAACAGCGCCTCATGAATATTAATTTTTGGGGAACCGTAATTTTAAGCAAGGCCGTATTGCCACAAATGTTGACCCATGGCAGCGGCAGCCTTGTATGCGTGAGCAGCTTGGTGGGCAAGTTCGGCACCCGTTTCCGATCGGCCTATTCGGCTTCAAAGCACGCCTTGCACGGCTATTTCGATTCCTTGCGCATTGAAATAGACAACCCGAATATTCAGGTGCTTTTGGCCTGTCCCGGATTTATCAGAACCCGAGTAACCATCAACGCGCTTACAGCCAACGGCTCGGCCCAAGGCACCATGGACAGTGCGCAAGAAAACGGCATGGCGCCCGAGGTTTGTGCCCAAGCCATCATTAAGGCCATCACGCAAAAAAAGGAAGAAGTTTATATAGGTGGCAAGGAAACGAAAGGGGTGCTGCTTAAACGTTTTTTGCCAAGGCTCTTCTCCAAAATCATTCGCAAAGCCAAAGTCACTTGACAGATTTAAAATTCAATCAGCTGATTTACAGTTATTTGAAAATTATTTTCAACTCGTAAAAATCCAGGCATTCCCGTGTTGCGTATCTCTTTTCAAAATCAACATAAAAACATGAAAAGAATATTCCTATTTGCAGTTGTCGTAGTAGCTATGGCATTCTCTACTCAGGCTCAGGCCCAAAAAAATCCGATGGTTGGCGGTGCGGCCATGTATCCAACCAAAGACATTGTAGATAACGCAGTGAACTCTAAAGACCATACTACCTTGGTGGCAGCCGTTAAAGCAGCCGGCTTGGTAGAAACCCTAAAAAGTGCTGGTCCGTTTACCGTATTTGCACCAACCAACGAGGCCTTTGACAAATTGCCTAAAGGCACTGTAGGCAACTTAGTAAAACCAGAAAACAAAGCCACTTTAACCAAAATCCTAACCTACCACGTAGTTGCCGGAAAAATGGGTAGCAAAGAAATTGCTGCAGCCATTAAAGCAGGCGGAGGCAAAGCCGAACTTACTACCGTAGAGGGTGGCAAACTATGGGCATGGATGGAAGGCAAAAATCTGATGCTTAAAGACGAAAAAGGCGGCATGGCCAAAGTTACGATCAAGGATGTATTTCAGAAAAACGGGGTAATCCATGTAATCGATACCGTTTTAATGCCTAAATAGGTAAAATCTTAATGCAAAAACCAAAGCGCTACGAAAATTCGTAGCGCTTTTTTTGTGGCACAGGCTTGAGCAAAAATCATTATATTATCATAGTGTTAACATTTTATGTACAAAGCATATACTTTTCGATTTTAATTCACATTTTTGTGTTTGGAAGAGTGGCAACGCCCTCTTCTGCACTAATTTTGCCACATTATGAGCTTTATCTTAAAACCGGTTGATACCGTTGAAACCATCAGCAGAGAAGACTTCAAGAAAAACTACCTTGATGCCAAACGCCCATTGGTCATCAAAGGATTAACCAAAGACTGGCCTGCCCGCGAAAAGTGGACAACAGAATATTTAAAGGAAATTGCTGGAGACCTAGAGGTGCCTCTTTACGACAACTCGAAGGCAGACCCGGCAAAACCGATCAATGCCGCAACGGCGCACATGAAATTTGGCGACTACCTAGACCTGATCAAGCGCGAGCCTACAGAGTTGAGGATTTTCTTTTTCAACCTCTTTAAAAAAGTGCCCAGCCTGATCAACGATGTAAAAATTCCAAAAGAGCTGATGGGCGGATTTATCGAAAGCATGCCAGCCATGTTTTTTGGTGGCTCTAACTCGGTAACCTTCCTGCATTACGATATCGATTTGCCTCATATTTTCCATACGCACTTTGGAGGTCGCAAGCACATTATTTTATTTGATTACAAATGGAAAGACCGCTTGTATTGCCTGCCTAATGCAACCTATGCCCTAGAAGACTACAAGGTAGACAACCCTGATTTCGAAAAATTCCCTGCGCTGAATGGCGTTGAAGGCTACGAGGTATTTTTAGAGCACGGCGATACCTTGTTTATGCCTACCGGCATGTGGCATTGGATGAAATATGTTGACGGTTCGTTCTCCTTAAGCTTAAGGGCATGGGATCAATCGATCAGCAGAAAAGTAGCCAGCGTTTGGAGCTTGTTCAGACATGGCGCAGTAGACAGCCTGATCAAGATGGCATTTAAAGAAAAGTACGCCAACTGGAGAGAAAAAAGAGCCGTTAAAGTAGCCGAAAGAGCTTTGGCCAAAAACAGGCCTTAATGAATTATGCCAACAGAAAGAGCTTAAAAAGCGCTAACCTGTGGCTTCTCAAAAATATCAAACGGGACTCTCAGCAATGAAGTCCCGTTTTTTATGAAACTATTTTTAGCCTTGGCAATAATGGCAGCAAAACCTAACTTTCTTACTTAGCCTTTCTCAGGTGCCTCACACGACAAAAACGGTTAATTTATACCGCCTTAGAAACCTTAGACAACCCTAGCAAAATCACCAAAGCACTTAGCCTACCTTAGGTGCCTCAGGCGGCAAAAACAGTTCATTAAAAACCTTAGAAAGCCTCAGGTAGTTAAACCAAACAATACATGCAACAAACTCCATTAAGCGAAAAAGAAAAAATGCTAGCAGGCAAAGCCTACCAAGCCGGGGATGCTACCCTGGCCAAAGAAAGATTAAAGGCCCGCGAAATCGTTTTCGAATTCAATAACCTAGCCCCAAAATTCATCAAGCAACGCAAGGAGCTTTTACGAAGACTTTTTGGCAAAACAGAAAAGATGTTTTATGTAGAACCGCCATTCAGGTGCGACTATGGCTACAACATCGAAATAGGCGATAACTTTTATGCCAATTTCAATCTCGTTATCCTCGATTGCGCCAAGGTAAGCATCGGCAATAATGTTTTTATTGCACCCAACGTTGCCATGTATACCGCTGGCCATCCCATCCATCCACATTTGCGCAACCAGGAGTTTGAATGGGCTCAGCCAATTAGCATAGGCGACAGCGTTTGGATTGGAGGCAATGTAGTGATCAATGCCGGGGTAAAAATTGGCAGCAATACCGTAATTGGTTCGGGCAGCGTGGTTACCAAGGATATTCCTGACAATGTATTGGCCGCCGGCAATCCCTGCAAAGTTATCCGCCAAATCACCGACGCCGACAAGGACTATTATTACAAACAGTTTAAACTTGACGAGTAAATTTTAAAAATTTAGCACAATGGCCTATTGCAAACTACAAACTGTTCCGTGCAGAATCTTGCAATTTTTGTAGCTCAACTTCCGCTATGTTTTCAATTAGCTGCTATGATCAACTACCACTTTCCACTGGCCGTTTATTTTACGTAGCAACAGCGTAAAATAACCTTTGGGTTCGTCCTTTTCGCGCTTTAGGTTCCAGCTTCCCAGTACAAAAGCCCTATCCTTCGCCAAAAAATCTACTTTTTTGATACCGAAAGTCAAAAAGCCCATGGCCGATTTATCGGGATAGCCCCTTTTATAATTGTCCAACGTTTGTTGCCAGCCATAAGTTGGTCCGCTTTTGCCTACAAAAAGCAGGCTGTCGTTTTTCCAATAGCCCTGCATGTAGGCTTCCACATCGCCTTTGTTCCAGGCACCGCGCTGTTTTTCGAGCACATCCAAAATGGCTTGCCTATCGGCTTTGCTTTGGGCAAACACGCCCGTGGCCAACATACACCCTAAGCAAAACATAGCTATTTTCTTCATCATTTTTTAGGTCTAATTTGTTTTGAAGATAAGATTATTTTCGCTTGGCCAAAAACTGGTTCAACATTTGTGCATCATTTTGAAGTCTAACGTGACAAACATCGCCGGACTGCTAAATTATCAATCTCAACTCTGATGTTCCGCTTTAACCTCAAGTACTTTCTACTGGCCATTTTAATCTTTTTGATCGAAGTATTCATTGCACTTTACATCCACGATGCCATCATCAGGCCCTACATTGGCGATGTACTCGTCGTTATTTTGCTGTACTATGCGGTCAAAAGCTTTCTCCACGTTCCTGTACTTCCAACGGCCATAGCCGTATTGATTTTCGCCTACCTGATCGAGATACTGCAGTATTTTCAATACGTAAAATGGCTGGGCCTACAAAATTCGCATCTGGCCAACGTAGTGATGGGCAATTCTTTTGCGTGGACCGACCTGATGGCCTACACCATTGGCATTGTGCTCGTGCTGCTTTTCGAAAAAGAACCTACATTTAAAAGAAGTACGTAAGTAGGTTGCCACGCGACCCTAAAAATGACATCAGGCTTAAAATAATCTTGGGTCAAACCTTTAACTTCGATATTTCGTTAATATAATTCGAATGAGAGGTTTTCAGTTTTCCAAATTCAGGCCTAACGACCTGCCCAAAGGCGGTTTCGATGAAATGCTAAAGCTTTTTACCGAATTGCTCAATTATACGGCTGGCGATGCGGGCGAAGCATTGGCTTGGATGAACGAGCTCGACAAGAAATACAAGTTTACCAATAACGATTACGCCATGGGCGATTTTATTGATGACTTGAAGGAAAAGGGCTACCTGAAGGAAGAAAACGGCGAAGTAAGGATTACTGCCAAAACCGAGCAGACCATCCGTAAATCGGCCTTAGAAGAAATTTTTGGCAAACTGAAAAAAGCGGGCAAAGGAAATCATAACAGCAACATTTCGGGGGTTGGCGAAGAGAAAAATGCCGACAGGCGAGAATATGCCTTCGGCGACAGCCTCGACCAGATAGACATGACCGCTTCTATCCAAAATGCACAGGTTAACCACGGCATTGGCAACTTTACCTTAACCGAGCGCGACTTGGAAGTAGAGGAAAAAGACTACAAAACCCTCACCTCTACCGTACTCATGATCGATATTTCGCACTCGATGATTTTGTATGGCGAAGACCGCATTACGCCAGCCAAAAAAACCGCCATGGCCCTGGCCGAGCTCATCAAAACCAAATACCCAAAAGATACGCTCGATATTGTGGTTTTTGGCAACGATGCCTGGCCTATCACCATCAAAGACCTGCCTTACCTGCAAGTTGGCCCCTACCACACCAATACCCTGGCTGGCCTCGAATTGGCTACAGACCTGTTGCGCAGACGTAAAACGCACAACAAGCAGATATTTATGATTACCGATGGCAAACCAACCTGCCTCAAGGAAAATGGCCGCTATTACAAGAACAGCATGGGCCTTGACCGGAAAGTAATCGGCAAAACACTGAACATGGCCGCGCAATGCAAACGGCTCAACATCCCGATTACCACCTTCATGATTGCCCAAGACCCTTACCTCCAACAGTTTGTAAGGCAGTTTACGCAAATTAACGGTGGCCGGGCTTTTTACAGCTCGTTAACGGGCCTTGGCGAATACATTTTTGAAGACTACATAAAGAACAGAAGAAAAACCGTAAAATAGTCGGAAGTTTGAGCTGGAAGTCCGGAGATAGACCAGACTTCCAACTTGCGGCTTCGGGCACCCCACTTAAACATGCAAGCAAAAACCCTAGGCGAACTCAAAGCCTCCAACTATAAATCGCTCAGCGTTAAAGACGAGCTCAGGAAAAACCTCATTAAACAATTACAGCTTAAAGAAGCTGGATTTGAAGGCATTTTGGGCTATGACGAAACCGTAATTCCAGAACTGCAGACCGCCATTCTTTCTAGGCACAACATTTTGCTGCTGGGTTTGCGCGGCCAGGCCAAAACCCGTATTGCGCGTTTGATGGTGAACCTGCTCGACGAGTATATTCCCTATGTAGCCGGAAGCGAGATTTTCGACGACCCATTGAATCCTATTTCCTGGCATGCCAAAAACGAAATTGCCCTAAAAGGCGACGATACCCCTATTTTATGGCAGCACCGCAGCGAGCGCTATACCGAAAAGCTAGCTACACCCGATGTAACCGTTGCCGATCTGATTGGCGATGTTGACCCCATCAAAGCCGCCACACTTAAATTAACCTACAACGACGAAAGGGTAATCCACTTTGGCCTAATTCCGAGGGCGCACCGAAGCATTTTCGTCATCAACGAACTGCCCGACCTCCAGGCCAGGATCCAAGTGGCGCTGTTTAACATGCTACAGGAAAAAGACATCCAGATCAGGGGTTTTAAACTCCGTTTACCTTTAGATGTACAGTTTGTGTTTACAGCCAATCCGGAGGATTATACCAACCGTGGCAGTATTGTTACCCCGTTAAAAGACCGAATCGAAAGCCAAATTCTGACCCATTATCCAAAAAGTATCGAGATTTCGAGAAAGATTACCTTCCAGGAAGCCAGGCTTACCGACGAGCAACGCAACCTGATCGAAGCTGATGGATTGGTGAAAGACTTGGTAGAGCAAATTGCTTTCGAAGCGCGCAAAAGCGAATATATTGACCAAAAATCGGGCGTATCGGCTCGTTTAACCATATCGGCCTACGAGAACCTGATCAGCAATGCCGAACGCAGGATGCTCATCAACCGCGAAACAAGCACTTTTGTCCGACTGTCTGATTTAAGTGGTATCATTCCGGCAATAACCGGAAAAATAGAACTGGTTTACGAGGGCGAGCTCGAAGGCCCTGCCAAGGTAGCCCATACCCTGATCGGCAAAGCCATTAAGCACTTGTTTGCACGTTATTTCCCTGATCCCGAAAGAGCCAAAAAGAGCAGAACAGCCAATCCGTATACCAAAATTACCGAATGGTTTACCGAAGGCAACACCATTGACATAGCCGACGACCTTACGTTTGCACAATATCAAAAAACCTTGATGGAGGTAGATGGACTGCACGAACTGGTGCAACAGTTCCATCCCAAACTGAGCGAAACCCAAACCTTGCTGCTCATGGAATTTGTGTTGCATGGCCTGGCTGCATTTTCTCAGCTGAACAAAAACTACCTGAATAGTGGTTTTGGCTTTGCCGATATGTTCGATAGTTTGTTCAATGCCGACCTCAGCGATGAAGATGAAGAAGATTTTAGGTAATTTTAGCGCTTCAAGCTTTATATATGGGTCGTAGCCTCTTTCTTTCTATCCTGTGTTTGGTTGTTTTGGCACTTGATTTCTATTGTTATTATGCCATCCTAAACGTTTTTAAAAAATGGTCGGCCAAAACCAGGCGCATTTTCGCCTACATTTGGTGGGCCCTTAGCCTGGTACTGATTGTTGGGGTATTTTGTGCCATTTACCTCAACTTGTTCCTGACCATCAGAGCCATTATACTGGTGGCCTTCTTCCTGCTTTCAACCGCCAAAGTATTTATGCTGCCTTTCTTGCTCATCGACGATTTGAGGCGGTTGGCCATCAAGCTTTTTAAGCGCAAACGAGAACCTGCTAAAGCAACCGAGCCCATAGCCGGCGAACCCATTAGCCGTTCGGCATTTTTGGTTAAAGCCGGATTGGTGGCGGCCGCCGTTCCGCTTAGTTCGTTGAGCTGGGGCATTATTTCGGGCGCCTACGATTACCAAATCAGAAGGGTGCGTTTGGTATTGCCCAACCTGCCCAAAGCGTTTGACGGCATTACCATGGCGCAGATTTCAGATATCCATTCGGGCAGCTTTTACAATAAAACAGCGGTAAGAGGTGGCGTAGAAATGCTGATGGCCGAAAAACCCGATTTTGTGTTCTTCACCGGCGATTTGGTGAACAACCTCACCAGCGAGGTCAAAGATTATCAGGATATTTTTGCCAAGGTCAAAGCCCCATTAGGTGTTTATTCTACCTTGGGCAACCACGATTACGGCGATTATTATTTTGGCAGGGGAACTTCGCCAGCCAAGGTCAAAAACCTGCAGGATATGGTTGCTACCCATAAGATTATGGGTTACGACTTACTGATGAATGAACATCGCCGGCTCAAAGTTGGTGGCGAAGAAATCGGCATTTTGGGCATCGAGAATTGGGGCATGGGCCGTTTTCCGAAATACGGCAAAATGGAACTGGCTACACAAAACACCGACGATTTGCCGGTTAAGCTGCTGCTTTCGCACGATCCTTCGCACTGGCGTGGCGAGGTATTGGAAAAATACCCGCAAATCGATGCCATGTTTAGTGGCCACACACATGGCATGCAGTTTGGCGTAAGGCTTAAAGAGTTTCAATGGAGCCCGGTGCAGTACATTTACAAGGAGTGGGCCGGACTTTACCGCGAAAAGCAACAACAGCTTTATGTAAACGTGGGCTATGGTTTTTTGGGCTATCCTGGCCGCGTAGGGATTTTGCCCGAAATCACGATCTTCACCTTGCAAAGGGCATAAATCAGCTTAAAAATAGCCCATCGCTTTAAAGTAGCTGTTTTTGATAAACCACCGCCTTAATCAAATGGCCATAATAATGCTTTTCGGTTATTGGGATGTATTGAGGTTTAAAAAACGGAGAAGTGTCTATCAGATCGTTTACGCGAACAACATTGATGAGCCTGAAAAACAAATGCATGGTCTTGAGTATTGTTCTTTTCCATAGCGCCGATTGTCTGTTCAGGTAGAAATCAACATCAATCCAAATCCCTTTTGTGGCCAATAAAGCATCAATATGGGCGAATACTTTTTCGGCCTTTGCCCAATCAAAATTATCGAACAAGAAGGGCGTGAGTACGGCATCAAAAAACTGGTCGGTTTGGTAGGTTTCAATATCCTGATGAACAAATTCGACGGCGTGATGTGTATCGACTTTTTTAGCCAATGCAATCATCTCAATGGACGCTTCTACAAAAACGATGGCAATGGGCTGGGTTATGGCATTCAGGTCTTTCAAAATCCACCCTGTGCCCCCACCAACAATAAGCAGCTTTTTGCAGTGTTTGATATAGCCCAACTGTTCGGTTTGCGCCTTTACCTGCGATTTAAAAAACACCAGTCGGCTTAAAAAATCGTATTGCTTGGCTATTTTATCGTATGAGGGTTCTC
Organism: Pedobacter sp. TM02; assembly: GCF_059705275.1. Lineage (NCBI taxonomy): Bacteria > Pseudomonadati > Bacteroidota > Sphingobacteriia > Sphingobacteriales > Sphingobacteriaceae > Pedobacter > Pedobacter sp. TM02. Next base: position 3,815,175 of record NZ_AP046530.1, read on the forward strand.
GCTTAGCCATAAGTAAGCACACCTAAAATCCCACAAATCGATTTAAATAAAATCAGCCCATCTATCACCATTAAATAGTAGAGGATTTTATGGCGCTTGCGCATGGAATAGGCAACAACAATGGTAGCCATAAAGGGCAAGGTATTAAACAGCAGTTGCAACGCATGAAAATGCCGGTAATGTGCAAAAATCAACAGCGAAGCCAGCCCAATAACCAGCAAGGGGATTAAAATATAGAAAATGGTAGCGCGCAAGCCATAACGGACCACAAAAGTCCGCAAATCCTTATTGGCATCGGTGGGATAATCCTTAATGTCGAACATGATGGCGTTTACGGTGCAGAACATCCAATTTTTAACAAAAAGCCAAATCCATAAAGGCCAATCCTTATCGTTGATATCGAGCTCTATTTTTAAGATGATCAGCAACAGCACATTCGCGCAACAGGCCCATACAAATCCAATTACAAAAGCTTTGAGCCAGCCCTTGTTGCGTAGGTTGAGGCTTAAAAAAGAGCGGGGCAACAAACCGTAATAAAATGCGCCGGCACACAGAATTACCACTATACTGGCCCAATAATCCCTGGGCAGGCTTAAAACGCCGGCTATATTCTTCACTAACAAATAAGTAGCCAGCAACATCGAAACGGCAAACAAGATCCATTGGCTATACTTCACGAAGGTCCGGTTCTCGGCATACCATTTTGCCCGCAAATTGGCTGGTTTTTGCAGCTTCATGGCGCCTCTGTATGCATAGGTGTAATAAACCGTAGGCGATATGAAAAGCAGTACAAAATAAGTGGCCGAAGGGAAAGGCAGCCCCAATTGCAAACAAGCTTCTATGGTAAGGGCAACGGCCAGCATACCAACGAAATAGTTGCCAAAAAAAATCGACCTGATGAGCTTGCCTACCATTCATTCAAAAATAAACAATTATCAAGCAGCTTGTAGCTATGATTTTTGAGGCTGAAGCAACGGGGTTGATATTTTGCCGGAAATTGCGATATTTACATTCATGCCGAGCTAATTATTGGCCAATAGACCAAATGAGCCAATTAACGAGAAATGTTTAAAAAAATACTTTTTTCTGTTCTGGACTTTCTGCTTTTCAGCAATATTTTTATTGCTGTTTGTGCCGTTGCACAAGGCTTGGTTACCTATTATTTACTGGGGCTTCCGGCAGATCGATATGTATTGGCGTTTTTGTTCTTTGCCACACTCATTAGCTATAACCTCAGCGTACTCTTAACCAAGCCGGCCTACCTGCAAAAATCGCAGTTCAAGAGAATAGACTGGTTCTTTGCGCATCATCGCTTAATGATATCGATAACGATGATTGCCATCCTGTGCATCATACCACTAGCTTTGCTGTACTTAAGCATGCAGGCCAAATTGCTGATGGGCTTTGTAGGTATTATTGCCGTGGCTTATAATTTCCCTTTTCTTACGCTAGACCAAAAAAAGATAAGCCTGCGCAACCTGCCGGTTATCAAATTGTTTCTGATTGCCTTTATATGGTCGGTTAGCTGCGTATTGCTGCCTATTGTAGAGCTTGAAAACAATTATGGCATTGTCATTCCGCTAGGCGAAACAATTCTTTTGCTTGCCCAGCGTTTGCTGTTCATCTGCGCCTTAACCATTCCTTTCGATAGCAGGGACCTTTTCCAAGACAAAATCTACGAGCTTAAAACCATTACGGTAACTTCGTGGGAGAAAAAGGCCTGGTTTTTTTGTTTGGTAATATTAGGGTTGTACCTGATCTTGCTGGTGCTGTTTACCAAAACCATCAACCTTGATGTGGCCGCTTTAGCCCTAACCATTTTTTTAACAGGCTGGCTCATTTTTAAATCGAGCCCGAAAAGAAGCGAATACTATTATTTCTTGTGGCTCGACGGCATGATGATTCTGCAGTGCGCCATGTTGTTTGCCACCAATCTGCTGGACAAGCTTTTTTAAACCGGAGATAGTTTTTTGTTAGAAAGACTTGCGAAGTTGTTAAAGCTCCGCAAGCGTTTTCAGGATATTTTATCCGGCATTAAAGCGGTAGCCGATCCCGCGAACGGTTTGCAGCAATTGCGGATTATCGGGATTGAGTTCTATCTTTTTGCGTAGCCTTACAATGTGCATGTCGAGGGTACGGGTGTTTACATCCGAATTGTAGCCCCAAACCACCAGCATCAGCTCGTCGCGGTTGATTACCTTGTTCGGATTGCGCAAGAAATACAGCAAAATCCTGTTTTCTAAAATGGTCAGTTCTATTTTCTTGCCATCGCGAAACAGGGTATGGATATTCGGGTGGTGCTCCATGTTGCCAAAACGATGTATTTCTGAACGGTCGTTGTTAAGCAGGAACTTCACCTTGCTATCGAGCATGGCTACCAGTACGTCCATGTTAAAGGGCTTGGTTACATAATCAGAAGCTCCAAAATTATAGGCATCGATCTTATCTACATCCTGCGCTTTGGCTGTCATCATAATCACCAGGCCTTCATAGCCCTGCTTACGTACTTCTTCGCATACTTCAGAGCCCTCTTTGCCAGGCAGCATCCAATCGAGCAGCACAATATCGGGCTTTTCGTTTACAATGGTCTCCACGGCTATTAGTCCATCACTGTTCTCCAACACCTCGTATCCTTCTGCCTGTAAACGGTGTACCACCAAGAAACGAAGATTTTCGTCGTCTTCAACAATCAGTATTTTAATTCCTTTAGACATTTTTTTTAGTTTTAAAGTGCAGTGCTTAAATTGGAACGTTACTGCCTACAGCATGCTACAGGCCAAACCCAGCACTACAACTCGTTATTATAGGGTAATACAATTTTAAATTCGGTTCCTTTGTCTACCACGCTTTTTACGGTGATTTCGCCACCCATAAAGTTAACCAGTTCTTTGCAAAAAGCCAAGCCCAGTCCTACGCTTCCATTCTGGTTGTAGCGGTTCTGAATGCGGTAAAACTTTTTAAAGATATTATTTATTTCCGACGATGGAATACCGATGCCTGCATCTTTAAACCTGAATACCACACGATCTTTAACCAAGCGGGCCGAAATATGCAGCTTTTTGTGGTTAACCGGCGAATATTTATAGGCATTTTCGGCCAGGTTGTCGAAAAGGCTGCCCAGCAGTACCGGATCGGTTACAAGGGTTTTAAAGCCATCCAGTTCGTAGGTAAAATCGAAATCGGGATGCTTGAGGCAATGTACATCGATGGTACTTTCGATAAACTCGGCCACGTTAATTTCATCGCGGTTAAGGGTAATGGCCTTGTTTTCGATTTGGGTAAAAGCCAGCAATTTGTTCATCAGTCCATTAAGCTTATCGGCTTCTTCGTCTAATATTTTTCCGTACAGCTTCTGTTCGCGCTCACTGATGCTTGGTGCGCTCTTGATGTTGTTGCCCGCAATCTTGATAACGCTTACCGGGGTCTTGAACTCGTGCGTCAGGTTGGTCAGGAAATCGTACTGCAGCTTGAACATTTTATGGTTGATGTTCAGGTTACGGTAAATGAGAAAGGCCACCAGCACCAATACGCCATAAAACAGCAGCAAAAGCGCGGCTATAGGCAAAAAGTAGCTGAATATTTCCTTCTTGACGAAAGACCTCGACGAGATGAAATAAAGCTTAAACTCCGAAAATGCCCCAGGCAGGGAAATCTCGCCGGTTATATATTCAGAAGCATCCAAAGGGTCGTAGGTAATCGGTTCTATTTTGATATGCTGATATAAAAGTGGCCGGGTGTTCTTAATCTTGATCTTGCTGGGGTCGAGCTCAAAAGAAAGCAGGTCTTGCTGGTAAATAGGATCCGAATCGAGCTTTTCTGACACCATCCTTTTATAGGTTTTGAGCAGTTCGGGGCTCGGAATATTAAAATAATCGATTTTATTGGAGCGAATCGTGGCAAAGCTGCTGAACAGCTTATCCTGGTTGGGCACCTTAGCCGTATCGAGCTTCTGCAAAAAATTGATGATTTTTAGCGCCGAAGCATTAAAATCTTCCGTTTCGGCATAATTCCTGCCTTCGCTGGCACTAAACAATTTGATCGAATCTTTAGGCACCAAGCTGCCAAACTGGTAAACACTCTTCATCCCGATGGCGAAATGGCCCTGGTTAAGGCCATTCTCCTCGTATTTGATGTTTTTTACCTCCGTATCGTAAAAAACTACCTTCGATACAAAGGGGTATTGAAGCAGGATGGTATCGACAAACTTGGAAGCCGTTGCTGAATCGAGAAAGCCGTTGTAGTAAGAAATTTCCGGCAGCTTATTAAAAAAGAAATCGTTATAAGGCTTGATGCTTTCTTCCAGCACATTGGCCTTGGCCGAAACAAATTCGTTTTCGATGTTCTTTTTGCTGTAATTGAAGGCCAAAAACAGGGAAAGGACGAATACAACCGAAATCAGGACAATAAAAGTGACGATCAGCGAAAAATTCTTGCGATATCCAGTATCTTTTTCTGAAATCATTTCAGTCTATTTCTTTTTCAAATTGTTCTCCAAAAAACTTTCGAGCGCGGCGTAGGTCTTTTGTCGGCTTTCTTCGCGCCCCATTCCGAAAGGCAGGTCTTCCCTTTCAAAATAAGTTACCGGCACGTTGCGCTTTTTAAGTTCTTTAACAAAGCGGATGGCATCGCTGGCGCTGATGCGCGGATCTTTGGTGTTCTGTGTAATAAAGATAGGGATATTTACTTTCTCGGCGTGAAAAATAGGCGATGCCTGGCGCATGTAGTCTACGTCGGTATCGGGGTTGCCTATAATTTCGTAATACATCTGCAGATTCGACCTAAAGAAAGGCGGAATGGTGCTCAAGTAGCTGAACAGGTTTAATACACCCGTATTAGAGGCTGCACATTTGTAGAGCTTAGGACTTTTAATAGCCGCATTGAGGGCGATGTAGCCTCCAAATCCACTACCGTAAATGCCAATGCGCTGCGGATTGGCAATTTTCTTCTGTACGAGCCACTGTACGCCATCATCAATATCGTCTTGGATCTTGCCACCCCATTGCTTAAAACCGGCGGCATAAAAATTCTTGCCATAGCCCGACGAGCCCCGGTAATTGATTTGCAGCACGGCATAGCCTCTGTTGGCAAAAAACTGGACTTCGGCATTAAAGCCCCAGGTATTTCGTTGGCCTGGTCCGTTATGCGGGACCACCACGACAGGTAGGTTTTTAGCCGTCGAATTTAAAGGCAGGGTGAGGTAACCGTTCAGTTTCAGTCCATCGCGCGAGGTAAAACTGATGGGCTTCATTTCACACATTTCTTCTTCCTTGATCGAAGAATTGATATCGCTGAGCTTCTTCAGCGTACCGCTGCTGGCAATGTACAGATAGTACGAACCTGGGTTACGGTCGGTAAATGTGCGCAACACAAATACATCTTCGCTCTTATCGCGATCGATGACCCTTACTTCTGCCTTCGCCAATAATTTATCCAGCTTTTGGTAAAGCACTTTGGCATCGTTGTCGAGGTAATGCTTTTCTTTTTTCCAAGTTTCGCAAACCACATAAGCCATTTTGCCCTTCCTTTTCGAGTATTGGGCATCTACCACGTTCAGGGTATCGTTAGAAAACAATACGCTTTTTTCTTTTCCCGTTAGGCAGTCGAGCTCAACCAAAGCGCTGTTGTTCCGGTTCACGTCAGAAATGGCGTACACCGTATTGGGTTTCTCTTCGGCAAAAGCCACCGGAAACAAAGTAGTTTTAAAATTATTGGTGAGTATGGTTTTAAATTCCTGCCCTTCGTTTTCGCGGTACAGCAATTTTTCATTTACCCCGTCGCTCGAAGTCGCCATGCGGAGCCGTCCTTTCGAATCGGTTATCCATTTGGTAATGTTGCCGGGGTTCTGTGCCGCCATTTCCATCTTGCCGTCGCGTACGTTGAGCCGATACACGTCAGAAACCGTCGAATCGCGTTGGTTAGACAGAATGAGCAGGTATTTATCGTCCATCAACTGGTCGTCGAGCACACGCATTCTCGTTTTTTCGTTGCTGCTCAGCTGGCGTTCGTCTTTGCCCCCTTTGTTGATGATGAACAAATCAGACTGAAACCGATCGCCATGTTTTTCCTTGTAATAGATCAGTTCGTTGTTGCTAACCCAGGAATAAAAGCTGATGTTTTTTTCGCGCAGGTGGGTTAGCTGCACCACTTTGCCCGTGGCGATATCTTCGACAAAGAGATTTTGCTTTTTGTCTTGCAACTTCAGGTACGAAAGACTTTTGCCATCCGGAGATATACGGTACGTGGCCCTGTCTTGCGATTTGAAAAAATCGTTGACCGGAATTTCGGGCACCTTATTGCCCCTGCTACAGGCCAACAGCAATGTTCCGAGTACCAATAAAATATATCTTTTCGCTAACGTCATACTTAAAAAATCACACAAAAATACGGAACACCTTGCAGGCAAGGGCATTTGCCGTTAATATTGTTACTTACTCCGCAGCCGTATTTAAGATTTCAATGTAGCCAACATTGAAATTTATTCAAATAAATTGCGAGTAACATTTAGAATACGCGCGCACAATTTTCGTTATTTGAACAAACAGGCTTAAATTGCGTTCAAAATAATTAATTTTAGGTACCAACGCCAAAACGTCTTCGATGAAAAGATTCATTTTGCTCATTTTTCTTTCCTGTTCGTTTTTTACGCTACTGGCGCAAAATGACATAGACGAGGCTTTGGCCTATCAGTATTACCAACAGGCCGACTACGAAAAAGCCGCGGTGCTGCTGGAAAAACTGTTTAATAAAACCAAGAACGACGGCTATTTTGAACTCTATTTCAATGCGCTAATCAAAATCAAGAAATACAGCGAAGCCGAAAGCCTGCTGAAAGGATTGATTAAGCAATATCCCCAAAAAAGCCAATATGCTGTAGCGCTTGGCCGCGTTTATCAGGAAAACGGACGAACTGCCGAAGCCAACAAGATTTTTCAGGAAGCCATAGCCAACACACCCAAAGACGAAAATAAATTTAGGGACCTGGCCAACAGCTTTTACCGTTTTGAGTCCTACGATATGGCGGCCGCCACATTTTTGCAGGGCCGCAAGCTCTTGGCCGACGACCAGCTCTTTTTATACGAACTGCTGAGTATCTACCGTTTCAAAAAAGACAAATTGGCCCTTATCCAAGAGTATGTTAATGCCCTGGCACTCACCCCGCAGTTGCAGCTGCAGGCGCAAAATGTACTGGCCTCCGTTTTCGAAAGCAATGCAGATTACCAGCTGTTGCAGGCAGCCCTGCTCAAAAAAATACAAAAAGACCCGCAGGCAGAGGTTTATATCGAAATGCTGATCTGGCAATACATACAGCAACAGGAATACGAAATGGCCCTGCGCCAGCTTATTGCGCAAGACAAGCGCACCAAGGGCGATGGCACGCTGCTCTACAATACAGCCAACACCTTTGTGGCCAATAAAGCCTATACCACAGCCATTAAGGCCTACGAATACCTATTGGCCAAGGGTACGGAAAGCGATTTTTACCTGCCCGCCAAAATTGAACTGGTTAATGCCAAATACCAGTTGGCCATTAGTGGCAAATTCGAAAAACCTGCCATCCAGGCCTTGGCCAATGAATACGAAGCCATTTTGGCCCAGTATGGCAAAACGCCGCAGAGCCTTTACGCCTTGCAAAGATTAGCCTACCTACAGGCCTATTACCTCAACGACCTGAAAAAGGCAGAGGCTACCCTCGAAGAAGGTCTCAAGATACAACGCATACAGCCGACTGACATGGCCCAGCTTAAAATGGATTTGGGCGATATCTACATCCTGACTAAACAGCCCTGGGAAGCCATTTTGGTTTATGAGCAGGTGGCCAAGCAGTTCGAAAATCAGCCCATGGGCAACGAAGCCAAATACCGATCGGCCAAATTGTTTTTCTACGTGGGCGATTTCCAGTATGCCAAATCGCAGGCCGATGTACTGAAGGCCTCTACTTCGCAACTGATTGCCAACGACGCCCTTAACCTTAGCCTGTTGATTTCAGACAACCTGCAAAGCAAAAACGACAGCTTGGCGCTTAAGATGTATGCCGATGCCGATATGCTGCAGTTTATGAACCGCAGCAGCGAAGCGTTGGTGAAATTGGACAGCATCGATGTTGCTTTTCCGAACAACAGCCTTACCGATGATATTTTAATGGCCAAAGCCAAAATCTACATCAAAACCAACGACCTGGAGAAAGCGGTGAACATGCTGAAAGAACTGATTGATGCTCACCACGACAGCATTTGGATTGATGATGCACTTTTTACCCTGGCCGATCTGTACGACAAAAAACTGGACAAGCCCGACGAAGCCAAAAAATTGTATCAGCAATTGATGAACGACTACCCCGGAAGTATGTTCAATGCCGAAGCCAGAAAACGCTTTAGAAACATACGAGGTGATAATGTAGGCACATAATCCTATCTTTGCGCATGCTTTTATACAATGTAACTGTAATTCTTGAAGATTCTGCTGCCGACGAATGGATGCAGTGGATGCAGGAAACCCATATACCCGAGGTAATGGCTACCGGCAAATTTGTGTCTAACCGCCTGCTCAAGGTATTGGATTCGCCCAATGAGGGGCAAACTTTTTGCGCACAATATGTGGTTGAAGACCTCGAAAGCTATGAGGCCTATAGAACCATGCATTCGCCCGCCCTACAGGCCGCAATGCAAGCCAGGTTTGAAAACCGGTTTGTAGCCTTTCGCACCCTCATGCAATACGTAGACTAGATGAACATTATACAAACACCTATTAAAGACCTTTTGGTGATCGAGCCAAAAGTATGGAAAGATGCCAGAGGCTATTTTTACGAAAGCTATAATGCCAAGGCCTTTGAAGCGGCTGGCATTCATGCCGTTTTTGTACAAGACAACCAATCTTTTTCTCAAAAGGGAACCCTGCGCGGCCTGCATGCACAAGCGCCTCCATTTGCACAAGGCAAGCTGGTAAGGGTAATCCAAGGAAGCGTACTCGATGTGGCCGTAGACATCAGGAAAGATTCGGCTACTTATGGCCAGCATTTCAGCATTGAGCTTTCTGGCGAAAACCATAAGCAGCTTTGGATGCCCCCTGGTTTTCTGCATGGCTTTTTAACGCTCGAAAACAATACGATTTTCACTTATAAGGTAACCAATTACTACGACAAGCATTCAGAGATCGGCATCATGTGGAATGATCCCACCCTCAACGTTAATTGGGGCAATATTGAGCGCAGCGAAATACTTCTTTCAGACAAAGACTTGCTCCTTAGCGATTTTAAGTCGCTGGAAAGTCCGTTTTAAATGAACAGCCCTATCTACGATTTGCAGATAGGGCTATTCCGTTTATTGGGCGAGGACCCAATAAGTCATGATTTATTGCTTGATCAAATCGTACAGCTCGTCTAGTTTAGGCGAAAGCACAATTTCTATCCTGCGGTTCTTGCTGCGATTTTCGGCCGAGGTATTGGGTGCCAAAGGCTGATACTCTCCCTTTCCGGTTGCGGTCATCCTTACGCTTTCTACCTTTTGCTCTTCTGTTAAGAAACGAACTACCGAAGTGGCACGCAGTACGCTCAAATCCCAGTTGTCTTTGATCTGGCCCAAATTGTTGATCTTTTGCGAGTCGGTATGGCCCTCAACAGCGATATTGATTTCCGGCTGTTGCTTTAATACGGTTGCCAGTTGCGTTAAGGCCTGTTTGCCCTTCTCGTCAATAATAATACTGCCCGAAGGGAACAGCAATTTATCGGTTAGCGAAACATAAACCTTGCCGTTCTTGATTTCGACGGTAAGGCCGTTTTTGGTAAAGCCTAACAATGCTTCCTGTAGCTTGGCCTTCAATTGGTTGGTCGCTTCGTCGCGTTTGCGCAGAATTTCTTCCACCTCTTTTAAACGCTGTTCGCGTTTTTTTAAGTCGGCCGATAATTTATTGATTTCGGATGAGCTGTTGCTTCTCAGCTTGGCATAGTTGCCGTCCATTTCGGTGTATTTGGATCTTAAATCGGCCAGTTGACCATTTAAAGAAGCGGTATCTGCCTTTAAGCGCGCTATTCTTTGTTCGAGGCTTTCGTTTTTAAGCTGCGATTCGGTCCACCCGGTATTGAGCGAATCTTGTTTGGCCAATAGAGCCTTGTATTTTTTCGGCGACAGGATAACACAGGAACTGAAAGCGGTAATAAATAAGGCAAATGCTGCCAAAAGGCCGATTTTCTTCATCAGAATTTAAAAGTTTAGGTTAACAATTGTGTGTGCGCTACAACTACGAGGCTGTGGCTTTTCTCAAAAATAGCATAAATGGCTGGATAGTCGCAAAAGCAGTTATCAACTTATCAACGATAGCAGGCTTTAAAAACTCCGAATCGGCAATTGGGCACATGGCCGCAAAGCTTTTGAGCTTAAGCCATTCGATCTGTGGGTGGCTGGGCTCGTAACCCTTGGGCGCCTTTTTCAGTTTGCCCTCCTCGCTGAGGCGAAACATGGCTTTAAAGTCGGGATGATTGATTATTTCCAAAAACTCAGCGCCATTGTAATCGATTTCTTCCCGCACCATTTTCAAGATGTGGGGTTCGGGTTGCCAAAACCCGGCTCCAAAGAAGCAGTTTCCAGGTTCGATGTGCAGGTAATAGCTCTGTGTGGTTTCGTTGTAGCCTTTAATGTCGAAGGCAATGCCATAATGTTTTTTGTATGGGTCTTTGTTGGGGCTGAACCGGATATCGCGATAAATGCGCAATAAGGCCTTTTTCGGTTCTGTAGCACCCGAAAACTCGGGATCGATAGTGGCCAGTTCTTTGATCAATGTGGCAATAAAAGGAAAAAGAACTGCCTTGGCCTCTTCGTAGCGGTGCTTGTTGGCCGCAAACCACTCGCGGTTGTTGTTTTGGGCCAGGTCTTTGATAAAATCGAACGTTTTTTGATCTAACATTGGTGGATAACTTTTGTGGTCCTATTGGTGATTATTCGATGGTTGAATAGTTAATTGTCATATTGTTAAATTGTTTACTGCCAACTGGAAACCGTTAACTGAAACCTGTCAAATGACAACTGGTAACTGTCAACTGATAACCGGCAATTACTTATCATATTCAGGCTTATACCTGATCTTGGGCGATAAATAATGTAACAAAAACACCCTTGAATATCGGTAATTGAAGGGCGATAACAAAAGCGATCCTAAAAATATGACACCAACATACAGCCACAGCGAATCGAAATCCAATCGACCGCCAGAAAAATGATAGGTAGCCAGTCCCATGACAATCATTTCGGCCATGTTCATGGCATAGCTTACGTACATGGCCGCATAGAAATAGCCGGGCTCAACTTCATAGCGAAGTTCGCAAACGGGGCAATGGTGCAAAGTTTTTTGGATATTGAAGCCATATAGGCTTCCGGCAAATATCGGCCCGCGCCTGCACTGTGGGCACCTAGCCTTGAAAACGGCATACAGCTTAGCGGTTTTCTTCATGGCTGCATGTGTTCAAACGGAGGTTAGTTTTCGGTATTTAAGGTAGGCGAAGATGCCTTTTTGCGGTAGTTTTTATACCACATGAATCCAATGCCTGCAATTAGCAGGTATGGGATGGCCAACAAGTAGACTACGCCATCGTTAATGCCCTTGGTTTGGCTGTTGCCGTTTTTGGTGCCCTGCTCTGCATTGATGGTACACATCGAACACTGTGCCTTGACACTAGGCGTAAAAGCAAAGCTAAGCGCAAAAAGAAACAAGAAAACAACCGCTTTTTTCATGATGATGCAAATATAGGCATTATTGTGGTTGAGGGGGATAAAAATAATGTCATAAAAAAGCCTCCTGAATCCTCAGGAGGCTTAAGTATTAATTTAACTATTAACTATTGCAGGGTACCTGTAAAAGTAAAGGTTGGGTTTTCTATACTCTTGAACTGGGCAAGTATAGTACCAGATGGATCACTAAAATAATCGATATTAAAGGTATCTACATTGAGGCGCTGGGCCAAAAGCGACGCCATAAATGGCACAATAATACCGCCGTTTCCATCGGCATCCACATAGGTGAACTTAAACACGCCATTATCCGATCTGGTATAGGTATAGTTGATGGTTCCTACATATTGTGTAGAGTTTTGTGGCATGTTAACCTTTAAGGTCATCTTTTTTGATGCATTATTAAAGGCGTAAGACATTTGCTCTAAGCGTAAGGCATAACCACCCGTTAACATTTTGTTGGCGGCGTCTGCCCTTCTTGTTACGTAATCGGCGCCCCAGCCTGGTGCAGTGGTGGCATTGGCTACGGTAACAGATGTATAACCAGTTCCAATCAGTAGCCATAGCGGCGTAATAGGTGTTGGATTGCTTTTCACTACATATTCTTTGCCTGTTGAATCGTACATGACCAAAGTTGCAGCATCTTTCCAGAAAAACCTGACAAACTTAATACCCTGATAAACTAAACCGCCACCTAGAATGTCGGCCCCATCTAAAGTGAAGGCAAATTTAGCTGAAGCACTACCTACGGTCATTCCATCAGCTAAAACACCTGTAAAAGTTACTCTTTTACCAGCTGCTAAATTATTGGTGGCATTCATGCTGATTCCAGCTTTTAAAGTAGCCGAACCGCTTGCCACTTCTACATACGGATACTTAACTGTAGTGAAAAAGTTCTTCAGCTTATTAATAGCCGTGAGGTAATCTCCATTCGTATAGGCAGTTTTTTGAGCCGCCGTGGCTTTTACCATTTTAAGTGGTTGTCTATATTTTTTGCCTACAAAGAAAATACTGTCGCCATTCATTCTGTCGTAAGTAAACTCGATGTCGCTGCTATAGCCTACTTTCGATGCACCGCCCAAAACAGCCCCGTTGGGATCGTCAAGCATCGAGATGTAATTATAGGTATCGAACACCAGTTCTGTGCCCATATCCTGTTTCACCCTGTAGTATGACTTGCCCAATGTTGTGGCCGATTCGTTGGTCATATCTCCAAGCATGGTTACGCCTTGTTCAGTATCAAAAGTGATAAAAAACCCATAACCGCCACCCGCTTGGGTTGGCATGGTCGCAATCCATCCGTTGGTGGCGCTTGTAAGTGTGGTAGAAACCAGCTTGATTTGATCGGCCGCACGTTCTTGCGGCGTTTTGTCAAACTTAGGCACGTATGATGTCTTTTTGCACCCCATCATCACCGACAGGAATACAAATGCATATAATATTTTTTTCATTTTCATCAATTTAATAAGCCAATGGTCCGTAAAAATAATTGGTTGGCGCATTCAACACGCTAAAACCGGCCAGTTTCATGTAGTCTTCGGGTACTACGTTCACCGGTAACCAGTTTGCTACAAATGTGTTGTTAACTAGGTAATCGCTCAATGGTTTTACGGCTGCAGCAAGGGTATTTGCATTTGCTACCCATGGTGCATCGGTTCCGCCAGGCGTTCCTGTTGTAAACTTCACTTGGCTGGTTGCTAAAGTAATCGCCATGTTGAAGGCATACTTGGCATCGAACACTGTACCAGCAGAGTTGGTATAGTTGATGTTCATCGTTACCGAAGTGGTAGAAGGGAAATCAAACCTTATAAAATTGACTTTGCGACCACCTGGAGCAATTGCGAACACATTGGCCACCACTTGGTCATAAAGTTGCTTAAATTCTGTAGAGCCACCATACTTTACATAATAATCGGCGCTAGGATTTAACATCAATGATTTAAAAGTGGGGATTGGCGCAGGTGCCGGGCTCGGCAAAGGTGTAACCAATGGCGTACGGTTTTTGCCAAGCCAATAGGCGAATTTGCTTTCTTTGAGACCAATACCAATCATGTACTGCTGCACTTCCATTTGCAACTTTTTAAAGTTGATGCCCAAGTTGTTGTAGTAGTTGATGACGTTGTTTTCTTTTTGGACAAACCTGGCCTTACCTGCGGTATTGGCAAAACTGGCCCAATCGTCATACCAAACCTGTCCGTTAATCAATAGCCAGCTGATGGTTTCGGCATAATCTTCGGTTGATACGCCACTGGCATAGCTGGTTACAAAACCATTTCTGCGGGCAGTATCTGTTGGCGTATCGTTGTATGGCTGCTTGTAAAACCCTTTCGAAATAGCCTCCCAATCGGTCGGGATAGGGATGATCTGGTTCAGGATGTGGCCAAACTCGTGGTGCATGATGCGTTGCCTATCCCAGGCATAGAACTGGCCTGCAGGCAATGGCTGGTAATCGTTTACACCATACAAGGTAATCCTTCTTCCGGCGGCGGCCGTACCGGCTACGCCAGGATCGGAGGTATTTGCATAGGCATACGAACCGAACAACACCCATTCTTTAGGCATATAGGTTTTGGTAAAGGTTTCGCCGGCAATTTTACGGTAGGGCGAAATGAAACCATCGAGCACCATTTGCATGGTGGGCTGTATGTTCTCCAGCTTGCTAGGTACCACGTTGGCCGTATTGCCATGGTAATACCTGTTGTACCTGTAAATGACGTCGATATTGTATTCGTCAAGGAAATTGGTTTTCAGCCATTGGTCTAATGGCGTGTTTGTGCGAGGGTCGTCTGGATTAAAGGTACTGTAATCCACGTTTAGCTTTTCTGTTTTGCGACAGGCAAACAACCCTACGGCTAGCAAAAAAACTGCTGTTGTTTTAATTATATTTTTCATCTCTGCTTATCTAGGATTTAGTTCAACACCTGAGGTTTTAACTTCTACTGGCAATTGGAAAAGTCGACGCGGATCTCCTGGTTTTAGCTCCCTGAAGGTTTCGGCTCCATCGGCGGCCAAGTCGTTATGGACAACCGTTAGATCACGACGGATGATATCGAACCACCTGAGGCCTTCTTGTAGGAACTCTGCTTTTTTGGCATCCAATATGGTTCTGATCAGGCCTTGCTTGACGTCGGTAATTGCCGGATAAAAACTAGTGATCTTTGCCAAAGTAACCGCATCGTTATTAGGATTATAATTTACGATTCTTACGCTGTAAAAATCATTGATATCCTTCAGCGCCAAATCGTTCATACCTAACTCTGCATAGGCTTCTGCCCTGTTCATCAAGGTTTCATCAACCGTTAAACCCGCGAAAGTAAGGTAAGGATACCCTATATCTGGGGAGATGTTAAAAAAGTTCTCCTTGAATTTGTAGGTGGTATAGTTTGGTACGCCGTACGAAAGCACGTTGTTGGCCAAGGCTTTTCCGGTAACGTTTTGTCCAGCCGAAAACATTTTGGCCATTTTAGAACCGTAGCCATGGCGAGGCGTAGTACCTGTACTGATGAAACGGGCGTAGGTAGAATAAGTACCCAACAACAACAGGTTATACTTTTGTCCGCTGCTCATGAAATTGGTCAAGAAATCAGGGAAAGTCATTAACCTCAACGTGGTTGAAATCGGGCGCATGTTGTTCACAAAATCATTGCCAGGCACGGCTAGCGTAGCATGGTCTACTACTTTCTGCCACTCGCCTGTAAATAGGTAAAAACGCGAAGCAAATGCATGTGCTGCGGCTGGCGTAAAATGATATTTTGGAATTTTGTAGGCTGATGCCTGCAACAAAGGCAAACCATCTTCCAGGTCTTTCCTGATCCTTTCGTAAGTGCTGGCCACTGTACCCCTGCTGTAAGGCTGGATCACTTTGGTTTCTGGCTTATCTACATAAGGCACGCCAGGTGCAGTATTGGCCCCACCGATTTTATAAGGCGTGGCAAATAAAGTAGCCAACATAAAATGCGCATAAGCCCTACACACCAATGCTTCTCCTTTGTATGGAAGGGCTCCGCTACCCAGATTATTGGTTTCTATCGATTCCAAAGCTTGGTTGGCGGCTGCAATGGCTTCATAACAGGCGTTCCAGTAGGCGGTAGCGGTGTTCGTGCCATCGCCAATCCTGTCTTGCCAGTTGTAAGGCAGGTCGATTACATCAAACAAAGAACCAACACCCACGCCTTTGTCTTCGGCATTATCTGAAGAGGCTTCGGTAAAGGTTAAATAATCGCGAGAAGGATAGGCTGTTGACACCAATTGCGACAGCTTCTCAACCGTATTGATCTCCGCACGGTTATCTGGCGATTGTTCTAAAAACTTCTTGCACGATGGCATTGCAAACAGCAACGTCACGCCAAGAGTGGTCCATAATATTTTATTCAATTTCATAATTTCTTTCAATTAAAATCCAATTTTTAACGATAAGGTATACTGTCTAGATACCGGCAAGGCCACACCACCAGAATTGTAGAATTCTGGATCCTGGCCATTTAACCTCTTATCAGAATACAGCAGCAACAGGTTGTTGCCTACCAAAGATATTGAAGCTCCAGACATACCCAATTTGCTGTAGAAGCTCTTAGGCAGGTTGTAGCTCAACGCTACTTGCCTCAACTTGATGTAATCGCCTTTTGCTACCCTTTCGGTAGAAAAGTTATACAAGTTATAGGCATACCTGATATCTACTGCCGAACCGTTGGCATCAACAATTTTCGATGCCGAAAGCGGATCGAGGATAGCTGGTACTGTAGTAAACTTCTCGTCGCCAGGCATTACCCACCTGTTTAACAAGTCGCGGCTCATTGAACTGATGTCGTTAAAGTTGCTGCTGATATTTGGATTAAGCCTGATCATGTTACCGGCAGAGAAACCAAGCAATGCAGAAAGCGTAAAGTTTTTATAGCTAAACTGGTTATAAAAACCACCGGCAAATGTAGGGTCTATTGGTCCTTCGTATTTCAAACGAAGCAGGTTGTCGTCTTGCAAATTGATGTAGGTAGTTGTTCTGCCATCTACGCCTACAAACATCGGATAGCCATAATCGTGGTTCAAGCCAGCAAACTGCACCGAGAACAAGCTGCGTTGCGGATAATTAAGTACTGCCGAGCCATTGTTTGAAGTAGACCTGAAGATATTCGGATCAACCTGCAAATCTTTTACTTTATTGGTATTGTAGCCAAAGTTGAAATTGGTAGTCCATTTAAAGTTAGGATTGTCTATGGCCTTGCCTGTAATAGCCAACTCAATACCTTTGCCAGACATGGCGCCATAATTGGCAATCTTGGTATACTCGCCACCAATACCAGAAGTTTGAATGGCACCAATCAAATCAAAAATGTTCCTTTTGTACAAATCAACGGTAAAGTTGATCCTGTTTTTGATCAAGGACAAATCCAAGCCGATATTTAAATCCTTGGTTTTTTCCCAAGTCAGTTCAGAGTTCTCGAGGTTCGAAATAAAAATCTGTGCTTCTTGATCGCCTAAGTTGGGTCTTCTCGACACTTGATTGTAGAACACGGCAGCCGAGTTGGTGGCATTGCCAATACTGGCTACCAATCCATAAGAACCGCGTAATTTGGCTCCAGTTAAGATATCGCTTTTTGGCCAGAAATCTTCATCGCTGATGTTCCAGCTGGCCGCTACGTTCCAGGTTGGCAGCCACCTGGCAGTAGCCGTTTTACCTAACAAGTTAGAGCCGTCATAACGGCCTGACAACCTCAAGGTATATTTTTCATTATAGGTGTAAGAGGCATTGGCGAAGAAGGCGGTATATCTTTCGTAATTGTTGCCCATGCTAAAATAAGGCTTGCCCTCTTCAGAGGCTTCTTTAAAATACTTGTAATATGGAGTAACCAAGCCGCCATTGTCAAACTGATAGCCCACGCCATCGAAAGACTCTCTTTGACGGTCGATGTAACGCACTTCCATCGCGCCAAAAGCGGTAATGTTATGCTTGGTGTTAAAAGTTTTATTGAAAGCCAAGTTTTGTCTGAAGTAATAGCTCTTCAGGTTATCTGTTGATGTTTTATAAAAACCACCACTAGGCAATACGCTAATTGGCAAGCTTCCCGGAATATCTGGGTCGGTATACAAATTATTGTTGCTTTGCGAAGAAGTCGCATCATCAACTGTTCTGAATGATGTAGCCATGTTAGAGCTTTCCAAAATAGAGATCTGGGTTTCAGACTTCACGAACCTGTAAGCTCCATCTACTGAATAGCTTAAGCTTGGAATGATTTTGTAGCTGATGTTTCCCTGAACCTTGAAATCCAATACGCCCAGCTTAAGATAGTTGGAGTTTAGCTCGTTCAAGATGCTAAAAGGCGCACTGTTCTGTCTAAAGTATTCATAGTTGCCATTTTCATCGTAGGCGGTAAGCATACGGCTGGTATTCACGGCGTAAGAATAAGGATTGATGTCGAAATTACGGAAGTAGTTGCCATAAACCGGATCGGATTGAAGCGCAGTAGCTCCAGGAGCCTGTTGGTTACGCACCGATCCTGTACTCAATAATTCGGCACTTAACTTATCGGTCAAATTAAAATTAGCTCGGTAGTTACCGGTAAACCTGCTTACGCTGTTTCCAATGGTAACACCATTGTCTTTGGTAAACGAAGTTGATGCATAGCTTTTAAATTTCTCCGTACCCGAATTGATGCTCAATGAATGCTCTTGTTGCAATGAATTTTTAAATAGCACGTCGAACCAATCGGTATTGGCATTGGCATACCTCGAAAGGAAAGCAATTTTATCGGCGCTGGTATTTTTTAAGGCATAGGTTTTGGTTACCGGATCATAGTTGTACAGCATGTTGTACATTTTATAGAAAGGTCCGCCACTTACACCTCTTGATTCGCCAGGAATCTGCACATAGCCTTTGTTCTGCATCTCGATCAGCACCGCCATCTGGTCGGCCGAGTTCAGGATGTCGAAATCCGAATAGCTAGGTTTGGCATAAGTAGTGAAGTTGCCACGGTAACTGATTCGAGCGGCTCCTTCGGTAAGCTTTCCTTTTTTGGTCGTAACTACAATTACCCCATTCATGGCACGGGCACCGTACATACCGGTTGCGGCCGCATCTTTCAAGATGTTAAAGCTCTCGATATCGTCGGGGTTTAAGCCTGCTACCGACGAACCAATCAGCGTACTGGCATCGCCAGAAGTAAGGGCTTCGTTCGAAATGTTAACCACATCTTCTAAGATAATCCCATCAACAACCCACAATGGTTTGTTATCTCCAGAAAATGAGGTGGCGCCACGCACGCGTATTTTAGGTGCTGCACCAAAGGTACCAGACACGTTTTGAATGGTTACCCCGGCAACCTGTCCTTCAAGCATCCTGCTCACATCGGTTACACCTGCCCTTTCGGCATCGCTTGCCTTTACCAAGGTGGCGGCTCCAGTAAATGTTTTTTTCTCAAGCGTTTGGTAACCGGTAGATACGATGTTCACCTCTTTCAGCTGGCCGGCGTCTTCTTCAAGCTCTACATCGATCTTGGTTTTGCCGTTAATGGCCATTTCAACCGTTTTGTAGCCCAGGTACCTGAATACGAGAATCGCTTTTTCGTCCTTTATCGTCATCTGGTATTCGCCCTGCTCGTTGGTAGACACCACTTGGCCAGTGCCCTTTACGAATACGCTTACACCAGGAATAGGCTTGTTGTCTTTTTTGTCCTTGACAACGCCTTTTACCGTAACGTCTTTTCGCTGTGCCACGATGGGCTCTTGCACTTTTAAAATCACTTGTGTGCCCACCAGCCTATAGCCAATGTTTTTTTGTTTTAATGGCTCTAGCGATTCTTGAATGGTGTAGGTCTTTTCAGGTACATCAAGTACCAACGATTTGCTGATTTCTGCCGCATCGTATACAAAGCTTACTTTGTAGGCCTGCTCTACCTTTTTCAGGTAGCTGTCTAATCTTTCGGGCTTCCACTTGCCTTGTTGCGCATCGGCCTTGGCCAATGAAGTCCAAAAGATTGCGCAAACAAGCAATGCCATGTGGCAGAAACTCATTCCAACTTTTCTTTTGTAAAAATTTCTCTTCATAGTTTGTTAGTTAAATAAATTGGTTGTTTAGGGGTTAAAGGTTGTTTAAGGAGTTATGAGCGTGATTTGATCTTTTTCTTTTTTGATTTTGATGTTGTAGGTCTCATTCAGCACTTCTAAAACCTGCGCCAATGTTTGGTTCTTGAAGGTGGCGTTGAGTTTTTTGTTGCGCTTGTTGTTCTGCAGCTTGATATCGGCATGGTAATATGCGCTCAGCTGCTTGCAAACTTCTTCTAATGGCGTATCTACGAAAGTGAGTTCCTTGGTTAGCCAAGCATCTGCATTCTGTGCGGTTTTGGCCACGATTTCTCCCTTTTCCGAATCGTAGGTAATGGCTTGGCCTTCGCTGAGGATTGATTTGGAACCATTTTGAAAAGGCGAAAACATTACCCTTCCCGTTTTTACGCTCAAATCGATCTGTACGGACGACACCTTGATGTTAAAGGAAGTACCGAGTACGGTGACATCAGACTTGTTCATCACTACTTTAAATGGATGCGCAGGGTTTGGTGCAATCTTGAAAAAAGCCTGCCCCCTGGCAAAGGCAATTTCCCTTTCACCGTCAAATTTCTCCGGATATTTCAGCTCGCTGTTCTCGGCCATGACAATCACAGAACCATCGGCTAGTTTTACCGTATCAACCTGGCTGTTTCCGGTAAGCTTGGTTAAGTAAACAATTTTGGTGTTTTGCTGATAGATCCAATAACCCATAGCCAGCACCAAAACGGCGGCGGCAATGTTCCTGAACCAAACCAGCTTGAGGTTGCGGCTAGGCCTGCTGCTTTTCAGGTAATCCCTCAACTCGCCGACGGCTTTCTTTTCATCAACATTGGCCAGCCTGGCTGCTTTAGAAGAAAGTTCCCAAAGTTTTTGCGTTTCGAGAAAATAAATTTCGTTTTCTGGCGATTGAGCGCGGAATTGTTCCACTTCCTGCTGCAATGCAGGGTCCATAGGATTATTTAAATATCTGGTAATTAGCACCAGAGATTCAGGATGATTAGGCATACAGTTTGTCTAGTAGGTTTAAGCTATGACAAACGATTGACAAAAAACCCCTAGTCTTTTTAGATTTTTTTATTTTTTCTAAAAAACTTTCTAATAAAGATATAGCGTAATGATTTTTTGAAAGGGCTTCGATTCCTTATCGACGTTTTTCTTGTCGAGCAGGGCTTCCCTCAGTATTTTTAAGGCATTAGCGATGTGGTTTTCGACGGTGCGCTCCGAAATACCCAACAAATCGGCTATTTCCCGGTATTTGAGTTTTTCAAACCGGTTCAACTTGAAAACCTTTTTGCATTGCGGAGGCAGTTTTTCGATCTCGATGCGCAGCAGTACCACCAACCTGTTCTCTTCGTCAAGCTCCATCAGGTATTCTTCGCTATAATCGGCTGCGATTTTCTGATGGTGCTGTTCAATGTTTTTTTGCCGATTGATGTAGTTGATCGAGGCATTGATCACCGATCGGTACAGGTACGATTTAACTGACCTTACGTCTTCCAGGCTTTCAGGATTTTCCCATACCTTCAAAAAAACGTCTTGCACCAGCTCCTCTGCTACCGAAACATCCTTGACGTACTTGTCGCTTTCGAGGAGCAGTTTCTGAAAAAAAAGCGTATAAAAATGGGTAAAGGCCTTGACCTGGCTTTCCTGTATGATATCAATTAAATCCTGCCCCGTAATTATATTAACCACTTAACTATGCTTATTCTCAGTTTCTAAGATAAACATCTGGTTAATAAACTGCAACGCTATTTTTACATAAAGTTAATTTATGTAGTATGGCGATATCATCAGGTATACGATTACGCCT
The DNA here is from genome assembly GCF_059705275.1 of Pedobacter sp. TM02. Classification (NCBI taxonomy): domain Bacteria; kingdom Pseudomonadati; phylum Bacteroidota; class Sphingobacteriia; order Sphingobacteriales; family Sphingobacteriaceae; genus Pedobacter; species Pedobacter sp. TM02. The sequence goes on from NZ_AP046530.1 coordinate 3,836,739, forward strand.
GTTATAGCTACGTATAGCCAAAGCGGAAAAGTAATCCTGGCGAGCTTCCTATGGGCATCAAACCGTTGTGCCAAGGCCCTCACATAGGTAACCAGCACGAACGGAATAATAATAACCGACAGACAGATGTGGGTAATCAGGATGAAGAAATAAATGTACCTGATGGCACCCTCGCCACCAAATTTGGTCGAATCGGAAGTCATGTGATAGGCTACATACATGGCCAAAAACAATACCGACAGGAAAATGGCGAACTTCATCAGGTTTTCGTGTAGCTTCCGCTTGCCGTTTTTAATGGCCCATACCGCACTGATCAACACCACGGCAGTAATGCCGTTGATCGTTGCATAAATTGGGGGCAAAAATGACAAAGGCTTTACATCGTAGCCTAGTTTTCGGAGGTTAACGCCAAACAGCAGGGCCACCACTACAGGTATGGCCACCGACAGCAGGATAATCCATTTGTTATATTTTTGTTCTACTTGATTATTTTCCATTATTCAATTTCAATCTTTTTCGCCATCGCGATTTTAACGCCCGTCTTTTATGTTTCTGAGTTCTTCGGCAATCAATACTTTAATTTCGTCGTCTAGTTTAGAGAGTGCTTCCTGGTTGGTTGCTTCGTAATAGCCCCTGATGCGATGCTGCGAATCGATCAGCACGAACATGTTACCAAAGGTAAACTTGGGCACGCCGTTCTCCATCGTCTTCAAGGCATCGAGCTTAAGGCCGTCTTTGATCAGTTGCTCTACCTGGCAGCCATCGCCTGTCAGCAGATCCCATTTGCCCGCTTTGGCGCCCATCTTTGTTGCATAAGCCGCAAGTATCGCCGGTTTGTCGTACTCGCTGTCCATACTCAAGCTCACGAAGTGCACCATGGTGTTTTTTTCGTAGGTTTTATCAAAGGCTGCTACAGCTCTGTTGGCAAAATCTATTCCGTCGGTTCCCCGGGTATAAAACAGGTTCAGCAATACCACTTTGCCCTGGTAGTTTTTCCAGGTTACGGCTTGGCCATCCTGGTTAAGCAGGTTAAAATCTGGGATAACGTGGTAAATGGTATCGGGTATTTGTTTGCCTCTTACCGAATGGAAGGTGCTGGCTACTTTTTTAGGCCCATAAATGGCCAATGGCTTGTAGCGGTTCTTGCCCTTTTCCTGTAGTAAATAATATAAAAATCCCGGTACCGCTAAAATGGTGACCAGGATTAATATTTTTTTTATTGGATTGTATTTCATCCTTTTAAAGTTTGCTTTTCAGCCCTAAGAAAGCCGAATGGTGCTTGGTGCCTTACCGCTGCCCTTAAAGCTGTGGCATGTGGTTATGCAAATAACCGCCTTCAATCAGCATCAAAACAATAAAGTAGATGATAAAAATGAACGATACGGTTAAACACAGCTGCAAACCTAGTTTTTCGAATTTCAAGTGCATAAAGTAAGCAACAATGTAAAAGGCTTTAAGCAGGGTTAAAGCGATATACACAAAGTTACCTACGTGTTGCGACATGTGTCCGCCAGGGATGGCCCATAAGGCGATGATGAACTCGATAACGGTAATCATCAACAGGATACCGAAAACTTTCCAGATCTTGCCTTTAGTCATGCTTTCATGCTCGCCATGCGCATGTTCTTCTGTATGTATGTTGTGCTCTGACATAATATTTTATTTTAAAAGATAATTAAACTAGATAGAAGAAAGTAAATACGAATACCCAAACCAAATCTACAAAGTGCCAGTAAAGGCCTACTTTTTCTACCATCAGGTAATGGCCACGTCTTTCGAAGGTGCCGTTAATGGTCATGCATAAGATGATGATATTGATTACCACGCCACTGAATACGTGGAAACCGTGGAAACCGGTAATGGTAAAGAACAAGTTGGCAAATTGTTGCGCCGCTACAGTTGATACCGGACCGTTGAAGAAATGCGTCAACTCTTCCGGACCAGGGATAGATCCCCACCAGAAACCTTCGTGGTGCAAGTGGGTCCACTCAATGGCTTGACAGCCCAAGAACATGAAACCACCGATAATGGTTGCGACCATCCACCCGATTACTTCTTTTTTAGCTCTTCTGTGTCCTGCTTCTACCGCCAATACCATCGTTACAGAACTCATGATCAAGATAAAGGTCATGATACCTACAAACACCAATGGATAACCGCTATCGGCAATACCTGGAATAGATTGAAAAACGTGGTCTGGATCTGGCCAAGTGAACTTTGAAAAGCGTTGCGCTCCATAGTATATCAATAATGACGAAAAAGTGAAGGCATCTGATAATAAGAAAAACCACATCATTATTTTACCATATTCTACAGACCATGGCGAACGTCCGCCGGCCCATGGAGTGGTTTTAACTTGGTCTAATTTTGATAATGAATCCATTGAGTAATCGTATAATAGTTTGTTAAAAAATCTAACTGTTCAAAAGTAAAAAAACATACAGATATATCCATAATATATCTATAAAATGCCAAAAAATAGCCGCAATCTCCTGCTTATAAACTGCCCTTTCGTGTGGTATTTCCCTATAAGAGCCTACCAGACTGTTTACGATCAGGCAAAGGCCGGCAAAAATATGCAGCAAGTGAAATCCCGATACGATATAAATCATCGAAATGGCCGCATTGTTGTTGATCAGCACCGCGCCGCTGTGGTACAAACCAGACCAGGCCTGAAACTGCAATACGCCGAATACAAGGCCCAAAGCCAAAGTGATCCACAAAAACAATTGTTGGAAACCCCGCTCTCCATTCCTCAAAGCTCTCGAAGCCAAGAAAAGGAATACGCTGCTGGCTACCAATACGGCAGTGCTATATATAAAAGCATCAGGCAGTACCAAACCATGGCCTTTTCCCTTAGAGGCCGAAAATACAATGTAATAACTGGTCCATCCGCCAAACATAATGGTAGAAGAGACTACAAAAAGCCAAAGCACAAACTTTTTGGGCTTGGCGTCGAATTTTATCTCCTGCTGTTGCAATGCTAAATCCATTTAAAATTCTAAACTATTAAATCAAACAATAAAACCAATTGTACCAAAGGGATGTAAAAGAAAGAACAGAACATCACCTTGCGGGCACTTGGCAAATCCATCTTCACCACCAGCTGATAGCCATACCAGCTGAACAACAATCCGGCAAGCACCGAAACTCCTGCAATATAGTAGCCACCGAAACCATAGAAGGTTGGCAATAAGCTTACCGGTATCAGTACCAAAGTACTTACAAAGGTAAATATCGCGCTTGTTTTATCTCTTTTTTTGGTAGGTAGCAATCGGAAGCCTGCCTTTTTATAATCATCATCCAACACCCAGGCAATAGACCAAAAGTGCGGAAACTGCCATACAAACTGTACCAGGAATAAGATGCCTGCAATCTGGTAATCGACTACAGAAAAAACAGTGGTTTTGCCCAAGGCAGCCAAATAACCGATCAGCGGTGGCAATGCACCCGGTATAGCGCCCACAAATACTGCAATTGGCGATTTGCGTTTCAGGGGTGTATAGGCAAAGGCATACAATAAAATAGAGAATACCGAAATGAGACCCGTTTCTAAATTGAGCTTGCCCAACAGCCAGGTACCGGCCATGCCCATAATGAGGCCCAGCACCAATCCCTGTCCGGTGGTCATTCTGCCGGCTGGCATGGGCCTGTCTTTGGTACGGCTCATCAGCTTATCAAGGTCTTTCTCAATAATTTCGTTAAAGCAGTTGGCGGCTCCGGTTACCAAAAATCCACCAACAATCAAGATTAGCCAGTTATTCCAGTCTATTTGTGGCAAGATGGCCCTATCCACCTGAATTTTAGATCCGATCAAAAAAGTAACAGATGCCGAGAACACCACCAAAAAGGTGAGCCTGAACTTGATCAATTTAGAAAAATCTGAAAAAAACTGTTTCAATTTCAAATCGGTTAATTGGGTTTATAAGTAGCCGTACGGTACACCAACAAATACAGGTAATACTGCAAGCTAAATAAAACGGTGGCAAATAAAACATGTATGGCCTGCGCATAAGGTGGCAAAGCCAAATACGACAGCAAGAAGCCCGAAGCTACCTGTACCGCTAGCGTAATCATAATGTAGTTGGCCGTTTGCAAAGGCCAAGCCTTGCCGCTAAAACGGTCGGTTACCATTTTATAGACTACAAAATTACAGATAGCCACTAAAATGGCCAAGTCTCTGTGGTAATTAAAAAGCGAGCCCACTTTTGATACCCAGGTATTGCGCCCGTTAAACTGCAAAGACTTCGATATCGAATCAATGCTTTCGCGCACCTCGGTGCCCAAAATAACCTGTACAATCGATACCAAAATGGTAAAGAACAAAAAGCCCTTTAGCCAGGCAATGCGGTACATGATCACACTACGCTCCTTGTGCAGCTGCTTGGCATAGTTGTAAGTATAAATCTGTATGGCCAAAATAACGAGGGCCAACAGCATGTGCAGGGTAACAATCCACTGCAGCAAATTGGTGGAAACCACGATAGAGCCTAACCAGGCTTGAAAGACCACTACCAATAGATTAATGATGCTCAATACGATAATACGTTTGGCCGACTGCTTAAAGGCGAAAGCATAAACCACCAAGAAAATCATCAAGAAACCCGTTACTACACCTACCAGCCTGTTGCCATATTCGGTCCAGGTTTTGGCTACGTTAAAAGCTTCGGGCTGTGCAATAGAGGCATCGTTTCTGATACTGTCGGCCAAATCGGCTTTGCCCAGTTTCTCTAAAGTCTTGGCAAAACGTTCATTTTTAGCCAAGCGCTGGGCTACATATTTTTCTTTATAATCTGCAGGCAATTGCTTGGCCGAAGTTGGTGGTACTACCTGTCCGAAACACTTGGGCCAATCAGGACACCCCATTCCAGATCCTGTACTGCGAACGATACCACCGGCCAAAACAACCAGAAGCGTTACAATAATGGTAATGAAATTTAATCGAATAAATCTTTGCTCAGATTTAGCCACCATGGGTTAATGCTAGGTTATAAAAAAATAAGGTATCTGTGGCATATAGTTTACTCCAGCAGATACCTTATATCAAATGCTTAAACAAGTAAACTCACTAGTCTAAGTCCGTCTTTTCTTCTTTTTTGTTGGCGGCTTCCCATTCTTTCTGGATGCGCTCTGCCTCGGCGTTTCCTTCAAAGTCATGAGGCAAGTTAGAGCTCATGGTTTGAGAGAAAGGCACGGTTTGCGGAATGAAATCATGCTCTGCGCCTGGCTTACTATAATCGTAAGGCCAACGGTATACGGTTGGGATTTCTCCTGGCCAGTTGCCATGCAGGTGTTCAACTGGAGCTGTCCACTCTAAAGTATTAGCTTCCCAAGGATTTTGAGGTGCTTTTTTACCTTTAAATATAGAGTAGAAGAAATTGAATAAGAAAGCTACCTGAGCCAAGGCGGCAATAATAGCAGCCCAAGTTACAAATACGTTTACGGTTAGCCATTTTTGCATAAACTCAAACTCGGTAAATGCATAGTAACGACGAGGTACACCATCCAAGCCTAAGAAGTGCAATGGGAAGAAGACCAAGTAGGCACAGATAAAGGTTACCCAAAAGTGCAGGTAGCCCAATTTGGCATTCATCATTTTGCCGAACATTCTAGGGAACCAGTGGTAAACACCGGCCAACATACCAAAGATGGCTGCCGAACCCATTACCAAGTGGAAGTGGGCTACTACGAAGTAAGTATCGTGCAGGTTGATATCCAAAGAGGCGTTACCCAAGAAAATACCGGTTAAACCGCCCGAGATAAAGAATGAAACCAAACCGATGGCGAACAACATGGCAGGTGTAAACCTGATGTTACCTCTCCACAGGGTGGCCAAATAGTTAAAGGTTTTTACTGCCGATGGCACCGCAATGATCAAGGTAGTGATCATAAACACACCGCCCAATAATGGGTTCATACCCGTTACGAACATGTGGTGACCCCAAACGATGAACGATAATGTGGTAATACCGATCAATGAATACACCATGGCGTGGTAACCGAAAATTGGTTTTCTTGAGTTTACAGAAATAATCTCTGAAGAAATACCCAATGCCGGCATAATTACGATATATACCTCCGGGTGACCCAAGAACCAGAACAAGTGTTGCCACAAGATTGGCGAACCGCCTTCGTTCGGCAAAATCTGGGTACCGATTACGATATCCGATAAATAGAAACTTGTACCGAAGCTACGGTCGAAAATCAAAAGTACAACACCGGCTACCAATACCGGGAAAGAAAGAATACCCAAGATAGCGGTTAAGAAGAATGCCCAAATGGTTAAAGGCATTTTCCAAAGATCCATCCCTTTGGTACGCATATTTAATACGGTACTTACATAGTTGATACCGCCCATTAATGACGAAGCTACGAAAAGCACCATACTGATTAGCCACATGGTCATACCCAATGCAGAACCCGGCATAGCCTTTGGCACGGCCGACAATGGCGGATAAACCGTCCATCCGGCACTGGCAGGACCTGTTTGGATAAAGAATGAGCCCATCATGATTACGCAGGCCGTAAAGAAGAACCAGTACGAAAGCATGTTCAAGAACGGCGAAGCCATATCTCTTGCACCTACCTGCAACGGAATTAACAAGTTACTGAAAGTACCACTCAAACCAGCGGTTAATACAAAGAATACCATGATGGTACCGTGGATGGTAACCAAAGCCAAATAAAAATCTGGTTTGATCCTGCCACCAGCAGCCCATTTGCCCAAAAATGTTTCCAATAGTGGGAATGATTTATCTGGCCAAGCCAATTGGATCCTGAAAAGGATAGATAAACCCATTGCAATAACTGCCATCACGATACCTGTAATCAGGAACTGCTTGGCAATCATTTTGTGATCCTGGCTAAATACGTATTTAGTCAGGAAGGTTTCTTGGTGATGGCCATGACCGTGATCGTCGTGGCTATCGTGGTGGTGTTTATCTTGTAGTGATATAGTTGACATAATAAGGGTTCTCCAGTATTATTTATTTTTTGATAGCTAATTGATTTGTTTTGGTCGCTGCAGTATCTTTTGCAGTAGTATCTGCTACTGCTGGCGCTTCTTTGGTAGGCGCTGCAATTACAGGTAATTTAAAGGCTTTCCTCAAATCGTTAGTTAGATAAGGGTTTTGTTTCACCACCCATGCATCATATTCTTCCTGAGTTACAACCCTAACTGGTTTCTGCATGTTAAAGTGGTTGGCACCACAGATCTTGGCACAAAGCAATAAGTACTTAAAAGTAGGATCGTTGGTTTTGGCCTTCATTTGCTCGGTCGTTAACGTAGGCGTAAACTCGAAATAAGAAGTCATACCCGGTACAGTGTTCAATTGAACCCTGAAGTGTGGCATATAAAAACTGTGGATAACGTCTTTACTGGTTAGGATGAACCTTACTGGTTTGTTAACCGGCAATACAATCTCGTCAGCCAATTGATCATCCAAGCTGTTTTTATCCGTAAAATCGATACCCAAGGCATTGATAGCTGTAATCAGCTTGTAGCTTTTCTTGCCTACCACGCCATCGGCACCCGGATAACGTACATCCCATTGAAACTGAGACGAGGTTACTTCAATGCTCAAAGGCTTGTTTTTAGGGTCTTCGATTTTGTAGAAGATCGATCTCCAGGTCAAGAAGCCCATCAATACCAACACGGTAAGCACCAAAGCCGGAATGATTGTCCAGATACGCTCTAATGCATTGTTGTGTGGATAGTAGTAAGCCTTTCTCTTGCCTGTACTTTTGTAGAAATAAGTAAAAGTAAATAAGATAATGTGGGTGAGGATAAACACGATGGTGGTAATGATCAACGTAATGTTAAACATCTGGTCGATTTTTTTACCGTGCTCTGAAGCCGCCTCTGGCAAAATCATGTTGCCATGCACCGTGTACTCCCAATAAACGCCATACAAACCAACAATCAGGAACAAGGCGAATAGAATACCATTGATCTTGTTCCAGTTGATTCCTTCGGGCTTGCCTTGGGTTTCGCGGGTCAATTCATATACTCTTAGGGCCTTGCCTACTATCGCAATGAATAAGCACAATAGCAAGAACAGCAATACGTAGAACAGTGTCGATTTATAAACCGGTTCCATATCTACAGGTTTGGCCGTAGCGGCAGCGGCAGCTTCTTGGGCAAACGCACTGGTATTTGCAAATACAGTAAGCATTGCTGCTAACACCGCCATTGTTTTATTACTTATTAATTTTTTTAAACTCATTTTCTTAAAAGTAGTACGCTGTACTTTTATTATTTTAATCTATATATTCTTAAACCGTTACCGTTATAGGTGGTGATTTAAACTTTCTTGTAAAAACGGATGGTTCTTGGCAATCAAAGGCTTTTTGCTTAAAGATCCCATTACGGTAAAGGTAAACAAACCTAAGAAACCCAAGGCCGTTCCAATTTCAGGCAAGCCGAAACCGCTGCCGTCTTTAGTGCCATTGGTAAATACGCCCGGCATAATCATTTGGTAGTAATCTACCCAATGGCCGCAAAGCACAATGATGGATACAATAAGCAAGGTAGTTTCGCTACGCTTGTTGTCGCGGTCCATCAATAACAACAACGGACTTAAGAAGTTCATGATCAGGTTGATATAGAACCAAGCTTCGTAGTTGTTAAAACGGTTGTAAAAATATACGGTCTCTTCAGACATGTTGGCATAGTAGATCAATAAGAATTGCGCAAACCATACGTAAGTCCAGAAGATAGAGAAACCAAAGATAAATTGGCCCAAATTGTGCAAGTGGCTGTTGTTCACCCAGCTCATGTAGCCGGCTCTTCTCAACAGGATGATGATCACCGCAATGGTAGCCAAGCTGCTTACCCACATAGCGGCAAAGTTGTACCAGCCGAACATGGTAGAGAACCAGTGTGCTTCTAACGACATGATGGTATCGAAAGCGAATACCGGAGTGGTAAAGCCATAAATAACCAAGAAGATACAAGAGTATTTAAAGCTTTTGCGGTAAGAGTTCAAGCCACCTTCCAAATCTTCGTTTGCCGACCATTTGGCCAATAAGGTAGCGAAGATGCTATAGGTACCCAAGAAAATCACTTGTCTCGACATGAAGAAAGGTACGTTCAAGAAAGCCGATTTGCCGGCAATCAGCTTATCAAAATTGTCTGAATTAGGATCGGTTAAACCATCGGCATGCCAGTGGTGGTAAAGGTTGTGGGTATACAAACCTAAACCGATTACAACCAGCAAGATGACTACCGCGATAGGCAAAACCTTGGCCATGGCCTGAGGTACGCGCAAAATCGATGCTGACCAACCTGCTTGTGCTACATATTGTACGGCCAAAAAGAAAGCGCCAGACATACATACACAGGCAAAATAATATGCCATTAGTAACAGGTTAGCAAAAATGCGCTCATGAGCCCAATGTTCGCTGCTTACAAAACCGTAGTAGCCTATGGTAGCCAAGCCAATGACGATACCAATAATGCTCAGGGTTTTTACTTTTCCTGTAAACTCAAATTGTTCACTTAAATTATAATGATGAGTTCCCATTTATATCTGTTTTCTTATTGTATTTTTTGTAATTGTTGAACATACATCACCACTTTCCACCTTTCGGTTGGGCTAAGTTGCGAAGCATGAGATCCCATTGCATTTAAACCATACATAATGGTGTGGTAGATTTTACCAGCAGGCATATCCTTCATCAAGCCGCCACGAGACGATACCGCATCTTTGCCGTGGTAAGCCGGAACACCAGAGATACCTTTGTCCAGTTTTACGATATGGCCCTGACCATCTCCTTTTTCGCCATGGCATGGCGCGCAGAACACAGTAAAGAAATGCTTGCCTTCCAACAGGTTTTTCTCGGTTACAGGCAATGGGTTTACCAAGGCTGCCGAAGCTTCATATCCTTCTTTGGTATTCGGATATTCATACTTTACAAAACCGATAGGATCTGTATTTGGCGGAGGCGTTTGTGCCGTAGCGCCGTTGGCAAAATTCTTGTTGGGCTGATCCTGGTTGTAGGCAATCGGATCGTACATATTTCTTGCATACTCCAAACCTGTACTTCTCTTGTCTCTACAGGCCGAAAGCATTGCCACAGAAGCAAGCACTATAAACGTGGCGTAAACTATATTCTTCTTATTCATAGCTAACATACTTCCTTTCATTATACTTTACTTCCAATGCGCCCGCACCTTTCAATAGTTCGTCTATTTTTTCGTGCTCGGCGTTTGCCTTGGCATCAATGGCAATGATAAAACGATCGTTTGTTGCGCGCAGATCCATTACTCGAGGCGCTCTTCCCGGAAAAAGGTGGGTGGAGGCATAGTATGATCCTACCAGGCCAAAGGCACAGAAAAGGATGGTCAGCTCGAAAGTAATCGGAATAAAATCCGGCAACGCAAAGTGGGTCTTGCCACCAATATTGATTGGCCAGTCTACCACGGTAGCCAAATAAACGCCGGTTAACATGGTCAACGTTCCGGTAATCCCGAAAAAGAACGCTGCGATATCTAACCTAGATCTTTTAACTCCCAACTTGGCTTCGATGCCGTGGATAGGCATTGGCGTATACACATCATGTATCTTGATGTTGTTTTCCTGCAACTTCTCGATGCCGTGCATCATTTCATCAGGGTCGCCGAAACTGCCTAAAATATATTTGATATTACTCATTGTTATATTTTTGCGTATTCTTCTTGTTTAACACTATCAAATTTTTCTAAAGACTCGATGTACTCTTGTACTTGCTCTTTATCTAAATGACCTTCTTTAATCAACTCTAACTTAGCCTGCTCGCTGGCGCTCTTCAACAATAGTTTCACCTCTGCGATAGCAATTGAAGGCAACACCCTCAAGAACAGCAAGAACAGGGTAAAGAACAAGCCTATCGAACCTACGAATACGCTCACGTCAACCCAGGTTGGATAGAACATGGCCCAGCTCGACGGCAAGAAATCGCGGTGCAAAGAGGTTACGATAATTACGAAACGCTCGAACCACATCCCGATGTTTACCACGATAGACAAAATCCAGGTCGCGGCAATGCTGGTACGAATCTTTTTGAACCAAAGCAACTGTGGCGAGATTACGTTACAGGTCATCATCATCCAGTATGCCCACCAGTAAGGACCGGTTGAACGGTTGATGAAGGCATATTGTTCGTACTCAGAACCTGAATACCAGGCAATGAAGAACTCGGTTAAGTAAGCCACACCCACGATAGAACCGGTCAAGATGATGATCTTGTTCATCGATTCGATGTGGAACATGGTGATATAGTTTTCAAGGCCCAATACCTTGCGTGCTACCAATAACAAGGTTAATACCATGGCGAAGCCCGAGAAAATCGCACCCGCAACGAAGTACGGAGGGAAAATCGTGGTGTGCCATCCTGGAATTACCGAGGTTGCAAAGTCCATCGATACGATGGTGTGTACCGAAAGTACCAGGGGAGTTGAGATACCCGCCAAAATCAATGACACGGCCTCAAAACGCTGCCAGGTTTTCACGCTGCCAGTCCAACCGAATGAAAGGATGGTATATACTTTTTTGCGCATGCCTACCGCACGGTCTCTGATGGTGGCGATATCTGGCAATAAACCAGTGTACCAGAATAATAAGGATACAGAGAAATAAGTAGAGATCGCAAACATATCCCATACCAACGGCGAGTTAAAGTTTACCCAAAGCGAACCGAACTGGTTTGGCAATGGCAATACCCAATAAGCCAACCAAGGCCTACCCATGTGGGATACAACGTAGGTAGCGGCACAGATTACGGCGAAAATCGTCATCGCCTCTGCCGAGCGGTTGATGGAGTTACGCCAGTTCTGACGGAAGAGTAGCAATACCGCAGAAATCAGCGTTCCTGCGTGACCGATACCTACCCACCATACGAAGCCGGTGATGTCCCATGCCCAACCTACGGTTTTGTTCAATCCCCATGATCCGATACCGAACCAGAAGGTATAGCTTACCGCAACTACCCAAAGCGTGGCGCCGCAAAGTGAAAGAATAAACCCTATCCACCAAGCTTTGTTGGGCTTGTTTTCTACCGGAAGTAGAATGTCATCCGTAATTTGGGCATACGTGATGTCTTTTCCGGTAATTAATGGCTCTCTTAAAATTGATTCGTTATGTCCTGACATAATTTATATTGCTCTAAGTACAGCTTACGCGTGTGCTTTTTTAGTTTCTGAATCTATATTTCTAACTTTTGTCATGTAACCAACACCTGGTTGTACATTGATCTCCTCTAATACATAGTAGATACGTTCGCTGCGCAATGCTTTCGAAACCTCTGAATTCGGATCGTTTTTGTCGCCAAAAATAATCGCTCCGGCAGAACAAGCTTGCTGACAAGCCATTTTGATATCACCATCTTTCAGTGCACGTTTCTCCATTTTGGCGGTTAATTTACCAGCTTGGATACGTTGGATACACATTGAACATTTCTCCATTACACCTCTCGAACGGGTCGTTACGTCAGGGTTCAATACCAATTGCGTAAACTCGTTGTTCAGGTAGTTGTCGAAACGCGAATCGTTCCAGTAGTTGAACCAGTTGAAGCGACGTACTTTGTACGGACAGTTGTTGGCGCAATAACGGGTACCTACGCAACGGTTGTAAGCCATGTGGTTCAAACCGTCTGATGAGTGTACCGTGGCCAATACCGGACATACCGTTTCGCATGGCGCGTGGTCACAGTGCTGACAAAGCATCGGCTGGTGTACTACCGAAACATTATCTAAATTGCTCATGTGGGCAATTTCTTTCTCTTCGGTTACATCTTCGCCGGTTTTCTCGTCGTTAAAGCTGTAGTAACGGTCAATACGCAACCAGTGCATTTCTCTGCGTCTGCGTACTTCGTCTTTACCTACAACCGGAATATTGTTTTCTACGTTACAAGCCACGATACAAGAACCGCAACCGGTACAAGCATTCAAATCGATTGCCATTACCCAGTCGTTGCCTAGCTTCTCATATTTATCTGTAGTCCATAAATCGTATACTTTGTGTTTATGGTGGTTGCCTGAACCCGATGCCGGATCTTTCAGGTAATCTTTCAAGGTAGTTTCGCGAATGATGTTCCTGCCTTCGAAAGAATAGTGGGTTTGGGTTTGTGCCAATTCTTCCCTGCCGCCTGCAGCCGATAATTTAGCTGTAGTTGCATATTTTAAAGTACCATTGGCGAAGCTTACAAAAGGGAAAGCGTTTTTACCCACGTTGTCGCCGGCTTTACCAACCTTGGTACGTCCGTAGCCTAAGGCAATTGAAGCCGTACCCATGGCCTGGCCTGGTTGGATCAACAATGGAAGGATTACTTCGTAACCGTTCGCGCCTTTTACGCTTACCAAATCAAACTCTTTATAGCCTAATTTTTCTGCTTGTTTAGGTGCAACCGCAATAAAGTTGTCCCAAGTTACTTTAGAAACCGGATCAGGCAACTCTTGCAAGAAAGCATTGTTGGCACTCTTACCATCGCGCATTGGGATGTTTTCGTAAATGTGCAACTGGATATCGTTGTTGTCTAAAGCTTTGCTGCTGGCCATAATCGAGGCTACAACTGCATCTAAAGCTAAGCTGAAACCATAAGCGCCTGCAGTTTTAGGGGCGGTAGTAACCACACCTGTTTGCAACAATTCGTTCCAAGTTTTACCTGCAGCAGGCAAAATGCTTTTCTCCCAGTTGTTGCGTACATATTGATAGTAATCCTGAACAGCTGCATCAGACCAGATCAATAAGCTTTGCTCTGCCTGACGTGAGTTGAATACCGGATTGATCGTTGGCTGTACAATGGAATAGTAACCTTCGTAGCTGTTGGCATCGCCCCAAGCCTCTAAGTAGTTTGGTGTAATGGCCACCACTTCACAAAGGTCAGAAGTTTCGTCTACCCTATCGGCAAATGATACTTTGAAAGGAACTTTGGCCAAGGCATCGGTAAATGCTTTTGGATTTACGGCATCGTAGGCAGGGTTCGAATTCAAGAAGAAAACAGCAGCTACTTCGCCTCTGTTCATTTCGTTGATCAATTCTGCAAATTCTGCATCGTTACCTTCATAACGTTTGCAAGGGTTATCCAAATCGATGGTCGTACCATAGCTGCCGATGGCTACGTTGATGGCATTCACCAAAATTTGGGTTGATACATCGTTAGAACCAGCAACTACAACGGCTTTGCCTTTGTTTTGCAGCAATTCTTTGGCTACCAGTTTCAGGGCTTTATCGGCAGTGGCGTTGTTTGGCAATGCGCCACCAGCTAAATTACCGCCGGTAATGGCATTGTATAAGGTAATCAAAGCCGGGCCTTCTTCCGATAATTTAATCGGCACACGGGTATCAGCGTTGGTACCAGTCAAGCTCATGCCAGTTTCGAACTGGAAGTGGCGAGACATTTTGCCTTTTTCAAGCGACTTGTAGTTTCTGTTGGCGGTGTATTGAGCAGTAAACTCTTCGCCACTGATCCAAGTTCCCAGGAAGTCGGCTGCAAAACTTACGATAAGATCAGCCTTATCGAAGTTGTATTTTGGCAATACGGCTTTACCAAAGCTGTTTTCGTTGGCTTTGATGATACCTGTATAAGATACCGCGTCGTATTGTACGTTTTTAGTAGTTGGGTATTTGGCTGTAAAATCTGCAATCACCGCCTTAGCCGATGGGCTGTTCAGGCTTGATGAAACGATGCGGATTTTTTTGCCAGAAGCCTGGGCCTTGTTCAGTTCGCCTTTTACGAAAGCGTCTAGCTCAGACCAGGTAGTTTCCTGCTTTTTAAGCAAAGGTGTTTTTAATTTAGAAACATCGTACAAGTCTAATACTGAAGCTTGCGCCTGTGCATCGGTACCGTTGTTAAATTGTCCGGCATTTGGATTAGCCTCGATTTTAATCGGACGGCCTACTACCGTTTTAACCAATACGCTGTTGCCTTTAAAGGTAGATACGTAATAGTTAGGGATACCTGGCACCACCTCTTCCGGTCTCACTAGATAAGGAATTGATTTGTGTACCGGCGTTTTCTGACAAGCCGCCAAGGTTACCGCACCCAAACCAAAGCCTAAGGCCTTTAAAAAGTCGCGGCGCGGGGTAACTGTACTTAAACCTGCTTCACTTAAAACATCTTCTATTGGAAGTGGCTCTGCAAATTCGTTTTTGTTGTTTTCAACAAAATCGGGGGTATTTTTCAACTCCTCTAAGCCTTTCCAGTATTTTTTATTGCTTTCCATTTAAGCTATATTACTGTTTATCGAACGTTCTTACTAAATTCTATTTATTAATAGTGGCACTTACCACACTCTAAACCACCTAGCATAGCAGGGGTAATTTTCTCGCCTTTTTTGATTTTCTCGTGCGCAGCAATGATGTTGGCATAGAAGGCGTCGTTTTTCTTGCCTGAGATATCAGCATCCTTGTGGCAGTTGATACACCATTTCATGGTAAGTGGCGAATACTGGTAGATTTCTTCCATGGTATTAACCGGACCGTGACAGGCAAAACATACAGGATCTGTAGGTTTAAGTCCTTTTTCTTTGCGGATGGCCGCTTCGCCAACGACTACGTGTTGCGAGTGGTTGAAGTAAGCGAAATCTGGCAAGTTGTGTACACGTACCCACTCAATTGGCTTCTCTTTGGTTTTATCATAGGTTTGCTTATCAGGATCGTAGCCCAAAGCATTGTAGATTTTTTGGATCTCTGGCGAAATCTGGCCATCTTCTGTTCTGGCTTGTACGTTCTTGTGGCAGTTCATACAAACGTTGAGCGAAGGAATGGTAGAGTTTTTAGATTTGAAGGCACCAGTGTGACAGTATTGGCAATCGATCTGGTTGATACCCGCGTGCAATTCGTGAGAGAATTTAATCGGCTGAACCGGTTGATAGCCTGTATGAACACCTGTATCCCACATACCCATCCAACCGAATGAACCCAAGGTAATCACCAAGCAAAGGATAAAGAAGAACACAAATTTCTTGTTTTTGAATAGCTTGCGTACGCCAACCGACAAAGGAACGGTTTCTTCTTCTGTGATATCGATGCCTTGTTTTTCTAAGATCAAGCGCTCCAATACTTTTACCGAGCGACCCAATACCACCAAAACAACAATAGCCAAGATGATGATACCGATTACACCGGCAATTGAAAGGCCCGAAGCACCTTCGTCTTTAGCCACAGCACCCGCAACAGCTTCTTTCTTTGGCTCGCCTACTTTGGCATAAGCAATGATGCTTTTGATCTGATCGTCGCTCAGCTCAGGGAAAGTTTTCATTTCCGAAGCAGAGAACTTAGAGGCTTCGATGGCCTGTTTGTTGCCCGAAGCAATTAGCGCAACGTTGTTTTTGATCCAAGGAATCAAGAACGATTCGTCTAGCTCGTTAACTTTAGGAGTCAAAGCAGGTCCGGTAAGATCATGGTCTAAAGCATGACAAGATTTACATTTTGCATTAAATAATGTCTTACCCTCCACCACATCTTGTGCTTGCGTTACCGCAACATTTAAAAAAGAAAGGGCAGCCACAACAAGTGCCGACTTCCAAACTTTCCTAAAAACAAATGAGATATTCCTCATAATGAGTATTTTATGCTATTTATTGAAATAAATTTTAAATCCCTTTGGATTTTGGCCACTTAGCCAATCAAAAAGATTTCGACAAAAGTAAAACTTATTAAGATACCAATGACATATTAATGACAGTGAAATACAATTTATAATCATTCTAAATTATCGTATTTTCCGCCCTAGGAATGAAAAAATCAGCAATTTTTGAAAAACTGCTGATTCTTTAAAGCTTATCTTTTTTGAAAAAATTTTGCTTTTATGATTACATTTTTAATATCCATGCAAAAATCAATGGCGCTACAATCGTTGCATCCGATTCTACAATGAATTTAGGCGTATTGATATCTAATTTTCCCCAGGTAATCTTCTCGTTCGGCACGGCGCCAGAGTAAGAGCCATAAGAGGTGGTCGAATCAGAGATCTGACAGAAATAGCTCCAGAAAGGAATGTTTTCCATCTCCATATCCTGATAAAGCATCGGCACCACGCAAATCGGAAAATCGCCGGCAATACCGCCACCAATTTGGAAAAAGCCTACGCCTTTGCCTTCGCTGTTTTTTACGTACCAATCGGCCAGCCAAGCCATATATTCGATACCGCTCTTCATGGTGGTTGGGTTAAATTCGCCTTTGATTACATAAGAAGCGAAGATATTGCCCATGGTCGAATCTTCCCATCCCGGCACCACGATTGGCAAGTTCTTTTCGGCCGCGGCCAACATCCATGAGTTTTTAGGCTCGATTTCGTAATACTGCTCCAATTCGCCGCTCAACAAAATCTTGTACATGAACTCGTGCGGAAAATAACGCTCGCCTTTATCGTTTGCGCCTTTCCAGATTTGGTAGATATGTTTTTGCAACCTGCGGAAAGCTTCTTCTTCCGGAATACAGGTATCGGTTACGCGGTTGTAGTGGTTTTCTAACAGGTCCCACTCGTCTTGCGGACTCAAATCGCGGTAGTTGGGCACGCGTTTGTAGTGCGAGTGCGCCACCAGGTTCATGATATCTTCTTCTAAATTGGCTCCGGTACAAGAAATAATGGCCACTTTGTCTTGTCTGATCATTTCGGCCAAAGAGATGCCCAACTCGGCAGTACTCATGGCACCGGCAAGGGTAATCATCATTTTTCCGCCCTCTTCTAAGTGGGTTTCGTAACCTTTGGCGGCATCCATCATCGCTGCCGAATTAAAATGGAGATAGTTGGTCTCCATGAACTTTGATATCGGTCCTCTAGTCGTACTCATTTTTTTGTTTTAATTGTTTGCCCGCAAAAGTACGGTTTTTATAAGAAAGTTCATTGGTTCATTGGTTTATTGGTTCATTGGTTCATCAGTAAAATCATTGTCCAAGCTCCCAGCTGGAATCTTATCCAAGATTAACCTCACGCGCTACAGATTGCAGACTATGGACTATTGACTGATTTCCTTACCTTTGGCCCCGATGAAAAAAACTCTGTTGCTCCTGCTGCTTGCCGCTATCGGAACTGGTGCTTCGGCACAAATGAAATTGATCAAGAGAATGTTGTCTGACGAGAAAGACACCACCCGCAAAGCCAGCTTTATGCCGGTACCGGTATTGGGATACGCCCAGGAAACGGGCTTTGAGTTCGGTTTAGGTGCTATTTATTCATTTTATGTAGACCGCAAAGACACCACGAACCGCAGCTCCAATTTTTCGGGAACAGCATCCTATTCTACCAAAAAAACCTATAACCTTACCCTCAAAGGCGATGCCTGGACCAAAGGCAACCAATATCATTTTATCGGCGATGTGCGCTTCAAGAAAATGCCTTTCAACTTTTTTGGGATCGGCAACAATACCCAAAAAAGCGACGAAGACAAATTGGTGCAGCAACAGATCAGGATTAACCTGGATGCCGAAAAAACCTTTTTCAAAAATGCCTATACCGGTGTTTCGCTGGGTTTCGAAAACTATACTTTTACCGATAAGGAAACGGGTGGCATTTACAGCACCGCACCAAACCTATACGACCGGAATGGCGGATCGGTAGTGTGGATAGGCGTTTCGCAAAGCTACGACACGCGCAACTCTAACAACTACCCTACCAAGGGCTTTTTTGGGCGCATTACCTACCAATATGCCCCCGATTTGTTTGGCCATGGCGATTTTACAGGCAGCCAGATCAAGGTCAACGTACGTAACTTCTGGTCGCTGGCTCCCAAAGTGGTGTTGGGCGTACAGGGGCTTTACCATACCGTTCAGGGTTCAAAAACGCCATTCTATTTATTGCCACAACTAGGCAACGACGAAATGATGCGTGGTTACTATACTGGCCGTTACCGCGACGAAAACCTTTTGGCTGCACAGGCCGAACTGCGCTACCGTTTCATGAACCGTTTTGGCATTGTGGCCTTTGTTGGCGGTGGCAAGGTGTTTGCCAACGGCAACTTCTCGTTGCAAGACCTCAAGCCTAACTATGGCGTAGGCGGTCGTTACTTTTTCGATACGGCCAAGGGACTCAGCGTACGCCTGGATTACGGCGTAGGTGAGAAAAAAGCCAACGAAAAACGCCAAAGCGGTTTCTATATCAGCTTAGCAGAAGCGTTTTAAGGAGAGTTCATTGGCTCACTAGACAATTGGTTCATTGGCTTATTAGTTCATTGGCTAATTTGCTAATTGTTGGAAAGTTTGAAGGTTGAAATGTTGCCAACCCCACTGTCTACTCCAAACTCTTAGCCCAAAACTCCGATCGTCATTGCCCCAAAGGGGCTACTTCGTAGCGAGGAAGCATGACAAAGCAATCTAAACAAGACTGGCAACCCACAACTCGTAACTCATAACTTACAACTCCAGTCACCCGACCTCAGACTCCCGACTAAAGACCCCTTCTATATCAAATTTGTTTCTTGCGAAGCATTTACTTTAAACTTTTAACCTTTAACTTTAAACTTCACTAACCAAACTACGATGCGTAACCTGTTGTTTCTTTTGTTGTTGTTGCCCTTGCAACTCTTGGCCCAAAAATTTACGCCTGCCGAAATTAGCGCCTTTCAGGCACAAGCCAACCGCGTACAAATCATCAGAGACCATTGGGGCATACCGCATGTTTACGGGAAAACCGATGCCGATGCCGTTTTTGGACTGCTTTACGCGCAATGCGAAGACGACTTTAAACGCGTTGAACTCAATTATATCGAGAAGCTAGGCAGACTGGCTGAAGTTAACGGCGAGCAGGATATTTTTAACGATTTGCAGATCCGCCTGCTGATTGACAGTACCGAAGCCATAGCCGATTACCAAAAAGCACAGCCCTGGCTCAAAAAGCTCTTAGAGGCGTATGCGGCCGGCATCAACTACTACCTTTACAAAAATCCGCAGGTGAAACCGGCCTTGCTGCACCGCTTTAAACCTTGGTATGCCCTGCTTTGGACAGACGGCAGCATTGGCGCCATCAACACCGCCGACCTCACCCTTGGCGAGCTCAGGAAATTCTACACCAACGACTTTACGCCTACCGCCTATGTCCCTGTAATTAAAGATCAGCAGAGCGGCTCTAACGGCTTTGCTTTTGCGCCTTCCATTACCGAATCGGGCCACGCCATTTTGTATATCAATCCGCATACTACCTTTTATTTCAGGCCCGAGGTGCAGGTACAAAGCGAAGAGGGGCTTAATGCCTATGGCGCAGTAACCTGGGGGCAGTTTTTTGTTTATCAAGGCTTTAACGAGCATTGTGGCTGGATGCATACTTCGAACAACGTTGACATTGCCGACATGTATGCCGAAAAGATCACCAAAACCAACAAGGGTTTATTTTACGAATACGACAATAAAAAATATCCGGTAGGCATTAAAAAGATAGATATCCGCTATAAAGATGGCGAGGCATTGAAAACCAGGAGCTTTACCACTTACTTTACCAACAACGGACCGGTAATGGCCATTAGAGCGGGCAAATGGATTAGCCTGAAATCGAAAAACAGGAATACGCAAAGCCTGATACAAAGCTGGGTACGCACCAAGTCAAAGAGTTTTGCCGATTACCAAAAAGCCATGGATTTAAAAGCCAATGCTTCTAACAATACCGTTTACGCCGATGCGGCAGGCAATATCGCCTATTGGCATGGCAATTTTATTCCGATTAGAAATCCGAGCTACAATTGGGCTGGCGTAGTTGATGGTTCTACCTCTGCCACAGCATGGAAGGGCCTGCATCCGGTAAGCGAAACCGTGCACCTGTACAATCCACCCAACGGCTGGTTGCAAAACTGCAATTCTACGCCTTTTACGGTGGCCGGCCAAAACAGTCCGATTAAGGCCAATTACCCGAGCTACATGGCTCCAGATGGCGAAAACTTTAGAGGCGTAGCGGCCGTTCGCCTGTTAAGCCAGCCCCAAAAATATACCTTGGAAAAGGTAATTGCCACAGGTTACGACACCTACATGCCTGCCTTCGATATTTTGATTCCGGCCCTGCTCAAAGCTTATGCGCAGCTGCCGCAAAGCGACCCGATGCTGGAAGAACTCAAAGCCCCTATGGCCTTACTCAAAAACTGGGATTACCGTTCGGGCGAAACTTCGGAAGCCGCTACTTTGGCGATGGAATGGGCGCCACGGCTTAACATGAACATCCAAAAAGTGTACATCAATCCCGGCGAAAGAGATCAGGTAGAAAACACCAAGGCTTTTGCCGCCAGTGCCAGACCGAACGACCTGCTAGATCCGTTAAAAGCTACCTTGGCTGACCTGAACAAGCGTTTTGGCAAATGGCAAATCGCATGGGGCGAAGTTAACCGCTTTCAACGCCTAACTGGGGCCATTAACGAAAAGTACGATGACAACGCACCGAGCCTGCCAGTGGGTTTCGGATCGGCCATGTGGGGGCAACTGCCTTCGTACCGGAGCAGTTTGTTCAAAACCAACAAGCGCTATGGCAACAGCGGCAACAGCTTTGTTTGCGTGGTAGAATTTGGAAAAAAAATCAGGGCCAAATCGGTATTGGCTGGTGGCAACAGCGGCGACCCTCATTCGAAGCATTTTAGCGACCAGGCACTGCTGTACAGCAAAGGCCAATTTAAGGACGTGCTGTTCTACAAGGAAGACGTGGTGAAAAATGCGGAGCGCACCTATAAACCAGGCGAATAGCGCAATTGGCTTTAATCTTAAAAATTAATTGCCAACATTCCCTTTAAAGAATGAATGGCCAACATTATTGGGTAAAACACCATAGACTAATCCTCTTTACGCCCAACTTTAAAACCAACGGTCATCTGCTTAGTCAGTATGTTAAAAGTAATATCGTTTGCGGTGATTACACCTTCTTTTGGCCCCATTAAAACCGCTTGGTAAGCTTTGATTTGATTGCTTTTTTTATCTATATCTATCTTCTCGGCCTCAATGGTACGTCCATCTATTTCTACTCTTGCTTTCCCAAACAGCGTAATTATGCCAGTAGCTTTAGACGTTCTGATCGAATCTGTAGCAAAATATTGAAATCTATCCATCAATTTGGAATTCTCGACAGCTACTGGCTTGATAGCTCCTGAAGCACCAGCATAATACGTTCCCTTATTCAAATCGAACACGATGGATTTGCCCATAAGCATAGTACCATCTTTTGATTTTAAACTGGCTTGTTCTGCAGTTATGATGCCATTTTCAGCATCCCAAGTAATATCCTCTGCTTCCAAAATGCTCCCAAATATTTCCATTACCCCTTTTTTGATATAGGTAATGTTTAAATGGGTGTCAACTCGTGCTAACGAAGATGAAATCAGCCTAGGCAGCCTTCGCTTTGCCGTATCCATCGTTTTTAAAGGCTGGACTAATCGGACGACAGTTTTGTGTTCTTGATTGCTTATCGAACTGTCGACGCCTTTTTCAGGCAGGTTTGGCCAAACCGCTGCGCCTACATAAGGCGTAATCTTTGGAAAAACCTTAACCACATCAACCGTAAAGCCCCAAACCAGCGTCAGTACAACGGGCAAGGCTAGCAAGTACAGCAGTTTTTTCATGTGGTTCGATTTGGCATTAAACAACATCTTAATTCTTTCTTTTACCGGGCTTTTCACAAAATGATGGATCAAGGGGTCATTGCTTTTAACCATGGCCAGCTTGAGCAACAAGTGGGCATAAGACGGGGTTCCGATACTGCTGGAAATAGTCTCATCGGCCTCATACTCGTGTACCTGCTCCAGTTCTTTATCGTAGAGGTAAACAATGGGGTTGAACCACAATACAGCCTTGGCCAGCATCAGCAATAGCTTGTCTACCGAATGCAACTGGTGTGCATGTACTTGCTCGTGTTGCAACAAAATGGCCATTTCTTCATCGCTCAGGCTATTTTTGTCGATAAAAACATAGTTGAAAAAAGAGCAATTGGTAAAGCCGGTATGCTTGGGCACCAGTTTTAGGCCATTGAGCCGTTCTGCTGCGCCGCCCACATGCCTTAAAAGATTGATGATACGCCAACATAGCAGCAGCAAGAGGCCAGCTACAACCGTACCATAAAGAAAAGGCACCAGACTTTTCCAATCCAATTGGTTTTGGGTTTCAACTGGCAGCAATGCCTGGGTGCCTGATGTCCCATCCGGGGCATCTTTCAATATAAAGCCCTGGTCTACAAGGGCAATCTGATCTACTTCCTTTTCAATCGTCAGCTGCAGTGCAGGTATTATGAAACTCAATGCCAAGGTAAACAGCAGGTAAAAGCGGTTTCCCTTAAAGAAAGTCAGTTTTTTGAGAAACAATACGTAAAGCCCAAAAAATACGGCCGAGCAAATGCAAACTTTAAGCAGGTAGATCATCGGAGCTAAATTTGGTTATTTGGTGTTTTTTAATTCGAGTACCGCGTCATACTTGCCTACTAGATTTGGATATTTTTTAGCGAACTCGTCCGAATCCTTCTCGCAGGCAGCCACGGTATTGTATTTTTGTACCATAGCCTTTGTCAGGTTGCCGGCTTGGCTTTCAGAATAGGGCATACCATCTACATAAATCATCACTTTGCCTCCTTTCGGAATATCAGCCGAGGCCCAGTTGCCTGCTGCAGTCCTGAGCAGCGCCACGTCATGTTCTTTGCCATCGTTTCCGGCTTGGGTGTAGCGTTTATAGAAAGGGCCATTTTCATCAAAATCAGCAACGTTTCCGTTGTAGGTCCTGCCTACACCAATGCTGGCTGTCCTACTGCTCAGATTGCCAATTACTGTGCCATTTCGGCTAACTGTAGTTCTGACTTGGGATCCAATTACATTATCTGTACGACCGGCAACCACTACATCATTTATCCTGCCTACACCCACCGTTCTTGTTTCGGCCTGCAAGTTTTCCACTACCACATCATCTACAACTCTTTTTACATTGGTCCGCCTTACATCGTTTACGTTACCCGCTTTTGCAACTACAACAACATCGTTTCTCGAATCTATTACCCTGTCTACGGTACCTCTAACTACTACATCTCTAACTGCTGAAACTTGTTCTACACCACGTCCTGTTGCACCGCCCACGATCACCACATCGTTTACAGCCACTACACCAGTCCCAGCTACACCTGCCTTATTTCGAGCCTTGAGGGTTACATTGTTTTTTGAAGCAACTTTCTCCGCTTTTACTTCATCAACGCTGTTTACACGGACCTCTTTTGCAGGTACGTTTTTGGTTTCGATTACTTTCTCCTGTGCGTAGACTACGTTTACGGCAAAGCCCCAAACCAGCCCACTTGCTATTGGCAAGGCCAATACATAACTTAACTTTTTCATGTTTTTTGATTTTGATTGGTATAACATTTTTATTCTTTCCTTAATCGGACTTTTTACAAAGTTGTGCACTAATGGGCCGCTGTATTCCTGAATGGCCAGCCTTAGAAGCAGGTTGGCATAAGACCGTGTTCCAAAGTTGGAAGAGGCTGAAGCGTCTGCCTCATATTCATGGATTTGCTCCAGTTCTTTATTGTAGAGATAGATGATTGGATTAAACCACAGCACCGCTTTTGCAACAAGCAACAATAATTTATCAATCGAATGGTATTGTTTGGCATGTACTTCTTCATGCTTAAGCAGCAGGTCAAATTCTGCTGCTGTTAATTGCTCGCCGCCGATAAACACATAGTTGAAGAAAGAACAATTGGTAAAGCCATCGTTTTTGCAGATCAGTTTTAAGCCCCCAACACGGTTATAAACATGGGTATGCTTAAGCAATTGCAATAATCGCCATAAGGTTAGGGCCAAAAGGGCGACGACAACAGCGGTGTACAGCATGCTAAGCCATAGCGTCCAGTTTATGTTCGAGGCCGTTGTTATCGGTGTAGTTGCAATAGGCTGTAGCGGCACACTTGGCCGCACTTCTTGTGTACTGACTTGCAAGATAATGGGTGGCAATGCTTTTTCTATCTCTACATTTAAGGCAGGGACCACAAAGCTCAGCAGCAAGCTAAACAACAGGTAAAACCTGTTTGCCCTAAAGAAAGTAAGCTTCCTGAGCGCCACTACATAAAAGGCAAAAAACAGAGCCGCGCAGGCGCTTACTTTCAAGAGATAAAGGAGCCATTCCATAATCAGGATTTTTTATTGATCAACGCTTTTAATTCTTCGACATCAGCTTCGCTCAGTTTTTCTTCCTTTACCATAAAAGAAAGCAGGCTGGCCGGCGAGTTATCGAAATAGCCCGAAAACAATTTCGAGAAAGTAGTTTTGGTATAGTCTTCCTTGCTAATGGCCGGAAAATATTCGTAGGTTTTGCCATAGGCTTTGTAGTTGACATAGCCCTTTTTCTCCAACAGCCTTACGATAGACGAAATGGTATTGTAAGGAGGCTTCGGCTCTTCGTCGAGCTCTTCGATGATGTCTTTAACAAACGCCTTTTCCAACTTCCATAGCACCTGCATGATGCGTTCTTCTGTTTTGGTTAATTCTTCCATAACCTAAACTTACAACTGATTTTTCAGTTATACAACTAAAAAATAAGTTTATAAACACAAAACACTGAAAATCAGTTAAATATTTTTAACCTAAGGAGATTAAAACTAAAAAACTAGAGGATAAAAGAAGCGGAAGGTTAGCGATAGAAGGCGAAGAGTTAACGCCAAAAGCCCAAACCTTTGGCAATTTGGCATCGGACGCAAACTACAGCCAATGGGCTAATAAACATCAACTATAGGCTAATACTTCAACTTAAAATGCTCTTTGGCCTGTCCTTTCCTGAAATAAACCAGTCCGATCCAGAACAGATCGACGGTTACGGTTACATCGGGATGGTTTTGAATGGTGGCCCAGGCATTTTTCATGCCTTGGCTCCAATAAATATCGTCGAAAATCAACAGCGAATTTTCGTGCAGCTTAGGCAGGCACCAGTTGAAATAGTTCAGCGTAGCTTCTTCGGTATGATTACCGTCTATATATACAAAATCCAGACGGTCGGCCTTGGCAATGGCTTCGGGTAGCAAATCGTTAAAATTGCCAACCTGCAGCTCTACATTATCGAGACCGAGTTCATTGAAATTCTGCTCGGCAATCAATGCCGTTTGGGGGCAACCTTCTATGGTTAATACTTGGGCGTTGGGTTTTGCTTTTGACAGATAGGCTGTGGTAACGCCTAAACAAGTTCCCAATTCGATCAGGCTTTGGGCCTGCTGATTGGCTGCCAAGCGGTAAATAAGCTGGGCCAAGCTCGGGCTTTTCAGCGCATTTTTGGCAATTTGGCTTATCTTTTTGGTGCGGTTCTTATTCAGGTACGAGCCTGCCCCCAGATCGGTTACGGTAATCGATCTATCGTCATGCAAAAGTTTTTTTCGCAGCGCTTCTATGCGCTTGTACGCTTCTTTTGCAGAAAAATCGTAAATTACCTCATCAGCGAGCTTATATACAAAAGGCGAATGGGTACCATGCCTGCTTTTGGCAGTTAATCGATGCTTGAGGTAATCGGCAGCAAATTTTAAAACCATAGCGGCAAAAGTAAGCAAACAGAACTTGTAATTGTACTTTAATGGAAAATCTTGCAGAAATCAGCGCATTGGTCAAATTATTAGACGATCCGGATGAGGAGGTGTACCAGCATGTGCAGCAGCGGCTGCTCGAATACGGCAACGAGGTTATCACCTATTTGGAAAGTGCCTGGGAGCAATCGCTCAACACCGTACTGCAGGAACGTATAGAAAACCTTGTGCATGCCATACAGTTCAACAGCGTTAAAGAAGACCTGAACCTTTGGTACCAAAGCGGGGCTTTCGACCTGTTGCAGGGAGCCATTGTCATTAACCGCTACCAATATCCTGACCTTGACGAACAAGGCATCATCAATCAAATCGAAGAAATTAAACGCGATATTTGGGTGGGTTTACAATACGAGATGAGCTCGATTGAAAAGATCAAGTTGATCAACCATGTTTTCTACAACCAATATGGCTTTAGCGGCAATACCAAAAACCACCACGATCCGCAAAACTCTTACCTCAGCCAGGTTTTGGAAAGCAAAAAAGGCAATCAGATTTCGTTGGCCATTATTTATGCCACGCTGGCCCAAAAGCTCGATATTCCGGTTTATGGAGTTAATCTGCCGCAGCATTTCATATTGGGCTATATCGACGAAAGCAATGCCGACAAGGAATATGGCGTTCTTTTTTACATCAATGCTTTTAACAAGGGCGCCATTTTTGGCAAGCACGATGTAGACCAGTTTTTACGTCAGCTTAATTTAGAGCCTCAGCCTGGCTTTTATTCGCCCTGCAGCAATACAGAAATCATCAGGCGCATTATCCGCAACCTCATTTCGGCCTACGAAAACCTGGGCGCTACCGAAAAGGTGGAAGAATTGAAAGAGCTGCAGGAAATCCTGTCTGAATAACCAGCAGCCGGATTACTGCCACATTCCGGTTAAAGCCACTTGTTTTGTTGCATCCAGCTTTTCAGGCTTTCGAACCAGTCTTCCTTGGTGGTTCTGTTGTACAGGCCAAAACCGTGTCCGCCTTCTTGGTAAATGTGCATTTCGGCAGGCACTTTGTTTCTGGCCAGGGCTTCATCGTAAAGCAGGCTGTTTTTTACGGGCACCGTACCGTCATTGTTGGCATGCACCAAAAAAGTAGGTGGCGTAGCGCCGTTTACCTGCAGTTCTGACGAAAAGTAACGGCGTTGCTGTGGCGTAGGTTGATCGCCCAAAAGATTTTTAACCGAACCTGTATGGGCATATGGTCCGAAACTGATCACCGGATAGATAAGCACCGAAAAATCGGGTCTTAAGCTGATGTTTTCCTGGTTGTCTATTTTCATATCGTTGTAATGCACACTCAAGCTAGAGGCCAGGTGGCCACCGGCCGAAAAGCCCATTACGCCGATCTTGTTGGGCGAAATGCCCCACACCCCCGCATTTTTCCTGACCAGGTAAATGGCCTGCAAGGCATCTTGCAAAGGTGCCAACGATTTATCGACCATAATGGCATCGTTGGGTAGACGATATTTAAGCACAAATGCAGTAACCCCCAGTTCGGCAAACTTTTTGGCTACCAAAGTACCTTCTTTTTCAAAAGCCAAAATGCTGTAGCCTCCACCCGGACAGATGATTACGGCCGTTCCGTTGGCCTTTGCCGGCGCAAAAACGGTAAGCGTAGGGGTGGTTACCCTGCTGATGCGCAACACGCCATCGGCACCTGTTTCGGTGGTTTCCTTAAAATCGGCAGGTGCTGTTTTCGAGCCTGGAATGGCGGCGTTGTAAAGCGGAATAACCTGCTGGGCCTTGGTTTGTGTAAAAGCTGTCAAGATAAAGTAGGCTAGTATGAATATCTTTTTCATCCAATTCAATTATAGACCCTAAACTTACATCTTTAAACTAAATGAACCAATATTTTTACATCCCGAACAAAAGCATGGCACTTTAAACGATTATGAATAAATTAGTTAACACCTTAATTAACTATTTAAATAACTTAATCCATCAGACATGAAAACTATTTTAAGCAAAAGCGAACTCAAGAAATTTAAAGGGGGCAACGGCAATGACGACGTGTACCACAAAACCGTAAAATGTACGCGTGGCCAAGGAACTTATGACACTTGTTGCGATTCGGTTCAAGACGTAAGCGGACAAGCCTGTTGCGAACGCAAGCATTGCTCAAGCTCTGTTTTCCTTTTTATCGTATCGGGAGATTGTGTTGATGCGGCGGTATCGGATTTCTGTGCCTAAGCCAAAAAAAGCGATCAAATGATCGCTTTTTTTGTTAAAACTCCATTAAATAAGCTTTTAAAAAATCGTTGATGTCGCCGTTGAGTACGGCATCCGGATTGGAGGTCTGGAAATTGGTCCGATGGTCTTTTACCCGTCTATCATCTAATACATAGCTTCGGATCTGCGAACCCCATTCAATTTTTTTCTTGCTGCCTTCAATCAGTGCCGTGGCTTCCATGCGCTTGCGCATTTCGATTTCGTACAACTGCGATTTGAGCAAGCGGATGGCGTTCTCTTTATTTTGCAGCTGCGACCTCGATTCCTGGTTTTTGATGATAATGCCCGATGGTTTGTGGTATAACCGCACGGCGGTTTCCACCTTGTTTACGTTTTGTCCGCCAGCACCGCCAGCCCTAAAGGTTTCAAATTCGATATCGGCCGGATTCACGTCGATTTGGATCGTATCGTCAACCAGGGGATAAACATAAACCGAGGCAAAAGAAGTGTGCCTGCGGTTATTGCTATCGAAGGGCGAAATACGCACCAAGCGATGCACCCCGTTTTCTCCTTTCAGGTAGCCATAGGCAAATTCGCCCATAATTTCTATCGTTACCGATTTGATACCGGCTACCTCGCCCTCGGCATAGTCCTGTTCTGTAACCTTGTAGCCGTTCTTCTCGGCCCACATCAGGTACATGCGCAAGAGCATGCTGGCCCAGTCGCAGCTTTCGGTACCTCCCGCCCCTGCGGTAATCTGCATAACGGCCGGCAGTTGGTCTTCCTTGCTGTTCAGCATGTTTTTCAGCTCCAGGTCTTCGATTACCTGCAGGGCCAAGGCATATTGCTCGTCCATTTCCTCCTCGCTGGCATCACCGCTTTGCAAGAAATCGTACAATACGGCAGTATCTTCTACCGCGGCATTAGCTTTGGTAAAGCCTTCCGTCCATTTTTTCTTGGTGCTGATTTCGGCCAGAATGCTTTCGGCCTTTTTGGGGTTGTCCCAGAAATCGGGAGCCAACGTTCTTTTTTCTTCTTCGCTTATCTGATATAACAATTCATCAACGTCAAAGATGCCTCCTCAGAGAAGCTAATCTATCTCTTAAATCCTGTAACTGGTCTTTAGTCATGCACAAATATAGAAATGATTGTGGGAGTATTACTTTTTCATCGATAGATAATCCAACGTCAGGTTGCACAATGCTTTTACGCCCAATGCAAAGCCGCTCTCATCGATAAAGAAATCGGGCGTATGGTGCGACGGTGCTTTTAAGGGGTCTTCGCCTTTGGGCATACCCCCTAAAAAGAAAAACAGTCCGGGTACTTTTTCCTGATAGAACGAGAAATCTTCGGCGCCGGTTACGGGCGCTTTCAGTTTTACATTGTCGGCACCGGCTGTAGCCTGCAGGCTTGGCAGCATCTTTTCGGTCAGCGCCAAATCGTTAAAAGTTACCGGATAATGGTTGCTGTAGGGAATTTGCACTTCGACTTTGGCACCAGCAGCCTCGCCGGTTTTAATGGCAATGGTTTTAATCCGATCGATGAACATCGCCTCATCGGCCGCCGTAAAATTCCTAACTGTACCCAGCATTTCAACCTTTTCGGGGATGATGTTAGACCGCACGCCGCCATGAATAGCGCCAATGGTAACCACACCCGGATTTTCGGTAATGTTGAGGTTTCTGCTTACAATGGTTTGCAGGTTGTTTACAATTTGTGCGGCCACCACAATCGGGTCGATGCTGCTCCAAGGGTAAGCGCCATGGGCCTGCCTGCCTGTAATGGTAATCTTCATGTCGTTAACGGCCGCCATGGTACCTCCGGGGCGATAGGTCAATTGGCCAACCGGTGTTTGCGAATTGATGTGTAAGCCAAAAATAGCGTCGACCTTCGGGTTTTGCAGCACGCCTTCTTTAACCATGAGCTGTGCACCACCTTCTTCTCCCGCGGGCACGCCTTCCTCTGCCGGCTGAAAGATGAATTTAACGGTGCCGGGAATATCTTTCTTCATACCGGCCAAAATTTCGGCCACTCCCATTAAAATAGCCATATGCGAATCGTGGCCACAGGCATGCATCACCCCTACTTCCTGGTCATTATAGATTGTTTTTACTTTCGAAGCAAAGGGCAAGGCACCTCTTTCGGTAACCGGCAAGGCATCCATATCGGCTCTTAAAGCCACCACGGGCCCCGGCTTGCCTCCAACCAAAATACCAACCACTCCGGTTTTGGCTACACCGGTTTTTACTTCCATGCCCAACGACTGCAAATGCTTGGCAATAATACCTGCGGTACGCACTTCGTTGTTGCCCAGTTCGGGATGTTCGTGAAAATCGCGGCGCCAGCTGATTACCTTTTGGGCCAAGGCATCTGCCTGTTTGGAAATAGCCACTTGGCGGGCCGTATTTTGAGCAAATAGCCATAATGGGGCAATCAAAAGCCCGGAGAGCAATATTTTCTTCATCTTGAATTTAAAATATAGGTATCGGCACTAATTAAACAGTCCTTTGAGCTTATCTACCAAGCCACCGCCTTCGGCTTGCCCGTCGGCACTTGGGGCTTGATTGCCTCCATTAAACATGCCCATCACGTCGCTCAGGTCAAATTTCCCATCGCTGCCACCCGCCAATTTGCCCAAAATATCCTGCAGGTTGAAAGAGCTGTCGTTCGGGTCGTTGGTTTTTTGCGTAAGCTTGCCAATAATAGAAGGAATGATGCTCGAGGCTACGTTTTTGGCGGTTTCGGCATTAATGCCCAAGCCGCTCAGTTTATCGACAAAGCTACCCGAAGCCTGCGCGGCAACTGCAGAATCTTCGGCATTGCCTCCGTTAAAAATATCGGCCAGGCCACTGAGGTTTCCAGACGTAACCTGTGCCTTCAAACTTTCGAAAATAGAACCCGATGCGGCTTCAATGACGGCTTCGTTGTGTTCATTAGGTATTTCGCTATTGTTTACAACAGCATCCTGCGCATTTTCGCGCACCAGTTCATTCAGGTTTTCTAACATGGTTTAATTTTTTTAAGTTGATGGATTATAGTAAAACGATCGAACAATAGGCGGGCTGATTGGTTATTGAATATAGAAAAATTTCATGGTTTTTGAACATTAAAAGACAATTTAAATTGTTTGCTTTCTTACTTTTACAAAAAACATATATGCTATGCTTCCCACAATAAACTTTACCCAAACAGAGGCCTATAAATATTTGGCTGACCATTTTATAGCGATCAACCAACAAAGCATCAAGGATCTTTTTACCGAAGATGCCGAGCGTTTTGCCAAATTTTCGATTTTGTTCGAAGATATCTTGTTCGATTTCTCCAAGAACAGGATCAACGACACCACCATGGCCCTGTTGGTGCAGTTGGCCCGCGAATGCAAGCTGGATGAAGCCATTAAAGCCATGTACAGCGGCGAAAAGATCAACCAAACCGAAGATCGCCCCGTGCTGCACATTGCCTTGCGCAACCAAAGCAACGAGTCCATTTGGGTTGATGGCCAAGATGTGATGCCCGAAGTGAATGCGGTTTTGGCCAAAATGGAGAAATTCAGCAATTCGATCATCTCCGGCCAATGGAAGGGCTATACCGGCAAAGCCATTACAGACATTGTAAATATCGGCATTGGCGGTTCAGATTTGGGGCCTGTAATGGTTACCGAAGCCTTAAAAGCCTACAAAACACGTTTAAACCTGCATTTTGTTTCTAACGTTGACGGCACTCACCTGGCCGAAACCTTAAAAGCGATAAACCCGGAAACGACTTTGTTTTTGGTGGCTTCTAAAACATTTACCACACAAGAAACGATGACGAACGCCAACAGTGCCAGAGATTGGTTTTTGAACAGTGGTGCCCAAAAAGAAGATATTGCCAAGCACTTCGCTGCTTTATCAACCAATGCCAAAGATGTAGCGGCATTTGGCATCGATACCGAAAACATGTTCGAGTTTTGGGATTGGGTAGGTGGCCGTTACTCGTTGTGGAGCGCTATTGGCCTGTCTATTTGCTTGGGCATTGGCTACGATAATTTTAAACAACTGTTGGCTGGTGCACATGCAACCGACCAACATTTCAAAAACACGCCATTTGAGCAGAACATTCCGGTAATTTTAGGTCTGCTGGGCGTATGGTACATCAATTTCTTTAATGCCGAAACCCAGGCTATTTTGCCTTACGACCAATACCTGCACCGTTTTGCGGCCTATTTTCAGCAAGGCGATATGGAGAGCAACGGCAAACACGTAGACAGAAACGGAAACCCTGTTGATTACGAAACCGGTCCGGTAATTTGGGGCGAGCCGGGTACCAACGGCCAACATGCTTTTTACCAGCTGATCCACCAAGGCACCCGTCTTATTCCCTGCGATTTTATAGCCCCGGCGCAAAGCCTCAATCCGCTGGGCAACCACCACCCTATTTTATTGTCTAACTTTTTTGCCCAAACCGAGGCCTTAATGAATGGCAAAAGCGAAGAAGAAGTAATCGCAGAACTTCAAAAAGCAGGCAAATCTGAAGCAGCCATTGCCAAATTGGCTCCATTCAAGGTTTTCGACGGCAATAGGCCAACCAATTCTATCCTGCTAAAAAAAGTAACGCCTTACAGCTTGGGTAGCCTTATTGCCATGTACGAACATAAGATTTTTGTACAAGGCATCATCTGGAACATCTTTAGCTTCGACCAATGGGGTGTTGAGCTGGGCAAGCAACTGGCTCAAAAAATACAGCCCGAACTTGCAGACAACAGCCCTGTAAGCACCCACGATTCTTCAACCAACGGCTTGATTAACCAGTATAAGAGCTGGAGATAACAAAAATTATGGCCAACGGCATCCGCTGTTGGCCATATGAACAGGCGACAGAAATTTGTATTTTTAACCCAACTGTTGCACAAGCAGCTGTAAAAAATGGCATCGGGCACCAAAGTTAAGACTTATCATTTTCTACCCTATAAGTATGGCTCAGAATTGCTATTGGATATTGGTCGTATCGAAACATTGAATAATTATGTATTAGATAGCACCTTACATCAACTCAGTTTTTACGAAATTCTTTTCATCGAAAAGGGAACGGGCACTTTTACATTAGACGAAAACACGACGCCAATAAGTCCACGGACCATTATTTTCACCAGTCCCGGGCAAGTGCGCCGCTGGGATATTGAAGAACCGGTAAGCGGCTATACCTTATTCTTCGAAAAAGACTTTCTTCATCTCTTTTTTTCGGACGAGCTATTCCTCTATCGATTTCAATATTTTCATCAATATTCGCGTCCAACCGATATGCAGCTAGCCGAGTTGCCATTTGAGCAATGCCTGCAGCTGCTCTATGGCATAGAGCGGGAGTTTGGGCAGCTCCAAAACGACAGCAACCATTTGATCAGGGCCTTGCTCTATCAATTACTCGTTGTGCTCAACCGATATTATGCCTCCGTTTACCATGTTCAGAGAGATACCTATGTGCACGCTGATTTTTATAGATTTAGAGCTTTGCTGGAAAAGAAATTTGTGCACCACCGCAATGTGGAGGCCTATACCAAAATGCTAAATGTAAGCCCCGGCTTTCTGAATAAAATCTGTAGGCAATTTACTGGATTATCTGCCCAACAAATGATCCATTACAAACTGATTTCAGCCATCAAGAAACAACTGTATCAAAACAAATCGGCAAAAGAGATTGCCTACGAGTTTGGCTTTTCGGATCCCTCCAATTTTAACCGTTTCTTTAAAAAGCTGACCGGCATTACCCCCCAACAATACCGCAAGGAGATATAATTGACCATTTTAAAGCTAAAACGACCATTTTAGGAAGGCAAGCATGTTTTAATTTTACAGCAAAAAAAAAACATGATCAAATACACACTTAGCCTCTTATTGTTTGCCATGAGCGTACTGCTGGCACAGGCAGAACAATTATACGTTAATCCTCAAGCGGGTAACGACGCAAATTCCGGCATAAAAACAAGCCCGTTAAAGACACTGATGGAGGCCGCAAGGCGCGTAAACCTCAATCAAGAGCGGACATCAACCACCATCTTCCTCGCTGAAGGCATACACCTGTTAACCCAAACCGTTGTATTTACCAATGACAAGTATACCCTTAAAAACCGCTTGGTTATTCGTGCGTGTGTTATGCCCGACGATGCGGATTGGACTCCACAAAAAATGCCAATTGTAGTGACAGCAGTGCCACTTGTATCGGGTTTAGGCGGAGAAGAAGCAAAAGGCATACAGCCAGAGGTTAGCCACGTAACCATTGAAGGCCTGCGATTTACCGGCAGCCCAGATTACGCTTATGTGGACGGCAAAAACCTGCGTCGCTCCTATCCAATATGGCGTGATGGCAAAAAACTGGACGACCTGCTCGTTACACAATGCCTATTTGCCGGCAACGTTGATGTGTTGCCTTTACATGTGGGAGTTATCGCTAATGGTTATGGCCTCGTTATTGATCATTGCGTTTTCTTCAACTGCAAAAACCCTGTTGTTTTTTGGCAAACCGACGGAGGTACTGGCAGCCCTAATGCCATGCGTTACTCACTGGTATATGGCTGTTATTTTAGTGGCGTTTGGACTACGCAAAGTACCAATGGAGACGATTTCGAATTTCATCATAACATCATAGCAAACAGCAGTACGGTATGGATCAGAGAAAAAGGAAGCACGCGTCGCTACAAAGCTGCTGATTGCCTTTTTACCGATTACACCAATCTGGCAGGTTATGGAAGTGGCCCCTTAAGCGGCAACGATGCAACTTCGACAGACTTCCTGGAAATGAAAAACGTACAAACCACCGGAAGCGTAAAGATTGAAAAAGACCAGAGCAAACGTAATTACCTGCAATTAGCCGAAGGCTCGATGGGTTCGAACCTAAAGGCGGGCCTTTTCAAAAAGAACCCGCAATAATTGAATTGCATTCCTTATTGAAAATCGCCAAAGCAACCCGGCAACCTAAAATCGCCATTCATTGATCAATGAATAGCGATTTTTCATTTAAAGCAAATTTTTATTGCTTAAATTTCTAATAGCAAGGCAACCTTAAGCTCCTGGCTGCCGTAACTGCATATAACTAAACAAAATTACTTTGCTTACACCCGAACTCATCAATGGCTGTATCAAGAAGGACCGGAAAAGTCAGAAGGAACTTTACCGCCTCTACTATGGCTATGCCATGAGGATCTGTTTGCGCTACGCCAAAAACAAAGACGAAGCGGTTGAGTTGGTAAACGATGGTTTTATGAAGGTATTTACACACCTGCAGCGCTACGACAAGGAACGCTCGTTTAACGCCTGGATCAGCACCATTATGATCAATACCTCAATAGACCATTACAGAAACCGGATAAAACAAATGGAAATGGAAGAACTTAACGCTAAGCACGAATTGGAAGATAGAGAGAATATTCTTTCCCATTTACACTATGAAGACCTGATCAGATTGGTTCAAAAACTTTCTTATGCCTACCGAACGGTCTTTAACCTTTTTGCCATAGACGGCTACTCGCACGAGGAAATTGCCGAAATGCTTTCCATCTCGGTGGGCACCTCCAAATCGAATCTGTTTAAGGCAAGGGAGAATTTAAAAAAGATGCTGGCCGAAACTTTGGCAACCGATCAGCAACAAATGAGCTATCAAAAATGAAAGAACTGAACGATAAAGATTTTGACCAGGCTTTTAAAACACGGGTAACCGAAGAGTACCTGCAGTTTGAAGAGGAATCTTGGTTAAAGATGGAGAAAAAGCTCCAAAAAAGAGACCGCATGATCTGGCTGAGAAATGCCAGCATTATTTTGCTGTTTCTTTCGTTTGGTTTGGGCTTCTTCCTGTTCAACAGGCAAGAACAGCCTAAGCAACAAACTGCCCGCAACAACAAACCCGAACAAACGCAAAAGCCTTTGGTTGAAGCTCCTAAACCTATAACCGAACTAGCCCAAGCTCAACCGATTGGCCCAAAAACCGATGCGCCTACTTTGAGTAAGCAATTGTCAACAGTGCAGCAGACTACCACAACCGTAACCACAAAAGGCAATAGCGATAAGCCTGTTTCAGACCATGCCATAGCCCATGTTATTCAGGCGCCTGCCAATTCCGCACCAATGGCAGCGCAACCAGTAAAACCTGTACAAAATACCGAATTGACCGATCAGCAGGTTATTGCACAGCTGACTTCGCCAAGCATCAACACCATTGATACAGCAGACAACCTTGTCCAAAAGCCAAAAGCGAAACGTAAAATCCCGATTAGCCTGGCCATTAGTGCAGGACCTGATTTTAATTCTACCAGTGCCCTGATAGGTGGCAAGGGAACCGCGGCCTTCGGATTGACCGTTGGTGTGGGAATCAGCAAAAAAATAACCATCCAAACCGGTGTTATTTATGGTGCCAAAAACTACACGGCCAGCAATTATGATTATCAATTCAGCAACCCGAATATAAAGAACAGCATTGCGCAGATCAACGCCGCTTGTAAAGTGCTTGAAATTCCGTTAAGGGCTTCCTATTTGCTTAGCGACAACAAAAGCCGCAGCCTTGAACTGAACGCTGGGCTATCGAGCTACCTGATGCTAAAAGAAGATTACGTGTTTAAGTACACGGCCGCCAGTGGCAAAGCCGATAGGCTTACGCAAAAAACCAACGCCAATCAGCATTTTCTGAGCGTGCTCGATCTTTCGGCCACTTACAACATCAAACTGAACAATAAATTCGGTTTCGGCATAGAGCCTTACGTTAAAATCCCTTTGGGAGGCATTGGCGAAGGAAGCGTGCCTTTAAAATCGAGTGGTGTATCCTTAAAACTGCGTTATGAACTCAACAAGAAATAAACTGGTCTGGGTGACTTTGCTCTGCCTTGGCTTGATTGGAAAAGCCGAAGCTCAAAATTATGTGGGCAAAAGCCTGAAGATGACGATCTTTTCTTCTACCCCGGTTGAAGACATCAAAGCCGCAAGCACTTCGGCAAGTGCCGTGCTGGTAGCCGACAAACAGGAGCTGGCAGTGCAACTGCCCGTTAAAAGCCTCGAGTTCGACAAAAAGCTGATGCAGCAACATTTTAACGAAAACTACATCGAGAGCGACAAATACCCGATGGCCAAATTTAAAGGCACCATCACCCCCCAGTTGGATTGGAGCAAAGACGGCGAGTATCCCGTTACCGTAAAAGGCGTGCTCAATGTACACGGCATTGACCAAAACCGGACAATAGCCGGCAAAATAACGATCAAGGGCAATACCATAAGCATCAGTTCGAGCTTTGAAGTAGCCTGCAAAGACCATCAGATCAAAATTCCTCGCCTCGTATTTGCCAAAATAGCCGAAGTTATCAAGGTAACTCTACAAGGCACCCTAGAGCCACTCAAATAAACGTTATGAAAAAGTCTAAATTTTTTATTTACCTCTTTTTGGTTTTAGCCCTGTTGGCCATGAGGGCTAGCGCGCAAACCGCCGAGGCGCTGTTGAGCCAGCTAGACAGCACCAAGAAATTCAACAAGGTAGAAGCTACCTTTAAGGCAACGCATGTGGTACTTTCGCATTCTACCGAAACCCAAAAGAAACACGATCTCGATTTGAGGATCAGGCATCATTTTGGGGATATTGGTGGCGAATTCGGAAGCGCACACACCCTGTATGGACTCGATGTGGCCACCGACCTTTTTATCGGGCTGGATTATGGCTTAACCGACAACCTGACCGTGGGCTTTGGTCGCAGCAAGCACGATGAGCTTTTTAACCTTTATGTAAAACAAAAGCTGCTGCAACAAACAACTGATGGGAGTATGCCCATTAACCTCACGTTTTTGGCCCAGGCAGGCCTGGTGGCTCGAAAACCATTTACCGACACCGAATTTGCCAACTATGGAAACAGGCTGAGCTATTTGATTCAACCTATATTTTCGAGGAAGTTCTCGCAACGCATTTCACTGGAAGTAATGCCGGCCTTCCTGATCCGCTCGGTAAGCGCCGATCCTAACGACCCTAAAAACCTGTTTGCCTTGGGCTTTGCCGGGCGGGTTAAGCTCACCAAGCGACTGTCGTTTGTAGCCGATTATACCTTGGTTAACGGCCTATCGCGACCAAATAAACTCGCCGTCCCCCTATATAACCCCTTGGGTATAGGCCTAGAGATCGAAACCGGCGGGCACATCTTCTCGCTCAACTTCATGAATTCGGAATACATTAACGAAAACAGTTTTATAGCCAATACCAAAAAATCGTGGACCGATGGTGGCGTCCGTTTTGGCTTTACCATTTCGCGCAACTTCAGCCTTTTTAAATCTAAAAACCCCGATACGAAATCGACAATTTACTAAAACTATAATTTTATGGAACGGAATGAATTTATCAAATCCCTAGGGCTGGGTATGGCCCTGGTATGCGCCGGAAGTTGCCTTTCGGCCTGTGGAAGCAAATCTAACGACCCTGCGCCAAGTCCGCCCGGAGGTGGCGGAGGCGGAGGCACGACCGGCGCTACTGCAAGCATAGATCTTGCCACGCAACTCACCACAGTTGGTTCTTTTGTAGCCACGGGAGGTGTTTTGTTTATCCGCCTAGCGGCTGGAAATAGCACTTCTTCGTTTGTAGCCACTCAGGCCGCTTGTCCACATCAGGGCGGCGCATTAAACTGGATCCAGGCCAGCAACCTGATCCAATGCAGCCTACATGCTTCGCAGTATACCTCAGGTGGCGCTATTTTAAGACAGCCTAACGATGGAGGCACAACCAATGCCCTGAAGGTTTACAACACGAGCATTTCGGGCAATATATTAACCGCTACTATTGTTTAGTTTTTAAGGTTGAAAGAAGGACGGGAGAAATATTTTCCGCCCTTTTTTCGTTTTCTTTATGGAAAACCGGTATATTATTAATCATATAGCTGATTTTGAATTTGTTATTCAGAACTGATTTAAGCATTAAATATACTTCACGACCATGAAATCATTTAAAACCTTAGTAGCTATGGCAGGTTTGGCACTTTTGTCCACTGCCGCTGCCGCCCAAACCGATAAAGCCACTACCCGCAAAATTGTGGAAGACAAGAACTACACTTTTGTGGCTACAAGCGCTACACCGCTCAATGGGTCTGACATCAACAGTATTTTGTCGAAAATGCCTGGAGGAGCCAGTGGAGGCAATATTAACCTCATAGGCAATAATTACGACGTACGCATTACCAAAGACAGCCTGATTGCCTATCTGCCTTTTTACGGCAGGTCTTATACTGCTCCAATCACCAACGAAGAAAGCGGCTTCAAGTTTACCAGCAAAAACTTTGTTTACGACACCACCAAGCGCAAAAGAGGTGGCTGGGACATTAGAATCTACGCAAAAGACGTTAAAGACAGCCCACAACTCACGTTCAGCATCAGCGAAAGCGGTTATGCTACGCTCAGCATGGTAAGCAACAACAGGCAGGCTATTACCTATAACGGCTACCTGAGCGAAAACAGCAAAAAAGACTAGCGTTACTCGTTGAGCAGTTTGATTTCGTAAAGCTTGGGCCATTTTTTGCCTACCACAAATAGCCGTTTGCCTTTGGCATCCCAAGCGATTCCATTGAGCACATTGCCGTTCACTTCGTCCTGTGTTTTAAAGAAATTCTTGGGCACTAGTGCTGTGAGGTCTATTTCGGCTTCAATTACCCCTGTTTTGGGATCAATACGAACAATCTTATTGGTTTGGTATACGTTTGCATAAATCTTGCCGTCAATAAACTCGAGTTCGTTAAGCTGTTCTACCTGACCTTTATTGTCGTACACCTCTATATAGCCTTCTTCCTGATAGGTATCGGCATTCATGAACCAGATGCGGTTAGAGCCGTCGGTACGCAAAATCTTTTGGCCATCAAAAGCCAGGCCCCAGCCCTCTCGACTGAAAGGAAAGGTAGCCAATTGCTTAAAAGTTTGGGCATCGAATACAAAACCCGTGTTTTCCTTCCAGGTTAGCATGATGATCTTATTGCCCAGTTTAAGCGAGCCTTCGCCAAAATACTGTGCCGGCAATTGGATCTGTTGCAAGGTCTTGCCGGTTTTTAAATCGACATACTTGAGTTTAGAACTTCCATACTCGCCGGTGCTTTCCAATAGTTTGCCCTCCACATAGGCCAGGCCTTCGGTGTAGGCGCTGGTATCGTGCGGAAAGGTATTGACCACTTGATAACGGAGTGGTTTAGGCGTTACGCCACTCGTTAACACGATGTTGGTTGTGATGGTATCGTTCTTGCCATCTTTTGTAACGATTGCCGTTAAGTTCTTA
Organism: Pedobacter sp. TM02; assembly: GCF_059705275.1. Classification (NCBI taxonomy): domain Bacteria; kingdom Pseudomonadati; phylum Bacteroidota; class Sphingobacteriia; order Sphingobacteriales; family Sphingobacteriaceae; genus Pedobacter; species Pedobacter sp. TM02. The sequence goes on from NZ_AP046530.1 coordinate 3,877,625, forward strand.
TAGCCAAGCGATAGGCTGTCGCTTTTGATACTGACAGGGCCAACATTATCATGTAAGTAAGCTTTGAGCTTACCATCTAGGTAATAGCTGATTTCTTCGGTTTTCTCGCTTTTATCCAGGTCTAAACTTAGGGTAATGGGTTGGCCAAGCACAAACTGCTGGCCTTGCTGGGGTGCACTAAAAGTAGTATAGCTACTTGTGCTACCGTGCTTGCAGGAAGCCAGGCCAAACAGTACAGCAAGCAAAACGCCAAGCCGGACAGGAATGAGGTTATCGGTTTTAAAAAGGCCAAAATGCATCTTGAATATGGTTTATTGTATAATGGTTTGGTGTATCAAATAAAACAGCAACAATATCAAACCTCACTTCGCCCGGATGGCCCATCAGTTCTACGTAAGCCGTTGCCGCCCGGATAAGCTGTTTTTGTTTAGCTTGGCCCACAAAATCTTCGGGTTGCCCAAAAGCAGTCGAACTCCTTGTCTTTACTTCTACAAAAATCAGCTGGCCATTAAAATAGGCTACCAAATCTAACTCTGCTTTTCCATGAATCCAATTTTCTTCGAGCAACTCGTAGCCCAAACCGGTTAAATAGTTGGCGGCTATGGCCTCGCCCTGCTTGCCTAAATCGTTGTGTGTAGCCATTTGCTTGGTTTATTAGTTCTTTAGTTCATTGGGTGATTGGATGGTTGACAACTGTTGAACTGAAACTGAAAACTTCGGGCTTAAACTGGCAACTGCTAATTGCAAACTGAAAACTATTTGACAATCACCGAGCCCAGGTACTTGGAAATCTCCTTTTCAACGTTTTTGATAAAGGCATAGCGTTGCATCAGGATTTCCTGATTGGTTACGTCTTTTTCGTGTTTGATTTCCTGCAGCAGGTCTAGCAGGATTTTGTCTACTTTCCGTTTTTTGAGATGGTACAGGCCACCCAAAATGGTAGCTTTAAGGTTAACGGTTTCATCGCGCACGTAAATGGTATGCTTGTTGTACCAGTTTTCGCTCAGCGTATAGGGCGAGGTAGACAAGGTGATGGCCAAATCGGCAATTTCGCGGTCTTCGCTTTTGATAAACTGGTTGGCGGTTGGCAACTGGCCATTTTCTATTTCGGTACGGTAATGGTCGATGATCTTTTTGCAGAGCGGATTTTCGAACGTTACATCGGTAAGATTCTGCATAATGAACGATCCGATGTACATGTTATCGATTTTATCCCAGCTCACCAGTTCATGTCCAAAAGCCAACAATAACCGTACAATTTCTTTTTCCTGGCGTTCGTCGTCGGCCGAAAGCTGTACCGTGGCTTGATTGCTCGGCCCGTCTTCGGCAAAAAGATCGTCGGGTGGCATGTCGGAGTGCGCGGGCTGGCGCGAAGAAGCCGAAGCAGCGGCATTTTTTTTCAGCTTGGCTGCACGCATGGTGTTCAGCTCGGTCAACAGAATTCGTTCTTCTATACCCAATAAGCCGCTACACTCGCGCACAAAAACCGAGGCTTTGATGTTATCGGGTATTTTGGCAATGCTTTCAACAATATCGCGGATGATGCCTGCCCTTTTAATCGGATCTGTTCCGGCTTCGGCCAACAGGATATTGGCCTTGTACAGGATAAAATCCTGACGCTTGGTTTCTACATAAGTCTTAAACTCGCCGGCCCCCACCTTATGCATATACGAATCGGGGTCGTCGCCATTTGGAAAAGAAACCACTTTTACGTTCAATCCTTCTTCCAAAATCATATCCAAGCCTCTTAGCGAAGCTTTGATACCAGCCGCATCGCCATCGTACAAAATGGTAATGTTCTGCGTAAAACGACCAATAAGGCGGATCTGTTCGATGGTGAGCGAAGTACCCGAGGAAGCCACTACGTTTTCGATATTGGCCTGGTGCACCGAAAGCACATCGGCATAACCTTCTACCAGGTAACAGTTATCCTGATCGCGAATGGCTTTTTTGGCATGAAATAACCCATAAAGCACATTCGATTTATGGTAAATATCGCTTTCAGGCGAGTTTACGTATTTAGGTACGTTTTTATCGGTTTTTAAGGTACGCCCGCCAAAACCGATTACCCGTCCAGTAAAGTTGTGGATGGGGAACATCACCCGGCCGCGAAAACGGTCGTACAGCTTGCCTTTATCGTTTCTGATAGCCAAGCCCGTTTTTTCGAGGTACTCTTCGGTATGCTTGTTTTTGATGGCCTCTAAAGTCAAGGCATCCCAAACATCGGGCGAGTAGCCGAGATTGAATTTCTTGATGATGTCTTCCCTAAAACCCCGCTCCTTAAAATAGCTTAGGCCAATGGCACGGCCTTCGTCGTTGTTCCACAGGTGGTCTTCGAAAAAGTTCGCGGCAAACTGCGACACGATATACAGGCTTTCGCGGGCATTTTGGGCTTCAACATCCTGATGGCTATCAACCGTTTCTTCAACCTCGATATTGTATTTGTTGGCCAAAAACTTGAGCGCTTCGGGATACGAATATTTTTCGTGGTCCATGATAAAGCGCACCGAATCGCCGCCCTTGCCACAGCCAAAGCACTTGTAAATGCCCTTGCTTACCGAAACGTGAAAGGAAGGGGTCTTTTCGCCGTGGAACGGACAATTGCCAATGAGGCTGGTTCCGCGTTTTTTAAGGTGCACAAAATCGCCTACTACCTCCTCTATGCGGGCAGTATCCATTATTTTGTCTATGGTTTCGCGGTTGATCATTATTTGTAGGTATTGAGATGTAAGATATGAGAGGTGAGACTTGAAATAACCGATACAACGAATAACAATCCCTGCCGATTCTCCAATCTCACTTCTATTGTCTCAACACTATCTTATTTAATAAAAGGCAGCATTTGATCGGCTACCAACTGGTTGCCGGTATCGTTCAAATGTACGCGGTCTGTAGTTAGCACGCCTTTTTCTTTATCTTCAGTATTGTTTTTGGCTTCGTATTCGGCAAAGGCCTTTCTCAAATCGCAAAGTGGCAGGTTGTTTTTGGCAGCCAGTTCCCTCACACCTTGTGCATATTTGTTCAGGTCGGCATCGGCTTCGTTGGTACCGTCTTTCTTCTCGCCAATAACCGATGGTGTACATACCACCACCTTGGCACCATTGGCTTGGATTTTATTAATCAATGCTTGATAAAACTTAAGGTATTTATCGTAGTCTGTACCGGTTCTGGCGCCCAGTTTGTGCCATACATCGTTAATGCCCACATAAATGATTACCAAATCTGGTTTTTTGGCCAATACATCTTCTTCCATGCGCAGGTAGAGGTCGTACACTTTATTACCGCCAACGCCTGCCCCAATCAGTTCGTATTTAGCCGGATCCAAGTTTTTTTTCAATTGGTTAATGTAGCCATTGCCTTGCACGCCGGCCTGGGTAATCGAATCGCCAAAGAAAATTACTTTTTTGGGCTTTGCTTTCATGGCTATGCTTAAGGTTAAAATTAGTGTTGCTGCAATTAATCCCATGTGCTTCATGTGGTTCTTCATGTTGGTTATTTTTTAGTGGTTAGTTTAAAATCTAAATCCTGAAAATCGAAACTGAAGTCTGTCAAAGGTGAAATGGCTTCCATTTTAAAGCCGTCGGCCTTGCCTTCGTTGCTCAGTCCAAAGTTAACAAAGGCATCGGCATCCAAGCTCCTGTCGTACCACCTTACAATAAAGGTATTGCCTTTATAATAAGTCATGTCGCCTTTGAGTTTGGGTGCGTTTTTAGCCTGGAAGTGCATTTTCCCGTTCACTTCGCTAATGGTTACTTCGCCAAACCAATCGTCCTTAAACGTGCCCAAATAATTTTTCACGTCGGGCTTTGCCGTCGTTGCCTTTTGGGCAGCCGCAATATCGGCCCAAACCTTGTCTACGATTTCCTTGGCCTGTTTCTCGTTTCTTAAACGGTTATCGTTATAGGCCTTGATACGGTCTTGGCCCTTAATGCCCAGGTAGCCATCTTTAATGGAATTGGTAATGGAATTAAAAGCGGCGCCCGATTGCTGGTTGGTGAGCACGATAATGCCCAGTTTCAATTCTGGCAAAATGGTTACCTGCGTTACAATACCCGATAGGCCTCCCGTATGCGTAGCCTGGAAATTACCATTTACCGAGCTCAGGAACCAGCCCAAGCCATAACTGCTGAAGCTGGCTGGGTTGCCACCAGCGATGATGGTTTGCGGGGTCCACAGCTCTCTGGCTACCGCCGGACTGAACAGTTTCTTGTCGAGGTTGTCGCCGTATTTGCCTCCATTGATCATGGCCGTTACCCATTTGCTCATGTCGGTTACGCTCGAGTAGATGCCTCCGGCTGCATTGGCAATTTCGCCAAAGCTGAGGCCTACTGGCAACAGCTTGCCTTCATAGGGGGCATGGCCATCAATAACGTTCGATTTGTCTTTTAAACGGTACCAGGAAGCCGCAGTTTTATTCATGCCCAAGGGCTTGATGATTCTGCTTTCTATAAAATCTTCGTAGGTAAGCCCCGATACCCTGGCTACCACTTCGCCAGCTACAATGTACATCAGGTTATCGTAATCGTATTTGGTGCGGAAAGACGAAACTGGTTTCAGGAAGCGCAGGTTATGGATCAGCTGCTTTTTATCAACGGTCGACGAATCTGGCCAAATCATCAAATCGCCAGCCCCTAGCCCCAAGCCACTGCGGTGGGTCAGCAAATCCCTTACGGTAAATTCACTGGTTACATAGGCATCGTACATTTTAAATTCTGGAATAACATCGGTCACTTTGGTATCCCAGGTAATTTTCTTTTCATCAACCAACATGCCCAATGCGGCGGCGGTAAAGGCCTTGGTATTGGAGGCTACGCCAAACAGCGTGTTCTCATCAACTTTCTGATTGGTTTTGATGGAGCGTACGCCATAGCCTTTGGCATGGATGAGCTTTCCGTCTTTGATAACGGCTACAGCGATGCCCGGCACATCGAAAGTGGCCAATGTTTTTTCGGCAACGCTATCTATCTGTTTGGAGGTGAGTACCTGCGCCTGCAAACTGGTGGCGAAAGCGCATAGGGCAACCAGGCCAAGCCCGATAGTTAAGCGGTATGATAAATGCATAGTTTAAAGATTTGAATGCTAAAGATAACGATCTTTTAGAGCCTGTTTAAAATTATCTAATAATTTGCCCATGGTCTGTGCGACACAGACCATGGCAACTATTTGCCCTTGCCCAGCTTATAATCTTTGTGCAGGATCAGAAAACTGGCCCGCTCTTCCTTTTTGAAGGGGTAATCCCAGTTGCCCTGATAGGTAATTTTGGTGGGCAGCTTCACCTCGTCAAAATAGCTCATTTCGATGTTCATCTGCACGTCGAAATCGAAGAGCATGTTGCTGTACTTCATATCTACATAACGGCCCAAGATTTCGAAGTTGCGCTTGTCGAAAATGGTAACCAGCTCCTTGATCATCAAGCCGTCTTTGGTCCAGTTGCTCAAATCGGGTTTCACCGAAACCTTGAAGCGGTAAACCGGGATAGAATCCAAATAGGTACCGCTGTAAAAAGTATAGTCATAATACTGGCGCATATTGGCCGTAAAGATCTGCGTTTTGTTGCCGATGAACGGCAGGCCCTTAATCGGGCGTCCCGGATTAAAAATCAAGGTTTTGAGCTTGTCTTTATAGCTTTCGTTCTTACCTCCGTCGGTACTTGGCGCCGAGTTGGGCACAAAATCGGTATTGTAGGCATTCATAAAAATGTAATCGAACATTTCTACGGTGTACAACTGGTATTTGCCATTTTTCTTATAAATCTTGCCGTTGTCTTCCTTCACCAGGTACTCCATTTTATAGGGCCCATCGTTGTTGTGCTTGATCTTTCTGTAGATACGGCCATCAACCTTGTTTTTTTTATCGTAGGTGTATACCCTGTTTTCGGCAATGAAAGTATACTTTTTCATGTTGCGAAAAGCCTGATAAAAACTGGTATCGTTGATAATGGCATCGATAAAGGTTTCGACATTGAGACGCTTAGCCTTGATGTTTACGACCGAATCGAGCTGTATGGTAGGGATGGTATCTGGATTAAAACGTTGGATCTGTTGCGCACCTGCGCCAAATGCAACAAGGGTTAACACCAGCAATAACAATATTTTTTTCATCAGTTCTTTCAATACAAATATCCTGCCTTAAATGTAAAACGGAAGAGGCAGGACGAATTCCCCTTCCACCGTCTGCCTTTTTGCCTTTAGTTGCCCAATTGTTTCAAGGCGATATAGGCCATTAAACCCGTTGAGGTTTTGAGCGCATCTTCGTCGATGTCGAAATTTGGCGTATGAACCGAGTATTGGGTTCCCTTGGCTTCGTTACCTGTACCTAAACGATAAAAGCAGGCATTTGTTACTTGCGAGTAGTAGGCAAAATCTTCGGCAGCCATCCAAATATCCAGGTCGATTACGTTTTCCTTGCCCAAGTAATCTTCGGCATAGGTTCTGGCCCTATCGGTTAATTCTTCTTCGTTAATGAGGAACGGATAGCCACGCATGATGTCGAAGGTACAGCTGCCACCCATGCTCTCGGCAATGCCTTCGGCCATTTTCTTCATCAGCTTATGGGCTTCGCTTCGCCATTCTTCGTTCAGCGTTCTGAAAGTGCCTTCCAATTTGACTTCGTTCGGAATGATATTGGTTGCGCCATTGGCATTGACCTTGCCAAAAGAAAGCACCGATGGCAGGCGTGGATCGGCATTGCGGCTTACGATCTGCTGCAAGGCCACAATAATGTGCGCCGTAATTAAAACCGGGTCGATATTCTGATGCGGCTGCGCGCCATGGCCGCCCTTGCCGTGTACGGTTACATACAGCTCATCGGTAGAGGCCATGTAAATTCCGGAACGGAAACCCACTTTGCCGGTTTCGATCAGGGGCATAACGTGCTGACCTATCATGGCTTGCGGCTTTGGGTTTTCGAGCACGCCTTCTTTGATCATGATGCTGGCACCACCAGGCAGCAGTTCTTCGGCTGGCTGGAATACCAGTTTAATGGTTCCGGCAAAGTCGTTTTTCAATTGGTTAAGGATATAAGCCGTACCCAAAAGCGACGAGCTGTGCACGTCGTGTCCGCAGGCGTGCATAACCCCATGGTTCTTAGAGCGGTAAGGCTTGTCGTTGGCCTCGTGAATAGGCAGCGCATCCATATCGGCACGCAAGGCCACTACCTGGTCTGAAGGAATAGCGCCTTTAATTAAAGCCACCACTCCTGTATTGGCCATATCGGTATATTCGATACCCCATTTGTTGAGCTTGTCTTTGATAAACATCGAGGTTTCGAACTCTTTAAAAGAAAGCTCTGGGTTGGCATGGATGTGGTGGCGATAGCCTACTACATCGTTGTATATTTGGGCTGCTAGTTCTTGTATCTTATCTTTCATCTGTATTGGTTTTAATCATGGAGAAGCTATTTGTTAGCTTCTTCCAGTTCTGGCGCATTGATCTTCTCCCTAAAAATAAACAGGGTTGGATAGCTGGCTTTCAGTTCGTTGAGAAAACGTTGAGCTTCCATCCTCGTTCTGAAATCGCCAACGCGCAGGTAATAATTAGGTTCTTTGTAGGTAATATAAGCCCCCAATTTGGGGTAGTTGTTTTTGAAACGGGTCTGTTCGCTAAAGGCTTCACGCCGGTCGGAGCCATAAAACACCTGTACCCTGTAGCCCATATCGGTAACTATGGCCGTACTGCCCGGATTAGCAGCGGTAGGTTTCTTTTTGTTAAGTTCGAGCCTTCTGGCAATGAGACTGTCGATGAGCGGATCTTTAACGATGATGAGCTTGCCCTTGCTTTGGGCCAAAGCAGACTGAAAAGAGAAGAGCACGATAAAAAAAAGACTAAATCTGATCATAACATCCATGGGCCTAAGCCTTTTTACAAGCATAAAAAAATGCCGAACTTTTTGCAAAATTCGGCATTCTTATCTGGTATTACAAATTATGCGTTAGCGCCGTGGCAGTTTTTGTACTTTTTGCCGCTGCCACAAGGGCAAGGCTCGTTACGGCCAACGGTTGCTTCTTTGCGTATAGGCTGCGGTGGTGCCATTTCTCGGGTATCTTCCATTGGCATGCCGCTGCTGCTCGATTCATTGAATTCGGGCTTAGACATGCGCAATTTGCTCGGCTGCGGCTGTGGTGCCCTAGCCTCTCTTACCTCGCCAGCATCTTGTTGTACCGGAATGCCTCCTTTAAACAAGAAGCTAACCACCTCTTTGTTTACCACGCTCAACATGCCTTTAAACAGGTTGAAAGCCTCCATTTTGTAAATGATCAACGGATCTTTTTGCTCGTAAACCGCATTCTGAACCGATTGTTTCAATTCGTCCATTTCGCGCAGGTGCTCTTTCCAGCTGTCGTCTATCAAAGCCAAGATAATGGTCTTTTCGAAGGCCTTAGTTACTTCCCTGCCATTGTTGTCGATTGCTTTTTTCAAATCAACCGGCACCTGTATCTGACGGATACCATCGGTAAAAGGTACGACCACCTGGCCAATTTCATGTCCTCTTTGTTTATAGATATCAGTCAACACCGACATGGCCTGGTTAATGACGTTTTCTGATTTACGGGCATAGAAAGCCGTAACTTCTTCGAACAATTTATCGGTTAAGGCATGGATGTTCTTCGAGTTGAACTCGTTTTCGTCGATGCTGGTATCAACTGAGAAGTTCTTGATGACCTCCAACCTGAAGCCTTCATAGTTGGTGCTTTCTTTGTATTCGGTTACGATATCTTCTGCCACATCGAACACCATGTTGTTCATGTCAACGTCTAAACGGTCGCCGAACAAGGCGTTTCTGCGTTTGGCATAGATTACGGTACGTTGCGAGTTCATTACATCGTCGTACTCCAATAAACGCTTACGGATGCCGAAGTTGTTTTCTTCCACTTTTTTCTGTGCACGTTCGATAGAGCTGGTAATCATCGAATGCTGAATTACCTCGCCGTCTTCGATACCCATTTTCACCATGATGTTAGAAATACGCTCCGAACCAAACAAACGCATCAAGTTGTCTTCTAGCGATACGAAGAATTGCGAAGTTCCCGGATCTCCCTGACGGCCTGAACGACCGCGCAGCTGTCTGTCTACACGACGAGACTCGTGACGCTCGGTACCAATAATGGCCAAACCTCCGGCTTCTTTTACGCCTGGGCCCAACTTGATGTCGGTACCACGACCAGCCATGTTGGTGGCAATAGTTACCGTGCCTGCCTGACCTGCTTCGGCCACGATATCGGCCTCTTTCTGGTGCAATTTGGCATTCAACACATTGTGCTTGATGCCACGCAGCTTGAGCATACGGCTCAACAATTCAGAAATCTCTACCGAAGTAGTACCTACCAATACCGGACGGCCTGCTTCTGTCAGTTTCACGATTTCTTCGGCCACTGCATTGTATTTTTCCCTTACGGTTCTGTACACATAATCTTGTTGGTCTTTTCTGGCCAAGCTTCTGTTGGTCGGAATTTCTACCACATCCAATTTATAGATAGACCAGAACTCGCCGGCTTCGGTGGTTGCCGTACCCGTCATACCGCAAAGCTTGTGGTACATCCGGAAAAAGTTTTGCAAGGTAATGGTGGCATAGGTTTGCGAGGCATCTTCTACCTTCACGTTTTCCTTGGCCTCGATGGCTTGGTGCAAGCCGTCTGAGTAACGACGGCCATCCATAATACGGCCGGTTTGCTCATCAACGATTTTGATCTTGCCTTCGTCTATGATATATTCTACATCCTTTTCGAACAAGGTGTAGGCTTTTAACAATTGGTTTACCGAGTGGATGCGTTCTGCTTTTACAGCATAATCGCGCATCAGGTTATCCTTTTTGGCAATTTTTTCTTCGCTGCTCAGGTTCGATTTCTCGATTTCGGCAATTTCGGTACCAACATCGGGCAAGACGAAGAAATGAGCATCCTCGCCCGATTGGGTAATCAGTTCGATTCCCTTTTCGGTCAATTCTACCTGGTTGTTTTTCTCGTCGATATAGAAGAACAGTTCAGAATCTACCTTAGGCATATTCTTAGACTGATCGGCCATGTAATGGTTTTCTGTTTTAAGCAAGGTTTGCCTTACGCTACCTTCGCTCAAAAACTTGATCAGGGCTTTGTTTTTTGGCAAACCACGGTGCGCACGCAATAGGGCCAAACCGCCTTCGCCTTCTTCGGTGCCGGTATTGCCACTGTTGATTAAGCTTTTAGCCTGGTTTAAGGCTTGGGTAACGTAAGCTTTTTGGGCATTTACCAAACGCTCGATGCGTGGCTTCAATTCATAAAACTCGTGCTGGTCGCCAAATGGTACCGGACCAGAAATAATCAAGGGCGTACGGGCATCATCAATCAATACTGAATCGACCTCATCTACCATGGCAAAGTGCAGCTTGCGCTGTACCAATTGGTCTGGCGTTTGCGACATGTTGTCGCGCAGGTAGTCGAAACCAAATTCGTTGTTGGTACCGTAAGTGATATCAGCCAGGTAGGCGTTTCTGCGCTCTTGCGAGTTTGGTTCGTGCTTGTCGATACAATCAACACTAATGCCGTGGAACTCGAACAATGGCCCGTTCCATTCCGAGTCGCGTCGGGCCAGATAGTCGTTCACCGTTACAATGTGTACACCTTGGCCGGCCAAGGCATTTAAGTAGGCAGGCAAAGTACTTACCAAGGTTTTACCCTCACCCGTAGCCATCTCGGCAATTTTGCCACTGTTTAATACCATACCGCCAATCAACTGTACATCGTAGTGAACCATGTTCCATACCACTTCGGTACCAGAGGCGTCCCAACGGTTTGCCCAATAGGCTTTATCGCCAACAATTTTCACATTGCTTTTGCGGGCGGCATAATCTCTGTCAAATTGGGTAGCGGTAACTTCCAGTTGTTCATTTTCGCTTAAGCGGCGAGAAGTTTCCTTTACTACGGCAAAAGCATCGGGCATAATCTGCAATAACACTTTCTCCAATTCGGTATCGCGCTCCTTGCCCAAGGCATCAACCTGGTCGTAAAGAGCTGTTTTTTCGTGCAAAGGCAAATCCTGCTGTTCAGCCTGCTGCTTTACATCGGCAATCTGTGCATCTATTTTGCTTAAGGCTTCGGCAATGGTTGCCTTAAATTCTATCGTTTTGTGTCTCAGTTCGTCATTACTCAACGACGAGAGCTTGGCGTAAGCTTCGTTAATCTGCTGCACCAAGGGCTGCAATGCCTTGATATCTCTTTCTGATTTGCTTCCAAATATCTTGGCTAAAAATCCTAACATGTGTATGGTGGTGTTTTGTGTATATTCAAAAATGTTCAATTAACAACAACCAAACCATTGGCCTTAACAGGTCAACTTGGCAGTTGCAGGGGAGCTTGAGGCTCCAGTTGCCTTTTAATGAGGCTAAATGCGAGATGGAACAGGATTTAGGGACTGTTGTTTCGGGGCTGCTCCCTGGTGGCCGGGCTGGCCCTGAAATGGTTGGGTGCACGGTATTTGGCCGCTTCTGTTTCGGGAAGCGTGCCGATGCTGCTTAAATCGTTGTACGACAAAAAGAAAGGGTTGCGGTCGTGGTCTTGCTGGGCCGTGCCCAACGAAACGATTTCCGTGCCGATCTGCTGCTTGTTGCAGTACCTATCGCTCAAATACCTCAAATCCTCTACACGCTCGGCTTTGGCCAAGTGCGTAAGGCTAAAAAATACAAGAGATATGGTAACGAGGTGTCTCATTCTAGCGGCAAATCTAATTTTAATCTTTTACATACAGAAATCTGATTTACAGCAAATACAATTCCACTTTTCATTTACTGCCAAATCGGCGGCTGAATACGTTTATTTAGATTTTATCCGCGCTTCTGCACAGAAAGCAATATCTTTGTTCGCATAGAAAAACCACTATTGATGAATATTTTACTCCTTGGTTCGGGCGGAAGAGAATGTGCTTTTGCCTGGAAAATCAGCCAATCGGCCCAATGCGACACCTTGTTTATAGCACCTGGCAATGCCGGAACCAGCGCCTATGGCAAAAACGTAAACCTTAACCCCAACGATTTCGAAGCCCTGAAGGCCTTTGCCCTAAAAGAAAACATCGGCTTGCTGGTGGTTGGTCCAGAAGAGCCACTGGTAAACGGAGTACACGATTTTTTTAGCAACGACGAAGCCTTGGCGCACATTCCGGTAATCGGCCCTAAAAAAGAAGGCGCCATTTTAGAGGGGAGCAAGGATTTTTCGAAACAGTTTATGGAACGCCATGGCATTCCTACGGCCAAATCAAGGTCGTTTACCAACGAAAACCTTGCCGAAGGCCTGGCCTACCTGCAAAACCATGCCTTGCCTATCGTTTTAAAAGCCGATGGCTTAGCCGCCGGAAAAGGCGTGTTGATTATTGATAATGTAGCCGAAGCTCAAGAAGAACTTAAATTGATGCTGGGTGGTAAATTCGGCACTGCCGGAACTACCGTTGTAGTTGAAGAATTTTTAACGGGAATTGAGCTTTCTGTATTTGTATTAACCGATGGCAAAAATTACGTGGTGCTGCCAGAGGCGAAAGACTACAAACGCATTGGACAAGGCGATACCGGCCTCAATACAGGCGGCATGGGCTCGGTTTCGCCGGTTCCTTTTGCCAACGAGGCTTTTTTGGCCGAGATCAAGAACAGCATTATCCAGCCCACTATCGACGGACTGCTCAAAGACCAAATCGATTATACCGGTTTTATCTTTTTCGGTCTGATCAAAGTAGGCGACAAGCCTTATGTAATCGAATACAATTGCCGCATGGGCGATCCGGAGACCGAAAGTGTGATCCCGCGCATTGAAAACGACTTGGTAGAACTATTCATGGCTGCCGCCAATAAGCAGTTAGGCAACTATCAGTTAGCCATTAGCGATAAAAACGCAGCTACCGTTATGATTGTAGCCGGTGGCTATCCCGGTCCTTATGAGAAAGGAAAGGTAATTGCCGGCTTAGAAAACCTGCGCGATTCGTTTGCTTTCCATGCCGGAACCTTGTTAGAAGGCGGCCAGGTCAAAACCAATGGTGGCCGGGTATTGGCCATTACCAGCGTGCAAAACAGCCAATTTAATGCCCTGCAATGTGCCACCGCCGATGCAGCCCGTATTTATTTTGACGGCAAATACTTTAGGGAAGACATTGGGTTTGATTTGATGTAAAAGAAGAATACTTTCAAAGTTTATAAAACCGAAAGCCCTGGGAAATCTCTCGGGGCTTTTTATTTCTTGAAATGTTCAATATTTTAACTTGTACCTAAAAGGTTGATAAAATTACATAGTTTTATACTACTTAGTTATCTCAATTTTTAAACCTTACTTAAATCAAAAAAGTTATGAAAAAAATGAATGCACTTAGCAAAGCAGAAATGAAAAAAGTATTAGGCGGCGTTGACAGTGTTGATTGGTGTAATGGAATGGGATTTATCGTGTGTGACTGGACATGCAATAACCATGACCAATCCATACACTTGGGCACGATGACTTGCGATGAAGCTCAAAGCGCTTGTCCTTTTGGCAATACAGACGGCGCAGCATGTGGCGCGGCGTAAGCCTTTTAACATAACAAAAAGGGCCGTATCTTAATCGGATACGGCCCTTTTTTATTTGACTATTTTTATCTGGCTACTTGGCTTTTCCATCTAAGAGTTCAGCCAATTTTTTCTGCAACCCTTCTTCTCTCAGGTTTTTAGCAATAATTTTGCCAGTAGGATCAACCAAAAAGTTAAATGGAATACCTTGTACGCCATACATTTTAGAAACTTCATTTCCCCAACCTTTTAAATCCGAAACGTGGGTCCAAGTCAATTTATCATCTTCAATAGCTTTCAACCAATCTTCCTTAGTCGTTCTAGTTTTATCAGTCATCCCATCTAAAGAAACGCCCAATACCGTAAAATTCTTATCCTTATATTTGTTGTAAGCCATTACAACATTAGGATTTTCTCCTCTGCAAGGTCCGCACCATGAAGCCCAAAAATCAACCAGTACATATTTGCCTTTGAAATCAGATAGTTTTACAGGCTTGCCATTGGGATCATTTTGGGTAAAATCTGTAGTTAACCCAATTTGGGTTTTCTTGGCACCGTCTATAACTGTCTGTATATCTTTGCCCAATTTAGTCGCCCTTACCGCAGCGGTATATTTCATAAATTCTGGTTCGGCTACTTTTGGATCAATATCATAACCCATCGAACTTCTATAAGCGATCAAACCGATATAGGAATCATAGTTCTCTTGGGCAAATTTTTTGGTTAATGGCTCCCTGTTTTTATTTGCCTCTTCATACCTAGCCATAAAGGGCTTCATAAAAGTAGTATCTTTCTTTTGCTCTTTGGAGTAGCCATTATATTCTACCATCAATGCCGCCACCTTGTCATCCATTTCTTTAAACAATGCTTTAAATCTCGCATTATCTTCATTGATTTTTGAGCCGGTAACTTTTGCTTTTTTAACAGAATCTGCTGAGGCAATATTAATTGTAGCTGCCTCAAGGTAAATGTTCAACTGATCTAATGGCACTTTCTTTTTAGGATCAACAGGCACTGCATCATGTTTTACTTTTATTGTGGCACTGAGTGGTCCGTCAACATTGCCCTTGAATTCGAACTTGCCATTTTTAAGCGTAGCCGAATCGATAACACTGGTAGCGCCCACACGATACGTTAAATAGGCCATAGCGGGCTCGTTAAGGTTTCCAACTTTGCCCTTAATAGTATAGGCTTGTTGTGCCATTACGCCCATAGGTAAAAGGCAAACGGCAGATAAGATTAATTTTTTCATTGTTTTATAAATATAAGGTTTAGGTGCTTTAGCTATCAAATATAGTAAAACGTACAAAATTTTGCGACTAATTCTTTTGTAAAATTAGCTGAGCTTCTGGTAGGTACGCCACCACAGGTTGGGCATCTCTCCGTTTACGGCCGTGTTGTAGTCTTCGTACCTGCACGGAACCAGGTGGTAACGCTCGTTTTTGGAGATGCCCGACGGATAGGGTACCTGCATCCACCAACGGTCTGAACGCTTGCTCTTTACAAAATTCATTTCGCCCGACCCGTCTTTTAAACTGGTTCGGTAAATGATGTACTGCGATTTTGGCGTCAGCGGAAAATCCTGCTTGCGGTTGTAAAAACCCTCTAAAAAATACCACACCATCTGCGCCAGCAATAGGGCTGTTTGGCCGTTTCTGTCGTAGGCCGGATTAAACTCGTAAAAGCCGATGGAGGTCAATTTGTCGTTCATCCCGGCATAACGGGCAATGCGGCAGGCATCTTCGCCATAAAAGCCATTGGGCCCGGCATTGCTATTGGCGCAGGCATCAGACGAGCGGATGGCCCCCAAATCGAAGCTGATCATGTTCGCATTGCGCAAAATGGGTTCGGTCAAAGTCATGTCGGGCAAGAACTCACCCAGCCGGTGCACGTCAAAATAGAGCTTGTCCATTACCTTCAGGCTATCCTGGTTTACAAAATAAGTCTGGTAGCCGATATTGCTGAAATTGAACAGGTAATTGGGCTGATGCAGAAAAATCTTGCTCAGGTAAGAAACAGAAGTGGTTTCTACCCCTTCGTGCTCATCTTCGTTCAAATCGAACTTCGAATCGACCACCACCAGGTCTACTTTTTGCTCCAGGCTCTCATAAGCCATGTACTGGGCATAGGTAATGTCTTGTCCGCCACCAATAATAACAGGCAGGATATTCATTTTCACCAATTCGGCCACGGCGGTTTTCACGGCAAAATAAGTATCAGATACTTCCTTTCCAGCTATGATATTGCCTAAATCGATGATCCTAGAAGTAAAAGCCCCTTCGTTAAGCGCATAAAACTGCTCCCTAAAATAATCGGCAGCCAAGGCACAGCCGTTGTTGTTCACGGCGCCACGGTCGTCGTTTACTCCAAAAATGGCTATATCATATGGTTTCTCTTCCAAATCAGGGAACTGATCGGTATAAAACCCGGCCTTCAACCCTAGCTGACTGGTAATAAACCCTTGTTTGGGACTAAATTTTTCGGGATTGATGGGCGAAAAAAAATCTGATAAGGACATAAGGCGGTATGAATGTTGGCATCAAATATCTATTTTTGGGCGCATATTTTAATGAACTCCCTAAAAAAAATGATATGATACTGGTAACCGGCGCAACGGGCTTTTTAGGAGCAGAACTGATCAGGCAGCTTACGGCACAGCAATTAAAGGTAAGGGCCATCAAAAGAAGTACGGCCAATGTTCCCGATTTGATTAAAGACAATTCCTTGGTCGAATGGCGCATAGCCGACATTAACGAGCCTGAAACCTTGGCCGATGCTTTTGAAGGTGTTACCCAGGTTTATCATTGTGCAGCTTTCATTTCTTTCGACCCTAAAGACAAGGCCAAGCTGCTTAAGGTTAACATTGAAGGCACAGCCAACGTGGTTAACCTGTGCCTAGAACATGGGGCAAGATTGGTGCACGTAAGTTCGGTGGCAGCCTTGGGCAACGCTAAAAAAGGCGAACAGATTACCGAAAAGGATTTTTGGGAGTACGATCCGCATGTGCATTCTTACGCCATTTCTAAATACGAGGGCGAAATGGAGGTATGGCGCGGCATAGCCGAAGGCCTGGATGCCATTATCGTCAATCCGGCCGTTATTATTGGCAAAAATGCAGGTTTTACAGGCAGCGGCGCTATTTTTAAACTGGTAAAAGATGGCCTGAAGTTTTATACCGACGGTGCCACAGGTATTGTGGATGTAGAAGACGTAGCCAAATGCATGATTTTACTGATGGACAGCCCAATTACCGCCGAACGCTACACCCTTTCGGCCGACAACCTCAATTACAAGGATTTTTTCGCCTCCATTGCCAAAGGCTTTGGCATCAAAGCACCATCAACCGAAGCCAAGCCCTGGATGTTGGGCATAGCCTGGCGCGCAGCCAAGCTGGCCTCTTGGTTTACCCGGAAAGCGCCGGCACTAACCAAAGATGCGGCCCGCAGCAGCTTTAACCACAGCTACTACAGCAATGCCAAAATCAGCAAAGCCGTTCCCATCCAATTCAAGCCGCTTCAAACCAGCATCATGGAAGTTTGCCAGGCCCTGAAATAAGTAACGGGCTTTTAGTCAAGAACAACAAGTATTGCTATCTTTGCGCCTAACAGAAGCAGGCCTATTTGTTTTTGATTGAGCAAACCTTTATTTATTCCGCAACAATGTTGAAGAAAGCCTTTTACATTATCGATTTTGATAGCACATTTACCCAGGTTGAGGCCTTGGATGAGCTAGCCCGTATCTCTCTGAACAAGCACCCTAACAAAGAGGCTATTTTTCAGCAAATAGAAGATTATACCAACCTGGCCATGGAAGGCAAGCTTTCTTTTTCGGAAAGCCTGGCCCAACGCGTAAAGCTGCTCGAGGCCAATGAAGCCCACCTGAAACAACTGGTTACCCGTTTAAAGAAAAAGGTATCGAGCTCCTTCTCGCGCAACAAAGCCTTTTTTAAGAAACACGCCGATGAGGTGCTGATCGTTTCTGGCGGATTTAAGGAATTTATTACGCCGGTAGTGAGCCAATACCACATCAAAAAGGAAAACATTTATGCCAATACCTTCGTGACCACCGGCGATGGCCAGATTATAGACTACGATCATGCCAACCCGTTAAGCGAAGAAGGCGGCAAGGTGAAGCTGATGCGCCAGCTAGACTTGCAGGGCGACCTATACGGCATAGGCGATGGCTATTCTGATTTTCAGCTGCGCGAAAGCGGCCTGATTAAAAAGTTCTTTGCCTTTACCGAAAATATTGCCCGCGAAAGCATTGTTTCGAAAGCAGACCACGTTACGCCGAGTTTCGACGAGTTTTTGTATGTAAACAATTTGCCCAGGGCGATTTCCTATCCAAAAAACAGGATTTTATGCCTCGTGATTGGCGATGTACCTGCCGAGAGTATCGCCGTGCTCAAAAAAGATGGGCTTTCAATCAGGCATAAAACTTCTTTTGAAGAGAAATATGTGGGCGATGTAGGCATGATGCTTTTGGCCGATGGCGAAAAAATTGAGGACGACAAGCTCAAACGCGCCGTTAAGCTCAAAACCATTGGCTATTTGGGCAACGTTAAAAACAAGTTCTCGCTGCAAACCTGCAACGAAATGGGCATTGTGGTATTCGACGATCCTAAAGCCAATCCGCGCAATGTTTCCTTTCTGCCTAAAAGGATGATCGATTTCATGAACAAGGGCACCACGTACCTGAGCTGCAATTTCCCGAACCTGCAGTTGCCGGCTATCGACAAGTCGCACCGTTTGATCCACATCCATAAAAATGTACCAGGCATTATGGCGCAGATCAACACCATCTTTGCCAAACACAACATCAATATTGTAGGGCAGTTTTTAATGACCAATGCGACCTTGGGCTATGCCATTACCGATATTAATGCCGAGTACGACAAGCAGTTGTTTAAATCGCTTAAAAAAATAGACCATACCATTAAGTTTAGGGTATTGTATTAATGCCTTTCAGCGCTTGGCCAATTGCCTGCCCATTAAATTTTCCCTAAATTGCAACCATGATCAACGCATCGCTTACCGTTTTGAGCTTTTCAGAAGCCTTTAAGGCCTGGAAATGGGTGCGCCTGATCAGTTTGGTTATTGCTCGGCCAAGCTAAGCCGATTATTTCTTAAATTTAGGGCATTGTGCCCACCCCAACAATAGATTTAATGACCTTATTGGCCCTGCTGCACGGCAAATGGCCTTCTTCAATATATCACCATGGATTTTACGCCAGAAATCAAGCACAAGCTAGACAAGCTTCAAGAAAAATACGAGGCTATGGGCCAGGACATGGCCTCTTACCTCGACGGCCTTTTGTATGCCGATTTCCTCACCTATTGGGACTACATCCACCTGGACACGCTCCTGAGCCTGCAAAGCCCCAAAACACCTTTCCCCGACGAGGAGATTTTCATCATGTATCACCAGATTACGGAGCTCTATTTCAAGCTTTCGTTACATGAGTGCAGGCAAATTGCAGAGCATCCGCAACTTACGGCACAGTTTTTTACCGAGCGGATCAAGCGCATTAACGCCTATTTCAATGCACTCACTACGTCTTTCGAAGTGATGGTAAACGGCATGGAAAAAGAGCAGTTCCTCAAATTCCGTATGTCGTTGTTGCCAGCCAGCGGTTTCCAGTCGGCCCAGTACCGCATGATAGAAATCAGCGCCACCAACTTTACCCAGCTGGTTGACAAGAGCCAGCGCGAGGCCTTGAAAAACGCCAGCATCGACGAGCAGTTCGAGTATATTTATTGGAAATTTGGCGCTACCGAACTGGCCACCGGCAAACAAACACTTACCCTTAAACAGTTTATCCAAAAATATGCCACCCAGTTTCTGCAGCTGGCCAAAGCGCGCGAGCACAGCAATTTTGCCGCGCTGTACCAGCGGCTGGAAAGCCAAGGCGCCGACGTTAGCGAACTGGCCGAGGAGTTGCGCAAACTGGATTTGTATGTAAACGTAGAATGGCCGTTGTCGCACTACAAGTCGGCCGTACGCTACCTGGAGAAGGATCCGGTCGACATTGCGGCTACCGGCGGTACCAATTGGCAAAAATACCTGCCGCCACGTTTCCAAAAACGCATTTTTTATCCTTTTTTGTGGACCGAAGAACAAATAGAGGAATGGGGAAAATCGTGGGTGCTTAGTGTGCTCAAAACACTTCGAAATGACAAATAAATTACGTTAAAACACGTTTTTTCCCTACTTTTGCAACAATAAATCTTTAAAACCGTGATAGATACCTTACAAATCAAGACTACACAAACCAGCCACTCGAGGCTGGGGGAAACAGACTTCAATGTGCTGCCTTTCGGAAAGGTCTTCACCGACCACATGTTTGTTGCAGATTTTGAAGATGGCGAATGGAAGAATTTTGAAATCCTGCCTTATGGCCCAATTGCCATGAGCCCGGCCATTTCTGCTTTGCATTATGGACAAGCCATTTTTGAGGGAATGAAGGCCTACCGGTTGCCAAACGGCGAGGTAAGCGTATTTAGGGCCGACAAAAATTTTGAGCGTTTCAACATTTCGGCCGCGCGCATGGCTATGCCTACCATCCCTGAAGAAGTGTTTATGCAAGGTATTGCCAGCCTCATCAATATCGACAAGGCTTGGGTACCCAGCGAAGAAAACTACTCTTTGTACCTGAGGCCGGTTATGTTTGCCACCGATGCCGAATTGGGCGTAAGGGCAAGCGCCACCTATAAATTTGTGGTATTAGCCAACCCAAGCGGCCCTTACTACAACAAGGCCCTGAAAGTAAAAATCGAAACCCACTATACACGTGCCAACGAAGGTGGCGTAGGCTATGCCAAAACCGCCGGCAACTATGCGCGTTCGTTGCATCCTTTTGCCGAAGCCCAAAAAGAAGGCTTCGACCAGCTGATCTGGACAGATTCGGCAACGCACCAATACGTAGAAGAATCAGGCGCGGCCAATGTGATGTTCATTTTGAACAACAAACTGGTAACGCCTGCCGTTGGCGAAACCATTTTAAATGGCGTAACCCGCGATACGATTATTGTACTGGCCAAAGAAATGGGTATTGAAGTAGAACAAAGAAAAGTGTCGATTGCCGAGATTTTGGAAGGCGCCAAAAACGGCAGCTTAACCGAGGCCTTTGCCGTAGGTACTGCCGCAACGGTTACCCAAATTGGCAGCATCGGCTACGATGGCGAGCTTTACACCTTAGCTGATGTAAGTACACGCACCATTTCGCCTGCCATTGCCAAAAAACTAAACGATATTCGCTACGGCCTGGTACCAGACCAATTTGGCTGGAACTGGGTAGTTTAATGATATTCGCTATACCTCATCGGTTAAATCCATGAGGTATAGCGCTTCTATTACCGATTGGCTTCTTCCCTTTCACGTTGTTCGCGACGTTCCTGCCTGCGCTTGCGGCGCTCTTCCCTATCGCCTTTCATTTGTTCGAAAGATGCAATCTTAGCCCTGATTTCGGCTTCTTTTTGTGGCGTAACGCCGATACTGTATTTGACACCCTGAAAAAGGGTTTTCCATATAAAATTAAAGAAAGAACTGGTGGGTTTGCGCTCAAACTGAACGGGTGCAATGATGAATTTTCCAGTCGAATCGGGATTATCTGAGCGGATAACCAAGGCATTGGCCAAAATAGAAAGCAGCGCCTTGCGTTTCAGCCATTCCTCGCCTTCTTCTTTTTTAAGCAGGGTAAGTGACAAATCACTGAATCTGAACTTAACCTGGCCTTTGGCTTCTTGCTCGTTGGCAGCTATATCAAAGGCAAATTGCTTGATTGTTCCCTTGTTGATCTGCATCAAACCCAATGCTTTGGAAACCTGATTGAGCTTACGGCCATCCATATCGCTAATGTTGCCTTTGTAGCTAAAAGCACCAATGGGCGAGTTCAAATCGAATTTAAAGCTGATCTCCAATTTGCCTTGCCCCATGATGTAGCTCTGCAAATCGGCCTGCATGATGGGCAGCACCTCTTTTACTTTAGGCATATTGGTCACATTGCTAAGGGTTCCCGAAGTCTTCTCGAAAGTAATCTTGCCCTTTTGCAGGCTTCTTCTGCTAAACTCGGCATAGCTGATGTTGATATTGCCCAGGCTTACTTTTTTAATGCTGATCGGCAGATCGAGTTTTTGCAGCAACTGTTGCGGAAATCGCCCGGTTCTTACTTTTTCCAATTTGGGAAAAGTGCTGTTCCTGAACACCGAAACGTTGCCTTCGGCAATATGCATGTCATTGGCATAAAGCGCTTTTTTTTGGATAAAGGCAGGCAAATCGATGCCATTTAAAACCAGATTATCCAGTTGGATATGGTAACGCGATTTGGCATAGCCCGCCACGCGGGCAAAGGCTCCTTCGCTATACCTGGGCACTGCCCCAAAATGCTTGAGGCTGAGCTTGCCACTCTTGGCATTGAAATCGAGCTGGTGCACGTTGAGGTGGTACATGCTGTCGGGCGTGGCATAGGTATAATCGCTGATGTTGATGTCGATATCTTTGAGCAGGTACAAACGGCTGGTGTCTTGTGCCGATGTTGGATCGATGAGCCAATCTTTGAGGGTCACATTCATGTTGGCTAACGAATCGATTTCGGGTACCGGCCCATTATTGTCCACATATTTCAGCTTCATGTTCTTAAAATCGACTACTTCTACCCTCAACGACTTAAAGAGCTTGGCAATGTATTCGTATGGCGATTTGCGCGGCCTTGGCGGCAGGTTATCGTTAAAATCGAAATGCCTGTTTACCATGGTCACTTCCGGCTTATCGAACAGCAACAATTTTACGTCTACCACCTTGTCGAAATAAATAGACCACGGCTTAAATCTTTTGACCGACAACTTTTTCAGTCGGATATAGTAAAGGTTGTTAGGCGCTTTTTGCGCGGCAATCAATTGTTTAAAAACAGTGGTATCGGGCGTAATCCTGACCTCGCCAATGGTAGCCGTGCCAGTTATAAAATTGGTATGAATGTTGGCAAAATCAAGGCTGTATAGCCCATGGGTAGAGGTGCGAACCAACGCTCTAAGCTCTTTGCCAATGATGGGCTTCAGCTTTATGCTAAGATACCATGATGCACCGGCCAGCCCCAACACTACAAAAAGCAGTATCGCCACTATCCATTTGAAGAACCTGAATTTACGCTTTGGTCTTTCGGCCATGTTATTGGTTTCCATTTTTGTGCATCCCAATATACAAGAAACCGATTGATTTTATGCTATCAATGGCATGCTTCGTGATCGATTTGAATTAGGCAACGCTATGGTATCGTTTGTTGGCGAAGAACACCAACAAGGGCAAAAAAACCACCGGTAGCCACAAAAACTAAGATTTGGCCTTTTTCTTGGGTGTTTCGCGTTCTTTTTTGCCTTGCGCTTTGGGTGGTCCCGATTTAGGGTTTGCCATTTTCTTCATTGGCACAATTCCAATGCCCGCGGTTTCGCGCATACCCGTAAAAATGCTTTTCCACATCAGGTTAAAAAAAGATGCCTGGGGTACCCTTTCATAAGCAATTTTTGCCGTTCTTCCTGCTTCGCCTTTACTCGGATTGTCGTTCTTAATGAGCAAGGTATTGGCCAGAAAAGAAAGCAAGCCCTTTTCTTTTTTCTGCCCTTCATCATCCTTTTTCAAAAGTTTGACCTTCAAATCGGTATAATAAAAGTGCATGTTGCCGCTCGATCGCCTCACATTGGCATGGACAGCGAAATCCACCTTTTGCACCTGACCGCTTTCAATTTCGATCAACCCTAGTGATTTAGACAGCGGGTTAAGCACTTGCAGGTTGAATGGCCCCACAGTTCCGGTATAGTCAAAAGCAGCATCGGCAGCATTCAGGTCGAAATCTATCTTCACGTTCATTTTGCCCTTGCCCATCACATAAGTGGTTAAATTGGCCAGCGCATGGCCATGGGTAAGCAACCTGGTCGAGTCGTTGGTGACGTTTAGGATACGTCCCCCGAGGTTTTCGAGCCTTACCGTACCCCGTTCTTGGGCCTGCGGATTGTATTCGGTATAAGCAACATCAACTTGGTTTATTTGCAGGGTATCGACCAAAGTTTGGATGGGTAAGCGCTTGATGGCCACATGCGGATAGTTGCGGCCCTTGTCAAAATTAGGTGGAGGCAGTTCGCGGTTCATAAACACGCCCACTTTTGCCGGACCAAGCTCCAGTTTTTTAACATGCAGTTCGCCATCGTTATTCAGCCCAACAAAATCGATTCCGCTTAGGTTTATTGCTTTAAAATTTAAATCGTAGCGGTCTTTCTGTTCCTTGTACATCCGGCTAAAGGCCAAATCGGGGTACCTGGGTATTACTTTGAGGCCTCTTATCTTTAAAGTCTTTTTGCTGATGGAACCTTCCAAAGTATCGAGTTTGAGCGTATACATTTTGTCTTTGGTAACAGATTGATAGCCATTCAGCGCAAAACCCATATCCTTGGCATAAAAAACGCGGGTGCTATCTTGGTCGGCCAGCGAATCAATCAGTACATCGCGCACATGAACGGTCAGGTGCTCAATGGCATTAAGCTTTTTGGTGCCGTTGTAATAATCGAAATCGGCATCAACAATCCTAATGCTGCCAATCCTGATAGACCTGATGCTTTTCGAAAGCTGCTGATAAAGAGTCCGGTCGTCCTTTTTCGCTTCACGCTTGGCCACTTTATGGTAAATCATGTCGATAGAAGGATGATCGAGCACAATCGCATTCATTTTGATTTTTTTGTTAAAATAGGCACCCAAAATACCTACCCTGCTCAGTTTCAGGTGCGCCAGCTTGATCCTGAACAAATGCGTAGGCGCCTTCTTTTGCAGTTTGAGCTGGTTGTATACATTGGTATCGGGGCTGAGCGTAATGCTGTCGAGCACCGCATTGCCACTGATCAGGTTGAGGTGGACATCCTTAAAATCGATGTGGTATAATTGATTGGAGGCTTCGGCCACGCCTGCTTTGAGCTTGGTGCTGAGCAGGGGCTTCCATTTTTGTCCGAGGTAAATGGCGGCGCCGCCCAACAATACAATGAGCACAAGCAATACGCCGCCCGCCCACCAGGCTATTTTTTTGAAGTTGCGTTTTTTAGTCGGCATAATCTGTTTTTATCCTTTCTAATACAACAAACAGCACCATATTGTTTGCCAATTGTAAGGAGAGCCGATTTTTAGGCTGACAATTTGTCATTTATAAATTATATTTTGTATTTTTGATGCCCTTAATTTTAATAATTACTGATGATAGATTTACAGCTTAGCGACAAGAAACACGACGAAGAACGCCAGGGAGAAGCCTTGCTACTGGAAAGCCAGCAAAAGGGCGACGGCAGGAAACTGTATATTGAAAGCTACGGCTGCCAGATGAATTTTGCCGACAGCGAAATTGTGGCTTCGATTTTGGCCGATACCGGCTTCGAAACCACCGGCGACTACCATCAGGCGGATGTGATTTTTATCAATACCTGCTCCATCCGCGAAAATGCCGAACAGCGCGTACGCAACCGCCTGTCGCAGTTTGGTGTCGAAAAAAGAAGAAACCCCAAGCTGATTGTGGGCGTTTTAGGCTGCATGGCCGAACGGTTGAAAGCCAAGTTTCTGGAAGAAGAAAAGCTGGTTGACGTGGTAGTAGGCCCCGATGCCTACCGCGACTTGCCACAATTGATCAATCAGGTAGAAGATGGCCGCAAAGCGGTAAACGTCATCCTCTCCCGCGAAGAAACCTATGCTGATATTAGTCCGGTTCGTTTAACCGGCAATGGCATTACGGCCTTTATTTCGATTATGCGGGGTTGCGACAACATGTGTTCGTTCTGCGTAGTACCTTTTACCCGTGGCCGCGAACGGAGCCGCGATCCTTTTTCTATTGTAGCCGAAGCCCAAGATTTGTTTGACAGAGGCTATCGCGAAGTAACCCTTTTGGGCCAAAACGTCGATTCGTACCGCTGGAGCAAGGCCCAACCGGCCAAAGCCACCGCTACCGACCTAGCCGACGAAATGAACACCCTAACCGGCGACGCTTTGTTGGAGGCCTTGATCAACAAAACAGATTTACCGGCAACCATGGCCAAAGCCAGTGGCGATGAGGTAGATGCCGTTAACTTTGCGCAGCTGCTGACCATGGTGGCCGCCATCAGCCCCGATTTAAGGGTTCGCTTCTCTACGTCGCATCCTAAAGACATTACCGACGAGGTTCTCTATACCATTGCCAAGCACGATAACATCTGCAACTACATCCATTTGCCGGTACAATCGGGCAATTCGAGGATTTTGGCGCTGATGAACCGCACCTATACCCGCGAATGGTACATGGAACGTATCGATGCCATCCGCAGGATTATTCCGGGTTGCGCCATCTCCTCAGATATCATTGCGGGCTTCTGCACCGAAACCGAAGAAGAGCATCAGGATACTTTGAGCATCATGCATTATGCCCGATATAATTTTGCCTATACCTTCTCCTATTCGGAGCGCCCGGGAACCTTGGCGGCACGTAAATACACCGACGATGTACCTGAAGACGTGAAAGCCCGTCGCCTGGCCGAGATCTTCAAAAAACAGCAGGAAGATTCATTGGCTTGTTTAGAGGAATTTGTTGGCAAAACCGTTAAGGTGCTGATTGAAGGCTTCTCTAAAAAATCGGATAAGGAATATCGCGGCCGCAACGACGAGAACGCCATGGTCGTTTTCCCGGTTAGCGATTCGGTAAAACCAGGCGAATACGCCAACGTTTACATCGAAAGCTGTACCTCGGCCACTTTAATAGGTCGAATTGCTTAGATACAGTTGGCAGTATGAGGCTGTAAAAAATTAGATTAAAGGTAGAGCGATGGACAAAAGACAGGTCTCAAATCTCATATCTCACATCTCAATACTAAAGAATGGATATACAAGACATTAAAAACAGGTTCGGTATCATCGGCAATTCGCCTTTGCTTAACCGGGCCATAGATATTGCCAGGCAAGTTGCCCCAACCGACATGTCGGTATTGATTACCGGCGAAAGCGGCAGCGGCAAGGAAGTTTTCTCGCACATTATTCACCAGATGAGCACCCGCAAACATGGTGCTTTTATTGCGGTAAACTGCGGTGCCATACCCGAAGGAACCATTGACTCTGAATTATTTGGCCATGAAAAAGGCTCTTTTACCGGCGCACATGAAGCCCGCAAAGGCTATTTTGAAGTAGCCAACGGCGGTACCATTTTTTTAGATGAAGTAGCCGAATTGCCCTTGGGCACCCAGGCGCGTTTGCTACGCGTGCTCGAAAGCGGCGAGTACCTGCGCGTAGGCTCCTCTAAGGTGCAAAAAACCGATGTGCGCATTATCGCGGCCACCAACGTCGACGTGTACAATCAGGTAAAATCGGGCAAGTTTCGCGAAGATTTGTATTACCGCTTAAACACCGTGCCTTTACGCATTCCGGCGCTCCACGAACGCAAAGAGGATGTTTACCTGCTTTTCCGCAAGTTTGCAGCCGATTTTAGCGACAAATACCGCAGTCCGGGCATACAGCTGGAACCAGATGCCGTCCAAATGCTGAGCAACTACAGCTGGCCGGGAAATGTGAGGCAGCTGAAAAATATTGCGGAGCAGATCTGCGTTTTAGAGAAAGACAGAAACGTAACCGCCCAGGCATTGCTCAAATACATACCCAACGAACAGGCCAACAACCTGCCTATGGCCATTAATGGCAGCAGCAAAGAAGATTTTTCGGAAAGGGATATCTTATACAAAGTGCTGTTCGACATGAAGAAAGACATGGTTGAGCTGAAAAAACTGGTTGCCGAAATCATCCAGAATGGTGGCAACACGGCACACATCGTAGCCGATAACCCACAGTACATCAACCAATTGTACCAGGATGTAGACCTGCAACCGCTGAGCAGCGAACCTACCCTAACCATTAAACATCCAACTAATAGTATTCCTTCCGATTTCAACTACGCGCACGATGCGGAGGAAGTGGAAGAGTCGCTATCGCTGGTTGACAAGGAATCAGACCTGATCAAAAAAGCGCTAAAGAAACACAAGGGCAAACGCAAGTTTGCGGCACAGGAACTGGGCATTTCGGAGCGTACTTTATACAGAAAAATCAAAGAATTAAATCTCTAGGCTATGAAAAAACTCATTTTCTTTTTGGTGGTACTGCTGGTGGCAGGCTGTGGCTACAAGTTTAACGGCGCATCAACCGAGGGATTAAAAACGGTATATGTGAAATATATCGAAAACAATGCGCCTTTGGTAGAGCCTACGCTCAGCCAAACCCTTACCGAAGACCTCAAAGAGCGCATCCGTAACCAAAGCAGGCTGGTTATAACCCAAAACACCGATGCCGACGCGGTATTTGAAGGCCGTATTACAGGTTACGAAATCAAGCCTATTGCCATACAAGACAATACCCGTCCCGTGGCAGGTGCCAACCGTTTAACCATTACGGTGAGCATGAAATATATCAACAACGTAGATACCGGCAAAAGAAAACAAAGTTTTGATGAGGTTTTCACTGCTTTTACCGATTTTTCTTTGTCGGGACAAACCCTTGCTTCGCAACAGCAAAAGCTGATTAAAGAGGTAAATGTAAAGCTTACCGAGAACATTTTTAAC
The DNA here is from genome assembly GCF_059705275.1 of Pedobacter sp. TM02. Classification (NCBI taxonomy): domain Bacteria; kingdom Pseudomonadati; phylum Bacteroidota; class Sphingobacteriia; order Sphingobacteriales; family Sphingobacteriaceae; genus Pedobacter; species Pedobacter sp. TM02. Next base: position 3,905,707 of record NZ_AP046530.1, read on the forward strand.
CGTGCTTTTGCACAATGGTAAAGGAATTGAACTTTCAATTGTTAACTTAGCTGCATGGAGTTGGACTTAGAAATTAAACAACAATTAGCCGAATTACTTGCAAAACCAACTTTGGTAACGCAGGCACATGTCGCTATGTTGGCCGATTTAACCAAGGCCTATCCCTATTATCAGCCCCTTCACCTGCTCTTGGCTAAAGCCAGTTTGGGCAGCACGAGGCATGAGCACCATTTGGCTACCGCGGCGCTTTACAACAACGGCAGCTTATTGCATCAAATTATTTACAGACCCGATAGCCTAACCACTACGGCCATTGAGGTGGTTCACCCCCTGAAAGAAGAACAGCCAGCCAGCTTAACCGATGAACAGGAAACCTTTGATGAAATAGCCGAAGTAGCAATGGCACCAGCCGAAATGCCAAGCGACGAACAAGAAACCTTCAACGAAATTGCAGAGCTGGAGACTTTACCGGCGCAGGCAACCCCAAGCGAAGAGGAAAGTACCGAAAACTTGGCGGGGCAACCTGCCGACGAACAGGAAACTTTCGACGAAATAGCCGAACTTGATGCCAGGGAGTTTGCACCAGAGCAGGAAGAAACCGAAGCCGAAGCCGTAGCTAACAACCTAGCTACTGCATCCCAAACAGCCCCTATTGCCAACGACATGGCCATTGGCAGCATTGTGGCTACAGATTTTTTCGCCTTTGAAAAAAACTTTAAAACCGAGCAGGGCGACACCGCAACAACAGCCACCCCGATTGTACAACCCGAAGAATACGACCAAGAAGCCGAAGCGCAAACGGTAAGCAAGTATAACGACGACAAGTTGCCTTACACCTTTTTATGGTGGCTGGCCAAAACGCGCAAAGAACACGAACAGATTTTTCAGCCTTATGTAACGCCTAAAAAAACTGATCCGGCACCACTTACCGGCGATTTGCAGCACCAGTATGTAGAGCACATTTTCCATATCCAAACACCGTTCAATGCCAATGAGGCCGGCGACGGCGAAATGGCAGAAAGACCCGCCAACAAGGGTGACGAAATTATCGAGGCATTCATCAAAAGCGAACCTCAGATCGGTCCGCCAAAGCCAGAACAGATCAACAACGAGAACAAGGCCAAGAAAAGCGCCGAAGACAACTATGATCTGGTTTCGGAAACCCTGGCCTCTATTTACATCGAACAAATGCTTTATCACAAGGCGATAGACACTTATGAAAAATTAAGTTTGAAGTTTCCAGAAAAAAGCCGTTACTTTGCCGACCTTATCCAATCTTTAGAAAAGAAAATTTAACAACTTATTTATATATGGTAACCTTTTTAATCATTTTATTAGTTATTTTTTGTGTTGCTTTAGGACTTTTTGTATTGATCCAAAATCCAAAAGGCGGTGGTTTGGCTACCGGAGGCGCAGGCAGCAACATGTTTGGCGTACAACGTACGGGCGACGTTTTAGAAAAAGGCACCTGGATTTTGTTGACCCTGATCGTAGTAGCTTCATTGGCCATTACCAGTATCAGTAAGTCTGGAAGCGGCGTTGCAGGCACTGGCTCTAAAATCGATGAGCAGATCAACAAAGCCGCAACTCCTCCAATTATTGGTGGCAATGCACCTGCAAAATCTTCAACTACTCCAGCGACTACGCCTAAAGCTGGCGACAGTACCAAGAAATAATTTCACTCCATTGAAATAAAAAAACTCCTGAGCAAACCTCAGGAGTTTTTTTGTCTATAGCCTACACTATTCAAAATTTATTCGGCACTTTTGTGGGCAACCCCAACAAACCACATCAACTATGGATCTTTTTTCACCCGAAATCGGACTAACCGTCTATCAGCTATTTATGGCAGCGGTTTTAGTATTGCCTATCGTTTTTCTCGTGAGGTATCTCAGGAGAAAAAACAGAATCCCAAAAGCCAAGGGCAGGAACTGAAAGCCGACCACCACTAGCGGGCATTGATTCAAGCTTGACACTTCCTACCTCGGTTTTTCTGCCAGTCTGACACCCCTTAAATCGCTCCGGCAAACCATTCTCTGCCAGTGCGTGCAAATTTGTCAAGCGCAAACAGCTTGGCACAAAAACTGTTCGTTTTATTTTATCGTATTATTGCATACGAGTTAAATTAATTATCAAAACTAAAAATAAAGCGTATTTATGTCATTAAATCTTAAACCAGTTGCCGGCACAGCAAACAGAGTGATTGTTGAACCTGCTGCAGCCGAAGAAAAAACAGCATCGGGAATCTATATTCCGGATACGGCAAAAGAAAAACCATCAAAAGGTACTGTGATTTCAGTTTCTGAAGAAGATTCGGAAGGCAAAAAACCTACTGTAAAAGCCGGAGATGTAGTTATCTATGGTAAATATGGTGGTACTGAGTTTCCTTATAACGGAAAAGATTATCTAATTATGCGTGAAAGCGACATTTACGCAATAGAAGGCTAAGTATTAAATCAAAAAACCAAATCATTAATTAAGTATGTTTTGAGTGAGACATCCCGTCTCAAATCTCCATACTCCTATCTCAAATCTAGTAATAATGGCAAAACAAGTAAAATATAACGTTGAAGCACGCGACTCGCTGAAAAGAGGCGTCGATATTTTGGCAAACGCAGTAAAAGTAACCTTAGGTCCTAAAGGCCGTAACGTAATCATCGACAAAAAATTCGGTTCTCCGGCAATCACTAAAGACGGTGTAACCGTAGCCAAGGAAATCGAATTGAAAGATCCCATCGAAAACATGGGTGCGCAAATGGTCAAAGAAGTAGCTTCTAAAACCGCTGATATTGCCGGTGACGGAACCACTACCGCTACCGTTTTGGCGCAGGCTATCGTAACTGCAGGTATTAAAAACGTAGCGGCCGGCGCTAATCCAATGGATTTGAAACGCGGTATCGACAAAGCTGTTGCGGCTGTAGTAGAGAACTTGAAAAAACAATCTCAATCGGTTGGCGACGACAACAACAAAATCAAACAAGTAGGCTCTATCTCTGCCAACAACGACGAAGTAATCGGTGCACTGATTGCAGAAGCGATGAAAAAAGTAGGCAAGGATGGTGTTATCACTGTTGAAGAAGCAAAAGGTACCGAAACCGAAGTGAAAACCGTAGAAGGTATGCAGTTTGACAGAGGCTACCTTTCTCCATATTTCGTAACCAATGCCGACAAAATGGAAGCCGAATTGGATAATCCTTTCATTTTGATCTACGACAAAAAAATCAGCAACATGAAAGAATTGTTGCCTGTGTTGGAAAAAACCGTACAAACCGGCAAACCATTAGTGATCATTTCTGAAGACTTGGATGGCGAAGCTTTGGCTACCTTGGTTGTTAACAAAATCCGTGGTTCGTTGAAAGTGGTTGCAGTTAAAGCACCTGGTTTCGGCGACAGAAGAAAAGCTATGTTGGAAGACATCGCTATCTTAACCGGCGGTATCGTAATCTCGGAAGAAAGAGGCTACAAATTGGAAAATGCAGACTTGACCTACTTGGGTTCGGCCGAGAAAGTAGTTGTTGACAAAGACAACACCACCATCATCAACGGTGCTGGACAGTCAGAAGATATCAAAGCCCGTGTAGGCCAGATCAAAGCTCAAATCGAGACTACTACTTCTGATTACGACAAAGAAAAACTGCAAGAACGTTTAGCTAAGCTTTCGGGCGGTGTTGCCGTATTGTATGTAGGCGCGGCTTCTGAAGTAGAAATGAAAGAGAAAAAAGACCGTGTTGACGATGCTTTGCACGCCACACGCGCCGCAGTTGAAGAAGGTATTGTTGCAGGTGGTGGCGTAGCCTTCATCCGTGCGGTAGCTTCGTTAACTGACCTAAAAGGTGCCAACGAAGACGAAACCACCGGTATTGCCATCGTGAAGCGTGCCATCGAAGAGCCATTGCGTCAAATCTGCGAAAATGCAGGTATCGAAGGTTCTATCGTGGTACAAAAAGTAAAAGAGGGCAAAGACGACTTCGGTTACAATGCCCGTACCGATGTTTACGAAAACCTGATTGGTGCCGGTGTAATCGACCCAACTAAGGTAAGTCGTGTGGCTTTAGAAAACGCCGCTTCTATCGCAGCCATGTTGTTGACAACAGAGGTTGTTTTAGCCGACGATCCGGAAGAAGCTCCTGCTGGTGCAGGTATGCCTCCAATGGGCGGTGGCGGCATGGGCGGCATGATGTAATCAACTGCGCCATAAACACATAGCTCAATAGCTTAGAATCCCTCACAACCAATGGTTGTGAGGGATTTTTTTTGCAATAGATTCAGCAATAAAATAAAGCGAGTAATCTCTTTTTCTCTTTATATTTACCATACCTATTGTTGTTATTTACTGTGAAGAGAATACGTTTACTGCTCATTGGCCTCTTGTGCGTGGTAGCCAGCTCTGCCTTTGCGCAGCTGACCATTAACGCCGTAGACCCTGGCCCATACACACCGGGCAGTACCCTAGCTGCTACATTTACCATCGACCCCAGCACAGCTTGTATTGCGCAGACGAATGTTTTTCAGCTCTACCTATCGGATGCTTCTGGCGATTTTACGGCAGAGACTCTCATCGGAACCTACAGCAGCTTTTACAGCACCTTTGTCAATGGCGTTTTGCCCAGCCCCTTGGCAGCTGGAACAGGCTACCGGGTAAGAATAAAGGCCAGTTCAAACGCTGCACTTGTTTCGGCTCCCTCGGCTCCTTTTGAAGTGAGGGCCGGCACACCGGTTGCGGCCAAGCTCATTTCCAATAAAATACTCGATAGCTCCAAAGATGCTTTCGGTTTTTGCTCGGCCCAAAGCGGTTCGGCCGCCGATGTGCTCCTGAGCAACCAATCAACCGCCGGAACAACCACCATCAGCCTCACGCACGAACTCAACCATACCACCACCACTATTCCTGTTACCACCCAAACTACTTTTAATGCAGACCGAACCCATTATACGGCTGTTACAAGGGTAATAACCGCCGATGGCAATGTGGCTACCCGCGCCTATTTCATCATTAACAACGAAGTAATTACGGCTTTTTCTACTACCGGAAACAATACGGTTTGCTTGCCGGGAGGCGCCCTCACCTACCTGATCAACGCGTCGTCGGTTAACGGTATTGGCCGTAACTTTCCGGGCAACACTTACCGCATCAATTGGGGCGATGGTACAGAATCGGTTTACACTTATTGCGATTTAAAAGGCGGTACGGTACAGCACTACTATTCGCAATCTTCTTGCGGACAGAGCTTCAATTCGGGCAGTACCACTATTTACAATGCTTTTGGCATCAACATTCAGGTTGTTAGTCCATTTGCCAACTGTGGCAATATCGGAACCCCGATATCCACTACCGCCAAGGTGATTACCATTACCCAGAATTTTATCAGTGGACCAATATTAGGCTGTACCAACAACAACGTTACTTTTAGCAACACCTCTATTTTAGGACAAGACCCCAACACCAATTCGCCTGGCTGTGCCGATTACAACAGTTTGTTCAACTGGTACGTAGATGGTATTTTGGTAGAGGCCAGCGTACCCAAATCGACTAACCTCAACTACATTTTTACCACCAATGGCCAGCATGTGGTTACCCTCGAATCGATTAGCAATGGCAACTGTACAGCACCTATTGCCAGCCGTACCATTTGTATACAAAATCCGCCACAACCATCGTTTACGCTTACCCCAACCACCATTTGTGTCGGTACAACCTTAAAGCCTGTTAATACTTCGGTGGTTGACGAAAGTTGCAACAACAATACCGTTTACAGTTGGACCGTTTCTCCGGCTACTGGCGTAACCTATGTCAATAGTACCTCGAGCAGCAGCAAAAACCCTGAAATCAACTTTGCCAATCCGGGTACCTACACCATTACCCTCCGCATCAACACGGCAACCTGTACAGCCGTTACTTCGGCTGTGCAAACCGTTACTGTAAACGAGGCGCCTACGGCTGTCTTATCGGCTGATGCCCAGCTTTGTGGCTTAAAGACATTTACCTTCGACAATACCGTTGGCAGTACCACCAGAACCATTCTTACAGGCACCATGACTCCAGAGCCAATTGGCACTTATACCTGGACGGTTACCTCGGGCAACAGTGGAACCTGGGCTTTCGTTAATGGCACCAATGCCAATACAAAATACCCACAAATCAGGTTCGACAATTTCGATACTTATACGGTTACGGTTACCCATACCAACAATTGCGGCACAGTAAGCGCCAGCCAAAAACTCACTTTTAATACCGCACCGGTTGTCAATGCGGGTCCGGATCAGGCCATTTGCTATAACGATGCGAGCTTTATCTTGGCAGGATCAGTTACTGGAACCACTTCGAGCCAAACCTGGACAACTACGGGTACGGGCACTTTTTCGCCCAATGCCAATGCTTTAAACGCGACCTACACGCCAAGTGTTGCCGATAAGAATGCCGGAACCGTAACATTAACCTTAACGGCTACCACTACCTTGCCAGCTCCATGTAACTTGGTATCTGATCAGGTGGTATTAACGATAAAGCCAAGGACTTTTGTCAATAGCTTGCCAAGCAAAACCATATGTACCGGCACGGCGGTGGCTTATTCGCCAAGCAGCAATATTGCTGGCGCCACTTTCAGTTGGACAGCCACCGGAGGACCTGGCGCAGGTGGTTTTAGCGCATCGGGTAATGGCGCCACTATTAACGATGTATTAACCAACAGCAATCCTACCACCAACGCCACGGTTACCTATACCATTACGCCAAATGCGAATGGTTGTGCCGGCGATCCTTTTACTTTTACGGTTACGGTTACCCCTAATCCCGTACTTACGGCTACACCCGTTAATGCGAATATCTGTAGCCAGCAAAACGCAGTAATCAACCTCAGTGCTAACCTGGCCAACACCAAATATACCTGGACAAGCACCGCCCAAGCAGGTGTTACGGGCAATACCAACAATGCCACGCCAAGCACTGCCACCAGCATTACCAATACCTTGGTAAACAGCACGCTTGTTCCAAAAACAGTTGATTATATCATCACCCCTATTTCTGCAAATAACTGTCCAGGAACACCTGTTACCGTAACCATTACGGTCGAACCGCAGCCTAGCACACCAAATGCCGGAGCAGATGCAAGCATTTGTAACACGGGATCTTTTGTATTACAGGGAAATCAGCCAGCCGTAGGAAACGGAAAATGGACCTTGGTTTCGGGCCAAAGCGGCGTAAGCTTTGTTGACGATACCCAATACAACACCCCTGTAAATGGCTTGGCAGCCGGACAGGTTTATGTATTCAGGTGGACCATTAGCAGCGCGGCAAGCTGTGCTCCAAAATCAGACGATGTTTCCATTACGGTAAACCCGGCCTCTGTGGGTGGCACCGTTGCTGGTAGCACCGCGGTATGTTCGGGAACCAACGGCGGTACGCTTACCTTAAGCGGTCAAACAGGCAATGTCATCAGGTGGGAAAGCTCTATCAATGGAGGCACCACCTGGGTAGCCATTGCCAATACCACCACCACACTCAATTATACCAATTTAAATACAACAACACAGTATCGGGCAATTGTTCAAAGTGGCGTTTGTGCACCAGACCCAGCAGTTGCTGCCACCATTACAGTAAGTCCGGCTGTTGTGGCCGCTAATGCGGGTGCAGACCAGGAGCTTTGTAACCAAACCTCAGCTACGCTAACGGCTAATTCTCCTTTGCCAAACACCGGTTTATGGACACAGGCTGGAGGCCCTGCAGGCGCAACTTTTGTTGACGCTACCTCGGCAACCACTCAAGTAAACGGACTTATTCCGGGGCAGATTTACGTCTTTACCTGGACCATTTCGGGCCAGGCCCCTTGTCCGCCAAGTACCGACGAGGTACAAATCAAAATCAACCTCCCTTCTGATGGGGGCACTACTGCCGGAAGCGCTTCAGTTTGCTCGGGTAGCAGCTCAGGCCAAATTACTTTAAGCGGACAGCTTGGCAATGTAGTGAGATGGGAAATTTCTACCAACGGAGGTACTACTTGGCAAACCGTTAACAATACCACCACTGCCATCAATTATAGCAACCTTACCACTACGACCCAATACCGCGCTGTGGTGAAAAACGGAACCTGCGCCGAAGCCAATTCGGCCATAAGTACCATCACGGTAAATCCAGCTGTAGCGACAGCCAACGCAGGCACTTCGCAAGAACTTTGCAACCAAACCACGACCACCTTGGCAGGTAACTCGCCTTTGCCAAATACAGGTTTGTGGACACAGAAATCAGGGCCGGCAGGCGCTGTTTTTGCAGATGCTACCTTGCCTAACACCCAAGTAATCGGATTGATCCCCGGACAAACCTACGTTTTCACCTGGACCATTTCGGGCCAGGCACCATGTCCGCCAAGTTCGAGCGATGTACAAGTACAAGTTAACCTGCCTTCCGATGGCGGCGTTACCACCGGAAGCACATCGGTTTGCTCGGGTAGCGGTTCTGGACAAATTACGGTGAGCGGACAAGTAGGCAGCGTGGTCAGATGGGAAAGCTCAACCGATGGCGGTGCCACTTGGCAAATTATCAATAGCACTGCAACCAGCATCAACTATAGCAACCTCACCGCTACAACCCAATACCGCGCCGTGGTGCGCAACGGCAATTGCGCAACGGCCAATTCAACCATCAGTACCATCACCGTAAATCCGGGTTCTATTTCGGCTAATGCCGGTCCAGACCAAGAGCTTTGCAACCAGACCTCGACTACCTTGGCAGGTAACTCGCCACAAACTCAAACCGGATTGTGGACCCAGGTTTCTGGTTCGGCGGTAACCTTTGCCGATGCTTCGCTTTACAACACCCAGGTATCAGGCCTTATTCCTGGCCAAACCTATGTATTCAGATGGACCATAAACGGTTTGGCTCCTTGTCCACCTAGCATGGACGATATGCAGGTTAAAGTCAACCTGCCTTCCGATGGCGGCGCTACTGCAGGAAGCACCGCCGTTTGCTCGGGGAGTGGCAACGGCAGCATAACCTTGAGCGGACAGGTGGGAACGATCCAGGGCTGGGAGCAGTCGACCGACGGTGGCACCACGTGGGCCCCAATCAATAACACCACCGGCAGCGTGGCCTACAGCAACCTGACCATCACCACGCAATACCGCGCCATCGTTAAAAATGGCAATTGCGCCCCGGCTTATTCAACTGTAGCTATCATTACAGTAAATCCAGGTTCTATTTCGGCCAATGCCGGTCCAAACCAAGAACTTTGTAACCAAACCTCGACCACCTTGGCAGGCAACTCGCCACAAACTCAAAGTGGCTTGTGGACACAAACTGGCGGACCTGCAGGCGCTTCCTTTGCCGATGCTAACCTGTACAATACGCAGGTATCAGGCCTTATTCCTGGCAACACCTATACCTTTACGTGGACCATTTCTGGCCTGGCGCCTTGTCCGCCAAGTTCGGCAAGCGTAACCATTAAAGTCAACCTGCCTTCCGATGGTGGCGTTACGGCGGGAAGCACCGCCGTTTGCTCAGGGAATGGCAACGGCAGCATAACCTTGAGCGGGCAGGTGGGAACGATCCAGGGCTGGGAGCAGTCGACCGACGGCGGCACCACTTGGGCCCCAATCACTAACACAACCGGCAGCGTGGCCTACAGCAACCTGACCGTCACCACACAATACCGCGCCATCGTTAAAAATGGCAATTGTGCACCGGCTTACTCAACGGTGGCCACCATTACAGTAAACCAGGCGGTGGCACAGGCCAATGCAGGCCCAGATCAAACCTTGTGCAATAGCTCGTCTATTACATTGCAAGGCAATTCGCCATTAACCAATACCGGCCAATGGACGCTTACCTCAGGACAGGCTGGCGTTACTTTTGCCGATGCTTCGCAATACAATACGCAGGTAAACGGCCTGGTAGGTGGCCAAACCTATACTTTCCGATGGACCATTTCTGGCTCGGCACCATGTCCGCCTACTAACGACGAAGTAGTCATCACCAATTTGGCACCGCTCACCAATACCAATATCACAACACCTTTTTCTACAGCCTGCAACGGCCAAGTAATTACCTTGGCCGGTAACGTGCCAAGCGGAGGCAATGGCACTTATACCTATGTTTGGGAAAGCAGCAACGATGGCGGAGCCACATGGACTACAATCAATGGTCAAACCAGTCCAAGTTTAACCATTACGGTAAATGCCAGCTTATCGTATCGCCGAACCGTAAACAGTGGCAATTGCAGCGCCATCAGCAATGTATTGCAGCTTACTGCACTGCCGGCCATTGCCAACAATAGCATTTCGGCTGATCATGCCATTTGTGTGGGTACCAACGCTACGCCAATAAGCGGTTCGCAGCCAACAGGCGGTGACGGCAACAACTATACCTATGGCTGGGAACAAAGCACAGACAATGGGGCTACCTGGACAGCCATTATCGGCGCCAACGCCAAAGACTACGCACCAGGAGCGATTACCCAAACTACTTCTTATCGCCGATTGGTAAGCAGCAGCGCTTGCGCAGGTGCTTTACAGCATATCAGCAATGTGGTTAAGGTTACCGTTAATCCAAATGCCAAGGCCGAGTTTAGCTTTACCCGCGATTTGGACTGCTTTCCTTTTGCAATCAATGCCAGCAACGTAAAAGCAACAGCCTACCCCGACCGCAATGCCACCTATACCTGGTATGCCGACAATGTAGTTATTGGTACTGGGATCAACTTCCCGGGCTACACCATTGCTACCGAAAATACGGCAGTTGTGATTAAATTGGTAGCCACCAGCAGTTTGGGCTGCAGCCAGGACGAAATGAGCCACACTTTCCGCACCCGACCAAATATCCTGGCCACGTTCACGCCATCGGCGGTAAATGGTTGTGGGCCGTTGGATGTCGATTTTACCAATACTTCCAACGCTTTAACCGGCGTAACCTTCGAATGGCGGGTTAACAATGTAATTGCCGGTACATCGGCCGATTTCCGCTATCGGTTTGATGCGGATCCTTTTGGCGAAGACAAGGAATATACCGTAACCCTTACCATCATTGGCCCTTGTGGCAAATCGCTTTCGGCGCCACAAAAAATAACCGTTTATGGTACGCCAATTGCCACCGGCACACCAGACAAAACGCGTGGATGCTCGCCGTTTACCGTTAATTTCAGAAATACGTCGCCAGGCTCTACCAACACCTATACCTACGAAATTGACGGGGTGATTGTCAACGGCCCAAGTACCAGCAAGACCGATTTCCCTTATACCTTCACCACCGATGTAGTTAGAACATACAAAGTAAAAGTAACAGCCACCAACGCATGTGGTACCGATACGAGGGAATATGTAATCGTGGTTTCGCCAAATACCATCAAACCAGGTTTTACCGTTGATGGCAACAAGCTCAGGGGATGCGCACCTTTCGACGTCGACTTCACCAACAGTACGGTAGGTGCCAGTCAGTATGTGTACAATTTTGAACCTGGCCAATCGGCTGAGATTTCTGTCAATAACCGTCCAGAAATTAAGCATCATCGATTTGACAAACCAGGAACCTATGTGGTAACGATGCTGGCCACCAACGATTGTTCTACTGCACCGGTACAAACCGTTACTATTACCGTCGATCCGCAGCCCGTAGCGGCGTTCAGCGCCAACCTAACCATTGGTTGCGACGGCTTGGCCGTTAAGTTTACCAATACCAGCAAGGATGCCATCGGTTATGTATGGGATTTCGGCGACGGGTCGCCAACTTCTACCGAAGTAGCCCCTACTCACGTGTACAAGGGCAGCGCCCGAAACTACACGGTTAAGCTTACCGCCATCAATAGCCTGGGTTGTCCAACTACCGAAGAAAAAGTTGATTACATCCGTATCGTTGGTCCGCCAAAGGCAGATTTCTCGATCTCTCCGGCCGCGGTAATCAGTATACCGAACTACACATTCAAATTTACCAACGAAAGCAGCAATGGCGCCCAAACCTATAAATGGACTTTTGGCGATGGCGATGCCTCTACCCTCAAAGATCCAGCACATACCTACTTGGATACGGGCCGTTTCTTGGTTACCCTAAGAACCTACAACGAACAGGGTTGTGTAGACAGCATCCAAAAATACGTGCACATTATGGGCATACCCGGCTATGTATATGTACCAAACTCGTTTATGCCGGGTGGCACCAATGTTCCGCTGCAAAAATTCATAGCTGTGGGCGCAGGCATCAAATCTTGGAAAATGTCGGTCTTCAATAAATGGGGACAGGTACTTTGGGAAACCACCAAACTCGAAGATGGCAAGCCTGTTGAAGGATGGGATGGCACCTACAACAACGTGGCCCAGCCACAGGGAATCTACTTCTGGAAAATAGAGGTACAGCTCATCAATGGTACCGAATGGAAAGGCGTAACCTACGATAAATCGGCACCGAAACGAACGGGCGAAATATATTTAATACGATGATGATGAAAAGCAGGATTGTTGGATTTTTAGGACTGTGTTTTTGCCTGATGGCTTTGAACATCAAGGCGCAGGACCACCTGTTTTCCCAGTTTTTTAACGCCCCTATTTACCTCAATCCTTCGTTAACGGGACAGTTTGACGGCGATCTGAGGCTCAACATGATTTACCGTAACCAGTGGTCTTCGTTAAGCGGCGACCTCTCCTATATCAACGCCTCTATTGATGTTAATGTACCCAAGCTTTCGGGAGGCGTTGGCTTGTCGTTTAACCGCAGCAGCGAAGGAACCGCCTACCTGGTGAAGAACAATGTGGCCCTCACCTATTCGTATAGTGTGGGCGACGATGATTTTTTGGCCTCTTTTGGCTTGCAGGCAGGATTTACCAACCGCAGCATCGACTGGAGCAAGCTGGTGTTTTTAGACCAGATTGATCGCCGCATTGGTTACATACCGGGCAGCGTATCATCGGCACAGTTGCCAGACATGTCCAATAAGTTCTTTTTCGACCCCGCAGCCGGCGCCAATTTTGTTTACCGCAACTTTATGCTGGGTGCAGGCCTGTACCACATCAACAAACCCGACGAATCGTTCAGCTCGGCGCAGGCGCGCCTGCCCATGCGCTGGACCCTCAACGCCAGCTTTAAGATGCCTTTGAGCTATCGCTATGATTACCTGGAAGACGAAGGCGCTTTTTTAATTCCTTCTGTAGTTTATTACAAACAAGGCAACACCTCTTCGCTCAGCGCCGGCGCACAGTTCAAGTACCGAAGCTTCAACTCTGGAATTTGGTACCGCACCAATGCCCTGAACGGCTCCGATGCCATTGTGGTTTCGCTCATCTTCGACATCTTTTTGAAGCGTAACGACAGCGAGAAAATGCGTATTGGCATTAGCCACGATGCCACGACCTCCAGGCTCAACTATACCAATACCAGTGGCACTACCGAGGCCAGTTTGGGCTACGAAAAATACTGGCCCAACAGTACGCGCATCAAAAAATACAACGGTTTGCGCTGTTCTAGCTTCTTTTAAGGTTCGAATCCATAAAACTTTTGCGGCTAGCTGGCGTTATTTGAATAATAATTTCGAAATTACGGCTTATTCAATCGAAGCTTTATGTTCCAGGAATTGTTTAACAATCAGCATTTTATTACCCAAAGCGAGGTCAACAAATTCTTATTGGCCATTTTGCTCTGCGGCCTTATTGGCATAGAACGCGAATTTAGAAGCAAGCAGGCAGGCCTTAAAACCATGATCATGATTGGCTTGGGCTCAACCCTGTTTACCATTCTTTCGGTAAAGATTGGCCTCAACAGCGCCGACCGCATTGCCTCTAATATTGTAACGGGCATCGGTTTTTTGGGTGCCGGTGTTATTTTTAAGGAAGACAACCAAGTGAAAGGCCTGACCACGGCCTGCGTCATCTGGATCGTTGCCGCCATAGGCATGGCCGTTGGTAGCGGCTATTATGAACAGGCCATTGGGGTTACGTTGATTGTGCTGGCCGCTTTACTTGTTTTCCCGTTTTTGGAGAATTTTGTGGATAGGCGCTTTACCAAAAGGGTGTACCGCATTGTTAAAAAATACGAAAACGAGAGCTTAGAAGCCTACGAAGAATACCTGCGCAGCTCTAAGCTCAAGATGCACCGTGGCAAACAGGAACTCTCCAACGGCATCATTAGCGGTACGTGGATAGCCGTGGGCAGCCCAAAAAACCACAAAAAATTTGTAGACAAGATGCTGCAAGACACCAAGATCATAGCCTTCGATTTTTAGTCGGCCTTATTCAATCCTTCTTCGTGTATCTTATCGAGAAAGTTGGTCAGCCAGTAAAAATCGCCCAAAAGCTCTTCAAAATCTACAGGTAAAGCTTCGATGTTGTAGAAAAGGTAATCAATCAGCATTTTTCGCAATCCTTTGTTAAGCCGATAGGCCGGTACGGTTTCCAAAAAAGTTTGCAGGCTTTCTAAAATAGGTGCGGCAATGGGTGCTGTGGTGGCAAAATTGTTTTCTTCAGCAGAAAAAGGTTCAGCCATTGGCGAGATTTCGATCAAGTCTTTCATGTTTTCAAAAGGTTTAGATGAGAGGTATGTATCAATAAGCGTATTTTTCAAATGCCTATTTTTACTAGTGTTTCGGCATTTTTATTACATTTATGATTACATCACCAATTTACTCACTCGATGTGAGTAAATCAATAGCCTAATCAAGAAAAACTCACGAAATGGGAATAAAAATAGATAAAGAACTGATTATAAGCCGAATAAAATCTCATTATGGCTTTAAATCAGACGCTGAACTGGCAAGATTTCTTGGAATAGCCTCCAATACGCTAGCCAATTGGCATAAAAGAAATACGGTAAACCTCGACCTTATACTCACCAAATGTGAAGAACTGAATGCTGATTGGTTGCTCAAAGGCATTGGGTTACCTATTAGAAAATATAAGGAACAGCCCGACGGCAATTTTTCGGTAGTAAACGATATTGCCGAGAAATACGTAAACGCCCGCATCGGCGAAGGCGACTACCAAAAAGACATCGAAATCCTGGTCAAAATCATTACCATCCAAGAACAGACGATCAAAGCCCAAGAGCAAACCATCGAAGCTTTATCGCTGAAAAAGAAACGTTGATTTCGATACGGCAAATTTTAAAGCAACCTGGTTCTTTTACCTTAGCCACTCTTAGGTGGCAATAGCTAATCCATCCTCAACACCAGCGCATGCTTCATCACTTTCGCACCACCGGGCAAGGTTATTTCCAAAACATCGCCTCGCTGCTTCCACTTCAATGCCTGCTTCATCCCCAGCAAAGTTAGCTTTTTAGGCATTTTGGGTGGCGACTGAATGCTTATCGTGGCATCGGCAGCCTTGCCTTCGTCTAAAAGATATAAAGCATACACACTGCCGTTTTTGCCTTGCGTAAAACAAACATTATTGGTTTTATACGGCGCAATGGGCTTACTGGCATAAATAGCTTCTTTGTTCACGTCCATCCATTGCCCCATTTCGGTAAGGCGTTGCAGGGCAGGCTCCGGAAAAGTACCATCGGGCTTTGGACCTACATCGAGCAAGAAATTGCCTCCTTTGGCCACAATATCGACCAGCAGGTGCACCAATGTATTCGTGCTTTTGTATCGATCATGGGGTACATAGCCCCAGGCATCGCCCATGGTCATGCAGGTTTCCCAAGGATAATCCAACGGCTTTTCGGGTATTTTTTGTTCGGGCGTTTGGTAGTTCTCGTATTCGCCGTGCACGGTACGGTCAACCATAATCAATCCCGGTTGTTTCGCCCTGGCCATCTGGGCAATGGCAGGCATGTTGATATCCTGATCCCAAGCCGGAATTGGCGCACCCCACGAAAGCACCTCTTCGTTAATGGTCGATTTTGGCCTCACCCAGCCCCCATCGAGCCATAAAATATCGATGCTGCCATAATCGCTCATCAGCTCTTGGATTTGATTATAGGTGTATTGCTTAAACTGTTGCCAGCGTTGCGGATGCAGGCGGATATCGTAGTTGTTGTTGCGGTCGGGCGTGGCATAGCGTGGCCACCAGTAATATTCGCTGTGCCAATCGGGCTTTGAAAAATAGGCGCCAATCATAAATCCTTCCTTCCTGAAAGCCTCAAAAACCTCTTTGGCAATATTGGCTTTCGGATTGGTGGCAAAAGGCACATCGCTGGCCGTTACCTTATAGTTCGACTGCTTGGTATCGAACAGGGCAAAACCATCGTGGTGCTTAGTGGTGAAAACCACATATTGCATGCCTGCTTTCTTGGCGTATTCGGCCCAAATAGACGGATTGAAGTTTACCGGATTAAACTGCTTGCTCAGGTTAAAATACCAACGCTTGTAATCTTCGTAGTTTTTGGTGCTGTCGCGCGGTATCCAAGAGGCATCTTCGGAGCAGATGCTCCACGATTCAACAATGCCCGGAATACTGTAAATACCCCAATGCATAAACAAGCCAAACTTTTTATCGCCCCATTGGCTCAGCTTGGCCTGTACTTTGGTATCGCTGGGTGCTTGGTAATGTTGCGACTGGTAATGTGCTTGTTGGGCGTGGGTCGCAAAAAACAGGCAAAAAACAAGGATGGTTAGATAGATTTTTTTCATAGGTTGGCCCGAATTGGTTAGCCCAATTTACGTAAATATCAGTAAAAGTATATAGCTTTGTTATCCATGCAAAAAGAACAGATTTCAGTTTTCGATATATTTAAGATTGGCATTGGCCCATCGAGCTCACATACGCTGGGGCCTTGGCGTGCTGCGCAGCAATTTACTGCCTCCTTAAAAAAACAGGCTGATTTGGCCGACGTGGTTCAGGTGAAAATCCTGCTGTACGGCTCATTGGCCAAAACGGGCAAGGGGCACGGCACTGATATTGCCGTATTATTGGGCCTGGCTGGTGGCGACCCGGTTACCTTTGATGTCAATGCCATCGACAGTACCATCGAAGCCATTAAACAAGAACAGCGCTTAAATTTAGGAGGCGAATATGAAATTCCTTTCTCCTACACCGAAGACCTGATTTTCCTTTTTGCAGAGAGCTTGCCTTTTCACCCCAACGCAGTTACTTTTCAGGCTTTCCTGAACAATGGCAAGGCCTTTTCCGAAACCTATTATTCTATTGGTGGCGGCTTTGTGGTAAAAGAGGGCGAAAACGGTTCTGAAAAAGAACAGGTAGACTTGCCGTTTCCGGTAGAAAAAGCCAGCGAATTGCTCCACTGGTGCCTATCAACCGGATTAAAAGTAAGCGAAGTAGTCATGGAGAACGAAGCGGCCTGGCGTCCGGAGGCCGAAACCCGCAAGGGCGTAATGCAGCATTTCAACGTAATTAGAGATTGTATTTATCGGGGTTGCCATACCAGTGGCTTTTTGCCTGGCGGATTAGACGTAGCACGCCGGGCTTCGAAAGTGAACAGCAAGCTTACGGCTGGCGAAGCCTACACCGATTACGACAGCTGGGTACAGGTAATTAGGAAAGGCGGCAATGGCTTCAACTATACTTTAGATTGGGTAAGCTGCTTTGCTTTGGCTGTAAATGAAGAAAACGCAGCATTTGGCCGTGTGGTTACCGCACCAACCAACGGCGCCGCTGGTGTTATTCCAGCTGTTTTACAATATTTCATTGCTTTTTGCGATGGCTATACGGAAGACAAAATCATCCAGTTTATCTGCTGTGCTTCAGAAATAGGCAGCATCTTCAAAAAGGGGGCGACCATATCGGCCGCAATGGGTGGTTGCCAGGCAGAAATCGGCGTATCGTCGGCTATGGCTGCCGCCGCCTTAACCGAATGCCTGGGCGGTTCGCAACGCCAGGTTTTAATGGCCGCCGAAATTGCCATGGAACACCACCTCGGCCTTACCTGCGACCCTATTGGCGGACTGGTACAAATCCCTTGCATCGAACGCAATACCATGGGTGCCATCAAAGCCATTACCGCTAGCCAGCTGGCCCTGCAAACCAATCCCGATAAGGCCAAAGTAAGTTTGGATGCCGTGGTCAATACCATGTGGGAAACGGCTCTGGACATGAACTCGAAATACAAGGAAACTTCTGATGGCGGCTTGGCTACCAATATTCCGTTGAGTTTACCGGAGTGCTAAAAAACTGAAAAACAAAAGAGTACAGCGAATAGCAAAAGAACCATCTAACCCTTAATTCAACTTAATGCCTTAATGTTAGGTTGAAAGGTTGAAGGCAATAACCACACAATCCTTAAATCTGTTGATTGGCCTTGATTGCCAAATAGCGGTTCACAACGTTTACCGTCAGGTTTTGAGGCGGGGTAAGCAGACTTAGGATACCGTGTTTGGCCAGTTCTTTCACCATCAGTTTCTTTTCGTAGGCAAATTTCTCGGCAATGGTTTTAATGTAAATGCCCTGCACATCCTTAGCCGGTTCTTCACTCAATGCCTTCAGGCTGGTATTTTCAAAAAAGACAATCAGCAACAAATGGAACTTGGCTATTCTTTTCAAAAACGGCAACTGTCTTTCCAGGGCCGACATGCTCTCGAAATTGGTGAAGAATACGACGAGGCTTCGCTGCTTTAAAGTGGCCCTCACCGTGCTATACAACGCTTCCATATCGGTTTCGAGGTAGCGGGTTTTCTCCTTGTAAAGCACCTCCATGATCTTGTTCAACTGTACGGGCCTGCGGTCGGCAGGCACCACATTCTTGGTTTTTTCGGCAATGGTAATCAATCCGGCCTTGTCTTCTTTGACCAAGGCAACGCTGCTCAAAATCAGGCTGGCATTAATGGCATAATCGAGCAGGGTCAAGCCTTCAAAAGGCATGCGCATGGCCCTCGATTTATCGATTACGCAATACACATGCTGTGCTTTCTCGTCGGTGTACGAATTCACCATCAAATCGCCTTTGCGGGCGGTGGCTTTCCAGTTTACGGTACGGTAATCGTCGCCAGCCACATAGCTTTTCACCTGGTCAAATTCCATGCTATGGCCCAACCGCCTGATTTTTTTGATGCCAATATCGGTTAAGCGGTTAGAAACCGCCATCAATTCATATTGCCTGAGCTTTAAAAACGATGGATAAACCGGAACCGTTTTGGGGCTACCGATGTTAAACCGGCGACTCAGCAACGCCAGTGGCGATTGTACATACAGCCTGGTAAGACCAAAATCGTATTCTCCTCTTTTGGTAGGACGCAACAGGTAGGTAATGAGCTTTTGCTCGCGCGGTGCCAAATGGGCTTTGAACCAGATATCGCGCTTTTGGAACTGGAACGGAATTTCGTCGATGATGCCTAAGCTTACCGGAAAGCTATAAAAATTTTCGAGGTAGATCTTCAGTTCGTTATCGTCGCCATTGCTGAGGCGCTCGGGCACTTCCCTACGTAGGAATACGCCCTTTTTGGTGCGATAGAGCAAGACCATATCCAACAGCACCAACAACAGCAATACGCCAAAAAAGAGGTAGGGCAAATCGCCCAATACAGGAAGGAAAAAGGAAAACAGAAACAGGGCCACGCATACGCCCAGCGCAATGAACAGGCGCTTGCCCAAAAAGAGGTCTGTATAATATTTTCTGAAAAACTTTTTCATTTCCTTAGCTTTCGCCACGATCAAGAAACAACCTTGGGTAGCAGCGATGATTCTATCTTGGCACTTCTATTTTCTTGATAATTTGGGTGATGATATCGGCTGGGGTTAGCCCTTCCATTTCTTTTTCTGGGCTCAGCATCACACGATGTGCCAAAACCGGAACAGCCACCCTCACAATATCGTCGGGTGTTACAAAATCGCGACCGCCCATGGCCGCCAATGCCTTGGCGCCGTTTACCATGGCCAACGAGGCCCTTGGCGAAGCACCCAGGTACAGCGACTTGTTGTGGCGCGTTTCGTGCGTAATTTGCGCTACGAAAGCCAGTAATTTCGGCTCAACCACCAAGGCTTTGATGGTAGCACGCAGGGCTTTGATCTGTGCTACCGATAAAACAGCATTGATTTCCTGCAGTTGCTCTTCGGGCTTGTGCTGGTGTTGTTTAGAGAGAATTTCGATTTCCTCTTCGAGCGAAGGGTATTTAACTTCTATCTTGAACAAAAAGCGGTCTAGTTGGGCCTCTGGCAAGCGATAAGTACCTTCCTGCTCAATCGGGTTTTGCGTAGCCAATACCATAAAAGGTTCTTCCAGCTTGTAAGTATGTCCATCAACGGTAATCTGGCGTTCTTCCATGGCTTCGAAAAGGGCCGATTGTGTTTTGGCTGGTGCGCGGTTAATCTCGTCTACCAGCACGATATTGCCAAAAATAGGCCCCTGCCTGAATTGGAACTCGGCTGTTTTCGGACTGAAGACCGCCGTACCCAGCACATCCGAAGGCATGAGGTCGGGCGTAAACTGTATCCTCGAAAAAGAAGCCGAAATACATTTGGCCATCAGTTTTGCGCTGAGGGTTTTGGCCACGCCGGGTACGCCTTCGAGCAAGATGTGCCCATCGGCCAGCAAACCTGCAATCAGCAGGTCTATGGTATCTTTTTGACCCACAATGATATTGCCCAACGTTTCTCTGATTTGGGCTACGGCAGCGCTCAATTGGCTCAAATCCGTTCTTTGGTCAAACATTTCCTGTTCCATAGCTATTGGTCTTGTTTATAAAATTGTTCTATCAGTTTATTTAATCTAATCAGATCCTGGTCGCTGATCAAATAACCGCCGTTAAGGTATTGTAGCTCTACAAAAAGTGCTTCGATGGTTTCGGCGGTGGCACCTGTACGACTGACCAGTGTTTCTTTAAATTCTTCGTTAATATTTACCGTACGCAAACGGTATTTGCTGCGCAGGTATTCGAGCCAATAATTGATTTTTTTCTCGGCTATATCCTTGTTGTTGCGTTGCTGGTAGTAAACGCGCCCTATGGTTTCAGCAAACTCGACCGATGTATTTTTAGGTTGCGAAATAACCGGAATGATACGCTGGCGCCTTTTGATCTCGAAAAGTACAAAAGCAATCAGGCTAAAAAGGGCAATGTAATAGGCCCAGCGCAACTGGTCGTATTTAAACAGTACGCGCAAGGGCGATTTGGCCGCCGCATCAGGGCGCGTAAAATATTCGTCCCAAATCACGCGATTTGTTTTAGGCAAATAAGACAGTGCTTTGGAAGCATATTCTGAGCCATCTTCGCGCAACAGGTTATAGTTCGAAAACAGCTCTGGGTTAGGCAGCAGGTACAGCGCGCCCTTGCCAAAATCATAGCGGATAAAATTGGCTTCTTTGCCCTGTCTGGTACTCAGCACCGTTGCCCTGGCCGTGTCTATCTTGTTAAAATACTGCTCGCAAATACCTTTATCGAAATAATAGTCGATATCGCGTTTCAAGACCGGGTTTAAAAAATTGACGGCGTATTTTTTGCCATTCCTGAAATACACACTGTTAGAAAGCGAGGTCCGCAAGGTATCGAGCAATACGCCTTTAATACGGGATGCCGCAATAAAAACCTGATTGCCTTTTTGCATATACTTCACCAGCTGTTCGTAGTCGAGCTTATCGATGCTAATCTCTGGTGCAATCATCAGATAGCTTGAACCTAGGGCCCCGGCATTTTCTTTGAGCGTATTGTAAACTGCTTTTTTTTGCACCTCCACTTTGGCATTTGGAAAAAGATCGTGTATGCGCTGATACAAGATATAGGTGCCATAGGGGATTTTATCTTCCTTTAAATAAGTAGGTCTCCAATCGATCGGTTTTGGCTTGAAATACTGCATGCCCAAGTAAACGGCGAGCAACAAGCCGGCAATCACCATGTATTTTCTCAATCCGTTCATCTGTTCTGCTGGTTAAATTGTTGAAAGGATTGAGCGATCGGTTCGAAATGCTGCTTGTCGATAAAAAATTCGCCATACCATACATATTCGAAGCGGTAGGTTAATTCGGCAAATTCTTTGCGGTAGTTTTCGTTCTGCAGTTCGAGCACATAGGTCTGGTTGGTTTTATCGGGCTGCCAGTTGATCATATCCCTATCGCTAAGGCGCTTAAGGGTTTTGAGGTACAGCAAACGCACCGCCAAACGGTAGTTGCCGTCTTGCACGGCTTTATCCAGCTGTTCATCAAAATCGATTTCGTGGATATTTTCCAGGCTTTCTTCGTAGGGAACTTCGATGCTTTTCGGTTTTTTGGCCAATACGCGCAAATCGAGCCCCAGCAGCTTTAAGACGCCATAGGCTACGCCTACTACCAAAACCGCGATCAGGAAGTACTTAAGAAAGACGAAAAAATACTTGAGCAAGGCGCCATCGCCGGCATTGCCACCCCTAAAAATCCTGCCGATCAGATCCCAAAGCCAGGCGATGAGCCTTTGCCACCAGCTTGCATTTTGCGGCGCCGTTTCTTCGTAAACAAACTCCTTTTGCTTGCTATAGGCATCCACGGCTTGCCGGTCTATTTGGCGTTGCTCTACCCGGCTGCTGTCTATCTTAATGGTTTTTGCTACTTTGTCAGGCGCTGGTTTGGCCGGTGTTTGCAAGGCGTGGCCATAGGCGCTTAACAGCACCCCCAACAACAGTACAAAAACCAGCCTTAAGCGCATGTTAATATTCTTCTTGAACAAAAGGATGGTCGTCTTTGGCATTATTCTGGCCCAGGCTGTCAATTCTTTCCATAAGGCCGGTACTTTCCTTGCGCTCAACCAGGTTAAAATAAATCACTGCGGCACCCACAATTGGAATAACCATAAATACCTGCGAAAACTGCTGGGCAATGGCCATAATTACGCCATAGGTACCAAAAAATGCACTGTTGTCGCGCATAAAGGCCCCAGCCATAGAAATAGCCACAGCAGGCACTTGGATCACCATCGCACAAGCATAGTAAATAAAGAAAATGACCAGCAGCGTGGCAAAAGTAACCCACCATTCGCCTTTCAACAGTTTAAACGCACGGTTAAAAGAGAAAGAGAAGCCGGCATTTTCCAGAATCAGGATGGGATAAAATATGGTAGCGGCCGGAAAAACATAGATGCCCGGTACGAGACAGAGCACAAAGGACAGGCCCAAAAACATAGACATCAAGATGCCGCTGCCCAGCATGCGCCAAAAATAATATTTAAAGTACGACCAAACCTCGGCCACCGTAGGCGCAATATTTCCCTTTCTCACGTAAAGCGATATGTACGACAACACTGTTAGGTAAATGGCAGTATAGTTGAGGATGATAAAAACAAACATCAATACATAGTTCAGCGTAAAGTTAGAGAACATGTAAAGCGATCTTGTGCCCCTGCTGTAATCAACTGCATTGGCGCTTTTGACCAGGTTGCCCACTTGCACCTGCATCAACACGGAGTTGATCATGCTGGCCAAAACAAAAAAGCCGCACAAAAACAGGTAGGCTTTTAAAAGGGGCTTGATATTTTGCTTGATAAAAAGAACGGTATCGCTGATGATGTCACCAAACTCCCTAACTTTTCTAAATTCAACAGGTTCTTTCATGTTTAATTGTACTGAGTGCGTTTTGCTAATTGCATAGGATAGATAATCACGTACCAAACCATAAAACCGAGCGAGCTGGCCAATATGCTAATGCTCAGCCAAACAGGCATTTCGGTATGTCGGGTAATAAAACTTTCAAAAAAGGCGGCCAGCAAGATAATCGGGCTAATGCCCAGCGCTATTTTTGCCGCATCCTTGGCGCCGTGCCTAAAGGCTGCCATCCGGGTATAGGTTTTAGGGAAAAGCAGGCCGTGGCCCAAAACCAGTCCGGCGCCACCAGCTACAATAATGGAAAGGATTTCGAGCGTTCCGTGTATCCAAATCACCAAAATCGATTGGGCGCCCAAACCTTTGCTAAAAAAATAATATTCGAAGGCACCCAGCATAATACCGTTCCTCATCATGGCGAAAACGGGGCCTATTGACAAGAATATGCCACTGACAATGGTAACCAGTGTAACCCAAATATTGTTGCTGGCAATCATGAGGAACATGCCAAACTCGTTGTATTCTTTATATACGCCAAAGGGATCGCCCTTGGCAATATTTTCGTTGGTCATGTTTACATAGCTATCGCCCAAAATGAGGCGTAGGAAAGTATCATCGTATTTGGCCGAAAGGATACCGATGGCCATTGACAGCGTAAAAAAGATCAAAGAATACAGCAGCTGCCGGCGATATTTAAAGAACAGCAAAGGCAAATCGAGCTTCCAAAAACGGGTAAAGCGATTTGCATCTTCCTTTTTGTTTTTGTAAATGGCCTGGTGCAACAGAGAAGCAATGCCATTGAGGTAGCTCGTAGTTTTAGATTTGGGATAAAAAGTTTTGGCGTAGGCCAAATCGTTGGTGATTTCTATAAACCGCTCGGCCAACTCGTCTGGATTATTGGTCTGTAGCTGTTCATAGTTCTTCCACTTTTCGGCATTCTGCTTTACAAACAGCGCTTCTCTCATAGATAGATTTCCCGGTTCTAGAATTTTTCCGTTAAAATAAAACAAAAATTTTATTAGTCAACAAAAATTAAAAAACGATATTATATTTGGAGCTATGGAAACAGTTAGGGTAAATACCAGTCAGCACGTAGACATCGATTATCCGGTTGCGGGTGTGGGCGAGCGCATGGCATCATGGCTTATCGACATCGCGGCCCTTGGCCTCACCTTTCTGATCTTTCTGTTTGTTTTCAGCGCCACCGACCTGCTAAAATCAGCCATTTTTGGAAAGGTGATGCTCGTAATCTATGCCTTTCTCTTTTTGTTCTACGACCTGCTTTGCGAAGTTTTTATGAATGGGCAAACCTTGGGCAAGCACATCCTTAAAACCAAGGTGGTTAGCCTCGACGGCGGCCAGCCGAGCTTGGGCCAGTACTTTATCCGCTGGGTTTTCAGGATCGTAGATTTTCCATTAACCGCCTGGGCTGGGGGCTTTCTCTGCGTGGTGCTTTCAGACAACAAGCAACGCATTGGCGATATTGTGGCCGGAACAACTGTCATCAAAACCGTACCGCGCACCAAGCTGCACCACATTGCCTTTCATCCTGCAGCCGAAAGCTATACGCCTGTTTTCGATAGTGTTCACCTGCTCACCGACCGGGATGTAGAACTGGTGCACGAAGTGCTGAATACCTATTACAAAACCTTTAATCCAAACCTTGTTTACCAAATGGCCGGCAAAATATCGTCGCATTTAGGCACAGCTATACCCGAAGGCATGAACGAGCTCGATTTTCTGAAAACCATTGTCATGGATTACAACCAGGTTACCTCAAGGGCAGTCTGATCATTTAAAGTTAGCCTCGACTGCACTAGCCACTTTTAGTGCCCATTCGCCATACATTTTAGCCGAAGGATGCAAACCGTCGGCCGCAACCAGCCCAGCATCGGTAAGCGCATTTCTAGAGCCTGGGGTAATATCTGTATAGCTTATGCCCAAAGCCAGGGTTTCTGCTTTGTTAATGGCATTAAAAGCATCTATTTCCTGCGCAATGGCCTGTACATCTCGGCCACTGTTCTTGCCAAAAGGCGTTACGCCCCAATCGGGAATAGATACAACAAAAACATGTTTTTTCCGATTTCCTGCAAAGCTTATAGCGGTTTGTAGCAGGGCTTTGAATTCCTTGCGATAGGTATCTGGCGAATAGCCTCGATACTGGTTGTTGACCCCAATAAGCAAGGTAACCAGATCAAAAGAAGTCTTGATTTGGGCCTCGTTAATGGCGGCCTGCAGCTCGTCGGTTGTCCAGCCGGTTTTGGCAATGATTTTTGGAGTCTGCACATTCAGGTTCGCCGTTTTGAGCCGTGCTGCCAATTGATAAGGGAATGATTCGCTGGCGCTAACCGCCTCGCCAATCGTGTACGAATCGCCTAAGGCCAGGTAGGTTAAAGGGGTACCCGAAGGTACCGTTGAAGCAGTATTCATATCAGAAGCCGTGTTTTTATCGCAGCTCAATAATAAACAAAATGACAGAAAAATACCGCTAAATTTCATCAACTTCATTTACGAAATTTTGCACCAACCGGTTTTACCTAGTGCAATTGATGCGTAACTATCTTATAGCCATAGCTGACCAGCACGGCCAAACCCGTTGCCAGATACAACGCCTTGAGCCATTTGGCATTGGTATCCCATTTAAGGCTATAACTCAGCAAGGCGGCCAAAGCGCTGACCAAAAACAACAGCGTAGGCGGATAAAAATGTAAACTGGCCTGCCAATCGCCGCGCACAAGGGCCAACAGCGAACGCTGAAAGCCACAACCCGGACAGTCGAGGCCGGTAAGCCGCTTAAACGGGCAGGGCAACAAAAAACCATCGGCCTTGCTAAAAATAACTAACAAGACAGATGGGTCATATCTTACCAATAACTTCAATTGCACTAGGCTTGTGGCTGGCTTGGTGGCGAAGGTGGCTGGTTAAATGGTCCGTTAGGATTGTTGAACGGATTGTTTCCGAAAGGATTTTGTGCCTCTGCTGCCGAAGGGCCCAAATATTTGGCATCGCCGAAACCCAGGATAGGCCAGAAAATAAAACCCAAAAAGAACAGGCCAACAGTAAAGCCTTCGCTTTTGCCATAGCTTTTGCTCATTAAATTAAGCACCCAGATACAAAACACAAAGTTTACACAAGGTATTATGCACCACAACAACCAAATAGAAGGTTTGCCTACAATTTCAATCATTACATAAATATTGTAAATGGGAATGAGGGCTGCCCAGCCTGGTTTACCGGCTTTTTCAAAGGTTTTCCACATGCCGGCAATCGAAATAATGCCCAAGGCAAGGGAAATTAGCCAAAATGTTAAAAAAATGCCCGCAAATATGCTCGCACCTGCGCCTGAGTAATCTGATGAATAATCCATAGTTTTTTAGTTTTTAGTTTAACTTAAAATTAGGGGTTCTATTCAAACAACAAAATTAATCAAGGTTATTTTTCTTAACACTAACCACTGACTATAAGCAAATTACACCAACCCCTCAATCAAAAAACGGTCTTAATGCAAAGCTACGGCCAGTTTTTTCCTGAAATTGGCATCGGTAAGTATACTGGCTTCAAAGTCGGCAAAATGTTTATTGACCATGGCATTTTCTTTCGCATCGAGGTTATTGAAGAAAAAGGCACAAGCTATTTTGGCCCCGTTTTTGGCACTGGCGTAAAAGGCATCGGTAAGCACAAAAGCCGTTGAGCCGCCTTTTTGGCCCAAGTGGTTAAACATGGCCTGGTTGCCCGGATAAGCCATGGGCCATTCCATGATGCTTTCGAGCACGCTTTGCACTTTTGGTTCAAAAAACTTGCCATTCAGGATTTTTTGCATCAGCTGGGCATAATCGTAAGTAGTAGCGCCTACTAGCCTGTCCGACCAAACCTTTTGCACCGATAAAGGAAGGCGCGCAAAGCTAAACTGTTTCACATAGTTGGGATCTGCCTTAAGTTTGCGGTGGGCTTCCTCGCATTTTTTGGCATAGGCTGCCAAAGGCATAGTGCTCAATTCCGTGATCCATGCTTCATTGCTTTTGCCTTCGGGCCGAAGCGTGGCCATAGTAGCGCCGGCCGTAAAATAATACAAAGGCTGGTGCGATTTCAGCTGCAATGCTGCCAAGTTTTTATTGATAAGGGCCAGGCCTAACAAATCCTGCAGGTATTCGGTATTGGCATTAGAACTGAATTTGATCATTCCTTGGGCCACCTGAAGCAAAGTTACGCTATCGCCCACCGATTTGCCTATCGATTTGAGCCAACTGGGATGTGCCTGCCCATCGGTGTTGGGAATATAGTATTTTGCCAAGTCTTGCACGGCAACTTTTGTTGCTGGCGATATTTTTTTTGTGGCTACCTGTTTGGCAAAGGTAATGGCAATAATGGTTTTGGCAGCGCTGGCCAAGGGCATTACCTGATTGCTGTTCCAGCTAACGGTAGTTTGGCCACCTTCTATCAAATAAATCGATGCCTTTTGTGGATTCTGCTGGATGAAGCTAACCAATTCGTCCAGGTTTTGGGCCCGGGCAGTTAAACCTGCCAACAAAAATAGGCAACCAAGCCACCACTTTTTCATATCAAACCAATTCCATTTTAAACAAGGTGGCAATATGGCCCTTTAATTTTTCCTTTACTTCGGCGATGTCCACTTCCCTGCCCAATTCGCGTTGCAGCGAGGTTACATCCTTATCGTCGATGCCACAAGGCACAATATTTTTAAAGTAATCGAGGTTGGCATTCACGTTGAAGGCAAAGCCATGCATGGTTACCCAACGGCTGCACCGAACGCCCAGGGCACATATTTTACGGGCTTTTTCGTTGTCGGCATCCAGCCAAACCCCGGTATAGCCCGGGTAGCGCCCAGCTTTAATGCCATAATCGGCCAAAGTGAGGATTACTGCTTCTTCGAGTGTTCTCAGGTACAGGTGGATATCGGTAAAAAAATGGTCGAGATCGAGTATCGGGTAACCCACAAGCTGGCCAGGGCCATGGTAGGTAATATCGCCGCCCCGGTTAATCTTGTAATAGGCCGCTTCTTTGGCCCGGAGGCCTTCCTCGTCGAGCAACAGGTTTTCGGGATGCCCACTTTTGCCTAGGGTATAAACATGCTTGTGTTCGCAAAACACCAGATAATCGGGGGTTGGAATAGCCGTAGCTTCGGTTCTGTTTTGGGTTTTAAGGGCAACGGTTTGGCCAAAAAGCTCTTCCTGTTTGTCCCAAGCCTCCTGATAATCGATCAGGCCCCAATCCAAAAACTTAACCCTTACCTTGTTGGCCAGCTCATGTGCCGTGCTTTTGTTTTCCATAAACTTGTTCCTCAGGCCACCACATAGCCCAACATATAGCCATCTTTGGTTTTAAAATAGCTCACGGTCAGCTCTTGGGTACCTTCGGGCAAATCGACCAAAGCTTGTAGCGAACCTTCTTTTTTTAGTTTGAACGGCTTGATATGGATATGTTGCTTAAATTCCAGGCCTTTTTTGCCGTGCCACTTGTAAATGGCTTCTTTGGCACACCAACTTACATAAAGGCCATCGGTATTATCGCCAATCTGCTTTTGGGCCAGCTCTACATCCGAAAGAAACTTATGCTTGATGCTTTTGATCTTATGCTTGATGAGCTCGATATCAACCCCTACCTTCCTGTCTTTGCCCACAATTACGGCAGCGTAGTCGTAAGAATGGCTCAGCGAAATATGAGTGTCCGAATTAACCAGGTAAGGTTTGCCATGTTCGTCCATGCGGCAGTCGATATAGTCGGCCGTGTTGAGCATGGTGCGCAACAATACCCTCGTACCCAGCCAATGCAGGGCTCTTTTTCCGTTGCTTAGCGAAGCGATTACATCCAGTTCGTGCTGCTTAAGCTGCAGGCTGGCCAGAAGCTCTTCTTCGGTTTCTTCGATTTTCCATACAGCCAGTATGGTTTGGTCATCAATTTTTCTATTAAAAACTATTGGCATCTCTTATTTAGAAAATCAATACAAAAGTATCTTAAATTAATCATAATTTAGTCCAAAACTTCATAAAATGATACTCTCAGACAAACTGATACTTGAGGAAATAGATAAGGGCACCATTATTATAGAGCCATTCCATATCGATTGTTTGGGCACCAACTCCTACGACGTACATTTGGGCAAATATTTGGCCACCTACAAAGACCGCGTACTCGATGCCAAGGCCCACAACCAGATAGACCATTTCGAAATCCCGAAAGAGGGATTTGTACTGCAACCCGGTACGCTTTACCTGGGCGTAACCCTCGAATACACCGAAACCCATGCTCACGTCCCTTTTTTAGAGGGCAAAAGCAGCACCGGCCGTTTGGGCATCGACATTCATGCCACCGCCGGCAAGGGCGATGTAGGCTTTTGCAATACCTGGACTTTGGAAATTTCTTGTGCACAACCCGTTAGGGTTTATGCCGGCATGCCTATTGGCCAATTGATTTACTTTGTGGTAGAAGGCCGCATCGGCAACCTATACAACACCAAAAACAACGCCAAATACAACAACAAAACCACCAAGCCCGTAGAAAGCATGATGTGGAAGAACACTTTTTAGCAATCAACTAACTTTTTAATTCTTTATATTTTAATAAAGCCTTAGGTTTTTGTAACTTAAGGCTTTATTACTTTATTTTCGATGAAAAGGAATCTGCTTATCTTATCCATTGCCTTGCTGGCCTTGTTTGGCCTTTCTGCTTTCACTACAGACGACGATCCGTTTGCCGCACTGCTCAAGAAGCTCGAAGAGTACACTAAAAAATATCCGCAAGAAAAAATATACCTGCATTTGGACAAACCTTATTATGCCATTGGCGACAATATCTGGTTTAAGGCCTATGT
This sequence comes from Pedobacter sp. TM02, assembly GCF_059705275.1. Classification (NCBI taxonomy): domain Bacteria; kingdom Pseudomonadati; phylum Bacteroidota; class Sphingobacteriia; order Sphingobacteriales; family Sphingobacteriaceae; genus Pedobacter; species Pedobacter sp. TM02. Next base: position 3,935,894 of record NZ_AP046530.1, read on the forward strand.
AGTAGATACCAAAACATCGGAACCCTCTACCATCAGCAACATTTTATATGTAGAGTTGATCAACGAGCGCGACTCCATCAAAAAGCAGCTCAAATTACCCATGCAGAGCGGCATTACCTGGGGCGACTTCAAGCTGACCGATTCGCTGAGCGAAGGCAATTACCGCATCAGGGCCTACACCCAATGGATGCGCAACGCCGGCCCCGATTTCTTTTTCGACAAAACCATCAAAATCGGGAACTCTTGGGCCAACAAGGTATTTACCAAAACCAAAGACGTACTGAGCACCGAAAACAGTGCCGAGAAAGTAAGCAGCACCATTCAGTTTACCGACAAAGACAATAAGCCTTACGCCACCTGCGAGGTGGCCTACGAAGTCCAGCTAAGCGCAAGAAGCATTGCAAAAGGCAAAGCCACCACCAATGGCAATGGCGAAATTGTAATTGGCTACACCAACACGCAGCCCAGTCTTTACAAATCGGGTAGGATTACAGCCACCATTACCCTGCCCAACAAACAAAAAATAGTTAAAAACATCCCCATCAAAACCACGGCTAAAGGCACAGATGTACAGTTTTTTCCAGAAGGCGGTGGCTTGGTAGAAGGTTTGCCTAGCAAAGTAGCCATCAAGGCGGTCAGCTCAAATGGCCTTGGCGAAAACGTTCAGGGCTCTGTAGTAGATAATGATGGCACAGAGCTGCTCAAGTTTGAAACCACCTACCTGGGTATGGGTTCTTTCATCTTAAGTCCGATTGCCGGCAAAACCTACACCGCCAAAATCAAACTGGCCGATGGAACAGAAAAAAGCACGGTGCTCCCTAAAGCGGCCAGCAGTGGTTATGTCATGGCTGTCAACAATATTGACACCGGCAAAATGGCCATTAAAGTTATGATGACAGAAGACTTGGTCAACAAAGGCGAGCTCAAATTGGTAGCCCAGCACAACGGCAATGTATATTTTACCACCAAGCTACCAACCGCTAGGCAATTGGTTTCCGTTAGCGCTCCAAAGGCCGAATTTCCATCGGGCATTGTGCAATTGACCCTTTTTACTCCCGATAACCAGCCTGTTTGCGAACGCTTGGCTTTTGTAAACAACCCGAGCGACAAAATTGAAGTAAACGCACAAAACCTGAAACCAAGCTATGACAAGCGGGGTAATGTCGACTTCAACTTTAACGTTACTCACGAGGCTAAGCCCGTACAAGGCAGCTTTTCGGTTTCGGTAACCAATGCTTCTGCCGTAACACCCGATTTAGACAACGAAAGCAATATCCTGACCCGCTTGCTCCTTACGGCCGACCTTATCGGTTATGTAGAAAAACCAAACCATTATTTCCTCAGCAACGACACCAAAACCCGCACCGAATTAGACAACCTGTTGCTTACCCAAGGCTGGAGAAAAATAAGCTGGAAAAGCCTGGCGAACAACCAAGAGCCGACGATTACCTACCAGCCCGAAAAAAACATGAAAATTAGCGGCATCATTACCAAAGGCGGCAAGCCTGTACCAAATGGCAAGGTATCGCTATTTTCTTCGTCGGGAGGCTTGTTTGCCATTGATACCCTAAGCGATGCCAAAGGCAGGTTCAATTTTGATCAGATCTCTTTTGGCGACAGCACCAAATTTGTGGTCCAGGCACGTACAGACAAGAACAACAAAAACGTACAGATCGACCTAGACATTGTTCCCGAACAAATCGTGACCCCCAACAAAAACACCGGCGACATTGAGGTAAACGTTAACGAAAGCCTGATGCCTTATTTGGCCGAAAGCGGCCGTTATTTTGACGAGCAGAGCAAAAGAGGGCTTTTAGACCGTACCATTATGCTCGACGAGGTTAAAATTGTAGAGAAGAAAAATCCGGCACCCAACTCGTCAAACCTTAACGGCGCCGGCCATGCCGACCAGGTGTTTACCGAAAAAGACCTAGAAACCGCATTTTCGCTATCGCAATTTCTTTCGGGTCGCATTGCTGGCGTAACCGTGAGCAACGGCAAGGCCTACATGATGCGTTCGGGCGGGCTTAATGGCCGCACGCCAATGGCTATTGTTTTAGACGGCATGAACATGGGCGATGATTTTGACCTCGACAATATTGTGGTGCAAGATGTAGAAAGTGTAGAAGTATTGAAAAGCATTGCCAATACCGCTATTTACGGCATGAACGGAGGTAGCGGCGTATTGGTGATCACCTCAAAACGCGGAGGCGCTAGCAGCAGCTACAACAGGTATGCGCCAGGCATTGTAACCTATGCGCCAAAAGGATTTTATACCGTAAGAACGTTCTATTCGCCTAAATACAATGCCACCCAAGACAGCAAGCCCGATTTGCGAACAACGGTTTATTGGAACCCGCAGGTAGTTTCAGATGCCACCGGAAAGGCCAACATCAACTATTTCAATACCGACCAGTCGGGAACTTTCAGAATTGTGATAGAAGGGATCGACAACCTCGGAAATCTTGCGCGAAAAGTATACACCTATACCGTTAACTAACCTAAATCTAACATGTTATCCAATCTCAAGTTAAAGCTTTCACTGCTTAGCGTTTTGGCCATTGCCTGCCTGAGCTTTAATTATCCCGACGATCCCCTAGAAAAAATACTCAAACAGTTGGCCAAGCTAACAGCCACTTACCCGCAAGAAAAAATACACCTGCAAACAGACAAACCTTACTATGCAGCTGGCGAAACCATTTTTATGAAGGCCTATTTGGTTACTGCCGAAAAGAACGAACCCTCTTTTTTAAGCGCTGTGCTGTATGTAGAACTGATCGATGCCAAAAACAACATCAAGAAAAAGATCACCTTGCCTGTTGACAACGGCACGGCCTTCGGAAACTTGAACCTAGCCGACTCGCTGGCCTCGGGCACCTACAGGATACGTGCCTACACCAATTACATGCGCAATTACGATGACCATTTCTTTTTTCAGAAATCGTTCAACATCGGTAACGTAAACGAAACCGGCACCGCCAAAACCAATGAAAAGGCACAGGCATTCGACCTGCAGTTTTTCCCTGAAGGAGGTACGATGCTCAATAACGTAAGGACAAAAGTTGGTGTTAAAGCAGTAGCGGCCAATGGCTTTGGCCTTAACCTATCGGGTTATATTGAAAACTCCAAAAAGGAAAAAGTGGCTCAGTTTGCTACCGAGCATGCTGGAATGGGCATATTTGCCCTGATGCCACAAGCCGGAGAGCAATATACCGCAGTGGTGGTGAACAGCACCGGACAAACCAAAACATTCGAGTTGCCACAAGCCTACAATAGTGGCCATGCACTGGCCATTAACATGACCGGCGACAACATCAGCATACGCGTGGCCAGTACACCAGATTTGGCTACCGGAAAAGATTTATATGTAATTGCCCAAGCAAATGGAGTGGTTTATGCCTCTTTTCCCATCAAGGCAGAAAGCGCGAATGTATCGGTTACCACGCGCAAAAGCACGTTTCCTACAGGTATTGTCCAGTTTACGCTTTTCGATTCGGATAGTAAACCCATAGCCGAACGCCTGGTTTTTGTTAACCATCAAGATGCCCTGAAAATAAACATCAACGACATCAAATCTGCCCATACCAAATCTAAAACAGAACTCGATTTCACGGTGAGCGATGCCAACGAAAATCCGACAGACGGTAATTTTTCGGTAGCCATAACCGATATGGGCAAAGTGCCTTTCGACGAGGATCAGGAAACTACGATCCTGTCTAACCTCTTGCTGACCTCCGACCTGAAAGGTTACGTAGAAAAACCCAACTACTACTTCAATAACGTAACCGACGAGAAAGCGAGGCAACTAGACAACCTCATGCTTACCCAAGGCTGGCGAAGGTTTGTTTGGAAAGATATTCAGGAAGACAAAATGCCTGTGCTTAACTATCGGATAGAAAAAAGCCTCGAAATTGGAGGCACCATTGTTTACGATGCAAACAAAAAGCCAGTGCCTAACGCCAAGGTAACTCTCCTCTCGACCACCAAAAACTTCACCATGATTTTAGATACCGTGGCCGATGCCAATGGCAGGTTTATTTTCGACAGGCTCGACCTTCCAGACAGCGTAACCTTTATTATGCAGGCCAAAAGCAAAAACGAAAGCGATAATGTATTGATTAGGCTTAATGGCTCGCCTAACGTTTCAAGCAGTTTTGATGGCCAATCATTTAACCTGACACAATACCTCGAGGAAACCAGAAAACGCTATGCCGACCTCAAAAAATACAATCTGCTCGATGGCGCCATACAGCTTAACGAGGTAAATATCAAGGCCAAGAAATCGCCTATCCCGGTCAACCCCATCAGAGGTTCCAAAAATTTGGCAGGCCAGGCAGACTATGTCATTACCAAAGAAAAACTAAAGTACCAAACTAGCTTGGAACAGGCTTTTTTGAGTATTCCGGGCATCATGCTTTATGGAGGCAACTATGTACGCTCCAGCTTCCGCACGGTTTCTATTACCTCGGCCCTTCCAAAACCAGTAATGGTCTTGTTGGATGGCGTTCGGATTAGCCAGGATAAGATCAAGGATATCCCGCCAGGCACGGTAGAAGGCATAGAGGTGCTCAGCTCGAACTACAATACCGTTCTTTACGGCCAAGACGGCTATTGGGGCGTAGTTTTGATTACCACCAAACAGCTGGACGAATTAGAAACCGTAACTACTTTCAATAAAATCAGGCTATCTAACAGGGGCTTTGCTACCGTAAAGGAATTTTACATGCCCAACTACGACGACCCAAAAGTCAATAAGGAAATGGAAGACCTGAGAACTACTGTTTTTTGGCAGCCAAACCTCAACAGCGACATCAAGGGCAAAGCCAAGCTCAGCTATTTTAATGCCGGAAGCCCTGGTACTTACAGGGTTATCGTAGAAGGCATGGATGCTTTTGGTAATTTGGGCAGAAAAGTATATACTTATGAAGTAAAATAAGAACTCATGAACACAATTGAAACAAGCATAAAAGACGGTTTGGCCATCATTACCCTGAACAGGGGCAAATCAAACTCCATGAACCGCGAAATGGTAACCGAACTGACCGACATGCTGCACCATATCGAAAACGACAGCCATATCGGCGGCGTCGTGATTACAGGAAAGGAGCATTTTTTCTCGGCCGGATTAGATTTAATCGAGCTTTATAATTACAACGAGGAAGAAGCCAAAAGCTTTTGGCATTTATTCCTGGATTTTGTAGCCAAGATCACGGCTTTTAAAAAACCTTTGGTAGCGGCCATAAATGGCCATAGCCCTGCGGGCGGCTGCGTTATAGCCTTGGCTTGCGATGCGCGAGTAATGGCCGAAGGCAAATACATTATTGGATTAAATGAAGTTCCGGTAGGCATCATCGTACCCAACAGTATTTTTAATCTGTACGCCTTTTGGCTGGGCAAAGCCTCGGCAACAAGGCATCTTTTAGAAGGAAAGCTGTTTAGTCCGGATGAAGCCCTAAATGTGGGTTTGGTAGACGAATTGGTCAAACCCGAAAGCATTTTAACCGCAGCCGAACGCAAAGCGAGAAAATACATGGCTTTTGAACGCAATACCTGGCAACAGAGCAAAACCAACATCCGCAAGGAATTGATTGCCAGCACCAGTGCCGACCAAAGTGCCGACCTTGAAGTAATGCTGAAACAATGGTGGGCACCGACAACCAGAAGCATTCTCAAAACCATTATAGACGGCCTGCAAAAGAAAGCATAGCCTTTGTAAGGCCCCGTGGGCCAACAATACGGCAACTTAACAATTGAACAATTAAAGCAATCCACTAATTCAGTCATAAAGCCATGTACAACGAACCGATGTTAAAAGATGATGCCCTCAAAGGAAAAACCATTGTAGTAACCGGCGGAGGCACCGGCTTGGGTCGTGCCATGGGCACCTATTTCTTAAAGCTGGGTGCCAATTTGGTTATTACTAGCCGCAAACTAGAAGTGCTCCAAAAAACAGCCAATGAAATGGAAGCTGAAACCGGGGGCAAAGTGTTAGCCGTACAATGCGATGTGCGCGACTATGCCCAGGTAGAAGAAGTGTTGGCACAAACCCTGCAGAAATTTGGCAGCGTAGAAGGCTTGTTGAACAATGCGGCCGGCAATTTCATTTCGCCAACCGAGCGGCTATCGGCCAACGCTTTTTCGAGCATTATCGACATTGTGCTTAAAGGTACCGTAAATTGTACCTTGGCTTTTGGCAAGCATTGGATTGCGCAAAAACAACCCGCTACGGTTCTCAACATCGTAACCACTTACGCCTTTACAGGCTCGGCCTATGTGGTGCCTTCGGCTTGTGCCAAAGGTGGCGTACTGGCCCTTACCCGCTCGCTGGCCGTAGAATGGGGCAAATATGGCATCCGCACCAACGCCATTGCGCCTGGTCCATTTCCTACCAAAGGTGCCTGGGACAGGCTATTGCCTGGCGATTTGGCCAAAAAATTCGATTTCAAAAACCGTGTACCCCTTAAACGCGTGGGCGAAAATCAGGAATTGGCCAATTTGGCTGCCTTTTTAATGAGCGATTTTTCGGGCTACATCAATGGCGAGGTCATTTCAATTGATGGTGGCGAATGGCTGCAAGGCGCAGGACAGATGAACGGGCTCGAAGCCATTCCGACCGAAATGTGGGATATGCTAGAACAAATGACCCGATCGGCAAAGGGGAGTTAGCCTTCTTAAAATCTTCAATCCATGAAAAATGTACGCCTATATCTTCTCATCCCCTATCTGCTCTTGATTTCGATGGGCTCACTTGCCCAAGATACGAAGCCACCCACGTCAATAACCAACAAGATCGAAAAATACTATGCGCTTTTTCCTTCAGAGAAAATCTACTTATCATTTGACAAGCCCTATTATACGATTGGAGATACGCTGTGGTTCAAATCGATTTTGCTCAATTCAGACCACAGTGTGAATACCAGAAGCGACAAGCTCTATGTAGAACTTTTTAACGACAGCAGCCAGCTGGTTGAAAGAAGAGTGGTGGCACTGGACAATGGGCTTGGATTTGGCCAGTTTCCCTTAAGCCAAAAGCTAACCGATGGAAGCTACAGCATACGGGCCTACACCAATTGGCAACAGAATTTTGGTGTGGATGCTTATTTTCTAAAGAACTTTTACATTGGCAATGCCAGCAACAAAACCTGGCTCATCACTTCAAACCAGAAGATTACGACCGAAAACGGCAAAAGAAGCCTCGACATCAAGGCGAGCCTTACCAATCTGCGCAATGAGCCTTCCGGCTATTTAGATTTGGAAATCTACCTAATGAATGGCAACAAAAAAGTGATGCGCACCGAGTTGCAAACAGATCAGGGAGGTTTTTTTGATGCAAAATTACCCTTACCAACCAACAACCTGAACAGCAATTACAGCTTTTTGATAACCGATAAAAAAGACAAGCTGAGAAGGGCAATTTTGCCTTTAACCCTAAATGACCTTGCCGAAATAGATCTGCAGTTTATGCCCGAAGGGGGTTACTTGGTAGCGGGCATTTATAACAAAGTGGCTTTTAAGGCCATTGGTGCAGATGGGTTGAGCCGAAACATAAGCGGCAAGATCATTAATGCCAAAAATGAGCAGTTAACTACGTTTGCCAGCCAACATCAAGGAATGGGCAACTTTTTTTTATTGCCGCAAAAAGGCGAAACCTATACGGCTGTGTTTAATGTAAATGGCAAGGAACAAAAAGTACCGTTGCCATCGGCTCAAGCAGAAGGTACTACTTTGCGGATAGACCACACCTCTAAATCAGATTCTTTATATGTGTTTATCAGGGCAAGCGAAGGGAAAAGAATTGACCAGGAATACGAGCTTGTGGCACAAGCAGCTGACAGCCTCATTTTCGCGGGCAAAATTAATCTCAAAAATGGCTTCAGCAATCTAAAACTAGCAAAAAATGGCTTTCCTGATGGCATTGTTCATTTTACGCTCTTCTCTCCCGATCAGCAACCGCTTAACGAACGAAATACATTCATCAACTTCAAACAGCAAATCAAGTTATCGATAACCCAAGGTATTTCCTCCAAACCAAAAGACAGTATTTCGCTATCCATTCATGCTACAGACGAGAACAACAACCCAATCAAAGGTACATTTTCTATAGCCATAACCGACAATGCGCAGGTAAAACTGCCTGTTAATGGCGATAATATTGTCACTTATTTCTTATTGCAAAGCAATTTGAAAGGAAACATCGAAGATGCCGACTGGTATTTTAGAAACCAGGGTGGCGACGCTCGGGTTGCTTTGGATAATCTATTGCTTACCCAAGGATGGATCGGGTACAATTGGAATGAGGTTCTCAAGAAACAAGCAAGCCCCAAATTTATCGCAGAAAATGGCAACAAGATTACAGGAAGGTTAACCAACCTGCTCAACAAACCAGTGGCCGCGATGAGGCTTACGCTGCTTTCTTTGGGTAAGGATATACTCGTTACAGATACCATCAGCAACTTGGATGGCGGTTTTACCTTTAGCAACCTGCCACGCTTAGATAGCGCCTCCTATGCCATCAAAATTAAAAATGCAGCAGGAAAAGCCTCTGCGGCCAAGATAAGTGTAAATGAATTTGTTCCCCCGCTTCCAATTGGTCTCGCCGAAAAAACAAATCCTTGGTACGTTAACAGCGACAGTACTGCGCTGAAGCATTTTCTTAACGGAAAAGAAAAGGTGAAACAGAACGAAACAATAATGTTCCCCCTAAGCGGAACCACCTTAAAAGAAGTAGAAATTAAAGGCGTTAATCCAAATATAGCCTACGAAGTAGCCTGGGATGCCAATATTTACAAGTCCATTACAGAAGAGGAGTTGAAAAAAACGCCACGCAAAACACTACTCAATCTTTTGACCGAAAGATTTAGCGGGTTTAAGATAAGCGACCGCTGGTATCCCAACTGCAGCACTGGTGTAGAACGCTTCTTATTTGAGGAATATGTAATCGGCTTGAATATTATTAATTCTATTCGGATAGACAAAATCAGTACAACTAAAGTATCGTCAATAGCAGGCCCACAAGCTTGGTTCGAAGTTAACAAACAGCTTTTCAATGATTTGAGTGCAGAAGATATCAAAAGTATCCAACTTTATAAGGGCTGTGCATTTTATTATCTTGAAATTACTACGCGGAGCGGAAATGGACCTTGGGTGGCCACAAGCCAAGGCAACTATGTGTACAGGCCTTTGCCCTTAAGTCCGGCAAAAGAGTTTTACAGTCCAAAATATACCACTGAAAGTAAAAACGACCTGCCCGATTTGCGGTCGACCATTTATTGGAATGCCCATGTCATAACCGATGAAAACGGAAAGGCCAGCGTTTCGTTCTATGCGGCCGATAAGCCTAGCACTTACACCGTAAAAGCAGAAGGAACGGATTTAATGGGCAGGTTTGGCTATCAGAAGACCATCATCCAAGTGGCAGACAAACCAAAATCAAAATAGAGATTTTGCAAAGGTTTAGGCAAGTGAAGTAGAAAATACCCCTACCGAGTATAGGGTCTTTTAGAACAAATGAATAGAGTAATCAAAGAAAGCTAAAACACCGCTTATGAAACTTAAATCTTTCATCCTGTTTGCCCTACTGGGTTGCTGTGCCGCAACAAAAATGTGGGCACAAGAAACAAGGGCTTCCGTAAGCAACTTGGTGCAAGCGCATTACAGCCTGTTTCCGACAGAAAAAGCCTACCTCACTTTTGACAAACCCTACTACAGCGCCGGCGATACGCTTTGGTTTAAATCTTTGCTGCTCAATGCAGACCACAACATCAATACCCGAAGCGATAGGCTGTACGTTGAGCTTTTTAACGACAGCAGCCAGCTGGTTGAACGGCTGGTGCTTCCCTTAAACAACGGGCTCGGTTTTGGACAGTTTGCACTCGATCCGAAGCTTGCCGATGGGAGCTACAGCATTAGGGCCTACACCAACTGGCAACAGAACCTTGGCGCCGATTTTTATTTCTCGAAAAGCTTTTACATTGGCAACGCAACCGACAAAACCTGGCTTTTAACTTCCAACCAGCAACTTGTTGGCCAAGACGGCAAACGCAGCCTCGACATTAAAGCCCGGCTAAGCAACGTGAAAAACGAAGCGGCGGGCTACCGCGATTTGGAACTTTATTTGATGAACGGCCAAAAGCGGCTGATGCGCACCGAACTGCAAACCACCCAAGATGGCTTTTTCGATATAAAACTGCCTGCCGGCAACCTAAACCCTGGCTATAGCCTGCTTATCCTCGATAAAAAAGACAAATTGAAAAAAGCAATTTTACCTTTGGTTTTAAAAGACCCCGACAACCTCGACCTTCAATTTATGCCCGAAGGCGGCTATCTGGTTAACGACATCTATAACAAAATTGCGTTTAAGGCCATTGGTACCGATGGCTTGGGCCAGGAAATCAGTGGTAAAATTGTGAACAACAGAAAAGAACAATTGGGCACCTTTGCAAGTACACACCTCGGCATGGGCAATTTTTTCTTGCTGCCCAAAAAAGACGAGACTTATTTTGCCGTTTTTAACCTCAACGGAAAAGAAAAGCAAGTGCCGTTGCCTTTGGCAAAGCCAGAAGGCACCACCTTAAGGATAGACCATTTGAATAAGCCCGATTCTTTGTATGTATTTGTAAAAGCCAGCCCAGCCAAAAGAACAGACCAAGCTTACGAACTGCTGGCACAGGTAGGCGACAGCATTATTTTGGCTACCAAGCTCAATCTCCAAAGCGGTTTCAGCAACCTCAAACTGCCAAAGGATATTTTTCCTGATGGCATCGTACATTTTACCCTTTTCTCTCCAGAAAAGCAACCCTTAAACGAACGCAATGCCTTTATCAATTTCAAGCAGCATATAAAGCTGGACTTCGAAACCAGGACAAGCTATAAAACCAAAGACAGCATTGCCATCGATATAACCGCAACCGACGAAAACGGAAAGCCGGTAAAGGGCACTTTTGCATTGGCCGTAACCGACGATGCGCAAGTGCGACAACCGGCCAAAGCGGGCAACATCAATTCTTACTACCTTTTGCAGAGCAACCTTAAAGGCTTGGTAGAAGATGCCAGCTGGTATTTTAAGACCTTTGACGCACACAGCCAAGCCGCATTAGACCAGTTGATGCTTACCCAAGGCTGGGTAGGCTATGATTGGAATGAGATTTTAAAAAAACAGGAAAGCCCTAAATTCATCGCCGAAAATGGCAACAAGATTACCGGCAGGCTAACGGGCCTTTTCAATAAGCCCGTGCCCGATATCAGACTTACCCTGCTCTCTTTAGGCAAGGACGTACTGCTTACCGATACCGTTAGCAATAAGAATGGCGATTTCACTTTCGACAACCTGCCTTTGCTTGACAGTGCGGCCTACACCATTAAAATCAAAAATGCAAAGGGCAAAGTATCTTCCGCAAACATTACCGTAAACGAATTTGTTCCGGCTCTGCCCTTTGGGCTTGCCCCGAAAGTAAATCCTTGGTACATAAACAGCGACAGTACGGCACTCAAATCCCTGTTCAATGCCAAAGAGAAAGTAAAGCAAAATGAACGCCTAATGGCACCCTTAACCGGCACCACTTTGAAGGAAGTCGAAATTAAAGGCGCTAACCCAAATATCACCTACGAAGTTGCCTGGGACGCTAGGATCAATCAGTTCATTACAGAAGAGGAGCTGAAAAAGGTTCCACGCAAAACTCTGCTCGACCTTTTAACAGAAAGGTTCAAGGGCTTTAAAGCAGGCAACTCCTGGTATCCATCTTGTTATTCAAGAATGGGCCATTATAGTTTTGACGAATATGTGATCGGAGCAAACCTTATTTTATCCATCAGGATAGACAAAATAAGCACCTATAAAGTTGTACAAGGCGCCGGCCCTAGAGAGTGGTTTGAAGCCAACAAACAAATCTTCAATTACCTCAATGCCGCCGACATTAAAAACATCCAGCTGTATAAGGGTTGTGTCTTTTATTACCTCGAAATTACCACGCGCAGCGGCAACGGTCCGTGGGTAGCTACGGCACCAGGCGTTTACGTATACAGGCCATTGCCATTAAGTTTGGGCAAAGAATTTTACAGTCCAAAATATACTGCCGACCAAACCAATGCCCTACCCGACCTTCGTTCTACCATTTATTGGAACGCCAACGTAATAACCGACGAAAATGGCAAGGCCAGCGTTTCATTTTATGCGGCCGATAAGCCAACCAGCTATACCATTAAAGCAGAAGGCACCGATTTATTGGGCAGGTTTGGGTTTAAACAAAGTCGGATCAACATTGTGAAGCCAACCGAATCAAAGTAAAAGCTATACCTTAAAAAACACTTCAGTAGCGCCATAACCAAACTTTTCCTTGCGGGCATCCATAAAAGTTCTTACCTGTGGGTGCTTGCTAATGGCTTGATGAATGTGGTGCCTTAAAGTGCCATTGCCCACGCCGTGTATAAAAACGATGGAAGGCAGCTGGTGCACAATGGCCGCATCGAGCAATTGGCGGAAATGTGCCAACTGGATATCGATGATTTCCGATTGGGAGAGAAACTGATGGTCGTCGCGCAGCTTTTCGATATGCAGATCTACCTCTTGTGGCGGGACGGGCACAATGGGTTTTGGCGTTTCGCCCCTAAAAAAGCTCTCTTTTAGTTTTTGTGGATCGATGAGGGGAGCAGGCTCATCCAGTTGTACCAACCAGCCATATTTATTGATTTCGGCGATTTGTTGCTTGGCCGAATTGAAGTCTTTGCTCCTGAATTTTTTGGTCAGGCTCAGTGGCGCTTTGGGTTTAAGGTTGCCTGTTGTAAAATACAAGACCTGGAAAATATATTGGGGCCAATTGTCTAAATCGCCCAAATTGGCACTAAAGAGCTGCGTTTGTGCCTGAGGTGGCACTACGCCTGCAAACTCTCCCCTATACTGGCCCTTCATATCTGTTTTTAGGGCAAGCAGCAATTGATAGGAACTGCGGTTAACCAAGGTAAAATGAGCCACTGAACTGGCTTTAGAATCTTCGGCCACTGCCAGAAAAACGCCATCTTCCTTAAAATCGGCTGCTGCTTGCGCAGTTTGCTGAGGCTCATTCGCCTGTGTGGCTCCATGGCCGTGCACATGCGTAAGGTTAGCGCCAACAACCGGAATTTCGAAACCATCGGTATCGGTTACGCCAAAAGTTTGTGCATCAATCACCCGAGTAATATAGCCCTCACGCTTTTCGTCTACAAAACGGACGAAATCTCCTAATTTAAAGCTCATTGTTTTAGTTCAATTGTAAATGGGTTCATTTGGCTTCAGGCCAATTACTTCAGGTTGCATCAAACTACCACCTCAACAAGGCACTGGCCCAGGTAAAGCCCGAGCCAAAGGCGGCTAGGCAAACCAAATCGCCTTCCTTAATTTTACCGGCTTCCCAGGCTTCGCAAAGTGCAATGGGCACCGAGGCGGCCGTGGTGTTGCCGTATTTCTGAATATTGTTGAACACCTGATCGTCGCGCAAGCCCAACAGTTGCTGTACATATTGGCTGATACGCAAATTGGCCTGATGAGGCACCAACAGGTCAATATCCTTAGCTTCGAGGTTATTTTTGGCCAAAGCCTCTTTAATCACCTCTGGAAATTTGACTACTGCTTTCTTGAATACGGCTGGTCCATCCATATAAGGCAGGGCGGCGCCACTTTCCAGCTGCTCGGTCGTCATGAACAAACCGCCCAGCTCCTGAGCTGGATAACCCGGCTTTTCGGGCATCCATTTATTGGCATGCGACCCGGGATAAAACATGGCCAAAATCTCGGCATCGGCGCCATCGCTATGCAAATGTGTACTCAAAATGCCTTGTCCCTCTTTTTGTGTGGGCTGCAATACCACTGCGCCGGCACCATCGCCAAAAATAACGGATACATTGCGGCTACGGGTCTCGAAATCCATGGCAAAAGAATGTTTTTCGCTCCCTACCACTAGAATATTCTTATACATGCCGGTTTTAATGAACTGATCGGCTACCGAAAGCGCATACACAAAGCCCGAGCATTGGTTGCGGATATCGAGGGCACCAATTTCCTTCATTTTCATTTCGCGTTGCAGCAACACGCCACACCCCGGGAAATAATAATCAGGGCTCAAGGTCGCAAAAATGATAAAATCGACATCCTGGGCAGTAATTCCGGCTCTGGCAATGGCCACTTTGGCCGCTTCGATACCCATGGTGGTGGTGGTTTCTCCCAGTCTGTCGGCAAAACGGCGTTCCTTGATGCCGGTACGTTCCTGGATCCATTCGTCGCTGGTTTCCATAAAGCGCGATAAATCGGTATTGGTATAAACATTTTTAGGCACGTAATAGCCTATTCCGGCAATTTTTGAGTGTTGCATGCTGAGTGGTTTGACAAACAAATGTAGTTATTTTTTGAGACGTATAGCTTCCTGCCTAATGCTCCGGCATCGGTCATTAATTTCATATCATACAACTTACATCTATATCTATATCTAGATACTATTTATTATTTTTGTAGCATGGCAACAGAAACCAAGGAAGAAACATTTACGCTAGACGAAATTCTCACTTCGCTGAAAACCATTCATCGCCTTATTCTCTGGAACGATGATGTGAATACTTTTGAGCATGTAATCTGGTGTATGATGAAATACCTTGACTACACGGAGGCACAGGGCGAAAAAATTGCCTGGGAAGTACACAACAAAGGAAAATGCGCCATTTTAGAAGGTTCGTTTACCGAAATGGAAGTTTACCGCAAAATTCTGCAACAAGAAGGCTTAACGGTTACTGTCGATTAACGTTATTCCTTTACAACTAACGGCGAAGCACACAAATAAGAAAAGCCTTAATGGTTGGCCTAATTTTTAACCACCTTAGACGCCTCAGGCTAAACCCCAAAGCATGCGACAAAAGAAAAGCCCGAATAACCTTAATGCCTTAATGGTTAGCCTAACCTCTAACCGCCCTAGGCATCTAACCGCCCTAGGCATCTAAGAAATTCATTACAAAATCTTTAGAAAAAAGATTGAAATGTTCTTATTGGTTAAAAACACGCCCAAACAAAGTGGCTAACACATTCGTCTATTTCAAATTAGCCAACAATTTGGCCAGCTCTGCTTGCGTACTTTGGGTTTTATCCTTAGCATACCAACCATGTAGTTGTTCGGCAACCAGCATCATATCGGAGTTTTCTTTCTTCCACTGCATCAATAAATCCTGAAGCACTTGAGGCCTTGGTCCCCATTTGGGCAAAACGAGTTCTTTTTGTTCGTTAAGTACCAAAAGTACCGGAATAGCCCTGCCGTTATTGGTGAGGTGGGCATCAATCAGTTCGAGATGTTGATCGCGCAGGACCAGCTTAAGGTCGAATTGATCGGGCGCATGTTCAACCAATTTGTTAATTACAGGTACAATTTGAGCGGCATCGCCACACCAGCCTTCGCTGATTACCAAAAAGTGGTACTTGCCTTTTACTTTGCCCATGGCCTCCAGAAGATCGTTACCCAGCACCGTGGTTTTGTCGACCCGGTTCATGCGTTGCACGTTCATCTTGGTATAATGCAACATGGCTTCCGAATGATCGGGGCCCGTAGTTTTGCCTTCGGCCAGGAGTTGGTTTACCAATTCGCGATAAGCAGTATAACTTAAACCTTCGTTATCAAAAATATTACCGTAATTTATCATGTTTTAGCTGTAATAAAATAGTTACGCCTCGTTTTTTTAAACTTTCTCATCCGACCTTTGTCTTCCAATTTAGGAAAAACTAAAAAAGAGCAAGATTTAGATGAAAAATAGTATCCGCAAAGTTCTGTTATTGACTTTAGCTATTTGTATTGTAACTGTAAAACTTTCTGCACAAACCAATAATATCGGCAAAATAACCGGAAAAATCATTGATGCACAAACCAACGAAACCATTCCGTTTGCTTCGGCCATGCTGATCGATAAAAAAACGAAAAACACCATCAAGCTGGTGCAAACCGATGTTGATGGTCTTTTTGCCATTACCAATATCCCCAAAGGCACCTTTACTTTCAAGGCCAGTTATGTGGGCTACCAAACCATGGTACGCGATTCGGTTACCATTTCAGATGCGGTTAAGGAAATCAGCCTGGGCAGCATCAGGATGAAAACCGCCAAAAGCAATGTTTTGAACGAGGTAACCGTTACCGCACCCAAAACAACCATGCAATTGGGCATCGACAAAAAGGTATTCTCTGTTGACCAAAGTTTGGTAAGCGAGGGTGGTTCTGCATCCGATCTTTTGCAAAACGTACCTTCGGTGCAAACCGATATCGACGGCAATGTAAGCCTGCGCGGTTCGTCGGGCGTAAAAGTGCTGATTGATGGCAAGCCTTCGTTAATTGCCGGCGGCGACGTGGCCCAGATCCTCAAATCCATCCCCGCCAGTTCAATCGAAAGCGTGGAGTTGATTACCAATCCATCGGCCAAGTACGATGCCGAAGGACAATCGGGTATCATCAACATTGTATTGAAAAGAAACAAGAAGCTGGGTTTTAATGGTTCTTTGGCTTTAACTGCCGGAAACCGCGATAATTACAACGCCAACACCAGCATGAGTTTTCAAAACAAACAAATAAACCTTTACGGCAATTACAGCTACCGCTATGGCAACCGTGTGGGTGGTGGCTACAACAACATCGCTTATTTTAATGGCACCGGTCCAACCGGCTATGCCAACCAGAATACCGATTCGAAAGGTTTGGAAAAAGGACATAACCTGAAGGCCGGACTGGATTATTACCTGGCCGAAAAAAGCGTATTGAGTTTCTCTACAGGGCTCAACATCAGAAACAACAACCAAAACGAGTTTTTGTCTATAGACCAGTTAGGCGCTAACCTTAATCC
Source organism: Pedobacter sp. TM02 (assembly GCF_059705275.1). NCBI lineage: Bacteria > Pseudomonadati > Bacteroidota > Sphingobacteriia > Sphingobacteriales > Sphingobacteriaceae > Pedobacter > Pedobacter sp. TM02. The sequence goes on from NZ_AP046530.1 coordinate 3,952,727, forward strand.
ATTGGCACTCAGCCACCGCTCTAACGATAACAATGGCAAAGGCAACAGCTACGATTTGAACTTGGATTTTTCTCAGAAATTTAAAAAGCCTCGCGAAGAGCTTACGGCCAACATCAGTTTTTCGGAAGGCACGAACGATAATTTCCAGACCTACAACACCAACATTTACAACATTAACGGCAACCCGGTTAGCGGCACGCCCGACATCCAGCGCAACGACAGGGACGGACTGAACCGCAACTACAACGCGCAGGTAGACTATACCTTGCCTGTTGGCAAGTCTGGCAAAGTTGAAGCCGGCTACCGCAGCCAAATCCGTATTGCCGAAAGCTCTACCTATGCCGATGTATTAAGCCCTGTTGATGGCAATTACAATTTTAACTATTCGTTAAGCAACGAGTTCAATAGCAAAGACCAGGTACATGCCATTTATGTAAACTACCAAAACCAAATCAACAATTTTGGCTATCAATTTGGTTTAAGGGGCGAAGATGCGCGTTTAGATACCCATTTAGGCGCTTACGACATCAACTCTAACTTGGCTTATACTCCAGGCAAAGTAGCTTATACCCGTTTATACCCAAGTGTTTTCCTTACCCAAAAGTTTAAGGGCGACCAACAGGTACAGTTGAGCTATAGCCGCAGGGTAAACAGGCCACGTGGCTGGGACACCAACCCTTTTCTTGATGTTTCAGACCCTTTAAACTACCGCCAAGGCAATGTAAACCTTAAACCTGAAGACGTACATGCTTTTGAGTTGAGCTATAGCAAATTCTGGAAAAAATTCTCTTTGGTTTCGTCGGCCTACATGCGCCAAACCAACGATGTGATCCAAAGGATCAGAACTGAACCTGATGCCAACGGAATTACCATCAGCACCCCACAAAACTTAACCCGCAGCATCGCCAGCGGCATAGAGCTGATTGGTAAATTCGACCTGCTCAAAGCTTGGAACTTTACCGCCAACGTTAACCTTTACCAGAGCAAGATCGTGGGCGTTCCGGCATTTGGCATCGTAGAAAACTCGGGATTTAGCTACAACGCCAACTTAACCAACAACTTTGTATTGCCATACAGCATCACCCTGCAAATCAAAGGCGACTACCGCTCGCGCGAGGTGATGGCCCAAGGCATCAGAAAAGCGATGTACGGCATGGATGCAGGCGCCAAATACGACTTCAAAAACAAGAAAGCCAGTTTGAGCCTAAACATCAGGGACGTATTTTCGACCAGAAAATGGCAGATGACCCAAAACGGCAATACTTCATTGATTGATTTTAGCCGCTACATGCAAGGCACCATGGGCAACCTCACTTTTTCTTACCGTTTTGGAAAAACCAGTTTTGGCTTTAAGAAAACGAAAAAAAGCGATGATGAGGGTGGCAGACCAAACGAAGAAACCTTTTAATTGATTAGCTTAGCACCTACCTTGAAAATCCTGACATCCTTTTTGTTGCTTGTTGCTTGTTGCATGGCTGCTTTTGGCGCCAAAGCGGCAGAAAAGGGCATTATTCGGGGTAAGGTAATTGAGGAGGTAGGCGCTTTGCCTATTCCCTTTGCTGTAGTAGCTGTTTTTGAGGGCACCGCAGAACAGCCCTTGTCTACCATCCAAAGCGATGAAAACGGTATATTTAAATTCGTGAACCTCAAACCCGCCACTTACAGGCTAAGGGTAAGCTACGTGGGCTTTGCCAGTTTGGTGGTCAACGACATCATCATTACCGAAAAAGATTTCGACAAAAACCTGGGCAACCTGAAGCTCAGCAACGAACAGAGCAACCTGAACGAAGTGGTAATTACCGCCCCCAAACCGCTGGTAGAATTTGGCGCCGATGTGATTACCTATAACGTAGGCTCGTCGATACTGGCCGAGGGGAGCACCGCAACAGACATCCTCAAAAACGTACCAATGGTGCAGGTCGACATCGACGGCAACGCAACCATTGCAGGCAAAAGGAGTACCCGTGTTTTTATTGACGGCAAGCCTTCCGATTACATGACCTCCAACATTACAGACCTGCTCAACGTATTGCCTTCTGATGCCATCGAAAAAATAGAGGTCATGACCAATCCGCCTTCCAAATACTCGGGCGATGGCGAGGGCATCCTCAACATCGTAATGAAAAAGGGCTTCAAAGTCGGTTTTAACGGCAATATAGGCATAACCGCCGGCCTGCAGGGCAATACCAACACCAATGCCAATGCCTCCTACAGGGGCAAAAACTATAACCTGAATGGCAGCGCGGCCTATCGGCAGAACATCGGCAAAGGCAATAGCGAAAGCTACCGCACCAATTTCTTTCCCGATACTACTTTCTATTACAACCAGTTTAACAACAACCGCAACAAAAGCGACGGGGGTAATTTTAGGTTGGGGTTCGATTGGGACATTACGCCCAAGCAAAGCCTCCGCATCTCTACCAACTACAACATCAACAACAGCAATAGCCGTTCGGGCAACGATTTTTATTACCTCAATGAAGACCAGATAGCCACCCGCCTGCGCAACCAGCAGAACCTGGGCGACGGCAACAGCCATAACTTTGTTTTTAATGCCGATTACAACCTGCAAACCGATACCGTTGGAGGCAAGCTGACCATGGGCATTACCGCCAATACCAATGCCAACAACGACCTGCGTTCTTACAACCGCACCTATGCCTTTCCGGCCAACTTAAACCCAAGCCTGCAGCAGAACGACAACGAAATCAGTAACCAGGGACTGAACTTTAACCTCGATTATGACAAGCCGGTTTTTAAAAAGCGCGACCAGTTGGAACTGGGCATGGCCTTTAACTACCGCAAAAACGACAACGACCTGCTGGTGCAGAACTTCAATTACCAAACCGAACAGTACCTCACCAATAAAGCCCTCACCAATAAGTTTTTTTATAATGAACACATCCTGTCGGGTTATGCTTCCTATAATTTGAGGCTCAATGGCTGGGGTTTTAAAGGTGGATTGAGAGCTGAATACACCGATGTAAACTTCGACCTTTCTACAGGCGCCAATTACCATGTAGATCCTTACCTGAGCTTGTTCCCCAACGTATCAATCAACCATTACTTCAAAAAACGCTATAATTTCGGAGCGACCTACAGCGTACGCATCAACAGACCCCGAGAAAACACGTTGAACCCACAGGTTAACAATGCCGATACGCTGAATATTTCTTACGGCAATCCCGATCTTTCGCCGGCCTACACACACCAAATGGATTTCAGTTTTGGTGCCTTCGGACAAAAATGGTCGTTTACGCCACGTATTTCCTACTCAACCGCCAGGGGCGTAATCGAACGGTACCGTATGGTTAAACCAAACGGCGTGTCAGAAAGCACTTTCGACAATGTAGGAACCAACCATGCTATTGCCTTGATGCTGATCGGTAACTTTAGGCCTACCAGCAAAATTTCTACCAATGGCAATTTCAGTATAATCCAGAGCCGGTACAACTCTAAATTAAATTCTTCGTTAAACCGCGACGGATTGAGCTTAAGGGCTTCCTTGGGCTTTTCGATGCAATTGCCGTTCAAAACCGCTTTCGAGTCGTACGTAAACTACGCCAACAACATCAATGCGCAAGGCCGTAACAAAGGATCGATCAACAGCAGCTTCGGCGCCAGGAAAACCTTTTTTAAAAACACCCTGAGTGCACGCATCAGCACAAGCGACCCTTTTGGCCGCCGCAACAACAATTCGTTTAACCAAGGCACCAATTTCACCTCGCAGAGCTATTCTACTAACAACTCGAGCAATGTGAGCTTCAGCTTAAACTATCGCTTTACCAAAGTGAAAGTAAACAAGGTAACCATCCCACCTCCACCTGTACCCGTAAAGCAGTAGAAGAAGTTCACGGGTTCATTAGTCATAGGTTTATTGCTAACTGACAATTGTAAACTCAGTGCCCAACCTCAAATTACATTTTCCATCTTCCGTGTTCCAGCTTACCTCTGCGCCCTAACTAAAGACTATGGACTTCCCGACTATCGACTAACCGACTAAAATCGTATCTTGCAGCCATGGACAAGGATAATCCCTGGAAAATACTGGAAAGTCAAAAAATCTACGATAACAATTGGATTTCGCTTACCGAACATCAGGTAATTAACCCTGCTGGCGGTAAAGGTATTTATGGCGAGGTGCACTTTAAAAATACGGCCATTGGCATCATTCCTTTGGATACCGATTACAACACCTGGCTCGTTGGGCAATACCGATTTCCGATCAAGGCCTACAGCTGGGAGATTCCAGAAGGTGGAGGTTTATTGGGCATCCATCCCGAAGAAGGCGCCCGGCGGGAGCTGGCTGAAGAAACCGGATTAAGTGCCGGCCGTTTGACAGAAATCCAACGGATGCACCTTTCCAATTCTGTAAGCGACGAATTGGCAATCATTTATGTAGCCCAAGACCTCCAAATGGGCATGGCATCGCCCGAAGAAACCGAGGAACTGGTTATCCGCAAACTGCCGTTCGAAGAAGCTTTTCAGCTGGTTTTAGACGGAACCATTACCGACAGCATGAGCGTGGCAGGCATTTTAAAAACCAAGCTATTGATACAGGAGGGTAAAATTTAATTTTTATGAGAAAACTGTTCGGCTATATCCTATCGCCAATATTCTACATCTTTTTCGGACTGATGCTTGGCATTTTCCACCCCATCCAATGGATATGCTATAAACTATTTGGCTACAAAGCCCACAAAAGATCAGTCGACTGCCTGAATTTTTTCCTGACTTATTGCAACTGGTTTCTGCTCAACTCGGTTACTTTCGTGAACCAGCAAAACCTGCCAACCGACAGACCCATTATTTTTGTGGCCAACCACCAGAGCATGTACGATATTCCGGGATTGATCTGGTTCTTGCGCAAGTACCATCCCAAATTCATCTCAAAAATAGAACTGACTAGGGGCATTCCGTCTATTTCCTACAACCTCAAATACGGTGGCGGCGCCAATATCGACCGTAAAGACGGCAAGCAATCGGTACTCGAAATCGGGAAGCTGGGCAAGCGGATGAAAGAAAACAATTGGTCGGCCGTAATTTTTGCCGAAGGCACCCGTGCCAAAGACGGCAAAGTGAAGACTTTTCACGTAGGAGGCATTGCAACCCTCCTTAAAAGAGCACCCAATGCCTTGCTGGTACCGGTAGCCATAGAGAATTCGTGGAAAATTGTGCGTTACGGCCTATTTCCATTAAGCGTAGCCGAAGCCATCAGGTGGACCGTGTTGGCACCTATCGAACCGGCAGAAAAACCGGCAGAGGATATTACCTTGGCCGCCGAAGTAGCCATTAAAGCCAAACTCCATCAATGAGCTTCATGAAGATCCTAAAATATTTTCTCCTTTGCTTCTTAAGCATCAGTTTAAGCGCAAACGCCCAAAACAAAAAAACAACAAACACCTTGTTGTGGGAAATTTCGGGCAAAGGCCTAGAAAAGCCTTCTTATTTATTTGGAACCTACCATTTTGCCGGCAAAAGCTTTATCGATACCATGAAAATATTGAACCAAAAGCTGAACAACGCCGATGCGGTAGTTGGCGAGCTGGTGATGGACAATAACATGGCCATCAAACTGGCTCCCTATATGCTAATGAAGAATAATTTTTTAGACAAGCTCCTGAAACCCGACGAGTATCAAATGGTGGCCGATTACTTGAAAAAAGTATCGGGTTACGACCTTAAAATGTTCAATTCGATGAAACCCGCTGCCATTCAGGTCATGTTGCTGGCCTTTACCTCACCCGTTACTTTCAGCAAAGACAACCCTGCCATCGACCAATATTTTCAGGATGACGCCAAAAGCAGGAACAAAAAAGTATATGGCCTCGAAACCGTAGAAGACCAAGCCGATGTGCTATTGGGAGGAACTTTGGAACGCCAAAAAGAATTGTTGCTCAAAAGCATTAGCAAAGCAGAAAAAACAAAAGCCGAAACCCAAAAAATCTACGATTATTACATTACGCAAGACCTCGGAAAATTTGAAAAGCTATTTAGCCAAAACGAAGATTATACCTCGGAGGAAATGGACAAGCTTCTTAAAAATAGAAACCAAAAGTGGCTAACGCAGCTTCCGGCGCTCATGCAAGGCCAAAGCCTGTTTATTGCCGTTGGTGCCGGGCATCTGATTGGCAAAGATGGCTTAATCCAAGGCTTGAAAGCGCTGGGCTACACGGTTACGCCCCTGGCTACCACTGAGTAACCGGCTGGCGGTTTTCTGAATCGAGGCAATCAGCTTTAAACCCAACTCTGCGCTAGTTAGATATTCCTGCCGTCAATCAATTTAAAAAATTCGTCGCGGTAGGTATCGCCAATCGGGATGATTTTAGAAGCGATCGAAATCCGGCTTCGTTCAATGCTTTCGATCTTGTCGAGCGAAATGATATATGATTTATGCACACGGATAAATTCGCCCTTGGGCAGGGTTTCTTCCATTTTTTTCATGTTCTGCAAGGTAATCACACGTTCGGTTCTGGTAAAAATAGAAATGTAGTCTTTTAGCCCTTCAATGTACAGGATATCGTCGAGTTGGATTTTTTGGATTTTATGTTCTGTTTTCACAAAGATAAAATCTTGTACAGGCCCATTACCGTTGCTGGCGGCGCTTGGCGCGGGTACGGGTTCGGGCACTGGAGCAGGTACTGTTTCAGACCGTTGCAGACTTTTGTGTACTTTTTCTACCGCTTTGTAAAAACGGTCGAAAGCAATAGGCTTAAGCAGGTAATCAGACACGTTAAGGTCGTAGCTTTCCAGAGCATATTGCGAATAAGCCGTGGTGAGGATAAAATTAGATTTCTCGCCCGCTATCTTCAAAAACTGAATACCCGTTAAATCAGGCATCTGGATATCCAAAAACACCAAATCAATGCCTCCAGCCTGTACCAGTTGCAAAGCTTCGATGGCATTTTCGGTACGTTTAACCAGTTGCAAAAAGGGCACCTTCGAAACGTAATCTTCAATAATATCGAGCGCTAAAGGCTCATCGTCAACAGCAATACATTTTAAAATCATAAGTCTAGCATCAGTTCGGTTGTGTAATGGGTAGCCGAATTTACAATATTTAATTTATACCTTTCGGGATAGAGCAGTTGCAATCTTCGCTCTACGTTGTTCAGGCCTACGCCACCCATGGCATCTTTATTGGTTTTGCTCTTTTTGTTGGTTACGCTAAAGTGCAGTATTTTTTGGTTGGCGATGATATTGATCTTGATTGGATCTTCGGGATCGTTGGCCACGCCGTGTTTAAAGGCATTTTCGACAAAGGAAATCAAAATCAGTGGCACTATTTTTTGTCCATCAATCTCTCCGTTAATGCTGATTTCTACAGCCGCGCCATCTTTAAAGCGCAGTTTCTGCAATTCAACAAAGCTCTGTACGTATTCGACCTCCTTGTTGAGACTCACCCAGCTGTCGTTGCTTTCGTAAATCATATAACGCATGATTTCCGAGAGCTTTAAAATGGCATCGGCGGTTTTGTCTGATTTCTGGTAGGCCAGCGAATAGATATTATTTAATGAATTGAACAAGAAGTGCGGGTTAAGCTGCGATTTGAGAAACTGCAATTCCATGTTTTTCTTTTCGCTCTCCAAGTTCGACTGGATGCGCTGGCTCGAAAACCAGTCGGCAGCAAATTTAAGCAGCGAACTCATTACCAAATAAAAGCCGCTGGTGAATAGGGCCTGAACAATAAAATGGTCGTAAGACTGGTATTCCATCTCTTTGGCACCCCGTTCGGCAAACCTCAGCACCTCTTCCCTATACATAACGGCAAGGCCAAATTTGATGGCTACCGTAACCAGCAAAAGTCCTAAAACCGCAAATACATAAAGCCATGCCCTTTGTTTGCGTTTGGTAAAGCTGGGTATCAAAATCAGGTAGTTGATAAAATAGAGCGAGATGTTGATGATCAGGAAGGCCAGATGGTTGACCAGAAATTCATGAAGTGTAAGCTTATCCCTATTTCCGTATAATCCAAGCACAGTAAGGCCTATGATACCAGACCAGAATATGGAATTAATAATAATTGCACTTTTATTTTTCATGCCATTTGATGCTTTTATATCTATCCAAAGTAACTATTTCATTTGTTTTGGGCCCTTACTTTCGACGAACTGGCATTTTTTTTCTACCAATAGGCTAAAATAATCAATTACCGGCAAAACTATCCTTTTTAGGCGTTTATCGAGAATATTTTGCGCTTGGTCTAAAACATTTTAGCAGCATTTTTTTAATTATTCTATTTGTTTCAACAAAACAAAACGAACATGAAAAAGTTATCAAACGTATCGCCATTCTTACTTTTATTAGTACCAGTTTTCTTGATGATGGTATTGGCTTTTGCAACCAACAACATGGGCAACAGCCAAGACGAAGAGCTTGCGGCTAAAACTACAGGCACTACAGGTAACCTCATCAAAGCGGCAACTGCAATCGTAAAATAAGATGGAGAACAGCTACGCTATAGAAACAGTTGGCCTTACCTATAACTTCGGTGCACAAACCGTGGTTAAGGATTTGTCGCTACAAGTTCCGAAAGGAAGCATTTATGGTTTCTTGGGCCCAAATGGCGCAGGAAAGACCACAACCATAAAAATCCTGCTCAACCTGCTCAAATCTCCTGCCGATCAGGTATTTATTTTTGGCAAGGAAATCAACAGCAACCGCATAGCCAGCCTTAAGCGCATGGGTGCCCTGGTAGAACAGCCTGCCATTTACGGCCACTTAACCGGCAAAGAAAACCTGGTTAACCGTTGCCTGTTGCTGGGTATCAGGAAAAGCAAATGCGACGAAATGTTGGAATTGGTTGGACTTAAAGATGCGGCCAACAAAAAAGCGGGCAAATATTCGTTAGGCATGAAACAGCGCTTGGGTATTGCCTTGGCCTTGGTTTCAGACCCTGAGCTTTTGTTGCTCGACGAGCCTACTAACGGTTTAGACCCGAACGGCATTATCGAAATCAGAAACCTGATGATCGAATTAACCGCCAAGCACAACAAAACCATCTTGGTATCGAGCCATTTATTGGCCGAGATAGAAAGAACTGCCACTCACGTGGGCATTATCAATAAGGGTGAGCTCCTTTTTCAGGGTACCATCAGCGAACTTCAAGACCTGAGCAAGGTATCTGTTAAGATCGAAACCAACGACCAGGCCAAAGCTGTTCAACTGTTAGCCAGCACCGGAGTTGAAATTGTACAGCACGACGAACACAGCATTGCCATAGCTTTTAAAAACAGGGAAGACATGGGCCACATCAACACTTTGCTGGTACAGCATGGCTTAACCGTTTACAGCTTGGCCAAAGAGCGTAAAGACCTCGAACATTTATTCTTAGACATCACTTCAAAAAATTAATATCATGCGCTCATTTTTTGTATCCTTATCCTCAGAATTTTATAAGTCGAGAAAGACATTGGCTTTTTGGAGTGCGGTTTTATTGCCTGTGCTCATCTGCGTACTGATCAGCTGGGGTTTTGTTGCCAAGGCCGACAAATTGGTTAACGACCCCGCTCCTTTGCTTTGGTTCAGGTATATATCGGCCATCATTGGCGTAATGGGCGTATTGCTTTTGCCGGTATTGGTTATTTACAATACCTATTCCATTACCAACATGGAATATAAAGGCGATACTTGGAAAAGCCTCTTTTCTTTGCCATTACCGAAGCTATCGATTTATGCCAGCAAGTACCTTTATATTGTTTTTCTTACTTTCTTGACCATGGCACTGTTCAGCTTGCTCATCATAGCAACCGGACACGGCATCGAGTTCTTGAAACCCCAGTTAAAATTTAGCGCCTACAATCCGAACGAGCTTATCTTTAAGTTTTTCACCAAACTGTTCTTGTCTTCCATCGGCATCATTTCTATCCAGTTTTTAATGAACCTGATGTGGAACGACTTCCTGAAGCCTTTTGGCATCGGCTTTGTACTCACCATTTTAGGGATCATTACTTCTCAACTGAAATGGGATTACGTGAATTTCTTTCCTTATGCCTACCCAAATCTAACCGTGCAGAACATCATGCAATCCAAAGGCGGGATAGATAAGATCGCCATTTTTGACCAGGCTATTTACAACAGTTTGATTTGCGGGGTAGCGGTATTTATTATAGGATATTTCATGGTGGCCCGAAAAACCATCAAATAAGATAGGCTGATGCGTGCATCGGCCACATCAAGACTTTAGTTTAGTTTAGTTTTTAGTTTAGCAAGAAGGCAATGGATGTTGCCTTCTTGCTTTTTTGGAATCTACCCAGCCAAGCAGTCCAAAATCCTGGTTAACAATATTTAACAACTTCTTTTAAAGAAAACAATTAGTTTCGTAGCAACAAACCTAACTATAGATGCACAGACAATTCCTACTTTTAACAGGATTCCTTTTAACGTTGATTTATAGCTGTAATGCGCAGACTGAGTTTAATGGAGGTTTTGAGAAAATCGATCTAAAAACAAATAGGCCTGTTGGATGGACTTTTGGGTTCAGTCAGGCAATGGAGAAGGCCTACCCTCCCAAGTTGGACAGCGTTATTAAAAAGAAAGGAAAATATAGTGTTTTGCTCGAAAAAAAGGAAGCTGGCTCTGAATATGGCGTAATTGGCTATACGATTGCCAAAAAATTCAAGGGCAGTACAATTGACCTGGTCGGTTCCATGAAAACCGAAAACGTGGCCAATGGCTATGCAGGCTTATGGATGAGATTAGATGGCGAAGACGGGTCGATCATCAAAATAGACAACATGGAGAAGCAGGGCATAAGGGGAACCAACGACTGGAAGCAATACCATATCAGGCTGGCGTATGGCGACGAAGTGAAAAGCATTGCAATCGGTGGCCTATTGGCTGGAGATGGCAAGGTCTGGTTTGATGACCTGCAGGTATATATTGACGAAAAAAAGATTGAAACCTTATCGCCCAAAACCCTTACCCTTGCAGAAAAAGACAATGAATTTAGCAAAGGTTCAGCCATCCAGCCATTTGTTCCAACCAAACAACAAGTCTCAAATATTGCAGTTGCCGCACAGTTTTGGGGTTTTCTAAAATACCATCATCCTGCTATAGCCAAGGGCGATTACAATTGGGATGCCGAACTGTTCAGGTTTCTGCCCTCGGTGATTGCAGCCAATAACAATGCGGCGCTGAGCACTGCGCTAGAAAAGCAACTGGACAAATTACCTCAAGTTGAGGCTTGTACATCTTGCAACAACAATAATCAGGCAAGCACTTCCAAACCAAATTATGGCGAGCTGTTAACCGGCAAGATATTGAGCCCATCGCTAACCAAGAAGATCGGTTTTATCCTAAAAAATGCCAATATCAAGGAGAGCTATTACATTGCCATGAACGAAGGCGTTGGCCATCCAAAGTTCCAGAACGAAATGGCTTATGCCTCCATGAAATATCCTGATGCCGGCTACCGCATTTTAAGTTTATACAGGTACTGGAACATGATCAATTATTTTTTCCCTTATAAAAACCAGATTGATGAAGATTGGAATAAAGTACTCTATGATTTTGTTCCCCAGTTTATCGCAGCAGAAAATGAACTGGCCTACAACCTGGCTGCATTAAAATTAATTGCAAAAATAAGTGACACACACGCCAATCTGTGGAACAGCAATGGAGTTTTGGATAAATATAAAGGCATGAATACCGCTCCTTTTAAAGCCAAATTTATAGAAAACAAATTAATTGTGAGTGGCTTTTATGTGGATACTTTGGATGTTAAAAACAAGGTAAAGGTTGGAGATGAAATTTTGACCATCAATGGCAAAAAAGTGGAAGATCTTGTTAAACAGTTTTTGCCAATTACTGCTGCTTCTAATTACGATACCCAATTGAGGGATTTGCCAAATACTTTCTTGCTGCGAACAAATAGTGCGTCTATGACCCTGGGATTCAAAAATGAAAAAGGCACCTTTAATTTCGATGTACCCATGATAAGTGTTCGTTTTTCTTATAAAAACATAGATTATACCAAAGCAACGGGCTATCATTTGTTAAATGATAAAATTGGCTACGTTTATCCTGGGAAATATAAAAATGCCGATTTGCCGGCCATCAAAAAGCTTTTCGAAAACACGAAGGGAATAGTTGTTGATATGCGCTGCTACCCATCAGAATTTATGCCTTTCACCTTTGGCGAATATATCAAGCAAGACAAAACACCTTTTGTAAAGTTTACTACTGGAAGTGTTGCTCATCCGGGCACTTTTGTTATGGGCGAAAACCTGATGAACGGCGGAAATAAAGATGCCTACAAAGGCAAAATCATTGTAATTGTAAATGCAGAAAGCCAAAGCCAAGCCGAATATACGACCATGGCTTTTCAAAGTTCGCCCAATGTTAAGGTAGTTGGCAGCCAAACTGCTGGGGCAGACGGTAATGTTTCTACCATTATTTTGCCTGGCGGAATTTCTTCGTGGATTTCTGGAATAGGCGTTTTCTATCCAGATGGCAAACCTACACAAAGAGTGGGCGTTAAAATAGATTACCCGATTAAGCCAACGGTAAAAGGCATAACCGAAGGTAGGGACGAGCTGCTGGAAAAAGCAGTTTCTCTTTTGGAAAAAGGCTGGTAAACCATCGCTACAGCTGGTGTTCTTCATCAACTGTTTATAGCAATTGGTATTATTGCTGAAGAATACCAGCAATAATTAAAGCCACAGCTCAACTGATTGATGAATCAAAAATCTATTAATCTGTGGCCAAACCTATATTCTTATGTTGGCGCAGACACCAACTAGAGCATATTTTATCTGCCTGGCCTCGGCGTAACCACCAAGCTCTCGTGCCCCGCTTCGTCTACCGATTGTACGCCAAAAAAGTAGTTGTCTTTAGAATAAGGTAAAGTGGCCGAAGTTTCCTTTACAAAAAACTTGCGCTCCCAAAACGGACTGGTGGTTTCGCGCATCAGCACATAATAACCTGCAGGAGCCTTGCCCTTAGGCGCCTCCCATTTCAGGGCTGTTTTATTGGTTAGGCCGGAAGTTAGAACCACCACGTTTTCTGGATCTTGTGTAGCCAAAGCCAAATTGGCCATTACCGACAGGTTCATCCGAGTTACTTTTTGCAGATAGTTATAATCTACATATTCGGGCAGATCGCCATATTTAAAACCGTTTTCGGTTCTTACGTCCTGGTGCTGGCGGTTAAAATCTTCGTTCATTTCTGTAATGCGCACAGCCGTAAAACCCTGTTGCGAGAAAGGCGTATGATCGCCACCACGTAAAAACCGATCTCTGCGGTAAATCAGTTTCACGTTTAGCTGGTCTACATACCTTTCGGCTACTTCTTTAATGTACCTGGCGGCCTGGCGGGCCTTCCCATCGTTTTCTGTGCCTGCCGATTGGCGCGCAGCAGCTTGCTCCTTGGTTTCTATCGGAGAAACACCTTCGCTAAATACCCTTACGCTTGTGTTGTCTTTAATATCGGTTTCCATGCCATAAGAATTGCCTACGATATCGTTGTTCATCAACAGGTGTACATTCCAGCCCTCTTCCTTTGCCCTTTTGGCCAGATTGGTGGCGCCATACAAGCCTTGTTCTTCGCCCACCATGGCTACAAAAACCAAAGTGGCACTAAATTTTTGCTTACTCATTACCCGGCACATTTCCATTACCGCGGCCGTACCCGAAGCATCGTCGTTGGCGCCAGGGGCAAAATCCTTGATGTTCATCACATCAGTTACCCGCGAATCGTAATGCCCTGAAACCATAAGCATACGTTTATCGTTCAGGTCTGTTCCCGGCAAAATAGCCACTACATTTTTAAGTACGGTAGGCTCTTTAATCCTTCGGCCATCGGCGGCTTGCACAAAACTATCATACGAGACTTGTAATCTTCCGCCACTGGCAACGCCATATTTTTCGAATTCGCTTTTGATCCAAGCCCTTGCCGCCCCGATACCTGTGGTTTTGCTCGTGGTATCGCTTAGGGTGTGTCTGGTTTGAAAGGACACCAGTTTTTTGACCAGCTGCTCTAGGTTAGCCGCAGAAACCTCGGTTAGCATAGCGCTGATGTTTGGGTCGCGATTTTCTGTTTTTTGTGCCTGCAACTTGCCTGAGAAAAGCAAAGCGATAAAGAGCAAGGAGCTACAATATTTTTTAATCATGATAAGCGTAATTAATATCTTAACTGGAAGTTACAATTATTTCCGATTTTGTTATCCTCTATCAATAATAATGATACTTAGTTTGAAGCAATCTATCAGTTGATATGTTAACGACTAAACCTGCAAAGCTCTAAAAACTATGCAAGCGTCACCTCATGTAAAAATCTGAATAGGTAGCCCCATGTATTTCGCTTTAACTGTAAATTCACCTTTGTTAACTTAAACTAACATTATGATGAAAAATTTTACGATGAGCGCATTGGCCCTAGGCCTTTGCTTTTCTGCTTTTGCGCAAGAGCCTGTAAACTCGGCTGCCGTGCAAAAAATCAGAGCCGAAGGCTTAGATAAATCTAAGGCTATGGATATTGCCTACCATATTACCGATGTAGCTGGACCTCGTTTGTCAAATTCTCCGGGCCTGAAAAGAGCACAAGATTGGGCGGTTAAATATTTCAATGAAATTGGCCTTAAAAACGTGCACCTGGAAGCTTGGGGCGAATTTGGCAAAGGCTGGCAGGTAGACAAATACTATGCCGCTACAACCTTGCCTTTTTACCGTCCGATTATTGCTTCGCCAAAAGCATGGACCCCGGGAACCAATGGCCCGATCAAATCTGAAGTAATTTTGATCAAGGCCGATACCGTTACCGATCTAGCCAAATACAAAGGCAAACTGAAAGGCAAAATCGTGATGGTTGAATCTGCCTTGGTACAACCGTTGAAAAACTCTTACACGCTAGACGTGGTTCGTTTTACCGACGAAGTGTTAAATAAAATGGCTGCAGCTACTCCACAAGACGGTGGCGCCCGTCAAGGTGGCCGCCCTGGCCAAGCTGGAGGCAATAACCAAAGGGCCATGATGATGAAAATGGCAGCTACCAGAGCAGCGATTGACAGCATGCTTTTGGCCGAAAAAATCGGGCTAAAATTAACTTATGCCCGTGGCAGCTATGGAACCTTCTTTACCAGCAACGGCGCTTCTTACAAACTGGATGCGAAACCGGTATCGCCTGAACTAGAAGTAAGCAGCGAAGACTACCTGCACATTTTGCGTTTGTTGCGTGGCGGCGAAAAGGTTGAGATAGAAGCAGAAGTAAAAACTTCGTTCTACGACAAAGATCCTAAAGGCTACAACGTAATTGGCGAAATTCCGGGTACAGACCCTAAATTGAAAGACGAAGTGGTGATGATTGGCGGCCATTATGATTCATGGCACTCGGGCACTGGCGCTACAGACAACGCCGCCGGTTCTACCGTGATGATCGAAGCCATGCGTATCTTGAAAGCCATCGATTTTAAACCTAAACGTACCATCCGTATTGCTTTGTGGAGCTCTGAAGAGCAGGGCTTATTTGGTTCAAGAGGCTATGTAAAAGAGCATTTTGCCGATCCTACCGACATGGCTCCAAAACCTGAACATGCCAAACTAAGTGCCTACTACAACTTAGACAATGGTACCGGAACCATCCGCGGCGTTTATTTGCAAGGCAATGCAGCCGTGAAAGACATTTTCCAAAGCTGGCTAACACCTTTCGAAGATTTAGGCGCCAAAACCATTACCATTAACAATACTGGCGGTACCGACCACCAGGCCTTTGATGGCGTAGGTTTACCGGGCTTCCAGTTTATTCAAGACCCGATGGACTACAACACCCGTACCCACCACTCTAATCAAGATGTTTTTGACCGTTTGGTAGAAGATGATTTGAAAAAATCGGCTACCATTGTGGCTTCGTTCGTTTACCATACTTCTGAGCGTGCCGAGAAATTGCCACGCAAGGAAATGCCTAAACCACAGCCTCCGCGTCAATAATTATAACAAAAAAGCTCCGAAGTTAATTCGGAGCTTTTTTGTTATACGGAGAATATCCTTTCTTTAAATGCCCACACAATCATTTGGTGCGAGTTTTTCAGGCCTAGCTTCTTGACCATGTTGCGCCGGTGGGTTTGCACCGTAAACTCGCTGATAAAAAGCCTGTCGCCAATCTGCCTGCTGTTATAGCCCATGCAGAGCAAATGCAGGATTTCGAGTTCACGCTGGCTGATTCCTTGCTGGGCTCGAGATGAAAAGTTAATGGTCATAACAGATTAGCTATTTTCTTTGGGTTTTGGACCAGCTCTTCTCACATTAACCAACTTTGTCATGATTTCGAACCAAAACGGACCCCCCATCGAAATCCCAACGGCTCCAATAAACAAGCCTAAAATCATGACCGAACCCTCTAAAAAAGTAACAAATCTCCATTTGTTACTTTTTTCATCTACTATCTTCAAAGGGTTTCCTTCCCAGCCGAAGATCAACTTATCACTTGATATATTCTTAATCAACGAACTCGCAAATCGATATTGTTCTGTGTTGTATTTTTTAAACGCGATATATTTTTCGGAATCCATTGCTTTTTTTAGAGAATCGACATTCATCTTTTTTGTGGCTGTATCTTTTAAGATCGTATTGTATTTTTGATCGATACCTTTAAAAGCAGAGTCTACTTTACTTGCATAATAATTTTTAACTACTGCTGGTTGGTCTATCATTTTTTCGGCAGTTGAGACTAAAGTTTCCTTCAATATCGGATCATTATGTATGGTTTGGGCAATCTTCACCATGTTCAAATTAAATATCAGGGTTATACAAATGGCTATTATTCTTGTAATCCACCTATATTTATTCTTATACCAGCCACTTACTCTTTCCATGTATTCATTAAACCATTTTTCAACAGCAGCTTGTAGTTGTTGGATATCTTTTGAAGTTCCTGATAAACTGCTTAACAACTTACACAAATCGTTATTCGAACTCTGCAGGATGAGGAGACCGTTCTTAAAATCTGCCAACGCATCTGTAGTTCTTTTGCCCCCCTTTTCTGCAACAATATCAATAATTGCCAGTGCGAAATTTGTAGCTGGAATATAGGAAGGTAATTTTTGGGAATTTTCTTTTAGTCTCTTGAGCTGCGGATGATCGAATAAACTAGCCGCTAAGCTCCTATTTGTATCACCATCCATTAATTGCTCAAGTGCATACTGGAGCATTTTTGAGCGATATTTTAAATTAACCGCAATTAATTCTTGAATAACGTAGGTTACAACACTAAAAATAAAAAAGATTAAGATAATAGCGATGCCCGTTTCCAAATAGCTGTTCATGATTGTTTGGTGTTTAATGATTAATATTCTTGTTTACCAACCCGTTCACTCGAAGGTTTAACGATTGGTATTTGGCATGTCTATCAATAAATAAGGGATATAAGTGTGCCTCCACTGATCTTCAAAAAAATCAACGGCTAAGGTTTTGGCTACAGTGATGAAACCGCTGCTTCCATCCCACTGATCGGGGTGGATGGTTTGGCAGCCGACACTCGAAACTTTGGTATAGCCCCCTCTGTGAATGTTAATACCAAATTGTCCTTCGTCTGGATAATCGTTTCCATTGTATCCATCTCTAGTAACCTTAACGGGCCTGCCTCTTTGGCAAAGGGCCAAATAAGGTTCTCCGCCACTCTGTGGCACATGGTTATCGAATTTATATACGATCCACAAGCCAGTGTTTAATGTAGCGAAACCTTTATTGCCACCAAAACCTGAGCCCTCTCTCCTAAAAGAAGCGTTTGCATAGTTAGCAGGGTTAGTATTTGCGTTGAATGATCGAAATACGGGTTCGGAATAAATAAATAGGGCATCATCATAAATTCCTCGATCATCTTTACCTGCTTCGCCCATGGTATTCAAGTAATAGCCTCTTATTCCGATAATCCATAAAGGGTGTGTTTGAGTATCAATAGAAGAGCCGCTTTCGCGAATAAAACTCAATAGCTCTTCTTTAGACATTTGAGGCTTTGTATGAGGTACTATTCCAGTTGTTGCCATTTGTAATATAAATTAGTTTTAAAAGTTTATGCCATTCTGCCTATTTCTGCCATTCGCTCCCTACTTGGCGGATCTCTATAATCTCCTCTGCTCATTCTGTCGCTATGATCTCTCATTGCTCTATCCATGCTATCGCGCAGCTGCTTCTCGAACGCCTTCTTATCAGCGTTTGCTTTCTCTTGGGCTTTTGCCGCCGCTTCTTGTTGTTTGGCTATTTCGGCAGCAACGGTGGCCACCGCAGCAGTTGCACCGGCAGCAAGCGCCATAGGTTCGGCCCCGGTTACAGCGGCGAGGCCCGCCACCACGGTAAACGCTTTTTCTCCGGCTTCGAATTTTTCGCCCCAGGCATGCCAGGTTTCCGAAGAGATCAGTGGTTCAGGGCTCGCACTTACCAAAGCCAGTACGGTATTGTCACTGGCTCTAATGGCAAATTGTCCACTATATTCGTCTGTTGTTTTCATCTCTTTATTCTTTATCGTAAGCGATACGCATGCGCACCAATAAATTATCTACATAGTCGTTGTTGGTGTCAATATTGCCGAATATGCTCTTAGGTTCTATTCTGATTGTCCACTCGCCAATAGGACTCACATTATTTACCTCGCGTTGGTTAGGCACTACACCCAGTTCGGCTGCGTGGGCGATATAGGTAGCTGCCGGCACAAATACATTGGCCTCATAGGCATAGGGCTGCACCCCTGTGGCAACTATTATTTTTTTAACTGGGGGCTTAACAAAGACACGCCAAAACTGCAACGGTTGCTTGGTATCATTTGGCACCACGCTTACATCTATGCCTTTTAGACGTGGATTGTTTAATTTGAGGTTAAGGCGTTTAAAGAAATCATCTGACAAGTTAAAAGTAAAGGTACCACCGCTTCTGGCTACCCTAAAGGCATCTAAAGTCATGATACGCGGACTATCGTAAACCGGTGGCGCACCAGCGGGAGCACCCGTAGAACCATCGTTTAAAGCGAAGAAAACCGTAGCTTCCCTCACAAAAAACATTTTCTTTTCCAGTTCGTAGGTTGCTTTTCTTGCCCAAAGTATCAGCTGATCTAAATAACCAATGTCTGTAATATCCGGCACCGGAACATCAACCTGATAAATAGCTTTAAGGCCCAAGGCTGCCGCTCTTGCCCTGCAGTAGGCCTCGATCAGATCCACTTCGAAGAGTTTTTTTAAAAATTCGAACCGAGCAATGTAATTGTTGCCGCTACCTTGTTCGTTCATCCTCGCAAGTCTGCTATTGGCATCCTCAAATTTGTATTTCAGCTGTGATTCCTGTTCCTTAAGCACATCTTTCCAATAGGTTGAGGTTTGGTCGCCGGTAACACTGCCTGAGGTTGGTGTGGCCAGATATCTTGTATTAATGGTATTGCCCAGCAACTTAGGCTCGTTTTCGGCAAAAAGCTGAATCTGGTTTTGCAGCGTTTCTAAGAGCTTTCGTTGCAACAGCTGGTCACTTGCATCGGCAAATGCTTTTATTTCAAGTTCTTGGGCTTTTAATCTTATTTCTACGCAATTGTTCAAGTGTTCGTTCAAGGTTTGGATGAGGTATTCAAGCTCCAAGGGCGGATAAGTTAACCAGGCATTCCGATAGTCTCTCAGCAGCCTGTCGGCGCCAACATCGATGGGCTGAGAAATTGAAATGGGCACTTGTCCTTCTGGAATGAATAGATTTTCGGCAATTGGGCTAGCTTCGGCCAATTGGTTAAAGGTGTGTTGAATATTGTTCATCGCTGTTTGATTAAATTCGACTTAACAGGCTATGCTCCATGATTAAGACGTTATGGTTTACCCAAAGCTAGCTTGAACAGCAAACCCATAGCTAGACGCAAACACCCTAATCAACAGGGTATTTTTACGGTAAAAAGAAAGAACATTTTACGGTTGCTAATCCGCTGATAATTAATGAATTTTAGAAAAAACTCAAACCAGCTATTTAACCCTTAAAACTATGTTAGTACAAGTATTCGAAAACCCGATTCATGGCGGAATCAAAAAAGATGACATCAAACAAATGGTGAGGCACTATAGAGGCGCCAATGTCTTAAAGAAAAAAATGAAATACGCTCATTTTAGATTAGAAGATGTGCTCGAATTATTTGTAAAGAATGAAGTCTTGCCCAAAAAAATCATTGACCTCATCAATAATGATGCTGAAGTCAAATCTCACATTAAGAAATATGGGCTAAAAATTTATCTGGGCAAACATAAAATACAAAGAACATGCCCAACTGACGGACAAGCAAAACCAGAAGATTATTTAAACAAAGTTACGACCATACTCTGCAACACCGACCTCAAAGAAAGCACCGTTTTATCTGGACCGTTTAAGGGTTTCAAAGATATGCTAAAAGATAGCAAATTTTTATTGGTAGGTGCCGAAAGAGCTACAACAACAGACCCCGGAGATGGACTAGACCAAGCTGAAATTGCACCTCCTTTTAATGCCGCAGATGAAGAGATTTATGATATAGACAACAAGCCTAAACCATAAGATGTGGCTAGCTAAAATACCCTTTTCTATAATCGCAGAATGGATGTGTTTCATCGCATCCATTTTGTTGATTAGACAGGCATCTCCCAAATTTTGGAAGTGGTTTATCCCTTATCTCGCAATAACCGTAGCCATTGAGAGTTTTAGTTTCTTTGTAAACAGGGTTTTGCACTTCGGACTGTATACCCAATGGTTGTACAACCTGTTTTTTTTGATCTATATGGTATTCCATATTTATATTTTCTATCAAATAATAGCTCTGCCTTTTATTAAAAATGTAGGCAGGGTATGTTTACTACTTTTAATCGGCTGTTATATTTGGGATTGGAACAGCAAGGGCTTTAATGTTTCTTTTTCTACAGCAAACACCTTATTTAACGGAGTGATGATCGTATTGTCGATCTTGTATTTTTATAGTTTATTTCAAGAAGAAGAACCACGAGATATTCTAAAAGAACCTGCTTTTTGGTTTGTTACCGGCTGTCTTGTTTTTTATGCCACTAGCACATGCGTAAGTGCGTTTTTCGATGAAATAGTTGCCTATAGCAAGAAAAATAATTTTCCTTTAAGGTACGTTATCATGAATTTTTTGAATATTATTATGTACGGATGTTGGATCAAATCATTTCTATGCCTCTACAGGGATCGGGCTTTTTCAAGGCAATTATATTAATATCCCTTGTTTTCTTTCTTGTTGCGGTTGGACTGATTTTCTTGGTTATCATCCATAACCAGCGAAAAAAGCTCCATGCAAAGGAAAAGCTTTCGATGAACCAAAAATTCGAATCCGAGCTCCTCAAAACCCAAATCGAGGTACAGGAACAAACCATGCAAACCATTGCCGCCGACCTGCACGACAATATCGGCCAATTGCTAAGCCTCACCACGCTTACGCTCAGCTCTATCAACCTGGCAAACCAACAAAAAGCGGAGAAAAAAGTCAACGATTCGCTTGCATTGGTCAACAAATCCATTCAGGAACTGCGCGAGCTGGCCAAGCTATTACATGGCGAGCAAATTGTTGCCTTAGGCCTGGGCCATGCCCTGCAGCAGGAATGCGATTGGCTGCAAAGAACAAGGACTTACCAACTCCACTTCAACAACCAGCTGACGGGCCTTAACCTCAATTCGCCAAATAAAGACCTCATCGTACTGCGTCTTTTGCAGGAAATCTTCAACAACATCATCAAACACGCCCAGGCCAAACATATTGACGTTGAAGCCAATCTAAACAACGGAATGCTGCAGCTTAGCGTAAAAGAAGACGGCATTGGCTTCGACTACGAAAGCATGAAAAAAGCCAGTCCAGGTATGGGATTAGCCTCACTACAAAAAAGGATAGCCCTCATCAACGGTACCATAAACATCTATTCGGGACCCAAAATGGGCACTTCCATTACCATCGAAATCCCTTATCCCTAATTTATGCAAACACGTATTGCCATTGTTGACGACCACACGCTCTTCCGCTCAGGACTAGCCAGTCTATTGGCCGAGTTCGACGAAATCGAAGTTGTTTTTGAAGCCAACAATGGCCTCGAGCTACAGGAGAAAATCAAAAGCCATTCCGAGGTTCAACTGGTATTGATGGATATTAACATGCCCCACATGGATGGCTATGCAAGCACCAAATGGCTCAAACAAAACTTTCCCGGCATCCACGTGCTGGCACTGAGCATGTTCGACGAGGAAAAAGAAATCATTGGCATGCTTAAAGCGGGTGCTGGGGGCTATATGGTGAAGGAATCGAAGCCCAGCGATTTGCTGCTGGCCATTAAAACCATGATCGAAAAAGGCTTCTTTATCAACGACCTGGTTTCTGGCCGGCTGTTGGTTTCGCTAAAGCAAGATGTACCCAAACCTGCTTTTACCGATCGCGAGCTCAGCTTTCTGCAATTTTGCAGCACAGAACTTACCTATAAGGAAATTGCAAGTTTAATGAATGTAAGTCCGCGCACCGTCGACAATTACCGCGAAGCTCTTTTCGCCAAGCTCAACATCAAATCGAGGACGGGCCTGGTGGTTTATGGCATCAAGCATGGGCTGATCACGATTTAATTTACAGGAAATCGTGATCTCCAACGCAAGCTGGTTTGTCTGCAACAGGCAGGAATCCCGCTCGAAATAGAACCTGAATCGGTGTCAAGGTTGAGGGCCTTTTTTAAACTTCGCAAGCCTCCTTGCCTCCTCCGCTCTTCTGCCTTCCGGCGCCTTTACTACCCCAAATCAAATTCCTGGTGCCTGTCTGGAATTTCTACGCTTTGGTAACCTTTGGCCAATATCTTCTCCCTAAAGATCTGTTGTACATCATAATCGCCGTGCACCAGGAATATTTTTTTCACTTTTTGCGGGTCTTGCTTGGCTATAAAGCGCAACAGGTCTTCGTAATCGCCGTGCGCGCTCATCGACTGGATGCTGCTTACATCAGCTACTACCTTAAACCGCTCGCCAAAAATACTGACCTCTTTAGCCCCACTCTTTAGGCGTCCGCCCAACGAATTAGGCTCGCAATATCCCACCATCAAAATGGTATTTTTCTGGTTGCCGATATTGTTTTTGATATGGTGCTTTACCCTCCCCGCCTCGGCCATGCCTGATGCCGAAATAATGATGCAAGGATCCGGATTGCTATTAAGTGCCTTCGATTCTTCTACATCTTCTACATAATGCAGGTTTTTAAAATCGAAGGGTTCGTCGTCTACTTTCAGCACATTGAGCACCTCCTGATTATAGCCTTCGGCGTGTTCTTCTACAATTTGAGTAGCCTTAGCCGACAACGGGCTATCTACATAAACCTTTACATCCGGCAATTTGCCTTCCAGATCGAGGTTGTTTAAAATATAAAGCAATTCTTGCGTACGGCCCACGCTAAATGCCGGAATGATTACCTTTCCTCTTTTCTGCACACAGGTTTCGAGTATCACCTTAAGCAGGGCCTCTTTGGTGGGCTGTGCGTCTTTATGCAAACGGTCGCCATAGGTAGATTCCAGCAAGATGTAATCGGCCTGTGGAAATTCCTGTGGTGCCCTCAGCAACAAGTCGCCATACTGGCCCACATCGCCACTAAAGCTGAGCTTGGTTGTTTTTCCGTTTTCCCGGATGGTGAGGTGCACCGAAGCACTGCCTATGATATGGCCTGCGTCAATAAACTGCACGCTTACGTCGTCGGTAAGGCGGGTTTCGGTGTGGTAATCAACCGCCACAAAATAATCCATGGCTTTAAGCACGTCTTCTTCTTCATAAAGCGGCTGTTCTAAAGGCAAGCCCCTTTGTTGCAGTTTTTTGTTCTTATACTTCAAATCGCCGGCTTGTATCTTGGCCGAATCGAGCAACAAGATCTTGCTCAGCTCTTTGGTGGCTTGCGTACCAAAAATCACGCCCTTAAAACCTTGGGCAATCAAGCGCGGGATAAGTCCGCTATGATCGATATGCGCATGAGAAAGGACCAGGAAATCGACCGAAGCGGCGTCAAAGCCAAAATTTTCGTTCAGTTCTTCCGTCTCCTGCCCCATGCCCTGAAACATGCCACAATCTAACAATATCTTTATCCCATTGTTAAGGGTAACCAGGTGTTTGCTGCCGGTTACGTTACGGGCCGCGCCATGAAAAGCTATTTTCATAAAAATTGTAAATTATTTTTCCAATATTAGAAAATAATAGACGAAAAGTTTTGTAAACTAATATATTAGTTTTAAGTTTAGTTAAAATTAGTATAGATGTTGTTTAAAATGACTTAGCTCCTATTGTAAACAAACAACAAAACACAACAATTATCATGGAAATAAAAGATTTAACGAAGGCAGAGGAACAGATCATGCAAATTGTATGGCAATTAGACAAGGCATTTGTAAAAGAGGTGATGGATTATTTGCCAGAGCCGAAACCGGCCTACAACACGGTCTCTACCATTATTCGTATTCTTGAGGTAAAGGGCTTTATTGGCCACGAAGCCTTTGGCAAGGCGCACAAATACTACCCTTTAATCAGCAGGGAGGAATACAAGCGCCACGCCACCGAAAAACTACTGGGCAACTATTTCGAGAACTCGGTAGAAAGTATGTTCTCTTTCTTCGTCAAAGAAGAAAAACTCGACCTGAGCGATGTTGACGAGATCCTAAAAATGATCAACAAATTTAAAAATAGGCCAAAATGAGTTGGGCGCATTATCTCTTGCAGGTAAACATTTACCTGGTTATTTTTTACTGCTTCTACAGGCTGTTGCTCGATAAGGAAACTTATTTTGTATTGAACCGCATCTACCTGATCGGTTCTGGCCTGCTTTCGCTGGGCATTCCGTTTATGCGCTTCGAATGGTTCAGCCAACAAGAAGTAAGCCGTCATATTTACGTGGGTGTAGACCAGCTGAACAGCTTGGTAGCCCAGGTAACCATACTGGATGACCAGGCTGCAAAATTTAACTGGGGTACTTTTATCGTATCTGTTTATTTGTTGGGGATTTTGTTCTTTCTAGGCCGATTTGTATTTCAGCTATTGGCCGTCCGCAAGCTCTTTAGCAGCATCAGCAAGGGCACCGCTTTTTCTTTCTTCAGAAAAAAAGTGGTTTCGACCGACCTACCCGAAATAGCCACGGTAAGCCTGCACGAAGACATCCACATTAAGCAACTCCATACCGTTGATGTGCTTTTCTTTGAGCTGTTAGGCATTTTTACTTGGTTCAACCCCATTATTTATGCTTACAAATACACGGTAAAAAACATACATGAATTTTTGGCCGACGAAGCCGCAGCCAAATTTCAGGGCGACAAGGAAACCTATTCGTTGCTTTTGCTGAGCCAGGCCTTCGGCGTAAGGCCCAATACGCTTACCAATGGCTTTTTAACCAAATCGCTGATCAAAAAACGCATCTTTATGTTGCACAAGGAGCGGTCTAAAAAAACAGCCATTCTTAAATATGGCCTGTTTGTGCCACTTTTTTCGCTCACTTTGGTCTTGTCTTCGGCTACCATCCGTAAAAACAACAAGATTTTAGCCGTGGCCCAGCAAATTCCGCTGAACGATGCCAAGGCTGTGGTTGGCCAGCTGATCCAAGCTCCCTTAAGCGTTGTCAACCTTGCCCCGCCACCCCCGCCAGATTCTACCGTTAAAACAACAGCCGTAATTGTAAACCAGTTTATGGAGCCGGCTACTGCGCCAGTCGAAAATACCGATAATAGCGGCGCCTCGCTAAACTCGTTTTTCAGGTATTTGTCAGAACGGGTAAAATATCCGGCCACCGCCGTCCAAAAAAAGATCCAAGGTAATGTGGTGGTTAATTTTAGTGTAATCAATGGTAAGCTGCAAAATGTTTTGGTACAGAACGAAATCGGCGAAGGCTGCGAAGAAGAGGTGATGCAAACTTTGTTAAACTACGACGATTTGCTGCAAAAAGATGGAAAATACAGCCTCAAAGTAACCTTTAAACTTGATGGTGCGACCAGCAAAATGCTTAACGAAGAAGCCAACAATCCAGCAGACTATACGCCAATCAATTTGTTTATCCAAGCTGCCGCTCCTAAAGAAAAAGAACCTGAAGAAGCTAAGCCCGAAGACAAGACCATCTACAATTTCGTGACCTTGGAGAACCCGCCAAGCTATCCGGGTGGCGTGAACAAATTTTATGAGTTCTTGGCCAAAAACATCAAATATCCAACCCAGGCCATCGAAAACGATATCCAAGGCAATGTATTTGTTTCCTTTACGGTAGAAAAAGACGGTTCTTTAAGTGATATTAGATTAGACCGCCGACTGGGCTTTGGTACCGACGAAGAAGCCATCCGCGTACTCAAGCTCAGCAAAAATTGGAACCCTGGCACGCAGAACGGCAAAGCGGTAAGGGTTAAGTACAACATTCCGATCAAATTTGCCTTGGATGCCGGCAAAAGAGAAAAAATTTCGCCGAAAAGCATGGCCATCCGCTTAAAGGGGCTTCCCGAAAAAGATGCGCCATTGGTTGTACTTGATGGCGAAATCAAAGAATATGCTGCATTGAAAGACATCGACGCCAGCACCATCAAAAGCGTAGATGTACTCAATTCGGCAAGTGGCGTGGCCCTGTACGGAAAAGTGGCTGAAAACGGCGCGCTCCTGATTACTTCGAAACAACAAAAAATACCAAAAGTAACTGCTACCCTGATTAACAGAAATTAAAACTAGGATATGAAAAAACTTGTGGCCTCATCGCTATTTGCGATGCTCATGATCTGTTCTTTTCAAAACTGGGCACAAAGCGTGACCAATTGGGATGCCTTTTACCGCTATCTGTCCACCAAAATAAGCTACCCTGCCGAAGCCAGAACCGAGCTGCTACAGGGCGACAACATCATTACCTTTAACCTGGACAAGGGAATAGTAAAAAAAATAAATGTACAGAACCAGTTGAGTACCAAAACAGACTTGGAAGTGGTGAACCTCATCTTGGCCTACCCGGCATTTAAACCGTCTCAAAACGGAAGCTATGCCATTCGTACTTCGTTTAGGTTGCAAGGCTCCAACAGCACAATCATTAACCAGGATGCCCAAATGCCTACCGGCTTTAAGGCGCTCAGCACCATCAATATCAGTGCCATGGCTCCCACAATCGCCAATGCGCCAAAAAACGGCAAAAACATCGAATTTAGAGGCGAAAATGGCACCCGCATTGTTTTGAGAAACTCGAATGGCCAAAGTGCCGGCCAACCTTTGTATGTAATTGATGGCAAGACAGTCGAAGATTTTGAAATGGCAACGCTTTCTCCAGAAAGCATAGACAGCGTACAGATCCTCAAAAGCTTGTCTGCCGTAGCCTTATATGGCAAAGCTGCCGAGAATGGCGTCATTGTGATTACCACCAAAAAATACGCTTCAGAAAAGACCAAAAAAACAGCAAACTAAACCCAAAAACATATGAAAAAACCGATTTTCTCATCGCTATTTGCGGTGTTGCTGCTCATCTTATGCCTCAACGAAACGAAAGCGCAAGACGAAAAGATATACAACTTTGTCAGCATGCAGCATCCGCCAACCTATCCGGGAGGCATAGCCGCGCTCTACAAATTCTTAGGCCAAAACATCCAATACCCTAAAGAAGCAGCTGCCAAAAACATACAAGGCAATGTATTGGTGTCTTTTATGGTTAATAAGGATGGCTCGGTTTCAGACATCAAGGTGGACAGGAAAATTGGCGGTGGCGCAGACGAAGAGGCCGTCAGGGTATTAAAAATGATGAAGAAATGGACCCCGGGCACC
Organism: Pedobacter sp. TM02; assembly: GCF_059705275.1. Classification (NCBI taxonomy): domain Bacteria; kingdom Pseudomonadati; phylum Bacteroidota; class Sphingobacteriia; order Sphingobacteriales; family Sphingobacteriaceae; genus Pedobacter; species Pedobacter sp. TM02. Next base: position 3,980,431 of record NZ_AP046530.1, read on the forward strand.
GAAAACGGAAAAGCCGTAAAAGTAGCCTATAAAATGCCGGTTAAATTTACTTTGGATAAAGGCACAAATGGCAAACCAGCGCTAGGCAATAACCAAGACAAGGTAGCGGGTAACGAGCCAAAAACGAAAAACCTGCCAAGCTATCCCGATGGTATACAAGCACTTTATAAGTTTTTGGGCCAAAACATCAAATATCCTAAAGAAGCAGTTGCCAAGAATATACAGGGCAATGTATTTGTATCATTTATGGTAGAAGCCGATGGCAGCATTAAAGATATTAAGGTGATGAAAGGAATTGGTGGTGGCGCCGACGAGGAAGCCGTTAGGGTAGTAAAGCTGATGAAGAAATGGAACCCCGCCGAGAAAGATGGAGAGCCTGTAAGATCTGCTTATAGCCTGCCGATTAAGTTTACTTTAGCCGCCAAATAAATCAAGACTGAGGCAAGAGCTAAAGCCATGTCAATTACCCGGCTATCATAAACCAAACAAAAAACCCCGGCCTAATGGTTGGGGTTTCTCGTTTCATATTTGTTCTCCTTTGTCTCGGATAACTAAATCTAATCATTTTTTTGCAAAAAAGCAAATCAGTTTCCAGTTCTCTGTAAACCGATAAGCCGTCGGCTTTCGACTGCAAACTGGCCGCCGAACTATCCTTCTTCCTCGCTAATGAACTTAGCGGCGTAAAAATCTCTGTTCATGCGCGCAATGTTCTCTAAAGAAATTCCTTTAGGGCATTCAGCCTCGCAGGCACCGGTATTGGTACAGTTGCCAAAGCCTTCGGCATCCATTTGCGCCACCATGCCTTGTACGCGTTTGTAACGCTCTGGCTGGCCTTGCGGCAATAAAGCCAACTGCGAAATCTTAGCCGACACAAAAAGCATAGCCGATGCATTTTTACAGGTCGCTACACAGGCCCCGCAGCCGATACAGGCCGCCGCTTCGAAAGCGGCATCAGCCTGCGCTTTCGGAATAGGCAGGTTATTGGCATCTTGTGCATTGCCTGTATTGACCGAAATAAAGCCTCCAGCGGCAATAACGCGGTCGAAAGCGGATCTGTCTACGGTTAAATCCTTGATCACCGGAAACGCCTTCGCTCTCCATGGTTCTACCACAATGGTGTCGCCATCTTTAAAAGAACGCATGTGGAGCTGGCAAGTGGTAATGCCCTCTTTTGGTCCGTGCGGCCTGCCGTTGATAAACATCGAACACATACCACAAATACCTTCGCGACAGTCGTGATCAAACACGATAGGCTCTTCGCCCTTATTGATCAGATTCTCGTTCAAAACATCGAACATCTCCAAAAACGACATGTCTGGAGAGATATCGGCCACTTTATAATCGACCAATTGTCCTTTGGTTTTGTTGTTTTTCTGACGCCAAACCTTTAGCGTTAAGTTCATATTTCCTGTACTCATTTTCTTGAGATTTGAGAGTGGAGATTTGAGATATGAGATGTGAGACTGGATTATCCGTTCTCATATCTCACGTCTCTTTACTCACATCTATTTATAACTTCTTTGTGCTATTTTAATATTTTCGAATTTCAGTTCTTCTTTGTGCAATTCGAAGGTTCCGTCGCCTTTATTTTCCCAGGCAGCTACATAAGCGTAGTTCTCGTCGTCGCGCAGGGCTTCTCCGTCTTCGGTTTGGTACTCCTCTCTGAAGTGTCCGCCACAACTTTCGTTACGGTTAAGGGCATCGATACACATCAACTCACCTAGTTCAATAAAATCGGCCACACGACCGGCTTTTTCCAGCTCTGGGTTATATTCGTTTACGTCTCCTGGTACGCGTACATCGGCCCAGAAGTCTTTTTTCAATTGTTGGATTTCTGCAATCGCCGATTTTAATCCTGTTGCATTACGGGCCATGCCACATTTTTCCCACATAATCAGGCCTAGTTTCTTGTGGAAATGGTCTACCGATTTGGTTCCTTTGATGTTGATCAGCTTGTTGAGCGTATCTCTTACGCTTTGCTCAGCCTCTACAAATGCAGGATGATCTGTTGGAATTGCTTTTACAGAAATCTCTTTCGACAGGTAAGCGCCAATGGTGTAAGGAAGCACGAAATAGCCGTCTGCCAAACCTTGCATCAATGCCGAGGCACCCAAACGGTTGGCGCCGTGGTCTGAGAAGTTGGCCTCTCCGGTACAGTACAAACCCGGAACGGTAGTCATCAGGTTATAATCAACCCAAAGGCCACCCATGGTATAGTGAACGGCCGGATAGATACGCATCGGCGTTTCATATGGATCTTCGCCAGTAATCTGCTTGTACATATCGAACAGGTTACCATATTTCTCTTTGATTACTTCTGTACCTAAACGCATGCAGGTTTCCTGATCAGGATTATGGTTACCAGCTTTAGCGGCTTCAATACGGCCATAGCGTTCTGTATTGGCTTTGAAATCGAGGTAAACCGCCAGTTTAGAAGCCCCTACGCCATAACCGGCATCGCAACGCTCTTTGGCAGCTCTCGAAGCCACATCGCGTGGCACCAAGTTACCAAAAGCAGGGTAACGACGCTCCAGGTAATAATCTCTTTCGTCTTCAGGAATTTCAGAAGCTTTACGGGTATCGTCTTTCTTTTTAGGCACCCAGATCCTGCCGTCGTTACGCAACGATTCGGACATCAAAGTCAGTTTCGACTGGTGATCGCCAGAAACCGGGATACAGGTTGGGTGAATTTGCGTGTAGCATGGATTGGCAAAGAAAGCACCTTGTTTGTTGGCTTTCCAGGCCGCGGTTACATTGCTGCCCATGGCGTTGGTAGAAAGGAAGAACACGTTTCCGTAACCTCCAGTTCCTAAAACAACCGCATGGCCGAAGTGGCGCTCCAATTCGCCGGTAATCAGGTTACGAGCGATAATTCCACGTGCCTTGCCGTCAATCTTAACCACTTCCAACATTTCGTGGCGGGTAAACATTTCTACTTTACCCATCCCAATTTGGCGCTCTAAAGCACTGTAGGCGCCCAAAAGCAATTGCTGTCCAGTTTGGCCAGCGGCATAAAAAGTTCTTTGTACCTGTGTACCGCCAAAAGAACGGTTATCTAACAAGCCACCATATTCTCTGGCCAAAGGCACGCCTTGAGCCACGCATTGGTCGATAATGTTGGCACTTACCTCTGCCAAACGGTGCACGTTGGCTTCGCGGGCACGGTAATCGCCACCTTTAATGGTGTCATAAAACAAGCGGTAAGTGCTATCGCCGTCGTTCTGATAGTTCTTGGCGGCGTTGATACCACCTTGAGCCGCAATAGAGTGCGCCCTACGAGGCGAGTCCTGAAAACAGAAGCATTTTACTTTGTAGCCCATTTCGGCCAAAGTGGCGGCGGCCGAAGCACCTGCCAAGCCCGAACCTACTACAATTACTTCTAAGCTTCTTTTGTTAGAAGGGTTAACCAAGGCTACAGACGATTTGTATTTCGTCCATTTGCTGGTCAATTCTCCCTCAGGTATATTTGAATTTAATGCTGACATTATATTTAGCTTTATTCGTCCAAAATTATTTTAAAAACTCCATCCAAAGTAGATTGCAATTGGCATCAGTGCAAAAAGCAACGGAACGATGATCGAGAACCAAACACCAAGGGTTTTGATGATCGGCGTATATTTTTTATGGTTCCAGCCCAAGGTTTGAAAGGCCGAAGCAAAACCATGCAACAGGTGATAAGCCAATGAGATCATGGCCAATACGTAAAGCACCACGCGCCATGGCTGACTAAATTTGGCATGCATCACCGCATATAAATCTTCGTGGCCAGCGGCATCTAGTGGCGTACCGCCATTAAATTGCTCGATACCGGTAAAGCGCGAAACCACCCAGAAATCAGACAAGTGCACAATCAGGAACATGAGCAACAAGGTGCCCAACAAACCCATGGACCGCGAATACCATTTGCTGTTGGCATTGCCATTGTTGTAGGCATATTTTTCAGGACGGGCGGCCTGGTTTTGAAAGGTTAATCTGGCGCCCTGTACAATATGCAAAAGCAAGCCTGCCATCAAAACAACTTCCATAGCCCTGATGATCCAGTTAGTGGCCATAAAATGTGCGCCTTCGTTAAACAGTACACCGGTATTGTCAAAAAACACAAAAGCGTTTAAGAAACAGTGAACCACTAAAAAAGAGATTAAAAACAGGCCTGTGATGCCCATTATTAGTTTTTTTCCTATAGAAGAGGAAAAAGCATTTGCGATACTACCCATTAGCTTTTAATTTATATTCTAGACTGCAAAAGTATTTAAAATATGATTTAAAATAAGATTGCAGATGATAAAATCGTGACAAATAAACAATTTAGAAACATTCTAAAAAAAGAAATTGATTTTGGCAGAAATTGACATTCGCTGAAGCAGTTAGCCCACTAAAGCCCATAAAAAAAGGACAGCTTTTGGGCTGTCCTTTTTCTCAACTATGAATTTGGAAACTTAGTTCCCAAACGAAATGGTAAACATGCGGTTATCGCTAACGCCCGAAATGGTAATTTGACCATCGCGAGAAGTTGGCAGGGCTTTTTCGATATCGGCTACGCTATTTACAGACACGCCGTTTACCTTGGTAATGATGGCGCCTTTTGGCACGTCGTAGTAATCAAAAAGCTGACCGGCTTTTACATCGGTAACCACCACGCCGTTTTTAAGGTTAAATTTGGCTTTGGCCGCTGCTGATGCAGGCGCAAAAGATGCACCCAATTTGCTTACGGTGGCACCTGTTGGTTTTTCGGCCGGTGCTTTGGTAGAAGCCAGGCTTACATTACTTTCAGGCTTTAAGGTTACGGTTACGTTTTTCATTGAGCCATCGGCTTTCAAAACAGATAAAGCTACTTTATCGCCTGGACGCATACGGCCCACTTTTTCTTGCAGATCTGGCGAGTCGTAAATTTCGGTTCCGTTTACTTTTTTAATGATATCGCCTTCTTTAATGCCTGCGGCAGCTGCGCCACCATTAGGCACAACGCCACTAACATAAAGGCCATTAATATCTTTCACTTTTAAACGTTCGGCAACGTCGGCATCCAAAGCTTGGAAGGTTACACCGATATAGCCACGTTTTACAGTACCGAATTCTTTAAAGTCTTCTAAGATTTTTTTGGCCAGGTTGATTGGAATAGCGAAACCATATCCTTCGCTTCTGCCGGTTTCTGAAGCGATAGCGGCATTGATACCGATCAGCTCGCCGTTGGCATTCACCAAAGCGCCGCCACTGTTGCCTGGGTTGATGGCCGCATCGGTTTGGATATACGATTCGATGGCATTATTAGCCGGAAGGTCTGGCATCTTGCCGGTTCTTTGATACTCTTCGTATTGTTCGCGGGTTGGTTGTCGCTGTTCTCTATTCAAGATACCGATGTTTCGTGCTTTTGCGCTCACGATACCCGCAGTAACTGTGGTCTGCAAATCCAATGGAAAACCAACAGCAAGCACCCATTCGCCCACCTGCACATTATCAGAGTTGCCCATTTTTACAAAAGGAAGATCTTTTGCATCCACCTTAATCAATGCCAAATCTGTATTGGCATCCTTGCCAATTACTTTGGCCATTACTTTTTTCCTGTTCGACAAAACCACTTCGATTTTATCGGCATTGTCAACCACGTGGTTATTGGTTACGATATAGCCATCAGGGGTTAAGATTACACCCGAACCCGATGCGGCTCTTGGCACGCGTTGCATTCTTCGGCCGCCGCCACCAAAAAACTGTTCAAACATATCGTCCATGCTGCCACCGCCTTGCTCGGCATCGCTGTTGTTATTGCTGTAAGTAGTCCTGATATGTACTACCGCCGGAGATACTGCTGCTGCCGCTTGTACAAAATCAACCGAACCTGATGAAGCCACCTTGATCGGGTTGTTGGCAAACATCATGTTTTGTTTCTCTGCTAATGAGTAGCTATCGTTTTTGCGCTCCAATAGTTTATAAGCGCCTATTGCAACTGCCCCACCTAAGAAAGCAGCCAACACTATTAATCCTATTTTTTTCATTTGCTAATTATTTACTTTTATTTTAACAAGCCGGCAACAGCTTTCTTGGCCTCTCACCCGGGCGGTTGGCTCAGCTTGCTTTTGCCGAAAATGTATTATTTACTTTTTTACTGATGTGTTACTCAAAATTAATACCATATAAACGATATTTGTATCATTCGAACATCCTAATTTTTGTTAAAAAATGTTAAATCAAATTTAGATTTGGATTTTCCGTTTTCCACTAACAAATATTTTATTTTTAAATGAAGAAAGCATGAACATCAAATTCTCCAAATACCAAGGCGCCGGCAACGATTTTATCCTGATCGACCACCGCATGAGCCCGCTCGAAAACATTGATAACGAGCTCGTAGCCCAGCTTTGCCACCGCAGATTTGGCATTGGTGCCGATGGCTTGATGTTTTTGCTGGACCATGAGGATTACGATTTTGAAATGGTGTACTATAACGCCGATGGCAAACCTGGCAGCATGTGCGGCAATGGCGGTCGTTGCATCGTGGCTTTTGCCAAACACTTGGGCATTTTTGACAGCGAAACCAATTTTTTGGCAGTAGACGGCCCACATTATGCCAAAATTACAGCCGAAGGCGATTGGGTAGAGCTGCAGATGATTGATGTTGAACAGGTAGAAAAAGACGGAGATGCCTTTGTACTGAATACCGGTTCGCCACATTATGTAGCGCAGGTAAAAAACCTGGCTTCCTTAGATGTTTTTAACCAAGGCAAAGCCATCCGCAACAACGAAACCTACCAAGCCAATGGCATCAACGTAAACTTTGTAGAACCTAAACCCGACCGTTTGTTTGTCCGTACTTTTGAGCGTGGCGTTGAAGACGAAACCTATGCCTGTGGCACCGGCGTAACGGCAGTTGCCATGGCCATGGCCAAGCACCAGCAACAAATTGGCAAAGTAGAAACACCTATTGAGGTTTTGGGTGGCAAACTGCAGGTTAACTTCAATTACGATGGCCAAAAATTTACCGATGTATTTTTATGTGGCCCTGCCGAAAAGGTTTTTGACGGAGAACTGGATATATAGCGAAGGGCGTATAGCGTATTGACACAGGATTAATAGCTAATTTTACCGCCTCTTGGGTACGGCGCAAAATATAAAATATGTTGTCATACCAAACAAACTACCTTCTTTAGCTGTCGGCCAGGTACACGGCTACCGCAATCTTGATTTCACTGAAACTGTAGGATTTGCCCAAATGCTCGCGCAGATCGTTGAGTCTGATGGTTTTGAGCGTGGTGATGGCCTCCAACATCCGGTCGAGCCTTTTTTGAGGCACCAAATCGCTCCCCTTGATTTCGTGCTTGGCTACAAAATGAGCCAGATGGCCTTCAATAGTTCCTAAGCTCATTTTTCGCTCTTTGGCAATTTCTTCGGCAGTTTTGCCTTCCTTAAACAAACCCAAGGTCAGTTCTTTGGTATCGGGCTTAGGCAAGGCCGGCGCTTTACTTTTCTTTTTGCTTTTGAGCTTGGTGTAGCCATCGTCGCTGTTAAAATCTTCTTTGCCACCCGAATAGGCTTGTCTGATTTGTTCGTTGCGTTTAGGGTTGCGGTGCAAGGCTACAATGTCTTCTTTGGTCAGCTCCCTGTTTTCGCCTGCAGCCACCAACATAGCCTTTGCTTTGTTGATTTTTTTAGATTGCTCGTCAAACATCAGTTCCATTTCGAGCAATTCGGCCAGATATTCCTTGGTTTGTTTTTCGGTTTTTACTTTTTCGATCAGTTCAAAAATCGAATCGCTCATCGCCATCAATTGTGGCGTAAAATATTGCGTTGCGGCTTCAGTACGTTCGAGCAAAAGCCCAAAACCTTCGGCCGTACCGGCGCCGGCGCATAAACGCTCTAGCTGCTTTAAAAACTTATCGGCATGAGCCCTTAGCGCAATGAGCGTTTGTTGCAGCTTCACGGCCCAGCTCAAATGGGTTTGTTTGGCCGATCGCTTTTCGTCTTTGGTATAGCTAAACACATGCTCAAACACATAATTATCCAACGTGGCAAAGTTGAAAGCCTGCAACAGCGAATGGCGCATAAACGCAAAGCTTTCTCTTTTGATCTGTACGGCCAGGTCTTCCTGTTGCTGCTTGGTCTTGGCAAAATAAGTTACATTTTGATCTTGACGGATGCCACGGTCGGAAATGAGCGACGTGAGCACCAGCCCGTCCAGCGAGCGGAGCCTCGACAGCGCTACATAAATCTGCCCGGGGGCAAAGGCATCGCCAATATCGATAATGGCTTTATCAAAAGTAAGCCCCTGACTCTTGTGTACGGTAATGGCCCAGGCCAGCTTGAGCGGAAACTGGGTAAAAGTACCTGCAATTTCTTCTTCAATCTCATTGGTGGTTTTATTTACCGTATAACGTACATTTTTCCAGGTATACCTTTCCACACTCAGCCGTTGTCTCGAATCTTCGAACTTGACTTCTACCAAATCGCTTTCCAGTTTGGTTATCACGGCTATCTTGCCATTAAAGAAGCGCTGTTCGCCGGTTGGATCATTTTTGATAAACATCACCTGTGCGCCAACCTTCAGCTCCAATATCCGTTCGGCCGGATACGAACTTTCGCTAAATTCGTCGGTAATCGTTGCCTTATAAAAAGACGATTTCCCTTCCAATTCGGCCAGGCTGTTTTTGTTCAGCGCATCGGCCTTGTTGTTGTGGGTGGTTAGGGTAATGTAGTTGTCTTTGAGGTCGGGCTGGTAGTTTTGCCGGTAATACGATTTAAGCAGGGCTACATCGGCGGCAGTGACCTGGTTGTTGCGCAGGTTATTGAGCAATTGGATGAAAACCTCGTCGGCCTGCCGGTAGATTTTTTCAAGCTCGATGTAAATAGGTGGCGATTGCTCGAGCACCAAGGCATCAAAAAAGAAAGCGCTTTTGTAAAATTGGGCCAAAAGCTCCCATTCGGTATTTTTTACTACCGGTGGCAACTGGTGCAGATCGCCAATAAACAATACCTGGACCCCGCCAAAGCCCGAATTGTTTTTGCGCACATAGCGCAGCACCATATCGATGGCGTCGAGCAGGTCGGCCCGCAGCATGCTCACTTCATCGATAATCAAAAGCTCCAAATCCAACAAGATGCGTCGTTTGGTGGCGTTCATGTGCAGGTGCTTGATAATTGATTTGGGGGTATGGTAATGCTGATAGGCGCCCAACTGCTGATCGGGCACTACTTTAGGCAGAAAAGTTCCGAAAGGCAGCTGGAACAGGGAATGGATGGTTACCCCGGCCGCATTAATGGCCGCAATGCCCGTTGGCGCTACAATAACTGTTTTTTTGTGGGTTAGCGATACCAAATTACGCAGAAAGGTGGTTTTTCCGGTACCAGCCTTGCCGGTAAGGAAAATATGCCTCGACGTTAAATTGATAAATTTGGCGGCCAACTCTGCCGGCTGGAGCGCTTCCGGTACCTGTATCATCATCACTTATCTTTTACCCTTTTTTGTTGCAAACCTAACGCTTTTTAACGAGTACGCCACCCTGAAATTCCATCCAGGAGAAATCTTTGTCTGATTTTTTGAAGGTGCCATTCACGTTGCCGAGTACCAAAGTAACCGTAAAATCCCTCGTTTGCTGCGTCAATTGCATTTCTTGCCACGGAATGTCTTTTTTATTCATATCGGCAGTGTAATCGTTCTTGTATTTGAAGTAGAGCTTTTGGGCCAGGGCACGCAGGTCAAACACCAAGGGTTCCTGCTCGTTGATGGTAAGTTTCAACTGGTACTCACCTCTTGCCTTGCCGGTATTATTTCGAGACAGGTACTCGAACTTGAACTTGGCACCTGCAAAACTGCGCTGTTGGTCATCGCTATAAAATGCCGAAGGGAAGTAAATATCGTAGTCTTTCACCACAATCCCGACGTTGCTTTCGCTGTCAAAGTTAAATTGTACACTTTCATCGTCGAAATTAATATCCTTGATTTTGAGCAAGGCTAAAGCGGTATCGGTTTTTTCTTGTTTGATTTCGTACTTGTATATGACCGTACCATTGGCAAGCTTCTTGTCTATCTTCTGTTCAATTTGCTTTAAATCGGCCTTGGTAAAGCTTTGCAACGAAGTTAATCCATGCTGTTCTATCAGGTAGCGAACCACTTTCGGCCGTTCTTTCATCGCCTGCTTGCTTTGCTGGTGCATCAGTCGCTTAAGCCTGGCCAACTGCGAATACCTGGCTACCGAAAAAGCACTCTGCGGTCCGTAAACCGTTAGCAAGGCCAATACACAAAGACTGATGGGAATAACCTTGATGTTCTGCTTTTTGCTGAGCAGAAAATAAGCCGTAATTGCAGTTAGCCAAAGTGCCAGTACAATCAGAACGTAACGCGACTCGGTGATGCCATAATTGCCTACCCTTTTTACAATGGCCAGCACGAGCAGTACCAACAAAGGGATAATCATGAGGTAAAAGAAACGCGAAAACAGCCTAATCCAGCCATTGCCTTCACGTTCCCTGATCGGGTAAACCAGCAGCAGCGACAAAATGCCAAAAACCGAATAGCCCAATACCAGGGTAGAAACAAGGCCTTTGGGCAGTTGCCAGGCAATGGCAATTTTGATTTCGTAAACCAATAAAATAGCCAGGTAAATCGTTACCAAGGGGATGAGCACATATTGCGTAAATATCTTGAGCGCCTTTGGATAATCTTGCTCTTTTTCGAGGCTATCGAAATCAGAAGGCACGCCTGCCAAAAAGAAAACGGTAGTAAAGCCGGCGCTCACAAAGGCCAGTAGCTTCATGTACCATTTGTAATTGATGTCGACATTAAACAGCCCATTGATGGCAAACAAGGCAATGGCCAGGCCTGCATAGAGCACTCCGGCATAAAAAGCCGAAGTTAAGAAGCGCAAAAGGAGGGTCTTGTTGTACTGCCAGAAGCCATTCAGGTTTGCGCGGCCAATAAAAGGCGCAAAAGCGACCAGCAAATGAAAGGCAAAAGCTAGCTGCAGGATACGGTAAATATCATTGGCATTTTTCCAGGGATGGAGCAAAAAGTACAAAGCCACACAAATTGCCAAGGCCAAAAGCCTCAGCCCCCATTTCCTGCCCTTTGCATAACCATGCGATTCGGCAAAAAGATCGGCAGACAGCAAAAGCGTAAGCGCCAAGTTAGCCAGCAAAAGCAGCTTAATCAAAATATTGGCCAAAGGGGTATTTTCGCTGTAATTGAGTTCGCTAAGCCAGCACCAAATGATGGTTGATGAAACTGCAAGCAGAAATTGCAAAGGGAAGCGCACAAATACGCCAGCAGCCCCTCGCCAGAGCGTTTGTATCGAAGGTAGTTTCATAACGATAAATGTAATTAAATATTCATCATGTTTTCGGCCCCGTAACAAATGTTAAAAAATGTTATCAAATGTTAAAAAACCATAACTAAATTTTTAGTATTAATTTTTTAGTTATATTTTAGCATCAGCCAAACAAAACAAACCCCGATGAAATTTATCCGTCTAGCCATTTTATTAACAATGTGCTACACCAGTGTTGCGCACGCGCAAAATCCATTTGCTATTAAGGGAACCGTAATCGACAGTGCCGGCAACAGCAAACTCCACTATGCAACCATCAGCATTCTCCATGCAAAAGACTCAACGCTCTATAAATTTACCCGGGCAACCACTACGGGCTCTTTTGCTATCGAAAACATGAAAAAGGGAAATTTCATTCTCTTGCTCACCTATCCCGAATATGCGGATTATGTAAATCCGTTCACCTTGGATTCGGCCAAAACAAGCATCGATTTCAAAAGCATCAACATGAAATCGAAGGCCAAATTGCTGAACGAGGTTATCATCAGAGGCCAAGCCGCAGCCATTAAAATCAAAGGCGATACCACCGAGTTTAATGCGGCCAGCTATTCGATACAGCCCAACGACAAGGTAGAAGACCTGCTCAAAAAAATGCCGGGCATACAGATTGACAAAGACGGCAAGATCACTGCCCAGGGCAAAGCCGTACCCAAGGTATTGGTTGATGGCGAGGAGTTTTTTGGCGACGATCCTACCCTGGTCACTAAAAACCTAAGAGCAGATATGGTAGACAAGGTGCAGCTTTATGAAAAATCAAGCGACCAGGCCGCTTTTACCGGTGTTGACGATGGGCAGAAAACCACGACCATCAACATCAAGCTGAAGGAGGACATGAAAAAGGGTTATTTTGGCAAAATTGATGCAGGCTATGGCACCAAGGATTTTTACGAAGCCCAAGCCATGTTTAACCTGTTTAAAGCCAAGCAGAAATTGGCTGTGTATGGCACTTCGGGCAACAATGGCAAAACCGGTCTCGGCTGGGACGATTCCAATAAATATGGTGGCGGCAGCAACAACATGGAAATATCTGGCGATATGATTTTCTTTAGTGGCGACGACGACGAAATTGATGGCTGGGAAGGCCAATACTATGGCGAAGGTATCCCAAGAGCCAATAATGGCGGGGTGCACTACGATACCAAATGGCGTGGCGACAAAGAAAGCCTCAACACCAATTACAAAATTGGGGAGATGGATGTGAAACTCAAAAAGAACACCTTAAACCAAAGAAACTTGCCTACCGACATTAACTTTAGCAACAGCGACGAGGCTTCGGACAAGAGCATTTTTCGCCAAAAGCTTGACGCAACCTATACCATCAAACTGGATACTACCTCTAACCTGAAAGTATCGATAGACGGAACGCTGAAAAAGAGCAGCAACGAGAGTGATTTTTCGAGCATCACCACGAGAGAAAACGGTTCGAAACTGAATACCAGTGAGAGAAGCAATGATGTTGATGGCAATGAACAACTCTTCAACATCTCTGCCTTCTACAACAAAAAGCTCAAAAAACTTGGCCGTAACTTTTCTATCAGCTTAAGCCAAAGGATCAACAAAAAAGACAACGAAGGTTATATCAAATCAGATAATGAGTTCTTTGATGAGAATGGCCTGCCCAAAAGCAGCGAGCTTGTAGATCAGTTTAAAACCAATAAGACCAATATAGCTGCGTTTACCTCAAACTTTACCTACAACGAACCCATCAGCAAGTTCTTCTCGCTGGTATTAAATTATGGCTTTAGTGTTAACAACAGTACTTCAGACCGGAAATCATTTAACCAATCGGCCCCCGGCAACTACAACTTGCTAGACCCGGAGTTTAGCAACGACTTTGAGGCTACCCAATACACTAATCAGGGTGGTGCTATTTTCAACTACAAGAAAGGCAAAACCGTACTTGGATTTGGAACCAAGGTAAACGCGGTTAACTTTGACCAGTACGAAGCGCTTTCCAATACAAGGTACAAAAGAAGCTTCTTCAATTGGCTGCCACAGTTAAATTATCAATACAAGTTTTCGTCGCAAAGAGCGATCAGGTTTGGCTACAATGGTTATATGCAGCAGCCTATGGTTGACCAGTTGCAGCCAGTTAAGGTAAATACCGATCCCTTAAACCAGCAATTGGGCAATCCCGACCTTAAGCCGTCTTTCAGCAGCAGTTTCTCCCTCAACTATAGTTCTTACAAGGTTATCAGCAACCAGTCTTTTTACTTAAACGGCTATTTTTCTTTCACCAACAACGCTATTGTAAACAACACGACTACCGATGGGGATGGAAAATCGGTCTACCAATCGGTTAACCTCAACGGAAAGACGCCGGTATCTTATAATTTTTATGCTGGCTTTAGCAGAAAGCTAAAGTTCATTGGCATGGATGCCGGCCTAAACATCAATGCTGGCGGCAATACCGGATACAGCTATATCAATGGCCAGTTTAACGAAACCACCAGCAAAAGGTTTGGCCCAAGGGCAAGCCTGAGCAGGTATAACGACAAATTTGAAATCAGCTTAGGCTTTGGTCCCAGCTACAATGCCCAAGAGGCATCGTTACAGCCAGAACGCAGCAACAAAGGCTGGGGCACGGCAGGCAATGCCTACGTAAAGGTTATTTTGCCTAAAAAGATCGCTTTGCAGGCTGATGCCGATTATACCTATACGCCGAGCTCTAAATCATTTAACAGCAGCTTTGAACAAACCATCATTAACGCTTCGATTTCAAAAAGCTTCTTCAAGAAAGAAGACCTGAAACTGATGTTAAGAGGCAACGACTTACTCAACCAGAACAGGGGCTTTAGCCGCAATGCATCGGCCAACTCTATTGTTCAAACCAGTTACAACAACATCAGCAGGTATTTTATGTTCTCGCTGGTTTGGGATTTCAGCAAAATGGGTGGCGCACCTCAAAAAAATTAAGACCATGAAAATCAAACATATTCTAACGATTGTTATTTTGGCTTTAACGAGCCGTACTTTATATGCCCAAAACGCCCGTTTCGTTACACAAGGGGTAATTGAATACGAAAAAAAGGTAAACATGCTGGCCCTCATTACAGAGCGCATCAAAAAGAGCAAAGACGACACGTGGGGTCAAAAAATACTGGAAGACTATAAAAAGAACAAGCCGCAATTCAAGATCCTAAAAAGCAGCCTGACTTTCTCAAACGGCAAAACTTTGTTTACGCCAGTAGCCGAAGAGGTCATGGAAAACAGCTGGTTCGATTTTGAACAGGCCAAGCAAAACAACGTACTCTACACCAACACGCTAAATGGCACCAGCACCGTACAGAAGAAAATATTCGAAGAAACCTATCTGGTAAAAGACAGCACCCGCAAAATCAACTGGAAGCTAACCGACGAAATCAGGAACATTGCAGGCTACGACTGCAGAAGGGCCAATGCCGTGATTATGGATTCGATTTATGTGGTGGCATTCTATACCGACGAAATCCCGGTTTCGGGCGGACCAGAATCTTTTACCGGATTGCCTGGCATGATTTTAGGCCTCGCCCTGCCTAAAGAGCACATTACCTGGTTTGCTACCTCGGTAAGCGATCAGCCCGTTACCGAAGCCCAGCTAAAGGAACCTACAAAGGGCAAGCCTACCGACAACAAAAAACTTTCGATTATTTTAAAAGACGCCTTAAAAGATTGGGGCGATTATGCGCTCGATATCTTAAGGGCTGTTAGTATTTAAATCTTTTACGGCTGAACTGTTGCCGAGCCTGCCGACTGAGCGGAATGATTTTGTTTGGCAACCACGTGCATACGGTAGCAGGCCCATAACCATACCAACAACATAGGCAACATCCAAAACAAAGAGCCCAGCACAAATGCAAGTACAAATTCCTGTAGGTTTTGGGTGGCCAAGCCACTTAAAATAGTTACGGCAAAGGCCGGTATGGTGACGAACAATACAATGACAACGGTGTATTTAAGGGCAACCCACACAAAATGCTTTCGTTCCAAAATAACAGAACGGCCCGCGCGCTTGCCATAAATATAGGTAAGCCCAAAAAGCACGATCAAAATTCCGATTACCCGAACGCTTAAAACGGCATCCATAAAGAAAATAAAACCGTTGGCAAAATCGCCACGTGTTTCCTGATACATAAAAAACAGCAGACAAAGTACAACGAGTATTGCCGTTTTTTGTAGAGCCTGCTTGTAGCCAATGCGCTTGGCCTCCTCTAAAGTCATGTGATTAGGTTAAAGGGCGGAAGATATGAAAAACCTGCTATTTCTTGGCACGCGACTAGTTCACCAATAGCTTGTAGCCCTTGCCATGAACGTTCAGGATTTCTACCTTGGGATCTTCCTTCAGGTACTTGCGCAGCTTGCTCAAAAAAACGTCCATGCTGCGGCCATTAAAATAATTATCGTCGTGCCAAATGCTTAACAGGGCTTCTTCCCGGGTTAAAACAGTATTTTTCTTGAGGCAGAGCAGTTGCAAGAGTTCGGCTTCCTTGGTCGATAGCTTTTGCTGCTGGCCGTTAAAGTGGATCAGTTGCGTGGTATAATCGAAGGTATATTTGCCAATCAGGAATTGGGTTTGTACCGGTTCGTTGCTCACGCCTTCTTTGGCCGCCACACGTTTAAGCAGGGCGTTGATGCGCAGCAGCAATTCTTCGATTCGAAAAGGCTTGGTGATGTAATCGTCGCCCCCCAGATCGTAGGCCGAAGCCTTGTCTTCCATCATGGCTTTGGCGGTAGCAAAGATAATGGGCACCTGCTGATTGGTTTTCCTGATTTCCTTGCCCAAGGTAAAGCCATCTTTTTTAGGCATCATCACGTCTAAGATACAAAGGTCGAACTGCTGCTTAGAAAAAGCCTTCAGACCTTCTTCACCATCAGTACACAGCACCACATCGAATTTGCCTTTCAGCTGCAAATAGTCTTGCAGCAACAGGCCCAAGTTAGGGTCATCTTCTACCAATAGGATCTTCTTCATCATGATTAATTGCTATGTTTAAATGGTATAATAACTTCGAAAGTGGTACCTCTGTCTTTTTCGCTCTGCACCTTGATGCTGCCGCCCATTTGCATGAGGATATCTTGTACATAGTTCAGCCCCAAGCCAAAGCCTTTTACATCGTGCAGGTTTCCGGTATGCACCCTGTAAAACTGGTCAAATATGCGCTTGGTTTGGTCTTTGGTCATGCCAATACCCTCGTCGGAAACCTGTATATACAAGTTTTTGAGACTGCTTCGCGTACTGATGGTAATTTTCGGCTCGTTTAAGCTGTACTTGTTGGCGTTGTCTATCAAGTTGTAAATTACATTAGAAAGGTGCAGTTCGTCGCCCATAACCAAGTCGTCGGCCGAATTGAGATTGAGCGTAACCTGGGCATTGCGCTTTTGCAGCTGCAGGCCCATGCTGTCTACTACAGCCATAATCAGGTCGTTTACATTGACTGGTGCATATTCCAGCTTGATTTCCTTCTTTTCAAGTCGCGCTACGCTCAGCACGCGCTCGATGTGGTTGCCCAGGCGAACATTTTCATCATAAATGATGTTGGCCAAGCGGCTGATGCGCGTCTTGTCTTCAACCACTTCCGGATCCTTCAACGCTTCGCTGGCAATCATAATGGTGGCTACCGGCGTTTTAAATTCGTGCGTCATGTTGTTGATGAAATCCGTTTTCATTTCCGATAGCTTCTTTTGTCTGATGATGGCCAAAATGGTATAGGTAAAGATAAAGATCAATACCAAAAGCAGGGCTACCGAGGAGGCTAACGTAGCAAACATGTTGCTGAATATCAACGAACTTACATTGGGAAAGCTTACGTAAAGCATTCCTGGGTCGTTGATCACCACATCATTGCTGAAAACCACATGTTCGAACGTGTTTTTAGGCAGAGGCTCAGTAAGGTTATGTGATACATTCTGGTAGATGATGCGATTCTTGTCTTTGGCGGGGGTAAGCCAGTAATTGTAGGCGAGCTTGATGTTTTTGCTCAGCAATTCCCGCCGAAGCAGCGTATCGAGTATTTTTTTTGACGGAATACGGTTCTCTAAAGGTACATTTTTGTTATCGAGCTCTTTGGCCACATCCTGTACCAGGTTAAAGCTGTTGTTGCTAAACAGGTTTGCCGTATCGGCATACAGCCTATCCAGCTCCATTTGGTACTTTTTGCTGGCCTTTGCATCTTCTACCTTGAACTTGGCCATCATATCGGGATCTTTGCTTGGAAAAGAAACCACATGGGGCAACCAGTTCTGCGGACTAAAGGCAATATACCTGATGGTGTCGGGCAGCTTTCCCTGCTGCAGGTTGGTTCTCAGGTGCAAAAACCTAGGCCTCACCCTTCTGCTGATGAGGTTGCCGTTTACATCTTTGATATCCTCAATATCCAAGCCCAGTTTATTGTTTGCGCTCGAGTTTGGATTAGAATAGATTTGATATTCTTCTTCGGTAATCATGAAAGGCGACAAAAAGCTGGCCTTGATTGAACTGTCCTGAAAAAGGATATAATCGAGCATTTGCTGCTGTTGCCGGTATTTTCTTTGGCTCTCGCTGTCCTTAAAGCGAACCTTGAAGGCCACGATGGTATCCGTTTTGCTTTTCAGGTCTTCTTCGCGCTGCCTTCTGGCTTCGTCGTCTTTTCTATTGATGCTGGTTACGACGTTCTTCTTCTGAATTTTGTTGACCACCGCATTGAGTGCTTGGTTTACATTCTCTTCGAAAAGCCTCGAGTTCAGCTTGTACGATTCCCTGATGTAATACACCTGCATCACAAAAACACCCAGCAGGGCCAGGGTCATGAGCGCCGTAATTATCCAGAGACTTCTTTTTTTCATCTTTAGTTATTCAAAAATAGCGAAGTATTAGCCCATAAGCCTAGGTTTTAACACTTTTTAACAAGTGTGATTGCCAATTGGTTAAACAAAAAAGCCGTCTCGAAAATCAAGACGGCCCGGCATTTAAATTTGTTTGCTTAAAAAAAGATCTTTTAGAAAGGAAGATCGTCTTCCTCACCCGCCGATGCGTTAAGGTCGGCAGGGGCGGCATATTGTGGCGCTGCCGGAGCGGCTCCTGCCGTATTGGTGAGGGCGGTTAGGCGCCAAACCACTAAACTGTTAAAATAAGAGGTTACGCCCTCTTTGTTGGTCCAAGGACGGCCACGCAAATTGAACGAAACTTCTACTTCGTCGCCCGGTTTCAAACTATCGAACAAAGCTGTCTTATCTTGTAAAGCCTCAAACCTGATGTATTCAGGGTAAGTAGGATTTTCTGCATATTCTATAATCAAATCACGTTTTTTAAACGTTTCGCTCACTTGTTGTAACGCACCGATTTCGTGCACTTTTCCTTTAATTTCCATTTCAATTCTATATTATTATCCTCGCAAACCAAATCTCTATATTTTTATTGATAACTTCGCAATCTATATGATGCAAGTTTTCCACAACAAGAGCAAGGTTATTGTAACCTGCAACAAAAGACTTTCGCCCTACCTGCAAGAAGAAGTTGCAGCGCTGGGCTATACCATTGTACGTGCATTTGCTACCGGCGTTGAGCTCAACATTACCCTAACCGAATGTATCAAGCTTAACCTTAACCTGAGGTGCGCCAGCCAGATCCTCTATTGCATCAATAGCTTTAAAGCCAGCAACCCCGATGAGCTCTATAAAGAACTGGCAGCCATGGAATGGGAAGAACTGATCGATTTTTCGGGCTATTTTTCGGTAACTTCAAACGTAGACAACCCCACCATTACCACGCCACTTTTTGCCAACCTCAAAGTAAAAGATGCCATTGTAGACCGAATCAAGGATAAAAAAGGCATTAGGCCAAATTCTGGCTCCGATGCCAATAAAACCGTGGTTCACCTTTATTGGAAAGACAACGAAGCTGACGTTTTTTTAGACACCAGCGGCGAAACCCTGGCCAAGCATAGCTACCGCAAAATTCCAGGCAAGGCCCCTATGCTCGAAGCCTTGGCTACCAGTGTAATTTTGGCTACCCAATGGGATCAAAAATCACCTTTTGTCAATCCCATGTGCGGTTCGGGAACCCTGGCCATAGAAGCTGCCTTGCTGGCGACCAACCGCAGGCCAGGCCTGTACCGCATGAATTATGGCTTTATGCACATTTTGGGCTACGACGAGGAGGTGTTTTTTGCCGAAAGAAGAATACTGAAAGAACAGGTGATCAAAAACATCGACCTGCAAATCGTGGCTTCCGATCTTTCTGAAGATGCCGTTGAAGTGAGCCGCAGAAATGCCAAAACCGCTGGCGTTGATACCCTCATTACCTTCGAAGTTTGCGATTTCGAACGCACCCAAGTGCCCCAAACTGGCAAAGGCGTAGTGGTGTTCAATCCTGAATACGGCGAACGCCTGGGCGTACACAGCCAGCTGGAGCTCACCTACAAAAGAATGGGGGATTTCATGAAAAAACAGTGCAAGGGCTATTTTGGCTACATCTTTACCGGAAACCCCGATCTGGCCAAGAAAATTGGCTTAAAGGCCGACAAAAAGATCGAATTTTACAATGGTAAGCTAGATTGCCGTCTTCTCGAATACGAACTCTACGACGGCTCGAGAAGGCCCGACGAGGAAAGACCAAAGAGAGCCTAACAACATACACCTCCGGATTTGGCAGGTCGCCACCACAGAAAATTTCAATATCCGAAGTTATTTCAAAACCACGGGTGCTTTTTTTTTGTTTATGCTTTCAGATCAACCCTATACAACCACATGAAAGATAAGGCAAAACAGCAGATGCAGGAAGTAGCTTCCACAATCAGGAAAATAAGGGAACAGAAAAACTACACCCAAGATTACCTGGCCGCCAAGCTCGATATCTCGCAAAATGCATACAGCAAAATAGAGCTGGGCTACAGCAAAATTACCCTCGACAGGCTTTTCCAGATTGCCGTGATTTTAGAAGTTGAGGTCATGCAATTGCTCTACCCCGAAAAGACAGGCAACCTAGGGCCCTTCGCCTAAACATTTTTCAACAAAAGACGCTTGTCAACAAAATTCGCGATAACTTGCGGCCTCATATCTATACCCATGCAGGCTATCATTTCAAAAACCATCGAATTTGTGAAGGCAACCTTGGCAGGCGCCGAAGCGGGCCATGATTGGTTTCATATTGAACGCGTTTACAAAACCGCCCAAACCATTAATGCCATCGAAAAAGGCGATGAGCTGCTTGTGGCCTTGGCGGCTTTGCTGCACGATATTGCCGACAGCAAGTTTAACGATGGCGACGAAGAAATCGGCCCTCAAAAAGCAGGTGACTTCCTGAAAAGCATCGATGTAGCCGAACCTATTATCGTACAGGTACAGCAGATCATCAAAAACCTTTCTTTTAAAGCCAGTTTGGGCACGCTTACCTTTGCGTCGAAAGAGTTGGACATTGTACAGGATGCCGACCGCCTGGATGCCATTGGCGCCATTGGGATTGCCCGGGCGTTTACCTACGGTGGCTACAAAAACCGCATATTGTACGATCCGGCCATTGCACCTAAGCTGAATATGAGCAAGGAAGAATATAAGAACACCACGGCACCTACCATTAACCACTTTTACGAAAAGCTGCTGCGACTTAAAGACCTGATGAAAACCCAAACCGGCAAAGCCATGGCCGAAAAACGCCATCAGTTTATGCTCGACTATCTGGAGCAGTTTGATGCCGAATGGGAAGGCCGTGCATAAGGATAAGTTGGGGAGCTGACAGTTTAGTTAATTAGTGATTAACCGAACCTTACCCCAAAAAGCGCTGGTATTTTTACTAATTTTTTTAGCATGATTTGTTATTTTTGAATTCCAAATCATGTTAAAATGTCTGAGCGCCTAAGAGAAAAACTGAACATCCTTGCCGATGCCGCCAAATATGACGTTTCCTGCTCATCAAGTGGCAGCAATCGGAAAAACCACAACAAGGGAGTTGGCAACGGCCACATATCGGGCATTTGCCATACCTATACCGAGGACGGGCGCTGCGTATCATTGCTCAAAATCCTGCTTACCAACCACTGCATCTTTGATTGTGCGTATTGCGTAAGCAGAAAAAGCAACGACATTGAACGCGCAGCCTTTACGGTAGAAGAGGTAGTAGAACTAACCATGAACTTTTATCGGCGCAACTACATAGAAGGCCTATTTCTTAGCTCCGGGATCTTTAAAAATGCCGACTTTACCATGGAAAGGCTATTGCGCGTGGTCAAGAAACTGAGGCTTGAAGAAAAATACAACGGCTATATCCACCTCAAAACCATTCCAGGAGCTAGCGACGAGCTGATCAAAGAGGCAGGCCTTTATGCCGACCGCATGAGCATCAACCTGGAAATGCCTACCGAAAGCGGATTGAAATTACTCGCTCCAGAAAAAAGCCACCAGGATGTGATGAAACCCCTGGGATTTGTACAACAACAAATCGTGCAGTTTACCGAAGAAAAAAAATTGATCAAGCACGTACCCCAATTCGTGCCGGCAGGCCAAAGCACCCAAATGGTAATTGGTGCCACCCCCGAAACAGATAAGGACATTATGTATACCGCTGAGGCCTTTTATCGAAACTTCTCGCTCAAAAGGGTCTATTATTCTGGCTACATTCCCATTAGCAACGACAGCCGTATGCCACTTATCGGCAGCCAGCCCCCTTTGCTTAGGGAAAACCGGCTTTACCAAACCGATTGGCTGATGCGTTTTTATGGGTTCAACGTTAGAGAAATATTGAACGATAGCCACCCACACCTCGATACCGACATTGACCCTAAATTGAGCTGGGCTTTGCGCAACCTCCAGTATTTTCCTGTCGATATCAATACAGCTACCTACCAAATGATTATGCGCATACCTGGAATAGGCATTGCATCGGCCCAAAAAATCGTCAAGGCCAGGCAGTTTGGCAGGCTGCATATTTATCAGTTGCAAAAAATTGGCGTGGCCTATAGTCGCGCCAAATATTTTATTACTTGTGCCGATACGCCTTTTCAACTTCGGGATTACCAAGCTACGCAACTCAAAGCCTTTATCTTGGCCGAAAGCCAAAGCAAATACCTCAAAACCGACCGGCAGCAACTTGCGCTTTTCTGATATGATTTATGTTTTTGACCAAAGCCTTGAAGGCCTTTTGACGGCCATTTTCGAATGGTTTGAGCGCAAGCCCGGCGCAGTAAAGCTTTGCAGCACTTTACACTACCAGCCTGACGCCTTTAGTGAAACCCTGTTCATCCACACCGATAGCGAAAAGGCAGGCCGCGTGTGGAAAGGCCTGCAGCAACGCCTATCCAAAGAATGGCTGCGCAAGCTTTATTGTTGCTTTCTTTCCGAACAAGAAGAAGCTTTTGTGGCTTTTTTTAACTGTTGTTGCATCTTATTCAAGCAGCAAGGCGCAGAGCAAAACTATGGCGACCCCTTTGTTTTAACCGTGGCAAAGCTGGCCCGGAGCGTAGAACGTGAAAAGCACCGTATGGAAGCCTTCATCAGGTTCGAAAAGGCAGAAGACGGCCTGTTTTATTGTGGCATCGATCCCGATTTCAATGTTATTCCCTTAATTGCAGGGCACTTTACCCAGCGTTATGCAGACCAGCGTTGGGTGATCTACGACATCAAAAGGAACTACGGTATTTATTACGACCTGCGGCAAACCACAGAAATCTTTCTCGAAAACGGCCTGCAACTGCTTCAACAAAAGGAAAAAGTCCAACAAGACGAAAAGGAGAAGCTCTATGCCAACCTCTGGAAAGACTACTTTAAAAGCACCAATATCCAATCCCGCAAGAACACCAAGCTGCACGTGAGGCATGTACCCAAGCGCTATTGGAAATACCTTACCGAAAAGCAACCAGAATAAAGCTACGGTTGCTTTTAACACTTTACTTAACATAGACTTAACTTATTAGTTGTAAATTAGCCTTATGAAGTTAAGCGTACTTGTACTCATCACGGCACTCGCAGTTGGCCTTTCCATTGGCTTGGTCAACTTCCATTTTCAGGGCAGCTGGTATTATTTACTGATTTCTTTTGGGATTTCGTTTGTAACCAGTTTTCTGGTTTTTTACTACCTGTTAGAGAAATATATTTATGGCAAGATCAAGCTGATTTATAAACTCATCCACAACCTGAAACTAGGCAAAGACTTGAAGGAGGCCTTGGGCGAATATGTAAGTTCAGACCCGATTAACGATGTAGAGCAAGAGGTAAAAGAATGGGCCGGCGCCAAAAAACGCGAAATCGAACTCCTTAAAAAACAGGAACAGTTTAGGCGCGAATTTCTTTCTAACGTATCGCACGAATTTAAAACGCCTTTGTTTGCCATACAGGGCTATATAGAAACCTTGCAGGATTGTATTGCCGACGACCCGGAAACGGCTATCAAGTTTCTGAAAAAGGCCGAAAACAATGTAGAACGCTTAAGCTATCTCATCAACGACCTCGATTCGATTTCCAAGCTCGAAACCGGCGAAATACCCATCAATTTCCAGAAATTCGATTTTGTGGTATTGGCCAAAGAAGTAATGGACAGCCTGGAAGACAGGGCCATGGCCAACAAAATCAAACTATCGTTCAAGGACAAATACACTGGTCCCACCATAGTGTTTGCCGACAAGGAAAAAATAAGGCAAGTAATGATCAACCTGATCCAGAATTCCATCAAATACGGCAATGAAAACGGCGCTACAGCCATCAAGATATTCGAACTGCACGACCAGTTTCTGATCGAGGTAACCGACAATGGCATTGGCATTGAAGAGAAGCACCTGAACAGGCTGTTTGAACGTTTCTACCGCATCGATTCGCACCGCTCGCGCAAAGAAGGCGGCACCGGCTTGGGCTTGGCTATTGTTAAGCATATTTTGGAAGCGCACCAACAGACCATTTCTGTACGCAGCACGCCCAACATCGGAACTACTTTTGCATTTACCTTGGAAAAGGCCAATCAGAACGATTTATTAAAATAGTTGTTGGAGTTAACATTAACTTAACATAGCAAGCTTAGTTTTGTATCATATTTAATGAGTATGAATAGCATTTTTAGCTTCTTTACCCCTAAGGATAAAAAATTCCAACCTCTATTTGAACAAGCCGGCAGCAACGTTTTAAAGATTGCAGAAGCATTATTGGTCGTGGTAACCACCACCGACTTAGATAAAAGAAAAGAAGCCATCAAGGAAGTAGAACGCCTTGAGCACGTGGGCGACGATATTACCCACACCATCTTTATCGAACTGAGCAAGAACTTCATTACGCCTTTCGACCGCGAAGACATCCACTCTTTGGCCAGCGCCATCGACGATATCGCCGATTACATCCACGCTTCGGCCGGAAACATCGAGCTGTACAACATGGTAAACATTGGTGATGCCATGGTCAAACTGGCCGAACTCTTGGTAGAAATGTGTGCCGACTTGGAAAAAGCCATCAAGGAATTGAGAAGCTTTAAAAACATCAGGGTAATTGCCGATGCCTGCGTAAGGATCAACAGTGCCGAAAACCAGGCCGATTACGCCTGCAATTTGGCCATTGCCCGTTTATTTGAGTTTGAAACCAACGCGATAGAATTGATTAAACAGAAGGAGATTTTGCAAACGCTGGAAATCGCAACCGACAAATGCGAAGATGCCGCGAACGTGCTTGAATCTATTTTGGTTAAAAACGCCTAACAAAAATATGAGTTTAACCCTACTTTTCGTCATCATTGTATTAGCCCTGATTTTCGACTACATCAATGGCTTTCATGATGCCGCCAATGCCATAGCTACCATTGTTGCCACCAAGGTGTTAACGCCTTTTCAGGCTGTGCTTTGGGCAGCTTTTTTTAATTTTTTGGCTTATTGGGTATTTGGTTTTGGCGTTGCCGATACGGTAGCCAAGACCGCCAACACCATGGAAATTAACCTGGTGGTGATTTTGGCCGGCGTTATAGCGGCCATTATCTGGAACCTGTTAACCTGGTGGCTGGGCATTCCTTCCAGTTCGTCGCATACCTTGATTGGAGGTTTTGCAGGCGCCGCCATTGCCCATGCAGGCTTTAACGTAGTACTTTGGTATAAAGAAGGCAAGGCGGGCGAAATGCCTACCGGTGTATTGGTAATTTTGGGCTTTATTGTACTGGCTCCGGTTATCGGGGCGGTTATTTCCTACTTTATTTCCATCTGGTTTCTGCACTCTTCCAAAAAGAGCATCTGGCCAAAAATATTTACCCTAACCTTAATGCTGGTGGTTGGCATCTACATTTATACCCAGATTAAATTTTACCACGAAATCAAACACCCACGCTTCGAATCGCATTTTTGGAGCGTAGTACTTGAAGCCCATAACATCAAATGGCTGCTCGTGGCCTTCATCGTCATGTCGGTCAGCTTTTTCTGCCTTATTTTTAGCAGTTTGAACCAAACCCAGTCTACCGCCTGGTTGCGCAAGATGCAACTCTTGTCGTCGGCCTCGTTTAGCTTGGGCCATGGTGGCAACGACTCGCAAAAAGTAATGGGTATTATCGCAGCTGCAGTAGTAGTTTACATCCATACCAGCGGTGTGTCTATGGATAGCCTGCCCTCTTGGCTACACGTAATCCTCCCCTCAAAAGGAGCCAACGGCGAAGAAATTGCCGGACAAATGCCTGATTGGATTCCGTTGGCCTGTTACAGCGCCATTGCAGCGGGTACCTTAAGCGGCGGCTGGAAAATTGTAAAAACCATGGGCTCTAAAATTACCAAGGTAACCCCGTTCGAAGGTGTAACTTCTGAAACTGCAGGTGCCTTAACCTTATATTTTACCGAGCATCTTAAAATTCCGGTAAGTACTACGCACACCATTACCGGTTCTATTATCGGCTCTGGCTTAACCAAAGGCGTATCGGCGGTAAAATGGGGCGTAACCGTAAAACTGATTTGGGCCTGGATACTCACCATACCTGTTTCGGCGGTACTGGCTGCGCTGGTCTATTACCTGTTAAGCTTATTTATCCATTAATAAAAAAAGGCTTTAAGATTTAACTTAAAGCCTTTTTTTCATGTCACGGGCTACCTGCTGCGCATCGGCATCGCCATGCTGTTCCAGGTTTTCGATGATTTGCTTGCGGTTGGCTTCTGTATGGTTTTGGCTCAGCTTGAAAACATTGGCCAAGCCCTCTACCCTGATTTCGAAACCACTGATGGCTTTGAGGTTCTTCTCGATGTAATCGTCAGTCATGCGATGAAACGCCGCCTGGCTCGTTGCCGGATCTTCGTAGCTGTTGGTTAACTGTTTGATTACCTCTCGGGTTCCAGCTTCATCCATCAGCCTGATTTTACCTTTGGCCTGCACCGAGCTATAGTTCCAGGTAGAGGCTCCTGCCGGATTTTCGTAAACCGAAGCGCTGACATAGGCATGGGCACCCGTAAATAAGGCCAGCACGTTTTCGTTTCGAGCATAAGCTTCGTGATGATCGGTTTTTTTCATCACATGACCAACAATACGCAAGCCCTGTTCGTTTTGATAAACCTGAACAGGCACTTGGGTAGCTACCGGGTACATTCCATCAAAACCAATTAAGGTGATAAAAGGATGTGCCTGCATAAAAGCCCATACTTTTTGGGCATCTTTTTCTTCAAACTTAGAATTTTTGTACATTTTAAAGGGGAATTAGGACCAACAAACAGACCGGGAACTGCAGCAACTAAAACTCGATGCTCAATTCTACTTTAGAATCTGAAGGATGGTGCCGGACCCAATTTGGCCCTTCCTTAACCAAGCGGATGGCTTCATCGTCTTCGGCCTTGGTTAAGCTCTTTACCACCTTGATATGGCTTGGCCTGCCTTTGGCATCAACCTCAAAGCTAAGCAACACCGTTCTGTTGGCCACAGCGCCTTTGTAAAGCTTATTGTTGCTGTTTAGGTATTCCCTGTACTTGGCCCAGCTTTCGGCTGGCGTTGGGGGGGCTATTTTAGCCTTGCTTACATTTACCGTTACCTCTTTCAGGGTTTGATCGGCAGGTTCCAATTCGATGATGGCTTTATTGGCTTTAGTACTTACCTCTTTGGCATTAAAGCCCAAATAATTAACGGTTAGGCTTTGGCTGTTGCTGCTGTCAAGGCGCAGGCTAAATTCGCCTTTGCTGTTGGTCATGGTTCTGATGTTGGTGTTCAGCACCTTCACATCGGCACCCGGAATAGGCAAACCATCTATTTTGGAAATGACTTTGCCACTAAAAATATCGGGAGAAAAGGTAACGCCTGGTGCCCGGCCACTAAGGGTTTGATTTAAAGGCCTGGCTTCTCTTTTGGCCACGGCTACGTTGCTCAGGCTATCTACTTTAAGCGCGCGGGCCTGCATTGCCATTGGCGCTGGTGGGGCGGCGGCTACGCTCACTTCGTTCTTGTCGCTTACTTCTGCGACCGTTTTGTTGGCCAATATATCTTCTGGAGCAGTTTTGGCAACAGCCTTCCCTTTAGGGTTGAGTTTGGCGAGGCTGCTGGTTTTGGCACTGGCCAGGGCTTTATCAACTTCACTGGCTACGGTGGCATCGGCAACAGGCGCTTCGGTTTTTTTAGTGGCAACTTGAGGTGCCGTATTTACTTCTACCTGCTTAGGCTGCTGCTTGGCCAATTGTTCGCGGTTGTTGCTTTCCCTCATCCAAAACAAGAGGCTGGCCACCACAAAAAGTACGGCGGCGGCGGCCGCAATGCTTAGGCGTTGCGAAGTTAGGCGCCATCTTTTTTGTTCAATCGGCTTTTGGGCAATGCGTTCCTGCAATTGTTTTTGAAGCAGGGATAAAGACTGGGCACGCTTGGGCGATTGGCTCAAGCCAGCTAGGGCTTCGGCCACGAAGGGATCCTCAAGCGAAAGTTTTTCCACCTGATGCATCGTTTGGGCATCGAGCTTACCATCAAGGTAATCTTCCAATACTTCAATATCTATCCACTCGTTATAGCTCACTGTTCTTTTCTATGCAAATTTTCAAATTTCTCTTCCCATTTTGGATATAGCTCTTCACTTTGAGCATATCGTAGCCGGTTATATCGGCAACTTCCTTATAGCATTTCTCCTGCAAGTAGAAGAGTTCCACACTCTTTCTTTGCTCTTCAGACAGGGTTTCCATGCACTTTTCCATCAAGGTAAGCTGCGTTTCTTTTGCATCGTCAATATCCAGATGCACAAAGTCCTCGTTTTCCACAAAATTATCTTCCAAAGTTACGGTAGGATTTTTTGTAGACTTGCGCAAGGCCATTAAACAGTGGTTCCGGGTAAGTACATGGAGCCAGCTTTTGAAGTTCTGTACCTGGTGCAGCTTCAGTTTCAACACCAGTTCTTCAAAAATCTGCATCACGGCATCCTTGCTCTGCTCTTCGTCTTTAAAATAATTGAAGCAGACCCCAAAAACCAGGTGCATGTATTTGTTGTAGAGCGTACCCAATGCCTCCAAATCACCGCTTTTCTGATAGGTTGCAATCAGTTCAGAATCGTCGTGCTGGTTAATCTTGGTGGTATTTTTGATAAACTTCAATGTGGGCCGCTGCTAAATCTTATCCAAGTATAAAAAATATTTTCCGTTGTGGCTATGGAAATCTGAGAAAGCTGCCATCATCAAACAAAACCTACAGCTCATGAAAAGATTAATACTACCTTTTTTGGCCTTGTTCATTTTGTTTGGATTTAAGGGCATAACCACCAGGACCATTACTGGAACAATCGTTGATAAAACAGATGGGAAAGGAATCCAATTGGCAAGCGTCAGAGCAATGCCCAGCAAGAACAAAGTAACCACCGACAATAATGGCCAGTTCAAGCTAGAGATCAACAAAAACGACAAAACCTTTGAAGTTTCCTATCTCGGCTATAAAACACAAACCATTACGATTACCAAGGCAAACCATTACGAGATCCGGCTCGAAGAAGATTCTCATTCGCTAAACGAAGTGGTTGTGGTTGGTTATACGGCACAATTGAAAAGAAGAGAGGTCGCATCATCCTCCAGTTCCCTAATTAGCGCGAAGGAAATGCGAAGTCAACAAGGCAAGGCGGCAGGAGTTGTAATTCGAGGCCATAATTCCTTTCAAAAAGACAAACCCGTTCATGATACCGAAAGCTATAGTGCCATTAAGGAAAACGGTTTTTTGAAGGCCAACAAAAATCCTTTATCTACCTTTTCTATTGATGTAGATGCGGCTTCGTATAGCAACATGCGCCGTTTTATCAACAATGGCAGTTTGCCTCCAAAAGACGCCGTACGTATCGAAGAAATGATCAATTATTTTGATTACGACTATGCGGACCCAACCGGAAATGATCCGGTAAATATTGTAACAGAGCTAGCACCAGCCCCTTGGAACAGCAAACATCTGTTGTTACATATTGGCTTGAAGGCCAAAAAAATCGCTACCCCGCACCTGCCAGCATCGAATTTAGTATTCTTGATCGATGTTTCTGGATCAATGAACGATGAAAACAAACTGCCGTTACTGGTTTCCTCGTTAAAGCTCCTTACCGATCAGCTGAGGGAACAAGATAAGGTTGCTATCGTAGTATATGCCGGCAGTTCTGGCTTGGTATTGCCTTCTACTTCTGGGGCCAACAAAACGACCATCAAAGACGCTTTGAGCAGACTGAGCGCAGGTGGTTCTACAGCTGGTGGCGCCGGATTGGCATTGGCCTATAGAGTGGCAACCGAAAACTTTATTAAGGAGGGAAACAACCGCATTATTTTGGCCACAGACGGCGATTTTAACGTGGGCGCCAGCAGCGATGCCGCTATGGAACGCCTTATTGAGGAGAAACGCAAAAGCGGCGTATTCCTGACGGTACTGGGCTACGGAATGGGCAATTATAAAGATAGCAAAATGGAAACCTTAGCCGATAAAGGTAATGGCAACTATGCCTATATCGACAATATTATGGAGGCGAAAAAAGTGTTGGTGAACGAATTTGGAGGCACCTTGTTTACGGTAGCCAAAGACGTGAAACTTCAGTTGGAATTCAATCCATCCAAGGTTCAGGCTTATCGGTTAATCGGTTATGAAAACCGCCTGCTTAACGACGAGGATTTTAACGACGACCAGAAAGACGCTGGCGATATGGGATCGGGACATACGGTTACTGCACTTTACGAAATCATACCTATTGGCGAAAAAAGCGAGTTCATTGCTAACGTTGACGAGCTTAAATACCAAAAGACAAAAGCCTTGGCCAGCCATAACGATGAAATGCTGACCATTAAGCTCCGCTACAAAGAACCTAGCGCCAACAAAAGTAAGCGCTTGCAAAAAATAGTTCGATACGAAGCGATGTCTACCAACACTAGCGACAATTTCAGGTTTGCGGCGGCTGTGGCCGAATTTGGCATGTTATTGCGCCAGTCCGAGTTTAAGCAAACCAGCAGCTTCGAACAAGTCATAGACCTTGCCAATGGGGCAAAAGGCAAAGACAAAGAAGGCTATCGCACAGCGTTTCTAAAATTAGTGCAGTCGGCCAAATTAATGGCAAAAGATTTGCTTAATATTGCCGATAGAAACGGTGATGGGGAGGAGCGCAATAAACGCTAGCCACCATCTTTTCCGCTCTTTTAACAATTGAAAAGATGATGATAAAAAAACTAGGTTTATTTTTTACCGCTGGCGCTCTATTATGCCTCAGCAGCTGCGATGTGCAGAGCCAATCGAAAATCGGCAACATTTTAAAGCAAATTCCGACCAGCGGCAACCCTACCACCTTAGAAATTGGACAGGGCATTAAACAGGCCCTCGAAATCGGAACTTCGGAGGGGGCCGACAAACTTTCGGCAAAAGACGGCTTTTTTGGCAACCTGGCTGTAAAGATCCTTTTTCCGCCAGAAGCACAAAAGGTTGAAAAAACACTGAGAAGCGTGGGCTTAAATGCTTTGGCCGACAATGTAATCCTGAGCATTAACCGCGCCGCCGAAGATGCCGCCAAGGAAGCCAAGCCTATTTTCCTTTCGGCTATCAAGCAAATGACCATTGCCGATGCCACCAACATCCTGCTGGGCGACAAGGATGCGGCTACACAGTATTTTAAACGCGTAACCACTGCACAGCTGATGGAAAAATTCAAGCCGGTAATTACCAACAGCCTGGGCAAGGTAGGTGCTACCAAATATTGGGGCGATGCCGCTACGGCCTACAACAAGCTGCCTTTGGTAAAGCCAGTAAACACCGATTTATCGAGCTATGTGGCACAAAAAGCCATCGACGGCATGTTTATCCAAGTGGCACAGGAAGAGCTTAAAATCAGGGACAACATCAATGCCCGCTCTACCACTTTGCTGCAAAAAGTATTCGGCTATGCCGACAACAAAAAGAAATAAAGTGCAACTGATGGGCCTATGCTTTCCGCTACGCATAAATTGTTGATTTGTTAATAAAAATTTCACCAATTAAAACCAAATTCTTGCTAGCTTGTTCTATCCAAAAAAAGAAGAAGCCATCTATGGCAAAACAAAAACAACCAGCGAAAAAAAGTCCTGTGAACGGGCGATCCGTGTAGGGCAGGCAAAGCATAGCTAACCAGCAGTTAAAGAAAAGCGTCTCGACAAAACCGGGACGCTTTTTTGGTAAAAGGAAGAACCTCCATCCAACAAAAAAGCCATGCCTTTCGGCACGGCTTCGATCTATTAATCTGTTACCCTTACTATTTCAGCTTAACAAAGTAAAGTCGGTTACGGTCAACCTTATTTGTCAATGGCAGTATCTTAGCGGCAAAGCCACTGGCACCGTTGTCCACTACTCCAAAATCATCATCGTTAGCAATGGCCAATATATTGCCCGGCAACAAAGTCAGGCCTTCGGCTTTATCATGCGGATAAACCATGGGCAGGTCTTTCAATAGGTCGAGCACCAAGGTTTTGCTAACCGGAGCGATGCCAGCCCCTTGCAGGCCCGCCAAATTGTTCAGTTCTTCTACCGTTTTGCCACCGTACAGCTTCCCATTAGCACCATTATTGGCATCAGAAATATCAGTAGCATTGCTGATATCGATCTTGAATACACGCTTAAATGCAGCCGGATTGGTTGCTGCGCCACCAAAGTTGCCATCGCGCTCTATGGTAAGAAAAGTTGTGCTACTTACCGCTACGATATCGCTTACACCAGTGAGGCTGGTATTATCCATCAGATAGGCATATTGTTTGGTAGCCCCGGTAGCAATATCGAAAGTAAGGATACGTAAAACCGTAGAATTGGCTACAGCTGTTTTAGAGGGGTTGTACATCGGCGATTGCATCATGCCCACCAAGGTCTTGCCATCAGGGGTTATCGTCAGCCCCTCCATGCCCCGGTTGGCCCTGCGGGTTGCAAACACTGCCGGCAATTTACGGCCTCTGGTGCCACTACCAAAAGGATTGATACGTTCTAAGGTTTTTCCATTCGCATCTACGTGTAAGATATGTGGGCCGTATTCATCGCTGATCCAGAAAGTACCATCGGCTGCCAAAACCAATCCTTCCGAATCGATTCCATCTGCACTTGGCGTTAACACTTGTCCGTTCAAGTCGTAAGCCGTCTCGCCCGAAGCCCCCATGCCCACTGGATTGGGCAATCCGTTCAGTTTGCCATTTTGGGCATTTTTAAGTTCGATCACCTGCTCTAGCACCAGCTTCCCATCCTTTAGTCTGAATTTGCCAATTTGGGGTGCAAAATCAGGCTTGCCGATGATGATCGAATTGGCGACCTGTCCGGCTACGTTAGAGCCCCGATCAGTTAGCATGTAAAATACATCTGGCGATTTGGGATCGGCTGCTACCGCCGAGCCAAAGCCGCCATTATAAACCTTTACGCCATCGGCCGTGGTGAAAAGAATTGCAGGCTCGCTTACTTCGGCCATATCAGGGTATACAAAAGCTGGGGTTTCTGGAGAGGATGAATGTTTTTTGCAGGCTGCGAATAAGATCAGGCCGGCCGAAAGGAAGCTCAATGCTTGTTTTTTCATAAAAATATGTTTGTTTTTACAAAAGAACCGAAACCATATAAAGGCATTATTAACATAAAAACAACAATTTGAACAGGCGTTTAATTTGTTTTTGGCTTTTATTTGAGGTACTTTTATCGAGTATTTTACAGATAAACATTTGGATTTTAAGGATTTTAACTTCAACCCCGAGCTTTTAGAGGGTTTATTGGCCATGGGCTTCCGCAGTGCAACGCCCATACAGCAACAGGCCATTCCACTAATTTTAGCAAAAAAAGACCTGATTGCCTGTGCCCAAACCGGCACCGGAAAAACCGGCGCCTATCTTTTGCCGATTATGCACATGCTGACCGAAAAGCACGAGCGGCACAATACCACTTTGATATTGGCCCCAACCCGCGAATTGGCGCAGCAGATAGACCTTCAGGTAGAAGCGCTTTCTTATTTTACCAATATCAGTTCGCTAACCGTTTATGGCGGCGGCGATGGCATCGCCTACGAACAGCAAAAACGATCGATGCGCGAAGGCGTAGACATTATTATTGCCACCCCCGGCCGCTTAATTGCGCACCTTTCTTCAGGCTTGCTCAAAATGGACCAGTTACAGTACCTGGTACTCGACGAAGCCGACAGGATGCTCGACATGGGCTTTTACGAAGACATCATGAAAATTGTAGGCTATCTGCCCAAAGCTCGTCAAACCGTCATGTTTTCGGCCACCATGCCCCCTAAAATCAGGAAATTGGCCAGCAATTTATTAACAGAACCTGAGCAGATCAACATCTCGATATCTAAACCAGCCGAAGGCATTAACCAGCAGGTTTACCTTATGCACGACGAACAAAAAGTGCCTTTGCTGACCGAAATATTGAAATCGGCCACCTACAACCGCATTATTGTTTTTGCGGGCCGCAAGGAAAAAGTAAAGGAGCTGGGCAAGGTATTTAAGCGACTGGGCCTCAAAGCGGCCTCGTTCCATAGCGATTTGGAGCAGAAAGAGCGCGAAGCCATTATGCTCGATTTCAAGAACAGCAAACTGAACGTACTGATCGGCACCGATGTACTGAGCCGCGGCATTGACGTAACGGGCATAGACCTGGTGATCAATTACGATGCCCCCCACGATGCCGAAGACTACATTCACAGGATTGGCCGAACTGCAAGGGCAGCCACCACCGGCACAGCCATTACCCTGGTTAACGGCAAAGACAAACGTAAACTGGCCAACATCGAAAAACTGATTGAACGCCAGATAGACCGCATGCCCTTACCCGAGCACCTGGGCGAAGCACCAAAGGAAGAAGCCATGGCCGAGCAAAAACCCTATAAAAAGAAAAAGAAGTTCTTCAAGAAAAAGCCGAAGCCAGCTGCCGGCTAAAAAATCAGAAAAACACTTGCAATATGCCAATTGCTTTCTAATTTTTGGTTCAAATTCTATACCTTTAGGCTATGCAGAACCTCCCACCTTTAGCAGAACGGATGCGTCCACAAAATTTGGATGAGTATGTGGGACAAAAGCATTTGGTTGGTCCAGATGCGGTTTTGCGCAAAGCCATTGAAAGCGGGCAATTGCCTTCCATGATTTTTTGGGGGCCTCCGGGCGTAGGCAAAACCACTTTGGCCTCCATCATTTCACAAAATCTAGACCGCCCATTTTTTAACCTCAGCGCCATCAATTCGGGGGTTAAAGACATCCGAGATGTCATTGACCGTGCCGCCGCACTGAAAGACAGTTTCATGGGCCTGCCCATCTTGTTTATAGACGAGATCCACCGTTTCAGCAAATCGCAACAAGACAGCTTGCTGGGTGCGGTTGAGCGGGGCTTGGTTACGCTGATTGGCGCCACTACCGAAAACCCCTCTTTCGAAGTCATCTCGGCTTTGCTTTCGCGATGCCAGGTTTATATTTTAAAGGCACTAACCGAAGAGGAATTGGTTTCCTTGTTGCAAACCGCCATCAAAAAGGACGAAATCCTTCAAAAAAAGCAGATTAAAATCAAGGAGCACGAGGCCCTTATCCGCCTATCGGGCGGCGATGCACGCAAGCTACTCAACGTACTCGAAATAGCCATCAATGGCATTGGCGGCGATCAAATTACGCTCACCAACGAAAACGTACTGGCGCATGCCCAACAGAACCTGGCCCTGTACGACAAGGCCGGTGAACAGCATTACGATATTATTTCGGCCTTTATCAAGTCCATCAGGGGCAGCGATCCCAATGCCGCGGTTTATTGGCTGGCCAGGATGATAGAGGGTGGCGAAGATCCGCTGTTTATCGCCCGCAGGCTTGTTATTCTTTCCTCAGAAGATATTGGCAACGCCAACCCCAATGCCTTGCTATTGGCCAACAACTGCTTTGCCGCGGTCAATGTGATTGGCTATCCCGAAGCCAGGATCATTTTAGCGCAATGCGTAACGTATTTGGCTTCTTCTGCCAAAAGCAATGCATCTTACGAAGCCATCAACAAAGCGCAGGCCTTGGTTAAACAAACCGGCAACCTGCCCGTACCCCTGCATATCCGCAATGCGCCAACCAAGCTCATGAAAAACATCGGTTATGGTAAGGATTACCAATATTCGCACAGCTACGAAGGCAATTTCTCCGAACAGGAATATTTGCCCGAAGAACTGAGTGGCACCAAGCTTTACGATCCGGGCAAAAATCCGGCAGAAGAAAAGCTGCGCGAGAAACTAAAACAAAATTGGAAAAACAAATATAACTACTAATCTATGCTAACTACTTTTTTAGACCATCAAAGGAAGGCCTTCTGGCGCAGCCGAAACAAGGCTGGCAGCATTGCGGCACAAATTGTACTGGTCTTTTTTATGCTTTACTTTTTGGCTGTGGCCATTGGCGTTGGCTTTGGCATGACCAAGTTTCTGCCCAAATTCTTTCCCGGTCAGGATGCCATTGTAAGTTTTAACGGGCTGATCCTTTATTATTTTGCCTTCGATTTCATCATGCGCCTGCAGTTGCAAGAATTGCCTACGCTAAGTATTATTCCCTATCTGCATCTCAAGATTCCGAAGCGCAAAATCATCCAGTTCCTCAACATCAAGGCGCTCTTTTCGGCCTTTAACCTTTGGCCGTTCTTTATCTTTTTTCCGTTCTTTTTCATCAAGATCGCACCGGCCTACGGTGTGCTTACCTTGCTGATGTATATTGTTTCGGTGCTATCGCTGGCGGTATTCAATAACTACCTGGTGCTGTATATTAAAAGAAAATCGATTGCCAATATCTCGTTTACGGTAATAGGCCTAGCCATTTTTGCCGGATTTGCAGCTTTGGAATACTACAAGGTGATTTCGGT
The DNA here is from genome assembly GCF_059705275.1 of Pedobacter sp. TM02. Lineage (NCBI taxonomy): Bacteria > Pseudomonadati > Bacteroidota > Sphingobacteriia > Sphingobacteriales > Sphingobacteriaceae > Pedobacter > Pedobacter sp. TM02. The sequence goes on from NZ_AP046530.1 coordinate 4,016,913, forward strand.
AATGGCTGCCAGCAACTTTGTTTTCTCCAAATTGGCTCAGTATCCGTACATCGGTTTTGTTTTTACGCTTCTGGCTTTGATCATCTTCAAAATCAACTCTACCTACCTGCGCAACAACCTGTATGCCGAGGAGCTGAGCGCCGGACAAGAGAAAAAGGTAAGCACTGATTATGCTTTCTTGAATCGTTTTGGCCGTGTTGGCGAATTGGCAGCTTTGGAGCTGAAACTGATTTTACGCCATAAACGCCCGCGTTCGGCGGTTTTCATGAGCTTTTTGTTTTTGTGCTACGGCTTCATCTTTTACAAAGAATCCGTAATCGCCAAAAATGCGTTCGGACAAATGATGTTTGCCGCCATTTTCATGACCGGTATTTCTATCATTATTTATGGACAGTTCATGTTTGCCTGGCAAAGTGCCCATTTTGATGGCATTTTGAGCAACAAAATCAACTTCAAGGATTTCATCAAAGCCAAATTCCTGCTTTTTACCATTTCTTGCACCATTATTACCTTACTGGCCAGTTTTTATGGTTTTATCAGCCCAAAGCTGTTGTTGCTGCACCTGACGGCCTATTTGTACAATATTGGTTTCGGCACGGTAATCGTGCTTTACCTGGCCACCTTAAATTATAAGCGACTGGACATTACCAAGGCCGCCAGCTTCAATTATCAGGGCACAGGCGCTACCCAATGGCTGCTGATGTTCCCTTATGTGTTGACCCCAACTTTACTTTACCTTCCATTCGGCATCATGAATAAGCCCTACCTGGGATTGATCGTCGTTTCTTTGTTCAGCCTCATCATGTTGCTGATGCGTGGATTTTGGGTTAATTATATTGTTAAAAGATTTGAAAAACAACGTTACAAAATAGCCGAAGGCTTTAGAGAATAAGACATATGCTAGAAATTAGAAATTTACAGAAACATTATGGTGGCCGCACCGTAGTTAATATTCCGAACCTGACCATTCGCGATGGTGAAACCATTGGCCTGGTAGGCAATAATGGCGCGGGTAAAACCACGCTTTTCAGGATGCTGCTCGATCTCATCAGACCCGATGGTGGCGAAGTGCTTTCCAAAAACGAAAACGTAGCTGCTACAGACCAATGGAAAGACTATACCGCTTCTTACCTGGACGAAGGCTTTTTGATCGACTACCTGACACCTGAAGAGTATTTTATGTTTATTGGCAGCCTGCACAACTTGAGTGCTGCGCATGTAGCCGATTACCTTAAGCAATACGAAGAGTTTTTTAACGGCGAAATCCTGAACCGCGGCAAATATATCCGCGATTTTTCGAAAGGAAATCAGAACAAGGTAGGTATTGCCGCCGCTTTGATGCAAAAACCCGAGCTGTTGGTGCTCGACGAGCCTTTTGCCAACCTCGATCCTACAACCCAGATCAGGCTCAAAACATTGATCAAATCGTTAAAGGCTACGCATCGTCTTACTACTTTAATCTCCAGCCACGACCTGAACCACGTAACCGATGTATGCGACAGGATTATCCTGCTGGAAAAAGGGGTGGTAATCAAAGACTTTAAAACCGACGAAAATACGCTGAAAGAACTGGAAGCTTACTTCTCAGAATAAATCGGTGGCATGTAACAAACTTGTATACAAATATGGTCAATCTGTACCTTGTGCAGGGTATGGATTGCCCCTGTTTTCTTTAAGGCTATACGCCCGCAATACCTGTAAAATACGGAATTACAGTCGATAAGCCACAAATTGGCTTTTATTTTAAGCAAGATTGCAGAATTGGCATTACCTTTGAATAATTCACAAACATTAAATCAAAATTGTAATAAAATGATGACTTCAAGATTCAAAATAGCAACATTAAGTGTGGCCTTTGCTATAGGCGCAATGACTTTTCAAGGTTGCGACAGTTTAACCAATACGCAAAAAGGTGCAGGTATTGGTGCAGCAGCAGGTGGTGTAATTGGTGGTATTATTGGTAAAAAAGCAGGTAATACTGCGGTAGGTGCCATTATTGGTGCAGCTGTTGGCGGTACTGCCGGTGGTTTTATTGGCAAGCGTATGGATAAACAAGCGGCCGAAATCCAAAATGCTATTCCAAATGCAGAAGTAATCCGTGAAGGCGAAGGTATTATTGTGAAATTTGACAGCGGTATTCTTTTCGACTTCGACAAATTTGACCTTAAAGATGCCGCTAAACAAAACATCCAAAGCTTGGCTTCTTCTATCAATCAATATCCAGGTACCGACATCAAGGTCATCGGCCATACCGATAGCCGTGGTACCGAGCAATATAACATGAACCTTTCAGAAAAAAGAGCCGCGGCCGTTAAAGCCTATGCCGTTTCGCAAGGTGTTCCTCCTGCTCGTTTAATTACGGTAGGTAAAGGTTTCTCTGAGCCGATTGCCGATAACGCAACCGATGCCGGTAGAGCAGCCAACCGTAGGGTAGAGATTGTTATCGTAGCTAACGACCAATTGAAAAAAGAGGCCCAAAAAGCAGGTTAATCATAGCTAGTTCTATTTACCTATATAACATTAAAGTCCCGATTAAATCGGGACTTTTTATTTGTTGCCTTCTTGAGTTTTACTCATAGATGTCTGCAAAATAGCCGATCGCCAACGATTTGAGCAAGAGTTCCTGTTCCATCATGGCATAAGACGGAACCGGCTTTATTAGTTTCCAATGTGGCCAACCGTCCTGATCAAGGCCCTCGAGCTCGTAAAAGCCCATCTCGCTCAGCAGCCTACAGGTGGCAATATGCATCAGCTCTTCTTTTTGCCTCTTGCTGTATTTCCTTGGCCCCTGTCCCAGCTCCTGAACACCGATTAAAAAGAGTACGACTTTCAGATCTGGCAATTCAGAATCAAACTCTTTAGCGATCCTCTCCTGCAAAACTTTCCATTTGGCATGTGTTTCTGCTGGTTTCATGTCACAAATATACATTTATAGGCGTTTACCTCGCCATCGTTAACGCACATCTACGTCAATTTTTTAGCTTTGTGTTATGAACCGTAAAATCAACACCGGCCTTTTGGCCTATGGCATGTCGGGCAAGGTTTTTCATGCCCCTTTTGTAAGTACGCACCCCGGCTTTCAGCTATCGGCCGTTACCGAACGAAACAAAAAGCAGGCGATACTCGATTATCCGGCCGTAAAAAGCTATGATAGCGTTGCCGAGCTCATTGCCGACGATTCGATTGAACTGGTTATCATCAATACGCCCAACTACACGCATTACGACTATGCCAAGCAGGCTTTATTGGCCGGCAAGCATATTTTGGTAGAGAAGCCCTTTACCGCAACCAGTGCCCAGGCCAAAGAGCTGTTCGAACTGGCCAAAAACCAGGGCAAAAAAGCTTTGGTTTACCAAAACAGAAGGTACGACAGTGGCTTCAATTCGGTAAAAAGAATCATAGCAAGTGGTGTGCTGGGCAAGTTGGTCGAAGTACATTTCCGTTTTGACCGTTACCGCAACGAAATTGGTCCCAAAACCTTTAAGGAAGAACCCATAGCCGCCAGCGGCTTGCAATATGACCTGGGGCCACACCTACTTGACCAAGCCATCAGTTTGTTTGGCCAACCTAAAAGTTTTCACAAAGTTTTGAGCCACAATCGGGAAAACACCAAGGTTGACGATTATTTTGCCATCCAGCTCAGCTATCCCAATGAGCTCAATGTTTTTTTAACGGCCAGCATGTTGGTAGCCGATATCCAACCGGCATTTGTACTCAACGGCGTACAAGGCTCGTTTTTAAAGAACCATGCCGACGTACAGGAAGAACAGCTTTTAAAAGGCATGAAGCCTACCGAAACGCAATATGGCTGGGAATATCCGAACAACGAGGGCAAACTAACGGTAGTTACCGCCGATGGAGGCCGTGAAACTTCCTTAATCCCTTCGCAAAAAGGAGATTACACGGGCTTGTTTGAGGCGGTTTACCAGAACATCGTAAACAATGTGCCTTACCCAATAACCGAAAGCGACATTATTACCCAACTGGAGATTTTAGAATCCTAACCAATTCACAAACAAATCATAAGCTCGGATTGGGTTAAATTAAGCATTATTTATACTTTTGGGCACCAAATATAAGACCCATGGCAAATTACGAAATCGGTGTACAACCGCTATCATTGGCCGTTATCCAACAACTGGTTAACGAGCAAAAAAAAATCAGTTTATCCCAATTGGCGATTGAACGCATTGAAAAATGCCGCAAATACCTGGATGATAAACTGAATGATAACGAAGACCCGATTTATGGAATCAATACCGGATTTGGCTACCTGCAAAACGTAAAGGTAGATTCAGCGCATTTAACCCAGCTGCAACATAACCTGTTGCTTTCGCATGCCTGCGGAACCGGCGCCGAAGTACCGCAGCCGATCGTTAAACTGATGTTGCTGCTCAAAATCCAATCGCTCAGCTATGGCCATTCGGCAGTAGCCTTGCCAACCGTGCAGCGTTTAGTCGATTTTTACAACCACGATATACTGCCGGTTATTTACACCCAGGGTTCTTTGGGCGCTTCTGGCGATTTGGCGCCTTTGGCCCATCTGGCCCTGCCTTTAATTGGCGAGGGAGAAGTTTGGTACCAGAACCAGAAAATAAGCACGACGGCACTTTATCGGGAATTGGGCTGGACCAGCCTTACCTTGCAGAGCAAAGAGGGCTTGGCCCTGATTAATGGTACACAGTTTATGAGCGCCTATGGTTGCTATTGCCTGTTGAAAGCTCAAAAAATGACGGCCTGGGCCGATGCCATTACGGCTATTGCCTTAGATGCCTTCGATTGTCGGCTTGACCCTTTCTTAAACCTGAGCCATCAGATCAGGCCACACCAGGGTCAGCTAGACACCGCCAAAAACATTCAAAATTGGCTGGCAGGAAGTCAGTTGATGGCTAGAGAAGGCAAACAAACCCAAGATCCTTACTCTTTCCGTTGTGTACCCCAAGTACATGGCGCCAGCAAAGACAGCATCAATTATGTGAGCGCCGTTTTCGAAACCGAGATTAATTCGGTTACCGATAATCCCAATGTTTTTCCAGACGAGGACATGATCATTTCTGCCGGAAACTTTCACGGACAGCCTTTGGCCTTGGCTCTCGATTTTCTGTGCATTGCCCTGGCCGAGATAGGCTCGATATCGGAAAGAAGAACCTTCCAGCTGATTTCGGGTACGCGAGGCTTGCCTCCTTTTCTGGTTAAAAATGCCGGATTAAATTCGGGATTGATGATTACGCAATATACTGCGGCTTCTATTGCCAGCGAAAACAAACAGCTGTGTACGCCAGCTTCTGTTGACAGCATTGTCAGCAGCAATGGACAGGAAGACCATGTGAGCATGGGTGCCAATGCGGCTACCAAGTGCTTGCGCGTTTGCGATAATCTGGAAAGAATTTTAGCAATAGAACTGCTTACCGCAAGTCAAGCGCTCGATTTGAGGCGCCCTGAACAGTCATCGCCTAAAGTGGAACAACTGGTAAGTGCCTATCGACATACCGTTGCCTTTAACGATGCCGACAGGTTGTTGGCCAAAGACATCCAGGCCTCTATCCTTTTCATGCGCCAAACAGCCTTGTAGTTACCAAAACTGGCAGATGATAATAATGATGAGTAGCAACAAAATCATTTGGTTTAGTTTTAAATAAAGCCAGGCTGCCACAGGCAGGCCTGGCTTTATGATTAGTTTATTTGGTGCTTATTACTTGTTAAACAACTGCTTAAGGTTTACGGCAGGCATACTTACCAAGGTTTGGTCGGAAAGCGAGCCTTTGCAATTGCCAATGGTCATATTTTCTAGGCTTATATGAGCCGTTTCTGATGTATTTAAGGTCAGGTTTTGGATGCGGTATCCCTTTGCCTCGCGATCGTCGCCTTTTACGGTAATGGTCGAATTTCCGGAGGTTGTAATGTCCAGGTCTTGATAAGAAGCCCACTCGCTGGTAAACGCCGTATTTTTAAGATTGAGGTACAAAGATTTGGCGATTTCTTTTTCGATGTTCACTTCGCTAACGTCTTCGGTAGCCACGCTCAATTTGTTGATGGCCGTTTCGCCGTCGAAAACCAATCGGTTTACTTTTTTAAGGCTAACTGCCAGCGAATCGGCTTTGGCGTTAAGGTCTACACCATCGGCTTCTGCCAAACTGATGCTTTTCGTATCGGGTGCATAAATAAGCAAGGTAATGTACTTGTTGTCGTGGCCTTTATCTTCAAACGTTAGCTGCAGCCTGCCTTGTGCATCAACCTCCAGCTTTATCATGTCTTTATAATTATCCGGAACTTTTACCCCGTATTTGTCATCCTTAATCAAACGGATATTGAAATACATGCCTTTTCCATTGGCAATATTTACCGATTGGAAGGCCGGCGTTGCCTTGCTCTCCATATTGGCCGAAACCTGGCTAAAGCTGTCGTCTTTTCTGTCTTCTACCTTGCGGTTTTGAACATCGGTATACAATACCCGGGAGCTGTACACCATGCCTAAAATTGGCAAAAGGATGAGCGAGGCCGCAAATGCGATTAATAATTTATTACTTGTTTTCATCTGTTTTAAGCATTAAAAGTTTCTTTAACAAAAGTGTTGTAGCGGGTTTGCAATTCGTCGAAGCCTATGCCCAGCAAATAAATGTTCCTGAAAACCGATGGCAGTTCATCGTCCATAAACTGGCCTTTTCTGTAGGCTTTTACATTGGCTATGGCATCATCGGCTATAAAAAAACCAATGCCTCTTTTGTTGTTGATTATATTTTTGTTTTGCAGCAGCTCGTAAGTACGCATTACCGTATTAGGATTTACCTCGAGCGCTACGGCCATTTCCCTTACCGAAGGTATTTTTTGATCGGCTTGCCATTTGCCCAACAGGATATGTTCGCAAACGTATTCTGCAATCTGAAGGTATATTGCCTTGTTGTCTCTAAATTCCATGTCTATACCGATTAAAATTAAACCTCTTTTTCTTTCAGGCGCACATAGGTGATGCTCCAGATAATGAGCGTAAGTACCGACAGCCCTATAAATACCCAGAGCTCTGCCGTTTCTTTGCCATTGTTTGCGTTTTCGTGGATAGGCACCTTGCCCGATAGCAGCGCTTTAGTAGCCTTAACGATAATGTAGGTCCAGATGCCCGAGAAAACCATAACCGAAATAGCCGTTTTGATATAATGGAACCGGTTAAAATAAACAGAACCCAATAAGAACACACTGGTGATAAAAAGCGGTGCAAGGTAAAGCGGCTTAAACTGATTAGGGTTATTTTTGGCAAAAAAGTAGGTTGCACTATCGGTTGCGGCGCCCACGTCGTGGAGATGGCCTTTTACATACGACACAAAGGCCAAATCTGTTAAATAAAACAGGATGATGAAGCTGGCTGACGCTAAGATTCCGGTAAAGCACACTCCTGCCAGAAACTTCTCGAAAATGGAAGCAGGAATCATCAAGTCGATTACCGCTCTCGATTTTTGACCCAGGTGCGCAAAATAGGTACTGGCAATAATGCTGATAAACAAGAAGCCAAATACCATGAATAGCGGCTCCCTGAAATTGAGCACGTTGTAGCCTAGGTTATTGCCCAGTGGCAACAAGTTGTAGCCGTAAAAGGCAATAAAAACACCCAGCACCACCAAAAGCGTAATCAGAAAGATCTTGCCAAACTCTAGCCATTGTCTCTTAAGCAATAGCCCAAAACGCTGTAAGTTAAAAGTATTGTTCATGTTGCTTAGCTTTTAGTTAAAAATGGGTTTCAATTTATTTTTCTCTGCCAACACCGCGTTAAACAATAGCTCGATATCAAGCCTGCTGTCTTCTTGGTGATAGTTTGGCACTACCGCATTGTAGCCCGCCAATGAAGGCTCTGCGTAGATTACTGTTTCGTCAATCTCTTTTACGCGCTTAAAGCAAAGTTTCTCGGTAATCTCGTCAACCGATGCCTTTAAGGCCACTTTGTTCTCGTCGAGCATGATTACCGTATCGATGAGGTTGTCCAAATCCCTCACCTGGTGGGTAGAGATGATGATGCAACGTTCGTCGGTAAGTACCGATGCCATAATTTTACGGAACTGCGCTTTCGATGGGATGTCTAAGCCGTTGGTGGGTTCGTCCATGATCACCAATTTGGCCTGGGTTGCCAAACCGAAAGAAATGATTACTTTTTTCTTTTGTCCGTAAGACATGTTGATGAGCTTCTGTCCAACCGGGATATCAAACTCGGCCAATAGTGAGGCGAAATAGTTGTGGTCGAAGTTTGGATAGAAAGCGGCATTTGCCTTTACATAAGCATCTACTTTTACCGCCGGCAGGTAAAACTCTTCCGGGATGAAGCAGATTTGTTGCAACAGGGCAGGTTGTCTTTTGGCAGGATCAAAGCCCAGTACATCCAGCTGTCCGCTTTGCGCATAGACCAATCCGGCCAAATTTTTTAGCAAGCTCGATTTGCCTGCACCATTCTTGCCCAAGAGGCCATAGATGTGGCCAAAGCTGAGTTGCATGCTCATATCGCTGAACAATGGTCGGTTCTTGCTATAGCCAAAATTCAGGTTGTTTATCTTTATCATACTCTACTGTATTAGTTAAATAATACACTAAATTATTAATACGGATAATCGACTCCAAATTTATTTTCAATTATTTTTCAAAAAGTGGATTTAGTACCTGTGAAGGCGGTTTTGGGTGGAAGCGATTTTTATTGCCGAATTGTTAAGCATTAGTGTGATCAGTAAAAACGTGTTAACCACCTTACACAGCTAAGAGCACCTAGGCCTATTGCGGCTAACAATCGTAGGCACTAAACCAATCAAGGTGGCAAACAACTTAGATGAACCTACGGGCCTTAAATGGCGAAAAAACATCAGTCAACAAGTATTGAAAACTGTAATGGGCAACTGAGCATTGTAGCCGGCAATAAAAAACCCCAGCCTGCTTTCGCTCAACTGGGGTGGGTGATTAACCTAAACCTATTCCTCTATAATAGCGGTACGCTGATTCCAAAACTCAAATTGCGTCCCGGATTGTAAATACCTGCCGGCTTGTATCTGCTTAAATGATTGAAATACAACTTGTCGGTCAGGTTCTGTCCGGTAACCCATAAATTGATCTTTCCTTTCTTCACTTTTACAGCGGTACCAATGCCTGCATCTATTAATGTATAACCGTTGGTTTCGGTTTCGAAACTGTCGAAACGGTCTTGTTTAAATACATTTGTTAAGCCTATTTTGATATAGCTATCGCTTAGGCCCTTAATTTGGGGCTCAAAGCGAAGCTCGTTGTTCAGGCTGGCTGCCGGAATAAACGGAAGTGGCGCTTTAGTGGCATTATTCGTTCCTTTTACATAGGCAAAGGTATTTTCGAAGTGCAAAGCCTTAATCAAGTGGAAATCTACCGAAGCCTCTCCACCCATCAAGGTTGCATTGGTTTGTACATAACGGTACAATGGCAATACGGTAGTGCTTCCATCCTCTTCCTGAAAATTGATGGTTTCGTTATTGAAATTGCCGGGGTAGATATAATTATAGATCTTGTTACTGTAGGCGTTTAGGCCCAATGTTACCTTTTCGGCATTATATTCTAAGCCCAAATCAAACTGCAAACTGGTTTCCTGTTTCAGGTTACTGTTACCCTTTTCGTACCTGAATGTACCTTCGTGACGGCCGTTGGCTCCCAGCTCGGCAATGTTGGGCGCCCTGAAGCCAGAGCCTGCATTTCCTTTCAGATTCAAGTTTTTGGCGATTTCGAAGGCAAAGCCGACCGATCCAGAAACATTAGAAAACTTATTGTTGAAAGCCGTAAACACCTGATTACCGTCGGCATCAATCAAATCGCGGCCATCTATGTTTTTATGATCGTAGCGGATACCTGCGTTAATGGCGCCTTTGGCAAAGTTGCGTTTCAGGTAGGCAAAAGCACCGATGTTATCACTGGTGTAATCCGGAATTAAAAACTCATCGCCATTGTTGGCATTGGTTTGGTGCATGCCCTGTAGGCCTATGGTTGGCTCCCAAACGCCATTGTTGGCAAAAGAATATTTTACATCGTAGGTGTAAGAATTAAGGTTGAGGTACAAACCTGGTTCGGTGGCACTTTCTTCAAACTCTTTACGTACGTTACGCTGAAAAGCCAGGGTGGTTTTCAACTGGCCACCGCCCAAAAGAATATTGCTGTTTAGCGCCGCACGATAATGGTTGATATTCTGAAACGGAAGGTTCAGTTTCCGCTTTTGGGCTTCGCTGTTCGAAATCACGTTGCCCTCTTCATCCAGGTAATCACCATTGTCGTTTGGTCCTTCTTCCACCAAACCAATATTGGTATTAAATCTAGACAAATTGAGGTGTGCATAGCCCCAGGTTTTGTTCAGGCCGATCATTCCGCTTACATTGGTTTCATTAAAGCCCGAATTAGGCACGGTATGATCTTTATAGCCAAAGCCATAGGCATTTTTATAGGAAACACGGCCTCGGTAAACCAAGCCATCGCTATTGCCCTGCAACATCAACGAAGAAGCTGTCAAGCCATTGTTGGTATTGTAGTTGGTCGTAAAGTTACCGTTAAAATCGCCAGCAGCAGGCACCAGGTCGTCTATAATGTTGATTACACCGCCTAAAGCGTCAGAACCATAAAGCAAACTGGCCGGGCCTTTCAGCACCTCGATACGGGCGGCAGAAAACTGGTCTACTTCCACGCCGTGTTCATCTCCCCATTGCTGTGCTTCTTCTCTTGCACCATCAACAATGGTCAATACCCGGTTATAGCCCAAACCACGGATAGAAGGCTTTGAAATGGCACCACCAGTAGTTACCTGCGAAACCCCAGGAACTTTGGCAATCGCATCAACAATGTTGGTACCTGCTGCCTGCGCCAGTTTTTCGCGACTAATGGAAACCACCGCCAAACTATTGGTTTTGTTGTTGGCACTATAAGGCGTACCGGTAATCACCACCTCGGCACTTTCGATAACCGAGGCTTCTAAAGCGAAAACAATTTGCGCTCCAGCGGCCAGGTCTACTTGCTGCGATGCGGTTTTATAGCCCACATAACGTACTTCTACCAAAAACTTGCCCCGCGATGGGATATTGCTAAAACTGAATTCGCCATTGGCGTTGGTGGTTGTAGTGGCTTTGAGGTCGGAAATATAGACCGTGGCGCCAGAAAGCGGTTCTTTGGTGCTGGCATCAAGCACCTTTCCCTTAAAATCTACCCAATTTGCGGCCAAGGCAGGAGCCGTAAAACAAGCTAATAGTACAACCAGTAAAAGGTGTATCTTTTTCATAATATCTCTTTTTTACAAACGGCAATAGGCAAAGCCAATCAGCCATTGATGAATCATTAAATTGAATGTAAACGGCATCAGTTGGAGCTGATGCAACAGGTAGATGTTTATGAAAAAGCCGGGGGCCCGCGAAGCGATGTGGCAATCAGTTCGGCATAAGAACTGCTGACTGAAGAAATATTTTTGCTCATCAGCTTACTGCTCAGGTAAGTGATGTAAGCATTTTCTGTAGTGGTGTAGTTTTTTTCGAAATGGGCCGCACAGATCAAACAGGTTTCCTGCTGTGTTTTAACATGGACCTTGTGCGTACAGTGTTTTTCAACGGCAACTTCGGGTGCTTGTTCATGGTGATGCAAGGCGCTCCAAGGTGTAATAGCCAGGGAGAATACCCAAAGCATTGCCAAGGACAGAATTTGATGGATATGTTGACGCCTCTTTTTCAATTTCGTGACAAACCTAAGCAAATAACATAAAATTCCTACATTTGAAATTGTAACATTGCCTTGATATGACCACAAACCAAATAGAAGGTTTAAACCTTAAAGTAAGCCAAACACCAACCGGAAGCCAACTGAACTGCAAAGGCTGGGTGCAGGAAGCCGCCTTGCGCATGTTGTTGAACAACCTTGACCCCGCAGTTGCCGAACGCCCCGAAGACCTTATCGTTTATGGCGGCCGTGGCAAAGCCGCACGTAACAAGGAAGCCCTTGCTCTCATTGTGAAGGCGCTCCAGCATTTAGAAGAAGACGAAACCCTGCTCATCCAATCGGGCAAGCCAGTAGGCGTATTGCCAACCCATAAAGATGCGCCTCGTGTGCTGATTTCCAATTCGCAGCTGGTACCGAAATGGGCAACCCAACAGCATTTTGACGAGCTGGAAGACAAAGGCCTGATGATGTATGGCCAGATGACCGCCGGTTCCTGGATTTATATCGGTTCGCAGGGCATTGTGCAGGGCACCTACGAAACTTATGCGGCCTTAGCCAAAAAGCATTTTAACGGCAACTTGAAAGGCAAACTGAATGTTACTGCAGGTTTAGGTGGCATGGGAGGCGCACAGCCTTTGGCCATTACCATGAACCAGGGCGTTTGCCTGGCGGCCGATGTTGAAGAGTGGCGCATCCAGAAGCGTTTGGAAACACGTTATATCGACGAGATTGCCTATGACATAGACGAGGCAATAGACCGCGCATTGCAATACCAAAAAGAGAACAAGGCTTTATCCATCGGCGTAGTTTGTAATGCCGTTGAATTGCTGCAAAGATTGATAGACCGCAACATTACCCCAGATACGCTAACCGACCAAACGTCGGCGCACGACCCTTTAATCGGCTATTTTCCCGAAGGGCTGAGTGTGGCCGAGGCGGCCGACCTGCGCACCAACAATCCCGACGAGTATGTAAAACGTTCATACGCCACCATGGCCAAGCATGTAAAACAAATGCTCGAACTGCAAAAACGTGGCGCCATTACTTTCGATTATGGCAACAACCTCAGGGGCCGTGCCCTAGAAGTTGGCGTACAAAATGCTTTCGATTTTCCGGGCTTTGTTCCAGCTTATATCCGTCCGCTATTTTGCGAAGGCAAAGGACCTTTCCGTTGGGCCGCCTTAAGTGGCGATCCGCAGGACATCTATGAAACCGACAAACTGATCCTTTCGCTTTTTCCAGCAAACGAAAGCCTCCGCCAGTGGATTACCATGGCGCAAGAACGTATTGCTTTTCAGGGATTACCTGCCCGCATCTGCTGGCTGGGCCAAGGCGAAAGAGAAAAAGCCGGTTTGGCTTTTAACCAGTTGGTGGCCGAAGGAAAAGTAAAAGCACCGATTGTAATTGGTCGCGATCACCTCGACACAGGCTCTGTGGCTTCGCCTAACCGCGAAACCGAAGCCATGCTCGATGGCTCTGATGCCGTAGCCGATTGGCCGATCCTCAATGCCCTCATCAATACCGCAGGCGGCGCCAGCTGGGTATCGCTGCATCACGGTGGAGGCGTAGGCATAGGCTATTCTATCCACGCTGGAATGGTCATTGTGGCCGACGGAACCGACGACGCCGCCAAACGCATCAAAAGGGTATTGCACAACGACCCTGCCATGGGCGTAATCAGGCATGCCGATGCGGGTTACGATATTGCCAAAGATACCTTGAGAGCGCATCGGCTTGGTTTGGAATAGCTGGTGGTGGCAGCAGCAAGCCGCCCGCAATGCCTAAGCGGCTATTTGCTTATCACTTGTTTTTATTGCAAATACATGATAAATAAAGCCTTAAATTTGAAGGTAGCTTAAACCATAGGGCTATATTTTACGTTTATTTAACTAAAAACCATGGCAACTGCAGCGCAAATTCAAAAAGGTTATATCGACTATGTATTAACGCATAACGAGCAACCCAAATCGGTTTACAGTTTTGCTAAAAAACTTAAAATAACCGAGGCCGATTTCTATTCTTTTTATGCTTCATTTAACAGCATCGAAAAAAACATCTGGTTTGAACTGACCTCGGAAGCTATCCATGAAATAGCACAACAGGAGCATTGGGCGCAATATACCGCCAGAGAAAAAGTACTGTCTTTCTTTTACAGCTATGTAGAGTTGCTTAAAAGCCAGCGCAGCTTTGTAATTTACAGCCTCAAAAAACACGGCCACCGGTTGGGAACACCAGAGGCTCTGCTCGGTGCCAAGGCAATTTTCGAGAACTTTGCCGAAGAAACGATTAATGAGGGATTGGAAAGTGGCGAATTGGCGGAGCGCAAATTCTTGAGCAAAAGATACAAAGATGCCCTATGGATACAATTTGCCTTTATCGTTAACTTTTGGATTGACGATGACAGCCATGATTTTGAAAAAACAGACGAAGCCATTGAAAAGGGCATTCAGGTTACGTTCGACTTGTTTCAACGCTCGCCAATAGACAATTTGTTTGAATATGGAAAGTTCCTTTCCCAAAACAGTAAGTTTAAAGAAAGGATGAGGTTTTAATACCGATGAAAGCACAAGAAAGCATGCCGACCACCAAGGTAGAGCGTTCGGCAAAATTTGTTAAAACCGGATTTCAGATTGGTGGCAACTACCTTAAGCACTATTCCAAAAAGCTTTTTAATCCGGCATTGAGCCGCGAAGAACTTAATGCAGACAATGCCTCGGATATTTATAATTCGTTGAGCGAGCTGAAAGGCTCTGCCTTAAAAATTGCCCAAATGCTCAGCATGGACAAAAATATCCTGCCAAAGGCCTATGTCGATAAATTCACGCAATCGCAGTACAATGCCCCTCCGCTATCTGGTCCGCTCATTGTCAGAACATTTACCAAAAACTTTGGCAAAACACCTGAGCGCATTTACGACAAATTCAACATCAAGTCTACCCACGCCGCTTCTATAGGGCAAGTGCACGAAGCCATGCTCAATGGCAAAAAGCTAGCCGTTAAAATCCAGTATCCGGGTGTAGGCGACAGCATATCCTCAGACCTGAAACTGGTGAAGCCCTTTGCCTTTCGTTTGTTGGGCATGAGCGAAAAAGAGCTGAACATCTATATCAAAGAAGTTGAAGAACGTTTGCTCGAAGAAACCGATTACGAATTGGAAGTGCGCCGTTCCATTCAATTCGCTAAAGCTTGCAGCCAGCTGAGCAACGTGGTTTTTCCAACCTATTACCCCGAACTATCGGGTAGCCGCATCATTACGATGGACTGGATCGAAGGCATGCACCTGAAAGAGTTTCTCCAAACCAAGCCTTCGCAAGAACTCAAAAATAAAATTGGCCAGGCACTTTGGGATTTCTATAATTTTCAGCAACACGAACTGCGGGCCGTCCACGCCGATCCACATCCCGGCAACTTTTTGATTACCCCAAACGAGAAGCTGGGTGTAATAGACTTTGGTTGCATCAAAGAAATGCCCGACGATTTTTACGAACCTTTTTTCTCTTTAACTTCTACCGACCTGCTCGAAGATAAAGAAGCCACTATACAGGCTTTCCGCCAACTGGAGATGATCTTGCCTAATGATAGCCCGGCACAGGTTGAATTTTATTACAAAGCCTACAAAGAGATGATCGGTTTATTTGCCAAGCCTTACACCACGCCAACATTTGATTTTAGCAGGGCAGAATTTTTCACAGCCCTTTATCAATATGGAGAAAAAATTGCTAAAATGCCAGAATTTAAGCAAGCAAGGGGCGTGAAGCATTTCATCTATATCAACCGGACCAATTTTGGGCTTTATAACATCCTGCACGAGCTCAATGCCACCGTAAGGACCGATACGTTTAAGCCCCACATCAAGCTAAAAGCAAGTGGCTAAGCAAACCTTGCTATTATTTTAAGATTCTGTCTTGTACAGCTTGTTAGTTTTTAATTAAAAGTCATATATTCGGCTCCATGCAAAACCATAATTTCGACGTAGATATTACCGTGCCTTCTTCTGGCCAAAAGGTGAAGATTAATGCAGATTTTATTGAAGTAAACCAAACCAAAATTGCATGTGTAGATGTAGTTGCCATTAAATACGGCGTTTCGTTGATTGGTTCGGTGAAGAATCCGAAATACAAAAAATACACCATCGATGTCAAAGCCAAAGACGGACGCACACTGAGCATCCAGTTTAACAGTAACCAGGTTGGCGAGTTGTTGGCCGAAGACCATACGTATTATTACATCATGTCGGGTTTATGGCAATATGTGAAAAAACGTTTGGTAAACGATTACATCGATGCGCTGAACGAGCACCAGACCATAGAATTGGGCACAGCCAAATTCAACTTCGAAGGTTTTACCGTTAACTACAAGGCCTGGTTCTTTGGCAAAACCAAAACCGCCGTCATTCCTTGGTCCGACGTGAGGTACTTCCAGAAAAAAGGCAACCTGCATATAGAAGGCATTGGCTCTTACAACAAAATTGCCACCCTAAGCCTGCACGATAACTGGAATGCCGTAGTGCTTAATACCTTGCTCCATTATTTATGGCAGGAGCATCGCAGGGAAAAGCTGCAAAAGGGAGAAAAAATA
Source organism: Pedobacter sp. TM02 (assembly GCF_059705275.1). Classification (NCBI taxonomy): domain Bacteria; kingdom Pseudomonadati; phylum Bacteroidota; class Sphingobacteriia; order Sphingobacteriales; family Sphingobacteriaceae; genus Pedobacter; species Pedobacter sp. TM02. The sequence goes on from NZ_AP046530.1 coordinate 4,033,167, forward strand.
GAATAACCAAGAAGCCTGATGAAATTCATCAGGCTTCTTGGTTTAGGGATATATACTTGTGAAGTATGCTTCCAACAAACGCTTGCGAGGTTTTAACTTCGCAAGTGCATCTCCTAAAACCTAAAGAAAGTATCTTTGCCTCCTACTTTGCCCCCAAAATTTTGGATATTGTAGGTCAAGGTAACCAGGCCATGGCGACCCAAGTTATTGGTTTGCGTATCGCGGATAAAGTTCTCGCTAATGCTGATGTATCTTCTGGTATTGGTGTTCAAAATATCGTTCACCGCAAATTTCAGCTGCGCTCTGTCGTTTTTCATGAAAAGGAAGGTAAGCGCTGCATTCCAAATCTGGATGTTGTTGCTGTAGCCACCTACCGTTTGGTTGTTGTGCTGAATGCGATAGGTGCTTTCCCAAACCATTTTCTTCGGCAAGCGTAAAATCAGTTCGGTTTCGCTATTGTGTGTTAGCGTATTCAGGTTATTGTAGAAATTATTTTGATAGGTGCTTTTGTTGATAGACAGGTAATAGGTTTGCCCCAGTTCGAATTTGTCGTTCAGGTTAATCCTGCCCCTCAATGATGGCGAGATGGAAATATTGTTGTAATCGCTCTTGATGTTATCCACCATCACCAAGCTACGGGTATAGTTAGACCAGAAGCCTACGCCAACCGAATACTGGTTCTTGCCATTCTTGAAATCCTTGTTGATGTTGGCTCCGGCATAAAACTGCCAAATCCCGTTGGCATTGATCGGCGTATTGGTTTGCACGCCGCTGGCAGAAATGGTACGCGACATGATCACCGCATTGTCTTGCACACTGCCACTGGCGTTAAAGTTGTAATTCAGCGATCGTTTGGTATCATATTTATACAAATTGGCATTTACCTGGTACGATTTGGCCGGCAACAGGTTGGCATTGCCCTTTTGCACAAACAAAGGATCGGTATTGTTGGCAACCGGTTGGATGTATTTCACGTCAGGCTCCCTAAACGACGGGCTGTAGGTAATGGTCAGGTCTTTGTACTTAACCATTAATGAAGGTGCGATAAACTGGTAATGCTGTTCAAACGAAGGATAGTTGCGGAAGTTGTTTTTTAAATCGATGGTGTTAAACACAAGCCCCGGCTGTATGCCCCAACTGTCGCTAATTTTCCAGCGTAGGCTGGCACGCGTATTGGTTTTAAAGCCACTTTGGTTAACCGTTTCAGACAAGGTTGCATCTTCAACATCGTAGGCCTGGTTTAAAGGATTTTTATAAAAGGTAACCAAGGCATTTTCATTATCGAGATAATTGGCGTTTACGCTGACATTAAGGTTGAGCTTTTTGCTGATCGGTTCGTTATAATTGGAACTGGCGTACAAATTAAGGTTCTTGATGTTGTTATCGCGCAATTGGTCGAGGTTAGTGGTACTGGCCGAAGGCGAATAAAAATTATTGACCGTGGTATTGAAATTATCGTTCAGGTTTTGGCGCTTGGTCAAATTGATGCTGGTATTGAGCGAACGGCCGCGTTTTTTAAAATCCTTCCACAAATACGAGTTCAAGTTATACTCTGTGTTGTCGCCTTTTAAGCGTGTGTTGTTTACCCCATCGTTAAGCAGGTTTCCATTGGCATCTCTGCTTTGGGTCAATTGCAGCCCCCTGTTGCGCAACAGGTTAAGCGTAACCGTAGGTTCGATGGTCAGCGTGGTTAACGTGTCTATCTTCCATTCGAGCCTGGCGCCGATGTTGTGGTTATAGGCTTTGTTGCGCTGGTTCAGGTTATTGTTGGTAAACAGTTTGTTGTTGCCCAGATTCTGGTCTACGTTAACCAGCTGTTCTGTTAAGGTATTGCTTTGGCCAAAGAAATACTTTCCGTTTATTTTTATGCCGTTTTTGGTCAGCGTATTGAAGTTGGCACCGGCACCTGCCGAAGTCTGTACGCCATTAGAAGTACCCCCGAAAGAGATGTTGTTCAATGCAAAACCCCCATCGGTATTGATCATCACCGAATTAATGCCCGACCTCGAAAAGCCACCAATCCTCGATACATCGCCAATGCTGAAGCCGGGTTTGTTGATGTTGTTGCCATAGGCCAAAACGCTTACCTGCGTGGTATCCCTAAAAAAATTCATAATGCCCCCAGCTTCGTACATTTCTTTGGGGCCTCCGCCAGCATAGAGCTTGCCAAAGGCTCCTTTTTTAATGGCTCTTTTCAGTTTGAGGTTGATGATCTGGGGCGTATTGGATGCCAGCAAATCCGGATCGCGGCGTTTGGCTTCGGGATCGTCGTTTACCTGGATCTTATCAATAATATTGGCTGGCAGGTTCTTGGTGGCTATTTGCTGGTCGCCGCCAAAAAACTCTTTGCCATCCACCAAAATCTTGCTTACGGTTTTGCCATTCACCTGTATGGAGCCATCAGATGCAATGGAAACCCCAGGCAGTTTCTTCAGCAAATCTTCAACCACGGCCGTAGGCAGGGTTTTAAACGATTCGGCATTGAACTCGATGGTGTCTTTGCGCACCATAATGGGCGGGCGTTCCGACAGAATTACTACCTCGTTCAAATTGTTGCGCTTTTCGCTCAGCAGGAGGCTGCCCAGGTTTAAATTGGGTGTTTCGGCAGTAAGCATCACTTCCTTGCGCAAGATATTGTACATCCAGGCATTCACCACCAAACGGTATTTGATACCCGTTTCGAGGCCAGGGATTTTGAATATCCCTTTATCATCAGACAAGCGGTAGGTGTGCAATACGGTATCATTGGCCTTATACACCGATACCGTGGCGTAGTTTAAGGTTGTTTTTTGGTTCACACTGTCAACCAATATACCACTTATGCTCCCCTTTTGGGCAAAAGCAAGTGTAGCAAGACAGGTAAAAACGGCAATAAGTAGGGTTTTCTTCATAAAAGTTCTAAGTACGGATAAGACAAGCTGTTTGGTTAAAAGTTGCAATAAAAACTAAAAAAATAGGAGTGTAGCAAAATTGTTGATTTATTCTACGAAACAATTCGTATTACGAAAGTATTCGTAAATACTGATACTTCCAAATTTTTTAACATTTATCCAAAAATGATCAATCGTGAAACAGGATTTTTGAAAATGTGACGAACACCCGTTTAAATGTGACGGATACGATATAGACAGTTGGTTTTAGAAATCTGCGTTACTCGAGCAATGCGTTGATCGCTTTGGCCGCATAGGCTTCAGATGGCAGGGGTGCCGACATTTCTACCATTTTAAAGTTCTTGTCGATTAAAAGGCTTCTCGGAATGCCCACAATGTTATAGGCTTGCAACTTGGCCCGGTTAATCATCCATTGGTAGCCATCGGCTTTGCGCCCGGTAATACTGTTTTTCCATAAAGCCGCATCATCATCAATAGACAGGGAAAGCAACACTACATGGGGATTATCTTTATACAGCGCCTTGAGTTTTTCGAAATGAGGCATTTCCTGCATGCAGGGTCCGCACCAGGTTGCCCAAAGGTCAACATAAATGACTTTGCCTTTCAGGCTGCTTAAGCTTACAGGTTTGCCATTGATGTCGGTAGCTATAAAATCTACGGCCAAATCGCCTTTGCCAAAAGCCATCAGTTGTTTAAGCGAGGCAAGGGCCGCTACTTTAAAAGCCGGTGTTTTCAGGGCTGCTATCTGGGTTTTGTACACTGCGAGCTGTTGTTTGTCTTTTACCTTTTGCATGGCGTTCACCAAATCGCTCGCCTTGTACCAGTCGGTTATGGTTTGGATATCGGCTGGACTGCCTCCTTCTTTCACCACCTCTTCGGCCACATCGCGGTAAACTACCAGCTTCATCAATGAGGCATCGGTAAAATTTTGGCTGAGCGCTTTTACTTTGGGCTCAATGGCTTTTGCATATTGCGCTTCAAACGCTTTGGCCTGCTCGTCTTTCAGTTTAAGCTTATAGGTACTGTAAAACTTGCCGCTTTGGTAGCTGTTGATGAGGTCGGCTTTGATCCGTGCCTTTTCCAAACGAAAAAATTCAGGCGAAGCCTTGCTTAGCTTAGCCAATTCTTGTTCGCGTTGTGCGGCCATGGCTTCAATGGTGGCAAATGTTTCTTCCATCACAGGTTTTACCTGACTGCCGGCTTCTATAAACGAACCGCCTTTTGGAAAGGGAGTTGCCTTCAGATACGTATTGGCTTCGGCCCCTTTGCCTTTGAAACTTGCTTTTTTGGGATCGCTGTAATCGATGAAAACTTCGAGGTCGTCGCCCGGCGAAAGGTAGAGCTGGTTACGGCCCAAGCGGAAATAATTAGGGCTTGCCACTTTGAACCTGATGCTGAAATGGCCTGTAGAATCGGCCAAGATCATGCGCGTGGTACTGGGCGGCAACAGGTACTGGAATTCGGACATGTCTTGAACTTCTACCTGGTTGTTAAAGCCCTTCAGCTGGCCTTTTAGCGTAACCCAAGTATTGGTTTGTGCCTGTAACTTGGTTACCAAAAGGCACAATGCCACACCTAACATCAATTTTTGGATTGTTTTCATCGGGATCAGATTTGTCCACAAGATAAAAAATTTTGGCAAAACAGTTTTAGACCCTACAACAATGCAGGGCCCAAAAAAACTTTAACCGCAGCAGGAGCATTAAAAACGGAGGCCGCAGTGCGCTAAGCCACCATCGGCTTATATTTGCTCCAATTATCGGCAATCATCCAGAGGTTGATAAGTGCCAAAACAGACACCATGGCCAAAGCCGAGTGGTCCATCGTCATGCTGTGAACCAAAATGCCAACCATTACCGGCAAAATGACAATGGCACCCAAGGCACGGGTTTTCGGTATGGCGAACAATAAACCGCCCAACACCTCCACGATACCCACCAAAGGCATCAACCAAGTGATTTTCATAAAGGCGCCAAAAACATCCAGCTGTTCCTGGCTAAGTTTAGGCGTAGGCATGTAATTGAAGAACTTGTTAAGTCCTGCGTTAATGAACATCAGTCCAAAAAGCACGCAGATAATGGTTTTGACTATTTTCATACAACTAGTTTTTAGTGAATTAAAGATAATCAATTCCCATAGTTTAACCAACGGTTAAGCTGCTGCTCCCAAAGTCAAGATTTTTTTGTTACAACAAAATTTTGCTGCTCACTTCCTTGTCGATGGTAATGAAACCCGGATATTTAACCAAATTGCCTCCTACCAGGATAGAAGGCTTGATTTTTAGGGTAACCATGCCTTTCTTCTCTTCGCCTTTCCGAGCACTCGACAAAAAATCGCCAATATCGCTCAGTACCTTGCTGTTCGAAACAAATTGATACACATTGGCATTGACCTGTACCGGTACTTGGATACGCTGTCCGGCATCGATGCTTACCCGTTGATCGACTGTTCCGGTGGCCACCTCTTGCTGATTGACCAGTATTTTGTACTCGAAGTTGTTAATGGCCGCCAGGGTAGACGATGGATTGCTGATTTCGAGGTTGAGGGTGGCCCTCAACGGAATATCTTTTCTGAGGTAGCCTAAAGCCAGGCCCGGCAGGTTAACCAAGTTTATCGATTGCTCGTTCATGAGCTTCCTGATATCGGTACCCGCCAAACTCACCTGCGTAGCATTGACCAAGCGGTAGTCGCATTTTTCGAGCGCCTTGATTTGCTGCGCCTGTTTATTGATGCTGCAAGAAGAAAGGCCCAGCAGCAAAAGCAAGAAGAAACTTATTTTATTCATGATTGATTTAACGCATATTTGATGCCAAAGGTATAAACTTGAGTCAATGTATGCGGGCTTGGCATCAATTTGTAAACATCCGGCCATAAAAACCATCAGCTCAATCTCACATCTCGACACTTGCGCCCCACATCTAGAAAATTTCACTAATTTAGACCGACAACCAAACCCTTATGAACCTAAGAGCATCTCTATTTTTACTCTTGGCATGGCCTTTTATGGGCCTAGCACAAATGCACCAGCCCAATGCAGCCGAAATTGCCCTTGGCATGGGCAAATTGAATGTAAAAGGAAGCGTATTGTACATTGCGGCGCATCCCGATGATGAAAACACCCGCCTGTTGGCTTACCTGGCCAAGGAAGTAAAAGTACGAACCGGCTATTTGTCGCTAACCCGGGGCGACGGCGGACAAAACCTGATTGGCAATGAACAGGCCGAATTGTTGGGCCTCATTAGAACCCAGGAGCTGTTGGCTGCTCGTCGGATTGATGGCGCCGAACAGTTTTTTACCCGCGCCAACGACTTTGGCTTTTCTAAAACGCCCGAAGAAAGCTTCCAGATCTGGGGCAAGGAACAAATCCTGGCCGATGTGGTTTGGACCATCAGAAAATTCAGGCCCGACGTCATCATTACCCGTTTTCCCGAAGATTCGAGGGCCGGGCATGGGCACCACTCGGGTTCGGCTATTTTGGCGCGCGAGGCTTTTAGTGCCGCTGCTGATCCGAATCGCTTTCCAGAGCAGCTTAAATACGTCAAAGTATGGCAAGCCAAGCGTATTCTTTGGAATACCTTTAACTTTGGAAGCACCAATACCACTGCCCCCGACCAGCTTAAAATAGATGTAGGCCTTTTTAACCCGCTGTTGGGCAAAAGCTATGGCGAAATTGCGGCCATTAGTCGCACCAACCACAAAAGCCAGGGCTTCGGCTCTACGTTGCAACGTGGCGAGGCCCTTGAATATTTTAGTCCAACCGCCGGCGAACCTGCCAAAGCAGGCCTGTTTGACGGCATTGACATTCAAGTGCTAGACCAGGCCATTTTAGCACTGCTTGCGCAAATCCAGAAAAACTATCAGGTGGATGCGCCTTTTAAGTCGCTGCCCGAATTGCTGAAGCTTAAAAAACTAACCCAGGATAAATCTTTTAACCACCAGTTGCTCGACGAATTGATTTTTGCTTGCGCCGGATTGTGGGTTGATGCCAATGCGGCCGAGAACGTTTATGCTGCCGGCGACAGCGTTGCCGTAAATTATACGGTCATTTATCGCGCCAATGCCGCCATACCCATTAAGGTTACGGTGGGCGGCCAATCGCGTCAGCTTGAGCCGAACAAAGCCACCAATCTCGTCTTCAAACTAGCCACAACAAACAACGACCTTACGCAACCTTATTGGCTGGCCGAAAATCATCCGATAGGACAATACCACATTGCTTCGCAGGAGGAGGTGGGTTATCCCGAGAATCCTAAAAAACTTTCGATAAATACGGTAATTGAACTAGGTGGCGAAAAATTCAGTCTCAATACGCCGGTAACTTATAAATCGACCGACCCTATACGTGGAGAGGTGTACCAAAATCTGGTGATTGCTCCGGCTATGACGGCTACGCTGGGCGAAAAAGCCTACATTTTTAATGGCAATACGCCCAAAACCATTACGGTGCAACTCAAAAGCTTCCGCAGCAATAGTACGGGCAGCATTAAGCCCCAACTGCCGGCTGGCTGGAAAAGCAGTCCGGCAGCGATTAACTTTAAGCTCGACAAAAAGGGCGACGAACAGCTGATCAGTTTTACAATTACGCCAGCCGGCGCCACCACTAGCGGCCAAATCGTAATGGAGGTAAACAACAAGAAGGCCCAAGGGCTTAAAACCATCAGCTACGAACACATTCCAAGCATTACCCTTTTTCCCGAAGCCAGCGCACGCGTAGAAAAAGTAGACCTTAAAATGGTAGGCAAACGCATTGCCTATATTGATGGTGCCGGCGATTTGGTGGCTGATGCCCTGAAACAGATTGGCTACGAGGTAACCCACCTCAGCACTACACAGGTTTTGAACAGCGACCTTTCGGGCTTCGATGCCATTGTAACCGGTGTCCGTCTTTACAATATCAACGACGAGGTTAAAACCTTGCAGCCTAAATTAATGGCCTACGTACAAAATGGTGGCACTTTGGTGGCCCAATACAATGTAAATACCAATTTAAAGCTCAACAATTTAGGACCATATCCGTTTAAGCTGGCCAACAAGCGCGTAACCGACGAAAATGCTGTGGTTAAGTTTATTGCGCCAAACCATCAGGCACTCAACTATCCCAATAAAATTACCGGAAAGGATTTTGAAGGCTGGGTACAGGAAAGAGGCATTTACTTCGCTACCGATATAGACCCTCAATATGCCACCATTTTAAGCATGAACGATCCCGGCGAAAGCGCCAGCGACGGCGCTTTGCTGGTGGCCGATTATGGCAAAGGCAAATTCGTTTACACTTCGCTGGTTTTCTTTAGAGAACTGCCGGCGGGTGTGCCGGGTGCCTATCGCCTGTTTGCCAATTTATTAGCCCCCAAACAGCCTTAGCATGAAAGAAAAACAAAACGACCTGCCTCCTTTTGTAAAAACCTGGAAACAGTTTTATGTGTTGCTGGCGGTTTGGCTGGTGGTGCTTATTGCTTTGTTTTACGCTTTTACCCTGCATTTTAAATGAGCGCGATAGATTGGATGGTATTGCTGGGCACTTTGTTGCTAATTGTGGGTTACGGCGTTTACAAAAGCCGTGGCGCACAGAGTATGCAGGCTTACCTGTTGGGCAACCAAAGCCTGCCTTGGTATACGGTTTGCCTTTCGGTAATGGCTACACAGGCTAGTGCCATTACTTTTCTTTCGGCACCAGGGCTGGCCTACTCATCGGGCATGAGCTTTGTACAGTTTTATTTTGGCTTGCCCCTGGCCATGATTGTGCTCTGTATTACTTTCGTGCCTATTTTTCACCGGCTTAAAGTATACACGGCCTACGAATATCTGGAACAACGTTTCGATCTCAAAACAAGGGCACTCACTGCCTTTCTGTTTTTGGTACAACGGGGTCTGTCCACCGGGATTACCATTTATGCGCCTTCCATCATCTTATCAACCATCTTGAACATCGACACCACTTATACCACATTGTTTATTGGTGGCTTGGTGATTTTTTATACCGTTTACGGGGGTACCAAAGCCGTTTCTTATACCCAGTTGCTACAAATGAGCATTATTTTTTGTGGCTTGTTTGCCGCAGGCATTATGGTGGTGCACCTGTTGCCCAACGGTGTTGGCTTCGGCAAGGCGATTGCCATAGCAGGCAAAATGGGCCGTACCAATGCCATTGATTTCCATTTCGACTGGAACAACCAATACAACGTATGGAGCGGCCTGATTGGAGGCTTCTTTTTGCAGCTCTCTTATTTCGGCACCGATCAAAGCCAGGTGGGGCGTTACCTTACGGGCGCGTCGGTAGGACAAAGCCGCTTAGGCTTGCTGATGAATGGCCTGGTTAAAATCCCGATGCAGTTTTTGATTTTATTGATTGGCATATTGGTTTTCACCTTTTACCAATACCATAAAGCACCCTTATTTTTCAACAGCTACGAACTGAACAAACTGCAGGAAAGCCCTTATAAAGCCGAACTGCAACAAATCCAATCGGCTTACGACCAAAGTTTCGAAAGCAAGAAATTAGAGGTAGAGAAATTGGACCGTGCATTGGCCAACCACGACCAGCCGACAATCGATCAGCAACGCATAGCCGTAACAAAAGCAGACAACGAGAGTAAGAAAATCCGTGAGGATTTAAAGGAGCTAATGCTGAAGAACGATAAAAAAGCCAGCACAAACGACAACAATTATATCTTTTTGAGTTTTGTAACCCAATACCTGCCCAAGGGATTGATTGGCTTGCTCATTGCCATCATTTTCCTGGCTTCGATGGGTTCTACAGCCAGTGCCTTGAATTCTTTGGCCTCAACCAGCGTGGTCGACATTTACAAAAGGCTCCTCAACAAAAATGCCAACGACCAACAATATGTAAAGGCTTCGCGCTGGGCCACCATTGGCTGGGGCAGCGTCTGCATCCTGATGGCTTTGTATACGAGCAAGATCGGCAACCTGATTGAAGCGGTAAATATTTTGGGCTCGTACATTTACGGCACCATTCTCGGTGTTTTTTTGGTGGCTTTTTACCTGAAAAAAGTAGGCGGAAGGGCTGTCTTTATCGCGGCGATTTTAGCCGAAGCGATGGTTTGTATTTTAGGCTTTAATGAGGTGGTAGCCTATTTATGGCTGAATGTAATTGGCTGCCTGCTGGTCGTGGTAATGGCTTACCTGATCCAAATTGCGATGAAGGAGAAAAGCACAATCGGTTAAACACCTGCGAAGTTTTGAAGCTCCGCAAGTGTTGACTAAAGCATTATTTCGAGGCTTGCGCCAAAAGTTCTGTGTTTAAACGAACATACTCGTCGTTTTTGATTTCGGTGGCAATGGCAATTCCTGCTTTGGCAGTAGCCTGCGCTCCGGCCTTATCGCCCATTTTCAATTGCACGCGACCTTTCCATAGTTTAACCCAAGGCGCTTTCGGATCGGCTTTTTCGGCTTCGTTCATCCAGCTCAATGCGGTGGCCAGGTCTTTGCCATTTTCATAGTAATATTGGGCAGCAGCCATATAAGGTTTTTTGTCGCCTTTCATCGCTTCGGCAATATTGGCCATTACCTGGGCGTCGATTGCCGTGGTGATGTTAATGGCTATTGCCGTATTTTCCCACATGATGTGCAATTGAGCCGCCGTAGGGGTTACATCGGCAAATTGCATGGTAAAGGTTTCTACCTTGCCTTTGGTGGCCATTGGTTTAACTTTTACGCGCAAAACGTCGTCAGATTGTTTGTAATCGTAGGCACCCCATTGTTTGGCCGTTTTGTTTAGGATAAATGTCCACTCCTTTTTACCTGGGATGGTAAACAAACCATACTCTCCCGCCGGAACATCCTGGCCTTCAATTTTTACCGCGTCGGTAAATTTAATGGTGGTGGCGCTGTTTGCACCGGTACGCCAAACCACGTTGTAAGGTTCTAATGCACCAAAAATCTTGCGTCCTTTGGTATTTGGCCGCGAATAGGTTAAGGTAATCTTGCCCAAGCCAAAGTCTTGCACAATGGTTTGACCGCTACTGGCCTGAGGCAATTTAATGCCTTGCGCGTTGGCCTGCACATACAGCCCAATGGCCAACACAAGCAGCAATGCCGATTTGATTGTAAATTTCATCTCTTTTTTGTTTTAAGTTTTCTGGATAAAATTAAACATATCCCTACACAAAGCGATGCCTGCCACCCGAATCTTTGTCAGCCAAAAATCAATTCAACACCAGCGGCTATGGCACCGCAAGGCGAATGCCTTACCTTTGGTTATCATGACCAAACTAAAACCATTGGATAGCCGGCAAGAAACCATCAGCATTTTGGGCTGTGGCTGGTATGGCTTGGCTTTGGGCAAAGCCCTGCTTGCCGAAGGCTACCGTGTAAAAGGATCTACCACCAGCGAAAACAAGCTGAAGCTTTTGGAAGAAGCGGGCATTGAGCCCTATCTGGTTAATTTTGGGGAGACGGCCTTGCCCCACAACCAGGTTTTCTTTGCGAGCGATATTTTGTTCATCAGTATTCCGCCAAAACGCAATTTGCCCCAACCCGAAGATTACCTTCGCAAGATGAAAGCCATTAAACTGGCCGTTGAAAAATCGCAGGTGCAACAGGTGGTTTTCATTAGCTCGACAGGGATATTCGAGGATGGTAATTTTGTGGTAGACGAAACCGTTAATCCGCAGCCTGATAGCCCTGCGGGAAATGCCTTGCTGGGCGCGGAAAAACTTTTAAAAAACAGCCCGGTCTTTACCACGACCATTATCCGCTTTGGCGGGTTATTTGGCCCAAACAGAAACCTGGCGAAGCATTTTGCAGGCCGTCAGGCTATCGCCAATGGCCTGGCGCCCATCAACCTTATCCACCTGGACGATTGCATTCAAATCAGCCTCGAACTGCTCAAACAAAAAGCATTTGGGCATATTTACCATGGGGTGTCGCCCTTCCATCCAAGTAGGGCCGAATTTTATACCAAAGCCTGTTTGGTTAATGGCCTGGAAAGCCCCGAATTTCTGCCAGAAAAAACGGCCTGGAAAGAAATCATAAGCATGAACCTGCCCACTCAATTAAACTACGTTTTTAAGGTTGCCAATTGGGGGCAATGGGTCGCAAAAATGACCGATTAGCCTTGCGTACAGAATAAGATTTAAGACACGAGATGTGAGATGTGAGATTTAATACGCTTCCATCCAACCCTTACCTAACACTACTCCCCTTTAATCCATGTGGCGAGATCGGTAACCAGCTGTTCGGATACATTAACTGGAACCTGGTACTGCGACATATCTCCCTTGGCCGTTTGCGAGCTTAGCAAGTGGTTCAATTCGGGATAAAGCTTTAAGCGTACGTTCGGCTTTTTATTCAAAGCGGTATTCCACAAGTTGTAGTCGTTTTGGGTAATCTGAAAATCGTTTCCACCCTGCGCTATAAACATACGCTTGGTTATTTTCTTGGCGGTTTCCACCTGGTTGTAGTTATTCAGGTCTATCCAATAAGATGCCGGCAAGCCCAAAATAAGCGAATCAGGCTTCATTTTATCCAGCTTGGTTATCCTGGTCTGACCTACTGCTTTAAGCACTTCGTCAAGGCTTTTCTTGCTGGCGGCCGTGGTATCTTTGGCTAGCGAAAACATGTAGTTGTTTTGTTCTACAATAACATCGGTTAGCTTTCTCGATGGTGCCGATAGCATGATCAGGCCTTTCAGCTCTGGCAACTGGGCACCTAAACGTGGGGCCAACATGCCACCAAGGCTATGGCCCAGCAGGTAGATGTTCTTCAGGTCGGCACCCTTAACTGTTTTGGCCAATGCAACGGCAGCCAAGGCATCGTCGGTTACTTCTTCTTTTACCGTAAAAGCACCATTAAACTCGCCCGGATAAACCAAAGTACGCTTTACGTAGCGCACCGAAGCAATACCTTTGGCGGCCAAACCAAGTGCAATATCTTTCAATGGCTTGTTTGGGCCAACGGTTTCGTCCATATCGCTTGGGCCAGAACCATGTACCAATACCACAACTGGAAAATTAACGGCTTTTTTAGGCACGGTAATCACGGCCGCCAATTGGTGTTTGCCAGAAGTAAGATAAACTTGTTTTTCGTGGTATAAAGTGGTATCGCTGGCGTAAGTTGGCAAAGCGTAAGCCGCTGCTTTTGGCGGCATGAAAATACCTACCAGCTTCTCGGCTTTATCAAACACCAACAAAAACTCTTGTTCGTCTTTTTCAAACTGGCCATCGCAGGTTACGGTATAATAATCGCCCTGCACCTTGCTGCGTATCGGATCAATTGATTTTACGGCACCCAATTTAACCTTAATATTTGCCCAAAGCTCCTTCAGGTTATCGGCTGTAATTTTGGCCTGCTCTGTTTCAGAAAAAAACTGGTGCGCTTCAGTATATTTCGCTGTCTCGAGCAATTCGAAAAACTGACCGGCCTTGCCAAAAAGGCTGATTACATTTTGCGAAAAGGCAACTGTACTGAACAATAAAAACAGCGAGAGGGTAAAGATTTTCTTCATAATGATTTGGTATAGAACCAAAGTTAGCAATATTTGCTTCGCATCCTAATCCGGGCAACCATGTATGGAGTTGTGCCTGACAGAATTTAACATTCTTTAACAAAAAAGCCACTTCCCAATTAGAGAAATGGCCTTTAGGTTTTTAGCCACTTATATTAAAGCAAGGTGGCTTCGATGGTGATGTTGGCGTTCAGCAATTTAGAAATCGGGCAGTTGGCCTTGGCATCGGCAACCAGTTCGTCGAATTTCTCTTGCGACAGGCCATCGGCTTTTACCTTTACCTCTAAATGGATGTTCACGATCTCGCCTTTTTCCGGGTTAAGGTCAACCGTAGCTTTGGTCGTAATTTCGTCGGGCGTAATGTTTTCGGCCGAGATGTTGAAGCTCAGCTTCATGGTAAAGCAGCCTGAATGCGCGGCCGCAACCAATTCTTCGGGGTTGGTTCCTATCCCTTCTTCAAAGCGGCTTTTAAAAGAGTATTGGGTTTGGTTCAAGGTACCACTTTGTGTGGTCAAGGTACCTTTTCCGTCTTTTCCGGTGCCATTCCAAACGGCTGTTGCATTTCTTTTCATATTGATTGTTTTTTTAAATAAAGATGATTTCGCGCTCAAATGTTTGCTCCTGTCACTGATCTGACAATAAATTTACCATATTTTCTGCAACTATTTATGCTGGAAATATGCAGTACATTAATATCTTTGTTTAATCATCCATATTTCTGATCAAACATTGACAACAAGTAATAAGCGATACAAAAAAGTACTGGTTATAGAGGATAACCACGCCATTTTAGATGTAATTACCCTAATTTTGCAAAGCGAGGCCTATAAAGTGTCGGGTTTGAGCAAAGGTGTCAACATGATGGAGCACATTAATGCTTTTCAGCCCGATATGATGATCTTGGATATCATGCTGCCCGATGCCGATGGCCGCGAGCTCTTGGAACAGTTGCGCACCAACGAAGCAACGGCACACATTCCGGTGTTGATGATTTCGGCTAAATATACCGACAAAACCATTCAGCACGGCGCTTATAAACCCAATGGATTTCTGGCCAAGCCTTTTGATATCGACGAACTCCTCGACAGGATAGAAGGCATATTGGCGGGTAAAACCTATTAGTTTTTTCGCCGGCTCATTTTCCGTAACTTAGGTCAATGAATCATCCCAACCAACAACTGATTGAGCATTTTTATACTTGTTTTAAGCACAAGGATTACAAAGGCATGCAAGCTTGCTATGCCGACAATGCTGTTTTTAGCGATCCCGTATTTCAAAACCTCAATGCCGAACAGGTAAGGGCCATGTGGGAAATGCTGCTGTCGAGAGCGAAGGATTTTAACATCGAATTTAGCGAGGTAAGTGCCGATGATGGCCATGGAAAGGCCCATTGGGATGCATACTACGTTTTTTCTTCCACTGGACGCCACGTGGTAAACCGCATTGAGGCCAGTTTTGAATTAGCCGATGGCAAAATCGTTAAGCATACTGATAAATTCAACTTTTATGTCTGGGCCCGACAGGCACTGGGCTTTAGTGGCTGGCTGTTGGGCTGGACGGGTTATTTGCACCAAAAAGTAAGGGAGCAGGCCATGGACAACCTGAACAGGTTTATGGCGAATAAATAAGGCATAGACGTTTTTCACCACCTAAGACACCTTAGTCCTTAACTATTCTTAAACGTCTAAGGTGGTAATTTTAGATCCCGTCCATATGAGTTGAACTGTTATGGAAAAGCAAAGGAAGCATTTCATTTGATCGAAAGTCCTGCTTTTTGCTAAAGTTTTTTCGCTTCGCTCAAAACTACCGCTGTCAATCGGGTTTGGAAGAGGGCTATCTATGCTACTATGAACGGGCTTTTATGTTATCGCACAATCATTGTCACTTCGCTATGTGGCATGCAAAGCTTTGGAAGAAAAGGCAAACCGAAGCATTGCACTACCTCACACTTTGCTAAAAATAAGCAAGGACGCAGAAGTGCTGTAGTAACACAAGCTAACCAATGACTTTCACACGACTTGACCTTGCACCATCAAAGCGGAGGTTTAGGATTTGCGACAAAGGTTTGAAGCCTTGAATTTTTGCTCACTTTTGTTTCAAGACAAAAGGACTGGCCCCGCCGGCTAGGAGGCGGAAGCAAAGTGTTCGGGATAGATGCCGGGATCGATATCCAGCATGACGCATTCTTAGGTCAGTTTCTCAATAATCGATGCCACATCCAATTGTTGCTGCTCGCCACTTTTCATGTCTTTGAGCGTAAGCAAGCCATTTTGCATTTCGTCGGCACCAATTAAAACCACAAAAGGAATATTTTTCGAATCGGCGTAACCCAATTGTTTTTTGAGCTTGGTGGCAGATGGATAAAGCTCGGTGGCAATGCCGGCGGTTCTCAATTGCTGCAAAACCGGCAAGGCATATAACTCGGCAGCCTCATCAAAATTGCTGATCAACACTTGAGTGCCTTGCGCTGCGGTTTCGGGGAAAAGATTCAGTTCTTCGAGCACATCGTAAATACGGTCGGCACCAAACGAAATCCCTACACCTGTGAGGTCTTTTAAGCCAAACATGCCTGTTAAATCGTCGTAACGGCCACCACCACCAATGCTACCCATAGCTACTTCATTGGTTTTAACTTCGAAGATACAGCCGGTATAGTAATTAAGACCACGTGCGAGCGTGATATCGAGTTCGAGTTGGGTTGTGGGTTGCGGGTTGTGGGTTGCGAGCTTGCTCACATAGTTGAAAACGGTTTCGATTTCTTCAATGCCTTTTAAGCCGATAGCCGAATTGGCCAATACCTTTTTCAGGCTCTCTATCTTCTCCACGTTCGAACCATCTAATAAAATCACCGGCTTCAATTGCTCGATATCGGATTCGGTAAAGCCACGCTCCAACAATTCTTTGCTCACGCCATCCAACCCAATTTTATCGAGCTTGTCAATCGCTACGGTCATATCGACGATCAGTTCAGGCTTGCCAATCATTTCGGCAATACCCGACAGGATCTTGCGGTTGTTGATTTTGATGCTAAAGTCTTTCAGTCCCAAGTTGCTTAACGCTTCATGGTAGATGAGCACAAACTCGGCCTCGTTCAACAGCGACGGCGAGCCTACTACATCGGCATCGCATTGGTAAAATTCGCGGTAACGCCCTTTTTGGGGCCTGTCGGCACGCCAAACCGGCTGTACCTGAAAACGCTTGAAAGGAAAGGCAATATCGTTTTGGTGCATTACCACATAACGGGCAAAGGGCACGGTCAAATCATAGCGGAGGGCTTTTTCAGAAATTTTTGAAGTGGCCAGCTGCGAGTTTTTGGTGGCTAGTAACTGTTCGTCTACCTTGCCCAAAAAATCGCCACTGTTTAAGATTTTAAAAATGAGCTTATCACCTTCGTCGCCATACTTACCGGTAAGGGTAGCCAGGTTTTCCATGCTCGGGGTCTGTATTTCGGCATAGCCATATTTTTTGAATACGGTTTTAATGGTATCGAAAATATAGTTGCGTTTCACCATTTCTTGTGGCGAAAAATCCCTGGTTCCTTTGGGTAGGCTTGGCTTGGTAATAGACATGGCGCAAAAGTACGAAAACGGAGTCAATAGTCCATAGCCATTAAGCTTAAAGACTAAAACCCAAAACCGGTTTTCAGTTGACAGTTCGTTGGCAATTACGGCTCAATCAATGAACACTTGCGGAGTCTTAAAGACTTCGCAAGTGTTTCCGAAAACTGCCAACTAAACTACTGCTTTGCAGCCCAGGCATCCATCTTAGCCTCGAAAACGCTCAACGGCAACGAACCGTCTTTAAGCACTTCGGTATGGAAAGCCGATAGCTTGAATTTCGCGCCCAATTCCTTTTCATATTTGTTTCTCAGTTCCCTGATTTTCATCGCCCCGATTTTATAGCCCAAGGCTTGTGCCGGGATGCCCATGTAGCGTTCTATTTCGGCAGTGGCCCCTTCCTCGCTGATGGCTTCGTTGTCCATCATGTATTGAATGGCCTGCTCACGGGTCATGTTTTTGGTATGGATGGCCACGTCAACCACCAAACGGATGGCACGGTGTATTTCGTCGCCTAAGGCGCCCATGTGCTGATAAGGGTCTTGGTAGAGCCCCAATTCCTTACCTAGCGATTCGCAGTACAGCGCCCAGCCTTCTACATAGGCATTATGGAAACCGAATCTGCGGAATTTTGGCAAAGACGTATTTTCTTGGGTAAGCGAAATCTGATAATGATGGCCCGGAATGGCTTCGTGCAAAAACAATGATTCCATGCCCGAAGTGGTATTGAATTTCTTGGCATCCAAAATAGGCACATAAAATATACCCGGACGTTTGCCGTCGGCCGAACCTTGATTGTATTCGGCACTGGCCGAAGCCGCCCTAAAAGCTTCGGTCTGCCTGATTTCGAATGGGGTTTTGGGCTCATGGTCGAACATTTTTTTTAGATTCGGCTTCATGCGCTCGTGAATGTTCTCGAAAGCATCCAATACTTCTTTTGGCGTTTTGTAAGGCATAAATTTGGGGTCGGTTTTCATGTATTCGAAAAAGGCCTTCAAATCGCCTTTAAAGCCTACCAAATTCTTGATGCTGTCCATTTGGCCTTTGATCCTGGCTACTTCTTTTAAACCAGTCTGATAAATCTCTTCGGGCGTTTTATTGGTAGTGGTTTGCTGTTTAACCAAGTATTCGTACCAGGCTTTTCCTCCCGGCAAGGCCGAAAGTCCAGAAGTGGTTCTTGCCTTTGGCAGGTATTCGTTTTGCAGGAAATCACCCAGTTTTTTATAGGTAGGCACAATGACATGGGCAATGGCCTGCTTGTATTCTTCGGTAATTTTCTTTTTGTCGGCTTCGCTAAAATCTTTTGGCATCAGTTTTACAGGCCCGTAAAACAAGCTCTGCTCGGGATTGGCTACAACCATGCTTTGCATCTGTGGAATCATTTTAACCACCAAGGCTTTAGGCAACACGATACCGGCCTGCATGCCTTTTTTGAAGTTGCCAATGGCCGTATCGGCCCATACCGAAAAGGCCGAAACCCTTTTGAGCCAATCGGCATAATCCTTTACCGTTTTAAATGGCTGTGCACCCGTACCCGAACCAAACTGGCCGATGGTTAACGGCAAGGCAAACATCTGATTAAAAGGCAAATACTCTTGATGGTATTTAAAGCCTTCTATATTCATGTGGAGCTGGTCTTTCAAAAAATCGTAAGACAGCTTGTCGTTATCATTCAGTTTTTCGCGGTCGTAGTGGCCAAGGCTATCCAAAAACCGTTCGTTGAACTTTTTCGATTCGGCAATAAAAGCCTGCGAACCGGTGTTTGGCAACAAGTCGTTGTAACGGTCGTCGCCGGCAAAGGTGGCATCCAAAGGCGACAGTTTGAGGCCCTCTTGGTAATACTGTTCGCAAAGCGCAGCAAAGTTTTTGTTTTCGGCGTTGCCTGACGTTTGGCCCGATGGCTTACAAGCGTGGAGCGCCACAATAGCCACAAGGGCCATAGCTAATCTTTTCATTTGGTGTAGGATTGATTATTTAAAACTAATTTACCGTTTTCGGTTTACATTATCCAAGTAACGTTGTTGTAGGTGTTTTTCGCCGATATGGCTTTACTTGCTCAACGGCAACCGTTTTCGGTAGCTGAGCTGGCGCCAGACCCATTCAATAGGGCCATAGTTGTAACGAGACAGCCACCAGTGGCTCAGATATACCTGCGCCGTATACACAACAATGGCCAGCAACAGGTAAAACCAAATAGGCTTTGAGTTAAATATGCCCAGGCCGAAACCAGAAAAAACAAGCATTCCAATGAGGTTCTGCACCATGTAATTGGTCAAGGTCATTTTGCCCATGATGGCCAGGCTGGCGAAAAAGCGCTTGCACTTGCCTGCCACATACAGCCAGCAAATAGCCGAGGCAATAAACAGCATGGTACTGAGAATTACCCAGTAGGCCAAGTTATAATGTTTGCCAATGGCATTCCATTTCAAGTGCTCGTCAACAATAAAAAAAGCTGTGAGCAATAAAGCTGTCCCCAACGAAATCCAAAAAGCTCTTTTGATATATTTTATCTTGCTGGGCAACTGGTCGAAAAAATTGATGCGGTAGAGGCTAAAGCCCCATAGGAAACAGCAAAACATCACCACGTGTACCGTGTACAGGTAGGGTTTGCTGATCATCTGCGCCAGATAAGTGCCCTTTAGTCCAAAATAAAGCACGTCGAACAGGTTATGGCTTTGGTAGAGCGGAAGTATGGCCGTCATCTGCTTCCAGCCACTATCGCCCAGCGAATGGATAAAGGAACTTAAGGCGGGAATAAGCAACAATAAAATGATGCTTACGGTGAAACTGGTTTTGGCCGAACTCCGGTAAAACAGCAAAAGCAACAAACCCAAGAGCGCATAATCCTTTAAAATATCGCCAAAAAAGACGGCACTATTGATCAGGGCCAATACCAGCAACCAAAACATGCGCCCTGCAAAAAAGCCATAAGGATTGTGTCCCTTGTTACTTATGTTGTTCATGAGCACGGCAAAGCCATAGCCAAAAAGCATACTGAGCAGGGTCCACGATTTGGCGGCGAATACAAAACTTGTCGTGTACATGAGGATATTGGTTAGCAGGTCGGGCTTGAAGGTTTCCCAGTTTCTGCCAATAGTGAAAAAGTCGTAGTAGTTCATGAGCACTACGCCCAAGAGCGCCCAGCCTCTTAAGATATCAACAATGACAGTGCGCTGGTTAAGCTGGAGGGGTTGGCTAGAAAAGTCTTTCATATCAGTAGATTGGCTTATCTAAAGATAATGTTTTTGCAGGCAATTGTTTAGCCCTTTCTATTTCTCTTTAGTCAACCGATCGAGTGCCTTTAAAACAGTTGGCATTCTATAGGGGCCCGAAAGCTGCCCAATATGATCGGCCGCTTTATCCAGCTCCATCCCGACAGCCGTTACAAAAATCGGCTTTTGGCTTTCGCCTCTTAACAAGGCTCGCTTGTTTTTTTGGAGGGTTGCGAAATTAGATTTGGCCACGCCGATAACGGGAATGCTTTTGTGGAGGCTTTCAAACAAATAGGCACCCAGGCCAAACTTGTTTTCATCGTCGAGATAGACAAAGCCATCAACAATAATAGCTTCAACCAGTTGACAATCTATTTTTTGGAGCAGGCTTAAAATACAAGGTAATTCTCTTTTGTAAAACGCCCCCGATTCATATTCTTCCACCCCTTCGAGCGTTTCTGCATACACCTCGAATTTTTCGCTGGTAGCCCAATCATCAAAAGCCAAGCACACGGTTTTGCCCTTGTTGCCAAAATAATAAGTATCGAACGCCAGGATCATGTTTTCAAGGGGCCACTCTCCATTTAATCTGTAGGGAGTGCCGTTAAAGATATAAATTTATGCTTGAGCTTATAACCAATCAGGCCAACAAAAAAGGCCACCTTTTCAGGTAGCCCTTTATTATTTGGTTAGTACCCCAAATTTGGCTCGGGGCACTCTACTGTTATTTTTAAACCAGCAATCTTACGGGTTCTTCCAGCAACGATTTTAGGGTTTGCAAGAAAGCGGCACCAGTAGCGCCATCAACCACGCGGTGATCGCAGCTTAGGGTTACCTTCATGATGTTGCCTGGAACCACTGCGCCGTTTTTAACAACCGGCACTTGCGAAATGCCACTTACGGCCAGGATACAAGCATTTGGTGTATTGATGATGGCCGTAAACTCGTCAACGCCAAACATACCCAAGTTAGAGATGGTAAAGGTAGAGCCTTCCATTTCTGCAGGCTGCAGTTTTTTGGCTTTGGCTTTTCCGGCAAAGTCTTTTACTTCGGCAGAGATATGGCTCAACGATTTGCCATCGGCGAAGCGGATTACCGGAACCAACAAACCTTCGTCAACTGCAACGGCTACGCCAATGTGTACATGTTCGTTGGTACGGATGGTATCGCCCTGGAACGACGAGTTGATGGCCGGGTGCTGTTTCAAAGCAATTGCCACTGCTTTGACCACTAAATCGTTGAAAGAAATCTTAACCGGAGCAAAATCGTTCATTTTGGCTCGGGCTGCAATAGCCTGATCCATGTCGATGCTCATGGTTACATAGAAATGCGGCGCGGTAAACAAGCTTTCAGACAAACGTCTGCTGATGGCCTTGCGCATTTGTGTAACTGGTCTTTCGCTAAATTTCTCTTCGCCCACAAAGGTAGGGATTGCCGGAGCGGCTTTCGTTTCGGCTTTGGCGCCCTCTGCCGGTGCTGTAGCTGCCGGTGCTGCCGAAGGCTTAAAGTTCTCTACGTCTTTTTTAATGATACGACCGCCTTCTGCGCTACCTGCTACCTGGCTGAGGTCGATACCTTTATCTTTTGCAATTTTCTTAGCCAAAGGCGAGGCAATGATACGGCCACCGTTGGCGTTTGAAATGGTTTGTACTTTTTCTTCTTCTTTTGGTGCCTCTGGGGCTTTCGGCGCATCGGCTGGAGCGCTGGCTGCTTTTGCAGGGGCATCACCTTGGGCCAAAATTCCAGAAATATCTGTTCCCTCTGGACCAACAATGGCAATAATGCCATTTACCTTGGCCGCTTCGCCTTTATTTACACCAATATGCAACAAAGTACCCGTGGCGTAGCCCATTACCTCCATCGTAGCCTTATCGGTTTCTACGTCGGCAAGGATATCGTCGTCTTTTACTTTATCGCCTACTTTTTTATGCCATTCGGCAATTACGCCTTCGGTCATGGTATCGCTCAGCAAAGGCATGCGGATTACCGTAACACCTTTTTTGCTCAATTCTTCTTCGCTCAAGCCACCGCCTTGGGCTGGAGCTTCGGCTTGGGTTGCTTCTTTTGGTGCCTCGGCTTTAGGCGCCTCTGCAGCGGCATTGCCTCCTTCGGCTTCCAGCGCAGCTTTGTAATCTTCGCCTTCTTTGCCAATAACGGCAATTAACGCATCGATTGGAACGGCTTTGCCTTCTTCCACACCGATGTACAATAATGTTCCATCCCAATAGGATTCTAGGTCCATGGTTGCCTTGTCGGTTTCCACTTCGGCCAAAACATCGCCGCTTTTTACTTTATCGCCTACTTTTTTATGCCACTTCGCCATTACCCCTTCGGTCATGGTGTCGCTCATCTTAGGCATTCTTACTATATCAGCCATCTATATAAATCTAATGAAATGCGTTCTAAAAATTAATCTTTTACGTAAGGATAGTCGGTTTGCACGTACACGTCTGTGTAAAGTTCGGATGCGTCTGGCCATGGCGACTCTTCTGCAAATTTCACCGAATCTTCTACAATGCCTTTCACTTTCTCTTCAATTTCGGCAATCCAGTTTTCATCAGCATATTTCTCTTTCAAAATGGTTTCTCTTACGCTTTCGATCGGATCTTTAGCTTTGTATTCTTCCAACTCGTCTTTGGTACGGTATTTTGCCGGGTCAGACATGGAGTGTCCGCGGTAGCGGTAAGTTCTCATTTCCAAGAAAGTCGGGCCTTCGCCAGCGCGCGCACGCTGGATGGCTTCGTCCATGGCATTATGAACCGCAACCGGATCCATTCCATCAACCGGTGCACATGGCATATCGAAACCTAAACCAATTTTATAGATATCGGTCATGTTGGTGGTACGTTCTACTGAAGTACCCATGGCATAACCATTGTTCTCACAAACAAAAATTACCGGCAGCTTCCAAAGCATAGCCATGTTGAAAGCTTCGTTCAAAGCGCCTTGACGAACGGCTCCATCACCCATGTAGCAAATATTTACATGCTTGGTGCCTTTGTATTTTTCGGCAAAAGCGATACCAGCACCCAACGGAATCTGACCGCCTACGATACCGTGGCCGCCATAAAAATGATGTTCTTTACTGAACATGTGCATAGAACCGCCTTTACCTTTTGAACAGCCTGTAGCTTTGCCGTACATTTCGGCCATAATACTGTCGGCACTAACGCCTAAAGCCAAGGCATGGGCGTGGTCGCGATAAGCGGTAACCATCGAGTCGCCTTTTTCCATTGCTGAAATGGCACCGGCAACTACTGCTTCCTGACCAATATAAAGGTGACAAAATCCGCGTATCTTTTGCTGTCCGTAAAGTTGTCCGGTCTTCTCTTCGAACTTGCGCATCAGCAACATCGACTCAAACCACTTCAAATAGGTATCCTTATTTATTTCTACTGCACTCATGTTTGGGTATTGATTTTTATTTACGGGAACAAATTTAATTTTTTTATTATATTTTCTCACATCATCGTATGTAAAATTATCCGTGCCGAGCACTAAACACAAGGGATTTAGCACCATTTTAGTGTCTGAATTACACTCACATAGACTGTAAGCTGGTCTAAGCGGGCATTAATATTTTTCTGCCGGGAACTTAGCCCCATTTTTTGATGCTCGATTGGCAAAAACAAAAAAATTTTATTTTGTTGGCAACAAAGGCTTAAAGGATTTTGAAAAAAAGTTTTTTAAAAGATTTTTACAAAACCCTGCTACTTCACCGGAAGCCTGCCTGCAACAGACCGATTGGCAGAAAGAAGCCATCAACATTTGTCGTCTCTTTCCTTGCTTCGTTTCTTTGGGCAACAGCCAGCGGAGCTAGATTTTACACCTACAGCAACATCTACCGTGCAAAAAGTAAATGAAGACAAAAGTGACCAAAAATTCAAGGCCGTTGCATCTTCGCTGCGCTAGCTGTACCGACTTTGCCATAGCGCAAGCTGGATACGCGGTGTTGCTGTGGCCTAAATTTCTGCTTTGCATTTTTTACAGTGCCCCGTCCCAGCTGATGCACATAAGGCAATCTTATGATCGCACGCTTTATTCCGCCAGAGCTTTTATCCACACTTCCAATCAAAACTGCGTCCATGTTCAATAATCACATCGGTTTAAATGATTTATCAACAAATGTGGCTTCACGAAAGTGGCTCCAGCGCCTTAGAACGCGCAAAATGTTAATAACTTTTACATTTAACTGAGATTCATTTGGATAACATTTGCAAAAGACATATTTTTGCTACCCTAACAATAAGCCCCCGTGGTGTACGTTTAAGTGTAAGTGCCCGTTTACCCAAACTTAAAAGCATAACATGATTAAAAAGATTTTGTTTTCTATTCTTATCGTTCTCAGTAGCTACACAGCTACATTCGCACAAAGCAATAAGACCAAAGAAGCCAAACTAGAAGATCCTGACAACTTAGCGTCGCAATATTTCTCGCAGGTAATGGGTGTAGCCGTTGATGCGACATCGAACCTGAAACTATACAAGTTTATTTACGAGTGGATCGGAACTCCCTATCGTTACGGTGGCAACACCAAGAAAGGGATTGACTGTTCGGCCTTTACCAAAGCCATTTACGACAAGGTTTTTAACACCAACATTTTGCGCAACTCGCGCGATATCTTCAGCATGGTTGATCCTTTATCGAGAGACGAGCTGAAAGAAGGCGATTTGGTTTTCTTCAAAATCAAAAGCCGCAGCATTTCGCACGTTGGCGTATACTTGGGCGATAACCGCTTTGCACATGCCTCGGTAAAAGGCGTACGCATCAGTAACCTGAACGAACCTTACTACAGCCGCTATTTTTATAAGGGCGGACGGATTTTAGATCCGGCAAACAAAGAATTTATCGAAGAATAGCCTTTGGCATCCCATTAAAAATATTCCAATCCTTCCCCATAAAACCGGGAGGGATTTTTTGTAACTACCCATGAAGAAACTCCTCGGCATTGCTTTTTTAACTGGCTTGGTTGCTTATACCCTGATGAGCTGCCAAAGCAAAACCCAGGCAGAGGTAAAACAGGCACAAACCGATACGCCAAAGGTTAAGCGGTTAAAAGATACCTTAAGCCTGGTAGCCGTGGGCGATATGATGCTGGGCTCCGCCTTTCCGAGCAAGCTCAACCTGCCTCCCGATGATGCGGTAAACAGTTTTGTGGCTGTTGATACCTTTTTAAAGGGCGATATTGTATTCGGCAACCTAGAAGGCTGCTTTCTCAATTCGGGCAACTCCAATAAGTGCAAAGGCATTAACCCTAATAACTGCTACGCCTTCAGAATGCCCGATCGTTATGCCAACATTTACAAAAAGGCGGGTTTTAACGTGCTGAGCATTGCCAACAACCACGTAGGCGATTTTGATGCCAAGGGCCGAAAAAACACGGCCAGATTGCTAGATTCGCTTCAAATACATTATGCCGGACAATTGAACAAACCTTTCGACCTGTTTGAAATAGACAGTGTGAAATATGCTTTTTGTGCCTTTGCGCCCAACGAGAATACGGTGTCCATTAAAAACATCGACAGCGCCAAGGCCCTGGTGGCCGAACTTAAAAAACAGGCCGACATTGTGATCGTATCTTTTCATGGCGGCGGCGAAGGGGCACGATTTGAGCATGTAACACGCAAAACCGAGATCTTTTTTAAGGAAAACAGGGGCAATGTTTATGCTTTTGCCCATGCGGTAATAGATGCCGGTGCCGATGTGGTATTGGGGCACGGACCACATGTAACCCGTGCGGTTGAAGTGTACCGCAATAAGTTTATCGCGTATAGCCTGGGCAATTTCTGTACCTATGGCATGTTTAGCCTGAAGGGCCCGAATGGCTTTGCGCCGTTGCTGCAACTCAAAATTAACCGCAGAGGTGATTTTCTGTACGCCGATGTCGTTTCAGTTAAACAAGATAAGATTAATCGCCTAACTTTAGACGAAAACCATACGGCATTTGACAAAATGAAGACTTTGACCGACATCGATTTTGCCGGACATCACCTTATCTTTGAAAACAATCAAATCAGGTTAAAAAACTAATCCAATGAAGAAAGGCTTAACGGTTCATTATATTTTATTTATTGCCGGACTTGCGCTGAGCGCTGTTGCGGCCTATATGATCACCACAGATCCCGACGAAAACCTGAATTCTAAACTGATTGTCGTTTTTGCCGGAGCTTTTGTAGGCATTAGCCAATTTATGATTATCAAACATAAACGCAAGCTCAAATAGCCTCGTTACGATTCGTCTTTGGTGTTTTTGATCAGTCCGATGCCCGAAACAAAGAAAACCAATCCGATAATTCCATAAACAATTAGCCCGCGCGAGTTCTGGCTATGGTTTACAAAACCTATTCCCGCATAAACCAGACCAACAACCCCCAAAAGGGTTAACAGGGTACCAAAAATCCTTTTTACGTTCATAAAGCAATGTTGTAGCATAAAAACAGGGCAACGGCCATTTTGTTTCAAAAAAAAGCGGCACCAATTTAATGATGCCGCCTTTAGCGAGGTCAATTGCAATAATGCCTACCAAACACCCAGTCTGTTTTCTGGGGCTACGTACATTTTGGCGGTTTTTGGAATATTAAAAGCCTTGTAAAAAGCTTCCATGTTATAAACCGGGCCATTTACCCTGAACATTTCTGGAGAGTGCGGATCTGTTTTGATACGAACACGCATGTTCTCATCCCTGTCTTTGATACGCCACACCTGCGCAAAGCTCAAAAAGAAACGCTGATCTGGCGTAAAGCCATCAATTTTTTGGCTGTTGTCCTGGCCTTGCTTGGTAAGTTTAAAAGCATCGTAGGCAATAGCCAAGCCCCCAATATCGGCCAGGTTTTCGCCCAGCGTTAAGTTGCCGTTTACATGCTCGTTACCCAACAAGGTAAAGCCACTGTACAATTTAGCTACCTTATCGGCCCTGGTTTTAAACTGGTCGGCATCAGCCTTGGTCCACCAATCTTTCATATTGCCTGCCGCATCGTACTGACGGCCCTGATCGTCGAAACCATGGGTCATTTCGTGGCCAATTACCGCACCAATGGCGCCATAGTTGATGGCATCGTCGGCTTTGGCATCGAAAAATGGAAATTGTAAAATACCAGCCGGGAACACAATCTCGTTAAATGTCGGGTTGTAATAAGCGTTTACTGTTGGCGGTGTCATGCCCCATTCTGTTTTATCAACCGGTTTGCCTATTTTACTGATTTCTTCGTTGTAGGCATGCATCCTGGCGCTGCGCGCATTGCCCAGGTAATCGCCTTTGCTGATGGTCACGTCGTCAAAGTTTTTCCATTTGGTAGTGTAGCCGATTTTCTTTAAAAAGACATTCAGTTTCTCGGTCGCTTTTGCTTTGGTTTCGGCACTCATCCAATCCAGTTTCGAAATCCTGGTGGCGAATACTTTT
Organism: Pedobacter sp. TM02; assembly: GCF_059705275.1. NCBI lineage: Bacteria > Pseudomonadati > Bacteroidota > Sphingobacteriia > Sphingobacteriales > Sphingobacteriaceae > Pedobacter > Pedobacter sp. TM02. The sequence goes on from NZ_AP046530.1 coordinate 4,060,688, forward strand.
TGCAAGTTGTTCACCAGCTCGTCCATCCTTTGCTTGGCTTCTTGCGTAAAGTATTTCTCTACATAAAGCTGGCCTAACAGGTCGCCCATGTTGGCGTCGATTCCATTAACCAGTTTTTTCCACCTTTCTGATTGTTTCTTTTGGCCATTGAAGATTTTATTGTAGTTAAACGAGGCATCAACAAAAGCCTTGCTCAGCAAGCCTGCATTTCTGGCCATGTAATCGTATTTGAACTTCGTTTTCCAAACTTCAATAGGTTGGCTGGCCAGCAAAGTGCTCAATGCTTTAAAATAAGCCGGCTGACCAACGTTAACGCTATCGGTTTTAATCTGCATGGCCGCAAAAAGCGAAGGCACGTCTAAATTTGGGGCCAACTGCGACAGCTGGGCTACGCTCATTTTGTTGTAGTTCTTTTGCGGATCTCTCAGCTCTTCAGGGCTGCGATGAGATTTGGCAATTTCTGTTTCCAAAGCCAAAATGGCGTTCGCGTTTTTAGCTGCCGTAGCGGCATCGGAGCCGGTTAGGCTAAATAGTTTGGTGGCGTAGGCAACAAAGCCTTCGCGGGCTACTTTAGAGGTACTGTCTGTTTTAAAATAATAGTCTTTTTCTGGCAGCGACAATCCCGATTGATAAAAAGAAACGATGTTTTTTACGCTGTTTTTTTCATCGGCACCTACGCCCATGCCCAATAGGCCGGCTTCGTTGGTCTTTGCCAGTTCGGCCAATAAGCTCACCAATTCTTTATAGCTTTTGGTACCGTCAATTTTGGCCAGTACCGGCTTCAAAGGTTCGGCTCCCAATTTTTCGATGGTTACCGTGTCCATGCCACTGGCATAGTAATCGCCAACCTTTTGCTTGATGCTTCCTTTCGGTGCATTTGCCTTTTCGGCATCTTCTACAATCCCTTTTAGTTTTTTGAGGTTATCTTCGTACAAAGTATAAAAGCTGCCCCAGCCGCTCTGATCGTCTGGAATAACTGTAGCCTTCATCCATTTACCGTTGGCATATTCGAAAAAATTGTCTCCCGGATTAACCGTTGTATCCATTCCGGCTTTGTCTAAAAATACCGTCCGGGTGTCGGTTTCGGTATTTTTACTTTGGCAGGCCGCCAGAAGCGCCAAACCAATTAATGGTAAACCTAATTTCAGTTTCATAAATGATTGATTATAAAATATCTAAAATAAAGCTACACAGAAAATCAATTTATTAGTAATATTGGCTATAATTTAAATCAAATTCTATGGACTATTTTTTTTATGGACTGCTTTTTTTCGGATTAATTATCCTTTTAAGCTCTTTTGTTACCGTAAGGCAAGGCACCATTGCCGTGATTACCGTTTTTGGAAAATACCGCAGGCAGCTGCGCCCAGGCTTGAGCTTAAAAATCCCGTTGATTGAACAGATCCATTCCAGGATTTCGATACAGAACCGCTCGGTAGAACTTTCTTTCCAGGCGGTTACCCAGGATCAGGCCAATGTATATTTCAAGGCCATGCTGCTTTATTCGGTACTGAACCACGACGAAGAGACCATCAAAAACGTAGCCTTTAAGTTTGTTGACGCCAGCAACCTGATGCAGGCCTTGATCCGTACCATCGAAGGTTCGATCAGGGCTTATGTGGCCACTCAAAAACAAGCCAATGTATTGGCGCAAAGAAACGAAATTGTAGAGCATGTAAAACACCAGATAGACCAGGTATTGGAAAGCTGGGGCTACCACCTGCAGGATTTACAGCTAAACGATATTACCTTCGACGAAGAGATTATGCGTTCCATGAGCCGTGTAGTGGCTTCGAACAACCTGAAAGCCGCCGCCGAAAACGAAGGCCAGGCTTTATTGATTACCAAAACCAAGGCCGCAGAAGCGGATGGCAATGCCATTAAAATTGCCGCCACCGCCGAGCGCGAAGCGGCCCAATTGCGTGGACAAGGTATTGCCCTATTTAGGGAAGAGGTGGCCAAAGGTATGACCAATGCCGCCCACGAAATGCAGCAGGCCAACCTGGATACTTCGGTTATTTTGTTTACCATGTGGACCGAAGCCATTAAACAATTTGCCGAGTACAGCGAAGGCAACGTCATTTTCTTGGATGGCAGTACCGAAGGCATGAACAAAACCATGAAAGAAATGATGGCCATGCAAATAGACCCGAACAAAGGCAAAAAGTAAGCCGTTGGCGAAAATCAATATGGAAAATCGTCAGTTTCTTCGCGATGACCACACCAATCAAAAAAGCCTTCCAATTAATTCTGGAAGGCTTTTTTTGTTTTGATGATTAGCTAGGGGATGGTGGCATTATAGTCATTTCTACAATTTTCTCACCGAATAGTTCAACTTTGGAAAGTTGCAGCTTATTTAAGGCCCCGGTAGAACAGCTCAGCAAATAACCTTCCTTTCTAAAGATTGTCATACTCCATAGGGGTAAAATCTCTTCTTTTTGAAAAACAAAGCCATGGTTTGAAATGGCATAGTCCAATATTTCGTTAAAGTCAAAATCGGCCGTTGTACTAAACTGGCAACTGAACAACTCGCCGTTAAATACAGATAGGATTAACGTACCTTTTTCCTGCCAGCTTTTACTATTGACAAAATACGTACTTGATTTTAAGCACTTCCCATCAATGATTTGTTCGTTCTCTTCCAAATTTACTTCATCAAACGACTCGGAAAGGTAACTGTCTATCTGATCAGGGCTGAGCTGAAAAACAGAAACCATCTCTTCAAATATTTGCGCTTTTGTCATTGGATCTGTTGCAAAAAAGCCCCGAACTTTCGGGGCTTTTTGATAAAGTTATTTTTCGAATGTCTTTGGCACATTGGTGAGTCTATTGCCCTCGGTCATCTTCATCAAATCGATCATTACCTTGATGCTTTCGTCTTCCACCAGATCGTAGTTTTCGTCTTTCGCAATTTTATCGCCTTTTTTAACTGGCGCCAAACCTCTCGATGCTCTCAATTCGTTTAAGCGGGTTAGATTTTTGGCTTCCAAGGCATCTCTTTCCGCTTTGAGCTTGCTTTCGTTGAGGGTAATCGAAGTTTCGCCATCGCGTTTTTTCGAATCGGCAATATCTTCGTTCAGCACTTTATAGTCTAAAGAGCTCTTCATCCTTTGTTCGTGCAGCCTCAGCAAGTTGGCTTTGATGTCTGTTAAGTCGGCCACTGCTTTATAGTTAGATGGCTTAATCATATCAAATGGCAAGGCAGATGGCTCTGTATCTTCGCCAATCTTATCCAGTGGATAAACCGATGGAAAATTGATATCAGGAATTACGCCTTTATGCTGGGTGCTATTGCCATTTACACGATAGAATTTAGCCATGGTCAGGTTGATTTGGCCTAACTGCGGAATACCATCCTTATCGAGCACCGCATTGCTGCCTTGTGGCGATACGATCACGCCTTTGCTGTCTCTTTTAAAGAGGGATGCCATTTTTTGCAGGATAGACGGATTAACCAAGCGGTTAAGATCGATTGACGACTGCACGGTTCCTTTGCCATAGGTTTGGGTACCCATGATAATGCCCCTGCCGTAGTCTTGTATGGCACCAGCAAAAATCTCCGAAGCCGATGCGCTCAAACGGTCAACCATTACGCCCATTGGGCCGGTCCAAGCGGCGCCCGCATTTTTGTCTTCGTCAACTTCAACGCTGCCTCTCAAGTCTTTGACCTGCACAACTGGCCCTTTGTCTATAAACAAACCGGTGAGGTCGATGGCTTCTACCAACGAACCGCCTCCGTTAGATCTCAAATCCATGATGATGGCATCAACCTTGTCGGTATTTTTAAGGGTGTCGATCAACAAACGCACGTCGCGGGTGGTACTTTTATAATTTGGATCGCCAGCATTGGCTGCTTTGAAGTCGGCATAGAAAGCTGGCACTTGGATAATACCGATCTTATAAGGTTTACCATCAGATTGGATCGTTTTTACCGATTTTTTGGCTGATTGGTCGGCCAAGATCACTTTTTCGCGCACCAGGGTAATGATTACCGGTTTAGAAGAAAGTTCTTGTCCAACCGGAATTACTTTCAATTTGACGGTAGTGCCTTTAGGGCCTTTGATTCTCGACACGGTATTATCTATCCTCCAGCCAATTACATCTTCAAATTCGCCGTTGGCACCTTGGGCTACTGCCACAATCCTATCGCCGGCATTCAACTGTTTGCTTTTAAAAGCCGGACCTCCAGGTACGATGGAAACGATTTTGGTCACTTCGTTTTCTAGCTGCAGGGTAGCACCGATGCCTTCGATAGAGCGAGACATTTCTTGGTTAAACACCTCGGCATTTCTAGGGTTAAAATAATTGGTATGCGGGTCGATGGCTTCGGTAAAGGCATCCATGATGAGCTGAAAAACATCCTGGTTGTTGAACTTGGCTGCCTGCGATTTTAGGTTTTCGTATCTTTTGGTCAGCGTTTCTACGTTCTTGGCATCAGGCGTACCTGCAATTTTAAGGTTTACCAATTCGTATTTTACCCTTTTCTTCCACACATCGTCCAAACCAGCAGTTGTGGTAATCCACGGCATTTTTTCGCGATCGTATACGTAGGTATCGTTTTGGTTAAAATCGTATTTGCCCTTAATCTGTGCTATCGAATAATTGATACGTTCGTTGTATCTTTTCAGGTAAACGTTAAAGATGTAGAAAGGGGCACTCAGGTCGCCGATCCTGAAATCATCGTCGAGCTCGGTCCTGAATTTATCAAAGTCTTTGATATCGCTGGCCAGGAAATAATATTTAGAAGGGTCTAATGCCTTGATATACCTGTCTAAAATGATAGAAGAAATCGAATCGTTGATTTCCAATTTCTTATAGTTATAGCTTTCGATCAGGTTAACCACTTGCCTTAGCACCAGGCTTTGCTGCTCATCTGGCTTAATATTTTGTACGCCATCAACCATTTTCTGCGGTTTTGGCGACGCGCTACAGGCCAAGGCCGCGGCTGTAAACGTAATCATCAATACTCTTCTCAACATCTCTTTAACAGTTTTAAAATCCATTCTTATAAAATCATCATCCAATATGATACCAATTTCTTAAATAAACAAAAAAGATACAGCAATTATCTGTATCTTTTTTGTAAACTTTATTATTCAGCTAGTTAGCTTGTTTATTTTTTTAGCCCTGTTTTTTCGGTAATCAGCAGCCTGCTGTTTTTTATCTGCTGACTGAACTGCGTAATTTTAGCATTTTTGGCTAGCAGTTCGGCACGGTTCACATCTTTGGTAGCCAATCCGTATTCTTTCTTTTTGATCTTGACCTGGGCAATGCCCAATACCGAATCGATATAGGAAGTATTGTTGCGAAGCTGTTGTGCCAGAATCCCCTGCTGGGTATAGAACCAGAGTGATTGGGTTAACTTATTGGCCGCATAATAAATCTTGCCCAGCTGATTATAAGCTGCCATCTGGCCTGCCTTGCTGCCTATTTTGGCGTAGGTTTTAAGGGCGGCATTGAGCACCACCTGTTCGGCTTCGGTATAATGCGAAAGCAAGAGGTGGATGTTGCTCATGCGCAGCAGCGCCGCGCCATAACGGCTAAATTTACGGTCGTTGTTGTATTCGAAGGCCGCTTTGCCAAACAGCGTAAGCGCTTCGTTCAGGTCGCCTTGCCTTTCGTTGCGTTCGGCATCGGCAAAAAATTCATCTCCATTTGTTTCGTCTTTAAGCGAAACCGCGATATTAATAGCATTCCCTACCGCATTTTGTGTTTCCTGAGGCCCAGAATTTACATTTTGGGCAAAGGCAGCAGAAGCAAAAAATAGGGATGCGAGAGCCAGGTGAATCTTGTTCATCTGATAAAGATAGCTATTTTTAGTTAAACACCTGTAAACTACCATCAAAAGCTGCCCAAACCATATACGGATGAGAGTCGCAATGGTAAATTTCGCCCTTAGCCGAGATTCCGATCGCGCCGGCAAAGCCGTCGAATGCCCGCAATTCGGCAAAAGATTTGTCGCAGGCTTCTTTCAGGCTAAAGCCGTCGGTAACGCGGGTCACGATTTTGGCAGCCAAGGCGCCGCTTACAATGTCTTCGCCCACGCCGGTACACGAAATTCCGGCAAAATTGTTAGCAAAATTACCCGCTACCGTGGCCGAGTCGCTTACCCGACAAGGAATTTCGAAGCCTTTGCCTCCTGTTGAAGTTGCCGCCGCCAGGTTTCCGTTGGCATCCAAGGCTACGCAGCCTACCGTTCCTTTCCGGTCTTGCTGGTTTAATTTAGCCTCATATTCGGCCTGACGTTGCGGGGTAATTGGATTAAAATAGTCGAAGTTGTTGGCTCTTGCAAAGGCTTGTGCGCCCTCGCCACTCAGTACCCGATCATCATAGGCCAATAGCTTTTCGGCTACCTCAATCGGGTTTTTTACATCTTCTAAATTGATAACGCCACTAAATTTTTGGGTCTGGCCATCCATCAAAGCCGCACTGAGCCTCACTTTGCCGTCGCTTTGGATCTGTGAACCAATGCCCGCATTAAACAGCTCATTGTCTTCTAACAGGCCAACGGCATATACTACGGTTTCTAAAGCCGTATGCTTGGTCAGAAACTGGTGCGCTTGGGTTACAATCTGGGCCAAGGCATCTTGCTTGGCTTTTTTGGTTTCCTGGTTGGTGGCTGATTCGCTGAAAAAGCCGCCGTGTATGATTAGTTTCATCTGCGTATTGCGTAGTGAGTATTGGGTATTGCGTTAGGGGTTTGCGGGTCTTAGGCTTGGCGTTCAAAACGCATAATGCTATACGCTGACAGCTTCCCGCCACATGCTTAACGCTTATGGCTAGGCTGTAGGTATAACTTTTGGATGATGGATAACCAATTGATGGCTAACCAAGTCGTAAATATCGCCGTCGCACATCACATGTACCACCATGTTCTTGATCGAAACCGGCTGTCCCATTTCTACATCGGTTAGGTTGGTATCGGCCATAAAACGGCCATCTACCAAAATGACCATACCCGAGCCAATGGCTTCCATGGTATTGTTGTGGATGTACAGCCCGGTATCTTCGCCCAAGCCAATGCCCAAAATACCTGGATTACTGGCTGTAGCGTACAACAAACGGCCAATACGGCCACGCTGTACAAAATGGGTATCTACAATCACATCATCTATAAAGCCGAGGCCACCAGTAATTTTTACTTCGCCCTTTAGCAAAGCATCTTTGCTGCTGCCCTGGTAAATCATGTTCTTAGAACTGGCGGCTGCACCTGCCGAAGTTCCGGCAATGACAAAATCAGTGTTTTCGTATTTGTCTAACAAAATACGGTGGATCTCGGTGCCTCCAAAAATAGACGATAGGCGCAATTGGTCGCCACCGGTAAAAATAATGACGTCGGCCTGTTTAATGCGCGCAGCATTTTCGGGATTGTTGGCCTCCTCGCGGCTACCAATATTCAGCACTCCGATATTATGCACATCGAGCTGCGCAAATGCCTTGATGTATTCTTCGCCAACTTTTTCAGGAATAAGCGATGCGGTGGTCATGATTTCGAAACGCGAATCGTGGCCTTTAATTGATTCGGTGGTAATCCGCTTTAAGATTCCACGCTCAAAAAAGTTCATGTTCTGTGGCAATCCGAATTGCGTTTCGGCAAAGCTTCCCGTATCTATTGCGCCGCCTATGATGATTAATTTTCCTTTTGGAGCCATCGTACCTGTGTAAATGTTGCTAAAATGCCAAATATATGCGCATTAGCCTAATATTTAACAGTATTTTTATCAATATTACACTTTTAATTAACAATCAAAGCAGAATTTGGAAGCCCGATGAACAAGTTTAATTGCAGGGGGCCACAGTTAATTTGAAATTTTTTTTATACTTTAAGCTGAGGTTTGTCGGGCTCGCCCGAAACCGATAATCTCCCCACCCCAACAACGCATTCAAAAAAAACAATTTTATACCATAAATGAAGATATTAGGCATACAGGTTTTACGGGGACCAAATATTTGGTCGGTGAATAGAAAAAAATTAATCCAGATGCGCCTGGACCTCGAAGATATGGAGCAAAAGCCCACCAACCTCATCGAAGGATTTAGGGAACGTATAGAAAAGCTGATTCCCACCCTGCACAGCCACAGGTGCTCTAAGGGTGCCCCAGGTGGTTTTTTAGCGCGGGTAGAAGAGGGAACCTGGATGGGTCATGTGATTGAGCATATTGCGCTCGAGATACAGACCTTGGCGGGCATGGATACGGGCTTTGGCCGTACCAGACAAACCAAAACCGAAGGCATTTACAACGTGGTGTTCAGCTACCTGGAAGAAAAGGCTGGGGTTTATGCCGCCGAAGCCTCGGTGCGCATCGCCGAAGCATTGATCGACAACAAAGAATACGATTTGGAACACGACATTCACCGCATGCGCGAACTGCGCGAATCGGAACGCTTGGGCCCAAGTACCGGCTCTATTGTGGATGAGGCGATTGCGCGCGATATTCCATGGATCAGGCTTAACAAAGGTTCTTTGGTACAATTAGGTTATGGCAAAAACCAGGTGCGTTTTCGCGCTACCATGACCGAGCGTACCAGCAGCATTGCAGTTGATATTGCCGGCAATAAGGACGAAACCAAGCGTTTGCTGGAAGATGCCGCCATTCCGGTAGCCAAAGGCGTAACGGTAACCACCCTCGATGACGTGCACGAAGCCATTAAAAAAGTAGGCTTCCCCTTGGTGTTTAAACCCCTGGATGGCAACCATGGCCGTGGCGCTACCATTAACGTCAAAACCGAAGAAGCAGCGATTGCCGCTTTCCACTATGCCAAAGAACATTCCAGAAGGATTATTGTAGAACGTTTCATTACCGGCCACGACTTTAGGGTATTGGTGATCGACCATAAAATGGTAGCCGCCGCGCTGCGTGTGCCCGCCCATGTAAAAGGCGATGGCAAACAGACCATCCAGGCGCTTATTGATGAAGAAAACGCCGATCCGCGCCGTGGCTATGGCCATGAAAACGTGCTCACCGAGATCAATGTAGACCGCGATACGCTAGACCTGCTCGAAAAGAAAGGCTACACGCTGGAAACCGTGCCTCCGAAAGGCGAAGTGGTTTATCTCAAATCGACGGCCAACCTGAGCACCGGCGGTACTTCTATCGACGTGACCGATCAGGTACATCCGCAAAACGTATTCAACTGCGAACGCATTTCGAGAATTATAGGCCTGGATATTTGTGGCATCGACATTATGGCGCAGAACCTTACCGAGCCCCTCACCGAAAACGGAGGCGTGATTTTAGAAGTAAATGCCGCGCCAGGCTTTAGGATGCACCTCGCGCCAAGCGAAGGCCTGCCCCGCAATGTGGCCGCTCCGGTAATAGACATGCTTTATCCGCCAGGCAAAGATGCCCGCATTCCGATTATTGCGGTAACCGGCACCAACGGTAAAACCACCACCACCCGCCTCATTGCGCACATTGTAAAAAACAATGGCAGCCGCGTAGGCTTTACCACCTCCGATGGCATCTACGTGCAGAATACCATGTTGATGAAGGGCGATACCACCGGCCCTTTCAGCGCCGAGTTTATTTTAAAGGATCCAACAGTTGAAGTAGCCGTACTTGAAACTGCCCGTGGTGGCATTTTGCGTTCAGGGCTGGGCTTTAACAAATGTGATATTGGTGTGGTTACCAATATCCAGGAAGACCACTTGGGCATTTCAGACATCCATAACCTCGACGATCTGACCCGCGTGAAAGCCGTAATTATTGGTGCCGTCAAAAGAAACGGCTGGGCCGTGCTCAATGCCGACAATGCCTACTGCCTGAAGATTGCGGCCAGCGCCGATTGCAATGTGGCCTATTTTAGCATGGACGAGAAAAATCCGGTCATTAAGGAGCATTGCAAAAAAGGAGGCATTGCCGCCATTTACGAAAACGGTTTCGTGACCATTAAAAAAGGCGATTGGAAAATCCGCGTGGAAAAAGCCACGCATATTCCACTTACGTTTAACGGTACAGTCGATTTCATGATCCAAAATGTATTGGCCGCTACGCTCACCACTTTTTTGTGGGGCTATAAAACCGAAGATATCCGCACTTCATTAGAAACCTTCATTCCGTCGGCCGCGCTTACGCCGGGCAGGATGAACATCTTCAAGTTCAAGGACTTTAAGGTGTTGGTCGATTTTGCGCATAATCCCGATGGTTTTAACGGCGTAAAAACCTACCTGCAAACCGTTGAGGCCAGCGAGCATGTGGGCGTAATTTCGGGTACCGGCGACAGAAGGGACGAAGACATTATCGAAACCGCCCGCATTGCCGCGCAAATGTTTGATCGGGTAATCATTTGCCAAGAGAAATACCTGCGCGGACGCAAACAGCAGGAGCTGATCGATTTATTGCTTACCGGCTTAAAAGAGGTAAAACCAGACATCCAGATCGACATTAACAACCATGGCGACGACTGCCTGAAAAACCTGATCCATACAGCCAAGCCGGGCTCTTTCATTACCATTTTAAGCGATACCATAGATAACGCGATTAAAAAAGTAACCCATTACCTAGACCAGGAACTGGAACAGAAATAAAAAAAACAAAGTCCCGATGCAACATCGGGACTTTGTGATTCTAGGGAGTTTTCAAAACTACGCTTGGGAGTCTCTCAGTCTTTTAATTTCGTCGTGCGATTGCCTCAAAGCTGCTTTTTGATCAGTGATCAGGCTCCTGATGTTGGCCGGCAGCTCTTCTTCCAAAGCCATTTTGTAGGCTTTTTGAGCTGCATCTTCGCCAAATTCGCAGTTATTGAGCACTGTTTTTCTGTCGTTGCCCGTAAACACGGCTTTTACATCCATCCAGGCCCTGTATATTTTGCCCGATGTGGTGGTTCCTTCTTCGGCCTCTTCGCCCAATGCCTGTACTTCGGTAGCCAAAGCCATCTTATGTTGATGGCTCTCGCCAATCATCTTTACAAACAAAGCCTTTAAATCGGCATCGCCCTCTTTTAACTCTTTTATAGCCCGTTCATAGCCCGCCACTCTGTCGTTGTTAATTTGGATAAGGTCGTTCAGTACCTCTGCGCTTATTGTTTTCGTTTCCATAATTCTACTGCTTTTAGTGTAGTTAAACAACAGAGACCTTGAGCCAAAAGTTTAAAGAAGCTTAGCGCATTTGGGAATGTGTTCAAATTGCAAAAGCTTTGATATATTTAGGCCATGTATCCTAATTTTATCCAGCATATTAAACGTTACGTATCGTTAACCGACGATGAAACTTCCTTATTGCTGCAGCAAATCAAACCTTTAACCCCCAAAAAGAAGGAATTGCTGTTACAGGAAGGCCAGATTTGCAGGTATCATTATTTTGTAGAACAGGGTTGCCTGCGCATGTTTTTTGTGAACGACAAAGGCACCGAGCAGATTGTACAATTCGCACTCGAAAACTGGTGGATAGCCGACTACATGAGTTTCAGCACACAGCATCCATCCAACTTTTCCATCCAGGCGGTAGAAGCCTCCCAGATTGTTGGCATTGCCAGCAGTCGGCAAGACGAGCTTTTTAGGCAACTGCCACAGCTGGAGCGCTATTTCAGGATCATGATGCAAAGGGCTTATGCGGCAGCGCAAATGCGGGTCAAGTACTTCCACGATTTTACCAAGGAAGAAAGCTACCAGCATTTTGTTACGCTATTCCCCGATTTTGTACAGCGCATTCCGCTGTATATGCTGGCTTCCTATCTGGGCATCACACCCGAATACCTGAGCGAGCTGCGCAAAAAATAGGCTATTGGCCACTCTGTTTTTATTTCTTAAACTGGTTTAAGTTTTTACCGGTGCATGTAGCCTAATTTTGGTTCATCATTTAAAATAAAGTTATGAACCCAAGATTTAATATCGCCGAACTAGAGCCGGCTGGCTATAAAGCCATGCTGGGCCTAGAAAATTACCTGGCTACCACCAAATTAGACAAAATGCACAAGGAACTGATCAAGATCAGGACTTCGCAAATCAACGGCTGTGCCTTTTGTATTGATATGCATACCAAAGACGCCCGCAAATATGGCGAAACCGAGCAGCGCATCTACCTGTTAAACGCCTGGCGCGAAACCAACCTGTTTAATGAGGAAGAAAGAGTTGTTTTGGCTTTGGCCGAAGAAATGGCACTGATTGCCAATGGCGGGCTTTCGGAAGAAACCTATCAAAAAGCAAAAGCACTGTTCGATGATAATTACATTGCCCAACTGATGATGGTTGCTGTAACCATCAATGCCTGGAACAGAATTGCCATCAGTACCCATTTGCAGCCTGCACAATAAATGCATCAATAACACTTGCGAAGCTTGAAGGCTTCGCAAGTGTTTATGCTAGAGTTCTCCCTTTACAATTTTGGCCAAAGGAAAATAGCCCAGGGTAATCTCGTCTTCGGCCTCGATATTGCCTGGCGTAAATTTCAAGGCATACTTTTTTTTGGTAGCCGAACTTAGGATGTCTTCTATTTCGAAAATATCGTCTACGTCTACGCCATACTTGTCGTCGATGTGCGAGGAGGCCCCGTCAAACCAGGTGTGTTTATAAAAAGCCGTTTCTTTGGCGGCTGCAATGGCTACCGCCTTTTGGTCGGCTACCACCAACATTTTGTAGTGCAGTTCGTCGAATTCGTTTTTGCGATAGCCCCCCAGGTTGAGAAAGAACAAGCTGTTCGGGTCAGTTTTGGAATGGCCTTTTTCAACCACTTCTATCCTATAGTTACCTACCTTACTCACTACGCGCCAGGCATCGATATGGATCTTGCCTTTGGCTTCGGGCCAAAATTCTACCATTTCCGGAACCAGCTCTTTTAGGGAGTTGGCAATGCCGAAAAAAACATCGTGCTGTTCGGTATGCCTCCTGGCTGGCCGACAACCCAAAAGAACCATAAACAACTGTGGATTTTGCATTTGCTTGAGCTATTGAGTATTTTAAAGGCACAATTTCGTCAATTGTACGGGTTCATCAAAATAAATCAAAACATTTGGAATCGCGCTGCGTTTCTAAAAGAAATCCATCATTGTTATGCTAGCACTTCAACGCCCGCCAGACGGTGGAACGCTTTACACGGAAACCAATCTGCAGCACTTTTTTCCGGAGCCGCTCAATGCCATTACTTCCTGCTTTTTTCTGGCTATTGCCTTTTACTGGACCATAAGGCTATGGAAAGACTATAAATCGCATGTGTTTTTAACCTACTGTTTGGTGCTGCTTTATATCGGAGGCATTGGGGGTACTACCTATCATGCTTTTAGGCAGTGGCGAATGTTTATCATGATGGACTGGATGCCGATTATGCTGCTGTGTATATCGGCTGGGGTTTATTTTTTGGCGCAGCTTTTCAAATGGTATTATGCGGTACTGCTGGTATTGGCTTATGTGGCTTTGCAGTTCTTTTTCAGGAGCATGGTTACCCACAACAACATGCAATTGTTCATCAACATCAACTACGCCATGATGGCGGCCTTGGTGCTCCTACCGGTATTGGGCTACCTGATCAGCACCCGATGGAAAAACGGCAAATGGGTGGGCATGGCTTTGTTCGCTTTTATCATTGCGCTTACTTTTCGCATTGCCGATCAATGGGAATGGCTAAGCACAGGCACGCATTTTCTGTGGCACACCTTTGGCGCCATGGCCTCATTCTGCATGTTCAACTATATTTACTTGACCAACGCTAGAGAGGTGGAAGGCGAAAAACTAAAGCTGAAAGGCTAAAGCGAAGAGGTCAAATGGAAGTTTTCAGTTGGCAGCATGTCATCCGATTTAGCCGTTGACTAGTGGCTAATGAGCCTTCCGGCTTCCGACTAAAAGCTACCCCTAAACTCTTCGATCAGTTCTTTGCAACGTTTTTCGACCTGTGCGCAAACCGGCTCGAAAAGGGCATTGTCGTAATAAGGATCGGCTACTTCCTCATCGTCTAGGAACAGCTTCAACTTTTGGCGTTGTGCCGGCGTACTGGCCAAGGCAAGTACGTCTTTCAGGTTATTCCTGTCCATCACCAAAATATAGTCAAATTGCTCGAACATCGCTTTGGTAAAATGACGGGCACGTTGAGCCGAAATATCATAGCCAAAGTTTTGGGCAATGGCTATGCTCCTGCTATCGGGCGCTTGTCCCACATGCCAACTGCCTGTGCCTGCCGAGGCAATTTGCCAGTCCAGGTGCTGCTCGTTTACCAAATGGCGCATAATGCCCTCGGCCAAAGGCGAACGGCAAATGTTGCCCAGGCAAACCATTAAAATTCTCACGTATTTGCGATTAGCTTTTCGAACTATTTATAAATATCATTCAGCACCTTGGCTAAACGAATACCGCCTTTCAGCAATTGTTCGTTTACGGTGTCGATCCAATCAAAATTGTATTTATAACTTAATTTATCATCGTTTTTAACGCCTGTAGCATAAATCTTGTTGCAGATTTGGTACGACTCATAAACGCAGTCTTTTAAACTGGCTTTTTGCCAGGCGCCCAATTGCAAGGCTGTTGGGTGATTAATGGCTTTGGTGTATTCGGTATAGCTCAGTTGCTGAAAATCAACCAATCCTTCGTCCCATACACGATGCAGGTTAGACTTTTCGCCAAACCAGGTCAGCAAAATCTTGTTGCCGCCCAAATCGTCTTTTCTGGCGGTGTGCATCGGCTGGTGCATATCGCCTATCAGGTGGATCACCATTCTTAAAGCCAGTTTCTTTTGTTCGGCTGTGCTTTTCGGGTTCTTGAGCACGGCAATCATCTCATTGGTTTTGTTATAGATGTTTGGCCCAGGCTGATGGTCTAAGAAACTGAATACATCGTTTTGCGACAATCCTTCGGGCAGGTTCACATAATGCCAATTGCTCAGGTAGTTATAGGCCGTGTCTGATTTAATAAAATCGGCCCAGTTGGCGGTGATGGCCATGCTTTCGGCACCCAAAATCTGCTGTACGGCTTTGCGGGCCTTCGGGCTGAGGTAATAGTCGGCCACTTCGCCAACAATACGGTGACCCAAAACGCCCCATGCACCAGCGGTGAAAGGAATATAAGCCAAGACAAAAGCAATGGCTAATTTTTTTAACAGGTTTAATTTTTTCATCTGTTTAGGATTACAATTCTTTAGGGACGCAGATAATTGGCTCCTTTAGGACCAATACGCACTCGCGTTGGTCGGCCAGGTTTTCAAGCACCAACCTGCTTCCACTGGATGATTTGATTTTAAAATTGTTCAGGTAGCGCCCGCTGCGGTAACAGCCCGAAACCTTTTGCTTGTAATTGGCTTTGGTAAAAGTTCCATTCAAAATCAAGGTATCGCCTTTAACGGCATAGGTACCTTTTGCATATTCTTTCCAAACGCCGTTGTTAAAGCAGGAATCGGAATAGTAGTTTACTTTCGAATGCGTAGTCAGGTCTACATAAAACGAATCGCAGCTAATTTTGAAATGGTGCTGCGTATACGAAAGCAGGTCTTTGGCATTGGCTACGCTGTCTTGGTTCCATACACCTTGCAGCATGGTTTCGCCTCTGCCCTGTACGTTAGGCAAACGGGTACAGGCAATTAAACAAAGCAGCAAGTGAAAAGTAAAAAGTAAAAAATAGGATTTTCTACCGAGAATCTTATGGCTAGTATTCATCTAATTAAAATATGCTATTTAAACTTTTTACTTTCATGCTCAAACTTATTTCAAGCTGCCTACCATATCTTCCGGACGAACCCACTCGTCAAACTGCTCGCTGGTGAGCAAGCCCAGTTCAACAGCAGCTTCGCGCAGGGTTTTATTTTCTTTATGTGCCTTTTTGGCAATCTTAGCGGCATTTTCGTAACCGATATGCGGATTTAAAGCCGTAACCAGCATCAACGAATTTTCCATGTGCTGTTTAATGACTGGTCTGTTTGGCTCGATGCCCTCGGCACATTTGTCGTTAAACGAAACGCAGGCATCGCCAATTAAACGGCCCGACTGCAATACATTGGCCGCAATAACCGGTTTAAATACATTCAGTTCGAAATGGCCGTTGCTGGCGCCAACGCTTACCGCCACATCGTTGCCCATTACCTGTGCGCAAACCATGGTTAAGGCCTCTGGCTGGGTTGGATTTACCTTGCCTGGCATAATCGATGATCCAGGTTCGTTATCAGGGATAATGATTTCGCCGATGCCACAACGCGGGCCCGAGCTCAGCATCCTGATATCGTTAGCCACCTTCATCAATGAAACGGCAACACGCTTGTAGGCGCCCGACAGTTCAACCATCGCATCGTGTGCGGCCAAAGCTTCGAATTTGTTTGGAGCCGTTACAAAAGGCAGGCCGGTTAGTTCGGCAATTTTTTGGGCTACCAACACATCATAGCCTTTTGGCGTATTTAGGCCGGTGCCTACTGCAGTACCACCCAAAGCCAACTCCTTGATCATTTCCAACGCATTTTTAATCGCCCTGATGCCGTTGTCTATCTGTTGTACATAGCCAGAAAATTCTTGGCCCAAGGTTAACGGTGTGGCATCCATAAAGTGCGTACGGCCGGTTTTTACAATGTCGGTCCACGAAACGGCTTTTTGTGCCAGGGTATTTCTCAACTTCTCCAATCCCGGGATGGTTACGGTTACCGCTTGTTGGTAGGCCGCAATGTGCATTGCGGTTGGATAAGTATCGTTAGAAGATTGCGATTTATTGACATCATCGTTCGGGTGCAGCACCTTTTTGTCGTCGCCCAAATGGCCGCCGTTAAGCACATGGCCACGGTTGGCAATTACCTCGTTGGCGTTCATGTTGCTTTGGGTACCCGATCCGGTTTGCCAAATCACCAAAGGAAACTCGGCATCCAACTTGCCGGCAATCACCTCGTCGCAGGCCTTGGCAATTAAAGTGGCTTTATCCTGTGGCAAAACACCCAGCTCGGTATTGGCCAAAGCGGCAGCCTTTTTCAAATAGCCGAAAGCATGTATAATTTCCTTTGGCATCGAAGCCTCCGGTCCGATCTTAAAATTATTACGCGAACGTTCGGTTTGAGCGCCCCAATATTTATCGGCGGGCACTTGTACCTCGCCCATGGTATCGTGTTCTATTCTGAAACTCATGATGTTTGCTGTTTTTTTGGCAAATTTAAGTTTTTTGATTAAACGAGCCCTCTTTTAGCCTAGATAATTTGCAACATTACTGCCACATGAACAAACGTTTGCGCACTGTTAAGGCCTTAAAAGCCGGTCTTCTATCCTTACTTTAAGGGTAAAATCGGAAACTGTAGCCAACCAAAACTATTTTTATGCGTACCAAAGCCGCCTGTCTTTTATTTTTATGCCTGTTTGCCGGGGCGTTTCATTCATTTTCGCAACTCAACATCATTCCTTTGCCACAAAAGGTCAAAGCAAACGGAACTGTTTTTAGCATTAGGCCCCAAACCAACATCTACTACCAGAAAGGACTTAAAACGCAGGCCGAATTACTGGCCTCGGCTTTATCGCCGGCCACCGGTTTTGATTTTAAGCTGCGGGAAGCCCAATCGGCCAAGGACGGTATCTGTCTGACTTTGGGCAAAACAGCTGTGGCAAACCCAGAAGCCTACCGCCTAACCGTTGGGACTAAGCAGGTTAACATTGTGGGCAATACCAGCAAAGGCGTGTTTTACGGCATACAAACGCTGCTGCAATTGTTACCTGCCGAAATCTATAACCAGCAACGCCAAAAAGGCAAAACCTGGACGGTTAAGGGAGCCGATATTGAAGATGCGCCGCTTTATCCATGGCGAGGCATGATGCTCGACGTATCGAGGTATTTTTTTAGCAAGGCTTATGTATTGAGGTTTATCGACATGATGGCCATGTACAAAATGAATAAGCTGCACTTCCACCTGATCGATGATGCGGGCTGGCGACTGGAAATCAAGAAATACCCCAAACTAACTTCGATTGGCGCGTGGCGAGGCCAAGGCGCCGAACGTACCGGCGGCTACTATACCCAAGAAGACATTAAGGAAATGATAGCCTACGCTACGGCACGAAACGTAGAAATTATACCAGAAATAGAGCTTCCGGCCCATACTTTGGCAGCAGTGGTGGCCTATCCTTACCTGGGCTGTACGGGCCAGCAGTTCGAAATGCCTACCCAACACTCCATCAGCAAGGAATTGTATTGCGTGGGCAAGGAAAGCACCTTTGATTTTTTGGCCGACGTTTTTAAGGAAGTATTCGACTTGTTTCCCTCTAAATACGTACACATTGGCGGCGATGAAGCTGTTTATACCAGATGGGCGGCCTGTCCTGATTGCCAAAAGCGCAAAGCCGACTTGGGACTGAAAACCGAAGCCGCTTTACAGGTTTATTTTAACCAGCGCGTACAAAACATGGTGAAGCCTTATGGAAAAACCATGGTAGGCTGGGACGAAATTATTGAGGATGGCTTGAAAGAAAAAGTGGTAGGCATGGTTTGGCACGACCCTAAAAAAACATTCAAGGCCGTAGAAAACGGCCACGATGTGGTGATGTCGCTAACCAAATTTTGCTATTTTGACATGGCCGAAAGCAATATTCCGGGCGAGGTAAAAGCGGCTACCTGGGTTGGCCTTGTTCCCTTGGAAAAAGTTTACCAGCTCAATCCGCTGGTTCCGGGTCTTGACGAAAAATACCGCCAACAGGTATTGGGGGCTTCGGCTACCCTTTGGGCCGATCAGTTTATACATGGCACGCTTTTGCAGGAAATAGGCCCACTGAATGAAAACCGTTCCGAAAAATATTTCGATTACCTTACTTTTCCACGCCTATCGGCATTGGCCGAGGTGGTTTGGACGCCACTGGCCCAACAAAACTGGGAGAGTTTTGAAAAAAGACTGGCTAGCCATTACCTGCGCTACCAACAGGCAGGCTATGGCTTCCGTTTGCCTCAACCCCAATTGATCAGTGCCGAAAAAACCGATAAAGGCTATGTGGTTAAGCTCAAAAACGTGGTTGATGGTGCCCAAATCCGTTATACTACCGACGGAACTTATCCCAATCCCTACGCTCCGGTGTATAGTCAAAGTGTAACCGTTGGCGAACTCAAAGACCTGATGGCTATAACCGTACTGAACAGGGAACAGTTTTCGCTGCCGCTTTATTTTCCAGAAAAATATGAACAGTTTAAAAAATATGGCGAAGTAGTGGCCGAGTGGAATCCCAGCAAGATCACAGGAAAAGCATACAGCCCTTTTGAAATCAATGCAACTGGAAAAATCAATGCAAACGGCAACTATGCCCTTGCCTTTATGTATACCGGAGGCCGCACCAAACTAGAAATCCAATCAATTACCGTATGGAAAAACGGCTTAAAAATAGCCGAAGACCTTCATGAAGGAAGTACGGGTTCGACGCAAAAAGACCATGTTTACAAGTTCAATATCAAGGAATACGAAACCGGCGCCGCGTTTACGATCAAAGCCATGGTTAGAGGCGATGTCGACAACAATTCGAACGGTATCGTGCTGCTCAAAAAGGAAGGCTAAAAGCATCGGCTTGATTAGATTAAGCTAATGTTTAAAACTCTTTTAGGTTTAAAAACCCAATTATCGTTATTTTGCTGGCTTTTAAACCCGTATATTTTATTACATGAAGTTTCGTCTATTCCTAACCGCCGTTGCGCTCTCCCTAATTACGGTTTCGGCCTGTACCAACAAAGAAGAAAAAGCCAAAAAAGCGGCTGCGCAGCAGAAAATAAGAACCAAGGAGGACGATAAGGCCGACAGCCTGCTCATTGCCTACGACCCTAAAAAAGGCGATCCCTGGATTGCTGACTTTGTACAAAACCTGCACAAAAAATACGGATTTAACGGCAACATGCTTGTGGCCCGCAAAGGAAAAATCCTTTACGAAAAAGCCATTGGCTGGGCCGATTACCTGCATCGCGACAGCCTAAAGATCAATTCGGAATTTGAGTTGGCCTCCATTACCAAAACCTTTACCGGCGTGGCCATTATGCAACTGGTTGAGGCGGGCAAGCTCAAACTAACCGACGACGTGAAAAAGTTCTTTCCTAATTTTCCTTACGACGGAATTACGATAGAACTTTTATTATCGCACCGCAGCGGCATGATGAACTACGTTTATTTCATTGACGATATTTACCGCAAGGAAAAACTCAACATGAAAAAAGGCGTTACCAACCAAGAGGTAATGGACATCATAGCCGATAAAAAACCTAATCCGTACACCAAACCCAACAAGGTTTTCCATTACAACAACTCCAACTTTATGGTGTTGGGCGCCATTATAGAAAAAGTGACCAAGCAAAGGTATTCGCAATACATGATGGAGCATATCTTCAAGCCAGCAGGCATGAAGCATACCCATGTTTATTCGACCACTGAATATGAGAAAATTCCGGTTGATGTAGTCGGTCACGACCGTACCTGGCGCTATTCAGTGGTTCAGAATTTTTTGGACGGTCCTGTGGGCGACAAAGGCATCTACAGCACTTTGCACGATTTGGTACTGTACGACAAATACCTTAAAAACGGCCGGCTGTTAAGCCAAAAGAGCCTTGATTCGGCTTATGTTGGTCGTAACAAACCTGTAAACGGCCACTTTAACTACGGCTACGGCTGGCGCATGTTCGATGGCAAAGGCATGGACAAAGTGGTTTACCACACCGGCTGGTGGCATGGTTTCCGCCACATCTATGTACGCGATTTGGACAAGGATATCGTGGTCATATTTTTGGGCAACCTAACCAATGGCAGCTTGATGCACCTCGACGATTTGTATAAATACCTGAAGATGCCGATTATTCGCAAAGGAGCCTATACCGGCGCTGGTTCGTTGCCAGGAAGCGACGAAGACTAGCGCCCGGAAGTCGGTGGTTGATAGCCCATGGTTAATGGCCTATTCCCTAAGAAATCTTGTCAAAAGCAATTCCTTGGTTTTTTCTGTCGAGATAGGTTTTGAGCAGGCTATTTTCTGGCAGGCTCACCATCGGGTCGCGCTCAAATATTTCGATTACCGTATTTCGGGCTTCCTGCAGAATGATTTGGTCTTTAGCCAAGTTGGCTACCTTCAGTTCGAGCACGCCACTTTGCTGGGTCCCGGTAATATCGCCAGGCCCTCTCAGCTGCAGGTCTATCTCCGAAATCTCAAATCCATTATTGGTTTTCACCATGGTTTGTAGTCGCAGTTTTGAGTTTTGGCTCAGCTTACTGCTCGACATCAAGATACAATAAGATTGCTCGGCCCCACGGCCTACACGCCCACGCAGCTGATGCAGCTGCGAAAGTCCAAATCGCTCGGCATTTTCGATAATCATCACCGAGGCATTGGGTACGTTAACCCCCACCTCGATTACGGTTGTGGCCACCATGACCTGTGTCTTGCCTTCAATAAACTGGCGCATCTCAAATTCCTTGTCGGCATTGGGCATCTGCCCGTGTACAATACTAATTTGGTAATTGGGCAATGGAAATTCAAATCGCAGCTGTTCTATTCCCGCCTCTAAGTGCATCAAATCAAGTTTTTCGCTTTCCTTAATCAGCGGATAAACCACATACACCTGTCGGCCTTTGGCAATTTCCTGCTTCATAAAGCCAAACATCCTCAAACGCTGCCCTTCGTACAAATGTTTCGTTTCTATGGGTTTTCTACCTGCCGGAAGTTCGTCTATTACCGAAACGTCTAAATCGCCATACAGGGTCATGGCCAAAGTGCGCGGAATGGGCGTAGCCGTCATGACCAAAATATGAGGCGGAATAGTGTTCTTCCTCCACAGCTTGGCCCTTTGCTCTACACCAAATCGATGCTGCTCATCAATAACCACCAAGCCTAGGTTTTTGAATTTAACCTTGTCTTCAATCAGTGCGTGAGTGCCCACCAAGATATCGATTTCGCCATTTTCTAATTGTTGGTGCAAAACCGTGCGTTGCTTCTTGGTGGTAGTCCCCGTTAGGATAGAAACATTAACCAGTTCGCCTCTTAACAGCGAAACCAGCGATTCGTAATGTTGCCGGGCCAAAATCTCGGTAGGGGCCATCATACAGGCCTGATAGCCATTATCATTGGCCAACAACATGCTGATCAGGGCCACTACGGTTTTGCCACTGCCCACATCGCCCTGTACCAAGCGGTTCATCTGGCTGCCCTTTTGGGTATCGATCCTGATTTCCTTAATTACCCGCTTTTGGGCATTGGTCAGGTCAAAAGGCAGCATTTCCTTATAAAAAGTATTTACGCGCTCGCCAACCATATCAAATAAGAGCCCCTTAAACTTAAGGCTGCGCACCTGCTTATTGTACAGCAGCTGCAACTGGATAAAAAACAGTTCCTCAAATTTCAGTCGCCGTTCGGCTTGTTGCAGCTTGGCTTGGCTGGCAGGAAAATGGATATGTACCAAAGCCTCTTTCCGACTGATGAGCTTATATTTTTCGAGCACATAGGCCGGCATCGTCTCCCGAACCTCATTAATATGCAGTTCAATCACCTGTTGGATCAGTTTCTGCAGGCCTTTGCTATCTAAAAAGTTCTTTTTAAGTTTTTCGGTAGAGTTATAGATCGGCTGTAGGGTAAGGTTACCCGTTAAGCCTGGCTGACGGGGATAGTTTTCAAGCTCGGGATGCGAAATACTAAAGCGGCCATTAAAAAAAGTAGGCTTGCCAAAGGCGATGTAGGTACTGCCACGCATTACATGGTCTTCTACCCATTTAATACCCTGAAACCAGACCAGTTCCATGATGGCGCCCGTTTCGTCGGCAAATTTGGCTACCAAGCGTTTTTTGTGCTTTTCTCCGATTACTTCCTTGCTCAGTACTTTACCAACCACCTGCACCAAGGGCATTTCGGGATCGAGCTCTCCGATCTGGTAAAAACGGGTGCGGTCAATATACCTGAATGGGTAATGGTAAAGCAGGTCTTTATAACTGGACATGTCCAATTCCTTTTGCAAAAGCTCTGCACGCTTAGGGCCTACGCCCTTAAGGTAAACAAGAGGTGTATCTAAATTTGAAGCCTGCAAAACGAATTTATTTTCTCTTAAAAGTAAAAATATCTTTCATCAAGTTCCAATTAAATAGCAAAACGGCAAACAGCAGCAAGAGATAGGCCAACAGCTGGTGCAGGTCTATCTGCTCTCCAAAATAAACAATGGCCACTGTAAAGGCAATAATGGGATTGATATAAATGATAATACCTAAAGTAGAAGAAGGAATGCCGATTAAGGCATAAAGGCTCAGAAACAACGGAATGATGGTAAACAGCACGGCAATGACCACGATGTTTCCCCAAAACCAAACGCTGGCAGGAAAGTCTTGATGGCTGCTCAAATAAAATGGCAGCATCAGCAGTACGGCAATGGCAATCTGTACAGCCAATACATTGAGCTTATCCAGGTGTTGCATTTTGCGCTGGATAATCAGGTAAAACGCATACAGCGCTGCAATAATTACAGACCAAGTTACTTCTATCAACGAGCCAGTGGCCAACATTACAATGCTGAGCAAGGCAACGCCCAAAGCAATCAGCTTAAGCCTCGAAAGTTCTTCCTTCAAAATCAGGAAGCCTCCGAAAGCGGTAATCAGCGGGCATACCATATAAGCAAATGCCGCCGATTTGAGGCTCACATTATTGACTGCATAGATATAGGTATACCAATTGAGCGTAAGCAACACCGTGGCCCCTAAGATTTGATATACGATGATCCGTTTTTCTTTGGGCAAAGCCAACTTGAAATATTGAATATCCTGCGCCAGCGATTTCCTTCTGAACAAGAGAATAACCATCCATATCACCGCCAAAGAAGTAAATATGCGGTAATAAAGGATTTCCTGCGAAGGGAATGCCTTGATATTCCTTAGCGGAATGGCAAAGAAGCCCCAAATGGCTACGGAAAGAAATCCGGCCAGCAGATATTTGGTTTTAGCCCGTTGCAATGCTTAAGCCTTATAGGCGGTTACCGAGATTTCTACGTTTACGCCTTTAGGCAAGCCTTTTACGGCAACGGTTTCGCGGGCAGGGTACTCAGCCTGGAAGTAAGAACCGTACACTTCGTTTACCTCGGCAAACAGGCTCATATCCGACAGAAAGATGGTGGTTTTGATCACGTGTTCAAAATCATACTCGGCCTCTAACAACACGGCCTTGATATTGCGCATCACTTGGTGTGTTTCTTCGGCAATAGAAGTTTGGTTAAGTGCTCCGTTTTCGGGATTGATGGCCACTTGGCCCGAAGCAAACAGAAATCCATTGGCAATTACGGCCTGGCTGTAAGGGCCAATTGGGGCCGGAGCATTACTGGTATTGATTATTGTTTTCATCTATTGTTTTTTATGGATCGGGTGTCTAGTCGGCTGCTTATTTTTTGAGGATAAACCACTGTACGAGTTTCCAGATAATACCACCCAAAAACAAGGTAATGGCTATGGCATTAATGGCATGCATAATCTTGATATTGGTATTTTTTGGCCGGTCTGGGTTATTCTTTCTGAAGAAGTACATGATACAAATGTAAGGATAAAAAAAAAGAGCCCCGAAATTTCGGGGCTCTTTTCTTATCGAGTTAAGCAAGATTAGTTTCTTGAAGTCTCAACGCGACGGTTTTGGATACGACCTTCTTCAGTGTCGTTAGAAGCAACTGGGTTAGCTTCGCCGTAACCTTTAACAGTTACTTGACTAGCGTTAACGCCAGAATTTACTAAGTAAGTTTTAACAGAGTTAGCTCTGTCTTTAGATAATTTCAAATTGTATGCAGCAGTACCTTCGCTAGAAGCATAACCTTTAGAAGTTACTTTACCACCGTTTTCACGCAATACTGAAGATAATTTATCTAAGATTGGATAAGATTCGGTTTTCAAAACTGAAGAGTTGAATTCGAATTGGATTGGCTCAAAACCAGTTCTGTTGTCAACTGGAGCAACTGGAGTGTTATTGATTACAGTTGGAGCAGGAAGTGGACATCCTGAACCGTCAACTTTAGTTCCAGCTGGAGTACCAGCACATTTATCGAATTGATCAGCTACGCCGTCGCCATCAGAGTCTTTTTTCAAATCTTCAACTGATTTCTCAACGTTAGAAACACGGTTTTTCAATGCTTCAACTTCTTGACGTAATGAAGGATCTTTCAATTCATCATACATCATAGCTACTGGGTTAACCCAATCCAAGTTAGGTTTAGCTTTAGAACCTAGAGAGAATTCTAAACCAGCAGAACCGTAAGAGAATTTATCTTTTGAAGTACCACCAGCATAAACTCCATCAACGTTATCGCCATCAACAAAGTTCATGGTATAAGCCAAGTTGAAAGATACGCGGTCTGATACTTTGAATTTGATACCAGCACCTACAGGGATATAAGCTTCTTTGATGAAGTCTTTATCGCCATTTTCGCCAAATTTACCTTTGTTGTTAACAACTGTACCGTTAGCTAAGGTTACTTTTGGATTGTAAGCCATTAAACCGTAACCAGCAGTAACGAAGAAGTTAACTGAATTTTCGCGACGTAGGAAATCTACAGTAGCAACATTCACAACACCTCTCAAGTCAGCAGCATACTGAATGTCAGTTTCGAATTCTTTAGTTCCGTTTTTAATACCACCTACAGCATCTTTGTTAGTGCCTGATAGTTTGCCACGGAAGATGTTACCTTCTAAGCCAAAAGCATGACCTAGTTGTTTACGCAATGAGATTCCGTAACCCAAGTTCACATCCCAGTTAGTAAAGTCGTTAGTACCACCGATAACAGCAACTGGTGCCAAAACACCACCGTTGATACCGAAAGACCACGTTCTGTACTGTCCTCTTCCACCAAACACTTTGGCAGAAGATGATGCAGGAGCATCCTGAGCACTAGCAAGAGTTGTTACTCCCAATAATGCTACTAAAGAGGCCGCAACACCTTTCTTTAAAGTAGAATAATTCATAATTTTTCTTTTTTAAGGTTAAACAAATATTAATTGTATAATTTTTTGCAATACAAAATTAAACAAATTTTTATAATCTCAAAACACCACGCAAACTCCGTTCCAAACTTCTTAAAATGTTTGTATTTTATTACATTTGGACGAAGTACCCCAATTCAAATCAGCAATTGTATGAAGTATCACCAAATAAACAACTCATTGTTCGTCGAAAACAGAAAAAATTTCTGTAAACTACTGAAAAACAATTCAATAGCTATATTTCAGTCGAATGACGAATTTCCCAGAAGCGGCGACCAAAATTTTCAATTTAAGCAAAACGCCGATCTTTTTTACCTTTCTGGCATTGATCAGGAACAATCCATTTTATTGATTTATCCCGACTGTCCTAATCCTCAATACAGAGAAGTCCTGTTTTTAAGACAGACAAATGACCACATTAAGGTTTGGGAAGGCCATAAATATACCAAAGACCAAGCAAGTCAGACTTCTGGCATCACCGCCATTTACTGGTTGGCCGATTTCGAAAACATCCTGCACAGCATTATCAACTATGCAGACCATGTTTACCTGAACCTTAACGAAAACGACCGTTACCTGCACACCGTGAGCTACCGCGACATCAGGTTTATCGAACAGCTTCGCCAAAACTACCCGCTGCATCAGTTTGAACGCGCCGCGCCTTTGTTGCGCCAACTTCGGGCCATCAAATCGCCCATAGAAGTAGAGTTGACCCAAAAAGCCTGCGATATTACCCGCGATGCCTTTTTAAGGGTGCTCCAATTTGTAAAGCCAGGCGTAACGGAATATGAAATTGAAGCCGAAATTATCCATGAGTTTATCAGGCAACGCGCCACTGGACATGCCTATTCGCCCATCATTGCAGCCGGACAAAACGCCAACATCCTGCATTATACCGACAATAACCAAACCTGTAAAGACGGCGAACTGATTTTAATGGATTTTGGCGCCGAATACGGCAACTACAATGCCGACCTTACCCGTACCATTCCGGTAAACGGCCGTTTCACCACCCGCCAGAAAGAGGTATATAATGCCGTATTGCATGTGATGCACGAAGCCAAAAAACTGATGATTGCCGGCGCAGTATGGAATACCTATCACGAACAGGTTGGCGAAATCATGACCGAACAGCTGCTGAAACTCAAACTCATTACTGCCGCAGAGGTTAAAAACCAAAACCCGGCTTATCCGGCCTACAAAAAATATTTCATGCACGGCACTTCCCATCACCTGGGCATTGATGTGCACGACTTTGCGGGCAGGTATACGCCCTTTGCCGTGGGCAATATCCTCACTTGCGAACCGGGCATCTACATTCCGGAAGAAGGTTTTGGCGTAAGGCTAGAAAACGATATCCTGATTACCGAAGGCGGCAACATCGACCTGATGGCCAATATTCCGATTGCGGTCGAAGAAATCGAGGCGCTTATGAATGCTTAGGCCAAGCTTCGGCAAATTGGTAAATATTAAAATCTGATCTTAGCAAAGCTTCGTCAACTGCCTGACGGAGCTTTGTTTTATCGATATCCAGCATCCGGCGATGTTGGATCAGCTGAAAAGCTTTTTCGGCCATTAGAAAATTACGGCGCTCATTATTGATTTTGTCCGTTTTGGCAATCCACTTGCACAAACTGGCCAGGCCTTCGTTTTTGTCGGCCACCGTTTTAAAAACCGGAATATCCTGGTGCTGCTGGCTTACGAGCTTCTTCAATTTGTTGGCAAACATATCGGCTCCCTCTCTATCGGCCTTATTAACCACAAAGCCCTGCGCAATTTCCATCAATCCAGATTTGATGTGTTGTATTTCGTCGCCCGATTCGGGTACGAGCACCACCAGCGTTTTATCGGCAAGGCCAGCAATTTCCACTTCCGATTGGCCAACGCCTACGGTTTCCACCAAAATCAGGTCGAAGTTAGCCGACCGCATCACATCTACCATCTCCAGCGTTTTGACAGAGATGCCACCCAAGGCGCCACGGGTGGCGATAGAGCGGATAAACACATTGGGGTTATTGAACTGCTGCACCATCCTGATCCGATCGCCCAGCAACGAGCCAAAATTAAATGGCGAGGTAGGATCTACGGCCAAAATGGCTACCTTTTTGCCTTGACCTGCAAAATGTGCCGTTATGGCATTAACCAATGTGCTCTTGCCCGCGCCCGGAGGGCCGGTAATGCCCAAAACCGGAACTTCGTTTTTAACCCGAATGGCCTTGAGCAAGGCTAAAGATGGCTCAATATTGTTCTCTACCAGGGTTAAGGCCCTGGCCAATATCCTGAAATCTCCTTTTTCTATACCTTCCTTAAGCTTCAAATACGAATTCATGGGCTAACTATTCTTTACAAAGAAACATATTTTTATCAATTCTGCCTCGCTATACTTTAGGTTGATGCCTTCCGTTTGTACCATGTAATATTACGGGCTTAAAAAACCAGCCATCTTAAACAAAGAACAAAAAATGTAACTTTGTATCCTTTATATATTTAGATGAAAACCTATTTCAGATTATTATCCTTCGCAAAGCCAATCGAAAAATTTGCGATTCCCTATATCATCGCAACCTTGTTTGCCACTATTTTCAATACCTTGTTGTTTACTTTGCTGGGTCCATTGATGACCGCCTTATTCTTGCCAAAAGGCAAAAGCGGCCTCATCAAAGTGGTAAGCGACAGGTCGGCAATCGACATTGTAGGAAAGTTCAGCGACTATATCCACCAAATAATTACACAGCACGATGGTGTGTACGCCTTGAAACTGATCAGCCTGGCTATTGCGGTTACGGTGTTCCTGTCCAACTTCTTCCGCTATTTTTCGCAGCGTTATATGGAAGACCTGAGGGTACACACTTTATTAAACTTCAGAAAAGCGGTTTTTGACAACGTGATGAACCTGCATGTCGGCTATTTTAACAACGAACGCAAAGGCGATGTGATTTCTAAGGTAGCTTCAGATGTGCAAGTGGTGCAATTTACGGTAACCAACACGCTACAGGTTGTTTTTAAGGAGCCCTTGCAATTGATATTTTGGGTGGGGGTATTGCTTTCTATCTCGGTTAAGCTCACGCTTTTTTCTTTGTTGGTAATTCCGGTTTCGGGTTTTATCATCAGCAAAATTGTAAAACGCCTAAAGCAGCAGGCTACACAGGCGCACGAATCTTTCGCCAAAATGATCGGCTTTTTAGACGAGGCTTTGAGCGGCATCAAAATTATCAAGGCCTTTAATGCTACCGAAAGAACAAAAGACAAGTTTAACGAAGAAAACAAGTTCTATTCTTTCCTGAACCGTAAAATGGTGCGCAGGCAGCAATTGGCTTCACCGGTTTCGCAAACCTTGGGCGTTTTGGTAGTCGTGTTCATTTTGTTGTATGGCGGCACCATGATATTGAGCGGACAAGGCGAATTGAGCCCGGATAAGTTTGTGGTTTACATTGCCACTTTTTCACAGATTATGCAACCGATTAAGGCATTGACCGATTCGTTCAGCGGCATTCATTCGGGTATATCTGCCGGCGAGAGGGTACTCGACCTCATCGATACCAAACCCGAGCTTACCAATAAGCCCGATGCCAAAACCCTGGGGCAATTTAGCGATGCCATTGTGCTGGAAAACGTATCGTTCAGCTACGGCGAAAAACAGGTGCTCAACCACATCAACCTGAGCATCGACAAAGGAAAAACCTTGGCCTTGGTGGGTCCTTCGGGTGGGGGGAAAAGCACGCTGATGGATTTGATCCCTCGTTTTCACGATCCTAAATCGGGGGTAATCAAAATAGACGGCCACCCCTACCAAGACCTGACCGTAGAAAGCATCAGGGCGCAAATGGGTACGGTTAACCAAGAATCGTTTTTGTTTAACGACACCATATTCAACAACATCGCCTTTGGCAAACCCAACGCTACCGAAGAGGAAGTGATGGCGGCCGCCAAGATTGCCAACGCACATGAGTTTATCCTCCAAACAGAACAAGGTTATCAGTCGACCGTGGGCGACAGGGGCAACAGGCTTTCGGGCGGACAACGTCAGCGTATTTGCATTGCCAGGGCTGTATTGGCCAATCCGCCGATCATGTTGTTAGATGAAGCTACCTCTGCACTGGATACCGAATCGGAAAAGCTGGTTCAGGAGGCCTTGAACAACCTGATGCAGAATAGAACCTCGATTGTTATTGCGCACCGTTTAAGCACCATCCAACAGGCAGATAAAATTGTGGTGATAGACAAGGGGCAGATTGCCGAAAGCGGCACCCACCAGGAACTGATGGCCCACAACGGCTTGTACAAGCGATTGATCGATATGCAAACCTTTAACGATTAACGGCCGATGCAGCTGGTCTCTATTGCCTTGTGCACCTATAACGGCGAAAAATACCTGGCCGAACAGCTCGACACGCTGGTTGGACAAGACTATCCAAACCTGGAGGTTGTGGTGCTTGATGATGGCTCTAAAGACAACACCATGGATATTTTAAGGGCTTACGAGGCTCGCTATCCATTTTTTAAGGTTTACCAAAACGAACAAAACCTAGGCTACATCAGGAATTTTGAAAAGGCTATTTCGCTTTGCCAAGGAGAATTGATTGCCCTGGCCGACCAAGACGATATTTGGGAGCTGCACAAAATCAGCCTCATGGCCGCCGAAATCAAAGACAATTTGCTGCTATACCACAACTCCGAATTTATTACCGAAGCTGGCGAAAGCATGGGTCGCAAAATGAGCGATATCAGGAATTTTTATGCCGGCAACGATTCGCGGGTATTCTTGATGGAAAATTGCGTTTCGGGACACGCCATGTTGTTTAAGAAAGAACTAGTCGCCTTTTTCAGCGCTTTCGATACCAACAGCTTCCACGACTGGTGGATTGTTTATATGGCGGCCTGCAACGGCAACGTTGGCTTTGTAAACGATTGCTTGGTCAAATACCGCCAACACACCCAAGCCAACACCAATATATTAAGGCTAGACAGGGGACAGGCTAAAAAGCGGAACGCCTTGTTGCAGATCGAGAAAGAATATAAGCGCATACAGGTTTTTGAAGCCTATGCGCACAATAATTTCCAATCATTTAAAAGCAGGCTGCTCAAGCTAACCGAACGGCGAATGAATGCCTATTTTTCCTTTGCATTATTCTTTTTCATGTACAGGCATCAAGACAAGCTCCTGTTTATCCAAAAGAAATCGAAGCTGAGCAAGTTTAATTTCTTGCTCAAATATGCCTGGGGCTATAAACTCAAACAGTTGTTGGCTTAAATATTGGCCAAAAGCTGTTCGAATTTGGGCAGCTGTTGCTCGACCGTATAAACCGCAGCCGCCTCTTTAAGCAACTGTGCGCTATGGCTTGGGGTTTGCCTAAAAGCTTCCATTGCCTTGATCATATCGGCCACGTTAAAGCTATCCACAACCACGCCCATACCTTCTTTTACAAAAGTTTTGGCAATGCCGGTATCGAAGCTTACAATCGGTTTGCCCAAACTGGCCGCTTCGAGCATGGCCAGCGACAAACATTCTTCTCTCGAAAGCGACAAATAGGCATTGGCCAAGGCAAAATAATTGTAATAATCTGCGGCAATGGCTCCGGTAAAAATAAGGTTTTGGCAATTCTGCTTCGCCACCACTGTTTTCACGTAATAATCCAGTCCGTTGTGCAAATCGCCACCCACCCAGATTATTTTTACCGGCTGTTTCTTAAAATGTTCGGCAATGGCCAATACCATATCCAAGCCTTTCATGTAGGCCATAGATCCCGAAATAAGCCAAACGAAATCGGTTTCGGCTAAGCCATGTTGTTGCCTAAGCGCGGCTACCCTTTGCGCATCGGGCTTGATTTTTTGCACATCGATAAAACTGTTCTGTAACAGTACTTTGGGATGGCCCAAAGCCCTTAGTTTTTCGCATACCAAGGGCGAACAACCAACCAGTGCATCCGAATGCTCAACAATGTCTTTAAAAGCGGTTGATTTGATGAAGCCATAGGCATACATAAACTCGTGGAAATGAGTAGCCATTTTAACCCCAACAGCCTTGGCCACAGGGGGTGCCTGCGGGATAAGAATGGTGTTGGCATACCATAAATCGGCTTTGAATCGTTTTTGAATCTGTTTAAGCTGATAACCGATGGGTTCTGTGCCCAACAACTTAAGCAAGCCCCTAAAAACCTTGTGGTACCATTTGCCTACCCTATAGGCGGCGCTTTTGCCAATCCTTTCCGGAAGCTGGCGATAGAGCTGGCCCTTGCGCAACGAGAACACATAAAGCTCAAACCGATGGAGGTCCAAATTATTGATGAGGTACCACAACAGCATTTCCGATCCGGTACGGTCTAAACTTGGCGTAATCAATAGCACTTTTTTCTTCATTGGGCAAGCTCTATTTGGAGTTGAATATCTTTTTAACGGCTTTTCGAATTTTCAAAAAGTACTTTATTTTTCTCATTTCCTTTTGCAGCTGCCCCAATTCCTCATAATCGGCAATAAACAAGGGAAAGGTTTCGGCCAATACTTTAGACCGCTCAACTTGAATAGCCTGCTGATTTTCGGGCTTCGAACTAATGCCCTCAAAATTATAAGCCGAAACAATTTGGCCGATGTGCCGATAGCTGCAGTTATGTCTGGCCACGGCCAGCATAAAAAACTTCCAATCGGAAACTATTTTCAGTTCCTCATCATAAAGGCCTACCGTGTCGAACAATTCTCTCCTGATGAAAGTACTCGGATGTGGCAGGGTAGAATCATAAAAAAAACGAAAAGTCAATTTGTCAGGCAGATTCCAGGTCCATGCTTTTACCTCATCAAAGAACTTCAAATCGCCATATACCAAATCGGCTGGCAGGCCCTGCGCCACCACTTCTTCAATAATCCGGGGACCAATCAGTTTGTCGCCACTGTTTAAAAAAAGCAGGTAATCGCCTGTGGCCAACTTAATGCCTTTGTTCATGGCGTTATAAATGCCGGCATCTTTTTCGCTAAGGGCATGTGCCAGGCTCGGCCTAAAAGATTCTAAAACCTCAACGCCCCCATCGGTAGATGCACCATCAACCACAATATATTCTATGGCATCGTAGCTTTGCTCCATTACCGATTTAATGGTCTCCCTTAGTCCATCGGCATTGTTGTAATTAACGGTAATAATGGATATTTTGGGTTTGTTTGTCGTCATTTTTCTATCTTTAGCCCATAGGCACGCGCACCAAAAATAGACTATAAAAACCAAAAAAAGGAATGATTAAGATTTTGTTCGATCACGAGATATTCAGCGAACAGCGCTATGGTGGCATTTCGAGGTATTTTGCCAACCTGGCCAGCGAGATGAACAAAGACCAATCGCTCCGCGTAAAAATTGCGGTACTCTATGTAAAAAACTATTACATCAGAAACGTAAGGCAGCCGTTCAATACGATATTGGGCAGGTGGTACCTCCGAAAAACCCACAAGCGCTATTATTGGAACAAAAAATACAGCAAATCGCTGCTTAAAAAAGGCGATTACGATATTTTTCACGCCACTTATTACGACACCTATTCGCTGGCCTACAACCGCAGGCCTATGGTGGTTACCGTGCACGACATGATTTATGAAAACAGTCCGGAAATGTTTGCCGATGCCGCCGAGGTGATCTCGAAAAAGAAGCAGATGATGGATGCAGCCGGAGCGATTATTGCCATTTCCAACTACACGCTGAACGAGATTTTGCGTATTTACCCCCAATATGCCAACAAAACCAGCGTGGTGTACCATGGTCTGCCCCATGAAGAACCAACCAGCCAAGCCAACATCAGTACACCCGAACGATTTATACTTTTTGTAGGTGGCCGGAGCCATTATAAAAACTTTGCCCCTATGGCTAAGGCATTGGCTCCGTTATTGCATCAAAACAAAGACCTTATGCTGCTTTGTACGGGGGGCGGAGCATTTACGGCCGAGGAAAAAGAGCTTTTGGAAAAGCTGCAACTTGGCAAGCAATGCCAACAGCTGGATGCTACCGACGAAGAACTTAAACTGCTTTACCAACGTGCGTTGGTTTTTGTTTACCCATCGTCGCAGGAGGGATTTGGCCTACCCATGCTCGAAGCTTTCAGAAACCATTGCCCCATTGCCTGCAGCCATGCTTCGTGCCTGCCCGAAATTGGTGGCGATGCCGTTGCTTACTTCGACCCGACAAAAGCAGATACGATATTGACCACGGTAGAAAAAATAATCAAGGAGACTCTTTATGCCAATGAATTAAGGGCAAAAGGACAAGAAAGGCTTACACATTTTACCATGCAGCGCTGTATAGAAAGTACCGTGAAGGTTTATAAAGCATTGCTGAAAAAAAGCTAAGGCTAGTTATAAAACTCCATTTCTTTTTGGATGCAGGCTTGGGCCAAATCTTCGTCATCCTGATGGAAAAGACAAACATCGTAGTATAAATAGGCACCTTCTTTTTTGTTGATGTAGGCATAAAGCTGTGCAATGAGCGCCTTGTTGTCAATAGCGGTCGATATCACAAACTTGCCATAATTATCGTAATATAGCGCCGTTTTGTAGCCTAAGCTGGCAAAGTCTTCGAAAATGGCCAGTCCGTCTTCGTTTTGCTCTTTCAGAAAAACTGAATCATATTCAAAAAACAAGACCGGCTTGTCTCTTTTAATGGTTTCAAAAGACCCTCGCAGTACTTTAAAGTCAAAACCATCGGTATCCGTTTTCAGCAGCTTGATGTTTTCAATTTGGTTCTGCTTCACCAAATCATCGAGTTTAACGATAGCCATTTTCTGGGTGCCTGAACCTACGTTCAGTTTGGCCGTACCCTTGGTATTGTCTACCTCGATGGTTTGCTCCATGCTCTCCTCGCCCAAAAATGTTTCATAGGCTTTTACGTTGGTAAACAAGGGGAGGTTTTTTTCTAGAAAGGCCACAAAAACCGGATCTCCTTCTATCAGGTGCACAAACTGCTGTACGTTTTCCGTACGCAGCAGGGCTACGGTATCGCCAATATTGGCGCCCACATCTATAATCTGGTAGCTTGGGTACTTGCTTTCGATGTATTTAGCGATGCGCGAAAAATTTCTCGAGTAATATTTGAACTGCTCCAGGTGCAGTTGGATACGGTGCTCATGATCGGCCAGCAGGCTGTAATTACCTACCTTAACCATTTTTTCTGCCGCGTGTTTCTTAGCTTTTTTTAGTCCGAGAATTGTTCTTAAGCCCATAGTATAGATTAACTAACGCCCAATAGTCCACTTCAGTTTTGTTTTGTTAAGGAGAGCAACCAGGCCAAAAGTAAGCGAATATACTATAATAAATCTTAGCAGCGATAGCGCAACCATCAAAAATATAGACATGTCTTTAGGCTCGGGGAAGTGGAAAGGCCTTAGGATTTCGGGCAGCACATTAAACACAATGATGTAGTGGATCAGGTAGATACCGAAAGTGGTTTCTCTGGGCTTAAAGTATTTGGTAAAGCCAAAATCCCTGATTTTTAACAAAATCAATATGCATACCAGCGAATAAAGGATATTGCTAAAGCGCAGGGTATTGTAAGGGTCTATATTGTGCTGCTGATAAAGGTTAATCGTTTCGTAAACAGACAGGGCAAATGTGAGTACAAAAAGAATGGCCCATATCCAGTTTGGAATGCTGTTGATCCAGTTGGCAACTGCCGTCCAATGCTGATTGAGCTGCGCACCCAGCCACAAGAAAAACACAAAGCCAAAAATGGCCATGGTATGCATGGGCGGAAACCAGCTGAAATAGATATTAACGCTATAAATTAAAGTAAACAGCAGCAGGATAGCGCCAAGCCAGAGCGAATAAAGGTGCTTTCTAAACAGCAAGAGCACACCGATGCAGATCAGAAAATTAATGATAAACCAGTAGTTGGAATAAAAATATACCGTAATGAAAGATTCGGAAATGGTTTGGCCCAAATCAAAGCCAGGATCATTGTGCCTGATAAAATAAAATTTATACGTCATGGCAAACACAAATACCAGCGACCAGATGATCCAGGGGATAAAGGTGTTGGAAAGCCTGCGCTTAAAATACTCAAGTGGCGTGTACTTGGTAAAATTGCTTCCGATCAGAAAACCGGCCAGGATGAAAAAGGAAATGGTGCCCAGTTTGGCCAGCTGTACCAGACACATATATACGATATTTTGGGTATCAACACTCGGAAAAATATAAATCCCTACGTGGGTGGCATGCTCAAATACAATGCACATCATAGAGAGGCAACGAATGGAATCTATAAAATCAAAATTCTTCTTGGCAGGCTGCGAAATAAGGTTGTCTGACATTAACTAATTTAGATGATGGACTTAAATTAAAAAGGAGCGACAAAAATCGCTCCTTTATTTATTAAATCTGTAGAATTGTTACAGTTTGCGTTTTACTTCTACTTGTTCGTAGGCTTCAACGATATCACCCACTTCAATGTTGTTGAAGTTTTGGATATTCAGACCGCACTCGTAACCTTTAGATACTTCTTTCACATCGTCTTTGAAACGTTTTAGCGAAGCCAGCTCTCCGGTATAGATAACTACACCATCGCGAACCACGCGGATTTTGCTGTTTCTCGAAATCTTACCATCCAATACCATACAGCCGGCAATGGTGCCCACTTTGGTGATTTTGAAGGTTTCTCTGATTTCCACATTGGCCACGATCTTCTCTTCGAATTCTGGGGCCAACATACCCTCCATCGCCGCTTTGATTTCGTTGATGGCATCGTAGATGATCGAGTACAAGCGGATATCGATCTGCTCTTGCTCGGCCAATTTACGTGCGCCTGGCGAAGGACGTACCTGGAAACCAACGATGATCGCATCTGAAGCCGAAGCCAGCAATACATCTGATTCTGAAATCTGACCCACCGCTTTGCTGATGATGTTGATCTGGATTTCTTCGGTAGAAAGTTTCAATAACGAATCTGCCAAAGCCTCGATCGAACCATCCACGTCGCCTTTAACGATCAGGTTCAGTTCTTTAAAGTTACCGATAGCCAAACGACGACCGATCTCATCTAAAGTGATATGTTTTTGCGTACGCAAGCCTTGCTCACGCATCAATTGTAAACGTTTGTTGGCAATTTCCCTGGCTTCAACTTCGCTTTCCAACGCGTTGAAACGATCGCCGGCTGTTGGTGCGCCTTGCATACCCAATACCTGTACCGGTACTGATGGGCCCGCTTCGGCTACTTTTTGGCCCCGCTCGTTAAACAAGGCTTTTACCTTACCGCTATAGCTACCAGCCAAGATCGGATCTCCCACTTTGAGGGTACCACCTTGTACCAAAACGGTAGTTACAATACCACGGCCTTTATCTAAAGTAGCCTCGATTACGGTACCAGTAGCGCGTTTGTTAGGATTGGCTTTCAACTCTAGCAACTCGGCTTCTAGCAACACTTTATCTAACAGCAAATCGACGTTTAAGCCGCTTTTGCTCGAAATTTCCTGCGATTGGAATTTACCGCCCCACTCTTCAACCAAGATGTTCATGGTAGAAAGCTGCTCCTTGATTCGGTCGGTGTTGGCACCTGGCTTATCAATTTTGGTGAAGGCAAATACCAAAGGTACGCCTGCTGCCTGGGCATGGTTAATGGCCTCTTTGGTTTGAGGCATCACTGCATCATCCGCCGCGATTACAATAATGGCAATATCGGCTACTTTGGCACCACGGGCACGCATGGCGGTAAACGCTTCGTGACCCGGTGTATCTAAGAAAGTTACTTGTTTGCCCGAGTTAGTGGTTACTTTGTAGGCACCAATGTGCTGCGTAATACCACCAGCCTCGCCAGCTACCACATTTGCCTTACGGATATAATCGAGCAAGGAAGTTTTACCGTGGTCAACGTGGCCCATAATGGTTACTACCGGTACGCGCGACACTAAATCTTCTGGTGCATCTTCTTCTTCAATTACCCGATCCTCTTCTTCGTCTGGTTTTACAAACTGGATTTCGTAGCCAAACTCGTCGGCCACAATGGTCAGGGTCTCCGCGTCTAAACGCTGGTTGATCGACACGAACATGCCCAAGCTCATACAGGTACCAATAATTTTTGTAACCGGTACATCCATCATATTGGCCAACTCGTTTGCCGTAACAAACTCGGTAACCTTTAACACCCTCGATTGCAACTGTTCTTCTGCTGCCAATTCTTCGGCATTCAAAGCTACATCATCGCGTTTCTGACGACGTAATTTGGCACGTTGGGCAAATTTACCCGACTTACCGGCGCCACTCAAACGGGCTAAGGTTGCCTTAATCTGGTCTTGTATTTCTTTTTCTGTTGGCTCTTCTTTAGGGGTTACCGGACCTCCTGGCTTGTTGCCTCTAAAATTAGAGCGGTTGCCTTGGTGGTTAGAATTGTTCCTAAAGTCTGGCCTGTTGCCACCTGGCGCATTCGGATTGCGGGGTTGTCCCGGTTGTCCTTGGCCTGGCTGGCCTCCTGGCTGACCAGGAGCATTTGGATTACCGCCAACGGTTTTCTTGCGTTTGCGCTTGCGTTTAGCCGCTTCGCTATCAGCAGATGAGGCTACAGGCTGGTTTCTGCGGTCAGGTGTTACCGGCAATTCGATTTTGCCAATAATATTTGGCCCCGACAATTTAACCGAGCGTGCTTTGATAACTTCGTCTTCTGGTGCAACTGGCTTAGCTGCCGGCTGAACCGGAGGCTGTACCTCAACTTTCGGCGCTGCTTTTGGAGCCTCTACTGGTTTTTCTTCCTGAACTGGCGCTGGCGTTACCGGTGCTTCGGCTTTAGGCGCCTCAACTGGAGCTTCTTTTTTCTCTTCAACTACAGGAGCAGGCTCTGCGGCCTTAGGTGCACGGTTTTTAGGGTTAAGGTCGTTCAGGTCTATTTTACCTACGATCTTAACGCCTGGCAATGCGCCTTCTTCAACTGGCTCTGCTTTCGGAGCTGGTTCTTCTTTAGGAGCCTCAACAGGCTTCTCTGCTACAGGTTTTTCTGCAGGAGGCGTATAGGAATGAAGGTTTTTGATTAAAACACCTTCGTTTTCAAAATCTTGTTTTTTTCTAGGCGTCTCAGGAGCTCTCTCAGCTGCTTCGGGTTCATCACGACGAATTTTACCTATAACTATCTGATTGGCTTCTTCTTTCACGATTTTGTCCCCCTGAAACTCTTTCAACAAGGTATCATACATATCTTTTGAAAGTTTCGTAGTGGGCTTATTTTCCACAGCAAAGCCCTTCTTACCCAGAAAATCTACGGCTGTAGCAATTCCGATGTTAAGTTCCTTAGCTGCTTTAAATAAAATTATGGGTTTATCGTCTGACATTTATTATCCTATTTTTTTTACTGTTTATATACAAAAGTAACGTTTATTCTTGTCTTATTCAAGCCATAAGCGTTATTCAAATTCCGATTGCAAAATGGCAATCACTTCTTTAATTGTTTCTTCTTCCAAATCGGTACGCTTCACCAGCTCGTCAACAGACAAGGCCAGTACGCTCTTGGCCGTATCTAGGCCGATTGCTTTCAGCTCGTCGATGATCCAGCTGTCGATTTCATCCGAGAATTCTTCGATATCCACATCCTCGTCTTCCTCGCCTGCTTCACGATACACATCGATTTCGTATCCAGTTAATTTACCAGCCAATTTAATGTTGTGTCCGCCACGGCCGATAGCCAACGAAACCTGATCTGGCTTCAAGTAAACCGAAGCATGTTTAGTGGCATCGTCTAACTTGATAGAAGTAATTTTTGCAGGGCTCAACGCACGTTGGATGTACAACGAAATGTTGTTGGTGAAGTTGATAACGTCGATATTTTCGTTTTTAAGCTCTCTCACGATACCGTGGATACGAGAACCTTTCATCCCTACGCAGGCACCTACCGGGTCAATCCTGTCGTCGTACGATTCTACGGCAACCTTGGCACGCTCTCCTGGTTCGCGGACAATCTTTTTAATGGTGATCAAACCATCGAAAATCTCTGGAACCTCGATTTCGAACAAACGTTGCAAGAACTCTGGCGCAATCCTAGAGATGATGATTTTTGGCGTTGCATTAACCATGTCTACTTTAGAAATTACCGCACGTACGGCATCTCCCTTTTTGAAATAGTCGGCCGGAATTTGCTCGGTTTTAGGCATCAATAACTCGTTGCCTTCATCGTCTAATACCAACGTTTCTTTTTTCCAAACTTGGTAAACCTCGCCGGTTACGATCTCGCCAACCCTGTCTTTATATTTTTTGAAGATTTCGTCTTTCTCTAGTTCCAAAACTTTCGATACCAAAGTTTGGCGCGCGGCCAAAATGGCTCGGCGGCCAAAGCTCTCCAAAGTAATCTGCTCGATGTAGTCGTCGCCAACTTCCATATCCGGATCCAGCTGTTTTACTTCGGCAAGCTCGATCTCGAGGTCGTCGTCTTCAGAAAACCCGTCTTCCATTACTCTTCTGGTTCTCCAGATTTCCAAATCCCCGTTATCTGGGTTCACAATTACGTCACAGTTCTCGTCTGTTCCATATTTTTTACGCAACATACTGCGAAATACCTCTTCCAGTACGCTGATTACTGTTGGGCGGTCGATATTTTTGAAGTCTTTGAACTCCTGAAATGAATCGATTAAATTAATATTGCTCATTTTGCTACTTAAATGAAATTAAAACCTTAGTTTCTGTTATATTTTCAAACTCAACCGATGTTTCTACCAGTTGTGCTTTTTTTCCTTTTTCTTTTACTTTCTCTTCAATAACGATGGCATTTTCGCCAACTTCTAAAAGCTTGCCTTCTTTTTTGGTGCCATCGGCCAGCTTAATGCCCAGCTCACGACCTATGTTTTTGTGGTATTGGCGCTTGAGC
The DNA here is from genome assembly GCF_059705275.1 of Pedobacter sp. TM02. Lineage (NCBI taxonomy): Bacteria > Pseudomonadati > Bacteroidota > Sphingobacteriia > Sphingobacteriales > Sphingobacteriaceae > Pedobacter > Pedobacter sp. TM02. The sequence continues at coordinate 4,101,308 of NZ_AP046530.1, forward strand.
TGGAGCGGTTCGCCAACTCCCGGCGAAGAAACTTCCAAGTTATAGGCTTTTTCGATGGCGTTTTCTTCTTCCAAATGAAAGCCTACATGGCGACTGATGGCGGCACAATCTTGAATGTTTATTCCTTCATCGCCGTCTACATGGATGATCAATTTGTTGTTTGGCAACATCTTCACTTCTACCAAAAACAGCTCAGGCCTGTCTGCAATCTTCTCTTCTACGAGTTCTCTAACCCTGTTTTCTACCTGCATATCCTAAATTCTTGCAAAAGAAAAGAGGGGACACGGTCCCCTCTTCTTCCTTTATTACGACGCAAATGTACGAATTATTTTTTCAAAATGCAACAGTGCGCTGCAAATGAGCTACTAACGCACCAAAATTTGCTGCTGTGGCTTTACCGTGTGGCCCACTTTGGCCCGCACAATAGCTCCGCCACTGGCAAATTGGGTGTTGAGCATGGTTTCGACCAAATAGTTTTTCCCCTTAACAAAGGGATTTGTAGGCTCGAACCACAGGCTATCGCCTTTCATGCGCAGCTTTCCGGGCCAATCGGTTTCCATTCCGGTCGAATCATCTTCGGCCGGCGTTTGCAGCACCGAAACCAGTTGCTGGTAGGCTGTATCTTTTTCGAGATTGGTTTTGAGCTGGAACAATCCCGTTTCGCCGATACCGGAAATGACAATGGCCGTACTGTCGGCCGAAAAATGGATAGACAAAGGCCGGCTTTCGGTATTGCCACAGCCCAAAAGCACCAGCCCCAAACAAATTGCCACAAAAAATGTAATTTTATTATGCATCTTGCTAAATTAGCTAATTATGAGATTGATTTTAGAAATTTTATTAATGGGCGTTGCCATGATGGCTGGCGCCTACCTGGTACCAGGCGTACATGTTGACGGCTTTGGAAGCGCCATTATTGCCGCGGTATTGATTGCCTTGGCCAATGCTACTATTGGGTTTATTTTGAGAATATTCACCTTTGTACTCAACGTACTGACATTGGGCCTTATCTCTTTCATCATTACCGTATTGATGATCTTGTTGGTTGACCACTTCATGACCGGCTTTAACACCTCCGGCTTCTTATCGGCCGCTATTTTGGCCATCGCCGTTGCCGTGATCAAAATGATCCTCGATTCGATATTTGGAACGGATCAGGATTAGTAGAGCGTACAGCGTATTGGGTATTGCGACGAACAAAACGCAAGTCGCTACGCGTCAGGCATTTTTAACACAAAAGCCACAGCTCAACAAACTTAAAGTCTGTTAAGCTGTGGCTTTTCTATTCAAGTATTAATATTTAACTTTTAGTCTAGAATATTACGACTGATCACCATCTTCTGAATTTCACTTGTACCTTCATAAATCTGGGTAATCTTGGCATCGCGCATGAGTCGCTCAACGTGGTATTCTTTTACAAAGCCATAGCCACCATGTATCTGAACGGCCTCTACGGTAACGTCCATGGCCACCTTGCTTGCGTAAAGCTTGGCCATAGAACCCGCCAAGGTATACGACTGTCCTTGGTCTTTTAGCCAAGCCGCTTTATAAACCAGCATACGGGCTGCCTCTATCTGCGTAGCCATGTCGGCCAGTTTAAAGGCGATGGCCTGGTGTTCGGCGATGGGTTTTCCGAACGATTTGCGTTGCTGGGCATAGGCCAAAGCCAACTCATAAGCCCCCGCTGCAATACCCAAGGCTTGCGCAGCAATACCGATACGGCCACCTTCCAAGGTTTTCATGGCAAACTTAAAGCCGAAGCCATCTTCGCCGATGCGGTTTTCTTTAGGCACTTTTACGTCGTTGAACATCAACGAATGTGTGTCTGAACCACGAATGCCCAGTTTATTTTCTTTAGGCCCAACTGTAAAGCCAGGCGTTCCTTTCTCTACGATGAAAGCATTGATGCCTTTGTGCTTTAATTCTTTATGGGTTTGGGCAATAACCAAATAAACACCAGCAGTACTGCCATTGGTAATCCAGTTTTTGGTACCGTTTAGCAAATAGTAATCGCCTTTGTCTTCAGCGGTAGTTTGCTGCGAAGTGGCATCGGATCCAGCCTCCGGCTCCGACAAACAAAAGGCGCCAATCATTTGGCCAGAAGCCAAGGGTTTCAGGTATTTTTCTTTTTGGGCTTCGGTGCCATAGCTTTCCAACCCATAGCAAACCAAGGAGTTGTTGACCGAAACCACTACCGAAGCCGAGGCATCGATTTTTGAAAGCTCTTCCATAACCAGTACGTAAGACAAGGCATCCATGCCGCTGCCATTGTACTTTCCGTCAACCATCATTCCCAAAAATCCGAGTTCGCCTAGTTTTTTAACCTGCTCGGTCGGAAATTTCTGATGTTCGTCACGCTCAATTACCCCAGGCTTTAATTCGTTCTGCGCAAAATCGCGAGCGGCCTGTTGTATCATCAATTGTTCTTCACTTAATTCAAAATGCATAATTATGGTCTATAATTGGTTAGATTTTCCAAATTTAGTACTTCTTCTGGAAATTACTATGCTGCCATAGCAATTTTTTATCCAGCAATGCCTTTAAAAGCCAATGCGGGCAGTATATCACAACTTTAATACACCTGAGCCAAAATAGGGCTGCGCAATAAGTTTGCCGTTAAGCCAAGATTATTATTTTTGCTAAATGAACCTGAGCCAGCAAATCTTGTTTTTCTTTAGCGCCCTGGGTGTATTCAATGGCTTTATCATTAGCCTTTACCTTTTGTTTTTTAAAAAGCCGAAATCGCCGGCGCTGTTTTTTTTAGGCTTATTGTTGCTGGCGGTATGTTTGAAAATAGGCAAATCCTTTATTTTATATTTCTATCCCCAGCTTCCGGGCATCTATATCGAAATAGGCATTTTGGGAAGCGCTTTTGTTGGACCTTCGCTTTTCTACTTTGTGAGAGCTACCCTGGCGCAAGACACAAAGATGTCTACCAAATCCATTTGGATCTACCTGTTTTGGACATTGGCTATCGCGACAGCCAGTATACTTGTTCCTTATGATCAACAGCCCGACTCCTGGAACAAATCTATCGGCACCATTATTTCGGCACAATTGGTTGGTTGCATTTTACTTACGGGTTGGCAGCTCAGGCCTGCCTTTCTCAAAATTTTTAGCGCAAAAGAAAAGGTTTCGAGGGCAGAAAAACTGTTGATTGCCGTATACGCTGGCAACATCATCGTTCCCGCGGCCTTTAAACTACCTGTTTTTGATTTCTTTAACGGCCCTTGCATCAGTGGGGCCTTGTTTTTCTCGCTTGTGCTTTACTTGAACATTTTCCTTTTTATGAGCCCGAGGAAAACCGGAAATCCGCTATTGGGCGCAACAGAGCCGGCACGCTACGCCAATAAAAAAATTGCCACAGTGCAGGCGCTGGCCCTGACCGAAAAACTGCAAAAAATTCTTTTGGAAGAACAGCTCTATAAAAATCCAGACCTAAAACTGAACGATTTAGCCAAAAGGATCAATGTTTCAGGCCATCAGCTTTCGCAATTGCTGAACGATAACCTGGGCCAAAGCTTTGCAGCCTATATCAACGAATTTCGCATCAAAGAGGCTTGCGAACTCATTGCCAACGACAGAGGCATCAAGCTCGAAGCTATTGGCTACGAAGTGGGATTCAACTCCAAATCTACTTTTTATACGGCTTTCAAAAAGCATCGGCATACCACGCCAACGCTTTATAAGGAACAACTATCGGCGGCTGTAATAAGCTAAACCGGTACCGTTTTATAATTCCGAACTCCCAAATCTGAGAATCAAAACCTCCTGGCAGTTCCGCTCTTCTAGTTTTGGACCATCACCTCAAATCCAAAAACACGAAGATGAAACCACTATTACTTTGCTGTCTTTTTGCCTGCACCAGCTTATGGCTAAATGCCCAAACCGTTAAGGGCCGATTGATCGATGCGCAAACCAAACAAGGCATCCCCATGGTTAATTTAATTTTGACCAAGCCAAACCAACCCATCGCCGTTAAATATGCGGCCAGCGACAGCACCGGCTCTTTTGAGCTGCAGGATGTTGAACCTGGAAAATATCTTTTATCGGCTACTTTAATGGGCTACCGGCAAATCCAAAGAGACATCAGCCTGCAGGCGCAAAACCCAAAGATTTTAGAGCTGGGCGATATCTTGATGGTCGAAGACCCCAATCTCCTGAAAGAAGTAACCATTACCGGTGGCACACCCAGTTTGAGCACCCAAAATGGCCAGCTTAAAATTGGAGTAGCCAATAATGCCTTTTTTAAATCGTCGGCTAATTTGCTGGATGTTTTCAGGAAGCTTCCCGGCCTGCAGGTTAACCAAGATGGCACCATGCAAATGGCCAGCAGGGCAACGCCAACCTTATTTGTTGATGGCAGGCCCGTAAACATGAACAACGACGAAATATTGGCTTACCTCAGCAGTTTGTCGCCAGACATGGTCGAATCGATTGAAATGACCAATCAGCCCGCTGCCCGATACGATGGCGAATACCAAGGCATTATCGATGTAAAGCTCAAAAAAAACCAGTCGCTAGGGCTTCGGGGCACCTACAACCTTCGCTTGCAACGCAACAACTACAGCCTGCTCGACAATAACCTTTCGCTGGTATACAAGACCAACCGGTTTATTTACGATATCAAGCTTGGCCATACCAGCGGAAGCACTTTTTACAAATACCACGCCCTGCAGTTTTTGCCCAATACCCATGCCATGATTACCGATACGCGAACCGTAACGGCCAACCAGAATTACAACATACAGGCCAAAGTGGCCTACGAACTGCAAAAAGGACAAAACCTGGAGGCTTTTGTGCGCACTTACCAACTAGACAGAAAGGCCACTTCGCGCAACTTATTGATTACCCAAACCGCCGATCTGGCCAATACCATCGGGCTTGTGAAGAGCAATAACGATGCCTTGCCCAAGCAACACAACTACGCCGGTGGCCTTAACTACGATGCCCAATTTCGGCGCAGTGAACTGCATGTAATTGCTTCGGTAGCCCAAATAGACAACCGCCAAACAGAAGACATCCAAAACCGCAATGTGTTTAGCAACCAGCTGATGAACTATTGGAAAACTAATTCGAGCAACAACATCCTGATCAGAACCGCGCAGGCAGATTACACGCAAAACCTAAACCAAGACAGGTTAGACTTTGGCGGTAAATTTGCTTACACTACTACCCAAAACAACCTCCGTTACGATACCTTGGGCAACAGTGTTTTTAACCTGGATACTAACCGCAGCAACGAATTCAGCTACGGAGAATACATTGCGGCCGCTTACCTCTCGTACAGCGGGCAATGGAATAAATTTAAGTATAGTGCCGGTTTGAGGGCAGAACATACCAGCACCGAGGCCAACTCTATCACTACCGGATTGGTTACCGACCGAAAATACCTGAAATGGTTGCCTAGCGCAAGCCTCACTTACGTCCTCAATCCAACCGAGCAGCTGACGTTGAGCTACAGCCGCCGGATGACCAGACCCACTTTTGCCATGCTCAATCCTTTCAGGTTTTATTACAGTCCGAGGCATTATTGGATAGGCAACCCTTACCTGCAACCCTCCACAACCAGTTTGCTTTCTCTATCTTACGGCAGGAAAGCGCTCAACCTATCGCTCAACGTAGGTCGCGAGATCGAGCCCATGGAACGTTACCCCGAATACAACCCCACGACCAACGAACTGATCTTTTTGGGGCGCAACATACCTTATAGGGATTTTGCCAACCTGTTGGCAAGCTTACCCATTACGCTCAACAAATGGTGGCGGATGAACAACAATGTTGGCTTCTACTACAACAAGGAATTAAGGCCTTACTTCGGGCGTACCTATCAAATACCGATATACAGCTACACGCTTAACGGCAGCCAGGTTTTTAGCCTAAAAGATTGGTTATTGGATGTAAGCTACACCTACGAATCGAAAAGCGGCAATGGGCTTTATCTCATGAAACCTGTTTACGCCATTGATTTTGGCCTCCAGAAAACCTGGTTCGGCAACAGGGTCAATACCAAACTAACCCTTTACGACGCCTTCGACAATTTAAAGCGCAGGTTGATTTTTAGGGATCTGACCATTTTCAACAACGATTTCTACCATTATTTTGGCGCACAGCGATTGGTATTTGCCTTAACCTACAACTTTGGCAGTTCGACCTACAAGGCCAGGGAAAGCAAAAAAACCGAAGAGGAAAACAGGGCTAATTAAGCCCGGGACTATTTAAGCAAGCGATTGTTATCATCAGGAAATACCAGTATAGGCTGGTATTTTTTGGCTTCTTCCATAGGCAAAGAACCGTACGACATGATGATGAGAATATCGCCCACCTGTACTTTTCTGGCAGTTGCCCCGTTCAGGCAAATGGTACCTGTACCACGCTCGCCGCGGATGGCATAGGTTTCGAAACGCTCGCCATTGTTGTTGTTCACAATCTGCACCTTTTCGTTGGCAATGATATTGGCCGCATCCATCAAGTCTTCGTCGATGGTAATGCTGCCTACATAGTTCAATTCTGCCTGTGTTACTTTAACACGGTGTATTTTCGATTTTAAAATCTCGATAATCATGATGCAAAGTTAGGAATAAAGGTTGAGGGTTGAAAAGGTTTAGGGTAAAAGGTAGGTCATATCTTAAAGGTGGAGGGTTAGAAGGTTGAAGGGTGGAAGGCTGGGGGTTCTAGTTCTCTCAGTCTTACATCTCATGTCTCACTTCTCATATTCCAAGCCTCATATCTTCCCAACCAAACATCTAATCCAACAACATGTTATCAATCAATCGTGTCTCGCCAACTTTGGCTGCCACCAAGGCAATGGCATTCTTGTTGGTTTTGTCGGCAATGGGCAACAAGGTTTCCTGATCGGCAATGGTAAAATAATCGAGCTCAACATCGGGCGTTGCACTGATCAGCTGCTTGGCGTGGGCCAACAATTCTTCCAAGGTCAATTGATGGTAGCCGTCTTTCACAAACTGCAACGCGCGGCTCAGCACCAAAGCATGTTGCCTGTCGCTGGCCGAAAGATGGATATTTCTGGAGCTCATGGCCAAACCGTCGTCTTCCCTAATAATGGGGCACGAAACAATCTCGACTGGCAGTTTAAAATACTTTACCATATTTTTGATCATCAGCACCTGCTGAAAATCCTTTTGGCCAAAAAAGGCTAGATCTGGCTGTACCGCATCAAAAAGCTTCTTTACAATTTGGGTTACACCCTGGTAGTGGCCTTTTCTAAACTCGCCCTCCAGCAAAAACTCGGCACTTCCCAAGTCGATATGCCAATTTTCGGGCGTTGGGTAGTGGGGGTACATTTCTTTAACCGTTGGCATAAACACCGCACTGCAACCCGCTTCCTGCAGCATTTTGATATCGTGCGCCAAGGGCCTCGGGTATTTTTCCAAATCCTTGGGATCGGTAAACTGGGTAGGGTTGACAAAGATGCTGCATACCACTATAGACGCCTGCTGCTGCGCAATTTCGATGAGCGACAGGTGGCCTTTATGCAACGCACCCATGGTAGGCACCAGGGCAATTTTGGAGGGAGCATCCTGCATGGGTTGGAGCCAGGCTTTCAATGCGGTTATGGTATGTAGAATTTCCAAGTTGTCGGTTTAATTTTAAGGGTGCTAAGTTGAGCATTTATCCAAAACTTACAAAGCCTATTGCATAAGTTATTGATAAATATTAATATTATTCGTACCTTTGCCCCTTGATAATCTTTAAATTAACATAATTTAATATATAATATGGAGATGGCAAAAACGAAGCTACTGATTGTTACCCACGAGATGTCGCCTTTCCTCGAACTCACTAAAATTTCTGAAATTACACGTCAACTGCCACAGGCCATGCAGGAAAAAGGATTCGAAATCCGCATCTTGATGCCTAGGTTCGGCAACATTAACGAAAGAAGAAACAGGCTGCACGAGGTTATTCGTTTATCGGGTATGAACATTATTATTGATGACAATGACAACCCATTAATTATCAAGGTAGCCTCAATCCCTGCAGCACGCATGCAGGTTTACTTCCTAGACAACGAAGATTATTTTCAAAGAAAGCACGTTTTCAGGGACAAAGAGAACAAGTTTTATGCCGACAACGACGAGCGTACGATTTTCTTTTGCAAAGGCGCCTTGGAAACCGTTAAGAAACTTGGATGGGCACCAGACATTGTACATTGCCATGGCTGGATGACCGCTTTAGTACCTACTTATATCAAAACCACTTACAAAAACGATCCTACGTTCAAAAACTCGAAAGTAGTTTATTCCATCTACGAGAACTGCTTTGCCGAAACCTTAAATGCAGACCTGCATAAAAAGGCGGTAATGAGCAACATGACCGAAGAGGATACCAAAGCCTTTATCAAAGCCGATTGCAACAGCATGCACATTGGCGCCGTAACCCACTCAGATGCAGTGGTTTTAGCCGACGAAAAGCTGGATAATGATGTGTTAAAATTTGTTAAAGATTCTAATAAGCCGACTTTAGCCTTTAATTTAACCGAAAATTACGAGAACTTCTTTACTTTTTACGAAGAGATCTCTAATGAAGAATTGGTTTCAGTAGCTTAATACAGCATTATTTTTAATATAAATATGAGATTCTTAAAATTAGACTTATTGACCCTGTTAATAAGTCTTTTTCTTTTCGCTTCGTGCGAAAAGACTTCAACCATAGGTCTGCAAATTGATCCTAGTACAGCCATACAAGGCTCATTGGTCGATACGGTAACCATCAGTTCGAGGACGTTGAGCGACCAAATCGTTTCTACCAACGGCCTGGCCAGAAACCCGCTGGGCCTTTTAACCGACCCCTTATTGGGAAAAACCGAAGCCAACCTGTCAATGGCCGTTAACGTGCCTAGCAATGCCTATAACTTCGGCACTACGCCAACGCTCGACTCGGCGGTTTTGGTCCTTAATTACGGCGGCGAGTTTTATGGCGACAGCACCTCCAACTTTAACTTGGAAGTACATCAGCTGGTAGATGATCTTTCTGCATCCGAATCGTTTTTAAGCAACCAAAGCTGGCTAGCCTCAAACACGGTTATCGGAAGCAAAAGCGGCAAGCTATATCCCAATACCAGGGTTAAGGTAACTGATATTGTAGCCGGCAAGGCCGATACCATACGAAGCGCCTCGCCACAAATCAGGATTTCGCTCAACAAAACCTTTATTGAAAACAACATCATTAACACAAACGCCGAAAACTTAAAAACCAACCAGAACTTCGTTCGCTTTTTCAGGGGATTACAAGTTAAGGCGAACACTTCGGCTACCAACGGCGGCATGATGTTTTTTGAATTTACCGGTTCAACCTCTGGGCTGTACCTGTATTACAAAAACCAAAACACCACAACCAATAAGCCCGATACGATTGCGGTTAATTTCCCGATCCTGAACTCGAGCAGTCCAGTGGCTTCCACTGTTACGCAAACCTACAGCACAGCGGTTTCGGCCCAGCTGGCCAATCCAAACCAACAATATCCGGTTACTTATTTGCAACCCTTATCGGGCTTAAGAACCAAGATTGCTTTTCCTTACCTCAAAAACTTCGTAGCCAATGTGGGCAAAGTAGTTGTAAACAAAGCCGAATTGGTTATTGACCTGAGCAGCGGTACCGACCCTATTCCATTCAATGCCGCGCCACGTTTAGCTCTTTACCGATATGACATTGCCGAACAACGCAAAAACATTCCGGATAACGACAGGGGAAGCCTAACTACCCCGGCCGACCCCAGGGTAACGCAAACCGCCGCAATTTTTGGCGGCTATTTCAACGCCATCAAAAAGCAATACGTTTTTGTGGTTACGGCGTACATCCAGGACCTGATTAATGGAAAAACACAGGATTACGGTACGTTTTTGGCTCCAACGCCTACAGACCAATTTAGCCTTGCTCCATCGATGGCATCAGGTGCAAGAGCAGTTATCGGATCATTCAAAAAGAATCCGGTGGCAGGCGATAACGTCATGAAACTGAACATCTATTACACGAAAATCAACTAGTCAAATATATTCTACGCAAACGTTTGATTAAATCGCTCAAAAGCAATACTTTTGAGCGATTTATTTTTAAACCAATACTATATGTGTGGAATTGTAGGCTATATTGGCTTTCGCGAGGCATGGCCAATCGTAATTAAAGGCTTAAAAAGACTAGAATACAGAGGTTATGACAGTGCAGGCATAGCCTTAATCGACCATAACAACCTCAACATCTATAAAAAGGCCGGGAAGGTTCAAGAGCTGGAAAATTTTGCTGAGAACAAAAACCTGAACGGCACTATCGGCATGGGTCATACGCGCTGGGCTACGCACGGAGCACCATCAGACAGGAACTCTCACCCGCACACCTCCAACAACGGCAGGCTCAGCATCATCCATAACGGCATTATCGAAAACTACGCTACGCTCAAAGAAGAGCTTTTGAGAAGAGGCCATACCTTTAACAGCGATACGGACACCGAAGTATTGGTTCATTTGGTAGAAGATATCTATCAAAACGAAAAAATAGACTTGTTGGAAGCCGTACGTTTGGCCCTTAACGAAGTAAACGGCGCTTATGCCATCGTTATCATGGACCAAGACCATCCCGACCAGCTCATTGCGGCCAGAAAAGGAAGCCCCATGGTAATTGGCGTTGGCGAAGGCGAGTATTTTATCGCTTCTGATGCGACACCTATCATCGAATACACCAAAAACGTCATCTACCTTAACGATAATGAAATCGCTTTCATCAAACGTGACGAACTTTTGATCAAAAGGCTCGACAACGTGGTGCAAACGCCTTACATCCAGGCCCTGGAACTACAACTGGAAATGCTGGAAAAAGGTGGCTACGACCATTTCATGCTGAAAGAGATCTACGAACAGCCACGTTCAATCAGAGATTGTATGCGCGGCCGTATTTATCCTGCTGAAGGCAAGGTACAGCTGGGAGGCATTAAGGAATTCGCTGAAAAGCTCAAAAACATAGACCGGATCATCATCGTAGCCTGCGGTACCTCGTGGCATGCCGGTCTGGTAGGCGAATACCTCATCGAGGAATATGCGCGTATCCCTGTAGAAGTAGAATATGCCTCCGAATTCAGGTACAGGAACCCGATTATTACCGAAAAGGATGTGGTGATTGCGATTTCGCAATCTGGAGAAACCGCCGACACCATGGCGGCCATTGAAATGGCCAAAGAAAAAGGCGCTACCATATTTGGGGTATGCAACGTAGTAGGCGCTTCTATTCCGAGGATTACCCATGCCGGTGTTTATACCCACGCCGGCCCAGAAATTGGGGTAGCTTCTACCAAAGCCTTTACCGCACAGGTAACCGTACTTACCTTAATGGCGTTCTATATGGCACAACAAAAAGGCACCATTGTCAACTCGAAACTGGTTGAACTTTTAACAGAATTGGATTGCATTCCAGAAAAAATCCATCATGCCTTGGAATCGAACGACCAAATCAAAACCATAGCCGAAAAATTCAAGGATTCAAGAAACTGCCTGTTTTTGGGCAGGGGCAGCGGTTTCCCGGTAGCCCTGGAGGGTGCCTTAAAACTGAAGGAAATTTCATATATCCATGCAGAAGGCTATCCTGCCGCAGAAATGAAGCACGGTCCTATTGCCTTGATAGACGAAGAAATGCCGGTAGTTTTCATCGCCACCAAAAACTCGTCGTACGAAAAGGTAATCAGTAACATCCAGGAAGTAAAGGCCAGAAAAGGCGTGGTCATCGCCATCGTAACCGAAGGTGATACCGACGTTAAGAAAATGGCCGATTATTGCATCGAGATCCCGGATGCGAGCGAAGCTTTCTTGCCTTTGCTGGCTACCATTCCGCTGCAGCTGCTTTCTTACCACATTGCCGTACTAAGAGGCTGCAATGTAGACCAGCCAAGAAATTTAGCCAAATCAGTAACCGTAGAATAAGAAAAGGGCCCGAAATTCGGGCCCTTTTCCATAACAGCGTTTGAGATTAGATTTAAAAGGGCAGATCTCCTGTTTCATCTACAGGACTAACATAATCGTCTTCTGTTTTGGTTGTGGTATTTTCCTGACCGTTTGATGGAGCCTCAAAATCGCTTTTTCTGCCCAACATGGTAAAGTTCTCTGCCACAACCTCTGTTACATATTTTTTAACGCGCTCTTTGTCTTCAAAAGAACGTGTACGTAATTTGCCTTCAATATAAACCAGCTTGCCTTTCTGCAAGTATTTGGAGGCCACCTCGGCCAAGCCGCGCCATAACACGATGTTATGCCATTCGGTCTGTTCTACACGCTTGCCATCCTTGTTAAAAGTCTCTGACGTGGCCAACGGAAAACTAGCTACTGTAACTCCTCCTTCTAAATGCCTAACTTCTGGGTCTTTGCCCAAATGCCCTACTAAAATAACTTTGTTAATACCCGACATATATTCTATTTGATTAGTTCCTTACATACAGTTCCATAAATTCGCTGATTACTTTCGGATGTGGCAAAGCCTCAAATTCTTCGAGCAAAACCGATTTAATTTCTGTATGCAACTTAAAGTTAACAATATAATTGTCTAAAGCAAAAAATTGTACATATATAATTTGGTGTGTCAATACGTGCTTCTTTTGCATTAAAAGGCTGATTTTGGCATCCTTGCCAAACTGATTTTCTATTTCCTGCCAAAAGCTTTCGTCGCCGAGGCTAACTGCTTGCGGCGTCTCGATCAGCGGAAAATCGTAGAGGTGCTGCCATACGTCGCCCGCTTTTCTTTCCTTGCTGAGGATATGCCCATCCTTAAGCGCTACAAAATAATTGAACCACCGCTCTTTTACCTTTACTGTTTTCAGCTTAACTGGTAAAACCGCTACCTTTTTATGCTGCAGGGCATAGCAGCCAAGCTGCAGGGGGCAAATCTGGCAGTCTGGCGACTTGGGCTTGCACTGCAAGGCACCAAACTCCATCATAGCCTGGTTATACAGCGATGGTTCCTGCCCTTCAATCAGGCTTTGGGCCAGTGCTGCAAACGTTTTTTTGCCCTGGGTAGAGTTGATCGGCTCTTCTATTCCAAAATACCTGGCCAAAACCCTAAACACGTTACCATCAAGTACGGCCTTTGCTTCATTGTTCGAAAATGAAGAAATGGCGGCCGCGGTGTAATCGCCCACCCCTTTTAGCTTCACCAATTGCTCATACCGAACCGGAAACACGCCATTATGCTCGTCCATGACCTGTTTGGCCGTGAACAGCATGTTACGCCCCCTCGAATAATAGCCCAGTCCCTGCCAAAGCTTAAGCACCTGTACTTCGCTGGCGCTGGCAAAATCACTTACCGTTGGAAAGTTTTCAAGAAACTTGTTGAAATAAGGAAGCCCCTGCTCTACCCTGGTCTGCTGCAGGATGATTTCCGAAAGCCAGATGACATAAGCGTCGGTTGTGCCGCGCCAAGGAAGGCTGCGTTTATTGATTTTATACCATTTTACAATTTCCTGTTGAAAGCTCATTTTGTCAAAAATACAACCTTAATCTAGCATTTTGATAAAACTTGCATTTACATGATACGTCCAATTGTAAATAAATCATCTTTTATTTTCCTATCTCATTAAAAAGCAATACTTTTGCAACCCCAAAACAGTTATAATATTTAACACTCAATAACTTAATAAATAGAAAATATGACTAAGGCAGATATTATTTCGGAAATATCAACAAAGACAGGAATTGAAAAAGTAGACGTGCAGGAAACAGTAGAGGCATTTTTCAAAGTAATCAAAAACAGCATGATTGGCGGCGAAAATGTTTACGTAAGAGGTTTTGGTAGTTTCGTTGTAAAAAAGAGAGCGCAAAAAACTGCTAGAAATATTTCTAAAAATACGGCGATCATTATCCCAGAGCATTTTGTTCCTAGCTTTAAGCCAGCAAAAGTTTTTGTTGACAAAGTAAAAAACAACTCTAAAAAAGTTAAAGCAGAAGCTTAATCCTATCGCCATGGCAAACAATATCCGTACAAAACAAGCGCTTATCATTGTTGCAATTGTATTGCTTGCTGGATTTTTGTTTACCAGACCGATCAAAGGCTTGGTCAAACCTAAGGAAGAAGCGGCCAAACCGGCTGCCATGGCAGACCAAACCGCTTCGCCACAACTTAGCCTAGAAGAAATATCTTCCACCGCAAAAAACTTGATCAGCAGCGCTTCCGGCAAAGAGATTACGGTACTGGAAAACACTTACAAAGGTGCTTCTGGAACCGAAAAACTAGCGCAGGCGCAAAAGCTGGCCCAGAAATGGGAAGATTTGGAACAGCCAGCACCCAGTGCCCTGTACCTCGAAGTTGTAGCCAATGGAGAATCTTCTTTAGCTAATTGGCTCAATGCAGGCAATAGGTTTTTAAAGGCTTTCGATAATACACAGGATAGCCTTTTGCAACCCCATATGCTTCAAAAAGCCAATAACGCGTTTACCAAGGCTTTAGCGCTTGACTCGACCAGCCTAGATGCCAAAACCGGATTGGGCATTACCATCGTAAATGGCTTGGGTGCTCCGATGCAGGGCATTGCCATGTTGCGACAAGTGGTAGAGCAAGATCCAAAAAACTTAAAGGCAAACATGAATTTAGGCATGTTCGCCATCAAATCTGGCCAGTTTGACAAAGCTATTGTTCGCTTCAACAATATCATTAGCCAAATTAAAGCAACACCAGATGCCTATTTTTACCTGGCTACGGCTTACGAAAGCCTGGGCCAGAACAAAGAAGCAATAGACGCTTATTTGAACAGCAAGAAATTAGCGGCCAACCCAACCTTGTCGTCGTTTATAGACAAGAAAGTGGCCGAGTTAAAAAATAAACGTTAATTAACAGATTAATAAAAACATTTAAAAACTTAAGATTATGCCAAGCGGTAAAAAAAGAAAAAGACATAAAATGGCTACCCACAAACGCAAAAAACGTTTAAGAAAAAACAGACACAAGAAAAAATAGGTTTTTCCTATCTGTGTATTGGCCAAAAATAAATACCCCGCTAAACGGTATTTATTTTTGGATTCTATGTGTTTTTTGTCCAAGTGTAATAGGGCATTCAATTGCCTTAAAATCTGTAGCTTTTGGTAAAGGAATTAATAATCGATTCTACTCCTACGGGAGTAACCATAGCTTTAATTGAAGACAAATACCTCGTCGAGCTCCATAAAGAGCACGTTAACAATAACTACGCCGTAGGCGATATTTATTTGGGCCGCATCAAAAAAATCATGCCTGGCCTAAATGCTGCTTTTGTTGATGTTGGCTACGAAAAAGATGCGTTTTTGCATTATTTCGACCTCGGGCCCCAGGTACAATCTTTGATAAAGCTTACTAAAATTAAGCGTAACGGCACGGTCAATGGCACTTTATTAGATAATTTTAAATTAGAAGCCGACATTAACAAAGCGGGTAAGATATCCGAAATCGTCAGCAAAAATTTAATCTTGCCGGTTCAAATTGCCAAAGAACCCATTTCCACTAAAGGACCGAGGTTGAGCTCTGATCTTTCGATTGCCGGAAGATATATTGTGCTCGTACCTTTTTCTAACGTCATATCGATTTCTAAAAAGATTAAGAGTAATACCGAACGTAATCGTCTCAAAAAGATTATCGAAAGTATCAAACCTCAAAACTTTGGAGTTATCATTAGAACGGTTTCGGAAGGAAAGGGCGTTGCCGAACTGCAAAAGGATTTATTGGATTCGATATCAAAATGGGAAAGCTTCACCAAGAAACTGCCCGATACCGAGCCCTCTAAACGTGTTTGGGGAGAGATGGATCGTACTTCTACCCTAATCAGAGATATTTTAAATACCGATTTCGCCAACGTTTACGTAAACGATGCGAACCTGTACGAAGATATCAAGTCTTATGTGCACGAAATTTCGCCAGAGATGGAAAAGATCGTGAAGTATTACAAGCACAAGGAGCCTATTTTCGAACATTTCGGTGTAGAGAAACAAATCAAGAATGCCTTTGGCAAAACTGTAAATTTGGCCGGTGGCGCCTACTTGGTAGTTGAACATACCGAAGCGTTGCACGTGATCGACGTAAACAGTGGCAACCGGACGGCCAGCAAGGAAAATCAGGAAGAAAATGCGCTTCAGGTAAACAAGGAAGCAGCTAAAGAAATTGCCCGTCAGCTGAGGCTGAGGGATATGGGGGGCATTGTGGTAATCGATTTTATCGACATGCACAAACCGGCCAACCGCAAAGTGCTTTTTGATTACCTGCGCGAGCTCATGCTACTCGATCGTGCCAAGCATACCATTTTGCCACCGAGCAAATTTGGCCTGGTACAAATTACCCGACAAAGGGTAAGGCCAGAAATGAACATTGTAACGGTAGAGAAATGCCCAACCTGCGATGGTACCGGCGAGATCAAAGCCAGTATTGTGCTGATGGACGATATAGAGAGCAACCTTACCTATATCCTACAAGAACAAAACGAGAAGAACATCACTTTATGCGTTCATCCCTATATAGCGGCCTTCATTAAAAAAGGACTGTTCTCCCTCCAGTGGAAATGGTTTTTCAAATTTGGCCAGCGCGTTAAGGTAAAAGCGGTATCTTCTTACCACTTGACCGAATTTCATTTCCTTTCTTCCAAAGACGAGGAAATCAAATTGTAACTGGCCTTTCAAAACATTTAAAAGCCTGGTTTCTGTAAAAGAAGCCAGGCTTTTTTAATGATTGGATCTTAAATAAGCTAAGTTGTCTGGTGCATGTCGCATAGCATTTCGCAACGGCCTACATTAGCCGTGTATCTGCAACAATCCTTGCATTCGGGCTTACCAAGGCAAGACTCCGGAGGCGGGCCGTCGCCACCCATTACTTTTTTCATTTCAGCTTTGCTGAGCAGGTTTTCCTTGTTCATAATTTTTAAGTTTTGGTTAGGTTGTTTAATTAACTTTAAGTTAATAAATATTGGATACAAAGTCAAATACCAAAATACCTGCCACTATTGCCTTTTATTCGAATACATAAGATACCATGATATCGTTGTAGTCGCCATCGCCTGCATCTTCGAAACCGATTACCCCGCTGCCAAAATTATCGCCTGCATGAGGAGAATACCTGCATGGCGATTGATACCAGGGCTTTCCTCCGTCGGCAGGCCCGTTCTTGTGCCAGCCTGTGATAAAAATCATTCGTTCTTCTACCCTGTTTCGTCCATAAACTTCAGGGTTCAAATTCCTCCCGGCCTGGTTCCCTTTTTCGAAAAGCTTGTTATATGCCGAATCATAGATGCATATGGCATTTTCCCAGGCCGCTTCCGAAGAAAAAGCAAGTTTTACCTGTGCATATCTCGGCACTTTCAATTGAATTGTTTTTCCCCAATCGATTTGGAGATTGTTGTCTGGTCCGTATCCCATAGTGATTAATGTTGTTGCCTACTCTTCCAATATGCAGTTTTCGGCGCCGCTGGTTGTCGCTATTCACGATTAACACCTAAAGTTAACTCAGACCTTTTTTCAGCGCTCGGGTAAAAACACCTTGTTAATTACCGTTTTAATCGCAGATTGTTCGATAGTGGCTTGGATTAGGCTCTTAAGTGTTCGACTGTACAAAAAAATTTATTTTGCTAAATATTTTAGCTAAATTAGCTGGATAAAAAATCTAAAATCGTCAATCTAACACCTAAAATCACTTGGCTAAAACGAAATCAGCATATTTTTGTCAGAGTTGCGGCTACGAATCGCCAAAATGGTTGGGCAAGTGTCCATCCTGCAACCAATGGAATACCTTTGTAGAAGAGGTTATCGACAAGGGCGCTCTACATGTGCCCACCTGGAAATCGGCCAGCGGTACCCAGCGCCTCAACAAGCCCAGCAAAGTTGAGCAGATCGAAGCCACTACTGAAGAAAGAACCCTGACCAGCGATGCAGAATTAGACCGCGTGCTGGGCGGCGGACTGGTAGCTGGCTCCGTAATCCTCATTGGCGGCGAACCCGGCATCGGCAAATCGACCCTAATGCTGCAACTGGCGCTCAACATGCCCAACAAAAGAATTCTGTATATTTCGGGCGAAGAAAGCGAACAGCAGATTAAAATGCGTGCCGAACGCATTACCAATAGCCCTAAAGCCGATTGTTATATTTTGACCGAAACGGCTACACAAAATATTTTTAAGCAGATTGAACAGCTGGAACCTGAAATCGTTATTGTCGATTCCATCCAGACCCTGCATTCGGCACACATCGAATCAACACCAGGCAGCGTTTCGCAGGTCCGCGAGTGTACGGCCGAACTGTTGCGTTTTGCCAAGGAAACCGCCACTCCTGTTTTTCTGATTGGCCATATTACCAAAGACGGTGCCATTGCCGGTCCGAAAATTTTGGAACACATGGTTGATACCGTGCTGCAGTTTGAGGGCGATAGGCACCATATTTACCGTATTCTCCGCTCCATTAAAAACCGCTTTGGTGCCACTGCCGAATTGGGTATTTATGCCATGCAGGGCAATGGATTAAGAGAAGTGTCTAACCCCTCGGAAATTTTGCTCTCGCAACGCGATGAGGAGTTAAGTGGCATTACCATCGGTGCTACCTTGGAAGGTGCCAGGCCCATGCTTATCGAAACACAGGCTTTGGTCAGCATTTCGGCTTACGGAACGCCACAACGCTCGGCCACGGGCTTCGATATCAGGCGCATGAACATGCTGCTGGCGGTACTCGAAAAAAAATGTGGCTTTAGGCTGGGGGTTAAAGATGTTTTCCTCAATATTGCCGGGGGCATCAAAGTTGAAGATCCCGCCATCGATTTGGCCATCATGGCCGCTATTATTTCTTCGCATGAGGATATTTCCATTTCGTCTAAAATATGCTTTGCGGCCGAAGTAGGCTTATCGGGCGAAATCAGGGCCGTTAACCGTATCGAGCAACGTATAGCCGAGGCCGAGAAGCTAGGCTTCGAAAAAATAGTTGTTTCGAATTATAACCTGAAAGGGGTTGACCGAGCTAAATTCAAGATCCAGCTCATTACCGTAAGCAAGATTGAAGAAGTGTTTGCCTTGCTCTTTGGCTAAGCCCACACCACCATTGCAGAGCTTAAAAACTCCCCAAGTTTTGCTACTGGGGTGGCATTTTTCTCTACACTTTTGTGGCAAACTGGCATTTTTCTCTACACACCGAGTATAAAAAAAGTTTGGCACACCAAAAATAAAACAATTTAAAATACTAGTAATCAATAGATTAAATGCTATTCAATAAAAAACATCAAAATTGGATAGCTTGTTGTATTACTCTTATCGTTCTTATCCAGTAATGGGTAAAACAACAATAGGGATGATTAACCTCACTGCTAAGAGCAGTGGGGTTTTTTTTATGTTTTAAAATTTCCCTTTGCACCTTATGCCATTTATAAAGATTTTAAATATTTTTGTGGAAGATAAGAGTTTATACCAAAGACGAATAACCAATGAACCATCATGGCTTTGCAGCCCTAAGGGCATGAATAACCAAACCTTGATGACTTCATCCACCACTAAAAACAAAATTATAAAACAGATGAAAAAATTAGTTTTAAGCTTGGCATTATGCCTGTTTGCTACATTTGCCTTTGCACAAGATGCCTACGAAGGCCAGTCGTTTGGCGATGGCGTTAAAAAAGGAAACACAATTACCACTGCAGAGATCAACACGAAATTAGGCGATAAAACCAAGGCCGACATGAAGGTGATTGGCGAGGTTGTAAGCGTATGCAAGAAAAAAGGCTGCTTTATGAATCTAAAAATGCCAAATGGCGAGACCATGTACGTTAACTTCAAAGACTATGCTTTCTTTATGCCAAAGGATATTGCAGGCAAAAAAGTAGTGATCGATGGTTTTGCGGAAAGAAAGACTACTTCTGTCGAAGACTTGAAACACATTGCCGAAGATGAGAAGAAATCGGCTGAAGAAATAGCAAAAATTACACAACCTAAAAAAGAAATTGTGTTTGAAGCAAAAGGAGTCGTAATTTTGAACTAATTAGAAAGGTTCTCCTTTTTAATATTGATTGGTTGAACCCTGCTCTCTCCGGAGCGGGGTTCTTTTTTTATATAGCCGTACAAAAGGCTAAAATTTCTATATTTATCCTAACCAACAAATTTAAATATGATTATTGTAGCTATTATTGCCGTTTTGGTGCTCATTTTCGGCATCGGAATTTACAACTCGCTCATCAGCAAAAAGAACCAGGTTGCCAATGCCTTTTCGGCCATTGACGTTATGGTGAAAAAACGTTTCGACCTCATTCCCAACTTGGTTGAAGTAGTAAAACAATACACCCAGTACGAAGGCGACACCTTGACCAAAATTACTGAGCTGCGTGGCAAGGCCATGGGCAGCCATGTTACCGAAGGAGATAAACTAGCTATAGACCAGCAATTGGGCGCAGCCGTAAAAGGCCTGATGGTAAGCGTAGAAAATTATCCAGATCTAAAAGCCAACACCAATTTTCTGAACCTGCAAAGCACCTGGACCGAAAGCGAAGAGCAGATTGCCGCCGCCAGAAGAAACTACAATGCCAGTGTAACCACTTACAATAACGCCGTGATGATGTTTCCAGGCAACATGTTTGCCGGTATGTTGGGCTATCAGCCTATGCAGGTTTTGGCTGCTACCGAAGAAGAACGTAAAAATATCAGCGCAAAAGAGCTTTTCAATAACTAATGGATGTCAATTATACGCAAAACGGCAAGCTACAAAGCGTGTTAGCCGAGTTAGAAGTTGAGCGTAAAAAAGTTTTATCGGCCAATACACAAGGCTACGGCGCCATTATATTGGGCATTGTACTGATTGTGGCACTGGCCGTGATGGGACTTTTGGTGGCGGGCATGGTTACCGGCTTGGCGGCCATTATTTTTGGAGGCGTTATCCTCTTCCGCATCAGCGATGCCGCTACCGACTACAAAAACCGTTTTAAAATGGATGTTGTGGGCGCATTGCTTAGCAATGTAGACCAAAGCCTAACGATACAGCCCAGCAGAGGTATTACCGAGGGCGAATTTAGGCAATCGCAGCTCTTTACAACTGATCCCGACCGCTACAGTACCGAAGACCTGATTAGCGGAAAAATAGGCAGAACCAGCATTTATTTTGCCGAGGTGCATGCCGAGTACAAAACCGAAACCCAAGGAAAGAACGGCAGGCAGGAGCATTGGCACGACATTCTAAAAGGCATTGTATTCGTAGCCGATTTCAACAAAAACTTTAACGGCATTACGGTTATCAGGCCTAAGGATTTCGGGAGCAGCATTGGTGCCTGGTTTGCTAAAAACATCTACTCGTTTGGCGATAAAAACATCGTTGAACTGGAAAACGAGGCCTTTAACAAGAATTTTGTCACTTACAGTACCGATCAGATCGAGGCCAGGTATATCCTTACACCTGCCCTCATGGATCGTCTCTGCGAATTAAACCAGCGCGCCGCCTATGCCATTTCGGTATCGTTTGTCAATTCGAATATGTACATCGCTTTTCCACTGGCCAAAAATTACTTTGAAGCGCCGCTTTTCAAAAGCCTGCTCAATGCCGATGCACTCAACGAAGATCTTTCGGTACTCCATTTTATGTACGCCATTGTACAAGAGTTAGATCTGAATACCCGAATTTGGACGAAGCAGTAGTTAAAGTATCCTTAAAAGCGGCACAGTGATGAAGCGATCTATGTTCAATAAAGATTGCTTTCCCTGATAAAAATTGGACTCAAATAGGCGAAATATCCTTCAACAAAAAATCCCTCAACAAATGTTGAGGGATTTTTTGTTTATGCATTAGTCTTTCTCCTTTAGCCTATTTAGACAGGTACATCGACTTGTCTTTGTAAAGCTTGCGGAAATAAGGATCTTCCAGGTCTTTGATGAAACGGATAGCTTCACCAGTCGATTTCATTTCTGGACCAAGCTCCTTGGTTACCTCAGGGAATTTCTCGAAAGAGAATACCGGTTCTTTGATGGCATAGCCTTCCAGCTTGCGCACAATATTGAAGTCTTTCAGTTTGTTTACACCCAACATGATCCTTGCGGCGATATTGATGTAAGGCACATCGTAGGCCTTAGCAATGAAAGGAACCGTTCTCGATGCCCTTGGGTTGGCTTCGATTACATAAACCTTATCGTCTTTTACCGCAAACTGGATGTTGAGCAAACCGATAACGTTCAAGGCTTTGGCAATTTTCTTCGAGTAGGCTTCCATATCGGCAATTACCTTGTCAGACAAGCTGAACGGCGGCAATACCGCACTCGAGTCGCCCGAGTGGATACCGGCAGGCTCAATGTGCTCCATCAAACCTACAATATGTACGTCTACGCCATCGCAGATCGAGTCTGATTCGGTTTCTTCGGCTCGATCTAGGAAGTGGTCGATCAATACGCGGTTACCCGGCAAATCGCCCAGCAGCTTTACTACGGCTTTTTCCAAATCCTCATCGTTAATGACGATGCTCATACCCTGGCCACCCAATACGTAGCTCGGGCGTACCAACACCGGATAGCCAACCTCATTAGCCACTTTAATGGCTTCCTCGGCATTTTCGGCTACACCATATTTTGGATAGGGAATATCAAGTTCTTTTAACAAGTCTGAGAAACGGCCACGATCTTCGGCCACGTCCATATCGCTATAAGCCGTACCGATGATTTTGATATTGTTTTCGTACAGCTTCTCGGCCATTTTAAGCGCTGTTTGGCCACCCAACTGCACAATTACGCCAATAGGGTTTTCCAGTTCGATGATTTCGCGTACATGCTCCCAGAACACCGGCTCAAAATAAAGCTTATCGGCCATGTTAAAATCGGTTGATACCGTTTCGGGGTTACAGTTGATCATGATGGCTTCGAAGCCTGTTTCTTTAGCAGCCAATAAGCCGTGTACACAAGAATAGTCGAATTCGATACCTTGACCGATACGGTTAGGCCCAGAACCCAGTACAATTACTTTTTTGCGGTCGGAAGGTATTGATTCGTTGGTGCCCAATTCATCGCCGTTCGACAGGATTTCGTTGCCAACCAGAGAAATCTGGATTGGCGCTTCTTCGAAAGTCGAATAGAAGTATGGGGTTTGCGCCGCGAATTCTGCTGCGCAGGTATCTACCATTTTGTAAACCCTTCTAATGCCCAGTTCCTTGCGGCGGTTATACACCTCATCTTCGGTTACATTGCCCAACACGTAGGCAATCTGCAAATCAGAGAAGCCTTTTTGCTTTAAGTTGAAGAAGAAATCTTTAGGAATATTGTTCAAAGAGTAGCGTTTAAGCTCAACTTCCAGATTAACCAGCTCTTGAATTTGGATCAGGAACCATTTGTCGATTTTGGTTACCTTACGGATCGATTCCAACGGAACGCCCATGCTCATGGCATCTTTGATCAGGAACAAGCGGTTCCAACTTGGATGCTCCAAGCCGTGCATGATTTCTTCGATATTTCTTTTTTGGCGACCATCGGCACCTAAGCCCGCACGACCAATCTCTAAACTCTGACAGGCTTTTTGCAAAGCCTCGATAAAGTTACGACCGATGGCCATCACCTCGCCCACAGCTTTCATTTGCAAGCCCAATTCAGGATTGGCACCTTTGAATTTATCGAAGTTCCAGCGAGGTATTTTTACGATCACATAATCAAGCGTTGGCTCAAAATAAGCCGAAGTGGTTTTGGTAATCTGATTATCGATTTCATCCAGGTTATAACCGATGGCTAATTTGGCCGCGATTTTTGCAATTGGATAACCGGTTGCCTTACTGGCCAAAGCCGACGAGCGCGACACGCGCGGGTTGATCTCGATGGCAATGATGTCGTCGTTTTCAGGATTGACCGAGAACTGTACGTTACAGCCTCCGGCAAAGTTGCCGATGGCACGCATCATTTTAATGGCTTGGTTACGCATTTCCTGGTAGCAACGGTCAGACAAGGTCATGGCCGGAGCTACGGTAATCGAGTCGCCGGTGTGGATTCCCATCGGGTCGAAGTTTTCGATAGAGCAGATGATGATCACATTGTCATTTCCATCCCTCAACAACTCCAATTCGTATTCTTTCCAACCCAAAACCGCTTTTTCTACCAATACTTCGTGCGTTGGCGAGGCTTCCAGGCCACGTTTAAGGGCCGCATCAAAGTCTTCTTTTTTGTGTACAAAACCGCCACCAGAACCACCCAAGGTATACGAAGGGCGAATTACCAAGGGAAAGCCGATTTGTTGGGCAGCCTCTTTTCCTTCCAAGAAGGAATTGGCAATTTTTGATGGGGCAACGCCCACCCCTATATCAACCATCAACTGGCGGAACGATTCCCTGTTCTCGGTTTTGTCGATAGCCGCTACATCTACCCCAATAATCCTCACCTTATGCGCCTTCCAAATGCCTCGCTCTTCGGCATCAACGCAAAGATTTAAGGCTGTTTGGCCGCCCATAGTGGGCAATACCGCATCAATGGTGGGCAAGTCTGGAGAATTGGCATGTTCAATTAGAATTTGCTCTATCGATTCAACTGTCAACGGCCGCAAGTATACATGATCGCCAATTACCTTGTCGGTCATAATGGTTGCAGGGTTTGAATTGATGATAGCTACTGAAATTCCTTCTTCTTTCAAAGAAAGTGCGGCTTGTGAACCTGAATAATCAAATTCGCAAGCTTGGCCAATGATGATTGGTCCAGATCCGATGATCAATACCGAACGTATCGAGGTGTCTTTAGGCATGTGGGGTTTTTAAAAAAGTCTAAAGTAAAAGTCAAATTTGACTGATAGCTGGGAGAACTCCTCTGCTATGAAATGATAATCCCAACTGCTCTGTCGGGATGCAAAGATAGGTTTTTTGACTGGAATATAGGACGATTATTTTAAAAATATTTGAGCCAATGCTACTGGTGTAAAAGACCCTAAAAACGATACAGAAAGAAATGAAAAAAGAGGGCTTTCACCCTCTTTTTTCATTTCACACACAACGTTATTTTTATACTTATTGCTGCAACTTGATTTCTCCGATATCAGTAGTGGCACTGTCGGTTACCGCTACGTTTTCTACAGAAGCATCTTTATAAGGCGCATTGGCTTTTACCCAAACCGTATAGGTGCCTTTTTTAACATTGCCAAATACAAACGAGCCGTTGCTCATTTGGCTTCGCAAGGTATCTGAACCTGCAACCGCCACTACTTCCTTGGCGCCTTCGGCTGGGGTTACTTTGCCTTGTATGCCACCTTGCTTAATGGATCCGAATGCAAATAATCCTATAGAAAGGCCTGCAATGGCTAAAAAATTTAAACTCGCTCTTTTCATGATCATCAATTTTTAATTTAACTTGTTACCTGAGCGTAAGTTTGTTACCTGTTAATCTCTTTCATTTAGATGGTCGCCCCTAAAAAACATTGCCTTCTAAAAATTGTTTTAAAGAATATTTTAATTCTTTTTGCGTTTCAGCTTCGGATGCCAAGCATAAGGGCAAGAATAAATTAATTTGTAAATTTTAAAAACCAAATCGTTTTCGGTTTGTTGATGAGAAAGATGAAAAAATTAGTGCTTTCATTTATAGTTATTTGCATAGTTGTAACAGGTTGCGCCACCGTGCAATCAATTATTAAGTCTACTTTTCCATACACGGCAATTTTAACCATTCCCGCCAATACGAAAAGTAATACTGCACAAACGGTGAGCAGCAGCACCAGCAGTTTCGACGAGATTTTTGGCAATCAAAACGGAACGTCCTATATCAAAGACGTAAAAGTGGCCTCGGTAAGGTTAGACGCTAGCAACCCAACCAGACAAAGCTTGGGCATTTTCAAGTCGGTAAAGCTGTTTGTGGTCAATACAAGCGGCTCGGAAGTCATGGTAGCGTCAAGAAGTGATGTATCTGAAAATATTGGCAACAATCTTGTACTAGATATAGACAACTCGCGTTTTGTAGATGATTACATCAGAGGAAGTAATTTGAAAGTGAGAATGGAATATGTGCTCAGGAATAGTTTAGCCAGCGAGGTGAGCGTGAGAGCGGCGATAAATTTTAGTGCATCGCCTAATCAATAGATCTAAAGCATCCTCGGCAAGTGATTTGCCCGAGGGTATTCTTCATAAATAGTTTGTTTGGTTTATTATCCGGTAGGGGTTGTTCCCTATCGGATTTTTTGTTTTATCCCTTCGTCTATTAATTTTTTCCCCTCGTTATGGATTAGAACGGCTTCTGCATCATAACGATGTAGCAAAACAGATCTGCTATGTCCTATTCTATAATCAATGAAGAAAAAACTACTTCTACTGATCTTTATTTTCTTTTTTTTGTGCCGTGGCAACGCGCAAGAAAAAACATTGTTCAAGGCCTGGTCGGGCAAGAATTTGGAATATATCAAAATAGATTCTGATAGGGTTTACTTTGAAACCGCAGGAAACTGGCAGCCAGTAAGACCGTATCATCTGATTGGGGATACATTAAGGCTCTACGACAGATATTTCCTTTCGGGAGACGACTTTTCGAAAGAGCGTATTGACAAT
Source organism: Pedobacter sp. TM02 (assembly GCF_059705275.1). Taxonomy (NCBI): domain Bacteria; kingdom Pseudomonadati; phylum Bacteroidota; class Sphingobacteriia; order Sphingobacteriales; family Sphingobacteriaceae; genus Pedobacter; species Pedobacter sp. TM02. The sequence goes on from NZ_AP046530.1 coordinate 4,127,753, forward strand.
TATGATTTTTTGATCAGCAAGCAAACCGCGAACAGACTGATCCTTATTCCCCTCGATTCGAATTCAAAGCACATGTTTGGCGGCAAAAGAAGGTTGGTATATATTGACAGAAAAAATGTAGTCGACAAGAACTTCGTTTTTAAACAACTTAAATTCAATGTTTATGGAACATCTTGGAACCGGCTTGTAAATTTTTCGGTTTTTATAGACAGCGCCAAGAAGGTGATGTATACAGACAGGGGCGAATCACTGCCACGCGAATATGGCATGGGTAAATTTGATGACGACACCTATGCCGAATTCATCAAAATCATCAAGTCGTCTGAGATAGACAAACTCAAACCAGACAGTCAAATAGTTTACGATGGCGATGAATACACCCTGCAGGTCGACTACAATCAGCAATCGAAACAACTCAAACAAGATATCTTACCGCCAATTACCAAGGAGCTGGTTAGTTTTCTCCTTCAAATCAAAAAGAAGGTCAAGTTTAGCCAAATTGCGCCTTTTGTAATTAATTTGAACCCATCAAGCGATTTATAATATCTTTGGGTATGCTGGTATTGGCCAACGGACTCATCGAGAGCGTAAAACAGTTCCTTTTCGGAACAAGCCCACTGGAATGGTTTGGTGTGATTACGGGACTGCTTTGTGTTTGGCTGGCTGCGAAGAACAACATCTGGAACTGGCCTTTCGCCATCGCAAGCGTACTCACCTACCTGTTTATCTTTTTGGAGAGCAAGCTCTATGCCGACATGGGCCTGCAGGTTTACCTCTTGCTGATGAACATTTATGGCTGGTATTATTGGAGCGAACAGCGGAAAAACCCGGGCGCGCAAAGACCTATTAGTCAGATTACCCGGCAGGAAGTCATGTACTCCGTTTTAGGCGTTATCGTATTTACAACAGGACTCGGTTTCTTGCTGCACAAAAAAACAGATGCCTCTTTTCCCTTTATAGACAGCTTTTGCACGGCAACGAGCATTATTGCACAGGTTTTTCTGGCGCGAAGGGTATTGCAGAACTGGCTCATCTGGGTTTTTGTAGATATTATTTATGTAATTGTGTATTTTTCTAAAGAACTTTACGCCACTGGATTGATGTATGCCATTTATATGGCCATCGCGCTGATAGGCTACATCGATTGGAAAAAGATATACCGTGAACAAGCAAATTAAAAAAATAGCCATTGTTGGCCCCGAGAGTACTGGCAAATCGACCATATCTTTGCAATTGGCCAAATACTATAATGTACCTTGGGTGCCAGAATATGCCCGTTATTATTGCGCCAACCTTACTACGCCTTGTACCCTACAAGACGAAACCAACATGTTTCACGGACAGGTAGCGCTCGAAGATTCGGTACTATCGATGACAGAAACCGATTTTGTAATCTGCGACACCACGTTTGTTACCGTTAAGATCTGGAGCGATGCCTTTTTCGGTGAAACGCCACAGGCCGTTTTAGATGCACTCACCCAATACACCTACGATTTTTACCTGCTGTTAGACATCGACCTGCCTTGGCAAGACGATCCCCTGCGCGACTTCCCTACCCAGCGTGAACATTTTATGCAGGTTTGGCACCAAGAACTCCTGGCCTTAAATGCCAACTACAAAGTGATCGGAGGCCTTGGCGAGGCGAGGCTTAATAATGCCGTGGCTGCCATCGACGATTTCCTGTTGGATAGCGCCAAATAACATAGACGAAGTTTTAAAAACCTCGTATGTTTTACCGCCAATTTTGCATTTCGAAAAAATTTATACCTTTGTGCCATCAATAAGGGGTGCCTTGTTTTGTAAAAACACAAATACAGGCTGAGAACATACCCATTTTAAGGCTGAAGGCAAAAGGCGACAAGGCAGAAGGTTTACCCTCCCGTCCTCAAGCCTTTCAACCCTCAACCCTAAATACACCTGATCCAGGTAATGCTGGCGTAGGGAATGGTTTATGGAGTTTAACTAAAGTCGGGAGTACCCCTACTGCCGATAGGTTTTACTAAAACAAAAAAACAAATTGAAAAAATTAGTGATCGCAGTATTTGCTGCGCTGTTGTGCCCAATTAGTTCGATGGCACAATTCAACATTTCGGGCACTGTGGCCGAGAACAGCTCTGTATTGCCAGGAGCAGGCATCAAACTCAAAAACAAGGGACAAAGCGTAATTGCCGGCGCCAACGGGCGTTACGAATTTAGCAACCTCCCAGCCGGGAGCTACACCTTAGTGGTAAGCTACGTGGGTTATGCCACCCAAGAAAAAACAATCAATCTTACCGCAAACACTGTTGTCGATTTTAAGCTCAGCGCACTTTCTTTCTTGGCCGATGAGGTTGTGGTAAGCGCCACCAGGGCCTCAAAAAACACAGCAACGACCTATAAAGACCTCAACCGGGCCGAAATTGCTAAGAAGAACGTGGGTCAGGATTTACCCTACATCTTGAACCAAACGCCCTCGGTAGTGGTAAGCTCCGATGCAGGCGCAGGCGTAGGCTATACCGGCATCAGGATCAGGGGCAGCGATGCCACGCGCATCAACGTAACGCTCAACGGTATTCCGCTCAACGACGCCGAAAGCCAAGGCAGCTTCTTCATCAATTTGCCTGATTTGGCTTCGTCGGTCGATAATATCCAGATCCAACGAGGCGTGGGCACTTCTACCAATGGCGCAGGTGCTTTTGGAGCCAGCCTGAACATCCAAACCACTACCAGAAGAGATTCGGCTTATGCCGAGCTGAACAACACTTATGGCTCCTACAATACCTGGAAAAATACCGTAAGTGTAGGTTCCGGCTTGATTGGTAACAAATTTAGTTTTGATGGCCGTTTATCGAGAATTAAATCTGATGGCTACATCGACCGGGCTTCGTCGAACCTGAAATCGTTTTTTGTAACAGGTGCCTACTATGGCAAAAATGATATTTTACGTGCCAACGTATTTAGCGGTACCGAAAAGACATATCAGGCTTGGAACGGTGTTACCGAAGACCTGTTGCAAACAGACCGCAGACACAACGATTTTACCTACGACAATCAAACCGATAACTACCAGCAAGACCACTACCAATTGTTTTACACCCGTAACTTGGCCAAAACACTCACGGCCAACGCCGCCTTGCATTATACTTATGGCCGAGGCTATTACGAGGAATACAAAGACGACCAAAGTTTGGCCAAATATCAAATAAAGCCGGTCGTTGTTGGTGGAACAACCATCGATAAATCTGACTTGGTGAGGCGCTTGTGGCTCGACAATGATTTTTATGGCGTAACCTACTCTTTAAACTACACGCCTAAAACCGACCTGAGCTTTACCTTGGGTGGCGCTTACAACGAATACAAAGGCCGTCACTTTGACGAAGTGATCTGGGCCCAGTTTGCCAATTACGATGCCAGCCAATCGGCCAGACATATCTACAACGACAATGATGCCTTTAAAAGCGATTTCAATATTTTTGGACGGGCCAATTACCAAATTGAACGGTTTAACATCTTTGCCGATTTGCAGTACAGAAACGTTTACTATTCTTATTTCGGCAAGGACGAAGCTGGAAATCCGGCACAACAAAATGCCAGACTCGAATTTTTCAATCCCAAACTGGGTTTAACCTATAATATTGATTCCAAAAGCAATGTATATGCATCTGTTGCCGTTGGACACAAAGAGCCTAACAGGAGAGATTTTACCGATTCAAACATCAATACCCGCCCTAAATCGGAACAACTAACCGACTTCGAATTTGGCTACCGTACCCAGCAAGAGGTGTTCAGTATGGGCTTGAATGGCTTTGCCATGCTGTACAAAGACCAGCTGATCAATACCGGAAAGCTGAACGATGTTGGCGGACAAACCCGTCAGAATGTACCCGATAGCTACCGTTTAGGTTTAGAATTGGACGGCCGTTGGCAAATCCTTAAAAATTTGTCGTGGAGTGCTACGGCTACCTTGAGCCGCAATAAAATCAAGGAATTTACCGAGTACATCTACGACGATGCCGATGCGAGCGGAAAAACCTTTGTAACCAATACTTACAAAAACACTGATATTTCTTATTCGCCGGCCCTTATCGTATCGAGCGAGATTGCTTATAACCCCATCAAAAATGCAGAAATTGCCTTGATTAGCAAGTATGTAGGCAAGCAATACCTGGACAATACCCAGGCCGCTACGCGCATTTTGTCAAACTTCTTTGTGAACGATGTGCGTTTAGGCTACAACACCTCGATAGCGGGGATTAAAAATGTTGGATTAAGTCTTTTGGTAAACAACGTATTTAGCACCCTTTACGAAAACAATGGGGGTACCTATCCTTACCTGTATGCCGGCGATTTGAGCCGAACAAATTATTACTATCCGCAGGCTACCCGAAACTTTTTGTTAAGCCTGAACGTAAAATTCTAAGCAACCCTAAAACAACATCTTCATACCGACCCATCAGGCCTCAAAATCTGGTGGGTTATTTTTTACCTAAAGCGATGAAGATTTGGCGATATAGCTTCCGGCCACCTGGCACCAAACAATCCATAAACCGTGGCTTTAATGATGCTGTCAATTATCGAAATACCAAATGGGGGTCATTTTATGATCGTAAATCAGGTTGCCCAGCTACAAGCGCTTATATTTGAATTAATTTCCGAAAGCAAATGAGCACTTCAACCGACATCTTGAACCTGGATGACGTAAAACTATTAGTTAACGATTTTTACGGCAAAGTTCGTGACAATGCTTTGCTGGCCCCAATTTTTAATGAGGTAATTGGCAATAACTGGCCGGTACACCTCGAAAAAATGTATGGCTTTTGGCAAACCTTGCTACTCGATACGCCAGCCTATAGTGGCAGCCCGTTTTTAAAGCATGCCAAACTACCTGTCGCCGCCGAACATTTCGATACCTGGATTCGCTTATTCAACGAAACCGTAGACGAACATTTTATTGGGGCAAAGGCCGATGAAGCGAAATGGCGCGCCGCCCGCATGAGCGAAATGTTTCAGTACAAATTAGACTACTATAAAAACAATCCGGCAAAACCGTTAATCTAATGAGCCAAGAAACGTTCTTAACCTATCAAAAATTTAACGACCAGGCCGCCGCATCCGAGCTCGCTCAATTCCTTGGCGAAAACGGATTGGCTTACGAATTGGAAGACAGTTCCATCAACTTCGATGTTTCATTTGCATACAACGAAATTAACAAGGAGTTTAGGGTGAAGCTTAGGGACAACGATTTTAAACGCGCCGATGAGCTGTTACAGGAGCTTTCGAAAAAGAGCATCGAATTGGCCGACGAAAGCCACTACCTTTACCAATTTTCGGACGAGGAGCTGATAGACCTGCTTCAAAAGGCCGATGAATGGAATGCCTTTGATGTGGCCTTGGCCAAAGACATCTTAAAACAGCGAGGAAAAGAACTGAATAACAACACCTTGCAGCAATTCAGGTCAGAGCGCTTGGCTATCTTAAGCGAGCCTCAAAAGGCAAACTGGTTTTGGGTTTTTACTGGCTATTTATTGGCCGTATTAGGAGGATTGCTGGGGTTTTTCATTGGCTGGCACCTCATTAACCACAAAAAAACACTTCCCAGTGGCGAAAGCATCCAGGCATACACTGATGCAGACCGAAAAAACGGCTACAACATATTGGCGCTTGGGATTATCTCGTTCATCGCCATTATTGCCTTCGGCCTTTTCAGGCATATTTGATGGGGTTTCTTTTCAGTGAGCGGGCAACTTTATATCCAGATTTTTGCGCTCGAAACATAAATAGGTTATCCATTTTTAAGCGACTTAATCTTACATTTGTCTAAAACCCATTGCTTTGGAAGCTGAACCCGTTATACCCGCCAAGAAAGATCCATTTGCGGCCCTGCGTTACCGAGAATTTCGCTCTTATTTGGGCATGCGTTTCTTCTTTACCTTTGCTTATCAGATGCAAGCCGTTATCATCGGCTTTCACATTTATCATTTAACCAAAGACCCGCTCGCTTTAGGCCTCATTGGATTGTCGGAAGCTATTCCTGCCATCGGCATCGCACTTTATGGGGGCTATGTGGCCGATAAATCGGAGAAAAGGGGTCTGCTGCTCAAAATATTTTTTGGTGTATTTCTCTGTTCGCTAACCATGCTGGTGGTGACCACCAAGCAGATGCATGCCTACATCCCCACCAGCTACATTGTACCTATCATGTATGCCATGGTTTTTGGCATTGGCTTGGCCAGAGGCTTTTTTGGCCCGGCTACTTTTTCGCTAATGGCACAGATCCTGCCCAAAGAACTTTACCCCAATGCCAGTACCTGGAGCAGCTCGAGCTGGCAACTGGCCTCTATTTTAGGTCCGGCAGTAGGAGGGTTGATCTATGGTTTTTACGGCATTACGCCAACTTATATCGTCATCATTACTTTTATTCTGATATCGCTGGTGTGTATTTTCTTTTTGAAAACCCATCCGCCAACTTTTATCCCGAAAGAAAGCATCGTTCAAAGCCTTAAAGAAGGCATCAACTTTGTTTTCAAGAGCAAAATGATGCTGGGCGCAATGAGTTTGGACCTTTTCTCGGTTTTCTTTGGAGGAGCGGTGGCCTTGCTGCCTGTTTTTGCTAATGATATTTTAAAAGTGGGCTCAGAAGGATTGGGCTTTATGCGCGCCGCGGCCTCAAGTGGTGCCGTAATTACCATGCTGGCCATGACCCGTTTTTCGCCTATGAACAAGCCTTGGCGCAATTTACTGATTGCAGTAACGGGGTTCGGACTGAGCATTATCTGCTATGGGCTATCCAAAAGTTTTTACCTTACGCTTTTTTTTCTGTTCTGCGAAGGGGCTTTTGATAGTGTAAGCGTAATTATCCGATCAACCATTATGCAGCTGCTTACGCCAGATCAGATGCGCGGGCGTGTCTCGGCGGTGAACAGTATGTTTATCGGCTCGTCAAATGAAATTGGCGCTTTCGAATCAGGCTTAACGGCCAAGTTAATGCGTGTGGTACCTGCTGTAGTATTTGGGGGCAGCATGACCATAGGGATAGTATTTATCACCTATCTCAAAACCAAAAATCTCTTGCCCCTAACGCTCAATGACATTAAGCCTGCGGATAAAATCGAAGATCAGATTTAAGGAAATTGATTAAACGGTGGCATTTTGGGCTTCACATAATTGCTACGCATGGCCAAATAAAGAATGCTTCCAATAATTGGCACCAATAAAACCAATAGTAAAAACAGGATTCGGCTATTATTATCCACAAATTTTGCTCTAAATATATCGACCAAACAATAAATGGTTAAAATGGCAGGCACAATTAATATAACCAAGATAATAAGGACTTCCATTACCCCTAAGTTCAAAAATTCGAGCAAATTCATCGGCTTTGTTTAAAACCTAAATATCGAATTAACCCTCGACAATTCATAGTTCATCTAACTAAAAGTTATCGAGGGTTTTATGTTGGAAGTACTAATTGTCGAATCTTTCGCCTACTTGTTGCCTCCACATGGCGAAGTACAATCCCTTTTCGGCCAACAAATCGGCGTGTTTGCCTTGCTCAATGATATGGCCTTTCTCCAACACATAAATCCGATCCGCATGGCGGATGGTAGACAGGCGGTGGGCAATCAAAATCGTAACATGGCTGCTTAATACGGACACATCTCTGATTGTAGCCGTAATCTCTTCTTCGGTTAACGAATCCAATGACGAAGTAGCTTCATCAAATACCAAAATATCGGGGTTGCGTAACAAAGCCCGGGCAATAGACAAGCGCTGCTTTTCGCCACCGGAAACCTTTACGCCACCTTCGCCAATTACGGTATCCAAGCCTTTATCGGCCCTGGCCATCAAATTCTGGCAAGCTGCCTGTTGCAAAACCCGCAGACACTCCTCGTCGGTAGCGTTTGGCCTTACAAACTGCAGGTTCTCTCTAATGGTGCCCGAAAACAATTGCGTATCCTGGGTTACAAAGCCTATCTTCTCTCGCAATTGATCTAAATCGATATCCTTGCTGGAGGTTTGGTTATAAAAAACCTCGCCTTCAATAGGTTGGTACAAACCTACCAAAAGCTTAACCAACGTGGTTTTACCCGATCCCGAAGGGCCAACAAAAGCAATGGTTTCGCCATTGTTAGTGGTAAAACTGATGTTGTTCAGGGCGTTGTTCTTACCCGATAAGTGCTTGAAGCTTACGTTTGAAAAAGACAGGGTTTCTACTTTTTCCAGTTTAACCGGATTGGCCGGCTTTGGATCTGCAGGCGTATTGAGAATTTTTTTAAAGTTGCCCAACGAGATTTCAGCCTCGCGCCAAGCCAGGATAACATTGCCCAACTCTTGCAATGGTCCGAACAAGAAGAAAGAATAGAACAAAAACGAAAAGTACTGTCCCGGCGAAATGGTATCGTGGAAAATGAGCATCAGCAACACCACAACCATCGTGCTGCGCACCAGGTTAACGGTAGTGCCCTGCACAAAGCTCATGCTACGCACATATTTTACCTTGCGCAACTCTAGGCCAAGAATTTTATAGGTGGTTTTGTTCAAGCGGTCTATTTCCTGATTGGCCAAGCCCAGGCTTTTTACCAATTCGATATTGCGCAATGATTCGGTGGTAGAACCGGCCAAGGCTGTGGTTTCGGCTACAATAGAACGCTGGATGGTTTTGATTTTACGGCTCAGAAACCAGCTCAGGAAGCTGATGATTGGAATAGAAGCTGCATAAACCAACGATACTTTATAGCTTACAGAAAGCGAATACACAATAACGAAAATCAATCCGATCAAACTCACAAATAAGATGCTAATGAAAGAGGTGATAAACTTTTCGCTGTCTAATCTCACCTTTTGCAAAATGCCCAAGGTCTCGCCGCTCCGTTGGTCTTCAAACACCTGATAAGGCAGTTCAAGCGAATGCTTTAGGCCATCGGCATACATTTTGGCACCTACTTTTTGTACGATGATGCTGGTAAAATAATCCTGGAAGTTTTTGGCAATACGCGATACCATGGCCGCGCCAACCGCCAGTCCTACCAAAGAGAGCACGCCCCACAAGTAGTCGCTTTCGTTGCCAAATTCGTGCCTCCTATTGATAAACCTGTCTAAAATTCTTCCGGTGAAGTAGGGGTCCATTAGCGAGAAGCCAATGTTAATGGCTGCCAGAAACAGCGCCACCACCACTACCCACTTATGTTGTTTTAAGTATTGGAGTAGTAAATTCATCTATTTTTATGTTTGGGATTGCAAAAATAAACAAAGGGAATGTAGCTGAACCACATTCCCTTTTATATTACATTTAGACTAGATTTAGGATTGCCCTTAAACAGTCATGATGTCTTTTTCTTTGGCCTCGGCGTGCTTGTCGACCTTAAGAATGTAAGCATCGGTGATTTTTTGCACTTCGCTTTCACCGGTTTTGATCTCGTCGTCAGAAACACTTTCGCCTTTCAGTTTTTTGATTTTTTCGTTGGCATCTTTACGGATGTTACGAATGGTAATACGGCCTCTTTCTGCTTCTTCTTTTACCTTTTTAACCAGGTCTTTACGACGTTCTTCAGTTAACGGCGGTACAACCAAACGGATAATGGTGCCATCGTTTTGCGGATTGATACCAATGTTGGCCTCCATAATTGCTCTTTCAATTGGAGTTAACAAGGCTTTTTCCCATGGCTGGATAATCAAGGTACGGGCATCTGGTGTATTGATGCTCCCTACTTGGGTAAGCGGCGTTGGATTGCCGTAGTAATCTACCATAATTCCATCGAGCATTCCTGCAGAGGCTTTACCTGCTCTAATCTTCGTCAATTCTGCCTCGCAGTGGATAATTGCCTTATCCATGGTAGCTTGTGCATCAGTTAACTGTTTCTTGATGAGGTCGTTCATATGTGTAATATTTATACAAAAATATAAAATAAATAGATAATAGACTAAATTGTTAAGCTTATGCTGTTTGCCGTTTTGTTTTGCGCGCTAGTTTAAAAGCGTAAGCTCATAGGCAAAGTTTTGATCGAGGTCGTCTTTCCAAACCATCTTTTCGCCAATTTTTTCTACCGATTGCATTTTATACCATGCAGACAAATTATGTCGTCCAAAACTAACATCTCTTTGGGTGCTGTTATAGATAACAATCGGTACGGTCACAAATTGCTTATTGCTTTTGTCGGTATGAATCTGTTTTTTAACGATAGCCTTTCCGTTAAATGTTTCATAGCCGATAAAGTATTTTCCTATTTCAAGGTAAAAATTCGCCTTCGAAAGATCGAAGTTAATTTCTTTCCTATTTTTTATTCCCGTAATGCTCAAGGGCATGAGCAAGCTATCAGGTGCTCCTGCTTTCTCCGTGTAGAGCAAGAACCGATAATCTGGCACAACCTCCTTAGCCTGAACCTTACAAAATAATTTCAGGCTTTTTAAATACCCTGGCGTATCTATGTTAACAGCAATTACCCGTTGCTTGTTTGCGTTTTGAGGAATATCTATAATGCTTTTTTGATCTTTACCGATAGCGGGTAGACTTTTCACAAAAACTGCTTTCGATAAGCCTGCCTTCACCTCGTTTAACGGGTAGTTGCTGCTTTTTAGTTGTATGTTCGACTGCCGATTAAGCTCGCCTCCACCCAGTAATGTATCAATATACCCTAGGGAGTGGATCAAATACTTATCGCCAGAGAATAAATTTAGATTGATGAAGCCTTTTTCGTCAGAAATAGCAAGAAGTTCCTTTTGCGCACCTACTAAAAAAACTGACGCCCCTTGTATCGGAACATTGCGTTCGTCTGTAATGGTCAATGTTTTTTGCGCAAATGTTGGAGTAGCTAACAACAGCAGCAACAAGAACCGCATTAGCCCTGAACCAAGGTTCCGATTTCTTCGCCGTTGGCAATTTTCATGAAATTACCTGTTTTATTCATATCGAACACAATAATAGGCAGTTGGTTTTCTTCGCAAAGCGTAAAAGCCGTCATGTCCATTACATTCAGTCCTTTGGCATATACTTCTCTAAACGAGATTTCGCTGTATTTTGTTGCGGTTGGATCTTTTTCGGGATCGGCGGTGTAGATGCCATCAACACGGGTTCCTTTCAATACCGCATCAGCTTTGATCTCGATCGCCCTTAAGGCCGCAGCCGAGTCGGTTGTGAAATAAGGATTGCCGGTACCCGCTCCAAAAATAACGATACGTCCTTTCTCTAAGTGGCGTACGGCCCGGCGGCGAATAAACGGCTCGCAAATCTGTTCCATCTTGATGGCGGTAAGCAAGCGGGTTTTCAAACCTACTTTTTCCAAAGCATCTTGCAAAGCCATGCTATTGATTACGGTAGCCAACATGCCCATATAATCGGCTTGTGCACGATCCATTCCAGATTTTTCGGCGCTTAAGCCCCTAAAAATATTTCCTCCACCAATTACAATTGCTATTTCCAGGCCTTTGTCATGAACCGCTTTGATATCTTCGGCATACTGCCTTACACGCTCATTGTCAATACCATATTGTTTTTCGCCCATTAGCGACTCTCCGCTGAGTTTTAGCAGGATGCGTTTATATTTCATGACCCCAAAAATATTAACAATTTTTTACTTACCGGCTATTGATTTAACAATTGGTTCAAATATTTGGTTTTAAATCGGCTCTCCCTTGAAGATGACTTCCTTAAGATCCAATGATTCGTCGAGCACCAAGAGATTGGCATCGGCGCCGGGCGTAATCTTTCCGATCGAAGCCCCCAAACCGATGAGCTGAGCTGGATATTGGCTGGCCATTTTCAGGGCATCGATCAGCTCAATGTCGCAGTCGTTTACACAGTTTTTAACGGCTTGGAGCATGCTAAGCGAAGATCCCGAAAGGGTGCCATCGGGCATTACAAATTTATCGCCCAACGCTTGGTGCTGGTACGGACCCGTTGCGCAGGCTGTAACGGCGTCGGTAATCAAAAACAGACGCTCTTTAAGCAGTTTATGGGCCATTTTTACCACTTCAAAACTTACATGCTGGTTATCGGCAATAATACTGGCCATGGCGCGAGAATGGTTAAAAACGGCCGCAGGAATGCCCGGTTCGCGATGATGTAGCGGACTCATGGCATTGAACAGGTGCGTGGTGGTTTGCACGCCTTTATCGTAGGCATGGGTAGCCTCGTCAAAACTGGCATCGCTATGCCCCAGCGAAACCACTACGCCATTATCGAGCAGATACTGGAGCACCTGATCGTCTTGCAGCTCAGGTGCAATCGTCATCATTTTGATAACGCCATCGCCAAAATCCAACAAGGCTTTAACCTCGTCCAGCGTAGCTTTACGGATGTATTCGACCACATGGGCTCCTCGGCGTTTGGCATTGATAAAAGGGCCTTCGAGGTGTAAGCCCAGGCAGTTTTTAGCTATCGAACGATGGGCTTTGGCTGTTGTAATGCATTGTTCAAAAACAGCAGGGGTATTGGTGGCAATGCAGGCCAAAAAACCGGTGGTCCCGGTTTTGAGCAACTCGTTTTCAATATGGACCAAGGCTTCTACCGATGGTTCGGCTGAGAACAGCTTGCCCCCTGCGCCGTAAATCTGCAGATCGATAAAGCCCGGAACCACCAAACTGTCTTGTTTTGCGCCGTTTACAACCGAAGCAATACCGGAAATTTTACTGCCTTCCAACGTAAGCTGCTGATGGTGCACAATGGCATTCCCATTAAAATAGGTGCTGTTATCGATCTTGTTTATCATGTAACAAAGTTAGCATAACACGTTTGAAGTTTCTGCAATTTTGCTGGTGTTTATGTATAACTGTTTCAGCCCCCTATTGTTTCCTGCCACGGCTTGTTTTTTAAAAATAACACAGGCCGATTGCCTGTGCCCGGACTTGGGCAGTTATGACTAACGTAAATTTTATTTTACGTCGGGCCAGAGTCAACGATTGTATAGTATATTTAGCTCATCACCTTAGAAAAACAAATTCATGGAAAAAAATCATCCCCAACAACAGCGGAGAAACTTTCTCAAAGGCAGTTTGGCCCTTGGCGCCGCCACTTTAATGGCACCAGCCGTGACCATGGCCAGTCCAACAATTGCAAAAGGTAGCGAAGAAGCGTTCGGCATTAGTGTAGGCCCTTACCTGCAAACTACTTTTGGCAACGAAATGAGCATTTTATGGATTACCAACAAAAATGCCGCCAGCTGGGTAGAATATGGCGAAAGCGCCGATGCCTTGAACCTCAAAGCCTATGGCGAAAGCAAACTAGGCTTAAGGCCTGAAGGAAGGCTCAACTGCGTTACCCTGAAAAACCTAAAGCCAGGGGTTACCTACCATTACAAGATAGTGAGCAAGGAAGTAGTCGATTTTCAGCCCTACAAGCTTACTTATGGTGCAACCCTCAGCGATACCGGCACTTTTGTTAATGCAGACAGCACCAAAGAGCAGATCAGTTTTTTAATGCTCAACGATATTCACGACAGGCCTAAATCCATTCCTTTTCTTTTGGAGCTGGACAAGGAAAAGAAAAATGACTTCATCTTTTTTAACGGCGATATCTTCGATTATCAAACTGACGAAAAACAAATCATCGATCACATGCTGCAACCTTGCGTTGATGCTTTTGCCAAGCAAACGCCGTTCATTTACGTAAGGGGCAACCACGAAACCAGAGGCAAATTCTGCCGGGAATTTCCCGCGTATTTTCAGAATGTAGGCCGGGCAGCCTTTACCTTGGGGCCGGTTAGGTTCGTGATTTTAGATACCGGCGAAGACAAGGAAGATGCACATCCGGTTTATGCGGGCATTGTCGATTTTGACCAATACCGTATCGAACAGGCCCAATGGCTAGCCACCGAAATGCAAAGCAAAGCCTTTAAAAAAGCTCTGTTCAGGGTGGTGATGATGCATATTCCGCCACGTTACTCTGGCGATGCGCATGGCCCTGTACATTGTACCGAGGTTTTTGAGCCCCTATTGAACAAGGGCAAGGTAGACCTGGTACTGAGCGGACATACCCACAAATACATGGTGCATCAGCCTGCCCAGGGCAAAAACAATTATCCCTTAATTATTGGCGGAGGGCCCAAAGAAGGCACCAGAACCTATACCAAAATCAAGGCCAACAAGCAGCTGCTGAGCGCAGTAATGTTTGACGATTCGGGTAAAGAGGTTGGCAGAGTGGAGGTAAAGCGTTAGCTTTTATCAAAACCCACAGCTTGCCGGATTTCCCATCCACCTACTGAGCTATGGATAAACAAAAAAGCCCCGAAAATTTTCGGGGCTTTTCTTTAGGGTATAAGCTTCTTAAGCACCTAATTGTACGCGTTTGAAAGCAGTAACTGTTAGGCCTTTAGCCGTGTTGTCTAAGAATTTACGAACATCCATAGAACCGTCTTTAACGAATTCTTGGTTCAACAAAGTGCTGTCTTTGTAGAATTTGTTCAATTTACCAGCAGCAATTTTTTCTACCATTTCTTCAGGTTTGCCTTCTTGACGGATCACGTCTTTGGCAATTTCGATTTCACGCTCGATAGTTGCAGGATCAACGCCATCTTTATCAACAGCAATTGGGTTCATCGCGGCAATTTGCATGGCCACATCTTTACCAGCTTCAGTAATATCTGCACCATTAGCGCCTTCAAATACTACTAAAACACCCATTTTACCATTAGAGTGGATATAAGAAACGATTTGCTCGCCAGAGATATTTGCGTACTCTTGAATAACGATTTTCTCGCCAATTTTACCAGTAAGTTCAGTAATTGTTTCGGCAACTGTACGTCCGTCTTCCAAAGTAATTGCCAATAACTCTTCAGCAGAAGCAGGATTGTTGGCAACAGCTGCTGCCAAAACCGCCTGAGCCAGGTTACGGAAATCTTCAACTTTAGAAACTGGTTCAGTTTCACAAGCTAAAGCAACTAGTTTACCATTTGTACCATCTGCCGAAACATGGATTAATACTTGACCTTCTGAGGTAGCATTACCAGAACGAGCAGCCGATACTTTTTGACCTTTTTTGCGCAATAAATCAACAGCAGCTTCGAAATCGCCATTGGCTTCTACTAATGCTTTTTTGCAATCCATCATACCGGCACCTGTTTGTTGACGCAATTTGTTTACGTCTGCCGCAGAAATTTGTACTGTAGACATTTTGTTTCTTTTTTTAAAGTTTTTATAAAAAGTTATGGGTTACCAGTTTTACGTTGTAAGCTAGCCTGCAACATAATACCCGTAACCCATTTTTATTTGAATTAAGCCTCTGTATCTTCCGAAGTTTCTGCTTCGGCAGTTGCTTTTTTGGTCGCTTTTTTCGCAGGAGCCTCAGGTGCATCGGCAGCAGCTTTAACAGCTACGGCTTCTTTTTCTGCTTCTTCGTCTTTCTCGCGTTTGCGCTCTTCTAAACCTTCTTCGATGGCTTTGATAATTACATCGGTAATCAATGAGATTGATTTCGTTGCATCGTCGTTAGCCGGAATTGGGAAATCGATGTTTGAAGGATCAGAGTTGGTATCCACCATCGCAAAAGTAGGAATGTTCAATTTCATTGCTTCTGCTACGGCGATATGCTCTTTCTTCACGTCGATCAAGAAAATCGCAGCTGGCAAACGGTTCAAGTCGGCAATACCACCCAATAGGTTTTCCAATTTGATACGCTCACGTTGGATCATCAAGCGCTCTTTTTTAGAAAGGATTGAATAAGTACCATCTTTTGTCATTTTATCGATGGTAACCATCTTTTTGATCGACTTGCGCACGGTTGCGAAGTTGGTTAACATACCACCTAACCAACGCTCGGTTACGAAAGGCATGTTTACTTTTTTTGCCTGATCGGCAACGATTTCTTTAGCTTGTTTCTTGGTTGCTACGAAAAGGATCTTACGACCTGATTTCACGATTTGTTTAATCGCCGAGGCAGCTTCCTCAGTTTTAGTTAAAGTTTTATTTAAATCTATAATGTGAATTCCATTGCGCTCCATGAAAATATAAGGAGCCATTTTTGGATTCCATTTACGGGTAAGGTGACCAAAGTGTACACCTGCATCCAATAAGTCTTGATATGTAGTTCTTGCCATTGTTTTGTCTCCTTAAGATTAACGTTTACTGAATTGGAATCTCTTACGTGCTTTTTTGCGTCCTGGTTTCTTACGCTCAACCATACGCATATCGCGGGTTACTAACCCTTTAGCGCGCAATGCTGGTTTTTTCTCAGCATCTAACTCGACAATAGCTTTTGCAATAGCCAAACGAACTGCTTCTGCCTGACCTTTTACGCCACCACCATTTACGTTTACGGTTACATCGTATTTGCCAACTAGTTCAGAAACTTCGAACGATTGGTTAACGATATATTGTAAAGGCAAGGTAGGGAAGTATTCTTTGTGATCTTTACCGTTTACGGTGATCGTGCCGTTGCCTTCTTTTAAGTAGATACGGGCAACTGCAGTTTTTCTTCTTCCTGAAGTATTTGTAACTGACATTTCTTTTCTCCTTTAATTAAAGTTTAATGGTTTTTGGTGATTGTGCGGCATGTGGATGCTCTGCACCAGCATAAACAAAAAGATTGGTGTACAATTTTTTGCCCAATTTGGTTTTAGGCAACATACCACGAACAGCCTTCTCAATTACACGAGTTGGGTGCTTTGCCATTAACTCTTTCGGAGAAATGAATCTTTGACCACCTGGATATCCAGTGTAAGAAACATATTCTTTCTCGCTGAACTTGTTTCCGGTCAGTTTAACCTTGTCTGCATTAATAACGATCACGTTATCGCCGCAGTCTACGTTTGGGGTAAACTCAGGCTTGTGTTTTCCTCTGATGATCATCGCGATCTTAGAAGACAAGCGCCCCAAAATCTCTCCTTGTGCATCAACAACAACCCACTGTTTATTAACAGTTTTTGCATTGGCAGAGACAGTTTTGTAACTTAACGTATTCACTTGCTTTTATTTAATTTGTTAAAAAATATTGATTACCCTAGTTTTTAGGGACTGCAAAGATAGGGAGAATACTTTAATTACCAAATAGTTGAAGCAAAAAAATTAAGCGTTGCCTAATACCCGATTAAAAACACGTAAAGCCCATGCTAAGCGCTTGTTAGCACTCGCCGGGTTTAGCGCCAATGCACTTTGCCGCACGGCTTTCCGTTCCATCGGGTAATCGATCTGGCCTAATTTCTTTTAAGTTTTGGGTTGCCGAACTAGAACCGAATTAAAGCCGTGGCATTTTCAGGTTTTTTAGGAAGTAGGCAAGGGCGTGCCACAGCACCCCAGCCACAAGTATTGCAGTTAAGGCCACATAAACGAGGTTTTCATTGCTCATAAAGCTATATTCGATGGCTGGAGCAATTACATTAACCAAACCATAAACCAATAGTCCGGCATAGTATAGGCTCCATAAAGCAAATGGATAGAACCAGATTTCCCACCGGTAGCTGCCCAGCTGAAAACTCCGCAGCGCCAGCCAGTTGAGCACCACAATGGCCAAAATACCCGACGTAGAAGTCAGGTTGCCACTTTTGAGGTAAACAATCAAATAGAGCATGGCCAGAAAAAGATTAAAATACGATAGTTTTTGCAACATGGCGTTCGTGCTAGTCAATCAGGTTAGTATTTTTTAGGGTAGTTGAGCGATAGGCAGTTGTATTCGTTGTGCACACTTAGCGATGCTTTTACTTCATCCTGTTCCAAATAGGCTATGGCATGGGCAATCGCAGCTTCGTTAAACCGATAAAGCCTGGCCTTGTTCCGAAATGGCGTGCGCACCATTTCGATCTTTGCCTCTTCAAAGGCTTCGGCACTAATACCCAGGCCTTCGCTGGCCAACAAACCGTACCAAGGACCGAGCACATCAACATTGGGCCTGGTAAAATAAATCGTATTGTCCAGATCAACGAAACAGGCTTTTTTCATGGCATTTCGATTTTGTTCCTACATAAATACGGAAAACGGCAAACAACTTTGTCTGTATAACGTTAAATAGATAAATATTGACGATATGACAAAGCAAACAAAAATATTGGCAGGTGTATTGGCCGGTGCCGCATTGGGCGCCGTAGTGGCCTTGGTGGTTTCATCAGACAGAACCGACGACCTTAAAGACAAGGTAGGCGATTGGTTTTGTGATTTGCTAGGCAGCTCAAAAGATAAATTGAGTACTGTTGGCGAATTGGTAAAAAATACCTTGAGCAGGGCCAAGGCCTAGATTTTAAGGCAACCAAGCAATTGCCCGGTCCAATGGCTATCTTTGAGGCATGGATGTTTTTGGAAAGGCACTAGCCGACTATTACCAGAAGGGCAAAGCCAGCACTTTATGGCTGCATAATTCTTACGACGAACCCGAAGAAATGCCCATTGATGTTTTTTTTCGGGATGAAGATGATATGCCCGAACTCGAGCACCAGGCCTTGGCACTTTGCAGAGGAAAGATTTTGGATGTCGGCGCAGGTGTGGGCAGCCATGCCTTATGGCTGCAGCAGCATGGTTTTGAGGTAACCGCTATCGACATTTCTGAAACGGCAGTGGAAATCATGCGCAACAGAGGGGTGAAAAATGCGCTGGTTCAAGACATTTTTGCGCTCGAGAAAAAATACGACACCCTTTTGTTTATGATGAATGGCATCGGCTTAACCGGTACCCTCCCAGGGTTTGTCGGTTTTCTAGCAAAAGCCAAGACCCTAATCAATCCCAAAGGCCAACTTATCTTCGACAGTTCGAATATTGCTTACCTCTACGACGATCTGCCCATGCCCAACAGCCATTACTTTGGCGAGGTAAGCTATTGCTATGAATACCAACAACAAAAGGGCAAATGGTTTAACTGGCTTTACCTCGATCAGCAAACTTTATTGCGCACCGCCCAACAGTGTGGCTGGCACTGCACAATTTGCTATGACGATGGCGAAGACCAGTACTTGGCCAAGCTCGAATTACCTGCCTAAGCCCGTTCTTCCCAAATGCAGGCAATGTTAACGATAGTTTGTACCGCTTTTTCCATATCCTGCACCGAAACCCATTCCTGTTTGCCATGAAAGGCATGTTCGCCGGCAAAGATATTCGGACAGGGCAAGCCCATAAACGATAGCCTCGAACCGTCGGTACCTCCTCTGATGCTTTGTTTTTTAACCTTTAGCTCCGCTCTTTCAATAGCCCGTACGCCATTGGCAATAACCTGCGGGTATTGGTCGAGCACTTTTTTCATGTTTCTGTACTGGGGTTTTACAGTCAGCTCGTAACCAGAGCCCGGATAAGATTTCAATACTTCTTTGGCCACATTTTCCAAAACAACGGCATGCTGGCGCAAAAGCTCGTCGTCAAAATCCCTCAAGATGAATTGCGCTTCGGCCCGTTCTACATGGCCTTGCATGCTTACGGGATGGATAAATCCTTCTTTTTGATGCGTGCTCTCTGGAGTTAAGTGGTCTTTAGGCAATGCATCAATGATGGCGGCCAGGATTTTAATGGCACTTTCCATTTTTCCTTTGGCAAAGCCCGGATGCGAACTTACGCCCTTAATGATTAAAGTGGCGCCATCGGCCGAAAAAGTCTCATCCTCAATCGAGCCGAGCGTTTCGCCATCAATGGTATAGCCAAAATCGGCACCGAGCTTTTTCAAATCGGCCTTGTCAACGCCACGTCCGATTTCTTCGTCGGGCGTAAACAGAATTTTAATCGTACCGTGCTTAATCTGCTGATTTTGGCTCAGGAAGCTAACCGCTTCCATAATTTCGGCTAGTCCGGCCTTATTATCGGCGCCCAATAACGTGGTACCGCTGGCCGTAATGATGTCGTTGCCTAGTTGGTCTTTTAAATCGCGGTGTTCACTCATTTTGATGACCACGTTAGGGTCGTCGGGCAGCACCAGGTCTTCGCCATTGTAATTGTAGTGTATAATGGGCTTTACCTGTGCACCGCTGCAATCGGGCGAAGTATCCATGTGCGAACAAAAGCAAATCACCGGAACCTGCTTGTCTGTATTTGAAGGGAGCGTGGCGTATACATAGCCAAATTCGTCCAACGAAGCGTCGCTTAGGCCAAGTTCCAAGAGCTCAGCCACTAAAACCTTGCCCAGGTCTTTTTGCTTCAGGGTTGAAGGGCAGGTTGGCGAATCGGGGTCAGACTGCGTATCGATTTTCGCATAGCGAATAAACCGCTCCTGTAATTGTTTTAACTTGTTTTCGTAAGTATTCATATCCTGCGAAAATTATTAAATAAAAGTTAAACAAATGCAAAAAAGATTATACTTTTGTTGCTAAACCAGTAAAAAACAAGGATTTGAAAAAACTTATTTTAGCCGCTTCATTTTTATTTTTAGCACTTGCTGGCCAGGGTCAGGTTAACTTTTACAAGCTTGCTGCCGGCGGCGGCTTTGGTGCCACCGTTTCTTATGCCGACGTACGCGAAAACAGCCAAAGTTATGCTGGATACGGAGCGGTAGACTACAATTTCACTCCTTTTGTTAACGCAGGATTAGAAGTACAAATGGGCAAGATTAAAGGAGGCAACATTGTGACCAACCCGCACAACCGACAGTTTGTAAACAGCTTTATGGCTTTTTCTATCGGTGGCAAAGTAGCCCTGGGCCAATTTATTGATTATTCTGACAGCAAATTCCTGAGCGTTGTTAAAGGCCTATACTTCGGTGCCGGACTGGGCGCCATCAGAAATAAAATGACTTATATTGTGCGCTACAAGCCAAATACCCAAGCCGAATATCCGCCATTGGGCTATAAGTTTCCTGGCGAAGACAAAAGCACCAACCTGCTCATGCCCCTCAATTTGGGTATGAACTTTTATTTTAAAGATGGCTACGACCGTCTTCGCTATGTGCTCAACTTCAACTACCAGGGCAACTTTACCTTTGGCGAGGGACTGGATGGCTACGACGACCCGATGGGCACCTTTAAAAACAACAATCCTGATTTTTATACGCTTTTTTCTGTAGGCCTCAAATATAATTTCGGCCCTGTTGGCGTTGCAAAAAGAATTTTTTAGCCTAATTTAACACTACTTGAAAAGAACCGCGCTCCTCTTCTCATCCCTTTTTTTAAGCATGGCCGCATTAGGCCAAACCAACTTCTTCCGGCTAAGTGCAGGAGGCGGTGCAGGCACTACGCTGGCTTATGCCGATCTTAAAAAGAAAACCTATGCCTTTGCGGGCTATGGCGTTATTGATTATTACACCACGCCCTATGTAAGCTTTGGGCTCGAGATACAAAAAGGCGAACTGGCTGGTGGCGATGTGCAATACGACGAAAACCACCGACAGTTTATCAATTCCTACCTATCGGGGTCTTTAAACCTCAAAGTACAACTGGGCGAGTTTCTGACCAGCTACAACCGCAGAAACATTTTCCTGAACAGCATCCGTGGACTTTACCTTGGCGCAGGCATCGGTGGCATCAAAAACAAGCTTTCTAATGTGCGCTACTATGGCGATAATATTTTCCCTGGCGAGGACAAAAGCACGGAGGTGATCGTACCGATTAACCTGGGTATCAACTTTTACATTCCCGACCAATGGGGTCGCGACCGCTTGGCAATTAATTTTAACCTGCAGAGCACCATGGCCATGGGCGAAGGGATGGATGGCTACAGCTCGAGCAACAAAAATGACATTTACGCTTATTTCTCGGTAGGCGTTCGATACAATTTTGGCATACTTGGCCTAGATAGGCGACGATAGTGTTACTTTTCTAGTCAAATAAAAAAAGTAATTTAGGAAACTTTATTTTTATTCATTTTTATGAAGAAGCTATCCTTATTGCTTGCCCTCTTGGGCCCATTGAGTATTTTGGCGCAAGAAACCCCATTCGAACGAAGCCACAAAACAGCAACCACCACTTATGCAGAAGCCATTTCGTTTTACGAGAACCTGGCCAAGGCTTATCCGCAGCAGGCCAAGCTGTTTACCTATGGCAGCACAGATTTTGGCAAGCCATTACACTTGCTGGTGCTCTCTAAAAGCAAGGTTTTTGATCCGGCAGCCCTAAGAAAAAGCGATAAACGGATATTATTAATCAACAATGGCATCCATCCTGGCGAGCCCGAAGGCATAGATGCCAGCATGATGTTGGCCAGAGACCTGCTCAAAAACAACAAGTTGCCCGAAAATGTAGTCATCGCCATTATCCCGCTGTACAACATTGACGGAAGCCACAACCGTACCGGTACCTCGCGTGCCAACCAAAACGGTCCGGTAGCCTATGGTTTTAGGGGCAACAGCAAAAACTACGACCTGAACCGCGATTTCATTAAAACGGATTCTAAAAACTCGCAGGCCTTTCAGCAGCTATTCAATACCTGGCAACCCGAGATTTTTGTAGATACGCATACCAGCAATGGCGCCGACTACCAGTACACCATGACCTTGATTCCAACCCAGAAGGACAAACTGAATGGCATGGTTTCCAAGTACCTCACCCAAACCATGGTGCCCGATTTGTACCAGCAGATGAAAGGCAAGGGCTATGAGCTTATCCCTTATGTAAACTCCATTAACGAAACGCCCGATGCCGGCATTACCGGCTTTATCGAATCGCCACGCTATTCTACCGGCTATGCCGCGCTGCACAATACCATCGGCTTTATGCCCGAAACCCACATGCTTAAACCCTTTGACAAGAGGGTAGAATCTACATACAAGCTATTGCAGACCTACATAGACATTATGGTTCGCGATGCCAAGCTGATTGGCGAAAACAAACGGAAAGCTGACCAATTTGTAGCCCAGCAAAAAGAATTTCCGCTCGATTGGAAACTGAACCGATCGGTTTACGACAGCATCGAATTTAAAGGCTATGCCGCCAAATATAAACCGAGCGAAATTAGCGGAATGGACCGCTTGTATTACGACCGTAACGCGCCTTATACCAAAATGATCAAGTATTGGGACAAGTTTGAGCCGAGCCTCAGCATAACCAAGCCTGTGGCCTACATCATTCCGAAAGCCTGGGATAAGGTTATTGCACTTTTAAAGCTGAACAACGTGCAAATGAAACAACTCGCTACTGACACCAAAATCAAGGTAGAGATGTATTACATTGCCGATATGAAAACTGGTACGCGTCCGTACGAAGGCCATTATCAGCACTCGGCCGTAAAAGTTAATGCGGTAACCCAAGACATCCAGTTCTATGCAGGCGATTATGTCGTGTATGTAAACCAGCCAACCAACCGCTACATTGTGGAAACACTGGAACCCCAAGCGGCGGATTCTTTCTTCAACTGGAATTTCTTCGACTCGGTACTTGGCCAAAAAGAAGGCTATTCTGCTTATGTTTTCGAAGACACGGGAGCGGAACTGCTGAAGAAAAACCCTGAACTGAAGCAAAAACTGGAGGCTGAAAAGGCCAAAAACCCCGACCTGGCCAAAAGCGCCAGTGCTCAATTGGATTTTGTATACAAAAATTCCGATTATTACGAAAAAACACACATGCGCTATCCGATAGGCCGCCTGCAGGAAAACACCAAACTCAACCTCAATTAGCATGATGGAATACCTTAACGCAACTCCGGTTGCCTCGATCATCTTCATTTTTACGCTGATCACCAGCATCTATGCCTTTAACGACCATCAGCTGTTGGGCAAGTTTATGATGCATCCCTATACGGTAAGCAAGGGCAGGAATCTATATACTTTCATTACCAGTGGCCTAATCCATGCCGATTGGATGCACCTGTTCTTCAACATGTTTACCTTTTATTTCTTTGCCTTTGGCTTAGAAAGGATGATTGGGCATTGGCAGTTTGCGTTAATCTACATCGGCAGCTTGATATTGAGCGATATCCCAACCGTAATTAAGCACAAAGACAATTACAGCTACCATAGCCTTGGCGCTTCGGGAGCCATCAGTGCCGTACTTTTTAGCTATATTTTATTCGATCCAACCGCCATGCTGGGTGTCATGTTCATTCCGATGCCCGCCGTACTTTTCGGAGTGCTTTACCTCATCTATTCTTGGTACATGGCCAAACGAGGCATGGACAACATCGGTCACGATGCCCACTTTTTTGGGGCATTAACGGGATTGGTGTTTACCGTAATCTTAGTGCCTGGCATTATCCCGCACTTTTGGGAGGAAATCCAATTGGGTTTACAGGCCCTAACCGGCGGCAGGTAAAAAAGGTTCGTCAAAATAGCTCATCGGTGCCGTAGGATCTTTAATGATTTCGAACAGTGTGTGGCCCCAAGGCTTCCAAAAGTTCTCGAGCACCTGTGCGTAGGTTTTGTGTGCCCAGACATCGAAAAGCGCCTTATTCAGTGTTCCTTTTAAAGGCATAGCGTCAATGTAAATCGTATCCTCTACCGGCATAATGGTATACTCGGGTAAGCGGTTAAACAAATAGGCCGAGTAAAAGAAACGGGCGGCTACCTCTTCAAACTGTTGTTCTGAAAGTTTTTTGCCCTGTATCGAATCCACTAATTCCTGATGGTATCTTTTGTTGGTGCCATTATCCTGCAAGCAGGCAATGATACCGAAGTCTTTAAACTTCAAGGAGAAGGTCAGCGTATTGATTTCGTCGCGGAAGCTGAAAGCGGTTTTTTTTTCTTCCAACGGTACCACCAGGATAGACCATGGCGTAAAATCTTCGAAAACCACTTCGCGATAAATGCTTTGCAACATGATATGCAGGTTGCCGAATTTATGCATCAGCCCCTGCGACATGTTCATGCCATCGCCACTCAATTGCTGCAGGCGGATGGCACCTTGCATTTCGATATACAGAATGCTGTACATGAATTTGCCAATCCAATTAAATAAATCGATTTCGGACAAAGCCGATACACCTGCATAACCCTTGCCAAAAGCCAGCGCCACGCGGTCTTCCAACGGCGACACAAACTGGTCTGACACGGTTACATTGCAAGGCACCACCAGGCTTTTGTAGGTGCGGATGCTCTCATCCAGCAGCTTGATCTGCTCGTTGCCGGTCAAATTGGCCATTGACAATAGCCAATCGGGCAGCACATTTACGCTGGTTAGGGGCGTAGCAAAGGCATCGCCGCTTAAAAAGCATTTGTCGTTTTTGAAATCGAAATTCTTAAAGGGTTGGTACAAGCCGTTCATTGCTGCAAAACTAGCAATATTTTCAGGCTTGGGCTATCAGCGTTAAGTCAAAAGCGCTTGCATAAGCAAAAATGCTGATGCAAGCGCTCTGATTTATCTTAATACTTATTGTAGAAATAATTGACCTCATCTACCAATTGGCCATAAATTGGCTTGGTAAACTCGAGAAAAAGATTGGCTGGTGGCGGAGGCAGCATTTCTTTGCGGTTGGTCATGGCCAGTTGCTGCTTGGTCAATGCCCTTTCGTCGCCTTTAAAGCTGGCCCAGCTGTCTTGCCACACATAGGTGCCGGCCAGGCGCTGCTGCCTCAACACCTTGCGCGTTTGCCAGTCGGTAATGGTTAGGGCCAACAAACCTGAAGATGTTATTTTCTTTTCGAAGATGCTCAAAGTGGCTTTTACCGTTCCATAAACCGGATCGTTGGTACGGCCACGGCTAATCACAACACTATCTTTTTTCAGCTTTTCTACGCGCTCTTTCACATAGGTTTGGCCTACCACAAAATCGTCGAAGTTTAGGCTGAGCACCTGGTCGGGAACAATTTTCTGATTGCTGGCCTGCTGCTCCGAATAAAAAATCACGAAGCGGTTTTTTTGGTAGTTAGCCATAAAATTATCTACCTGTTGTTGAAAATACTGGGCGCTCAGTTTATAATAAGTGCTGTTAACCACTACCGGCTGCACCACCACTTTTACAACGGCAGCCCAATAAGCCTCGTTTATTTTGGCCTTGATATCCTTAATGCCCGGATCAAACTGTTGCGCCTTTTCAAAGTTGAAGTACGCATTCTTTGCACTCGTCCTGCTGCCTTCGTTCAGTTGCTTTTGGCCAAGAACATAGCGTGCTTCGGCGGCTCTCGATCTCGAATCGGCTGCTTCGTTGATGAAACGCTGCGCATTTGGCACCAATGTTAAGCAAGCCGGACAGCCATTGATCTCATCGGCCAATTGATTTAAGGCCTGGTAATGGTAAAGTATCGTTTCCCAGCGCAACACATCCGACGACAACTTCGCTTCGTCTATTTTACGCAAATGGTCGTTCAGCGCAAAGCCATAAGCCTCTGGCAAAACCTTCATAGACTCGGCATTTTTGGGCGAGCTTTTCAGCCGATCTACCGCCTTTGATACCGAAGCATCATAATTGCCTTTTTGTAATGCCCTTTTGCCCGTTGTGCACGATGCAACAATAAGTATGGAGAAATAAAGAAAATACCGTAATCTTGAAATAGTTTTCATGGCGTTAAGAATTAGCGTTACAAATATACTCCAGGTAAATTACCTTTTTACAAATAAGACGATTGACAATGAAGATAAGCAGCAAGGAATTTGAACTAGAACTCAAACACCCTTTTTCCATTTCTAAATTTACCCGTACCAGCACCCCATTATTGCTTTTAAAGGTTGAATATGAAGGCATGGCAGGCTATGGCGAAGCCAGCATGGTGCCTTATATGGGCGAAAGCCATACCTCGGCACAGGCCTTTTTAGCCAAGGTGGATTGGAACAAATTCAAATTCCCTTTCGACTTTGCGGCCATACATCAATATTTAGATAGCCTCGAAGTCGGCAACCCGGCCATTAAAGCCGCTATCGACATTGCCTTGAACGACCTTAACGGCAAGTTGCAGAACAAGCCCTGCTACGAAATTTATGGGGCCAACCCCGAAAAAATGCCTGTTACTTCCTATACCATTGGCATCGACAGTCCAGAAGTGATCAGAGAAAAAGTAGCCGACGCAAAAGGTTTTAAAGTATTGAAGATCAAATTGGGCCGAGATAATGATAAAGAACTGATCCAAACCATCCGAAGCGTAAGCAGCCTGCCCCTGTATGTGGATGCCAACCAAGGCTGGACTGACCGCAAACAAGCCATAGAAATGGTGTATTGGCTGCATGACCAGGGCGTAGTGCTAATCGAACAGCCGATGGATAAGAATAATCTGGAAGGCAATGCCTGGCTTACCCAGCGCAGCCCGATTCCGATCCTGGCCGACGAAGCGGTACAGCGCATTGGCGACATGGAAAAGCTGAAGGGCGCCTATCACGGCATCAACATCAAGCTGATGAAAAGTGCAGGCTTATATGAAGCCCATCAAATGATTGTAAAGGCGCGAAGTTTTGGCATGAAAATACTGATTGGTTGCATGAGCGAAACCTCTATTGCCACCTTAGCCGGAGCGGCCTTGGCACCTTTGTGCGACTGGGCAGACTTGGATGGCCCATGGCTCACCAAAAACAATCCATTTGATGCGCCAAAAATGGAGAACGGCAAATACGTATTGAACAGCCTCCCTGGCTTGGGGCTAACCGGTGGGGCAAATTTATTTTAAACCGAATAGGCTTCGCAACTTTTGAAAACCTGCGAAGCCTACAGCTGTTATTTCTTAATCCCTTTTCTAAAATCCTTGATTAATTGGATCTTGAAATAAAGGAAAGCCACGAAAGTTGCGCCAAAAAAAGCGATAATCAGCGGACTTTTGTTGTTAAAGGCCCATATCATGCCAAAAAGAGAGGCGATAAGTCCTAAATTGTAAAATACGTTAATGGCTATTTTCTTACCCACGGCATCTAGATTTTGAATGGTTTAATTTTGAATGATTGAATAGCGTGTTGAACAACAATCAGAAGACACCATCATTCGCTCATTCTAACATTCTATCATTCGC
Organism: Pedobacter sp. TM02; assembly: GCF_059705275.1. Lineage (NCBI taxonomy): Bacteria > Pseudomonadati > Bacteroidota > Sphingobacteriia > Sphingobacteriales > Sphingobacteriaceae > Pedobacter > Pedobacter sp. TM02. The sequence goes on from NZ_AP046530.1 coordinate 4,155,416, forward strand.
TAATTATTAATAAACTGGCATATTCGGATCGAAAGCCTCTTGCCAAGCCAAGATACCGCCCTTAAGGTTATACAGGTTGTCAAAACCATGGGCCTGCTCCAATTGCATAATGGCGGCGGCGCTTCTTTTGCCACTACGACACTGTACAATTACAGGTTTATCTGTAGCAATTTTATCGGCTTCGATCAAAATGCCTCCCAACGGAATGTTCAGGCCATCCAGGTTAGAGGTTTCATACTCGAAAGTTTCCCTGACATCGATCAATTGGAAATCTTCCTTATTGTCTATTTTTTGTTTAAGTTCTTGTACTGAAATCTCTTTCATGATTTTATATTTTTTACAAATATACAAAAAACACGGTTGACTGGTTTCCGGGTGCGTCATCCGAATATTGAATTTATCGCATCAGCTGTAACAACTTGCCTATAAATGCGTTTAATAGTAAATCTCGATTAATTGGCTTAATTGGCTGCATCAATATGAACAATGGCATCTCTCGTTTCTTCTGGTTCTGCTCCGGAGCGCACATCGAATCTTTAGAAAATTACCCAACAGAACACAACAAGTACATCGGTATTGGTGCTACTATTTTCTTTACCGGCCTATTTGCCGCGCTTTCGGGTGGCTATGCCATGTATTTTGTATTTAAGGGAGCTGATTTTGCCTGGTTTTTTGCCCTGTTGTTTGGCATCATTTGGGGCCTGGCCATTTTTAACATGGACCGCTACATCGTATCGAGCATCAACAAAAACGCCAGCAGCCGCAAACAGATCTGGCAAGCTACGCCCCGCATTTTATTGGCCATTATGATTGGCATTGTGATTTCGAGGCCATTAGAATTGAAGATCTTCGACAAAGAAATCAAAGAGCGTTTGCATGTAAGCTACCTGAACGGGCAACGTTCCAAAATCGACACCTTAAACAAGGCCTTCGAAAAAAAATACACCATCGAGATCGGCAAGCTGAACGAAACCAAGGCACAACGCGATTCGTTGGCCGCAGCCATCAAATCAGACAGGCAAAAACTCAATTTCGAAATATTCGGCAATAAAACCACCGAAACCTCGGGCATTATGGGCTACGGACCTTATGCCAAACGCAAGGAGGCCGAACTGAAACAGCGCGAACAAAACCTCGACACGTTAAACTCGGATATCCGCCAAATGGAAAAATTTGTTGATGGACGCAAGCAGTTTGATGGCCTGATGACCGAGAAGCTCTACACCACCAAGCAACTAGACAGCCTGAGCAACATTGCCGGTTTTGCCGACCGCAACTGGGCTTTGGGCCAGCTCGGCTTTAATGTGGATGGCACCAGAGACCTCAACACCGCAATGGCTGTAACCTTTATCGGCCTTTTGTTTATTTTCTTTGAATGTTTGCCTGTTTTTGTAAAACTCATGAGTAGCCGCGGACCTTATGACCAGGCCATCGAAAATATAGAATTTAGTCAGGTTCACCGCTCCAACAAAGAGCGCGAGTTTGAAGTGGAAGTAGCCGATGGCATTCATGAAACCCGGGTTGGCACCGAAATAGAAAAGCGCAAGGCCCAGATCAGGAACCAAGCCCACCGCGAATTGAACGGGGAAGATTAACTTAGGTTTTGAGCCAAAATACGTTTGAACTTGCGCTTAACCGAAGCCGAATTTAAAAAACAGCCGATTACATTGGCAAGTTCTGCATCTGTAAGTTTTCCTATAATTTGGTAATCAATATTTTCAACAGGATAAATATCGTTCAATAATGCGATTTCATAGTCGTCAAGCCATTGCCCATATAAAAACGTGTTTTTGGGAAAACACCAATCATTACTGGTAATATTTCTACCGGCCTTGAAAACATAGCAATTAATATTGCCTTCGGGTATTTCGATACAGCCGTGATCTATCTCAACATTTCTGGGCAAATGATCTACACTGGAGGGCAGGCTAGCCAAAAGCACGCTTTCGCCAACAAGCTTAATAACTAGGAAATATTTCGGCTTTGAGGCTGATCCGTCCTTAAAATAAAAAGGATCAAAGTAGATTATATTTCCAGGAACATACATTAGGCTTTCAGCTTCCGAGACTGTTCCAAAAATTCTTTATGTCCGTTATAAACAGACAGTTTGGCTTCATCGTCAGCAAGTAAAGTAGACATATCTATTTCAATAGCCGAAGTATTGGCCAGCCCGTTTTCGAAAGCTTCTAATAGTCCGTTTTTTTGGGCTGTTGTATACCAAGGCGAATGTTTTCTGTGGGTCAGCTCAATGAGCTCATCGGCTGTATATTGCCTAAAAGAAGTGGCTATTTGCCGAAGCAACTCAATTTCAAGGTCGCTAAACTCGTCATCTGAAAATGGTTTTTTCGCATTCACAAATACATTATCCTTTTTTGCCTCTTTGGTTATGTAGTTTTCTAAAAGAAATAGCTCTGAAGTAATTTCTGCATACAAATCGCGAGAAACAGGCCCTAATTTCCAAACATCGAACCTCAAATTAAAAAAAGGCACGCCGTATTTTTTAATCGACGATTCTTCAATCAGGTAAATAAGTTTTAAAAGCTTTGTTTTAGAAAGCGAACCCATTTGCTCGCACAAAAAAATAATAGCATTTCCTAGCTTGTCTATTTGATCTTTGGTATAAATGCTATTGAACTCCATATTTGAAACTTAGCACAAAAGTAATGAATGCTATACAATATAGCATTTTTATTGCAGAGCAGAAAACCATCAATTCCTTTCCACTCTACAAATATACTAAATTTTTTAGCAAAAACAAGTCTTTCGTTGAGTAATAATCTTCTCACAATTTGTTCGTCTTGCCGAATAGCCTTAACTTGAGGCAATTATTTTAATGATGAAGAAAATTTTACTCGCCATCGGTTCAATGGCACTCTGTACCGCCGTAAACGCGCAGCAGGAAATCCGCTACGAAGTAAGCTTCCCCAACGCCATCCACCACGAGGCACAAATCAGCATGACCATCCCTAGTGTGCCTGCAGGGCCGTTAAAGGTACGCATGAGCCGTTCGTCGCCAGGCAGGTATGCCACGCACGAGTTTGGCAAAAACGTATATAACGTTAAAGCCTTCGATGCCAATGGAAAAGTGCTCCAATTAAATCAGCCAGAAGGCGATGTGTACGAAATCCCCACCCATGGACCAACCGTAAAAGTAACCTACACCTTGTTTGGCAACTGGATTGACGGCACCTATGCCGGTTTTGATGAGACCCATGCCCACATGAACATTCCGGCAACCTTTGCCTTTCCAATCGGCCTCGACAAAAGGCCACGCATCGTAAAATTCAACTATACCGACAAGCCAAACTGGAAAGTGGCTACCCAATTAAAACCGATGGGCAACGATACCTATTATGCGCCCAACTTCCAATATTTTATGGACAGTCCAACAGAAATAGCCGACTACAAAACGGCCAGTTGGCAGGTTAAAAATCCCGATGGAAAAGTACAGACCATCCATTTGGTTTCTCACTCAAACGACAATCAGCAAACCATAGACAACTATGCCGAAATGCTCAAAAAAATGGTTGCCGAACACCTGGCCGTTTGGGGCGAATTTCCCAATTACGATTATGGCAATTATTACTTTTTGCAAGACGTTTATCCTGACAATGCAGGCGATGGCATGGAACACAGAAATTCGACCTCTATTGTACAGCGCACGCCTAAAATTGCCGGCTACGAATCAGGACTTTTAGGTACTTTCTCCCACGAATATTTCCATAGCTGGAACGTAGAACGCCTGAGGCCCCAAGGCTTGGAGCCGTTCAACTTCGAGCATTCGAATGTTACCGACGGACTTTGGGTGGCCGAAGGTTTTACCCAATATTATGGCAATCTGTTGTTAACACGTGCTGGTTTCAGGTCTATAGATAACGCCGCACAAACCTTTAACGGCCTCGTTAACCAGGTATTGAACACTCCGGGTGCCAAAAACTTTACGCCGATACAAGCCAGCCGTTATGCCGTATTTGCCGATGCGGGAGTGGCCATAGACCAAACCAACAAAGTCAATATCTTTACCTCTTATTACACTTATGGCGCGGCGGTAGCCTTGGCCCTAGACCTACGCCTAAGAGCAGATTTTAAACTTACCCTCGACGATTACATGCGTGCCCTGTGGAAAGCCTATGGCAAAACAGAAATTGCCTATAGCATGGCCGATTTGGAAAAAACCTTGGCGCAGCTCACCAAAAACCCAACTTTTGCCAGCAACTTCTTTAAAAACTATGTATACAGTACCAATAAGGAGGACTATGCCAAATTGCTACTCAATGCAGGCTTTGTGTTGCGCAAATCGAATGCGGGCAAGGCCTATACCGGCTTAAGCAGGCTAGCTTTCGAAAATGGCAAAGCTACCTTGTCGCAAACCTCGGTGGGTACTCCAGCCTACGATGCCGGGCTCGATATTGGCGATGTACTCTTGACCATCGATGGCGTAGAAATCAAAGACCAAGCTACCCTAACGAAAGTTACCGACGACCATAAACCCGGCGATGTGGTGACGGTAACTTACAATTATCGCGGACAAGACAAAACCACCAAACTCACCTTCGGCGAAAATCCGGCACTGGAAATTGTAAGCATGGAAAAAACCGGGGGCAATTTAACGCCGGCCATGCAGGCATTTAGAGACAGTTGGCTAAATTCGCAGGTAAAATAATATAACAAGGCAATAGCCAAATCAATAACCCAAATCATGATGAGAAGAACAATTTACACCCTATTCTTGCTGTTTGCAGCGGCAGTAGCCTCGGCACAAGACATTAATAAAATCATTACCAAAGATTATGTAGACCACCTGATCAAAACCCTAAGCAGCGACGAGATGCAGGGCCGCCGCACTTTTACCCCAGGCATTGATAAGGCCGCGTCGTTCATCGAAAGCGAGTTCAAACAAATTGGATTAAAACCTTTGGAAGGCAATAGCTATCGCCAAACTTTTTACAAATATCAGTTAAAACCACTTTCGGCGGCCGTTAGCATTGATGGCCAGGCCATAAACAAAGACAACATCTTGGTGTTGGGCAACAGTGCCGAGCAAACTTCTTTCGACCAAAGCAACAGCGATGGCTGGATCAAGTTAGATCCGGAAAAGGACTTCATGTCGCAGTACCGCAACCTGATGAGAGCAGGCAAAAGACAATTGGTATTGGTTGATGTGAAGTTTGTAAGTTCCTTTAAAAGCCTCAAAACCGCGATGGCCAACCGCACGCCAACAGTTGATGAAAAAGACCTGAAAAACCCTAAGGCTCCAGCCATGGTTTTGGTGCTCGATAAGGATACCGTTGCCAAAGAATTTAAGGTGGACTTGAAAAACGAAGTAACCAAAATGCCATTGTTTAATGTTGCAGGTGTTATTCCCGGCAAATCGAAAGCCAAGGAACTGGTTATTTTCTCGGGCCACTACGACCACATGGGCATTGTAAAAGCTAAAGATGGCGACAGCATTATGAACGGTGCCGACGATGATGCTTCGGGTACTTCGGCCATGATTGCCTTAGCCAAATACTACAAAAAATTGAAAAACAACGAGCGTACCTTGATTTTTGTGGCTTTTACTGCCGAAGAAATCGGTGGTTATGGCGCGCGTTATTTCTCGCAACAGCTTAACCCTGATGAGGTAGTAGCCATGTTCAATATCGAAATGATCGGCAAAGACAGCAAATTTGGCAAAAACACGGCCTTTATTACTGGTTACGACAAATCAGACTTCGGCAAGATTTTGCAAAAGAACCTGGAAGGAACCGAATTTACTTTCCACCCTGATCCTTACACCTCACAAAATCTTTTTTACCGAAGCGATAACGCTACTTTGGCGGCCTTGGGCGTACCAGCACATACCATCAGTACCGACCAAATTGATATCGACAAGCATTACCACCAGGTAAGCGACGAGTATTCTACCCTCGACGTTGAAAACATCTTGTCGACCATTAAGGCTATTGCCAAAAGTGCGGTAAGCATTGTAAAGGGCATCGATACACCAACCCGTATTCCAAAATTAAATCAATAAGGCATTCCATTTCCCTAAAGAAGGCGTTTATCAAAAAGATAGACGCCTTTTTCTTTTAAACAAAGTTGATGTTTTTTATTGTAACAAAGTTGCATTAAATTAGTCCAACAAAAAACACAAGCAATCTCGCTGCGAAAAAGGCCGGCTTAGCGTCATTCTAATAAAAAGATAAGCTACGCACAACATTTTTCGAAAGTGTGCATTATGTTTGTAAGACCTCAACTAAAACAATCTATTTAAACATGAACATCAAAACTCTTGGTGCATTTATTGGCGGAGCTTTGCTATCCGTTTCGTCATTTGCCCAACAATCAGAAACCTTGTTGCTCCGAAGCCCTGCCGTAAGTGCCAATAATTTGGCCTTTGTTTATGGTGGCGACATTTGGATAGCCAATAGGGATGGCAGCAACCCGCGCAGGCTTACCATTAATCCGGCGGTTGAACAAAGTCCGGTATTCTCGCCCGATGGCAAGCAGATTGCCTTTACCGGCAACTACGATGGCAACATCGACATCTACACCATTTCCATTAATGGCGGCGAGCCCAAAAGAATAACCTATCATCCAAACGCCGATTTGGTAAGGGGCTGGCTCAACAACAATGAGGTTTATTTTACCTCAACCCGCGATTACCAATATGCGCTTACTTCGCGCATGCACAGCATCAACGTGAACGGCAAAGACGAAAAGCCCTTGCCAATGCCCGAAGCCGTTCAAGGATCGCCATCAGCCGATAAGCGCTATTGGGCCTACATTAAAAATACCGATCCTACCGACCGTGCCAATGTGGCCTTTAAACGCTACCGTGGAGGAGGCATGCCACAGGTTTGGATTTTCGACACCAAAACCAACGACATCGAAATCGTACCCGGCGCAGGTGCCAACAACGTAAAACCGCAATGGCTGGGCAACAAAGTTTATTTCTTAAGCGACAAAGACCTGACCCTTAACCTGTACAGCTACGACACTAAAACCAAAAAAGTCGACAAAATAACCAACTACAAGGATTACGACATCAAATCGTTGGTTGCTGGCGACGGTGCTTTGGCCTTTGAACAGGCCGGCCGCATTAATTTGCTCGACCCGAACACCAACAAGGTAAGCGCGGTGAGCATCAGCATACAGGCCGACGCACCTTACAAACGTACCCATTATGTTGACATGGCCAACGATATCCGCAATTTCGAGGTATCGCCAAAAGGCGTGCGGGCTTTGTTCGAAAGCCGTGGCGAGATTTTTTCGGTGCCTAAAGAAAAAGGCGATGCCAGAAACCTATCTAACTCGCCTGGCAGTTATGAGAAATATCCGGGTTGGTCGCCTGACGGGAAATACGTTTCGTACCTGTCAGACAAAAACGGAAAATACCAATTGGTGTTGCTTAACCAAGCGACCAAAGGCGCTCCAGAATACATCGACTTGGGCGATTCGCATTTCTATTTCCAGCCTACTTGGTCGCCAGACAGCAAGAAACTGTTTTACGGCGATAGCCATTTGAATCTGTACTATATCGACATCAATACCCGCAAGCCGGTTTTGGTGAAACAGGACAAGCTAGCTTCTACCACCAACAGAACCTACAATACGTTGCAACCGGCCTGGTCGCCAGATTCGAAATGGATTTCTTATGTAGCTACTTTGCCCAATACGGTGAGCGCTGTTTTCATTTATAACCTCGAAAAACAAACGCACACCCAGGTAACCGATGGCATGAGCAATGCGGTTGGCCCAACATTTAGCAAAGACGGCAAATACCTGTTCTTTTTGGCCAGCACCAATGTGGGCTTAACCAACAGTGGCCTGCACATGTCGGCTTACGAGCGTTCGCCAAACTACAATGCCTATGCCTTGATTTTATCTAAGAAAACGCCTTCGTTGTACAAAACAGAAAGCGACGAAGAAACGATAAAAGCCGATGATGCCCCGAAAAAGGAAGAGCCTAAAAAAGAGGAACCTCAAAAGGGCGACAAGAATGCCAAAGACAAGCCAACCACACCAGCGGCAACACCGGCTAAGCCTGCAGAGGCGGCAAAAGCTACCGAGATTGATTTAGACGACTTGAGCAACCGCATCATCGCCCTGCCAATTCCGGCCAATGGCCTGTCAAGCATCGATGGTGGCGTTGAGGGGCAGTTATTATTTATCCGCAATGGCGAATTAAGCACCCTGAATTTGGCCAAAATGGAATCCACCAGCTTAATACAAGGTGTTTTTGGAGTAACCGTTAGTGCCGATGGCAAATCGATGATGTACACTTCTCGTGGCAATTACTACGTGGTTCCGGCTGCACAGAAACCTGCTTCGTCAGAGGCAGGGAAAATCAAAACCGACGGCGTCAAAGTTTTTGTTGATCCTGTTGCAGAATGGAAACAGATGTTTAACGAAGTGTGGCAAATGGAAAAAGAATATTTCTATGCCGAAAACATGCACGGCGCCGATTGGCCCGCCATGAAAAAGAAATACGAAAAATTCTTGCCCTACGTAAACCACAGATCTGATTTGGCTTACCTGTTTAACGAAATGATGGGCGAGATGGTGGTTGGCCACAACTACATCTATCCAGGCGATGAGCCTAGTGCGCCATCGGTTTCGGTAGGGATGCTGGGTGCCGATTACCAAATCGAAAACGGCTTTTACAAAATCAGCAAGATTTTTAACCGTTTAGATTGGAACCCTACTTTTAAAGCCCCATTGGCCGAACCAGGACTGAATATTAACGAAGGCGACTACATTGTAGCCATTGACGGCGTTCCTTTAACCGCCGAAACTTCAATCTACAGCCTTTTCGATTTCAGGGCAGGCAAACAAGTGGCCATTAAGGTTAACAGCAAGCCAAGCCTAACGGGCGCCAGAGAGGTGGTAGTGGTACCAATTACCGCCGCCGCCGAAATGGACCTCCGCAAAACCGAATGGACAGAAAGAAACAGGAAACGTGTTGACCAAATGAGCAATGGCCAAATTGCCTACGTTTACATGCCAAATACCGGAGCCGAAGGCTATGCCAACTTTAACCGATACTATTTCTCGCAAATGGATAAAAAAGCCTTGCTGATTGACGAGCGTAACAACGGTGGCGGCTCGGTTGCCGACTACGTGATCGACCTGTTAAGCCGCGACCTCATCAGTTATTGGGCCATCAGGGATGGTAAAAGCTTCACCACGCCAGGCAATGGAATTTTCGGGCCAAAAGCCATGTTGATTAACGAAAATGCTGGTTCTGGTGGCGATATGATGCCTTACATGTTCAGGTTTAAAGGCCTGGGCAAATTGGTAGGGCGTACCACCATGGGTATTTTGGTAGGCATTAGCGGCTATCCGGGCTTATTGGATGGTGGCCGCATTACCTCGCCAAACTTTGGTATCTACGACATCAATGGCAAATGGATCATCGAAAACGAAGGTGTAGCACCCGATGTTTTTGTAGAGCAAACGCCGAAAGACCTGTTGGAGGGCAGAGACCCACAACTGGAAAAAACCATCAAGCTGTTGCAAGAGGAAATGAAAACCTATAAATACCCAAATGTAGCTAAGCCTAAAGATCCGATTAGAGGACACTAAAGCGCTTTCTCCATTACGTAATCATTCATATAGAAACCGTTGCCGATATCAAGGTCAACGGTTTCTTTGATATGGAAACCAGCCCTTTCGTAAAAATCCTTGGCTTTATTGTTGCGATTTACGTTCAGTTGCAACGCTTTGCCATGGTTCTTTTTGGCAATATCGGCCACTTCGTTAATCAACAGCTTGCCTACGCCTTTACCGTGCATTTCGGGCAGCACGTAGAGCTTGTGCAGCTTGTAGACATATTCTTCTGGATTAACCAGCGAAAAGCCCGCAAAGCCTACATCCTTGCTGCCCTCGGTGGCAATTAAAAAGATATGCCCTTTTCGCAACTGGCCCAACAGCTCACCCTTGTTGTACATGAGGTCCAACATGTAGCGCAACTGATCCTCGCTAATATATTCGCTATAGGTTTGAGGCCATATTTCTTCGGCCAACTGGGTAATAATGGCTATATCTTCTTCTTTTGCCTTTCTCAGATAAATCATAATAATTCGCTTAAAAACATGTAATCGGTTGTAAAAACAAAACTTACAAAACCGTCTTTAATTACCACAAAATCGCCATTGTCTGCCTGCTTCAGGTTATCTGTTTCGAAATAATTGATGATGTCGATCTTAAAAACAGTGCCGGCAGGCTTCCAGATGCTGAAGCCCTGTTTAATAGGGTAGCTCTTGGTGGTTTCGGTAAACAGCACCACGTTGATGCGGGGCAGCCAATCGACCAGGTCGTCGAACTTGCTTTCCTGACTGATGATGTTGACCGCCGGATATTCCTCCTGTACCAGGTATTGGGTTACCGTAGCCAAATCGTTTTGGGCCAGGTTGAGCCATTTGGTATTTTCCTGCGTTTGTTCTGGCTTGGCATGGCCAATAACCACATCTATTTTCAGGCCCAGCGAAATGACTTTTTCGTATTCACTGGCTGCAACAATTACCGTCGGGCTCCACTCCAGCAGCTGGCCCAGGTACTCTTCGTTAAAATTGCCCAGGCTATGGATGTAAAGCGCAGGTTCCTGTTTCTCTCTTACAATATGATGTGACGACATGTGGCTAAGATAATAACTTACCAAGTTTCAATTGGTAATACTTGCGAAATTTAACTTTAACGCCGGTTAAATACTTTGCTGGCAGTGTGTTTCCTATTGCTCAAACTTCGATTGCCTAAAAGCATCGAGGATCAGTTTTTTATCGGTTTCGTTATCGTAATTAATGTTTATTCCGAAATCGTAGCCCTTAATGAGGGTGCCATACAAAACCTGGTTCATGAGCGGGGCGCCACTTGGCCCGTAAATTTTGATGTTGAAGACATGGAACCGGTGGCCTTGGATATTTTCTGTAGCCGAAGACGTATCAACTTTGATCTTTTGCTTCGTATAAGTATCGTAAAGCAGTTTTTTAAGCTGCTCGTTGTTTTTCAGGTACTCGCCGGGGTATTTTTCGGTATACTTTTCTAGGGTAGAGCCAAAAATGTTGAGCTGGTTTTTCTGGAAATTCAGCAAATGTTGCAAACTGTCGGTGCTCATATCGCCATCATATACCTTGCCTAATGCTTCTTTTCCCTTTTCCTCTCTTTCCTTGATTTTGGTTTGGCTAACCAGTTTAAAGCCCTGTGGTATGGCCATGGTCCAGCCAATGGTGGCATTGGTATAGGTTTGTGGCTCTTCTTTGACGGCCGGCTCCTCTTTTTTGGGCGAAGGACTACACGCCAACAAGCCAAGCACATACAACAATATAGGAAGGATTCTGATTTTCATATTTAATATTTTCGTCAATGTAAATTTACTTAAAATCCGTATTTTAGTAAGTATGAGCACAATTAATTTCGAAACTTCTAAGCAAAGCGGACCACACCTGAGGCTGGCGGGCCTGGTAGGCAGCTGGGATGGGCAAACACGCACCTGGTTTGAAAAAGACGTATTGGCCGACGAATCGCCGATGCGGGGCCGAATGAACCTGATTATGGACGGCCGTTTTCTAAGCTACGAATACGTTGGCCGCATTAACGGAAAACCTTTCGAAGGCAAAATGCTTTGGGGCTACGACCTCCAAAATGCCAAATGCCAGTGTAGCTGGGTTGATACTTTCCATATGGGTACGGGCATATTACAATCAACAGGGCATGAAACCAGTTTTGGGTTTTCGGTAACAGGCCAGTATGGTTGGCCAGGTGTGGCCGAGCTTTGGGGCTGGCGCACCGAGCTCGAAATCATCAATTCGGACCAGTTTATCATCAGGGCCTTCAATATTTCGCCACAGGGCGAGGAAGCCAAGGCCACCGAAACAATTTACCACCGCATCAAATCTTAGCTGCCAACTCCGACAAGCAGCCACAAAAGGGCGAGCAAAGGCACCAGGAAGATGAGTATTGGCAATAAAGTCCGTGGTGTTTTGCCCAAATGCTTATTTAAGCTATTTTTGTGCCGATGACAACACCTCAATCTCCCAAAAGGCCAGTCTCTTGGCTGACCATTATTGCTGTACTGATTGCTTTGGCTGGCGTAGGCTTTGTCTTGTTTTTGAAAACCAGCATGCCGGCCGACCGCTTCAAAAAAGAACCGACACCAAAAACTAAAGTAAATTAGTTCTTTGGATTAAAGCCACGTTTAGCCATTTCCAAAAAACAGAAACATCCACCGTTTCTAAATGTTGTTATACTGACAACAACAGCAAAAAATTATGGGATATCATGAATGGAAATCGTGCATAGATGCCTGTTTGGCCTGTGCCGCCGTATGTAACCACTGTGCCAGCTCGTGCACGCAAGAACCCGATGTAAAAATGATGGCCAAATGTATCGAATTGGATATGCAGTGCGCCAGTATCTGCTATGCCGCCGCCCAGCTCATGAGCATGGGGAGCCAACACGCCCAGCAGCTTTGTGCCATTTGTGCCGAGCTTTGCGAGGCCTGCGCCAAAGAATGCGGAAAACACCATACCGAACATTGTCAGGAATGTGCCAAGCTATGCAAAGCCTGTGCAACGGAATGCAAAAAAATGGCTGCTTAATACGGCCATTTTAGCATTAACAAAAAAATCAGGCACTAAAAGAGCGTTCCAAAAAACGCTCTTAACCCCAGGCTTTTCATGGCTATTTCTTTTTAGGCACTTTTGCGCCTGCTTTGCGGGCTTCCGATAAGCCAATGGCAATGGCCTGTTTTTTAGCGGTTACTTTTTTGCCCGAGCCACTTTTAAGTGTGCCTTCCTTTCTTTCGTGCATAGCTTTTTCTACTTTTTCGCTAGCTTTTTCCGAATACTTTGTCATGATCTTAATATGAAGTAAACAAATCAGGTGTTTTGTAGATAGAGATACTTGTAAAACAGCCACTCTGGCTAAAGGTTTTGAAGATCCATACAACCTAAATGGTTACGTTTTAGAGCTTTGGTTTGAAAAGCTTTCGGTTGGCAATTCTCTGTTTATTCAAGGGTTTAGAGGTAGCGTCAGCCAATCAATTTTGCAATAAACCTCTAAATCGTTGCTTATCAAACGTTTGTGCTGTCAAAAAACGCAAAGCCCAAATTTACAATCTATTAAAACTACCTGATTGGTAGTATAAGGCTGTTTGATGGCTTTGTCCATACGTTTCTTTAGGCAGGAACCAGACAAACGTTTGCGCGGTTTTAAGCTATACCATTCTTTGGTTTTGTCTGTAACTTAATTGTTAGAAAAGGGTAAACAAATCTATTTTCTGAAGCAAGGATTTTTGCCAAAAATTTGGAAAGAGGTAAAGCATGGCAAATAAAGTATCTTTTTTTAACGATACAATAAGGTAAGCAAAGGTTGAAAAGAGGCTGGGCTACAGCAGTATGATCTAACAAATATGCTAAACACGATAACCTAAACCCTAAATTTTATCTTATGAAAAAAATCAACCTATTGTTAGCTGGCGTTTTTTGCGCTTCCCTCTTTGTCTTTTCCTGCAAGAAGGCAGAAACACCAGAAACGGCGACAAAGACCTTTACCATTAACAACAAATCGGCTGTGGCCAACATTGTAACCCAAACACGGAATGTAAACATTGTTTATTTCGTGCCTAACGACCTCGATACCTTAGCTGGCTACAGAAAAAGGCTGAGCGATCTTTTGCTTTGGACCCAAGACTGGTACAAACAGGAAATGAACCGAAACGGTTATGGCAACAAAACTTTTGGCCTGGCCGATGATGGCAACGGCGGTGTAAAAATCATAACCATTAGAGGCAGCCTGCCTAAAAGCAGCTATCCATATTCAGGTGGATCTGGGGCAGTGGCCAGCGAAGTAAATGCCTATTTTGCGGCACATCCGACTGATAAAACCAGCGACCATACTTTAATTATTATTCCACGCTATTCTATTGGCTCGAACGGCACCCCAAGTGGCGGTCCGTTTTATGGTACGGGCAGGTGGTGCTATGCCTTGGATTATGAAGAAATGGACATCGCCAACCTGGGTAAAACCGATGCAGTGGGCAATCGTTTCAGCGTTTGGTTTGGGGGCATGGTACACGAACTTGGCCATGGCCTCAACCTGCCGCATAACCGTCAAAGAGCCACTACCGATGCCGCATTGGGCATGGCCCTCATGTGGGCAGGCAATGGAACTCTAGGCAAAAGCCCTACTTTTTTAACCGCAGCCGATGCGGCTATCCTCAATACCAACCAGGTATTTAACAACAACAGCAATACTTACTACGGATCGGTTACTTCGAATATCAACAAAATATACGCCAGCTATTCTGCTTCGTTGGCCGCCATTGTGGTATCGGGCAAATTTACCTCAACGGGTAATGTAACTAGTATTCTGTACTACAACGACCCCAACGTAAACAACGAAGGAACGGGTGTTAACCATGATTATAATGCCATTACCTGGGAATCGAAAAAAATTGGAACCGATAGTTTTAATGTGGTTATGCCTATCAACGATCTGGTAGAGAAAGCCGACGGCATTCCTTACGAACTGAAGGTAAAACTGGTACACGACAACGGCACTGTTACGGAACAGATTTATGCCTATACTTTTGCTGGCGGCGTTCCGGTATTGAATTTCAGCACCAAAAATGAGTTGAGCAAAACTGGCTGGAGCATTTATGCTTTCAGCTCTGAAGAAACCAGTGGCGAAGGAGCAACCAATGGCAGGGCGGCCAGGCTGATTGACGGCAACGCCAGCACCTATTGGCATTCGCGCTGGACCACTTCCGCTACTTCTTATCCGCATTACGTGGTTATCGATCTTGGCGCTTCTAAAACCGCAAGCGGCCTGAGTTTAACCCAACGAAGCGGCTTAAGCAGAGCCATCAAGAATTTTGAAGTCTTAACCAGCACAAACGGCAGCACCTTTACCTCGGTAAACAATTATGTGGCGCAAAACGTAAATGGTCCTCAGTACTTCGATTTCGGCAGTGCCAAAACGTTCAGGTATTTAAAAGTAATTGCCAACTCGGCACAAGACGGACTGCAGTTTGCGGCCCTGGCCGAGCTGGGTTTATATTGAAACCAAACTCCATCAATAAATAATCGTCCCTATTTGTATTGAGCGCTTCTTACTCGTTATAAGTTAATTGATACAGCCCCATCCGAAACCGGAGTGGGGCTGTTTTTAACCTTCCTTTATTCGTCGGGAAGGCGATCTTTTTCATTCTTGGTGCGGTTAAACCTGTAGGTTAACGTAGCTTGAACCGATCGGCCAACAGGCCTGAATGTGGTTTCGCGTCGATAGTTTGCCGTCGTAAATAACTGCTTCTCAATAAAGGAATCGAAGATATTATTAGCACTTAAGGTGACCGACATTTTCTCTTTAAAAAAATCTTTGCTTAGTGCAGCATTTACCCTGTACTGGCTTTGGTTCACCGCTTGGATATCTTCGTTTCGGCCTATGTAGTTTAGCGTGGCCTCTATGTTCAGGTTTTTGGCAAAGCGCATCCTAGAATTGATACGCGTAGTCCAGGTTTGGTTATTCTTGCTATAGTCTATACCCTCGTAGCTTCCGTGTTGCCGATAGCCATAATAGTTGAAATCCCAGGAAAGCCGCCACCAGGCCAGCGGATTGTACATTATATTTAATTCAAGGCCGTAGCGGTTTTCATAGTCGAGGTTGGCGGGCGTATTGATAAACCCTTCCTCACCTTGCTTTAAAATATATTGGATATAGTTTTTATTGTGCAAAAAATAAACCGATGGGTTAAGGGTAAACTTGCCCCATTTTCTTAAAAAGGCCAGCTCAAACGAATCGGTAAAAGAAGGATCGAGATCTGGATTACCCGTAGTCAGGTTTCTCGTGTCGGATAATCCCGAAAAAGTGTTCAGCATGTAGAAGCTTGGCCGTTCGATGCGCCGACTGTAGCTCAACTGCAGGTCTGCATTTTCTTTAAGATTGTAAGTGAGGTGCACCGTTGGAAATAGACTGAGGTAGGTTTTGTTTCTTTTAAAGGTCTGTTTGCTGTCGGAAATGCCAATATCCGATAATTCGGCTCTGAAGCCCAATAAGTAACTGAGCCGACTGGCTGTGTTTCCATATTGCAGGTAGCCACTGTACAAGTTTTCGTCGTACTTGAGCTTGTTGGTAAAGGCCTCGAGCAATACGCCATCTTCTTTAGACCAATAATCACTTCTAACGGCACGAAGGTCGGTTCTTACCCCAGCTTCAAATCGGCCAGCCTTGCCCAAGCCCGTTACATAATCGCTTTGAATATAAATATCATCACTGCTCTCAATATCACGGGTAAACAGCTGCGAAATAGGATTACCTGCCGGAAAATATTTTTGCTGACGGATGTCTTGATTTTCATCATCGTTCCAAAAATCATAGCGTAAACTCGTGGTCCATTTGCGGTCTTTTTGGCTGAAGGTTTTCACATAATCCAAGTCTAGCCTGTTGTATTTTTGGGGCTCACTGTAATGCTCATAACGATTAATGGCACTATCCAATACATTGTTTCCGTTAAAGTAACCATAATTGAAACTTGTTGTATCCTTGTTTTTAAGCAGGCCGTGGTTATAGCTGCCGGTTAGGGTATTTTTCTCGTTAATATAATAGTCTATGCCCAAGTAAACGTTGTAAAGGTCGTCATTCCGGCCTATTCCCCAAACTTGGCGCAACTGATTGGTTTGTCCATTAGACAGCGTAGTTTGCACAATACGACCATCGCCATATTGGTTGCGGTAGCGGTAACCCATATTGGCAAACAGGTTGAATTTTTCGGTTTTGTAGCTCATGTTCAGGTTTCCGGCATAGTTGGCCGGATCGCCTGCCGTAGCCTGCAGAGCGCCATTTAAACCTGTAGCCTTGTTTTTCTTGAGCACAATATTAATAATGCCTGCTCCGCCCTGTGCCTCATAGCGTGCTGACGGATTGGTGATTACTTCTACCTTTTCGATATCGCCAGCTGACAACTGAGCCAAGCCGTTGTTATTGAGCAGCGTTGAGGGCTTGCCATTAATGAGTACGCGCACGCCACTGTTACCCCGCAAGCTTACAGCCCCGTTGGCATCTACGCTTACCGACGGTACATTGTTGAGGATATCGGTGGCGGTTCCACCTTTTGAAACCAGATCTTGACCAACGTTAAATACCTTTTTGTCTAGGTTAAGTTCGACACTAGATTTTTCTCCAACCACGCTTACCGCCTTGAGCAGCTTCACGTCTTCCATTAAAAGTACCGTGCCTAAGTTGATGTCTTTATCCAACAACAGGTTGCCCAAGATGTAGGGCTTAAAAGAAATAAATTCTATTTTCAGCGTGTACCTGCCAGGCTCAAAGCTCAGCTTAAAGTTGCCATTGCCATCGGTTAGCGTGCTTTTTATTATGTTACCGTTCAACGGATCGAGCAAGGCCACTCCGGTATTCGCCAAGGGTTGTTTGTTTTGCTGTTCTACTACGTTGCCACTGACGTTAAACATTCGAGGCTGTTGACCAATGCTGGGCAAAGCGTACACACACAGCAGGTATACGAGCATTACTTTTATTATTTTCATCATTTGGGGCTTTTTGTCCAAAAGTGTCGAATTACCCCATGTAGCAAATAAACCACCTATGGAAAGTCCGTTTCAGCACCTTGATAGCCAATGAGTACTGACCAAACCCATTCGTCGATGTTTTTAACCTATTGAGCAGTTTTTTTGAGGTATTTGGCCTCAATGCCCGTATGGCGTTACAGCGATTCTTATCTTTGAGCCTAATGTCAATGTTTGAAAAAGCCGTACGTTGGAGCAATAGGCACCGAATAGCCTGCCATTTTATTTTTTGGCTTGTCGTGTTTATCATTACCTTAAGCCAATTTGATGCGGCTAACAATGAAAAGAACAACCTCAGTTCAGACCTTATCAAAGCAGTATTCTTTGTTTTTTATTACATGTTGGGCTCTTATTTTGTGGCTTATTTAATTATACCACAATTATTTACCCCAAAAAGATACCTGCGCGCGCTTGTATTTTTCTTAATTGGCAGCTATTTCATTTCAGTGCTGATGCGTATCCTTATGGTTCACGTTTTGGAGCCAATTGTCAGGCTCCCCCCTTTTGAGCAGGAGTCGATTGCTGAGATCCTTACCGACATTCCTTGGCTGATCCAGCATTATTTTATCCATTTTTTTTCTGTGGCCTGGATATTTGGTTTCTTTAAACTGCTTAAAGACCAATACATGGCGCAACAGCAAACCCTGTTGCTCCAAAAGCAGCAAACTGAAACAGAGCTACACGGATTAAAGGCCCAGCTCAATCCACATTTTCTCTTCAATACGCTCAACAACATCTATTCGCTGTCGATAATCGGTTCGCCATTTACACCCAAATCCATTGCCGAGCTTGCTGAAATTCTAGACCATGTTATTAACCGATGCAATGAAACTTATGTGCCGGTTTCTACCGAAATTAGCCTGTTGCACAATTACATCGGGCTTGAAAAACTCCGCTACCATGACAGGCTGGAGGTAGACTTTAGGCACCATATAGACCAAGATCTGGCCATAGCTCCCTTAATTTTGCTGGCCTTAACAGAAAATGCCTTTAAACATGGTGCAGGAGAAGACATCGGCAACCCGAGCATTAAAATCTCGCTCGAAATCGAAAAGCGCCAGTTCAAATTTTTGATTGCCAATACTTTTACGGAAAACCATACCAGTATATCAGACGAAAGAATCGGTCTCAATAACATTCGCAAACAACTCGACCTGATTTACGGCCGGCACTATGTGTTGCATATTTGTACCATCGACGACTTATTTACGGTATTGCTAAAAATAGACCTTGAGGCACATGGCCAAACCTGAGTTGCCGATTAGCCTGCTTAATAAAACGTCTCTTGTTGCTTATTTATCCGATTTTTAAACACCTACTTTCACTAACCTTATATTTGGCCTATGTCATTGTTCGAAAGCTTAGTATATTGGAGCGGCAGACACCGCATAGCGAGTCATTTTTTATTTTGGCTAGTGGTGTTTGTCCTAACCCTAACCGGTTTCGACCCTGCTTATCAGCTCCACGAATCTTTAAAGTCGGAGCTGATCAAAAGCACCTTCCGCATTTTTTACTATATGCTGTTGGCCTATTTTATAGCCTATCTCATCATTCCCAAATTGATGACCGGCAGGAACTATGTCTTTGTGGTGCTTTATTTTTTGGCGGGAAGCTATGTCATAGCGGCATTTACCAGGACTACGGGTATTTATTTGCTGGAGCCTTTGGTAAGAAAACCACCATTTGAACAGGAATCAATAGGAGAAATCCTGACTGATATTCCTTGGCTTATC
This sequence comes from Pedobacter sp. TM02, assembly GCF_059705275.1. Taxonomy (NCBI): domain Bacteria; kingdom Pseudomonadati; phylum Bacteroidota; class Sphingobacteriia; order Sphingobacteriales; family Sphingobacteriaceae; genus Pedobacter; species Pedobacter sp. TM02. The sequence goes on from NZ_AP046530.1 coordinate 4,174,713, forward strand.
GAAGAGTATTTTATACACAACTTTACCATTGCCTGTATTTTCGGCTTTTGCAAATTGGTGAAAGAGCAATACCTTGCGCAACAAAAAACCCTCCTTCTTGAAAAGGAAAAGGCAGAAACCGAACTCCGCGCACTCAAAACACAGCTTAATCCACACTTTTTGTTCAATACGCTCAACAACATTTATTCGCTTTCAATGCTGGGTTCGCCGGTTACATCCAAGTCTATAGCTGAGCTTGCTGAAATCCTCGATCATATCCTTTACCGTTGCAATCATACTTATGTACCTGTTTCTACCGAAATTGCTTTGTTAAACAACTATATAGGCTTGGAAAAGCTTCGCTACAACGACCGGCTGAAGGTAAATTTTAAACATCAAATTGATCAAGATGTGCCAATTGCGCCCCTCATTTTGTTATCGCTAACAGAAAATGCCTTTAAACACGGAGCTGGAGAAGACATTGGCAACCCGAGCATTGATATAACGCTCGAACTGGAACACAACTGCTTTAGGTTTGTGGTTGCCAATTCTTTTGCACCGCAACCAAACAGCTCAAAAGCCGAAAGGATAGGACTGGATAACATCAAAAAACAACTCGACCTCATCTATGGAAAAAACTACGCGCTTAATATCTCCGCAAATGACGATATATTCGTAGTGTTGCTCACCATAAACCTGAACCACAATGACCTCAAAAATACAATGCCTATTGGTTGACGATGAGCCTTTGGCCATCGAGCTGCTCAAAAACCACATGGCGCTGCTAGACAGCTTTGAAGTGGCCGGTGCTTGTGGCAATGCCATCAAAGCACTCGAATTTTTGCGCACAAAACCAGTAGACCTGTTGTTTCTTGATATTAAGATGCCACAGCTTACAGGAATCGATTTTTTGAAAACGCTAAAAAATCCCCCGGCGGTTATCATCACCACAGCCTATCGCGAGTATGCGGTAGAAGGCTATGATCTCGACATTGTCGACTACTTATTGAAACCCATCACTTTTGATCGTTTTTTCAAGGCCATAGACCGCTACCTGAGGCTCAAATCCTTGCCGTTGCTATCATTACAAGCTCCTCCATTGGCAATGGAGGATTTCATTTACATCAAAACAGGCAACAAATTCAGGAAGATACTGACCAATGATGTCCTTTATGTAGAAAGCTTTAAGGACTACATTATCATCCATTGTACTGCGCAACAAATCAATGCCAAATACAAAATCAGCGATATAGAAATCGAATTACAGGGCAAAGGCTTTTTGCGCATACACCGTTCTTTTATTGTCAATCTTCAAAAAATTACAGCCTTTACGCCCCACGATGTTGAAATTGGCGCCAAGGAAATCCCCATTGGCACCAATTACAAAGCGTATGTGTTCAAGGTTTTGAAGAACCCGGTCTAGATCCGCCATTGCGAGGACAGACGAAGCAATCTATCTCGATTTAGCACGATGATTTTTCTTATGAGCTGGCTTCTTCACGATGCACATCACCATGACGTTTTTGGTTCGCCATTCGCAACTGCCAACCTAGAACTGAAAGCCACCAGTAGCTACTCCTCTTCTTCGCCACCGCCGGCAATTTTCGATTCGAGGTAGAAGGCGCCTTTGGTTACCACCTTTGTTTTGGCCGGCAGTTCGGTTAGCGGTTTGATTTGGGTAAAGCCCAGTTCGCTCACCCCTGTAGATACTTCCACTTTCTTAAACTGATAGTCGTTGTGCTTTTGGCCATCGGCATGTTCTTCAACCACAAAAATATAGGCTCGGCCACCCGCACGTACCAAGGCGGTGACCGGCACGGCCCAGTCTTTTTGCGTACCCACGTTAATCAAGGCGGTAACATACATGCCCGGAATCAGGTTCTGATGTTGCGGATTTTGGATTACCGCATGTACAATTACGCCCTTGCTTTCGTTTTCGAATGATTTGTTGATGCCATTGATGGTTCCGGTAATCACTTGGTTGTTTTGGTTGGTGAGCTGAAAGTTAACTTGTTGCCCAATTTTTACAGCCATCAGGTCTTTTTCGAATACAGTAAGGTCGCAATGGATTTTAGCATTGTCTACCACTTCCATAATTGAAGTGCCGGGTTGTACAAAAGCACCTGTATTGGCGGTAATCTGTCCAACGGTACCGTTAATAGGCGATGAAACCGGAAACTGTGAAACGATATGGCCACTCGAAATCTTGGCTGGCGAAATGCCCAGCTGCAGCAGCTGGCTTTCGTAGGCTTTCAACCTGGCCGATTCGGCATTAAAGGTGGCTGTGGCCGACTGAAAGGATTTGCCCGTTCCGGCTCCGGCATCATTCAGCTGTTTTTGGCGATCGTATTCGGCCTGCACATAGGCAAAACTATTTTTGCTGGCCAGGTAATCTTGTTGCAGCTTGATCAGGTCCTGATTTTTAACCATCGCCAACACTTGGCCTTGCTTTACCTGTTGGCCCTCGAGCACGTAAATACGGCTGATGATCCCGCCATACAGCACGCTTACATCGGCCTGGTTTTGTGGCGGAACTGCCAATTGGCCATTGGCTTTTACTACTGCACTAAGGTTGTGCTGTTCAAGCGGGCCAATTTCAATGCCTACCGCCTTCAACTGTTCGGGGCTAAGCGCCAAGGCCTCTTTTTTTTCTTCGGCCGGAGCTGCATTGGTTTCTTTTTCGGGTTGTTTGCCGGTGCATGACACCAACAGGCCTGCGCTTAGCAATGCCAGGTAAATGAGCTGTTTATATTTTTGGGTTTGCATGATTATTCTCCTTTAAGATACTGTAATTGAATGGCTGATTGATTGAGCTGGCTTACGGTTTCGAGGTAGGCCAATTTGGCCTGTACCGCGATGCTGGTGTTTTGGATATATTCGATATAGCCGATTTCTCCCAAATTGAACGAAACTTGTGCAATGCGCAGTTGCTCGTCGGCCTGCTTAAGGCCCACATTGAGGTAATACGTAACCAGCTGTTTGAATTTATGGTAGCGTTGCAGTTCCTGTTGCAGCGCCAGCTGCACCTGCGACTGCGCATTTTCGTAATTGGCCTGGGCCACTTGCACGCCGAGCTGTTCGGCCTTTACCTTGGCCCGGCCAGCCTGATTAAACAGGGGCAAAGCTACCCCAACCTGTATGCCCGCAATGCGCGTGCCTGGTGAGTAAGTACGGCCGATATGGGCCGGATTAAACCCAGAAACCAACAATTGCTGGTTATAACCCAAGATGAAATCGGGCATATTCTTGGCCCGTTCTACCGCAATTTTGGCTGTAGCTACCGCTATCTCCTGCTGTGCAATTCCTAAAGCCGCGTTGTTGGCCGTGGGTAGATCGTTGGTTTCAACAGCCAGGAAAAGAGGCAAGGCCTTAGCCTCTACCCGGATTGGCTCCTGGGTGTTGAGCAATTGCTGCAAAGCCATTTCGTTATTTTTAAGCTCGGCTAAAGCGCCAATTTTCATGGCTTGTACTTCCTGATATTTGTTGCGTGCGCTCATCAATTCGAGGTTAGATGTTTCGCCGGTTTTAAACCTGATTTCCGCTTTTTTGACAAAACCTGCATACAGGCTGTCCTGATAGTTGAGAATACGCATGGTTTCTTGATAAAGCGCTTGGGTATACCAGGCATTGCGCACCGCCCTTACTACACCAGCCTGTGTAGCCTGAAGGCCTCGCTGGGCCAAAGTGCTTTGCTGGCTGAGCAATTTACGCTGCTTGCCATACAAACCTGGCCAGGCTATATTTTGGGTAATGCCAATGGCATTGTCCATATTGCCGCCGCTGGTAGGATCTTGGGTAAGCATCAGTTCGGTTTTCGGCAAATCAACTCCCGATTTTTGCAAGGCTTTGGCCTGCGCTACGCTCCAATCGGAAGAACGCAGCTCCAAGTTGTTTTTCAGGGCCCTGGCAATGGCACTGTCGAGGCTCAAGGGTGTTTGCTGGGCATTGGCTGGGCTGGCAAACAGCGTTCCCAACACAACCAAGCCTATCATCATCATCGTTTTAGGCATTTTAAATCTGATGGTTTCTTTTTTATTGAACAAGAGGTATAAACAAGGCAACACAAACAAGGTGAGCAAAGTAGCCGTCATGAGGCCACCGATAACTACCGTAGCCAAAGGTTTTTGTACTTCGGCACCCGCGCTGGTAGAAAGCGCCATCGGCAAAAAGCCCAGCGAGGCTACTGCAGCGGTCATGAGTACTGGTCTTAACCTGGTTTTAGTCCCCTCGAGTACGCGGTTGTAGATATTGTCCATGCCTTCGCTTTTGAGCTGGTTAAAATAACCGATCAGTACGATGCCATTGAGCACCGCCACCCCAAAAAGCGCAATAAAACCAACACCAGCCGAAATACTAAAAGGCATGCCCCGCAGCAACAGCGCCGCAATACCACCAATAGAAGCCAATGGAACAGCTGTGAAAATAAGCAGGCTGTCTTTTACCTTTCTGAAGGTGGCATACAACAGCAGTAAAATCAGGATCAGGGCTATAGGCACCGCTATCGACAAGCGGGCCTTGGCGGCCTGCAGGTTTTGAAACTGGCCTCCATAAGTAAGGTAGTAGCCGCTTGGCAACTTCAGTTCGCGATCTAGTTTTTGTTGTATTTCTTCTACTGTACTTTCTACATCGCGGTCCTGCACATTAAAGCCTACATAGATGCGTCTATTGCCTTCTTCTCTCGAAACCTGTGCCGGCGCATCCTTAAATTCGATGTTGGCCACCTGGCTTAGCGGCACTTTATTGCCCGACGGCAAAGGGATAAGCAGGTTTTCGACACTGGAAATATTTTCGCGCAGCTCCCGGCCCAAGCGAATAACCAAGTCGAAACGCTTTTCGCCTTCAAAAACCACGCCGGCAGCATTGCCCGCAAAAGCCGTTTTCAAGATCATGTTTACCTCACTGATGTTGAGGCCATACTGTGCCATCTTATTGCGGTCGTAAGCCACCTGTATTTGTGGCAAACCACTCACTTTTTCTATAAAAGGCTCGCTTACGCCGTTTACACCATGGATCAGTTTGGCAATTTTGTCCGCCTCCTGCGCCAATACATCAAGGTCGTTGCCATAAATTTTAATGGCCACATCTTGCCTGATACCCGTCATCAGCTCGTTGAAACGCATTTGCATCGGCTGCGAGATCTCTGCTTTGATACCTGGAATTACAGCAAGCGTTTCTTCCATTTTTTCCATCATCTCTGCACGGGTGCCAGCCGATTTCCATTGGCTTTTAGGCTGCATTGAAAGCATCATATCGCCCCTTTCCATCGGCATGGGGTCGGTAGGGATTTCGGAACTTCCGATACGCGTAACGGCTTGTTTGATTTCGGGAAATTTATCTTTTAGCAGTTTTTCGGCCTTGCCAAATGTGCTTACAGCTTCCGAAAGCGAAGTGCCCTGCATCATCGAGATTTCTACGGTAAGGTCGCCTTCTTCCAAAGTGGGAATAAACTCGCCACCCATCCGACTAAAACCCCAAATAGCTATCGAAAACAGCAGCAAAACGGCCACAACTACGGTAACTTTGAATTGAAGCACACCAACCAGTGCGCGTTGATAAATCCGTTGCAGAAAGGCAATCAGCCGATCTGAAATATTGGGCTTATGCTCCGTTTTTTTACTGAGGAAAAGGGCGCTGGCCATCGGCACGTAGGTTAGCGACAGGATGAAAGCCCCCATGATGGCAAAGGCTACGGTTTGCGCCATGGGCTTGAACATTTTGCCTTCAATACCCACCAGCGATAGCAGCGGCAGGTAAACAATAAGGATGATGAGCTGGCCAAAAGCCGCCGATTTCATCAACTTGCCGGCGCTATCGTTCACTTCCTCGTCCATCTGCGCCTGGCTCAGCCTCAAGATTCCTTGTTTACGATAATTCCCCGTGGCGATATGGTGCACCACGCTTTCTACAATAATAACGGCACCATCAACAATCAACCCGAAATCTATGGCCCCAAGGCTCATTAAATTACCCGATACGCCAAACAGGTGCATCATAAAAAAGGCAAACAGCATGGCCAGCGGAATAACCGAGGCCACGACCAATCCGGCGCGCCAGTTGCCCAGCAAAAGCACCAGTACAAAAATAACGATGAGCGCCCCCTCCAACAGGTTCTTCTTTACCGTGCCCATGGCCCGGCCAACCAATTCGGTACGGTCTATAAACGGCTCGATCACTACGCCTTCGGGCAGCGATTTTTGGATCTGTACCATGCGCTCTTTCACCTGCTTAATCACCTGGCTAAAGTTCTCGCCTTTGAGCATCAACGTTACACCAGCCACCACTTCGCCCTGACCATTGCGGGTAACCGCTCCGTAGCGGGTGGCGCTGCCAAATTGCACCGTAGCCACATCGCGGATCAGGATAGGCGTGCCTTTTTGGTTTTTGACCACAATTTTGCGGATGTCTTCCAGGTTCTGGATTTGGCCCAAACCTCTGATAAAATAGGCATTGTGCTGCTGTTCGATGTAAGAACCGCCTGTGTTTTCGTTGTTCTTTGCTAAGGCCTCATAAATTTCGGGAATGGTTAAGCCAAGCGAATTGAGCTTGTCGTTGTCTAAAGCAATTTCATACTGCTTTACATAACCTCCCCAGCCACTTACCTCTGCCACACCCGCCGTACCTGCCAACTGGGTACGCACCAGCCAGTCTTGCAAAGTACGGAGGTCTGTAGCAGTATATTTGTCTTCATAGCCTTTTTTAGGGTGGATTACATATTGGTAGATTTCGCCGAGACCGGTGGTAATCGGAGCCAGCATCGGCTCGCCCATCCCTTTCGGAATAGTGCTTTCGGCCTCTTTAAGCTGGGCATTTACCTGCGCCCGGGCCCAGTACACATCTACATTGTCTTTAAAAACGAGCGTAATTACAGAAATGCCCGAACGTGAAATAGAGCGTTTTTCGATAATGCCGGCAATATTGGCCATAGACAATTCGATGGGCGCGGTAATGAACTGCTCTACTTCTTGAGCCCCTAAACTAGGCGCCTGGGTAATAACCTGAACCTGGTTATTGGTAATATCGGGCTGCGCATCAACCGGCAGGTTATAGATGGCATACACGCCAGCCAAGGCCAACGCCAAGGTAAACAGCCCGATAGTTACTTTGTTCTTGATAGAGAACGAAATAATTTGATCAAACATAAAATTGAAAAATTTAATACGATACGGAATAGCAGACCAATTCTGGCCTACAGCACGAAATAGGGAAAAGTCGTATTAAATGTTTTGTGGGGGTTGCCAAATGGGCATGCTCAGTTGCTGAACCGCCGAAACTGCAGTGGGCAAATAAGGCTTTACAACCGATTTTTCGATGTAAACAATCGGCTCTGCTGTTAAAAAATGTCTGACTACCGAACAGCAGGCACAGGTGCAAAACGGCGGACAGGCTTCTTGGTTACAATGGCCGGCACCGCCTGAATCTTTCTGCAGTGTTTGCTGCGTTTGCGAAATGACATTAACCAGTTCATCCTTGCAAGGCATAAAAGCTAGCAACAGCATATACACGCTACAGATGATGGTTAGGTATCTCATGGAGGCAAAGGTAGGAAAGAAATTTGAAAGTCAGAAGTTCTTGATTGGGGCTCGATTGTCAATCATTCGTAGCCTTTAGCAGCTGGTTTAGAGCCGGGGAGCACCAACCAAGCAAAAGTTGCTTTCATACTGGGTTCTTCGATGAACAGCTTTGCCCAAAAACCATTAATTTTATCCTCCATCATGGCCAACCTAGAATCCTTTTTGCCACAGCTTATCCACTCGCTACAAACCGCAGGCGTTCAAAAAACCTATGCCAAGGCACAGTACTTGCTCCGGGCAGGCGAAACCGAAAAAAACCTTTATTTTATAGTGTCCGGCGCTGTTCGCATTTTCCTTCCATCGGCCCACGAAGAGCATACCATCAGACTGGGCTATGAGGGTTCCATCATCAATTCGCTGGCATCATTTTTAACCGGACAACCATCCGAGTTTTATGTCGAGGCCATCCGAAAAACGGTGGTCAACGTCATCTCTAAAGAGCAGGTCATCGAAATTAGCCAAGCCAGCACGACCAGCCTAAAGGCCTACAACAACTTGCTGGAAACCGTAATAGCGCAACAAATGGAACGGGAAGTAGACCTCTTAACGGCATCGCCAACCGAACGTTTGCAAAGGGTGTTGAAGAGAAGCCCGCATCTTTTTCAGCAGGTACCGCTCAAGTACATTGCCTCTTACCTGCGCATGAGCCCCGAAACCCTGAGCCGAATCCGAAATTCTTGATTGGAATCAAGAATTGAGAACCTGCCAATTTTGATCTTTGCCTCCATGAAAATCAACAACACACAACTTATTGCCGAATTGCTGGGCATTACCAATCGGCTCATCAGCGTTACAGCAGGCTTTAAAAAGTTGGATTTGGCGCAGCTCACCTTTAAGCGCAATCTAAGCGAATGGAACATATTAGAATGCTTGGAGCACCTTAATTTGTATGGCGATTTTTATTTGCCCGCCATAGAGATCAAAATGCTGGAGCACAAAACAACAACGACCGGAAACTACACGCCAGGAATGTTGGGCAATTATTTTGTAAAGCTCGTCCGCGTCAAGGCAAAGCAAAAGAAGATGAATACAACTAGCGATAAAAACCCGGCAAAGCAACATCGGCAGCTTCGCCTTACCATCATCGATCGCTTTTTAAGGCAACAAGAACGATTAAAGGCATTGCTTGAGCGCGCCCAAACGCTCGATCTAGGCAAAATCAAAACGTCGGTCTCCATCAGCAGGTTGATCAGGCTAAAGCTGGGCGATACCCTTCGCTTTGTGGTTTATCACAACGAAAGGCACGTTGATCAGGCGGAACGGATGCTTAGGCAGTTCTCAGTCGGCAGCAAATAGTTTAAAAAGAAGCAACTGGCCAATAACCAGTGAGCAAATGAACCCCTAGTCTTGCCGTTCCTTTTCTTCCGATTTAATGAGCTGCTTCATTTCGAGCTTGCCATTGTACTGCGCGCCAAATTCTATTTCGAGGGTTTCGGTTTTGATGTCGCCGTTTACTTCGCCCGTTTTTTTGATTTCGAGCTGCTTGGCTTTTACGTTGCCCTTAACCGAACCATAAATGATGGCCGATGTGGTTTCGATATCGCCCACAATGCTGCCTTTTTCGCCCAGGATAATCCCTCCGCCAACTTTCACCTGGCCCACAATTTTGCCATCAATCCTAATTACCGATTGCCCTGTTATGTCGCCGTTCAGCACAAATCCTTCGCCAATAAGGGTAGATATTTCTTGCTGGTCTATCGCGGTGGGCGCTTGTTTGGTTTTCTTGAACATTACTCTAAAGTTAAAAAGGAACGGGGATTAATGACTTTGCCGTTTTTATGTACTTCATAGTGCAGGTGCGGACCAGTGGAACGGCCAGTGGAGCCAATTTTGCCAATCTGATCGCCTACATTTACCTTCTGACCTTCTTCGATCAAGATTTTCGACAAATGGCCATAATAGGTTTCGAAACCGTTGCCGTGATTGATCACGATACAATTGCCATAGCCACCTCTTCGGCCTGCAAAAGCCACACGGCCACTAGCGGTACTGCGTACAATTTCGCCATAATTGCCTTTGATGTCTAATCCTTTGTGCGATTCTACGTTTTCGCCGGTAAAAGGATTTTCGCGATGGCCATAACCTGAAGTAATGGCACCAAAATGCGGGTAGCCCAAGGGGGTATAGGCTACATAATTGGCCATGCGGTTTAGGTAGCCCTCATAAAATTGGCCTATTTCTTCTACTGAAACCAAATCGTCGCTCTTTTCGCCACCAGCAGCTTTGGTGATGGGCTTAATGCCCCTGGCCTTTAAATATTTGTTGATTTTGCCCAATTTCTGGTCAATAGACTGATAATATCTTTTAATGAGCGAGGTATCTAATGCCGCGGTTTGGTTTTTGGCCTTGGCCAATTCCCTGGCTAACTGATCCTTGGATAACTGAACCGATGCCCTGCTGTAGCTGAGGTAAAAAATAGCACCCAACAACAATGCAAAACAAGCCCCCAAAGCCCATACATATTTTTTCCAATGCCTGATATAAGTACTTGGCACGTGGATAGGCTTGTTTATATTTTGGTTCTTGTTTACAAAGATGATGGTGGTTTTGTCCTTCTTCCTTGTCATAGTTTGTGGTTTGTTTTTTTGGTTAGGATGCAAATATATGATTTTCAGCGCCATATAAAAGCCCCGCCTCGCTTAGCCATTTAAAATGCTGGCAGAGAAATAGGCTAGGCAAAGCAAATCGTTTTTTAATTAATAGTTAATTAATATTCCCATTACTTTAGTCTGCCTTTTTAAACGGCGATTTTTAAAATTTGATATGATTTCCGGTTTTTAATTTGAATAGCAGGAGGAACATCTTGCCCTATATTCGCGACCGAAAGCCAAGCCCTCTTAAACTTTGATGAAAAAACGAAAGGGCGACCTGGAAATTGTGGAAGAATAACCTCCCAGCAAACAAAACATCTTATGTTGCCACCTAAGTCTCCCCAGAAAACTTTAGCAAAATAATTCTTAGCCTTTCAAAGGTGTCTTAGGTGGGTTGTTTATTTAAAAAATCCAATAGCCCTTAAAATGGCAAACATATGTTACCAGCAACCACAGCAGCACCACTACAAAAACTAGAAACAACATAGGCATCAATGCTAAAAACTGGTTAAAACTATTTCTTGGTATACTCCAAAATATCGGCAGGCTGACAGTCGAGCGCATCGCAAATAGCCTCCAGGGTACTAAACCTTACTGCCTTTGCCTTGCCGGTTTTAAGGATAGACAAGTTGGCCAAGGTAAGGCCTACCTTTTCCGAAAGTTCATTCAGCGACATTTTCCGCTTGGCCATCATCACATCCAGATTCACTACAATAGGCATAGCTTATACGGTTAGTTCGTGTTCTGATTGAATTTCGATTCCTCTTTTAAACATGTAGGCAATAACCAAAAGGGTAACCCCCATAAACAGCCACACGTCGGCACCGCCCAGGCGCAAAGATTCTATATCGGGCATTTTTACCCCTTCCTTGGCAAACCATTCTGCATACTTAACGCCCCTAAACGAAAATGCGCCAATAAAAAGCGAAAGGTAAGCCATATTGGCGATACAACGCCTCACCACATCATTAAAAGGCGCAGACAAATCGAGCTTTCTTTCATGCAAAATTTTTACAATGAGGTAAAACAGCAGGGCGCGCATAATGGCTACGATACACATGATGAAGGTAAACACTCCAAAATAGCCCGCATCGTAATGGTAAAGGGACGTTAGGTCTATTGCCGGAACGGCAAACTTGGCGCCAGCCGGATTAATGGCCAAGGTGTAAACGGCATTGAATATAAAGGCTCCGGCTTCGATACATACGCCGATAAATATGATCCACGAAAGAACATATAAAACTTGTAGCATGTGCTTTGCACTAATTCTAATTGTCATGGTTTTAAAAATTTAATTCATCAAATATGAATAATTATTTATTGAAAAACAATAAATTATTTTTTATTTTCGATAAATCAGCTTAAACAATATCATTTGGGCGGAAAAAATTTTACCTACGATAATAATTTTGTGATGCGGCAAGCCGATTGCTCAAAGTTTTTAGCTTTGTTAGGTAATTTATCGATATGTTCTATTTAGCTGTATTGCTGGTTTTATTGCTGCTTGTTTTCCTGTTCTTCAGGTACAAAAACGGCCAAGATCTGCTCAAGAAAAAAGAGGAGTTGTTGAGCCAGTGGGGCCAGCCTCGCGATGTGAACCGCAATTTCAACCTCATTTCGGCTTACCATTTTGCCAAACATCACGACGAAAACACCAGCTTATCGGATACCATTGCCACCGATATCGATCTCGAAAACCTATTCGAATATGCAGATCGCTGCAACAGCAGCCCAGGCCAGCAGTACCTCTATCATCAGCTGAGAAGCCAGCAAGAAGTAAACGCCTTGCAGCAACTGGATGAATTGAGCGAGAAATTTGGCTCGAACGAAGACCTGCGTTTGGCCACATCGCTCGAGCTCGCCAAGCTCGGCAACAAAAACGCCTACTACATTTACGAATTGTTTACCAGCAGCTATCAGTCGCTGTATAGCAAGAGTTTAAACCTATATGTAAGAATGGCCGGCATTTTATGGATCGCCTCTCTGGTGCTTACCATCGTTTTGCGCAACCAGTTTTGCTTTTTGGCACTGCTGGGGCTAACGCTTTTCAACTTTTACATCCACTACGGCAACAAGAAGAAAATTTCTGGCTATGTTTATTCGCTGCCGCAACTTTATACCCTGGTTAATTGCGCTAAAAATTTATCAAAGTTGAGCGCTACGCCAAAGGCCGTTATGGTACAGCAGAGCCTTGGCAATTTAAAACCGCTGCAAAGCTCGTTAAGCTATGTTAATTTTCAGAACAATGTAGACCGCGACCCAACCGATATCAGTGCTGGTATTCTGGAACTGATCAAGACCTTGTTGCTGATAGAGCCTCTCATGTTCCTGATTTCTGTTGACCGGATTAACCAGCAACGCCAGCACATCGAGGTTTTGTTTAATTACGTGGCCGAAATAGACCTGGCCATTGCCATCCAGTCGCTAAGAGAAGGCCTGCCTTATTATTGCAAACCGCAGCTGGTACCAAACGGGCAGGAGCTGGAAGTTTTGGACCTTTACCACCCGCTGATCGAAGATTGCGTACCCAATTCTATCAAGGCCAGCACCACGCAGGGCGTACTGGTTACGGGCTCCAACATGTCGGGCAAAACTACTTTTATCCGTGCCATGGCCATCAACACACTTATGGCCCAAACTTTATATACTTCTTGCAGCCATTATTATGCGGCTCCTTTTATGCAGCTGCTGACCAGCGTACGCAACAACGATGATTTAGAGGAACACAAAAGTTACTTTAAGGCCGAAGCCATGGCCATGCTCCACATCATCAACAACAGCCAATCCCTGCAAAGCCGCAACCTCATCATCATCGACGAGATTTTTAAAGGTACCAATACCATCGAAAGGGTTGCCGGAGCCAAAGCCATCCTCTCTTACCTCAATGCACACCAAAATTTCACATTCGTGTCAACCCACGACCTGGAACTGGCCGAACTATTGGGCAAAGAATACGCAGTTTATTCGTTCGAAGAGGTGGTATCGGATACGCGCCTGGTATTCGACTACAAAATCAAACCTGGTTTGCTCAAAAACAAAAATGCCATCGCTATTTTGTCGGCACTGGGTTTTCCGCCATCAATTGTGGTCAATGCCAATCAAATCAGCACCGCTTTGCGCCAAAAATACCAGCTGTAGCTCAGATCATTTTTTCTTTCAGCTCCTTGTATCGTGAACGGCCAATAGGCAGCAATTCGCCATTGCTCAGCAACAGACTATAACGGCCGCCCGCTTCGACTACTATTTTTTCGGCCTGGTTTAGTGGCACGATGTAGGATTTATGGATACGCTCAAAAGAACTGGGCAGCAACTGGCCAAGGGTTTCGAGCGATTTATCGTGAAGCTCCTGCTTGCCGTTGCGCAGGTGCAGTTCGCTGTAAATCCCCGCGCCTTTAATGTAATGAAGGTCATTAACATCAATCAACTTCAGGTTGCCCGATTTCTTTACGGCCAAATATTTAATTGGTCCGCCGGTTTTCTGCACACTGGCTATGGTCCTTCTAAAAGCCTGAAAAAGCCTTTCTTCGTCAAATGGCTTAGGCACAAAGTCAATTACCCCATAGGCAAAGGCCGTGATAGCCTTATCAGTATAGGCCGAAACAATAATGGTATGAAAAGACCCGGCAACTACGGTGCCCAAAATATCGAAGCCGTCTTCGCCGTTCAGGTTCAGGTCGAGCAGTAAAAGATCTATTGGATGTTTTTCGATATAAGCCAAGCCCTTTTGCAGCGAATCGCAAACAGCCAGGGCTTCGAGCTGTTGACCAAAAAAAACCGTGGCCATGCGCTGTGTTCTTTTGGCAATTCTTTCTTCGTCTTCTATAATCAATATCCTCATGCAATGTCTTTAATTTTAATGGTGCTGCGCCAGCCTGTTGCGGTGGCTACCGAAGCAAATTCCCAGTGCTGGCCATAGCTTTCGGTTAGCCTGGCTTTGATATAATTGAGGCCATTGCCACCAACCCTGGTTCCAGATTTGATGCGGTTGAGGGCAAAGGTTTCGAAAATATAAACTTTATAGCCCTCGTTTACCGAAAAGCTCAGCTTGAAGCGTATCTGTCTATCAATGGGCATGCTGTGGGTAATGCCATTCTCCAGCAAGGTATGAAAAAGCGCCGGTGGCACCAGTTCGGTTTCTACAATGCCTTGGTCCTGCCATTGATAGTCAATTTCCTTTCGAAACTGCATTACCGATAAATGTGCCTGGCAAAGCTCAATTTCTTTTCTTACAGGAATGAGCACCTCCTCCGCAATGCTGTTCATGATATCAAATTCGTTGGAAAGGGCGTGCAGAAACTTGACGCCTTGTTGTGGCGATTCTTCCACCCAATCGATCAAGGAGAGCAACGTATTTTTAAGGAAATGGGGCTGAATGTTTTTCTTCACCAAATCGAGCTGCAAACGTGCCGAAAGCAGGAGCGAAGCCTCATGTTCTTCTTCTATCACCCGAGTGCGTATGGCATGCAGGTAAAGCATACAAAGCACCACGATGGCAAAGCTGATAAACAGGCTAAAATCATAATAAAAAAAGTAGTTGATCACCACCCTGCTGCTGAGACCGATTAACACCACCCAAGCTCCTTTTTCTTTCCTAACAACCGCATCGATTACCACCAGCATGGTAACCATCCACATGGTATAACTGTAGTAAATGGCTGTTACATCGTAATGCCCAAATTTGATCACATAGGTTGTAACAAGCACACAGAGCAACAAACCTAGCAACCACCATTTTCTTTTAAAGTCAAATTGCAGGCAAAAGTACAACGGCACCAAAAAGGCCAGCAGAAAGGTTATCCAGCCAATAGCTTCTAGCCGCACGTAAAAATAGGTGTAGGGAATAGCGACATAGAACTTGACATATTCTAAAATCAGCAACGCGAAAAAAAAGAAACAGATAACGGCAAAAATGAGTACCGGATACTGTTTGCGCCTACTGTTGATGTAGAGAAAGAAATAATAGAGGCATGCAATGAGAAAAGCGCCTGCAATGAGGTTCATGTACGAAGTGGTGAGCAGCGACGACCGGAGCAGGTCGGGATAATCTTGGAGCTTCACATTAACACTCCGCTGTTCGGTTTTCTTAAAACTTTGGGTGGCTCTGAGCGCAATGAGGTGCGTGCCTTTGTAGGCCAGCGAATCGGGCACCAGGTAATAAGTTGTTTCTGTTCCCGCGATTTCGGATTTTCCAGGCTGGGCAAGCTCTCCGTTATGGCCCAAATACACGCCATCCCAATACACATCGAAAGCGCCGAAGGCGTTAACCTGCAATCCGAGGGGAATGCGCGGGTCTGGACGCTCTTTCAAAGCCATGTTAAAGCGCACCCAAAACACCTTGTCTTCGGTAAAACCTCTTGCCGTTTCCCAATTGGTATCCACATAATTTTTATTGGCCCAAAGCCGGTCATCGCCCATTCGAAAGCGCAGATCGGATGCTTCGTAAACGATAGTGCTGTTTTTACAGGAGGCAAATAAAATTAAAGCGAAGATGAAGCCGAGCCTTTTCATATGGTAAAGTTAGGATAAAGATAAGGGCATCAGGTGCATTTGAAAAGGATATAGAGCCGTTGGCATGTTTTTCTTAGGTTAGCCCCGGGCCTTGGGCTAATCTTGCACCATGAAACGAATTGCTCTGCTCTGCATAGGCCTGTTTTTTAGCGCCTTGGCTATGGCCCAAACCAACCCAGCCAAAAAGGCGGTACATGGCCTTATTAAAGAAAAATCAACCCAAACGGCAATGCCTTATGTAAGCATTACCGTAAAAAACGAAAATGCAAAAATAGTGGCTGGAAGCATCAGCGACGAGAAAGGTGCTTTTGTGCTGGACTCTATCCCAACCGGCAACCTAACCATCGAGTTTAGCTTTATGGGCTACCAAGCGTTGAGCAGGCCACTCCAAATAACCGCCCTTAGCAGCCGCATCAATTTGGGCACCATTTACCTTGAACCCGACCCCAAGTTGCTGCAAGAAGTGGCCATAACCGGCGAAAGACCAACCATTAGTTTGCAAATAGACAAAAAAGTGTTTACCGCTGGCAAAGATGTACTATCGCAAACCGGTTCGGCAGTCGATTTGCTCAATGGCGTGCCTTCGGTAAGCGTAAGCCCAGCGGGCGTAGCCAGCCTGCGGGGAAACAGCAATGTGCTGGTGCTCATCAATGGTCGAAGATCGGGTCTTACCGCCGCCAATGCGCTCGACCAGTTGCCCGCCGACCAGATTAGCCAAGTTGAGGTGATTACCAATCCTTCTTCCAGGTACGATGCCACCGGATCGGCAGGCATAATCAATATTATTTTAAAGAAAAACAAAACAGCCGGTTTTAATGGCCAATTGAGGTTGGTGGGCGGCATTCCGAACGAAACCCGGATTACGCCAAGCATCAATTACAAATCTGAAAAGCTGAATGTTTTTTCTACCGTAGGCATCCGTTTATCTGATTACGTAGGGCTTTATACCACCGATCAATCGATCCGCAACCATAGCCTAACCTCTACCTTGAACCAGCGCCAGGACGAAAATCGCCACGACAATGCCAAGCTGCTTTATGTGGGTGCCGATTACCAAATTAACGACCACAATACATTAACGGCAGCCTTTTTAAAGAATGCCACCAAAGATCATGACAAGACCGCATTGAATTACAATTATGCCAGTGCAGGTCCAGACAGCAGCCTGTTGCGCCAAGGCGAATCGTTCGAAACCCGGAGCTACAACCAACTGGAATTCAATTACACCAGAACCTTTAAAAATCCGGTTAAGAAATATACCGTCGACATGCAATATGATTTTTGGGACAGTGACAAGGAATGGAACCTCAATACGCAAAGAACATTTCCGGCACTGCTTAACCTACCGGGCATCCGCACCGGCTCTGTTGGGGCCAGCAAAGACTTGATGGTACAAACCGACTTGGTACAGCCCTTAGACAGTACCTCGCGTTTGGAAGTAGGCCTCAAAATGGAAAACCGCAGCGTAAGCTCCAATTTTAAGGCCGAACAACAAAACGGCAATACTTGGAGTGTTTTTGAAAACATAGACAACAAACTGGCCTATAGCGAGCTGATTGGCGCCGCCTATGCACAAGTGAGGAGCAGGCTTGGCAATTTTTCGTACCAATTGGGCCTGCGCAGCGAACTCACCCGCATTAAAATAGAAGACAGGGTGGGTACTTATAACGATCGCAAAAACTATACGCGCCTTTTTCCAACGCTTAACCTGAGCTATCGTTTCGCCTCCAACGCCACTTTGCAAGGCAGCTACAGCAAACGAATCAACCGGCCTTCGCTCAACAATTTATATCCCTTTAACGAGTTGACCGATTACAACTCGCGTTATGTGGGCAATCCAGAGCTTGATCCTTCGTACGCTCATGTGTTTGAAGTAGGCTACATTAAAAACTGGAACGTGCTTACGTTCAATCCGGCTGTTTATTACCAGCGCAACAATGGTATTATAGTCGATTATACTTTCAGAAACGAGAACAATGTATTTATAACTTCACCGGTCAACATTCAGCGCGAAATCCGCAAGGGCATAGAGCTTTCCTTGCTCTACAATCCCATCAAATGGCTGCAGCTTAATTTGGAAATGAACGCCTACAGCTTTACCCAACAGGGACAATACCAATCGCAAGACTTTAGCCACGAAGGCCATGTACTGACCAGCAGGCTAAGTGGCCAGCTCAAATTTGCCAATAAGCTCAGCATCCAAAGCCGTTATAGTTTTGTTGGTGGCCAAAGCAATGCCCAAACCCGTACGCTGGCCAATCATAACCTCGAGTTTGGCGTGAGCAAAAACCTGTTTAAAGACAAGGCGACTTTATTGTTCGATGTGGGCAATTTGTTTAACCTGCGCAAGTTCAAGAGTACAACCACCGGGGCAGATTACACCCTAAACCGGATGGACAGTCCCAATGCGGCCCGTTACAGGCTGACCTTTGTGTACCGGCTTAACCTTAAAGAAAACCAGGCTATCCGTCAGGCCAAGGCAGGCAATCGCAATTAGTTATCGTTTTTGGTTATATCCACCTTCACTTCCAATCCAATCTTTATGCCCTTGCGAAACTTTGAAATTTCGCGAGGGCATTGCTGCCAACTTACTTAGGGCTTGCAACCTTTTTTACGGCCTCCTCATCTTGTTAATGAAAAACCAACAAACAACGATGAGAGTAATACACCAACATGAACTGCTGGCTAGCGAAAAACCGGGCTCAGCCAACGTAATCCTCAAAGCATTAGTCCTAGTATTGGCATTGTTAAGCGCTTTAGAAATCCGCGATATAGCCCAGTGGATGGGTTTTAAAATTCCGGGCTTCCCCATTCCATATGGAGGCGCTATTTTAGACAACCTTTTGGCTGTAATTTTGGCCTTGTTGGTGGCTTATGGATTACTGGCCAAAACTTCAAAAAACTTGATACAGGCCCTGGGCCTAGGCTGGAACGGCCTGCGCGGACCATTGCTGGCCTTGCTTGCCACCCTACCTTTTTGGATTGGGCTTGGCGCAACCAGCAAACTGAATACCCAGCTGGGCCTGACCGATTTGTTATATCTCTCGGTATTATTTCCTTTCGCCGAAGAACTGGTATTTAGGGGCTTGGGTTTCATCTTTGTGCGCCAGACTCTGGGTTGGTCTATGATTCCCGCCCTACTGTTGCAATCGCTGATTTTTGGAGGCATACATTGGCTTGGTATGGGTGGCGGCACCGGTATAGCCCTGCAGGTATTTTTCATTACTTTTTCAGGAGGTATTTTATTTGCCATCCTCAACCATTTGGATGGCTACACCTTATGGAGCGGCTTTGTTTTTCATGTTTCGCTCAATGCCGCCTGGAATGTCTTTGTAGTTTCCGATTCGGCCGCTACCGGCTGGGAGGGCAACCTGCTCAGGTTTGGAAGTGCCATTATTGCGGTTTTGCTGTTAAAGTATGCTTTGAAGAAACGGGAATCTTGCTAAGAAAGTCTTGGTTTTTTGGCTCTCGTCTTCGCCCACAAGGCCCATATCAGGCCTAGAAAAGCAACAATGGCTACGCCGCTAATTCCCTTCAATGCCCATTCCAAAAAAGCTACTTTTTTCTTCCTAGGGATATATTGATCCAACATGTATTTGGTGAGCGGCCTTAATACCCTATTGGTGTCCAAGGGGTATCGCCCTTTGGCCGTATACAATTCGATATCATTTTTCACTTTCATGTACCAAACCTTGCCAATATCATTGTCGGTAAGCGTATCTGGGCAATTGATTTTTTTGAGATTCTTCCATTCAAAGGCATCGAAAGGAATTTTATGCTGGGCATAGCCAACCGTTGGATTACAAGAAACCAGTTCGTAGTGATCACCGGCCCAGTACATGCAATCACTTTGGCCAACAAACGGATTTTTCTCGTGTCTTTTGTTATTCCAAATATAGTAGATCCCTCCACCTGAAATCAGCAACAACGAGGCGACAACGATCATTATTTTGATTTCGAAAGGAAGCCGCCCCCCAAGAGGAATAGGAGGTGGAGGGGGATCCACTGGTGGTGGTGGTGGAGGCTGGACAATTTCACCACTCCAATTGTTATAGGGTCTTGGTTCAAAATCTATCAACCAGGCCAACAGTTCTATGTTCTCTTTCTTCCTAATGTCTGGCTGGTTTAAAAAGAAATCGTACATAGACTTAAAGCCATCTCCATCAAAATTTTCGATGCTGCGTACGTGGTCGTTGTATTTCGATTTTGGGTCAAAAAAAGCCTTAAGGGTTGGCCCGTCCTTTTCCAGATATCTCTCCTTTAAAACATAAAGGCTTTCTTCTCTCAGCCTGGCCCTAGTGGGTTCTTTTAAATTGTCACGAAGCAGGTTGTTTTCTTTCTTTTCTTCATAAAATTTTAGTACCGCTGTTTTGTATTCCTTGAGCATTTTTAAGAGGATTAATCAGACAAATCTAAACTGGAATTTCTGGAATTTTTACGGTTTTCCGGAATAAGGCTGGAAAAAACCCGGAAAAAAGGAAACAATGGAATTCCTTAACCATAAGCAAGTTAGCGATTTTACATTTGCTTTCGTAATCAGTTCGGGAGTTGTGTTATGAACAGTTCCTTTAAACAGAACCAATTACACCAAGAGCCGACATTGCGGGAGTTCGTACCTGGTTTGGGAAGCAGTGACCTGCTTCCGCGATAGACGCTCAAAATCCTTCCCAAAAATTTTAAGAAGCGCTTCTTAAAAAATCAACGGCAACGCCCAACTCCTGATCCGTTTCGGGCGCGGCCAATTTTTTAACCTTAAAATTTTTATCCAAATGATTATTCCGATTTTTATAGCCATCCTGTTGGGATTGGTAAACCCAACTATGCGCCATTCGCAATGCAAAGGTGGCACCGTAACCGTTAACTCAACTACCCCAGGCGATCCTGGCAACGAACCAGGTACTGGCGATCCAGGCAGCGGGGGCTCAGGCGAAGGCGGTTCAGGTGAAGATGGTACTGGTGGCGACACTACCCAAACTCCTCCACCAAAACCATAACAATAGAAAAATAAGGCGGCAATACCGCCTTATTTTTTTGTCTTCATAATTTGGCCTGTGCTCATCTTCATTTGCACTATAGTTTATTTTTATAATTTAGGGTAAACTATTGAACCATGAAACGCCTCATCTTGCTCCTATCTTCATTACTGTTTATAGTGTCATGTTCGCAAAAGTCGCCACAGAAACAGCCAAAAACAGAGAACATCTTTTATGATAAAGCCTTTAAGTTTAGAGATACTCTAAAGGTTTATGATAGTGCTTTCCTTTATTTCGATCTCGCAAAGAATGTTTTTTCCGAGAAGAAAGACAGTCTAGGTGTAGGCAAAAGCTTGTTAAATATGGCTATCCTTTCGACAGAAAAAGGGGATTATTTTGGGGGCCAAGAGCTTTCATTAAATGCAAGGTCATATTTCAAGGAACAAGACGAAGAGCAATATGTATTTATCAGATCTAATTTTAACAATCTTGGAATTGCGTCTTATCGATTAAAAGAATATAAAAATGCATTGAAATACTACGATCTGGCAATTAAATTTTCTAAAAACTCACCCGACTCACTTGCTTATTTGGGCAATGAGGCCACTGTTTATAGAGACCTTAAAGACTATAGATCGGCGTTAAAAATATATCATAAAATCTTAAATCAAATCCATAACACGCCAAAACAATATGCCACTGTTACGACTAATATTGCGACTACTAAATGGTTGCAGAATCCTAACTATGATGCTGCTCCGGAGCTAATTAAGGCAATGAATATTCGTGAAGAAGAAAATGATATTTTAAGTCGTAATTCTAGTTATGCTCATTTAGCAGACTTCTATGAAAGAAAACGTCCAGATTCAGCCTTATTCTTTGCCAATAAGATGTATCTGATGGCCCAAACGGCAAATAGTCCAGATGACAAGAGCCAGGCTTTAGAAAAACTTATTAGACTTAACCCATCCAAAGCAGTAAAATATTTTAATCTTTATCAACCCCTAAAAGATAGCCTTGAAACTGCCCGTAACAATGACAAAAACCAATTTGCGCCAATCCGATATGAAATAGAAAAACATCGGGCAGACAATCTTAAATTGCAGAAAGAAAATACCGAAAAAACCTATGCAGTAGTTACTTTGGCGATTCTGTTAGGCGCTGGCACCTTCTGGTACAGGAAAAGAAAACAAAGGTTGGAAATGGAGAAGGAAAACGCCATCAAGGAAAGCCGCCTTAAAACTTCCAAAAAAGTACACGACGTAGTGGCCAATGGCCTTTACCGCGTGATGAACAAGATCGAATACCAGCCCGAACTAGACAAAGAAGTTTTGCTGGATGAGATAGAAGACCTCTACGAAAAATCGCGCGACATTTCCTACGAAAAGCCACTTGCACCAACTGCTCATTTTCATCAAAAAATAGCCAACCTTATCTACTCGTTCAATACCGACCAAATCGAGGTACACCTTATGGGCAACACCGCCGCTTTATGGAACAAGGTAGAGCTAACGGCAAAAGACGAAGTCATACACATCCTGCAGGAACTGCTCGTCAACATGCGCAAGCACAGCCAGGCCAGCGAGGTAACGCTTCAATTTACAAAAACCGAACACGAACTGCACATTATTTATGAAGACAATGGCATCGGCATTAAAGGAGAAGTAAAATCAAACAACGGGCTGCGCAATACGGAAACCCGTATAAAAAACCTAAATGGGCAAATTACTTTTGAAACCGGTTCAGAGAAAGGATTACGCATCAATTTCTCTTTTCCCGTTTCATCAAAAACCTAGCTTATGTTTAAAAAAGTATTAATTGCCGAAGACGAAGAAATGATGAGCCTTTCTGTTTGCAGCATGCTCAAAAGCCTCGAGATTGATTTAAAAGATACCGATTATGTTTCTCATTGCGACGTAGCTTTGTCGCGCATCAAAAAAGCGCTTCGCGATGGCGAGCCCTACGAGCTGTTGCTTACCGACCTTTCGTTTGCAGAAGACGAGTTCCACAAGCCGGAAATCGACAATGGAAAGGCTTTGATCAAGGCCGTCAAAGAAGTGCAGGGCGACATTAAGGTTTTGGTATTTTCTGCAGAAAACAAGGTTGCAGAAGCCAAGCGTCTGATGGCCGATTTGTGCATAGACGCTTATGTACCCAAGGGCCGTGGCGATGCGCAAGACCTTAAGCATGCATTAACCGAAGTTTATCAAGATAAAAAATACCTTTCTGCAAAACTCAAACCAGAAGAAAAATACCATGATTTTGACGCATTGGACAAAACCATTATCCGCCTTTTACTAGACGGCAAATCGCAGAAGCAAATTCCGGATTACCTAGAAGCGTTAAAGTTTGGTTCGTCAAGCCTTAGCACCGTAGAAAAGCGACTCAAAACCATGCGCGATGCTTTTGATTTCAACAACAATGGCCAGCTCATTGCGTACTGCAAGGAGCGAAATATTATCTAACCGCTTAACATCCTATCCCTTTCCGACATTGCCATCGCTGGTTTGCCTATCAAATCCGATGGCTTTTCTATTTTCTTAGGGGCTAAGAATATGCCACAATAAGCTGTACTTCAAAATTTTATAAAATTCTACTTCTTACGGTTTCCCGTAAAAAACCCTCGGTTAAGCAGCCTAGTTTTGGAGAGTTAAATCAATAATCAAACTCAAAAACTAGGTCATGGAATATAAAGTAGTACCCTTCGTCGCCACCTTTAACCAAAAGGAATCTACTGGCGTGATTGCAAGACAATTGGAACAATTAATCGCTCAATTTGCAGAAGAGGGCTGGACATACATCAGGTTAGAAAGTGTTTCAACTTATGTTCAGCCCGACTCTGGTTGCTTCGGAATTGGCGCAAAGCCGGGCCGTATGGCCGCTTACCAAATGGTTGTCTTTAGCAAAAGCTAAGCATGAAGCTTTTTTTACTCTTCATCATAAAGGTTTATTGGGCAGTTATCCCCAAGCATAAAAGGCGAAAATGCCTTTTCAGGGTTTCCTGCTCTAAGCATGTTTACGAGCAGACAAAAGCACAAGGGCTTTGCAAGGGATTGATGGCGTTTCGCTATCGCTTTCAGAATTGCAGAAGCGGCTTTCAGCTTTTTGACAGCCCGATTGACGGCAGCAGAATGATGATCCTGCCTAATACCCAACTTTTGCAAACACACGAAATAGCCGAAAGATTTATCGACAAATAAAAGTATATAAACCATGGGAAAATTTATAATCACTAAAAGAAAAAACGAAGAATTTCAATTCAACCTCGAAGCCACAAACGGGCAGGTGATCTTAACCAGCGAAGGCTACACCACTAAAGCTTCCTGCAAAACGGGTATCGAATCGGTAAAGACCAATGCGCCACTCGATTCGCGATATGCGCGCGAGATGGCCAAAAACGACAAATATTATTTTAACCTCAAAGCCGGAAATGGCGAAATTATTGGCACCAGCCAGATGTACACTTCCGTGTATAACCGCGAAAACGGTATCGAATCGGTAAAAGCCAATGCGCCAGAGGCTACAATTGTTGACGAAACTGTTTAGTTAAAACCCAAGCTATCCTAACCAAACAAACAACATGGATTTTAAAGACGAGGTTAAACAACTGGGCGCCAGAGCAAGCAAAATGCTTCCGCAGCTCCAAACCGAAGAAGCCACCAAAAATGCTCTGATCATGCCCTTTATCAAATTACTGGGTTTCGATGTGTTCGATCCGTTTGAGGTAAACCCAGAGTTTATCGCCGATATTGGCATCAAGAAAGGCGAGAAAGTGGATTATGCCATCATGAAAGATGGCGAGCCCATCATCATCATCGAATGCAAGCATCACCTGGAGAAGCTAGACCCGCACAATTCGCAACTATTTCGCTATTTCCATACCTGTAAGGCAAAGTTTGGCCTCTTAACCAATGGCCTGATCTATCGCTTCTACACTGATTTGAACGATGCCAACAAGATGGACGAAAAGCCCTTTTTCGAATTCAATATTGCCGAAATCAAAGAGGCGCAAATTGAGGAGCTCAAAAAGTTCCATAAATCATATTTCGATGTAGAAAGCATCTCGAACACGGCATCCGATTTGAAATACACCAATGAACTCAAGGCCCTCATCACTTCTGAACTGAAGGAGCCTACCCCAATTTTTGTCAGGCATTTTGCCAATCAGGTGTACCCGGGCAAAATCACCGAACGTATCCTGACGCAGTTTACCGAACTTGTTAAACGGTCGTCTAACCAAGTGCTGAACGATGCCATAACCGACAGGCTAAAAACGGCTTTAGACAAAGAGGAGGCAAACAGCAACGACAAGGAAGCCATCACCACTACGCAACCGGTAATGGCCGAAGACAAAATCGTAACCACCGAAGAAGAAATTGAGGCTTTCTTTATCGTCAAATCCATCCTGCGCGAAGCCACTGATCCCAAAAGAATCAGCTACCGCGATGCGCAGACTTATTTTGCCATCCTTTTAGACGACAACAACCGGAAAACAATCTGCAGACTTTACCTGGGCACCAAAAAATACCTGGTGGTTTTAGACACGGCCAAAAAGGAAATAAGACACCCGATTAACAGCATAGACGAAATCTATAGCCACGACGATTTGCTCAAAGAATCGGTGGCCAAATTAGAAAACAAAACATAGCACATGGCCACTAAATTAACGCTCTTTAAATTTTGGCTATTCAACTCGCTCACATTCTCCAAACCTACCTTTCTAAACCTGGAGTATGTCGACTTTGTTGTAGACGGCAACGCTATGTTTTTGCTGTCTTGGCAATTGGAGAAGGCCTATCGATTAACAATTCCCGAATTGGGTTTCCACTCGTTCAAAAAACAGGCCACCGCTTATGTTGCCGTTTCCGACCTAGCCGAACACTTAACCATCAAGATTTCCAATACCTGGTGGTCGTGTAGCGAAACCGTTAAGCTCCTAAAAACGGTAATGCCCGCACAACCCGATTACAGCTGTATGCGCGTGAAGGAACTGGACAAAAATACCGTACTCATTCCGCAAATCAACTTTAACAAAAAGGAGCCTCGGCTAAAGCCTGTAACCGTTGTACCTAAAGT
The DNA here is from genome assembly GCF_059705275.1 of Pedobacter sp. TM02. Lineage (NCBI taxonomy): Bacteria > Pseudomonadati > Bacteroidota > Sphingobacteriia > Sphingobacteriales > Sphingobacteriaceae > Pedobacter > Pedobacter sp. TM02. The sequence goes on from NZ_AP046530.1 coordinate 4,200,411, forward strand.
CGGGCAAGCCACCATCATCAATCTAAACTACGCTGAAAATTAAATTATTATGGACAATCAATTGTACCAATCGCCCAAATCGAGCCGCTTTATGCGCCTGTTTTGGAAAGCCGCAGGTGCCGACAGGTATATCCTGGAAAGAAGCACTTATGGCGACCAGATTAAATATGTTTGCCTGGGTGGCATTATCATTGCCACCGGTGTAATGGCAGCCATCGCTGGAGGCTATGCCTTCTATACCATTTTTGCCCCAAAAGGCAACGCCATCGATTCGTTTAAGGCCGTAGAAGGCATCCAGGGCGATTACGATCCTACGCACATTCCGACGGCCCTCATCTCCATCGTATTCGGACTCATTTGGGGGGCCATCATATTCAACATCGACCGTTTTATCGTAACCAGCACAGGCAAGGGCGATGGCACAGAAGCCATTACCCGAAAAGAACTGATCGGCGCTTTGCCGCGTATCATTATGGGCGCCATTATAGCCTTAACTATTTCTAAGCCTGTAGAGATCAGAATGTTCAAAACCGAAATCGATGTAGCCTTGCATGCCAAGCAAATTAAGCAAGAGCAATTGTACAAAACCGAAATCGAGAAGGTGGCCAACAGCGAGATTGAAAAAAAGCAAGCCATTATTAAGCGACAGCTGAACAGGATTGCGCAACTCGATAGCATCAGCACGGTAAGAAAGGCGGATATCGCCTACGAAATTTCGCATGGCGGATGCCACGGAAAGTGTGATGCCTTTAAAGAACAACTGGCACAAAACCAAGCAGAAGTATCGAAAATAAACAGCGACCCAGAATTTATCAAGGTCAAAAAAGACCTCGAAAAACTAGAAACAGACAAGCAAACCAAGCTGAGAGAAAGCGGCAAGGTCGCCGCAGGTTTGGATGGGTTGCTCGAAAGAATAAAACTGGCCCATGAGGAGGCTGGCTGGGTCATTTCGCTGTTTGTTACCCTTTTGTTCATGACCATCGAATTAACGCCCATCTTCTTCAAGCTGATGCTGATTAAAAGCCCTTACGATTACATGGAAGAAAACATCAAGGAGTTGATCAAGGCCGATAAGGGCATAGAAATACAGCACGATTTTTATACCAATGGCGAAGGCATAGAAAGAGATCTGGTCATCAACCATCAGGCGATCAAATTGCTAAAAGAAAAAATCCGGTTACTTGAAGTACAGAGTGAGCTGAGCAATGAAGCTATTAATGCCTGGAAACAAAAGAAACAGGATGACATTGTTCAAAATCCAGAAGAATACATAAGTGAAGCCTGATGGAGAAGCCACGCTATGTAAGGTTTTGGAGCAGGAGGTCGATCGTGAGTCTGATTGGCATCGACTATCCGATTCTCGAGCAATCTGAACTCGACAACCTCCCTAAATTCTATTTGGCCGGTTTTTTGGTCCTGTGCATTCTCTGGATAAGTTTTTTGTCCGTGTTTTATGCCTTCGACCTGATGTTTGACATGTGGCATGCAGAGCTGTTGCTTTCCTCTTTTTTCTCGCTCATGTTCTTTACCATTTACATTTTCCTGATACAGACTTTTTCTAAAGAGGTATTTCCAACGACAAGCAAAGTCAAGTTCTTCAACCTGTCGAATTTATCGAGGGTGGGCTTTGTACTCATGATTGGTTTCCTGATTGCACAACCCGTAAAGATATTTTTACTCAAGACACAATTAGATGCCGACATTGAAACCTATAAAACGCAACTATATCAAGATTTTTGCAAGGTAAACCAGCAACTGTATTTCAACGACATCAACAAATTGCTAAGCGACAAGAACAGGTATCAAGCCATGCCATATTCGCAAACGCTTGTTGCCGAAATAGCTAAAATAGATACCGCACTTTACCTGATAGACCAACGAATTGCCATGGCCAACCTGAAAGCCAAAAACAACATTTCGGGTTCTAATTTTTTCATCAAAAGAATAGCTTTCGCCGGCAAATATTTCACAGCCAAAATCGTGGTGTTTTTAATTGTTGTCTTGTTCTTTGCACCTATTGTATTGATCTATTCCATATCTGGCACCAGCAGGTATTACAGCCTAAAGAAAAAGAATGACAAAAATCTGGTTCTGAAAGAATATGCGCTCTTTAAAGCAAGATACAGCTTGTTGTTCGAGCGGAAATACCAGCTCCAAAACATAGTATTTTACGAGCCCTTTCTCGATCCCCCATTTAATACGGTCCGCAAGCCACAACCCAACTATTTATCGCAAGCTGATTTTTTCAATAACCTGGTTGAGCAATGAGCGACTTTAAGAAGGATTACTATAAGATATTGGAGATATCCTCATCGGCTAGGGCCGATGAAATCAAGCTCGCCTATAGAAAGTTGGTTAAGCAATACCATCCCGACCTGCACCCGGGCAATACCCAATTTGAAGACCTGATGAAGGAAATCAACGAGGCTTATGAGGTTTTGGGCAACAAAGACGAGCGCTTTGCATACGACCAGTATTTAGTAAACAAACAGGCCCAACAAAAAAAAGAACAACCTGCTGAAAAAACCGCATCAAACCATAAACGGCACTATACCAAAACAACAACCGTATATTCCGAAGAAAGAACCTATGTAAAGGGCCAAATCTTTATCAAATATTTCGGCAAACATATCAACCAACAAGCAGAAGATATTTTAAGGGAAACTTTTTACAAAATTACGGTTACCCAAACCGATGCCATCATTGAAAGTATTTATCGGCAAAATTTAACGCCCGAATTTCAAGCGGTCTTTTCGGCAAACAAGCCCATCAGCCTCAACATCAGTCAGCCCATCAACTGCACGGTAAAAGATGGGCTAAACAACACTTCTAACTATAAGCTAGAAATACTTGACCTTACCATTCCCAAGCCCGAAATCGTTAAGGTAACCAAACATGAAGATGAAAGCTTTGGCACGGTAACAGGAACTTTTTATGGCTATGTAAGAGAATTTAAAAGCCATGAAGAATCAACAATAGTGGAAGAATGCCATGGAGAAACCGGCCGCTATGAAGAAAAGATAGATAATGGAATCAAATACCGCCGAAAAGAATATTACCATGCCAACTGTAGCACCTATTGGGGAAACTGGGCATTTGATTTAACGGCACATGGCACAAGTTCATCTCGAACTACAGCTGGCTCAACAGGAAGCTATAGCCGGCCTCATCGAAGGCCTTTTAGAAGCAATTCTTACCAAAGCAACGCCAGTGGCTGCCTCGGTTCAACAGGCGGTATTTTCGCCTTGTTAACTGGCGCACTATTTTCTTGGTTGCTCCTGCCCAAGCTGGCCTTCTTCGTTTCGCTTATTATACTGTTGCTGCTGTTAAAACTGATTCCATCCCGCATTTGGGGCTGGATTGCCAGAATTGTTTCTATGCTTTTTGCACTTGTCTACTTCGGCGCTATCATTGCTGCTTTTCGGTCAGGTACCGGCAAAAGAAAAGAAGCATCCGTAGAAAAGCCAAAAACGGCCACCATTAAAAACCCAAGGCATACGCCTGTACGTAGTCCGGATACAAGCGACAAAACAATCGACACCCTAATTTCTCACGATATAACCTGGAGCGATTACAATGGAAAGATCTACGAAGGCCACTTTGCCATTAAAAAAAGTGCCCTTAGCCGTGCACACGCCTATAAAGACACTTTAGCTGTTCAGGCCAATAGCGAGCAAAGCTACGATAGGGTCATTTATTCGCTTAAAGAAAACGACAAGAACAGCCTATCAGGGCTATACGCTATGTTTGATTCGTTAAAACGGGCCAGCAAACCAAGTCAAACAGAATTTGCCGAAATCATTGTTTCGTTTGTGCAAAGTATTCCGTATACCCTGGTGTTACCTAAGGCCTGCGATGCACAGCTTTACCAAGACGAATTTACCGCCAGCTATTTGGCCAGCGCCGATGCCCGTTGCGACGGCTATGAAAGGTTCGGAATTAATACGCCGGTAGAATTTATGGCTTCGTTAAATGGCGACTGCGATACCAGAACCTTATTGTTGTATACCGTACTATCGCATTATGGTTATGATGTAGCGCTATTAAGCAGTTCGTATTACAGTCATTCCGTTCTGGGCATCAATTTACCTTATGATGGCCTTACATACGAATACAATAACCAAAGGTACGTGCTATGGGAAACCACTGTGCCTAATGCCCGACCAGGCATCCTCTCCAACGATGTTTCAAACACCAATTATTGGCGGATATCCTTAAAATCAAAATAACATGAACTCCTTAAAACCAATTGCCATTGCAGGCACCGTTATCCTATTGTTGATGCTGTTGTTGCTTACAGCTTATCTGTTAACCAAAAGACATAAATCAAAGCTCAATGCGGATGGAAAGCTGAAACGCTCCTATGCCATTTGGTATGCCGCTATTTTCCTATCTGGGGCAAAAATTATAGCGCAGGTACTAGAGATTTCGATCGAAATCATAGACAATCTGATAAAAATACATCCTGCTGCGCTCCTTTTAACGCTCTGCAAAGCTATTGCTTTGGTAAGCGGCTCTGCTTTTATCTGTTTTGTGTCGTGTGTTTTTATCACAAAGACCTTTATACAGCTCATACTGTTCAAGACCAACGAGAACGAAGAAATGGAAGACGACCATGTGGGCTATTTTATCATTAAAAGTGCCATGCTGATCGGAATGGTTTTTTCTTTATCGGCTGTCATTTCCCTACTCTTGAGAACGTTTATTCCTGCCATTCAAATACCCTATTATCATTAAACAATCATCATGAAAACCCTATTGCTATTTTTGGCTTTCTCTACCTATTTTTCTTGTGCCGAACCAACCGATGTATACATCTGCAACAATGGCAAGACCAAAAAATACCACCTCAGCTCCAACTGTCGTGCTTTGCGTAACTGTAGCTATAAAACCCTTAAAACGACCTTAGAAAAAGCTAAAAAAGAAGGGAAAACCTTATGTGGCTGGGAAAAACAGTAGCGACGTTTTTAATCTGCTGTTGCTGCCCTTTGCTAAACCAGCAACAGCATGATACAGATTTTCAAAACAGGACTTTTACCGCCAAAGTAATCCGCATTATGGATGGCGATACCTTGGAGGTGCTTTACCAACAGCGACCCATCAAATTGCGTTTGGCCCACATCGATTGCCCGGAGCAAAGGCATGCGCAGCCCTTTGGCACACAAGCCAAAAAAGCATTATCCGATTTATGTTTTGGGCAGCAGGTAAAGGTTCAGTCCCAAAAGTACGACCGTTACAGAAGGCTGGTGGCTATTGTCACCAACCAGCAGCACCAAATCGTAAACCAGGAAATGATTAAATTGGGTATGGCCTGGCATTTTGTAAAATATTCAGCAGACCCGGTTTACGCCAAACTGGAACAGGAAGCCCGAAAACAAAAAATAGGGGTTTGGCAAGATGCCCATCCCGTTGCCCCATGGGAATGGAGAAAACTCAGGAAACGGGCTATTCAATAATTAAGGGAAACCCTCCTAAATGCAGATATATTTCGCCAATTAAACCGTATATTGCTTTATAATTAATTATCTCGACAGTGCCAAATCACCAACCCATTAAACTATAGGCTATGCTCGGAGAACTCAGCAAAAAGGAAATTCTAGACCTGCTTCAAAATCAGTTATATGGTTACTTAGGTTGCCATGCCAATGGCGAAACCTATGTGGTGCCAGTCAATTTTATCTACAGCGAAAATGCGCTTTACGCACATTCTGGTCCCGGCAAAAAGATCGACATGATGCGCCAAAACCCGAAGGTTTGTTTCCAGATTGGCGATATCAAAAACTCCTTCCACTGGAAAAGCGTTGTTATTGATGGTCGGTTTGAAGAACTCCACGATCAGGAGCGGCAACAGGTGATGCAGGGCATTATCCAAAAAATGATGCCGTTAAAGGAAAACACGCCAAGGGAAACTTCGCATGGCATTGACCCCGCTAAGCACAATCAGTTGATTGTGTATAAGATTGCCATCGATACCGTAAGCGGCCGTTTCGAAAGCCATAACGAATAATAACCCAACAAGCCTTTTAACCAATTTCCTAATCCGTACGCCCTGCCACATGGCAATGCGCTAGGCTTTGCCTGGTTTAAAGGAAGGCTTCATTAGCCGGATTTATTTTTACAAAGCACTTTTTATTTCAAAGTATAAAATATATATCCTAACTTTGTGATTGCCGGCCACTTATTAAACGGCCGTAATGGTTTTGGATAGAGAAAATGTATCATACTTCGTCGATAAAAATTCGATTGTGCGCCAAATTTGGGGCAGCAGCGATACCATTTTGCTGATTTTTGCGGGAGCCGCCGCAGAGTTTGCCCTGAACAAAGCGGTAGACTGGCTTTATTTTACCGGAAAGCTGCCTGCCGATCCGCTCAAGCGCCTGTTCTCAACGGTATCTTATGCACGCCAAATTGTTTTCGCCACTTACGGCGATGCCCTGCAGGCTATTGACAAAATTGCGTCTATCCACAAAGGCGTTGAAAACCAGCGAGGCCAAAACATCCCCGACTGGGCCTACCGTGATGTATTGTATTTGCTGATCGATTATTCAATACGGGCGTATGAATTATTGGAAAGAAAACTAGAGATGGCCGAAAAAGAAGAGATTTTTGATGTGTTTTACCGATTAGGTACGGGCATGCAGCTCCACAGCCTGCCCAGCAACTATACACAATGGCTTGTTCAAAGAAACTCTGCCCTGGTTGCAAACCTTCAATACGGCGATTTTACCAAAGATCTTTACCTGCAATACCGCAAACATTTGGGCGGGTTCCGGTTTCTTATTTTAAGGCTGGCCCAACGCTTATTGGTACCGCAACAGGTAAACGAATTATTGGGGCTCGGGAAAAATCCCTTGGCGGCCGTCATGCTCGGTTCATACAAAATTAGCCGCTGGGTGGGACTGCAGCCAGTCCTTAAAAACGCCTTGCTGCCGGTAGCCTATAAAGAAGAAATTAAGGCACTAGACGGCTATGCTTATCCTTCAACATCAAGAAAAACAGTTATCCAAACGCTTTTATGAACATTTCAGCTACCCTCGACCGGCTTCATGCCCAAGTAAAGCAAAACATTTGGTTTGGCCGTTTTGCCATTTTTTGTCGCCTTGCCCTAGCCGCTGGTTTTATCCCATCGGGATTGGTCAAAATTATGGGCGAGCGCTTCACTTCTTTGTCTAACAACCATCCCATGGGCCATTACCTGGAGGCGCTCCACCACACAGGTTATTATTACACCTTTATTGGCATTGCACAGGTAATGGCAGCCGTTTTGTTGCTAATTCCCCGGACGGCTTTGCTGGGTGCACTGCTCTATTTTCCGATCATCCTGAACATCTGCATCCTTTCTCTGGCGGTGCGTTTTGATGGTTCATTGCTTTCTTCGCCATTTATGGTGCTGGCCAACCTCTATCTTCTTGGTTGGTATTACGATCGGCTCAAGCTTATTTTCCCTTTTAAACGTACCACCATCCAACAGTATCTGCCACCGCCAAGCGTTACTACCCGCAAATTTCCAACGGCTTTCTTTTTTGGCTCAATGGCAACCGTTGTGCTTGTGGGGTTCTTTTTGACGAACATTTTCGATCTTAAGCCCCGCAATACCTTAAGCGATTGCGAAAAACAATGCAAGGGGAGCGCCAACCCACAGGCCTGCCTTATTTTTTGCGACTGTATCCACCAGCAAGGGCAGGATCTGGATCAGTGCCTGGGCGAATACCACAAGGCTTTGAAAGGGAAATAAATTTAATCTTGCCCGCATTGTTAAATAGGTTCTGCATAAATTGGTTATTTTTATTGTACAATACCTATCTACCGATGAACGCAAAAACCAAACTTCTGCTTATCTATTGCTGCTTATTGGCTTTTTTGCCTAGTAAAGCGCAAGTTCAAGCTAGCTCCAATCAATGGGCGCCAGACTTGGGCAATGGCAATTTTAAAAATCCCTTGCTTTGGGGCGATTGGCCCGACCCGGATCTCATTAGGGTAGGCGATGCGTTCTATTTGGTTACAACGAGCATGCATTATGTACCCGGCTGTCCGATTTTGAAATCAAATGACTTGGTAAACTGGCAAATGGCTGGTTATGCTGTTGACAGATACGATGAAGATCCTCGCTATAATTTGCAGAATGGCAACAGATACTTGCGGGGGTCGTGGGCAGCCACCATCCGGCATCACAATGGATTGTTTTATATAGGGTTCTGTACGCCAAATTGGGACAAGGAAAAGGGCCATTTTTCGATCTGCACAGCGAAAGACATCAAGGGCCCGTGGACGAGGACCATTTTCCCTGAATATTTGTATGATCCGGGTTTGTTTTTTGACGATGATGGCAAGGTATATGTAGCCCATGGTCAGCAAAAGCTATACATTACCGAACTAAATGCGGATGCCAAATCGGTAAAAACACCACAAAAGGAAATTTACAATAACCGAGACTACCCCTATTTGGAGGGTTCGCACCTTTATAAGGTTAATGGAAAATATTACATTTTAAGCACTACCGGAGGTACAAAAGGCAGGCAGGTTTGCTTAAGGTCAGACCATATTTATGGGCCTTACGAATCAAAAGTTGTCATTAACGACGACCATACTTATCCAGGCAACGGCTTGCATCAGGGTGGAATGGTGCAGCTCAAAGACGGTTCTTGGTGGTTTATGATTATGCAAGACCGCGGACCAATTGGCCGTACTCCTAATTTAGAACCCGTTACCTGGGTAGATGGCTGGCCTATGCTGGGCATAGATGGCAAAGGAGTTACGAATTATCAAAAGCCCAATGTGGGGAAAACCTATCCCATCACCGTGCCTGCAACATCAGATGAATTTAATCAAGCAACGCTTGGGCTTCAATGGCAATGGAACCACAATCCGGATCACGATAAGTGGTCTTTAAAAGAAAGAAAAGGCTATATGCGTTTGCATGCCTCGCTGGCAAAAGAGCTCACAACAGCACGCAATACGCTTACCCAAAGGGTGCAAGGGCCCTTTTCGGAAGGTACTGTGGAGCTGGACATCAGTGGCCTGAAAGATGGAAATATAGCCGGATTTGGTATTTTTCAGTCGCCATACGCTTATATTGCTGTTCGAAAAGAGGGTGATCAAAAAACCTTACTCATGGTAAATAATGGAAAAACGATCGACAGCATCACTAATTTTGCTCAACGTAAGCTTTGGATAAAGGCCAACTTAACCCATACCGATTTTCTAGCCTCATTCTTCTATAGCTTAGACGGCAAAAATTTTATTTCCTTTGGGAACAAACTGAAGATGGCCTTGGGATATGACTGGACCGCCAATCGTTTTGCCCTGTTCAATTACAGCACCAAGAAAGAAGGAGAGCAAGGCTACGCCGATTTTAATTGGTTCAGGTTTACGGGCCAAAACAGTTTTTAACGACAATTAAACCCCCTGCAATGTTCAAACGTTCGACCCCCATACTAGCCTCGCTTAACGAAGCTCAAACCATAGCCTTCTATACGCAACAATTGGGTTTTACCTTTTGTACCAACAACAATGGCTACCTGATATTTGAACGCGACGGCATTCATGTTCATCTGTTTCGGTGCGAAGACCCAGAAGCTGGCCGCAACATGGGCTGTTATATTTATGTAACCGCTATCGAAGCGCTTTATCAAGAATACCAGGCACTAAACCTGATCCACCCGAATGGGGCGCTCCAAATGATGCCTTGGGGCTTGAGGCAATTTGCCGTAGTAGACAACAACGGCAATATTTTTTACTTTGCCGATGATAAGCCTGTTAATGGCTAGGAGAATAAATGACGCGACATTAAAAAAGCCTTTAAACAAATTGTTTAAAGGCTTTTTTTGCAGTGGTCCCGACGAGAATCGAACTCATATCTAAAGTTTAGGAAACTTCTATTCTATCCGTTGAACTACAGGACCAATATGTTTACAAAGATTTTAAAAATTCTTTACCAATTCCGGATTTAAAATACTTTTCTTTATTTCTGGCAACTATCCTGCCTTCTACTTCTTCTGTATAAATCAACCGCCAAGGCCTGTAACCTTTTGTTGACCTTGTTTTGCCCGCGTTATGCTCTTTCAGCCTTCTTTCTACGTCTAAAGAAAACCCAACATAAACTCGCCCATCCATTTCGCTTTTGATTGCATACACAGTATAAATGCTCATCGCTAAAGTTTAGGAAACTTCCCTGCCTACCGCAGGCAGGTATTCTATCCGTTGAACTACAGGACCAGTCTTATTTCAGGTTGTGGATTTACGATTTTTGATCATCAATCACTTTCAAGCGCACAAATATAAAAATTATCAGATGCATCAGCAATTTAGTTGAAACTATTCCTGCACCATTTTATATTTGACTATGAAAAAAACGCTCGGCATCTTATTCATTATCATTGCCTGCATTTTGGGCATCTTCTGTGGCCTTATATTTTTTGTAATCGCTAAACCGGATCTGGCCAAGCTTGGGCAAATGACTTCCAACATGGAACGATTTGCCACCATCGCCAGTTTTTTGGTTTTTGAAGCTATTTTTGCTGTCCCTGCCGGCTTATTGCTTTTCTTTGGCGTAAAGATGGTACAGTCCTCTAAAAAAGCCGATAAAACCCAGCTGCCAAGTTTTCCCAGCCGGATTATCAACCGCAATCCCTAAATCCAAAATCGTAAATCGACCTACTTGATTACGCTGCCATTGCCAAATTGAGCTGTAGGCGCCACGAAAGTGAGCTTCCCCTCGGCATCTTCGGCCATTAAAATCATGCCTTGCGAAACAATTCCTTTGATTTCCCGTGGTGCCAAATTAACCAACAGGCTTACCTGTTGCCCAATAATTTCTTCGGGCTGGTAGTATTCGGCAATGCCCGAAACCACCGTACGTTCGTCTAAGCCGGTGTTGACGGTTAATTTCAGCAGCTTTTTGGTTTTTTCTACTTTCTCTGCCGCTATAATCGTTGCTACGCGGATATCCATGGCGCCAAACTGATCAAAATTGATGTTATCCTTGGCTGGTGCAACCGTAGCGCTTGCCTGTGCATTGGCGGCTTTACTGTTGTTCAGCTTGTCTATCTGCGCCTGTACTTCCTCGTCTTCTATTTTGCTGAACAAGAGCTGTGGCTCGTTTAACTGATGGCCACGTTTAAGCAAGTGGATCGAGCCAGCATCTTCCCAGGTATGGCCTCCGTAGTTCAGCATCTTCATCAGCTTGTCGGCCGTAAAAGGCAAGAAAGGTTCAATCAGGATTTCCAAATTGGCCGCAAGCTGCAAGCTGATGTTCAAAATGGTACGCACCCGGTCTTCGTCGGTTTTGATCACTTTCCATGGCTCGGTTTCGGCCAAGTATTTGTTGCCCAAGCGTGCTACATTCATCACTTCGGCCAAAGCTTCCCTAAAACGGTAGTTTTCTATCGAAGCGCTGATTTTTGCCGGATAGGTTTTCAACTCGTCGATTACCGCCTGGTCCTGCTCGGTTACTTCCATCAGCGTAGGCACCTTGCCATCGAAATATTTCTGGGTCAGTACCGTTACGCGGTTGATGAAATTGCCCAGAATAGCCACCAGTTCATTGTTGTTGCGGGCTTGAAAATCTTTCCAGGTAAAATCGTTGTCTTTGGTTTCTGGCGCAGTAGCCGTCAGAACATAACGCAATACGTCTTGTTTGTCCTTAAAATCGACCAGGTATTCGTTGAGCCATACTGCCCAGTTTTTAGAGGTCGATATTTTTTGTCCTTCCAGGTTTAAAAACTCATTGGCGGGCACATTGTCGGCCAAGATATAACCGCCATGCGCCATCAGCATGGCCGGAAAAATGATGCAGTGGAAAACGATGTTGTCTTTGCCAATAAAATGCACCAATTTGGTGTCTTCGCTTTGCCAGTATTCTTCCCAGCCACATTTGTCTGTTTCAAACTGGCGGATATAGTATTCTTCGGCCTTAGGATTCCATACATCCAGTTTCGGATAGTTACAAAGCTCCTTGGTGGCCGAAATATAACCGATAGGAGCATCGAACCAAACGTACAGCACTTTGCCTTCGGCGCCTCTAACAGGCACTTTAACGCCCCAATCCAGATCGCGGGTCATGGCGCGTGGCTGCAAACCGGCATTGAGCCAGCTTTGGCATTGGCCGTATACGTTGGGGCGCCATTCTTTATGGCTCTCGATATAGGTTCTTAACTGATCTTCGTATTTATCCAATGGCAAAAACCAGTTTTTGGTTTCCTTGCGTACGGGAGGCTCTCCGCTTAAAGTAGATTTTGGATTGATAAGGTCGGTTGCATTCAAGGTGCTGCCACAGTTTTCGCATTGGTCGCCGTAAGCGTTTTCGTTGCCACATTTCGGACAAGTACCAGTAATGTACCTGTCGGCCAGGAACGTTTGTGCTTTTTCGTCGTAATACTGCTCGGTAACCTCTTCGGTAAACACGCCTTTTTTATACAGGTTTTCGAAAAAGGCTGAGGCGGTTTGGTGATGCGTTAGCGATGAGGTACGATGGTAAATATCAAAAGAAACACCAAAATCCCTAAAAGAATCGCCAATAATCTTGTGGTATTTATCTACCACTTCTTGTGGCGTAATGCCTTCTTTTTTGGCTTTCAGGGTAATGGGCACGCCATTTTCGTCAGAACCGCAAATAAATTTGACGTCTCTTTTGTTAGAGCGCAGGTAACGCACATAGGTATCGGCCGGCAGGTAAACGCCCGCCAGGTGGCCAATGTGCACCGGACCATTAGTGTAAGGCAAAGCTGCCGTTACGGTATATCTTTTAATTTTACTGTTATCCAAAACTATTTATTTATTTTGGCAAAGATAAGTGTTTTACCCATGATTAAACAGCCACCGTATTTAAAAAAAGGAGATCAGGTTGCAATTGTATGCCCCGCCAAGAAATTGCCCAAGCCTATTGACAAGGCCATTGCTATTTTGCAGCACTGGGGGCTTGAGGTGGTATTGGGCGAAACGGTAAATGCCGGCTACCACCAATTTGCCGGCACCGACGAGCTGCGCAAAAACGACCTGCAAAAATACCTCGACGACCCCAACATCAAAGCCATTATTGCAGGCAGAGGCGGCTACGGCACGCTCCGCATTATAGACGAGCTCGATTTTACGGCATTTTTGCAACAACCCAAGTGGCTAGTCGGTTTTAGCGACATTACCGTGCTCTTATCGCATGCCTTTGCCCAGTTGCAAATGCAGAGCATCCACGCACAAATGCCTTATACTTTTGCCGACAGCACACCCGAAGCATTGGAAAGCCTTAAAAATTCGCTCTTTGGCCAACCTGTGGCATACCATTACACCAGCAGTTTTAAAGGCCGCAACGGACAAGTTGAGGGCCAGCTGATTGGGGGTAACCTCACGTTGCTCATCGCCGTAGAAGGTTCGGTTTCGGAAATGGATTATACCGACAAAATCCTTTTTATAGAAGATGTTGGCGAACACGAATATGCCATAGACCGGATGATGCGGCTCTTAAAGCGCAAAGGCAAACTGGGCCGGCTCAAAGGCCTTGTGGTAGGGGCTTTTAATGAGGTAGCCGAAGAAAGCATTCCTTTTGGGCAAAGCCCGCAAGAAGTAATCTGGGAGCTGGTTAAGGAGTACGGTTATCCGGTTTGCTTCGATTTTCCGACGGGCCATATCAACGACAACCGTGCCATGGTATTGGGTAAAAATGTATCTTTACGCATAGATCACCCTAACGTTCAATTTAAATTTTAAAAAATGGCAGTTTTCGACAATTTAGGTAAATACCGCAACACCGGACTTCTTCTTTTAAGGCTTGGCCTCGGCACGATGATGATTATACACGGCTACCCCAAAATAGGGGGCGGCCAAGAAACCTGGACCCAAATTGGGGGCAGCATGAAATTGATCGGCGTTGATTTTGCACCGGTGCTATGGGGCTTTATGGCCGCTGCTACCGAAACTTTTGGCGGTTTTCTGCTGATATTGGGCTTGTTGTTCCGTCCGGTAAATATGCTTTTGGTGTTTACCATGATTATTGCGGCACTGGTTCACCTGTCTGACCCAAAACAGGGCCTGGGCGATGCTTCGCATGCCATAGAACTGGCCATTGTATTTTTCAGCCTGTTGTTTATTGGTCCCGGAAAATATAGTATCGACAAGAAATAACAACCTTTTTAAAAAAGAAAAGCCTGTAAACAACAGGCTTTTTTTGTGGGTATCTATTTACAATCGAGGTTAAAGCTGGTCGTAAAAAGCCAGCAACTGCTTAACGCCTTCAACGGTGCTTAAATCTGGTTTTGTTTCGTTAACGTATTTGGTCAATTCGGCTTCCTTGTTTGCCAGTACGGCCAATATCGATTTTTTGTTCAGCTTCACTTCTTCCATGCTATGATCTGGCCTTACGATATAGTATTTGTTAGCCGAAGCTACTTTTTGGGTGGTAATGGCAGAGTTATACTCCCTATTTTCTTTGAGGTATTTAGCGTCGCGGTGTACGAATTTCGTTTTGCCATCGTATAAAATATGATAAAAAAACTTGTTCCCCGCAGCAAATACGCGGTAAATGGCATTGCCTTCGTCAACCAAAACAAATTCTTTAACCGCATCAACAAACTTGTTGGCGTTTCCCTCGGTATCTTTAAAATACAATACATTTTCTATCTGGTCGTATTTGATGGGAACGTCTTGATACTTTTTGCCATCGGTGGTGGTAATGATTGCCCTGCTCCAGTCTTTGGTGAGGTAGGGATCGCCAACCAGCTCGGTCTTTGTCCTCAGCTCTACGGTATTGCCGCTTACATCCTTCAGGTAGCCGATGTTTGTTTGTGCCTTTGCGCCCAATACCGCACTAACCAACACCGCAACAGCTATTAAAATTTTCTTTTTCATTACAGCCAACATAAAAATCGCTTCATTAAAGTAAGTTACGAAAAAACGGCGCATAACCTGCTAAAAGCAGTTCCATTATTTACAAAAAAGGGTTTTAGGCCATGGCCTAAAACCCTTTTGCTTTGTTGTTTATATTATTTCCAAACCGGATTTTGGGTATAGTTTGGATTGGCCAAAATCTCTGCCGTAGAAATTGGCATGAAATATTGTTTTTTGCCCGAGGTTAGGTTTACGGCCCCGCCGCTGTTGTCGTCTGGTGCCAAAGGCAAACGGTCAATTGCCAAGCCTCTTCTTCTCAAATCGAAATAACGATGGCCTTCCCATGCCAGTTCCCTGAAGCGCTCCAGGTAAACGTCGGCAACTGCCGATGGTTTATCGGCGTAAGTGGCCAGGTCAACATAGCCGGTAATACGGTTTCTTCTCAGCGTGTTCACATCGCCAACGGCCAACAGATAATTTTCTTTTTCGGCATAGGCTTCGGCCCTGATCAGGTACATTTCGGAGGTTCTGAACAATTTAATGTCGGCAAGGTTTCTGGTTGCGCTGTTGCCGCCATAATATTTTGAAATCAGGTTAGGGGTTTTGTTGGTTCCCCGGCCTGGCGTAATTTTCAGGTAATTGGCAAACCTCACATCAACAAGCGGCGTAGTGGCCGTTAAGGCCGCAATGATTTTGGGCGAGGCGGCGAATTCTACTGCGTTTGCCGTTGAAGCGAAAAGATCGCCGATACGGGCATCGCCACTCACACGTTTCAGTTTCCAAACCACTTCGTTGTTGCCGGCATCTGTCCAAATATTAGGAAACTGGGCGATGGTTGCCAACGGAATGGCATTAATCACTTCGGTGGTTGCCGCAATGGCCAAATCCCATTTTTGCTCGTACAAATAAACCCTGGCCTGAATGGCGGCCACGCCTTTATTGGTAATCCTTGTATTATCGGTAAAAGAAGTCGGGATCAATCCTTTGGCAGTTGTCAGGTCTGCTTCAATTCTTGCAAACGACTCGGCTACGCTTAGCCTTGAAGGCTTGATAAATACCCCAGCTGTTTTTTCGTCGATGTAGGCGATGCCCAAATCGGTTCCGTTATAACCCGAAGCATAAGATTTGAGCAACTGGAAATGTGCATAGGCCCGTAGCGCCAAGAGTTCGCCCTTCACCTTGTTTTTGGTGGCGGTTTCGGTGGCAGAAGTAGCCTGAACACGGTCGAACGCAATCAGCACCTGATTTACGCGGTTAATGGTTGCATAAAGGTTTACAAAATTGTTGGCCAACGTACCATCGCTAGAATCGTATTCCCACCGGTATTGGATCGCACCCCTACCCGTATTGTTTTCAATCGGGTAATAAGACTCGTCAGACAGGTAGTTAGACAAGTTGATGTCGTTATTCCCTAAAGCGGCATAGGCGCCTACCAAGCCACTTTCCAAATCGGCCACAGCGGTAAATGCAATATCTCCGGTAATCGAATCGGTGGGTTTTAAATCTAGATCTTTATCGCAACCCTGCAATAACAAGGCCACTCCGAGAACCGGGAGGATAAAGTATTTTTTTATGTTTATCATTTTCATGCTATTTAAATTAAAAATCAACTTTCAGACCAAGCGTATAAGTTCTGGCATTTGGATATTCGAATGCCGCGATGTTATTGTTATCTTCCGGATCAAAGCCTCTCCATTTGGTCCAGGTATAAAGGTTCTGTCCTTGTACAAATACCCTGATGCCAGAAGCATACTTGATTTTGCTCATCAGCTTTTTAGGGAAGGCATAGCCAATGTTAAAGTTCCTGAAACGGATGTAGGAAGCATCCTGTAGGTCGGCAGAAGAAAATCTTCTTACCGAGCTGATCGATTGCACATCGGTTACATCACCCGGTTTTCTCCATCTTTTTAAAACCAGGGTAGATACGTTTGAAGTGGCGAAGGTTCTGTTTTGGGTAAAGAAATCCTCGTTGTTGAACCTGGTTACCTGATCTGCAAACGAGAAGAAGGCATCGAAATACAAGCCTTTGTAGCTGGCGCTCAAGTTAAAACCGCCCTGAAATACGGGTTGGTAGGTTCCGAAGGTAGCCTGCGATTGGGTAGCGGCATTGTAGTTGGTGGTAATGGTACCGTCGAGATTATAAAACATCGGCTCGCCGGTTTGGGTATTCACACCGGCATATTTTACCTGATAATGCGATCCAAAAGGAAGGCCTTTTCTCACGATACTGGTTCCCAAGATAAATTCGTTTACTTGGCCAAGGTCGGTAATCTCATTTTTGTTGTAGTTAAAGTTTGCACCCAAGGTAACCCTCAAGTCGTTTTGCGAAACCACATCTACCTGCACGTCGGCCTCAATACCTCTGTTGCGCATTTTGCCGGCATTAACGTTTAGCGATCCGAAACCAGATGTTGACGACAAGCTTTGGCTGATGAACAAATTAAAGGTATTTCTGTTGTACCAATCGAATACAAAGCGCGCCCTATTTTTCCAAACAGAGAAATCTACGCCCAAGTCAAGTTGTTTTTGGAACTCCCAATCGTATTCTGGGTTGCCCGGCGAAGTTGGGGCGATACCGGTTGAGGTTCCGTACCTGGTATTGCCATATGTTTGGAAATATCCAAAATCGGAAATAAAAGGCGCTGCCGTCAAGCCGTAGCTTCCTCTTACCCTCAATTCGTTTAGCCAATCGATTTTAGAGATGAAGTCTTCTTTTTTGGCATTCCAGCTGGCACCAACCGACCAAAAGCCTTTGTACCTGTTTGCACTTGGAATGGTTGATGATCCATCGTAACGATAGCTACCGGTAACGGTGTATTTATCGTCATAGGTATACCTGGCGCTCGAAATAAAAGAGGCCAACAAACTTTGCGAGCGGTTTCCGGTTAAGAGCGGGATAAACAAATTGGCCGCCGAGCCTGGCGTTACGCCGGCAGGCGTGCCCTGCAGCTTCGGATTGATACCATAACCTGTAGTAGACAAGGTTTTAAACTTCACCCTGTTCATTTCAAACAAGGCCTGGGCCTCAAAATCATGCTTCTCGTTAAGCGTTTTGGCAAAGGTTAAACCGCTGGTAGAAGTAAGTTGCAGGTTTCTGGTATAAGCTTCGGTATACCGGCCTTGGTTGCCCGGAAAGCCGAATGCCGCCGAATAGCCAGAGAAAGGAACGGTAGTTCTGATACCGTTGGTTTCTCTATAATCGATACCAAATGTGGTTTTGGCATAAAGATCATTGGTAATCCTGTACCTTAAATTGGTGCTGAGGCCTGCTTTTGTTTGGTTCGATTTGTTTTGCGAATTCAGCAAAGCATCGAGTGCGGTTGCGCCCTCTCTCGTATCCAGCAATTCGTATCCTGGAGGCAGTGCGGTAGCCGCATTATAAGCCGTAATTAATTTACCGTTAACATAAGGCAGTTCGTAAGGCAATGAATAGTAGGCTGCCGAAAACGGGTTGTTTCCGTTGGTGCTGTTTTCCTGCTCAATCAAAGAACTGTTGCTGAAACCGGCATTCACATTGGCCGAACCCGACAATCTTCCCTGGTTAAAATCTACATTGGTTCTGAACGAATAGCGCTCTATGCCAGACCTCACGGCAATACCTTCTTGCTTGTAATAATTGGCCGAAGAATAGAACCTAAAATTCTCATTGCCACCACTGGCGTTCACTTCATGTTCTTGGAACTTGCCCTTTTGAAAGAATATGTCCAAGTAAGGCGATTTAATTCTCGACAAACTATCGAGCATCTGCGCATTTCTTGCTTTTTCGGCCGAACTCAAGCCTGCATTGGCCGGATTTTTTGCCGAAAGATACCAGCCCGGACCCAAGGTCAGGTTATTTTCCAAGCCTACCTCTTCTTCAAACTGCAAACGCTGTGCGGTATTTAGCATTTCAAATTTCGGACTGGTGCGGTTAGAAAAGCCGAATTGGGTATTGGCACTGAAAACAACCTTGCCTGCCTTACCTCTTTTAGAAGTAATTACAATCACCCCGTTCGAGCCCCTTGATCCGTAGATGGCCGTTGACGAAGCATCTTTCAACACCGTAACCGATTCGAAGTCGGCAGGGTTCATCGTAGAAAAAACACCAGTTTCAATTGGAATTCCATCGAGCACGTATAAAGGTTGCGTAGAACCATTGATAGAGCCGATACCCCTAATGGTTACACGGGCATTGGAGCCTGGCTGGCCAGATCCGGCAGTGACATATAAGCCCGGTACCCGGCCTTGCAAAATCTGGTCGATAGATCCTACCGGAATGTCATTGATCTTCTCAGAGGTAACCTTGCCCACGGCTCCGGTTACTTTTGTTCGCGAGGCACTTCCATAACCTGTTACGATGACTTCCTGCAACGATTTTTCGTCGCTCTCGAGCGATACGTTGATGGTTGTTCTG
Organism: Pedobacter sp. TM02; assembly: GCF_059705275.1. Classification (NCBI taxonomy): domain Bacteria; kingdom Pseudomonadati; phylum Bacteroidota; class Sphingobacteriia; order Sphingobacteriales; family Sphingobacteriaceae; genus Pedobacter; species Pedobacter sp. TM02. The sequence continues at coordinate 4,219,618 of NZ_AP046530.1, forward strand.
TTGCCAACTACTTCTGTTTTGGTTAAGAAGCCCAAATAAGAAAATTCAATAGATTCTATCGAAGATGGGATGGAAAGAACATAACGGCCTTCCACATTGGTTTGGACACCGATATTAGTGCCTGCTGCTTTAACGCTTACACCGGGAATTGGCAAGCCGTCGGCCGCTCCAAGAACCCGTCCTGTTATTGTTTTGTTTTGCGCCGTTGCCGTCAGGGCAAACAGCATCAAAAGAAACAAACTTTGTAAAAGTTTTCTCATAAAGAATAGTTTTTAGTTAAAAATTTTCCGAATTGGATGCCATGAAAGTAGCGCAACCACGTCGGTTTTCTTAACAAAACTTTAACAAAGGTGATTTTGGCACAAGGCGCATCCCGCTCTTTTTAAACAAGTTACAACAGCCTTTTTTACCCTGAAACGGGCATAAAGGATATAGGGGCGAGTTTCTTCACGAAATCTGGCCTGCAAAATCTGTCGGTTTATTTAAGGTAAAGCGCTCCCGCCTGCCCGGCGGGAGAAAAAGGGATTTTTGACGCGATTTAACCTAGTTTACCAAAAACAGGGCATTGGTGAACAGTTGTTTTCCGTTTTCCCAAAACGAGCGGAAAAGCACATCGGTGCCCAGGTACACTACGGTACCTCGGCCTACTTCCTGTACCCCGAAAAGCATACCGGCATTGAGCTTTTTCTTCACTTTCTCGCCGGCTACGCCAGCCATGTAGCTGTTGGCTTTTAACGTACCTACGTTCCAGCCGTTTTCTAAGGGCTCGTAAATCTTTTCGTCGGTTTTTAGGGTATAGTAATATTTGCCCAAGCCTAAGGCCAAGGGATGGCTTTGGTCAAGGCTTACCTTATAAATGGCTCCCGGAATGGCATTTTCGAGGTCGTCTTTGTCTTTTTCGGCATACCTGCGCTCGTTACCTTCTTTTTCGTCTTTTTTCGTGTATTCTTTCTTCTTGATCTCAAAAGGCTTCTTGCCCAGCAACGAAGTAATGGCGTCTTCCATTAAGATCAGTTTGCCTCCCGCATTGAGCCAGTTGCTTAACTGTTCGGCCATTTTATCGTTATAAGAGCCATCGGGCATAATGAGTACGTTGATCTTATTGAGGTCTAAATAAGCGGCAGACTGCGTGCTGATCATCGTAATCGGATAGCCCAGTTCCTGCTCAAAGAAGTGCCAAACTTCGCCTACGCCACCAGATGAAACTTCCTGTCCGGCCACTACCGCAATTTTAGGTACGGCCAGCAGGCGGTAAACCGAGGATCCGAAATCTTTCCCTTTTTCTACATAGCCACTGGCAATCGGAAAAAAGGCTATGTTAAAATCTTTGGCCGTTTCGGTTAAAAACCTGCCAAAATCTTTCATGTTGCGTTCGTTTTCATTGCGGTAAACCAGCAAGGAGCCTGCCGGGTAGGCTTTGCCCCCAATGGTGAAGCCTTCTTCGGCTATCCGCACTTTTACTTTTTGCCTTTGCAGAGCAATAAGCACCTGTGCGTCGGCTACCGAATTCCATGGAATAACCCAGGCGTAAGGCTTAGCCAAGTTAGGTAAGGTTTCTTTTTTCTCTTCTATAAAATTAAAGCTTCCTGTTACCGCTTCTTTAACAGCATAGGCATTTAAGCCATAGGCGTAAGGCAAGGCCCAAGCCGTAATGTCGTAAGTATTCGAATCGGTTACCTTGGTTTGCGGTTCAAAAAGCACATTGGCCATTACCGAGTGGGGCTGCTGCAGGTTTACGATCAGGTCGTTGCGCTCAACCTTAAAACTCTCGGTTTTTTGGGTTTCGTAGTTATAGCCGTTCAGCGTGCGTTCGGCGCCAAAGGCAAAGGCAATGTGGTTATTTTTGAGCAAATCGGCCAGTTTGCGCAAACGCGAAATATTCTGGGCCTTTACAATGTAGGTGGTATAAGCGCCTGGCGGATTGCTGGCACTTTGTTCGAAGTATTTTTTATACTCGCTCATCAGTTTTTCGGTATTGGCCGATACCGTTTCCAGTGTAGCCATTGAAGTGGTAAAATGATGGTCTATTCTGTCTTTCAACGTCAGTGTATCTCCATCGGCAGTAACCACCGCCAAGCCGGCCCTGATTCCGCCCTGCTCATAAGTCATGCCGATCGCCCCATTATACAGCGGATAGGTATCGCCATAAGAAGGGTACAAAAGGTCGAAACGCTCCTTGGTAAAATATTGCCAGCCGTTTTCGTCGAAATACTTGGCATTATTTTTTCCTACAATAACCTGAAACTCCCTTTGCCAAGGCGTAATATCCTGGTGAACCGGCTCTGCCGCCGGTGCAAAATAATACGGTTCGTTATAGCCTTGTTCGTGAAAATCGACATGCACTTGTGGCATCCACTGGTGATAAGCCACCAGTCTTTGCTTGGTTTCAACCTGCGTTTGCCAGGCCCAATCGCGGTTAAGATCGTAATAGTAGTGGTTGGGTCTACCCCCAGGCCATGGCTCGCTATGTTCTCTGGCCGAAGGATCTGGATTAGGCACTTTGCCACTTACCATGTTGTAGTAGCTCACATACCTCTCCCTGCCATCAGGATTTAAGCAGGGATCGATAATCACTACCGTATTTTTTAGCCAATCTTTCACCTTGCCATCTGCCGCCTGGGCCAAGGTATACAACACCCGCATAGAGGTTTCGGTCGAATTGGCCTCGTTGCCGTGCACATTATAGCTCAGCCACAAAATAGCCGGTTGCTTACTCATTTTGGCTGGTGTTTTGGTAATGCTCGAAAAATTAAGGTTATTGGTACGGATTTGCTCCAGCTTATCCATATTGTCTTGATCGGAAATAACCGCCAACAACAGTTCGCGTCCCTCGTAGGTTTTCCCATAGGTTTGCAGCTTGATGTTTTTGTTGAGCGAAGCTACTTTTTTGAAATAATCGACAACCTTTTGATGTGGGGTAAAGTGGCTGCCCAAGGGATAACCCAAAAATTCGTCGGGCGATGGTGTTTGAGCCATTGCACTTGAAACACCTAAACAGCACAGCAATAAATAGAGTAGCGATCTTTTCATATGATGGTGATTAATAATCAATAATACTAAAAAGAATGCTTTTTTTAGCTTTGCATTTGTAATTTTACCTCAACTTATCCGCTTGCAATGGTCCATATCGAAAAGCTTTACCAATATTATTTACAACACCCCATCGTTTGTACAGATACCCGCAACATTAGCCCAGGATGCTTGTTTTTTGCCCTAAAAGGCGAAAATTTTGACGCCAATGTGTTTGCCCAGCAGGCCTTGGAACAGGGCGCGGCCTTTGCCATTGTTGACAATGAGGCTTATGCCACCAACGAACGGTGCCTTTTGGTAAACGATGTGCTCACCACTTTGCAGGATTTGGCCAAACACCACCGTCGGCAACTCCAAATTCCGGTAATTGGCCTAACCGGCAGCAATGGCAAAACTACCACAAAAGAGCTCATCAGGGCTGTTTTGGCCGAAAAGTATCATACTTTTGCCACCAAAGGCAATTTGAACAACCATATCGGTGTACCGCTTTCCATCTTGTCGCTAACGCGCGAGACTGAAATGGCCGTTATTGAAATGGGCGCCAACCATCAGGGCGAAATTGCCATGCTGTGCGAAATTGCCCAGCCTACCCATGGCCTCATTACCAATGTCGGTATGGCGCATTTAGATGGATTTGGAGGCTTTGAAGGTGTGAAAAAGGGCAAGGCCGAGCTTTATGCCTACCTGAAAAAAACACATGGCTTTGCTTTTATTAACCGCAACAATCCTTACCTCATCGAAATGAGCGAAAGGGCCGAACTGAATAAGGTTGTTTATTACGGCACGGAAGAAGGCAACAGCGTTACCGGCCAATTGTTGCATAGCGATCCGCTGATTGAACTGGAATGGCATACGGCCAACGAAAGCCACCAGGCCAAAGCCAACTTAACCGGAACCTACAATTTTGAGAACATATTGGCCGCCATTTGCATTGGACATTTTTTTGGGCTAACCGCCGCAGAGGTCAACAACGGGCTGGCCCATTACTTTCCCACCAACAACCGTTCGCAATTAACCAAAACCGACAACAATACGGTTATCTGCGATTTTTACAACGCCAACCCCAGCAGCATGAGCGCCGCATTGCATAACCTGAAAGCACTGAGCGCCCCGCACAAAACGGCCATTATTGGCGATATGTTCGAACTGGGCGAAGAATCGGCTGCACAACACGAAAAAGTGGCCAAACTGGCCTCACAGTTGGAAATAGAAGATGTTGTTTTTATTGGCAAATATTTTTATGCACTAAAAGACCGCTATAGCGGACAGTTTTTTGGCACACCGGCCGAAGCATCGGCTTACCTCAAGGCCAATCCGATTAAAGACAATCTGGTTTTGCTAAAAGGTAGCAGAGGCATGGCCTTAGAGCAATTGTTGCCTTTGCTTTAAAAGAATATACTTTAAGCACACCTGCGAAGTTTTAAAAACTTCGCAGGTGTTTCATGATAACTTCGAAAGTGCGTTTCTACATTTTTCCGATCTGGGCCAAAGCGCTTTTCAGGTCTTCTTTAATGGCATCGGGTGTATCAGGATTGGCAATCATGCTGTTAGCTAGGGCTTTGAATTTCTCAAAATCCTTGGCTTTGATAAAAAGAATAGCCTTTACATAATCTTTAAGGTAGGCCTTCTTGGCATCTTTTGCCGGCAGGACGATACTTTCGAACTTGGTCAGCATCGGCGCCAGCTTGCCTTCTTCGGCCAATACCGGACCAAAGGTCATCATGGCATTGCATAAATGTTCAAAGTCTACCTTAGCCGGGGTATTGTCTAAAAGGATATTGAATTCCTTAATCGCATCGTCGGTTTTCTTGCTGTTTAAGAAATACTGCGTTTGGAAAAAATGATAGATAAAGAACGATTTTTCGGGAATGTATTTATCCAGTACCGTTTTTACGGCCGCAAAATCGGGCTCTTCCGAATCGCCCTGGATGGCTCCGGAAACGGCATAACCCAAGGTAAGGCCAATCATGCGCTCTTCCACATCTTGTGCGGTATATTTGCCTCCTTTTACAATCTTGTCTTTGTTGGCAATAATGTAAGCCAACGACTTTTCGTCGGGCAGGGTTTCTATATGGTTCATCACCAGGTCGATCAGGTCGGCATTGCCTAAAATATCGGCTTGTTTGGCCAGGTAATCGTTGCTGATCTGCGTAAAGTCCTCGTCTTCAAATTCGGCGGCCATGGCTGCAAATTTTACAAACTGGGCATTGCTCAGCTCCATGGCCTTGTTTTTTAGCGTAAAAAACTGCGTTTCCGGGTTTTTGGCAGTTTGGCCCAAGGTTACAAAATCCGCAGCTTCGTGAAAGCCAACGCCTTTGTGCAGGATATTGCCATTGGCATTGATAAACAATAAGCTCGGATAGGCCGTAACCTGGTATTGCTCGGCTAGTTTTGGGCCTTCGCCCTTTTCCATGTCGTATTTAACATTAATGAAATTGGCATTGAAATAATCGGCTACCGCCTGGTTTTTATAGGTTTCGGCATCCATGGTTTTGCAAGGGCCACACCAAGTGGCATAGCCATCCAAAAAAATCATTTTGTTTTCCTTTTTGGCTTTTTCCAACACCGTGTTCCAGGCCGGATTATCCATAAAATTAATTTCGGCCGCATTGGCAAATGCAGTCATTAAAAACAGGCTCAATGCCCATACTAATCTCTTCATCTGTTATTTTTTTTGTTCCCTTAAATGGCAAATTTCGATAATCTTACCGGTCTTTATGGCTACTGCTGCTTGCTGATGCTCAAGCCAACATCGCTAATGCCCAACAAAGGATTATCGCGCATATTCTGCTCTATCTCGATTTCATATTTTCCGGCTTTTGGAAAGCGCAAGTTGCTGAACAAAGGGAAAGTATGGGTATAAATAGCTCCCGACCCCTGGCCAAGCCATTCGCCATCTGCCTTGGCCAGCTTAAATTGGTAGCGTGTGCTTTTTTGCAGTCCGCTGCCTTTCAAATGCACCACCACGTAGAGGTTTGCATAGCGGTAGTCTGTGGTATGGCGCAACCTGAACCTGATTTGGTAAGGTTGGTTTGCGGCCTTCACCTCCAATGTGGCCTTCAAACTTTTGGCATAAGCCCAGCTATTGTCGGCAACACTTTGATTTACATCGAGTACTTCATTGTTCATGCAACCCGAAAACATGGTCAAAGCGACCAAAAACAGGAAGACAGAATTAAGCTTATTCATTTTTTGGTGGGGTTCCCGACGGGTTGTTCGGCTTATTTTTGTTACGGTTCTTATTGCGGTTGCGGTTATTGCGATTGCCTTGTTGCTGCGCTTGTGGCTGGTTTGCACCACCTTCTGCTACAGGTTTAGGGCTTTGCGGCTGCTTTTGCGACTGTTGCCCCTGCTTAGGCCGCTGGTTTTTGCCCTGTGCAGGTTTGTTGCCTTGTTGCTGCGCCTTGGCCTGCTGACCTTGGTTCTGATTTTGGCCACGCTGCTGATCGCTTTTGTTGTTTTTGTTGCGGTTACGGTTGTTGTTGCGGTTTCTGGCTTTCTCGTCTAAACGGGTTAAACTGTCTTGGCCAACAACGTTCTCGTAATCGTATACTTTCTCTACTACCGCGGCTGGTTTTAGCGCTACGGCTTCTTCTTTTAGATTAACCGGTTTTTCGCCACGCTTGTTCATGGCCATGATTTCTTTTACACGGTCTACCTTGAGCGGGATCCAGTCTTCCTGATTGGCATAACTGAACCACATCAGTTTTTTGAAGATATCGGTTTTTTGGTGGCGGGCTACACCGATTTCGGTGTGCAGCGATTCGATGCGGTCTGGAATATCCTTAAGCGCATCCAAATAGGTATCTAGCTCGTAGTTAAGGCAGCATTTCAGCTTGCCACATTGTCCGGCCAGTTTTAAGGTATTTAACGATAGGTTTTGGTATCTGGCCGCAGCGGTTGATACCGTTTTAAAGTTAGTGAGCCAGGTAGAGCAGCACAATTCCCTGCCGCAAGAACCAATGCCACCCAAACGACCGGCTTCTTGGCGCATCCCGATTTGGCGCATTTCAATTCTTATACGAAAAGTTTCGGCCATTCTTTTAATCAGTTCCCTAAAATCTACACGGCCTTCGGCGGTATAGAAAAAGGTGGCTTTGGTTTTGTCGCCCTGATAGTCTACGTCGCTAATTTTCATTGACAAACGCAGATCAAGTGCCAAGGTACGGGCCTTGTGCATGGTTTCCCATTCCATTTCCTTGGCCAGTTTCCACTTCTCTACATCGGTTTCAGTGGCCTTGCGGTATACTTTTCGGGTAACTTGGTCTAGATGCGTTTTGCGGCGTTTCATCTGCATGCGCACCAATTCGCCGGTTAGCGAAACATGGCCTACATCGTAGCCTCCGGTTGGTCCTTCAACGGCCACCAGCTCGCCTATTTCAAGGTAAATATTGTCGCTGTTTAAGAAAAACTCTTTTCTGGAGCCCTTAAACTTCACTTCAATTACTTGAAAAGGTATATAGTTAGCAGGCATGTCCATGTTAGACAGCCAATCGTGTACTTCCATTTTCTGGCAGCCGCCCGTTAGGCAAGAGCCATTGCTTTTACAGCCAGCAGGGGCACAACCGCCTCCTGTTGAACAACTTCCACATCCCATATTAGTTGTATATATATTGAGTCCCCTGAGGGAGCGTTTTAAATTTTATTATTTTAACTAATTGTAAAGATACATCTAAAAACAGAATTTTCGGATTCGCATTGCGTTCAATGTGGTAATGCGCCTGTTCCAATTCGTTAATCAAGGCCTCTACCATGGCCAGATCCAGTACCTTTTCCGACAGCTTTTGCGCCACCTCGAGCGTCTGTGGCGGTAATTTAACCAATTCGTAGGCCCCGCTCAGCAGCAAGCTGCACTCGCGTAAAAAATTGATGCCGTACTTTAAAAAATTCTTTTGGTTCTCTCTTCCCCAGCCGGCAGCCGTATCGGTAAAGGCAATCATGGCCGGTACGCGGTTGCCAAAGCCCAGCCTTAGCCATTCGGCAAACAGGCCTGCATTGTTGTTGGTTACATCGTTGAGCAGCGCATTGGCTTCAATCAGGTTGCCATCGGCTAGAAAGCTGTATTCGATGGCTTGTTGTGCAGAGAGCTGCGCCTTGTTGATGAGGTAGTTTTCTACCACTTCGTCGGCCAGTTTGGGAATCTTCACAATTTGCGTCCGCGATAATATGGTTGATAAAATCTGTTCCTGGTTTTGCGCCACCAAAATAAAAAGGGTGTTTGCAGGCGGTTCTTCGATAATTTTCAGCAAGGCGTTTCCTTCTTTATCCAAAAACTCTGGCAACCACATGATCAGCACCTTGGTATCTGCCTCAAATGCCTTGTAACTTAGTTTTTTGATGATATCGTGGCACTCGGCAATATTGATATTGGCCTGCTTGTTGTCGGCACTTAATTTAGAACGCCAAATATCCAGGTCGAAATAGGGCTCTTCCAGCAACAAACTGCGCCACTCGTCGAGCACATCGACTGCGGTTTTGACATCTTTCGAAGCAAAAAACGGGTAAGAGAAATGCAAATCGGGGTGGATATACTTTTCGTACTTGCGGCACGAAGCACACTCGCCACAGCTATCGGTAGCGGTTCTGTTTTGACAGTTGATGTATTGGGCATAGGCAATGGCCAGCAAAAGGGCTCCGTTTCCTGCCGGCGCCAAAAACAGCTGCGCATGGCTCACCCTGTTTTCTACAACGGTTTGCAGGAGTTGTTGCTTGATGTTTTCCTGTCCGATAATCTCTTTGAACTGCATTGGTGCAAAATAAGAAATAGATTTGAGATGTGGGGCAGGAGATGTGAGATTGGTATGCGTACCGAGTATAGCGGAGTGCGTATTGCGTAATGCGCTTCTAGGCCTGCTCCCTAAACTCAATACGCACTCCGCTATACGCAAGCCTTTGGTATTGTAAAAATTTAATTGATATATCAATAATTGATTTGGCATACATATATTTGCATTATGGAAAACCTCAACGACACGATGCTTTACACTTTAGACAAGTGTTTTAGAACCTACAACCAGTTTGCGCAGCGCAACGTACGCCAGGCGGGCTATGACATTACTATAGACCAATGGCTCATTTTAAAAAGCGTAGCCGAAAACCCCACCATTACGCAGAACGACATCAGCAAAATTGTGTTTAAGGACAATGCTTCCATTACGCGCATTATCCAGTTGCTGGTTGCCGCGGGCTATCTGGTACGAGAGGCCCATCCTTCAGACCGCAGGCGGGTAACGCTTACCTTAACCGATAGTGGCTATCAGGTAACCCAAAAGGTAAACGAAATCGCTATCCAAAACAGAACCAAGGCCTTAAAAAACATCGACCAACAAAGCATCGTAGAGATGAAGCAATTGATGCAACGGATTATCGCCAATTGCCAGGAATCCTGACCAAACAACAAACCAAACAAATGAAACCAACCCGCAAATTATTTTTAGTATGGCTTTGCCTCATGGCAGGCTTTAAGCTACATGCACAGAACCCGGCTCCAACCTTATTGGTTACGGTACTAGACGAACAACGGCAACCTGTTGCCAATGCTACGGTAGAACTGCACAAGGCCGCTAACAAAGCCCTTGTTAAAGCGGCCATCAGCAATGAAAAAGGCCAAGCCGAGTTTTACGCCATTGCCCAAGGCCCATATTATGCTACCGTTGTGGCAGTAGGTTTTGGCAACAAAAACAGCGCTACATTTCAGTTGCCGGGTACGCAAACCTTAACCGTTAACCTGAGCACAAGCACCAAAAATCTGCAAGAAGTAACCATTACATCGCGCAAGCCTTTTGTACAACGCAGCCAGGGCAAAACCGTGGTGAATGTAGATGCCGCAGTAACCAATGCCGGCACTACAGTGCTAGAGGTACTCGAAAAATCGCCGGGAGTAATGGTTGATAAAAACGGTGGCATCAGCTTGCAGGGCAAACCCAGCGTGCTGGTGATGATTGATGATAAACCAACCTACCTCTCGGGCAGCGAACTGAACAACCTGCTCAGCGGCATGAACTCGTCGCAGGTAAACCAGATCGAGTTGATTACCAGCCCTTCGGCCAAGTACGATGCCAACGGCAATGCGGGCATCATCAACATCAAAACCAAGAAAAACAAGCAGGAGGGCTTTAACGGCAACATCGCCATTAACCTGGGCCAAGGCAAATACCTGAAAAGCAACAACTCGCTTTTGCTTAACCTGCGCTCGGGGAAGGTCAATACTTTCGTAAATTACAGCTATGGCTATTACAAAGGCTACACTTCTATTTATGCGTATCGCCAGTACTTCGACAACCAGGGAACGGTTACTTCGGCGCTCGACCAGCCCTCGTATCTGAAAAGCACCAACAGTCCGCACCTGCTTAAAACAGGGGTCGACTTTTTTGCCTCCGACCGTACAACGATTGGTCTTACTTTAACCGGCAATTTGGTTTCGCGTACGGGTATTAGTACTGCTGTGGCTACCTGGATGAGCAAACAGGTTACCGATTCGGCCATCAGCACCATTGGCACCAGCGATTTCGGTCTTAAAAATGGCGCCGTTAATGTATATGCCCGCCACAACATCAGCAAAACGCAGGATATTGGCTTTGATGTAGATTATTTGGGCTATTCTATTGACAACAACCAGTTTTTCAACAACATCCGTACCGGGTCCGTGGCTTACAATCAGGGATCAAGGGGCAGCATTCCTTCTAAGCTCCATATTTTTTCGGCCAAGGCAGATTATGTTTTACAACTCGGTAAGAACGCCAAGCTTGAAGCGGGGGCGAAGTCGTCGAACATCAGCACCGACAACCAGGCCAACTACGAATTGCTGCGCAATGGCAACTGGGAGGCAGACCTCAATAAAAGCAATCATTTCAAATACCAGGAAAACATCAACTCGGTTTACAGCAGCCTCGAGCACAAGGTGGGCCGTTTGAGCTATCAACTGGGGCTCCGTTATGAAAATACGCATTATGTAGCCGATCAATTGGGCAACGCGATAAAAACCGGAAGCCGTTTTACCAAAACCTATCAAGACTTTTTCCCTTCAGGCTATCTTACTTATCAAGCCGATTCGTCAAACGCCTTTACGCTGACCACAGGACGCAGGATTGACCGCCCGCCTTACCAAAAGCTGAATCCTTTTGTGTTTATCATCAACAAATACACCTATCAGCGAGGCAATCCGTTCTTCTTGCCTCAATACACCTGGAATTTCGAGCTGAGCCATTCGTACAAAAACCTGCTCACTACGGCGGTTTCCTATAGCGGCATTAAAAATTATTTCTCGCAATTATTTTTGGCCGAGGGCGACGACATCTTGGTGTACACCGATGGCAACGTGGGGCAAATGCACAATTTGGGCGTAGCGATAACGCTTCAGGTATCGCCATTCAACTGGTGGTCGTTAACCGCACAAAGCAACTTCAACTACAAAAAACTGAGTGGCTACCAACAGGTAAACTACCAATCGTCGGTAAAACAGCTGCACAACAGCATGAACAACCAGTTCAGGATCAGCAAAACGCTTAATGCCGAACTTTCGGGCTTTTACACCACCAAGGCACGCAACGATTTGCAGGAGCTGCTTTCGCCAACCGGGCAGGTATCGGCGGGCCTGGCTAAAACCTTATTCAAGGGCAACGGCACCTTGAGGCTTACCGCACGTGATATTTTCCATACCCAATCGATGGAAGGCTTAACCGATTTTCCGGGTGCCAACGAGTATTTTATTTTATGGCGGGACACCCAAGTATTGAACGTTGGATTTAGCTATCGTTTCGGCAAACCGTTAAAAGCCGCCAAGCGTTCGGCAGGCGGGGCCAGCGATGAAATCAACAGGGCGGGGACCTAGCAGGAGGAGTCCGGAGGTCTAAAGTCGATTGTCTATGGCCGATGGTCAACGACATTGGGCTTAGACTTCCGACAAAGGACCTTATTTCCTACACCAGTCGCCACAGGCGCTCTCGAGATAAATCGCTATCTTTGGCCAGAATATGGCACGTATCCTGGCTTTTGATTATGGCACCAAGCGTATCGGCATAGCCGTAACCGATCCCCTGCAGCTGATTGCAACAGGGTTGGACACCATTCACCCGAAAGATGTCGTAGACTACCTGAAAAAATACATGCTCCATGAGCAGGTAGAGGCCTTTGTACTGGGCGACCCCAAACAAATGGATGGCACGCCTTCTGAATCGGCGCAGCACGTAAAAGGCTTTTCCACCATTTTAAAGAAGAATTTTCCGGGAATCCCGCAACATTGGATCGACGAGCGTTTTACCTCCAAAATGGCGCATCAAACCATTATGCAAAGCGGACTCAAAAAAAGCGATAGAAGGGACAAGGAACGGGTAGACACCATCTCGGCCACCATAATTCTGCAATATTTTATGGAACAACACCGTTTATAAGCACAATGATCAGCGAAGAATTACAAAGCCTTTTGTTAAAATATGCAGAGCCCGAAGACACGCTTTTACAGCATATAGACCGCGAAACCCATTTAAAGGTCCTGATGCCACGCATGCTGAGCGGACATTACCAGGGACGCGTGCTGAGCATGCTGAGCAAGATGATCGGCGCCAGAAGGATTTTGGAAATCGGCACCTTTACGGGTTATGCCACCCTGTGTCTGGCAGAAGGATTAACCGACGACGGCCTCATTTATACCCTCGACATCAATGCCGAACTCGAAGACATGGTGCGTGGCAATTTTGCCAAATCGCCCTTAAACCCAAAGATTAAATACATCATCGGCGATGCCCAGCAAAGCTTACAGCATATCGACGAGGTTTTCGATCTGGTATTTATTGATGCCGATAAAAAGAACAATGGCACCTATTACCAGCTCATTTTCGACAGGGTAAGGCCCGGCGGGATTATTATTGTGGATAATGTGCTGTGGAGTGGAAAAGTGTTGGGTGGCGCACAAGACAAAGACACCAAAAACATTAGTAATTTTAATGACGAAGTTGCGAAGGATCAACGGGTAGAAAAATTAATCCTCCCCGTTCGCGACGGACTGTTTGTGATCAGAAAAAAATAATTCGAGTTGGCAATTGTCAATTGACGGTTAGCGTTGGCTAACATTTAATCAAACAATTTAACAATGAAGAAAATCCTTATGGTATGCCTGTTGCTCTTATCGGCATTTTTTGGCAAAGCACAATCAACCGAAGATTATATTGCCGAACACGTGGAACATGCACAAGAGCTGATGCGCGAACACCAGTTGCCCGCCAGCATCATCCTGGCGGTTGCCATCCACGAATCGGCCGCCGGCAAAAGCAAGATTGCCCGCTACCTCAACAACCATTTTGGCGTAAAAGGTGCCAACAGCAATACCGAAATCCGTTCTTCTTACCGCGATTACCCAACGGTCGATTCGTCATACAATCATTTTGTTTCTTTTTTGCACAGCAGACCTTATTTCGACGTGCTCTTTGAGAAATACGACCAATACGATTATAAAAACTGGGCACGGGGCATTCAAAGGGGAGGTTATGCACACAGCCGCTCGTGGGCCTCGCAGGTAATTGGCTTGATTAAAAAATATGAACTTTACCTTTACGACGAGCGCCCCGACGATTATGAAGAGCAACCCGATCCGATAATCACCACACCGGCCAACAAAACGCGCACCGCAAAAAGCGCCAAACGCAGCGGGTCTAGCCCATCTAAAACCTATACGGTTAAAAAAGGCGACAATTTAAACAAACTGGCCGAGCGCTGGGGCACTACGGCAGCTGCGCTCCTGCAAAAAAACGGTCTCAAGTCATCAGCCCTGCAACCGGGGCAAAAAATTAAACGTTAATGAAGAACACCATCCTCTTATTGGCTATTGCCACCTTGCTGTTGGGCGCCTGTAAATCCAGACAGTACAGCCGCAACAACAAGCAAATCGAGAAAGCCGCCAACAAAGAAAATCCAAATTTCAGCAATTATACTACGCTGAGCTATATTGAGGCCTTTAAAGGTGTAGCCATCGAAGAAATGAATGCCTACGGTATTCCGGCCAGCATTACCTTGGCCCAAGGCATCCTCGAATCGGGCAGCGGCAACAGTTCTTTGGCCAAGTATGCCAACAACCATTTCGGCATCAAATGTACTTCCGATTGGCGGGGCAAGGCTTATTACAAAGACGACGACCAAGCCAACGACTGTTTCAGGGTATATAAAGACGCCCGCGAATCGTACAAAGACCACTCGGAATTTTTAAAACGGAAGCGCTACAGCTTCTTGTTCGAGCTGGACAAAAACGATTATAAAAACTGGGCCTTGGGGCTTAAAACCGCTGGCTACGCCACCAATCCGAAATACCCCGACATGCTGATTACCACCATTGAGAAGTACAAACTGTACCAGTACGATCAGCCTGAAAGCGAAAGGGAAAAAATTAACCGCGAAGACCGGGTATTTACCGAAATCAACGCCAATATCCCGCTTGAAAAAAAGAAATTCACCCCTGTTGATGTGGCACCCAAAGACCCGCCAACGCCGGAACCAACCAGCACCGACAGCTATTATGTGGTTAAGCAGGGCGATACCTTGTTCAGGATTGCGCAAATGTACAAGTTGACGGTTGACGATTTGAAGGCCTTAAACAAACTGAACGACAACAACATCAAGGTTGGACAAAAACTTTTGGTAGTTAAATAATGTTAAGAGCAAATAAAACTTTTAGCATAAATTGTAGTTTTGTTAAACCATGAGATTTTCGGTTGTCTTACTTCTTCTGTTGTGCAGCGCAAGGCTTTTTGCCCAAAACAAGCCCGTACAGGGTTTTGTGGTTGATCAGGACAGCAAATTGAGACTGGCCAAGGTATACATTTACAACCCAAGTTCAGACGAAGGCATTTACAACAACACCAAGGGAGAGTTTACAGCCAACATAAAACCAGGCGATACGCTTTTTGCGGCCTTAAGTGGCTATGCCATGGACACGGTGATATACAAAGGCCAAAGCGCCATTGTGTTTCAGCTCAAATCGCTCAGCATTAAGCTCAAAGAGGTACAGATCGTAGGCAAAAAACCAACGCCGCAGGAACAATACAACCAAAACCTGAAAGAATATAAATCTGCCCTACAAAGAGGCAGCACCAAAGATCCTTTTTCTTTAGGTCCATCGGGTGCGGGTTTGAGTATTGATGTAATTTATAACCTGCTGAGCCGCCAGGGACGTAATGCGCGAAGGCTACAGGCCATTTTAGAGCGCGACTACCACGAAGCCATTATCGATTACCGCTTTAGGCCTGATTATGTAAAAGCAGTTACCGGCATCGGCGACGCTGATTTAAACGACTTTATGGTGCAGTACCGTCCAACCTACCAGTTTGTGCTTACCGCATCCGACTATTCGTTTGTGCAGTTTATCAAAAACAGTTATGCTTCGTACAAGCGCAATCCGGCAACTTTTAGGTTGCCCAAACTGCCAAGGCTGAGCTTACAGACCAATCCATGAGACCCCGGATTGTTGTTTGGTCAAAATTGCCCGCCAGTGGCATGGCGCTTTTCCCTTTCATCCTGGTTAAAAGCCATGTGCTAAAATCCGACAAATCGTTAATCAACCATGAGCAGATCCACCTTAAGCAGCAGCTGGAACTATTGGTTATCCCTTTTTATGTAGTTTACCTGCTCAATTACCTTGTTAACCTGTTGCGTTTCCGCAACCATCGCCAGGCTTATCTACAGATCTGTTTTGAGCGCGAAGCTTTTGCCAATGAACTCGATTTTGATTATTTGAAGCGGCGAAAGCTTTATAGCTGGCTCAGGTTTTTGAGCTAACCGCTCAAGTCATTGCTTATTATAGTCACTTTATGGATGAGCGCAGCGCCACAAAATCCGGTGCCTTAAGCTCTGCATCATTGTGGTTACAAAAGAAATCGATTCTGATGGTCGTCTATTCCCTGGTGGGTTACTCAAACGATTTTGTTCACCGCTTTCCGGCCTTGGCACAGCTTCATTTCGGTTTACCCCTCAAAGCAATCGCCATAAAAACTTTTATTAGCTGTTATTTTTCTTTTTCTTTGTAAAACAATGAAGAACACACTACTTAGCCTACTATTTGTCGTTATCCTTTCGTTTCCTGCTGTGGCCCAAGAGACAGACACCATTCCTATTTCTACCAAAGATTTAGATATTAGGCTAAAGCGCAGTCCGCTTCCTTCGCGCATGGGAATCCTTCAGTTTCAGCCTGTAGTGCTTAAGCCGGCTTTGGTTAATGCAAAGGTAAACTACTGGAAAACCAAGACTTCGGTGGGCATCAACATCAACCAGGCGGCCTTCAGCGACAACTGGAAAGGCGGGGGCGTAAACTCTTTGGCCATTGGCGGATTGGTAAACTATAAGGCCGAGTACAGCAAGGAAAGCTACAGCTATGTAAGCGAAGTCATTTTGCAATACGGCAAGGTAAAAAACAAGGCCCAGCTCCAAAAGAAAACTACCGACCGTATTTACTGGGATAACAAAGCGGCCATACAGCTTTCTAAAAACTGGTATTTCTTCGGTTCCATCAATTTCGAATCGCAGTTTGACAAGGGCTTCTCCTACAGCAAGGATGCACAGGGCAACGAAAAAGAAAACCTCCTGTCTAAGTTTATGTCGCCGGGCTACCTCACCGAATCCATCGGTTTTGAGTACAAGCCCAACAAGTTTTTCTCAACCCGAATTGGTACAGGTACTGCCCGACAAACCTTTGTGCTCGACACAGCCATCTGGCGCACCAACCCGAATAACTTTGGGGTAGAAAAAGGCAAAAACTTTAGAAACGAGCTGGCCTTTCAGATTGTAAGCAGTTTTGAAAAAGAGGTGTTTACCAACATTATGCTTAAAACCCGGTACAATATGTTTATTCCTTATGATAATTTTGGGCACATCGACCACCGTTTAGACGTGAACATCATGGCCAAGGTTAATCGTTATATCAACGTTTCGCTAACCGGAGTGGGCTTATACGACAGGGATACCGACCTTAAAATACAGGGAAGCCAAACACTCGCCCTTGGGCTCATGTTTACCTTCCCCAGATAGTTTTAGTTATGCTTTTTCTTCTTGATCAGGTTGAGGTAATCGATATAGTAGAGCACCTTAACCGATAGGCTGTTGTTTTGCGGGCCCGACAAAATCTTGTCGAAATTGCGGCCATAACGGGCAGTATAGAACATTTCGTTCGATTCGGCCGCATTTTTATAGGTGATGCTCAGCTCGCTTCCCGGCGCAAACACCCATTGGTAAACCAGATCGATGTTAAATACGTTGTAATTGCGGTCTACATTTTGCAGGGCAGGGCCATTGTAGGCATCCAATCGGCCGGCGCTGTTCAGCACAAAAAACTCTTTATTGCGCCTGTCAGACCAATAGTGCCTTACCCTTAAGTTGATGCCCATTTTATTGCTGAAACTGTATTTGGCATCCATCGAATTTTCGACGGTATTTCTGTTGTACCTCGAAAAAATGGCTTGCGCGCCCTGCGCGGCTACCCAATTGACGGCATTATAGCTCGGCGCAAAATTAAGATCCAGTCCAAAAGCCAGCTTATCGTTTACCCGCAGGTTCTGAAAGAAGTAGAAATTGTAGTTCCCGCCCTTAAACAGATTAACCTTGGTAATCTGCACATTGCCCCCAAAATTATAGGCTTTGGCCCGGTTTGGATTGATAAATACGCTGTATTTGAACTGTGATGGCGTTTTGTAAACCTGTCCGTTGCGGGCTTCATAAAAGTCGTTGCCAGTTGCCGCATAATAGAGGTTAAGCTCTGCCGACCAAAAGTTCTTAAACTCGATGTAAGGACCGCCCTCGATGCTCAGGTTCTGGTAATCGCCTGGCTTAAACCTCCTCGAATAGGAAACCCTCGAATAGTTGAGCCATTTATTGTACCAAGAATGAGGCTTGTAGGTATCGTAGTGGGCGGTTATTTTTTGATCAAAGAAATTGTTGTTGGTATAAAAGCCCATATCCGATGGATCAAAGCGCGTATCTGAAAATTCCTGCTGGTAATCGTAGGTAACTGTTCCGCTCTTTTTGCCCATGCTAAAATTATAGCTGTAGCCGGTACGGTCGGCCGTTGTAGGCGCCTCGGTAACATAGCTCATCTTGCCTGCGCCACTTACAAAATATTTATTGTCTTTATTGCTGATGTTGAACAAAAATGCACTTACGTTGGCATCGTAGGCATTGCCCTGCCTCAATACATTGGTGTTGATTACACTAACAGAACTGTTGTTTTTTAGCGATTGGTCTAACACAAAAATATTGTAATTGGTTAAAGGCTGGCTCTTGAAGCTGCGCTTGTTGCCCTGCGCATCTTCTACCTCGGTATACATGCTGTTGGTTACGGCATTGAATATGCCCAGCCCCAAACCACCAGCCGTACGACCCGATATTTTGGTAGCGTTGATGATTTTGGCCTCCTGCGGATTCTTCACGATTTTCTCGCCGGCCTTCAAATCGCTAAGGTCGACATAAGAAGGAATAGATCCAATCCTTTTCGAGTAAAACAAATCGCCTTTGTTAAACAGCTCGGTTCCTTCGGTAAAAAACTGGCGGTTTTCGTTAAATTTCACCTCGAAGGGTGTTAAATTCAGGATGCGGTTATCGCTTTGCACCTGTCCAAAATCGGGAATCAGGGTCATATCGAGTGTAAAGCTCTTGTTGATGCCATATTTCACGTCCATACCACCGTTAAAAGTAGTCTGCGTGTTCTTAACACCCGGTACATTGTAGGGATAATGGCTAACCAGGGTAGAAATATAGGGCGAAAAAGAGAGGCGCAAAGGTGCTTTGATGCCCTGCAGGCCTTCTAAAACACCTTCCTGGTTAATGAAGCCGCTTACCCTTGGATCTACAAAATTCCAAAAGGTTTGCACATTGGCTCCGGTGCGCTTTCTTACCAAGTTAAGGCCCCAGTTTTGCAGGTCTTTACTCGAAAAGCGCAGGGCAGAATAGGGAATTTTAAACTCGGCGGTCCAGCCGTTGTCGTCAATATTCACCTCGCTTTCCCAAACGGCATTCCAGTTGGCATCTTCATCGCCAATAAGCGAATACTTGGCATCAAACTGTACGCCGGCCGCGGTTACATAAAATCCGTTGCCATTTACGCCATCCAGAAAGGTGTCGAAAACAACGCCGATAAAATCGGCATTGCCAATGTTATCCCTCGATACCAGCTCGTGCACTACGCTGTCGCGCTTGTCGTACATGCGCGCAGCCACGTAAATGGCGTAGTCATCGTACAGGATTTTTACTTCGGTTCTTTTTTCTTTTGATTCTATACGGCCGGGCACGGGTCTGTTTTCTACAAAATCTGTAGCAATTGGTGCACCCTCCCAAACCGCATCGTTTAGCAAGCCGTCAATTTTGGGGCTTATGGCAGTTCTTTTGGCCTGTAGTTTTTTCTTGATGGGCTGTACATTTTGCGCAAAAGCGACAACGCTACAGCATATGATAATTAGGAATGTTAATCGTAGTTTCATTTGGTTTTGATATGGTGTTGATAAGACGGCCTTAAGGTGCCGAATGTTGCACTAAAGGAAAAATATGTTGCGTTATCTTATAGCGTATAGCTCTCAGCGCTATTAATTCGCTCTTTGTGTTTCTTTAAAGTTAATTTGCTTTTGGCTGCCCTTCACTTTTGATTTGCCGAAAGTGTAGGTTGCATTCAGGTTAAGCATGCGGGTATCATAATAGGTACGGCCATACTGCACTGCATCGGTATAGTACAGCCTGTTTCTTTCTAAATCGCCTTTCAGGATATCGTTAACAGAAGCGTTCACCTGAAATTTATTATCGGCAAAGGCTACCCTAGCTCCCGCCGAAAGTACCGTCCGTCCTTGGCTGTACATATTATTTTGCCTGGAAGAGAGCGATTGCCTAAAATTGACGAATGCCGAAGTTTGCTTGCTGGTTTTAAACGTATTGTTGATGCTGTAGGAAAAGGCCGATCCGTTTTGGGTAAGCACCTGTGAAAGGGCAGACTTTGAGTTGGAGTAGCTGTATGAGGCAAAGCTGCTGTTTTCCCACCAGGGAAAAAATTTCTGGTTAAGGCTTGCCGTTAGCCCGGTGCTGTATTGCGTAAGGTAATTGTACGCATTAACCACTTTAAGGGCTTCTTTAACCTCAACGACATAGGCATAGCCATTCACCAATTTTTGGCCATAGGCCGTAAAAGAAAAGTTGCCATGCATATACGAAAATTCCAGGTTGTGGTTGTAAGAAGGCTTCAAATAGGGATTCCCGGTAAAATACGTATAAGGATTAGAGTACCATTTAGCCGGATTAACCGCCCTTAGGCTTGGCCTGTTGATGCGCTTCGAATAATTGATGGAAAAGGTGTTCTTGTTATCGAGCTTATAGCTGAGGTAAGCCGTTGGAAACAGTTTGCCGTATTCCGACTTGCTCCGCGAATCAAGGGTGGGCGAATAGCCATCAACCCAGGTATATTCATACCGAAGCCCGGCTTTGGCCTCCCACTTCTTACTGAGCGCCTTTTGCAGGCTGATGTATCCTGCTAAGTTCTTTTCGTTATAGTTGAACGCATTGCTTCTCAAGGGATCTGGCCTAAAAACGTCTTGAACAAAATTGGCATAAACCGTTTCGGCATCCTGGTCAAAATTGGTAAACTTTAAGCCTGTTTCAAGCAGGACCCATTTGTAGGGCAGGTTCAAATCACTTTGTGCCGACCAAACACGGTACTGGGTGCCGTTAAAGTTGCGCACGCGATTGGTTTGCCCGGTTTGATCGGAAGTGGTTTGAAAGCTGTTGGTGGTTTCGGGGGCGTTGGCAAAATAGTTGAAGCTGGTGCTTAGTTTCTTGCCTAAGCTATCCAGTTTCTGATCGTAGTAGAGGCTTAGCGTATGGGTAAGGTTTGGGTTTTCGTTATGCGAAACCGTACGGAGCACCGAATCGGTTTGGCCACGGGTTTGATAAATGGTAACATTGTCGATATCCATATCCGAACTGGTTTTGCTTACATCATAAATCAGGCCCAAATTGGTAGTTTTCCCAGCTTTGTAGTCGAGGCTCAGGTTAGCACCTATGCCATCGGCAACGCTTTTTCTCGGATCGCGGCTCCATATCGAATTGACGCCGATGTTATCGGTCTGCTCGTCGATATGCGCCGGCCTGTGGTACTGCCTCAGCTTCACCGAACTGGCCAATTTTTGCGATTGGTAGTTGAGGTTGAAGTTGTTGGCAAAACCGGAATAGCTATTCTGTATAAACGACGGGCTAAAATTGCCGCTCCATCCGAGGCTGGGATTGCTTTTCATCACGATGTTGATCAACCCGCTGTTGCCTTGCGCTTCGTATTTGGCCGGGGGCGTGGTAATAACTTCTATTTTTTCGATATCGTCAGACCGCAGCGATTTGAGATAGTTAATGAGGTCGCTGCCACGAAGCGGCACCATGCGTTCGTTAATCATCACCGATACGCCACCCTTGCCTACAATGGAAATGCCACTCTCCTCAACCCGCAACATCGGTGTTAAGGCTAAGGCCTGGGTAAGGTCTGTGCCTTTGGCAGCGATCGAACTTTCGAGGTTAAAAACCATACGATCTATCTTTCTTTCTATTAGGGGTTTGTTTCCTTTGATGGTTACTTCTTTAAGTGTATTCGTACTGCTGGTTAACCGCAAGATTGGCAATTCCAAATCGGCATTGACTACGGTAAAAACAGCCGATTTAGCCTTTTCGTAGCCCAGGTAATAAGCCATTATAAAATATTGGCCAGACTTTACTTCCTTAAATTCGAAAATGCCCTGGGCGTTGCTATACTGTACGCCTACAGTGGCCGAATCGGGCAGGCGTACCAAGGCGGCCGAGGCATAATCAAGGCCTTGCTGACTGCTGTTGGCTACAATTTTTCCGCTTATTCTAACTAGTTGGGCTTGAACTGTGGCCATACCGAATAGGGATAAAAGGCAAAAGAATAGGGCATTCTTCATTTCAATAGGGATTGGTTAGGGCAAAAGATATCCTGCCTAAGCAAATGTTGCATGCTTAGCCTTTGGTTTACGAATGGGTTTTAGTGTTTTCTGGTCGGGCGCGCAAAGGCTATTCAGCTCATCAAGCGGATAGATTCCGACCTCATTTGACAGGGCTTGCCCATAGCTGTTTCTGATGCGCAAGGGCATCAAAAACAGCGGGCTTATCGTTGGTTTGGTTTATTAGATTAGGTTAATCGATAGCGAGTACCTTCATTTTAACATAGTCTTCTATCGAACTGTAGTTGTGTCCTTTCTTCTTCATCGAGGCCACAAATGTAGGCGAGGTTCCAGTTGCCTTGGCCGAAAGCACATTTTCGATGGTAATGTTCTTGAAACCCAGTTTCTTGAACTCTTCAAAATCGCTTGCCGTTACACCCAAAGCCTTAAGCGATGTTACTTGCTCGGCTGTTAAGTTGCTAAGGCCTGCTGTTTTGAAGCTTTCGAAATATTCTGGCGTCACGCCGAGTGCTTTCATCGAAAGCAGACCTTCGTCAGATACCTTAAGACCTTTGTCTGTAAAGCCTTTGGCATATTCTGGCGTAATTCTCATTACTTTTCTGGCAATCAGTTTACCCAGTTCGTCATCTTCGTCGGTTCTGGCCGCTTTTTGGGTTGCTTTCCCGATTGTTTTTTCGCTGACTTTTTCGCTGGCTTTTTCAATCTTGCTTTTCACCTTGTCGGCAGCATCTGCCTCGCGGCTTTCGGCATCTGCCATTTTTGCACTTTTCAGGTAGGCGCCGTCAATGCCCTGCGATTTAAAGGTGACCATCTTGTTAGCGCTTATTTTGCTATAACCCGCATCTTTAATTCCTTTAATGAAGTCGGCATCAACATCCAACGCTTTTAGCGGGATCAATTCGCCCAAGCTCACGTCAGACAAGCCTGCCTTTTTTAGCGACTGGATGTACTCGGGTGTTACGTTTAAAGCCACGAGGGGAATCAAGTTGTCTTTAGAAACCTGGTTGTAGCCCAAGCCTTTAAGCGCAGTAACATAGCCTCGTTTCACATTGATCAGGAAAAACACCAAGTTATCTTTTTCTCTGATTCCGCTTACGCCCTCCTTGGTCAGGAAACTGGTAAAATCTGCATTTGGGCTAAATTTGTAAGACCCCATGCCGGTATTGTTTTCAAATTTTCCGGTAAAGTTCATCGTGCCGGCATCACGGGTAATCGAAAAGGAGCCTTCGCTTCCACGCGGCAGGTTTTTAAGGTCTGCCAGCGAAAAGGTATGATTGCTGATATTCTTGCCGTCTTCGTCTGATTCGAAACGGATGTTTACTTTGTCGCCTTTGATGGTGGCAAACCAAGTGCCTTCATTGTCGATCAATCGAAATCTTTCGGCGGTTTTTCTTTGTGCGTCATTCTTTCCATAAGCCTTCGGCTCGTTCAGGAAAGCCACAAATACCAATAATAATGGTACAATAAATAAGTATTTCCACGTAGAGTTTACGTTAGATTTTTTTGCGTTCATCATAACTAATCTTTTTTTAAGAATGGATTGATTGTAGTTGGTGGTCAAACTAGCCGGAAAATGTGGGGCCGAAACCTTTACCAGGCTCATCTGATAGCTGCTTGGCTCAATATCGGAGTTGGCCAGCAGTTCGTTATCCGTCAAAAATTCGAGGTTGTCTTCCATGGCCTTGCGGTACATCCAGGCAAAGGGGTTAAACCACTGAAAAACCAAAGCCAGCTCGGCGATCAAAATATCATAGCTATGTCCTTGCTGTATATGGATTTTCTCGTGCAGGATAATCTGGTTGTAGGTATCCCAATCGTACTTTTCGGGATTGATGAAGATGTTGTTGCCAAAGGAGCAGGGCGCCTGGTTGCCCGCCAGCTCTACAATTCTGAAACGGCCGTCTCTAATTACCGGCCTCGAATAGACGCGATAAAGCAAAACGCAGAGCTGAAAAAGGAAATTGACCGCAAATACGATAACGCCAAGCCAATAGGCCCAAAAAAGCACTTTTAGCAGGGAGATATCCTTAAAGAAAGATTCTTGCTGTTCGTTGCCCGTGCTGATGGTGGCCTTGGGCTGTACAGTTGGCGTAGGTTGCGGTACGTCTACCGCAGGCACCCTACTGTTATCGATCACAGCGGGCACCTCTACATTCGCCTTTCTGAACGACCATTGCTGCGGTACCGGAATTAGAGGCAGGCCAAAAGAAAGTGCCAAACAAATGAGCAGCACAAACCTGTTTAGCGGAAAAAAGGTTTCGTTTTGCAACAACAGCTTATAAAACACCAGGCAGCCCGCCAAGATAAGGGCCACACTCAACACGTAGAACATCATGGTTTCTTCGATTTAATGAGGTTAACAATTTCGGTTAATTCGTCGTCAGACAAGTTCTGCTCCTTGGCAAAGAAGGCCAGCATGCGCGGATAGGAATTGTCGAAGTATTGGCTCACCACGTCTTTAAGGGCATGCTTCTGGTACTCTTCCCTACCGATAACCGGAAAATAACAGAACATATTGCCTACCACATCGTGGCCTAAAAAGCCTTTTTCTTCTAAAATTTTTACCATCGTAGCTACACTGTTGTAATGGGGCTTAGGATCGGGCAACAAAGGGATGATATCCCTGATGAATGCCTTCTCTACTTCCCAAAACACCTGCATAATCTGCTCTTCTCTTTTTGCTAATTTGATCATGTTGTAAAAATTGATAAGCGAATGTACTACTAATTGATTAATACACAAACTAATCGATTAGTATTTGTGTAACTTTTATGTTGCATTTAATTTTTGTGGCGTCGGATTTTTGAAAATCAGGATGGAAAATTGCCTTGCAATTACGATTGGGCTCGCTTTTAGGCAAAAAAACAATATCTTTGCATTTACAAAAATTTGTAACCAATTATGTTTGAAAATTTACAGGACAAGCTAGACAGGGCGTTTAAAGTTTTAAAGGGACAAGGAAGCATTACCGAGATCAACGTGGCCGAAACCATGAAAGAAATCAGGAAAGCTTTGCTAGATGCCGACGTAAATTATAAAACAGCCAAAACCTTTACCGACGAGGTGAAGGAAAAAGCGCTTGGTGCTAACGTACTGACCTCCATTTCTCCGGGCCAGTTGCTCACCAAGATCATGAACGACGAATTGACGGCCTTGATGGGCGGCGAGGTAACCGATCTTGACCTGAAGAGCAACCCTACCATCATATTAATTGCCGGTTTAAACGGTGCGGGTAAAACCACCTTTACCGGAAAATTGGCCCTGCACCTTAAAAGCAAAGGTAAAAAGCCTTTAATGGTAGCCGGCGACGTTTATCGCCCTGCGGCGGTAGACCAGTTACAGGTACTGGGCGAACAGGTTGGCGTGCCGGTTTATGCCAACAAAGAATCGAAAGACCCAATTGCCATTGCCCTAGAAGGTATTGCCGAAGGTAAAAAGAACAACAATAACGTCATCATTATCGATACCGCCGGCCGTTTGTCGATTGACGAAAGCCTGATGAACGAAATTTCGGAAGTAAAGGCCCAAACCAAGCCCCACGAAATCCTATTCGTGGTAGATGCCATGACCGGTCAGGATGCCGTAAATACGGCGAAGGTTTTTAACGACCGACTGGATTTTACCGGTGTGGTGCTTACCAAATTGGATGGCGATACCCGTGGCGGTGCGGCACTTTCGATCAAATCGGTAGTGAACAAACCGATCAAATTTATCGGTACCGGCGAAAAGATGGAAGCTTTAGACGTGTTCTATCCAGACAGGATGGCTTCACGTATTTTGGGCATGGGCGACGTGGTTTCGTTGGTAGAACGTGCACAACAGCAGTTTGACGAGAAAGAAGCCGCCGAACTGCAAAAGAAAATCCGCAAGAACAAATTCGACTTCAACGATTTCTACAACCAGATCCAGCAAATCAAGAAAATGGGCAACATGAAAGATTTGATGGGCATGATTCCGGGGGTAGGCAAGATGATGAAGAACGTTGACATAGACGACGATGCTTTTAAAGGCGTGGAGGCCATCATCCAATCGATGACCCCATTCGAAAAAGAAAACCCAGATAGCATTCAGCAAAGCCGCAGGCTACGCATTGCCAAAGGATCGGGCAGCAAGGTAGAAGATGTAACCAAGCTCATTAAACAATTTGAAGACATGCGCAAGGTGATGAAACAATTCTCTAACCCGGCCGCCGCTGCCAAAATGATGCGCAACATGCCTAAAATGCCGCAGCGCTAGACTTTTAGCTAAAAAACACGAAACGAACCCTCAAGGCTAGGCTTTGGGGGTTTTGTTTTTGCATCAAAGCTTTCGAATAGCTATTTTAGGTTAAAATCCGCAGGTCCAAAATTATAGTAAAATGATTATTTACAATATTGAAGGAAATAGCTTGATTAAAATTCGATATGATGGCACAACCATATCGCTATACTTTGAGAATAGGTTAGGCTGTATTGTGGTAGCCGGTCCTCACCAAGAAGTGGAAAACGATTATTATATCAATTGCAACTCGAACATCAACTTAGCGCTAGGCAAACTGGATGAGGTCATCAATTCGAAAAAAATCAAGTTCTACGAAAATAGCTCCACAAGCATAGCAGATGTATTGGCCTCTTTCGAATCTGGAGAATATTATGTTACGCATATCAATAGCAGTGATTTTATAAAATACCAGCTTCAAAGCAATGGTGAATGTGAGCTGATATGCGGAACTCCATTAAAACAAGAAACCATCGTAGTTTGCACTAAATCGGCTAATGATTTGGACCGTAAAAAGGTCAATGCATTAAAAGAGGCTATTTTAAATGGCGCCACACCCAATGTTTATCTTTATTCCAAACAATATCGTGGGCAAGAACTCTATGGCTATTACTTTATTGTTGAAGGCAACCACCTGCTACAAGCTTACGAGGAGCTTAACATGGAGCCTCTTTTGCTTGCTTTTGTAAATCACCAACCTCTAAAGGATGATTATGATGAAATAGATCCGAACGTCATCAACATCATAACCTCATTTGAAGATATCAAGAATACTTCATATAAATACTTCTATAAATCCTTGTGGCTAAATAGGGAATGATTAGCCGGCTTTCCCAAAAAGAAAAAACACCCTCCTTCCAATTAAAAAAATTAGCCCTTAATTGAATTTTTCAAATAAGCCGTTTGCTTTTTGCAAATGGCCAAAGCATTGTCTAGATTCAAGATTATGCTCGTAAAACCTATGGAAGCGCTGTTTATGATATTACGATTACATATTTATCTCTCTATTAAAATTTATTCTAATTTTTTTGTCGATAGTCGAATATAAATTATCTAACATACATATCTAAAATGACCTCTTATATCATAGATGATGATGTGCACACCATTAATGCAATCATTAAATACATTGAGAAAATACCATTCCTTACAATGATTGGATACCATACTAATCCACTAATAGCGATTGATGAAATCAACAAAGGGAAAAAGCCGGACATTGTTTTTCTGGATGTTGAGATGCCAGAACTTTCTGGTTTGGATGTCATTGATATGCTAGATAAAAGCATTATTGTTGTTTTTATAACGTCACATTCAAAGTATGCACTTCAGGCCTTTCAAAAAGATGTAGTAGATTTTCTTTTGAAACCATTTACGTTTGAACAACTTTTAAAATGTGCGAACAAAATACGAGGAAAAGTTTTATCGAACCCTAATGAGCAAAAAGAAATAAACAAGGCTCAGCTTTTCGTAAATCCTGGATTAAAAGGAAAGATCATCCAGATCGAATTAGGAGAAGTAACCCATATTGAAGCAAACGAGCATTCCGCATGTATAAACCTGATAAATGAAAAGGTCGTTATTAATATGAGTATTAAAAAGATACAGGAACGACTCTCTGAAAAAGCATTTATCCGAGTACATCGAGCGTACATTGTAAATATCCGCGCTATTAAAACCCTTGAAGCAAATCAAATAACACTTAAAAATGGCATTCAAATTCCATTAGGCGAGGCTTATAGAAATGGGGTGATGAAATTATTGCAAGGGTAATGCGTACAATAACCGCGTTTGGTCGTTGAATATGCCTATTCATGAAAAAATTCTCTTACCAATGTCTGTCATTATATTTTTGATAAAAACCTTATTAAAAACTTAACAAAAACTCAATCATGAAAAAAAAACTATTAGCCCTACTGCTTTTTGCAGTAGGCTCTATGGGTCTCACCGCATGTAAAAGCCATACTGACGCGATTTCAGACAGGAATGCTGAAAAATTAATCTACAAAAGAATCGATGACAATTCTAAAGCGACAAAAAACCCTAATTCCATCGACATACAAGAGCGGATTCTAAGTACATATCTAATTAGCTATCAGAACGACTATCTTGAAATGCTGAGAAGTTATGATAAATGGAATCAATATGTTGAAAAAAACAATTTTGTGTTAGATGAAAACAACGTGAAAAAAACCACTATTGTTGACAGTAAAATCATCATGATTACTATTCCATACACATCCGGAGCAGAGAGGGGCTTCTTAAACGTTTACCAGAATAATCGGGCTTTTATTTGGACAAAAATTATAGTAAATCAAGTAACAAACAACGTGCAACATTACAACTTCACCAATTCCGAGAACGAATTAATTATGCAGTTTGACTTGGATAATAAATTTAATTTGTCCAAGTTTGAAGTGTCAAGTGATGAAAATGTAATGCAGAAATCAACTGGTTTTCAATTATTTAGTGCCGAAGCAAATAATACATCTTTGGTAGTTCCAGGAGGTGGCGGTGAGAGTGGCGAAGATTGCTTCAAAAAAGGGATTTCTTATTATAAATGTTTAGAATGTATTATTATAAAGCATTGTGGAAGTGATCTAGTTTGTACTATCGCATGTACGGTTGCTCCTGAAGTGTGTTTAGGTGTATCTATTCTTGCATGTTTACCGGTTATATAAAATGAAATACATAAATCTATAATTATGATTAAATACCTAAAGTACAAAGTGTATATTGCTATGGTAGCAATTACCATTTTTTTTATCATGGGATTTATTGCTTTTATAAAAGACGGCAGCACCGTTCTTTTAGCGATTAGTTCCGCCAGTTTTATCTTACATCTAGTTATTTACTATGTTTTCGTAAAACGTAAGGCAACAACGACAGCCTAACTGTTAACGATTAGGTAATTTAGCTCGGCTCTTTACCGAGAGTTTTTGCAAAGACTATCTTTTCCAGAAGCGAAAAACTACGCCCTCTCCAATTAAAAAAATTAGCCCTTAATTGAATTTTTCAAATAAGCCGTTTGCTTTTTGCAAATGGCCAAAGCATTGTCTAGTTTCAAGATTATGCTCGTAAAAACCTATGGAAGCGCCGTTTGCGGGGTTGATGCCCTCACCATTACCATCGAGGTAAGCATAGACAGTGGCACGCAGTATTTTGTGGTAGGCCTGCCTGATAATGCCGTTAAAGAAAGCTTGTTTAGGGTAGAAAGCGCCATACGCACGGCCGGCTATCGCATGCCTCGACAAAAAATCGTAATCAATCTGGCTCCAGCCGATATCAGGAAAGAAGGCTCAGCCTACGATTTGCCCATTGCCATAGGCATTTTAGCGGCTTCCGGCCAGATAAACGCCACCAAGCTGCACCAATATTTCATCATGGGCGAGCTTTCTTTAGATGGCGCCCTACAAAGCATCAAAGGGGCTTTACCCATTGCATTACAGGCCCTAAACGACGGATTTGCCGGCTTTGTCCTTCCCAAGGCTAACGCGCGCGAGGCAGGAATTGTAAACCAATTATCCGTGTATGGCATGGCCTCCTTATCAGACGTCATAGATTTCTTCAATGAGAAATCAGCTCCCCAACCGGTTATTGTAAATGCCTCAAAAGAGTTTCTTCCCGAAACCAATGCTTATGAGCATGATTTTTCTGACGTAAAGGGACAGGAAAACATTAAACGTGCCTTGGAGATTGCCGCCGCGGGCGGGCATAACGTCATCTTAATTGGACCGCCTGGCGCCGGCAAAACCATGCTGGCCAAACGCCTGCCAACCATCCTGCCCCCCTTAAGCATGCAGGAAGCCTTAGAAAGCACCAAGATTTATTCGGTAGCAGGCAAGCTCACAGCCAAACAGGCCCTCTTAACCGAGCGCCCTTTCCGGGCACCTCACCATACCATTTCTGATGTGGCTTTGGTGGGTGGTGGTATAAATCCGCAACCGGGCGAAATCTCACTGGCTCATAATGGCGTGCTTTTTTTAGACGAACTTCCCGAATTTAAGCGTACCGTACTCGAGGTAATGCGTCAGCCCTTAGAAGATCGAATGGTAAATATTTCAAGGGCTAGATTTGCCGTGGCCTATCCTGCCAGCTTTATGCTGGTGGCTTCTATGAATCCCTGTCCTTGTGGCTTTTTCAATCATCCAGATAAGGAATGCTTATGTGCTCCGGGTGTGGTACAGAAATACCTAAGCAAGATTTCCGGTCCCTTGTTAGACCGCATCGATTTACATGTGGAGGTAACCCCGGTTAATTTTGAGCAACTTGCTTCCAATAGAAAAACCGAAAAAAGCGAACAGATCAGGTCACGCGTAATCAACGCAAGAACCATCCAGGGCGAACGCTTTAAAAACCAGAAAAATCTGCATGCCAATGCACAAATGAGCTCGAACATGGTGCGGCAAATTTGTGTGATAGACGAAACCGGGCAAAACCTCATTAAAATGGCGATGGAAAAACTGGGGCTTTCGGCGAGGGCCTACGATCGTATTTTGAAGGTGGCCAGAACCATCGCCGATTTAGACGAAAGCGAACAGATCAACACTCAACATCTCGCCGAAGCCATCCATTACAGAAGCCTGGATAGAGAAACCTGGGCGGGATGAGGCAAGATGCTTTATTTTTTACTTATGCCGCTTTTTGACAAGACTTGACGAGGCGGTATTTGTAATGTTCATGGCAGGTTTGGCAACGGGTCTTCTCAAGGCCGAAAGCGCTTTGTCGTTGCAACATGATTTGCCTTTGCTTAAACAGGCTTCCTTTTTAACGGGAGTGGCTTTTGGAGCCTTGGTTTGCGCCTGGGCAACAAAACCTGCGACCGTCATTAACAAAGCTAGGGCTATTTTTTTCATCGGGTTAGGTTTAGCTAAGTTCGGCTAATACGGTAATACCGCCTTTTACCACTTGATCCAGCTGCAGGTTTACCTTGGTGCCAATAGGCAGGAAAATGTCGACCCTAGAACCAAATTTGATAAAGCCAAACTGCTCGTTTTGCACCACTTGATCGCCTTCCTTCACGTACCATACAATGCGTCGGGCCAATGCGCCTGCAATTTGCCTAAACAATACCGGTGTGCCGTTTTTATGTTCAACCACTACGGTGGTTCTTTCGTTTTCGGTACTCGATTTGGGGTTCCAGGCGGCTAAATATTTGCCCGGATGGTATTTGAAAAACTTCACAACGCCCGAAATCGGGTTGCGGTTAATGTGTACGTTTACCGGCGACATGAAAATAGAAACCTGCAGGCGTTTGTCTTTGAAATATTCGCCTTCTTCGGTCTCCTCAATAACCACTACTTTACCATCGGCAGGGCATATCACCAGGTTTTCGCCATTGGTAAACGTTCTTTTAGGGTTCCTAAAAAACTGCAGCACGATAATGAAGAGGGCAAAAGACACGATGTAAATCAGCCAGCGAAGCCAGGTTAAATCGGCAAATTTATAGTCAACAAAGGCGTTGAGCAAAAAGATAAACAGAACAGTTAACGCAATGCTGGTATAGCCTTCTTTGTGTATGGTCATTGTTTTGGGGTTTAATATGGCAAAACTCGGAAAAAAAGCGGGAATTTACGAATTACGATTTTAGATTTACAATTTAAGTGGTCCAGCATACACAATCTACGATCGAAAATCTACAATCGCCAATCTATATGGCTCTATAAATGTCTTTCAGGTTTCGGCCAAGCCCATCGTAATCGAGCCCATAACCCACTACAAATTCGTTGGGTATTTCGAAACCCACGTATTTCAGTTCTGCTATGGGGGCTTTGAGTGCCGCAGGCTTAAGCAACAGGCTACAGATACTTACCGATGCTGGCTTTTGTGCGTAAACCTTCTCCAGGATGTACTGCAGCGTTAATCCGGTATCAACAATATCTTCTACCAAAATAACATCGCGGTTTTCCAAGTCGCTGGGCAGGCCAAAGGTTTCCTTGATCTTTCCGCTGCTTTCGGTTCCATGGTAAGAAGCTACGCGGATAAAATTGACCTCGCAGGCAATATCGATTTCTTTCAGCAGATCGGCCATAAACAAAAAACTGCCATTGAGCACGCCTATAAAAACCGGACAGCGGTTTTCGTAATCCAGGTTCAGCTGTATGCCAATGAGGCGGGTCCGTTTGCCAATGGCATCGTTTTCGAGAAAGATTTCGAAGTCTTTGTTGTTTACTTGTATTTTATTCATCTGGGTTTAAGAAGCGCCATTTTCTTTGGCCTTTTCCTGCTCGCGCTCCTTTCGGCGCTGTTCACGACGTTCTTGGCGCAATTGTTTTTTGGTTTTAACGGTATCGGGTCTAATCATGGCTTTATTGTTCGCCGCGGTATCTTTTTTGGCCGAATTGCCACCAAACAAACGGTCGAACAAGCTTTTGCCTTTGTCTTGCATGGCGGCCGGCGGTAACATGCCGTCTTCGTCGGCATCAACAGCAGTGGTATCAACAACCGTCGAATCAGGCAGCAAATACTGCCTTAAGCCCTCACGCAGGCGAACGTTGTAAAAACCGTAGCCACTGGTATCGGCTGGCGTTAGCCCTCTTCTGGCCATGGTGCCTCCAATAAAGTTAAAATAAGGCAACAAATAGCCTTTTAAGCTTCCGTCGCTCATAAACTTATACAAAGCTACTTTGGGCTTCGGTACAATATTGGCCAGGAAAATGCCTTCGCCTATGCTAAGTTCTGCAGGAGTCTTGCCAAAATAATGCCTCGAAGCTTCGCCAATTCCATACACGTTTTGGCCCATTTCGATAATGTTGAAATAAACCTCGAGCATGCGCTGCTTGCTCACCAGCTTGTTGTTTTCAATCAGCCAAACAATCAAAATCTCTTCCGCTTTGCGGGCCAATGTTTTTTGCCTGCTCAAGAAAACATTTTTCACCAATTGCATAGAAATGGTACTGCCACCGCGTTTAAAGCGCTTTTCCTTAAAGTTTACAGCGATGGATTTGCGGATGGATTCTTCCACAAAGCCATGGTGCCTAAAAAACGACGGGTCTTCAGAAGTAAGCAAGGCATTTTTGAAATTGGGCGAAATCTCATCCAGCCGTGTAAAATTGGGGTTAGACGGGCCAATGGTAATGTTGCGCATCGGCTTGCCGTATTCGTAAGGGGTGTACACAAAATCGCTGTTGATTTTCTGCAGGTCGGTTTTGCCCCATTTCACGATTTTAAAATTGGTTGGGGTGAGCGTAGAGTTGAACTTTACGCTGTCTGGAATAGCGGTATCGAGGTAAAAATCGAGGTTGTAGCGCAATTTGCCTTGCACCTGCATGCCCTCTAGCGATTCGAACAATCCCAATGGAAAAGAATCGAAAATAGCCTGGGCATCCTGTTCTTCGGCCTTGAGCTTCATCTCGTAAATTTTGTTGGGCGACAAGGTGTATTTGAGAAAAGGATGGATGGAAGCCTTTTTCAGGTAAACTGTAGAAGTGCTATCCAGGCAAAGGAAGTTGTCGCCAATCAGCATATCGGCATCAATTTTGGCATCCGGCACGATAATGTCGGCCGAGGAAATGCGTTTTTGGTTGATCAGTAGGTTTTTGACACTCCAAGATCCGGATATTTTGTAGTCGCCACCGCTAAAATCGGCTTCCTTCATCTCGGTCCTTACGGTATCGAAGTTGATTTTGGTACTCAGTTTTCGTTCAATGTAAGGCAGTTCTACTTTTTTGCCATCGGCATAAAGCATAATGTTGAGGCGTTTTCTGCTGGGGTTCAGTTTGCCGTTGATGTGCCAGGTAGCCGCCGTATCGTTTACGGTAATGTTCGATTTGAGCTCGCCACCATCTATGGTAGCCGAAGTGGTAAGGAATTTGAGTGTAGCGGTATCGTTGTCGTTCAGCTGCATCATCAGGTTCTTCAGCTGCATGTCGTCGGGAATTTTATAGAAGACCTCGTTTAGCAGGTTGCTGGCCAAATCGCTGAGGGCTACTTTATTCGAGTTGCTGGTACTGTCCTTCTTTTTTCTTTTCAGGATGAAATCGAGGTTGGTAAGCGAATCCTTGAGCACCACATTGAGCTTGCCTTCGCTGAGGTTGATTTCAGACAGCTTTACGTTGCCAAAAATAAGGGGAAAGAGCTTCACGCCCACTGTAATATCGTTAATGGTGGCCAAGGTGTCGCGGTCTTTGGGCACTACCGAAATGTGCTGCATGCGTACGGCACTTAGGCCACTAAAGCCTGCCGATCCGATTTTGATTTCCAGTCCGTAGTCCTTATCCGCTTTGGCAATGGCCTTGGCCATCATTTTTTTGAGCAACGCCTCCCGCTTGCCATAGGCCACCGCACCCAATGCAACAAGAACCAATGCAAAAACACCCAAAACCCAGGCGCCAATCTTGATATATTTTTTAGGAATTCTAATTTGAGGGAATTGCATAAACTAATGTAGAAATTATTGTTAAACAAACGCCTTGGGCAAATGTTTATTTCGTGTTAAAATTACAACAAAAAGGCCTATCACAAATTATTTATGCCTATGTTTTGTTAATTTTGGGGATGATAATTACCAATGAGCAGGTTTTAGCCGCTTTACGACATGTAGAGGACCCCGACCTGAAAAAGGACCTGGTTACGTTGCACATGATCAAAGACCTGAAAATCGAAGGTCAAACCATAGGCTTTACGTTAGAGCTGACTACCCCGGCCTGTCCGATGAAAGACATGCTGAAAAATGCCTGTATCAATGCCATTAAACATTTTGTTACGCCCGATGCCGAAATCAATATCAACATTACGGCCAGGGTTACCAAACCTTTAGATACCACGCAATTGAACGCCATTAAAAATATCATTTTGGTTTCGTCGGGCAAAGGCGGCGTCGGCAAATCAACCGTGGCCAGCAATTTGGCAGTTACCTTAGCCAAAGACGGTGCCAAGGTTGGACTGATTGATGCTGATATTTACGGGCCTTCGGTGCCGATTATGTTCGGGCTGGTTGGAGCCAAGCCAAGCGCACGGGAAGTCGAAAATGGCAAGACTTTGATTTTACCGATCGAAAAATATGGCATCAAGTTGCTTTCTTTGGGCTTTTTTGCCGATCCAGACCAGCCGGTGCCATGGCGCGGGCCAATGGCTTCCAATGCCATTAAGCAGCTGTTTAACGATGCCGATTGGGGCGAATTGGACTACCTGATTGTAGATTTACCTCCAGGAACCGGCGATATCCACATTACCATCAGCCAAAGCTTCCCGATAGCGGGTGCGGTTATTGTAACTACGCCACAACAGGTAGCCCTAGCCGACACCCGAAAAGGGCTGGCCATGTTCAGGATGCCTGGCATTAACATCCCGGTATTGGGGGTTATCGAGAACATGTCGTACTTTACACCGGCAGAGCTTCCTGAGAACAAATACTACATTTTTGGAAAAGATGGTGGCAAAGCATTGGCCGAACAGTACGGAGTACCTTTCTTGGGCGAAATTCCGTTGGTGCAAAGCGTAGCGGCTGCCGGCGATAACGGCGAACCGATAGCTACAGACCCGCAAAGCCCAGTAGCTTTGGCCTTTAGCGAAATTGCAGGCAAAATGGCACAGCAGGTTTCTATACACAACGTACAAGCGGCGAATTGCTAAAAATTTACTATTTTTATACTTTAAAAAATATAAGATGAGTTTAACGGAACAAGTAGAGCAAGCATTAGAAACCATTAGGCCTTATTTAATCGCCGATGGAGGAAATGTTGCCTTAGAAGAGATTACGCCGGAACATGTCGTAAAATTGAGGTTGTTGGGCAATTGCAGCTCCTGCAAAATGAGTTTTATGACCATGAAAGCCGGCATTGAGCAAGCGATCATGAAAGCCGTGCCAGAAATTAAAAGTGTTGTGGCTATTGATTTGGCCGAACAGGAATAGTTTTTTAACACATTTTAACTAGCCAATAAGCCTTTTACACGTATTTTTGTAAAATGAAGTACTGTCTAACCATCATATTATTGCTGTTTTCGGCCGCTGTTTTTGCGCAAGACGGAGGCAAAAGCAATAAACTGGTGCAGTTTTCGGGCATTATTACCGAGGCTGACAGCAATTCTGTTGTACCTTATGTGACCATTACCAACCTGAGCAACAAAGAGCAGAAATATGCTGCCAATTACCAGGGCTATTTTTCTTTTATTGTCCATCCAGGCGATACTCTGCTGTTTTCGGCCGTAGGCTTTACCAGCAAGACCTTTGTGTTGCCTACCGAAATAGCCGACCATAAATACACGGCGATGATCAAGATGAAATCGGAAATTGTGTATTTAAAAACCGTACGTGTAAACCCATGGGCTACGGTAGAAGAATTTACCAAAGACTTTCTGTCTATGAAGGTAGCCGATGACGATATGGCTATTGCTAAGAAAAACCTGTCGAGGACCAGCATTAGGGGCATGACCCTTACTTTGCCAAGAGATGCACAGGAAGTTAGCAACAGTAACTACCGCTACAACTTCGACCGCATGGTGAATGCCAACATGCGCCAAACCAATCCACTGCTTAATCCTTTTGCCTGGGGCAGGCTCATGCAGGAAATCTTTGCCGGCGACAAGGCTCGCAGCGAAGATAAATAAACGCATTTTTTTATGGGGATGATTAGTCCCACCTTGCCAAGAAGGAGAATGGCTGCTTGCTAGGCGCGAGCCCAAAGCTTACTAAAACCTTGATGGCCTGTGTTAGGCACTTCTTTACTGGCGCAATGCCGACTTAGCTACCGATTAAGCTCTACCTTTTCTTGCTTTGCTTAGGGAAACGCATTTTATAGTCGGTACGTACGTTGCCTTTCGAAATGTTTTCCAGCTTGCTTTTTAACAACTGTTTGCGCAACAAGCTCAGCTTATCGGTAAACAACTTGCCTTCAATATGGTCGTATTCGTGCTGGATTACACGAGCTGGAAATCCGCCTACCTCTTCTTCGTGCAACTGCCAGTTTTCGTCGTAGTAACGGATCAGGATGTTAGGTTTGCGCATCACGTCTTCCCTGATTTCGGGAATACTTAAACAACCTTCGTTAAAAGCCCAAGGCTCGCCGGTTTCAGCTAAAATTTCGGCATTGATGAATACCTTTTTGAAAGGCTCTTCGTCTTCGTCGGCACGGGTATCAACAACAAACAGCCTGATGGCCAAACCTACTTGTGGAGCGGCCAGGCCTACGCCATTGGCATTGTACATCGTGTCGAACATATTGCTGATCAACGCTTGCAAATCAGGATAGGTTTCGTCTATTGGCGTACAAACTTTCTTTAAAACAGGGTCTCCGTAGGCTACGATAGGTAATTTCATGTTGCAAAAATACGAAAAAGATTTTATATGGTATTCGGGAGCGTCAGCCCTAATGGCATGGTGCCCATCATAATTGAGTATACTGTATTCCGTCTGAATGAAACTAGTCGACAGGATAGAAAACAAGCGAGCTCAGGTTCTTTTCGTCCAGCATCTCGTTGGCAATGTTTTGCATATCTGCAGTGGTTACGGCGTTGATTTTCTGAAAAACGGTAGTCAGGCTGTCAATCCGATCATAGTCGATCAGGCTTTTGGCCATCGAAATGATCAATCCGATCCGGTTTTCTTCGCCCAAAGCAATTTGACCGATAAACTTGTTCTTGGCCTTGTGCAATTGGATTTCGGTAAAGGGATTGGTCTTTATCTTTCTAAATTCCTTAAAAATAAGGCTCCGGGCTTTGTCAACCTTTTCTTTGTCGGTGCCAAAATAAAGCGCAAAAATTCCGGTATCGCTCAA
This sequence comes from Pedobacter sp. TM02, assembly GCF_059705275.1. Lineage (NCBI taxonomy): Bacteria > Pseudomonadati > Bacteroidota > Sphingobacteriia > Sphingobacteriales > Sphingobacteriaceae > Pedobacter > Pedobacter sp. TM02. The sequence goes on from NZ_AP046530.1 coordinate 4,257,536, forward strand.
AGGGCTGTAATTGGTTTCGATGGTATAAGCGATGCCGTGTTTTTCGCGCAGCTGCAGATTCAGGATAGAGCTCATGCCGGTACCGCCCAAAATGTTGTTGAGCAGCAAAAGCCCGGTTTTATAAGGGTGATGCAGCGAATAGGCCTGTATGCCCATCATGCAGTGCGCCTGCATAATCTGCTTGTTAGACACCAGGTTTTGCACCAGCGCCTGCTGTGGAGCCATTCGGTTGCTTTGTCCAGTATTTGCAGGTACGCTTTCGAAATGCTTGGTGCCAATCTTAACCACCTTCGTAAGGTTATAGTTGCCCAAAACGGCTACTACAATTTGGTCGGTACGGTAATGCTGGCGGATAAAATGATGGATATCTTTTTGGCTTAGTGCGCTTACGGTATCAGGAGTACCTAGGATGTTGCGCCCCAAGGCGTGTCCGGCAAAAAGCTGGTCTTCAAAATCGTCGTTAATGGCTTCTTCGGGCTGGTCCAGGTACGAAGTAATCTCGTCGAGCACGACGCCTTTTTCCTTCTCTATTTCCTCTTCTGGAAAAGTAGAATGGAAAACGATATCGTTAAAAAGCTCTAAAGTGCGGTCGAGGTAGGGATGCAGAAAAGAGGCATGGATGCAGGTGTATTCTTTGGTGGTATAAGCGTTCAGGTCGGCACCCACGCTTTCCAGCCGGGTTAAGATCTGGTTGGTATTGCGTTTTTCGGTCCGCTTAAAAATCAGGTGTTCGATAAAGTGGGCCAGGCCCATTTGCGCATCGCTTTCATCTCTCGATCCCGTATTGACAATAATGCAGGCATGAGAAATCGGTGATGCCGAAGGAACGTGCAAAAGCCTGATGCCGTTGCTTAAAGTATGAACATTATATTCCATTGAAGGCGCAAAGCTACGGCAATTTAAGTTATAAAATATCTGTATCCTGTAAACTTAGGGTATCGGCTACCTTGCTGGCAGTAGGCCTGCTCATGACCAGAAAAAGAAAGCTCAGGCCAGCAAAAATCATGAAGAAGGCATTTCCGGCCATGATAAAGGCCACGATATTGGCCAATGCCCCAGCTTCGAAAAAAGCACATTTTATTAGAAAAGCAGTTTGGTACTGTATCAGTTTCGAGCCGTTGTTTTCGGGCGAGTTGATGTTGCCCAAGTGCCTATTGAACAAAATGCTTCCAAAGACAATGCCCAAAATGCTGATCAAAGGAAAAACCAGATCTTCCAGTGTTTTGGGTACTTCAAAATGGATTTCCTGTCGAATAATAAAAAAAGAAATCAGGCCAAATGTAAATACAGCCACGCAAAAAGCGGTATGGATCAGTTGGATTACTTTAAGTTGTTGTTTCATGCAAGTGTAAGTATAATCAAAAATTCAGGAATTCGGTAAAGCAACAAAAAGGGAATATTTTCTATTATCGAAAATATTCCCTTGGATATGTTAAGATATTAGGTCGGTTTATTTTAAAGTCAGCTCAATAACGGGGATTTCGAAATTGGGCTTTTTCTTGGGCAACTTAAGTACCAGGTTGCTAGCGGTCGATTTGTTCAGGTCGGTTTGAAGCTCTGAGTTGTCGTGCAGAAATTGGGCATACGCAACCTTGTCTCTATAGCCCTCCAACACCATATTGCCATCTTTCGGATAATCGAATAAATGCACATACAGCTTTCTGGCTTCTTTGTTATAGGTAAGTTTGGTGCCTTCAACCGCCTTAAATTCGTTTGGCGCGAAGGTGCAGTTGTAAATCGATTTGGAATTGGCATGCATCCAAGAGCCTAAACTATCCAAGGCATTGGTGGCCCTATAGTCAAACTCGCCACGGGCAGTAGGCCCTACGTTCAGCAACAGGTTGCCGCCATTGGCTACCGAAGTAATGAGCAGGTCTAACAACTGGCGATGGGTTTTCCAGGTGTTTTCGTCGCGGTAATAGCCCCAAGAGCCTGAAAAGGTTTGGCAGGTTTCCCACACCTTTCCCCTGTATTTTTCGAGCTCTTTGGTGCCCACTTGTTCGGGTGTTTCAAAATCCTGTCCGTCTTCATACGCTTTCAGGTCTAAACGATTGTCGACAATGATACCCGGTTGCAATTTTCTGATCTGTTTAAGCAATTCTATCGAGCCCCAGTCGTCCTTGCCCTTGCCGTACTTTCCCGGATAGGAGAAATCGAGCCAAAGGATGTCTATTTTTCCATAATTGCTCAACAGTTCGGTAACCTGATTGTACATGTATTTGCGGTATTTGGCCATATCTTTTCCCTTGTTTAGGGCAGCATAGCCACTATCGCTTTCCTTAACCAGTCTTTGCGGGTGCATCCGGTCTATCGTAAAATCGGGGTGATGCCAATCGATCAGCGAGTAATAAAAACCTATCTTAATGCCTTCGGCCCTAAAGGCCTCTACAAATTCTTTGACCAGATCTCTTTTGGCCGGCGTATTGGTGGCTTTATAATCGGTAAATTTACTGTCGAACAGGGTAAAACCTTCATGATGCTTGGTCGTGAGTACCGCATATTTCATCCCTGCTTTTTTTGCCTCCTTGGCCCAAACTTTTGGCTGAAAAAGATCGGGGTTGAATTGCTGAAAATATTTTTCGTAGTCTTGGTTGGTGAGGCGTTCGGCGTTTTTTACCCATTCATGGCGCGCCGGCAAGGCATACAAACCCCAGTGAATAAACATGCCGAAACGGGCATCGGTCCACCATTCCATTCTTTTTATTTTAGCTTCAGGGCTTTCGGTCCCTATTTTTTGTTGCGAAAATGCGGCGGTGTAAACGGCTATCGCAAAAAGCAGGCATAACAGTGTTTTTCTTTTCATGGCTTGATGATTTGGTTAGAGGTATACAAGATAACCAGAAGCCTGCATTTAAAATTAAGCGCAATTGGCAAATGATTATGCTTTTTACACCTAAAGTAGTAGCCTTTCCGGGCATAAACGCTTGTTGAGCAAGGTTTTGGTCGGCAGGATGTTTGACAGGTTTTACCGTATTCGCTGTCATTTTGACCTGTTTCACATTTTGGAACAGGGCTTGATGGGTAAGGATATAATCAAAAAATTAGAAATTAAAATATGACAACAGAAAAAGGAAATATTTCCATACACACGGAGAACATTTTCCCGATCATCAAGAAATTCCTGTATTCGGATAATGAGATCTTTTTAAGGGAATTGGTTTCTAACGCAGTTGATGCGGTACAAAAAATAAAACGATTGGCGGCCTTGGGCCAGTACAATGGCGAGCTAGGCGAACCTCTGGTAGAAGTAAAGCTTGACGAAAAAGCCAAAACCATTACCATTAGCGACAATGGCTTGGGCATGACTGCCGAAGAAATCAAAAAATATATCAACCAAGTTGCCTTTTCGGGCGCCAGCGAGTTTGTAGAGAAATTTAAGGACGCCAAAGATGCCAATGAAATTATCGGCAAGTTTGGTTTGGGCTTCTACTCTGCATTTATGGTAGCCGATTGGGTTGAAATCCAAACCTTGTCATATCAGGAAGGTGCAGCCGCGGCCAAATGGACCTGCGATGGCAGCACCGAATTTGAGATTGCCGACGGTAACCGTACCACCAGGGGTACCGATATTATTTTGCACATCAACAGCGAATCGGAGGAATTTTTACACGAACACAAGCTGCAGGAGATTTTGGATAAATACGCCAAATTCTTGCCAATGCCAATTAAATTCGGCACCAAAACCACACAAGAAGAAGACGGACAGGACGAAGAAGGCAAAACCAAATACAAATCGGTTGAGGTAGACAACATTATCAATACCACCAATCCGATCTGGACCAAAGCGCCTGCAGATTTGTCAGACGAAGATTATCTCGATTTTTACAAGCAGCTTTACCCTTTTTCGGAAGAGCCTTTGTTTTGGATCCACTTGAATGTAGACTATCCGTTTAACCTAACAGGGGTGCTTTATTTCCCTAAGGTAAAAGACGACTTCGATCTGCAACGCAACAAAATCAAGCTGTTCAGCCGCCAGGTGTTTATTACCGACGAAGTAAAAGACATCGTGCCAGAGTTCCTGATGTTGCTGCATGGCGTAATCGACTCGCCGGATATTCCGTTGAACGTGTCGAGAAGCTTCTTGCAAGCCGATAGCAACGTGAAAAAGATCAACAGCTACATCACCAAAAAAGTAGCCGATAAACTGGCCGAGCTGTTTAACAAAGACCGTAAGGCCTACGAAGAAAAATGGAGCAACATCGGTCTTTTTGTGAAGTATGGCATGATCAGCGAAGAGAAATTCTACGAAAAAGCCAAAGATTTCGCTTTGTTGACCAATACACAAAATGAGAACTTTACCCTAGAAGAATACAAGGAAAAAATCAAGGCCGAGCAAACCGATAAAAACGGTTCGTTGGTTTACCTGTACACTACCGATCCTGATAAACAAGACGGTTTTATCCAGGCCGCCAATAAAAAAGGCTACGACGTGTTGCTGATGAATTCGCCTATCGATGGCCATTTTGTAAGCAGCCTGGAGCAAAAACTGGAAAAAACCTTGCTTAAACGTGTTGACGCCAGTGTAACCAACCAGCTGATTGAAAAAGACGAGCTGCACGAATCAGTATTGAGCGATGAGCAGTCGGCCCAGGTGAAATCCATTTTCGAAAAAGCCATTGTAAAACCAGGCTTCAGCGTAGAAGTGGTAGGCTTAAGTCCAGACGACGCGCCGGTAACCATTACCATGGACGAATTTATGCGCCGCATGAAAGATATGGCCAAAATGGGCGGAGGCATGAGTTTTTATGGCAACATGCCCGATAGCTATAAGGTAGCCATTAACGGCAACCACAAATTGGTAGGCAAGATTTTGGCCACAACCAATGAAGAAGAGCAAAGCAAATACGCTAAACAGGCTGTAGACTTGGCCCTGCTTTCGCAAGGCATGCTTACTGGAGCAGAATTGACAGATTTTGTTAACCGCAGCGTAGAGCTGATCTAATAACCGAAATAAGAAAGGGTGTTTTAATCAAAACACCCTTTCGCTTTTTAATGCCTTTTTATGAGAAGAAGACTTCAATTCGCTCCCATAGCCATATTTTTATTTGTTTTTGCCTTGTTAAACGCCTACGTAACGGAGGGCTTGAGGCTGGTGGTTCCGTATTACGTATTGGCCATTTTTTGGTCGGTCGTAGTCGTTGTAACCCTTGCCTTGGCGGGTTCTATTTTTTACAGCCGTGGCAGAGAACTGGGTACGGCCTTCAAAATTTCGGCACATGCTTTTTTGGTGCTTTTGGTAAGCGAACTGCTCTTTGCCGTGGTATTGCTGTTTGGCGATGTTTATCGGCTGTTGGCAGGTACGGTTCATCTCATTGGCAACCACCGGTTTTTGGCGCCGGTTAGAAATCCTTATTGGGTAGATTTTGGCCTGGTGCTTTTCGGTTTAAGTGTGCTCTTGTTCGTTTACGGAATGCTACGGGGCAAATATGCGTATCGGGTAATCCATCATACTTTGCATTTCAACGATTTGCCCAAGGCTTTCGATGGCTTTACCATTACCCAGATTTCGGATGTACATGCGGGCAGCTTTAAAAACCAGGCCGCCGTGCAAAGGGGTATCGACCTGATTAAACAACAGGATTCGGATTTATTTGTGTTTACCGGCGACCTGGTTAACAACAAAGCCGAAGAAATCAAGCCATGGATTGGTCATTTTTCGCAAATCAAGGCACGCTACGGCCAGTTCTCGGTATTGGGCAACCACGATTATGGCGATTATGTAAAATGGCCAAGCGATGAGGCTAAAAGGGCAAATCTGGCGCAGTTGAAAAAATACCATGCCGAATTGGGTTTCCGTTTGTTGCTCGACGAACACGTAATCTTGCAAAAAGAAGGCGAGCACATTATTTTGGCGGGCATAGAAAACTGGGGGCTCGGTTTTGGCGAGCGTGGCGACCTGCAAAAGGCACTGGAGCAAACCACCACCACCGAATTTAAGGTACTGCTTTCGCACGATCCGTCGCATTGGGAGCAACAGGTCAAAAACAATCCCTCAAAAATACAGCTAACCTTGGCCGGACATACGCACGGCATGCAGTTTGGCATCGAGGCTTTTGGCATCAAATGGAGCCCGGTTAAATTCCGCTACAACCATTGGGCGGGTATCAAAGCAGAAAACGGAAGATACCTGAACGTAAACAGAGGCTTTGGGTTTATCGGTTTTTCGGGACGCGTGGGCATTTGGCCAGAGGTAACGGTTATTACCCTTAAAAGAGCCTAGCCAAAAATTTCATAAAAAATAAGGGGCTTGTAGCGTTTGGCCCATTGGCGCCGTATAGGTTGGTAATATGTTAATGGCCATTAACCAATATGTACAAGTACCTTAAAATTTAATTATGAAATTACTCCATTACAAAGTTATCATTGCCGCTATTGCGCTCTCTATTGCTTTCGCTTCATGTTCAAAGATAAAGTCTACGCCCGTACAGCTTTCGGGCTTAAGCCTCATCAACGCTGTGCCTACTGACGAAAAACTGGATGTTTTTATCGATAATGGCAAGGTAACCAATAACAATTTTGCCTACCTCGACAAATGGGATTATGCAAATGCCTATTCTGGCAACCGAAAAGTTGACATTTCCAAACAAGGAAGCGGCCTAAACCTAAGAACCGAGGTAATCAGCATGGAACCCCAGTTCGGCTATTCGCTTTTCGTTATTGATAAACTAGACAATGTGAAGCTCTTGTTGTTGAAAGACGACCTGACTACGCCAGCAACCGGAAAGGCAAAAGTTCGTTTTGTGAATTTAAGCCCCGATTCTGATCCCTTGGATTTGGCTATCGTTGGCAAAGCCGATCCATTGGCGACCAATAAAGCCTTCAAGGAATTCAGTACTTTCGAGGCGGTTGATGCGGCGGCTTCTGTAACCTTCAACATTAAAAACAAGGCTACAGGTGCTGTTTTGGCTACGCTAACCAATATCAACGTAGAGAGTGGCAAAATCTATACTATTTATGCCAGGGGCCTAAAGGCATCTGTTGATGGCCCAACCGTATTCGGTGCCACTATTTTTACACACAAATAGTTCACCAAAGGCTTCCCACTAGTTCGGAAGCCTTTTTCTTGGCCGCAAGCTACAGGCTCGAACCGAAGAACCCTGGCTTGTGGCCTTTTAATTTTTGAGGACTAATGTTAAAATTGGTGAAAGCTATTTTTTTAGTTGAAACTAAGCATTAAGTTTGTTTTGATTATTGCCTTAAGCCTCAATGCACCTTTTCAGATTTGTCTTAATTTTATCGATTGCATTGAGCTGTGGCCTCTCCCAATTAAGGGCCCAAACCTTGCACAAGCTCGGGGGCAGCATCATCGATACGGCAGGCAAACCCATCGGCGAAGCCAATATCCTGCTGATCGCAGGTGCGGATACGCTCCGAACCACCAGCAACAAAGACGGTCGTTTTAGTTTTAAGGATATCAAGGCCTCCAAAGTAACCCTCAACATCAGTATCATCGGTTACGAGCGCTATGGGGCATTGCACGAACTCAAAGAAAAGACCACGACTTTAGCGCCTGTTACACTCAAAAATGCGGGCGAAATGCTCAAGGAGGTTGTCATCAGGCCCCAGCCCCAGCCCATTCGGATCAAGAAAGATACCATCGAGTACGATGCGGCCGCTTTTAATGTAATGGAAGACGATCGGGTGACCGAGCTGCTAAAGCAATTGCCGGGCATGGAGGTTGACGGCGACGACAATGTAAAAACCATGGGCAAGGAAATGACCAAGCTCCGGGTAAACGGCAAAGATTTCTTTACCAATAACGTTAAAGATTTTATCAGCAAGCTACCGGCTAGCATCGTGGCCAAAATACAAGTGATAGACGATTATGGCGATCAGGCCAATTTTACGGGCATCAAGGTGGGCGAACCTATCAAAATGCTCAACATTGTAACCAAGCCGGGTATGGACAAAGGTGTATTTGGCACCATAAGTACCGTTGGTGGCACCAACAGCCAGTACGGGGCAAAGCTCAACAGCAATATCTGGAGAGACCAAACGCAAATTGGCTTTAATGGCGGCTTTAACAAGGCCAACAACGGCGCGGGAAGCAGCAAAAACAGCAGCGCCAATGGCAGTTATCTTGACAAGATTGGCAAGAACATCAACAGCAATCTCAATTATAATTTTGGCAATATGCAAAGCGATAGCCAACGCGAGTCGCTGATTGAGACCACGAATACCCTCGGTACGATTTTTAATCAGACAGGAAGCAACGGCAATAACAAAAGCAACAACAATAGCCTCGCCTGGGGCATACAGTCGTCTACCAAAAAAAGATTTTTCGTCATTAACCTTGGCTTGTCTCAAAACAAGGGAGCGAGCAATAGTCAAAGCTTTTCTAGGCAAAGCGGCATCGTAAAACAAGACCTGAACGATGAAAACAGATCTTCTAGCCGTACGCCGAATATCAATGTCGGCGGCTCATGGTCGCAACGTTTTAAGCAAAGTAGGAATAACGTGAGCTTTAACTTTAATTTTAGCCGGGGTGTTACCAGCAGCGATCAGCAAATCAACAGCCACACCACTTATTACGACCCCAATAGCAGCGCTATGGTTAAAGACTCGATTTTAAATAGGTTGATAGATAGCCAGAACAAAAGTACCAATTTAGGCGGGGGCCTGAGCTTTAGCCAAACCTTGGGGAAAAAAGATACCATAGCTTCGCGAAACCTGAACATATCCTACAATTTTTCGGTAGGCAATGTCGAAAATTCGCTGCTTACCTATGTAACCGATGCGCAAGGTATTTCGCATTATGTTGATACGCTCAGCAATCGCTACCATTCTACCAATATCACGCAGAGTGCAGGCATCAGCTACAGCTACAACGCCAAGAAACTGAGCTACAACTTGGGCATTAACGCACAGCCCAACTTGATGAGGGGCAAATACGAAGACCGTAACGAACGCATCAGCAATAGCACGCTCAATTACTCGCCTACCCTTAACGTAAGTTACCGCATATCGCCCTCCAACTCGTTTTCGGCCTATTACAATGGCAGCAGCCGGGCGCCGGGCTTCTATCAGCTGCAACCGGTAAAAAACACACAGAACCTGCAAAACATAGTTATCGGAAACCCCGAACTCAAGCCGTCTTTCAGTCATGCCATCAACATGAATTATAACCTGGTAGGCTTAAAAACCGGCAAATCGCTACAGTTGGGCATTGGGGCTTCTACCGTGCAGAACCAGATTGTAACCAACGTAATTTTGCGGCGCGATACCCTGAATAGCCTAAAACAGGAAACCCACTACGAAAACACCAACGGAACTTACAACGTAAATGGGAACTACGCGCTTACCCTTCCCTTTGGCAACCGGAAATACAATGTTGGCCTCAGAGGCAACGTGGGCTATTCGCAAAATGTGTCGTTTACCGATAACGTAAAGCTCTTTAACCACGGCGTTAATTTTAGCCAAGCCCTTAATTCCGGCTACAATAGCAAGAAGTTCTCGGCAAGCGGAAGCGTAAGCTATAGCCTGAGCACCAATAACTATTCGTTGCAGCAACAAAACATTAAAAACATCGAGAACTGGTTTTTTAACCTCACTGCACGCGCCAACCTGTTTAAGGGATTGAATGTAGGCTTAAACGGCTCTAAAAGGATCAATTCGGGCTATGCTTTGGGCAATAACAATCCGCTGATTATTAACGCCAGCATCAGCCAAGCCTTTTTTAAAAAGAAATCGGCTACCATTAGTATACAGGGCTACGACTTGCTAAAGCAAGGCAACAACCTGTCGCGTTATGTTTCAGGCAACTCGATTGTCGACAGCAGGTCTAACCAGCTTACCCGCTATTTTACGTTTAACCTAAGCCTCAATTTGCAGCAATTTGGCTCAAAATAAGCCAATCGAATAATCGTTATATTTGCAAGGATGAAAAATAAAGCTGTTGCGATAAAAAAGTATATAATCAATGGCCTGTTTATTGGTTTATTGGCCTTGTTGCTTTTTGTGCCTTCGGCAAAAGCGCTTGTAATCAGAGGGCTGATGGAAATCGGGTTATACAATCCGGAAGTAGCGGCCAAGCCCGTTACCGCAAAGGCCGATTTATCGGGCATTCGGTTTAAAGATGCAAAAGGAAGAACGCTGAGCCTGGCCGATTTGGAAGGCAAGGTTATCTTCCTTAATTTCTGGGCTACCTGGTGTCCGCCATGCCTAGCCGAAATGCCTTCGGTAAACAAGCTTTATGAGCACTATAAAAACGATAGTGAAGTGGTCTTTTTGCTGGTGGATGCCGATAGCGACTTTGCAAAATCGCAGGCCTACATGGACCGCAAAAAATATGCTTTGCCTGTGTACAACTTTGCCAGCAACTTGCCCGAAACCTTGTTTAAAGGAGCGTTGCCAACTACCGTGGTGTTCGACAAAAAAGGACGTTTGAGCTATAGGGGCGAAGGCGCCGCCAATTATGCCAGCAAAAAGTTCGTCGGCTTTATCGAACAGCTCAAAGCCTTAAAAAACTAAGATTATGCAACCATTTGATATAGAGATCGGAAATACCAGTTATGCGGTTTTTCCGGAAGGAAACAACACCTACACCATTTTTAAAAACGGGAAAATGTATGTACAGATCCAGAAAGACACCGAATCAATCTGGCTAAAGCTCGACGAGCAAACCGAAACCCCTTTGTTTGAAGAAAATCCTGAAATCAACGAAATAGGCAAACGCATAGAGGCCTATAAAGAACTACCCGAAGAAGAGGACGAAGATTAATGCCCTTATTCGTTATTTCGGATAATCAGGTAATAGATCACGTAAAGCCAGCCGAAAAGGCCCGCTAAGGCTGCGGTTAACACCGAATTGGTCCTTGTCCAACAAATGGCAACAGCCAAGGCGCTACCGATGCCAATTCCGTTGCCGATAGCCGTATTGGCTACATTGCCATCGGCGGCCAAGAGCGTGGTAATTGAACCGAAAAAAACAAAAAGGAATAATAAAGTCGACTTTTTTAACATAGCGAAGAGTTTGGTTTTGCATAAATATAAGCTACTTGGCTAGACAATAAAAAGGCAAGTTGCAATTGCCTGTTTTTACTCAATGCCATTTTCCGGTGCGCAGGTAATAGCGCAGCAGGGCCAGCAATGCCAGGCAAAACGACAAGCCCAAAAGGTATAGGCCGAGTATGATTAGTTTTTTCTTCGTCATGGCAATTTTGCGCACAGGTTAAGAGCTTTTGCAATCAGGCTTATAGAGCCAGCATTTAGGTCTGCTATCTTTTTTTCAAAAAGCCTTTTGAGGCTAGGAATTTTTTGAAGTCCTGCAAGTTTATATTCCTGCTAATAATTTTTCCGTTTTCGTCAAGCAAGATATTCTGTGGAACATAAGAGATCAAAAGTTTCGTTTGGAGCGACGCATCCTTTTGCAGGTAGTTGTGCCAGGCCAATTTTTCTTCTTGTAGCGCCTGTTGCCAATGCCTATCGTTTTTGTCGATGCTGATAGAAATGAGTTGCAGCTTGTTGGTGTCAATGGCTTGATAAAGAGAGCGGAGTTCTGGAAACTGTGCCCTGCAGGGTTTGCACCAGCTTGCCCAAAAATCAAGCAGGTAATATTTCTTGGTTAGCAAAGTTGTAAAACGATGCGGTTTTCTGCTTTTGTCGAGCACCTCAAAACCAGGGAGTATTCCAGCCTCGATCATTTTGGAGTTATTGATCAACCCAAGGACATAATTCCCTTCGGGGGTGTTCTTTAAAGATGGGTCGAGCGCCTTATAATATTTTTCAATTAGCGGATAAGGAATTGCATGTGTGAGGTCGGTCAACCGATAGAGCGTGTAGTAAGCTTTTCGGTGCGCTACAACATCGGCATAGGTTCTACGTTGATAAGCTTCCCACCTTTCTTGCAATGACCGTGTTTTTGGGGAGATTGGAGTTGCTTTTTCCAAAATGTCTACAGCCCGGTCAAGCGGTATAAAATCTGGTTTGGCCATGAATCCCTTTGCGTCAAGCAAATGGTTTTCGCCGCCTTCAACCGTCATTGATGTTGCGTTTTCATATCCTTTGAGTTGAATTGGCTGCTCGTTGGGCAAGGGCTTTACCCTTAAAACGGCATCAGAATAGATAAAGTCGCCGGTAAAACCAACGATGTTCCCCTTGGCATTATAAAGCGTAAGGTTGGCGATAAACGATTGCGAATGTCTGAGCTGCCAATCGAAAGGCTTCCGGGTAACGGCCATCGAATCGAACCTGACCTTCTGCCAGCCACTGTCTGTCAGTTGAAGTTTCCAAAGGATGGCCTTTAAAGGCAAGGCGCTTGCCTCGGGTATGTCTAAAACCATTTTGGGCGTACTTGGCCTACAACCCAACAATAAAATACAAAGCAACAGGTTAAGCAAAAACCTCATGTCATATCGTTTAAAATCTGCCTATCATTTCCGACAGGCAGATGGGTAATTTTGATGCCTTAGATGATGCCTCTGCACATGGTATGGCCCGTATTGGTGCGGTAGGTCGTTCCGTTTACGATAACCGCGCAGCCACAGTCGAGCGTGCCCGATCCGTTTGAACACTGGCCTTGATAATTCTTCCGGAGCTCCTCAATGTACAGTGTACAGTTTTCGGCGGTAAAGCATACCACTTCTCCGCCCGGTACTGTTCCCGCTAAAATGTTTTTCATTTCGCTTCTTGTTAAGGCCTTGCCTTGCCCAGGCTTTGCGCCTACAGTTTTTGTCCTTTTCATGTTTGTCATATTTGGTAAATGCAACCTCATTACACCAGGTTGCTTGGGTGCTTTAGCAATAAGACAATAGGTTGAAAAAGTAAATTTTTGCGCTGCCGGGATGCGGGGACAGAAGTGTCCTAAAGTTTGGAAAGAATTTTCTAAAAAGCTATCCGTTTTATGGATAGATTATCCAATAAATTGCTAATTTTAGAAAAAATACAAGATATGGTTGGTCTTAAAATACGTATGATCAGAGAAATGAGAGGCTACTCTCAAGAGTACATGGCAGATAAATTAGGCATGGCCCAAAACTCTTATTCAAGGATTGAAACTAATCAGACAAAATTATCTACGGAGCTTTTACAGAAAATAGCGACCATTCTGGGCGTTTCGCCTATGGATATCCTGAGTCAACAACCAGCTATTATCAACCTGCAGTCGAATCAGGGAACGCAACAGGCTATAGGGCATGTTGACACCATTGTGTCGGAAAATAAGGAGCTTTACGCCAAAATGCTGGAGCAGAAAGATGTCGAAATCCAGCGGCTGCAAAAGATGGTAGAAGCCCTGCTCGAAAAACTCGGCAGTTAACCTCCCCAATTTCTGTAGCGAATAGCCGCAGTGGAGCCCTCTGATCTTGCACTTTAGGATTGTTTTTATTGTTGGCGGAGAATATCAACAAATACACCATCCGTTGCAAAACCTTTGGCCTGCAAATAGTTAGCTACAGATTACAGGATTTCTATAGATGAAGTCCATCGTTCACATTAGTGTTCCTCGCGATAAAGAACACAAAACCGCGGGTGCTTAAGCTTGTGGCTTGGGCGTATCGCTTACCGTACGTTGTGTAGGATAGGCAAAATCAGACCCATATTGGTGCACGATTTCAATCAGCTTAAAATTCACCGCTTCCTTGATTTTGAGGTAGGCGTTAAAATCGATATTCTGTACCAGGTAAAGCACCTGGATATTCAATGCCGAATCGCCAAAACTATCAAATGATGCAACTCCGTCGGAAGTATCAGGATTATCGGCCAAAAACTGGTTGATATCATCCACAATTTTTTTAATCATTTCCGAATCGGTTTCGTAGGTTATGCCGATGTTGAATTTTACCCTACGGTAATTGCGTCGGGTCATGTTTTCGAGCACGCCATCAATCATTGCCCTGTTGGGTATCACGATGGTTGTTTTATCGGTACTGCGCAATACCGTACTTCTAAAGCCTACCTTCTCAATGGTTCCCTCAACACCGTCTACTTTTACCAAATCGCCCACGGTAAAAGGCTTATCCATAAAAATGGTGAACGATCCGATCAGGTTTTCGAGGCTTTCCTTGGCGGCCAAAGCAATGGCTATACCTCCGATACCCAAACCGGTAATTAGACTCAATGCATTCACTTCGAACACATAACCCAACAGCACGAAGAAGCCGATAAAACAAACGATAAACTTAAACAGCTCTTTCAAGAAAGGCACCAATTGGTCGTCGGCTTTATTGTTCGATTTCATGGCCTTGTACATAAGCACATGGGCAACAAAATCGATCAGCCTCAGCACGATCCAAAAGAAAGCCATAATGATCAGGAAGAGGAAGATCTTGTCGAACAGTTCGCCCAGGGTAAATTCCTGTGCCACCTTAACCTTATCTACCACCTTATGGTAATGCCAGCACACCACATCGAGCGGGTGCTTCAATTGGTTAACCGCCAGGTAAAGCGAAGCCAGCGTAATAAAGGTTTCGATCGGCTTTAGCAGGAGACCAATAAAGGTGTCCATCTTTACATCGTCGGCAAATTTTTTGAACAGCCTAAATAGGAGCTGGCTTAAAAACCTCGAAACTATCCGCTTAAAAAGCAGTCCAAGCAAAAGTATGCCACCAAATAAGCAATAAGCCTGAATGGTATTGCCCCAAAAAACCTGTCCAAAAAATTCGCTGCTCATTATACTAGTTGTTTCAATGCAATTTCAAATGCAGTGCTCGATAAATTTGTTTTTTTGTTAGATGTGGCGTAAACAGCCTTCAAGGCATTGTTGATTACCGATGAAGCATCAGAAAAGATAGCATCGTCGCTCATTTCGATGTTACGCTGCATCAGATAGGCAAATACCCTGGCCATGCCGCAGTTGGCAATAAAATCGGGGATTACCGCTACATTGTTGTCGGCATACTCCATAATGCTGCCAAAGAAAATTTCCTTGTCGGCAAAAGGCACATTGGCGCCACAGGCGATTACTTCCAAGCCGCCTTTAATCATTTTATCTACTTCGCTTTGCTGCACCAGCCTAGAGGCCGCTGCAGGCACGAATATTTCGGCTCCAACGTTCCATACCTGCTCGTTTGCTTCGGCAAAAGGAATCAGATTATCGGCCACCAAGGTATTGTTTACCCGGGTATTGAACAATGTTTTCACTTCTTCGGCACTCAAGCCTTCGGGCCTGATCAAACCGCCAACGCGATCGATGATAGCCACAATTTTAACGCCTTGTTGCGCCAGGTAGTATCCGGCTGCAGCCGCTACGTTGCCCCAACCCTGAATAATGGCTTTCTTGCCTGCCACATGGCCACCCCAAATCTCATAAAAATGCCTGATCGATTCAGAAACGCCATAGCCGGTAATCATATCGGCCACTTTGTATTTTCTTTTGATGTCGGGCGTGTACTCTAAATCTTCGAGCACCTTAGAAACCCCATAGCGCAACTGGCCGATTTGGTGGATGCGCTCGTTTTCCCTGGCCTGATAGTGACCATTGATTACGCCCTCTTGCGGGTGCCATAGGCCGTAGCCTTCGGTAATAGGGATTACTTCGTGTATCTCGTCTATATTCAAATCGCCTCCGGTACCGTAATAGTTTTTAAGCAGGGGCATAACGGCCTTGTACCAGCGCTCCAAGACTTCTTTTTTACGCGGATCGGCCGGATCGAAGTTGATGCCCGATTTTGCACCGCCAATTGGCGGACCAGAAACGGTAAACTTAACCTCCATGGTTTTGGCCAACGATTCTACTTCACGTTTATCCAAGCCCTTGCGCATACGCGTACCGCCACCGGCCGCACCGCCACGCAGAGAGTTGATCACTACCCATCCTTCGGCTTCCGATTCTTTATCTTTCCATTCGAAAACAATTTCTGGTTGTTTCTCTTCATACTTTTTTAACAGTTCTTTCATCTGTGTAATCTTGGTTTTAACAGTGATGAAGCTATCGGGAGCATTCAAAAACACTCTCGAAGGTTCATTTCGATTTATAATTTGGTGGGGCAAAGATATAAACAAAAAAACCTCCACGAAGCTAATCGTGAAGGTTATATTTTTTTATAGAAAATATTACTTTCTTAAAGATTTGATACGGGCTGCTTTACCGGTTAGTTCGCGTAGATAGAACAATTTAGCTCTACGTACTTTGCCGTAACCGTTAACTTCCACTTTATCAATATTTGGAGAGTTTACCGGGAAGATACGCTCAACACCTACTCCATTACTAATTTTACGAACAGTAAACGTTTCGTTTGCGCCAGCACTGTTGCGTTGGATTACAACACCTTGGTAAATCTGAATACGTTCTTTATTTCCTTCGCGAATTTTATAGTGAACACTCACTGTATCTCCTGACTTGAAAGAAGGAAGTTCTTTTTTCGCGATTACCTGCTCTTCTACAAATTTTACTAAATCCATGATTTTAAGCTATTAAGCCGATTTTTGGTTCTTCAAAATCGGATTGCAATATTAGGCATTTTATTTTTAAAATAAAAGCGAAGTTTAAAAATAATTTATTTTCTAACAAATTGTGGTTTTTCCACATTTTTGGAGGCTTATTTCAACAGGTCGGGCCTGCGCTGTTCGGTACGCTTCAGGGCCTCTTCGTGGCGCCACTCGTTAATTTTGGCTTCATGGCCGCTCAGCAACACCTCTGGCACCTTGTGTCCACGCCACTCGGCAGGCCTGGTGTAGATGGGGGCGTCCAGCAATTCGCCCTGAAAACTGTCTGACAGGGCCGAGGTTTCATCGTTCAGCACGCCCGGAATTAAGCGGGTTACCGCATCAACCAAAACCGCAGCCGGCAGTTCGCCACCAGAAAGCACATAATCGCCAATTGAAATTTCGCGGGTTACATAAATATCCCTGATACGCTGGTCTATGCCTTTATAGTGGCCGCATAAAATGATAATGTTTCCCTTTATCGACAGCTCGTTGGCCATGGTTTGGTTCAGCGTTAGACCATCCGGACTCATAAAAATTATTTCGTCGTAGGTCCTTTCGGCCTGCAGTTTTTCTATGCAGCCGGCAAAAGGCTCAATGCTCATCACCATGCCGCTGCCGCCGCCATAAGGATAATCGTCAACGCTCTTTTGCTTGTTGGTGGCGTAATCCCTTAAATTATGCACCACGATTTCGGCGATGCCTTTTTTTTGCGCACGCTGCAGAATAGAATGGGCAAAAGGGCTGGTCAATAAATCGGGCAGTACAGAAATGATATCAAAACGCATAGGGCAAAGGTAAGAAATTAACCCTTGCGAAGTTTCAAAACTTCGCAAGGGCTGTGTTCGTTCGTTTGTTCTTTAGCTCATTGACAACACCTCAAGAGAAAGAATGGCTGATTGAAACATCGGCAACTGAAACCTGCCTACAATAGGCTATCGGCCAAAAAACTTCGGACTAACTAATCGCCATCTTCCAGTTCAAAAATCTCTTCCACGGGTTTTTCAAACACCTTGGCCATTTTTAAGGCCAGCACGGTTGACGGCACGTATTTGCCCGATTCGATGGTGTTGATGGTCTGCCTCGAAACCTGGATCAAATCAGCCAGTTCGGCCTGGGTAATATTTTTGATGGCACGTTGTACCCTGATGTTATTTTTCATAGCTCATTCCTCCTTCGGCAGCAGTTAACAATCGGTTATTTTTATAATTGACGTACTCCATTCTGAGCACAAAATAAAGCAACAGCGAGAATTGCGCAAATAGCATAAAATATAAAAAGCTGAACGAATAGAGCAGCACATTGGCCACCAGCAACAATCCGTAGTTAATGTAAACCGCCAACTGCAGGCTTTCCAGGCGTTGCTGCATCAGCATTTCGTCTTCTTTTTTATGCTGCGAAAAGGCCCAGAGCAATAAGCCGATTACCAAGCCCAAGTAATTAACCTGTTTTACCGGATCCCATTTTTCATCGTCCAAACTAAAAACAAACACAAAAGTCAAGACCAAACAAACTAACGAAAGGACCACACCTACCGGCTTAAAAGGCAGATGGGGCAAAAACCGGGGCTCGCTGATCAGGTAGCTTTCTTTTTTAAAATATTTAAGATAATAAAACCTGCCGATAAAAATAACCAGTGGCGTGAAGAGGTTCAGCTCGGAAGCGTGGTCGCCAATAAACGGAATTTCGGCAATGCTCATGCTAAAAACCAAGCCCACAAGATAAAGCAAATAATAGGCCATTACGCCCCAATACATGGCGTTGAGCCTAAGCCTGGCATTGAGTTCATCCTCTTTCCTACTCTTAGAAAAGGCAATGAGCAACAGGCCTACGATAACCAGCAAGATGGCCAGCTCGTTGGTAAAGTTTTCGAAGGCGGGCGTAAATATTCGATTGGTTTCGCGCAGGCGCAGCCCAAAGCCCGGAATTTCGTATTGCTGGATGATGTTAAAGTAGCCTAAGACAAAGCCAGGTATGGCCAGCACGTATCCAACCCAGCTACCCCATGTTGGAAACAGATATTTACTTTTCATGATTTTAATTTTTTAGCGGTTAAACAACAATTATATCAAGCATGCTTGAACAAATGTAAAGCATAATTGACATAAATGTCAAGTTTATTTTACAAAAAAATTAGAACATCTTACAAAACTGCCTTAAATCGTCCACTGATCGTGGATAATGGCCACTACATAATATTCGTTATTGTACATTTTGAAGACCAACCGCAGGCTGCGCCAGTCCATGCCGTTGTATTTTGGATCAACACCTTTGGTGTGGTACTCCACAAAATGAAGTCCAGGGTAAACTTCAGAAATGTTGTTCAAGGCGTTTCCCTTCTTGATCACCTGGTCGAAAGCTGCTTGATCGCTACTGAGGTAATCGGCATCGTATACAAACTTGTCGAGATAAGGAATTACTTTAAGCTTCATCGATTCGCCGGTACCGTCATAAACGCCCCAGGTAAGGGTCCAGTTTTTTTCAATGGATTCGAGAAAGTCTTTCGCCAGCAGCTTCTTACTGTTGGCTATATTGATATGGCCATAGGGCGAAAAGAGCACGGGATCTTTAGGGTGGAAATAGCTGGCAAACGAACGGTAATCTTTGTTTTTGAGGCTTTGCAATACCCGGCCTGCCACCAGCATAACCGAATCTTTTGCCGGCGAACCCGGCTGTTGCTGCACAGCCACGCTGTCTTTAGGCGGCACGGGTTGGGGAGCCGGTTTGTCCTCAACCAGCGAATCCAAAGTAATGCGCTTCATGTTCTCGTTGCTGCCGCAACCCCAACAAAAAACGGCCACCAAAGCAAATGCGATTACACATCTCATCATGCTTAAAGATAGCCGCAGGGTTTTAATTACCCAAATAAATATCCAGCAATCCTTCTGGCAGGTCGAGATGCAGGGTATTTTCCTCATCGTCTATTTCCAGAATGAAATCCTCATTGAGCGGAAACAGCACATCGCGGTTTTTATAGTGTACGGTAGCCACAAATTGTTGCGGATATTCGTTTACCTCGATAATCTCGCCTAACTCGCCAAGCGTTTCGTCAATAGCGATAAAGCCTTTCAGGTCGGTGTAGTAAAACTCATCGTCTTCACGCTCTGGTTTTTTGCTCAGTGGCAGGTAAACTTTTTTCTTTACCAAAGGCTGGGCCTTGTCTATATGGTCTATGTCGTCAAAATAAAAAGTACCGGTTTGGTTGGCCTGCAACTTATGCGATGCCACGAAATAGGGCACCAGCTTGCCATTCATTTCAACAAACAGCACATCAAGATCCAGCTGCTCATAATCTTCAAACTCGAAATAAAGCTGCACTTCGCCTTTTAAACCCTTGGTTTTGGTGATGTAGCCGATATAAAACGCCTCTTCTTTTAACATAGCGATGGTATAGGGGGTTAAAAAAATAGCGAAGGACTTTGCAGTTCTTCGCTATCTATCAGAATTGGACAATGCTTATGCGTTGTCTTCTTCTTTTGTTTCTTCTTGAGTGGCCTCAGCTGCTGGAGTTTCTTCGGTTGCAGTTTCAGCTACAGGAGCTTCTTCTGTTACTTCTTCTTCAACAACTTCTTCTGCTACTGGTGCATTTTTCAATGCGATAGCGGCGGCGCGATCAGCATTTTTCTTAGCCTCGGCAGC
The DNA here is from genome assembly GCF_059705275.1 of Pedobacter sp. TM02. Lineage (NCBI taxonomy): Bacteria > Pseudomonadati > Bacteroidota > Sphingobacteriia > Sphingobacteriales > Sphingobacteriaceae > Pedobacter > Pedobacter sp. TM02. The sequence continues at coordinate 4,277,537 of NZ_AP046530.1, forward strand.
TAGGGCTGCTTTTTTAGCTTCGTTTTTGCTGTTGCTCAAGTTTTCTTTTTTGCTTTCGATTTTACCACCTTTAGCCTCTAACCAAGCTGCAAATTTAGCCTCTGCCTGCTCTTGGGTTAAAGCGCCTTTTTTAACACCACCTTCTAAGTGTTTTTTGTACAAAACGCCTTTGTAAGAAAGGATAGCGCGGGCAGTATCAGTAGGTTGTGCACCTTTGTTTACCCAGTCTAATGATTTTTCGAAATTGATTTCGATGGTGGCTGGATTGGTGTTCGGGTTGTAAGAACCTAAACGCTCAATAAATTTACCATCTCTTGGTGAGCGAGAATCCGCTACGACCACGTGGAAAAAAGGTTTCCCTTTTTTACCGAATCTTTGCAATCTGATTTTGGTTGCCATTCTTTTAAGTTTATGTATTCAACATAGTTCCCGGAAGCACCGTGCTTGCGGGGAGGCAAAGGTAAGTAAAATCCCAATAACTAACAAGCTTTTAGTCAATTAGTCGAAATCCGGCAAGTGATGAGGCTAATGGCCGCCTGAGCCATACGCTCTGCGTACGGCGCAAAGCTCAAATTTTAAATTCAGCTAACAATACTCTAATGGGTTTTAGGCATCTTTGAAGCATGAAGATAGCCATAGACATGGACGAAGTCCTAGCCGACCCCATCCACAAATTTATAGAACTCTACAACCGCGACTACGGCATTCCGCTCGACCTGAAATTAGATGCCGGCAACGAAATCTACCACCATGTACCTGCGCACATCAACAACAAATGGTTCGATTACATCAACGAAAAAGGCTTTTTCAGGAATTTGCCCGTTATTGAAAGGAGTGTAGAAGCCGTCAAAAAACTGCAGGAACAGCACGAGGTCTATATTGTTTCAGCGGCGATGGAGTTTCGTAATTCCTTAGAAGACAAACTCGACTGGCTTAAGGAGCATTTTCCATTCATCAGCTGGAGGAACATTATTTTTTGTGGCGACAAAATCGTAAATGTAGATGTGATGATCGACGACCGGATCAAGAATTTTATCGATTTTAAAGGGCGCCCGCTTTTGTTCACTTCGCCTCACAACCTTTTAATAACAGATTACGAACGGGTTGACAACTGGCAACAGGTTTTGGATAAACTGTTGGTTCAGTAGTTCGCTGGTCCATTTATAAAGGCCTTTGTTTGACGTGTAGGATTACGGCTGGGCTGTTGCTTAAAAAATGGCCAGAAATAACCCTCTGGCCATTCCCCTCACCTTAAAAACTAAATTCTCCAACCAGGTTTCCGTTTCTGTTGCTAGACTCCAGGGGCAATACCATCATCTTTCGCTCTTCCTTGCCTGTGGCATAGCGGATATAGATCTCGGCGCTCACCGTTGTTGGTCCGCTTAGGCTAACCTGCCTGTCGCCAAAGTAGTTTACCTCTATTTTATATTTTCCTTTGATGGCTTTTTTGAGCATAAACTGCTCCGGGCCATAACCATCGGTAAAGTCGTTGCTCATTCTGCCTCCGATTTCAGTTTTTGGATGGCTGTAATAACATTTTTCTCCATCGGGATCGGTAACCCACAAATCGATATCTGTGTCGTTCTTGTTCCAGTTGAGCACCACCCTAATGTCAACCGGTAAAGGCTGGATCAGTCTTTTATCAATTTGCCTGGTATCTAGCCGCTTGCCGTATTTTGTAATCAGGTGGTTGATTTCGGCAATAATGATCTCTTCAATGCCTTCATCCCTATCGGCCGATTGCATGTTATAGCTTTGGGTAAGCACTTTGTACAGGTTGTTGAGCGCTTCCTGATAACGGCCCACATCTTCTAACGCCAACGCATAATCGCGATAGCTTTGCGCATCCATTGGCCGCCATTGCAACACCTTTTCGGCAATGAAAAGCGAGGCGGTATAGTTATGGGTCTGTTTAAGTTTATAGGCCATTACCTTGTACAAATCGGCATTTTCAAGCTCTAGTTCTGCCATGTTGCTCAATATCTGCAGCGCCCTTACACTATCAGCCTGTTGATAGAACCAATTGGCCACATCGAAATAAAAAGTTGGCGTATGCAGGTATTGCTCCCTAAGCCCCAAATATTTCTGATAGGCTGCTGCCGGCTTGCCGGTTAAAGCCTTCATGTAATCTTTATCGCTTTTAAATTCTTTGACCGTAATGACGGGTTGCTGCTCAAATGCCTGCGACTTATCTCTTGTAACTTCCATGCCCGCTACCTTGCCCTGTAAGGCCCCGCTTGTTGATATTGTTACAGAAGAAGCTGCGTAGGTAGTCATTCGTTTAGCCTGCGCTTGGGCAGTTGAGGTAATCATCGCTTCCTGAAGACTGTTATTTTTCAGCAGTTCTTCTGCTTGTACAGCATCGGCCCTTTGCCTTTCATTTCGGGCCGGGCTTGGTGCACTTACCGCAGCTTCTCTCACCCTTTCTTCGACCACTACCGGCTGCGGAAACTTGAACTGATCTTGTTTCCTTTTCGGAGTAAAGTCGGTATTCCACCATTCCTTAAGCGTTTTGCTCATGGCTATCGCGCCATTAATCAGGTCTGTTCTTCGCTCTAAAATCGATTGCCTTCTTTGTTTTGTTGCCAAATCGAATTCCTTGCGAAGTTCGGCAGGCGGCGTAATGTCGTACCTCAGGTAATCGTCTAAGGTTTCCAACACAAGGAGGCTGGTATTCCGGGTTACAATGCCAAACTGTTTGCTTAAGCTACTGATTTCGTCTTTATTGGCTTCATATTGGATGTCCATTTCGGCAATTTTTTTCTGCGCCCAAATTCTGCTTACTTCTACGCGGCTTAAGGGTTGCATATTGGGGTCGAGGCGCACTTCCTGTTCGCTTACTACTGAACGGCCATAGCCAAACTGCAGGATGATCTTGGTGCTGTATTCGCTTAATATTCCGGCAACGGCCAAATGTCCGCCGGCATTTACCGGCAGCGAAGGATAGGTTTGACGTACTTCTAGGTTGTTTTTAATGCCTAAATACTGCAACTGGTCTTCGTTTAGCTGCTCAAAGGCATCTTTTGTGCTCGTGGCATTGAGGTTAACAAACTTGCCTCCGCTTTTCAATGCAATGTATTGTTGCGTGCTGTAATCGGCCTTTAAACTTGAGTTAACTACATGAACAGGCTGCTGAAGCGCAACCTTATTTTTCCCGAAAGTTGAAAGCCCATCGGTAAAAAACAGATACTCGCCGGCCGGCAAAACTTTCGCATTGATGTGGCTAAAATCGGTCGCGCCATCATAAACAATCTTGTCCAGTCGCTCTCTTAGCACATCCCAATTGCCGTTGGTAATAACAAAGGTACCTGCCTGACTAAAGGTATTGTTCAGCAAGCCCAAGCGGATAGTGAGGTTTTTTCGTTGTTTGACAAGCAGATCTAAAAGCTCTATTTCCTTTTTCAAATCGCGTTGTAGCCCGCTTAGCGAGCAATCCCAAATCAGGCCGATTTCGTTGCTCCATTGGTGCGGCCTGCTGGCGGCTTTCGGAAAAACATTGACCAGGAAGTAATAACCGCTGCTGGCCTTTTGCAACTGCACCTCAGGTAAACTTGCTTTTTTAGGCAGGTTGATGGTTAAGCCTTTCTTCGAAATAAAATCGGTTTTCCTTAGCGAAGCGATATAGGTATTGTCCATGTTTTTAATATCGAGGCTGCCATCGGGCTGCTCGACAAACTCGGGCTTGGCTATGCTTTCGAAAATGGTTGCATTTAATGAGAATTCGGCGATTTTTTCTGGATAAGCCAAAGGCAGGTGATAGCGCAAGGTGCTGTTTACCCCAAGCTTGAGCTCTTCTTCATAGCCCAAGGTAATGGTTCTTGATCCGTTTGCCGGAATAGGATAGATCTTTGTCCTGAAATTATTGCCCTCCACCTGTTCGAGCAGACCCGGGTCAACCCTTCGGCGTACAATGCTTTCAAAAACCTCGGTGGCCTTGGCTTTGGCTACAGGTACGGCTTCGCGCATCTTTCCGTTAATGTCGAGTGCATAGCGGCTGATTGTTACGCCTTCGGGCATCGGAAAGGTCAGTTCTCCCTCTAAAACGCGATTGCTGCTGTTGTAAAAGGTCATGGTCATGGTGGTTGTGGCAATATTACCCACCAATTGTACGGCTATATCCAGTTTTTTTAGCGTAACCGGCTGTTCTGTTGCCGTACCTGTTTTCAGAATCGGCATTTGAGCCAATGCCCAAATTGGTAAGGCGAGCAGCACAAGGGGGAGAAAAAGTTTAAATAGTTTCATGGCTTTGCATTTTTAGTATGGATGCAAAACCAAATCAATTTGCATAAATCTTTTTTCGGATGATAATCGGGGCCCATGCTTTACTCATCCTGCTTTGTAACATTTATGCGCTTTAAGCATCGAAATATAAAACCTAAAAGAAAATGTTAATCACAACCACAAATACAATTGAAGGCAAGAGAATTGTAAAGTACATTGGTCTTGTAAGTGGCGAAACCATTATTGGCGCCAATATTTTTAAAGATTTGTTTGCGGGTATCCGCGATATTGTCGGTGGCCGTTCGGGGTCCTACGAGCAGGTGTTGCGCGAAGGCAAAAACACAGCCGTAAACGAAATGCAGCAATATGCGGCAGCCATGGGTGCCAATGCCATTATTGGTGTAGACCTCGATTACGAAACCGTTGGAAGCGGTGGAAGCATGCTGATGGTTACTGCTAGCGGCACCGCCGTTGTGCTGGAGGATTAGCGCAAAGTGTTTGGGATTGCGCTGGGCGTTTTCTGCAAAGCGCAGCCACTACAAAATAAAGAGGCCACAGATTGACAGACTTGAATGCATCTCAGCTGTTAATCTGTGGCTAGTTTTTTTATAGCGAAAGGATTTCTGCCAATTTTAACCAGGTTGGCGTTATTTTTTCTGCATCGATATGTTTGATGGCGTGCGAAAACGGGGTAAATACGATTTCCTTGTTAACCTGGCCAGCCATTACATCGGTCTTGCCTTCTAGTAAGCCTTCAACCGCCGCCACGCCCAGGCGACTTGCCAATACGCGGTCCATGCAGCTTGGCTTGCCACCACGCTGGATATGACCCAATACCGAAACACGGATATCATACTTCGGAAACTTGGCCTTCAGCGCCTCGCCTACGTTGTAAGCACCTCCGGCTTCGTCGCCCTCGGCAACAATAATAATTTTAGAAGCCTTGTCCTTACGGCCATGCTCCAACCTTTTCATCAGGTCTTCTACACCAATTTTGGCTTCCGGAATAAGGATGGCTTCAGCACCTACACCAATACCACTGCGCAAGGCGATTAATCCCGAATCGCGACCCATTACTTCTACAATAAACAACCGGTCGTGCGACTCGGCGGTATCTCTGATCTTATCAACCGCATTGACCACGGTGTTAATGGCCGTATCGTAGCCGATCGTAAAATCGGTTCCAGCCAAGTCGTTATCAATAGTGCCAGGCAAACCAATCACCGGAAAACTGAATTCTCTCGAAAAAAGATCGGCACCGGTAAAAGTTCCGTCGCCACCAATGACCACCAGCGCATCGATATCGCTTGCCACCAAATTCTTATAGGCCAGCTCGCGACCTTCCTTGGTTTTAAAGGCATCGCTACGGGCGGTTTTTAATATGGTGCCTCCCCGTTGGATAATATTGGCCACCGACTTGCCGTCCATCGGCATAAAATCGGCTTGGATAAGTCCTTCGTAGCCCCGCATTACGCCAGTAACCCTTAAATTATGGTATAAGCTCGCTCTTACCACCGCCCTGATGGCGGCATTCATTCCGGGAGAATCTCCTCCGGAAGTTAGTATTCCTATATTTTTGATGTTACTCATGTATGTTTCTTATTTGCTCGGCTTATAATTGTCTAAGCCACTCTGCAAGAATGCCGCATATTCCTTGGCATTAAAATTAGCGCCTTGGGGTTCAACCAATGGATTTAAATCATGGTCGGCCAATACATAAAATGGCTGTGCGTTTGCATTGTATTTAGTTGCCTGAAGATCTTGGTTCCATCTGCCCAAATCATCCGTATTCCCTTTCAAATAGTTAGAATAGTGATTTTTATTGGCGGGCATTTTTATTTTCCGCTCGTCTACATAGAGTTGGATCAGCACATAGTTTTCTTTAATCAGCTTGCCTACTGTGGCATCGACCCAAACCTCGTCTTCCATTTTGCGGCAATTGACGCAGGTATGGCCGGTAAAGTCGAGCATAATTGGCTTATTTACTTGTTTAGCGTAAGCAATTCCCTCATCCAAATCAAAAAACACATTGAAACCATGCGGCGGATGCAATACATCATCGTATTTTACCTTTTTAGGGAAACCCACCGAGGCCGAACTAGCAGAACCTGAGCTCCCAGCAGTCAAGATAAAATCCTGGGTATTCATCGGAGGTGCCAATCCGCTTAATATTTTTACCGGAGCACCCCAAAGGCCAGGCACCAAATAAATGGCGAAAGCTATTGAAACTAGCGACAATAATAACCTTGGTACGCTGACATACGGCAGGTCGCTATCATGTGAAAATTTGAGCTTGCCCAGCAGGTAGAAGCCCATCATGGCAAAAATCACGATCCACAATACCAAAAAGATTTCTCTGTCGAACCACTCCCAGTGCCAAACCAAATCTGCTGCCGACAGGAATTTCAAGGCCAAAGCCAGCTCTAAAAAGCCCAAACAAACCTTTACGCTGTTCAGCCAGCCTCCAGATTTTGGCATGCTATTTAAAAAGCCTGGGAATATAGCCGATAAGGTAAACGGAAGGGCCAAAGCCAAGGCAAAACCAAACATACCAACGGCAGGTGCCAATATTTCTCCTTTTGAACTTGCTTGCACCAATAGCGTACCGATAATTGGTCCGGTACAAGAGAACGAAACCAAAGCTAAAGAAGCCGCCATAAAGAATATACCACCCAAACCTTTGCTATTGTCGGCCTTTGCGTCAATCTTATTAACGAAAGAACTTGGCAAGGTAATCTCGAATGCACCAAAAAAGGAAATGGCAAAAACAACAAGCAATATAAAAAACAGAATATTGAATAGGCCGCTGCTGCTTAATTCATTCAGCTTTGCCGAACCAAACAAGATAGTAATCAACAAGCCAAAAGCCACATAAATAACGATGATAGAAAGGCCATAAATAATAGCCAAGCCAACGCCTTTTTTCTTGCTTCCCGCTTTTTTCGTAAAATAACTTACTGTGAGTGGAACCATGGGAAAGATACATGGCATTAGAAACGCCAAGAATCCACCAAACAAACCCTCAATAAAGGTTTGCCAAAGTGTTTTGGGCTTTGCCTCTTTTTTAACTGAAGTGGCTGGAGCTTTTGCCGTACTTACCGAATCCTTTTTAACGGTATCTGCTTTGATATTATTCTTTATGCTATCTTCCTTAGACCCAATCGTGGTAAACTGCAAATCGTCGGGTGCACTGTTGGCCGTTGTGTCTGTTTGCGGTTTGAGCGCATAGCCGAGGTTAGGGCTCATTACTAAAAAGGAAGCCATAAGGAACAGCAGCAAGCTTAATTTTTTCATGGTGATATCGATTAAATTCTCAAAGGTTAGTGTGCTTTGGTGTGTTTTTAAAAGGCGTGAAGTTAATGATATTTTTTTATTTGACATCTTTGGTACTTACCTCAAATGCCTTATTTTACTTTCAATAAATACTATCAATTAACTGGGATACTAAACATCAGCTCGTCAGAAGGCAGGCAAGCCTTGTCGCTGCACACCATAAATTCTACTTTGCCCCTAATGGTAGTTTGCCTTTTGTTGAGCCTGATTTTTTGCTCAAAAACAACCTCTTTTTCAAAATAGCCAAGGTTGGCCTTTAAAAATTTATCGTATTTAACTGTTGGCTTGGGCTGCTGGGTAGCTCCAATCAGGGTATAATCTTTAGCGGGTACAAAAGTAAAAAAGGTGCGGGTTGGACTCGGTTTCGGATTGAGTGCATAAATATGCCATTTAGGCTGCAGGCGGGCTTTAAGGTAAAGCGTGGCTTCATGCGCTCCGGTTTTTTGGGCGCGGTACGACCAGCTTATTGGTTTTTCAAGCTGTGCCAATACGCTCGAGCTGGCACCAAGGATCAAAATCAATCCCAATATCAGTTTCTTCATTGGATTATATCAAACAAAAAAAGCCCTGAAAAACTTCAAGGCTCTTTAATTTCTTTTAATGGTTTATTTTACCGGTATGCTAAAGGCTACTTCGGCAGGAGGCAGGCATTGCTTGTCGTTACATACGCCAAACTCCAGTTTTCCTTTGACCACGGTTTCGCCCTTGTTCAGTTTTACCTTTTGCTGAAAAACGACTTCGTTCTCAAAATAAGCCACGTTCATCTTGAAAGTTTTTTCATAAGTGCTAATCGGTTTAGGCTCCATAGTCTTGCCAACCAGGGTATAGTCTTTTGATGGGCTGAAGGTGAAAACGGTTTTGGTAGGTCCACCCGCCTTTACGTTTTGCGAATAGATATGCCATCCTTCATCAATTGTGGCCTTTAAATAAACCGTGGCTTCGGTTTTGCTTGTTTTTTTGGCCACGTACGACCAGCTTACGGGGTTTTCTAGTTGCGCAAATGCTCCGGCAACGCTAAAAAATAATAATGTTAATACTAAAGCTATTCTTTTCATTTGTTTATATATGGGTTAAAAATTCGATCTCCTTAAAATTATATTCCACCATTTGGCCTTCTTTTTCCAAGCGCAGCAGCCCCAGGTCGCTGATGCCCTTGATCGTTCCTTCAAAAACCTCGCCATTTTGGCGGTAGTTAGCCCGCTGGTCAAACCTGTATAGCCTATCAACGTAAGTTTGCCTCAATTCGGTATAATGGCCTGCCCTAAGCTGCAAATATAGTTTTTCCAGTTCGCTGCAAATTTCAGACAATAATCTGTCCAAATTCACATCTTGTTGTAAAATTTGCCCCAGAGAAGTAGCACGTTGACTCAGTGCTGGCGCAAAAACCTGCTGGTTTACATTGAGGCCTATGCCAATAACGGCAGTTTTTATGGTGCTGCCCACGATGGTATTCTCAATCAGTATGCCACCCAGTTTCTGGTCAAAATAGTAAATATCATTGGGCCATTTGATGCACATGCCCGATGGCACATAAGCCAACAAAACCCTGTTTACAGCCACGCTAACCACCATGTTGAGCAAAAACTGCTTATCCAGGGGCAAAAAGCCGGGCCTCAATAAAACACTGAAAGTTAGGTTTTTTCCGGGCTCGGCATGCCAGGCATTCTGTTGCTGGCCCCGTCCGGCATATTGATTCTCTGCCATAATTACAGTACCTTCTGCTAATGGCTCGGAATTTGACACTAGATTTTTCAGAAAATTATTGGTCGAATCAACCGCCGATAATTTGATAAGATTTTGACCAACAAATAATGTTGAAAAAGTGTTATTTTGCAAGTGTTGATGTTATATTTGTTGCTAATCAAAAGTAAAAATTTTTAATGGTAAAAAAGAAAACCGCAAATCTTTCTACATACCTCTCAGAAATAGCTATCCATGGCATTCAGGAAAAAAAAGGGAACGATATTGTGCGCTTGGATCTTAGAGAACTGAACAGTTCGGTTTCCGATTATTTTATTGTTTGCAATGCCGATTCTTCGACCCAGGTAAAAGCCATTGCCGATAGCGTTGAGGATGAAATCTATAAACAAACGCAGTTGAACCCTTGGCGCAAAGAGGGTTTGGATAATGCCGAATGGATTATCCTCGACTATTTTGATGTCGTAGTGCACATTTTCAGAACTGAAAAACGCGATTTCTATGGCATCGAAGACTTATGGGGCGATGCAGAAACCACCTCTTACAAGAGCGCATAGCCGTTAACTTAACACTAATGTAAAAATGAAAGAAAACCAAAATACAGACAATCCAAAACAGATTAAGCGAGTTCCTAATATTCCGAAGAAACCACAAAAAGGCTCCAAATTCAATATCTTCTGGGTTTATGCGGCCATTATTATCGGTCTTGTTGTTGTTAATTTCCTGTTCTCTTCCAACGATGTAAAAACCATCCCATACAAGGAATTCGAGCAAAACATGCTCATTCCGGGCGATGTGAAGCAAATTGTGGGCTATAAATCGTCGGATGGAGAAACGTATACCGGCGAAATCTACCTCAAGCCAGAAAAGGACAAAGATCCAAAGTATAAAAAATACCTTAACAACAATGCGCTGCAGCTTTCTAAAGGCGGACCGATTGCTAAATTGGTGATGACCGATTCGAAAACAATGAGCGAGAGCTTGAAGGAATCGCAAAAAAACCTGTCTCCTGATGATCAGATTACCATTACGGCTACTTCGAAATCAAATCCATGGGGCACTATTTTTCTCAATATCATTTTGCCACTGTTGTTTTTTGCCGGACTTTGGATTTTCATGATGCGCCGCATGGGCGGTGGCGGCGGTGGTGGCGGCGGCCAGATTTTCAACATCGGAAAATCGAAGGCTACACTGTTCGACAAAGAAAGCCAGGTTAACATCACCTTTAACGATGTTGCCGGCTTAGAAGAAGCCAAACAAGAGGTAATGGAAATCGTAGATTTCTTAAAAAATCCTAAAAAATACACCAATTTGGGTGGTAAAATCCCGAAAGGTGCGCTTTTGGTAGGTTCGCCGGGTACCGGTAAAACCCTATTGGCCAAAGCCGTTGCCGGCGAAGCCCAGGTTCCTTTCTTCTCGCTGTCGGGTTCCGACTTCGTAGAAATGTTTGTGGGCGTGGGTGCCTCGCGTGTGCGCGATTTGTTTAAACAAGCCAAAGACAAGGCTCCGTGTATCATCTTTATCGATGAGGTGGATGCCATTGGCCGGGCCCGTGGCAAAAACAGCATGATGGGCGGCAACGATGAGCGCGAAAACACCCTGAACCAGTTATTGGTAGAAATGGATGGTTTTGGCACCGATTCTGGAATTATCATCTTGGCCGCAACCAACCGTCCTGATGTATTAGACTCGGCTTTAATGCGTCCAGGAAGGTTCGACAGGCAAATTTCTATCGACAAGCCAGACTTGGTTGGCCGCGAGCAGATTTTCAGGGTACACTTAAAACCAATTAAAACGGCACAAGAGGTTGATGCCAAAAAACTGTCGGCACAAACGCCTGGTTTTGCGGGTGCAGAAATTGCCAACGTTTGTAACGAGGCCGCCTTGATTGCGGCACGCCGAAACAAGGAAATGGTTGATATGCAGGATTTCCAAGATGCGATTGACCGTGTAATTGGTGGTTTAGAAAAGAAAAACAAAATCATCTCTCCAGAAGAGAAAAAAATTGTGGCCTACCACGAAGCCGGCCACGCCATCGCAGGCTGGTTCCTGGAACACGCCAACCCATTGGTAAAGGTTTCCATTGTTCCACGTGGGGTTGCGGCCCTAGGCTATGCGCAATACCTGCCTAAAGAGCAGTTCTTGTATACCACCGAACAACTGATGGACGATATGTGCATGACCATGGGTGGCCGTGTAGCCGAAGACATTATTTTTGGCAAGATTTCGACCGGTGCGCTGAGCGATTTGGAACACATTACCCGAATTGCCTATGGCATGGTTAAAATCTATGGCATGAACAAAAACGTGGGTAATATCTCTTTCTACGACCCGCACAACGAATACAATTTCGATAAGCCATACTCTGATAAAACGGCCGAAATGATCGACAATGAGGTTCGTGCCCTTTCTAACGAAGTTTACGAGCGTACCAAAAACCTCTTGCTCGAAAAGAGGGAAGGCCTGGAAAAACTGGCTCAAAAACTATTGGAAAAAGAAATCCTTTTCCAAGCCGATTTGGAAGAGCTTTTGGGCAAACGTCCATTTGATAGCAGAACAACTTACGACGAGTTTGTAAACGGTACCGACAATCCGCTACCTGTTTCTGAAGGCTTGGTGCAAGGCAATGTTACGCCACTCGAGCCTAGTTCAAAAACAGAAGAATAAACAATTATTCAGCCATACAATAGAGCAGCAACCTTATAGTTTAAGGTTGCTGCTTTGTTTATAAGAAAAGTTAATTACATTTGGATTGTCTGATATGAAAGAGAATATTACGCCGAAGGAATTGATGCTGAAAAAAATTAGAAAGGCCCTGCTCGAAAAGCGGGACAATCCTTATCCTAATTTAGAAGAAAATCCTCTTTACAAGTCTAATACCGAAGAACTGGAAATCCTGTTTGCCGAGCAGCTCACCGCCGTGTCGGGCAATTTTGTTTTTTGCGAAAACGGGGTCGATTTTATCGAAAATATTCTCGAATTGGCCGATCGTTTCAATTGGCGCAAAATCTATTGCTGGGAACCCGAACTGCAAGCCTTGTTAAGGCACTACGAATTCCCTTTTTACGAAACCGACAAAGACTTTGAACTGGCCGAAGTAGGCATTACCCTTTGCGAAGCTCTCGTGGCCCGAAACGGATCGGTTATGCTGAGCAACCAACAGGCCTCCGGACGACGGCTGAGCATTTTCCCTCATCATCACATTGTAATTGCCAGAACCGGCCAGCTGGTGTTAGACCTTAAAGATGCTTTCAAGCTGCTGAAAGACAAATATGGCAACCAACTTCCTTCTATGATAAGCAACATTACCGGACCAAGCCGAACGGCAGATATTGAAAAAACACTGGTCCTTGGCGCGCATGGCCCAAAAGAACTATTTGTATTTTTGATTGACGATTTTTCCTGAAAAATTTTTATTTTAAATAAATAATACTATTTTTATACTGAATACCAAATCGGTATAGGGTATAAACTTGGCAAGATGAACAAAACATATTCGGTAATCACAGGCACAGGCAGCTATATTCCAGAAAATATCATCTCGGGTGATCATTTCATGGAGTCATCTTTTTTCGACAAAGGCATAAAGCTGGACAAGGAAAACACCGAAATCATTAACAAGTTTAGTGAAATTACGGAAATCGTTGAGCGCAGGTATGCCGATCCGCACCTGCTGAACAGCAATATTGCGACAGTAGCGGCCAAGCGCGCCATTGCCGCGGCTGGCATCGACAAGGAATCGTTAGATCAAATCATTTTTGCACACAACTTTGGCGATGTTAAATTAGCCTCTAACCGCATGGATATGCTCCCGGCTTTGGCCGCCAAGGTCAAGCTGGAGCTACAGATCGAAAATCCGGATTGCGTGGCCTACGACCTTATTTTTGGCTGTCCGGGTTGGGTACAAGGCGTTATACAAGCCGATTACCTGATCAGGAGCGGCGACGCCAAAAAAGTAATGGTTATTGGTTCGGAAATGCTTTCGAGAATCATCGATCCGCACGACAGAGACAGCATGATTTTCTCCGATGGCTCGGGCGCAGTTATTTTCGAAGCCCGCAGTTCTGATGAGCCTCTAGGCGTTATCGCCCATAAAAGCCAAACCTTTGCCAATTATGCGTCCTTACTTACCATGGGCTGTAGCAACAATCCCGACGAAAAGAACGGCAATACTTACCTTAAAATGAACGGGCGCAAGCTCTACGAATTTGCGGTAATCAATGTGCCGCAAGTGGTTAAAATAGCCATAGACAAGGCCGGCATAGGTTTATCAGCCATTAAAACGGTATTCATTCATCAGGCCAATGGCAAAATGGACAACGCCATTATGAAAAGGCTGTTTAAGCTTTATGGATTAGACGAAGTGCCCGAAAACCTTGTTCCCATGACGATTTCATGGCTGGGCAACAGTTCTGTAGCCACCATCCCAACCCTTATCGATCTGGTGGTGAACGGAAAGGTAGAAGGCTACCAGGCCAGAGCCGGAGAATACGCCGTGTTTGCGTCGGTTGGAGCAGGAATGCACATTAATGCCGTAGTGTATCGGTTCTAAAATACTTGGCAGGCACATTCTCAAAGCATACCTACAACGTTAAAAATTTGCAGGCCTTGCTCAATTTCCCAATCTTTTTAAACCCTGTTTGGCTTCTGCTTCGATGCTGCTTTCGTACTCGTGGTTTTTCATGCCGATAGCTGTATTAAAGCTGGCCTTGGCTTTAGCGGGATTGCTTTTTTCGTAGATCTTTCCCATTTGGATGGCCGCTTTGGCCGCATAATAGTATTTTAGGTTTTTGCCTACATTAATGGCGTTTTGGTAATTGGCAAGCGCCAATTCATCCTTGCCCAGGTCGTCGTTTATACGCCCCAGGCGATAATAATATTCTGCTTTATCTTTTGGCGAGGTATAATCGTCGGCAGTGGTACTACTCAGTTGTTCGGCAGCCTTGCTCAAATAGGCCCCATCAAACAATAGGCGGGCCTTGAGCAGGTTTTTGTTTGGAACCGGTGCATTGGCATCATTCAGGGCCTGCTTGTCCCTTTCCTGATAAGTATAACCACTTGATTTGGCCTTGGCCGCATAGGCATTGTAGCCTGCATCGTCGCCTTTTAACAGCGCAATCCAGCCTAAATGCAGATTGGCATCCTTGATGTAGTTTACGCCTTTATTGGTCTGCAAAAAACGATCGAAGGAAGCCGAGGCACTATAATCGAGTTTGTTGAGCTTGGCAATGCCCATCAGGTAATCCAAATAAGGAAAAGCCTGGTAATAAGCTCCAGTAGGCCTATTGGCCAATATTTCAATGGCCTCGTCGTTATGTCCGTTGCGGGTGCATACATAAGCTTGCAGGTAGGCCTTGAGCAAGCTGCTGTCGGCAATGCGCGCGGTATACTTCATGGTTTTGGCATAGGCCTGCGGACTTCTGGCGACATCGGAGAGCACATAGGCGTAGTAGAACACGGTTTCTTCATAAAATGGCTCATACGACGATTTAGGCAGGTTTTCTGCCAGTTTGTCGAGCATGCTTAAGCCTTGCTGCAAATTGCCCCTTAAGCCAAAGGTAGAAAGTGTCGATTTCAAAAAGCCATCGGGCAAGGCCCCAATCACGGCATTGATAAATCCCAGTCCTTTGCCATTGAGGTGAAAGCCAGGAAACTTCTTGCTGTTGTCTTGCAACATGCCGTTAGCTCGGTTTATCTCTCGGGCCGCCGTTAAATAAGCGCCGTACCTTCCCCTAATGAGCGCCCATTGCAAATTGATTTCGGCCTGGGCATACAAATAATAAGGCGACGTTTTATCATCGTCGCTAATCTGGTCTATGCGGGAACTTTTATTGGCTTCGAGCCGCTCAAATTCGGTCTTGCTCTCAGTAGTAATGAGGTAAAAATAATCTACATAGTTTTCCAGCAAGGGCACAATGGAATTGTTCGGGTGCACCTTTTTCTCGTTGGCAATCAGCTGGCGGGCAGTGGCCAGTTTGAGCTCAAAAATATTTTGGTAGGCCTTAAGGCAGTTGGCATTAAAATCGAAGTTGGCCAGGGCCAGGTTTGGAACTGCCAAGCAGCAGCAAAGAAAGAGATATTGGATAAAGCGTTTAATACGTACGGGTTTAAGCATAGATTGCCGTTGGTCTTTAAAAATTTAAGTTACTGATTTTATATAACGTTAAAAAACCGCCGATGTTTTTGTGAACAAAACAAACTTAAATCTTTCTAGGTACGGGCAAATCTTGCATTGCAAAAAAGGCCGGATTTTCATCCGGCCTTTTCCTATTTTGTTATGCTTCTGTTTCACTAAGCTCGTGGGTCAATGCTTCATCAACCAAGATACGGCCACAGTGCTCGCAAACGATTACTTTTTTGCGCTGACGGATATCCAATTGGCGCTGAGGCGGAATTTGGTTGAAACAACCTGAACATGAATCCCTATCAATAGTTACGACAGCCAGACCGTTAACCGCATTGTTTCTCAACCTGTGGTAAGCGGTTAGCAAACGTTCTTCGATTTGGGTTTCTGCTTTTTCTGCTTTTTTCAACAAAGCCTGCTCTTCTTTTTCAGTTTCGGCAGTAATGGTTTCCAACTCTGTTTTCTTTACGTCCAAATCGCCTTTTCTAGCTTCGATATTAGCCAGGGCTTGCTCATAAACTTCGGTTTTAGAAGTGATTTCGAAGCCATGCTCCTTGATTTTCTTCTCGCAAACCTGTATTTCCAGGTTCTGGATTTCTACTTCCTTGGTTAAAGCGTCGTATTCTCTGTTGTTTTTTACGTCTTTTAATTGTGCTTCGTATTTTTTGATCAAGCTTTGCGCTTCTTTGATCATGTTTTTACGGGTTACGATTGCATCTTCAGTATCGTCTAATTCAGCTTTGATTTTTTGTATACGCGTTTCTAATCCGGCTACTTCATCCTCTAAATCAGCTACTTCCATAGGCAACTCGCCTCTAATCTGACGGATTTTATCAATCTTGGTGTGAAGATTCTGTAATTCGTATAAAGCTTTTAGCTTTTGCTCTACTGTTTGTTCCATTAAATGAAATAATTTATGGGGTTTGTGTTATGCTCCGTTAAACGGATTGCAAAGTTAGGAAATTTTTCTTGAATATTCTCTATCAACAAATTAGATGTAAATTGTTCGCTTTCATAGTGTCCGATGTCGGCAATAACCAGGTGTTGTTCGGCGTCGAAAAACTCATGGTATTTAAAATCGGCTGTGATAAAGGCATCAGCGCCAGCGGCTATGGCCTCTTTCAGCAAAAAACTGCCAGATCCGCCACACACGGCCACTTTTTTTATTTTTTTAGGCAACAAGGCAGTATGCCTGATTACTTTGGCCTGCATGCGGTCTTTAACCAAAGCCAAAAAATCTTGTCCTTCCATCTCTTGTGGCAACCAGCCTACCATCCCTGCACCTACGGTTTCGAGCTTGTTGGCTATGGGGTAGATATCGTAGGCTACCTCTTCGTAAGGGTGGCTTTCGAGCAGGGCCAGCAACACTTTGCGCTCGTCCTGTGCTTTAAAAACCGTTTCGATCCTGATTTCGGCCTCGTGGTGCTGACGGCCTTTTTCGCCCACAAAGGGGTCGCTTCCTTCCCCGGCCTTGAAGGTTCCGGTTCCGGCACCGTTAAAGCTGCATTCGCTGTAGTTGCCAATATGGCCTGCACCCGCAGCAAACAAGGCCTCGCGTACCTGGCCTGCTTGTGCCTCCGGACAAAAAGTGACCAGTTTTTTAAGCAGGTTTCCCTTTGGCGACAGGATTTTTGCTTGTTGGATGCCCAGTTGTTTGCAAATCCGCGCATTCACACCATTAGCCATGTGGTCTAGATTGGTATGGATGGCATATAGGGCAATGTTGTGCCGAATGGCCTTGAGTACCACGCGTTCTACATAGGTTTTGCCATTCAGCTTTTTAAGCCCTTTAAAGACAATGGGGTGGTGCGTAATGATCAGGTTGCAATTTTGTGCAATCGCCTCGTCTACAAGCTGTTCGGTACAATCGAGCGCCACCAGCGCCGCCTGTATCTCATCGTTGGGATGGCCTACAATAAGGCCCGAATTGTCATAATCTTCCTGGTAGTTGAGCGGGGCCAGGCTTTCGAGGTAATTGGTAATTACGGCTAACTTCATGGTATAAAAATAGCAAATCCTTGCAGGATTTGCACCTACAAGGATTTTTATACGGGTAGTGGTGGCCTAGTATTGTTTAAAACCGCCCATTCTTACCATTTGCAAGCTTTCGAATACCATGCGTTGGTTGTGCTCAAAAGCCAGGCTTTTGTGGTTGATGATGTCTACAATCGACCCGATCAAACATAAACCTCCGGTTAACAAGTACAGGATACCCATCCCGATTTGGTTAACGATGAAACGTTGCAGGCCGGGAACCAAGAAAAGACCGATCACACAGAAGAGCAACATATCGCTTGGATTTTTCCTCTTGCCTGAGTAGATCATTAAAAATGTGCGTACTTGTTGTTCGTCAAGACCACTGGTTGCAGTTTGCAAGTATGAATATTCTTGAGGGGTGATACCCGGTAATGCCATAAATTGTGCGTCAAACATAGCTTTATCCTCCTAATATTTTAATTTAAATTCCTTTTTAAATAATTGTTTACTGAGCTGGTAAATGCGGTAGCCGATCAAGAGCAGGGCAGGTATGCCAAACCAATGTTGGGCTAAGCTTGCATTCACATCTCCATGGAACAATGCGGTTATCGACCTTCCTAAGCCACAACCCGGACACCAGGTTATGCCTAAATTTGCCAGTGGGCAAAGGCTGAAATGATGCTCGTGAGGATTAGCCGTTGCTAGCAATACTAAAGCCAACACCCAAAACACCAGTTCTACCGGAAAGCTGCGAATATACTTCATGTTTCCTTGTTTTAATAATTAGATATAAAGGTACTAGGTTTGTTACTGATGCGCATTTTGATTTCGACCAACGCTAAAAATTACCCGACAAACTGGCAAATGCAGGCTAAGAAACAATTTAGGCCCGGGCTATTTGGCCTTTTAATCCTTTTGTTCGAAACACCGGAGGGCTTATTCCCAAAAGCGCTAAGCCTCAAGTTGTACCAATTGTCATTTCGACAGAATTTAGCGGGTGGACATTTGCAAATGCTTATCTTTGTATAGTGAACATCCGCGACCTGATCAACAGATACAAAACCGACGAGCGTGTGCAAGCTGTGGCGCAATCGCTCAACAAAGGCAAGGGCAGCAAAACCCAACTTAAGGGATTGGTGGGCTCTGCCGATGCCGTAATTGCCGTTGCCACCTACTTTTTGCTACACAAACCCCAGCTTTTTATTATGCCCAACCGCGAAGAAGCGGCTTATTTCCTTTCCGATTTAGAAGGCATTTTCGGCATAGATGTACTGCTTTTCCCTTCGTCTTTTCGCAAACCGTTTGAATTTACCCAGATCGATACGGCCAACGTATTGGCCAGGGCCGAGGTGCTGAACGAACTGAACCACCAGTCTGAATATGGCAAAATTGTAGTCACCTATCCAGAGGCCTTGGCCGAAAAGGTAATTGACCGTTCCATTCTCGAAAAAAACACTTTGGAAATCAGCTTGGGTGCCAAGCTCAGCATCGATTTCATCAACGAGTTTTTGATTGAATACGATTTTGAAAGATCCGATTTTGTGTACGAACCGGGACAATTCTCCATCCGTGGCGGCATTGTAGATATTTTTTCTTTCTCCCACGAACTGCCCTACCGCATCGAATTTTTTGGCGACGACATCGAAAGCATCCGCACCTTCGAAATAGACAGCCAGCTTTCGGTAGGCGATGTAAAAACCCTCACCATTGTACCCAATGTACAAGCCAAATTTTTAACCGAGAGCAACATCAGTCTGCTCGACTATATTGAAAAAGACACCCAGCTTTGGTTTAAGGATGTTGATTTGACTTTGGATGTGGTGAAAAGCGGCTACAAGAAAGCCAATGAGCTTTGGAAGGCGCTTTCCATGCCCGAAAAGCAGCAGAACCCGAACTGGCTCGACCCCAAGTTTTCTTTTTCCGACGAAAAGATGCTGGCCGATCTGTTCCAGGATTTTTCGGTGGTCGAATTTGGCAAACAGTTCTTTTACCAAACCGATTCTGTTTTCCAGTTCGATACCAAGCCCCAACCTTCTTTTAACAAGGACTTTAATCTCTTGATCCACAACCTGAAGGAAAACGAGAAGGCCCATATCCACAATTTTATCTTCACCAATTCGACCAAGCAAACCGAACGCTTGTATGCCATTTTGGATGATATTGATAAAACGGCAAAGTTTACGCCGGTTAATATTCCGTTGCGCGAAGGCTTTGTAGACCTGGGGCAGCAAATGGCTTTTTATACCGATCATCAGATTTTTGATCGTTTCTACAAATACCAGCTCCGCAAGGGCTACCAACGGAGCCAGGCCATTACCCTCAAAGACCTGCGCGAGCTGAAGCCCGGCGATTTTGTAACCCACATAGACCACGGCATAGGCAAATATGCAGGCCTGGAAAAAGTAGAGGTTAACGGCAAGATACAGGAAATGATCCGTTTGGTGTATGCCGACAATGACCTGCTTTACGTGAACATCAACTCGCTTAACCGTATTGCCAAGTTTAGCGGCAAAGACGGTACGCATCCCAAAATGAACAAATTGGGAACCGAGGCCTGGGACAAACTCAAGAAAACCACAAAAAAAAAAGTTAAAGACATTGCCCGCGACCTGATCAAGCTTTACGCCATGCGCAAGGCCCAATCGGGTACCGCTTTTGCGCCCGACGGCTTCTTAGAAACCGAATTGGAGGCTTCTTTCATTTACGAAGATACCCCAGACCAGGTAAAAGCCACCAGCGACGTGAAAAAAGACATGGAAGCCCCGCATCCTATGGACCGTTTGGTTTGTGGCGACGTAGGCTTTGGCAAAACCGAAATTGCGGTACGCGCCGCCTTCAAAGCCGTAGCCAATGGCAAGCAGGTAGCCGTGTTGGTGCCTACTACCATTTTGGCGTTGCAGCATTTCAAAACATTTTCGTCGAGGTTAAAGGAATTTCCTTGTACGGTCGACTATATCAACCGCTTTAAAACCAGCAAACAGATTAAAGATACTTTGGCCCGTGTGGCCGAAGGCAAGGTAGACATTGTAATTGGTACACATCGTTTGTTGAGCAAGGATGTAAAGTTTAAAGACCTGGGCCTGATGGTGATAGACGAAGAGCAGAAATTTGGGGTAGCCGCCAAAGAAAAGCTGAAGTCGCTGCGCGTCAACGTAGATACACTTACCCTTACCGCAACGCCTATTCCACGTACCCTGCACTTTTCGCTGATGGGCGCGAGGGATTTGTCGATCATGAGCACGCCACCGCCCAACAGGCAACCTGTTAACACCGAACTGCATGTGTTTAACGACAAGCTGATCCAAGATGCCGTTCAGTACGAATTGGATCGTGGCGGACAGGTTTTCTTTATCCACAACCGTGTTGACGATTTGAGGCAACTGGGAGGGCTGATCCAGAAACTGGTGCCGAAGGCGCGTATCGGCATTGCACACGGACAGCTAGACGGCGACGCACTGGAAGATGTGATGCTCGATTTCATTAATGGTGAAAAAGACGTGTTGGTAGCCACCACGATTATCGAAGCGGGCTTGGATATTCCGAATGCCAATACCATTATCATCAACCATGCGCACATGTTTGGCCTGAGCGATTTGCACCAAATGCGCGGACGCGTGGGCCGATCGAACAAAAAGGCCTTCTGTTATTTGTTAACCTTGCCAATGTCGACATTAACCAACGAGGCCCGTAAACGCCTAAGCGCCATTGAAGAATTTTCTGACCTGGGCAGCGGTTTTAACATTGCCATGAGGGATTTGGACATTAGGGGCAGCGGCAATTTGTTGGGTGGCGAGCAAAGCGGCTTTATTGCTGAAATTGGCTTCGAAATGTACAACAAGATTCTAGACGAAGCTATTCAGGAGCTGAAAGATGCCGAGTTTAAGGATTTGTTTAAAGACGAACCGCAGCGTCCTTTTGTAAGCTTTACCCAAGTAGATACCGATTTGGAACTGCATATTCCGGATGATTACGTGACCAATATCACCGAGCGCTACAACTTGTATACCGAGCTTTCCAAACTCGAAACCGATGCACAACTCCATGCTTTTGAACAAGAACTGCACGATCGGTTTGGACCAGTACCTGCGCCTGTAAAAGGGATGACCAAGGTATTGCGCCTGCAATGGGTGGGCAAAAAACTGGGATTCGAAAAGCTGAGCTATAAAAAAGGCATTTTGCGCGGCTATTTTGTAAGCGACAAACAATCGCCCTTTTTTGATTCTGAAATATTCAACAAGGTTTTGGCCTTTGCACAGCTGCATCCGCGCCTGTGCAACCTCAAAGAAGTAAAAGATACCCTGCGCATTTCTTTCGACAACATCAATAATGTTGATGAGGCGATTGAAATGTTGGAAATGATTTTGTAGCAACCGTCTTCGGAGCTTTGAAAACTTCGAAAACAATCAACCTAACCAAATATGGATTCTCAAATCTTATTAGACCTGGTCCGCGTTAAAATGCCTTACGGAAAGTACAAGGATTGGCTAATCTGTTCCCTGCCCGAGCCCTATTTGGTGTGGTACCGGGAAAAAGGCTTTCCGGCCGGAAAACTGGGCCAGTTACTGGCCACCATGTACGAAATCAAAGCCAACGGACTGGAATATTTATTGCAACCGCTGAAGCAATAAATTTGGCCATTGGCACAAATCGATAGCCCTTAATAAAAGTGCATTCTTGCGAAGTGTTAAAAGCTTCGCAGGAATGCTTAAATGTTATTTTATCTCACAACCGTCCTCGTCACAAACGGCATCATTGTTTTTGTTCAGGGAAGTGAGTTGAGTTTGTGGTTGGGCAGCTTTCCATTCGTTAAAGCTTTGCGTTAATGCCTCTTTAAATGTAGGTACGGGCTGTGCGCCAGAAAGCGCATATTTACGGTCTAATACAAAATACGGAACGCCCCTAACGCCCAGTTGCTGACTTTCATAAATATCGTAACGAACGGCTTCGGCATATTGATCGCTTTCCAGAACGCCTTTTACCAAAGTCTCGTCCAAACCCAATTCTTGACCAATGGCCAACAGCACCTCGTCTTTTGACACATCCAAGCCATCGATAAAATGGGCCTTAAACAACACTTCTTCGGCTTGGTCTTGCAAACCTTGGCTCGCCGCAAAATGAATCAACCTGTGCGCTTTAAATGAGTTTGCGGGAATATTAGCGTTGAAGTCTATATCCAGTCCGGCGTTTTTGGCCATTTGGGCCACCTGAACGGTTAGGCCTTGCGCCTGTTCGCGGCTCATGCCCTTGCTTCGGGCCAGGTAACTGTACAGGTCTTCGTTATTGGTATTTTGGTATTCGGGATTAAGCTGAAAACTTTTCCATTCTACCTCGATTTCCTTTCGAAAAGGCAAGCTTTGCATGGCTTCTTCAAAGTGCCTCTTGCCGATATAGCAAAACGGGCACATCACATCTGACCAGATTTCTACTTTCATGATACAAAGGTACAACAGGCCTTTGGGGAAATGGTAAGCAGGGGGTAAAAATCACCAAAAGAAAACAAAAAAGCTCCCAAAATAATCGGGAGCTTTTTTATTCCATTTATGGGTAACGCTACCAGCAAATTATTTATACAACTGGTTAAACATCCACTTAAATGTTCCGTGGGTTTGAGCCCTGAAGGTGATTTCTGGTCCGAAGGCGAATAGTTTTCCTTTGCCGTAATCGGCTTCGAAAGCGGTTACGCCATCTTGCAGGTAGCTTTGGCCCCAGGCCCAGCCGCTGCGCAATGGTGTGGCATTGGCAAACCAAGCCAATGGTTTGATTTTTCCACTCGAAACGGCGTCGGCACTTAATTTAAACACCGGACTGTTGTCAAAATAAACATCAGCGGTGCTATCCATGCCCCAATTGGCAGGTTGCTTGCTATCTAATGCCACATTCAACACGCTTCCTGGCACATAATATTTCTCTGCAGGCAGTCTTTTTTCTACACCGCCAACCAATTCTACAATCGCATTGCGAACCGGCAGCTCGAGGTGGTTTGCCAAATTCGTAGCGCTGCCAATGGTTACGATATCGCCACCGGCTTCCAAGAATTTTTTCAGTTGCGGAATTGATTTTTCTTGCGTCATCCTTCCAATTCTGCCTCTATATTCTGCGGGAACGGTTTCTGGTGCCGGGCCAAAGCCTCTTCCGCCGGCATTGGCCGGATTTGGATTGAAGGCCGGGATAGAACCATCAACAAAAACAATGACATCGTATTTATCTTTCAGGTTGCCCGCATCAATGTCTGGTGCGTAAATAACCGTTGCATCAAAATGGTACTGTTCCATAATGAAACGGATCCAGCCCGAATCCATAGAGCCCCCGTAAGTGTCCCAAAGGGCAATACGGGCAGGGGCAATTTTTACCGCCTTGGCTGGTTTTTGAGCCGCCATTACGCGCATGCCAAAGCCATGTTCCGCTTTATCCAAAATGCTTTTCGCCTTGGCCGATGCCGGTACGTAGAAAGAACCGTCGGCTGTGTTTCTGTATACTTCGGCGCCGCCTTTTAATAGTTCGTTTACCGCCAAGAAACTTTCGTTGGCCTTGGCGCTCAACACATAGCCGCTGCCGCTTGGCAATGCCTTTGGCGTAGCTTTGATCAGTTCGCCATAAGGCAGTTTTTCAAAGGGGCCATCAAAAGGCTCCAGAATACGATCAAATTTCACATTCATCAAATAAGCCAAGGTCCAGCCTGCCGCATCGTAAGGCGCAATTGGGGGGCCTCCTTCGTATTTAAAATCGTTAGGATGGTCTTGTGGCTCAAACATATCCAAAACATGCGGACGGAAAGCCTGATCGGTTTTTACCACATAAGAACCTGCCGGATAGGATTTGCCAGCTACCGTAAAAGGTTCCGTGGCTTTTTGCACACGAATCCCGGTCCTGATCAGCGCGTTTAAGAAACGAATGGCTGTTGTAAAATCCTGTTGGTCGGCCGAAAGGATATAGCCTCTTGCATCCCTGTTTTTAGGCGCTTTCATAACCGTATCCAAGTATTTAATCGGCATGCCTCCACGATTGAACTCGCCACCAGGACCCGTGGTTGTTGCTTTTTTATCTTTTTGATAGGCTTCGTTAATGGCATCGATCTTTTTGGGCGAGAAAGACCAGGTGTCTTTGCCGCCACGCTCAATAGAGTTGCGGCCCATTTGGTAAATATTGTACAACAATTCGTCGCCGTAGCGTTGCGCATAGTTCAATACCGCATAGTTCAACGAAATCGAATAGTCGATCGAGTTTTTGAAATACCATTTTTGCGGCAGGACCGGGTTTGGCGAATCGCCGTTTGGCAACAGGCGAGAAGGCACCAATGGAATATCGGAAGGGGTTGGACTGCCTACAATTTCGGTCAGCAAGCCAATCATGTTGTGGAAATACGTCGTGGTGCGCAAACCGCCGTTATACCAGGTAGAAAATACCGATCCGCCACGTTGGGTATAGCCTGGCTTGGCTTCTACGTTCATGCGGTTGTGCATGGCTGCGCCCACGGCATCGATACTGGTTAAAATAATTGGATCGAATACATAGTTGTAAGGATCGCGGTAAGGAGGGCCTGCTACCACAGTACCTGCAGGACCAGCCTGATGGTGGTTATACATGATCTGCGGAATCCATTCAACAAACAACTGACGGCCCATGTTTTGCGTTTCCTTCAGGTTCAGCATGAAAAAATCGCGGTTGTTATCGTGCCCGGCATATTTTTCGTACAAGCGGGGTAAGCCGTTGATCGAACGTTTTTTAGGGTCTTTTTCGCGCATGTACCAATCGCTCACCAGCTCTTGTCCATCAGGATTGGCGTGGGTCATCAATACAATTACCTTATCCAATATCTTGGTGGTTTCGGCATCGGTACGACTGGCCAGGTTATAGGCCATTTGGATGAGCTGATGTGCACCAACCACTTCATTGGCGTGCAAGCCGCCATCAATCCATACTACCGCTTTGCCTTCGGCCGCCAGGGCTTTGGCCTGGTCTTTGGTCAAGTCTTCGGCATGCGCTAGTTTTTGTGAAATTTCTTTATACTTCTCCAGGTTTTTTTGGTTTTCTGGCGAGGTAATGATGAGCATGTATTGGCTTCTTCCTTCTTCGGTTTTGCCGATATCAACCAGCTTTACACGGTTGGAGCTGGCGGCCAATTTTTTAAAATAAGCTTCGGTTTGGGTGTAATTGGCCAGCTGGTAATCGTCGCCAATGTCAAAGCCAAAATGAGATTTCGGCGTAGGAACGGTTTGTGCCCAGACGGTTTGCACGCTAAAAAGCAAGGCCAACAGCCACAGGCTACGCGGGTAAAATTTTGCCATAAATTAAGTTTTGTTAGTTATATCAAATATAAACTGCTTTGGCCTTGAACGTATTGCTGCGATTGATTTGTTACAAGAATGTTGCGCACAATGGTGCCACCTGGCCTAAGCTGCCCGATAAATCAATCTGGATATAAGAGATATTTTGCGCGTATTGTCTTGAACTTTCCTAATCCCGGTTCCCAGCTTCTTCTGATTTCGGCTTCAGACATTCCCGCTATAATCTGTTTTCTCAGCTGGTCTGTACCTATGCGCAAATCGAAAGGAGATACCCCATTCGCTCTTTCTTTGCCAAAGAAATTGGCTTTGTCTGGATAGGCCTTATAGAGCTCTATCAGCCATTTTAAATTAAGCTTACGGCTTTTCCTTAAGATGCCGATGTCGTAGTTGCGAAGGTCGAGGCCATAGCAAACCGTGTCTTTGTGGTTTGGCCGCTCGCTCATTCCGGCAATACTAACCGGTTTGTACGAAAACGAATACTTGCCCTTTAGTGCAGGTGCGCCCAAAATGGTAAAGGGCATATAAGTTCCGCGGCCTTCATTGATCGCCGTTCCCTCAAACATGCATAAGCTTGGAAAAAGCATCACGGCTTGTTGCGTATTCAAATTTGGAGAGGGGTTAACCGGCAGCACGTAAGGCATGCTGTGGTTATAATTGGCAACTTTTATGATTTTGATTTTGCATTTCTCCTTCAAATAGCCTTCGCCGTTAAGGTATTGTGCAAACTCTCCTATAGTCATCCCGTGGGTCATGGGGGTGTAATGTATTCCAATGGCCGATTTGTACTTGTCTTCGGTCATTACTGGCCCGTCAACCACATAGCCGTTCGGATTGGGCCTATCGAGAATGAGCAGTTCTTTGCCGTTTTCTGCACAGGCTTCCATTACATGCTCGAGCGTATTGATATTGGTGTAATAGCGGCAGCCCACATCCTGGATATCAAATACCATCAAGTCTATATCTGCCAGCTGTTCTTTTGTAGGCTTCTCATTTCGGCCATACAAAGAGATGATCGGAAGGCCGGTTTTCGCATCTTTCTCATTGCCCACCGCCGCTCCATTGCTGGCATTACCCCTAAAGCCATGTTCGGGGCCAAACACTTTTACAATTTTAATTCCAAGGCTCAATAAGCTGTCTACGCTGCTTTTCTTGCCTATTATCGAGCTCTGGTTGGCAACCAGTCCAATCCGTTTTCCCTTGAGGTAAGGCAAATATTTTTCGGTTTGGTCTGCACCTGTAACAATTTCCTGCTTCTTGGAAATTTTTTGTTTTGCCCCTACTATTTGCACGCTAAAAAGCAACAGCAGCAGCCCTAAGCCACGAAGATGAAATTTTGCCATAAAATTAGTTTTGTTGGTTAAATATAGCTCGCTTGGGCTTTGGTAGGCTCGCAGCTATTGATTTTGTTACAAGAGCGGCCCTACTTAATACAAAATCAGGTACAAGTACACGTATACTACCGGTGCAGCAATCAAAAGTCCGTCAAAGCGGTCTAAAAAGCCCCCATGGCCCGGCAAAAAGCTGCCCGAATCCTTAGCGTCCAAACTTCTTTTCAGCATCGATTCAACCAAATCGCCCAAAGTACCAAAACATACGATAAGTACCGCCATGCCCGCCCAGACCCAACTGGCCTGCTCGGTAAATTGGGTAGAGATTACATAAGAAACCAGCACACTGGTAAACAAGCCTCCAAAAAAGCCTTCCCACGATTTTTTGGGCGAATGGCGTTCGAACAGCCTGTGCTTGCCAAATTTCATCCCAAACAGGTAGGCGCCCGTATCACTGGCCCAAAGCATCAATAAAAAGGCCAGGGGCAAATGGAAATTGTAGTGGTTAAAATCGTTGAGAAACCCCAGCGAATAAAAGAAGCAGAAAGGTATGGTTACATAAACAAAACCAATAAAAGTATAGGATATATTGGCAAAGGGAATTTTGTTCTTTTTGTAGAGCTCCACAATAAAGATCGAAAACAGCAGCGGCACAATGAGCAGAAGATATTTCAGTTCATACTGGAAAAAATGATAGCCAGCCGTAAGGCCAAAAATAACTGCCGCCGCCAGTACGCCCATGTTCCGGTGGGGCCTGATCCCCCCTATCTTAACC
Organism: Pedobacter sp. TM02; assembly: GCF_059705275.1. Taxonomy (NCBI): domain Bacteria; kingdom Pseudomonadati; phylum Bacteroidota; class Sphingobacteriia; order Sphingobacteriales; family Sphingobacteriaceae; genus Pedobacter; species Pedobacter sp. TM02. Next base: position 4,305,278 of record NZ_AP046530.1, read on the forward strand.
AGTTTATAAAACTCGAGCAAAGCCACCAAACTCAAGGCCAAATAGAAAAAGGTAAAGGTATAGGCGCCCAAAAAAATGGAGCCTAACATCACGATGGTAAAGAAAAAAGCGGTAATGGCCCGGGTTTTCATAAAAGTTAAAACGGTATAAATTAAGGGTTAGGATGTGGCTCAATGCCTACTGTCGATTCTTTGGGTTTGGTTTGCTGTTTTAAATAGCCGAACAAAGCTACGGTTAATGCCAGACTAATCAAGGCCAAATACCAGGGCAGTCCAGCGGTATCATCCCGATCTATGGGCAAATTGTTTTTTTGCATGTAAAACGCCACGCAAACGGCATAGGCGTTGTTTAAAAAATGGGCAAAAACCGTATACCAAATGCTTTTGGTCCACCAATAGATATAACCAAACATAGCGCCCAAAAACATCCTCGGAAAAAAGCCGAAGAACTGAAAATGGATGGTGCTGAAAATGGCCGCCGAGATCCAAATGGCCACATGCGGATTTTTAATCCAGCGCAAAAAGCATCGCTGCAAAGCCCCCCTAAAAATAAATTCTTCGCAAATGGCCGGTATGAGGGCTACTACGGTGATGTTGACCAAAAGTGCGCCTATTGATGACATTTTTAAAATCGCCTTGGTCGTTTCCTCGCCTTGGTTTTCTAAATAGCGCATCCAGTCTTCAACTTTTTTTAGCACCACTGGAAGATGCATCTTTTGGTTCAGCTCGGTTACCCAGCCCATAAAAGGCACAGCGGCCAACATGATCAAAAAAACAAGGCTCAGCCAATTTATCTTGGGGGCTGTAGTGCCATAAAACCGATTAGGGTTTTTGCCTTCTGTTACCCCCAGCATCAGTGCCGGAGCCAAAAAGAAAAAAAGCTGCTGTGCGGTTAGCAATATTTTAGTCGCATTCACGCTTCCATTTAAATCCAGCTGGCCACTAAATATAGCCATCATCGACTCGGAGCCATAGCCAATATAAATAATGAGTACGCTAACCACAATGCAGGCAATGAACCCCATCCCAACTAGCAAGCCCAAAAACACCAATTGTACAAATGGGTGCTTCTCTGTGGCCGTTTCTTTTATAAAATCCATTTCAATGTAAAGATGCTCAAGTATTTGGCTGTTAAAAGCGCATTAAAAACAAAGTTTGTACCTTTGTAAAAATTAGTTGAAGATAGACAAATGTCGGTAAAGATAGGAAATATAGATTTAGGAGAGTTCCCCTTGTTGTTGGCGCCTATGGAAGATGTGAGCGATCCACCTTTCCGCTACGTATGCAAACAGGGCGGTGCCGATTTGATGTACACCGAATTCATCTCTTCTGAAGGGCTTATCCGCGATGCCGCCAAAAGCCGTCAGAAACTCGATATTTTCGAATATGAAAGGCCCATTGGCATCCAGATTTTTGGCAGCGACATCGAGAGCATGCGCGAAGCTACCGAAATTGCGACCCTGGCCAAACCCGACCTGATGGATATCAACTATGGTTGCCCTGTTAAAAACGTTGCCTGCCGCGGCGCGGGAGCCAGCTTGCTACAGGATGTGGACAAGATGGTAAAAATGACAGCAGCCGTAGTCAAGGCAACCCATTTGCCCGTTACCGTAAAAACCCGCCTGGGCTGGGACGATAATACCAAAAACGTTTACGAAGTGGCCGAACGCCTGCAGGATGTAGGCATACAGGCCCTGACCATACATGGACGTACCCGTGCGCAATTGTACAAAGGCGAGGCCGATTGGACTTTGATCAGGGAAATAAAACGCAACCCGCGTATCAAAATCCCTATTTTTGGCAATGGCGACGTAGACAGTCCACAAAAAGCCGCCAACTGGCGCCTGGAATACGAAGTAGATGGCATTATGATTGGCCGTGCGGCTATTGGCTATCCCTGGATATTCAGGGAAGTAAAGCACTTTTTCAAAACCGGCCAGCTTTTGCCCGGCCCAACCCTCGATGAAAGGATGCTGGCCTGCCGCACCCACCTCAACAAATCAATCGAATGGAAAGGACCAAAAGTAGGCGTATTCGAAATGAGGAGACATTATGCCAATTATTTTAAAGGCCTGCCCGATTTTAAACCTTACCGGATGCAGTTGGTCAAAGAAGAAAATATCGACACCATTCATGCCATTTTGGACGAAGTGTCAGAAAAATATGCAAATGACATGCCTTTTGTAGAAATGGCTTGATTATTGAATTGCATTTCTTAATTTTAGTCATGGTTACAGCAATCACACAAGGCGTAAAAATCTCGGTAGATACCATTTATCAAGATGAGCACTCTAATCCAGCCAACGAGCATTACATGTTCGCCTACCGCATCGAGATAGAGAACCTGTCTGACTATGGCATCCAGTTGATGCGCCGTCAATGGATCATCTTCGATTCGAATGGTACTTTGCGCGAAGTAGATGGCGAAGGCGTAGTAGGCGTACAGCCTGTGATCGAGCCCGGCCAAAGCTATGCCTATGTATCAGGTTGCAACCTGAAAACAGATATGGGCAGCATGCGCGGCCACTACGTGATGAACCGTCTTTTTGACAATACCAGCTTTAACGTTGATATTCCAGAATTTCAGCTTATCGTTCCCTACAAACTCAACTAACCCTTATTTTCCTTTAACCCTTTTGGTTAACCCCTTTTTTGATACCTTTAGGGTAACCATTTGCCATTAACGTGATCCAGTTCGAACTCCTAGATCTTGCCCGAAAACAGATGCCCAACTTGGACTTGAACCAAGAAAGCGATGTGATTAGGCTAGAGAAAATATTAAAGGCCGAAATCAAGCTCAACAACCACATCAACATCAATGATGTAGAGCAGCTGCTGGATTTTTTGAGAAAAGACGGCGGAAAATTTGCTGTTTTTTTCCAAAACAAAACCATTCGGACCATTTTGAATGCCAAGGGCGAAACAATCAACTTTGCGCCTTTCGACCGCCGTGGCCTTAGCGAAGAAACCTTGAACAGCTTTGCCGAAACCTTTGCTTCCAACGTGGAAGGCTATCTGAGGGAATGTATACGGGCAGGTGCCTGGTTTAGTCTGAAGAGCCTATTCATCAATTATTCTTTTTTGGTGCAGGATTCGACCCGTGAAAACATCCGGCAACTTTTAACGCTTAAAAACAAATCGATTATACAAGCCATTTATACCCATCAGTTTGTTTCCTTCATAGATTTTAATCGCTTTTGCAGAGATGCCGGCTACTATGGCATACTGAGTATCGTAGATCCTTCTTATTTCGACCAGGATATCCTCGAAATCAATAATGCCATCTACCAAAACCAGGAAACCTCCATAGAAAGGCTCAAATTGCTTGGCGAGGTGCTTTATGCCCTTACCTATTATAATGCCCATTCGGAAGATTTACAGGCTACCCTGGCCAATAATCAGCCGGTGGCGCTCAAATGGGCTTCGATGGGCCCAAGCACCAGCAGTGGCCGCGATAACCATACCATAATCTTTGTTTCTTACATCGTAGCCGCCATCTTAATCATTATTTTAATGGCTGCAGGGGTGGGTGGCGTAAGTATATTCGTACCCATTGTTATTGCAATCGCCCGTTTGGCCAGCAGAAATATCCGTTAGCCTATTTAAGGCCAAGCGTGCCATTCTGGTCTTTGAGCGAATCTTCGGGTTTGACCTTCAACAGGTTATACATTTGCAAAATAATGGCTTTTACTTCGGCATAATCTTTCTTGGTACAAGCGTTTTGGCCTCTTTCAATAAGCACCTTCAGCTTGTTTGTATCTTGGTAGTTGTCTGCATCGATATAGGCATACTGATAAAACAGCTCGATGTAGGAATCGTCGTTTTGGTAGTATATTTCCCTGACCAAGCGATGCAAATCCCTGATTTTGGCCTTGATCAGCGAAAGCTGTCCTGAGTTTAAAAACTGAGCTTCGTTTTTAATGGCTGTTTGAAAAACCTGGTCTATTTTTAAATCTGGTTTCAACAACAGGTGCTCTCTGATATAAGCCTTCAAGCTCTGGTATTCCTCTATTTCCACATAAAGCTCCTTGTTTCTGAGCAAGCTGTCTACCTGTTGCAGCAATTTGATTTTGCGCTCATCCAAGTTATAGATCTTATCGGTTATAAAGTCGTCTTCCAGGTGGATCAGCTCCTCCAACAATTCGATAATGGTGATACGCAGCTCTTCGAGCATTTGGGCCATCGAATCGGTATCGATCAGGTCTGGCCCATCACGTTCTATTTTTTGCAGGGCATTTTCCAGTTCGGCCTGAATTTTACGTACCGAAACCTGCCTGCTTGTGGCATTGAAAACCTGATTGATTTCGAGGCCAATGGAACTAATAAAAATATCAATGATCAGGTCTCTCGATTCGCTGACCTTAAAATTGATTTCGATGTCTGTACCTTTGAGCAGGTTGGTCGGCAACTCTTCCGAAGAAATCTCGATATAGCCGATACACACGTTACTAGCTGGCGATGCGGTGGCCAAACCCTCAACCACATTGATTACCAATTGCTCGCCAGATCCCTTCATGATCGTTTTAGACGCGGTTTTGTATATTCTTTTGGAAAGAGGCAAGGTGTCGTTCTTTTTGAAGATGCGCTCGAGGTAAGTTGTTCCGATGGTATCATCTATTTCGAGGCAGATATCATTAGGCAAAGGCTGGCCCGAAATATTGTAAAGGCCATGGTTTATGCTGATATCGTTTTTTTCCAACACCATTTGCTGGTATTTATCAAAAACCCTCAACTGAAACTGATTGATGGCTTTGGGAACCAGTTTAACAAACTCGTTGAATTTAGAATGAAAGGCAATCAGTCCGGTATCAAATCCGCCGTCGGTGCGGGTTAGCCGGTAGTATCCCGAAAAGTTGTTGGCCAGTACACCGGTAACGAGTTCTTCCGCGTCTTGCGAGTTCACTTCGTAAACCAGCTTTATTTCTTGGGCTGGAACGGCCGGAGCTGTTGTTGGGCTTTCGGTCTTGATTTCCTTTGGTTGTCTGTTTTTAGTGCCTGCATAGTAGCTGGCGCCCACCATAATGGCCGTAGAGGGATCGATGCTCGAATCGACAATGGTGTTGAACTGCTGCTGCAGGGTTTCCCTTACATAGGGAATGTAGGTCGTACCACCCACCAAAACAATGCGTTCTATGGCACCGTCTTCAATTTGGTTTTTTGCCAACAGACTTTTGGTAAGCTTAATTGTTTCTTCTACTTTTTGTTTGATCAACTGGTTGAATGCCTGTCGACTAATCGAAAATTCGATAAAACCGTCAGGTCTATCGAGCTCCACAAAAACCTCTTCTTTTAGCGATAGTTCCTTCTTGGCTTCTTCGGCTTTGTAAAGTAGTTCTACAAACAGCTTGTAATAAGGCGCATCGGCACCCACCATCTGTTTCCACAAGTTTGTAATGCCCATTTTCTGCTCTAGTACTGGGCAAAATAAATGCTCGAGCATGAGGTTGTCTATATCAAGGCCTCCTAAAAAGTTGTTTCCTTCATGATCCAGCACCCTTAGTTCGCGATGGTTTATCCTAACCAGGGCCACATCAAAGGTACCGCCACCAAAATCGTACACCAGCCATTTTTTTTCCTGATCAAGCGATAGGTTTTGGGTATTGGCATAGGCCAAACAGGCTGCTATGGGTTCTTGCAGCAACACCACTTCTTCCAGGCCTGCCTGGTAGCCCGCCGTTTTGGTGGCGTTGGATTGTACCGTTCCGAAAGACGCGGGTATGGTAATAACCGCAGCTGTTGGTTTTGGCGTGCCTGTAAAGCTGAGCAGTTCTTTCAGTACCAATACCGAAAAATCGATCGCTGTTTTATTTTCGTTAATGGCCGAAACAAAATAGTTGTGCTCGCTGCCCATTTTCCGCTTAAAGCTCGAAAAAACGTGTTCGGGCTGCATGGTGGTCAGCTCTCTGGCCTTGTCTCCTACCAAAATCCTTCCGTTTCTATAGGCTACTACCGAAGGCAGCACTTCCCTAAATCCGACCGGGTTTTTATAGATATTTACCTTGCCCGACTCGAATTTTCCGATTCCCGAATTGGTTGTTCCCAAGTCAATGCCAAAATTGATGTTTTCCATAGCCTTATTCTACAATTACAACCGCCTTCTGAACCAACGCCCTGTGCGTTCCTTCCTGTTTATAGATGGTTGGTTTAAGCACCTTGGTTATTTTGAGGTCGCTTCCGTTTTCGTTGAGAATATTGGCCTCTATAGCTACATCTCTTTCATCGTAGCGCTGCCCCAACGGATTGATGACCATGAAGCCCTCTTGTTCAAACTCGTGATACAGCCGCTCAAAATTACGCGTAAACAGCGCTTTGTCGGTTTCCTTGATCTTGTTTTCTATTTCAAATACCTGGTTAATGATATGCTGCATGCTCTTTTTTGTTTCGTTGGTGTAGATTGATGACTAAGATAGATTCTTGCCGACAAATTGTTAGCCAAAAATCGATCTTTTGTTCATCAATTTAAAAAAGAAGGCGCAAAAAAAAGGACGGCCATTTGCCGTCCTTCTTCAGTTTCATTGTGCTTGAATGCTATTCCCTGCTTCTGCCAAACAGCATCGATGCGTAGTACAAAAGATTGGCCAGGGCACCTAGCGCCGCAACCACATAGGTCATGGCCGCCCACCAAAGTGCATCTTTTGCCTGTACGTTTTCCTCGTCGGTGTACATAACGCTGCTGTTGTTTTTTAGCCACACCAACGCCCTATTGCTGGCATCAAATTCTACAGGTAGGGTAATAATGCTAAACAGCGTTACAATAGCCAATCCGGCTACCCCTATACCCAGTACAATCGGATTTCCGGTAAAACCAATCAGCAAAACGCCGATCAATAATACCCATTGCAAAAGGTTTGATGAAATACTCACTACAGGCACCATATTGGAGCGCAACTGTAGCCAGTGGTATGATTTGGCATGTTGTACCGCATGTCCGCACTCGTGGGCCGCCACAGCAGCGGCGGCTACGCTCCGTCCGTAATAAACGTCGGTGCTTAAATTTACGGTATAACTTGCAGGATTATAATGGTCTGTTAACTGTCCCTCCAAACTCATCACTTTCACATTGTAGATGCCGTTATCTGCCAACATCTTCTCAGCCACTTCTTTTCCCGATAAACCCGAATTGAGTTGCATCTCGGCATATTTTGAAAATTTATTCCTAAATCGCCACTGCACAAACATGCTCAATAACAGTACCGGGATGATTAAAATTAAATAGGTTCCCATATCGCTATATGTATGTTTCGGCTTGCTTAAAACAAAAAGCGTTCCCATATTTAAGCATCATGAAAAATTTACATTACATTTAATGATGCAGCAGGGCTTATCATACTGGGAACAGCAAAATTTCTTCCATGCCGATATCGTGATAGTAGGCAGTGGCATAGTAGGTTTAAATGCTGCCATTGCCATAAAAACCGCACAACCTGGGCTTAGTGTACTGGTATTGGAACGCGGTTTTTTACCTAGTGGAGCCAGCACCAAAAATGCTGGTTTTGCCTGCTTCGGAAGCATTTCTGAGCTCATTGAACAAGAAAAGCTTAGTGGTACCGATGGCCTGCACCAACTCATTGCCAAGCGGTGGCAGGGCCTCTTGAAACTGCGTAAATTGTTAGGCGACAAAAGCCTTGATTTTTACAACTTTGGGGGTTACGAATTATTTATGCCCAGTCAACAACAACTGGCCAACAATTGTGTATCAAAAATAAGCCATTTTAATGCTTTAATTAAAGATATTGTCCTAGAAAGTGACGTATTTGGCCTTAACAATGGTAAAATTGGCATATTTGGTTTGAAAGATGTAAGCCTATTTATCGAAAACAAGCTCGAGGGGCAACTTAATCCAGGCATGATGATGAAATCTCTGTTGGCCCTAGCCAATTCCTTGGGCATATCGGTGCTGAACAATTGCGCCGTCAACTCGATTGAACATGAAGCCAGCCATGTCGTGCTCCAAACCAATCAAGGCCAATTTAAAAGCAAAAAAATACTAATGTGTACCAATGCCTTTGCCAAGGCGCTTTGGCCAGATTTAGCCTTGGTACCCGGCCGCGGGCAGGTTGTAGTAACCCAGCCTATTCCGAACCTGAAGCTTAAAGGAACCTTCCATTATGATAAGGGCTTTTACTACTTCAGAAATATCGCCAACAGGGTATTGCTGGGCGGTGGGCGTAACCTTGATTTCAAAGCTGAAGAAACCACTGATTTTGGAGAAACGCCTTTGGTTCAAGAAGCTCTAGAGAAGCTGCTCAAAGAAGTTATCTTACCCGACACCCCTTTCGAACTCGAATACAAATGGAGTGGCATTATGGCTTTTGGCCCGGAGCTATCGCCTATTATTGAAGAAGTAAAACCCAATGTATTTTGCGCGGTGCGCTGCAACGGTATGGGCATTGCCATAGGTACCCAAACCGGACAGGAGGCTGCTGCCCTGGTGTTGCAAAGTCTTTAATCTATTTGGATAGCCACGGATTTATCCCATTAATTTTCTTGAGGTCTGAACGCTATGCATTTGGTGCTTAAAAAGATTAACAGCCATCAATTGTCGATCATTTGGTTATTGAACTTTTTAGTAATTCCATATTCAATACCCACCGATGTAAAGAAATTTTTAATAAGATCGAATTTAGGCCTTTCAAAATCTTCATTTCCCATTTTTCCCCAACTCAGTATATTATATCGGCAACTGAAGCAGATTTCTATAAATTCGAATACCTTACCATTAACATCTAAAAAGAGAATACCGTTTCTAGGTTCATAGCACTTAGTTAGCTCTACAATTTCTGGTGCTTTGATATAACCATAATTATATATAATAGCTGATAACCTATCTATTTGCCTAAGCGTTAGTGTTTTTCGCTCTTGAAATGGTTTGGTACAAATATTCATCCACATTTGTGGCATATCCTCCTTAATCTTGTCTTGGGGTTGCCTCTGACCGCCATTTCCGTTAAATGAAACCAATTGGATTTGAGTAGCTTTATTGAATGGATATTTCAACAAACGTTTTGAAAAACTCAGGTTATATTTTTTGCCAAATATGTATTTTGCCGATAATGGGGTTTCACCTACAGGTGGTGGCTCCTTCCGTCTTTGCGCAAAAACAGCAGACGAAACCAATATCAAAATACATAAACCAAATATCAATCTCATCGCGTTGATTTTTATGGACTAATATACAAAGCAAATCTGTCAATAGTTAAGTAATTATCCGATAGTAATCCATTAGCAAAATTATTTTTATTTTCATAATTTTGATAAAAATATTAGCAAAATGGAACTTGTAGGTATAGCTTTATTGGTCGTAATTCTAATCGTATTATTTATTATTTTATTCAAAAAACCGAATACACAAGCCAATGAAACCTTGAATTTTTTCAAGACGGAGAACCAGCGCCTGCAAGACGAAAACAACGACTTGCGTGAGCGCCTCAGCGAAGAAAAAGCCAACTTTATCAAAGCCGAAGCCTTAGCTCATTCTTACCGCGATAAACTGGCCGAACAAGGCAAAAACCTGGAAGAGCTGCAACAAAAATTCAGCTTGGAATTTGCCAACCTGGCCAATAAAATCCTCGACGAAAAAACAGCCAAGTTCACTGCACAGAACCAAATCAACCTCGATACCATTTTAAATCCGCTCAAAGCCAACATCAAATCCTTCGAAGAAAAAGTAGATAAGGTTTACCAAGCCGAAGCGGCCGAACGAAACCATTTAAAAGGCGTTATTTTTCAGCTGATGGATCAGAGTAAACAGATCCAAAGCGATGCCAACAACCTAACCAGAGCCCTCAAAGGCGACAATAAAAGACAGGGTAACTGGGGCGAGGTTATCCTCGAAAGGATCCTGGAACGTTCGGGCCTCATCAAGGATAGGGAATACCGCATCCAGGCAAGCCTAAATAGCGCCGAAGGCGCGCGTTTGCAACCCGATGTGGTCATTGACCTGCCCGACGAAAAACATTTGATTGTAGACGCTAAAATTTCGTTGGTTGCCTACGAGCGTTTAGTGAATGCCGAAAGCGAAGAAGAAAAATTAATCAGCCTTAAGCAGCACCTGCTTTCTATCAAAAACCATATTGATGTATTGGCCGGCAAAAACTACCAAAACCTTTATCAAATCAATTCTCCTGATTTTGTATTGCTCTTTATGCCAATCGAATCGTCGTTTAGCGTGACCCTACAAGCCGATACCGAATTGTTCAATTATGCCTGGGACCGAAAAGTGGTCATTGTAAGTCCGACCACGCTGTTGGCTACTTTGCGTACCATTGCCAGCATTTGGAAAGTAGACCGCCAAAACAAAAACGTTTTTGAAATTGCCGAAGAAGCCGGTGCACTTTACGATAAATTTGTTGGCTTTTTGGCCGATATGGAAAAAATAGGCAAACATATAGACCTGACCCAAAAGGCTCATGAAGATGCCTTTAAAAAACTGCAATATGGCAGTGGTAACCTGATTGGTAAAGCCGAAAAAATCAAGAAACTAGGTGCCAAAACCAAATCTGGCAAACAAATCGATCCCAGGTTTTTAGGTAATGATCCTACAACAGACCATTAAGTTAATTGGTTTTTTGGGGAAATAAAACTTGTAAACCATTGTAAACTGCATGGTGTAAAATGGTTAAATGGTCTTCCTTTTCTAGGTATTCGAACTTTGAGTGGACCTTTGCTTTCTTAAGCAAATTTCCAAATTTTTCGGCTTCGGCTACCATTTGTTTATGCTCGTTGCCTACAGCCAGATACACCTGTTTGCCATCAACCTGCTTAGCCAATAAACCAGGCGCCTGGTTTAACAGCGATTCTTTATCCCACCATAAACTCGGGCTTACAATGATGTAATTATCGAATAAATCGGTTTTTTTTAAGAAAATTTCGGTAGCCAACAAACCACCCAGCGATTGGCCAATGAGGGTTTTATTACCTACGCGATACCTTTTTTCGATAAAGGGCTGCAGTTCCTTGGCTAAAAAATCAATAAAGGCAGCCGAACTTCCCGTGGTTGGAAAATCCTTTTTGTCTTCGCTTACAGTAGTGGGAAAAGTAAAATCTCTCTTTCTATCTACGTTGGCAATGCCTACCACAATAGCTTTAGGCATAAATTCGATCATGCCCAAAAACTGGACTACGCCAACTACATGGATAAAATCTTCATTAGCCGATCCGTCTAAAAGATAAATTACAGGATATTTTTCGAGTGATTTTGCATTGTAGCCTTCAGGCAGATAAATATTCAGGGTTCTTTCTTCCTTAAGCAAGGTCGATTTGATTTTTTCAACTTTACCCAGTACAAAAGGAGTCTGTGCCGAGGTCAGACTTACAGTTAACAGTAAACAAACCAGGTTGATTAGCTTTTTCAATGATTTAGATCTTAATATAATAATACTAAAGGCCATATAGATTTTTAAATGCTTTTAGCTAAAAAAATCATTTGTAATCTTATCGTTTTCAACCTTCTTTCTCTCCTTAATTACCTCCTCAACTGCCATCTTAGCTTCGGCTGTAAATCTCTTATCTTCATTAATTTCCTTTAATTCCTCATTGGTCATTTCAAGATATTTAAGTTTCAATTTTTCAATCTTGCCCATATCTATTTGTTCAGCCTTCGAGATCCCTTTTTTGTAGATAGAGCCATAGTTCAAAAAAATATAGAACAAGCCCATCATAAAAGAAAGGGCCTGAAAAGAGACAATAAAAACAATGTTAATATTGATAGGCAAATAGATCAATACATTGAACAAACCCAACACAAGTGTAAGAATGACCACATATCTGAAATAGCTTTTCCAAAGGAAATAGACCAGAAAATCAATAACAAGTGCCGCTAAAGCCAAATAATGCTCCAGTTTGAGCGAATAGAAATAAACTGAACCGTCACTTGCTTCATAGCTATTGAAATAAGAATTCAGGAAAGTATAAATACAGCATAACCCTAAAATAATAAGGGGAATCAAGTTTTTATGCTTTTTGAATAATACGCTCATTGATTCGGTTGATACCTGTTAAAAAATAACAAATTGCGCTTTATTTCTTAAAAGCATTCCAGCCCTGGGCTTTCAATTCGTGAACTACATCCGATTTTGAAATCATCCGGCAACCCGAATTTTTGTCGGTGATGTGTCCAATAATACTGATATCCACATCGTTTTTGATTTTCTCGTAATCAGCTTGTTTGATGGTGAATAACAACTCGTAGTCTTCGCCACCGTTTAAGGCACATACCGTCGGATCCAAGCCCAATTCTCGGGCGGTTTCGTAAGTTACCGGATCAATAGGCAATTTGTCTTCGTAAATGGTGCAGCCTTTATCAGACTGGGTACAGATATGCAAAATTTCAGAAGCCAAGCCATCAGATACATCAATCATCGACGTAGGTTTGATTTTCAGCTGGGCCAATAAATCAACCACATCCCGCCTGCCTTCTGGCTTCAATTGGCGTTCAATGATATAATCCTTGCCTTCCAAATCGGGCTGTATCTGCGGATTTTCCAAAAAGATAAGTTTTTCACGCTCCAAAATCTGCAAACCTACATAAGCACCACCCAAATCGCCCGATACACATAGCAAATCGCCTTCCTGCGCACCGTTTCTATAGCAGATATCCTCTTTTTTGGCATGTCCGATACTGGTAATGCTAATCACCAACCCTTGCTTGCTCGAAGAAGTATCGCCACCTATCAAATCGATGTTAAATTTATTGCAGGCCAGTTCAATGCCTTTGTAAATATCTTCTACCGCTTCTAAAGGAAATTTGCTCGAAATGCCGATAGAAACCGTAATCTGGGTAGCTACGCCGTTCATGGCATAAATATCGCTCAGGTTTACCTGTACGGCTTTGTAACCCAAATGGATCAGTGGCACATAGGCCAGGTCAAAATGGATGCCTTCCAACAGCAGATCGGTAGAAACCAAGACCTGCTGATCGCTAAAATCGAGCACAGCGGCATCATCGCCCACACCTTTAACGCTGCTTTCGTGCTGTATTTTAAAGTTTTGAGTCAGGTGCTTGATCAATCCAAATTCACCCAGTTCGGCAATATCGGTACGCTCTTTATTTTCAAACATAATTTTTTCTTTCTTAACAATACGGTATTACAATCCCAGCTTGGCCGAAATTTCCAACATCCTTTCAATCGGTTTACGAGCCTCCACAATAATATCGGCCGGAACATTTACCTCTGGCAAGCCATTTTTAATACACAAATACAGTTTTTCGAGTGTATTTCTTTTCATATACGCGCAATCGTTGCAGGCACAGGTATTGTTTGGCGGTGCCGGAATAAAGGTTTTATCCGGACAGGCCTTTTCCATTTGGTGGATAATGCCACTCTCTGTAGCTACGATAAACTCTTTGGCATCGCTGTTAATGGCATATTTAAGCAATCCGGTAGTCGATCCGATATAATCGGCCATAGCCAAAACAGCCTCTTCACACTCCGGATGGGCAATAAACTGCGCATGAGGATGGCGCTCTTTAAGTTTGGTAATCTTTTCTCTCGAGAAAATTTCGTGCACCATACAGGCTCCGTTCCACAATACCAAATTGCGACCGGTTTTCTTTGCCACCCAGGCCCCCAAGTTTTTATCCGGACCAAAAATAATCTGCTGGTCTTTAGGCAAGCTTTCTACAATCTGTACCGCATTGGTTGATGTACAAACGATATCGCTCAAGGCTTTGAGTTCTGCCGTACAGTTTACATAGGTAATGACGATATGATCGGGATATTTTTCCTTGAATTTTTTAAACAGGTGCGGCGGACAACTGTCGGCCAAAGAACAACCTGCTTTTAAGTCGGGCAATAAAACCTTTTTGTTGGGCGATAGGATCTTGGCAGTTTCAGCCATAAAATGAACCCCCGCAAACACAATCACATCGGCTTCGGTTTTCGCTGCTTCCTGCGACAAGCCCAAGCTATCGCCAATGTAATCGGCAATATCCTGTATATCAGGTTCTTGGTAATAATGTGCCAATATAATGGCATTTTTTTCCTTTTTCAGTTTCTCAATCTCTTCAAAAAGATCAAGCGTTGGATCTATCTCTTCTTCTACAAAGCCCTTGATGCTCAGTTCTTCTATAATATCCATTGTTTTGTTTTTAATTGTTGAATGATTGAATTCCGAATGATTTTTATCCAAAATTTGTTTCATTCATTCATGCTGTCATTTACTCCTGCTGCCATTAATCGAACCCAAAGATACGCAGCTTTCAACGCATCAATAAATCATAATTACTTTTTATAAAAAGAATCTTGTTGTTTATTAGGATGTTGGTATTGTGAAGAAATTCTCCTAAAATCTTGTCGAAAATAACTTATCACATACTTACCAACATTTATCCTGCTTTTTTATTTTAATTAGAGCTTGATTTTCAGTGTGGTATTTTTAGACCTATAAATTTATCAATATTAAAATGTGTATTCTTAACGGGTGTGTAAAAAGTTAATAAACTATATAAAGCTGCTCAAAAATTATGCAAAAGATTGTGTCAAATTGCGATTTTGCCTTAGCTTTAAACATCCAAATAATTTTGTTGGTTTTATTTAGACAGGCTACCAACATTAATGTTGAAATTGTTAACAATTGCTTGAATAACGTTAATTTAATGAAGAAAGTAGATTTTTTGGTGATCGGATCGGGCATTGCCGGATTGAGTTTCGCCCTAAAGGCGGCGCAGTATGGAAAGGTACTGATCGTAACCAAATCAAACGAAGACGAATCCAATACCAAATATGCTCAAGGCGGTGTGGCAGTGGTAGTTGACGAGTCCGATTCGTTCGAAAAACATATAGAAGATACCCTGATTGCCGGCGATGGATTGTGCGATGAAAAGATTGTGGAAATCGTGGTGAAAGAAGGTCCGCAACGCATCCAAGAGATTATAGATTACGGGATTAACTTTGATAAAAATACTTCTGGCTTCTTCGATCTGGCTAAGGAAGGCGGACATTCCGAACATCGGGTTTTGCACTATAAAGATATTACCGGCTATGAAATTGAGAGTGTTTTATTGAAGCAAATACACGAGAATAAGAACATAGAGATATTAACACATTACTTCTGTTTGGAGCTGATTACCCAACATCACCTGGGTGTGCATGTGGATAAGAGCAGTGAAGATATTAACTGTTACGGTATATATGCCTTTAACACAGAACTTAACGATGTGGAAAAGATATTGGCAAGTGTTACGGTAATGGCATCGGGTGGTGCCGGTCATGTATATTCGACTACCACCAATCCGGTTATAGCCACAGGCGATGGCATGGCAATGGTTTATCGGGCTAAAGGTAAGATCAGAAACATGGAATTTATACAGTTCCATCCCACCGCTTTGTATAATCCTGGCGAATATCCTTCCTTTCTGATTTCTGAGGCGGTTCGTGGATTTGGTGGCGTATTGAGAAGAAGAAATGGCGAAGAATTTATGTATGAGTATGATAAACGGGGTTCATTGGCTCCACGCGATATTGTAGCTCGTGCCATAGATGCCGAAATGAAAAAATCGGGCGATGATTTTGTATACCTGGACATTACCATGAGAAAAAAGGCAGATATTCTGACCCATTTTCCTAACATCTATGCCAAATGCCTGTCGATTGGTATTGACATGACCAAAGATTTTATTCCGGTTACTCCTGCGGCGCATTACATGTGTGGTGGCATTATGGTTGACGAATATGGAAAATCATCGATCAATAACCTCTATGCTTGTGGAGAAGTATCGTCTACCGGATTACATGGTGCTAACCGATTGGCATCCAATTCATTGTTAGAAGCTACGGTTTTTGCACATCGCATTTTTGTATCGGCCATCGAGAACTATAAAAATAATGTAATTCCAGACAATATTCCAGACTGGGATGCGCATGGCGTAACCCAATCAAACGAAGATATTTTGGTAACGCACAACCTGCGCGAAACCCAAAAGATCATGAGCGATTATGTGGGTATTGTGCGTTCTGATTTTAGGCTAGATCGTGCTATGCGTCGTTTATATCTCTTGTTTGAAGAAACAGAAGAATTTTATAAGGCCAACAAGGTATCCGTTAAGCTATGCGAACTGCGCAATGTGATCCAGGTGGCCTATATGATCATCAAATCGGCCAAGGCCAGGAAAGAAAGCCGGGGATTGCATTATACCACCGATTACCCGTATCATGCCGATCAATTGGTGGATACAATTATTTAGTTTGCAGTTTTCAGCTCGAAATTTTCAGTTATCATAGCTTAATACTCACATCTCAAATCCAACAACAAATGCCAGTTATTTTACCAGTTAAAGATATCCACCCGAAGTGGGGCGACAACAGTTTTATTGCACCTAATGCCACCATAGTTGGCGATGTAACCATGGGCGATAACTGCTCGGTTTGGTTCAATGCCGTAATCAGGGGAGATGTAAATACCATCACCATAGGCAACGACACCAATATACAGGATGGAGCTGTTATCCATGCCACCTATTTAAAGGCAAGTACGCACATTGGCAACAGGGTTTCAGTAGGCCACAATGCCATTGTTCATGGCTGTGAGGTAAAAGACCATGTGCTGATTGGTATGGGAGCTATTGTAATGGACCATGCAGTGGTTGAAGAATGCTGCATTATAGCCGCAGGAGCAGTGGTTTTGGAAAATACCATCTGCGAAAGCGGATTTTTGTATGCAGGCATGCCTGCCAAAAAGATAAAGCCTCTTACCGATGAGCAAAAGGCTTTATTAAAGAAATTACCAGATAATTATATCATGTATTCAGACTGGTTCAGGTAACCTATTTATTCTTTCGGAATGGTTACTACGGCATTGCGGTCCCAGTTGGCTTTAATGGAAAGTTCTTGGGGTTCGTACCAAATTTTTTCTGGTTGCAGGCCCTTCGATACATTTCCGGTGTCCCAAATGCCATTTTTGTTGGTGTCGTAAACTACCCTGATGTAATAAATGCCTTGTCTGTATTTGCTGAAAATAACGGTCTTGTTCTGGCGCAGGCTTTCGCTATACACTACTTGGTCTTTTTTCTCGTTAACCAGCTGTAATATATAGTTTTTTGAGGTGTCTGGAACTTCTACCTTTAAGGTTAAAGTGCCATAATCATCAGCGCTGCCAAGCTTAAAACTCTTTCTTATTTCCTTGTTTTTGGTATTGAAAATACCTGTAATGGCGCCCTCGGCAAATACCAATATGTATTCTTCCTTCTTCTGCCATTTATAGCCCACATTATAGCTTAATATATCGGTACTGTCTTTGGTAAGGGTAAAACCTTTGCGCGGAATAGAATCCTCCAATAAAGTTACCTTACTAATATCAATATTCTCTATAGGTAGGTTAAAATGAAGCTGCAAAGGCTTGTAAGGATTAAGTGAATTGGATTCCAAATTGTCTGTAGCCTGTATGCTTCGGCTGTAGGTATCCCTTTTTCCACGGGTAAATTTTTCGGTTTCCAGTAATTTGCCTTCATCTTTAATAGCAATCTTAACCGAATCGAAACCCATATCGGTAAGCCAAACCTTAACTGAGTCGTTGGTTTTGTTAAATTTTACCTTCTTATTGAGGTCTATATTGGCAGGCTCGGTTACAGTAAGCTCGGGCTTTTTGAGTTGCTGGTTAAAAGTCATGCTGATGCTACCGTCGTTGTTTAGCTTTTTATCCAGCACCCTAAAATTAACGGCCAATTCCTTAAATATTTGGAGGTTGATGCTATCTAAATTGTTTTTATCCAATACCAAAGGCGTTTTGATAAAACCAACTTCGTCATTAAGTTGCTGGTAAATCCTGTCACCGCTTTTTTCCTTTAGTGCGTAGATTTTATATGATCCTTTTTTAAGGTTGTTTAGTTTATAGTTGCCGCTACTGTCGGTGGCGGTAAAAATAGAAGGTTTCTTTTTGCCAAATAAACTATCGCGTTCTAAAGGAAAAATAAAAACAGTAGCATCTATTTCGGGCGCACCGGTGAGCGAATTTCTTACCTTGCCACTAATGCTCAACGAATCAAGGGTAGGACCGGTAGAAAGCACGTAGGTAAAATTCTTCAGGATATTTCCTTCGTTTACATCGGTAATAGCCTTACCAAAATTTAAGGTATAAGTAGTGTTTTTTTCGAGACTGTCCTGAAGCGTAACTTCCAGGCGCTTGAGCTTGGCTTTGAGTACCGGTGGTTTTTCCTGTTCGGGTGAAATCGAAAATTCCTTAAACTCGTTGTTGAGTTTGATGTATTCGTCAAATTCTATTACGATTTTCTTGGTGTTGAAATTGGTGGTCAAATTTTTTGGTTCCATTTTCAAAACCTTGGGTGGATTCTTATCTCTGGGTCCACCTTCAGGAGTTCTCATGGTGGCACAGCCCAAAATAAGGGAAGTTAGAAAAATACCCAGGTATAAAATCTGATTTTTTGAATGCTTTGCGTTTTTCGGCATTTATAGGACCTCTGTTGATTTTTACCTCATTTTGGAACGATTATATTAAAAATATTTAAAAATCGCTTATATCGCTTTTAATGAAGTCTGTAATTTTATAATTAAATAGTTGATTATCAATCAATTTACGATTATTTCGAGATATGTACCATTAAAACCGAAATATCCGAAGGAGAAACGCCAGAAATGCGAGAAGCTTGTCCTAAAGTTCGCGGTTTGATTTTCAACAACTTTTCACGCGCCTCTTTGGATAGTGAAACCAGCTGGTTGTAATCGAAATCAGGGTTGATGGATTTGTCTTCCATCTTCTGCATTTTGTTTACAATCTCGTTTTCTTTTTCAAAATAGCTTTCGTACTTGATTTTGATTTCTGCCTGTTCAACCGTTTCCTGATCAAAGTTATTTAAAAGTTGATCAAACGAAGAACTTACTTTTCTGATGTCTTCGATACTGACCTGAGGTCTGCTCAACACACTGAAAAGTTTTACATTTTGATTAAGCGGCGCTGTACCTAAGCTTTCGAGCAGGCTGTTGGCTTCGCTCATTTGTACGGCTTGCTCTTTGGTAAAGGCAACGATGGCATCGGCGTTGGCTATCTTTTGGTTAACAATGGCCAAGCGTTCGTCGCTGATGAGGCCAAGTTTATGGGCAATAGGGGAGAGCCTGATATCGGCGTTATCCTGTCTAAGGAGCAAACGGTGTTCGGCCCTCGAAGTAAACATCCGATAAGGTTCTTCCGTACCTTTGGTAACCAAATCGTCAATCAAAACACCGATATAAGACTCGGAACGCTTCATAATGAGCTCGTGGGCGTCATTTACTTTCTGATGGGCATTGATTCCGGCTATAAACCCCTGACTAGCAGCCTCTTCATAGCCTGTAGTTCCATTAATTTGGCCGGCAAAGAACAAATTGCTGATCAATTTGGTTTCGAGAGTCAAGGAGAGTTGGGTAGGCGGAAAATAATCGTATTCAATGGCATAGCCCGGTCTGAACATCTTGGCTTTTTCGAAGCCTGGGATTTGGGTTAAGGCCTTATATTGTACATCTTCGGGTAGGGAGGTAGAGAAACCATTGACATAGATTTCGCAGGTGTTCCATCCTTCTGGTTCTACGAAGATCTGGTGCCTTTCGCGCTCAGCAAAGCGATTGATTTTGTCTTCTATAGATGGACAATAACGAGGGCCCAGACCTTTGATTCGGCCAGTAAACATGGGCGATTTTTCGAAACCTTCTTTGAGCGTTTCGTGTACATTGGCATTGGTATAAGTAATCCAGCAGCAACGTTGATCTTTTGGAATTTCTACATTGGTATAAGAAAAACGCCCCGGATTCTCGTCGCCCCATTGCTCTTCCATTAAGGTATAATCAAGCGACCTGCCATCCACTCGGGGAGGGGTTCCAGTCTTCATCCGGCCGGCTTCAAAACCTAATTCGGTTAATTGCTCGGTTAAGCCAGTAGCCGCTTTCTCGCCTGTGCGCCCACCTCCAAATTTCTTTTCGCCAACATGGATAATGCCATTCAAAAAAGTACCATTGGTCAACACAACAGCTTTGCCGTAAATTTCTACGCCAAGGGCTGTTTTCACGCCAACAACGGTATTGTTTTTAATCAATAAACTGCCCACCATTTCCTGCCAAAAATCTACGTTTGGTGTTCTTTCCAACGCTAGGCGCCACTCTTCGGCAAAGCGTTTTCTGTCATTTTGCGTCCTTGGGCTCCACATAGCAGGTCCTTTCGACTTGTTGAGCATGCGGAATTGGAGCGTGGTTTTGTCGGCTATAATACCCGAATAACCACCCATAGCATCAATTTCTCTAACAATCTGTCCTTTGGCTACACCGCCCATAGCCGGATTACAGCTCATCTGTGCAATGGTTTCCATATTCATGGTAATCAATAACACCGACGATCCTAGGTTTGCGGCGGCAGCAGCGGCTTCGCAACCGGCATGGCCAGCCCCCACAACAATAACATCGTATTCTTTAAACATCTATTTATTTTTGTGTTTCACGTGAAACAGTACAAAATTAATCAAAATTCAAGCAGAAAAATCCATTGTTTCACGTGGAACTTTTCTTTTTGACAAATAATTTAAAAAGTCCGTAGAGCGCGACAGCGCTCCAAACGCTTTCTAAAATCACAAAAGGCATAAAGAAAATCAGCCAAGAAGCATATCCTGCAATGCCTGCACCCAACAGATTTAATATGCCATAACTCCAGCTTTCTGCTTTGATTAGCTTCAGGCTTTGCAAAAAGAAGGCAATTAGTAGGAGGCTTACGCCTATGGTAGCAATTAAATCTGATGGTCTCATGCTTAGTTTGTTTTTTCGGAAAGCTCAATCCAGCGTTCCATCAAGGGATTGAGCTCTTCGTTGATTTTTGCTATGGTTTGAGAAACTTCTTGAATTTTTAAATAATCAGCACTGTTTATTTCATCCAGTGTTTTGGTTAACTCAGCAATCCTGCTTTCTTTCTTCGCCATTTCCTGCTCAATATCTTCCAGTTCTTTTTGCTCTTTGAAACTTAATTTTTTGGCGACCACCGCAATAGGAGCGGGTATGTTTTCTTGTTTTGTTTTTTTAGGCGTAGCGTCTTTGGCCACCTCTAAACTCAAACGATGCTCTGAGTAGTTTCCGTTGTAAATGGTTACTTCGCCATCGCCTTCCATGATAAACAATTGCTCGCTCATCTTATCTAACAAATACCTGTCGTGCGAAACCAAGATCAGTACACCTGGAAAGTTTTCTAAAAATTCTTCCAATACGTTCAATGTATCAATATCGAGGTCATTGGTCGGCTCATCCAAAATCAGGAAGTTTGGATTTTGCATCAAGACCTTCATTAAATGTAAACGCTTTTTCTCTCCACCACTTAGTTTTTCGACCAGGCCATGTTGTTTTTTTGGCGGAAATAAGAACAGGGTAAGTAGGGCAGAGGCCGAAATGGTTTGGCCATCGGCCATCTTGATGTATTCTGCGTCTGATTTGACAATATCAATCACCCGCTCTTTTTCATTGAAAGCTAAACCGCCCTGTTTGTAATAGCCGTAAACCGTGGTCTCGCCAATATCAACTTTTCCTTTTTCAGGCTGGAGGTGATTGGTAATGATGTTAAGCAAGGTAGATTTCCCAGTACCGTTTTTCCCGGCTAGGCCAATCCGATCTCCCCTTTTAAAGGTATAAGAAAAATCGTTGATGATTTTTTTGTCGCCAAAAGATTGTGCAATATGCTCTAGCTCTAAAATTTTGCTCCCTTGCCTCGACATCTTGACATTCAACGTTACTTGCTTGTTGTCTGCACGCTGTTTGGTTTTTTCTTCCAAGTCGTAAAAGGCATCAATTCTTGAGCGCGATTTGGTGGTACGGGCAGCCGGCATCCGGCGCATCCACTCCAGCTCTTTTTTTAATAAATTTTTGTTCTTTTGAAAGGTGCTTTCGTCTGCCGCTTCTCTTTCAGCTTTCTTTTCCAAAAAATAAGCATAATTGCCGTTGTAGTTAAATATTTTTCCTCTGTCGAGTTCTACAATGGTATTGCAAACATTATCCAAAAAATAGCGGTCGTGCGTAACCAACAAAATGGTTTTGCTTCCGGTAGTCAGCAGTTTTTCCAACCATTCGATGGTATCGATGTCCAAATGGTTGGTTGGCTCATCCAAAACATAGATTTCAGGATCTTCGATGAGCAATTTGGCCAAAGCCAAACGTTTTTTCTGTCCACCAGACAAGGTATTTATTTTTTGCTGCAGATGGTTGATGCCCATTCTGCTTAAAATCGTCTTGATTTGGTGTTCGTATTCCCAAGCATTATGCTCACTTAGTTCACCATATAAGTGATTGAGCTTTTCTTCATTAGGATGCTCTTGTTCAATTAATTCTTCATATTCTCTAATTAACTGTTGCTGCTTGTTATTCATAGAGAAAATAAAGTCGCTGATCGAGTAGCCTTCTGGAAAAACGGGTTCTTGATCGAGGAATCCGATCTTAACAGATTTGTTTTTTACTATTTTTCCTTCCAGCGGTTCGAAGCGCTCGGCCAGCAGTTTAAGGAGCGTACTTTTGCCAGCACCGTTAATGCCAACCAACGCTACGCGCTGACCTGCATTGATGCCCAGGGTAAGATTTTTAAAAAGCCATTCTTGGTGATAGCCATGGCCAAGGCCTTCGGCTGCGATTAGTGTACTCAAAGTCTTTTGTAACGGTTTATCGGATTAAAAATTGCTGCAAAAGTAATCAATAAAATCGGCCTATGGTGCTGATAATGATTGTTCTGGACAAATAGGAGGGATGAGTGACAAAAAGAAGTGAAATGACTATCTTTAGTGCATAGACTTAAGCCTAATCATTGACTTAATGAAGCATAGGTTTTATGATTAAATGATAGCATGAATTTTTCAATCTTACTAGCCTTCCTTAGTCCTTTTTTGATGATCTTCTTAGGCATAATGCTAAAGTTCTCGGTAAATGATGGGTGGTCATCTTACAAAAGGTACTGGATTTATTTTGTTCTTGCTGGCGTATTTTCGCTCATTTATAATATTTGTAAATACTTATTATAAAATTGCTGAATAGTTGTTTGTTACGATATACTTTACAAAAACTGGATTTTAGCCATAATCCAACCAAAGGCCCTAATTCAAATTAAACTTCTCTTGGTTTACCTTCAACACATTCGAAGCAAAAATAATCGACACAATCAAAATACCGATGACGATGGCCAAGGCAAGCTGAACCGCAGAATAGAACTGGCTTCCGGTTAAAATCTCTTTTGATTCGGTCATCAGTTCGTTGCCAACCTTGTTTTGGATTTGGGTGAGGGCTAACAGCTGTGCCGAAATCTGTGCATAGGATTTCTTGGCCAATTCGAGATCAGAAGGATCAACCTTAGGGTTTACTAATCGTTTTTCTATCGCCCTGCTTTGCGCCAAGCTGTTTTTAAGGTTTTGCAACTGGCTTTTTTCGCTTTTAACCAAGAAGGTCTTGGCATATTTGTCCAGTAGCGAATCAATGCTTTGGTCTATGTTTTTGGACTGTTGCAGATCCATGGCCGTATGGCTAGCCAATAAGTGTCGTTTGGCATGTACCTTTTCGGCCACCATAAACAGGTCGGTAGCCGGTACCAAGCGGTCGTTGTACATCGAAACAAAGGAAGTCCCCATGTCCTTAATGCTCTTATCTTCCAATACCCTGATTAAAATGGTGCAGGCCATAATGCAGAAAAGCAACAGGGCAATCTTGGTTTTTTGTTTAAGCGAATAAGAAAATTTCATGGCTACCTGGTTAGTTGGGAATAGAAACAAAATAGCTAAAGATAGGCATTATTTGTGGCAAAATGGCTGGATGAAGAGAGGAGGCATAAAAAAAGCGGACATCCATCCGCTTTTTTACTTAACTAAACTAAAAACTAAACTAAATTTATGATGGATTATGAATTTTATAGGGTAACTAAATCAGCGGTTTCAATATCGTTGAGTGTGGCAACAGTTTTGGCCACCACTACATTTTGCGATTGAATGCTGGTGCTTTCGGCAGCAAACTGATCTAGGTTTACCTTAGCCACGCTGCCCATTGTAGCATTGTAGGCCGAAGTTGAACCAGCCAAGGTTAGGTTGGCTTGTCCGCTCAAGTTGCTGTTCAGGTTGATGGTGTTGGTATTCAAATTGGCAACCGCATTGTCTTTTAGGTTAACCTCTAAGCTCAAGGTATTGAATTTGCCATAGGTGCTCACTTTTGCGTTATCAGAAGCTGTAATCGTCGACAAATTGCTTACATAAACCACAACAGTTAAGGTTTCTTTGTTGAACGAGCTGATGCGCAACTCGCCATCTTGTTGTTGTACCAATGCATTTTTTGCATAGTAGTTGTCGTATACCTTTACGCTTTCGTTAGGGCTTTGTACCAGGATTACTTCTACGTTTCCAGATACGTTGATTTTGTTTACTTTTTTAACTTCCGATAATACGGTAATGGTATTGTTGTCGGCAGCTTTAACGGTTGAAGCAACTGTAGTTGATAATACGGTGGTTAAAGCGATGGCGAATAAAGTTTTGATAGCAGTTTTCATATTCTTATTTTTTTAAAATCGTTGTTGATATAATTGTTAATTTTTGGGTTTTTTGAACCGCCCCTATCAGGCTGGTTTCGTAAATAAGACTGCAAGAATTTAAAAAGGTTGCACCAGAAATGCCCGTATTATACCAGCGAGGGGTAACTCTCGACGAACGCCTGTAATTTTTCGACCAACAGGCATTAAATTTTTCGGCGAAAAGAGGGGGAGGAGAGATAAACGCTCTCAGAATTGTCAGCGAAATGTCTTTGTTAATCAGTTGTTTAGCCTGAGGGTCTTTGACTAATGATCATCTATAAGACCTAAGATTGAGGTGTTGGAGATATAAAAGTATCATCATGCCTAAGCTTTGATTCAGGCTGGCGCATCTTTTGGATTGAACGGGATGGACTCCTGCTAGCGTAAAATATGGAGGCAAATATAAAGTACCGGTCCAAAGGCAGACAAAATGCCAAAGGAAGCTTTTCCATAAGAACAGATAAAGCCCTAAGGAGGTGAGGTTAACGAAAAACACGAACTCTTATGCCTAATCGGGTTAATTAAAGAAGCACCAACAGCATTTTTGGAATTAAAAAAAGAAAAACCCAAATTTATCGAAACCAACAATCCCTTTGGCATGTCAAATTTCAAGCGTCGCGATTTTTTAAAGCTCTCCAGCCTTTCGGCTTTGCCCTTGCTGGCTCCGGCCATCCCTTTTCAGGCAATAGCCTCAACCCCTCAGCGGTTTTCTAAGGATTCGGAAGCGGTTTACTTCATCAACGACGGTATTTTTTATCGGCCCGAAGACCTAATCGCCAAATTGCAGGAAATCAATAGCACCAATCCTATTGAAAGAGATAGCTATGCCGAAGGAGGTACGATAGACTCGCTGCTAAAGAAATTTATAGCCATTACCGGAAAAGAGGCCGCTGTATACCTGCCTAGTGGAACCTTGGCTAACCAATTGGCCATTAGCGTGCTCTGTGGCCAAAACACCAAGGCTTTTGTACAAGAAACCAGTCATGTTTACCGTGATGAAGGCGATGCTGCGCAAACCCTTTTCAACAAAAGACTCATCCCCTTGGCCAAAGAAAGGGCCTATTTTACGTTAGAAGAACTTCAGCAGTCCATCGCCTACCATAAGCAGGGCGAATATTTTGTGGGCGGTGTAGGGGCGGTATCGATAGAAACGCCGGTGAGAAGATGCGAAGGCCAGCTTTTTCCTTTGGAAGAGATCAAACGGATTTCGGCCTATTGCAAAGAACAAGGCTATAAAATGCATTTGGACGGAGCAAGACTGCACATGGCCACGGCTTTTACCAACTCGACAGTAAAGGAATACGCATCTTACTTTGATACTGTTTACCTCTGCCTCTACAAATACCTGGGCGCTACGGGAGGCGCGGTTTTGTGTGGCGATAAAGCCCTGATAAACCAAATGCACCACCTGATTAAAATTCATGGCGGCGGTGTTTTTACCAATTGGCCAAGCGCTGCCATTGCCTTGCACCATTTAAATACCATCGACGAGGACATGCAGCAAATCAAGGCAAAGGCCAAAGAACTGTTTGTCTTGCTCAACAACCTAAAGGGAATGAAAGTAAATGCGCTGACCAACGGAACAAATCTTTTTAACGTAAGCCTAGAAAAGGGGATTGATGCAGAGAAACTAAACAAGCGGCTGCGGACGGAGCATAATATTGTATTTGGCATGCCTAAAGAAGATGGCCAGGTCAAGATCAAAATCAATCTAACGCTGCTGAGGAGAAGCAACCAGCTGATCTTCGAATCATTTAAGGAAGCCCTCGCATTTGCCAAAGCCTAAAATGGTTTAATTATCGCCCTGTTTAAACCTTAATGTAAAAAATACAGTCCTAAAAAGCATAAATTCAGATTTAGATTTTACATTTGCACATTATTTAGAATTAAACTTAATAACGATATGAAAGTATTTGCCTCTCTTTGCATGGCTTTTTTGATGATTGGCGGACAGCCTCTTACCAAAGGCCCTAAAAAAAACAACCAGCAGCTGTATGTTTCGCATTACGAAAATGTATTGGGAACATCTTTAGAATTTAAGATGACCAGCACTTCGGAAGCTGAAGCCGAAAAGGCAGAAGTGGCTGCTTTAGCCGAAATCAACCGCCTTTCGGCTATTTTTAGTGCCTACGATACAAATAGCGAGTTCAGTCAGTGGATGAAACAGGACTTGAACAAGCCCGTAAAAGTTTCAAAAGAGCTTTTTGACATGTTGAATCTGTTTGCCGACTGGAAATCGCGTACCAACGGGGCCCTTGATGCTTCGGCGGCTGTAGCTGGCAAATTGTGGAGCGATGCGGCTAAAAAACAGCAGTTGCCTAGCAAAGCCGAAATCGGCGCGGCGGTGGCGGCCATGCAACAGGCTCATTATACACTTGATGCCAAAAACCTAACGGCCACACGGTTGAGCAATGTGCCTTTAGTGATGAATACCTTTGCCAAAAGCTACATCATTAATTTGGCTTGCGATGCCGCCCTGGCTGGAGCCAAAGTTGATGCCGTTGTGGTAAACATTGGTGGCGATTTGGTAATTAAAGGCGATGTAAAAGACCATGTAAATGTAACCAATCCCTTGGCCAACGCCGAAAACGACGCCCCTTTAGCCCATTTGTTGGTTAGCAACAGGGCCGTAGCTACCAGTGGTAATTACCGCAGAGGCGAGCAGATTGGCAAGCACTGGTACTCGCATATTGTTGACCCGCGTACAGGCAAACCGGTTGAAGGCGTAATCAGCGCTACCGTTATCGCGCCTAACGCAACAGATGCCGGGGCCTTGGCAACCGCATTTAACGTGTTGTCGGTTAAAGAAAGCGAGGCCTTGGCCAGAACCGTAAAGGATGCAGAGTATCTGATCATCACCAAAGATGGCAAACGCATAGAAAGCGAGGGTTGGGCTGCTTTGGTTGATCCAACGGTTAAAGCAAGCAAAACCAATAACGTAACTCCGGTTGCTTATGGAAAAGACAAGCCATGGGACCCTAATTACGAATTGGCCATCAATTTCGAGTTTAATGCCATCCAAGGCAACAGCCATAGGCCATTTGCCGCTATTTGGGTTGAGAATGAGAAAAAAGAGGCGGTTCGCAATTTGGCTTTATGGTATAACAAAACCAAATGGGTACCCGATTTAAAAAACTGGTACCGCATCAATGGCGAAAGCTTTAAAGCCGACAAGGCCAATTTTGCTTCGGTAACCGGAGCAACCCGTTCTCCAGGCAAATACACCATTAAATGGGACGGTAAAGACGACAAAGGCAACTATGTAGCGCAAGGCAAGTACACCATCATTATCGAAACCTCTAAAGAACACGGTACAGACGAGATCCTTCGTCAGCCAATGGAATTAAAGAAAGCCGCCAAGAAAGCCACGGCAGAAGGCAATGTTGAAATCTCAAACGTAACTTTTGACTTCTACAAAAAATAATCCAACGCCAAGGGCGCTGACTTCCAAGAAGACGGTTGCCCAAAAATCGGGAAAAAGTGCAAAAAAGGATGTAGCCAAGCTTTCGCGCTGGCTGCATATCTACCTTTCGATGGTCAGTTTTGCCATCGTGCTTTTCTTTGCCGTAACTGGTTTAACGCTGAACCACCCCAGTTGGCTTGGTGGCGATAAGCAAATTGAAAGCAAGCTGAAAGGTAAACTGGATGCAAAATGGGTCAATAACCCTGATACCAACAAGGTGGCCAAGCTCGAAATCGTAGAGTGGATGCGCAACAAACACCAGGTAAAAGGTGCAGTAAGCGAATTCAGGATCGACGATTCGGAGGTAACGGTTACGTTTAAGGGCCCGGCTTATTCGGCCGATGCCTTTATTGACCGTGAAAAGGGCACTTACGAGCTTTCAGAAATCAAGATGGGCATCGTGGCCATTATGAACGACTTGCACAAAGGCCGTGACTCGGGAACGGGCTGGGGCTGGGTAATCGATATTTCGGCGGTTTTTTTAACGCTGGTTTCGTTAACCGGACTTATCCTGATGCTGTTCTTGAAAAAGAAACGGGTTTCTGGCCTGGTTTCGGCCATCATTGGCCTGTTGTTGTGCTACCTGCTTTATGTTTGGCTGGTGCCTTAAGAGGCTGAAGGCTGAAAGTAAGAAGGCCAAAGGGCTTGAGCGACTTGCGAGGTATTCAAAACTTCGCAAGTCCTTTTTGTTTTAAGGCCTTTTGGCCAAGTACTCGTCTTCTTTGGCCGTCATTAATGTTTTGGCGGCTTTTGTTTTGTCTTTATAGCCCAAAAGATGCAAAGTTCCGTGTATCATTACCCGGCAAAGCTCATCCACTACATTGGCGTTAAAAGCCGATGCATTTTCGCGGATTCGTTCCAAGCTGATGAAGATGTCGCCAACAATCGTTTTTAAGGCCTCTGAGTTGTCGAAAGTAATCACGTCGGTATAATCGTCATGCCGAAGGTAATCTTGGTTTATACGCAGCAAATACGCGTCAGAACACAAAATAAAATTGAGCTCCTCCAATTGATAGCCTTCTTTCACAATAGTGGCTTCGATCCATTGCCTAATCAGGGTCTTCTGTTTAAGGGTATACGTGATGTCTTCGGTAAAGAAATTGATTTTTGCCATTTGCTCCTGTCTTGATGCTCGCCATTGCAAAATGAGCACTTTGCCCACTTCGGGATTGCATTGACGATAATTATTTCGGCGAATTTAGCAATTTAAAATATTCCGCAATCTTGTTTTTGTAGTAGTAGTTCAAGCTTGGCGGCAATTTTTGGATCAGTTCGGTTTCGCTTTGCTGCTGCTTTTTGAACTTGTCCATCATCTGTTTGTACGACGGCGGAAAATCCTTGCCAACATTGCTTTCCCGCTTCGAATCCTCATCCTGTTCGCGCTGCGCTTTTTGGGCATCGAGCAGTTTAACCGTCAGGTTCTTCTGCCTGTTCATGGTTTCTTCGGTTATTTGCTTATTTACCAAATCCGATTCGGTTTTTTTCATGTCCTGCACCATTTGGTTCAGATTGCCCATGCTGCCCTTGCCATCCTTGTTTTCTTCTTTGTTTATTTTTTGCAGGGCTTCCCTAATCATTTGCTGTTGTTGGGCCATGCGGGCATATTCTTCGCTTTGTTGGCCCTTGGGCACGGTACCCATATTGCCTTCGCGTTTCATTTTTTCGCGGGCATTCTGCATTCTCTTGTTCAGCTCGTCCTGCATTTGTTGCAGCTGTTGCATGCTTTGCTTGCCTTTGCCGCCAGATTTGCCGTTCTTTTTGGCATTTTGAAGCTGGTCTAAGGCTTCGTTAAGCATAAGCGCCAGGTTGTTGAGCGAAGTCATGGCAAACTGCTGCGAGCGATTGGCCTCGGGCGTACGCCTGTCGCCCAAATATTCGAGCGCCTTGCCGATGTTGAAGTTGATTTTGTCGACCTCGGCATTTACCACGCTTTCAATCTGCGGTACGCGCTTGCTGAGCGAATGCAAACTGTCGGCAATGGTTTTCATGTTGTCTTTAATCGTATTCTGCTGCTGTACATTGGTGGTGTACGAAGGATCGTTGCTATTCATCCGCCTCAAGGCCAGCATCACTTTTTCCTGTTCAAAAGAAGTGTTAAGCAAGTTTTCCAGCAGTTTACGCAATTCCTGGGCATTCACTTTCGATTCCTTTTCTTCGCCCTGTTGCTGGTCTTCTTTCATTTGCTGGGCCAGTTGCTGCATTTGCTCGGCCGCCTGTTTTTGGCTGTCGGAAGCTTTTTGGCGGTTGTTTTTGTTCAGTTGCTCTTGGCTGTCTTGTTGTTGCTGCTCAATCTGTTTGGTTTCCTTTTCGGGATTTTTAAAGTTGTTGGGCTTGTCGAGCTGCTCGTTTTTGGCGGCCAAGTCTTTCAGTTCTTTTTGCAGATCTTTAAAATCCTTATTCAATTGGTCTTGCTTGTCTTTAACATCGTTGAGCGAACTGTTTTTATCCTTGCTTTGCTGGCTCAGTTCCTTTTGGTCTTTGGCCATTTCGTTTAAGCGGTCTATTTTGTTCTGCAAGTTCTGCTCAAACTCCAGTTGCTTGTAAAGTTCCAAAATGCGGTCGAGCTCGTTTTTGAGGGTTTTGTTGTCCATTTGCATTTTCGAAAGCTCGTCACGGGTCAGGTCCTTGTTGTTCATTTCCATCAGCTGCTGCAGTTTTTGCAATAGTTCTTTGGTCTTCTCATCGAGCACGTTGTTGAAGAGGTTGTCTATCTGCTTTTGCTTTTCCTTCAGCTCTTCGTTCAAGGCATTATTTTCCTGTTTTTCGAAAGTGTTTTTCTGGTTCTGCTGCTTGATATCCTTTACGGCTTCCTCCAGTTGTTTTTGCTTGTCGAGCAATTGTTCGATCTGCTTTTTGTCTTCAAAAGAAAGCTGTTTTTTATCGAGCAGGTTCTGGCTCAGTTTTTTGCTGTCTTTTTCGATGGTATTGGCCAGCTTGATGGTCGATTCCATTTTTTGCTTGAGCGTTTCACTGCCTTTGGCCAGCTTTTCGGCCAGTTGTTGCTGGGTAGGCACCTGGTAGGTTTTGATCTCTGATTTGGAAACCTTTGCGCCGTTTACGCCGTCATTATCGGCAACTTCAAAGTGGTATTCGATAAGCTGCCCTGGTTTGGTGTTGCTATCGTTCAAATTCCACAGGTAGAAAAAGGCGTTTTCCGTTTGGTTGTTTTTGATGGTAATCGCTTTGCTTTGCTCGCTCACGGTTTTGCCATTTTCCTTAATGCTATATTTGAATTTAAGCGACGAAAAGCCATAATCGTCGGCAATGCTGCCCGAAAAATAAAGCGCCTTGCTGCTCAGCGAATCCGGGGTTTCGACAACCGAAATGCTCGGAAACTGATCGGCAATTACGTTGATTTGGTGACTAAGCGAATCGCTGTTGCTGACAAAGGCATTTTTGGGCACTACGCGGTAAGCGCTGTTTTTGCGGATTACCGAGGCAAAGTTGGCCGCATTATCGTTTACCTTGAGGTTAAAGACCTGGTTTTGCAACATAAAAGAAAGTTCGTCGCTGTTTTCGGTATGCAGCTGCCAAATCACTTTGGTGCCTTCGGGAATGAGCATGTCGCCTACATTGTTCAGGGTTTCGTTTTTGCGTTGCAGGTAGGCCGGATAAAGCAACTGGGCGCTCATTTGGAGCAATGATGGACGAGGCCTGACTTCGATCACGAAGGTAGCCGAGTTAAAACCACCGCCAAAAAAGCGCAAAGATTTGTTTTTTTGCAGGTTTTTAAAGGTATAGCTGAAATGGCTGATGTTTTCTTTTTCCAGTTTATAGGTATTGGGCCCGTCTTCGATGTAAACATCTTGCGGAAATTCGTCGCCTTTAAGCTCGAGCTGCACCTTAAAATCATCGCCTTGTGTAACGGTAAGGCTTTTGTTGGCCACTACAAAATCAAAAGGTGCTTTGGGCAAAATTTCCTGGTTGTAGCGGATAAAGCTATCGGTTCCTTCGCGCAGTACGGCCGGCGCAATGAGGCCGATGGCCATGATGATGCCCAAAGGAATCAGGATGTATTTGATGTGTCTTTTGTTTTCGCCCAGGTTAATGGCGCTGGCAAAGGGAATAGGCCTAAGGGTGTTTATCTTTTGGTCAATTCCGGCCAAGATCAATTGGCTTTGCTGTGGCGAAGTATCGGCGAGCGCCTTGAGTTGCAAAGTATTGAGCAGGCGGTCTTTTACGTTAAAAAAATGATTGCCAATCAGGCCGGCAGCCTGTTCCAAACTTAGGGTTTTGCCCAGCTTCAGGTAAGCCAGTGCCGGTTTCACAATCCAAAAGCCAATAATGGCCAAGGCAACCAGCACAAAAGAAAAGAAGAGCGCCGTTTTGGCACCAACACCAGGGTGGGCATAGTAAACCAACACAAACAGCATCAGGTAAAGCCCCAAAATGCTGGCCGCCGCATAAATGCTTCCACGCAAAAGCTGATTGAGGTAAAACTTGCGCGTAAACTCATTGATCTTGTCGATCAGCAGATCGTAGCTGGTGCCCATATCGTTGTTAACGAAAATTAAGGTAAAAAATGTGTGCTGGTTGGCCAATAATTGCCCTAATTTAATAGTTTTAAAATTGACAGGGATAAGTTAACAAAAAATCAATACAATTTTGGTCTCAAATCTCTACTTTTAGTCGATTAAACTACACAAATGAAACGATTTACAACTGTAATTTTGCTGAGCGCCATGATTTCAACACAGGCCATCGCCCAAAAGGCCATCACCAGCTGGAACAAAAACCAGGTAATTGCCCACCGCGGCGCCTGGAAGAAGAACGGCCTGCCCGAAAACTCTATCGCTTCGCTTAAAGAAGCCATCCGGATCCAATGTTTTGGTTCCGAGTTTGATGTGCACATGACTTTGGATAGCGTAATGGTTGTCAACCACGACCCTAATTTTTTGGGTATGCCCATTTCAAAATCTACTTATGCGCAATTGCTGAGCAAGAAGCTTTCCAACGGCGAATCAATCCCTACCTTGGAGAATTACCTCAAAGTGGGAATGGCCCAAAAGAAAACCAAGCTTATTCTAGAAATTAAACCACAGAATATGGGCAAAGAGCGCGATATGTTTTTGACCGAAAGCACCCTGCAGCTCATTAAAAAACTAAAAGCCGAAGTCTGGGTAGAGTACATCAGCTTTGGTTACGACATCTGCACCTACATTATCCAACACATGCCAAACGCCAAAGTTGCCTATTTAGCTGGCGAAGTAGCGCCTGAAAAGCTAAAAGCCGACGGCTTTGCCGGCTCTGATTATCACTATTCGGTTTTTCAGAAAAACAACTGGTTCGAGCCTTCCAAAAAACTCGGATTGACCATTAACGCCTGGACGGTAAATACGGTTCCTGAAATGGAATGGCTATTGGCCAATGAAGTGGATTACATTACCACCAACGAGCCAGAATTATTGTTCGAAACCATTAAAAAAACACCAGTAGCTAAGGGCTGGAAGTTAAAGTGGGCCGACGAGTTTAACGGCAAAGGATTACCCGATTCGCATAATTGGGGCTATGATGTAGGAGGTACCGGTTGGGGCAACAACGAAAAGCAATTTTATACCAAGGCTGATACCCTGAACGCCAATGTAGAAAAAGGGGCGTTGAATATTACTGCGCGCAAAGCCGATCAAGAGCAAATGAAGTTTACTTCGGCCAGGTTGGTGAGCAAAAACAAATTCGACGTGAAATACGGTCGCGTAGAAGTTCGCGCCATCTTGCCAAAAGGCAGAGGGATTTGGCCGGCCATTTGGATGCTGCCTACCGACTGGAAGTACGGAAACTGGCCAAAAAGTGGCGAAATCGACATCATGGAGCACGTAGGTTATGCGCCTGATACGGTGCACGGAACCGTACATACCGAAGCGTTTAACCATGTTAAAGGTACCCAGGTAGGCAAAGCGCTAAAAGTAAACGATATTTATACGCAGTACCATGTTTATGCCATCGAGTGGTTTGCCGACCGTATCGATTTCTTTATCGACGATCAGAAATACCTGACCTTTAAAAACAGTGGCAAGGGCATGGCCGATTGGCCTTTTGACCAGCAGTTCCACGTATTGCTCAATGTAGCGGTAGGAGGCAACTGGGGTGGCGCCAAGGGAATAGACGAATCTATTTTTCCGGCAAGCATGAAGATAGATTACGTGAGGGTTTACCAGCGGTAGAAAATAATCCAGCAATAAAAAAGCCCCGGCATTTGCCGGGGCTTTTTTGGTAAAATATGATAATAATTAGATTACTTTCACATTAACGGCGTTTAAGCCTTTTCTACCGTTTTCAACGTCGTATTGAACTTTGTCGTTTTCACGAATTTCGTCGATAAGGCCTGTTGAATGTACAAAGATTTCGCTATCGCCGTTTGCAGGGATAATAAAGCCGAAACCTTTAGTTACATTGAAAAATTTTACTGTTCCTTCTTGCATTGTATTGTAATTAAATGAGCTGCAAGGTACAGTTAAAAATCAACAAAACAAATGTTTGAGCAATATGGTCAAAAAATAGAACAGATTATTTCGCCAGTTTGCCCACCAGGTTAAGGGTAATTTCGCTAGAATGGGGTATGCCCAGCGTCGTTCCAGGGCTTATCTGGTAAAGATTGCGCACATAAACATCTAAAATGCCTTGGATCAGGCGCTTTCTTGGCTCGAGGTCTTCTTTCATCACGCCTTCTACGCGGTTAACCGTTAATTTGCCCTTGGTATCGACCACTACCGAGAAACGGTAGGCAAAGGCTTTATACGATTTCTCGATAACCAAACGGTATTCTGGGTAAAGGTAATCGTAAGAGAGCGTTCTGTTATTGAGCGGGTCTACATTGCTTATTTTTTCTACTGTAACATAAGGCCCTTTAGGCTTAAAGTCCACCGGTTGCCGGGCGGCGAATGCGGTTTCTGGATTGGCGGGATCTTTAGCGGCCTTTTCGGCCAGTGATTTGATAAAGAGCGTATCGGCCCTGGTAGGGCGCTGCAGTTCGCCAACTGTTGTATGCAGTTTGTTTTCGATATAATCGCGGGTATAATAGGTGCAGAAAACGTCGGAGCGCTCATCGTCGTCGCCGGCAATTACGCGTCCGTCAACCTGCAGTCGCTGTAAAACCAGGCTGTCTTTGGTAATGGTAATGGCCCTGAAAAATTCGCGGGCAAAGTTGTATACCTTGCCATGGTCAAATTGCAGATAAAAAGCTTCCATGCCTTTTTTTTCGGGACTGTAGGCTAGCATGGTATCGGGCGCCTTAAACTGGATAATCCAGGTGGGCTCCTGCTGAAAGCCGATTTTGTTAAAGGAAAGGCCGTTTTTAAAGCGTCGTTTTACCTCGTAGAACCGGATGCCGTTTACGTCGCTAAAGCCGAGCTCTTCGGTTTGCTGTCCGGACTTCGAACCGTCTGTAGCTTGCTTTTTCGAATCAGAATTGCAGGCCAGGAAAAACAGGGAACAAACAAAAGCGGGAACTAAAAGGTATTTCGACTTCATTTTAAAGGGCACCAGATTGTGGAGGCAAATATATCATAGTTTTGGGAAAGCCTTTCCCAACTAACGTAAAATACACCTAATAACTTATTTTTTAGGTTTAAGCATAATCACATTGGCTACTTTTCTTTCGCCCTCGTGGTCCCACTTTTTATTGTCGGAAGGGAAGTTTACAATGCCGTTTCCGGGCGCATCGGCCAACCACAAGGTAGTGGAACCGCCACCGTCGAGGTTGATGGCGCTGGTACAACCCAGCCATTTCATGACCTTGGTCAGCTCGAACAGGCTCATGCCGGCCGAATTTTCGTGGCGGCCATCTACGGTCAGGAGCAGCACGGTGCCGTCGGGCTTAAGGCCAATGGCGCTTCTGGGATGGCGCAAGCGGTTAAAGGCGGCGGTATCCAAACTTTCGTCAATTTGGTTAAGCCGCAAAAGCGGGCCACTGAGCATCACGTCGTTTTCGCTTAGCGTCTCTTCCCAGTTGCTTGTTCCATCCCATTTTTTTAAGCTGAGCCTGCCGTTTGCTATCACCACGGCGGCTTGCTGGTGACGGGCTCTTTTATTGCCTTTTTCCAAGCGGTTTGGGCTAATCACTTGCCCGTTAACCTTGATGAAATCTACAGACCCACCATTTTTTACGTCGAAAAAAGTACCGTTAATAGCGGCAATGGCTTGATTGGCTCTTCCAAACGTGGATGTGGTTTTAAGCTCTTTGGGCTCGCCGCCAAAGGCAAAAAGCGGGGCTCTTTTGCTGTTTTTTACCTCGACAAAAGAAAGCTGCTCGTTAGCCTGAAAAAGACTGTTTTGCTTAAAATAGAAGGTAAAGAGCCTGGTTTTGGGCGCAATGCGCTTTTTTTGCCACTTGGCTTTAACCAGGGTCAGCGAATCGGCGTTTTGGGCCAAGGCAACGTGGCCGAAGACAACAAAGGCCAGGGAAAATAGGAAGGATTTAAGCATGGTACTAAAATAAAAAAGCCCCGAAACTTTCGGGGCTTTGCTGGTATTATTTTTTCGGATCCAAAATGTCGTTAATTCTAACGGCCAGATCTTCGTAGTGTGCCTTGGTGTTGGCATCGCCGGCAACGCCGCGGGCTTTTGCGGTAGCCAATAAGGTTTTAAGCTCGGCTCTAACCAAAGGTCTGATATCGGTTACCGAAATGTTTACCGGGGTAAAGGTAAAGCCTGGAGGCAGGCCTTGCGGTGCAGGGGCATCAACCATTAAGCTTCCCAAACGATCGATATAGCCTCTTTGCAAATTGCGTTTAAAGGCATCTGGTCTGCCAGCAGCGAAAATAGTACCACGCAAATCGGTAAACAACTCAGGAATGGTATAAGCAGTAGCTCCGTTTTTGGCTTCGTTATCCAACATGCGCAGCAACCTCGACGAAGTGAAGATGTTGTTGATGGTACCGGTTTGTACGCCTTTGATGCGGGTTAGCATAGCACCATTATCGAATTTGTTCAATTGCTCGCTGTTGATGAGCCATAACGGCGTGGTAAACAATTGTTGGTTCAAGAAAGCAATGGCTTCTTTTTGCTTTGCTTTGTCTAGGTATTTGTAAACGGCACCAGCTTGGTCGTAGGTTTTGAAGTTTTCGTACAAGCCACCCACATTGTAGGTAACATGGCCCATGTAACGGTTATATTGGCCTACAATTTCGCCATAAATTTCGCTCAGGTTGCTAAAGTCTTTGCCTTTTTCGAAAGTCCATTTTTCTACGTTAGGCAAAATGCGTTTCAGGTTGGCAATACCATAGCCACTGGCTTTCATGGCGTTGTCGCCCAAGTCTTCGCTTTGGTCGCGCGGATCGTAGGCATTGCCTTGGCGGCCATAGAAATACATCGGATTACCTGCTTTTTCTTTGGTCCATACATCTAACTTGTCTTTTTCCTGTTGAGCGGTCAAGTTGCCAGGAAACCAAGTGTAGCCCCATTTAACAGCCCATTTATCGTATTCGCCGATGCCTGGGTACATTCTTACCACGCCATCGCCAGGTTGGGCCACGTAGTTGAAACGGGCATAGTCCATGATAGAAGGTGCAGTGGCATATTTATCGGTAAAGGCTTTTGAGCGCAGCGAATCAACCGGATAAGCGTAGCTCGAACCAAAGTTGTGCGGCAAGCCCAAAGTGTGGCCAATTTCGTGAGAAGACACGAAGCGGATCAATTCGCCCATTTGCGCATCGCTGAATTTGGCTTTGCGGGCTTCTGGATTGATGGCCGCGGTTTGTACGAAGAACCAGTTTCTCAACAAGCTCATGACGTTGTGGTACCAGCCGATGTGTGTCTCTAAAATCTGTCCGGTGCGTGGGTCTGCAACATGCGGACCGTAGGCATTCTGAATATCAGAAGCGAAATAACGCACTACCGAGTAACGCGAATCGTCTACGCTAAATTCAGGATCTTGCTGAGGCGTTGGCGCTTCCTTGCCAATAATGGCATTTTTAAAGCCCGCGGCCTCAAAAGCTTTTTGCCAATCGTTAATACCCGCAATCAGGTATGGCACCCATTTTTTAGGCGTAGCCGGATCGATGTAGATCACAATCGGCTTAACTGGTTCAACCAGTTCGCCACGTTTGTAGGCCACGGTATCTTTAGGCACCAAATTCCAGCGGTGGATATAAGCGGTACGTTCTGACTTTTGGGCGTCGGTACCGAAATCAATCTGCGACTGGCCAAAGAACCCTACGCGGGCATCCATAAAGCGAGGCTTAACCGGTGTTTTTGGCAACAATAACATCGAGGTGTTGAACTCGAAGGTAACTGCACCAATGCTGTTGTCGATTGGCGATTCGGCCGAACGGTAGGTTTTGGCCGTTCCCACTTCAATGTTCAACGGATAGGTTTTGATGGTGTCGATATAAGAACGGGTATTGTCGTAAACCGTGGTTTTGTAGGCTTTTCTCAAGGCATCGCTGGCGCCGATGGCCAAAATATCACCATTGTAGAAATCGGTTACGTCAATAACCACGCCTGTAGTGTCTTTGTTATAGGCTTTGATATCGAAAGAAGCCAGGATGGTAGAAAGATTCGAATTTTTAACCGACTGGTACATGTCGGTATTTTCTTCGGCCCTGATGGCATAACTCGGTACGCGGATAAAAATCTGCTTGCCGCGACGTTCCCATTGCCAAACTTGTTCGTTCAGTTGTTCGCCGCCATATTGCTGGTTGCCAACTTTAACGCCTGCAGGTACTTTGGCCAAGCGGGTTACCACGAGCATTTCGCGGTTTAAAATCGAATCAGGGATTTCAAAATACCATTTATCGTCTAAACGGTGCGTTTTAAATAAGCCGCTTTTGGTTTTGGCCTTAGCCGTAATAACCTCGGCAAAAGGCTTGATACCCTCTTTTTTAGGGGGAGCCGCAGGTGTTGTTGCGGCCGGTGCTGCGGTAGATGGAGGTGTAGTGGTTTTCTTTTGCTGCGCAAAGCTGGCGGTGCTGCCCAATGCGCATAAAAAAAACAAACTAGCTGCCGCTAATAAGTTTTGGTTTTTGATCATGTTTTATAAAAAGTTAGTTTGGTGATAAAAGGCTAAAATAGAATTGTGTCCTTGCAAAGGAAATCGTGAAAGGCGAATGTTACACTACGATGACAAAACTAAATCCTTCGTTTCAGTCGGAGCAATTTGATGAGGTTTCGGTTGTTGCGCACAATCTCTACCAAAATGGTACGGCCGTCGTCAGACTTGAAGAGCTTCGAAATATCTTCCAGCGAATACTCCTGGATAAAGCGCATATTCAGCGAAACAATTTCGTCCTGCTCTAAAAACCCAGCCTTTTCTGCAGGAGATCCGGGTTCGATGCGGCCTATAAAAACATGCTTTTTGTTGTTGGGGTCCATGTATACCTCAATGCCCGACATGTCGTGTTCGAAAGGAGTGCTGTAGTTGGAGTTGGGTTTGAGGTACATCGAAAGGTTGGGATAATCGAAAATCACGGTGAAGCGTTTGAGCACTTCGGCCCCCAAATTGCCGTCGTTTTTGTCGTAGCCCACCTGTTTGGCCAAAGCTTCGTAGGCCGGAAAGCCCGAAAGGATGTTTTTAAAGGAATATTTGCCTAGGGTTAGCGAGGAGAGCCGCCCCATGCTGCCATTGATCACCCCGCTTAAGCCCACTCCCAAATTGGCCGAAATGGTGTCTTTGGGTATCGGAAAGGGTTTGCCCGCCAAGGCATACATCGATAAGGGATGGCTGGCGCCACAGTCAATAATAAGTTTTACCCTAAATGGCCGTTTGTGCGCATCTTCCAGATCGGCAAAAAGATAAGGCCGGTTGTTCTCGATGAATATCGGAATTTGATGTCCTCTTTTCTTCACTTTTGCGCTGGGTAGCGAAAAGCTAAGCCTGCTGGTGCTGTAGTTTATCTTGACCACAAAGCTGTTGAAAAACGGATAGCCGATCAAACCATATATCTTTTGCCCCAAATAACTCGAAAGGTCAAAAATATCCTTCTTTAAAATGGCGGTTGGCACATGTGCGGCGCTGGCCTCCGAAATCTTTACGCCGACGTCGTTGGTTAAAAAAGCATCAATTTCTTCGCCCTGGCCAAAGCCATACACTTTAATGGTTCTGGGGTTTTTGATCCGTAAAGTATCCAATAACCCAGGATCCGTTATGATCAGCGAACCTACGCCCGTGTCGAGGATAAAATTGTAAGGGCCTTTGCCGTTGAGGTAGAGCGGCACTACAATCAGATTCTTGATTTGCTCAAAGGTTAAGGCGTCTTTTTTGCGCTTCCCTTCAAAAACAAAATTTTGGGCATAACAGGCATCTGCCAACAAGGTTTGCAGTACAATTGAGCCAAAAAAAGCAAATAGTAGGTATATTTTTATTGCCCGATGCCAATATTTCATAAAACTAAATTAATAAATTAGGACGCACATTTTTGCTATAGCCCAATACTTAATGGAAAAAACCAGTTTAAAGCTGCTTACCTGCCTCTTGTTCTTTTTTGTTGCCTGCCAATTGGCCTGCACGCCAAACCGGATGATTTCAAGGAAAGTAAAAAAAGAATTCCAGCATTCCCAATTGATCAAAAAATACCAGGTGGGCTTTGCTTTGTACGATATAGATCAAAAAGAGCTGCTTTTTCAGCAAGATGCCGATAAGTATTTTACGCCAGCCTCCAATACCAAACTCTTTACTTTTTATGCGGGCCTGAAAATGGCTCCCGATTCCATTCCCTCGCTACGTTATGTAGAAAGGGGAGATTCGCTTATTTTTTGGGGAACCGGCGACCCTTCTTTCCTGCACTCGCAACTGAAAGGCACCAAGGCCTACAATTTTTTAAAAAACAGCAGCAAAAAACTGTTCTTCGCCCCGGGCAGGTATACCGGCAATTTTTACGGCAACGGCTGGCAATGGGACGATTACAACGAATATTACCAGGCCGAAATTAACGAATTGCCTCTGATGGATAACATGGTGCTGGTTAGCACAACGGCCAATGGCCAGATTAACATCACGCCCCAAATCTTTGCCAGCTGCTTCGCCGCAGACAGCGCAAGCCAGGCCAAGGCTTTTAAGGTAACCCGTGATTTTAACAGCAACCATTTCACCTATCCTAAAGTACCCATAACCACCAAAACGGCCCAGCAAGTGCCCTTTAAGGTGAGTACCGCAACCACGGTAAACCTTTTGGCCGATACGCTGCACAAGTATGTGGGCATCATCAACTTCAAGATGCCGGCCAATGCCCAAACCATCTACAACGTAAAAAGCGATTCGGTGTTTAAGCAAATGCTGCAGCCCAGCGATAACTTTATTGCCGAACAGCTGCTGCTTACCTATGCCAATCAGGTTGGCGAAGAACTGAATACGGCCAAAATCATTGCCTACATCGAACAGCACTATTTAACCAGCCTGCCAGATAAACCGAAATGGGTAGATGGTTCGGGCCTATCGAGAGGCAATTTGTTTACGCCCAGAGACATGGTGAAGCTATTGGAGCTTATTTATACCGAAGTAAACAACAAGGAAAGGCTCTTTGGCCTGTTGCCCGCAGGGGGCAAAACGGGAACCCTGAAAAATGCCTACCCCAAAACCGACAAGCCCTTTGTGTTTGGCAAAACCGGTAGTCTCTCAAACAACCACAACCAAAGCGGCTATGTGGTAACCCAAAAGGGCAGGGTACTTATTTTTTCTTTCATGAACAATAATTTTGTACAGCCAACGTCAGAGGTGAGGAACGAAATGGTACGGCTGATGACCTATATCCATGATAATTTTTAAGAACTGAAATGATGAAAAACCATTTACTGGGCCTATTGCTGCTGCTGGGGCTTGGTGCTTCGGCACAAGACCAGCTTATTTACCAGAGCAAGAACCTGCCCAAGGCGGATACGACCTGGGTGTTTAAGCCCAAAAATTACAAGCAACAGGATAAGTTTCCGGTTATTTTCCTGCTGCACGGCTATTCGGGCAATTACAAGCAGTGGAACAACATTATGGATGCCCAAAAATATGCCGACCAATACGGTTTTATCCTAATTTGTCCCGATGGCCTGTTCAGCAGCTGGTACCTCAATAGTCCGATAAAAAAAGACTGGCAGTTTGAAAGCTTCTTCTTCGACGAGCTGTATCCCGACATTCAAAAAAAGTATAAAACAGATACACAAAACGTCTTCATAACTGGCCTGAGCATGGGCGGGCATGGAGCCCTGCACCTGTTTATACGGCGGCCCGAATTGTTTGCAGGAGCAGGCAGTACCAGTGGGGGCATTAAATTATCAGATGGATTTGGTAAGTTTGGCTTGGGAGATTTACTGGGAAACCCGCCGGCAACAGACGAAGCTTGGAAAAAATATTCCGTTATCGACAATATCGGGCAACTAAAAGGCAATGCCAAGCCCATTATTTTCGATTGCGGCGCCAACGATTTTTTCTATGCCTCTAACAACGAGCTGAAGCAGAAGTGCGACAGCCTGAAGTTAAACGCCACCTACATTTCTCAGCCGGGAGCGCATAACAAGGCCTACTGGGCAAAATCTATCCGCCAGCAGTTTGAGTTTTTTAAGAACCAATTGAAGTAACCGCATGAAATTAAAAAATCTACTCCTCATTTGTTCCCTGGGCCTTTTGGCGTTCGGCGCCTGTAAGAAAAGCGATGATAGCACGCCTTCAAACCCCGACAACAATACTACGCCGGTAACCCCAACGCCCTATGTGCCCGACAACAGCTTCAAGATCGTGGCCTATATGCCGAGCTATAAAGACCCAGAAACGGTAGACATGAGCAAGTACAAGATGATTACCCATCTGTTCTACGCCTTTTTAGAAATCGATGCCATTGCCGATGGTACGTTAAAGCCGCTTTCGCAGCCCACACGCTTCGAAACAGTAATGCAGCGCGCCAGGGCCAACAACGTAAAAGTGGGCATCTCGGTTTCGGGCAGCAGCGCCAGCTTTGCTACCATGGCCAGTACGGCCACGGCAAGGACCAAGTTTGTAACCAACGTGGTTAATTTTGCCAAAAACAACAGCCTTAACGGGGTCGATATCGATTGGGAATACCCGAGCACCTCCGGTACTGCGCCATCGGCAGATAATTTTGTATTGCTCATGAAGGAGCTTTCTGCCGAGCTGCACAAAATCAACAAGTTTTTAAGTGCTGCGGTTACCCCGGCAGTATATTCCGGAGGAATTAGAGAAGGCATCAAGCCAGAGGTATTCCAATATGTAGACTTCTTCAACATCATGCAGTACGACGGAATCGGTTACGATACTTCAGATCCTTACCAGCACGCCTCGTACAAAATGAGCGTGGCCAGTTTAGACCAATACTTGAACGTAAAAGGCCTAGACAGGCTAAAAGCCGTTGTAGGCATTCCAACTTATGGCAAAAACGTGCAAAACGCGGCCAAGGGCTATCGCGATATCGAGGCTGCCGGGGTCGATGTAAACGGCAATGAGGGCAAGGTAGCTGGTGTCGATTATTATTTTAACGGCATCAATTTGGTAAAACAGAAAGCGCAGCTGGCCAAAGACCGCGCCAACGGCATCATGTTTTGGGAGTTTTCGTTCGATACGAACAATGCCAACTCTTTGATCAAAGCGGCCAACGACCAATTGGGAAGAAGCTATTAATGTCTAACCA
The DNA here is from genome assembly GCF_059705275.1 of Pedobacter sp. TM02. Lineage (NCBI taxonomy): Bacteria > Pseudomonadati > Bacteroidota > Sphingobacteriia > Sphingobacteriales > Sphingobacteriaceae > Pedobacter > Pedobacter sp. TM02. The sequence continues at coordinate 4,348,786 of NZ_AP046530.1, forward strand.
ACCAACGTTTAACCAGTTACAGGGCTCATTGGCGCCCAGGATAGCGGTTGCCGGAAAAAGCTATCTCTATTTTGGGGGCACGGCCTATTTGGGCATCCCGAAAAACGAAGCCTTTTTGCGCAGTTACATCAAAGGTCTTGAGCAATTTGGCCTGAACAACGGCACCAGCCGAAACAACAACATCCAGTTGGGCATTTACGACGAAGCCGAAAAACACCTGGCTAAAAAATTCGGCGCCGAAGCGGCCTTGGTGAGCTCGAGCGGCTACCTGGCCGCGCAGCTGGCGGTAAAGAACCTGAGCAGCTGGGGTACGGTTTGCTATGCGCCGGCCTGCCATCCGGCTTTGTGGCTGGCCGAAGAACCCCGAACGGCCGAAACCTCGTTTGGCGCCTGGGCCCAAACGCTAATCGAGACCATTAACCAGAGCGAACAGGAGCGTTGGGTGCTCATCAGCAACTCGATGAACAACCTCTTTCCGGAGATTTACGATTTTTCGTTTGTAGCGCAGATTGACCCACAAAAGCAAGTGCTGCTCATTGTTGATGATTCGCATGGCCTGGGGCTCAATAACAAGGGCCTGGGCGCTTTTTCGGCCCTGCCCACAGCCAAACACGTAGAAACGGTTGTGGTGGCATCTATGGCCAAGGCATTGGGCGTAGATGCGGGATTGGTTTTGGGGTCTGAAAAAACCATTGGTAAGCTGAAGCAGAGTAACGAATTTCTGGGGGCTTCGCCGCCTGCCGCCGCCGGGCTTTTTGCCCTGATGCAGGCCGACGCGCTTTATGCAGCGGAACTCGACAAGCTCCAAGTACTTGCTAAACGCATGGCCACGGCGCTGGCCGGTAAAAAAGGCTGGCATTTTATACCCGATTTTCCTGTTTTTTTCTGCAAAAATGCAGACCTTAGCCAACGGTTGCTGGCCAAGAACATCCTGATTTCCTCGTTTCCCTATCCCGATAAGGATGGCGAAATCATCAACAGGATCGTGCTGAGCAGCTGGCACAGCGAAACAGACCTAAAAGAATTGATAACCGCATTATAATTTTGAAGATGAGAACCCTTGTATTGGTATTTCTGGCGCTTTTGTTGGGACAACAGAACCTGAGCGCGCAAAAAACAGTGAAAGTATGGATTGTTAGGCATGCCGAAAAACTGACCGACAACCCGAAAGACAATGATCCGGATTTGTCGCCCGAAGGCAAGGTGCGTGCAGACGACCTTTTCAAGTACCTAAAGGGCCAGAAACTCGATTCGATTTTTACAACGGGCTACAAAAGAAGCAAACTAACCGCTTTTCAGTTGGCCGATAGGCAAGGCATTTCGCTTAAAACCTATAGCCCAAACTACCAGAAAGAACTGGCCAAGCAGCTGATGGCCAATGCCAAGGGCAAAAAAATACTGATTGTGGGCCATTCTAACACCGTGCTGGAGCTGATCGAGGCCTTTGGAGGCACCCGGCCGATAAAAGAACTTACCGATGATGATTACGACTATATCTTTTCGCTGACGGTTAAAGGCGATAAGGCCGATGTGAGCGTAGATCATTACGGAGCCGCGCATCATACCCAACAGGAGCCTGCCACTAAACCCAAATCATAACTCGTTGTAAACCCAGTCGGATTAGGGCCAACGCCTTGATTTCACCACCTAAGACGCCTTAGCCATTGTTTGAGCTGGTGTTGTTTTTTTGCGTTGGTTCTAGCTAAACATATTGTTCAATACTTAGCCGTTCTTAGGTGACTGAGGTGGTCAAAACCGTTACTTCAGTCGTTGTAAATTTGGCCTGATTGGAGCCAACGCCCTGGTTTCACCACCTAAGACACCTTAGTGAAGCCTTCTATTGCTCAAGTCTTAGCTGTTCTTAGGTGTCTAAGGCGGTCAAAACTTTGGGTGTTTAGGGGCTTAATCGCTTCATCGCGTATCCTCGATGTGGCGCCGCGTACCTTCAAAATCGCACTGCGGACACTCGATAAGGTGTTGCGTACTCTCTGCATGGCATTGTTTGCACGCAATTGCACGCTGCGGGTTGACAAAACGTCTTTGCGGGTACGCAACAACACGCGGCGTACCCGCAGCGTTTCTTTGAGGCATCGCAATGGAGCTTTGTCGGTACTCGGAGCTGCTTAGTTTGGACTTAAAATCGCGTTTTCAGGTCAAAAAAGCCTTTTTCATGATTTTAATAGTGAATCTTGTGTGCCGGTGCCTTAAAAGGGGCTGGGTGCGCATTTAAAATGCTCTATCTTTTTACATTTTAGGCCTGGCTAAACGGATACAAAGTATTATTTGTATTTTCAATTATCCCTTTTGATTTTATTCAAGATCTATGGCTGGGCTTTACCTCGCGTCCCTAGGGTTGCTGACCTGCCTTTTTTAGCTGTTTTAAAAACGATATGTTTTAATGGATAAAAAGCGTCATCCCTAAACAACCGGCGCAAGGTGTTGTAAAAGCTTGCCGTTTTATGTTTTTACGTGGTAAAAAAACAGCCAGACCCATAAATCAATCAAATGAAAAACCTAACATTGCTCAGCAAAGCCGAGCTTAAAAACGCAACGGGTGGCGGATGCCCTGCCTGGGCACAGGCCAAATGCCTACAGGAAGCAGCAAGCCTTGAACCTACCGGCGATGCCAATGCCGACGTGATCCAGATGGACGTATACTATGATTTGTGCATAAAGTATTATGACGAAAACCCTGCCTAATATTGGTTTAACCATAATGATGGTATTTGCTACGGCCTGTAGCCTGTATGGCCAGGCTACAGGCTGTACGATTGCCGGAACGGTAAACAAGAGCCTGCCATACAAATATGCCTACCTGTACAATTCAAAAAAGAACATCATGCTAAAAGCGCCTGTAGTGCTTAGCCATTTCAGGTTTAACGCCGTAAGATACGAGGAGCTGACCTTAGCCAGCCTGTTTTTTGGCATGGATTCTTTAATGAATTATAACACCCTGCTCGAAAAAAAAGCCGAAAGAATATTTGACGAAAAGATTTTAGCCATAGAGGATTCGGTTAATGTTTATGTGGCTACCGAAAACATGAAAGAAGCTGTTGTAACGGGCGGTCCTTTAAACAAGGCCCTTAACGACATGTACCTTGCCAATAGCAAAAGAAACTATGGCGAGTTCTTTTTAAAATACCCCGATTCGCCTGTTTCGCTGCTATACCTCAGGGTTTTAATCAACATTAGCAAAACCAGCATGGGCGCAGGTATAGATTGTGCTTCGTATTACAATAGCTTATCTAACCGATTGAAGAATTCTGAGGAAGGAAAAGCCATAGCAAACAAACTATGAGGATATTAGGGATCTCATTATTTAAGTCTAAAAAGCTTGTTTTTGCATTGCATGAGGCTTTTATGTTTTTGGCTTTAAGGATGCTAGGCTCTACATGGTTAATGAATAGGCGGTTGCCTATATCAAATAACGAGAAAGTTTGGACAAAAGTAGTGGTTAATAAGATAATTATTTAATGCTCAGTTGATCTAAGTAAAAACCCCGGAATATATCTATTATATGATTTCCACGTTTAGATATTCAAAATCAATCTTTAGGTTTTCTTTTAGAAAGTTAATATATTTTTCATCATTGGCTGTAGCAGGATACTGACCTACAACAATATGGTTTTTTTTCCTCTTGTCTTCATCATTGGACGAATATAATAGGACTTGTCCTAGTGCTTCCTTTATACATTGTGATGCGTAAGGAGAGGATTTAACTTCGTAAAACGAAATAAAATCCGGTTGGATTAGCTTTACATCGACATGATTTTCTTCCAACAGGACATTTTCCTCTCCAAATTGCTCTATTAATTGAGCTTTAAGTGCTTCCTGAATTTTATTATGTCGTTGTTCTGCGATGTAAGAACGGGTTACGGTTCTCACCTGTGGAGCTATGTCTTTTGTTCCTGTTGCTCGTCTTTTTGTTCTTGGTATTCGCGTGCTTGTGTTCGCGATAATTTCTTTTCTTTCCTTCCTGTCCCCAAACTGGTCATAAAGCTTTCGCATAAAAGCATACACATCCAAGTGCGCGGGCTTATTCATCATCATTAATGTCTGTATTTCCGAGATAGTAGTGCTCTTGCCTACCTGCAAACCAAAATAATCTGCGATCTTAAATAAAACATCGCGTTTATAAATCGGGATGAGTCTTTCATTAGAATATAAAAAAGCTACTTTCCATTTAAATAGGTCAGGTAGACGTATATGATCGATCTGGTCAAAACCGCCAATTTCAGAGAGCTTTATGACTTTAATGATGTCTCTTTTTACGTTGTCAAAAGCAGTTTTTCTGTCGTTACCATAAGCTTTTAACCAAGAGTATTTTTCATCGTTTTTATAATTTTTTGGGGTTTTAGCAGAATTTGTCCTTTCGTAAATCCCAAACTTAATTGATGTTAGACCCTTTATGCTTCCCAACATCCTTGTTCTAGTTTCAACCCATTGGCAAAAGGTGTCCTTGTTATTAACGCCTACATACTCTTGCAGAGTTAGAGCTTCTAATTTATCGATTGGCCAGCGGTTTAGAAATTCATCAAGAAGTTCTTTAAGTTCGTTTATTGTTATGAATCTAATCAAGAGCTTTATAGTTGAGCGTTTGTTTTACTTAAATTCCAAGCTATATAAAACTTAAAAAGAATCCAAAAAAGCAAAGATTATGAACAAATAATTTCGGGTAATGCCCAGGTTATTAAGGGTAAGCAGATTGGGTTTGGCGAAACCAAACAGACGGCACCACGGTTGTGGCCGGTTGTGCACGCGGCTTAAAGCTGCTCAAACGGAATATCCATCAAATCATACTCCTGCCAGCCGTTAAAATCGAAATGCCACCATTCGTTGTAAATAACCTTAAAACCGTTGGCCTGCATGGTGGCAATCAAAAAATCGCGGTTTTTAATTACGTTGGCAGGCAGCTTCTGGTAGTGCGGGGCGGCTTCGGGCGCAAAGCTGTCGTAAGGGGTTGGCATGGGTACGTCTTTGCCAGTTTTCAGGTCTATGATGGTCAGGTCTACCGCGCAGCCGCGGTTATGCTTAGAGCCTTTGTTGGGGTTGGCCACAAAGTTCTTGTCGCTGGCCTTCTGGTAAAAGGCCATGGTAATGGCGTAGGGCCTGTAGCCGTCGAATATTTTTAAGCCATAGCCCTGTTTGTTGAGGATGGCCTGTATCTTTTTCAGTTGCTCAACCACGGGTTTGCGGGCAAAGGCGCGGGCCTGCTTGTACATTACCTGTTGCATGAAGTTGTTGGCAGTGGCATACCTGATATCGAGTACCACCGATGGGATGGCCTTCTTGATTTCGACCAGCTCGTTGTTGGGGTGGGCCTTTAAATCGGCCTTGTAGGTTTTGTAATTGCTTACAATGGCCAGGCCGTAGGGGTTTTGCGCATTCTTTTGGGCGCAGGAGCTTAAGCAGGCGGCCACCAGGGCCAGCGATAAAAGTCGTTTCATAATTATTGATTGGCCACCACAAGCAGTTCCAGATCCTTGAACGGCAAATTATACATATTGGCCAGGTCTTTATTGGTTAAATGGCCCTGGTAGCAGTACAGCGCTTCGCGGATGCCGGGCCTGTTCCAGGCCATGTTCATCAGGCCGCCCATTTCGCCAATATCGATCAAAATAGGGGCAAAGATATTGGTTAGGGCATAAGATGCCGTGCGGGGCACCCTCGAGGCAATATTGGGCACGCAGTAATGGATCACGTCGTGTTTGATAAAAACCGGGTCTTTGTGGTTGGTTACTTCCGAGGTTTCGAAACAGCCACCTTGGTCAATGCTCACATCTACCACCACCGAATGGGGTTTCATGCGGCTAACGGTTTCTTCCATCACCAAGCAGGGGCTGCGGCCGTGCTGCGAACGGATGGCGCCAATTACCACATCGCAGGTAGTAATGGCCTTGGCCAGCACAATGGGTTGCATAACCGAGGTAAAAACGCGGCTGCCCAGGTTGTTCTGCAAACGGCGGAGCTTAAATATCGAACTGTCAAAAACCTTCACCTCTGCACCCAGCGAAAGCGCCGTGCGCGCGGCATATTCGCCAACGGTTCCGGCACCCAAAATCACGATCTCGGTAGGTGGTACACCCGTAAAGCCGCCCAGCATCAGGCCCTTGCCGCCAAATGCCGAACTCAGGTACTCTGCGGCGATGAAAATAGAAGCCGACCCTACAATTTCGCCCATGGCGCGCACCACGCTCAGCACATTGCCTTCGTCGCGCAGGTTTTCGAAGCAAAGCGCATTGATTTTTTTATGGAGGATGGCCTTGAGATTGGCCTCTTTAAGCGTGCCGATCTGCAGGGCCGAAATCAAGGTCTGGCCTTTGTGCATCAACCCGATTTCTTCTAAAGTAGGCGGGGCTATTTTAACGATGATGTCGGCCGCGTACACGTCTTTCTTGCTGAACGAAATCTGTGCGCCCTGTTCGCTATAATCCTTGTCGGTAAAGTTGGCGCCGTTGCCGGCTCCCGATTCGATAACCACCCGGTGCCCATTGTTTACCAAAAGAGCTACCGATAAGGGCGTAAGCGCTATCCTGCACTCTTGAAAGGAAATTTCTTTGGGGATACCGATGTATAAACTGTTGCTCTTCTTGTTGGTTTCTAACATTGACTCCTGGGGCTGCATCAAGCCTCTTTGGGCTATGGCAGCCATGCCTTCACGTAATCCTGTAGCCATGATAAGTTGGGTAGTTTTTTATTTAGGTGCTTGAAGTTACGCAAAATCTGCGAATAGCTCACAATGAAATACATAGAAAAGAGTTACCCCTGACAAAACCGGCAATGGTTTTAGGCGCCTATGCGCTCCAAATCGAAGTGGCGCTGCTCGCTGCCCGTAATGGAGATGGCCACCTTGATGTAACGATCGGGCAAAAGCTCGGCTACTTTTTGTGGCCATTCTACCAAGCAATAGCTGCCGCTGTAAAAGTACTCTTCGTAGCCGATGTCGAAAGCCTCTTGCAGGTTTTTTAGGCGGTAAAAATCGAAATGGTAAACCGGCCCGGCAGGGCTTTCGTATTCGTTAACGATAGAAAATGTAGGGCTGCTCACCACATCGGTTATGCCCAGGGCCTGGCAAAGCGATTTGATGAAAGTGGTTTTGCCTGCGGCCATATCGCCTTCAAAAACAAAAAAACGCTCGCCATTGGCAAAACCGAGCAATTGCTCGGCTACGATGCCCAATTCGTTAATGCTATCGATGGTAATGGAAGTGTTCATGCAGCAAAGATAATATTACCGCCTCAGAAATCTAAGATGTCTGAGGTGGTAGAATAAGATAGGATTACCTCGAACTATACGTGACAACCGGAATGATCATCTCCTCCAGCGAAATGCCTCCGTGCTGGAAGGTTTCGTTGTAATAGTTCACAAACTGGTTGTAGTTGTTCTGGTAAACGAAATACTGGTCTTCCTTGGCAAAAATATAGTTGGAGCTGATGTTGATCTTCGGCAATTGCGCCTCGTGCGGATTTTTGATCAGGAACACTTCTTTCGGATTAAAATTAAGGTTGCGCCCCTGTTTGTAGCGCAGGTTGGTATTGGTATTCCTATCGCCGATTACCTTGCTCGGATGCTTTACCCTAATGGTACCATGATCTGTTGTAATGATCAGTTTTACCCGTTTTTGAGAGATTTTTTTAAGCAGGTCTAGCAAAGGCGAGTGCTCGAACCACGACAAGGTCAAAGAACGGTAGGCTGCATCGTCGTTGGCCAGCTCGCGGATCATCTGCATATCGGTGCGGGCATGAGAAAGCATATCCACAAAGTTGTAAACCAGGGCATTAAACTCGTTTTGCATCAGGTTGTTTACCTGTTCGGTAAGCTCTTTCCCCTGGTCGAAAGTCAGGATCTTATGGTAGCTGAATTTGCAGTCCTTGCGCAGGCTGCGCTTGATCTGCTCGCCCAAAAACGTTTCCTCGTGCAGGTTTTTGCCCCCTTCGTCGTCGTCGTTTTGCCACAATGCCGGAAAACGCTTCTCCATTTCTAAAGGCATGAGGCCCGAAAAAATGGCGTTACGGGCATATTGGGTAGCCGTAGGCAAAATACTCGAATAGGTATCTTCTTCATCCAGGCGGAAATATTCGGTAATCAGCGGATTGATGATTTTCCATTGGTCGTACCTCAGGTTGTCTATCAAAATAAAGAACACGGGGGTAGTGCTGTTGATGAGCGGAAAAACCTTCTTTTTCAGCAGCTCGTTGGATAACAATGGCGGGTTTCCCTTGCCGTTTACCCAATCCAAATAATGGTTTTCAATAAATTTAGAGAACTGCATGTTGGCCTCCGATTTTTGCATGGTCAAAATCTCATGCATCTGCGGATCGTCGAGCTTTTCGAGTTCCAGTTCCCAAAAAACCAATTTTTTATAAACCTCTACCCATTCTTCATAGCTCAGCTTGTCGTTTAAGGTCATGCCCAAACGCCTAAAATCCTGCTGGTAGGCCGATGAGGTACGCTCGCTCACCAGGCGTTTGTTGTCGATAATTTTCTTGATGGTGAGCAAAACCTGCTTCGGATTAACCGGCTTGATCAGGTAGTCGTCTATTTTCGAACCGATGGCGTCTTCCATCAGGTTTTCTTCTTCGCTTTTGGTAATCAGTACCACAGGCACATCAGACCGGATGTTTTTGATGGCAGAAAGCGTTTCCAATCCGCTCATTCCAGGCATGTTCTCGTCTAAAAACACAAGGTCGAAATGTTCCTTTCCAAAGGCCTCCAGCGCATCGTTGCCATTGGTAAACGTAGTTACCTGATAGCCTTTTTCGTTCAGCAGCAGAATGTGTGGCTTCAGCAAGTTGATTTCGTCGTCGGCCCATAGAATTTTGGTTTCCTGCATTATATCTGTTTTTTATGTAAATTAATTCCATTCAAAGCGCTAGGCTTTTTACTATCGATAAAAATAGCAATTTTTGTACCGTATAATTTAATTTTGAGAATTGAATAAAAAGAAAATAATAAACGACCCGGTGTACGGCTTCATCAGCATCCCATCGGCGTTGATTTATGACCTCATTTCCCATCCGTATTTTCAGCGGCTCAGGTACATCAAGCAATTGGGAATGACCCACTTGGTATATCCCGGCGCTTTGCATACCCGTTTTCACCACGCGTTGGGCGCCATGCACCTGATGGGCCTGGCCATAGAAGTGCTGCGCAGCAAGGGCCATCACATCAGTTTTGAAGAGGAAGAGGCCGCCACCATCGCCATTTTGCTACACGATATAGGACACGGTCCTTTTTCGCATGCACTGGAGCATACGCTCATTACCGGCGTGATGCACGAAGATATTTCGATGCTGATGATGGACCAGCTGAACGAGGAGTTTGACGGGCAGCTCACTACCGCCATCCATATTTTCAGGGGCAAATACCACCGCCGCTTCTTTTGCCAGCTGATTTCTGGCCAGTTAGACCTCGACCGCATGGATTACCTGAACCGCGACAGCTTTTTTACCGGGGTAAGCGAAGGGGTGATCAGTTTCGACCGCATCATTAAAATGTTCAACGTGGTTGACGATCAGCTGGTGATTGAGGAGAAGGGCATTTATTCGATCGAAAAATTTCTGATTGCCCGCAGGCTGATGTATTGGCAGGTTTACCTGCACAAAACCGTCATTGCCGGCGAACAGCTGTTGGTAAAGATCTTGGAAAGGGCCAAAGAGCTGGCTTCTGGCGGGGTCGAGCTTTTTGCCACGCCGGCGCTGCAGCATTTTCTGCAGAACGATATTACCGAACTCAACTTCTTTGACGACGAAACCCATCTGCAGCAGTTTGCCAAGCTCGACGACCAGGATATCTACGCCTCGGTAAAGGTTTGGGCCGACCACGACGACCCGATTTTGTCGCGTTTGTGTCAAATGCTCAATGCCCGCAAGCTGTATAAGGTAGAGATCAGCAATGCCGAGCCTGCTCCAGAAAGGATAGCCGCGCTGGCCGATAAAACCATGCTGGCCCTGCATGTAGACGAAGACGACGTAGCCTATTTTGTATTTACCGATACCATCAGAAACAGAGCTTACAACGCAGGCAATAGCAATATTAACATCCTGATGAAGAATAATGAGCTGGTTGATATTGCAAAAGCCTCGGATTTATCTAACTTAGAATCTTTGGATAAGACGGTAAAAAAACATATTCTTTGTTACGTGAGAGGCATTTAGCATTTTTTAACAAAATTAAAGGGCGCAAAAGCCGTTTTTGTCTTATCCTTGTAACAATTAACAGCCGTTGTTTATTTGTTCATATCAATTTAACATTTAACTTTGTAAGATGCAATTTACTGCCAAGCAGATAAGCGAATTTTTAGATGGAACTATTGAAGGAGATGAGACCGCTACGGTCAAAGAGCTCTCCAAAATAGAAAGTGGAGGTGCTGGTTCGCTATGCTTTTTATCCAACCCCAAGTACGAAAGCTACTTGTACACTACACAGGCTTCTGTAGTGATCGTATCGAGGGATTTTGTGCCCGCGCAGCCCGTAAATTGTACGCTGATCAAGGTAAAGGATCCTTACAGCTCTTTTTCTATCCTTTTAGAAAAATACAACGAAGTAGTTAACCAAGACCGCACCACACCAGGCATCGATCAGCCTTGTTTTATACATCCTTCGGCAAAAATTGGCAAGAACGTTTATATCGGGGCCTTTTGTACCATCGAAGAAAACGTGGTGATTGGCGATAACTGCAAAATCTATACCCAGGCTTATATCGGTGCCGACACCCAGATTGGCAATGATGTAATGCTTTATCCCGGCGTTAAAATATACAACCGTACCATTTTGGGCAATCGCATAACCATTCATGCCAATGCGGTAATTGGCAGCGATGGCTTTGGCTTTGCGCCCCAGCCCGATGGTACTTACAATAAAATTGCCCAGATTGGCAATGTAGTGGTTGAAGATGACGTAGAAATTGGGGCCAATACCACCATAGATAGGGCCACTATGGGCTCTACCTTTATCCGTAAAGGCGCCAAGCTCGACAACCTGATCCAAATTGCGCACAATGTTGATGTGGGCGCACACTCGGTGGTGGCGGCACAGAGCGGCATTTCGGGCAGCACCAAACTTGGCGATAATTCGGTAATCGGAGGCCAGGTAGGCATTGCGGGCCACTTGAATTTGGGCAAAGGCACACAAGTGGGTGCACAAGCCGGGATCAATTTCAATACAGAAGACAATAAACAATGGCACGGAAGTCCGGCGCAGCCGTTAAAAGAATGGATGCGTTCTACCGTTATATTTAAGAAGCTGCCCGAGGTAGAAAAACGGGTACGCGAATTAGAGGCCAAAATTGCTGAACTTAATGCGCTCATCGAACAGATTACGACAACACAGAATAGATAATGAACGTTAAGCAAAAGACGATAAAGGGCGAAATATCAGTTAAAGGCGTAGGCTTGCATACTGGTGCAAATGTGACGTTAACATTTTGTCCCGCTCCAGAAAACCACGGGTTTAAATTTCAGCGGATCGACCTTCCAGGTCAGCCGATTGTTGAAGCCGACTGCGACAATGTAACCGATACGGCCCGTGGCACTACCATTAGCCAAAACGGAGCAAGCGTAAGTACCGTAGAACACGTTATGGCATCGTTGGTGGGCATGGACCTAGACAACGTGTTGCTGAAGCTCGACGGTCCCGAAACCCCGATTATGGATGGAAGCGCCATTCAGTTTATCGAGGCTTTGGAAGAGGTGGGCGTAGTTTCGCAAAGTGCCGACAGAGAATATTTTACCATTCCACATAACATTACCTATACCGAGGCCGACAGAAAGGTAGAAATTGTGGCCATGCCGCTTGACGATTACCGTTTTACCTGCATGATCGACTACAATTCGCCGGTTTTGGGCAGCCAGCACGCCGGGATCTCGAGCATTGCCGAGTTTAAGAAGGAAATCGCCTCGTGCCGTACCTTCTGCTTTCTGCACGAACTGGAGTACCAGCTTAAAAATAACTTGATTAAAGGAGGCGACCTGAACAATGCCATCGTTATTGTTGACAAGGAGGTAACCCGCGAGGAGCTCGACCATTTGGCCACCATCTTTAAAAGAAAAGCCATCGAAGTAGCGCCACAAGGTATTTTAAATAACATGGAGCTCCGTTACCAAAACGAGCCTGCCCGTCATAAACTGTTAGACATGATTGGCGATCTGGCTTTGGTAGGCGTTCACCTGAAAGGCCACATCATGGCGGCCAGGCCAGGTCATGCCGCTAACGTTGCCTTTGCCAAAAGGATTAAGGCAGCCATTAAAAAGGAAAAAGGCAAAAAAATACAAAAAGTATACGATCCCAACACCAAGCCTATTTTTGATGTGGTACAGGTAATGGATATCCTGCCGCACAGGCAGCCGTTCTTGTTTGTGGATAAAGTTATAGAGCTTTCGAAAACCCACGTGGTTGGCGTAAAGAACGTAACCATGAACGAGGAGTTCTTTAAAGGGCATTTTCCGGGTGCACCGGTAATGCCAGGGGTAATACAAATCGAATCGATGGCTCAAGTGGGTGGCATTTTGGTGCTCAGCACCGTGCCCGACCCAAGAAACTACCTAACCTATTTCCTTAAAATAGACAATGTGCGTTTTAGGGCGCAAGTATTGCCTGGAGATACCCTAATATTCAGGTGCGACCTGATGGAGCCCATGCGCAGGGGCATTGCCCAAATGAAGGGCGTAGGCATGGTTGGCGATAAAGTAGTAGTAGAGGCCGAAATGATGGCCCAAATAGTAAAAGTTAAAGACAGCGAAACAGCATAATGATACAACCTCTAGCTTATATACACCCCCAAGCAAAAATTGCGGACAATGTAGTTGTTGAGCCCTTTGCGGTTATTCATAAAGACGTAGAAATTGGCGAAGGAACTTGGATTGGGTCTAACGTAGTCATTATGGACGGTGCGCGCATCGGTAAAAACTGCCGTATTTTCCCGGGCTCGGTTATTTCGGGCATTCCGCAGGATTTGAAGTTTGCCGGCGAAGTAACCACTGCAGAAATCGGCGACAATACCACCATTCGCGAATGCGTAACCATTAACCGCGGCACCAAAGACAAATGGAAAACGGTAATTGGCAGCAACTGTCTGATTCAGGCTTATTCGCACATTGCACACGACTGCGAAGTAGGCAACAACTGTATCTTTTCTAACAGTACTACCTTGGCCGGACACATTACCATTGGCGATTATGTGGTGCTGGCAGGCTTGGTGGCCATCCACCAGTTTGTAAAAGTGGGTTCGCACGCCTTTGTAACCGGTGGTTCGTTGGTGCGTAAAGATGTTCCCCCTTATGTAAAGGCCGCACGGGAGCCGCTATCTTACGTGGGTATCAACTCGGTAGGCTTGCGTCGCAGAGGTTTCTCGCCAGAAAAAATAAACGAGATACAAGAAATTTATCGCGTACTTTTTGTAAAGAACAACAACGTAACCAAGGCATTAGACATTATTGAAGCCGAGTTTCAGCCAACCGAAATCCGCGATGAAATCGTTGATTTTATCCGCAACTCGAACCGCGGCGTAATGAGAGGCTTCGGAACCAGCGGTTAAATTGCTCAAAGCTTTGCCAATCCCGGCGTAAATCATTAATGGAAATCAAGCTCGATCATATTGGCAGGCGCTTTAACAAGGAATGGATCTTCAGAAATGTAGATTATCGCTTTGTTTTGGGTCAAAAATATGCGGTTTTGGGGCCCAATGGCTCTGGAAAGTCGACCTTATTGAGTATTTTGCTGGGCAATCTTACGCCATCGGAAGGCGAATTGAAATACAGCAACCCCGATACGCCGGTAGAGAAAGTGTACCAGCATCTGAGCTTTGCCGGACCTTACCTCGACTTGGTAGAGGAGTTTAGCCTAACCGAAACCATCAACTTTCATTTCCAGTTTAAAAACTACGCCCAAGGCCTCGATTCCAGGGCACTGATTGACATTTTGGGGCTCGAAAAAGCCAAAGACAAGGCGCTGAAGCATTTTTCGTCGGGCATGAAGCAACGCACCAAGCTGGCTTTGGCCTGTTGCGCCGATACGCCGATCTTGATTTTAGATGAGCCTACCTCCAATCTCGACGAGCAGGGGGTGGCCTGGTATCATGAGCTGATGGGCCGTTTTGCCGGCAACAGGATTACGGTTATCGGTTCCAACCAGGCTCACGAATACGATTTTTGCGAGCATCGGCTAAACATTACAGATTATAAGTAAGCCGGACAGGATGAAGAAGATGACAAAATATGTTCTATAATTACCGATAAATAAATACTTTTACCTTAGAAATTTCGGTCAAAAAATGGCCTATTTCTGTTTAAAAGCAACATTAAAAAATATTTTAAAATTACTATTGTATAATTAAAAAATAGTCTATACCTTTGCGCCACGAAAAAGCGACATAGGAATAGGCGCAATTTCAAACCAAATGGCAAAAGCATCAGACATTAAAAACGGCAACATTCTTCGCTTCAACGGAGATTTGGTACAAGTAGAAGAATTTATTCATCGTACGCCGGGCAATTTAAGAGCTTTTTATCAAGCTAAAATGCGCAATGTTAAAACAGGAAAATCGGTAGAGTACCGTTTCCGTGTTGACGAAGAGGTGGAGATTTGCCGTGTGGAAACCAACGACTACCAATATCTTTACGAAGATGGCGATTCGTTGGTGGTAATGGACAACACCAGTTACGAACAATACACCGTGCCTAAGTTCTTATTTGGCGAAGGGGTAAAGTTCTTGAAAGAAGGCTTGAACGTAATCGTAGCCTTTGAAAGCGACGAGCCAATCATGGCGCAATTGCCTTCGAACGTGGAGTTGGAAATTACCTATTCTGAGCCTGCAGTAAAAGGCAATACTTCTACCAACGCGATGAAATACGCAACTGTAGAAACAGGGGTAGAAATTAAAGTCCCAATGTTTATTAACCAAGGCGACAAAGTTAAGGTTGATACACGCACAGGAGACTATATTGAAAGAGTAAAATAATAAATTTTCATAGTTTAGTTTTAGGTTTAGGTTGATTGTGGCTTCGGAGTGGTTCCCGAAGCCATATTTTTTTTATATTGGCCCAAACATCCATCGCCATGCGCAAAGCCGACCTCCGCAAACAAGCCTTACGGCAACGAAATTCGCTAGGCGAACAAGAGCTCGCCGAATTGAACAAAAAGCTGTTGGAGCGCTTTAAAACACTCGATTTTTCCAACGTAAAAAGTCTTCATATCTTTTTGCCCATCCTCAGGCATAAAGAACCCAATACTTGGCCGTTGATCGATTGGTTGCGGCGCCAACACCCGGAGATAAAAATAATTGTGCCCAAGGCCGATTTCGAATCGAACCTGATGAGCCATTTCCATTACCAGGGCCAGTCTGATTTAGCCCTTAACCGGTTTGGCATTCCCGAGCCTCAAAATGCCGATGCTTTTGAAGGAACGCCCGATATGGTGCTGGTGCCTTTGCTGGCTTTTGACGAGCGAGGCTACCGCGTGGGCTATGGCAAGGGCTTTTACGACCGCTTTTTGGAAAATTTAGATACCCAAAAAATAGGATTATCTTTTTTTGATGCGGCAGCACAAATTAATGATGTACATTTGAATGATATCCGCTTGGATAAATGCATTACCCCCGACCGAATTATCGACTTTACGCTTAACAACCATGGAAAAGGACTTTAGAATTACCTCTGCCAAGCAGTACGAAGAAACCATGATCACCATTTTCGAAATGCAGGAGCAGGAAGAGCCGCTTAACGCCCAGCAAAAGGCCGACATGGAAATCATGATGAAAGCCGCCGAGCGTTACGAGGAAGAAGAGCTTTAAATTGTTGTGATTATTGGGCAATAGCGTACACTTGCGAAATCCCTAAAACTCCGCAAGTGTAGCAAGCCTAGGGCTTCTTTTTAATCGCTTCGAGCAAATCGGCCAATTCCTTTACTTTTTCAGGATACTTTTCAGCCAGGTTGCTTTTTTCGGCTATATCTTCTGTTAAATGGTAAAGTTGTGGCGTAGGGTAGTTGCCTGTTTCGATATCGACCAGCTTATCCATAGCGGGCCCATTATTTGGCGAAATGTATTTCCAGCCATCTTTTACCAATGATAGTGAACGGGAGTGCTTAACCAAAGTGGTTCGCCCTTTGTCGCTTTTGCCCAGAAGGGCGTTTAGTGTGTTTTCGCTGTCTGTGGCTTCGCCGGCAGGTATTTTCACATGAAGAAGGCTGGCAAAAGAGGCGATCAGGTCCATTTGGCAAACCATGGCCGCAGAAACGCCGGGCTTAACCGTGCCTGGCCAGCTTACCACAAAAGGCACCCGTGTTCCGGCTTCCAGCGAGCTGTATTTGCCCCCTCTTAAAGGCCCTGTTGGCGTATGTCCGTTAAGTTGGGTTACAGCCTCATCTTGATAGCCGTCGTCTAATACGGGGCCGTTATCGCTGCTGAAAATAATCAACGTGTTTTTGCTTTGTCCGCTTGCTTCCACTTGCTTCATGATTTCGCCTACGGTCCAGTCGAGCTGCAGAATGGCATCGCCACGGTAGCCCAAGCCGCTCTTGCCTTTGAACATGGTGGCAGGCATGCGCGGCACATGAGGCTCGGTTAAGCAGAAATAAAGGAAATACGGCTTAGCCGTATGTGTGGCGATGAAATTTTTGGCTTTGGATAAAAAGGTCGTCGATACCTCTTCGTCAACCCAACGCGCCCTTTGGCCACCACTCATGAAACCAATGCGGCCAATGCCGTTTACAATGGTGGCATCGTGGCCCTGGCCTGGCGACGACTTCATTTTAAGCAGCTCAGGGTGCTCTTTACCCGTTGGGTCATTGCCCACCTTGGTTTTATAGTTCACCTCAATTGGATCTTTCAAGTCGAGCGCCAATACCTTTTGGTTCTCTAAAAATACGGTAGGTACGCGATCGGCCGTTGCCGGAAAAATAAAGGAATAATCGAAACCCACCTCGTTTGGACCTGGCTTGATCTCGCCGTTCCAGTCTTTGGCCACTTGCGTTCCTAATCCAAGGTGCCATTTGCCTACAATGCCGGTGGCATATCCTGCTTGTTTGAATACCTTGGGCAGGGTCATTTTGTCTGTCGGAATAATCAGGGCCGCATCGCCGGGCAATACCCCTGTGCCCTGTTTGCGCCACGGATATTGGCCCGTCATTAAGGCATAGCGAGAAGGCGTACAGGTTGAAGAAGTGGCATTGCCATTGGTAAAACGCAGCCCCTGCTTGGCCAGCTTGTCAAGGTTAGGCGTATGGAGCTTGGTGGCGCCGTAGCAACTCAGGTCGCCGTAGCCCAAATCATCAGCGTAAATGTAAATGACGTTGGGCTTGGTGTACATGGTTTTTTGCTGGGCTAAGGCATGCCCAACTAAGGCCGTTGCAAAAGCAAAGGCCAGGATGATTTTTTTCATAGGTGATGTATATCAGGTTAAACGTTACTGTTCAGGTAGTTTTTAATAAAATCGGTCACCAAATAGGCTATGGTTTTACCGGTGCCTAAATCTTCGCGGCCGTTGGCCAATTTAGTGGCTCCTTCGCAAATATGCAAATAGCTCCATTTTTTGCGGTTGTGTAAAAGCATGCGGCGAATATCGTTCAGGGCAAACCCAGACGGACTGCTGGCGCTCGACAATACGTTTTCGATGCTGTCTAAATCAATCTCGAGACCTAATGGCGTATCGAGGTCTTCGATAAACGATTGCCATTCATGGCAGATCGACGGGCTTTGCAACAGATCTTCAAAATAACGTGCTTTTAGGTTGCTACTGTTTGCTATATGGCTTGGCAGTGCTTTGTTTACGTAGTTTTGGTGCAGGCCAAAAATGCGGTATTGGTTTAAATAGCCATTGGCTAGGGCATGGCTAAAGCCGTTGCCGCTGTGCCTGCCTTCTTCGGTGTTTCGCAAGTCGGCATGGGCATCGATATTAACCACGTTAAGTGCTTGTTGTTGCGCTAAAAAAGCGCCCCAGATGATAGGAAAAGCATTGTTGTGGCCTCCGCCAATCACAATTGGAATTTTACCGGCCGCCACAATCAACTGGATTACAGGGTAAACCAAAAGGTCTATCGCTACGGTTTTGCCTCTTAACGCCGTTACCAATTGATCCAAGGGCTCGGCTATATCAAAATGGCCAAGCACCAAAATTTCTTCGCCACTTAAAAACGGATTGCTTTGGATATTAAGCAGGGTTTTCAAGGCTGCTGGCCAGGCGCTGGCTGTGCCGCCGGTTCCATAATTTGCCCTTACGCCAATGTCTTCGGGGATGCCCAGCAACACAAATTTGGCCGTAGAATTTTTGAGGCTTGTTAAGGTGATGCCATCTTCCGGGGCAGTTTCGCGATGGTCATGATGATAGACCTGTACTTTTTCGCCCAATTTGGTTTCGCCGTGACGGGTATTTACCAGCTCCAGAATATCGCCCTGCGTATAGATCCGGAGTCTATCCATGGTAAACCTCTCCGTTTAAAATAACCGTTTCTACTTGTGATTGACCAAAGCTGTAAGGCAAAAATGCTAAGGAAGGCATGGGCCTGGTGATGAATAAATTGGCCCTTTTGCCCAAGGCGATACTGCCCAGTTCGTGGCTCATTTCCATTGCTGCTGCGCCATTCAAGGTACAGGCATTAATGGCTTCTTGTGGCTGTAGTTTTAGCTTGATACACCCTAACGAAACCACAAAATTCATATTGCCCGATGGGGTAGAACCTGGATTATAATCGCTTGCTAAAGCCACAATGGCATTGGCATTGACCAAGCCTCGGGCATTGGCAAACGGAATACCCAAGTAAAAAGAACACGAAGGCAAAAGGGTAGCGATGGTGTCGCTGCTCGATAAACAAGCCAGTACCGAACCATCGGTTTCTTCCAAATGGTCGACCGATACGGCATGGTGCTGTACACCGATTTGTACCCCGCCCGAAACCGAAAGCTGGTTGGCGTGTATTTTGGGTTTGAGGCCATACTGGGCACCTGCGCTGAGCAATTCGTCGGTTTCGCTGATGGAAAAGAAACCCTGCTCGCAAAAGACATCCATGTAGTTGGCCAGGTTTTCTTTGGCTACGGCAGGCAACAATTCTTCGATAATGAGCCTGATATAGCCGGTATGATTATTTTTATAGGCTTGCGGATAGGCATGCGCCGCCAATAAAGTGGCTTTGATCGGAATAGGGAAAGTTTGCTTTAAACGCTGAATGACCCGCAACATTTTCAGTTCGCTGGCCACGCTCAAACCATAGCCGCTCTTGATTTCTACGGCACCCGTGCCTTGTTTGATCATGTCGCGCAACCGGGCACTGGCACTTTCAAAAAGATCGTCTTCGCTGGCATCCTGTAGCTTGCGGGCAGAGTTGAGGATTCCTCCCCCAGCAGCGGCAATTTCCTCATAGCTTTTTCCGGCAATTTTGAGGGCAAATTCCTCTTCGCGTGGAGCGGCAAAAACAATATGCGTGTGGCTATCGCACCAGGAAGGGAAAACGTAACGGCCTTTTGCCGAGATTTGAGACGGGAGGGTTGAGATTTGGGCCGGAATCGAATCCATCGTGCCAAAATCTTTGATTAAGCCGTCTTCTAACAGGATCCATGCATCTTCCAAAACGGGCAAATCGGCCAGCTCTTGTCCGCGGAGCGACAGCTTTTCTTTGGGATGAACGCCAACCAGGCCTTTAATGTTTGTAATCAGCATAACGTAGGATCAAGTAGCCGGCAGTAAGCCCGCCTGTTTATCAATCAATTTCTAATAAAACCGGACAATGGTCTGAATGCAGGGCATCGGGTAAAATCCTTACATTTTTTAAACGATGCTCCATCGGCAGCGAAGCCAAATGGTAGTCGATGCGCCAGCCCAGGTTCTTGCCACGTGCACCGGCACGGTAGCTCCACCAGGTGTAGTGGTGCGGGTCTTTGTTAAAGTGCCTGAACGAATCGATAAAACCATTGTTCATAAACAGTTCCATCCACTCGCGTTCTTCGGGCAAAAATCCCGACGAGTTGGCATTTGACTTAGGGTTATGGATATCAATAGGTTTGTGGCAGATGTTGTAATCGCCCGAAATGATCAAATTGGGATGGAGCTTGCGCAACTCGTCGATGTACACATCGAAAAAGCGCATGAATTCGTATTTTTTCAATTGCCTTTCATCGCCGCTCGAACCCGAGGGCATGTAGAGGCTCATCAGCGAAAAATCATCAAAATCGGCTCTTAAAATTCGGCCTTCGGCATCAATCCAGGCTTCGCCACAGCCATAGGCGATGTGGTTGGGCTTAATTTTGGTGAGGATGGCAACACCACTATAGCCTTTTTTCTCGGCCGGAAACCAGTAATGATGATAACCCAGCTGCTCAATGAGCGCTAAAATATCCGGAATCTGCTCTTGAAGGGCCTTTACTTCCTGCAGGCAGACCATATCGGCATCGGTGGCCTGTAGCCAGTTGAAAAGACCTTTGGTGGCAGCGGCTCTGATGCCGTTAACGTTATAGGAAATGATTTTCATGTATTATGTATTCTTTTGGCGGGCCTTTTTGGCCAGCTTTCTTTCAAGCTTTCTGGCTTCGCGATTGGTAAGTACCGAAACGGTCATTTTGATATCTTCCTTTGGGCGATTGTTCTTGTCGGTAACAGCCTCGGCAATTTGGTCGACCATTTCCAGGCCTTTAACCACTTCGCCATAAACGGTATAGTTACGGTCCAGGTGCGGTACGCCGCCAATGGTTTTATATACTTCGCGTTGCCAGGTTGGGATTTTGAATTTCAGTCGTTTTTCTTCGAGCACGTTGAGCATCGAGTCGGTAAAAACCTTGCCTTGTACAATGTAGAACTGGCTGCCACTGGATGCTTTTTCCGGATTGGTGTTGTCGCCTTCCCTGGCGGCCGCCAAAACGCCTTTTTTGTGGAAAAGGCTGTCGCGGAATTCGGCGGGTATGGTATATTTCGGACCGCCGTTGCCCAAAAGCGAATCAGGCTTGGCATTTTTCGAATCGGGGTCGCCACCTTGGATCATAAAGGCTTTGATAACCCGGTGAAACAAGGTGCCATTGTAATAGCCCTCTTTGGCCAGTTTGATAAAATTATCGCGGTGCAAAGGCGTTTCATTGTACAATTTGATGATGCACTCGCCTTTAGCGGTGGTTATCCTAATATATTGGTTTTTGGGCTTGGCGGCAAAAGCCTGCGCAAAGCAGAGGCAAAGCAAAAAGGTAAAAAGCTTTTTCATGTTTGGACTTGGTTGGCGCTAAGTTATAAAATTAAATAATTGGTTCGCTAGTTCGGCTTATTGTTGATGTTGAAAGGTTGAAATGTTGGAAAGATGGATGCATTGCTTAAAGCGTCAAGGTGTAAGTTAAATAGCTGTTAATCTGTTGTTTAAAAATAATCAAAATAAGTGCACCAAACCATATTTACCATTTTTTAACAATTATTCCCCATTGGTTTCAAAAATTTATCTATAGCTTTGCTGCCATGAAGCTGAAGCAAAAACTTGCCCTTGGTCTTTCCGTCTTTTACGTATGCAGCGTAATTGGCGTGGCTTTGAGCATGCACTTTTGCGGGGGCAAACTGGCATCGGTTTCGATGTTTACCAACGAGGTGGCCTGCCAATACTGCAAAGCCGAACCGGTAACCCAAAAAGACGACGGCTGCTGCAAGAATACCAAGGTAGAAGTTAAGGTAAAAGACAACCACAAAGCCGAAAGCTCGTTTAAATGGCCTAAGCTTTTTAGCTTAGAAACCATTCTTGGCCAACGATTGGCCGATTTTTTCAGGCCGTACTTTCCCAATTTCTTCAATAAGGTAGAAAACAAGGCGCCACCCAAATCCACGCGGATTTCTCTGCATCTGCTCAACTGCGTTTTCAGGAATTAGCCTAAATGAACCCCGACCTGCAACGGCATGGCCGTGGTAGGTTTATTAATTTCCCCATGGGGAGATGATGTATTACCGTTCATTTATAAAAATTCAGACATGAAAACGATTAAAATCACGATCGCTTTTTTGATGCTTTTGGCGATAAACAAAGCATCGGCCCAACAAATTACCAACGTAGAGATGCAGGTAACCGGATTAACCTGCTCTATGTGCTCTCAGGCTACCGAAAAATCATTGCGTACCCTGCCATACATCAGCGAGGTAACGCCCGACTTAAACAGAAACCTTTTTGTATTGACCTTTAAAAAAGGCGAGGCTGTAAGCTTTGACCAATTGAACAAAAAGGTTCAGGATGCAGGCTTTTCGGTTGGAAAATTAGAAGCCACCATCAATTTTAACCAGGCGCAGATAGACGATAACGGACAAGCCATTGTGGGCAATAATGTTTATCGTTTTGCCAATGCCAAAAGCAAGGTGCTTAATGGGCCGGTTAAGGTTAGCATAATCGACAAAAACTTTATCTCGAACAGCGCGTTCAAACAAAAAGCCAGTACGGTTAAGTTCGATTCTTATGCCAGTGGCATGGGGGTGGTTAACGGCAAAAAAACCAGGATTTACCACCTTAGCATTTAATTGGGCATGATGAAGAAAATCATCTTTGCTGTGCTTTGCCTATGCAGTGCACAGGGCCTGTTTGCACAAGAGTTATATGTTTATACTGAACCGGCCAGCAATATGCCCGCCAAGTCTATCGGCGTAAGGCTAACCAACGAGGGTATGTTCAGTCCCGATTTCAGAAGCCGTACCATAGGCGAGGTAATGTTGGGTTTCAACAAGAACCTGATGTTCCATGCCCAAGGCTTTCTGTCTGATATGGACGGCAATTACCGTTTAGAAGGAGGCAGTTTTTACGCCAAATACAGGTTTTTGTCGCTCGACGATGCCCACAGCCATTTCCGCGCGGCCGCTTATGGCAGAATCAGCACCAGCAAAAGGCCAACATTTACCGAAGATATCAACTTAGAAGGCGATAACAGCGGCTGGCAAGGCGGCCTGATTTTTACCCAACTGTTGCATAAACTGGCCCTTTCGGCCACTTTGGGCTATAGCCAGGCTTTTGATAGGCCCAGCAAGCAGGTGGCTGGCATGCCCGCACCCGATCAGATGCTCAACTACAGCCTTTCGTCGGGCTATTTGTTGCTGCCTGTGGTGTACAAGAACTATAAGCAGCCCAACTTTAACCTGTACCTGGAAGTTTTGGGCAAAACCAATCCGGGCAACGGCCATTCTTATGTAGATTTGGCCCCGGCGGTACAGCTCATCCTCAACAGCCAAACGCGTATCGACCTGGGTTACCGCTTTCAGGCTGCCGGTAACCTCGACAACAGGTACCTTAAAAACATGTATATGGCCAGGGTAGAATTTAATTTTTTTAACGTCTTAAAATAAACAACAATGAAAAGAGTATTTTTAATGATCGCTGTATGCAGCGTAACAATCTTCGCCGCTCAGGCACAAACCGCAACCCAAACGGCCTTTGGCAAAACCCTGCAGGCTTATTTCGAGGCCAAAAATGCCTTGGCTACCGATAATGTGGCCAAAGCTGGCGTGGGCGCCAAAAGCCTGTTGGCCAACTTGGCCGCTTTTCCGGTAAAAACGTTGCCTGCTGCACAACAGGCCGAGTGGAAAAAACAGAGCGACGAACTGAAGAAATACGCAGCTCCGATGGTCGCCGAAAAAGACCTGAAAGCTCAAAGAAAAAGCTTCGAAAATGTTTCTTCGGCCATGATTAAACTGGTAAAAGCCGTAAATTTAAATAGCAATGAGGTTTATGTACAATACTGTCCGATGGTAAAAAGAAGTTGGCTAAACGAAGTAGAAGCGGTGCAAAATCCGTTTTACGGCAGCAAAATGTACGATTGCGGCGAAGTAACCGAAACTATTGCCAAAAAGTAGATGGTACTGCATGTCAAAAATATGGTGTGCACCCGGTGCAAAATGGTGGTTAAGGCCGAGCTCGAACAGCTGGGCTTTAACCCTGTTGCCGTTAATTTGGGCGAAGTAGAGCTCTCGCAGGAAAGCTTGACGCAGGCACAAACAAACACGATTGCCGAGGCATTGGCCAAATTTGGCTTTGAGCTGCTGGCCGATAAAAAGAAACAATTGGTAGAGCAGGCCAAAACGGCAATTATTGAGCAGGTGCATTATGCTACCGAACCTTTAAAAGTTAACTTTTCAGATTACCTGAGCCAAAAGCTGGGCATAGAATACGGCACGCTAAGCGCGGTGTTTTCTGAAACGGAGCACAATACCATCGAAAAATATGTAATCCAGCAAAAGATAGAGAAAGTAAAAGAGCTGCTTACCTATGGCGAAAGCTCGTTAAGCGAAATGGCCTACCTGCTCAATTACAGCAGCGTAGCGCATTTGTCGGCCCAGTTTAAGAAAATAAGCGGGCAAACGCCATCGGCTTATAAGCAGTCTCAACAGGCATCGCGCAGAACCCTAGACGAAATCTAGGGTTTTTGTTTTCTTACCATAGGTCAACCACAACGAACATAACAGGTTGTACTTTTGTTTATTACTCAAAACATAAACTCAAATACAATGAAAAAGTTATTCCTGTTTCTAGTGGCGAGCAGCATCAGCATGGCTGTTTTTGCCCAAACCAAATACACGGTAGATCCGATGCACTCTTTTGTAGGCTTCGACGTTAAACACATGGGCATTTCTTTTGTAGAAGGTTCGTTTAAAAAATTCGACGGTTCTTTTACGGCCAGCAAAGCCGATTTTAGCGATGCCAAGATCAACTTTACGGTTGATGTGGCCAGCATCAGCACCAGCGTGGAAATGCGCGACAACCACTTGAAAACCGACGATTTCTTCAATGCCGAGAAATTCCCGAAAATGACTTTTGAGAGCACTTCGTTTAAAAAAGTGTCCACAAAATCATCGAAACAAACAACCGGCAACTATGTACTGAAGGGCAAGCTGACCATTAGGGATGTGACCAAAGACGTAGATTTTCGGGTGAATTATGGTGGCACTGCTAAAGACCAGCAAGGAAACACCAAGCTAGGTTTTCAGGCCACAACCACCATCAACCGCTTGGATTATAACATTAAATACGATCCAACAGGTGCTGGCGTGGCCAAAGACGTAAAGATTACGTTGAACCTCGAATTTGTACAGGCAAAATAAGCCCTAAATTTTTAAGTCCATGAACACATTAAACCAATTTAAAAACTTCACTTCCGGATTAAGCGCAACCGAACTGATGCCCGTACTTTTTATGGGGCATGGCTCGCCCATGAACGGGATAGAAGTAAATGAGTTTAGTGCCAAATGGGCCGAAATAGCAAAAAATATCCCCGTGCCACAGGCTGTATTGGTGGTTTCGGCGCATTGGTTTACCCGTGGCACGAGGATTACTGCGATGGATTTTCCACCAACCATCCACGATTTTGGGGGCTTTCCGCAGGCTTTGTTCGATGTGCAATATCCGGCTCCCGGCAATCCGCAATTGGCGCAGGAAACCGCCGAATTGATCAAGGGAGCCTCGGTAATTCTCGACCACGATTGGGGCCTGGACCACGGTGCTTGGTCGGTGGTCAAAAACATGTATCCCGAAGCCAATATTCCAGTCCTGCAGCTCAGCATCGATTATACCAAAGATGCCCGCTACCATTATGAATTAGCCCAAGAATTAGCTGCGTTGAGACGTAAAGGGGTGTTGATTTTGGGCAGCGGCAACATGGTGCACAACTTGAGGATGATGAGTTGGGAAATGATCAATGGCGGCGGCTATGATTGGGCTTTGGAAATGGACGAAAAATTCAAATCGCTGATCCTGAACAGAGACCATAAGCCGCTCATCAATTACCAACAAATGGGCAGCGCGGCCTTATTGGCCATCCCAACCCCCGAGCACTACCTGCCTTTGATGTATGCTTTGGGCCTGCAACAGGCAAACGAAGAAGCAAGCCTGTTCAACGACAAGGCCGTAGGGGGTTCACTAACCATGACTTCGGTAAAAATTGGCGCTTAAACACCTGTAATTATATAAATCTTTTTGGTCAGGATATAACAGCAAAGGCTTGGCTTGTAGGTAATTTTGTCTATCAAAAATAAAGAATGACACATACCTATCAAGTAACAGGCATGACCTGTTCGCATTGCGAAAATAAAGTAAAAAGCAACCTGCTTTTGTTGCCCGAAATTACCGAAGTAGAAGTTTCTAAAACCGACAACACGGCTACCATAACCATGGATAGGCCTATTGGTCTTGACGTCCTGCAGGAAGCTCTTGGTGGTGCCAGTTCCAAATACCAAGTTTCTGCTATTGCTTCTAGCAAGCCAATTTAGGCTCGGATTTAGTCAAATTCATAACCCAAAACATAAAATCATGAAAAAACTAACATTAACCTTGGCATTAATAGGCGTGGCCTTGATTAGTGCTTTTGCACAGGTTAAAAACGAACCCGCCCAATTGCTAGCCAGCTACTATGGCGTTAAAGATGCCCTGGTAAACGGTAATGCCACCGAGGCCGGAGCCAAAGCAACCGAATTTTTGACTACGATTAAGACCATCGATGGTAAAAGCCTGGCCGAGCCCAACCGAAAAGCCTTTCTAACGCTGAAGGAAAAGCTGGCTTTTGATGCCGAACATATTTCAGAAAGCAAGGACATTGTCCATCAGCGGGATCATTTCGCTACTTTTTCTGCTAACCTGTATGCTTTGGCCAAGGCTATCAAATTGTCGGCCCAGCCCATTTACCAAGAATATTGCCCCATGAAAAAAATGTACTGGCTAAGCAGCGAACAAGCCATCAAAAATCCATATTATGGGAAAAGCATGCTTACCTGTGGCAAAATAACCGATACCATTAACTAACAACCCTAGCGGCAGGTCGATCTTGCGCGTTCAATTGCCTATGAAAAAGCTCGTTTTTTTAAGCTTAATCTGTATGATCAGCATTTTTGCGATGGTCAAACAAGCCTTTGCACAAGAAAAAGAAATATATACCTGCCCAATGCATCCCGAAATTAGGGAAGAAAAACCGGGCAAATGCCCTAAGTGTGGCATGAAGCTGGTGCCCGAAAAAAAGACGGAAAAAAAGGCCATGGTCTCGGCACCGCTGACCTTTAAAACGGCTAAAAGCACCAATAAGCCTCGAACTGTTCGTTATGATCTGTATGTGGCCGATACCATCGTTAATTTTACCGGCAAGCCTAAGCGCGCTATTGCCGTAAACGGAAGCATCCCGATGCCTACCTTAACCTTTACCGAAGGTGATACTGCCGAAATCTATGTGCACAACAACCTCGACGAGGAAACGTCGCTGCATTGGCATGGCTTGTTTTTGCCCAATCGCTACGATGGCGTGCCCAACTTAACGCAAATGCCCATTAAGCCTCATAGCACTTATGTATACAGGTTCCCGATCATTCAAAGCGGCACGCATTGGTACCACAGCCACACCGAATTGCAGGAACAGATAGGCATGTATGGCGCCATGATTTTGAACAAGCGCGAAGAACCCGATATTCCGACCCTCCCGATAGTGCTGAGCGAATGGGCCGATAGGAAGCCCGAGCAGATAGACCGTGGCCTGCATAATGCCACAGACTGGTTTGCCATTAAAAAAGGAACCACCCAAAGCTATGCCGAAGCCATCAGAGAAGGTCATTTTGGTACGAAAGTGACCAACGAATGGAAACGCATGAACGCCATGGACGTAAGCGATGTTTACTACGATCGCTTTCTGATCAATGGACAGCCACAGTTTAATGCCCAAAACTTTAAGGCTGGAGATAAGGTGCGGCTGCGCATTGCCAATGCCGGCGCATCGTCCTATTTCTGGCTCAGTTATGCCGGTGGTAAAATAACCGTAGTGGCCAGCGATGGCAACGACGTGTTACCGGTTGAGGTAGACCGCTTGATCATTGCCGTATCAGAAACGTATGATGTGGTGGTAACCATACCCGAAAATAAAAGCTACGAGTTTTTGGTTACCCCCGAAGACCGCACCAAATCGGCTTCGCTTTGGCTAGGGCAGGGCGAAAAAATAAGCGCCCAAAAAATGCCTAAACTCAAGTATTTTGAAGGGATGAAAATGATGAACGACATGATGGACATGAACGGCAACATGATCGAGATGAAAGGCATGAAAATGCAGAATCAAATCATGGACATGAATACCGTAATGTACCCCGAAATGGACGAACCCATGGCCGGACACGATATGGAAGGCATGGATATGCCTATGAGCAACTCGAACATCGTTACGCTCAATTACGAAATGCTGCGGTCGCTGGTTAAAACTACCTTGCCCAAAGGGCCTACCAAAGAGCTCAAATTCGAGCTCACTGGCAACATGAACAGGTATGTGTGGACCATGGATAATAAAACGGTTTCCGAAGCAGACAGGATCTTGATTAAAAAAGGAGAAAACGTGCGTATTGTGCTCTACAACAACAGCATGATGCGGCATCCGATGCACTTGCATGGCCACGATTTCAGGATATTGAACAAGCAAGGCGAATATGCACCGTTGAAAAACGTGCTCGATATTATGCCGATGGAAAGAGATACCATCGAATTTGCGGCTTCAGAAAGTGGCGACTGGTTTTTCCACTGCCATATTTTGTACCACATGATGAGTGGCATGGGACGGGTTTTTAGCTACGAAAACTCGCCACCTAATCCGGAAATACCAAACCCCAAATTGGCGCAGCGCAAGCTTTTTGCCGACGACCGGATGTTCCATTTCATGGCCGAAAACGATTTTGCCAGCAACGGCAACGATGGTATGGCCATGTTGGCCAATACCCGTTGGAACATCAGTACCGAATGGCGCTTGGGCTATAACAAAATGCACGGCTTCGAAACCGAAACCCACATTGGCCGCTATCTTGACCGCATGCAATGGCTGATGCCCTTTGTTGGCTTCGATTGGCGCTATCGACGCATGGGCGAAGATGAACAGGAAAAAAATATTTTTGGCCAAAAGAACACCAAAGACAACAGGGCGGTAGTGAGCCTCGGGGTTCAATATACCTTGCCGATGCTGTTGCAGGCCAGGGCCGAAGTGTACCACGATGGCAATGTACGTTTGCAGCTGATGCGCGAAGATATTCCGGTTTCTAAACGCTTGAGGGCAAGCTTTATGATCAACACCGATAAAGAGTACATGGGTGGCCTACGTTTTATTGCCACTAAGAATATCGCTGTGGGTGCACACTACGACAGCGATATGGGTTTTGGAGCCGGATTGGCGTTGAGCTACTAAGGAAGATTTGTGATGTCGGTTGCCGATTAGGCATTTTGCCTCTACACCTCATGCGAAGCACAAGAGGTGGTGATAGATTGGAATAAATAATGTAAATGGTCTGTGAGACACAGACCATGAAAGAGTCTTATCGTTAATATTTCTTCCTTTTGTAGTTAAATTCAGACTTGATCAGCTTGCCGCTTACGCTGCCTTCAATCCAGGCCAGGAGCTTATCTTTTCCCTGGTTTTCGTACACAATGCGCTGCGGAAAATCATGGGCCTTGTTTTCGAAAACAAAGCGGTTCTTGGCGCCCGAAACCAATTTAAAGCTGGTGGTTCCTTCATTGTCTTTCTCCATTCCGGTAACGACAAAAACAATATCGTTTCCAGCTTTTTTAAGCTCCACGCTTTCCATCATCGTGCTGTCGCCTTTAAGGTCGTGGCGGTAGCTTTTGCCAGTCAGGCCTTCGGGCGTTGTTTGCCAGTTTTCGGTTATTTTGCCTTTAGGTGTTTTGGTTTGCCAATAGCCCAGCATAAAATTAAACTGCTTTAGCGCAGGTGTTTGCGCAGCGGCAAGCTGGCCAATGCAAAGCCCTAATGCGATAAGGGCAAGAGAAAAACTTTTTTTCATCGGTTTATATTTTGTTGATGGTTAATTTTTAAGGCCGCTTCAATGTGGGCCAAATGGTGTTTGCCATGCCAGGCATAATTGCCTATCAGGTAGCCTAATGTATGCTGTTGCTTGGATTCGGGGTGGAAATAGCGCCGCTCGAAATCTTCAGGAAACAAGGTTTTTAAAAGCACAACCCATCTTTGATGGATGGCCGTTAAAAGAGCAATAGACAGCTGGATATCGCCATTTTTGGCATCTGGCAGCTCGGCCCAACGCTCTTCAAAATAAGGCCTGATGGTTGGATCATCTTCAGTTAGCGTAAGCCTTACCCTCGTATAGGCATTGATATGGCTATCGGCCAAATGATGCACCACCTGTCTAACCGTCCAGCCGTCAGGGCGATAAGGGGTTTCGAGCTCTTCTTCGCTTAAATGAATGGTGGCTTGTGCAATCAATTGTGGCAATTCGATCAAATCTTCTATCCATAACTGAATATGTCCAATGTTTATTGTGGTTGGTGGCAGATATTTTCCAATGGGATACCTGAGGAGCTCCAAATCTTGCATAAAGCCAAATTACATAATTTTCCGTAAGAGTTTAAGCAGCCATTCCTTCCCTTGGTAGGGCGGATAAACCATACGGTTAAAATTGAGCTTCGACTGAAAAACCACAGCCCGTTCGTGCGAAAAATTCCTGAATCCGAAAACACCATGGCTGCTGCCTATGCCGCTGCTGTTTACCCCGCCAAAAGGCAGTTTGGGATTGGCAATATGAACCAGCACATCGTTTACGCAAACCCCACCCGAACTGGTGTTTTTAATGATTTTTTTAATGTTTTTAGCGTTTTTGCTGAAAATGTAGAGGGCCAAAGGCTTGCTTTTTGCGTTAAGCTGCGCCATAGCCTCGTCAATATCCTGGTAAGCGATGATAGGAAGGACCGGGCCAAAAATTTCTTCTTTCATTACTTGTGCGTTGGCTGGTATCTGGCTGAGCAGCACGGGATAAATGGTTTGACTTTTTTCGTCGAAAGTACCTCCCCAATTAATTCTTGCTCCTTTTTCAACGGCTTCGTCAACCAGGTGCTTTAAACGACTAAAGTGTTTGGGGCTAATGATCTTGGCATAAGCCCGGGGCTCAATTTGCGCCTGACTTTTGAAAAACAGCTTTTCGGCGGCGCTTTTGTACAGGCCAATAAATTCGTCAACCCGTTCTTGGGGAACAAAAACGTAATCGGGTGCAATGCAGGTTTGGCCACTGTTGATCAGTTTGCCCCAGGCAATCTTCTCTACGGCTTTTGGCAGGTCAACCTCACGGTCAATAAGCGTAGGCGATTTGCCCCCCAGTTCTAGCGTAACCGAACACAGGTTTTTGGCGGCGGCTTCCATCACAATTTTGCCGATGGCCGTGCTCCCGGTAAAAAAAATATGATCGAAAGGGAGTTTGAGCAGCGCCGTAGCCAAATCGGCATTGCCCTCAAAGCAAGCTACCTCCTGCTCGTCAAAAACACTGGCGATGATCTTGCCCACAACGGCGCTGGTTGCCTGACTGATTTCGGAGGGCTTCAGCATCACGCAGTTACCGGCGGCAATGGCCGAAATGAGCGGGCTCATGGTCAATTGAAAAGGATAGTTCCATGGCGCCATAATCAGGCAAACGCCTTTGGGTTCGTAATAAATCCTGTTTTTTGAAAAAGGATTGCTCAGGGTTTTGCCTGCCCGTTTGGGGCGCATCCAATCGCGAAGGTTTTTAATGGCAAAATCGAGCTCGCCATAAACGAAAAGGAGCTCGGTAACGGCGGTTTCGAACTGGCTTTTTCTGAGGTCTTTGTGCAGGGCCAGGTTAATTTCGTCTTCATGCCTTGCGATGGCTTCTTTCAGCAGTTTAAGTTTGGCCATTCGCGAGGCCGCATTTTGCTTTCTAAGCGTATATTTGTACACTTGTTGTGCTTCAAAAACAAAATCGATTTTTTGGTGCATCATACCTTACAGCTAGGGGTTGACATTGTTAAATATAGTTAAACGATCAGTAAATTCATGAAAAATACATCTTATTACAGCATATTGCATAAATAATACACTCCCTTTTGAGCATGAAGAAACTTTTATTTTTTGCCTTTGGCCTGCTGATCACCACCACTACCGTAAAAGCACAGACGCTAAAGCCAGGTGTATTGGTAGTTGGCAATGGAAATGCTGCAGTAGCCGCAGCCATACAATCGGCCAATTCGGGCGTAAAAACCACCATTTTATTACAGGCCGGAGGTTTTGATATTTCGCCAATCGGAGCAGACCTCAGCTCGGGCATTCAAGCCACTTTCCTTAAAAAACTGCGTATAGCCAAACAAATAACAGACAGCACCCAGTCTGTTGCTTTTGATAAGCAAACCGCCAACGAGGTGCTGATTAAATGGACAGATAGCATCAAGAATTTAACGGTAATCAAAAACGTGATGTGGACCAAAGCCGAACGTTCTGGCAATAACTGGTACTTTAAGCTCAGCGATGGACGCACGCTAAAACCACAAGTACTCATCAATCCAGGCGATGCAAAACTTAATGATGCACTTAAAATTACGGCTCCGGCCCAATATTGGGAAAAACTCGACTATTCGAACACCATTTACCGAACAAATATAGCCGCTGGCAAAAGCCTTGGCGATAATACGGCTCATATTTTTTCGCTCTATCAGTTGCTGATTCCGCAACAAGAAAACCTGATTTGGATGAAGGATGAGCAAAGTATGCTGCTCGGACAGGCCGGTGGTGCAACCGCAGCCTATGCGGCGTTTTTCAAAACCAAAACCTCGCTTTCCGATTTAAAAAAGATTCAAGGCGAACTCATCGGCTACAAATTAAACCTGATGCCCTTCGAAGACATCAAAAATGATGATCCGAATTGGAAAGCCATCCAGATGGTAGGCCTCACAGGTGTAATCAAAGCCGGGATTGGAAGCACGGGCGCCAAGTTTTTGCCTGATAACTTGGTTGGTACCGAAGAAGTGAAGCAGCCGATCAAGGATTTCTATTACAAGGCTCAAATCTGGTTCGACGATTACAAGAACAGCCAGCTAACCATCGGCGGCGCCATCGAAATGATTTGCTACGTGGGCAATAAATCGCCAGAAACCACCAAAAAAGAATTAGAAAAAAAATGGAATGCCACTTATAAATTCGCAACCAAGCTCGATCCGGCCAGGCAGATCAGTCGGCGTGAGCTTGCAGTTTTGCTACAGGATTACATGCCTCCATTTAATGTAAACGTAGATCCCAAAGGCAAAGTGGTGCGCTAGAAAAGCCACACTGTAACATTTGTAAAATCTTGCCGTACTTTAGGTTAGGTCAATGCTTTTTTCTATAAATTGCACGCATAACCTCAAACAAATATGAAGAAACTTTACCTTTTTCAACTGTTTTTTCTGGCTTTGCTGTGCCCTGTCCTCGCACAGCAACAAGATTACAGCAACAGCGCCCGTTTAGCCCAAAGGGTTAAAGCCCTGGCCGAAAAATACCCGCAATGGGTTAAATCGAAATCGCTAACCCAAACCGCAGGTGGCAAAGACATCTGGATGCTCACCATTGGTGGCGCAAAGGCTGATCAGAAACCTGCTATTGCCGTAGTTGGCGGCGTAGAAGGCAAGCACCTCTTGGGTGTTGAAATGGCTATTGGCTTTGCCGAAAAACTAATGGCAGCGGCCCAAACAGATAGCATCAAAAACCTGCTGAACAAACAGACCTTCTATGTTTTTCCAAACATGAGCCCCGATGCAACCGAGCAGTATTTTGCTAAGGTCAGATCAGAGCGCAGTGGCAATGCCACCAAAACCGACGATGACCGCGATGGCAAACTGAACGAAGACGATGTTGACGATTTGGATGGCAACGGCAAAATTACCTGGATGCGCGTGCTAGACCCAACCGGCAAGTACAAACTTAATCCAGACGATCAGCGCTCGCTGATCCTGGCCGACCCCAACAAAGGCGAAAACGGCAAGTACATCCTGTTGCCAGAAGGTATCGATAATGATAAAGACGGCGATTTTAACGAAGATGGCGAGGGAGGAGTACATTTCAACAAAAACTCAAGCTACAACTACAAAAACTTTATTCCGGGCGCCGGCGAATATGCCGTTTCAGAAAAAGAGAACAGGGCTTTGTTCGATTTCCTGTTCGACGCTTTTAATGTATACGCTGTAGTTACCTTCGGTCCGGTAAACAACCTTTCGGCCCCGGTAACTTTTAACCCTGCCGGAGTAGCCAAACGCGTAATTACCAGCTGGTTCGATGCCGATGTGAAAAGCAACGCGCTGGTTTCGGAGCGTTACAATAAAATCACCAAAACCAAAGACGCCCCGAAAACACAGGCCGAAAGCGGCGACTTTTCGCAATGGGCCTATTTCCATTATGGCAGATTGAGCCTCAGCACACCGGGATGGTGGGTGCCGAAAGTAGCCCCCGATTCGGCTAAAAAAGAAAAGAAACTAACCAATGACGATGCCGTAGCTTCCTACCTGCGTTGGGCAGCCAGCCAAGGCATTACCGATACCTTTACGCCTTGGAAAGCGGTTCAACATCCTGATTTTCCGGGACAGACCGTTGAAGTAGGCGGCCTGGATCCGTTTGTGCTCAACAATCCGCCCTACAAAATGGTGGATGGCATTGTGGGCAAGCACACCGATTTCCTGATTGGCTTGGCCGCCATGGCGCCACAGCTTGAACTGATTGGCCTTAAAACCGAAAAATTAGCCGATGGCTTAACCCGCGTAACCCTAAAGGTGATGAACAATGGCGATTTGCCAACCTATACCAAAGTGGGCGATCGCAGTTACTTTCTCAAAAAAATTGCCGTAAAAGTAAATACCAATGCCAACCAAACCGTGGTAAGCGGCCGTAAGTCGCAAACGCTGGAAAGCATAGCCGGTAAAGATTTTAAGGAATTGACCTGGCTAATTAAGGGTACAGGCAAGGTAACCATCGATGCCGGCAGTCCAACCACAGGCAGCAAATCAATTGAGGTAGCACTATAATCAAAACACAATGAGAATTAAACAAACTATTCTTCTGGCTGCAATGATTTTGTGCGCCGGAGTTTCGAGGGCTCAAAAACCCGAAAATATATTGGCTGCGGTAGGTACGCCACCCAATCCCAAAGTAATGGTAAGCTGGAACCGCTATAACGACTATGCGGCCATTACCGATATCTGCAAAAAACTAGCCGCGGCGCACCCTAACCTGGTTAAGCTCGAATCGATGGGCAAATCGTTTCAGGGCAAAGACCTTTGGGTAATGACCATTACCGATACCAAAGTAGGCAACGCCGATAAAAAACCGGCCATGTACATCGATGGCAACATCCACTCTAACGAAATACAGGGCAGCGAATTTGCCTTGTACACTGCTTGGTATCTGGCCGAGATGTTCAATGCCGGCAATAAAACCATTCAATCGCTGCTGGCTGATAAAACATTTTATATTGCGCCAACCATCAATCCTGATGCAAGGGATAACTTCATTCACCAGGCTAATACGGCGCACTCGCCACGCTCGGGCATGATTCCAATCGATAACGACCGTGATGGGGCTACCAATGAAGACGGTTTCGACGATTTGGATGGCGATGGCCACATTGTCATGATGCGTCGCAAAAGCCCAACCGGACGTTTCAAGGTAGATCCAAGCGATCCGCGCCGCATGATTATGGTAGGCAACGACGAAAAAGGCGATTTTTATGAACTTCTGGGTTCGGAAGGAATTGACAACGATGGCGATGGTTTCGTAAACGAAGACGGCGAAGGGGCCTACGATCCGAACCGCGATTGGGGCTGGAACTGGCAACCTAATTACATCCAAAGCGGAGCCTACAAATATCCTTTCTCTTTACCTGAAAACAGGGCTATTGTTGATTTTGTGATGAAACATCCGAACATCGCCGCCGCACAGTCGTACCACAACAATGGCGGTATGATTTTGAGAGGGCCAGGCGCTTTGGAAGATTTAGACACCTACAATGCCTTAGATGTTCGCGTATACGATGCCTTGGGCAAAAAAGGCGAAGAAATGTTGCCGGGTTACAAGTATTTGGTGGTTTACAAAGACCTGTATTCGGTTTTTGGTGGCGAACTCGATTGGTTTTACGGTGGACGTGGCATCTACACGTTCTCTAACGAGTTGTGGACAGGCTATTCGATGTACAACAAAACCGATGGCGAAGACAGTCAGGCGCAGCTATACAGCTTCGATAAAGACCTGCTGATGAAAGATGCCTTCGTAGATTGGCATCCGTTTAAACATCCGCAATATGGAGATATCGAAATCGGTGGGTTCAAGAAAACCTATACCCGTTTGCATCCGGGCTTCCTGCTCGAAAGCGATGCGCACCGCAACATGGCCTTCAGTATTTTTCATGCCTACAATACGCCTAAGCTAAGTGTCGGCGAAATTGAGGTGAAAGAAATTGGTGGCGGATTAACACAAGTAACGGCTGTTGTAAGCAACGAAAGGATGATTCCTACCCACTCGAGTCAAGATGTGAAAAACAACATCGAAACCCCTGACATCATTTCGCTAACCGGCGGAACCGTAGTAGCGGGCATGGTGGTCAACAACCGCGATTTGGGAATAACCACCGAACAAAAACTGGATCCGGCCAACATCAAGGTAGGCAACATTGCAGGCAATTCTTATGTCACCGTGCGCTGGCTGGTCAAAGGTGGCAGCAAATTTACCGTAAACGTAAGCAGCAAAAAAGGCGGTGTAGCCAGCAAGTCAAATTAAGCATCAACGCCCCAGGTTAAGTTCGGCTTGGGGCACAAAAAAATAAAAATGAAAAAGTACTTCGTATTCTTTTTACTATCGGGCGCGGCCATCGCACAGGCACAGCAATTGGCGCCGTTAACCGTGCAAAAAATCATGCGCGATCCTAAATGGATGGGCACTTCGCCCAGCAATTACCGCTGGTCGGCCGATAGCAAAACCGTTTTCTTTAGCTGGAACCCCGAAAACAAGGAAAAAGACCAGTCTTATAAGGTCAGCGTATTAACCAACAAGCCAGAGCCTACCGAAGACAACGCGGCCGAAAAAGCGGCCGAGACCAATTATGCCTACAACAAAGACAAGTCGCTGGGCTTGTCTGAAAAGGGTGGCGACATCTATTTCTATAACTTCAAAACCAAAAAGGAATCGAGGCTGACCAACACGGTAGAGCGTGAAAATGGCGCCCGTTTTCTGTACAACAACGATGTGGTGTTTCAGCGTGGCGACAATATGTTCCAGCTCAACATGGCAACAAACGAACTGAAGCAGCTTACCAATTTTGTAAAAGGCAAAAGGCCGGGGCCGGGTGCACCGGGTAGCACACCAGGTAGTACGGCACCAAGTGTTCAGGATACCTGGCTCAGAAACGAGCAGACCGATTTGTTCGACATCATCAAAAAAAGAAACAAGCAAGGCCCAAGGGGAGGGCTTAACGGAGGCGGGCCACGTCGTGCTTTTGGTGGTGCCGATGCCAGCCAGCGCGTTATGAAACCAGTTTACTTAGAAGATAAATTCCTTTCGGCCATTGTGGTAAGTCCCGATGGCAAATACGTAAGTTATCGCCTAACTACGCCAACCACCAACCACAACACCATTGTGCCCAACTATGTTACTGCTTCGGGCTATACCGAAGATATTCCGGGGCGCACCAAGGTGGGCGAAAATCTTAATGTATCGGAAACTTTTATCTACAACACCGATAAAGACAGTGTTTATACGGTAAAAACCGCTCAAATACCAGGCATTAAAGATTTACCTGATTATGTAAAGGATTATCCTAAAGAACTGGAGGAGCGCACCAAAAAGAACGAAGACCGTAAAGTGAGTTTGAGCGCGCCAATCTGGAACGAAACAGGTTCTACCGCAGTTATTGTGGCCGATGCGCAAGACAACAAAGACCTTTGGATTTTGAAACTCGATGCCGCCACCGGTAGCGTGAGCATCATTGATCGTCAGCGCGACGAAGCCTGGATCGGCGGGCCAGGCATAGGCCGCGGCATCCAATGGATAGACAACAACCGCTTCTATTTCCAAAGCGAAGCGACGGGCTATTCGCACCTGTATACATTCAACGTGGCCACGGGCGAGAAAAAGCAGCTCACTTCTGGCAAGTGGGAAGTGCAGCGCGTTGACCTTTCGAAAGATAAAACCACTTTTTACATCACAGCCAACAAAGAACACCCGGGCATTACCCATTTCTATAAGCTGAGCGTAAATGGTGGCGATTTGGTGCAGCTTACCTCGATGAAAGGTGGCAACGAGATTACCATGTCGCCTGATGAAAAATGGATTGCCATCAACTATTCGTACATGGACAAGCCTTGGGAACTGTACATCCAGCCAAACAAACCAGGCGCCAAGGCGGTACAGATCACCAAATCAACAAGTGCCGAATTCGACAGCTACAAATGGCGCCAGCCAGATCTGGTTTCGTTTAAGAACCGTTATGGTGCCGACGTGTATGCCAGGGTGTATCCAGCCACCAATCCGCATCCTAACAAGCCAGCAGTGGTATTTGTGCATGGCGCAGGTTATTTACAGAACGTGCATTACTGGTGGAGCCAATATTTCCGCGAATACATGTTCAATAACCTGTTGGCCGATAATGGCTATACGGTAATTGATATCGATTATACCGCAAGTTCGGGCTATGGCCGTGATCACCGCACGGGTATTTACCGCAACATGGGCGGCAAGGATTTAACCGACCAGGTAGACGGCGTGAAGATGCTGGTAGAGAAGTATGGCGTCAATCCTAAGCATGTAGGCCTGTACGGAGGCTCGTACGGAGGTTTCATCACCTTAATGGGCATGTTTAAGGAACCGGAGGTTTTCTCGGCAGGAGCGGCCTTGCGTTCGGTTACAGACTGGGCGCATTACAACCATGGTTATACCGCAAACATCCTGAACGAACCTTTCAACGATCCGGAGGCCTACAAGCGCAGCTCGCCGATTTACTACGCTGATAAATTGAAAGGCGATTTGGTAATGCTGCATGGCATGGTTGATGTAAACGTACATTTTCAGGATATTGTTCGCCTGAGCCAACGCCTGATCGAGTTGGGTAAAGACAATTGGGAGCTGGCGGTTTATCCGGTAGAAGATCATGGCTTTGTTGAGCCGAGCAGCTGGACCGACGAATACAAACGTATTTTCAAGCTGTTTGAAAGCACGTTGAAGAAATAATCCTCACCTTCTGTCTCGTTTGGAATAGGCAGGGGAAGAAAATGCCGATAGATTGTTTGTGCTTCAAATGGCATTTTGAAAAAATAGACATGCTCTAATTTGTTATGATGGCCATATAGTTTCTCTCTATATGGCCATCAATATTATAGATGTACAATAAGCCGAACTTGGTTGTTTTTGAAGCCGAATAGCCGTACCTTTGCGCCATCAAATTTTAGAAAAAACCAAAAATTATGGCAATAGTAGGTAAAAAATTCCCGAGCGTTAGTATCGATGCGATCTCAGAAATGGGAGACGATTTAAAGATCAACTTATTTGAAGAAGCGGTAAATAAACAAACCAAGATTTTATTATTCTGGTATCCTAAAGATTTTACTTTTGTTTGCCCTACAGAACTACATGCTTTCCAAGCAGCTTTGCCTGAGTTCGAAAGCAGAAACACCATGGTAGTTGGCGCTTCATGCGACACCAACGAAGTGCACTTTGCCTGGTTAAATACCGCAAAAGACAATGGCGGTATCGAAGGCGTAACTTATCCGCTTTTGGCCGATACCCACAGGCATTTGGCCAACATCTTGGGTATTTTAGATCAAGAGGTAGAGTACGATGAGGAAGGCAACGAAACCTATTCAGGTTCGAACGTAACTTACAGAGCTACTTACCTGATCGACGAAACTGGTAAAGTATTCCACGAAAGCGTAAACGATATGCCATTGGGCAGAAACGTTAGAGAGTATCTTCGTTTGATCGATGCTTATAGCCACGTACAAAAACACGGCGAGGTTTGTCCGGCAAACTGGGAAGAAGGCAAGCAAGCCATGAACGCCAACAGAACTGGCGTAGCCGAGTACTTAAGCGCTAACTAATTTAAATCAGATCACATGTTTTTAGAATTAACAGAAGATAATTTGCAGCAATACGTAGCCGACAACAAAAAGGTGATGGTTCAGTATGCGGCGTCTTGGTGCGGCAACTGCAGGATCATGAAACCTAAGTTTAAAAAATTGGCGGCCGAAAACGAAGACGTTGCTTTTTTGATTGTTGATGCTGAAAAACTACCAGAATCGCGCAAATTGGCCAATGTAGATAACTTGCCAACTTTCGCAGCCTTTGATGGCGGAGCTTTGGTAGGGCAGGTACAAACCAATAAAGCGGAAGTTTTAACCGAGTTGTTCGACAAGATAAAATAAGAAGAGATGAAAGTTCCAGTGATAAGACAGCTGTTTCAAAGCAGCAGCCCTGAACAGTTGGAGGCTACCCTAGAAGTACTAGAAGCTTTCTGCGAGTTTAGGGGCGTACACGAAGCAGAGATTGATGTGGCGGGCGAACTGATCACCAATATTTGTGGCGCACTCGATGTACATGCACAGGTAAAAGGAGGCATGGCCGAAAAAGATGCCCTAAATGCCTTTGCACAACGTGTAATGGGATCTATAGACAAATAAAGATTTTTGTATTGTCCCGTAAAGGTCCGATCCGTGAGGATTGGACCTTTTTTATGCGCGCCGTACAGATTGGTGTTCATCACCAACAAGCAGAGGGCTATTTAAACCGTTGGCGAAGAATACCAACAAAATGCCAGGGATTTTAACGGTGATGGAGGTTACATCGTTTAAAAACGCTGTAAATGTTGATCGAACAGGTTAAGCCATTGAAAGTATCATTTCAATATGTGGAATGCCATCTTCATCGTATGGCTCGCTGCTTTGTACAAAGCCCAGGTTGGTGTAGAATTTTTGAAGATAAAGCTGTGCGCCGATTTTGATGCTTTGGGTTTGGTAAGTGGCTAGGCAATGCGCAATGCTTTTTTGCATCAGCTCGATGCCAATGCCCGTGCCCCTATGGCGTGGCGAAGTAACTACCCGGCCAATGCTGGCTTCGGCAAAAGAAACACCGGGAGGCACCAAACGCGTGTAAGCTACCAAATCATCGTCCTGCCAAGCCATTAAATGGATTGATTTTTTATCCTTGTTGTCAAGGTCGAGGTAAACGCAATTTTGTTCAACCACAAAAACTTCACTTCGCAGTTGTAAAATGGCATATAGTTCGGCGACGCTTAAGTCGTCAAAATTTTTATAGGTCCAGTTCAGTTCCATGGTTTAGGCTTGTCCCATAAAGATACGGGCTTAAAGCTACATGAGCGAAAACAATTGCCAAAAGGCCAGGATAAAGCTCAAGATCATGCCGCCATTGGCTACGAGTTTTAGGCCTTTCTCTTTTCTCGACTGCATAAAAAACACAGCTGCGATAACCAGGAAGGCTATCATGAGCCAGGTAAGTAAGGAGAGGCTTTGTAAAAATGGCGGAAAAATAGAAAGATAAGAGGCCTGCATCGCTTCATAGCTTATCTCTCGATCGGTAATCGTAAACCACCAGGCAATATCGGTTAGGCATAAAAGCAATAGCACAACGGCGATCAAAAATTTGTAGGGTTTCATCAGTTTATAGTTTTAGGTTAACTATAAGATAAATTTACTAACTTATTGTTACGGTTTGCTTTGTTGTTGAAACTTGCACTAGGGCG
Source organism: Pedobacter sp. TM02 (assembly GCF_059705275.1). Taxonomy (NCBI): domain Bacteria; kingdom Pseudomonadati; phylum Bacteroidota; class Sphingobacteriia; order Sphingobacteriales; family Sphingobacteriaceae; genus Pedobacter; species Pedobacter sp. TM02. The sequence goes on from NZ_AP046530.1 coordinate 4,390,236, forward strand.
TTTACGAAGTCTTGAAGGCTTCGCCATGTTGGCTTTAATTGTTGGTGTTTTTCTTTATAGACCTTCCCGCCCTCGGCCTTCCCTACATCCACCTCAAATTAGGCCAAATTCCGTCCTGCATTTACAATACCATAAACCGTACGGATGGCCAGCTTTTCGTAGGCTTGTCTTTTTTCGTCGTTTAGGTCGTGCTGGAGCTTCTCTAGGGCAAAATGCTGGATCAGCACCAAGGGCAGTATAATCTTCTCTCTAATGGCAATAGAACGCTTCTCAACGGGATAATTCTCCATCAAGGCATGGTGGCCCGAAAGTTTGAGGAGCATTTTCTTGCTCAATTCGAATTCGTTGTGCAATACCTTCCAAAATTCACCGAATTTTTTGTCTTTGGCCAGATAGGCGGTAATGGCAAAATCAGATTTGCTCATAGACATCATACAGTTGTCGACAATTGTTTTGAAATAGCCCGATTCCTGATAAGTGTTTTTGACCTGTTCCCAGTTACCGGCATCTTCTTGGTTTTTCAAAGCCGTTCCCACGCCATAAAATCCCGGGATGTTCTGTTTCAGCTGGCTCCAGGAAGTTACGAAGCTGATAGCCCTTAAATCGTCGAGTTTGAGGGCTTCGCCGCCATTTCTTTTGACAGGTCTGCTGCTGATGGTGATTTTAGACAGCAAGCTCAACGGCGATAGGGTTTCGAGGTAAGGCAAAAACAAAGGATGCTGGCGCAAAGCCAAAAAGGCATCGTAGCTGTCTTTGGCCATGCTGTCTAAAATGTTGTAGTTGGCTTTATCTAGCAATACGTTGTGCTTTTCTTTTACACCCGACGAGATGCCCGCATTGATGAGCTGCTCGATGTTAAAGGCGGCGCTGTCTACCGAGCCATACTGGGAACTGATGGTTTGCCCCTGTATGGTCAGCTGGATGTTCTTGTTGGCAATTTCCTTGCCCATTGAGGCATAAAAGCGATGGGTTTTGCCTCCGCCACGTGCAGGCGGACCTCCACGGCCATCGAAAAAAGCCAATTTAATGTTATGTTCTTCTGATACCTTGGTTAAGGCCACTTTGGCTTTAAAGATTGACCAATTGGCCATTAAATAACCGCCATCTTTGGTGCTATCAGAGAAACCGAGCATGATATCTTGCTTGCCTCCGCGACGTTTTAGGTGCTGTAGGTAAAAAGGGTGTGTATAAAGCGCCTCCATAATCTCGCCGGCGCCGGCCAAATCGTTTACGGTTTCGAACAAAGGCACAAAATCAATAGTCAGCGTTTCGGCTTCCCAGCCATTCCATAAAAACAGTTCCATCAGCTGCAAAATGTCGCTGGCCTGTTGGCAATTGCTGATAATGAAACGATGGCAGGCCTCTTCGCCGTTCTCGGCCTGCATCTGTTGCAACTGGGCAATCGTTTGCAGGGTATCTTCAATCAGGTTGTCTTGCTGGCCGCTGTAAATGATCTTGGCATTTTTAAAAGTAAGCGCCTTTAGTTTTTCAGCTTCGGGCAGTTGGTCGTAATCTTTGCTGAACAAAGAATTAATGGGCTTTTGCTCGCGGCAATAGGCGTGTACCTTGCGCAGGATGCGGCTGTCTTGCCTGATGTCGAGCGAGGCAAAATGGCTTCGGTACAGTTCTACCTTGCGCAGCAAATCGTCAACCAAATCGCTAAACAAGCCACCGTGGTCACTAACCAGGGTTTGTTTAATCTTGTTGAGGTTTTCGATAATGAATGGCGAAATATCTTTCAGCTCAATATTGCTGTCGAAAGCGTTTTTGTACAGCACATCGTGCAGGGTGGCAATATGGTCTTCAACGCCCCTAAAAGTGATGCGGCGTTTCAGGTTTCTGAAATCGCGGTAATAGCAACGGAACAGGATTTGGCGCAGCATACGCGAAACCTGCAAAGTAGTTTCGGGGTGCACGTTAGGGTTGCCGTCTCTGTCGCCACCTGGCCAAAAGCCCAGTTCGATTACTTTTTTGGGATCGATATGGTATTCGCTCAACAGCTGGTTCAAGCCCGCCTGGATATTGGCGGCGGCAAAGTAAAACACGTTCTCGAGATACCAGGCGAGGCTCAGGGCCTCATCAACAGGGGTTGGCGATTTCTTGTTAAAAAACGGCGTTTTGCCCAACTGTTGCAACAACTGGTTAATGGTGCTGATATCGTTGCTTCTGATGGCGGTAGTCAGGTCGTTGATAATGGCCAGCACACTGCCCGGATAGAACTGGGTAGGGTGGGCGGTAAGCACCAGGCGCAGCGAAAATTCTTCAATCAGGTGGTCAACCTTGCGGTGCAGTTTTTTATCGTCATTGGCTTTGAGGAACAGCGCCCTTAAGGAAGTCTGCTCGTCGGCTACGTTGAGCTTGTTGAAAGAAGCGTCTTCCACAGCATCAAAAAGCACAACCTGACGCTCTATGTACTGGATAAACCTGAACAGCAGGTCGATGATGTCCTGAGGATTGGTGTTGGGCGTATACTTGGCAAAGAACTCTTCGATAAGCTTTTGTGGCGTTTCGTGGTTTTTTACGCCATCTTCGCAACTTTTGATAAACAAGGGCAATAAGGTGCCCGTATCTTTTACTTTATAAAAAGGAAGGGTAAGGAATAAACTATTGTATAATTCGAAGCGGGAAATAACTTCGTTGTTAAAAATTGTTTCGCGCTGACTGGTAGGTTGAAGTGCTTGCATGCTGAAAAGGTACGCATATTAGACCTTATGAACAAAAAAAATCGGAAATCAGAAAAAGATGACCAGGATAAATTTTGGACTTATGTAAAAAATCCGTACCTTGTATCTTATTAAAGGTTAATCAAATCTTTTAAAAGTATCAGCAAGATTTCTCGCAAGAAAAATTTTGTAATTAATTGTTAATTTTTTGGGAAAAACAAAGCCGGTCAATCGACCGGCTTTGTTTATTAATGGGCATCTGTAGGCACTTCTACGTTCTTTTTGAACTTCTGCAGGTACAGTAAAGGAATTGAACATAAAAGGATCATGCCAGCTACCCAATAGGCATCGCTGTAGGTTAACAGCAACGTTTGTTTAACAACGGCACCTTCGATGGCTTTCATGGCCATTAATTTGGCATCTAAAAAGCTCGCGCCTTTAGCCATAAAGGTATGGATCAAGCCATTGAGGCGATCGGTAAAGGCAGGATTGTATTCGTTGACGTTGGTTAAAAGGTTATTTCGGTGGAAACCTTGACGGGTATGGATCAAAGTGGTTAGCGCGGCAATACCGAACGAACCACCCAATTGACGCATCATGTTGTTCAAACCAGAACCTTGTCCAATTTCAGGACCTTTCAAATCCTGGATGGCCAAAGTGGTTAAAGGCACAAACAACAAGGCCATGCCGATACCCCTGATCACCAAGGGCAGGAAGAATTGTCCGGTTCCCGATGACAAGGTCGATTTGCTTAACATATCGCAGAAAACGAAGAACAGGAACATGCCGATGGTAGCCATGAACTGTGCCGGAATCCCCTTTTTGAGGAACATACCGATAAAAGGCATCATGGCAATGGTACACAAACCACCCGGAAACAAAAGCTCGCCGGTTTGGAGTGGCGAGAAGCCCAACAAGTTTTGGCAGAACACCGGAAACACGAATACCGAACCGTACAGACCAAAACCCAAAATAAAGGACGTGAACATGCCGATAGAAAAGCTTCGGTGCCGCATAATCTTAAAGTTCACGATCGGATGGCTCGTACTCAGTTCGCGCCAAATGAACAAGAGCAGCCCCAGTACGGAAGTAACGCTTAATACGATGATATAAGGGGTGGCAAACCAATCTTCGCTCTCGCCTTTTTCCAGTACGGTTTGCAAACTGCCTACCGCAATAGCCAGCAAGGCAATGCCCCACCAGTCGACCGGAAGGCCTTTACCGTCTTTAGGCGTAGCCTTGACAAAGGTGTACGTACAATAGGCGGCCAGTATGCCGACGGGAATGTTTACGTAAAAGATCCAAGGCCAGTCGCTTACCTCTAAAATATAGCCCCCAATGGTTGGACCTACGGTTGGACCCACAACGGCGCCCAAGCCAAACAAGGCCGTGGCAATACCCACGTCTTCTCTAGGCCAGGTTTCTAAAAGAATAGCCTGTGCGGTAGAAATCAAACCCCCGCCGGCCAAGCCCTGCAGGATACGGAAAAGCACCAGTTCTTCTAACGAGGTTGCGTTGCCGCAGAGGAAAGAAGCAATGGTAAAAACAATAATCGAGGTGAGGAAATAATTTTTTCGGCCAAAGCGGCTGCCCAGCCAACCCGACATGGGCAGTACGATAACGTTCGCAACAGCGTATCCTGTAGATAACCAGGCCACATCTTCAAGCGTCGCGCCCAGGTTACCCTGTATTTGGGGTATGGCTACGTTTACAATCGTGGTATCAATCAGCTCCAGCAAGGAAGCCGTGATCACGGTAAATGTAATTACCCATTTTTTTAAACCTACTTCAGGCATCTGATGATTTTTTAAATAGACACAGAAACTTTAACGCTCATGCCTGGGCGCAGTTTTTCTAAAATTGCTTTGTCTTTGGTTTGGATTTTGATTTTTACAGGTACCCTTTGTACCACTTTTACGAAGTTGCCGGTCGCATTATCTGGAGGCAAAAGCGATCCCTTTGCGCCTGTAATTGGGGCAAAATTGTATACCTCGCCTTCAATCTCGTCTTTCGGATAAGCATCCACAACGATTTTAACTTTTAGGCCCGAGTGCAGCTTTTCTAGCTGGGTTTCTTTAAAGTTGGCGGTTACGTACAGGCTGTTTTCGTTAACGATGGCAAACAGCGACTGTCCGGCTTGTACCAACTGGCCTTTTTGCACATTCTTTTTAGAAACGATACCCGTAGCTGGCGCTTTGATTTGAGTGTACGACAATTGCAGTTTGGCAAAATCTACATCAGATTGGCGTTGGGTAACACCCGAGCTGCTTACGCTCAATTGCGATTGGGTAGTTCCCACTTGCTTAACGGCGGCGTTGTACTGGTCTACGGCAGCGGTATAGGCCGCTTGTGCGGTTTCTTTCGATGCTTTAGCCTGGTCAAAAGCCTGTTGCGTAATCGAGCCATCTTTAATCAGATTGGCATAACGGTCGTAGTCTTTTTGGGCTAGTGCCAGTTTTACCCTGGCGGCTTCTATATTGGCCTTGGCCGTACTGGTATTGGCTTGGGTGGCTACAATTTGCGCCTGCGATACGCCAACACCTGCATGGGCACCAACCTGGCCAGCTTCGGCTTGCTCTACCTTGATTTTGTAATCGCGGTCGTCTAAGGTAACCAAAACCTGGTCTTGGCTAACTTTTGTGTTTTCTTCAAAGTTGATGTCCTTTACATAGCCGCCAACGCGGGCTACCACCGGACTGATATCGCCATCAATTTGGGCGTCGTCTGTATCCACGTGTTTGCTGAAATACAGGTATTCGTTAATTCCGAATATGGCACCAATCAAGATCAGTACGCCAAGTATAATGGGAATAACTTTGTTTTTCTTTTTTTTCGGTGTTGTCATTATTTGTTGGGTTAAGATTTTATTGAGAAATTTTTCCTGTTGATTTTAATAAGGTATAATAAGCCAAACGGGCATCGGCCTTGGCCAATTCGAGGTTGATTTTGGCTTGGTAAAGCAAGGTTTCGGCATCGATCCTGTCGGTAGCCGAAGCAATGTTGTTTTTGTACTTCGATTCCAGTAACCTGTCGTTTTCGGTAGCTTGGGCAATAGAAGTTTCCAACACGCCGATCCTCTGAACGGCCAGTTTATAGTTCTGGTAGTTTTTGTTCAACTCTGTTTTCACGTTATCGCTCAAAATATCTTTCTGTATGCCGATTTCCTGTTGCTGGATTTTGGCCTCCGATATTTTGTTCTTGTTGGTCCACAACGAAGCTACATTCCACGAAATGGTAGCGCCAACGGTAACCGGCATGATATACTGCTCTGCTGGCGGAATAAATTTGCCGCTCGGGTTAATGTAATACAGATTGGCACCTACGCCAACGGTTGGCAATGTATTGGCTTTGATCGATTTGATATTCACGCCAGCTACTTTGTTTTGCAGGTCTAGTTGCTGCAGTTCCTGGCGGTTGGCCATGGCCAAGCTGATGTAGCTTGACAAAGGTTCTACGTTTTGCAAAGGCAGTTCGGTTTCGCCCAAGGCAATCTCGGTATCTTCGGGTAAGCCTAGCAGAATATCGAGGTTGTAGTTGATGATTTTGCGGTTGTTCTCAATTTCCATATCGGTTAAAGAGACGTTGGCTTGTTGCAACTGGAACCTCAACACATCGTTTTTGGTTACAATGCCCTGCTCAAAAAAGCGTTGGGCCTGTTTCAGCTGACTGGCAATGGCTTCTAGGTTTTGGGCCACTACTTTTTTGCTCTGCATCACCTTGTACAGCGAAAAATAGGTGTTGATCACCGCGTAGCTGATTTCTTCCTTGCTTTTATCGGCATCCAATTTGGCCACCTCGGTTAAAAGCTTGGTCGATTCTTGCGCCAATTTGTACTTGCCACCGCCATAAACCAATTCTTGTACGGCTGCGGTACCTACAAAGGCATCGGCCCGGTTAGGCAAATGGATGGGGTTGCCGCCCCCAATGCTGAGGGTATTGGTCGGGATTTCGGCGTGGTTATACAAAAAGCTGGCCGTAGCCGTAGGCAGCGAATTGTCTTTAATGATCGCCAGTTTAGCCACGGATTCGTCTATTTTGTTTTGCGCCAGCTTCAGGTTTTTGCTATTGGCTACGCCTAGATCGATAGCCTCCTGCAAACTGAGCTTTCTGAGCGATTGCGCCTGTAAAGCCGCGGGTAGTAGTAACGTCGCAATCAGGATTTTGAATTTATTGTTTATCATTTTTTGGGATTGTTAAATGGGTAATGATGAGATCTTTTAAATGGTTTACCAATCTCTTTTCAAGTTGGGCTCTTTGTTCGTCGTTTTTGATGTCGAAATCTATATCCGGATTTACTTTGTTGGGCGATGTAGCCGCCATGCTGATGGTGCCCATGATGCTGACAATGCTCATGCGCACGTCTACCGGTCTAAAATGGCCTTCTTTGATGCCGCTGCTGATGATGGATTCGATCACGTTCAGGTTTTGTGCCATCGCCTCCTTGATCTGCGTAAACATTTCGGGGCGTTGCGTGAGCGACAGTTCTCTGTGCATCATTTTATGAAAGCACACATTAGAAAAAATACGGTGGGTGTATTGTTCTACCACTTTCAGCAGTTTTTCCTTGGCCGGTATCTGCTCTTCGGCAATCAAATTGAGCTGCGATTTGAAACCAGAAATCCGATCTTCCATAATTTCCAAGAAAACCCCCTCCTTACTACCAAAATAGTAATTGATCATCGCCATATTGGCGCCCGATTCCTTCGAGATCTGACGGGTGGAAGTCCCCTCGTAGCCAAACTCGGCAAATAGCTTTTCGGCCGCCCTCAGGATATCAGTTCTTTTATCTGTTTTTTCCATTTCTTGTTTTGACGCAGCAAAATTAATCAATCGATTGATTAATTTCCAAATCTACTTGCTCCTGTTTTACAAATGGATGATAATTCATTACCTTTAATGCCCTGCCCATGCATAAAACAGGGTTTTGCGATGAGAAAAAAAATTATCCTATTGTTCTTTTTAACGACGGTTGGCTTGTTGCTGCTTTCGTTTAGCGGTAAAAAAGCAACAAAAGACGACCCCAAGACCTGGGTGCGCATCAATTTGCTGGGCTATTTGCCCAATGCAGTCAAAGTAGCTGTTTGGGCCAGCAAGGAACAGTTGCCGCCTAATGGTTTCGAATTGCTTGACGAGCGGAGTGGCCAAGTGGTTTTTTCATCTGCCAAAATTGCCAAATTTGGCGCCTATGGTCCATTTTCCAGTACAGCACGGCTTGATTTTTCGGATTTTAAAACGCCGGGGCGCTATTTGATCAGGGTAGGAACGATCGTTTCGCCTACGGTAATCATCAATAACGAGGTGTATCGGCACACGGCCGATTTCGCTCTGCGCTACCTGCGCCAGCAACGGAGCGGTTTCAATCCTTTTTTAAGAGACAGCTGCCACACACACGATGGCTTTGCGCTTTACGGCGCCAAGGCCGGAATCAAAGACAGTACGCATGTTGATGCCTCGGGCGGTTGGCACGATGCCAGCGATTACCTGCAGTATTCGACTACTTCGGCTAATGCCACCTACCATCTGCTGATGGCTTATCGCGATTTTCCGCAGGCTTTTGGCGATGAGAAACAGGCCAATGGTTTGGATGGCAAAAACGGCTTGCCCGATGTGCTCGATGAAGCGAAATGGGGACTCGACTGGCTATTGAAAATGCACCCTTCGGCCCAGGTGATGTTTAACCAGCTGGCCGACGACCGCGACCACCTCACCATGCGCATCCCCAAGGAAGACAGCCAATATGGGAAAGGATTTGAACGCCCATTGTATTTTATTGACGGCGAACCTCAACAAAGGGGCAAGTTCATGAATAATACTACCGGTACCAGTTCTACGGCAGCCAAATTTGCCAGTGCCTTTGCGCTGGGTAGCCAGGTTTTTTATCCTTTGAATATCAATTTTTCAGCATTGCTTCATGCCAAGTCGAACAGCGCTTACCAGTTTGCCTTGCGCAAAAAGGGCGTAACCCAAACGGTTTCTGTAAAATCGCCCTACATTTACGCCGAAGACAATTGGGTTGACGATATGGAATTGGCCTTGGCCATGTTGAAACCCCAACCTGAAGTTGCCGATCTATACAGGCCCAAGCAGGGCAAAGGCACGCTAGATTCGGCCTTTTTTTATGCCAAACAAGAACCCGTTACGCCTTGGCTCAAAGCCGATACCGCCAAGCATTACCAATGGTACCCTTTTATAAACATTGGGCATTATGAATTAGCCAAGCAAAGTAGCGGACGTAACAAGCAGCAGCTTATCGGTTATTACAAACAAGGCATTGAGCAGGTATGGAACAGGGCCAGGCAAAACGCCTTTTACCGGGGCGTGCCTTTTATCTGGTGCAGCAACAACCTGACCGTGGCTTTTGCCATGCAGTGTTTTTGGTATAGGGAATTGAGTGGCGATTCGAGCTTTTCGGCATTGGAGCAGGCTAATTTCGACTGGCTGTTGGGCTGCAATCCCTGGGGAACAAGCATGGTATATGGTTTGCCCAGCTGGGGCGATACGCCCGTTGATCCGCATTCGGCCTTTACCCACCTTAAACAATATCCGATTGATGGCGGCCTGGTAGACGGCCCGGTTTATACCAATATCTATAAAAGCCTGATTGGCATACAACTGGGTGAGCCTGACGAATATGCCGAGTTTCAGAGCGATTTGGCCGTCTACCACGACGATTATGGCGACTACAGTACCAACGAACCTACCATGGATGGCACGGCGTCCTTGGTTTACCTGCTGGCCGCTTTCGATTCGAAGGCCGAAGTCGCAAAACCGAAGGTTGCCAAATCTTATGGAGCTATTATTCGAGGCAACAGCGCCCAAAAGAAATTGGCATTGGTTTTTACCGGCGATGAATTTGCCGACGGAGGCCAAAGCATTGCCCAAACGCTGGCGCAAAACAAGGTTAAGGGCTCTTTCTTTCTGACGGGCAGGTTTTACCGCAACCCGGCTTTTGCGCCACTTATTACGAAACTCAAAGCAGGTGGACATTACTTGGGTGCTCATTCTAACGAACACTTGCTGTACAACGACTGGAACAAAAGAGATAGCCTATTAGTTGGTAAACCCCAGTTTAAAGCTGATTTGATGGCCAATTACAGCGCCATGGCGAAATTCGGGATCGCAAAGAAAGAAGCGCTTTTCTTTTTGCCTCCCTACGAGTGGTACAATGAAACCATTACCAACTGGACCAGCGAAATGGGCCTGCAATTAGTCAACTTTACGCCCGGAACCCGTTCTAATGCCGATTATACCTATCCCGAAATGGGCAAATCCTACCGGAGCAGCGAGGAAATTTACCAATCTATTGTAGATTACGACCAAAAACAGGCCAACGGATTGAACGGCTTTATGCTATTGTTGCATATCGGAACTGATCCGAGAAGAAAAGACAAATTCTATAACCAGTTGCCCAACTTGATTAAATACCTCAAAAAACAAGGTTATGAAATGGTCAGGGTCAACGATTTATTAAGAACGGAGCCACAAACAGCGCAAAAATTTTAAAATAAAATATTTACCTTTGGCGCAAATCATAATAGCAAAATGAGCACAGAAGAAAATAAAAACAGTTTTGAGTGGGTTTACTACGTTTTAGGTTTATTAACCGGTATGTTGGCTGTAATTGCCGTAACCACTAGCTTGGGCTGGATCCTTTTAGGTGGCATCTTAGGCCTGATTTTCGCAGGTTTATTCCTGAATAAAATTGTAAAAGGACGCGAATACTAGTCTTCCGCAAAAAAAACCAATGAGTATGAAAAAATGGAGTTTATGCCTATGCCTGGCATTGTTCGGTTTTGCAGCAAATGCGCAGGAAGCAGCGATTAAGTTTCCGAAACCAGACGATAGTCCGATGGATGCGCTCTACTATCCGTTAAATGCCACCAAGGTTAAAGATGATTCGATGCCTGTGATCAAGGTACTTTATTCTCGCCCGCAGAAAAAAGGAAGAGAGATTTTCGGCATCTTAGAGCAGTTTGACAAGGTTTGGCGCTTGGGCGCCAATGAAAACACCGAAATCTATTTCGATAAGAACGTAACCATTGGCACCAAGAAGGTAAAAAAAGGCCGTTATAGCCTTTTCGCTATTCCGAGCAAAGACAAATGGACCATTATTGTAAACAAACAAACGGATAGGTGGGGTGCTTTTACCTACGACCAAGGCAAAGACGTGGTAAGGGTAGAGGTACCGATAGCCAAACTAGAGAAGCCTTTAGAGGTTTTTTCGATGACATTTACCGATCGTACCGACGGTGCCAACCTGATTATGGCTTGGGACACTACGCAGGTAAGCTTGCCTATCTTATTCAAAAAATAAAATTTCTAAATAGGAATCGATAAAAAAAGGGAGCTTAAACTCCCTTTTTTTGTGTCCTTTTTTTCCTGAGCAGGCTGTCGATATAAATCAAAGCCAGCACCAGATCAACCAAAAGGAATACGTTTAAGACGGTGGGGTTGGCCAGTTTGCCGGCACCGAGATTCCAGTTGAACTTGGGCAAGGTGAAATCAAAGCTTGTTTTGCTGTTGGCAATGGCCAGTACAAATACGGCTAAAATAGAGAGCACAAAAAATGCCCCGATAAAGCCGATGATACGCTGGTCTACCTTAGTTTTTAAGGCGATGGGCCTAGGCTCAAGTTTTACCTGTTCCATCACGTTGCGCGTAAAAGACATTGAGGGCTCGTCTAATTCCATCATGCCCAATTCGTGGTGTACAGCCAACAATTCCTGATAAACTTGCTGGTAGGTTTTGTCCAAGGCCAGCCTGGCTTCAACAGTTGCGCGTTCTTCGGTCGTGCAGTTATTGTCGATGTAGTTCCAAAGTTGTTCTTCTATTGTATTCATATCAGCTCTTTAACTTCGTCTTTTAACAAATGTTGTAATTTTTCCTTTAGCCTTTGTCTGGCGCGGTGCAGCTTAACCTTAATGGTGTTGGCTTCCATGTGCAGGGTCTGGCCAATTTCCTCCAAGCTCTGCTCGCCTTTATAAAACAAGGTAATAATGGCGGCATCGTCGGGCAGCAACAAGTCGATGGCCTGGTTCAGGTACACATAGCTCGACTTCTTTTCAACCAGATTGGCATCGAAACTGGCATCGCTATTGGCCACCTGAAATGCTTGTTCTTCGTCGTTGATCGAACTGGTTGCCAGTCTTTTCTTGCGCAAAAAGGTCATGGCGGTAGTGTAGGTAATGGTATACAGCCAAGTCGTAAACTTCGAATCTTGCTTAAACGTACCCAGTGCCTTATAGGCTTTTACAAAACAGTCTTGCGCAATTTCTTCAGCATCTTCCCTGTTCTTGGCAAAACGCAGCGCCAAGGTAAACACAAAGCGCTGATGGCGTTTCACCAAATCGGCATAAACCGAGGTGTTACCCGCCAGAACGGCATTGATTAAAGCTAAATCTGTTTCCTTTTGCTGCATACGTTATCGGCTATGACGCGATGTTTTGCCGACAGGTTACAGCAATTTACAAAAATATTAGGCTTTGGCTTCAGCAAAAAACTTAAGGCCCAAAATAGAAATGATGAGGGTAGTTAAAAAGAAGATGCGCCAGAAGCTATAAGATTCCTTAAAAAAGATAATGCCCACCAATACGGTACCGATGGCGCCAATGCCCGTCCATACCGCGTAGGCCGTACCCATAGGCAGGGTTACGGTTGCCTTGTTCAAAAAAACAAAGCTCATTACTGCGCAAACCAAAAAGCCTGCGCCCCATTTCAGGTTAGTAAAATTGTCTGATAATTTTAAACAGGTCGTAAAGCCGATCTCTAACAGGCCAGCAATAATTAAATAGAACCAACTCATTGTGTATTTTTTTTTGACAAAGGTCGGCATCTCCAAACGGGCATCCTTTAACAAATGTTAAATAATTCAATTGACAGGTTTCGGTTAGCCGTTTTCAGTTAACTTGGCTTGTAACCCATAACCCATAACCCATAACCCGTAACCCATAACCCATAACTCGAGTCCCGCAACCATCACTCACCGCTCGGCCCTGATCCGGCTTAGGGTAACCTGCGTAACACCCAAGTAGGAAGCAATGTGCTTAAGCGAAACACGCTTAAGCAGGCTTGGGCTTTGCGCCAGCAGCTCCTGGTATCTTTCGGCAGCCGACTTGAATTGGCGGTTGATGAGCCTTTCTTCGGTCTTGATCAGTTCCAGCTCTACAAACTTGCGGCCCCAATTGGCCAAATTGATATGGTTTTGGTAAAGCTTTTGCAAAGCCTGGTCTGAAATGCGGTACAATATGCCATTTTCGAGCAGCTCTATGTTTTCGTAGCCCGGCTGCTGGTTAATGTAACTATGGTATGAAAGAATCAGGTCTGTTTCTTGGCCAAACCAAAAGGTAACTTGTTGATTTTCGGTATGGCAATAGGCGCGCGCGATGCCTTTGGCAATAAAATAGAGGTGGTTTTCTACTTTGGTGGTGCAAATAATCAGCTGGTTTTTAGGATAGGTTACACGCTCTAGCGAATTGATAAGCAGCTGCAGCTCTGCCTGGGGCAAAGGATAGATGCTGTTTATCTTGGCTGTAATTGGCGCTAATTCGGCTTGCATTGGCTAAAGATAACAAATGATGAAAATTTTTTCGCTAAGGGTGTAACCTAAAAAAAAAGGATGTTGTCATAGTATGCAGAACACGGTTCAAGAATTAAAAGATTATAAATCGAATAAAGAAATAAAATTATGGAAGAGTTAATCCCAATATCACTTTTTTTAGGTGCCTTTGCAATGGTATTCGGCATCAGGTATTTTTCTAACAAGGAAAAAATGGCCATGATTGAGCGTGGCATCGATCCAGGCATTCACAAAGCTACACCAAAGCCCTTTTTGAGCTTAAAATTCGGGTTGTTGCTGGTGGGCTTAGGCATTGGGCTGATTGTTGCCTTGTTCTTGTCGAGAGGCATGTTTAGCGGCAATATGAACCACAACGAAGAAGGACAGGCCGTAGCCATTTATTTTGGCTGTCTTGGCATCTTTGGCGGCTTGGGCCTGATTGTTTCCTATGCCATTGAAAAGAAATGGCTCGACGAGCAGAAATAACCGAAAACTTAAAATGGAGAGTCCGATAATCAAAACAATTATCGGACTTTTTTGTAAACCACTATCCCAAACATGAGATATTTTAAACTAATCTGGGTGTTGCTGTTGATGGCATTCATCCCGCTGCTGGCGCCGGCGCAAAAGCTAGAAACACAAATAGACAGCTTGCTGGCCAGCGTTTTCCAAGATAAAAACGGTCCAGGGGTTGCTTTGCTGGTGGCTAAAAACGGAAAGCCTATTTACCGGAAGGCATTTGGCAAGGCCAATGTAGAACTGGGAGTTGATTTAACGCCCGATAATGTGTTTCAGCTGGGCTCAATGACCAAGCAATTTACTGCAGTAGCCATCCTGCAGCTGGCCGAACAGGGAAAGTTGAAGCTCAACGTACCTATTTCGGCATATATTCCCGATTATCCCGATGGCGATAAAATAACCATCCACCAATTGCTGACGCATACGTCGGGGATTAAGGATTTTACCAAAATGAAATCGCTAAATAGCATTGCGCAAAAAGACTTGTCGCCCAAGGAAATGGTCGATTTCTTTAAAAACGAACCCATTGATTTCGCACCCGGCGCGCAATTCGACTACAACAACTCGGGCTATGTGGTTTTGGGTTATATCATCGAATTGATTTCGGGCGAAACCTACGAAAATTATATCCAAAAGCATATTTTCGACAAGGCGGGCATGAGCCATTCGCGCTACGCGAGCGATGTTGCTGTAATTAACAAAAGAGCTTATGGCTATCGCAAAAAAGGGGCAACGTACCTCAATAAACCAACGATCAGCTTCAGCATCCCTTTCTCGTCGGGTGCCCTGATGTCTACCGTAGACGATATGTTGCTGTGGCAAAATGCGCTGCGCCAAAACCTGTTGCTCAATGCCAGTACCGCTAATCTGGCTTTTTCCAAATACAAACTGAACAATGGCGAAGAATTTGCCTATGGCTATGGCTGGCATTTGAAAGCTATAAATGGAACGCCTACCAGAGAGCATGGAGGCAGCGTTTTCGGTTTCAAAACCATGGGCGTTTATGTGCCAAGCAAAGATATCTATGTCATCGGCTTAAGCAATTGCGAATGCAACTCGCCAACACAGGTAACCAGGGATATTGCGGCATTGGTTTTGGCCAATGGCCTGTAATTTGGATCTAAATAATTTTACTACAACGGCTTTGGCAAAATGGCTACCGTTAAGCGGCTCACACAATTCATTTTTCCTTTGTCGTTGTACATCTTGATTTCCCAAATGTGGGTCTTGCCACCGATATGCAGGGGCTTGCAAATGCCTTTGACGAGTCCCGAACTTACCGGACGCAGGTGATTGGCATTGACCTCTAAACCAACGGCAATCTGTTGCTGTGGGTCAATGCACATGTACGAAGCAATGCTGCCCAAGGTCTCGGCCAGTACTACCGATGCGCCTCCGTGCAAAATGCCTGCGGGCTGATGTGTGCGCTCGTCAACAGGCATGGTTGCTTCAATGTAATCATCGCCAACTGCCGTAAACTCGATGCCCAACAAGGCCCCGATATGGTTTTTGGGCCTATCGTTGAGCATGGCTGGCGTAAATTCCTTAAACCAGATCATAGGTAGCGTTCTTTAATGACGTTAACGTGGTGCATGATATGGCCAGCCAAAACATAAACAAAAGCCTTTACCGTCATGCTGTTGCCATTAGAAGTGCCCGATTTGGCCAGTTCTTCGTCGTTGAGGGATTTAATGAGGTAGAGGTTTGATTTTCGCAAGAGCGAAAACTCTTCCGAAAGGCTCAGCAAGCTGCGGTCGTTAAAATGTGCGGCGGCTACGTACTCGTCTTCGTCAAAACCGGGAATGCTCGCTTTTTCGCCTCTGGCAAAGCACAACAGCCTAAACACCATGATGCGTTCGGTATCGATAATGTGGCCAATAAGCTCTTTGATGGTCCATTTGCCTGGCGCATAAGCATAATCGCCTTTGCCCACCAAACTGTTGATGAAGTCTGAAAATTCGGTTACTTGTTTTTCCAAAATCTCGATTACATCTCCCGCTACCAGGCTGATGTATTTGTCATACCACTCGGGGTATTCCTGTGTTTGTGGTCGGTTCATAAGTTATGCTGCTTTTTAATACAATCCTGAATGTGGTGCCCTTGCCCAGTTCCGATTCCTTTACAAAAATCTGTCCGCGGTGGTAGTTTTCGATGATCCTCTTGGTTAGCGAAAGGCCCAAGCCCCAGCCCCTTTTGCGGGTGGTATAGCCCGGCTGGAAAACGGTGTCGAACCTCGAGCGCTGAATGCCCCGGCCGGTATCGGTTACATCGATAAACACTTCCTCCTTAGCCAGGTTTTCGATAATGTTAATGGTAATGTTGCCTTCGTTTTCGATGGCGTTAGCGGCATTTTTGAGCAGGTTTTCAATCACCCAGTCAAACAAGGGGATGCTGAGCATGGCCCTTACCTGTTTATCGCCGATAACCGCAAAGTTGATCTTATCGGAAGTGCGGATCTTGAAATAATCCACAAAATTCTGAATAACGATATACACGATATGGTCTTCGAGGATGGGTTTCGAGCCAATTTTAGAGAAACGGTCGGTCACAATCTCCAGCCGGTGGATATCGTTTTCCATTTCGGCAATCAGGGCATCGTCTTCGGCGTCAAATTTCGATTTGATGAGCTCAACCCAGGCCATGAGCGAAGAAATGGGCGTGCCCAGTTGGTGGGCGGTTTCTTTGGCCAAACCTACCCAAACCTGGTCTTGTTCGGCTCGGCGGGCCGAGCTAAAAGCCACGTAGGCTGTTAATAGAAAGAGAAAGATTACGCCTAGCTGGATATAAGGGAAATACCTGAGCTGGGTTAAGATAAAGGAGTCCTTGTAATATGCAATCAGGGGCGTATCGTCGGGGTCTTTCATCATGGCAGGCTTGTGCTGCCGCTTCATTTTAGCCAACTGCTTGGCAAAGTAAAGCGAATCGTATTCCTTGGTTTTGATATCCGGATAGAGGGTTTTGGTGGTATCAAGGCCATACCAAAGGTAAATGGAACCATCGGTTTTGGTAATGATGATGTCCATGGTATTGTTTTTCTTGATGGTTTCAAAAATGCCGGTCAGCCGCTCGTTTTCGTATACCCGCATCTGCTGTTCGAGTACCTTGAGCCGCAATTGGAACTGTGCCGCTTCTTCGCGCTCCATTTTCTTCACGAAAAAATTCGAATAAACCACAGAGGCTCCGCCAATTACAATGGCAAAAATAAGGAGAAACAATTTCCAGCGGCGCTTTTTTTGATACGGGTTCATATGGGAGTGGAGGCAAATTACAAAATAGCAATCAAAAATATACCTACAGAAACGTAAACGGACTAAAAAATATATCTTTGCGCTGTAATGGAAAAGAAAGTTAGAGTAAGATTTGCACCAAGCCCAACAGGTGGCTTGCACTTGGGTGGCGTACGCACAGCTTTATTTAATTATTTGTTTGCTAAAAAGCACAATGGCAGCTTCATCCTGCGCGTTGAAGACACCGATCAGACCCGTTTTGTAGAGGGCGCCGAAGAATACATCGTCAACTGCCTCAACTGGTGTGGCCTAACGCCCGATGAAAGTCCGCAGAACCCCGGCGCTTTTGGACCTTACCGCCAAAGCGAGCGCAAGCCCAGCTACAGGCAGTATGCCGAGCAATTGGTGGCCAGCGGCTATGCCTATTATGCTTTCGATACACCCGAAGAACTTAACGAAAAGCGCAGTGCGCAACCTAACTTTTTGTATGGTCAGCAAACCCGTATGCAAATGCGCAATTCGCTAACGCTCTCGCAAACCGAAACCAGCGAGTTGCTGGCCAGCGGCACGCCACATACCATCCGCATTAAAATGCCGGCCAACGAACAGGTGTCTTTTAACGACATGATTCGTGGCGTAGTGAGCTTTGATACCAATTTGGTCGACGATAAGGTACTATTGAAAGCCGACGGCATGCCTACCTATCATTTGGCTGTAGTTGTTGACGACAAGGCCATGGAAATAAGCCACGCTTTTAGGGGCGAAGAATGGCTGCCTTCGGCGCCGATCCATATTCTACTGTGGGAATACCTGGGCTGGAAAGACAGTATGCCACAGTGGGCGCACCTGCCATTGATTTTAAAACCCGATGGCAATGGCAAACTGAGCAAGCGCGATGGCGACCGCCTCGGCTTTCCGGTATATGCCATGAACTGGACCGATCCAAAAACCGGCGATGTAACCAAGGGATTTAAGGAAATGGGTTTCATGCCCGAAGCCTTCGTCAACCTCTTGGCGATGTTGGGCTGGAATGATGGCACCGACAAGGAAATTTTTACGCTCGGCGAACTGATTGCTTCGTTTTCGATAGACAGGATCAGCAAAGCCGGGGCCAAATTCGATTTCGAGAAAGCCAAATGGTATAACCACGAGTGGATCAAAACCGCCAGTGCCGAAGTTTTGGCGCCAAGCGTTAAAACCGACTTGCAAAGCTTGGGCATTGAGGTGGCTGACAATGCTTATCTGCTTAAAGTGATCGATATGGTGAAAGACCGTTGTACGCTTTTGGGCGATTTTGCTTCGCAGGCCGCATACTTTTTTGCAATTCCAGCTGCGTATGATGTGGCATCGGTAAAACCAAAATGGTCGGCAGCAAAAGGCGAATTTTTCCAAGAGTTTGCTGCAGGGCTACAAGACGGGGCCACAGCTACAGATTGGGAGGCCCAATTTAAGGGCCTGGCCGAAAGTAAGGGATTTAAACCCGGCGAACTGATGCTGCCTTTGCGCATCATGCTGGTAGGAGGTAAGTTTGGTCCGGGCGTATTTGATATCGCCAACGTATTGGGCAAAGCCGAAACACAAAAAAGAATAGCGCTAGGCGTGGAAGCATTTAGTTAAACTGTGTAGAATACTTTCGCCTAAAACTTAAAACGCCGATCGATTGTTAGGTAAGGGTATATGTTTAACCACTTAAACCCTAAAATGATGAAAAGCAAAGACGATAAATTCGAAAAGCTGGCCAGCAACCTAACCGCTTTGACTAAAGAAGAGCAGCGCAAAATTATGGGCGGCATGAAATGGACTGGGCAAGGATCAAAAAACATGGAAATGGACAGGTGGACCGCAATGACCATTGGTGATCCTTGGGGTGGCCGATTTGGAATCAAACTGGTCGATTAAACCGCTAAAAATGAACGGAACGGCGCTAACTGAGGTTGGGGCCGTTTTTGTTATGTATTGTTAGCCACAGCTACAAAAACTGAACTTTAAATAGGCCGTTGGAAAGGCGGTCTTTTAAAATCTGCATCGCTGAGGCTAACTGTATTTGAGATATAGATATAATCAGTAAATTGGTATCAAAATTGTTTCATTATTTTTTTAACCTAAAACAGAAATTATGCAGTGGTTCGGTAAAGGAAGCGATAATGTTGAAGATGGTAGAGGCGGTGGCGGCCGTGTAGCCTTGGGTGGCGGCGTGGGGATTGTTATTGTAATCCTGGGTTTGCTATTTGGCAAGGATTTAACGGGGCTGGTAAGCCAGATGCCCGCAACAACACCTACAGAACAAACAGGAAAGGCTGACGACCCACAGAAGAAATTCGTGAAAGGCGTTTTGGAATCGACCGAGCAGGTTTGGGATCAGGAATTTGCTGCCATGGGTTTGCAATACGAATATCCGAAGCTCAAGCTGTTTGATGGGGCCGTGCAATCTGCTTGTGGCGGAGCCACGGCAGCTGTGGGCCCGTTTTATTGCCCAGGCGATCATAAAGTATACATCGATCTTTCTTTTTACGACGAACTGAAAAACCGTTTCGGCGCGGCTGGCGATTTTGCCCAGGCTTATGTCATTGCGCACGAAGTTGGCCATCACGTTCAGAACTTATTGGGCGTGTCGGCTCAAATGGAGCAGGCCAGAAGAAGACTGAGCGAAGTAGAATACAACAAACTCTCGGTTAAGCTAGAGCTGCAGGCTGATTTTTACGCCGGCCTTTGGGCACATCACGCCCAAAACCTGAAAGATTTTCGCTTAGATCCCGGCGATTTGGAAGAAGCCTTGACCGCGGCCAACGCCATTGGCGACGACAAGCTCCAAAAACAGGCCCAGGGCGAAGTGGTCCCCGATGCTTTTACCCATGGTACATCGGCACAAAGGATGTACTGGTTTAAAAAAGGCTTTGATACCGGCGATATGAAACAGGGCGATACCTTTAATTCGCCCAACCTGTAAAACCTGCAAACGGGGCATCTGTTAAGGCTAAAAAACAATTCGCATAGGTTAAAGGATGGCCGACAAAATATTTTACAAATCCATCCAAACAAATCTCATTTGTTTTTTGTTCTCTTTTATTCGTATTGGTCTTCTTAAAAAATCAATACCATACCATAACAAATGTTGCCAAGCTTTAACTATTTTTGGGAATGATCCTTATTGTCGACGATACGCCAGAGAACCTGATTTCTTTAAAAAAGGTTCTGGAAAAACACCATTTTGAAATCGATACCGCTTCATCTGGCGAAGAAGCACTTAAAAAAGTCCTCAAAAACTCTTATGTGCTCATTATTTTAGACGTGCAGATGCCAGGTATGGATGGTTTCGAAGTGGCAGAGGCTATATCGGGCTACAGCAAGGCCAAAGAAACTGCCATTATTTTCTTGTCGGCCGTGAATACCGAGTTCAAATTTATTGCCAAAGGCTACTCTTCTGGAGGGCTAGATTACATTACCAAACCGGTTGATATGAACCTGTTGCTGCTCAAGGTAAAAACCTTTTACCGTATTTACGAGCAGAGCAGGAAGCTGAACGAAATGCAGGAATCGCTGCTCGAAGAAATCGAGTTCAGGAAAGAGGCCGAACGCAAAAAAGACGAATTCATCAGCATTGCCAGTCACGAACTCAAAACGCCCCTTACCAGCGTAAAAGGCTATGTACAGCTTTTAGAGCGCAGCGTAAACAAAGGCGATATCGAAACCGTTAAAAAGCATTTGGGCAAGGCTCAGGTACAGCTCGAAAAGCTCAATGGCCTTATTGCCGACCTTTTAGATATTTCTAAAATCGAAAGTGGCAAGCTCAAGTTCAATAAGCAGCATTTTGCCATCGATTGCCTCATCGACAACGTGATTGAAGTCATGCACCAATCGAACCCAGAGTTTAAGGTGCACAAAAAGGGAAGTGCAAGTTGCGAAATCTATGGCGACGAGATGCGTATTGAGCAGGTGCTGGTCAATTTTCTTACCAACGCCATCAAATATTCGCCCGGAACCAGCGAGATCCATTTAACGGTAAATGTAAACGAAGGATCGCTTTATGTAGCCGTCAAAGACTCGGGCATTGGCATTTCGCCCGAGCAGCTGCCCCACGTTTTCGATAAGTTTTACCGGGTAGAAGAAACCTCGCAGCGCTTTCAAGGCTTGGGCATCGGCCTTTACATTTCGGCCGAAATTATCAGGCGCCATGGCGGAAAAGTGGGCGTGAACAGCACCTATGGAGCGGGATCAGAGTTTTACTTTATCATACCTGTCGATTCAACAACCGAAGTTTAATGCTAAAACTACTATTTAATGAAATTATCTCTTAAAAGTAACCTCCGATTAGGTCTGGGCCTGTCGCTGCTTATTCTCATCCTGAGCTCTTTGGCTTCGTACGTGAGCATCAGGAATCTCATCAAGTCATCGGATTTAGTGTCTCATAGCAACGAGGTCATGAACAACCTCGACAACATCATCTCTACCCTTAAAGATGCCGAAACGGGCCAACGAGGCTTTTTGCTAACCAATAACCAGGTTTTCCTGCAACCTTATATGGGTGCCAAAGAAAAGGTAAACGCCCTGTTTAAGCAACTGGAAGAAACCACAAAAGACAATAGTTACCAGCAACGCAAATTAAGCGAACTGAAACAGATACTGGATACTCGGCTAACCATTCTCGAAAAAACCGTCGACCAAAAAATGAATGGGGGTACGGTTACCGAAAAAAACCTGCTCGACGGCAAATCGTACATGGACAGTGTAAGGCAGATCATTAAAGATATGCAGGCCGAAGAAAGACGTCTCTTGAACACGCGTACCGCCGATATGAATACCTTGGCGGGGTATACGCCGCTGCTCATTATTCTGGCCGCCGTTCTTTCGCTGCTCATTACCATTTTCTTTTACAGAAAGGTAGCTTCGGATTTCGACGAGCGCCAGTTATTGCAACAGGAACTGCAGACCATCAATTACGAAACCGCCGAAAGGATCAACGTAATCCAGGGCATAGCCCAACAAATTTCTAAAGGCGACTATAAAATCAGGATGGACGATGCTACTAAGGATGGTCTCGGCAGTTTGGCCGGCTCGCTCAACAATATGGCCGAAGCGCTGCAGTATTCGTTTGGGCTTTTAGAAGACAAAGAATGGCTGCAGTCGGGTATTGCCAAGCTGAACGATCAAATGGTAGGCGAAAAAGACATCAGAACCTTGGCAAACGATATGCTCATCAATATTGTAGAACATACCAAAAGCCATGTAGCGGCCCTTTACCTTGTAGAAGACGATAAAAAACTATACCTCACCGGAGGCTACGCCTTAATGGGCAACGAAATGAAAGAGCAGTTTGCCATGGGCGAAGGATTGATTGGCCAGTGCATGGAAATGGGCAAGCTCATTTTGCTCGACGAAATTCCGGAAGGCGAGATTACCATTAGCTACGCTACGGGCCAAACCAAGCCCAAAAACGTAGTGGCCTTTCCGCTGCAACGCGATGGCTTACTCATCGGTGTAATCGAATTGGCTTCCTTAAATGCCTATACGCCCCGTAAACTGGAGTTTTTAAACAGCATTTCGGGCAACATCGGTACGGCCATTCATGTAGCGCAGAACCGCAAAAAGTTGCAGGAGTTTTTAGAGGAAACCCAGGCCCAAGCCGAAGAACTACAGGCCCAGCATTCGGAGCTCGAAGGCTTAAATGCCGAATTGGAAGCACAGACACAGAAAATACAAGCCTCGGAAGAAGAGCTGCGCGTACAGCAGGAAGAACTGCTGCAAAGCAACCAGGAATTGGAAGAGCGTACCAGCCTGCTCGAAGAAAAGAACCAGCTGATCCAGGAACGCAACCTCGACATCCAGCAAAAGGCAGCAGAACTGGAGCAAAGCACCCGTTATAAATCAGAATTTTTGGCCAACATGAGCCACGAACTGCGTACGCCTTTAAATTCTATCCTGCTCCTTTCTAAGCTCATGGCCGACAACGAGGAGCTCGACAAAGAATACACCGAATATGCCTCGGTTATCCAAAGCTCGGGACAAGGGCTTTTAAGCCTAATCGACGAAATCCTGGATCTTTCTAAAATCGAAGCCGGTAAAATGGACCTCGATATTGCCGAAGTGCAAACAGAAGAAGTAATTACCGATATGCGCGCCTTGTTTATGCCTATTGCCAAAGACAGGAAACTGGCCCTCGAAATACAGGTTGAAAAAGAGGTGCCCGCCATTATCGAAACCGATAAAATGCGCTTGGAGCAGATTTTGAAAAACCTGCTCTCCAATGCGCTAAAGTTTACGAACGAAGGGAAGGTAAGCCTGGCCGTATCGGCAAACCTCAACTATAAAACCCTTGTTTTTAAGGTAAAAGACACCGGAATTGGCATTGCCAAAGACAAGTTGGGCATGGTATTCGAAGCCTTTCAGCAGGCCGATGGCTCTACCCGCCGCAAATTTGGCGGTACCGGCCTGGGGCTTTCTATCAGTCGCGAGCTGGCTAAATTGCTGGGTGGCGATATCTACTTGGAAAGCGAAGAAAACGTGGGCAGCGAATTTACCCTGACCATCCCGTTCAACTACGTAGATAAGGAGGCCTATCTGGAAGAGCAATTGGCCAACCGCGAAAGCCAGGATAAAATTAGGTATGTGGAGCCTGTGGTGGCCCCTTTGCCAAACTATACCGTTGATTTGATACCAGGCGAAGTAGCCGACGACCGCAACAGCATCGGTGAAAAAGACAAGGTCATCCTGATCATTGAAGATGATACCGCCTTTGCCAAAACCCTGCTCAATTTTACCCGTAAACGCAACTACAAAGGCATTGTGGCCGTTAGGGGCGATGTAGGCATAGAAATGGCCAACCAGTATAACCCGCTGGCTATTTTGCTCGATATCCAATTGCCGATCAAAGACGGTTGGCAGGTGATGGAAGAGCTGAAATCGAACCCTGTAACAAGGCCTATCCCGGTGCACATCATGTCGTCGCTTTCGGTTAAAAAAGAAAGCCTGCTGAAAGGCGCTGTCGATTTCATTAACAAGCCCGTGGCGCTCGAGCACATGAAACAGATTTTTGAAAAACTGGAAGATGCGCTGAGCCGTTATCCCAAAAAAGTGCTTATAGTTGAAGAAAACGAACAGCATGCCAAGGCGCTGAGTTACTTCCTGAGCAACTCTAACATCCAAACCATGGTTGCCAGGAATGTGAGCGAAAGCATCGAGGCGCTGCAAAAAAAAGAAGTAGACTGCGTTATCCTCGATATGGGTATTCCTGATAAAAATGCCTATGAAACCCTCGAAACCATTAAAAAGAACGACGGACTGGAAAACCTGCCGATCATTATCTTTACCGGTAAGAACCTCTCCAAAGGCGAAGAAAGCCGCATCAAGCAATATGCGGATTCCATCGTGGTTAAAACCGCCCATTCTTACCAGCGGATTTTAGACGAAGCCGGGTTGTTTCTGCACCTGGTAGAACAAAAAGAAAAACAACAAAAACCCTTGCTCAAAGATAA
Organism: Pedobacter sp. TM02; assembly: GCF_059705275.1. Lineage (NCBI taxonomy): Bacteria > Pseudomonadati > Bacteroidota > Sphingobacteriia > Sphingobacteriales > Sphingobacteriaceae > Pedobacter > Pedobacter sp. TM02. The sequence goes on from NZ_AP046530.1 coordinate 4,414,669, forward strand.
CCTGGGCGGCTTAAACGATGTGCTTAAAGGCAAGACCGTGCTCATTGCCGACGATGACGTGCGTAATATCTTCTCGCTAACCAAAGCCTTGGAACAGCACCAGATGAAAGTATTGCCGGCAATTGATGGCAAGGAAGCCCTGAAGGTGCTGGACGAAAACCCCAAGGTAGATGTAGTGCTGATGGATATGATGATGCCTGAACTTGACGGCTATGAAACTACCAGGGCCATTAGGGCCATGGCCGGCTACAAACAGCTGCCGATTTTGGCGGTAACCGCCAAGGCGATGATGGGCGATCGCGAAAAATGCATCGCTGCCGGAGCCTCCGATTACATCTCGAAGCCCGTTGATGTTGATCAGTTGATTTCTTTGTTAAGGGTTTGGTTATATGATAAAGCATAAAATAGTGTTCTAGGATTTTATGGATACAAGGACAAAAAAAATACTCATCGTTGACGACGATAGCAGAAACATATTTGCATTAACGGCTGTTCTAAAAGCAAAAAAATATCATTGTGTGGCGGCCAGCAGTGCCCAGCAAGGTTTTGATATGATGGCCAACGACGGCGACATTGCCGTGGTGCTGATGGATATGATGATGCCCGATATGGATGGCTATCAGGCCATGGCCAAAATGAAGGCAGACGAAACCTTAAAAAACATCCCTGTTATTGCGGTTACCGCGCAGGCCATGCTGGGCGATAGGGAGCGCTGCCTCAATGCCGGTGCAACCGGCTATATTTCAAAGCCCGTAAATGTAGACGAATTGATTATGCTATTAAAAAAATACATCTAGTGGCTCAGTTAACTGCCATATCCGACGAACAGGTAGAAATCCTGATTGGTGATGTTTTGGAACAGTACGGCTATGATTTTACCGGCTATTCGAGGGCATCGCTTAAAAGAAGGGTATTGCGGCTGTATGGGTTAGACAAGCAGGTGAGCTTTGCCGAATTCAGGTATAGGATCATCAGCGATAACGGCTATTTTAAACGTTTTGTAGAGCAGATTACCGTAAACGTAACCGAGATGTTCAGGGATCCTGGGTTTTACCGCACCTTGCGTACCGAAGTGTTGCCTAATTTGGGCACGTATCCCTTTATCCGCATTTGGCTGGCGGGTTGTTCAACCGGCGAGGAGGCCTATTCGATTGCCATTCTGCTCAAAGAGCTGAACCTCTTGCAAAAATCGCTGATTTACGCTACAGATATCAATCCCACGGTGCTCGAAAAGGCGGCACAAGGCCTTTTTCCGCTAAGCCAGATGAAACAGTATTCCGAAAATTATATTGCCTCTGGCGGGCCACAGGATTTTTCATCCTATTACAGTGCCAATTATTCGCTAGCCAAGTTTGATAGCGATTTGAAGGAAAAAATGATTTTTTCTACCCATAATTTGGTTTCTGATCACTCATTTAACGAATTTCAGCTTATATTGTGCCGTAACGTGCTCATCTATTTCGACCGAGAACTGCAGTATAAGGTGTTGCAGCTGTTCGATAGCAGTTTGGATAATTTAGGCTATTTGGCCTTGGGCACCAAAGAAACGGTAGATTTTTCGCCCATCAGCAAACACTACAAAAGACTGGGCACCGAAAAAATATGGAGGAAAACCAGCTAAAAACAAATTATACGTTGATGAAGAATTGTAGGGCATTGGTTATTGGAGGTTCGGCAGGCAGCCTTGAAGTGTTGCTCCGGGTTTTCCCCGACCTTAGGGAAGACCTGCCTTTTTCCATTATAATTGTGGTGCACCGCAAACAGGGAACAGATTTTCTGCTGGCCGACCTGATCTCCAAAAAAACAAAGCTTGAGGTTAAAGAAGCCGAAGAAAAGGAAAAAATAATGGTCGGAACGGTTTATTTGGCTCCCTCAGACTATCATTTGCTGATTGAAAGGGATGGGTCTTTTTCTTTAGACTATTCAGAAAAAATAAACTATTCACGGCCTTCTATTGATGTTACTTTTCAGTCGGCGGCCGAAGTGTACGAAGAAGGTTTGGTATGCTTGTTGCTGTCAGGCTCTAATGCCGATGGGGTAAACGGATTGATTACCGTAAACAGTTATGGCGGACAAACAGCGGTGCAAGACCCGGAAAGCGCACAGGTAGATTACATGCCTGCACAGGCTATTGCAAGGGCCGAGGTAAACCGAATACTAAAAATAGAGGAAATGGCCGCTTACATAAATTCGCTGGCTTAAAACGTTCGAAACGATGAATAAAAAGGTTTTTATTTTTGACGATAACACAGATATTCTGGAACTTTGTACCCTGATTCTGGAAGATGCAGGCTACGAAATCAAGACTTCGGCCAGTTCGAACCATATTGTAGATCAGGTTAGGGCCTTCATGCCCGATTTGATTTTCATGGACAACTGGCTGCCCGATATAGGCGGTATAGAAGCTACGCAGGCACTGAAAAACCATCCCGACCTCAAGCATATTCCCGTGATTTATTTCTCGGCCAACAACGATGTAAAGGCCCTGGCGCAACAAGCCGGTGCCGATACCTATCTGCCCAAGCCTTTTGATATCGAGGCGCTCGAAGAAATAGTAGGCAATTATATCGGCAAATAGAGCAACCTGCCGAACGCGGGCAAGCTGTCCCGAATGAAGTGGCTTCGGTCGTGCCACTATGATCAATCCTTAGCGCTATTCGCAGCACGCTTAATACTTGCCGCCCAGCACTAAACAACAAAGCAACCTACCGTTAGGTAGATTGCCCTGTTCGAAGTGAGATTAGCTCAATGTTAGTTCTTCATCCTGCCTTGCTCGTCTTCTGTACCGGTAGAACGACGGCGTGCGGGTTTGATTTCATTCTTTCCAAAACGGTAAGTAAAGCTGATTTTGCCAATCTGCGTTTCATTTTTCTGGTAAACGCTGTATTTTAAGCCAGGATAGGCACTTTTCAGGTTGGTTTCGTAAATGTTGAATACATCGCTCATGGCCAATTTCAAAGTGGCTTTTTTCTTCAACAACGATTTGCTGATGCCGGCATCAACCGAATAGCGCGAGCCGAGGCTCAACGTACCATAATCCAACGGCGATTCGTAGCTGCCGAATAGTTCGGCGGTCAAGCCATCCATAATGATAAAACTTTGCTGCGATTTGAATTGGAACGAGGTTTTGCCTGTGCTCAAAGCTTGTCCGGCAAGGTCGGGCGATTTAAAGCTGAGGTAAAATACATTCAGGTTGTTATTCATACTCCACCATTTAGCCACTTTAACCGGTACGTTCAGGTTCGCGGCATAGGTAATGTTTTTGGCCAGGTTGGCATTGGTTTGGTACAATGCTTTTTGACTGGCATCTGGCAAAAGCACTTCAGTAATTACATCGTTTACACGGCTATAGCTCAAGCTTAGCAGGTATTTTTGCATAAAGGTGTACGATAATTCAAAGCTGTGCGTGTATTGCGGGTTCAAGAACGGGTTACCCTTGTTGTAGGTATACTGGTCAAGATAGTAAACAAAAGGGTTAAGGGCATCGTAGCTTGGCCTATCTATCCTGCGGCTATAAGAGAAGCCAACCTGGTTGTTTTCAGACAGGTTTTGTTGCAGGAAAAAGGTTGGAAAGAAATCCCAATAGCTGCGTTCTACAACATTGTTGGTAGTGATCAGGTTACCTTTAGAATTGGTTTGTTCCATTCTTAAACCTACTTGTACGGTCGTGTTTTTAAACTGTTTGTTAAAGTTGGTATAAACAGCATTGACGTTCTCGTCGTAAATAAAGCGGTTGCTGCGGCGCACGTCGTTTGTCCAGGCGTTGCTCAGGTAAGCCTCGGCAATCAGGTTGTTGTCGGTTTTAACCCAGCTGCTTTTGGCACCAGCCTCTAGTCTCATGGTTTTATTGATGGGCAAAGTATAATCCAATTTAAAGGCTTTGATTTGGATGTTGGACGGGGTTCCGTTGCGGGTGTATTCGGTAGGTCTGATCAGGTTGCCATTGGCAAATCGATAGGTATTATCGTACATAGAACCTTCGTTGCCATTATATCTCGAATAATCTAAATCTGCCGAAAGCTCTTGGCCGGCGGTATCTAAAATAGATTTATAGTTCAGGTTATAAGAAACGTTGTTGTATTTGTTGGTCTGAAGGCTTTTGGCAACCAAGGTCGAATCTATTTGATTAAAAGAAGGGCCTATAATGGTATTGTTGCTGTCAAATTCCCTTCCATTGTTAAAATATCCATTAACCAGCACGCCCAAGGTGTTCTTTTTGTCTAAGAAGAAATCTACGCCTGCTTTAAAGTTGTTGTTGTGGTTTTTACGATACATTTCGCCAACCTGCATAAAATAGGTGTCGGGCGTTCCGTTAGAAATACGGTCGATGGTAATGAGGTTGTCTCTGCCTTGCTGGCCATAGTTGTAGTTGCCGAATACGTTTACGTTTTTGGTTCTGTGGTTAAGGCTGATGCCCGCATTGCCTCTCAGGTTTTTGCCGTAGCCAGCTGTTAAGTTCAGGTTGCCGTTGGTGCCGCCGTTTTTGCTTTTCTTGGTTTTGATGTTGATGATGCCAGAATTGCCAGAAGCATCGTATTTTGAAGATGGGTTGGTAATCAGCTCGATGGTTTCCAGTTCAGAGCTTTGCATGTTTCTGAGCAGGTTGGCTACATCGGCATTGCTCATGTAGGTTTGTTTGCCGTCGAGCATAATCAATACGCCTTGTTTGCCCTGCATCGAAATGTTGTCGTTTTGGTCAACGCTTACGCCAGGAGCTTTTTGCAATACTTCCAAAGCATTTGAGCCCACGGCTACCGTGCTATTTTCTACATTCATTACCAATTTGTCGGCCTTTCTTTCAATTAAGGGCTTGGTGGTAGTAATGCTTACCGCATTGAGCGTTTTGCTGTTCGACTTGAGGTGGATGTTTTCGAGGTTAAGCACGCTCTCCGGAGCATTAAAAGGCTTTCCCTTGTAAATTTCGAACCCCATCATATTGGTTTTGATGTAATAGCTGCCTGGTTTGATGTTAGCGAATTGGAATTTGCCATCGGGCGTGGTCAATGCTGTTTTAACCAGCGACGAATCGGCAGTTTTAAAAAGACCAATCGTGGCATAATCAACCGGTTTGTTCTGGTCGTCGAGGATGGTTCCGTTAATGGTGCCTTGGGCAGGCTTTTCCTGCGCCAGCAGGGTATTACCCAAGCAAAAGCTTAGTAAAACAAGGAATAGAGAGTAAATAGTTTTCATTTTGTGTTGTTTAAGGTTCAAAAAATAGGGCAAAAAAATCCTGTTGCGCTCTCGCGCAATTTTTTCTCCTGCCATAAATTTTAATTTAGTTTAAAAAGCCGGAGGCTCTTTTTATAGTTTGTTGTCTTATAGACGAGCCCAAAGTTTAAAAGGTTACAAGAAAATCGGCTTTTTTTTAGATTTAGAAATTTCTTTAAACGAAAAAGGCCCGTATAGTTCAACTACACAGGCCTTTATTGAAGAAATATTTTTTGGCTATTTCATGCCTAAAACATCGGCGCCCTGGTCAAAAACCAAGTCGACCGGAATGCCTTTTTTGCTCAGGCGATCCAAGTCGGCCTGTAGTTCGGGCTGGATGATGCCTTTTTCTTTTTGGGCTTTTTCTACGGCGCTCTTATCGCCATCGCCCTGCAGCTTGATGATGAAAGCGCTCAGCTCGTTCATGGCTTTGGCAAATTGGTCGAAATTTACACGGTAGGTGCCATTGGCCGATCTTTCAAAGGCTCCCTTTTCCTTAAAGAAATTGAAGCATTGCATGTTGGCTTTTCCGTGGGCCTCCGAAGCGCCAAAGCGTACCGAGCGCAGGATGCCAGCCATAAAAGTGGTGTAATAATCCTTGATATCGCCGGTAAGTTCGCCTTTTTTTAACAGGCCGGTAACCATGTAAAGGCCTAAAATGTCGGCTTTGCCTTCTTCAAGCCACGAATATTGCTCTTTCAGGGCCGAGCGTACCGTGCCTTTGCCGTTAACGGTGTTTTTAATGCCTAACCCGTGTGCCACTTCGTGGAACATCACATTGGCAAAAAAGGCATCGAATTTAATGTATTGCTGTTGGTCCTTGTCAATCAGCTCTTTGGCTATCGGCACCAGGATCTTATCGAATTTGGCCTGCATGGCATTTTTCAATTGCGAACGGCGGGTGCCTTTCTTTTGCTGGATCGTTTCATCATTGGGCAGGTTTACCGCAATGGTTTTAGAGCCCGCATTGCAGTCGCCGGCATAGTAAACCACGTCATAGGCATTCAGTTCCGAATCGGTTCCTGGCACCTCTTTTTTATAATTGTCGGCAACCGGAAGCCCCTTTTGTAGCTCGGGCAGCATTTTGACATATTTGGCCAAGCGCTTGCTCCAGGCTTTGTCTTTAACCAATACATACGATTCGAAAGCGGCGCGGGCATTGAACAGCTTGTCTTCATAATTTTCTATCGGACCGATGATGATGTCGAGACCATTGGTTTTCATATCCAGCCAGGCATAGTCGCTGGCCGTATAATCGTCGGTTACCAGAGCATCGGCGCGTAGGTTTAGGTATTTTTTTAAGCCAGGATCTGTGGTGATCAGGCCGGCCTGTTTCAGCAAGGCGCTTGCCTTTTGCAGTTCAGCAGCAAAAACAACGTGGTAAGGAACCGAAATCAGTTTGCCTTTTTCTTTTCTGATGACCGAGTAAAGTCCAAACTTGTCTTTCACATCCGATTTTTCCAACTGCTCTTTGGTCATGCCTGCCGGATAGAAAGTGCCCGTTTCAGATTTCGGCCCCACGCCAGCCACAAAAGGCTTGTCGCCGTTCAGTCTGTCCCAAGGGCCGTAGTTGATCCATACAAAATCCTTGGTTTTTTGGTCTTTGATGGTATTGAGCAGGCTATCGCGTTGCGGATAGGTTTGTTTCCAGTACAGGTCGTCCATAATTTCTGCCGCTTGGATAAGCAAAGGCAATACCTGGCGTTCGTTGGCGCTCAACTGATTGAGGTTAGTGGTTAATTTTACCCGCTCATAACCCGCTAATCGCTGGTCTACATATTCCTGCAGGGTATCTTTGGCCTTGTTGGCGCTTTGGTCTGTTCCAGCTTTTTCGGTCTGGTTGCAGGCAGTAAGGCCAGTAGCTATAGAAAGGCCCAACAATAGGCCCATGGTTTGATGTATAGGTTTAATCCGCATACGATTTATCGTTTGGTAAAAAATGTTCGTCGTTTTATATCAATCTACTAAATTAGCAAAAAATATAAGCCTGCGTAATTTAGATTTAATGGCGGGCACTTAACTCATTCTTACTCTTTAAAATACAAAAGATGTTGATCAGACCAACCCATGCTAAAGCAGCAGCCCTTGTTGCCGGTGTACTCTTGCTAACCAACTGCAGCAGCAGCAAATATGCCGCCACAGACAAGGTTTATAAAAATATGGCCAAAGATTTTTCCAAAGTCATTAAAGCGGCGCCACCGGTAAACCAGCAGATAGACTCGCTTAATAGCCAACAGCAATATTGGGTAGGTACCGTAAACATGGGGATGCGTAAGCCCAATTTCGTGGTGATCCATCATACCGCACAAGACTCTACCGAGCAAACGCTCAAAACCTTTACCATTGCCCGGACCCAGGTAAGTGCGCATTATGTAGTAGGCAGGGATGGTAAGGTGGTGCACATGGTAAATGATTACCTGCGCGCGCAACATGCCGGAGCAGGCAAGTGGGGCAATGATACCGATCTGAACTCTTCATCTATAGGCATTGAATTAGACAACAACGGTACTACCGATGTATTTACCGATGCGCAGATCAATAGTTTGTGTGCTTTGCTGGCTACCTTGAAAAAGAAATATAACATCCCGACGGCTAATTTTATCGGTCACGCCGATTACGCCCCAGGTCGCAAAAACGATCCTAAAAACTTCCCGTGGAAAACCCTGGCCAAAAAGGGATTCGGCTATTGGTACGATGATGTGCTGCAGCTACCACCTGCCGACTTTGATACAACCAATGCCTTGCGGATTATCGGCTATAACGTCAAGAACCTCAACTATGCCATCGAGGCATTTAAGATCCATTTTGTGCAGACCGATATCTCGCAAACATTGACCGATACAGATAAGCTGATTTTGTATAATGTGTATAAGAAGTATTTGTAGTACTCCTATCAATACATCTCGAGAGTTTTGTATGATAGAAAGTATCCATTGCCCGCATAGAGTCGTTTCGCGCAGAATTTCCTTAATCCCTTTGGCAAAAAGAGACTTTTATGTCTCTTTTTGTGATTCGTAATATCCTTCCAAAACGCATGTTCATCCTGAAATCTGATATGTTCGTCCTGCGAAAATGACTATTGGGCCAAAAATTTTTTTAAGTGAAAAAGGTTCTTTAAAATTGGAAATAACTTAACGTTTCGAAATTAACGCTATTTATGAAAAAAATCTTCTTGCCGATTCTATCGGTAATACTATCAAGTGCACTTTTTTATAATACTGTAAATGCACAAAGTGTTTCTGTTGACAACTTTTCTGGCTCAGCTAACTTGTCCATTCCATTAGTAAGCCTGCAGTATGGTGGAATATCAATGCCAATAGGGATTAGCTATAATGGAGGAGGAATACGTGTGAAAGACGTGGAAGGCTCTGCAGGTATGGGCTGGAATTTATTTGCTGGCGGACAAATATCTAGGCAAGTGCGAGGCATTCCTGACGATACAAAACAAGATAACTTTACGGCCGTTAGGTTAGGGTGGATTTACAATACCAATGGAAGCAAGATTAATAGTTTTAATATTGCCAACGATAATAACCCTGCTACCACTACAGATGAAAGCGCTGATCTTGCCTATCTTTCGGCCAATTTTTCAGATTTCTCCGACACAGAACCTGATATTTTTTATGTAAATGCTCCCGGGTTAAGCTGTAAGCTAGTTTTCGACAGTGATCATAATATTCGTACTATTCCCTATCAAGATATAAAGGTTACCTATGAAATAGAGACTACAGTGCCTAATACATGGGATAGCTACGGAAGAATAAAGAGCTTTACCATTACTACAGCGACAGGGACAACTTATATTTTTAGTGCCCTAGAGATTACAAGAAAGATGTCACTGAGCTCTACTCCAAGTAACATCCAGTATTTTAAACGTGAATACGAACAGTACAAAAACGGAATTACTTATGTAAGCGCATGGAAACTCAGTAGCATAGTTGATATTAATGGAAACAACATAGACTTATTCTATCAAGAAGCATCGGGTGCAGTTTCCTCTACTGATCGTATGGCCATGTTCGAAGGCACTAATACTACACCAACTTACCCATTTACCTATTCAATTGGGACAAATCAAATAAATCTGTTCCAGATACAGGCTAACGATTATCCCATAGCGAATTTTACCTATAGGAAGGCTTACCCATCTTCGGTTTCTATGGTTACTTCTATTGTTGCTCAAGGCAAAACCATTAGCTTGGGTTATACCGATGCACAAAGAATAGGAAGCGCTACCGAATATAAATCTTTTTTAAATAGCGTTGGTGGAGATAATCCTTTAAGCTTTGACTACTATGGGTTAGAAGGCTATAATATTGCCTTACCAGATTCTCTATCTAAAGAAATTGATTTATGGGGTTATTATAACAATGCGACTAGTGCCACATCTCTTTTGCCCAATGTTTATATTAACCCTGGAAATGTTGGGTATGAGCACTATCGCAATATGCCAACAGGAAGCGCTAGTTCTAGTTTCCCTTATGGCGTAACAGGTTTCGATCGTTATGTGAATGCCTCGGTTATTATAAATGGCTCGCTTAAAAAGATAAACTATGAGCATGGGGGAAGTACAACGATTGTTTATGAGCCAAGAGATTATTACGATCCTACAGCTGGTGGAGTAACTGTTGGCGGGGGCATAAGGGTAAAGCAACTGATCGATTATGACGGTATCAGTACGGCAAATAATAGAGTAACAAACTATAGTTATATAAACCCTTCTACTGGACTGTCAAGCGGTAAACCTATTGCGCTTCCGTTATTGACTTTCACAAGGCCTTATGTAGGGTCTGGTACTACAGAGTCGCAGTGGCAGAATTCGATAGTGCGTTTAGAAGAGAATATTTCTCAAGAAGACAATGCCATTGTTTATTCTCATGTAAAAGTAGCACGAACAGGCGAAGGAAGTACACTCTTCGAATACAAAGTTCCAGCAACCTATTGGGATGCTAGTGCTGCTCCAGATTGGATGCCTACTATTGTCAATATAGCCCGTCCTGTCTCAGTTTCTGGAGGGTTTACAAGTAATGAGGTGAACACCTATCCATTTGTGCCTAATACTAATTTTGATTTTGAACGCGGTTTATTGAGCAAGGTAATTCAGTATAATGAAAGTGGTAATAAAGTAACTGAATCGACCTATAATTATATGCGTAGTGGTTCTCCTTTGATTATCAATGCGTTAAAGTTTGATGATAATGTAACCGTTAAGGCCTATGCCAAGTACAGCATCTATTCTTCGGTAGGTAATTTGATACAAACAGAAAGCAATATTGTTTACGATGCGCCATCTATTACTCAATATAACCAGACAAGTACCAATTATAGTTATGCAAGTAGTGTACATAAAGAGCCAACATTGATACAGCGCACCAATAGCGATGGAAGTATTTCAAGAGTATACACTAAATATATTAAAGATTATAGCACAGCTTCTGCATCAGATCAGCAGACTATTTCCTTATATAATTTACAGCAAAAAGGAGTTAATTTCCCAATTGAGACTTATAGCCAAATAGAAAGGAGTGGTCAAAATAAAACCATTTCTGCCTCTTTAATAAAATTGAAACCATGGATATTTGGCGGTTTTCCTACGCTAAATCTTCCTCAGCAACGCCTTGCTTTGGTAAGTGCCTCAGGTTTGGCTGATTTTGTTCCATCCAATACCTCTGGCGGTTCCTTCTCCAACGATAGCCGATACCTAGTGAAAGAGAATTTTCAAAGCTATAATCATTATGGTCAGTTACTTACTAGCGACGACAATAATCGAAACGTAAATGCTGTCATTACAAATCTTCAAATGTCGCGCCCTACTGCTGTTTTTTCAAATGCAGCTATAGAGGAAGTAGCTTATAATGATTTTGATGATATTTACTCGGAATATAAGTTTGTAAATAGCGGTACTTCTAATTTCAGCACCAATAAACGTTCAGGAACATCGTCATTGTCTATAGACCCAACCAATTATTTTACGAGAAATATCACAAAAGCGCCTACACGCAAGAATTATATTTTCTCCATTTGGATCAATTCATCTTCAACTGGAAATATTACACTTTCTTTAACTAACAGCTCAAGTAGCACGCTTACCTATAACTTACCTTTTACAAATACAAGTGGTGCTTGGAAATATTATGAAATTAAAGTGCCTGTTGTGGCCATGTCAGATGCATTTACTGCGAAATTTCAAAGTGATGCCAGTATTCTTATAGATGATGTGTTGTTTTACCCATCTGATGCATCAGTGAATACAATGGCTTATGATCCGAGCTCTTTTCTGAAAACAGCCGAAACCAATTCAAACGGAGTTTCTCAATATTTTGAATATGACAGTAGAGGAAGGGTTAAGCATGTACTTGACCAAGATAAGAACATTGTACTCAAAAAATCTTATGTAAGAGGTAGTGAAGTGGGTGGTTTTAGTGCTTGGATACGTGGGTATGAAAATCTTTTAGCAGGAGCCGAGGCAACACTTTATGATGGGGGAAGTCTTGTTAGCACGGACGATGTCGTAAAATATACTTGGGATTTTGGAGATGGAACACCTATACAAAGTACCAGCGCTTTAATTGGCCAAATTAATCATACTTATGCTAATACAGGCACTTATACAATTACACTTACCAAGTCTTCAGAGCTATTGGGCACTAAAACAGTTACTCAATCAGTCACAGTAAATACAAACAATACAGCCGCAGTTATTGGTGGAGCTGGCCCAATTACATTGTCCTTTTTTCAAGGAGGATCGCTAATGTATACCTTCTCTGGAAGTTCTCTTTGGAATGCTACGGCGAGCGTAGCTCCGGGAACTTATTCTATCCAATTTAGTACTACAGATAATCCTTATAATGCGGGCAGTAATCCATACGGCTATAAAAAATATGTTTATGCGCTTTACAATACATCTGGATCAGGTTATCAACTGGAAAATTGTTTCCCATCATCGTCTAGTTCACATAGCACTACTTTTAGCCTAAATATATTACCAGGGCGTCAATATTACTTTACTACAAGTACTACCGAATGTGTAATAGAAGAAGTCCAATAAAGTTGATGTTGTTATTTAAAAATTGAAACGATTCTCATGAAAAGATATATAGTGTTGATACTGATGGGTTCTTTGGCCTGTTTTTCAAATGAAGCTTCAGCCCAACGCAGTTTTGTACAAGAAGATATAATTAAAGTGCCAGGTGCAACAACAAGTGCACAAGTGTTTTCTTTAGGGCAAACCGACCGAAACACCAACCGTATGTATGTTGATGGCTTGGGCAGGCCTATTCAAAGTGTGGCCGTTGGAGCGAGTCCTAATCAAAAGGATATTATTCAGCCAATGGCGTACGATGCCTTGGGCAGACAAACGATAAACTATTTGCCCTATGCTTCTAACACTGCATCTGGTACTTATCGCGATAACGCCATTACAGAACAAGGCTCTTTTTATAATACTACGGGCCAAAAACATGCTACAGATGCAGCTCCGTATGCCCAGCAGGTGTTTGATAACAGCCCGTTGCAACGCTTGTTAAGGCAAGGTTCGGTAGGTAGTGGTTTTCAACCAACGGAACATTACAAGAGTTACGAACAGCGGACCAATCTAAGCACAGAAACCATTAGGCGCTGGAATGCCGATGGTACCTATGCAGGAGTTTACGATGCAGGAACCTTGAATGTAAGCATAGGTACAGACGAAGAAGAGAATCAAACTATTGTGTATGCAAATAACAGTGGCCAAACAGTTCTGAAGAAACAATACCTGAATGAGGGCGGAACAACGTATACAGAAACTTATTATGTATACAATGATGTTGGACAAGTAGTTTATGCAGTACCGCCAAAGGCAATAAAGGCAATGGAGAGCACAGGGAATTACAGTCTTTTACAAATAGCTGTAGACAAATTACTCTTCAAGTACGTATATGATTTTAAAGGTCGCCAAGTAGAGCGTACGGTTCCTGGGGGTGGAGTAGCCTATTTGATTTATGATCCACTTGATCGCTTAATTTTGGCTCAAGATGCTAATTTACGCACTACTAATAAATGGAACTATATCAAGTACGATAGTAAAGGTGTGGCCATCAGTCAAGGGATTTATACTGATGCTACCAATATCGGTCGTTCGGCTATGCAAGATCATGTAAATAATCAAAGCTATGCCACTTACTTCGAAGACCGCAATGGTGTAGCTAGTACAGGTTATTACACCAATTTAGCCTTTCCTACCACTGCCATTGAGCCTTTGGCCTACAGCTATTTTGATGATTACGATTTGGATGGCAATGGGACTGCCGATTACAGTTACCAAACACAAGGATTGGTTGGCGAAGGAACAGCCACCGACCGTACCCGTGGTCTGTTAACCATATCGAGAAAAAGGACCATTGGCAATGGCTTATCTAATGTATGGTTAACTTCAATTGTATTTTATGATAAGCGTGGTAATGTGATTCAAAGCCAAGGAAATAATCAGTTGAATAGCACTGTTGCCAGTAGCCAAACCATAGTGCCCGACTTTACAGGGAAAACCATTAGAACCAAATCAATTCAGGCTACTAGTGCTACGCTTACTGTTTTCAGCGAATTTACCTATGATCACGTAGGCAGGGTAAAAACCGTTGATGAAAAATATAATAGTGGGAGTTTTATCAGAGTGGCCGCTTATGAATATAACGAGCTAGGCCAATTGGTTGATAAAAAACTACACAATACCAACCCAGGTTCAAGCCTTCAAGCAGATGTAGTTCTTGATCAGAATAATAGTGTGGCTAACGGAAATACAAGTAATATTCAAGCTACCAATAGCATTACCCTATCAGACGGTTTTGTAGCGGCACAAGGCTCGATATTTTCTGCGAGTATCTCTTCGGGCACCTATTTGCAATCTGTCGACTATCGCTACACCATTCGCGGTCAGTTGGCCAGCATCAACAACAGTACACTTTCGGTTGGTGATGATAATGACGATACCAACGATGTGTTTGGAATGAATATCCTATATCATACAGCTGACGCCGGTTTGGGCAATACGGCCTATTATAATGGCTTGATCTCGGCCATTAAATGGAAAACGAATGCGCCGGGGGTAACAACAAGCAATGAAAGAAGCTATAAGTTTGATTATGACAAGCTGATGCGCTTGAAAAATGCGAATTATGCAGATAGAAGTGGAACAGGAAGTTGGGGCAATACAGGAGCTTTTGACGAAAAGGGCATCAGTTACGATGAAAATGGCAACATTTTAACCTTGAAACGAAATGCGGTCTTAAGCGGGGTAGCTACAGCAGTTGACGACCTTAACTATAGCTACGATGGCAATAAGCTAGATAATGTAAGCGATGGCTCAGGTGGGAGCTACGGTCTATTTGGTTTTAAAAACTTGACGGGTTCAAGCACAGCTTACAGCTATGATGCCAATGGCAATTTGGCTGCCGACCCTAAGAAGGGGTTGACTTTAAGCTATAACACACTCAACCGTACCGAACGCATTACCATTACGACGGCCACTAACAGGTACATCGATTATAGTTATGCTTCAGACGGTACATTGTTGCGTAAGCAGGCCTTTGACAATGGAGGTCTGGTTAAGACAACCGACTATATCGGTGGCTTTGTTTATGAAAATGGCACTTTGGCTTATTTTGGAATGACAGAAGGGCGTGTGAGAAACAGTAGCGGAACTTTGGTAAACGAATACGTCATTAAGGACCAACAGGGTAATGCGAGGGTAAGTTTTGAAGACAACGGCGGTACAGCCTTGGTAAGGCAAGAGAACAGCTACTACCCATTTGGCTTGAGTATGCCGGGCAATGTATTGCCAACTATGGCAAATAAACAGTTATACAATAGCGGTAGCGAATGGCAAGACGATTTTGCCGATTTGCCCGACCTGCAACAGACTTTTTATAGAATGTACGATGCCGCTTTAGGTCGATTTGTAGGAGTAGATCCTATAGCAGAGGCAAGCGAAAGTTTGAGTACCTTTAATTATGCGCTAAATAACCCTATCATGTTTAATGATCCTTTGGGTGATAAAGTTGACCCAATAACACAAAGCTACGGCGGTATGCATGGGGGATATGGAAGAATTGGAGCTGGATCTGGAAACGCTTGGAGTGACGGGATTGGGAGGAGCGATTGGAATGCATGGGATGGAAGCGCTTCTTATAGGGCTGGAATAGCAATGGGGTATCAAGATTGGGGAGGAGAATTGTATGCGCCCGGATCGTTTGGTGGAGGGGCTTATGCGAATTTTTGGGGAGATTTCTTATCTAGTGCATTTGATGGGAAGCATGACGCTTTAGTTTCTGGGGGTGGAGTTCGGCAAATATATCAAGCCTGGTCCCGTTTAGGATACCAAGAGGGCTTTCAGATGGTGTATAATAACAATGGCTCAGTTGGGTTAATTACTGCTCAGTTTTCTGCGTCCCTAGATGAAAGTGGGTATAATTATACAACCATCGAAGGAGCCGTTGCTTATCCGGTTGGATTAAAAGAGTTTATTGCAATAGCATCAGGTGAAGCAGCTGGAAGTCGTATTGATTCGAGAAACATTGCAAGTTCTATGATAAATAGAATGGTTAGGGCTAAGACAGATTTAAATAATCCTGATTGGAAGGCTGTTTCAATACGCTCAAAAGGCCTTGGAGGAACGGTTAAGGGGAACTACCAAATACTTAACCACCCTAACCAATACGAATTTAAGATGGTTATAGGAATGAGAATAGATGAAATTATGGAAAGTAGCCTGCCGTATATTCAGGGAGCACTTCAGGCTTATTATGCTTGGGGCAAAGTAGACTATTCTAATGGGGCAATAAAATGGAGCGCTACGCCTAAATCAGCGAAGGATAGAGCTAAAGATCAAAATTTTCAAGCTCTTGATAGAGGAGAGTTATATATTACAACTGTAGGGAGAAATACAACATATTTTAATTTTACGAACAAATAGTTAGAAATCTTTAACACTATGATAAAAATAAAAATTCTATTATTGATTAGTCTATGTTTTACGATTACCTTTTCAAGAGCACAATCTTATTCTCTAGATTCTTTTGAAGGAGACAAAGTAAAAATCGAACTTTATTATGAACCAGGCAGTGGAATGCTGACGATTAGTTATGGGAAAGATACAATATTGATAAACAATTATTTAGCATTAGAAAGTGCAGAAGTTGTAAATAGAGTGTTTTTGAAAGTGAATTATGTAAAAAGAATCGGGTCTAATCAAGATTATATGAAACAGTTATGGCTGTGTGTTTATAATGGCAAACTTGGACAAGCACTCCACGTCGAATCCTTTAGAAGGTATGACATGAGAAATATTTCTAATGTCAAAAATCAACCAAGTGAATATTCTCTTTTTAAGCTAGGCGTTAGATTAACAGGGTCCAATATAGACAAGTATAAGTTGACCATAAATGTCCATAGCGAAAAAAAAACCGATAACAATCCTAGGGTTAATTATAGTTACAATAAAATTAAATATCTATTCTTCGATAAAAAAAATAGAGTATTTTATAGTAACTACGAAAACGTAGTTGGATATTATACATTTAGCGAATTAAATAATCAGAATAATCAAAAGAAATATCTAAAAAATAATTGCCCCATTGTTGTTATTGAGAAAGATAAATATTACTATATAAATGGTAATTGGTATACCTTAGATAAAAATAATTTTTATTCTGTATTTCTTTAGGTAATAGGAAATATCAAATTTGATAATTGCTGCATTTCAAGCTGGCAAGTCTAAAAAAATCTCCGTAGGATTATTACTAGAAAACGCAAATGACCCTAAGATGTGTGCCGATATCAAGTTTAAGGAATCTAGTGTATAACAAGAAAAAATGATAGCAATTAGGACAAGATTAAATGTCGATTCACTAGTTGAGATTACCAATATTGCCGATCCGGCTATAATTAACTTTTATATTCATGTTGCGTTAATAAAGAACTAATCTATTATAGGCCTTTTGAAGTAATCTCTGTGTTGGGGAAGAGAATATAGCTGAGATATTAATTGTATATATAGCTCGTAAGCCAGTTCGTTTTTCGCTTTTCACCGAGGGATCTATTGCTCAATTTTAACATAAATAACCGTGTATAGATTTGTTGTGTCCTCAGCCAGTCTAATTTAGAAAAAAGCTCCCGCCAAATTTGGCGGGAGCTTTTTGTTTATTGTCTATAAAACGTTCAACGCAAGTTACCAAACGTTTATCGCACTACGCTATACTCAATTCGCATTACTTCACCTTAAACGAATCCTTCAAGCCAACTGTACGGTTAAAAATAAGCTTGCCTGGCGTCGAGTCCTTATCTAAGCTGAAATAACCCTTGCGGATGAACTGATAGCCCAACCCGGTGGTCGCGTTGGCCAAATAAGGTTCGATATAAGCGGCCTTGATCACTTCCATGCTGTTCGGGTTCAGGTAGTCCTTAAAATCGCCTTCCTCGCTATCTGGCGATTCCACGGTAAACAGCCTGTCGTACAAACGAACCTCTGCGGTATGTGCATGTTTGGTGCTCACCCAGTGGATGGTACCTTTTACGTTGATGCCACTGGTGTCGGCACCACTTTTCGATTCTGGAATATAAGTACAATGAACCTCGGTTATGTTGTCGTTTTCATCCTTTTTAAAGTCATGGCACTGTACAATATAGGCATGTTTTAACCTTACCGTAGCGCCTGGCGCCAGCCTGAACCATTTTTTGGCAGGTTCTTCCATAAAGTCTTCGCGCTCTATCCATAATTCATTGCTGAAAGGAATTTCACGGGTACCGCCTTTATCTTCTGCTTCAGGGTTGTTTTCGCCGATCAATATTTCTTCTTGTCCTTCCGGATAGTTGGTAATCACCAATTTGATCGGATCCAACACCGCCATCACCCGGTTGGCGCGTTTGTTCAAATCTTCGCGGATGCAGAACTCCAATAAGCTCAGTTCGATCAGGTTTTCGCGCTTGGCAATGCCAATACGTTCGCAAAACTCGCGGATACTCTCTGGCGTGTAGCCGCGTCTGCGCAGACCACTGATGGTAGGCATACGTGGATCATCCCAGCCACTCACCAAACCTTCGTTAACCAATTGCAGCAGCTTGCGCTTGCTCATGACGGTATAGGTGAGGTTTAAACGGGCAAACTCATATTGTTTAGATGGAAAAATCTCCAATTGCTCAATAAACCAATCGTACAGCTCACGGTGTGCCACATATTCCAGGGTACAAATCGAGTGTGTAATGTGCTCGATGCTGTCGCTTTGGCCGTGGGCGAAATCGTACATTGGGTAAATGCACCAGGCATCGCCGGTACGGTGGTGGTGGGCATGTTTAATGCGGTAAATGATCGGATCGCGCATCAGCATGTTCGAACTCGCCAAATCGATCTTGGCACGCAAGGTACAGGCGCCATCGGGCAGCTCGCCGTTTTTCATGCGGGCAAACCAATCGAGGTTTTCAGCGATGCTGCGGCCGCGGTAGGCACTTGGCGTTCCCGGTTCGGTAGGCGTGCCTTTCTGGGCAGCAATTTCTTCGGCTGTGCTATGGTCTACATAAGCCAGGCCCTTTTCAATTAATTTTACAGCAAAGCCGTGCAGCTGGTCAAAATAATCAGAAGCATACAGTTCGTTTTTCCACTGGAAGCCCAACCATTGGATATCTTCCTGCTGGCTGTTTACGTATTCGGTTTTCTCCGTTACCGGGTTGGTATCGTCGAAACGCAAATTCGTATAGCCACCGTATTTCTGGGTTAACCCAAAATTAAGGCAGATGGCTTTGGCATGGCCAATATGCAGGTATCCATTAGGCTCGGGCGGAAAACGTGTAACCAACGTCTTGTATTTGCCGCTGCTTAAATCATTCTCTATTAGCTCTTCAATAAAGTTTAATGATTTCTCTTCACTCATAAAATTATCTATCTTAAATGTCAAAGTTACGAAGAATAGGGCTATTTTTTGAGCTTGTTTGCAAGGATTAATGAATAAAACGGCTAATTTCTTTACATTTACATCCTATTTTACAATCAAATATGAACAAGACATTGAATAGGCCCATCCGTGTTTTAGTGGCAAAGGTAGGCTTAGATGGGCACGATCGTGGCGCCAAGGTTATTGCTACTTCCCTGCGCGATGCCGGAATGGAGGTGATTTATACCGGCTTGCGCCAAACCCCTGAAATGGTGGTGAATACAGCCCTGCAAGAGGATGTAGATGCCATCGGGATTTCGATTCTTTCGGGAGCGCACATGACCGTTTTTCCGAAGATTGTAGAAATCATGAAAAAGAAAGAACTGAACGATGTGTTGCTCACCGGTGGAGGCATTATCCCGGAAGCCGATATGAAAAAACTCCAGGAAATAGGTGTGGGCGAGTTGTTTGCCCCCGGCACCCCCATGACAAGCATCGTTCAATATATTGAAAACTGGGTAGTTACCCATCGAAATTTTTAAGTTATGACCTATCAACAACTGTTAACCGAAATCAAGGAAAATATACTTTACGTGACCATCAACCGCGAGCAAAAACTCAATGCACTAAACAAGGAAGTGCTAGCCGAGCTTGCCGATGTCATTGCCAATGCTACTTCGAATCCAGAAGTGCGTGGTGTTTTGCTAACTGGTGCAGGCGAAAAGGCCTTTGTCGCGGGTGCGGATATCTCCGAATTTCAAAACTATAACCTGGCCGAGGGCAAAGAACTGGCCCAAAAAGGACAGGAAAATGTATTCAATGCCATCGAGAACTGTCCGAAACCGGTAGTGGCGGCTATCAATGGCTTTGCACTAGGTGGCGGCTTGGAATTGGCCATGGCTTGCCACATACGCGTTGCCAGCGAAAATGCCAAATTGGGTCTGCCTGAAGTTACTTTAGGCCTTATTCCGGGTTATGGCGGTACGCAACGATTAACGCAACTGGTGGGCAAAGGCAGGGCTATGGAAATGATCGCCACTGCCGATATGGTTACCGCCGAAAAAGCGGCGCAAATGGGCTTGGTAAATGAAGTCGTTCCACAAACTATGCTGATAGCCAAAGCCGAAGAAATACTAGGCAAAATCAAACTCAGGGCTCCATTGGCCGTGGCCAGTGCCATTAAAGCCATCAATGCGGCAGGTGGTAACAAAACAGGCAATGGCTTTCAGGTAGAGATAGAAGAATTTAGCAAATGCTTTGGTACGGCCGATTTTAAAGAAGGCGTAACGGCATTTTTAGAAAAAAGAAAACCTGTTTTCAGCGGTAAATAAGAGCCGCTCCAAAGTTATGGCCTGTCTGCAAGAAATGCAGGCAGGCTTTCTTTTTTTAAGACAATATTTTTTGCAATTGCCTGATTTTTAACTTAAAGGAAAAATAACTTTAATTTAAACGAGAAAAAAATTCCCGCTGTGAATTAATTGTAAAAAAACTTAAAAATGGTGTAGAAAATATTTCCCACAGTAATTTTTTAGCTATATTTAGCTATTATTTGACTGGCGCATATTTCGTATGAAAAAAATATTAATTGTTGATGATGAGGTTAATATAGGCCTTTTGCTGTCTAAATTCTTAACCAGAAATTCATTTGCCGTAGAAACTGCTACCAGTGGTGCCTCTGCCATGGACTATCTTTCTAAGCAAAGTTTTGACCTCGTGCTGTGTGATTATCGCTTGGAGGATACAGACGGCAAGGAAATGCTCATCAAAATCAAGGAAAGATACCCTACAACCGGTGTGATTATCATTACCGGCTATTCTGATATCAAGCTGGCTGTAGAACTGATCAAATTGGGGGCGTACGACTATATCACCAAACCACTTTATCCCGACGAGATTCTCAATACGATTAATAAGGCTATCGAAACGCAGATTGCCTTGAATGCAGCAGCCAACGATCCTGTTGAAACCGGAAACAAGAAAGACAAAAGCAATAACAAGCAGATACAAGCCGAAACCGGCGAATTTGTGGTGGGCCAAGGTGCGGCTTCGAGAGACTTGATGCGTCAGATCATGTTGGTAGCCCCAACTTCCTATAGTGTTATCCTAACCGGCGAAAGCGGTACGGGAAAAGAATCGGTGGCCAAAACCATCCACATGAACAGCCCGAGAAAAGACAAGCCGTTTATTGCCATGGATTGCGGATCGTTAACCAAAGAATTGGCGGGAAGCGAGTTTTTCGGTCACGAGAAAGGCTCGTTTACTGGAGCGCTCTACACCAAGATAGGCCATTTTGAGATGGCCAATGGAGGCACCTTGTTTTTGGATGAAGTAGGTAACCTTTCTTACGACATCCAGGCAGCCCTGCTAAGAACAGTACAGGAACGTAAAATCAAGCGTATTGGCAGCACCAAGGAAATCGACCTGGATGTTCGCATTATCGTAGCAACCAACGAAAACTTGGGCGAAGCTATCCAAAAAGGCCGTTTTAGGGAAGACTTGTACCATCGGTTTAACGAATTTTCTATCCATTTGCCACCCTTGCACTTAAGGGGTACCGACATTATGGTGTTTGCCAACACGTTTTTGGCGCAGGCTAATGCCGAGCTTAATCGCAACGTGCAGCGCTTTTCGGAAGAGGTAGAAGAATGTATTTTAACCTATAACTGGCCCGGTAACGTGCGCGAACTTAAAAATGTGGTAAGAAGAGCCACCTTGCTTACAGAAAGCGAAGAAATCCAGCTCAAGGCACTGCCTTTGGAGATTTCTACCTACGCCAAGGCCACTGCTATCGAAAATGCCGTAGAGAACACCATTATCCGTTCGGCAGGAACCAATAGGCCCCGCGATTTGAAAAATGCCGCACTCGAAGCAGAGTACGAAACCATTTTAAATGTGCTGCGCGAAGTGAATTTTAACAAAACCAAAGCCGCCAAGCTTTTAAATATCGACCGCAAAACGCTTTACAACAAAATGAAGGCGATAGATCTGGGCAACTAGGCTAATTGTGGCCTTGGCCTATTAAATTTAAAGATTCTAAAAACATTTTGGGGGCTTTTGCTATTATTGCTTTTAACCGCTAAAGCTCTATATGTCTTTATTTAACTACAAACAGCGCAATAACATCAACCTGGTCATTATTATTGCCCTGGGCTGTTTAATTGCCTATTCCCTGCTCGGCATTTTTAGTTCCTTGTTAAGCGCTTTGGTGCTTTATACCATTTTGCGCCCAGGCTATATCTATTTGGCCGAAGTAAGGGGCTGGAACAAGAGCTTTACGGCCATTCTCCTGCTCTTTCTGTCGCTGGTTGTGCTGGTGTTGCCTTTTTACGCATTAAGCAGCATGGTGATTGAGAAAATAACAGAGCTGCGAAACGACGAGCTTTATTTCAAGAACATCCTGTATAAGGTAAAACATCTTTTACCGGTAGAGGAAAACGTGCAGGTGATTATTGAAGACGGCCTCAAAAAAGCGGGAGCCTGGGCAACAGGGCTTTTCCCATCGCTTATTTCGGGTATTTTTAACACGGTGCTGGGCCTGTTGCTCATGTACTTTATTCTTTATTTCATGCTAGTAGAGCGCGAAACCTTTGAGCGGGCGCTAATCAAATATGCCCCGTTTAGAGAGCAGAATGCGCAACGCTTTGCCGAAGAAATGCGCAATACCACCTATGCCAATGTAGTGGGGCAGGGATTCATCTGTTTGGTGCAGGGCTCGCTGGTCAGCTTGTCGTTTTACGTGCTGGGCTACAAAGACCCGTTGTTTTGGGGCGTGGTTACCACTTTTATTTCTTTTGTGCCCGTTTTGGGTCCGCCGGTGGTGTTTGTGCCGGCCGCCCTGTTGCAAATGGCCAACGGTAATAATTTTGCCGCCTGGGCCATGCTCATCTTCGGTTTTGTGGTTATCATTAACATCGATAATGTGTTGCGTTTCATGATTGCCAAAAAAGTTGGAAATATTCATCCCATAATTACGGTAATTGGCGTGGTTATTGGTATTCCTTTATTTGGTATATTGGGACTGGTGTTTGGCCCACTGTTGCTCTCGTACTTTATGCTGCTCGTCAAAATCTACGAAACCAGTTCGCTGGCTTCGGAAAGATTGGAAAGAATTAAAACAATTCGGGAACATGAGGAGTTATAAAAACGAGTTTTAACAATGCAATAACATCTCTTCTGCTATATTTGAAACAAACAAATTGTTAAACATAAAATTTTAAGATCATGAGCGATAATTCAAAAGTAGTTGTAGCGCTATTAGCCGGTTTGGCTGCAGGAGCAGCATTAGGTTTATTGTTTGCCCCAGAAAAAGGAAGCGAAACTCGCGATAAATTAGGACAGTCGTTGAAAGATTTTGGCGATTCGATCAGAGACAAGGCGGCCGATGAGATCAACAACCTCACTTCGCTGAAAGATAAAGTAGTAAACTCTATCAAAAGCAAACTGAGAGACGTGGAAGATGAGTATTCATCGGAAGTAGAAAACGTTTGAGCGATTTAACAACACGAACAAATAATGGAAGAAAACAAAGAAAAAGGCTTAGAGGATATCTTTTTAGATGCCAAGGAGTATATTGATACGCGTATCGAATATACCAGGTTGTCGGCTGTAGAAAAAGGTTCTAAAATATTTGCAGACCTGATTACGAGCGCTGCTGTAATTATTTGCTTTGTACTGGCATTTTTGTTTGCTTCGTTTACATTGGCGCTCTACCTGTCGACCGTTTTGGGAAGCTATGCGGCCGGTTTTGGGTGCGTGGCAGGAATTTACCTGTTCCTGTCTGTTATTGTTTATTTAACCAAGGACAAATACATCGAAAAACATTTGATCAACATGTTCATCAAAAAATATTTCGATAAAGTTGCCGATAAAGACGACGATGAAGAAGAGAAGTAACATACAGAACCTGAACGACCTGCAAGGCGAAATCAAGCGCCTTAAGGCCGATTATAAACAAAGGGGCGAAATGCTGAAGCATGATTCGAAAGCGTATGTGGCTCGGTTTTCTATTGGTAACCTGATTAAAAAATATGCAACCCCAAGTGGTTTTCTCAAATTAGACGAAAAAACCCATATCAGTAGCAAGGTGATGTCTATTGTGTTGCCTATGCTAATGAACAGTACTTTTTTTAGAGGCTCCGGTCTGATTACCAAGGCCCTGGCGGCGCTGGTATCGGGCAAAGTAGGCAAATCTTTAGATGCCGAAAGCATGTCGGGCATTTTTAACCTGGTGAAGTCGCTTTTTACCAAAAAGAAAAAGGACAAGGAAAAAGAGCTGGCTTTTGTAGATTATGGCATTCCGCCAGACAGCGAAACCTATTAACAAAAAAGGAAACCATTTTGGTTTCCTTTTTTGTTAATTTTATAAATCAGATTTGATTTTCAGCTCTTTCAATTGCTTTTCGTCGATGGTGCTTGGGCTATCGATCATGATGTCTCGGCCCGAGTTGTTTTTAGGGAAAGCAATCACATCGCGGATGCTGTCGAGGCCGGCAAAAATAGAGCAAAGCCTATCGAAGCCGAAGGCAATGCCACCGTGCGGAGGCGCGCCAAACTCGAAGGCATCCATCAGGAAGCCAAATTGTTTTTGGGCCTCTTCAGGGCTAAAGCCCAGGTGTTTGAACATCAAAGCCTGCAAGTCGCGGTCGTAAATACGGATAGATCCACCGCCAATTTCAGTGCCGTTAACCACTATATCGTAGGCATTGGCCCTTACCTCGCCAGGTGCGGTATCGAGCATGGCAATATCTTCTGGCTTAGGCGAAGTAAACGGATGGTGCATGGCGTGGTAGCGCTCGGTTTCCTCATCCCATTCCAGCAACGGAAAGTCGAGTACCCAAAGTGCGGCAAAGGTATCTTTGTTGCGCAGGCCAAGTCGTGTGCCCATTTCTAAGCGGAGCTCGCTCAATTGCTTGCGTACCTTGTCTTTTACGCCGGCCATCACCAATACCAAATCTCCAGGTTCGGTTTGGCAGGCGGCCGACCATTTTTGCAGTTCCTCTTCGCTATAAAACTTGTCGACCGACGATTTTAATGAGCCGTCTTCGTTGTGGCGCATATAAATCAAACCGGTAGCGCCAATTTGCGGACGCTTGATAAAGTCGGTCAGTTCGTCTAATTGCTTACGGGTATAGTGTGCACAGCCTTTGGCTTTGATGGCAATTACCAGTTCGGCATTGTCAAAAACCGCAAAATCCTTCCCTTTTACCACCTCGTTCATTTCGATGAACTTCATCTCAAAACGGGTATCAGGCTTATCTGAACCATACCAGCGCATCGCATCGGCATATTGCATACGAGGTACTTCAGGCAGGTCGTAGTTGCGCACCTCTTTAAACAAGGTACGGATCAGGCCTTCGAAAGTATGTAGAATGTCTTCTTGTTCGATGAAAGACATTTCGCAGTCTATTTGGGTAAATTCTGGCTGCCTGTCGGCACGCAAGTCTTCGTCCCTAAAACACTTTACAATCTGAAAGTAGCGGTCAAAGCCCGAAACCATCAGCAATTGCTTAAAGGTTTGTGGCGACTGGGGCAGGGCATAAAACTCGCCCGCGTTCATGCGGCTTGGTACCACAAAATCCCTGGCGCCTTCCGGTGTCGATTTGATCAGTACCGGCGTTTCTACTTCAATAAAATCCAATCCGTCTAAGTAACGGCGGGTAGCCTGAGCCATTTTGTGGCGCAAGATCATGTTGTTCCTGATCGGATTGCGGCGCAGGTCAAGGTAACGGTATTTCATGCGCAAATCGTCGCCACCATCGGTTTTATCTTCAATTAAGAATGGAGGCAGTTTGGCCTTGTTCAATATTTCGAGGGCTTCTACCTTAATTTCGATATCGCCGGTCGGAATTTCCTTGTTTTTGTTAGAACGCTCTACTACAACGCCACTTACCTTGATCACGAATTCGCGGCCAAGGTTGCGCGCGGCTTGGCAGAGGTCGGCATTGTCATTCATGTTAAAAACCAATTGCGTAATGCCGTAACGGTCGCGAATGTCTATAAAAGTCATCCCGCCCAAATCTCTCGAATTTTGCATCCAGCCACAAAGTGTAACGTTTTCGCCTAGATTTTGCAGCGTTAAGGCGCCGCAAGTAGTTGTTCTTAACATCTTTAAATCAAATTTTGAGCCGCAAAAATACACAATCCTGTCAAGGTTTCCGAAACCTAGGCTGATTATGTGGCCAGAAAATTTTTTTTCTACCTTGATGCAACGTTTTTGAAAATAGACTGTCTCTTGATTTGAACGCCTTTTAAAATTGGAAACTGCATACATAGACAAACACGTTTCGCTGGTTAACGAATGCCGAGCGGGAAGCCGGAAAGCACAGTTTGAGCTTTACAAATTATATGCTAGCGCGATGTATAACGTAGCCCTGCGTATTGTAAACGACGATGCCGAAGCCGAAGATGTACTTCAGGAAGCATTCCTGGATGCCTTTAACCGTATTGCGGATTTTAGGCAGGAAACCACGTTTGGTTTATGGCTTAAACAGATCGTGATTAACCGGGCCATTAACTACTTGCGTAAACGCAAAGTCGAATTTGTAAGCATAGACGAGGTTGACGTGGCCGAAGAAACGGCACCAGACCCAGAAGAAACCGCTTTAAAGGTAGAAGCCATTAAAACTGCCGTGGCCGAGCTGCCAGATGGATACCGAGTGGTACTAACGCTGTATTTGTTTGAGGGCTACGACCACGAAGAGATTGCACACATATTGAAAATAACAGAAAACACATCACGCTCGCAGTACATGAGAGCCAAGAGAAAGTTGAATAGTTTATTAGAAACGAAAGGAGTAGCAAGATGAATAATAAATTAGAGGAGTTTGTAAAGGCTAACAAGAAGGAATTTGAAGTAAAAGGCCCGTCAGAACAGCTGTGGGAACGCATAGCCTCCGAATTAGACAAGAAAGAAAAAGAACAGCCAAAAAAGTCGGTAAGGTTATATTCGTGGCTCAGCATCGCGGCGATGCTGGTGATTAGTTTGGGCATTTATTTTACGGCCAGCTATAAAAAAGCCAACAATACGGGTTTGGAAATTGCCGATGTCAATCCGGCATTTAAAAACAAACAGGTGCATTTGGCTAGCCTTATCGAGGAAAAGAAAGACAGCCTGCAGGTTTATGCCAAGGATAATCCGGAGCTATATGGCAAATTTACCGACGATATGGCCAAACTGAGCAGAGATTACGAAGCCCTAAAACAAGAGCTGCAAACCAGCCCTAACCGCGCAGACGTAGTCAAAGCCATGATGAAAAACCTCGAAATACAATCGCAATTGCTTAGCCAGCAATTAGGAATTATAAACCAAGTCAATCAATATAAAAAGGAGAATTCGATATAGGGCCAACGGCTTTGTATCACAAAACAATCGATCATGAAAAGAATAAAAAATGTAGCCTTGGGGGTGTCGGGTTTGCTATTGCTCGCTACGCACGTTAACGCCGTGCAAACCGGAGAAGTAGCCGCCTCGAGCCCCGCAGCACCAGCTGCGCCGGTGATGTCAACCACTGTAGCCAAAAACGGTGGATCAAAAGCCTCTCAAATCAGCGTAAGCCATTCAAGCTCGGTAAGCTATTCGTACAGCAGCAACCAAGATGCCGATGATCCGATGCGGGCCAAAACCTTCTCCAAGTCGTTTAGTGTAGACCGCAACGACAAAGTGAACTTGAGCAATCAGTATGGCGGCATGACCATTAAAACCTGGGACAAAAACGAAGTGAAGGTAGACGTAGACATTAAAGCCTATGCCAATACCGAAGAAGCCGCACAACGCTTGCTGGACAATACCAACATTAATGCCTCTAAAAGTGGCGACGTTGTATCGTTTAAAACAAGCATCGGCGACGGCAATAAGGGAAGTGGCAGCCGCAATGGCAAAAGATGGCGTCAGGAAGTAAAGGTATACTATACGGTTTACATGCCATCAACCAATGCTTTAACCGCGTCGCAAGAATATGGCGGCATTGTAATGGATAGCTTTGCTGGCCCAACTTCGCTTAAGGTACAATATGGCAATCTTACCGCCGGCGACTTGAGCAATGCCAATAACTACATTTCGGTACAATATGGCAAATGTGTGTTGCAAGACCTGAACCAGGCGCGTATCAAGCATCAATATGGCGGGGGCTTAACAATTGCTTCGGTAGGTACGCTCGATTTAGATGCGCAATACACCTCGGCCAATATTAACACCATTAAAAACAGCGCTACCATTAAACATCAATACGGCAGCGGCCTAACCATTGGCACGGCAGGTACGTTGAATCTCGATTTGCAATACACTTCGGTAAATATCGGAACCGTAAAAAATGCTTCTGTAATCAGGCATCAATATGGCAGCGGCATCACCATTGGCAATGCGGGCCCACTCGATTTGGACGTGCAGTACGCCACGGTTAAAATAGCCAACCTGCATGGCAACTTGGGCGCCAGGATCCAATACGGTTCGCTAAGCGCCAACAATATCGATGCAATGAGCAGAAACATCAGTGTCAATGCCGAATACAGCAGTGTGGCTTTGGGTTTTGATGCCGGCTATTCAGCCGATTTTGATGTAGCGGTAAGCTACAATAGCTTTAAATACGGCAGCAATGTAACAGCGCGCAAAACCAACGACGACGACGACCAGACCAAACGCTATACCGGCCAGATCGGCAAAGGGGGCAGCAACAAGGTAAGCGTACGTTCTGCCTATAATTCGGTTACATTTAGATAAACAAACCAAACAAATAAAGTCAAGGCCTGTTAATGAAAATTAGCAGGCTTTTTTTATTTTCGCCTAAGATCAGATTAACTATGGAATTTTTAAGCAGTCCAGAAGCCTGGATTTCACTATTGACCCTAACCGTTTTAGAAATTGTTTTAGGGATAGACAACATTATCTTCATTTCTATTTTATCGGGTAAATTACCAGAACATCAGCAAAAAAAGGGACGTCAGCTGGGTTTGGGCCTCGCCATGATTACCCGTGTGCTCCTGTTGTTGTCGCTAACCTGGATCATGAAACTTACTTCGCCCTTATTTAACATTGGCGAGTGGTTTGGCGTTGACAGCCAAGAGTGGCTAAGCAAGCTGGCTATTTCTGGTCGCGATTTGATCCTGATTATCGGCGGTATTTTCTTGATTTATAAAAGCACACACGAGATACACGAAAAACTGGAGAGCGCGGAAGAGCATGAAGTCAAAGGAAAAGTATATTCTTTTAGTGGTGTCATTGTGCAGATCCTGCTGCTCGATATCGTATTCTCGCTCGATTCGGTGATTACCGCCGTAGGTATGGCCGAACATGTGGAGGTGATGATCGCCGCGGTTATCATTGCCGTAATCATTATGATGGTTTCGGCCGGAGCCATCAGCAATTTCGTCAATCAACACCCAACCGTAAAAATGCTGGCGCTTTCGTTCTTGCTGCTCATTGGGGTTTCGCTTTTGGCCGAAGGTTTAGACCAGCATATCCCTAAAGGCTATATCTATTTTGCCATGGCTTTTTCGGTATTGGTAGAAATGCTGAATCTGAAAATGAAAAAAGGCAAAAAGCCGGTCAAGTTGCGCAATACACCACATGAAGATACCGACAAGAAGTAAAATCGCAAATCCGCATGGCGACAGGAAGCTCTAATCGTCACGGCGGTTTCCTATTTTTTATAAACGCAACATTGTTGCGTTTAATTTTTTAGGTTTGTCCAAAATCAATTCAAAAGAAATGGACAGCTATGAAGTAATCATTATTGGAGGCAGCTACGCCGGTCTTTCGGCCGCCATGGCCTTGGGTAG
Source organism: Pedobacter sp. TM02 (assembly GCF_059705275.1). Lineage (NCBI taxonomy): Bacteria > Pseudomonadati > Bacteroidota > Sphingobacteriia > Sphingobacteriales > Sphingobacteriaceae > Pedobacter > Pedobacter sp. TM02. The sequence goes on from NZ_AP046530.1 coordinate 4,444,545, forward strand.
GTCGTTGCGCAACGTACTGCTGATTGATGCAGGCGAACCCTGCAACAGGCAAACCCCACATTCGCATAATTTTTTAACGCAAGATGGCGAAACACCAGCCATGATCAGCGCCAAAGCGAAGGCTCAGGTGCTGGCTTATCCTACGGTTAAATGCCATGAGGGGTTGGCCATCAAAGCCGAGCAAATAACCGCCGGCTTTGCCGTATCAACCGCCGATGGACAACGCTTTGAAGCCCGCAAGCTTATTTTGGCTATGGGCATTAAAGATATATTTCCAGACATCAAGGGCTTTGCCGAGTGCTGGGGCATTTCGGTTTTGCATTGTCCGTATTGCCATGGGTACGAAGTGGCCAGGCAGCCTTTGGGCGTTATAGCCAATGGCGATATGGCTTTTGAGTTTGTCAGAATGATCTATAATTGGAGCACAGCACTTACCTTGTTTACCAATGGATTGCCAGCTTTGAACGATGAGCAGGCCGAATACTTTAAGCGAAAAGACATTCAAATCGTAACCGATGAAATTGCCGAAATCGTACATCAAGACGGGATTCTCAAGCATCTTCTGCTTAAAAATGGGAACAAACATCCACTAAACGCTGTTTTTGGCCGTGGTGGCCTCGAGCAGCATTCGTCGCTCGCGGCCGAATTGGGCTGTGAAATAGACCAGCAAAACCTGATTGTGGTTAATGGCGTACAAACTACGGTACCCGGTGTTTTTGCGGCTGGCGATTGTACCACATTGTTCCGCACGGTTTCGGGAGCTGTAGCAAATGGCAACCTGGCTGGTATTTCGGCCAGCAAGGAATTGATAGCAGCCGATTTTTAATTCCGATTTGAGCATGCCAAAGCTAAAGCCTACTTTTGCAGGCCTACATTTTAAGCTGAGCGTATGATAACCTTTTTCGAAGCCTCATTGGCCGAACTTTCTATCCATAGAATTGGCAACAAGCTGCAAGACGAGTTCTATGTCCTGTCAGAACAGTCGATGTACATTCAAGACGAAATGCTGAAACAGCTCTTGCTGCAGTATTTCCTGTCGCCTTATGAAAAGGTGAATGAAATTTACCACTTCATGCATCCCAACAACGACCTGAACCTGAATGAGGTGTATCACTTCGCGTCTGAAATTTTTGCCAATGGCGATTTGTTTCACGAAAACAGCAAGAAACTGGCTACCTACCTGTACGATATTTCGAACCACCCGAAAATCAAGTCGGGCGAGCTTTATGTGGCTTATTTTGAAAATGTGCAGATCGAAGGAGACTTGCACGACGCCATCGGTATTTTTAAATCAGAAACCAAAGAGAGCTATATCAAAGTTTATCCAGAGCAGAGCGGCTTTGCGCTAAGCTATGAGCAGGAAGCCATCAATATCAGCAAACTGGATAAAGGCTGCCTTATTTTCAACACCGATAAAGAACAGGGCTTTAAGGTAGCGGTTATAGACCAGACCAACCGCAGTGCCGAAGCCGTGTACTGGAAAGACGAATTTTTGAGGCTTAAGGTAAGGAATGATAACTACAGTCAAACGCAAAATGTACTGGGCGTGTACAAAAACTTCATTACCGAAAAACTGGATGAGGAGTTTGAAGTAACCAAAACCGATAAGATCGATTTGCTAAACCGCTCGATGAAGTATTTTAAGGAAAAGGAAAGCTTTGATATCGACGAGTTTGCCAACGAGGTAATTGCCAATCAAGAAGGGATAGCGCTTTTTAAAAGCTACAAAAAAAGCTACGAAGAGGAGTTTGATGCTCCAATTGCCGATACTTTCGATATTTCTGATGCGGCAGTTAAAAAACAGGCCAAAGCATTCAAAAGTATTTTAAAGCTCGATAAGAATTTCCACATCTATATCCACGGCAATAAAGAACTCATTGAAAAAGGCTTTGATGATGACCGCTCGATGAACTATTACAAGGTTTATTTTAGGGAAGAGCAATAGTCCGATCAGCACCCGATTGGGCCTGGTATCTGGCTCAAGTCAACTTAATTTCTTCATGATTGATTTGAGGCCGTTGGTTCCGTTTCTTAAAAAGGAATAAATTTTCTTAAATTGCTGTAAGCTAATAACCAATACCAACTACTTATGGCACTTAAAATCCTCAATTCGATCTTCATTCTTTTTGCCTTATACATGGGCATCAAACAAGGCTTTGCCATGATCAATGGCAAACCAGAAATGCTTCAGCTATTTAACAAATTTAATGTGGGCAAAAACGGCGTACTGGTGCTGGGTGCCTTCACCGTCATCGGTGCTATCCTGCTCTTGTTTCCCAAGACATTTCTGTACGGCAACTTCATCACGGCTGCGGGCATTTTGTTTATCATGGCGCTTGAGTTGAGCCATAAAGATCTGAAGGGGGCTGCGATTGAACTGCCTTTTCTACTGTTGTCGCTGGTTATCCTCTATCTGCAACATCCGCTGAGTAAATCCTAGTATTAAAGATCGCTTTTTTGCCGCAAAGAATCCAAAAGTATGCGCTAAGAAAGGAAAAATTCGGCATGCCCTACACCTGGGTGTAGGGCATGCCGAAGAGATGTCTCGAGAATGTTATGGTGTTTTAGTTTTCAAACACTTAGCTTTAAAGTTATGATCCCAACCAAACCCAACAGTATTTTTAAAGTAATCGGCGCCTCTTCTTTAGGGACGCTGATCGAATGGTACGACTTTTATATTTTCGGCAGTTTGGCCAGCATTATCGGGGCGCAGCTTTTTCCGGCCGATGCCGGGGCTTCGGCTTTGATCAATACCTTGGCCATTTTTGCGGCGGGTTTTATTGTTAGGCCTTTTGGTGCCCTGGTGTTTGGCCGTCTGGGCGATTTAATTGGCCGTAAACACACGTTCCTGCTCACATTGGTACTCATGGGTGGCTCTACCTTTTTAATCGGCCTTATCCCTTCTTATTCGAGTATTGGTTACGCCGCGCCAATTTTGGTGCTGGTACTGCGCCTTATTCAGGGCTTGGCTTTGGGAGGCGAGTACGGTGGCGCGGCCACTTATGTAGCCGAGCATGCGCCAAAAGGCAGGAGAGGCTTTTTTACCAGTTGGATCCAAACTACTGCCACTTTGGGCCTGTTTCTTTCCTTAGGGATTATTGTGCTTGCCAAAAACCTGATCGGCGCTTCGGCCTTTGCCGACTGGGGCTGGCGCATTCCTTTTCTGCTTTCTATCTTACTGGTAGGCGTTTCCATCTACATCCGCTTAAAAATGCACGAATCGCCGATGTTTGCCAAACTTAAAACGGAGGGTAGGATTTCTAAAAATCCGCTGAAGGAAAGTTTTAGTAAGAAAGCCAATTTTAAAATGGTTTTGCTGGCCTTATTTGGCGCTACGATGGGCCAAGGTGTTATTTGGTATACGGGCCAGTTTTATGCACAGTCTTTCATCGAAAATACCTGTAAGGTCGATTTTAATGATTCTCGCTATATTTTGCTCTGGGCCATTGCCTTTGCCACACCCTTCTTTGTGGTGTTTGGTGCATGGAGCGATAAGGTTGGGCGCAAATGGATTATGCTGGGAGGCATGTTGCTGGGGATTGTTTTTTACCGGCCCATTTATCAGGTGTTCCTAGACAGAACAGACCTGAGCCAGTTGCAACCAACAGAGATCAAGGATGTTGCCGCGCCGGTTATTACCAAAACGCCCCTGCACACGGCCGGCGATACGCTGGTGAATACAAGTACCAAAATCACTTTATTAAACGGAAGTACTTTTAACAAGCTGCAGGTTGATACGGTGTATGCCGATCAGCGCAAGCCCATTGGCCATGCCAAGGAAGTTTTGAAAGACAAGATACTCACTTCGGGCACTTTTTGGCTGTTTGTGGCCTTGGTTTTCTTTCAGGTAATTTTGGTTACGATGGTGTATGGGCCAATCGCCGCCTTTTTGGTGGAACTGTTCCCCACCCAAATCAGGTATACCTCCATGTCGTTGCCATACCACGTAGGCAATGGTGTTTTTGGTGGTTTGGTTCCCTTTATAGCCACCTTGATTGCCAGTTTTGCAGGAGCGACGCCACTTTCCGGACTTTGGTATCCCATTGGTATCGCCACGCTCAGTTTTATAATCGGCGCTGTTTATTTAGCTAATCAAACCGACGAAAACATTAACGATTAAACCATGAAAGCATTAAAAAAAATATTAGGCATCTTTTGGATTGTTTTAGGGCCTTTAGCGGTGGGCTTAATGGCTTGGCAGGCTTGGGATAAGATTAGCCATGCCGAACCGGGAATGGCGCAAACCAATACAGCACTACAATGGGGCATCATTCTGCTCATCTTCATTCCGATAGCCATTGGCCTGGTTATATTTGGTAGGTATGCCTTAATGGGGGAGTATGATAAGCTGCCCGAAAATTCGGAAGAAAGATGAGCATCGATCGGGTCAAAACTAGCGTGATTTTTATGGCTTTTCTTTTGTTAATGAGCTGTCAGCTGAAACGAGAGGCAAGGCCATATCAACTAACCAAGCGAGACAAAAAGATATTGGAAGAACTAAAAAAAGAAACCGCAAAAGACGATTCCATACAACAGGCGAGATTAAAAGATCCAGACTATTTGGATTATGTAAAAAAGACTAATGCAGAAAACCAACCCGTTAAAAACTAACGGATTTATAGCACGTACTCGTCGTTGATGGGCATTACCGGAGCTGGAACTTCTTCTTCGCCCAGCATCTGCAACAGGTTGATTTCGATGGTACGGGTAATCTGGTTGAGCGGTACGCCCGACGAGTTGTTTTCGAAAGGATCGATCAGGCTCATGCCGTTGATTTGCGTCGACACGAATACAAAGCCTACCAACCAACCCATAAAAATGGCCCACCAGCCCATATCCTGGCTAATCACCAACGTAAACGAAACTACAAACAGCCAAATAAATACCTTGGTTAAATAGCTGTAGGTGGTTGGAAAAACAGTGTTTTTGATGCGTTCGCACATGCCCATTTCATCACTGAATTTGATGAGCAGGTTGTTGATGTCTAGAAACTTGAAGCCATCTAGCTGGCTGGTGTATAATTTTTCGAGGTCTTTGGCCTGGTTATGCAGAATGGCGTTGTGCACATTGCGCTGTTTTTCTACCTGTAGCTGCTCGTCTTCGCTTAAATACTTGATGTAGATAAGGTCTTTCGTGCTTCTCAAGTTGGCTTTAAGGGCATACAAAAAGGCAATATGTCGTAAAATCATGCGCCTAACCACTTCGTCGTTAGTTGGATTTCTGGGGACGTAGCTCAGCAGGCTTCGGGCAAACGACCTCGAATCGTTTACCAGTCCGCCCCAAATTTTGCGGGCTTCCCACCAGCGGTCGTAGGCCTGGTTATTGTTAAAGCCGATAAAGAAGGCAATGGCCGTACCCAAAACACCGGGAATGATGGTAGGGACGATAAAATGATGTGCAATAAGGTATTCGTGTGCCAAAAAAGCCACGGTACAGGAAACAATCATGATCAGGTCAACCTGCCAAGTGTTTCTGATAATTCTGCTTAAACGGATGTTTTTTACGATGAGCATAGCCAGATGTGTATTAAACTAATTTAAGCAGATTTTTTGTCAAATTAAACAACCCTGAGCAACAAGCCTTTTAAATATTCGCCTTCTGGAAACGACAAGCGGACCGGATGGTCTTCGGGTTGGCTAAACTGTCTGATTACCTGTACCTCCTTACCGGCATCTAGGGCCGCCCAGGCAATAATCTGTTTAAAGGTTTCGATATCAACTGCACCCGAGCAAGAGAAAGTAGCCAATAAGCCGCCACTTTCCAAAAGCAGCAGGCCCAGGCGGTTCAGGTCTTTGTAGGCCCGTGCGGCACGGTCGAGGGCCGAGCGCGAAGGCGCATATTTCGGCGGATCGAGCACCACGATGTCGAATTTCTTTCCTTCATCTTTAAAGGCACGCAGCTGTTTGTTGACGTCGGATTGGATGGCGGTGTGTATCTGATGGTCAAATTGGTTGAGCTCGATATTCTGCTTGAGGGTTTCGATGGCCAGAGCCGAACTATCTACACTGGTTACCTGAGTAGCGCCCTGCAGCAAGGCATTGAGGCTAAATCCGCCACTGTAGCTGAAGCAGTCGAGCACGGTTTTGCCTTTGGCATAGCTGGCCAGCAATTGACGGTTGTCTCGCTGGTCGCAATAGAAACCCGATTTCTGTCCTTCGGCGATGTTGATATGGTAAGTAATTCCGTTTTCCTTTACTTCGATGAAAGTGGCTGGCGCTTCTCCCCAAAGCAAGCCGTTTTCGGCGGTAATGCCTTCGTGTGTACGTGCAGTAGCATCGCTGCGGTCGAAAATGCCTTTCGGATTTAAAGCTTCACAAAGGGCTTCGATAATCACGTCTTTGGCTTTTTCAATACCCGTACTCAAAATCTGTACCGACAAAAAATCGGCATATTTATCTACAATGAGACCGGGCAAAAAATCGGCTTCGCTAAAAATCAGGCGATAGGCATTGGTGTTTTCCTTTTGCAATAAGTGCGCCCTGGCTTGTATGGCCTGGTTGATTTTTTGGCCATACCATGCTTTGTTAATGGCTTGTTCTTCGTTCCATTCGATCAAACGGACAGCCACCCGCGACTGGTCGTTGAAATAGCCATAAGCTAAAAAATCGTTGTGCGCATCGAGCACTTTTACCACGTCGCCGTTTTTGGGATCGCCCTTTACTTTTTCTAACGCTCCAGAAAATACCCAGGGATGACGCTGTAAAACCGCTTTTTCTTTTCCCTTTTTTAACTTGATTTCAACCATGTTGCAAAGGTACTAAACCCTTTGGCTAACCGCAAAGCGCACCAGCATTTTCACAAAACCTATGCCGGCCAGTTTGTGGTTAAGGGGGCTAAATTGTACTTTTACTGCATGGAAGAAATAACCTGGAACGATTTTGAAAAAGTAGAATTACGCGTAGGGACCATTTTGGAGGCATTCGATTTTCCGGAAGCCCGGAAGCCGGCTTTTAAGGTAAAGGTTGATTTTGGCGAATTTGGCATCAAAATGAGCAGTGCCCAAATTACCAAACATTACACCAAGGAAGAACTGGTGGGCCGCCAGCTTGTGGGAGTAATCAATTTTCCCAAAAAGCAGATTGGCAAGTTCATGAGCGAATTTTTGGTCACTGGTTTTGCTGATGAAAACGGAAATATCGTATTGGCCAGCGTGGCCAGCAAGGTGCCCAATGGCAGCAAACTGATCTGATGAGGTTAAATTAAACAAACGCAACTCGTCAATCTAAAATCTACAATGAAATGAGCTATTACAATTTCGAAGAAGGCCAAAATCCAGAACAGGCCGATGAGCATTTTATGCGCCTGGCCCTGAACGAGGCCAAAAAAGCCTATGATGCCGAAGAAATTCCGATTGGAGCCCTTGTGGTGAGCCATGGTAAGATCATCGGCCGGGGCTATAACCTTACCGAACAGCTGAACGATGTGACGGCACATGCCGAAATGCAGGCCTTTACGGCCGCCGCACAAACCCTCGGCGGCAAATATTTAAAGGACTGTACGCTGTACGTCACCATTGAACCCTGTGTCATGTGCGCCGGTGCCAGTTATTGGACTCAGATTAGCCGCATCGTCTTTGGCGCGCACGAGGAAAAGCGTGGCTTTACGCGTATTGGACAAAACCTTTTGCATCCTAAAACGTTATTGAAAGGCGGTGTTTTGGCCGAAGAATGCGGTCAACTGATGACGGATTTCTTCAAAAACAAGCGCAAATAAAGTTGACAAACAATTGAATAAAACTTAACCTTTCTCTGTTATATTTGTACAGTAACAATTTTTAAACTTAAATATATACATTATGGCTTTTGAATTACCTGCGTTAGCATACGCAACCGACGCATTAGAACCACATATTGATAAATTGACCATGGAAATCCACCATGGCAAACATCACCAAGCTTATGTTACCAACCTGAACAAAGCTTTGGAAGGTAAGCCTGAGGCAAATTCGAACATCGAAGATATCATCAAAAATATTTCAAAATTCCCAATGGCGGTTCGCAACAATGGTGGCGGCCACTTTAACCACACGCTGTTCTGGACGGTTCTAGGCCCTAACAAAGGCGGTGAGCCAACCGGCGATTTGGCAAAAGCCATTAACGAGGCTTTCGGTTCTTTTGCTGATTTCAAAACCAAAATCCAGGATGCCGGCGCTACCCGTTTCGGTTCGGGCTGGGCTTGGCTATCGGTAGGTGCCGACAAAAAATTGGTGATTTCTTCAACACCTAACCAAGACAATCCATTGATGGATATTGCCGAAGTAAAAGGTACGCCGATTTTCGGTATCGACGTTTGGGAGCACGCCTACTATTTGAAATACCAAAACAAGCGCCCTGATTACTTAGCGGCGATCTGGAATGTGGTAAACTGGGATGCTGTTGCCGAGCGTTACAAAAAAGCACTTTAATCGCAAAATCGCTTATCATTTTAAAAGCCAGGTTAGCCTGGCTTTTTTTGTTTTGCGGATTATTTTATAAATTGCGGCTATGAAGAAATGGATGGTAATGCTTGTTTTAGTGCTGGGCGTGGCGTTTGCAGGCAAGGCACAAAAGGTTCCTACAGCAGAAGAACTGGCGAAAAAAAACATCGAAGAATTGGATAAACGCCTTAAGCTGAGCCCAACGCAGAGAAGCGTGGTGTATAACTATGCCTATGAATTGGCCAAAGAACAGCTGGCTTTGTACAAAAAGCAGCAGGCAGGTACTTATAAAGACGAAGACGAGACCAAATTCTATAAAGTTCAGAACGAACTTAACAAAAATATCAAAGCCGTATTGAAGCCTGAGCAGCTAACCGAATACAACCTGATTGTAGAGGAGCGCCTGAGCGGCATTGATCCAAATGCCAAGAAAAAGAAAAAGAAAAAAGGCGAAGAAGAAGATAAAGTTGTGGGCATAGAGGGCTTGAAAAGCGGCAGCAACAACCCATAAGCATGCTCAAAGCCTTAGATGCTTTTCTAACTTTTGTACACCTTTTTATTATTGGCTTTAACCTGTTTGGCTGGATCTGGCCAAAAACACGCAGGCTGCACTTTTGGTTTGCCATGCTTACCCTGGGCTGTTGGACAGTGCTAGGCATTTGGTTTGGTTTGGGCTATTGCCCTGTTACCGATTGGCAATGGAGTGTAAAAAAACAGTTGGGCGAACAGAACCTGCCCGCTTCCTTTATTAAATATCTTGCCGACCAAGCTACTGGCGTCAATTTCAGTCCTACGCTGATTGATGTGCTTACCTTGGGCCTTTTTCTAATTGCGATAGCCATTTCGGTTAGGCTGAATTTCTTTAGCAGGAAACCAGGGAATTAAATTCCAATCACGTCCTTTTTCTTGCGTTGCTTCATCGTTTTCGGAATAATGGCCAGTATCTCTTCGCGCAAGGCATTGAGCATCCGCTTTTTGATGTAATTCTTATGTGTTACCAAGCTGATTTCGCGAACAGGTTCTGGCGATTTAAAATAACGGACTTTATTGAGTTGCTTTACGCTCAAATCGGCCAGGGCCAGCTCGGGCAATAGGGTAGCCCCATCATTAACATCTACCATCCTGATCAGGGTTTCTATGCTGCCTGTATTATAGGCCAGTGACTGGAGGCGGTTGTTTTTGGTTGACCGGCAAATGTTCAGTACCTGCGTACGCATGCAGTGCCCCTCATTCAGCAACCAGATGTTTTCCTCCTCCAAATCTTCGGCTTCAATAGCCTTTTTCTTAAAGAGCTTGCTGTTTTTGCTGATGTAGCTTACAAAATTTTCATAAAACAACGGCGTCTCGTTCAGGTTGGGGTCTACCAATGGCGTAGCCAAAATACCACAGTCGAGAACCCCGGTTTTGAGATGGTGGATGATGTCTTCGGTAGTGTATTCCCAAATCAGCAGTTTCAGGTCCGGATATTTTTCGAGCATCGACGAGATAACCTCGGGCAATAAGTAAGGCGCAATGGTAGGGATAATGCCTATTTTGAGCTCGCCTGTAATGTCTTGCTGCTGGCTGCTGATGATTTCCTTTATTTTTTGATTTTCCTGCAGTACAATGCGTGCTTGTGCGATGATTTGCGCACCGATTTCTGTAGGAACCACGGGCTGCTTGCTGCGGTCGAATATTTTGACGTTCAGGAATTCTTCCAGTTTCTGTACCTGCATGCTCAAGGTAGGCTGTGTTACAAAACATTTGTCGGCGGCGCTTACAAAGCTCCGGTAAGTGTCAACGGCAACAATATATTCAAGCTGAACTAAGGTCATATAGTTAAAACTGATGTTATTTTGTAAAGATATAAATTCTGACGATAATGCCGAAGCCAAATTCTCATCGTGTTTTTGGCTAGCCATTCCGCCAGGCTGTGAACACAAAAACACAGCGGTAACCTGAGCGGGAGATGGCCACTACCCAAACACTATTCGATTGTTTTTAAAACGGTGTGTGTTCTTTTTTTTTGTTAAAATATTGAATTTATTATTTTTTTGTAAAAAACTTGTTATGTTTGTGTTGCCTCTATTGTGTATAAAATCATTAACTTGGTACAACAAAATTGTATAAGCCGTTGAGTTAGAATTAGACGCAAACCACGCCGACACTGTCGGCATTTATTGATTAACGCTCGTCATCCCCATAAATTAGTGAAAAGATAAATTAGATGAAGCTATATGGCTGGTTTGGCTATATACCGATTTAGCATTCTCTTTAAATACGCGCCTCTGTAAAAGGTAAGCCATTTAGAGGATCAAAATTTTAACAACTATGAATTACCAACATAAATCTTGCTTTCTTGCAGGCTTGAAGGGGATGTTAACCTTGGTGCTCGTTTGGTGCACCAGCCAAGCTTTTGGCCAAACGGTCTTTGAGAAAGCCCTGTCGCTCAAAATGGATTCGCTTATTGAAGAGAAGGCCGTGTTTCGATCGAGAAGTTCTTTTGTATTGCCCAGCAACAATCTGCAGAGTATCACCACTCCATCGGGTTGGGGCGGCGGGAATGCCACCTATTTTTTTGCGATTTTGGGCGCCATTTACCCATCTTTTTATACCGTAGAGAAAAAGCCCGATATGATTGGGGCGGCCGGCATCAGCTTTGGCAACTCGAGCAGGTTTGTTAATGTTTCGGCCAGTGTTAACGTAACCCGGGTGAGCGAACTGAGGGATTTGTCGGCCAACATTGTGCTAAGCAGGCAGATTTTCAAAAGCTGCAGCATTGCCGTTGGCGGTTTGCAACTGTTTGCCGATCCGGCAGTGTCTGATGCGCCAGAAAATACCTACTATATTGCCTTTAGCCATGCCATCAGAGGAAACCGTTCGCAAGAAACCGGCAATGCGGCCCTGTCTTATACCATTGGCTTTGGTACGGGGCGCTTTTTGAGGAAGAGCCCTAACGATGTGGCCGCCGGCAAAGGAAAATATGGTACGGGCGTGTTTGCCAACGTATCTTACGAAGTAGTGAAAAGGCTTAACCTCAATGCCGAGTGGTCTGGCCTTAACCTTGGCTTTTCTTTGGGCGTAAGGCCGCTAAAGAATTCGGCCATAACCATGGGTTTCGGCGTATTTAATTTAACCAATTATTCGGGCGATCGGGTTACTTACATGTCTACAATTGGTATTCCTATATTCCTGGATAGAAAAAACATTCAATTATAATGAAAAAGAAACTGTTGCTATTCGTTTCATTGGCCTTTGCCGCTTACAAGGCTGATGCGCAAATTGGGGTTCATGGTAACTCCGACTGGAAAGTGCCGGTACCTTTGTTTACGCCGCAGCTTGATCCGATATACGGAACAAACCTGCAGTTTATCATGCCAAACGTGCCCTCTATTTCGCAGTCATCCATTTCGTCGTTTTCTTCTTTGATGGCATCGAATCTTTTGCCTTCGGTACCGCTTATGCCTCCGGCCCCCAAGTTGCCAAGTTTGGCTGGCTATACGCCTGAGGCATCCAGTCCAGAACCTTATCGCCCCTATGTTCAGCTTTTGCCTCCATTGCCTCCTATTGCGCCGCTGGCTGTTGTAAGAGATGTTCAGTAAAAATGCACGTATTGATTCGGAAAAATATGACTAAAAACAAGAGGTTTAATAGGAAAGAGGGTTTAAAATCCATCATGGTGACCACGTTGCTGTTCTTGGGTTTTTATGTGCATGCGCAACAGAAGCCTCGCGAATTTACCCTGTCGAATGGGCAAGCATATCAAGTAGAAACTGCCGTTACTTCAAATGCCGTAGCGGTACGAGGTAAGCAGCGCATCGAAGTGAATTCACAATCGGAAGTAACCAAGCTGTACAAAGTGATATCGAAGGATGCCGATGGCTATCAGCTTGATGTGTCTATCACCAAGCTCGACGGTCAGATTGGGGCCATGGGCAAAAAGTTCAAGTATGCTTCTGGTAAAGGACTTGACAGTGCTTCCAGCATCAATAGAGCATTAGCCTATATGGTAAACAAGCCGGTTGAGTTGCACATCAATAAATTCGGGCTTGTAGAAAGACATTCTTCCTACAAAGCAGAAAAAGCTACCGATACTTTGGTCGATTTTGCCGGCATACAGCCCCTTGTTTTTGAAAAGGGAGTGCTGCTTAATTTCTTGGCTGATTTTACATACAGCAAAAACCTTAGGAAAGGCTATTCGTGGATTGACGATGTGGAAATTAACCAACAAAAGCTGCACACCGAATTTATCATTGCCGATATCAACGAAAAAAATACCGTCATTAAGTTTAATACCGAAATCAGGGGCAAATTGATCAACAGCAATACAAACGGCACGTATGTTTTAGACAACGCTTCGGGCATAATTGTCGAAAAACTGGCTTATGTCCTCTCCAGAGGCTATGAGATATCGGCTGGTAAAGTGATGTACGAAGTGGCCAGGTCAAGTTCTATCATTGAAAAGACAAAAGCCATACCTTAGCTATAATTTGTTTATTTTTGCACTTCAAATACACCGAAGTGGGCAAGGATAAATTAAGAAAATTTGCAGAAATAGATACTTTTCCAAATGTATACCAATTGCATCTGGGCAAGGTAATGAAAGGAAAATGGACGACGGACCATTTTAAAAACGATCATCCGATTGTGTTGGAGCTGGCTTGTGGCAAAGGCGAATATGCCGTAAACCTGGCCAGGCTTTTTCCGGAAAAGAATTTTATAGGCGTTGACCTTAAAGGCAACCGCATTTGGCGCGGGGCCAAAACCGGTGTAGAAGAAGGCATTCAAAATCTGGCCTTTTTAAGGATCCAGATTGAAGATATCCTCGAATATTTTGCGCCTGGAGAAATTGACGAGATCTGGATAACTTTTGCCGACCCGCAGCCACAAATCAGCAGAGAGAAAAAGCGCCTCACCTTTCCGGGCTTTTTAGAAAAATACAAAATCTTGTTAAGGCCCGGTGGCAAAGTCAATTTAAAAACCGATAACGACGGTCTTTATGATTATACCTGCGAAAAAGTAGAAGAACTAGGCCTGGTTACGCACAAAAATACCAATCACCTCTACCAATCTGAATTTGCCGATGAGGTATTGTCTATCAAAACGCATTACGAAAGAATATATTTAAAACACGATAAGAACATCAATTATATTCAATTTTCATTCAGCTAATGGACGATTCTTTTTATGACCAGGTTTACGAAGTAGTGCGGCTCATCCCGAAGGGCAGGGTAACTTCGTATGGCGCTATTGCCAAGGCCTTGGGCACGGCCAAATCATCGCGTATGGTGGGCCACGCCATGGCGTATGCCGGTACGTCCAAACCCAAGGTGCCAGCGCATCGTGTGGTGAACAGCAACGGCTTGCTTACGGGCAGATTTCACTTTTCGCCACCATCGCTTATGCAGGAATTGCTGGAAAAAGAAGGCTTGAAGATAGAAAACGATAAAGTAAAAGATTTTAAAAAGGTGTTTTGGGATCCCTTGATTGAGATTTAGCAATTTGCATCCCTGTTCAACAATCAACATACAATATTCATGGGAAAATTAGTAGAAGAATTTAATGCCTATCGCAGCAAAATGAACGATAGGATCATGGAAACGGCCAATACCAATATCAAGCGTTTTTTTGCCCTCGATACCACCAGTTATGCGGCCGGTGCTTTAGATGTAAAAACCAAAGAAATGTTGGGCCTGGTAGCTTCTATGGTTTTGCGTTGCGACGATTGCATCAAATATCATTTAGAAAAATGCCATAACGAAGGGGTAACCAACGACGAAATGAACGAAATCTTTATGATTGCCAATTTGGTGGGCGGTTCTATCGTTATTCCGCATTACCGCCGTGCCGTGGAGTACTGGGATGATCTTGCGTCCATTGCTGAAAAATAATTAGCCAGGCTTGCGGCTTTGCTAGGAGGAGCCAACGAAGCAAGCTGGTTTTACGGGTTAGCCTTCAAACTCGAGACGAGCTTTACTTGTGCATCTCATTGTAGGCTTTGATAAAAGCCATCAAGCTCTTATCGTCAAAGCTTTCGGTATCTTTGATGCGTTGGGCCAAATCTTCGTCGTTGGCTAGTTTTTGGAGCAGAATGGCTTTTGTCGTGGTGATTTTTCCGGCATCTAAGGAGATTTCCTGCATAGGGCCGGTGCCCGGTCTTTCGATAAAATAACTGACTTTGCCTTTGGGGCCGTCGTTGAGTTCGGCATCGTTTCTTCGGCCACCTCCGCCAAAGGTAATGCCCCCGCCTAAGCCGCCCCCAAGTCCGCCAGAACCTAAGCCTACGCCAAATGATGGCCTTATTTTGGGCCTTGAGGGTGCGGGCGCTTGTACGGTTACCGCTTTGTCGCCATACGAATAAAGGTTAACCGTGCCGATTTCTACCAGCTTAAAAAAGCGGTAGTCGGCCTTTTTCTTCGATATGATGGGCTTGCTTTCGTAAGTCTCGCCATTCCAAACAAAAGATTTGATGTCTTTGGCCTGATACTGCACCAAACTCTGGTCGTCTTGCATCAACACAACCGAGCTGTAATTGGTGCCCTTGATTACGCCCCGAACAAAATTGCCCTCACTAATCAGCACCACATCCTGGGCCCAAAGCCTGGTGCCCGCAAGTAACAGCAACAAAAGAAATTTAAACGCTTTCATGTACACAAATAACGTAAATTATTTGTGCTTGTTACCGTATAAGAGAGGTTTTTAACAGTTTTTACCTTCGAATAATTTTATCGCTACTCGACATGGCTTTGTTTTTGTTGGCGTAGTTTGCCGCAAAACCAGGTTGATAAAGCCGTAAAATAAAAATAATAATGGGCTTAAAGGATAGGCAGACTATTAGTACCTTTATGCTGCAAATACAATAAACCAATGGACAAAAAACTTTTCCTTTTAGACGGAATGGCGCTGATTTACCGTGCGCATTTTGCATTAAGCAAGAACCCTCGCTTTACTTCGGGCGGCATTAATACCTCGGCAGTAATGGGCTTTGCCAATACCTTGCTCGAGGTGCTCAAAAAGGAAAAACCAAGTCATATTGCCGTTGTTTTCGATACCGATGCGCCAACCGAAAGACATACCGATTTCGAAGCCTACAAAGCCCATCGCGAGGCGATGCCCGAAGACCTTTCCAAAGCCCTGCCCTATGTGTTTAGGCTGATCGAAGGTTTTAATATTCCGGTCATTACGCTCGACGGCTACGAAGCCGACGATATTATCGGTACATTGGCCAAAGAAGCCGAACGCCAAGATTTTAAGGTCTTTTGCATGACTCCGGATAAGGATTTTGCCCAACTGGTGTCTGACAATATTTTCATTTACAAGCCTGCACGAATGGGCAACGAAATGGAGATTTTAGGGGTGAAAGAAGTGCTGGCCAAGTGGGAAATTGAGCGGGTAGACCAGGTGATTGATATTTTGGGCCTATGGGGCGATGCTGTAGACAATATTCCGGGTATTCCGGGCATTGGCGAGAAAACGGCTAAAGCGCTCATCAAGCAATACGGCAGCATGGAAAACATCATTGCCAACGTACACGAGCTGAAAGGCAAGCAACGCGAAAATATTGAGAACTTTGCGGCACAAGGCTTGGTTTCTAAAAAACTGGCCACCATTATCCTCAACGTTCCTATCGAATTTAACGAAACCGCTTTGCAGTTGGAAGAGCCCAGTCGCGAATTATTGGAGCCCCTGTTTGCCGAACTCGAGTTCAGGACCATTGGCCGTAGGGTTTTTGGGGAAGAATTTAACGTAAACGAGGCCAAAGCCAATCCAAACGGTCAGAAAGACTTGTTTGGCAACGACGTAGCGGTAACTGTTGCCCTGGAAGTAAAAACAACATCGCAGCCCTCGCTGTTCGATACGCCCATAGATGCCAAAAACATCAGCAATACCCCGCATAACTACATCCTGGTTGATACGCCAGAGGCCAGAAAAAACCTGATTGATACGTTGCTTCAACAAGAAAGCATTTCTTTTGACACCGAAACCACCGGAACCGATGCCAACCTGGCCGATTTGGTGGGCTTGTCTTTCGCGATCAATGTCGGAGAAGGCTATTACATTCCGGTGCCAGCCGATAGAGCGGCTGCGCAAGCCATTTTAGACGAGTTCAGGCCTGTGCTCGAAAACGAGAAAATTGCCAAGATCGGACAGAACATCAAGTACGATATGCTGGTGCTTAAATGGTATGATGTAGCCATCAAAGGCGAACTGTTCGATACCATGCTGGCCCATTACCTGATCGATCCTGATACCCGCCACAACATGGATGTGCTTTCAGAGAATTATTTGGGCTACACACCAATTTCGATTACCTCGCTGATTGGCGCCAAGGGCAAGGCCCAAGGCAACATGCGCGATGTGCCGGTAGAAAGCGTGGTAGATTACGCCGCCGAAGATGCCGATGTAACCCTGCAACTGGCCAATATTTTTAAACCGATGCTGGTAGAGCGTAATGCCGCCAAACTGGCTGCCGAAATAGAAAATCCATTGATTTACGTACTGGCCGATATGGAAAAAGAAGGCGTGCGGATTGACATTGATACCCTCAATGCCTATTCGATCGAGTTGCAACAGGAAATTATCAAGGCCGAGCAAAGCGTTTACGACAAAGCCGGACTGAAATTCAACCTCGCCTCGCCTAAACAGCTCGGCGAAGTGTTGTTCGATCATCTTAAGCTCGACCCGAAGGCCAAGAAAACCAAAACGGGTCAGTACCAAACCGGCGAAGATGTTTTGACATTGCTGGCCAATAAGAGTGATATTGTACAGGATATTTTGGACTTCCGCCAGATGCAAAAACTTAAATCTACTTATGTGGATGCCTTGCCTTTGCTGGTCAATCCTAAAACGGGTCGGGTGCATACCAGCTATAACCAAGCAGTAGCCGCTACGGGCAGGCTTAGCTCCAACAATCCGAACCTGCAGAATATCCCAATCCGAACCGAGCGTGGCCGAGAAGTGCGCAAGGCCTTTATTGCCAGAGATGCCAACCATATGTTGCTCTCGGCCGATTATTCGCAGATCGAGTTGCGCATCATTGCCGAGATCAGCAAAGAAGAAAACATGCTTGATGCTTTTAGCAAAGGCATCGATATCCATACGGCAACAGCTGCCAAGGTGTACGGCATTAGTATCGAAGAAGTAGATTCGATGCAGCGCCGCAATGCCAAAGCGGTAAATTTTGGCATCATATACGGACAGTCGGCTTTCGGCTTGTCGCAAAACCTCAATATTCCGCGCAAGGAAGCGGCCGAAATCATCGAGCAGTATTTTATCCAATACCCAGGCATTAAGCGTTACATGAGCGATACCATGAACTTTGCCCGCGAAAACGGATTTGTAGAAACGATTATGGGGCGCAGAAGGTACCTCCGCGATATTAATTCGGCCAATGCCACCGTGAGGAGCTATGCCGAGCGAAATGCCATTAATGCCCCGATACAAGGCTCGGCAGCCGATCTGATCAAGATAGCGATGATCAATATCCATCACGATATTAAAGCACAGCAGCTCCAATCAAAAATGACCATGCAGGTACATGACGAGTTGGTGTTCGATGTGGTAAAAACCGAAGTAGAACAGATGAAAGCCATTATTGCCAACCGCATGAAAACAGCCATCAAAACCCAGGTGCCTATCGAAATTGAAATTGGTGAAGGCGATAACTGGCTGGCGGCACATTAAAACTAATTTAGGATGAAAAAGCTCTTGTTATTAGCATTGCTGCTGTATACCACATCGCTGGCCGCACAAACAGATACCGCTTATGCCTATGTTGACGCCAACTATAAAGCAGTTAAAGGCTGGAATGAGGCAACCTACTATTACAAAGCCTATAAAAAAGACAGTACCGGCTATATCCTATCGGTTCATAACCGGGCGGGCCAGCTGCAAAAGCGCGAAATCTATTTGGATGCAGGCTTGACCATCAAGAACGGACAAGCGGTGGTTTATAATGACGGCAAGCCCACCTACAAGGGCATATACATCAACAATGAACGCGAAGGTGTTTTTGTAGCGTATGATACACTTGGTCATGTACTCAGAACGGAAAGCTACCAGAGAGACACCTTGGATGGGCCCTATAATTCTTATTGGCCTAATGCCAGCATCAAGGAAACCGGTAATTATAAAAAAGGCAAAAAAGCCGGCGAATGGATTCTTCAATATGAAAGTGGCAAGCCAGCCATCATCGAAAAGTTTACCGATTATGGGGATTCTTACAGCAAAACCTGTTTTGATGAATCGGGGAAGGAAACGACCCTGGGTCAGATCGAAGCCCCGCCATCATTTCCTGGTGGCATAGACAAGTTTTATATGCTGCTTGCAAGAAATGTAAAATATCCGCCAGATGCGGCAGAGAAGCATATTGAGGGAGAAGTGCGCATGTCGTTTCTAATAACGGAAACCGGTGCTGTTGAAAATATCAGGGTGGAGCGGGGTTATCATCCCAGCTTGGATGCAGAGGCCCTAAGGGTGATGAAGCTTTCGCCAAAATGGATACCGGGCAAGCTATTTGGTAAGCCAGCCCGGGTAATATATAGCATCCCTATACGATTTAGCCTGAGATGATTGTATTGGCATACGGCTGCCCAAGCAGGTGTGTGCCCCGTTTTTAGACAAAAAATAGCAATAAGATCTAGGCGAAGGTAAAGTTTACGTCGTTTTATTAAGGTACTGCTTAATTTGTTGCCGACTGAAAATAATTCGGTAAATTTAGGTGGAATTAAATCATTTGAGGGCTTAATACGAAGAAATATGAAAAGGTATGTTTTATTGCCGCTGTTCTTGTTGACTGCTGCAACTCTGTTTGCCCAGCAAGATACCACACTTATTTATTCGAACCCAGGCTATAATAAAGACCCATTACGTTCTAAATGGCGCAAGGAAGTTGTGCATAAAGACAGCCTTTGGGTAGTGATGCTGTATAATGGCAAAGACGAGCTGCGCGAGCGCATCAGTTATGGCGA